>NZ_LWIG01000069.1:231870-262170 GCF_002068095.1 Bradyrhizobium sacchari | reverse complement strand
CCTGCGACGAGCGCCCGACGCTCTCATAGGTGAAGCCGGCGGCCGCCATCTCTTCGGGGCGGTAGATGTTGCGGAGATCGACGACGACCGGTTGGGCCATGGTTGCCTTGAGCCGGTCGAGATCGAGCGCGCGGAACTGGACCCATTCGGTGACGATGACCAGCGCGTCGGCGCCTTGCGCGCAGGAATAGGCGTCCTCGCAATAGGTGATGGTGGGCAGCTCACCCTTCGCCTGCTCCATGCCGACGGGATCGAAAGCTTTGACCTTCGCACCCATGTCGATCAGCCCGGTGACCAGCGGGATCGACGGCGCATCGCGCATGTCGTCGGTGTCGGGCTTGAAGGTGAGACCGAGCACGGCGATGGTCTTGCCGCGCAAGGAGCCGCCGAGCGCATGGCTGACTTTGCGCGCCATCGCGCGCTTGCGGTTCTCGTTGACGGCAAGGACCGACTCGACGATGCGCAAGGACACGTCATAGTCCTGCGCGATCTTGATCAGCGCCTTGGTGTCCTTCGGGAAGCACGAGCCGCCGAAGCCGGGGCCGGCATGCAGGAACTTGGTGCCGATGCGGTTGTCGAGGCCGATGCCGCGCGCGACCTCCTGCACGTTGGCGCCGACCTTTTCGGAGAGATCGGCGATCTCGTTGATGAAGGTGATCTTGGTCGCCAGGAAGGCGTTGGCGGCGTATTTGATCATCTCCGCGGTGCGGCGCGCGGTGAACATCAGCGGCGCCTGGTTCAGCGACAGCGGGCGATAGATGTCGCCCATCACCTTGCGGCCGCGCTCGTCGGAGGTGCCGACGACAACGCGGTCGGGGAACTTGAAGTCGCGGATCGCCGCGCCCTCGCGCAGGAATTCGGGGTTGGAGGCGACGACGACGTCGGCCGCAGGGTTAGCCTCGCGGATGATGCGTTCGACCTCGTCGCCCGTGCCGACCGGCACGGTGGACTTGGTCACCACGACGGTGAAGCCGGACAGCGACTGCGCGATCTCCTTCGCGGCGGCGTAGACGTAGGACAGATCGGCGTGACCATCACCGCGGCGCGAGGGCGTGCCGACCGCGATGAACACGGCGTCGGCGTCCGCCACCGGCTTGGACAGGTCCGTGGTGAAGTCGAGCCGCTTGGCCTTGACGTTGGTTGCGACCAGCTCGTCGAGGCCGGGCTCGTAGATCGGAATCTCGCCGCGGTGCAAGGCCGCGATCTTCTTCTCGTCCTTGTCGACGCAGGTGACGTCGTGACCGAAATCCGCAAAGCAGGCCCCGGACACCAGTCCCACATAGCCCGTTCCGATCATCGCGATGCGCATGAAAACCCTGTTTTGGCTTGGTTAACGAAACCCCAATGCGGGGCGGTTTAGCACTTTCCCGATCGAAGGGAACCGTCTGCGAACAAAAACCGGCACGCGAATTGAACGGTAAAGAAGTCGAAACCGCAAGGGTTCAAACTGCCCCGCGGCCGCACAGGGCCGGGCGGTACGCGCCCCGAAAAGGAACACCATGGCCTCATCCGGCACAATCGCAGCACACGGGCCTTCCAGAGCTCCGGCCGCCGCGCGTGTCGACTGGGTCGACTACGCCAAGGGCATCTGCATTGTCATGGTCGTGATGATGCATTCGGTGCTTGGGGTCGAGCTCGCCGCGGGCGGGACCGGTTTCATGCATGTCGCCGTGGCCTTCGCAAAGCCGTTCCGGATGCCGGATTTCTTCCTGATTTCGGGCCTGTTCCTGCCGCTCGTGATCGACCGCGACTGGCGAACCTATCTCGACCGCAAGGTGATGCATTTCGCCTATTTCTATGTCGTCTGGGTGACAATCCAGTTCGGCTTCAAGGCGCCGGCCTTCGCCGCGGAAACGAGCTGGCGCGAGGTCGGCCTGCTGTACCTCGAATCCTTCGTCGAGCCGTTCGGCACGCTCTGGTTCATCTATCTGTTGCCGGTCTTCTTCGTCGTCACAAAACTGACACGCAGGATCTCGCCGCCTGCAATCTGGCTCATCGCCGCGGCGCTGGAGACGGCGCGCGTCTCGACCGGCTGGACCGCGATCGACGAGTTCTGCGCGCGCTTCGTCTATTTCTATTCGGGCTATCTGTTCGCCCCTTACGTGTTCGCGCTGTCGGATCGCGCGCGCAGCCATCCGGCATGGGCGCTCGCAGCGCTCGCGGCATGGGCGCTGGTCAATGCCGGCCTCGTCGCGCACGGCGCCAGCGAATGGAAGATCGTGTCGCTCGTACTCGGCTTCGCCGGCGCCTGTGCCATCATCACGGCCGGTACGCTGCTCGCACGCGCGCATTGGCTGAACTTCTTCCGCTTCTGCGGCGAACATTCGATCGTGATCTATCTCGCCTTCTTCCTGCCGATGGCGGCGACACGGACCCTGCTGCTGCGCACCGGCATCATCCCCGATATCGGCACGGTGTCGCTGATCGTCACCATCGCCGGCGTGCTCGGCGCACTCGTGATCTGGCGGATCGCGCTACGGCTCAACGCGCGCTTCCTGTTCGAGCGGCCCGATGTATTCTGGATCGCGCCGAAGAAGGCGGGGCCGGTGCTGCAGGCGGCAGAGTAGTACTTTGTCGTCCCGGCGAAGGCCCGGGCCCATACCGCGTCATCTATCGATGCATCGCGGTCTTCATACCACGGCCTAATCGCTGCCAACCTTCGTCAAATTGCGCCCAGTGGTTATGGGGCCGGCCTTCACCGGGACGACGATGAGGTGTGGGAATCGGCCCAAAAACTCGCCGTCCGAGGCTGTCAAAGTCCGCAAAAATTCATACATTGCGGCCATGCCCAAAACCTCCCCGAAGACCTCCGCCAAAGCTGACACTAAGGCCACGCCAAAGGCTGCCGCCGACGCCAAGCCCGCTGCTGCGACAGCTGCTGCCAAACCGGTCGCCGCCAAGGCGGCCGGCAAGGGCGATCATGTGTTCCTGGTCGACGGTTCCTCCTACATCTTCCGCGCCTATCACGCGCTGCCGCCGCTGAACCGCAAGTCCGATGGTCTCCAGGTCAATGCCGTGCTCGGCTTCTGCAACATGCTGTGGAAGCTGCTGCGCGACATGCCCGAGAACGACCGGCCGACGCATCTGGCGATCATCTTCGACAAGTCGGAGATCACCTTCCGCAACAAGATCTATCCCGAGTACAAGGCGCACCGGCCGCCCGCGCCGGATGATCTGATCCCGCAATTCGCGCTGATCCGCGAGGCGGTGCGCGCCTTCGACCTGCCCTGCCTGGAACAGGTGGGCTTCGAGGCCGACGATCTGATCGCGACCTACGTGCGGCAGGCCTGCGAACGCGGTGCCACCACAACCATTGTGTCCTCCGACAAGGACCTGATGCAGCTCGTCACCGATTGCGTCACCATGTACGACACCATGAAGGATCGCCGCATCGGCATCCCCGAGGTGATCGAGAAATTCGGCGTGCCGCCGGAGAAGGTGGTGGAAGTGCAGGCGCTCGCCGGCGATTCCACCGACAACGTTCCTGGTGTGCCCGGAATCGGCATCAAGACCGCGGCGCAGCTGATCACCGAATATGGCGACCTCGAACAGCTCCTGTTCCGCGCCACCGAGATCAAGCAGCCGAAGCGGCGTGAGGCGCTGCTCGAGAACGCCGAGAAGGCGCGCATCTCGCGTCAGCTCGTGCTGCTCGACGACAAGGTCGATCTGGAGGTTCCGCTCGACGACCTCGCCGTCCACGAGCCGGATGCGCGCAAGCTGATCGCCTTCCTGAAGGCGATGGAGTTCACCACGCTGACGCGCCGCGTCGCCGAGTATTCGCAGATCGATCCCGCCAACGTGGATGCCGATCCCGGCTATGCCAGCGGCGCAAGCGTCTTCTCGCCGCTGCCGCCCTCGGACGTCGTGCCCGCACCAGGCACCGGCGCAACACCGCAGGGCCGGCCGAACGAGCCCAACAAATCGGCGAACAAGGAGGACAAGGCCGCAAGCCCCAAGGGCGCGCCGATCTCGCTCGCAGCAGTGCGTGAAGAGGCGCTACGCAAGCTTCCGGTCGACCGCGGCAAGTACCAGGCGATCAAGTCACTGAAGGAACTCAACGCCTTCATTGCACGCATTCATGACACGGGTCATGTCGCGATCGAACTTCGAGGAAACTCGATCGATCCGATGCAGGCCGATCTCTGCGGCATCGCGCTGGCGCTGGCGCCGAACGAGGCCTGTTACGTACCGCTGGCGCACAAGCAGTCCGGCGGCGACGGCGGCCTGTTCGATGCCGGCCTTGCGCCCGACCAGGTCAAGCATACCGATGCGATCGAAGCGCTGCGGCCGGTGCTGGAATCGTCAGGCATTCTCAAGATCGGCTTCGACGTCAAGTTCACCGCCGTGATGCTGGCGCAGCACGGCATCACCTTGCGCAACACCGACGATGCGCAACTGATCTCCTATGTGCTCGACGCGGGGCGCGGCTCGCATGCGCTGGAATCGCTATCCGAGCGCTGGTTCGGCCACGCCATGCTGAAAGAGAGCGAGCTGCTCGGCAGCGGCAAGGGCAAGATCACCTTCGACCAGGTGCCCATCGACAAGGCCGCGCCGCTCTCGGCCGAAGGCGCCGACATCGCGCTGCGGGTCTGGCGCGTGCTGAAGCCGCGCCTCGTCGCCGAGCACATGACTACGGTCTACGAGACGCTGGAGCGGCCGCTGGTGTCGGTACTCGCGCGCATGGAGCGGCGCGGCATCTCGATCGACCGTCAGGTGCTGTCGCGCCTTTCCGGCGACTTCGCCCAGACCGCAGCGCGGGTCGAAGCGGAGATCCAGGAGATCGCGGGCGAGCCCGTCAATGTCGGCAGCCCAAAGCAGATCGGCGACATCCTGTTCGGCAAGATGGGCTTGCCCGGCGGCACCAAGACAAAGACCGGCGCATGGTCCACCACCGCGCAGGTGCTCGACGACCTCGCCGAGCAAGGCCACGATTTTCCGCGGAAGATTTTGGAGTGGCGGCAGGTTTCAAAACTGAAATCGACCTACACCGACGCGCTGCCGACCTATGTCAATCCGCAGACCCATCGCGTGCACACGACCTACGCACTGGCCGCGACCACCACGGGCCGGCTGTCGTCGAACGAGCCGAACCTGCAGAACATTCCGGTGCGCACCGAGGATGGCCGCAAGATCCGCCGCGCCTTCATCGCCATGCCCGGACACAAGCTGGTCTCGGCGGACTATTCGCAGATCGAGCTGCGCCTGCTCGCCGAGATCGCCGACATTCCCGTGCTGAAACAAGCGTTCCGCGACGGGCTCGACATTCACGCGATGACGGCCTCCGAAATGTTCGGCGTGCGGATCAAGGGCATGCCGAGCGAGATCCGCCGCCGCGCGAAGGCGATCAATTTCGGCATCATCTACGGCATCTCCGCGTTCGGCCTCGCCAACCAGCTCGGCATCGCGCGCGAAGAGGCGTCGGCATACATCAAGAAATATTTCGAGCGCTTCCCCGGCATCCGCGCCTATATGGACGAGACACGTGATTTCTGCCGCAGCCACGGCTACGTCACCACGCTGTTCGGCCGCAAGTGTCATTACCCCGACATCAAGGCCTCCAACGCCTCGGTGCGCGCCTTCAACGAGCGTGCGGCAATCAACGCGCGGCTCCAGGGCACCGCCGCCGACATCATCCGCCGTGCCATGACGCGGGTGGAGGATGCGCTCGCCGAGAAGAAGCTGTCGGCGCAGATGCTGCTCCAGGTGCATGACGAACTGATCTTCGAGGTGCCCGACGCCGAGGTCGAAGCGACGCTGCCGGTCGTGCAGAAGGTGATGCAGGACGCGCCGTTCCCGGCCGTGCTGCTCTCGGTGCCGCTGCACGTCGACGCGCGCGCTGCGAACAATTGGGACGAGGCGCATTAGTCTCGCCTCATCTCCGGTGTCGTCCCGACGCTGGAACCTCAATTGTCCTCCGAGCAATTGCGCGATAGCCCCGCCGCCTCGCGCATATTAGAACCATCGCATCTCCCGCACCGGTTCGCCCATGCCCCACACGTCCGCCCTGCTCGGCTTCGCCCTCGTCTGCCTCGGTCTCGTGCTTACGCCCGGGCCGAACATGATCTATCTGATCTCGCGCTCGATCACGCAGGGGCCGGCGGCGGGCATCGTCTCGCTCGGGGGCGTGGCGCTGGGCTTCGTGTTCTACATGCTATGCGCGGCATTCGGCATCACGGCGCTGCTGCTCGCCATTCCCTTCGCCTATGACGCGCTGCGCTTTGCCGGCGCCGGCTATCTCTTGTGGCTCGCCTGGCAGGCGGTGAAGCCGGGCGGACGCTCGCCGTTCCAGGTGAAGCAGCTCGCCATTGACAGCCCGCGCAAATTGTTCGCGATGGGCTTCGTCACCAACCTGCTCAACCCGAAGATCGCGATGCTGTACCTGGCGCTGCTGCCGCAGTTCATCGATCCCACCGCCGGCAGCGTGCTGACGCAGTCGGTGGTGCTGGGAGCAATCCAGATCGCGATCAGCGTCAGCGTGAACGCGATGATCGCGCTCGCGGCGGGATCGATCGCATTGTTCCTTTCGAGCCGGCCGAGCTGGATGCTGGTGCAGCGCTGGCTGATGGGCACCGTGCTGGCCGGGCTCGCGGTGCGGATGGCGGTGGAAGCGAAGAAGGTGTGAGGCTTCTCCCCTTGCGGGAGCGTGAGGATGGAAACCCCTCACCCGTCTCGCCGCTTCGCGGCGATCTACCCTCTCCCACAGAGGGTAAGGGGTAAGAGCGAAGCCTCAATCCAGCTTCGCGTCCATCCCCCGCTTCACTCCCGGTCGGGCCATCAGGGCCTCGTACCAGCGCTTGACGTTGGGGAAGTCGGCCAGATCAACCTTGTGGCGAGGGTGACGCCAGGCCCAGCCCAAAATGGCAAAATCGGCGACCGAGAGGTCGCCGGCAACGAAGTCGCGCCTCTCAAGCTGGCGGTCGAGCACGCCGTAGAGCCGGCGGGTCTCGGCCATGTAGCGCTTCAGGCCATAGGTCCGGTCCTGCTCGTTCTCGAGCGCGATGAAATGGTGCACCTGGCCGGGCATCGGGCCGAAGCCGCCCATCTGCCACATCAGCCATTCGTAGACCGGGATGCGCGCGGAAAGCGATTTCGGCAGGAATTTGCCGGTCTTTTCACCGAGATAGAGCAGGATCGCACCGGACTCGAAGATGCTGACGGGCTTGCCGTCGGGACCCTCGGGGTCAACGATGGCGGGAATCTTGTTGTTGGGAGACAGCTTGAGGAACTCCGGCGCCATCTGTTCGCCCTTGGTGATGTTCACCGGGATCACCTTGTAGGACAGCCCCATTTCCTCCAGCGCGACCGAGATTTTCCGGCCGTTCGGCGTATTCCAGGTATGGAGCTCGATAGTCATGTGGCTGTTCCTTCCCGCATTGTCTGGCATCCCACTAGCCCAGGACATCGCGGTCTTTCAACCAGCGGTGGGGCATGGTGGGTGTCCGGTCGCCGCGGGCGATGGCCTGTTGACGGTGGTCTTGCGGGGCCTGCCCCCTCTGGAATGTCGCAGCCGTCGCGGATAAATTCCGCCTCCACCAAAAATGCTGTTCGAGGGACCGCCGTGTCGAAATCCGCTTCCCGCGCCCGCCTGTTCGAGATCATCCGCCGGCGCTCATTCGGCCGCGGCGAGGTGACGCTCGCGTCGGGCCGCAAGAGCGATTTCTACTTCAACCTGAAGCCGACCATGCTCGACCCCGAGGGCGCGACGCTGCTGGCCGAGCTGACCTACGAAGCGCTGAAGGACGACCAGCTCGATTTCATCGGTGGCCTCGAAATGGGCGCGGTGCCGCTCGCCGGCGCGCTGGCGCAGATCTCCTGGATCAAGGGCCATCCGATCGCGGCGTTCTTCGTGCGCAAGAAACCGAAGGAGCACGGCGCCAAGCTCGCGATCGAGGGCCTGCCCAAGGGCGAGACGCTGGCGGGCAAGCGCGTCGTGATCGTCGAGGATGTCACCACGACCGGCGGCTCGGCGATGAAGGCGGTGGAATCCGTGCGTGAGACCGGCGCCGAGGTCGTGCTGGTGCTGACCATGGTCGACCGCGAGGAAGGCGCCACCGACACCTTCGGTGCGGCCGGCCTGCCGTTCCGCTCGCTGTACAAGGCGTCGGAGTTCTTGAAGGCTTGACGCGGCGGAATATCCTTCGCCGTCATGCCTCAGTGTGCCCCGGAAGCAACCATCCGTCCAAAGCTGCGCCCGGCCTTAAAGAGGCCACCGCCTCGTCTTGAAACCGCCTCTGCGCAACTGCTCATTTACCATCGCGCCTTATGGTGAATCATGTGCTGAGACCTGATGGTCCCAGCCGGTTCAGTAGCGTCGGGTGGAGTAAGCATTGCGTACAGTCATGTCCCATGCGCGCCGGCGGCGTCGCGCGATGCTTGTGGCCGCCATGCTTGCAGCTCCGCTGCTCGCTGCTCCCGCCCCGGTTTCGGCGGAGGGCCTGTTCGACTTCTTTTTCGGCGGGATGCAACAGCAGCAGCGGCCGCAGCGCGAGGTGCCGCAGGGGGCGAGCTCCTACGCCGATCCCTTCACCGGCCAGCAGAATGCCGCGACCCCGCAATATGTGCCGCCGACACGATCGGCCGCGGCCGGCGGCTCGGGACCTGCCTTCTGCGTACGCAGCTGTGACGGCAAATATTTCCCGCTGATGCGCGGCCTCGTCTCGCCCGCGCAGATGTGTCAGGCATTCTGTCCCGCCACCGCGACCAAGGTCTATTTCGGCTCCTCCATCGACGGCGCCTATTCCCAGACCGGCGAGCGCTACGCCGACAGCGAGAACGCGTTCGCCTATCGCAAGGCATTGCGGTCGGACTGCACCTGCAACGGCCGCGAGCCGGTCGGCCTTGCGCCGGTCGATCTCGCGCTGGACTCTTCGCTGAAAGCCGGTGACGTCATCGCGACCTCCGACGGCCTCGTCGCCTATACCGGCATCCGTGTCGGCAACGACCAGGCTGCCGACTTCACCCCGGTCGCCTCCTATCCCGGCCTCACCGCGCAGGTCCGCGCCCGCCTCGGCGAGATGAAAGTGGCCCCGGTACGCGCGGAAACGGTACCGGCCGATGCGCCGGCCCCGGCCGAGGCCGTGCGCGAGGCGGTGCCTGACGTGACGGTGCCGAAGACGCAGAAGCCGGCGAAGCGGGCAGGATTGGACTAGTCGAGCACGCCTGTAACCACGCCGTCATTGCGAGCGTAGCGAAGCAATCCAGAGTCCCTCCGCGGAGGCATTCTTGATTGCTTCGTAGCTTCGCTCCCCGCAATGACGGAGGATGGAGCACTACCTCCCGATGATCACCCCGATCACGTTCGGGGCCGCCAGATATTTCTCCTCGATCGCCGCGCGCGCTGCCGCTCGGTTTTCAGCCGTGAGCAGGCCACGCTTCTCGGCCAAGATCATCCAGCAGAATCCCCACCAGTCGGTGAGCATGCCGGTCTCACCCACGAGGTCATAACCCTGCTCGGCCGCGAAGATGCGCGCATGCGCTTCGTCCAGCGTATCGAGAAACAGATGATCCTCGGTCGAGAACAGATCGTCGCTGACGTCGTCGATGGTGTAGCCCCAGATCGACTGGCACACCGCGTTGAACTCGCGGTCGAACTGGTCATCGTCGATCCTCTGCCGCCGCGCCGCCTGATGCAGCCGCGACAGCGAGCGCGCGAAATCGGCGATCCGGGTGAGGGCAAACTGGTCGAAAGCAATGGTGGACATCTAGTCCTCGCGAAGTCTGGCAGACGCTAGATATTGTGTCGGCAACGCGCCGAATCACAATGATATATCAAAGACTTACTAATTTGTTCTTAATTTGTTCTCGCGCCGGACGCTGGCCACAATGACAGTCTCGTCCTGGCGAAAGCCAGGACCCATTACCCCGGCCGGCGTTGCTTTTGCGAGCTGAAGCCACATGAGCGCAGGCAGCTACTACGTCCACATCCTCGCGAGTCGCCATCACGGCACGATCTATATCGGCGTCACGAACGACCTTCGCACGCGGCTCGAGCTGCACCGCTCCGGCCGTGGCTCCAAGTTCGTGCAGAAGTACAAGATCTTCCGCCTCGTTCACGTCGAAGCGTTCGCGACGCCGCAGGAAGCGATCGCGCGCGAGAAGCGGCTGAAGTTCTGGAAGCGCGACTGGAAGATCAAACTGATCGAGAAGGACAATCCCGATTGGAATGACCGGTCGGGACTCGTTTGACAGTCGGGGTACTGGGTCCTGGCTTTCGCCAGGACGACGATGTGGTGAGAGCTGGCGCTCAAGCAACGCTGCATCGACAGCGCCGTCCACCCCCCTCAATTCGCCGCCGACACCAACCTGTCCCCGCACGCATTCGCGTAAAACTTGCCGCCGCATTGGCGCTTGATGGCGACGCAGCGGGCGGCGGGGGAGGCATTTTGCGGGACGGCAAAGCCGCAGCTGAGGCCGTCGGCGCTGCGTCCCATCTTGCTCGCGGCGAAGGCCGCGCTGGAGGCGGTGATGCAGACGACGAGGAAGGTCGCGGCGGCGATTTCGATCAACAGTCGCATGACAGCTCCTCCACACTGATGGCCGAATTGGCCGCCACTCTAGAAGGAAATCCGCGTCTTTCCGTGCTCGCCCGGGTTCCCAAAGCGGCCCGTTCCTTGCATAAATTTGCGCCAGCGCAGTGCACGGCCGCGCCAGTAATGGTTCCGGTGCAGAGGCAGGACGCGTAGGTTCAGTGGTGTTGTTTCGACCAGGAAGTGACGGCCTTGCAAGATCAATCGTTCCAGCCAAATTTTCCCGCTCCCGGCCAGCCCATCGATGAGCTCGCGCTGGCCGAGATCAAGGGCGCGATCCTGGCGAAGCTGCGCCTTGCCATCGGCAAGGACGCCGGCATGGCGACGAAGCATGACTGGTACCAGGCCGCCGCGCTCGCTCTGCGCGACCGCATCGTGCATCGCTGGCTCAGCGCCGAGAAGCGCAGCTACGACGCCGGGCGCAAGCGCGTCTATTATCTCTCGCTCGAATTTTTGATCGGCCGCCTCTTCACCGACGCGCTGAACAACATGGGCCTCCTGAAGATCTTCGAGGTCGCGCTCGGCGATCTCGGCGTCTCGCTGCCGGAGCTGCGCAAATGCGAGCCGGATGCGGCGCTCGGCAATGGCGGTCTCGGACGGCTTGCCGCCTGCTTCATGGAGAGCATGGCGACGCTGTCGATCCCCGCGATCGGCTACGGCATTCGCTACGATTTCGGCCTGTTCCGCCAGATCATCAATCAGGGCTGGCAGCAGGAATATCCCGACGAATGGCTGAGCTTCGGCAACCCCTGGGAATTGCAGCGGCCCGAGGTGATCTACGACGTCAATTTCGGCGGCGGTGTCGAGCATGTCGACGACAAGGGCCGCGACCGCGCGATCTGGCATCCGGCCGAGACCGTGCAGGCGATCGCCTATGACACGCCGATCGTCGGCTGGCGCGGCCAGCACGTCAACGCGCTGCGGCTGTGGTCGGCGCGCTCGCCCGATCCGCTCAAGCTCGATGCCTTCAACAGAGGCGACTATGTCAGCGCCAGCGCCGAGCAGGCGCGCGCGGAGGCGATCTGCAAATTCCTCTATCCGAACGACGAGAGCCCGGCAGGACGCGAGCTGCGGCTGCGCCAGGAATATTTCTTCGTCTCGGCCTCGCTGCAGGACCTGGTCAAGCGGCATCTGTCGTCGGACGGCCAGCTGCGCAGCCTGTCGAACAAGGTCGCGGTGCAGCTCAACGACACCCATCCGAGCCTTGCCGTCACCGAGCTGATGCGCATCCTCGTCGACCTGCACAATTTCCGCTGGGACGAGGCCTGGAAGATCACGGTCGCCACCCTCTCCTACACCAACCACACGCTGCTGCCGGAGGCGCTGGAGACCTGGCCGGTCGAGCTGTTCGAGCGGCTGCTGCCGCGTCATCTCGAGATCATCTACCGCATCAACGTGCAGCATCTGGCGCTTGCCGAAGCGCGCGCGCCCGGCGACATCGACTTCCGAGCCTCGGTCTCGCTGATCGACGAGAAGAGCGGCCGCCGGGTCCGCATGGGCCAGCTCGCCTTCGTCGGCTCGCACCGCATCAACGGCGTCTCGGCGATGCATTCGGACCTGATGCGCGAGACCGTGTTCCACGACCTCAACCATCTCTATCCCGGCCGCATCACCAACAAGACCAACGGCATCACCTTCCGCCGCTGGCTGATGCTGGCGAACCCGAAGCTGACCGACCTGCTCCGCGAGACCTGCGGCGACGCCGTGCTCGACGATCCGACCCAGCTCTCGCTGATCGAGGCCCGCGCCAGCGACGTCGAATTCCAGAAGAAGTTCCGCGCCGTCAAGCATCACAACAAGACGGCGCTGGCCCGCCTGATCGGCGAGCGGCTCGGCATCAAGGTCGACCCCGGCGCGCTGTTCGACGTGCAGATCAAGCGCATCCACGAATACAAGCGCCAGCTCCTCAACGTCATCGAGACGGTCGCGCTGTACCAGTCGATCAAGGACGACCCCAACGGCAATTGGGTGCCGCGGGTGAAGATCTTCGCCGGCAAGGCGGCGGCGAGCTATCGCTACGCAAAACTGATCATCAAGCTGATCAACGACGTCGCGGAAGTCGTCAACAACGATCCCGCGATCGGCGGCAAGCTGAAGGTCGCTTTCCTGCCCGACTACAATGTCAGCCTCGCCGAAGTCATCATTCCCGCAGCTGACCTCTCCGAGCAGATCTCCACCGCCGGCATGGAGGCCTCTGGCACCGGGAACATGAAGCTGGCGCTCAACGGCGCCATCACCATCGGCACCCTCGACGGCGCCAATATCGAGATCCGCGACCATGTCGGCGCGGAGAACATCGCGATCTTCGGCATGGAGGCCGGCGACGTCATGATCCGCCGGAAGCAGGGCCTGGACGCCTCCGACGTGATCCGCAATTCGCCGAAGCTGCAGCGCGCCATCAATGCGATCGGTGCCGGCGAGTTCTCGCCCGGCGATCCCGGCCGCTTCGAATCCATCGCGCATGCGCTGCGCTATCTCGACCATTACATGGTCAGCGCCGATTTCGATTCCTATTATGAGGCGCAACGCGCGGTCGATGCGCGCTGGCAGGTGGCACCGGCCTGGACCCGCGCCTCAATCCTCAACGTCGCGCGCATGGCGTGGTTCTCCTCCGATCGCACCATCCGCGAATATGCCGAGGAGATCTGGAACGTGCCGGTCAACCCGACCACGCCGCTGCTGCCGAACCTGCGCGACGTCGCCGGCTGATTTTCCGCGACGTGGAAGGGGCGCGACCTGCGAGGTTATTGATTTGGCATGCAGGGATGATGATATGATCGTCATCATCCCCAGCCGGCACCGGTGATACCGGCGCCGTAACCTCAACCTCCGTCATTGCGAGCGCAGCGAAGCAATCCAGAGTCCCTCCGCAGAGACAGTCTGGATTGCTTCGCTGCGCTCGCAATGACGGCTGGGGGGCATCGAGGACCACCAATGCACGCCAAGCTTCCGCACCCGTTCGACGACGCCACGCGCATCACCGCCGGTGACAGCAGCTGGCAGGGGCACACCAGCGACGATTACTGGGCCTTCGTCGGCCCGTTCGGCGGCGCCACCGCCGCAACCATCCTGCGTGCGCTGATCGAGCATCCGCAACGCGCCGGCGATCCGCTGGCGCTGACCGTCAATTACTGCGCGCCGATCGCGAAGGGCCCGTTCGATCTCGACGTGCGGCTGGTGAAGGCCAACCGCTCCAGCCAGCACTGGAGCGTCGAACTGTCGCAAGGCGGCGGCGAGGTCGCAACGCTCGCCACCGCCGTGTTCGCCGAGCGCCGGCCGTCCTGGGAACACCGGGTGGCGAAGGCCCCGGACGCAAAGCCGTTCGAACAGACGCTGCCGTTCCCGAAAATCTCAGCGGCGTGGGCCAACCAGTATGAATTCCGCTTCGTC
This sequence comes from Bradyrhizobium sacchari, assembly GCF_002068095.1. Lineage (GTDB taxonomy): Bacteria > Pseudomonadota > Alphaproteobacteria > Rhizobiales > Xanthobacteraceae > Bradyrhizobium > Bradyrhizobium sacchari. Next base: position 248,254 of record NZ_LWIG01000069.1, on the reverse strand, counting down.
GAGGGCGAGATGCGCATTGGCCCGCCGCAGGCCGAGCTTGCCAGCACCTATTCGAAGATCTGGATCAGCGACCGCACCCCGCGCCAGCTCGACATGCTGTCGCTGATGTCGATGTCGGACGCGTTCTTCGGCCGCATCTTCCACGCGCGGCGCGAGCTCGTGCCGTTCGGCACGGTGTCACTGACAACCTATTTCCACACCGACAGCGACGAGCTCGCAGCCGAAGACATCACCCGCGTGCTCGCGACCGTGGATTCAAAGATCATGCACAAGAGCTACGCCGACCAGAACGCCGAGCTGTGGTCGCCGAACGGACGGCTGCTCGCGACCACGACGCAGATTGCGTATTTCAAGGCGTAGGTGCTTCCACGTCATTGCGAGGAGCGTAGCGACGAAGCAATCCAGAATCCCTCCGCAGAGGCAGTCTGGATTGCTTCGCTGCGCTCGCAATGACGAGGTGAGAGATCGTGCAACAAACAAAAAGGGCGGCCTTGCGGCCGCCCTTTTGTATTTCAACCTCCGCGACCTTACTCCGCCGCGAGCTTCACATCGGGCGCGGCCGCACGCACCTCGGCATCGACCTGGGCTTCGAACTTGGCAAAGTTCTTCTGGAACATGCCGACCAACGCGCGGGCGGTCTTGTCGAACTCGTCCTTGTCCTTCCAGGTGTTGACCGGATTGAGGATCTCCGCCGGCACGCCCGGCAGCGCGGTCGGGACCGCGAAGCCGAAATACTTGTCGGTGCGGAATTCGACATTGCGCAAGCTGCCGTCGAGCGCGGCAGTGAGCAGCGCCCGCGTCACCTTGATCGGCATGCGCGAGCCGACGCCGTACTTGCCGCCGGTCCACCCCGTGTTGACCAGCCAGCAGTCGACATTGTGCTGGGCGATGAGGTCACGCAGCATGTTGCCGTAGACGGAGGGGTCGAGCGGCAGGAAGGGCGAGCCAAAGCAGGTCGAGAATTCCGGCTGCGGCTCATTGCCGAGACCGCGCTCGGTGCCGGCGACCTTGGCGGTGTAGCCGGACAGGAAGTGATACATCGCCTGCGCCGGCGACAGCTTTGCGATTGGCGGCAGCACGCCGAAGGCGTCGGCGGCGAGCATCACCACGTTCTTCGGCTGCGGCGCGCGGCCGGTGCGCGAGGCGTTCGGGATGAAATCGAGCGGGTAGGCCGAGCGGGTGTTCTCGGTCTTGGAGCCGTCGTCGAAGTCGACGACACGGGTGTCCTCGTCGAGCACGCAGTTCTCGAGCACCGCGCCGAAGCGCGTGCTTGCGGCGTAGATCTCCGGCTCGGCTTCCTGCGACAGCTTGATGCACTTGGCGTAGCAGCCGCCTTCGAAATTGAAGACGCCGTTCGGACCCCAGCCGTGCTCGTCGTCGCCGATCAGCGTGCGGTTCGGATCCGCCGACAGCGTGGTCTTGCCGGTGCCTGACAGCCCGAAGAAGATCGCGGTGTCGCCTTTGGCGCCGACATTGGCCGAGCAGTGCATCGGCATCACGCCGCGCTCGGGCAGATAGTAGTTCAGCGTGGTGAAGACCGATTTCTTCATCTCGCCGGCATAGTAGGAGCCGCCGATCAGCACGATCTTGCGGGCGAAGTCGATCGCGACCACGTTCTCCGACTTGCAGCCATGGCGCTTCGGATCGGCGCGGAAGCTCGGCATGTCGATGATGGTGAGCTCCGGCGTGAAGCTCGACAGCTCAACCGCCTCGGGGCGGATCAGGAGCGTGCGGATGAACAGCGAGTGCCAGGCGAGCTCGGTGAAGACGCGCGTCTTGATCCGGTAGGCCGGATCGGCGCCGCCATAGAGATCCTGCGCGAACAGCGTCTTGCCTTCGGCGTGCTTGAGGAAGTCCTGGTAGAGCGCCTCGAACTGCTCCGCGGTGATCGACTGGTTGCCGGCCCACCACATCTTCTTGTCGGTGGTGGCGTCGCGCACCGTGAACTTGTCCTTGGGGCTGCGGCCGGTGAACTCACCGGTGTCGGCACAGAGCGCGCCGTCTGCGGACAGCACCGCCTCGCCCGCGGAGAGCGAGTATTGATAAAGTTGCGGCGCACCAAGGTTCCAGTGAATCTGCTTGAGCTTCTTTAAGCCGAATTTGTCGGCGCCGAAGGCACCGTTGCGCACGCCCGTCTCTTGCACGAAAAAATCCTCCTAGAACCCGCGACACTCAGCGCGACCAAGCTTTGGCACCATCGCGGTCACCGTGAACAGCAGGCCATCCGGCCTCGGCTGGACGACCTAATACTGATGAACGCTGGCGTTGCCAAGCTGATCCCGCAGGAATTGGTTTATTCAAGGACCGCGCCAAACGTCGCGCATGTCAGCTCTGAGCAGGTGCATCAAGAAATCACGAATGATCGCGCAACCAAATGCGTGTTTCGGCGTTATGAGGGGTTGTTGCGACGCACAATCCCACGCGGCGTTCTATCGTACCTCACCTTCGCCGATCAGCGCGAACGGTCCCCACATCGCAGGATAGGCGTTGCGCGGCGACGAGGTGTCGTCAACATACGTCAACATGGCGCGGCGCAAAGCTTCGGCACGACCGATTTTTGGTTCGTTTTTGAGCAGAGCGAAAGTCGACGTGGTCAACCGGGTGGCAGCTTCCGAATCGACGGCCCAATGCGAGACCAGCAACGCACGCGCGCCGGCATAGAAGAACGAGCGCGCCAGCCCAGATAGTGCCTCCGCACCGGGCTTGTCGCCAGCGATGGTGTTGCAGGCCGACAGCACAACCCAATCCGCGTTGAGCTTGAGCTGGGCGACTTCGCTCGCAGTCAACAGGCCGTCATCCATCTCGGAGGGCTGATCGGGAATGGAGAGTGCAAGCGACGGCTCACCCAGTCCCTTGACGTCGCCCGCAACGAGACCGTGGGTGGCGAAATAGATAATGCTGTATTGAGCAAGCGCTGCACGCTTGAGCGTCGTCTCGCTGGCATCGCGGCCGAGATGGATATCGACCTCGCCGGCGCCGACATCCTTGGCCACCGCGTTCAACTCGTCGGCAGTGTCAGGCAGTTGCGGCAGCGCTTTCGCAAGCTGCGTGCGATCGACACCGGCGCCGCGCCAGAAATCGGTATAGGCGATCGTCGCGATGCTGCGCGCGGCGACCTTGCCGCTCCCAGCGCGCCGGTCCGCCGGCCCTTCGGTTGCGGGATTGAATACCGGATCGCCAAAGCCGGTCATCGGCTTGACGCCTTGATCCTTGCGCGCGAAGACGCGCAGCGATTTCAGGCTCATCACCGACGGCAGCACCGAGACGGCCTGACGCCGCAACAGCCAGGCGGCGTTGCGATAACCTTCGAGCTTGCCCGGGACCGCAGCTTGCGGCGTCTCGGTAACGAGCAGATGAAACGGCAGCGCGGTCAGCGCCGCCGACGGGACCACCAGAAGGCTGCGCTTGTCTTTCGTCAGCGCCTCGACCGGGCCGAGCAGCGCGACATAAAGCTCATGGGCGAGCGCAAGGTCGAACAATCCTGACTTGCCGGAGGCATCGCGTGCCTTGCCGACATCGAGCCCCTTGCGGAAAGCAGACACCTTGTCGGTCAGCGTGTTCGTGCCGAGCGGAACCTGCTTCCAGTCCACGTCCTCGCGCGTGACCGCGATGACGTAGCTCTGCTTGTCGACGACCGAATAGATCGTCATCGCCTCATCGGACGACAGCAGCGGCTGGATGTCCTTCACCGCGAGCGGCAGCGGGTTGGAGAGCGAGGCGTAGTCGGGAAACTCGACAGCGAGCGTCTTCTGCAAGCCGGCACGCTCGCTCGTGATCGCTGCGATCCGCGCGCGGCTGCGCTGCTCGGCGCCAGCATCGCGCTGCCCGGCTTGCTTGGACACCGCCGCGGTGATCGCCTTGTCGAGCGCCTCGGCCTCGGCGCCAAGATCCTGGTCCTTGCGCACGAGCTCGGCGAGCCGATCGCTGCCGGCGGCAAGCCGCACCGCGAGCTTGTTCACGGCCGATGCCGCGGAGGATTGCGTGCCGCGCTGGATTGCAGCGAGCGCCTCGTCGAGCGCCTTGTCGTCCGGCAGGAGGTGCTGCTGCCGCGCGGAGAACAGGATCGGCAGCACGATACGCAGCTGCGCACGGCCGCTGGCAAGCGTCTTTTCGGCAAGCGGCAGGGCATCGACCGTGCGCCCGGACACGTAGAGGAAATAAGCGAGATTGCCGGTCGAGGTCAGAGTGTCCGGATGGTCCGGCCCGAGCGCACGCTCGCGGATCGCCAACGCACGGCGATACAGCGACTCGGCGTCGGCATAACGAGCCTGGTGCTCGTAGAGCCCGGCAAGATTGTTGAGCGAGCGCGCGACGTCGGGATGATCCGGCCCCAGCAGCTTTTCGCGGATCGCGAGCGAGCGCTTGATCGGCGCCTCGGCCTCGGCATCGCGATTGAGGTCGCGATCGACCTGGCCGATATTGTTCAGGACGGTGGCGACCGCGGGATGCTCCGGACCTGCCGCCTTCTGATAGATCACCAGCGCCCGCTGGAACAGCGGCTCGGCCTCGGCCTGTCGTTCCTGCTTCACGTAAAGCGTGGCCAGATTGTTCAGGGCGCGGCCGACATCGGGATGCTCGCGCGAAAGGCTCTTTTCGCTGACGGCCAGCGCGCGCTTGAACAACGGTTCGGCTTCGGTGAAGCGGCCCTGCCGCTGATACAGCGCGGCAAGATTGCTTAGCTCGGGCGCGATCAAACCGGTGTCGAGGCCGAGCGCCTTCTCCATCAGCGCAATCGCGCGCTTGTACACCGGCTCGGCCAGATCGTCGCGGCCCTGACCGGCATAGACCTGACCGAGATTGTTGAGCGCGGCCGAAAGCTCGCGGCCGTTGTCGGTCTTCTCAAGGCTTGCGACCATGGCCTGCGCCAAGGGCAGCGCTTCCGAATATTTGCCGGCCTGATTCAGCGCATTGATGCGCGCGCCCTGTGCGGCCAGATTGCCCTTCTGGGCCAGGGCCGGAGGGGCGAGCAGCGTGGCGATCGCGAGCCCAAGTCCGGCGGCCAATGCCAAACGACGACGTGCCATGATCCCTCGCGCTGAGCCACAAAACCATTCGGTCTTGGGTCGCAGCGATGGGGGGCAGCGTTCAAAGGCCTGCGCTCTGGTCCATCGTCTTGCGCGCTTCGCCAGCAAGGCGGACCAGCATCTTGCGCAATGCCGTGCCGTCCGTCACGCGCTCCGGGAAGTCCAGCCGCAGCGCGGTCGGGCCGTCCTGCATGTCGAGGCCTTCCGGGTCGCAGCCGGTGCAGCGCCAGTCGCCGGCGGGCGCGCCGAGCAGCCTCGTCGCATAGAGGTTCATGGCATCGCGGTGGTCGGCATTCATATGCTCCACGGCGCCCTCTTCGGCCGCCAGCAGATCCTCGGCGCCGCTGAGGTCGGTCAGGAATTGTTCGGGCTTGAGATCGACGATCCGGCCGAAGCCGGCGACCAGATGGGTGCCCGTGGGGCGGATCCGGAAGAACGAAAAGTCCTTAAACGAAACAAAGGCTTCAGCCGAGGGATGCGCACCCAAATACCGCCGCTGGAGCAACTCCTTCTCGTCCCCGGCCTGCTCCGCCCGCCCCGACAGCATGATCCGGGCCCCTTCCAGGGGATCGCCGGAAGCCCGTTCGTCCAGCATCAGGGAGACCCTGGGGTCGGCGAGGATGTTCCTGGTGTGCACGGCCAGCCCCGAGATCAGCAGGATGGGCGAGCCATCCGGGTGGCTCGCCAGATTGACCAGGGAACAATAGGGATCACCGCAGCCCGCCATCAACGTTGCGAGAGCGCCCTGCCGCGACCGCCTCAGTAGCGATTTGGCGAGCTTTGCGGGGTCGAAATCGGGGGTCGGTTGCATGGGCTTTCTCGGCTCAGGTGGTTGCAAGGGAGGTCTTTTTTCGGCTAAACGGGGGTCCGGTTATGGGTCGAGATGCGGCGAATCTGCCGTGTTTCGTGGAACTTGGTCACACTTCAGCCCAGCTTGCATTGCTCGGTGACAAAAGTTCGAACGCCAAGTTCGGGACCCATGTATGCGGCGCATCACTGGATTGCTCGCCGTTTCAAGCCACGACCCAAACGGAAAGCAGAAAGCAGAGGCTCATGCCCACAATCGCTTTGGTCGACGACGACCGCAACATTCTCACATCCGTCTCGATCGCGCTGGAAGCCGAAGGCTACCGCATCATGACTTACACCGACGGCGCTTCCGCGCTTGATGGTTTCCGCACCACCCAGCCCGACCTCGCCATCCTCGACATCAAGATGCCGCGCATGGACGGCATGGAGACGCTGCGTCGCCTCAGGCAGAAATCCGACTTGCCGGTGATCTTCCTGACCTCCAAGGACGAAGAGATCGACGAGCTGTTCGGCCTCAAGATGGGCGCCGACGACTTCATCCGCAAACCGTTCTCGCAGCGCCTTCTGGTCGAACGCGTCAAGGCCGTGCTGCGCCGCTCGGCGCCGAAGGACCCGACCGTCGCGCCGAAGGAGAATGACGCCAAGGCGCTCGACCGCGGCCTGCTGCGCATGGATCCGGAACGCCACACCTGCACCTGGAAGAACGAGCCGGTGACGCTGACGGTCACCGAATTCCTGATCCTGCAGGCGCTCGCGACCCGGCCCGGCGTGGTGAAGAGCCGCAACGCGCTGATGGACGCCGCCTATGACGATCAGGTCTATGTCGACGACCGCACCATCGACAGCCACATCAAGCGGCTGCGCAAGAAGTTCAAGGTGGTCGACAACGAGTTCGAGATGATCGAGACGCTCTACGGCGTCGGCTATCGCTTCAAGGAAGCCTGAGGGCGGCGGGCGCCTTCACGAAGGACTGAGAGCATCGCCGGTTCTGATTCCATCACGACCGGGATGGCTCTAGTATGCGGGGACCACTGCCACGAGCTGTCCTAACGCGGGCATAAGCATTGCTGGACCGAACGCAGCCTGACACGAACCAGAGCGCCGGGGATATCGCATCCGACGGCGCTCCGGAGCACGTCGTCGAAGACAAGCCGCAGGGCTGGCGACCGCTGAACTGGCTCAAGCGCGCCGGGCAGTTCTTCTTCGCGCTGTCCTTCTCGAGCCTGACCCGCCGCATCGTCTCGCTCAATCTCGCCGGCCTCGTCGCGCTGGTGGCCAGCATCCTCTATCTCTCGCAATTCCGTGCCGGCCTGATCGACGCGCGCGCGCAGAGCCTCCTGGTGCAGGCCGAGATCATTGCCGGCGCGATTGCGGCCTCCGCGACCGTGCAGACCAACGCCATCACCATCGATCCCGACCGGCTGCTCGATCTCAAGCCGGGCGAGACCTATGGCGGCTCGGACGACTATTCGCCGCTGGATTTCCCGATCAATCCGGAGCGCGTGGCGCCGGTGCTGCGGACGCTGATCTCGCCGACCAAGACGCGCGCCCGCATCTACGATCCGAACGGCAGCCTGCTGCTCGACAGCCGCAACCTCGAAAACGTGCTGCGCTTCCCGCTGCCGCCGCTGTCCGCCGAGAAGCCCGGCATGGTCGAGCGCGGCATGGTCGCGGTGCGCACCTGGCTGAACCGCGGCGACCTGCCGCTCTATCGCGAGCTCGGCCCCGAGAACGGCAATGGCTATGCGGAAGTGGGCGATGCGCTGCAGGGCCAGAAGCGCTCGATGGTGCGGGTCAATGCCCGCGGCGAGGTGATCGTCTCGGTCGCCGTGCCCGTGCTGCGCTCGCGCGCCATCCACGGCGCGCTGATGCTGTCGACCCAGGGCGACGACATCGACCAGATGGTGACCGCCGAGCGCCTCGCCATCCTGAAGGTCGGCGGCGTCGCCGCCGCCGTCATGATCATGCTGTCGCTGCTGCTCGCCAGCACGATCGCCGGTCCTGTGCGCCGGCTCGCCGACAGCGCCGAGCGCGTCCGCCGCCGCATCAAGACCCGTGTCGAGATCCCCGACTTCACCCGCCGCCGCGACGAGATCGGGCATCTCTCCGGCGCGCTGCGCGACATGACCAACGCGCTCTACAGCCGCATCGAGGCGATCGAGATGTTCGCCGCCGACGTCGCCCATGAATTGAAGAACCCGCTGACCTCGCTGCGCTCCGCGGTCGAGACGCTGCCGCTGGCGCGCAACGAGAACAGCCGCGCGCGCCTGCTCGAGGTGATCGAGCACGACGTCAAGCGGCTCGACCGCCTGATCTCCGACATCTCCGACGCCAGCCGGCTCGATGCCGAGCTGCAGCGGCAGGATGCGATCCCCGTCGACCTCAGGCGCCTGCTCGGCACGCTGGTTTCCGTCGCCAATGAAACCAAGCTCGGCCACGACGTCGCGGTCGAGGCGCGCTTCGAGGGCCGCGGGCCGGCCGACACGTTCGCGGTGACCGGCCACGACTCACGACTGGGACAGGTGGTCTCCAACCTGCTCTCCAACGCGCAGTCCTTCTCGGAAGCCGGCAGCAAGGTGCGACTCACCTGCCGCCGCGTCCGCGGTGAAATCGAGATCGTGGTCGACGACGACGGCCCCGGCATCCGCGACGACGCGCTCGAGCGCATCTTCGAGCGCTTCTACACCGATCGTCCGCATCAGGGCTTTGGCCAGAACTCCGGCCTCGGGCTGTCGATCTCGAAACAGATCGTGGACGCGCATGGCGGACGCATCTGGGCGGAGAATCGCGCTGGCCCGCCAGATGACGAGGGCGTCCCGACGATCGCCGGCGCGCACTTCGTGGTGAGGCTGCCAGCGCTATGAGCCAAGGCAGCTCGAACGACGGCGGTCCCAGCGTGCACGCCTCCGCCGTCAAGATCGGACAGATCGCAGTGCTGATCCGCGGTCCCTCCGGCTCCGGCAAATCGCGCCTTGCCTTCGATTTGATCATGGTGGGGCGATCAGGCGTGCTCGAAAGGGCCGTTCTGGTCGGTGATGACCGTGTCCATCTGGCGACAGTCGGCAACGAAATTGAGGTCCGCCCTGCGCCCGTTCTGGCCGGGCTGATCGAGATCAGAGGCCTCGGAATCCGCCGTTGCGATTTCGTGGAGCATGCGACCGTCGGTCTCGTGGTCGATCTGGACGCTCAGGACGCCGAGCGGCTTCCTGCGGCTGAAGCCCTGAAAACAAGCATTTTCGGTGTCGAAATACCGCGAATCCCCGTCAGCCGCGACCATTCGCCCCTCCCTTTGGTTGTTGCGGCCTTGACCACTACCAAGAGTTAACCTTCTGCTAAGCCCTCAGGCGATTGTTTGAAGGGAAATGGTAACCATATGAACCCCACTATCGCGACCGAGTAGACCGGCGCAGCTCCCCTCATACATCCGTATAGATTCAGGGAGATACGCAACATCCCCTCTTGCGCGGGGGCTCTGGATGGTCAAAGTGGCGCGTTCGTGCGGTGCACCAAAAGCGCCCGCGAGGAGTTTTCCGATGATTGGTCTAGTACTTGTGACCCACGGGCGCCTTGCCGACGAATTCAAGGCGGCGCTTGAACATGTCATGGGCCCACAAAAGCAAATCGAAGCGATCACGATCGGCGCCGAAGATGATTCCGATCTCTGCCGAAGCGACATCATCGAGGCGGTTAACCGCGTCGATTCCGGCGACGGCGTCGCGATCCTCACCGACATGTTCGGCGGCACGCCGTCGAACCTCGCAATATCCTGCATGAGCCGGCCCAAGGTCGAAGTGCTCGCGGGCATCAACCTGCCCATGCTGGTAAAGCTCGCCAAGGTGCGCGAGGAGCGTCCGCTTCCGGACGCGATCGCGATGGCGCAGGAAGCAGGCCGCAAATACGTCACCATCGCCAGCCGCGTGCTCGCCGGCAAATGAGCGACGACGCGCCACAAGCGGCGGCAGGCGTGCCCGCGGGCGCGATCTCCAAGGAGCTCCTGATCATCAACAAGCGCGGCCTGCATGCCCGCGCCTCGGCGAAATTCGTCCAGGCGGTCGAGCGCTTCAACGCGCAGGTGTGGGTGACGCGCGGCGGCGAGACCGTCGGCGGCACCTCGATCATGGGCCTGATGATGCTCGCCGCGGGACCGGGCACGACGATCACGGTTGCAGCGGCAGGTGACGACGCGGAAGCTGCGCTCGCGGCGATCACCGAGCTCGTTGAGAGCAAGTTCAACGAGGAAGGGGTTTAACTCTCACTACGCGCTCAACTGCGCTCCCTCGCCCCGTTCTTACGGGGAGAGGGTTGGGGTGAGGGGCCTCTCTCCACACGTGAGATTGCCGTTAGACCTGTACCCCCTCACCCGCCGCGCTTCGCGCTGCGACCTCTCCCCGCAAGCGGGGCGAGGTAAGAAGCTCACTTCCCCGGCGGCGCGATGTAGACGTTCCAGCTCATCGCCGGGCCGGCCTTGCCGTGGGTGAAGCGGCGCGTGGTCATCACGATGCGCTCGGCGTTGGGCGCAACTTCCGACACCCATTTCTCGAACGCAGGCAAGCGGCCGTCGCTCGGATCGAACACGCCGATGAAGCCGTACTTTTTGGCGTTATCACGCGAGGTCAGGCCGGAATCCCAGGCCTCCAACGGCAGCAATGCGGAGGGATGATCGGGGCTATAGAACACCAGCGGTTGGATCTGTTCCATCGTGCCGGCAACGACGGCCCAGCGCGAGCCGAAGCGGGTGTGCCAGGCCTGCGTCAATTCGCGCGCGAGCTCCGAGCGCGCGCCATAGATCTGCGCGTTGCCGGCATTGGCCGCCATCTCGCGCCCGGCGATCCAGGGTGCAGCGGCAAGCGTCGCGACGCTGAGCACGAGCCAGATCGCGGCGACGTTGAACAGCACCGCGCTCTGCACCCGCAGCGTCGGGATCGCGACCAGCGCGAGCGGCACCAGGAAGAACAGCGAGATGCCCCAATCGGTCTTCATGTAGATGCTGAAGGCGAGCGCACCGAGCGGCGGGCCGACCGCGACGATGACCTGGATGATCCAGACATTCAGCGCCTGCGCAACATTGACGCCCGGATTGGCGCCGCGCGCCCAGGCGCGCGTGACGATGCGCGAGGGCGCACGCACGAGCAGCCTGAGCCACGGCGGCACCCACGCCATGGCGAGCGCGGCCAGCGCCACCGGCAGCGCCAGCAGCGCGACATTATGCAGGGCATAGCCGGCCACGAGGTGATGCACGAGACGGCTGTCATCGAGGCTGTAGGTGTCTCCGGCATAAGTCAGCGGCACGAAATGCGCCTCCGCCAGCCAGACGATGTGCGGGACCATCGCCACCACCATCGTCGCGATCGCCACCCACGGCGCCGGTGACGAGAGGAACCGCAACCGATCCGGATGGATCAGCGCGGCAAGGCCGATGGCGCCGATCATGGTCAGCACCCAATATTTGGTCATCAGCGCCAGCGCGCCGGCAAGGCCGAGCCAGATGCCCGCTTGCCATGTCCGCTTCTCGAAAGCGTTGAGATAAGCGAGCACCAGCAGCGGCAACGTGACGAGCTGGAGCAGGTCGGCGTTGTACTTGAAACCCTTGAAATTGAAGATCGGGTAGAGCGCGACCATCACCACGGTCAGGAACGCGCGCCGTGCATCCACCACACGCAAGGCGACCAGCCAGCAGAGCACCATGCCGATGCCGACCGTCGCCATGGCGAGCGCATAGGCCGCCCAGTCCCTCGCCGGGAACGCTGTGAACCAGAGGCCGGCGACCCAGCCCGACAGGGGCGGGTGCTTGCCATAGCCCCAGAGGAATTTCTGGCCCCAGCCCCAGGCTTCTGCGACGTCCATGTGAACGTCCTGCGCCGCCTTCAGATTGATCAGGATGAAGGTCCAGAGCACCGCATGCAAGATGGCGAGCTGGATCACCAGCCAGAGGCGGGCCTCGGGCCGGGTCGCGCAGGCCACCAGCCAGGCCCGGAAGCGGTTGTAACTCACCCGGGCTTTTACGCGTGTTCGGGCGGAGGGGATCGAGGTGGTGGACATGGCTCGCTTGCTAGCGCGTTTTGACCTGCCGTGGAATCAGCTTGGCGTGAAGAAAGGCCCTGAAAATACAGCAATATGGTTGCCGCACGGGGATGTGAGTGGTATCCCGCGCCCATGACGACCGTCCCCATTTCCAACATCCGCAATTTCTCCATCGTCGCCCATATCGACCATGGCAAATCGACGCTGGCCGACCGCCTGATCCAGATGACCGGCGGCCTCTCCGACCGCGAGATGGCGGGGAAGGAGCAGGTGCTCGATTCCATGGACATCGAGCGCGAGCGCGGCATCACCATCAAGGCGCAGACGGTGCGCCTGCAGTACCGCGCCAAGGACGGCAAGGATTACATCTTCAACCTGATGGACACGCCCGGCCATGTCGACTTCGCCTATGAGGTCTCGCGGTCGCTGGCGGCGTGCGAGGGTTCCCTGCTGGTGGTCGACGCCAGCCAGGGCGTCGAAGCGCAGACCCTCGCCAACGTCTACCAGGCGCTCGACAACAATCACGAGATCGTTCCGGTCCTGAACAAGGTCGACCTGCCCGCGGCCGAGCCCGAGAAGGTCAAGCAGCAGATCGAGGACGTGATCGGCATCGACGCCTCCGACGCCGTGATGATCTCGGCCAAGACCGGCCTTGGCATTCCCGACGTGCTGGAAGCGATCGTCACCCGCCTGCCGCCGCCGAAGGGCGATCGCGACGCGACCTTGAAGGCGCTGCTGGTCGACAGCTGGTACGACGTCTATCTCGGCGTGGTCGTGCTGGTGCGCATCGTCGACGGCACGATGAAGAAGGGCCAGCGCGTGCGCATGATGGGCACGGGCGCGGCCTACGACGTCGAGCGCGTCGGCTTCTTCACGCCGAAGATGCAGCAGGTCGAGGAGCTCGGCCCCGGCGAGATCGGCTTCATCACCGCTGCGATCAAGGAAGTCGCCGACACCCGCGTCGGCGACACCATCACCGACGACAGGAAGCCGGTCGCCGAGATGCTGCCGGGCTTCAAGCCGGCGATTCCGGTCGTGTTCTGCGGCCTGTTCCCGGTCGACGCCGACGACTTCGAAACGCTGCGCGCCGCGATGGGCAAGTTGCGCCTCAACGACGCCAGCTTCTCCTTCGAGATGGAAACCTCCGCCGCGCTCGGCTTCGGCTTCCGCTGCGGCTTCCTCGGCCTCTTGCACCTCGAGATCATCCAGGAGCGGCTGTCGCGCGAGTTCGACCTCAACCTGATCGCGACCGCGCCGAGCGTCATCTACAAGATGAAGCTCACCGACGGCCAGGAGATCGAGATCCACAACCCTGTCGACATGCCGGACGTCGTCAAGATCGCCGAGATCGACGAGCCCTGGATCGAGGCGACGATCCTCACGCCGGACGAATATCTCGGCAGCGTGCTGAAGCTGTGTCAGGACCGCCGCGGCGCGCAGAAGGAGCTGACTTACGTCGGCTCCCGCGCGATGGTGAAATACGACCTGCCGCTCAACGAGGTGGTGTTCGACTTCTACGACCGCCTGAAGTCGGTCTCCAAGGGCTACGCCTCGTTCGACTATCATCTCACCGACTACAAGCCGGCCGACCTCGTCAAGATGCAGATCCTGGTCAATGCCGAGCCGGTCGACGCGCTCTCGATGCTGGTGCATCGCACCCGCGCCGAGGGGCGCGGCCGCGCCATGGTCGAGAAGATGAAGGAGCTGATCCCGCCGCACATGTTCCAGATCCCGATCCAGGCAGCGATCGGCGGCAAGGTGATCGCCCGCGAAACGGTGCGCGCGCTGCGCAAGGACGTCACCGCCAAGTGCTACGGCGGCGACATCACGCGCAAGCGCAAGCTTCTGGAGAAGCAGAAGGAAGGCAAGAAGAAGATGCGGCAGTTCGGCAAGGTCGACATCCCGCAGGAAGCCTTCATTGCCGCGCTGAAGGTGGATAGCTGAGGCGACGCTCGGGACGGGCCGGCCCGGTCTCCGGGGCCGGTAAACAAAAAAGTGCGAAAACAACCCCATGCACAGTAGCCGCCCCCTTGGCGGCATTACGCTTTTTTGATTTACCGAAATCAGGTTTGACCCGTCGGGCAAAACAGGGGCATAATGGCATCATCGAACCCTTGCCTTACAGCCGAGAATCTAGTCCTCGCCCCTCTGCGCGATCCTGATCCCATCGCTGATCCGGTCGCTCGGATGCAGCACGACGCGATCACCTGCGGCTAGTCCTGAGAGGAGTTCGGCCGTGCGGCTATTCCGGTGACCGATGCGGACCGGCACGGTTTTGGCACGGCCGTTCGCGTCGGCAAAAACCGCCCATTGATCGCCTTTTCGGAACAAGGCGCTCACCGGCACCGTCAGCGCCTCGGCCGCGCTCCACGTCGTCACGTGAACGACGACGCGATAGTCGTGTCCGAGTGTGACCCACTTCTCAGGCGGGTCGCTGAAATCGATCGTCACGCGGACCCGCTGCTCCTCGATGCCGAGCGCGGAGACCTTCAAGAAACCGGCCGGGTCGACCCGGACCACTTTTCCCGCGATCGGCTGTCCACCCCAGCCGTCGATCCGCACGGGCGCGCCGACCTTGATCTGGACCGCGTCGGTCGAGAGCAGATCGGCCACGACCTCGAGATCGAGCGGATTGCCGATATCGACCAGCGGCGTCCCGGGCAGAAGCGTGGTCTCGCTGTCCTGGATGATCTTCAGCACCCGTCCGTTTGCCGGCGCGAGCACGCGGACGCAGCAGGTCGGCTCCGCCAACGGGGCGGCGCTTGCCGGGTCCATCAGCCGGGCCGCGAGGCTGGTCCGCACCGCGCGGCGCATCTCGACCTGAGCCTTGGCACTCTTCAAGGCGGCCTCATTGGTGGCCACCTCGAATTTCGCCTTGTCGTGGGCCTGTGCCGAGGTCGATTGCGTCCGCAACAACGTCTGCGCTCGCTGGAACTCGGTCCGCGAAAAGTCGAGCGCGGCTTCGATCCGCTGCACTTCCGCCTCCTGCTGCTGGATGGCGGCGTCTGCGGCCAGGACCTCGGCCTGCAGCTGATCGTGCGAGCGTGCGTCGATGAAGCCGGGCAGAGCCGGCTGCATCAGGGCGACGGTCTGGTTGGCGGCAACCTCGTCGCCGACATGGAGCGAGAGCCCCTGCTCGCCGAGAGGATGCGAAATCCTCAACACCTTCCCTGCGATCGGCGCCGAGACGGTGTAGACATGGCGCACGCGGGTCTTGCCGTCGTCGTCCGCCGTGACTTCGATGGGTCCCTTCGCGACGGTCGCGAGATCGACCAGAACCGGCCGCGGCCAGGCGAACCAGGCCAACCCTCCCACGATCACCGCCAGGAGCGCGGCGCCGATGATACGTTTGGTCCAGTTGGCGGGCATGGCTAATCTCGCGTCTTGAGGACCGCGACGAGGTCCAGCTTGTCGATGCGTTCACGGATGACGGCGGCGGAAACGATGGCGGCCAGCACCACGACGGACGTGGCGACGACATAGGTCGAGTGCTCGACCACGAGGCGGACGCGCATCAATTCGCCGGCAAGGTTCGTCTTCATCACCCAGGCGAGGCCGTAGCCGATCAGCCAGCCGGGCGGCTGGGCGATCAGGGTGAGAATGGCGAGCTCCAGCAGCAGGATGCGCAGCACCTCGCCGCGCGTGAATCCGAGCACGCGCAGGCTGGCCAGCTCCCGCGCCCGTTCGGACAGCGAGATGCGGGCATTGTTGTAGACGACGCCGAACGCGATCACGGCGGCGAGGCCGGTGTAGATGCTCGCCATCGTGGTGACGAGCAGCGCGACGGTCTTGCGGAAATTCGCTAGCGAGACGCGCTGCAGCGCTACGCCGCCGACCGTCGGCATGGACTTCACGGCCGTGTAGAAGTCCTCCGTCCGGTTCTCGTCGAGGCTGAGATTGACGCTGGTCACGACGGGCGCTTCGCGCATCAGCTTGCGCAGCGCCTCGATCTCCATCATGCCCCTGATGCCGAAATAGTCCTCGACCGTCGCGACGACCGGCACCGTGACGGTTCGCCGGGCGCCCTCCAGCAGATCGACCTCGACGCTATCGCCGCGCCCGACGCCGAGAATCTGGGCGAGCATGCCGGAGATGGCGAGGCCCGTCTCCGGGAGCACCACCGGCCGAAGCTCGACGTCGATGATGCGCCGGAGGTCCGCGTCGGCAGGCCGGCCGCTGATGACGATCCGCCGTTCGACATTGCCGTGTCGGATCCGGACCGGCACCTCGCGGAACGGCTCGGCGACGAGAACGCCCGGAAGCCGGTTCACCTGCGCCACGACATTTCCGATCCGCTTCTCGGCAAAGCCGATGGTGGCGTCCTGCCGGTCGGCAAGGAAGTAGGTCACATCGGTCAGGTGCTCCATGCTGTCCCGCGTGAATAGCGAGACCACAAGGATCGCAGTCGCCAGCGCCATGCCGAGCGCGGTGAAGAAAGCCCGCACCGGATGCCGGGCGATGTTGCGAATCATCATCAGCGTCGGCTGCGACAC
The DNA here is from genome assembly GCF_002068095.1 of Bradyrhizobium sacchari. Taxonomy (GTDB): domain Bacteria; phylum Pseudomonadota; class Alphaproteobacteria; order Rhizobiales; family Xanthobacteraceae; genus Bradyrhizobium; species Bradyrhizobium sacchari. Next base: position 231,906 of record NZ_LWIG01000069.1, on the reverse strand, counting down.
GACCCGATCGAGCTGGATGCGCGCCGGAAGCAACCG
>NZ_LWIG01000069.1:131122-231840 GCF_002068095.1 Bradyrhizobium sacchari | reverse complement strand
TGGCCACGGCGGGCGGCAGCTTCACCACCTCGCGCAGCGCCCGGAACGCGCCGATCGCCGCAGCCGCCGCGCTGAGCGCGCCTGCGGTGAGATACAGGTCCGGCGCCTTCGCGAACACCAGGAACGGAAAGTGGAAGAAGTCGCCGAACAGGGCGGTGACGCGCAGCCCGAGCCAGGTGCCGGCGACGCCGCCCAGCACGACGCCGATCACGACGATGAAGGCGACGAACTTGAAATAGTGCAGCACGATGCTGCTGTCGGAATAGCCCAGCGCCTTCAGCAGGCCGATCTGCTCGCGCTCGAGCGCGACCAGCCGGGTCAAGGTGAGATTGACGAGGAAGGCGGCGACGAGAAGAAAGATCGGCGGCAGCGTGCGGCTCATGTTGTTGAGCATGTCGAGCTCATGGTCGAGCCAGGCGTGCGAGGTCTGGTCCTTGCGGCCGTGGGCCGCCTGCCCGCCATAGGGATCGAGCAAGGCATCGAGCCGCAGGACCACCTCGCGCTCCGAGGCGCCCGGCTGCAGCTTGACCGCGACCGCCGAGAAGGCACCGTCGAGATCATACACGCCGGCAAGCGCCTTCTCCGACATCCAGACGATGGCGTAGCGGCGATCATCAGGCATCAGGTCGCCCGGTCCGACCGTGTAGACGAACTCGGGGGACAGCGCGGTGCCGACGATGACGAGTTCGCGCTTCCTGCCGTTGAGGATGGCGGAGAACCGCGCACCCTCCGAGAAGCCGTGCGCCCGGGCGAACGGCTCGTTGACGACGACCTCGTCCGTCCGTCCCGGCTCCGGCAGCCGCCCGGAGCGCATGTAGAGCCGATTGAGATGCTGTTCGCCATTGTCGGGCAGCGAAACGAACTGTGCGCTGGCAGGCGAGGAGAAGCCGGGAACGTCCAGCAGCGCCAGCTTGGCGATGCGGGGGTCGACGGCGGCGACGCCGGGAATCTCGCCGATCCTGTCGGCGAGCACTTTCGGTGCGCGTTTCACCTGCGCGAACACGTCGGCAAAGCCGTAGCGCTCGTAATAAGCGATCCGGGTCTCCTCCAGCGATCGATGCGAGCCCACCGCGAGCACCAGCGTCGCAACCCCGCCACCGACGACCAGCGCGACGGCCAGCACCTGCGCCCAGAGCCGCCTGACGTCGCGAAACAGCTTGATGTCGAGCACCTTCATGTCGTCACCAGGTGAGCTCGGCGGCTTGCCGCCGGGTCTCGTTGGTCTGGATGCGGGAGATGCGACCGTCGGCAAAGAACAGCACCCGGTCGGCGACCTCCTGGATGCTGGCGTTGTGGGTGATGATGACCGTGGTGGTCCCGAGCTGCCGGTTGACGCCAAGCAGCGCCTCGATGACGCGGATGCCGGTCTTCGAATCCAGCGCTCCGGTCGGCTCGTCGCAGAGCAGCACCGCCGGCCGCTTCGCGATCGCGCGGGCGATGGCAACGCGCTGCTGCTCGCCGCCGGAGAGCTGGGCGGGAAAGTGATGCATCCGCTCCTCGAGCCCCACCAGGGCGAGCGCGTCAGCGGGCCGCATCGGGTTGCTGGCGACCTCGGTGACCAGCGCGACGTTTTCGTAGGCCGTGAGGCTCGGCACCAGATTGTAGAACTGGAAGACAAAGCCGACATGGTCGCGGCGATACTTCGTCAGTTCGCGGTCCTCGAGATCGGTCAGGTCCAGATCGCGGAACAGCAGCCGACCGCTGGTCGGCCGATCGAGGCCGCCTATGATGTTGAGCAACGTCGTCTTGCCGCTGCCGGAGGGGCCGAGCAGCACGACCACTTCCTTCTCGGCGATGTCGAGGTCGATGTCGTTGAGAGCGTGCACCATCACCTCGCCGGAGACGTAGGTCTTGGTCAGCGCCTTTGCGGTGAAGACGGGCACACTCATCGACGTCCTTTCAAGCCGGTGCCCTTCGCCGGCATCTCCCTGCGCGAAGGTCAGCCGAGACGATAGCCGCCGGAAGAGCCCCGAGCGGATCGCCGACCGAGATGGGGAAAGAACGCCGGCACCTGCGCAGCATACCGCGCATACGCCTCGCCGAACTCGGTCCGGGCCTCGTGCTCCTCGTCCCTGGCAAGCTTCACGTACATGACGGTCAGCACCGGAAACATCGCCAGCGTCAAGATCGTCGGCCACTGCAACAGAAAGCCGAACATCACCAGCACGAAGCCGACATATTGCGGATGACGGACGTAGCTGTAGGGGCCCGTGGTGGCCAGGCAGCGCGTCCGCTGCGCCTCGTACAGCACCCCCCAGGCGACAGAGATCAGGATGAAGCCGGCGGCGATGAAGATGTAGCTGAGAACGTGGAATGGTCCGGCGTGCGGATTGGTCGTCCAGCCGAATAGCATCTCGAGCAGGTGGCCGGCGTCGTGGGAGAACCAGTCGACGTTCGGGTAACGCGACTGCAGCCAGCCGGAAAGGAAATAGATGGTGAGCGGAAAGCCGTACATCTCCACGAACAACGCGACCAGGAAAGCGCTGAAGGCACCGAAGGAGCGCCAGTCGCGGGAGGTCTGCGGCTTGAAGAAGCTGTAGGCAAACAGGATGAAGACCGCCGAGTTGACGATGACGAGACTCCACAGGCCGTAGGCGGGCGCGGCATCGTGCATCACGCGCTCCTCGAATCATTCGGCTGGCCACGGCCGTGATGGTGACCATGTCCGCCATGCATGAAGACGTGCATCAGCGGACAGGCAAGGAGCGGCAGCCAGACCAGAAGCCCGAGGACGTGCGCCCTGTGCTCGGTGAACAGCAGCGCTGCGGCGATGGCAAGAAATCCGATCAGGACCAGACCGGCCTTGGCCTTCATGGACATGCCCTCGGCGCGGCGCTCCCGATACGTGGATTGGTCCTGCACCGGCATCGGCACACTCCTGTGGTTACTGGAGCATAAGAGCACCGCTGTGGTCAGAGTTGATGCAGATCAACGGCGCGCAGGGCCAAATTGAGGACGAGGCCCTCCACTTTGAGACCCTCAAAACCGATGTTGCGCAGAAGCGTATCTTCACTTCCCGCAGGAAGCCCATTGCCGCGCTGAAGGTCGATAGCTGAGGCGAGGCTCGGGACCGCCCGGCCCGGACTCCGAGGCCGGCATAGCGCGAAGAAACCCATGCAGAGCAACCGCCCCGATGGCGGCACTGCGCTCTTTCGATTTTTCGAAATCTGTTTGCGCCTGAGGAACCATCCGGGCTGGATGACGTTTCCACGTCAGAGTGGAGGTCCCTGATGATTAGCGAGCGGGAACAGCCACCGTACAACTATTTGGATTGCGGTGGTAATCGCGGCACTCCGCTCGAGCGGCTCGATATGGAAGGCCGGCACCGGGACCCCGCCCGTTCGACGGGCCTCGCTAGACCGCTCCGCCATTGGACCGCGCACCAGGCCGGCCTTTGTTAGGCAGATGAGCGGCCCATATCCTGCCGGTCGGTGAGAACCTCCGGATAGGAGCAATAACATGACCCCACATCTCCTTGAGGAATTTACTGGGCTGATCGACCGGCGTCGCTTCGTGATCGCGGGCAACACGATGCCGCCCCGAGATCCCGATGAAGACGAGGATGAAGAAGACGAAGACGGCGACGACGAGCCCGCGGATGATGAACCGCCGGTCGTGCGCGAGCCGGACGAAGAGTAAGCAGGATTCCTCTCGACGGCGCGGTGGCTTCCGCGGAGAGCGGCCTCCCGGCGTTCACTGATGCAGGAGACGAGCATGACCCTCATATGGCTTGGTGCGCTCCTTGTTTTCGTCGGGGTGCTCCAGATGGCATTTCAGCCGATCTGGCGAGGCCGGCTGAGCGGGACCAAGCGGCTTCGCTCTGGACTTGACACGCTGGAACCTCAGGCGCCGGGTAGCGGCTTCGGAATCAAATCGAACTGGCCAGGACTCGTGCTGGTCGCGGCTGGCGGCGCTTCCCTGCTGGCCGCAGCCGTCATCTGAGAGCTCGTCGGATGGCGGGGTGGGTTTCCCCGTTGGCGACCCGATTGCGACGATCAAGGTTGATGGGTTCGCAAGAGCTCAACCCATCCTTTCATTGCGCAACCGGATCGGAGACGAAGACGCGGAGCCCGCCAGGGCTCCGCGCGCCTCACGAAGGCTCCGCGCCTCTCACAACGTCTTCCGCTTCGCCTCGACGTATCGTGCGAAATTGTCGAGGATCGCCTGCCAGCCGCCTTGCTGCTGCTCGACCGAGTGCGTCGGTTCGCTGTCGAAGACGACGCGGACGACAATTCCGTCCGGACCGGGCACGAACTCGACTTCGGCCTTTCGTTCGCCGAACGCATATTCGATCCGCTTGTGTTCGACGATTTTCGTGTAGGTGCCGGCGAAGTCAAAGCCCATGCTGCCGTCCTTGGCCTCCATGCGCGAGGAGAAGGCGCCGCCGTCCCGCAGGTCGACCGTCGCCCTGGTCGTATGCCAGTCGTCGGACGCGGCATTCCAGTTCACGATGTCGGCTGGCGTCGTATAGGCGCGCCAGACCTGATCGATCGGGGCTGCAACGCTGGTTTCGACGGTGATCCTCATGGGTATTGCTCCGGTTCGGTTTTAACGGCTCGAGGTGACATCAATTCACCTGGGCGGGATTCATGCACCGCTCGTTCGGGACATGTCCATCCAAGGACGATCGAGACACGTCGATGCCGACATGGTCGAACCATCAATTGCGAGAAAAAATGCGCTATGGGAAGACGCGTACCCGCCTGCTCGCCGTCAGGCGTCAGCAAACCTTCTGAAAACGCGCTCGCCACCGCGGGGCCTTGACCGGCGGCAGCACGTAGCTTTTGCCTTCGGCCGCGACCCTCAGGGGCTGTCCGGCCCCCAAAAGGTCCAGGACGCGGTTTTCCAGCCCGCGCCATTTGTCCTCGGCAAGCTCGGGATGCCCGAGGTCCGGCTGGTTGAACATCGAGGTGTTCGGCGGGAAGGACTCGGGACCGGCGTATGTGAAGCCGGCGAAATCCATTTGCGTCTTGCCGTTGCCGATCGTGATCGAGGCCTCGGTGTGGTCCTGTTTCGGCGCGTCCCCCGGATAGACCGCATCGAGCTCGAAATGCGAACCGCAGCCGATGCGGAATACCGTTTTGCCATTCGGGTCGGAAAAGAAGAGCCAAGGCCGGTCCTGGCGGTCCATTTCGAAGGTCCAGGCGCCGCTCCACACGTCCTTCGATGGGCCGCCGGCCGCCGTTGTGGCAGACAAACCGAGCCACGTCAGGGCGACGACAATTCCGAGCAGTCTTGCATGCTTCGTCATGATACCCCCCTCAACGCGGTCCGCGATGATCCGCACACCAAGGACCTCTCGACCGGCCTTCCCGGCCTGCTCAGATCGGTCTCGTCTTGCCGCGAATGGCCATCGACCGTTTCAGGACCTGCTGGGCATCGGCATAGCGGCCCTGATCCTTGTAGAGACCGGCGAGGTTATCCAGGACACCGGCGAGATCCGGATGGTTGGGACCGAGGGTTTTCTCGAACGTGGCCACCGACCGTTTGAACAGCTGCTCGGCCTCGGCGTTGCGGCCCTGACGCGCATAAAGCGCAGCCAGGTTGTTCTGTGCCTGCGCGATATCGGGATGATCGGGGCCGAAGGCCTTCTCGGTCACCACCATCGACCGCTTCAGCAGCCGCTCGGCATCGGCATAGCGATGCCGATTGATGTAGGTATCGGCCAGATTGTTCATCAGCACCGTGGCTTCGGGATCGTCGGGGCCGAGCGCTTTCTGCAGCACGGCCAGGCCCCGCTTGAACAGCGGCTCGGCCTGATCGTACCGGCCCTGGCTGCTGTAGACGGCGCCGAGGTTGCTCAACGGCAGGACGATCGACGGATCGCCGGGGCCGAGCACTTTCTCGTCGATGGCGATCGATCGTTTCAGCAGCGGCTCCGCTTCCGCGTAGCGCTCTTCCGCGCGATAGAGATCGCCCAGATTGTTCAGCACCATGGCGACTTCCGCATGATCCGGGCCCAGCGTCTTCTCCCGGATGGCCAAAGCGCGCTTGTACAGCGGCTCGGCAACGGCGTATTGGCCGAGATTGTAATGGATCGTGCCGAGGTCGTTCAGCGGCATCGCGACATGCGCGTCATCGGGGCCAAACTCCTTCTCGCGAAGCGCCAGGGACTTCTGGGCCAGCGGCAGCGCTTCCGCGTACTTGCCGGCCCGATAAAGCTCCTTCATCTGCCGCGTGAGCGTGCCCGCCTCGTCCTCCTGGCCCCAGGACGGCGCACTGAGCGACAAGCTCAAGGCAAGCGCGGTGACTGCAACACAGATCGATGCTTTCAGGGTCCTCATCGCGCCTTCTCTCGTCGCGGTTACAGGGACTTACGCGCCGTTGGTGCCGCCGGAAGCCGGACAGGTTCAATGCAGCCGCCGGCTGGTCGCCAGGTCTCGGCCAGGCGGACACAGTCCGTAGGATGGCTTGAGCCCTGGCGAACTTGGCAGGCGGACGGCGCATCTGGTAGCTGTGTGCGGGCCCGACGACACGTCACCACGGAGAACGCGGATGAGCAGCTTGCTTCGGCGCTTGTGGCAACGGCACAGGAACAAATCCCGGAACGTGGTGGTGCATCGTTCCGAACGGTTCGAAGGCGGGGATCGGCGACAGCTGCTGCAGGCGCTGTCCGTCCTCGCCACCGGCAGTGCGCTGGTCGGGGCATCACATCCCGCCAACGCAAAGGATTCGAGCGATTTGCCGCCGCCGAAGCGCGTGCTGACCGGCCGCGATGAAACCGGCAAGTCGGTGTTCAAGTCATTCGACGTAACCCCCGAGGTGGTGGAGATCGACGCCAATCCCGGACTGACCTTCTATGAATTGTACATGACCGAAGGAGTGCCGGCTCTCACCGGCCTCGAGCCCGATCCGATGGCGAGCGGAACGAGAGCCTTTCCGGGCCCCGGGGGCACCATGTTTCGATTGATCTCGTATCCGCCGAAGCGCCCCGAAGGCTGGAAGCCGCCGCCCGGCGTCACGTTCGAGAGCGGGCTCAGAGAAATGTCGGAGAAGATCCCCGGCATGGGAGATCATTTCGAGCGCGGCACGCCGGGCATGCACACATCGGATACCATTGACTACGGAGTCGTGGTTCGTGGCGAGATGACATTGGAGCTGGACGACGGGCAAAAGGTGCATCTACGCCAAGGCGACTGCGTCGTGCAGAACGGAACGCGCCATCGCTGGCGCAACCCGTTGCCGGAGCCTTGCCTCATGGCGTTCATCTCGGTCGGCGGGAAGCGCGCCTGACGTCGCGGATTGATCCACGGCTGGTGGCTGCCGAACGGCTGCGCACCTGCTGGCTTGATCCTCTTCGCCAAATAGACCACCATTGCCTCTCACCGCTCACGGCAGAATGGGCGAGGAAACGCAGCCATGAACGCAACTCCCGGCGTCGGCCTGGTCGAACGCGCCCGCGCACTCGCGCCGCTGATTGCGCGTGAAGCCGACGAGATCGAGCGGACACGGCGGCTGATGCCGGCGGTCGTGAACGCGCTGATCGAGAACGGGCTTTATCGCGCGCTGCTGCCGCAAAACCTCGGCGGCGCCGAAGCGCCGCCTGACATCTTCATGCAGATGCTGGAGGAGATCGCGAAGGCCGATGCCTCCACCGCCTGGTGCCTCGGCCAATGCAGTGTCTGCGCGATGATCGCGGCCTGGCTCGACCACGACACCGCGCAGGAGATCTTCAACACCGCGCCCGGCATCCTCGCCTGGGGCGCGATTGCGCATGAGGCGCGCGCGGTCGAGGGCGGCTATCGCGTCACGGCGCGCTGGGATTTCGCTTCGGGCTCGCGGCAGGCGAGCTGGCTGGGGGCGCATGTCCGCATCGTCGGTTCGGATGGTGTGCCGCGCAGACATGCCGACGGCGCGCCGGAGGTGCGCACCATCCTGTTTCCGGTCGCGCGCGCGACGATGCACGACGTGTGGCAGGCGATCGGGCTTGCCGGCACCGGCACGGATTCGTATGAGGTGACCGATCTCTTCATTCCCGAGCGCTTCACCGCGTTTCGCGACGTGCCGTCCGCGCTGCGCGAGACGGGGCCGCTCTACAGGATCGGCACCGGCTCCGCGTTCAGTCTCGGCTTTGCCGCAGTCTCGCTCGGCGTCGCGCGTGCCACGCTGGATGCAGCCATCGCGCTGGCGCGCGCAAAGCATCCGTCGCTCGCGGCCAGCGCCATGCGCGACAACGGGGCGGTTCAGGGCCTGATCGGCCGCACCGAGGGCGATTTGCGCGCCGCGCGCGCTTATCTCTATGCGACGGCGCACGCGATGTGGCGCGATCTCCTCGCGACCGGCGAGTTCAGCGCGGCACATCGCAGCGCAGTCCGGCTGGCGGCGACCTGGACCATCCATCAGTCATCGAAGGTGGTCGACACGGCCTATCACATGGCCGGCGCCACCGCGGTGTTCCGCAGCCAGCCGTTCGAGCGGCGCTTCCGCGACATGCATGCGATCGCGCAGCAGATCCAGGCGCGCGATACGCATTTTGAGGATGTGGGGAAGGCGATTTTGGCGGGAGGGTGATGGCGGCGGCAACACCGGTGCGCTCCCTCGCCCCGTTCATACGGGGAGAGGGTTGGGGTGAGGGACCTCTCTCCACACGTGAGATCGTCGGGAGACCTGTACCCCCTCACCCGGAATCCGCGCCACGCGCGCATTCCGACCTTTCCTCGCAAGCGGGGAGAGGTGAAGCGGATCAGCTCACGCCACGAGCGCTGCGTCCTCGTCGGCGGCGTCGATGCCGCGCTGGGCCTGCAGCAGGCTGATGATCTCGATATTGGGCCGGGCCTTGCTGAACAGAAAACCCTGGCCCTCGTCGCAGCCCTCAGTGCGCAGGCAGCTGAGCTCGGCTTCGGTCTCGACGCCTTCGGCGGTGATGGTGACGCCAAGGCCTTTGCCGAGGCTGACGATGGAGCGGATGATCGCCTGCGCCTCGCGGTTGGCTCCCAGATCGCGCACGAAGGACTGGTCGATCTTGATCTTGTCGAACGGGAAGCTGCGCAAATAGCTGAGGCTGGAATAGCCGGTGCCGAAATCGTCCATCGAGATGCGCACCCCGAGCGCGCGCAGGGCATGCAGCGTCGCCAGAACTTGCGCGCTCTTCTCCAAGAGCAGCGTCTCGGTGATCTCGAGCTCGAGCCGCCGCGGCGGCAGGCCGGAATGCTTCAGCGCGTCCGTCACCATCGAGAGCAGATTGCCGCTGCGGAACTGCAGTGGCGACAGGTTGACGGCGACGCGGACATCGTCCGGCCAGGTTGCGGCATCCAGGCACGCCCGGCGCAGCATCAGCCCGCCGAGGGGATTGATCAGGCCGGTGTCTTCCGCGACCGGAATGAACTCGGCCGGCGAGACCATGCCGCGCTCGGCATGCGGCCAGCGCACCAGCGCCTCGAAGCCGGTGATGCGGCCGCTCTGGAGGTCGATCAGCGGCTGGTAATACGGGCGCAGCACGTCGTTCTGGATCGCGTCGCGCAGCTCGACCTCGATCTTGCGGCGGCTCTGCGCCTTGGCGTCGAGCGCGGCCTCGAAGAAAGCGAAGGTGCCGCGCGCATCCGCCTTGGCCCGCGACAGCGCCATGTCGGCGCTCTTGAGCAGCTTTTCGGAATCATCACCGTCGCCCGGCGCCATCGCGATGCCGATGGAGGCGCCGATCACCACGGAATGGCCGTCGAGCAGATAGGGATCGGAGATGGCCTCGAGCAAACGCTTTGCGAGTCCTGCCGCATCTTCCGGCCGGGCGAGGCCGCTCTGCACGATCGCGAACTCGTCGGAATTGAGGCGCGCCAGCGCGTCCTCCTCGCGCAAGGTGGAGCGTAGCCGCTTGGCGACGCCGCGCAGCAGCTTGTCGCCGATCGCATGTCCCAGCGTGTCGTTGACCGCCTTGAAATTGTCCAGGCCCAGCATCAGCACCGCGACCTTCTCGGCGCTGCGGCGCGTGTGCAGCAGCATCTCGTCGACCTGCTGGCGCAACAGGCTGCGATTGGGCAGGCCGGTGAGCCCGTCATGCTGAGCCATGAAGGCGAGCCGCGCCTCGGCGCGCTTGCGCTCGGTGATATCCATCAACGCGAGCAGCACCGCCGGCCGCTCGGCATATGTCAGTTCGCGCGAATAGATCGCAAGGTCGATCAAGGCACCGTCGGCCTTGACGTGCTTCCAGGTGCGGCCGGCCTGTTCCTCGCCGGTCACGTCGATGGTCCAGGGCGGCTCGCTGTCGAAGGCCTGCAAGGCTCTGATCGTCAGCTTCTCGAATTCGGCGCGGCTGTAGCCGTAATGGGCGATTGCGGCGTCATTGACGCCGAGGATGCGCTCGTCGTCGAGCGCGCAGACGATCATGGGAACGGGATTGCCGTCGAACAGCAGGCGGAACGAGGCCTCGCGCTGCTTCAATTCCGTGATGTCGACGCGCAGGCCGACCACGCCGCCATCATCGGTGCGGCGCTCCTCGATCAGGATGACGCGGCCGTCCGACAGCGTCTGCTCGTGACGCTTGCCGGGCTCGTAGAGCTTCTTCAGCCGCTGGGCGATCCATTCTTCCTCGTGGCCGGCGGCTTCCGGATAGTCGCCGCGGGCGACGCCGACGCGCAGCGTATCCTCCAGACGCGCGCCTTCGGCGAACAGATCGGCGGTCTTGCTGTAGATCGATGCGTATTGCTTGTTCCAGAGGACGTAGCGGCCTTCGGGGTCGAGAATCACGATGCCCTGCGGCAGGAGGTCGACGGCCTGGCGCAGCCGCTCATGCGATTTGCGCGCCTCGGCGACGGCAGCTTCGGTCTCCGCGCGGCTCTGCACGAGCTCGGCGTGTTCTACGGCCGGATGCGGGGCGCGCGCGAATCGCGGCTTGCGCGGCCGCCTGCCGGCCGTACCAAGCACGTTGCGCTTTCGTCTTTTTGCTTTTCGAGACCCCAAACTCAACGTCACATGTCCCAGTCGCGCCCTGTGGCCGCAAGTCTTGGGGCAAGTGTCTGAAAAAAAAGTAATCTTCGCCGACCTGGCCACCGGACCGCAGGCCCTTCACCGGGACGCCTGCCTGTTTGCGAGGCGCAAAATGGGCCGGCGGACGCGTCAAATCTGTTTCGCCGTCCCGATCGGAGGCTGCGCTGGCGCAAAATTGCGCGCGCGCTTGAATCATTTCCGAAATCATCCACGATTGCATGCGGACTGCGGCGATTCCTCGCGCCGCGCATGAATTTTGGTCAAAACAGGACAGAGTTATCGCGCCGTTAAAAATCGGCCGCGGCGCATCGGCAAGTCACGGCTTTTGGACGTTATTCCTGCAACCACCCCATTTCTTAACCCTGACGCAGCCTTGGGCTATAAGTCTGCCAGCATGAGTCCCCGCCGCTTCACCCCTCTCCTGCTTGTGACGACGCTCCTGGTCGCCAGTGGCGCGCTGGCCCAGGACAAGGGCAGCGTCAACCCGAAGCCGCTGCCGCCGCTGGCCAACCCCAACGATCCGCATCTCGGTGCCAAGGAGCTGTTCGCGCGCAAGCTGCTGCCCTCGAAAGGGCCGGCGCATGTCATCGGCTCCTACACCAAGGGCTGCATCGGCGGCGCCGCGCAGATGCCGCTCAACGGCGACAACTGGCAGGTGATGCGGCTGTCGCGCAACCGCAACTTCGGCCATCCCGATATGATCGCGCTGATCAAGCGCCTTGCGGCCAAGGCGCACAAGGACGCGGGATGGCCGGGCATCCTGGTCGGCGACATCGCCCAGCCGCGCGGCGGGCCGGCACTGTCGGGCCATGCCAGCCACCAGATCGGCCTCGACGCCGACATCTGGCTGACGCCGATGCCGGACCGCCGGCTCTCGCGCGAGGAGCGCGAGGAGATGTCGGCGGTGATGATGGTGCGCCAGGACCGGCTCGACATCGATCCGAAGGTGTTCACCCCCGGCCATGTCCTGGTGCTGCGCGACGCCGCGCAGGAGCCGGCGGTGCAACGCATCTTCGTCAATGCCGCGATCAAGAAGGCACTGTGCCGCGAGGCCAAAGGCGACCGCTCCTGGCTTTCAAAAATCCGCCCCTGGTGGGGCCACGACTATCACTTCCACATCCGCATGCGCTGCCCGGCCGGCGCCGGCCAATGCGAGGGCCAGCCATCGCAGTCCGAGGACGAGGGCTGCAAGGAGGCCGATCTCTCCTACTGGTTCTCGGACGCCGTGCTGCATCCGAAGCCCCCGCCGGAGCCGCCGAAACCCAAACCGCCGATGACGCTGGCGCAGATGCCGGCGGCGTGCAAGGCGGTACTGCATGCGGGCGATGCGAAGCCGTAGGGTAAGCTGCCGCCTACCAACCGGTGTCGTCCCGGGGCGCGCAGCGAGCCCGGGACCCATAATCACAGGGAGTGATCGTGGCGCGAGATGGTCACTCCGAATCTTCGCCAAACACAATCCTGTGGTTATGGATCCCGGGCTCGCGCTGCGCGCGCCCCGGGATGACGAACTAGAGAGTTGGTGCGCCTCCTCTAATGCGCTAGGATCATCCCCGCCGCCGTGCCGTAAGCCCGCGGCATCCCGGGATGCGCATCCCGTTTTTCAACAAGCCTGACCGCACGCCTCGCGCCGTTCGCGTGGCCAACGATGGGATTTCATATGCGCGTCCTCACCGTCCTTGCTGCGCTCATGATCGGCGCGACCTCTTCTCTCGCCGCCGAGGAGCCGAGCGGCTGCGACAAGTTCAAGTGGCCGGTCGAGCGCGAGCGTGCCGCGCTGACTGCGCCGGATCGTGCAAAACTCGCCTCGGGGAGCGAGCAGGCGGCGCTGCCGTCATCCGCCATCACGCTGGGACTGGTCGCCCCGAGCGAAGCGAAACTGCCCTCGCCGCCGGAGCGGGCGCCGAAGGACGGCACCTTTGCCGGCTTCACCAGCGTCAAGGCACCGAAGGCCGGCCTCTACACGATCAGCCTGTCGGCCGGAGCCTGGGTCGACGTCGTCCAGGACGGCCATTTCCTCAAGCCCATGACCTTCAGCGGCGCGACCGATTGCGAGGGCATCCGCAAGACCATGAAATACGAGCTGTCGGCGCAGCCCTTTGTGCTTCAGGTCAGCGGCGCCAGGGACAATGCGCTCTCGATCGCGATCCTGCCGGTCCAATAGCCCTGCCGCCCGACAAACGGTCGCCTTTGACCTGAGGCCGCGGCCTGCTATGTTTGCACTGCGATATCCCTGCCGGCCGTAAGCCGTCGCAAGGCCCCGTGGAACAGCGCTTCCGCCCGTCGCAAGCCAGACCCACCAACGCCAGATTTGCGCGTGTATTGGCGCGCGAGCTCGCACGGAGCGCATCCATGATTCGTATCGCTGGACTTTTCACAGCTTTCGTCCTCCTCGCGGGCGCTAGCCTCTCGCCCGCCGCGGCGGAGGACAAGACCATCACCGTGTTCGCCGCAGCGTCCATGAAGAACGCGCTGGACGAGATCGACGCCGCCTATACCGCCAAGACCGGCGTCAAGTTCAGCGTCAGCTATGCCGCAAGCTCGGTGCTGGCCAAGCAGATCGAGCAGGGCGCGCCGGCTGACGTATTCGTTTCCGCCGACACCGACTGGATGGACTACGCGGTCTCCAAGAAGACCATCAACGAACCTTCCCGAGTCAACCTGCTCGGCAACAGCATCGTGCTGATCGCGCCGAAGGATTCCAAGATCGACAACGTCACCATCGCGCAAGGCTTCGACCTCGCCAAGCTCGCCGGCGACGGCAGGATCGCGACCGGCGACGTCAAGTCCGTGCCAGCAGGCAAATATGCCAAGGCCGCGCTGGAGAAGCTCGGCGCCTGGCAGGCGGCGGAGCCGAAATTCGCGATGGCCGAGAGCGTACGCGCCGCGCTGACGCTGGTCGCCCGCGGCGAGGCTGGGCTCGGCATCGTCTATTCCACCGACGCCAAGGTCGAGCCCGGCGTCAAGATCGTCGGCACCTTCCCGGCGGATTCGCACCCCGCGATCATCTATCCGGTCGCGGCGACCACGACCGCGAAGCCCGCAACGAACGACTATCTCGCCTTCCTGCGCTCGACGGCCGCCAAGACCATTCTGGAAAAATACGGCTTCAAATTCCTGATCAGTCCGACCACCTGATTTTTTGCCACTGACGCCTGCGACTTGATGCTCGACATCTCGCCCGCCGAATGGACGGCGATCCTGCTCTCGCTCAGGGTCGGCGTCATTGCAACGCTGGTCGCAACGCCGTTCGGCATCGCGCTGGCGTGGCTGCTTGCGCGCCGTGACTTCTGGGGCAAGTCGGTGCTCGACGCCGTGGTGCATCTGCCGCTGGTGCTGCCGCCCGTCGTCACCGGCTATCTGCTGCTCCTCACCTTCGGCCGCAAGGGACTCGTCGGCGGCTTTCTCGCCGACCATCTCGGCATCGTCTTCGCGTTCCGCTGGACAGGCGCGGCGCTTGCCTGCGGCGTGATGTCGTTTCCGCTCTTGGTGCGCCCGATGCGGCTGTCGATCGAGGCGATCGACCGCCGGCTCGAGCAGGCCGCGGAAACGCTCGGCGCGGCGCCGTGGAAAGTGTTCTTCACGGTAACGCTGCCGCTGGCGCTGCCGGGCGTGCTCGCCGGCATGGTGCTGGGCTTTGCCAAGGCGATCGGCGAGTTCGGCGCCACCATCACCTTCGTCTCCAACATTCCCGGCGAGACCCAGACGATCTCGTCGGCGATCTATTCGCTGATCCAGACGCCCGACGGCGATGCCGCCGCGGGCCGGCTCGTGATCGTCTCGATCGTGCTCGCGATCGGCGCACTGATCGCCGCCGAATGGTTCGCCCGCCGCGCCACCCAGCGCTTGCACGGAAACTGACCATGCTGCGCGTCGACGTCGAAAAACAGCTAGGCGAGTTCTCGCTGTCCGCGGCCTTCACCAGCGAGGGGCGCGTCATCGGCCTGTTCGGCGCCTCCGGTGCCGGCAAGAGCTCGCTGGTCAACATGATCGCCGGCCTGTTGCGCCCCGACCGCGGCACCATCGTGATCGACGGCGAGACCGTGGACGACACCGCAGCCGGCATTCACGTGCCGACCTGGCGTCGCCGCATCGGCTATGTGTTCCAGGACGCGCGGCTGTTTCCGCATCTGAGCGTCGCGCAGAACCTCGATTACGGACGGCGGATGAACGGACTTGCGCCGGATCCTGCGCAACACAAGCGCATCATCGACCTGCTCGACATCGGCGCTCTTCTGGACCGCCGTCCCGGAAAGCTCTCCGGCGGCGAACGCCAGCGCGTCGCGCTCGGCCGCGCGCTGCTGTCGAAGCCGCGCCTGTTGCTGCTCGACGAACCGCTCGGCGCGCTCGACGAGGGCCGCAAGCTGGAGATCCTGCCCTACCTGGTGCGGCTGCGCGACGAGGCCAATGTCCCGATGGTCTATGTCAGCCATGACGCCGCCGAACTGCGCCAGCTCGCGACCCAGATCGTGATGCTGAAGCAGGGGCGCGTGACGTCGTTGGGCGGGGTAAAGGTGCTGACGTGAGGCACGCTGCCAATCCATCCACCGCCGTCGTCCCGGCCTCCCGCGCGCAATTGCGCGCTGGGCCGGGGCGACGTTGGGAGGGATCTCGCGCTGTCAGCGTTTCAGCGCTTCGTCGTTTCGGCTTTACCAGCCGCGATCGACATTGCGGACCTCGCCGGTGCGGGCATCGACATCGACTTCCATCCAGCGCCCGGCGCGATCGCGGCCTTCGATCTGCCATTCATCGCCGAGGAACTGGGTGTGAGAGACCGTCATGACGCCGATGTCGGTCGCGACATCGAGCGCGACCTGCATCGATATCTGGTCGCCGGTGTCATAGGCCATCGCCGGCGTGGCCGATCCGAGACCGATCGCGACGATGGCAGGCAGGATGAAACTTCGCATGGAACTGCTCCTGTCAAAGACGTTGGCTGTCAACGCGAAGAACGAGCTGCGCCGCGGAGCGTTCCGGATGCGGAGTTCACGAAGCCGCGCAAATCTTCAGCGGTTGCGGCGATTTGGTGGCGGATGACGGGCGAGAGGTGCCAACATCATTGGCCGACGAGATGGGGCCAGGACGGCGCGGCAAACACCGTCATTGCGAGCGCAGAGAAGCAATCCAGACCGTCTCCCCGGAAAGATTCTGGATTGCTTCGCTACGCTCGCAATGACGATCCCGTGGCTGGCTTCGTCACACGAAACTGACTGCGGACACGAGACGTCTAAACCCCCGCCACCGACGTCCAGATGTCCGACAGCTTCTTCCGCAGCGCCTGCCTGCGCGTCAGCGGCGGCGGTGTCTCGTCCTCTTCCGGTAGGCGCAGGCCGACGACATTGACGCGGCCGCCGGAGATGCTGCGTGCGACGAGGACGATCTCGTCCAGCGCGAGCTCCGCACCCTCCTTCGGGGCGCGGTCGAGATGGACGTCGAAATAGTCGGCGAGCGTGAGCTTGCCCTCGTCCTCGCTCACCTTCACCCCGTAGATCTCGGCAAGCTCTGCCAGCGTGTGCTCGCCGGAGACCATGAAGTCGCCGAGCAGATGCGGATCCGGCGCCGAGCTCGGCTGCATGTCGACGAAGAAGCGGTCGAGCGACTCGGCCTTCTCCGGCGGCGCCAATAGGTAGATGTAGTCGCCGGGCGCGATCGGATCGGCCTCCGCGGGCGTCAGGATGTTCTGGTTGCGGATCACCAGCGTCGGCTTGGACCAGGACGGGATCAGGCCACGGCGGAAATACAGGCTCTTGGACCGCACCGAATAGCCGACAAGCTGCTGCTCGAGCTGGCCGGGCAGATCGAGCTCGACGCGGCGCGGGCCGCGCTCGGCGCGCGGCAGCGCGACATGCAGCTTGCGCGCGGCGGGCGCCAGCGTCCAGCCTTGCAGCAGCAGCGAGATGATGACGACGACGAAGGCGACGTCGAAATAGAGATAGGCCTTGGACAGCCCGACCAGCATCGGGATCGAGGCCAGGAAGATCGCGACCGCACCGCGCAGGCCGGTCCAGGCGATGAAGATCTTTTCGCGCCAGTTGAAGCGGAACGGCGCCAGGCACAAGAAGACCGCGAGCGGCCGCGCCACCAGCATCAGGACCAGCGCGACCGCGACCGCCGGCAGCACGCTCGCGCCTAACCGGCTCGGCGAGACCAGGAGGCCGAGCAGGACGAACATCACGATCTGGGCCAGCCAGGTCGCCGCATCCAGGAAGGTCACCACCGAATTATGCGCACGCGTCGGCCGGTTGCCGATGATGATGCCGGCGAGATAGACCGCGAGGAAGCCCGAGGCGTGCATGATCTGCGAGCCGCCGAAGATCACGAGCGCCGCGGTCGTGACGAACGGCGCGTGCAGGCCCTGCGGCAGCGCGACCTTGTTGAGCGCGATGACGACGAGGCGGCCGCCGAACACGCCGACGATTGCGCCCAGCGCCGCCTCCAGCACGAACTCCATCAGCACATGGCCGGGCGAGCTCGAGCCGAGCGAGATGTACTCGACCAGCATCAGGGTGAGGAAGATCGCGAAGGGATCGTTGGTGCCGGACTCCGCCTCCAGCGTCGCGCCGACGCGCGGACGCAGGCGCAGGCCCTGGGTGTGGACCAGCAGGAACACGGCCGCCGCATCGGTCGAGGCCACCACGGCGCCGACCAGAAGTGACTCCGTCCAGTTGAGATCAAGCGCATATCTGGCGAATGGCGCCGTGACCAGCGCGGTCAGGAGCACGCCGATGGTGGCCAGCACCACGGACGGCGCAAGTACGGTGCGGATGCTGGCAAAGCGCGTCCGCAAGCCGCCGTCGAACAGGATCAGGGCCAGGGCCACCGAACCGACCAGATAGGTCGTGCCGACGTCGTTGAACTGGATCTGTCCGGGACCGGAATCTCCCGCGAGCATGCCGATGGCAAGGAACACGAGCAGCAACGGCGCGCCGAACCGCAGCGCAAGCAGGCTCGACAGGATACCGGCCATGACCAGGACGGCGCCGAGCAATATCGTGAGGCTGAAGGAGTCGAGGGAGGCCATGCGGTGTTGCGGGTTACTCCGGGTGATCGACGAATTCAGTCAGGGGGCCACCGGCCGGGCACTCCCTCGCCCCGCTTGCGGGGAGAGGGTGGGGTGAGGGGGAGTCACCGCGAGGGCGGTGAGCACTGGACTCGTGGAGAGTCCCCCTCACCCGAAATTCAAGCTTCGCTCGAATTTCGGCCTCTCCCCGCAAGCGGGGAGAGGCGAAGCGCGCCGCCCTTGACGGAATTTCCCATCTCAAAAACATGTGCTTATGCATCCATATCGTCGTGGCCCCGGCGCGCCAACCCATTTTCGCGTCTCGCGGCAATCTGCCCGTATTTTGCGGCCTTAACGCGCTTCACTTCACGGTGTATCGATGGCCGGGCCGCAGCCTTTGTGAGATTCTGCGGCGCCCTCGAATCAATTCCTCCCCCGCTTCCCGACGAGACCGATGGACATGGACCTCAAAGACTTCATGGAGTTCGTGCAGACGACCGCACGCAGCGTAGGGGCGGAAATTTCCTCACCCTGGTTCTACCTGCAATTTGGTCTCATCCTCGCGGCAGCCGGCATCGCCTATGCCGCGGAAGCCGGCATTCGCAATCGCGTCGACATGACATCGCTGGCCATGGGCTGGCCGCTGCCGCTCCGGCACTTCTCGCGGGTGATGATGTCGAGCGCCTCGACGGCGGTGTTCACCCTGCTCGTGATCATCTCCCGCCTTGTGATGTACCACGCGACCTGGCCGAGCCGGAGCTATCTCCTGATGGTCGCCGCCAAGATGGGGCTGGCATGGCTGGTGATCCGGCTGGTGACCTCGGTGCTGCGCAATGCCTTCATCGTCAAGCTGGTGTCGATCACGGCCTGGTTCGTCGCGGCCCTCTCCATCATCGGCCAGCTCGACGCGACCGTCGATCTGCTCGACTCCTTTGCCATCGTGCTCGGCGGCCTCAGGCTGACGCCGCTCCTGGTGATCAAGGCCGGCGCGCTGCTTCTGATCGCGCTGTGGGCCACCAACATCGCCAGCAATTTCGCCGAGAGCCGGATCAATTCGACCACCGATCTGACGCCGTCGGTGCAGGTGCTGCTGGTCAAGATCATCCGCATCGGACTGCTTGCGGTCGCAATCGTCATTGCGCTCGGCGCGGTCGGCATCGATCTCTCCGCGCTTGCCGTGTTCTCCGGCGCGGTCGGCGTCGGCATCGGCATCGGCCTGCAGAAGATCGTGGCCAATTTCATCTCGGGCATCATCCTGCTCGCCGACAAATCGGTGAAGCCCGGCGACCTCGTCACCATCGGCGACAATACCGGGCGGATCAGCGCGATGAAGACTCGCTATATTTCCGTGGCCGCCGGCGACGGCCGCGAATTCCTGGTGCCGAACGAGGATCTGGTGACGCAGAAGGTCGTCAACTGGACCTATACCGACAAGAACACGCTGGTGAAGATCGCCTTCGGCACCAATTACGACGCCGACCCGCGCCTCGTCACCAAGCTCGCCGCCGAGACCGCCGCCGCCCATCCGCGCGCCACCAAGGGCAAGGCGCCGAACAGCATTTTGACCGAGTTCGCAGAAGCCGGCATGAAGTTCTCGCTGACCTTCTGGATCGCGGACCCCGACGGCATGGACAACGTCAAGAGCGACGTCATGCTGGCGCTGTGGGACGCCTTCAAGCGCGAGGGCATCCGGGTTCCCTACCCGGTCCGCGAAATCCGCGTCCGCGGCGGCGCTCTGCCGGTCGAAACCACCGTAGAAGTCCCGAATTAGGCCCGCTTTCGGGCGCAAGCGCCGGTAAGATTCGTTTTGACGCGTTTTCTTCGCGCGAACCGGCGGCCACTTCGCTCGAAAACGCGCTGCCTTGGCTTGCGCGAAGGCGGGCAATCATTAAATTGGGGCCTGAAATCAAGCCTTTCCGCCGACATCGAGATCAGCCCGGAAGACCGCACAAGCATGAGCTACGTCGAAGCCACCGATACCTCCCTGCGCAAGACCGGACAGATCAAGCTGCATGGGCCCGCCGCCTTTGCCGGCATGCGCAAGGCCGGCGCGCTGGTGGCGAAGTGCCTCGACGAGCTCACCGACATCGTCGGGCCCGGCGTACCGACCTCCAAGATCGACGAATTCGTCCGCGACTTCGCCTTCAGCCATGGCGCCTATCCGGCGACGCTGATGTATCGCGGCTACCGCTACTCGACCTGCACCTCGCTCAACCACGTGGTCTGCCACGGCATGCCCGGCGACCGTCCGCTGAAGGAGGGCGATATCGTCAACATCGACGTCACCTTCATCGTCGACGGCTGGTATGGCGATTCCAGCCGGATGTATGCGGTTGGCCCGATCGCGCGCAAGGCCGAACGGCTGATCGAGGTGACGTATGAGGCGATGATGCGCGGCATCGCCGCGGTGAAGCCCGGCGCCACCACCGGCGACATTGGCCACGCCATCCAGAGCTTCGTCGAGCCGCAAGGCATGAGCGTGGTGCGCGATTTCTGTGGCCATGGCCTGGGGCGCATGTTCCACGACGAGCCGAACATCATCCATATCGGCCGGCCCGGCGAGGGCGTGCAGCTCAAGCCCGGCATGTTCTTCACCATCGAGCCGATGATCAATCTCGGCAAGCCGCATGTGAAGATCCTCTCCGACGGCTGGACCGCGGTGACCCGCGACCGCTCGCTGTCGGCGCAGTTCGAGCACTCCGTCGGTGTCACCGCGACCGGCGTCGAGATCTTCACGCTGTCGGAGCGGCACGGCGAGAAGCAGATCGGGTGATCTTAGACTCCGGCTCGATCAAGACGTTCGAGCTTGCCGCCCATGCGCCGCCATCCGGCGGCGCCGACGCGTGATGACACATCAGGTGCCGAGGCGGAACGATTCAGGAGCGAAACGGATCCGCATGCGCCGCAACCAGCTTCACCAGGTCGGCCTGGCGGTGCACGCCCGTCTTGGCGAACAGACGTTGCAGATGGGTTTTGACCGTGGTTTCGGCGATCCCGAGCGCCGCGGCGGTCTTCGACACGCCCGTGACACTCATCATGGCCTGAAGAACGCGAACCTCGCCGGGTGAGAGCTTGTAGCGCCTGGCGACCGTTTCGAGCGGCGGCGGTGCGTAGGCCGAGACCTTGCGAACGAAGATAGCGGCCACGGCCGAATGAGCCCTGCCTTCCCGACGGCGGGCGCCGGAGGTGAGCGGCAGCACGTGGGCAAACCAGCCATGGTCCGACTGCTCCAACAACGGCACCGCGATGCCCCTGACGCCGATCGCGCCGTCGCCGTCGTTCGCGGCAACCAGGAGGTCCCGCAGGATGCGGGCTGCGTGCGGATCGACGGCGGTCAGCACGTTTCGCGGGCGGCTCAAGACCGTTCCGCTCTCGCACAGCGCCTGGCCGGCCTCGTTGGCGAACACGATCCGGCCGGAGCGATCGACGAGATAGACGCAGGAGCCGATCGCATCGAAGGCGTCCGACAGGGCTGACGCCCCCGCCCTGTGAACGTCAATCACGTTCCCGATCAGCACGGCGCGACGCATATGGGGGACCAACAGCCGCATCCGATGGCGCATGGCATCGTCGACCAGCCCCTGCCTCTCATTGCGAAACACCCCGAAGAGGGCGAAGCCGTTCGCCGATTTGTCGAGGGTCGCGGCAAGATGATCGACCCAGCCGTTGGGTTTCGCCCACTTCTGGTAGACCGGCGTGGCGACGAATTCCGCGTAGGGCATGAGATCAGCGATGCTGTAGATGTCCCCGACCTCGAAAAAGAACTGGCTCACGGTGACGGGATCGAAGCGCACATGATCATTGAAATACGCGGCGAGGGCATCCGCGGGCATGTTCCAGTTGTATCGGGCCGCCCCTTGCCGCGCGACGACCTCCTTGGAGTAGAGCGATGCGGCCGTTCCGCCGGCGAACCGACATGTCTGCTCGAGGACGTCGGTCCATAATGCTGGATCGAGGGCGGCATCGTAGATGTCCCCGATCAGGTGCGATACCAGATCCACGTCAACCATCGTTCGGAAGCTCCATCATCCGATCGGGTGATAGCGGTATCCTGGAAGCGCGACGTCCTCCGAATGGAGGATGACATGATGGAGGATGACATGGGCGACGAGGCCCTCACGCTATCTCGAGATTCCGGGTTCGGTGCTTCGCGCCGTCCCGGAATGACAGCGAAGTAGCACCTTCTATCGCCGCCGGCGGAATGACGAAGGCGGCCGCTTGTAGGTTGCCACAAAGGCGTCGTTGAAGCGGCGAATGCTGCCGAACCCGGCCGCGAAGGCGATCTCCGCCAGCGTGAGATCGGTTTGATCGATCAGGCGCTTGGCTTCCTGCACGCGCCGCGTCGCGGCAATCTCGCTCGGGCTCGCGCCGGCGTGTCGCATGAACAGGCGGAGCAGATGGCGCGGCCCGACGCCAAGGGCTTCGGCAAGCTCCGCCATGGATGCGCGATCCAGGAAACCGTCATTGATCAGGCGCATGCCGCGCGCCACGGTGGTGGCGGTCCCCATCCAGGCGGGCGAGCCCGGTGCGGTTTCCGGACGACACCGCAGGCATGGGCGGAAGCCGGCGCGCTCCGCGGCAGCCGCCGTCGGATAGAAGGTGACATTCTCGGAGCGGGCGGGACGAACGGGGCAGACCGGCCGGCAATAGATCCGCGTCGAGCGCACGCCGGAAAAGAACAGGCCGTCGAAGGCGCGGGCACGCGCAAGGCGCGCCCGGTCGCAGGTGTCCCAATCGAGATGCGGCGGCAGCGCCTGCCGCTCGGCCAAATTCTTCGCCATCGCCAAATCATAGTTATGATGCAGCCCACCGAGTAGCTGAAATCGGACTCAATCGGGCGATGAGGTCCGAATTCAGCCAGCCCGCAATGCCGCTCCGGATCATGGTGACGATCGATCCAGGAGCAAATTTGCATGAGCACGCAGGCCCAACAAGCGACGTCGGGACAAACCACTCTCTCCGCCGAGATCGGGCTCCTGCTGCTGCTATCGCTGATCTGGGGCGGCTCGTTCACGCTGATCAAGGTCACGATCCCTTCGATTCCGCCCTGCACGATGGTCGCCGCACGCGTGACCATCGCCGCAATCGTCCTGCTCGTGATCGCGAGCGCGCAGGGACACCTCCTCCCCCGCGAGCGATCGATCTGGGCCGCCTTGCTGGTGCAGGGCCTGCTGCAAAGCGCAGCTCCCTTCACCCTGATCAGCTGGGGCGAGATGCATATCGCAAGCGGGCTTGCCGGCGTGCTCAACGCAACGCCGCCGATGTTCGTCCTTGCAATCGCGATGACGGCCGGACGCGGGCGCCAAGCCGTCACCGGCCGCAAGATCATCGGCGTCGGGCTCGGCCTTGCGGGCGTCGCCGCGACCATCGGCTTCGATGCCCTGTCCGGGATCGGCACGACGGCGCCGCTGGCGCAGGCCGCGGTGCTCGGCGCCAGCCTCTGCTACGCGCTCGCGCCGATCTGGGGACAGCGGTTTTCCAAACTTCCGGCGATCGTCACGGCCGCCGGAGCGATGAGCTGCGCCGCGGTTCTGATGCTGCCCGCAGCCGTCATCCTCGAGCAGCCCTGGACGCTGACGCCGACGACGCAGGCGATCGCGGCGGTGCTCGGCCTTGCGATCGTCTGTACCGCGCTCGCCATGGTGATCTATTTCCGCCTGATCCGCACGCTCGGCCCGCTCGGCACGACCAGCGGCAGCTATCTGCGCGCGGGCTTTGCGGTGGCACTCGGCACGGCATGGCTCGGCGAGCGCTTCACCCCGTCGGCCCTTACGGGCATGGCGCTCATCCTGGCCGGAGTCGTCGCAATCACGATGCCCGTGCCGGCGCGGCAACGTGATCCCGAACAGTGAGAGCGCCCGCGGGGCGGTCTCTTGGACCGTCCCGCGCTTACCAGATCAGGCGTGATTGACCTCGACGACCTCGCACAAGATCGTCTCGGCCTTCGAGAGTGCAGCGAGCTTCTGGATGTACGGTGCAAATTGCGGATCCACGCGAAAATTCTCGATGTCCCCGGCGCTCCGCCATTGCGAGTAGTTGATCGCGCGCCGACCCTCCTTGCTGGCGTGGACGCTGGACGAAATGAACCCCGGCTGCTTGCTGAAGAAGGTCTCGGTACCCTCTTTCAGCAGCTGAACCAGCTTCTGCTGGTTCTCCGGGTCGACCGTGAAGACGTTGACGAGGGTCGCGATATCGCCGCCGATGCGGATGGTCGCTTCCGGCTTCGCCGTGCCATTCTGGCCATGGGACGGGACCGCCTGGGCGGCGAGCAGTGCCCCGGCTCCGGCGCCGGTGGCAACGAGGACACGACGCGAAAGTGCAGCTTTGGTCTTGGACATCGATGATCTCCTTTGCGGACGTTCGGCTGGCCCCCTTATTGGACCAACAGCGCTGAGACGAACGAGGCCGCGGCCAGGAGACAGCCGGCGCGGATTTTTTTGAGGGCTGCGCCGCCAGGCCGCGACACTTCATGGTTGCAAAACGCGCAACGTTCGGCATGGTTGTGCCCGATGCCCGCCAAGCCAGACCACGACAAGAGCAGGCCGGAGGACGCGCCGCACTATCACGGCCATCGCGAGCGGCTGCGCGAACGCTTCTACAGCGCCGGGGCGGATGCGCT
Organism: Bradyrhizobium sacchari; assembly: GCF_002068095.1. Taxonomy (GTDB): domain Bacteria; phylum Pseudomonadota; class Alphaproteobacteria; order Rhizobiales; family Xanthobacteraceae; genus Bradyrhizobium; species Bradyrhizobium sacchari. Next base: position 207,304 of record NZ_LWIG01000069.1, on the reverse strand, counting down.
CAGCGACTACGAACTCCTGGAGATGGCATTGTTTCCAGCGCTGCCGCGGCGCGACACCAAGCCGCTGGCGAAGATGCTGATCAAGACCTTCGGCTCGTTCGCCGAGGTCGTACACGCGCCCGTGGCGCGCCTGCGCGAGGTCGAGGGCGTCGGCGAAGCCGCGATCAACCAGCTCAAGCTGATCGCCGCCGCCGCGCATCGCGTCGCCAAGGGCGAGGTCAACAGCCGCAACGCGCTGTCGTCATGGAACGAGGTGATCGCCTATTGCCGCACCAGCATGGCGTTTTCAGACAAGGAGCAATTCCGCCTGCTCTTTCTTGACAAGCGCAACCAGCTCATCGCCGACGAGGTGCAGCAGACCGGCACCGTCGACCACACGCCGGTCTATCCGCGCGAGGTGATCAAGCGCGCGCTGGAATTGTCGGCGACCGCGCTGATCCTGGTGCACAACCATCCCAGCGGCGATCCCTCGCCCTCGCAGGCCGACATCCAGATGACCAAAGCGATCATCGACATCGCAAAGCCGCTGGGAATCGCCGTGCATGATCACATCATCGTCGGCAAGAACGGGCATGCGAGTTTGCGCGGGATGCGGCTGATCTAGGGCGCCAACCGGCTGGGATCGGCGATCGCGACGGGCCTGTTCGCGACCGGGGTCGCCATCGCGACGGTCAGACAGGCCGCGACTCCAAAGCTTCCAATGCGAAGATTTCGAAGCATGCTCGTTCTCCCCGTGGCGGGGCAGGTTTTAACGACCCGGCGGGGATTTGGGCCAGACAAATTGCCGACGCCGCGATCGGGCGCATCGGGTCGATTCCGGCTCAGGGCTCGATCCAGCGCTGCACGGCTTCGACGGTGTCGGCCGGCGTGGTGTTGAAGCAGATCGCGGCATCGGGGGCGATGCGATGGACGAGGTTGAGCACCTTCTCGAACAGCAGCAGGCGCTCCTTCGGCTCGCGCAGGCCGGCGCCGATCACGACGCAATCGAAGCTCTCCTCGCGCAGCGCCGCCGTGACGGCGGCCTCGGCCGCCGCGTCGAGATCGATCAGGCAGCTCGTGACCTCGAAGCCGCGATCGCGCAGGCGCAACAGCTGCGCCTCGATGTAGCCGCGCACGAGCTCCGGCGTGAGCTGCGGGAATGCACTGTAGTCCGCAACGCCGGGTTCGATGCCGATCGCGAGGACACGTTTGGCCATGAGGCCTCCTTGCCGGACCGTGTCTGCGGCTAACGGACGAACGTTCACGCGGGTTCCCGAGGGCGATCCGCTCTGTGCCGCCAATTTCCCGCAAAAGCTGTAACCCATTTCACATGCACAGAGCCGGCGACCTGCCAGATTGCAGAGATCAGCCTGAGGAGGTCGCGCGCCGGTCACGGCGACCAGTTCATTTTGAGTTGCACGGATATTCGATATTTCATCAATTTGCGGGAGCGGAAAATGGTGTCTTTCGAGAATTTTAAGAATGAATACGAGCGGAATTGGGCCAGTCTCGAGGTCCGGCCCGGACGTCTCGCCGACGCGAACGGGGTCGCACGCAAGGCCATCAACGGCAAGGCGACCTATCAACAGATCGAGCGCCTGACCGGCGTCCCCTGGTATTTCACGGCGCTCTGCCACTATCGCGAATCCAATTTCGATTTCGACACCTATCTCGGCAACGGCGAGTCGCTACATCGCACGACGACCCTCGTGCCTAAGGGACGCGGCCCGTTCGCCACCTTCGTGGACGGCGCCGTGGATGCGTTCAGGATCGAGAATTTCATCGGCGCGCAGGACTGGAGCATCGCGCGAATGCTGTTCCGCCTGGAGGCGTTCAACGGCTTCGGCTACCACGCCAAGGGCGTCAATTCGCCCTATCTCTACGGCGGCTCGAACCTGTACGGCCCGCCCGAGGCAAGGGCCGGCAAATTCGTCCGCGATCACGTGTTCGACCCGAACCACGTCGATTCCCAGCTCGGCACGGCCGTGATCCTGCATGCGATGATGTCACTGGATTCCTCGATCACGCTCGACGGCAGCCCGCAATTCGCAGGCCGCATCGAGCCGGAGGACGATGCAGCCTCGACCATCGTCCTGATGCAGCAGGCGCTCAACAGGCTCGGCGCCAATCCGCCGCTCGCCGAGGACGGCATCAACGGTCCGAAGACCCGGACCGCCGTCTCGCAGTTCCAGCAACAGAACGGCCTCAGGGATACCGGCCTGCTCGACGGCGCCACGATGGCCGCCATCACGCGCGCGACGCAGCCGGGAGGGGTCATGCAGAGCGGCGACCTGTCCCAGGTCCTGAAACGGCTGGAAGACCTCTCGCAGGTGCTGCGACCGCCGACCGGCGCGGCGCTTCCGGGGCCGGCGACGCCAGGCAACACGCTGCCCGCCACGAGCGATCCGATCAGCCTGTTCGAGCGACTCTTTTCCCTCATCAACAACAAGACGACGCCCATGCCAGGACCTGTCACCCCGACCACCCCCGCCCCTGTCGATCAGCTGAAGCAGGTCGTCGACCTGCTCAGCACGCTGCTCAACAAGGATGGCAAGCCCGTGCTCGGCCAGGTCAACGGTGCGCTGGGCGAGACCATCGGCAAGCTGCTCGACGGCAAGAAGACCGCGCTTGGGATCGGCGGCACGCTCATCACTGCGCTGCTCTCCTCGGTGACGGCGAGCCCCAATGCGGGCGGCCTCGCCGGACTGCTTGGCACCATCGTCTCGGCGGTGCCGGGCCTCGGCCAGTTCGCAATGCCGATCTCGCTCGCACTCGCCGCCTGGGGCGTGCTCGGCAAGCTGGAGAAATGGGCGCAAGGCACCGCGCCGCCGCCGAAGGTGACGACGTAATCCGCGGCCATCCTTCGAGACGTCCGCCAATGGCGGACCCTCAGGATGAGGTCACGTTTCCTGGCGAGCCATCAGCCCATCGTGGTGAGGAGCCCGCCAAAGCGGGCGTCTCAAACCGTTTCAGCTCGCCTCAAGCCATGTCGCCGGCATCGGCAATGTCTGCCGCACGTCGTTCCATCAACACGCGCTCGCGCGCATTGGTGGCAAGACGGGCGGCGGTCTCGAACGATACTCGTGCCTCGGCGAAGCGGCCGAGCTTTTGCAGGAGGTCGCCGCGCACGGCCTGAAGATGGTGATACGTCCTGAGCGCCGGCTCGCCGGCGATCAGATCCACAAGATCGAGCCCGGCCTGCGGCCCTTCGGCCATGCCGAGCGCGACCGCGCGGTTGAGTTCGATCACTGGCGAACGCACCAGCGTCGCAAGCTGGCCATAGAGTTCCGCGATGCGCCGCCAATCGGTGCTCGCGGCCGTCCCCGCGGTGGCATGACACGCGACGATGGCTGCCTGCAGCGTGTAGAACCGGCCGGCACCGCCGAGCGCGCGCGCGCGATCCAGCGCCCGAAGGCCCCGGGTGATCTGCAGCCGGTCCCACAGCCCGCGATCCTGGCCCATGAGCAGGATGGGCTCGCCATCACGGTCGGTGCGGGCATGCATCCGCGCAGCATTCAGGTCCATCAGCGCCATGAGACCGTGCACCTCGGGCTCGAGCGGCGCGAGCCCGACCAACACCCGCCCCATGCGCAGAGCCTCGTCGCAGAGCTGCGGCCGCAGCCACTGCTCGCCGTGTGAGGCCGAATAGCCCTCGTTGAAGATGAGGTAGACGACCTCGAGCACCGAGGCGAGACGCTCGGAAAGCGCCTCGCCGCCCGGAGTTTCGTAGGTGAGGCCCGACCGCGAGAGCGTGCGCTTGGCACGGACGATGCGCTGGGCGATGGTCGCCTCCGTGACCAGGAAGGCGCGCGCGATCTCGCCGGTGGTCAGGCCGCAGATCATGCGCAACGCCAGCGCCGCGCGAGCCTGCCGCGGCAGCAGCGGGTGGCAAGCCGTGAAGATCAGCCGCAGCCATTCGTCACCGATGTCGTCGTCGAGGGCGGTATCGAAATCGGGCATCGCGTCCTGTTTCTGCATCAGATCGTGCGTCAGCAGGTCCTGCTTGCGGGAGAGCATTTTCGCCCGGCGCAGATGATCGAGCGCACGGCGCTTGGCTGTCGCAACCAGCCAGGCGCCGGGATTGTCCGGCACCCCGCTGAGCGGCCAGGCTTCCAGCGCGGCGACCAGTGCGTCCTGAGTCAATTCCTCCGCGAGCGTCACGTCCCGCAGCATGCGCGACAGCGTCGCGATCAGCCGCGGCTGCACGACGCGCCAAGCTGCGTGAATTGCGGCGCGGATCGCGTAATCGACGTCGGCGGCGGTCATCGCCGCCGACCAGAGCCCTTTCCGTTCCGATGGAATCGGAGCGGGGCTCTGGATTCTTGCTTGGATGCGTTTTCTTTACGCGACCCGGTATTCACTTCGCTCGAAAACGCTGTAGGACAAGCGGTGGTGTTCATCCGGCGTGGGCGGCGACGCTGGAATGCGCGTTGATCTCGCACGCCACGTCGACACCCGGCGTCGCGAATGCCCGCAATTCGCAGGTACCGTCCCATCCCGGCATGTGATCGAGATGCAACTGCATGAATTCCTTCGCCATGGCCAGGGCTTCCGCCTTGTCGCGCAGCTCGAAAATGGCGTAGCCGCCGATCACTTCCTTGGCCTCGACGAAGGGGCCGTCGATGACGCTGAGCTCGCCGTCGACGATCTTCACCCGTGCGCCGGTCGCAAGCGGCATCAAACCGCCCGTGTCGAGCATTCGCCCGGCCTTGAGCTCCCGCTCTGATATCTTCTGCATCGCCTCGGCCAGTGCCGGGGACGGGCCTGCCATCGGCTGGCTGGAGGTCACGATGTACATGAAGCGCATGGAAAAACTCCCTTGGCGCGAGCAGCGACCGCTCCGGCCGCACACCGGCTCGCTATGGATGTGACGATCGAGCCTCGGCTCAATCGACATCCCCGAGAGAAATTATTGCCGCAGCATGATCAGGGGATCAGCGGTATCGGGGACGCGCCGCCACTGCGCGTTGTCGTCGGCCTCGAACTGCCAGACGTCGCCTGATTTCGACATCAGGATGATCTGGCCGCGCTCGAGCCGCCATTGCGTCGGGTTGAACTGCGCGATCGCCGGATCGCATTTCGGCTTGAGGAAGACCTGGAAATTGTCCTGGCCCGCTTCCGTGTTGGTCAGCGTCAGCCCGCAGATCGGCTGGCCGTTGCCGCGCACCATCGACCAGTCGCCGATCATCTGGTCCATCGACTTGGCCATCGAGCGGGCGGCGGCGAGATCCTGCAGGATGTAGACGCCCTCGCCCTGGCGCAGGCCCTCGAAGATGCCGGCCTCGACCTCGGTGAAGTCGATCACGGCTTCACCGGTCGCGTCCTGCAAGCGAACGATGTCGAGGCCCTTCACGCTCCAGGCGACGATGTCCTTGGTGAAGGGCAGCGCGGCCTTGCAGGCCGGCTCCAGCTCCAGCTTGTAGCCTTGACCCGCAGCGTCGGCCTTGAGCGTGACGACGCAGGTCTTGCTGCGCTCGGTGGTCGAGAGCTCCCATTGCCCGGGCATCGATTTCTTCAGGCTCGTCGCATCCTGCGCCAACGCAGGGCTCATCGCGGCAAGACATGCCGCGATGGCGAATGCGAGAACCCGAAGAATTCTCATCAGCGTCCCCTAAACGGCGTTTCCGCAACCGGCGTCAGCGGCGCCTTGCCGGCAAACCAGGCCTTGAGATTGTCGACGACGAGCTGGTCCATGGCGTTGCGCGTCACCACCGAGGCCGAGCCGATATGCGGCAGCAGCACGACATTCTGCATGGTCTTGAGCTCGTCGGGCACGTTCGGCTCGGCCGCGAACACGTCGAGGCCGGCGGCGAGGATGGTGCCTGATTTCAGCGCCTGGACCAAAGCCTCCTCGTCCACCACGGAGCCGCGCGCGACGTTGATCAGCACGCCGCGTGGGCCGAGCGCCTTGAGCACCTCGGCATTGATCATCTTGTTGGTCGAGGCGCCGCCGGGCACGATCACCATCAAGGTGTCCACCGCCTTCGCCATCTCGATCAGATCGGGATAGTGCTTGTAGGAGACGTCCTTGGACGGATTGCGCGAATGGTAGACCACCGGCACCAGCGAGGCGTCGAGACGGCGCGCGATGGCCTGGCCGATCCGGCCCATGCCGACGATGCCGACCTTGCGGTCGCGCAGCGAGCCGACGCTGAGCGGATAGTTCTGCGTCTGCCAGAGACCGGAGCGCACATAACGGTCGGCCTTGATGAACTCGCGCAGGGTGGAGATCAGCAGGCCCATCGCGACGTCGGCGACTTCCTCGGTCAGCACGTCCGGCGTGTTGGTGACGATGATGTTGTGCTCGGCCGCGTATTTGGCGTCGATGTGGTCGTAGCCGACGCCGAAGCTCGCCACCATCTCGATCTTGGGTAGCTGCGACAGCGAATCCCTGTCGGCGCGCACCGTGTGGTAGGTCACCGCCACGCCGCGGATTTTTTCGCGGATCGCAGGCGTCAGGCGTTCGAGGTCACCGCGCGTCTCGGCCTTGTGCACGACGAAATGGTCGGAAAACCCGCTTTCGAGAATCGGCCGCACCGGCCCATAGATCAGAAGGTCGATCTTGTCGGACGAAATCGAACCGGTAGACATCAGCTTTCCTTTCCAAGCGCGCTCTCATGCCAGCGCCGTAAAACGAGGTGGGAAACTAGCGCCAGCACCCCATAGATGACAATCCCGGCCAGCGACAACAAAAGCAGCGCGGCGAACATGCGGGGTATGTTCAACCGGTAGCCTGACTCGGCGATCCTGTAGGCGAGCCCGGAGCCGGCGCCGGCTGTTCCGGCCGCGATCTCGGCCACGACCGCGCCGATCAGCGACAGGCCGCCGGCGATCCGCAATCCCCCGAGGATATGGGGCAGCGCCGCCGGCAGCTTCAGGAAACGCAGGGTTTGCGGCTTTGATGCGCCATAAAGCTGGAACAGCCCGGCGAGATTGCGGTCGACCGAGTTCAGGCCGAGCGTGGTGTTCGACAGCACCGGGAAAAAGGCGACGATGAAGGCGCAGACCACGACCGCGGTCTGCTGCTCCAGATAGATCAGGAGCAGCGGCGCGATCGCAATGACCGGCGTCACCTGGAGCACGACGGCATAGGGGAACAGCGAATATTCGACCCATTTCGACTGGTTGAACAGCAGTGCCAGCGCGATGCCGCCGATGCTGGCGGCGACGAACCCTTCGAGGGTCGTCAAAAGCGTGGTGGCGAGCGATTGTGACAGCACCGCCCAGTCCTTGATCAGCGTCACGACGATGACGGAGGGTGCCGGCAGCACATAAGGCGGGATGTCCTTGATGCGGACCACGAGCTCCCAGGCGAAGAGGCCCGCTGCGAACACGACGACGGGGAGCACGAAGCGCATCGCATGCTGCCCGCCTGATGGCTTTGCGGTGACGGAGCTTTGCGCGCTCATAACGTCGATTGCCCCGAATAGGACGGCGCCAGCGCGGCGGACACGCGGCGGCAATAATCGGAATAGGCCGTGGAGGTGCGAAACTCCTCGCCGCGCGGCTCGACCGTCTCGATGCGGAGATCGGCCTGGATGCGGCCCGGCCGCGCCGTCATGACGACGACGCGCTGTGACAGATAGACCGATTCGAACACCGAATGGGTGACGAAGATGACGGTCTTGCCCAGGGCTCGCCACAGCGCGAGCAGATCGTTGTTGAGGCGGAAGCGCGTGATCTCGTCGAGAGCTGCGAACGGCTCGTCCATCAGGAGGATATCAGGGTCGGTGACGAGCGCGCGCGCCAGCGACACCCGCATCTTCATGCCGCCGGAGAGCTCGCGCGGATAGGCATCGGCGAAATCGGTGAGCCCGACGCTGGCCAGCGCCTCATCGGCACGCGCGCGCCCCTGAGCCTTCGCGACGCCGCCGAGCTTCAGCGGCAGCCGCACGTTCTCGCGCACGCTGGTCCAGGGCATCAGGGTGGGCTCCTGGAACACGAAGCCGATACCGTGCCCCGGCTGCACCTCACCCTCGTGTCGCGCCACCCGCACCGTGCCTGACGACGGCGCGCTGAGCCCGGCGATGATCCGCAGCGCGGTGGATTTGCCGCAGCCGGACGGGCCAAGCAGCGAGATGAACTCGCCCTTGCACACCGCGAGGTCGAGCGGCCCCAGTGCCATGACGCCATTGTCATACGTCTTCGTCACGCCGCGCAGGCTGACGGCGAGAGCCGTCAGGCTGGCCTCGACGGTGGACGAGATTTGGGCCGCAGACATCGACCGCGCGTTACGGCTTGTTCGGACGCAGCTCGACGCCGACACCCTTGTTGACGAAGCGCAGCGTGTAGGATTTGCGGAAATCGAGATCCGCCTTCACGACGCCCGCCTTCACCATCTTGTTGAAGAAGGAGGTGTAGCGCTCGTCGCTCATCGCGCCGATGCCGTTCTTCAGGCTGTCGCCGGAATCGACGATGCCGTATTCCTTCATCTTGGCAACGGAATAGGCGAGCAGATCGTCGGTCATCTCCGGATTGAGCTTCTTGATCAGGGCATTGCCGGCGGAATTGTCGCGGTAGATGTAATTGTACCAGCCGATCATGGAGGCGTCGACGAAGCGCTGCACCAGGTCAGGCTTCTTCTCGGCGATCTCGCGGCGGGTCTCGATCAGGGTCGAATAGGTGTTGAAGCCGTAATCGGCGAGAAGGATGACGTTCGGCTTGAAGCCGGCGGCCTTCTCGACCGCGAACGGCTCGGACGTGACATACCCCTGCATCGCGCTCTTGGGGTTGGCGATGAAGGGCTGCGGATTGAAATTGTAGGGACGCACGTTCTTGTCGTTGAAGCCGTATTCGGATTTCAGCCACTGGAAATAGCTGCTCATGCCCTCCTTGGAGACGAACAGCGTCAGCGGCTTGAGGTCCTCGATCCTGGCGACCTTGGCGTCGGGCTGCGTCAGCATCACCTGCGGATCCTTCTGGAACACCGCGGCGATGGTGACGACGGGGACGTCGTTGGCAACCGCATCGAACGACATCAGCGTGTTCGCGGCCATGAAGAAATCGATCTTGCCGGCGATCAGCAGCATCCGGTTGTTCTCGTTGGGACCGCCGGGGACGATGGTGACGTCCAGCCCGTACTTCGTGTAGGTGCCGTCGGCGACCGCCTGGAAGAAGCCGCCATGCTCGGCCTCGGCGACCCAGTTGGTGCCGAAGGCGACCTTGTCGAGCGTCTCGGCGCGCGCCGGCAGGATCGAGGCGAAAGCGGCCATCAGGCCTATCGTTAACGCTCGCCGCAGATGAGAGGGGCTCATGAGTGCACTCCGTCGATCGCTTCTAGCCGATACCAAGCCAACGCGATAAAACCGCATGACATTGGGGACGCGAGCCGGTCGGGCCCGCGTCCCCTCTTAACCCAAATTACGTGACAAATTCGGGCAAAGAAACCTTGATGACGCCGTCCCGCGACTGGATCGATATCCACTGGGCCGATGCTGCCCCGGCGGAGGTGTCGCGCTGGATCGCGGTGCTGCCGCTGGCGGCGACCGAGCAGCACGGCCCGCATTTGCCGCTCACGACGGACGTGCTGATCGCGGACGCCTATCTCGCGCGCGTGCGCGAGCTCCTGCCCGCATCCGTTCCGGCCAGTTTTCTCCCTGTTGAGCCGATCGGCATTTCCACCGAACATATCGACTATCCGGGCACGCAGACGCTGCCGACTGACGCGGCGCTGAAGCGGTGGACGGGAATCGGCGAGGACATCGCGCGGCGCGGCCTCCGAAAGCTCGTCATCATCACCAGCCATGGCGGCAACAGCGCGGCGATGATGCTGGTGGCGCAGGATCTGCGCGCGCACCAAGGGTTGTTCGTGGTGACGACGTCATGGTCGCGGCTGTCAGGCGCGGACAAATTGTTCCCGGCCGAGGAAGTGCGCCACGGCATCCACGGCGGCGCGGTCGAGACCTCGATCATGCTGGCGCGCTATCCGGGTCAGGTGCGCAAAGATGCGATCGCGGATTTTCCCGCGAGCAGCGTGGCGTTGGAAAAGCAGTATCGCTGGCTGTCGACGCAGCGCCCCGCGCCGTTCGCCTGGCAGGCGCAGGATCTCAACCTCAGCGGCGCAATCGGCAATGCGACGCTGGCCGTGGCGGAGAAGGGCGAGCAGCTCATCGACCAGGGCGCGCGGGCCTTCTGCGAGCTGCTGGGTGAAGTCGATAACTTCGACGTGAACAGGCTCGCGAAAGGCCCTCTCGGTTAGGCCGTATCCAACTGAATCTATTCTGGAAATAGCCGCGTTTCGGGAGTGCCCAAGGCACTTTCGAACCGGTTTTGCCATGCCTCCGTCCAACTGGGCACGCGGGCCACAACGGACCGCCTCAACCCGGATGGAGTTTCACATGTCGATCAAGACCAAGATTGCCGCCGCAGCTCTCGCTGCCCTCGCCGTCACCGGCAGCATCGCGTCCACCACCACCGCGGCCGAAGCCAAGCAGCCCGGCTGGGTCTGGGGCGTGGGTGCCGGCATCGCCACCGCCGCCGTCGTCGGCTCCGCGATCGCCGCCAGCAACGATCCCTATTACTACGGCTATCACCGCTGCGGCTGGGTCGCCCAGTACAACGCCTTCGGCCAGTACGTTGGCCGCGTTCGTAGCTGCTACTGATTTGAGTACCTGAGGCCGATCTTCCACGTGGACCCTGCGTCCGACACGGGCGCCTCATCCACCCCGTGTCGTGCCCCCGACCCGCCCGGCTGTCCCCCCGGGCGGGTCAACTGTTTTGGGGACTGCGAATTGTTGCAGCCCCGTCACACAAGGGTGCGAACCATCCCCTGCGGCAATGCGCACTAGTTGCTATTGCGAATTAATCGCAATAAGGTTTGCAACAAGCTCAGGAGCTTGGGAAGAAATCGCGTCGAATCGAGATCGTCTGTCCGATGGCGTGAGCAACCAAGTCCTGATGACAGGGGCGCCGCGAATCGGCAGGGATATCGCGGCGGGACACATTCGCGTTTGGGGGCGTTTCGTTTTGACGTTGAGAGGTCACCGTTACAGCTATTTGCGGACGGCCGCGGCAATCGCCTCGGGCGTGATGGTTTTTCCTGCCGCCAGCCGCGCGGCCGATCTGCCGCTGAAGGCACCGGCGCTGAAAGCCGTCTATGACTGGACCGGCCTCTATATCGGCGCGCATGTCGGCGTTACCCGCGGCACGTCCTCGGCGACACTGACCGACCCCACGCTCGCAACCGACGACCACGTGTTCACCGGCGCGACCGGCGGCGTGCAGGCGGGCTACAACTGGCGCCTCAATTCGGGGCTCCTGCTCGGCGTCGAAGGGGACATCTCGTTTCCGAACTATCTGCCGTCCAATCACGTCGTGTCATCGGCAGCGACCGCGCTGTCGAGCGCGGAGGAACGCTGGGACTATGTCGCGAGCCTGCGCGCACGGCTCGGCTACGCCAGCGGCAATTGGCTGTTCTACGCGACTGGCGGCGCGGCGTTCGCCGGCGAGCGTTTTCTGTCGACGCCGGCCGGCGGCACCGAGGAGAAGGTGCTGCACACGCGGTTCGGCTGGACGGCCGGCGGCGGCGTCGAATACGCCTTCGCGCCGCACTGGAGCGCGCGGCTGGAATATCTCTACAGCAAGTTCGATAACGCCAACGTCACCTTCCCCTCCGGCGCGCAATATGCGTCGTCGATGGATTTCCAGAGCCTGCGCATCGGCCTCAATCGCAAGATCGACTGGCCGGGCGTGCCGACCTACAACCCGAAGTCGGATGTCACCGACACCGAGTCCAGCCGCTGGGAGATTCACGGCCAGTCGACCGTGCTGGGGCAAGGCTACCCGGCGTTCCACGCGCCCTATACCGGACCAAACAGCCTGCTCCCGTCGCCGGATTTCCAGCAGACCTGGAGCAACTCGCTCTATCTGAATGCGCGGCTGTGGGACGGCGGCGAGGTCTATTTCAATCCCGAACTGCTGCAGGGCTTTGGCTTCAACAACACGACGGGCGCTGCGGGCTTCCCCAATGGCGAAGCGCAGAAGTCCGGCTTTCCTTATCCGCATTTCAACGCTTCGCGCCTGTTCGTGCGCCACACCTTCGGCTTCGGCGGCGAGCAGGAAGAGCTCGCCAGCGGCCAGTTCCAACTCGCCGGCAAAGCCGACGTCTCGCGCCTGACCTTGCAGGTCGGCAAATTCTCCGTGGTCGACGTGTTCGACGGCAATTCCTATGCGCATGATCCGCGCAAGGACTTCATGAACTGGTCGATCTGGGCGTCCGGCGCCTTCGACTACGCCGCCGACAAGCTCGGCCTCGGCTACGGCGCCACCGCCGAGTTGAACCAGAAGCAGTGGGCGGTGCGCGGCGGCTACTTCCTGGTCGACGCCGTCTCCAACTCGAACAATTTCGACATGAATATCGGCCGCCGCGGCGAATATGTCGGCGAGCTCGAACTGCGCTATTCGCTGTTCGGCCAGCCCGGCAAGCTGCGCACGCTCGGCTTCGTCAACAGCACCTTCTCCGGCAGCTATCGCGAGACGCTGGACAATCCCGCGTTCGGCGTGGACATCAGCCAGACTCGCCGCGGCCGTCTCAAATACGGCTACGCATTCAACGTCGAGCAGGCCATCACCGACGATGTGGGCGTGTTCGGCCGCTGGAGCTGGAACGACGGCCGCAATGAGATCATGGCCTTCACCGACATCGACCGCAGCCTGTCCGGCGGCGTCTCGGTGAAGGGCACGAAATGGGGCCGGCCCGACGACGTCGTCGCCATCGCCGGCGCCGTCAACGGCCTCTCGCAGGACCATCGCGACTTCATCGCCGCCGGCGGCCTCGGGCCCCTCATCGGCGACGGCCGGCTCAACTACCGCCGCGAGCGCGTGCTGGAAACCTACTACGCCTACGCGCTGAACAAGGCGCTGACCTTCACCGCCGACTACCAGCTCATCGTCAACCCCGCCTACAATGCGGATCGTGGCCCGGTGTCGGTGTTTTCGGGGCGGCTGCACGGCGAGTTCTGAGCGGCGGCTCAGGCGCGATGAAGTGAGCCTTGATCGCTGCAACGACGGAGCTTTGCTCCCTCTCCCGCTTGCGGGAGAGGGTTGGGGAGAGGGTGCTTCCGCAATGGGACAATCCCCAAGCGGAGAAAGCCCTAACCCGCGCCTTCGGCGCGACCTCTCCCGCAAGCGGGAGAGGTGGGCCTACGCGGCGCGGATCGCGTCCAGGAATTTTCCGACCTCGGTCTTGAGACGGGTGCTCTCTCCGGACAGCGATTTGGCCGCCGCGAGGACGTTGGAGGACGCCGAGCCGGTCTGGCTCGCGCCGTGCTGCACATCGACGATGCTGGCGGAGACCTGCTGGGTGCCGCGCGCGGCCTGCTGCACGTTGCGGGAAATTTCCCGCGTCGCCGCGCCCTGCTCCTCGACCGCCGAGGCGATCGCGGACGCGATCTCCGACATCCGTGTGATGGTGTCGCCGATCGCTTTGATGGCGCCGACGGAATCCTCGGTTGCGGCCTGGATTCCGGCGATCTGCTGGCTGATCTCGCCGGTGGCCTTGGCGGTCTGCTCGGCCAATGCCTTGACCTCGGAGGCGACGACCGCGAAGCCGCGGCCGGCCTCGCCGGCCCGCGCCGCCTCGATGGTGGCGTTCAGCGCCAGGAGATTGGTCTGGCCCGCGATCTGGCTGATCAGCTCGACGACGTCGCCGATCCGCCCCGCGGCCTTGGCAAGCTCGCCGACATGATCGTTGGTCCGCCCGGCCTGCTGCACGGCTTCGCCGGCGACGCGCGCGGAATCCTGGACCTGCCGGCTGATCTCGTCCACCGACGAGGCCATCTCCTCCGCTGCGGCCGCAACCGTCTGCACGTTGGTGGAGGCCTGCTCGGAGGCGGCCGCGACGGTTGCGGTGACCTTTTCCGATTGCGCGGCGGTGCTGGTCAGCGTTCCCGCCGAGATCTCCAGCTCCGACGATGCCGCGGCGACGGTGTTGACGACGTCGCCGATCATGGCTTCGAAATCGCGCGCGATCTGATCCATGCGCTGGCTGCGCTTCAGCCTGGCATCGGCCTCGATGGCTGCCGCCTCCTCGGCGGCCTTCTTGGCGACAAGCGAATCCTTGAAATGCTGGAGCGAGCCCGCCACCTGGCCGATCTCGTCATTGCGACCCGTTGCCGGAATCTCGACGTCATGCCGTCCGGCGGCGAGCATCCCGATCACGTCAGCGAGCCGGCCGAGCGGCGTCACCACGCGGCTGCGCAGCATCATGGTCACGCCGGCGAGCGTGCCCAGCAGGGCCAGCACTGCAACGCCCGCAAGCGCCAGCATCGCCAGCGCGCTATCACGCGAGGCCGAGGCGCGCTCCGCGGCTTCCGCCAGCGCAGCGTCGCGCACGCCATAGAACATCTGGATCGCCGGCACGATGACGCTCGCAAGCTCGTCGGCGCTGATGCCGTACTTGCCGTCGGCTCGCGCCGCAGGCATCTCCTTCTCGACCGCAAGCGCGGCCTTGCCGAAATAGGAGTCCGTCGCCGCCTTCAACGCGGCGGCAATCCGGGGCGGGCTTCCGAGCTGGTCGATGCCGGCCTCGATGTGTTCGCGATCGGTCTCCACACGTCCCTGCATGCGATCCATCAGCGAGAATTCCGCCGTCGTGAGCGGCCTTCGCGCGTTCAGCGCCGGCGACAAGGTGGCGGCGCGGCTGCCGGCGGAGACGCGCAGGTCCTGCGCCGTTCGCGCCAGGCTCAACAACGCCGCAAGCGAGGAGTCGGCATTGATGACCTTCCCCTCCAGCCGGTTCATGATCGGCTCGATATTGGCGATGACCTCGGCGACGCCGGGCAGGAAGCCCTTGATCACGGTGCTGTCGCGCGCAGCCAGAGGAACGCTCATCGCGCGATCCGAGGAAGTGATGATCTCCTTCAGCCGGCGTAGGGTGCGATCGAGTCCGTCGGCCATCGATGCGCCGTCATCCAGCACCATGATGGCTCGCCTTGCACCCTCGAACGAAGCCTCGGCGACTTTGGCGGCCTTCGCGGCAGCCTCGACCTGGGCCTGCGTCGCGGCGCCTTCCTGAAAGATCGGGGAGATGTAGGGCGCGCGAAGGCTGGCGATCTGCTGGCTGACCATCAGGGTCGCGCCAAAGGCGTCGACCGTCTTGATCGCGTCGGAACGGTTCGTGAAGATGCGCGTCTGGGGTATCAGCACCTCGGCGCCGAGGATGACTGCAAAAACCGTCACTGTCAGCATCGACAGCGCGAAAAGCTTCCCGATCCGCATCCCCGGTCCCCCAAATGCATTTACAAATGCGGAAAACCTAGCGGTGGGCCACTAAGAGCCCGTTAAGCACGTCCCCGTAGTTCCGCGGAGGTCATGTTGTTGCGGAGGTCGGAACTCAACCCGCCGCGCGGTTCCTTCGCGGCGGTGAATGCGACAGAATTACCGGCAATTCCGGGCTGAATACCTATATCAATGCGTGCGTCGGCAACCGCCGCCATACTTACTTACCTCGGAAGGTCAATGCTCTCCGTCGAACTCGTCATCGTCGTCGTCCTGATCGTCATCAACGGCCTCCTGTCCATGTCCGAGCTGGCCGTGGTCTCGTCGCGCCCGGCCCGCCTCTCGCTGCTGGCCGCCAAGGGCGTGCGCGGCGCCGAGCGGGCGCTGACGCTGGCCGCCGATCCCGGCAAATTCCTCTCGACGGTGCAGATCGGCATCACGCTGGTCGGCGTGCTTTCGGGGGCCTTCTCCGGCGCGACGCTCGGGCAGCGGCTGACGCAATGGCTGGTCGAGCTCGGCCTGTCCTCCGGCATTGCCGACATCGTCGGCGTCGGCATCGTCGTCACCCTTATTACCTACGCCACCCTGATCGTCGGCGAGCTGGTGCCGAAGCAGGTGGCGCTGCGCGACCCCGAGAGCATCGCCGTCAAGGTCGCGCCCGCAATGCACCTGCTTGCGAAGATATCGCTGCCGCTCGTCTTCCTGCTCGACGTCTCCGGCAAGCTGATCCTCACGCTGCTCGGCCGCGGCGGCAAGGCCGAGGAGAAGGTTTCGGAAGACGAGATCCATCACCTCGTCAGCGAGGCCGAGAGCGCCGGCGTGCTCGAGCCCGGCGAGAAGGAGATGATCGCCGGCGTGATGCGGCTCGGCGACCGGCCGGTCGGCGCCGTCATGACGCCGCGCACGGAGGTCGACGAGATCGATCTGAACGACGCGCCGGAAGCCATTCAGCAGATCATCGCCAAGAGCCCGCATTCGCGCTTTCCGGCGTCCGACGGCGATCGCGACAAACCGATCGGCGTGCTCCAGGCCAAGGACCTGCTGGTCGCGTATATGAACGAACGCACGCCCGACCTGCGGGCGCTGGTCCGCGAAGCGCCGAGCATTCCGGCATCAGCGGATGCGCGCGATGTGCTCACGATCCTGAAGGCTGCTCCGGTTCACGTCGGCTTCGTCTATGACGAGTACGGCGCCTTCGAGGGCGTGGTCACCGCGGCCGACATCCTGGAATCGATCGTCGGCGCGTTCCATTCCGAGGAGGGGCCGCCGGAGCCGGCCTACGTCAAGCGCGCGGACGAATCGCTGCTCGTCGCCGGCTGGATGCCGGTCGACGAATTCGGCGAGCTGCTCGGCATCGAGCTGCCGCCGCATCGCTTCAACACGGTGGCGGGCCTCGTGCTGCAGCAGTTCAACGTGCTGCCCAATGTCGGCGACGCCTTCGACCTCGGCGATTGGCACATCGAGGTGGTCGATCTCGACGGCAGGCGGATCGACAAGATCCTGGCGAGCCGGAGAGGTGAGCAGGCGGCGGCGTGAGTGGCAGGTACCTGCGTGTGAGAACGCAGAACGGCGCACCAACCTCCACTCGTCGTCCCGGCGACGGCCGGGACCCATAACCACAGGGAGTAGCTGTATTGCGCCAAACCGCACACACCCCCTACCCGAACTTCACCCCGATCCGCTTTTCCTTGCGCCACACCACGGTGCAGCTCAAATGCGTTCCGTCGGCCTGGATGAACAGGGTGAAGTGTTCGGGGATGCCGACCGGGCTGGTGACGTCGAGCGCCGCGCCGCTGTCCGAGAAATTGCGAACGGTGCAATCGATCGCGCCGCCGCCGAACTCGATCGTCCCGGCCTTCAGCACGCGATGTCTGGCTTTGTTGCGTCGTTCGTCCATAGGACGAATTTACACCCAAAGTTGAACAAAGTACTAATTGCCAGCACCGTTGGCGGCGAATTTACACGAACGGGCCCAACGTGGCCGCGGGCGGCGCGATCAGCGCCGGCTGGAACGTTTCGGCTCGCGCCATCCGCCAGGGGTCGGCGAACCGCGGGTCCTCGGTGCCGTCGAGCAGCTCGCCAGGACGCAGCGCCGGATAGAGCTGTGCGAACGACTTCACCTGGGTCGTCGACGTCCGCTGGTTGAAATGGATCGGACGCAGCTGCTGCGGATGCTCGAGGCCGGCTGCGGCGATCAGCTCGGTCAGCGAGTGCAGCGTAGCATGATGATAATTGTGCACGCGGTCGATCTTGAGCGGCACGTAGAGCGCGCGCGCCCGCGTCGGGTCCTGCGTCGCCACGCCGGTCGGACAGCGATCGGTGTGGCAGCTCAGCGACTGGATGCAGCCGAGCGAGAACATGAAGCCGCGCGCCGAATTGCACCAGTCGGCGCCGATCGCCATCGCCCGCGCCATGTCGAAGGCGGTGGCGATCTTGCCGGAGGCACCGATCTTGATGCGGTCGCGCGCATTGATGCCGACCAGCGCGTTGTGGACGAAGTTGACGCCCTCGCGCATCGGCATGCCCAGATGGTCCATGAACTCCAGCGGCGCAGCACCAGTGCCGCCTTCATTGCCGTCGACGACGATGAAGTCCGGATAGATGCCGGTCTCCAGCATCGCCTTGCAGATCGCCAGGAATTCCCAGGGATGGCCGATGCACAGCTTGAAGCCGGCCGGCTTGCCGCCGGAGAGGCGGCGCATCTCCGCGATGAATTGCATCATGCCAACCGGCGTCGAGAACGCCCTGTGCGAGGCCGGCGAGATGCAGTCCTCGCCCATGGCGACGCCACGGATCTTTGAAATCTCCTCCGAAACCTTCGCCGCCGGCAGCACGCCGCCATGGCCGGGCTTGGCACCCTGGCTGATCTTGAGCTCGACCATCTTGATCTGGTCCTGGCCGGCGACGCGCGCGAACGCTTCGGGGTCGAAGGAGCCGTCGAGATGGCGGCAGCCGAAATAGCCGGAGCCGATCTCCCAGATGATGTCGCCGCCCATCTCTGCGTGATAGGGGCTGAAGCCGCCCTCGCCGGTGTCGTGAGCGAAGCCGCCCTTCTTCGCGCCGGCATTCAGCGCCCGCACCGCGTTCGGGCTGAGCGCGCCAAAGCTCATCGCGGAGATGTTGAACACCGAGGCCGAATAGGGCTTCTTGCAGTCGGGGCCGCCGACGGTGATGCGGAATTTCTCCTCGGCATGCGCCTTCGGCGAGACCGAGTGATGCATCCACTCATAGCCCTCGTGATAGACGTCCTCCTGGGTACCGAACGGACGCTTGTCGAGCTGCATCTTGGCGCGCTGATAGACCAGCGAACGGGTGTCGCGTGAGAACGGCATGCCGTCCTTCTCGCTCTCGAAGAAATACTGCCGCATCTCCGGGCGTATCTCTTCGAGCAGGAAGCGCATATGGGCCGAGATCGGGTAGTTGCGCAGGACCGCGTGGCCCTTCTGAAGCAGATCGCGGACGCCGAGCAGCGTCAGGGCGCCGAAGATCAGGGTCGGGATCAACAGGATGTCGAAGATCTTGTGGTCGGCGATGCCGATGCCGATCAGGAGCGCGGTGACGACCGCGCAGATCGTCAGCACGATGAAGCGTGGGGAGAATGGAAGCAGCAGGGTTTCCATGACCCCCTCCTCCGCCAGCGCCAGACGTTTCGGCGATTCCTGCTTTTGATTGTCGGCCACGATCCCATCCTCTCGCCGGCATGAGGCGGTACGATACGCCCGCGCCTGTCATACGGATATGACGCGGTCCTTGTTTCAGGCTAGCGAAATCCGCCGCGGCAGATCAATCCGCCGAGAGATTAGGGCTTTTTGCAGTGCAGCAGAGAGGTTGGAAGGAGGAGCAGCTAGCGGGCCAGACGCCTCAGCCACCGTCGTCGTCCTGGCGAGAGCCAGCACCCCTTAACAGGGGTTGGCGAAGACTGACAACGACCAATCTTCGCCAAACTTGACTCCGTGGGCATGGGTCCCGGCCTTCGCCAGGACGACACCGAAACAACAAGCCGCAGCGCTTAGCGCTCGACGAAGGCCTTCTCGATCACGAAATGACCGGGCTTGTTGCCGCTGCCTTCGATGAAGTCGCGGCTCTCGAACATCACCTTGAGCTCCTCGAGCATCGCCGGACTGCCGCACATCATGATGCGGTCGGTCGCGATGTCGAGCGGGCCTTGGCCGATGTCGTTGAAGATCTGCTCGGAGTTGATGAGGTCGGTGATGCGTCCGCGGTTCTTGAACGGCTCGCGGGTCACGGTCGGATAGTAGATGAGCTTGTCCGCGAGCAACTCGCCGAACAGCTCGTCCTCGCGCAGGGTCGCAACCAGCTTCTCGCCATAGGCGAGCTCGGAGACCTGGCGGCAGCCATGCACCAGCACGATGGACTCGAACTGCTCGTAGACGTCGGGATCCTTGATCAGGCTGGCGAAGGGCGCAAGGCCGGTGCCGGTCGAGAGCAGCATCAGCCGCTTGCCGGGAAGCAGATTGTCGGTGATCAGCGTGCCGGTCGCCTTGCGGCCGACCAGGATGGTGTCGCCTTCCTTGATCTTCTGCAGGCGCGAGGTGAGCGGACCGTCCTGCACCTTGATCGAGAAGAACTCGAGCTCTTCCTCGTGGTTGGCGCTCGCCATGCTGTAGGCGCGCAGCAGCGGACGGCCGTCGATTTCGAGGCCGATCATGGCGAACTGGCCATTCTGGAACCGGAAGCCGGTATCGCGCGTGGCGCGGAAGCTGAACAGCGTGTCGGTCCAGTGGTGGACGGAAAGAACCTTCTCTCGGTAAAACGCGCTCATGATTTTCGATATTCCGAATATTGCGGTTTTCGGGCAAAAGCGTTGCCCGGCCCTGAAAGCGGGGCGGTCACCATTTGCCATGGCGGAGGATTCGCGTGTGTGATCTACGCCATTGAGACCAATAATCAACCTCGTTTCGGATGCAATTGATGCCGATCAAACCGGCATTTGCAGCGGAAATGGCCACATCATTAATGAATCTGCTGCCGGGCGCGCATGAAGGGCAATTTCTTTTCCCTCCTGGCCCTGAATGCAGCACTTAATTTCCGTCGCGCTCGCGAGAATTTCATTAAGAATAGCTCTGACTTCACCCCGGCATGGCGCTGATTCCCGCATTTTTGCGGCTTTTGGCGACAGGAAGGACTGAAACAAGCAGCTGAACACATGGCTGACAGCGAGCGGATCTTCGTCCAGGCAATCAGGCGCTATTGCGCCCGCCACGATATTGCGGTCGACGGCCGCGCCGGCGGCTGGCTGATCGCGATGCACCGGGGTGAGACGCGCCGCTTCGCCTTCGGCTACGACATCGGCCTCAACAGCGCCATCGCGCACCGCCTCGCCAACGACAAATCTGCGACCGCCGAGGCGCTGACGCTTCAAGGCGTGGCCTGCATTCCTCATCAGCTCTTCCTCAATCCAAGGCTGGGCGTGCACGTCACCGGCCCGCATTGGCGCGAGACCATGATGGCGCTGCTCGCGCAGAATCCGCAAGGCATCGTGGTGAAGCCGAACGAGGGGACATCGGGGCGCTCGGTGTTCAAGGTGACGACGGAGGCGGAGCTCGACCACGCGGCCAGCGAGGTCTTTTCGATGAGCACGGGGCTCGTGATCTCACCCTATGTCGCGATCGAGGAGGAGGTCCGCGTGGTGCTGCTCGATGACGTGCCCCTCGTCGTCTACAGCAAGCAGCGTGGCTCGGACTGGCGGCACAATCTCGATGCCGGCGCAACGCCGATGCTGCTGGACGACGGCGAGGTCCGAACGGCTTGCGCGAAGCTCGCGATCGATGCCGCGCGCGCCATCGGCATTGTCTTTGCTTCGATCGACCTCGTCCGTGTCGATGGCTCCTGGCGCGTGCTCGAGATCAATTCCGGCGTGATGATGGAAGCGTTGGCCAAGCTGCATCCGGAGCTGGTGCAGGCGACATATGACGCGGCCCTGGACCGGGTGTTTTCAAGCTGAGCGCCTGCGTCCCTTCTCCCCTTGTGGGAGAAGGTGGCGCGAAGCGCCGGATGACGGGTTCTCGCCACTCGCAACGCCGCTCGTGGGGATAGACACCCCTCACCCGGCTTCGCTATCGCGAAGCCACCCTCTCCCACAGGGGGAAAGGGTGCAGCGAGATCGCGGCGCGATCATCGCAATACAAGCCGCCTAATTATTCGCGCTGGCGGAATCGTCCATGGCCTTGAAGGCTTCCTCCAGCTGCAGCGAGATCGGCACGTTGAGCCGTTCGCCCGTGGGCAGCCGTGCGGTGAACCATTTGTTGTAGAGCGGGACGAGATCGCGGTTGGAGCCGAGCTTGCGGAAGGCGCGCTCGACCACGGCGGAGAGCTGCGGCTCACCCTTCTTGAACATGATGCCGTAGGGATCATAGGACAGATAGTCGCCGGTGACGCGGAACTTGTCCTGCGCCTTGTGGCGCGCGATCAGGCCGAACAGCAGGATGTCGTCGGTCGCGAACGCATCGGCCTTGCCGTCGACCAGCATCTGATACGACTGCTCGTGATCCGGCGAGGTGAGGATGTTGAGGCCGAGCGAGAACTTCTTGTCGGCCGCCTGGACCGCCTGCTCGTTGGTGGTGCCTTTCGTCACCACCACGGTCTTGCCCTTCAGATCGGTCAGCGATTGGACATTCGACGCCTTCGGCACCATCAGCTTGGTGCCGGCAACGAACATCAGCGGCGAGAAGGCGACGCGTTTGGCGCGCTCGGCATTGGCGGTGGTCGAGCCGCATTCCAGGTCGATCTTGTTCTGGAGCACGGCATCGATGCGGTCATCCGAGGTGACCTTGACGTAGTCGATCTTCAAATTGGGATCGTCGACCTCGACGCCGATCTCCTCGACGATGGCCTCGCACAGTTCGAGGCTATAGCCGATCGGACGACCCGACTGGTCAAGGAAGGAGAACGGCGGCGAGCTTTCGCGATAGCCGAGCCGCACGGTGTGCGCCTTCTTGATGGCCGACAGCGTCGGGCTAAGCCCTTCGCTGCCGCCGGTCTGCGCTGAGGCGCCGGTTGCCAGCAGGCAAGCTGCGAGCAACAAGCCCGATATCGCCAATGAGCGGCGCATGGTGCACCTCCGTCAATGGCCGGCCATCGCAGGCAATTCGCCAGGCACCATGTCCGGCGTCGCCACCTCGCCCGGTCCGAGCTCGTGCTCCGGCCCGAGCTCGCCTTCCCACTTCGCGACCACGGCGGTCGCAAGCGAGTTGCCGATCACGTTGGTGGCGCTGCGCCCCATGTCGAGGAAGGTGTCGATGCCCATGATCATCAGGAGGCCCGCCTCGGGGATACCGAACTGCGACAGCGTCGAGGCGATCACGACGAGGGAGGCGCGCGGCACGCCGGCGACGCCCTTCGAGGTGATCATCAAGGTCGCGAGCATCGCCAGTTGCGTCGCGAGCGACATCTCGATGTGGTAGGTCTGCGCGATGAAGATGCTGGCAAAGGTGCAATACATCATCGTGCCGTCGAGATTGAAGGAATAGCCGAGCGGCAGCACGAAGCTCGAAATCCGCGACGAGGCGCCGAACTTGGTCAGCCCCTCCAGCGTCTTCGGGTAGGCCGCCTCCGAGCTCGCGGTGGAGAACGCGATCATCAGCGGTTCGCGGATCAGCTTCAAGAGATGGCTGTAGCGCGGCCCGATCACGACAAAGCCGACGATCATCAGAATGACCCACAGGATCGCCAGCGCGAGATAGAAGCCGCCCATGAAGACGACGAGCTTCCACAGCACACCGAGGCCGTTCTTGGCGACGGTGGCTGTGATGGCGGCCCACACCGCGAGCGGCGCGAACAGCATCACATAGCTCGTCACCTTGAGCATGATGTGGGCGACGTCGTCGATCATCGCCAGGATCGGCTTGGAGCGCTCGGGCATCGAGCCCATTGCCACCGAGAAGAACACCGCGAAGATCACGATCTGGAGGATCTCGTTCTGCGCCATCGCATCCGCGATCGAGGTCGGAATCAGATGGGTCAGGAATTTCTCGATCGAGAAGGCCGAGACCGGCAAGCCGGTCGATTGCCCCGCCTGCGGCAGCGTGCCCGGGAAGTTCGCGCCGGGCTGGAGCAGATTGACCATGACGAGGCCGAGCAGCAGCGACACGAAGGAGGCGCTGATGAACCAGCCCATGGTCTTGGCGAAGATGCGCCCGAGCCGCGAACCGCTTCCCATATGCGCGATGCCGCCGACCAGGGTCGCGAACACCAACGGCGCGATGATCATCTTGATCAGGCGCAGGAACATCATGGCGATCAGGTTGATGGAGGAGGCCCAATCGGCGCGCGTGTCGGGCAGGAAGTTGAAGATCGCCGCCCCCATGACGATGCCCAGCACCATCGCGGCCAGAATGTATTGTGTAAACCTGTTCGACATTGAAAGACCCCCACACACCGGCTGTTTCATGATGTCGCAGATATGACGACGACGCAACACGATTGGCGAGCGACCGCGTTGGCCGGATGTTCCCGTTGTGAAACGATCTTCCGCGATCTAGCCTTCATGCAGCGCACAATGAACGCGGCCTGCACGTTTTCTTTGCGGCGGCTGCTTCAATAATCGCCAAACAAGGAAGAGGGGAACGCCATGAGCGGCAACATCAATCGCCAGATTCTGCTGGTCGAAAAGCCCAGCGGCAAGCTCGGTCCCGAGCACTTCAAGATGGTCGAGGGCGCGATGCCGGAGCCGAAGGACGGCGAGGCCTTGCTGCGCGTGCTTTACATCTCGCTCGACGCCGCCAACCGGGCCTGGATGCACGGCGCGACCTATCGTTCAGCCGTCGAAGCCAACAGCGTGATGGCCGGTGGCGCCATCGCCGAGGTCGTTAGCTCGAAGGCCGAAGGGCTTGCGCCCGGCGATATCGTGTTCGGCGACACCGGCTGGCAGGAGTTCGCCGCGGTGCCGGCGAAGCATCTGACGAAAATGCCGAAGCTCGAGCCGATGACGCATCTGCTCAGCGTGTTCGGCATCGCCGGCCTTACCGCCTATTTCGGCCTGCTGGAGGTCGGCAAGCCCAAGGAGGGCGAAACGGTCGTGGTTTCGGCGGCTGCGGGGTCGGTCGGCTCGATCGTCGGGCAGATCGCCAAGATCAAAGGCTGCCGGGTCGTCGGCATCGCCGGCGGCGCCGACAAGTGTCACTGGCTGACCTCCGAGCTCGGCTTCGATGCCGCGGTCGATTACAAGGACGGCGCGGTGTTCAAGGCGTTGCGCGCGGCTGCGCCGAAGGGGATCGACGTCTATTTCGACAATGTCGGCGGCGAGATTCTGGAAGCCTGCCTGCCGCAGATGAACAATTACGGCCGCATCGCCTGCTGCGGTGCGATCTCGCAATATGACGGCACACCCTCCGCGCACGGTCCGCGCGGCGTGCCCGGACTGATCGTGGTGAAGCGGCTCGTGATGCAAGGCTTCATCGTGATGGACTACATGAAGGACAGCCAGCGCGCGCTCGCCGATCTCCAGGCCTGGGTGAAATCCGGCAGGCTGAAGGTGCAGGAGGACATCATCGATGGCCTCGAGAACACGCCGAAAGCGCTGATCGGATTGCTTGCAGGCGCGAACCGCGGCAAGCGCATGGTGAAGCTTACGACGTAGTTGCGCCGCGGTCGCTCAAGAATATCTACTTGCGGTAGAGGCCAAAGCGGCCAAAGATGCTGCCCGCGAGGCATTGCCCGCGACGATTGCGCTTGCATATCTTTTGAAAATTGTCGGCGTTGCCGATAGGGCAGGAATTCACTCAGATGTTCAACACGTTGAAACATGCTTCGACGCGCATCGCGTTGCTTGCCGCAACTCTCTTCGCAACTGCAACAGGCGCATTCGCGCAAGCGCCGACCGAGGCGCAGAAGAGCGCCATCCGGTCCGCATGCCGCTCGGACTTCATGGCGCATTGCTCGAGCGTGACGCCCGGCGGCGTCGAAGCGTTTCAATGCCTCGCCAAGAACATGTCCAGCCTGTCGCCGGGATGCCAGACCGCGGTTCGCGCCGTCGAGCCGGCATCCGCGCCGAAGACGGAAGCTGCGCCCGCCAAATCCGAACCCGCCAAATCCGAGCCTGCAAAGTCGGAAGCGGCGCCCGCCGCCGAGCCCGCGGCCAAACCGGCCGCGGCAGCCGCCCCGAAAGCGGCAGCGCCGAAGCAGCCGAGCAGCGCGCAGGTCTCCGCGATCAAGAGCGCCTGCCGCGGCGACTACCCCAAGGTCTGCGCCGGCGTGCCGCCGGGCGGCGCGCCGGCGCTCGAATGTCTGGAGAAGAACAAGGCGAAGGTGTCGGCGGGCTGCGCCAAGGCCGTGAATGCCGCTTTGGGCGGCGGTGCGGCGACGGCCGCACCTGCTGCAGGTGCTGCGCCGGCCGCCACGGCCGCGCCTGCTGCGGCACCGGCTGTCATCGTGCTGCGTCCGCTGCGGCCGCGCGAAGAACTGTTCATCGTCCGGTCGGCCTGCGGCGCCGACATTCGCACCCTCTGTGCCGGCGTCGCACCCGGCGGCGGCCGCATCATCCAATGCATCTCCAACAATGCCGCCTCGCTGTCGCCGGCATGCAAGGACGTGCTCGCCCCGTTCGCCGTGCGTTGAGGCGGGGACCTCTCATGCGCCAAGGCGCGTGATCGTGACGAAGCATCGCGCGAATGAATTTTCGCGCGGCTGCGACGACAAACCTTTTGCCAACATCCGATTTCAATCACGCCAAGACCGGGAGAAAGACATGCGTTCGTTGCTGCTGATCGCTTCCGCCCTCCTCGCCTTCGGGGCGACCATGACGTTCGAGGCCAAAGATGCCAATGCGGTGGTGTGCGCCCGCGGCGTCTATCGCGCCGGTTGCGCCGGGCCGAACGCGGCCGTCGTCGTCCGCAAGCCGGTTCCGGTCGTCCGCTGTACCAGGGTGCTGGTCAACGGCGTCTACGTGAAGCGCTGCGTCTGACCCCGGGTGGTCAATCCGGCGCGGGTTGGCTATGATTCCTGCCTGACGGTTTCGGACATGCGTGGAGCGCGTGTCCGGAAGCGGGCTTCGGCGTGCCGCGCCTTGCCGATAATTCCGCTGGCGCTGGACGTCGGAGCACATTAGTCTACCCCTAGATAGTAAGTATACTGTCAATTAGGGAGGAAGACGTTGCGGATCGCCGTGATTGGCGGGGGGCCCGGCGGGCTCTACTTCGCCTATCTCTGGAAGAAGCGTCACCCCGAGGATCAAGTCGACCTGTTCGAACAGAACCCGGCCGACGCGACCTGGGGCTTTGGCGTTGTGTTCTCCGACCAGGCCCTGGAGTTCCTGCGCGCCGACGACCCCGAGACGGTCGATGCGATCGCGCCGCATATGGAGAGCTGGGAGAACATCACGCTGAACCTGCATGGCGACAGCGTCGCCATCGACGGCGTCGGTTTCTCCTCGATCGGCCGGCTCGAACTCCTGAGGTTTCTGCAGCAGCGCGCGCTCGATGCCGGCGTCACACCGCGCTTCGACACACAGGTCCATGCGATCGACCAGCTCAATGGCCACGATCTGATCGTTGCCGCGGACGGGCTGAATTCGCTGGTGCGCCGCGCCTATGAGGGCGATTTCGGTACCTCGCTGTCCTATTCCTCCAACAAGTTCGTCTGGTACGGCACGTCGAAACGCTTCGACACACTGTCGCAGACTTTCGTGAAGACCGACCGCGGCGCCTTCAACGCCCATCACTATCGCTATTCGCCGACCATGAGCACCTTCCTAGTCGAATGCGACCACGCGACCTGGCAGGCCTATGGTTTCGCCTACAAGGACCTCGAGCAGTCCAAGGGCGTCTGCGAGGAGGTGTTCGCCGACACGCTCGGCGGTCATTGCCTGGTGTCGAACAAGTCGGTCTGGCGCAATTTCCCCTGGGTCTGGAACGAGCACTGGTCGTTCAAGAACATGGTGCTGCTCGGCGACGCGCTGCACTCGGCGCATTTCTCGATCGGTTCGGGCACGCGGCTCGCGATCGAGGACGCGATCGCGCTGGTCAAGGCGCTGGAATCGGACGCGCATCTGACCACCGCGCTGCAGCGCTACCAGGCCGAGCGCAAGCCGGTGGTGCAGAAGCTCATCAATGCGGCGCGCACCAGCGCATTCTGGTACGAGCACTTCGCCCAGCACATGCAGCTCGATCTCCTCGATTTCGCCTACAGCTACATCACCCGTTCCGGACGCATCGACGATGCACGCCTGCGCCACATGTCGCCGGCCTTCATGGCACGCTACGAGGCCGCCAAGAATGGTGCAGGCGATGCCGGGGATGCGGCCGGCGAGGTGACAGCATGAGCAACGAGATTCGCGACCAGGTGCCCGCCGACAGCGCGGGCACGCGCGAGATCGGCTTTGCCGTTCCGCAAGCCTATAATGCGAGCCGTGTCCTGTTCGACAATCTGGCCCAGGGCCGCGGCGACAAGCTCGCCCTCATTGGCCCTGCAGGCGCGCGCACCTATGCCGAACTCTGCACGGAGGCCTGCCGCTGGGGCAATGGCTTTGCTTCGCTCGGCCTCAAGCGCGGCGACCGCGTGCTGCTGTTCCTCGACGACACCCCGGTCTATCCGGCCGCCTTCTTCGGCGCGGTGCGGGCCGGCTTCGTGCCGCTGCTCATCAACACGCTGACGCCGCCGGACCTCCTGCAGTTCTATCTCGCCGATTCCGGCGCTGCTGTCGCGGTGGCGGATTCGGAGTTCTGTGCGCGCTTCAACGCCGAGGCGTGCAAGGACACGAAGCTGCAGACGCTGGTCGTCGTCAATGGCGAGGTCGGCGAGCACGCCGCACCGGGAGCAGTCGCGGCGGCAAGCTGGCTCGCGCGATTTCCGGCGGCGCTCGCCGAAGCCGACACCGATCGCAACGAGATGGCGTTCTGGATGTACTCCTCGGGCTCGACGGGCCGGCCCAAGGGCATCGTGCATCTCCAGCACGACATGGCCTATAGCGAGCTCGCCTTTGCGCGGAATGTGCTGAAGCTGACGCCCGACGACATCTGCTTCTCGGTGCCGAAGATCTTCTTCGCCTATGGCTTCGGCAACTCCGTCACCTTCCCGTTCTCGGCGGGCGCGGCGACGCTGCTGCTGCCGGGTCAGCCGAAGCCGGCGGCGATCTTCGCGGCCATCGCGCAGTACAAGCCGACGGTCTTCTTCGGCCTGCCGACGCTCTATACCTCGCTGACCAAGGCCGAGGGCGCGGAGAAGACGAATTTCTCGTCGTTGCGCATGGCGCTCTCCGCCGCCGAAGTGCTTTCGGCCGAGGTCTTCAACGGCTGGAAGACGCTCACGGGGCTCGAGATCGTCGAGGGCCTCGGGTCGACCGAGGTGCTGCACATCTATCTGTCCAACCGTCCCGAGCAGAAGAAGCTCGGCGCCGCGGGCCTGCGCGTCCCCGGCTACGAGGTTGCGCTGCGCGACAAGGACGGCCAAGAGGTCGGCGACAACGAGGAAGGGATTCTGTGGGTGCGCGGCGATTCCAACACGCCGCTGTACTGGAACCGGCCGGACAAATCCGCCGAAACCATCCGCGAGGGCGGCTGGATCTACACCGGCGACCGCTTCGTGCGCGATGCCGACGGCTTTCACTTCTTCCGCGGCCGCGCCGACGATCTCATCAAGATCTCGGGACAGTGGGTCTATCCGCTCGAGGTCGAGCTGTGCCTCGCCGACCACCCCGATATCCGCGAATGCGCGGTGTTCGCCGCCGAGCTGCCGGACCGGCGCATGACGCTGAAGGCGGTGGTGGTGATGAACAACCGCGCGGTAGACCAGAGTGAGGCGACCCGGAAGCTGCAGGATTACGTGAAGGGCAAGCTGCTGCCGTACAAATATCCGCGCGAGGTGATCTTCATCGACGAATTGCCGAAGACGGGCACGGGGAAGATCGATCGGCAGGCGCTGTTGCGGATGTGAGGCGGGGGCGCCGCCAAATTCTCGCTGTCGTCCCCGCGAAGGCGGGGACCCATACGCCGCAGCAGTAGTGGTCGCGCGAGATGGTCATTGCCTATCTTCGCCAAACTGCTGCTGCGGCGTATGGGTCGCGGATCTGCGCTTTGCTTGTCCGGGACGACGGTGGAGAATGAGGCAACAGCACCGCCCCACTCACCCCTCACCCACCCTTGCCCAGATGCTCCAGCGCGTCCTCGGCTCGCAGCGGCACGCGCGAAGCTTCGTTGTTGAGGTCGACGAGTTGCGTCAGCAATCCCATCAGCGCCTTGCGGTCGCCGGGCTTCAGCGGCTCCAGCATCCGCCCCTGAGCGCGCTCGACGGCGGGGATGATCTCGCGCAGGATCGCCGCGCCTGATTTGGTCAGATAGAGCAGCTTGATCCGCTTGTCCTCAGGCGCGGGCTTGCGCTCGATATAGTCCTTGGCCTGCAGCCGCTCGATCACGCTGCCGAGCGTCGAGCGGTCGAAGGCGATCACCGCCGACAACCGCGTCGCGTCGATGCCGGGATGGGTGTGGATGGCGATCAGCGCGGCATATTGCACCGGCGTGAGGTCGAAGGCCTTGCACTCCTCCATGAAGATCGAGACCGCGATCTGCTGCATGCGCCGGAACAGATAGCCCGGCGCGGCATAGACGGCGTCGATCGTGATCGGAGCGGCAGGCTTACTCGGCATCGGGCTGCTTCTCCGGCGCTGCATTGGCGAAGGCCGGCAGCGCCTTCGCCGCGGCTTCCGCCTTCAGCAGCCGCGGATAGGCCGAGACATCGACGCCGAAGCGGCGGGCATTGGCGAGCTGCGGCACCAGGCAGAGGTCGGCGAGCGTCGGCGCATCGCCAAAGCAGAACGGGCCCGTCTCGTCCTTGACCAGCGTCTCGCAGGCCGACAGGCCCTCACGGTTGACCCAGGCGGCCCAGTCCTGGACCTTGTCCTCGGGCAGGCCGAGCTCCCGCAGCCGCGCCAGCACCTTCAGATTCTGCACCGGATGGGTGTCGCAGGCGATTGCCAGCGCGAACGCCCGCACCTTGGCACGCCGCAGCGGATCCTTCGGCAGCAGTGGCGGCCGGGGATGGGTCTCGTCGAGCCATTCGATGATGGCGACCGATTGGGTCAGCACCGCACCCGCATCGTCCTCCAGCGCCGGCACTAACCCTTGCGGGTTGATGGCGAGATAGCTAGGGGCGCATTGCTCGCCCTTGCGCAAATGATGCGGCAGGTGCTCGGCGCCAAGTCCCTTCAGGTTCAGCGCGATCCGCACGCGATAGGCGGCGCTGGAGCGGAAATAGCCGTGCAGCTTCATCGAGACCTCCCATTTATTTTCGTCATTCCGGGGCTCGCGAAGCGAGAGCCCGGAATCCATACTCCCGATCGGGGTTATGGATTCTCAGGTGCGCAATTGCGCACCGTAGCTCGACGCTGGCGCGTCGCCCCGGAATGACGAGGACCTATGTCGTCCGTCACATTGACGCTACCCAGATCGTCAGTATACTGTCAATCAACAAAACGAACGGGAGCGCCGCCATGGAAGCCGTGACCAGGACACCGGAACGCGAGGCGTTCTACAAGAAGATCGACGGCGAAAATCTCACCGCGCTGTGGACGGTGATGAGCGATCTGATCACGCCGGAGCCGAAAAGCGCCTGCCGGCCGCACCTCTGGAAGTTCGACACCATCCGCGACTACATGACGGAGGCCGGCAAGCTGATCACCGCCAAGGAGGCCGAACGTCGCGTGCTGGTGCTGGAAAATCCTGGCCTGCGCGGACAGTCCAAGATCACCACCTCGCTCTATGCCGGCGTGCAGATGGTGGTGCCTGGCGACGTCGCGCCCGCGCACCGGCACAGCCAGTCGGCGCTGCGTTTCGTACTCGAAGGCAAGGGCGCCCATACTGCGGTGGACGGCGAGCGCACCGCCATGGAGCCCGGCGACTTCATCATCACGCCATCGATGACCTGGCACGACCACTCCAACGAGACCGATGAGCCGATGTTCTGGCTCGATGGTCTCGACATCCCGCTGGTGCAGTTCTTCGACTGCTCCTTCGCGGAAGGCTCGAAAGAGGACCAGCAGAAGATCACCAAGCCTGCGGGCGACAGTTTTGCCCGCTACGGTCACAATCTGCTGCCGGTCGATGTGAAGCGGAGCTCGAAGACCTCGCCGATCTTCAGCTATCCCTACGCCTATACCCGCGAAGCGCTGGAGAAGGCCAGGACGAGCCAGGAGTGGGACGCCTGCCACGGCTTGAAGCTGAAGTTCAGCAATCCCGAGACCGGCGATTTCGCCATGCCGACCATTGGCACCTTCATCCAGCTGCTGCCAAAGGGCTTTGAGACCGCGCGCTATCGTTCGACCGATGCCACCGTGTTCTGCCCGATCGAAGGCAAGGGTCGCAGCCGCATCGGCGATGCCGTGTTTGAATGGGGCCCGCGCGATCTGTTCGTGGTGCCCAGCTGGCATTGGGTGACGCACGAGGCGGATGAGGACGCCGTCCTGTTCAGCTTCTCGGATCGGCCGGTGCAGCAGAAGCTGGATCTGTTTCGCGAGGATCGCGGGAACGCGTGAGAGCAGGCTGCTAGCCACTTTGTCGTCACGGCAAGGCAGGGGGTTGTGGCGCGATTGCATCCACACCGTCATTGCGAGCGCAGCGAAGCAATCCAGACTGTCACCGCGGAGAGATTCTGGATTGCTTCGCTGCGCTCACAATGACGGGAGCATGCCTCACCGCCAGTGCAGCAGCCGCGTCTCCAGCCAGCCGATCACCTTGCCCACCGCAAGGCCGAACACCGACAGGATCACCACGCCCGCGAGCAGCTGATCGGTCTGCATCAGATTGCCGGCCTGCAGCACGAAGGCGCCGATTCCGTATTGCGCGCCGATCATCTCGGCGCTGACCACGAGCAACAATGCGACGGACGCGGTGATGCGGAAGCCGGCGAGGATCGCGGGCAGCGCACCAGGCCAGATTACCTTGCGCACGATGGTGGCGAAGGGAACGTTGAAGCTCTGCGCCATGCGGATCAGGTTGCGCGGCACGGCATCGACGCCGCTATAGACCGAGATCGCGGTCGAGAAGAACACGCCCAAGGCAATGGTCGCGATCTTCGGCTCTTCGCCGATACCGAGCCAGAGGATCAGGAGCGGCAGCAGCGCGATCTTCGGGATCGGGAACAGCGCCGAGATGAAGGTGATGCCGACGCTGCGCGCCAGCCGCGACAGGCCGATGGCAAAGCCGACGGCGACGCCGGCCACCGTTCCCAGCAGCCAGCCGACGCCGATGCGCAGCAGCGAGGCGGACACATGCTCCCAGAGCGCGCCTGAGATCGCGAGCTGATAGATCGCGCGCATGATCGCCGACGGCGCCGGCAGGAACAGCGGATTGACGAGGCCTGCGCTGCCGGCGGCCTGCCAGATCGCAATGACGAGCCCGAGCGCAATCCAGCCGCCGAAGCGGCTCGAGGCAGGCACGAAGCCGGCGCCACGGAAGCGGACGCGCCGGGTCGTCTCATCTTTCGTCGCCGCGCGATCAAGCATGCTGCACCTCGCGCTCGGCATCGATCGCCTCGTTGCGGATCAGCGACCAGATCTGGTTCTGCAGCGCGAGCAGCTTCTCGCGCGCCGCGGCCTCGCCGCGCGCCGCGCGCGTCATCGGCACGGTCACGACCTCGCGGATACGCCCGGGCCGCCGCGACAGCACCACGATGCGATCGGCGAGCCGCGCCGCCTCTTCGAGATTATGGGTGACATAGACCGCCCCCATGCCGCCATCGGCGAGCAGGCGGACGAAATCCTCCATCAGCAGCTCGCGGGTCTGCGAATCCAGCGCCGACAGCGGCTCATCCATCAGCAGGATCGCAGGCTTGACCGCGAGCGCACGCGAGATGCCGACGCGCTGGCGCATGCCGCCGGAGAGCTGCTTCGGATAGGTCTTGCGAAAATCGGTCAGCCCGGTGCGGCGCAAGGCATCCTCGACCTGCGCGCGGCGCTGCGCCGCCGAAAGCTGGGTGTGCAGCAGCGGGAATTCGACGTTCTCCTCGACAGTGGCCCAGGGCAGCAGCGCGAAATCCTGGAACACGAAGGTCAGCGGATTGAGACTGTCCGCCGGCGGCGCCCCGCGCAGCTCAGGCGCGCCCGAGGTCGGCTGCAGCAGCCCGCCGAGGATCGACAGCAGCGTGCTCTTGCCGCAGCCCGAGGGCCCCACGATCGCCACCACTTCGCCCGCACTGAGGGTGAAGGAGACGTCGTCGAGCACGGCGAGATCGCCGAAGCGATGGGTGATGTGATTGGCAATCAGGTCCATGCTGTCTGGTCTATCCTGTTCTCCGTCGTTCCGGGATGATCCGTAGGATCAGACCCGGAAGCTCGAGATTCTCAGGTGCGCAAGTGCGCGCCATAGCTCTCGCTTCGCGAGCCCCGGAATGACGAAAGGTCAGTCCGCCTTCACATAATCCTTCGCGATGATCGTATCGGCGTCAAAGCCCTTGTCGGCAAAGCCCTGCTCCTGCAGCCATTTGATCTGGTTGTCGACATTCTTCACGTCGAGCTTGCCGTCGGGATCGATATAGGCGCAGTTGCCGACCACCTGCTCGACCGGCAGATTGGTGTATTTTGCGATGATCTCCAGCAACGGCTTTGTCTGCTCGTTGATCGGGGCTGTGCCGTCCTTCATCGCTGCGAGAATGACGTCGTGATATTCGCGGTCGGCTTTCGCGAGCACGCCGAGGAATTTCGTCACCAGCGCCTTGTTGGTCAGCGTCTTCGGCGAGGCGAACACCGCGCCAAGCTGCCACGGCGTCTCGTCGCCGACCCAGCCCAGAAACTTCGCGCCGCCTTCGTCCATCAGTTTTCGCGCGGTGGAGATCGGCAGAAGCGCCGCATCGACGGTCTCGCCCTTCAGCGCGGCGGCCGCATTCGACAGCGATTGCAGCGGCACGATCTTCACGTCCGCGAGCTTGAAGCCGTATTTGTCGGCGAGCAGGCCGAGCGAATAGTGGAAGCTCGATCCGACCTGCGTCATCGCCACGCGCTTGCCGGCGAGATCCTTCGGCGTCTTCAGGCCGCTCGCATAGGCGTTGTTGCTGGCGAAATAGCCGATCAGGGGATAGCCGGCTTTCTCACGGCTCATGCCGCCGATCACCTTCAGCACGCCCTTGCCGGCGAGATTGTAGAGACCGGCCGTGAAGGCGGTGACGCCGAAATCGACATCGCCCGAGGTGGTGGCGACCGCGATCGGCTGCGCCGCATCGAAGAATTTCAGCTCGACATCGAGGCCGGCCTCGCGGAAATAGCCCTTGTCCTGCGCGATGAAGACGGGCGCGGAGGAGGACAGGCGGAGCACGCCGACCTTGGCCTTCAGGACGTCCTCGGCCCGCGCCGTGCCCATCGCCATGATCGCCATCAGGCCGGCAGCAGCGAGCCGTGCAATTCCGATCATCCCGTTTCCTCTCGTGTTGTCTTGCAGTTCGTTACAGGCCTTCGGGCACCGCCTGGTCCCGCCCGATGAAGGCGCCCTGTTGTTTCAACGTTTCCTGCAATTTTTCAATGGGGATTTCGCGGGGAAGCCGGTTTCCGGAGAGCGCCAATGCGGCGGCGGAACCGGCCGCCTCGCCCATCGCGAAACAGGCACCAGAGACCCGTGCCGCCGACTGGCCCTCGTGGGTCATCGAGGCGCAGCGGCCGGCGACCAGCAGATTGTCCACGCCCTCGGGCACCAGCATCCGGTACGGCAGCTCGTTGTAGCCGCGGGATTCCGGGATTGGCGGAAAGGTGAAGACGACGTCACCGGGAACATGGGCCTCGATCGGCCAGCCGTTGACACCGATGGAATCCTCGAACGAGGCGCAGCCGAGCACGTCCTCGCCGCTGAGCTGATAGCCGCCCCTGATGCGGCGGGTCTCGCGGATGCCGAGCTGCGGCGGCAGATCGACGATGTAGGACTTCTCGAACCCGGGCACGGTGCGCAGGAATTCAAACGCGGCGAGCGCCTGCTTGCGGCCCTCGATCTCGCCACGGGTGAGATCGTCGGGCTCGACACCGTTGATGGCGTGGCCGTCCTCGCGCGCCACTTGCGTAAAGTTCACGCGCCATTCGATGCCGGACTTCTGCGGCCGCACGATCGCGCTCTTGCGCGGGAATGTGTGCGTGCCGGCGGCAAGCGCTTTTTCCATCAGTTGCGGAATGGTGCGCCAGGCCTCGCCCGCCTGCTCCGGATCGATGCCGTTGAGACGGAGCATCATCGACGGATAAAGCGGATGGCCGTGCTCGTCGCCGATCTCATAAGGCGCACCGGCCCAGACCGCGAGATCGCCGTCACCGGAGCAATCGATGAAGATCTCGGCGCGCACCGCCTGCCGGCCGGCCTTGGTTTCGACCAGCAGCGCATCGATGCGCCTGTTGTCGCCCATCACCACGCCGGCGCCGAGGGCATGGAAGAGGATGTGCACCTTGTGGCTCGCGAGCAGCCCGTCGGCCGCGATCTTGTAGGCCGCGGTGTCGTAGGCCTGGGCAAACACCTTGCCGAGGATCAGGTGCGGTGTGTTGAGGCCGTTGAGAAGATCGATCCGCGCCAGGAGCTCGGATGCCATGCCCTGCACCAGCCGGTGCGCCTTGCCGTAGACGTTGCCGTGCAGGCCGCAGAAATTGGTGACGCCGGCCGCGGTGCCCATGCCGCCGAGGAAGCCGTAGCGCTCGATCAGCAGGGTCTTCCGCCCCGCGCGCGCCGCGGAGGCGGCCGCGATGATGCCGGCGGGGCCGCCGCCGAGCACCACGACTTCATATTCGCCGTAGAGCGGCACTTGGCGCGCTGGTTCTTCGATCGTCGTGGCCCGCATGGCGCGTCCCTTCCCGAAATCTCTTGCTTGCGGGCGACTATGAATTAACGCAGGTCGGGCTACAATCCACCAAAATACGCGATCAGTTTTCGCGAATCGAGAAAGGTTGAAATGGACATCCTCGTGAACCTCCAGGCCTTCCTCGCCACCGCCGATGCCGCCGGCTTCTCCGCCGCGGCACGCAAGCTCAACGTCTCGACCTCGGTCGTGGCCAAGCGCGTCACGCAGCTGGAGGCCCGGATCGGCACGCCGCTGTTTCACCGCTCGACCCGGCAATTGCGTCTCACCGAGGCCGGCCAGCGCTACGTGCATCGCGCGCGCGGCGTCGTCACCGATGCCACCGACCTGCTCTCGCGCATGGGCGAGAAGGGCCACGATCTGGTCGATCACCTCCGCATCAAGGCGCCGACCTCGCTGACGGTGGCACGGCTCGCCGACGCCTTCAGCGCGTTCCAGACCCAGAACCCGAAATTAAAGCTCGAGATCGTGCTGATCGACCGCCCGGTCGATCCCGTCACCGAAGGCTTCGACATCGCCATCGGGGCCTTCCCGCATTCGTTCGGCGGCGTGGTCGACGAACCGCTGTGTCCGCTGAAGCGACTGCTCTGCGCCTCGCCCGCTTACTTGAAGAAGCACGGAACGCCGAAGCATCCGCGCGACCTCGTCGAGCATCGCTGCCTCAGCTTCATGCCCACCGGCCCGGAATGGGTCTTCGACGGACCGCGCGGCCGCATCAGCATCCAGGTCAGCCCGCTGCTTTCGTCCAACGCAGCGCGATCGCCGGCAACGGCATCACGCTGACGTCGCATTATCTGGTCGCGGATGCCTTGCGTGACGGCACGCTGAAGCCGGTGCTGCGCGACTTCCCCATTCCGGAATTGTGGGTGAAGGCCGCAATCCCCGAGCGGCGGCGCAACGCCGCTGCGGTGCAGGCGTTGCTGACGCTGCTGAAAACGTCACTGGCGCCGTCGCTGTAGGCCGTGTCAACTGTGAGACGGGCCACGCGGTGCGCGCCGTGTCGGGCACCTGTCGCAACATCGCAATTGCTCTCGCGTGACAGACCTGAGAGAAGGGCCGCCATGGATTCAACATTCGTGAAATACGCGTTCGCCGCCCTGATCTCGCTCGCGATCTCAACCACCGCCGCCTTGGCCCTGGAGCAGAACTGCCGCTTCATCCAGGCCAAGCCCGATCGCGAAGCCTGCTACAAGCGGCAGGAGGACGAGCTCGCGGCGAAGCGCAAGCCGGCCGCGCCGGCCGCCGAGAGCACGACGCTCGAAACCCTGCGCCAGATGCGGCAGGACGACGACGCCGTCTATCGCAGCATCAACAACATCTGCCGCGGCTGCTGACGCTCAACCTTTCCCGCCGCTCCACTTCGCCGCCCGCTTCTCGGCGAACGAGGCCAGCCCCTCCGCCGCTTCCGCGCTCTGGCGCTTGAGCGAATGCAGCTGCACGAGCCGCTGATAGGCGGCATCGTCCACTGCCATGCCGCCGAACGAACTTTCCAGCGCGAGCTTCTTGGTCTCGGCCATCGCCCCCGGCCCGTTGGCAAGCAGTTGCTCGACCACCTTGGCTCCTGCGGCCTCGAGATCGGCGAGCGGCACCACCTCATGGACGAGGCCGATGCGGCGAGCGTCCTCGGCGCCGAAGCGCTCGCCGGTGAGCGCGTAGCGGCGGACTTGCCGTACACCGATGGCGTCGCAGAGCTGCGGAATGATGATCGCGGCGGTCAGGCCCCAGCGCACCTCGGTGATGGAGAACAGGGCGTTATCCGCGGCAATCACGACGTCGCAGGCCGCGATCACGCCGGTGCCGCCGCCGAAGCAGCCGCCCTGCACCAGCGCGACCGTCGGGATGGGCAAGGTGTTGAGCCGCTGCACGGCCTCGAAGGTCGCCCGCGAGGCCGCTTCGTTGGCCTCGGCCGATTGCGGCCGCACGCCGTTGATCCATTTGAGGTCGGCACCGGCCTGGAAATGCCTGCCGTTGCCTCTGAGAACGACGACCCGCAAGGCCGGCTTCTTGGCCAGATCGTCCATGGCCGCGAGCACGCCTGATATCAGCGCGCCGTCATAGGCATTGTTGACCTCCGGCCGGTTCAACGTGACGGTTGCAACCCCGCGTTCATCGAGGCTCCACAGGACGGGGCTGGCAGTCATCGGCGATCCTCCGATCGTTTGTTTGCCGCGCACTATGGCCGAGGCCGCGCACCTTGATCCATATCTTTCCGGCGTAGGGCGGCCGCGTCCATCGCATGGCGGCTTGTGTCATGCTGTCTTTCGGGCGGCACCATGGGATCAGGGACAGGACATACATGCGCATCTGCATTTTCGGCGCGGGCGCGGTCGGCAGCCACATTGCGGTACGGCTGGCACGCGGCGGCCATGAGGTCTCATGCGTGATGCGCGGCGCGCATCTGGAAGCGGTGCGCGCGAACGGCCTCAAGCTGCGGGTTGGCGATTCCGAGGTGAGCGCCAAGGTGAACGCGTCGGGGGATCCGGCCCAGCTCGGCCCGCAGGACGTCGTGATTTCCACGCTGAAGGCAACCGCGCTGACGGGCCTGGTCTCCAGCATCAAGCCGCTACTGCAGGACGATACCGCCATCGTGTTCGCGCAGAATGGTATTCCCTGGTGGTATGGCATCGGCCTGCCGCCGCGGCATCCGACACCGCCGGACATTTCGTTCCTCGATCCCGGAGGCCGCCTGCGCGCCTGCATACCGAAGGAGCGGATCATCGGCGGGGTCATCTTCTCGTCCAACGAGGTGACCGCGCCCGGTGTCGTGCAGAACCTGACGCCGGATCGCAACCGCCTGCTGATCGGCGAATGCGACGATCGCAATTGCGAGCGCATCACAAAGCTCCGCAACGTCTTCAACGACGCGCGGCTGGAATCGCCGCCAGTGGCCGAAATCCGCGAGGCGATCTGGTCAAAACTGCTGACCAACATGTCGCTGTCGGTGCTGTGCCTGCTCACCGGCCAGACCGCACGCGCGGTGCGCGATGACCCGGCCTTTACCGAAGTCATTCCACGCATGCTGAACGAGGCCAACGACATCGCCCAGCACTTCATCCCCGAGGTCAAGCGCGTCAGCCGCAGTGGTCCCGCTCCCAACCACAAGCCATCGCTGCTGCAGGATTACGAGCTCGGCCGCGCCATGGAGATCGACGTGCTGGTGAAGGCCCCCGCCGCCTTCGCGCGCACCGCCGGCCTGTCGACGCCGACGCTCGATCTGATCGCTGCGCTCGCGATCCAGAAGGCGCGCGACAAGGGGCTTTATTCGGCGTGAAGCGCGCGCTTCAGGTTGTCTTTTCGAGCATGATCTTCTCGGAAAACCGCTGCGCACTTTTCCGGATCATGCTCGCGCCTCAGGCGAGCTGGTCGATCCAGGCGACGAGCACATCCAGCACTTCTGCGAGCGCCTCGTCATTGCTGCGGCCGGACTTCTTCAGCACCGCGAAGGAGTGATCGCCGCCTTCGATCTCATGCAGCGTCGCCTTCGCGCCGAGCGCCGCGATGACAGGCTTGAGATGGCCGAGATCGGCAAGGTCGTCGCGCGTGCCTTGCAGGAACAGCATGGGGATCGCGATGCTGGCGAGGTGCTCGGCGCGTTCGGATGACGGCTTCTTGGCGGCATGCAGGGGAAAGCCGAGGAAGGCGAGCCCCTTCACGCCAGGCAGTGGCGCCTTGGACTGCGCCTGCGAGGTCATGCGCCCGCCAAACGATTTTCCGCCGGCAATGAGCCTCACACCGAGGCACTGTCGCGCCGCCTCCGCGACAGCCGCGCGGATGGCGGCATGCGCGACGGCCGGCTGGTCGGGGCGGCCCTTCTTCTCTTCCATGTAGGGAAAATTGAAGCGGAACGTCGCAATGCCGCGCTCGGCGAGGCCCACCGCGACCTTCGCCATGAAGGCATGCCGCATGTCAGCACCCGCGCCGTGCGCCAGCACGTAGCAGGCGCGCGCATGGGCCGGCTGCGTCAGGATCGCGGAGACCGTGCCGATGCGTTCGATGTCGAGCTTGAGCTCGGTCGCCTTGGCTGTCATGACCCGTTCAACCCTCGATCTGGATTTAGCGACGCGCGCTGCTCGCCGGCCAAAGATAGTTCAGGACGTGATTGAGCCTCGCCATGATCTCGCGGTATCCGGCTTCGCTGTTCACTGAGCCGAACTTATCTTCGAGGGCAAGCTTCGCGAAGCCGTGAACGGTGGACCAGGCGGCCGCGGCCGCGGTCTTCGCTTGCCTCGGCGTCCCGCCGACAAGCTCGGCGATGATGATCTCGAACTCGCGGCCGGCCGCCCTGCTCGCCTGCCCGAGACGCGGATCGTCCGCGACGAGGCGCTTGTTGGCAAACATCATCTGAAAGCGGCCGGGATGCTTCAGCGCGAATTCGACATAGGCCAGGCCTTGAGCGAGGAGTTTTTCGCGCGCATCCTGCTTGCGGGACGCAGCCTCCCGCAGCGCGTCGGCAAGCGCGGCATAGCCGCGGATCGCCACCTCGGTCAAAAGCCCCTGCGCATTGCCGAAATGATGCGACGGCGCGGCCGGCGACACGCCGGCCCGGCGGGCAGCCTCGCGCAAGGTGAAACCTTCGGCGCCGTGCTCGGCGAGAATGGCCTCGCTGGCCGCAATCAGGGCTTCCTGAAGCTCACCATGATGATAGCCGGCTTCCGGCTTCGGAACCTTGTGGCTCGGCTTGGCGCGCGCGGGCGCGATCGGTTTCGTCATGCGTAACTTGACACTGTTCAGATTGAGGGCTATCTAACTTAACACTGTTTAGATAGACCGGCCCGGAGTTCGAAATGACCGAAACTGAGCATAGCACCATGGCCTCCCCGTTGAAACGGCGCCATCTGGTCGGCGGCGCCATGCTGGGCATGCTGGCAAGTGCGGTCGGCGGCCTCGTCGGCGGCGTGGCGCTCGGTCAGGGCGCGGCGCTGCCGCAGCAGAAGCCGAGTGGCCGCCAGCGTTTCACCGACAAGGTCATCATCGTGACGGGCGGCACCTCCGGCATCGGCCGCGCCGCCGCGGTAATGTTCGCCGCCGAAGGCGGCAAGGTCGTGTTCTGCGGGCGCAACGTCGAGCGCGGGGCGAAGGTGGAGGACGAGATCAAGGCGGGCGGGGGCGATGCGGCGTTCGTCCGGGCCGACGTCCGCAACGAGGCGGAGGTCAAGGCCCTGGTCGACAAGACGATCGATCTTCATGGCCGCCTCGACGTCGCTTTCAACAATGCCGGGATCTCCATCGAAAAGCCGCTGCATCAGTACAGCGCAGCCGAATTCGACGACGTGATCAATACCGATCTGCGCGGCGTGTTCCTGTCGATGAAGTACCAGATTCCACACATGATGCAGAAGGGTGGATCGATCGTCGTCACCTCGTCATCCAACGCCATCGCCACGACGGCGAAGCGCTCTGCCTATTCCGCGGCCAAGCGCGGGCTTGTCGGCATGGTCCAGGCCGCGGCGCTCGAATATGCCCAGCACGGCATCCGCATCAACACGCTGATCCCCGGCACCACGGACACGCCGTTCATCCGCAGGCTCGCCGGCATGGAAAATCTCCCCGATGCAGCCTGGCACGTGGCGATCGCGCAATGGGCCAAGAGCCACGTGCCGGGGATGCAGCGGGTGGCGACTGCGGAGGAGATCGCGGCCTTCGCGCTGGCGCTCGCCTCGGATGATCACCCCTACACGACTGGCGGGCAGTTCGTCGTCGACGGCGGCAAAACCGCGCAGGCGGGATAGGGCATCGGCCGGGCGCAGCCTCAAGACACAATCATTGGCAGCTTCAGCGGGCGTAGCAAGGCGGCGGGCTTGCGCCCGCATCCGGCCTTGTGGCACGGCTGAGCGGGCACATCGCCAGCAACGATCGAGGCCGCCATGTCCTACCGCTCCTCCTGGATGACCGAAGAGCTCGACGTCTTCCGCGACCAGTTCCGGAAATATCTTGCCAAGGACCTGGCGCCGCATGCCGAAAAATGGCGCGAGCAGAAGATGGTCGATCGCTTCGCCTGGCGCGGGCTCGGCGAGATGGGCGCGCTGCTCGCGAGCGTGCCGGAGGAATATGGCGGTCTGGGCGCGACCTTCGCCTATGACGCGGCGGTGCTCGACGATCTCGAGAGCACGGTGCCGGAGCTGACGACCGGCGTGTCCGTGCACAGCGCCATCGTCGCGCACTACATCCTCAATTACGGCTCGGAGGAGCAGAAGCAGCGCTGGCTGCCGAAGATGGCGAGCGGAGAGATGGTCGGCGCCATCGCCATGACCGAACCCGGCACCGGCTCGGACCTTCAGGCCGTCAAGACCACCGCGAAGAAGCAGGGCAATTCCTACGTCATCAACGGCCAGAAGACTTTTATTACCAACGGCCAGGCCGCCGATCTCGTCATCGTGGTCGCGCGTACCGGCGAGGCCGGCGCAAAAGGCATTTCACTGATCGTGGTCGAGACCGCGGGCGCCGACGGCTACAAGCGCGGACGCAACCTCGACAAGATCGGCCTGCACGCCTCCGACACGTCGGAGCTGTTCTTCGACAATGTCACGGTCCCGCCGGAAAACCTGCTCGGCAAGGAAGAGGGCCAGGGTTTTGTCCAGCTGATGCAGCAATTGCCGCAGGAGCGGCTTGCGCTGGCGGTCGGCGCCGTCGCTTCGATGGAGCGCGCCGTAAAACTCACCACCGAGTACGCCAAGGAGCGCAAGGCATTCGGCAAGCCGCTGCTTGACTTCCAGAACACCGCCTTCACGCTCGCCGAGCGCAAGACCGAGGCGATGATCGCGCGCGTCTTCGTCGACTGGTGCATCGAGCGCCTGGTCGCGAAAGATCTCGACACCGTGACGGCGTCGATGGCGAAATACTGGTGCTCGGACAAGCAGGTCCAGACCGCCGATGAATGCCTCCAGCTGTTCGGCGGCTACGGCTACATGCAGGAATATCCGATCTCGCGCATCTTCATCGATTCCCGCATCCAGAAGATCTATGGCGGCACCAACGAGATCATGAAGCTGCTGATCGCGCGGTCGTTGTGATCGGGCTATCCCGGCTCACCTCATCCGCTTGTCGGCGGCGACGAAGTCGATGAAGGTCCGCACTTTCGCGGAGAGATATTTGCGGCTGGGATAGACCGCGAGCAGTCGTCCCTCGAAGATGACTTCGTTGGGCAGCAGATGCACGAGACGTCCTCTGGCGATGTCCTCGGTGACCAGCCATTTCGGCAGGAAGGCGAAGCCCATGCCTTCCAGCGCAGCCATGTGGAGCAGCGTCTCGTTGCCGCTGCGCAGGACCGGGTTGAGCTTGACGGTCTCGACCGTGCCGTTCCTGTTCAGGGAGAAGCTTTCCCCTGGATAGAGCGCGTAGTGCAACAGGGGCCGGCCGGAGAGATCGGCGAAATTCTTCGGACGGCCCGCGCGCTTGAGGAAGGCGGGCGTGGCCACCAGGTAGAACGGCACGCTGGTGATCGGGCGCGCGATCAGCGCCTCCTCGGGCGCAGCCGTCGCGCGCAAGGCGAGATCAAAACCCTCCTCGACCAGATTGACGAGGCGCCCGCTGAGATCGATGTCGATGCACACCTCCGGATAGCGGGCCTGGTAGTCCGCCAGCACGCCCGCAAAGATCGTGTTCGCCATCCACACCGGCGCGGTCAGCCGCAGCGTGCCGCGCGGAACGACGGTCGCCTTGCTGACGGCAGTCTCGACCTCGTCGAGCGAATCGAGCATCTGCCGCGCCTGCTCGAAATACAGCGCGCCGCTCTCGGTCAGGCTGACGCGCCGGCTGGTCCGGTTGAGCAGCCGCGTACCTAGCCGCTTCTCGAGCTGCATCACGTGCTTGCTTGCCATGGCGGGAGAGATGCGCAGGCGCTGCGCCGCGGTCGCAAAGCTCTTCAGCTCTGCGACCAGGCAAAACACCCTCATGCTGACCAGCGTATCCATCAGATCATCAACATCCAGGAAATGAACCAATCCAGGAACACATAATGATCAAAAATGGAGAAACCATCAAATGGTGGCGGCCCTCATTCTTTGGAGAACCGCCATGTCCACCACCACCCTCGAGACCGCCACCCCCGGCCGCGCCCTTCGCATCGGCCTTTGGATCGCGCAGGTCGTCCTCGCCTTCGTCTTCATCTCGGCAGGGTTCGTCAAGCTGACCACCCCCATTCCGCAGCTGGCCGCGATGATGCCCTGGGCCGGGCAATATTCCGAGACCTTCGTCCGCTCCATCGCGCTGGTCGACCTCGCTGGCGGGATCGGCATCCTGCTGCCGGCGCTGACGCGGATCCTGCCGCGGCTGACGGTGCTCGCTGCGCTCGGCTGCTCGGTGCTGCAGGTGATTGCGCTTCTCTTCCACCTCTCGCGCGGCGAGGCCGCGGTAACGCCGCTCAATGTCGTCCTGCTGGCCCTCAGCCTGTTCGTGCTGTGGGGACGCAACAGCAAGGCTCCGATCGCGCCGCGGCAGTTCTGACCAACAGGAACGTCGCGGCCATGATCTTAGCCAAGGGATGGTCCCGCAGGGGCCTGCTCGCAGGCAGCGCGATCCTCACGGCCGGCGGCGCCGCCGCGGCCAAGGAGGATCGCCTCACCGAGGGCGTCGTCATCCTGATCGACAGCAACGAGCCTTATGTCATGGGG
The DNA here is from genome assembly GCF_002068095.1 of Bradyrhizobium sacchari. GTDB lineage: Bacteria > Pseudomonadota > Alphaproteobacteria > Rhizobiales > Xanthobacteraceae > Bradyrhizobium > Bradyrhizobium sacchari. The sequence goes on along the minus strand of NZ_LWIG01000069.1, from coordinate 162,737 downwards.
CATGCGATCAGCTATTCGGCCAACCTGTCCAAGCATTTTGCCGACCGGGGCGCAAAATTGCTGATCGAGGTCGTCGCCAACGGCAAGGGCATCGACGTCTTCCGCGCCGACAGAACCCCGCTGGTCGAGCCGCTCGCGACGCTGCGGCAATCGCTGCCCAATCTCACCTACAGCATGTGCGCTTCGTCCAAGGCGATCGCGGAAGCCAAGGAACAGACCTCCATCCCGCTGATATCAGGCGCGAGCCTCGTCCCGTTCGGGATCGGGCGCGTCGTCGATCTGCAACTGAAGGGCTGGGCCTATATCCATGCGTAAGGCGGAACCGCTGTCGCGACGGTCAGTCCTGATGGCCGCAGCAGCCTCTCTCGCTGTCCCGCCCGCCGGCCGCGCGGAGGACAGCTGGCCGCCGGTGTTCGAGGCCGGCCGCAGCCAGTTCACACTGGTGCGGCCGCGCACGATGATGCCACAGCTCCGCCTTCAGGATTTGCAGGGCCGGGATGCGATCGTGACGGCGAGGCCGGGCCGCATCACGTTGGTGAACTTCTGGGCGACCTGGTGCGCGGCCTGCAAGCTCGATCTGCCGATGCTCGCAAGCCTTGCGAGATCGCGGCCCGACCGGCTCGATATCGTCGCCATCTGCACGGACACGAAAGACCTGCGCAAGATCCGCGCGTTTCTCGGCGGCCTCGCCGTGCAGAACCTCGCCTGCTATGCCGATCCTTACGGCGCGGCAGCCGAAGCATCGACCACGATGTTCTCGCTCGTCGGCATGCCCATCACCTATCTCGTCGGAACGAGCAGCCGCGTCGAAGGCTACATCACTGGGACGCCCGACTGGCTCTCGCCGGCGGGCGCGCGGCTGCTGCAATTCTATCGCGAGCAGGGTTAGTGCTGTCTCAGTTCGGATGCCACCAGCGGCCGCCGACCACGACACCCTCCGAGACGATCTTGCGATCGCCAATCAGGTGCTCGCCGACGACGTCCTCATAGTCGAACTGGCCTTGCCGAACCGAAATCAGCGTGGCGTCGCCGACGCTGCCGGGCTTGAGGCTGCCGAGCTCGGGGCGGCGCAGCGCCATCGCCGCGTTCACCGTCGAGGCCGCAACGACGTCGGAGAGCTCCATGCCCATACACAGGAACTTCGACATGGTCGTGACCTGGTCGAAGGCCGGGCCATCGATGCAGAGCTGGTGGATGTCGGAGGAGATGGTGTCCGGATAGAAGCCGTTGGCGAGCATGGCGCGTGCGGTCTTGAACGCGAACGAGCCCTTGCCGTGGCCGATGTCGAACAGCACGCCGCGCTCGCGCGCGTCCAGCACCGCCTTTTTCACCGTGCCCTGTGCGGTCGCCGGCGTGTTGGGGAAGGGGCGGAACGCATGGGTCAGCACGTCGCCGGGACGCAGGCGCTCCAGCACCTCCTCATAGCTCGGCGGCGGATGGTCGATATGCGCCATCAGTGGCATGCCGACCTCATTGGCGACCTCGAGCGCGATGTCGAGCGGTACCGCGCCGGACGTACCCGACGAGTGGAGGCCGACGCGCACCTTGATGCCGACGATGAGATCGCGATTGGCATCGGCCACCATGGCCGCCTCGATCGGATTCATCAGCCGCAGCTCCTCGCTCTCGCCGACCATGATCCGGTGCGAGAAGCCGAAGATGCCGGCATGCGAGACGTGCAGATAAGCGAGGATGCGGACCTGGCTCGGCTCGATCACGTGCTTGCGGAAGCCCGCGAAATTGCCGGGACCGGCGCTGCCGGTGTCCACCGCCGTGGTGACGCCGGAGAGGCGGCAGAATTCCTCGGCATCGATGCCGAGGGAAGTGCCGCCCCAATAGACATGGGTGTGGAGATCGATCAGCCCCGGCGTGACGATGAACTTCGAGACGTCACGCACCTCCGTGCCCGGATCCGCCTTGAGCCCGGCCCCGACTGCAGCGACCTTGCCGCCGGCGAAGGCGACATCGGTCACGGCATCGAGCTTCTGGGACGGGTCGATTACCCGCCCCCCGCGCAGGATCAAGTCGAAAGGCATCATGGTCTCCGGACAGGGAAGTGAGGCGCAGCCGATTTGTCGGCGAGGCCGGGAAGGAAGTCCTGTGCTTCTAGCAATTCTTGCGCCGAAGAGCCTGCCAAATAGCAGCTATTGCCCATGACAAAATGGCGATCCCGGGAAGACTCGAACTTCCGACCTACGGTTTAGGAAACCGCCGCTCTATCCGGCTGAGCTACGGGACCGCGGAACCCATGGGGACGGGCTCGCCCCGTCATAGCAGAGCAAAATGCGGTTCGCCAGCCGTCAGGCGGGCCAGACCATCGTCAACCTGAACGGGGCGGCTATACAATCGCTTCCAGGCCCCTCGCGGCGGAGCAGCTCACATGATCGAAAGCATCAGCGCCATCACGCTCGGCACGCATGACATGGCGCGCGCCGTGCACTTCTACCGGTCGCTGGGGTTCGAGCTCCTGTATGGCGGCGAAGCCGCCGCATTCACCAGCTTTCGCGTCGGGACCGGCTACCTCAACTTGACCGCACAACCGGAAGACAAGCTGTGGTCCTGGTGGGGCCGGGTCATCTTCTACGTGGCCGATGTCGACGAGACCTACGCGCAGGCGCGCGCTGCCGGATGGCAGCCGTCGACCACGCCGCACGATGCCGAATGGGGCGAGCGCTACTTCCATCTCACCGACCCCGACGGCCATGAGCTCAGTTTCGCGCGGCCCCTGCGCGGGCCATGAAACGGCGGCCGACTACGCCCTGATATTGTTGTCTTTCACCACCTTGCCCCAATAGGCGACCTGCTTGTCGAAGAAGGTCTTGAAGGCGAGGCCGTCCTGGAGCAGCAGCGTCATGTGCTGGGTCTCCTTGAGCTGGGCGGCGGTGGCGGGCTCGCTCAGGATCTCCTTTGAGGCGGTTGCCATGGCCGACACGATGTCGGGCGGCGTGCCCGCGGGCGCGAAGATGCCCCACCAGGCCAGCGTCTCGAAATCCGGAAAGCCGGCCTCTATCGCGGTCGGCGTGTCCGGCAAGGCCGGCAGTCGCTCGCGGCCGAGCTGCAGGATCGGTCGTAGCATGTTGGTGCCGAGCTGGGCGGCGACCAGCGCCGCCGATCCCGCGATGAGATCGACATGGCCACCGAGCACGTCGTTCATGGCCGGACCGCCGCCGCGATAGGGCACGTGCATGATCTCGACGCCGGCCTTGTTGCCGAGCACGGTCATGGCGAGATGGCCGAGCGTGCCGATGCCGACGGAGGCGTATTTCACCGCGCCGGGCGTCGCCTTGCAGGCGGCGACCACGTCGGCGAAGCTCTTGTAGGGACGGCCGGCGCCGGCCGCGATCACATAAGGCGCGGTGCCGATCAGCAGCGCCGGCATCAGCTCGCGCTCGACATCGACCGGCGGCTTGTCGAGGATGGACGGGATCACCGCGTGGGAATCGAAGGTCACCAGGAAGGTCGCGCCGTCGGCCGGGCTCTTGGCGACCTGCGCCGCGCCGAGCGCGCCGGCGGCGCCCGACTTGTTCTCGACCACGACGATGCGGTTGAGCTTTGTCTGTAGATTGCTCTGGAGCAGCCGCGCCATCGCGTCGGTCGAGCCACCCGGCGGAAACGGCACGACCAGCGTGATCTTGCTGGCCTGCGCGACCGCAGGCGCCATTGCGAGAACGGCCGGCGCGGCCAAGAGCGTGCGTCGTGTGATCGTCATGGTCCCCTCCCTTTTGTTCTTGCGCCCGGCTTTTTGCTCTTTGGCGCTCAAGCATGATCCGGAAAAGCATCAGCGGCTTTCCGAAGAGATCATGCTCAGATAAATACCTGATGCGCGCAGCGCTTCAGGTCGTCCCGAAGCCCGACCCTGCTTTCCTGTATTCTGGCCGAGGGGGACTGAAGATGTCCAGCACGCGGGCGCCGTCGGGGCCGGCGCGCATGGTGTGCGGCACATTGCCGGGCGTGCGCCAGAAATCGCCCTTCTTCACCGGGATCTCCTCATCGCCCTGGACGCGGATGGCGGAGCCGTCGAGCAGCACGCCCCATTGCTCCTCGGGATGATGATGCAGCGAACCTTGCGCGTGCGGGGCCAACGTCACCACCGACAGCATCGCCTGCTCGCCGGAGAAGATGCGCGTGGTCACCCCCGCGGCGAGCTCGCGGAAGAGGCCGTCGTCGGGATTGTCGATATTGTGGAATTCGTCCTTCTGGCTCACGCCATTCTCCCCTTCGTTGTTCTCCGATCAAGCTTTGCCGTAGGAGCCCTGGTAGCGGCCCTCGCGGATCGCCTTCAGCGTCTCCTCCTCGCGCGCGACCTGGGCGCGGACCGCTTCCAGCAACGCCGCAGCACCTGCGGCCGGAAACGAGACCACGCCGTCCTCGTCACCGACGACGATGTCGCCGGGGGCGATCACGCTGCCGCCGACGGTAACAGGCACATTGATCTCGCCGGGGCCGTTCTTGTAGGGGCCGCGATGGATCACGGCACGGGCATAGCAGGGGAAATCGTCCGCCGCGAAGGCCGCGACATCGCGGATCGCGCCGTCGATGACGTAGCCTTCGGCTTTGCGCCATTGCGCGATGTTCTTCATGATCTCGCCGATCAGAGCCCGCGTCTCGTCGCCGCCGCCATCGACCACGATGACGTCGCCGGGCCCGACGAGATCGAGCGCGCGATGGATGGCGAGATTGTCGCCGGGCCGGGTGCGCACGGTGAACGCCGTCCCCACCAGCTTGCCGCCGCGATGATAAGGCTTGAGCCCGACCGCACCCGGCAAGCGGGCGAGGTTGTCTGAAATGACCGAGGTCGGCGCGTCCCGAAAGCCCGCGATGATGTCGGCGGGCGGCTTCGGCACGCTGTTCGTTGCGATGGTGATGGTCATGTCAAAGAGTCCTTTCGTGAATTTTCTTATTCGGCGTGCGCCGGCGTCTTCACCGGCAGAATCCGCAAGGCGCGCCCTTCCCTCATCCACGCAGCGCGCTCGTCGCGCAACAGCTTCTTGGCAGCGCCCCGGGGTGAGGCGCTTGCGGGACGAAGTGTAACAGCGGAAGCTGCGCCTTCAAGGCACCCGCATCAGCGCTCCGCGCCGCAGCCAGGACTGTCGAACAGCGCCGCGAGCCCGCATTTCGAGGTCAGCATCCTGTCGCCGTCATGGCCGACGCCGGCGACATCCCAGACCCGATGGTTGGGCGTGCCGTGGTCGCGCTTGGCCATCACTTCGGCATAGGCGTGGCCGCGGGCGTAGCGCGTGGGCCCCTGCGCCTCCGCCATGCAGCTCTTGTCGAGCGCGGACTGTTTTGGATTGGTGTCGAGCGTGCCGAGCAGGTAGATCACCTCGCGCTCGACATAGCGCTGCTCGAGTGCAGCGGGTGTCGCGTCCGCAAGGTAGGGCGGACGATCGCCCATGCCGTATTTCCAGTTGTCGTAGCCGGGACAGGATGCGGCAACCTTCGGCACGGGCCGCTCGGCGCTGAAATAGGCATAGGAAGAGGGATTGGCGACGACATAGCGGATGTCGATGTGCTGCCGCAGCAGCGGCGCCTCGCCCCTGCCGGCGATCGCATAGCGCTGCGCGACCTGACCGCCGCCGGAATGCCCGGCGACCACGACCTGCTTCAGGTTCGGAAAGACGCGCCGGTCGGAGAGTTTTGCCAGGATCGCATCGAGCGCCTCGAAGGACGACACCGGATTCGGCGCCAGCGCGGCATCGCCGCCCTCCCAGCCCTCGAGCGACCAGCGCAGCATGTCCTGCGGCAGCTTGTGCGCCTCGACATCGATCTCCGCCAGGAACTGCGGAACGATCATCAGCGCGCTCTTGCCGTCGTCGCCGGCGGCGGCCTGCGCGTTGTTCGCCGAGATGTAATATTCGTCGGCATTGCGCAGCCGTCCATGCAGCACGATGACCGCGCGCGAGACCGCCGGCAGCGGCATCGACCAGTCGCGCGAGAGGTAGAGCGGCAGCATTCCCCGCCCGCCGACCGAGAGCCTGGCATCGCCGATGGCCTTCACCGGCTTGCGGTTGGGCGCATCCTCGTCCGCAGCGAAGGCGTGACCGCAAATCAGCACCAGGGCGAGTGCGGCAAGTCGGGCCAGCGCTCTCATGACGAAGATTCCCCTCGGATTCAAATCGATAAAAGTCTAAGCGCAACATGTGCCGCACGGCTGTGACTCCTGCGCCACGTCAAGCAAAAAATGTCAGCATCGCGGCCATGAAATTCCCGGGTTCCATGGGTGACAAGCCGGCGATAAAGGGGCAAAAATCTGGTCCGACTCGGTTCGGGTTGAGTCGTGTAAGGAATGCTCTCGTAAAATGTCGGTTGTCGTTGCATCGCGTCGTGCGGCGCTTCTTATTGCCACAGCAGGAATTTTTCTGCTGACGCAGTCGCATGCCCAGGCCCAGTGGTGGAAGCGCGCGCCTATCGATTTCGAGGAATGCGCCGATATCGCCGAGAAGGCTGCAACGAAGGCCGAGAAGACATCCGCGCTCGCCGACTGCAACGCCAAGTTCGCCGGCCGTCGCAAGCCGGGTGGCGGCTACACCTATTACGACTTCCTCCAGGACCGCACCTTCGACATCGCCGGACCCAACCCGACCCCGGAGGAGCAGCGGAAGATCGACGAAGCCTATACCGCCTACCTCGCCAATCGGCGCCGCAGCAATGAAGCGGCCCAGGCCACCGCACGCCAGCAGCGCGAGCAGCAGGAGCAACAGGTGCAGCAGCTTCAGCGGGTCGCGCTGCGCACCGAGGCCGAGCGCGTGCCCGTTCCGGTCGAACGGCCCAAGGTGCAGCAGGCGGCGGGCCAGCGCCCGAAAGGCGCGCCCTGCACCAAGGGCTCGTTCTCCTGCGAATGGCCACGGCTGTCGGAAAGCTTGAACGACCTGAAGAGGCTGTTCAACCCGACGCCGAGCAAGCCGGCGAAAAAGGGGTAGCCAACCACAGCCGTCATTGCGAGCGCAGCGAAGCAATCCAGAGTCTTTCCGCGGACGGATTCTGGATTGCTTCGCTGCGCTCGCAATGACGCATGGATAGAGCTTCCCGCCCCATCCTCAATTCGCGTGCTTCTTCTTTGCCCGCTTCGGTTTGATCACCGGCGCATCCGCCGTTGGCGTCGCCGAACCACCCAGCTGCGACCTGCTTTCCTGCAATCGCCTGTCGTAGCCGGGCGAGGGCACGACCGTCGGCGGCCTGGCGTAGGCGAGCGTCGATGTGCCGCAGAGCGCGGCGAGAGCAAGCCCGATCATCAAGCTACGTTTCATCACGCGTCTCCATGGAATGACGGGCGCAAGCGCTAGCCGCGTATCTGCTGTGGCGAAAGCCCCGGGGGGCCCTTGCCGGCGTGTTCGGCCTCCCTGATCAGCGCAACAATGCGGCGCATCAGCGGCACGGCAACATTGTTCTGCTCGGCAAGCGCGATGACGGCGCCCTGCAGATAGTCGATCTCGGTTTTGCGGCCCTGCTTCAGATCCTGCCACATCGAGGAGCGCGCCTCGGGATCGATCTTCATGGTCCGTCCGAGGATCGCGTTGAAGATCATGTCGGGCAACCGCAGCAAGGTCGGAGACCAGTTCATCGGGATCGGGGTTGACGAGACCGGAGCGATGCCGGCGGCGTGCAGCGCGGCCAGCCCTTCCGCCATCTGGTCGGCGAACAGCCTTCGCCAGTCGCGGTTTGCCAGTTGCGCGGCGAGCGGCATGTCGGACAGCGCGCTGAGCGCGTTGTTCAGATTGATGATCAGCTTGCCCCATTGCACGCCGGTGATGTCGCCACTCGCGCGCATGTTGAGGCCGGGCACCGAAAGCGCCCCGGCGGTGTTTGCCGCGTCTGCTCCGACATGGATGTCGCCGGAGCTCGAGCGGTGGAAGCGCCCCTCACCCATCGCGACCACGTTGAACGGCACCATGCCGGCGAGCACAGGCCGGCCGCCAAGGCGTTCGCGCAAGACCGCGACATTGCCGATCCCGTTCTGAAGCGAGACGATGACGGCATCCTGCGGCGCATGCTGCGCGATCTGATCGGCGACATCGGCGGTGTCGGCGCTCTTCACCGTCACCAGCACGATGCCGGCGCTGTGGAAGATCGAAGGGTCTTCCGAGAGAGCGAGCTGGCCGGCATCGAGCTTCTTCTCCGAGCCGTCGAAATCGGTCAGGCGCAGGCCGAACCGCTCGATCTCGGTCTTCACCCGCGGCCGCACCAGGAGCGCGACCCGGCGGCCGGCGGATGCCAGCATGCCGCCGACGAAGCAGCCGATGGCGCCCGCGCCGGCCACCACGATGGATCGATCCGCAACCACCTTGTTCTCCTTAACGTTCCGCCTTGGATAGCAGAGGCAGCGCCGCCTGCCCATCGGTTGCGACGCATCCGCCTTGTAACCGTCATGAGAGCCCCATATGTTTTCGCCCCGGGGGCAGTCAGCGGCGAGCGCTCGCAGAACGAGACGCCAAAGGAGGCTACCATGGGTCTACTCGATGTCCTCAACGGCATGCAGAACGGCCCCCGCGGCCAGAGCACACCAAGCTCAGAGCAATCCTCCGGCGGCATGTCGCCGATGACGATGGCGCTGCTCGGCCTGCTCGCCTGGAAGGCCTTCAAGCATCTGACGGCGGGCCAGCCCGACGCCGCGCCTGCCCCGCAGCAGCGCTCACCGCTGCCGCCGCCGACGCCCGTCAATACCGGCAACGCCGCGCTCCCCGGCGGCAGCGGCGGCCTCAGCGATCTGCTCAAGGGCGGCCTCGGCGGCCTGCTCGCGGGTGGCGCGGCGGGCACCGTGCTGAGCGGCGGGCTCGGCGATCTCCTCAACCAGCTTCAGCAGGGCGGCCACGGCGAGGCCGCGAACTCCTGGGTCGGCAAGGGCGAGAACAAGCCGATCGCGCCCGGCGATCTCGCCAATGCGCTCGGCGCCGACCAGATCGAGAGCCTGTCCGCCCAGAGCGGCCTGTCGCGCGAGGAACTGCTCTCCGGTCTCAGCCAATATCTGCCGCAGGTGGTCGATCACCTGACGCCGGACGGACGGCTGCCGACCGAGAATGAGATCTCGGGAAGGATTTAATCAACGTCTGATCGACGCGTTCAGGACAAGGGGAGCACTGTCATGAGTTTCGGCGGCCTGTTGTGGATCATCGTCGTCGGCTTCGTCGCCGGCCTCATCGCGCGCTGGCTTGCACCGGGGCCGAACAATCCGAGCGGCTTCATCCTCACCACCATCCTCGGCATTGCCGGCGCGTTTCTGGCGACCTTCGTCGGCCAGGCCATCGGTCATTACAGCCCCGACCAGGGCGCCGGCTTCATCATGGCCACGATCGGCGCGGTGGTGGTGCTGTTCATCTGGCACCGCCTGGTGGCGAGCGGGGTGATAAAGGGGTAGGCCGCTGAGGCGTCGGTGGAAGTCACACTGCCTCCACGTCGTCATTGCGAGGAGCTCTTGCGACGAAGCAATCCAGACTGTCACCGCGGACAGGTTCTGGATTGCTTCGCTTCGCCCGCAATGACGAGTTAAGTAGTCAAATGCATCCCCGCATCCATGCGCACAACCTCGCCGGTCATGTTGCTGGAGGCGGGCATCGCCAGGAAGCAGACGAGTTGGGCGATGTCGTCGGCGCTCGATGCGACCTTGAGCGGCACCTTCGCCACCACGCTGTCGCGCACCTGCTTGGCGCCCGCCTCGCCGCGGCCCTTGGTGAACCAGGGCGTGTCGATATAGCCGGGGCACACCGTGTTGACGCGGATCAGCGGCGCCAGCGCGCGCGACAGCGACAAGGTCATGGTGTTGAGCGCGCCCTTGCTGGCGGCATAGGCGATCGACGAGCCGACGCCGCTGATGCCGGCGACCGACGACACGTTCACGACCGCCGAAGGCCGGCCCGACGCCTTCGCACCGGCCTCGAGCAGCCGGCGCGCCGCGCGCACCATCTGGAACGGGCCGATGGTGTTGACACCATAGAGCCGCTGGAAATCCTCCGCCGACAATCCGTCGAGATCGGCATGGGCGACATGCTTGGTGGTGCCGGCATTGTTGACGAGGATGTCGAGGCGGCCCCAGGCGCTGGCGGCCGCGACGATCTTGCGGCAATCCTCATCCTTGGAGACGTCGCCCTGCGCAACCAGGACCTCCGCCGCGCCAGCCTTGCGGCAGGCTTCCGCGGTGGCCTCGGCCTCCTTCTGGCTCGACGAATAGTTGATGACGAGCCGCGCCCCGCTCCGCGCGAGAATTTCCGCAGTCGCCGCACCCAGCCCGGATGCGGACCCCGTCACGATTGCGCACAAGCCGTCCTTTGCCATCCGGTATTTCCTTCCCTTTGTAACCTCAGGCGCCCTGTTTAGCGAGTTTGCCGCGCCCTGCAAATCGAGCAAACTCCGCTAAGCGGAATTAGTCCAGAGCGGCTCTCGTCCCCATGCCGATGCTGCAGATGGACCTGCGATCAACGCTTGTCAGGGCCATGGCTTTTTCCGATCATCGGGCGCAAGAAGAACCTGCGCGCCGCCCCGTCAGGCGGGACGCGCCAATGGCAAAACACGGGGAACGCTGTGGCGGAGAGTGACAATATCGTCGTCGAGACCGCGGAAAAAATCTTCGCCGATCTCGCCGACCCGCAAGAGATCAACAACGACAAGACGAATTCGTGGCAGGCGCCGCTGTGGCAGGCGCTGAGCGAAGCCGGCTTGCCGCTCTCCTGGGTGCCTGACGGTCTCGGCGGCTCCGGCGCGAGTCTTGCCGACGGCTTCGCGCTGCTGAACGCCGCCGGCCGCTTCGCGGTCGCGGTTCCCCTGGCCGAGACCATGCTGGCGGGCTGGCTGCTCGCCCAAGCGAGGATCGCTTCGCCCGAGGGCGAGATGACGGTCGTGCCGGCGTCTCCAAAGGATCGCATCATGCTTGATGCGGACGGGGCGCTCTCCGGCCGCGCCCGCGGTGTGCCCTTTGCGAAAGCGGCAAAGCATTTTGCCGTCCTGGCGCACGGCAAGGACGGCGCGGTCGTCGCGCTGGTCGATGCGAGCAAGGGGCGGATCGAATCCGGGCTCAATGTCGGCTACGACCACAGCGACACCGTGACGCTCGACAAGGTGCAGCCCCTTTCGATCAAACCGGCGCCGAAGGGCCTCGACCAGACAACGATGATGCTGATGGGCGGCGTTGCGCGCAGCCTTCAGATCGCGGGCGCCCTGGAATCGATGCTGGACATCTCCGTGCGCTATTCCAACGAGCGCGTCGCCTTCGAGAAGAAGATCTCGAAATTCCAGGCGGTGCAGCACAATCTCGCGCGCCTCGCCGGCGAATCCGCCGCAGCGCTTGCGGCCGCGACCTCCGCCGCCGACGCCATCGCGAATGCGCAGTCGTTCAACGACGAAGTCTATCTCGAGGCCGCCTCGGCAAAAATCCGCTGCGCGGAAGCTGCCGAAAAAGGCGGCGGCATCGCGCATCAGGTCCATGGCGCGATCGGCTTCACCATGGAGCACATCCTGCACCGCTACTCGCTGCGCGCGCTGGCCTGGCGCGACGATTTCGGTTCGGAAAGCCATTGGGCGGTCGAACTCGGCAAGCTGGTCGCCACCAGAGGCGCCGATGAATTGTGGCCGCTCGTGGCGTCGCGCTGATCAGGAGACGAGACAACAATGACCGCTGCCCTCCGTTTCGATCCGATCCGCCTGCCGGAAAAGTGCGAACAGCTGCGCAAGGAAGTGCGCGCGTTTCTCGCCGAGGAAATCGCCGCCGGCACCTTCGATCCGAACAAGCCCAACCGCGAGGACACCGACGCGCCGGAATTTTCCCGCCGGGTCGGCGCCAAGGGCTGGCTCGGGATGACCTGGCCGAAGAAATATGGCGGCCAGGAGCGCTCCTTCCTCGAACGCTACGTGGTGACCGAAGAGATGCGCGTCGCCAATGCCCCGACACGGCGGTTCTTCGTCGCCGACCGCCAGAGCGGGCCGGTGCTGCTGAAATATGCGCCCGAGCACATCAAGATGGAGATCTTGCCGCGCATCTGTCGCGGCGAGATCTGCTTTGCCATCGGCATGAGCGAGCCGAACTCCGGCTCCGACCTGTTCGCGGCGAAGACGCGCGCGACCAAGACCGATGGCGGCTATCTCATCAACGGCACCAAGATCTGGACCTCGTCCGCGCATATCGCCGACTACATGATCGCGATCTTTCGGACCTCGCCGCCGACCAAGGAGAACCGCCGCCACGGCCTGACGCAATTTTTGGTCAAGATGAAGCAGCCGGGCATCAAGGTAAATCCGATCGGCCAGATCACCGGCCAGTACGAGTTCAATGAGGTGGTCTTCACCGACTTCTTCGTGCCCGACGATCACGTGCTGGGCGAAGTCGACGGCGCCTGGAAGCAGGCGACATCAGAACTCGCCTATGAGCGCTCGGGCCCCGAGCGCTTTCTCGAAACCTACTACGTGCTGACGGAGCTGGTGCGCGCGGTCGGTCCTAGTCCGGACACGCGCAGCGCCGAAGGCATCGGCCGGCTGGTCGCGCAGCTCCACACCATGCGACGCATGTCGGTCTCGGTGGCCGGCATGCTGGAAGCCGGCAAGGAGCCGGTGGTCGAAGCGTCCATCGTCAAGGACATCGGCACGGTCTGGGAGCAGCAGCTGCCGCATCGCGTCCGCGATCTTGCCGCCTTCGTCGAGGAGACCGCGACCAACCGCGAGACCTTGGAGCGGCAGCTCGACTTCGCCATCAAGACCGCACCGAAACTCACCATCCAGGGCGGCACCACTGAAGTCCTGCGCGGCATCATCGCGCGTGGTTTGGGGCTGCGCTAATTCAATCGAGGACCATCATGAGCACGTATAAAGACATCGGCGTTGAAAAAGTCGGCCACGTCGGCACCATCGAGATCCGCAGGCCCCCGCTCAACTTCTTCGACATCTCGCTGATCAACCAGATTGCGGATGCGCTCGACGAGTTCGACCGCGACATCGAGATCCGCGCTTCGGTCCTCTCGGCGCAGGGCAAGGCGTTCTGCGCCGGCGCCAATTTCGGCGACCCGGCGCGGCAGGCGCAGGAAGCGCGCGAAGCCGAGAAGAAGGGCGATCCGGCCGACAATCTGGGGCCGATCAACCATCTCTACATCCAGGCTGTGCGCATCTTCCGCGCCAAGAAGCCGATCGTCGCCGCTGTGCAAGGAGCTGCCATCGGGGGCGGCCTTGGTCTCGCGGTGTCCGCGGATTTCCGCGTCACCTGTCCCGAAGCGCGCTTCTCCGCGAATTTCACAAAACTCGGCTTCCATCCCGGCTTCGGCCTCACCGTGACGCTGCCCGAGCTGATCGGCAAGAACAACGCCGAGCTGATGTTCTACACCAGCCGCCGCGTCACCGGCGAAGAGGCGGTCAAATGGGGCCTCGCCAACGAGCTGGTGCCGCAGGACCAGGTGAAATCGGCCGCAATGAAGCTCGCCAATGAGATCGCCGAATGCTCCCCGCTCGGCCTGCTCTCCACCCGCGCCACGATGCGCAATGGCCTCGCGGACCGCGTGATGGCCGCGACCAATCACGAGCTCGCCGAGCAGACGCGCCTGCGCGCGACTGAAGATTTCAAGGAAGGCGTGAAGGCCACCGAAGAGCGACGCGCGGCGAATTTTAGGGGAAGGTGATCGACGCGTTTTGCCGTGTCACTCTGACGTCGCTACAACCCCCAGGTCGTCCCGGCGAAGGCCGGGACCCATAACCACGGGGAGTGGTTTCAGGACGAGCAGGTGACTCCGAGTGTTCGCAGAACAATTGCTGCGGCGTATGGGTCCCGGCCTTCGCCGGGACGACAACAATCTTTGACGTGCTACCCTCGCTATCATCGGCGAACCGACGATCGTCACGCACCAAGCCGGAACGTCACCCCGCCGAGCAAGAACTCATTGCCCGCGACCGCAAGGCCCCTCGCCTTGGCGGCATGCAGCACCTGAGCCGCGTCAGCCACCCGAAACTCCAGCGCGCTCATGATCTCGCTGGCGCCCTTCACGAAGCGGAGGATCGCGTTGGGCAGCTTCAATTCGCTATCGATCGGCGCGATCCCGATGATCTTGCCCCAATGCTCCGCGAGCCCCGCCGGATCCGGGCTCTGCATCTCCACCGCCGTCAGCGCCTGCGTCATGTCCGTGCGGATGAATTTCTGCCAGTCCGGCCCCGCCGGCGGATACGGGCCCAGGATGTCGTCGCTGCCTTCGGTGTGGTTGAACTCGATGAAGGCGGCACGGCAGTCGCGGGGGTGGAGCTGCACGCCGTGATAGGGCGCGTGGTCGATCACGTTGGCGGTGCGCACGCCCATGGCGTTGGCATGACGTCCGCGCTCGTCGGGATCATCGCAGCAGAAGATCGCCATGTAGCCGCCGCGGCCGCCGGTCTTCTCGATGAAACGGCCGGCCGTGGTGCCGTCCTTGAACGGCGCCACCACCTCCAGCAGGATCGTGTCGACCGGAAGCAGCGCATTCTCCAGGCCGTATTTGGCGACATTGCCGTCGCGGTAGCAGACGGCGAGGCCCATGATCCGGGCGATGTCGGAGATCACGGGCTCGAGCTGCGGCGCGACCAGGCAAATCTGCCGCAAGCGCATATAGGGCGCCATCGTCACTCGCCCCTGAAGGCAGGCTTGCGCTTCTCGACGAAGGCTTTTGCGGCCTCCTTGTGATCGGCGGTGTCGCCGCAGCGGGTGTGGTGGATCGCCTCGCCGTCGAAGCAATCCTCCAGCGCCAGATGCTCGGCGTTGTTGATGTTGCGCTTGATGAAACCGAGCGCGATCGAGGGCCCTTGCGCCAGCGACAGCGCGAGCTCGTGCGCGGCGGCATCGACCTCGGCGTCGGGCACGACCTTCGTCACCATGCCGATCGCATGTGCTTCCCTCGCCGTGAGCACCGGTGACATCAGGTAGAGCTCGCGCGCCCGCGCGCTGCCGAGAAGCTGGGTCAGGAAATAGGTGCCGCCGTAATCGCCGGAGAAGCCGACTTTTGCGAAAGCCGTGGTGATCTTGCAGGATTCGCTGGCGATACGGAGATCACAGGACAGCGCCATCGACAGGCCGGCGCCGGCCGCGGCGCCATCGAGCTGCGCCACCACGGGTTTCGGCATCTGGTGCAGGATGCGCGAGACCTCCATGCCGCGGCGCAAATTTGCGAGCTTCTGCTCGAACGGCAGCGGCGCGCGGCCCTCGGCCATCGACTTGACGTCACCGCCGACGCAGAACGAACCGCCGGCGCCCTTGAACAGCACCGCGCGCACCTCCGGATCGTCAGCGGCGCGCCGCGCGGCCTCGACCAGCCCGCGCACCATGTCGGGGTTGAGCGCGTTCTTCCGCTCCGGACGGTTCATGGTGATGGTGAGCAGCCCGCCTTCCAGCTTCTGCAGGACCATGTCGTTCATGGGACGTCTCCCTTGTTGTTGTTTGACCGAGCTATCACCCACCCGTCATTGCGAGCGTAGCGAAGCAATCCAGAGATGTTTCCGCGGAGACAATCTGGATTGCTTCGTCGCAAGAGCTCCTCGCAATGACGAGACTTATTTCTTCACCAGCGGGCAGCGCGACTGCTCCAGCGACTGGAACGCCTCGCTGCCGGGCACGGTGGCGAGCAGCTTGTAGTCGTCCCAGCGGCCCTTGGATTCCGACGGCTTCTTCACCTCGAACAGATACATGTCGTGGATCATGCGGCCGTCCTCGCGGATCTTGCCGTTCTTCGCGAAGAAGTCGTTGATCGGAGTCTCCTTCATCACCTTCATCACCGCGGCGGCATCCGTCGTGCCGGCTGCCTTCACGGCTTTCAGATAATGCGTCACGGACGAATAGACGCCGGCCTGCGCCGAGGTCGGCGGCCGCTTCACGCGCTCCATGAAGCGCTTCGAGAACGCGCGCGTCTCGTCGTTCATGTCCCAGTAGAAGGCTTCCGCCAGCAGCAGGCCTTGCGCGGTCTCCAGCCCGATCGAGTCGATGTCGGTGACGAAGGCGAGCAGCGGCGAGACCTTCTGACCGCCCTTCATGATGCCGAACTCGGCGGCCTGCTTGATGGCGTTGACGGTGTCGCCGCCCGCGTTGGCGAGCCCGATCACTTTGGCCTTGGAGGCCTGGGCCTGAAGCAGGAACGAGGAGAAATCCGACGTGTTGAGCGGATGGCGGACGCTGCCGACCACCTTGCCGCCGGTCTTGGTCACGACGTTGCTGGTGTCCTTTTCCAGGTCCTGGCCGAAGGCGTAATCGGCCGTGAGGAAGAACCAGGTGTCGAGGCCCGACTTCACGGCCGCAAGGCCGGTCACGTTGGCCTGGCCGAAGGTATCGAATACGTAATGCACGGTATAGGGACCGCAGGCCTCGTTGGAGAGACGGATCGAGCCTGGTCCGTTGAAGATGATGATCTTGTTGCGCGCTTTCGCGATCTCGCCGGCGGCGAGTGCCGTCGCGGACGCCGCGACGTCGTAGATCATCTCGACGCCCTGATTGTCCAGCATGTCGCGGGCGATGTTGCCGGAGAGATCGGCCTTGTTGAGATGGTCCGCCGCCAGCACCTGGATCTTGCGTCCCAGCACCTCGCCGCCGAAATCCTCAACGGCCATCTTCGCTGCAGTCTCGCTGCCGGGACCGGTGATGTCGGCATACAGGCTCGACATGTCGAGGATGCCGCCGATCTTGAGTGGCGGCTTGTCCTGGGCCTGCGCGGCGCTTGCACTCAGGGCAAACGCAGCGGCAAAAATGCCGGACAAAATATTCTTCATCGAAAAAGACCTCCCTTATCGCGCCGTACTCTGATGGCGGCTTGGTTATCGTTGTTCCGGCAATCATGCCGCATGCCCGGGAGGGCAGCAAGCGCGCGGGTGCTGAGAGCGCGCGATTGCCGCGCGTGTTTTCCGCAAAGCGGAATGGTGGGGCACAGCGAAATGTTTCGACTCCGTCATTGCGAGCGCAGCGAAGCAATCCAGAAATGCATCCGCGGAAAGATTCTGGATTGCTTCTCCGCGAAGGGCTCCTCGCAATGACGGCGTACGAGGAAGCCCTTTCGCGACCCGCCACGCTTGAGTTAAACTCCGGACGTAACACAACCTCTCCGGGTCACGTGACGCAACGGCTTCCCTTCATCGTCGCATGTCTTCTCGTCGCGGGTCACTCCGCGTTCGCGATGCCATGCCACTTCGAGACGCAAGGCGAAGGCCGCGTCACTGCCATCGTCGATGGACGGAGCGTGCGCCTCGATGACGGTCGCGAGGTCCGCCTTGCCGGCATCGAGCCAACGGCGACGACGAAGCAGGCTCTGGCATCTTTGCTGGTCGGACGCGACGTGACGCTGCGGAGCACCGACGACACGCCCGACCGTTATGGCCGTCAGGGCGCGTTCGTCTTCATCGGCGAAAGCGACGCTTCGGTGCAGGCCACGCTGCTGGCCCAGGGCGAGGCCATCGCCTCCGCCGAAATCGCCGACAAGGACTGCGCGGCCGCCCTGATGGCGTCGGAGGCGCAGGCAAGGCGCCAAAAAATGGGCAACTGGGCTGACCCATTGGCCATAAAAAACGCGGAAAGTCCGGACGATATTTTGGCGGGGATCGGGCGCTTTATGGTGGTCGAGGGCAAAGTCCTGTCGGTCCGGCAAGCTGGGGCAACGACCTACCTCAACTTCGGACGGAACTGGACACGCGGCTTCGCCGTGACTATTTCAAGGCGCGCGCTACCGGCATTCGAAAGCGCCGGGATCTCCCTTAAGGCCTTGGAGAATAAGCGAATTCTTGTCCGAGGCTGGATCGAGGGGAATACGGGGCCGCGTATCGATGTGCGTCTCTTGGGACAGGTTGAATTGCTGGGCGCAAATGAGCCTACTGGGGTAAGGCCTTAACGGCCGGGCACGGGTTAAGCAACGTGAATGGGGTGCTAGAACGGCACGGACTGGGTGATTGCCGCCGCCTGCGGGCTGCGCCGGCCGCGCTTTGCCTTGCGCTGGGCGGGCTTCTTGCCGGCTGCGGCGATATGGGCCGGTTCCAGACCGCCGCCGCGCCGCCCACGGTCGCGATGCCCAAGCCGAAGCCGGCGGTGGCGCAGACCCCCGCCACCGAGAAGGAGCACGAGCGCATCCTGGCGAGCTATGGCGGCGCCTATGACGACCCCAGACTCGAATCGCTTGTCAGCAAGACCGTCGACCGGCTGGTCGCCGCGTCCGACCGCCCCGACCAGGGCTACAAGGTCACCATTCTCAACTCCGGCGCGGTGAACGCCTTCGCGCTGCCGAACGGCCAGCTCTATGTCACGCGCGGACTGCTTGCGCTGGCGAGCGACACGTCGGAATTGTCCTCCGTGCTCAGCCACGAGATGGCGCACGTGCTGTCCAAGCACGCCGCGATGCGCGAGGACCAGGCGCGCCAGGCCGCGATCGTCACCCGCGTCGTCACCGACATGAGCAATGATCCGGATCTCACCGCGCTCGCGCTCGCCAAGACCAAGCTCACCATGGCGAGCTTTTCGCGTAACCAGGAGTTCGAGGCCGATGGCATCGGCGTCGGCATCTCCGCGAAAGCGCATTTCGATCCCTATGGCGCGGCCCGCTTCCTCTCCGCGATGGAGCGCAATGCCGAGCTGAAGGCCGGCAAGAGCTCGCTCGATCCGCGCGCGCAGGATTTCACCTCGTCGCATCCGGCAACGCCGGAGCGCGTGCAGAACGCGCAGAACATCGCGCGGCAATATGCGGCGCCCGAAGGCGCCGAGCGCGACCGCGAGAGCTATCTCGCTGCGATCGACAACCTCGTCTATGGCGAAGACCCCAGCGAAGGCTTTGTCCGCGGCCGCCGTTTCCTGCATCCGAAGCTCGGCTTCACCTTCCAGGCGCCTGACAATTTCACGCTCGACAACACAGCGCAGGCCGTGATCGGCGTGCGCGACGGCGGCTCGCAGGCGATGCGCTTCGACGTGGTGCGCGTGCCGGCCGAGCAGTCGCTCGGCGATTACCTCAATTCCGGCTGGATGGAAGGCGTCGAGAAGGCCTCGACCGAGGACCTCACCATCAACGGCTTCCCGGGCGCGTCCGCCACCGCCAAGGGCGACCAGTGGCAGTTCAAGGTCTATGCGCTGCGTTTCGGCAGCGACGTCTATCGCTTCATCTTCGCCACCCGTCAGAAGTCGACCGAGAGCGAGCGCAACGCGCGCGAGACCGTCAACTCATTCCGCCGCCTGACGCTCGACGAGATCCAGGCCGCGCGCCCATTGCGCATCAAGGTCATCACCGTGCAGCCCGGCGACACCGTGGAATCGCTCTCCCACCGCATGTCCGGCGTCGATCACCCCGCCGAACGCTTCCGCGTGCTCAACGGCCTCGACCGCACCGCGCAGGTGAAGGTGCGCGATCGCGTGAAGATCGTGGCGGATTGACGTGCGTTAAGCGCCCGTCATCCCGGAGCGCGCTGAGCGCGAACGCGGGATCTCGCTCGACAAATTCCGCTGTCGTCCCGGACAAGCGCGCCAAAGCGCGCGCACATCCGGGATGACCCATAATCACACGACTACAGAACGGGCACGCTGGCAGCTCCAGCGCGCTTCAACAATAAACAATCGGGCTAATGGGCTGGCTTTCGCCAGGACGACACCGAGATTGTCTGGGCCCTAAGCGCCCGCGTCCATATCCCCCGCCTCGCGCTGGCCGCTCAGCCAGAGCGCGAGCAGGGTCCAGAACGCGCCGGAGAGCAGATACGCGCCCGAGGCGATGACACCGAGATTGGTGGCGAGCAGCAGCGCCACCAGCGGGGCGAAGCCGGCGCCGAACAGCCAGGCCATGTCGGAGGTCAGCGCGGAGGCCGTGTAGCGATAAGCCTGCTTGAAGTTCGAGGCGATCGCGCCGGAGGACTGGCCGAAGGAAAGACCCAGCAGGATGAAGCCGATCACCATGTAGATGGTCTCGCCGAACGCGCCGGCATCGAGCAGCTGCGGGGCAAAGCCGCTGTAGATCGCGATCGCGATCGCCGACCCCATCAGGAGCGACTTGCGGCCGACGCGGTCGGCGATGATTCCGGACGCGACGATCGCGGCGACGCCGAACACGGCGGCGACGATCTCGATGATCAGGAAGCGCACCGGGCTCTCGCGGGTGAACAGGAACACCCAGGACAGCGGAAACACGGTGACCATGTGGAACAGCGCGAAGCTCGCCAGCGGCGCGAACGCACCGAGCATGATGTTGTGGCCTTCGCGGGCGACGGTGTCGGAGATGCGCGAGGGCTGCAATTCGCGGGTCTCGAACAGCGAGGCATATTCCTCCGTCGTCACCATGCGCAGGCGCGCGAACAGCGCCACGACGTTGATGGCGAACGCAACGAAGAACGGATAGCGCCAGCCCCAGTCGAAGAAGTCGTCGGCCGAGAGGTTGCCGGCGAAATAGGCGAACAGCGCGCTCGCCACGATCAGCCCGAGCGGAGCGCCAAGCTGCGGCACCATTGCGTACCAGCCGCGCTGGGAGGCCGGCGCATTCAGCGCCAGCAGCGAGGCCATGCCGTCCCAGGCGCCGCCCCAGGCCAGACCCTGCGCGATGCGCGCCAGCGCCAGCAGCCAGATCGCGGCGACGCCGATCTCGTGATAGCCGGGCAGGAAGGCGAGCGCGACGGTGGCGGTACCGAGCAGGAACAGCGCCGAGACCAGCTTGGCCGTCTTGCCGTACTCACGGTCGACCGTCATGAAAATGACGGTGCCGATCGGCCGGGCCAAAAACGCCAGCGCGAAGATCATGAAGGAATAGAGCGTGCCGGTCAGCTCGCTGGTGAACGGAAACACCAGGCGGGGAAACACGATCACCGACGCGATCGCGAACACGAAGAAGTCGAAGAATTCCGAGGTGCGGCCGATGATGACGCCGATGGCGATCTCGCCGGGACTGGCCTGGTCGTGGCCGTGCTCACCCGTGTGGAGGTCTGCCATTGCAGGGGTCTGTGCCGTCGCCATTCGTGCGCCCTTAACGTCCTGAAAACCAAAGCCGACCGCCCGGCGGGAGCCAGGCGATCCCGCCTTGTCTGGCCCAACATTCCGCACTGCAACATTGGACAAATTGTCCAATGTCCGGATTGCTGCGTCGCAGCTACCCGTTGGCCCCGCAAAGGAAACTCATTCTCAAAGGCTCGGCCCGTGTCTCGTCTCAAGATCCTGGCGCTACTACCTCTGGCTGCCGCACTCAGCGGCTGCGACTACGTCGTGCTGGCGCCAGCCGGCGACATCGCTGCCCAGCAGCGCGACCTCGTCATCATCTCCACCGTCCTGATGCTCCTGATCGTCGTCCCCGTGATGGCGCTGACGGTGCTGTTCGCCTGGCGCTACCGCCAGTCCAACACTTCGGCCCGCTATGAGCCGGAATGGGACCATTCGACCAAGCTCGAGCTGGTGATCTGGTCGGCGCCGCTGCTGATCATCGTCTGCCTCGGCGCGCTGACCTGGATGGGCACGCATCTGCTCGACCCCTATCGCACCCTCGGCCGCATCAAGGCGGAGCAGGCCGTGGACCAGTCCAAGGCCCCGCTCGAGGTCGATGTCGTCGCGCTCGACTGGAAGTGGCTCTTCATCTATCCGGATTACGGCATCGCCGCCGTCAACGATCTCGCAGCTCCCGTCGATCGTCCGATCAACTTCCGCATCACCGCTTCCTCGGTGATGAACTCGTTCTACATCCCCGCGCTCGCCGGCCAGATCTACGCGATGCCGGGCATGGAGACCAAGCTCCACGCCGTCGTGAACCACGCCGGCACCTACAAGGGCTTCTCGGCCAACTACAGCGGCGCCGGCTTCTCCGGCATGCACTTCAACTTCCAGGGCCTCGACGACAAGGGCTTTGACGCCTGGATCGCCAGCGCCAAGTCCTCCGGAAGCTCGCTCGGCCGCGCCGAATATCTCCAGCTCGAAAAGCCCAGCCAGAACGAGCCGGTGCGCCGCTACGGCACCATCGATTCCGATCTCTACCGCCTGATCCTCAACATGTGCGTCGAGACCGGCAAGATGTGCCAGAGCGAGATGATGGCGATCGACGCCAAGGGCGGTCGCGGCCATGAAGGCCTGAACAACACCCTGCCCCTTACTTACGACAAGTACGCCCGCCGCGGCACCCCGCTTGGACCCGAGCCGACCTTCGTCGCCGGCACCTGCACGCCGGATGCGCCGCAGGGCCAGACCACCGCGTCGATCAAGGCTCCGACCGACATTGCGCCGCTCACCGGCGCCGGCCTGAAGCGGCCGACCTTCACGCCGCTGAAGTCCTCGTCCTTCTTCCTCGGACAGCGTCCGAAGTCAGACTCCTAAAGAGAGCTCGCATGTCTCCTGATCTTCTCAAGCTCATCTTCGGCCGGCTCGGCATCGAATCGCTGCCGCTGCACGAGCCGATCGTCGTCGGCACCTTCGTGGTGGTCGCGCTCGGCGGCGCCACGCTGCTCGCCGGCCTCACCTATTTCCGCCTCTGGGGCTACCTGTGGCGCGAATGGTTCACCACCGTGGACCACAAGCGCATCGGCATCATGTACATGATCCTCGGCATCGTGATGCTGCTGCGCGGCTTCGCCGACGCGCTGATGATGCGCGGCCAGCAGATGCTCGCCTTTGGCGGCTCCGAGGGCTATCTCAACGCCCATCACTACGACCAGGTCTTCACCGCCCACGGCGTGATCATGATCTTCTTCGTGGCGATGCCGCTGGTCACCGGCCTGATGAACTATGTCGTCCCGCTGCAGATCGGCGCGCGCGACGTGTCGTTCCCGTTCCTGAACAATTTCAGCTTCTGGATGACGGTCGGCGGCGCGGTGCTGGTGATGGCCTCGCTGTTCATCGGCGAGTTCGCCCGCACCGGCTGGCTGGCTTATCCGCCGCTGTCGAACATCGGCTACAGTCCCGACGTCGGCGTCGACTATTACATCTGGGCGCTGCAGGTCGCCGGCGTCGGCACGACGCTATCCGGCATCAACCTGATCTGCACCATCGTCAAGCTGCGCTGCCCGGGCATGACCATGATGAAGATGCCGGTGTTCACCTGGACCTCGCTCTGCACCAACATCCTGATCGTCGCCTCCTTCCCGGTCCTGACCGTCGTGCTCGCGCTGCTCTCGCTCGACCGCTACGTCGGCACCAACTTCTTCACGAACGATTTCGGCGGCAGCCCGATGATGTACGTGAACCTGATCTGGATCTGGGGCCACCCCGAGGTCTACATCCTGGTTCTTCCCGCCTTCGGCATCTTCTCGGAGGTCACCTCGACCTTCTCCGGCAAGCGGCTGTTCGGCTACACCTCGATGGTCTACGCCACGGTCGTCATCACCATCCTGTCGTACCTGGTGTGGCTGCACCATTTCTTCACGATGGGATCTGGCGCCAGCGTCAACTCGTTCTTCGGCATCACCACGATGATCATCTCGATCCCGACGGGTGCGAAGATGTTCAACTGGCTGTTCACGATGTATCGCGGCCGCATCCGTTACGAATTGCCGATGATGTGGACCATCGCCTTCATGCTGACGTTCGTGGTCGGCGGCATGACCGGCGTGCTGCTCGCGGTACCGCCGGCCGACTTCGTGCTGCACAACAGCCTGTTCCTGATCGCGCACTTCCACAACGTGATCATCGGCGGCGTGGTGTTCGGTGCGTTCGCCGGCATCAACTACTGGTTCCCGAAGGCGTTCGGCTTCAAGCTCGATCCGTTCTGGGGCAAGATGTCGTTCTGGTTCTGGGTCACCGGCTTCTACCTGGCCTTCATGCCGCTCTACGTGCTCGGCCTGATGGGCGTGACCCGCCGCCTGCGCGTGTTCGACGATCCTAGCTTGCAGATCTGGTTCGTCATCGCAGCGATCGGGGCGCTGTTCGTCTTCATCGGCATTCTCTCGATGCTGATGCAGTTCGCAGTGAGCCTGCTCAAGCGCGAACAGCTCAAGGACGTCACCGGCGATCCCTGGGACGCGCGCACGCTGGAATGGGCGACCTCATCGCCGCCGCCGGACTACAACTTCGCCTTCACCCCCGTCGTTCACGACAATGACGCGTGGTGGGACATGAAGAAGCGCGGCTATCAGCGTCCGCTCACCGGGTTCAAGCCGATCCACATGCCCAGCAGCACCGGCACCGGCGTCATTCTCGCCGGCCTCGCCACCGCGATGGGTTTCGGCCTGATCTGGTACATCTGGTGGCTGGCGGCCGTGAGCTTCATCGCGATGCTCGCCGTCGGTATCGGTCACACCTTCAACTATCACCGCGACTTCGACATCCCGGCTGAGGACGTCATCCGGACCGAGGACGCGCGCACCAAACTGCTCGCCGGAGCCAAGTAAATGACGATCGCTGTCAATCCCACGCAAACAGGCGAGCCGCTGTTCTATCTCGCCGACGAACACCCGCATCCGGAAGGCTACAGCACCTCGCTCGGCTTCTGGATCTACCTGATGAGCGACTGCCTCATCTTCGCGATCCTGTTCGCCACCTTCGGCGTGCTCGGGGGCAACTACGCCGCCGGCCCCGCGCCGAAGGACCTGTTCGACCTGAACCTCGTCGCGGTGAACACCTCGATGCTGCTGCTGTCGTCGATCACGTACGGCTTTGCCATGCTGACCATGCAGCAGAACAAGGTCGCCCAGACGCAGATCTGGCTGGCGATCACCGGCTTGTTCGGCGCCGCCTTCATCGGCATCGAGCTCACCGAGTTCGCCCACATGATCCACGAAGGCGCCACCCCTCAGCGCAGCGCCTTCCTGTCCGCCTTCTTCACCCTGGTCGGCACCCACGGCCTGCACGTCAGCTGCGGCCTGATCTGGCTGGTGACCCTGATGGTGCAGGTCGGGAAATTCGGCCTGATCGAGGCCAACCGCCGCCGCCTGATGTGCCTGTCGATGTTCTGGCACTTCCTCGACGTGGTCTGGATCGGCGTCTTCACCTTCGTCTATCTCCTGGGAGTTCTGCGATGAGCACCGATACCCACGCAGCCGGCGCGCACGACCATCACCACGACGACGGCCACGCCCACAGCACGTTCTCGGGCTACATGCTCGGCTTCGTGCTCTCGGTCGTGCTGACCGCGATCCCGTTCTGGCTGGTGATGAGCGGCGCGCTGCCGAGCAAGCAGATCACCGCGCTGGTCATCATGGCCTTCGCGGTCGTGCAGATCGTCGTGCACATGATCTACTTCCTGCACATGAACACCAAGTCCGAGAACGGCTGGAGCATGATGGCGCTGATCTTCACCATCGTCATGGTGGTGATCGCGCTGTCCGGTTCGCTGTGGGTGATGAGCCATCTCAACAGCAACATGATGCCCATCCACCAGATGAGCGGAATGAAGTGAGCGATCTCGGGACCGTGACGAGCAAGGGAAACGCGACGCGCGGCAAGGCTGCACGTCCGTCCCTGTGGCTCACGGTCCTGTCGCTCACGGCCTTTGCAATTCTGATCGCCCTCGGCGTCTGGCAGATCGAGCGCCGCGCCTGGAAGCTGGCGCTGATCGACCGGGTCGAGCAGCGCGTCCATGCCCCGGCCCAGCCGATTCCCGCGCCCGCGGCGTGGCCCGCCGTCACCGCCGCAAGCGACGAGTACAGGCACGTCAGCGTGGCCGGCCGCTTCCTGCACGACCGCGAGACGCTGGTTCAGGCCGTGACCGAGGAAGGCGCGGGCTATTGGGTGCTGACGCCGCTTCAGCGCGGCGACGGCACGCTGGTTCTGGTCAACCGCGGCTTCGTGCCGACCGAGCGGCGCGACGCATCGACGCGTCTAGGCGGTAATCCCGAGGGCCGGGTCGAGATCACCGGCCTGTTGCGCATCACCGAGCCGAAGGGCGGCTTCCTCCGCAACAACGTTCCCCAGCACAACCGCTGGTATTCGCGGGATGTCGCCGCGATCGCGGCCTCACGCGGTCTGCACGACGTCGCCCCGTTTTTCGTCGATGCCGACGCGGGATCACAAAGCGCCGGCGGGCCGATCGGCGGATTGACCGTGATCCGCTTTCCCAATAACCACCTGATCTATGCGCTGACGTGGTTTGCCCTGGCTTTCATGTTGGCCGGTAAACTTTTCGTCACATTCGGCGGCGGGCTGTTCCGTCGCAGGCGCTTCGTCCACGAACCGGCCGGCGGCCCAGATGCCGCCGCCCGCAGGACGGGATCAGATGCTGGAACGATCGTCGAACAGGCCTGACGACGGAAGAACGCCTTCCCAACCATTTGGCGAGCTGGCCGTCACGCTGCAATCGCCGCCGGACGCGCGCAGCGAGCTGATCGGCGCTGCGCCCACCGACGACGAGACCAACCGCAAGAACATGACGCTGCTGATCCAGCTGCGCTGGACCGCGGTGGTCGGCCAGATCGTGACCATCGGCGGCGTGCATTTCTGGCTCGGCATTCCCTTGCCGCTGGAGCGGATGGGCGCCGTGATCGGCGCGCTGGTGCTGCTCAACGTCTCGAGCCTGGTCTGGGTGCGCCATCGCGCCGCGATCTCCAGCAACGAGTTGCTGGTCGCCCTGATGCTCGACGTCGCGGCGCTGACCGCGCAGCTTTACCTCAGCGGCGGCGCGACCAATCCCTTCACCTCGCTGTTCCTGCTCCAGGTGACGCTGGCTGCCGTGCTGCTCGACGCCCGCTCGACCTGGTCGCTGGTGGCGCTGACCTGCGCATGCTTCGTCTGGCTGACCTTGGCCTATCGACCGCTCGACTTGCCGCCGAATCCGCTCAGCGAGACCTACACGCTCACCGTCGCCGGCATGCTGCTCGGCTTCGCGCTCAACGCCGTGCTGCTGGTCGTGTTCGTGACCCGCATCAACAGGAATTTGCGCGAGCGCGACGCGCATCTGGCGGCGCTGCGCCAGCATGCGGCCGAGCAGGATCACATCGTTCGCATGGGCCTCCTGGCCTCCGGCGCCGCGCATGAGCTCGGCACGCCGCTGGCCTCGCTCTCGGTGATCCTGAGCGACTGGCGCCGCATGCCGGACCTTGCCTCCAGGCAGGAGCTCGCCGAGGACCTCGCGGAGATGGAGACCTCGCTGCAGCGCTGCAAGTCGATCGTGACGGGCATCCTGGTATCGGCCGGCGAAGCCCGCGGCGAAGGCTCCTCGCCGACGACGGTGACGGCTTTCGTCACCGCGCTGGTGGAAGAGTGGCGCGACGCGCGTTCGGCGCGCACGCTCTATTTCGTCAACACCTTCGGCGAGGACGTCGCGATCGTCTCGGACGTCGCGCTGAAGCAGGTCATCTTCAACGTGCTCGACAACGCTTACGAGGTTTCGCGCGAATGGGTCGAGCTGCTCTCCGAGCGCGAGGGCGACAATCTCGTGCTGTCGATCTCCGACCGCGGCCCGGGCTTTGCGCCGGAGATGCTGGCGCAGCTAGGAAAGCCCTATCAATCGAGCAAGGGCCGCCCCGGCGGCGGGCTCGGCCTGTTCCTGGTGGTGAATGTGGTGCGCAAGCTGGGTGGCAGCGTGACCGCCGAGAACCACAGGAAGCGCGGCGCCACCGTCCGCCTGACGCTGCCGCTCGCAACCCTCGCGATCGGAGGCAGCTTTGACCCCTGACCGTTCGCTCATCGTCGTCGAGGACGATTCCGGCTTTGCGCGCACGCTGAAGCGCTCGTTCGAGCGCCGCGGCTACGAGGTCGTGATCGCCGCCTCGATCGAGGAGGTGCGCAAGGTGCTGGAGGAGCGCTCCTTCGGCCATGCCGTGGTCGACCTAAAGCTCGGCGGCGCCTCGGGGCTCGCCTGCGTCGAGCTGCTGCACACGCACGATGAGGACATGCTGATCGTGGTGCTGACCGGCTTTGCCAGCATCTCCACCGCCGTCGAGGCCATCAAGCTGGGCGCCTGCCACTATCTGGCAAAGCCGTCGAACACCGACGACATCGAGGCCGCCTTCCACAAGGCCGAAGGCAACGCCGAGGTCGCGCTCGACGCGCGGCCGACCTCGATCAAGACGCTGGAATGGGAGCGCATCCACCAGACCCTGATCGAGACGGATTTCAATATCTCGGAAGCGGCGAGAAGGCTCGGCATGCACCGGCGCACGCTGGCGCGGAAGCTCGAGAAGCGGCCGGTGAAATAGGCTGACGCGCAGCAGCGCGGTGCCGCCCGAGAGAGCGGCCTACTTCTTCACCTCTCCCCGGGACGTGACGGTGAGGTCGACCCCCTCCTGATCGAAACGCGCATTGACGTCGAAGCGACAGGGCTTCGTCGCTCTGCACCCGGTCCGCCACGTCGTCAGGTCGCTGTAGCTGCCTGCGATGGCGAAGATGTCGTTGGGCTTGGAGGTCAGGGTCGCATCGAGATAGTAAGACACCCGCGCGGCAAGGGATGCCGCCATGTCGAGGCTCAGGCGACTGGCGCCATCGGGATAATCCTGCGCCCATCGCCGCTTCCACCTGACGCTGCATGCACCGTCGGGAAGCTTTGCGGTCGGAAGCATGAAATCGATGATGGGGTAGCCGCCGGCGATATCGCCGTCCTCGTCGCCAGTCTTCGACAGAATGGCGGTATCCGGAAACGATCCGTCCTCCTTGCCCCACATGTGTACCGCGCGGGTGACGATCCGATAGCCGTCGGGAAGAAGCTGGGCGGGCAGGCTCGCTGTCACGGGCTCGGCGAGGCACGCGGAGCGGAAGGCGGTCAGAACATTTGCAAGGCCGCGCAGATCTGCGGTGTGTCCATATTTGAATACGATGTGCTCGGCTGCTGCCGCATGAAGCGTCATGCAGCACAGGAGGAGGCAGGACTGAAGGGCGCGGAGGATCGACTTGGCCATCTCGGTGAAACTGCCTGGCGCTGCTTTCATCAGTGCCTGCGGACCTGCTCCCGGTTCACTGGAATCAATGAGCGAGACCGCGCGCAAACAAAAAGCCCGGCCGAACGGCCGGGCTTTTGATTTCTTTGCGCGGAACGAAGCTGCTTACGCGGCCTCGTCGGCGACGGTGGTGTCGTCGCCATCGGTATCGTCGGTGTCACCTTCGGCATCCGTATCGCCCTCGCCGTCGGCGGCTTCCGCCTTGGCGTTGGCGCGACGCGGGCTCTTGGCGAGCTGGGCCTCGATCTCCTTGACCGCTTCGGTCTCGGTCGAGTGCTGCACCACCGCGATCTCGCGGGACAGACGATCGAGCGCCGCTTCATAAAGCTGGCGTTCGGAGTAGGACTGCTCCGGCTGCGACTCCGAGCGGTAGAGATCGCGCACGACTTCGGCGATCGCGACGATGTCGCCCGAATTGATCTTCGCTTCGTACTCCTGGGCGCGGCGCGACCACATGGTGCGCTTGACGCGGGCACGGCCCTTGAGGGTCTCGAGCGCCTTCTTGACGAGGGCGGGCTCGGACAGCTTGCGCATGCCGACATTGGCGACCTTGGCGGTCGGAACGCGCAGCGTCATCTTGTCCTTGATGAAATTGATGACGAACAGTTCGAGCTTCGCGCCGGCGATCTCCTGCTCCTCGATGGCCAGGATCTGGCCGACGCCGTGGGCGGGATAAACGACGAACTCGTTGGCCTTGAAGCCCTGACGCTGGGTCACGACCTTCTTTTCCTCGACCTTCGGCGCAGCAGCGGGCTTTGCGGCCGGCTTGGCAGCAACGGGAGCCTTCGCAGGAGCAGCAACAGGGGCCTTCGGCGCGGGCTTGGCAGCGGGAGCCTTGGCAGCAACAGGCTTGGAAACGGTCGCTTTCGCGGCCGGCTTGGCAGTCTTGTTAGGCATTGCGCTTCTTTTGTTCTTCGAGGACTTTGCAGCCGGCGCCTTCGTCGCGGTCCGACCCTTGGATGCGCTACGGCTGGCCGCGGCGACTTTTTTGGCCTCCTTATGGGAAGCCCTCGCTGAAGTACTCTTTTTACGCGTTTTCTGTGACACAGCCTGCGCGCGGAAACTGCCACGCCCCTGTTCGACATTTGGTTTCACGGGAACCCAGAGGGGCCAACGGGGCTGACGGGGTTCGGCTTAATGTGCCCAATATAGCACATTTCCCGCAAAAATCAATGATTTAGGGGTCTTGAGGCTGGTTTTCGGCCGCAACGAAGGTATTAGGGTTAAGTTTGGGCGGAAATTAGTCTCCCGAGCCCGGGTTCGGAGAAAAATATTTCTCGAACTTGCCTTCCATACCGTCGAATTCCTTCGCGTCGGCGGGTGATTCTTTCTTTTGGGTGATGTTCGGCCAGCTCTTGGCGTAATCGGCGTTGACCTGGAGCCACTTTTCCAGCCCCGGTTCCGTGTCCGGCTTGATGGCGTCGGCGGGGCATTCCGGCTCGCACACGCCGCAATCGATGCACTCGTCGGGGTGGATGACGAGCATGTTGTCACCCTCGTAGAAGCAGTCGACCGGGCAGACCTCGACGCAGTCGGTGTACTTGCACTTGATGCAGTTTTCAGTGACGACGTAGGTCATCCAACGCTCCGAAAAGCTCTTTTAAAAGTCGCGGCTTGCGTAGCGCGGATGGCCCGGCGCCGCAAGGTCGGGAAGACCCGATCATGACGGCTTTGTGTGATTGATCGACCAAGAAATGAACGCGAAGCGCAATTAATTGCGATTTGCTCCACTCAGCTCCTCATAGAGCACGCGCGCGGAGGCGGCATCGCCGCGGCGCTCGTTGAAGCCGGTGACCTTCAACACCCGCACGGTGCGGTCGAGGGCGATGGTGAGGACATCGCCGAGCTTGATCGCATGGCCGGGCGAGGTCTCGCGCGTGCCATTGACGCGAACGTGGCCGGATCCGACGAGCTCGGCCGCCGAGGTGCGCGCCTTCACCACCCGGGCGTGCCACAGCCATTTGTCGAGGCGCTGCCGCTCGGTCGTGGGATCACTCCTTGCGACCGGACAGCTGCTCTTTCAGCGCGGCGAGTTTTGCGAACGGCGAGTTCGGATCGATGGGACGATCGCGCTCGCGCGGGTTCGCGCTCGAGGCGTAGGGCCGCAGCGACGGACCCGACTCGCGGTCGCGACGATCGCGGCCCTTGTCGCGGTCACGGCCACCACGGTGCTCGCGGCCGCTGTCGCGATCGCCGGGCTTGCCTTTGCCCCGATCACGATCGCGATCCTTGCCCTCGAAGCGGCGATTGTTGTCGCTGCGCTGCTCGCGGCGCTCGCCACCACCTTCTTCGCGGCCCTTGCGGAAGTCTTTGCGATGTCCGCTATGACGGTGACCCGGCTTCGCGCCTTCGGCGGCTTCGCCGGGCGCGGCGCTCGCTGCATCGGGTGCAGCGCCGGCCTCAGCACCGGCTTGCGGGCGCGGCTGATGATGGTGGCGCTGGTGGCGATGACGCTCGTGGCGCGGCTTGCGATCCTCGTGACGGCCGCCGGGACGCCAGACCTCGACCAGCTCGGGCTCGGCGGGTGTCGCTGCGGCCTCGACCGGCGCGGCGGCATCGGGCGATGCGGCGGCTTCGGTCGCCGCGGTCTCGGCAGGTGCGGCTTCCAGGCCGGCAGCCTCGACCGGCACTGCCGCCTCGTCAGTCGGCGGCGCGATGCCGGGGGCATCTTCGGGCGTGAAGGGCGCGTCGGGAGACGCTTCGAGCGCCGGCTCGTCATGGGCGGGCTCGTCGTGCTGCTCCATGCCGGGCGCGTCTTCAACGGTGACGGCTTCAACAGCAGCCTCGGCAGCCGGCGTCTCCTCCGGCAGTCCGGCGACGGCCTCAGCCGCAGTCTCGGTTGACGTCGCAGCGGCGCCTTCAGCGGGCGGCGTCTCCGCCGCAACCGTCTCGACGGCAGCAGGCGCGGCGG
>NZ_LWIG01000069.1:69449-131094 GCF_002068095.1 Bradyrhizobium sacchari | reverse complement strand
TAGCCGAGCGCGCGCAGCACGGATGCAAAGTCCTCACCGGCCGAGCCGGTGAGCGAGGTCATCGCCTGCGTCACCACGAAGCTGCGGCCGTCGAAGGCGCCGGCGGGCTTTTCGCCGGGCGAGTTCTCGCGCCAGGCCAGCGCCGGGCGGATCAGATCGGCGAGGCGCTCCAGGATGTCGACGCGCACGGCGCGCTCGCCGGCCTGCTTGTAGCCGAGCACGCGATAGGCATCGCGCGGCAGCGCCTTGTCGACCGGAAAAGAGGTGCGCCCGGATGAAGCCAGATGCTGCGCGCCCGAGAGCGAGGACAGATCGACATTGTCCTGCTTCAGCGCCCACAAGAGCGCTGCGAGCGCACGCGCGGCGGGCTTGAGCAGGCCGGGGAAATAGATGTGGTAGGCGCCGAAGCGGACGCCGTATTTGCGCAGCGTCGCGCGCGAGGGCTGGTCGAGATCCTTCAGCTCGTTCGCAATTCTGGGACGCTCGAGCACGCCGAGCGCCTCGACCAGCTGATAGGCGATGCCGCGGGCAATGCCGGTGACGTCCTCGGCCTTGGAGAGCTCGAACATCGGCCCGAGCAGCTTTTCGATGTGGGTCTTGAGCCAGAGGTCGAGGCGCGCCTGCACCTTCTCGCGGGGGCCACCGGTCAGGCGCTCGTCGGAGATGATGCGGATGCGCGGATGCAGCGCGTCGTCTGCGGCGGACAGCCGCGCCACGGCATCGCCGGTCCAGCGGATGATGCCCTCTGAAGTGAGCACGAACTGCTCGTCCGGCGCGTTGCCCAGTTTTTCGGCGCGCGCGTTGATCTCGCCGGCGAGCACCGCCTGCGCTGCAGCCTGCAAGGCTTTCGCATCGGAGCCGGCCTCCGCCGCATCCGGTGCAAAGGTGAAGCCGTCGAGGCGGCCGATGACATGGCCTTCGACGATGACTTCGCCGGTCTTGCCGATTTCAGTATTCAAGCTCGTGTTCTCCCGCAGGCGGCGCATCAATACACTGGTCCGGCGATCAACGAAACGCTCAGTCAAGCGTTCATGGAGCGCATCCGATAATTTATTTTCGACCTCCCGTGTAATCCCCTGCCAGCGTTCGGGGTCTTTCAGCCAGTCCGGGCGGTTGGCGACGAAGGTCCAGGTACGGATCTGCGCGATCCGGGCCGACAGCGTGTCGATGTCGCCGTCGACGCGGTCGGCCTGGTCGACCTGGGCGGCGAACCAGGAATCGGGGATGCAGCCCTTCTGCATCAGGAAGCCGTACAGCGTCGTCACCAGCTCGGCATGGGCGGCCGGCGACAGCTTTCGGTAATCGGGGACCTGGCAGGCCTCCCAGAGCCGCTCCACCGCGGCCTTGCCATGCGCGATATCGCGCACCTCGACGTCGCGGGCGGCATGGTCGAGCACGCGCATGTCCTCGGCGATCGGCGCGCGCGTCAGTGCCTCATGGCCGGGGGCGAGGTTCAGCGACACCTGCAGCGCGCCGAGCGAGGAGAAATCCAGCTTCGAATTGCGCCATTGCAGCATCTTCACGGCATCGAAGGTGTGATTCTGCAGCGCGTTGACGAGCTCGGGCTCGAACGGCGCGCAGCGACCCGTGGTGCCGAAGGTGCCGTTGCGCGTGGCCCGGCCGGCGCGCCCCGCGATCTGTGCGAATTCCGACGGCGTCAGGCGGCGGAACTGGTAGCCGTCGAACTTGCGGTCGGAGGCAAACGCGACGTGGTCGACGTCGAGATTGAGGCCCATGCCGACGGCGTCGGTGGCGACGAGATAATCGACGTCGCCGTTCTGGAACATCGCGACCTGCGCATTGCGCGTGCGCGGCGACAGCGAGCCGAGCACAACGGCGGCGCCGCCATGCTGGCGGCGGATCAGCTCGGCGATGGCGTAGACTTCATCTGCCGAGAAGGCGACGATGGCGGTGCGGCGCGGCTGGCGCGTGATCTTGCGGTCGCCGGCGAATTCAAGCTGCGACAGCCGCGGGCGCGTGATCATTGAGACGCCCGGCAGAAGCCGCTCGATGATCGGGCGCATGGTCGCAGCGCCCAAGAGCAGCGTCTCGTCGCGGCCGCGGCGGTTGAGGATGCGGTCGGTGAAGACATGGCCGCGCTCCAGATCAGATGCGATCTGGACCTCGTCGACGGCGAGGAAGGAGACATCAAGGTCGCGCGGCATCGCCTCGACGGTGGAGACCCAATAGCGCGGGTTCTTCGGCTTGATCTTCTCTTCGCCCGTGACCAGCGCGACGCTCTCCACACCCGCGCGATCGGCGATCTTGTTGTAGACCTCGCGCGCGAGCAGGCGCAGCGGCAGCCCGATCACGCCCGAGGGATGCGCCAGCATCCGCTCGATGGCGAGATGGGTCTTGCCGGTGTTGGTCGGCCCGAGCACCGCAGTGACGCCCGCGCCAGGAACTCGATCGGCAAGCGCGCGCTCGGAAGCGAAGGGGGAAGGAGAGAAGGCCATGTCTGGGGGATTAGGTAGTGCCGATTTGGGCGAATGTCAGTGCTGTTTGGGGCGGTGAGGCGACTTGCGGGGTGTCAGCCATGTCTCCGAACGCGGTGCTGCCACCAGGCACTCCGCTGTCATGCCCCGGCTCGACCGGGCGATCACACCGCGGGTGTGGGACCGCCCTCCCCAAACCTCACGCAACTGTTTCAATTTGCGACGCTTTTCCCGTTCTCTTTAAGCTTCGGAACGACTCTAGAACGAATCGCGGCCGAATCGCTGACTCCCGATTGAGTCCCGTTCCGTTCACGCAACATGTCGCGGGACTCGTCTTAGGCGTGCACTAGATGGAGTTTTGCCCTGCCGCACAAGCGGCGTTTCGAGGGCGGGTTCCTTAAAATTGGGGACGGCGTTGAGTCGAATCAGAATCGGAGAGGAGTCAAATGGATTTCCGCCCCGGGGCTGCCCAAAACGAAACTGCGAAAACAACCCCATGCACAGTAGAGAGCCATTGAAATCATTATGCTTTTTTTGACAGACTTTCGCCTTCGTCATTCCAGGGCGCGGGCGCAGCGCGAGCCCGGAAATCCATCAAGCCGCAGCATTTGTCTCACAATGGATTCCGGGCTTGCGCTAAGGGGCGCGCCCCGGAATGACGGAGAGAGCTACTGCGTCTTCGCCACCCTTGGCGGCTGGGGCGAGGTGATGAAGCTGGTCGCTTCCAGCATCGCCGGCCCCAAGGGCGTCGGCACTTTCAGCCAGAACGGAACCAGGATGCGCGTGCCCGCCACAGGCGCGAATGCGATCTCGATGTTGCGCTGGGCGGCGAGGTATTTGATCACGGGGCGGTCGGGTATGTAGCCGGCGACCGGCACGAAATAGAGCGTGCAGACCACGACCGGGCCACGATAGCCCTTCTCGGCCTTCACCGTCTCCATGCGCTTGAAATCGAGCTTCAGATCATAGCGCATGCGGCCGTCGAACACGGGGGCGGCGTTGTGGCAGGCCTCGGGCGTAACAGGGTCGCCGGTGCCGGGCACGCGCAGCAGCGAGGCCGTCATCGGGTCCCAGACGCCGCGGCGATGCGCATCGGTGACGACGATGCGGTCGGGATCGACCGGCGGCTCCGGCACGATGCCGAACTCCTTCACATTGCCCTTGTCGAGGGTGATGTGGATCTCTTCGGTCTTCTTCTGGGTGGTGGTAGAGGCCTGGTAGCCGGTCGCAACCAGCGCGCCGTTGACGACGCGGCCTTGGCTGGCGCCGGTGCCGGACCCGCCCGTGAACGATTTTAGCAGCCCCGTGGTGCCGCCGCTGGCCGCGGCCGCGAACACGTCGTCCTGGATGTCGATGTTCCAGGCGCCCTTGCCGACGGGAATGCCCGACAGCGTCGCCTCATACTGCGCCTCGAGCTTGCCCTGCGCGGCCGCGGGATCGGCCCCCCACGCCAGGACGAGCCCAAAAAGGGCCGCGAAGGCCAGCCTACCGGCCGCACGCAGCCGGGGCAGGTATGGAGTCAGGGTATCCACGAAGCCATCCAATGGGGCCGTCAGGCCATGTTAGTTAAGCCAAAAATCGCGGCAAGCAATCCGCCCGAAGTGCAAAACACCGGGAACTCCACCGGAGTCTTCGGGCGCGAATACGCCCTTTATGTGATGGTAAGGCGTTTCAATCATTGCCGTTTTGGTGATCAGGGTGCGTCGCGGGGGCGCACCCTTGCCTCCCCCATTTCCACTTGTCATGCCCCGGCTTGACCGGGGCATCCAGGATGCCGCGCCCCCTCGACTCCAGCCGCGCCGCCGGTGGAATACTGGATCGCCCGCCTAGGCGGGCGATGACACCTGATGTGGGGCATGCGGCGAGCACGAAACGCCGCCCAAAACCTTGACTACCCGCCCCTTCCCCCCTATACGTCCGCCCGCTCCCTGCAAGGACAGAGAATTTGCCCCTGTGGCGCCCCGAATGGCGGCCGCAACTCGTTTGGGGCTCGAACTAAAGGATTTGTGACATGTCTCGCCGCTGCGAACTGACGGCCAAGGGCCCCCTCGTCGGCCACAAGGTCAGCCACTCCAACATCAAGACCAAGCGCCGCTTCCTGCCGAACCTCGTCAACGTGACGTTCATCTCGGAAGCCCTGGAGCGCAACGTGCGCCTGCGCGTCTCCACCAACGCGGTGAAGAGCGTCGACCACAATGGCGGCCTCGATGCCTTCCTGCTCAAGGCCAACGCCGACGCCCTGTCGCCGCGCGCCCTCGAGCTGAAGCGCGCCATCCAGAAGAAGGTCGGCGACGCGCCGGCGAAGAAGGCCAGCTAAGATTTCCTGTTAGGGCGGGGGCTAAGTAGCGTCGCGTGGCGTAAGCTTAGCCAGTAGAGTTTTGCGTGACGGCCGGATCGAAAGATCCGGCCGTTTTTGTTTTTGGGGGCGACGTTCGATAGATCATCGGTCGAATGCTACAGCAGCCTGCGCTATAGATGCGCACTCGTCGATTTGAGGCAAGCAATGGACGTCTGGCTAGAGCGTCGCAGCGGTTGGAAGCCCCATAGTGATGACGCGCGTGGTCCGCACGACGTCGACTATGCCCGGATTGTTCACTCCGGATCATTTAGGCGGCTGCAAGGGAAGACCCAAATTCTCAATCTGGGGGACAGCGATTTCTATCGCACCCGGCTGACGCATTCCCTCGAAGTAGCACAGGTAGCCGGTGGAATTGCAGAACAATTGAGGAAGGACTTCAATCAACATCCTGCCTACGCATACATTCCTCCGCGGAGTCTCATTCAGACCGCGGGCTTCTGCCACGATCTTGGACATCCTCCGTTCGGACATGGTGGAGAGGTTGCTCTGAACTACTGCATGCGCGAGTTCGGCGGCTTTGAGGGTAGCCGCTGCTACTCGGACAATCTGGATACCTGCCTAAATGCTACGTTCAGTTGCCTTAGCGAGCAATCATCATGACCCCCGTGTTGTTGCTCGCCTCTGGGGGACTTGATTCAACTACCGTCGCGTATTGGCTGCATGAGAAAGGAGAAACTATCCTCCCAATCTTTTTCGACTATGGTCAACATTGCGTCGAAACAGAATGGGCAACGCTCCATCATGTCCTGCCAAAGACCCGAGTGATCGCTCCACGACGCATAGACATTTCCGGGATATTTTGTGGCTCCAAATCACGTCTCATCGCCGAACCAAATCTGTGGTTGGACAATGTTGACGATAGTGACCTGTATATCCCATACAGAACACTGCTTTTCTTTTCCTGTGCGGCAGCAGTTGCTCAGACAGTCAAGCTAACTCAAGTTTACAGTGGATTCATAAATAGCAATCACGCCAAAGAATTAGACTGCTCGGCCACGTTCCTGAACAGTCTGGACGCTCTAGCGGAGAATGTCGGACCAGTTCGCTTTAATATGCCCTTCCGAGACAAGACCAAAACCGAGATCGTTGAACTCGCCAGAGGCTTGGAAGTACCAATCGGAAGTACTTTTTCCTGCCAAGTTTACAGCGACATCCCGTGTGGTGCTTGTCCGAATTGCGTCGAACGGATCAAGGCGATCGAGGGAGCGGGGCTTGCAACATGACGCCGCCGCATGCAATTCAACAGGCTTTGGAAGTTTTGGCATTAGCCCGAGAGATTGCTACATACGCACGCAATCGAGGAGCGACTAACTCATTAATTGATCGACGATCTACGTCAACACATTTGGGAGCAGTTTTAGCAGACAGCATTCTTCAAGCGGGACTAAACTATCGCACTGTCGTTCATGCGAGGGTTACGAGAATTGTCGATCTCTTTCCACATGCCAAGACTCTCGGCGGCGTCGTATCGATCGTCAATTCTGGAATGATTTCTGATTTCTTGATGTGGAAGCATCCAGAGAAGATCGACAGATTTGTCAAATTGGTACTTCTGCTTGAGCAAGCTGGCGTGCACGAGACCGCACAGCTCCGCGTTTGGATTCAGGACGACAGCTCTCGCAAGGAGCTCCTATTGATACCCGGGATTGGACCCAAAACGGTTGACTATCTTGCGTGCTTAGTAGGTGTTGATTGTATTCCGATTGACAGACACCTCCGATCTTTCGCCGCTGATGCAGGTATTGAGGTAAAAGACTACGATCGTCTGAAATTGGTCTTTTCGTATGCGGCCGATTTGTTAGGCCTCCCCCGCCGTAGCTTCGATCAATGGGTTTGGCAAAACTCGATCGCGTCGAATTCTGCTAGGGCTTAGTTCGCAAGCTAGTCACCAAAATCTTCAAATTTTCCGCTATACTCGCTCCGATAGCATCACCCCGCGCGACACCGACCACAAGCCCTCACCGAAAAACCTCGTCATCCGCAGTGACGGCACCGGCACCGAGATCTCGGAGAACATCTCCAACGCCCTGAAGCTCCATCGCTGCCTGCGCAAGACGGACAAGACGCGGCCGCGGTAGATGGTGCCCTGCGATCCCCAGGCCGGCACAGCTACGCCACCCGTAAACAGCACCCCGCGCCCGTTAACCTTGCATTAACCAACGCAGCCTAGCCTGCGGTAATCGTCCAGCCATCATTAGCTCGAAATGCCTTCCCGGTTCGCTCCAGGAGAAGCGCCGATGTGCGTTGAGTTGTTGACGTATGCCGATCTCAGTGCCCGCCTCGATATCTCGCGCGAGGCCGCGCGGTCGCTGGCGAGACGTCGCCGCCTGCCGCGCTCGCGCTCGGAGGACGGCAAAGCCCTGGTGAGCGTTGATCTCGCCGCGCTCCGGTACACGCCCCGCCCACGAAGGGGCCGCTGCATAGACCCCATCGATGCCTCCATGGCAAGGATCGAGGCAATCAAGACCCAGGCCTTCAAGGCGGAGATCGCGCGGCTCGAAGACGTCGCGGCCGCCTACAGGGCCGTGTTCGAGCGCGAGCGCGAGCGTGCCGATCGCCTCGCCGTCGAGCTGACGCAGGCGGCCGCCGAGACGACGGCCGCCAATGCATGGGCGGCACGACTGGAAGACGAAGTGACGGCGCTGCGGAACGATCGCCGCCCCGGCGGGACGATCGCGGGATACGCCGCGCGCCGATTGGGACATCTGGCCGCTTCCATCGTGCAAGCGGACCGCACGGCGAGAGCGCGATGAGATCATCGATGAATCGTCATCGCGCCTCAGGTCGTTGTTTGCGCATGATCTCCGCGCAAACGCGTTCCGCGTTTGTCGCGAGGGGAAACCGCGGCGCGCTTTGCGCTGGCGCGGCCCTCCGGGTCCGGATCATGCGGCCCGCAGGTAGCACTCGAGACTTTCTTTAATTCCCGGCTTGCCGGAGCAATCGCGAGGGGAAAATGGCAGGCAATACCGATATCCATGAAATGAAGGCCCGCATCGTCGTGTTCGGCGTCGGCGGCGCCGGCGGCAATGCCGTCAACAACATGATCACGGCGGGGCTGCAAGGGGTCGAGTTCGTCGTCGCCAACACCGACGCACAGGCGCTGGCGATGTCGAAGGCGGAGCGCCTCATCCAGCTCGGCACAAGGGTGACCGCAGGCCTCGGCGCCGGCTCGCAGCCGGAACTGGGACGCGCCGCGGCCGAAGAGGCGATCGACACGATCCGCGAGCAATTGACCGGCGCGCACATGGTGTTCGTGACGGCCGGCATGGGCGGCGGCACCGGCACCGGGGCTGCCCCCATCGTCGCCAGGATCGCGCGCGAGCTCGGCATTCTCACCATCGGCGTGGTCACCAAGCCGTTCTACTTCGAGGGCCAGCGCCGCATGCGCTTTGCCGAAGCCGGCATCGAGGAGCTGCTGAAGACGGTCGACACCCTCCTGATCATCCCGAACCAGAACCTGTTCCGGGTGGCCAGCGAGAAGACCACGTTCGCCGATGCCTTCGCCCTTGCCGACCAGGTGCTCTATTCGGGCGTGGCCTGCATCAGCGACCTCATCGTCAAGGAAGGGCTGATCAATCTCGATTTTGCCGACGTCCTCTCCGTCATGAAGGAGAAGGGCAAGGCCATGATGGGACGGGGCGAGGCTTCCGGCGAGAAGCGCGTGCTCGCCGCCGCCGTGGCCGCGATCTCCAATCCGCTGATCGAGAATCCCTCGATCAAGCGTGCCAGTGGCCTCATCATCTCCATCACCGGCGGCAAGGATCTGATGCTGTACGAGGTCGACGAAGCCGCGACCCGCATTCGCGACGAGGCCGACCCGGACGCCAACATCATCGTCGGCGCCTCGTTCGATGAAAGCCTCGAAGGCATCGTCCGCGTCTCGGTGGTGGCGACCGGGATCGATAATCTCGATCCGGCGCAGGCGCACCCGGTGGAAACCGCCCTCACCCAGCTCGCCGGCAGGCTGCGCAACGACGGCCGTCGCATCGCCGATCGCATCGAGCGCAGTGCGCCCCTTCCGCAAGCGGCAAGCCCGCCGCTCCGCCCGCAGCCGCACCACCCCGTGGGGCCACCGGCAAGGCCGGGCCTGGACTATGCGCGGCAGGCGGCGCTGCAGCCGCTCGATCCTCAACGCCGCGCCCCTGCGCGCAATGCGCCCGACGAGGCCGTTCTCGATATCCCGGCCTTCCTGCGCCGCGCCGCCAACTGAGCGGTGGCGACAGCCGGGGTCGCCCGGCTCCGATGCCGGAACTAAATCGCTGCTACGCGACAACACTGAGATCAGCCTTGTTCTAGCCACGCACGCGGTGGGCTCCCTCTCCCGCTTGCGGGAGAGGGTTGGGGAGAGGGTGTTTCCGCAATGGGACACTCCAATGTGGAAAGAGCCCCCACCCGGCGCTTCGCGCCGACCTCCCCCGCAAGCGGGAGAGGTTGAACGAGCCCGCAGCCCGATCGATCCAACCAAAAGCCATTCTGCTCCGGAAGACCGCGCGCTTAGAGCGCGCCGATGCTTCACGCCGCCGTGCTGCGCGGGCTCTCGGCGGCGTCCTTCCTGTCCGTTTCCTTGTCGCGGGACAGCCACGCCGGAAAACGAAGCAGGCGCTCGTTGGTGTCCTTTGGCAGCTCGATGGGCGGCGCTTCAATGGCCGAACTCGGCAGGTCCAGCGCCGCCTGTCCGGTTCGCACCGCATCCGCGCGCTGATCCAGTTCGCGGAGCAGGGGATCGAGCACGCTGTCGATCTCGCTCGCCACCGACACCAGGAAACTATTGAGCTCGCGCGCCTCGGGCACGACCGCCGCAGCCTGCTCGATCGCCCTCGAGAGACCATCGACGACAGGCGCAAACGCGCCGGCGGCCTGCTTGATTCGCGTCTTGATCGCTTCGACCTCGCTCAAGACGCGCTCACGCTCACGCCTTTTCTTCTCCTCCGAAAGGCGGGCTTCGATTTCGGCGATCTGGGCCGCCAGGGTCGTGGCTTCGGATGCGAGCGCATCTCGTCTTCCGCGCGCGCGATCGAGATCGCGGCTGAGATTGTCCACTAAGTCGTCCTTTCCGAACATGGCTTTGCTCCGTAGGACAGGCGCTTTGCCCTGTAGGACGGCCTTGGCGCGAACCGCCAGCCTCGCCACCGACCGGATGGCCGGATCGGCCGAAACAGGCATCAACTTCGGTCGCGTCACATGGGCCGACATGGTGATCCCCCCATCGTCAACATTAGGCGACCGCATGGTTAACAGACGGTTAATGTCACGACACTGCCGCGGTAGCCGCCTCCCCCTACCCCCGAAAATCGATGCTGCGCAGCACGATGCCGGGCGGGGTGCCTTCGAATTCGCAGGCGCGGTATTTGCTGGCGGCGCAGGCTTCGATGCGGTCGCGCAGGCGGGTGAACTGGGCTTCGCGATGCTCGGGGGCGACCTTCGGGCCGCGTTCGAGATCGTCCATCGCCGAGGTCGAGATCGCGCAACCGATCTCGCGCGGGCCGTCCTGCATGGAGAACAGCACGATCATCCGGTCGTATTCGAGGCCGATGTAGCGGCCGCTGGTGAGGGTCATGGGGAAAGTCCTTTCGCGGGTTGCCTGGCAACGCGATGATCGCGTGAGGCGCGTAAACTCACCTCGACGTCGTCCTGGCCTGGTGCGCAATTGCGCACGGGCGCCAGGACCCATCCCCCGGTGAGTGTTGTCGAGGCACGCTGTGGCACGATCTTTCGCAACAACGCGCTTCGGTGGTTATGGGTCCTGGCCGTCGCCAGGACGACAGCTTCCCACGCCCGCACCTTCGTTGCCGCACGCAGCCGGGCCGCCTTCAGCTCTCCCCGTTGAGCCGGGCGAAATCGTCGAACAGCGCGGCGACCAGTGCGCGGTGGCGAGAGTCCTCGACCGGCAGGCTCGCGGCGTAGAGGTTGAGGAGGTAGCGCGCCTTCACCGCGGCTTCGGACCA
Organism: Bradyrhizobium sacchari; assembly: GCF_002068095.1. Classification (GTDB taxonomy): domain Bacteria; phylum Pseudomonadota; class Alphaproteobacteria; order Rhizobiales; family Xanthobacteraceae; genus Bradyrhizobium; species Bradyrhizobium sacchari. The sequence continues at coordinate 120,355 of NZ_LWIG01000069.1, read as the reverse complement.
GGAGGCGGCGGGCACCGTCATCAGGCGGTTTTCGAGATCGGCCTCGCGCTCGCGCAGCTGCCTGGCATTGCTCTCGACCTCGGCCAGCGCGCGGCGCAGGTCGGTCGCCTTCTGCGCGGCCATGCCGCGATGCTTGTCGAGATCGACGGGATGGTCAGTCATGGGCGGCGCTCCCGTCGGACGCTCGCGCATCCGCGGTGATGGTTTCGCGCCGCGAGCGGATGGTCATGCAGGCCTGCCTTTCGCGAAGCCTGGCCCCAAACCAACGCTCGCTGGTGCAAAGCATGCGCTCATTGAGCGGCAATAGCCAACGCTTTCTTGGATGTTCTCTTGGACGTTCTCTCGGACGTTCTCATGGACGTTCTCTTGGACGTTCTCTCGGGCGACATCGGCGCGCAGGCGTCCGCCTTTGCGCTCGCTATCGCCGGGCCACAGGCGTACGCTGTCGCATTCTCGCGCGTTCAATGGCAGAGGAGACGAACGTCATGGCCAAGGGACAGCAACGCAGCAATCGCGAAGCCAAGAAGCCGAAGAAGGACAAAGCCAAGGTGATCGCCGCGGCACCAAGCCGCAAGGAGGCGGCCTGGCAGCCGGATTTCGGGCCGGCGAAGAAGAAGTAGGGTGGGATTCTTCGCCTCTCCCCGCCTGCGGGGAGAGGCGAAATTTGCGGAGCAAATTCCGGGTCCGCGAGTCACTCTGCCACCGTTTTTGTGGAGGCAGCCCCTCACCCCAACCCTCTCCCCGCGAAGGGCGGGGCGAGGGAGCGCACCGCCGTCGCAACGCCCACCATCGTCTCCACTCCGTCGCGCAACTCCGCTATACTCGCCCGGGTAGCATCACCCGGAGGCGCATCCCATGGAGCACGCAGCCAATACCGGCCACAAGCTTGATCCGAAAAACCTCGTCATCTGTTGTGACGGCACCGGCAACGAGATTTCGGAGAACATCTCCAACGTCCTGAAGCTCTATCGCTGCCTGCGCAAGACGGACAAGACGCATCCGCGGCAGATGGTGTTCTACGATCCCGGGGTCGGCACGGTGACGGAGCCGACGACGTGGCACCGCTGGAAGGCCAACATCAACCTGGTGCTGGGGCTCGCCACCGGCTACGGGCTGGATGCCAACGTGCTGTCGGCCTATTGCTTCCTGGTCGAGCATTACGCGCCCGGCGACAAGATCTACCTGTTCGGTTTTTCGCGCGGGGCCTACACGGTGCGCGTGCTGGCGGGGCTCATTCACAAGATCGGCCTGATCTCGCCGGAGCAGGCGAACCTCGCAGGCTCGGGCCTCGTCGCCTACAAGCAATATTCCGGCACCGGGCGCGGCAACGACGTCGAGGACCTCAAGGACATCGTCACCGACGAGAACGGGCCGCTGCCGAAGGACGAATTCGACCTCGCCGCGCAGTTCGCGCGCATCACCTCGACGCGCTGGCCGACCATCCACTTCATCGGCGTCTGGGACACGGTGGCGAGCGTGATCGTGCCGCGGCGCGACAATTTCTTCTTCGTGATCAGCCTGGAGGAGCTCGCCTTCACGCTGCGCAATCCGAGCGTCAAGATCTTCCGGCAGGCGATCGCGATCGACGAGCAGCGCTGCATGTTCCGCCTGAAGCAGTACCGGGAGCCGCAGGACTATTGGAGCAACCGCTATGTGCCGGACGAGAAGAAGGTGCCGCAGGACATTCTGCAGGTGTGGTTCGCCGGCGTGCATTGCGACGTCGGCGGCGGCTATCCGGAGGCGGAAAGCGGGGAATCGAAATATCCGCTGATCTGGATGATCAAGGAGGCCGAGAAGGCCGGGCTGAACTTCAACCCGCGCACCGTGAACCAGCTCGCCTGGGGCGTCCCGCGCAAGAACTCGCCGTTCAAATATGTGCCGCCGGCCTATGAGGGGAAGTCGGGCGAATTGCACAATTCGATGACGGCGGCCTGGCGGCTGCTGGAATATCTGCCGAAGAGCGCGAAGTACAAGGAGTGGCCGGAGCGGCGGGTCACTTTCGGCTTCTACATCCCCGACTGCGAGCCGCGCGTCATCCCCGAAGGCGCGCATGTGCATGAGAGCGTGTTGAAGCGGATGGCGGTGGACCCGGACTACAAGCCGGTGAACTTGCCGAAGGCTTACGTGACCGTGCCGATGCCGGTGCCGCCGGGGGCTGATGTGGCGGCGGCCGGGGTGGATGAGGGGGTGACGGGGTGATGGGGCGCGGCCTCTCCACACGTCATTGCGAGGAGCTCTTGCGACGAAGCAATCCAGAGTCCCTCCGCGGAAAGATTCTGGATTGCTTCGCGGAGCCTGTCATCGGGCCGCGCTTCGCGCGGACCTGTTGGCTCGCAATGACGCTGGTGGGCAGAGTCGCGCCACACGATCAGTGTCGTCCCGGCCTAGTGCGCAATTGCGCACGGGGGCCGGGACGACGGCGGAGGTTGAGATTACGGCTGGGCAACTCATCATCACCGCACCCCGCTACCGCCACTTTCCGCGCTCGCCGCCACTTTTCATTAAAATTCTCCCGCCGACCTTAGCCGGATCGCATCAACTCCTCCGCATCATCCTGCACAGAGTCCGCCGAGCCTTTTTGGTTCGGCATGATCTTTCGGAAAACCGCTTCACACTTTTCGAAGATCATGCCGACAGCGGAGTTGGAGGAGATGTGCCAATGCATCCGCGTAAATATGCCCGCGTGAAACCCGCAGGCCTGGTGTCCCGCCAGGCCAAGATCATCACCGACCCACGCGCGCCGGTGATCCCCTGCACGCTGATCGACTATTCGCCGGGCGGGGCCTGCGTCGATCTCGGCGGCCAGGTGCAGATCCCCGATCGCTTCGAGCTGCTGCACGTCAACACCAAGAAGCGCTGCCGCATCGCGTGGAAGCGCGGCACGCGGGTGGGCGTGGTGTTTTAGAGGGACGTCCTTCTTACTGCAGATCAAAAACAGCGCCGGGCACTCCGCTCGGCTCCCTCCCCCCTTGCGGGGAAGGGTTGGGGAGAGGGGGCCGACCAAACGGTGCTGGTGATTTGCGAGGTCACGGCAACAGAGTGGGAACGCAGTGTGCTTGCGGCACGATCTCTTCCGACAATCAAGAAAGCTACTTCCGCATCCGCGCCTTGGCGCCGGCGATGATCTGCATGGCAACGCCGCCGGTCCAGCCGACCAGGACGAGCCAGCTCCAGGCCATGTGCGGGTCGAGGCGGAGCACGATGACGGCGACGGAGGCGAGCGCGGTGAGCGTGGCGCAGAGCGTGCCGGCGGAGCTCAGAAACTCGGCGGCGTCGATGGAACTGTGCGCCTCGTCGAACGGCATCTGCGGCGTGTCGATGCCGAGATAGAAGCCGACCGCGCCGAGCAGCATCATCAGCAGAAGGAAGCCCTGGGTGGTCAGGTGCGCGATCGCCGATCCGACATATGCGCCGACGAACAGCCCGCACGCGGCCCCCGCCATCGCGAGGCCCACGCGCTCGAACACGTGGGCAGTTTTGCGAACACCAAACCGCATGGCCGGCCTCCGTGAGGCGTTGACTCCCAGAGAGGGTAGGCCAGTTTTGCGGTGCGTGGAAGGTGAGGCGAGTTACGGATGCGTGAGGAGTAACTCTTATGGGGGCGACGAACTAGGCGTGTGACGCACGCCTGCCTTCCACCGTCGTTGCGAGCGAACGGGTCCGTGCGAAGCGCGGCCCGATGAAATGGTCCGCGAAGCAATCCAGAGACTTTCCACGGAGGGATTCTGGATTGCTTCGCTGCGCTCGCAATGACGGAGGGTGCGGGGCGGTCATCGCGCCGCAGGTGCAGCAGGTACGCTGCGAACGCCCCCTCACCGCGCTCCGAACGTGGTCTTGCCGAACAGCGCCTTTTGCGTCGAGGGCTGCGAGCGCCAGTATTGCGGTGGGGCTTCGACTTCGCCGCCGAGCTCGGCGGCGGCGTGCCAGCCCCAGCGGGGGTCGTAGAGCATGCCGCGGGCGAGCGCGACCATGTCGGCCTTGCCGCCAGCTACGATCTCCTCGGCGTGCTTCGCCTCGGAGATCAGGCCGACGGCGATGGTGGTCACTCCCGTCTCGCGGCGGATGGCCTCGGCGAACGGCACCTGATAGCCGGGGCCGAGCGGAATCTTCTGCAGCGGCGAGACGCCGCCGGAGGAGGCATCGATCCAGTCGATGCCGCGCGCCTTCAGCGCGTTCGCGAATTCGATGGTCTGCGGCAGATCCCAGCCGCCCTCGACCCAGTCGGTCGACGACACCCGCATGCCGATCGGCTTGTCGGCGGGGAACACCGCGCGCACGGCGTCGTAGATCTCGAGCGGGAAGCGCATGCGGTTCTGCAGGCTGCCGCCATATTCATCCGTGCGCCGGTTCGAGATCGGCGACAGGAACTGATGCATGAGATAACCGTGCGCGCCGTGCAGCTCGATGGCGTCGATGCCGAGCCGGTCGGCGCGCTTCGCACAGTCGACGAAGGCGTCGCGGATGCGCTTCAGGCCCGCTGCGTCCAGCGCCAGCGGGGCGGCCTCGCCCTCCTTGTGCGGCAGCGCCGAGGGCGCCACCGTCTGCCAGCCGCCTTGCGATTCCGGAATGAGCTGGCCGCCGTCCCAGGGCCGCGCGCTCGACGCTTTCCGCCCGGCATGGGCAAGCTGCATCGCGATCGCGGTGGAGGAATGCTTGCGCACCGAGGTGAGGATCTGCTTCAGCGCGGCCTCGCAGGCATCGCTGTAGAGCCCGAGGCAGCCCGGCGTGATGCGGCCGATCGCCTCGACATGGGTCGCCTCGATGCAGAACATCGACGCGCCCGACAGGCTGAGATTGTTGATGTGAGTGAAGTGCCAGTCCGTGGCGACGCCGTCGTCGGCCGAATACTGGCACATCGGCGACACCATGATGCGGTTCTTCAGCGTCAGGCCGCGCAGCTTGATCGGGGAAAACAGGGCGCTCATGCGGGGAGTTCCGGAGAAGGAGGGATGGAAGCGATTGCATGAAGTTTAGTCGGTCGATGGCGAATTGCCAGTTGCGCAGGCGGCATGGCCGCTGTTGAGGCCATGCATGCGGGTTACTGCAGTCTCAGCTGTCATCCCGGGGCACGCGAAGCGTGAGCCCGGGATCCATAGCCACGGAATCGTGTTTGGCGAAGATTGGCAGCGACGAGTCTTCGCCAAACCTCTCCCTGTGGTTATGGGTCCCGGGCTCGCGCTGGCGCGCCCCGGGACGACGGGGGCGATTGAGACACGACCTCGCGGGAACGATTACCGCTGGAAAACCCCGAGCCGCAGCTTGCCGATGCGGTTGCGCTTCCCCCGCCCGATCCTCACAGTGGCGTGGGCCGCAAACTCGATCGAATAGCGGCCGTCCTCCATTCTGGTCACGCTGCAGAGCTCGTCGATCTTGTCGGCCAGCGTCCTGTCGTCCTCGACGAACAGACGGTAGTCGTTGAAGTCGTAGCGGCGCGGCCCCCGCCACGTTACCGTGGGGACATAGGTGCGCATGTCGCCGTCGGTCTTGACCACGACGGTGCGGCCGGTCGCCTTGCGAAACAAGTCCGGCGTCCCGATCAGCCGCGCGCGGTCGCCCTCGATCGCATAGATGTTCAGCGTCATGATGTGACGCTCGGTACGGAAGGAGACCGCGACATAGCGCGAGTCGGGCGACCACTCCGCGTAATAGGCGTCGGCATCGGTGTCGAGATTGTTCTCGTGGCTGATGTTGTCCAGCACCGCCAGTCGGCGATGCTGCGGCTCCGACATCAGATAGGCGTGAAACCTGTCGTGCGCGCCCTCGCCTTCGCCATGGACGGCGATGGCGAGCCGCTGGTTCGGCGCCCACCCGCCCGCGATGATGGGGTACTCGCCCTTCGCATAGGTGTGCTCGGCCGTGGCGTGCGCCTGCGGTGACGCGGCAAGCAGGATGAGGAGCGCGGCAGCGATGGCGCGGAGCTGGGGCATGGCGGTTTGTCGCGGCATATTGCGCGGACGTTCACTTCGTCGTCGCCCAGGCCTTCGCCAGGACCACGGCGGAGAACTACTCCACCAGCGTGAACTGCAGCAGCAGCGTGCGCTGGAGCATGGAGAAATTGTCGTCCGAGACCAGCGTCAGCACGGTCTCGCCCTCGGCGGTGACGTGGGCATCGATGCCTTCCATGTTGTCGATCTCCTGGCCAAGATCGGCCTTGAACAGCGCGGGGCCGTCGACCACCGCGCCCGGCGCGATGGACTTGAGCGGGATCGAGCGGATGCGGATGTCGACGCCGGTGAACCAGGAGAATTTGCGTTCGAGGATCAGGAGCTCGCCGGAGGGCAAGAGCACCGCGTCGCTGATGTCGAACTTCTCGGTCCGGCGCACGCTGAACTGGCCGGGCGTCGGACCGCCGATCAGGAAGGCGAGTAGATTGCCGTCGGCGTCCAGCCCGCGCTCGGAGAACGCGATCAGGCTGCCGGCGAGAGGCTGGCCTTTCGGCACCAGGACCAGCGCTTCCAGCCCCTTGTTGTGCGGCAGCTTGCGCACACCAGGGGGCACCGGGATCGGCTCGCCGCGGGCGCGGACGCCGCCCTTGGCGAAATCATAGCGCAGGATCTGGTTGACGCGCTCGAGCCCGACATAGACGAGGTTGCCCTCGCGCGTCAGCGATTCCGAATCCCACCACATGCGCTTTTCGGTGATCGGCCGCCCCTCCGCGCCCAGCAGCGGCGCGGCCTCGACGTCGTCGAGTCCGGCCATGGCCTTGCCGGAATAACGGATGCGGCCGGTGAACCAGCCGCCCTGGTCGGAGATCGCGAGGAAGCGCTCGCCCCTGGCGTCGAGCCGGATGCCGGAGAGGCCGCCAAAGCCGCGAAAAGGCGAGGTCAGCACCAGGCCGCTGCGATAATCCAGCGAACCGAAGCGCGTGCGCGAGCGGTCGCGCGGCTCGAAACTCGGAATCTGGCGCGCATTGACCTCGATGCTGACGGGGTCCGTGACGGCATGCTCGACCTGGAGCGGGCGCGGCGGCGGCTCGGTCGCCGCTTGCGCCCGCGCGAGGCGCGAGGTCGCCAGAAAGGAAAATCCCGCCGCCGCGTGGCCAAGAAAGCTGCGGCGGGATGGGTTCGTGCTCACGAATGCAGTTTGCGTCGCGGGCGACCGGCCGGCTGGGTTGGTGCGGTGTTGGTCTCACTGAAGAGCTCGGCGAGCTTTTCGGTGATGGCGCCGCCGAGTTCTTCGGCGTCCACGATCGTCACCGCGCGGCGGTAGTAGCGCGTCACGTCATGGCCGATGCCGATCGCGATCAGCTCGACCGGCGAGCGGGTCTCGATCTCCTCGATGATGTGGCGCAGGTGCCGCTCGAGATAATTGCCGGGATTGACAGACAGCGTGGAATCGTCGACCGGCGCGCCGTCCGAGATCATCATCAGGATCTTGCGCTGCTCGGCCCTCGCCAGCAGGCGCTTGTGCGCCCAGTCCAGCGCCTCGCCGTCGATGTTCTCCTTCAGCAGCCCCTCGCGCATCATCAGGCCAAGATTTTTCCGCGCACGGCGCCAGGGGGCATCGGCGGACTTGTAGATGATGTGGCGGAGATCGTTGAGGCGACCGGGATTGGCCGGCTTGCCGGCGGCAAGCCACGCCTCGCGCGATTGCCCGCCCTTCCAGGCGCGCGTGGTGAAGCCGAGGATCTCGACCTTGACGCCGCAACGTTCCAGCGTGCGCGCCAGAATGTCGGCGCAGGTCGCCGCGACCGTGATCGGGCGGCCGCGCATCGAGCCGGAATTGTCGAGCAGCAGCGTCACCACGGTGTCGCGGAACGTCGCCTCCTTCTCGTGCATGAAGGACAGCGGGTGATAGGGATCGGTGACGACGCGCGACAGGCGTGCGGGGTCCAGGATGCCCTCTTCGAGATCGAACTCCCAGGCGCGGTTCTGCTGCGCCATCAGGCGGCGCTGCAGCCGGTTGGCAAGACGGGCGACGATGCCCTGCAGATGCGCGAGCTGCTTGTCGAGATAGGCGCGCAGGCGCTCCAGCTCGTCATGGTCGCAGAGGTCTTCGGCGGCGATCACCTCGTCGAACTTCGGCGCGAAGGCGTGATATTCCGGCCCGCGCGGCTCGTTCCTGCCGTGCGCGTTCGGACGCGTCGCCTCGCCAGGCGTCTCGTCGTCGCCGAGCTCGCCGTCGTCGAAGGTGTCGGAGGTCGAGGCCTGCGCGCTTTCCATCGCGCTCTCGCTCATCTCTTCCGAGCTCGCCTGCGCCTGGTCGGCGCTCATCTCCTGCGCGGCATCGGAATCGGGCGAGCCTTCGGCGCCGGACTGGTCGTTGTCGCCGTCCTGGTTCTCGTCGTTGTCCTCATTGTCCTCGCTGTCGGCATTGCGCTCGTCGCCGAGCTCGAGCGCCGAGAGCAGGTCATGCACGGCGTCGCCGAACCTGGCCTGGTCCTCGACCACACCGTCGAGCCGGTCGAGCCGCTTGCCGATCTTGTCTTCGAGGATCGGACGCCAGAGATCGACCATCTTCTTGGCGGCCGTCGGCGGCGCCATGCCGGTGAGGCGCTCGCGCACCAGCATCGCCAGCGCGTCGGCCAGCGGCGCATCGGCGCGGTCGGTGATCTCGTCGAACTTGCCGCGATGGAAATGGTCATCGAGCATCGCGGTGAGGTTCTTGGCAACGCCCGCCATCCGGCGCGCGCCGATCGCCTCGACCCTCGCCTGCTCCACCGCCTCAAACACGCCGCGCGCCTGCGGATTGCCGGGCATCAGCTTGCGATGAACCTTGGGATCGTGACAGGCAATCTTGAGCGCGATGGAGTCGGCGTGGCCGCGCACGATGGCGGCGTCACGCTTGGTCATCTTGCGCGCCGGCTCCGGCAGCCGCGCCTTGCCGGGCGCAAGGCCCGGGCGCTCGGCGGCAAAGGAGACGTCGAGCTCGGGCGATTTCGCGATCGCCTTGAGGCAGGAGGCCACGGACCGCTTGAACGGCTCGGTCGGCGCTTCCTTGCTGCTGCGGAATTTGGAGTTGGAGGTGGTGCTCATCTCGATCTCACCGTCGTCCCGGCGAAAGCCGGGACCCATAACCACCGGCGGTCATTGCGTCAGGAGAAACTAACCGCGTCGCTTCACTGATACATCACGCGGTATGGGTCCCGGCCTTCGCCGGGACGACACACCGGGACAGATCAGGACAGCGCCACGTTGACCGCCGATTCCGGCAGCTCCGCATTGAAGCAGCGCTGATAGAACTCGGCGACCAGGGGACGCTCGAGCTCGTCGCACTTGTTGAGGAAGGTGACGCGGAAGGCGAAGCCGATATCGCCGAAGATGTCGGAGTTTTCCGCCCAGGTGATCACCGTCCGCGGGCTCATCACCGTCGACAGATCGCCGTTGGCGAAGGCGTTGCGGGTGAGATCGGCAAGGCGCACCATCTTGTTGACGATGTCGCGGCCTTCCTGGGTGCGATAGTGCTTGGCCTTGGCCAGCACGATCTCCACTTCCTCGTCATGGCTGAGATAGTTCAGCGTGGTGACGATCGACCAGCGGTCCATCTGGCCCTGGTTGATCTGCTGGGTGCCGTGATACAGGCCGGAGGTATCGCCGAGGCCGACCGTATTCGCCGTGGCGAAAAGCCGGAAGGCCGGATGCGGCTTGATCACCTTGTTCTGGTCGAGCAGCGTCAGGCGGCCCGAGACTTCGAGCACGCGCTGGATCACGAACATCACGTCCGGGCGGCCGGCGTCGTATTCGTCGAACACCAGCGCGACATTGTTCTGCAGCGCCCAGGGCAGGATGCCGTCGCGGAATTCGGTGACCTGCTTGCCGTCGCGGACCACGATGGAGTCCTTGCCGACGAGGTCGATACGGCTGATGTGGCTGTCGAGGTTGACGCGCACGCAGGGCCAGTTCAGGCGCGCGGCGACCTGCTCGATATGGGTGGATTTGCCGGTGCCGTGATAGCCGGTCACCATCACCCGGCGGTTGCGCGCGAAGCCGGCGAGAATGGCGAGCGTGGTGGCGCGGTCGAAACGGTAGTCGGAATCGACTTCGGGCACATGAGGATCGACTTCGGAATAGGCCGGCACTTCGAGATCGCTATCGATCCCGAACACCTGGCGGACCGACACCTTCATGTCGGGCAGACCGGAAACTTCCTCAACTTTGGACAGGGCGGCGGTCGTCATCAATCCTCCGAGGTCCCGGGCGATCCCGAGACCAGTTATTGCACGTTGGCTGCGGCTGGGTGCACTTTCGAACCTATCAGAGACAACGTGCCGGCAGAAGCCCGCCCCTCAATCAAAGTTCCGTTGTCTTTTCATTTAGATAGGTGAGGAACGCAGTTTTTGGAGGGCTGCCTTGCGAATCGCGCTCGAATTTCGGGCGGGGTAACGGGGCTGCCCACGCAAATGGCACTTTCACCGCCTCTCCCTACTTATGTAGGGTCCGAACCGAAAAGCCCCAGCCCACCACAGAGACGACGTGACATCCTTCCTCGATCCCTTCATCGCGTTCGTTTCGGCCCATGCGTGGCTGGCCTATCTGACCCTGTTCCTGGCGGCGCTGCTGGAGGCCGTACCGGTGGTGGGATCGGTCATCCCCGGCTCGACCATCATCCTGGCACTCAGCGCCCTGGTTCCGGGCGGCGAGCTGAAGTTGCCCTGGGTGCTGCTGGCCGCCGCCCTCGGCGCGGTGCTGGGCGACGGCTCGGCCTATTGGGTCGGACACCGGCAGCAGCGCGAGATCCTCAACACCTGGCCGCTGACCAACTATCCCCGGGTGGTCGCCGAGAGCGAAAGCTTCTTCAAGCGCTTCGGCACCTGGGCCGTGTTCTTCGCCCGCTTCGTGCCGCCGATCCGCGCCTTCGTGCCGGTGACCGCCGGCGCGCTGGGGATGTCGCCCACCAGATTCTATACAGTGAACATCCCGGCGATCCTGGTCTGGGCCCCCGCCCATGTGCTGCCGGGCGTGCTGGCGGTCTCGGCGCTGCACGAATATGCCGGGCTGCATCATCATGGGCATGTCGGCAAGCATATCTGGATGCTGACCGTGGTTGCCGTGGCGATCGTAGGCGGCGTGGCGGTGTGGCTCTATCGCCGCCGGAATGGTGGTGGCGTCGCGGAGGCGAAGCCCCGAGGTTAGAGGCGGCGACGCTACTTGCTCTTCTGCGCATTGAGTAGCACCCATAGCCGCGCGATCTTACCGCCTTCAATTTCGGCCACGTCCGCCCCCGTCACCGCGACCGGCCCGTCCTCGGGCCCCGCGTGCCAAGCCAGATGCGCCAGGCCATGATGCCCGACAGCGATGCCGTCGGGGATAAAACGGAACGTCGGCCCGAACTGCTTCAAAAGGTTTGCGGCAACACGCGAAATTTCTGCCCGTCCCTGAACGATATCCGTCGGCTCGTACATGACTGGCTCCTCAACGAACAGTTCGGCGATGGCGGTTCGACGTTTGTCGTCGTCCCGCTCGTTGAAGACGCGCTCCAGATTTGAGCGCAGCAGATGGTCGAAATCGATATCGTCGGTCGTCATCTCGCGGCCTTTCGTAATCTCATCTTGTTGGGGGCGGCGCCGCGGAAACAAAGCCGCGGACACAGGGACAATCAGATCAGACGCGCACCGCCATCGACATGCAGCGTCTCGCCGTTCATGAATTCGTTGCTCATCAGGAAGACCACGGCATTCCCGGCGTCCTGCGCAGTGCCAACACGGTGCAGCGGAAGCTTTTCTTTCAGCGCCGCCACGTAGGCATCACGGCCCTCGCCAAGCGTGCGTGCAAGGAGCGGGGTGTCGATCGTCCCAGGCGACAAGGTATTCACGCGGCGTGGTGCCAGCTCCAGCGCAAGGCCGCGGGCGAAGGCCTCCATCGCAGCGGAGGCGGCCGCGAGCACGGACGTGCCATATGCGTTGGGTCGATCGGCCAGGGCTCCGGAAATGAACGTGACGGACCCGTCGGCAGCGAGCCGGTCCCCGAGGCTTCGCAACACATGCACGGCCGCCCAGATTCGCTCATCGAAGGCGCGGCGCAGGTAGGCGACATCTGCCTCCAACACTTTGCCTGCGACGAAGCTGCCCGCAAGCAGTACGAGATGGTCGACTTGCGGGATGTCGGCAAGGGCGGTGGCAAGGGTCTCGGGCTTGGTCACGTCCGCAGCCCGCCAGCCGGCGAATCCGTTCTCCGCGGCAACTCGCTCGGCTCCGGCGGCGTCGAAACCGATAACGATAACCTTGGCGCCCGCCGCTTTGGCCTGCTGCGCGGCAGCCAGGCCGATGCCGGAAGTGCCGCCGAAGATGACGACGTTGCGATCTTTGAGGGTCTGCGGAGCAGGGTCGGTCACGGGAGTCGGTCCTTTCAAGCGCGGGCGCGCAACGCGCCGCCGATGAATGGAAACCTAGGCCAATGAGTTTTACTTGAAAATTGAGCCAGTCTTCGGTTTTGTTATTCCATCATGGCACAAATCGCCCTCGATCGACTGACCGGTCTCATCGCGTTTGCCCGCTCCGGCTCGCTTGGCAGCTATTCAGCCGCCGCGCGTGCACTTGGTGTCTCGCCATCTGCGATCAGCAAGAGCGTGCAACGGCTGGAGCAGCACCTCGGCCTGCGCCTGTTCAGCCGCACGACGCGCTCGCTTACTCTGACGCCAGAGGGGCGGGACCTGCACGAGCGGACGCTGCGGCTTTTGCGCGAGGCGGACGCGATCGAGCAAGCGGCGGTGGCGGCGCGTTCCGAACCTGCCGGCACGCTGAGGATCGCCGCGCCGCTACCTATCGGCGTGAATATTCTCTCGCCGGCCCTGCCACGCTTTCGGCAACGCTATCCAAAGCTCATGATCGAGTTGCGGATCGGCGACCGCTACGTTGATCTGATCGAAGAGGGCATCGATGTCGCGATCCGCGTCGGCGATCTCGCGGACTCCCGGCTGATCTCGCGTCAGCTCGCGCCGCACCGCATCTGCGCTTTCGCTTCCCCCGGCTATCTGGCCCGGCGCGGCACGCCGATCCATCCGGACGAACTGGTCAACCATGACTGTGTGAACTTTCGCTTCCAGAGTTCGGGCCAGACATTTCGCTGGCCCTTCCTCATCGGCGATCGCCTGGTCGAGATCATGCCCGACGCGGCCATCATCACCGATGTTAGCGAGGCTGTGGCCACCGTCATTGCGTCGGGCGGCGGCATCGGTGTTACCCCCACTTTCGTCGCAGCTCCTTATGTCAGACGCAACGAACTCGTACCCGTCCTGCAAGATTTCGTCGTCCCTAGAACCAACATCACCGCGTTATGGCCGGAAAGCCGTCGAGGCAATCCAAACGTGAAGGCCTTCGTCGCGTTCCTGGGTGAGGTTTTTCCGCCGGATCCGCCATGGGACGACGTATTTGCCAGGGCCCCAAGGTCGGGGACCACGAGAGGGCCGAAGCCCTGAGGTTCGCGACGGCATCGGCTCGCGAATCGACTGTGCGCTCTTGCCACGAGGCCGGAGGCCGGCGCGGACCTCCGTTTCGAAGCGTCACAACAAACATCACAAGTGGGGTCTCGCGGACTTGTGGATACACCCCTTAGCCCTTCGGCGGCGTAGCTCGCGCCCTCCGTCCCGGCGCCGGCCCCACATACCTCGCCCGCGGGCGGATCAGCTTGCCGTGCTGTAGCTGCTCGCTGGCATGCGCGATCCAGCCGACGCTGCGGGCCATCGCGAACAGTGCAAGCTCGCTGCCCGCCGGCAGGCGCAGGGCGTGCACGAGCACGGCGAGCGCGTAGTCGATGTTGACGAACTCGCCGGTCGCTTCAATGATCCGTTCCGGCACTTCCCTGGTGAATTTTCGCGGCGCACCGGCGCGCGAGAGTGCGTTGAGCAGCGATTGTGCGCGGGGATCGCCGCGCTTGTAGACGCCGTGGCCGAAGCCGGCAAAACGCTCGCCGAGCGCGACACGCTCGCGTACCACGGGTTCGACGTCGCGATCGACCAGCGTCTTGACGAGCTGCGATGCCAGCACGCCCGCGCCGCCATGCTTTGGCCCCTTCAGCGCGGCGAGACCGGCGATCACGGAGTCATAGAGGTTGAGGCCGGTCGAGGCCGCGCAGCGGGCGGTGAAGGTCGAGGCGTTCAGCTCATGATCGGCGAGCAGAACGAGTGCGCGGCGGATCAGATCGGGCGCATGCTTGTTGTCGGGCGCCCAGACGCGCGCGACCTGCTGATGCAGCGGCTCGCCCGAGGCTTCTGCATTGAGCATGGTCGCGACCAGGAGGCGGACGATGCGCGCGCCGACCATGGCGCGACCGTCGGGGGCGCGTGTGAAGGCGCGGGGATCGGCGCCGGCGGCGAGCGCGAGCACCGCGATGGCGCGATCGATCGGCGCGGCGCGGCGCGCAGCTTCCGCGATCGTGCGCATCTCCTTGGAGACCTCGGGCTGATTGTCGGGCGCGAAGGGATCGACGCCGGCGACGTCCCAGAGCAGCGTCGCGGCGTGCTCCAGCGTGTCGTTCTCGGCGAGATCGACGCAATTGACGCCGCGATAGATCGCGCCGTCCTCGGTGATGGTCGAGATCTCCGTGTCCATCACCGGCAAATCGGCATCGAAGCTGCGCAGGCCCCGCGGCTCCGGCGATGGCACCCGGCGCTCCTTGAGGGCGCGGACGTCCTCGGCGCGGTAGCGATTCTTGCGCGAGTCCGGCGTCGGCTCGGAGCGGATCAGGCCGCGGCTGACATAGGCGTAGAGGGTGGCCGGCGAGATCGCGAGCTCGGCGGCGGCCTCCCGCGCGGAGAGGTAGAGCCCTTCCGAATTATTCATATTGATTGATGTAATCAAGATTGATCAATCTGTCGAGAGGGCCGACCTTTCCCTGCGTGCAATGCAAAAGGGAGATTGGCCATGAATATCCACCTCACCAAAAGCCAGATCGGGCTGGATGGCGTTCCCGCGGCCGAGACCGTGCTGAGCCATGTCGACGGCGAGCGCGGCGAGCTGATCATCGCCGGCGAGCATGTCGGCCGCCTCGCCGCCAAATCGAGCTTCGAGGGCGTCACCGCCCGGCTCTGGAACGGCGCCAGCAGGACCACACTCAGCGAAGCCAATGTGCGGGCGAGCCTGGGCGCAGCGCGCGAGCGCGCCTTCGCGCGGCTGGACGAGTTGCTGCCGGCAACGCGTGGCATGGGCATCGTCGACGGGTTTCGCGCGGCGGTCGCCGGTCTTCGCGCCGAGCACGGGCTCGAGCACGAGGCGACCATCGTCGGCGCGTTTCCGGTGATCGCGGGTGCGCTGGTGCGGCGCGCCAAGGGGCTCGCGCCGGTCGCGCCCGATCCGAACGTGAGCCATGCCGCCGACACGCTGCGCTTGCTGCACGGACGCAGCCCCGCAGCGCGCGAGGTCACGGCGCTGGACGCCTATCTCGTCACCGCCAGCGACCACGGCATGAACGCCTCGACCTTCACCGCGCGCGTGGTGGCTTCGACGCAGGCCGATCTGTTCGCCGCGGTGACCGCCGGCTATTGCGCGCTCACCGGCCCGCTGCATGGCGGCGCGCCGGAACCGGTGCTCGAAATGCTGGACGCGATCGGCTCGCGCGAGCGCATCCAGCCGTGGGTGGATGCGGCACTGGCGCGCGGCGAGCGGATGATGGGCTTTGGCCACCGCGTCTATCGCGTGCGCGATCCGCGCGCCGACGTGCTCAAGACCGCGGTCGAGGCACTGGCGTCCAATGGCACCGACCTGCCGTTCGCCGGCGAGGTCGAGGCCTATATCCGCAGCGCGCTGCGCAAGAAGAACCCGGACCGGCCGCTGGAGACGAATGTCGAGTTCTTCACCGCGATCCTGCTCGATGCGCTGGCCATCCCGCGGCAGGCGTTCACGCCGATCTTCGCGGTGGCCCGCAGCGCAGGCTGGACCGCGCATGCGCGCGAGCAGCAGCGGACGGGGCGGTTGATCCGGCCGAGTTCGTCCTATGTGGGGGCGATGCCGGAGGGGTGATCCGTGACCGAGTGAGACGCGATGACGGAGCGATACACTCCGTCGTCGTCCCGACGAAGGCCGGGACCCATACCGCGTGATCTATCGATGAAGGTAGATGTGAGTACCACGGCAAGACTCTTCACTGCGAGTCTTCGCCAAACTACTCCCTGGGGTTATGGGTCCCGGCCTTCGCCGGGACGACACCCAGGGCTAGGCTGGAGGCCCTTACGCCTCCCGCACCACCGTCTTCAGATAATTATACGCCTTGATGATCTCGATCAGGCGGTCTTCGGTCGAACGGTCGCCGCCATTGGCGTCGGGGTGGTGCTGCTTGACCAGCGCCTTGTACTTGCTCTTGACGTCGGCGAGCGTGGCGTCGGGGCCGAGGCCCATGACCTGAAGCGCCTTGCGCTCGGCGTTCATCACCTTGCGCGTCTCGGCCTTGGGCGGGGCGTCCGGGCCCTTGCGCCAGTTGGCGCGGCCGTTGATCTCCGAGAACATGCTGAAAGGATCGGACGCCATGTCGATCTCTTCCGCACCCTTCTTGCCGCCATTGGCGCCCATCTTCCAGGTCGGGCGGTGACCGGTCAGCGCGTCCTTCTGGTAGCGCGCGACGGCGTCGGCATTCATGCCGGAGAAGAAATTGTAGTTCTGGTTGTACTCGCGCACATGGTCGAGGCAGAAGTGCCAATACTCACGCTGGTTCTCGCGGCCCTTCGGCGCGCGATGCGCGCCCTTGTTCGTGCAGCCCGCCCACTCGCAGTTGACCACGGTGTCGCGCGGCTTCACCTCCGGCTGCTTGCCTCGCGGCTTCACGCGGATGGAGTCGAAGAACTTTGATGAATCGATCGGCATGGCTGACTTTGACTACGCAATGCAAAAACCTTCAAGTCTTGACATTGCATTTAGCTGCTAACCCGTAGCCGAAGTTTCACTTCGACGTCTTCAGAACGGCCGCCAGAGGCGGCCTACGGCATTGACGGGGCGCGACGACGCACCTTAATGGCACTCATGGTTATGAAAGATACTATCAGCAACAAGTTGCAGGAAGCTTTCACCCCGGAAAGCCTCGAGGTCGTCGACGAGTCACATTTGCATGAGGGCCACGCCGGCCACCGGCCGAGCGGCGAGACGCACTTTCGCGTTTATATCGTGTCTGATGCCTTCAAAGGGAAGACCCGGGTCGAGCGCCATCGCATGATAAATTCGGCGCTGGCTGCGGAACTTTCCGGCAGCGTGCACGCGCTGGCGATCCATGCGCAGGCGCCGGGGGAAAATTAGTCCAGTCATTCCGGGGGCTCGAAGAGCCGAACCCGGAATCTCGAGATTCCGGGTTCGATGCTGCGCATCGCCCCGGAATGACTGAGGGTCTAAAACGACGTCCCCGCCCTTCTCGGCCTGGGTTCTTCCATCTCCGCCTCACGCGGCACCGGTGAAATACGGAGCGCGGTGATGCGGTTGCGCTCGCGGCGAAGGACGCGGAAGCGGAAGCCGTGGAACGTAAAACTCTGGCCGCGATCGGGGATCGAGCGCGCCTCGTGAATAACGAGGCCGGCGACCGTGGTTGCCTCTTCGTCGGGCAGGTGCCAGTCCATGGCACGGTTGAGGTCGCGGATCGGCACCGAGCCGTCGACCACGACCGAGCCGTCCGGCTGGGCACGCACGCCGGCGACCACGACGTCGTGCTCGTCGGAGATGTCGCCGACGATCTCCTCAAGAATGTCTTCCAGCGTCACGAGGCCTTCAACTTCACCGTACTCATCGACGACGAGCGCGAAATGGGTCTTGCGGCGGCGGAACGCCTTGAGCTGCTCGGCGAGCGGCCGCATCTCCGGCACGAACCAGGGCGGCAGCGCGATGGTGGAGACGTCGATGCGCGAGGTGTCGCCGTCGGAGGCGCGGATCGCGCGCAACAGGTCCTTGGCGTGAAGCACGCCGATGATGTTTTCCGGCTTCTCGCGCCAGAGCGGAATGCGGGTGTATTCGGTCGCCAGCACCTCGCGCACCAGATCGTCCGGCGGCAGGTCGGCGTTGATCATCATCATCTCGGTGCGATGGATCATGACGTCGGAGACCTGGAGCTCGCGCAAATCGAGCAGGCCGCCGAGCATGTCGCGGTCCTGTTTCTCGACCTTGCCCTCGTGGTGCAAGAGGTCCACCGCGCCGCGCAGGCGCTCGGTCGGCGACAGGATCGCCTGATGCTCGCCGGCAAGGCCGAACAGCCGCATCAGCAGGCGCACGATGACTTCGACGACCTTGAGCAGCGGCCCCAGCACATACATCGTCAGCCGCATCGGGCGCGCAACCGCGAGCGCCATGCGATCCGGCGCATTGATGGCGATGGTCTTCGGCAGCACTTCGGCGAAGATCACGACCAGGGCGGTCATCACGCCGGTCGCATAGAGCACGCCGACATCGCCGAACCACGACGTGAAGATGCCGGTTGCGAGCGCGGATGCGCCGATATTGGCGATGTTGTTGCCGAGCAGGAGGGCGCCGATCAGGCGCTCGCGCATGTCGAGCAGCTGCGAGACGACGTCGGCGTCGCGGTTACCCTGCTTGGAGAGCCGCAGCATGCTGGCGCGCGAGGCGCCGGTCAGCGCGGTCTCGCTCGCGGCGAAGAACGCCGAGACCAGCAGGCAGAGGACGACGATGGTGAATCCGAGCCAGTCCATGCACCACTCAACAGAACGTTCACGCTTTTTGCGCGAGCTTCTCTTTCAGGAAATCGCGCACCGGCGCCGGCTCGACGTCCTTCGCGATGACGGCGCGCCCGACGGCTTCCAGCAGGATGAAGGTGAGCTTGCCGCGCTTGACCTTCTTGTCCTGCGCCATCAGGGCCATCAGCGCGTCGGCGTCGGCAAGACCTTCCTGGGCAAAGCCGGCGATGTCCTGCAAACGGGTCGGCAGGCCGGCCTCGATCAGGTGTCGCCCGACGCGCGCGGCATCAGCCTCGCCGATCATGCCGAGCTTCGCCGAGAACTGCGCCGCCAGCGTCATGCCGATCGAAACGCCCTCGCCATGGAACAGGCGGTCGGAGAAACCGGTCGCCGCTTCCAGCGCGTGGCCGAAGGTGTGGCCGAGATTGAGCAGCGCGCGCTCGCCGGTCTCCCGCTCGTCGCGCGAGACGACGCCGGCCTTGGCGCGGCAGGAGGTCGCGATCGCATGCTCGCGGGCCGAGCCGCCCTTGAAGATGTCGGAATGGTTCTTCTCCAGCCAGGTGAAGAAGGCCTCGTCGCCGAGCACGCCATATTTGGCGACCTCGGCATAGCCGGCGCGGAACTGGCGCGGCGACAGCGTGTCGAGCACGGCGGTGTCGGCGATGACCAGCACCGGCTGGTGGAAGGCGCCGAGCAGATTCTTGCCCTGGGGCGAGTTGATGCCGGTCTTGCCGCCGACGGATGAATCGACCTGCGCCAGCAGCGAGGTCGGCACCTGCACGAAATCGACGCCGCGGCGCAGGATCGCCGCGGCGAAGCCGGCGAGGTCGCCGACCACGCCGCCTCCGAGCGCGATGACGAGATCGTTGCGCTCGATCTTCGCGGCGATCAGGGCTTCGCTGACCTTTTCCAGGCCCGCATAGGTCTTGGAGATCTCGCCTTCCTCGACCACGATGCGCGAGGTCGGAATGCCGGCGGCAGCAAGGGATGCCTCGGCCGGCTCGAGCCAGTGTTTTGCAACGGTGCGGTCGGTGACGATGGCCGTGCGGACGCCCGGCCGCAAGGCCGCGACGCGCTCGCCCAGCGAAGACAGCACGCCGCGGCCGATGACGATGTCATAGGCGCGGTCGCCGAGCGCGACGTCGACCTTGACGGGATCGGAGAGTTTCAAGGGCGCGGTCATCGTGCGGCACTCGCAACGTCGACAGGGGGTGGGGCGGGCTGCTCGCCGCAAAGATGGGCGTGCAGCGTCTCGATGCACTCCTCGACGATCTTGTCGTGCGGCACGTCGCGCGAGGCGATGGTGAGGTCGGCCTTGCCGTAGATCGGCTCGCGCTCGGTGAGCAGGCGCGTGACGGTTCCTTCCGGATCGGCGGTCCGGAGCAGCGGACGATCGGCGCGTCGGCGCACGCGGCGCATGATGACGTCGTGCTCCGCCCTGAGCCAGATCGAGATCGCCTTGGCGGCGATGCGGGTCCGCGTCTCCTCGCGCATGAAGGCGCCGCCGCCGGTCGCCAGCACTACCGGGCCGCCCTCGAGCAGGCGCGCGATCACGCGGGCCTCGCCGTCGCGGAAATGCGCCTCGCCGTGGCGCTCGAAGATTTCCGGTATGGTCATGCCGGCCGCCGCCTCGATCTCGGTGTCGGCATCGACGAAGGGCAGCTTGAGCCGGAGAGCCATGCGGCGGCCGATGGTGGATTTGCCCACGCCCATCATGCCGACGAGCACGATCGAGCGCGCGCCGAGGGCCGACAGGATGTCGGCTTCGGGCGAAGCAGGAATCGGCAACGCGGCGTCGGACATGGATATTGCTCTGAATCTCGCTTTCTGGATCTCACTCGATCTGCCGCCAAAGGCGGCACGGTTTGGCCACCTATACGACCCCGCAAGGACCCTCGCCAGTGGACTCTTGCCACGAAACGGCGAACATGTTGGATGATTTCATTGGTTAATTTGCCCGCCAAGCCCACTATCAAGTCCAGTATCAAGTCCCCTGCAGAGACCCCAGACCGATGCCCAGCCTGTTCCGCTTCCTGACGGTCGTCGCCGTGATCGCCGGCATCGTCTATGGCGTGATTTTCGCGCTGGCGAACTTCGTGAGCCCCAAGCCGCGGGAAATGACGGTGACGATCCCGCCGGATAAGTTTCTCAAGAAATAGCAGCTAGGCTCCGGGGCATGCGCGCAAAGCCCTCCGACAGCAAGCTCACCGGCCTGTTCCTCGACATGCTCGCGGCGGAACAGGGCGCCGGCCCCAATACGCTCGATGCCTACCGCCGCGACCTCACCGATTTCTCGGAGTTTTTGGGCCGGGTCGGCCACAGTTTTGCGGACGCGGAGACGCAAGTCCTGCGCGACTATCTCGCCGATCTCGACGCCCGCGGCTTCAAATCCACCAGTGTCGCGCGCCGCCTGTCGGCGATGCGGCATCTCTACCGCTTCCTGCTGAACGAGCGGATCCGCACCGACGATCCCGCCGCGATCCTGTCCGGTCCGAAACGCGGCCGCGGCCTGCCGAAGGTGCTGTCGATCGCCGATGTCGACCGCATGCTTCGCCGCGCCAAGGAATTGAGCGAGGCGGAAGATGCCTCGGCGTCGAAACGACTGCGGGCGTTGCGGCTTTATTGCCTGCTCGAGGTACTCTACGCCACAGGGCTGCGCGTCTCCGAATTGGTGGCGCTGCCGCGCTCGGCGGCGAAGCGCGATGCGCGCATGATCGTGGTGCGCGGCAAGGGCAACAAGGAACGCCTGGTGCCGCTCAACGAGGCCTCACGGCAGGCGATGGCGGACTACCTCGCCGCGACGGAAGCCGCGAAAACCGAGAAGAAGAAAGACAGCCTCGCCGCCTCAAAATGGCTGTTCCCCTCCTTCGGCGAGAGCGGACATCTGACGCGCCAGCACTTTGCCCGCGACCTCAAGGAGCTCGCGGTCGCCTCGGGCCTGCAGGCCCGGCTGGTCTCTCCCCACGTGCTGCGCCATGCCTTCGCCAGCCATCTGCTCCACAACGGCGCCGATTTGCGCATCGTGCAGACGCTGTTGGGTCACACCGACATCTCGACCACGCAGATCTACACCCATGTGGTCGAGGAGCGGCTGAAGAGCCTGGTGCGCGACCTGCACCCGCTGGCGGAGAAGTAATCGGGTCTCGTGCCCCCGGCTCTGCGGCGCAGCGTGAAACGGTGCGCCGCAGAGCCGGGGCCCAGGCCGCTTGGGTCCCGGCTCTGCGCAGCAGCGCTGTAGAGCGTCCGGGACACGGGAGCTCAACCGGGACGATGAAACCGCCTTGACTTCGACCACATCTCCGCAGAAAGAGCCGGGGCTTCACGACTGATTTGGCCGACTGCGACCAGTGCACAAGCCAACTCGTTGAAGAAGCTACACTTCTTTCCGCGGCCCCAACCTCGCTTCGCTTCTCTCGCCCCGTCCCCCTATATTGAGTTGATGCAAGACCAGATGCGCAGCTATCTCGACTTCGAAAAGCCCGTCGCCGAGCTCGACTCCAAGGTCGACGAATTGCGCGCGCTCGCCGCCTCCGGCACCGACATCAGCGACGAGATCGGCCGGATCGAGGACAAGGCGGCGCAGGCGCTGGCGGACCTCTATACGAACCTGACGCCATGGCAGAAGACGCTGGTGGCGCGGCATCCGCAACGGCCGCATTTCAACGACTTCATCAAGGGCCTGATCACCGAATTCACCCCGCTCGCCGGCGACCGCAAGTTCGGCGAGGACGAGGCGCTGGTCGCCGGCTTCGGCCGCTTCCGCGGCGAGCCGATCTGCGTGATGGGCCAGGAGAAGGGCGATTCCACCGAGAGCCGCATCCGGCACAATTTCGGCATGGCGCGGCCCGAGGGCTATCGCAAATGCGTGCGGCTGATGGAAATGGCCGAGCGGTTCGGCCTGCCGGTGCTCTCGCTCGCCGATTCCGCCGGCGCCTATCCCGGCATCGGCGCCGAGGAGCGGGGACAAGCCGAGGCCATCGCGCGCTCGACCGATGCCTGCATGGCGCTGACCGTGCCCAACGTCGCCATCATCACCGGCGAGGGCATGTCCGGCGGCGCCATCGCCATCACCACCGCCAACAAGGTGCTGATGCTGGAGCACGCCATCTACAGCGTGATCTCCCCGGAAGCGGCGTCCTCCATCCTCTGGCGCGACGGCACCAAGGCGCAGGAAGCCGCCAACAACATGAAGATCACCGCCCAGGACATGCTCCGCTTCGGGGTGATCGACAGCATCCTGAAGGAGCCGGTCGGCGGCGCCCACCGCGACCCCGCCGCCATGATCGCGACCACCGGGGACGCCATCGCCAAGGCCTTCGACGAGCTCAAAGGCCTCGACGGCGACGCCATCCGCAAGCAGCGGCGGCAGAAATTCCTGGAGATCGGCCGGAAACTGGGCTAATTCGGCTTTTCACCCCCGGTAACCCCGCGTTAACCCTTTTTTTGCCCAAATCGGCGATCTCAGTCCGGATTGGGCCGAAAAGCCCAAGTAAGGCCCAAAGTCGCGTCCATTTAGTCTCTGTTGACCATGCCACTGGGCCAACGCCCTCGTGATCCCCGCTCGGGTTGCGACCACATGACCCAGAGGTTAGAATTTTAATCAATGGCTTCAGGGCATAAGCGCTGGAGCGTGGTCTGAACGAGCCCGCCATGGCGGGTGGTTTTCCGGTCGGATCATGCGCCAAAAGAATTGGGGTTCGCGCTCTCTGCCCGGCACGGTGTGGGGTCCATCTTGATTTCTCGTTCGCTTGCTCGCGCGCTCTTGGCTTCGGTTGCGCTGATGACGGCCGGCGTCATGCTGTCCGGCTGCGATACCGATCAGGTCTCGCTCGCGACCAACGCCAAGGCCAACCAGCCGGTGCCGCCAAAACTTCTCGCCGCGATGGTCGAGAAGGACATGGACCTGCAATCGCCGATCCTGGTGCGCTTGTTCAAACAGGAGGCCGAGCTCGAGGTCTGGAAGCAGACCCGCAACGGCCAGTTCGCGCTGCTCAAGACCTATCCGATCTGCCGCTGGTCGGGTGATCTCGGCCCCAAGGTGCGCGAAGGCGACCGCCAGGCGCCGGAAGGATTCTATTCGATCAATCCGAGCCAGATGAATCCGCAGTCGGCCTATTACCTCTCCTTCAACACCGGCTACCCGAACGCGTTCGACAAGGCGCTGGGCCGCACCGGCTCGCAGCTGATGGTGCATGGCGACTGCTCGTCGCGCGGCTGTTACGCGATGACGGACGAGCAGATCGCGGAGATCTATTCGCTCGGCCGCGAATCCTTCTTCGGCGGCCAGAAGGCGTTCCAGCTCCAGGCCTATCCGTTCAAGATGACGCCGGTGAACATGGCCAAGCACCGGAACAATCCGAACATGGCCTTCTGGAAGATGATCAAGGAAGGCTATGATCATTTCGAGGTGACGCGGCAGGAGCCGAAGGTCGATTTCTGCGAGAAGAAATACGTCTTCGATGCGACGAAGCCTGCCGACGCCAAGCGCGATCCGGTGTTCGACGCCTCGGCAAAATGCCCGGCCTATGTGATCCCCGAGGACGTCGCCAGCGCCGTGCGCGAGAAGCAGGCGCGCGATGAAGCCGAATACGCCAAGCTGGTCGCCAAGGGTACGCCGGTGGCGCGCATGAACACCGGCATCGATGGCGGCATGAACAAGATCTTCGCCGCCAAGATTCCGGAAGGCTCGACCGGCCTGTCGGAAGGCGCCGAAGGCACCACGTTGCAAATGCTGGCGATGGCGAAGGCGCCAGGCACGATCCCCGGACACGTCAATCCGCCCAAGCCGAATCTCGACGCGGTTGCGACCGCGCCTGCGCCGCAGGAAGAGCCGGTTGTCGCCGTCAGCGCGCCCGCCGCGAGCACCCGCGTCGCCGCGGCTCAGCCGGCCGAGAAATCCGGCGGCTTCTTCTCGAATCTCGGCCGCAAGATGGGCTTCAGTAGCGCCGACACCACGGCGACCACCACGCCTCCGCCGCCGCAGGCGACCGCGTCGGTGGCCCCGCCCACAACGTCCACCACGCCGCCGACCGCGGCATCGCGGCTGAAGGCCGCCGTGACGAGGTTCGTGCCTGGCCGCGACACATCCAAGGACGCCGCGAAGGATGTGCCGAAGCCGGCGNCCCGCCGAGCCGCCGAAGCAGCCCGACACCCGGCTCGCCCAGACGCGACCGGCGCTGAAGCCGTCGGTGAACGATGGTGCGGGTGACAGCGGGCAGATGGCGGGCGCCGCGCCGGTGGTGTCGTCGAACTCGTTCGACAGCCGCTTCGGGGCGGTGAAGTAAGGGGCGCTCGACCTTCGCTCCCGCTCTACAATCAGTTGTCATCGCCCGCTTGCGCGGGCATGACGCCGTGCTGCTCAATCATCCGACGCTGACCAAGATGATCTCGCGGCCGCCAGCTTCACGCGACAACTTCGCCTTGGGGTAATCGGTCCCGGCTTTCGCCAGCACGACCTTGTCGGGCCGAACCGTGCGCCACGCGCACGACCGTCATCGCCCGATTTAATCGGGCGATCCAGTATTCCAGAGAAGGATGTGATTGAGCCGAGAGGCCGCGGCGTACTGGGTCGCCCGGTCAAGCCGGGCGACGACGGCGGAAGCTGAGGCGCGAGCTTCGCGCCTCAGGCGTACTTCGCCTTACGCATACCGCCCGTGGCAGTGCTTGTACTTCTTGCCCGAGCCGCAGGGGCAATCCTCGTTGCGGCCGACCTTGCCCCAGCTGGAGGGGTTCTTCGGATCGCGCAGGGCGGCGTCGGTGGCCTGCGCGCCGAGCGTGACGCTGGCGAGGGCCATCTCGTCCTCGCCGGTGTTGGGGTCGAACTTGTGTGCTTCCATCGGCGGCAGGATGGGTGCTTCCTGCTCCGGCGGGACGATCTCGACGCGCATCAGCTGGGCGGTGACGGCCTCGCGCAGATGCGCGCTCATCTCCTGGAAGAGATTGAAGGCCTCGGTCTTGTACTCCTGCAACGGATCGCGCTGGCCGTAACCGCGCAGGCCAATGACCTGGCGCAGATGGTCGAGCATGATCAGATGCTCGCGCCAGAGATGGTCGAGCGTCTGCAGCAAAATGGTCTTCTCGACGTAACGCATCACGTCGGGACCCCATTGCGCGACCTTGGCCGCCATGTGCTCGTCGGCCTTGGTCTCGATGCGCGTGAGCAGCTCCTCGTCGGCGATGCCCTCTTCCTTGGCCCATTCGTCGACCGGCAGGTCGAGATCGAGCACGCGCTTCAATTCCTCCTTCAGCCCCGCGACGTCCCACTGCTCGGCATAGGCATGCTCGGGCACGTGCTTGGCGACGAGGTCGTCGATGAAGGCGTGACGCATGTCGGCAACGGTCTCGGCGACGCTGTCGTCCTTCATCAGGTCGACGCGCTGGTCGAAGATCACCTTGCGCTGGTCGTTCTGGACGTTGTCGAACTTGAGCAGGTTCTTGCGGATGTCGAAGTTACGGGCCTCGACCTTCTGCTGCGCCTTCTCGAGCGCCTTGTTGATCCAGGGATGGATGATCGCCTCGCCCTCCTGCAGGCCGAGACGCTGGAGCATGCTGTCGAGGCGATCCGAGCCGAAGATGCGCATCAGATCGTCTTCCAGCGACAGGAAGAATTTTGACCGGCCAGGGTCGCCCTGACGGCCGGAACGGCCGCGCAGCTGGTTGTCGATGCGGCGGGATTCGTGGCGCTCGGAGCCGATGATGTAGAGGCCGCCAGGCTTGTTCACGGTCTTGGCGGGCTTGGACCCCTTCGCCGGCTCGATCTCGACGATTTCTTCCGCTTTCAGCACGATGTCGCGGAAATGCGCAATGTCGGCCTTGATCTGCTCGATCTTCTTGGCCTTCTCGGCCTCGTCGGTGATCGCAGCGGTCTCCTGCTGGATGCGCATCTCCAGCGAGCCGCCGAGCTTGATGTCGGTACCGCGGCCGGCCATGTTGGTCGCGATCGTGATCGCGCCGGGCACGCCGGCTTCGGCGACGATATAGGCTTCCTGCTCGTGGAAGCGCGCGTTCAGCACCGCGAACAGCTTCGACGGCTTGCCGGCGCGGGCGGCGGCATAGAGCTTGTCGAGCGCGTTCTCCTTGCCGAAATCGATCTGCTTGTAACCGTGCGCCTTGAGGAATTCGGCGAGCACTTCCGACTTCTCGATCGAGGCCGTGCCGACCAGCACCGGCTGCAGCCGCGCATTGGCGCGCTCGATCTCGGCGAGGATGGCGGCGTATTTTTCCTTCTGGGTGCGGTAGACCTCGTCGTCCTCGTCGAGGCGCGCGATCGACAAATTGGTCGGGATCTCCACGACCTCGAGCTTGTAGATGTCGAACAGTTCGTCCGCTTCCGTCGCGGCCGTACCGGTCATGCCCGCAAGCTTCTCGTACATGCGGAAGTAGTTCTGGAAGGTGATCGAGGCCAGCGTCTGGTTCTCGGGCTGGACCTGGACGTGCTCCTTGGCCTCCAGCGCCTGGTGCAGGCCTTCCGAATAGCGGCGGCCCGGCATCATGCGGCCGGTGAACTCGTCGATGATGACGACCTCGTCGTCGCGGACGATGTAGTCCTTGTCGCGGGTGAACAGCGTGTGAGCGCGCAGCGCCTGGTTGATGTGGTGCACGACGGAGACGTTCTCGACGTCGTAGAGCGACTCGCCCTTGAGCTGGCCGGCGTCGCGCAGCAGCGTCTCGATCTTCTCCATGCCGGCTTCGGTCAGCGTCACCGTGCGCTGCTTCTCGTCGACCTCGAAATCGGTCTTGTCGAGCTTGGGCAGGAAGCCGTCGATGGTGTTGTAGAAATCCGAGCGGTCGTCGAGCGGGCCGGAGATGATCAGCGGCGTGCGCGCTTCGTCGATCAGGATGGAGTCGACCTCGTCGACGATGGCGAAGAAGTGCGGCCGCTGGACCATGTCCTCGAGCCGGTACTTCATGTTGTCGCGTAAGTAGTCGAAGCCGTATTCGTTGTTGGTGCCGTAGGTGATGTCGCAGGCATAGGCCGCCTTGCGCTCGGCATCGTCGAGGCCGTGCACGATCACGCCGGTGGTCATGCCGAGGAAGCCGTAGATCTGGCCCATCCAGCCGGAGTCGCGGCGGGCGAGGTAATCGTTGACAGTGACGACGTGGACGCCCTTGCCGGCGAGCGCATTGAGGTAGACCGCGAGCGTTGCGACCA
This sequence comes from Bradyrhizobium sacchari, assembly GCF_002068095.1. GTDB lineage: Bacteria > Pseudomonadota > Alphaproteobacteria > Rhizobiales > Xanthobacteraceae > Bradyrhizobium > Bradyrhizobium sacchari. Next base: position 92,670 of record NZ_LWIG01000069.1, on the reverse strand, counting down.
GCGTCTTTCCTTCACCGGTCTTCATCTCGGCGATGTCGCCCTCGTGCAGCACCATGCCGCCGATCAGCTGGACGTCGAAATGGCGCTGGCCGAGCGTGCGCTTGGCGGCCTCGCGCACGGTGGCGAAGGCGGGCACCAGGAGGTCGTCGAGGGTCTTGCCTTCGGCGAGCTGCTTCCTGAACTCGGCGGTGCGGGCCTTGAGCTCGTCGTCGGAGAGTTTGACGAGCTCGGGCTCCAGCGCGTTGATCGCGTTGACGCGGGACTGATATCCCTTCACCCGCCGGTCGTTGGCGGAGCCGAAAAACTTGCGGGCGAGCGCGCCGATCATGCCTAGTTCCTGTGTTCGCGATTCAACCGCGTTGCAGCCAAGAAGTTGTCACCCGCCTGCCTATCAACTCACCGTGACGCCTGATGGCATCAGAGCCCGAACTGCGGGGGTCATCCGCCATATGGGTGGGAATTTTGCAAGTCTGGGTTCAACGGCCAAAAACGCAGCAAAATAAACGCCATCGCCATGGTCGCGACCGGGCAGAGATATGGCCCGGTCAGGGCCTTGTCAACGGCGGCCGCGTTGCGGCTAATTCATCATTTTGACAGACTTTTCGCGTTGCCAAGCCCCCCTGATTGGGCGAGTGTCCGCCCCGCTCGAGCAGCCCCCTGCTTCAACAAAAGGATTTTCCATGACCACCTCGTTCCCGGTAACCACCGGCCAGCGTTTCCGCCATGCGTCCGCCCTGGCTGGCAGCCTCGCTCTGGCGCTGACCCTGGCGTTCGCGGGCCCGCTCCGGGCGGCCGACGATCCGGTGCTGGCGAAGGTCAATGGCGCTGAAATCAAGAAGAGCGACGTTGCCATGGCCGAGGAGGAACTCGGACCGAGCCTCGCCCAGATGGACCCGGCGACCAAGGACGAGAACGTCCTGTCGTTCCTGATCGACATGAAAATCGTGTCCAAGGCCGCCGAGGACAAGAAGGTTGCCGACAGCGAGGAGTTCAAGAAGCGCCTGGCGTTCGCTCGCAACCGCCTGCTGATGGACAGCCTGCTGGCCAACGAGGGCAAGACCGCCACCACCCCGGACGCCATGAAGAAGGTCTATGAGGAGGCCTCCAAGCAGATCACCGGCGAGCAGGAGGTGCGCGCCCGCCACATCCTGGTCGAGACCGAGGACGAGGCCAAGGCGGTGAAGGCCGAGCTCGACAAGGGCGCCGATTTCGCCGAGCTCGCCAAGAAGAAGTCCAAGGATCCGGGCTCCGCCGACGGCGGCGACCTCGGCTTCTTCACCAAGGAGCAGATGGTGCCGGAATTCTCGGCCGTGGCCTTCGCGCTCGAGCCGGGCAAGATCTCCGAGCCGGTGAAGTCTCAGTTCGGCTGGCACATCATCAAGGTCGAGGAAAAGCGCGCCCGCAAGGCGCCGGACTTCGAGCAGGTCAAGGCGCAGATCGAGAACTACGTCACCCGCAAGGCCCAGGCCGACTACGTCGCCAAGCTGCGCGCGGAGGCCAAGGTCGAGCGGCTGGACCAGCCGGCGGCGGACGCGAAGCCCGCTGACGCAGCCAAGCCCTCCGACAGCAAGATGGCTCCGCCGGCGAAGAAGTAAGAATTCGCTGTCACTTCACGGACGCCGATAGTATCTAACGTCGCAATGGCCGGGCAAATGCCCGGCCATCTGCATATCCAGACCTCACCAAGGCGCCCCGCGATGTCCTCCTCCGTCTCTCCCCTTGCTCCGAAGAACGTTCCCGACATGCCCGTGATCGCGGGCATCCGCCTTGCGACGGCCGAGGCCGGCATCCGCTACAAGAACCGCACCGATGTGCTGCTCGCGGTGATGGACAAGGGCACGGCGGTCGCCGGCGTCTTCACCAAGTCGAAATGCCCCTCCGCTCCGGTCGAATGGTGCCGCGCCAAGCTGAAGGGCGGCAAGGCGCGCGCGCTGGTGGTCAATTCTGGCAATGCCAACGCCTTCACCGGCAAGACCGGCCGCGCCTCCACCGCGCTGACCGCGAAGATCGCGGCCAAGGCGGTCGGCTGCAGCGAAAGCGAGATCTTCCTGGCCTCGACCGGCGTGATCGGCGAGCCGCTGGACGCCAGCAAGTTCGACGGCGTGCTGGGCCGCCTCGCCGAAGCCGCCGAGCCCGGCGACTATCTCGCCGCGGCAAAGGCAATCATGACCACCGACACCTTCCCGAAGGTCGCGACCGCGACCGTCAAGCTCGGCAAGGCCAAGGTCACCATCAACGGCATGGCCAAGGGCGCCGGCATGATCGCCCCCGACATGGCGACGATGCTGTCCTTCATCTTCACCGACGCGCCGATCGCGCCTGCTGCCCTGCAGGCGCTGCTCAAGGCCGGCGTCGAGGACACGTTCAATGCGGTCACGATCGACGGCGACACGTCCACTTCGGACACGCTGCTGGCCTTTGCCACCGGTGCCGCCGCTGAGCACGGCGCGCCAAAAATCAGCCGCGCCAGCGATCCGCGCCTGAAGGCCTTCGTCAAGGCCTTCAACCAGACCCTTGCCAACCTCTCCGAGCAGGTCGCCCGCGACGGCGAAGGCGCGCGCAAGCTGGTCGAGATCACCGTCGAGGGCGCCAAGACCAAGGCCTCCGCCCGCAAGATCGCGATGTCGATCGCCAACTCGCCGCTGGTCAAGACCGCGATCGCCGGCGAGGACGCCAATTGGGGCCGCGTGGTGATGGCGGTCGGCAAGGCCGGCGAGCCGGCCGATCGCGACAAGCTCTCGATCTCCTTCAACGGCATCCGCGTCGCCAAGAGCGGCGCGCGCGATCCCGACTACGACGAGGCGCAGGTGTCGGAAGCGATGAAGGCGCCGGAGATCGCGATCAAGGTGTCGCTCGGCCTCGGCAAGGGCCGCGACCGCGTCATGACCTGCGACCTCACCAAGGAATATGTGGCGATCAACGGGGATTACAGGTCGTAGTCTTTGCAGACGTCAATCCGGGGCTCGCCAAGCGAGAACCCGGAATCTGGAGGTTTATGCGGCTCGAGAACCGTTACGGACCATACACAGCGAGCGACTTCAGGCATGGCCGATCTCAAACTGACACTCGTGGTGGCCTGCGCGCTGGTCGACGCCGACAAGCGCGTCCTGATCGCGCAGCGCCCGGAAGGCAAGACACTGGCGGGCCTGTGGGAATTCCCCGGCGGCAAGCTCGAGCACGGCGAGCGGCCGGAGCAGAGCCTGATCCGCGAGTTGCATGAAGAGCTCGGCATCACCGTCGCCGAGCCGTGCCTCGCGCCGCTGACCTTTGCCAGCTACGGCTACGAGACCTTCCACCTGTTGATGCCACTCTATATCTGCCGGCGCTGGGAAGGGATGGTCACTCCACGCGAAGGCCAGAACCTCGCCTGGGTCCGCGCCAACAAACTGCGCGACTACCCGATGCCGCCCGCAGACATCCCGCTGATCCCGCATCTGATTGATTTGTTGATGTGAGTTGCACTGTGCCCCGGACGCAGCGCAGCGCTTCTTCAGCGGTGCGCTGCTGAGCCGGGGCCCACGCCAGCGGTAGGCTGGGTCCCGGCTCTGCGCAGCAGCGCAAGAGCGCTGCAGCGCGTCCGGGACACGCCTCACTCCTTCCCCGCCTTCTTCACCGCCTCCGCCAGGCTCGCTTTCGCCGATCCCGGTTTCAGCGGCTGCTGCTGGCTCGCATGCGGCGCCCAGCCCGAGAGCCAGATGATGTCGAACGTCGCGCGGATGCGGCCGTCGGCATCGGCAAAGCGCTCGGCATAGATCTCGGCCATGCGCAGCAGCGTCGCGCGGCGCGTTGGTGTGCGGCGGCGCTCGACCAGCACATTGGCCGCACCCATGCGGCGGAGATCCTGCATCAACGCGAAGGCACTGCCATAGCGCACCACGACCCGGTCGACATCGGTGACCGGCAGCGCGAAGCCCGCCCGCTGCAAAAGCGCGCCGATATCGCGCAGGTCGGCGAACGGCGCAACGCGCGGCGACACGCCACCCTCGCACTCCGCTTCCGCCGCGGCAAATGCCTGCCGCAGCTCGGTGAGACTGTCGCCGCCGATCATCGCGGCGAGTAAGAGCCCGTCCGGCTTCAGCGCGCGACGGATCTGCGCGAGCACACCCGGCAGATCGTTGACGAATTGCAGCGCCAGCGCCGAGACGACGAGATCGAGGCTTTCTGGTGCGAAAGGAAGTTTCTCCGCGCCGGCCGCGTCAAGCGCGTTCCGTTCGCTGGAGGGAAGCCGCGCGCGCAACGCCGCCAGACCGTCAACGGGCGTCCAGAGATCGACCGCGGCGTGAAACTCTCGCATCACCGCCGCCAAGCGGTCGGACATGTCCTCGGCGACCCGGTCAAGCAGGAAGCTCACGGCGCCTTGCGCCTGCGCGCGCTGCTGCCGAGCGTGCAGCAAGGCACGATCAAATAGAGCGGGCGGGGTTTGAGAGTTCTGGGCCATGCCGCTGGTTACGCCGATCATGCTGGCCATGGCAATCACTCTCGTGCCCCGGAGGCGCCGCAGCGCTCTTTACCGCTGCTGCGCGGAGCCGGGACCCAGGGGGTGCATGGCAAATCGCGGTGAGATGGGCCCCGGCTCTGCAGCGCACCGCTGTAGAAGCGCTGCGCTGCGTCCGGGGCACGAGAGCGTGGCTTGAGCGCCATCGACGGGAACGCTAGCTTCCCCTCATGGAAGCTGACGCCGCCCCTTCCCGTTTCATCACCACACCGATCCGCGCCGCATGGACAGCCGGCCGCGATGCGCTGGCGCGTGCGGCACGGCTCGCCCTCGACATCGCGCTGCCGACATTGTGCGTGTCCTGCCGCGAGCCGGTCGACGGCGAAGGCGTTTGCGCTTCCTGCTGGGCGCGGCTGTCGTTCATCGAACGGCCCTATTGTCCGCGGCTCGGCATTCCCTTCGTCTATGACCCCGGCCCCGACATGCTGTCGATGGAGGCGATCGCGAGCCCGCCGGCCTACCAGCGGGCGCGCGCGGCGGTGCGCTATGACGATGTCGCGCGCACGCTGGTGCATGCGTTGAAATACCAGGACCGCACCGACCTGGCGCCGGCCATGGGCCGCTGGATGGCGCGCGCGGGCGGCGAGCTGCTGACGGGCGCCGACATGTTGGTGCCGGTGCCCCTGCACTGGCGAAGAGCCTGGCGCCGCCGCTACAACCAGTCCGGCGCGCTGGCGCGCATCATCGAACGGCAGAGCGGGGTCAAGGTGCGGGGCGACGTGCTGCGGCGGGTGCGCGCCACCGAGCAGCAGATCGGCCTGTCGCGAGCCCAGCGCGCCACCAATGTGCAGGGCGCATTCCAGGTATCTCCCGACCGTCAGGCCGAGGTCCAGGGCCGCCGCGTCGTCCTGATCGACGACGTCCTGACCTCAGGTGCGACATTGGATGCCTGCGCGCGGGCCCTGCTCCGCGCCAAGGCAGCCCAGGTCGACGTGCTGGTGTTCGCCCGGGTTGTGGAGGTCAGGTAAAGTCCCATATAATTCAATGAATTCATGACATGAAAGCGCCATACGAGATGACTGCTGCTGTCGAAATCTACACCCGGCCGGGCTGTGGCTATTGTTCCGCTGCGAGGTCCCTGCTGACCCGCAAGAAGGCGGCCTTCGCCGAGTTCGACGTCGCCAAGAACCCGTCCTGGCGCCAGGAAATGTACGACCGCGCCGGCGAGGGCTCGACCTTCCCGCAGATCTGGATCGGCGGCACCCATGTCGGCGGCTGCGACGACCTCTACGCGCTCGACCGCGAGGGTAAGCTCGACGGCATGCTCGAAAGCGTGAAGGCGGTATCATGAGCGACAACAGGACCTTCACCGCCGCGATGGTGCAGATGCGCACCGGCCTGATGCCGGAGCCCAGCCTCGCGCAGGCCACCAGGCTGATCCGGCAGGCGGCGGCGGGCGGCGCCGACTATGTGCAGACGCCCGAGGTCAGCAACATGATGCAGCTGAACCGCAAGGCGCTGTTCGAGCGTCTGCAGAGCGAAGAGGACGACACCTCGCTGAAGGCTTACCGCGCGCTGGCGGCGGAATTGAAGATCCACATCCATGTCGGCTCGCTGGCCCTGCGATTCTCAGAGGAGAAAGCGGTCAACCGCTCCTTCCTGATCGGGCCCGAGGGCAATGTGCTCGCGAGCTACGACAAGATCCACATGTTCGACATCGAGCTGCCGGATGGCGAGAGCTATCGCGAATCCGCCAACTATCAGCCGGGCGAGACCGCCGTGATCTCCGACCTGCCCTGGGGCCGGGTGGGCCTAACGATCTGCTACGACGTGCGCTTCCCCGCGCTGTACCGTGCGCTCGCCGAGAGCGGCGCCTACTTCATCACGGTACCGTCGGCCTTCACCCGCAAGACCGGCGAAGCGCATTGGCACGTGCTGCTGCGTGCGCGTGCGATCGAGACCGGGTGCTTCATCTTCGCCGCGGCACAGGCAGGCACCCACGAGAACAAGCGCGAGACCTATGGTCACTCGCTGATCATCGACCCCTGGGGCGAGATCCTCGCCGAGGGCGATGTCGAGCCCGGCATCATCATGGCGAAGATTGATCCGGCCAAGGTCGAGACCGCGCGCCGGGCGATACCATCGCTGCAGCACGGCCGCCGTTTCGGCGTCGCCGATCCCAAGACCGGGCCGGACCATCTGCACCTCGTACGGGGATCGGCATGATCCGCTACGCACTTCACTGCGACCGCAACCACGCATTCGAAAGCTGGTTCCAGAGCTCGTCGGCTTATGATTCTCAGGTGAAGCGCAAGCTCGTGACCTGCCCGATCTGCGGATCGGCCAAGGTCGACAAGGCGATCATGGCGCCGCGCATCGTCGGCAAGAAGGGCCGCGGGCGCGCGACACCGCCGCCGGAGCCCGTGGCTGCGACCGCGCCCGAGGCCACGCCGTCAGCGCCGACCTCGCTGCTGATGGCGCAGGAGAAGGAGCTGCGCGCGAAATTGAAGGAATTGCGCGATCACATCGTCAAGAACGCCGACAATGTCGGCGAGCGTTTTGCGAACGAAGCGCGCGCGATGCATTACGGCGACAAGGAGCACCGCCCGATCTACGGCGAGGCCTCGCCGGAAGAGGCGAAGTCGCTGATCGAGGAAGGCATCGAGGTCTCGCCGCTGCCGACGCTTCCGGAAGACCGTAACTAAGCCCCCACCAGCACCGCCACGCCGATCACGATCAGCACGATGCCCAAAAGCTCGCGCGGCGCGATCGGCTGCTTGAACGAGTAGTAGGCCACGCCTTGCGCGAACAGCACCTCGATCAGCGCGAGCGTGCGGACATTGGCGGCGGCCGTCAGCGCGAAGGCCAGGAACCAGAATTGCGAGGCGAAGGCGCCGGTGAAGCCGGCGAGCATCGACGGCCGCCATAGTCCGAGGATGCCGCGCAGCACGTCGGGCGCGCGCCAGAGCAGGTAGATCGTCAGCACCAGCGTCTGCACGAACAGGCCGAGCACCAGCGTGAAGGACGAGGCCGTCACGAACGACACGTTCGGCACCGTGATGATGGCACCGCGAAAACCCACCGCCGACAGCGCGAAGGCCGCAGCCGCAACGAGGCCAGTGATGGACGGCTTCAGCTCGGCAAAGCTCTTTTCGCCGCCGGGACGTAGCGCGGTGATGACGACGCCGACGGTCGCGATCACGATCGCCAGCACCTTCAGCCAGGTGAGGTGGTCGCCGAGGAAGACGAAGCCGAAGATCGCGGTCTGGATCGCCTCGGTCTTCAGGTACGCCGTCGTCACCACGAAGGAGCGGTCGTTCATCGCGAGCAGCATCAGGCCGGTGGCCACGATCTGGCTGAGCGCCCCGAGCAGCAGCCACGGCCAGAACACGACCGGCGGCATCCCGATATGATCGCCGGTCGCGACCAGCACCACGGCGAGGAACAGCAGCGAGAACGGGAAGCCGAACAGGAAGCGGATATTGGTCGCGCCCCAGGTCCCCAGCGGCTTCGTCAACGACCGCTGCATCGCGTTGCGCGCGACCTGGCCGAGCGCAGCAATGATTGTGAAGGGAATCCAGAGGCTGGTGACGGTGAGCATGGGGGTGGATGGTCAGGAAAGAATTCGCGAGCAACCTGCAAGTTGCGCCCTGCGCGGTCAACCGCGGGGATGTCATGGGAGCGATGCTCGCGCCACAAACTCCGCCGTCGCCCTGGACAAGCGAAGCGCCGATCCAGGACCCATTACCCCATGGAGCGGTTTGGCGAAGACTCGTGGTTACGAGCTTCGCGCCACAACTTCTCCCTCGGGTAATGGGTCCTGGCTTTTGCCAGGACGACACCTTTGGTGGTGAGGCAGCGGAGCCCTACAAGCTGCGCCCTCTCACACCATTCCTTCGGCCACCACCATGTAGTTCACGTCCATGTCGGACGAGAGGCTCCATTTGTCGGCGAAGGGCGAGTAGACGACGCCGGTCTGTTCGGTGATGACGAGGCGATTGTCGAGGAGGTATTTGGTCAGCTCGTCGGGGGTGACGAACTTGTTCCATTCGTGGGTGCCGCGCGGCAGCCAGCGCAGGACGTATTCGGCACCGACGATGGCCAGCGCAAAGCTCTTCCAGTTCCGGTTCAGCGTCGAGACCACCATCAGCCCGTTCGGCTTCAGCATCGAGGCGCAGCGCTTCAGGAACATGCCGACGTCGGTGACGTGCTCGACCACCTCCATCGCCAGCACGATGTCGAAGCGCTCGCGCGGGTCGATCTCCTCCACCGTGGTGCAGCGATAGTCGATCGCAAGATGGCCCTTGTCGGCGTGGATCTTGGCGGCGGCGATGTTGCTCTGCGAGGGATCGACGCCGATGACCTGCGCGCCGAGCCGCGACAGCGGCTCNGCAGCCGATGTCCAGCACGCGCAAACCGCCGAGGCAGTTGAGGCTGCGCACGTTGCGCTCGAACTTGCGGCAGGCGGCGTCGCGGATATAGCCGAGCCGCAGCGGGTTGATCCGGTGCAGCGGCGCCATCTTGCCCTTGGGGTCCCACCACTCCGCCGAGAGTTTTGAGAATTTCGCGATCTCGGCGGCATCGACGGTCGAGCCCGGCTGGGCGGAGAGGGAAGTATTTTGCTGCATGCTCATGGTTACGCGCGGTCCTACCGCGTGGTGATCGAACTACGGAAAGCGAGCGGCGAGGCGATGGTCTTGATCGTCTCGATCCCCTCGCCGACGCCGCGAATCGTCACGTCGCCGTAGTTGAGAATACGTCCAAGGATGGTCTGGTCGACGTCGACGCTCTCGACCTTGTCCAGCGCCATCTCGAAGGTGCGGCGCTTGATGAACCCGGTCTTGTGCACAACCCGCAGATTGGTGACGTCGGTCTCGGTGGTGAAGCGATGGAACCAGCCCTTGAGGGTCCAATACAAGGCCGCCAGAGCCACGAGGCCCGCAGCGACGAGGCAAAGCAAGACAAGCCCATCGGCGGTGGCCTGCCGGGACAGAACGAACAGGACCAGCGCCACGATCCAGGCCACAATCGCCGGGAAATAGAAGATCCAGTGCGCATTGGTCGAATACAGGACCCGCTCGCCGGGCTGCAGGATCTCGTCGATATAGCGCGCCATGATCTCGGTTAACCCACTATCCCCGGACCTGCCCCCGCAGGAACCCGCTTGCCCCCGGCCCCGCCGCTCTGTATACGCGCGGTCGGTATCCGCGAGGCCCGTCCAATGCGGGTCACCATACTGATCCTTATGAGGGAATGCACGCGTCGTCATGAGCCGCCTCGTGATGAAATTCGGCGGCACATCCGTCGCCAACATCGAACGCATCCGCAACGTCGCACGCCACGTCAAGCGTGAGGTCGACGCCGGCCATGAGGTGGCCGTGGTCGTCTCGGCGATGTCGGGCAAGACCAACGAGCTGGTGGCCTGGTGCACCGAGGCCTCGCCGATGCACGACGCGCGCGAATACGACGCCGTCGTCGCCTCCGGCGAGCAGGTGACGTCCGGCCTGCTGGCCATCGTGCTGCAGAGCATGGGCATCCAGGCCCGCTCCTGGCAGGGCTGGCAAATCCCGATCAAGACCAGCGACGCCCATGCCTCGGCCCGGATCGAGGACATCGACGGCAGCGAGATCATCAAGCGCTTCCAGGAGCGCAAGGAGGTCGCCGTCATCGCCGGCTTCCAGGGCATCAACGCCGAGACGGGCCGCATCACCACGCTCGGCCGCGGCGGCTCGGACACCTCGGCCGTGGCGGTCGCCGCAGCCGTCAAGGCGGACCGCTGCGACATCTACACCGACGTCGATGGCGTCTATACGACCGACCCGCGAATCGTGCCGAAGGCCAAGAGGCTCGGCAAGATCGCATTCGAGGACATGCTGGAACTGGCCTCGCAGGGCGCGAAAGTGCTCCAGGTCCGCTCGGTGGAACTGGGCATGGTCCACAATATGCCGATCTTCGTCCGATCGAGCTTCGACAAGCCCGAGGATATCGACCCGCATGCCAACCAGCCGCCCGGCACCCTGATCTGCGGCGAGGAGGAGATCATGGAAAACCACGTCGTCACCGGCATCGCCTTTTCGAAGGACGAGGCCCAGATCTCGGTGCGCCAGATCGAAGACAAGCCGGGCGTTGCGGCCTCGATCTTCGGGCCGCTGGCGGAAGCCAACATCAACGTCGACATGATCGTGCAGAACGTCTCCGAGGACGGCAAGACCACCGACCTGACGTTCACGGTCCCGGCGGCCGACTACACCCGCGCCAAGGACACGATTACCGCTGCCAAGGCCAGGATCGGCTATGCCCGGCTTGATACCGCGACCGACGTCGCGAAAATCTCGGTGATCGGCAGCGGCATGCGCAGCCATGCCGGCGTCGCCGCCCAGGCGTTTTCGGCTCTCGCGGGGCGGAATATCAACATCCGGGCCATTACAACCTCCGAGATCAAATTCTCGGTGTTGATCGACACCGCCTATACCGAGCTGGCGGTGCGCACCCTGCATACGCTCTACGGCCTCGATCAGGCCTGAAGCGCGGCCGTCGTCGCGCTTCAGATTGACCTTTGAGCATGGTCTTTCCGGAAAACCGCTTCGCACTTTTCCGGGCCATGCCAGGGCTAATTTTCTCTTAGCGGTCGCAGCAAACGCGAAGGTGTACACACCTTCGCGTTTGGCAGGCGTTTTGCTTGGCAAAACAAGCCCCAGTTCGCTATACGGCGAAGAGGGTGGGCTGCCGCAAACTGTGTCCCAGTTCAGGCGGCGCTGATTCGGTGCAAGCGAGAGTTTGCGCCTGCGCCGGACAAACAAATTGGTTGTTTTTCTGGAGTTTTAGGCCAGCCGCCGGCCGATACCGCCGGGCCGGGCAGACGGAGGAGATTGAGGCTACATGCGGAGCGCGTCGGGAGGTCCCCGCGTCTTGTTGAGACGGCTCCGCGAAACCATGGCGGAGCAGGTCTCGGCCCAGGAGCGGCTGGACAAGATCGTGGTGCTGATCGCCGCCAACATGGTGGCCGAGGTGTGCTCGGTCTACGTGCTGCGCATCGACAACACGCTCGAGCTCTACGCCACCGAAGGTCTCAACCGCGAGGCTGTGCACCATACCGTGCTCAGCGCCCATGAGGGCCTGGTCGGCCTCGTCGCCAGCGAGGCGACGCCGCTCAACCTCAGCGACGCGCAGAGCCATCCGGCCTTCTCGTTCCGTCCCGAGACCGGCGAAGAAATTTATCACTCCTTCCTCGGCGTGCCGATCCTGCGCGCCGGCAACACGCTCGGCGTGCTGGTGGTGCAGAACCGCGCCAAGCGCAACTACGTCGAGGAGGAACTCGAGGCGCTGCAGACCACCGCGATGGTGCTGGCCGAGCTGATCGCCTCGGGCGAGCTGTCCGCCCTCGCCCAGCCGGGCCTGGAGCCCGCCGCGCGCCATTCGGCACAGAAGGTCGGCGCCATCCTGTCGGAGGGCATCGCGCTCGGCCATGTCGTGCTGCACGAGCCGCGCGTCGTCATCAAGGACTACATCGCCGAGGACCTGCCGAAGGAAATCAAACGGCTGGACACCGCGCTGGCCAAGCTGCGCGCCGATCTCGACCGCATGCTGGAGCGCGGCGACGTCGCGGAAGGAGGCGAGCATCGCGAGGTGCTTGAAGCCTACCGCATGTTCGCCAACGACCAGGGCTGGTCGCACAAGCTGCACGAGGCGGTCGCCACCGGTCTCACCGCGGAAGCGGCGGTGGAGCGCGTGCAGTCGGACACGCGCGCGCGCATGCTGCGCTCGACCGATCCCTATTTGCGTGACCGGCTGCACGATCTCGAGGATCTCGGCTATCGCCTGATGCGGCAGCTGGTCGGCCAGGATCACGCGCCCTCGCGCGAGCAACTGCCCGACAACGCCATCGTCATCGCCCGCGCGATGGGCCCGGCGGCGCTGCTCGACTACGACCGCAAGCGCCTGCGCGGCATCGTGCTGGAGGAAGGCACCGCCAATTCCCACGTCTCGATCGTGGCGCGCGCGCTCGGAATTCCCGCGGTCGGCGAGGTGCCGAACGCGCCTGGCATCGCCGATCCCGGCGATGCCATCATCGTCGACGGCACGTCCGGCTCGATCTATGTGCGTCCGTCGCAGGAGATCGAGGCCGCCTTCGCCGAGCGCGTGCGCTTCCGCGCCCGCCGCCAGGCCCAGTATCTGGCGCTGCGCGACCGGCCCTGCGTCACCAGGGACGGCCAGAAGGTCGAGCTGATGATCAATGCGGGTCTTGCCATCGACCTGCCGCATATCGAGGACACCGGCAGCGCCGGCATCGGCCTGTTCCGCACCGAGCTGCAGTTCATGGTCGGCCAGAGCCTGCCGCGCACCAGCGACCAGCTCGCGCTCTATCGCACCGTGCTGGATGCGGCGGGCAGCAAGCCCGTCACCTTCCGCACCCTCGACATCGGCGGCGACAAGGCGCTGCCCTACATGGAAGCGGTGATCGAGGAAAATCCCGCGCTTGGCTGGCGCGCAATTCGGCTCGGGCTGGACCGTCCCGGCCTTTTGCGCGGCCAGATCCGCGCGCTGCTGCGCGCCGGCGGCGGCCGCGCGCTGCGCATCATGTTCCCGATGATCTCGGAGGTCGCCGAATTCGATTCGGCCAAGGCGCTGGTCGAGCGCGAGCTGACATACTTACGCCAGCACGGCCACACGCTGCCTGAACGAATCGACATCGGTACCATGGTCGAGGTGCCGGCCCTGCTCTATCAGCTCGACGAGCTGCTCAAGAAGGTCGATTTCATCTCAGTCGGCTCCAACGATCTGTTCCAGTTCCTGTTCGCAGTCGACCGCGGCAATGCCAAGGTCTCCGAGCGCTTCGACACGATGTCGGCGCCGATCCTGCGCGCGCTGCGCGACATCGCGCGCAAGGCGCAAGGCGCGCAGAAGTCGCTCTCGCTCTGCGGCGAGATGGCCTCCAAGCCGATCGGCGCACTGGCGCTGATCGGGCTGGGCTATCGCTCGCTGTCGCTCTCGGCGACCGCGCTCGGCCCGGTCAAGGCGATGGTGCTCGATCTCGATGCCAGGAAGGCCGAAGCGATGCTCGGCCCGCTCCTCGACGCGCCTGCGGGCAGCGTCTCGATCCGGCAGAAGCTGACGGAATTTGCCGAGGCCGAGGGCCTTGCGTTGTAGCGGGCCTGTCGCCGCTCTCCGCCGCCCTCGCCTCCTTCCGCCCTTTTGAGACTGAACCGATGTCGTCACTCCCCGAAGCCAAACTGGACGTGCTCCTTGCACATCATGCCTCTCTTGAGGCCGAATCGCTCGGACAGCTCGCCTCGGAGCGCTATGTGCAGATCACGCGCGAGCTCGCCGAGATCACCCCGCTGATCGAGGCGGTCAAAACCTACCGGTCCGCCGTCAAGGAGCTCGCCGACACCGAGGCGCTGATCGCCGATCCCGCGACCGATGCCGAGATGCGCGGCATGGCGGAGGCCGAGCGCGACGAGCTGACGCCCAGGATCGAGGAGCTGGTCCAGAAGATCCGCGTCGCGCTGTTGCCCAAGGACGCCATGGACGACCGCAACGTGATGCTGGAAATCCGCGCCGGCACCGGAGGCGACGAGGCGTCGTTGTTCGCTGGCGATTTGTTCCGGATGTACGAGCGCTTCGCAAACCTTCAGGGCTGGAAGGTCGAGGTGATCTCGGCGAGCGAAGGCACCGTCGGCGGCTACAAGGAAATCATCGCGGAGGTGCAGGGCCGCGGCGCGTTCTCGAAGCTGAAATTCGAATCCGGCGTGCACCGCGTGCAGCGCGTGCCCGACACCGAGACGCAAGGGCGCATCCACACCTCCGCCGCCACCGTCGCGGTGCTGCCGGAGGTCGAGGATGTCGACGTCGACATCAAGAACGAGGACCTGCGCATCGAGACCATGCGCGCGCAGGGCGCCGGCGGCCAGCACGTCAACAAGACCGAATCGGCAATCCGCATCACCCACATCCCGACCGGCATCGTGGTGATGATGCAGGACAGCCGCTCGCAGCACAAGAACCGCGCCTCGGCCATGAACATCCTGCGCTCGCGCATCTACGACGCCGAGCGCCAGCGCGTCGACGCCGCGCGCTCGGCCGAACGCAAGGAGAAGGTCGGCTCCGGCGATCGCTCCGAGCGCATCCGTACCTACAATTTCCCGCAAGGGCGCGTCACCGACCACCGCATCAACCTGACGCTCTACAAGCTGCCGCAGGTGATCGCCGGTGAAGCGCTGGGCGAATTGATCGACGCGCTGACCACCGAGCACCAGGCCGCGCAGCTCGCCGCGCAAGGCGCGGCTGCGTGACGGGCTGCGTGAGCAACCCCTTCGCAGGACAATCCATCGAGAGCGCGCGCCGCGCGCTGGCGGCGCAGCTGCGATCGGCACAGATCGACGAAGCCGAGTTAGATGCCCGCATCCTGATCAGTGCCGTGCTTGACCTTGATCTCACCGGCCTCATTGCGCAGGCCACCCGCCCCCTCACGAGCGCCGAGGCGTTGCAGCTGGCGCAATATGCAGGGCGCCGCATCGCGGGCGAGCCGGTAGCGCGCATTCTCGGCACGCGCGAATTCTGGGGCCTGCCGTTCCGCCTCTCGGAGGCTACCCTGGTCCCGCGCCCCGACACCGAGACGGTGGTCGAGCGTGCGCTCGAGCTTTTTCGCGAACAGAAGATCCACCGCCCCCGCATCGCCGACATCGGCACCGGCTCCGGCGCGATACTGCTGGCGCTGCTGCACGAGATTCCCGACGCCTTCGGTGTCGGCACCGATCTCAGCCTCACCGCGCTCGGCACCGCGCGGGGCAATGCCGCAGCCCTCGGCCTCGGCAATCGTTCTGCCTTCGCCGCCTGCTCCTATCTGGCCGCGCTCTCGGGTCCGTTCGATCTCATCGTGTCGAACCCACCCTATATTCCCTCGGGCGAAATTCCGAAATTGAGCGTCGAGGTGCGCGACCACGATCCGCATCTGGCGCTCGACGGCGGCAATGACGGATATGATGCCTACCGCGGCCTGATCCCGCAGGCGGCCGAGCGCCTCGCCCTCGGCGGCGCGCTGATCGTCGAGGCCGGACAGGGCCAGGCCCGGAATATTGAAACCTTGATGGCCGCTGCCGCGTTAGTGGTGGACAGGCCACCGAAGGCCGATTTGGCGGGTATCCCACGGGCCGTTTCGGCCCGAAAAATGCCCCCATAAAAGCCGGTTTGGTCTGTAAAAAGCTCTTGGAATATCCCTTGGGAACGACTACGTTCCGATCAACAGATCGGTGCCGGCCCCGTAGACCTACGGGCGAAAGCCGGGCTCTCAGGCGAGAGCTTTACTGATTTAATGGTTCCAAGCCGCAGGGTTGAGCGCGATGGCCAGTGAGCTGCGCTGCTCTCCGACCGCAACGTGAACGAAAGCCTGATATTGCGCTTGAAGACTTACGCAAGAAAGCTGGGCTTGTTTCGGCAGGCGATATGAATGGGTTCGCTGGCAATGGATGCTGGCGGGTGGGGAACGCGTCTTTGTTGAACGCGACGGTCGACGAACATCGGCAGGGTTCAATCCGCTCTCGTGCGCGGCGCGTACGAGCGATGTGAACCGCTGTCACCAGGTCAGTCTCGGCAATCAGTAATGCGTGCAACCTTTAGGGCTGGAATTAAAGGCAGGACATGAGAAACGGTCAGAACAAGCAGCGGATGCGCAACCGCAACAACAATAACAACAACAACCGGCGCGGCCAGAACCCGATGACCCGGGTCTATGAGTCCAACGGACCGGACATCAAGATCCGCGGCACGGCCTCGCATATCGCCGAAAAGTATCTCCAGCTCGCGCGCGATGCGCGCTCCTCCGGCGACCCCGTTGCGGCCGAGAACTACTACCAGCACGCCGAGCATTATTTCCGCCTGATCGCGGCGGCCCAGGAACAGT
The DNA here is from genome assembly GCF_002068095.1 of Bradyrhizobium sacchari. GTDB lineage: Bacteria > Pseudomonadota > Alphaproteobacteria > Rhizobiales > Xanthobacteraceae > Bradyrhizobium > Bradyrhizobium sacchari. The sequence goes on along the minus strand of NZ_LWIG01000069.1, from coordinate 76,336 downwards.
TCCGCCAGAACCAGCAGCCGCGCGGCGACGAGCCGGTCAGCAACACCAGCGACGACAGCGACGACGACGGCGAGAACTTCTCGGCGTTCGGCCAGGAACCTGGCTTCGTGCCGCAGCCGCAGCAGCAGCCCTTCATGCGCGACCGCGACGGCCAGCGCGATCATCACCAGCGTGATCACCAGCAGCGCGACAATCAGCAGCCCTATCAGCGCGATAACCAGCAGCCGCGCGAGCACCGCGAACGCGACCATCGTCCGCAGCCGCAATATCAGCCGCAGCCGCAACCCGCGAACCAGCCGCAGCCCGTCATCGCCGATGCCGGCAGCGTCGACCGCCTGCCCTCCTTCATCACCGGCGCACAGCCGCAGGCGAATGGCGGCCAGGGCAGCTTCGAGGGCGGTGGTGGCGGCGAGCGTTATCCGCGCCGGCGTCGCCGGCCGCATGGGCCGCGTCCCGATCGTGAAGCGGCGCCCGCCGCGCCCAGCGACGAGGTCGCCTCGGGCGAGTAAGCCTCTTCCGATTTTTTGACCTGAATCGTCCCGGCCCCGCCGGGACGATTTGTTTTTGAGGATGTCGTCAGCTGAATCGGTGAGAGCCGCTGGCACTGGCCGCCTCTCCCGTGGGGAGAGGTGAAGCTAACTGCGCGTCACGGTCGTCGAGGACGGCACCAGCACGGGCTTGGCCAGCGAGGGAATCAGCCGCGCCCGCTCGCGCTTGGCGGGGATCGCGCGATAGACCTGCTTGGTGGCCTCGACGATGTGCACACCGGCAAAGGGCAGCGACAGGGCCGCACCGGCACGCTCCCACATCTGCGCGGATTTCAGCACCCAGCCGCCGGCATAAGGCGGCATGAACAACGCTTCGCCCCACGCCGTCGGCGTGAACCAGGTCTGGCGCAGCAGGTCGGTGATCTGTGAGCGCGAATACGGCCGGCCGTGACCGAACGGCGTACTGTCGGTGCGGGTCCACACGCCGCGCCGATTCGGGATCACCGCGATGACGCGACCCGAACCCGACAGCACCCGCCACACCTCGCGCAGCAGCGCGGCCGGATCGTCCGACATCTCCAGCGCGTGAACCAGCAGGATGCGGTCCACCGCGGCGTCAGGAAGCGGCAGCGAGAATTCATCGACCAGCGAGGCCAGCGCCGGCCGTCCCGTCGGCCATTTCAGGACGCCCTGGGCCGCCGGCATGAAGGCGATGCAGCGCTCGGCATCTTCGCGGAACAACCCAAGATACGGCGTGGGGTAACCGATCCCAAGGACGCGCTGGCCCTTGGCGCCCGGCCAGCGCTCCCGGATGCCGCGATTGATCATTTGCCGCGCCACAATCCCGAGGCGGCGGGAATAGAACTCACGGAGGTCGACGACATCGATGGTCATGACGGCAATGTAACATGCGCGGGGGCGCGCCTGCGCGCGGAATATTGCATTGCCTGCGCAACGTTAACGCCATATTTGTCTGACGGGGCTGAGCGCGATGGAGAGGTCATGGCCGCCGAAATTCGTACTTTCACCTGTTTAAACGACAATTTCGGTTATCTGATCCACGATGTGGAAACCAAGGCGACGGCGTCGATCGACGCGCCGGAGGCCGGCCCGATCCTGAAGGCGCTGGAGCGCGAAGGCTGGCAGCTCACCGACATCCTGATCACGCATCACCATGGCGATCATGTCGGCGGGGTCGCCGAACTCAAGCAGAAGTACAATTGCCGCGTCGTCGCGCCGCATGACAAGACGACGAAGATCGCCAACGTTGATCTGCGCGTCGCCAATGCCGACGTGGTCAAGGTCGGCAATCTGCTGGCGCGCGTCGTCGAGACGCCCGGCCACACGCTCGACCACGTCTCCTACGTGTTCGACAATGAGAAGACGGTGTTCGCCGCCGACACGCTGTTCTCGATCGGCTGCGGCCGCGTGTTCGAGGGCACCTATCCGATGATGTGGGATTCGCTGTTGAAGCTGCGGGCCCTGCCCGACGACTTCAAGCTCTATTGCGGCCACGAATACACCGCGTCCAACGTCAAGTTCGCCCTCACCGTCGACCCCGACAATGCGGCGCTGCAGGCGCGCGCGGCGGAGGTCACCAGGCTCCGGGCCGAGAACAAGCCGACCATTCCCTCGCTGCTCGGTGACGAGAAGCGGGCGAACGTGTTCCTCCGCGCGGATGAGCCGTCGGTTGCAGCCAGGCTCCACATGAAGGGGGCCGATGCTGCCACGGTGTTCGGCGAGCTCCGCGAGCGCAAGAACAAGTCCTGAAGCACAAATCCTGAAGAACAAGTCCTGACGGGAATCGATGCCGACCGCAGCCGAGATCATCGCACGCCTCGAACTCCGCCCGCATCCCGAAGGCGGGCACTATCGCGAGACGTTTCGCGACCAGACCACGGACACCAATGGCCGTTCGCGTTCGACCCTCATTTATTTCCTGCTCGCGCGCGGCGAACGTTCGCACTGGCATCGCATCGACGCAGTCGAGACCTGGCACTATTACGCCGGCAGCCCCTTGATGCTGCGCATTGCCCATGAGGGCTGCTCGCAGCACGAGGTGCGGCTCGGCACGGATCTCGTCAGCGGCGAACGGCCTCAGGGAATCGTGCCGGCCAACGCCTGGCAGATGGCGGAGACCACGGGCGAGTGGACACTGGTCGGCTGCACCGTGGCGCCGGCGTTCGAGTTCGCGAAGTTCGAGCTCGCGCCGAAGGGCTGGGAGCCGTAGCTCTACACCGTTATTCCAGGACGCCGCGCAAGCGGCGAACAGTCATCGCTTCCTCAGCACCATGTCCTTCGCCGCGATCAGGCCACCGCCGGCGATCAGGATTGCGGCGATGGCGATGTTGGCACTGGCTTTTGCAAAGCCGGCGGCGATGAGGAAGCCGGTCGAGAGCAGCGGCGTCGCGTAGGAGGCGGCACCGAGCACGCGGATGTCACCGCGCTTCATGCCGATATCCCAGGCGTAGAACGCGGCGCCCACCGGCCCGATGCCGAGCGCGATCACGGAAAGCCATTGCAGCGTGGTCTCCGGCCACACCGTGGTCTCCAGCGCGCCATGCATCAGCGCGGCGAGCGCTGATGTAGCGAGACAGAAGCCCGCGACCGCGTCGGTCGGCACCGCTTTCAACCGCCGCGACAGCACCGAATAGGCGGCCCAGACGAAGGCTGCGATGAAGGCCGCGATCAGTCCCGGCACAGCTCCGGGCGCAAAACCGCTGGTGTTGCCGGCGAACAGCAGCACCGTGCCGATCAGCCCAAGCACGGCGCCGATGACATGATGCGCGGCCAGCCGCTCGCCCGGCAGGAACGACGAGAACAGCACGATGAGGAGTGGCCAGAGATAGTTCAGCAGGCCGGCCTCGGCTGGCGGCGCGAAGCGTAGCGCAAGGAAGTACAGCGCGTGATAGCCGAACAATCCGCCGACACCGACGGCCCACACCACCAGCGGCTGACGCAGGCTCTTGGCGGCATCGCCGCGGCCGATCCAGGTCAGCAGGCCGACCAGACCGCCGATCGCAAAAGTCATCGCTGCGAGCTGGAACGCCGGGATCTTCCCGGTCGCGACCGTCATCACCGACAGCAGCGACCACATCAGGATTGCGGTCAATCCGATCAGCGTCGCAGTGCGGGGAGTCATTGCAGAAGGTCTCATCGTTCCGGGATGGCGCGTGGCGCCAGACCCGGAATCTCAACATTCCGGGTTCGCCGCGGTCGCGGCGCCCCGGAATGACAGGTCGTGATGCCCAAGACAAGCCCAGGCATCGCGAGACGTTGGCCTCGAGATCAGACGTGATGCGATGCATCACACCATGTACTGGCCGCCGTTGACCGACAGCGTCGACCCGGTGATGGCGCCGGCTTCATCGGCGGCCAGGAATACGACCGCGCGCGCGATTTCCTCGGGCTCGCCGAGCCGGCCGATCGGGATCAGCGGCAGGATGGCCTTTTCCAGCACGTCCTTCGGGACCGCCTGCACCATCTCGGTGTTGATGTAGCCCGGGCAGATCGCGTTCACGGTGACGCCGCCCTTGGCGTTCTCCAGCGCCAGAGCCTTGGTGAAGCCGATCTCACCGGCCTTGGCCGCGGAGTAGTTCACCTGGCCGAACTGGCCCTTCTGGCCGTTGATCGAGGAGATGTTGATGATGCGGCCGAACTTGCGCCCGCGCATGCCTTCGATCACCTGGCGCGACATGTTGAACAGCGAACCGAGATTGGTGCCGATCACGGCGTTCCATTGCTCGAGGCTCATCTTGTGGAAGGCGCCGTCCTTGGTGATGCCCGCATTGTTGACGAGCACGTCGACCGGGCCAACCTCGGCCTCGACCTTCTTCACGCCTTCGGCGCAGGCGTCGAAATTGCTGACGTCCCATTTGTAGACGGCGATGCCGGTCTCGGCCTTGAATTTTTCGGCCGCCGCATCGTTGCCGGCATAGCTTGCCGCGACCTTGTAGCCGGCCGCCTTCAGCGCCTTGCTGATCGCAGCTCCGATGCCCCGCGTACCACCCGTCACCAGTGCAACACGTGCCATATCGTATTCCTTCCCTTGGACTCTTCCTTGGACTCTTCGGACGCTTTTGAGTGATCGTTTTTAGCTACGGATTATGCGGGTCGTTTGACGGACATCAAGAACAAAACGCCCGGCGTGAGCCGGGCGTTTCTCTTTAGTCGAGGCTTGCAAAGTTGCGAAGAATATTTGATTTGCAACCGCTGCCTTTTTAGTCGCGTGCAACGCACTCACCGACGCGTGCAGCGCACGCGTCAGCGATCCTCAGTCGCGCGCCAGACACATCGCGATGCCCATGCCGCCGCCGATGCACAGCGTAGCAAGACCCTTCTTCGAATCGCGCTTCTGCATCTCGTGCAGCAGCGTCACCAGCACGCGCGCGCCGGAGGCACCGACCGGATGGCCGATCGCGATCGCGCCGCCATTGACGTTGACCTTCGAGGTGTCCCAGCCGAGGTCCTTGTTGACGGCGCAGGCCTGCGCCGCGAAGGCCTCGTTGGCTTCGATCAGATCGAGATCGCCGACGTTCCAGCCGGCCTTCTTCAGCGCGGCGCGCGAGGCCGGGATCGGACCCGAGCCCATGATCTTCGGATCGACGCCGGCCTGCGCCCAGGACACGATGCGCGCGAGCGGCTTCTTGCCTTCCTTGGCGGCCTGCTTCGCCGTCATCAGCACCACGGCGGCAGCGCCGTCGTTGATGCCCGAGGCCGAACCCGCGGTGACCGTGCCGTCCTTCTCGAAGGCCGGCTTCAGCTTCGCCATCGCGTCGAGCGTGGCGCCATGGCGCGGATATTCGTCGGCGCTGACGACCACGTCGCCCTTGCGGGTCTTGATGGTGACGGGAACGATCTCGTCGTTGAACTTGCCGGCCTTCTGCGCGGCCTCGGCCTTCTGCTGCGAGGCGACCGCGAACTCGTCCTGCTGCGCGCGGGTGATCTGCCACTGGCGCGCGACGTTCTCGGCGGTGTTGCCCATGTGGTAGCCGTTGAAGGCATCCCACAGGCCGTCCTTGATCATGGTGTCGACCAGTTCGAGGCCGCCCATCTTGACGCCGCCGCGCAGGTGCTGGGCGTGCGGAGCCATGCTCATGGATTCCTGGCCGCCAGCGACCACGATCTCGGAATCGCCGTTGAGCAGCGCCTGGTAGCCGAGTGCGACCGTGCGCAGGCCAGAGCCGCAAAGCTGGTTCACGCCCCAGGCCGGGCTCTCCACCGGAATGCCGGCCATGATCGAGGCTTGGCGGGCCGGGTTCTGGCCCTGGGCGGCGGTCAGGATCTGACCCATGATGACTTCCGAGACGCGGCCGGGCTCGATGCCACCGCGCTCCAGCGCGGCCTTGATGGCGATCGCGCCGAGGTCATGGGCAGGAAGGGTCGCGAAGGCTCCGTTGAAGCTTCCGACCGGGGTGCGGGCGGCGCTGACGATGACGACATCGTCTGACATGGGGCATCTCCTGGGGCTTGAGGTTCTTGTGAAGGGGCAGGCGGGGCTGGAAAAACGCTCGCCAGTCTCGTCAGCCATCCTGTTAACGTCGTTGAGGCATGTCAATCGGCGGGGGACCGAATTCATGCCGCAGCGCATTCAAAATAGCGTTCTTGGCGCTTTCGCAAGCACGATTTTGCTGCCCGATTAACCGTGGCGCACAAAACGGTAGCGTGACCCCTTTGAAAATGCTTATTTTGTTGCGTTGCGTACTCTTCCCGCCCTGCGGCATCGACCGCCGGGTTCCCGTTCTCAGCGTTTTTGCAAGTGAGAGCCCATGGCGAAATCAGACCAACCCACCACGATCAAGAAATACGCGAACCGCCGGCTCTACAACACCGGAACGAGTACTTACGTGACGCTGGAAGACCTCGCCGCCATGGTCAAGGACGGCGAAGATTTCCTGGTCTACGACGCGAAGACCGGCGACGACATCACCCGCTCCGTGCTGGCCCAGATCATCTTCGAGCAGGAGAACAAGGCCGGCCAGAACCTGCTGCCGACCACCTTCCTGCGCCAGCTGATCCGCTTCTACGGCGACAGCATGCAGATGGTGGTGCCGAAATATCTGGAGCAGTCGATCGCGACGCTGACCCAGGAGCAGGAGAAATTCCGCAAGCAGATCGCCAACACGCTGTCCGGCACGCCCTTTGCGCCGCTGGAGGAGCAGGTCCGCCGCAACATGGAGCTGTTCCAGCAGACCTTCTCGATGTTCAAGCCGTTCGCCGCGCCCCGCCCGGCGGCCAGTCCCGAGCCGGAGCCCGACGCCAACGCCGAGGCGCCCAAGGACAGCAACATCGACGACCTGCGCCAGCAGATGAAGGAAATGCAGGAGCGCCTCGAGCGGATGTCCAAGAAGGACGAGTAGGTCCTCCGTTCGTGCCGGCGCGTCCGCAAGCGGCGGGCGC
>NZ_LWIG01000069.1:60594-69433 GCF_002068095.1 Bradyrhizobium sacchari | reverse complement strand
GGAGCCGCCATGCCCGACCGCACCACGCACTGGGAGAGCGTCTACGCCACCAAGGGCGAGGCCGAGGTCAGCTGGTATCAGGACAGCCCGGCGACCTCGCTCGCGATGATTCGCGCAGCCAACTCCGACCATGACGCAGCCATCATCGATATCGGCGGCGGCGCATCGCGGCTGGTGGATGCGTTGCTTCAGGACGGATATCGCCGTCTCGCCGTGCTGGACCTCTCCGCCAACGCGCTTGAGGTTGCGAAAACGCGCATCGGCGCAGCCGCTTCAACGGTCGACTGGATCGTCGCGGACGCCACCACATGGCGGCCGACCAGGACCTACGATGTCTGGCACGATCGCGCGGCGTTTCATTTCCTGACCGATCCTGGTGACAGAGCGGCTTACGTCGAGCGCCTGCGGTCGGCGGTCGCGCCCGGCGGACAAGTCATCATCGCGACGTTCGCACCCGATGGTCCGGAGAAATGCAGCGGCCTGCCGGTGCAGCGCCACGACAGCGCGAGCCTTGCGGCCGAACTCGGGCCGGCGTTCGAGCTGGTCGAGACGCGGGGCGAGACGCACCGCACGCCGTGGGATTCGACGCAGGCGTTTCAGTTCAGCCGGTTTCGGAGGCGGGACTCATGAGGCGTGGCGCGGCTTGACGTTGTGGATGTCGATGCTCCCACAAGCTCGTCATTGCGAGCGCAGCGAAGCAATCCAGACTGTCACCGCGACACGATTCTGGATTGCTTCGCTGCGCTCGCAATGACGGAGTACGTGGAAGCAGCGAGACCTACGCCGCCAGCTTCACCGCATGCGCAAAGTCCCAATAGAGCTTGCGCGCCCTGGTGTAGAACGGGCCCGGCTTCAGCTCGCGCTCATCGATACGGATCACCGGCGCGACCTTGGCGAAATTGCCGCTTGAAAAAATCTCGTCGGCGGCGAGGAAGTCGGCATAGCGCAGCGTCTTCTCGACCACGGTAACGCCGTCGCCGCGAAGCAGGCTGATGACGCGCTGGCGCGTGATGCCGTTGAGGAAGGTGCCGTTCGGCACCGGCGTGAACACGACGCCGTCCTTGGCCATGAACACGTTGGAATTGCCGAACTCGGCGACATTGCCGAGCATGTCGAGCATCAGCGCATTCTGGAAGCCGCGGGAGGCCGCTTCGGCGAGTGCACGCGAATTGTTCGGATAGAGGCAGGCCGCCTTGGCCTCCACCGGCGCGCACTCGGTCGTCGGTCTGCGGAACGGCGACAGCGTGATCGCGTTGCCGACGGGTTTCGGTATCGGTGCCTCGTAGATGCACAGACACCAGTTGGTCGAGTCAGGATCGAACAGCACGCCGCCGCCGAGCCCACTCTGCGCCCAGTACATCGGTCGGATATAGAGCTCGGCATTCGCCGCGAAACGCGCGATACCTTCGTTTGCGAGCGCGAGCCAGGTGCCGGCATCGACCACCGGCTTCAGGCCAAAGCTGATCGCGGATTGATTGGTGCGGGCCATGTGAAGGTCGAGATCGGGCGCGACGCCCTCGAACGCACGGGCGCCGTCGAACACGACCGAGCCGAGCCAGGCCGCATGCGTGCGCGGGCCCATGATCGGCACATTGCCGTCATGCCATTTGCCTTCGAAGAAGGTCCAGCTCGGCGAATATTCGATTGCCTTCTTGATCTCGGCCATAACCGGCCTCCCCATGGACGTGATGCCGCACTATAGCGTCACTATTGGCGGAACTTCTAAATGATTCCCTGCGCAGAAGAGGTACGCTGCCATTTCCCATGAGATAGGCTACGCTTTCACATGAGGGAGAAGGAAGCAGCATGCCGCTCGACCCGCTCGCAAAGCGTTTGTTGACCATGATGGCTGCGGCCGGGCCGCAAGGACGGAGCCGGCCCAGCGTCGAGGCACGGCGGCAATCGCTGGCAAAGCTGATGCAGTTCGCGCGCGCTGAGGCGCCTGACGTGACCGCCTCCGACGGCATGCTGCCCGGTCCCGGCGGCGAACTTCCCTACCGGCTCTATTCGCCCGCTTCTGCCGGCGAATCCGCGCCGGGATTCGTGTTCTTCCACGGCGGCGGCCTCGTTGCCGGCAGCATTGCCACGCATGACCGCATCGCCGCCGCGCTTGCGCATGCCAGCGGATGCCGCCTGGTCTCGATCGACTACCGGCTCGCGCCCGAGCACAAATTTCCCGCGGCCGTGGACGATGCGATCGCCGCGACCGAATGGGTCGCGCGCGAGGCGCCCACCCTCGGCATCGATGCCGAGCGGCTGGTGGTCGGCGGCGATTCCGCCGGCGCCACTTTGGCGGCAATCGTGTGCCAGGAGGCCTTGCAAAACGCCGGCCTCTCAATCGTGGCGCAATGCCTGATCTGCCCGGTGCTGGATTTCGAAGAGACCTCGCCCTCGCGCGAGGAATTCGCCGAAGGACATCTGATCGATCGCATCACGATCGAAGCCGATCTCGCCGACTATCTGCCCGGCGACGTCGATGCCGCCGATCCGCGTATCTCACCGCTGCGCGCGAGCAGGCTCGCGGGCCTGCCGACCGCGATCATCCACACCGCCGAGTTCGACCCGATGCGCGACGAGGGCAATGCCTATGCGCGCAAGCTGCTCACCGCGGGCGTCGCCGTCGAGCACGTCTGCCATGACGGCATGGTCCACAATTTCCACGCCATGGGCGCGATCCTGCCGCAGGCGCAGCTCGTGCTGTCGCAGATCGGGGAGCAAGTCAGGCGGGCGGTGGAGAAATAAAAGCGCAAATCACACGCGCGCGCCAATGACCGCGCGCGCTGCCACGACATATTCCGGCCAATGCGCATCAGCGTAACGCTCGGCCTGCCGCGCGCAGGTGATATCGGGCGCATGCGCGGTCGCGATCGTGCGCGCGAAACGCTCTTCGGCGACCGTCACCTCGGCGGGTTCGGCCGACGGTACAGGGGCGGCGACAGCGGTCGGAGCAACGGCGAGCCCCGCCAGACCGGTGAGCAGGATGCGGCGTGACGTGTTCATGGCTGTCGTCCTCCATTGTCCGGCCTGCACTCTGGCCGGCGACCGTGTCAGTGCGATCACGTCAGGGTAACCGCGCATATCCCTGCCGTCCATCGTGGATAGCGCTTGACCACGAAAGCGATCACGTTCCATCTAGGACACGGTTTGGTCATCAGGGCGCCACGCATCGGATTGTCACGTGTCTCACCGCAGCCCATCACATCACCCGGCTTGGCGCGCTGCCGCGATTGCGATGCTTTGTCTGACGATCTCTGCAGGCGCCGCCTTGGCGGCCGAGGATGACGAGGACAAGCCCGCAAAGCCGGTGGTGCCGAACATCTATCTCGATATGCGCACGATCTATTCGGCGATCCCGGCGGGCACGCTCGGACTCGGCTTCGGGACCACCTCGCTGTCGGCCGCCTTCGAAGCCCTGGCGGTACAACGCGGCACGACGCTGCCGAACGGCCTGCCGGCGGCAAAAGGCATCGCCGTCGACCTGCCGATGACCGTCGACGTCAGCGACCGCGTCTCGCTCTATGGCGGCGTGTCGGGCTCCACCGTGGACATCGGCGGCGGCTGGTCGTCCTTAGACATCACCAGCTGGAACATCGGCGTGCAGGCCGACCTCTACCAGCAGAACGGCGGCAGGATCCCGACCATCACGCTGCAATCGACGCTGACGCAGTCGGTGCCGAACGAGCAGGGCATGACGAACTCCTTCAACAACATCCTGGAATTCGACTACGCGCTGGACGAGGACGAGACGCGGGGCTGGCTCGCCGGCGTGCAATATATCCACACCACGATCGCCAGCCCGTTCGCCAGCATCCGGCCGAATACGATCCTCTATGCCGGCGGCTATTATCAATGGCCGAGCAACTGGAAGTTCACCGGGCGGCTCGGTATGCAGTCCTTCGGCGGCGCGCAGTTCGCCGGCCGAACGATGGCGGAATCCTTCACCCAGCCGACCGTGCGTCTCGACCTCGACCGCATGGACGACAACGACAACCGCCTGTTCGGCATCACGGCGCAGATCGCATGGACGCCGAAGCCGGCCTACCAGCTGACGCTGCGCACGCCGCTCTATGCGGTGCGCAACTGACCGGAGTCGTGGTGGATTTTCGATAAAGCGTGGCGGCTGCTACCGGCCGGAAACGGGGGTTCCTCCATTGCGCGTCAACCGATCGTTAATCCTCATCTCAAAACCTTGATCGCGTTAGTTCGCCGCAACGAACCTTGCGCCACACTATGCCGGCTTTTCGTGTGGGAGGCTGCGAATGTCCCGCTTGGTTTCGGAACGGACGTTCCTTGCTGGGAAGATCTTCTTCAATTTCGGCCAATCGTCGATCGATTGCGTCGTACGCCGGCTGACCGACGAGGCCGCGACGGTCGAGATGGAGAGCGGCCTCGGTGTGCCCGAGCGGTTCCAGCTCAGGCTCGCGGGGCGAGACATTCTTGCCTGCCGCGTGATCTGGCGCTCCGACCGCCAGGTCGGGGTCGCCTTCGAGCAGCCGGGCAGCGAGAGGGCGGCCGGCGAGGAGCGGGAACGCTCGTCCGAGGCGCTGATGCGCGGCCAGATGCTGGCGCTGCGCGCCGCGCTCGATCATGTGCCGACGGGCATCGTGCTGCTCGACTCCAGCCTCAGGGCACGCTTGATCAACCGTTCGTTTCGCGAGATGTGGCGCCTGCCCGACCAGGTGGCCGACAGCAATCCATCGATCCTCACGCTGCTTCACCACGGCCGCGACACCGGCGCCTATGAGGTGCCCGACCCTGAACTCGATGCCCTGGTGGCGGAGCGCGTTCGCGTGATCGAGGCCGGTGATCCGACCCCGATCGACCTGCGCCGGACCAATGGCGACGTCGTGCGCGTCCAGGTGACGCCGTTGCCCGACGGCGGCCGCATGCTGACCTATACGCCCGTCACCGATATCGTGCGCACCGCGGACGAGCTGAAGCTGCTGCGGGATGCGCTGGAGAACGTTCAGGACGGCGTCCTGCTGCTCGATTCCGACCTGCAGGCCACCTTCATGAACCGGCGGATGCGGCGGTTCTGGGAGGTGAGCGACGAGGAGGCGGCGAGCCGGCCGGCCTATTCATCGCTGGTGCGGCGCCTGCATCGCGCCAGCGCGCCCAATCTTCCCAACAGCGAGCTCGCGAAATTTCCGGCAAGACGCGTTGAGGAGGTCAAGGCCGGCGATCACGTGCGCGACCTGCAGACGCCGGATGGCCGCCGCATCAGGGCGCATTGCACCACGATGTCGAATGGCGGGCGCATGCTGACCTATGTCGACATCACCGATCTGACGCAAAAAGCCGCGATGCTGGAGACGCTCGCCACCACCGATCCGCTCACCGGCCTCTACAACCGCCGCCACTTCCTCGAGAGCCTCGGTGCGGAATGGAGCCGCTTCCAGCGCTACTACCGCTCCGTCGCGGTGCTGATGCTCGACATCGACCACTTCAAGTCTGTCAACGATCGCTACGGCCATGCCGTGGGCGACGCTGCGATCAAGGCGGTCGCGGCCGCCTGTCTCGACGGCAAGCGCAAGTCGGACATCGTCGGCCGTCTCGGCGGCGAGGAATTCGCCGTGCTGCTGCCCGAGACCAGCCTGTCCCGGGCAAGGATTGTGGCCGAGCGCATCCGCAGGCGCGTGATGAGCACAAAGGTCTTCGCCGAGAAGATCCAGTTCGCCCTCACCGTGAGTATCGGCATTGCCGAGGCCACCGTCAGCATGTCCGGCATCGATGCGCTGATGGGTGCGGCAGATCATGCGCTTTACCAGGCCAAGAGCGAAGGCCGCAATCGCTGCATCGCCTGGGCGCCCCCGCCGCCTGCAGATAAGGCGGCGGAGTGATCGACGGACGCTGCGTCTACTCCGGCACCGGCACGTCGAAGGTGTTGAGCGTGACCGAGACCATGCAGTAGACGCCGACGAGATAGGACAGCTCGGCCGCGCCATGCTCGCCGAACTCCTTGACCGCCGCGCGATATGTCAGCTCCGGCAGCACGCCGCCGCTCACAAGAGCCGACGCCATGTCATAGGCAACAGCCTCCTGCTTGGTGAGATCGACCGGCCGCTGGCCGGCGACGATGGTCGCGAGCTTCTCGTCGGAAAGACCACGCTGCTCGGCCACCAGCACATGGGCATAGAGCTCGTAGCCGGAGCGGAAATGCGAACCGGTGACGAGGATGGCGACCTCGCGCACAGCGGCCGGCAGCAGCGGGTTCGACGCGATCGCCTTGACCAGCTCCCACACCGGCTTGCCAAAGCGCGGCTCGCGGATCCAGGGATTCCAGGGCCCGAGCAGCGCGCCGTCGTCGCGCATGTTCACAAAGCCCTTGAAGTGATCCTTGATGCCGGCCTGCATGTCGTCATAGAGCGGCTTCTGTTCGGCGGTCAGATCCTTGGGATCGAGAATGGGGAGGCGCACGGTGGAATCTCCTCGTTGAGAGGACGCAACCGTCACCCGCAGGCGCGTGCAAGGCAAGTGAAGTTGCCGTGACGGGCCGTGCCATTTCGCAAATCGCACGGAGATATCAGCTGTGAGCCTTTGGGGCCCTATGCGCTCTGCGGATTGACGACGTCGTCGACGTCCAGCGCCAGTGGCGCACCTGTCTCGATGAACGACGACAACGTCGCCTCGAATGGCGCAGGATCCAGACCGCGCCCCTTCAGCCATTCCGGCTCATAGTAAGTCTGCCGGTAGCGCTCACCGGAATCGCAGATCAGCGTCACCAGCGAGCCCGTGGCATTCGCCCGGCGCATCTCCGCGGCGAGCCGGCACGTCGCCAGAAAGTTGGTGCCGGTGGAGCCGCCAACCACGCGGCGCAGCCGGCGCGACAGCACGTTCATCGCCGCGATCGTCGCCGCATCCGGGATCTTCATCATGCGGTCGACCACGCCCGGCACGAAGGACGGCTCGCAGCGGGGACGGCCGACGCCCTCGATCAGCGACGGGCGATCGCAGACATGGGAGCGATCCTGTGTACGGAAGCAGTCGAAGAAGGCGGATTGCTCGACGTCGGCAACGCACAGCCGTGTCGGATACTGGCGGTAGCGCAGATATCGCCCGATGGTGGCCGAGGTGCCGCCGGTACCGGCGCCCATCACGATCCAGTCCGGAATCGGGTGCGGCTCGCCCGCCAATTGCGTGAAGATCGATTCGGCGATGTTGTTGTTGCCGCGCCAGTCGGTGGCGCGCTCGGCGAAGGTGAACTGGTCCATGTAATGGCCATTCAGCCGGGCGGCGAGCGCGGCGGCCTCCGCATAGAGCGCGCGGCCGTCGTCGATCAGATGGCAGTTGCCGCCATAATGCTCGATCGCCGCGATCTTCTCCGCCGAGGTCGTGCGCGGCATCACGGCATAGAAGGGCACGCCGATCATCTGCGCGAAATAGGCTTCCGACACAGCGGTCGAGCCCGACGAGGCCTCGACGACGGGCGTGCCTTCGCGGATGTGACCGTTGCAGAGCGCATAGAGGAACAGCGAACGCGCCAGGCGATGCTTCAGGCTGCCGGTCGGATGCGTGGATTCATCCTTGAGGTAGATGTCGATGCCTGACAGCGCCGGCACGATCAAACGGATCAGATGCGTGTCGGCGGTGCGGCACTGGTCGGCCTCGATCGCCGCGACGGCCTCGTCGACCCAGCCGCGCCGATAGGCCGGCCCGGCCGGATTGTGCTGGCGGAAGGGGAATGTCTGCATCGCACGAATCTCTCATGATGCGGATCGCGCATCAATAGCTGATGCCTAGAACTCCAGCGGCGCGTTGTCGACGACCTCCTTCATCACGAAAAAGGTGCGGGTCTGGCGCACGCCGGGCAGCGCGATGAGCTGCTCGCCATGGATGCGGTTGAAGTCCTCCATGTCACCGACGCGGATCTTGAGGAAGTAATCGAAGTCGCCGGCGACGAGATGGCAGTCGAGCACGAATTTCAGTTTTGCGACCGCCTGCTCGAAGATGGCGAAGCTTTCCGGCGTCGAGCGGTCGAGCACGACGCCGACCATCACCAGCGTGCCCTTCGCCACCTTCTTCGGGGCGATCATGGCGCGCACCGTGGCGATGAAGCCGTCCTCAAACAGGCGCTGGGTGCGGCGGTGGCAGGTGGCGGGGCTGATCGCGACGGTTTCGGCCAGCTCGGCATTGCTCAGCCGGCCGTTATTTTGCAGCAATCTCAATATCTTAAGGTCAGTGCGATCAAGCCGGGCCGCCATGAAAGAAGCTTCCGTTAATATAGCCAGTTTCGGAAGAAATATTAGCCAATCGCGCTATTGATGCAAGAATTCGTGCAGCACGACCGCGATAATTGAGAGCACATTTTCCCGGTACAGTGCTAGCCACATCCGGAGATCAACGCCAATCGGGATGACCTGACCATGCTGGAAAAATTCGCGCGCTACCCGCTGACCTTCGGCCCGACGCCCATCGAGAAACTGGAGCGGCTGTCGAAGCATCTCGGCGGCAATGTCGAGATCTATGCCAAGCGCGAGGACTGCAATTCCGGTCTCGCTTATGGCGGCAACAAGCTGCGCAAGCTCGAATACATCATTCCGGATGCGATCGCCTCAAATGCCGACACGCTGGTGTCGATCGGCGGCGTGCAGTCCAACCACACTCGCATGATCGCGGCCGTCGCCGCCAAGATCGGCATGAAGTGCCGCCTGGTGCAGGAGGCCTGGGTGCCGCACGAGGACGCCGTCTATGACCGCGTCGGCAACATCATGCTCTCGCGCATCATGGGCGCCGACGTGCGCCTCGTCGACGACGGTTTCGACATCGGCATCCGCAAGAGCTGGGAGCAGGCGATCGAGGAGGTGAAGGCGGCGGGCGGCAAGCCCTACGCGATTCCCGC
>NZ_LWIG01000069.1:8673-60556 GCF_002068095.1 Bradyrhizobium sacchari | reverse complement strand
CGGGCTCGGCTATGTCGGCTTTGCCGAGGAAGTGCGCAAGCAGGAGAAGGAGCTCGGCTTCAAGTTCGACTACATCATCGTCTGCACCGTCACCGGCTCGACCCATGCCGGCATGCTGGTCGGCTTCGCCGCCGACGGCCGCGCGCGCAAGGTGATCGGCATCGACGGCTCCTTCACGCCGGCGCAGACGAAAGCGCAGGTGCTCTCGATCGCGCAGAACACGGCCAAGCTCGTCGAGCTCGGCAAGGACATCGTCGCTGACGACGTCGTGCTGATCGAGGACTACGCCTATCCCGCCTATGGCGTGCCGTCGGAAGAGACCAAGGAGGCGATCCGACTCACCGCGCGTCTCGAAGCCATGATCACCGACCCCGTCTACGAGGGCAAGTCGATGCAGGGCCTGATCGACCTGACCAAGAAGGGCTATTTCGAGAAGGGCGCGAAGATTCTCTACGCCCATCTCGGCGGCGCGCCGGCACTCAACGGCTACGGCTACGCGTTCCGGAATGGCTGAGATAGCGTAGCTCTCGCTCCCTTCTAATGTCGTCCTGGCAAAAGCCAGGACGACATTAAACCGGCTGCCAATTGTTGAAGCACGCTGGGGCAATCAGCGTGTCGCTTCCCACGGCCTGTGATTATGGATCCCGGATCTGCGCGCGCTTTGGGCGCGCTTGTCCGGGATGACGAGATACCCTACCGCGTCCTGATGATCTGCAGCAGCTCGTCGCCGTAATGTTCGAGCTTCTTGTCGCCGATGCCCTGCACGTTGCGCAGCTCGTCCAGCGTGGTCGGCCAGGCCCGCACGATGCCGTCGACGGTGGCGTCGTGCAGCACCACATAGGCCGGCACGCCGCGCTCGCGCGCCACCTCCGAACGCCAGGACCGCAACCGCGCGCGCAATTCGGGATCGATGTCGCCCTGCGGCGCGCTCGCCGCGGGAGCAAGATCGCCGCGGCGGGATTTGGCGCGGCTTGACCCGAGACGGGTACCGGGCGCCTCCTCGCGCAGCCAGACGTCCGTTTCTCCGCGCAGCACGCCGCGCGCGGACTCCGTCAGCTTCAACGCGCCATAGGCCTCGCTGTCGCTCTGCAAATGGCCCATCGCCACCAGCTGCCGCAGCGCCGTGCGCCACTGCTTCTCGTTGAGCTCGCGCCCGATGCCGAACACCGACAGCTTGTCGTGGCCGAACTGCGTGACCTTCTCGGTCAGGCGCCCGATCAGCACGTCGATCAGGTGCATCGCGCCAAAACGCTGTCCGGTGCGATAGACGCAGGACAGCAGCTTCTGCGCCAGCACCTTGCCGTCGCGCATCTTTGGCGGCGTCAGGCAATTGTCGCAGTTGCCGCAGCTCTCGGCCGTCACGACCTCACCGAAGTAGCCAAGCAGGCGCCGACGCCGGCAATGCGCGGTTTCGGCGAGGCCCACCAGCGCATCCAGCTTGCGGATCGAGACGCGCTTGAAATCCTCTGACCCGGCCGACTCGTCGATCATGCGGCGCTGCTGAACGATGTCCGAGAGGCCGTAGGCCATCCATGCCGCCGACGGCTTGCCGTCGCGCCCGGCGCGCCCCGTCTCCTGGTAATAAGCCTCGATGCTCTTGGGCAGATCGAGATGGGCGACGAAACGCACGTCGGGCTTGTCGATGCCCATGCCGAAGGCGATGGTGGCGACGATGACGATGCCGTCCTCGTTGAGGAAGCGGTCCTGGTTGCGCGAGCGCACGTTGCTGTCGAGGCCGGCATGATAGGGCAGCGCGGCGATGCCGGCCTCGTCAAGCGCGGCGGCGACCTCTTCGACACGGTTGCGCGACAGGCAGTAGACGACGCCGGCGTCGCCCATATGCCGCTCCCGGATGAACTCCTTGAGCTGCGACACCGCGTTGCGCTTGTCCACGATCTCGTAGCGGATGTTGGGGCGGTCGAAGCTGGAGACGAATTGCGGGGAACCGGCAAGCTGAAGCCGCTCGACGATCTCCTTGCGCGTCAGCTCGTCGGCGGTCGCAGTGAGTGCGATGCGCGGCACATCGGGAAAGCGCTCGGCGATGACGGAGAGGCCGACATATTCCGGGCGGAAGTCGTGCCCCCATTGCGAGACGCAATGCGCTTCGTCGATCGCGAACAGCGCAACTTTCGCCTGTGCCAGCAGCGACAGGCAGCGCGGCGTGACCAGCCGTTCCGGCGCGACATAGAGCAGATCGAGATCGCCTGCGATCAGGCGGCGTTCGATGTCGGAGGCTTCCTGCGGCGACAGCGACGAGTTGAGCGCGGCGGCGTTGACGCCAGCCTCCAGCAGGCCCGCGACCTGGTCGCGCATCAGCGCGATCAGCGGCGAGACCACGATGCCGCAGCCTTCACGCAGCAGGGACGGTAGCTGGTAACACAGCGACTTGCCGCCGCCGGTCGGCATCAGAACAAGGCAATTGCCGCCATCGGTGACGTGCCGGATGATGTCGCCTTGCGCCCCGCGAAACCCCGGCAGGCCGAACACCGAATGCAGCACCGACAACGCATCGCGGCCGTTGGCCGGCGCGGGCAGCGGAGCGGTGGAAGAGGCGTTCATGAGCGTGTCGGAGCAAGGCCGTGGGATTCGTCACAACGCCAGTCGCATGCCGGTGCGGCCATGGCAAGACTGTTTGGGGGGACAAGTAGGCGGTCTCCCCCTCTCCCCCCTTACGGGAGAGGGTGGCTTGCCGCGAAGCGGCGAGACGGGTGAGAGGTATCTATCCGCGGATTCGATGAGGCTCGCTTTACGGAGACATACCCCTCATTCGGCGCTTCGCGCCACCTTCTCCCACAAGGGGAGAAGGAAGAAAGCAGCTACGCCCCGATTCGCCGCAATGCTTCTGCGACCGTCACGATCGGCATGTCGCGCTTGTCCGCCGCCTCCAGCGCGTGGCGCATCAGGTGCGGCGTGCAGCCATAGGGGCTCGGCGCATCGGCGACGTCGTGGCTGTAGAAGATGAGCCAGCCACCGCTTGCGGCCGCCTCGTCGAAATAGCGATCGACGCCTGCCGGATCGATCTCGCAATTGACCAGGGGCGAAGCGCGCAGGAATTGGAGGTCGATGACGTCGCGATTGACGCCGGGGAGGATACCGCGCGCCGAGCGGAAGGCTTTTGCGAGCTGCGGCTTGCGCCAGACCGAGGCGATCCCATAAGGATAGGCGAAATTCTCCAGAGCGATCGAGGAATCGATGGCGCGGAAATGGCTGCGGTTCCGCTCGATCTCGCGGCCCATGGCGGCCTCGTCGAGATTGGCCGAGCACTGGTGCGAGAAGGTATGGCAGGCAATCTCGTGACCGGCACGGTGAAGCCGCACGATCGCGTCGTTCGACAGCCCATGCCAGTGATCCGACGGCTGGTCGATCAGGCTGCCGGCGATGTAGTAAGTGCCGCGGCCGCCATGCGCTTCGAGCAGCGAGGCGCCCTCGCCGGCGGCGCTATCGGGCGCATCGTCGAAGGTGAAGCTCACCATCGGCGCGTGGGCAGGCAAGCGGTGCGGCGCGGCGCGGAAATGCCGGGCCAGCCGATTGTTCACGCGTCCCTGGAGTGCCGACCACACGACTGCGCTTCCTGCGATTCCGTATTTCTGTACTGAAACATTCAGGCGCCAGTCGAGGCAAGCCTAACGCTTTGGTAATCCTAACGCCGAACGAAAGCTCCTTGGACTAGCGCGCCAGGACCGAGGCATCGGCTTCCGCACCGAGATATTGCAGCCAGTTGCGGAAGAGCACCGCCGCCGCGCTGCCGACGGCGATATCGGCCCGCAAATTGAGGGCCGGCAGGTCGTTGGTCAACGCCGGATGCCGCTGGTGCTTCGCCCGCTTCTCGAAGCGCGCCAGCCTCTCTTCAGTGACTGCGTCAAAATAGCTCACGGGCACATGCGGGTAGGACTCGCGCTCGCGCGCGAGATAGCGGCCGATGTCGCGCAGATATTCGCGCTGGAGTGACAGCGCATCATATTCCGGATGGCCCTGGAAGAACACGAAGCGGCTGGCATATTGGCGGACGAAGACGTCGACCCCGGCCTCGGCCGAGCGGGTCAACACCTGATAGCCGGCTTCCGCGAGGTCGCTTTCGGCGAGCTCGTTCAGGCGTGAATGCGAAACCTTGAGCGGGGCAGGCGCTTCTCGCGTCAACGGGTCGTCCGTCACTGCTTCGCAAGCAAAAATGCCGTGACATTTGGTCGGCAACCGTCGTCGTGCGATGCCGTCGAGATGCAGCACCGCTGCGTGCGCGGCAAGGCATGACCAGATCGTCGAGCGCGTGTTGGTCCTGGCCCAATCGATCAGATCGGTGAGGTCGCGCCAATATGGTTCCTGGTGGAGCTCGGGCGCGATCGGCTCTGCGCCGGTCACGATCAGCCCGTCGAAGCGCCCGCGCTTGAGCTCTTTGAGATCGGAATATTCGCTCTCGACATGCCATTTCGCTTCCGGCGAGCGCTTGACCGAAGGCAGCGAGAAGCAGTGAAAGCGGATGCGGCGCGGGCCCGCGGCGGCCTGCAGCAGCTTCATGAACTGCCGCTCGGTCGCCTTCAGCGCCGGATCCGGCATGTTGTTGATCAGTCCGATAGTGAGCTCGGCGCCGGCTGGATCGCGCGCCAGATCGCGCTCGGCCGGCACCAGCGCCGGGCTCGATATGCCCTGATCCCTTTCGATCAAGATCGTCATCGGGCCGTCCGCCTACTCCGCGGCCTGAAGGCGCGACGACGGACAGGCTCTTTCCAGAGCCTGCTCGATGTCCTCGATGATGTCAGAGACATGCTCGATGCCGATCGACAGGCGGATCGTCTCCGGCAGCACGCCGGCGGCGCGCTGCTGCTCCGCCGACATCTGGCGGTGCGTGGTCGAGGCCGGATGGCAGGCCAGCGATTTGGCATCGCCGATATTGACGAGGCGCGTGATCAGCTTCAGCGCATCATAGAAGGTCTTGCCGGCTTCCATGCCGCCCTTGATGCCGAAGGTGAACAGCGACGAGGCGTTGCCGTCGAGATACTTTTGGACGAGGGGGTAATAGGGACTGTCGGGGAAGCCCGTGTAGTTGACCCAGGCAACGCGCGGATCACTGCGGAGGAATTCGGCGACCTTGCGGGCGTTCTCGACATGGCGCTCCATGCGCAGCGCCACGGTCTCGATGCCCTGCAGCAGCAGGAAGGCGTTGAACGGCGACAGCACCGAGCCCATGGTGCGCTGATAGACGCTGCGCGCGCGCTCGATATAGGCGGTCCGGCCGAAGCGCTCGGCGTAGACGAGACCGTGATAGGACGCGTCCGGCTTGTTGTAGGCAGGGAAGCGGTCGGCGTATTTCGCCCACGGAAAATTTCCGGAATCGACGATGGCGCCGCCGAGCGTGGTGCCGTGGCCTCCCAGGAACTTGGTCAGCGAATGCACGGCGATATCGGCGCCGTAGTCGAACGGCTTGAGCAGGATCGGCGTTGCGACCGTGTTGTCGACGATCAGCGGCACGCCGTGCGCATGGGCGATCTTCGCCAGCGCCTCGATGTCGCAGACATTGCCGGCGGGGTTGCCGATGGTCTCGGCGAACACCGCGCGGGTATTCTTGTCGATCAGCCTTGCGATTGCATCGGGCGCGTCGCTCTCGGCGAAGCGGCCGGCGATGCCTTGGCGCGGCAGGATGTGCGAGAGCAGCGTGTGCGTCGTGCCGTAGAGCTGCGGCACGGACACGATGTTGCCGCCGTGATCGGCGACGTTGACGAAGGCGAAATGCAGTGCCGCCTGGCCGGTCGCGACCGCGAGCGCGCCGACGCCGCCTTCGAGTTCGGCGATGCGCTTCTCCAGCACCGCGCTGGTCGGATTGGCGATGCGGCTGTAGCGGAAACCTTCGGCCTCGAGATTGAACAGGGCCGCGCCATGATCGGCGCTGTCGAAAGCGTAGGCCGCGGTCTGGTAGATCGGCACGGCGACCGCGTGCGTGGTGGCTTCGGGTTCGTAGCCGGCGTGAATAGCGATCGTCTCGTTGCGCATCGTGCCACCTCCGCGTGGAGCGGGCCGCACTTATTGGCCTGTATGAGGCACGTGCGTTGTCCGCGCTCCCTCTGTTAGAGGCGGGTGGTAAAGCGGACAATAATTCGCTTAGAGATCGAGGAAGTAACCCTAACGCTTGTTGGTGAATTGGCTAAAATTCGAGTTAAATTGGATTCGTGAATTGATGTGCCATGCCGGCCCTGCTGAAAACTGGCCGAGCTCCGCGCGTTACGCGCGGAGCCCGCAAGCGAGAGTTCAGGCCATCGTCTCCCAGAGCCGATGGGCGATCACGCCGGCGCGCTTCTCGATCGCAGCTGCGGCATCGAGCGCGAGGTCCTCGCGATAGCGGCCGGCAATGAGCTGCACGCCGATCGGCTTGCCCTCGTGGACGGCGACCGGCACCACCGCGCCGGGCAAGCCCAGCACGTTGATCGCGGAGATGAAGCGGATCTCGCCCCAGAAGATCTGCTGCACGCGCTCGGCGCTGACGGTGTCGTCGCGCGGGCCCGGCGTCGGCTTCACCGTGGTGGGCGCGAGCACCACCGGGTAGTCCTCGAAGAACAATTGCCACGCGCGGATGTGACCGTTGCGCGCGGCCGTCGCCTGCATCCAGGCCTTGAGATCGAGCCCATTGGCCTTGGCCCTCATGCCGCCCCAGGCCTTGTGAAAATCCTCGGACGTGACCTTCAGCATGCCGGCCTCCTGCATCACCACCGTCTCGTTGGTGATGATGTCGCACCATGTCTGCCAGACGCCGTTGATGTCGGGCACTTCGACCTCGCTGACGCGATAGCCGGAACGCTCGAGGTGATCGGCGGCCTGACGCAGCGCCGCGGCTACGGACGGATCAACATCCATGTCCTCCGGAATCTTTGCGAGTGCGACCTTGATGGGACCCTTCGGCCTCTCGCCGATCAGCGGCGCCGGCACCCACCAGGGATCGCGCGGATCGCGCTGACTCATCGCCTCCAGCGCAAGGCGAACGTCGGCGACGTGACGGGCGAGCGGCCCCTGCGCCGACATCAGATGCGCCAGCATCGGCCGCTCGGCCGTTGCGCTGCCGTTGAAGGCGGGGATGCGGCCCTGCGTCGGCTTGATGGTGGCAACGCCGTTGCAATGCGCCGGCCAGCGCAGCGAGCCGCCGATGTCGTTGCCATGGGCGATGGTGCCGATGCCGGCGGCAACCGCCGACCCCGCGCCGCCCGAAGAGCCGCCGCAGGTGATATCAGGATCCCAGGGGTTCAGCGTCAGGCCGTGCAAGGGATTGTCGGTGAAGCCGCGGAAGGAGAATTCCGGCGTGTTGGTGAGACCAATGACGATGGCGCCGGCCTTCTTCAGGTTGCTGACGACAGGGGAGTCCGACGGCGCGATGAGATCCTTGTTCGCCGGCACACCGTTGAAGTTCGGCCGCCCCTCGTAGTCAACGTTTTCCTTGATCGTGATGGGCACGCCATGCAGGAGGCCGAGCTCGCTGCCCTTGGCGCGCTGCTTGTCCGCCGCATGCGCCGCCTTCAGCGCCTCCTCGCCGAGATCGACGACCACCGCATTCAGCCTGGGATTGACCGCGCGCATCCGGTCCAGATGCGCCTCGACCGTCTCGACGGCGGAAATTGCGCCGGAGCGGATCGCGGCCGCGGTCTCGACCGCGGACCATTGCCAGACCGGCCCCTTGGGACGGCGGACTGCAGCCGTTTTGCGCGGTGCCGCCTTCTTGACTGTCTTCTTCGCGGTTTTCGCGACGGCGCCCTTTCGGACGGTACTCGTCTTGCTTGAGGTCTTGGTCACCTTCTTTGAGGCACTTTTCTTCTTGCTCGCCGTCTTCTTCGCCACGTCGCATCTCCAAAAAATTGCGCGGCGGAGGTTATGGAGGTCACGCGACCCTGTACAGGCGCGTTTCTGCATGGCGCGCCGTCGCGACGCTCTGCAGCGGCAAGTAACAAGCGGCCGACCGTCCTGAACCTTTGGGCGACCTGGCTCGACCCATATACTGGTTGAGTCGTACATGATATGACCGCCAAGATTGCTGCGGAGACAGGTTCAGTGAGGTAGCCATTTGACCTCGACTGATTGGAGCATTGCCATGCTCACGGAGTTCGACAGCGGATACGGCGAACAACCCTTTCGCGATCTGTGCGCCACCTACCCTGGCGCCCAAGCCTATGATCCTCAGGATTTCCGGATTGAATGGGGACCGATCTTCCGATCTGCTCGCCACGGCTGCAGCGGCGCCCGAGCCGCTGCACCCGATCAAGCTGGATGGCCTTACGGTGGTCGATGATCCCGTCTTCATCGACACGCTGAAGAGCGAGGCAAACCTTCCGCAAGGAATAGGCGCGGCGATTGCCGCCTTCTATTAGCGATCCCTCACACCAACGGCGGGTTCAACCGCGCAAAGCCCTCCTGGATGCGGTAGGGATAGTAGGGATAAGGCGGCATCACCGCGCTGATCTCGTCGAGACGCTTGACCTGATCCGCACTCAGCGACCAGCCGACCGCGCCGAGATTGTCGCGCAACTGCGCTTCGTCGCGCGCGCCGATGATCACGGAGGAGACGGTGGGCCGCGACAATAGCCAGGCGATCGCGACCTGCGGCACGGTATGACCCGTCTCCGCGGCAATCGCATCCAGCACGTCAACGACGGCGTAAAGCCGCGCCTCGTCCACGGGCGGGCCGAACTGCGCGGTTGCGTGCAGGCGGCTTCCTTGCGGCAGCGGCCGACCGCGCCGGATATTTCCGGTGAGCCGCCCCCAGCCCAGCGGGCTCCAGACCAGCGCGCCGACGCCCTGGTCACGTGCGAGCGGCATCAGCTCCCATTCATAGTCGCGGCCGAGCAGCGAGTAATAGACCTGGTGCGCGACATAGCGGGGCCAGCCATGCCGGTCCGCAAGGGCGAGCGACTTCATCAGCTGCCAGCCGGCGAAATTCGAGACGCCGACATAGCGCAGCTTGCCGGCGCGCGCGAGCGTATCGAGTGTGGACAGCACCTCCTCGATCGGCGTGAACGCGTCGAAGGCGTGGAGCTGAAGCAGGTCGATCGTGTCAGTGCCGAGCCTGCGCAGCGCCGCATCGACCGAGGTCACAAGCCGCTGTCGCGACGAGCCCGCGTCGAGCGGGCCCTCGCCCATCGGCAGGCTCATCTTGGTCGAGATCAGCACCTTGTCGCGCCGGCCCTTGATCGCGGCACCGAGGATCTCCTCGGAGGCGCCGTTCGAATAGACGTCCGCGCTGTCGAACAGATTGACGCCGGCATCGAGACAAATGTCGACCAGCCGGCGGGCCTCTTCAACGCCGCTGCGGCCCCAGGCGGAGAACAGCGGGCCCTGACCACCGAACGTGCCGGTGCCGAAGCTGAGGACGGGGACCTTGAGCCCGGAAGCGCCGAGATTGCGGTAGTCCATGACTGCTCTCCTATTCCGCCGGGCACGCCGCGACCGCGGTCGCGGTGCGGTCAAGCTGCAGGCTCCACAGCGCCAGCACGAGGCCGATGGCGGTGATGGCGGCTGCGACCAGTGGCAGCGCGGAGAGGCCGAGCCCGCGATCGATGGTGACGCCGCCGGCCCAGGCGCCGAGCGCGTTTCCGAGATTGAACGCGGCGATGTTGAGGCTGGAGGCGAGCGTGCGGCCGGTGGGGCCAGCGGCTTCCAGCACGCGCAGCTGGAGCGGCGCGACGGTTGCGAAGGCGGCGATGCCGAGCAGCAGGATCAGCGCGACGGCGGCAAACTTGACCGACAGCACCGCGGCAAGGCCAAGCAGCACGACGGCGAGCGCGGCCAACGTGCCGATCAGGGCGCGCGCAAGGCCACGGTCGGCAAGCTTGCCGCCCGCGACATTGCCGATCGCAAGGCCCGCGCCGAACACCAGCAGGATCGGCGACACCGCGGCCTCCGAAAAGCCGGTGAAGCGCGTCAAGATCGGCTGGATATAGGTGAAGACGACGAACAGGCCGGCAAAGCCGAACACGGTCATGGCGAGCCCGAGCAGCACCTGCGGACGGCCGAGCACCGCAACCTCCTCAGCGAGCGAGATCGGCTTGTCACCGTTGCCGACATGACCGGGCACGAACGCGGCCACCACGGCAAAGGCGACTATGCCGATGACGGTCACCGCCCAGAACGCCGCGCGCCAGCCGAGCACCAGGCCGACCCAGGCGCCGAACGGCACGCCCAGCAGCGTGGCGACGGTGAGGCCGATGAACATGGTCGCGATGGCGGAGGCGCGCTTGTCCTCGGCGACGAGGCTCGTGGCTACCACCGAGCCGACGCCGAAGAAGGTGCCATGGGCCAGCGAGGTCAGCACCCGCGCCGCCATCAGCAATTCGTAGTTCGGGGCCAGCGCGCAGGCGGCATTGCCGAGCGTGAAGATCGCCATCAGCGCCAGCAGCACGGTCTTGCGCGGCATTTTGCGCGTCGCCAGCGTGAGGACCGGCGCCCCCACGAAGACGCCGAGCGCGTAGCCCGAGATCAGCAGGCCCGCGACCGGCACGGAGACATGCATCTCGGCGGCGACCTGGAGCAAGAGGCCCATGATGATGAATTCGGTGGTGCCGATGCCGAAGGCACCGGCGGTGAGCGCGAGGACGGCGGGAGGCATGCGTTGCTCCAATGGATGAGACGAGCCACGCAGATAGCTGCACTGCGGCAAAACCATTAGAATGTCCGCAATCCAATCATTTGTGACGTGAATTCAACATGGCCCGTTTCGACACCAACCGCTCCGCCGAGATGGAGGTCTTCGTCCGCGTCGTCGACCTCGGCGGCTTCACCCAGGCTGCGCGAAAACTGCGTCTGACGCCGTCGGGCGTCAGCAAGCTGATCTCGCGGCTGGAGGCGCGGCTCGGCTCGCGCCTGATCAACCGCACCACGCGCAAGCTGACGCTGACGGAGGAAGGCCAGGCCTTTTACGACCGCGCCGTGCGCATTCTCAGCGAGATGGAGGAAGCCGAGCGCGAGGCAGCCTCGGGCGCGGCGCCGCGCGGCCGCCTCACGGTCAACAGCAACATTCCCTTCGGCATGCTGCATGTGATGCCACTGATCCCGCGCTTTCTGGCGCAACATCCCGCCGTCACGCTCGACCTGGTGCTGACCGATACGCTGATCGACCTGATGCAGGAGCGGGCCGACGTCGCCATTCGTGTCGGCCCCTTGCGCGCCTCGCGCCTGGTCGCGCGAAAGCTCGGGACCAGCCGCATGGTCGTGGTCGGCGCGCCGAACTATCTCGCCCGTTTTGGCACGCCGAAGATACCTGCGGATCTCGCCGATCACCGCGGCATCGGCTGGACCTTTCCGCGCAGCATCCGCGACTGGACGTTCAAGCGTGGCGACCTCACCGAGGAAGCCGTGCCGCCGCCGATCGCACGCGCCAGCGACGGCGAAGCCGCAAGGCGCCTCTGCCTCGGCGGTGTCGGACTNGCCCGCCTCGCCCTTTTCCATATCGGCCCCGATATCGAAGCCGGCCGCCTCGTGCCGGTGCTGCAGAGCTACAACCCCGGCGACCGCGAAGACATCCACGCCGTTTATGTCGGCCACACCGCGCCGCTACCCGCGCGCGTGCGCGCCTTCATCGATTTCCTCGCCGAGCATGTGCGGGTGAGCGACTCCGCGCTGAAGAGAGCCGGGGATGGACGGTGGAAACTGGTGCGATGAGGCTGGCTAGTTGGCGGCCACGGTCCACAGCGATGATTTCGCCCACCTATCTGGCGCGCTGTGGCGCACCCACGCACCCGCGCGACCTCGTCCAACACGACTGCCTGACGTTCGCGACGACCGGACTGACCTGGGATTTTGAAAGCCGGCGCGGTCCGATCAATGTCGAGGTCAAGGCGCGGCTGAGCGCGAACGACAGCCAATTGCTGTTGCGTGCCGCGATCGCCGGCATGGGCGTTGAGCGGATTGCGCGGCACGTGGCGCAGCCTGCATTGTCGACCGGAGAGCTCGTGCCGCTCCTTGTCGATTATCCCTTCCGGAGTTCTGGATCAAAGCACTCGGACAGCTCGCCGCCTGATCGCCCTGACCAGACGAGCTGCATCGGGCAATCGCGGAGTGCCCTCTTTCAGGCCGCAGGCCGTTCCCCGAGGAAACCGTCGAAGCAGCGAAGACCTGCCAGCGATTTTTCTCCATGAATACCGAATGGGTGCCTTCGTCGAACGCGACCCATCGGCTATACGGTGCCGCCGAGAGCTGGCTGAACACCGCCTGCGCCATAGCTCAAGGGATTCCAAATTTGCTGTCGAGCGCCAGGAATGGGATGCTCGGTTCTAAAGTGAGACGCGGGAGGA
Source organism: Bradyrhizobium sacchari (assembly GCF_002068095.1). Taxonomy (GTDB): domain Bacteria; phylum Pseudomonadota; class Alphaproteobacteria; order Rhizobiales; family Xanthobacteraceae; genus Bradyrhizobium; species Bradyrhizobium sacchari. The sequence goes on along the minus strand of NZ_LWIG01000069.1, from coordinate 48,299 downwards.
CCAGCCCGTGATCCCATTGGCTCGACAACATGTCGATCATGGCGACGTTGCTGCTGCCATGGATGTCTGCTTTGGCGTGATCCCGCTCAATGCGAAGACGATCGACGGCATCAAGACCCTGCCTGTCGACGAGAGCTCCGAGATTGCCAAGCGCCGGTGACTGAGGGCGCGGCATTAGAAGGCGTGGCTTAGCGTGGACAATCGCGCCGATGGCGGAGGGAGAGAATCTAGAAAGAAAATTGCTCCAGCGCAGCCTCTCAGGTTCTCTTGATAGGCAAGCAGACCAGCACTTTGCAGCGTCTCCGCCAAGGGAAAATGGCCAGAGCCGACACCAGCGGACGCCTTGCACGGGCTGATCTCTACAATGGCAATTCGTGACAGATATCCGGATCAGAACGGGGTTCACCTCGGAAGCTGCGAGAGGCGCATAGAGTGGCCTCGAGACCGAGTTCGCGCTTGCGGGCACCCCGGTGGCCGGGCGCCGGTCCGGAAACCCTCAACGGTCCGTTGAGACTGGGGACAGGCAGTCAACCGAAGCACCAGTGGCCGGTAACCCTCTGGATCGGACTTCCTTCAAAATGGCACCGGATCTTGAACTCGCGCCTCAGTTGCGTTTGGATAAGTCCGTTGGGAAGGCCGCGCGCCGTGAAGATGGCGTAGTTCAGTTCCGCTGTGGAGCGTCCAAAGTGATTTCCAAGGTAGTTTCGCTCTTCATCGTCTTGCAACTCTTGCATGCCCCATCGGCACTCGCAGCCTGCGGAGACTATGGAGGCCCCGGATACCGAAACCAATCCGGAAAGTGTGTTGGATGGGAAGCGCTTGCGCGCCAGTGTGGAAATCCGCCTTCAACGAAGTGCACACCTGAACGCGTCGCTGAGGACTCCCGAGATGCTGCGGCGAAAGGGGCGGCCATTCGGTCACTGATGGACCGCTCGCATGATGCGAAAAAAGTGCCGACCAATCAGTAAGACGCAAAGTCCCAGTCTCTGTGCGGGCGGATTTACTGCAATCTTGCTAGTACTCGCCGCCCCCAGACGGAGGACACCCATTCTCCACATTGGACGATTCAATGCGATGCGCATGTGCCCGCTGGGTGGATTGCTGCCGTTAGGCTAGCAGAGCATAACAAGCGCGTACTTGATTACGTGCTGCTGCCGACTGACGGGAAAGTGAAAAGGACTATCCGGTTCTCTGACAGGCCCGCGAACGCCGGGACATCACCTGCTTCAAAAGCCCAGACGCGCTCGTTCGAGCGATCACCCGGAGGTTAACCAAGCAAGCCCGTTCCTTCCGACCCATGCTAGCGCCGCTGAGCAAGCCCCGGAAACCAGGCCTGTCCAGAACCAAGAACGGCCGCGCGCGGCACTGATGGATCGAAGGTAGAGGAATGCGGCGATTAGTGTTCCATAGTTTTTTCGGAAGTCCCCATTGAGCTTTGCGATTTTAGCAAACTCAGTAGATGCTTCGACTTCATCCGGCATGGCGCTGGTTCCTTTGAGTTGGCGAGGGCCAGCGCCCTATGAACCACTGTTTTGCCCGACGACGCAAGCAATATTTCGTATTTAGCGAATTTTGACCTTCGGTTCGTCGCGCCGTGCTCAGGGCGAGCACTCGGGACAAGTGTCGCCAACACCTTCAAGTACCTCCGCTATCGCGAGGGCAGCCGTCTCTGGCGATAATCCCGCTGGGTGATGTTGCCGCGCAATCTCAAAGGCCAGATCGCGAGCGTGGCGGAGACGACCGTCAGTTGCAGGAGGGTGGCCGCGGGCCGTCGGCCGGCAACGCACCTTTTCCGTCTGCTTCGGGTTCGGCATGCGCCAGCTCGCGGGTCGGTCTGCCATGTCTGGGGGAATTCGTACCGGCTTCGTGCGCGGTATTGGGGCGGGCCGTGACAGGCCGGTTGCGGGTTGCTGAGTTAATGTTGGTTTGCGTTGTTCCGTTTGCGTTAGTGGATTTGTCGGGTTGGTGAGTTATTACGTCTTGCTGACGTAGACGCGTGTGCATACGCTGTGTTTGCTTCTGATGGCCGCAACCATTGTGATTCGGCCGTTGAAAGCACAAAGACCGCCCGGGGTGGACCGGACGGCCTTTGCTTCGAACCCCTCGCTTTCGAACGGGAGGGGGAAGACTGGGTGGCCCTTATGGAAGGGGCCGGCAGGTGTACGGCCACCCTTGTGGAAGGGGCGGCCGGGTCCCGCTCTAGGAGCGGGATCGCCAGTGGGGAGAGCCGGGTCAACTTGGCGGAAGATCGGCTCGCCACCACGTTTGCGAATCAGCCGTGGGCCGAATCGCAAGGCTCTATGGTGGAGCCCTCCGGTGCGAGAGTCCACGCCGACCCGATGATTCCCGTGGGTAAATCGCGTTTATCCACCAAGGGCCGATCGTATTTTGCCGGGTGACAGTCCGAAAAATCAGGACAGTCCGTCCCGAGTCGAGGCCGCAACCTCATAAGCCTGAGGCTTCTTCAAAGAAGAGAGCAAAGAAAACCCCGCCGAAGCGGGGTTGATGTCAGGCTGCGACTTTGGGCGCCTCTATCGTTGCTAGCTCTCGGCTGATCTTTGGTCGCGTAACTTCCACTGCATACCGAGCCTGAAGGTTTAGCCAAAATTCGGGAGTAGTGCCTAAAGCCTTCGCCAAGCGAAGCGCGGTGTCCGCAGAGATGCTGTTCTCTTCGTTCACAATGCGCTCTATGCGAGTACGGGGAACGTGGCATCGATCGGCCAGGGCGTAGGCGGAAAGGCCCATGGGCACCAAGAACTCCTCGCGAAGAACCTCGCCGGGGTGAAGGGGTGCTAATTTGGCCATTTCTACCTCCTATCTTAATCGCTACTAGTGGTAGTCGGTAAACTCTACGTCGTAAGCGTCGCCGTCCTGCCATCGAAAGCAGATCCGGTATTTGTCATTGACCCAAATCGCGTGTTGCCCGGCCCTATCGTCCAAAAGTGGGTGCAACTTGTTATTTGGTGGCACCTTCAGATCGTTAAGTTCATGGGCCGCGTCGATCATTCGCAATTTGCGTCGAGTAACGGCTTGCAAATCGGCAGGGAATCCCTTCGGACATTCACCGTCAAAAACTGCACTGGTTACTTTGTCAGCGAAACTTTTGATTGCCATGCCCAGTGTCCAACAACGTATCATCAGCTGATACGTTCCGCAAGAGAGAACGTATCATAAACCGATACCAATCCGAATAACTCATTGAAAATTAATCACTTTTAGAATATTACCCGATACGCCGATTCGCCGGTTTCCAGCTTTCTCGGGGCGACGGAATACTCAGCAGCGTTGCTAACTATGTCAAGTTGAACGGATGGTGCGGCACAACGTCCGCCGCCATCGTAAGAATTTCCGGGCCAACTGCTTAATTGAGTGGACTTGGTCAGGTCTGCAATACATCAGGCGCTTGCCACGGATGCCCTTCATCGCTTTCTCAGCGCGCATTTCGTTATTCCAGCCAAGCGCGATGCTGGTGTTATAGCGGAAGTCATATTCTGCGAGGTAGCGCCTAGACTCCTTCGGAGCTGAGTTTACTGGGCGTGTCTGTCCTGGATTTCGATAACTTCCGAGAGCAGATCAGCTGTGACTTGCAAGCTGTTCCTCACCTCCTCAAGCCTTCGGCTGCATAACAATGCGGGACGATGCGATAGCTTCAAGACGAATTCGAAGACCTGATCCGAATTGCGCATGAGCTGTAATAGGTGTTCGCCGCTCGGGCCGTTGGTGCCCGAGAGCCAATTCTTAGCGGTCCTTTCATTCGCCCCCGTCCACCGCATCAAGGTCTTATGAGCTTGGTGGCTGCTGCCCAGCTCGGATCTGAGGATCTCGGCGATCAAGCTGGCGTAGGTGGAAGACGCCGTTCCGTCTTCTGGAAACTTCTTGCCCGTTTTCGGAAACATGTTTCCCCCCGAGCTAAGTTATAGTTTCAGAGCAACCCATCATCTCTTCTTGACCTTAGTGGGGCGACAATGTTGCCAGATGTCTTGAATGCAACTTCCGAACATGGAAGCCGGGTATCCATCGCCGCGGCCGAATACGTGCGGATGTCGACGGATCACCAGCAATATTCAACAGCGAACCAGTCACAGGCCATTCGCGAGTATGCTGCGCGTCATGGCTTTCAGATTCAAAAGAGATACGAGGATAGCGGCAAGAGCGGTCTCAATCTCGATGATCGGCAGGGGCTCAAACAGCTTATCGAGGATGTGCAAACCGGCGCAGCCGAGTTCTCGACGATCCTCGTCTACGACGTCAGTCGATGGGGCCGTTTCCAGAACGCCGATGAAGGCGCTTATTACGAATATATCTGCAAGCGCGCCGGCATTTCAGTCCGGTATTGCGCCGAGCAATTCGAGAATGATGGCAGCCCGGTCTCGACCATCGTCAAAGGCGTCAAACGCGCGATGGCCGGCGAGTACAGTCGCGAACTTTCGGTCAAAGTGTTTGCTGGGCAGCGGCGCCTGATCGAACTCGGTTATCGGCAGGGCGGGCCGGCAGGATACGGATTACGGCGACAATTGATTGATCAGAATGGTCTGGCCAAGGCTGAGCTGGCTCGCGGCGAACACAAGAGCATCCAAACCGATCGGATCGTCTTGATTCCCGGTCCAGAAGAAGAGATCGAAACCATCCGGTTCATTTACGACGCCTTCGTCGCTCAAGCAAAATGCGAACGAGAAATCGCGGACAGCCTCAATGCGAGAGGTATCACCACGGATCTCGGCCGTATATGGACGAGGGCTACTGTGCACCAAATTCTCATCAACGAGAAGTATATTGGCAACAATGTTTGGAACAGATGCTCATGCAAGCTTAAGGGCCGACGAATCTACAATCCTCCTGAGCACTGGATACGCCACGATCAGGCATTTGAGTCCATTGTCGACGAGGACACGTTTAGATCCGCTCAGACAATCATTTCCGATCGCTGCAAGCGTTATTCTGATGAAGAGCTGCTGGACGTGCTCCGCGGCCTCTTGGAGCAGCATGGCTATCTTTCTGGAATGATCATAGATGAACTTGAGGTCGGACCATCCAGCAGCGCTTATCGCACGCGTTTCGGCAGCCTAGTCCGCGCCTATGAACTGATCGGCTTTAACCCAGACCGGGACTACCGCTATATCGAGATCAATCGCGCGTTGCGGCGGATGTATCCAGACGTCGTTGCATCAACGGTGCGCGGAATCGAGGAGATCGGGGGGTCGGTTCGACAGGACAGCGAAACGGACCTTCTCACGGTCAACGACGAGTTCACCGCTTCGCTCTGTTTAGTTCGCTCCCATGAAACGATGGCGGGCTCTTATCGTTGGAAGGTGCGCTTTGATGCTGGCTTGCGGCCGGACATCACCGTAGCGATCCGAATGAACCAGATGAATAGCGCCGTGCTCGACTACTATTTGTTACCGCGCTTCGAGATGGAAGCAGAGCAGGTGGCCCTCGCTGAGTACAATGGGATGGCGCTCGACGCTTATCGTTTTGACACCCTCGATATGTTGTTTGAACTGGCAGCTCGCTCGCAATTGATGGAGGTCAGCTATGGGATCGGCTCAAGGCATTGAGATCATTCCGATAGGAGCCATCGACGTCGTCAATCCCAGGGCCCGCAACCGACGGATCTTCAAGGAAATAGTCACCAGCGTTGCCGAACTTGGGTTGAAGCGTCCTATCACCGTGAAGCGGAAACCAGGGGATGGAGAGCCGCACTACGACCTTGTCTGTGGTCAGGGACGATTGGAGGCCTACCAAGCGCTCGGGCAGCGCGAGATTCCTGCCGTGGTGATCGATGCCACCAATGAAGACAGTGCGATTATGAGCCTGGTCGAGAACTGCGCACGGCGCCAGCACCGGGCAATCGACCTGCTGCATGACATCGATGGACTACGTCAGCGCGGCTACGATTTTGAGGATATCGCGCGCAAGACCGGGCTCAGCCTGGAATATGTCAAAGGCGTCAGCAGCCTGTTGGAAGGCGGCGAGCATCGGCTTTTGCGTGCGGTAGAGGCCGGGCAGATGCCCGTCAGTATCGCGGTGATGATCTCGCAGGCCCAGGACAGCGATATCCAGGCCGTCCTGCAGCAGGCCTATGAAGAACGGCTGCTGCGAGGCCAGCGTTTGCTGGCGGCCAAGAAGCTGATCGAGCAGCGGCGCCGTCGGGGCAAGGGTTATAAGACCGGGCCCCGTCGGGCCGACGGCGCGCCGGTGAGCTCAAACGCCCTGTTGCGTGCCTATCGGCAGGACGTTGACCGCAAGCGGATCTTGATCCGCAAATCCAACAGCACCAAGGCACGCTTGGTCTTCATCCTGGAAGCACTGCGCAAGCTCTTGATTGAGCCCGAGTTTTTATCGATCCTGGAGGATGAAAAGCTCGACACATTGCCCAAGAACCTGGCGCTGCGGCTGCACGGGCATGGCTAGCGCATGGCACGTCGGCCTCACATTGCAGTTCGGATGGGCTTTGAGGCGCAGACGGCATCGATCAAGCTCGCCGATATCCAGCCTTTAAAACTGGTGTCCGAGGAGGTCAAGCGCTCGGCAAAGTATCGGCAGATCGCCGCCTCAATTGCCGAGATCGGGCTGGTCGAGCCGCCCGTAGTGGCACGGAGCCGCGATGGAGCCGGCAAGTTCCTTCTGCTCGACGGCCATTTGCGACTCGAGGTGCTGCGAGATCGTGGTCTGCTCGAGATCGAATGCCTTCTGTCGACCGAAGACGAAGCCTTCACCTACAACAAGCGCGTCAATCGAATTGCGATCATTCAGGAGCATCGAATGATCTTGAAGGCGGTCGAAAACGGCGTCTCCGAGTCGCGGATCGCCAAGGCGCTCAATGTCGATGTCGCCAGCATTCGCCGGCGCCGCAAGCTGCTCGACGGCATCTGCGCCGAGGCGGTCGAGTTGCTCAAAGAGAAGCATTTGACCCTCAACTCGTTCTCCGAACTGCGCAAGCTTGCCCCGATTCGGCAGATCGAGGCGGCCGAATTGATGATCGCGATGAACACTTTTTCCAACAGCTATGTGCGCTCCCTCGTAGCCGCGACACCGCGCAATCAGTTGGCTGCCGGCTACGCCCCGCGCGCGCCAAAAGGCTTGTCCGATGAGCAGCTGGCGTTGATGGAGCGGGAATCGGCCTCGCTGGCACGGGAGTTCAAGGTGGCCGAACAGACCTATGGCACCGATCATCTCGATCTGGTGCTGGCGGTCGGCTACCTCTCAAAGCTGCTGCGCAACGGCAAGGTGGTCGGCTATCTCGCCAAGCACTTCCAAGAGCTGTTGTTCGAATTCCAGCGCATCACTGAATCGGAAGCGAGCCCCGCCTAAGCTGATCCGTCAAATGAAGGTCGATTTGGCGTTATTCGCGTATGCATTCTTATGGAAGACCTCAGCCAGCGACGGAGCCACTTACCGTAGGATCGAGCCAAGCGATCCTCGCACGCGCCAAAATTCAGTTTTGCCCAAGAGCCGAGCGGCGGGGTGGGTACCTGATGGCGCTGAGCGGCGTGCTGTGTCGGACAACAACTCTTATGCTAGTGGCACCAGCCCGCTGCTGGGTACCAAGATGCGTCACGCATTTCGCAATCGTCGGCCACGTGAGTTATCTATCAGTCGCGGCGACCTCAACTTTGCGGCAGCGATGCATGAATCGAGTTGGGCGGCGCCCGCGGTGACGTGCGCCCAAGTCTCCCAAAGCGCAAATCCTGACGTGATATTGTCGTGCAGACGATCCGGAACGACAACCTTGCCATCGCGCATTGGCGCTGACGGCAGACGGATTCCAACTAGTCCGTGGCTCATCTCCAACGTGGCGTCAATCTCCCAGTCAACGTACTTTCGTCCCCATGTCTGCGCACCAACTAGTACGATCGTACACGAACTTCCTTTTATGTAGTCCTCCCGGATGCGACGCCTGACATAATCGACGTTGTCGCTATCGATGCGGCGCTCAAGCGAATTATCATAGATCGACTCGTACGTGGCATGAAACGCCTTTGAGAAGGCATCGTAATATGCCTGATCTCCTCCATGATGGTAGCTGACGAACACTTTGTGCTTAATTAGGGGCAGTGCCCCAACTTGATTATAGCTCATTTGAACAACTTGCAGTTGGCGCGGTGGACTTCAAATCGAAACAGGGGGTCGACGATCAACTTTCGGCGGCCTTATCAAAAGTACCTGGACCAGGTTCGCCTTAAGAGCGCGCATTATCAGGCGGGCACGTCCGGTTCAGATAGGGGTTCGAGCATGCTCTTGCCAATCTCGACGAACCATTTCTCCAATTCGACATCATTAGATCTCGCTATCGCAGGCCCGACGATGGCGGGGAGAAACATTTTGTCACCAACGTGCTCTCCGAGGCTCCGATAGGCTTCGAATTGCGCTTCTGTAAAGAATTGATCCGCTGTTGAGTGATGCGGAAACGCCGGTTCATCGAGCCTGTAGCGCCGGATAAATTCACCCTCATTGCCCGTGAGCGACAATTTCAAATAGATCAAATAGCCGTAGCTTTCGGGTCCGTCACGTGAACCTGATGGGTAGTGGATCCGGCAGAACGCAAAATGTGAGTTGCTAAATCCTTTATCTCCAAGCCGCAACGCGTCAAGACCGGCCTCGATCGTGACGCCAAGGTCGATGTACGCGAGACGCTGCAGCGTCGTCAGACCTTGGAAGGTCATCTGGGAGTCCTGCTCGCCGTCGATTGCTACAATGAACTTGCAGCGCCTGCGCAGCAATTCGTAGACTCCCAGGTTTTCAATATGGCCGCCATCTGAAAGGTTTAGGTAAGCTCGCTTTTCGTTCGCCCAACCGAACATTTCTTGCAGAAGATAGGAAAGACCAGGCGGTGTTTCCGGACGGCGACGTATTGCCTTCGGATTTCGGATCCAGTATCCGAGCCGCACATTAAACAAGGCGAGCCAGAAGCTCATATTCCTCATCGTGCCCGTTCCCATCTGGGGCGCAGCTGCCGCCCCAGAAATTGCCATTGCGGTCCCGACGTCAAGATTGGGATTCGAGTCCTCCCATGCACTTGTCGGTGCATAGCCCAGCAGCGGGCTTCCAGAACAGTGAGGGCTGAACAGAAAAAAATCAGTTAGCCTCCCCTGCATCGCAGGATTGTTCGAGGCCGGAACGTTGAGCGCACAATTTATCAAGTGATAGGGCGCGCGCCCCAATTCGGCGCATTTGGACAGCCGCATCGAAACACTGTTGAGCAGCGCTTCATTGCTGTTGGATGGGTCGAGCTGCACGAGATACGCTTCGCTGAGTTTGCGCCGATAATATCGGTGTAGCGAGGTGAAGTTAATGTCAAAAAAGAACCAGAAGATTGCCGGTGCGACGATCGTGGTACCAATGATCCCCAAAGTAGCTGTAAGGGCGGTAAAATTGTGGATGGAAATAATGGCATAGACGTTCGCCTCGATTCCAAAGAACACGACCGGAGCGGCAAACGCCGACGCCACTACAAGGACAATCCGCAAAGGCTTTGGTAGATCTCCAATCAGGACGAGCAGCCCCGAGGAAATCAGGGGTATCGCCGCAGCACTAGCGATGACTATCCCGCTCGTTCCGTCAGGCGAATGGAAATAATTAAGGGCCCTCCAAAGCAACAGTCCGACCAACCCAAGACTGGCGGCAGTCATTACGGTGTCGGCTCGACTTTGCACCTTGGGCGATCGGTGGGCAACCATTGACAACAAGAATGCAGTGCCGGCAACCGCCGCGCATGCAGACACCTCGGTCAGCCATACGCTATCAATCGGTACAGCTTGACGAAGAGTGAATTCCGCGATTGCCGCGATTAGCGCCAGATACGCGAAGCCGAAACCGTTTAAGGCCATCCCGTAGATTTGGGTGAACGCCATTTGCAGCCGCTCCCACAATCGTCCAGTGACGAGATACTTGCTGTGATGTCGAATGTAACGCAGCGCTGCTGCCTCTCCATCTCGACGACGAAACGGAAGATCGTCCCGCAGCAAGCCAATTCGAAGCTGCTCCACGTGCGCTGACTCTTTGACCTCCGGTTCTCGTCCATTAAGAAACGTCGAAAGGAATGACCCAAGGTATCCGCCGCCGGAAACTGTCGATAGATAGTCAAATTGAAACAGGAGATTGCGCCGCGCGAGGGCGACGAGAACGCCAAGCGCAAACGTCGCCGACCGAATGCCCCCACCCGAAATGGCTAATCCGGTTGCGTGTTCACGATCTACCCACTCCGGCCCGACTGCGGTCGCCTCTCGACTCCGACTCGCTATTGCGGCTTCATTTTGAATAACACCGCTCATCAGCGGCGCGCGCCGCTGCGAGTCGAGACGTTCTTGATAATAGCGGCGCCGACGTTCGATTGCGTCCTTTTCCTTCCTATTCACATACTCGGCTGATCGATCAGGTAGTCCGCCTAACGTTGGATCGATCCCACACGGCAGTGCTTTCGTCATCTCCTCGGCAATACGCTTCTCGCGTTCGCCTTCAACGCCCTCTCCGTTCGAGAGAGGCGAAGGGTAACCATCACGAATCTCGACCAGTAGCGCGTCGAAACGAACCAATCGCCTCTGAAGCGACGATAGCTCGTCTCTGAATACGTCGGTTGCATCCAACGCGAGAAGCGATCCACGTTCGCTTTGACGATGCCATTTGGTCGTGAACGGCCTGATATGTGTGTTGATGACATACCAGCAAACTGCATCTGTTAGACGGCACCTCGGATGCCGATAAAAGATGTCGCGCGCCTCGCCAAATAGCTCGTAAACGCTCTTAAGTGCAGCTGCTTCCACGCCATCGCTATAAGTCAAACGCTGCGTGGCTATTCGCGATGCGAACTGCAGATGCAGTTCAGATGCCGAAATTATGTCGTCTGCGTAACTAGGGTCATCATGCGAGGGCCAGGGCTGATCGCCCCAATGGCCCAGGAAGCGTTCGTCGAACAGCGCATAGCGAGTCAGGTGATCTCGCCAAGTGGACTGTTCGCTCATTATCGCTCCGATTTTAGTGATCGTGGATTAATTGTTCGCGAGAAAACGTTCGAAACCAGAGCCGTAGATGAAATAGAATTCAGTCGGGGTTGGACTTAGAAAGGAATTGTCGAACTGCGTGGTTGAAGGCACCAACGTCTTGCAACATCGCGAAATGGCTGACATTCGGCAAAATGACTAGCTGCGCGTTCCTGATGCTTGAAGCCATCTGCCGTACATTCTCAGGCTTGATTATTTCATCGTATTGGCCATCAACGATCGCAACCGGAAGACCGATCTCGCGGAGCTGATTTTTGCTAAAGTTTGGTTCACTCCGCCACATAATGCCAAGCGAGCGCTGCAGTTCGGGCCACCTTTCCGGGGCCGGCGATAGTTCAACGTATTCTTTGCGACAACGTGCACCGAAGGATGGAAACACTCCCGTCTTTGCTCCGCCGGGTTTTAACCCATCCAAATTTGAGTTGGCTCCGAAGGCAAACAGACCGGATAATCGATTTGGTCGCGTTAGCGCAACCTGAAGACCTGTAATCGCGCCATCACTCCACCCTATAATTGTGGTTTTCGAAATACTCAGATGGTCCAGTAGGGCTACCGCGTCTTCGGCAAACAGCCGATACTTCATCTCTGCAGACGAGAGGGGACTTCGTCCGTGCCCCCGGGTATCCATCACGGTTACCGTATAGTCCCGCGACAGAAATTCAATTTGATGCTTCCAATAGTTCGAGCTCGCCAAGCCACCGTGAAGGAGAAGGAGCGATGGACCATTTCCAAATTGCGCGTAGAAGACCTTCACGCCATTGATTGCAGCGAGCCCCTTGCGGGTTGTTGCCGGCAATGCCGGCGTAGGGGGCAAGGTCAGCCAGGCTGGCTTCTGTCCAGCATTGCGTTTCCCTTCAATTGAACCGGCATTCGAGATCACTGACATACTTAGAGACAGGCCGCCCGCTAGCAAACCCACGATGCATTCGCGTCTTGTGGACGACATGAATGTCAGCACCGAGTTAGAGAGAATGATTTGCCACCACTAGACTTCACGTTGATCCTATCAGCGCCCCCTGACCGATACGACCAAGTCGTTCCAATCTCCTCACTCTTACCGTCGGGATGAAATGACTTTTGGGTTGTGGTTTGTGCATCGTTGGAGCTGCTTGAGCTAACGGATTCCACATCTACTGACCCGAGATTATCTCTCCAAATTGCAGTGTTTCCACTCAACTGCAAAGAGTAAGATCTTGACGATCCACACCAGCGCCCAGTGGCTATCCTTTGAAGAAGAGACGTTGGCCCAGGATTGGGAACGGTCGCTGTCCCAGGGCTGGGCACAGCTGTTGCAGGACCCGGACTGGGAGCGGAGGTTGGAGCTCCAGAACTAGGAGTCACGATCGAACTCCCTTGCTCAGTTCGAGCGGATAGCGCCAGTACAGCTGGCCGAAATACATCTGGCGCTTGAGGCGCCAACAACTTGATCGACTCCAGAGCTAGTTGGGCGGAGGGAGGAGTGAGAGTTGGCGCAATAGCGGCAAGAATAGTGACAATATTCTCAATTTGAACCGGATCAGTCGTAGAACCGAGACTTCTAAGCACGGTACGGACAAGTAGTTCAGACTCAGCAGTTGATGGCGTCCACTTAAGAGTAAAGAGTGCCGCCGCCACACTACTCATTAGGTCAGGATCCTTCGTGCTTGACAGTATCCCAACCAGGAATGTCTTCATCTCATTCGCGGTGTCCTGGCTCACTTTGGGCGCAAACGCACTGAATATGAGAGCTAATGCCTTGGCTCGCCTCGGCGCGATATCACCCGAAATGGACTTCAGCAATTCGCGCGCTTCCCGTTGCGCTTGATCATCAGAGAGATTGAAAGCGACCCCCCGAATCGCCTGGCCGATTGCATCCGCGGAAGAACTATCTTGCGTCTGTTCAAAGCTCCTAATGAGCGCCTCCGTGGCAGATTGGATGTCCGCACTCTTTGCAAATCCCGAGAGCTGACTCACAATCTGCCCGAAGAATGCGACCTTAAGCGGATCCGTCTCATTCTCTAGAAGCTTCAGAGTGTTCGCGAGGGTGACCTGAGGATCTCCATGCGAGGCGATGAACGTACGTGCAGACTCATTCTGAAATTTTGACGCTCTGTTTGCGACATCAGTTGCCTGCTGCAGCGCAGCCTTTGTCTTCAGCATCTGTTCTTCAGTTCTCTTTGAGGCGTCAATTGCATTACGACGCTCTCGATCTGCGACCGAGCGCTCGAATTCTGCTCTCGACCTCTCCCCTTCGGCTTCGCGCCAGGCCAACACCGAGAATGAAGCAAGCGCAATCATTATGACCGAGACAAAAGCGGCCACGATCAAATAGTAACGCACCCGCGCGTTCCGCTCAACCTCTGCTCGCAACTTTTCCGCCTGCTCTCTCCGCTCGATGATCTCCTGCTTTTTCTTCTGAGTTTCAGCTCGGCTAGCGTCGATTAGGCTTTGAACGTCGGGCCACATGCCGCCGTACCGATAAGCCCAGGCTTCATTTCTCTCTTGAAGCCATGTTCCACGGGCCTCGGTGGTGGCCTCCGACAAGAGATTTTCCGGGTTGGTCAAAAAACTCTCGGCCTGCACGCGAAGAGCCTGCCAAATGAGACCATCTCGGAATTCCCTTTGGAGCCACCCCGTCGAGCGATCCGAAATCCTTCCCCAATTACGAATTAGCGCTTCATGGCTAATGTTGACAATCGTATCAGGCTGTAGCTTCGCCGGCAGAGGCGGGGTTACGAAAGATACACCTGCCTGCCTAAACGCGTCCAATATCTGACTTAGGCGCTCCTCAGTCGTCCCCGTAATAGCGATCAACTGTCCAAACCGCTGTGATCGGCGTATTGGATACCCTTCGGAGTTGATAGCGCTGAGCGCACGAAACAACTCTTGTACTGCTCTTGCCGCGTCGGGATCGTTATGCGTTACGCTGTCTGCAATTTCATCTGCGTGCGCGGAAATCATGCTGGCGAGCGAACCGGCGGCCTTATAGTCATCCAGATCTAGAAGCGGACCTGCGCCCGATACGCGGGTGCTTGCGGCGGCCCATAGTCGTGACAATCCATGCTGAATAAGCGGAAGCTCATCCTGACTAGCTTTGGCATCGACAACTAACCGTTCCGCTAACCGACTTGCAACTCTGCCATCGAACAAAGCTGCTGGCTCTCGGATTGCTCGAAGCAGATTCTCTGTCTTCATGGGTGGCAATAGATATTGACCATCATTGATCGCATCAGCGAGGCCAACGTATTGCGAGCAAAACCCGAGGAAATCAGACCTCATTGTGAGTAGTACAAATAGGCCTTCCGGCGGATCTTCCTTAAACCCAATCAGAAATTCAATCAGAAGGCTCGCTCTCTCATTTCTTGCGCCGTCGTGAAAGATTTCTTCGAATTGGTCTATCAAAACGCAAAGACGGTTCCGCCGACTGAGGTGGAGCTTCTTGGCAATTTCGTTAGCGCTGACCTTTCCGCGATTGAGTGACCGACGGAAATCGATTGCATCGATCGACGAGATAGCGGCAAGCCCGCGAGCTAGATTCCCGACTGGATCTTTGCCTGGGCTTGTCGCGCACGTGCGCCAAAGCACTTCAGACCTAGCATGCTCTTGCTCTAACCTCGGAAGTACGCCAGCTCTTATGAGCGATGACTTTCCGTTCCCGGACGTACCGTGGACGAGCAATAGCTTCTTCCTCAATAGAAGCTCTATGACATCTTCTGTCATTTCCTCGCGGCCAAAGAATATTGGCCACTCTTCCTTATAGAATGGCCTCAAGCCCGGATAAGGTGATGCGGGCAGCTTCGGCGTAAAAATGTCAAATTTGGCTTCCATCGAACTCGTCATGAAGCCCTCTAAACCGCATTGTTAAGCCAAGCCCGAACATCTGATATCCAGCTCGAGCCAATCGCATCGATCCAATCGATTTGCAGATTCTTCGCCGATTGTTGCAGTATTGCCTTCTCGTTTCCGGTCAGGCAGTGATCAATGACGGCACATGGAAGATGCTTCTTTGATTTAGCGATGGCGGAGTTCCGTCTTTGACGTCCGACAACCACCAAGTCAGAGGCTAGGCTATTCGGATCGTCTCCGACTAGCAGAAGTCCATCACACGCGGTCAATGTCCTTACGCTCTCCTTATCAAAATCGTCGAGACCTAATGGATCGCCGGTTACATTCTCGGGGGCACCAGGGGCGACATGAAAGCCCGCGGACACCAATTGAGCACGCATGGCTCCCCACTGAGACGGATCGCGCTGCCGAGCATGAAGATAAAGTGCCTGGCCAGAAGCGGCACGCATTTTCTCTGCATGCGCTGCTTCCCGCTTCTTTCTCTCGATCGATTCCTTCACCTCCCGCAATTGAACGCTGACATCGCCAGCAAGATCGACCACGTTGTCCCGAAACTTACCTGACGTTCCAGTAGGATCCGGCCAGCCAAAGGGACGAGTTCTTGGTCCTCCGGGCTGTTCAAAAAACCACCTGCTTATCGGCGGCCCTCCGCTCGCGTCCCGAAATTCTGTTGGCCACTCGCTGTCGGCAATCGGTAGCACGCGTGCAAACAACACCCGGTCCCGTGCCTCCGCGACAGCCTCTTGCGAAATCTTATCGAACCAAAGAGCACGTTCCTGTTTGCATGCAACGGATTGCAAATAGGGTGACGACATAAGCACAAGCATCGTCGCCGACGCAGAAATCGCTTCACGAATCTCTTTGTCCAACTCACCGTGCTGGTCTATGTCACGTGTATCTAGAAATACCTTTGGATCATCCCAATCCAAAGCCAATTCCTCTTCGAGCTCGCTTGCCAAAGCCTGGGACCATCTCTTGAGCAGCGCCTTGCCCTTCTTGCGCTTATCCCCATGTGCATAGCTGACAAATACGTCGTGCTTAAACTCGGGTGCTAGACTGGCCATACCGATATTCCGAAATATAGTCTCAAAAAATTACTTTTGGAACATCCTACAACTTAAAATAAATTGTGACAATGTGCCGACCCGTGCTGTCTGGACGTTATCTGAAGGCCGCTGTGAGGGAACGCATTGCGTCGGTTCTGTAGGTTAGACGCGGGCTCCTTCTGACGGCGGATTGAAGGCACAGTTGCTTGTCTACTCCCTCGCCCTGGTCAGCACGCTCTCGATGGAATCGCCCATGGCGCAGAACCTTCAGTGGCTGACTCCCCAATGATGGGAGCTGAGATCCATTGTTATGGAAGAAGTCGGCCGTTGGCCGATCCGGCCCCGCTGACTTGAACCGCTCCCAGGGGAAGCTCGCAACTAAAGCGGGCGCGCCAACTCGAGGTATCGGCAGAACGCGTTGGCCAATTGCATCTGGCGAGGTGTTCGGCACTCGACTTCGAACAGCCGCGGACTGGCCACCAAAACACAGATGCACCTCGCCCGCGAAGTCGCCACGTTTAGCCGGTTTGCGCTGTAGAGAAACTCCATTCCCCGCGGGGCGTCGGCATGAGACGAGGTAGTCATCGAATAAATTACGATCGGCGCCTCCTGTCCTTGAAACTTGTCGACGGTACCGATGCGCGCACCCGGCAATCGTTCCTGAAGTTCGAAGACCTGGGCGTTATAGGGAGCGATGATCAGTATGTCCTCCAGCCGGATTGTCGTTTCCTTGCCTGAACCGTCGACCCAGCTTGTGTTGCCGGCGAGAATTTCATCGACGAGTTTCTTAATCTCGTCCGCCTCTTCGGGAGACGAATTCTGGTTGCCGACATGCTGGACAGCAAGATAGCGCAGGCCCACCCCGTTCACACGGCTCGATGACCGAATCTCCTGCTGCTCTAGTCCCGCGCGCGAACGAAGTCGGCCTTCATAGAAGAGCTCCGACGTGAAGGCGCAGATATCGGGGTGTAAGCGCCATGTCTCCTCAAGGAAAAGTCCGTGGCCAGCCCCGATCGTTGCATGTTCACCCAAGACATGATCAAGCGCGGACGTTGCAACACCATCGGGATGGCTTCCCTGTATCGGCTGCTCAAGCTGCCTTGGGTCACCCAGAAGGACGATGCTCTCAGCCGACTGCGAAACGGCCAACACGTTTGCCAATGACATTTGCGCCGCTTCGTCAACGAACAGAACATCTACACTGCCTGCAGCATCCGGCCGTGCCCAAAACCAACTGGTGGCACCGCCAACCTGGCAACCATTGCCGAGCCCGTCGATGAAGTCCGGGTTCTTCGTCGTTTGCTGCAGTCCCGGACGAGACGTCGGCTCATCCTTGACCTTTTGGATGCATTGAATGGGCAGACCTTGCTCGGCGGCCGCTTCCAGGGATTTATCAAGTAAGTGACGAATGACCTTATGGCTATTGGCCGTAACACCAACCGTCCGCTGGTCACGCGCAAGCGCGCAGATCATACGCGCACCGGCATGAGTTTTGCCGGCCCCCGGCGGCCCTTGCACGGGCAAAACGCTCTGATCAAGCGAGAGCGCAGCACGTATTGCGGTCGCTAGCGGCGCCTCGCCGGATTCCTCGAACACCTGCCCGGAAAGACGTGGAGCGACTTTGAGCAGCAAGTCGCGAGCGGCACGATAGGCACCAGGCCCAATGATTCCGCGGTCCGCGACATATTCACCAATCCGGAACACCGATTCAGCGAGAACCTGATTGTCGATGAACTTATGCGCGAACACGGCCTCGGGATGGAAACTGGCCGTGTCCTGGCGCTTCTTGATGTCGATCGTTCTGGTATCATCGGAGATCGCTACGACGCTACCAAGCTTGGCGCCGCCTACGCTTCTTAGATCATCGTCAGCGCGAACATCCGTCTCCTGAACCGCGAAGCTATAGCGGTGAATCGGCGTCTTCGCTGTTCCACCAACGTGGCTGAGAAAGGTTAGTCCCGCCAACCCTGCGCGCTCATACACGAGATCTTCGACCGACAAATCGCTGAGACGAAAATACTCCCACCAGACCGCTTTGTTCTCGCGGCCGAAGAAGTCGATCAGATGGGCGAGCAGCCAGCGCGCCTGCTGATCTGGGCTTCGTTCGGCGACGTCGTCCGGAACGTCGCCGGTCAACCGCGCGACAAGTTCGGCGACTCGGCGCTTCCAGTCGCTGAGATCCTCGCTAATTTCGGCAGGCTTGAGCTGCGGGCGATTGATCGTCTTCCCCTGGGCGATTAGCCCGCTCCGTACCCCCTCAAGCCAATCCCTTAAAGCGCGGGTCGAGGCGCAGTCATCCCGATTGTATCCGATGATGGCGGCCTGATCGCCCGCATCAATCGCATCAGCATCGGCCAATTCGAGGCTGGCCTGCACGCGCGCCATGGCGCCGCCCACATCGATCAGCGGAACGACGCGGTCAAACCGGTACAGCGGCTCGAGCTTTTTGATCGAGTAGCTTTCGACGCTGGCGCGAATACTCTGCCGGACAATGGCATACAAGTCCACGAATACGCCGGCCCGAAGCAGATTGTCGACCTCGTCCTCTCGCGTGGCGTATCGCCCCATCAACCGCTTCAGCGCCGCCGGCTCATAGGGAGCGAAGTGATAGATGTGCAAGCCGGGATGCTTGCTCAGCCTCTCCGTAACGAAGTCGATGAATCGCTCGAACGCCGCCCGTTCGTGCTGCCGTGTGGTCACCCAGTCGCCGACATAGGCGTCTGTGCCGTCGTCATTGGCATAGAGATAGCCGAACAAGAACTCGAGCCCGCCGCCGTCTACGAATGGGTCGCCCTCGAAATCGAAAAAGATGTCCCCGGCCGAAGGCTCAGGCAGCCGGAATAGGCCGAATTCCGCGACCAGCGGCAGCGCCTCGTAAAGCACCTGGCCCGCTCTGCGCCCCTCGACCTGGAGCCTCGCTTGCTCACGCACCTTCTCGTAGCTTGGCGCAGTACCCCGATCAGGCCGCCATTGCAGCGGGATGGGTAGCGTGGCAAGGGCGGCCGTGGTAGCCGCACCTCGCCGGACTAGCTCCTCAATCTGCGCTTTGGCTATCCCTGCGACAAGCGACAAGTGATCGTCGGCGCGCCGCTTCGAAGCACAGGGGCCGCGCCATCGGCAGACCTCGCAGTGCTCGATCGGATCGGGATAGAGACCGTCATGCGGGGGCGCAGCCGCAAAGCTTTCCAGGCTTCGCCTGATACGCCGGTAGAACGCCGCAA
Organism: Bradyrhizobium sacchari; assembly: GCF_002068095.1. GTDB lineage: Bacteria > Pseudomonadota > Alphaproteobacteria > Rhizobiales > Xanthobacteraceae > Bradyrhizobium > Bradyrhizobium sacchari. The sequence goes on along the minus strand of NZ_LWIG01000069.1, from coordinate 29,210 downwards.
AATCGGCCACGCGGTAGGCCTCCGGCTGGTACTCTGTCCCGGGCGTCACAACATGGGCCTCCTCCGGGACCTTCTGCTGCGTGATCGCCAATAGGTCTGAGTAGAGGCTCAGCTGCAGAACCGTGTTGCCCTTCGTCTCGCGGGCCAACTTGGTGTCGGTGACCTCGTAGGACCAGGCGCCCAAACCGCTTGGTGTCTCGACTCGCCGCAGCACGTCGGCGCGACCGCTCCAATGCCCATTCCGTAGCGCCGCCTGAACGACTGCCGCATCGCCCCGCACCATCGCTTGCCGCGTTTGGTCAACCGAGGCGTCATCGACACCGACTCCGGCAATAACTGTGACGGTCCCGCCCTCCTTGGCGAGATGCTCCACGAAACCCTGCTCATGTGCCTTGCCGCGCTCCACCAGAGCATCGAGGGTCGGGTCATCGCGGAGTTGCGGCTTGGCCAGTTCGCCCTGGGCGACCTTGATGTCGAGATGTGTGAGGTAACGACAATTCAGATGCCCAACGAGGTCGCTTGCGCTGAAGACAATCCCCTCACCACTCCTTTGCATTTACTTCTCCGGAGGTTGTTCTTGCAAATGCCGCAGGGCATGGCTTCGGCGCGACATCAAATTTTGTTAGTCGGAAAGACACTGTGGCAAGGGGCAAAAATTTTATCTAGGCCCTCTTGCTCCTCTACTAAAGCCTCGGAAACAGCAACCGAGCCGCACTCACCATATGTGCAAATGAACACCAGGAATAGTCGGCCCAGCCCTTCCAGAATCGGATTCCTCAACCCTGAACGGAAACAATGTGCTGTTCGATTTGGGTGCGCTTCGATGTCAAATCGAAGCGGCGTTCGTCGCCGAGAAGAATTTCCTTCAAACGCTTCCCGACGAATTCGGGCTTCACAAGATCTACAGTCGCTATTCCGATGAGACTGTCCGATTTGTTGGCAATCTGATGAACTGCAACTAGCCCCTCCCTGTCGGCAAGCTCATGGTGATGAGGATAAAGCAGCATCAATCGATCGCAGTCGTACACGTGAGCGTAGGCCATCATTTGATAGACATCCGACTGACTCACGCCCCGCTTTGGATCATCTGTCGCCTCCTTAAGTCGCTTCCACTTGGTATCGATCACGAGCAGAGGCCTGCCGTTCTGGCTAATGACAATGTCCGGTCTTGTCGCAAAGCGCAGCCCCCCACTCTGCCGATCAACCAAGGCGTATCGCCTGGGGCCCTGGAGATGCACCGTAAGGCCGGTTCCCTGCAACGCACGCCTGAGGCTGCGCCCGACAAACTCCTCAAAAAGCTTATTCATCTCAAAGAGGAGGGAAAAACCGTGAGAAGTCCCCGACGTTGTAGACTGGTACCGATCCTGAAGTAGCAGCTTTGCAAACCTAAGAAGTTCGGTCCAACCAACATTTGTCCGATCAAGTACCACCCGATCCCAACGCAGAGACCGAATCGGAACTGATTCCACCTCCTCATATACAAAGGTTAGCTCCCTTAGGCGGCGCCGGTTTTCGGAATTGCGCGAAACCTGCAAAAGCCGAGCGAGCGTCGCCTTCATAATTTGGTTTAGAGCAATGTTCGAACTCAATTCATCAAAACGACACGCGAGCCTTTGTGGCGTTGATGCCAATATTGTAAACTGGCGCACGACGTCCAGCCTTCCACGCAGCGCTGACACGTCGTCTTCGCGGCCAATATACGCCCTGGGCATTCCCTGGCGGAGCGTAGCGAATAGCTTTTCACTAAAAAGGCGGATGAGAATTTCAAGCAAGTTCTCGTTCTGCCAGCCAAGATTGGCGACTTTTCCGACCGCGATATTCAAATCAATGACTGAAGCCAACATATTCACGAGACTTCGCCGAATCGCTCGATCTTCGCGCACGCCCTCGATCTTGGGAAGAATTTCTAAGGTCGCATCCTTTGCTACTAACACACCAACAACTTGCTGTGCGCGGAGCCTCGACATACTCTCCAGCAATACCCGCCCCTCACCGTCACCTCCGAACTTTACGCTACGGGCGACCTTCATGACGCCGTCGGCAACAGAGCGGGTAAATGCACGCGGTCCATCTGAGGCAGGCTCAATCTCCAGATAGTCCCATTCCTTGATGGTTCGATGAATCACAACATGAAGCCTTCATAGGCTGCTTCCGCAAAGCTCTCGCGAACCACATAACGAAACCGTTCGAGCGCGCTCTCGTCGGCAAATGTCGGCGGCGGGAGCAACTTCGTTCGAACAATGAACCTCCCTTCGTCATCCGTTTCTCCGAGCACAAGCCGCACCTTTTCCCAGTCCTCATAGAAGTACTCAGAGAGCAGAGGTATGATCTTGTTGCGCATAACCTCATCCAACCGGTCACGCGTTACACAATCCATGAAGTATGCGTGCCCAATTTGGTGCTCTCGATCGAATAGATACTCTATCCTTTCGTTTATTCGCTCCAACACCGCGGAAACATCTATCAATCCAACTTTGCCCAATAAAGAAGCGTCGGGCATTAGCTCTTTGAACTGAAACCTGCGTCGCAACGCAGTATCGAGCAGCGCAATCGATCGATCGGCGGTGTTCATCGTCCCAATGAGGTGCAAATTGGCCGGCACGCCAAAATCCTCCCCAGAATACGGTAAGGTTACCGTCAGCGCGTTCACACTCCCAAGGCGCTTGTCAGGCTCGATCAGCGTTATCAGCTCGCCAAATACCTTCGAAATGTTAGCTCGGTTTATCTCGTCGATGATTAGAACGTAAGGAAGCACTGCCGCCTCACCCGAAGCGCCTGGCTTACCCTCACCAATGAGGGTGCTCAAAGCCGAGAGATTGAGCTTAGCTTGATCAAGCTTATAAAGCGCGGGCTGCGTGAACTTTCCACGGAGGATTGTTTCGACCGGTAGAGGACGCTCGAACACCCGAAGCCACCTCACCTTTCGTCTGTGACGAAACTGGCTCGCACCTGCGACGTACTCGTAGGGCCCAATTACTTCGCCTATAGCTCTAAACTGGCTGTTCCCAAACGAGACGACGACTATATCCCCCTCTTTGACTACCGCTCTCATGTAGTGACTTTGACGCACGCGAGAGCTCAGGCTAGTTACATTTGGATCTTTGGTGCGCCACCTTTCCAGAATGGCATCAAAGTCTCGGTAGATCGGGTCGGTCCAATCAAAATCCCTTCCCCATCCTAGTGCGATGTAATTTTCATCAATCGATGACCGATAGACATCTTCATCCTCATCGACCGAGCCGAGCGACATCTTGAAGAAATCTCGAGTGCGCAGATCTATACCGGTTTGCCCTGCCCGACCTGCTTGCTGGGCAACCGCGGCCACGCGTTTGAAAATGCCGTCGGTTGGTTTTAACCTGAAGCCTGCGGAATTTTGGCCTTCGCTATCCTGCCCAGCAGTTTCAGGCCTGAGCCCTTCCACGAATTCTTCATAGCTGTAGCTTTGATGAAATGTTACGAAGGCGATTCGACCCGCCTCTTTAAGAGCATTGAAACGCTCCATGAGGGCCGTTCGGCCGGATATTTTCGGTAGCTCCCCATCACACAACGCCACAGCTTCACGGGCGCTGGAATATGTCTTTCCTGTTCCTGGGGGACCATAAAGAATCAAATTCGTTGGAAGTTGCCGCGCCACACCGACCTCCCGGTCACCAAGTTTCACCGCGCCTCCTTCCGGTGCGCGATCACCCGAACTTCGCTGCTCGTACCAATCCAGTATTGACTTTAGTTGCGCACGACTTGTCACACGCACGCTTCGTACAGGTCGAGGGAAACCCTGCTCCCTGAAAGACGCCGTCGGCTGATGCGTCAAGCGGTTCGGTAGATTTGAATGCCGACCCTCATTGGGCTCATACGGTCTTTGCTCCGCGCCGGGGACTGGTCCATTGTCCTCGAGCCAGAGTTGCACTATCGCGTTCCCCCGCTGAAGAGCGATTTCTCGCGCATCTGGCAAATCAAACGATATCAAGTTTTTTGTATCGACGTCCGGTGTCCCGTAGCGGCGGCGCAGTTCTTGTTCGGCTAGAGGAACGCTGAGCGCTTCACCATTGGCGAATTCAAATTTGAATGTCGTCGTGGTACTGTTTTGCGGACCTTCTCTGGCGGCCAGCAAAACGGCAGCCTCAGCAAGAAATTTGTCGCTGCCGATCGCACTGCAAACGGCGGGAAGAGCGTTGCTTAGCTCCATCTCCTTGTGCACGTCGCCCGCTCTAATCGAGATAGAGCTGTCTCCGCGCGCTCTTGCTGGCTCAATAAGGTTCACGCGCACGAAATGGCGAATGTCGTCGGCTTGGCTCATCAGCGATTTTCCATGGTACTATGCAACGAAATAGTCGAGCTCTATAATTTGGGACAACTTCTGCAAAATATCGCCCGGCAAGACTGGATTTTGCAATGCCCGATTGGAAACCGGTACCATTAGACTACGAGGCGTACGGCGAGGGAACGGAGACGTTCGTCGCATCCGAGTCTGTATTTGATGCGAGCTCCCTTGGTAAGACAACGGCGACAGCAAAGGGTCCGCGCCAACAACACTTCTTAAAGCAATTGGAGAACATAGCGTGGCATCTCGGGACGAGAGATGTACCCGTGTTTGTGGACTTTAACGGCGACAAGCGCCGTATGGACAAGGGCTGTATAGGACATGCTGTCTCAGCCGGCGCGATAGAGTCACCCATGAACGGACCCGACGGATACGTCGTCAGTGTGACTCTCCTGAATCAACAGATTGTCGCAAAAAGCCAAGAAGAAACTGCACTTGCTACTTTCAAGCAGGCTTACCGAGCGTACATTTTGAGTAAGTACAAACAATTTGACCTCACTCACCAACCTGGAGGTGATAAGGCCTACTATTTTAAAGCGGTCGATTTTCCTCCCTACATGAGACTGGTCCACAGCTTCACAAACTCCACCATCTCTCTTGTGTACGAAGGTCCCTGGAAGCGTATCGCATCGGACACATTGGTAAACCTTCCAAGTTCGATGTGGCTCAAGCACCACGATAGGACGGTGAACTTGGTGACAGAGACGGCACCTGTCGATTTCACCGCACCGCTTGAAAAGCAAACGCAGTCGATCGACACTGCGATCGAAGCCGCACAACGACTTCTGCCGTTTGCTGAGCTGGTACAGCGGGCCGACGCCAAGCAAGAGTAATGAAGCCTCTCGAGTCTCCGACGAGATTGTTGCCCCACCGGTGATTGTCAAACGGTCTCTTTGACAAGGTCAACTTCTGAGGCACGATCGAAAATTCGCGAAACAGATGTTACGGAACAAATCGGCCGGTAGTCGACTGGACGGCTGCGCCAGTCGCTAACGACCGATTACAGTTGCCGCCCTTAAGGCAGCTCCACGTCACCTCCCCATCCGGGGCTTGGCAGCAATTTTGGCAAGATCCAACACCAGCTGATCAATTTGTACCAGGTCCGATGCGTTAAGATCACTAAACTCCTGTCGAGAAGCAACAAATGCGCGAAGGTCCTTCAGTCTCCCCTCGTTCACATCTGCGTCTGTTCGGGTGCGATCAGCCACAGCGGGGTGCTCGACATACTCATCTGCCCATTCGCGTAAAGCCACGAATCCCGACAGTACAACACCCTTGTTCAGCAGCCTGTAAGTTCTCACCGCCTTGACGCACGCTCCAAAGAATCGCTTTTTTCTCGTCGAGCGTGGTCGTAAGCATCCGCACAGCTCCCAACCATCGGACTACTAGGCTACGGTTCAATTTCCAAAGATCGGCACGTTCCGCTGGAATATCGCTTTCCCGCAGGGCCTCTTGAATTGCGTTGATAGCGCCTTCATAGGTCGATTCGGCTTGTGAATGCCGCCCGATCCGAGAATCCTGATCTGCAATCCTCATTTCAGCATTGCATCTGGCGACTACAAATCTTGCAGAATTGAACAATTCCGCCGCCGTCATCGCAATCACGATCACGCCTGGTCAGTCCTCTCGCTTCTCACGCAATGAAATCCATTCGTCAAAGAGAACACGCTTTTTGCATCCCATTCGATGCGCCTCACGAAAATATTCGTCCGCTTTGGGCGCGTTACCGGTTGCGTTATAAACCCGCCCCATAAGGCAGAGAAGGTCCGGATCTTCAGGAACCTTTTCAAGCGCAGTTCTCGCCGTTTGTAGAGCGCTCAGTCGGTCCCCTGAATTTAAGAAGGCAATCGTTCTTGTGATGGCAGAGCCAACGAACGGCTCCTTATTGCCCCTAAGCGCTCTGAATTGATCGCATTTGCTTTTAATCGAACGATGATCAACGACCACCTTCTCGACCAACGGCGTTATCAGGCCCATCATATCGGGCACCTTGAACGCGGCGCCTCCAGGTAGCGATGTATCTCTAGCTGTCATGGAGAACTCTTCAAGATCAGCAAGGGCAGCCTGCACTTCAGCATGGGCAAGGCCAAGAACATTGCCGAGTTCGACCACCGACGCTCGCTGTAGATAACAGAGAGCCAAAAGTACTTTCGCCGCATTTGCCTTTAGCCGATTCAGCTCAAGACGAAATGCGATACCCCGAACATGTTCGCCGTCTGAACCTGCCCAATTCCTAATCGCTTCTGAGAAAACATCTCCGAGGCTTACAAGTCTAAGTATTGAGAGTGCAAACAACGGAGAGCCGCCGCTCGCATCGTAAAAGCGCTTCATCTCGTCCGAGTTTTCCAACGGGGGTCGAAGGCTCAAGAGCTTGCACTTTACTTGGACAAGCTCTTGGAAATTCGGATAAGACAAACCTTTTACATCGATGTACGTATCGTGCGCCGCGCCAAGGTTACGACGAGCTGTCAGTATTTCCTACACCAACGAGCCCAGACAAGATTTTGACCGGACTAAATGTGTCCGGGAGCCATGACCATAGGGCCGCCAACTCCGTCTCGCGACCAAGAAGGTGCTTGAGTTCTTGATCACGGGGCGGAAGATTGTTCTCAATGAATTTCCTGCGGCGGTATGGGACATCAATGAGGCGCTGGCTAAATAGAAACTCGAAATCCTCCGGGCTTTTGGCCGTTCGACAGTTGTCCCTTTCGCGAAGATAAAAATCGTTGTGTCTGTATGAGCGCTGGCCGCTGTCTCGTTCGGGCGCATCTTTCTTGAACGCTGCTGGTTTGGCGCCAGCAGGTCTCTTGGGCCACTTGTGTGGGCGGAGTTGTATCGTCTGAGAATGTCGCAACTCGATAAATGGTTTCGACGCTGACTTGCGTCGCAGCTTGGATTCGCTTGTTGATGTCTGCTGCATCGAAAGCCCCTGAAAAACCAACCACTTTACGCGTGCCGTTATCGATCCCAGCTATCAGATACCCTCCGTATGTGTTGTAGAGCGAAACGCAATCCTTAACGATCTCGGCAAACTTAGCGTCGTAAGTTCGCTTTGTAGCTTCGTTCAGCTTCACACCGGGTGGGGAGATCGGAACTTCGATTTTGAAATCCCACAGAACGGCTTCGTCCGAGATAGCGTGGCCGTTCACTATCAAATAAGATAGCACCGTTCCGTCGGTGATGCCGTTTTCAACTAACTCTGCGATAACAGCTCGCCGTTGGAAGGAACTGTCAAAGACCTCTTCTGTCACGTCCGATATCTCGCAATTGGCATGTCGTAAGCGTAGGCATATATTGGGAACACAACCCAGACTAGTTCCAATTATTCAATGGTCTGAGTGTCAGCAGGGTGCACCTCAAAACTGGCAACGCCGGCCATCCAGTCGGCGACCGGATTCGCAAATGAGATGTTATGGAAGAAGTCGGCCAGCGACCGACTTTTCACTCTGCTCAGTTTCCTCGGTCAAGCAGCGGTAACCCACACTCCACCAAGAACGCCGCCGTTCCTTCGTAGAAGGCTGGTGGACGGGTGGCGTCGATCGCGTCCCCTCTCGGAATGTAAATCACCATCCCCTGTCGCGCGCGCGTCAGCAGCACGCGGTAAGCGTTGGTCAGATAGATCTTGCGGTTGTCGTCATTGACGTTCTGCCACCGCGTGCCGGAAAACCGATAGAACTGCCACCTGCCATCGACCGACCGAAAATCAGCATCCCAGCATACCCCCACCCAATCGAGCTCCAGGCCCTGAATATCGAACTCGGTCGCGGGATCCTCCATATAGTAGGACGAGCGCACATCATCTTTTCCGTTCAAAAACCAAGTCGTTGCTTCGATCTTTTCGTGAACGTTAATTCCCTCGGGCTTCAGGCGCGATGCGCCAGACGAGGCCACCAGACCAATGCGTTCTGAACCCCGCGCACGATCTCGGAGCCATTGCCGCGCCTGGCCGAGCTTCCGCGTCAGGACGATCGGATAGGTGTCCTTAATCGCTTGGTAAAGCGCTTTAGCCTCTTTGGCCTCCCCAGCGACCAACGCGCCAACGAACGCTGAGAGCTTTTCGGCACGAAACGATCGCACAGAGACCGCCAAATGAAGCGCCGGCATAGATTGGCTCTCAAGCCCTGCCAGAAGTGCCGGTAGATCTTGCCCCCAATGGTAGTCTCGATGGGCTAGTTGTTCCGACGTATAGACCTTCCAGTTCCGAAAACTTCGCTGGAGCGCGGAAAACCATTCGGTTAGGCCCGCTTCACCGGCGTTGATTTCCTGTCCTCCGCCTATCAGACATATGATCGTGCACCAGCCGTCGTGCCTGTCCATGACGCTGATAAGAAACTCCGGTTCAGACATCTGGAAATTTGTCTGCCCCTTCTTCTGGCTCATGAAGTTCGCCAGATGCTTGGCGTCCCATGCCCGCTGTGCCTCGTCGAACACCGCAACCCGCTCGATCGGAGGTTCAGAGGTGACGAGATTGCTGTCGCGGAAATGCATAATGTTCTGAACGAAACTTTTGACTTTCCGGAGCGCGTCGGACTTCTTACTCTTCTCGCCGCGCTCCTTTAATTGCGCGTGTTCGTCCCGTGCGAGTGCCTCGCGCAGCACCTCCACCAAGGGGCCGTTTCCGGACAGGAAGACGGCATGCTCTTCCTCGTGAGCCTTCGTCCGAAGTGTCACGAGATTGAGGCCTGCCAAGGTCTTTCCGGCACCCGGCACTCCCGTGACAAAGCAGATCGCCTTGCGTCGGTGAGCCTTGGCATCCTCGATGATTTCGGCAAGGCATGCGGCCGTCTGACTTAGATTTTTAGCTCCGGCGTCGGAGCGCGTAATATCTTCGACCCGATGGCCCTGGTAGAGCGCCTGCGCGGCTTCAATGATTGTGGGCGTGGGCTTGTAGCCAGTCCGCGACCACTGTGCGCCGTCCAAGTCAGCCTGCTTTGGTATCTCACGCACGACACGCCCGAGGATTTCTCGCAGATTGTCCCCATTCGATTTGACCGGGCTTGCGACTCCGTCATTTTGCCATGCGAGCTCAAAGGATGGATTCGCCGCCATCGTCGCCACAACGATCGGCACGATCCGCCGATCATGGCTCCCGGCATGGAAGTTCTTGAGGTCGAGGGCATAGTCGACAACTTGATCGAGGGCGGCCGCATCGAACTGATCCGAGCCGACTTTGAATTCGATGACGAAAACGATTCCAGCCGTAGTCACCACCACATCGGCACGCTTGCCCATGCGCGGGATCGCAAACTCAAATGCAATCCAACCATCGAGCCCACCAAATTGAGCCCGCGCGAGCTCGATCTGGCTCAGCCACGCGTTGCGCTGCAGCGCATCTAGTGCAAAGGGGTTCTGCTTGGCGAGACGTCCCAGAATAGCGTCTGGGGTTAGATCGACAAGATCTTGGATCGAGCTAGAATAAAAGGCACCATTCATCGTGTTTCGCGCGCTTCCGCCTGATTTTTGGTTGATTCTATGACGTCGAACGAGATCAATCTAACAGCAATGGCCGAGATCTTATCGAAGTCTCCGGACTATCGGGTCCTTCGTCGGCTCACGCCTCGGACAGAATTCGCCCCATGCGATGGGCAGGCAACAAAGACTGGCATTTTGCTGGATGTGGAAACCACCGGCTTGAATACAGCGCAAGACGAAATCATCGAGCTGGCGATGGTGAAATTCGACTATCTGCCAGATGACAGGATTGCGCGAATCACGGACGTATTCTCATCGTTAAACGAGCCGCAGCATCCTATCCCTGTCGAGATCACCGAGCTCACGGGCATTACAGACGAAATGGTGCTGGGGCATAGGATTGATCCGGACGCGGTTTCGGCGTTTGTCTCCGATGCCGTGATCGTCGTCGCCCACAACGCAAACTTTGATCGGAAATTTGCCGAACGCTATTGGCCGGTTTTTGAGCGGAAGCCGTGGGCATGCTCCGCGACAGAAATAGAATGGCGCAGACACGGATTTGACGGATCGCGCCTCGGCTACTTATTGGCCGGCGCTGGACTTTTTCACCAAGCTCATCGCGCAATCGACGATTGTCGGGCTCTAATTGAAATTTTAGCCACGGACGTACCAAACCAGGTTCGATCGGCTTTCGCCATTCTCCTCGAACGTGCTCGACGCAAGACAATTCGGATCTGGGCGGAGCAGTCCCCGTTTGACTTGAAGGATGTCCTGAAGAGGCGGGGGTACCGCTGGAGCGACGGCTCCGACGGAAGGCCGCGGTCCTGGTACATCGATGTGGATGAAGTAAATCAGGTTGTGGAGGTCGAGTTTCTTAGGACCGCCATCTATCTCAAAGACGTTGAGCCGCGCATGCAGATCATGAGCGCGATGAACCGGTTTTCCAGCAGACTTTAAGCCTGATGGGGAGGACGCTGCTGTCTCCCAAGTCGCTCCAGAACTACCTGTTTGCGCGGGGGGGCCTCGAAGGCCAAGCGCACGATATCTGGTCGCGGGAAATAAATAGCGAAAATCGGCCACTGCTCTGGCGATTGGCGGCGAGACGTCAAGTCCTGTGCCTGCTAAATGACGGAAGCATAACGGTTTTCGCCGACGCCTCATTACACGGGTTGGTACGACCATCGAAGGTGATCGCCAAAAACACGCGCAACCGCGAAAAAAATCCACGAATGGGAGTGGGGCCGGTCCTCGGCATTAGAGGCCCTGAGGAATCAGCCACCCCCCACCCCACGCGCCCCCCAGCGGTTAGCCCTAGCTGGTAGCAAGGGCTAATTTCTCAACCGTAACCAGACCATTCGGTCAGCTTGATCTACTTGCCAACATTTCGGCTGACCGACTCCAGAGCCCGCCCGCACCAGATGCGGGTTAGCCCTACCTGCCAGCTAGGGCTAACTTCGTTCGAGGGGCTTACGGCAGCTCACCTAAGCCCCCGAGATGGACGCTCCGGGCGACCAGCCGCAGAGGACCACGATCGCGAGGGCTCAAGTGGCTTTTTGTATTTAATTCCACAATTTTGCGTATGAACCAGGGACACCGGTCCTCAAGCCTCCCTTCTAGACTTTTGGCCACCCCTCCCCTGTCAACGTGGAGTCAACCCTGTCAACCTTGTCAACCTAGCTTTTAATTGCCTCCAGCTAGCGCGGCGACGGGGTGCGAATTACCCACGCCGGTTTGGTCCACCAGAAGGACCCGTGAGCTACTTCGTCAGCATGGTTTGCGGACAATGACGACCAGGCGAACCACATTTGGATGTTCTGGGCGAAAGCACTCCAAAACCTGCGGTTCGAACTGCTCCACGATCTTTGATGCAACGAATTTCATGTCGACAGACAGTACGATTGCGTCCTTTCGCACTTCCTCCAATCTCACCGAGTGAAACCATGATCTAAACCTTGCACTGCCAAGCCTCCGCTCGATCCGCGGCGCAAAGATTTTGATGTAGTTCTGCGTCTCCTCACGGGCAGGTGGGCCAGTCCAAACCTGACGAGCAGCGCTTTGTTGAGGACCGGAGGAGGTTAGTGGAAGGATGTTGGTAGGATAGGTTTGTGAGGTGATCTCGTGGCGGGTTGTGGGGCAAACCTGCCTCACTGAAGGGGACATTTCTGGCGAATCAAAGCGGCTCCTGTGTTTACGACGGTCAGCACTCCACTTCTCTTCGTCGGCTCGAAATCGATGCCAACAGGGTTGGTAGGAATTACAATGCCGGATACCGCGATGTCGCAACGAATTGAAGTAGCCCAACCTGACGATTTTCTTGATCGCTCGATTGACCGTTTTTCGGTCTATTCCCAGAAGAGCAGCTATTGTTTGTTGAGAGGGGTCGCATCGAGCGGTTTTGCGATTGAAATGATCGAGCAATGCGACGCCAACACGCTTTTCGGTCTTGTTGAGTTGATCGCTTAGGCCAATCGCCTTCAGCGCCAACGTCGTATCGTATTTTTCCGGCAGCATTGCTAGACCAAGCCCGATCGCTGCCCACCAGCGATCATCCTGGCTCAGCCTACAAGAGCTTAGAAATTCAATCAGGCAAACTACCAGGCTATTTCTGTTGAGCTTTCTTGCTCAGCTTTGCGCTGCTGATTCGACCGTTGAGGACCTCCAGCGTATCGGCAGCCTCCTTCATAGTGAGGGCCAGCTTGTGTTTAGTTAGCAGGTTAGAATGGGGTTCCGCCTTCAGCTCTTGATAGAGCCTCTCTGCGGAGAGATATGTTTCGGAGGCATCGTCTCGCTGGCGGAGCAGACTCGCAAGAGCCTTCACCCATGAACCAATGCTGGAGTGCCGTTCGGAGCTGCGGCCGGTGGCATACTTGAACACGTGCTTGAGAAACCCATGAAATGCGCCGTGCTCGGTGCCTTTCGCCTGCTTGTGCTGGAAGGTTTCAAAGACACTCCAACCGGAAATGACAAGATTGCGGTCCGGGGATCCGAACCCTTCCTTGAACAGGTTCGTGCGCCCTCCCTTATCGATCGGTGCGCTTCGTTCCGCACCACGGCTCTTCTTAAATTCGGCTGCGACCAATATCGCGCCCTGCCGCAACTCAAGTAGATTCTGTATCCACAAACTCTCTCTGTCGTCGTCAGCAGGATCAGGATAATCGTCATCCTCTTCGATGTTATCAAATTGGCCAGAATAGCTGGGCAGATCCTGAACGGAGTTATATCTTCCGTACTCCATGAATGCTTTTCGAGTGTAATCATCAGTGCCCTTGATAGCTTTTAGTAGCTGATCAGCGCAGTCGGCAACGAGGTTTGCTCCATCGACGACGTGCTTGGCTCGGGGTGCATCTCGCTCAAGCAATTTGTTTTGGTTGAATTCGATGGCGAGCCGCTGCACTTCATTGGCCGCGCAAGATACGCAGGCGCAATGTTGCCGCTCACCGAACTCGCTTAGCCGGTGCATTGTGGAAATAGGTCGGAGGGATTGCACCGCCTGCTCGAAACTCTCGAGGGGCCCGGCCGGCAGCGCTGCTTCTGCCCGCGGCAATTTGAAGGACCACCGTCTTGGTCTTGAGGAATCCATTGGGCACCAACTAGTGGCCTGCGGGTAAAATACCCAGACTTGCTGAACGGGCTTGATTGCCTGACATCAAGGAAGGCCGAGCTCATCCTGCCGAGACAATGTCTCATCCTCTCTCTGATTCGCCATCGCCGCAGGACGCAATCAACGAGTTGGCCACCATTTTGGCCACGGGCCTTCTGCGTGTTCTCGACCGAAAGTCCAGTCGAAATTTGCCCGATCCCGCAAATTCTCCGCTCGACTGTGCTGGGTTGTCTGGGGGTGATGAGGCTTACAGAGCCCAGGAAATTACCCCGTGAAAGACACCGTTTTGGCCCAGCTGGCCGCTCTTAAGGGCGCGGCCGCCCCCGCTTTAAAGGCCCGCTGGCGCGAGCTCTTCGATACTGAGCCGCCCGCCTATAACCGCCGTTTCCTGGAAAGCCGGCTGGCCTACCGCATTCAGGAATTGGCCTATGGCGGCCTGACCCGGGAAACCACCGAACGGCTCAAAGCCATGGCCAAGCAGTATGCCGAGCAAAAGCCGGCGGACCGCAAGGCTCGGCCGCTTTTGCGACCCGTCGCCGGGACGAAGCTGATCCGTGAATGGGAGGGCGTTGAGCACTGCGTCACCGTTCGCCACGACGATTTCGAATACCTCGGCCGTCCCTACAAATCCCTGTCCTCGGTCGCCCGCCAGATCACGGGCACCAAATGGAATGGGTGGGTCTTCTTCGGCCTCAAAAACTCGCTGGGCAAATGACCTCCCGAACATCGCAAAAGCGGCGAGCCAGCCCCTTTCCCAGCTCTTTTGAGCGGGCAGATCCCGGCCGCTCCGCAATCCGTAAAGTCCGGTGTGCGGTGTATACCCGCAAGTCGAGCGAAGAAGGCCTCGACATGGACTTCAACTCGCTAGATGCCCAGAGAGAGGCTTGTGAGGCTTATATCGTGAGCCAACGAGCGGAGGGCTGGACCCCGATTCCCGATCGCTACGATGATGGTGGCTTTTCGGGCGGCACCCTAGAAAGACCGGCCCTAAAACGGCTCATCGCCGCCGTCCAAGCCGGAAAGCTCGATGTGATCGTGGTCTACAAAATTGACCGCCTTTCGCGGTCGATGCTCGACTTCCTGAATCTCGTAGAACTGTTCGAACGTCATGGCGTGACATTCGTATCCGTCACGCAGTCCTTTAACACCAAGGACGCCATGGGCCGCATGGCTCTGAACATCCTGGTGACCTTCGCCCAATTCGAGCGCGAGCTGATCGGCGAGCGGATTCGTGACAAAGTCGCGGCCTCGCGCAAGCGTGGCAAATGGATGGGCGGTTGGACGCCGCTCGGCTATGAAGTACGCGATCGCAAATTGCTGGTCCACCAGGGCGATGCCGAGCGGGTTAGCGCCATTTTCCGGCGCTTCGTGCAGCTTAAGTCTGCGACCCTTCTGGCCCGTGAACTGATCGCTGCCAACGAGCGCACACGGTACGGTCACCTCATAGATAAGACGTTGCTGTATAGAATTCTCCGTAATCGGGTCTATCTCGGAGAGGCGGTTCACAAAGGCACCGCATACCCTGGCGAGCATGAGGCGATTATCGATCGCAAGCTCTGGGATCAGGCCCACGGCATTCTGAAGGAAAGCCCCCGCAAGCGCGCGAACAACAGCCGTGCTCAGACACCAGCCTTGTTGAAAGGCTTGTTATTCGGACCGGACGGCGCAGCCATGTCGCCAACGCACACGCGAAAGTCGGGCCGCCTCTATCGCTACTACATCAGCCAGACAGCGATGAAGCAGGGCAGATCGGATTGCCCGGTCAAGCTGGTGCCCGCGGCGGAGCTAGAGCGCATCATCATCGATCAAGTCCGTCGGCTGCTGCAGGCTCCTGAAATCATCGTTCAAACTTGGCGCGCTCTACGCAACCAGGCCACTGATATCAGCGAAGCGGAAGTGCGCAATGCGCTTCTCGGCTTTGACGAGCTCTGGGACGAGCTGTTTCCGGCCGAACAGGCGCGCATCGTTCAGCTACTCGTCGAACGCATCGACATGCATGCCGAGCGAATGGACATCACCTTAAAGATTCAGGGGTTGACCTCGCTATCCGCGGAATTGCAGCCCGAACCCTTCCGGCAGGCAGCCGAATGAACAGGCCGACCACCCTCACCCACGGCCCTATCGGTCGACCGAAGCTCAGCCGAGACGGCCGAACAATGGTGGTGAGCATCCCGATCTCGTTCCGCCGACAGGGTGGCCGCAAACGCGTCGTCACGCCTGCGAATACAGAAGCCTGGTCACCGCCGAAGCCGCAGGTCGACAACACGTTGGTCAAGGCCGTGGTGCGGGCCCATCGCTGGCGCAATATGCTGGAATCGAACCTATTTAGTTCGGTGCGAGACCTCGCCAAAGCCGAAAAGATCAACGAGTCCTATCTATGCCGGGTGCTCCGGCTCACCCTGCTTTCGCCGACGATCACAGAAGCCATCTTGAACGGACTACAGCCGGACGGTCTGGAGCTGGCGCAGCTGTTGAAGTCGATCCCAGCGGAGTGGGACCGGCAGCAGGCCCTGATCAGCTCATCCGCGCGGAACGCCGGAGGCCGCTGAAAGCCCCTTCCAAGTTGGCAACAACACGGGCGGGGGGATTCGCTGATCGAATGTTATGGAACATTCTCACTCTGACCGTCAGCCGATCGCTTTGATTCATCATTCGTCGTAGGTCAACCCAAACATCGTGTCCGTCAGCCAACGGCGGAAAGAGTCATTATCCTGAAATTGTTTGAAAAGCTGGGCATCGTCTTTGAACATCGCCGTGATCACCCGCTTTAGAGCTTTGTCGTGCTCGATGCGGGCGTTCTGCCGATCGGAGTTCTGCCTGGCGTTCTGGTAGGCTGGGTCGGCCGAAACCTTCGGCGGAATTGTTTCCATGATCCGCTTCTCTACGGCCTTCGGATCGTTGAACAACCCGCCGAATTGGTCATTAAACGCTTTGATGATGTTCGAGAGCTTGTCCATCTCGGGCTCGGCTTTGCGCCCGCCACCACTGGTGGGAACCGGCTCAATCTCCGCGTCGGCGTCGGGCAACGCGATAGCCAGCGTAGCCCTTTTCTCGGCACGATAACTGTCCATGTCGATCGCTTCGAGGATGCCTATTGCCAGATCCTCCTCTTTCGGAGCGGGCAATTTTGGAATGAGGAAGTTCAGGAAGATCGACAGTTTCTCCCACTCCTGCAAGCCATAGGGCAAGATGGTCGCGAGGAAGTCGTAGGTGCGGGTGAACGCCTTGGCTTTACCCTTGAAATTTACCTGGCCGTCCTCGTCGAGGTCATTCACGTAAACGGCAACGCAGGCGTCCAGAATAGGGTCGAGCTTGTCGCGATCCGCGCCGTCCAAGTACCATTCAACCAGCTGATCGATCTGCGCCTGCAAATAGACCTGGAAGTTGTCGAGGTCGCCTTTGAGAGCGTGAAGCTTGTTAGGGTCAGTTTCTTTGCTGAGGATCGTCGTGCGATAATAGTCGGCAAACGACTTCTCGATCATATCGGTGTCGTTCTGGAAATCGAGCACGAAGACGTCGTGCTTCTTTGGATGCGCCCTGTTCAAGCGGGACAGCGTCTGAACGGCCTTAATACCACTGAGGACCTTGTCTACATACATAGTGTGCAGCAGCGGCTCGTCATAGCCCGTCTGGAACTTGTCGGCGCAGATTAGAAAACGATAGGGGTCATCTTGAATCCTGTCGGCGATGTCGTTGCTTGGGAAGCCGTTGAGCTTGGCCTCGCTCACCTTCTCACCCTTGAACTCCGGTTCGCCAGAGAACGCGACGATCGCCTTGTAGGGGCTTTTGAGCTCGTTGAGGTAGCCGCGGATGGCGTAGAAATACTCGATGGCCCGCTCAATGCTGCCGGTCACCACCATTGCCCGCGCTTGTCCGCCGATTTTGTTCTGGCCGATCACCTGTTCGAGGAAATGGTCCACCATGATCTCGGCCTTGTCGCGGATGGCTTTGCTGTGACTTTCGACATAGAAGCGAAGCTTTTTGCGCGCTTTCTTCACGTCGAACTCCGGGTCGCCCTCAACCGTCTTTGCCAGCCGATAATAGCTATCGACAGGCGTGTAACTCTTCAAAACATCGAGGATAAATCCCTCTTGGATGGCCTGCTTCATCGTATAGCTGTGGAACGGTCGGTGTTTCACCTCGTCGCCAACTCGGTAGGGAATGCCGAACATCTCCAGAGTTTTGTTCTTCGGCGTCGCGGTGAACGCGAAATAGCTTGCGTTCGACAGCAGCTTCTTCGATTTGATGCGCTCTTCAAGGCGGGCGTTGATCCAATCCTCGGCGGTTTCCGCGTCGTCGTTCTTGTCCGCCAACGCCACGTTCATTGCAGCTGCCGTCCGCCCGCCTTGGCTGCTGTGAGCTTCGTCGATGATGATGGCGAACTTCTTGCCACGATGTTCTTCGCCAATGCTGTCAAGCAGGAAGGGGAACGTCTGGACCGTGGATATGATGATCTTCTTCCCGTCCTTCAGGAATTTTGAGAGCTGCTGTGTCTTGGAGATACCACCTCCCTCCTTCACCGCTCCGATGATCGCGGATACCTGGGCGAAGCCTCTAATCGTCTCTCGGATTTGTTGGTCCAGAATGCGCCGGTCGGTGATCACGATGATGGAATCAAACACATCCGTGCCGCCTTTACGGAGCCCTATGAGCTGATGGGCCAGCCAGGCAATGGAGTTCGATTTTCCGCTCCCGGCCGAGTGTTGAATCAGGTAACGCTTGCCAGCACCGAACCATGCGGCATCAGCGAGGAGTTTTCGCACGGCGTCGAGTTGGTGGTAGCGAGGGAAGATCTGGACCCGCTTCTTCTTGCCCGTCTTCTCGTTCTTCTCCTCGACGATCTGCGCGTAATTTTCCAAGATTTCCGTGAATCCTCCGGGCGTGAGGATGCGCCGCCACAGATAGTCCGTCATGATCCCGTAGGGATTGACCGGGTTTCCGGCTCCTTGATTCCAGCCCTGATTGAACGGCAGGAACCATGAATCCTTGGCCATACCCTTCGAGCCCTTCAGCTCCGTGCACATCCTTACCTCGCGGTCATCCATTGCGAAATGGACGATGCACCGGCCAAAGGCGAATAGGGTCTCGCGAGGATCGCGGTCGCGCTTGTATTGTTGCTCGGCGTCTTCCGCTGTTTGCTTCGTCAAGCTATTCTTCAGCTCGAACGTTGCAGCCGGAAGCCCGTTGATGAAGAGCGCGAGGTCGAGGGCGCGCTTGGTCTGCTCGCGGCTGTAACGAAGCTGGCGAGTGACGCTGAATCGGTTTGCTGCGTGCCGTGCCACGGCCGCTTTGTTTTCCGGCGATGGTGTCCCGTAGAATAAGTCCACATGATGCTTCCCGTGATTCACGCCCTTTCGCATCACGTCGATTGTGCCGCGGCGCGTGATCTCGCCCTGCAGCTGCGCCAAAAATTTGCGGCGCACCGGACCATCCGTTCGCAGTTGCAGCTCCGCCGCGGTGTCCTCCTGCGTCGCTTCGAGAAAGGCGGTCAAATGCTTCAAGTCCACGGCATATTCCTGGTCGTAGTCCGCGTTCTCGCCCACGAACCAGCCGAAATTCGTCATCGCTGCGACGATAAGCGACTCCAGTCCCTCTTCCTTGACGTTCGTGACCGGCGGAGTTTCTGCCGGTGCTGGGCGCGCCGTTTCGATGAGCTTGAGGCCGCCTTCAAGTCCGAAGGGGGAGCCATGTTTGTCGTCCGCATCCACAACCGGGCCTGTCAGTGCAAACTCATCGAGGAACGAAGCCAGGCGAGGGTCTTCGGATTGAAATCCTCGAATGATCCGCTCGGCAGCCTCCCGCGGCATTTCAATGCGGACCAACGAGCTGTTGCTTGCCGCCACGGCTACCAGCTTAACGTCTGTCACAAGGACCCCTGCATAGGCCGCGACCATTTGCACTAACTGCACGCGGTGAATTGCATCCATGTCCGCGGCGTCACGGGCGAGGATAAAATCCACCATCGCCTTCTGCGGCGCACTCATTGGCTGCGGTGCGCCGTTGCGAAGCGCCCAAGGGCTCTTCTTGTAGGCTTCGAAATCCTTTTTCTTCCACTTCTGCTTGTCCGCCATGTCGTGACAGTTGGCGCACAGGGCGATCAGATTCTCGGCGCTGTGGTCGTGGGTTTCAAACCAGGGGATAATGTGCGCAAGCTCGATGGACAGTCCAAAGCCGCAAACTGCACACCTATGACAGGTCTCGATAAGGACGGCTCGCTTAACGGGAATGGGAACTTTGGGCCGGTCGCTCATGAGACTTCCTACGCTTCAATCTCTTCCAGCGGCTCTCTGATTGCGAGGTCAGCGGCAGCCTCAGCAGGGTCGGTGGGCCGCTTCGTTCCAGCGGCGCGCACGTCCAGCTTCCCGCTCACCACGTCGGCGGTTAGCCGAGTTCTGTATTCCTGCAACAGTGCGATTTCGCGCTCCGTCCGGTTGATCGCTGCGTCGCTGTCCGCAACTGCGTTATCAAGATAGGCAGCTATGGCGTGCTGCTCATCAATGGGGACTCGCGGAAGCGGGACTTGCCCGAAGTTGGAGTAGCGAAGTGCTTGTCCATCGCGGACCAGGTCAGAGGTTCTACGTAGCGCTGAGATATAAGCCTTACTCTTCAAGAGATGCGCGTAGTATGGTGGGTACACCTGTTCTTTTGGTATGAGCATCACATATGCTGAGCTGATAGCTCCACGAACTTTTGACCACTCCAAACCACCCTGGAAGCTTCTCATACTCATGACAAAATCATCGGGCTCGACGTGCTTTAGAATGTCTGCCCCCGTAAACACGTGCATGACGCGTCGTTGCTCGATTGCCATGAATTCATCTCTGGCAATAATCCCATGAACCTGCGAAGCGGTGAGCATTTGGTCTTCTGCTCGCGCCTTCTCCTTTCGATGTCCGAACAATGATTTGCTTGGAACGACATCCCAGTGACTAGGAATCTCTCCCAGCCAGTCCAATCCGGAATCTTTGAGCGGGGCCTTTGAATTTAGGCCGCGGGTGACAGCACTGTAAATCACAGCTTGCTTCTGCTCCCCGAGGAGTGCGATTAGCTTCTGTTTCGCCCGGATGAACCTGTCTATTTTCTGGTTCGTTTGGTCTAAAAACCGCACGATCGCGGCTTGCTCTATTTTTGGGACTCGCGGAAGCGGGACTTGCCCGAAGTTGGAGTAGCGAAGTGCTTGTCCATCGCGGACCAGGTCAGAGG
>NZ_LWIG01000069.1:0-8623 GCF_002068095.1 Bradyrhizobium sacchari | reverse complement strand
GCGAAGCGGTGAGCATTTGGTCTTCTGCTCGCGCCTTCTCCTTTCGATGTCCGAACAATGATTTGCTTGGAACAATATCCCAGTGACTAGGAATCTCTCCCAGCCAGTCCAATCCGGAATCTTTGTATTCTGAATACGACTGAAATTCCCCGATCAATGCATGGCCTCCGGTCTGACGTAGAGCTTCCAGGTGTTGGACGCGAGGGCTGGGCAGATTTTCCAGGATCGAAATGGTCGGCTCACTCCGCCGCTCCTTTCATGATCTCGGTGAGCAGGCCTTCGGTCTCCTGTTCCAGCTTGAGGATATCGGCGCTGATCTCGGCGAGGGTGCGAAGCTGCGGGGGTTGGTAGAAGTGACGGGTAAAGCTGACCTCATAGCCGATCTTGGTGTCAGCCTCGACGACCCAAGCGTCGGGCGTGTAGGGCAACACTTCACGACGAATGAACGCCTCGATGCCACCCTCCTCCTGCAGAGGGACCTGCTCGAAGTCGCGCAGCTCGCTGTCGGGCTCGTATTCGAGGACGAAATCGGGATCGCCAGCGGGGTTAGGATAGAAGCCACGCAAAGGGTCGGGTTTAATCTTGCCCGCTTTGTGAACTCTCTTAATGACGGGCGCAGCGGATTCTTCGCGCCAACTTACGGCGGCGACGATAAGCTTGAGGTCGGCCGCGCTAGGTTTGAGGTTGAGCGTCCTTAGGGCGACGTCCACCTGTTTCAGAAATACATTGTGGTCGGTGAAGAGTTCATCGCCGAGGACCTCGCGAAGTTGGCTGGCCATCCCGACGAGTGCCGCGTCGCGCCGCCAAGTATCGAGGTCGAGGAGTTTTCTTTTCGTCTTCTCGGGCAACCCCTTCTTCGTGCCGTCGCCGCTGTCCTCGTCGTCATCAGTCTCTTCGTTCTCCCACGAGTCTACGAGCTTCGCCAGCTTCTCACGGGCAGCCTCCGGTTTCTCGAACAGTTCGTCGCCCAGCCTTTCGTAGAGCGCGGCACGGATATCTTCGTCACCTGAGGCCAAGCGCAGGGCCTCGATGCGCGGGTGGGTGAGTTGGCTGTGGAGGCGGA
Organism: Bradyrhizobium sacchari; assembly: GCF_002068095.1. Taxonomy (GTDB): domain Bacteria; phylum Pseudomonadota; class Alphaproteobacteria; order Rhizobiales; family Xanthobacteraceae; genus Bradyrhizobium; species Bradyrhizobium sacchari. The sequence goes on along the minus strand of NZ_LWIG01000069.1, from coordinate 7,560 downwards.
GCGGGCGTTCGACCTTCACCTTCCAGTAACCGAAAGCGGCGTTGGGGAAGATTTTGGATTGCGGCGTTTCCTTAAAATTTAGGAAAGTGTCGCAGATGCGCTGGATATCTTCAGGAGCGAGTTCGCAGTCTTTCTTGCCCATATTCTTGCGCAGCGGCCGAAACCACTGGGTGGCATCAATGAGCTGAACCTGACCGCGGCGGTGCTCGGGTTTGCGATTGGTGAGAACCCAAACATAGGTGGAGATGCCGGTGTTGTAGAACATATTGAGCGGCAGGGCGACGATGGCCTCCAGCCAGTCATTCTCGATAATCCAGCGGCGGATGTTGCTCTCGCCCTGGCCGGCGTCGCCGGTGAACAGTGACGAACCGTTGTGCACTTCGGCGATGCGGCTGCCGAGCGGGGTGTCGTGCTTCATCTTACTCAGCATGTTTACCAGAAAAAGCATCTGGCCGTCGTTGCTGCGAGGAAGTAATGAGTAATCGGACACACCGGCGTGCTGGATAACGAAGCGCGGGTCTTTGATGCTCTTCTTTCCTCCCATGCGCTCAAGATCGCTCTTCCAGCTTTTGCCGTAAGGCGGATTGGCCAGCATAAAATCGAACGCGCGGGAGCGGAAGGCATCGTTGGAAAGCGTAGAATGTTCCGGGCCGCCGATGATGTTGTCTGCCGCATCTCCGTCGCCCTTGAGCAATAGGTCAGCTTTGCAGATGGCGTAGGTCTCGCCGTTGATCTCCTGGCCATAAAGATGTGTGGCAACCTGCTTGCCGTGGGCTTTCGCGATCTGCTGAAGCGTCTCCTCGGCAACGGTCAACATACCGCCCGTGCCGCAGGCGCAGTCGTAAAGCAGATAGGTGCCGCTCTCGATGTGGTCTGCCACCGGCAGGAACATGAGGTTCGCCATCAAACGCACGACGTCGCGCGGCGTCCAGTGCTCGCCGGCCTCCTCGTTGTTTTCCTCATTGAAGCGGCGGACGAGTTCCTCGAACATCGTGCCCATCGAATGGTTGTCGAGGGCGGGAAGATTGTCGATTGGACGCGGACTGAGATTGATGTCCTTGTCGAGAAATTTTTCGATGAGCTGGCCGAGGGCGTCGGCTTTGGAGAGGCGGGGAATCTGGTTGCGGAACTCGAAATTATTTAAGATGTCCTGCACATTAGGCGAGAAGCCGTCGAGGTAGGCCTCGAAGTCATCCCTGAGTTTCTGCTGAGTGGCGCGAGATTTGAGGTCGCGAAGCAGGAAGGGCGAGGTGTTGTAGAAGGCCTCGCCAGAGGCGGCGCGAAGGGCGTCGTCCTGGTTGGCAACGCCTTCCTTGTCGAGGGCGGCCTTCATCTCCATCACGGTCTGCTTGGTCGGTTCGAGCACCGCGTCAAGGCGGCGCAACACGGTCATCGGCAGGATGACATCGCGATATTTGCCGCGGACGTAGACATCACGCAGGACATCATCAGCGATGTTCCAGATGAAGTTGGCGAGGCCGTTGAGTTGGGCTGTGTCCATTCATCCAACTCCCAGAACCGCGCTACAGTAATTCTCCATTTTCAGCCCGACGTCGGTGCGAATCTTATCGCAGCGCACGAAATTACCCCCCCGCTAGACCGGCCGAAAATGGTTTCTTTCTCGGCGCCTCGGTCGAATCCACGGCCATAGGAACTAAGGGTTGTTGAGCTGAAAAGCCACTCCTCGATAACCAACCGTCACCGACGATGTGGGGATTACTGGTGATGGCCTAGTGTTTGGACGAGTGTACAAAGCCGGGGCCTTCGGGCCGCAGGGGGTGAGTTGCGCATTCACAGAATCCGCGTTTGTCATGCGTGCGATAAATCCAGCATTTCCCTTGAGCGAGACGGATTCAAACTGCCGCGGAGCCAAGCCGTTGATTTTCTGAGAAATGCCGTACTAGACCGATTGTGGTGGTTCAAAGATTCGGAGAAAATTCGGTTCTCCGGCGTCATTCAGGCCATTGTTGGATGGCCAATAGGAGTTCTCCGCCCGAGAAAAAGCAGGAAAACGGCCGAGTTTCTGGCCTCTCTGCAGCTCCAAGTACGAGATCATTTTTGCCGGGGTGGCGGAGAGAGTGGGATTCGAACCCACGGTACGGTTTCCCGCACACACGCTTTCCAAGCGTGCGCCTTAAGCCACTCGGCCATCTCTCCGGAGCGCCCTCTCTTGAAGGGGCGCTGATGATTTTGCAAGGGATCGCGGGAGATTCGGGTGAATTTTCCGTAAGATATTGTATTTCAACAATAATCTCAGGCGCCGGCACGCTGTGCGGAGCCGCCGCCGGCTGAACCGGGGGCGGCTTTGGCGCGACGATTCACCTGAGGCCGCCAAACACGACCGGGGACGCCATGACCATCCGCAAGACCATCGCCGTGCTGAGCCTGATTTCGGCCCTCGGCTCCGCTTTTTCCGCGCCGGGACTGGCCCAGGTCTGCACCCGGCAAGGCGTGGATGTCAGCTGCGACGACGGCCGGCGCGGGGTGCTGTCGGGCGATGCCATCCTCTGGCCGGACGGGACCCGCTCCAGCTCGACGCCGCATCAGAGCGTCATCATCGGCAACAAGAGCTCGGTGCATGTCGGGCCCGGCGTGTTCGTCGGCCAGGGCAAGGGCATGGTGCCGCTGGACGATCCCAACGCGCCGAACAAGCGGCAATGCGCGATCCTGGAGGGTGTCTCGTATTGTTATTGAGGTGGGGCCAACCCTCTCCCGCAGGGGGAGAGGGTGAAAGGCTAAATCAACCGCACGCCTGATATGGCCGATTTCAGCCAGCGCAGCGCTTGAGGCGGCTGGGCGGCGAGCGGGGCAACGGCGGCCTTGTCGGTGCGGCACTTCTCGAGCTCAGCGACGAAATCGGCGGACCATTGCTGGATGGTGTGGCCGCGCAGCTTCTTCATCATCGCGTCCCAGCGCATCTTGCGCTCGGTCAGCGGCATCGCGGCCGCGATCGCGATCGCACGCGCCATGCCGTCGATGTCGTGCGGATTGACCAGCAGCGCCGTTTCGAGCTCGTTGGCGGCGCCTGCGAATTTCGACAGCACCAGCACGCCGGGGTCGGCCGGGTTTTGCGCGGCGACATATTCCTTGGCAACCAGGTTCATGCCGTCATGCAGCGGCGTCACCACACCGACCTGCGCGGTGCGATAGAGGCCCGCCAGCACAGCCTGGCTGAAGCCTTTGTTCAAATAGCGGATCGGTGTCCAGTCGACTTCGCCGTGGCGGCCGTTGACGTCGGTCACGAGGCGCGCGACCTCGTTCTGGAGATTGCCGTAGGCCTCGATCGCGCCGCGCGAGGGATTGGCGATCTGAAGCAGCGAGATGCTGCGCAAAAACTGCGGCTGCTCGGTCCACAGCCGGTCGAACGCGCTGATGCGGTTGACGAGGCCCTTGGAATAGTCGAGCCGGTCGACGCCGATCGCGAGACGCTCGCCATTGAGGCTGCGGCGCAGCCGTGACACGTCGGGATGCGACGCCGACTTGGCGGCATAGGCCGCGAATTTTTCCGCATCGATTCCGATCGGGAAGACTTCGCAGCGCGTGCGGCCGTGCTGCGACAGTGCAACACCGTCCTCGATGGTGAGGCCGAGCTCGCCGCCGACATAAGACAAGAAATTCTGCCGATCCTCCTCGGTCTGGAAGCCGAGCAGGTCGTAGGCCAGCATCGCCGTGATCAGCTCACGATGATTGGGCACGCCCTGCATCACCGCGGCCACGGGCCACGGCGTATGCAGGAAGAAGCCAATCGGATCGTCGACGCCGAGATCGCGCAGCTCCGCACCAAGGGCGAGGAAATGATAATCCTGCACCCAGATCGCCGTCCGGGTCTTGCGGAAACGCATCAAGGCGCGCGCCATGAAGGCGTTGACCTCGCGATAGCTGACATAATCCTCGCGGGAGACGCGGATCAGATCGCTGCGCGAATGCAGGGCCGGCCACAGCGCCGAATTGGCAAAACCCTCGTAATAGCCGCCGTAATGCGCCGCCGGCAGATCCAGTGTCGCAATCGCGCCCGAACCCAGCGCTTCGATCTCGGCAAACGGTTCCTTCTGGTGGCCATCACGCACGCGGCCTGAAGACCCCACCCAGATGGCCCCTGAATGCTCGACAACCGGAAGCAATGCCGCAGCCAGACCGCCCGTCATGGGCTCGTTGGGCTTGCCGCGGGCGACGCGATTTGAAACGACGACTAAGTTCACAGGTCGTCCCCTCCTGTTCATTCCACCCCGTTTAACTGCCGTTCATCAATATGGTTCCTGTCATCATTTCCACGAAATGAAACCAGAATTGGGCACATGCGTTGGAACTGGTTGAGCTCGGGGAACCCGGAAATTCCGCTGCAAAGACAGCTTTTGCGGTCGTGTTGCGCAGCATGCATCGTGCCGCGCAACGATGCTGCGTCGAGATCATTATGTCTGCGGCGTGGCGCTGCCTTTGTTTGACCTAAAGCGCGATCGCGCCTTGATCCCGGATCATGCTTTTGGATCGAGCAGCCGCGCGAGGAACATGCGCACATCGGCCGGCGCATCGAAGTGACCGTTCACGCCCATGGCGCGGCGGCCGACCGAGAAGGAGAGCCCGTCCATGTCGGGCATGATCGCGAATACCGTCTCATCGGTGACGTCGTCGCCGATGAACAGCGGGCGGCGTCCTTTGAACGGCTCGTGCTTCATCAATTCGCGTACGCCGCTCGCCTTGGTGAAGCCGGAATGCTTGATCTCGCAGACGAACTTGCCCGGCAGAACTTCAATGGGCGCGTTGGGCAGGTCGGCGCGGATCAGCGAGACGGATTCGTAGATCGCCTTCTCCGCATGCGGCGCGAGGCGGTAATGCAGCGCGAGCGAATAACCCTTGTCCTCAAGCAGAATGCCGGGCGAAAGCTTGGCAATCGCAGCGAGCCGCCGCTTCAGCTCCTTGTCCAGCGGCGGCGCGTGGACGTCGTCCGCTTCATTGTCCACCGACAGCCGCATCTCCGCGCCGTGACCCGCGACCGCGCGGAAGACGTCGGGCGCGAAAATCAAATCGATGTCGTTGAGCGAGCGGCCGCTGACCAACGCCAGCGCCCCCGAGGTGCGTTGCACCAACCGGTTGAGCGTCTCCGACAGGCCGGGCGGCACCCAAACTTCGCGCGGAGTCGGCATCAGGTCGAGCAGCGTGCCGTCGATGTCGAGCAGGATCGCCGTCTCGTCGAGATGCGGGACGAGCGCATGCGGCACCGGCACCGAGTCGGGCGCATCCTCGTCAAGCATGGTGTGCTTCTGGTCCAATGCCATTTCCGCAAGTTCCGATTTCATCAGTCTACTCCATAAAGGCGAGCGGCCGCGCGATTTGTTCGAGCGATTTTCGTTCCGCGGAGACGGCGTAGCGCCACGCCACGATCGCAGCCGCGATCATCAGGAATGCCCCCAGCAGATAGCCGGCGAACACGCTGGTGCGTGAACCCGTGTCGATCAGCACGCCGAACAGGGCCGGGCCGATCACGCCGCCGATGCCGGTGCCGACCGCGTAGAAGACCGCGATCGCCAGTGCTCGCACTTCGAGCGGGAAGGTCTCGCTGACGGTGAGATAAGCCGCGCTCGCGGCGGGCGAGGCAAAGAAGAAGATCACCATCCAGGCGATAGTCTGTCCTTGCGCACTGAGCGCACCGATCGTGAACAGATAACCCGAGAGCGCCAGCAGCAGTCCGGAGATGCCATAGGTGAACATGATCATGGTGCGCCGTCCGAGCGTATCGAACAGGCGGCCGAGCAGCAGGGGGCCGAGGAAATTACCGGCGGCGAAGGGCAGCAGGTACCAGCCGACATGTTCGGCGCTGATGCCGTAGAAGTCGGTCAACACGAGCGCGAAGGTGAAGAAGATGGCGTTGTAGAAGAACGCCTGCGCGCTCATCAGCACGAGGCCGACAAGCGCGCGCTGGCGATAGGCGGAGAACAGCGTGTGCACGACCTCGCGGATCGGCGTGTGATCGCGCATCTTCAGCCGGATCTTCGTGAAGCGGCCGGCGCTGGCATTCTGATCGTGCCCGATCACCGAGCGCTCGATATCGTCGACGATGGCGTGGGCCTGCTCGGGTCTCCCGTGGATCATCAGCCATCGCGGACTTTCCGGAATCCACATCCGCATCAGGAGCACGACGAGGCCGATGGTCGCGCCGATGAGATAGGCGAGCCGCCAGCCGAGATCGGGGCCCATCAATGCGGGATCGAGCAGCACGATGGCCGCGACCGCCCCCATCGCGGCGCCGATCCAGAAGCTGCCGTTGATGACGAGATCGGTCCAGCCGCGATAGCGCGCCGGCACCAATTCCTGGATGGTCGAATTGATCGCGGTGTATTCGCCGCCGATGCCGGCGCCGGTGAGAAAGCGGAACAGCGCGTAGCTGGCAATGTCCCAGGACAACGCGGTCGCGGCGGTCGCCGAGAGATAGAGCGCAAGCGTGATGAAGAACAGTTTCTTGCGGCCGATGCGGTCGGTGAGCCAGCCGAAACCGAGCGCGCCGAGCACGGCGCCGGCGAGATAGGCGGAGTTGGCGATGCCGAGATCGAGATTGGAGAAGTTCAGCGTAGGACTTTGCTTCAGCGCGCCGGAGAGTGCACCGGCAAGCGTCACCTCGAGCCCGTCCAGGATCCAGGTGATACCGAGCGCCAGCACGACGCGGGTGTGGAAGCCGCTCCACGGCAGCGCGTCGAGGCGCGAGGGAATGCTGGTCTCGACGATGCGATCGGTGGCGACCGCCGCGGCGACTCCAGGTCCGTCGTTCAGCGCTGGGGTTTGCTGCAATTCCATCGTGCTGTTGGGTCTCGCCAACGAAAGCAGCCCCGGTTCACATGAATGTGGACGGGGACGTTCCGATCACGGGGGCGCGGTTTTTCGCCTGCCCCCTGCGACAACGTCCGCGGCGAGGGCAGGTTCCCGCAGGAACAGCCCCTTGGGCCGTCCGTTTCCGATGGAGCCGCAAGGAGTTGACGCATGGCTCAGGTCAGAAAGACGACACATTCGCGCAAGACTGCGACACGCCGGACAACCGGCGCGCGCAAGAGCGCGAAACGCACGACGCCGAAACGCTGGTCGCAACGTGTGACGAAGGAGAGCGACGCGCTCGATCTCAAGCACGGCGTCTTCAAGCTCACGAGCCCGAGGAAGATTGCGGCCTCGCTGAAACGATCGGCCGAGCACAGCTCGCGCCGCAAGGCCGGCGCGTACCGCTCGGCGCTGTCGATGCTGACCTTCTACATCAACCGCGCCGGCAAGACGCTGCCAAAGACGCAACGCACGCGGCTGGAAAAGGCGAAGGTGGAGCTGAAGCGGGCGTTCTGGAAAGAGTGAGGCTTGCGCTCTCTACGCCGTGGTCGTCCTGGACAAGGGAGCGGAGCGAGCGCTGATCCAGGACCCACTACCACAGGGCGTCGTTTGGCGAAGACTCGTGGTTGCCGGTCTTCGTCCAATTGCTCGTTGGGGTAATGGGTCCTGGCTTTCACCAAGATGACGATGGAGAGAGCGCCTACGCCGCCCTGATATTCCCCATGAAGCGGTCGAGCTCGGCGCGCAGGCGGGTGCTTT
>NZ_LWIG01000068.1:53712-74151 GCF_002068095.1 Bradyrhizobium sacchari | reverse complement strand
GAGACGCTGCTGACGAACACGCTGGCGCGCCTGTCGATCGGCGCGGTCGGCTTTGCCGACGGCATCGATGAAGCCTCAGTCAGGCAGGCCGCGGAGCAGGCGATGGGGAGGGGGCGGGTTTCGATGATCCTGATCGAGACCCCGGCCCAATCCGACCAATGGCCTCGTCGACATCGCGATGATCCGCCGCATCGCCGATTCCGTCGGCAAGGCCCAGGGGCACACGCCGATCATCGCCTGCAACAACACGCTGCTCGGTCCGGTGTTTCAGCGGCCGATCGAGCACGGCGCGGACCTGTCGCTGTATTCGCTAACGAAGGATGTCGGCGGCCATTCCGACCTGATCGCGGGCGCCGCGCTCGGATCGAAGGCGATCATGAAGGGCATCAAGGCGCTGCGCGGCGCCATCGGCACCCAGCTCGATCCGCATTCCTGCTGGATGATCAACCGCTCGCTGGAGACGCTGAGCCTGCGCATGGAGAAGGCCGATGCGAATGCGCGCCTGGTGGCGAGCTATCTGCGCGACCATCCCAAGGTCGCCAGGGTCCATTATCTCGGTCATCACGAGCAGGACTCGCCCTCGGGCCGCGTGTTCGCGCAGCAATGCCTGGGCGCGGGATCGACCTTCTCGTTCGACATCGTCGGCGGAAAGGAGGCCGCGGTCAAATTCCTCAATGCGCTGCAGATCCTCAAGCTGGCGGTGAGCCTCGGCGGCACCGAGTCGCTTGCGAGCCTGCCGGCGACGATGACCCATTCCGGCGTTCCCGCCGACATTCGCCGGAAGATCGGCGTGCTGGATTCCACCATCCGGCTGTCGATCGGCATCGAGAACCCGTCGGATCTGATCGCGGATCTCGCGCAGGCGCTGAATGCGGCTTGAGCGGGGAAGATCGTCGTCCGAATCGAAAAGGCCGGACGCTCCCTCCTTGCGTCCGGCCCTTCCGCAACGAAGCCGCGCTTTCGCTTTACTTCGTCACCTGACCGCGGATTTCGCCACCCGGGTTCGCCGCCGTGTGGATGTTGATGTAGTACTTGCCGCCAAGCAGATCAGCGGCCTGCGCATCTGTGAGCGTCGCTTCGCCCTTGACCGGGCTCGACGCCGCATTCGGGATTGCGACCGCGACGCCGGAGTTCTTGCCGGCCTCGGCCGGTCCATGGAAATGAGCGGCGGTCGCGGGGCCGGACAGCCCGGAATAGGTGACGGTCCAGGACAATTTCTTGCTCGCGGCGTCATAGTCGAGATCGGCGGTTCCGGTGCCGCTGCTCGTGGTGGCCGGGACTTCGGACTTGCCGTCGAGCGTTGCTTTCAGCTTCTCGGCGCTGGCGGTGCCGGCAAAAGCCACGGTGCCGAGCGCGACGATCGTGATGACGGTCTTGTTCATGACATTCTCCCTGGTGACCTCGTTGGCCTGCCAAACTTCCAACAGCGGTGATTTCAGTTTATTCCCGTCGCCGATCGGGGCGGGTTAAATTCTTCGTGGCTGGAGCCGCGCGGACATCGGTCATAGGTTCGCCGCACCGGACGGAAGGATTCCAATGTTGCGACGAACAATCCTGGTGGGGATGATGGCAGCCGTCGTGGCTGCCGCGGTCTATTGGTGGCTCAGCGCGCCCGTGGTGGCCGCGGCCGGCACCGCGCCGTCCCGTGCGCCGGATCTCGCCAATGGCGAGGTGATGTTCAATGCCGGCGGCTGCGCATCCTGCCATGCCGTTCCCGATCAGCCCGACCGCCTCCGGCTCGGCGGCGGCGTCGCCATCAAGTCGCCGTTCGGAACGTTCTACGCGCCGAACATCTCCTCCGATCCGGCGGACGGCATCGGCAAATGGACCGAGACGGATTTCGTCAACGCGGTGATGCACGGGGTCTCGCCTGGCGGGCAGCATTATTTCCCGGCCTTCCCCTACACCTCCTACCAGCATGCGAAACGCCAGGACGTGATCGATCTCTTCGCCTATCTGAAAACGCTGCCGGCCGTTGCAGGCAAAGTGCGTGACCACGACGTCGGCTTTCCCTTCAACATCCGCCGCAACATCGGCATCTGGAAATTCCTGTTCATGGACGGCAAGCCGTTCGTGGCCGACGGCAGCAAATCGCCGCAATGGAATCGCGGTGCCTATCTCGTCAACAGCTTTGGCCATTGCGCCGAATGCCACAGTCCGCGCAATGCGCTCGGCGGCATCATCGCAGGAGAGCGCTTTGCCGGCGGGCTCAATCCGGAAGGCGAGGGCTGGGTGCCCAACATCACCCAGAAACGCCTCGGCGAGTGGAGCGCGAAGGATATTGCCTATTTCCTGAAGACCGGCGAGCTGCCCGACGGTGACAGCGTCGGCGGCGCGATGACGCGTGTGATCAAGAACAGCTCGCAATTGCCGGACGAGGATCTCGCCGCGATGGCGGATTACCTCAAATCGCTGCCGCCGGTCGACGGCCCGCCGCGGCCGAAGCGCAAGGAGGCGAGCTAGCCGGTGCCGAACGCCTTGAAGGTGATGATGGTGAGGGTGTCCTGGATGCCCGGCAGCACCTGCACCTTCTCGTTGACGAAGTGGCCGATGTCGGTGTCCTTGTCGACGTAGAACTTCACCAGCAGGTCATATTGGCCGGCGGTGGAGTAGATCTCGGAGGCGATCTCGGCTTCGGCGAGCGCATTGGCGACCGTATAGGACTGGCCGAGCTTGCATTTGATCTGGACGAAAAAGGGAACCATTGCAGTCACTCCGAAAGCGCATCTGCCGCTAATAGGCCAAAACCGGCCGGGCTTGGCAAGCGAACTTGCCGGCCCCGGCCGGGGCCGCTTCTAGGACGGAAGCGGCGCGCCGGCAAACGCCTCCCGCAGCCGACGGGCGAGCTCGGCATTGCGATAGGGCTTGGTCAGGACGATCGATTGGGCATGCGCGCGGCCCTGTTCGACCAGGGTCTCCAGGGCGTAGCCCGACGAGAACACCACCGGCAGGTCGGGGCGGATGCGCCGGGCCTGGTCGGCGAGCTCCCAGCCGCTCATTCCGCCGGGCATCACGATGTCGGTGAACAGGAGGTCGATGGCCGGGTTGGTGCGAAGCAGCTGCAGCGCCTCCTTGCCGTTGACCGCCGAGATCACGCGATATCCGAGCGCTTCCACGCGCAGCGTGACGGAGGAGCGGACGAACGGATCGTCCTCGGCGACCAGGATCGTCTCGTGGCCGCGGGGCGCGGCTTCCTCGCGCGCCTCGATGTCGGCGAGCGATTGCTCGCCGCCGGCATGCGGCAGGTAGATGCGGACCGTCGTGCCGAGACCCGGCTCGCTGTAGATCGAGACATGTCCGCCTGATTGCTTGGCAAAGCCGTAGACCATGCTGAGGCCGAGGCCGGACCCCTTGCCCACCTCCTTGGTGGTGAAGAACGGCTCGAAGGCGCGCTCGACGACGTCAGCGGCCATGCCTCCGCCGTCATCGGTGACCGCGATCATGGCGTAGCTGCCGGACGCCACCTCCGGATGCCGCATGCGATAGTGCTCGTCGATCGCAGTGAGCTCGGTGCTGAGGGTGAGATGCCCGCCCGATGGCATGGCATCCTGCGCGTTCAGCGCGAGATTGAGCACCGCGGATTCCAGCTGCGCGCGGTCGGCGAAGGCGAGGATGGGGCCCGAGCCGAACGCTGTCCTGATCTCGATGTTCTCGCGCAGGGTGCGCTTGAGCAGCTTGTGCATGGAGGTCAGGAGCTCGCGGCACTCGATCGCGCGAGGTTGCAGCAATTGGCGCCGGCTGAACGCCAGCAGCCGCTGCGTCAGCTCCGCGCCGCGCTCGCCCGACTCGCAGATGTCGTCGGCGAAACGCCTGAGGTCGGGACGGGCCTTGAGCTGGTCGCTGAGCAATTCCGCGTTGCCGATGATCACGGTGAGCAGATTGTTGAAGTCATGGGCGATGCCGCCGGAGAGCTGGCCGACCGTCTCCATCTTCTGCGCCTGCTGCAGCTGCTGCTCGGTGAGCTTGCGCGTGGTCAGGTCGTGAACGATGCCGACATGGATCAGCTCGCCGTCCTGCCACGCCTGGCCCACCGACAGATTCATCGGAAAGTGTGACCCGTCCTTGCGCAGGCCGACGGCTTCCCCGGTTGCGAAGCGCTGCACGCGACCGGTGGATGAGGGCGTCTCCTTGGACATCAGCATGCCGATGTCGCGATTCATGACCTCGTCGGCGCGATAGCCGAACAGCCGCTCGCAGGCGGGATTGAACAGCAGAATGCGGGCCTGTGCGTCGAACAGGATCACGCCGTCGACCGCGGTGTCCACGACGGCGCTGAGGCGGGTCATGCTTTCGCGCAGCGCGCGCTGGGCTTCGCCGACCTGCCGGAGCAGCTGTGCCGCGTCCCGGTTTTTGGTCTCCTCCTGCTGGAGCGCGGCCTGGACCTTCCGGAGCTCGAACGGCGAGGGGATGGCGAGGATCTTCGGCAGCAGCGGCCAGAGCGCTCCGGCGGTGACGACCGAGGCCACGGCGGTGGCCGCCTTGACGATGCCCTCGATGCCGTAGATGGGCACCCAGAGCGTGTAGATCGACAGCACATGCGTCAGGCCGCAGGCCATGATGAAGACGGCGAATGCCCAGAACACCCATCCGAACTTGAGGTCGCGGCGCCTGGTGACGAGGATCGCGAGCGCGAACGGGATCGAGAAATACGCCAGCGCGATGCAGGCGTCCGAGACGACGTGCAGCCATATCAGCTCGGGCTCCCAGAGCAGGCAGATGCCGTGCGGGGACAACATCGAGGAGTCGAGGAGGCGTTCGAAATAGGCCCACATGATCGGGTTCCCGAGAGGATCGCGGGCCGAGGCTGGCCCGCAACATGGCGTCGCTGGGCGAATCCACAAGCCAACCTCCCACTCATCGGAATCGATGCCAAGGCCGGACGATGCCGCGGTGATATTTTCGCGGAATGTGCACGATTGCGGGATGACAGCGGCCAGGGCCGCTCTCCCGCCTGATTCGCCATGGCCGAGCCGGCTTGCTGGCACGTCTGGGGCGCGCTAGGACAGGCCATGGCGATGTCCTTCCCAAACGAACGTATCCGGCGATGACGACCCCGGCCGCGCTCACCATTGCCGGCTCGGATTCCAGCGGCGGCGCCGGCATCCAGGCGGATCTGAAGACCTTTGCGGCGCTCGGCGTCTATGGCGCCTCCGCGATCACGGCGCTGACGGCGCAGAACACGCGCGGCGTCACCGGCATTCATGCGGTGCCGGCCGAGTTCGTCACCGCGCAGATCGATGCGGTATTTTCCGATCTCGACATCGGCGCGGTGAAGATCGGCATGGTCGCCCAGGCCGCCAGCATCGACGCGATCGCGGCCGCGCTGTCGCGCTGGAGGCCGCGCCACATCGTGCTCGATCCTGTGATGGTCGCGACATCGGGCGACCGTTTGCTGGCGTCTGATGGCGTCGATGCCCTGCGCACGAGGCTGATGCCGCTGGCCTCCGTGATCACGCCGAACCTGCCGGAGGCCGCGGCTCTTCTCGGCGAGCCCGTTGCGACAGCCGAGGCCGAGATCGAAAGCCAGGGGCGCCGGCTGCTGGCGCTCGGCTGCAACGCGGTCCTGATCAAGGGCGGGCACGGCGAGGGCGCCGAGAGCATCGACTATCTCGTCACCTCCGAAACCACGATCGCGCTCGCCGCGCCCCGCATCGCCACCCGAAACACCCATGGTACCGGCTGCTCACTGTCCTCGGCGGTCGCAGCGGGGCTCGCCAGGGGCGAGGATCTGGAGCTTGCCGTGCGCAATGCCAAGGCCTGGATCAGCGCTGCGATCGCAGCCGCCGGCCGCTTCAGCGTCGGTCACGGCCATGGGCCGATCCATCATTTCCACAAGTTTTACTGACGGCGCGCGTTCGCGCGCCGCAGCTGCCCCTCCGTTAACCAATAAGGCCATGCAGTTCCGGGTTCTTGCGGGGACCGCTGCGGCGCCATGTCGCCTGATTGTCGCATGCGGCTGATATTCGCGGGGGAGGGCGAGGCAAGGCGTGATTCGTATTTGAAGGTGCCTCAAGGGTTCAATCGGTCATCCCCCTGTCACGGGACATTGTTACAGGCTGGCGCATGGGAAGTTACGATGTGAGTGACGAGAGCCCGGAACGGCGCTTTCGCACGTTGTTCATCTCCGACGTTCATCTCGGAGCCCGCGGTTCTCAAGCCGACCTTCTGCTCGACTTTCTGCGTTACCATGATGCCGACACGATCTATCTTGTCGGCGACATCGTCGACGGCTGGGCGCTGAAATCGAGCTGGCATTGGCCGCAGTCGCATAACGACCTCGTTCAGAAGCTTCTGCGCAAGGCGCGCAAGGGCGCCAAGATCGTTTACATTCCCGGCAATCACGACGAGTTCCTGCGCAACTATTACGGCACGCATTTCGGCGGCATCGACGTGGTCGAGAACACGGTGCATACCGGCGTGGATGGCAAGCGCTACCTCGTCATCCACGGCGATATCTTCGACCTCGTGGTGCAGAACGCGCGCTGGCTCGCCCATCTCGGCGACAAGGCCTACGACTTCGCGATCCAGATGAATCGCTTCGTCAATTTCTTCCGCCGTATGTTCGGCGTGCCCTATTGGTCGCTGTCGCAATGGGCCAAGCAGAAGGTCAAGAACGCCGTCAACTATATCGGCGCGTTCGAGCAGGCGCTCGCGGCCGAGGCGCGGCGGCATGAAGCCGACGGCGTGATCTGCGGCCACATCCACTATGCCGTGATCCGGGACGAGGCCGGCATCCGCTACATGAACTGCGGTGACTGGGTCGAGAGCTGCACCGCCCTGGTCGAGCACGACGACGGCCATTTCGAGATCATCACCTGGGCGGACCAGTTGCAGAGACCGGCACAAGTCCCGCAGGTCGCAGCCAGAGCCGCATAACAAGGACCGCTTGATGCGCATCCTGGTCGCCACCGACGCCTGGCATCCGCAAGTCAACGGTGTGGTTCGGACGCTGACCAAGCTCGCTGACGCTGCCAAAGGGCTCGGTGTCGAGTTCACGTTCCTGACGCCTCAATCGTTCCGCACCTTCGCGATGCCGAGCTATCGCGACGTGCGCCTGGCGATGCCGCGTCCGGCCCGGATCGCGAGGCTGATCGAGGAAGCGCGGCCCGACAGCATCCACATCGCGACCGAAGGGCCGATCGGCCTGATGGTCCGCCGTTATTGCCACCAGCGCAAGCTGCCGTTCACGACCAGCTTCCATACCCGTTTTCCCGAATATGTCCGCGCCCGCGTGCCGGTGCCGGGCTCGCTGATCTGGCGGGCGCTGCGCCGTTTCCATGCGCCCAGCCGCGCCGTGATGGCGGCGACGCCGGCGCTCGCCCGCGAACTGACCGAACGCGGCTTCGACAATGTCGTGCTGTGGCCGCGTGGCGTCGACACCGGCCTGTTCCATCCGCGCGCCGTCGATCTCTGTCTGCCGGCGCCGGTGTTCCTGTCGGTCGGCCGCGTCGCGGTGGAGAAGAATCTCGAGGCCTTCCTCGACCTCGACCTGCCCGGCACCAAGGTGGTTGTCGGCGACGGCCCCGCGCGCGCCGCGCTCGAAGAGGCCTATCCCGATGCGATCTTCCTCGGTGAGAAGCACGGCGAGGAACTGGCCGATATCTATGCGGCGGCCGACGTGTTCGTATTCCCCAGCAAGACCGACACGTTCGGCCTTGTATTGCTGGAGGCCCTGGCGAGCGGCCTGCCGGTCGCGGCTTTCCCGGTGAAGGGTCCCCGCGACGTCATCGGCGACGCGCCGGTGGGCGCCCTCGATCACGACCTGCGCAGTGCCTGCTTCGCCGCACTCGGAGTCGCCCGGCAGGACTGCGTCGAATTCGCCGCCAACTACACCTGGGAGGCCTCGGCGCGGGTCTTCATCGACAGCATCGAGGCGGTCGGCGCGGTGCTATCGGGCAGGAATGGGGCGGAGTCTGTTAGTTTCGTAGCCTGAAAAACTGGAGCCATTTTCCGTTCCGATGGCTCGGAACGGGGCTCCAGATCCTTGTTTCGACGCGTTTTCTTGACGCGAACCGGTATCCACTTCGCTCGAAAACGCTTTGAGTTCATCGCGCGGAGGTGTCTTGCCCGCGCTGCGGCGGCCGCGATAACATTCCGCCATGACCGAACAGCTCCTCCCGGTCGGCCCCGCCGACATCGATGCCGCCGCGCGCGTGATCGCGCCCTACGCCATCCGCACCCCGCTGTTGTCCTTTCCCGTGCTCAACGAGCGCGTCGGTGCCAAAGTGTTCCTGAAGCCGGAGATGCTCCAGCGTACCGGCTCATTCAAGTTCCGCGGTGCCTTCAACAAGGTGTTCTCGATCCCGCAGGACAAGCGTGCCGGCGGCGTGGTCGCGTTCTCCTCCGGCAACCATGCCCAGGGCGTGGCGGCCGCCGCAAAGATCCTCGACATGCAGGCGACCATCGTGATGCCGGCGGATGCGCCGCTGTCGAAGCGCGAGCGCACCAAATCCTACGGCGCCGAGGTCGTGCTCTACGATCGGGACAAGGATGACCGCGAAGCGATCTCGCGCGGCATCGCCGAGAAGCGCGGCGCGACGCTTGTCAAACCCTATGACGATCCCTTCGTGATCGCAGGGCAGGGCACCGCCGGCCGCGAGATCGCGGAGGACATGTCAACGCTCGGCCTCAGCCCCGACATCGTGGTGGCGCCGGCCTCCGGCGGCGGCCTGATCGCGGGCGTCGCGACGGCCGTGAAGGCGCGCTATCCGCAAGCCGAGATCGTCGTGGCCGAGCCCGAGGCGTTCGACGATCACGGCATCTCGCTGACCGCGGGTCACCGCGAGCCGCATCCGCCGGCGGGCCGCACCATCTGCGATGCGCTGATGGCCCTGATGCCGGGCGAGATGACCTTTGCGATCAACAGCAAGTTGCTCGCGCGCGGCGTCACCGCATCGGACAAGGAAGTCGCCGCGGCGGTGGCTTTCGCCTATCGCGAGCTGAAGCTGGTGGTCGAGCCGGGCGGTGCCGTCGGCCTCGCCGCCCTGCTCGCGGGCCGCCTCGATGTGGCCGGAAAGAACGTCGTCATCGTGCTCTCAGGCGGCAATGTCGACGCCGATCTTTTCGCGAAGCTGGTGGCCTGAGAGCGGTTTCCCTGTGGCCATCCTTCGGGACGCCCGCTCTGGCGGGCTCCTCAGGATGAGGACGGAGCGCGTGGAAACGGTTTAACCGGCACCGATGCTCATTAGCCTCATCCTGAGGAGACCGCGTAGCGGTCGTCTCGAAGGACGAGGCGTGCGCACAGGCCATGTCTATCCCCAGACATCCAGAAGGGGCAGAGCGTTTCCGCTCTGCCCCTTCTTCGTTGTTTCGCTTGCTGCGATCAGTGCAAGCCGCGGTGGTTGTTGCCGCCGCCCATGCTCGGGGCCTGGTTCATCGACTGGCGGAAGTTGTTGTTGCTGTTGACCATGCGGTTGGGCGTCGTGTTGAGCTGCGGACGGTTGGTCTGCTGGTTGTTCTGGACCTGCACCTTGTTCACCGGATTGTTGTTGAGCTTCACGATGCCGGTGTTGCCGTTGTTGAGGCGGATCGGGTTGGTCTGCGTCTGGACCGGCTTCACGTCGGTGGTCGGGCCGCCCTTGCCGACATTGACCGGCATGCTGACGATCTTGCCCGGATTGCCGTTGGCCTTGCCTGTGTTCGGCGCGGTGTTGGTCACGGGCAGCGTCACGATCTTGCCGGTGCCGCCCGTGTTGTTGGTCGTGTTGGTCGGCGCAGGCAGGGTGACGATCTTGCCCGGGGTCTGCGACGGCGTGCCGTTCGGCTGGTTGTTGCCGGCGGGGAGGTTGCCGACCTGACCATTGACCTGGCCGCCATTGCCGAGCTTGCCAATGATGTTACCGTCGACAGGCTTCTGCACGACCGGCAGATTGCCGTTGACCTGCGGACCACCATTGCCCTGCTGCAGCGGCATGTATTTGGGCTGGCCGAGATTGCCCATCTTGAAGATAGGGGCGATGTTCTGCGGCGCCAGGAACTTGGTCGGCTGCATCAGAGGGATCTGCTTCGGCTGCGCCTCGAGCTTCAACGCGACTTGCGCATACGGGCTGCTGCCGTAGCTGTCATAGAAGGTCTTGTAGCCGAGCGGCGAGTTGGCGAGCACCGCCTTGTGCCAGGCCTGCGAGAGCAAGAGGTTGTTGAGCAGCCAGCGGATGTGGTCGCACAGCGGGTCGTGCGGGTACATCTGGATGAACTCCTGATAGTACTCCGGCCGTCCCTCGGACACGATGTAGTCATAGGCTTGGCGGGTCGAGCGGCTCGGCAGGTTGGAGGCCATCTGCACCACGGGCGCATTCACGGGCGCACGGCTCGCGGCCACCGCGGTGTCGCCGAAGAAGGTGAAGTCGCTCGTGAGCGAGGAGCTTTCCCACGGGATCTGCGCACCGCTGGTGCTCTGGTTCACCTGAAGGCGGACGCGCTTGAACAGCTGCTCGATCGGAACGTTGGGCTCGCGCGCGACGTTCAGGAAGGCCTGCGTGTAGGGGCTGTGGCCGCCGGTGCCGTCGAGCGCTTCGGCGCCCGGCGCGGTCGAATAGCCGACGATCGAGCCGTTCGGTGCATCGACGATTGCCAAGCCGCGGCCGGCGTCGTTCACGTTGGGGAACGGGTTGTTGCGGCAGGCATCGAGGATGACGATGCGCATGCGGCTCGGGATCGTCTCCAGCGTCGACATCACGTCGACGAGGCGCACCGAATTGTTGACGAGCTCGGTGGGGCTGGAGACCTTCGCATCGACCGGAACGAGATAGTTCTCGCCGGCGAGCTGCACGCCGTGACCGGCGTAATAGACCATTGCCACGGTGTTCGGGCCGCGCGCTGAAACCTTGGCGGAGAAATCCTGCACCACGCGGAGCATGTCGTTCTGGCCCAGATCGGTCGCCGAGACCACCTCGAAGCCCGCGGAGTTCAGGAACTGCGCCATCGACTGGGCATCATTGTCGGGGTTTTGGAGCTGCGGGGCGTTCTGGTAGTTCGAATTGCCGATCACCAGCGCCACGCGCTGCTCCGGCCCTTGCAGGGCCGCTGGGGCGGGCTGGACCGGGGCGACTTGTGCGGAAACGGGGCCGCAGGCGAAGCCGAACAGGCTTCCCACGAGGCCGGCCGTCATCAGGAAAGGCTTTAGGCGGAACATGGCGTGCTCCTCTGGCACTGATCTCGATGCGAGATTGGTTGCGAGGAAGACTGGCTGCGTTCGAGAGCAGGGTCCGTGATCCCTGTCACGATGGTAGGCTGCGTGATCTGAATCACGCTGGAACCTGCTATGGTGACGGGCCGGTTCCGCCGGTCAAAGACATGCCTTCAGGGGAAATGCCGTCCCATGCTGAAATCGATAGATCCGATTCTGACGCCCGACCTGCTCTGGCTGCTCGCCTCGATGGGCCATGGCGACGACCTGGTTTTCGTCGATGCCAATCACCCGGCGACCCGCATCGCGCACAGCACGACATCGCAGCGCCTGATCCAGTTGCCGGGCATGAGCATGGAAACCGCCATCCGCGCCATCATGTCGGTCTACCCGCTCGACGATTTCGATCCCGATCCGGTGCGCGTGATGATGCCGGTCGACGATCCCGAGCGCGTGCCCGACGTGCAGCGCGCCGTGCTCGCGGAAATCGAGCGCGCTGTTGGCCGCGCTGTTTCTCCCGGCAAGCTCTCGCGTCCGGAGTTCTATCGCGCGGCGGCGGCGGGCTTCGGCGTCGTGCAGGTCGGCGACAGCAGAGGCTATGGCTGCTTCCTGATCCGCAAGGGCGTGATCAGCTAGCGGAGCTGCGTTCGATCGACGGACGCTTGATGCAAAGCGGATGCCGTCATCATGCGCGGCTAACCCGTGCATGGCGGCGATCAGCCAGCACTTGAATTTGAATGGCCTTCCCTTCGGCCAGCGTCTATGGTCGGTCCATGTCCCGCCTTGTGTGTCTATTCGTTGCTGTCATCCTGTCGCTGCTGCCCGCTGTCGCGCCCGCCGAGCCCGCGCAAAAGCGTCCCAAGCCGGTCTGGAAGGGTTACGGCTTCCTGCCTGGCTATCGCCAGCCGCTGAGCAACAGCATTCCGCTCTACAAGCAGAAGGACGCGATGCGGCGCCTCGCGCGCAGCGACCGCCGTCACTGGTACATTGACCCTGTTCCGCAATATTACCGCTGGGACGGCGAGTGGCACTATTTCGGCCGACCCGGCTTCGGCGGCGGCCGCTACAATGGCGGCAGCTTCGGCCCGTGCTGGACGCGCACGCCGATCGGGGCGGTGTGGAATTGCGGGTAACGGGCTGATCGCGTCGTCATCGTGAATACTTATCTATCCCCGTCACCCTGAGGCGGTCGCCTCTTCGGCGAGCCTCGAAGGGCGACGGCCCAGCCGCATCGGGCCGTTCATCCTTCGAGGCTTCGAGCACGACGCTGCGCATCGTGCGCCTCGCACCTTGGGATGACGGAGTTGATACTCTCGTCATTGCGAGCGTAGCGAAGCAATCCAGAGTCTTTGCGCGGAGGCATTCTGGATTGCTTCGCTGCGCTCGCAATGACGAGGTGGAGAGAGCTACTCGCGTCCCGTTACGAGAAGAACGCGATCTTCTCGGCCTGGGTCATCCGGCGGATCGGCGCGAGCGGGTCGTTGGCTGGCGCGCGGGGTTTCTGCAGGATGCCGCTGGCGAGGATGGTGGCGCCGAGCGAGGGCTCGGGGAGCGGCGTGGGCATCGGCAGCGCTGCGGTCGGCGCTGCGGCCGACGATGCCGTGGCCGCCATCGCCGGAGCCGGCTGCTCCATCACTTCGGCCGCGGCCTCCGCAATGGCGTCGGTGAGGCGCGCGAGCGAATCCATCGCGATCGGTGCGTCTGCGGCGGGCTCTTCCGCGACCGCGGGGGCCACGGGCTCCGGTGCGACCGGCTCCGGAAGCTCGGCCGCGATGGGCGCCGCAGCCTCCGCAACCATCGGCTCCGGACTTGCGACGGCCATCTCGACCGGCTCGATGATTTCGTCGAACTCCGGATCGGGCGCGGCCATCTCGAGCGCGATGGCCTCGAGGATGGCCTCGTCCTCGGCTTCCGCGGCGGCGTCGAGCGAGAGCGCGTCTGTGACCTCCGGGGCCGGGGCGGGCTCCGCAATCGGCTCTTCAAGAGCGACGTCGTCGACCGCGGCGTTTTCGAGCGCGACATTGCCGGGCGCGATCGCGCTGCCGGCTGCGGCCTCCGGCACGACGGTCGCATCCATGGCTTGCTCGGCCATCGCGAATGTTGCGGCACTGCCGGCTTCCTCAACCGCTGCTCCGGGCTCGCTTGCCAGCGCGACGTCCTGCGGCGTCTCCGTAAAAGCCACGGGCGCTTCGCCGGCCATCGCGGACGCGGTCTCCACGGGCGGAGCTTCCGCGACAGGCGGTGGCGCCTCCTGCACCGGCGCCGGCGAGGGACGCTCTGCCTGCGGCGACGCGCCGCCCTCGGTCTGCTCGATCCGTTCCCTGAGCAGATCGAATGCCGCCTTGAGCTCGACGCGGGGGTCGATGGTCGAAATCTGTCCGCAGGCGGTCTCGATCGAGGCGAGCTGCGAATCAATGAGATCGCAGATTCGTCCGTCGGCGCCGATCTCGCGCCATCGCCAGGAGATCTCCTTGATGATGCGCACCCCGCGCGGGATCGGCGCGAGGCTCGCCTCGAGCGCCCCGGGATCGAACGCCGCGAGCGCGATCGTCTCGGCCTCGCGGATGGCGCGGCGGATCTCGATCAGCGCGTCGGGCAGGCGGTCCTCGACGACGGGTTGTCGCTGTGCCGCAAGGGTTTCTTCGATTTTCGCGACCGCATCCAGCACCATGCGGGTGTCCGCATTGCGGTTGCGCTTGGCATATTCGCCGAGGAACCAGCGGCCACGCGCGGTCTCCATGAAGGCTTCGCGGATCGCGTCGTAATCCTGCTCGTTCGGCTCGGCCGCGCGGGCAGACATGGGCGAAAGGGCGAATGCTTCGTTGGCCATGACAATCTCGTCGCGCAAATCAGTGCGCGTTACACTAACGATCACCACGATATCGACCGAATCGCAATTGGTTTGATGCAGTCCGAATCACAAATCCCCACGCCAGCCGCCGTAAAGCGGCGATTCGCCGTGAGCCTTGCGCTGTTCTATTCGGCATTGTTCGCGGTGGCGGGCACGCAGCTGCCATTCTTTCCGGTCTGGCTGAAGGCGATCGGCATCGACGCGGCCTGGATCGGCCTCATCAACGCGCTGCCGGCGATCACGCGCTTCACCACGCTGCCGCAGATCACCGCCTTTGCCGAAAAGCGGCATGCCATTCGCGCCGGCATGATGCTGTCGGTGCTGGCGACCGCGATCGGCTTTGCGGCGGTCGGCCTGCAGCAGCAGCCGCTGGCGCTGTTCCTGATCTACGCGCTGACCTGCATGATGTGGACGCCGTCGACCCCGCTCACCGATGCCTACGCGCTGCGCGGTGTCGCACGCTACGGTCTCGACTACGGCCCCTTGCGGCTGTGGGGCTCGGCGGCGTTTGCCGCCAGCTCGCTTGCCTGCGGCTATCTCGTCGACGTCATCGCAGGCCGCGACCTGATCTGGGTGATCGTGGCCTGGGCGGTCGTTGCGGTGCTGGCCGGCCTGCTGCTGCAGCCGCTCGACGACATCAGGCGCAAGACGACGGAGAGGCGCACCGACACGGCGCTGCTGCGCGATGCCGGCTTCTGGGCTCTCATCGTCTCGGCGGCGCTGATCCAGGGCAGCCACGTCGCCTACTACACCTTCTCGGCCATCAACTGGCAGCTCCATGGGATCAATGGGCTGACGATCGCAGGACTGTGGACGCTGGGCGTGATCGCCGAGATCGTCGTGTTCGCGCTGTCGCCGCGCTTCTCGCTGCATCCGTCGACGATGATGGCGATCGGCGGCTTGAGCGCCGTGGCGCGCTGGATCGTCACCGCGAGCGAGCCGCCGCTGGCGCTGCTCGCGATCGTGCAGCTCGGCCATGGCCTCACCTTCGGCATGACCATCGTCGGCACGATGAGCCTCCTGGTGCAGCGCGTGCCGACGCATCAGCTTGCGCGGGGGCAGGGCTATTACGCCGCATGCAGCGGGCTATTGGGCGCGACGACCTCGATCGCGTCAGGCGCGATCTACGCCCGCATCGGCGATGGCCTGTATTACGTGATGGCCGCGATGGCCGCGGCCGGTGCGCTGGTGATCTGGTCGGCACGGCACCGGTTCACGACTCAGCCCCACAGCGAAGGGTCGGGCGGATAGACCAGGCTGCCGTCATAGCGCAGGCCGTGATCGCGGTCGCGCGACAGCAGCAAGGGGCCGTCGAGATCGACGAAGCGCGCCTGCGGCGTCACCAGCATGGCGGGGGCCATCGACAGCGAGGTCGCGACCATGCAGCCGATCATGATCTCGAAGCCGAGCGCCTGCGCGGCGTCGGCCATCGCGAGCGCCTCGGTGAGGCCGCCGGTCTTGTCGAGCTTGATGTTCACGGCGTCGTAGCGCTCGCGCAAGGGGGCGAGCGAGGAGCGGTCATGCACGCTCTCGTCGGCGCAGACCGCGAGCGGCCGCCTGATCCGCGCCAGCGCGGCGTCCTTGCCCGCGGGCAGCGGCTGCTCCACCAGGGTCACGCCGACGGCGGCGCAGGCGGCGAGATTGTGCGCCAGATTGGCTTCGGTCCAGGATTCGTTGGCATCGACGATCAGCTCCGACTCCGGGGCCGCCTTGCGCACGGCCGCGATGCGGGCGTCGTCGCCATCGCCGCCGAGCTTGATCTTGAGCAGCGGCCGGTGTGCGGCCCTGGCGGTGGCCGCGGCCATGGCCTCGGGCGTGCCCAGCGAGATCGTGTAGGCCGTGGTGCGCATCCCGGCGGCCGGGCGGTCGAGCAGGCTCCAGGCCCGTAAGCCCGCCGCCTTGGCCTCCAAGTCGATCAGGGCGCAGTCCAGCGCGTTGCGAGCCGCGCCCGGGGGCATGGCGGTCTGCAGGGCCTGCCGGGTCAGGCCGCTAGCCACGGCCGCTTGCATGGCCTCAATGGCCGCAAGGGTGGCCTCGGGTGTCTCGCCATAACGGGGATAGGGCACGCATTCGCCGCGGCCGGTGAGGCCGTTATGGCTCACTTCGGCCACAACCGTCACCGCCTCCGTCTTGGCCCCCCGGCTGATCGTGAAACTGCCGGCAATGGGGAAGCGCTCGATTCGCGCAACCAGGGCCGGAACTTTGCTGGAAGTCATTTTGAACTCTGGCGAAATCTGAACCTGCTGGTTACCTGTAGCAACTAACATTAACCACTTGGGGATACCTTCTCTGGGTAAGGGCGAGTGCGCAACTATCTGAATTCATCTGTTTCTTGCGCCCCAGCGCGGGAGCGGACATCTTGAACAGCGATCCGAAGCTGGAGCGGATTGCGAAGGGCAACGCGCTGGCACTCTGCGCCACCGGAACCTGGACCGCGAGCTTCGCGCCGGTCCTGGAGCGGATGGTCGCGGATGCCGAGAAGCTCGCCGGCAGTCCGCAAAGCATCTTCATCGACGTCTCCGAGGTCGCCAAGCTCGATACCTTCGGCGCCTGGCTGATCGAGCGGCTGCGCCGCAGCCTGACGCAAGGACCGGTCGAGGCGCAGATCGCGGGGCTGTCGGCCAATTATTCGAGCCTCGTCGACGAGGTGCGCCGGGTCCGCGCGACCCCGGTGGTCGAGACCTCAACGATCACCATCACCGGCATGCTGGAGCAGATCGGCCGCACTGTCGCCGGCGTCGGCGGCACCGTGGCCGGGCTGATCGACATGCTCGGCGCGGTGCTGGCGGCAGGCTTTCGTGTGCTGATCCACCCGCGCTCGTTCCGCCTGACCTCGACCGTGCACCACATGGAGCAGGTCTGCTGGCGCGCGGTGCCAATCATCGTGCTGATCACCTTCCTGATCGGTTGCATCATCGCGCAGCAAGGCATCTTCCATTTCCGCCGCTTCGGTGCCGACATCTTCGTGGTCGACATGCTCGGCGTGCTGGTCTTGCGCGAGATCGGCGTGCTCTTGGTCGCGATCATGGTCGCCGGCCGCTCGGGCAGTGCCTACACCGCCGAGCTCGGCTCGATGAAGATGCGCGAGGAGATCGACGCGCTGCGCACCATGGGCTTCGACCCGATCGAGGTGCTGGTGCTGCCGCGCATGCTGGCCCTGGTGCTGGCACTGCCGATCCTCGCCTTCCTCGGCGCCATGGCCGCGCTCTATGGCGGCGGCCTCGTCGCCTGGCTCTATGGCGGCGTCGATCCCGAAGCGTTTCTGTTGCGCCTGCGCGACGCCATCTCGATCGACCATTTCATCGTCGGCATCGTGAAAGCGCCCGTGATGGCCGCCGTGATCGGCATCGTCGCCTGCGTCGAAGGGCTCGCCGTGCAGGGCAGCGCAGAATCGCTCGGGCAGCACACCACGGCGTCGGTGGTGAAGGGCATCTTCTTCGTCATCGTCATGGACGGCGTGTTCGCCATCTTCTTCGCCTCGATCGGGATGTGACGATGGCAGGCGAGATTCAAAATCCCATCATCCGCGTCCGCGACATCACCGTGCAGTTCGGCGCGACACGTGTGCTCGACGGCCTCAACCTCGACGTCAAGCGCGGCGAGATTTTAGGATTTGTCGGCCCCTCCGGCGCGGGCAAGTCCGTGCTGACGCGCACCATCATCGGCCTTGTGCCGAAGGTCGCGGGCTCCATCGAAGTGTTCGGCGTCGATCTCGATTCTTCCAGCACGTCGCAAAGGCGCAATGTCGAGCGGCGCTGGGGCGTGCTGTTCCAGCAGGGCGCGCTGTTCTCCTCGCTGACCGTGCGGCAGAACATCCAGTTTCCGATGCGCGAATATCTTCGCGTTTCGCAGCGGCTGATGGACGAGATCACCATGGCCAAGCTCGCCATGGTCGGGCTCAAGCCCGAAGTTGCCGAGCGTTTCCCCTCGGAGCTCTCGGGCGGCATGATCAAGCGCGTCGCGCTCGCACGCGCGCTGTCGCTCGATCCGGATCTCGTGTTCCTGGACGAGCCGACCTCGGGGCTCGATCCGATCGGCGCGGGCGATTTCGACGAGCTGGTGCGGACGCTCCAGCGCACTTTGGGTCTGACCGTTTTCATGGTAACCCACGATCTCGACAGCCTTTACACCGCTTGCGACCGCATCGCCGTTTTAGGGAACGGTAAGATCATTGCGGCAGGGTCGATCGCCGACATGCAGGCCTCGCAGCATCCCTGGTTGAGGCAGTATTTCCATGGCAAGCGCGCCCGCGCGGTCATGAGTTGAGTAGCCGGAGCACCTGATGGAAACGCGGGCGAATTACGTCCTGATCGGATCGTTCACGCTGGCGGTGATCGCCGCGGCGATCGGCTTCGTGCTCTGGTTCCAGTCGCTGCACACCACCAAGCAGCGCAGCCCATTGCGCGTCGTCTTCGAGGGCCCGGCGGCGGGCCTGCGCAATGGCGGCAGTGTCAATTTCAACGGTATCCGGGTGGGTGAGGTGGTCTCGGTGAAGCTCGACAACCCGCGGCGGGTTGTCGCACTCGCCATGGTCGAGAACAACGCCCCGATCCGCAAGGACACCCTGGTCGGCCTCGAATTCCAGGGCCTCACGGGCGTCGCCGCGATCTCGCTCAAGGGCGGCGAGGAGGCGGCACCGCCGCCGCCGCTCGACGAGGACGGTATCCCGACGCTCACCGCCGACCCCAACAAGCTCCAGGACGTCACCGAGGCGATCCGCGGCACGCTGCAGAACATCAACAAGATCGTCGCCGACAATCAGGAATCGGTGAAGAACTCGCTGAAGAATCTGGAGACCTTCACCAACTCGCTGGCGCGCAACTCCGAGAAGATCGACGGCGTGATGGCCAAGGTCGACGGCGTCATGCTCAAGGCCGACAGCCTCATGCTCGGCCTCAACACGCTGGCCGGCGGCAAGGACGGCGGCGAGTTGTTCCAGGCGGTGAAGTCGATCCGCGAGCTCGCCGACGATTTCGACAAGCGCTCCGGCGCGCTGATGAGCGACGGCCGCCGTACGCTGGGCGACATCAGCCGCGCCGTGAACAATTTCGACCGCAACCCGACCCGCGTGCTGTTCGGGGCCAGCAACTCATCGCAAGCCGCCCCGCCGCCCGAGCCGCCGAGGGCGGCGCCGGCCGCAACGCCCAGGCGGCAGTAGGCGGCTCCGGACCTCTCCACCCGTCATTGCGAGCGCAGCGAAGCAATCAGACTGTCTCCGCGGAGGCAGCCTGGATTGCTTCGTCGCTTCGCTCCTCGCAATGACGGTGTTTGCTCTGTCTACCCGTCATTGCGAGCGCAGCGAAGCAATCCAGACTGTCTCTGCGGAGGCAGTCTGGATTGCTTCGTCGCAAGGGCTCCTCGCTATGACGGTCGTGGGGCGATGATGCCGCTCCAAACAAACAAAAACGGAGGCCGTGAGGCCTCCGTTTGTCATTCGCTATTCGCTACCCGCTATCGGCGTCTCACCCCAGCCGGCCCGCCGCGTGCGCGAGCAGGGTGTACACCAGGCCCGTCTCCGAGGTCAGGTGGCCGCGCAGCTCCTGCGGGCCGCGGCCGTCGCGGGCGACTTCGTCGAGCAGGCGCTCGAACTCGGCGATGTAGCGGTCGACGGTGCCCTTGAAGTTGCGGTCGGCGCGGTACTTGCGGGCGACCTCGTCAAAGGCCTTCTGGCCGGCGGGCGTGTAGAGGCGCTTGGTGAAGGCCTTGTTCTCGCCGCGCTGGTAGCGGTCCCACATCTCGGCGGCGAGATTGCGGTCCATCAGCCGGCCGATGTCGAGCGACAGCGATTCCAGCGGATTGCTGCTGGCCTGCGGGGCCTGCGGCTGCGGCGCGGGGGCGGCGCGGCCACGCGGAGCCTCACGGCCGTTCGAGGCGCCCTGATTGGCGTCCGTGCGGTTCAGGAGGTCCGACAGCCAGCCGTCGCGGCCCTGGTCGTTGCTGGCCGGCGCAACCGGCGGCGCTTCGGTGCGGCGCGAGGGAGCCGGCATGCCGAGGTCCGGCGGCGGCAGCGTCGAGGCGCTGCCGGTGTCGCGCGTGCGGGTCTCGGTCGCCCGGCTGCCGGCAGTTGCCATCATCGGCTCTTCATGGCGCTGGACGGCGACGGAAGCGCGGCCCGCCGTGGTGACGTCGAGGCCGCGGCCATGCTGGGCCACGATGCGGTTGAGCTCGGCGAGGGCCTCGATCTGGTCGACGATCACCTTGCGCATCTGCGCAGTGCTTTCGGCGGCCTCCTGCGGCATCTCGAGCACGCCGCGGCGCAGCTCGTTGCGGGTAGCTTCGAGCTCGTTGTGCATCTCGAATGCCATCTGCTTCATGCTGGAGACGAGGTTGGTGAACTTCTCCGTCGACTGCTTGAACATCGCATCCGCCTCGTCCGTGGTCTGGCGGTAGATGTCGTGCATCGCCTCGATGGTCTGGCGGTGCTCCTCCTCGGACGCCGCGCGCACCGCTTCGAACTGGCGGG
>NZ_LWIG01000068.1:32417-53690 GCF_002068095.1 Bradyrhizobium sacchari | reverse complement strand
CCGGCGGTCTCGGCGACGACGCGGGCGATGTCGCGGGCACGCTCTTCGGCCGCGGCCAGGGATTCATCGAGCAGGCCGGTGAAGCGCGACAGCCGCTGGTCGAGATCGGCCGTGCGCAGGTCGATCGTGGTGACGAGCGATTCCAGCGCCTGCTTGCGCTCGGCGAGCGAGGCGGTGGTGTTCTTGTTGCTCTGCTCGACGACCTGCGCGGCATCGACCAGCGCCTTGCCGTGCTTGTCGAACTGGGTCGAGAGCTCGCCGAGATCCTGCAGCGCCTTCGTGGTCTTGCTGTTGAACACGTTGAGCTGGTCTTCCAGGTTCTGCGTCGCCGCGCCGTTGCGCGAGGTGACGTCGTTCATCGCCGAGACGAAGTCGGCGACACGCGTCACCAGCGCCCGCTCCAGCGAGTTGAGGTTGTCGTGCGCGCCGGTCAGCACCTCCTGGAGCAGGATGTTGCCTTCGCGCAGACGCTCGAACAGGGCGACCGTGTCGGTGCGCAGGATCTTGCTGGTCTCCTGCATCTCGGTGACGGCCGCGATCGAGACCTGGCGCGACTGGTCGATCGCGGAACGCGAGGCCTGCTCGAGGTCCTTGAGCGACTTGCCTACCGCGCCGGTGGCCATCTCGCTCGCCGCGTTGATGGTGCGGGCGACTTCGGAGCCGTTGCCCATCATGGTCTGCGAGAAGGCATGGCCGCGCGTCTCGATCGACTTCAGCGCGTCGGAGGTGACGCGGTCGATGTCGAGCGTGAGCTGGCTGGTCTTGGAGCCGATCGCATCGACCAGCGCGCCGCGCTTGGCGTCGATCATGCTCGACAGACGGTCGGCCTGCTGCTGCACATAGGTGACGATCTCGTCGGTCTTGCCGGTCATGGCCTGGCCGAAGCTGCTCGAGGCGGCGAGCACCGAGCGCTCGACGTCGGCCGAGCTCGACTTGACCCGCGAGCTCGCCTCGTTGGAGGCGGAGATCAGTGCGTTCTGGGCGTTCAGCGCGCTGGTCTGGATCTCGCTGGTCGCGTTCGTCGTGGCCGTGCTCAGAGCGCGCTCGATCTCGGTCGAGATCGTGCGGATCTGGCTCGCCGCATCCGCCGAGGTCGAGGTCAGCGAGATCTGGGCCTCACGCGCGCTGTTGAGGATGGTCGAGGCGGTGTCGGCGCCGACCGAGGTCAGCGTGCGCTCGATATCCGTGGTCAGCGACTTGATCTGGCTCGCCGCATCGGTGGAGGCGGAGATCAGCGTGCCCTGGGCCTCGCGCACGCCGCTGGTGAGCGCCTCGATGGTGGCGCCGCCGGCGGTCGCCAGCGCGCGCTGCATCTCGGCCGCGAGCGAACGGACCTGGCCGGTTTGTTCTGCCGAGACAGCCAGAAGGGTGCTCTGGGCGTCGCGGGCGCTGGTCGTGATCGCCTCGGCGGTCGACTGTCCCGCCTGCGAAAGCGAACGATGCACTTCGGCCGCGAGCGACTTGACCTGGCTTGCCGCATCCGAGGATGCCGTGACCAGCGTGCTCTGGGCGTCGCGGGCGCCGGTCATGATGGTCTCGGCCGTCGCGGTGCCTGCCGTCGAGAGCGAGCGCTGCACGTCCGAGGACAGCGCCTTGATCTGGTTGGCGGTCTCGGTCGAGGCCGCGATCAGCGCGCTCTGCGCGTCACGGGCGCCGGCGGTGATCGATTCCGCCGTGGTGGCGCCGGCCATCGACAACGAGCGCTGTACGTCGGTGGTGAGCGTCTTGACGTGGTTGGCCGCGTCCGAGGATGCGGTGACGAGCGTGGTCTGCACCTCGCGGGCGCCGGCCAGGATCGAGGCCGCGGTCGCAGAACCGGCCGCCGACAGCGTGCGTTCGACGTCGGCCGCGAGCCCCTTGATCTGGTTGGACGCATCGCCCGAAGCCGCCACCAGGGTCGACTGCGCCTCGCGGGCGCTGGTCAGGATCGAGTTGGCAGCGCCGGTGCCGACCGCCGTCAGCGCGCGCTCGACCTCGGCGGAGGTCATCTTGAGCTGGGCGTTGACGTCGGAGGAGACCGTCATCAGCGACTGCTGGGCGGTGCGCGCACCGGTCTGGATCGTCTCGCTGGTGTTGACGACGAGGTTGGTGAGCGAGCGCTCGGCGTCCTCGACATGCGAGCGGATCGCGGTCGAGATCATCTCGGCGCGGGACATCATGTCCTCGCTGGCCTGGCGGCCGCTGCTCTCGATGCGGCCGGCGACGGCCTCGACGCGCGAGCCGAGCAGGTCCTCGAACTGCGCCACGCGCACGTCGATGTCGCTGGCGACCGAGCCGACCTTGGTCTCGATGGCCTGCTGGATGTCCTGGAAGCGCGCCGTGACCGTGTCGGTCAGATGCGTGCTGCGGCCGTCGATGATCTCGGTGACGCCGGTGATGCGGCGGTCGACCGCCTCGATGGCCTGTGCGGTGCCGTCGGTGAGCGTAGAGGTCAGCAGCGACAGGCGCGTGTCGATCGACTGCACGGCCTGCGACGCGCCGTTGGTCACGGCGGTGGTGAGGTAGGTGAGGCGGGAGTCGATGGATTCGAGCGCCTGCGTCGCGCCGCCCGTCAGCGTCGTCGTGAGGTGGGTCAGGCGAGTGTCGATCGACTGGATGGTCTGCGACGCGCCATCGGTCAGCGAGCTCGTGAGGTGGTTGAGGCGCGAATCGATCGTCTCGATGGTCTGCGAAGCGCCGTCGGTGAGCGACGTCGTGAGGTGGGTGAGGCGGGAGTCGATCGACTGGATCGCCTGTGCGGCACCCTCGGTGAGCGACGTCGCGAGCGTGTTGAGGCGGCCGTCGATGGTCTCGGTCATCGACTTGGCGCGGGTATCGAACGATTGTTCGAGCGCAGCGACGCGGCCGATGAGCTGGGTGTCGAAGGTCTTGATGTGACCTTCGATCGTGCTGTCGAGGCCGGCGATCTTGCCGTTCAGCGAGGCGTCGAGATGGGTCACGCGTTCGCCGATCGTGGTCTCGAACTGCAGCAGGCGCTGGTCGAGCACGGCGGTGATCTGGCCGCCGTTGGAGGTGAAGCGGGTGTCGAAATTGTCGACATAGGTCTTCAGCGACTCATGGATGTCCTGGGTGCGCTGGCCCATGCGCTCGACGATCTCGCCGCCGAACGTCTTCACGGTGCGGTCGAACTCGGAGATGTGGCGGGTGATCAGCGCGCCCAGCGTGCCAGAGTCGCGGGCGAACTTCTCGACCAGCTCGGTGCCCTGGTTCTTCACCAGCTCGTCGAAGGCGCTCATCTGCAGCGACAGCGAGTCGTGCGCGGTCTCGGTCTGGCTCACGACCTTGGCGACGAGGGTGTTGACGGTGGCGTCGAGCGCCTCGCTCGCCTTGTCGCCGCTCGTCATGATCTGGCTGGCGAGCCGGTGGCCGGCGTCGTCGATCTTGGCGGAGATGTCGTTGGAGCGCAGCTCGAGTTCCAGCAGCAGCGAGTCCGACGAGTTCTTGAGGCTGTCGTGCACCTGCTCGGTGCGGTCGGAGATGCCGTCGACGATCGCCGAGGAGCGCTGCTCGAACTCGCCGGTGATGCGGTCGATGCGCTCGTTCAGCATCTCGTGGACGCGGTCGGCGAGATCGACGAACTCGTCGTGGACATGGCCGGTCTTGAAGTTGAGGCTGGTGGTCAGCCGCTCGCTGGCGTCGAGCACGGCGCGCGTGGTCTCGTTGCTGGCCTCTTCGAGGCGATCGAGCAGGTCGCCGCCACGCTCGCCGAGCGCCAGGATCATGTTGTCGCCGGCGTTGCTCAGCGCCTGGGTGATGTGGGCGCCGCGCTCCTCGAGCGCGCCGGTGATGGATTTTGCGACCTCGTCGACGCGCGAGGCGATCGCGTCCGAGATCAGCGCGATGTCGTGGCGCAGGTCGATCTGCACGCCGGAGATGGCGCTGCGGACCTGCTCGGCCTGGCCGACCAGGTTGTCGCGCTGATGCGCGATGTCCTGGAGCAGGGCGCGGATGCGCACTTCGTTGTCGCTATAGGCGCGCTCGAGCGCGGCGACCTCGTTGGCGACCAGCGTCTCGAGCTCGCCGGCGCGCGCGATCGCGCGCTCGATGCCGTCGCCCATCGCCGCGACCTCGCGGCGGATGGCCTGGCCGACGGTGACCATGGAATCGGAGGCCGAGCCTTCAGGCTCGGAGAAGCGCATCGCGACCTGCGCCATCGCCTGCGCGATCATGCGCATTTCCTGGCCGCGCCAGACCAGGCTCGCCAGGAAGTAGAACAGCATGATCGGTGCGAAGAACATCGCGATCAGGCCAGCGATGACGAGCACGCCGCCGCTCTGGCCCATGGCGGCCTGGATCGAGGGCAGGAAACCGACCGTCAGGGCGGCACAGGCGGCGAGCCAGACGCCGGCGAAGATGGTAGCGAAGGTATAGACGCTGCGGGCAGGGCGGCCCTTCTGAAGCGCCTGCAGCAGTTGGCCGATGGTCTCGCGGTCGTCATTGGCGGCGCGGCGCGCGGTGCGCGGCTCCTCGACCGGATCGAACACGGTCGCCCGCTCGTTGGCGGCGGGGCGCGGCTCGAAGCTCGGCTCGTCGAAGATCGGGGGCGGCGGCGGCGCGACCTGCGGCGCCGTTTCGTTGCGCATCGAGGCGTTGCGGCTGGTGTCCGCTGCGGTATCGCTGATGTTCAGGGCTTCCTGGATTGCAGAAAGCGCAACTTCTGTGGGGTCTTTGACCTTTTTGGGAGTGTTCGCCATGTTCAGTCCGAGCCCTCGTTACTTGTACACGCCCCCCGCGAGCCCCGCGCGCTACGCAAGCCCACAGACCGGATCATGCCGCTTATGCGGATCTCCGAGCCGTCCCCACCCGGACGGCTTGTCCGCCAATTTCCGCAACATCCTATTGGCAGAGCGTGGCGAATGAAATGCCCGCGATTAAGACAATCTTAATCATCGTTAACAGGATCGCGCCGTAACGCCTTAGCAATCAATGGAATTCTCCACGGAACCCGGCCGATTGCGGCGACTTTTCGTCAATAAACGGGCGGATTTGCGTAAATCGTCCCAAACATTTCGTTAACCATTTTCATGCTTGGGTGGGGCGAACCGCACCGCCGGACCGGCGGAACGATCGCGCGATGCCGGGGCCAGCGCCATGACGCCTGAACTGCAACGGATGGACTGGATGCCCTCGCCCCCGCTTGCGCCCATCGACAGCCCGCTCGACCTTGACCACCTCTCCCGGATGACGCTAGGCGACACTGAGCTGGAACAGGAAGTGCTGGCGATGTTCGCCGAGCAGGCCGTCCGCCTGCTCGCGGCGATGGCGTCGCTGCCGGCCGAGACCGGTGCGCTCGCACACACGCTCAAGGGCTCGGCCCGGGGGGTCGGCGCCTTCGCGGTGGCCGACGCGGCCGCCAGCCTCGAGACAGCGGCCCTCAGCGGCCACAACCGGTCCCACGCGCTTGCTGCGCTGAAGGAGGCCGTGACCGAGGTCCGTGCTGCGATTGCGGAGATCCTGAAGCATTAGTCTGGCGCCGCCATAAATGTGGGCGCCTGCGCGCTAGTCGTTGGATTTGGCGCATTTTCTGTGCGCGAACCGGGATCCTCACCGCTCGAAAACGCTATGGCGCCGGGCTAACCGACCCGTTATAGGACAGCCCGGACCCTCCTTCATTCCCAACATCGCGGCAGCACGAGCACACATGGCCAAGATTCACTTTGTCGACCACAAGGGCGAAACCCGCACGGTGGAAATCGAGAACGGCGCGACCGTGATGGAAGCCGCCATCCGCAACAGCATTCCCGGCATCGAAGCCGAATGCGGCGGGGCCTGTGCCTGCGCGACCTGCCATGTCTATGTCGACGAAGCCTGGCGCGAGAAGGTCGGCAGCCCGACGCCGATGGAAGAGGACATGCTGGATTTCGGCTTCGACGTGCGCCCCAACTCGCGCCTGTCCTGCCAGATCAAGGTTTCCGACGAGCTCGACGGGCTGGTCGTGGCGACGCCGGAACGTCAGGCCTGATCGTCTCTCGATAGACTAGATGCCGGACGGCGCGACCTCGATGCCGCGCTTGTGCCAGGGTCTGAACTTCTCGATCACCTCTGCGGTCAGCGGTGCTGGCCGGCGCGTCGCCTCGTCGAGCAGGACGCCGACGGACGTCGCTGAGGCAATGCATTTCCCGTTCGAAAACACGACCTGCTCGAAGGTCACTGACGTTCGTCCCAGCTTCACGACGCCGAGCCCGAGCTCGATCGTGTTCGGCCAGTGCAACTCGGCGCGGAAATGGATGTCCAGCCGCACCATGATCCAGGCGAGGCCCGGCGGGGTCAGGCCGTACTCGGGAAGCTTCATCAGCGTGACACGGCCGGTCTCGAAATAGGTGGCGTAGACGGCGTTGTTGACGTGCTGGTTCGGATCGAGATCGCCGAAGCGGACGTTGTCGCTGAGGCGAAAAGGGAAGTCCTCCAGGCGCGGCGTCGTATCGAGGCGGCTTGGTGCGTTCACCGATTGATCTCCGTCATATCCATCCTCGTTACAGCCCAGTTATTTTGGCCCGGCAAGTGGGCGCAACCGCGGGGCGCTCCCGCTTTTATGCCTTCCCTGATCCATCCCCGTTGGCTAGACAGGCAGGGTCACCTCTGCCCAACGGGCGCCGTCCAACCGATAACGACCGATAAAGAGACGACATGAGCGACGTGATCAAAACCGATGTGCTGATTATTGGCGCCGGCCCCTGCGGTCTGTTCGCCGCTTTCGAGCTCGGCCTTCTCGACATGAAGGCCCATTTCGTCGACATCCTCGACAAGGTCGGCGGCCAGTGCGCCGAGCTCTATCCGGAAAAGCCGATCTACGACATTCCCGGCATCCCGCAGGTCTCGGGGCAGGGGCTCACCGACGCGCTGATGGAGCAGATCAAGCCGTTCCACCCCACCTTCCATCTCGGCGAGATGATCGAGACGGTGGAGAAGATCGGCGATCCCGCCTTTCGCTGCACCACCGACGCCGGCAAGGTGTTCGAATGCAAGGTGGTGGTGATCGCGGCCGGTGGCGGCTCGTTCCAGCCCAAGCGTCCGCCGGTGCCGGGGATCGAGGCCTACGAGGGCACCTCGGTGCACTACGCCGTGCGCAAGATGGAGACGTTCCGCGACAAGAACGTGCTGATCGTCGGCGGCGGCGATTCCGCGCTCGACTGGACGCTCAACCTCCATCCGCTCGCCAAGCGCATCACGCTGCTGCACCGGCGCGACGAGTTTCGTGCGGCCCCTCACAGCGTCGAGCAGATGCGCGCGCTGGTTGCCGGCGGCAAGATGGATCTGCGGCTCGGCCAGGTCACCGCGCTCTCCGGCGCCGACGGCAAGCTCACCGGCGCGACCGTCAAGGGCAACGACAACAGCATCACGGAGGTTGCCTGCGACACCATGCTGCCGTTCTTCGGCCTGACCATGAAGCTCGGCCCCGTTGCGAACTGGGGCATTGCGCTCGAGAACAACCTCGTGCCGGTCGAGACCAGCGCATTCGAGACCAACGTGCCCGGCATCTTCGCCATCGGCGACATCAACACCTATCCGGGCAAGATCAAGCTGATCCTGTGCGGCTTCCACGAGGGCGCGCTGATGTCGCAAAAAGCCCACCGTTATGTCTATCCGGAGAAGCGGCTCGTGTTCCAGTACACGACCTCGTCGTCCAGCCTGCAAAAGAAGCTCGGAGTCAACTGACGGCGAGGGCGCGGGACGGCAATGCCCCATGTTTCTGGTGCTGGAACCGTTCGCGAAATCGCCGTAGTGTGCGGCCATTCCGGTCTTGGCTTAGGATAGTCTTGGCTTGGCGAAGTCTTGGCTCGGCAAAGTTTTGGCCTGGCGAAGCTTTGGGTCAGCAAGGCGATTGGCTCAGCAAGGTGATGATAATGCGGACTCTCTTTTCCAGCTTTCGGCTGCTGCCCTTCCTCGCGCTCGCACTGTCGCTCGGTGCGGTAAGCCCGTCCGCGGCGCAGACCGCGGAGCCGACGGCTGCCGGCCTTTGGCAGAAGGTCGAGGACGGCAAGACGGTCGGATGGTTTCTCTTCATCGACCACAGCGGCATCTTCGAAGGCGTGATCGCTAAAACCTTCCCGCGGCCCGGCGACGATCCGAACGAGGTCTGCAGCAAGTGCACCGACGATCGCAAGAATGCGCCGGTGCTCGGCATCTCCTTCGTCCGCAACATGAAGCGCGAGGGCCTGAAGTACGAAGGCGGCAACGTGCTCAATCCGCGCGACGGCCAGATCTGGAAGGCCAACATGAAGGTCAGTCCCGATGGCCAGACCCTGACCCTGCGCGGCTATCTCGGCATCGCGCTGCTCGGCAAGGACGAGACCTGGACGCGCCTGCCCGACACCAACATCGCCCAGGTCGATCCCGCCATCGTCGCCAAATATTTGCCCGCGCAGGCGGCCGCGACCAAGCCCGCGCCCGCAGCCGCAACCAAGAAGGGCGGCGCGATGATGGCGCCGGCGCCCAAGCAGTAGGGCTGTTTTCGCGTTTTTCTTGCCGCCCGCATGGGCGAAGCGATGTGCGGGAGCCCGGGTGTCGCGACGCTCACCCGGGGGCTACGACCTCAATACGCCTTTGCCTTCTTGCACGGCGCATAGAAGGTGCCGTTGCCGGCGACGACACGCTCGAGGCACTGCCTGGGGTCGGTGATCTCGCCGTCGACCTGGAAATAATAGGCCTGCGCGCCCAGGCTCAGGACATAATGTCCCGGCGGAAGCTCCAGCTCTGAATCGCCGGTGTGCAGTTCGTACATCTCGGCCTTGCCCGGAATCGGCGAGGCCCGGAACGGATAGGCGAAGTTGCGAATGACGCCGACATCGTCTCCGCCAGCGAGCGCCTTGCCGGCGGCGTCGCTGGAAAATTCCCTGGCGATCTTCGCCACGAGCCGAACCTCGACGCGTTCGGGAATCGCGCTCGCGACATCGCGGCGGAAGACGATGAACTTGACGCGCCCATTCGGCAGATGCGGCCGATCGGGCTTCCTGAACTCCGGTGAAATCGCAATCCGCATGTCCGGCGCCATCACGCCGGTCGCGGTCAGCTCCGCCAGCGATTTGTCGTCGATCAGGGCGTGGATGCCGTAGTCGGTGGGAAGCACGCGCGTCGGGGCCGGTGCGGCGGGTGTCACCATTTCCGGCTTGGCGACCGCTATCGTCGTCTCCGGCCTGGGCGTGACCTGCGCGATCTCCGCGGGCTGGGAGGCGATCTGCCGGCGAAGCGCTGCGATATTGTCCCGCTTCGAGACGATCAGGATGACTGCGCCAAACGCAAGCAGGATGGCCGCCGTCCGCTTGATCACCGGAAGCAGCGGGCCCGAGGCCGCAGGCAGCTTGCCGCGCGATGTCTCGATCCCCGACTTGAGAACGGTGGCATCGCCGGACATCAGAACGCCGCCGGTCTCTTTTGACGAGGCGAGCTGTTGTTGCGGCAGGCGCTCCAGCGGCGCCTGTTCGCGCGAGAACTTCTCGACCTCCTCGATGGCGACCTCGAGCGCCCGCTTCATCTGGTCGATGTTTCTGGCGTCGGCGTAGGTGAACTGCTCCTGGAGCTTGTAGCGGGCAAGGTCGTAGACCATCTGCCGCCTGGCGTCCGCGTCGTCCTTCACCGTCTCCAGCATGCGCGAGATCACCAGCGCAAACTGCACCTGGTTTGCGGACAGATCGGTCGCGTCCTGCTGGCCAGGGAGCAACTCTCTCGAAGTCATAGCGCTGCCGGTCCAATGCCAGTCACGCCGTCACCTGATTCTCTAATCGAAACAGCCGGTTAAACAAATGCGATAAGTTTCGCGGCCACGTTCGTACACGTTGAGGTGCGACAAGGAAAGCCTCGAAAATGCGCGACAAACCGCCGGCGCGCTGAGCATGCGGGACGTGCACGCAGGTGTGGGCAACAGGGTCCGGCAGTAGTTGTCCGGACTGCGCGCTGGCGCCGGATTTGCATAGCTGTCGCAAAGCTGCAGGGGAGCGAGTCGCCGTCTCACCGCCTGCCGCCAATGTGCGGAAGGCGAACGATGGTGGCTGTCCTTCGCGGCGCTGACTTCGATCCGCGGGAAGACGACATGAGACTCGCAAGACCGTGTGCCGCGATGCTGCTCGGCCTGACGGCGCTGCTGGCGACATCAGCGCTGGCGCGCGACGACGGCCGCTACGCCAACTCGCCGCTCAAGCCCTGGTTCGAGAGCCTGCACAGCGAATTCGGGCAGTGCTGCTCGGACGCCGACGGCTATGTGGTTGCCGATGTCGATTGGGAATCCGACAAGGGGCGCTACCGCGTGCATCTCGATGGCGAATGGGTCGTTGTGCCAGAGGGAGCCGTGATCACCGAGCCGAACAAGATCGGCCGCACCATGGTGTGGAAGCACTATATCGACGGCCACCCGCGCGTGCGCTGCTTCATGCCGGGCAGCATGACGTAAAAACGCTGACGGCGCCGGCATCAGATGCGGGCGCCGCCAGCAATGCGAAAGCTTTAGCGCGACTCGCTGTCCGAATTCACGCTGGCGAGCCGCTTCACGCGCGGCGACAGCACCGAAAGCTGAGCGGGGGAAGCGGGCATGCCGGCGACGATCATCGCGGGCGCGGTCGACTGCTCCTCGACGCCGGCGCCGCCGAGCACCTGCACCTGCGTCGCCGAGATCGGGAACGACTTCACTTCGTAAGAGGGAAGCTCGCCGGCGAACGCGGCGGCGGAGCTGGCAATCATTGCTCCGGCAAGGGCAATCATCGAGAGAACGCGCATTTGGAAAATCTCCGTGAAAGATGTCAATCGGAGGTTTGGTCGCGGTGATGCCGGGGCAGGTTCGCTCGCGCGCGAACATTCCCGTCGCCGTCCGCGCACATATTGGTTGCTTGGCGCGAAAGGATGAAACGAGGACGAAGTTTTTCGCGCCAATGTTTCCGGACGGTTTCGCGCAAAGGCGACGCTCTAGCGCGCCTCCAGAACCGGCTGCCGCGAGCTGGCCGCCGCAGCCTCGGGAAAGCGCAGGCGCATCGTCGTGCCGCGGCCGGGCCCGGAGGCGAGGACGAGCTCGCCGCCATGGGCGGCCATGATCTCGCGGACGATCGACAGGCCGAGGCCGGCCCCGTCGCCTGTGCTATTGCCGGTCTGAAACGGCTCCAGCAGCTTGTGCTCGGCGCAGTCGGGAAGGCCTGCGCCGTCATCTTCAACCGAGATGCTGCCGCGGCCGAGCGTGGCGACGATGCGTCGCGCACCACGGGCGTGGATGAGCGCGTTGCCGACAAGATTGGCAAGCGCGCTGCGTATGGCGGCGTCCACGCCCTGCACCAGGAATGGTCCTTCGTCGGCGCGCTCCAGGGCAAGCTCGATGCCGGCGTCCAGCGCCGAAGGACCGAAATCGGCCAGCACGTCCAGCGTGATCGCGGCAAGATCGATCGGCCGCTTTTCGATCGCGTGATTTTGCAGGCGCGCCAGGTCAAGCATGGCGGAGACCAGCGACGTCAGGCGGCGGACGTCGCGCACCAGCTCGGCCTTCAAGGCCGGATCGGGCACGTCGTCGATCTTTGCGCGCAGCAGCGTCAGCGGCGTGCGGAGCTGATGGGCGGCATTGCCGAGGAAGCGGCGCTGCATCCGGATATAGGCGTCGATCTCGCCGAAGGCGCGGTTCAGCGCCTTCACCAGCGGCTTCAGCTCGATGGGGACTTCGGACAGAGAGATCAGGCCTTGCGGGGCCGAGGGGTCGATCGCAAGGGCGCGACGCGCAACCCGCTCGATGCCGCGTGAGACGAAACGTGCGGTCAGCGCCGAGCCGATGGCGACGGTTGCCGCAAAGGCCAGCGCCACCAGTATGATCGAAAAGACCCTGCGGAGGAGAAAAGTCCTTGCAATCCGGCCAAAGCGAACCTGAGGTTCCCCGACCATCATCGCGAGCCGCAACGAGCCCCGCTGCACGGCGGAGAGACAGAAGGTGCTCTTCTGGTCGAGCGTGCTGAAAACGGATGAGCCGATGGGCCCGTGGTAGGGAAACACGAAGGGAAGGGGGGGCCGGTGTTCGCTGCCGTACTCGTTGAGCAGGTCGCCCGCGGACACGACGTACCAGAGATTTGGGCTGTCGGCCTTCAATTCCTCGATCGCAGGGGTCGAACGTACTGTCAGTTTTTGCCCTTCGATCACCGTTGCGCGATCGAGAACGGCGGCCACGACCTGACACGCCCTGAACTCGCGCTCTTCGGTCGGGTAACGCCAGATGAAGAGGCCGAGCATGGCCAGGAAGATCACTGTGGCGGCGATGCCGAGGGAGAACGCAAACGTTCGGGCGATCGACCTCATCGCGGCGGCGCCAGCCGCAGGATGTAACCGATGCCGCGCATGCTGCGGATCTCGACGTCGCCGCCGAACGCCGCCAGCTTCTTCCTCAGGCGCGAGACTTGCGCTTCGAGCGTGTTGGATTCGATCTCGTCGTCGAAACCGTAGATTTCCTCGATCAGGGCGGCGCGGGTGATGACGCGGTCGCGCCGCATCAGCAGTGCGCCCAGGATCAGCGCCTCGCGCCGCCGCAGCAGGATTTTCCTGTCGGCGACCACGACTTCGTTGCTGCCGAGATGCAGCTCGACATTGCCGAGCGACAGCACGGCAGGCGCGAGCAGCCGGGGCCGGCGCAGCACCGCCCGCACCCGCGCAAGCAGCTCCTGCGGTTCGAACGGCTTGCCGAGATAGTCGTCGGCGCCGCCGTTGAGACCGTCGACGACGTCCTCCTTGGTGTCCTTGGACGTCAGCATGATGATTGCGGGGCGCTGCGGCGACTGGCTCAGCGCCGCGACCACCTCGAGCGCATCGCCGTCGGGCAGCATGCGGTCGACGATCGCGAGATCATATTTGAAATTGTGCAGCGCCTGACGGGCATCGGCAATCGAACCGACGAGGTCGACGACGCCGTGCAATTGTCCGAGCAGCCGGCTGACATAGGCGCCGATCTGCGGTTCGTCTTCGATCACGAGCGAGCGCACGCGGGTCGTCCTTGACTCTATCTGGGGCAACAAGCCCCGATCTTGACGCTTCCTGACCGAAGTCCGGCATTTCGGTTCGTGCGCGAGTTCCGTTTAAGGCAGCGAGCTTGGCGAATAAATGGCAGGAACGGAGGGGTTGAACAGCGCGCACGGTCAAAACTTGTGCGCGTGACGGCACCCGGGGCAATGTTCGCGCAATGTTGGTCCGATGGCGCGTCCTGGCGCGGAATGTCGCAGGGGCAGTCGGCCGTTGCAATCTTGGGGCAATTTTGCCGGACCACATGCTGGGCTCCTAACCACATCAGTCGACTCGGCCAGTACGGCCGGTCCGGGGCCCCGCAATGAAGTATTTTGACGAAGCCGCTCTCCGCCTCACGGCGAATGCGCGGTGGACGACCGCCTGCCTTGCCGCACTCGGTGCAATCATGGCGACCGCGCAACCGGCGTCGGCGCAGACCGCGTTCACGCTGCCAGCCCCGCCACTCGAACTGCCGATGCTGCCGTCGCCATCCGGAAACTGGACTGTCATGGTCGGCATCGGCGGCGAATACAAGCCCGAGTTCGTCGGATCGAAGAACGGCAAGTTTCTCCCGATCCCGATCTTCACCATCCGCCGCGCCGGCTCGGTCGACCAGTTTCGCGGACCGCGCGACAGCGCCAGCATAGCACTGCTCGACGTCGGCAATTTTCGCGCGGGCCCCGCGTTCAAATACGTCGCCTCGCGCAAGAGCGACAAATATGCCGAGCTGACAGGTCTCGGTGACGTCAAGGCGGCCTATGAGCTCGGCGGCTTCGCCGAATATTATCCGGTGGACTGGCTGCGCCTGCGGAGCGAGTTGCGCCAGGGCATGGGGGGCCATACCGGAACGGTCGCCGATGTTTCCGCCGACGTCATCGTGCCACTGATCCAGCGGCTGACGATCTCGGCCGGCCCGCGCTTCACCTGGAGGAGCACCAAGGCGACTGCGCCGTATTTCGGCGTCGATGCCGCGCAGGCGCTGGCGTCGGGGCTGCCGACGTACAATGCCAGGGGCGGGGCGCACTCGGTCGGCTTCGGCAGCCAGATCTCCTACCGCATCAATCCGCAGTGGGAGGTTCATGCCTATGTGGAATACGAGAAGCTGCTGGGCGATGTCGCGGACAGTCCGCTGGTGAAGCTGCGGGGATCGTCGAACCAGACCACGATTGGCCTCGGCGCGTCCTATTCGTTCGATTTCAGGATTCGATAGCCGTCATGCGCCGCAGTGTCATTCTTTGGATTGGTCTCGCGATCGCTTGCGTTGCGCTCAGCGCCGCTGCGGCGTTCGAGACGCGTGCGACGAAACTCCAGGCGATCAAGACCGTCGGCATCGTCTCGGCGATCGGCGAGGAGATGAGCCTGACGCAGGCTGGCCTGACCGGGCTCGGCAATACCGGGCAGAGCGTCTCGATCAGCGCATGGGGGCTCGACGAGCTGATTGTTCAGCAAACAACGAAACTGCTGAGCGGACGCTTTCGCGTGCAGGCGGTGAGCTACAGGCGCGCTGCGTTCGCGGCGATCAGGGATTCGGCGGTTGCGCCGGTCAATCTCCTGCGGAGCGATCCCTTCAAGGAGCTGGTTCGCAGCGATGTCGCCCCGCAGGGGCTGGACGCCTACATCGTCATCACGCGGGCGAGATCGAAACTCGGAAATGGCCGCAATGTCGAGGGCGTCGGGCTCGCCCAATACCGGACGCTGCTTGCAGATTACGGGCTGATCCACGCGCTGTACGAAGTGCGCGTGATCGAGGGGAAGTCGTTCGACGTGATCGAGAAGCGGGCGGCCGCGCCGCTCGACAATACGGGGACGTTGCGACTCGCAGGTCCGAGCGGGCCGGTCGATGCGACGTTTGACGGCCCGGCTTCAAACGAGCGATTGCGTGCAGCGATCGGCGACCTGATCACGCGCAGTCTTCCCGTCACGCTGGGCGACATGCACCTGATTGACGGCCAGTGAGCCGGTTGGCCGCCAGAGTCATTTCCGTTCCGATCGAATCGGAACGGGCCTCCAGATTCTTGTTTTGGCGCGTTTTCTTTACGCGCACCGGTGTCCACTTCGCTCGAAACACTCTATGTCACCGGCGCTGGATTGAACAGCGTGAGGTCGTTGTGGATACCCCAGCGATCCGACCACGGCTTGGTGCGGCCGGAGGCGACGTCGAGGATCAGGCGGAACAGGTCCCAGCCGCATTCCTCGATGGTCTTCTCGCCGGTGGCGATGCTACCGGAGTCGAAATCGATCAGGTCCTTCCAGCGCCGCGCAAGCTCGCTGCGGGTCGCGACCTTGATCACGGGCGCGGCGGCAAGGCCGTAAGGCGTGCCGCGGCCGGTGGTGAACACCTGCAAGGTCATGCCGGAGGCGAGCTGGAGCGTGCCGCAGATGAAGTCGCTTGCCGGCGTTGCCGCGAACAGCATGCCCTTCTGCGTCGCCTTCTCGCCGGGCGAGAGCACGCCGGTGATGGCTGATGATCCGGACTTCACGATCGAGCCGAGCGACTTCTCGACGATGTTGGCGAGGCCGCCCTTCTTGTTGCCGGGCGTGGTGTTGGCGCTGCGATCGGCGCCGCCGCGGGCGAGATAGGAATCGTACCAGGCCATCTCGCGCACCAGCGCGCGGCCGACATCCTCGTTGATGGCGCGCCGGGTGAGAAGCTGGATGGCGTCGCGCACTTCCGTCACTTCCGAGAACATCACGGTGGCGCCGGCGCGCACCAGGAGGTCTGCGGCAAAGCCGACCGCGGGGTTGGCAGTGACGCCGGAGAAGGCATCGCTGCCGCCGCATTGCAGGCCGATGACGAGATCGGAAGCCGGGCAGGTCTCGCGCTTGCGGTTGTTGAGCACCTTCAGACGCGCCTCGGCCTGGGTCATGATCGCATCGACGATCGCGCCGAAGCCGTCGAAGGCTTCGTCCTGCATGCGCACGATGGCGTCGTTCACGCCTTCCGGCACCAGGCGCTCGGGCGCGAGCTTTTCGCAGCCGAGGCCGACGACCAGAATCTCGCCGCCGAAAT
Organism: Bradyrhizobium sacchari; assembly: GCF_002068095.1. GTDB lineage: Bacteria > Pseudomonadota > Alphaproteobacteria > Rhizobiales > Xanthobacteraceae > Bradyrhizobium > Bradyrhizobium sacchari. The sequence continues at coordinate 37,729 of NZ_LWIG01000068.1, read as the reverse complement.
TCGGGTTGAGTGCGAGGTTCTGCAGGGTCCGGATCGGCACCACCGCGTCGGGCGCGGTGATGGCGACGCCGCAGCCATAGGCATGCGTCAGCGGCACCACGTCGTCGACGTTGGGGTATTTTGGCAGCAGCTCGGCGCGGATGCGCTTCACCGCATATTCCATCGTGCCCTTGACGCATTGCACGGAGGAGGAGATGCCGAGGATGTTCTTGGTGCCGACCGAGCCATCGGGATTGCGGTAGCCTTCGAAGGTAAAACCTTCGAGCGGCGGCAGCGGCGCGGGGACGGCGGTGGAGATTTCCAGCTTGTCGAGGGAGGGGGCCTCCGGCATGCGGATGCGCGCCTCGTCCACCCATTCGCCGGCGAGGATCGGCGACAGCGCGTAGCCGATGATCTCGCCATAGCGGATGATCGGTGCGCCTTCCGCGATGTCGATCAGCGCGGTCTTGTGCCCCTGCGGCACGAAGGCGCGCAGCGTCAGTCCGCTGGCAAAGCGGGAGCCGGCGGGAAGCCCGAAATCATTGACCACGATCGCGACATTGTCGCGCTCGTGGAGCTTGATGTAGCGGGGCTGCTCTTTCGCCGCGACGTCCTGGTCCATCGAGGACTCCGGAATTTGTAGGTTGGGTTAGCTCCGTGATTGCGCGAAGCGCAATCACTCGGCGCAACCCAACAATGTCTTTACCCTTGGAGGCAGAAGAGGTGGGTCACGCTGCGCTAACCCACCCCACGATCTCGGCCTATCAGCCGGGGAACGTATAAGCCGTCTTCACCGTCGTGTAGAACTCGCGCGCATAGGAGCCCTGCTCGCGGGCGCCATAGCTCGAGCCCTTCCGGCCGCCGAACGGCACGTGATAGTCGACGCCGGCGGTCGGCAGGTTGACCATCACCATGCCGGACTCGCTGTTGCGCTTGTAGTGCGAGGCGTATTTCAGGCTTGTGGTGCAGATGCCGGAGGCGAGGCCGAACTCGGTGTCGTTGGAGATCGCGAGCGCTTCCTCGTAGTTCTTGGCCCGGATGACGGCGGCGACCGGTCCAAAAATTTCCTCACGCGCGATGCGCATATTGTTGTTGGCTTCGGTGAACAGCGCCGGCTGCAGATAGTGACCGGGGTTCTCGCGCTTGAGCAGCTCGCCGCCGAAGGCGAGCTTGGCCCCTTCGTCCTGGCCGATCTTGATGTAGCGCAGGTCCTGGTCGAGCTGGCTCTGGTCGACCACCGGGCCCATATGGACGCCGGCCTTGAGCGCGTCGTCCACTGACAGGCCGCTCAGGCGCTCGGCCATGGCCGCGACGAATCGATCATGGATGCCTTCGGTGACGATCAGTCGAGACGAGGCGGTGCAGCGCTGGCCGGTGGAGAAATAGGCGCCGTTGACGGCAACCTCGACGGCGGTCTTGAGGTCGGCGTCGTCGAGCACGACCAGCGGGTTCTTGCCGCCCATCTCAAGCTGGAATTTCTTCATGGGGTTGGAGAGCACGCAGGCCTGCGCGATCTTCCGGCCGGTCTGCACCGAACCGGTGAAGGAAATCGCGGCGACATCCGGGTGCTCGAGCAGGGTCTGGCCGACCACTGAGCCGGAGCCGACCACGAGGTTGAACACGCCGGCGGGGATGCCAGAACGGGTGATGATTTCGGCGAGCGCGTGGCCCGAGCCGGGCACCAGCTCGGCCGGCTTGAATACCACCGTGTTGCCGTAGCAGAGCGCCGGCGCGATCTTCCAGGCCGGGATCGCGATCGGGAAATTCCAGGGCGTGATCATGCCGACGACGCCGACCGGCTCACGGGTGAGCTCGACGTCGAGGCCGGGACGGACCGAGGCGCCCTTCTCGCCGATCAGGCGCAGCGCTTCCCCGGCGAAGAACGCGAAGATCTGGCCGGCGCGGGCGACCTCGCCGATGCCCTCGGGGAGGGTCTTGCCTTCTTCGCGGGCGAGCAGACGGCCGAGCTCTTCCTTGCGGGCGAGGATTTCAGTCGAGATCTTGTTGAGCGCGTCATAGCGCACCTGCGGGGTCGACTGTGCCCACGCGGGGAAGGCGGCCTTGGCGGCGGCGATTGCCTTCTCGGTCTGCGCCTTGTCGGCCTTGGCGTATTCGCCGACGAGGTCGTTGGTGTTGGAGGGGTTGATGTTCTTGGTGACGCCGGAGCCGTCGACCCATTCGCCGCCGATGAAGTTCTTCAGGATCGCAGTCATCTTTTTCCTCCAGGGGAACGTTTTTAACGCACGAGGCAGGGACGCTTGTCGTCAAACGTCCAGCCGGGGATCAGGTCCTGCATGGCCATAGCGTCATCCCGGGCGCCAAGTCCATGCTTCTTGTAGAGCTCATGCGCGGCCTCGATGGCGGCGCGGTCGATCTCGATGCCGAGGCCCGGCCGGTCCGGAACGGCAATCTTGCCGCCCCTGATCTGGAGCGGCTCTTGCGTCAGCGCCTGGCCGTCCTGCCAGATCCAGTGGGTGTCGATCGCGGTGACCTTGCCGGGAGCGGCGGCGCCGACATGGGTGAACATCGCGAGCGAAATGTCAAAATGGTTGTTGGAGTGCGAGCCCCAGGTCAGGCCGTTGTCACGGCAGGTCTGGGCCACGCGCACCGAGCCTTGCATGGTCCAGAAATGGGGGTCGGCGAGCGGGATGTCCACCGCCCCCAGGCGCAGCGCATGGGAGAGCTGCCGCCAGTCGGTGGCGATCATGTTGGTCGCGGTCGGCAGGCCCGTGGCGCGGCGGAACTCGGCCATGATCTCGCGGCCGGAGAAGCCAGCCTCGGCGCCGCAGGGATCCTCGGCGTAGGCGAGGATGCCGTGCATGCCCTTGCAGAGGCCGATCGCCTCGTCGAGCGACCAGGCGCCATTGGGGTCGAGCGTGACGCGCGCGTTGGGAAAGCGCTTTGCGATGGCGGTGACGGCCTCGATCTCCTGCTCGCCGCGGAGCACGCCACCCTTGAGCTTGAAGTCGGCAAAGCCGTAATGGTCATGGGTGGCCTCCGCGAGCCGCACCACGGTCTCGGGCGTCATCGCCTCCTGGTGGCGGAGGTTGAACCATTCCGCCTTGCCGGTCTCGCCCGTGACATAGTCGAGCTTCGACTTGCGACGATCACCGACGAAGAAGAGATAACCGAGCGTCTCGACGCTCTTGCGCTGCTGGCCTTCGCCGAGCAGGGCGGCGACGGGCAGTCCGAGGTGCTGGCCGAGCAGATCGAGCAGCGCGGATTCGATCGCGGTGACCGCGTGGATCATGACGCGGAGGTCGAAGGTCTGCTTGCCGCGGCCGCCGGCGTCGCGGTCGGCAAAGGCGGTGCGAACCTCGGCGAGGATGTTGTTCATCGCGCCGACCGTCTTGCCGATCACGAGATCGCGGGCGTCCTGCAGCGTCTGCCAGATATTCTGCCCGCCCGGCACCTCGCCGACGCCGGTGTGGCCGGCATTGTCGGTGAGGATGACGATGTTGCGAGTGAAGAACGGCGCATGCGCGCCGCTGAGATTGAGGAGCATGCTGTCGCGGCCCGCGACCGGGATCACCTGCATCGCCGTGACCACCGGTGCGCCAGAAATCTCGGTCCGGGCCATCGCATGCTCCTCCCTGTTGTGTTCGGCTATTCTGCAGCCTGTTGTGACGATCGTGCGGCGGGCAGCTTCTTCACCAGCGCGGCCAGTTCCGCGATCTCCTGCTCGGTGAGGTCGGTGAGCGGCGGACGGACCGGACCGGAATCGCGGCCGATCACCTTCATGCCGGCCTTGATGATCGAGACCGCATAACCCTTCTTGCGGTTGCGGATCGCGATCAGCGGCAGGATGAAATCCTTCAGGCCGGCGTGGATCGCCGCATGGTCGCGCTTGCGCACGGCGGCGTAGAAATTGGTGGCGAATTCCGGCACGAAGTTGAACACGGCCGAGGAATAGGTCGTCACGCCCATGTCGAGATAGGGCAGGGCGAAGGTCTCGGCGGTCGGCAGGCCGCCGACATAGGTCAGGCGATCGCCGAGCTTGGTGTAGACGCGGGTCATCAGCTCGATGTCGCCGATGCCGTCCTTATAGCCGACGAGGTTCGGGCAGCGCTCGGCAAGGCGCGCGAGCGTGTCGGGCTGGAGGATGGCGTTGTCGCGGTTGTAGACGATGACGCCGATCTTCACGGCGGCGCAGACCGCCTCGACATGGGCGGCAAGGCCCTCCTGCTCGGAATGGGTGAGGTAGGGCGGCAGCAGCAACAGGCCGTCAGCGCCGGCCTTCTCCGCGCCGATCGCGATCTCGCGCGCGATCGCGGTGCCGTAGCCGGTGCCGGCGAGCACGGGCACGCGGCCCTTGGTCTCGTCGACGGCGACCTTGACGACCTCAGGAACCTCGGTCGGCGTCAGCGAGAAGAACTCACCGGTGCCGCCGGCGGCGAACAGACCTGCGACATCATAGCCGCACAGCCAGTCCATGTTGGCGCGGTAGGTCGCCTCGTCGAAGGAATAATCTGCCTTGAAGGGCGTGACGGGGAAGGACAGGAGGCCCGATCCGATCTTCTGGGCCATTTCCTGCGGGGTCATCTTGCTCATGGGCGCGGCTCACTTATTGCGTGTTGCGGAGGACGCAAGGAGAAGGCTGCGCGTCCATGCGCCGTGGTTTAGGCAACCGTTCGATGCGCGTCCAAGCCAAAGCCTATATCGACCAATGCGGATTGAGCATCAATCTTCCATCGTCTCCGCGGAGGACAATTCACCGGCGATCTTGACCAGCGCCGACAGCAACGGGTTCTCGTCCTCGCGGCGCCAGACCATGAACAGCTCGACCGGGACACGGGTGCGCAGCTTCAGGGGACGCAGCCGCACGTCGGAGATCTTCAGGCTCGCGGCCGCGGCCGGCACGATGGCAAGGCCGAGGCCGGCGCGGACCATGGCGAGGATGGAGTGGATCTGGCTGAGATGCTGCACGTAGCGCGGCAGCACGTCGGCGCGGGTGAAGAGGGCCACCAGCAGGTCGTGGAAGTAGCGGCTCTCATAGGGCGAATACATCACGAAGGGCTGGTCGTCGAAGTCCTTGATGGTGATGCTGTCGGCATTGGCGAGCGGATGCTTCTTCGGGATCGCGGCGAGCAGGGGCTCGGCGACGACGCGGCGGCTGGTCAGCTCGGGCCGCGCGATCGGGGGCCGGAGCAGGCCGGCGTCGATCTGGCCCGAGGTCAGCGCCTCGAACTGGTCGCCCGACACCATCTCCTTAAGCGAGAAGTCCACCTCGGGCAGCTTGGCGCGGCAGGCCGCGACGAGTTCGGGCAGAAAGCCGTAGGCGGCGGCTGCGGTGAAGCCGATCTTCAGCGAGCCGGTCTTGCCGAGTGCGATGC
>NZ_LWIG01000068.1:6003-32331 GCF_002068095.1 Bradyrhizobium sacchari | reverse complement strand
CTGGTGCGCTCGAGCAGCGGCGCGTCGATGATGTGCTCGAGCACCTGGATCTGCCGGGACAGCGGCGGCTGCGTCATGTTCAGCCGCGCGGCGGCGCGGCCGAAATGCAATTCCTCCGCCACCGTGACGAAACAGCGGAGCTGGTTGAGATCGAACATCGATACATGCCTTAGATGGATAAGGCGTTTCCCCGGCACTTCTAGCATCGATCACCCCCAAAACAAAGACGGCGGCTTTTGAGGCCGCCGTTGAGTTGCCTGGTCAAGCTCCCATGGGAGCCCTCAGGAGGAACGTTTGAGCGTCACCCGCTCGATCTTTCCGACGATGACGAGATAGGCGAAGGCGGCCACCAGCGCGTTGAGGCCGACGAACACCAGCGCGCCGTTGAACGATCCGGTCGCGGCCAGGATGTAGCCGATCACGATCGGCGTGGTGATCGAGGAGAGGTTGCCGAAGGTGTTGAACAGGCCGCCGGAGACGCCGCCGGCTTCCTTAGGCGAGGTGTCTGAGACGACGGCCCAGCCGAGCGCGCCGATGCCCTTGCCGAAGAAGGCGAGCGCCATGAAGCCGACCACCAGCGCCTGTCCCTCGACATAGTTGCAGGCGATGATCGACATCGACAACAGCATGCCGCCGACGATCGGGATCTTGCGCGCCATGGTCAGCGAGCCGGTCCGGCGCAGGATGGCGTCGGAGATGATGCCGCCGAGCACGCCGCCGATGAAGCCGCACAAGGCGGGCAGCGTCGCCACGAACCCGGCCTGCAGGATCGACAGGCCGCGCTCCTTGACGAGGTAGACCGGAAACCAGGTCAGGAAGAAATAGGTCAGTGTGTTGATGCAGTACTGGCCGAGATAGACGCCGAGCATCATGCGGTTGGAGAGCAGCTGACGGATATGGTCCCAGCCGGAGCCGGACTCTTGCGCACGCGCGCGCAGCTGATCGTCCCTGGGCGCGTCGAGATCAACCAGCGCGCCGCCTTCCTTGATGTAGTCGAACTCCGCCTCGTTGATCGAGGGATGCTCCTTCGGGCCGTAGATGGTCTTGAGCCAGACGAGGCCCATGATCACGCCGAGCGCGCCCATCACGAAGAACACGAAGCGCCAGCCATAGGTGTGCGCGATCCAGCCCATCAGCGGCGCGAAGATCACGGTGGCGAAATACTGCCCCGAATTGAAGAAGGCCGACGCGGTGCCGCGCTCGTTGCCGGGAAACCAGGCCGCGACGATGCGGGCATTGGCGGGAAAGGACGGTGCTTCCGCAACGCCGACAAGCAGGCGAAGCGCGAACAGCACGACGATGGCGGCGCCGGCGCTGAGGAAGCCGACCCAGCCCTGCATCAGCGTGAACAGCGACCAGATGATGATGCTGAAGGCATAGACGATGCGTGAGCCGTAGCGGTCGAGCAGCCAGCCGCCCGGCACCTGAGCCACGACATAGGACCAGCCGAAAGCCGAGAAGATCCAGCCCATGGCGACGGGATCGAGATGCAGCTCCTTGGAGAGCGCGGGGCCGGCGATCGACAGCGTGGCGCGGTCGGCATAATTCACGGTGGTGACCAGGAACAACATGGTCACGATGAACAGCCTGACGCGAGATCTCCTCACGTCCGCCGCGGACACCACTGCGCTCATCAGCGCCTCCTCAAGTCGAATGTTTCCTCAATTCGACTCCTAGAGGCGCGCGCGGCAAAGTGTCCAAGTTCAAGGCAGCATCGATCGATGCCGTTTTTGGATTGATGAAACGGCAGGTGGGGGGAACGATCGTGAGGGTGGCGAGACGCTGACCCCGAGCTCGTCATTGCGAGCGCAGCGAAGCAAGCCAGCATCTTTCCGCGGAGGGATTCTGGATTGCTTCGCTGCGCGCGCAATGACGGTGTGGTGGGCAGCGCGTAGCCCGCATGAGCGAAGCGATATGCGGGGAGAGTAGTCCGGATGTCGCTGCGCTCATCCGGCTACGATTTCCTCGCGTGACCTACTGCTGCGCGCTCGGCAGCAACTGCGGCAGAAATCCGCGCGTGACGTTGGGCGGCACGGCATCGAGGCCGAGCGCCGCGCTCGCGGCTGGCAATGCCGCATCCGCCATCGCGGCGTGGCCTTCTGCGCTCGGATGCACGGCGCCGCCATAGACGGCGGACAGCACGCCCCAGGTTGCGTCGTGGATGTCGGTCGGCTGGCTCGCGGCGGGCAGGCCTTGCGGATAAGTCATCGCGGCGAAGTAGCTGTCATTGGCATCGCGGATCCAGCGCCCGCGCGGCAGGTAGGCCCGGTACTCCGAGGCGCCGCGGCCGCACAGCATCGGCTGGCCCGCTGCGCTCACGATGTCGGGGTTGAAGCTCTGGCCGTTCTCGGCGAAGCAGGCGCGGTCGAATTCGGGATCGTTGCCGGAATGGGCGCAGAAGCCGTGATCGGCGAACGCGGCCTGATGGGCATCGACGAAGGTCATGCGGTCGGCTTCGGGATCGCGGCACAGCGCGCCGCGCGTGCAGGTCGCGAGCCCCTTCAGCTGCGGCAGAAACTCGGTGTCGACGAAGGTCGAGACACGGGCGAGGCGTTGCGGATCAGCGTTGAAGGAGGGATGGATGTCGAAGCCGGCGCGGCCGCCGCGACAGGGCACACCGCCGTCGGCGAGCGCGGGATTGGCGTAGGAGACATAGACCACGTGCGAGAGATCGCCGCCGACCAGCGGCTTCAGCGCCTCGCGCAGCTTGACGAAATTCTGCGGCAGCTCGCGCGCCAGCGCGTCGCGGGAGTCGTCGACGCTCGCCATCACGCCGGAGCGGCGGAACAGCGCGCGCTCGGTCGCGGTGTCGACGATGACGTCGGCGACCAGGCCGGAGAAATAGACGTCGTTGGCGCCGACCGACAGCAGCACGAGATCGAGCGTGCGGTCAGGCTGGCGCTTCTTTGCCGCGGTGAGCGCTTCGCGCAGCTCGGCGACCTGCGCGTTCACGCTGGTGTTGCAGACGCCGGTCTTGCCGGGAGGGCATTCGCGGGCACGCTGCGAGCCGAGCAGCCCGTCGCCAATGCTGGCGCCGGTGCAGGCGAGCGGCAGAAAGGTCACCGCAATGTGAGTGTAGCGCACCGCAAGTGCCAGCGCGGTGCGGGCCTGGTAGCTGTAGAGCGAGCGGTGGCAAGGCGCATTGAACCACAGCGCGCTGTAGTGTTGCCAGTTCGCGAGCGTGTCCGGCGCCTCGCAGGCGCGTCCGCCCTTATAGCCGGCGCGGCTCGGCCGGTAGTACTGCGCACCGGCCGTGCCGAGATAGGAGCGGAAGCAGAAGCCTTCGTCGGACAGCGCCAGCGGCCGGTCCGGATTGCCTTCGCCGGAGGCGATGCTGTCTCCTAAGCCCGCGACGAAGATGTCGCGGACCTGGATCTCGGTCTGGACGCGCTGGGTGGGATCGGAGCCGGAGGAGACATCGACGGTCGCAACCGTCTGCTTGCCGTAGCGGACGCGCAGATTGACCGGCTCGGCACAGTCGAAGGTCGAGGCCTGCGGTCCATCGCCGTCGTCGAACGACCAGGCACAGGTGGCCCCGACCGGCACCGCGCCAACGAGGCGCACGGTCACCGGATGGTCGATCGGCGTGATGTAGTTCTCCTTGACGTTGTCGCGGGTGCAGGGCTGGTTGACCCGGCCCTGCAGGTCGATGCAGAGCCGGTTGACCATGTTGCGGGCCCAGCCGCGGCCCTCGCTCTGGAGCTCCAGCGACTGCTCGGCGGCCAGAATGCTGCGGTTACGCGCATTCTCGACATGGAGCAGGAAGTCGCGCTCCTCGCGGAACAGCCGGAAGCGGTTGCGCACCTCCCAGGAAATCTGCATGGCGCCGGCGTCCTGCGCCGCCGCGCGCGGAAGCGGCAAAGCGGCCAGAACTCCGGCCAGCAGCAGCATGCTTGCGGTGAGGGTGCGAAGGAATACAGGGATCATGGTCCGCGTCTTCAACGGCAAAGTTGAGGCGGAAATAAGAGAGGATTGGCTCTCCGCCCGCAACCCCTTCCGGCTCCAGATCGCAGCCTACCGCTTGCTGGCCTGACGCAGCAGCCGTTCGCGTTCCATCGGGGTCACCTGTTTGGGCAGATTGGCCTGGGCGCAGGCCTCCGCCAGCCGCCGCCGCTCCTGCCAGGGCTCGACCACGTTCATCCACAGCTCGCGCGTGCCCATGATGGAGATAGCGAGGCCGAACGGGATCACGAAATAGAGGATGCGGAACACCAGCAGCGTCGCCAGGAGCTGCTCGCGGCCGAATTCGGGCAGCGCCACCAGCATGGCGGCATCGAACACGCCGATCGAGCCGGGCGCGTGGCTGGCGAAGCCGAGCAGCGTCGCCAGGATGAACACCACGGCGAGCGAGAGGAAGTCGATCGGCGGATTGGCCGGCATCAGCAGGTACATCGCCGTGGCGCAGAAGCCGAGATCGACCACGCCGATCAGGATCTGCACCAGCGTCAGCGGCGCCGAGGGCAGCACCACCTTCCAACCCTTTTGGCCGAGCTCGCGCCGCTTCTCGCCCATGCACAGCCAGACCAGATAGGCGCCGATCGAGGCGAGGCCGCCGAGCGCGATCAGCCGGTTGATCGACGAAGGCAGCTGATCCATCGAGGAGGCAGCATCCGGATGGATGGCCATGCCGATCGAAAGCACGAAGATGTTACCGAGCCAGAAGGTCAGGCCGGACAGGAAGCAGATCTTCGCGACGTCAATCGCGTTCAGCCCGTAATCCGAATAGATCCGGAAACGGATCGCGCCGCCGGTGAACACCGTGGCGCCGATGTTGTGGCCGATCGAATAGGACGTGAAGCTGGAGAGCGCTGCAATGCGATAGGGAACGTGCTTCTTGCCGATCGTTCGCAGTGCAAAAAAATCATAGAAGGTGAGCGTACAGAACGCGAAGAAGACGCAGATCGCCGCCAGCCCGATGCTGCCGCGGGGGATCTCGGTTAACGCGGTCAGGATGACGCCGGTATCGATGCCCTTGAGGGTCCGTACCAGCGTTGTGATCGCGAAGGCGATGATGAAGACGCTCGCGGCAATTCCGAGCCGTCGCCAGCCGATCCATCTCTTGAAGCCGCGTTTCAGCGCGGGCAGCAGTCCGTGCATTCATCCTCCCGGCGGGGGGCAAGACCGAGCCGGCCGGGCGTTGGCCAGTCGGGCGCGATCGTTGCCAAAGGCAGTCGATCGCTAGCTATGATCCAGCTCATTTAAGGCAAAAACGGTGACTTGTGCAGCCCTTGACAAGGTAAGGTTCTGCGCCAGACCGGCTTCTTTTGTCATATGCGGTTCACATCGGAGCGCGCGTTAAGCACATGAGTCGGCCGACCGGCCCGGAACGTGTGTTCGTTTGCTGACATGATTTCACATCGCGCGGCCCCCGGCATTGTTCCAGCTCAAGCGATGCAGGCTTTTTTGGAACGTCGATGCCGGGCGCTCGTTAGCGGCCCATCAGCAACCGAACATGGCGGAATCAGCGGCTTTTCGTGCAGGCCGGTGCCGCCGTGTTCCCGAAACCCAATGAGGATCGGAACGATGGGACTGTTCACCAAGGACATCAAGACCATGAACGACCTGTTCGTGCACCAGCTCCAGGACATCTATTACGCCGAGCAGCAGCTCACCAAGGCGCTACCGAAAATGGCCAGCAAGGCGACCGATCCGCAGCTGAAACAGGGCTTTTTGACGCACCTCGAAGAAACCAAGCAGCACGTCAAGCGGCTCGAGGAAGTGTTCAAAATGCACGGCGTCGCCGTGAAGGCGGTCGACTGCCCGGCGATCGACGGCATCATCGAGGAGGCCGATGAGACCGCCGGCGAAGTCGCCGACAAGGCGGTGCTCGACGCCGCCCTGATCAATGCGGCGCAGGCCGCCGAGCATTACGAGATCGTGCGCTACGGCAGCCTGATCGCCTGGGCCAAGCAGCTCGGCCGCACCGACTGTGCCAGCGTGCTCGCCAAGACGCTCGAGGAGGAGAAGGCGACCGACAAGAAGCTGACCGCGCTTGCCGAAAGCAAGGTGAATTTGCGCGCGGCGAGCTAAGGTCAGATCCATACCTTCCGTCAGGAGACGCCGTGCAACCCGCGGCGTCTCTTTTTTGGCTCCAACTTAGCCGGCCTGGTATTTCAGCCCGAACACCAGAGCGACCACCGCAAAGACCGCAATCGTCGCGGCGAAAACCAGGCTGGCGACGGTGGAGCTGATCAGGGTCGAGAGGACGCCGATCCCGATCACCGGAAGGGCGTTGCCGAGAAAGCAGCAGATGAAATAGGCCGAGACCACTTCGGCGCGGCGATCATCCGGTGCGATCTGGTTTACCACCTGCAGGCTGCCACGATAGCCGAGGCCCGCCGCCACGCCGCAGGTCGCGGTCGAGGCGATCATGATTGCGAGCGAACCCACGAATTGTGCCGTGACGAGCAGGGCAAGGCTCGGCAACATCAGGCCGAGCGACCACAGCATGGCGGTGCGGCTGGAGAGCGAGCGCGTCAGCGCGATGACCAGCGCCACGGCGAGCGCCAGCTCGAGGAAGATCACGCCAGCGACAGCATGGCTGGTGACATGAAGCTCGCCTGCGAGCACGCTCGGTGCCAGCGCGGCGAAAAAGGCGACGAGGGCCATGGCGCCAAAGCCTGTCACCGCGGGCGCCACGAAGCGTGGCCGGATCGACGACGGAACGCCGGCACGCGGCCGGATCGACAGCTGCGCGAACGCGGCCAGCGGGCGATGCACGGTCTCGCGCGCGAAGGCGAGGAGGGCTACGACAACGACCAGCACCGCGAGATAGAGGATGAACGGCGTTCGCAGCGGAAGCGCAACATATTCGGCAAGCAGACCGGCGATCAACGCGCCGAGGCCAAGGCCGGTGAAATTCGCGATCGTCGCGATCACCGTGGCGCGGGAACGGTCCTGTTCGGCGATCAGTTCGGCGAGCCACGCAGTGCCGGTTCCGGCGCCGATCCCGATGGCGAGGCCGCTCAGCACCCGTGCGACGTAAAGGGAAGCGACCCCGTGTGCGAACAGGAAGACCAATGCGCCCGTGATCGCGATGCCGATGGCAATGACCGCCGTGCGCCGCCGCCCGACTTGGTCCGACATCCGGCCGAATACCAGCAATGCGGTCAGATTGCCGACGATGTAGACGGCATAGATCAGCGTCAGGGTGATCTGGGAGAAGCCGAACTGCTGCTTGTAGATGACGTAGAGCGGGGTTGCGATGGTGCTGCCGGCGAACAGGATGCCGATCAGGCATCCAACGACAAGGATGGTTGCGGTCTGGCCGAACTCCGATCTTGCACCGGATGGAAGCGAGGTGCTGCCAACTCTTGCCATGAGGTTCGTCGCCTTGAGGGGAACTTGATGGTCAATAGAAGGAATCTAGCCCTTGTTCCCATGCTTATGCGCGCACGGGACTTGCACGGCTAGCAGGGCATGAAGCTTCGTCGTTTGTTGCCGAAGGAGCACGATTTATCGCGCGATGATGTTTCGATCAAAATCGAATCATGATGGCGTGGCGAAAGCGTATGTTTCGCATGGGGCTGCAATTGAGGTGCAGCATGCGAGCCAACACCATCAAATGTGAATCCTTCGACGACCGGACTGGCGCGCAACGTGCCGGCTCGCGTCTTGCGACCTCGCTGACGCTGGCGGCGATGAGCCTTGGCTATGGCGTGGTGCAACTCGACGTCACCATCGTCAACACCGCGCTCGACGCGATGGGCAGGACGCTCGGCGGCGGCGTCGCCGAGCTGCAATGGGTGGTCAGTGCCTACACCATCGCCTTTGCCGCCTTCATCCTGACGGCAGGCGCACTCGGCGACCGGATCGGCGCCAAGCGCGTCTTCTTGGCCGGCTTCGCCATCTTCACCGCGGCCTCGCTCGCGTGCGCGCTGTCGCCCAATGCGATCGTGTTGATCGCCGCACGATTGGTACAGGGGCTGGCGGCGGCGATCCTGGTGCCGAATTCCCTGGCGCTGCTCAATCACGCCTATGCGGACGATCGCTCGCGCGGCCGCGCCGTTGCGATATGGGCCGCCGGCGCCAGCCTTGCGCTCACCGCGGGTCCCTTCGTCGGCGGGGCGCTGATCACGCTGGTCGGCTGGCGCGCGATCTTCCTCGTCAACCTCCCGATCGGCCTGACGGGCCTTTGGCTGAGCTGGCGTTATGCGACCGAGACCACGCGCGCGCCCTCGCGCGAGATCGATCTTCCCGGCCAGCTCGCGGCGATCGGCGCGCTGGGGGCATTGGCCGGCGCGATCATCGAGGGCGGGGCGCTTGGCTGGGATCATCCGGCGGTGCTCGCGGCCCTCGCCGCAGCCCTGGTCCTGGGCGTGCTGTTCGTCTGGCGGGAAAGCCGCGCGGAGCAGCCGATGCTGCCGCTGTCGTTGTTCGCTCACCGGCTGTTTACCCTGACCGCGCTGGTCGGACTGCTCGTCAACGTCGCGATCTATGGACTGATCTTCGTGCTCAGCCTGTACTTCCAGCGGATCAACGGCCTTTCGGCGTGGTGGACCGGGCTCGCCTTCGTGCCGATGATGGCGGCGGTGCTGCCGGTCAATCTGCTGGCGCCGCACCTCGCCGAGCGCATCGGCGCGTGCCCGACCATCGTGGTCGGCGCCTGCATCTCGGCGCTCGGCTGTCTCGGCTTGCTGTGGATCGCGCCCGACACACGCTATTGGATGATCTGCGCGCAGATGATCGCGATCAGCGGTGGACTCGGCCTGCTGGTGCCGCCGCTGACCTCAACCTTGCTGGGCAGCGTCGAGAAGGCGCGGTCCGGCATGGCAGCCGGCGTCCTGAACGCGACGCGGCAGACCGGCAGCGTACTCGGTGTCGCGTTGTTCGGCTCGCTGGTGGCCTCGGAGGGGGCGTTCATGGCCGGCCTGCATGCGTCTCTGGCCGTATCGGCCTCCGTCCTGCTGCTCGCGGCCGCCGCGATCGGGATCGGCGCGCCTTCGCGGGGGACGAACAATCCGAACGAATGAGCACATTTCCCATTCACCATTCCCGGAACCGGCACATAGCCGGTTACCGATCGTCCACCTTCGTCGGTTCAAGTGCGGCTCCATAGGGGCCGGCAATGTATCAAGTTCTTTACTGTCTCACCGACGAGCATGATTGGCGACTGGTCGCGCTTGGCGGAGCGGTCTGCCTGCTCGCGAGCGCCGCGGCCATCAGCCTGTTTTACCGGGCGCGCGCGGCAAGCGGGGGCGCTCGCGTGTCATGGATCGCGCTTGACGCCGTCGTCGCCGGCTGCGGCATCTGGGCAACCCATTTCATCGCGATGCAGGCTTACGGGCCTGCTGGGGGCGGCGCCTACAACATTCCGGTCACGGTCCTGTCGCTGATCTTTGCGATCGCGGTCACTTTCATCGGGCTCAGCATCTCGGTCTCGGCGACGCGCGCGATCGCGGTTGCGCTCGGCGGGGCCGTCGTCGGTGGCGGCGTTGCAGCCATGCACTATACCGGCATGATGGCGCTCGAGATTCCCGCGCATGTCGGCTGGGCGACCGGCACCGTGACGGTCTCGATTGTTCTTGGCATCGTCTTTGGATCGCTTGCCCTGATCGTCGCGGGGCGAGGCGACAGCCTGTCAAATGCGCTCAGCGCGACGGGCCTGCTCACCGTCGCCATCGTCTCACATCATTTCACCGCCATGGGCGCCGTGGAGCTGACGCCGGATCCTGCGATCGTCATCGGCGGCCTGTCGATTCCGCCGGGCTCCTTGTCCATTCTGACTGCCAGCGCCGCGGTCGCGATCATCGCGATCGCGCTTGCCGCCGCGCTGCTCGACCGCCGCGCCAAGGGCGAACTCGGACGTCAGCAGATCGTGCTCGATACCGCGCTCGAGAACATGTCGCAGGGGCTGTGCATGTTCGATGCGGACGGCAAGATCATCCTGTTCAACGAGCGCTACGCCGCGATGCTTCGCCGCACCGACATCGCGCTCACCGGCCGCCTGCTGGTCGACGTGCTCAGGGAAGAGCAGGCCAAGGGCCAGTGGCAGGGCGACGCAGACGAATTCTTCGCGCGCCTGGTGGCCGACGCGCGCGAAGGCCGCACGACCAGCCAGGTCGTCAACCGGTTCGGTCGTTCGATCCGGGTGGTCAACCAGCCGATGCAGGGCGGCGGCTGGGTCGCGACCTTCGAGGACATCACCGAGTGGCTGGAGGCACAGGCGAAGATCTCGCATATGGCGCGCCATGACGCGCTGACCGGCCTGCCGAACCGGGTGCTGTTCCACGAGCAGCTCGAGCAGGGCCTGACCCGGGCGAAGTCGGACGACCAGCTCGCGGTGCTCTGTCTCGATCTCGATCATTTCAAGGACATCAACGACTCGCTCGGCCATCCCATTGGCGATGCGCTGCTCAAGGAGGTCGGCCGCAGGCTGAGGGCGACCGTCGGCGAAAGCGACACGGTGGCGCGGCTTGGCGGCGACGAATTCGCCGTGGTCCAGATCGGACGGTCGGAGGAGACTGCGGCCAGATCCCTTGCCGGCCGGCTGGTCGAGGTAATCTCGGCGCCCTACGAGATCGACGACCACCAGATCGTCATCGGTGTCTCGATCGGCATCTCGCTGTCGCCGCAGGACGGCAGCCATCCGGACGAGCTGTTGAAGAACGCCGACCTCGCCCTGTACCGCGCCAAGGCGGACGGCCGCGGTACCTATCGCTTCTTCGAGACCGGCATGGATGCGCGCGCGCAGGCGCGGCGCCTTCTCGAAATGGATCTGCGCGCGGCGCTGCAACGCGACGAGTTCGAGGCGTATTATCAGCCGATCCGCGACGTCGCCAGCGGCCACGTCGTCGCCTTCGAAGCGCTGTTGCGCTGGAACCATCCGCAGCGTGGCCTGATCGCGCCCATCAACTTCATTCCGCTGGCCGAGGAGACCGGACTGATCGTGCAGCTCGGCGAGTTCGTGCTGCGCACGGCCTGCACCGATGCGGCCACCTGGCCGGCCGATATCGACGTTGCCGTCAACCTGTCGCCGGTGCAGTTCAGGAGCCCGAACCTGATCGCCTCCGTCACCGCGGCGCTGGCCGCCTCGGGACTCGAGGCGCACCGCCTCGAGCTCGAGATCACCGAATCCGTGCTGCTGCAGAACAGCGAGGCGACGCTGACCACGCTGCACGAGCTGCGCGGCATGGGCGTGCGGATCTCGCTGGACGACTTCGGCACCGGCTATTCGTCGCTGAGTTACTTGCGCAGCTTCCCGTTCGACAAGATCAAGATCGACCGCTCCTTCGTGTCGGAGCTTGCGACGCGCGAGGACTCCATGGCGATCATCCGCGCCGTGACCGGCCTTGGCCGCAGCCTCGGCATCGTCACCACGGCGGAGGGCGTCGAGAACGACGCGCAGCTCGAACTGCTCCGGCGCGAGGGCTGCACCCAGGCGCAGGGCTATCTGTTCAGCAAGCCGCGGCCGGCCTCGGACGTGGCGTTGATGCTGGAACGGCCGCGGCTGCGCGCCTCGGCTTAAGGGGTTAGCCGCGGCGCAGCGCGAAATGGGCGCCGCAGAACGCCATCACGGCGCCGAGGCACAGTGCGGCAAGGCCAGCCAGCACGCCTGAGACGGTCGGGATCGGGCTCGGCGCCGAGGCCACCTGGCCGGCGCCTGCAAGCAGGAGCACGCCGACCGCGATGAGGAATTGCCGCATCCGCTGCGGGATCTGGCCGGAGACGGCGCTCTGCATCAGGCTCGCCGTGAAATAGCCGCCGGAGAAGCCGACGGTCGCGATCAGCCACCAGGCGATTGCCGCGCCCGTCGGCATGAACTCATGGGTGTCGAAGCGCCACAGGCCGCCGAGGTCGAGACCGTAACGCGCGCCCAGCATGTGCACGGCAAGCGCCAGCAGCACGCCGGAGATCACGGCGGCGCCGAGAATCAGGCGGCGCGGAAAAAAGGTCGTCTCAGCCATGTCTCGCTTGTAGGATGGGCGAGGGCGATCGCGCAAGCACATCGCGGACGGGATTGAATTCGAGATGCAGGTTTCGGGAGCCGGGGCGGCCACAAGCTACGCCTACAAGGCGTCGCTGATCGGCTCGGCGCATCGCTTCGAGTTGACGGAGGAGGGGCTGTCCTGGCACATCGCCGGCCGTTCGGGCCTGTGGCGCTACGACGAGATCTCGGCGATCCGGCTGTCGTTCCGCCCCGTCTCGATGCAGCAGCACCGCTTTCGCGCCGATGTCAGCCACGCCAAGGGCGGCCGCATCGCCATCCTGTCGACGAGCTGGCAGACCGCGGCGCTGATGGCGCCGCAGGATAACGGTTTTCGCGATTTCCTGATCGAGCTGCATGCACGGATGGCAAAGGCCGGCAGCCACGCGGAATTGACCGCGGGACTCGGTCGCAAGACCTATGCGGCGGTGCTCGCATTCCTCGCCGTGCTCGCCGTGGCGATGGCGGGCCTCCTGATCCGGGCGCTCATGATCGGCGAATTCGCCGGCGTGCTGTTCATCCTCGGCTTCGCCGCGCTGTTCGCGTGGCAGGTCGGCGGCTTCGTGCGGCGCAACCAGCCGCAGAGCTACAGTTTCGATCGTGTGCCGAAGGCCCTGCTGCCCTAATCGTCACAGCGAGCTACTCCGTCGAGTCGAAATCCTCTTCCTTGGTGCCGAGCAGCGAGACGATCGTGCGCAGGCCGGAATCGAGTTGCTCCGGGGTGGGCGGGGCAAGCGCGAGCCGCACCGCGTTCGGGGCATGCCCATGCGCGATCGCGAAGGTCGAGGACGGCGTCAGCGCGATGCCGCGCCTTGCCGCGGCGGCGACGAAGGTCTGCGAGCGCCAGTGCGGCGGAAGCGTCAGCCAGAGATGATAGGAGCGGGTGTCGGCGGCGATCTGGTAGCCGGCGAGCAGCCTCGCCGCGGTCTGCTGGCGGCGCGTGGCGTCGATGCGTTTCAGGCGCGTGAGCTCGGCGACGGTGCCGTCGGCCATCAGCCGCTGCCCGGCCGCGAGCGCGTGGCCCGAGGCGATCCAGCCGCCGGTGCGGACCGCGCTCATCACGCTCTCGCGCAGGCGCGGCGGCGCGACGAGGATGCCGAGCGCAAGGCCCGGCGCGACTTTCTTGGACAGGCTGTCGAGCACGATGCAGCGGTCCGGCCCGAGGGCTGCCAGCGGCGTGTCGTCGGCCAGGAAGCCGTAGACGGTATCCTCGATGATGGTGAGATCGAGCTTCTCGGCGACACGCATGATGTCGGCGCGCCGCGCAGCGTTCATGGTGACGCCGAGCGGGTTCTGGATGATGGGCTGCAGATACAGCGCCGACAGATGCGCTTCGCGATGCGCCTTCTGGATCGCGTCGGGCCGCGCGCCGAATTCGTCCATCGGGATCGGCACAAGCGTTATGCCGAGCCGCGCGGCGATGCTCTTGACGTAAGGATAGGTCAACGCCTCGACGCCGCAGCGTCCGCCGGTGGGGACGAGGGCTGCGAGCGCGGCCGCGAGCGACTGCTTGCCGTTTGCGGTGAAGACGATCTGCTCGGCCTGCGGTGCGAAATCCTTGCGCGCGAGATAGGCCGCGGCGGCAATGCGCGCGCTCTTGGTGCCGGTGCTGGTCGAGACGCGCAGCGCGGATTCGAGCGCGTCGACGCGCTCGAGTCCCGCGAGGCTCTTGGCGATCATCGCCCATTGCTGCGGCAATAGCGGATAATTGACCTCGAAATTGATCCGCGCGTCAGCCGGCTCGCTGATCGTCTCGACGTCGCGCCTGACGTCGCCGGAGATGAAGGTGCCGCGGCCGACCTCGCCGACCACGAGGCCGCGGCGGAGCAATTCCGTATAAACCCGGCTCGCGGTCGAGACCGCGATGCCACGGTCATAGGCAAAGTTGCGCTGCGGCGGCAGCCGGTCGCCGGGCCTTAACGTGCCGTTAGAGATATCCGAGGCAATGGCATCGGCAAGCTTCACGTACTCGAACTTGGACATTATTGCACCGAGAGCAATGTTTTACTTGCTCCGAGCAGTGTACTGGAGCATTTAGGTTCCATCAAGTTCCGCGATTGAGCCGAGGGGAGCGAGAGCAATCCGACGGCAAATGAGGTGCAGGCGCTGACCGCGTCCGCGCCGACGGCACCTGCTTCGCCGCGCGGACGATACGCCGGAGAAGAAACATGACCACGATCTCGCAAACTGCCGGGCGGAGTTTACGCCCATCCTCCTCGAGCGGATTTTTTGCAACGCTCGCCACCGCCGCCCATGCGCTGTTCGACCGCCTGGAGCGCCGCTCCGCCGTCAAGACCCTGAACGAGCTCGACGACCGCGCCCTGCGCGACATCGGCATCAACCGCAGCCAGATCGAAGACGCCGTCTACGGGCAGTTCAAGGCCGAACTGTCGCGGTATCTGTGAGCTGACCGTCGCCACGCCCGGCAGGTCCGGGCGTGGTGACGCACAACGTCTCCGCGTTGTCATTGCGAGCGCAGCGAAGCAATCCAGACTGCCGCTGCGGAAAGATTCTGGATTGCTTCGCTGCGCTCGCAATGACGTGGTGATGGCATCGCTTCTTCAATTCGCATCTCACCCGCAGACACGCCTTCGCATCCTCGCGGCCTGTTTCGCCCGAGCTTTGCTTCGTCGCTTCACCCTCACATGAAAGAGGGCGCAGGGAAGACCGGGTGCCGGCCGGGCACCCACGGTCCACTGTGCGAAGGTGGCAACAAAGAATTTGCACAGCGGCATACAGGTGAAGCCAAACATCCGGCCTTCCCTGCGCAGTGGCTTTACGGCTTATGTCGCGCTCTCCCCGGGGAGCGATGCACTATTGCCCCCGTCGCCGTGCGGATGATCGATGCGCGGGCCCGGTCGGGCCGCGACATCACCGCACGACTTGGCGCACAGACCCCGGGCGCCAGGACCACACGATTTTGCCGTACGCGGACCGCACCTGTCGTTGGCACCAGGTCTTCGCTCACGGTTGCCCGCCCTGCAAAACCCTTCGCGCCGATGTCGTCCGCGTCCACCGCCGCCCGGCCCGCGTTCGTGACGATCGCGATGCGCCCCTCTTCCTTGGGCCGGGTTATGGCGACACATACGCCGTTTCCGAATTTCGGTAAAGCGGTATATTTTCGGCGAGGCGGATTGACCGATCGTTAGGGTGTTTTGCCCGGCGGGCAACGCAAGGACTTGTAGATGCGTAGGGTGGCTCAGCCCAAGGCGTAATCCACCTCTTCTGCTTCCGTTGAGAGAGGCAGAGGTGGGTTACGCCAGCGGACTGCGCTGCGCGCAGCGGCGGGGCTAACCCGCTCTACGAGACCGGTCTGCTTTGCACGGAGCAACCCTCAGTGCCTGACCACCAGCACCGAGCACTTGGCGTAGCGCACGACGTGCCCGGCATTCGAACCGAGGAAATAGGTGCGCATCGCCGGCCGGTGCGAGGTCATCACGATCAGATCGGCCTTCATATGCACGGCCTCCTCCAGGATCTCGTGGTAGATGCCACCCTGGCGCACGACGCTGGAGATGCGAGCGGGCTCGATGCCGGATTCGCGTGCGACGATGGCGAGGGCTTCCTCCGAGGTCTGCCGCTGCTGCTCGTCGAAATCGGCCGGCACGTATTCGGCCAGCATCACCGGCGTCATCGGCAGCACGTTGAGCAGGCGCACCGTGCCGCTCCAGGTTTGCGACAGCGTGGCCGCGGTCGCGATCGCCGGCTTGGCGAGATCGGTGTCGGCGAGGTCGATGGGCACGAGGATGGACTTGAACATCTGCGCCTCCCTATGAACCAAGCTGGATCAACCGGTCGAGACGGCGCCCGCGCGTCTCAGGCCGATCGAAGCAGCTTGGGGCTGACGAACAGCACCAGCTTGCCGCGGCGGTAGGCCACGTCCCCCCAATCCTTGACGTCAAAGTCGAAGATCGCAAGCCCTGCCGTGGGCAGGTTGTGGGCGAGCGCCTTGGCGCCGGCCGGATCGCCGCCGCCGGTCAGCATCAGGGCGATCTCATGCATGCCGGGATTGTGGCCGACCAGCAGCAATCGCTTCGGGTCGGCCGGAATGGTTGCAGTGCGAATGGATTCCAGGATCTGCGCGGGATCGGCTCCGTACAGTTCCGGCAGGACCTCGACCTGCGGCGCCGGGACGCGGTCCTTCATCGTGTCCCAGGCGATGTCCCAGGTCTGCCGGGCGCGGACGGCATGCGACACCAGCACGGCATTGGGGAAGGGAGGATGCGTAGCGATCCAGTCGCCCATCTGGGCGGCATCCTTGTGACCGCGGTCGTCGAGCCGGCGGTCCTGGTCACGGCCGCTCGGCGCGTCAGTCTCGGTCTTGGCGTGACGCAGCAGCATCAAACGGCGCATGGAATTCTCGAATCGTTACGCGTCCAGGATAATCTACAGACGCCGGTTGAGGACAAGGTGACAAGCGCCCCGATCGGCCCATTCAAGCGCGATGAGGTCAGAACAAATCGTCATCGCGCTTTAAGTTGTTGTTTTGAGCATGATCTGTTCGGAAAACCGCTGCACACTTCGACGGATCATGCTCTAAGAAAACTGCATGAGCGAGACTTTCACAAGCATATCCCAGGAAGAAGCCGGCTTTCGCGAGCGCACGCGGCTGTCGTTCGATCTCGATGCCGATATCTGCGTGATCGGTGCCGGACTCGCCGGGCTTTCCATTGCGCTGGAGGCGGCCCGGCTCGGGGCCAGCGTCGCCGTGCTCGAGGGCCGCCATATCGGCTGGAACGCCTCCGGCAACCAGCTCGGCACCGTGATGCCGGGTTTTGCCTTGCCGCTGGCGGAGCTGATCGAGCGCATCGGCTTCGAGGATGCCCGCGAATTGTGGGCGCTGTCGAAGGAGGGGGCCGAGTTCGTCCGCGCCAACGCCACCGAGGAGAACATGCCGGGGATCGCTGCCAGCAACGGCGTGCTGGAGGTCTCCAACGTCGATGCCGGCGACCGCCTGATCAGCCGGTTGCAGATGCTGAATGGGGATTTCGACACCGAGGCCGAGGGCTGGCAGGTCGACCGCGTCCGGGCGGCGCTGAAGACCGATCGTTACTTCCACGGTGTGTATTACCCCAGGGCATTCCAGGTCGACGGCCGCAAATACGTGCACGGCCTTGCGGCGATGGCGCGGCGGGCTGGCGCCCGCATCTTCGAGGACACGCCGGTCGTCAGCATCGATCATTCCGGCATCCGCAAGCGCATCGTCACGCCCTCGGCACGGCTGCGCGCCACCCATATCGTGCTCGCCGGCAACATCCACCTCGGCGCGCCCCTGCGGCGCCTGTCGGAGACGCTGCTGCCGGTCTGGCGCTATGCCGGCGTCACCGCGCCGCTCGGCGAGCGCCTGCACGAGATCGTCGCCTTCAAGGGATCGGTGATGGATTCCGACGGCGTCGATCATTTTCGCATCGTCGATGGCGACCGCCTGATGTGGGTAAGCCCGGAGACCACATGGGCCGCGCGACCGCAGCGTTTTGCAGGCAGCGTCAAGCGGCGCATCCGCACGATCTTCCCCCAGCTTGGCAATGTCGAGATCACCGAGACGTTCGGCGGCGCCACCGGCCACACCGTGCACGGCATGCCGCAGATCGGTCAGTTGCGCAAAGGCCTGTGGGTGGCGAGCGGGTTCGGCCGCCAGGGCATGAACACTTCGGCCATGGCGGGGCAGATGATCGCGCGCAGCATTTTGTGGGGCGACGAACGCTGGAAGCTGTTCTCGCCGTTCGAGCTGGTCTGGGCAGGCGGAGTGACCGGCCGTGTTGCCGGCCAGTTGGTCGGCATCTGGGGCAGGGCGAGCTCCGCCGCAGCGGGCTCGCTGGCGCGCTACCGCGAACGAGCCAGGGTCAAGGACAGGGAGCGCGAGGCCCGTCTCGCCGAAGCCAACCGGGCCGCCGGCACCGGGCCGCGCCGTGCGCCACCGGCGGTGCGGCCGCGGCCGGCGCCTGTGCCGGAACATGCGGCCCAACATGCGCCCCAAGGCATGGAACAGGCTCCGGAACCGGCTGTCCAGGACCAGGGCGTCGCGCAATAAGTTGAGAATCCGCCGCCCGGACGTGTAACGTCGGCCCTGAAAGCCCGTATCTCAGGGTGTAAACGCTCCCGCACGGAGAACGAGATGTTTGACCGCCGCATTCTGCTGACGACTGTTGCCGGCCTGTTCGGCCTTTCGGCCTTCCGCTGGCTGAGAGGATCACCTGCCGAGGCCGGCGAGAAGGCCACGGAAACGTTCGAGATCACGAAGACCGAGGCCGAGTGGCGCGCCCAGCTCACGCCGCAGCAATATGAGATCCTGCGCAATCACGGCACCGAGCGGCCGGGCTCCAGCCCGCTCTTGAAGGAGCACCGCAAGGGCATTTTCGCCTGCGCCGGCTGCGACCTGCCGCTGTTCGCCTCCGACACCAAGTTCGAGAGTGGCACGGGCTGGCCGAGCTTCTACCAGCCGATCGAGGGCAATGTCGGCAAGACCGAGGACCGAACCTACGGCATGGTGCGCACCGAGGTGCATTGCCGGCGCTGCGGCGGCCATCTCGGCCATGTCTTCGACGACGGCCCGAAGCCGACCGGACTGCGCTACTGCATCGACGGTTTCGGGCTGGTTTTCCACCCGGCGGCGGCCTCGGCGACGTAGGTCTTCGTGCTCGTCATTCCGGGGCGCGCGAAGCGCGAACCCGGAATCTCGAGGTTCTCAGGTGCGCAATTGCGCACCAGAGTTCGATGCTTTCGCATCGCCCCGGAACGACAATCGTCCCGGCAATTGTTGCCGGCCCGGCAATTGTGCCCCGGTCATCCGACCGGGGGCCGTCCGTCCAAGTCATTGATTTCATGAAGATACCCGCATTGGCATAGCCCTTGCGACAGTCTCCTCCGACTGCGGCCATGGTCGACCGGCCGCCGAGATCGGATTTGGAGACAAGGTTATGGGTATCTTCGATGCAATGAACACCTCGGTGGGTGGTCTGCAGGCGCAGTCCTACGCGCTGCAGAACATTTCCGGCAACATCGCGAACTCATCCACCACCGGTTACAAGGGCATCGGGACCAGCTTCGTCGACCTCATTCCTGACGCCTCGGTGCCGAGCAAGCAGGTCGCGGGCGGCGTGACGGCCAACGCCAAGGCGACCATCACGACCCAGGGCACGATCTCGTCCTCCAGCGTCGCCACCAACATGGCGATCACCGGTGACGGCTTCTTCTCGATCCAGAAGGCCACCAGCGTCGTCGACAACTTGCCGCAGTTCAGCGGCGTCACCCTCTACACACGGCGCGGCGACTTCCAGCTCAATGCCAACGGCAACCTGGTCAACGGCGCCGGCTACTATCTGATGGGCGTCACGGTCGACCCCAAGACCGGCAACCCGACCGGCAATGTGGCGTCCGTCCTGAAATTCCAGAACAACTTCATCCCGGCTCAGGCGACCACCTCGATCCAGTACGCCGCCAACCTGCCGAGCGTGCCGAACACGGCGGCGAGCTCGACCGCGGCAAGCAAGACGCTGCTGGCGGCCGGCGGCCTGAACCCGTCGGATTTCCAGGCCAACCCGCTGCCGGTCGGCACGCCGCCCGCGCCCTATACCAATGCGACGGTGTCCGGTGCAGCCGCGACCGGAAACATCCGCTCGGCCTATACGTCGACGACGGGGACGGGAACGGTTCCGCTCCAGAACAACTCGTCCGCGGTGGCTTCGACCACCACATCTCTTGACAACACCGTGGGCACGCATCTCGCCTCCAGCATTCTCACCGCGCTGAGCGGCCAGACCCTGACGATCAACGGCAACACGATCACCTTCAACGGCGGTACCACCGTCTCGACGGCCGGCAGCAACACCACGATCGGTCTCGGCGCAGGCACGACGGCCACGGTGGCCAGCATCCTGAACGCGATTCAGACCGCCGGCGGCGCCGGCGTCACCGCCTCGCTCTCCGCCAGCGGCAACATCCAGATCTCGACCGGCACCGGCACCGACGTGGCGATCGGCAGCGGCACGGCGGCCACGGCCCTCGGTATCAGCAGCGTGACGCGCGGCGGCAACGTGCTGTCCTCGCCCGCGCTCACCGGCGCCACGGTGCTGAGCGGCAGCGCGACCGCCGGCGGCGCCGAGGTGCTTTCGTCTGGCTTTTCGGCAGGCCCGCCCGCCGACACCATCACCGTCAACGGCCAGACGCTGACGTTCATGGCCTCGGGTGCCTCCGGTCCGAACCAGATCAACATCACCGACAACATCACGACCCTGCTCGGCAAGATCGACGCGCTCTCCGGCGCCTCGGGGTCTTCGATCAGCAGCAGCGGCGTGATCACGCTGAATACCGGCACCGTTTCCAACCTGTCGGTATCCAGCTCCAACAGTGCGGCATTCGCCGCGCTCGGCTTCACCTCGACCATCACCAAGAACCGCGACGGCGGCGGCACTGCCGGCACCGGCGGCGTGATCGGCAACGACATCGCTACGTTCACCAAGGAATCGATCAGCGGTGGTGCGGTGACCGCCTACAATGCCGCCGGCACGCCGGTGAACCTGCAATTGCGCTGGGCCAAGACCGACAGCGCCTCGCTGGGCGCGGGGCATTCCGACAGCTGGAACCTGTTTTACCAGACCGACCCGAATGCGACCGGCACGACGGTGGGCTGGGTCAACACGGGCCAGACCTTCACCTTTGCCGCCGACGGCTCGCTGACCTCGCCGAGCGGCTCGGGCATCACCATCAACAATGTCAGCGTCAGCGGCCAGTCGCTTGGCTCGGTCGCCTTCAACATCTCCTCCGGTGGGCTGACGCAATATGCCAGCACCAGCGGCGCGGTGACCATCAACACCATCACGCAGAACGGCTACGCCGCCGGTCAGCTCCGCTCCGTCGCCGTCAACAACAACGGCCTCGTGGTCGGCACCTTCTCCAACGGCCAGAACCTCGATCTCGCGCAGGTCTCGTTGTCGCACTTCAACGGCACCAACTACCTCAAAGCGCTCGACGGCGGCGCCTACGCCGCGACCGAGCAGTCGGGACCTGCGATCGACGGCGCCTCGGGCACCATCAGCGGCTCGTCGCTGGAAGGCTCGAACACCGACATCGCCGACGAGTTCACCAAGCTGATCGTGACCCAGCAGGCCTATTCGGCCAACACCAAGGTGATCACGACCGCGAATTCGATGGTGCAGGACCTCCTGAACGTGTTGCGCTGATCGGCGCGTGACGTAACCAAAGGCGGGTAAGTCCACATGGGTTTGAGTTCAGCCCTCGCCAGTGCGATGAGCGGCCTGCGTGCCAATCAGGCCGCGCTCTCGATCGTCTCCTCGAACGTCGCCAACTCGCAGACGCCGGGTTACGTCGTCCAGAGGGCGAACCAGATCGAGGTCACCACCGGCGACTTCGGCTCGACGGCGATGACGACCGGCGTCAGCCGGGAGCTCGACACCTATGTACTGAACCAGCTCCGCACCGAGACCGGCGGCAGCGGCTACGCCGACCAGATGGCCAACATCCTGAAGCAGCTTCAGAGTGTGTATGGCACGCCGGGCAATAGCGGCACGCTCGAAACGGCGCTAAACAAATTCACCACCGCGCTGCAGGCGCTGTCGACGAGCTCGGGCGCGTCGTCGGCACAGACCGTTGCGCTGGGCGCGGCGCAGGCGCTGGCGCAGCAGCTCAACGTCACCACCAAGGGCATCCAGTCGCTGCGTTCCAACGTCGAGCAGGATCTCGGCACCTCGGCGCAGGTGGCCAACGCAGCGATGCAGAAGATCGCCGACATCAACACCAAGCTCCAGGGCCTGTCGGCTAACGATCCCTCCGCAGCGACGCTGATGGACCAGCGCGACCAGGCGATCAACACGCTGTCGAAATATGTCGACGTCCGCGTCACCACCGATGGTTCGAACCAGGCCAACCTCTACACCACGACCGGCATCCAGCTCGTCGGCGCCGGGCTCGCCTCGCAATTCACCTTTGCTTCTGCCGGCGCGCTGTCGGCGACCTCGCTCTACAACATCGACCCGGCCAAGTCCGGCGTCGGTGCGTTCAACATCAAGCTGCCGAACGGTTCGCAGGTCGACGTCGTCGCCAACAATGTGGTCTCCTCGGGCCAGATCGCGGCCGACCTGAAACTGCGCGACCAGACGCTGGTGCAGGCGCAGAACCAGATCGACCAGCTCGCCGCGACGATGTCGAGCGCGCTGTCGGACAAGACCACCGCCGGCGGCACGGTCTCCGGCCCGCCGGCCGGCTTCGACCTCGACCTTGCCGGTGCGCAAGCAGGCAATACGGTCAACATCACATACACGGACACGACGACCAACACCCAGCGCCAGGTCACGCTCGTTAACGTGACCGATCCGGCGGCGCTGCCGCTCCAGAACGCCACCAACGCCAACCCGATGCAGGTGGGCGTCGATTTTTCCGGCGGAATGAGTGCGATCGCCGCCGCGCTCAATACCGCGCTGGCGGGCTCGCACCTGACGTTCTCTGCGGCTCCGTCGCCGGCCACGGCCACGACGCTGCGAGTGACCGACGACAACAGCGGGCTGGCCAAGGTCAATTCGGCCTCGACCACCAAGACGATCTCGTCGCTGACCTCGGGTAACCCGCAACTGGCGGTGTTCACCGATGGCGGGCAGGCGCTCTACACCGGTGCGATCACCGCATCGGGTTCGCAGATGACCGGTCTTGCCGGCCGCATCGCCGTGAACACGCAGCTCGTCAGCGATCCCACGCGGCTGTCGGTCTACAACACCTCGCCGGTGACGCCCGCGGGCGACACCACGCGTTCGGACTATCTCTACTCGCAGCTCACCAATGCGGTGTTCTCCTATTCGCCGACGACCGGCCTCGGCTCGGCCAACCAGCCCTTCACCGGCAGCGTCTCGAACTACCTCCAGCAGTTCCTGAGCATCCAGGCCAACGCCTCGACCCAGGCTACCCAGCTGCAGCAGGGCCAGAGCGTCGTGGTCTCGACGCTGCAGGCCAAGTTCGACTCGACCTCCAGCGTCAATCTGGACTCGGAGATGTCGAACCTGATCCAGCTCCAGAACGCCTATGCCGCCAACGCCCACGTGATGTCAGTGGTGCAGAGCATGATGAACACGTTGATCCAGGCTCAAAGGTAACCAGTACAGGGCTCTGAAACATGTCGATCAGCAGCATCAACTACTCCTCGTCGGTTCTGGGCGCGCAGATCCGCAATATCAATCAGCAGCTCACCGACCTGTCGACGCAGCTCTCGACCGGCAAGCTGTCGCAGAACTATTCCGGCATGGGCACCAACGAGGGATTTGCGATCGCCGGGCGCTCGCAGCTCTCCAACATCGCCGCCTATACCGACACGATCACCAACGTCAACGTCAACATCAACCTCGCCAATACCGCGCTGCAGTCGCTGACGAAGATCCGCAGCACGGTGCAGACGGGCTCTGCCAGCACCGCGCAGGATCTCAACGTCAACGGACAGACGGTGGCGCAGAACACCGCCGCCGCCCAGTTCGGCTCGATGGTCGGCGTGCTCAACACCCAGACCGGCAACCGCTACCTGTTCTCTGGAACCGCCGTCAACACGCAGTCGGTTGCGGATGCCGGCGACATCATCAACGGCACGACGACGCAGGCGGGCTTCAAGACCGTCATGGCCGAGCGCCAGGCCGCCGATCTCGGCGCCAACGGCATGGGGCGGCTGGTGCAGACGCAGCCGACGCCGAGCTCGGTGCAGGTGTCGGAAGACGCCGCCGGGTCACCATTCGGGCTCAAGATCAAGTCGGTGTCCTCGACCATGACCACTGCGACGCTCACCGGCCCAAGCGGCTCGCCGGTGTCGTTTTCAATCGATCTCAACGGCATCAATCCGACCAACGGCCAGAAGCTCAGCGTGCAGTTCACGCTGCCGGATGGCACGACCGAGCAGATCGACCTGACCGCGTCGACGGCGACGCCGACGCCGCTCGGCAGCTTCGCGATCGACCAGGGTAATCCCAATGCCGTTCCGCCGATTCCTCCGGATCCGAACAAAACGGCTTTGAACCTCAACGACACGCTGAACGCCGCGATCAAGAAGCTCGCCGGCACCTCACTGGTGGCGGCATCCGCGGTGACGGCGGGCGACAATTTCTTCAACACCGCGAGCTCTGCGATTGGCGCTGCCAAGACCAGCCAGGCGGGCCCGACCGTGCCGATCAGCGGTGCAACGGCGCTCTCCGGCACGAGTCCCACGGACGCGATCGCGCCGGGCTTTTCCGCCGGTGACACCATCACCGTCAACGGCACCACGCTGACCTTCGTGACCTCGGGCGCGACCGGCAACCAGCTCAACGTCGGCGACAGCATCCAGACCCTGCTGAGCAAGATCGACGGCATCACGGGGACATCGAAACCATCGACGATCCATGGCGGCGTGATCACCATCAACACCGATGATGCGGCAAGCCTGAACATCACCAGCTCGAACACGGGCGCGCTGAACTCGCTCGGTTTTGCCGCGACGCCGGTGACGGCCACGCAGCCGCCGCTGCGCGTCGGCTCTTCCCCGGCGAGCTCGGCGATGACGCTGGTGAACGGCTCGGCCAACACCGTGAAATGGTACCTCGGCAATGACGGACCGGGCTCGGCGCGCTCCACCGCGATGGCGCGGGTCGACGATTCCGTCACGGTGCAGTATGGCGCGCAGGCCAATGAGGACGCGATCCGCCGGCAGTTGCAGGCGATCGCGGTGTTCGGCACGTTTTCGACGACCCCGGGCGGGCAGTATTCGGGCGGGCAGGTCGCCGCGCTGAGCCTGCGCACGACCCAGGCGCTGACGCCGCAGCCCGGCCAGCAGAAGATAGAGGACATCCAGACCGACATCGCGATGGCCCAGAACACGATGAAGGACGCGACGACGCGCCAGACCCAGGCCAAGGCGCAGCTGCAGACCATCATCGACCAGGCGGAATCGGCCCCGCCCGACCAGGTCGCGAGCGAGATCCTGGCGCTCCAGAACGCGCTCCAGGCGTCCTACCAGACGACTTCGAAGCTTGCGCAGCTCTCGCTCGTCAAGTTCCTGTAAGGATGCGTTAAGACGCCGTTAACCATGCCTGTTTACCTCTTGGTGAGGATTTGAGCGGGGCGGAGCGGTCAATGTCTGACAGGATGCAATTGGTGGTGGCAACGCCTTGCTTCGGCGGGCAGGTGTCGAGCATCTATGCGAGCTCGATCTTCGCGCTCCAGCGCGCCGTGCACGGCATGTCCAATCTCGAGCTCAAGGTGCTGCTGCGCGACGGCGACGCGCTGATCACGCGGGCGCGGGCGAACCTCGCCGCGATGTTCCTGGACGATCCCAAGGCGACGCATTTCCTGTTCATCGATGCCGACATCGGCTTCAAGCCCGAGCAGGTGTTCCGGCTGATCGAATGCGGCGCGGACGTCGTCGCGGGCTGCTATCCGATCAAGCGGGTCAACTGGGACAAGGCCGCGCGTGCGATCCAGTCGGGTCGGGCCGACGTTCCGGCTGCCTCGCTCGACTATGTGCTGGAAATCGAGGACCCCGACCGCATCGTGGTGGTCAACGGCTTTACGCGCGTGCGTTATGCCGGCACCGGTTTCCTGATGATCCGGCGTCACGTGCTGGAGGCGATGTGCCGGCATCCGGACTATGCGAAGCTTCAGTTCTTCCGCGAGCATTCGCACGACACGCTGGCGGCCAGCCAGAACCGGTTCGCGCTGTTCGAATGCATGATCGACCCGGCGACCGGCACCTATCTCTCCGAGGACTTCGCCTTCTGCAAGCGCTGGACCGATATCGGCGGCGAGATCTGGGCCGACATCCAGAGCTCGCTCGATCACGTCGGGCCCTCGGTCTTTCACGGCGACATCGCCTCGCAATTCGCGCCGGCGCCTGCGGCGGCCGCCGACGCGGCGTGAGCGCTCCGGGATGAGCACCGGCGCATCCCGCCTGCCAGACATCGAGCGGGCGTCCGAGGGCGGCTCGCGCTATCGCTTGCGCGATCTCTTCACGCCGCTCGACACGCTGCTGGTCTCCGGCGGCGATCCGCGCCTGACGCTCGATCCGAAAGACCGCGTCAACGCCTATGGCTGTGCGGCATCGCCTGAACCGGAGATCTGGAATTTCGCCTCCTCGACCGCGTCCGTGATCTCGCAAGGAGCCTATGACCGCGCCGCGCTGGCGCGCGAAGAGCTGATGCACAAGTGCCTGTTCGACGAGGTCGAGGTCGCCTTCGACGCACGCTGCGAGGGTATGCGCGAGGAGCTGCGCGGGCATCTCCAGCTCTCGCCGCGCGTCGATATCGTGTTCTCGCCATCAGGCACCGACTCCCAGCTCCACGCCCTGTTCCTGGCGCGCGCGGTGCTCGGCGCTCCGCCCGTGACGGTCGTGGTCGGAGCCGATCAGACCGGCAGCGGGACGGCCCATGCCGCCGCCGGCCGCC
>NZ_LWIG01000068.1:0-5938 GCF_002068095.1 Bradyrhizobium sacchari | reverse complement strand
CGGGGCTTGCCGGCGACAGCGTTGCGGTGCCGCTGCTCGAGGTGGCGCCCGACGTCGCGGTGCGCGCGGATGCGGATGCCGCGGTCATGCGTGCAATCGAGGACAGCCTCGGGCAAGGCCGGTGCATTCTTCTGCACATCATGGATTCGTCAAAACTCGGCTGGCGCGCGCCGAGTGCTGCCTGCCTCGATGAGATCGCGCGGCGCTGGCCGCGCAAGGTTCAGGTGGTGGTGGACGCCTGCCAGGCGCGACTCGGTCGCCGCCGGCTGCGGTCCTATCTCGATCGCGGTTACATGGTGTTGATGACGGGCTCGAAATTCTTCGGTGGCCCTGCCTTCAGCGGCGCGCTGCTGGTGCCGAAGGGCCTGTCGCGGTCGATCGACCGGATTGGCGGGATCGCGCCGGGCATCTTCGACTATGCCGGCCGCTGCGACTGGCCGATGGCCTGGACGGCGCTGCGCTCGCGCTTCGAGCGCCGGCCGAATTTCGGTCAATGGCTGCGCTGGGAGGCGGCGCTTGCGGAGATCGCCAGCTACTATGCCGTGCCCGGCGCATTCCGTGTCAGGGCCCTGGCCGAGCTCGCTTCTGGCATCGACGCCATGATCGCGCTGTCGCCGTCGCTTCGAGCGGTTCCGAATGCATCCGGGCAAGCCGGAGTGGATGATGAGGAATTCGCGGCCGCTACGATCTTTCCGTTCGCACTGCTGCGTGACGGCAAGCCGGTCTCCATCGCCGAAACCAATGCCGTGCATCGTGCTCTGGCGCGCGACATGAACGGCGACATCGACGGCAGCGCGGCCGACCGGCAGGTTGCCGCACAGCGCTGCCTCGTCGGTCAGCCGGTGCGGTTCGCGCAAGCGGACGGCAAACCGCAAGGATTGCTGCGGCTGTGCGTCGGCGCGCGGCTGGTCACCGAAGCCTGGTCGGCGGACGCCGCGCAATCGCAACGCAACTTGCAAGCTATCCTCGATCGCATCGCCCACGTGCTGGTGAAGACCGAGCTGCTGCTCGACCGTGCGACGGCTGCGCCAGGGAAGTTTGTGCTCGAGGCCTGAGATGCTCCATCCTGTTTCCGCACCGAACGGCGCCACGGCGCCAGCCTATTCCGACCGTATCGGCTTTGCGCAGTTGACGCGCCGGGCCTTCGAGGGCGGCGATCTGCATCCGTTGCGCGAGCATCTGTTGGCGCGGATCGCAGAGGGCACGGCGGAGGCGGGCGAGGGCCTCGATCTGTCGCTGATTGCCCAGCTTCTCGGCGAGAAGGAGGCTGGGCTGGTGATCCAGACCGAGGTGCTCGCGTTCCATCAATTGTTCCGCACGCCCTGCGCAGTTGCCAAACCACGCATGCGCGTGCTCGCGCTCGCGGCGGACATCGACATGGGCGGCAATACGCCGATCGAATTCCTGCTCGAAGGCTCAGACATCGAGCTGCTGACGCTCTACGTGGTCAAGGGCATCGGCCTGCCCGAGACATTGCCTGATCACGACGTGGCCATCGTGGTCGCCTCCGATTCCGCGGAATGCCGAGAGGCGCTCGCCGTCATCGAACAGGCCGCGCCGCGCTGGCCGCGGCCGTTGCTCAACCGCCCCGAGCTCATCGGCAATCTCGATCGCGACAAGCTCTATCGGTTGCTGGCTGATGTCCCCGGTCTCGATATTCCGGTCACCGCCAACGCGACCCGTGCGCAATTGACGGCTCTCTCGGAGGGGCGGATCGCCTGCGCGGAGATTACGAGCGAATTGCACTTTCCAATGATCGTACGGCCACGCGGCACGCACGCCGGCGTCGGGCTTGCGAAGGTCGACGATGCCGCTGCGCTGAAGGCCTATCTAGCCGAGCGACAGGAGCAGGACTTTTTCGTCGCGCGTTTCGTCAATTACGCGAGCCCCGACGGGCTCTTTCGCAAGATCCGGCTCACCATGGTCGACGGCAAACCTTATGCCTGCCACATGGCGATCGCCGATCGCTGGGACATCTGGTACCTCAACGCCTACATGGCATTCAGCGAGGAGAAGCGCGCTGAAGAGGCCATCTTCATGCGCGAGTTCGATCGCGCTTTCGCGGCGCGCCACAAGAATGCGCTCGACGAGATGAGCCGGCGCATCGGCCTCGACTATTTCATCGTCGACTGCGCCGAGAACCAGAACGGCGAACTTCTGGTGTTCGAGGCCGACAACACCGCCGTCGTCCACAACATGGATCCGCCCGCCGTGTTTCCATACAAGCCGCCGCAGATGCGCAAGATCTTCGCCGCGTTCACGGCGATGCTGTCGCGGCATGCAAAGGCGAGCGAGGGGAATCCAGCATGAACGAGATCGTCCGCAACACGCAAGGCTCAGTCACGCAAACTTCGCTCGATCCGCAGGACTGGACCGAATTCCGCGTGCTCGCCCATCGCATGCTCGACGAGGCGATCGACGGCATTGCCAACGTTCGCTCGCGTCCGGTCTGGCAACCGATCCCCGATGGCGTCCGTGCGGCCATCAAGTCCGACGTGCCGCGCGAGGCAAGCGATCTCGCCGACGTCTATCGCGAATTCGCCGAGCACGTCGCGCCTTACGCGACCGGCAACGTTCATCCCGGCTTCATGGGCTGGGTGCATGGCGGCGGCACGGCTGTCGGCATGCTTGCCGAGATGCTTGCCGCCGGCCTCAACGCCAATCTCGGCGGCCGCGACCACATGCCGATCGAGATCGAGCGCCAGATCGTCGACTGGATGCGCCGCCTGTTTGCTTTTCCGCAGAGCGCAAGCGGCATCTTCGTCACGGGCACGTCGATGGCCAATCTGATGGCAGTGCTGGTGGCGCGGACGACGGCGCTCGGTACGCTGGCGCGGCAGTATGGCATCGGCAATGACGGCGCACTGCTCACGGCCTACACCTCGCGGGCTGCGCATGGCTGTGTCTCCAGGGCGATGGACATTTCTGGGCTCGGCAGCGATGCGCTGCGCAAGATCGGCCTCGATGCCGATCATCGCATCGACGTCGCCGCGCTGCGCGCGCAGATCGCGGCCGACCGCAAGGTCGGATTCAAGCCTTTCCTGGTCGTCGCATCCGCCGGCACGGTCGATATCGGCGCGATCGACGATCTCAGGGCCGTCGCGGAGCTGTGCCGCGAGCAGGGGATCTGGTTTCACGTCGATGGCGCTTTTGGCGCGCTCGCAATTCTCTCTCCCGAACTCGCGCCTCTGCTCGGCGGCATCGAGCTTGCGGATTCCATTGCCCTCGACTTCCACAAATGGGGACAGGTGCCCTACGACGCCGGTTTCCTGCTGGTGCGCGACGGTGAACGGCACCGCCAAGCCTTCGCCCAGCCGGCGGCCTATCTGAGCCGCGAGGCGAGGGGGCTTGCGGCGGGCGCGGTCTGGCCCTGCGATCTCGGCCCCGACCTGTCGCGCGGCTTCCGGGCGTTGAAGACCTGGTTCACACTGAAGACGTTCGGCACCGAGAGGCTGGGCGCCGTGATCGCGCGAAGCTGCGCGCTGGCGAAATACCTGGAGGCGCGCGTGCTGGCCGAGCCGCGGCTGGAATTGCTGGCGCCGGTGAATCTCAACATCGTCTGCTTCCGCTACCGTAGCAACGATGCGGTCAACCGCGAGATCGTTGCCGACATCCAGGAGTCCGGCATCGCCGCGCCTTCGGGCACGACGCTGGACGGAACGTTCGCGATCCGCGCGGCGATCGTCAATCACCGCACCGACGAGACTGATATCGATGCGCTGGTTGCGGCCGTGCTGGAGTTCGGCGGGCGGCGGAGCGGCGGAGTGATCGACGTCGAGGCGCCGCCGCTCGTGGCGCAATAGCATTGGTGAACGCCTGAAACGACAACGGCCCCGGAGATCGTCCGGGGCCGTTGTCGCTTGTGCGAGCCTCTGTATCAGGCGGCGGTGCTGACGTCGTCCTTGCCCGCCGCCGCCTTGGGATGCGTGGCCTCGAACTGGCTGCGCAGCTTCTCCTCATAGGCGATCAGCTTGCGGGCTTCCTTCAGCGCCCGGTAGAGGTCGCCGTTCAGGATGTTGTTGTTGATGCCTTCGATGATCGGCCAGGAGCTCGGCACCGCGGTGACGATGTCGCGCACCAGATTGAAATAGGTGCCGTGCTGGGTCTGCGGATCCGGCGAGATGTACATGAGCTGGACCGCCAGGTAGACGAGCTTGGCCGGCGTATCGGCGGTCTCAGGCGTGAGGATGTCGCGCTCGCGCAGGATCGGCACGTTCTCGCCGTCGATCAGCAGACGGGCGCGCTGGTCCGTGTTGGTGATCACGGAGTTGCCGACAATGATGCGTTCGTGCGGTTTGAGCTCGACCTTGAGAGCCATGCCTGTTCTCCATCAACGCTTTCGTAACCGAGCGCTCGTTGCGGCTTATCAGGGCGTGATTCTCGCTCGGAATTAGTTAACGAGTTCTAAATCCCCGACATCCGCGCGGAAAAGCTCAATCTTCCCAAATTGATATCCGAGCGGTGGCGCGGCGAGGGACAGAGCCTCGGCGAGCCGAATCACGTCCAACCCGGCAAAAGCACGAGTTTCATTTCATGTTTCGTTAGAGGTCTGGGCGCCAGGGTCCGCCGGTCGCTGGGTCGGTCTCGATCCAAGCAGACGCGTAACAGTAGCGTCGTTTACCAGAAAGGTAACAGAGTCATGTCAGGCATCGTCCTCTCCGCGTCGGTTCGTCAGAACCTCCTCTCCCTCCAGTCCACCGCTGATCTTCTCGCCACCACGCAGAACCGTCTGTCGACCGGCAAGAGCGTCAACTCGGCCCTGGACAACCCCACCAACTTCTTCACGGCCCAGTCGCTCGACAACCGCGCCAGCGACATCAACAACCTGCTCGACGGCATCGCCAACGGCGTGCAGGTGCTGCAGGCCGCCAACACCGGCATCACCTCGCTGCAGAAGCTGATCGACAGCGCCAAGTCGATCGCCAACCAGGCGCTGCAGACCACGGTCGGCTACTCCACCAAGTCGAACGTCTCCGCCACCATCTCCGGTGCGACCGCGGCCGACCTGCGCGGCACCACGAGCTTCGCCAGTGCGACCGCGTCGAGCGACGTGATCTACAGCGGCGCTCCCGGCGGCACGACCGCGATTACGGCTGCCAAGACCCTGGGCGCGAGCCAGGGCGTGTTCACGGGCACCGCGGCAACGGCTGGCGACGGCACCACGGCCCTGACCGGAACCATCACCCTGATCGCCACCGGCGCCACGACTGCCACCGGCCTGGTCGGCAACGCCCAGCCTGCCGACGGCGACACGCTGACGGTCAACGGCAAGACCATCACCTTCCGCAGCGGCGCTGCTCCGGCGTCGACCGCGGTTCCGTCCGGGTCGGGCGTCAGCGGCAACCTCGTCACCGACGGCAACGGCAACACCACCGTCTATCTCGCCACGGCGAACGTCAACGACCTCTTGAAGGCGATCGATCTGGCCAGCGGCGTGCAGAGCGCTTCGATCAGCGCTGGTGCTGCCACCATCACGCAGAGCGGCGCCACGGTTGGTACGGCCCAGACCATCTCGTCCGTCGCGGGCGGCAAGGTCATTCTGGAGAGTTCGACGGGTGCGGACCTGAACGTGACCGGCAAGGCCGATCTGCTCAAGGCCCTTGGCCTGAGTTCGGCCAGCGGCGGCGGAAACACGAGCGTGAGCGTGGCCCGCCAGACCAGCGCGGGTTCGCTGGGTGCTCTGGTTCAGGACGGTTCGACGCTGAACGTCGACGGCCACATCATCACCTTCAAGAACGCGCAGACGCCGCAGTCGGCAGCCAGCGTGACCTCGGGTGGTGTCAACGGCAACATCGTCACCGACGGCAGCGGCAACTCGACCGTCTATCTCCAGAGCGCGACGGTGACCGACCTGCTCAACGCGATCGACCTCGCCACCGGCGTGCAGACCGCGAAGATCACTTCGGGTGCGGCGGTGCTCTCGACCGCGACCGGTCAG
>NZ_LWIG01000067.1 GCF_002068095.1 Bradyrhizobium sacchari | reverse complement strand
TTCGACGCGACCTTGATATTTTGCCCACTGGGCGCGCCGCCGCGCCACCTCGGGATGATCGCGTTCGCCAGCCGCCGCGCTTTTTTTGAAGCTGAGCTTCTCGGCATGCACGAAGTCCCTCACCGAATGGTAGTCGACCTTCAGGCCGCGTCCGGCAAGCTCGACAACGAGCCCTCTTATGGTGAAATGGCCGTTCTTGATCCGTTAGGGCAGCCAAACCGCGTGGTCTCCCGAAACCGCCTTCGGCTTATGACCGCCCATCTGGCCAGGTTCAACGCTGCCGGTCTCCTCAACACGCTGCATCCAGCCGATGGCCGTGCTGATCGCCACTCCCAACTGTTTGGCCGCCTGATTGCGGGGACATCCCGCCCTCGATCGCGGCCACCACACGCTTACGAAGATCCAGAGAATAAGGCTTGCCCATCCATGCTGGCCTCCAACCAGCCAGAATGGTGAAACAGAAACACACTGATTTGGTAATCCCAAATCCATTCAGCTTAAACCCATCCCGCTCTAGGGGACAGGAACCGCCAAGTTTGCGTTCGGCGGCTCACAATATCAAGTCAGTTTTCTGGCGGGGCGTAGTACGCAATTCATGTTCAAATTCCGACAGCGGCACAAAGCGCGTCGGGTTCAAAACACTGGCCGCCGTGAACTGCCGTTGAGCTATTCATGCGCAATTAGGCACTTAATGCGCGCAGACGATGCTGGCACGAACGTTGCCATTAGGTGCAGCAGTATTGAAAGTACTGAGCCCACACAGCTGCGAGTCGAGCGATGCTCTCCTTCCTTGAACCGATGTGGCCCGCTTGTGGGAAGACGAGACTGTTGCTTGTGACTTTGTGTGTCGTCGCGCTCCGCGCGGCGACACCGACATTCGCTACGGATCTCGCTCGACAGCCCGTCTACACCGAGGCACCACACCTCGCGGGCGCGGTCGCGATCGGAGATCAGCTAGCACAAAACGTCGGGCAGTCTCTGACAATAACTTTGGAGCGTAACATGGCGCTGGGCTTAGAATCCCCAGCTCCCCCGATCAAGGTGGAGAACTGGCTGCGTGGTCAGCCCCTCACGAGCTTCCAGCCAGGGAACGTGTACATCGTCGAATTTTGGGCAACTTGGTGCGCACCGTGTGTGGCGGCGCTGTCCGATCTGGTACAGCTGCAAGAGGAATACAGAGATAGCGGAGTTGAGGTCGTCGGAATAGCAGCTGGTGAGCGCGCTCAAACAGCGGAAGAGGCCCGAAGCAAGTTGGACGCATGGTTGACCGAAAAGGTGCCGAATCTCAACTATCGCGTCGGGCTCGACTACACACGCGAAATGGACAAGCTTTGGATGGATTCCAGCTTTTCTGTCGGGATTCCCACCTCGTTCGTCGTCGACCGTGATGGCCACATCGCCTTTATCGGTTCCCCGACGGAACTCGAAGAGGTTTTGCCGAAGATCCTGACCGGCAGCTGGCGCATCAGCGATGAAGCGAAAGCCGCCGATGCAGAGCGGATCGCTAAGGGCGAACGCGCAATGCCGATCTTCGCCAAACTGACGCCGGCGGTGAAGGCGCAGGATTGGGCGAAGGCGCTTTCGGTGGTCGAAGAAGCCGTCGCTGTTCTGCCGGATGACGTGAACTTCCGCGTGCTCCATGCGGATCTGTTGCTTCACAAAATGCACGACTTGCAGGCCGGCCTGCCGGTGATGCGCCAATTGGTTCGTGACGCGATCAACAAAAAATCCGCGGTGTGGATGGCCGAGGCGATGCGCCAACTCTTTGATCCGGCGAATGACAACTCTCATTTGCCGCAGGCCGAGCGCTTTGCGATGGGCAACGAGTTATCCGAACACATTCTGGCAGTAACTCCTCCGCAACGCGGCGACGCCCCTAAGTTCCTGTCCTATCCGGCGGTCGCTCAGTACTATTACGAGAGCGGCAACAAGGATCGCGCGATCGAGTTGATCGAGGTGACGCTGAAGTCGCTGGACGGCCCAGCACCTATCCCGGACGACATGAAACAGCGGGTTATGTTGGAATTGGTCCAAACGCTGGCCAACTACAAGGGGGAGAAGGCTTGCTATGGGTCTGTTTGTGCGACTCCGCAACCCGGAGTTCCGCAAAGTACCAAAGCGCAAGCGCCGGAGGAGAGGAGATAAAAAAGGGTGACGATCTGAGCTGCTCACTGGCTAATTCGTCCATTTATCCGGTGGGCCACCGGCAATTAACGATCAGCGAGCACGGCGGTGGATCGTTTGTGGCACGTTGGAGGTTCGGATTACTATGAGCTCCGTCCGGATTGACGCGGAGGTGATCATGCAAGTGAAGTCGCGCCGCGATCGCATAACGCAAAGTCTCTGGCGGTCATCTGCTGAACACGTCCTTCATCAAAATGCACCTTTGCGTACAGCCATGGCCGAGGCCGGAGCTAGCTGGACATCCCCACGCTTCCGCAGACGGGCAAACAGTGACGCCGATCCCGCCTACGTGGCTTACACAAGCTCGGATCGCACAAGGCTGGCCGATGTCTCAGATCGCTGCTCTCAGCCCGAGGAGCTCGCAAAGCGCGAGGCGCTTCGGCTAAGCCCTTACGCCAAGAGTGGGTGAAATGAGTAGAAGCGTTCGGCCGCGGCCCCCAGATTCCGGGCCTTTAATGCATCCCTTGGACGGCGCGCCAAGCATTGGGCACATCGGGTCTGGATCGACCGGTTTTTACACCACGTGCGCCACAAACCCCTAGCGCAATGACCAGTCGAGATGACAAACGACCCGCCGCAATCGGCTTGGTTCTCCCGTTTGCGTTGGAGCACTGGCTGAAGCAGCCAGTCCGTGCCGCGATCATCCTCGTCGGCTTCTTAGGGGCGACGGTCGCCGACCTGTTCATGCCGGTCTATTCCGGCCGTCTGGTGGATGCATTGACGTCGGGCCCCTCCGACCAAGCGGCGCGACATGCGGCACTGATTGCGTTCGCTGGTATCCTCGCGCTTGGTCTGCTCTCGATTATGTTGCGGTTTACGGGCTTGCAGGCGATCGTGCCGTTCACGCTGAAGGCCATGTCGGATGTGGCCTGTGGGGCCTTCATGCGCGTGCAGCGCTTCGCAACCGACTGGCACGCTAACTCGTTCGCCGGCTCGACCGTGCGCAAGATCACCCGCGGCATGTGGGCGCTCGACTTGCTCAATCATACGATCCTGATGGCATTGTTGCCGTCGCTCGCGGTGCTCGTGGGCTCGACGATCCTGCTCGGCCTGCATTGGCCCGAGCTCGGCGCCGTGATCGGCCTCGGCGCACTGATCTATGTTGCCATCACGATGGCATTGACGATCGGCTACATCGCGCCGGCGGCGCGCGTCTCCAACGCCTGGGACAGCAAAGTCAGCGGCACGCTAGCGGACGCGCTCACTTGCAATACTGTGGTGAAATCGTTCGGTGCTGAGGCGCGTGAGGATGCGCGGCTTGACGGTGTCGTCAGACGCTGGCGGGCGCGGGTGCAGCGCACCTGGCTGCGGTCCAACGGCACGAGCACGGTGCAGCTCGTGATGCTCTTGTGTTTTCGTGCTTCGGTGATCGGCGGCGCCATCCTGCTGTGGATAGCGGGGCGCGCCTCTCCGGGCGACATCACCTATGTGTTGACAAGCTATTACATCATCCACGCCTATTTGCGTGACGTAGGGATGCACATCAACAATCTGCAGCGCTCGGTGAACGACATGGAGGAACTGGTTGCCATCTATGGCGAGCCGGTCGGAATTGTCGAGGCTCCCGACGCCAAGCCGATCGACATTCACGGTGGGACGATCATGTTCGAGGACGTCACCTTCCTCTATGACGGCGATCGCGTGCCGCTCTACGACCGATTGTCGATCAACATCCGCGCCGGCGAGCGGATCGGTCTGGTCGGCCGATCCGGCTCCGGCAAGACCACTTTCGTCAAGCTGCTTCAGCGGCTCTACGACGTCTCCGGCGGCAGGATCCTGATCGACGGCCAGGACGTTGCGAAAGCCACGCAGCAGTCGCTGCGCAGCCAGATCGCGATCGTGGAGCAGGAGCCGATCCTGTTTCACCGC
Source organism: Bradyrhizobium sacchari (assembly GCF_002068095.1). GTDB lineage: Bacteria > Pseudomonadota > Alphaproteobacteria > Rhizobiales > Xanthobacteraceae > Bradyrhizobium > Bradyrhizobium sacchari. The sequence continues at coordinate 1,637 of NZ_LWIG01000067.1, read as the reverse complement.
TCGCTGGCTGAAAACATCGCCTATGGTCGACCCGGCGCCAGCATGGCGGCGATCAAACAGGCGGCGAGGCTCGCCAATGCGCATGACTTCATCCTACGATCGCCGAAGGGCTACGGCACCCTGGTGGGTGAGCGCGGCGTAAATCTGTCGGGCGGCGAGCGGCAGCGCATTGCGCTGGCGCGCGCGTTCCTTGCCGATGCGCCGGTGTTGATCCTGGACGAGGCGACGTCGAGCCTGGATTCGGAATCGGAAGCGCTGATCCAAGAGGCGATGGAACGGCTGATGAAGGACCGCACCTCGATCGTAATCGCGCACCGCCTGTCGACAGTGCGCGGCCTCGACCGCATCCTAGTGTTCGATCGCGGCGAGATCGTCGAGCAGGGCACGCATCCGGCACTGATCGTGCAACCCGGCGGCATCTATCGCAGTTTGTTCGAGCGGCAGGCCATCGAGTTCGGTCCGCTCCCGGCGGAAGGCCAGCCTAAAACATGGCTGGCCGCATCTCCATAGCCCTGGTGCTATTTGGCCGTACTGGAGGGACATGAGCATGGCCTGATAGTCCCACGTCCCTTTTGCAATCTGGTGACGGTGGCGCGCCAGAGCATTGATGCAAAGGCGCAAGAGTTCTTCCGGACTTGGCTCGCAGATATGGTTGATCCGGGCCGACCGTTCGGCTTAAGCGAGGTCCGCGGCGACGGCAGCGGGATTACGCAGGACGGCGGACGCCGCCGCAGGTTGCGCTGGTGCGCGGCCAGGCGCGGCGACTTGGTGTGATCCTGCCGAGCCTCTGTCACCTCGTGTGGGGTGGTGGTGGCGCGCAGCAGCGGCCATGAGCAGGTGGTGTTGGGCACGGTGCTGTTCGGCCGCATGCATGGCGGCGCCTGTGCCGCCGCACGATGGGCCCGTTCATCAACACCGTGCCGCTGCGGCTCGACTTGACCGCACCGCCGTCGGGGCAAGCCTGCACATCACACATGCCCGCCTGCCCGAGCTGCTCGCGCATGAGCATGCCTCACTGGCACAAGGAGTTCTTCAGTCAAGCTCGCATCTGGTTTCTGCCCAGGCGTAGGAGGCCGTAACGACTTCTGCCCAACGTGGTCAGAACAGGTAAGTGGGGCCGCTAAAGCGGGATGGGTTTAAGCTGAATGGATTTGGGATTACCAAATCAGTGTGTTTCTGTTTCACCATTCTGGCTGGTTGGAGGCCAGCATGGATGGGCAAGCCTTATTCTCTGGATCTTCGTAAGCGTGTGGTGGCCGCGATCGAGGGCGGGATGTCCCCGCAATCAGGCGGCCAAACAGTTGGGAGTGGCGATCAGCACGGCCATCGGCTGGATGCAGCGTGTTGAGGAGACCGGCAGCGTTGAACCTGGCCAGATGGGCGGTCATAAGCCGAAGGCGGTTTCGGGAGACCACGCGGTTTGGCTGCCCTAACGGATCAAGAACGGCCATTTCACCATAAGAGGGCTCGTTGTCGAGCTTGCCGGACGCGGCCTGAAGGTCGACTACCATTCGGTGAGGGACTTCGTGCATGCCGAGAAGCTCAGCTTCAAAAAAAGCGCGGCGGCTGGCGAACGCGATCATCCCGAGGTGGCGCGGCGGCGCGCCCAGTGGGCAAAATATCAAGGTCGCGTCGAA
>NZ_LWIG01000066.1:162433-177926 GCF_002068095.1 Bradyrhizobium sacchari | reverse complement strand
TCGCCGCCGCGATTGATCAGCTCTCCCAGGCGGCCATGCAAAGAAAGAAAGCCGTCTTCGTCGAGGCTGCCGATGTCGCCCGTGCGAAACCAGCCCCCGACGAAAGCGGCTTGATTGAGCTCCGGCGCATCGAGATAGCCGGAGAACACCGTCGGTCCACGAATCCAGATCTCGCCGCGCTCGCCCGCCGTCAGGAAGCGTCCATCCTCACCAGCGATGGCCAGAGTCCCGGGCGGAGGTTGGCCGCAGGTCCCCGGCCTATTCGGGCCGGGCGGCGGCAGATTGGCAGCGATTTGCGCGGCTTCGCTGGAGCCGTAGTGCTCTAGCACAGGCACGCCTAAAACGCGCTGCAGGCCGTCCCGTACGTCGGGCAGCAGCGGCGCGCCGCCCGATACGATAAACCGCAACGTATGCGCCACGCGCACGTCTGCGAGCGAGCTCACCTTGTCCAGCATTGCAGCATGAAGCGCGGGACCTGCCGAGTACCAGGTCGGGCTGAGACAATCGAGCCACTCATCCAGCGCGACGATGGCATTGTTTGCCGGGACAGCAATGCTGCCGCCGGTGAGCAGCGGTGTGAACACCGTTACCTTGAGCCCATGAGAATAAAATGGGGGCGAGACGCTCAAGCAGCGATCTTGATGCGTGAGGCCGAACCAGGCCTGAAGACGCGCGGACGCGGCCAGCATGTTGCTGTGGCTGAACGGAATGAGCTTTGGCTGCGCGGTCGTGCCGGAGGTCTGCAGAATGAAGGCCGGCGAGTGTGGAGCAGGTTCAGCGTCGATAGCAGCGCGGTCGGCGGCCCGGACCGGGACATCAAGTCCGAGCTGGCCGCCATATGCGGGAACGGCTTCGATGATGGCGATCCCACGCCGCTCGGCCGCTTGCCGCGCTTCTGTGTCACTGCCTTGCGGCACGAGAAGAGCGTTCAGGTGCAGCATGCCGAAACGCAGATCGACCTCTACCGGAGACAGCCGCGGATCAAGAGGAACCGCAATGCTGCAGCAAGCCACAGCCACGATGGCGAGAACCGCCTCCGGACCGAACGGCATGAGCACCCCGATCCGAGCGCTGCAATCGAACCCACCCACACGCAACTGCCCGCGGATGTCGTCCAACCGGCGCTGGAGATCGCCGTAAGTCAGCGGGGCAAACCCGGTGGAGACGATCGCAGCCCGTTGTGGGAACCGGCTGGCAGTCCGACCAATGACTTGACCCAGCGTGCATTGCGCGTCGGGCTCTGTGCCGTCGAGGACGAACGTGATTTCCTCGGACGACTTCGCGATCTCTCGGAGCAAATTCGTCACAACCGGCTCAGTCATCTTCAGGGGGTGGGCAAAGCCGCCGCAATTGCCCCTTGCAGGGATTACGGCCCTTCCTCCAAGCCGAGCAACTGGCCAAGATGGGTACTCACAATGATGCCTCAACGCGTTCCATCGGGTTTTCGTCCGGGAACGCCTAGTAGGTCTTGCGGCCCGGGAAGGTGTCGGGCTTAGGCAGCTTGAGCGCTTCGGCCGATTCGGCCCTTATCCGGCGGATTTTGGCGTTCTGCTCCGCAATCTCGGCGGCGAGATCACGCACGCGACGAATGGGGGAATGGTGGCCCATGGGGTGCTCCCTTTGCTTTTGCAGGCGGGAGTAAACTCACACGCGGCGTTGGTTCACCACAAAACCCAGGGTATTGCCGCGGGCGCCTCAGTCCGGCGGCTGCAGGCCGGGCGATCTCAGCCACTGGCTCATGTGCGAGCCGGTCTCGGCCTGGCGGGCCTTGCGGAGGGCATCGTCCCGTAGCGGGCCGGGGGGAAGCGATCTGGCTGCTTCCCGGAGGCGCTTTGCTTCCTCAACAAGGCGTTCTTCCAGGGACACGGTTTGCGAGATACGGCGGCGTCGCTGCATGACACAACCTCGTCTGACGGGTCCTAACCGTTGGGTTTGAATTTCACGAATCCAATATGCCGAAGCTGACGTTTCGGTTCCCGGAGAGGCTCGGCGCGGGAAAATACAGATCGGCTGGGGACCTTAGTTCATCTTGCGGCGCAACTGCCGCATGATCTTGCGGAGGTCGGCGGCGTATTCCTCAATGATCCGGCGCGCCTCGTCCAAGCGCGATGGCTTGGTTTCCTGTGCTTCAGTCGATCCATCAGCAGCGGTCATGGCCCCGGATGGTCTGCCGTGCAGGGGAGGCGACGTTTGCGCTGGATCAAGGGAAGCAAGTCGCAAGGCCTGGTGGACTTGCGGGAGCGGCGGACTAACCTAAGTCAACTTCTCATGGATGCACCCTGGCCATGGGAATCCCTTGATGAGCGCGCCGGGCGCGCCATTGCGCAGGCTCGGCTCCTTGTCGAGGATCGTCGGGCTTTGATGGAGGACCTGACATTCCAATACAGGCGCAGGTTTGAGGCCGCGCAAAGAGCAGTTTTGGGCGTCCGGAAGATCGAGACCAGGTTGGTGACAAACTACAACATATGGCTCGGACAAATTCCGTCGTCTAAATCGTCCCGGGTCAACCGCTTGCGTTCCCAAGAATAAGGAGGGCCGCCCATGGGCGGCCGCGCGTCATCCAAGGAATCTGTCGAACGCGACCAAGGCACCAAAGGCCGTCGCGGTGACGGCCAGGAAGGTGGCAAAATACCAGAGGCGATACATGCGGGGATAACCCGGGCGCATCGCAAAGGTTCTGGCGGCTCCTCGCCCCATCCTGATCCGCATCCGCGGGTGCCTCGCTACGAGACAGAAAATCTTGGCATCGGTTATGCAGACTAACGGGAGCCGGGATTTTGCATTCACCCTCCCGGGGCTGGACCAACGCCGCCCGTCGCTATTTCAAGCGGGCGGCGTTGTCGTGAGATGTCCTGATCTGCCTTCGCGGGTTTCTCATCGGGACAGCACCATCGCGGTCCTGTCCTCATGGGGGCACTCGCGAGACAATCCGGGCCCTGCAAATCCGGGGTACGTCGGTTAACCAATCGCTATTGGCGTGCGGCGATGCAAGTTTGTTGGGCCTGGGTTAGCGTCAGCCTTGGCTGGCCCAGCACCTTTGGCCCCAACTCAGCAAGCCCGAGTTGGGGCCGCCTTTGTCAGCAACGCCCAAGCTGCCCTCAACAGGGCTTGGGCCTTTCGCTTGAAGATCGGGCGTCTTCAGATGGCCGGGGAAAGCGGCCGAAGGTGAATTCGTCTGCCGAGCGGCGGCGGGTCCGGAAGAAGCAAAGAGGCCGCCAACTGAGGCGGCCTCCCGCAATCTTAGCGCTTCACATGTCCCGGAGCATAACCAGAGGCGCCGGGAGAACCGGTCACCGGTCCATTGGACCGCATCTGATGTCCCGGGGAATAGCCGGATGCGCCTGTCGTGCCGGTTACGGGACCATAGCTCTGAAACGAGTGGCCGGGCGAAAAGCCGGACGCACCGCCACCAAAACCTCCTCCCGGTCCGCGCGCATGCGCCGCCGATGTCACGGCGACCAGCGCAGCCGCGATTACGAGCACTTTCTTCATTTGAGCCACCCTTGGTTCTCCTTGATCCCGCCGCCCAGAGATTCGGCGGCTGTCCCAGATCGGGAAAAAGTGGAAGCCGGGGGGCGTGTTCAAAATAAGTCGCTGCGATGTCCGATCACTGAAATCGGGACACATCAAAGTTCGACCGGGGACGCTGGGCAAGCACGGACAACCCCAAATCCGGATGCTGTCCTGATTGGGACAACCCTCGATTTGAAATTAGGACATCGATTCACATTCGATATTGCCAGAACAAAAAATATCGGGAAAACTCGGCAATGCCGGGGCTGGCGAAGGCATTTCATTCCGGAAGTATTGAGCCCGGCAGAGGGGCCGCTGTCCAAAAGCAGCGGCCCTTTGCTTGGTCAGGAACGTTCGTGCGACTGCCGAGTTTTCCCAATGCCCTTCCCCAAGGGTAACCCCGAGTTGGCCCCGACTCCATCGTCCCCAATTGAGTTCTGGGGCCATTTTGACGCGAAGGGCCTCAGCTCCCGCCCATTGCCCGGAGCTGGGGCCTTTTGTGCAAATGCTGGGTACGCCTGTTGCCCAATCGCCAGTTCCACAGTTCCGATGCAGGTTGTCTTGACCTGAGCCAGCGCGCCGTTCCTAAAGGCTGGCCCAGTACCTTGGCCTCAGCTCTCGCCAGCCCCGAGTTGGGGCCGCCTTTTTGGAGGCGCGCAGAGGAGAATGAGGACACCGCCGGACGAAAGTGCGCGCGCTTTGAAGCAAGCCTGCGCCGATGGATTGAAACCATAAAGGGAGAGGCCGCCAACCGAGGCGGCTCTCCCCTATCGTCTGGAGGTCAGTGAGAAGAAACCAGCGCCGCCAAGCTGAATGCCACCACGCAGGCAGCGGCCAATGACCAAAGCGTGATTGCGATCTCTCTGGGCATTGCGATTCAATTCCGCGCCAAGTTTCCAGTTCCTGGGCTTCAGCGCATGAAATAGACGCTCAGGATCGCCATCGCGACGAGAGCGGCGCCGCCAACAATGGCAACAGCCAGACAAATGCGAGCGGGGATTGAATAGGCGTCGAAATGGGGGTGTTCGATCATGGCAGCTCCCCTTTCCCTTGGCGGGAGCGCAACCGGTCTCTCAGTCACCGGCGCCTGCAGACTTGGCTTGGCCCAGGCTTGGCCGGTGATGCCCGAACAATGAACCCATTCATGACGGGGTGCCAGCGGAATCAGGACCCGCCGAATTCGGCCTGGGACACCCGGGGTTAAAAACAGAAGTGCCCTCGGGTGCTGTCCCGCCTAGCGATCGGGCCGTGCAGATATGATCTCAACCGTCCTGGGGTTGGCGTGAAACTTCATTTTCTGGGCATCCTTGAGCTGATCTACAAAGGTGCAAAGCCCGCGCAAATGCCCCCTCCGCCCGGAGATGCCGAGTACCGCAAGTCTCAGGGCTTGCCGCCGCGCGAAGACGTCATGAAATGAAAGAGGCCGCCAACTGAGGCGGCCTTCACATATGTAAAACTTTGTTCTTGGTCGGAGAACTACGGTGTCCGTTTGCGGAACGCCAAACGGAGGCGGCCTCGGGCGGGCTCGGGAGCGGAAGCCCGTATTGAATGGCTCGGTCGGCGGCTAGCTTGCGATAAGCGGCAGCCTGCTTTTCGAATTGGGCCTTGGTCTCTGGGTTTGTTTCCTGGGCTGCCAGGCGCTCGAATGTAAGAGCGTGCTCCAGATATTCGGTCAGCAATTTCATCTCGGTCCCCCAACCGGCCAAACGCAGGTGGGGCGCGATCGTTCCTAAATTTGAAGTGACCTCAGGCCGCTCTTTTACGGGATGGTGCCGACAACTTCTCGGGCGGGATAACGGTGGCCTTCACCTTGGAACTTGTCTCGCTTGTTCGATGGCAATTCGGGCAATGGAATATATGCGCGATAGTGTCCGGGGCCACCAACGTGGACCTCGCCCACCTCATTTCGATATGACATGTAGGGCAGATCGGCTGCTCCAGCTGCTCCAAAGCTCGTTTGAGTTTGTCCACCACCTCAGCGCGCCCGCTTCTTATCTCGTTACCTCCTCAGGTAAATTAGGACACGGCCAAAATCAACTTAGGACACTCGGGGTTCAAATACGGCCAGCGCGAGGACAGCGCAAAGAACATATTGCGAACCTAGAACAAATGGGGTACATTGCTTTTATCGCCGGCCCGCCTCTCAATCGTTTGTCCCCCTAGCGAATCCTCGCCATAAGGAGCACGACCCAATGTCCGCAACCGCCCTGCGTATCGTCGAAGGATCTTCCATGGACAAGAGTAAAGCTCTGGCCGCCGCGCTCTCCCAGATCGAGCGTCAGTTCGGCAAGGGCTCGGTGATGAAGCTGGGCAAGAACGACCGCTCCATGGACATCGAGGCGGTGTCGTCGGGCTCGCTCGGGCTCGATATCGCGCTCGGCATCGGCGGCCTGCCCAAGGGGCGCATCGTCGAGATCTATGGGCCGGAATCCTCAGGTAAAACCACGCTGGCGCTGCATACGGTGGCGGAAGCCCAGAAGAAGGGCGGGATCTGCGCCTTCATCGACGCCGAGCACGCGCTCGACCCGGTCTATGCCCGTAAGCTCGGCGTCAACATCGACGAGCTCCTGATCTCGCAGCCCGACACCGGCGAGCAGGCGCTGGAGATCTGCGACACGCTGGTGCGCTCCGGCGCTGTTGATGTGCTGGTGGTCGATTCGGTCGCGGCGCTGGTGCCGAAGGCCGAGCTCGAGGGCGAGATGGGCGAATCGCTGCCGGGACTTCAAGCGCGGTTGATGAGTCAGGCGCTGCGCAAGCTGACGGCGTCGATCAACAAGTCCAACACCATGGTGATCTTCATCAACCAGATCCGCATGAAGATCGGCGTGATGTACGGTTCGCCCGAGACCACCACCGGCGGCAACGCGCTGAAATTCTACGCCTCCGTCCGCCTCGACATCCGCCGCATCGGCGCGATCAAGGAGCGCGACGAGGTGGTCGGCAACACCACGCGCGTCAAGGTGGTCAAGAACAAGCTGGCACCGCCCTTCAAGCAGGTCGAGTTCGACATCATGTACGGCGAGGGCGTCTCCAAGATGGGCGAGATCCTCGATCTCGGCGTCAAGGCCGGCATCGTCGAGAAGTCCGGCGCCTGGTTCTCCTATGACAGCCAGCGCCTCGGCCAGGGCCGCGAGAACTCGAAGGCATTCCTGAAGGCCAACCCCGACATCACCGCCAAGATCGAGACCGCGATCCGCCAGAACTCCGGCCTGATCGCCGAGCAGATTCTGGCCGGCACCCCCGAGCGCGACGCCGACGGCGAGGAGCCGGCGGACGAGTAAGACCTAACGCGAAGAGTTTTCGCGAGGAGCGGGCACTGAGGACGTTGAGTTGCCGACGTCTTCGGTGCCCGTTTCGTTTTGCGGGGATGGTGCCTCGGGCGCCGTACCGTAGGGCGGGTTAGCCGAACGGGCTGCGCGAAGCACAAACCGCCAAGCGTAACCCGCCACTGTCTATATTCGAAGAGACAGAAGAGGAGGTGGGTTACGCCTTTGCTACGAGACCTCCGTCGTCTCTTACTCCGCGGCTTCCGCGTAATCGCTCACCGGCGGACAGGAGCACACGAGGTTGCGGTCGCCGTAGACGTTGTCGACGCGGCCCACCGGGCACCAGTATTTGTCGGTGCGCGAGACGCCGTCGGGGAAGCAGCCCTCGCTGCGGGTGTAGGCGCGATTCCAGGCATCGTCGGCGATGTCATGCACCGTGTGCGGCGCGTGGCGCAGCGGCGATGCCTCGATCTTGAAGCGGCCGGCCTCAACCTCGGCGATCTCCTTCCGGATCGCGATCATGGCATCGCAGAAGCGGTCGAGCTCGGCCTTGGATTCCGACTCGGTCGGCTCGATCATCAGCGTGCCCGGCACGGGGAAGCTCATGGTCGGGGCGTGGAAGCCGTAATCGATCAGGCGTTTTGCGATGTCGTCCACGGTGACGCCGCTCGTGGTCTTGAGCGGACGGGGGTCGACGATGCACTCATGCGCGACGCGTCCCGTGGCGTTCTTGTAGAGCACCGGGAAGTGCGCATCGAGCCTTGCTGCGATGTAGTTGGCGTTGAGGATCGCGATCTCGGTGGCGCGCTTCAATCCTTCGCCGCCCATCATCAAAATGTAGATGTAGGAGATGGTGAGGATCGAGGCCGAGCCGAACGGCGCGGCCGAGACCGGGCCGACCGGCGCGTCGCCTTGCGTCGCCGGATGACCGGGCAGGAACGGCGCGAGATGCGCCTTCACGCCGATCGGGCCCATGCCGGGGCCCCCGCCGCCATGCGGGATGCAGAAGGTCTTGTGCAGGTTGAGATGGCTGACATCGGCGCCGTAATCGCCGGGCCTGCTGAGGCCGACCTGCGCGTTGAGATTGGCGCCGTCGAGATACACCTGGCCGCCATGGCCATGCACGATGTCGCAGATCTCGCGAATGTGCTCCTCGAACACGCCATGGGTCGAGGGATAGGTGATCATGACCGCGGCAAGGTCGTTCGCGTGCTTCTCCGCCTTGGCGCGGAGATCGGTGACGTCAACGTCGCCGTTCTTCTCGCAGGCCACCACCACCACGTCCATGCCGACCATCGCGGCCGAGGCCGGGTTGGTGCCGTGGGCGGAGGAGGGGATCAGGCAGATCTTGCGATGGCTCTCTCCACGCGCCGCATGGTACCCACGGATGGCAAGAAGTCCGGCATATTCGCCTTGCGCGCCGGAGTTCGGCTGCAGCGAGATCGCGTCATAGCCGGTGATGTCGCACAGCCACTTTTCCAGCCGCGCGAACAGCGCGTGATAGCCCTTGGCCTGCTCGCGCGGCGCGAAGGGATGCAAGCTGCCGAACTCAGGCCAGGTCAGCGGCATCATCTCGGTGGTCGCGTTCAGCTTCATGGTGCAGGATCCCAGCGGGATCATCGCGCGGTCGAGCGCGAGGTCGCGATCGCTGAGCTTGCGCATGTAGCGCAGCATCTCGGTCTCCGAGCGATGCGCGTGGAACACGGGATGGGTCAGGAACGGCGTGGCGCGCTTCAGCGCCTCCGGCAGCGCCTCGCGGGTGGTGGCGTCGATCTCGGCGTAAGACAGCGTGCCGCCGAAGGCACGCCACACGGCTTCGACCGTCGCTGATGTCGTGGTCTCGTCTAGCGCGATGCGCAAGTCGCTGTCACCGATTCCGAGATTGATCTTTTCGGCAGCGGCGCGCGCGACGATCTCGGCGCGCTTGGCGCCGGCATCGACGCTGACCGTGTCGAAGAAGGTCTCGCTATCAGGCGCAAAGCCGAGCTTGCGCAGGCCGGCCGCGAGCACGGCCGTGCGGCGATGCACATTGCGCGCAATCTGCGTGAGGCCCTCGGGGCCATGATAGACCGCGTACATCGCGGCGATCACGGCGAGCAGCACCTGCGCGGTGCAGATGTTGGACGTCGCCTTCTCGCGGCGGATGTGCTGCTCGCGGGTCTGCAGCGCGAGCCGATAGGCCGGCATTCCGCGCGAATCCACGGACAAGCCGACGATGCGGCCAGGCAGCGAGCGCTTCAGCGCATCGCGCACCGCCATATAGGCCGCGTGCGGGCCGCCATAACCCATCGGCACACCAAAGCGCTGCGCCGAGCCGATCGCGATGTCGGCACCGAGCTCGCCGGGCGAGGCGAGCAGGGTGAGCGCCAGCAGGTCGGCGGCCACGATGGCGAGCGCACCCTTGGCCTTCAGGGCCGCGATCGCGGGGCGGAGATCGCGCAACGCGCCGGAAGACCCCGGATATTGCAGCAGCGCGCCGAGCACGTCGCTCTTGTCGAGGTCGGTGAGGGGATCGCCCACGACCAGAGTCCAGCCCAGCGGCTCGGCGCGGGNGGGTGCGCATCACCGCCAGCGTCTGCGGATGCACGTCCTTGTCGACGAAGAAGGCCTTGGCCTTGACCTGCGAGTGGCGCTCGGCGAGCGCCATGGCTTCGGCAGCGGCGGTTGCCTCGTCCAGCAGCGAGGCGTTGGCGACGTCGAGCCCGGTGAGGTCGCAGATCATGGTCTGGAAGTTGAACAGCGCCTCCAGCCGGCCCTGGCTGATCTCGGGCTGGTAGGGCGTATACGCCGTGTACCAGGCCGGGTTTTCCAGGATGTTGCGCTGGATCACCGCGGGCAGGATGGTGCCGGAATAGCCTTGGCCGATCAGCGAGGTGAAGACCTGGTTCTGGGCTGCAAGCCCGGCCATATGCGCGATCGCCTCGGTCTCGCTCAAGGGCTTGCCGAGATCGAGCGGGGATGCTTGCCGGATCGAGGCCGGCAGCGTCTCCGTCATCAGCGCGTCAACGCTCTTGGCGCCGACGGCCTCCAGCATTGCGGTGACATCGCGCACTGAGGGGCCGATGTGGCGGCGAACGAAACTGGCGGCGCTCTCGCCGCTGGATTTACGGTGCGCGGTCATCCCTTGCTCCATCGTCTCTAAGCCGTATGTGCCTTGTAGGCGGCTTCATCCATGAGGCCGCCGAGCTCGCTCTTGTCGGCAATCTTGATCTTGAAGAACCAAGCCGCTCCTTGCGCGTCCGAATTGACCAGCGCAGGTTCAGCGGCCAGCGCCTCGTTGGTCTCGAGCACGTCGCCGGAGATCGGTGCGTAGACGTCCGAGGCGGCTTTCACCGATTCCACGACGGCGGCGGCTTCGGCCTTCTTCAGGGTGCGGCCGACCTTGGGCAATTCGACGAACACGACGTCGCCGAGCTGCTGCTGCGCGTAGTCGGTGATGCCGACCGTGGCGGTGTCGCCGTCGATGGCGAGCCATTCATGATCGGAAGTGTACAGCGTCGTGGTCATTGTCTCGTCCTCAGCGTTTGTAGGTGTTTTTCACGAAGGGCATGGCGGCGACTGCGAGCGGCAGTCGCTGGCCGCGCACCTCGGCGAAGAGTTTTGTGCCGAGCGCGCTCAGGCTCACCGGCACGTAGCCCATCGCCACCGGTGCGCTCAGGGTCGGGCCGAAACCGCCCGAGGTGACCTTTCCGATCGGCTCGCCGCCCGCGCTGTCGGCAAACAGCAGCGCGCCCTCGCGCACCGGCGCGCGGCCCTCGGCGCGCAGGCCGACGCGGCGGCGGGATGCGCCGTTGTCGAAATGCGCGAGGATCTTTTCGGCGCCGGGGAAGCCGCCGGCGCGGGCACCGCCGCTGCGGCGGCTCTTCTGCACCGACCATTCCAGCCCGGCCTCGACCGGTGTGGTCGTGGTGTCGATGTCGTGGCCATAGAGGCAGAGCCCGGCTTCCAGCCGCAGGCTGTCGCGGGCCCCGAGGCCGATCGGCAGCACGTCTGGATTGTCCAGCAGCATCCTGGTGAGACGTTCGGCATCGCTAGCTGGAACCGAGATCTCGAAACCGTCCTCGCCGGTGTAGCCGGAGCGCGAGACGAAGCAATTGATGCCGGCGACCTCATGCGGGCCGGCGTCCATGAATGTCATGGCCGGGGCCGCTGCACAGAATTTCGCCAGCACCGCTTCGGCCTTCGGGCCCTGCAGCGCGATCAGCGCGCGGTCGGCAAGGGCATCGATGATGCAGTCGTCCGAGAGATTCGCGCGCAGATGCGCCTCGTCGGCGTCCTTGCAGGCGGCGTTGACGACCAGAAACAGGTGATCGCCGAAATTGGCGACCATCAGATCGTCGAGGATGCCCCCGTCCGCATTGGTGAACTGGGCATAACGCTGTCGGCCGGGGGCGATGGCCACGATATCCTGCGGCACCAGCCGCTCCAGCGCGTGGGCGGCGTCCTCGACCTTGCCGGATTTCGGCCTGAGTGCGATCTGGCCCATGTGGGAGACGTCGAACAGGCCGGCTTGGGTGCGGGTATGAAGGTGCTCTTTCAGCACGCCCGCGGGGTACTGCACGGGCATGTCATAGCCCGCGAACGGCACCATCTTGCCGCCCAGGGAGACATGGAGGCTGTGGAGGGGCGTACGTCTAGGGGGATCTTGGTTGTGCGCTAGCATCTGGGGGCCCTCGGCGGTTCCCCGGGGACGATTCCCCGAGACAAACCAGTCGAAGCCCCATCTGTCGCTGTGCCTGAGAGTATTATCCCGTCGGCGGACGCAGTCCGGGTCTTAAGCCCGTCGGCGCCTCTTTCCAGATGCTGTCAAAGCCACGCGGTCCTTTTGCCTGAGAGTTTCCGGGGCGGTTGCTCCTTCGGCGCCGGCTGCCTAAAGCCGGTCTCTCCCGACGTGGCCGTACGATACAGATGGGTACAGACCACAGGGTAGCCAAGCCTGTCAACGCGACTTCAGCGGCTTTCAACCGGATTGAGCGCCTGCGGCAACCCACTGATCTGGTTGCACAGTTTCTGGACAGCGAAGCTGGCCTTGTCTAAAAGCGCTTTGGCCCGCAGATATCAGCCCAAATCGACAGGTTGGGATGGCAAATTAGCGGGTCCAAGCACACCCGATTGGATGAACATGAGCGGCGTCAACGAGATCAGGTCGACCTTTCTGAACTTCTTTGCCGAGAACGGCCACGAGATCGTGCCGTCCTCGCCATTGGTGCCGCGCAACGACCCGACGTTGATGTTCACCAATGCCGGCATGGTGCAGTTCAAGAACGTCTTCACCGGCGTCGAGAAGCGGCCGTATCAGCGCGCCACCACGTCGCAGAAATGCGTTCGCGCCGGCGGCAAGCACAACGACCTCGACAATGTCGGCTACACCGCGCGCCATCTCACCTTCTTCGAGATGCTCGGCAATTTCTCGTTCGGCGATTACTTCAAGGAGCGCGCGATCGAGCTCGCCTGGAAGCTGATCACCAGGGAGTACGGGCTGAAGAAGGACAAGCTGCTCGTCACGGTCTATCACACCGACGACGAGGCGGCGGGCCTCTGGAAGAAGATTGCCGGCTTCTCCGACGACCGCATCATCCGCATCCCGACCTCGGACAATTTCTGGGCGATGGGCGACACCGGGCCGTGCGGCCCATGCTCGGAGATCTTCATCGACCGCGGTGAGCACATCTGGGGCGGGCCTCCGGGCTCGCCGGAAGAGGACGGCGACCGCTTCCTCGAATTCTGGAATCTCGTGTTCATGCAATACGAGCAGGTGACGAAGGAGGAGCGCGTGGATCTGCCGCGTCCCTCGATCGACACCGGCATGGGCCTCGAGCGCATGGCCTGCGTCCTCCAGGGCGTCGACAGCGTGTTCGAGACCGATCTGTTTCGTCATCTGATCGACGCGACGTCGTCCGCGCTCGGCAGCGGGCCGAACGAGCAGAATGTCGCCTCCTTCCGCGTCATCGCCGACCATTTGCGCTCCTCCGCCTTCCTGGTCGCGGACGGTGTGCTGCCCTCGAACGAGGGCCGCGGCTATGTGCTGCGGCGGATCATGCGCCGCGCGATGCGCCATGCGCAGCTTCTCGGCGCGAAGGAGCCGCTGATGCATCGGCTGGTCTGGGCGCTGGTCCGCGAGATGGGCCAGGCCTATCCCGACCTGATGCGCGCGGAGAATCTGATCGAGGAAACGCTGCGGCTGGAAGAGACCCGCTTCCGCAAGACGCTTGCGCGCGGCTTGGCCATCCTGGACGAGAAGAGCACCGGCCTGAAGAAGGGCGACATGTTCGACGGCGACGTCGCCTTCACTCTGTACGACACCTACGGCTTTCCGCTCGACCTGACGCAGGACGCGCTGAAGTCGCGCGGCATCGGCGTCGACCAGGCTGCGTTCACCGACGCGATGGAGCGCCAGAAGGCCAAGGCGCGCGAGTCCTGGAAGGGCTCCGGTGAAGCTGCCTCCGAAGCGATCTGGTTCCCGCTGCGCGAGAAGCTCGGGGCGACCGAGTTCTTGGGCTATGAGACCGAGAGCGCCGAGGGCGTCGTTTCCGCACTGGTGAAAGACGGCCAGGAAGTCGCCAGCCTCAAGGCCGGCGAGACCGGTGCGCTGGTGCTGAACCAGACGCCGTTCTATGCGGAGTCGGGCGGCCAGGTCGGCGACACCGGCGTGCTGACGGGCGAGGGCGGCATCAGGTTCCGCGTCACCGACACGCAGAAGAAGCTCGGCGATTTCTTCGTCCATGTCGGCACCGTCGAGAGCGGCGAGCTCAAGCTCGGCACCGCGCTGCAGCTCGAGGTCGATCATTCCAGGCGATCCTCGATCCGCGCGCATCACTCGGCGACGCATCTCATTCACGAGGCGCTGCGCCAGGTGCTCGGCGACCACATCGCCCAGCGCGGCTCGATGGTCGCGCCGGACCGCCTGCGCTTCGATTTCGTGCACCCGAAGCCGATCACGGCGGAGGAGCTCGCCCGCGTCGAGGACATCGCCAACGACGTGGTGCTGGAGAACGACGAGGTGACTACCCGCGTCATGGGCGTCGACGAGGCCCGCGAAGCGGGTGCGCGCGCCCTGTTCGGCGAAAAATATGGCGACGAGGTCCGCGTCGTCTCGATGGGCAGGACCGCGCGCGAGCGCGGCGCCAACGCGCTCGGCTGGTCGGTCGAGCTCTGCGGCGGCACCCATGTGAAGCGCACCGGCGACATCGGTCTGATCACGCTGACCAGCGAGAGCGCGGTCGCCTCGGGCGTGCGGCGCATCGAGGCGCTGACCGGCAATTACGCCCGCAGGCACGCCAACGAGACCATGGCGCTGGCGAAGACCGCGGCGAACGAGCTGCGCACCTCGCTCGACGACGTGCCGGCGCGCATCGCCGCGCTGATGGAGGAGCGCAAGAAGCTCGAGCGCGAGCTGTCCGACGCCCGCAAGAAGCTGGCGATGGGCGGGGGCGCGTCCGCGGGCAGCAATGGTGCGGCCGCGGGCGTGCGCGAGGTCGGCGACGTCAAGCTGATGGCGCGCGCGGTCGAGGGCATCGAGATGAAGGATCTCAAGAGCCTCGCCGACGACGGCAAGAAGCAGATCGGCTCGGGCGTCGTCGCCATCGTCGGCGTCACCGAGGACGGCAAGGCCGGCGTCGTGGTCGGCGTCACCGCCGACCTCACCGCGCGCTTCAACGCCGTGAATTTGGTGCGCGTCGCTTCCGAAGCGCTCGGCGGCAAGGGCGGCGGCGGCCGGCCCGACATGGCCCAGGCCGGCGGCCCCGACGGCGCCAAGGCGCCGGAAGCGCTCGCGGCGATCGAAAAAGCGCTGGCAGGCGCTTAAAGGCCCATGCGCCTCGTTCCGCGAGGACGTGGCCTCAGCGATCCCGACTTGCGGGATCGTCTCTACGAATTGCTGGAGCACGATCCCCTGGCCTATTCAGTCGGATCGCGCTTCATCCAGCTGATCATCGGCGTCATCGTGCTCAACGTGGCCGCGATGATCCTCGCCTCGGTGCCGGAGCTCGACGCGCGGTTCGACACGCTGTTCAGCGCGATCGCCATCCTCGCGGTCATCGTGTTCGCGCTCGAATATCTGGCGCGGCTGTGGACGGTGGCGGGTCATACGCCGCGCAATGGCTCGGCGCTGTCCGACCGGCTCTCTTATGCCTTTTCCGCGCTCGGCATCATCGATCTCATGGCGTTTCTGCCGGCTGCGGTGGTGCTCGCCACGGGCCGGCACGCGACGCTGGCCGGGCTCGGCGTGCTGCCGTTCTTCAAGCTGATCCGCTATTCGCCGGCGATGCGTTCGCTGCTCGCCGCCGTCCATGCCGAGCGGCGCGCGCTGATCGGCTGCATCGTCATCCTGATCGGCGCGGTCCTGACCTTCGCCTCGCTGCTCTATGCCGTCGAGCGCGACGTGCAGCCGGACAAGCTCGGCACCATCCCGCAGGCGATGTGGTGGGCGATCGTGACGCTCGGCACGGTTGGCTATGGCGACGTCGTGCCGGTGACGCCCCTCGGCAAATTCATCTCGACCTTCGCGATCATCTCAGGCTTCGCCATGATCGCGCTGCCGGTCGCGATCATCTCCTCGGCCTTCGCCGAAGAGGTGAAGCGGCGCGACTTCGTCGTCACCTGGGGCATGCTGGCGCGTGTGCCGCTGTTCTCGCATCTGTCGGCGTCCGAGATCGCCGACATCATGCGCCTGCTCCGCGCGCGCACCATCGAGCAGGGCGAGATCCTGGTGCGGC
>NZ_LWIG01000066.1:103196-162384 GCF_002068095.1 Bradyrhizobium sacchari | reverse complement strand
CCGCCGGCGAGGTCGAGATCGCGCTGCCGAGCCAGCAGGTGCGGCTCGCCGACGGCACCTTCTTCGGCGAGATCGCGCTCTTGCACAAGACCAAGCGCAGCGGCACGGTGACGGCGACGCGCAAGACGCGCCTGCTCGTGCTCGACGCCCAGGATTTTCACGCCTTGATCGAGCGCATGCCGACGCTGGCCGAGCACGTCCATACCACCGCCAAGGCGCGGCTCGCCGACACCGGCGATCTCGCGGCGGCAGAGCTGGCCCAGGCCGAACCGGAAGCGCGGCCGCCCGCCTAGCCTCTAGTTGGGATCGAGGAAGGGCGCGACGACTTCGCGCGTCTCCTTGCTGGGCACCACAGGCACGATCTCGAAGGTCATGCCGTTGCCCTGGCAGCTCAAAACCCATTCCTGCAGCAGGCGGGCGTCGTCGCATTCCATCAGCTGGAAGCAGCGGTCGAAATTCGGCTCGATCCAGCTGCCGTGATACTTCAGCCCTTCCGGAAACTTGGCGCCCTCGTCGCGCACCCGCCGGTAGACCGGAATGGGATCGCGGTCCTTGAAGCGCTCGATCACCATGAAGAGCATCGGTCTCAGTCCTTCTTCAGGAACACATAATCGGCCGAGTAGGGCGCGCTTCTGAACTCGCCGGCCTTGTCGCACGCCCCGTCGAGCTTGCCGCCATGGGTGTTGATGCGCTGGACGGTGGTGACCGGCGTCAGGGTGCCGCTGCCGCGGCGGGAGGCGACCTCGAGCTTCAGCCAGGCGATATCGGCAGGCGTTGCACCCGGCGCGTTGCCGATGGCCTTGCCGACCACCGCGCTGCCGTCGGCGAGCTCCCAGTTCGGGCCGGCATAGTGGCGGCCGACCGTCTTGCCCTCGGACAGCAGCGTCGCGATCGGTTCGCGGAAGGCCCAGGCGAGCTTGCCGTCCGTACCCGCCTTGCACTCATAGACCTGTGCCCCCTCGGCGTGGAGGCTCACCACCACGCTCTCGCCGGGCGCGGCGATGGCTTCGGGGAGCGGCTCCGCAGCCCCGGCCGGTCCGATCAGGGCCGCGAGCAGCATCGTGGGGGCAGCAAGCTTGGTGAACATGGCGGTCTCCGCAAAAGCTCTCAAAAAAGAAACGGGCCGCGCTGATCGCGCGGCCCGTGATGATGTCTGGCCCAGTCGGGCGAAATTGCGGTCGGCTTATGCCGCCATCGCCTTGACGAGGTTCTCGGCGACCTTGTCGAGGAAGCCGGTGGTCGAGAGCCAGCGCTGGTCGGCACCGACCAGGAGCGCGAGGTCCTTGGTCATGTAGCCGGCCTCGACGGTGTCGACGCAGACCTTCTCGAGCGTTGCGGCGAACTTGGCGAGCTCGGCATTGTTGTCGAGCTTGGCGCGGTGCGACAGGCCACGGGTCCAGGCGAAGATCGACGCGATCGAGTTGGTCGAGGTCTCCTTGCCCTTCTGGTGCTCGCGGTAGTGGCGGGTCACGGTGCCGTGGGCAGCTTCCGCTTCCACGGTCTTGCCGTCGGGGGTGAGCAGCACCGAGGTCATCAGGCCGAGCGAGCCGTAACCCTGCGCGACCGTGTCGGACTGCACGTCGCCGTCGTAGTTCTTACAGGCCCAGACATAGCCGCCGGACCATTTCAGCGCCGAGGCCACCATGTCGTCGATCAGACGGTGCTCGTAGGTCAGGCCCTTGGCGTCGAACTCCTTCTTGAACTCCTTGTCGAAGATCTCCTGGAAGATGTCCTTGAAGCGGCCGTCATAGACCTTCAGAATCGTGTTCTTGGTCGACAGGTACACCGGATAGCCGCGCAGCAGGCCATAGTTGAAGGAGGCGCGGGCGAAGTCGATGATGGAGTCGTCGAGATTGTACATCTCCATGGCGACGCCGGCGCCCGGAGCCTTGAACACTTCCTTCTCGATCACGGTGCCGTCCTCGCCGACGAACTTCAGCGAGAGGGTGCCCTTGCCCGGGAACTTGATGTCGGTGGCGCGGTACTGGTCGCCATAGGCATGGCGGCCGATGATGATCGGCTTGGTCCAGCCGGGAACGAGGCGCGGCACGTTCTTGCAGATGATCGGCTCGCGGAAGATCACGCCGCCGAGGATGTTGCGGATGGTGCCGTTCGGCGACTTCCACATCTGCTTGAGGTTGAACTCCTTCACCCGGGCTTCATCAGGGGTGATGGTGGCGCACTTGACGCCGACGCCGACCTTCTTGATCGCCTCGGCGGCGTCGATGGTGACCTGATCGTTGGTGTGGTCGCGGTACTCCATGCCCAGGTCGAAATACAGCAGCTCGACATCCAGGAACGGGTTGATCAGCTTGTCCTTGATGTACTGCCAGATGATCCGGGTCATCTCGTCGCCATCGAGCTCGACGACGGGATTGGATACCTTGATTTTTGCCATGATCGGGGAAGCCCTCTTGGGAACGGCGCTAGGAGCGCGCCAACGTGAATGTCCGCCGCCTCTTAGCACCTGATAGCAGCGGGCGAAAGCCAAGTGATTATGCACTTTTAGCTCATCCAGCTTCCTCAGACGGGGAGCCGGGCCTGGCATCAAGGCTGGGGCGGGGGTGAGGCTTCAGGCGAGATTCAAAAGTCGAATTCAACCCGTTATTTCCCTTGAGAATTTCGTCAGGACAGGCAAACGACAGGCGGACAGGGGCGGGCCGTCCCAAAGATCGGGGCAAGGCCGGCTTTGAATCAATTCCTGAGGCGGCCTTGCCAAGGCCTTGAGAGACAGTGTGAAAGCGAAGCGAGATGTCGGGGACTGACAAGAGCAAGACGGGCCTTTTCCTCGACGGTCCCATCGTCATCCTGGTCGAGCCGCAGCTGGGTGAAAACATCGGCATGGCCGCGCGCGCCATGGGCAACTTTGCGCTTGGCGCCTTGCGCATCGTCAACCCCAGGGACGGCTGGCCCAACATCGCGGCACAGCGGGCCGCGGCGGGCGCCGACCACATTCTGGAAAAGGTCGAATTGTTTGGCACCGTTGAAGAGGCCGTCGCCGACCTCGATCTGCTGTTCGCCACCACCGCGCGTCCCCACGACCAGGCCAAGCCCGTGGTTGGGCCGGAAGCCGCAGCCAGCGAGATCGCCGGGCATGTCGCGACCGGCGGCAAGGCGGGCATCCTGTTCGGCCGCGAGCGCTGGGGTCTGACCAATGAGGAGGTCGGGCTCTCCAACCGCATCATCACCTTCCCGGTCAATCCGGGCTTTGCCTCGCTCAACCTCGCCCAGGCGGTGCTGCTGGTCGGCTATGAATGGTTCAAGCGGGCGACGTCCGGCGAACTGCCGCACGCCATGCCCGAACGGTCCGAGCGCGCCTCGCAGCACCAGATGCAGGCCTTCTTCGACAATCTCGTGCGCGAGCTCGACAAGGTCGAGTTCCTGCGGCCGGCCGAGAAGCGCGACACCATGCTGGTCAACCTGCGCAACATCTTCAGCCGGATGGAGCCGACAAAGCAGGACATGCACACCCTCCATGGCGTCGTCATGGCGATCGCGGAGGGGCGCAAGGGGCCGGCCAAGGGCGGCGTGCTCGACGGCGAGCAGGCGACGCGCCTGCGCGGCTTGCTGGCCGAGCACGGCCAGGGTGGCGGCGTGTCCGACAGCGGCTCCACGGTGCGCGGCCTCGCCCGCCTGCTCCGCCGCAACCCGACCGACGCCGAGCGCCTGCTCTGGCAGGCGCTCACCCGCGACCGCCGCTTCGCAGGTCAGTTCAAGCGCCAGACCCCTGTGGGGCGGCACATCCCGGACTTCGTTTCGTTCCCGCACCGGATCGCAATCGAGCTGGTCAATCCCGGCGAGGGCGAAGCCATAGCCGCCGACCGCGCCGGGCGGCGCACCTGGCTCGAGGCGCGCGATTATCGGGTGCTCGACATCCGCGCGGCCGATGTGGAGCGCGATCTCGAGGCGGAGCTGGTGCGGCTGCAGGGGATGATCGAGCAGGGCGCGTAGTGTCGTAGGGTGGATCAGCCATGCGGCTGCGCGAAAGCGCAGTCCGCTCGGCGTAACCACCTGTTCTCGCGGGGAGACCAACGTGGTGGACTACGCTCCGCTAATCCCGCCTACGAAGTGCGCCCGAGCAGCACGTCGCGGTCGACTGCAATCCAGGTCGTCTTCGCCACGGCCAGCAACGTTCCACTTTCATCATGGAGCGCGGCGTCGGCTGTTCGCTTGCGGCCGTCGCGGCCGGTCGGCCAGGCCGTGATGATGCAGGGCTCACCGGGGCGCGGGCGGGCCTCGATGCGGGCGGACATTCGTCCCAGCAGGAGCGGCGTCCTTTCGTAGGTGCCGCTCTGCTGATTGCAATTGCAGGCAAAGCCGGTGGGACAATCGAGTGCCGACCAGAGAAATTCCGGCGCGACGCGGCCATCCTCGGCGGCCAGCTCCGCATCGGGCGTCCAGGTCGCCGCGAGAACGGCGTTCTGCGCGCGACGCTTGAGCGGCCCGGTGAAGATGCGCAGGCCGTCGCCTTTCGCACGCGCGGGACCGCAGACGAAACAGTTCTGCAGCGGATGCTCGTGCGGCTCGAACAGCATCAGCAGTTCGGCGGCGCGTGCTTCCTGCAAGCTGGCTGTCTCGAGCTGCGCGAGCTCGACGCTCGCCGCTTGTGCGGTCGCCACGACCTTGGCGCCATCGCGAAGCTCCCATGAGCCGTCGATGGCCGCGACCGCATCGAGCGGCGTGTCCAGCGGAGGCGGCGCACGTAGCGTCACCTCCGCGGCTTCGGGAATGTGACGGGCGAGCCGGCCGCAGACATAACCGCCGTTGCCGGAGTTCGGAGGGCCGCAGAAGCGCCTGGCGATGATGATCTGAGGCATCGGATTTGGTCTCCTCGCCTGGATGAGCGAAGCGATATCCAGGGAAAAGTCCCGCATGTCGCTTCGCTGCATGCGGGCTACAAGACCAGCGCGGTCACACCGCCTCGAGCTGATCCGCCGCGCGCTTCTTCTTCGCCCTGGACTGGCCGAGCAGGGGGCCGGCCGTGAGTGCTGCCGTATCGGCGACGCCCGGATCGCGCGAGATCATCGCCGCGACGATGGCGCCGTCGATGATGAGGCCGAGCTGATGCGCCAGCACCGCGGGCTCGCTCGAACCCAGCTCGCCGGCGAGCTTCTCGATATGGCCGAGCACGATCTTCTTGTGCTTCAGCGCAATGTTGCGGAATTGTTTTGCGTCCTTGTCGTGCTCGCCGACGGCGTTGATGAAGGGGCAGCCGTAGAAGCGCTCTTCGGCGAACCAGCTCTTCAGCGCCGGGAAGATCCGCGTCAACTTCGCCTGCGCGTCGCCGCCACCCGCTTCCATGGCGCCGATGAACCATTCGCGCCACTGCTTGCCTTCGCTCTCGAGCACCGCGTTGACGAGATTGGTCTTGGAGCCGAACAATTTGTAGAGCGTCGTCTTCGCCGTGCCGGCTTCCCCGATGATCGCGTCGATGCCGGTGGCGTTGATGCCGTTCTTGCAGAACAGATGCGTCGCGGCGCTCAGGAGGCGGCCGCGCGCGGATTCGTCTTCGCCTGCGGCGGCGTGGGGCGAGGTCTTCTTCGATGACGTCTTGTTCAGTAAGGGCTTGGCCATGGCGGCAAACTTACCCGCAGCCGCGCCGCATCAGCAAGCCGCATCTGTTCCGCGCTGAAAAGATTCGCAAAGACCAGACCATCTGCATCGCCTTTGAGCAAGGACCGGCTGATCAATCCGCAGGCAGGGAGGCTTAAGCGGCTCCAATGCTTCGCCTTTTGTTTTCGGCAGGCTCTGGCACGCTCCATGCAAGGAAACAGACCGTTCGGTATCCTACCGATGTCCAC
Organism: Bradyrhizobium sacchari; assembly: GCF_002068095.1. Lineage (GTDB taxonomy): Bacteria > Pseudomonadota > Alphaproteobacteria > Rhizobiales > Xanthobacteraceae > Bradyrhizobium > Bradyrhizobium sacchari. The sequence goes on along the minus strand of NZ_LWIG01000066.1, from coordinate 156,583 downwards.
TTCTGCCAGGGAGAAGATTGATGACTGCCGTCGTTCAAAAGACAGTGCTGACGGGGTGCCTTGCGCCCATCGACAAGAACGGGCTCGAGCAACTGATCGCCAGCGGCAAGGCGAATCCGAAGGTCATCAAGACCTTGAAGTGCAAGACGGTCGCGGAAGGCAAGTTCCGCCACGCCAACTACATCCGCAACCTGCCGCCCTACATCGTCGACGAGCCGCCAGGGCTTTTGGGCGACGACACCGCGCCCAATCCGTCGGAGGCCTCGCTCGCCGCGCTCGGCTCCTGTCTTGCGGTCGGCCTGCACGCCAACGCCGTGCATCGCGGCTGGATCGTCAACAAGCTCGAGCTCGAGCTCGAGGGCGACCTCAACATCACCGCGGTTTGGGGCACCGGCGATACGTCCGACAAGCCGGTCGGCTTCACCGACGTGCGCGTCAAGGTCGACATGGAGTGCGAGGGCGTCCCGCCGGACGAGATCAACGCGCTGGTCGCCCATGTGAAGAAATGGTCGCCGGTCGCCAACACCTTCACCCGCCCGGTCAATCTCGAGGTCGGCATCTAGCAACAGCAACGGGGACAACGGTGCGGGAGACGATCATGGGTTCACTGGCTTTATCGCGGGTCGAAGTTCTGGATCAGCCCGCACCGTCCATTGCAGGGGAGGTGACGCGGATCGCGCGGGAGCAGCTCGCGCCGCTCGCCGCCGGCATCGACGACGGCTCGGTCTATCCGGCCGAGGTGCTGCGCGCGTTCGGCGCGGTCGGCGCCTGGGGCAGTCATGTGCCCTCTGACGGACCTGCGGATTTGCGCTGCGCGATCGAGTCGATGGCTGTGATCGGCGAGGTCTGCGGCGCCACGGCCTTCATGGCGTGGTGTCAGAACACGCTGGTCTGGTACGCCGCCAATTCGACCAATCTGAAGCTGGCGAGGCGCTTTGGCGATGCGTTCTCGACCGGACGCGTGCTCGGGGGCACAGGCCTCTCCAATCCGATGAAGAGCTTCTTCGGCATCGAGAAGCTCAAGCTGAAGGGGCGGAAGGTCGAGGGCGGCTACATCGTGCGCGGCGCGCTGCCCTGGGTCTCCAATCTCGGCCCCGATCATTTCTTCGGCACGATCTTCGAGCGCGAGGACGACCAGGGCACCGTGATGTTCCTCGCCGATTGCTCGGACCCCGCGATCACGTTGACGCCGTGCAAGCCGTTCCTCGCGATGGACGGCACCGGCACCTACGGCGTGCAGTTCCGCGACGTCTTCGTGCCCGATGAACTGATCCTCGCCGATCCCGCCGCGCCCTTCGTCAAGAAGATCCGCGCCGGCTTCATCCTGCTGCAGGCCGGCATGGCGCTTGGCGTCATCCGCGACTGCATCAACATCATGGACGAGGTCGATGGCCCGCTCGGCCACATCAACCGCTATCTGCCGCAGCAGCCGGTGCATTTCCGCGATCTCGCCGCCGAGCTCGAGGCCGAGACCATGGTGCTGGCGCGCGATCCCTACAACGAGGAGGAGACCTATTGGCGCAAGGTGATCGCGCTGCGCCTGCGTGCGGGCGAAGCCAGCGTCGCGGCAGCGCATGCGGCGATGCTGCATTGTGGCGCGCGCGGCTACCTCAAAAGCCACCGCGCGCAGCGGCGCCTGCGCGAGGCTTATTTCGTCGCGATCGTCACGCCGGCCACCAAGCAGCTGCGCAGGATGCTCGCCGATTCCTGAGTTCCAAGTCTTTGAGTTCAACGAGTCCACCTGAAGACCCCCAACCTCAACGGAGAGGCTGCCATGACTGACGTTCTGATCACTGCCGTCGAACTCGCCGATCTCTTGAAGAGCGAACCGTGTGTCGTCATCGACACCCGCAATCCCGATGCCTACGCGGCGGGCCATCTGCCGGGCGCGGTGAACGTGCATGAGATCTTCACGTTCCTTGCGACATCGACTCCCGAGGGCATGACCGAGCTGAAGACGAAATTTGCCGATGCGTTCGGCGGCGCCGGTCTCTCCGGCAAGGAGACGGCGGTCATCTACGAGCAGTCGATGAACTCAGGCTTTGGCCAGTCCTGCCGCGGCTATTATCTCCTCACCATGCTTGGCTACCCCAAGGTCAAGGTGCTGCATGGCGGTTTCGACGCCTGGTCGGCCGCGGGCTTCCCGGTGACCACGGACGTGCCGACGCCGGCCAAGGCTTCGTTCGCCATCGTGCCTGAAGCCGGCGAGATCCTGATCGACGCGAAGACCATGCTGGGCGCGGTCGGCAAGCCCGGCATCGCCATCCTCGACGTGCGCGATGTCGACGAGTGGATCGGCGACAGCTCTTCGCCTTACGGGAAGGATTTTTGCCCGCGCAAGGGCCGCATCCCCGGCGCGGTCTGGCTGGAATGGTACCGCATGATGAAGCCGACCGCCGAGGGCCCGCGCTTCAAGTCCAAGGACGAGATTTTGGCGGAATGCGCCACCGTCGGCATCTCTCAGACGACGCCGGTCTATCTCTATTGCTTCAAGGGCGCGCGGGCCTCGAACACGTTCCTGGCGCTGAAGAACGCCGGCGTGAAGGACGTGCGGATGTATTTCGGCTCCTGGAACGAATGGTCGCGCGATCCGTCGCTGCCGATCGAGCAGGGTCTGCCGATTGCATCTGATGTGACGACCAAGGCGGCGTGAGTACTGCGATCACATGGCTCGCGGCCGGGGTGCGATTCCCAGCGCCTTGATCCGCGAGGCCAGCGTGGTCGGCTTGAGATCGAGCAACTCGGCCGCGCCGCCGGGGCCGAAGACCTTTCCGGCGCAGGCCTCGAGCGCGGCGAGGATGTTGGCGCGCTCGTGGTCGCGCATTTCAGCTGACGTCATGACGGCGGGGCGCGCATCGGCCTTCTGGCGGGCGGCGCCGCTCGGTGCCTGCGCGCCGGCGGTGTCCGGCAGGTCGATGCGCAGGCGGCCGTTCTGCGACAGGATCGCGGCGCGCTCGATCACGTTCTGCAATTCGCGGACATTGCCGGGCCAGTCGTAGCGCGTCAGCCGCCGCGCATCGCCTTCCGACAGGCGCAAATTCGATTTCAGCGCCTTGCCCTCGCGCGTCAAGAAATGCTGGGCGAGCAGGGGAATGTCCTCGCGCCGTTCGCGCAAGGGCACGGTCTCGATCGGGAATACGTTGAGGCGGAAATACAGGTCCTCGCGAAAGCGGCCGCGCTGCACCTCCTGCTTGAGGTCGCGGTTGGTCGCGGCGATGACGCGGACGTCGACCGCGCGAGTGCGCTCCTGGCCGACGCGCTCGAAATGTCCCTCCTGCAATACGCGCAGCAGCTTGCCCTGCAGCTCGAGCGGGATCTCGCCGACCTCGTCGAGGAACAGCGTGCCGCCGTCGGCGAGCTCGAAGCGGCCGATGCGGTCGCGCGTTGCGCCGGTGAAGGCGCCTCGGACATGGCCGAAGAACTCGCTCTCGAACAATTCGCGCGGGATCGCTGCGCAGTTGACGCGGATCAGCGGCCGGTCGCTGCGGGTGGAATCCTCGTGAATGGCGCGCGCGATCAGCTCCTTGCCGGTGCCGGACTCGCCTGTGATCATCACCGCCGCGGTGGTCGGCGCCACCAGCTTGACCTGGCGCAGCGTCTTCTGGATCGCCTCGCTTCCACCGATAATGCCGCGGGGATTGGTCTCGATGCGGATCTCCTCCTGCAGATAAGCGTTCTCCAGCTCCAGCCGCTCGCGCAGGCGGTCGACCTCGGCGAGGGCCGCATGCAGCTTCTCGTCGGCCTCGCGGCGCTGGCTGACGTCGCGGAACACGACGACGGCGCCGACCACGACGCCGCGATCGCGGATCGGCGTGGAGGTGTATTCGACCCAGGCCGGCGAGCCGTCCTTGCGCCAGAACACCTCGCCATCGACCTGGTGCACGGCGCCGTCGCGGAACGCCGCATAGATCGGGCAGTCGTGGTTGGGATAGTGGCGGCCGTCGTGATGGGTGTGATGCATGATCGGGTGGATCTCCTTGCCGACCAGCTCCTCGGCGGTCCAGCCCAGCATCCGTTCCGCGGCGGGATTGACGAAGGTGGTCTTGCCTTCCGCGTTGACGCCGTAGATGCCTTCGCCGGCCGCGCGCAGGATCAGCTGGTTCTCGCGCTCGATGTCCTGGAACACGCGCTCGACCCGCTGCCAGGTCGAAATACCGCCGCGCATGTGGTCTTCGGCGGCGGCATCGACATTGCGCCGGCGGCGGGCTTCGAGATCGGTCAGCGTCAGCAGCAGCAGCGAGCGGCCGTCATGCGGCAGCAGGCAGCCGGCATATTCGAGCTGGAGATTTTGCCCCGTCGCATGGCGGGGATTGAGCGAAGTGGTCCAGTAGGCCCCCTTGTGCAGCACGGCCTGGGTGAAGACGGTCAGCGCGGGAAGCTCGCCGGCGTGGAGCGTGCTCGCCTTCGTTTGCCGCAGCAGGGCGCGGTCATAGCCGAGCAGGGCGCAGGCGGCGGGATTGGCATCGACGATCTGATCGCTGAAGGGATCGACCAGCAGTGTCGCCTCGACCGAGGATTCGAACGCCGTGATGCGCGGATCGATGGCGGGAGCCACATCGTCGGGGGCGGGCATCGGCGTCGTTGCCATTACGAAATCTCGTCATTGAACTACGAAATCTCGTTTATCACGAGTTTTCGTAGTGGCCAAGCGCGGGCGAAAGTGCTGCGTCATCAAGGCACTGGCTGGCCTGACGGCGGTGGCATGCTCCTTGCGTAATTCCCCCCAGCAATGACGCGCAGGAGGGCCCGATGTCCACTTTCGACAATCCGTTTGATCCCGATCGCAACCTTCAAGCCGGCTGCGTCTGCGGCCAGCATCAATCCGCGGCCGAGCACGAGCAGGCCACCGGCCTGCGCTGCGATCCCGTCGCGAGCGAGGAGAAGCGCTACGAGGGCGTCGTCGCTTCCGCGGTGATGCGCGCGATGTTTCCGCAGGACGTGGCGCGGCGCGCGTTCCTGAAATCGGTGGGCGCGTCCACCGCGCTCGCGGCACTCTCGCAGTTCTTCCCGCTCAAGACCGCGACCGAAGTGTTTGCGCAGACCGGTGCGCCCGAGAAGAAGGACCTCAAGGTCGGCTTCATTCCGATCACCTGCGCGACGCCCATCATCATGGCGGCGCCGATGGGATTCTATGCCAAGCACGGCCTCAATGTCGAAGTGGTGAAGACCGCGGGCTGGGCCGTGATCCGCGACAAGACCATCAACAAGGAATACGACGCCGCCCACATGCTGGCGCCGATGCCGATTGCGATCTCGCTCGGCCTCGGTGCCAATGCCATTCCGTTCGCGGTGCCCGCGATCGAGAACATCAACGGGCAGGGCATCGTGCTGGCGACCAAGCACAAGGACAAGCGCGATCCGAAGGACTGGAAGGGCCTGAAATTCGCGATCCCCTTCGACTATTCCATGCATAATTATTTGCTGCGCTATTATCTCGCCGAGCACGGCCTCGACCCAGATACCGACGTGCAGCTGCGCTCGGTGCCGCCGCCGGAGATGGTGGCAAATTTGCGCGCCGACAACATCGACGGCTTCCTCGCGCCCGACAATATCTGCCAGCGCGCGATCTATGACGGCGTCGGCTTCATGCATCTCTTGTCGAAGGAGATCTGGGACGGCCATCCCTGCTGCAGCTTTGCCGCCAGCCGCGAGTTCATCACATCAGCGCCGAACAGCTTTGCCGCGCTGACCCGCGCCATCGTCGATGCCACCGCCTATGCGTCGAAGGCGGAGAACCGCAAGCAGATCGCGGAAGCGATCGCGCCGGCCAACTACATCAACGCGCCGGTGACGGTGCTGGAGCAGGTGCTGACCGGCACCTATGCCGACGGCCTTGGCGGGGTGAAGACCGATGCAAAGCGTGTCGATTTCGATCCGTTCCCCTGGCAGTCCTTTGCGGTGTGGATGCTGACGCAGATGAAGCGCTGGGGCCAGATCAAGGGCGATGTCGATTACAAGGCGGTGGCCGAGCAGGTTTATCTGGCGACCGACACCAAGAAGCTGATGACCGAGATGGGCCTGTCGCCGCCGGCGAGCAGCTACAAGTCGTTCGCGGTGATGGGCAAGACTTTCGATCCGGCCAAGCCCGAGGATTACCTCGCCAGCTTCAAGATCAGGAAGGCGTCGTGAAGCGATGACATCCTCCCTTCGCTTTCGCGCCGGCCTCGTCTCCATCGTGCTGCTGGCCGCCTTCCTCGGCATCTGGCATCTCGCGACGCGCTCGACGGCCCCGGTGGCGACGATGAGCCCGGAATACGCCAAGCTGATGGGCCTCACAGCGACGCAGGGCAAATCCGCCATGCCGGGCCCGCTCGACGTCGGTGCAAAACTCTGGGAGCACCTCAAGCGGCCGTTCTACGACAACGGGCCGAACGACAAGGGGCTCGGCATCCAGCTCGCCTACTCCATTGCGCGCGTTGGCACCGGCTATCTGCTCGCGGTGCTGGTCGCGATCCCGCTCGGCTTCCTCATCGGCATGTCGCCGCTGCTCAGCAAGGCGCTCGATCCCTTCATCCAGGTCTTGAAGCCGATCTCGCCGCTCGCCTGGATGCCGCTGGCGCTCTACACCATCAAGGATTCCTCGGTCTCCGCGATCTTCGTGATCTTCATCTGCTCGATCTGGCCGATGCTGCTCAACACCGTGTTCGGCGTCGCCAGCGTGCGCAAGGAATGGATCAACGTCGCCCGCACGCTGGAGGTCGGCACCATCAGGCGCGCCTTCACCGTGATCCTGCCTGCAGCGGCGCCGACGATTTTGACCGGCATGCGCATCTCGATCGGCATCGCCTGGCTCGTGATCGTCGCGGCGGAGATGCTCGTCGGCGGCACCGGCATCGGCTACTTCGTCTGGAACGAGTGGAACAACCTCTCGATCACCAACGTGATCATCGCGATCCTCCTGATCGGGATCGTGGGCATGCTGCTCGACCAGATCCTGGCGCGCTTCACGCGCATGGTCACGTTTCCGGAGTAAAGCCTGTGTCCGACAAGTTCATCTCGATCGAAGGCATTGCGAAGCGCTATCCCGGCGCCGCTGGCGCGACGACCACCGTGTTCGAGAACCTCTGGCTCTCGATGGCGCGCGGCGAGTTCTGCTGCGTGATCGGCCATTCCGGCTGCGGCAAGACCACGGTGCTCAACATCCTCGCCGGCCTCGATGCGCCGACCGAGGGCGCCGTCATCGTCGACGGCCAGGCGATCTCGGGCACCAGCCTCGACCGCGCCGTGATCTTCCAGAGCCACGCGCTGCTGCCATGGCGCACCGTGCTCGGCAACGTCGCCTATGCCGTGAGTTCGAAATGGCGGAGCTGGGACCGCGCCAAGGTCAAGGCGCACGCGCAGACATTCATCGATCTCGTCGGCCTCACGGGCTCCGAGCACAAGCGGCCGTCAGAACTGTCGGGCGGCATGAAGCAGCGCGTCGGCATCGCGCGGGCGCTGTCGATCACGCCGAAGATGATGCTGATGGACGAGCCGTTCTCGGCGCTCGACGCGCTGACGCGCGGCACGCTGCAGGACGAGGTGCGGCGGATTTGCCTGGAGACCGGGCAGACCGCGTTCATGATCACCCATGACGTCGACGAGGCGATCTATCTCGCCGACAAGATTTTCCTGATGACCAACGGTCCCGGCGCGGTGCTGGCCGAGGTCGTCGAGAATCCGCTGCCCAGGGACCGCGGCCGCACCGACCTGCACCGCCATCCGCTCTACTACGCACTGCGCAACCACATCATCGATTTCCTGGTGACGCGCAGCAAGACCTTCGCCGCCGAGACACCGGATCACGATCCCCGCAACGTGCCCGTGGTGCGCATCGGCAAGCCTGGCCTCTCGATCGCATCCAGCGGTGAAGAGCAACGACAGACCTGGACACCCGGGACCAATCCCGGACTGACCGCCTAACGAGGAGACACTGACATGAAACGCGAAGACCTCACCGAAAAACTGCTCGACATCAAGCGCGAGAAGGGCTGGAGCTGGAAACATATCTGCGAGAAGATCGGCGGCTATTCCGAGGTGCTGATCGTCGGCGCGATCATGGGCCAGATGAAGCTGACGAAGCCGCAGGCGGCCAACGCCGGCGAGCTGTTCGGCCTGTCGAAAACCGAGACGGCCATGCTCAACGAGGTGCCGATGCGCGGCACCGGCACGCCGATGCCGCCGACCGATCCCCTGATCTATCGCTTCTACGAGATGGTGATGGTGAACGGCCCGGCCTGGAAGGCGCTGATCGAGGAAGAGTTCGGCGACGGCATCATGTCGGCGATCGACTTCGACATGGGCATCGAGCGGGTCGCCAATCCGAAGGGCGACCGCGTCAAGATCACCATGAGCGGCAAGTTCCTGCCGTACAAATATTACGGCGCCAGCGGCAACGTGCCGGAGTACGGCTTCAAGGAGGGCTGAGCGACGCGAAGGCGTCACGCACCTGCTTGATCGGCGCCATCTCGCGAACAAAGGTGAAGGAGCCGTTCTCCTTCATCTCGTGTGCGCTCTTCAGGAACGCCGCCAGCGCATAACGCGCCATCGCGCCGCCGACGCTGATGCGCTTGACGCCGGCAGCGGCAATCTGCTCGACGGTCAGCGTCGGATCGGCAAAGCCCATCACCAGGTTGAAGGGCTTTTTGACCGACGAGGCCACGGTGCGGATGGTCTCGATGTCGTGCACCCCCGGTGAATACAGCACGTCGGCGCCGGCGGCCTCGAAGGCCTGAAGCCGCCGGATCGTGTCGTCGAGATCGCTATTGCCCTTCAGCAGGTTCTCCGCGCGGGCCGTCAGCGTGAACGGGAAGGGGAGCGTGCGTGCCGCCTCGACGGCGGCATGCACGCGTTCGACCGCGAGCTGGAATTCGTAGATCGGCTTGCGCGGATCGCCGGTAAAATCCTCGATCGAGCCGCCGACGCAGCCGGCCTCCGCGGCGCGCGTGATGGCCCTTGCCGCGGTCTTCGGGTCGTCGGCGCCACAGTTTTCGAGGTCGGCATTGACGGGAAGATCGGTCGCCTCGGCGATGATCCGGCAGTTTTCAAGGATGGCATCCAGGTTGACGGTCGTGCTGCCGAGGGTGTTGGCAAGGCCAAGGCTCGTCGTCGCCAGCGCCTCGAACCCCATCGACGCCAGCAGTTTTGCGGTGCCGGCATCCCAGGGGTTCGGGATGATGAAGGCGCCGGGGCGCTGATGCAGTTCGCGAAATCGTGCTGCCTTGTCGGCCTGGCTACGCATGGTGGCTCCTTCGGTCTGCTATTGCTGCAGCAGCGATAGGGCGGTTTTCTGCATCAGACAAATTTGTTATTTCTGTCGATATCATCAGCTTTTTGCATGAGGTCCGGCATGGACAGCGACGCGCTGAACACGTTCTTGGTCGTGCACCGGCGCGGCGGCATCTCGAACGCAGCGAAATTCCTGCATCGCTCGCAGCCGGCGATTTCCCGTCGCATCGCGCTGCTGGAGCAGGAGCTCGGCGTGCCCCTGTTCGAGAGGATCGCGGGCCGCACGCGGCTCAGCGATGCCGGGCGCGTGTTGATCCCCTATGCCGAGCGCGCCGTCGCGGCGGCGCAGGACGCCGAGCAGGCGATACGCGCGCTGACCAAGCAGAATTCGGGGCCGGTTTCGCTGGCCGTGACCGGCACGCTCGCCGACGGCCGCCTGTCCGGCATCATGAAGCGGTTTGTCGCGGAAAATCCCGCCGTCGCGTTCGCCTTGCGGACCGCGACCAGCGCGGAGGTCTCTGATCTCATCCGGCGCGGCGAGGCCACGATCGGCTTGCGTTACAACGCCGACCGTGCCGACGATCTCGCTTATGAGCTGGTGCTGCGCGAGGCGTTGCAGGTGGTCTGTGCGTCCGATCATCCACTTGCCGGCAAGCGCGTGAAGCGGCTTGCCGAACTGCGCGGCGAGCGCTGGATCGCGTTCCCGGAAACACGCGGCCGCCGCGAGATCGCGGCAGCTCACGTGTTCGCGCTGTTCCTGACGCAAGGTCTCGGGGGCGTGGAGTGGACGGCGGTGGACAGCCTTACCGCCCAGAAGCGGCTCGTGGAGGCGGGCTTCGGCCTTGCGCTATTGGCGCAGAGCCACGTGGCGGAGGAACTGCGTGCGGGAGCGATCTCGACGATCACTGTGGGCGATCTGGCGGCGGACCAGCATATCGTGCTGGTGACGCGTCGCGGCGGCTTCCTCAGCGCTGCCGCTCTGCGCCTGCTCGAGACCATCCGCCGCGACTACGCCAGGGCCGACGTCTCGAACATCCGCGGAGGCCGAAAAAGATCGCCGGCGCGCAAGGTCGTTGCGCGCCGGCGTCGGGCCTGAACGTTTTATTTCCCTGCCTTTACCTCGGCGGCGGCGACCGCGAGCAGCTCGCTCATCTTGGCGCGAATCGCCTGTTCGGTGACGACGACGTTCTTGCCGGCGAAATCGGCCATGACCTTGCGCAGAACGTCGCCATCGCCGGCCTCCTCGAAATCGGCCGCGACGACTTCCTTGGCATAGGCGGTGGCGGCTTCGCCCGAAATGCCGAGCTTTTCGGCCGCCCACAGCCCGAGCAGACGGTTGCGGCGGGCCTCCGCCTTGAATTTCTGCTCCTCGTCGAGGGCGAACTTCTTCTCGAAACCTTCCTCGCGCTTGTTGATTTCGCTCATGCCTCTTCCAATTCCCTGCTGACTGGACCCGGCGACCCTCGTTGCGATGGCCCCGGCGCATGCCTAGATAAGGAGCACGAATCGGCAAAACAACGAGCCGTTAAGCCGCAGGCAAGACGGTATAAGTTGGCGCCGGACGGCCGGATCGATTGTGCTCGGACAGCCAATCGGATAGGTTGCCTAAAGGTTTGGTTCCCGTTCTGTTTCCATGGAGTTTCCTTGGGTTATGGATGGGTTCCGGGCCGTTCACGGCAGCTCCGCTGTGGGTCGTAATCCTAGTCAACCGGAGCACACCAAATTCATGGATTTCAACAAAACACGGTACATCCCCATGAGCCGTCGGCGTCGCATTTATGAAGGCAAGGCAAAGGTTCTCTACGAAGGCCCGGAGCCCGGCACCCTGATCCAGCACTTCAAGGACGACGCCACCGCGTTCAATGCGAAAAAGCATCAGGTGATCGAGGGCAAGGGTGTCCTCAACAACCGGATCTCGGAGTACCTGTTTCAGCACCTCAACGACATCGGGGTACCGACCCATTTCATCCGCCGCCTCAACATGCGCGAGCAGTTGATTCGCGAGGTCGAGATCGTGCCGCTGGAAGTGGTGGTGCGGAACGTTGCCGCCGGCTCGCTGTCGCAGCGCCTCGGCATCGAGGAGGGCACGCAGCTGCCCCGTTCGATCATCGAATTCTATTACAAGAACGACCAGCTCAACGACCCCATGGTGTCGGAAGAGCACATCACCGCCTTCGGCTGGGCGACGCCCCAGGAGATCGACGACATCATGGCGCTCGCCATCCGCGTCAACGATTTCCTCACCGGCCTCTTCCTCGGCATCGGCATCCGGCTCGTCGATTTCAAGATGGAGTGCGGCCGCCTGTTCGAGAACGAGATGATGCGGATCATCGTCGCCGACGAGATCTCGCCGGACAGCTGCCGTCTGTGGGACATCAAGTCGAACGAGAAGCTCGACAAGGACCGTTTCCGCCGCGATCTCGGTGGCCTGCTGGAGGCCTATACGGAAGTCGCAAAGCGTCTCGGCATCCTCATGGAGAACGAGCGTCCGCAGGGCACGGGCCCGGTGCTGGTGAAGAGCTAAGAGGGATATAGACGTGAAGGCACGTGTTACCGTTACCCTAAAGACGGGCATCCTCGATCCGCAGGGCAAGGCCATCGAAGGCGCGCTGAAGTCGCTCGGCGTCGACGGCGTCGCCAGCGTCCGCCAGGGCAAGGTGTTCGACATCGAACTCGCCGGCTCCGACAAGGCCAAGGCGCAAGCCGCGCTGAAGGAAGCTGCCGACAAGCTGCTGGCGAACACCGTGATCGAGAATTATGCTATCGAGATGAAAGCATAAGGGTAGGTGAAATGTCCGATGTGACGCCCGAGCTGATGTTCGAGGTGTCGCAATCGATCCAGGCGCGGCTCGCACAGGTTCGATGGCAAGATCGATGAAATGAAGCAGGCAATACTTGCGTTGCGGACATCCCAATACGCGGCTCGCCAGGACGTCAAAAGTGTCTTTCAGGAGATCGCCGGCGTCCATGCCACGCTGGTGAGGCATGAGGGCAGGCTCGATCGTATCGAGCGTAGGCTTGAGCGCAAGGACGTGCCAGTCCGATAATATCGGGCCGGCGCTCACAGCCACCCGACGCGACGAAAGCGCCAATAGAGCGCGATGCACGAAACGGCCATCACGCCCAGAAGCACGGGATAACCGTACTCCCATTGTAGCTCCGGCATGTTCTTGAAGTTCATGCCGTAAATGCCTGCAAGGGCAGTGGGGACAGCGAGAATCGCGAGCCACGAGGCGAGCTTTTTCGACACCGCCGTCTCCTGCGCCTGGCCGACCAGCAGACTCGCTTCGAAGGCGAAGGCCAGCACTTCGCGCATGGAATCGATGCGCTCCTGGATGTTCCTGACGTGGTCGGTGACGTCGCGGAATAGGGGCTGCATCGTCGCACGGACCATCGACAGCTCGTCGTGCTCCAGCCGGCGGCAGACCTCCACCAGCGGTCCGATCGCATTGCGGAGCCGCAGCAGGTCACGGCGCAGCATGTAGAGCCGCTCGATCTGCGCCCTGGTGATCGCGTGGGCGAGCACGTTGTCCTCGATCTCCTCGACCTCTTCGTGAATGCTCTCCAGCACGGGTGAGTAATTATCGACGATGAAATCGAGGATGGCGTACAGGATGTAGTCCTCGCCGCGCGCGAGCGCCCGCGGGCAGCTTTCGCAGCGTTCGCGCACTGGCGTGTAGGAGGTCGAGGCGCCGTGGCGCACCGAGACCAGATAGCCCTCGCCGACGAAGATGTGGGTCTCGCCGAAGGCGATGCGGCCCTCGATCAACTGCGCCGTTCGCGCCACGATGAACAGGGCCTCGCCATATTGCTCGATCTTGGGCCGCTGATGGGCGTGGTTGGCGTCCTCGATCGCGAGCTCGTGCAGGTCGAACTGCTTCTGCACCGCGCCGAGCAGCGCCATGTCGGGCTCGTGCAGGCCGATCCAGACCACGTGGCCGGGCTTGGCCCGCCAGCTCGACGCTTCGCTGACGGCAATGTTGGCGATGCGCCTTCCGTCGACATAGGCGCCGGCAGCGACGACACCTTCGGCGGATACCGGCTCGGAGGGAGATGCGGGCCGCGACGGGACATTCATGGCTTCAATCCCGGGGTAAAAAATCGCGGCGCCAGGCGCCGTGGCTATGGCCTGTGTACAAGGCCGCCCGGCAAGGCTAGCACTGGTAAAATCCCCGTCAAATGGCTATGTCTCCTGACGAATTGGCCCTCTGGCCAGCCCGATTCCCGTCACCGTCGGAACCCGAACATGAAAGCCGCCATCCTCGTCTTTCCCGGAATCAACCGTGAGCGCGACATGGCGCGCGCATTGAGGCTGATCTCCGGCAGCGAGCCGGCGATGGTCTGGCACGCCGAGACGTCGCTGCCATCAGGCACCGATCTCGTGGTCGTGCCCGGCGGCTTCTCCTATGGCGATTACCTGCGCTGCGGCGCAATTGCCGCGCGTGCGCCGGTGATGGGTGCGGTGCGCGATTATGCGGCCAAGGGTGGCCTCGTGCTCGGCGTTTGCAACGGCTTTCAGATCCTCTGCGAATCCGGCCTGTTGCCGGGCGTGTTGATGCGCAATGCGCGGCTGAAATTCATCTGCAAGGATGTGCATCTGCGCGTCGAGCGTTCCGACACCCCGTTCACGCGCGGCTACAATGCCGGCCAGGTGATCCGCGTGCCGGTCGCCCATGGCGAGGGCAATTACGAAGCCGATGAAGAGACCATCAAGCGGCTCGAAGGCGAGGGGCGCGTGCTCTATCGCTATTGCTCGGCCGATGGCGTGGTCGACGAGGCCGCCAACATCAATGGTGCCGCGCATTCCATCGCCGGCATCGTCAACGACGAGGGCAACGTGCTTGGCATGATGCCGCATCCGGAAAACCACGTCGAAGACATCATGGGCTGTACCGACGGCCGCGGCCTGTTCGCCGGCCTCGCCCAGCATCTGGACAAGGCCGCGTGATCTCGTTCGCAATGCAGCGCGCGCTCGCCGCGATCGCGGCGCTGACGTTCGCAACACTTTCGTTGGGAAGTGCCGCGTTTGCGCAGGACTATCCCAAGCGTCCGATCACCATGATCGTGCCGTTCGCGGCGGGCGGCACCTCGGACGTGATCGCGCGCACCGTCGCCGAGCAGATGGGCATCGCGCTCGGCCAGACCATCGTGATCGAGAACGTCGCGGGTGCCGGTGGCTCGACCGCGCTGGCGCGCGCCTCCCGTGCCGAGCCTGACGGCTACACCATTGCGATCGGCAATGCCGGCACCAATGCCGCGACCTACACGATCTATCCAAAGCTGCCGTTCACGCCTGACTCCTTCGTGCCGATTGCGATGGTGGCGAAGACGTTCGGCATCATCGCGCTGCGCAAGGATTTTCCGGCAAAGGACCTCAAGGAGTTCATCGCCTACGCCAAGGCCAATCCCGGCAAGATCAATCTCGGCCATGCCGGCGTCGGTTCGTCGAACTACCTGATCTGCAAGAGCTTCGTCACCGCCGCCGGGATCGATGCGACGCTGGTCGGCTATCGCGGCGCAGCCCCTGCGCTGACGGACGCGGTCGGCAGCCAGATCGACGGCGTCTGCGATGCGGCGGCTTCAGTCTCGCAGTCGATCAACGAGAAGCTGGTGAGGGGCCTCGTGGTCGGCTCGACCGTAAGGCTGGCGACGCTGCCGGAGCTGCCGACGTCGTCCGAAGCCGGGCTGCCGGAGTTCGAAGCGCAGGGCTGGAACGGCCTGTTCGCGCCGAAGGGCACGCCGCCGGTCATTGTCGCCAAGCTGAATGCAGCGGCGCGCACCGCGGTCGAGACCGACGCAGTGAAGAAGCGCTTTGCCGAGCTCTCGACCGTCGCCCCCGATGACAACGAGCATACGCCGGAGCTGCTGCAGCAACTGGTGACGCGCGACGTCGAGAAGTACCGGAAGATGCTGGCGGACGACGCCAAACAGTAGCAGCCGGGCCATCGCGACGTTGATCTCGGCTCGCACCAATCCAACCAAATCTCATTCCGCTAGCGCAGCTTGAACCTCTCCGCCGGCACCGTCATCGCGGCAACGCCGGCCATCACCAGCAGCAGGCCCAGCGCCAGGTTCGACGGCACGGTCTCGCCGAGCAGCAGCACTGATAGCCCTACGCCGATCGGGATGCGCAAATAGCCTTGCGCGTTGGTGGTGAGCGTGCCGAGCCGGCCGAGGCAGACATAGAACAGCATCAATCCCAATGCGCTGGAGACGATGCCCATGACGATGGTGGCGACGATGGCCTGAAACGTCGGATGCAACGTCCAGGGCCGATCGATGATCAGCGCGGGCGGCAGCAGCACGAGGCCGCCGAACAAGAGCGAACCGGCTGCCACCACCATCGGGTCGTAGTCGGACAGCCTCAGGCCGAAGATGGTCGCGCAGGCAAAGGAGATGGTGGCGAGCAGGATCGCGATCTCCGCGACGATCTCGCTCCCGAAGCCGCGCAGCGCATCAAGGCCGACGATGGCGACGGTGCCGGCGAGCCCCAAAATCGCACCGGCGAGCTTCAGCAGCGTCGCCGGCTCGTGCCGCGTGATCAGCGAGGTGATGAGGAAGGCGAAGATCGGCGTGGTCGAGGCCAGCACCACCGTGTTCGATGCCGGCACATAGAGCTGCGACCAGGTGATGATCAGGAACGGGAAGGTCGAGTTGATCAATTGCTGGGTCGCAAACAGCTTCCAGGCTTTGGCGTCGGTGGGAATTCTGGTGCCGCGCATCCACAGGATCGCGAACAGGAAGGCGGCCGCGATCAGCGAGCGCGCGGAGATGAAAGTGATGGGCGGGATGGTGTCGAGCGCCAGCTTGGCCAGCGGATAGGTCGAGCTCCAGCAGCAGGCCAGCGCGAGCAGCAGCGCATAGTCGCGCCAGTTGCGCGCGCCAGTGGCGGGCATGGATGGCAATGGCGATGCGACGGAGGCCGTCGTGCGACCCGTTGGCGATGTGCTCTGCGGCACCTTGTTTCTGCTCCCCGGCGCGAACGCGCTCGACCCAAGTCTGGGCGAGGGGAGTGGAAAAAGGAAGGCGTCGAGCTATGCGTTCGGCTGAGGCAGCGACTTCCACTTCGCCCGCTTGATCGTCCCGGAGAAGGTGAACAGAAGACGCTCGCCAGAGGTCATCTGCCCGCGCAGGAAGATCAGCGACTTGCCGGCGCGGGTGACCTCGCCGGTGCACTCGATCAGCTCGCCCTCATGGCCCGCGTCGAGGAATTCACAGCCGAAGTTGACGGTCACGCCTTTGCCGTTCAGGGCGTGGCGGCCGATCGCGAACAGGCTGTAATCGGCGAAGGCCATGAAGCAGCCGCCATGGACGTTCCCGGAGCCGTTCAGGTGCTTCTTTTCGACCCGGAAGGCGCAGCGGACGCTGCCGTCCGCCTCCAGGCGGTGCCAGAAGGGGCCGATATGGTTCTCAAAGCTGTCGCGGATCCAAGTCTGCCATCCCTGGAATTCGCCCTCGGTCGCGACATGCAGCTCGGGGCGTGGCGAAGCGGCCATTTTGGTCAGTTCGTGCAAGGAAAGGGGCCTTCAATTACGGGTCTTTTGCCCTTAAATCCGATCCGTCCGCGCCGTGCAATTCCCGTTCCCGCAGCCCCCGACCGCAAAACGTGGGACAGCGGGAAAATGCGCCATAAAGGGCTTTTCCAAGGCCCCCGATGTTCCTAAGAACGGCCAAACCGCCGCCGAAAGCCCCGAATCCATGAAGAACGAACCCAAGATCACCCCCGAACTGGTTGCCGCCCACGGGCTCAAGCCCGACGAATATGAGCGCATCCTGAAGCTGATCGGGCGGGAGCCGACCTTCACCGAGCTCGGCATCTTCTCGGCGATGTGGAACGAGCACTGCTCGTACAAATCCTCGCGCATCCATCTGCGCGGCCTGCCGACCAAGGCCCCCTGGGTGATCCAGGGCCCCGGCGAGAATGCCGGCGTGATCGACATCGGCGACGGCCAGGCCGTGGTCTTCAAGATGGAGAGCCACAACCATCCGAGCTACATCGAGCCGTACCAGGGCGCGACCACCGGCGTCGGCGGCATCTTGCGCGACGTCTTCACCATGGGCGCGCGTCCGATCGCCTGCCTGAACGCGCTGAGCTTCGGCGCGCCCGAGCATGCCAAGACCCGGCACCTCGTCTCCGGCGTCGTCGCCGGCGTCGGCGGCTACGGCAATTCCTTCGGCGTGCCGACGGTCGGCGGCCAGGTGCGCTTCCACACCCGCTATGACGGCAACATCCTGGTCAACGCGATGGCGGTCGGCCTCGCCGATGCCGACAAGATCTTCTATGCGGCCGCCTCCGGCGTGAACATGCCGATCGTCTATCTCGGCTCCAAGACCGGCCGCGACGGCATCCACGGCGCCTCGATGGCCTCGGCCGAGTTCGACGACAAGTCCGAGGAGAAGCGCCCGACCGTGCAGGTCGGCGATCCCTTCGCCGAAAAGCTGCTGCTGGAAGCCTGCCTCGAGATCATGGAGAAGGGCTGCGTCATCGCGATCCAGGACATGGGCGCGGCGGGCCTGACCTGCTCCGCGGTCGAGATGGGCGCCAAAGGCGACCTCGGCGTCGATCTCGATCTCGACGCGGTGCCGACCCGCGAGACCGGCATGAGCGCCTACGAGATGATGCTCTCGGAGAGCCAGGAGCGCATGCTCATGGTGCTCAAGCCCGAGAAGGAGAAGGAAGCCGAGGAGATCTTCACGAAGTGGGGGCTCGATTTTGCGATTGTCGGCTACACCACGCCGAGCAAGCGCTTCGTGGTCAAGCACGGCGGCGACGTCATGGCCGATCTGCCGATCAAGGAGCTCGGCGACGAGGCGCCTGTCTATGACCGCCCGCATGTCGCCTCCGCCGCGCTGCCGGTCGTGCACGCGCGCGACGTGGTCGCGCCGATGGGCCTCGGCGCCGCGCTGGAGAAGCTGATCGGCACGCCCGACATGTGCTCTAAGCGCTGGGTCTGGGAGCAGTACGACCACGTCATCCTCGGCAACACCATGCAGCGGCCCGGCGGCGATGCCGCCGTGGTACGCGTGCAGGACGGGCCGAAGGGGCTCGCGCTGACCGTCGACGTCACGCCGCGCTATTGCGAGGCCGATCCTTATCAAGGCGGCATGCAGGCGGTGGCCGAAGCCTGGCGCAACATCACCGCGGTCGGCGGCAAGCCGCTCGCGATCACCGACAATCTCAATTTCGGCAACCCCGAGCGTCCCGAGATCATGGGCCAGTTCGTCGGCTGCCTGAAAGGCATCTCGGAAGCCTGCCGCACGCTCGACTTCCCGGTCGTCTCCGGCAACGTCTCGCTCTACAACGAGACCAACGGCCGCGCGATCCTGCCGACGCCCTCGATCGGCGGCGTCGGCCTGCTCGACGATTTCACCAAGTCTGCGTCACTGGCCTTCAAGGCGGAGGGCGAGGCGATCCTGCTCGTCGGCGAGACCCATGGCTGGCTCGGCCAGTCCGTGTACCTGCGCGACATCTGCGGTCGCGAGGAGGGCGCGCCGCCGCCGGTCGACCTCGCCGCCGAGAAGCGCAACGGCGACTGCGTGCGCGGCATGATCCATGCGGGCACCGCGACCGCTGTGCACGACCTCTCCGACGGCGGTCTGCTGATCGCGCTCGCCGAGATGGCGATCGCGAGCGGCATCGGCGCAAAGCTGCTGGCGGCGCCGACGTCGCTCGTCTCGCAGGCCTATTGGTTCGGCGAGGACCAGGCGCGCTATCTCGTGACCGTGCCGGAAACCGAGGCCGGCCGCGTGCTCGCCAAGATGCGCGGCTGCGAGGTGCCCTGCGTGCGGATCGGCACCACCGGCGGCGATGCGATCGCGATCGCCGGCGAGGCGCCGGTTGCGATCGACAGCTTGCGCAAGTCGTTCGAGCGCTGGCTGCCGGAATATATGGGCGGCAAGGCGGCCTGAGCTGCGGCCACGCACTCCGCCATTGCTATTGCGAGCCTAGCGAAGCAATCCAGAATCTTGCCGTTGAGGCAGTCTGGATCGCTTCGTAGCAAGGCTCCTCACAACACGTGCGACGCTCCCGGAATCTTCCGCAAGGCCGCCGTCAGGCCCCAGCTCAGGATCACCGTGAGCACGAAGCCGATCGCGGCCTTTACGATCGCGGGCCACGAATAGTCATAGAGCGCATACTGGATCCATAGCGCGATCGGGTAGTGCACCAGGAACATGCCGTAGGCATCCGCCTGCATGCGGTCGAGCAGGTTCGGTCCCGGCGCCTTCGAATGCAGGAAGAAGGCGAGGATCGCCAGCAGGATCGAGGCCGAGAACAGCACGAAGAACGTGCCGTAGAACACGTGGTACCAGTGCGGCAGGTGATCGGGATTCCCGAGAATCTCCCGCTTGACGTAGATCATGCACCACATCAGGCAGTACGGGATCAGCGTGATGATCACCCATTGCCAGCGGCTCTTCGGCAATTGGCCCTCGGGGCTGAGGATGCCGCGATCGAAATTCGCCGCTCCCACGCTGGCGCCAATGAAGAAATAGGCGAAGTAGAGCAGGATGCGGCTCGCCTGCACCGAGAACGGCCCGAACTCGAACCATTTGTTGGTGCCGAAATAGACCAGCGCCGGCAGATAGACGATGACGCTCACGGCGGCGAGCACCAGCCAGAACACGGTGGGCTGCTCAAATCCGCGCAGCGAAATGCGGTTGCCGGGATCGACCAGATGCGCCGAGACCCGGTAGAGCAGGCTCGCGGTCAGGTCGAACGCCAGGAGCACCCACACGAACCAGATCGGGCCGCTCGGCCACGGCCCAACGGTGACCGTCTTCCACCAGAATGAAGCGAAGCTCAGCGCGGGATCGTGCCGCAGCGCGATCGCGTAATAGGCGAGC
This sequence comes from Bradyrhizobium sacchari, assembly GCF_002068095.1. GTDB lineage: Bacteria > Pseudomonadota > Alphaproteobacteria > Rhizobiales > Xanthobacteraceae > Bradyrhizobium > Bradyrhizobium sacchari. The sequence continues at coordinate 136,531 of NZ_LWIG01000066.1, read as the reverse complement.
GGGATGACGGTGAACGCCGCCACCACGAATGGCAGCCCGAGGCGCAAGAGACGGTCGCGCAGAAAGACCGATGGCGCCTTGCGCGCGATGCCGGGCCAAGTGAACAGACCCGACAGGAAGAAGAACATCGCCATGAAGAAGCTGTCGGTGGCGAGGACGATCACGTCGAAGCCGGCCCACGACGTGGGATCGGTGTGGCCGAAATGGGTGTAGGGGATCACCGCATGGTGCAGCAGCACGACGAGCGTGAGGAAGGTGCGGGCGCGATCGAGCGACAGGTTGCGCGCCTTGGCTTTCGGCGCGGCATGTGCTTCCGGGCCGATCGTCGCTGTATGTGACATCGTCGTCATGGTCGCCCCGATTGCGCTCCTGTCCCGGGGACGGACTGTGCCGCCCGGAACCGGATTCAGCAAGGGTTGTGTGAACCCTACGACGATCTCGGGACGATCAGGAACCAGGTCCGCGCAGCAAAGTTAGCGTTCGCGCAAACGGGCGAACCAATTTCGGAGCTGGTGATGACGATCCTGAAATGGGCACTGATCTTCTTGTTGGTCTCGATCGTGGCCGGCGTGTTCGGCTTTACCGGCATCTCGGCGGCCTCTGCCGATATTGCGCGCTTCCTGTTCTACGTCTTCGTCGCGATCTTCCTGGCGCTGCTGATACTGGGGCTGACGATCTTCAGGGCGTAGCCGCTTGGGTCATTCCGGGATGGTGCGTTAGCACCAGACCCGGAAGCTCGAGATTCCGGGCTCGATGCTCCGCATCGCCCCGGAATGACGGCATTCAAAATTACCCCACTTCCTCGATCTTCACCTTGTCCGGATAGAAGGCAAGGTGGCCGGAAATCTCGGTCATGGCGGGGAAGGGCGTCTCGTAGGTCCAGATCGCGTTGTCGAGCGTCTTGCCGTCGGCCTTGACGCTGTAGTAGCTCGCATCCCCCTTGTAGGGGCAATGGGTGACGCGGTCGGTGCGCTCCAAGAGGGCCATGTTGGCGTCCTCCCGGGGTACATATTGCACCGCCGGATACTTGGCCTCCTTCAGGGTCAGTGCCTTGCTGGTCTCGGCGATCACGACGTCGCCCGCCGTGACGCGGACACGCCGCGGGTTCGGGGTGATCGTGATGGGGTGGTCCGGCCCTGGAAGCTTCATGATTTCACGCCTTTCCGATCGATCTGCCGCGCGCGGCACTTTGTCGTGCCTTTGTGCCGATGCGATCAGGGATATAGTGCCGGAATGCGTGACGTAGAAGGCCGTTCACGCTAAGTTTGGCTCGCCGGCCAGCTTATCTTTGCAGATCCGGACCCCGGCGAGCGATTCGACGACGAGGCTGCCTGGCAGCCGAGATTAAGGAGCTAGACCCGAATGCCCATGGACGCCCACGATATCGAGGCGATGATCAAGGCAGCGATCCCCGATGCCGAGGTGACCATCCGTGACCTCGCCGGCGACGGCGATCACTATGCCGCGACCGTGATCTCGGAATCCTTCCGCGGCAAGTCCCGCGTCCAGCAGCACCAGATCGTCTATCAGTCCCTGCGCGGCCAGATGGGCGGCGTCCTGCATGCGCTGGCGCTGCAAACCGGCGTACCCGGCACCTGACCTGATAAGCGCGACGGGAGACGACGATGGCTGCCGAGAACTCGCGCGGCGCGATGTTTCGCGTCATCACGCCGAACCAGCCCAGCCGCGTCACCAATGCCGAGCTGTTCTTCGACCTCGTCTTCGTCTTCGCCGTCACGCAAATCTCGCACACGCTGCTGCACCATTTCACGCTGCTTGGCGCTGTGCATGTCACCGTGCTGTTTCTCGCGGTGTGGTGGGTATGGGTCTACACCGCCTGGGTCACCAACTGGCTCAATCCCGATCTGACGCCGGTCCGCATCCTGATCTTCCTGATGATGCTCGGCGGCCTCGTGCTGTCGACGACCATCCCGACCGCCTTCGAGGGGCGGGGCCTGTGGTTCGCGATCGCCTACGCGGCCATGCAGGTCGGACGCACAGCATTCTGGCTGCTCGCGACCCCGCGCCATCGCACGGCGGTGCGGCACAACGCGATCCGCATCCTGACATGGCTCTCGATCTCGGCGGTGTTGTGGATCGCGGGCGGTCTTTCCGAGGGAGAGACCCGGCTATGGCTGTGGATCGCAGCGGTCAGCTGGGAGTATGTCTCGCCCGCAGTCCGGTTCTGGGTCCCGAAGCTGGGTTTCTCGTCGGTCGAGGCCTGGGCGGTCGAAGGCAACCACATGGCCGAGCGCTGCGCCGGCTTCATCATCATCGCGCTGGGCGAGGCCGTCGTGGTCAACGGCGCGACCTTTGCCGAGCTGGAGTGGACGGCCGCGAATATTGCGGCTTTCGTCTCGTGCCTGGTCGGCAGCATCGCGATGTGGTGGGTCTATTTCCACAAGGGCGCCGAGGCCGGCTCCGAGCGGATCTCGAAATCCAGCGAATCCGGCCGGCTGGCACGGCTCGCCTACACCTATCTGCACATGCCGATCGTCGCCGGCATCATCCTGACCGCGGTCTCGGACGAACTGGTGCTGAAACACCCGACCGGTCATTCCGACATCCGCACCATCGTCAGCACGATCGGCGGTCCCATGGTGTTCCTGGTCGGCACCATCCTGTTCAAGCATTCGATCCGCGGCTTCCTCCAGCTCTCGCACGGCATCGGCATCATCGCGCTCGCGGTGCTGTGGTGGTTCGCAGCCGATCTGTCGCCGCTCTGGCTCTCGGCCGCGACCGGCGTGATCTTGATCGTGGTCGCGGCGTGGGAGTCGGTGTCGCTGGGATCGAAGGGCGAGGAGGCCGCTGAGCATTGAGCTCCCGGCGCGTCTACTCTGCAACTTCCAGCGCGTGCACCGAGAACATCTTCGCAGCGTCTGTCCAGCTTTCGCGGACCTTCCAGCCCGCGCCTTGCGCCAGCGCGGCGAAGCGGTCGATGCTGTATTTGTAGCTGTTCTCGGTATGGATGCTTTCTCCGGGGCGGAACGAGAAGCTGGTGCCGAGCAGGCGCACGGTCTGGCTCTTCCTGCTGATCAGGTGCATCTCGATGCGGTGCCGCTCGCGATTGTAGATCGCGCGATGTGTGAAGGCGGACAGGTCGAAATTGCCGCCGAGCTCGCGGTTGATGCGCACCAGCACATTGAGGTTGAAGCGCGCGGTGACGCCGGCGGAATCATTGTAGGCGTCGTGCAGGACGCGCTCGTCCTTCTCGAGGTCGGCGCCGATGATCATCTGCGCACCCCGGCCCAGAATTGTACGGGCGCTCTTCAGGAAGGCCTGCGCTTCATGCGGCTCGAAATTGCCGATGGTCGAGCCGGGGAAGAAACCGACCTTGGGCATGGATGCGACCGCCTTCGGCAGCTCGAACGGCGTGGTGAAGTCGGCGGCGACCGGATAGATGCCGAGCGAGGGGAAATCCCGCTTCAGGCCGTTGGCCTGCGCCGCCAGGAAATCGCCGGAGATGTCGACGGGCACATAGGCGGCGAATTTGCAGTGGCTGAGCAGCAGGCGGACCTTCGTGGTCGCGCCGGCGCCGAACTCGACCAGCGCCGCATGCTCGGGGATGATCTTCGCGATCTCGCTGCCGCGCTCCTTCAGGATCGATAGCTCGGTGCGGGTCGGATAATATTCCGGCAGCTTTGTGATCGCCTCGAACAGCTCCGATCCGGCCGCGTCATAAAAGTATTTCGGCGACAGCTTTTTCGGCTGCTGCGAGAGGTCCTCGATGGCCTCGCGGGCGAAAGCGGTGGTCTGCTCGTCGGGAAGATGGGCTTCGGCCAAAGCGCTGGCGTGCACATTCATGATACTCTCCTGAACGCGCTGTCCGGCGCGCATCTATCGTCGGATTAAAGACTAGACGTAATCGGCGAGCCGCAGTCCGGTGAACTGCCAGCGATGGTGCGGATAGAAGAAGTTGCGATAGGTAATACGGCTGTGGTCCTCCGGAGTTGCAAGCGAGGAGCCGCGCAGAACCAATTGGTTGATCATGAACTTGCCGTTGTACTCGCCGAGCGCGCCTTCGAGGGCGCGATAGCCGGGGTAGGGTGAATAGGAGCTGCGGGTCCACTGCCAGACGATGCCGAAGGCGTGGTTGAGCTGCCCGGTGCGGGCCGCGACCTCCCATTCCATCTCGGTCGGGAGATGCTTGCCGGCCCAGCGCGCGAACGCATCCGCCTCGTAATAGCTGACATGGCAGACCGGTGCGTCGGGATCGACCGGCTTGAGACCGGCAAGCGTCATCACCTGCCATGCGCCGTCGACCTCGCGCCAATGCCCCGGCGCCTGCCAGTCGTCCTTGCTGGCGGCGGCAAAGCCGTCCATCAGCCACAATGTTGCTTTCGCGTAGCCGCCGTCGCGCATGAAGGCGAGCCATTCGCCATTGGTGACGAGATTGCGGGCGACCTTGACAGGGCCGACGAGGGCGCGATGGGCAGGCTTCTCGTTGTCGAAATGAAAGCTGTCGTCGACATGGCCGACGGTGTGGATGCCTTCGTTGAGCTTCAGCCAGTCGTCGCCGGCGCGCGTCGCCAACGGGAAGCGCCAGTTCGGGTCGTAGGCCGGATAGACCGGATTCTGCGCGAAGGCGTGCAGGATGTCGGTGAACATCAGCTCCTGATGCTGCTGCTCGTGGTTGAGCCCGACCTCGACCAGCGGCGCCAGGGCTGCGAGCTTGTCATCGCTCGCTTCGCGGAAGAATTTGACGACGGCGGCATCGACATATCTGCGATAGGCGCCGACCTCGTCTGCGCTCGGACGGGTGATATCGCCGCGATGGTTGCGGGCATGACGCGGGCCGGCGCTGACATAATAGGAATTGAACAGGAACGCGAAATCGGGGTGAAAGGGCCGGTATCCGGGGGCGTGCTCGCCGAGCAAGAACTGCTCCCAGAACCAGGTGGTATGGGCCCGATGCCATTTCGCGGGGCTCGCATCGGGCATGGACTGGATCTGCTGGTCTTCGGGCGACAGCGGCGCAGCCCGGCGTTCGGTCTCGTTGCGAACCGCGAGAAACGCCGCTTCCAGCCGCTGGGCGAGGCTGTCCTCCTCGGAGGATGGTGACGAAAGCGCGGGGGCGGCCGTGGCGGAGGCTGGTTTCGTCACGTTTTTCTCCAGACAGGACAAGAGAACGTTGTTGGCGTTGCCCGGTTCCAAAACCAAGGTTCGTCCTAGATAGGGGCTCCGTTACGGTATGAAAGTCCTCCCCCGTGATGATATTCGTGGCATCATGCAATGGCCCGGCGCTGTCGGGGGCGGCCGTCCAAGGCCGGAAGAAGCCCGGGACAGAGACCGTTCGCCGCCATTTTACTTTGGATGCACAACGGTTTGGGCTACATATATAGGCAGGTATCGGGTTAGATCGGCTGAGCCGGCCCGAAGCAATTGGTGAGGGCTCTGCCCCAGAAGGACACGGATATGAGCATCGCGGAATTCATCGACAATGAAGTGAAGTCGAACGACGTGGTTCTGTTCATGAAGGGTACGCCGCAATTTCCGCAGTGCGGTTTCTCCGGCCAGGTCGTTCAGATTCTCGACCATATCGGTGTCGGCTATAAGGGCCTCAACGTCCTCGAATCCGCCGAGCTGCGCAACGGCATCAAGGAATATTCGAACTGGCCGACCATCCCGCAGCTCTATGTGAAGGGCGAGTTCGTCGGCGGCTGTGACATCGTCCGCGAGATGTTCCAGGCCGGCGAATTGCAGCAGCTCTTCTCCGAGAAGGGCGTCGTCGTCGCGGCCTAAGGGCGTGACTACGCTGTCGCGCCGGATTGGTGGCGCGGAGCTCGAAATCGTCGTTGCCGACATCACGACACTGAGCGTTGACGCCGTCGTCAACGCGGCCAACACGTCGCTCCTTGGCGGGGGCGGCGTGGATGGCGCGATCCATCGCGCGGCCGGGCCGGATCTGGTTGCCGAATGCCGTATGCTCCACGGCTGCAAAACGGGCGACGCCAAGATCACCAAGGGCTACCGGCTCAAAGCCGCCCATGTGATTCATACGGTCGGTCCGGTCTGGAACGGCGGGACCCACGGCGAGGACGACCTGCTTGCCTCTTGCTATCGTCGGTCAATGGAGCTGTGCGGCAAGCACAAGCTGACCTCGGTGGCTTTGCCCGCGATTTCGACCGGCATTTATCGCTTTCCGGCCGACCGGGCAGCCGATATCGCCGTGCGCACGACCATCGAAGGACTCGCTGCGGCGCCGTCCATCACTCGCGTGGTGTTCTGCTGCTTCGCTGAGCCGAGCGCCAAGCTCCACGCCGAAGCGCTTGCGCGACACGGCGGCTCTTGTGCCTGATGATGCGGTCGGTACACTCCGCGCGGCCGTGTTCCGGGGAGGGGATATGATTTTTCAATTTGGACTGCGCTCATTTGCTTACGGCGCATTGCTGTCGCTCGGCGTGCTATCGCTGGCGCGTGCGGAAGGCACCTACGAAATTCCAGCCGGCGCGCATTTCAACCAGGACAAGCTCTTGAGGATCAGTGAGTTCTTCAAGAACGAGGTCGCGACCGGCAAGATCGCCGGCGCAACCGTGCTGATCCAGCAGCACGGCAAGCCGGTCTACCACGAAGCCTTCGGCGTGCAGGACGTCGCCAGCAAGGCGCCGATCACGGACAAGACCATCTTCCGCCTGTTCTCGATGAGCAAGGCAATCACGTCCGTCGTCGCGGTGCAGTTGATCGAGGACGGCAAGCTCAAGCTCGACGATCCGCTCTCGAAATACATTCCGTCCTTCGCGAATGTGAAAGTCGGCGTCGAGAAGAAGGCCGAGGACGGCACCAAGTCGCTCGAGCTCGTGCCCCCCACGCGGCCGATCACCGTGCTCGATCTGATGCGTCACACCTCCGGCATCACCTATGGCTTCTATGGCGACAGCCTGGTGCGCAAGGCCTATCGCGACGCCAACATCTATGCCGGCGATTTCGACCTTGCCGAGTTCGCCGAGCGCATCGCAAAACTGCCGTTGCACAACCAGCCGGGTGCGCTGTGGCAGTACGGCCATTCCACCGATGTCCTGGCGCGCGTGATGGAGATTGCGGCGGGCAAGCCGCTGATCGACATCATGCAGGAGAAGCTGCTTATCCCGCTCGGCATGGTCGATACCGGCTTCTTCGTCACCGACCCCGAGAAGCAGAAGCTCTTGGCGCAGCCGGTGCCGAATGACGCCGATTTCCGCGTCGGCCGCATCAACGATCCGACCGTCGTCAAGAAGATCATGTTCGCCAGCGGCGGCATGGTCACGACCATGGCGGACTACAAGCGCTTTGCGCAGATGCTGCTCAATGGCGGCAGTCTCGACGGCAAGACCATCCTCAAGCCCGAGACGTTCAAGCTGATGACGACCGATCAGGTCGGCCCGGGCTCCGGCGTCGATCGCGACTATTTCTACTTCCCCGGCGACGGTTTCGGCTTCGGCCTCGGACTTGCGGTCCGCACCGACCCCGGCAATGCAAAGCCGCCGCCGCCCGGCGATCTCGGCGAATTGAAATGGGACGGCGCCTCCGGCTGCTATTTCGTGATCGATCCCAAGCAGGACATGTTCTTCGTCCTCTTGGAGCAGACCCCGACCGAGCGCCAGCGCGTGCAGCGGACGCTGAAGCTGCTGGTCTACGAAGCCATGGAGAACTGACATGAGTGGGCGCCGTGCGCTGCTCGCGGCGCTCTTTTTTCTGTCCAGCGCAATCGGCGTGCAGGCGGGCGCAGAAGGGCGTGCCGCGCGCAGCTTCTCGCCTGAAGGTCTCGCAAAGGTCTCCGACTACATCCGGAAGGAGATCGTCGCCGGAACGTTCCCGGGCGCGATCCTGTTGCTGCAGCAGCACGGCAAGCCGGTCTATTACGAGAATTTCGGCGTTCGCGACGTCGCGACCGAGCTCTCGATGAGCGCGGACACGATCTTTCGCCTCTACTCGATGTCGAAGCCGGTCACGACAGTCATGGCGATGATGCTGGTCGAGGAGGGCAAGCTCTCGCTCGACGATCCTGTCGCAAAGTACATTCCGGCCTTTGGCGCGATGAGGGTCGGTGTCGAGAAGAAGGCCGAGGACGACAAGGTTTCGCTGGAGCTCGAGCCGCTCGATCGTCCCGTGACGATCAAGGATCTGATGCGGCACACCGCCGGGCTTCCTTACGGCTATTACGGCGGGGGCCCGGTGAACAAGCTCTATGCCGACGCCGGTCTCTTCGACAACAAGGCTTTGACCAACGCCGAGCTCGTCGCGAAGATCACCACGCTGCCGCTCGCCGAGCAGCCCGGCACGATCTGGGACTACGGTCTCTCCACCGACGTGCTCGGGCGCATCATCGAGGTGATCTCGGGGAAATCGCTGTTCCAGTTCGAGAAGGAGCGGCTGCTTGATCCGCTTGGGATGACGGACACTGCCTATTATGTCGCCGATCCGGCCAAGTGGCTGCGCATCGCCGAGCCGATGCCTGGGGATCGTGCGATCAGCCCGATGACGCAGGTTCGCGATCCCCGCCAACCGCTGAAATGGGAGTCCGGCGGCGGCGGCCTGGTCGGGACGGTCGGCGACTACGCGCGCTTCTCGCAGATGCTGCTGAACGGCGGCACCTTTGAAGGCCGGCGCTATCTCAAACCCGAGACCATCGCGCTGATGGCCAGGGATCATATTGGACCGGAAACGAAGATCGCGCGCGACAAGAACTATTATCCGGGCAGCAGCTCCGGCTTTGGGCTCGGCTTCGCGGTGCGCACGTCGGTGCCATCAGGCACCTCGTGGCCGCTGGGCGAATACCGCTGGGATGGCGTTGGCGGCACGTTCTTCTTCATCGATCCCGAGGACGATCTGTTCGGGATCTTCATGGTGCAGACCCCATCGCAACGCGGCCGGATTCAGCTCGCGCTGAAGACGCTGATCTATCAGGCGATGGGGCGGTAGCGTTCTCGCCGTTTTCGTAGCTGGGATGGCGCGTAGCGCAATCCGGGATTCGCGCCGACGAAAGACTGTCCCGGATTTCGCGGCGCTCCATCGGGGCTACGGACCTTACGCCCCGCGCACGATCTCGCGCACGTAGCCGATGGTCTCCTCGACCTGGGCCGCATTGACGTCGAGATGGGTGCAGGCGCGGATGCGGCCGTCCATCATCGCCAGCGTCACGCCGCGCTGGCGGAGCGCTGCGACCATCTTGTCGCCGGCAATGCCGGCGGCGTCGGGCTTGAAGAACACCAGATTGGTCTCGGGCTCCTGCACCTCGATGCCTGAGATCTGCGACAGGCCGCGGGCGAGCGCGCGTGCATTGGCGTGGTCGTCGGCAAGCCGCTCGACGTGATGATCGAGTGCGTAGATGCAGGCGGCGGCGCAGATTCCAGCCTGCCGCATCGAGCCGCCGAGGCGCTGCTTCCACTGCCAGACCGCGTCGATGAATTCGCGGGAGCCCGCGAGCACGCCGCCGATCGGCGCGCCCAGGCCCTTGGAGAAATCGATCCAGGCCGAATCCCAGCCCGCGGTCATGTCGCGCGGAGAGATGCCGCTGGCGACGGTGGCGTTGAGCAGGCGCGCGCCGTCCATGTGGGTGATGAGGCCGTGCTGCCTGGCGATCGCCACGATCTCGTCGAGGGCTGCCTTCTTCCAGATCGTGCCGCCGCCGATATTGGCGGTCTGCTCGACGCTGACGACGGTCTGCGGCGGCTGGTAGCGGGTGCGCGGATGCAGCGCTTTCCGGAACGTCTCCGGCGTGAACTGGCCGTCCGGGCCCTTGAGCTGCGTCACCTGGAAGCCGCCGATCGCGGCATGCGCGCCGCCTTCGCGGGCGATGATGTGCGCGGTCTCATGCGCCAGGATCTCGTCGCCGGGACGGCAATGCACCAGCGTCGCGGTGACGTTGCACATCGTGCCCGAGGGCATGTAGACCGCGGCCTCCTTGCCGAGCAGATCGGCCACGCGCTCGCACAGCGCATTCACGGTCGGATCGTCGCCGACCTGCTCGTCACCGACCTCGGCCCGCGCCATCGCCTCGCGCATTCCCGCCGTCGGCCTGGTCTGGGTGTCCGACAGCAGATTGATGCGTACCGGCGGCGCTTTGGGATCGATGGGGGGAGGGGTGTAGAGCATGCGACGGCTCCTAGAGCATTGCGGCCACTGAAGTGTGGCTCTTAAGCAAAAAGGCCCCGGCGAACCGGGGCCTTTCGATATTCAGATCTTAGCGCGAATAGAATTCGACGACCAGATGGGGCTCCATCTGCACCGGGAACGGCACGTCGGAGAGGCCGGGGATGCGCGTGTACTTCGCGGTCATCTTGCCGTGGTCGACTTCGAGATAGTCGGGAGTGTCGCGCTCCGGGAGCTGGCTGGCTTCGAGCACGTGGGCGAGCTGCTTGGAGGCTTCCTTGACCTCGATCACGTCGCCGACCTTGAGCTGGTAGCTCGAGATGTTGACCTTGCGGCCGTTCACCTTGATGTGGCCGTGGTTGATGAACTGGCGGGCGGCGAAGATCGTCGAGACGAACTTCGCGCGGTACACGACCGCGTCGAGTCGACGCTCGAGGAGGCCGATCAGGTTCTCGCCGGTGTCACCCTTGAGGCGGCTCGCCTCGACATAGATGCCGTGGAACTGGCGCTCGGAGATGTTGGCGTAGTAGCCCTTGAGCTTCTGCTTGGCGCGCAGCTGCACGCCGAAGTCGGAGAGCTTGCCCTTGCGGCGCTGGCCGTGCTGGCCGGGACCGTATTCACGACGGTTCACGGGGCTCTTCGGGCGGCCCCAGATGTTCTGGCCCATACGGCGATCGATCTTGTACTTCGCCTCACTGCGCTTAGTCATCGCGTCCTCTTCGGTTGCATGGTTTGAGGAAACGCGCCCTCCTGTGTGACGGGCCAGGCCCGGCACCGACAGGTCCGATCCCCAAAGCTGGAGGGAGCCGACCACGGGTCGCGAAACGCTTCGCGGGCCGAAATCGGCCCGCGAGCAGGCGGCTTTTAGGGGAGTTCGGGGTTCGCTGTCAATGAGAATGGGCCCGGAATCAAGTCCTGACCGCCCGGATCGGCTTTGGCCCGGCCGCCCGTAATTCGGCGGCGATTTCAGCGTTCAGGACATGTTCCAGCCGTGTCAGAACCCGGGCGATGGGGGCCGCGTCGGTAACCCGGTGATCCCAGCGGATCACGACATGGATGGTCTGGTCGGGCTCGACCACCCCATAGCTGACGATAAAGGGGCCCGGTGTGACGGGATGCAGCTCGCCGCCGCCATAGGCGGCCACCGAGCTGACCGCGAAGCTGCCGAACCAGTTGCCGCGCTGCCGGCCGAAATTGAGCCCCACGGCCCAGGCCAGGCGCCGAAGCGGCAGCGGCAGGCGGGTGGCCCGCATGATCTTGCCGAACATCGGGACGTCTGCGATCGGTGCCGTTTTGGCGCGCCGGATCTCGGCGTCGATCCGGGCCAGCGGCAGGGTGTCGGGGGCTGAGATTCGCTGCGGCAACACGCATTCCTCGCCATCCTCGACCCGGGCAATGGCCACCAGCGCCACGCTCCTCGGCAGCTCATAGAGCGTTGGCCAGGGCCATTTGGCGTAGACGGTGCGCAGCACCGGCTCGTCCCGGGCCACCAGGGCGAAAGCCTTGACGAACATCGCCGCCCAGCCGGCGGGCGCGAGCGCGCCGGCACGGGCCTCCAGCAGGGAACGGATATCGAGCGAACGGGAGAGCGAAACGAATGGCACGTCCATCGAGGCGCGCATGAGGTCGCAAATCAGGCGACGCGGCAGCGAAATGGTCTTGGGTGTCCCGCGCATCGCTCTTTCGGTTCCCGCGGATGAAAATATGGGCAGCGAGCGGGGTCCAGCTCGCTGCCCGCTTTAGCACGAACCAACGCCTTTAGGATCGGTCGGTTCGCCGCAATCAGGGCGCCGGCGAGGCCAGCGGCTTGGTCTTGTCGACGACGTAAACCCCGAGCACTTTCATGGCCTTGTCGCCATGAGCCTTGGCGTCGTGCACGACGCCGGCGGGGATCTGGTAGGAATCACCGGCTTTCAGAGTTTTGTCCGGCTGGCCGTCGATCAGGAGACTGAGCTCGCCCTCCAGCACATAGCCGGTCTCAATTCCGGGGTGCGTGTGGCGTCCGGCCGAGCCGCCCGCCGGGACTTCTGCGATCGCGGTGATGGTGTTGTAGCCGTCCGGGAATTCGAACTTCTGGAGCGGGGTGCGCTTAATGCCGGGCTGCTGGGCGAAGGCCGCAAAGGCCAAGCCTACGAAGGACAGAGCGAGCAAAGTCTTTTTGAGCATGGTTTTTCCTCCCTTGAGCCGCCGACCCTAGCAGCCCGGCGGTTCCCGGCAAGGTGGCGATCGGCTTGCTCAGCGCCTGATCCCGTCGAACGAGGCCATGATGCCGCGCTGGAACAGCGACCAGTCGAAGCCGAGCGCGATCGCGCGGTAGCCGCGGTCGATCAGCGCGTTGGCCTGGTCGGCGGTGCGGGCGACGCCGCCGATCGGCACGCCACTTCTGAGGATGCCGGCCTCTGCTCGCGCGATCAGCGCCAGCAAGTCCGGATCGTCCATCTGGCCGCGCTTGTTGATAGAGGTGGCGAGATCGCCGGGGCCGATCACCGCGACGTCGATGCCGGGTGTCGCCATGATCTCATCGATGCGGTTGACGGCCTCGACATGCTCGATGGTGACCATGCAGATCATCTCGTCGTCGGCAGAGGCCATGTAATCAGGCATCGACTGGCCCCAGCGGAAGGGCGCATGGAACGGTCCCCAGAGCCGGTCGCCGCGCGGCGGGTAGCGCACGCTGCGCACGGCCTTCTCGGCCTCGGCGCGATTGGTGATCATCGGGAAGTTGATGCCGAAGGCGCCGATGTCCATCGGCGCCTTGGCAAGCCACGGCTCGTTCGCCGCGATCCGCACCAGCGGCGTGCACGGCGTGCCCGTCGTCGCCGCGATCATCGCATGCGCTTCGGTGAGGCCGATCGGTCCGTGCTCGAGATCGACGATGATCCAGTCGAGTGAGCGCGCCATGATCTGCACCATCTGCACGCTCGGGATGGTCGCGATCGCGCCGAAGGCGGGGCGGCCCTCGCTCCACAATTGGCGAAGGCGATTGAGCGGCTTGGCGGGGACCGACATGTGATGACCTGCGCGGCAATGACGACGGCGGAGCCTAGCAGCGCGTCGCCGCGGCGCAAGATCAGGCCAGTGCGCGGCCGCCGAAGAACGGCGTCAGCGTGGCGGAAAGGCCATGCACGCGGTTCGAGGTGAAGATCATCTCTGCGCCGGCCTCCGCGATGCCACGGATCGGCGCGCCCAGCAGGTCCGAGACGCGGCGCGCGATCGCCGGTGCCGAGTCGATCCAGTCGACCGGCCAGGGCGCGAGCCTGGTCAACCGATCGAGCAACAGCGGATAATGCGTGCAGGCCAGGACCACGGTGTCGGTGCGGGTACTCGCATCCTCGGCATCGCCGACGAAGCAGGGCGCGAGTTCGGCGCGGATGGCGTCGTCACTGACGGACGTGCCACTCAGCTCGGCTTCAGCCAGCGAGGCGAGCTCGGGCGAGCCGACCAGCGTCACCTCGCAGCCTTGCGCGAAATCGCGGATCAGCGCCTTGGTGTATTCCCGCTTCACCGTGCCCTTGGTGCCGAGCACCGAGACGCGGCGGGTCTTCGACTGCGCGCAGGCCGGCTTGATCGCCGGCACCGTGCCGACGAAAGGCAGGGAATAGGCGGCGCGTAAGTGCGATAGGACCAGGGTGGATGCCGTGTTGCAGGCGATGACGATGAGGTCCGGATCGTGCGTGCCGATCAGCTCCCCCATCAGCGGCACGACGCGGGCGATGATCTCGTCCTCGCTGTGGTGGCCATATGGAAAGAAGGCGTCGTCGGCGACGTAGACGTAATGGACGTCCGGGCGCGCGGCCACGACCTCACGGAGTACCGTGAGCCCGCCAAGGCCGGAATCGAATACCAGGATCGTCGGGGAATTGGTCACGTCACTACCCTAGCCCGTCATGGTTACCATTCGGTTTTTGGGGCGATTTTGCGGCGGGGGGCTGGGTATCGCAGGTCGGAACGCCGGATTTCCAGCTTCATGCGATAGTCGCCATCGGGGTGCAGAAGCGGCAAGCGGGCATCCACGCGCAGGTTGACAGCTCACCCAAGCCGCGGAACAAGGCGGCGTCTCGCCGGCAGGCGATACCGCAGGGAAAGCAACATGCTCACAGTCCACCATCTCGGGAAATCGCAATCCGAACGCATTGTCTGGCTCTGCGAGGAGCTCGAAATTCCCTATGAGTTGAAGCGCTACACGCGTGATGCCATGACCATGCTGGCGCCGGCCGAGTACAAGGCGCTGCATCCTGCCGGCACGGCGCCGGTCATGATCGACGGCGAGCTGGTGCTCGCGGAATCCGGCGCCGTCGTCGACTACATCGTTGCAAAATACGGCAACGGCCGGCTCGTGCTCGGTCCCAACGATCCCGCCTTCGCGCAGTTTCTGTATTGGCTTCATTTCGCCAACGGCACCTTGCAGCCCGGCATGGGGCGGATGATGATCCTAAGCCGGCTCGATCTCGCCGCGGACGACCCGACCCTGCTCGCGATGAAGGGACGCCTCGACCGCGCCTACGATCTTCTCGACGCACGGCTTCGCGAGTCCGAATATTTGGCGGGCAGCGCCTTCACCACGGCCGACATCATGACGGTGTTCTCGCTCACCACGATGCGCTACTTCCAGCCCTACGATCTGTCGTGTTGTCCGAACGTGGTCAAATATCTCGGCCGCATTGGTGCGCGTCCCGCCTACCGGCGCGCGATGGAGAAGGGCGATCCGGGCATGGAGCTGTTGCTGCGCTGAGCGCGGATCAGGCGATTTTGTTCGTGGTTGCCGCGCGTGCGGTCGCCAGCTGATTCTGCAGGCGATCGATATTCTGCAGGAGGCGCTGGCTGGTCAGCACCAGGAAGTAATAGCCGAACTGCGGGTCCTGGAAGTAGATCTCGAGCAGCCGGTCATAGGTGATCGTCAGCACCTGTCCGTCCTCGATGCATTCGATCGTTCCGGTGCGGCGGTTGTCCGGCGTCAGGAAGCCGAGCTCGCCCATCAGCGCGCCCGGCAGGATCTCGACGTTGATCTCCTTGACCAGGAATTTGCCGGTGACGGTGAGCAGCATCTCCTTGGCCGGGTCGCCCAGCTTGAACAGCGTGTCGCCGCGGCGATATTTGCGCTCGGTCATGAACGGCTTGAGCCACTCGATCGACATGTCGCCCTCGGCCGCATGGCGGGCCTTCTTGACCAGCTTGAGCATCTGCCGCAAGCGAAGCGCGTTGATCGGAAGCAGCAGCAGATAAAGCAGGAACGTCGAGACATTGGCGGAGAGTGCGCCGAACACGGCGAAGAACGCGCAGCCGATCATGTTGGCCACCCGCAGGGGCACCATGGTCCGCATCAGCAGGGTGGCGACGAAGAAGCCGGCGCCGACCGCGGCGAACAGATTGGCGAACGTGATGTTGTGAACAAAGATCTCCAGCAGCCGGTTGAAGATCGCGTCGTAGGTGACGTTGTTCGGATCGAGACCCATCTGGACCAGGATCTTGGCGATCCTGAGGTTGTCCGTAGCCGCGTCGAGGATGCGGTCGAGGATCGAGGAAATGTCTGCACTGCCGGACGGCATGGTACTAACCCCGCGTAAGGCCTTCAGTCCTGCTCGGTCTTCGTATAGCCGAAATCGAATGACGACCGCTTGAATGAAGCCTTCGGCCGTCATGCCGCAAGAGGCAAATTTAGCCTGATCGGGCGTTTCGGCAATTGCCCGTTGGTTGCGCGTATGGCTGCGGCGCGCCCGTGATTCGGGGCGACCGGGGACGGGCCCTGGGCGTCGTGGACGGACCTGGGCGCCCCCGGGGAGGCGGGGCGACTTCCGCCTCAGGGCTTGGCGGCGGGCTGGATCACCTGCTGTTCGACGAGACCAAGGCGTCCCGGCAGCGACCCGGCGCGCAGCAACATGGCAACGCTGCTTGCTTCCTCCAGAGTGAAATTGCCCGAGATCTGGCCGGAGCCGCCGGTGATCGGCTCGCGGATCACCGGGGCGGAGAGCACCTTGCCGTCGAGCACGATGGCAAAGGGCTTTCCGATGTTCTCTTCCGTGATGTGGGCGAAACGCCGCGTGCCGCGGCCGTTGAAGCGGAACGTGGCGATCGGCTCGTTCGTGCTGCTCGCGAAACCCGGGCCCGCATAGCTGATGTCGTTGCCGTCGAGCGCGCTGTCCTTGGCAACAAGATAAGGGCGGTTGTCCTTGAAGCCGAGCAGGACTTCCGCGCTCGCGGGCGGTGTGCCGGATTGCGCCTGCTCCGCCGGCATAGAGAGATCGACCATGCGGAAGCTGACCTTGACCTTCGTGGCGAAGATCGCGGTGACACGCTCGGGCTCCATCATCCCCGGGACGAAGATGCGGATGCGGTCGGTGCCATCGGGCTGGGCGCTGGCGAGCTTGATGCCGGCGTCCTTGAGGCGCTGCTCGATCATGGCGATGGAATCTTCGACGAGGTCGTGCAGTGCAGCGGCGGATGCAGCGTCGGTCGGCTTGAGCCTGACCAGCCCGTCGCCGCCGTCGGTCACGGCGAGGGCGTGCGCAGGCAACCCCTCCGCAGCCGCCGCGAGCTTGCGTTTCAGTTCCTCGCGGCCTTTGGCGTCCGCAATCTTGACCTCGACGCCACCGTCGCGGATCACAAGGCCCGAGAAGGCGATCTTGCCCTCGCGCACGGTCTTGTAGACGTCGTCGCGGAGGTCCGTGAGGGCACTCTCGCGCAAGCCATCGGCGTCCACTTTGTAAACGATGCGCGAGCCGCCCAGCTTCTCCATCTTGTCGCCGATGAAGGCCGCGATCTTGGCGCGCATCTTCTCGAACTGGCCGTCCACGGCGAGCGCCGCGCGGGGCAGGGGGACCGTCGCGGCCATCGCGAGCGCGAGGATCAGCGGTGCAATGCGATTCCGCGGGGGCGTGGTCATGGTCACCTTGAGTCTTGCGGCAGGACGCTGGCGGGCGAAACTGGCGCCAGTTCTTGGTCCCCGGATCGGGCATGGAGGTTCAAATTACGTCCGCCCCCCGGGCCGTGTCGGCGCAGCCGCAGGCGATGGACGAACGCCAAATCATCCCTCATTGTGTTCCCGCTCGGCCGGCCATCGGTCGGGTCGCGCCAACCAAAATGTCAAAAGACAAGGGGGCGGGGAAATCCAAGGGAGGATGAAATTCATGGCGGGCATCCATGCGCTCGATCGGCTGATCGGCAATGACTATCCGGAGCTTTTGACCGACGATGAGGTCCGGGCCTTCGAGCAGGTTCCCTACGCGGACCGCGTCGCGGCCGAGAGCACTTATGACGCCATCAAGCTTGGTGCGGCGCGCAATCCCGATGGCGCGGCGATCCAGTTTCTGCAGAATGCCGATCCGTCCGACACACCGGTCGTGGTCAGTTACCGCGACTTCATCGCGCGCGTCACGCAAGCCGCCAACATGTTTCACGCGCTCGGCGCGGAGAAGGGCGATGTCATCAGCTTCATGCTGCCGCTGGTGCCTGATGCCTTCGTGACGCTGTTCGGTGCAGAGGCCGCCGGCATCGCCAATCCCGTCAATCCGCTGCTGGAGCCGCACCAGATCGTCGAGATCCTGGAAGCTGCGAACACCAAGATCCTGGTCGCGCTCGGGCCGATGCCCGGCACCGACATCTGGCAGAAAGTCGAGCAGATCCGCCCGCAGCTGAAGCACCTCAAGGCGATCGTGCAGGTGTTTGGCGGCGGCGATCCGGCCAAAAGCATCTACGCCTTCAATGACCTGATCAAGCAGCAGCCGTCGGATCGGCTTATCAGCGGGCGCAGGATTTCCAGTGCCGACATCGCCGCCTATTTCCACACCGGCGGCACCACCGGCACGCCGAAGCTGGTCCGGCACACCCATGCCAACCAAGTCTACCAGGCCTGGGCGCTCGGTCTGTTGCTGAAGTCGAAACCCGGCGCCAACATGCTGTTCGGCATGCCGCTGTTTCACGTCGGGGGATCGTTGACCCAGGTGCTGCTGACTCTGTCGACCGGCGGCTCGCTCGTCGTGCTGTCGCCGAGTGGCTGGCGCAATCCGAATTCGGTGAGGAACATCTGGGCCCTGGTCGAGCGCTACAAGCCCGAGGCGCTCTCGAGCGTGCCGACGGTGCTGGCGGCCGCGCTCGCGGTGCCGCCCGGCAATGCCGACATCTCCAGCCTGAAATATGCGGCCGGCGGCGGCTCGGCGATCCCCGTCGCCGTGGGCTCGGCGATCCAGGACAAGCTGAAGCTGCCCGTGGTCGAGGTCTACGGCATGACCGAGACCTCGAGCGTGCACACGCTGGCTTATCCGGGGCGGCCGATCCGGCTCGGCTCGGTCGGTCTTCCCATGCCTTACGCGCGCGTGCGCATCGTGCAGCTCGATGCCGACGGCCGCCTGATCCGCGACTGTGCGCCGGACGAGATCGGCGTCGTCATCATGGCCGGGCCCGGCGTGTTCGGCGGCTATCTCAACGACGAGCACAACAAGGGCGCCTTCGTCGACGAGGTCTGGGTCAATTCCGGCGATCTCGGCCGGCTCGATGCCGACGGCTATCTCTGGATCACCGGCCGCGCCAAGGATCTCGTGATCCGCGGCGGCCACAACATCGATCCGGCGCCGATCGAGGAGATCATGTTCCGCCATCCCGCCGTGGGTTTTGCCGCGGTGGTCGGCCAGCCCGACGCTTACGCGGGCGAACTGCCCGTGGGCTACGTGCAGCTGAAGCCGGGCGCCAGCGTCGCGCCGGGCGAATTGGAGACGTGGGTGCGCGAGCGTACGCCGGAGCGTGCCGCGGTTCCGGTGCAAGTCATCCCGATCGATCCGATGCCGGTGACGGGCGTTGGCAAGGTGTTCAAGCCGCAACTGCGATGGGATGCCGCTCAGCGCGTGTTCACCACGGTGCTGGCCCCGCTGGCCGAGCGGGGCATCGATTGCAAGGTGAAGGTCGGTGCGCATGGCAGCCACGGCTCGATCGCCACCGTGACGCTCGCGGGCTTGCCGGCGGACCAGCGCGAGGTCGTCGCCGGCGAGGTGCATACGCTGCTCGCCCCGTTCGTGATGCGGCACGAGGTGGTGCAGGTGTAGCTGAGGACGCGAGAGGCTTGCTTGCCTCGGCGCAAGCGAGCATCATCCCTCCAAAAAATGGGGGGAAATCGATGCCTCAAGTCTCTCGCCGCCGCCACCTTCAGCAATTGTCGGGCGTGGTCGGGGCCGCAGCGCTGTCCGCCTGGTCGAGGCCCACCTCGGCTTCAGAGGCGGACGTTCCGCCGGAAGGCATCGGCAAAGGCATCCAGCACATCTCCTACAGCGACATTGGCGGCCGCCCCGACAGTGTGCAGGTGATGTTCAACCGGCAGCACGTCTATGTCGGACATATGTTCAGCGACGGCGTGACGATCCTGGACGCGTCCGATCCCCGTGCGCTGAAGCCGGTGAACTTCTTCACCGCGGGGCAATACACCCGCACCCACCATTTGCAGGCGGCGGAGGACCTGCTGCTGGTTGCGAACGGCGCCAACATCGTCGCGATGCAGTCCTACGACAACATGCGCGGCTATTTCGAGAACACCCTGGTCGACAGCATCACCAAGGCGAAGAAATTCCGCTCCGGCCTGTCGATCCATGACATCTCGAAACCCGGCGAGATGCGCGAGATCGCGTTCCTCGAAATGCCGGGCTTCGGCATCAACCGGCTGTGGTGGCCGGGCGGCCGCTATGCCTATGTATCGGCGCATTTCGACGGCTTCACCGACCACATCCTCTGCGTGGTCGATCTCAAGACCATCACCAAGCCTGAAGTCATTGCGAAGTGGTGGCTGCCGGGCATGAACCGCGCGGCCGGTGAGCCGCCGACGCCGAAGGGCAAGCGCTTTGCGCTCCATCACATGATAACGGCGGGCGATCGCGGCTATGCCGCCTGGCGCGACGGCGGCTTCACCATCCACGACATCAGCGATCCCGCAAATCCAAAGCTGCTGTCCCACATCAACTGGTCGCCGCCCTTCGCCGGCGGCACGCATACGCCGCTGCCGCTGCCGAAGCGACAGCTCGCGGTCGTCGCGGACGAAGCGAATGCGGAGAAATGCGCCAAGGGCCTGTTCCACACTTTCGTACTGGACGTGCGCGCGCCCGAGAACCCGGTGCCGATCGCAACCTTGCCGACCCCGCGCGAGCGCGACTTCTGCACGATCGGCACGTTCGGCCCGCATAATCTGCACGAGAACCGCCCGGGCTCGTTCCAGAGCGAGGAGACGATCTTCGCGACCTACAACAATGCCGGCGTCAGGGTGTTCGACCTCAAGGATGCCTTTGCGCCGAAGGAGATCGCGTACTGGGTGCCGCCGACGCCGAAGAAGCTCGTCGACCCCCGCCCGAATATCGCCCTCGCAGCCAAGACCTGCGACGCCTATGTCCGGCCCGACGGGCTGATGTTCGTCTCCGACTGGAACGCCGGCATGCACGTGTTGCAATATCAGGGATGAACGCCGCGCAAGGTTGAGTTGGTGATTTGTCCGTCGACCGGCCGTTCCGATTGGGCGACGCTTTGCCGCTAGCCGCGGATCGCCGCATTGGCCTGCGCGGCGGCGCCAGTCATAGCATCGTTTGCCGTCTTCTCGCCGTTGACCACTTCATTGACGCCGATCATGAAGGCATCCAGGATCGATCTCGATTGCGGATGGAAGAGAATCGCCTTGGCGCGTTCGACATCGGCATTTTGCAGGTTGGTCAGCGCCGCCTCGGCGGCTTGCGAGCCGAACGCCGTCTTGAACCCCTCGCTGGACCACGCCGACACGCGTGTCGTCGCAAGTCCCGCTGCGGCAGTCTGCAGCGATGTCGGTTTGCTTGTCGCCCAGAGCAGGAACAGGAAAGCTGCCCGCTTGTTTCGTGACTTTGAATTGATGCAGGCCTGCCAGTGCGACATGAAGGGCACTGGGGCGCGACCCGGGTGATGCGGAAAGACCGCAAACGCCGCCTGCTTCGCGACGCGACTCCTGGCGGGATTGGAGATGTCGGTCGCGAAATTGCTGCTGTCGATCGCGACTGCAGTCCGTCCCTGCAGGAAGTCGTCCAGCACGTGGTACCATTCATAGCTGCCGACGCCGGCGGGCCCGGCCTGGCTGAGCAGGCGTCCGTACATCTCGACGGCCGCAATCGCTTCGGCGCTTGCGAAGACGGCCTTGTTGTCCTTGACCATGGCGCCGCCGTAAGAGAACACGAAGCCCATGGCCGGCGGGGAGGAATTGCCGCTGGCCTGGGCCCGCATAGCGATCCCCGACATCTCGCCGGACTTGAGCGCTTTAGCGGTCGCAAGCAGCTCTTCGAACGTCTGCGGAACCGGCAGGCTCTTGGCAGCCAGCGCGTCGGCGTTGATGAACATGGTCATCGCTTCGGAGGTGATCGGCATGGCGTACCGTTCGCCGTCGGACCACAGCGGGAAGGCCCGTGCCGTCTTGAGCAGGTCGTTCTCGTCGTACCAGCCGAGATCGGTCAGCGATCTGTTGGAATAATAGCCGTTCAGCGGCTCGAGCCATCCTCCTGAGATGCCCTGGCCATAGGTCGTGAACATGAAGACGTCGGGCGTCGCGCTGCCGCGGGCGAGTTTGATCGCCAAGGCGCCGAGGAATGTGGTTTCGAGCTGGAAATCGATGGCGACGTTGATGCCGGTGAGCCTGGTGAACTCCGGCAGCAACGGCGTGATCGCATTCGACCAGGGATGGATCGCACCCGAAAGAGAGATCGTCTGTCCCGCAAACTGCTTCCAATCGATGTTCGCGTTGGCGTAGGTCGCCGCGCGATCCTCGGCGAAGCTCCAGCGCGGCAGCGCCGCCAGCGTCGGCAAGACAGCGCCCGCCGCCCCCAGTCCCCGAACGAAGCTGCGACGGCTGGTCCGAATTCGACTGCTCTGTGCGTACGTCATGTTGGCTCTCCCTGCGACGGGCAGTCATTCGCAACACGAGCCATACCGGTGATGTGCGGCCCTAGCGCGACGACTGACGGCCAAACCGGTGTAACCTTGGGGCGAGAATGTCGAGTTCTCACCCCATCTAACCATGCTATTATTCTATCATGCTCTGGCGTCGACACCAGAAGACGCGCGGTCACACGAGCATAGAAGACCCAAGGCCGATGTCAGTCCCTGCTGTGGTCCCGTCTTTGCGATGGCTGGCTCGTCCGCTGATCGTGGCGGTCGTGGCGCTTCTGACGCTGTTCGCTGCGACGGCGTTTCTCGGCGTGCAATATCAGCAGGAGCGGCAGGCCGCCCATAACCTGCTTGGGCATAGCCGGCAGGTCCTCGAAACACTCGATCGGTTGCGTTCGATCACTGCCGAGCTCGAGACCGAACGGCGCGGGTATCTAATGACCCTCGATCCCACCTATCTCAAAGCCTACGGCGTCTCCGACGAAGGTGTGCGGCGCGAGGCGCAGGCGCTGCTCGTGCTGGTCGCGGACGACCCGTTGCAGAGTCTGCGCGCGCAACATCTGGCGCTGACCGTTTCGGCAAAGCTGCGTGAGATCGACGAGATGGTGAAGACCGCCGGTACGTCCGGCCAGGCGGCGCTGGCGATGATCCGCAGCATGGACGAGATCCGCTCGCAAATCGATCAGATGGTGGATCACGAGCGCTTTCGGCTCGCCGACCGGGAGACGCATGCCGAAGCATTCGAGCAGCGCTGGACCTGGCTGATTGCCGGCGCCGTTGTCCTCGTCGTCGCGCTGGCGGGAGCGGCGTTGGCGCTCGCGCGGCTCGAAGCGAAGCGTCGGAGACAGGCGACCGAGGAGAACATTCAACTGCAGAGCGATCTTGCAGCGCAAGATATCAAGATCCGGCGCCTGTTCGACGCCAACATCATCGGGATCATCATCTGGGAAGTCGAGGGGCGCATTCTCGAGGCGAATGACGCGTTCCTGCGCATCGTCGGATACGACCGGGACGATCTCGCCGCCGGGCGCCTGCATCGCTTCGACCTCACGCCGCCGGAATGGCGCGACCGCGACGCAAAAACCGTGGCGGAATTGAAACGGGTCGGGACGGCTCAGCCGTTCGAGAAGGAGTATGTGCGGAAGGATGGAAGCCGTGTCTCCGTGCTGATCGGCGGGACGATGTTTGCACAGGGTGGAGATCAAGGCGTCGGCTTTGTCCTCGATCTGACCGCCCTCAAGCGGGCAGAGGCCGAAGCGCGCGAACACGAGCGGCTTTACCGCGAAGCCTTGATGGAGCTCGCGCACGCAAATCGCGTCACCACGATGGGGCAGCTCACGGCCTCGATTGCCCATGAGGTCAACCAGCCGATCGCCGCGATCGTGGCGAACGCCGAGGCTGGACTGAATTGGCTGGAGGCTCAGCCGCCAAATCTGGAGCGGGTTCGACAGACGTTCGGCTGGATCACCGGCGATGGCACTCGAGCCGGCGACATCATCGGCCGGATCCGGGCGCTGATAAGGAAAGCGCCGCCGCAAAAGGAGGATATGGACATCAACCAGACGGTGCTCGAGGTCATCGCGCTGACCCGCAGCGAAGCGTTCAAGAACCGCGTCTCGGTACGAACGCAGCTTGCGGATGGCTTGCCCACCGTTCCGGCAGATCGGGTTCAACTCCAGCAAGTGGTGCTCAACCTGATTGTCAACGCGATCGAAGCGATGACCGCGGTTGGCGAGGAGGAACGCGAATTGCTGATCAGCACCGATCGGGATGTATCGAGCGGCGTGCACGTCACATTGCGGGATTCCGGTCCGGGACTGGATCCGAAGAATGTCGAGTCCCTGTTCGAGGCCTTCTACACCACCAAGCCGACGGGCATGGGAATGGGCCTCGCCATCTGCCGCTCGATCATCGAGGCGCATGGCGGACAGATGTGGGCCGGCGCAAACGAGCCTCGGGGCGCCGTCTTTCAGTTCACCCTGCCTCTCGCCTCGGACGAGGCCACATCCCGCCTGTTGGAGGCGGATGAGCCGACGGGCCGGCGCTCTGTGGCCCGCTGACGGGGGCCGCGTAACCTGTTCTTTTGCGGTTACGCGGCTGCAAATGTGTCGGTTACGCCGGCATCCGCGTTTCGATCATGCGCACCCAGAACGAGGCGCCGTGGCCGAGGATGTTGTCGTTGAAGACATAGGCCGGGTGGTGGCACTCGTTGCCGTCACCCATGCCGACCAGCACCATGGCGCCGGGCCGCGCTTCGAGCATGAACGAGAAGTCCTCGGCGCCCATCATCGGGATGAACTTGTCGTTGACGCGATCGGTGCCGACGATGTCGCGGGCGACGTCGGCAGCAAGGCCGGCCTCGCGCGCATGGTTCATCGTCACCGGATACATCCGCGTGTATTTCGTCTCGGCCGAGCCGCCATAGGCGCGGGCGACGCTGTCGGCGACCTCACTGATGCGGCGCTCGACGAGATCGCGCACTTCGGGATCGAGCGTGCGCACGGTGCCGGCGAGCTCGGCGACTTCGGGGATGATGTTGAAGGCGGTGCCGGAGTGGAATTGCGTGATCGAGATGACGGCCGATTTCAGCGGATCGACGTTGCGCGCCACGATCGACTGCAGCGCATTGACGATCTGCGAGCCGATCAGCACGCTGTCGACCGATTTGTGCGGACCTGCGCCGGCATGGCCGCCCTTGCCGCGGACGGTGATCTGGATATTGTCGGAGGAGGCGAGCATCGCGCCGGGCGTGGTGGCGAAATGGCCTTCGGGAAGGCCCGGCATGTTGTGCATGCCATAGACCTCCTGGATGTTCCAGCGCGTCATCAGCCCGTCCTCGACCATGGCTTTGCCGCCACCGCCGCCTTCCTCGGCGGGCTGGAAGATCATGATCGCGGTGCCGTCGAAATTGCGCGTCTCGGCGAGATATTTGGCGGCGCCGAGCAGCATGGCGGTGTGGCCGTCATGGCCGCAGGCGTGCATCTTGCCGGGCACCTTCGAGGCGTAGGGCACGCCCGAGGTTTCCATGATCGGCAGCGCGTCCATGTCGGCGCGCAGGCCAATGGTCTTGCCGGAAGCCGACTTGCGGCCGCGGATCACGCCGACCACGCCGGTGCGGCCTATGCCCGTCACCACCTCGTCGCAGCCGAACTCGCGCAGCTTGTCGGCAACGATGCCGGCGGTGCGGTGGACTTCGTAGAGCAGCTCCGGGTTCTCGTGGAAGTCATGGCGCCAGGCGGCCATTTCGTCGGAGAGGGCGGCGATGCGGTTGACGATGGGCATGGGGGATCCGTTTCTTGTGGGCTTTGTCGTCACTCCGGGGCGATGCGAAGCATCGAACCCGGAATCTCGAAATTCTCAGGTGCGCAATCGCGCACCATCGTTCACGCTTCGCGTGCGCCGGAATGACGGAAGTTCAGCTCTCCCCGAACACGCGCTTGAAGATCGTGTCGACGTGCTTGAGGTGATAGCCGAGGTCGAACTGCTCCTCGATCTCGGCATCGGTGAGATACTTCTTCACCTCCGCGTCCTTTTTCAGGAGTTGAAGGAAGTCGCCTTCGCCGCGCCAGACCGGCATGGCGTTGCGCTGCACCAGCTTGTAGGCGTCCTCGCGGCTTGCGCCCTTCTGGGTCAGCGCCAGCAGCACGCGCTGCGAATGCACGAGGCCGCCGAGGCGGTCGAGGTTCTTCTGCATGTTGGCGGGATAGACCAGGAGCTTGTCGATCAGGCCGGCGAGGCGCACCAGCGCGAAGTCGAGCGTGACGGTCGCATCCGGGCCCATCATGCGCTCGGCCGAGGAGTGCGAGATGTCGCGCTCGTGCCAGAGCACGACGTTCTCCAGCGCCGGTGTCACATAGGCGCGCACCATGCGGGAGAGGCCGGTGAGGTTCTCCGACAGCACCGGGTTGCGCTTGTGCGGCATCGCGGACGAACCCTTCTGCCCTTCGGAGAAGAACTCTTCGGCCTCCAGCACCTCGGTGCGCTGCATGTGGCGGATCTCGACCGCGATGCGCTCTATCGAGGAGGCGATCACGCCCAGCGTCGAGAAATACATGGCGTGGCGGTCGCGCGGGATCACCTGGGTCGAGATCGGCTCGGGCACGAGACCCATGGCCTTGGCGACATGCTCTTCGACGCGGGGGTCGATCTGCGCGAAGGTGCCGACGGCGCCGGAGATGGCGCAGGTCGCGACTTCCCTCCGTGCCGCGATCAGGCGCTCCTTGGCGCGCGTGAACTCGGCATAGGCATAGGCGAGCTTGAGGCCGAAGGTGACGGGCTCGGCATGGATGCCGTGGCTGCGGCCGATGGTCGGCGTCATCTTGTGCTCGAAGGCGCGCTTCTTCAGCGCGGCCAGCACCTTGTCGAGGTCGGCGAGCAACAGGTCGGCGGCGCGGGTGAGCTGGACGTTGAGGCAGGTGTCGAGCACGTCGGAGGAGGTCATGCCCTGGTGCACGAAGCGCGCTTCGGGGCCGACGATCTCGGCGAGGTGGGTGAGGAAGGCGATGACGTCGTGCTTGGTCTCGCGCTCGATCTCGTCGATGCGGGCGACGTCGAAGGTGGCGTCCTTGGCCTTGGCCCAGACCGTTTTGGCGGCCTCCTTGGGGATGGTCCCAAGCTCGGCGAGGGCGTCCGCCGCGTGCGCCTCGATCTCGAACCAGATCTTGAACCGGGTCTGCGGCTCCCAGATCGAGGCCATTTCGGGACGGGTATAGCGGGGGATCATCTGACGGCTCCAGGAAGGTGGGCGGGCGGCCTTGAGGGGCGGCGCCGGCCAAAATGCTTTTTACGCCGTGATTTAACAGAGCGGGCAGGGCGAAACAAACGGTCTGGGCTCCGCGAGAGGGGGATCGCCCAGCTATCCACCGAGCCCGCCGGCAGGGAGTGGCGCCGCCAGGTCGCAAATATTAACCGTCAATCACGGATCATTGACTGACAGATATTGAAATCTGTCAGCGAGACGTGTATATCCGTCTCCGGACGCTCCGATTGGGCGTCCCGCGGCTATTTCCACCCGGGGAGCCCCAGGTCCGAAACAACTACGGATTCAGGGGCGTAATTTGGAGGTGGGCGCCGTGGACGAATGGAGACTTAAGGCTATGACGACCGAAATCCTCAATTTCACCGGAACGATTGGGCATTGGCTCAATTTGCTGGTGGCGCGCCAGATCGCGGCGCAGGCTGCAAAACTGCCTCATTAAGGCGAGAGCTTTCCGAAACGACCGGTGAAGGGCGCTTCGGAATCAGCGCCGTCGCCGGGTGAACCCTGAACGGGAACAAGGTGCTGGCATGAATGAAGCCGTGATCCTGACGCCGGAGCGGATCCTCGAAGTCACCGAGGACGTCTTGCGGCGCTACGGACTTGCCAAGGCCACCGTGGTTGACGTTGCCCGTGCGCTCGATGTGAGCCACGGCAGCGTCTATCGCCATTTCCCGAGCAAGGCATCGCTGCGCGAGGCCGTTGCCAAACGCTGGCTCGACCGCATCGACGCCCCGCTCCTGGCGATCGCCAGGGAGCAGGGGCCGGCGCCTGACCGGCTCGATCGCTGGCTGCGCACGCTGTTCGCGGCCAAGCGTTCGCGCGTGCTCGACGACCCCGAGATGTTCGAGACCTATCTGACCCTGGCGCGCGAGGCCTGTGCGGCCGTCAAGTGCCACAAGGACACGATGATCGACCAGATCGCGGCGATTCTGACCGATGGCGTGAGCCAGGGCGTATTCGCCGTGGGCGACGTCAAGGTGACCGCGCGCGCGATCTTCGATGCAACCTGCCGCTTCCATCATCCAGCCCATGCCGACGAATGGAAGGACGCCGATCTACCGGCGCGCGTCGATGCGGCGCTCGCGCTGGTGCTGCGTGGGTTGAAGTCCTGTTAGACCGCGACGCCTGATCTAGCCTCTTGCCTTGTGGAGAAGGGCGCCCTCGCGAACAGAGGGCGAAGTGGTTCCGTGCCCGCGCGGGTGAAACGCGCCGTTCGCCGCCGGCACGACCGGCGGGCTCTCCGGATATGTATTGACCGCGATCTCGACTGTATCTTTCGACCGCTTCCGAAGACGGTAGAAGGTCAGCTCCTGCTCGAGCATGGGGCAGCGGAAGTGGACGACGGCCGTATCGGGCAGGCGGCAAAGTTCGTCGATGAGCTCGCCTACGGTAATGATCGGGGGATGGTCGATTGCCTTGTGATGAGCCTTACTCATGGCGATGTACTCCTCCACTCCACTCCTAACCGGAGCCGGATGGCCTCCGTTCCATCCCGCGCGGCAGATTCACGAGCGCCCGTCGATGGAGGAATCCGGCAGCCCCACTGCTAGATCTTAGTCAAGCCGCACGTCGCGGCGAGCCGCACCAGCTGCGCGTCCGTGCGCGCGCCGGTCTTGGTCTTGATCAGGTAGTGATAGTTCTGGACCGTCTTCACACTGAGATTGAGATGCGCGGCGATCTCTTCGGTGGTGGCGCCGCCGGCGAACTGGCGCAGGATTTCGATCTCGCGCTCGCCGAGTTGGTCCAGCACCGAGCCCGTCGACAAACTGTCCTCGGCCAGAATATGCGCGATGTCGTCGCTCATGGCGCGCTCGCCGCGGGCGACGCTGCGGATCGCATTGACGACCACGGACGGCTCGCTGCTCTTGGTGACGAAGCCGGAGGCGCCGGCGCTGAAGGCCGCTTTCACCAGCACGGCCTCGTTGTGCATGGTGAAGACGAGGATGCGCGCCCGCGGGCTGCGGGCGCGGATGTTGCGGATCGCCTCCAGTCCGCTGGCGCCGGGCATCGAGATGTCGAGCACGACGACATCGGGGTCGTGCGCCTTGAAGGCGCCGTAGGCATCCGCGGCGTTGTCGGCTTCGGCCACGACATGCAGGTCGCCCTGGCTCTCCAGCAAGCGCCGGTAGCCCTGGCGGACGATCGGATGATCGTCGACCAGCAGCACCGAGACGCCTGTTGCCGCGACATCGCTCATGTCGGCCTCATGCGGCGAGCGGGATGGTGGCGGCGACGCTGAGGCCGCGGGATGCAGGCAGGATCGACAGCGATCCGCCGGCCGCCGCGACGCGTTCGCGAATGCCGGTGAGACCGAAGCCGGCCGACTGCGCGACGCGCGCGGCATCGCCGCCGCCGTCGTCCTCGACACGGATCACGAGCGCATCGTCCTCGCCCGCGCGCCGCTCGACGCGCAAGCTGATCTCGCGCGCCGCGCTGTGGCGCAGCGCGTTGGTCAGGCATTCCTGGGCAACACGATAGGCGGTGGTGGCGGCCGGGCCGCTGATGTCGGTGAGGTCGCCCCTGAGGTCGAGCTGGATGGTCGGCCGCGCCGCACTCTGCGAGCGCCAGCTGTCGACGAGATTGACGAGGCTGGCCTCGAGCCCGAGCTCCTCGGGCAGCGGATTGCGCAGCCGCTTCAGTGCATCGCGCAGCGAGGCCATCAGATGATGCGTGGCCTGCGAGATCATGCGCGCGTCCTGTGCGATCCCATCGTCCTTGTTCTGCTTCGCGCTCGCCGTCTCGATGGTGTTGGCGAAGGCGAGGATGGCGGACAGGTTCTGCCCGAACTCGTCGTGCAGCTCGCGGGCGAGCGCGCGGCGCTCGTCGTCGCGGATCTCGATCAGGCGCCGGGTCAGCGCCGCGCGCTGTTCGGTTGCTTCCTCCAGCCGGCCGCCGAGCTCGCCGACGGCGCTGCCGATCATCGCGAGCTCCATCGAGCGGAAGCGCGGCAATCTTGTGCGATACTGTCCGCGCGCCATGCGCTGGAGCGCGGTGACGATCGCGCGCGCCGGCGCGAGCGCGTGAGCGATCGCGAGCGAGGCGAGCAGGGCGATCGCCGCGGCCATCAGCAGCGCGACGTCGATGACGTTGAGGACGTATTCCCAGGCGAGCGAAATCGCGGCAGCCGCATCGGGCGTCGCCACCACCGTGCCGGCGGCAGCGGCGCGCGGACTGACCGGCCGTACCACCTCGGCATGGCTGCCCAGGAAGGTCGGCACGATCGAAGCGAACCAGCGCGGAGGGGTCTTGCCCAGTCCCTCGCTCTGGCCGCAGAGCGGCTTCTCGAATGCGGTCGCCGGCTGGAACTCGACGCAGACCCCGGGCGAGATCAGCTTCATGGTCTCCAGCGTGCGCCATTCCGGAACTGGCAGCAGGTGCTCGCGCGCTCTGCTGCTGCGCAACAACAGCTCGTGCCAGTATAGCGCCTGGAGCGCCTGCGCGACGCGCTGCGCCGAGGCGGCAGTCGCCCGGTCAATGCTGCGATAGGCGTCGAAAGTGGCCCATACGGTGGCGGCGCCCAGGCATAGCGCCACGATGAGCAGCAGGCGGGCAACAAGCTGAAGCACGAGGCGCATGCGATCACCCCCGACGTTTGGTAAGGTCAGCCTAACAACGCCGCCGCGCCTTGCCAATTGCGGGGTGTGGCAGGATTGCAGCTCGGGCAAATTTCCCAAGCCGGATTGGGCATGGGTCTTTGGACCTGATACGCGGCTTTGGTCTAATCGGGATGGAATCTTCAGAGGCCCATCGTTACGGGCGAGGAGCGGTGCAGCATGAGCTCGATGACGATTGGACCGATCGCCGGGTCTGCGGCGGATCCATCCGAACGCAGCGCGCTGCTGTTCTGGATGATCTTCACCGGGCTGTCGATCTTCGCCGTCGTGCTGCTGTGGCGCTTCGGCCTGATCCATCTGATGCTGACCTCGGACCGCACCTACATTTCGAGCGTCATCGCGCTGCTCTACATCGTCACCTGCGGCCATTGCTTCCTGCGTACACGGGCGATCGCGCGGGAAGGCGCGGCGGCGCGGCGCTGCCGGGCGGCGCTCGCCGCGCCTGACGGCGGCAAGGCGCTGGATGCGCGCGCGGCGATGCTGCCGCGCGGGCTGGTGCGCGATCACATCGAGAGCCTGGTGACGAAGGCTGCGGCGCAGGATTACCGCCCCGTGGACCAGACGCTGCTGCTGCGAACGCTGGCCGACCGGCTGCGCGGCTCCAACGGGTTCGGCGCCTTCGTTTCGGATACGCTGATGAAGCTCGGCCTGCTCGGCACCATCATCGGCTTCATCATCATGCTGGCACCAATCGCGGGGCTGGATGCCGCCGACAAGGTCGCGATGCGCTCCTCGATGGGCTTGATGAGCGACGGCATGGCGGTCGCGATGTACACGACGCTGGCCGGCCTCGTCGGCTCGATCCTGGTCCGCATCCAGTACTACATGCTGGATGCCGCGACCCAGCGGGTGTTCTCGGATGCGGTGGTGCTGACCGAGACCTATGTGACGCCGGTTTTGGAACGCAAGGGTGCTGCAATCAAGGGTGCCGGAACCCCGCCATGATGGATGATTTCGGTCTCTATCCGCGCGAGGAGCCGTTCGATCCCCTGGGCGTGATGCTGTTCAAGGCGCTCCAGGTGATCGCCTTCCTGTTCTTCCTCGCGCTGCTCGCGATCTCGCCCGATGCCAAGGACGGCAAGATCGATTCCAAGGCCGAGTTCATCATCACGCTGGACTGGCCGGACAACCACCCCGACGACCTCGACCTGTTCGTGCAGGATCCCGCCGGCAACATCGCCTGGTATCGTCACCGCGAGGCCGGCTTCCTCACGCTCGACCGCGACGACCGTGGCGGGGCCAACGACTTCATCATGGTCGCTGGCAAGAAGATCGCTTCGCCGATCCGCGAGGAGATCGTCACAGTGCGCGGCATCCTCGCCGGCGAATACACGGTGAATGTCTCGCATTTCGTCGCCACCACCGGCGAGCCGGTGACGGCCAATGTGAAGGTGCAGAAGCTCAATCCGACCGCGCAGGTGATCTTCGACAACAAGTTCACGCTCGACCACACCGGCGACGAGAAGACCGCGGTGCGATTCCGCATCGATGCGGAAGGCAAGGTCGTCAATGTCGATCAACGGCCGAAATCGCTGCTGGAGACGTTCCGCAGCAGCTGGCGCAACGGCGCCGATGTCGATCCGAAGACCGGCGTGAGCAGGAACCCTGTGAGGATTCGCCGTGAGTAACCTGCAGACGGTCATCGCGACGCTGTCGGTCGCCTATGCCGTCATCGGCGCGCTGCTGCTGGTCGTGCTGGTCTATGCGCGCCTGCATTGGTCGCTGAAGGCGGTGGCGGTGGTCGTCACCAGCGCCTTCTATATCGTCAGCTTCACGGAAATGCGAGGGCTGCTCGGCTGGGCTAGTTCCGACCGGCTGCCTGCTAACTTCAAACTGCTGAAGTCCCGCATCGTCGAGCCGCATTCGCTGGACGGTGATCCCGGCTCGATCTACCTCTGGGTCGAGCAGCTCGATGAGGACAATCGCCCGAGCGGCATCCCGCGCGCCTTTCGTGTGCCCTACAACGACAGCCTCGCCGACAAGACCCACGCCGCGGAGAACGAGATCGCGCTCGGACATCCGCAAGGCGGCCGCGCCGCCGATTTCGGCGGTGGCGACGGCAGCCTCATCGACATGGTCCGGGAATATGTGACACCAAAGGCGATCCTGGAGACGAGCGGCGGCGATTCCTCGACCGGCGAATTCAATGCTCCGCCTGCCGGCGCACAAGGCGCGGTGTTCACCCCGATTCCGCCGCCCCGAATGCCGCCCAAGGACGAGCAATAGGCTTTCACCATCACCGCAGGGCTACGCTGGTAAACGGCGCAGCGCTGGCGCATCTTCTTGACCTCCCTCAATTTGGCCTTATCGGCCTCCAATAAGAATTCGAGGGTGGAGGGTGCGTGCTTCTCGCTGTTTTCTCGGATATCCATGGCAACCGGCAGGCGTTCGAGGCCTGCCTGAAGGTTGCCCGCGCCAAGGGGGCGGAGCGGTTCGTCCTGCTCGGCGACTTCGTCGGCTATGGCGCCGATCCGGAATGGGTGGTGGATACCGCAATGGAGCTGGTCGCGCAGGGGGCCGTCGCGGTGCGCGGCAATCACGACCAGGCGGTCAATTCGTCGACGGAGACCATGAACGCCGAGGCGCAGATCGCAATCGAATGGACCCGCGGCCGGCTCGATGCTGCGCAGCGGCGATTCCTGGCCGAGTTGCCGATGCTGGTGGAGGACAGCGACCGCCTGTTCGTGCATTCGGAGG
Source organism: Bradyrhizobium sacchari (assembly GCF_002068095.1). Lineage (GTDB taxonomy): Bacteria > Pseudomonadota > Alphaproteobacteria > Rhizobiales > Xanthobacteraceae > Bradyrhizobium > Bradyrhizobium sacchari. Next base: position 103,525 of record NZ_LWIG01000066.1, on the reverse strand, counting down.
CCTCCAGCCCGCAGCGCTGGCACTATGTCCGATCGACGGCGGATGCCGCCAAGAGCCTGATCTCGACACCCGCCCATGTCACCTTCTGCGGCCACATCCACCGTCCGGCGCTCTATTCGATGTCGGTGACGGCGAAGATGACGAGCTTCGTGCCGAAGACCGACGTCCCCGTCCAGCTGCTGCGCGGGCGGCAATGGCTGGCCGTGCTCGGTTCGGTCGGTCAGCCCCGCGACGGCGATCCCTCGGCGTCGTTCGTGCTGTTCGACACGGTCTCGTGCCAGATCACGTATTGCCGCGCCCCCTACGACATCGCGAGCGCGGCGGGGCGC
>NZ_LWIG01000066.1:79974-103173 GCF_002068095.1 Bradyrhizobium sacchari | reverse complement strand
AGAATGGCCTGCCGCCCTGGCTCGCCGACCGCCTGTCGCAGGGACGTTAGAGGCCGATGCCGAAACCCCTGGTCAGATCGGGCGCAGTGATCGACGGCTACACGATCGGCGAATGCGTCCATGCCGGTGGCATGGCGACACTGTGGACGGTCACTCATCCCGGCATCGATGTGCCGCTGCTGATGAAGATCCCGCGGGTGTCGGAGGGCGAGGACCCCGCCGCGATCGTCTCCTTCGAGATGGAGATGATGATCCTGCCGCGGCTTGCGGGTCCGCACGTGCCCACGTGCTTCGGCACCGGCGATTTCGCCCGTCAGGCCCATGTCGTGATCGAGCGCATCCCCGGGACCACGCTCTACAAGCGGCTGCCCGACCTGCCGCTGCCCTATGACGAGGCCCGGCAGCTCGTCGCCAAGGTCGCGACGGCGCTTGCCGACCTGCACCGGCAGAACGTGATCCATCACGACATCAAGCCGAGCAGCATCATGTTCCGCGAGAGCGGCGAGGCGGTGCTGATCGACTACGGTCTGTCGCACCATGACCATCTGCCCGATCTGTTGCAGGAGGAGTTCCGCCTGCCTTACGGCACCGCGCCCTACATGGCGCCGGAACGGCTGCTGGGCGTGCGCGACGATCCGCGCAGCGATCTGTTTTCGCTCGGCGTGCTGCTCTATTTCTTCACCACGGGCGAGCGTCCCTTCGGCGAGGGCGAGACGCTGCGCGCGATGCGGCGCAGACTCTGGCGCGATCCGCATCCACCGCGTGCGCTGCGGCCCGACTATCCGCCCTGGCTCCAGGAGGTGGTGCTACGGTGTCTTGAGATCGAGCCGGTGTGGCGCTATCCGACGGCGTCCCAGCTCGCCTTCGATCTCGCCCATCCCGACAAGGTCAAGCTCACGACTCGCTCGGAGCGACTGAAGCGCGATCCGCTCAGCGTCGCCTGGCGGCGGCGCTTCAACCAGGGCGTCATGACGCCGCGCGCGAAATCGGATGTCGCAGCTCAGATCGCATCGAGCCCGATCGTCGCGGTCGCGCTCGACACCGCGGAAGGCGCCCCCGAGCTGAACGAGGCGCTGCGCATCACCACCGAGCGCATTCTGGCGACGTTACCTTCGGCGCGGCTTGCCTGCGTCAATGTCCTCAAGCTCAACCGCATCGCCATCGACAAGACGCTGGACGAGCAGGGCTCCAACAAGCACATCGACCGTCTGGTGGCGCTCCGGCATTGGGCCACCCCGCTGAAGCTCGACGAGAGCCGGCTGTCGGTTCACGTGCTGGAAGCGGTCGATCCGGCCACGGCGCTGCTGGAATTCGCCGAGATGAACTCGGTCGACCATCTCATCATCGGGGCGCGGCAAAATTCGTTCAGGCGTACCTGGCTCGGGAGCGTCTCGGCCAAGGTGGCTGCAGAGGCGACCTGCACCGTCACCGTGGTCCGGCCGCCGCGGATGGCTGCGGATGCGCCGAGGACAGGCGCCGGCGTGGTGTGGGGCTAGGAAAGATCAGGCCGCGTGCGCAGTGTGGGCGACGCGCTTGCGGCGGATCGGCCAGGAGAATTGCGGGCCAGGCTCGCCGTGGTCCGCGCTGCCGCCGAAATACTGGATGATCTCGCGGCAGGGCTCGCAATTGAACAGGTTACGCGACGCGGATGCCTTGGTCATTTCCTTCAGGCAGTTCGGGCAATGCGGTTTCATGGCTCAAATCCGGAAAAAAGAATATCAGTGCCGGCGAGGTGCCTGGAACGGATGGTCCAGGTCCGCCGTTTCGGCTCCGCTATCGTTGCCCCTCTCGCCTTCGGGGCGCTCGAGCCGGCCGAAGAAATAGTCGAGGTTCGGATGCGGACGCCGCGGAATCCGGCACCTGCGTTTCGGCTGGCGCTTCACGAGGGCGATCTGCACGGGCGTCAGGCCCGATAGCGGTCGCGACGGATGTTGCGGGCCGCGCGTGCCGGGGCCTCGACCGGTCCGGCCGACGGGCCGAACACAACGAACGCACAAAAACCAATCCACAACGCCACGCCAGTCCAAACCAGGGTCGTCGTCATGATGTGCTCCCGCGAAAACAGGCAGGAATCACTTGCAGTGATTTGCACGAATCAGTGAAGCCCGGATGAGTACGGATCGTCGTTGCAATTTTAGGCATTGCCCGCCGCAGGGTCCGTAAGAACCGCGGGATGCGGGCGCTGATGCTGGCGTCAGATCGCCTCGCCGCGCGCCCCGAGCGCGGCGTTGCGGATCGCGGCAATGTTGGTCTTGTAGGCGTCCTGTGTGCCGCCCCTGAACACGGAGGTGCCGGCGACGAAGGCGTTGGCGCCGGCTGCTGCCAGCGGGCCTGCGACGTCGGGGCCGACGCCACCATCGACCTCGATGTCGATCGGACGGCCCGCAACCATCGCCCGGATGTCGCGGATCTTGTTGATCGCGGAGGGGATGAAGGCCTGGCCGCCGAAGCCGGGGTTGACCGACATCACTAGCACCAGATCGACGAGGTCGATGACGTATTCGAGCGCGCTGATGGGCGTGCCCGGGTTGAGCGAGACGCCGGCCTTCTTGCCGAGCGCGCGGATGGCCTGGAGCGAGCGGTGCAGGTGGGGACCGGCCTCTGCATGCACCGTGATGTGGTCGCAGCCGGCCTTCGCGAAGGCCTCGAGATAGGGGTCGCAGGGCGAGATCATCAGATGCGCGTCGAAGATCTTCCTGGTGTGCGGACGCATCGCCTTGATGACATCGGGGCCGTAGGAGATGTTGGGAACGAAATGCCCGTCCATCACGTCGAGATGGATCCAGTCGGCGCCGGCGGCGTCAACCGCGCGCACCTCCTCGCCGAGCCTGGAGAAATCCGAGGCCAGGATCGAGGGCGCGATGGCCAGGGGGCGGGGGGTAAAGGCTTGGGTCATGGCGCTGTTTCCCGTGGCGGCCGGACGGCGAATGGGCCTCGCCTAACATGGGCCTCCGTGGGGGGCAATGCAGCAGGAGCGCGCTTCCTGTGGGCGGAAATTTCTGCCGCGACCGGCATGAATTGCCGGTGTTCCAGCGACCTGCACGGCGTGACGGACGCGGATTTCATTGAGCTTTTCGCGCTGGCACGACGCTTGCTGACGTCACCGGCAGAACATTGGCTGCGGCACGCCGCATCGGTTGGAGTTGTGCAATGTTGTTCGCCCTTGGCGCCGTCTCGAGTGCCCTCGACGCGATCCAGTCGCTGACGAACTCGAAATCGTCGTCGTCGACGCAGAAGACGGGAGCCTCGCAGAGCGCCCCGACCAACCCGTTCGCGATCGACAGCAGCAGCAACGGCACGAGCAGCAGCGCGGCCTCGTCGGTCAACGCAGGCAAACATCCGCAGATCTCGCCGGAGACGATGAACGCGTTGTTCGCGGCGCAAAGCCAGTCCTCGAACGGCACCGGCAGCGCGACCAGTTCGACGTCGTCGAGCTCGACCTCGACGAGCCGGCAGGCTGCGCTCAAGGACCTGTTCTCGCAGATCGATGCGGACGGCGACGGCAAGATCACCAAATCCGAGTTCGAGAATGCGCTCGGAGCCGGCGGCACCAACCTCAAGCAGGCCGACGACGTGTTCGCGAAGATGGATGCGAATGCGGACGGCAGCATCAATCTCGGCGAGATGACCAAGGCGCTGAGGGGCGGCCATCACGGACGCCACGCGCAGGGTGCGGGCGATGCCTCCGGCAGCGGCTCGGATTCCTCGTCGTCATCGAGCGGCGGATCGACCTCGACCACGACGACCAACGCCGACGGCTCGACCACCACCACCGTCACCTATGCCGACGGCTTCAAGATGTCGACCACGGTGCCGGGCGCCTCCAAGTCCTCCGCCAATTCGGCCTACGATCTGTTCGCGCAGTTGATGCAGCGGCAAGGCGGGCAGGGCCACGGCGCCTCAGCGACCGCCGGCTCGTCCATGTCGATGAGCGTGTGATCAGGGTCCGGCCGGGTCGGAGTATTCACGCGTGATGTCGCGGCAGGCATAGCGATCACGGATCTGCCGGTTGAAGAACGTCCCCTTCGAGCGTACGTCCCTGAAGGCGGCGGCGAGCTCGGCCGGAACGCCCTCGTAGACATAGACGCGGCCGCTGACGAACGTCACCGTCAGCTCACGACGATCGGGCGCATAGCGATGGAAGCGGATCACGGAAGACGGCATGATGGTGCACCTTGGCCCGTCTGGGCAACGCCGGACCTGCCGTTTCGTTTCTAGCCGAACCGATCCTTCCACGCCGGCTGCGCGCCGGGGAACGGCAAGGCCTTCGCGCTGTACACACCGCGGGCGATCGCGCGCGCGACCACGTTGGCCGCGACCGTGCCGAGTTCGGTGAGGCCGGCCAGCGGCTCGATCGGTTTCTCGCCGGTCGCAGCCGCAAACAGCACGTCGCCGTCGGTCGGTGCATGCACCGGATAGATGGCGCGGGCAAAACCTGTGTGCGCGATCATCGCCAGCCGCTTGGCCTGGGGTTTGGTAAGCAGCGCGTCGGTGACGACGGTGCCGATGGTGGTGTTCTCGCGCGCGCTCGCCGCGGGACCGCCCTTGATGCGCATGCGCAGCATGTCTTCGGTGAACTTGTCGGGCAGGCCGCGTCCGCCGAATTCGCCGCCCACCTCGAACGGCGCCGCCCAGAACCACGGCCCGTCGCCGACGGTGACACTGCCCACGGCGTTGACAGCGACGATCGCCGCGACCTTCACGCCACCAGGCGTCACCGCCGAGGCCGAGCCGAGCCCGCCCTTGAACGTCGCCGTCGTGGCACCGAAGCCCGCACCGACACTGCCCAGCGCGAAGTCCGTGCTCGCGGCGGCCGCGGCCGCCGCGTAGCCGAGGTCGCGATAGGGCGAGAAGCGCCCCCAGGCCTTGTCGCCGCCGTTGAGCAGATCGAACAGGATCGCGCCCGGCACGATCGGGATCAGCGCCTCGCGAACCCGGTGGCCGCGCCCCTGCTCGGCGAGCCAGGCCTGCACGCCGCCGCCGGTATCGAGGCCGAAGGCGGAGCCGCCCGACAGCGCGATCGCATCGACCCGCTCGACGGTGTTGGCGAGATCGAGCAATGCGTCCTCACGCGTGCCGGGGCCGCCGCCGCGGACGTCGATCGCTGCGACCGCAGGCTGGTCGAAAATGATCGCGGTCGTGCCGGAGGCGACTTTCGCGTCTTCGGCATGGCCGACGCGGACGCCGGCGATGTCGGTCAGCAGATTTTTCAAGGTCGCCTCACACGTTGGAGGAGTTCGCCCTTGCGATAGCGCAAGGAGGCTTCCGGCTCAACTGGCGAGCGCGGTCCTGAGCATCTTGGCAAGCTCGGACTTGCGGTAGGGCTTTGCCAGCAGCAGCACGCCGGAATCGAGCCGGCCGTGATGGACGATGGCATTCTCGGTGTAGCCCGAGGTGAACAGTGTCTTCAGGTCGGGGCGGCGGCGCGCCGCCTCATCGGCGAGTTGGCGGCCGTTCATGGCGCCCGGCATGATGACGTCGGTGAAGAGCAGGTCGATGTTCTTGTCGGCATCGATGATGGTAAGGGCTTCGGCCGCGTTGGCAGCCTCGAGCGCGGCATAGCCGAGGCTCTTGACCTGGGTCACGACATATTGCCGGACCAGCGCGTCGTCCTCGACGATGAGGATCTTCTCGTCGCCGCCGGCGATAGGGGCGTTCTGGAGCGCCTCGAACTCGGTCTCCTGCACGCCGGTCGAGCGCGGCAGGTAGATCTTTACGCTCGTGCCGTGGCCTTCCTCGCTGTAGATCTTGATGTGGCCGCCGGACTGCTTGACGAAGCCGAACACCATGCTGAGGCCGAGGCCGGTGCCCTTGCCGACCTCCTTTGTGGTGAAGAACGGGTCGAACACCCGATCGATCAAATCGGCAGGAATGCCGCTGCCGGTGTCGCTGACCGCGATCATCACGTAATTGCCGGCGGTGACGTCGGGGTTCATGCTGGCGTAGCCGTCGTCGAGGAAGACGTTGCGGGTCTCCAGCACCAGGGTGCCGCCGTCGGGCATGGCATCGCGCGCATTCAGCGCCAGATTGAGGATCGCCGTGGAGAGCTGGCCCGGATCGACCAATGTCGGCCAGGCATCCTCGGTGAGCTGCGGCATGATGGTGATCTGCTCGCCCAGCGTCGGATGCAGGAGCTTGGCGGCCTCGAGCGCCAGCGCATTGACGTCGATCTCGCGCGGCTGGAGCGGCTGCTTGCGGGCGAAGGCGAGCAGGTGCTTGGTCAGTTGCGCGCCGCGCTCGGCGGCATCGTCGATCAGCTTGGTGATGGCGGCAAGCTCAGGCCGGTCGGCCACGGCATCGGCCAGGATGCCGATCGTGCCGGTGATGACGGTCAGCACGTTGTTGAAGTCGTGAGCAACGCCGCCGGTCAGCTGGCCGATCGAATCCATCTTCTGGACCTGCCTGAGCTGGGCCTCTGCGGCCTGCTTCTCGGTGAGGTCGCGGCCGATGAAGAAGTGGCGTTTCACGGGCTCGGACCAGGTGCCCATCCAGTTCAGCGTGACCTCGTGACCGTCGCGGTGGTAGTAGCGCGCCTCGAAGCTGCGCTTCACCGCGCCACGCCGGGCTGCGCGCATCTCGCCCCGGGTCCTCTCGAGGTCGTCGGGGTGGATGAACTCGATCGCGCTGTGCCCGACCATGTCCTCCGGGCTGTAGCCCAGGATGTCCTTCACGCTGGGGCTGACCTGGATGAAATTGCCGAAACCGTCGGTGACTAGGATCAGGTCCTGCGAGGTCTCGAAGATGCGCTGGCGCTCCTCGATCTCCCGGTTGAGCGCGATCTCGGCCCGCTTCCGCTCCGTCACGTCGCGGGCCACCTTGGACGCGCCGATGATCTTGCCGTCGGTCGAGCGCAGCGGGACCTGGCTCAGCACCACGTCGATCGGCTGACCGTTCTTGTGCAGCCGCACGGCCTCCTGCTGGTCGATGACCTCCCCATTGCGGGTGCGCGCCAGATTCTCGGCGACGTCCTCACGCAACTCGTCCGGCATGATGATGTCGATGGGGCGGCCGACGGCCTCGCTGGCGGAGTAGCCGAAGACGCGCTCGGCTGCGTTGTTCCAGGTGGTGATCGTGCCGTCGAGCGATTTGGTGATAATGGCGTCGTTGGAGGATTCGACGACGGCGGTGAACAGCCGCTCGCGCTCGGCGTGATAGTCCCGCTCGGCGTCCGACCGGCGTTTCAACGCGCCGACCATGCCTGCGGTCTGGGCCTGGAGGCGGACGTTCTCGACCAGGAGCACGGCGAGCACGAAGGTCGCCGAGCAGAGGCCGTAGAGGCGGCCGGCGTAGAAGCCGAGATCGAAGCGCGCGACGTTCACGATCGCCGAGAGCGCGATGTCGAACAGCCAGGCGCACATCACGACCATGAGCCAGATGTCTATCACCGAATGCGGTTTGCGGAACCAGAGCGAGACGAGCGCGGCAAAGCTCAGCGACCATACGAAGGAGACGACGCCGATCATGGTCGGCGTGTAGCGGCCGTCGCGCAGCAGGACCGGGAGCAGGTCGTGCTGGGCGGTGACGATCCAGGCGAAGACAGTCATGGCGGCGATGACGCCGGCCACGATGGCGCAGATCGCGCCGGCCGTCGTGCCGCGAATCCTGGCGCCGCCATCGGCCTCCTTCAACCAGGCATAGCCCAGCACGCAGATCGGGAAGCCGGCGTGCCAGATCATGTAGAGCCAGACCGTGGTCTGCCGGCCGGCACCGAAAAGCCCGGTCGGCGTGAACAGGCCGGGGAAGGTCAGGGCATGAACCAAAGCTGCGGCGGCGGTGAACAGATAGCCGCTCGCTAGCCACAGCAGCGCGCGGGTCCGCAGCACCGCAAACTGCGACAACAGCAGCACGGCGGTGACGATGTCGCTCACGGCGAGGGCGGACTGATAGCTCGCGACAAAGGCCGGGACGGGCAGGAGCGGGATGCCGGCGAAGGGAACCGCCAGCGCGAACAGGATCGCGGACACGCCGACAATCGCCAATGCAGCGGTGCGGTCGGTCGAGGTGGCCGGCAGGGTCGAAAGAAATGTGCTTCGGTCGATCGTTGCGGGCACGTCCACCTCTCGCAGACCGGTATTCGCCATCTTCATCGGCGTCATTCGGATCGCCGCGGCCCCATGGTAGCGGGTTATGGGCTCGCGTCCTGAACCGCTGGGGTTGCGACTCAACCGAAGGTTACAGCTTACTTAATTTGGGTGGGAACACGGAATAGGGATCGGTAAGGTGCGCTTTACTGAACGGTGCCATAATGCCCTCCCGCCGTGCTGGGTTCCAGGTTTGAATCATTCGATTTGATCTCGATATCGGGAGTCGTTCCCTATGCCCCGCGTTCTCATCATCGACGACCAGAAGGACGTTCGCGCCATGGTCGCGATCGTGCTCCGGGTCAATCGTTTCGAGGTCGTGGAGGCCGAAAGCGGCGCGGCCGGGCTGAAAGCCTTTGCGGAAGGCCCGTGTGACGCGGCGATCGTCGATATCTTCCTTGGCGACAGCAGCGGCGTCGACGTCATCGCGAGCCTGCGCGAGCGCGCGCCGGAACTCCCCATCATTGCGGTGTCCGGGATGACGACACTCGATTTCCTGGACCAGGCGCCTCACCTCGCCAATGTGGTCTGCCTGCAAAAGCCGTTTCGGCCGAACGACCTCCTGCAAGCACTGCGGAAGGCCCAGGCGGCGGCCGGCGGTGAGCTGCCCGCGGCCGTCTGATCTTGGCGCGAAAGAAACGCCCCGGGCAAGCCGGGGCGTGGTGATGGCAGCTTGAGGCCCGGCAAGAGTGTCAGGTGCCGTTGCCCTTGATCTCGGCGTAGCCGCCCTTGGCGTCCCATTTGTAGACGACGTAGTCGATCTGCTTGATGTCGCCCTTGGCGTCATACTCGATCGGGCCGATCACGGTGTCCCACTTGCCGGCCTTCATCGCCTCCATGACCTTCTTGGCGTCGGTGGTGCCCGCCTTCTTGGCGGCCTGCGACCACACCTGCATCGCAGCATAGGTGTAGAGCGTATAGCCTTCGGGGTCGATGTTCTTGGCCTTGAAAGCGTCGACGATCTTCTTCGCGGTGGGCTTGTTGCGCGGATCGGGGCCGAAGGTGAACAGGGTGCCTTCGCCGGCGGGGCCGGTGATGGAGGCGTATTCCTTGTCGGCGAGCGCGTCGCCGGCCATCAGCACCGTCTTGAGGCCCTGGTCGCGCATCTGGCGCAGGATTAGGCCGCTCTCCTGATGATAGCCGCCGACATAAACGAGGTCGATGTTGTCACGCTTCAGGCGCGAGACGATCGCGTTGAAGTCCTTGTCACCCTTGTTGTAGGACTCGTACATCTTCTCGGTGATGCCGGCCTTGTTGAGCGCCTTCTTGGTCTCGTCGGCAAGACCCTTGCCGTAGGTGGTCTTGTCGTTGAGGATCGCGATGTTCTTGCCCTTGTAGTTCTTGGCGATGTACTGCGCCGCGATGAGGCCCTGCTGGTCGTCACGGCCGCAGACGCGCGCCACGTTCCACAGCTTGCGCTCGGTGAAGAGCGGGTTGGTCGAGGCCGGCGTGATCTGAAGGACGTTGCCGTCCGCATAAGCCTCGGAGGCGGGGATCGACGACGACGAGCAATAATGCCCGGCGACGAAGGGCATCTTGGCGCTGGCGATCTTCTCGGCGACCGAGCGTGCCTGCTTCGGATCGCAGGCATCGTCCTCGACGGAGAGGGCGAGCTTCTTGCCGTTGACGCCGCCGGCGGCGTTGATATCGGCGACCGCCATCTCGGCGCCGTTCTTCATCTGGCGGCCGAAGGCGGACTCGCCGCCGGTCATCGGGCCTGCGACTGCGATGGTGACATCCTGCGCGAATGCCGCGCTCGACAGCGCGATGGACGCGCCGAATGCCAGACCGATGAGCTTCAGTGATTTCATGAGATACCTCGCGGGTGGTCGCCTGTGGAAGTCGCCGGGCATGCCCGGTCCAAACCGGCGCCATTCTTGAATGAATTCGAGGAGAAGTCACCGGCAAAATACGGGCATTGGCGGAGATATCTCGCCACATTCGGACGCATGCGATCCGACTCAGCCGTGCCTGCCGCCTTCCAGATAGGCGGCGCGAATCTCCGGGCGCTGCAGCAACTCGGCGCCGGTCCCGGCCAGCGTGATCAGGCCATTGACCATGACATAGCCGCGATGGGCGAGCTTGAGCGCGTGATTGGCGTTCTGCTCGACGATCAGGACGGTCAGGCCGTCCTGCCGGTTCAGGGTGCGGATCGCGTCGAAAATCTGGCGGGCGATGAGCGGCGCGAGCCCGAGCGAGGGCTCGTCGAGCAGGAGCAGGCGGGGACGGCTCATCAGAGCGCGGCCGATCGCCAGCATCTGCTGTTCGCCGCCGGACAGGGTTCCGCCGCGCTGGGCGTAGCGTTCCTTCAGCCGGGGAAACAGCGTGAAGACACGCTGGAGCGTCGCCTCGCGCTCCGCATCGGTGCATCCGGTGGCATCGGCCCCCATCTGCAGGTTTTCGGCGACGCTCATGCGCGGGAAGATGCGGCGCCCCTCCGGCGATTGGGCGATGCGCAAATGCGCGATCTCGTGGGTCGGCACGCCGGTGATGTCGCGGCCTTCGTACAGGATCTGGCCCGACCTGGCGCGCGGCTTGCCGAAGATCGTCATCATCAGCGTCGACTTGCCGGCGCCGTTGGCGCCGATCAGCGCCACGATCTCGCCGGCATTGATCTCGACATCGACGCCCTTCAGCGCCTCGATCTTGCCGTAGGCGGCGCGCAGGGACCGGATCGCGAGCAGGGGATTGGGGGCCGCCGTCACGTCCCGCCCTCCATCACGGCCGCGGCCTCGTCCTCGTCGGTGCCGAGATAGGCTGCGATCACCTTGGGATCGTCGCGGACCTCGCGCGGCGTGCCTTGCGCGATCTTCACGCCATGGTCCATCACCACGATGTGGTCGGAGATTTCCATCACCACCGACATGTCGTGCTCGATCAGGAGGATCGATGTGCCGAGCTCGTCGCGGATCGAGAGCAGCAGCTCGCTCAAGGCGGCGCTTTCGCGCGCGTTGAGGCCGGCCGCGGGCTCGTCCAGGCACAGAAGCGCGGGCTCGGTGCACATCGCGCGCGCGATCTCGAGCCGGCGCTGGTCGCCATAGGCGAGGTTGCCGGCCGCATCGTCGGCGCGGTCGAGCAGGTGGACGCGCCTCAGCCAGTCGGTGGCGAGGTCGATCGCGTGCTTCTCGGCGTCGCGGTACACGGGGGCGCCGACGAGACCGAGGAAGGTGAAGCCGGAGGCGCGCATTAGCGCGTTGTGCTGCGCCACCATCAGGTTTTCCAGCGCGGTCATGCCGGGAAACAGGCGGATGTTCTGGAAGGTGCGCGCGACCTTGGCCTGCTTGGCGATGCGGAAATCGTTCAGCCGCTCCAGCGCGATCGTCCGGCCGTCGTCATGGGTGAGGCGGATGCTGCCGCCGCTCGGCTTGTAGAAGCCGGTGATGCAGTTGAAGACGGTGGTCTTGCCGGCGCCGTTGGGTCCGATCAGCGCCGTGATCTTCTTCCGCTCGGCGGCGAAGGAAAGGTCTTGCACGGCGACGATGCCGCCGAAGCGCATGGTCAGCCGGTCGACGCCAAGAATCCTATCATTGATCTTGTCGCCGCTCATCCGTGCCCTTCCTTGACGAGGTCGGACGAGATCGCCTGCGCCTTGGTCAGGTACACGGTCGGGGCGCGATGGCCGATCAGGCCGCGCGGCCGCCAGATCATGATCAGCACCATGGCCATGCCGAACACCAGCATGCGATAGGTCTCGAGGCCGCGGAACAGCTCGAAGCCCCCGATCATGGCGAGTGCGGCGAGCGCGACGCCGAGCTGCGAGCCCATGCCGCCGAGCACGACGATGGCGAGCACCAGCGCCGATTCCTGGAAGGTGAAGGATTCCGGGCTGATGAAGCCCTGGCGGGTGGCGAAGAACGCGCCGGCAAAGCCGCCGAACATGGCGCCGGTCGCGAACGCGGTGAGCTTCGTTGTCGTGGTGTTGATGCCGAGGGCGCGGCAGGCGACCTCGTCCTCGCGCAAAGCCTCCCAGGCACGACCGATCGGCAGGCGGCGCAAGCGGATCGTCACCCAATTGGTGAGCAGCGCGAGTGCCAGGATCAGGTAGAACAGGAAGACGATGCGATGGGTCGACGAGTACTCGATGCCGAGTTTCGCAGCGAGGCCGTCGTCGCTGTTGTCGAGCGGGATGCCGAAGAATGTGGGACGGGGAATGCCGGAGACGCCGTTGGGACCACCGGTCAGGCTCTGCCAGTTGATGATGACGAGGCGAATGATCTCGCCGAAGGCCAGCGTCACGATGGCGAGGTAGTCGCCGCGCAGCCGCAGCACGGGAAAGCCGAGCAGCACGCCCCAGAACGCGGCGAGGATGCCGGCAAGCGGCAGGCAGATCCAGAACGACCAACCGAAATTGGTGGCGAGCAGCCCGTAGGAATAGGCGCCCACGGCATAGAAGGCGACATAGCCGAGATCGAGCAGGCCGGCGAGGCCGACGACGACGTTCAATCCCCAGCCCAGCATGACGTAAGTGAGCACGAGGATCGCGAGGTCGAGGATGTAGCGCTGGTTATAGAAGATCACCGGCACCAGCAGCGTGAAGATCAGCAGCGCGGGCGCGAGATAGCGGCCGACGAACGACAGGCCGCTTTGCACCGCCGGCGGCACCAGCTTCTCGGTCCCGGCCGGGCCCATCCATAGCCGCAGGAGCTCGATCACGATCGAGCCGCCGAACACGATGGCGACGAGCGAGGCGAGCTCGCCGAAACGCGTCCAGTAGGTGAGCTGGCCGTCGGGGCCCGCCTCGGTGCGGATGCCGACCATCAGCGAGAACAGCACCAGCGCCACGAGGGCGTTGATGAAGGCGGTCTTGAGGAGGGAGGAGATGCCCGTTGCAGGCTTTGCCGTCATGGTCGGGGGAGCTGTCACGCGGCCGGTCCGTCAGACTTTTTCGACTTCGGGACGGCCGAGCAGGCCGGTCGGCATGAAGATCAGCACGACGATCAGGATCGAGAACGCCGCGACGTCCTTGTATTCGACCGAGAAATAGGCCGACCAGAACGTCTCGATCAGGCCGATCGCAAGGCCCCCGAGCATGGCGCCCGGCAGCGATCCGATGCCGCCGAGCACGGCGGCGGTGAACGCCTTGATGCCGGCGACGAAGCCCATGAAGAAGTCGACCAGGCCGTAATAGAGCAGGTACATCAGGCCGGCGACCGCGGCGAGCGCCGCGCCGATCACGAAGGTCATGGAGATGGTGCGGTCGACGTCGACGCCGAGCAGCGCCGCCATGGTCTGGTCCTGCTCGCAGGCGCGCATGTCGCGCCCGAGCCGGGTGCGCGAGACCAGCCAGGTGAAGATCGCCAGCAGCACGATGGTGGTGATGACCACCATGATCTGGATGTTGGAAAGCTGGATGACGAAGCCGTCCGTGCTTTCATGCAAGGTGTAGCCGCCGGTGATGAAGGGCGGGATCGGCTTGACTCGTGCGCCTTGCGCCACCTGCGAGTAATTGGTCAGCACGAAGGACATGCCGATCGCCGACAGCATCGGGGCGAGGCGGAAGGAATGGCGCAGCGGCCGGTAGGCGATGCGCTCGATGGTCCAGCCGTAGAGCGCGGTGATCGCCATCGACACCAGCAGCACGACGAGCAGGATCACCGGGATCGCGGTGAGGCCGAGCGAAATCAGGATCAGGAAGGTGATCAGGGCGATGAAGCCGCCGATCATGAAGACGTCACCATGGGCGAAATTGATCATGCCGACGATGCCGTAGACCATCGTGTAGCCGATCGCGATCAGGCCGTAGATGGAGCCCAGGACGAGGCCGTTGATGAGCTGCTGGGCGAAATAATCCATGGACTGCCGTTACCCAAGACTGCCGTTACCGAATCTGACGTGGCTCAAAGGGAGCTCTTCGAGAAGAGTTCTTGGGCCCCGGCAGCCCTTGAGCGTTCTGCCGGTTTTGTAACAGGAGGGAACTGGCCGCCGCAACAGCCCACGCCTCGGCAGAAGGTCTTGTACAGAGGTCATTTCGGCTACGAATGTCATCTCGGAGGTTCCGCAGGTGCGAGGAACCGGGTTCCGACGGCAACCAAAACGGCTGCCGGCTGTTATTTCCGTCCTGACGTCCAACAAGGGAGTTCCCCCCGATGACGAAGCAGCAGAACCAGAATCCGGGTCAGCAGAATCAGAACCCCGGCCAGCAGCGCCCCGGCCAGCCAGGGCAGCAGCAGGGTGGCGGTCAGAAACCCGGACAGCAGCAGCAGAACGACCCGATGCGCCAGGGTGATCGGCCCAGCCAGCAGCACGGTGGCCAGCGCGATCAGGACAATTAGTTTGGGAGCCCAGAAGTAAGAGGGGGCCCCGCCGAAAGGCGGGGCCTTTTTCTTTCCGCCTCTTGCCTCGTCATTCCGGAGCGGCGCGAAGAGCCGAACCCGGAAGCTCGAGATTCCGGGTCCGGTGATGATGCACCATCCCGGAATGACGATGTCTGTGGGCCAGTTAAGGTAAACAAAGGGTTTAAATTGCCGCCGTAGTCCGATGCGAGTTAGCTCCCGGCAAAGCCTTCCCTCGAAGGCGGATGGCAGGGTGACACGGGTATCGGCATGTTCGGGAATTGGCGGATCGGTTCGGTCAACGGCGCGCTGCTGGCGGCCTATTTCATCCCGGCCTGGACTCTCGTCGCCTTCAACATCTTTGTCGCACCGGTGCACGGCCTCTACGAGCGACCGAGCGTCGCGGTGGCGCTGTTCCTCAGCGATCATCTCCAGATGGCAGGGATGGACACGGTGCGTGCCGCCTGGCTGCTGGCGCTGGGACGGCTCACCGTCGTGGCGTTCTTCGCGATCTACCTCGCGCTGCTGTGCATTCCCCGGCCCCGTAGGAACGGCGGCAGCGACGAGGCGCTCGCCATCGCGCTGGCGATCGGCAGCCTGATCTCGTTCGCCAGCATGGTCATGGCCTCGAAGGTCGGCGAGACGGCCGCCCTCCGCCTGCATGCCACCGAGCTTCTGCTGCTGCTGGGAGCTGCGATCGTGATGGTGATCGAGCGGCCGGAGCCGGCACCAAAGGCCGTCGAGGCCGCGACGCCGCTAGATCTTGAGCAGGCCGAGCTCCTGCACAATCGCTGAGGCCTCCTTGACGGCGTGGTTCGCCGCCGGCACGCCGCAATAGATCGCCTGCTGGAGCAGGATTTCCTTGATGTCATCGGGCGTGAAGCCGCCCTCGGCGAGCGCCGCGCGCACGTGCAGGCGGAATTCGTCCCATTGCCCAAGCGCGACCATGGTGCCGATGACGAGCACCCGCCGCGTGCGCTCGTCGAAATGCGGCCGCGTCCAGATCTCACCCCAGGCATAGCGGGTAATCAGGTCCTGGAAATCGGTGTTGAAGGCATTGCGGTTGACGATCGATTTGTCGACCCAGGCATTGCCCAGCACTTTTCGCCGCACGTTCATGCCGGCATCGCGGCGCTTCTGGTCGTCCATGGTGTTTCTCCTCTTTCGTCATTGCGAGCGCGGCGAAGCACTCCAGTCTGTCTCCGCGGAGGGGTTTCTGGATTGCTTCGCTGCGCTCGCAATGGCGGCTGGGGCTAGCGTTGCGTCAGGAATCCCACCACCGCGTCCGTGAACGCGTGCGGCTGCTCGACATTCGAAATGTGCGCGGCGTCGATGATGGTCATGCTGGCGCCCGGAATGCTGGAGCGGATCAGCTCGCCCGCCGAGATCGGCGTCGCCATGTCGTGGCGGCCGGCAATCACCAGCGTTGGGCTCTTGATCTTCGGCAGCAGCGCGCGCTGATCGAGCGTCGATAGCGCCTCGCAGCAGGCGAGGTAGCCATCGAGGGGGGAGGCCAGCAGCATCGCTTTCATCCGCGCGGCGATCTCGGGCTCGCGCTCGCGGAAATCGGCCGTCAGCCAGCCCGCGAGCACGGCGTCGGCGACCGCCGCGATGCCGCCCTTCTTCACGGCGTCGATGCGCTCCAGCCATTTGGTCGGCTCGGCGTAGTAGCAGGAGGTGTTGGCGAGGATGAGCTTGCCGAACCGTTCAGGCGCATTGGCGCCCAGCCACTGCCCGACCATGCCGCCCATCGACAGGCCGCACCAATGCACCTTCTCGATGTTGAGGTCGTCGAGGATCGCGAGCACGTCGCGGCCGAACCGCTCCATCGTATAGGGACCGGGCGGAACATTCGACTTGCCATGGCCGCGGCGATCGTAGCGGATGACGCGGAACACCTGCGTCAGCGCCTTCATCTGGGGCTCCCACATCTGGAGCGTGCAGCCGAGCGAGTTGGAGAGCATCAAGGTCGGCCCGCCGTCGCGGCCCTCGACGGAGACGTTGAGCAGGCAACCGTCGGCATCGATCATGGGCATGCGGCGTCTCCGTTTTATTCGCGGTCGAGGCTGTCCAGCAGGCGGTCGATCAGGGCCTGCGACGCCCCTTGATAGGCCATCGGCTCGAACAATGCCGCAATTTTTTCCGGTGTCAGATGCGCGGTGACGAGCGAATCGGCCGCGAGAATTTCGCGCAGATGTTTCTTCTCGGCAACCGCGCGCTTGCTCGCGGCCTCGACGAAATGGTGTGCGTCGCTCTTGCCGATCTTGTCGGCCAGCGCAAAGGTCACCGCTTCAGCCATGATCAACCCGTGCGTCGTATCGAGATTGCTGCGCATCCGTGCGGCATCGACGTCGAGGCCCTCGGCGATGTCGACGATGGCGGCCAGCGCTCCCGAGGTAACCAGCATCAATTGTGGCAGCGTCGGCCATTCTGCGTGCCAGGGTCCGGCGCTGCGCTCATGATCCTGCACTTGGGCAGCAAAAATCGTCGCGGCGAGCTGCGGGGCCATGGTGGCGGCGCCGAGCGCGCTTGCGGCCGCGACCGGGTTGCGCTTGTGCGGCATGGTCGATGAGCCGCCGCGGCCTTCGCCGGCTGGCTCGAACGCTTCGCCGACATCGGTCTGCATCATGAGCGAGACGTCGCGCGCGATCTTGCCGCAGCTACCGGCGAGGATCGCGAAGCATGATGCGGCCTCCGCGATGCGATCGCGATGGGTGTGCCAGGGTGCTTCCGGCAGCGGCAGGTTCAGCTCCTGCGCCAGTCTTTCCGCAACAACGAGCCCCTTGTCGCCGAGGGCGGCGAGCGTGCCGGCGGCGCCGCCGAATTGCAGCGCAAGGCCCTCGCGGCGGAGCCGCCGCAGGCGACAGCGGGCACGGGCGAGGCCCGACGCATATTCGGCGGCCTTCAGCCCAAACGGCATCGGTAGCGCGTGCTGGAGCCAGGTCCGCGCCACCATGGCGGTGTTGCGATGGGCGCGGGCGAGCGCCGCAAAACCCTTGATGGCGCGGCTGAGGTCGGCATCCAGTGCATCGATGCCGGCGCGCAGGGTGAGCATGGTCGAGGTGTCGATGACGTCCTGGCTGGTCGCGCCCCAATGCACATAGCGCGCGGCCTCCCCATCGGCTTTCGCGACATTGGCTGTCAGCGCCTTCACCAGGGGAATCGCGAGATTGCCGGATCGCGTCGCGGCGTCGGCGAGGGCCGCGATGTCGACGGAAGAGGCCTCGCAGGCGGCTTCAATGGGCCCGACAGCGGCCACGGGAATCACGCCCGTGGCGGCCTCGGCCCGCGCCAGGGCTGCCTCGAAATCGAGCATGTGCTGCAGCGTGGACTGGTCGTCGCAGACGGTGCGCATGGCTGCGCTCGACAGCATCGGCGCGAGCAGGGGGGAGAGGGATGTGCTCATATCGTGCGGGACCTAACCATCATGGCCCGGCTCTGCCAATCCAAATCCGCTCGCGCAAGCTTTTTGCAGTTGCGAATATGCATTGCACGTGACCGGGGGGTGGCCTTTCCTTTGCGGCCTCCGTGCGTTACTTGAGCAGCACTATAGTTACGCGGTCCAGGCTCGAAATTCCGGGAGGCTCCCCATGGCCATGACAATGAACGGCGAAGTCCAGCTCGCAGCGACGCGCGAGGCCGTGTGGGCCAAGCTCAACGATCCCGAGGTGCTGAAGGCCTGCATCCCCGGCTGCGAGGAGCTGGAGAAGACCGACGACGGCGGCTTCCGTGCAACGGCAAAAATGAAGGTCGGACCAGTGTCGGCGCGCTTCAAGGGCAAGGTGATGCTCTCGGATCTCGATCCGCCGAACGGCTACAAGATCTCGGGCGAAGGCGAGGGCGGGGTGGCCGGCTTTGCCAAGGGCGGGGCGGCGGTCAAGCTCGCGGAGAAGGACGGCGGCACGCTGCTCTCCTATGACGTGGAGGCGCAGATCGGCGGCAAGTTGGCGCAGCTCGGACAGCGCCTGATCAACGGCACCGCGAAGAAGCTGGCCGACGAGTTTTTCGCGAACTTCGCCAAAGCTGTCCAGGGCTAGCGCTACAGGGCGGAAACCTATCGCCTTTCGGCATGGCGGCTTGCGTCCGGGGTGATGTTGCCCCAGGGGACAATGGCCCATATGATAGGTTGGAATAATTATAAGAACCGCTTCGACGGGACCCGTTGGGGCGCTGATAGAGAGTGCTTATGGCAAAAATCTCCCTCATCGTGAACGGCAATCCTGTGACGGCCAACGTCGACCCCCGCACGCTTCTGGTGCAGTTCCTGCGCGAGAATCTGCGTCTGACGGGCACCCATGTCGGCTGCGACACCTCGCAGTGCGGCGCCTGCGTCGTTCACCTCGACGGCAAGGCCGTGAAGTCCTGCACCACGCTTGCCGTGATGGCCGACGGTCATGAGGTCAAGACGATCGAGGGGCTGGCCGCCGATGGCGCGCCGCTGCATCCGATGCAGGAAGCCTTCCGCGAACACCACGGCCTGCAGTGCGGCTTCTGCACGCCGGGCATGATCATGACCGCGATCGACATCGTGCACCGCAAGGGCAACGAGCTCGACGACCATACGATCCGGGAAGAACTAGAAGGCAATCTCTGCCGCTGCACCGGCTACCAGAACATCGTCGCCTCGATCTCCGCCGGCGCCAAGGCAATGGCGAAATCCGATCTCGCGTAACGCGCATCCCGCGATCAGGACATTCAGATGTACGAATTCAAATATCATCGCCCCGGCACCGTGCGCCAGGCGGCCAACCTGCTGGTGAAGAACGAGGACGCCAAGGTGATCGCCGGCGGCCACACGCTGATTCCCGTCATGAAGCAGCGCCTCGCAAGCCCGCCGCATCTGGTCGACCTCTCCCATATTGAGGGGCTCGACACGATCGAGATGAAGGGCCGCTCGCTCGTGATCGGCGCCACCGCCAAGCACGCGGAGGTCGCGACGTCCGTGATCGTGGGCGAGTCGATCCCGGCGCTGGCGAGCCTTGCCGGCGGGATCGGCGATCCCGCCGTGCGTCACAGGGGCACGATCGGCGGCTCGCTCGCCAACAACGATCCGACCGCGGATTATCCGGCTGCGGTGCTCGCGCTCGGCGCGACCATCGTCACCAACAAGCGCCGCCTCAAGGCCGAGGAGTATTTCCAGGGCCTGTTCACGACCGCGCTCGAGCCCGACGAGATCATCACCAAGGTGATGTTCCCGCTGCCGAAGAAGGCCGCCTATATCAAGTTTCGCAACCAAGCCTCGCGCTACGCACTTGTCGGCGTGTTCGTGGCGCGCCGTCCGTCGGACGTCCGCGTTGCCGTCACCGGCGCCGGCTCGGAGGGCGTGTTCCGCGTCACCGCGTTCGAGGAAGCGCTGAAGAAGCGCTTCGCGTCGAAGGCGATCGAAGGCATCGACGTGCCGGCGGACGGCCTCAACAGCGACATTCACGGCAGCGCCGAATACCGCGCACATCTGATCGGGGTGCTGACGCGCCGCGCCCTCGATGCCGCCAACGCCAAGGAGTGAGGTGACCTCACTCCCCGGCGATACTTGCCCCGTGTGGGGCGCAAACGAGACTGGCCTTTCATGACTTCAGCGGCCACTACTTCCGGTGCCAATACTTCAGTTGGATTGCCGTCGTCGGTCGATGCGATGCTCGAACTCCTGACCTCGCGCGGCTATCTCGCCGAGCGGGCGCTGGCGACGGTGACCTATCTGTCACTGCGCATGGGACGGCCGCTGTTCCTTGAGGGCGAGGCCGGGGTCGGCAAGACCGAGATCGCGAAGGTGCTGTCGGCGGCGCTGGGGCGGAAGCTGATCCGCCTGCAGTGCTACGAGGGCCTCGACGTCTCCTCCGCGGTTTACGAGTGGAACAGCGCCGCGCAGATGATCGCGATCCGGATGGCGGAAGCCGCCGGCGACACCGACCGCGATCAGCTCTCGAGCGATATCTTCGCCGACCGCTACATGATCAAGCGGCCGCTGCTCCAGGCGCTGGAGCCCGACGTTGCCGGCCCGCCGGTGCTGCTGATCGACGAACTCGATCGGGCCGACGAGGCGTTCGAGGCTTACCTGCTCGAAATCCTCAGCGACTTCCAGGTGACCATCCCCGAATTCGGCACCGTGAAGGCGCCGCATCCGCCGATCGTCATCATCACCTCCAACCGCACCCGCGAGATCCACGACGCGCTGAAGCGGCGCTGTCTCTACCACTGGGTGGATTATCCCGCTGCCGAGCGCGAGCTGGCGATCGTCAAGACGCGCGTGCCCGGCATCTCCGCCAAGCTGTCGCAGCAGGTCGTCCGCTTCGTGCAGGCGTTGCGCAACCAGGACTTCTACAAGGCGCCTGGCGTCGCCGAAACCATCGACTGGGCCACCGCCTTGTCGGAGTTGGATGCCCGCTCGCTGACCCCGCAAGTGGTCGGCGACACGCTGGGCGCGCTGCTCAAGTACCAGGACGACATCACCCGCATGCAGGGCGATGCCTTGCAGAAGGTGCTGAAGGAAGCGACGAGCGAGAATTGATCTCGCGCCACAATTGAGCTCGTCATTCCGGGGCGCGCGAAGCGCGAACCCGGAATCCATCGGGCGGCGTAGATTGTGGATGAATGGATTCCGGGCTCACGCTTCGCGTGCCCCGGAATGACCGGAAGATGAGTACCAGCATGGCCATCAACCACCTTGCCCCCGAGCAGACCGAGCAGTTCGCCGACAACATCGTCGGCTTCGCCCGCGCGCTGCGCTCGGCCGGGATGCCGGTCGGTCCCGGCGCCGTCATCGACGCCATGAGCGCGCTGCAGGTGATCGACATCGGCAACCGGTCCGACGTCTTCACCACGCTGGAGGCGATCTTCGTCAAGCGCCATGAGCATGCACTGATCTTCAAGCAGGCCTTCAACCTGTTCTTCCGGCCTTCCGAAGAATGGAAGCACATGCTGGATTCGGTGCCGCTGCCGGGGCAGGCCAAGAAGAAGCCGCAGGCCGGTGCCCGCCGCGTCCAGGAGGCGATGTCGCAGCCGCGCATGACCGAGACGCCGCAGCACCAGGAGCAGGATTTGCGCCTGTCGGTCTCCGACAAGGAGATCCTTCAGAAGAAGGATTTTGCGCAGATGAGCGCGGCCGAGATCACCGAGGCGCTCCATGCCGTCGAGCGGATGCACCTGCCGCAGGCCGAGCTTTTGACGCGCCGGCACCGGCCTGACGCGCGCGGCCTGCGCCTCGACATCCGCCGCACGCTGCGCGCCTCTTTACGCACCGGCGGCGACATCATCGACATCCATCGCCTCGGGCGGATCGAGAAGCCGGCGCCGATCGTGGCGCTGCTCGACATCTCGGGCTCGATGAGCGAATACACCCGCCTGTTCCTGCATTTCCTGCATGCGATCACCGATGCGCGAAAACGCGTCTCGGTGTTCCTGTTCGGCACGCGCCTCACCAACGTCACCCGCGCACTGCGTCAGCGCGATCCCGACGAGGCGCTGGCAAGCTGCTCGGCCTCGGTCGAGGACTGGGCCGGCGGCACGCGGATCTCGGCCTCGCTGCACAACTTCAACAAATTGTGGGCGCGCCGCGTGCTGAGCCAGGGGGCCATCGTGCTCCTGATCTCCGACGGGCTGGAGCGGGAGGCCGATTCCAGGCTTGCCTTCGAGATGGACCGGCTGCACCGGTCCTGCCGGCGGCTGATCTGGCTGAACCCGCTGTTGCGGTTCGGCGGCTTCGAGGCCAAGGCCCAGGGCATCAAAATGATGCTTCCGCACGTTGACGAATTCCGCCCGGTACATAATTTGAGTTCGATCCAGGAGCTGATCACGACGCTCTCCCGGCCGCTGCCGCCGCACCACCGCAGCCTGATCCGCTCCGCAGCTTGAGAGGCCCCACCATGCTCGATCGCGACGAGGATATCCTGAAGGCGGCGGAGGACTGGCAGAAGGCCGGCCGTGGCGTCGCGCTGGCGACCGTCGTCGAGACCTGGGGCTCGGCGCCGCGCCCGGCGGGCTCGAGCCTCGTCATCAACGACGAGGGGACCTTCCTAGGGTCAGTCTCCGGGGGCTGCGTCGAGGGCGCCGTGGTCACCGAGGCCATGGACGTGATCGAGAGCGGCAAACCCAAGATGCTGGAGTTCGGCGTCGCCGACGAGACCGCCTGGAATGTCGGGCTGTCCTGCGGCGGCACCATTCGCGTCTTCGTCGAGAAGGTCGGCTAGCCGTGAAGCTCGCAATCCTGCACGAACTCAATGCCGAGCGCGCCGCGCGCCGGCCCGTGATCCTGGTGACCGACACCGAGAGTGGCGAGCAGCGCCTGGTGAAGGCTGCGGATTTCGCAAAAGACCCGCTGCGTGGCGAGCTGGAAAAGCAGCTTCGCATGGGCAAGAGCGCCAATGTCGAGGCCGGCGGCAAGAGGCTGTTCCTCAACGTCTACGCGCCGACGGCAAAGCTCGTCATCATCGGCGCGGTCCATATCAGCCAGGCGCTGGCGCCGCTGGCGCGCTCGCTCGGCTACGACGTCACCGTCGTCGATCCCCGCACGGCCTTTGCCAGCCCCGAGCGCTTCCCTGACATTCCGCTCGTCGCCGAGTGGCCCGACACGGCGTTGCCGCCGCTCAACGTCGATGCCTACACCGCCTTCGTTGCGGTGACGCACGATCCCAAGATCGACGATCCCGCGCTGCTGCACGCCTTCGAGCGCAACTGCTTCTATATCGGCGCGCTCGGCTCGCGGAAGACGCATGCCAAGCGCGGCGACCGGCTGCGCGCGCAGGGCGCGAAGGAAAGCGACATCGCGCGCATCCATGCGCCGATTGGGCTGGCGATCGGCGCGGTCTCGCCGTCCGAGATCGCGGTGTCGATCATGGCCGAGATCACGGCGG
>NZ_LWIG01000066.1:0-79802 GCF_002068095.1 Bradyrhizobium sacchari | reverse complement strand
GGGCGACGTCTCCGAGGACGTTGCGGCTGCCAGCATCGCGCTTGCCGTCGGCGGCGAGGGCATCCATGTCGAGCGCGCCTTCACCGGCCGTGCCAACCTGTTCGCCGCGCGGCCCGGCGTGCTGGTGATCGACCGTGCCGCGGTCGACCGCATCAACAATGTCGACGAGGCCATCACCTTTGCGACGCTCACCGCTTTCAAGCCGGTGGTCGAGGGCGAGATGGTCGGCACCGTCAAGATCATCCCGTTCGGCGTCGAGGGGAACTTGCGCGATGCCGCGGTGAAGGCCGCGGGCAAGGACGTCCTCAAGATCGCGCCCTACGTGATCAAGCGCGTCGGCGTCGTCTCGACGCTGCTCCCTGGCCTGTCGTCCAAGGTGATCGACAAGACACTGCGCGTCACCGCCGAACGCCTCGCGCCGGCCGGCGCCGGGATCATCGCCGAGCGGCGGGTCCAGCACGACGAGCGGGCACTGTCGGTCGCGATCAAGGAGTTGCTCGCGCTCGGCGCCGAGCTCGTCATCGTGTTCGGGGCGTCCGCGATCGCCGACCGCCGTGACGTCATTCCGGCGGCCGTCACCGGGATCGGCGGCGAGATCGAGCATTTCGGCATGCCGGTCGATCCGGGCAATCTGCTCTTGATCGCGCGCGCCGGTGGCGTGCCGGTGCTGGGCGCGCCGGGCTGCGCCCGTTCGCCGGTCGAGAACGGGTTTGACTGGGTCCTGATGCGGCTGCTCGCCGGCATCAAGGTGACGCGCTCCGAGCTGATGGGCATGGGCGTCGGCGGCCTCTTGATGGAGATCGTGACGCGGCCGCAGCCGCGCGCGCAGCCGGAGACCGAGGGCAACAGCCAGGTCGCGGCCATCGTGCTCGCGGCGGGACGCTCGACGCGCATGGGCGGGCCGAACAAGCTGCTCGTCGAGCTCGACGGCAAGAAGCTGGTGCGAATCGCGGCCGAGCAGGCGCTCGCTTCGAAAGCCTCCGAGGTGATCGTCGTCACCGGTCATCAGACCGAGCTGGTCGAGCAGGCGCTGCAGGGCTTGAAGGTGAAATTCGTCAGGAATCCGGATTTCGCCGGTGGCATCGCGAGTTCGGTCAAATCAGGCATCGCCGCCGTGCCCGAGACCTGCGATGGCGCCCTGGTTTGCCTCGGCGACATGCCGCTGATCGATGCCGGCCTGATCGACCGCCTGATCGACAGTTTTGCGCCGGATCGCGGCAACCTGATCGTCGTGCCCGTGAGCGAGGGCCGCCGCGGCAACCCCGTGCTGTGGTCGCGCCGTTTCTTCAAGGAGCTGATGGCCCTCGACGGCGACGTCGGCGCGCGGCATCTGATCACCAAGCACAGCGAGGCGGTCGCCGAAGTGCCGGTCGACGGTGAGAGCGCCTTCCTCGACATCGACACGCCGCAGGCGCTGGAAGCGGCGAAGCGGGGCTGATCCACCCTGCAAAGTCGCTAAAGGCCGCCGACCGTCTTGAGAACCAGCTTTGGAGCGGGTCCCGAAAGGTCGTGGACAAGGGTTGCCGACATGGCATCGCTTTCGCAGATGAAAGCGTTGCTGAGAGCATAGGTTTGGCCGGACAGCGTGAAGGCCAGCTTGATGCCGCCGCAGATGCGGTCTGTGTCGTTTTGCTGCGAAGGGCGGACTTCCCGGAAGAGGTCGTGGAGATTCGTTCCGACCATCAGCGGTACTTTCTCGCAGACATCGCAGCCGCTTGGAAGTTGCTTGGTCAGTTCAGCGACGTCATTGGGGGCGCTGAGAAACGTCTCGGAGAGCAGGATCGTCGGTGAAAGCCTGAACAGGCGTGTCTGCAGCAGGCGGATGTCCGGTGCGAGCTTGAGCTCCTTGGTCCGTTTGATGTGCTCGCCAATTCGTTGGACGAGAGCCCGATCCTGAATTTCCTCGAGTCTGATTTCGTTGACGGCGTCCTCCGGAGCCAGGACGGCGATCATGGACGCACCCTTCGGCGGCTGAGTTGCGACCTGCAGCCGTGTGCTTGTCGCAATGCCGTTGTGGAATTCCTCGTTCTTGTTCGAGAACCTTTCCTTCGGCTGGGCCGCGCTCTTCCAGCCCCTGGCGATCAAGGTCACCGGCGCTTTCCCTGGGATAGTTCCGTAGACGCAGATGGAGGATCGTCCCCGACTCGGACAGGCGTAAGCGTCGCGAAAGAGCCCGCTTTGTTGGTCGGCGAAGCAGACATTCGTCGCCGACAAGATGGCGAGTATGACGAGTGACAAGAACTTCATCACGATCAGGCTTCTCCTCCCGAGGCCACAGCGATGAGCCTACTTGGGCTCCGGCAATGATGCCAGAGGGGCCGGACATGTGACGTCTTCGGGCGCATCCCGTTGTTGACAGGATCGCCGCAGCGGGAGGGGCAGGTCAACCGGCTTCGTCCGTCGGACGATGTCGGCGGACAAATCGCTGACCCACCCGAACCGGATCGCGCGGCTCGCCTACTTCTTGGTGTTCGACAGCTTTTCGCTAGCGGCCTTCAGGTCGACGCCGCTCTTCGTCAGCGGGGCCTTGTCGCCGCTCGAGAACGTGAAGGTGTCGGCGCCCGCGCTGATGCCGTTCCATGCGACGGCCTCGCCGAGGGACAGATACCACAGTCCCTGGAAGCCCGATGAGTTATTGAGCTGTCCCGTCCAGACCGTGGTCGAGCCACAGCCCAGGAAATTCACCGAGAAGCTGATCGCGGTGCCGGTGCTGCCGTAGGCCAGCCAGCCCGTCACGCCCTGCGGCTTGCCCTCATCGCAACTGCTCGCCGCATTGTTGGTGTAGGTCCCCGCGATCGCGCCCGTGTTCTGGTTGAAGCTGGCGATCGCCAGCGTCGAGCCGTACTGGTTGGTCCAGGTCCAGTTCACCGACTGCGCATGCGCAGGCAGGGGCCCGATCAGATAGGCCGCCGCAATGATTCCGAACAGCGTTGTATTGATTGGGCGCATGATCGTCTCCTCTCACTCTCTGTTCGACCCGCCACGACCTTAAATAACGCGATTGTAAATTACAACTATAGAGTGTATAACCCGGGCATCACCATTCCGGCATGGCTTTTCAACCACTCGTTCACCAAGTGGAAACGACCGCCGCTTAGAGTCGCCGCCACCTGCCTTGGGGGTGAGGGGTTTTTCCATGGCTTCGAATGTCGTCGCGCGCCGTTGCGCGATGTTTTTCTTTGCGCTGTCCGTCTGTGTCGCGGGCGCCCGCCACATCACGGATGCGCATGCCGCCGGCGCCTTTGCTGTCGGCAAGTGCGGCGCCTATGGCCAGGCCTTTGATTATGGTGCCGAGCACGAGGCCCGCGCCGCGGCGCAGAAACAGTGCAAGGGCGATTGCACGACCGTGACGATGAAGCGCGCCTGCGCGGCGATGTCGGTCGACCTCGCCAACCCCTGCGGCGCTTATGGTTATGCCGTCAAGCCGAAGATCTCGGCCTCGCTCAATGCGGCCACGCGCGAATGCTACAAATACGGCGGCAAGGAATGCGTGATCCGCGCCTGGGCCTGCGACGCGAAAGGCTGAATTCCTGTATTGTCATTCCGGGGCGCGCGGAAGCGCGAATCCGGCATCTCGAGATTCCGGGTTCCATGCTGCGCATCGCCCCGGAATGACAATCGAGGATACACATGCAATTCGATACCAAGATCGCCGTCGTGATCCGCACTGACCTTCAGGCCTGGCAGAAGCTTAACGTCGCGTCCTTTCTCACCAGCGGCATCGCGGCTGCATTTCCCGAATGCATCGGCGAGCCCTATGAGGATGCTTCAAGCACGAAATATCTCTCGCTGATTGGCCAGCCGATCCTGATCTACGGCGCCGACGGTCCGGCCTTGTCGCGGGCGCTCGATCGTGCCTTGACGCGTGGCGTCAAGCCGGCGGTCTATACCGAGGACATGTTCAAGACCACGCATGACGCCGCCAATCGTGAGGCAGTGAGGGCGGTGGCGCGCACCGATCTCAACCTCGTCGGTCTCGCGATGCGTGCCGAGCGCAAGGTGATCGACAAGATCGTCGATGGACTGAAGTTCCACAGCTGACACATCGTCATCGCAACGTCATGAAGCCGTCTGCGATGGATAAAGTTGCGTTGTTTGACTCCAATCAAGTGCGCACCGCGCGGCATCGCTAGTCTGCACCAAACGTTGCAATGGAGCAGACAGATGCCGACGATGAAAGCCGCAGTCGTCAAACAATTCGGCAAGCCTCTGGTGATCGAGGACGTGCCGGTGCCACAGCCCGGTCCCGGCGAGGTCCTGGTCAAGGTCAAGGCCTGTGGTGTCTGCCACACCGATCTGCACGCCGCCTCCGGCGACTGGCCGGTGAAGCCGGTTCCGCCCTTCATCCCCGGCCATGAAGCCGCCGGCATCGTCGCAGCTCTCGGACCCGGCGTGAAGAACCTCAAGGTCGGCGATGCCGTCGGCGTCGCCTGGCTGCACGATGCCTGCATGTCGTGCGAATATTGCGAGACCGGCTGGGAGACGCTGTGCGAGCACCAGCACAACACCGGCTACAGCGTGAACGGCGGCTTCGCCGAATATGTCATCGCCTCGGCCGCCTTCGCCGCCAAGCTGCCGGCGACGATCGACTTTGCAGGCGTCGCCCCGATCCTCTGCGCGGGCGTCACCACTTACAAGGGCTTGAAGGAGACCGAGGCAAGGCCCGGCGAGTGGGTCGTGATCTCCGGTGTCGGTGGGCTCGGCCATGTCGCGGTCCAGTACGCCAAGGCGATGGGACTGAAGGTCATTGCGGTCGATATCGCCGAGGACAAGCTCAAGCTCGCACGAGAGACTGGCGCCGATCTCGCGGTGAACGCTCTCGCCGCCGATGCGGTGGACAAGGTGCAGGCGGCAACCGGAGGCGGAGCCCATGGCGTGCTGGTGACCGCGGTGTCGACACCGGCATTCGCCCAGGCGCTGAAGATGGTGCGGCGCAAGGGCACCGTCAGCCTCGTCGGCCTGCCGCCGGGTGAGTTCCCGACGCCGATCTTCGACGTCGTGCTCAAGCGCATCACCGTGCGCGGCTCCATCGTCGGCACCCGCCGCGACCTGGATGAGGCCATCGCATTCGCCGCCGACGGCAAGGTCAAGGCCGAGGTGACCAAGGTGCCGCTCACCGAGATCAACAACGTGTTCGAGAGCATGAAGGCCGGCAAGATCGAGGGCCGCATGGTGCTCGATTTTGGCTAAAGCGTTTTCGAGCGAAGTGGATACCTCACCCCGGCGGCATCCCTGCGAATTTCGGCAAGTCCGGGTCGAGATGATCCCAGCCATGCCCGCGTGCTCCGTAGGTCACCGCCTGCGGCGTGTAGCGGGCGGGCTCGTCGAGGCTGGCGGCGCGGATGGTGAAGACGTCCGGCTGTGCCGCGAAGGTCATGTAGACCGGCAGGCCGCACTGCGGACAGAAGCCGCGCGTCTTCACGTTACCGCTGTCGCCGACCATGTCCCAATGCTTCGCCTCGCCACTCAGCGTGACGCCGGCGCGCGCGAAGGTCGCGTAGGAGCCGTGGCCGCTGCCGCTTTCACGCTGGCAGTCCCGGCACTGGCAGTGATTGCTGAACAGGGGCTCGCCGAGAATCGAATAGCGGATCGCGCCGCAGGCGCAGCCGCCGGTATAGGGCTTGTCCATCGCGATAACTCCTTATTCGCCACTGATCTCGTCGAGCTGGCGAACGACCTTCTTCCAGCCGCCGCTCATCACCGTGTAGGCCGACTCGTTTCGCGGCAGGACGAAGCCGGCATGAACGAGGCGGATTCGGGTGCCGGCCTCGACCGGGGTGAGGGACCACGTCACGACGGTGTCGAGCGGCGCGCCGTAGCCGGTGTTGCGCGCGTCGCCACCCTTCCAGGCGTAAACGAGGCGCCTGAAAGCCACGACCTCGAGAACCCGGCAATGGATGACGCCGTCCCAGTTGCCGCCCGGTTTGGTCTGGAACGTGAAGGCGGTGCCTTCGACGGCCTCGAAGCCGGTCGGCTGCATCAGCCAGCGCGCGATCAGCTGCGCGCTGGTCAGTGCCTTCCAGATCGTCTCGGCCGTGTGAGGGAAGACCTCGTCGATGACGATGTCTTTTGTCTCGGCTTGCAACGCGGCTGCACTCACGGATCGATCTCCTTCAAGAGGTCACGCAGGTTCTGGAAACGCTCGCGCCAGAAGACGCCGTAATGATCCATCCAGGTCACCAGCGGCTCGAGCCCGTGCGGCGCAGCGCGGTAGTAGACGTTGCGGCCCTCGGCGCGCTCGGCGACGAGGCCGGCCTGTTTCAGCGACTTCAGGTGCTGCGAGATCGCGCCCTGGGTCACGCCGCTGCCGCGCGTCAGCTCGGCGACGCTGATCTCCTTGCTCTCGAACACACGCTCGAACACGGCGCGCCGCGTCGGATCGGCGAGGGCGCGCATCACGGTGGTGACGGGATTGGGAACGGCTTCGATCATGGCAATTCAATTAGCAACGGCTAATGCATTAGTCAATACTAATTTGGCAGATGATTGCGTCCGTAGAGCTGACTTGACTATGACTGACTAGTCAGTCATATTTTCAGGATGACAAAGAAGCCGACCATGCCCGCCACGCCGCCCGCAGTTCGCGCAAACGTCAGCGTGGCGGCGCCCGCGAGCAGCGAAGAGGCGCCGACCTCGAGCCGCGCCACACGCGCGGCGGAGCGGCGGGCGGCGATCGTGGACGCCGCGATGGAGGAATTCATCGCGCGTGGCTTTGCCGCGACCAGACTCGACGACATCGCCAAGCGCGCGGGCGTAGCGAAGGGCACGATCTACCTGCACTTCAAGGACAAGGAATCAATGTTCGAGGAGCTGGTGCGCATCGTCATCGTGCCTGTGGTGGCGCGGCTGACGACGCTGCCGCCGCCGGCAGGCTCGGTGCGCGATTTGATCGAGGCGTTCGCCGGGAACTTCCTGAGGGAGGTGATCGGCACGAGGCGCGGCGATCTCGTTCGCCTGATCGTGGCGGAGGGCCCGCGTTTTCCCTCGGTTGCCGACTTCTACTACCGTGAGGTCGTCTCGCGCGGGATCGCCGCGATGCGCGCGCTGATCGAGCTCGGCATCGCCCGCGGCGAGATCCGGGACAAGGATCTCGCGCGCTATCCGCAGATCCTGGTTGCGCCCGCGATGATCGCGGTGATCTGGCAGAGCCTTTTTGCACGGCATGCGCCGCTCGACGCGCAGGACATGCTGCGCGTTCATCTTGATTTGATTTTTGGCGAACGGAGGACGACATGAGGTCGTCGCGGGCATTTTCTGCATTTGCATTGGCGCTCGTGCTCGCAACCGGCCTTGCCGCTTGCAAGGAGAAGCGCGATCCCGGCTTCCAGGGCTGGGTCGAGGCCGACATGATCTATGTCAGCCCCGATGAAGCGGGTCGGGTGACGAAGCTCAACGTGCGCGAGGGCGACGAGGTCAGGGTCGGCGATCAGCTCTATTCCGTCGACGACGACCTCCAACTCGCCGATCTCAACCAGAACAAGGCGACGCTGGCGAATGCGCAGCAGACCTATGACCGTGCGGCTTCGCTGAACAAGACCGGCTCGGGCACGCAGGCCAATCTCGACTCGGCCGTCTCCGCCTTGCGCGTAGCCGAAGCACGGGTGGCGACGTCGGAGACACGGATGGCGCGGCGCAAGGGTTTTGCGCCGGTCGCCGGTACCATCCAGCAGATCTATTTCCGCGAGGGCGAGATGGTGGCGGCGCAGCGGCCGGTGCTCTCTATCATGCCGCCCGGCAACATGAAGCTGCGCTTCTTCGTGCCGGAGACCGAGCTGCCGAAGCTTGCGATCGGCGACACGGTGCGGATCGCCTGTGACAATTGCGCCGCCGATCTCACCGCGAAGATCTATTTCATCGCGACCTCGGCGGAATACACCCCGCCTGTCATCTACAGCCTCGAGGAGCGCAACAAGCTGGTCTACCTGGTTCAGGCGCGGCCCTCGCGCCCCGACGCTCTTCGCGTGGGGCAGCCGATCGACGTCTACCTCAATCCCAAGACACCCGTGGCGGACAAGCGATGAACGGCGGCAACGGCATCGCGATCGACGTCAAGGGCCTGACCAAGTCGTTCGGCGGCCGCGAGGTCGTGCACGATCTGTCGATGCAGGTGAAGCGCGGCTCGATCTACGGCTTCCTCGGGCCCAACGGCTCGGGCAAGACCACTACCATCCGGATCCTCTGCGGCCTGCTCACGCCCGACAGCGGCGAGGGCACCTGCCTCGGCTACGACATCCGGCGCGACGCCGAGAAGATCAAGCGTCAGGTCGGCTACATGACGCAGCGCTTCAGCCTGTACCAGGACCTGTCGGTGCGGGAGAATCTCGAATTCGTCGCGCGGCTCTATGGTCTCGCTGACGCGCGCGGCGCGGCACGCGACATGATCAAGCGGCTCGGGCTCTCGGGGCGCGAGGAGCAGCTCGCGGGCGAGCTCTCCGGCGGCTGGAAGCAGCGGCTGGCGCTGGGTGCCTGCACGCTGCCAAGTCCAAAGCTGCTGCTGCTGGACGAACCGACGGCGGGCGTCGATCCCAAGGCGCGCCGCGACTTCTGGAACGAGATCCATGCGCTCGCCGCCGACGGTCTCACCGTGCTGGTCTCAACCCATTACATGGACGAAGCCGAGCGCTGTCACGAGATCGCCTACATCGCCTACGGTCATCTTCTCGCGCACGGCACCGTGGAGGAGGTGATCGCGAAGTCGGCGCTCACGACCTACACCGTCACCGGCGAGGACCTGAACGGGCTCCCGGGCGCGCTCACCGGCAAGCCGGGCGTGGACATGGTGGCGCCGTTCGGGACCTCGCTGCACGTTTCGGGGCGCGACGTCGCAGCGCTCGAAGCCAGCATCGCGCCGTGGCGCGAGAAAAGCACGCTGCACTGGCAGAAGTCGGCGCCATCGCTCGAGGACGTCTTCATCGAGCTGATGAGCCGCTCCACGGACAATTTCCAATGAGCGCCGTCGATCATCCCACGCCACTGCATGAAATCCGCGAGCGCTTCGGCTTCCTGCGGCGCTCCTATGCGATGCTGATCAAGGAGTTCATCCAGCTGAGGCGCGACCGCGTCTCGTTCGCGATGATCGTGATGCTGCCGGTGATGCAGCTCCTGCTGTTCGGCTACGCCATCAACACCACGCCGCACCGTCTTCCGAGCGCCGTGCTGCTGCAGGAGGATTCCGATCTCGCCCGCTCGATCCTGAAGGCGCTGGAGAACACCGCCTATTTCCGTTTCCTCTACGAGGTGCACGACGTCGACGATTTCGACAATCTGCTGAAGTCGGGCAAGGTGCTGTTCGGCGTCGAGATCCCGCGCGGCTTCGAGCGGGCAGTGCGGCGCGGCGACAGGCCGGCACTGCTGGTTGCGGCCGACGCCACCGATCCGGTTGCGGCGAGCTCAGCGATCGGTTCGCTCGGCATGGTCGTGCAGACCGCGCTCAAGCACGACCTCTATATCGGCGATCCCCCGGAGATGCCGTTCGAGATCCGCGCGCATGCCCGCTACAACCCGGCGGCAGCTTCGAGCCTCAACATCGTGCCGGGCCTCGTCGGCACCATCCTCACCATGACCATGCTGATCTTCACCGCGCTCTCGGTCACGCGTGAGGTCGAGCGCGGCACCATGGAGAGCTTGCTGTCCATGCCGATCAAGCCGGTCGAGGTGATGTTCGGCAAGATCATCCCTTACGTGTTGGTCGGCTTCGTCCAGGCCTTCCTCATCATCAGCATCGGCGTGTTCCTGTTCGGCGTGCCCGTGCTCGGCAATCTGTTCCTGCTGGCGCTGCTCTCGACGCTGTTCATCACCACCAATCTGTCGATCGGCTACACCATCTCGACGCTGGTGCAGAACCAGCTCCAGGCGATGCAGATGTCGATGATGTTCTTCCTGCCCAGCATTCTGCTCTCCGGCTTCATGTTCCCGTTCGCGGGGATGCCGGCCTGGGCGCAATTTGTCGGCGAGGCCCTGCCGCTGACGCACTACCTGCGCATCGTCCGCGCCATCATGCTGAAGGGCGCGACCATGCAGAACCTGCGCTTCGACGCGCTGGCGCTGGCTGCCCTGATGCTGATCGCCATGACCATCGCCGTGACGCGCTTCCGCCGCACGCTGGATTGAGGCACAATATCCCTTGAACGTCATTCCGGGACACGCGAAGCGTGGACTATGGTACGCAACTGCGTACCAGAGAATCTCGAGATTCCAGGTTCGATGCTGTCGCGTCGCCCCGGAATGACCTTGGGGGAGTTATGGTCCGGTTTGCGAGCAGGAAAGCGCGGCAGCATGCCGCCCTGTCCGAGGATTTCGAACGCGAGCTGACGCGTGAGGTGCTGCGCACCGAGCTGTTGCGGGTGAGGGCACTGATCATGACGGGCTGCGTCATGATGCTGTTCCTCACTGCGATCTACCTGGTCGATCCCGCCGTCGTGGACCGGGTTTGGCGCGGCACCGGGGGGCTCGCCGAGGTCTACGGACTGCTCGTCGGCTTCATCCTGTTCGAGGTCTGGGTCCACACCCAGATCAGGAAGAACCTCAAGCTTGATCGCGACCTGCCTGTTGTCAGGCGCTATATCGGCGCGCTGATCGAGACGTCAATGCCCACGGTGATCCTGATCCTGCAAATCCGGACCATGGGCGCGGCCCAGGCGCTGGGCTTTGCGGTGCCGTTGATCTATTTCATCTTCGTCATCCTCTCGACCCTGCGGCTCGATTTCTATCTCTCCACCTTCACCGGGTTCGTTGCCGCCGCCCAGCTGTTCGCCGTCGCGTCGATCTATGATTCATCGAGCTTCGGCGAGCCGCAGACCTATTTCCACGCCGTGCGCAGCACCATCATCCTGATTTGCGGCGTGCTCGCCGGCTCCGTCGGCGCGCAGCTCCGTCGCCAGTTTGCCGCGAGCATCGCAGCCGCCACCGCGCGCGATCGCGTGACCAACCTGTTCGGCCAGCATGTGTCCCCGCAAGTGGTGGAGCGGCTGATGACGACAGGAACCACTGCGGGCGGGGACGTCCGCCGCGTCGCGGTGATGTTCGTCGATTTCCGCGGCTTCACCGCCGGGGCGCAGTCGCGCACCCCGCAGGAGGTGGTCGACCGGCTCGACGGCGCTTTCGCTGTGCTGGTCGATATCCTCGACCGCCAGGGCGGCATCGTGAACAAGTTTTTGGGCGACGGCTTTCTCGCGCTGTTCGGTGCGCCGCTGGAGGCGTCCGATGCCGCGCACCGCGCGGTCGCCGCGGGCCGCGAGATGCTGACCGCGATGGACCGCATCAACGCAGGGACGAGCTGGCCGCTGCGGATCGGCATCGGCATCCATTTCGGCGAGGTCGTCGCCGGCAATATCGGCTCGCCCCGGCGCAAGGAATACACGGTGATCGGCGACACCGTGAACTTCGCCTCGCGCCTGGAGGCGCTGAACAAGGAGTTCGGCTCGCAGCTCCTGATCTCCGCATCCGTGCGCGAAGCGCTCGGCGATGACGGTAATGATGCCGTCGCGCTCGGAGAGGTCGAGGTCCGCGGCTATGAGCGGCCGGTCACGGTGTTTCAACTCGGGTAGCGCGCTTTCAAATCTGACTCGCGATTGGTTGAAGCGGATCGCGGTCCGTTGAAGCCGCGTGATGAAATATCCTTGCTAGCTTTCGGGTCCTGCACTGTGGAGGCCGTAACGTCCCGGCTTTCGTTTGCGACATGGAGAATGCCAATGACCCGATCGACCCTTGTTGCGGCCGCCTTGATTGCCGCTGCCGTCACCCAGGCCGAGGCCGCATCCGCGCGCCACGCAGCCCCGCTGCGCGCCACCGCGACCCCGGTTACGGCCGACTATTGCGTCAGGGCCCCGGCGGAAGGCGCGTATGCTTCTGCGCCCTACGCGCAGCCGCCGTGCCTGCCGAACACGGGGTATTCGTACCCGTACGCCTACGCCTACTGAGAAGCGCGACAGACGATGCCGGGCTGGCGCGGTCTGCCAGCCCGGCGCCGCAAACATCGAAGGCGGGATTTGTCGGAGGAGGTATTTTAGTAGCGCTTGACTTCGCTCCTCATCTAGTCATCTATATGACTATATGAATTCAGCCCCGCTCGACGACCGCCTGCCACGCTACCAGCGCCTGCGCGACGATCTCGCCGCGCGGATCAACCGCAATGAATGGCGGCCGGGCGAGCCGATCCCGTCGGAGGCCGAGCTTGGTGCGCATTATGGCGTTGCCATCGGCACCGTGCGCAAGGCAATCGATCAGCTCGTCAGCGACAACGTGCTGGAGCGGCAGCAGGGCCGCGGCACCTTCGTGCGCCGCGCGCGCTTCAATTCCTCGCTGTTCCGCTTCTTCCGCTTCCAGTCCGAGAGCGGCGAGCGGCGCGTGCCCAAGAGCCGCATCATCCGCCGCAGAAGCGTGCCGGCGACATCGGCGGTCGCATCCGCGCTGCGCATTCCCGTCGGCGAACCCGTGATCAGCCTGTCGCGCCTGCGCCTGATCGACGATGTGCCGCTGCTCGCCGAGGAGATCTGGCTGCAGCAGTCGCGCTTCGCGCCCATTCTCGACATCGACACCGCCGAGTTCGGCGACCTGCTGTACCCGCTCTACGAGGAGCGCTGCGGCGAGGTCGTCGTGTCGGCCGAGGAAATCTTGACCGTCGAGACCGCCAACGAGATGCAGGCGCGGCTGCTCAGGCTGGAAGCCCATGCGCCGCTGATCGTGATCGAGCGCCTCGCGCTCGACCTCGAGCGCCGACCGATCGAATGGCGCAGGTCGCGCGGGCCCGCCGATCGCTTCCGCTATCACGCCGAGATCCGGTGAAGCCGCTCTTCAACGACACCAAGCAATAACGAGTACAGGGGTAGGAAGCATGTCGAATTGGTACAGCGAAAGCTCGCCGCTGGAGCGGCGCACGTTTTGGGCAAGCTTTGGCGGCTGGGCGCTGGATGCGCTCGACGTTCAGATGTTCGGCCTCGCCATCCCCGCGCTGATCGCGGCGTTCGGCATCAGCAAGGCCGATGCCGGCCTGCTCGGTTCGATCACGCTGTTCTTCGGAGCGTTCGGCGGCTGGTTTGGCGGTGCGCTCGGCGATCGCTTCGGCCGTGTCAAGGCGCTGCAGATCACGGTGGCCACTTTTGCGCTGGCGACCTTCGCCTGCGCCTTCGCGATGACCTACAACCAGCTCCTGGTCCTGAAGGCGATCCAGGGCCTCGGCTTCGGCGCCGAATGGGCCTGCGGCGCGGTGCTGATGGCCGAGATCATCCGGCCCGAGCATCGCGGCAAGGCGCTCGGCTCGGTGCAGAGCGCCTGGGCCGTGGGCTGGGGCGCAGCCGTGCTGCTCTCGGCGCTGGTCTTCACCTATGCGCCGGCCGACATCGCCTGGCGGCTGTTGTTCGGGCTCGGGCTGTTGCCCGCGCTGCTCATCATCTTCATCCGCCGCGGATTGAAGGAGCCGCCGCGCGCCGTCTCAGCCGAGAAGACGCCGTTTTTCGCCACGCTCGCCGGCATCTTCCATCGCGACGTACTGCGTTCGACCCTGATCGGCGGCCTGTTCGGCATCGGCGCCCATGGTGGCTATGCCGCGCTCACCACCTTCCTGCCGACCTATTTGCGCGAAGTGCGGCACCTGTCGGTGCTGGGCTCGAGCGGCTATCTCGCCGTCATCATCGTCGCGTTCTTCTGCGGCTGCGTGACGAGCGGTATCTTCAGCGATCGCATCGGGCGCCGGGCCAACGTCGCCTTCTTCGCCACGGCCTGCATCATCACGGTTCTGATCTACATCTTCGCGCCGCTGACCAACGGCCAGATGCTGGTGCTCGGCTTTCCGCTCGGTTTCTTCTCCGCCGGGATCCCGGCCAGCATGGCGGCACTGTTCAGCGAGCTCTATCCGGCCGGCGTGCGCGGCACCGGTGTCGGCTTCTGCTACAATTTCGGTCGCATCGTCTCCGCCGCATTCCCGTTCATGGTTGGCTTCCTCAGCGATCACATCGGGCTTGGACCTGCGATCGGCATCGACGCCGCCTTCGCCTATTCGCTGGTGCTGATCGCGGTGCTGCTGCTGCCGGAGACACGCGGCAAGGTGTTCGAACAGACCGCGGCGACGCGCGCCTGAGTCGGGATGGGGAGAAGCCACCATGACATTTGTCTCGCGCGGCCCCACGCGCCGCCAGTTTGGCGCGGGTTTGGCGTCGCTCGTCACAGTGGCCGCGACCACAGCCAGGAGTGAGGCGGCCTTGCCGACCATCGATACCCATGCCCATGTCTTCCACCGCGGTCTCAAGCTCGCACCTGGCAGGCGCTATGCGCCCGACTATGATGCGCCGCTGGCGCTCTATCTGGAGCAGCTCGATCGGAGCGGCATGACCCACGGCGTGCTGGTGCAGCCGAGCTTTCTCGGCACCGACAATTCCTACCTGGTCGAGTGCCTGAAACAGGCGAACGGGCGCCTGCGCGGCATCGCCGTGGTCGATCCCGCCGCATCTGCGGACGAACTGCGCGCACTCGACCGCGCCGGCGTCGCCGGCATTCGCCTCAATCTCGTCGGCCAGCCCTTGCCCGATCTCGCGACCGGCGAATGGAAGGCGCTGCTCGGACACGTGAGGGCGATGGGCTGGCAGGTCGAGATCCAGCGCAACGCGGCTGATCTTGCCGCGCTTGCGCCGCAGCTACTCGATCACGGCGTCGCCCTCGTGCTCGATCACTACACGCTGCCCGATCCGAAGCTCGGAATCGCCGATCCCGGTTTCCAGTCGGTGCTGAAGCTGGGGGCGACGAAAAGCGTCTGGGTCAAGATCTCCGCGCCTTATCGCAACGGCGCGGCCGGCGATGAGTTTGCTAGGCAGGCCTATCCGTTGCTACGCAACGCCTACGGCCTCGATCGCCTGCTATGGGGCAGCGACTGGCCGCACACGCAGTTCGAGGCGACGCAGACTTATGCGAAGAACCGGGAATTTCTCGATGCGCTGATCGCCGACAAGGGCGAGCGCGCGCAAGTGCTCGCGTCGCCACGTCAGCTCTTTCGCTTCTAAAATCTCTTTCCGCCATTGCTCCGATTGCTCCGAATTTTGGGGCATGACGGGTGATGATTTCGGCCTGTAGACTGCCGCGCGATGCGGCCAGTTGCGGCCGCCATTTGCATGGGAAGTGACGATGCAGCGCCGCTACATCACCGTCGACGTGTTCACCGACCGCGCCTTCGGCGGCAACCAGCTCGCCGTGGTGCTGGACGCCGACGGGCTGACGACGCAGCAGATGCAGGCGATCGCTACCGAGTTCAACTATTCCGAGACCACCTTCGTGCTGCCGCCGCGGGACAAGGCCAATGACGCGGAGGTCCGCATCTTCACGCCGGTGCAGGAGATCGCCTTTGCCGGCCATCCCAATGTCGGTACCGCCTTCGTGCTTGCCTCGTTGGCGAAGGAGCCGAAGCCACGCCTGCTGTTCGAGGAGAAGGCGGGGCTCGTTCCGGTCGAGATCGTGAGAGAGAAGGGCCGGGTGATGAGGACCGAGCTCACCGCGCCGCAGCCGCTCGCGCGGTATGCGCCGCTGTCTCCTGCCGAAGCGGCGAGCTGCATTTCGCTTGGCGCAGATGACATCAAGACTGACCATCACGCACCGCATGTCGTGACAGTCGGGAACGCCTTTTTGGTCATAGAGCTGCATTCGCGCGAGGCGCTCAAGCGGGCCCGGCCGGATGCTGCGGCCTTCGGCAAGACATTGCCGCGCGACGGCGCCCGCTCGGTCTGGTTCTATACGCGCGATGTACCCGCGTCGGAGGCGCTCTGCGAGCGGCAGGCGCGGATGTTCATG
This sequence comes from Bradyrhizobium sacchari, assembly GCF_002068095.1. Taxonomy (GTDB): domain Bacteria; phylum Pseudomonadota; class Alphaproteobacteria; order Rhizobiales; family Xanthobacteraceae; genus Bradyrhizobium; species Bradyrhizobium sacchari. The sequence continues at coordinate 64,031 of NZ_LWIG01000066.1, read as the reverse complement.
CGCGGCGCCAGCGGCCTCGTCGAGGATCCCGCCACCGGCAGCGCGACGGTTGCCGCAGCCGCACTGTTCGCCGATCTCGATCCCACGCGCGACGGCGAATTGAAGCTCACGGTCGGCCAGGGTTTTGACATGGGCCGGCCGAGCATCCTCCTGACACGCGTGCGCAAGCAGGACGGCAAGATCGTCTCCGCCCATGTCGGCGGCAGCTGCGTGCAGATGATGGAAGGGTCGTTCAAGCTGGCGGGAGAGGGCTAAACTCTCTCAGCTCGTCATTCCGGGGCCGCGCGCAGCACGAGCCCGGAATCCATCGGGCAGCAGAGACGGTTGAAGAATGGATTCCGGGCTCGTGCTGCGCGCGCCCCGGAATGATGAGGAGGGCTACACCTGCCGCCCCGCCAGATTCTTCACCACAACCCCATCGCGCTCCTCGATGATCTCCGCGATCATCTGGCGGTGGCAGTGGGTATGGTCGCGCTCGTAGCAGAGCAGGCAGACGGGGCCGGCCTTCTTCACCAGCGCCGAGAGCTCGCCCATCTCTTCCTTCGCCTGCGGCGTCTTCAGGTGCTTTGAATAGATCTTCTCCAGAGCGTCGTATTGGCCGCTGCGGGCGGCGAGGCGCCCCTCCTTGGGCGTGCCGAGGGCGGCGAGATGGACATAGGCGATGCCGCGCTCGTCGAGGCCTGCGGACAGCTGTTTCTTTGAAAAGCCCGGCCGGCGCGACGACGTCACCGCGCGAACGTCCACCACGAGCTTGACGCCGGCCTCTTCCAGCTCGTCGAGCACCGCCTTGGGCGGCGTCTGCTCATAACCGATGGTGAAGAGCTTCCTCGCCTTTGCCATGAAGCATCCTCTAGCTCACCCGCGCGATCAGTTCCATGGCGCCGTGCGGTGCGCGCACCTTGCCCTCGTGGATGACATAGGCAAACACGTCGCGCGGCTCCTTCTTCGGCTTTGCCTTGTCAACCTTCGGCAGGTCGTCGGGTTCACCGCCCGAGGCCCAATCCTTGAAGCGCTCGGCCCAGGCATCGAGCTGCTTCGGCGGATAGCAGGTCTTGATCTCGTCATTGCCCTTCTGCAGCCGTGCATAGACGAAATCGCCGGCGACGTCGGCAATGGCAGGATATTTTCCGTGCTCGGCGAATACCACCGGCGTCTCGAAATCGCGGATCAGCGCCACGAAATCCGGCGTGCAGAAGCTGTCGTGGCGGACCTCGACGACGTGGCGTAGCGCGCGCCCGTCGAGCTTGCGCGGCAGCAGCTCCAAGAACTTGCCGAAATCTGCGCCGTCGAACTTCTTGGTCGGCGCGAACTGCCACAACACGGGACCGAGATGGTCACCGAGTTCCAAGACGCCGGAATCGTAGAACCGCTTGATGGAATCGCCGGCCTCGGCCAGCACGCGGCGATTGGTGGCAAAGCGCGGTCCCTTCACCGAGAACACGAAGCCTTCCGGCACCTCGCTCGCCCATTTGCGGAAGCTCTCCGGCTTCTGCGAGCCGTAATAGGTGCCGTTGATCTCGATCGAGGTCAGCTTCGAGGCCGCATAAGACAGCTCTTTCGCCTGCGTCAGCTTCTCCGGATAGAACACGCCGCGCCAGGGCTCGAAGGTCCAGCCGCCGATGCCGATGAAGATGTTGCCGGATTTTTTGGACACGGTTTTTGCTTTGGCCACGGAGGGGATCTCGCATCGACGTGGAGGGGAGGCCTGCATTCTAGTCAAACCGGTTGTGATTGGCCAGTTGCCGCGTCCCGACTAAGCTCGCGAAGATCGTCTGCGCAGAAGGAGAACAAGATGCGGATGCTGATGGTGGGAACGGCGCTCATGATGATGACATCTGCTGCCATGACGTTCGGTGCCATGACGTCCAGTGCAATGGCGGACGATGACGACGACAGGAACGCGCAGAAGCTCGCCATGCAGGGCCGCGACGATTACTGGCATTGCCTGGCGCGGGAATATTCGCGCGAGAGCAATCAGGGCCTGTCGGAGCAGGATTTCGGCCGCTCGGTTGCGGGCGCCTGTCCTTCGGAGCGTCAATATTATCGGGTGGCCTTGCTGGACTATCTCGCCGCGCAATATCCGAACATCGACGCGGGCGCCCATCTCGCGACCGCGAACAGGGCGGTGGAGTCGGCGCAGAAGGACATCGTGACGGCCTTCGTCAAGCACAGGCCGCCGCAGAAGTAGCTCGATCGACCGTCTTGGTGCTGTGCCCCTTCCGGCTGCGCGTTCATCCGTGGTATCACTCGCCTCATCTGGAACAGGGATGAGTTTCCATGTCGTCTGAGTCGGTGGGTGGCATTCTGGGCGCGATCGTCGCGGCGGTCGTGCTCGCGGTCGCCGTCGTCTTCGGGCCGATCGGCCAGTACGGCAAGCCCCCCAAGCCGGCCAAGGTCGAAGCGGCCCCGGCTGCGGCACCCGCAGCCCCCGCCGCGCCCGTGCCGCGGGGCCCGGTCATCAAGGAAGTCCCGAACTAGTCGCGAAAAGGGGCTTTTGCCCCTTGAAAAGCGGTTTTGCCGTCCCCATCTTGGTGCCAACGGCGACGTTGAGCGAAATACTCCGGCGCTGGGACGACCTTGGAATAGCTTGGGCCTGCGCCGGATGTACGCGCGGTCCGCCGTTCCGGGGTCGTTGGCATTTTGGGGCCTGTTTTGGCCCGTTTTCCATCAAAACCCCGGCTTGGCAGCGCAGGACGCGGCGGATATACGCTGCCGTCATGAATGAAGCGATCAGACCGGGCTCCGACCATCCGCTGCAGGCCCAAGAGGGGCCGGAACTGTCGGTCATCGTCCCGACCTTCAACGAGCGCGACAACGTCACGGTGCTGTACCGGCGGCTGGAGGCGACGCTCGTCAACGTCGCCTGGGAGGTCGTGTTCGTCGACGATAATTCGCCCGACGGCACCTGGGACGTCGTGCGCGCGCTGGCGCAGCGCGACAGTCGCGTGCGCTGCGTCCGCCGCATCGGCCGCCGCGGCCTGTCGGGCGCCTGCATCGAGGGCATCCTGGCCTCCAGCGCGCCCTATGTCGCGGTGATCGACGCCGATCTCCAGCACGACGAGACGCAGCTGCCGAAGATGCTGCTGCTGCTCGCCAGCGACCAGGCCGAGCTCGTGGTCGGCAGCCGCTATATCGAGGGCTACAAGAGCGAAGGCTTCAACAAGCAGCGCGCCGGCGCCAGCGCGCTGGCGACCGAGGTCGCCAGGAAGATGCTGCGGGTCGAGATCGCCGATCCCATGAGCGGTTTCTTCATGATGCGCCGCGACCGGTTCGAACAGCTCGCGCCGAAGCTGTCGGTGCACGGCTTCAAGATCCTGCTCGACGTGGTCGCGACCGCGCATGGCAGCCTGCGGGCTGTCGAGATTCCCTACACCTTCGGCGCCCGCCAGCACGGCGAGAGCAAGCTCGATTCCATGGTCGCGCTCGACTTCCTGGGCCTGGTGCTGGCCAAGCTGACCAACGACATCGTCTCGCTGCGCTTCATCCTGTTCGCGATGGTCGGCGGCATCGGCCTCGTGGTGCATCTCACCACGCTGTTCATCGGCCTCCAGCTGTTCAAGGCGCCGTTCGCCGAGGCGCAGGCCGCCGGCGCCATCGTCGCCATGACCAGCAATTTCATCCTCAACAACTTCTTGACCTATCGCGACCAGCGGCTGAAGGGCTTTGCGCTGGTGCGCGGCCTGATCGCCTTCTACATCGTGTGCAGCGTCGGCCTGCTCGCCAATGTCGGCGTCGCCTTCTCGGTTTACGACCAGGAGCCGATCTGGTGGCTGGCCGGCATGGCCGGCGCACTGATGGGCGTGGTGTGGAACTACGCGATGTCCGGACTGTTCGTCTGGCGCAAGAAATAGTGCGAGATGGGCGGAGCTGACGCGCGGATCGTCCGCAACACCGCACTGGTGATTCTCGCGCTGGTGGCGCTGCGGCTCGTCGCGGCCGCCGTCACGCCGATCACCTTCGACGAAGCCTATTACTGGATGTGGTCGAGGAACCTCGCCGGTGGTTATTACGACCACCCGCCGATGGTCGCCTACGTCATCCGCGCCGGCACCATGATCGCCGGCGACACCGAGCTCGGTGTCCGCCTGGTCTCGATCCTGCTCGCGCTGCCGATGAGCTATGCGATCTACCGCTCTGCCGCGATCCTGTTCGGTGGCGCCCGGGTCGCGGCGACCAGCGCCATCCTGCTCAATGTGACGCTGCTGGCCTCGGTCGGCACGCTGATCGTGACGCCTGATGCGCCGCTGCTGGTCGCCTCCAGCTTCGTGCTGTTCTTCCTCGCCAAGGTGCTCGAGACCGGCCGCGGCGCCTGGTGGCTTGCGGTCGGCGTCGCGGTCGGCGCGGCGCTGCTGTCGAAATACACCGCGATGTTCTTTGGCGCGGCCATCCTGATCTGGCTCGCGTCCGTGCCGAAGCTCAGGCCGTGGTTTCTCTCGCCCTGGCCCTATCTCGGCGGTCTCGTTGCGCTGGCGCTGTTCTCGCCGGTGATCCTCTGGAACGCCGATCATCAATGGGTCTCGTTCGCAAAGCAGCTCGGGCGTGCGAAGATCGAGGACTTCCGGCCGGTCTTCATCGCCGAGCTGATCCCGACCCAGATCGCGTTCGCGACGCCGCTGGTCTTCATTCTCGGGGCGATGGGCCTGCACGCGCTGACCTGGCACCGGGCCGGCGCGCTGGCCTCGCGCGTGCTGATCGAGACGATGTTCTGGACCATCGTCGTCTATTTCGTCTGGCATTCGCTGCATGCCCGTGTCGAGGCCAACTGGTTCGCGCCGGTCTATCCGCCCTTCGTGCTGGCGGCCGCGGCCGCCGGCAATCTCGTGCAGTGGAAGCCGCGCACGCGGCGCCTGGCAGATTTCTGCCTGCGCTGGGCCGCGCCCACCGGCATCGTGATGTTTGCGGCGCTTATCGTGCAGGCCAACACCGGCTGGCTATCCGGCTATCGCCGCGACGCGACGGTGCGCAGCGTTGGCGTCGGCTGGCGCGAGCTGGCCGCGGGAATCGAAGCCGAGCGCGCGCGCAATGGTGCGACCTGCGTGCTTGCACCCGATTACGGCACCACGGGCTGGCTCGCCTTCTATCTGCCGCGCGGCACCTGCGTGGTGCAGCAGAACCAGCGCATCCGCTGGGTCAACATGCCCGAGCCCGATCCGAGGCTGCTCGCCGGCAAGCTGCTCTATGTCGACGAACTGCGCGGCGAAGGACATTCCGCGCTCAACGACCTTTTTGCGAAGGTGACGCAAATCGCGCAATTGCAGCGCAAGCGCGGCCCGCTCGTGATCGAAACCTACGGCATCGATCTGCTGGAAGGCGCCAGGGGCGACGTGCTCGACCGCTCGCCGCCGCCGGAGACGCGGTAGTTTGTCGTCCCGGCGAAGGCAGGGACCCATACCGCGTGATCTATCGATGCGCGTTGGTATCCGTACCGCGTGAGGACCGTTCACCGCTATCCTTCGCCACATGGCTGCCTGTGGTTATGGGTCCCGGCTTCCGCCGGGACGACAGCGGAGTTCGGCGGGCAGCTGTTGCCTCAATCGATCATCTCGGCCCCAGTCGCCGTCTCGCCCGGCTTGCTCTCGTCGCGCCAGAACCAGACGGCGACGGTGCCGGAGCGGCCGCGGACCTGCGTGCGCAGGGGGCCTCTCAACGAACTGTGGGCATCGCCGAGGTAGTCGGCCGCATCCAGTAGCGTATCGCTCAGTGCGAGCCGCGCGCCGTTCTGAGCCGCGACCTCCATCAGCCGGTTCGCGACGTTGACGGTATCCCCGTTTGCCGTGATGTGCTGGTGGCTCTCGCCGAGACGGGAGGCGACGATCGGGCCGAAATGCGCGCCGATCTTGAAGCCGAGGCGGCGGCCAATCGCTGATGGCAGCGATGCCATCCAGCGCTCGACGCTGCGATGCAGGTCGATCGCGCATTTCAGCGCGCGTGCCGCGTCATCCGGCGTTGCCTCTGGCAGGCCGAACAGGATCATGGCGCCATCGCCGAGAAAGCTGATGATCACGCCGCCGCAATCGACCGCGGTCTTGTCGATCAGCACATGGAACGCTTTCAGGATGTCCTGAAGATCGTCCGGATCGGTCCGTTCGCTGAGCCCGGTGAAACCCGAGAGATCGATGAAGACGACGGCCGCATCCTGCCGGACCGGCTTTGCCAGGAAATCGGGATCCCGCGCCAGCCACTCCCGTACGGCCGGCGCCTGGAACTGCGCCAACGACCTGGTCTTGGCGGTGAGATATTGCGCCTTGCGGCCACCGGCCCACAGCTGCACGCCGGCAAAGACCGCAACCGGCGGTACCGTCGCTGCAAGCGCGGTCGCAGCGTTCAGCCAGAGGCCGTGCGTGAAGGCGAACAGGTTGAGGCCAGCCCAGGCGATCATCACGACGGCCGCCGCGACAATGCCGAGCGCGCTGCGTTGCCAGGCGAGCAGGCCGACCAGCAGCACCGGCAACAGGATCGCCGTGAGCGCGTCCGCGATATGAACCTTGTGGTCGCGCGTGATGCCGTCGCCGGCGACGAGATGCGTGATCGCAGTGGAGATCACTTCGACGCCGGGCATGAGGGAATCGAACGGCGTCGGATAGAAGTCGCCGCCGCCGGCGACCGAGGCGCCGATCACCACGATCCGGTTCTCGATCGCCGCGCGATTGAGCGTGCCGTCGAAGATGCTCTGCGCGCTGACGGTGCGGATGGTGCGGCGCGGGCCGTAATAGGTGATCGGCAGCGCGAAGTTGCTGTCGGTCGGCACCGCGCGATCGCCCAGCATGAGATGGTCCGGCGCGATCGTCAGCGGCTTGTCGAGCGCGCGGGTTGCGACGCGCAAGGGGAACGAAAGCTCGACCTTGTCGTGGGTCCTGAACAGCATCGGCACCGCGAGCGGTGAGCCCGATTGCCCGGTGGCGACGTTGACGACGCCGACCTCGGCATGGTCGGCGAACGCCGGCAGCGGCAGCAGGAAACGTTCGGCTTGGGGCAGGACGGCGAGGGGGCCTTCGCTGCTTGGGGTCACGGTCTCGCTGGCGCTCGGAAAGATCGCCGCGGCGGCAAGCACCATCGGACCCGTGGAGAGCGTGTTGGCGAGCGTAGCATCGCCGATCGCGGCGCTGCGGTCGACCAGCAAGAGGTCGATGGCGACGACCTTCGGCTTGAACTGCACGATTGTGTCGACGATGCGGGCGAGATCGGCGCGCGGCAGCGGATAGCTGCCGCCGCGTTTGACGACGGTGTCGTCGATCGCGACGATGGTGACGAGATCGGGCGGCGCCTGCACGCCACGGACCTGCGTTCGCCAATCCGTCAGCGTCGCCTCGAGGCGATCGAGAAAGCGCAGATGACCGTTGGCGTGAGCGGCATAGATACCGGCGCCCCACAGCGCGGTGAGGACAAGAGGCACCACAGTCTGAACGCGTCTAGTCATTACGCCATGCAATCTTCTTTATCGCCCGGGCCTTGGTGCGCGGGTCTCAATTGTCGGGGTCTTGTTGACCCGGCCTTATTGACCCAGTCTCGCCATCAGCGCATCGACGCGCGGCCGGCCCCATGTCTTGACGGTCAATGGACCGGTCGCCTCGACATCGACGCCTTCCCCCGGGCCGAGCACGACGCCGCGCCCGCGACCCTTGCGGCTCACGCCGACACGGCCGTCGGCAACGAAGACCGCGGTTTTCGCCTCTGCGACATCGACGGCCCATTTGGTGCCGCGCACTGCGGCGATCGCCTGCGGTGTCAGCACCTTGAAGGGGTTGCCGCCGGGCTTCCTGGGCACCTCGACAAGCAGCGCCTTGCTGCTCAACTCCACGGAGTCAATATGTCCGTCGCGGTTGGCGTCCTTAAGTTCAAACCTGGCGCCATTCTCCGTGACAATCGTGATGCCGTTGTCGCAGCGCCAGGTCTGGGTTCCGGCTGCGGATGGCGACGGCGTGCAACCTGTATTGGCCGGCTGCGCAGCCGCGTATCCCGTCAACAACAACGACCACGCCAGACTGAAAAATCCAGCGCCTGCGATCCCTCTCATGCCAGCCTCCATTTGCGTGCTCGGCACAGTTCAAGGCGATGCTGATACGGTACCGTATCACACGCAGAGGCTGCTGAATAGTGCCGCCTCTCGCAGTTATTTTCGCGCTGCGGCATTTTCCAGATCCCGATGCGATCAACTTTCAGTCAGTGCGCCGCGCCGCGTGAGCGCCAATCTTTCCACTCCGTGCAAGCGGTGAGAGGCGAAGATTGAGATGGTGCGCACCAGCCTCGCGCAATGCTTCCCCGTTATCATCAGGGCATTGAAGACCACGAAAATGACTTGGTTGGTGTGCCTAGAGAGGTGGCCGTAAGACGTCCGCTGGTCGCCCCGATCCAGCCAAGAATTATGGTTAACAGACGCGACTAAGTCCGTAGTTCTGCGGGCTTTTTTCTCAGAATGAGACAGCGTTAGCGAGTTGCCCCACATCCGCCCGAACTTAATCCGCATTTAACTAAAAGTCGCCTTAATGACGCTCCGACCCTCTGCGAGATGCTGTTCCCGGATCGTGACCAGCGGCACTTCGAAGGGGGACTTAGTGACACCGTCCTGGACGCAAGGCGAATGAGTACGAGTATCGCTGCGCAGAGTAACGCGGCACGGAAGTCCAAGAATTTCTCAAAGAAATCTTCGCGGAAATCTTCCCGGAAAATGACCACCACCAATTGGCTTGGCGCCGCCGCGATCGGCTGCCTCGTGATCGGCGCCGCCTGGACCATCCACAGCAACATCTTTGGCGCGAGCGTCTATCCGACCGTCGGCAGCATTGGCTACGACGAGCCCGTGATCAAGCGCGCGCCCACGGTGGCGCTGCGCGAGGCCAGCGAGGCCATCAGGGAGACCTTCGCGCTGCTGCCGGACCGGCTCCAGGTCGCGCCCCCGATCTCGCGCGAGATGTTCAACGAGCGCTTTGCCGCCGCTGCCACCCAGGGCGTGCCGTCGAATGCGGCGAGCGCCGCGCCCGCAGCCCAGGTTGCCGTGGCCAAAGACGCCCCGAAGCAGAGCGTGATCGCGAAGGTCGCGGAAGCGCTGAAGCCGGCTCCCGCAAAGGTCGCTGATGCGGCGAAGGCCAAGCGCGCCCCGGAGGGCCAGATGCAGCTGGCCTCGGCGGATCCGGCCGAGATCGTTCCGGCGCCCGAAGCAAAGCCGAAATCGTTCGCCGACCGCGCCAAGGCCGCGGTGATGTCGATCACCGGGCCGCGCCAGTCGATGGTGGAGAAGCTCTGGGGCAAGCGTGAGCCGTCCGGCGGCCTTCTGGCCTATGCCTCGGCCGATGCCAGCGTGACCTCGGCCATCGCGCCGAAGGAGCAGAACCCGATGTTCGGCGGCGCGCCGCCCTATGAGCGCGACACCGCCGTCTACGACATCACCGCCAAGACGGTTTACCTGCCGGATGGTACCAAGCTCGAGGCGCATTCCGGCCTCGGCTCCAATCTCGACGATCCGCGCTCGCAGCGCACCCGCATGCGCGGCGTGACCCCGCCGCACATCTACACGCTGAAGCCGCGCGAAGCGCTGTTCCACGGCGTGCCGGCGCTGCGCCTGACCCCGATCGGCGGCGAGAGCGCAATCTACGGCCGCGACGGTCTGCTCGCGCACACCTTCATGCTCGGGCCGAACGGCGACTCCAACGGCTGCGTGTCGTTCAAGGACTATTACGCGTTCCTCGACGCCTATCGCAACAAGGGCATCCGCAAGCTCGCGGTGCTGGCGCGGGTGGAGTGATCGGCCTCTAAAGCATGCTCCGGAAGATTGCGAAGCGGTTTTCCGGAAAGATCATGCGCAAACAACAACCTCAAGCGCGATGACGATTTATCCGAGCATCATCGCGCTTTAGGCCGCCATGGTCTTGCGCAGCGCCATCTCGGTCGCGATCGCTTCCTTCACGGCAGGCCGCGCCTGCATGCGTTCGAGATAGGCCGACAGCGACGGCCATTGCCCGACGTCGATCCCTGCGGGACGGAGCAGCAGCAAGGCCCAGGTCAGATGAGCATCCGCGACGGTGAAGCTGTTGCCGACGAGGAAGTCGCGGTCGGCAAGATGCGCGGACGGCACCGACAAGGTCTGCGGAATTCGTGCGCGCGGCTTGGCGAGCGAACCGTCGTCCTTGTACCAGAAGGTGGGAAACAGGAACGCCTTGTGGATCTCGGCGCCGATGAAGCTCAGCCATTCCTGCAGGCGATAGCGGTCGGGATCGCCGAACCGCGGCGCGAGGGCCGTTTCCGGTTTCCGGTCGGCGATATATTGCAGCACCGCCGCGCATTCGGTCAGCCGCTCCCCGTTCTCAAGCACGAGGACCGGCACCGCCCCCTTCGGCGATACGCCGCGGAAGTCGCTGTCGTCGTCCATCACCTGCTTGGTCCTGAGATGCACCAGATGATAGCGTGCGTCGAGGCCTGCTTCCATCAGCGCGATGCGGCTCGCAAGCGAGCAGGCCATCGGTGAGAAATAGAGTTGCAGCATCGCGTTGCTCCGTTACTTCAATGCATCGCCGCGCGCGATGATGGCGAAGCGGTCGGATAGCTCGGCGAGTGCAACCTCATGGATGGTCCGGGCGTCCAGCGTGCCGCCGCGGCCGTCCGGCAGGTCGCGTGTGGCGCAGGACTCGGCGTCGATCGTCGTGCGAAAGCCGAGATCGAGCGCGGCGCGCGCGGTGGAGCTGATGCACATATGCGTCATGAAGCCGGCCAGCACGATGTTCTTCCGGTCGCTTGCGGCAAGGCGCGCCTGTAAATCAGTGCCGGCAAATGCGTTCGGCAGCTCCTTCTCGATCACCAGCTCGCCGGCACGTGGGCTCAGCTCGGCGACGATGGCGCCGCGCTCAGCGCCGCGATCGAACAGGCTGCCGGCCTTGCCGCGATGGGCAATATGGATGATCGCAGCTCCGCTCTCTCGTGCCCGTGCCAGCAGCGCAGCTGCCCGCGTGATCGCAGGTCTCGCGCCGGGCAAAGCGAGAGGACCTGCAAGATATTCGTTCTGGATATCGATCAGCACCAGCGCGGCGTCGGCAAGACGTGGCGGGTTGAGATCGGCACCGGCGAGCTGCAGCAGGGTCTTTGCGGTCGTCATGGTCTTGGAAATCTCCGGAGCAGAAGGTGCGACAAACATAGCTCCGGGAAGGCCTGCCGATATGCAGGGATATTGCAGCGGGTAGCTGCGATATTGCAGGCTAGGCCCGGTCGGTATAACCTCACGCAATGAACTGGGACGATCTGCGCATCATCGCCGCCGTCAGGGACGAGGGCACCTATGCGGGCGCCAGCGCGCGGCTGCGCATCGACGAGACGACGGTCGGGCGCAGGCTGTCGCGCATCGAGCGTACGCTCGGTTTGCGCTTGTTCGAAGCCGCCGACGGCGCCCGCAGGCCGACGCGGAGTTGCGAGGCGGTGCTGGCGCATGTCGAGGCGATGGCCGCGCATGCCGCCGAGATCGGTCGCCTCAGTGAGAGCCTGGACGGTCCGGTGGGACGCCTGCGCATCGCCTCCACCAACACGGTCGCCGAGGAGGTGCTGTCGCCGCGCGCGAGCGAATTCCTGCGCGTCAATCCCGGCCTGACGCTGCAATTCCTCACCTCGAGCGAGAACGTAAAATTCTCGCGGTGGGAGGCCGATCTTGCCATCCGCCTGCGTAAACCCGACAAGGGCGACTTCGCGATCTCAAGGCTCGGCGAAATCCGGATCTATTATTTCGAGCCGGTGACGACCGAGGGGGAGCCGATGCTGTGCGCCTATCCGGACGAGCTCGGGGCCATTCCCGAGATGCAATTCCTGCGCACGAAGAAGGCCCGCGCGCGCTGCGTCACCGACAACGTTCGCGTCATCCGTAACCTGATCCGCGCGCATCAGGCCGCCGGCGTGCTGCCGGAGTATGTTTGCGCGGATCTGCTCGGTGATCGCCGGCTGCGCGCCACGCTGCTGCCGAAGCGCCGCGACGTCTGGCTGCTCGTGCAAAACCATCTCAAGCGCGACGCCGCAACGCGTGTGACGATCGACTGGGTGAGGGCGTGCTTCCAGGAGATGTCGCGCAGTTGACACGATGTCTCGGTGTGACGATCGCGCCACCGAGCGCACGCTGCGGCGAAAAATCTTGCGCCTGCCTCTTGCAACCCGAACGTGCCTGGTCTATTAGCGCCGTCCTTCGCTAGGCCATGGGTTCGGGCTCTCTGAGATCCCGACTGGCGCGGGTCGGTCTGCGGCTTCGTGTTCCGCCGAATGAAGGCGAAACGCAGGATGTAGCTCATGGAGAGCGTCGGGCTGAACGCCCGAAGGCATCGGTTCGATTCCGGTCTCTTGCACCAAGGGATAGCTCAGTTTGGTAGAGCAGATGACTGTTAATCATCGTGACGCGGGTTCGAATCCCGCTCCAGCGCTCCGTTTCAGCCTGAAAAGCTGATACCTCTGACGAGGACCGGACGCGCGCTTCAGTCGCGGTCCGGCCGTTTGCCGCAAGGCTTTCCGTCCGAACCTAGACACTGTGAGACCGGCTTTGCGCCGCGGGTTGATACCGTTTGCGCTGATGCCGGGTGGCTCCGCGTGGCCGCGCGACACACCTCGCGCGATCGCGCGCGTGCGCCCGTCGTCACGCACGCTCAAGCCCCGGCCCGCCGATGTCATGGGAAGCGTCGTCCGCGTCCTCACGTCCTTTGCAAACCAAACCTGCTGCCCGGCATCCGGCCGGGCGCAAACGAAGGAGGCGTGCCATGAGCCGGCATTTGCTGATGCTGAACGTGACGGTGAAGGATGGCGAGCGTGCGTTGCTGATGCGCAACGGGCGGCTCGTGCGCGTGCTCGCGCCCGGCAAGCACCGGCTGTTCGATCCCCTGCACGAGCTGAAGGCTGAAGTGCTCGACGTGGTCCGCAGCGAATTTCCTGCGGAGCGCTACGCGGTGCTGAAGGCCGCGCGGCCCGATCTTGCCGCCGAGCTGTTCGAGGCGGTCGAGACCGGGGCGGACGACGTCGCCATCGTCAGCCTCGACGGCCGGCCTGTGCATCTCATGACGCCCTGGCAGGTGCGCGTCTACTGGAAGGTCGCAACGAGCATCGATGTCGAGCGCATCGATGTGTCGAGCGATCCCAAGGTCAGCGCGCGGCATCTGGCCATGATCGAGCGCAACCGCTCGGCCGTGACCTCGGAGACCGTGGTCGAGAACCACGAGGCGGGCCTGCTCTATGTCGAGGGCCGGCTCGTGGAGCGGCTCACGCCGGGCCGGCACGCCTTCTGGACCGTCGGCCGCAAGATCGAGGTGAAGCGCCTCGACCTGCGGCCCCAGGCGGTCGAGATCACCGCGCAGGAAATGCTGACCAAGGATCGCATCGCGCTGCGGGTGACGCTGACGGCGTTCCGTAAGGTGGTCGATCCTGAGCGCACGGTTGCGACCGTGCCCGACGTGGATGCGTGGCTGTACCGCCTGGTGCAGTTCGCGATCCGCGAGGCGGTGGCGGGCCGGACGCTGGACGAGGTGCTGTCTGCAAAGGCGGCGCTGGATGCGGAGCTGCGCGACTATGTGCGCGCACGCGTCGCGGAGTCCGGTGCCGAGGTGACCGAACTCGGCGTCAAGGACGTGATCCTGCCCGGCGAGATCCGGGAGCTGGTGAACAAGGTGGTGGAGGCGGAGCGGGTCGCGAAGGCGAACCTGATCCGCCGGCAGGAGGAGACCGCGGCAACGCGTTCGCTCCTGAACACCGCCCGCCTGATGGAGGAGAACCCCTTGCTGCTGCGGCTCAAGGAGCTGGAGTCGCTGGAGCGGCTGGTCGAGAAGGTTGGCCGCATCGACCTCCACGCCGGTGACGGCCAGGGCCTCGATGCCCTCCTGACCCGGCTCGTGCGCCTGAAGGCGCCCGAGAGCGCGTGAAACAGAAGGGCCGCCCACGGGCGGCCCTTCACATCTGGTATTGGCATCGCCCTGCGGTGAACGCAGTCCGCACGGCGCGCGACCAATTTGCAGGTTCGCAGGGGATTGCACGCGCGCACAGGTTGCGTAATCTCGCGACAGTTGATCAGGGCAGGCGCATGAGCACGTTTCAGGACACCATCCGTCCCTCGGTGCGATCCAGCGAATGGAAGGCGATCGTCGTTCTGATCCTGCTGATCCCGGTACTGTGGTCGCCGCCGTTCCTGGTTCGCTTCTTCCTGTACCAGCCGTTCAACATCCCGTCCGGCTCGATGAGGCCGACCCTGGTGGTCGGCGACTACGTCTTCGCCGCCAAATACGCCTATGGCTACGGCCGCTATTCCTTCCCCGTCGCGCCGTCCTGGATCTCGGGCCGCTTCTTTGCCGCCGACCCCGAATACGGCGACATCGTCGTGTTTCGCACGCCAAAGGACAATTCGGTCGACTACGTCAAGCGCGTGGTCGGGCTGCCGGGCGACCGCGTGCAGATGCGGGCAGGGCAGCTCGTCCTCAACGACCGTCCGGTGACGCGCGTGGCGCTGAACGAGGCGTTTTCCGCCTCCGCCTGCGGGACTGCCGAGACCAAGGTCAAGCGCTGGCATGAGACGCTGCCGAACGGAGCGAGCTATGTGACCTACGACTGCGTCGACAATGGCTTCCTCGACAACACCAACGTCTACACGGTGCCGCCGGGACATTTCTTCGTGCTCGGCGACAACCGCGACAATTCCACCGACAGCCGCATGATGAGCGCGATGGGCTTCATCCCGATGGACAATCTGATCGGCAAGGTGACGCGGATCTTCTGGTCGCTCGACGAGAACGGCGAGCCGCACATCGAGCGGCTGGGCAAGGTGGAATGAGGGGGCCTTCTCGCCGGTCATTCCGGGGCAGCGCGAAGCGCTGAGCCCGGAATCCGTTAATCTGCAAGCTCAGCTCGCAATTTGTGGAGAGAGGTCGATCCACTGAGGATTCTTCTCCTCAATAAGCCGGACCTTCCATTGTCGCCGCCACTTCTTCAATTCCTTCTCGCGGGTGATTGCGGTGATAGGATCGTCGTAGATCTCGAACCAGACAAGCCTGTCGACGGAATACCGTTTGCTAAACCCGGCAACGACCTTGGTCTTATGCTCGTGGATGCGCCGCACGATGTCGTTCGTTACGCCGAGATAGAGCGTGCCGTATTTTTTGCTGGCGAGGAGGTAGACGTAATACACCATGAGCAAGCGGTGAAATGGATTCCGGGCTCGCGACTTCGTCGCGCCCCGGAATGACCGCATTTACTACTTTTGCGTGTATCATTCAAAAACAAAAACCCCGGCATCGCTGCCGGGGTTTCGCATTCGCATCGTGCCTGAACGGCTGGATCAGAAGTCCATGCCGCCCATGCCGCCGCCGGGGGGCATCGCCGGGCCGGCGCCGCCCTTCTTGGGCAGCTCGGCGACCATGGCTTCCGTGGTGATCAGGAGCGCGGCCACCGAGGCTGCGTTCTGGATCGCGGTACGGACCACCTTGGTCGGGTCGATGATGCCCTTCTTGACGAGATCGGCATATTCGCCGGTCTGGGAGTCGAAGCCGTAATTGTAGGCCTTGTTCTCCAGGATCTTGCCGACGATCACCGAGCCGTCTTCACCGGCGTTGATCGCGATCTGGCGAGCGGGAGCCGACAGCGCCTTGCGCACGATCTCGACGCCGGTCTTCTGGTCGTCGTTCTTGGTGCGCAGGCCCTTGAGCTGCTCGGAGGCACGGAGCAGGGCGACGCCGCCGCCCGGGACGATGCCTTCTTCCACAGCCGCGCGGGTCGCATGCATCGCGTCATCAACGCGATCCTTGCGCTCCTTCACCTCGACCTCGGTCGCGCCGCCGACGCGGATCACCGCGACGCCGCCAGCGAGCTTGGCGAGACGCTCCTGGAGCTTCTCACGGTCGTAGTCCGAGGTGGTCTCCTCGATCTGCGCCTTGATCTGGGCAACGCGCGCCTCGATGTCGGCCTTCTTGCCGGCGCCGTTGACGATCGTGGTGTTCTCCTTGTCGATCATCACCTTCTTGGCGCGACCGAGCATGTTGAGCGTGACGTTCTCGAGCTTGATGCCGAGGTCTTCCGAGATCGCCTGGCCGCCGGTCAGGATCGCGATGTCCTGCAGCATGGCCTTGCGGCGATCGCCGAAGCCCGGAGCCTTGACGGCCGCGACCTTCAGGCCGCCGCGCAGGCGGTTCACGACCAGGGTCGCGAGCGCTTCGCCTTCGACGTCCTCGGCGACGATGACCAGCGGCTTGCCGGTCTGCACCACGGCCTCGAGCAGCGGCAGCAGCTCGTTCAGCGAGGAGAGCTTCTTCTCGTTGATGAGGATGTAGGCGTCGTCCATCTCAACGCGCATCTTGTCGGCGTTGGTGACGAAGTAGGGCGAGATGTAGCCGCGGTCGAACTGCATGCCCTCGACGACGTCGAGTTCGGTCTCGAGCGACTTGGCTTCCTCGACGGTGATGACACCCTCGTTGCCGACCTTCTTCATGGCGTCGGAGAGGAACTTGCCGATCTCCTGGTCGCCGTTGGCCGAGATGGTGCCGACCTGGGCGATCTCCTCGTTCGAGGTGACCTTCTTGGAGTTCTTCTGCAGGTCCGCAACCACGGCCTCGACCGCGAGATCGATACCGCGCTTGAGGTCCATCGGGTTCATGCCGGCGGCAACCGACTTGGCGCCTTCCTTCACGATTGCCTGGGCGAGGACGGTTGCGGTGGTGGTGCCGTCGCCGGCCGCGTCAGCGGACTTGGAGGCGACTTCGCGCACCATCTGGGCGCCCATGTTCTCGAACTTGTCGTCGAGCTCGATCTCCTTGGCGACGGTGACGCCGTCCTTGGTGATGCGGGGAGCGCCGAACGACTTGTCGAGCACGACGTTGCGGCCCTTCGGACCGAGCGTGACCTTCACCGCGTTGGCGAGAACGTCGACGCCGCGCAGCATCTTGTCGCGCGCTTCAACCGAGAATTTGACTTCTTTGGCTGCCATCTCGAATTTTCCTTGGATGATGTTTGACTGGAGGGAGGAGAGGGGCTCTTAAGCCGCCTTCTTCTTGGACTCGCTGACTTCGAGAACGCCCATCACGTCGCTCTCCTTCATGATCAGCAGGTCCTGGCCGTCGATCTTGACTTCGGTGCCGGACCACTTGCCGAACAGCACGCGGTCGCCGACCTTCAGGTCGATCGGGATCAGCTTGCCGGCCTCGTCGCGGCCACCGGGGCCAACGGCGACGACTTCGCCCTGGGAGGGCTTTTCCTTGGCAGTGTCGGGAATGATGATGCCGCCAGCGGTCTTCTCTTCTGCGTCGATGCGCTTGACCACGACGCGGTCGTGAAGCGGACGGAATTTCATGCAGTCCTCCTAAACATTTGCACGAGTTGAGGATTTTGAATTGTTAGCAGTCGATGCCCGTGAGTGCTAGCACGAGCGAGATTGAAATAGGACAGGAATTTTGCGGGGGCAAGGGCTTCTAGCAGAAAAATCAGCACCCGGAAGCGGGGACTGCCAGAATCTCTTTCCCATCGTTAACCAGCCTTGGAGACCGCTTCGAGGCTCCCTCGGGGACCGTATTAGCACGGGGGCATGTCTGCTGCTAACGCATTGAATTTCAACAGCTTGTTAAACTTTTGAGCTTGAGATGGGTTGTCAGTTTGCGTCACATTTCTCTCATGTGAGCGCATCTCCACCGGGTGGCTCGTAAGCAGCGTACCGGAAAGCCACCCCCAGAATGCGCTCCTGCAAAGGAGGTTGGCATGGGACTGCGGGTTGGGGGCGTTTCCGAGGACTTCCGGAAACAGATGCTGGGCTACGGGCTGACGACGGCACAAATTCTCTACCGGATGCCGGATCATCCCTCGCTGCTCCAGACCTATGTCTGGCAGAACTACGACATGTTTCCGAAATTTCCCGCGCTGACCGACTTTCTGGCCTTCTGGCAGGAGAAGCTCGACGGTCCCTTGTTCTCGGTGACGGTCGCCCATTCCAAGCTGATCAAGCCCGCCGAGCTGCGCGCCGTCGACGGCGTGTTCCGGCTGCATTGAGGGCGAGCCCCGATCTCGTCGCACCAGCCTCGCAGGGTGGGCAAAGGCGCGCTCTTCGCGCCGTACCCACCATCCCACCGCGATCGCAGCTGGCGATGGTGGGCACGCATCCGGCGTCGCTCTTCGAGCTATGGCGGACAAGCCGCTTTGCCCAACCCTGTGAACGCGCTATCTGCTCGACCGGTGCCTGAGGGTCATCAAGCGCCGCTGCTGCAATAGCGCTTCCACATCGCGCGATAGGCCTCGTCCACCGCTTGCGCGTAGGCGACCGGGTTGCAGGCGGCCGCAGCGCGCACCTGTCCGGGCAGTGCGTGGCGCAACTCGTCGAGGTCGCCGAGCTCAGCCGCACGGCTCACCGCGATGTCGACATAGGCCTCCTCGCTGTCCGTCACCCAGTCCGGCAGGCCAAGCGCGGTAAGGATGGAGCCGGCGGCACGGCTGGGCAGGCTCTGCCCGAGCTTGGCCACCACCGGCACGCCCATCTGCAAGGCTTCCAAAGTGCTGACGCCGCCATTCTGCGGGAACGGGTCGAGGGCAATATCGACGCGATTGAACGCTGCCAGATGATCGATGCGCAAGGTGGTTCCGAGCAGATCGACGCGTTCGGCCGGCACGCCGCAAGCTGCAAGCCGCGCCAGCAGATTGTCGCGGACCAGTTGATCGTCCAGCGCAACATCCTTGATCAGCAGTCGCGACCCCGGCACCCGCTCGAGAATCCGGGACCAGGCTTTCGCGGCCTGGTCCGAAATCTTGCTGATGCGGTTGAAGACACCGAATGTGACGAAGCCGTTCGAGATCGCCGGCGTTGACGTCTGCGCAAGCTCGATCGGCAGTGGCTCCAGCGTCACAAAGCACGGCAGATCGACGATCGTTTCCGCAAACAGATGCCGGACCGCGGGAGGAATCGCGACCGGGTCCGAGAACAGATAATCGATCGTCGGCAGCCCGGTGCCGGTGCCGTGACCCCAGCCATGGGCCTGGATCGGCGCCGGCTTGCGTGCAAATACGCTGAGGCGGTTTCCCTTGGTGTGGCCGGACAGATCGATCAGGATATCGATGCCATCGGCGCGGATCTCGGCATCGAGGCGATCGTCGTTCCATTGCGAGGCATCGCGCCAGCGATCGGCGATCTTTCGGAATTCGGCGGTCGCCGGATCTTCTTTCGACGAACAGGAGTAGCACACGACCTCAAACTGTGTCCGGTCGTGGTATTGCAGGACCGGCTTGAATATGAACGCGGCCGAATGCGCGTTGAAGTCCGCCGAGACATAGCCGAGCACCAGTGGGCGATCCGGATCGCGGCTGTTATCGTACGCTTCCACCGCTCGTGAAGCGAACGTCTTGCCGATCCGCTCCCACCAGACCTGCCGCGCCTGCTGATGCTGCTCGACGCTGGCATCGGCCGCGAAATCGAGCGTGAATATCTTGTTGGAGATGGCGCCTGGGAAGTCAGGCTCGATCTCGAGCGCTCTGTCGTAACTGGCCAGGGCTTCGTCGACCCGCCCAAGTGCGGAGAGACAAATGCCCCGGACCAAATGAGCTTGAGCGGCATCGGGATCGAGCGCGATAGCTCTCTCACTATCCTTCAATGCTTCGGCGATTTGCGGGATCTGGAGCCAGACACAGGCGCGCCCGAGCCACCCGTTCATCTCGTCGGGCGCCAGGGCGATTGCCCGATTGCAATCCGCCATGGCGTCGTCAAATCGCAGAAGTTCCTGCAATGCGATGGCGCGGTTCGCCAGCGCCGAGGCATAGTCGGGCTTGATCGACAGCGCGCGGTTCAGGCTTGCGATGGCCTCGTCGTAATTGCGCAGACGGCAGAGCACCCAACCCCGGCCATTGTGGGCTTCGGCAAGTTTTCCGTCGATTGCGAGCGCCTTGTCGTAGCAATCGAGCGCTTGCTGAAGATCGAGGGTCACGCTCGCGTTGCCGAGATTGGACAGGGCTACGGCGAAGTTGGGGCGCAGGGCGAGGGCCCTTCGATAGCTCTCGCGGGCCTCGTCGTGACGTCGCAGCTTGTTCAGTGCGATGCCCCGGCTCATGTGAGCATCGGCAGATTGCGGATCCACGGCAACCGCCCGGCTCAGCAGAATTTCGGCTTCCTGATAGTTCTTGGCATCAGACTCCAGACTGCCGAGCATATGCAGCGCGATGAACTGGTTGGGCGCAAGCTGCAAGACCTGGCGGTAGCCGGCCCGGGCCTCGGAGAGAAGCCCTTGCTTGTGCAGCTGGAGGGCCAGCCCGAGCAATGGCAGCACTTCGGCTTTCTGTCGCTTTTGAAGCCGGGCATTGTGAAATGCACGCTGACCTACGCTGTTGCTCATCAATCAATCCCCCAGAATCTCTTATGGGAGATTAAGTCGGCGAGGGCGCGAATACGAGACGACGGCCGTTCGTGACGACAGCTTCGGGCAAGCTACGAGCGGTTGTGGTCATCGCGTTGACTGGCCCGCAATTGCTGCCCGGTCCAGGACTGGCTAATCTACCGTTGGGTTGTCCCCGTCCGGCGGGCGCGGCTCAGATCAGGGAGACAGACAATGGCCAGGCAAAAGGCATCAAGACCCGCAACCAAGACCGCGGTCAAGAAGCGGAGCGGCACCAAGGCGGCGGCGCGATCCTCGGCGCGCAAGGCGGTGAAGACAAAGGCGCGCGCGGCCGCACCGAAGAAGCCGGCGCGCCCCAGGCAGCGCATCGCGATCAGCCATCATCGCGAAGAAGACTTCAAGGCCGACGGCCTGCGTGCCTACGCAAAATACCGCGACCTCGGCATTGCCGCTGCGACCCATGGCCTGGCGCAGGCGCACGTGATACGCCTGCAAGGCCCCTGCGATCCGGCGGAGGTCTCGAAGCTGCACTTCCACGACGTCGAATTCCAGATGGTCTATGTGCTCAAAGGCTGGGTGAAGACCTACATGGACGGGCAGGGCGAGACCTTGATGAAGCAAGGCAGCGCCTGGACCCAGCCCCCGAAGATCAAGCACATGATCCTGGATTATTCGGACGATGTGGAGCTGCTGGAGGTGATCCTGCCGGCGGAGTTCAAGACGGTGGAGTTGAAGGCGTAAGGGGCTGCGGAAAGAGCGCGCCGGTCTCTCAACTCGTCATTGCGAGGAGCTCTTGCGACGAAGCAATCCGGACTATCTCCGTGGGACGCATTTCCGGATTGCTTCGCTTCGCTCGCAATGACGGGTGGAGAGAGCTAACTCAGCACCCCCACCACCGCCCCCATCAGGCACGTCGTCAGCGTCCCCGATACGATCGACTTCAGCCCGAGCGCGTTGATCTCCTCGCGCCGCTCCGGCGCCATCACACCCAGCCCGCCGATCATGATGCCGAGGCTGGCGAAGTTGGCGAAGCCGCACATCGCGTAGAGCATGATCAGGCGCGAGCGTGGATCGAGCGTATCGGGCGGCAGTTTCGAGAAGTCGACATAGGCGATCAGCTCATTGAGCACGGTCTTGGTGCCCATCAGGCTGCCGGCCGTTACCGCCTGGTCCCACGGCAAACCCATCAGCCAGCACACCGGCGCCATGACAAGGCCCAGCAGGCGCTGCAGCGAGATCGCGGCGCCGCCGATGTTTGGCAAGAGGCCGAGGATGGCGTTGACGAGGTAGACCAGCGCCACGAGCACGAGGAGCATCGCGACGATGTTGAGCAACAGCTCGAGCCCCGCGCTCGTGCCTTTCACGATCGCATCCATCGTGCTCGCGACCTCCATCTCCGGATCCTCCAGCGCGCCGCCGGTGCGCTTGTCCGAGGTCTCCGGCACCATGATCAGGCTGACGAGGATCGCGGCCGGCGCGCCCAGCACGGAAGCGATGACGAAATGCGCGGCCGCATCAGGAATAAGAGGAGCAAGGAGCGTCGCATAGAGCACCAGCACGGTGCCGGCGATGCCGGCCATGCCGCCGGTCATGACCAGGAACAATTCGCTGCGGGTCATCTGCGCCAGATACGGCCGCACGAACAGCGGCGCCTCGACCATGCCGAGGAAGATGTTGGCGGCGGTCGAGAGCCCGACCGCGCCGCCGACGCCGAGCGTCCGCTCCAGCAGCCAGGCCATGCCGCGCACGATCGGCGGCAGCACGCGCCAGTAGAACAGCAGCGTCGTCAGCACGCTCATAACCAGCACGATCGGCAGCGCCTGGAACGCCAGGATGAAGTCCGCGCCGGGCACCTTCAGGTCGAAGGGCAGGGTGCCGCCGCCGATATAGCCGAACACGAAGGCGGAGCCTGCGCGCGAGGCCGCCGAGATCGCGCCGACCGCATCGTTGATGGTGCCGAAGGCATGGGCGACGACCGGCAGTTTCAGCAGCACGACCGCGGTGACGAAGGTCACGGCGAGGCCGATCGCCGCCTGGCGCAGCGAGACCGCGCGGCGATTCTCTGCGAGCGCGAAGGCGATCAGCAGCAATGCGAAAATGCCGAGTGCCGATTGCAGGCGAAGCATGATGTCCCCAAACCCCCAATGATTATGGCCGCGCCTGCGTTGCAAAGGCAATGCCGACAGGCCGCGGAAGCGCCCCGTTGTTGACAAGCGGACCCGTCTCAGCCACGCGGGGAGACCCATCGAGATAAGGGGGCGGACCGCCCGAGGTGACCGAAAAGGCGATGCCAGAGCAGCCAATATCCCAAAATCCGCCGGTCAGCGCCGGCGCGCTCCTCGCCCACCGCGCCTTCCTGTACTTCCTGCTCTCGCGCAGCCTGTCGCGCTTCTCCAGCCAGATCGCCGCGGTCGCGATCGGCTGGCAGATCTACGATCTCACCGGCTCGGCCTTCGACCTCGGGATGGTCGGGCTCGTGCAGTTCCTGCCGACGGCGCTGCTCGTGTTCGTCGCCGGCCACGCCGCCGACCGTTTCGAGCGCAAGCGTGTGGTCCAGCTCTGCCAGCTCGTGGAAGCCCTGACGGCGCTTTATCTCGGCGTCATCACCTATCTCGGCGCGGTCAGCGAGGTGCAGATCTTCATCGCGACCTTCGTGCTCGGCATCGCCGGCGCGTTCGAGAGCCCGACCACCGCCGCGCTGCTGCCGCTGATCGCGCCGCAGGGATCGCTCCAGCGCGCCACGGCGGTCGCGAGCGGTGCGGGGCAGGTCGCGACCATCACCGGTCCCGCGCTTGGCGGTTTCGCCTACGCGATCGCGCCGCATCTCGCCTATGCCGTGATGCTGCTGTTCTGGATCGTGGGGATGATCCTTACCGGCTTCATCCGGCCGCGTCCGCAGGCGGTGGCCAAGGACATGGACGATGCGGACAATATCTTCGCCGGGGTCCGCTTCATCCGCAGCAATCCCGCGATCCTCGGCACCATCTCGCTCGATCTGTTCGCGGTGCTGTTCGGCGGCGTCACCGCGCTCTTGCCGATCTATGCCCGCGACATTCTGCAGACCGGCCCGGTGGGTCTCGGTGTGCTCCGTGCCGCGCCTGCGGTCGGCGCGCTGCTGATGACCATGGTGCTGGCGCGCCACGCCATCTCGCGCCATGTGGGCCTGCGCATGTTCCAGGCCGTGATCGTGTTCGGCCTTGCCACGATCGTGTTCGCGCTGTCGTCCTGGATGTGGCTGTCGGTGCTGTCGCTCGCGATCCTCGGCGCGGCCGACACGATCAGCGTCGTGATCCGCTTCTCGCTGGTGCAGCTGTCGACGCCGGACGAGATGCGCGGCCGTGTGGGCGCGGTGAATTTCCTGTTCATCAACGCCTCCAACCAGCTCGGCCAGTTCGAGAGCGGGCTCACGGCGGCACTGTTCGGCACCATGCCCGCCGCCGTGCTCGGCGGCATCTGCACGGTCGCGGTGGCGCTGTTGTGGATGAAACTGTTTCCGACCCTGCGGCAGGTGGAGAGCTTGGAGTAGGCCCCCGCTCCCTCCACGTCATTACGAGGAGCTCTTGCGACGAAGCAATCCAGAATCTCGCCGCGGAGGCAGCCTGGATTGCTTCGCTGCGCTCGCAATGACGATTGTTGAGATAGCGTGGTGACTTAGGTCACGTCACCCCCGCAGCCGAGCAGCAGCAGGCGCCACTTGACGCCTACTGTGCATGGGGTTGTTTTCGCAGTTTTCTGTTCAACCCCGTCCGACGAACGGCATCTTGGTCGCCATGACAGTCATGGTCAGCACGTTGGCATCGAGCGGCAGGCCGGCCATGTAGGCGACGGCATCGCCGACCGCCTTGGCGTCCATGCGCGGCTCGTGCTTGGTGGTGCCGTCGGGCTGCAGCACGCCGGGGCCGTTGACCATGCGGTCGGTCATCGGGGTCGCGGCATTGCCGATGTCGACCTGGCCGACCGCGATGTCGTACATGCGGCCGTCGAGGTTTGAGGCCTTGGTGAGGCCGGTGATGGCGTGCTTGGTCGAGGTGTAGGCGGCAGAGAACGGCCGCGGCGCATGCGCCGAGATCGAGCCGTTGTTGATGATGCGGCCGCCGCGCGGGCTCTGGTCCTTCATGATGCGGAAGGCGTGCTGGGTGCACAGGAACGGGGCGGTGAGGTTGGTGTTCACCACCGCCTGCCACTGCTCGAGGCTGAGGTCCTCGAAGTTCACGGCGGGTGCGCCCATGCCGGCATTGTTGAAGAGCACGTCGAGGCGGCCATAGGTCGCCTTCACCTTGTCGAACAGCGCGGCGATCTGGTCCGGCTTGGTCATGTCGGCGGTGATACAGAGGCTCTTCCCCGCGGGGCCGAGCTTTGCGGTTTCCTCGAGCATCTCAATTCGGCGTCCGACCAGCACCACGGTGAAGCCGGTATTCATCAGCGCCAGCGACGCCGCGCGCCCGACACCGGTGCCGGCGCCCGTAACCACTGCGATTTTTTTTGCTTCACTCATCGTTCCTGCCTCTTCTCTTAAGCTGTCAGGTTTTGGGTTCTTTTTCGTTCTTATAGGGCGGGCGCGGGATGTTCTGATGCGCGGCGCGTAAGGCCGCCGACCAGCGCGAGCGCAGATCGTGGAAATAGGGCTCGCCCGCCTCGATGCGGTGGTTGAGATCGGCCTCGCAGGCGTCCGTGCGCACCACCAGGACATCAATCGGCAGGCCGACGCCGAGATTGGACCGCATGGTCGAGTCCATCGAGATCAGGCCGGTCTTCAGCGCCTCGTAGAGCTCGACGTCGTAATGCATGGCGCGGTCGAGCACCGGCTTGCCGTATTTGTGCTCGCCGATCTGCAGGTAAGGCGTATCCGTCGTGCACTCGATGAAATTGCCGGCGGTGTAGACCATGAACAGGCGCATGCGCGCGCCCTTGATCTGGCCGCCGAACAGGAAGGAGACGTCGAAGGAGACGTCCTCTGACTTCAGCGCCGGGCCTTCGGTCGCATGCACCGCCCGGATCGCCCGGCCGATGCGCTGGGCGGCCTGGAACATGGTCGGCGCGTTCATCAGCGTCTCGATCTCGCCCGTATTGGGGTCCTCGAGGCCTTCGGTCAGCGTGGACAGCACCGACTGGCTGATGGCGAGGTTGCCGGCGCTGGCGATCGCCATGATGCGGTCGCCGGGCTTGGAGAAGATATGCAGCTTGCGGAAGGTCGAGACGTTGTCGAGGCCGGCATTGGTGCGGGTATCGGCGATCATCACCAGACCGTCCCGAACCAGGATTCCGCAGCAATAGGTCATTTCCAGTCCCCGAACGCGTTTGCGCGGAATTACTAGCGAATTTCAGGGAAGCATGAAACCCCCGATTCCCGCGGAAAGGGTCGTCATTCCGGGGCGCGAGGAAGTCGCGAGCCCGGAATCCATTCATCCACTAACCTTGCCGTCCGATGTATTCCGGGCTCGCGCGGCGCGCGCCCCGGAATGACGGGACGGAACGGCTTGGCTTTCCCACCTCAATCCGCGCTATCGACCAGAAACGCCGCATCGACGGGGACGCCGAGGGCCGTGACCAGCCGGTTGGTCTCCGCGGCCATGCCGACGATGGCGAGCAACTCGCCATATTCGGCCGCGGTCATGCCCTTGGCCCGGGCGCTCGCAGTGTGCGAATGGATGCAATAGCTGCAGCCATGCGCGACCGATACCGCGACATAGAGCATTTCCTTGACCTTGGGATCGAGCGCGCCCGGCGCCATCACCTCCTTGAGGCTGTCCCAGGTCCGCCGCAGCGTCTTGGGATCATGCGCCAGCGCGCGCCAGAAATTGTTGATGAAATCGGACTGCCGCACCTTGCGGATGTCGTCGAAAACGGCGCGCACCTCGCTGGAGAGTTCGTCGTCCGAAAGCAGTTTTACAGTTGCCATGAGGGCCTCGCGGGATCGGGTCTGATCCCGCGAGTTTAGCACGGCTGATGCGCTCAGGCGGCATCCTCGGCCGAGCGGCGCAAGGCGAGCTTGCCGACGTCGACATACTGCCGCTGCTGCGCATGGGCGTGCTGGGCTGCGACGTGAATGTCGCGCAGGCGCCGCTGCAGCGGCGATGTGTCGTAGACCGCGCTGCTTCCGGCCAGCGCGAAACAGGCATCCGCGATGCCGACGCAGGTCGTGGCGAGCCAGGTCGCCGATCGAGCCCCTTCGATCACGAGGTCTTCGTTGTTCAGCGTGCCGGACTGCGCGTGGCGCCAATGGCCGGCAACCTGGACCTCGTGAAAGCCCTGCGCGGCGCCGAGGTCGGCGGAGATCCGGCCGAGTTCGTACTGGAAAGTCTCGGACTCCCGCATCGGGACCGCCGCATATAATTGCTGCCGCCCTGTATGCGCCAGCGCGAGCAGGTCATCGACCATGCCCTCGGCGAGGCCCACCGAGAACGCGCCGTGAAGCAACGGCAGCCATTGCCGTAGTGCTTGATAAAGCGGACCCGACTGACGCGGGGCGGCCTCGAGATCGAAGAAATTGGCCTCGGGAACCAGCGTCTCCCGTAGCGTGACGTGATGGCTGCCGGTGCCCTTGAGCCCCGCCGCGTGCCAGGTGTCCTCGACGTCCCAGTCGCGCGCCGGCAGCGCAACGACGCGAAGCAGCGGCTTGCCCTGTGGGCCGGGGATCGGTTTGCCGTTTTCGGTGACGATGCAGAACCCGCCGATCCAGTCGGCATGCGTGCAACCGCTGGCGAACGGCCAACGGCCCTTGACCCGATAGCCGCCCGACACGCGTTCTGCCGTTCCACCCGGCTGGGATGAGCCGCAGATCGCAGTATCAGGTCCGTCCTGATAGATGCGCTTGTACAGTTCCGCGGGTGAGGCTGCGACGAAGAGGCTGCTGGCTCCGGCGACAACCGCGATCCAGCCGATCGAGCCGTCGAGACGGGCGAGCGCCTTGATGACCTCCAGTCCGGCGGGAAAATCGAGCTCCAGTCCGCCTTCGCTCCGCGGGACGAACATGCGAAAGATCCCGATCGATCGCAGCCGTTCCACGAGGTCGGGCGGGATGCGGCGTGCAGCTTCGATCTCTGCGGTGCGTGCCGTGATCTCGGGTGCCAATTCCCGGATGCCCACAAGCATGGCTTTGTGGGGATCGCGCAGTGCGAAGTGGTCGCTGAGTCTTTCTTGAAGCCGCATCTGTCTCAACCTCTGTTGCGGGAACGGATCGCAACGGAGGTTGAACAGACAATGCTACGGCGCGGCTTCAACGCGGCGGTCGTCGGTTACGGCTGTAACGCTGCTAGCTCTGGCGCTGGGACTGCGATTGCGATTGGCCGCCGCGGCCGGCCTGTTCGACCTTGACCGCGACTGTCAGCGTCTCCGCGCCGCCGCCATAGCGGGTGCCGCGCACGGGGGCCGCCCCGAGATAATCGAGGCCGATGGCGACGCGGACATGGGCATCGGTGGTGCAGATGCAGTTGGCGGGATCGAAGCCGACCCAGCCGAGGTCGGGGACATAGGCCTCCGCCCAGGCATGGCCGGCATCCTGATGCACCGTGCCGTCGGAGCGCAAGAAGTGGCCGGAGACGAAGCGTGCCGGCACGCCGCCGGTGCGGGCGCAGGCGATGAAGATGTGCGCGTAGTCCTGGCAGACGCCGCGCTTGAGCGCGAACGCCTCCGCCGCCGAGGTGCCGCTGTTGGTCGGGTCCTCGTCGAAGGTCATGTGGTCGCTGATCTCGCTCATCAGCGTGTGCAGGAAGCCGAGCGTGTCGCTCTCGGCCTCGCTGCGCAGCTGCCGTGCGACCGCCGCCATCGCCGGATTCACCGAGGTGAGGTCGGTGGCGCGCAAGAACATGCCGGCCGGAAAGCGCTCGTCGGCGCCGCGCAGCACGCCGCCGGTGTCGTGGGTCTCGATCAGCCCTTCGGCGGTGATCCTGATGTCGCCGACGGGCCCGCAGGACAGCACATGGGTGACGTTGCCGAAGGCGTCCTCATGGGTGTCGAGTCTGGTGTCCGTGGAGACGTCGATCTGCCACTCCGCCACATATTGTCCGTCATGGCTGCACGGCGTCATGCGCAGGATCTGGATCACGCTGGTGGCCGGCGGCTCGTAGCGATAGGTCGTGGTGTGCTGGATTCGCAGGCGCATGGTGGACCATTGTTCTGGCGTCGTCACTCCGGAGCGATGCGCCAGCATCGAACCCGGAATCTCGAGATTCCGGTCTGATCCTTCGGACCATCCCGGAATGACGGCGTCTATCAGATCAAATACTGCTTCGTGATGATTTCGCCCAGCCTGGAATTGTCCGCAATGAATTCCTGAATGAATTCATGCACGCCATGCTGGAAAATGTCGTTCATATTGCTGTGTTCCAGCCGGTTGCGGATGCCGCGGGCGTGGCGCTGGGCCGGACCCTGGCGGCCATAGGCAACGCCGATCTGGTCGAGGTTGCGCACGAGATTGCCATAGCAGCTGGCGAGCGAGCGCGGCAGCGTGTCGTTGAGGATCAACAGATCCGCGATCAGCCACGGCTTCAGCGTCTCGCGATAGACCCAGTGATAGGCCGTCAGTGCTGAGACCGAGCGCAGGATCGAGCTCCACTGGTAGAAGTCGAGCGGCCCGCCGACATGCTCTTCCTCAGGCAAGAGCACATGGTACTTCACGTCGAGGATGCGGGCGGTATTGTCGGCGCGCTCGAGATGCACGCCCATGCGCGAGAACCAGTAGGCGTCGTTCCGCAGCATGGTCCGGTAGGCCGAGCCGTCGAAGCGCAGCGAGGTCTCCTGCACGAAGCGCAGGAATTTGGCGAGGTCCTCGCGCGTCGAGGTGCCCTTGCTCCAGACCGCCTGCAGCTCGATCCAGGCCGAGTTGATGGTGTCCCACATCTCGCTGGTGAGCGCGGTGCGCACCGAGCGCGAGTTCAGCCGCGCCGCCTCGATGCAGTTCCGGATCGAGGACGGGTTGTTCGGCGAGAACGAGAGGTACTCCACGACGTTGTGCTCGTTGGCTTCCTCATAGGTCTGATAGAAGCTCGCGGCGACGCCGGCCGTGAGCAGCGCCGAGTCCCATTCGTTGGTCTTGCCGATATAGGCGGCGGGAAGCGCGGTGACGCGCAGCGTCGCATCGATGGTGCGCGCGAGATATTCGGCCCGTTCGACATAGCGGGCGAGCCAGTAGAGGTTTTCGGCGGTACGCGACAGCATCTCTCTACTCGTCCAGAATCCAGGTGTCTTTGGTGCCGCCGCCCTGGCTCGAATTCACCACCAGGGAGCCTTCCTTCAGTGCGACGCGGGTGAGGCCGCCCGGCACGATCGTGGTGCTCTTGCTGCCGGTGAGCACGAAGGGGCGAAGGTCGACGTGGCGCGGGGCAAGGCCCGACGCCGTGCAGGTCGGGCAGGTCGAGAGCGCCAGCGTCGGCTGGGCGATAAAACCTTCCGGCTCGCGCTTGAGCTTCTCGCGGAAGGCCTCGATGGTCGCCTTGGTCGCGGCCGGGCCGATCAGCATGCCGTAGCCGCCGGAGCCGTGCACCTCCTTGACGACGAGCTCGCCGAGATTGTCCAGCACATAGGCGAGGTCCTTCGGCTCGCGGCAGCGCCAGGTCGGCACGTTCTTCAGGATCGGCTCCTCGCTGAGATAGAACTTCACGATGTCCGGCATGTAGGAGTAGATCGCCTTGTCGTCGGCGATGCCGGTGCCGACGGCATTGGCGAGCGTGATGTTGCCGGCCGCATAGGCCGACATCAGCCCGGGCACGCCGAGCACGGAGTCGGGGCGGAAGGTGAGGGGATCGAGGAAATCGTCGTCGACGCGGCGGTAGATCACATCGACCCGCTTCACACCCTCGGTCGTCCGCATGAACACTTCATTGTTCTTGACGATGAGGTCGCGGCCCTCGACCAGCTCGATGCCGAGCTTGTCGGCCAAGAACGAGTGCTCGTAATAGGCGGAGTTGTAGACGCCCGGCGTCAGCAGGGCGACCGTCGGCTCGCCGGATGCGCTTTGCGGCGCGACCGAGCGCAAGGCCGCGAGCAGCTCGTCCGGATAGCGCTCGACCGGCGCCACCCTGTGGCGGGCGAACAGGTCCGGAAACAGCCGCATCATGATCTCGCGGTTCTCCAGCATGTAGGACACGCCGGAGGGCGTGCGCGCATTGTCCTCCAGCACAATGAAGTCCTCGGCGTCGACCCGGACGATGTCGATGCCGGCGATGTGCACGTAGACGTCGTGCGGCACCTGCTGACCGTTCATCTCGGGGCGGAAGACCGGATTCTGGAAGATCAGATCGTCGGGGACAACCTCGGCGCGGAGGATGTCGCGACCATGATAGATGTCGCGCAGGAACATGTTCAGCGCCTTCACGCGCTGCTTCAGGCCCTTCTCCAGCAGCGCCCATTCCTTGGCGGACATGATCCTCGGGATCACGTCGAACGGGATCAGGCGTTCGGTGGATTCGGAGTCGCCGTAGACCGCGAAGGTAATGCCGATCCGGCGAAACAGGAGCTCGGCTTCCTGGCGGCGATATTCGAGCGCCTCCGGAGGCGTCTCCTTGAGCCAGCGCGCCAGCTCCTGGTAGGCGGGGCGAAGGTCCCCGCCGGGAATATTCATTTCATCAAACGCGACTGCCATAGATCCCGACTTGTCTCCCTGGCCATGCGGCAAGAGTGCATGACTTTCATGTGGTAGCAAGGGCCGGGCCAGCGCGATAAGCATGGACTGGCAGGATTTAGCGGGGACGGACGGCGGCTTGCCTGAAAAAATGGCTGAGGACTGCTTATTTCGGCAGCAAAACCGCGTGACTTCAACGCGTTACCTCGGCAAAGTCGGTGCCACAGGTGAGGGACAGAGTTTATGAGCGAGATCGTCACGGCGGGCATTCTGGTCATTGGGGACGAAATCCTGTCGGGCCGGACCAAGGACAAGAATATCGGCTTCATCGCCGAATATCTGACCAATATCGGCATCGACCTGAAGGAAGTCCGTGTCGTCTCCGACGACGAGGCCGACATCATCGCCGCGTTGAATGCACTGCGGCATCGCTACACCTACGTCTTCACCACCGGCGGCATCGGGCCGACCCATGACGACATCACCGCCGACAGCGTCGCCAAGGCCTTCGGCGTCGGCATCGACCATCACCCGGAGGTGGTCGCCCGCTTCCGCGAGCGCTGGAGCGAGCAGGACCTCAACGAGGCCCGCCTGCGCATGGCCCGCATCCCCGATGGGGCCGAGCTGATCCAGAGCGCCACCATCCTCGCCCCCGGCTTCAAGATCGGCAATGTCATCGTGATGGCCGGCGTGCCCTCGATCATGCAGGCGATGATGGACATCGTCTCGCCCAAGCTGAAATCGGGCGTGCGCATGCTCTCCGAATCGGTTCGGGCCAATGCGCGGGAGGGTGACATCGGCAGCCCGCTGCGGGCGATCGCCGCCGCCCATCCCGACACCATCATCGGCAGCTATCCCTTCATGGACGAGGAGCAGAAGCCAAACACCAACCTGGTGGTGCGATCGCGCGATGCCGACAAGCTCGCGGCGGCGATGGCCGCAGTGAAGGAAATGCTGGCGGGATTGAACATCACCCGCTAGCACCAAGTTGCCGGCGGACGAATGGCAGGAGACGACGATGGCGGGTGAAGCACCGGAACTGAGTGCGCAGGAGCGGGCGGGCAAGGCCTTTCCGGTCTCGTGGGACCAGTTCCACCGGGATTGCCGGGCGCTGACTTGGCGGCTCAACGAGGTCGGTCCGTTCCACGCGGTCATCGCGATCACCCGCGGCGGCCTGGTGCCGGCCGCGATCGTCGCGCGCGAGCTCGGCGTGCGCGTGATCGATACGGTCTGCATTGCGAGCTACGACCACAACAAGCAGGGCGAGCTGCAGGTGCTCAAGGGCATTTCCGAGGCGGCGATGAAGCTCGGCGGCGGCACCGGCAAGGGGCTTCTGATCGTCGACGACCTCGTCGACACCGGCAAGACCGGCAGGATGGTGCGCGAGATGCTGCCCGACGCACATTTCGCTACCGTGTACGCCAAGCCGATGGGACGTCCGCTGGTCGACACCTTCATCACCGAGGTGTCGCAGGACACCTGGATCTTCTTCCCCTGGGACACCGCGCTGTCCTACCACCCGCCGCTGCGCGACGGGGCGGCGTGATCGCCGTCGTTGCGAGGAGCGAAGCGACGAAGCAATCCAGACTGTTTGCGCGGATGCATTTCTGGATTGCTTCGCTTCGCTCGCAATGACGGGCGGAGGCGGCCATGCCTCTGCAAAACCGCGTCACGCCGACCGGCGACGTCATCGCGACGCCGCATCGCGGGATGTTCACCGGCAACCGCGGCATCATCCATGATCCCGCGACGAAGACGCTGCTGAAGAAGCGCTGGTCGACATCGGCGTGGATCACCTGCCTATGCGAATTCCGGGGATGGCGGCGGCCGGTGATGGCGCGTCGGAGCTGGACCGAGCTGTTCTTCCTCGACGAGGCCACCGCCTTTGCGGCCGGGCACCGGCCCTGCTTCTTTTGCCGCCGCGACGATGCCAAGCGCTTTCGCGCCGCGTGGGAGAAGGGCAATGGTGTGAGCGGCATCAGCGCGAAGGCAATGGATGTCGTTCTGCATCAGGAGCGGCTCGATCGTGGCAGGAAACGGCTGCACGAATTGCCGATGCCGCTCGCGCAATTGCCTGATGGCGCAATGGTGCAGCAGGGTGACGAGAGCTTTCTGGTGACGCAGGGCAAGGCGTTGCGGTGGTCGTTCGCGGGCTACGCCCCGCATGCACCCGCCCTCGATCGTCCGATGTTGCTGACGCCGCCGTCCACGCTGCGTGCGATCATCGCCGGATATCAGCCGGTGCTGCATCCG
The DNA here is from genome assembly GCF_002068095.1 of Bradyrhizobium sacchari. Lineage (GTDB taxonomy): Bacteria > Pseudomonadota > Alphaproteobacteria > Rhizobiales > Xanthobacteraceae > Bradyrhizobium > Bradyrhizobium sacchari. The sequence continues at coordinate 30,932 of NZ_LWIG01000066.1, read as the reverse complement.
ACGGCGCGCAGCTAGCGCAGCGACTTGCCTTCTTCATCGACGGTCATCCGGGCATCGCGCAGCGCCCATTCGCGGATCACCTGTCGGCAGCGGGTCAGCTCGGCTTCGCTCGCGGCATGCGCATCCGTCGATGCCCGTTCGACCATCGCCTTGCAATTGACGAGCACGGAGCGGTCCTCCGCGCGCGCCGAAGCCGCGGTCGCAACGACTGCCGCGGCGAGGATTGCCGGCCGGATCATCGCCGCTACGAGAGCCTTTCGCGCGCCAGCGCCGCGCCGGCGCCGAGCGCCATCAGCTTGGCTTCGGCGATCTCGCGCCGCATCGGCGCCATGCCGCAATTGGTGGTGGCGATGATGTTGCTCTTGGGAACGAATTTCGACACCGCGTCGATCACCTTGACGACGTCCTCGGCGGTCTCGACCGTATCGCTGGCGACATCGATCACGCCGGCCTGCACGATCTTGGTCTTCAGGAGCGCGAGCAGGTCGAGCGGCACTTTCGAATTGCGGCACTCGATCGCGACCTGCTGGATCGGACTCGCGTCGATCGCGGGGAAGATCTGCTCATACTGCCGCCATTGCGCGCCGAGCGTCTCCTTCCAGTCCGTGTTGGCCTTGATCCCATAGCCGTAGCAGATGTGCACGGCGGTGGCGCAGGTGAGGCCCTGCGCGGCGCGCTCCAGCGCCTTGATGCCCCAGTCGTTGACCTCGTCCATGTAGACGTTGAAGGCGGGCTCGTCGAACTGCACGAGATCGACGCCGTCGGCCTGCAGCGCCTTGGCTTCTTCGTTCAAGAGCTCGGCGAAGGCGAACGCCATCTTGACGCGGTCGCCATAATAGCGGTCGGCAATGGTGTCGATGATGGTCATCGGGCCGGGCAGGGTGAATTTCAGCTTCTTCTTCGTATGCGTGCGCGCGACGCGCGCCTCGAAGGCATGGACGCGGTCCTTCAGCCGGAGCGGCGCGACCACCTGCGGCACCATTGCCTTGTAGCGGTCCTTGCGGATGCCCATCTCGACCTTGTGGGCGAAATCGATGCCCTCGATCTTCTCCAGAAAACCGTGCACGAAATGCTGCCGGGCCTGCTCGCCCTCGGTGACGATGTCGATGCCGGCGTCCTCCTGGATCTTCAGCCAGATCAGCGTCGCGTCACGCTTGGCGCGGGCGAGCTCGTCGCCTTGGGACTTCCAGGGCGCCCAGAGCATGTTGGGCTCGGCGAGCCATTCCGGTTTCGGCAAGGAGCCGGCGATCGTGGTTGGAAACATCATGGCGGCTCTCCCGGCAGGTTCAGTTGCGCCCCTTCCTGCCATGTCCTAACGTCGAGGTACAGAACAACGAAAGTCGCTCTCTATTCCAGCGGCGGCGACAGGGAAGGCGCAAAAGGAAAGGTCAATGGAAAGGTCATGATCGACCTCTATTACGCACCGACGCCGAATGGCTGGAAAATCTCGGTCATGCTGGAGGAACTCGGGCTTCCCTATAAGGTGATCCCCGTGAATATCCGCGCCGGCGAGCAGTTCAGCCCTGAATTTCTGGCGCTCTCCCCGAACAACCGGATCCCCGCGATCGTCGATCATGAGCCGGCCGACGGCGGCGCGCCGTTCTCGGCGTTCGAGACCGGCGCGATCCTGATCTATCTCGCGGAGAAGACCGGTCGTTTCTTGGCCAGCGATTTGCGCGGGCGCTCCACCACCATCCAGTGGGTGATGTGGCAGATGGCGGGCCTGGGGCCGATGCTCGGCCAGCACGGCCATTTCGCGCTTTATGCGGCCGAGAAGATCCCTTACGCGATCGAGCGCTATCGCGACGAGGCGGCGCGGCTCTACGGCGTGCTCGACCGGCAGTTGGCCAAGACCGGCGCCTATGTCGCCGGCGACTATTCCATCGCCGACATCGCCTGTTTTCCCTGGACCATGACCCACAAGGCGCAGGGCTTTACGCTCGACGACTATCCGAGCGTGAAACGCTGGTACGCCGAGGTTCGGGCGCGGCCGCAGGTGCAGGCCGGGCTTGCGATCGGAAAATTCGTGAAAGAGCCGTTCGACGAGGAATCACGCAAGATCATGTTCGGCCAGCGTGCGAAGGAAGTGTTGGGAAAGCGGTAGGCTGTTCGCCACAACCGTCATTGCGAGGAGCCCTTGCGACGAAGCAATCCAGGCTGTTTCCACGGATGCATCTCTGGATTGCTTCGCTTCGCTCGCAATGACGGGTGAGAGAGCGGGACACACGAGACACAAGGAAAACGCCATGATCGAATTCTTCTTCGACTGTTCCAGCCCCTGGACCTATCTCGCCTTCCACAACATCCAGCCGCTGGCCAGGGAGTGCGGTGCCGGGATCGTCTGGCGACCGATCCTGGTCGGCGGCATCTTCAACACCGTCAATCCGAGCGTCTATGCACAGCGCGAGAAGCCGGTGCCGCTGAAGGCGCGCTACATGAAAAAGGACCTCGCCGATTGGGCGCGCTCGGCGGGCCTGTCGATCAAGATGCCGCCGACGGTGTTTCCGGTGAACAGCGTCAAGGCGATGCGCGGCTGCATCTGGTTGGGTGCGGACACGGTGCCGTTCGCGACCGCCGTGTTTGAGACCTATTGGGGCGAGGACAAGGATATCTCGCAGGACGCGGTGCTGGCCGGGATCTGCAGCAAGGTCGGCATCGATGAGCAGAAATTCTTTGCCGGCATCTCCGAGCAGGGCATCAAGGACCAGCTCAAGGCCAACACCGAAGAGGTCGTGGCGCGCGGCGGCTTCGGTTCGCCGACGATTTTTGTCAACAAGACCGACATGTATTTCGGCAATGACCGCTTGCCGCTGATCCGCGAGGCCCTTGAGCGCAACAAGGCGAGCGCGGCCTGATGGTGCGCGCTGTCGTCTGCCGCGCGCTTGGTGCGCCCGAGACCTTGGGGTTGGAGGAGTTTCCGTCGCGCGCCCTGAAGCCGGGCGAGGTCCGCGTCGCGATCCGCGCCGCTGGGCTCAATTTTCCCGACGTGCTGATGGCGGCCGGCGAATATCAGCTCAAGCCCGAGCTGCCGTTCACGCCCGGCATGGAGGCTGCCGGCGACGTGACTGAATTGGGCGCGGAGGCGAGGGGCGTCGCCGTCGGGGACAAAGTCATCGTCAAGATGCGCCATGGCGCGTTTACCGACGAGGCCGTGGTGACGCCGTCGCAACTCACCCCTAAGCCGTCCACCTTCGACTATGCGGAAGCTGCGACCTATCTCGCCGGTCACGGCACGGCCTATCACGCGCTGATCGATCGCGGCCGGGTCGAGCCGGGCGAGGTGCTGCTGGTGCACGGCGCCGGCGGCGGCGTCGGCCTTGCCGCCGTCGAGATCGGCAAGTTGCTGGGCGCGACCGTGATCGCAACGGCCTCCAGCGACGACAAGCTCGCGATCGCGAAATCGCGCGGTGCCGATCATCTCATCCGCTACGATCGCGAGCCGTTTCGCGACGCCGTCAAGCGCATCACCAACGGCCGCGGCGCCGACGTCGTGTTCGACCCAGTGGGCGGCGAGGTGTTCGAGAACTCGATGCGCTGCATCGCCTGGGGCGCGCGCCTCTTGGTGATCGGCTTCACCGGCGGCATCGGCTCGGCGAAGACCAACCTGCTGCTGATCAAGGGCGCCAGCGTTCTCGGCGTGCGCGCCGGCGAGGCGGCACGGAAAAACCCCGCGCTCGGCGAAGTGCGCCTGAAGGCGCTCTTGCGGTGGGCGGAGGAGGGCAAGCTGCGCCCGAACGTCTCGCACCGACTGCCGCTAGCGGAGTTTGCGAAGGCGATGCGGCTATTGATCGATCGCAAGGCGATCGGACGCGTGGCGCTGGTGATGGAGTGACCTCCACCACAGTCATTCCGGGGCGCCCAAAGGGCGAACTCTGGTGCGCAATTGCGCACCAAAGAATCTCGAGATCCTCAGGTGCGAAAGTGCGCACCATAGTTCGATGCTTCGCATCGCCCCGGGATGACGCTTCGCGTCACTTGTACTCCCGCTCCGTCCACCACGGGAAATAGTCCGGCATGTCCGTCGACACCTTGTTCTTGAACTGCGCGGGACGCTTCTCCAGGAACGACACCACGCCTTCCTTGACGTCGTCCGAGCGGCCGCGGGCGTAGATGCCGCGGCTATCGACCTTGTGCGCTTCCATGGGATCGTCGGCGCCCATCATGCGCCACATCATCTGGCGGATCAGCGCCACCGACACCGGCGCGGTCTTGGCCGCGAACTCTTTTGCCAATTCGCGAGCGGTCGGCAAGAGATCGTCGGGCGGGACGACCTTGCTGACGAGGCGGCCGGCGAGCGCTTCCTGCGCCGGGAAGACGCGGCCCGAATAGCACCATTCCAGCGCCTGCGAGATGCCGACGATGCGCGGCAGGAACCAGCTCGAGGCGGCCTCCGGCACGATGCCGCGCTGGGAGAACACGAAGCCGAAGCGCGCGGCCTCCGAGGCAATGCGGATGTCCATCGCGAGCTGCATGGTGACGCCGATGCCGACCGCAGGGCCGTTCACCGCCGCGATCACGGGCTTGAGGCACTTGAAGATGCGCAAGGTCACCTGGCCGCCGCCGTCGCGCACCTGCGGATCGCTGTAATCGACCTTGCCGTCGGCGAAGCGCTTCACCGGCCCGCGCCGCGCGTCGCGGTCGAAGGTATCGGCGCCGGAGGAGAGATCGGCGCCCGCGCAAAAGCCGCGGCCGGCGCCGGTGACGATGATGGCGCGGACATTGTCGTCCTTGTCGGCGGCGTCGAACGCGTCGATCAGCTCTGCTTGCATCTGCGCGTTGAAGGCGTTGAGCTTGTCGGGCCGGTTCAGCGTGATGGTGAGGATCTGCTCTGAGACCTCATATTTGATCGTCTCATACGCCATGGTGGTTTCCTTCCCTGTCATTCTTGAATCAATTCTGTCATTGCCGGGCTCGACCCGGCAATCCATCTTTTTTGAAGAGGATGGATGCGCGGGTCGAGCCCGCGCATGACGATTTGTGCTGAGACGCTGGATGCGTGCTCAACGAGCCGGTGGCTTCGGCCAGGGTTTCTGTGCGCCGCGCAGGCCTTCGAACGCCTTGGCCATGCCGAGCACGCCGATGTCGTCGAAGCGGCGGCCGACGATCTGCACGCCGATTGGAAAACCCTTGGCGTCGAAGCCGCCATTGACGGAGACGGCCGGATTCTCCGACATATTCCACGGCACGGTATAGGCGATGTGCTCGAACGGCTTCATGGGATCGTTGGTCGGTGAGGCCCACTCCGCCGGATAGTTCACGTTCGGCGCGGTCGGCGAGATCACATAGTCAAGCTCGCAGAACAGCTTTGACGCCGCGGCGCGGATCGCCATGGTCTGGTTGAAGCCGCGGATGACATCCACACCCGAGAGCTTCGCACCGGACTCGCCCCATTTGAAGATGTAGGGCAGCACCTTGGCCTGCTCGCCCGGCGTCAGCTTCGACAGATCGTCCCACATCCGCGCGCGCCAGAAATTGTCGAGGCCGTCGAGCATCTCGCGGGTGAGGATGCCGTCGACTTCCGTCACGACTGCACCCGCGGATTCAAATGCCTTCGCGGCCCTCACCGCGACCTCGCGCACCGGCTTCTCCAGCGCCAGGCCGCAGCCGGGATCGAGCATCAGGCCGATGCGCAGCTTTCGCGGCGACTTCTCCAGTCCCTTCCAGTTCAGCGGCTCGGCCGGCAGGCTCATGCCGTCGCGTCGGTCGGGCTTTGCGATCGCGCTCATCATCAGTGCGCAATCATCGACGGTGCGGGTCATGGGGCCGGCGACGCGGCCGACATAGGTGGGATCGATCGGCACGCGGCCGAAGCTCGGCTTCAGGCCGACGAGTCCGCACCAGCCGGCGGGCAGGCGAACCGAGCCGCCGATATCGGTGCCGAGATGCAGGGGACCATAGCCGGCCGCGGCAGCGGCGCCCGCGCCGGCGCTGGAGCCGCCGGGGTTCTTGCTGAGGTCCCAGGGATTGCGCGCCAGCGCATGGAAGCTGGAGAGACCCGAGGACAGCATGCCGTAATCGGGCATGGTGGTTTTCGCGAAGATGATCGCGCCGGCTTCGCGCAGCCGCGCGGCGGGCGGGGCATCCTTCTCTGCCGGCACCAGCTTGACGCTGGCCGCGCCCAGCGGCACCGGCACGCCCTTGGTCGCGATGTTGTCCTTCACCGTCACAGGCACGCCGTCGAGCGCGCCGGACGGCTCGCCGCCGGTCCAGCGCGCGGTCGAGGCCTTTGCGGCCTCGCGCGCGCTTTCGGGATCGAATGCATAGAGCGCCTTGAGGTGCGGCTCCCACGCAGCGACATGCGCGAGCACGTCCTCCAGCACCTCGCTCGGCGAGAATTGCTTGGCGCGATAGCCCGCGATCAGGTCGACCGCGGAAAGATCGTGCAGCGAGGTGACCGCCTCCTCGGCGCTCTTTTTATGCATTGCTAGCCTACCGGCATGCGCGTTTCGATGATGCGGGCGAACATGCTGGCGCCGATCGGCAGGATCTTGTCGTCGAGCACGAAGCCGGGATTGTGCACGGGCACCGAGCCGTCGTGGCCGACCCAGAAATAGGCGCCGGGAATGGTCTCCAACATGTCGGCAAAATCCTCGCTGCCCATCTTCGGCTGGGTGCGCGTGATCACCTTGGCGGGGTCGACGACGGTGCGCGCGACGTCCTCGACCACCTTCGACTGCTCGACCTGGTTGACAAGCACGTTGAAGGTATCGCGGATGTCGACGTCGATGACGCATTGGTAGGCGTTTGCGATGCCGGCGCAGATGGTTCGGATGCGTTCGCTCACCAGGGTGCGGACTTCCTTCGAGAAGGTACGGATGGTGCCGCAAAGATGCGCGTCGCCGGGAATGACGTTGTAGGCGGAGCCCGCATGGATCTGGGTGATCGACACCACCGCGGCCTGCAACGGCTCGACGTTGCGGCTGACGATGGTCTGGATCGCCTGCGCCAGCGTGGTTGCGATGATCACCGCGTCCTTGGAACGCTCGGGCATCGCGCCATGCGCGCCATAGCCGGTGATGCGCAGGTCGAAGAAATCGGCGCTGGCCATCGCCGGGCCGGGCAGGATCGCGATCTCGCCGTGGTTGAGGTCGGGCGCGTTGTGCAGGCCGTAGAGCTCGTCACACGGAAACTTCTCGAACAGACCGTCCTTGATCATGGCGCGGGCGCCGCCGAGGCCTTCCTCGGCCGGCTGGAAGATCAGATGCACGGTGCCGTCGAAGTTCCGGGTTTCGGCGAGATAGCGCGCGGTGCCGAGCAGCATGGTGGTGTGGCCGTCGTGGCCGCAGCCGTGGAAGCGGCCGGGGATCTTCGAGCTCCATTTCAGGTTGGTGTTCTCTTCCATCGGCAGTGCGTCCATGTCGGCGCGGAGGCCAATGCGCTTGCTGCCCGAGCCCTTGCCCTTGATGACGCCGATCACGCCGGTGCCGCCGAGGCCGCGATGCACCTCGATGCCCCAGCCCTTCAGCTTGTCGGCGACGATGCCGGAAGTGCGCACTTCCTCGAAGCCGATCTCGGGATGGGCGTGGAGGTCGCGCCTGATAGCGGTGAGTTCGTCGGCATAGCCGTCGATGCGGTCGATCGTGGGCATGTGTCCTGTCCGGTTAGCGTGAGGGAGGATTGAAAACGGGGCCGTTCGGCTTGATGCGGATGCCCGGGCGCAGACGCGTCCAGGGCAGCGAGGCGGTATCGGCCGGCATCGCGCCCGGCGCGGCGCAGATCATCAGCTTTTCCGCAATCGGTTCGAAATCGGCGCGGAAATGCACCGAGCTCTTGTTGACCAGGATCTTCTCCTGCGTCGGCTCGATGCCGACATAGCGGTACATCGCCTGGTCAGCGAGCTGGGCCTTGTGCGAGGAGACGACGACCCGGACGTTGCCGATGCGCAAGGCTGCGGAGGGGCCCATCTCCATCTCGCGGCCGCCGTAATAGGGGCCGGGTGCGATGAAGCGGCCGTCGGAGAGCTTTTCGACGACGAAGGTCTCGCGATAGGGCTCATCGCCGGGAATACCGGACTTGCCGCCGAGCGATAGCGTCACGGTGGCGCCGACGCCGGCCGCATGCGCGGCCTTCGCCGACTCCGGATCATAGATGGCACCGGTCGCAGCGCTGGCCTTGTTGCGCACCAGCGCGCGCAGCATGCCGGTGGTGTCGGAATCGCCGCCGGCGCCGGGATTGTCCTGGGTGTCGGCGATGATGATCGGCTTGCTGGCGCCCTTCGAAAGTTCCATGGCGTGGCGGACGCCGTCGTCGGGCGTCCAGATCTTGCCGTCGAAATCGTCCTCGTGGCTTTCGATCAGCTTGACGATGGCGTCGGCCGCACGGTCGGCATCTTCCTGCGTCTTGCCATAGGCGAACACGCTCGGCCCGCAATCGCGGAAATCGGCGGCAGGGAAGCCGGGCGCGAAAGAAAGGGTTGGAACCGCGTCGCTCTCCCACGCGGCGAGCTCTTCGTAGATACCTTTGGTCGGAAAGTCATTGGTGCATTGCCAGCTGATCGCGATCAGGAAAGGCAATTGCCGGAACGACTTTGCGAAACGCTGCTTCGTCTTCAGCAGCAGCGCGAGATGCTTTGCGCAGGCGCGGCCTGTGTCAGCCATGTCGACATGCGGATAGGTGCGGTAGGCGATCAGCGCATCCGCATGTTCCATCATTGCGGGCGTGACATTAGCGTGCAGGTCGAGGCTTGCGACCAGCGGGACATTCTTGCCGATGACGCGGCGCACACGCGCCAGGATCTCGCCTTCACCATCGTCGAGATGCTCCGTGACCATCGCGCCGTGCAAATCGAGATAGACCGCATCGATCGGGCCCGCGGCCGCGATGCCGTCGACCATCACCTTCACGATGCGCTCGAAGGCGTCCTTGGTGACATGTGCCGACGGGCTCGCCCCGCAGGCGATGGTCGGAATGAGTTCCCAGCCGTTCGCCTCCGCGCTGTCGACGAAACCGGCAAGGCCGACATTGATGCGGCGCATCACCTTCAGGACGTCGGCACCTTCAGTCATCGCCGGCCAGCCGCCGCCATGCTGGAAGTCCGCGAACGTCGCCTTTGTCGGCGCGAAGGTGTTGGTCTCGTGCAGGAAGCCGCCGACCGCGATACGTGTCATTCAATCCAGTCCCGGGCAAAGAATGCCGCGACGTTACCCGCCTTTGCGGCAAGCGCAAGCAAGGCAGACAATCGCGCCACGCATGGCCTCAAGCTGTTTTGGGAATGCTTGCGGCGCTCACCGTCATTGCGAGCGAAGCGAAGCAATCCAGAATCTTTCCGCGGCGGCAGTCTGGATTGCTTCGCTTCGCTCGCAATGACGGAATATGCGGATCAAGCCGTAGCCGCCACACCCTCCGCTACCGGCCGGAAGTTCGCAAAATCCCAGTTGCGTCCCGGCGCCGCATCCAGCAGTGCCTTGGTGTAGGCCTCCTGCGGATGCGTCAGCACTTCGGCGGCGGGGCCCTGTTCGACGACGCGGCCGTGCTGCATCACCACGACCTCGTCGCAGATCTGGGCGGCGACGCGCAAATCGTGGGTGATGAACAGGATGGCGATGCCGAGCCTCTTCTGGATCTCGTCGAGCAGTTCCAGCACCTGGGCCTGCACCGAGACGTCGAGCGCGGAGACCGCTTCGTCCGCGACCAGCACGTCCGGATCGAGCGCAAGCGCGCGCGCGATCGCGATGCGCTGGCGCTGGCCGCCGGAGAACTGGTGCGGATAGCGCGAGACCGCATCGGCCGGCAGGCCGACGAGCTCGAGCAGCTCGCGGGCGCGCTTCATCGCGTCGGCATGCGAGACGCCGTAGTTGATCGGCCCTTCCGCGATGCTCTCGCCGACGCTGACGCGCGGATTGAGCGAGCGGTAGGGATCTTGGAACACGATCTGGATCTTCTGCCGGTGCGGCTGCAGCAGGCGGCGGGAGATGTCGGAGATCTCGCGGCCCGCAAGGCGCACGCCGCCGGAGGTCGGGTCGATCAGGCGGACGATACAGCGCGCCACCGTCGACTTGCCCGAGCCGCTTTCGCCGACGATGCCGAGCGTGCGGCCCTTGCGCAGCGTCAGCGTGACCTTGTCGGCGGCGACGACCTCGCGGCCTTTGCCGAACAACGCGCGTTCCTTGTAGACCTTGCTGAGCTCGTTGGCCTCCAGCACGATAGGTTCGCGGCTCTCCTCGCGCGGCGGCCGCGGCACCAGGCTCGGCACCGATGCGAGCAGGTTGCGGGTATACTCCATGGTCGGATTGCGCAGCACGGTCTCGAGCGGACCGGTCTCGACGAGGCGGCCCTGCCGCATCACCGCGACACGGTCGGCGATCTCGGCCACCACGCCCATGTCATGGGTGATGAACAGCACGGCGGTGCCGTGATCGCGCTGGAGGTCGCGGATCAGGGTCAGGATCTGCTTCTGCGTGGTGACGTCGAGTGCGGTGGTCGGCTCGTCCGCGATCAGCAGCTTCGGCTCCAGCACCAAGGCCATCGCGATCATGATGCGCTGGCGCTGGCCGCCGGAAAGGCGGTGCGGGTAGGAGGCGAAGATGCGCTCGACCTGGGGCAGGCGAACCTGCTCCATCATGTCGAGGATGCGCTTCTTGCGCGCCTTCGCGTCGAGCTTGGTATGGGCGCGCAGCACCTCGTCGATCTGGCGGCCGACCGGCACCACCGGATTGAGGGCGGTCATCGGCTCCTGGAAGATCATAGCCATCTGCGTCGCGCGGAGCTGGCGCAGGCGGCGATCGGTGGCGGTGAGCAGCTCTTCGCCGACCAGCTTGACGCTGCCGGAGGTCGGCACCAGCGTGCCCTTCGGCAGCAGGCCCATCGTGGTGAGCGAGGTCACCGACTTGCCCGAGCCGCTTTCGCCGACGAGGCACAGCGTCTCGCGCTCGCGCACCTGGATCGAGATGCCGTCGATGATCTTGGCACCGCCCGGCTTCTTGCCGACGGAGACGACGAGGTTGTTGATGTCGAGAACGGGGTTGGTCATCAGGTCACTCCGTCGTCATTGCGAGGAGCGAAGCGACGAAGCAATCCAGAATCTTTCCGCGGAGGCAGACTGGATTGCTTCGCTTCGCTCGCAATGACGGAACAAGGGGATGGGCCGGCGAAACAATCACTTCCCCTCCCGCTGCTTCATGCGGGGATCGAGGGCGTCACGGGCGGCATCGCCGATCAGGTTGATGCTGAGGATGGCGATCGAGAGCAGAAGGCCCGGCCAGAAGATCAGCGAGGGCTTGATCTGGAAGTACTGGCGGCCCTCGGCCATGATGTTGCCCCAGGTCGGCGTCTCCGGCGAGATGCCGGCGCCGAGGAAGGACAGGATCGCCTCGGTGAGAATTGCGGAGGCGCAGACATAGGTGCCCTGGACGATCAGCGGCGCGATCGTGTTCGGCATCAGGTGACGCCACATGATCTTCGGCAGGCTGGAACCGACCGAGATCGCGGCCTCGACGTAGGGCTCCTCGCGCGCCGACAGCACGACCGAGCGGACCAGGCGCGCCACGCGCGGAATCTCGGGGATGGTGATCGCGATCAGCACGGTCCAGATGCTGGCGCCGGAGAGCGAGACCACCGCGATCGCGAGCAGGATGCTCGGCATCGCCATCAGGCCGTCCATGATGCGCATCATCACGGAATCGACCAGCTTGAAGAAGCCGGAGACGAGGCCGATCGAAAGCCCGATGACGATCGACAGGATCGCCGAGCCGATGCCGATCAGCAGCGAGATGCGACCGCCATAGACCACGCGCGACAACAGGTCGCGTCCGTATGCGTCGGTGCCGAGCAGGAATTGCGCCGAGGCCGGCTTGAGCCGCTGTGACGGTGCGAGCTGGATCGGATCATGCGGCGCGATCAGCGGCGCGAGGATCGAGATCACCACGATCAGGGCGAGCAGGAACGTCGCGGTCGCGATGATCGGCGTCGAGGTGAGGAAGCCGAAGCGCGGCCGCAGCGGCGACGTGATCGGAATGGACGACTGGGGAAGGGTATCGACCGACATTTTGTTCTTGTCCTTGCCTCAGTACCGGATCCGGGGATCGAGCAGGGTGTAGGCGACGTCGATGAGAAGGTTGACGACGACATAGATCAGCGACGTCAGCAGGATCATGGCCTGGATCACCGGATAGTCGCGCGCCAGCACCGCATCGACAGTGAGGCGTCCGATGCCGGGGATGTTGAACACGCTCTCGGTGACGACGACGCCGGAGATCAGCAGCGCAAAGCCGGTGCCGATCACGGTGATCACGGGCACGGCGGCATTGCGCAGGGCATGCCGCATCATCACGGCGACCTCGTTGATGCCTTTCGCACGCGCCGTTCGCACGTAATCTTCACCGAGCACGTCGAGCATCGCCGCGCGCGTCATGCGCGCGATCAGCGCGATGTAGATGAAGGACAGCGCGCAGGTCGGCAAGATCATGCGCTCGAAGAACGGGCCGAAGCCGTTAAAGATGCTGCGGAAGCCCTGCACAGGCACCAAGCGCAAATCGATCGCGAAGACCTCGATCAGGACATAGCCGACCACGAACACCGGAACCGAGAAGCCCAGGACCGACAGGCCCATCACGAAACGGTCGATCCAGGTGCCGTGCTTCCACGCGGCGATCACGCCCAGCGGCACTGCGACGATGACGGCGAGGATGATGGTGCACAGCGCGATCGAGATCGACGGCTCGACGCGCTGGCCGATCATCTTCATCACCGGCAGGTTGGAGATCAGCGACGTTCCGAGATCGCCGTGCAGCAGCTTGTTCACCCAGGTGATGAACTGCACGATCAGCGGCTCGTTGAGGCCGAGCGATTCCCGGATGCGCTCGAGCCGTTCCGGTGTCGCATTGTCGCCGGCGAGGATCGCGGCGGGATCGCCCGGCGTCAGGCGCAACAGCAGGAACACGAACAGCGCGACGACGCCCATCACGGGCACCGCGGCCAGAACGCGGCGAATGAGATAACCTAGCATGCACCTATCTCCGGCTGCGGAACTTGTGGGGCCCTGGAGCGCCCGTGGATTCGAACGAGTCTATCATGCGCGCCTGTCACTCGGGCTGGGAAGGCCGGCCGGAGATGCCGGTCTTTCGGGGCAAATTGTGTGCCAAGGGCAGGGCGGTCGCAAGGGGCCGCGCCGCATCAGATCGGAACCACTCAAGATGCATGGCGATACTCACGCTCAACCCCAAGTGACGGCACCGCCGCCGGCGCGTTGATCCCGCGCCAGCCGTCGATGGTCTCGGCGATCATCTGCGCCGTTGCCGCCGACAGGGTCCAGCCGAGATGGCCGTGGCCGGTGTTGAAGAACACGCCCGGTGTCCGCCCCGCGCGCACCACCGGCATCATGTTCGGCATCATCGGGCGCAGCCCGGCCCAGGGCACGACGCGCGAGGTTTCGATGTCGGGGAAGTTGCTGCGCACCCAGTCGACCAGCGGCTGCACGCGGTCGGCGCGAATGTCGCGGTTGAAGTCGTTGAACTCGGCCGTTCCGGCCACGCGAAAACGATCGGCGCCGAGCCGGCTGGTGACGATCTTGGCGGCTTCGTCGAGCAGGCTCACGGTCGGCGCCGCGGCGCGGCTTTCGGCAGTGTCGAGCTGCACGGTGATCGAGTAGCCCTTCACCGGATAGACGTTGATGCGATCGTCGAGGAGGGCGGCGAAGTGGCGGCTGGCGACGCCGGCGCAGACCACGATTCCGTCCGCCTTCAGCATGCCGCGCGTGGTTGCTGCGGCATCCCTTGCGGCAAGTTCGGCCCAGCCGAGCACGAAGCCGCTGCCGGCGCGCGCGATTGAATCGATATCGGCTTCGTGGACGAAGGTCGCGCCGCGCCGCTTGCAGGCGTCCGCCAGTCCGCGGGTGAACTTGTGGATATCGCCGGTCGCATCCGACGGCGTGTAGAAGCCGCCATAATACGCCTTGCGCAGCGTCGGCTCGATCGCGTGGATTTCCTCCGGCGTCACCGGACGGCGATCGAGGCCGCCCTCCTGCAACAGCGCGTTGACGCGCAGGCCGGATTCGAAACCTTCCTTGTCGTGATAGATGTGGAGGATGCCGCGGCGTTCGAGATCGAAGTCGATGCCTTCGCGCGCCGCGATCTCGAACAGATGCTTGCGGGCTTCGATCGCAAGCCGTGTGGTCTCGATGGTGTTGGCCCGGTAGTTGCCGATGTTGGCGACGAACTCGCTCATCCACGAATATTTGTGCCAGTTCGGCCGCGGGTTCATCAGCAGCGGCGCATCGCGCCGGAACATCCAGCGCAGGCCTTTCAGGATCGTTGCGGTAGAGTTCCACACTTCGGCATTGCTGGCGGAAAGCTGTCCGCCGTTGGCGAACGACGTCTCCATCGCGGCATAGCGGTGCTTGTCGAGCACCGTCACCTCAAAGCCGCGTTCGAGCAGGGCATAGGCAGTCGTCACGCCGGTGATGCCGGCGCCGATGATGGCGATATGAGTCATGGCAGGTCTCGGGGCTCCCGTGAGTTAGGATAGGCGAACCACCGGCCGAAGGCCGTTGGCGCCCCATCTGTCACGGTTACCTGAGAGCTTGATCCGCTGCGGCTCCTGCAACGGACGATCCCCTTCGGTGGACGTCGCGATTGCCTAAAATCGCGCCGCCTCTCTCCAGATTGTCCTGACGATACAGTCCTTTTGCCTGAGAGTTTCCGGGGCGGTTGCTCCGTCGGCGCCGCGACGAAAGCTGAAAACCTTCGTTGCGATCTCTCCCGCATCGTCGCGTGGACAATCGACCAGTACGATACGCCTCATTTTTAGACAAGGCTAAATTTAGACCGCGACTGCCAACGCATTGTGCAGTGCGAAGTTGTTGCAGTCATTCCAGCGTCGCCAGCAACCCCGCCATCAAACGCCCACGTTCGACGAGGCTGTCGACCTCGATGAACTCTTCCAGCGTATGGCCGTTGCCGCCGCGCACGCCGAGGCCGTCGAGCGTGGGGATTCCCATCGCACCGGTGAAATTGCCATCGGAGCCGCCGCCGGAGCTCGCGTGCGGCAATTCCGCGCCGAGCGATTTGGCGATACCGCGTGCCTTCTCATACAGCGCCATGGTGCCGGCATCCGGTTCCCAGACCGGCCGTGTCACGCCGCGCGTGACCTTGAAGGCGACGTCGTTGCTGGTGCCTGAGAGTGCCAGCATCCGCTCGACGCCGCGGTCGAGATCGGCCTGCCGCTTGGCCATCGACAGCGCCTCTCCGGTCGCGGTCGTGGCAACGCAATTGACCCATTGTCCTCCATGCACGACGCCGACCGAGAAAGTGCAGTCCTCCGTCGTCATCGCGTCGATGGCGAGGATCTGCCGCGCCATTTCGCGGATCGCCGAACGTCCCGCCGACAGCGTCGCGCCGGCGTGGCTCGGCCGTCCCGTCGCCTCGAGATTGAAACGCGCAATGGCGTAACGTCCGGTGGTGACGCCGTTGTCGGGGCGGCCCGGCTCGGGCACCAGCACGTATTTGTTGCGCGCGGCTTCCGCCTCGATGATGTCGCGCGTGGAAGGCGTGCCGACTTCCTCGTCGGGTGTGAACAGGACGGTGATCGGCAGCGGTGTCGTGAACGAGGCGCGCGCCAGCTGCCGGATCGCTTCCAGCGATAGATAATTGCCGCCTTTCATGTCGTAGATGCCTGGGCCGTAGCACTTGTTGCCCTCGCGCCGCCATTTCAGCTTCTCGATGGTGCCGACCGGGTGGACGGTATCCATATGGCCGGCGATCAGGATTCCCGGCTCGCCCTGCTTCGGATGCGGAAAGCGCGCGCGGATCACGCCGCCAAAACCCTGACGGCCGGCGATGCGCTCGATCGTCGCACCCATGATTGCCATGTCCCGCGCCGCGATATCGAGCATGCGGTTCACCGCGCCCGCGTCCCAGGTCGGGCTTTCGCATTCCACCCAGGAACGCAGGCCCTCGAGCATGGCCTCGGAATCGAAGGGAAGATTGGCTGGATTCATCTTAATGTCTCTCAAGCTGCGAAAGATGGAACGCGCATTGCACTGGCGCGGGGCAGGACAAGCGGACAGCGTTGTAGAGCGAAACCGATCTTTGTGGAGCCCGTGCACGTGCCGCGAGGGGCTGCAGCGAAACCGGATTGACGCGCTCAATACTGTCTGCAAGTCTCGAAAAGATAAAGGCATTGCATGAGGTTAGTTCGCCCAAGGAACGAACCGGATGCCCAACCAATAACCTGCCTTTGACCAGTTTCACGTCAGGAGAAACATTTTATGTCCAACTTCATGCGCCGGGGGCCTCGCGGGTTCGCCTCCAAACTTGCGCTGTCGGTCGTCGCGCTTTCAACGGCACTGGCCTCGCCGGTGCTCGCGGCCGGCAAGACCCTCACAGCGGTCATGCATTCGGACCTTCGCATCATCGATCCGATCTTCACCACGGCCTACATCACCCGTGACCACGGCTACATGGTCTACGACACGCTGGTGGCCCCCGATTCGAGCTTCAAGATCCAGCCGCAGATGGCGGACTGGAAGATCTCCGACGACAAGCTCACCTACACCTTCACGCTGCGCGACGGCCTGAAGTGGCATGACGGTGCGCCGGTGACGGCGGAAGACTGCGTCGCCTCGCTCAAGCGCTGGGCCGCGGTCGACGGCATGGGCCAGAAGCTCATGGACTTCACGGCGAGCATCGAGGCGACCGACGCCAAGACCATCACGCTGAAGCTGAAAGAGCCCTACGGTCTCGTCCTCGATTCCATCGGCAAGCCGTCCTCGCGCGTCGCCTTCATGATGCCGAAGCGTCTCGCCGAGACACCGCCGGACAAGCAGATCCCCGAGCAGATCGGCTCGGGTCCCTTCAAGTTCGTGCAGGGCGAATTTCAGCCGGGCGTGAAGGCGGTCTACGTCAAGAACACCGACTACGTGCCCCGCAAGGAGCCGGCGAGCTGGACCTCCGGCGGCAAGGTGGTGAAGGTCGACCGCGTCGAGTGGATCACGATGCCGGACTCGCAGACCGCGGTGAACGCGCTGCAGTCTGGCGACATCGACTTCATGGAAAACCTTCCTTACGACATGCTGCCGGTACTTGAAGCGAACAAGGAGATCACGATCGAGGTCTCCAACAAGTTCGGTTTCCAGACTCTCGGCCGGATGAACTTCCTCTATCCGCCGTTCGACAATGTGAAGGTGCGGCGCGCGGCCTTCCTGGCGATGAACCAGAAGGACGTTCTCGACGCGCTCGTCGGCAACGCCAAGTACCAGAAGGTCTGCGGCGCGTTCTTCGTCTGCGACACGCCGCTGGCGACCGAAATCGGCGCCGAGACTCTGGTGAAGGGCAACGGCATGGCCGAAGCCAAGAAGGCGCTCGCCGAGTCCGGCTACGATGGGACCCCGGTCGTGGTGATGGCGCCTGGCGACGTCACCACGCTCAAGGCGCAGCCGATCGTGGCGGCCCAGCTGCTGCGCGAGGCCGGCTTCAAGGTCGACCTGCAGGCGACCGATTGGCAGACGGTGGTGAGTCGTCGCGCCAGCCAGAAGCCCCCGAAGGAAGGCGGCTGGAACATGTTCTTCACCAACTGGGTCGCAGCCGACGTCGCCAACCCGATCGCCAATCTCTCGATCGGCGGCCAGGGCAAGAAGGGCTGGTTCGGCTGGGCGGAAGACGCCAAGATCGAGCAGCTCAAGGACGCCTTCGTCCGCGCCTCCTCGGTCGAGGAGCAGAAGAAGATCGCAGCCGACATCCAGAAGGAAGCCTATGAGCAGGTGATCTACATCCCGCTCGGGCAGTACCTGCTGCCGAGCGGCTGGCGCAAATCGCTCACCGGCGTGCTCGACGGTCCGGCAACCCCGCTGTTCTGGAACGTCGACAAGTCGGAGTAAGGCCTAGATAAGGAAAGGCGCATCGCGCGCCTTTCGTTTCGACCGTTACGCGGCGCCGCTGTCATCAGCGGCGCCGCTCGCCAGCCAGCCGCTCGCCAAGGAGAACTTCAATGTTCGAACTCATGCGTCGGGGGCGTAGGTCGTTCGCCTCCAAACTTGCGCTCTCGGTCGCGGCGCTTTCGGCACTGGCCTCGCCAGTTCTTGCCGCCGGCAAGACCATCACTGCCGTGATGCATTCGGATCTGCGCATCCTCGATCCGATCTTCACCAGCGCCTATATCTCGCGTGACCATGGCTACATGGTCTATGACACGCTGATCGCGACGGATTCGAGCTTCAAGATTCAGCCGCAGATGGCGGATTGGAAGATCTCCGACGACAAGCTGACCTACATTTTCACGCTCCGCGATGGTCTGAAGTGGCATGACGGCACGCCCGTCACCGCGGAAGATTGCGTTGCCTCCCTGAAGCGCTGGGCCGTCGTCGATGGGATGGGGCAGCAGCTGATGCTGTTCACCGCGAGCATCGAGGCGACCGACCCCAAGACCATCACGCTGAAGCTGAAGGAGCCGTACGCGCTCGTGCTGGAATCGATCGGCAAGCCGTCCTCTCGGGTCGCCTTCATGATGCCGAAGCGTCTCGCCGAGACGCCGGTGGACAAGCAGATCCCCGAGCAGATCGGCTCCGGCCCCTTCAAATTCGTGCAGGGTGAATTCCAGCCCGGCGTGAAGGCGGTCTACGTCAAGAACACCGACTATGTGCCGCGCAAGGAGCCGGCGAACTGGACCACCGGCGGCAAGGTGGTGAAGGTCGACCGCGTCGAATGGCTTACGATGCCGGACGCGCAGACGGCGTTGAACGCGCTGCAGTCGGGTGACGTCGATTTCATGGAATTTCCCGCTATCGAAATGTTGCCCGCCATTGAAGCCGACAAAGACCTCAAGATCGATATCCTGAACAAGTTCGGATTCCAGACGGGTGCACGGATGAACTTCCTTCATCCGCCGTTCGACAACGTCAAGGTCCGCCGCGCCGCGTTCCTCGCGGTCAAGCAGAAGGACGTGCTCGATGCGCTGATCGGCAATCCCAAATACTACAAGACTTGTGCTGCGGCCTTCATTTGCGACACGCCGTTCGCGACGGACGTGGGCGGCGAGACCCTTGCGAAGGGCGGCGACATGGCTGCGGCCCGGAAGGCGCTCGCCGAGTCCGGGTATGACGGGACACCGGTCGTGCTGATGGCGCCGGGCGATGTGCTGACGCTGAAGGCTCAACCGATCGTGGTGGCCCAGCAGCTGCGCGAAGCCGGCTTCAAGGTCGACCTGCAGGCGACCGACTGGCAGACGGTGGTGAGCCGCCGCGCCAGCCAGAAGTCTCCGAAGGAGGGCGGCTGGAACATGTTCATCACCAACTGGGTCAGCGCCGACGTTGACAATCCGATCTCCAACGTCGCCGTCGGCGGGCAGGGCAAGAAGGGCGGCTGGTTCGGCTGGGCGGAGGACGCCAAGATCGAGCAGCTCAAGGACGCCTTCGTTCGCGCGACCTCGGCGGAGGATCAGAAGAAGATCGCGGCCGAGATCCAGAAGGAAGCTTACGACCAGGTGCTTTATATGCCGCTGGGTCAATATCAGGCACCGAGCGCGTGGCGGAAGTCACTCACCGGCGTGCTCGACGGCCCGGCAACCCCGGTGTTCTGGAACATCGACAAATCAGAGTAGGGCGAAGGCGCGGCCTCGCGCCTTTCGTTCCGAACGTTACGCCAACGTTACGCCGCGGTGCCGCTGTCGTCAGCGGCGCCGTTTTCGTTTGTTGCTCTTGCGTGGCTTGAGATGGCGGGCCGCTTTTTAACTCTTCCAGTTTCTAATTGTTGCTATTTGTTTCCATCCTGAAATAGATGTGGCGTCTCAACGCATCATTTTCCTTGTCCCATTTGCGTCCCGTGCCGTTCGATTTTGCATTCCAGGCGATGGCCGAACGGTCCGATCGTGCGCCGGCGCGATGGCGCCGCCCGTTCCTGCATTGGCTGAGCGCAGTCGAGGCAGGCTGGGCCGTGCCGCTTCTCCTCGCCTGCTTCGTCGCGATCTGGACGCTTTACCTCGTCATCGCTTATGCCGGCGGCGGCCTGCATCCGGATACGCTCGAAGCCTGGGCCGTTGGCCGGAATTTCGCCTTTGGCTATCAGAAACATCCGCCGCTGATGGGGTGGGTTACGGCGGCATGGACCTCCGTGTTTCCGCTCAGCGACTGGTCGCTGCAATTGATGGCGATGGCCAATGCCGGGCTCGCGCTGTTCTTCGTCGACCTGATCTCGCGGCAGTTCGTGACCGGGCACAAGCGCGTGCTGGTGCTGCTGCTGTTGATGTTGACGCCGGCCTATCAATTCCATGCCCAGCGCTTCAACGCCAATGCGGTGCTGCTCGCGACCTGGCCGCTGGCGACGTATTGCTTCCTGCGCGCATTCGAGACGCGCGCCGCGTTGTGGGCGGCTGCGGCGGGATCCACGACGGCGCTGGCGATGATCGGCAAATATTACTCGATCTTCCTCGTCGCGAGCTTCGTCTTTGCCGCGCTGGCGCACCCGGGGCGGCGCGCCTATTTTTCCTCCGCTTCGCCCTGGATCTCGGTCGTCGTCGGGCTCGCGGCGCTGTCACCGCATCTGTATTGGCTCGCGACGACGGGCGCATCGACCTTCACCTATGCGCTGGCCCACGCAAACGGCAACGTCGTGAGCTCGCTCGGTGAGGTCAGAAACTTCCTGCTGGGGCTGGCGGCGGCCATGAGCGTGTCGGCTGTGTGCTGGGCGCTGATCGCCGGCACGCGGCTGAAGCAGTTTCCGGCGGATTTTGCCGCGATGAGCCCGGGCCTACGACTTCTCTTCTTCATCGCGATCGGAACGATCGCGCTGCCGGTGCTGACGTCGCTCGCGATGGGGACAGATCTGCCGTCGCTGTGGGCGTTGCAGGGGCTATTTCTTGTGGTCGTGCTCGTGGTCTGCGGCGCCCGCTATCCGATCGAGCGCTTCCACACCGTCAACGTCACAGTGATCGTGGCCATCGTCGCGCTCGCGGCAGTTCTGGTCGCGGCTCCGATCCATGCCATTTACCGCAACAAGCACGGCTACGAAGAAGGGCGGAATTTCTACGCACAGGCGGCTGACAGGGCGACGCACGAGTGGCGCGAGCTGACCGGGGAGCCGCTCAGCATCGTGACCGGCGACGACGCGCTGACCTTCGCCACGGCATTCTACAGCCCCGACCATCCGCGGCATGCGCGCCCGCTGGTGTATCAATACCCCTGGGGCGTGCCGCGCAAAGCCATGGCGGATGGCGGTTGGGCCGCGCTCTGTTTCCACGACCAGGATCTTTGCCGCGGGTGGATCGAGTGGGTGTCACCCCAGGCCGGACCCTCGGTCAGGCGCGAGTTCACTGTGCAGGCTTCACTGTGGGGCCGACCCGGCCTGACGCGGCAGATGATCCTGCTGATGGTGCCGTCTCGCGGCGAGCGGGCCGCGCCCGAGAGCGCCGCCAACGATTTCAGCGCGAGCAGGCGAGCTGCGGAGTAGGCGCGCGCTCAGCAATGACTGTCGCGCACCTGCTCGAGCCCTTCGCTGGCGAAAGGTGCAGTGAACGCGGCCTGCTCCGCATTCGGCTCGGGCCGCTTTGCGTCCGTCGGCTCCGAGGCGTGGCGGTCTTTGCGGAGTTCCAGTTCCATTGTTGCGGCCTTTCGAATTGCTGCGGTACAACATCAAGGCCACCGTGAAGTTCCTCAGGTCACGGGACGATGATGCGGCTTGAACAGCCGTCCTTTCTCCACCACCAGCACGATTCCGAGCGCAGCCAGCGTCGACAGGAAGAAGCCGATCGAGAACGGCAGCAGCGTGCCGTCAAAGCTCTGGCCGATCGCCATGCCGACCACGATGCCGATCAGGGTCGTGATCGAGCCGTAGAGCGATGAAGCGGTGCCGGCGATGTGGCCCTGCGGCTCCATGGCCAGCGCGGTGAAGTTCGCGACCATCATGCCAAACGAGAACATCATCAGCGCCGAGAGCACCATGAACAGGGCAAGCGGCAGCACACCGAGGCTTTCCGTCAGCAGCATCACGCCCGCTACGACCGTGTAGAGCGTCAGCGCGCCGTGCGAGATCACGCGCATGCCGAGCCGTCCGACCAGCTGCGCGTTGAGGAAGCCCGCCACAGCCGTACCGGCCGCGATCGCAGCGAAAGCGATCGGAAAATAGCGGCCGAGGTGATAGATGCCGGTGAAAACCTGCTGGGCGCAGAACACGTAGGCAAAGAGCGCGCCGATGACGCTGCCGGCGGCTGTCGCATAGCCGATGGTCTGGCGGTTGGTCACGGTCTGGCGAAAGGCCGAGAGCACATCGGCGGGCGCGAGCGACCTGCGCTCCGATTCGGGAAGGGTTTCAGGCAGCCGCAGCACGCACCATGCGAGCGCGAGCAGGCCATAGAGCATCAGCACGACGAAGATGCCGCGCCAGGCCGTCACCAGCAGCACGGCCTGTCCGAATGACGGCGCGATCACGGGCACCGCAATGAACACCATCATCGCGAGCGACATCACGCTCGCCATGCGGCGGCCGACATAGCAGTCGCGCACGATCGAGGTCGCGATCACGCGCGTTGCCGAGGTGCCGAGCCCTTGCAGCGCGCGCGCCAGCAGCAGCGTCTCGAACGAGGGCGCGGCAACCGCGAGCACGCTCGCCACCGCATAGACCGCCATGCCGCCGAGCAGCACCGGACGGCGACCGAAGCGGTCGGACAACGGCCCCATGACGAACTGACCGGCGCCGAAGCCGATCAGGAAGGTCGACAGCACGAGCTGGAGTTGATTGGCGACGGGAATGCTGAACGCCGTCCCGATATTGGGCAGAGCCGGCAGCATCATGTCCATCGCAAGCGGATTGAGCGCCATGATGGACGCAATCACGATAACGAATTCGGGAAAACCCATGGGCCGGTGTCCCGAGGACACCCAACCGTCGGCATTGACGTCGGACAAGAAGCTCACCTCTGAAATTCAGGGCTTTTTCTAGCGGTTATGCTGCGGCGCACAACCCATGTTTCGGGATGGCTGTCAGGCAGGACGACGGCGGACACGAGTTGGTGAGGTCGCCCGCCACTCCGGCCGCGGCGTCGAGGTTAAGGGCGGCTTAAGGCCGACGGTTCTGAGCTGATTCGACCAGGCCAAGCGCCAATTGTCCCGCGGTCTCCACGTAATCCAGGTCGCGATGGATCAGCATCACGGTCGTGGCGCCGTCGAGCAGGATCACGATCTGGCGCGCGAGCGCCGCGGCATCGGCAACGCCGTGGCCCTGCAATTCCGTTGCGAGCCAGGCTTCGAAGCGCTTCTTGTGCGCCGCCCCGGCCTTGACCGCAGGATGTGCCGGGGTGTTCGCGAGCTCGGCGATGGTGCGGAGGAATCCGCAGCCGCGCCAGCGCGGCGTGTTCACGGAGCGTCCGAGCTTGGTGAAGAGACCGCGGACCTTGTCGGCGGCGCCGCCGTCGGTCTCCGCGAACCAGCGCATGTAAAGCTCCAGCGTCGGCTGGTCCCTGGCCGCGATGGTTTCGGCGACGAGCTCGTCCTTGCTGGTGAAATGATAATAGAGCGTCTTCTTGGTGACGCCGGCCGTCTCGGCGACGGCATCCATGCTCACCGCCTTGATGCCTTCGCCATAGAACAGGCGCGTCGCGGCAACGACGATCTGCTCCCGCGTGCTGTCACCGCTTCTCGACATGGCCTCAAATGTATACTGCCTAGTGAGTATACACGGCAAGGCCGCTGTGGCTGACTTCCGCGCCTGTTCGACCTGGAAGGAGCCTGCACTTGTCCGATCTCGTCCTCGCGCAGACGCGCGGCGCCGTTGCACTGCTGACGTTCAATCGCCCCAACAAGCTCAACGCGCTGAGCTACGCCCTCATCGACCGTCTGATGACGACCCTCGACCGCATCGAGGACGACGCCAGTGTTCGTGCCGTCGTGCTGACCGGGGCAGGCGACCGGGCCTTCTCGGCCGGCGCCGACATCGCCGAATTCTCGGAGAGCGTGAAAGCCGGGCCCGATGCCGCGGTGAAGGCGTTCGTGCGGCGCGGCCAGGCGATGACGGCGCGCCTGGAGGCGTTTCCGAAGCCGGTCATCGCTGCGGTCAACGGCATCGCCTTCGGCGGCGGCTGCGAGATCACGGAAGCCGTGCATCTTGCCGTCGCGAGCGAGCGGGCAAGCTTCGCCAAGCCGGAGATTGCCATCGGCATCACGCCGACCTTTGGCGGCACCCAGCGCCTGCCGCGGCTCGCGGGCCGGAAGCGTGCGCTGGAACACCTGCTGACGGGAGATTCCTTTTCTCCACAACGAGCCGTCGAGATGGGATTGGTCAACCGCGTCGTGCCGCACGAGCAGCTCATGGACGCCACCTTCGCGCTGGCGGGTCGCATCGTCAGGCATTCGCAGCTGGCGGTCGCCCGGGTCATCACCGCCACCACGCGGGGCCTCAACGTCTCCATCTCCGAAGGCCTTGCCATCGAGGGGGAGCAGTTCGCGCGCATGGCGGCGACACAGGATACGCGCGAAGCGCTCGACGCCTGGCTGGCCGCACGCGCGTCGCGGTAGGGGGCGTGGCGACGGTTTCGCCGCCGTCTCAGCCGGGGCCGGCAACCAGCCATTCACCATAAGATCGCGGACGCCGCATCGGGGAGATGAATCCGCAACTCATCCTGTCCATTGTGGGCCCGATGGGGCGCCGCGCAGGCGCCCCGAGGGAACCCACCAAGGCAGGTATTTCGCGATGTCCGACGTGACCGGCATAGCACGAGGATTGGGCCCCTCGCTTGACACGAGCGCAGGGCGAAACACCTGGCTTGCCTGGCTCATCGGGCTGACGGCGCTGCTGGTGCTCGGCAATCTTGTCAGCGACGGCTCAATTCCCCTGAATTACGGCTGGGATGTTCGCGTCAATTGCGCCGCGGTCGATGCCTATGCCGACGGGCTCGATCCCTATTTCGTCAAGAATTTGAAGGGCACCAGGTTTTCCTACCCCTATCTGCCTGTGACGCTCGACGTGTTTCGTCCCCTCTGCGCGGGCGGTGTCCTCGTCGCTCATCACATGAGCCTATACCTCGTGCTCGCCGTGCTCTGCGCCCTGGCCCTTCCGGGTCTTGGCCCGACGCGCACCAGCCCGCGCGATGTTGCGCTCAGGCTGCTCTGCGTGTTCGGTGCGTTCCTCGGCTTCGAGTGGGTCTGGGCGTCGGGGAATTTCGCGATCCTGGGCGGCGTGCTGACCGCAGTCGCGCTGAGGCTTCTGCTTTCGCCGGCCTCCGGCGCATGGGACCGCGGCTTCGCCTTGCGCGTCGGCGGTGCCGCGCTGCTTGGTCTCGTGACCTCTTTCAAGCTGGTGTTCTGTCCCGTGATCGCCGCGCTCTATTTCCTGCCGCTGCCGCGCGCGCGCAAGCTGGCGCTGGTCGCGGTGGCCGCGTTCGGCTTCGCATTGCCGATCCTGATCTCGAGGCTGTTCTACGCCGACCTGTTCTCGAGCTGGCTGGGTGTGCTGACGAAGCAGATCCCCGATCAGCATGTCGTCGAGCTCATGGAAAACAATCCGTCGCTGCTGCTGCTGGCGCGCAGCCTCCTGGAGCAAGTCGGGCTAGGCGACAGCAAGCCGGTGATGTTCGCGACCTATGGGATCGCAGCGCTCGCAATCGTGCTCGTGCCGTTCGTCCTGTCCGTCCTGCGCGAGGTCGGCAGCGGACCGGTTCGGGAAGGGGAATCGCTTCTGGCGCGGCTCGATCGCTGGCTGATCGAGCATCCCCGCGTCGCCACGCGCGTCACCGTGCTCGCGATGTTTGCGCTCTATGTCAGCTCGCCCCGCCTCAAGGAATATGCCTTCTTCGAGCTCGCGGTCTATGCCGCGGTTCTCATCGCCGATCTTCCGTCCCTGGCACTCGCCGCCATGCTCAGCGTCGGTCTGCTCGCTCCCGGCATGGTCTCGATTTCGGGACACACGGTGGAGGGCGGCTTCATCCTCCTCATCGTCGCGCTGGCAACCTTCTGGATCCTGCTGCTGGATTTTCGCGCGGAGCCGATGCGACTTGAGCCGCGGGACGCGCGTTGATGACGAGCCTCGCCTCGTCCGCAGATGCCCGATCCCTGGCCGCGAACGCGTCAGGAAGCCGCTGGCGGACCTGGGTGATCCTGGTCGCGGCATTGCTTGTCGCCATGTCCGTCACCGTCGACTTCGCCGCAGAGGACACCTTCGGCTGGGACGTACGGATCAACTGCGCGGCAGTGGATGCCCACCTTGCGGGGCTCGATCCCTATTTCGTCAAGAACCTCAAGGATACGAAACTCTCCTACCCCTATCTTCCGGTCACCCTCGACGCGTTTCGGCCGCTCTGCGCCGGCGGTTTTCTGGTCGCCCATTACAAGCCGACCTATCTCGTCCTTGCGTTGATCTGCGCGCTGCTGCTGCCTGGTCTCGGCACGGCGCGCCGGGGTTGGCGGGATGTCGTGCTGCGAGGCGTGTTCGTGCTCGGTGGTTTCCTCGGCTTCGACTGGGTCGTTGCGACCGGTAATTTCGAGATCCTCAGCGGCCTGCTGACGGCGGCCTCGCTCGCATTGTTGCTGCGCTCTGTGCCGTCCGGCAGGCGGGGTGAGGTGAGCCTCATGCCGCAGCTCGCCGGGGCGGCCGTGCTCGGCCTCGTCACCGCGTTCAAGCTGGTGTTCTTGCCGGTCCTTGCCGCGCTCTATTTCCTGCCGCAGCCGAGACGCCGCAAGCTGCTTCTGGTTGCGGTGGCGGCGGGCGCGTTCGTCCTGCCGATCCTGGTTTCGCTGCTGTTATATCCGGATCTGTCTCGGAGCTGGCTCAGCGCGATCACCGGCCAGATCCCCGGACAGCATTCACCCGCAAGCGAGGTCAATCCGTCGCTGTTGCTGATTGCGTCGACGCTTGCAGGCCAAATTGGACTTGCCGGCAGCAAGGTGTTCGTCATCGGCCTCTACGGGGTCATCGCGATCACGCTTGTGCTCGCGCCGTTCGCGCTTTCGGTGTGGCGCATGTTCAAGCGCCAGGGCGAGCCTCGGACAGCCTCGCTGCTTCAGGCGTTTGACGACTGGCTGGTGAATCATCCGGGCGCGGCGATGCGCATCACCGTCCTCGCGATGTACGCGCTCTATCTCTGCACGCCGAGACCGAAGGAATATACCTTTTTTCAGGTGGCGCTCTACGCGGCCATTCTCGTCGCCGATCTGCCCGCGATGATGATGGTCGCCGCACTCACGGTCGCGGTCGCCATTCCGGTCCTGGCGTCGGCCTCGGTCACCGCCTTCATGGGCGGGTATGGCCAGCTCACGCTCGCGCTGATCTGCTTCTGGATTCTGCTTCCGCGCGAACCGCAGCGGATGTGATCTATCTCGGCGCCGGCGGCGCAGTGTAGAGGCTCATATAGGCGCCCGTGTAGTCTTCTTTCCAGCCTCGCCGGCCGACGAGGAACTGCCGGAGCTGCTCGTGTCCGCGGACCCAGAGCACCGCATCGATTCTGTATTTGCTGATGACCGAGTCCCAGGCGGCCTCGTCGATGTCCCAGCGCACCAGCTTGAGATAGTCGCGCAGCAATTCGTCCGGATAGGCGGTCGCGGCCCGGCCGTCCACGAACATCGGCACCGATCCGTGGGTGCGGAAGATCAGGAGCCCGCCGGAATTCCAGTGGTTCAGCACGCGCGAATGCGTGGAGTGCGCGAGCAAATAGCCGGCATCCTCATCCGAGAGCATGTCCGGCAGCGCCAGCGCCGGTCGCACCTGCAGGAAGCTGAGCGGCAGCACGAACACACCGATGATCCCCGCCGCCAGCATCGCGCGGCGGATGTCGAACCGCGACAGCCGCTCGGGCAGCAGCCGGTCGACATGCAGCGCCATCGGGACTGCCGAGAAGATGAAGAAGAACGCGATGTACCTGAACTGGTAGAGGCCCAGGAACAGGAACAGCCAAGCCAGCAGGCGCGGCTCCACCGGAATGGGTTTCGAGTTTCGATAGTGCAGCTCGAGCGCAATGAACGTCAACGCATAGGCGATGCCGGGGATGCTTCCGGGCAGCTCCATGTTGTGGAGATAGGGACGCCATTCGCCGATATTGGCCTGGATGAAATGGCCGAGCGTCGCCATCACGCCGTCGTAGATGTGCCATCCCAGGGGATTGACGAAGATCGCAGCAACGCACCCGATGCCCGCGAAGCAGTAATTCCTGAAGTTCGCCCAGTCCCGTCGCAGCAAGGCGACGCCGGCGAAGACGCCGATGATCGGAAAGGCGAGCATGAAGCCGCCGTGCAGATTGACCCACAGCACCATCAACACCGGCAGCAGGAACCAGCTGCGCCGCTGCAGGCATTCGCCGTAGAAGATCACCGCGAACAGCATGGTCGCGATATTCGGCGATGCCGCCAGATAGGTGTTGGGCGCCGCCTCGTAGCAGGGGTAGAGCAGGCATGCGGCGAAGACGGTGATGCAGACCGCCGGCACCGATGCGCCGCTGCGCAGGCCGCATGAGGTGAGGTATGCGACGATGACCGCGCCGCAGGCGACGACCAGCAGGACGATCCCGGCAAGGCCCGCGTGCTGGTAGAGCACGCTGGCAATCACGTCCCAGAGCCACGACAGATTGTACCAGCGCTTGTCTGCGAGCGTGAACGCCCACGGATCCTGAAACGGGATCTCGCCGCGCTCCCTGATCAGGTCTCCCGCCGCGATGTGCCAGCCGAGGTCGTAGTGGCTGAGCTGGACCGGACCGTTCGAAATGTAGAACACCGACAGGAACGCGATCAGGACGAGGTAGATCTCGCGCCCGTGCAAATGGCGTCCGAACGCCGTGGGCGCCCCGCCAATCCCGGTCCGGGACCAATTCTCGCGCGCGTCCATGAAAACTCTCACCATCGAAGCCGGCGCTGCAGGCTGCCGCGTTTCCCTTGAAGCCTGCGGCAACGGCGGCAGACATCGTTCGATTTAGGGGAGGACGGTCTAAGGTCGGGTAAAGGTCGGTTGCACTATGCAGGCGAGTTGGTGAACGAATGCTTGCGTGAAGGTAGGCGTCGGCGGGGGTGCAATCTGGGCGAGAAATGGTAAACTATAGCAATCTGTCACTGAAAACTGCTGGCATTCTGTCTAAAATTATCGCTTGATATCTCCGGGCTACGAGATCGAGGCGAGAATGAGTGACACACCGTCCCAGTCATCGGCTCCGCAGGAGCGCGGCCTTGCAATTACCACGGCGCAAGCGACCGTTGCGGCGGCGGCCCTGGCAGTCGTTAGCGCCATTGGCGGCGCGTTCATTCAATCAATGACGACGCGCGACGTTGAGGCGGGAAAGTCGTCAACTGCCCTCAGCATCGAGAAGACAAAGGTCGACGGTAGTCTGGAGATCGAACGACAGAAGCAGGCAGCGGCAACCGAGCTGGCGAGGCGGGAATTTGAAACAAAGCTCATCCTGAAGGCCATCGAAACGCCGGATCGGGACGAGGCGGTTCGAAACCTCAAATTCTTTTTGAATGCGGGTTTCATTCAGGACCCGGATCAGAAAATCGTCAATCTCAGCGCGAGTCAGTATCCTTCGATTACGCCACCGCCACCGACCGTTTCCGTGCCGTTCGAGAGACGCCCGGCTGGGCAGCCTCCTACTTCTCAGGATCAGGTCAATCCGAAGTTATTTGAGGCGGCTTCCTCGTTAGTCGGGTATTCCACGGCCAATGTGCCGGGGACAGGTCGCGGGATGCTTGCTTCGGCATGGTCGGTCAACGAGGTCGCGCGGATTGCACTTGGAAAGCCAATCAGTTCTTCAAATGGCGATAACGGGTTGAGCATCCTCGCAACCTTTGAGATCTTGAAAGCTCGTCATATCGAGCAACCGATCGCGAAGGTGAAACCCGGAATGATCATCGTGTCGCCCACGCAAGGAAGTGCAACCGGGCATATTGGAATTACGGGGACGCCGTTGGCGGATGAGCCCGATAATTTCATCATTTTCTCGAATAGCTCAACCAGTGCTGCGTTCGCGCAAAACTTCACCTTGCGGTCATGGAAGGCACTCTTCGAGGAGAAGAAGCTGGAAGTTCATTTCTTCGAGATCGATTTCAAAGCGCAATGACTGGGCACGCGAACCCCGTGTCAAAGGCGGGGGCTGATAGTGCCCGACCGCGTGCCGGTCGCGGCGTCGATCTCCGGCGGCGTCTTGCGACCGCGGGTCTGTTTATGATCGTGCGGCCGCGCCATTCCCGGTCAGCTCTCATGGTGCGGGCAGCCGGGGTCGAACCGGCACAGCGCTTGCGCGCCGAGGGATTTTAAGTCCCTTGCGTCTACCAATTCCGCCATGCCCGCTTGATCCAACGAGATCAAACACTTAAGTCCACCTGCGGCCGTCTGGAATTGGCGTTTGCGGCCCGGCGGGTGTCCTTCCTTAAGCGAGCCGGGCGCACAAGGCAAAGCCTCAATCCGGACATCTGTTGCTGCTTTAGGCATTCTCAATCCACGGGGACTATTCATCCGGCATGGCTGCTTCGCTTTCATCTCCGCTGCGCTTCTGCGGCGCGTTTCTCGTGCTGCTCGCGGGCGGGGCGGCCCTGGCCGGCTGCGCCGGCATCAGCGAGACGGTCGCGCCGGCCTTTGCCGATCCCGCCAAGTACGATCTGTACGATTGCAAGCAGCTCGAGACCGAGCGCAAGGCCCTCACCGCCCGCACGACCGATTTGCAGAGGCTGATGGACAAGGCGGAGACGGGGGCCGGCGGGGCCGTCGTGTCCGAGCTCGCCTATCGCAACGACTACGTCGCGGTGCGCGGGCAGGCGCAGCTCGCTGAAGACGCCTGGCGCCGCAACAGATGCCGGGAGACGCCGCCGGGTGCAGCTCCGGTGGCCTCAAGTCCGCAGCCGCCGGTGATCAAGCCCGCTCCGAGATCCGGCAGCGTCGCGCGCTGAGCCGGCACGAATGCATCAGCCTCAGGGCCGCCAGCGGTAGATCCAGTCCTGGCGTGCCAGCATGCGGTCCGGGCCAAGCGCACGGATCGCAAGATCGCGCGCCATCGCGAGCGGCCCGGTGAGATGATAGATGCGGCCCTGCTGCCGCGCGGTCCGCTGC
>NZ_LWIG01000065.1 GCF_002068095.1 Bradyrhizobium sacchari | reverse complement strand
ACGCCGCGCGCACGCCTTTCAGGAACGTCCCGACTTCGCCGGAGAGCTGCTCGGCCTGCTTGGACAGGTTTGAGGCCGCCGCGAGCACCATGCCGGCGGCATTGCCGGTCTCGTTGGCGGCGGTGGAGACGCCGCCGATATTGGTGGTGACCTCCCTGGTTGCCTCCGCCGTCTGCGAGACGCTGCGGGCGATCTCGGCGGTGGCGGCGCCTTGCTCCTCGATGGCCGCGCCAATCGAGGTGGCGATGCGGCTGACCTCCTCGATGGTGGCGGTGATGCCGCCGATGGCGTCCACGGCCTCCCTGGTGGCGCCCTGGATCTGGGCGATCTTGTCGCCGATCTCGCGGGTGGCCTCCGCGGTCTGGCTCGCCAGCGACTTCACCTCGGAAGCGACGACGGCAAAGCCGCGGCCGGCTTCGCCCGCGCGCGCCGCCTCGATGGTGGCGTTGAGCGCGAGCAGATTGGTCTGCGCCGCGATGCTGGAGATCAGCTCGGCGACGTGCTCGATCTGCTGGGCGCCGTCCGAGAGCGCACGTACGATGGTGTCGGTGCGACGGGCGCTGTCCACGGCGCGGCCGGTCACCTCGGCGGACTGCGCGACCTGGCGGCTGATCTCGGTGATGGAGGAGGAGAGTTCTTCCGCCGCGGCGGCCACGGTCTGGACGCGCTGGCTGGCCTCATTGGCGGCCGAGCCGACCACGGCGGCGCGGCGGTTGGTGCCCTCGGCGGTGGACGACATCGACTTGGCGGTGGTCTCGAGCTCGCCGGAGCCGGAGGCCATCAGGCCGACGAGCTGGCCGACGGAGGCATCGAAGCGGTCGGCAAGTGCAATCAGCGCCTCGCGCTTCTCCTGCTCGCTGCGCGACTTGGCGGCGACCTGCTCGGCCTCCAGATTGCGGGCCGTCAGCGCGGTCTGCCTGAGGACTTCGAGGGTCTCGGCCATGCGGCCGATCTCGTCGCCGCGGTCGGTCTCCTCGACCGGCTTGTCGATGGCGCCCTCGGAAATCGCCTGCATACGGTTCTTCTGGCGGTCGAGCGCACCGAGCACGTCGCGGGCGATCAGCCAGGACATGGTCGCCATCAGCAGCATCAGGCCGACGCCGATCGCGGCCAGCTCCAGCGTCAGGGCACGCACGTCGGCGTCGATGTCGTCGACATAGAGGCCGTAGCTGATCGTCACGTTCCAGGGCGCGAACTTGCGCGTGAACACGGTCTTGCGCACGGGCTCGGTCTGGCCGGGGCGGGGATAGAGATAAGAGGTCACGCCGCCCTGCGCATTCTGATTGGCCGCGCTGAGGATGGCGTCGGCGATGAAAACGCCGTTGGAGTCTTTCGCGCCGGTGATCTTGCCTTCGAGCTGCTGGTTGGCACCGTTCACGAACAGCGAGGTGTCGGGATTGTAGACGACGGGGTAGCCCTGGCCGCCGTTGAAGCTCATACGTCGGCCGCGCTGGTGGAACTGGGCCTTGGCCTCGGCCTGCGTCAGCTTGCCGGCGGCGACCTCGTCCTGGAGCGATTGGGCGTAGTTGTAGAGCAGCTCCACCGCGGTCCGCATCTGCTGGACGCGATCCTCCATCATGCGGCCCTTGCTGAGCACGGCGGATACGCCGATGATGGCCGTCACCGTGAGCGCCGCGAGGCACACCATGCTGGCGAGCTTGGTGCGGATCTTCAGATGGCTGAGCAGCTTCATCGCGGCCTCTACGACATGATTGTCATTGCTCGCGTCGGTAGCATGAAGTTCTTACCAATCATGAATGGATGCGTGCGACGCGCTGCCGCGCACGCCCCCTTTCGCAGCCGGTTGCGCAATCCTGCAGGCAAACCGCACCATTTGGGCGTCCACCGATCTGGATGCGCCGGACAATCGGTCCTGGACTTTGGTAGCTACGGAGTGGGGCCGGACCTGCAATGAATCGATTCGTTCATCGCATCATCATGTCCGTGCTGCTCGTTGCGGCCCTGGTTCTGATCTGGAACGTGCTCGGGGCGCGCTGAGACGGCACCGGCCGATCTGCCGGTACCGTCTTCTTGCGGGTCAATGAGTGGCGCGTCCGCGCCGCCCGTCGAGTCGTCAGTCCTTGCCCATCGCCGCATCGGCGCTGACCGAGCCGCCGCCGGCTGACGCAAGATAGAGGCAGGCGAAGCAGAACAGGATCGCCGCGGTGCCGCCATTGAGCAGCGGCAGGAACACCGGCGTGTCGCCCTTGAACATGTGGCCCATGAAGTAGGCGAAGGCCATTTCACCCGAGAGGATGAAAGCCGAGAGGCGGGTGAACAGGCCGATCATCAGGAGGGCGCCGAGCACGAGCTCGAGCGCGCCGGCCGCGTAGATCAGCGGCGGGATGTTCGCGAAGTAGGGGAGCACCGGAAACTTGAACAGTTTGGCGACGCCGTACTGGAACAGCAGCAGTCCGGTGATGAAGCGAAACAGGCTCAGGAGAACCGGTTGAAAGCGAGTGAGATAGGGAAAGTTCATTGGTTTGCCCTCCATCCAATGGTGCGACTAGGACCGCATTCAGCTCCACCCCGCAAGCGGCTCCCGTCAATTTGCGCTGACATTTTTGTCATGTCGAACAAAACACCGCATGCCAAGCTTCCAGCCGCGTGCGATCCGCATTTTTTGTGCACATTCGCGTCGCGCCCGTCCGTAATTCCCCGGTGACGCGAATGTCTGCAGGTTACTTCTGGGAGACCTAGCGCCGTAAGGCGGGCACAATCAGGAATGGAATCATTCCGAGCACGACGCTCGCGAGTGCGAAGGCGAGCAGCGCGTTGTAGCCGTGGGTCGCGTCATGGATCAGGCCGCCGCTCCAGGAGCCGAACGCCGAGCCGAGGCCGCTGCCGATCGAGATGGTGCCGTAGATGGTGCCCACGCGCTTGCCCTGGAAGATCCGCATCGCGGTCGCGCTGATCAGCGGGCCGCGTGAGCCCATCATGCTGCCGAAGCAGACGATGAAACCGGTGAGCAGGAAGATGTTCGGCGAATACTGCAGCAGCCAGAGCAGGACGATGCCGAGGATCGAGATCGCGTAGCTCAAGAGCACGGATGGGCGGCGTCCGATCAGGCCGTCGAGCGCAGAGACACCCAGCATCCCGAACACCAGCACAACGCCGGAAAAGCCCCAGGCGGTGGCGGCCTGAAGCGGCGGAAAGCCGGCGTCGATCAGATAAGCCACGATCTGGGCTGCGATCGCATACATGCCGACGGCGGTGAAGAAGAAGGTCGAGAACAGCGCCCAGAAAGCATGGTGGCGCATCGCGCCGAGCAGCGTCCAGCCGCCGTCGACGAAGTCAGGATCGGTCTTCTTCACGACATGGGGCGAGCCCGCGGCGAACAGCCGCCACGGCAGCAGCAGCAGCGGCACCAGCAGGCCCAAGGCTGTAAAGCCGAACAGCTGATAGGTGCCGCGCCAGCCGATGTGATCGATCAGCAGCTGGGAGGCCGGCAGCAGCGCCAGCACGCCGCCGCCCATGGCCGAATACACCACCGACATCGCGGTCGGCAGGCGCGGCCCGAACCAGCGGCCGAGCAGGATCGAATTCGGCACGATGCCGATGAAGGCGACGCCGATGCCGACGCAGAGCCCGATTGAGAGCTGGAACTGCCACAGATATTGAGCGTGCGCGGCGATCAGGAAGGCGGCGCCGAGCAGCAGCAGGCCGAGCGCATAGACGATGCGCGGACCGGAATGGTCGAACAGGCGCCCGACGAAGGGGGCGGTGAGGCCGCTCGCGAGCCAGGTGAGCGAGTAGACGGAGACGATCTGTGCGCGGTCCCAGCCAAAACTTTCCGAGATCGGCTTCAGGAACACCGTAAAGCTGTCGCCGAGGCCGCGTCCCAGCACGGCCAGCGTGAAGCAGAGCGCGAGCACGGTGAGCGCGATGCGCACGGCGCCTTGCGGCGTCGCCGCGGCGCCATCCTTGCTCGTTTCCCGGCGCGTGTTCTGGTCCATTGCTTGTCAGGGAGCGCGCTTCAGTGCGCCCTGACAAGCATCAAAAGCTCATATGCCTATGCAGGCTTGATGAGGACGTGCTTCTTCTTGCCGAAGGACAGCTTGACCACACCTTCCGGCGTCAGATTGGCTGCCGAGAGCGCCATCTTCTCGTCGGTGACAGGCTCGTCGTTGACGCGCAGTCCTCCGGCCTTGATCTGACGCCGCGCCTCGCCATTGGAGGCAACGAGGCCCGCCTTGACGAAGGCGTTGAGCACGCCGAGACCGGCGTCGAGTTCGCCGCGCGGAATTTCCACCGTCGGCAGGCTCTCGGCGAGCGCGCCTTCCTCGAAAGTGCGGCGCGCCGTTTCAGCGGCTTCGTTTGCTGCATCGCGGCCGTGCAGCAGCGCGGTCGCCTCGGTCGCGAGCACCTTCTTGGCCTCATTGATCTCCGCGCCGCCGAGCGCCTCGAGCTTCTTGATCTCAGCCATCGGCAACGTCGTGAACAGTTTCAGGAACTTGCCGACGTCGGCGTCCTCGGTGTTGCGCCAGTACTGCCAGAAATCATAAGGCGAGAACTGGTCGGCGTTGAGCCACACCGCACCTTGCGCGGTCTTGCCCATCTTGGCACCGGACGCCGTCGTCAGCAGCGGCGTCGTCAGCGCGAACAATTGATGGGTGCCCATGCGGCGGCCGAGATCGACGCCCATGATGATGTTGCCCCACTGGTCGGAGCCGCCCATCTGCAATTTGCAGCCGGTGCGCTTGGCGAGCTCGACGAAGTCGTAGGCCTGGCAGACCATGTAATTGAACTCGATGAAGCTCATCTCCTGCTCGCGCTCGAGGCGCAGGCGTACGGAGTCCATGGTCAGCATGCGGTTGACCGAGAAATGCCGGCCGACATCGCGCAGCATCTCGATCCAGTTCAGCCTGGTCAGCCACTCCGCATTGTCGAGCATGATGGCGTCGCTCTTGCCATCGCCATAGCGCAGCACCTTCGCGAACACGCCGCGGATCGATTCCTTGTTGGCCTCGATCTCGGCGACGGTGCGCATCGCGCGCGTCTCGTCCTTGCCGGAGGGATCGCCGACCATGGTGGTGCCGCCGCCCATCAGAGTAATCGGCTTGTTGCCGGACTGCTGCAGCCAGTGCAGCATCATCATGGTCAGGTAGTTGCCGATGTGCAGCGACCGGGCGGTGCAATCGTAGCCGACATAGGCGGTCGCCTCGCCCTTTGCGGCGAGGGCGTCCAGCCCCTCGAAATCGGAGCACTGGTGGATGAAGCCGCGTTCCTGCAGGGTGTTGAGGAAATCCGATTTAAAAGCAGTCATCTGTCGGCGTGCCTGACAATTCTTGGTTTACTGTTTCGGGAGCAATTTAAGGGTCTTTCGTGGGAACTCGGTTGCTGCCCGCCACTTGGCGCTGTGGCATTATAAGATGTGTCCCTCTGGCACAAGATCGGCATGCCGGAGGGGGTGTTTTGAGGACGCTGATCCATGATGTTGACGGCACTCGGTTTGATGAGCGGCACCTCTCTGGACGGGGTGGATGTCGCGCTGATCGAAACCGACGGAAAGCAGGTGAAGGCGTTCGGGCCGTCGGGCTACCGGGCCTATAGCCCGGCAGAGCGCAACCTGCTGCGCCTGGCGCTGAGCGAGGCCGTAAACTTGACGCAGCGCGACGCCCGGCCGGGAATCCTGTCGGAGGCCGAACGCGCGGTGACCCAGGCGCATGCCGAGGCGGTCGCCGCCTTCGTCGCCCAAAATCGGATGAAGCCGGAGGAGATCGACATTGTCGGCTTCCACGGCCAGACCGTGCTGCACCGCCCCGAGAAGCGGCTGACGGTGCAAATCGGCGATGCTCCGGCGCTGGCACGGGCCATCCATATCCCCGTGATGCATGATTTCCGCGCCGCCGACGTCGACGCCGGCGGGCAGGGCGCGCCGTTCGTACCGGTCTACCACCGGGCGCTCGCCAACTCGCTGGAGCGCGAGGGGCCGATCGTCGTGGTCAATATCGGCGGCGTCTCCAACATCACCTATATCGACGGCAACGATACGCTGATCGCCTGCGACACCGGACCGGGCAATGCGCTGCTCGACGACTTCATGTACCGCACCATGAACCAGGCCTTCGACGCGGAAGGCAAATTCGCGGCACTCGGCAAAGCGGACGAAGCCTGGATTGCCCGGGCGCTGGAGTTGCCGTTCTTCGCGGCTCCGCCGCCGAAATCGCTTGACCGCAACGACTTTGCCGCGCTCAAGCTCGGCGATGTCGCGCCGGCCGACGGCGCAGCCACCCTCACGGCCTTCACCGCTGCGGCGATCGCCCGAATCATCCCGCTGCTGCCGCGGCGGCCGCGCAGCTGGATCGTCTGCGGCGGCGGCGCCCGCAACCTCACCATGTTGCGCATGCTGCGGGAGCGGGTCGGATCGGCGACCGTCGAGGCGGCCGAGACCCTCGGCTGGGCCTCCGACGCCATTGAGGCGCAGGCCTTCGGCTTCCTCGCCGCCCGCGGTCTGAAAGGCCTGCCGCTGTCCTATCCGGCCACCACGGGCGTGCCGATGCCGATGACGGGCGGGGTGATCGCGCGGCCGTGACGCGAGGCCGGTTAATGCAGATGCATTGATCTTGACGAGAGCATGCAATTGCATCTATCTTGGATGCAGTTGCATCTAACCGCCGGGATCATGGCCATGACTTCTTCGCTCAATACGCCCGCTTCACTGAAACTGATCAGCCACAAGCTTTGTCCCTATGTGCAGCGCGCCGTGATCGCGCTGAAGGAGAAGGGTGTGCCGTTCGAGCGGATCGACATCGATCTCGCCAATAAGCCGGACTGGTTTCTCAAGCTCTCGCCGCTCGGCAAGGTGCCGGTACTGGTGGTGACGACGGAGAAGGGCGAGGTCGCGCTGTTCGAGAGCAACGTGATCTGCGAGTACATCGAGGAGACGCAAGCAGGCGGCAAGCTGCATCCGGCGGATGCTTTGAGGCGCGCCGAGCACCGCGCCTGGATGGAGTTCGGCTCGGCGATCCTCGGCGATCTCTGGGGGCTGGAGACGACGACGGATGCGGCGACGTTCGAGACCAAGCGTCAGGCGCTTGCGGCCAAGTTCGCGCGCGTCGAAGCGGCGCTTGGCGCAGGACCTTATTTCGCGGGCGAGGCGTTCAGCCTGGTTGATGCGGTGTTCGCGCCGATCTTCCGCTATTTCGATCTGTTCGACGAACTGACCGAGCACGGCATCTTCGACGATGTGCCGAAGGTGCGGGCGTGGCGGACAGAGCTCGCGAAACGTCCGAGCGTGCGCGCCGCTGTCGGCGCTGACTATCCGCAATTGCTGCGCGCCTTCCTCGTCCGCCACGACGCGCATCTGCTCAAGCTCGCGGCCTGAGCGCGCGCCGATGTCATCCTCTGTGGCCTGGCTGATGCTGGTGATCGCCGGCGCACTCGATGTCGGCTGGGCGATCTCGATGAAATATGCGGACGGCTACACGCGTGTGGGCTGGAGCATCGCCTCGCTGCTGCTGCTCGCGGCCTTCGTCTTCCTGCTGGGGCGGGCGCTGAAGGTGCTCGAGGTCGGCGTCGCCTATTCGGTGTGGACCGGCATTGGAGCCGCCGGCACCTTCATCATGGGCGTCGTGCTGTTCGGCGAGAGTTTGAGCGCGATGAAGCTTGCGGGCATCGCGCTCGTGCTGTTGGGGATCGTAGCGCTGAAGCTTGCTTAGCGCACGTTGGCCAGGCGCATGTCGAGATACGCCGTGATGGTTTCCATCAGCGGCTCGAGCTTGGCGTCGAAGAAATGATTAGCGCCGGGGATGATCTGCTGGTCGATCACGATGCCCTTCTGCGTCTTCAACTTCTCGACCAGCGTATTGACGTCCTTCGGCGGCACCACCGCATCCTTCTCGCCATGCACGATGAGGCCCGAGGACGGGCAGGGCGCGAGGAAGGAGAAGTCGTAGAGATTGGCCGGCGGCGCGATCGAAATGAAGCCCTCCACCTCGGGGCGGCGCATCAGGAGTTGCATGCCGATCCAGGCGCCGAAGGAGAAGCCGGCGACCCAGCAGGCGCGCGCCTCGGGATTGATGGTCTGCGCCCAGTCGAGGGCTGCCGCCGCATCCGACAATTCGCCGGTGCCGTGGTCGAACGAGCCCTGGCTGCGGCCGACACCGCGGAAATTGAAGCGCAGCACCGAGAAGCCGCGATGCGCGAAGGCGTAGTAGCACTGGTACACGATCTGATGGTTCATCGTGCCGTGAAACTGCGGATGCGGGTGCAGGATCATCGCGATCGGCGCGTTCTTCTGCTTGGCCGGGTGATAGCGGCCTTCGAGGCGGCCAGCGGGGCCGGCGAAAATGACTTCAGGCATCGATGATCTCTTGATTGATGTGCTGGAGCGAGGATCCTCGGCAATCAACCGATTGTGGCTTTCATCGGCGGATGCCGACGAAAACGCGAATGAAGGATGAGAAGGCGTGCGCCTCGCGGTGATGCGCAAACGGCGCGCGCGGTGACTTGACGGCCGCGTTCTAACATGGGCCGAGGGGCAAAAAGCAAGCATCTTGAACATCGGTCAATCGGCTCAAGACGTTAGCGTGTCATGGGCGCGTCACCGGGACGGGCGGGCCTGGAATCAGGTTGCCAAGCGCGCGGCCGCGGCCCATGTCGGGCGGAGAGGCGCGCCTCTGTGAACAAAAGGTAATATATTACTCCATGCCGATTCGGGTGTATCTCGACTGGAATGCGACGACGCCGCTTCGCCCCGAGGCGCGCGCCGCGATGCTCGCTGCCTGGGACCAGATCGGCAATCCCTCCTCGGTCCATGCCGAGGGGCGGGAGGCGCGGCGGCTGGTCGAGGATGCTCGCGGCGCCGTTGCCGCTGCGGTCGGCGGGCTGCCGCGTAATGTGGTCTTCACTTCCGCCGGAACCGAAGCCAACGCGCTGGCGCTGTCGCCCGGATTGCGGGGACCGGCCCGTGGCCCCGTCGAGCGGCTGCTAGTGTCCCGGGTTGAGCACGCCTCTGTGCTGTCAGGCGGCCGGTTCCCGATGGATAAGATCGGCCATATCAGGGTGACGCGCGCGGGCGTGGTCGACCTCGATTACCTGAAGGCGCAGCTGAAAGACGGCCCGCCGGCGCTGGTCTCGATCATGGCGGCCAACAACGAGACCGGCGCGCTCCAGCCGGTCGCGGAGGCCGCGCAGATCGTTCACGAGGCCGGTGGCCTCCTGCACGTTGACGCGATCCAGGCGCTCGGCAAAATCGTGTTTAATATTAATGAGGTAGGTGCCGACCTTGCGACCTTTTCTGCGCACAAGATCGGCGGCCCCAAGGGCATCGGCGCGCTGGTGATGGCGGACGGGATCTCCGGATTGGAGCCGGCGCTGCGAGGAGGCGGGCAGGAGCTCAACCGGCGTGCCGGAACCGAAAATGTCGCGGGCATCGCCGGGTTCGG
This sequence comes from Bradyrhizobium sacchari, assembly GCF_002068095.1. GTDB lineage: Bacteria > Pseudomonadota > Alphaproteobacteria > Rhizobiales > Xanthobacteraceae > Bradyrhizobium > Bradyrhizobium sacchari. The sequence goes on along the minus strand of NZ_LWIG01000065.1, from coordinate 1,996 downwards.
CGCCGCCGTGAAGGCGGCGCTTCAGGCTCTGCCTGAGGATGCGAAGCGGATGGCAACCCTCAGAGATCATTTGGAAAATGGTATCAGGGCGATCGCCGGGGCGACGATCTTCTCGGAGGATGCGGCGCGGTTGCCCAATACCATTCTGTTCACGGCGCGCGGCCTCAAGGCCGAAACCGCGGTGATCGGCTTTGACCTCGAAGGGGTCGCGGTATCCTCAGGTTCCGCCTGTTCCTCCGGCAAGGTCCAGCCGTCCCACGTGCTGTCGGCCATGGGATACGACCCCGCGACGGCGCAGGGAGCGGTGCGTCTCAGTCTGGGCTGGTCCACGGAGCCCGAGGACATCAATAGGGCGTTAGAGGCTTGGCGAAAGCTCGGTAATACCCTACTTAGAGGCTAAGCGACGAAACACGGCTTGAACGGTTCTAAGCGCGTGCTTTCCGCACAGAAACATCGTAATAGTCGTTCGAGTTGATCCACCGCGGTCCTTGAAACCGCGAGCGGAGGATGGAATGCCAGCCGTACAAGAGACGGTCGAGCGCGTGAAGCGCATCGACGTCGACCAGTATCGTTATGGGTTTGAAACCCTGATCGACTCCGAGAAGGCGCCCAAGGGGCTCTCGGAAGAGATCGTAAAATTCATCTCGCAGAAAAAGAACGAACCCGACTGGATGCTCCAGTGGCGGCTTGAGGCCTATCGGCGCTGGCTGACCATGACCGAGCCGACCTGGGCCCGTGTCGACTATCCCAAGATCGACTTCCAGGATCTCTATTATTACGCGGCGCCGAAGCCGAAGAAGGCGGTCTCCTCGCTCGACGAGATCGATCCGGAGATCCTGAAGACCTACGAGAAGCTCGGCATTCCCTTGCGGGAAGTCGCCATGCTCGAAGGCGTCGAGCCGAAGGTGGGCGAGGAAGATCCGGCGCGCCGCAAGATCGCGGTCGATGCTGTCTTCGATTCGGTCTCGGTTGCGACCACGTTCAAGGCGGAGCTGAAGAAGGCCGGCGTGATCTTCATGCCGATCTCGGAGGCGATCCGCGAGCACCCTGAGCTGGTGCAGAAGTATCTCGGCTCGGTGGTTCCGACTTCGGACAATTTCTACGCGACGCTGAACTCGGCGGTGTTCTCGGACGGCTCGTTCGTCTACGTGCCGCCGGGCGTGCGCTGCCCGATGGAGCTGTCGACCTATTTCCGCATCAACGAGCGCAACACCGGCCAGTTCGAGCGCACGCTGATCATCGCCGACAAGGGCTCCTACGTCTCCTATCTCGAGGGCTGCACAGCGCCGCAGCGCGACGAGAATCAGCTGCACGCGGCCGTGGTCGAGCTCGTCGCGCATGACGATGCCGAGATCAAATATTCGACGGTGCAGAACTGGTATCCCGGCAATTCGGAAGGCAAGGGCGGCATCTACAATTTCGTCACCAAGCGTGGCGACTGCCGCGGCGCCAACTCCAAGATCTCCTGGACCCAGGTCGAGACGGGTTCGGCAATCACCTGGAAATATCCGAGCTGCATCCTGCGTGGCGACAACTCCCGCGGCGAGTTCTACTCGATCGCGATCTCGAACGGCTTCCAGCAGGTCGATAGCGGCACCAAGATGATCCATCTCGGCAAGAACACGTCGAGCCGCATCATCTCCAAGGGCATCGCCGCCGGCAAGTCGCAGAACACCTATCGCGGTCTCGTCACGGCGCACCGGAAAGCCACCGGGGCACGCAACTTCACCGCCTGCGATTCCTTGCTGATCGGCGACAAATGCGGCGCGCACACCGTGCCGTACATCGAGGCGAAGAACTCGTCCGCGACGTTCGAGCATGAGGCGACGACCTCGAAGATCTCCGAGGACGTCCTGTTCTACTGCATCCAGCGTGGCCTCAGCCAGGAAGAGGCTGTCGGCCTCGTCGTCAACGGCTTCGTCAAGGACGTGCTGCAGCAGCTGCCGATGGAATTCGCGGTGGAAGCGCAGAAGCTGATCTCGATCTCGCTCGAAGG
>NZ_LWIG01000064.1 GCF_002068095.1 Bradyrhizobium sacchari | reverse complement strand
ACGCCGAGCTGCTGCTGGGTCTGAAGCGCCTGCAGGCGCGTCGATTCCGCGTTCATGTCGGCGTCGACGAGCTGGCCGATGCCGCGATCCACGGAGTCCATCAGGTTCTTGACGAATTCCGTGTTGGTCGCGATGCGGTTCTTGACGGCACCGAGATTGGCGGCAGCCGAGGCAACCGTGTTGATCGCCGCGGTGACCTGGTTGATGTAGCCGTCGAGCTTGGCCTGGTCAGTCGCCGCGTCGGTCAGCGAGCCGATGGCGATCGTGTCGACCGACGCGAAGCCGGTCGTGCTGTTGCCGGTCACCGTATCCAGGATGCCGGTCTTGGTTGCGCCGTTGACGGTGTAGAGCGCGAAGGTGGCCGTCGTCACCGTGATGGAGCCGATGGTGGGCGTACCGCCGACACGCGAGTACGACGACACGAGGTTGAAGCTCGTCGGCGTCGCCGTGGTTCCGGTCGAGGTGTCGATGCTCAGCCAGTTGATGCCGTTGATCGTGGCCGAATTGGCCTTGAGCTTCATATCCTGCTGGATCTGGGTGACTTCCGACTGGATCTTGGTGCGATCGATACCCGCGGTCTTGGCCTCGACCAGCAGCGCCTGGAGCTTGGTCAGGCCGGATTCCTTGTCGCCGATGACCGTGTTCAGAGCGGTGTATTCGGTGTCCACCATCGCGGCCGACAGACCGAGCGAGTCGGAGACCGCGGAGAGCGCGGCGTTGTCGGAGCGCATCGAGGTCGCGATCGACCAATAGGCCGAGTTGTCCGCGGCAGTCGAAACACGCTGGCCGGTCGAGATCCGGTTCTGCGTGGTCGCGAGCTGCGAGCTGACGTTGCGGAGGGTCTGCAGCGCGGTCATTGCAGACGAGTTGGTGAGAAGGCTGGAACTCATTTTTGACGCCCCTTTGAAGATTGAATTGTTAGGGACATACCGGGCTTGCACCGGTACGACAGGGCGGCATCATGCCTTTGGGCTGCGGACGAGCGCGCCCAACCTGACGTAACAGTGGCGATAGCATGCGAAGTTTGTGCGGGGCTTGTGGCTCCGTGACCCGACTGCAACAGGGTACGTCAAATCAAGGTACGAGGGGGCGAGGTGCGAAAGCCATGGCGCGCGCCGACCACACGCCAAACGAAAAGGGCCGCGCTTCTCGCGAAGCGCGGCCCTTTGCCGATGGCTTGAAGCTTAGCGGAACAGCGACAGGATGCTCTGGCTGTTCTGGTTGGCGATCGAGAGCGCCTGGACGCCGAGCTGCTGCTGGGTCTGAAGCGCCTGCAGGCGCGTCGATTCCGCGTTCATGTCGGCGTCGACGAGCTGGCCGATGCCGCGATCCACGGAGTCCATCAGGTTCTTGACGAATTCCGTGTTGGTCGCGATGCGGTTCTTGACGGCACCGAGATTGGCGGCAGCCGAGGCAACCGTGTTGATCGCCGCGGTGACCTGGTTGATGTAGCCGTCGAGCTTGGCCTGGTCAGTCGCCGCGTCGGTCAGCGAGCCGATGGCGATCGTGTCGACCGACGCGAAGCCGGTCGTGCTGTTGCCGGTCACCGTATCCAGGATGCCGGTCTTGGTTGCGCCGTTGACGGTGTAGAGCGCGAAGGTGGCCGTCGTCACCGTGATGGAGCCGATGGTGGGCGTACCGCCGACACGCGAGTACGACGACACGAGGTTGAAGCTCGTCGGCGTCGCCGTGGTTCCGGTCGAGGTGTCGATGCTCAGCCAGTTGATGCCGTTGATCGTGGCCGAATTGGCCTTGAGCTTCATATCCTGCTGGATCTGGGTGACTTCCGACTGGATCTTGGTGCGATCGATACCCGCGGTCTTGGCCTCGACCAGCAGCGCCTGGAGCTTGGTCAGGCCGGATTCCTTGTCGCCGATGACCGTGTTCAGAGCGGTGTATTCGGTGTCCACCATCGCGGCCGACAGACCGAGCGAGTCGGAGACCGCGGAGAGCGCGGCGTTGTCGGAGCGCATCGAGGTCGCGATCGACCAATAGGCCGAGTTGTCCGCGGCAGTCGAAACACGCTGGCCGGTCGAGATCCGGTTCTGCGTGGTCGCGAGCTGCGAGCTGACGTTGCGGAGGGTCTGCAGCGCGGTCATTGCAGACGAGTTGGTGAGAAGGCT
>NZ_LWIG01000063.1:178057-211902 GCF_002068095.1 Bradyrhizobium sacchari | reverse complement strand
ACCGAGGTGATCGACGTCGGCCACTTCCTCCCCATGGCGTTCTCCGACTGGTTCACCCGCAAGGAGATGAAGCCGTCGATGCACTCGCAGTCGGTGCTGCTGGTGGACGACTCTGCGTTCTTCCGCAACATGCTGGCACCGGTGCTGAAGGCGGCCGGCTACCGCGTCCGCACCGCGCCGACCGCGCAGGAGGGCCTCGCTGCGCTCCGCGCCCAGAGCTTCGACGTGATCCTGACCGACATCGAGATGCCGGACATGAACGGGTTCGAGTTCGCCGAGACCATCCGCTCCGACAACAACCTCGCCGCGACGCCGATCATCGGCCTCTCGGCGCTGGTGTCGCCGGCGGCGATCGAGCGCGGCCGGCAGGCCGGCTTCCACGACTATGTCGCCAAGTTCGACCGTCCCGGTCTGATCGCGGCGCTGAAGGAGCAGACCGCGGGCGCCGCCGGCGCCTCCGAGCTGAGCCGGGCGGCGGCGTAAGCCGGACAGGGATCAGGAGATAAGCTCATGAGCACCAAGACCCAATCCGCCGAAGGCGCCATGGTCGAATACGTCACCGCGATGATCGGCGGCCAGCTGTTCGGCCTGCCGATCTCCCGCGTCCAGGACGTGTTCATGCCCGAGCGCGTCACCCGCGTGCCCTTGTCCTCGCGCGAGATCGCGGGCGTCCTGAACCTGCGCGGCCGCATCGTCACCGTGGTCGACATGCGCGCCCGCCTCGGCCTGCCCAAGGCCGAGGACGGCAAGGTGCCGATGGCGGTCGGTGTCGATCTGCGCGGTGAATCCTATGGCCTCCTGATCGATCAGATCGGCGAGGTGCTGCGCCTGCCCGAGGCCGGCATGGAAGAGAACCCCGTCAACCTCGATCCCCGCATGGCCAAGCTCGCCGGCGGCGTCCACCGCCTCGAGGGCCAGCTCATGGTCGTGCTCGACGTCGATCGCGTCCTCGAGCTCGCGCCCGAGATGATGGCGGCCTGATACGGCGGCATTGCCGCGGACGTGCCAGTAATTGGAGTGTCCCTGCAAAGGGGATAGGAAGCAGAGGTTCACATGCGAACTTGTCTCGTCGTTGATGATTCCAGCGTCATCCGCAAGGTTGCGCGCCGGATTCTGGAGGGCCTCGACTTCCAGATCCTCGAAGCCGAGGACGGTGAGAAGGCGCTGGAGGCCTGCAAGCGCGGCCTGCCCGACGCGGTGCTGCTCGACTGGAACATGCCCGTCATGGACGGTTACGAGTTCCTCGGCCACCTCCGCCGCATGCCCGGCGGCGACCAGCCCAAGGTGGTGTTCTGCACCACCGAGAACGACGTTGCGCATATTGCACGCGCGCTGCACGCCGGCGCCAACGAGTACATCATGAAGCCGTTCGACAAGGACATCGTGACGGCGAAATTCCAGGAAGTTGGACTTATCTGAGCGACCGCCCGGAGGCTGAACGGATCCTTCGGCGATTGTTTTCAACTGAACCGTTTCAGTCTGAGTTGGTGAGTAATGAGTGTTGCGTTCGCAGGTAATTCGACCACGGGCACGTCGCGCGAAGCCGGACCTCTGCGGGTGATGATCGTCGACGACTCCGTCGTCATCCGCGGTCTGATCTCGCGCTGGATCGGTGCCGAGCACGACATGGAGGTCGCTGCTTCCCTGCGCACCGGGCTCGAGGCGGTCAACCAGCTTGAACGCATCAACCCCGATGTCGCCGTGCTCGACATCGAAATGCCGGAGCTCGACGGCATCTCGGCGCTGCCGCAATTGCTGGCGAAGAAGCGCGATCTCGTCATCATCATGGCTTCGACGCTGACGCGCCGCAACGCCGAGATAAGCTTCAAGGCGTTGTCGCTCGGCGCGGCCGACTACATTCCGAAGCCGGAATCGACGCGCGAGGCGTCGGCCGCCGACACCTTCCACCACGACCTGATCCAGAAGATCCGTCATCTCGGTGCGCGGCTGCGCCGCAAGCCCGCGGTTGCGAGCCCGCCGCTCGCGCCGGCGAGCCCTGCTGCTGCGACTGCCCCGGCTGCGCGCGCACCGGCCATTGCCCGTACTGCCGCGCCGGCACCCGCTCCAGCCGTACATGCCCTGTCGTCGGGAGCGCTGTCGACGCGCCCGTTCTCCACTCAGGCTCCGAAGGTGCTGCTGATCGGCTCCTCGACCGGCGGTCCGCAGGCGCTGATGGCGCTCGTCACCGAGCTCGGTCCTGTCATCGACCGTTTTCCGGTGCTGATCACCCAGCACATGCCGCCGACCTTCACCACCATTCTCGCCGAGCATCTGGCGCGTTCGAGCCGCCGCCCGGCAGCCGAGGCGGTCGACGGCGAGCCGGTGAAGCCGGGACGGATCTATCTCGCACCCGGCGGCAAGCACATGCGCCTCGCGCGCAGCGGCGCGGACACGGTGATTGCGCTCGACGACGGCCCCGCCGTCAATTTCTGCAAGCCCGCGGTCGATCCGCTGTTCACTTCCGCCATCGACATCTGGCACGGCAACATCCTCTCCGTGATCCTGACGGGCATGGGCTCGGACGGCATGCGTGGCGGCAAGGACATTGTTGCGGCCGGCGGCAGCGTGATCGCGCAGGATGAAGCCTCCAGCGTGGTCTGGGGCATGCCCGGCGCGGCCGCCAATGCCGGCATCTGTGCGGCGATCCTGCCGCTCAACCAGATCGGTGCCAAGGTCAACCGGCTGTTCTCGGGAGACCGCTCGTGACGCCCGCAGATTACGATTATCTGCGCAAGTTCCTGAAGGAGCGCTCGGGCCTCGATCTCTCCCCCGACAAGCAGTACCTGGTCGAGAGCCGGCTGCTGCCGCTTGCCCGCAAGGCGAGCCTTCCTGGCATTCCCGATCTCGTGCTGAAGATCAGGAACGGCGATGGCCGGCTTGCGACCGACGTGGTCGAAGCCATGACCACCAACGAGACCTTCTTCTACCGCGACAAGATCCCGTTCGATCATCTGCGCGACACCATTCTGCCGGGCCTGGTCCAGGCGCGCGCCGCGCGCAAATCGCTTCGCATCTGGTCGGCGGCTTCGTCGACGGGGCAGGAGCCTTATTCGATCGCGATGTGCGTGAAGGAGATGGGCGCGGCCCTCGCGGGCTGGCGCATCGAGATCGTCGCCACCGATCTGTCGCAGGAGGTGCTGGAGAAATCCAGGGCCGGCGTCTACAGCCAGTTCGAGGTGCAGCGCGGCCTGCCGATCCAGCATCTGATGAAATACTTCACGCAAGTCGGCGAGCTCTGGCAGCTCAACGCCGACATTCGCGCCATGGTGCAGTTCCGCCAGCTCAATTTGCTGCAGGACTTCTCCCATCTCGGCACGTTCGATGTGATCTTCTGCCGCAACGTGCTGATCTATTTCGATCAGGACACCAAGGCGGTGATCTTCGAGCGCTTGGCGAAGGCGACGGAGGCCGACGGCACGCTGCTGCTCGGCGCCGCCGAATCCGTCGTCGGTATCACCGACGCGTTCCGCCCGATCACCGAGCGCCGCGGCCTCTATCAGCTCAACCCCGCGCGCTCCGGCCGGGCGATGGGCGGGCTGATGCCGCAGCCGCTGAAGGTTGCCGCGGCGAGGTGAGGAGCTTCCTCACCCTCTCCCCTTGTGGGAGAGGGTGGCTTCGCGTTAGCGAAGCCGGGTGAGGGGTCTCTATCCCCACGAATAGTGTTGCGAGTGGACTGAACCCCTCATCCGGCGCCATAGCCGAAGCTTTGCTTCGGCGTTCTTAAGAACGGCGGCCGAAGGCCGCCTATGCCACCTTCTTCCACAAGGGGAGAAGGGAAGAAGAGCAGCCTCACAGAATCGCATGCGGCAGAAACCGCGAGCTGTTGCCCGTGATCGGACTCTCGTCTTCGCGGATCGACAGCCCGCAGGGCTCGTGGTTCACCAACCAGCTTCCGATCACCGGATAGAAGCCGGAAAAGTTCGGCAGCGGTGACAGCGCCTGCCGCACGAAGCCTTCGGCACCGTACGGACCCGCCTGCTCGTCGAGCGGCATGCCGCCGGAGACCAGCGTGACATTGGCGCCTTCGCGCGACAGCAACGGCTTGCGCACATAGGAGCTGCCGAGCTCGGCGGCGCGTGGATCATCCTCGAAGAAGGCCGGCAGCAAATTGGGGTGGTTCGGAAACATCTCCCAGAGCAGCGGCAGGATGCCCTTGTTGGAGAGCACCGCCTTCCAAGGCGGCTCGATCCAGCGCGTCGGGGCTTCCTTGAGCTTTGCGCCGAAGGCGTCCTGGAACATCCATTCCCAGGGATAGAGCTTGAAGGCGAGCGCGATGTCGGCATCGTCGAGATCGACAAAGCCGCCGCCCTCATCGCGCCAGCCGACCTGCTCGATGTCGAGCAGCGTGGTCGAGAGTCCGGCTTGCCGTGCCGTGTCTTCGAGATAAGCGAGCGTACCCGCGTCCTCGGCATTTTCAATTGCGCCGGTGAGGTGCAGGTGATGGCCTGCCGCGATCGTCTTCCATGCCTCGATCAGGCGTTCATGGATGGAGTTGAACTGATCGGCCCGCACCGGGACGATGCGGCGCTCGATCGCCTGTTCGAGCCAGGTCCATTGAAACACCGCGGCCTCGAAGATCGAGGTCGGCGTATCCGCGTTGTATTCGAGCAGCTTCGCCGGCCCCTTGCCGTCGTACTTCAGGTCGAGGCGGCCGTAGAGGCTGCGGTCGTCGCGCTTCCGGCTCTCGGCGATGAGATCCCAGAACGCCTCCGGAATCTTCAGCCGTCGCAGGTGCCGCTCGTCGCCGATCACGCGGCCGGCAAGCTCGAGACACATCGCGTCGATCTCGCCGGTCGGCGTCTCGATGCCGCGTTCGATCTCGTCCAGCGTGAAGCCGTAATAGGCGCGCTCATCCCAATAGCGGTCGCCGCCGATGGTGTGGAAGACGAAGCCGCATTGCGCTGCGGTTTCCCGCCAGTCGTCGCGCTCCAGACAGGTGATGCGCTGCATAAGTCAGCCGCCGCTAGAGAAACCATGCCCGAACGAGCCGAAGCCGCCGCGGCTCACGCTGCCGTGGCCGGAGTCGGATGACGTGCTCGACGAAGAATGGCTGGAGGAATCGCTGCTGTAGAAGCTCGATCGCGACGACGACGAACCCGAGCCGCCACTGCCGCCCGAGGAGCCGCTTCTGCTGCTGCTGCACGCGGTGCTCGTCTGCACCGCTGGATCCGTCCCGGGAGGAGAGGGCTCGCAGGTCTGCCGCGGCATCAGCGTGTAGGCGGTGGTGCCGACCGCGATCGTGCCCATCACCAGCAGGGCGACATGGCCGGAGCGCTTCACCGGCTGCCTCGGCGGCAGCTGCAGGTCCGCCGGCAGGCGCGGCCGGCGCCTGCTGAACTCCTTGCTGGGAGGCTTGTTGGCCATATCACTTCGCTACCATGTCAGTAGATCATGCAGGCGGCGTTGAGCAGGCCCGCGGCGAGCGAGGACAGGCCGAGCCAGATGGCGGGCGCAAGCTCGCCGGCGGCGATCCGCGCCGACAGGTTCGGCACCGGCACCTTGACGAGGAAGAACACGATGACCTGCACGACGAGCGCGATCATTGCCCAGATCAGGCAGTCCAGCACATTGGCCGAATGCGCGATGGCGCTGACCAGCGGCGCGACGAAGCCGAGCAGGCTCAGGCCGAGCGCGATCGCGGCAGCCGGCTCATTGTCGCGGATGAGCTGGAACTCGTTGTAGGGGGTGATGCGGGTATAGACGGACAGATACGCCACGATCGCGACCAGCCCGGTGCAGAAATAGACCAGGAAGGCGGGCAGGCCGGCGAGTGATTGCAGGATCATCGTTCCCCCATCGTGCAGCGACCATTCGTCGGCGCGGGAAGGGTAGCGGTTCAACGTTAGAGGCGGGTGAAGGGTGGTCGGCACGGCCGGTGTAACCTCTCCCGCTTGCGGGGGAGGTCGCTGCGCGTGAGCGCAGCGGGTGGGGGCTTTTTCCACACGGGGACTGTCCCGATGCGGAGAGACCCTCACCCCGACCCTCTCCCGCAAGCGGGAGAGGGAGAAGAACTTCCCCCAAAACGAAAACCCCGCCATTCGCGGCGGGGTCCAGGCTGGGAGGAGCGAGCCCCGACGGGCTCGCGACGTAGACCAGATCAGGCGGGGATGCGCTCTTCGTGCTCGTGCGGCTCGCGCAGCACATAGCCGCGGCCCCACACGGTCTCGATGAAGTTGCGGCCTTCGGAGGCGTTGGCGAGCTTCTTGCGGAGCTTGCAGATGAAGACGTCGATGATCTTCAGCTCGGGCTCGTCCATGCCGCCATAGAGGTGGTTGAGGAACATTTCCTTGGTGAGGGTCGTGCCCTTGCGGAGCGAAAGGAGCTCCAGCATCTGATATTCCTTGCCGGTCAGATGCACGCGCTGGCCGCCGACTTCCACCGTCTTGGTGTCGAGGTTGACGACGAGGTCGCCGGTCTGGATGACCGACTGGGCATGGCCCTTGGAGCGGCGCACGATCGCGTGGATGCGGGCCACCAGCTCGTCCTTGTGGAAGGGCTTGGTCATGTAGTCGTCGGCGCCGACGCCGAGACCCTTGACCTTGTCCTCGATGCCGGCGAGGCCGGAGAGGATCAGAATCGGTGTCTTGATCTTGGAGACCCGGAGCTGCTTGAGCACGTCATAGCCGGACATGTCGGGCAGGTTGAGGTCGAGAAGAATGATGTCGTAATCGTATAATTTACCGAGATCGACGCCCTCTTCCCCCAAATCGGTCGTGTAGACGTTGAAGCTCTCAGACTTCAGCATCAGCTCGATCGACTGCGCGACGGCGCTGTCATCTTCAATCAGCAAAACGCGCATGCCAGTTCCCCATAGTCGCCGCTCCTGGGCGTCAGGTCGGCCGCATTCGCGGCACTCAACAAAACGCCTTTGAACAACTGATTCGGATCCTGACAACAGATGGTTAACAAACTCTGATTCTGGAACGCAAGTCCCCCCGGTGCAATTTTTGTCGAATCGCCCTAAGGTCTTGCGCTGGAAGCAGCTTTTGTTACCCCGATCTGTTCAAGTTCCACTTTAAGAGACGGGCCTAACCGACTCCCGCGACTCAGCCTTCTTCTGAAGGGGAGTCACGCTCAGTCACAAAGACAGTGACGCAATGATTAATGATGCGGGTAAACACGAAGTTAAGCGCCGTTCAGAAATATGGCGAAACTTAAGAGTTTCACCGTGAAGTCCCGGAGCACGACCGCGCTTGCTCTCGTGAAGGCCCTCTTATGAAGGCGCGCCCCTTATGAAGGCTCTTGCCGAACAGATCGGCGACATCGACGGCGTCAACATCTATGGCCGTGTGGTCGGCGTGCGTGGCCTGATGGTCGAGGTGGCCGGTCCCATCCATGCGATGTCGGTCGGCGCGCGGCTCGTGATCGAGACCGGCGCCAACCGCACCATTCCCTGCGAGGTGATCGGCTTCTCCGGCAACAATGCGGTCGTGATGCCGTTCGCCGGCCTCGACGGCGTGCGCCGCGGCTGCAAGGCGGTCATCGCCAATGCGGCCAACCAGGTGCGGCCCTGTGCGGCCTGGCTCGGCCGCGTGGTCAACGCGCTGGGCGAGCCGATCGACGGCAAGGGGCCGCTGCCGCAGGGATCCTCGCCGATGCCGTTCCGCAATACGCCGCCGCCGGCGCATTCGCGCAAGCGCGTCGGTAGCCCGCTCGATCTCGGCGTGCGCGCGATGAACACGTTTCTCACATGCTGCCGCGGCCAGCGCATGGGCATCTTCGCGGGCTCCGGCGTCGGCAAATCGGTGCTGCTGTCGATGCTCGCACGCAACGTCGATGCCGCCGTCAGCGTCATCGGGCTGATCGGCGAACGCGGCCGCGAGGTGCAGGAATTCCTGCAGGATGATCTCGGCGAGGAGGGTCTTGCGCGCTCGGTTGTCGTGGTCGCGACCTCGGACGAGCCGGCGCTGATGCGCCGTCAGGCCGCTTATCTCACGCTCGCGGTCGCCGAGTATTTTCGCGACGAGGACCAGGACGTGCTCTGCCTGATGGACTCGGTGACGCGCTTTGCCATGGCCCAGCGCGAGATCGGCCTGTCCGCCGGCGAGCCGCCGACCGCCAAGGGCTATACGCCGACCGTCTTCACCGAGCTGCCCAAGCTGCTGGAGCGGGCCGGGCCGGGCCTCGGCGAGGGCGCCATCACCGCGATCTTCACGGTGCTGGTCGACGGTGACGACCACAACGAGCCGATCGCGGACGCCGTCCGCGGCATCCTCGACGGCCACATCGTGATGCAGCGCTCGATCGCCGAGCGCGGCCGCTACCCCGCCATCAACATCCTCAAATCCGTCTCCCGGACCATGCCGAAATCTGCCGATCCGCAGTTCTGGCCGACCATCCAGAAGGCGCGGGCGGTGATGGCGACCTATGCCGACATGGAGGAATTGATCCGGCTCGGCGCCTACCGCGCCGGCTCCAGCCCCGAGGTCGACGAGGCGATCCGGCTGCACGAGCCACTGGAGGCGTTCCTGCGGCAGCGCAAGGACGAAAATGCCTCGCTGGCGGACGGCTACCGGCAGTTGGCGCAAATCCTCGGCAATTTGGAAACGGAACGCTAACTTTGTCAGGTCATCATCCGATCCCACAGAGTAGCAGAGCCGGTCTTGGCCTCAATCGGGCCTGTGGGGAGACCGGTGCCGTCCCAATGTGCGTATGTCTTGCAGCTAGGGGACTTCTGGGGAGTACGAGTCGATGAAGTCACGTGATACCCTCATCCGCCTGAAGAAGTTTCAGGTCGACGAGAAGCGCCGCCGGGTCACCCAGATCGAGACCATGATCGCCGACTTCCAGCGGATGTCGGTCGATCTCGAACGCGAGATCCAGACCGAGCAGGAGCGTGCCGGGATCAACGATCCCTCGCACTTCGCCTATCCGACCTATGCCAAGGCCGCGATCCAGCGCCGCGAGAACCTGACCCGCTCGGCCGACGAGCTCAAGGGCCAGCTCGACGAAGCCAAGGCCGCGCTGGCCGAGGCCTTCGAGGAGCTGAAGAAGGTCGAGCTCCTCGACGAGCGCGACCAGGCCCGCGAACGCGCCGAGGAGAACGCCCGCGAACAGGCCGACCTCGACAGCATCGGCCTGATGCGCGCCCGCATCGGCGCCGTCGCTTAAGGCGCCAGAGCATGATCCGGAAAAGTGCGTAGCGGTTTTCCGAAAAGATCATGCTCAAACAATAACCTAATCAAGAACCTGTCAAACCCGGACCCGCAAGGTCCGGGTTTTCGTATGGCCTGTCCACAGCGCGGCGCCACGCCCCTTGGTGGTCGGCTTTGCCGCGCGCTATGGTAGCGCAGTGCCGGGGCCTGCGCGGAACGCGACGGCCCGCGTGTTGGGGGGCTGAATGCTGACGCCAGCAGAGCTGGTTGGGCTGATCGAGGCGGTCGCCAGGGGCGATCAGGCCGCGTTTGAGCGCCTCTACGTCGCCACGCGTGCGAAACTCTATGGTGTCGTGCTTCGTATCTTGCGTCGGCAGGATCTCGCAGAGGAGGTCATTCAGGAGACCTACGTCAAGATCTGGAACAGCGCGGGCCAGTTCAATCCGGCGCTGTCGTCGCCGATCACGTGGATGGCCTCGATCGCGCGCAACCGTGCGATCGACATCGTGCGCAAGAAGTCGGAAGCCTCGATCGAGGAAGAGCCGCAGGCGATGGAGGTTGCGGCCGAAAGTCCCGATCCGCTGGCGCGACGGGAGATGACCGAGGAGCTGAAGCGGCTCCTGGAATGCATCGGCCGGCTCGAGCCGGACCGCCAGAAGCTCGTGCTGCTCGCCTATTACAACGGCTGGAGCCGCGAGCAATTGGCGGAGAAATTTTCGGCGCCCGTCAACACTGTGAAGACGTGGCTGCGGCGCAGCATGCTGGATATCCGGGAGTGTCTCGGATTGTGATGGCTCGGACGACGAGGAAGGTTCTGGACTGCAATTGATGGCCTACACGGAGGACCATATCGCGCTCGCCGCGGAATATGCGCTCGGCACCCTCGACGCCGACGAGCGCGCGCAGGTCGATACCATGATGGCGGTGGACAAGGCGTTCGCCGAAATCGTGCAGTCCTGGTCCTACCGGCTCGGTGTCCTCAACCAGATGGTCGGCACGATCGAGCCGCGTCCGATCGTGTGGGAGAACATCAGGGCCGAGCTCGCGCGGACGGATTTCGCGCAGGCGCCGCCCGCACCGTCCGAAGCCGCACCGCCTCCGGTACCGGAATCGTCCTCGTCTGAAGCCACCTCGCCGCCGCTGCCTTCGGACAGCACGCCGCTGACCGAGCCGCAGCCTTCCGCAACGGAGCCGCCGGAGACGGCGCGGCCGGCCTCCGATGCGTTGTCCGACGTCGCGCCGATCTTCATGCCGCAGGTCCACGCGCCAGATCCGGGCGTGGTGCATGCACCGCCTCCGCCGGCCGTGGACACCAGCAACGTGATCCGGCTCAAGGGCCGCGTGAAGCGCTGGCGCACCATCGCCTCGGTCCTTAGTGCGCTCGCGGCCGCGCTGCTGGTGACGCTGTCGCTGCAGATCTTCCAGCCCGACGCGCTGCCGGGCGCGTTGCGTCCCGCCCCGCGTATCCAGACCGTGGAGGTGAAGACGCCGGCACCGCTCGCCGCGTCCGCGCAATATGTCGCGCTGCTGCAGGGCCAGGGCGGCGGCCCCGCCTTCATCCTCACCATCGACGGCGCGACGCGGAATTTCACGGTGCGCAAGGTCGGCGCCACGCCGGAGCCCGGCAAGAGTTTCGAGCTCTGGCTGATCTCCGACAAGCTGCCGCGCCCGCGCTCGCTCGGCGTGATCGGCGCCGGCGAGTTCACCGCGCGTCCACTGCTCGCCGGCTACGATGCCGACCTCGTCAACGGCGCGACCTATGCCGTCACCGTCGAGCAGGCCGGCGGCTCGCCGAGCGGCCAGCCGACCTCGGCGCCGGTGTTTTCCGGCAAGCTGATCGAGACCGTGCCGCCGGCGCAGCCGCAGGTGCCGGCGAAGAAGTAGGTTCGCCATCGTCGTCCTGGCGAAAGCCAGGACCCATCACCCCAGGAGCCTATGGTAGCAGTGAGCTGTGGCCATACCGGCGAGCAACCATTCGATCCTGTGGTAATGGGTCCTGGATCGGCGCTCGCTCTGCTCGCTGGTCCAGGACGACGCTGGAATGTTCAGGGGGCCGCGACAAATCATTCATCCGTTCCTGTCGCCCTCGTCCATCCCGCCGTCGTATTTCGACAATCGCGGCTAAATCCCGTCCCGGTTTGAACCTCCCCGCCATCCGTCGCGTCAAATCCCCGGAATTTGCAGTCGGCGCGGCCGATCATTGTGCCGAAGAGGGGCGAGACATCAGATGGATGCAGCGAGAACGCCGGGCATCTTCATTCACCAATATGCTGGCCTGCCGCAGGGTGCGGCCTTCGAACAATGGCGCGAGCGGGCCTTCGGAGCCTGCGGCCTCGACATCGGGCCGAGCCATGGCGACAGCATCGATTGCCGGCTCCAGGTCAGTGTGGTCGACAACATCGTGCTCGCCATTCCCGAAGGCGCCTCCGCGCAATACTCGCGCACCCAGAGTCATCTTGCCGACGGCAGCGACGATCTCGTGCTGATCGCGGCGCATGCGGGCCTCGTCCGCGTCGGACAGAACGGCCATACCGTGGAGCTTGCGCCCGCGCAGATGGTGCTCGTCGACATGGGCATCACCGGTACCGTCGGCCATACCATCGAGGATCGTTTCACCAGCATCCGCATGCCGCGCCGCGCGCTGCTGGACATCAATCCGCGCGCCGAGGACAAGCTTTCGCAGGTGCTCTCCGACGGCGCCGTCGCCGAGACCATCTTCGGCTACCATGCGCTCGCCGCCAATCATGCGCCGCATCTCGACGCCGTCGGCCAGCGCCTGACCGCGCAGCACATGGTCGATCTCGTCGGTCTCCTGCTCGGCGCCGATGCCGAGCACGCAAGCCTGGCGCGCGGGCGCGGGCACGCGGCGGCCCGCCTCGACCTGATGCAGGCCGACGTGATGTCCGCGCTCGGCCGCAGCGATCTCTGCCTGGCCGAAGTTGCGACACGCTCCGGCTTAAGCCCGCGCCAGGCGCAGCGCCTGTTCGAGCAGGCCGGCACCACGTTCACCGAATTCGTGCTGGAGCAGCGCCTCCTGCTGGCGCGAAAGCAGCTCGGCGATCCCCGGGCGAGGGCACGCAAGATCAGCGACATCGCGCATTCCTCGGGCTTCTCCGACCTGTCCTATTTCAACCGCGCCTTCCGCAAGCGCTTTGGTGCGACGCCGTCGGAGCTGCGCGAGGCCTAGAGCATGATCCGGAAAAGTGCGAAGTGGTTTTCGGGAAAGATCATGCGTAAACAACAACCTAAAGCGCGCTGACGGTTCATCCAAATCTCATCGCTTTAAGCCCACGATCTTGTGCAGCGGCCCGGCGCCGCCGCAGTTGGTCGGCCGGTGCGAATGAGCTATATCTGCCTCTGCGGGCAGACCGCTGGATCTCTTTGGAAAGCACAGCAGTAAGCGGACATGACGCGTATCGTCGTGCTCGGTGCCGGGTTTGCGGGTCTGTGGGCGGCCATCGGCGCCGCGCGCAAACGCGACGAGATCGGCGCTGCGGGCCGTGACATCGAGATCTGTGTCATCGACCGCAACCCCTATCACAACATTCGCGTGCGCAATTACGAGACCGACCTCAGCGAGGTCGCGCTTCCGCTTGCGCAATTGCTCGATCCGATCGGCGTCACGCACGGCCTGGCCGAGGTCGAAGCGATCGATCCGGCGCATCGCAGGATATCGCTCGTCACCAGCGGCGGCGAGGAGACGCTGAGCTATGACCGCCTCGTGCTCGCGCTCGGCAGCGAGGTGATGCGTCCCGACATTCCGGGCCTTGCCTGCCATGGGTTCGACGTCGACACCTATGCCGCGGCGCTTCGCCTCGAGGATCATTTCGCATCGCTCGGACGCAGCGCGCCGTCACCGGGACGTTCGACCGTGGTCGTGGTCGGCGCCGGCTTCACCGGCATCGAGGTCGCGGCTGAAATGCCCGACAGGCTGGCACGCGCCGGCATCACGGGCAGCCGCCGCATCATCCTGGTCGATCCCAATCCGACTGTCGGCGCCACCATCGGTACGCATGCGCGTCCCGTCATCGAATCCGCCTTGTCATCGCTCGATGTCGAGACGCGGCTCGGCGCGCGCGTCGTCTCGATCGAGGCCGCCGGTATTCACCTGAGCTCGGGCGAGTTCATCGCGGCCCAGACGGTGATCTGGTGCGCCGGCATGCGTGCAAGCCGGCTGGCCGAAAATTTTCCGGGCGCGCGCGATCGCCTCGGGCGCCTTCTGGTCGATCCCTTCATGCGCGTCGCGGATCTGCCCGGCGTGTTCGCGGCCGGCGACGTCGCCTCCAGCGTGGTCGACGGGCTGCATCCGACCGTGATGTCCTGTCAGTTTGCCCGGCCCATGGGGCGCTTCGCCGGCCACAACGTGGTGGCCGATCTGGTCGGTGAGCCGATGCTGCCGCTGCGGATCGACTGGTACGTGACCGTGCTCGATCTCGGCGGCTGGGGCGCGCTCTATACCGAGGGGTGGGATCGCGAGGTCCGCGCCACCGGCGCCGCCGCGAAGGCGACCAAACAGACCATCAACCGCAAGCGCATCTATCCGCCGCTGAACGGCAGCAAGGACGACCTGTTCGCCGCCGCCGCGCCGACCGTGCAGGCGCCGCCGCCGACCTATGGGGCGCGGCGTCGCTGAAAGGCTGCGGTTACGGGAGATCTGGAGGACGCCTGGCCCGCGTCACGCGCCGCAGCACTCGCGACAGATCCTCGGCAGCATAAGGCTTATGCACGAGGTCGAATCCGTGCCGCCCCTCTTCGGCAAGGACTTCGCTGTAACCCGAGGTCAGCACCACCGGCACTTTCGGGTGGCGGCGCCGGATTTCCCGGCCGAGGTCAACCCCGTTCATTCCGGGCATGATCACGTCGGAGAACACCACGTCGAATCTGTCGGCCTCGTCGAGAAGCCTGAGCGCCTCGGTCGCATTCGTCGCCAGGGTCGTGTCGTAGCCGAGGTCTGCCAGGATTTGGGTCGAGGAGCGTCCAACCTCCACGTTGTCTTCCACCACGAGAACGCGGGGACCGCGGTCGCGCTCGGACAGCGCGTCGTCTTGATTGAGGTCGATCTCGGTCCGGTCCCTGTCCGATGCTGCCTCATGCGCGGCGCGAGGCAGGTAGAGCGTAAACGTGGTGCCACGGCCCACCTCGCTTTTGACCGCGACATCGCCGCCCGATTGCTTGGCAAAGCCGTAGACCTGGCTCAGGCCGAGGCCCGTGCCCTTACCCACTTCCTTTGTGGTGAAGAATGGCTCAAAGACATGCGCGAGTTTGTCCGTCGGGATGCCCGAGCCTGAATCGGTCAGCGACACGGCCACGAAAGGGGCGGGATTGCCGGCGTGCCCGCGTAGGGGCGGCATGGCGGCGATCTCGTCGATGCGGATGTGCAGGGTGCCCTCGCCGTTCATCGCGTCGCGCGCGTTGACGGCCATATTGACCAGCGCCGTCTCGAATTGACTGGCATCCGCCTCGATGGGGCAGCTCTCGCACGACATCTCCGTCTCGATCCGGATACGCGATCCCACGATCGTGCGGAGCATGTCGCTGATCGCCCGCACGCGTGCGGATGCGTCGAACACCTCGGGCTTGAGCGCCTGGCGCCGGGCGAACGCGAGAAGCTGACCGGTCAGCTTCGAAGCCCGGTCGACGGTATCGGAGATCGCGTCGACATAGCGGCGCCGGCGCTCCTCGGCGAGACCTGGACGGCGCAATAGGTCGGTGGAGCTCTTGATGATGGTCAGCAGGTTGTTGAAGTCGTGCGCTACGCCCCCTGTGAGCTGGCCCACCGCCTCCATCTTCTGGGCTTGCCGCAGGGCTTCCTCGGCATTCATCAGCTCGGCAGTCCGCTCTGTGACGCGCCGTTCCAGCGAGGCAGCGAGTTCCCGGATCTCCTGCTCCGCACGCCTGCGCTCGACGGCGGTTCGGGTACGCTCGGCAACTTCCCGGATGAACTCGAGCTCGTCCGGCGTCCACTCGCGCGCGGTCGCGTGATTGAGGTAGAGGAGCGCTACGATCCCGCCCCGTTCGGTCACGGGCATGTTCACGATGGATTGTGCACTGATCGCCTTGAGGGCGTGAGCGGTCGCAGCGGTACGCGGGTCCTTTTCGGCATCGGGAAACACCACCGTCTCGCCGCGCTTGAGATTCTCGATATACGAGCCGTAGTCACGAAAGTGCAGTACGCCGGCGAGGCTCCTGATTCCAGGCGCATTCCAGTCGCGCTCGATGCTGATCGTCTCGGCGGCCATGTCGATCGTGCCATAGCCTGCCCGGCTCACGCCGAGCGTACGCCCGAGTATCTCGGCCGCTGCGTAGGAGAGCTCGGTCGGGTCCGCGATATCGCGAATGCGGTCGGACAGCTCGAGGAGAGCAACGCGGCGCGCTTCGGCCAACCGCCGGTCCGTCTCGTCCCGTGCGATCTTGATGAACCCTCGCTCGCGTCCTTGGTCGTCACGCGGCAGCGGCCGCATCGAGCCTCTCAGGAACACACGCGAACCGTCAGCGCGTAGATGCCAGCGTTCGTCTGGAGCGAAGCCCTCCTTGCGTGCGATGGCGATCTCGGCCTCCGGTTGTCCCGATGCGCGGTCCTCGGGCGCGAAGATCGCGTCGGCCGAGTGGCCCATCATGTCGGCAGCCGTCCAGCCGAAGATCGTCTCCGCGCCCACCGACCAGCTCGTCACTCTTCGCTCCTGGTCGGTGGTGATGATGGCGTAGTCCTCTGCGCTGTCGACGACGAGCCGAAGTCTCTCTTCGCCTGCCCGCAGGGATTCGAGCCTGGCGCGGGCCTCGTACTGACGGAGCCGGCTGCGCAGGGCGGAGCGCGCGAGGCTGACGAGGGTCGTCGGATGAAAGGGCCGCTCCAGGAATGTAACGTTGCCCAGCAGTTCGAGAAAACGTTGCGCGGCCGGATTGCGCTCCAGCCCCCCGCCACCCGTCGTCAGCAGCACAAAGGGCATGTCCGACCAGTCTTCCTGATTGTCCAGCCAGGCGCCGAGTGGCGCGAGATCCGTCGTGGCCAATGCTTCCTCGGTGACCACGACGAAGCCGGCGCCTGCATCGAGTTCGGCGATGAGCGTGGGCAGTGACGGGCAGGGGTCCGCGGTCACCCCGGCCTCACGCAGGATCCCCGACGCAATGGCGGCGTCGCGTCCCCGCGGCGCGAGGACGAGCGCTCGCTCCGAAACCGTGCTGCGCTTCACGATTCCCCCGCCTTGAGCAGGTGCGCCGTCTCTCCGACTAGCGCAGGTACGCCGCTCAGAACACCCTGGAAGTTCGTCAGTGGGTCGCCCAATGTGAGGCCGCGTCGATCAATCAGGAACTCCCGGATCGTGTCCTCATGCGGACCGGTGCGCTTCTTGACGACCGACATCGCCCGGCGCACGCGACCGACCGCCTCGAAGTAGCGCAGCAGGATGACGGTGTCCGCCAGATAGGTGACGTCCACCGGTACGCGCATGTCGCCGACGAGCCCGTGCTGCGCGACGGTAAGGAATGTCGTGGCGCCCTGGCGGTTCAGGTATTGCAGGAGTTCGTGCATGTGAAGGACCAGCGCTTGTTCGCCGGGCATGGCGGCCTGGAAGCCGTTGAGACTGTCGATGACCACCGTCCGAGCGCCGTGAATCTCGACGCAGCGCCGTACGCGCGCGGAGAACTCGCCGGGCGTCAGCTCGGCGGCGTCGATTTGCTCGATGACGAGTTGGCCGGCATCTACCAGCGCCTGAAGATCGATGTTGAGGCCTTTCGCACGTTCGAACAGGACGCCCAATTCCTCGTCGAAGACGAACATGGCCGCGCGCTCGCCCCGATTTGCGGCCCCCTGGACGAAGGTGAGCGAAAGCAGCGACTTGCCCGCTCCTGTCGGACCGAGGACAAGAATGCTTGTGCCCCGCTCGACTCCTCCGCCGAGGAGAGCATCCAGTTTGCCGGACTCCGTCGTCAGAAGGTCACGCGCGTAATCCGCCTTGTGCTCGGCCGAGACGAGCCGCGGGAAGACCTGCACTCCCCCGGTCGCGATCGCGAAGTCGTGGAAGCCGCCGCGAAAAGGCCGCCCGCGATATTTGATGACGCGCATCCGTCGCCGCTCGGCGCCATACTCTGGAGCGGTTTCCTCCAAGCGGATCACGCCGTGAGCAACGGAATGCACCGTCCTGTCATTCAGATCGGTGGTGAGATCATCGAGAAGAAGAACTGTCGCTTCGGATCCCGCAAAATAGTGCTTCAGGCTCAATATCTGCCGCCGGTAGCGCAGCGAACTCTGGGCGAGCAGCCTGATCTCCGAGAGGCTGTCGAGCACGACCCTCTGCGGCTTTATGCGCTCGACGGTCTCGAAGATGCGCTTCGTCGTCTCGCCGAGTTCCAGATCGGAGGAATAGAGCAGGCTCTGCTGCTGATCCTCATCGAGCAGGTTCTCTGGAGGAATGAGCTCGAAGACCTCGATGCCCGACAAATCCCACCCGTGGGAGATCGCGCCGTCGCGCAGCTCGGCCTCGCTCTCGGACAGCGTGATGTAAACGCAGCGTTCGCCCGCCGCGGCTCCCTTGATCAAGAACTGGGTCGCGACTGTCGTCTTGCCGGTGCCTGGCGCACCTTCGAGCAGGAATGCGCGTCCACGCTGAAATCCTCCACCGAGGATGTTATCCAGCCCCTCGATGCCTGTGCTTGCCTGGCCTTCGACTCGTTGCGACACGCTGTTGTCCTTCACACTCTTATGCATTCGCCGGCCGCGAGCGAGCGAACTGGTCGACGGAAAAGCAGTGGTTGGCGCAAAGCACCCCCGCGGATGCGGTATTGGCCGCCAATTAGGAAGGTCGGCGAATGAGCGTATCCGCTAAGAAATAAACGCCCGCGCCCTAAGCTGGGTTCCCCTGCGCCGCAGTCCTGAACGACTTCGGGAGCCCTGCAATTAAAATCCAGCTGCTGGCGGGGTGTGCCCCCATACAAGGCCTTGCGTTGCCTGAAGGGCGAAACACCCAAGTTTAGGGCAATCCGACCTGCCGAAAACATTCCTCTTTACCGAAATTCTGAAAAAGCGTATTTGTTGCGGCATCCCGGCCCATGGAAGAGGGGCGTATCGCGATCGTCACGAACGCGGGCTGGGGGGTGGTGGACGCGGGTCACATCGGCGCGAACAGCTTCGCAGGGCGGGCGACCGTGAGCGAAGAGCTTGCGCCAACGACAGGTGTGATCTCGCGTACGGCAAAATCGTGTGGTCCTGACGCCCGGGGTCTGTGCGTCAAGTCCTGTGGTGATACGTGCGGCCCAACCGGGCCCTCGGATCAGTCATCCGCAAGGCGACGGGGGCAATAGTGCATCGCTCCCCGGGGAGAGCACGACATAAGCCGGAAGCCCGCTGCGCAGGGAAGGCCGGATGTTTGGCTTCACCTGTATGCCGCTGTGCAGATCTTCTGACTGCGAACTTCGCACAGTGGACCGTGGGTGCCAGCCGGCACCCGGCCTTCCCTGCGCCCTCTTTCAATTGAGGGTGAGATGACGGAAGCAAAGCTCGGGCGAGATGAGCCGCGAGATGGCGAAGATGTGTCTGAGATGAAGATGCGGGTTGAAAGAGCCAGGCCTGACCACATGCCCGTCATTGCGAGCGCAGCGAAGCAATCCAGACTGTTGTCGCGGAAAGATTCTGGACTGCTTCGCTGCGCTCGCAATGACGAGGTACCCCCAGGCATGAGAAAGCGCCCGTGGGGGGCGGGCGCTTTCTGTAGTCGACTTGGGGTTGGGGTCGTCTACATATCCACGTGGCGACTTTGGGGGGCTGGTAAAGAGCCGCGTGAATTCACAAAACTCGTCAGTTCTCCTTAGCGAACGAGGGACGCGTTCGAACTGGTGATAGCGACCGGCTTGCCGGCCTTGATGACGCGAGCCGTCTGGGTCAGACCTTCATCCGAACCCGAGCGTGCCGTGACGCCGAAGCCCGCCAGCGCGATCCCTGCGACGAGGGCGACGACCACAATCTTCAAATGGGTCGCGCGATCGGCGCTGTAGATCGAGTGGTTCATGGAAGCCTCCTGCCGCCATCTACCCGAAGTAGTCGCCAGCCGTTTCAGGCAGGTTCATGCTTCCGGTGCCCAACAACCTAGTATTGGGAGGATTCGTTCCCAAGAGGACATCACAAGAGCGTGATAGGACGTGAAAGATCGCGATCAAAAGCGATCCTAGGTCATCATTTTCTATAGTTATTTCAAGGATGTAATGTGATTTTTCGGTGCTTTTTCCGTCTTTGGTCCACAAGGCGCCAGGAACTCAAAAACCATTTGCCTGTGGCTGAAAAACACACGGCTTCTTAAGGCAAATCAGATGCTTCCGACCGTTTTCAACCTTGCCCGTGGGTGGATCTCCGCCTGCGACAGCACGGTGGTCTGGGCGCGGAACCGCTCGACGAGAGAGCGCACGAAGGGGCGAATTGCCGCAGAGGTGACCAGCACCGGCGCCTCGCCTTCACGGGCGGCGCGCTCGAATGCCTCGCGCACGGCGGTCATGAACTCCGACAGCTTCGAGGGCTGCATGGCGAGGCTGCGCTCCTCGCCCTGGCCGATGATGGATTCGGCGAAGGCCTGCTCCCACCGCGCCGACAGCGCGATCAGCGGTAGATAGCCGTTGTAGGACGTGTTCTGCGCACAGATCTGGCGCGCGAGGCGGGCACGGACGTGCTCGACCATGGTCGAGGGATTGCGCGAGAAGGCGAGCGAGTCGGCGATGCCTTCGAGAATCGTCGAGAGATCGCGGATCGAGATGCGCTCGGCGAGCAGCAGCTGCAGCACGCGCTGGATGCCGGAGACCGTGACCTGCCCGGGGACGATGTCCTTGACCAGCTCGCTCTGCTCCTTCGGCAGCTCCTTGAGCAGCTTCTGCACCTCGCCATAGGAGAGCAGGTCCGACATGTTGGCCTTGAGCAGCTCGGTGAGATGGGTCGAGAGCACGGTCGCGGCGTCGACGACGGTGTAGCCCTTGAGGGACGCTTCCTCCTTGAGGCTGGCATCGACCCAGGTCGCGGGCAGGCCGAAGGTCGGCTCGGTGGTGTGGATGCCGGGCACCTGAACCTGGCTGCCGCCGGGGTCCATGACCATGAACTGGTTCGGCCAGATCTTGCCGGTGCCGGCGTCGACCTCCTTGATCTTGATGATGTAGGTGTTGGCCTCGAGCTGGACGTTGTCGAGGATACGCACCGCCGGCATCACAAAACCCATCTCGATCGCGAGCGAGCGGCGTAGCGCCTTGATCTGCTCGGTGAGGCGGTCGGTGCCGTCGGGGCCGTTGACCAGGGGCAGCAGCGCATAGCCGAGCTCGATCTTGAGGTCGTCGATCTTGAGCGCGGCCGAGATCGGCTCTTCCACCGCTGCCGCGCCGGGCGCACCCGGTGCGCCGGTGGCAGGCGCGGCGTTGGCGGCTTCCTCTGTCTTCACGGCGGTGCGCTTGTGGTTGCGGGCGTGCCAGGCCAGCGCGCCGGCGCCGGCGCCGAGCGCCAGGAAGGGGATGGTCGGAATGCCCGGCAGGGCCGCCAGCACCAGCATGACCGCCGAAGACATCGCCAGCGCCTGCGGATAGCCGGAGAACTGCTTCATCAGCGCCTTGTCGGCGGCGCCGGACACGCCGGCCTTGGAGACGAGCAGGCCCGCGGCGGTCGAGACGATCAGCGCCGGCACCTGGGTGACGAGGCCGTCACCGACCGTCAGCAGCGTGTAGCTGCGGCCGGCGTCCGCGAAGGACATGCCCTGCTGCGCCACCCCGATGATCATGCCGCCGACGACGTTGATGAAAACGATCAAAAGGCCGGCGATGGCGTCGCCGCGGACGAATTTGGAGGCGCCGTCCATGGCGCCGAAGAAGCCGCTTTCGTCCTCCAGCTCCTTGCGCCGCTGCTTGGCGACCTTCTCGTCGATCAGGCCGGCGGAGAGATCGGCGTCGATCGCCATCTGCTTGCCGGGCATGGCGTCGAGGTGGAAGCGGGCGGCGACCTCGGCGATGCGGCCCGAACCCTTGGTGATGACAACGAAATTGACGATGATCAGGATGGCGAAGACGATGATGCCGATGACGAAATTGCCGCCCATCACGAAGCTGCCGAAGGCTTCGATGACGTGACCGGCGGCGTCCGTGCCCTCGTGGCCGTGCGACAGGATCAGGCGGGTCGAGGCCATGTTGAGCGACAGGCGCAGCATGGTCGAGATCAGCAGGATGGTCGGGAAGGCCGAAAATTCCAGCGGCGCCTGGATGAACAGCGAGGTCATCAGGATCAGGATCGAGAGCGTGATCGAGATCGCCAGGAACAGGTCCAGCACAATCGCGGGCAGGGGCAGGATCAGCACCACCAGGATGGTGAGGATGCCGAGGGCGAGCGCGATGTCGCCGCGCTTGAGGATGTTGACGATCTCGTTGAGGGAGGGGATGCCGGGCTTTCCGCCGCCTACGCCCTGTCCCGCGGTGACGTCGACCATGGTAGCTGCCTCCCCGCGCGACTGCCGGCCGCGCGCCCCAAACGTCTGCGCGGCGGCCGATGGGCCGCCGTTCCGAAAGTGAGGCACCGCACTGGCGTCCACGGGAGCTCCCGTTCTACGCGGCCGACGACACTCGACTTGACCCGGCAATTTTTGCCCGGTGTATGGTTAGCAAAGGGTTAACGGAAGGGGCGGCGGGAGGTCGGACCGGGGTGTTTCGGGGGGCTCCGCGTCGTTCCGGGGACGGCTCAAAGAGCCGAACCCCGGAACCTCGAGATTCTCAGGTGCGCAATTGCGCACCATAGTTCGATGCTGCGCGTCGCCCCGGAATGACGGTTGAGAGGGCCGCCCCCTACTTCGCCTTCTCCATCTTCGTCACCGTGAACCCCGAAGCCGCCTCCTCGGCCTCGAAGGTCACCTTGTCGCCGACCTTTACCTGCTTGAGCATGGCGGGCTCCTTGACGCGGTAGACCATGGTCATGGGCTCCTCCATGCCGAGGTTCTTGGCGGGGCCGTGCTTGAGGGTGATCTTGCCGGCGCTCTCGTCGATCTTCTTCACCTCGCCGCTGATCGAGGCGCTCTGTGCCGCGACCGCACCGAGCGTCAGGCCCAGCGTCAGCGCGAGCGTTGCGGTGATGCGCGTGATCGGTTTCATGGCTGTCTCCATTGCTTCAGTTCACGGTGACTTGGCCGACCATGCCGTAGTCGCGATGGCCGGGGATCAGGCAGGAAAATTCGAACGTGCCGGCCTTGGTGAACTTCCAGAGGATCTCGGCCGTCTTGTTCGGCGCCAGCCGCACCCCGTTGGGGTCGTCGTGCTCCATGTGCGGATGCTTCTTCATCACCTCGGCATGGGCGAGGTTCTCCTTGGTGGTGGCGAGCAGGAACTCGTGGTCCTCCTTGCCGACATTGCGCAGCACGAAGTGGACCTGCTCGCCGCGTTTGACCTCGATCTTGGCGGGAGAGTAGTCCATCTCGTTCATCAGAATTTCGATGGTGCGCGCGGGCTTCTTGGGATCGCCGGGCTCGCCGGCCGAAAAGCTCCCGTGATCGTGCTGTTCGTGGGCAAGGGCCGGTGCGATCGAAAGCGCAGCCAGCGCGAGTCCGAGCTTGATAGGCTTCTTCACTGTAGTCTCCGGTTGGTGGTTCATCGAAACGCTCACATCTTCATGTTCTTCATCGGCGGACTGCCGGGTTCTTGCCGCGCCGGCTCTGCGGCCGGCGCCGTGACCTCGTAGGCGACCGTGCCTTGCGGGAATTTGTATGGACCGGGATCGCGGTAATCGTCGCGCGCGAGGTCCTCGCGGATCTTCATCACGGTGAACATTCCGCCCATCTCGATCGGGCCGAACTGGCCGGTGCCGGTCATCATCGGCAGCGTGTTGTCGGGTGCGGGCATCTCCATGTTGCCCATGGCCATGCCGGTCGAGCCCATCGCCATGCCGTCAGGCGCGAGCTTGCCGACGGCCTTGGCGAGGTCCTTGCGCGACACGCCGATCAGATTGCGCACCTCGTGGCCCATCGCGTTCATGGTGTGGTGCGACTTGTGGCAGTGGAACGCCCAGTCGCCGGGATTGTCGGCGAGCACGTCGAAGACGCGCACCGCGCCGACCGGCACGTCAGTGGTCGTTTCGGGATATTGCGCGCTCTCCGGGACCCAGCCGCCGTCGGTGCAGGTCACTGCAAAGCTGTGGCCGTGCAGGTGGATCGGATGGTTGGTCATGCTGAGATTGCCGATGCGCACGCGCACCTTGTCGCCGAGGCGCACCGGCAAGGGGTCGATGCCGGGAAACACCCGCGAATTCCAGGTCCACATGTTGAAGTCGGTCATCTCGTTGACCTGCGGCAAATAGGTGCCGGGATCGACGCGATAGGTGCTCATCACGAAAACATAGTCGCGGTCGACGGGCCGGAAATTCGGATCGCGCGGGTGCACGACGACCATGCCCATCATGCCCATCGCCATCTGCACCATCTCGTCGGAATGCGGGTGGTACATGAAGGTCCCGCTCTTCTTCATCTCGAATTCGTAGACGAAGGTCCTGCCCGGCTCGATGTGCGGCTGGTTCAGTCCGCCGACGCCGTCCATGCCGCTCGGCACGATCATGCCGTGCCAGTGCACGGTGGTGTATTCGGGCAGGCGGTTGGTGACGAAGATGCGGACCTTGTCGCCCTCGACAGCCTCGATGGTCGGACCCGGTGACTGGCCGTTATAGCCCCACAAATTCACCTTCATGCCTTCCGCGAATTCGCGCACCACGGGTTCGGCGACGAGGTGGAATTCCTTCCAGTCGCCGTTCATGCGGAACGGCAGCGACCAGCCGTTCAGCGTGACCACGGGGCGATAGTCGGGCCCGCTCGTGGGGTGCAGCGGCGGTTGCATCACCACCTTGTCCATGGTGGGCGCTTCCGGAATCGATGCGGCCTGGACGCGGCCGCTGATCGCCGACGCACCCGCAAGCGCGGCGCTGCCCAGAAATCCTCTGCGGGAAAACATGCTGGCCTCCATCTCAGTGATCGCCATCGGCAGAGGCTGCTGCGGCGATGGTGGTTGCGTTGTCGCCGCCGGAGGCCGGCGAGCCGCCGCCGTTGACGGCGGTCTGCAAGTCGGACTGCGCGAGGAAGAACCTCTGCCTGGCATCGATGGCACCGCGCAGCGACGCCAGGCGCTGCCGCGCCTCGGTCAGCAGCGCAAAGATATCGACCTGCATGCTGGAGAAACGCAGCTGCATCTCCTCGGTGATGATCTTGCGCAGGGGAACGATCTCGCGCTGGAAGTGGCTGGCGATGTCGTAGGTGGATCGGTAAACGCGATAAGCGTCTCGCGCCTCCGAGCGAACGTTCACGGCGCGCTCGGTCAGGCGGTTGAAGGCGAGATTGTAGGTCTCCGCCGCCTGCCGCACGCGGACCTCACCGCCGTCGAAGATCGGGATCTGGAACTGAACGTCGAAGCCGCGTTCGCGGAACGGCGGGCCCTCCGGATCCTGGGTGCGGCGGGAGATGCCGGCGAGATCGAGCAGCGTCACGAAGCGCGTCGCCTCGGTGAGGTTCAACGCTTTCGCCAGCGCAGTCAGCTCGAGCCGCGCGATCTGCAGGTCGATGCGATGGGCGACCGCGTCGGCCTCGATCGAGGGCAGGGCCTGCGGCTGGCGCGGCAACGGCGGCAATTGATTGGGCAGGCGGAAGTCGAGGCCGTCGTCCCACAGCCCCATCAGGCGCGCTAATCTTTCGCGCGTGCTCGTCGCGGCCTGCCGCGCGGTCGCGAGGTCTGCGGTGGTCTCGGCGTAGAATACCTGCTCGCGGGCCTGGTCGAGCTTGTTGAGCGAGCCGGTCTCGCCGAGCTTGACGGCGAGCTGGGCCGTCGATTCCGCCGTCGCCTTCGCGTCCGTCAGCAGCACCACCAGCTCGTTGCAGGTGACTGCGCGGACATAGGCGCGGCGCACGTCGGCCGCGAGCCGCAACGTCGCCAGCGCCGCGCGCAATTGCGCCTGGCGGAAACGGTCGCGGGCGATCTCGGAACGGAACGGCAATGTCGCGAGGGCGAGGATGTCGCCGACGACTTGGCGCTCGATCTCGTTCGCACCATTGCCCGAGATCCGCGAGATCGAGAGCACGGGATTGGGCGGCAGGCTCTGCTCGACCAGCTCGGTTTCGGACAGCGCCAGCTCGTTATAGGCGGCTTGTAGCCCCTTGTTGTTGAGCAGGGCGATCTGCACGGCGGTCTCGATGGTGAGCGTGCGCGCCAGCAACCGGCGGACGGTCGCGCCAACGGCCTCGGCGCCTTCGGCCGTTCGGACGAAGGCGACGTCCTTGTTGATGGTCTGGCCGGTGAGGTCCGAGACTGTCGTCATGCCGCCGTCCGGCGAGAACGCCATGCAGCCCGAGAGCCCGAACGCGGCGAGCATGAGGAGGCCGCGCGGGAGATGATGTGCCATGGCGCGCTCCTACCGGTCTTGCTTCGGCTGTGGAGTGACGGCGTCGTTGCGGTCGCACCAAGGCGCCGGCGTCGCGGGCCGCAGGCTGGTATAGGGCGCGATGGTCGGCCGATAGCCGACACGCGCCACCTTCGCCGCCGGATCGGCGGGGTCGGCGCTGGCCACTTGCGTGGTGGCCGGCACGCAGCCGGACAGCGCCAGAGCAACCACGGCCAGTAACGGCCAATTCAATAGAAAATGTCGTCCCCCCACCGCAGATGCGGCGGCGGACTTCGCTCCGGAAAGCGCAAGCATGATTTATCCCTGATCTGAAGCCCACAGGTTCGCGCGCGCGGATGCGCGTTCGGACCGAAATCGTTGCGTCAGATCAGACGATGGGGGGGCGGTAGTGCTGGGGTGGCGCCGTGCTGTGCAGGCTGGCCACGATCTCGGGCGCGCAGGTCGATTTCGGCTGGGCCGGTGTGGCGACGCTGGGCAGATCGGCTGGCAGCGCGCTGACGCACATCATCGCGCAGCACGGGCCTACGGTTCCCTTGCCGCCATGCTGATGCGGGGCGGGTGCGTCCTTTGCGGCCGTCTGGTGCTGCGCGTGAGTTCCCGCATGCTCGTGCGAGGCATGGCCATGCTGATGGCTCGCCATCTGGTGATGCACAGGCACGAGGTCTGCGAGGAGCGCGTCGTCGAGGCATGGCGCGGGACCAGTCCGCCAGGCGAGGCTTGCCGCCGGCGCGAGCACGCAGAACAGATAGGCGAGGGCGATGATCCGCCCCACCTTGATCCGCATCGATCGCGTCAATCGCAACAGCATTCCGCCGATAGGCTCCTCGCGCGGCAACGTTGCACACGCAGATTGCAAACTAATGGCAAAACGCGCCTTCGCCAAGCTCCTTCTTACCGCAGTGCACCGCGCATGCCCAATATATCGCCACGTTGCTTGACCGTGTGGCGATCCGCGGGCCATGGTCCGGCCCGTGCACGCGCCAAATCATCCCGAACAAAAACCTGATTCGTTCAGCCCTGATTCCCGTCAGGCCTGGATACGGCTCGTCATTGCGCTGGTGATCGGCTCGATCGGCGGCGTCGGCATGTGGGCGATCGTGGTGATGATTCCCGCGGTGCAGGCCGAATTCGCCGCCACGCGCGGCGCGGTGTCGCTGGCCTTCACGCTCATGATGTTCGGCTTCGGGCTCGGCGGCGTGATCGCCGGCAAGATCACGGACCGGTTCGGCATCGTGCCGGCGATGGCGATCAGCATCGCCTTCCTCGGTGTCGCCAATACGCTGGCGGGACTTTCGACGCAGCTCTGGCAGTTCATCGCGGCCTATTTCCTGATCGGGCTCGGGACGTCGGCGACGTTCGCGCCGCTGATGGCAGAAGCCTCGCACTGGTTCGAGCGTTATCGCGGGCTCGCCGTGACCATCGTTGCCAGCGGCAATTATTTCGCCGGAACGATGTGGCCCCCGATTGTCAATTGGGGCATGCAGTCGATCGGCTGGCGCCACACCCATATCGGCATCGGCCTCGTCTGTGTCGGCCTGATGACGATCCTGGTGCTGGTCCTGCGCGCGCAGATGGGCGACGCCCAGGCGCACGACCACGCAAATGCGCCGCCGCCGCGGGTCGACCTCAAGCTTTCGACCAACACGCTGACGGTACTGCTCTCGATCGCCAGCATCTCCTGCTGCGTCGCCATGGCGATGCCGCAGGTCCACATCGTCGCCTATTGCGGCGATCTCGGTTACGGCGTCGCCCGCGGCGCCGAGATGCTGTCGCTGATGATGGCCTGCGGCATCGTCAGCCGCATCGGCTCGGGATTCCTTGCCGACAAGATCGGCGGCATCCGCACGCTGCTGGTGGGGTCGCTGGCGCAAGGTTTTGCGCTGGTGTTCTATTTGTTCTTCGACAGCCTCGCTTCGCTCTATCTGATCTCCGCGATGTTCGGCCTGTTCCAGGGCGGCATCGTGCCGAGCTACGCCATCATCGTGCGCGAGGCGATGCCGGCGAGCGAGGCCGCAACCCGCGTCGGCATCGTGATCTTCGCCTCCGTGTTCGGCATGTCCTTCGGCGGCTGGGTGTCGGGCGTCATTTTCGATGCCTCCGGCTCCTACGGCGCAGCCTTCGCCAACGGCGTCGCCTGGAACGCGCTCAACATCGGCATCGTCGTGCTGCTGCTGATCCGCTCGCGGATGGGCTCGGTCAAAAGTGGTCCGAGTTTTGCCACTTAGACGGCCTGTCCCGCCTTCAGCAGCGAGCAGCCGGTGATCTTGTAGCTGCCGTCCGACTGCTGCTCGAGCGTGTAGAGCGCCTCCCAGGCTTCGCCATTGGCGTCGATGATATGGACGCGCTGGGCGATCCAGCTTCCTTCACTCTTGCTCTCGCCAAATTCAAAACTCTTGTGACGATAGACCGGTGCGTAGCCGTTCTGCACCATGGACATGAAGATGTCCGGTGCGGGGAATATCTCCTTGATCGCCGGTGCCGCATAGGAATAAGCGGCCGTGGCATCGTCGCGGACGAAGGCCTGCTCCTGGGCGCGGATAACGCCCTGGGCCGTCGCGACATCGTCAGCGCGTGCTGAAGGGACGCTGAAGGCGACACAGAGGGCGACGAGCAAGGCGGCGATGCGCATGGCAGGCTCCGCGTTGAGATCCAGGCGATGCTGATCCTAGCACGGCCTTTGGGAAATACGGGCGTGCTATCGCTTCCGTTTCGCCGCCGGTTTCGCGGGCTTGGCAACGCGGGCCTTGGCGCCAGCGGTCGGCTGCACCCGCAGGCCGTCGACGAAGACGTCGAGCATCCGAAGCACCGAGGATTGCCAACCGGGCTGGTCGTGCATGTAGCACATGCCGAAGAATGCGCGCAGCAAGTCCTCGGGACTGATGTCGGCGCGCATCTCGCCGGCCGCGACGGCCCGATGGAGCAGCGAGCCGATCGCCGTGGTCAGGCGCTCGAAGGAGAAGGCATGCAGCTCGGACCCGCTCTGCACTGCGAGTGCCAGGGCTGCCACCATGCCCTTCTTGGTGGCAACGAATTCGACACCTGAGCGCAGCCAGCGCCTGAGCGCATCGACCGGGTCCTTCGTAGTCTTCAATTGCTCGGCGAGTTCGCTGAGCTGCTCGACCTCGCGCCGGTACACCGCCTCGAACAGATCCTCGCGCGTCGGGAAATGCCGGTAGAGCGTGCCGATGCCGACGCCGGCACGTTTGGCCACGGCCTCAAGGCTCGCCTCGGGGCCGCCGGCGTTGAAGACGGCCTTCGCCGCCTCGAGCACGCGTTCGCGATTGCGCAGGGCGTCGGCGCGAGGCTTTCGAGTTTGGTCGGTCTGGTCGTCCATATCAGGCAATGTAGATCACGAATTGGTTAGATTGAACCCTCACAGGCTGCATCGCGTTGTAGGCGCATGGGCTTTTGACGATTTCCAAATATTTTTCCGTGGGCCTTGTTAAACGGAGGGTGCCTCCGTATCTTCGTCGAGATGTTGGCCGGGTTCCGCCTGGCTGGCGCGTGTCGAACGGCGGCCACGGCGGTGGCGCGCTGCGCGATGACTCATGTCCATATCTGATCGGAGCCCTGTATGAACCACTCCATCAGCC
Organism: Bradyrhizobium sacchari; assembly: GCF_002068095.1. Taxonomy (GTDB): domain Bacteria; phylum Pseudomonadota; class Alphaproteobacteria; order Rhizobiales; family Xanthobacteraceae; genus Bradyrhizobium; species Bradyrhizobium sacchari. Next base: position 182,842 of record NZ_LWIG01000063.1, on the reverse strand, counting down.
TCACCGTGAACGGTGCGCGGCGCGACTTCGTCCTCGACGATCCGCGTGTCACGCTGCTCGATCTCCTGCGTGAGCGCCTCCATCTGACCGGAACCAAAAAGGGATGCGACCGCGGCCAGTGCGGCGCCTGCACCATTCTTGTCGACGGCAAGCGCATCAATTCCTGCCTCGCGCTCGCCATCAGCCATGACGGCGCCGACATCCTCACCATCGAAGGCGTCGCGCGCGGCGACCAGCTTCACCCTGTCCAGGCCGCTTTCATCGCCCATGACGGTTTCCAGTGCGGCTTCTGCACGCCCGGCCAGATCATGAGTGCGATCGGCATGATGCGCGAGGCCCAGGCCGGCAACGATCCCGAACGCATCCGCGAATGCATGAGCGGCAATCTCTGCCGCTGCGGCGCCTATGCCGGCATCGTCGATGCCGTGCTGGAAGCGCAGGCCGGGATGGACGAATCCAACCAGAGGCGCTCCGCATGAAATCGTTCGATTATGTCAGGCCGGCCACGGTTGCTGAAGCCGTTGCCGCCGCCGCGCAGCCGGGTGCGGTCTATCTCGCCGCCGGCACCAACCTGCTCGATCTGATGAAAGGCGGCGTCAGCCGTCCGGATCGGCTGGTCGATGTCACGCATCTCGACGGGCTCGACGCAATCGAGACCCTCGCCGACGGGTCGTTGCGTATCGGTGCGCTCGTCAGCAACGCCGATCTCGCGCATGACGCAAACTTCGCGAAGTCCTACCCGGCCGTCGCCGAAGCACTGCTCTCGGGCGCGTCGGCGCAACTGCGCAATGCCGCCACCGTCGGCGGCAATCTGTTGCAACGGACGCGCTGCGCGTATTTCTACGACACCGCCAGCCGCTGCAACAAGCGCGAGGCCGGCACCGGCTGCGACGCCCGCGACGGCGAGAACCGCAGCCATGCCGTGCTCGGCTGGAGCGAGAACTGCATCGCCACCCATCCGTCCGACTTCTGTGTACCGCTCGTCGCGCTCGACGCCGTGGTCGAGATCGAAGGCAGGAGCGGACGGCGCGAGATTGCACTCGACGAGCTGCATCGCCTGCCGGGCAACACGCCCGAGCGCGACTCCGCACTCGATCCCGGCGACCTCATCGTCGCGGTGCGCCTGCCGCCCGCAGCGCGTGTATTTTCCACGCATGCGCGTTACCTCAAGGTTCGCGAGCGCACCTCCTATGCCTTCGCGGTCGTCTCGGCCGCGGCTGCGTTGCGGATCGAGAACGGCAAGGTCGCGGAGGCACGGGTGGCGCTGGGCGGCGTCGCCGCAAAACCCTGGCGTGCCCGGCCTGCGGAAGACGTCTTGAGGGGGGTCGCGCCGACGGCGGACGCCTTCCAGGAAGCCGCCTGGCGCGCGCTTGCCGACGCAAAACCGTCCGGCGACAACGCCTTCAAGATTGAGCTCGCGCGCCGCATCGTCGTGCGCGCGCTTCTGCTCGCTGCGGCCGGTACGCCCGCGCGCCTGCCGGCATTGCCGGCCTCTCCCTTTGCCTCGACCTCCGGAGCCATTCATGCCTGAGCTCAATCTCACCAGCGCTCCCGCCCATCTGCGGCACGGCTCGAACATCGGCCAGCCGCTGACCCGCCGCGACGGCGTCCTCAAGGTCAAGGGGCAGGCGACCTACGCCGCCGACAATCATCCGCCCGGCATGCTGTTTGCGGTGATGGCCGTCTCCAGCATTTCGCGCGGCCGGGTGGCCTCGCTCGATGTTGCGGCAGCCAAGCGGCATCCCGGCGTCGTCGACGTCATGACGTCGAGCCACAAGCCGCCTCTTGCGATAGACCCCGAGATCAAGACCAATCCGTTCGTGTTCCGGATGGAGGTGTTGCAGAGCGACGAGGTTCGCTACGCCGGCCAGCCGATCGCCGTCGTGATCGCCGAGACGCTGGAGTCGGCGACGGAAGGTGCGTTGCTGCTGGCGCCGCGCTATGAGACGCTGCCGGCGCTCGTAGGGCTCGATGCCGGCGAGAGCTTCGTGCCGCCGGTCGTCGGCGTCGGCAATCCCTCGGAGGTTCACCGCGGCGATGTCGAGGCGGGCCTCGCCTCGGCCGAGAAGCAGATCGACGCGACCTACGAGACGCCGCCGCAATATCACAACGCGATGGAGCCGCACGCGATCGTCGCCTCCTGGGACGGCGACCGTCTGCAGATCGACATGCCGACCCAGGGCCTGATGCTGTCGCTGGCGCGCATCGCCGAATTGTTCGGCATCGCGCACGACAAGATCCACATCCGCAGTCCGTTCCTGGGCGGCGGCTTTGGCTCCAAGGGATTGATGTCCGGCCCGCCGACGCTCGGCATCATGGCGGCAAAGCTCGTCGGCAGGCCCGTGAAGCTGGTCCTGCGCCGTGAGCAGATGTACGGCCCGGTCGGCCACCGCGCGCCGACGCGGCAGCGCCTGCGCATCGGCGCCGACGGCGAGGGGCGCCTGACCGCGCTCGATCACCACGCGCGAACCGTGTCGAGCACGTTCGACGATTTCTACGAACCCGCCGCCGATGCCTCGCACACGCTCTATGCGGCGCCCGCGATCCGCACCTCGCACGACGCCGTGCGCGTCAACACCGGCACGCCGCTGTTCATGCGCGCGCCGGGCGAGGCGACGGGCTCGATTGCGCTCGAAAGCGCGATCGACGAGATCGCCTGGGCCTGCGGCATGGATCCGCTCGCCTTCCGCCTGAAGAACTACGCGGAAGTCGAGCCGATCAGCGGCAAGCCGTTCTCGTCCAAGGCACTGCGTGCCTGCTACGAGCAGGGCGCGGCGCGGTTCGGCTGGGCGAAGCGCTCGCTCCGGCCGCGGCAGATGCGCGACGATGCTGGTCTTCTGGTCGGCTGGGGCACGGGCACCGCGACCTTCCCGGCGCTGATGTTCCAGGCCCAGGCACGTGCAGCGATCCGCCGCGACGGCTCCGGCGTGATGGAAATTGGCGCGCATGACATGGGGCAGGGGGCGTGGACGGCGCTCGCCCAGATCGCGGCCGATGCCGTCGGCCTCGACATCGACCGCGTCGAATTCAAGGCCGGCACGTCCGACCTGCCCGATGCCGGCATTGCCGGCGGCTCGGCGCACACGGCAACGGCCGGTGCGGCGATCCACAGCGCCGGCGCGGCCGTGATCGCAAAGCTTGCTGATCTCGCCACGAACGACGAGCGTTCGCCGCTCTTCGGCGCCGGCAATGCTGGCGTGATCGCACGGGACGGCAGGTTGGTCCGTCGCGACGATGAGAGCCGCAGCGAAAGCTATGCCGAGATCCTGGCGCGCGCCGGCCTTGCCGAGGTCGAGGCCAGCGGTACCGGCGCGCCGAATCCTGCGGCAATGGAAGAATATGCGATGCACGCCCATGGCGCGGTGTTCGCCGAGGTGAAGGTCGATCCCGAGCTCGGCCAGGTCCGCGTCACCCGGATGGTCGGCGCCTTCGCCGCCGGGCGGATCGTCAATCCGCACCTGGTGAAGAGCCAGCTGTTCGGAGGCATGATCTGGGGCATGTCCTTTGCGCTGCACGAGGAAGCCATCACCGATCGCCGCAGCGGCCGCATCATGAATGCCAATCTCGGCGAGTACCACATTCCCGTGAATGCCGACGTGCCGCCACTCGACGTGATCACGGTCGAGGAACACGACCCGCATGTGAACGCGCTCGGCATCAAGGGCGTCGGCGAGATCGGCATCACCGGCAGCGCCGGCGCGATCGCCAACGCCGTCTGGCACGCCACCGGTGTGCGCGTCCGCCGCTTCCCGATCCGGATCGAGGATTTGCTGACGCAGTCCTGAAGGGCCCTGTGGCGCTGAGTCTCTCGCGCTCAGCGCCACAAGAAGGCAGCCTCGTCGGCTCCGGCCGCGAGCTGCCGGCTAGCGTATCGAGCCCCGAAAATTGTCGATGTCGGGCGAGGGACGGGCCGGAAACAGCCGTGCGGTCGAGGAGTTGTCGAGCCTTCGCTTGCACTTCGCCTCGTCGTCGGTCTCCTTGCCGCTGCGCTTCGTCGCGAACGCGTCGTCGAGGCGGTTGACGATCAGCATGGCGTGATCGCGCTCCAGCGTGTCCGGGTTCTTGCGCTGTTCGTCGGAGCGGAAGCTGCCGCCGACGATCTTGCCCTTCACGTCGTAGTCGCAGCCGGCCTTCCAGTCGCCCTGGTCCCATTTCCAGCCCTGCGCGTTCAGCCGGCCGTCCTTGTCGACCGTGATCTTGATGATGGCGTTGTGGGCGAGCCAGACACCGGCGAGGCCCGCGCGCTTGTCGTCAAAGCCCTCGAGCAGCGCGATCCGCTCGCGCTGGAGGGCATCGACATGGTCGCGCGCGTCGGCCGTGAAGTGCATCTCGTAGGTCCGCTTCTCCCAGGCCGGGTGGAGAAATTCGGGGAACTCCACGGCCTGCGCGTGCACCCAGTTGCGCTGGTCTTCGGTCAGCGCACGCCGCGTCGCGTCGTCGAGGCGCGGCAGCAGTGCCTTCCAGGCGCGGTTCAGTCGCTGGTCGTTGTCGGCAAGCTCGGGGTCGGAGCAGATCTCTTCGTCCGTCGCCGTCACCGGACGCACGCAGTCGAAGCTCGGCGCGACGAACGAGATCTCGGCCTTCTCGGCCACGTCGGCCCTGCCGCTCGCGAAATAGGTGCCGGTGATCTGCCACAGATAGTCGCAATCATCGCGATCGCCGGTCGTATCATCGCCGCCGAAGATGACGACGCGCAGGGTCTCGCCTTGGCGGCGGAGCTTGATCGCCGGCAACTTTGCCGGCTTGGCGTCCGGTCCGCTCGCCGATGATGCTGCATTCGCCGGC
>NZ_LWIG01000063.1:158416-178046 GCF_002068095.1 Bradyrhizobium sacchari | reverse complement strand
CCAGTCGCCCGCCGAAGTCACCGTCGCGCCCAGCCTGCATTGCCGGTGCTTGTCACTGCCGTAATCGACGCGCATGTCGACGGTGAGCTGTCGAGTACCGTTCGCGGACGGCGAGATGGTGATGCTGCCGAAGGCATTGGCCCATTTGCCGGCGAGCCCGGCGCGGCCGGAACCGGCGGCGATCTCGCCGAGCACGGTGGCGCGCTGGCGCAGCGTCGCCACGAAGTTATCGCGCAGCTCGGCTTCGTCGACCTCCTGCACAGTGCCGGCGGCGCCCAGGATCATCTCATTGAACCAGGCCTGGTCGCGCTTGAGCAGCGGCCGGATGTTGGCGGGCGTCCTCGCCAGCGCCGTGTCGAATGATTTGTCGATCGCTGCCACGAGCTGGTCGTAGCCCTTCTCCTTGCAGATTTCGGCCTTGATCCGGCTGTCGTCGCCATTGACCGCTCCGCAGAGCGTGATCGCCGTCGGCGCACTGCTGGCGGCACGAAGATCGTCGTCCATGGCGTGGCAGGTGATGGGGGCAAGCAGAACGACCGCACTGAGCAGCGCGAGGCGGAAGGGGACGAACATCGGCAGCTCTCGGTGAAGCAGAATTGTGCGTTCTGCTTGGTCGTTCGCTGCGTCACCCGGGTTCAGGAAAATCAGGGTGGGCGAGCGGCCCGCCTGTCGGTCAGTTCATCATCCGGCGGAGAGCCTTGATCTGCTCCCTCTGCATCTCGATGTATTTTTCAATGGCCTTGCGCAGCTCCCGCGAGCGGAGCTTGTCGGTATCGCGCTGCACCTCATCGAGTGCGGCTTCGGCGTTGGCGAGCGTGGTCTTCATGATGGGCCCAGTTACGAAGCGGCCCCGGAGTGCCTAGGAGTCCGGGGCCATAACCTCAGCACCTCTGCGCCAGGCTGCTCGGCTACGGCTCCCAATATATAGAGCCTGGGCCTATAGAAATTGAGATGGCTCAAGCTCCGTAAGAAACCGGTGGCTCCGTAAGATCCCGGATGCGCATCGCGCGTCAGAAGGTCGGCGGCGTGCAGGCCGAGATCACTTCGCACGGCTTGCCGCCGACGCAGCGGAAGCGATGCGGGCGGCGGCTCTCGAAATAATAGGCATCGCCCGGATTGAGAATGCGACGCTCGTCCTCGACGGTGACTTCGAGCTTGCCCGATATCACGATGCCGCCTTCCTCGCCGTCATGGACGAGATGCACGCGTCCGGTGTCGCTGCCGGGCTCGTAGCGCTCTTTCAAGATCTGCAGGCTGCGGCCGAACAGATTGTCGCCGACTTGCCGATACGAGATCGGCTTCTTGCCGACCTCCGTCAGCTCCTCCGCGCGGTAGAAGATCTTGCGCCTGGACTCCGGCTCGAGTGCGAAGAACTCGGCGAGCCCCATCGGGATGCCGTCGAGGATGCGCTTCAGCGCGCCGACCGACGGGTTCATCTGGTTGGATTCGATCAGCGAGATCGTCGAATTGGTGACGCCGGCGCGTTTTGCCAGTTCACGCTGCGACAGCTTGTGGCGCGCCCGGATGAATCGCAGCCGTCCACCGATGTCGACGCTCATGACCCAGATCCTGTGTTGCAGGTGTTGCGGATCGCGCAAATATGGACCGGGTGGCCCAGCGAAATCAATGGCTTGCAGGTCATCGGAAAAGGACTTGTTGCGCTTACCAAGCCGTGGCTCTGCTAGAGGGTCAGCAAAGGAGCGCGGCCGTGACCCTTCATCAGATTCCGAACACTATCAAGACCGACTCGTTCTGGATGCCGTTCACGGCCAACCGTCAGTTCAAGAAGGCGCCGCGCCTGTTCTCCTCGGCCGAGGGCATGCACTACACCACCGTCGACGGCCGCAAGGTGATCGACGGCTCCGCCGGCCTCTGGTGCGTCAACGCCGGCCACGGCCGCAAGCAGATTGCCGCTGCGGTCGAGCGGCAGCTGATGACGCTGGACTTCGCACCCACGTTCCAGATGGGCCATCCGCTGGCGTTCGATTTCGCCGAGCGCCTTGCCGAGATCGCGCCGAAGGGTCTCGATCGCGTCTTCTTCACCAACTCGGGCTCCGAGTCGGTCGACACCGCGCTGAAGATCGCGCTCGCCTATCACCGCGCCAACGGCCAGTCGAGCCGCACCCGCCTGATCGGCCGCGAGCGCGGCTATCATGGCGTCGGCTTCGGCGGCACCTCGGTCGGCGGCATGGTGGCCAATCGTCGCGCCTTCGCGACACTGCTGCCGGGCGTCGACCACATCCGCCACACCCACGATCTCAGCCGTAACGCCTTTGCCAAGGACCAGCCCGAGCATGGCGTCGAGCTCGCCGACGATCTCGAGCGTCTGGTGGCCCTGCACGGCGCCGAAACCATCGCCGCCGTCATCGTCGAGCCGGTGCCGGGCTCGACCGCGGTGCTGCCGCCGCCGAAGGGCTATCTGCAGCGCCTGCGCGAGATCTGCGACAAGCACGGCATCCTCCTGATCTTCGACGAGGTCATCACCGGCTTCGGCCGCCTCGGCACCCCGTTCGCCGCCAACTTCTTCGGCGTCACGCCGGACCTGATGACGACGGCCAAGGGCATCACCAACGGTACCATTCCCTGCGGCGCGGTATTCGCGAGCCGCAAGGTGCATGACGGCATGATGGTCGGCCCGGAGAACCAGATGGAGCTGTTCCACGGCTACACCTATTCGGCGCATCCGACCGCCTGCGCCGCCGGCATCGCGACGCTCGACATCTACAAGGACGAGGGCCTGCTCACGCGCGGTGCGTCGATGGCCGAATACTGGCGCGATGCACTGCATTCGCTCAAAGGTCTGCCCAACGTCGTCGACATCCGCAATTGCGGCCTGATGGGCGCGGTTGAGCTCGCGCCGCGCGACGGAATCGTCGGCGCGCGCGGCTATGACGTGATGGTCGACTGCTTCAACACCGGCCTTTACCTGCGCATGAGCGGCGACAGCTTCGCGATGTCGCCTCCGCTCATCGTCGAGAAGAGCCATATCGACCAGATGGTTTCGATCCTCGGCGACGCCATCAAGAAGGTGGCCTGATAATTGCTCTCGCCGTTGCGAGTTGTTTCCTTGCAGCGGCGAGCGTGATGCCGCGGGAGTTTGACCAAGCGTGAAAGTTCTGATCCTCGGCAGCGGTGTCATCGGAGTCACCTCTGCCTACTACCTCGCGCGTGCCGGCCATGACGTGACGGTCGTTGACCGTCAGCCCGAACCGGCACTGGAGACCTCTTTCGCCAATGCCGGCGAAGTGTCGCCCGGCTATTCCTCGCCCTGGGCCGGTCCCGGCGTGCCGGTGAAGGCGGTCAAGTGGCTGTTGATGAAGCACGGCCCGCTGGTGATCAGGCCGAAGCTCGATCCGGTCATGTGGGTGTGGCTGCTCAAGATGTTGCGCAACTGCACCAGCGCGCGCTATGCGGTCAACAAGAGCCGGATGATCCCGATCGCGGAATACAGCCGCGATGCCTTGCGCGATCTGCGCCGCGACATCGGCATTCAATATGACGAGCGCTCGCAGGGTACGTTGCAGCTGTTCCGCTACCAGTCCCAGCTCGACGGCACGGCCGAGGACATCGCCGTGCTCAAGCAGTACGGCGTGCCCTTCGAGGTGTTGAGCCGCGAAGGCTGCATCGCGGTCGAGCCGGCGCTCGCCGGGGTGAAGGAGAAGTTCGCCGGCGGGCNCCTGCCGCAGGACGAGACCGGCGACTGCCACATGTTCACGCAGGCGCTGGCCAAGCATGCCCAGGCGCTCGGCGTGCGCTTCATGTTCAACACTGGCATCGACCGCATCGTCACCGACGGCGCGCGTGTCAGTGGCGTCGTCACCAGCGCCGGCCTGTTGCAGGCGGACAGCTATGTGCTCGCGCTCGGCAGCTGGTCGCCCCGGCTCGTCGCACCGCTCGGCATTTCGCTGCCGGTCTATCCGGTGAAGGGCTATTCGATCACGGTGCCGATCAAGGACGCCTCCGGCGCGCCGGAATCGACCGTGATGGACGAGAGCTACAAGGTCGCGATCACCCGCCTCGGCAACCGCATCCGCGTCGGCGGCACCGCCGAAATCTCCGGCTATTCGAGCAAGCTGTATGACGCCCGCCGCGCCACGCTCGATCATTCGCTGACCGACCTGTTCCCGCGCGGCGGCGACCTGTCAAAGGCGACGTTCTGGAGCGGCCTGCGCCCGATGACACCGGACGGCCCGCCCGTGATCGGCCCGACCCAATACGCCAATCTCCACCTCAACACCGGTCATGGCACGCTCGGCTGGACCATGTCCTGCGGTTCGGGGCGCGTGCTCGCCGACATGCTCTCAGGCAGGAAGCCGGACATCGACGTCAGCGCGCTGACGGTGGACCGGTACAATCACCGGTTCGGGTAAGATTGCGAGGAGCCCCTGCGACGAAGCAATCCAGAGTGCCTCCGCGGAGAGACTCTGGATTGCTTCGCTGCGCTCGCAATGACGGCGTGGAGGCAGCGTGGCTCTCTTCGCCTCTCCCCGCGTGCAGGGAGAGGCCGGAATTTGCGCAGCAAATTCCGGGTGAGAGGCTCCGCGAGTCTCACTCTGACTGGTTGCGCGGAGAAGGCCCCTCTCCCCGTAAGAACGGGGGGAGGGAGAGCAATCACCCCCCCGTCACGCAGTTCACCCACAGCACCACCGCTTTCGCATCCTGCGCCGGGTTCGAAAACCGGTGCGGCCTTCGGCTCGCAAACCGAAAGCTGTCGCCTGTCTTCAGCGACCACGTCTCGCTGTCCACCGTCAGCATCATCTCGCCTTCGAGCACCAGGCCGGCCTCTTCGCCGTCATGGGTGTAGAGCTCGTCGCCAGTCGAGCCGCCGGGCTCCAGATGCACCAGGAACAGGTTCAGCTTGTTGTCGGCGCTCGCCGGGCTCAGCAATTGTTTTGAGACACCGGTCCGCCACAGCTTCAGCTCGGGCCGTTGCAAACCGCGCGTCACCACCTGATCGGAGGCGCCATCGCTGCTTGGGCTCGCGCCGAACAGGGCGGCGATGCCGACGCCCAGCACGTCGGCGAGCGTCGCCAGCACGCGCAGCGACGGCGACGACAAGCCGCGCTCGATCTGGCTGAGGAAGCCGATCGACAGGTCCGCGCGCGAGGCGACCGTCTCCAGCGAGAATTGCCTGACGCGCCTGAGATCGCGGATGCGGCGGCCAACCGCGACGTCCATCGCAGGCTCGGCCGACTTGGCAACGGCTTTGGCTTTCACCTTCCTGGCCGGCTTTGCGGCGGCCGGTTTGCGCATTCTTTTGCCACCGCTCACGTCAAACCGCTTCCTTCATGTGCATGAAAACCGCTTGCATCACCCGTGAAAGTGTGACCAAATTTTCATATTGGTGAAAATAGGCCGAAACGGCTTGGCCCGCAACGTCTGATCATGACTTGCCCGGCGCCGTCATTGGCCAAGCCCAAAAGGGGATGCGATGAAGCGTTTTGGTCTGGCCGCGGTCGCGGCACTCGCAATTGCAGCCGCGCCGCCGGCCTCCGCGCAGCAGGTGCTGAAGGTCGGCTCGACGCCGACGGGCATTCCCTTCACCTTCCTCGACACCAAGACCAATACCATCCAGGGTATCATGGTCGATCTCGTGACCGAGATCGGCAAGGACGCCGGCCTCAACGTGCAGATCGAGCCGATGGCGTTCTCGGCGCTGATCCCATCGCTGACCTCGAGCAAGATCGACATCATCGCGGCTGCGATGTTCATCACCCCGCCGCGCAAGGAGGTCGTCGACTTCTCCGACCCGATCTACACCTATGGTGAGGGCCTCGTGGTGCCCAAGAGCGACACCAAGGCGTACACCACGCAGGACGACCTGAAAGGCGAGACCGTCGGCGCGCAAGTCGGCACCGCCTTCGTCGACGCCCTGAAGAAGACCGGCCTGTTCGCCGACGTGAAAGCCTACGACACCATTCCGGACATCCTGCGCGATGTGAACACCGGCCGCCTCAAGGCCGGCTATGCAGACTATCCGATCCTCGCCTACAACCTGAAGCAGGGCGGCTTCCCCGAGGTGCGCCTCGTCGACGGCTACAAGCCCGTGACCGTCGGCTCGGTCGGCATCGGCGTGCGCAAGGGCGAGACCGCGCTGCTCGGCAAGATCAACGCCTCGCTGGCGAAGCTGAAGGCCAACGGCACCATCGACAGGATCCTCGAGAAGTGGGGCCAGAAGGCGCAGGGCTGATTGGTAGGAACGGATTGATCAAGGCTGCCCGATGAAAGGCTTCTGGCACGACGCTGCCGAGTTCTTCCCGATCCTGATGAACGGCGTCGCGCTGACGATCGTCGTCACCATCGGCTCGCTGCTGCTCTCGACGGTGCTCGGCCTCGTCTGGGCGATGATGCGGGTCTCCGGCATCAAGGCGCTGTCGATGCTCAGCGCCAGCCTGATCAACGTCATCCGCGGCATCCCGATCATCGTGCTCTTGTTCTACCTCTACTTCGTGATGCCCGATCTCGGCGTCACGCTGTCGGCCTTGCAGGCCGCGATTCTCGGGCTCGGCATCGCCTATTCGGCCTACCAGGCGGAAAACTTCCGCGCCGGCATCGAGGCGATCGACAAGGGCCAGATCGAGGCGGCGCAGTCGATCGGCATGGGCTGGTGGCTGACCATGCGCCGCGTGGTGCTGCCGCAGGCCGTGCGCATCGTGCTGCCGCCCTATGGCAACGTCATGATCATGATGCTGAAGGACTCTTCGCAGGCCTCGACCATCACGGTCGCCGAGCTCGCGCTGCAGGGCAAGCTGATCGCGTCCTCGACCTTCAAGAACACCAGCGTGTTCACGCTGGTGGCGCTGATGTATCTCACCATGAGCATCCCGCTGATCCTGCTGGTCCGTCATTTCGAGAAGCGGGCCGGCAAGCGATGATCGAGCTGAACGACGTCCACAAGAGCTTTGGCAAGGTCGAGGTGCTCAAGGGCATCACGGCGTCCGTCGAGAAGGGCGAGGTGGTCTGCATCATCGGTCCCTCGGGCTCCGGCAAGTCGACCATCCTGCGCTGCATCAACGGCCTCGAAAGCTATGATCGCGGCGAGATCAGCGTCGAGGGATTGAAGGTCCACCGCGATGCGCCGTCGATCGTGAACATCCGCACCCAGGTGTCGATGGTGTTCCAGCGCTTCAACCTGTTTCCGCACCGGACAGTGCTGGAAAACGTCGTCGAGGGACCGCTCTTCGTGAAGAAGGAGCCACGGGCCCAGGTGCTCGAGCGCGGCCGCGCGCTGCTTGCCCAGGTCGGCCTCGCCGAGAAGGCCGACGCGCATCCGCCGCAGCTCTCCGGCGGCCAGCAGCAGCGGGTCGCGATCGCGCGGGCGCTGGCGATGCAGCCCAAGGCGATCCTGTTCGACGAGCCGACCTCGGCGCTCGATCCCGAACTCGTCGGCGACGTCCTCGGCGTGATGCGCAAGCTCGCCGACGACGGCATGACCATGGTCGTCGTCACCCACGAGATGGGCTTTGCCCGCGACGTTGCCGACCGCGTGCTGTTCATCGACGGCGGCGTCATCGTGGAGCAGGGGCCGGCCAAGGCGCTGCTCAACCAGCCCAAGCATCCGCGCACGCAGGACTTTTTGCGGCGCGTGCTGCATCCGCTCTGATCGGTCTTATGCAATGACGCGCCTTCCTCTGCCGCCTTCGCTCTATGCCGACACCGCCGTCGCGCCGGTCGCGACGCCGCCGCTCGATACGGACAAGACCGTCTCCGTCGCGATCGTCGGCGGCGGCTATACCGGCCTGTCCACCGCGTTGCATCTGGCCGAGCAGGGCGTCGAGGCACTGGTGCTGGAGGCGCAGGAGCCGGGCTGGGGCGCGTCCGGCAACAATGGCGGCCACACCAATCCCGGGCTGAAGCACGATCCCGATCAGATCGAGGCCGATTTCGGCGCCGAGCTCGGCCGCCGCATGATCGAGTTCTCCTACGGCACGCCGAACTTCACGCACGATCTGATCCGCCGCTACCAGATTCCGTGCGAGGCGCGCCAGAACGGCACGCTGCGCGCGGCCTATAGCGAAGCCGGCGCCGCAGCCATCGAGAAAACAGCGCAGCAATGCATCCGCCGCGGCATGCCGGTGTCATATCTGGGCCGCGAGCAGCTGCGCGAAATGACGGGCAGCGACCGCTACATCGGTGCCATGCTGGATACCCGGGGCGGCGATCTGCATCCCCTGAGCTACGCCCGCGGCCTTGCGCGCGCCGCGATCTCGGCGGGCGCGAAGGTGCATGGCGAAACGCCGGCGCAGTCGCTGCGCCGCGACGGCAATCGCTGGCGCATCGAAACGCCGCGGGCGATCGTGCATGCGGACAAAGTGCTGCTTGCGACCAATGGCTTCACCGACGATCTCTGGCCGGCGCTCCGCCGCACCATCGTGCCGGTGTTTTCGTCGATCGCCGCCACCGCGCCGCTCTCCGATGCGGTCGCCCGTTCGATCATGCCGACGCGCCCTGTTCTCTACGAGAGTGGGCACATCACCGTCTACTACCGCATCGACCAGCAAAACCGCCTGCTGATGGGCGGCCGCGGGCCGATGCGCTGGATCAGCTCGCCGAGCGACGTCGCCTATCTCATGCGTTATGCGGAGAGGCTGTGGCCCCAGATCAAGGGCGTCGCCTGGACTCATGGCTGGAATAGCCGACTCGCCATCACCGGTGATCACTATCCGCACGTCCACGAGCCTGCGGAGAGCATCTTGATCTCGCTCGGCTGCAACGGCCGCGGTGTCGCGCTCTCGACCGCCATGGGGGCGCAGCTCGCCCGCCGCCTGATCGGCGGCGCCAAGGCCGAGATCGACATGCCCGTGACCGGCATCAAGCCGATCCCGATGCACGCGTTCTGGCCGGTGGGCGTCACGACCGCGGTGATTGCGGGCCGCGTGCGGGACCGGCTCGGCATCTAAAAAAGGCGCCGCCTTGCGAGGGGCGGCGCCTTGCAGGAATTGCCGGTGGTGTCAGCAGCGGCCCTGCTTCCACAGTCCGGGCGGGCAGCCGTGACCGCGCCAGCCGACCTTGCGTCCATGGTACCATCCGTACGGTGCGCCATGGTGATGATGACCCATCGAATGGCCATGACCGTGTCCATGACCGTGTCCATGGCCGTGTCCACCCTTTGCGAGCGCGGGATTGGCGAATGCTAAGCCGGCTGCAACAATCAGCGACGCGGCGAGCGCGAGTTTCTTCATCGTGTCCTCCAGTGGGGCGAGCGCATTTGTCCGTTCCATGAACGAACGATGTGCAGCTAAGTTCCCTGCAATTATGGAGGAGTCGTGACGCTCGCGGAGATACGCGATCGCGCATCGGCTCAACGCGTGCTGGCAGATCCGCGCTTGCGACGTGCCCGCGGTTCGCCACCGGCACGCTCTCGTGTCAGCGGACTCAGGTCTCCGCAACCGCATCGGCCCAGGGCTGGAAGATCTCGACCGCGCCGGAATTGACCTCGCCCTCGCGCATCACCACGCTCGGGCAGGCGAACTTCTGCGGCAGCGCCTGCACCCGGCTCTCTTCATAGTCGAAGCGCGCGGCGAGAGCTTGGCGCACCTCCGCCGGCAGGCGGGAATCGCCGATCACAGTCGCGCCTTCGCTGGCGTCGATGCGAGGCTGGTGGATGGCGGCATCCAGGTCCATGCCGAAATCCATCGCAAAGGACACGAGCTGCATCACCGACGGCAGGATGCGGCGGCCGCCGGAGGCGCCGACTGCGAGACGCCTGCCGTCGCCGGTTTCGGCGATGACCGGCGTGTAGTTGGTGAGACAGCGCTTGCCGGGCGCGAGCGAGTTGGTGGTGCCGGGCGTCGGGTCGAACCACATGATGCCGTTGTTCATGGCGATGCCGGTATGCGGCGTCACATATTTCGAGCCAAAGGACGAGAGCAGCGTCTGCGTCACCGCGGCGAGATTGCCGTCGCGGTCGACGACGGAGAAATGCGTGGTGCAGGCGGGTGCGAGATATTCGGCGCCGAGCGAGCGCTTGCCGTCGGCATCGCCCATGTCCTTGAGCCGCTCGCGATAGGCCGTTTGCAAGGCTACGGCATATTCGGCATAGGCGGCCGCGTCGGGTTCGCTGCCCGGTTTCAGATTCTGCTGCAGCAGGCGCAGCGCATGCGCCAGCGTCGGTCCTGCCGTGAGCTCCGGCGTCGCGAACACCCTGCCGCCGCGGTAGGGGATCGCCAGCGGATCCCGCAGATGCGCGCGGAATGCGGCGAGGTCCTCCACCGACAGCGAGCCGCCGTCGGCCTTGATGTCGGAGGCGATGCTCCTGGCGAGATCGCCCTGGTAGAAATCGCGCGGGCCGGCGTCGGCGAGGCGCGACAGCGTCGCTTTCAGCTTGTCCAGCGGAAGCCGCGTCTCGGACTTGATGCCCCAGGGTGGGCTCGGCGGCAGGCCGTCCTTCAGGAATGTCGCGGCGCTCGCGGGATAGCGCCTGAGATCGGCGGCCGAACCGGAGATCGTCACCGTGGTCCACCAATCGACCAGCAGGCCTTCGCCGGCGAGCGCTGTGGCCGGCGCGACCAGATCCTTCCACGGCATCTTGGCGTAACGCCGATGCGCCTCCTCCATGCCGGCGACGACGCCCGGCATCGCGACTGCGGCGGGGCCGTGGATGTTGCGGTCATCCTGCACCCGCGGCCAGGGAAACAGATCGGAGGCCGCGCCCTGTCCGCTGAGCGGATAGTCGGCGACGCGCAGGCTCTGCGGCGCACACATGCCGTAGTCGATCACCTCGGTGCGATTTTCCTTGGCGCGGTAGAGCACCATCGCACCACCGCCGCCGATGCCGCTGTTCCAGGGCTCCAGCACGTTCAGCGCCATGGTGGTTGCCACGATCGCGTCCACGCAGTCACCGCCCGCCGCCAGCACTTGCGCTCCCACTTCGGCCGCCCGTCGCGACTGCGCAGCGACGACGCCGCCCTTGGACTTGACGGCGGGTTTGCGGACGGTCTGGGCGAGGCTGAACTGGTGAGGCATGGTGTTGTCTTGATCTTTGTCTTGTTGTCTTGGCTTCTTGTCTTGGCTTCGTAGCGCCGACGTCGAGGCGCCGCATTGGCGGAGCGCGCGGACAATGGCACATTGCCGCCAATGAGAACATCCAAAGGGAGACGGGACATGGCAGGTGTGAAACAAGCGCGGGATGGCGCGGTCGGGATTCTGACCCTCGACGAGCCCGCGAGCCTGAACGCCATGACGCCGGACCTGCTCGGCGCGCTCGCCACCGCCATCGCCGGGATGACGCAGGATGAAAGCGTGCGCGCCCTGGTCCTGACCGGCGCCGGGCGCGGCTTCTGCTCGGGCCAGAACCTGAAGGCGTCCGAGGCGCTCGGCGAGGACATCGCGGCTGGCGTGATGCGCTTCTACTGGCCGGCCTTCAGGGCGCTGCGCGGATGCCGCGTGCCTGTCGTCGTCGCGGTCAACGGGGTGGCGGCCGGCGGCGGCTTCAGCCTTGCGATGGCCGGCGACATCATCGTTGCGGCGCGGTCGGCAAGCTTCATCCAGGTGTTCAGCCGCATCGCGCTGGTGCCCGATCTCGGCTCGACCTGGCTGCTGCCGCGCCTGATCGGCCGGCAGCGAGCGCTGGAGCTGATGCTGCTCAACGAGCCGCTGACGGCGGAACGCGCCCAGGAGATCGGCCTGGTGCGGCAGGTCGTCGACGATGAGCAACTGATGGGAGAAGCGTTGGCCTTGGCGCGCCGCCTGGCGGAGGGCCCGACGCGCGCCTTGGTCGCAACCCGCGCGCTGGTCGAGGAGAGCGAGCACGCGACCTACGAGGCACAGTTCCGCCGCGAGATCGAGCTGCAGGCCATAATCCGCAAGAGCGCGGACGCCATCGAAGGCCGCACTGCCTTCGTCGAGAAACGCAAGGCGAAGTTTGCAGGGAGATGAAGGGCGCTGCCGTCCCCAAACGCATCATGGCCGGGCAAGCCCGGCCATGTGTGAAGGAGACAAAATCAGCTGAAAAGCGCCGAAGCCGCGGCGCTCAGAGCGAGCGGTCGAGCCGACTGGCCTGATATTTGGCGCGCCATTTCGGACCCGGGCCGCGCATGTAATGAAGCTCCGGGCGGTAGGGGTTGCCGGCGACCTTCACCAGCGTCTGCCATTTGCTGGCGACGAAGGTCAGGGGCTGCCGGAACAGGGTGAGCGAAGCGAGGAACATGGCATCGACCTCAGTGCGGCTTGCCGAGCATGGCGGTGAAGGGGAGGTCGAAAATCTCCTCGCCGTCGTCGTCGCTGACATGGATCACCCAATCGCGCCAGTCTTCGGCACCGGGCGTCTGGATCATCGAAATCATGATCTGGGCAGCGCGGTCGCGTGCCTCGGTCAGATTGGCGACGGCGGCGCCGTAGCGGTCGATCAGCGTGCCCTCGGTGTTGGAGCAGTGAAAATAGACCTGGACCATAAGCGCCTCCTGTAGAAAGCGATTGGGACGGCAAACCGATACCACCCCAAGCATTCGCGAAACATTCGGGTCGAGCCCGGTAAGGGAATCTACGGAGATTGGTCGGCGCCAAGGTCGTTACAGGTTTAATCACAGGCGGGTGATGGCTGGACGGCGCCCGGGCGCCATGGAACAAGTCTCACCCGAAGGTCGGGGGGCACCGTGAATCAGTTCACGTTCGGGAGCGAATGCCGAAGCTTGCGCTTGCTTGCGGCGGTTCTGGTCGGGGCGTTGCTGGGCTTGGTGTCGGCCTCGGCCGAGCCGGTCAGGAAGAGCGGCTATGCGATCGGCGCGGAATCCTGCGGCAGCGGTGACCTCGCTTTTCCTAGGATCCAGATCGACATGAAGGCGGGGTTTTGCGCCGGCCTCGTCGCCAGCGAAGAGGACCGCCTCAAATTCCCGCGTTCGATCGTCCAGGTGCCCGGCCGCGACCTGTTCATGGTCGCCGACATGGGCGGCTGGGGCCACACCGACGGGCGGCTGCTGCTGCTCGACCCGCGCGCCCCCCAGGGGCAGCGCTTCAAGGAGCTGCTGACGGGGCTCGAATACCCGTTCGGCCTCGTCGTCGGCCCGGACAAAAAGCTCTATGCCTCGACCGCGGAGGCGATCTTCCGGTTCGATCCGCTCGCCGACAACCCTCGGAGCTCGGTCGAGACCATCGTCCGACACATGCCCGGCCGCCGAATCACGCTGCCGGACGGCACGAAGCTCGACGAGAGCGCGCATCCGCTCAAGCAATTCGTCTTTGACAGGAACGGGCGGCTGTTCGTCAATGTCGGCTCGCACAGCGACGACTGCATCACGCCGGCGCCGATCACGAAGCCCTGTGCCGCGGCCGAGGGCGGCTCAGCGCTTGCCGCGATTTGGCTGTTCACGCCGCCCGCAGGCGGCGTCTTCCCCGCATTGAAGCCTGGCGATCCCGATCCGCCGCACACCGTGTATGCGCGCGGCTTGCGCAACTCGCTGGCGCTGGCGCTGCATCCGAACTTCCCGGATGCCGGCTACGCCTTCCTGCAAGGCGAGAACGGCCGCGATCTGCCCGACATCTTCAAGCCGAACGAGGAGATCAACGCGATCGAGCCGGGCAGGCACTACGGCTGGCCCTATTGCTACGATTTGTCGACGCCGAGCCCCGAGTTCAGGCTCGTGCTGCAATCGGGGACCTACAAATCGCTCTGTACGGCCAATGCTCTCTACAAGCCGCCGCTCTCGCTGATGCCACCGCACGGCGCGCCGCTCGCGATGCTCTATTACCACGGCGCCAAATTCCCGGAGCTGGAGGGCAGGCTGCTGGTCAGCCTGCACGGCTATCGTCCGACGGGCAGCCGCATCCTCATCTACGATGTCGACGATCACGGCTTTCCCAGGCCGAGCGCTCCGCCGGTGCGCTACCACGTCAGCTGCGCGGCCGATCCGGCGCGCCATTTTCAGACCGACGCGGGTGAGGTCGCCGCCGCGCCGTTCGACGAGCTGATCGCAGGCTGGCACCGTGTCAACGGCGCGCGGCCGCAAGGCACGCCAGTCGGCATGACGGTCGCGGAGGACGGCGCCATCTGGCTGGTCGAGGACAAGAACCAGACCGTGATCCGCATCGATCGCGCTGTGGGCGATCCGCCTCAGCCGCTTCCTTGCGACACGCGCAGCCAAGCGATGATCGACCAGCTCGCGGCCTTCGTCGCCAGGAATGCACAGAACAGCGTTCGCCTCACAACGCTGCGCAAGGGCCTCGTCGAGAAGCACTGCGTCGGCTGCCATTCCGATTTCGGCCTGAAGACAGGGCAATCGGATGCGGAGAAGGACAGGGCAGCGCTGCATTTCATGCTGTCGCAGGACGGCTGGATCTATCCAGGAGATCCCGACGCCGGCAAGCTGCGCACGCGGCTGCGCGGGATCGGGGCCGAGAAGCTGATGCCGCCGGGCGGCGAAAGCCTGCCGAAGACCGAGCCCGGTTACACGCGCCTGCTCGACGCCGCGGACCTGCTCGTCGCCAAGATGGTTCCGGGCACGCGGATGCGGATCAAGCCCGGCCCGCCACAGCGGAAGTTTTTCAGCAAAGCCAACAAGGAATGCGGCGAAATACCGGCCGGAAAGGTCGTCGTCGTGACACAAAGGAGCGCTGTAGACACACCCGGTTTCAGCCGATTCTTCCGGCCGGCCGATCCCTATCTGAATGGCGAGTGCACCGACGACGATGGCTATTACATCCGGCAGGAATTTCTGGTGCCTGTGCAGTAGCATCCTGCTTGTCGCGACGCCGCTCGCCGCTGCCGAAACAAGATTGTTCGACAGCGTGCAGGTGACGCCGGCCAGCGAATATACCTTTGGCATCGAAGGGCCCGCCGCCGATCTCGACGGCAATCTCTTCGTCGTCAATCTCGGCAAGCCCGGCACCATCGGCAAATTGCCCGCGGGCGGCACCGCCTCGGAGCTGTTCACGACCCTCCCCGAAGGCAGCGTCGGCAACGCGATCCGCTTCGATCGCAGCGGCACGATGTTCATTGCCGACTACAAGAAGCACAACATCTTCGCGATCCCGAAGGGGGCGACCGAGCCTGCCGTCTGGTTTCACTCCGACGAGATGAACCAGCCGAACGACATCACCATCGCGCGCGACGGCACGATCTATGCGAGCGATCCGAACTGGAAGGGGCGTGAAGGCCACATCTGGCGCATCGCGAAAGCCGCGGACGGATCGGTGCAGGGGCAGGTGATGTCGGCGCCGCGCGCGATGGGCACGACCAACGGCATCGATCTCAGTCCCGACGGCAAGACGCTCTATGTCGGCGAATCCAGCAGCGGCCAGATCTGGTCCTATGCGATCAGCGGCAACGAGCTCACCGCGGCAAGGCTGGTCAAGGCGTTTCAGCCCGACACCGTGGACGGCCTGCGCACGGACGTTGCCGGCCGCCTCTACGTCGCGCGTATTCTCAAGGGCACGATCGCGCTGATGAAGCCGACCGGCGCGGTCGAGCGCGAGGTCCCGCTGAGGGCCAAGGAGCCGACCAACCTTGCCTTCGGCGGCAGCGACGGCAAGACCGTCTTCGTCAGCCAGCGCCAGGGCGGCTTCATCGAGGCCTTCCGCACCGACCAGCAGGGCCGCGAGCACTGTCTCCAGCGCGGGCGCTGCTAGAGTATCGAAGGCGGTCTGCTCGTAGCGCAGGGCGGCGCGAAGAGGGCGGCATTCTTCTTGCTTGCATCTGGCCGTCGCAGGCATCAAGACATCTGTGGCACGGTCAAAGCGTTTTCGAGCGAATTGGATACCGGTTCGCGTAAAGAAAACGCGTCAGAACAAGAACCCAGCGCGCGACCACGGAGTGTTTGAGTGAAAGCCGTCTATACCGAACTGCACCGTAGCCACGATCCGCAATTCTTCCTGGTTCGTGGCGTCGTCAAGCGCACCACCGAGCAGCCCGAGCGCGCCGACCGCCTGCTCAAGGGGCTGAAGGACGGCAAGCATCAACTGGTCGAGCCCAAGACATTCGGGCAGGGGCCGCGCGCGCGCATCCACGGTCCGGAATACCTGACGTTCCTGAGCGAAGCCTGGGACGCCTGGACCGCGCTTGGTGATTCCGGTCCGGAGATGATCGGCAACATCCATCCTGTGCGCCACGCGGCGACCTATCCGACCCACATCGTCGGCAAGCTCGGCTGGCACACCGCCGATACCGCGGCGCCGATCGGCCCCGGCACCTGGGCCGCGGCCTGCGCTGCGACGGACGTTGCGGTCACGGCGGCGCAGATGGTGATGGACGGGGAGGATGCGACGTACGCGCTCTGCCGTCCGCCCGGCCATCACGCCTATCGTGACATGGCCGGCGGCTTCTGCTTCCTGAACAACAGCGCCATCGCTGCGGCGCATCTGCGGCTCAAGCACGAGCGCGTCGTGATCCTCGACGTCGACGTCCATCACGGCAACGGCACGCAAGGCATCTTCTACGCGCGGCCTGACGTCTACACGGTCTCGATCCACGCCGATCCCGTTGCGTATTATCCCTATGTGTGGGGCTATGCGCATGAGCGCGGCGAGGGCGCGGGCCTCGGCACTAATCTCAACATTCCGCTGCCCATCGGTACTGGCGATGACGGCTACATGCAGGCGATGGACGTCGCACGCAAGGCGATCGAATCCTTTGCGCCCGGCGCGCTCGTCATCGCGCTCGGTCTGGACGCCTCCGAGCATGACCCGCTCAAGGGCCTCGCCGTCACCACGCCCGGCTTCCGCCGCATCGGCCAGGCCATCGCGAAAATGGGCCTGCCGACCGTGTTCGTGCAGGAGGGCGGCTATCTCTCGGATATACTCGGCGCGAATTTGACGTCTATGCTGGCGGGGTTTGAAGAGGCGAGGTGACCTCGCCTCACTCCTTGAACAAGATCTGCTCAAGCAGGTCGATCCGCCTGATCCGGATGATGCTGCCGTCGATGGAAATGATGCGGCGGTTCTGGAAACGTTTCAGCATCATCGTCACCCATTGGCGGGTCGAGCCGACCATGGCTGCGATCTGATCGTGGGTGATCTTGCGGTCGATGATGATGGTATCCCCGTCGGCGGTGCCGTGCAGCTCCGACAAGGTGAGCAGAAATTGCGCCAGCCGTTCGATCACCGACCGCGTGCCGAGGATCTGCGCCATCGACGAGTAGCATTTACCCTTGGCGACGAGGCCGTCGATCAGCGCCAGCGCGAAGCTGGGCATGCCGGTCAGGAGCTTCTCCAGCGCCGGGCCGGACAGTGCCGCGATCTCACAGGCCTCGATGGCGATGCCCGACCACATGTGGATGCCGCCGCCGGAGATTTCGGGGCCGCCGATGAAATGTCCCGGCGTCCAATATGCGAGCGTGATCTCGCGGCACGACGGCGCGGTATAGTAAACCCGCACCTGCCCGCGACGGATGATGAAGATGCCGTCGTGCCCGTCGCCTTGGCTGAACACCATCTCGCCCTGCGGAACGGTGATCGTGCGGGCGGCCGCGTGCACGCGCGCCTGCTCCGATGCAGACAAGCGATCGAGGAAATGCGCGCCGGCATTCAGCCCGTCGATCGTCTCGCTCATGAACAGCGCCGAGCTCGCGGGCCTCATGCGTGTGCTGCGAGCACGGCATGCCCGCTTGGCGGCGGGCCAGTCGAACTGAACGCCGGCAAGAGGCCGCTCTGTGAAAGCGGCAGGCTCGGTCGCGGCAGCTTCCTTGAGTATGGTCATCGCAATCTGTCAGCTATTCCGGGTCCCTGCGAATAGGTAAGAGCGGCGATGGCTCGATGTCCATCTCTTTGCGATCGTTCCAGATCACTTAGCAAAGCTTGATGCGCGTGGCGGTCGGCGACGACATGATTTCTCTGCCGGCAGCTCCGTCCCGAGAAAATCATTTGCGCCGTCGGCGACCGATTCACCACCGCGAGTCATCGCCGATAACGATGCAAATAATTGCTTCAAACATTGCGAGGTGACTTCGATAGTACCGGCCAGCGTTTGTTGCCGGCACGCGCCCGGCTTGTCGAGGACAGTTCGATGGTCGAATTCAGCTCTTTGAGAATCGTTGCGGCCGTCATGGCCATCACCGTTGCGTCGCTCGGGGTGGCGCGGGGGGAGACGATTCGTGTCGCCGTCGGAACGCAGGATACGACGATCAATTGCGCGACCGGCGGACTGCTCATTCGTGAGCTGAAACTGCTCGAGAAGTTCCTGCCGCGTGACGGCAGGTACAAGGACGTCACGTACGACATCCAGTGGAAGAATTTCACGAGCGGCGCACCGCTCACCAACGAGATGGTTGCGGGCAAGCTCGATTTCGGCGCGATGGCGGATTTTCCGGGTTCGCTGAACGGCGTTGCCTTCCAGAAGGCAGGACGGCGCAGCCTTTTCATCAGCGTGTTGTCCGGCAGCACCAAGGGAAGCGGCAACGGCATCGTGGTGCCCTCGAATTCGCCGGTGCAGTCGTTCGAGGAGCTCAAGGGCAAGACGATCTCCGTTCCCTTTGCCTCGACCTCGCACGGCATGCTGCTTCGCGCCATCGAAGCCAAGGGCTGGAATCCTGAGACTGACGTCAACATCATCACGCAGGCCCCGGAGGTTGCGGGGCCGGCCTTGCAGGCGGGCAAAGTGGAGGCGCATGCCGATTTCGTTCCGTTCGCCGAGCTGTTTCCGTGGCGCGGCTTCGCGCGCAAGATTTTTGACGGCGCACAGGCGAATGTCCCAACGTTCCACGGCAGCCTGGTTGATGCGGAATACGCCGAAAAATATCCGGAGATCGTCGTGGCCTACCTTCGCGCCGGGCTCGAGGCCGATCGACTTATTGCCGAGGAGCCCGAGAAATACAGCGAACTGATCGCCAAGGTCACCGGCATCGAGGTCGAGGTTGACTATCTCTTCCACGGCCCGCTTGGTCTTCAGACCCGCGACGTGACCTGGAAGCCGGAGTACCGGCAGGCGGTCGCAACCTCGATCAAGACGCTGAAGCTGCTCAAGCGCGCGGACAGCGATCTCGATATCAACCAGTTCGTCACCGATAAATTCATTCGGATTGCGGCCGCGCAGGCCGGGCGCGACTATGACGCGCAGCTGAAGAACTATGCGCAGCTCCCGCTCAGGGCCAAGGACGCCGCAACGGGTGCCGAGATCAGCGACTCCAGTCGCGTCGCTCAGGTCTGGGTCAGGGACGAGCCCCATGTGCGCCACTACGCCTCGCCCGAGAACGCGTTGAAGGCGCTCGCCGACCTCGAGAAGAACGGCAAGGCTATCCGCGTGGTCTATGCTCAGGATCGCGAAAGCGGCATCAAGCTGTTTGCCAACCAGGCCTGGTTCGTGCGTTCGCCGCAAGGCGAATTGAACGCTTTCCTGCTCAAGGATGCGGCCGAGCGATGGTCGAAGCAGAATGGCGGCGCCGTGCTCGACTTCGCGGCTGCGCGCGAGTCCCTCGTCGTGAGCCGGTGAGGCCATGGCGACGACTGTTCGGGCCCGACCCGCGAACGTCCGATGGGCGATCCGCGGCCTTTCGATCCTCGCCTGCATCGCCCTGTGGCAGATCGCTTCGACGTATCATCTCAATCTCGGGGTCGTCACTTTCCGCAACGTGCCGCCGCCTCTCGAGGTCGTCCAAGCCGCCCTGGCCCTGTTCCGGTCGCCGAAACTTGCGGCGCATATCACCAGCAGCCTCTGGCGCGTGTTCGCTGGCTACGCTGCGGCGGTGGTGATGGGTGTGATCCTCGG
>NZ_LWIG01000063.1:136576-158371 GCF_002068095.1 Bradyrhizobium sacchari | reverse complement strand
CCGCCGCTCGAATTGCTGCGGCCGATTCCGGCGGTGGCATGGATACCGCTGTCGATTCTGGTCTTCCCGTCGTCAGAGCTCTCGATGATCTACATCACCTTCATCGGTGCGCTGTTTCCGATCGTGCTCAATACGGTCCACGGCGTTGCAAATGTCGACCGCCGGCTGGTTGCCTCCGCCCGCAGCCTGGGTGCGGGCGAGTTTTCGATCCTGACGGAGGTGGTGCTGCCGGATGCCGCGCCCGGCATCGTCACGGGCCTGGCGATCGGCATGGGTACCTCGTGGTTCTGCCTCGTCACCGCCGAGATGATCTCGGGCCAGTTCGGTATCGGCTACTACACCTGGGAGGCCTACACGCTCCAGAATTATGCCGACATCATCGTCGGCATGCTGATCATCGGCCTGCTCGGCATGGGATCGAGCTGGCTGCTGACGACGGCCGGCCGGCTTCTGATGCCCTGGCGCAACCCGAAGGTGGCACGATGAACATCCGGGTCGCGGATATCGGCACGAGCAGCGTCGGCCATATCGACATTGCCGATGTCTCGATTTCTCTTGGCGAGGGAGACGATGCGTTCGAGACGGTGAGGGGGCTCGGGTTCGCGATCGCGCCGGGCGAGTTCGTCTGCATCCTTGGCCCCTCCGGCTGCGGCAAGTCGACGCTGCTAGGTGCGCTGGCCGGGCATCTGCCGGTCACGGCTGGCCGGCTCATGCTCGACGGGCAGAATATCCAGGGTCCGAGCCCCGATCGCGGCATGGTGTTTCAGCAGCACACGCTGTTTCCCTGGAAGCGTGTTCGCGACAATGTCGCCTTTGGCCCGAAGATGCGCGGCCTTGCGAGGAGAGAGCGCGACCGCGCTGCCGACGCGATCCTGAAGCTGGTCGGCCTGTCCGGATTCGAGGCGTTCTATCCTGCGCAACTCTCGGGCGGAATGCAGCAGCGCGTCGAAATTGCGCGGGTTCTGATCAATCAGCCGCGGGTGCTGCTGATGGACGAGCCCTTCAGCGCGCTTGATGCGCAGACGCGCGGCATGATGCAGGAGGTCCTGCTCGACATCTGGAGTAAAATTCCAACCACCACGGTCTTCGTCACCCACGATATCGACGAGGCGCTATTCCTCGCGGACCGCATCGTCGTGATGAGCGCGAGGCCCGGTCGGGTGATCGAGGATATCGTGCTGCCCTTTGCACGACCGCGAAACCACGAGCTCCTGACTGAACCCGAATTCGTGCGCCTGAAGCGGCAGGTCATGCAGCTTCTGCGGCGGCCGGAAGGATCCGAGCCGCTGGCGCGGCTCAGCCCGCTCGGCGTGGCATCCTAAAACACCCCGCTCGCCGCCAGCGCCTTGCAGACGTGCTGCATCTCGGTCTCGTCGGCGACCATGTCGAGCATGATCGTGGTCAGGCCCTTTGCCGCGAACGCCTTCAGCTTCGCGCCGATCTCCTCGTAGCTGCCGACGAGATAGGGGCAATCGGCCTGGAAGGTCAGGAACGGCAGCAGCCAGTAGCCGTTCTCCAAGAGCTCGCCGCTTTGCCACTCATATAGCCGCCGCTTCCACACGGAGTCGCTGTTCTCGACGGTGAGCGCGAGCAACTCACGGTCATCGGCGTTGTCGCGGAAGCGGGCCTTCGCCGCACGGCGCGCTTCCTCGCGGCTGTCGCGCGCGAAAACTCCAAAATTCATGCCTGATACGTCGAGGCCGCAATCGAGATCGGGCGGCAGCATTTGCATCTTGATGCAGCTCGTCTCTTTCGCCACGCGCTGCGCTGCGTCCGATTGGCCGGCGATCAAGAATTCCGGCATCAGCTCCGCCGGCAGGCGCGGACAAAGCTGCAGGTTGCTCGCGCGGTAGAACCGGCCCTCGATGGTCACCGGCCGCGGGCTCGAGAGCAACTGGCGCATCAGCGCCACGAACTCGCCGAGCCTGACATAGCGGTCGGCATGGGATTGATCGTCGCCGAGGCCCTGCAGGTCGCTGACCGCGGTTCCCGTGATCATGTTGAGATAGATCTTGCGCCCATAGAGCTGCGCGAGCGACGAGACGAATTTCGCCGCCGTGAACGGATGCATGTAGACCGGGTTGAGGGCGATCAGCGGCGAACTCCGCGTCGTCTTCGCCATGATGTGCTGGGCCATGGCCCAGGGCTCGACGAACACGTCGTTGCCTTCGAACAGCAAGATGCCTTCGCTCCGCCACCCGCATCAGTTCACCGACATATTGCTTGGGATCGCGGTTGCGCGAGATCGCGGGAAAGACGCGCAGCCGCGAGGTCGTCATTCAGCCGCTTCCTGGAGCGGCCAGGCATTGCGAGTGATGGGAAGGCCGCCGACGGCGCGCGAGCCGTCGGCGATCGCAAGGCGATGCGAGGGAGAGGGCGAGCACAGCGAGAAGCGCCATCCCGAGGGATCATCGGCGATATCAGGCTTGAATCTGATCTCGATGGCCTCGCGCGAGACCTGCATCGCGAAGGCGTCGAGCGGCAGGTTGAGCCCGAAGCCCTTGGCCTTCAGATAGGCCTCCTTGAGCGTCCAATAGTCGAAGAAGCGCTCGATCGCCGCCGGCTCCGGCAGCCTGCGCAGCGTTTCGACCTCCTCCGGCGCAAAGAAGCGATCCGCGGTGGAGAGCGGGGCGACACTCCGTGACACGGTTTCGACGTCGACGCCGACCGCCTCGTGCCCGGATACGACGCAGGCAACGCAGCCGTCGGCGTGGGACAGGCTGAAATGCAGCGCGGTCGAGGTCTTGGGCGATGCAACAAACGGCCGTCCATAGCGGCCAGCCCCGAAGGACCAGTCGGTGGGAGCGACATTTGGCGCGACCTGGGATAGCGCCAGGCGCAGCATGGCATGCGCGAAAATATATTGCCGCCGATGCCGCTCGAACTTGAAGCGGTCGGCGCGGATCCGTTCGTCGACCGAGAGCAGCCGTCGGCACGCATCGGCTGCGCCCGGCGCGTCAATGGTCGCGATCAGTCCGACAAACAGTTCAATTCTGTCGTCTGCCATCAATTGGGCCTTTGGCGTCAGGCAGAGGCTACATCCCCGGCTCTGACGGAAGAATCAACTGAGCAAGAATCAACCAAGCAGACCGGTCTTAGCGATCCACCCAGGCAAATTCTTGTCGATTTGCAGGCCGGTTTACAGGCGCAAGCTTGTGCGAGACCCCAACTCGACGAGCGAGCCGCCCAATTTCAAAACCGGAGGCCGAAAATGAAGCCTGAAGATTCGTGCGGCGTCCCTGCCGACTAGTCTTACTTTTTCTTCTTGGCCTTCTTCTTCGATCCGCCCAGCATCGAAAGGCTGGCGTCGACGTCCTTCAGCGCGGATTGGAGCTTCTTCTTCTCGTCGGTCAGCAGTTTTTGCAGGGCCTTGCGGTCCTTATTGCTCAACGAGGTGCCCTTGGTAAATTTGATGAAACCCATAACGCACTCCCCCGGTTAAAAATAATCGTCCAAATCAAATCGCGAGAATAATCTTGCGCGGTGGCGCCAAAGAATCAAGATGCAACTCGCCCATGCACAGCTTTGACGAGTGAACCTGTATTCGCCCTCGTGTACGGCCGGTCATGCCGCCTTGCGCGCGAGCAATTGGCCGAGTCGTGTGCCGGGTTGGTCGACGGCCGCCTCCAGCAGCGCGACGAGATCCGCCATCCAAGCTTGGACCGTACCGCCGTCGAGCAGCTTGCGCTTGTAGTTGCATGAACCGGCGATTCCGGTCGGGCGCTCCTTCAGCATCAGCGACAGCCAGGTCTGGTCGATCGGCAGCACCGGCTGGCCCTCGCGCGCGACGTTTCCGATCGATTGCACCGCAATCTCCGGCAGATCGAGCGGCTGGCGCAACGGATTCTGCAGCGTGAAATAGACCTGGAGCAGCGCGGCCGGGTCGATCCCCTCCCGCTCCAGATGGTCGGCCAGCATGTTGAACGGCAGCTCCTGCCGCGCATGCGCATCGAGCACGCTGTGGCGTACCCGGCTCAGGGCCTGCGCGAACGACAGTTCCTGCGTGATTGTCGTGCGGACGATCACTGTGTTCTCGAACGGGCCGACGATCCGGTCGGTGTCCGGCTGGGCGCGATTGGCCATGGCGGTGGCGACCGAGATGTCGGTGCGGCCGGTCCGCGCCAGCAGCACGGCCTTCAGCCCGGTCAGCAGGCACATGAACAGCGTGCCGTTGTGCTGACCGGCGAACGCGGTGAGTCGCGCAATCAGATCGGGCTCGAACCCGATCGGATGGTGCCCGGTGGACGCGCCGGGGTCCGCCTCGCCGTCGAAGATCGGGGCCGCGCCGCGCAGATTCTCCGTCCAGTCGGCGGCCTGGCGGCGGGCGGCGTCGGTGCCGCACCACCAGCGCTGCCAGCGTGCAACATCCGAAAAGGCCGGCGGCGGCCTCAGGAGCGGCGCCGCGGGGCGACCGCCCAGCGCCGCAAAGCGGCTGGACAATTCCTCGAACAGCACGCCGATCGACCAGCCGTCGGCAATGGCATGATGCAGCGTCAGCAGTAGCACGTGGTCGTCCGCATGCAGCCGCAACAGCCGCGCCCGCAATAATGGCGGCCGCGCGATGTCGAACGGGGTATAGGCCTCCTGCTCGATCAGCAGATCGATCTTTCGCAGTTCGAGCGCCTTGCGCCGCTTGTTGTTGTGCGCCCGACCGTCGCCGATAACCTCGACGGTGAGGACGGGCCCGAGCTCGCTCGGGGTGGCGATACGGCTGACGGGCTCCTCGCCGTTCCAGCCGAAGCCGGTCCGCAGCGATTCGTGACGGCGCACGATGTCGCCGAACGCTTGCGCGAGGATGTCGGGATCGAGCGGGCCATCGAGCCGGAAGGCGAACGGCAGATTGAACAGCGGCAGTCCCGGCAGGTTCTGTTCGATGCGAATCATCTGCTCCTGCGCGATCGACAGCGTTGGCGGGCCGCTTTCGATCGGCCTCGACGCGCTTGCGGCAGGCCTGTGCGGTTTCGCTGCTACGGCCTCGTCGACCCGACGGGCCAGCTCCTCGACCGTCGGCGCCTCGAAGATGGTCTTGATCGGCAGCGACACGCCGAGCGCGCGGGCGACGCGCGCCATCGCCTGGCCCGCCAGCAGCGAATGGCCGCCGAGGTCGAAGAAATTGTCGGTGACACCGAGGCTCTCGACTTTGAGCAGGTCGATCCAGATGTCGGAGAGGACCTTTTCGGTGAAACGCCGTGCCGGCACGGCTGCATCCGGCGCGGAGGTTTCCTGCTGTGTGGGCGCCAGCAGGGCGGTCCGATCAACCTTGCCGTGGGCGTTGAGTGGAACCCGATCCAGGAACAGATAGGCGGACGGGATGGCATGACCGGGCAGCCGGCCCTTCAGGAATTCGCGCAGATCGCTGGCGCTGACCCGGCTGCCGGGCCTCGCGACGATATGGGCGATCAGCCTGACATCGCCGCTCGCCTCGCGGCGCGGTTCGACGATTCCGGTGCGCACGTCAGGATGATCGCCAAGCGCGTTCTCGATCTCCTTGAGCTCGATGCGGTAGCCGCGGACCTTGACCTGATGGTCGGCGCGGCCGAGGCATTCGATCGTGCCGTCGGTGCGGCGGCGGGCGAGGTCGCCGGTCCGGTACAGCCGGGAGCCTGCCTGGCGCGAAAACGGATCGGGCAGGAAGCGCTGCCGGCTCTGCGCGGGATCGTTGACATAACCCCGGCCGATTCCGGCGCCGCCGATGCAAAGCTCGCCGGTCACGCCGACCGGCTGCGGTTGGAGGTTGGCGTCGAGCACGTAGAGCTGGGTGTTCGGCAGCGGCGCGCCGACCGGAACGTTGCCCGTCGCGATCGCCGGCGCCCTGGTCAGACGATGCAGCGACACGTCGTCGGCACATTCCGAGGCGCCATAGGCATTGATCAGCGGCACTTTCGGGCAACGGCCGAACCAGGCGCGGCAGAGATCAACCGGCAGCGGCTCGCCGGTCGAGATCAGGATCCGTAACTTCGCGAAGGCACGCCGGACTTGCGTCTCGTCCATGCGATCGAGGATCACACGGAGCAGGGAGGGTACGATCTCGAGCACCGTGATGCGCTCGCGTTCGATCTCCCGCGCGAGCAGGATCGGGTCCTGCACGGTCGCGCTATTACAGATGTGGACGCGCGCGCCGACCATGGGGCCTGCGAGGAACTGCCAGACAGAAATGACAAAACTCTGCGGCGCGGTCTGCGCGACCACGTCCCTGGCCGACAGCTTCAGCTCGGCAATCAGAGACGCCAGATGGTTCGACAGGCCGCGCTGCTCGATCATGACACCCTTCGGCGCGCCGGAAGAGCCGGACGTATAGATGAGATAGGCAAGGCTCGAGGCTGCGCGCCGCACGGCGCGAGCCGCCTTGGTCGCCCCTGGCGCGACGGTGTCGTCGAGTTCGGCCACCTGGATGCGCTCGACCAGCGGTTCGAGCAGCGCCTCGACCATGCCGGATTGGGCGCGCCCGGTCAGGAGCACGCGGGCGCAGCTCGATCCGAGGATCGTCGCCAGCCGCGCTGTCGGCTGGTCCGGATCCAGGTTCAGGAACGCCGCGCCCACGCGCTGCACCGCGATCATGGCGGCGAGCAGATCGGGGCCGCGATCGGCGAGCAGGGCGACCACGGTCTCGGGCCCTGCGCCCTCGCGCAGGAGCCAGCGCGCGATCGCCTGGCTGCGGCGCGCCAGCTCGCGATAGCTCAGCGATGCGCCTCTCCCGGACACCGCGATCGCGTTCGGCGTCTTCTTCGCCTGGCGCTCGAAGCGTTCGCTGAGATTGCCGAGCGCGGCGAAGTTGGCCGGCGCGCCGTGGCCTTTCGCAAGCAGCTGCCGGCGTTCGGCCCTGGTCAGCAGCGGCAGGCGCGAGATGCGCTGTTCCGGATCGGCGATGACGGCCTTGAGCAGCGTCTTGAACTGCGCCGCCATGCTTTCGATCGTTACCGCGTCGAACAGATCCGTCGCGTATTCGAAGAAGCCGGTGAAGCGCCCGTTGGCCTCGACCAGTTCGAGCGTGATGTCGAAGCGCGCGACCTTCGGGTCCACTTCCAGCCGCCGGGTCGACAGGCCTGGGAAGCGTGCCGCCTCGATCGAAGCGTTCTGGAGGATGAACATGATCCGGAACAGCGGATTGCCGTCCGTCCGTCGCGCGACCTGCAGTGCGCGCAGCACCTCCTCGATCGCGAGATCCTGGTTGCGATAGGCGTCCAGGGTGACCTGCCGTACCCGCCGCAACATTTCGCCGAAGCTCGGATCGCCGCCAAAATCGTTTCGCAGGATCAGGGTGTTGGCGAACAGCCCGATCAGGCGCTCGCTCTCGATCTGGTTGCGGTTGGCGATCAGCGATCCCGTCGCGACGTCCTCGTGCGAGGTGTGGCGGAACAACAGGCACTGAAAGACTGCGAGCAGGGTCATGAAGGGCGTGACGCCCTGGGCCTGGCTCAGCGCGCGGACGTCGCCCGAGAGGGGCGCGGAAAACTCGAAATAGTGACGGGCGCCAAGACCGCTCCAGATCTCCGGCCGTGGCCGGTCGGTCCGCAGCGGCAGTGTGGTGACGCCGTCGAGCTGCGCCCGCCAGTAGTCGAGCTGCTCCTTGGCCGCTGGCGTCTCCGCCCAGCTCCGTTGCCAGAGCGCGAAGTCGCGATACTGGAAGGTGGGCGAGGGCAGCGCCGCCAGGCCCTTCCTGTGTGCCGCGGCATAGTGGGCGGCGAGCTCCTCCCAGAACAGCCGCTGCGACCAGCCGTCGGTGACGAGGTGATGGACGTTGACCACCAGCGCGTGGTTCGTCTTGTCGAACGACAGCAGTGTGACTCTCAGCGGCGCCTCTTGCGCCAGATCGAATTTGTGTTGCGCGAGCTTGAGCGCCTCACGCCGGATGATGGTCACCCGCTTGTCCGCAGGGCACGGCTTGAGCTTGATCCGATCGAACCGCGGCGGGGTTTGCAGCACGCGCTGCGCCGGCTCGCCCTGCCGTTCGATGAAGACCGAGCGTAGCGCCTCGTGGCGCACGCAGATCGCGGTGAGGCTTGCAGAAAGCGCGGCAACGTCGACCGGGCCTTTGAGCATTGCGATCTCGACGACATTGTAATTGTAGCGTGTCGGATCGAGCCGCGAGAGCAAGTACATCCGCTGCTGCTGGAACGACAGCGGCGAGTCCGCTGCCGGCACCGCGGCCTGGCGCCAGGCCGGCAGCGCCGCGTCGCGATGGCTTGCTGCGGTCTCCAGCCGGGCCGCAAGCGCTGCCACCGTCGCACAATCAAAAATGTCCTCGAACGAGAAATTGACGTTGAAGCGTTCGCGCAGGCGCGAGCGCATCTGCGTCACCGCGAGCGAGTCTGCGCCGAGCGCGAACACGTCCTGGTCGATGCCGACCTGCGGCAGCTCCAGCAAGCCGGCCCAGATCGCGGCGAGCTGCGTCTCCAGCGCATTGCGCGGCAGGCGCGTCTCGCCGGCATCCGCCGACTCCGCGATCAACCCGGCCAGCGCGTTGCGCTTGACCTTGCCGCTGGCGCCCTTCGGCAGCGCCGCCACGCTGCGGATCAGGCTCGGCACCTTGTAGGCCGCGAGACGCTTCCGCGCGAACTGGCGCAGCTGGTCCGAAGTCGCCTCGGAATTCGGCCGCAGCACCACGACGGCGGCGACATTCTCGCCGAGCTTGGGGTGCGGGACGGCGAACACGCCCGCCTCCAGCACCGCCGGATGGCCGAGCAGCACGTCTTCGACCTCGAGCGGCGAGACCTTCTGTCCACCGCGGTTGATGACGTCCTTGATGCGGCCGACGATGAAGAGATAACCGTCTGCGTCGAGATAGCCGAGATCGCCGGTCCGGAACCAGCCGTTGCGGAACGCGGCCTGCGTCGCCGCCTCGTCATTATAGTAGCCACGGGTCATGTTCGCCCCGCGCAGCATGATCTCGCCGTGCTCGCCGCGCGCGAGCGCACGGCCAGCTTCGTCCATGATCGCGATCTCGGGCCCGGCGGCGCGGCCGACCGATCCGACCTTGCGCAGCTCGAACGAATTGGCCGCGATCTGCGAGGCCGCTTCCGTCATGCCGTAGGTCTCGAGCACGGGAACGCCGAATGTCGCCTCCAGTCCGGCAAGGATCGCGGGGGCGAGCGAGGCCGAGGCGGAGCGGATCACGCGCAGTGATGAGGCCCGTACGCGGTCGGGGTTCGCTTCCGCCGCCGTCAGCAGCGCGCGATGGATGGTCGGCACCGCCGTGTACCAGGTTGGTTGCAGCTCCCGCATCCAGCCGAAGAAGGACAGGGCGTCGAAGCCGTCAGTGCAGATCACGCTGGAGCCCGCGGCGAGCGCGGTCAGAAGCCCGGAGATCAAGCCATGGGCGTGAAACAGCGGCAGGACGTTGAGCAGGCGATCATGGGACGTGAGCGACAGCACGTGGCCGGCATTATAGGCGGAGAGGCACACGTTGCGATGCGTCAGCGGCACCATCTTCGGCCGCGCCGCCGTGCCCGACGTCAGCAAAATGAACGCATCGTCGTCGCCGCGCGAGGCGCCGCTCGTGTTGGCCGGCCCGACGGTCGTGCCCATGAACGTGCAGCCGCCGAGATCGTCTCTCGGCCCCGGCGCGAAATCGATCACCGCAATATCGAGCGCCTTGGCGACATCACGACTGGGTGAGTTGATGTCGGCTCGGGTGACGAGCGCCGTCAGCTTCAATTCGCTGAAATAGCGTTGCAGCTCGTCGGCCGTCAGATCGGGATTGACGGGGATGCAGGCACAGCTCGAGGCGACCGCGATCAGAGCCAGCGCGCTGTCGGCGCCGCGCGGCAGCGCGACGGCGATCCGGTCCGTTGGCGCGATGCCGAGCCCGCGCAGCATGCGCACGAGATCCTGTATCCGTTCGCCCAGCGCGCCGTAGCTGAGGGCCGGCCGGCCAGGGGCCAGCAGGGCGGGCGCCGCAGGAATCCTGCGGGCGTAGAAGTCGAGAACGCCGCCGACATGGGAAAAGATCTTGGTTTCGAGGCCCGCGCCGACCGATCCCGCTCCGGATGCAATGTCCGACAATGCCATTCCCTTTTGATCCGATTGAGCTATTCTTCTCAAGAGTTAGAGAACGCGTCCAGTCTGAGGTGAAGTTCGGCCCCCAAAATCTGTGGTTGAGGGGCCCAAAGCCCTTCGACGGAATGATGGTCGGGCAGAATCACCATGCTGGAGAATGAGCCAAGCACGGCAACCGAAGGCGGGCTGAAGCGCTGGCTCGAGGGCATCGGTCTCGGTCACTATTCCGATCTCTTCGCGCAGCACCGCCTCGATCTCGACGTCATGACGGATCTCACCGAATCCGATCTGGTCGAGCTCGGATTGCCGCTTGGCGATCGCAAGCGGCTCCAGCGGGCCATGGCGGCGCTGTTCCAGGCTGAAACGGCGCAACCGCCGGCCGCGGCGCCACGCCCGCAGGCCCGGGCGGAGGTTGGTGCCGAACGGCGCCAGCTCACCACCATGTTCTGCGACATGGTCGATTCCACCTCGCTCTCGGTGCAGTTCGATCCGGAAGACGTGCGCGACATGATCGCGAGCTTCCGCGAAACCTGCGTCCGCGTGGTCAGGCACTACGAGGGTTTTGCCGCCCGTTTCGTCGGCGACGGCATCCTGGTCTATTTCGGCTATCCGACCGCACATGAGGACGATGCCGAGCGCGCGGTGCGCGCGGGGCTCGAGATCGTGCGGGTGCTGTCGACCGCGCGCGCGATCGAGCCGCGCGGTGCACTCAGCCATTCGCCCGCTGTCCGCATCGGCATCGCGACCGGTCTCGCGGTGGTCGGCGATCTCGTCGGGCAAGGCACCGAAGAGCGCGACTCCGCGGTCGGGGAAACCGTCAATCTCGCGGCGCGCTTGCAAGCGCTGGCACCGCCCAACGGCGTCGTGATCTCCGCCTCGACACAGTCACTGCTGAAGGGCAAGTTCGACTACCGCAATCTCGGCGTCCATGCGCTGAAGGGCATCGCGGAGAAGGCGCAGGCCTGGCACGTCGTGCGCGCCACGCGGGTGGAGACCCGCTTCGCCGCGGCGATGGGCGCGCGGCTGACGCCGCTCGTCAACCGCGAGGAGGAGATCGCGCTGTTGATGGGCCGCTGGCAGCAGGCCAAGGATGGCGACGGCCAGGTCGTGGTCAAGTTCGGCGAGCCCGGCATCGGCAAGTCGCGCATCATCCAGGAAATCTTCGAGCGGATATCGGGCGACCGGCATGCGCAGGTCTCGTTCCAGTGCTCGCCCTACTACACCTCGACAGCTCTCTATCCGTTCGCCGAACAGCTCAAATTCGCCCTCGGCCTCGACCGCGAGGATGCCTCCGCGCTGTCGCTGGCGAGCCTGGAGACGGCGATCGCCGCCGCGCATGGCGACGTCGAGCAGGTCGCGCCCCTATTCGCCGCGTTGTTGTCGATCCCGACCGGGGGCCGCTATCCGCCGCTCGAGCTGTCGCCGCAGCAGCAGAAGGATGCCACCGTCACGGCGCTGGTCAGTCACTTCCTCGGCCTGGCGCGCGAGATGCCGCTGGTGATCGCGTTCGAGGATCTGCACTGGATCGACCCGACCTCCCGCGAGGTGATCGACCTGCTCGTCGACCGGGTGCAGAACCGGCCGATCCTGGTCATCATCACCGCGCGCTCCGAGTTCCAGCCGAGCTGGAACGCGCATTCGCATATCACCACGCTGGTGCTCAACCGCCTGAGCCGGCAGCTGCGCACGACGCTGGTCGAGCGTGTCGCCGGCAGGGAGCTGCCCAAGGAGGTCGTCGAGGAGATCATCGTCAAGACCGACGGCGTGCCGCTGTTTCTGGAAGAGCTCACCAAGACCGTTCTGGAATCCAATCTCCTGACCGAGCGGCATGGGCGCTACGTGCTGTCGGGCCCGTGGCGGCAGCTGGCGATCCCCGCAACGTTGACGGATTCGCTGATGGCGCGGCTCGATCGGATGGGCCCATTCAAGCGGATCGCGCAGATCGGCGCCACCATCGGCCGCGAGTTCTCCTACGAGACGCTTCAGGCCGTCGCCAACACTCCGGCGGAACAGATCGAGGCCGCGCTCAACCATCTGGAGGAGGCCGGGCTGGTCATGCGGCGTGGTCATCCGCCGGATGCGCTCTACTCCTTCAAGCACGTGATGATCCAGAACGCCGCGCATGCGAGCCTGTTGCACAGCGAGCGCCGCAAGCTGCATGCGCGCATCGCGCAGGTGCTTGGCGAGATGTATCCGGAGAAGACCGATCGCGAGCCGGAGCTCTTGGCCCATCACCTCACCGAATCAGGCCAGAGCGAGGGCGCCGCCAGCTTCTGGCTCAAGGCCGGCAAGCAGGCGGCCAGGAGCGGCGCCAATCTGGAGGCTATCGGCCATCTGCGCCGGGGCTTGAACGTCGTGCAGGCCAATGCGCGCATGCAGGGGGCCGACGAGATGGAGCTCGAGCTGCGTATCGCGCTTGGCAACGCGCTGATCGCCGCCAAGGGCTATGCGGTGCAGGAAGTCGAGGAGAACTACATCCGCGCGCTCGAGCTCGGCCAGCAGCTCGGCGACGACGAGAAGGCCTTCGCTGCGACCCGCGGTCTCTGGGTCTGCCATTTCATCCGCGCCGATCTCAGCCGCGCGCACGATCTCAGCGTCGAGCTGTTGAAATTCGCCAAACGCGAGCGGCTGAACCAGCGGTCGCAACCGGCGCAGCAGACCGGCTATCTGATCGAGGCGCACCGCTCGATCGCGATGACCATGCTCTACCGCGGCCGTTTTGCCGCCTCGCAGCATCATCTGCATCGCTGCATCAACCTCTACAGCGCCGATCTGCATTCCGATCTGATGGAGCGCCACGGCACCGATCCCGGTGTCGTCTCGCTGTCCTATCTCGGCTATCTGCTCTGGTTCCTCGGCCGGCCCGACGCAGCGCGCCAGCACAGCGAGCAGGCGATCGCCAATGCCGAGAAGATCCGACATCCTTTCACGCTCGCCTTCGCGCTCGTGTTCGGCGCCTATCTCTGCCAGCATTTGCGCGACGTCGAGGGCACGCGCGATCACGCCAACCGCGCCATGATCATCGCGACCGAGCACAATTTCCTGCACTGGAAGCAGCAGGCCGCGATTCTGCGCGGTTGGGCGCTGACGCAGCTCGGCGAGGCCGACGAAGGTCTCAGCCAGATGCGCTTCGGCCTCGATGAATATGAGGCGATGGATTCCTGGCTCGCCGGGTGCTGGTTCCGCTGCCTGCTGGCGGAGGCGTATGCCAAGGTCGGGATGCGCGAGGCCGCCTTGCGCGCGCTGGACGGCGCGCTCGCGACCGCGCGGCGGACGGGCGATCATTCCTACCTCGCCGAAGTCTATCGCCTGCAAGGCGAGATCACGCTGTCGGATGGCGATCCGGCTTCGGTGCAGGAGGCCGAGGATCTGTTCGGCCAGTCGTTGGAGATCGCGCGCAAGCAGGGTGCGTTGTCCTGGGAGCTTCGCTCCGCCGTCAGCCTGGCGCGCCTGTGGCACCAGGCCGGCAGGCGTGAGCACGCACGTCTGCTGCTCGTGCCGATCGTCAACAAGTTCAGCGAGGGTTTTTACACGCCGGACCTGAAGCAGGCGATGCAACTGGTCAAGGAGCTCGATACGGACGCGCCGGTTCGTGAACAGGCCGATGCGGCGAGATGAGC
The DNA here is from genome assembly GCF_002068095.1 of Bradyrhizobium sacchari. Taxonomy (GTDB): domain Bacteria; phylum Pseudomonadota; class Alphaproteobacteria; order Rhizobiales; family Xanthobacteraceae; genus Bradyrhizobium; species Bradyrhizobium sacchari. Next base: position 144,755 of record NZ_LWIG01000063.1, on the reverse strand, counting down.
GATCTTGCCGCCGCGCGTGCCCGCTACGTCGCGATGATTGCAAAGCGTGAGAGGATTTTCTCAAAGCGTCTGCTCGACGCGCTCGCTGCCGTTCCGCGCGAGGATTTTCTCGCCAGGGGCCCTTGGCGTATCAAGAGCGAGGCGGCGCGCAGCTATCGGTTGACGCCGGATGCCGATCCCGTTCATCTCTATGACAATGTGCTGGTCGCGATCGACGCGCGCCGCAAGCTCGACACCGGCCTGCCGAGCCTCTGGGCGCATTTCATCGACGTGCTCGACATCAAGGAGAACGACCGTGTCCTGCAGATCGGCTGCGGTCTAGGCTATTTCTCCGCGATACTGTCGAAGATGGTCGGCCCCAAGGGGCGCGTGCAAGCGATCGAATGCGACGAGCGTCTGGCATCCCGCGCTGCGAGCTTCCTTCATGCCTATGCCAATGTCGAAGTGGTGCATCGTAATGGGCGCGAGCTGATCGATGAAGTCGCCGATGTGATCATCATCCATGCCGGCTTCCCGCATCCGCATCCGCTCTGGCTGCAATCGCTGCGTCCGCGCGGGCGCCTCCTGGTGCCGCTGACCCAGCGCGACCGCGAAGGCGCGGTGATCAAGATCACGCGGCGGCCGAAGGGCTTCGAGGCCGAGGCGGTGCAGCCGATCCGGATCTTCCCCGGCCAGGGCCGCGGCATGACCGCGCTCGACGACCGCGTCGCCGATTGGTGGCAGCGCGCCTCTGCCCTCGCGCCGCTGCGCTTCCGCAGGCTCGATCAGGGGCTGCCGTCGGATGGCTAATTCTTCGTTTCATTTTACCTTGATTCCGCTTGTGAGTTTCCAGCATCTCGCAGTGCGGCTATGAGTGCAGCCTGATGGCCATTCGAGCGCGCCCATGCATTCCGTTGCCCTGCTGACTGCGAGCTATGCCAAGGATATCGAGCGCTTTTCGCTGCTCTGCGAGAGCATCGACACCTGGCTGACGGGATACACGCGGCATTATGTTTTCGTTAACGATGAGGACGTGCCGCTGTTCGCGCGGTTCGGGTCCGACAAGCGCGTCATCGTTCCGGCCTCGCGGTACTTGCCGAAATGGCTGTTCGCGCTGCCGCCGGCGCTCCAGTTCATCAGCAAACGACGCGTCTGGCTGTCGCTGCTGTCGTCGCCCGTGCACGGCTGGCACATCCAGCAGATCCTGAAGATCGCCGGCGTCCTCAATGCGCCCGAGCAGCGCGTCTGCATTCTGGATTCGGACAATCTGTTCTTCCGCGAATTCGACGTCGGCCGGTACGCCGGCGGCGAGAAGACGCCGCTCTTCGTCACGCGCAAGGGGATCGATGCCGAGCACCCCCTGCATGTGCTGTGGCTGCGCACCGTCGATCGGCTTCTCGGTGTCGAGCAGCGCTCGTTCCCGGCCGACGACTATGTCGGCAACGCGCTGGTCTGGGACAAGGATACGGCGCGCGCGATGACGGATGCCATCAAGTCGGCAACGGGCCTGAGCTGGGCTCTGGCACTGTGCCGGAAGAAGAAGTTTTCCGAGTATCTGCTTTACGGAAACTTCGTCGCCAGTTCGCCGAAGCATCTGGCCGCCCATCGGGTGACGGAAGACAGCATCGCGGTGTCGCACTGGGACGACACGCGCCTCGACCGTCCGGCCATCGAAGCGATGATGCGCGTAGCTTCCCCCGGGCAGGTCGCGCTCTGCATCCAGTCCTATTCGTCGACCTCGATCGAGGACATCCGCGACGTCTTCAGGCTGAGCTCGGCTGACAGACGCAGTCCGGCCCTGGCTCCTGATCAGATCGGGGACACACAAACGTTCGAGGCGCCGAAGGCGCGCTAGAATCAAACGTCCTTCGTGAACTTGCTGATGACGTCCATGAACGGCTTCGGCTTGAACTCGCCGTCGAGCGGCAAGGGGCGGTTCGGCTGCTTGTCCTTGCGGGCGAAAGTGCCGTTGATCCAGCTGTAGCGATCCGAGAGGCCCCAGGTCAGGATCGAGCGCACCGGGCCGCTGGCCGAGACGGCCGTCAGCAGATCGTCGACCCGCTTGGCGACGATCGCATCGCGCTCGCCGGGACTACCCGTCAGCTTCTGATCGTCGACGTCGAGCTCGGTGACGAGCACCTCGAGCCCCCAGGAGCGCAGCTCGGTGACGAATTCGGCAAGGCCATGCGTGTCGATCTCGAGCTCGGCATGCAGATGCGATTGCAGTCCCACCGCGTGCAGCGGAATGCCCTGGTCGAGCAGCTCCATGATGAGGTTGCGATAGGCCGCGCGCTTCGCAATGAAAGAATCCCTGGCGGACTCGATGTCGTATTCGTTGATGGCGAGCTTCACGTATGGATCGGCTGCGGCCGCCGTGCGGAACGCCAGCGGAATCCAGTTCTTGCCGAGATGCTGCGTCCAGAACGTATCGCGCCGGTCGGCGATCCCCTTTGGATTGTCCGGGATCGGCTCGTTGACGACATCCCACGACGTCAGCTTGTCCTTGTAGTAGGACACGACGGTGCCGATGTGGTCGAGATAGGCGCGCTCGATGCCCTTGGCATCCTTGATCTGCTTGGTCCAGTCCGGAATGTCGTGATACCAGGCGAGGGTGTGTCCGCGCATCGTCAGATCGTTCGCCCGCGCGAAGTCCAGGATCGCATCGGCGCGCTCGAAGGCAAAGGTGTGGGCGTCCGGCCGCAGCATCGGCCATTTCAGCTCGAGCACCGGAACCACCTGAGTGCAATAGGTGCTGATGGCCTCGCCGAGCCTGGGATCGGCCTGCAGGTCCCAGAGCGTGGCCGCCGCGCCAAAGCCCTGACGTCGCTGGGCGAGCTTCGAGGCCGGCAATGCTGATGCGGAGGCGCCCGCCGCAAGCGTTGCGGCGCTGCCGAGGAGAAATTGGCGTCTGTCGAGCCTGGTCACGCGTGGTTCTGCATCACGGCTTCTGCGATCTCGTAATAGTGAAGCGCGCCCTTCTCGAGCGTCAGGTTCTCGGTCACATAGTCGCGCGGCGCGAAGTCGGCGGCGCCGACATGCGACCAGAACTCGTCCCACGTGGAGATGAAGCCGGCCGCATCGTTGAACGTCATGCCGCAGCGTGCGTCGAAATACGGCACGGACGAGACGCCGCCTTCGTATCTCACCTTGTGCGGAAAATACTTCGGATCCTGCCACGGCCCGCCGCGATCCCACGCAAAGACGGGAACGCCGCTCGACAGCGCCTGCTGGCATGCGATGCCCTGGCTCTCGTGCTCGCACAGGAAGATCATGCTGCGGCAACGCGCCAGTGCCGCCTTGTAGTCGTCTTCCTTGTAGTGACCGTAGCGGATCACCTCGACCGTACGGCCGCTGGCCTCGAGATGTCGGCGGATCGGTTCGATCAGCTCGGCCGCATATCGTTCGTAATCCCAGCGAACCTTGTCATAGAGCAGCACGTCCACGCTCTTGTGGTCCGCCGGTGTCGGCGTCCACAGGTCGGTGTCGATGCCGACGGGCCAGGCGTCGACATGGGGCCAGTGCGGGCGGAACATGTCGGCGTACCATTTGCACGGCACCAGCACGCGCTTCACCTGCAGGTCCTTCAGGTGCTCCGGAGCATCGACCGGGTGATCATACATGGCGACGCCGAGCAGCAGCGGATTCTTCCACTTGAACCAGTCGAGCACGAACGTCCGCCCGATGATGCAGGCGAGTTCCTCCGGATGCTTCCGAATGTAGCGATAGTCGTTGATGCGATAGCGGATACCGAGCCGGTCGAGGCCCGCGCACAGATTGAGAAGCACGCGCCGCTGCCCGCTGATGAAGGACTCGCCCTTGACCAGCCGCCGCAGCAGCGGCCGGATGTGGCGGTCGCCGGGAAGCCAGCGGTCGTCCCGCTCTTCGAAAAAGAGGTTGAGGACCATCCTGTCGCGCCCCTGCGTCCCGAAATCCGCCGGAACCAGCGGAGCGTCGGTGCCGCTACGCGGCGAGGAGGCCGGCTGCGCCCGTGTTCGTTCGGCAACGTCCATGTCAGTCACGTCCACGCATCGGAAGGATCGGGCGACCTTTTGATATCATTGCTTCTTTTCCGTGATCCCGCCGGTCCCCACAAGGACAGGGCAAACTTAACGCTAACGCGCGATAACCGCTGACACGTTTCATTCGCGATCCGATTTGCAGGCTTAAGCGGCTATCCTGACCGGCGCTGGCGGCGCAGTGCGGATGCCGCAGCAAAGGCCAAGTGTTTTAACGCTCCGTTAATCCTCGAGACGCCGCCGGTCCCGTGCTCGCATGCTGAACCGCCATTTCTCCATTTATCTCGTCGCCTACATCCTGCCGGCGGCGGTGGGCTTCTTCGCGGTCACGGCCTACACGCGGCTCCTGAGCCCGGCGGAGTACGGCGTCTATGTCGTCGGCATCAGCCTTGCCGGCATTCTCGGCGCGATCTTCTTTGCCTGGATCAAGCTGTCGGTGTCGCGCTATCAGGCGATGTCGGCGGAGGTGGACTTTCGCGGCACGGCGATGGTCGCTTTTGGCCTGACGGTCGCGGTGCTCTGCGCCACCACGCCGCTGGTGTTCCTGTTCCGCAGCGACGTCAGCGCCGAGCTGCTGCTCGCCAGCATGTTCGTCGCGGTCATGGCCAACGCGGTCGATGTCGGCCAGGAGTTCGAGCGCGCCAGGCTGCGTCCTTATCGTTTCGCCGCGATCTCGATCGTGCGCAGCGTTGCGAGCGTCGGCTTCGGCCTCGCGGCAATCTGGCTCGGCTGGGGCGGCCTGGGCCTGCTCGCCGCGTTCGGCCTCGGCTCGCTCGCCGGCATCATTCTCAATCTCGTCGGCGACCGCACCAAGATCGCGCGCTTCCAGCGCAGCCAGTTCGTGCAGCTTGCGCGCTACGGCCTGCCGCTGACGCTGGCCGGACTTTCGGTCGCGCTGTACTCGAGCTGCGACCGTCTCATCGTCGCTTATCTGCTCGGCAAGGACGCCGCCGGCATCTTCGGCGTCGCCGCCGACCTGCCGCGCCAGTTCATGGTGATGATCGCGTCCAGCGTCGCTGCGGCCACCGTGCCTCTGGTGTTCCGGTCTCTGTCGGAGAACAACAACGAGACGACGCGCGAGCGGTTGACGGAGAGCCTCGAGCTGCTGCTCGTCGTCGTCGCTCCCGTCGCGATCTGGCTGGCGCTCGCAGCCGACCAGGTTGCAGGCACGCTGGTGGGCGCGGATTTCCGTGCCGGCGTGTCGGCATTGCTGCCGATCCTGGTGCTCGCCCGCTTGTTCGGCATCGCCAACCAGTTCTATGTCCAGATCAGCTTTCAGCTCGCCGAGCGGCCCTTCATGCTGGCGGCGCAGTCCTTCCTCACGCTGGTGGTGAGCGTGACGCTGATGTTCGCGTTAGTGGCGGGCTACGGGATCCATGGTGCCGCGCTGGCGACGCTCGCGACCGAGGCGATCGGTTTCGTCGTCGCGGTCGCGCTGATGCACCGCGCCCATCCCGTGCCGTTCGACGCGAGCCGCCTCGCCGGTGTGGCCGTCTCCGCAGCCGTGATGGCGGGCGCGATCCTGGTCGCGCGCGCGCAGGTCAATGGCACTGGCTTCGTGGCGCTGACCATGGTGAGCCTTGCCGGTGGGCTCGCGTACGCGGCAGCGGCTTGGCTGCTCAATGTCGCCAATGTCCGTACCCTGTCGCTCCGTGTCCTGCGGCGCTTCAACCGGAAGGCGCTGGGCGTCTAGCCTGCCGCCGCGGGCTGCCCTGACGTTTGGTGAGCTGCTCCGCCGCCAAGCCCGGACATTCTGCCGCAGCGGTGGACCGCCAGCTCCGGACCTGCCACGGCCCAAGCCGCCCTTCCGCCCGTACGGACCGTCGTATATGACAGATTTGGCGCCGGAGCGGGCCGAATCTCGCCACAGACGGAACGTATGGCGGCTGTGATTTCTTAATTCAGAGATCGCAAACTGATATTTGACCGGCACGCGCGGACTGGCATTTCGACCGAGGATGGCATGAAAAACCTGATGACAACGGCGCAATCTACCGTGGCGATGCGGCGTTGGGGGCCTCCCGGGGTTGTGACGCTCGCGGCGATCGTCGCATTCGCGACGCTGGGCCCGGCCTCCGCAGCCAAGCAGGCCCGCCAGGCGGCCGAGGCGGNCGCCGCGCGAGGCGGGCGAGCCGATCATGGCCGTCGTGTCGATCAAGAGCCAGCAGGTCACTTTCTATGATGCCGACGGCTGGATCCTGCGCGCGCCGGTCTCGACCGGCACCACGGGACGCGAAACGCCGGCCGGCGTCTTCGCCATCGTCGAGAAGGACAAGGACCACCACTCGACCATGTATGACGATGCCTGGATGCCGAACATGCAGCGCATCACCTGGAACGGTATTGCGCTGCATGGCGGGCCGCTGCCGGGCTATGCCGCCTCGCATGGCTGCGTGCGCATGCCCTTCGGCTTTGCCGAGGGCCTGTTCGACAAAACCAACATCGGCATGCGGGTGATCATCTCGCCGAACGATGCGGCGCCGGTCGATTTCACCCATCCCTCGCTGTTCGTGCCGAAGCGCGACGCCATCGTGGCGGCGCCGGGCCGCATCGACAAGCTCTCCGCCGAGGCCGAGGAAGCCACAAGGGCCGCCGACGAGACCAAGAAGGCAGCGGCCGCTGCCGCGAAAGAGGCGGCCTCGCTGCCGGCATTGCTGCGCAAGCTCGAGCAGCAGAAGGCCCGTGCCGACGCCGAGCTCGCCTTCGCCGACAAGACGCTTGCCAATGTAAAGACCGATCAGGCCCGCGCCAAGGCCGACGAGCTGAAGCAGAAGGCGGCCGCGAAGGCCGCCGATGCGACGGCGCAGCTCGATGCCGCCAAGACCGCCGCGCAGCCGAAGCGCGACGCGGTCGCCGCGACGAAAGAGGCGGCGAAGGTGGCCGCGGCGAAGAAGGCCGACGCGGTGAAGGCCGCGACCGATGCCAAGCTCGCGCTGGAGCCGGTCTCGGTCTATATCAGCCGCGCGACGCAGAAGCTCTATGTGCGGCGGAACACGCACAAGCCGGCGCCGGACGGCGGCGGCGAGGTGTTCGACACCAGCATCGAGGTTCCCGTCACGATCCGCAATCCCGACCAGCCGCTCGGCACGCATATCTTCACGGCGATGGCGAAGACCGACACGGGCCTGCGCTGGAGCGTCGTCACGATCGACAGCGGCGACGATGCCAAGAACGCGCTCGACCGCATCACCATCCCGCAGGAGGTGTGGGATCGCATCGGGCCGACGGCGCTACCACGCTCCTCGATCATCATCTCGGACGAGCCGCTGAGCAGCGAGACCAACTACCGCACCGAGTTCGTCGCAGTGCTGAGCAACCATCCCCAGGGGGGCTTCATCACGCGCAAGCCGACCGCTCCGCCGATGGACGTTGCCAGCGACGACGGCTGGGACAATGGCGGCAACGGCTTCGGCTTCTTCTTCCAGCAGCGCGATCCGTACGCGCAGCCGGTCAACCCGCGCCGCCAGCGCGGCGGCCAGTACCAGTACTATCAATCGACGCAGCCGATTCAGCGAAGCTGGTGGTAAGGCTGCGACAAAGTTTCGATTACGGCCGCGCGGTGATCACCAGCGCCTGAATTTTGGCTTCGACGGGGCCGGGTCCGTGACGGGTCCGGATCTCCTCGGCAAGAGCGTCCGTCGCAGCCTGAAGCTTGCTCGCGTCTCTGGCCTCGATCTCGTTGCGCAGCGGCGTTCCCTGGCAATAGGCGAAGGCCACATATTCGGGCGTGGGCGCGCGGCTCACCGCGGCAAGCGTTTCGATCGAAATGTCGCGGAAACCGGCTTGCTCCAGGTCGGCCTTGATGACGGCCTTGTCGTGATAGCCGTGCGGCGTGCGCGCCATGAAGCGGGGCGGATCGTCGGGAAAAACCTGTCCGAGCACGCGTGTCGCGTCATCGGCGAACACGTTCTCCTCGATACGGTCCCAGACGTTGAACACAAAGGTGCCGTTCGGCCGCAACACCCGCTTCGCCTCTGCGTAACCCTTGACGCGATCCGGAAAGAACATCACGCCGAACTGGCAGCAGACCACGTCGAACGTGGCGTCGTCGAAGGGCAGGGCGGTGGCGTCCGCCTGGCGCCAGCTCATGCGCGGGTCCTCGCCCTGGCGCTGCGCCGCGACCGCGAGCATCGGTTCATTGAGATCTGTCGCAACATAACGGATGCCGGCTGGTAGCGCCGCCG
>NZ_LWIG01000063.1:135198-136516 GCF_002068095.1 Bradyrhizobium sacchari | reverse complement strand
CGGTTTCCAATATTGCGGACGGGGAGAGAGCTGCGACACGCTTTGCGATGTCGGCGGCGTAGTAGGCAAAGATCAGCGGGACGAGATACTCGTCGTAGATTCTTGGGATCGAGCCGGCGAAAACCTTGTCAGTGCTGGACATGCTTGCCTCGCTGAAGGTTCGGACACGAGGGGCACGTTAGCATGGTTTCCCCACTGCCGCGGCGGCAAGGAGATAAGCCCCGCCGGTTCTTGCACGGCCCTGCTCGCCAGGTCCGCGATCGGTTCTACGATCTCCCGCCGCCGACCTCGCGGATCGGCCGCGTGCCGTCCCAGCTCAAAGCCGCCTGCCGGACCTTCTCGAAGAACGGGCCCTTGGTGCCGCTGATGTCGGAGATCTCGACGATCGTGCCCGGATGCGCCTGCGTGTCGAAATAGGCAAAGCGTCCGCTGTCGCCGCCGATCTGGCCCTCGTGGCCGATCCTGTAGCCGAGCCCGATCGCCTTGTCGTAGAGCGCCTGGTAATCGTGGCTCCAATAGGACATGTGCTGGAGGCCTTCGTGGCCGGCGTCCAGAAACTCCTTGTACAGCGAGGGCGCGTCGTTGCGCTGCTGGATCAGCTCGATCTGCAGATCGCCGGAATTGGCCAGCGCGATGCTCATCTCGACCGGCGAGTCCTGGCCGCGATGGCGGAACCAGTCGGTCTGGACCCGGTCCATGTAGTACCAGGGACCGACGCCCATGGTTTCGATCCAGTGCTTCATCGCGGCGTGGATGTCCCGCACCACGTAACCATTCTGGCGCACCGCGCCAAAGATGCGGCTCATGCCCGGGCTCCGCTCGTCTGCCTGCTCACTTGACCTCGATGCCTGCGTCCTTGGCAACCTGTTTCCAGGCTGCGATGTCGCGGGCGTTGATGTCGCGCTGCTCCTCGCCGGGCACGAATTGCGGTGTGATGCCGAGCTTCAACAGCTTCTCCTTGACCCCGGCGTCGCCGAGCGCGTCCTTCAGCGCCTCCGATAGCCTCGCGGCGATCGGCGGAGCAAGGCCCGCCGGCGCATACATCGCCCAGGACAGGCTGCGGTCGAACGGCACGCCCTGCTCCTTGTAGCTGGCGACATCAGGCAGGCTCGGCGAGCGCTCGCCGCAGGCGGCCAGCGCCTTGATCGAGCCGTCCTTCACCAGCGGCGTCGCGGTCGCAACGTCCAGCGTTGCCAGCGCGATGTGGCCGCCGAGCAGGTCGCCGGCAAGCTTGGCGATGCCGTTGAACGGCACGTGCTCCATCTTGATGCCTGTCTGCTGCATCAGGATCTCCGCGCAGAATTGCCCGGTCGAGCCG
>NZ_LWIG01000063.1:64479-135175 GCF_002068095.1 Bradyrhizobium sacchari | reverse complement strand
GATGCCCCAGCTGCCGTACTGGATCGGCTCGCCCTTCTTCGCGAGCGCAATCAGGCCCTTGATGTCATTGGCGGCAAAGTCCTTGGTGGCTACCACGATGATCGAAGACGTCCCGACGCGGCCAATCGTCGTAAAATCATTGATCGAATCGTAGGGCAGCTTCGGATAGATCGCCGGCGCCAGCACATGCGTGGTCATGCCGCCGACGGTGATGGTGTAGCCGTCATTCGGCGACGTCGCGACCATCTGCGTGCCGAGCGTGCCGGCAGCGCCCGTATGGTTCTCGATATAGATGCTCTGCCCGAGTGTCTTGCCCATCCTGTCGGCGAGCAGCCGGCCGACCACGTCGCCGCCCCCGCCGGCCGCATAGGGCAACAGCATCTTGATCTTGTGCGTGGGGTAGGCGGCGGGGTCTTCGGCGTGGGCGGACGGTGCCGCAATCAGCAGTGACGATGTGACGATGAGAAGCGTCGTGATGGTTTGCCGCGCGGGCAAAGGGCGAGCGAGGCGTGCCATGGCATTGTTCCCCCATTTGCTCTCCGCTTATCGAGCGGAGTTGAATGCCAGCCGCTCGTGCAGATCGTTGGCTGCGTCGTGGCTGCCGATCGTCGAACGATCGTTCGTACGGTTGACTAGCGAACGATCGTTCGTTAGTCAAGCCGTCATGGCTGTCCATACCTCCAGCGCGGCGGAAGCGGCCGCGCCCACGACGCGCGAGCGCATCCTCACCGAAGCGCTCAATTTGTTCGCGCAGAGCGGCTATGGTGGCGCCTCGATGCGCGAGCTGGCGCGCCGCGTCGGCATCCGTGAGAGCAGCCTCTACAATCATTTCTCCGGCAAGGCCGCGATCCTCGAGGCGATCGTCAGCGAGCACGGCCCCGCAAGTTCGGCGAGCCGGCTGGAGGAGCCGCGCTACAAGCAGCTCGCGCGCCAGCCCGCCGCGTTCTGCCGGCAGTTCGCGCTCGACCTCGTCGAGCAATGGTCCGACCCGCGCGAGCACCAGTTCCAGAAGGTCATCACCGCCGAGCGCAACCGCGTGCCCGGCATCCGTGCCAAGTTCGCCGACCATTTCTATGCGCGCGAGCAGAGCATGATGACGGACTATTTCCGCGGCTTCGCGCTCTCCGGCCTGATCTCGACCACCGATCCGCGCGAGACCGCGCGGCTGTTCGCCGCCGGCCTCATCTACATCCGCCTCGAGCATTACGTGATGGGCGCAGTGCCCTCGCCGCGGCCGAAGGTGATCGAGGCGATCGACCGCTATCTCGCCTTCTTCCTGTCGCTGATCGCGGCGGACGGTGGCAACGACGACAACAAGAAACGCAAAGCAAAGGGAGAGACGCGTGGCAAGGCTGCCCCTGATTGATCCGGAGACGACGAGCGGGGACATCCGCGCCTCGTTCGACCGCATGCCGGTCAAGCTCAACATCTTCCGCATGATGGCCCATGCCGAGGCCAACATGATTCCGGCGATGCGCCTCGGCAATTCGATCCTGCACAAGCAGAAGCTCTCTTCCGTCAACCGCGAGCTGCTGATCCTGCAAGCCGCCCAGCTGGAGGGCGGCGCCTATGAATGGCGCCAGCACGTGCCGATCGCGCTCGGCGTCGGCTGCACGCAAGGACAGGTCGATGCGGTCGAGTGCGGCGACTACGATGCCGCCGCGCTCGGCGAGGCGGAGCGCGCGCTGCTGAAATTCGGCCGCGAGGTGGTCGAGAATGTCCGCGTGGCGGAGGCGACCTTCGCGGCTGCCCGCGCGCATTTCAGCAACCAGGAGATCGTCGAATCCATCGTCGTACTCGGCTTCTACATGATGATGGCACGCCTCACCGAGGCGACCGAGACCGATCTCGATCCCGCCGCCGGCATGAAGGTCTATGAGGGCGGCAAGAAGCAGGGCGGATGAGATGACGGACCCAGAGACCAGGCCGGAGCGCTACGTCCGTCCGCCCAGCGCGGAATCATTGGGCGAAGCGCCGGGCAGGGGGCGCCTGAAAGGACGCCGCATCCTGATCGTCGGGGGCGGCCAGCGCGTGTTCGACGCCGCCACCGACCCGATCGGCAATGGTCGCGCCATGAGCATTTTATGCGCACGCGAGGACGCGAAGGTCGCGGTCGCCGACCTCAACTGCAGCTCCGCCGAACAGACGGTGAAGCGCATCACCGACGAGGGCGGCGAAGGTTTTGCGATCGCCGCCGACGTCACGCGCGAGGCCGACGTCGTCCGCATGATCGACGAAGCGCACCGCGCCATGGGTGGCCTCGACGGCATGGTGCTGAACATCGGCACCTTCGGCAAGGTCGGCCTCGATAACGTCAGCCCCGAAGAGTGGAACAGGATCTACGACGTCAACGTCCGCGGCCCCATGCTGTGCTGCCGCGCCGCAATGCCGAGATTCGACAATGGCGGCGCCATCGTCTTCATCTCCTCGATCGCGGCGCTGAAAGCCGGATCGCAGATGGCGGTCTATGATTCATCGAAAGCCGCGCTCGGCGGCCTGATGCGCAACATCGCCCACCTCGGATCGCGTCGCGGCATCCGCGCCAACCTCGTTTATCCCGGCCTCGTCGACACCCCCAACGGCCGCGAAGCCGGCGCCGGCCGCCCCAACCGCGGCAAGGGCCACATCCCGTTCGGCCGCCAGGCCACGGCCTGGGAGATTGCTTATGCCGTGCTGTTCTTCCTGTCGGACGAGAGCGTCTATGTCACCGCGCAGACGCTAGCGGTGGATAGCGGGTTGAGCGGGATGTAGGTGTGCTCATCGCCCGTGCGATCGTGCGCGACAGATGAGATGGTCGATCGAGAGGTTTCCCGGCCCGTAAGCCATGATGCCGAGCGCCATGGCCGCCCAGGTGAGATGGATCGGCCAGCCGTCGGGCACCGTGAGCTCGACGATCACGGTCATGAACAACAGTCCGAGCCCCGCAAATCGTGTGCCGAGACCCAGTACCAGCAGGATCGGGAACAGGATCTCGCCCGAGCCCGACAGGAAGGCCATCACCGTGGGGGCCGGAAAATGGAAAGGCCCGCCCGGCAGATGCAGCATGAACTCGTCGCTGAACAGCGTCACGGCGGTATCGTTGAGCCGCAGAAAGCCGCCCCATTTGAGCATGCCCGAGCGCCAGAACGGCACGGCGAGCGCGACGCGCAGCACGAGCTGGACCAGCAACGGCGCGGCAAGCGTCTGCACCAGTTGATTGGCCCTGTCGACGAGCAGGCCGAGAGGTGGAAGGCTGCTGCTTGCGGGCATGCGCTGGTCCGTAATCATGCTGGATCTCCAAAGGCAATCGAGGTGAACGCGCCAGCTGCGATCAGGCCGGCGATGTTCGCGGCGATGTCGAACTCGGCTGACGCGTCGAACGCCGCCATTGCTGACACGCCGAGCGGCTCGCCGGACATCAGGCTGGCCGCAAAGACGGCGCCGCCGGGCGGAAGGTGGCGCACCACGACCTCGAATTCGGCCCGGGTGATCAGGGCGTCTTCGGGCGTTGACGCGTCGATGCGTGCCGCGGGCGCGCTGTCGCGGTTGGCGGCGAAGATCGTCACGGCCGCATATTGCGAGCGTACGATCCGTGCCGCCGGATGCGGCGTCAGGACGAGATCGCCAAGCCGTTCCAGCGCGATGGCGGACAGACGCGCCGGCGGCAGCGGCAACGCGTCGGCGGCATGATAGGCATCGAGCCAGGCGCGCTCGATGCGGGCGACATCGGCCAGCCAGGGCATGTCTTTCGCATGCGCGTAATTCGCGACGAAGTCCGGGAAGTCGCGGCCGTAGTCGAACAGCAGCGGCGAGATCGGCAGGGTATTGCGGACGTGGAAGCGCGCCATGGCGCGGAAGAAATCGGTGCCGGTAATGCGCTGCACCGCCGGATAGATCGCGGCCAACGCATCGATCAGACTAACCGTGACGTTGTTGCGGTAGACATCATAGCGTCGGCCTGCCGGCTTGCCGTTTCGGCCGGTCACGTCCGTCGGCGCGTCACGCGCGGGATCGAGCAGCGGCGGCGCGAAGGCCGCGGCAAATCCGAGGTCAGCTTCAGGCCGCACGGCGATCATCCGTTTCTGTGACCGTCCGGCAGCGATCGAGGATCGCCTGCGCGGCGGCGGCCTCGGCCCGCAGGACCGGCCATTCCGGGATCTTGCTGTCCCATTCGATCAGCGTCGGCACGGGGCCGCGCCGCGCGACGATGATCTCGTACAGCTTCCACACGGCATCCGCGACCGGGCCGTCATGGCTGTCGATGAGGAGGAGATTGCCGTCATCGTCGGCCTGCTCCGCGTGGCCGGCGAGATGAATCTCCTCGACGTGAGCCAGCGGGAAATCGCCGAGGTAGTCGAGCGCGGAATATCCGTGATTGGTCGCGGACACGAATACGTTGTTGACGTCGAGCAGCAGGCCGCAGCCGGTGCGCGCGGTGATGGCGCGAAGGAAATCGGTCTCGTTCATCGTGGACTGGCGGAAGGTGACGTAGGTCGACGGGTTCTCCAGCAGCAGCGGTCGGCGGATCGCCTCCTGCACCTCGTCGATGTGATCGCAGACGCAGGCCAGCGTCGCCTCGGTATAGGGCAACGGCAGAAGATCGTTGAAGAAGCTGGTCTCATGCGTCGACCACGCCAGATGTTCGGAGACCAGCGCCGGCTGATAGCGCGCGACAAGGCTGCGGAAGCGCGCGAGATGGGTCTTGTCGAGCGGCTGCGGCCCGCCGATCGACATGCAGACGCCGTGCAGAGACAGCGGATGATCGCGGCGGACGGCTTCCAGCGCGCGATGCGGCGCTCCGCCGGCGCCCATGTAGTTCTCGGCATGCACCTCGAAGAAGCCGGCTTGCGGGGCGGCTTCGAGAATCGCCGCAAGGTGCTCGGGCTTGAAGCTGGCCCCGGCGATACCGCCGATCGGAAGTGAAAAGCGGAGCGGCACGGTGGCGGGCTTGGTGGCCGTGATCATTGTGCGTCTCCGCTTCCTTGGGTGTTGCGTGATGGATTGGCCGGGCCGCGTCAGACCGGCTTCAGCGAGCCCTTCTTGCCGCCGGGCAGGTCGATGCTGGTGCAGGTGCCGCCCTGGACGAATTTCCAGGCATTGCCCTGGAAGTCGACGGTCGAGGTGCCCTGGCAGGTCGTGCCCGGTCCTGCGGCGCAATCGTTCTGGCCCTTCAGCGCAACGCCGAAACACTTTTCCTTCTTGGCGGCGATGGCGGCATCGGCCTCGGCCTTGGTCAGCGGGGCGGCGGCGGCGAGGGTCGCGAGCGCGGTTGACATGGCGCCGGCGAGAGCGAGTGTGGTGACGACGTGCTTGGCAGACATCGAATTTCTCCTTTTTCAGATGCATCGCCTGGCAGGCGAAGGCGCATGGTCTCGTTCGCCTCGCGCGCAGCCGGCGTTACCGCGGGGATGCTCACGAGTCCGTGAGACCGATGGGTCGGGGCGCCCGGTTGGTGCGCTTGGGCCGGGATTAACGGGCAAGCGCCGGCGCAAATCCAATGCCTTGGCTCTATCGAGACATTAGCCGGCGGGCATTGGCGGGGATGAGCCGCGCCTGCCAGACGTAACGAATGGCGGCCGGCGCCGTAGAGCGATGTCAGATGATGCGCAGGTCCACCAAGCGAGAACGGTGATGAATGTTGATCCCGGACGGAGGCTTCGGGCGGTTGCAAGGCTGACAGTCAGCATCCGCCTCGCGGTGTCCGCGCTGGTCCTGGCTGCGATCCTGTTGACCGCCGCCCTTTCCAGCCTGTTGTGGTGGCGCACGGCGGAGGCGACCAGCCGGCAACTCGCTTCCACCATCAACGATCAGATCGTCGCGGCGGTGCGCAAGGAGGTTTCGGCGATCGTCGACGAGGCGCGCGCCGCGCATACCGGGATCCGCACCCTGTTCCTCCAGAATGTGCTCGATACCCGCGAGGCCGATAAGCGCGAGTTCGTTTTCTTGTCGCAGCTGCAGTCGCAGGCGACGATCTCCTGGGTCGCCTTTGGCTGGCCCGATGGCTCGTTCTTTGCCGCGCACAAGCTCGGCGATCGCCGGCTGGAAATGATGGAGATCTCGCTGACCGACCATCCAGGCCAGCGCCGCGTCGATGAATACGACGTCGTGCCCGGCGACATCGAATTCGCGAACCGCCGCTTCGAGCCGACCGAGTTCCGCGTGGCCGATCAGGCCTGGTTCAAGGCCGGGCTCACCGCGGACGACCCGCAATGGTTCAGGGTGATGGACCATCCGACCGGCGAGCGGCCGTCGATCGCCTTTGCGGGCCCGATCGACGTCTATCAGGAGCGGCAAGGCGTTCTCGCCGTCGTCATCGAATATACGAGGCTCGCGCGCTTCCTGTCGCAGCTGGAGGTCGGGCGTACGGGAACCGCCTTCATCGTCGACGATAGCGGTGTGCTCGTCGCAGCGCCGGACAAGGAGGCTGACGAACTGCATCCTGCGCGTAGCGACATCACGCTGCTGCCGCTGGCGCGCGCAGCGCTCGAACAGGCGGGCGACGCCGGCCGCAAGGAGGCCTGGCGGAGCCGCTTGACATCACGCGGCGCGGCCTACGAGGTTGCGCTGACGCCGCTGCCGTTTCCCGGCTGGTCGCTCGCAACCGTGATCCCGGAGGCCGAATTTCTTGGGCCTGTCGAGACGACGCTTCACCGTCTGATCCTGGGCCTTGCCGTCGGCGCCGTGCTCGCGGCGCTGGCGTCGGCGGTGCTGGCGCGTTCCGTCATTGCCGCGCCGCTGTCGCGCGTCGTCGGCGAGCTTCGCCATGTCGAGGCGTTCGCGCTGGAGCAGGTGCGCCGCCATCCGTCGCGGCTCAAGGAAATTGCGAGCCTGTCGGGCGCCATCGCCGAGATGGCGTCCGGCCTGTCCGCCTTCCGCAAGTTCATCCCCGCCGATCTCGTTCGCGGTTTGCTGCGCCAGGGCGTCGAGGCAAGGCCCGGCGGCAGCATCCAGGAGCTCACTGTGATGTTCATCGACGTCGCCGGCTTTACCGGATTGTCAGAGCGACTGGGCGACCGCGTGGTGCCGCTGCTGTCACGCTATCTCGACCTCACCTCGGAAATCATCGTTGCCAATGGCGGCACCATCGACAAATTCATTGGCGATGCCGTCATGGCATTCTGGGGCGCGCCGCAACCGCAAGCGGATCACGCCCTGCGCTGCTGTCGCGCTGCGCTGGCCTGCCGCAGGGCGATGGACGAGTCCGGCCTCGTCGACGATCTAGGCCAGCCGCTCCAGATCCGCATTGGCATCAATTCGGATCGCATGCTGGTCGGCAATATCGGCTCGGAACTGCGACTGAATTATACCGTGATCGGTGATGCCGTGAACGTCGCCAGCCGGCTCGAAGGCGCCAACAAGGCCTATGGAACGCGCATCCTGATCGGCGAGGCCACCGAACGCCTGGCGCGCGGCGCCGTCCTCACGCGTGAGATCGAGAGCATCGCGGTTTACGGACGCGAGGAGGGGCTCTCCGTGCACGAGCTGATCGGAATCGGAGATGAAGGCGTGACCGAAGCCGGCTGGATCGCAGATTACGAGCACGGTCTTGCCAATTATCGGGCGCGCCGGTTTGCCGCCGCGCTCGCCGAGTTCGAGGCCGTACTGAGGCAACGTGCGCACGATCGTCCCGCCGAGCTGATGCGTGACCGATGCCGGCAATTTATTGCGGCCGCCCCCGATGACGCCTGGCGCCCGGTCGCGGCCCTGACGTCGAAATGACGCGCTAAGCGGGCATTTGCCGGCCGCGCATTCTGCGTCAATTCGGCGTGAAGGACCGCGTGGTCACACCTTGCCAGGGCGGGCATCCGGCGCGATAATGAGGAATATTAAAGCCTTGAGTTGAGGCCGAGCCGGCAATCCGGCGTTTGAATTTCATCAGAGCCATTTTGTTGCCCGGAGCGGTCATGCGCCTGACGGTCGACGAAAAGCAATACGAGGTGGATGTCGAAGGCGACATGCCTCTGTTGTGGCTGCTGCGCGACGAGCTCGGGATCACCGGACCGAAATATGGCTGCGGGATCGCCGTGTGCGGCGCCTGCACGGTGCATGTTGACGGCCGGCCGGTGCGGTCGTGCTCGCTCAGGACCGGCGACATCGATGACGGCGCCGAAATCATCACTATCACGGGGCTTGGAACACCGCAGGCGTTGCATGCGGTGCAGGCGGCGTGGATCGAGCATCAGGTCGCGCAATGCGGCTATTGCCAGCCCGGCCAGATCATGGCCGCCGCGGCGCTGCTCGATGCCTGGGTGAACGCCAAGCCGCCGCGCTCGAAGGACGAGCTCGACGATCAGATCAATCACGTGATGTCGGCCAATCTTTGCCGCTGCGGCACCTATGTTCGCATTCGAGCCGCCATCAAGAGCGCAGCGATGAGGCTGCAAGGGCAAAAGTCGTGAGCCGCCTCGGTACAATTTCGCGCCGCGCCGCGCTCGGAGTTGCGGCTGTCGCGGCTGGCGGCCTCGTGTTCGGCTACTACTATACCGAGCCGTTCCGTGTGAACCGGCGCCTCAAGAACGGCATCAAGGCGGGCGAGCACATGCTGACGCCCTATGTGCGGATCGACCGCGACGGCGTCACCCTCATCACGCCGCGCGCCGATCTCGGCCAGGGCGCGTACTCCCTCCAGGCGGCGCTCCTCGCCGAGGAGCTCGATATCGCCTGGAGCGACATCAAATACGATCCGGGTGCGCCGAGCGCGGTCTATGCCAACACCAGGGTCGGCAGGGAGGGCGTGCCGCTCTCGGTGATCGGCCGGTTCGACCCTCTGGCGGGAATCATTGGCCAGGGGATGGGCAAGGTCCTGGGCTTTCAATGGACCGGTGGTTCCTCGACCGTGGCCGATACGTGCCACAGGCTGCGTGTTGCCGGCGCGACCGCGCGCGAGGTGCTGCTGCGCGCAGCCGAGAAACAGACAGGTGTTGCGAGAGACAGGCTTTTGACACGGGACGGCGCCGTGGTCCTGCCGGACGGACGCACGCTCAGCTACGCTTCGCTGGCCGAGGCAGCGGCGAGCATCGAGCTGCCGTCCGGCATCCAGCCGAAAGACCCGAAGGATTGGCGATATCTCGGCAGGTCGATGCCGCGGCTCGACATGGTGGCCAAGTGCACCGGCACGGCGACGTTCGGTATCGATATCCGGCTTCCAGGCATGGTCTACGCTACGGTCCGCACCAATCCGCGGCTCGGCGGCGGTGTGCGGAGCTATGACTCGTCCGCGGCCGCACAGGCGAAAGGCGTCCTCAAGATCGTGCCGCTCAAGGGCGGCGTCGGCGTCATCGCCGACAACACCTGGCGCGCATTCAAGGCCGCCGGGCAGATCAAGTTCTCCTGGGGCGAGGCGCCCTATCCGGCGAGCAGCAAGGCCATGTTTGCGGCAGCGGAGGCTTGCTTCACTCCGGAGCACCGCCTGTTCGTTTGCAGGGACGACGGCGACGTCGATAGCGCGATCACCGCGGCAAACGAGATCAAGGCCGAATACAGCGTGCCTTATTTGGCCCACGCACCGCTCGAGCCGATGAATGCCGTCGTGCAGCTCAAGGACGATCACCTCGACATCTGGACGGGGACGCAGATCCCGGCCTTCCTGGTGAAGGCGGCACGGGAGATGACCGGGCTGCCGGAAGACAACATCCACGTTCACGCGCAGCTTTGCGGCGGCAGTTTTGGCCGCCGCCTGGAGGACGATTATGTGCGTCAGGCCGTCGAGCTCGCGATGGCCTATCGGGACCGGCCGATCAAGATGACATGGACGCGCGAGGAGGACATGACGCATGACCTCCCGCGTCCGCTCGCGGTCGCGCGCATGCGCGGGGCCGTGAAGGGCCGCGAGGTCGACGCCTTTGATCTCGCCATCGCCGCGCCATCCGTCAGTGCGTCGCAATTCGGCCGCCTGAACCTGCCGTTCGTCCTTCCGGACCCTGTGATCGTGGCAGGCGCGTGGGATCAGCCGTTCGCGATCCCGAATTACCGTGTGAGAGGATATCGCGTGCCCGAGCTGGTGCCGGTCAGCTCGTGGCGCTCGGTCGGCGCGTCCGGCAACGCATTCTTGCACGAGAGCTTCCTGGACGAGTTGATCCATGCCGCCGGCGCGGACCCGCTCGAGGAGCGGCTGCGGCTGTCCGCGAAGAATCCAAAATATGCACCGGCGCATGACGTGCTCGAGGCCGTCGGCAAGATGTCGAACTGGGGCAGCGGTCCCGGGCCGGGCCGCGCGCGTGGCCTCGCCTTCACGCTGTCTTTCGGCGTGCCGGTCGCCGAAGTGGTCGAGATCTCGACCCGGCAGGACGAGGCCACCGGCAGAAGCATCATCAAGATCGAACGCGTCTGCGTTGCAGCCGAAGTCGGCAAGGTGCTCGACCCCGATAATTTGAAGAGCCAGGTCGAAGGTGCCGTGATCTGGGCGCTCGGACACGCGATGAACGCCGAGCTGACCTACGAGGATGGCAAGGCCGTCCAGACGAACTACCACCAATACGAAGGCATGCGGATGCATCAGGCGCCGACGATCGAGGTCCGGACGCTGGAGACCGGGCTCGAGCACATCCGCGGCATCGGCGAGCCGGCCGTTCCGCCGGCCGCGCCCGCGCTCGCCAACGCCATCTTCGCCGCGACCGGGATACGCGCCCGCAAATTGCCGCTGATCAAGACCGAGGGCATCCAGTTCATCTGAGGGCATCGTCACATGATCCGCCTTGCGCTGCTCATCCTGCTGATCGTGTGTCCTGGGCGGGCTGGTGCCCAGGATCAGGCCGCCCCCCAGGATCGAGCACGCGGCCTCGAACTCTGGAGCAGGATTCACCAGGTCTTCTCGCATCCGCGCTGCGCCAATTGTCATGTCGGCACCGACCGCGTGCCAATGTGGTCCGGCCCGGAATATGGCAGCACGCCGCGGCCCCACGGCATGAACATCAGTGCCAAGGGCGGCGATAACGGCAGCAACTATCTCGCCTGCACGACGTGTCACACCACGCATAACTTGGATACGCCGCACGGTCCGCCCGGAGCATTGGACTGGGAGCTTCCGGGGCCCGAGAGACAATGGTTCGGCAAGTCCAGCGCCGAGGTTTGCAAGCAATTCCGGGATCCGAAGCTCCGCAACATCGAATCGATTGACGCGGTCGTCCGCCATATCAAGACAGATGCAAGAGTCGCGTGGGGATGGGAGCCCGGGCCGGAGAGGAAGAAGCCTCCCTATTCCGTGAACGAACTGGCGGGCTTCATCAGGCAATGGGACAAGGCCGGAGCTCCTTGCCCGGCCGAATAGCAGAGCTGCGGGCCGCTCGTTAAACCGGTTGGCAAAGCCGCGTCGTTACGCACATGATGCGCCGACGATATCGGCCCACTGCGTTTCCCGGACGGCTCCCCGACATGAAGACCACGCTGCTGAAACCAGAAGACTACACCCGCTCGCCCTGGAAGAACGGCGGCGGCGTCTTCACCGATATTGCGGGCGCCTATCGCGCAGACAGCCCGGTGAAGGACTGGAACAGCCTGCTCTGGCGGTTTGCTTCCACGCCGATCGTGGCGCCCGGCCCGTTCTCCCACATGCCCGGCATTGACCGCCTGCAGATGGTCGTTGGCGGGCGCGGACTGGTGCTGAAATCGCCGACGCAGGAATTCGACGAGCGTGAACCATTTACGACGGTGCGCTTCGCCGGCGAGATCGAGATCGTCACCGCGCTCGAGGCGGGCCCCGTCGAGGTCGTGAACCTGATGGCACGGCGCGGAGCTGCGGAGATCGCGCTTGCGGCGCTCAGGGAACCGGGTGAGCGGCCATTGCTTGCAGGCACGCATCTGCTCTACGCGGCGCGCGGCGACTGCCGCATCCGTCTCGACGGGGATGATTTTGCGATTTCGCACGAATGCACGCTGAAGGTCGAGCTGACCGCGGCGTCCAGTCTGGCCCTCGTCTCAGGCCTGGCGGTCCTAGCGTCGATTCGGCTCGCCGGCTAGGCTGCAACCGGCCTTCGGAATGCGCACAATCCGTGCAACAGGCTAGGTTGACGCCGCGGCGCCGGCGCACGATATCTGCTCGATGCAGACCGCCGCGAAGGGGCCGGATATGACCATGCCAGACAAAAATCCCCCCACGCTGTCCGACGGCGTCGTCCGCTGGCTGACCAATGGCACACGCGACGAGCGCTTCATCGACAACATCTTCGCCGAGATGTGCAACCGTTTGCAGCAGGCCGGCATCCCGCTGAAGCGATCGACGCTTCACATCCTGATCAATCACCCGCAATGGCTCGGCGCCCGCTTCATGTGGTCCGACGGCATGCGCGGGGCGGAGATTGCATTGGTCGACTACGACGTTCGCGAGCGGTCCGAATATATCGGCAGCCCCGCCAATGAGATGCAGAACGGCGCGAGCGAGCTGCGGGAGAACCTTGAACGCGACCCCGCGCTTGGCCGCAAGCACGCGCTCTACGACGAGATGCGCGCGAAGGGCCTGACCGATTATGTGGCCTGGCCGCTCTATCACACCCTCGGCAAGCGCCATCTCATCACCTTCGCCACCGACCGGCCCGGTGGTTTCGATGATGCGCATATCGCCGCGCTGAAGAACCTGCTGCCGGTGCTGGCGCTTGTCAGCGAGATCCGCGTCAAGAACCGTCTGGCGCGGACCCTGCTGGAGACCTATGTCGGCGCCCATGCCGGCGAGCTGATTCTGGCCGGCGCCACCCGGCGCGGCACCGGCACCACCGTGCGTGCCGCGATCATGATCTGCGACCTGCGTGATTTCACGAAAATCTCCGACAACTGGCCGCGCGACGACGTCATCGATCTTCTCAACGATTATTTCGACGCGATGTCGGAACCCATCGCCAGGCATGGCGGCGAGATCCTGAAATTCATCGGCGACGGCCTGCTCGCCATCTTCCCGCTGAGCCAGCCTGACGCCTGCGCCAACCTGCTGCATGCCGTGAGCGAGGCGAGGGGAGCCATGGCCGCGCTGAACGAGCGCAACAAGAACAGCGGCCGCGCGCCGCTGAACTACGGCATCGGCGTCCATGTCGGCGACGTCATGTACGGCAATATCGGCTCCGCCAGCCGGCTCGACTTCACCGTGATCGGCCCTGCCGTCAACATGGCCTCGCGCCTCGAAGCGCTCACCAAGCAGATCGGGCGAACCGTGCTGCTGTCGCGCGATTTCGCCGAGCAGGTCCAGCCGAAATTCGAGCTGGAGCGGGTCGGCAAATACGAGGTGCGCGGCTTCAGCGATCCGATCGAGCTGTTCGCGTATCCTGGCTGACCCGCGCGAAACCGGCGCGGTCCTCGTCACTTCTTTTCATGTCATCTTTCGGGCGGCACCGGCGTGGATGCCTGCGCCCGCGATCACGGCTGCCGCCGCGCGCGTCGTGCGGACGGGCAATTGAGGGCACCTTGTTGAAAGAGATCGCCGCGCGAGACTCGTAAGGTGAGTGCGTTGGCGGCCCTTACGGCGAGTGCCGCCCGCGACATCGGGAACCGAGACTATTCCCGGTGCAACAGAAGAGGTGATTGGCAATCTCAGGTGCGACAACAAGAGGAGGCTTCGATGCCAACCTGCTCCGAGAATCTTCATGGTCGAACCGGGCGATGCGCAATCTGCGACGGCAGATTCGGTCTCGTTCGCTACTACGCGTGGCGCAGGCCTCTTTGCTCCAAGAAGTGCGTCGAACGTTTCGCGACGCGCCGCCAGGATGACAGCGAGTGGGTGGGCCGTTTTCCGATCGCCTTCGATACGCTTTCCGAGAACCGCGTGAGGATCCCATGACGCTCCAGATGTCACGACGAGGCAAGGCCTACATGGAAACGGCGCAGAGCCTGCTCCGCGCAGCCCGTAGCATGACCGACGATGCGGTTGCGACGCGGCTGAAGATTTTGGCCGACGACTATCAGCGGCGGGCCGAAAAGGCCTCGAGCGCCGATGCAGCAAGGTCCGTGGCGCACCCGGCTGTCAGCGCCGATTACGACTGGTCGAAGGAGCTGACGTGAGATGATCCGGATCATTGCCGTGCTCTGTCGCCTTTCCTCGCCGACCGACTGTCACGAACAGGTCGTCACGACCTCGGACTTCGCCCAAGTGACGATGCAGTCCTGCCTGATGGGCGCGCCGCAGCTTGCCGAATGGATGGCGCAGCACCCGGCCGAGCGCCTGGCTGCATGGCGCTGCACGATCGGCAAGCAGGGCGACGGCAGGGGAGCTTAGGATGCGGAGAACGGAGTAGCGAGCCGGGAAGCACCGTTGCCAACGCAGGAATGTCCGACTACCTTTTTGGCCGAGGTCCGCCCAAACGTTTCTGCGATCGGCCGCGCGTACATGCCAAAATTCCTTCGCATCGGTGTTCATCAGTCGAATGTCTCCGGTTACACGTCGAAGGCGTGGTGCGTCAGGCGCGCCGGCTCGACGATCTTCCTGAAGTGGGGCGCCGTCGAGGTCCAGGGCACTGGTGCCCAGCGCAAGGTCTACTGGACTCGGGTGCCGCAGGAGAAGACGATCCGCTGCCGCACGGCGCAGCGCGCGAAGGACTATGCCAAGGCCGCCATCGCGCGGCGACGCAACCACCGTTATGAGCCGCTGACCGGGTCCATCGCGAACCGGCGTCCATCGGTCGCACGCAGCGCCGAACTCAAGCAGGCCCTCGCCACCATCCTGATCGTCGACATCGTCGGCTCCACCGCAAAGGCCGCCAAGCTCGGCGATGCGCGCTGGACCAAGGTGATGGGCCATTATTACGCCGCCGTGCGCAAGGAGCTGAAGAGTTCGCGCGGCAAGGAGGTCGTGACGACGGGCGACGGCGTGCTCGCGACCTTCAAGGCGCCGGCCGCCGGCATCATTTGCGCGACCGCGATCCAGAAGGCTATGCTCACGCTGGGTCTCGAGATCCGAGTCGGCCTGCACGCCGGCGAGTACACGATCAGCGGCGGCGAAATGGTCGGCCTCGCCTTCCACATCTGCACCCGCATCGCCGCCAAGGCGCGCGCCGGCGAAGTCCTGGTCTCGAGCGCGGTGAAGGAGCTGATGAAGACGCAAGCTGCGATCGGCCTGACAGATCATGGCATGCACCGGCTCAAGGGCGTACCGGAGCGCTGGAGATTGTATCGGGTGGAGCGGTGAGGGCGTGGCGCTTGGCCAGGCATTTAATGCGCACTCTCATCTCGTCCGCCTCCCACACGGCAATCATCGCCTTGACCGCACTCGTCTCTGCGGCCTTTGCGCAAGCCGCCGGCGGCCGGGGCAGCCTCGTCGATGCGCGCGCGATCGTCGCCGCCGAGCTTGCGGGAGAGAAGGCGCTTGGTCCGTGCCGGATCGACGGCGAGGCATGGATGACCTATCCGGTTCCGGCCGACCTCGCGCGCAAATATCTGGGTCGGCGCACCGGCGCTTCTCCCGCGCCGCCGCCGGCCTCGCCGCGCGCGACGATCGACCCCCGCGGCGCGCGCCCCGAGATATTCTGCAGCAATGCGGAACATCGCGGGCGGCGGGACGCGGCGATCACTGCATTGGGCCCGGGCGAGCGAACCACACAGATCAGCCTTGGCTACACGTTTCCCGCCTTCGACGCGGCAGGGCGGACCGCGATCGTCATCGTCGAGCACGATGTCGGCACATGGCGCCGCGAGGACGACGGCTCCCGCGTGCGGACATCGGGAGAAATGTTCGGTGCCGCGCATGTCTACAAGAAGCGCGGTAGGCGCTGGACGCTCGTGGCGGACGATGAGGTCTATTCGGGACTCTACTGACGTCCCCGATGAGCTCAACCGCTGCCCGGGTGAATGCAGGCGCCAAGAGCGGCTGCGCGGGAATGGTACCGGCAACGGGATTCGCGACGGCCGGAGCCGATAAGCCCGGAGGTGCCCGCGAGAAGTCGGGCTGGCCGAGCTCTAAGGGTTCGTCGGCCTGCGGTCCCATCGATGCAGGCGCCGTCAGATTGGCCAGGCGGAAAATGTCGATGACATGCATCCGGTTGGCCTCGAGCAGCTGTGACATGGTTTTGAGCCAACCGACGCCGGGGACTCCCTCGCCGCCCCGCACACTGTTCACGCCGTCTCCACCGCTCGAGCTCTGGGTGACGTAAAGAGTGCCATCATCGGTTTGCATGGTCTGCGCGATATGGTCGATCTCGAAGACCCGCCTAATACACGCAGGAGCGATCTGCAATCGCCTCGTTCGACTGATCGCCTGCTGCGGTTGGTCGCAGCGGGAGGCTTTGGCAACGAAAATCACGCGGCTCGTAGCGCGCCGCGTGATTTCTCTTCGAGATACTCTGTCAGCATCTGGTGCTCTTGATCAATCCGCCTCTGGAATCGCTCGCGCTCCAGGTCAGACTTCCCGGAATCTCGCAGCCAGCGATAATGGTCGATGACCTTCTCGTATCCCCTGATTACGAAAGCGTCGAGCTCAAACATGGCGACCCTCTTGGGGTGCCGCTGCCGGGAGCTGTGTTGATGGCGGGGTAAACGGAAACGTCTCTTCTGAAAGAGACGCCATGGTGGCCTGCTCCTCCTTCAGACGTCGCTCGATATAGCTGCGTTCAAGGTCGGTGAGCTCAGTTGCGAGTAACCTGCGGTAGCGATGGATGTTGTTGCGGTGAGCGCGCAGGCGGGCCAGATTCTGGTCTATCATCATCATCTCCCGACGGTCGTCGTGCGTTTCCTTTGCCAATTTGGGGAAGCCCCAGGCGAGAAAATTGGGAGCCTGCCCGACCCAGGTCAAGACCCGGCGCGCCGGTCAACGAACGCTTAACCGTCCCGCCGCCAAGACCTCAAAAAATCTTCAGATCCCCCCTTGAACTTTTTTCCGTTTTGACGATTTTTTTGATCGCCGCAGAAGACGCGGCCGGGGCGCCACTCGGGCCCCGGGAATCAAGGCGGGCGCCGGAAGGTGTCCGGTGCCAGCTCGTACCCAACTTGCTCTCTGGAGGATTTGGCTATGAGGTATGATTGGACTCCCCTGTGGAGGTCGACCATTGGCTTCGACCGCCTGTTTGACGTTCTCGACGAGGTCCAGCGGACCGCCGACGAGACCTACCCCCCTTACAATATCGAACGGGTTGACGAAAACCGCTTCCAGATCTCGGTGGCGCTCGCCGGATTTTCGTCTTACGAGGTGGCGCTGACGGTTGAGCAGAACGTCCTGACGCTGGAAGGCCGCAAGGGCGAAAAGGATGAGAAGACCTTCTTGCATCGCGGCATCTCGACACGTTCGTTCAAGCGACAGTTCACCCTGGCCGACCACGTCGAGGTCAAGGGCGCGCGCTTCGAGAACGGGTTGCTGCTCATCGAGTTGCAGCGCGAGATTCCGGAGGCCATGAAGCCGCGGCGCATTGCCATCACCGGCGCAGGCCCGGGCAAGGTCAGCCAGATCGAGGCCAAGGCCGCTTGACCGACAAGCGGCTTGGACCGATCGCGGTCGCGCGGGGTGTTCCCGCGCGGCTTTCGGTTAGTGCGTCTTATGATGGGAGGTTAGCCATGCGGACGACGCCCGCACACGACAACGTCTTCGATTTTAATGCTCTTCTTCACCCCGGCACGGTGTTCTCGCATCCGCGCGACGTCGTGGCCGATCCGAAATTGAGTCTGGCCGAGAAGCGCGCGATCCTCGCATCATGGGCCTCCGATGCCTCCGCGATCGCGTCCTGTCCTGCGCTACGCGCACCCGAGGGGCTAAAGGCGCCAGTTCACATCGATGAGATTCTGGACGCGCTCCAGGCCCTGGACGGTGGCGATCCGCGCAACCCGCCCGGCGGAAAGCCGATGCGCCTGCGCTCGGTCGAGCGTCGCGCGGCGGCTTGAGGGAGCGAGCCCTCGGAATCGTGCACTTGGCCATAATGCCGCATCGCGGTCTGCGCGATGGTCCATGAGCGTTTGATTCCATGACCGACATCGCACGGTTGAGTCGAGGGGCCTTCTACTGGGTTCTCGTGCGCTCGAGCACGAAAGATCCCGAGTGGCAGCCGGCCCGCTTCGCCGGCGTCGCTGGCCACAGCCTCGCTGCGAGGTGGGACTTCATCGGCTTCAACCGGGATGTCGGCCACCACTTTGTCGAAGTTGTCGAGATCGGCCCCGAGCTCGCCAAAGGCCCATGAAATCCAGCCCGGCGCCGGCCGCGTCGCCGACAGATTTCTGATCAAGACCGGACCCCGCCCCGCAGCCGGGCTCCCCACCACCAAGGAGAACGGAACGCACAGCACCAAGGAGTCTCTGATGAGCGCACGCATGCAATCACGATCGCGCAACATCGGGGCGGATGTTCGCCCTCAGCCTTCTGACGATCGCCTGGGTAAGCTTTGCAACGATCGGCGGATGAGAGGCCAAAAATTTCCGGTGCGCCCTTGAAACCACGCCTGTTTTTCCTAGTTTCTGTTTTACCGCAAGCGGCGGTGCCGGATGCCAATTCGGGTCCGGCGGACTGAACTGGGCGCCGGACCGGTGTCCTGCGCTCCTTCGTATCCAACTTGCTCTTAGGAGGACTTGGCTATGAGGACCTTCGACTATACCCCCCTGTGGCGGTCGACCATCGGGTTCGATCGCATCTTTGATCTTCTCGACGAAAGTCAGCGGACCGTCGAGGAGTACTATCCGCCCTATAACATCGAACGGCTTGGCGAAGATCATTACCAGATCTCGCTTGCGCTCGCAGGCTTCACCTCGGACGAGATCAGCGTCACGGCCGAGCAGAACGTACTGGCCGTCGAGGGCCGCAAGGGCGATGAGCCACAACGCGATTACCTCTATCGCGGCATCCCGGCCAAACCGTTCAAGCGCCAGTTCAACCTTGCGGACTACGTTCAGGTGAAGAATGCGTCGTTTGACAACGGGCTGCTGCGGATTGAGCTCGTCCGCGAACTTCCCGAGGCGATGAGGCCGCGTCGCATTCCGATCGGCGGCAGTGCCGAGTACCTCACCGGCAAGCAGGCGGCCTGACGCCGTCGCTTTCCTCAGAAACAATGGAGCAGGGGCGCGGGGTCCTGGCATCCATGCGCCTGCAGAAAGGAGATTAACATGGCAATTCGTGATCTGATTCCCTGGAACAAGAACCAGCTCTCGACGACGGGCGACGTCTACGATCCGTTCGTCACCTTCCACCGCGAGATGAATCGGCTGTTCGACGATGTCTTCCGCGGGTTCGGTAGCTTCGGCAACCTAGGCAGGCCGATGATGGAAGGCCAGTTCGGTTGGCCGCGCATCGAGCTCAACGAAACCGACAAGGCTGTCACTGTTTCCGCCGAACTTCCAGGCCTGAGCGAAAACGACGTTCAGGTGGAGATTGCCAACGGCGTCCTGTCGATCCGCGGCGAGAAAAAGTCCGAACACGATAACGGCGGCAGGTACAGCGAGCGCTACTATGGCGCGTTCGAACGCCGTATTCCGCTCGACGGTGTCCAGGAAGACAGGGCCGAAGCCAACTTCCGCAATGGCGTGCTGACTGTCAGCCTGCCGAAGACCGAACAGGCGAGCCAGAACGTCAAGCGTATCACCATTAACACCAACTGACTCATGAAGGCGGCGTCGTCGTCGCCGCCTTCATTTATCGTGTCGAGGAGAAAGGAGCTGCGAGACAAGCGCCGGCCCGGCAGTGCGAGTGCCGCCGCACGGCATGGCCGCCGCGCCGAAGACAATAGAGGTGACGACCATGTTTCATCGCGAACCCGGTCCTTCAATGACGAGCATTGCAGCGCTGCTGACGCAAAAGCAGCACCTCCTCAGCCGCCTCGAAGAACATTGAGGCCCTAATGAGCGCGACGAAGCCGAGCGCCTCCTCGGCAGGATAGATTCCGAACTGAACGCAGTGGATAGCCCGGATGTGGCCCAGGGCGAGTATCCCCTTGATCGCGCCGGGAGCAGGAGAAGCACGTGCGCAAGCCTGGCGCCAGCGCAGCTAACAATCCGGGGCCCGGATTCCCTATTTCCGTGGAACTGTTGCAGCCCTGTCCCTTCTGCGGCAGCTCGGAGGTTTGGATAAGCGGCAACCTCGAGCCGAAGTTTGTGGCGTGCCGGACATGTTGGGCGTTCGGCCCCAGCGCATCGACCGTTACACGGGCGGCCGAGCGCTGGAACGACCGCGCCTCGCCCCCTGAAACGAAGACGGTTGCGGCGACTTCCAAATAATCCAGTTGCCTGAAGTGTCGGCAATCTGCGGCTCCAGCAGTCTGCGGCTCCATGTGCAAAGGCGTCGCCGATCGGCACGCTCAAGTGCGCGCTCCGATGCAGGGTTGGTTTCGCCGGTGGCCGACTCCATCGATCGATGAGCGGCAGCCGAAGGGCACTGTCACCGTGTCCGGCATCGAGCAGCGGCTTAGCTTCGGAGCCTCGTCACGGGTCGGGATGCTGATGCGGTCATCGCTTGCTTTCGAACCGGGAGCGGTTCGACACCGCCAAAAACGGCCCGTTTCGTGATTTGGTAAGGCTCGGTTGCGGGCCACTCGCGGGTGCGCTTAGAGCGACGATTGCGGACTGGGAATTCGGCACCGCAAAAAAATAACACCAGGTTAAGTTCGTATAATAGATGGATAATTGTACCAGGTCAGCAACGCGCTATCGTCCCGCAAGTCGGGCGTCCGCATCCGCGTTTTCCCGAAGTGGCAACGAACCGCTCATGGACCGCGGCCGATGACGATGCCAATCGTGGATTGAGGCGGCCCCGAGCTGCCGAAAGAAAACAATAACCAAGGGGAGGGAACCGATGCCGGTCGCGCGAAGGAATTTTTGGGCAATACTGCTGGTGGCTGCGACTTGCCAGGTCACATCGGCGTCCGCCGAGCCGATGGCTTGTGACGACGGCATCAAGGCTGCCTTTCATCCCGACGAGATCACGACCGTGATCGCGGTCCGCCAAGTCAAGCAGGGTGAGGAGCTGTTGGCTCCTGATGCGCCGAAGCCGATCACGGCGGCAGCCGATCTTTGCCTCGTGAAGCTGCTGGTCGGTCCCGGCGTTACGGCTGAGAAAGACAAGACCGCGCGCTCTTATTCAGAAGGTATCGGCATCGAGGTCTGGCTGCCAACGCAGGCCAACTGGAACGAGCGCATCCGCAACTATGGCGGTGGCGGCTGGGTCGGCGGCGGCCATCGCTACGCCGACAAGATCGGCAGCAAGGTGCCGGCGATCGTCAATGCCAATATCGGCTATGCCTCGGGGACGACCGATGCCGGTCAGCCCTGGTATCAGGACGGCTCGTTCGCCTTCCTCTCCGACGGCGAGGTCAACGTTGAGGGCCTCCGGGACTTCGCGGTGCGTGGGATGGTCGAGCAGGCGGTCAAGACCAGAGCGTTGGTCAATCTCTACTATGGCAAAGCGCCGCAATTCGTCTATTACGACGGACACTCGCAGGGCGGCCGCCAGGGCCTGAAGATCGTGCAGGAGTATCCCGAGCTCTATGACGGCTACATGATCGCGCAGCCTGCGCTGAGCATCGCGAAATTCGGCACCACCAGCCTTTATCCGCAGATCGTGATGAAGACGGAACTCGGCTTCACTGCAATCAACAAGCCGGAGGCCGCCGCTTTCGCCGCCAAGGTCGAGGCCGCCAACAAGCGTGCCGTTGCGACCTGCGACAAGGCCGGCCTCGGCTTCCTGCTTGATCCCTTCGCCTGCGACTACAATCCCGCCCGTGACGCGGTGCTGCTCTGTGCGGGCGAAGCGGGCGACGGCGTCACCGGCAGCAATGCCGACACGGCGGCCTGCATGAGCGCGAAGGAAGCGGATGCGCTCAACAGGATCTGGTACGGCGGGACCCGCGATGGCAGCGTCGATCCGGCTCAGACGGCGGAAGCCCGTAGCGGTAAGGCGCTCGGTGCGAAGCAGCTGTGGTGGACTTTCACCAGGGGCACGTCGATCTCGATGCAGATCACCAGCGCGTCGACCGACAATTTTGCGCTCGGCATGCAGGACGTCAGCTACGCCGCCGATGCCAGCGCGACGTCAGGCATTCCGATCGCCAACACCTCGACCGCCAGGCGCAACCGCTGGCTCGAGCTCGACTATGCCGGTTTCGCTGCCGGCGTCGACAAGAACGTCGCCCTGCAGCCCACGCTGTTCAGCAATCTGATCACCGACAAGGCGGATCTCTCCAAGCTGCGCGATCTCGGCCGTAAGGTGATCGTGTGGAGCGGACTTGCGGATGATGCGATCCCGCCGGCCGGCAACGTCAACTATCACGAACGCGTGCTTGCTGCGATGGGCGGCGATGCCGAGGTCTCAAAATTCATGCGGATGTATCTGGTGCCGGGGGTCGCGCATTCCTCGCAGGGCCGCTCATACACCGTGACCGGCAAGAACGACGCCGTGCCGCTGCCGAAGCTGCCGGGCAACGCCAACCAAACGCCGACGCGCGACAAGGACCAGTTCTTCTCCGCATTGACCGATTGGGTCGAGAAGGGAGTGGCGCCGGGCGAGATCACGTTGTCCTCGCGCGATGGCAGTGTAAGCTATCCGGTCTGCGTCTATCCCCGGCGGACGACGTGGGATGGCCACGGCCCGGCGACGCAGCCTTCGAGCTTCAGCTGCCGTTAATTTGGCGCACATAAATTCGCAGCGAACCGGTGCTCGGGCAAGCCTTGCGAGATGCCGTGAATGGCGAAGAGATGGCCGGCTTCATGTTCTCTACTCAGTTGGCCATCGTCGAGAAACTTCCGCGCGCTCGTCACGAACAGAGTGTTTAAGCGGCTGCCGCCGAAGCATACGCAGGTCGGGTTCGTCGCGGGCAGAGGAATGACAGTGTCGATTTGGCCATCCGGCCGATAGCGGACGATCCGGCTGCCCGAGAAAAATGCCGTCCAAAGGCCGCCATCGACATCGACGCAGGCGCCGTCAGGGCGCTCGCTGGTTGCGGTGTGATCCGCGAAGAGCCTCCTGTTGCCGATCACGCCGTCGTCGAGATCGAAATCAAAACACCAGGTGCAATAGCGCCTTGTGTCGGTGAAATACAGGATGCGGTTGTCCGGCGAGAACGCAATGCCGTTGGTCACGATGACGTCTCCGAACATCGGTGTCACCGTGCCGTCGCCGTCGACGCGATAGAGCGAGCCGTTAGCGCGATGCAGTTCGTTGTCCATGGTGCCGATCCACAGGCGGCCGCGCGCGTCGACGCGGCCGTCATTGAGCCGGTTGTCGAGGCCCTGCTCGACGTCGCAAAATCGGCGCAGCGGGCCGCTTTCGCAATCGCGGATACCCAGGCTCAGATCCTGCGCGAGCATGTGCGCGCCGTCCGAGGTCAGGGCCTGGCTGCCGAGAAACCGGCAGTCGTGGCGGGATGAGGTGCAAAGACCCGTCGCCGGATCGAACGATCGATGCAGCTGCCGGTCGATATCGATCCACCAGAGCCTTGCCGACCGCTCGCACCACAGTGGCGTCTGGCCGAGCACGTCCGCGGCAGCGACCGCGACCTCCACCTTCTGAGACCGGACGGTGCTGGTCATCCGGTGCCCGTTCAGCGTAGCGCGCTGTTGGCGAGCGCGTGCGCGACGCAATTGTTGACGTGCGCGGAGAGCACGAGCGTCGCCGTGTCGGCGTCGCGCTTCAGCGCGCATTCGAGCAGCGCCTTGTGCTGCGCGGCCGGCTCGGCGCCGCGATAGTGGAAGGCCACCATCTGGTAACGGAAATACCTGTCGAAGACGAGGCTGTGCGTCTCCATGAGCAGGCGCGATCCGCAATTCGAGATCAGCGCCTGGTGGAATTCGCCGTCATAGCGCTTCCACTGCTCCGGCTCGCCGATGCCGGTGTCCATCAGCCGCTCCGTCGAAGCGAGCTTGTGATGCGCCGAGACGATGCGCCCCTCCCACTCGACGTCGGCATTGGCGAAGGAGATCGCCATCGCGTGCGACTCCAGCAGCAGCCGGAGGCCCGCGAGCTCTCGCAGATTGTCGGCGGAGACGGCGGCGACCTCGAAGCCGCGTTTGCCCTCCGCCGCGACGAAGCCCTCGGCGGCGAGGCGGTTCAGAATCTCGCGCAACGTGCTGACGCTTACGCCATAGGTTTCGCGCAGCGCCTCGAGCCGGAGCTTATGGCCAGGTGCCAGCCGACCGAAAATGATGTCCGTCCGGATCCGGCGGTAGCCGTCCTCGCCGATGGCTGATTCTTCCTTGTCGATCAAAGACATCGTGTCGACCTTGCTGGGCGGGCCCCGCCGGGGCCCTCGCCATCGAGGTCATATGATACAAAAATCGTATGATAAAATCCAACTCCTATTTTGACTCTCGAATTCTCATATGCTTCCTATTGACGATCAAAGCCGCGGCGCCAGACCGTGGCATCATCATCGGGAGGGTCGGCATGCGGAGGACGATGCTTGGCTTGGCGGTCGCGGTGAGCGCTGTGCTCACGGCCTTGCCCGCTATGGCACAGGTGCAGGAGCGGACGATCCGCTGGGGGCACCTCAACAATACGGATCACCCCGTCAGTCTCGGCGTGCAGAAATTCGCCGAGGTGCTCGCCGCCAAGAGCGGCGGCAAGCTGAAGGTCCGCGAGTTTCCGGCGTCCCAGCTCGGAAACGAAATGCAGCAGCAGTCGGCGGTTCGCGGCGGCACCCAGGAGGTGTTCTCGGCCTCGACGACGTCGCTCGCGGGCGTCGTCAAGGATCTCGGCCTGTTCGACTTCCCCTTCATCGTCGCCAGCTTCGACCAGGCAACCGCGCTCGCCGATGGCGCGTTCGGCAGGGCGATGATGGAGCTCCTGCCAGAGAAGGATCTCATTCCGCTCGGCTATTGGGGCCTGGGATTCCGCAACGTCACCAACAGCAGGGGCCCGGTGGCCAAGGTCGAGGATCTCGCCGGCCTGAAGCTGCGCGTGATCCCCAATCCGGTCTATCTGGAGACCTTCAAGGCGTTCAAGGCCAACCCGGTGCCGATGGCGTTCGGCGAGCTCTATACCGCGCTCGAGAACAAGACGGTCGACGGCCAGGAAAATCCCTACAGCGTCATCCTGTCGAACAAGTTCTACGAGGTCCAGAAATACGTCTCGGCGACGAACCACACCTTCACCCAGAACATCATCATCGTCAGCAAGAAGTTCTGGGACAAGCTCTCGCCCGAGGAGCAGAAGATGTTCCGCGATACCTACGCCGAAACGCTGCAGTACCAGCGCGACCAGACCCGGCGCGCCGCCGATCAGGCGCTTGCCGAACTGCAGGCCAAGGGCATGCAGTTCAACGACATTGCGCCCGCGGAATACGCCCGGATGCAGGAGGCCGTGAAGCCGGTCATCGACAAGTTCTCCGCCGAATACGATCCCGAGAAGGTCAAGCTCTTCAACGCCGAGCTCGCGCGCCTCCGCAGCACGGTCAAGTAACGGGCCCCGGATGGCGAAGATCCTCGACGTCTATTGCGAGGTCCTGAAGGCGGCGATCGCCCTTTGCCTCGCCGCCATGGTCGTGCTGGTGTTCAGCAATGTCGTGCTCCGCTACGTCTTCAACTCCGGCATCGCGGTGTCCGAGGAGCTGTCGCGCTGGCTGCTGGTCTGGCTGACCTTCCTCGGGGCGATCATTGCCTTGCGCCGGCACGCCCATCTCGGCGTCGATACGCTGGTGCGCGCGCTGCCGCCCCGCGGCAGGTTCGCCTGCTTCGTCGCCAGCTATTCATTGATGCTCTAT
Source organism: Bradyrhizobium sacchari (assembly GCF_002068095.1). Classification (GTDB taxonomy): domain Bacteria; phylum Pseudomonadota; class Alphaproteobacteria; order Rhizobiales; family Xanthobacteraceae; genus Bradyrhizobium; species Bradyrhizobium sacchari. The sequence goes on along the minus strand of NZ_LWIG01000063.1, from coordinate 109,625 downwards.
GCCGACTGGCTGCTGACGCTCGGGAGCTGGAAGCAGGCCGTCCTGACCTTCGGTGATGCGGCGCCGGCGTCGGGGATCTCGGTCGGTCTGTTCTTCTACTCGTCCGGCCTCGTCTTCGGCGTCTCGGCAGCGATCATCCTCGCCTACGATCTCTTTCGCGTCATGACCGGCGCGGCGAGCGGCGAAGACCTCATCGCGGTCAAGGAAAGCGACGAGCACGCTTGAGCGCCATGGCAGCCGTCCGATAGCAGCATGACCATCGCCGTCTTCACATTCTCCCTCCTCGGCGCCATGGCGCTCGGCATGCCGATCGCGTTCGCGCTGATCGTCTGCGGCGTCGCGCTGATGCACTATCTCGACATCTTCGACTCGCAGATCGTCGCGCAGAACATCATCAACGGAGCCGACAGCTTCCCGCTGATGGCGGTTCCGTTCTTCATGCTGGCCGGCGAGATCATGAACAAGGGCGGCCTCGCCAAGCGCATCGTAGACATCGCGCTGGCGCTCGTCGGCCATGTGCGCGGCGGGCTGGGCTACGTGACGATCCTGGCATCATGCGCCCTGGCCTCGCTGTCCGGATCAGCCGCCGCGGATGCTGCCGCGCTCGCGGCCCTGCTGGTCCCGATGATGGTCGCCGCGGGCCACAAGAAGATGTATGCGGCGGGGCTGGTCGCGGCGGGAGGGATCATCGCTCCCGTCATTCCTCCGAGCATCGGCTTTGTCCTGTTCGGGGTTGCCGGCGGCGTCTCGATCTCGAAGCTGTTCCTGGCCGGCATCGTCCCCGGCCTGCTTCTGGGCGTCGGGCTTTGCTTCGCCTGGTGGTGGGTGGCTCGCGACGAGAACATCGAAAGCCCGCCGCGGAAGTCGTTAACCGAGATCGGCCGGGCGGTGGTCGACGGGTTCTGGGCGTTGATGCTTCCGGTCATCATCGTCGTCGGCCTGCGGTTCGGGATCTTCACGCCGACGGAGGCGGCCGTGGTCGTCGCCGTCTATGCGCTGTTCGTCGCGACCTGCATCTATCGCGAGCTGAAGCTGTCGCAGCTCTACGAGGTGGTGGTCTCGGCGGCGCTCAGCACCAGCATCGTGATGTTCCTGGTCGCCGCCGCCCTGGTCTCGTCATGGCTGATCACGGTTGCCGAAATCGCGACCCAGGTCGTGGATCTGGTGCGCCCGTTCATGGGCAGCCAGACCTTGCTGATGTTCGCGATCATGATCCTGGTCGTCATCGTCGGCACGGCGCTCGACATGGCGCCGACCATCCTGATCCTGACGCCGATCCTGATGCCCGTCGTCAAGCAGGCTGGCATCGACCCGGTCTATTTCGGCGTCCTCTTCATCATCAACAATGCCATCGGGCTGATCACGCCGCCCGTCGGGATCGTCCTGAACGTCGTGTGCGGCGTCTCGCGGATCAGCATGGAGGACGTCATCAAGGGCGTCTGGCCCTTCATGATCGCGCAGCTCGTCGTGCTGTTCCTGATGGTACTGTTCCCGCAGCTTGTGACAGGGCCGGCCAAATGGTTCGGCGGGTAATCATCCCTGGAGAAGGAGTAGCGTGATGACCACGAGGATCATGGTCCTGAACGGCCCCAATCTCAATTTTCTCGGCATCCGCGAGCCGCATATCTACGGCTCGACGACGCTTGGCGAAATCGAGACGAGCTGCGAAGAGGTGGCAAGACTGCTGGACGTTACGCTCTCGTTCCACCAATCGAACATCGAGGGGGAGCTCGTCGGCTTGATCCAGTCGGCGCGCGGCAATGCGGACGCGATCATCATGAACCCGGCGGCGTTCTCGTTCACGTCGATTGCCCTGATCGACGCCCTGAAGATTTTCGATGGTCCGAAAATCGAAGTCCACATCTCGAACATCCATGCCAGGGACGAGCTGCATCGGCACTCGATCACGTCGAGCGCCTCGACCGCCGTGATATGCGGGCTTGGTCCTTACGGCTATATCGCCGCCATTCTGGCCGCGGTCCAGCGGCTCGGTCGCGTGCCCGGCGCCGTTCCCGCGGGCTTGCGAGGCCTCACCCCGCCGGTCGCAACGTGAATCCGGGGAGAGCAGGATGCGAGGCGCAGGATAGCTGGCGATCTGGAGCGACATCGAACCCGCTGATCTGACCGACTAGCGGCACTGGCTGACGCGCGAGCACACCACCGAAAGAGTGACGACCGGATGCAATATCGGGCCAGCCCTTGTGTTCGGCTTTCGCGCCGCCAACCGCATCGCTAAAGCATCATGATGGCTCTTCATGTGCAATCGACCAACTTAGTTCGGGGGCGCGCGGAGATGCGAAGGCGGGCATCCGACATGACGCGCGAAAGCGACGCTGAAGCCGCTCGCAGATTGATAGCCGCAGGCAAAGGCAATCTCTGAAATCGAGACCCCCTGTCTAATCATTTCCTTAGCCAGCGCCATCCGCCACGTCAGCAGGTACTGCATCGGCGGTATCCCGACTATCTCGCAGAAGCGCTGCGCAAATACCGATCGGGATGCGCCGGCGGCCTTCGCCAGCGTCGCGACCGACCAATCGCGGGACGGATCTTGGTGCAAGGCCTGCAGGCAGGCGGCGATCTGCGGATCGGCAAGACCCGCGATCAGCCCTGTATTCAGGTCTGCCCGCTCCTCGCCCTGATAACGCATGACCTCGATCAAAAGGATTTCGAGCAGACGCTCGATAACCAGCGCGCAGCCTGGTCGGCCCTCCCAGGCTTCCGCTCCCAACATCTTCAGAATTGATGCTACGCGTGTTGCTCCAGAGGTGGCGAAACCAATCTCGACCACGGAAGGAAGTATCTCCTTCAACAGTCCCAAATGCGTGCGATCAAACGAGAAGCGCCCGCCAAGCAGCTTGAACGTCGGAGCCGAACTCGATGTGTCGGTGACGATTGATCTGGCGGACGGGTTGGTTTGAGGAGGCTGAAACCTGATCGGCTCGGTCTCCTCGCTGTCGCCCATCATCCATTCTTCGGGCTCGGTCATCAGCAGGAAGTCACCCGTGACCATCGTGCGTGTCGGCCGACCGGGAAGCTGGAGCCGTGCGCTGCCCTCGGTAACGAGAACAAAAATCGTATCTTGAAGAGAAGGATAGCGGATGGCCCAAGGGCCTCGCGTGTCCAACTGCTTCCAGAGCAGGGCGCGTGGCTTGAGGAGGCGTACGACCTGGGTCAGAGGATCGGAAATAGGACGATCTCTAAAGAATTGCGGACGCCCCAATATAGAACATCCTGGAAGCTGCCGCTAGGGTCGTCAAATCAGAGTTACCCGAGACGAGTGAGGTCGATGAAGAGCGTCGCTGGCGGCTTCGAGGTGCAATGGATCGACGTCCATGCGCATTTCATGATCCCGCACACCGAGGATGAGCTCAAGCGAAGCGCTACAGCGCGTTGCGAACGATGCTTTCTGGCTCCCGAGCTGTACCAATGGACGGCGGACGCCGCTATCGCGCACATGGATGCCAACGGCATCGCTATGCAGATGCTGAGCAACATCCCGAAGTCCCTCAAGGCCCTTCAACGATCGAACGAACATGGTGCATCGATCGTCGCGCGTTACCCGTCCCGCTTTGGTCTCCTGCTTGCCTTGCCTACCGACGATGCAGATGCCTGTCTGACGGAAATCGGTCGCACGAATGAACTGAAGGCCGACGGCTATGCGGCAACTTGCTGCTACAACGACGTATACTTGAGTGATCCTCGTCTGGAACCGGTTTGGGAGGAGCTGCAGAGGCGCGAAGCCACCGTCTTCGTGCACCCAGATGCCTACGCCGAGCCTTCGATGGGACGTCCGACTGCTCTGCTGGAAGTGGCGTTCGAGACCACGCGAACGGTCGTGGACATGCTGTACGCCGGCATCTTTCGTCGTTACCCGAAGATCAAATTCGTCATCGCTCATTGCGGTGCCGCTTTGCCCGCGCTGGCCGGACGTCTACTGCTGCTCGGAACGGAAAGCTGGGTACCGAATCCGCAAGGGATTACCAAAGCTGAGATGAAGGCCCAACTGGCTGCACTCTATCTCGACACCGCAGCGACGGGTTCGGCGAACAGCCTGGCGCCCGCGCTCGCGATGACGACCGCCGACCACCTCATCTACGGCTCCGACTGCGGCGTGCTCTGTTCGAGCGAGGCGACCATGCAGGAAAATCTTCAGTCCCTGAGGGAATTTCCGGGTTTGACCAAACGCGAAATCGATCACATCGGTCGTGCTGCGCTGAAGTTGTTTCCGTCGATCGCGCGGCGCCTTCAACCGGTCTGCGAAGCGGTGGAATAGACCGAGCTCCTCGTCGTGGAATCCAATTCACCTCCTGCCGGAATTTTGCCAGACATGAGCCTGAAGCCGACCTACGAGGAATTCGACCAGCTGGCGTCCGAACTCGGCCTTTCGCTGCGTGCGGACGAGCGCGAGACCTTTTACGGCATGCTTTCCAGCAATCTCGAAGTGCTGAATCTGTTCGACGATGAGCCCGCGGAAATTGGCGTGTCGCCGCAATATCCCCGCTCTCCCGGCCATAGGCCGGATGACAGCGAAGATCCTCATCATGCCTGGTACGTAAAGTCGGAGATCAGGGGCGCAGCCACAGGGCTGCTCTCGGGCCGAACTGTCGCGTTGAAGGACAATATTTGCCTGGCCGGCGTTCCCATGATGAACGGCTCGTCGACCCTCGAAGGGTATGTGCCCGATTGCGACGCCACGGTAGTGACCAGAGTCCTTGATGCTGGCGGTACCATTCTTGGCAAAGCCAATTGCGAGTTCTTCTGCTTTTCGGCCTGCAGTCACACCAATGCGACCGGACCGACGCACAACCCCCACCGGCGGGGCTATAGCGCAGGAGGCTCTTCGTCGGGATGTGCCGCCGCAATCGCCGGTGGCGAAGCCGACCTTGCAATCGGCTGCGACCAGGGAGGTTCGATCCGCGCACCCGCGTCCTTCTGCGGAATCGTCGGCATGAAACCGACCCATGGTCTCGTGCCATATACGGGCATCATGCCGATCGAGCCGACGCTCGATCACGTCGGCCCGATGACGCGCAACGTCGCCGATAATGCGCTGCTGCTGCAAGTGCTCCAAGGCCCGGACGGGCTCGATCCGCGCCAATGTGCCGGTACGTCGGACGACTATCTCGCCGCCCCTTCTGCCCGCGTGGAGGGGATGAGAATCGCACTCGTTCGCGAAGGCTTTGGTCTACTCGTCTCGGAGCCCGACGTCGACGCCGCCGTCCTCGCGGCGAGCGACGCCTTCAGCCGACAAGGCGCAGTCGTCGAGGAGGTCTCGATCCCGATGCATGCGACCGGCCGGACGATCTGGCGGGCGATAGCTGGCGAGGGCGGCACGAACACTCTCATGAAGGGCAATGCGTTCGGCACCGGTTGGCGCGGATTGTACGTGACAAGCCTGCTCCAGGCCCACTCGCATTGGCGTGAACGTGCAGACGAACTGCCGCCATCGCTGAAGCTGTCCATGCTGACAGGGCACCATCTTTCACGCAAGTACGGCGGCCTCTATTACGCGCGCGCTCAAAATCTGAATCGAAGACTTCGGTCCGCCTACGACGAGGTGCTTTGCAAGTACGACCTTCTATTGATGCCGACGACTCCGATGAAAGCCGGCCCCATTCCTGCGGCAGATACGCCTCTTTCGGAATTGATCCGTTTGTCCGGGGTGCCGCTTGCCAACACGATGCAGTTCAACTGCTCGGGCCATCCGGCCCTATCGGTGCCGTGCGGGGAAAGCGATGGCCTGCCGATCGGCATGATGCTGGTTGGCAGGCACTTTCAGGAATCCTCGATCTACAGAGCCGCGGCCGCATTCGAGGCCTGTCGCTGATCTCTCGGGGCAAATCGGCATTTGAAGGGGGTGTTTTCAATATGGCGTCACCAAACATCGCGCGTCGAGCTGCGCTTGCCAGTCTGATCGGGACATGCATCGAACTCTACGATTTCTATATCTATGCGACCGCAGCGGCGATCGCGTTCAACACGCTGTTCTTTCCCACCTACGATCCGGTCGTGGGTACGCTGCTGTCTTTCGCAACGTTCGCGATCGGCGCCATCATGCGGCCCCTCGGTGGAATGGTTTGCGGCCACTTCGGCGATCGCATCGGCCGGAAGTCGATGCTCGTCTTTACGCTGATGACAATGGGTGTCTCGACCTTCCTGATCGGTTTGCTTCCTACCTACAGTCAAGTCGGCATTCTCGCACCCATTATGCTGGTGATCCTACGCACGGTGCAGGGCTTCGCCTTTGGCGGTGAATGGGGCGGGGCGGTTCTGATGTCCGTGGAGCATGCGCCGGCTGCGCGGCGGGGCTTCTACGGTTCGTTCACGCAGATGGGATCGCCGATCGCGTTGTTCTTGTCCACCGGAACGTTTTCGTCGTTGTCGACCCTTCCTCAAGACAGTTTTCTAAGCTGGGGCTGGCGCATCCCGTTTCTTGCCAGTGCGCTTCTTGTGATCGTCGGCATGATCATGCGGATCGGGTTGGTCGAGTCGCCTGAATTTGCCGCCTTGGCGGAGAACAACGAGCTCGCGAAGCAACCGGTTTCCGAGGTCTTTCGCGACAATTGGCGCGCGATCCTGATCGGCACCGGAGTCGTGCTGAGCACCGTCGTGGCATTCTACGTGCAGACGCTGTTCGTCGTATCATACGCGGTGCAGTCAGTCGGCATTCCCCGGCAGACAGTACTCAACGCTGTGCTGGTCGGATCCGCTTTCACGCTAATCATCATTCCTATCTTCGCCCTGCTTTCGGATCGCTTCGGGCGTAAGCCGATCGCTCTCTTGGGCGCTCTGATGACGGTCGGTGGCGCATTCCCGTTCTTTGCTCTGGTGCGACTGGGTACCTTCGAAGGCGTCACGGCAGCGGTTTGTATGGCCTTGTTCGGCACGAGCGCGCTCTATGCCGTGCTTCCTGCCTACGTGTCGGAGTTGTTCAGGCCGCGGGTACGATATAGCGGAATTTCGATCAGTTACAATTTTGCCTCGGGCCTGATCGGAGGGTTTAGCCCCGCTATCAGTGCCGCTTTGTTCGCCTGGGCCGGCGCAACATGGCCCATCGCGCTGTATCTGATGGGTATAGGCTGCATCAGCGCTATCTCTCTCTGGGGCGGTCGACGCTTCGTCGCGCAGAAGACAGAAGATGAGCCCGAACTCGCCCTCGCACCCCAGATGCGTCCATGAACCGCAGAGAGTTGCTGATCGCCGGGAGCGCATGCCTCCTGCTTCCACTTTCCGGCCGAGCGGATGGGGCCATTCTGCCCCGAAAACCGGCCACCCCGTCGAATGTGAGGGCAATCGCGATGGAAACTAGCGCAAATAAGCCAAATGCGGACCTGTCGAACTGGAGGCAGTCGCCGCAGAATCACTTTGCTTTCCATCGGCTGCCATCCGAGATCGCGACTGCGCGGATCCCAGCGGGGACGACAAGCGCCACTTTTCCGCGCTCGTCCAAGACCATCGACGCGTTTTCGCTTCGTCTGCCGAACGGATCTGCAATCGACATCGAGAGATTCTTGGCAGCTACGTCCACCGATGCGATGATCGTTCTGAGCGACGGACAACTAGTGTACGAAACTTACCGCAATGGCATGGAGCCGACGTCGCGTCACATCGCAATGTCTGCGTCGAAGGCAATCGTGGGCCTGCTGACCGAAATCCTGGCGGCGGAGGGAGCAATCAAGCTCGATGTGCCGGTCACCAAATATGTTCCGGAGGTCGCCAACTCTCCATATGCCGAGGTAACCGCGCGGGATCTGCTCGACATGCGTGTGGCCATCGTGCTGGACGAGGCGCAAGAGAAGAGCTACGCCCAGTCGGTGGGATGGGAGCCGCCCTCAGATCGTAAGGCGGGCTTCCAGTCCTTCGTAAGCCGGCTTCGTGGCCCGGCATGGCAGCGCGGTGGCGCGTTCCTCTACCATTCGGCAAACACAGATCTGCTCGGATGGGTGCTCGAAAGGGCGACCTCTTGCAAGGTGCAGGATTTGCTCTCCGAAAAGCTATGGATGCCGATCGCGGGCGATGACGCTGCTTTGACCCTTGACTGGGACGGCTTTCCCCGCAGCGCCGGCGGTATCTGCGCCACAGTCCGCGATCTGGCGCGGCTTGGTCAGGCCGTGTCCCTCGATGGTACGTTTGAGAGCCGCCAGGTGTTCTCGAGCCAAATTGCGCCAAGTCTTGCTAGTGATGGTGACCGCCAGGCGTGGAGTTCCGGTCAGTGGGGCGAATCGTTCGCACCGATCAGCCGAAACATGAGTTATCGCAGCGGCTGGTACACCGTCGATGCTCACCCGCAAATTCTGTTTGCAATGGGAGTGCACGGGCAAAATCTGTTCGTAGACCGAAAGAACAAAATTGTGATGGCCAAATTTTCGTCCTGGCCGCAACCTGTCGATGGCCGAATTATGTGGCTGACCCACGCCGCTTACGACGAGATAAGGAAGATGCTGTAGTCGAATGATTGCCAGGGGTTCTGCCCGTGGAGGTGGATGAAGCCGTGAGGAATGCAGCACCCGCTTAGGCCTTTCGTATCTTAGGGATGGCTTAGGCGAGGCTCAGAGCGACGAATAGAGGCATTTCTGGTGCGCCAAGCAACAGGCTGTGGGATAAAATGCAGTTGAGCCACTGATTTACTGGTGGGCCCGGCAGGACTCGAACCTGCAACCAGACCGTTATGAGCGGCCGGCTCTAACCATTGAGCTACAGGCCCCGCCGCGGGACGGCCGCGGATGCGCGGCCGGCAACGGTGCGCGGTTCGTTTACAGGGCCTGAGGCGGGGGTGCAATCCTCAAGCGTTTTCAAAGCGAAGTGGTCCTCGGTTCGCGTCGGGAAAAGGCATCAGGCGCCCGTGTGGTGATCGCAGGGAACGCAGGCGCGCCGAAAACGCTGCGCGTCAGATGATTGCTGAATTCGGAATAATGGCATTTTGCCACTGTTTTGCCCGACGAGTCAAACGGCCCTCACGGCCATCCGGCCGGTGCCCGTCTCGGCACTCCGTAACCCGCTGTGATTGCTCACGTCTTCTACTGTGCATGGGGTTGTTTTCGCACTCTTTGTTTTGAGAGGGCCTGCCGGCCCGCAAACGTCCTGCCGGCGAGCGGCGGACGTCGCGGTGGGCCGCCGGGCTTAGTCCACCGACACCCCCGCGAACTCCACCACCTTCTTCCACTTCTCGGTCTCATCGGTGACCAGCTTGCCGAACTCGGCCGGCGTCATCGGCTTGGGGATACCGCCGTTCTCCGTCAGCCGCGCGATCACCTTCGGGTCCTTCAGCGCTTCGCCGACGGCCTTGTTGAGGATCTCGATCACCTCGCTGGGGGTGCCCTTCGGCGCGGAGATGCCATAGAAGCCGACCGATTCGAAGCCCGGCACGGTCTCGGCGATCGCGGGCACGTCGGGCACGGTCGGCCAGCGCTGCGGCGAGGTCACCCCAAGCGCGCGGACATTGCCGCCACGCGACTGCTCGAGCGCGGAGGGCAGATTGTCGAAGATCAGCTGCACCTTGTTGGAGATGATGTCGGGGAAGGCGATCGCCGAGCCCCGATAGGGCACGTGGATCATGTCGCATTTGGTCATCGCCTTGAACAGCTCCGCCGACATGTGCACCGAGGTGCCGTTGCCGGACGAGGCGAAGGAGATCTTGCCGGGATTGGCCTTGCAATAGTCGATGAACTCCTGGACCGTCTTCGCCGGAAACGCGTTGGAGACCACCAGCATGTTGGTCAGCTGCATGATGCTCGCGACCGGCACGGTGTCGCGCAGGAAGTCGAACGGCAGCTTCTTGTACAGCGAGGTCGAGATCGCGTTGTTGGGTGCGACGAACAGCAGCGTGTAGCCGTCGGCGGGCGAATTGATCGCAGCGGCAGCTGCGATGTTGCCGCCGGAGCCGGTGCGGTTCTCGACGATGAATTGCTGGCCGAGCCGATCCGAGAGCGCCTGCGCCATGATGCGCGCCACGATGTCGACCGGGCCGCCGGCGGCGAAGCCGATCAGCCAGTGCACGGGACGGTCGGGATAGGCGGCGCTGGCGGGCGGGGAGGCGCCGAGAAGACCTGAGAGAACCGCGAGCCCGAAAACACCGTTACGCAAAATTCGCAACATGACGCCTCCCATTGTTCTATTGTCGTTGAGGGGCATGCTTTCACAAAAACGGGCCGCTGCCTACATCGCCGCAAGTCGGTGTTGACGCAGGCCCGCCGGGACTCATCATGAGATTCGCTCTTCTTTTCCTTCTCGGCGCGGTGCTGCTCGCAAGCCCCGCCGCCGCTCAAACCGGAGGCAACGCCATTCCGACCACGACACTCAGCTTGGGCACCGCGACGCCCGGCGGCGGCTTCCCGCTCTATGGCAATGCTTTTGCGGAAGTGATGAATGCGGCCGATCCGGTCATTACGATCGCGCCCCGCAACACCAAAGGCAGCAACGAGAACATCCCGCTCTTGGAGAAAGGCGAGCTCGATCTCGCTTTGGTCGCGGGCGAACCGGCCTATGAGGCTTTTGCCGGCATCGGCCGCGCGCCGGTGCGCTTGAAGATTCTCACGGCGATCTATTCCAACCCCGGCATGTTCGTGGTGCGGGCAGACAGTTCCTACAGGACCATTCGCGATCTCGTCGGACAGCCGGTGGCGTTCGGCGCAAAGGGCTCGGGCCTGCCGATCCTGGCGCGCTACGTGCTCGATGGCCTCGGCCTCAAGCAGGACGAGGATTTCAAGGCAATCTATCTCGACCGCGCCGGCGACGGCCCCGCGATGGTCGAGGACGGCCGCGTAGCCGCCCTCTGGGGCGCCGGCATCGGCTGGCCAGGCTTCGCCGCAGTGGCATCCAGTGCCTCCGGCGCGCGCTTCATCGCGCCGAGCCCTGAAGAGATCGCGCGCATTCGCGCCAGGCATGCGTTCCTGAAACCGCTCACCGTGCCGGCCGGTAGCTACCCGAAGCAGACCGAGCCGATCGCCTCGCTCGGCTCATGGAGCTTTGTCCTCACGCGCGAGGACCTGCCCGACGATGTCGCTTATCGGCTGGCGAAGACGTTGCATGGCGTCGAGGCCACCTTCTGCAAGACGCTCGCGCAGGCCTGCGAGACCACAGCCGCGAACACGGTTGCAGCCGCGCCGAAGGTGGAGCTGATCCATCCGGGCGTGATGACATATTTTCGCGAGATCGGGGTGGTGAAATAGCTCTGTCTTACTTCCTTCTCCCCTTGTGGGAGAAGGTGGCGCGAAGCGGCGGATGAGGGGGCTCTCTCCGGGACTTCAGCTGCGAGAGAGGAGCTCGCAGAGACAACCCCTCACCCGGCTTCGCTTCGCGAATCCACCCTCTCCCACAAGGGGAGAGGGTGCACCGTCATTGCAGCTACATAATTACTTCTTCACCATTGCACACGCCGGGTCCGGCGGACCGAACGCCTTGTCGCCGGAGATCGTCGTGAGGATCTTGTAATAGTCCCAGGGATATTTGCTTTCCTCCGGCGTTTTCACCTGCACCAGCCAGAGGTCGTGCACCATCAGATTGTCCTCGCGCAGTTTGCCGTTACGGGCGAAGAAATCCTCGATCGGCTTCTCGCGCATTTTTGCCGCGACCTTGAGCGGGTCGTCTGTGCCGGTCTCCTTGATGGCGTTGAGATAGTGCATCACGCTGGAATAGACGCCGGCCTGCCACATCGACGGCATCTTGTTCATCTTGGCGTAATAGCGCTTCGACCATTCGCGGGTCTTGTCGTCCATGTCCCAGTAGAACGAGGTGGTCAGCAGCAGCCCCTGCGCGGCCTGCAGCCCGAGGCCGTGGATGTCGGTGATCAGCGCCAGCAGCGCCGCCATCTGCTGACCGCCCTTGAACACGCCGAACTCCGAGCCGGTCTTGATCTCGTTCATGTTGTTGGGGGGACCGGCGGCAATGCCGATGATCTTGGCCTTGGAGGCCTGCGCCTGCAGCACGAAGGAGGAGAGATCGGGCGTTGCCAGCGGCGGCCGCACCGAACCCAGCACCTTGCCGCCATTGGCGGTGACGACGCTGGAGGCGTCGCGTTCGAGGGAGTGGCCGAAGGCGTAGTCGTCGGTGATGAAGAACCAGCTGTCGCCGCCGCGCTTGACCACGGCATCCGCGGTGCCGACCGCGAGCGCGCGGGTGTCGAACACCCACTGGATCGCGTAAGGCGAGCAGAACTTGCCATGGAAATCGGCGGTGCCGGTGGAGTGGGTGATGAACAGCCGCTTCTTCTCGTTGGCGATGTTCTGCACCGCGAGCCCGACCGCCGATACCGGCACGTCGACGATCAGGTCGACCTGGTCGACGTCATACCAGCGCCGCGCGATCGCGCCGCCGACATCGGCCTTGAGCTGGTGGTCGCCGATCACGACGCTGATCGGCTTGCCGAGCACGGTGCCGCCGAAATCGTCGATCGCCATCTGCGCCGCGGTCACCGAGCCCTGGCCGGTCGGCGCGGAGGCCGGGCCGTTCATGTCGGTGAGCACGCCGATCTTGACGACGTCGTCGGACACCTGCGCCATGGCGGCGCCCGGCAGCAACGTCGCAGCCGAGAACATCGCTACAAAGACGGCCGCGACCGGCAGTCCAAATCTCGCTGGATACACGCTTGTCCTCCCCTGATCCGGCGCGTTGGCCGGTGTTGCCTTTGCCGGGTATGGCCCGGCTGAATTGGTTTCTTTTGCAACTATTCAGGGGTGGGCGTCAATGTCAGGCCGCGAAGCGGATCTGTCCCGCAGGCGAGGGATCGTAGCCGGTCAGCTCCTCGGCGCGCTGGCGCAGCCGTCTTTCGCTGAGAAACCGGATCAGGGCCTGCATGGCGGGGCGGAAATAGCTGCGCTGCCGCATCGCAAGGTCGAAATTCTCCCAGACCAGCGGCACGAAATCGAGGCCGGCCGAGCGGGCCGCCGCGCGCGTCGCGATCCCGCAATCGGCTTGCCCGGCGCGGACCATTTCCGCGAGATCCGGCCCGGTGAGGGCCGGCGTCTCCACCCGGCGCAAGTCGCGCGCCGTGGCGTCCACGCGCTTCAGGAGCGCGTCGAGCAGCATCTGCGCGCCCGTGCCCTGTTGTCGCATCGCCATCCGGGCGCCGAGCGCGAGCACGTCGGCGAGGCTGCGCAGCCGTTTCGGATTGCCCGGCGGCAGCACGAGGCCCTGCTCGCGGCGCACGAACGCCACCAGCAGCGCGTCATGCAGGTCCGGAGCGTTTTGCAGCGCCGTCACACTGGCGTCGGAGGCAAGATTGCCGGTGGCGTCCAGGCTGTGGAAGTGCACGGCCACGGCCATCACCTCGTCGCGCTGCAGCCGTTCGAGCCCGCGCGCGCTGCCCTCGCTCATCGATCCAAGGCCGGAGCCGGATTCGCGCAGGCTCCAGTCCAGCAACTCGTCCTGGCTGCCCCCCATGACCGGTGGCGGCTCGGTGGTCAGCATGCCCGCCGGGCGTGCGAGGCCCGACAAGACCCAGAGGTCGAGCTCGTGCCGAGGAAAGAGCCACTTACCGGTCACCTTGCTGCAGGGGATCGCACCGGTGGTGACGAGTTCGTAGAGCTTGCGTTCGCCAAGTCGGAGATAGTCAGCGGCTTCACTGGTCGTCAGGAATTCCATCCTGCATTCCTATGCAAATTCTTGCTTCTTTTTGGACGTTCGTCGCAGGTGGAATTCTGCAGTTCATTTTCTGTCCGCGGGAACCATGCCCGAACATCTCGTTGCTTTGCAACACATCCGCGCGCGCGATTTCTGCTTTGGTGAACGATCCTGAATTGCCCGAATGGTAGGGGCCTTACGGCTGTCGCGAACGCGATCGCAACGGTGCTTAGCAATCGCCCTGCCGCGTCGAGCGTTGCCGAAATTTCCCGAACGGCAGCGCGACGGCGTCACGAGTGCGGCGCAATCGATCATCATGATCGTGTCACATCGAAGGGAACCAGCTCATGGCCACTCGCCGCCTGTCCGTCGCATTCGCGCTTCTCTGCGGCCTTGCTCTGGGTGTTGCGGCCTCCTCCGCGGAGGATCGTGCGATCGTGCTGGCCACGACGACGTCGACGCAGGAGTCCGGCCTGCTCGATCATCTGCTGCCGATCTTCCGTGACCAGACCGGCATCGACGTGAGGGTGATCGCGCGCCGTGCCGACGAGGTGCTCGACGGCGCGCGAAAGGGCGAGGCGGACGTCGTGCTGACGCATGCGCGCCCGCAGGAGGAAAAATTCGTCGCTGATGGTTTTGCCGTGAGACGCTTCGACGTGATGTACAGCGACTATGTGCTGATCGGGCCGAAGAGCGATCCCGCCGGCGTCAAGGGCAAGGACATCGCGACCGCGCTCAAGGCGATCGAGGCCAAGGGTGCGCCGTTCGTGACGCGCGGCGATCGCTCCGGCACCCACGCTGCGGAGCTTGCGCTCTGGATCGTCGCCGGCATCGACATCGCCGCCGCCAAGGGCGCTTGGTATCGCGAGGCCAAGCAGGGCATGGGCGCGGCGCTCGAGGCTGCGCGCACGGCAAACGCCTATGTGCTGTCGGACCGCGGCAGCTGGATCGGCTTCAGGGATCGCGGTGATCTCGATGTCGTCGTCGAGGGCGACAAGCGGCTGCTCAACCAATACGGCGTGATGCTGATGAACCCCGAGAAGTTTCCGAACGTGAAGAAGGAGCTGGGGCAAACCTTCGTCGACTGGCTGATCTCGCCGGAGGGGCAGGCTGCGATCGCTGCCTACAAGATTGACGGCCAGCAGCTGTTCTTTCCCAATGCGGAGAAGCCGGGCGGCTGACGTTCGCATCTGCAGCGGTTGCCAAACCGAGCGATGCATGATCCACCATGGCGCATGACCCAGCGCCTGCCGCCATCATTGACGCCGCTCGACACCGCACTCGCCGCGTTGCTGCGAGGCGTTGATCCGGTCGCGCCAGTCACCTTGCCGCTGTCCGAGGCCATTGGCTGCGTCGCGGCGGGCGTGCCTCAGGTGGCGGCCTATCCGCCTCATGACATGGCTACCGCGGACGGCTGGGCGCTGCGCGCCAACGATCTCGTCGGCGCGTCCGCCTATGCGCCGCTGCCTTTGCCAACGGCCCCGGTCTGGGTCGATGCCGGCGATGCGATGCCGCAGGGATGCGATTGTGTGCTCGATGCCGACGCCGTGGAGGTATCGGGGCCGCTTGTGCAGGTGCTGGCGGAGAGCGTGCCGGGGCAGGGCATCCGGCGCGCCGGAAGCGATATTGCGGCTGGTACGACGGCCGGCGTGGAGGGTCGGCCGGTCGGTCCGGCCGACCTGCTGCTCGCGGGCGTCGTGGCGGTGGACCGGCTCGGCGTGCGGCGACCGCGGCTTCGTGTCGTCAACGTGCCGGGCGCGGCGACGACGGCGAATATGATCGCCAGTCTCGCCCGTGCAGCGGGGCTTGATGTGCAGGCACTCGTAGCTGCCGCGCGCGATGAAGCGTCGATTGCCGATGTGCTTGACGCGTCCGCTTGCGACCTGCTGCTGACGATTGGCGGCAGCGGCCTCGGTCGCCAGGACGCCGCGGTGACGGCCTTGGCCGGGCGGGGCGAGGTGCTTGCTCATGGCATCGCGCTTCAGCCCGGCCGCACCGCCGCGGTCGGACGGCTCGGCAAGGTTCCCGTCGTTGCCTTGCCCGGCTCGCCGGATCATGCGCTTGCGGTGTGGCTGGCGCTGGTGCTTCCGCTCATCGACCGTCTGACGGCTCGGCAGCCGCGCCGGCAAATGACGCTGCCGCTCGTACAAAAAATTGCATCCACCGTCGGCGTCGCGGAAATCGCGCTGCTCGCCGAGGAACATCGCGGCTGGATGCCGCTTGCCCTCGGCGAATGGCCGCTCCAGGCCATTGCCCGCGCCGATGCATGGCTGCTCATTCCCGGCAGCCATGAGGGATTTGCGGCGGGCGCGCCCGTCGATGCCTATCTGATGCGCGCGTGATATGGGTTCTGGCATGACGATGAACCCGCAATCGAAAGGCCGCAGCGCGCTCGAGCAGGAGCAGTTCCTCAAGATCCTCTCGCGCGAGGAGGCGATGGCGCGCTTCGAGGCGGCCCTGTTCCCGCGTGCGCTTCCGAGCGAGGTGCGCGAACTTGCTGCCGCGCTCGGTGCGGCGCTTGCCGCAGACATCATTGCGCCGATCGACGTGCCGCCGTTCGATCGTTCCAATGTCGATGGCTTTGCCGTCCGCTCGGCGGATCTCGCGGCGGCCGGCGAAGGCGCACCGAGGCACCTTGTGTTGAATGCCGAGACCGTTCACTGCGGCACCGCGCCGAGGATGCAGGTCGCCCCGGGCACCGCTACGCCGATCGCCACGGGCGGCCCGCTGCCCCGCGGCGCCGATGCCGTCGTCATGGTCGAGCATACCCAGCCGGCGGGCCTCGATGCGATCGACGTCCGCCGTGCAGTCTCGCCCGGGCAGTACGTGTCTTATGCGGGCTCCGACATTGCGCGCGGCGAGGCCCTGCTGCGCGCCGGCACCATCATCGGATCGCGCGAGATCGGCATGCTGGCGGCCTGCGGCATCGCGCAGGTAACTGTCGCGCGAAAACCGCGCGTCGCGGTCATCTCCACCGGCGACGAGCTGGTCCAGCCCGGCAAGGCGCTCGCGCCCGCGGAGATCTATGACACCAACGGCGCGATCGTCGCGGCAGCCGTCGACGAGAACGGCGGCGAGGCGATCTTTCTCGGCGCCATTCCCGACGATGAGGCCAGGCTCGAAGCCGCCATGCGCCGCGCGCTCGCTGATGCCGACATGCTGGTGCTCTCGGGCGGCACCTCGAAAGGCGCGGGCGATCTGTCTCATCGCATCATCGGCCGGCTCGGCCAGCCCGGCATCATCGCGCATGGCGTCGCGCTCAAGCCCGGCAAGCCGCTGTGCCTCGCGGTCTGCGACGGCAAGCCAGTGGTGATCCTGCCGGGCTTTCCGACCTCGGCGATGTTCACCTTCCACGACATGATCGTGCCGGTGCTGCGCCAGATGGCCGGCCTGCCGCCGCGGTCCGATGCTAAGGTCAGCGCCACCGTGCCGGTGCGCATCGCCTCCGAGCTCGGCCGCAGCGAATTCGTCATGGTCTCTCTGGTGGAGGGCAAGGGCGGCCTGATCGCTTACCCCACCGGCAAAGGCTCTGGCGCGATCACGTCCTTCGCGCAGGCCGACGGCTTCCTGCGCATCGACGCGCTAGCCGACCAGATGCCCGCGGGTACCGAGACCGAGGTGACGCTGTTCACGCCGCATGTGCGGGTGCCCGATCTCGTCATCGTCGGCAGCCATTGCACCGGGCTCGATCTCGTCACCGCGCAGCTCGCGCATGCCGGCCTGACCGTGCGCTCGATCGCGGTCGGCAGCCTTGGCGGCCTTGCGGCGGCCAAGCGCGGCGAATGCGATCTCGCGCCGATCCATCTGTTCGACGGCAAGAGCGAGACCTACAATACCCCCTATCTCGTCGAGGGGCTCGAGCTCGTCCCCGGCTGGCGGCGGATGCAGGGCATCGTCTTCCGCAAGGGCGATACGCGCTTCGAGGGCCTGAGCGCGAAGGACGCGGTGGCCGCAGCGCTCACTGACCCCGCTTGCATCATGGTCAACCGCAATCAGGGCGCCGGCACGCGCATCCTGATCGACCGGCTGCTCGGCGGTGCACGCCCGGAAGGCTACTGGAACCAGCCGCGTTCGCACAACGCTGTCGCTGCGGCCGTCGCGCAGCATCGCGCCGATTGGGGCATGACCATTGCGCCGGTCGCCCATGCGGCCGGGCTCGGTTTCATTCCGCTCGCGGAAGAGCATTATGATTTTGCCTTGGTGACGGCGCGCAAAGACCGTCCGGCGGTGCAGGCCTTTCTGGATGCACTGGGCTCGGACGAGGCGCGTGCGGCACTGAAGCAAGCGGGCTTCCGGCCGGCCTAAAGCGCGTAACGCGCTTTAGATTCTTGTTTGAGCATGATCTGTTCGGAAAACCGCTTCACACTTTTCCGGATCATGCTCTGGTGCGACGACGCGGCATGCAAGCCGCGCGCGACAGGGTGGGGACGCGATGGCAAGGCCGCTTTCGGTTGCGATCATCGGTGCCGGAATGGGGGGGCTTGCGACTGCCGCGGCGCTGAGACGCGTCGGTGTCGACGTCATGGTCTACGAGCAGGCCTCCCAATTCGCCCGCATCGGTGCCGGCATCCAGATCGGCTGCAATGCCATGAAGGTGTTGCGCGCGTTGGGGCTGGAGGCGCGGATGCGCAGTCAGTCGTTCTATCCGCGGTCCTGGAACAACCGGGACTGGAAGAGCGGCGACATCAAGTTCGACATGATTTTTGGCGAGAGCGCCGAGGAGAAATTTGGTGCGCCCTATCTGCTCGCCCACCGCGGCGATCTGCATGCGGCGCTGGCGGGCGTCGTGCCGGGCGAATTCGTGAAGCTCAATCACAAGCTCGTCGGCCTGGATGACACTGGCGATGGCGTTCGGCTGACCTTTGCCGATGGAACCAGCGCCGTTGCCGATGCGGTGATCGGCGCGGACGGCGTGCATTCGACCGTGCGCGACATCCTGTTCGACACCGCGCCGGCCAGGTTCACCGGCCGCATCGCCTACCGCACCACATATCCGGCCGCTCTGCTCGGCGGGGAGAAGATCGACGACTGCGCGAAGTGGTGGGGCGAAGACCGCCATATCGTGATCTACTATGTCAAGCCGGATCGCAGTGAGGTCTATCTCGTCACCAGCCAGCCCGAGCCGGATTTCCGCATCGAGTCATGGTCGGCGAAGGGCGATGTGCGCGATCTGCGTGCCTCCTTCGAAGGCTTTCACCCGCAGGTCGGGCAGGTGCTCGCGGCGTGCCCCGACGTGCACAAATGGGCGATCATGGACCGCAAGGCGCTCGATCGCTGGGCCGACGGCAAGGTGACGCTGCTCGGGGATGCCTGCCATCCCATGACGCCCTACATGGCGCAGGGCGCGGCCATGGCGATCGAGGATGCCGCTGTGCTGTCACGCTGCCTCGACGGTGTCGATCGCGACGGCGTTGCCGACGGATTCCGCCGCTTCGAGGCGACGCGGAAAGGGCGGACCACGCGGGTGCAGGAGACCTCGCGCGCCAATATCTGGCTGAAGGAGCGAACCGATACGAGCTGGGTCTACGGCTACGATGCCTGGTCGGTACCACTGGCGGCTTGAGCTGCGCGCCCTCTTGCGCGTTCCCGTTCCTCGGCCTCGGCGAGCGCGCGCTGGGCGGCGGGCGGCATTGGTTTCGGATCAGGAGGGACCTCGATAATCTTGTCGCTGCCGGTGGCCTGATGGCTCAGCCGCTTCGTCCGATCGATCGCTACCGAAACGTCAAACACGAAGTCCACGACTGCGAAGATGGCATTCAGAAGAGAATCGGCCATGGCTCATCCGGGGGCACGTCCAGATTAGTAGTCGCGGCCGGCGTCGCCCCGGTTCGATGCCCATGAACGCCAACCGCCGCCGCCGCGACCAAGGGGGATGAGCCAGGACACGACCGCATCAGCAGCCCTGAACTTCCGCAAGATCGCCGCGTTCGTCGCGGCTGCCGGGACGCTTTTCTGGCTCTATACCTTCTATTTCATCGCCCATGTCCCACCGGGCGACGGCAGCGGCTTTCAATGGCTTGCGGTATTCCCGCTCGGTATGGTTTTCGGCTTGTTCTTCCTGCCGGCCTGGCTGCTGGTCGCCATCGGGCGCCTCCCGCGACTGACCACCGCTGTCGGTCTGTGCGGCCTGATCGCCTTCGCGATTATCTGGGCGCAGCTCCTCAACGAGTTTCCGAAATCGTAAGGCGGCTCAAGCCGCGTCATCCAGCGCCGCCAGTCGTTCCGCTTCAGCGATATCCTCGACCGTGTTGGCGTTGAAGAACGGATCGAGCGGCTCAGCCGGCCATCTCACCGTCGCGAGCGGATAGCGCGCGGTCCAGCGGTCGATCTTGCGGAGGTCCTCGACGACCAGCGCGTGGCGCAATTCGTCGCGCAAGGCAACACGCCACAGCCCGATCACCGGATGCGACTGGTCGCCGGATGCGGCGACCGCGAGCTGCGCATTCTCCCGGCTCCGTGCTTCGTGCAGGCGTGCGACGAGATCGCGCGGCAGGAATGGGCAATCGCCGGCGGCGCTGAGCACCCATTCGACTTCAGGCCGGTTCGCCGCGGTCCAGTCGAGCGCAGCGAGGACGCCGGCGAGTGGACCGGGAAAGCCGGGCACATCGTCTGCGACGACTTGGAGGCCGAAGGCTGCGAAACGCGCGGGATCGCCGTTGGCGTTGAGGATCAGCCCGCTGCACTGAGGTTTCAGGCGTGCGATCACGCGCTCCAGAATGGTGCGGCCGCCGATCGTGCGCATCGACTTGTCGCCGCCGCCCATGCGCCGCGCGAGGCCGCCGGCGAGCAGTACGCCTTGCGTCAGCGGAATTTCAGTCGTCACCGCCTTCACCCTTGCGCTTGTGCTTCGCCGACTCTTCCTCGACGTAAGCGAGGTTCTGGTCGTAGACGATGCGCTCCTCGCCGGCGAGCGCAATGAAGCGCTTTCCGCGCGTGCGGCCGACCAGCGTCAGCCCGACCTGCCTGGCGAGATCGACGCCCCAGGCGGTGAAGCCGGAGCGCGACACCAGGATCGGAATGCCCATCCGCACCGTCTTGATCACCATCTCCGAGGTGAGGCGTCCCGTGGTGTAGAGGATCTTGTCGGAGGCATCGACGCCGTGGCGGTACATCCAGCCCGCGATCTTGTCGACGGCGTTGTGGCGGCCGACGTCCTCGGTGTAGCAGAGCGGCTCCCCCTCCTTGCACAGCACGCAGCCGTGGATCGCGCCGGCCTCGAGGTAGAGCGAGGGCATGGTGTTGATGGTCTGCGTCATCTGGTAGAGCCATGAGGTGCGCAGCTCCGCCTTCGGCAGTGCGACGCTCTCGACCGCCTCCAGGAGGTCGCCGAAGGCGGTGCCCTGCGCGCAGCCGGAGGTCTGCGTGCGCTTCTTCAGCTTGGCTTCGAAATTGGTGTGGTGCTCCGTGCGCACCACGACCACCTGGAGATCGTCGTCGTACTCGACCTCGGTGACCGCGTCATTATATTTCAGCATGTTCTGGTTCAGCAGGTAGCCGAGCGCCAGATATTCCGGATAGTCGCCGATCGTCATCATGGTGACGATCTCCTGCGAATTCAGGTAGAGCGTCAGCGGCCGCTCCATCGGCACCTTGATCTCGACCCTGGCACCGGTCTGGTCGGTGCCGGTCACGCTCTGGGTCAGGCGCGGGTCGTCCGGATTGGGGACGATCAGGGGCACCGGGGCTTTGTCGAACTTCATCATGGCCGCGACGTTAGCATGACATTCCGCTCAAGCCGATATAAGCATGGTCGGGAATGGGCAAAATGCCTCCGCTCGTCATTGCGAGCGGAGCGAAGCACTCCAGCAATGCCCCCGCGGAAATGGTCTGGATTGCTTCGCTGCGCTCGCAATGACGGTGGAGAGGTTGGTGGTTCCATCGGCTGGCGAGCCGTTGGCGGAGATCGAACGGTTATGAAAGTCATCGGCCTTGCAGGCTGGAGCGGTGCGGGAAAGACCACACTGTTGACGCGGCTGATCCCGCATTTCAACGCGCAGGGCCTGCGCGTCTCCGTCATCAAGCATGCGCATCACCAGTTCGACGTCGACGTCCCCGGCAAGGATTCCTGGCGGCACCGCGAAGCAGGCGCGGCGGAGGTGCTGGTTGCCTCGTCAAATCGCTGGGCCTTGATGCACGAATTGCGCGGCGCGGCGGAGCCGCGGCTGCCGGAATTATTGAGCAAGCTGTCGGCCGTCGATCTCGTCGTGGTCGAGGGGTTCAAGCGCGAGCCGCATCGCAAGATCGAGGTGCATCGCGCCGCCAATGGCAAGCCGCTGCTGTTTCCGGACGATCCCGGAATTGCCGGGATTGCGACCGACACCGCCATTGAAACCCGGCTGCCGACCGTCCATCTCGATGATATCCCCGCTGTGGCCGCGTTGCTGCTGCGCGCGGCGATGCCGGTCGAGGAAGCGGTGGCGAGAAGCGCCGCGACACGCTGACGAGGCACCATGGCGCAACTGTCGGACGATTGCTTTGCCTTCGGCGGACCGATGATGTCGGTCGACGAGGCCGTTGGCCTGATCACCACGCGCGTCAACGCGATTACCGATCTGGAAACCGTGGCGCTCGTCGATGCGGACGGGCGCGTGCTGGCGCGCGATATCGCTGCGCCCCTGCCGCTGCCGCCGTTCACCAACTCTGCGGTCGACGGTTACGCCATGCGCAACGCGGACCTTCCGCAGGCTGCGGAGCAGGCATTCCCGCTCGACGGCCGCATCCAGGCCGGCGGCCTAGCGCAAGCCGCGATCAAGCCCGGCCACACCGCGCGAATCTTCACGGGCGCGCCGATGCCGCCAGAGGCCGAAACCGTCTTCATGCAGGAGGATGTCCGCATCGACGATTCCGGCCGGATCGTGCTGCCGCCGGGGCTGAAGCCGGGCGCGAATGTCCGCCCCGCCGGCGAGGATATTCCCAAAGGACACGTTGCGCTGCGCGGCGGCCAGCGCTTGCGGCCACAGCATGTCGCGCTTGCCGCGGCATTCGGTCTTGTCAGGCTCGACGTGGTCAGGCGCATCCGCGTCGCGGTGTTCTCGACCGGCGACGAGCTGGCCTCGCCCGGCGAGCCCCGCGCGGCCTCGCAGCTGTTCGATTCCAACCGCTTCATGCTGATGGCGATGCTGCGCCGGCTCGGCTGCGAGGTTAGCGATCTCGGCATTTTGCGCGACGAGCGAACGTCGCTTGCGAGCGGCCTGAAGGAGGTCGCAGGTGCGCACGATCTCATCCTCACCACAGGCGGCGTCTCGACCGGTGAGGAGGATCACGTCAAGGCGGCGGTCGAGAGCGTCGGCTCGCTCGTGCTGTGGCGGATGGCGATCAAGCCGGGCCGCCCCGTGGCGATGGGCATCATCGGCGGCACGCCGCTGATCGGATTGCCCGGCAATCCTGTCGCGAGCTTTGTCACCTTCGTCCATGTGGTGCGGCCGACCGTGCTGGCGCTCGCCGGCGGCCTGCCGGAACCGCTTCTGCCGATCCCGGTGCGCGCGGCATTCACCTACAAGAAGAAGATCGGCCGCCGTGAATTCGTTCGCGCCTCATTACGGAGCGGGGATGACGGCACGCTGGAGGCCATCAAGTTCCCGCGCGAAGGTGCGGGGCTGTTGTCGTCGCTGGTCGAGACGGATGGCCTCGTTGAGCTCGGCGAGGACATTACGCGCGTCGAGCCGGGCCAGAGCGTGGGTTTCCTGTCTTATGCCGATCTGCTGTAAGCGGTTGCGTTGACGCCGTCGCCGCACCCCGCCATGTTGCTCCCATGACCAGGACCACGCTCGATCTCACCGGGCTGAAATGCCCGCTGCCGGCGCTGAAGACGCGCAAGGCGCTGAAGCCGTTGCAACCGGGCGATCAGCTCGAAGTGCACTGCACCGACCCGCTGTCGGTGATTGACATTCCGAACCTGATCCGCGAGACCGGCGACAAGGTGGAGATCACCGAGCGCAACGACGCGCGCATCGTGTTCTTGATAGAAAAAGCAAATGGTTCGATAGCAGACGTCAATGGTGCGTTGCGTTCTTGAGCCCGTTACCGCGCTGATACCGACCTTTTGTCTATCGACATCAATCACGGCTTCTGCCCCAATTGACTTTGTCCGTGCAGGCGCGGAGGTTGAGTCTTGTCCGCGATACGCGGTTCAACGGGGCAAACAAGACGCCTGCACGCACCTGGTATCGGGCATAGAGCCCCGCGCGAGGGGTTAACTTTTCAGGCGTGCGTGACGGTCCTGGCGCGCGTCGGATGATCGTGTGGGGCAGCAGGGACAATCGGCTGCTCTGCAATGGGGCTGAGGACCAAAATGGCAGCGGCAGGCTCGCTCAGAAGGGCGACCTGTCAGGGGAGGAATGTATGGCAAGTGTTGAAAGCGCTGGGACGATTTCGGGCGCTGGTACGGGTTTTCTTGATCGCGAGCGGACCATCGCGACCGCCGGCTTCAATCGCTGGCTGGTGCCGCCGGCGGCACTTTGCATCCATCTCTGCATCGGCATGGCTTATGGCTTCTCGGTGTTCTGGCTGCCGCTGTCGCGCGCGATCGGGCTGACCGCGCCGAAGACGTGCGGGGATATTTCGCTGTTGCAGGAGCTGTTCACGACCACTTGCGACTGGAAGGTCGCCAGCATGGGCTGGATGTACACGCTGTTCTTCGTGCTCCTCGGTATTGCGGCCGCGGTCTGGGGCGGCTGGCTGGAGCGCGTGGGCCCGCGCAAGGCCGGCTTCGTTTCGGCGTTGTGCTGGTGCGGTGGCCTGTTCCTCGGTGCGATCGGCGTCTACACCCATCAGCTCTGGCTGTTGTGGCTGGGCTCCGGCGTGATCGGCGGCGTCGGCCTCGGCCTTGGCTACATCTCGCCAGTGTCGACGCTGGTGAAGTGGTTTCCCGACCGCCGCGGCATGGCGACCGGCATGGCCATCATGGGCTTCGGCGGCGGCGCCATGATCGGCGCGCCGCTGGCGAACCTGCTGATGAACTACTTCAAGACCCCGACCTCCGTCGGTGTCTGGGAGACCTTCGTCGCGATGGGCGTCATCTACTTCGTGTTCATGATGATCGGCGCGTTCCGCTATCGTTTGCCGCCGCCCGGCTGGCAGCCCGAGGGCTGGACCCCGCCGGTCAAGGCCAACGCGATGATCTCGAAGAACAATGTCCATCTCAACGACGCGCACAAGACTCCGCAGTTCTGGCTGATCTGGTGGGTGCTCTGCCTGAACGTGTCGGCTGGTATCGGTGTGATCGGCATGGCCTCGCCAATGCTGCAGGAGATCTTCGCGGGCAAGCTGATCGGTCTGCCGGACGTCGGCTTCAATGCGCTCGACGCCGGGCAGAAGGCGCAGATCGCGGCGATCGCCGCGGGCTTCGCCGGATTGCTGTCGCTGTTCAACATCGGCGGCCGCTTCTTCTGGGCGTCGCTGTCGGACAAGATCGGGCGGAAGAACACCTATTATACGTTCTTCATCCTCGGCATCGTGCTGTACGCGCTGGCGCCGACCTTCGCGGCGATGGGCTCGAAGCTGCTGTTCGTGCTCGGCTTCGGCATCATCCTGTCGATGTATGGCGGCGGCTTCGCCACCGTGCCGGCCTATCTTGCCGACATGTTCGGCACCCAGTTCGTCGGCGCCATCCATGGGCGGTTGCTGACGGCATGGTCGACGGCCGGCATCATCGGTCCCGTCGTGGTGAACTACATCCGCGAGTTCCAGCTCGCCGCCGGCGTGCCGCGAGATCAGCTCTACAACACGACCATGTACATCCTGTGCGCGATGCTGATCGCAGGCCTGATCTGCAACTACCTGATCAAGCCGGTCGATTCGAAGTGGCACATGAAGGAGGCCGACGTCGCCAAATTGCAGGCGGCGAGCGCCAGCGCCGCCGCCGCAGGGCCGCACGGCTCCTACGGCATCGGCTTTGGCGGGCTTGATGCCAAGGCGGCGCTGTTCTGGGCCTTCGTCGGCATTCCCCTGCTCTGGGGTGTCTGGAAGACGCTGGAGAGCGCGGTCAAGATCTTCTGATCGCCGTCGAGACAGCTGCGGGATGCTCATGATCAGCGTCCCGCAGCGTTCGCCTTTTAGACATCACCAAGAATGGGACTTAGGGGATTTAAATGCTTCGCACCCGAATTTGCCTTGCGGCCGTGTTGCTGGTCGCCGGCCTTCATGCCGCGTCTGCACAGACCGCCACCGCGCCCGCTGCACCGGCCGCGACGACCGAAGCCAAGCCGGGCAAGGTCAAGCTCACCATGCAGAAGCTGAAGGACATGAAAGCCAAGTGGGCGGCCAACAAGCCGAAGCTCAAGGCCTGCCGCGCCGAGGTGAAGTCCAAGGGCCTGGCTGAAGATGACCGCTGGTTCTACATCGAAGAGTGCATGAGCAAGAGTTGAGCCCGGGTTCCCGGGAACAGTTCGTAGGGGGCGTGGGGCTCTTTGGCCGCATGCCCCTTAAATGCTTATCCGGACGGATGAATTCTCTTGGCATCTGGTATGCCAAAGGCTAGTGTTGGACACGTTCTAAAGAAGGTTTACGAGACCATCGATGAGCCACGACGTGCATGAGGTCCGCTCGTTCGAACATCCGGGCGAGGGACGGAAGCGAGCCAAGGCCACGCCCAAGGGGCGGCAGGTCGATCCCACCGCCGCGCATGAGATCGAGCAATTGCTCGGCGACCGCCCGCGGCGGCGCGATCTCCTGATCGAATATCTGCACCTGATCCAGGACAAATATCACCAGATTTCGGCCGCGCACCTTGCCGCGCTCGCCGACGAGATGAAGCTGGCCTTCGCCGAAGTGTTCGAGACCGCGACCTTCTATGCGCATTTCGACGTGGTGAAGGAGGGCGAGCCCAACATTCCGCCGCTGACGATACGTGTCTGCGATTCGCTGACCTGTGCCATGCTCGGCGGCGAGAAGCTGCTCGAGGATCTGCAGAGCGCATCGGGTCCCGGCATCCGCGTCGTGCGCGCGCCCTGTGTCGGTCGCTGCGATACCGCGCCGGCTGCGGAAGTCGGCCACAACTTCGTCGACCATGCGACCATCGCCAATGTGATGGCGGCGGCGAAGGCTGGCGACACCCACGCGCATCTGCCCAAATATATCGACTACGACGCGTATGTTGCCGGCGGCGGCTACAAGCTGCTGGGTCGCCTGCGCTCGGGCGAGCTGTCGAAGGACGATCTCCTGAAGTCGCTCGACGATGCTTCGCTGCGCGGCCTCGGCGGCGCCGGCTTCCCCACGGGACGCAAATGGCGCGCGGTGCTTGGCGAGCCCGGCCCGCGGCTGATGGCGATCAACGGCGACGAGGGCGAGCCCGGCACGTTCAAGGACCGCGTCTATCTCGAGAGCGATCCGCACCGTTTCATCGAGGGCATGCTGATCGGCGCGCATGTGGTGCAGGCCTCCGACGTCTACATCTATTTGCGCGACGAATATCCGGCCTCGCGCGAGATCCTGGAGCGCGAGATCGCAAAGCTTCCCGACGGCGGTCCGACGCTGCACATGCGCCGCGGTGCCGGAGCTTACATCTGCGGCGAAGAGTCCTCACTGCTTGAAAGCATCGAGGGCAAGCGCGGCCTGCCCCGGCACAAGCCGCCTTATCCGTTCCAGGTCGGCCTGTTCGGACTGCCGACGCTCATCAACAACGTCGAGACGCTGTGGTGGGTGCGCGACATCGTCGAGAAGGGCGCCGACTGGTGGAAGAGCCATGGCCGCCACGAGCGTCATGGCCTGCGCAGCTTCTCGGTCTCGGGCCGCGTCAAGAATCCCGGCATGAAGCTCGCGCCCGCGGGCATCACCGTGCGCGAGCTGATCGACGAATATTGCGGCGGCATGGCCGACGGTCATCAGTTCTACGCCTACCTGCCCGGCGGCGCCTCCGGCGGCATCCTGCCGGCGTCGATGGACGACATCCCGCTCGATTTCGGCACGCTGGAGAAATACGGCTGCTTCATCGGCTCGGCCGCGATCGTGATCCTGTCGCAGAAGGACAGCGTGCGCGCAGCCGCGCTGAATCTGATGAAGTTCTTCGAGGACGAGAGCTGCGGCCAGTGTACGCCGTGCCGCGTCGGAACCCAGAAGGCGGCGCTGCTGATGCAGAAGCCGGTCTGGAACCGGGCATTGCTGGAAGAATTGAGCCAGGCGATGCGCGATGCCTCGATCTGCGGGCTCGGTCAGGCGGCATCGAATCCGCTGTCCTCCGTGATCAAATATTTCCCTGACGAGTTCAAGGAAGCGGCCGAATGACCAAGATTACGTTCGAGCTCGACGGCAAGCAGGTCGAAGCCAAACCCGGCGAGACGATCTGGCAAGTCGCCAAACGCCAGGGCCGCGACATCCCGCATCTCTGCTACTCGCCCGCGCCCGACTATCGCCCCGACGGCAATTGCCGCGCCTGCATGGTCGAGATCGAGGGCGAGCGCGTGCTAGCCGCGTCCTGCAAGCGCACCCCGTCGGTCGGCATGAAGGTGAAGACCGAAAGCGCCCGCGCGACCGCTGCGCAAAAGATGGTGATGGAGCTGCTCGTCGCCGACCAGCCGGCGCGCGAGACCAGCCACGATCCGGATTCCAAGTTCTGGCACTGGGCCGAGACCACGGGCGTCACCGAGAGCCGTTTCCCCGCCGCCGAGCGCTGGGCGACCGACGCCAGTCATCCGGCGATGCGCGTCAATCTCGATGCCTGCATCCAGTGTGGCCTCTGCGTGCGCGCCTGCCGCGAGGTCCAGGTCAACGATGTCATCGGGATGGCCTACCGCAATCACGGCGCCAAGATCGTGTTCGACTTCGACGATCCCATGGGCGAATCCACCTGTGTCGCCTGCGGCGAATGCGTGCAGGCCTGTCCGACCGGCGCGCTGATGCCGGCCGTGATGCTGGACGACAACCAGACCCGCGTGACTTACGCCGACAAGAAAGTGGATTCGCTCTGTCCGTTCTGCGGCGTCGGTTGCCAGGTGACCTACGAGGTCAAGGACGAGAAGGTGATCTACGCGGAAGGCCGCGACGGCCCGGCCAATCATAATCGTCTTTGCGTGAAGGGCCGCTTCGGCTTCGACTACATCCACCATCCGCATCGCCTGACCAAACCGCTGGTGCGGCTGCCGAATGCGAAGAAGGATGCCAACGACCAGGTCGATCCCGCCAATCCGTTCACGCATTTCCGTGAAGCGAGCTGGGAAGAGGCGCTCGACATCGCCGCCAAGGGGCTCGTCAAGATCCGCGACGAGAAGGGCGTGAAGGCGCTCGCCGGCTTTGGCTCCGCCAAGGGCTCGAACGAAGAGGCCTATCTGTTCCAGAAGCTGGTGCGTACCGGTTTCGGCTCCAACAATGTCGATCACTGCACGCGTCTGTGCCACGCCTCGTCGGTGGCGGCGCTGTTCGAAGGCCTCAGCTCCGGTGCGGTGTCGGCGCCGTTCTCCGCCGCAATGGACGCCGAGGTCATCATCGTGATCGGCGCCAATCCGACCGTGAATCATCCGGTCGCCGCGACCTTCATCAAGAACGCGGTCAAGCAGAACGGCGCGAAACTGTTCGTGATGGATCCGCGCCGGCAGTCGCTGTCGCGTCACGCGACCAAGCATCTGCAGTTCAAGCCTGGCTCCGATGTCGCGATGCTGAACGCGATGATCAACACGATCATCACCGAAGGCCTGACCGACGATCAGTATATCGCCGGCTACACCGAGGGCTTCGAAGACCTCAAGGAGAAGATCAAGGAATTCACGCCGGAGAAGATGGAGGCGATCTGCGGCATCCCGGCGCAGACGCTGCGCGAGGTCGCACGCACCTATGCGCGGGCAAAGTCGTCGATCATTTTCTGGGGCATGGGCATCAGCCAGCACGTCCACGGCACCGACAATGCGCGCTGCCTCATTGCGCTGGCGCTGATCACCGGCCAGGTCGGCCGCCCCGGCACCGGCCTGCATCCGCTGCGCGGCCAGAACAACGTGCAGGGGGCCTCCGACGCCGGCCTCATCCCGATGTTCCTGCCGGACTATCAGCCGGTCGGCCGCGACGACATGCGCGGTGCTTTCGAGAAGCTGTGGGGCCAGGATCTCGATCCCGTGCGCGGCCTGACCGTGGTCGAGATCATGAACGCGATCCATGCCGGCGAGATCAAGGGCATGTATATCGAGGGTGAGAATCCCGCGATGTCCGACCCGGATCTGCAGCATGCGCGCCACGCGCTCGCCATGCTCGATCATCTCGTGGTGCAGGATCTCTTCGTCACCGAGACCGCCTTCCACGCCGACGTCATCCTGCCGGCTTCGGCGTTCGCGGAGAAGGACGGCTCCTTCACCAACACCGATCGTCGCGTGCAGCTCGCGCGCCAGGTGATCAAGCCGCCAGGCGATGCGCGGCAGGATCTCTGGATCATCCAGGAGATCGGCAAGCGCATGGGCCTGCCCTGGAATTATGCCGGCCCCGGCGACGTCTTCACCGAGATGGCAGAGCTGATGCCGTCGCTGAAGAACATCACCTGGGAGCGGCTGGTGCGCGAAGGCGCGGTGACCTATCCCGTCGACGATCCGAACAAGCCCGGCAACGAGATTATCTTCACCACGGGCTTCCCGACCGCGAGCGGCCGCGGCAAGATCGTGCCGGCCAAGGTCATCCCGCCGGATGAGTTGCCGGACGCCGAATACCCCATGGTGCTGTCGACCGGCCGCGTGCTGGAGCACTGGCACACGGGGTCCATGACCCGCCGCGCGCAGGTACTCGACCAGATCGAGCCGGAGGCGGTCGCGTTCATGTCGCCGAAGGACATGCGCAGGAAGAAGCTCGCGCCGGGCGACTTCATCCGCCTGGAGACCCGCCGGGGCGCCGTCGAGGTCAAGGTCCGCTCCGACCGCGACGTGCCGGAGAATATGGTGTTCATGCCGTTCTGCTACGCGGAGGCGGCGGCGAACCTGCTCACCAATCCCGCGCTCGATCCGTTCGGCAAGATCCCGGAGTTCAAGTTCTGCGCGGCGAGGGCCGAGCGCGCGGAGATGCGGGACGCCGCGGAGTAGGGCCTCCGCCGTCATTGCGAGCGAAGCGAAGCAATCCAGACCGCCTCTCCGGCGGGATTCTGGATTGCTTCGTCGCTTCGCTCCTCGCAATGACGGTGATAAACGTGACCCATGTCCAAAGTCACCCCAGCCACTCGCGCGCTCACGGCCGCCGGCGTTGCCTTCACCGTCCACACCTACGACTACGATCCCGACGCCGAGAGCATCGGGCTGCAGGCCGCCGCTGCGCTTGGTGAGAACCCGGCGCGTGTGCTGAAGACGCTGATGGCGCTGGTGGACGGCAAGCCGGTCTGCGTGGTCGTTCCGTCAGACCAGGAGGTCTCGATGAAGAAGCTCGCGGCGGCGGCGAGCGGCAAGTCGGCGCAGATGATGAAGCCGCCGGAGGCCGAGCGCGTCACCGGCTTCAAGGTCGGCGGCATCAGCCCGTTCGGGCAGCGCAAGCTCGTGCGCACCGTGATCGAGCAGAGCGCGCTCTTGCATGACCTCGTCTATCTCAATGGCGGCCAGCGCGGCTTGCAGGTGCGGCTGAAGCCTACTGACGTCAGGGATGTGCTGAAGGCGGTCGTCGCGGACGTACTGGCCTGACAAAGCTGACGGTCCGCGGGCAGCGTGCCAAGTTCGGCTATGGGCCATGAGATCACTCGCAATCCGCCACCGGGCCCCCCTGCGCGAGTCCTGAGCCACCCAATTCAAAGCGGGTATTGATGCTGACTGAGCTCACCGTCGATATGAGGCAATCAGCAAGTGAGCATCCTGGCCTTCGTCGCCACGATCAATGAGGAGGAAGGCCAAGCCTTGCGCCGAAGGCGTCGCTAAATTGATATGCTCCGTCGGCGATTCACCTTTTCGAGGTCGTATGTCTCAAGTCGATTGGTTGAGTCATCTCCTGCAAATCATCACCGTCACCGGCCAGCTCGAGGTCCGCTGCGCGTACGGCGCACCATGGCGTATCATCTGGCCCAAGGCGGCGGCGAACGAGATCCCCTATCATGTCATAGTCAAGGGCCGCGCCATTTTCGAGGACCCGGATTCGAAAACGGTGCAGGAGCTTGGGAGCGGGGATATCGTGCTGCTTCCTCACGGTTCGTCGCACATGCTGCACGACGGCAGCGGCAAAACGCCGATCAGCACGCGTCAAAGCAGGGGCTCCGCAGGATGGATGTTGAGCGAGAACGATGCACCGGGTGAGCAACTCGATCTGCTGTGCGGACGGTTTTTTGTCGTGCCACCCCATGATCGATTACTCCGCAACTACCTGCCGGCAAATCTGGTCGTGCGGGCTGCGAAAAGCCATGGAGAAGAGGACATTGCGTCGGCATCGGGTCAACTTTCCGGACTGGTCGGCCTGATGCGAATGGAGTCCGCTGGCGACAGAGCGGGAGGACGAGCCATTCTCAACGCGCTTTCTTCGGTCTTGTTCGCTCTGGTTCTCCGCGCCGCGAGCGAAGCCGGCAAATCCACCGAAGGCTTGTTGGCTCTTGCCGGCAATCCGAGATTGGCAGCGGCCATTGCGGCGATGTTCGCGGATCCGGCGCGGCCCTGGAAGCTTCCCGATTTGGCCGATCTATGCGGCATGTCACGCGCAACATTCATGCGCCAGTTTCAGGACAAGTTAGGCCGCTCTGCCCTCGACCTGTTGACCGATCTTCGCATGAGCATGGCCGCCAACGAGCTCAAGAAGCCGACGATCAGCACGGAAGCCGTGGCTGAGACGGTCGGCTATCAATCCGTTTCGGCATTCCGGCGCGTGTTCGCGCAAAGGATGGGGATGACGCCAGGGGAATGGCGCCGACTGGCGCATAACGGCGAGTAGCAGGGCACCCCCGACCGATATAATGATCCTTTCTAGCATCATTTTGAGCCAATAGAGGCTCGAAATGATCAATGCCATCAGTAAGTTCGGCCTCCGTAATCACTTGATGAGGAGTCACCCAATGCACGACACCGCTCCAACCGCTGCCCACCGCGAAACCTCCCGCTGGCTCGCGGGGCCGCTGCCGACAAACTCCGTCATCCAAACCATTCTGAGCCGCAGTGCAGCAAAGTACTATGACTCGACCGCCACCTTAAGCGATGATCAGATCCGCGATCTGGTGCGGATCGGTACTTCAGCGCCGACATCCTTCCATTTGCAGAACTGGCGCTTCATCGCCGTGCGCTCAAGCGAAGCGAAGGCGCGGCTGCTTCCGATCGCCTGGAATCAGCCCGCAATCACCGAAGCAGCCGTGACCTTCATCATCATCGGCCAATTGGCTGATGCCAGCACCGTCCCTGAGCGCCTGGCGCCGGTCGTGGAAGCCGGAATCATGTCGGCACATCTGGTGCCGGAATGGGAGGGGCCTGCGCGCGGCCTGTACGACAATCATCCGCAGCGCCAACGCGACGAGGCCGTGCGCTCCGCGACCTTCGGCGCCGCAGCCATCATCTATGCGGCCCGCTCGCTAGGCCTGGGGTCGACACCGATGATCGGTTTCGACGCAGAGGCCGTGCACAGAGAGTTCAGCCTGGCCGATGACGAAATCCCAGTCATGCTGCTGACCGTCGGGCCGGAGCGGCCCGGCAACTGGCCGCAGAAGCCGCGCCTACCCGTGGCCGACGTGCTGCATTTCGCATAACCAACCCCGAAGCCAATCATCCAAGGAGAGTATCATGGCCAGAGCTGCTGCGCTGAAGCAGGAACACGTTCCGGCTGCTTCGAAACCGACCCTCGACCTGTTCACCAAGAACGTCGGGTTCACGCCAAACATGATGGCGACCTTCGCGCAGAGCCCGATCGCGTTCAACGCATGGGCCGCTCTGCTCAGCTCCTTGAGCAAGGCGCTCGATGTCAAGACGCGCGACAGTATCGGCCTTGCGGTCTCCGAAGTGAACGGCTGCGACTACTGCCTGACGGTGCACAGCTTCACGGCCGAGCATATGGCCAAGCTGCCGGCGGAGGACATCATTCTCGCCCGAAAGGGTCACGCAAGCGACCCGAAGCGGGATGCCGCCGTCCAGCTTGCACGCAAGATCATCGAGAGCCGTGGCCACGTTACGGACGCCGATCTGCAAGCCGTCCGCGATGCGGGCTACACGGATGCGAACATCATGGAGATCGTCGCGCTCGTGGCCATGTACTCGCTGACGAACTTCTTCAACAACGTGTTCCATCCCGACAAGGACTTCCCCGCGGTGGCGCCGGCCGGCTCGATCTGAGCACGGGAAGTTCGGAATCTGAAAAGACACCACACCCAAAGGAGTCGAAGATGAAAGCCATTATCGTGACGGACCAGGCTGCCGGATTTCCCGGGATGAAGCTGGTGGAACGGCCCCAACCTCAACCAGCGATCAACGACGTTGTCGTAGAGGTTCACGCATCGGGATTCGTTCCGACGGAATTGGAATGGCCCTCGACGTGGATAGATCGTCGCGAGCAAAACAGAACTCCGACGATCCCTGGGCACGAATTCGCCGGCATCGTTACGGCGCTCGGCTACGGCACGGCGGGACTGTCGGTGGGGCAGCGCGTGTTCGGCCTTGCCGACTGGTATCGTGATGGCACACTTGCCGAATATATTGCCATCGAGGCGCGCAATCTGTCGCCATTGCCGGGTGACGTCGATTTCAAGGTGGGCGCGAGCCTTCCCATCTCGGGCTTGACTGCGTGGCAAGGGCTCTTCCAGCACGGCCGTCTTCAGGCAGGCCAGAGCGTGCTTGCGCATGGTGCAGCGGGCGCGGTCGGTTCCATGGTTGTTCAACTCGCACGAGAGGCTGGTGCCTATGTCATCGGAACCGGACGCGCGGCCGACCGGCAGAAAGCGCTCGACTTCGGTGCGAATGAATTCGTCGACCTGGAGCACGATGGGCTCAAGGATGTCGGCGGGGTCGATCTCGCATTTGACGTCATCGGCGGCGACATCCAGAAGCAGTCTGCAGCCCTTGTTAGAGCCGGAGGTACGCTGGTGAGTGTCGTCGGCCCAGCGGAGGCTCGGCCGATCGACGGCTTGGCCATTGACTTCGTCGTGGAGGCTGACCGTGGTCAATTGAGCGAGATCGTCCAGAGGGTGCGGGACGGAAGATTGCGGACAAACATCGGAAAGGTATCCTCCCTCGACAATGTTGTCGCCACCTTCAACTCGGCCCAGCGACGCCAGGGCAAGCCGATCATTCAGATCCGCTCCTAAGAAGAGGGGTTCAACTCTCCCCAGCGAGTTATGGTTTCTCGTCTGGATCGTGGCGACGTGTCTTGCCACGCATCCAGGCGAAGAATGCGATCGTCAGTCTGCTTTGGGGTCATAAGCGGTCGATGCTGACCAAATGCAGGCCACTTCCGCTTAGCTAACTCACGAAGCTGACGTTTACGGATGCAAGTCCTACTGCTTCTGCAACAGTTTCAGCCGGCAGCGCAGCGCTTCCCGGATATGGGCCCGCGCCAGCTGTTCGGCCTTGTCGCCGTCGCGCGCGGCGATCGCGTCGATGATGGCCTGATGCTCGCCGTGGCTGGTCGAGGGGCGGCCCGTCACCGTGAAAGTGGTCGGCCCGAGCAGGGCGATCCAGTCCTGCAATTCGCGGGAGGCGTTGTCGAGATAGCGGTTGCGCGCGGCGCGGCAGATGGCCTCGTGGAAGGTGCGGTTGAGCCTTGCCATTTCGCCTGCCATCTCGGTGGCGTCGGTCGCTGACGCCTCGACAAAGGCCTGCTCGATATCCCGGAGTGCCTCGATCTCGGGGGCGGAGGCATGCCCGGCGGCAAGGCGCGCGGCGGCACCCTCCATGATCTCGCGCATGGCGTAGAGCTCGAGCACCTCCGAGATGTCGAGGTTGCGCACGATCAGGCCGCGGCCGCCGGCGGGCTCGACGAAACCGCGCGCCGCGAGCCGGCCCAGCGCTTCCCGCACCGGCGTGCGGCTCACGTTCAGCCGCTGCGCGACCTCCTCCTCGCGCAGGCGGTCGCCGGCGCGGTAATTGCCCGCCTGCAGCGCCTCGCAGAGCGACCGGAACACGGCTTCGCCAAGCGCCACGCCGCTGCCGCGTCCGATTGATCCGCCTGTCTTTGCCGGGCGTCTGGCCATCCATCCTCATCGGCTGCCGAGCGCATCCTGCCCATGCAGAGATGCCGCTTGCACGCCTTCTGTATATCTTTGTATACAACGGTACGCAATGGTGGGCGCGATTGATCCGCGCAGGCCGGCGGCAGAATGTCTCTAACTTCGTCGGACAAACGGCATGAGCGGCAAATACGACGTGCTGGTAGTCGGCGGCGGCAACGCGGCACTGTGTGCGGCGATCAGCGCCCGGCGCGGCGGTGCCTCCGTCCTCGTGCTCGAAGGCGCGCCAAAATTCTACCGCGGCGGCAACACGCGCCACACGCGCAACATGCGCTGCGCCCATGATGCCGCGACCGAAATCCTGACCGGCCCCTATACCGAGGAGGAGTTCTGGGAGGATCTGCTGCGCGTCACCGGCGGGCAGACCGACGAGGAACTTGCCCGTCACATGATCCGGGAGTCCAAGGACATCCTGAACTGGATCGTGCAGCAGGGCGTGCGCTGGCAGCCCTCGCTTGGCGGCACGCTGAGCCTCGGCCGCACCAACTCCTTCTTCCTTGGCGGCGGCCGGGCGATGCTCAACGCGCTGTATCTCACCGCCGAGCGGCTCGGCGTCGATGTCGAATACGACGCCGAGGTCACCGATCTCGCGATCGACGACGGCGTGTTCCTCGCCGCGCGCCTCAAGCGCCCGATCAAGGGCGAGACCGAGATCCGCGCGGCCTCGCTGGTCGCCGCCGCCGGTGGGTTCGAGGCCAACATCGAATGGCTGAAGCAATATTGGGGTGATGCCGCCGACAATTTCCTGATCCGCGGCACGCCTTATAATCGTGGCTCGATCCTGAAGATGCTGCTGGACAAGGG
This sequence comes from Bradyrhizobium sacchari, assembly GCF_002068095.1. GTDB lineage: Bacteria > Pseudomonadota > Alphaproteobacteria > Rhizobiales > Xanthobacteraceae > Bradyrhizobium > Bradyrhizobium sacchari. The sequence goes on along the minus strand of NZ_LWIG01000063.1, from coordinate 73,195 downwards.
CGTGCAGGAGGTCGGCGATCCCACCCAGTGTCATGCGGTCGCGATCGACGCCCGTGCGCCGAAATTCGACGGCGGCATCATCACGCGCCACGACTCCGTCGTGTTCGGCATCGTCGTCAACAAGCACGCCCAGCGCTTCTATGACGAGGGCGAGGACATCTGGCCCAAGCGCTACGCGATCTGGGGCCGCCTGGTCGCGGCGCAACCCGACCAGATCGCCTACATCATCTTCGATTCCACCGTCGTGACGAGCTTCATGCCGACGCTGTTCCCGCCGATCGCCGGGCAGACGATTGCCGAACTGGCCGGCAAGCTCGAGCTTGATCCGGCGGCGCTGGATAAGACCATCACCGATTTCAACGCCGCGGTGCGCCCCGGCACCTTCGACCACACCGTTCTGGATGACTGTGTGACCGAGGGCATCACGCCACCGAAGACGCACTGGGCGCGCAAGATCGAGACGCCGCCTTATCTCGCCTACCCGGTGCGGCCGGGTATCACCTTCACCTATCTCGGCACGCGTGTGAACAAGGAGGCGCGGATGCTGATGGCCGACGGCAAGCCGTCCGCCAACATGTTCGCGGCCGGTGAGATCATGGCGGGCAATGTGCTCGGCAGGGGCTATGCGGCCGGCATGGGCATGACTATCGGCAGCGTGTTCGGCCGGATCGCAGGACGGGAAGCGGCGCGCCACGCCAAGAACTAGGATCAAGAAGAAAGACAAAGGGAGGAGGAACCATGTCGCGCATTGCCATTGCCTCGATCACGGCGTTGCTGATCGCCGGCCACGCCCACGCCGCCGAGCCAATCACCCTGCGCGATATGGGGTCGTTCCATGTCGGGGGGCGCCTTGTCGAAATCTCCGGCAAGCCGGTGAAGGAAGTCGTGTTCACGCCCGGCGGCGTACCGGCGAAGGTCGATCCTAACGGCACCTATCAGGTCGAGCAGATGTATGTGCAGTATTTTCTGCCGGCAAACGAGAAGGGGGCTTATCCGCTGCTGATGTGGCATGGTGGCGGACTGACCGGCGTCACCTACGAGACCACGCCCGACGGACGCGAAGGTTGGCTGAACTACTTCCTGCGCAAGGGATGGGCGGTCTACAATTCCGACGCGGTGGAGCGCGGACGCGCTGGCTGGGCGCAATACCCCGATATCTTCAAGAGCGAGCCGGTCTTCCTCACCACGGCCAATCCGTTCGAGCGTTTCCGCATCGGTGATGGGCCAAACTCCTACGATCCGGATCCCGCCAAGCGGAAGGTGCTGCCGGGCAACCAGTTTCCGGTCGAGGGTTACGAGAACTTCATCAAGCAGAACGTGCCGCGCTGGACCACGACCGATGATGCGACCGTCGCCGCCTATATCGCCGAGATCGATCGGGTCGGCCCGTCGGTGATCCTGTTCCACAGCCAGGCCGGCAGCTTCGGCTTCAAGGTGGCGCAAGCCAGGCCCGACAAGGTCAAGGCGCTGATCGCGATCGAGCCGGCAGGCATCGGCGACCCCGCTAAGGCGAATGTGCTGAAGAACATTCCGACCCTCATCATCTATGGCGACTATATCGAGCGCGATGTCCGCTGGCCCAAAATCCGCGCCAACGGCGTCGCCTTCGCGGACGCCATCAGGGCGGCCGGTGGCAGCGTCGACATCGTCGATCTCCCGCAGGCCGGCATCAAGGGCAATTCGCATATGGTGATGATGGACAAGAACAACCTCGAAGTCGCGGGCCTGATTCAGAAATGGCTCGAGGCAAAGGGCCTGACGAAGTAGAGCCATGCACGGAACCAGAATCCTCGACGAGGCCGACCGTCTGATGACGGTCTGCAATTCCTGCCGCTACTGCGAGGGATTGTGTGCGGTATTTCCGGCGATGGAGATGCGGCGCGCCTTCTCCGACGGTGACCTCAATTATCTTGCCAATCTCTGCCATTCCTGTGGCGCCTGCTACGTCGATTGCCAGTTCTCGCCGCCGCACGAGTTCAACGTCAACGTTCCCAAGACGCTGGCGGTTGCACGTGCCGAGTCCTATGCGGCCTATGCCTGGCCGCAGGCGCTGTCCGGTGCCTTCGCGCGCAACGGCCTCGTCATCAGCATCGTCGCCGCACTCAGTATGGCGGCCTTTATCCTCGGATTCGTTGCTCTAAGCGATCGCAGCGTGCTGTTCGGTGTCCACACCGGTCCGGGTGCGTTCTACAAATTGATGCCGCACAATGCGATGGCCGCATTGTTCAGCGCCGCATTTCTCTACGCCATTCTGTCCCTCGCCATGAGCGTGCGCGCGTTCTGGCGCGACATCGGTCCAGCCATCGGTGGTCGCGCAGACGGTGGTTCAATCTTCCAGGCGATCCGCGATGCGGGCGAGCTGCGCTATCTCCATGGCGGCGGTGTCGGCTGCTACAACGAGGACGACAGGCCGACCGACCAGCGCAAGCTGTATCACCACCTGACTTTTTACGGCTTCCTGCTGTGCTTTGCCGCGACCTCGGTCGCGACGCTCTATCACTATCTGCTGGGCCGCGAGGCGCCGTATTCGTGGTGGGACCTGCCCGTCGTGCTCGGCACGCTGGGCGGCATCGGCCTGATCATCGGGCCAATCGGGCTGTTCACGGCCAAGACGCGGCGCGATCCGGCATTGCTCGACGAGAGCCGTTACGGCATGGACGTCAGCTTCATCGCCATGCTGTTCCTGACTGGATTTACCGGCATGCTGCTGTTGATCCTTCGCGAGACTGCGGCGATGGGGCCGCTGCTCGCGCTGCATCTTGGCGCCGTGTTCGCATTGTTCATCTCCATGCCCTACGGCAAGTTCGTGCATGGGATCTATCGTTTCGCCGCGCTGGTGCGTTACGCGCAGGAGCGGCGTACGGCCAGTTAATCAGGCCGATCGAAAGCGGCCGTCGCGCAGGAAGGCGATCGTCTGTTCGATTGCGGCGGCGCGACGCGGAAGCCCGGTGTGGGACGCCTTCACGACGACATGGTCGGTCATGCCGGCCAGCATCGTACTTTGCACCGATACGCGCCCGTCATTCGGTTTCGGCAGGACCAAGAGGCCGGCGACGGGATCGATGAAGCGATTTCCGGCAATCACGCCGACCGGATAGTCGATGGCAGGAAGGACATTCGGCGCGGTCGCAGGCGTGGTGGTGAGCTCGAGGCCGGCCGGCCCATAGAATGCGCGGTATGGCAAAAATCCCTGCAGGAGATCGGCGACCTCGCTGCCGCTGTTCGGCGTGCCCAGCATCACGACGCGGCCAAGCCGGACCGGGCGATGTCGTGCGATATAAGCGCGCGCAACCAGGCCGCCCATCGAATGCGCCACGAAATGCAGTGGAGCGTCACGTTCGGCGAAACGGGCGATCGCCGGATGAATGTCGTCCGCGATCGCCGCGATCGGCTTGCGGCGGCTGGGATAGTCGATGTTGAGCGTCGTGAACCCGTTTCCCTGGAGCGCCCGCTCCAGCTTGGTCAGGGATGCCGAGGTCCGCGCGATGCCGTGAAGCAGAACAACTCCGGGGCATCGCGCGTCGCCTGATTGAGGCGCCTCATGCATCTCGTTACGCGACCTCGCGCTCCGGCGCGGACGCCTGCTCGCGGGCCATTGTCGTTGCCGTGACATAGTCGGTCTTGCCGGTGCCGAGCAGCGGCACCTTGTCGACCACCATGATTGTTGCGGGAACGGTCAGCTCGGAGGCACCGATCGTCTTGGCCTGGGCCTGCATTGCGCTGCGCTCGGCGTTCTTCTCCGTCGTCAGCAGCACGATCCGCTCGCCCTTGCGCGGGTCCGGGATCGACACCGCGACCGAGCCGGCCTGCGGCCACAGTGCCGTCGCGATGGCTTCGACCGCCGACAGCGAGACCATTTCGCCCGCGATCTTGGCAAAGCGCTTGGCGCGGCCCTTGATGGTGATGAAGCCCGCGGAGTCGATCGCCACGATGTCGCCGGTATCGTGCCAGCCCTCGGGCAGCTTTTCCAGCACGCCGGGATTCTCGGCGCGCAAGTAGCCGAGCATGACGTTCGGCCCGCGCACCGAGAGGCGTCCGCCTTCCTCGATGCCGGGGACCGGATCGAGGCGGCTTTCCATCAGCGGCGACAGGCGGCCGACGGTGCCGGGGCGGTTGGCCATTGGTGTGTTCATCGCCAGCACCGGCGCCGTCTCGGTGACGCCGTAGCCTTCGAGGATGCGGATGCCGTAGCGCTCCATGAACACCTGCCGCGTGCGATCCTTGACCGCCTCGGCGCCGGCGATCACGAGACGCAGGGTGCGGAAGTCGTAGGCATGCGCAGAGCGTGCATAGCCGGTGAGGAACGTGTCGGTGCCGAAGAGGATGGTGGCGCCGGTCTGGTAGATCAGCTCCGGCACGATCCGGTAGTGCAGCGGCGAGGGGTACATGTAGATCGGAATGCCCGCGAGCATCGGCATCATCATCCCGCCGGTCAGCCCGAAGGAGTGGAACACCGGCAGCACGTTGAACACCTTGTCATTGGCGTTGGCGTCGACCCGCGCCAGCGCCTGCGCCGCGTTGGCGAGGATGTTGCGGTGGGACAGCACCACGCCCTTCGGCGTGCCTTCCGAGCCCGAGGTGAACAGCACGACGGCCGGATCGTTCGCCTGGCGGGATATGCGGGGCTTGGTGCCGGCGAGCAGGCCCCTGATCTTGTCGGCGAGGCCGATCGAAGCGCGGACGTCCTCGAGATAGACGATGCGGGCTTCCGCGGAGATCGCAGCCATCAGCTTGTCGAGCTTGCCCTTCTCGATGAAGGCTTTTGACGTCAGCACGGTCTTGACCTGCGCGGCTTTCATCGCGGCGAGGACGTTGACTGGACCTGCCGAGAAGTTGAGCATCGCCGGCACGCGGCCGATGTTCTGCAGGGCCATGAAGACGACGGCGACGCCCGCGGAATTCGGCAGCAGCACGCCGACATTCTCGCCGACTGAGGTGCCGTCTTCGAGCTTCCGGCTCAGCACCTGCGCGCCGAGGATCAGCTTGCGATAGGTCAGCTTGGTGCCGAGCGCGTCCTCGATGATGACCTTGCCGGTGTCGCGGTCGCGATAGGCGTGCCCAAGCGCTTCGAACAGCGAGTGATCGAGCATGGCGTTCTTGACCATCGCATCGATCATCACGTCCTGGAGCGCGGCGCCCGCAGCATTGCGGCGCGCCTTGCCCTTGAGCGCTTCATCGACGGGCAGCTTGACCGGCGGCAGGATCGTGACCGTCACCCGCGGAAACCACGAGCGCTTGATCTGGCTGGAGTTGAGATAGCTGAGATGCGAGCGCTGCGCGCCTTCGATGCGAACCGGCACGACCACGGCGTCGGCCTTGTCCGCGATCATCGCGGTGCCGTCATAGACCTTCATCAGCGAGCCGGAGACAGTGATGCGTCCTTCCGGAAAGATCACGACGGGCTCGCCCGCGGCCACGAGCTTGATCAGGTCACGCGCGGCCAGCGGCTTGGTCGGGTCCATGGTGTAGTGCTTGACGACGCGCAGGAACGGCTTGGCCCACCACGCCTTGGCGATACCGGTATCGACCGCGAAGCTGGCGTCGATCGGCAGCACGGCGTGCAGCAGCGGGCCGTCGATCAGGCTGACATGGTTCGGCGCGATCAGCATGCGCGTACCCGGAGGCGGCAGGTTCTCGAGGCCACGCACCTCGGTGCGGAAGAGGGCGCGGAACAGCAGTCCGCCGGCATCGCGCACGCCTTCCTTGCCCCACTTGGTGAGGACGAACCACACCGCGCCGAAGCTGGCGACGCCGAGGCCGAAGAAGATCCAGCCGACATGGAGGCCTGCCGCCTGCAGCAGCGCGACAAACAGCGAGCCGATCACCATGAAGGCAGCCTGCAACACGTTGCCGGCGGCGATGATGCGGGCGCGCTCGGAAGGTTCCGACCAGGCCTGGACCGCGGCGAAGGACGGGACGACGAACAAGCCGCCGCCGAAGGCGAAGGCGACGAAGTCGGCCAGCATGCGCAGGCCGGCGAACGAGGTCGCGAAACCGGCCGCGGTGATGTCCTGACCCTTGGTGGTCACGCCGATGGCGAAGGCGAGATCGAGGCCGGCAAAGCCCATGATGATGGCGCCGATCGGCACCAGCGCGAGGTTGGGGCGAACGTGACTGAGGCTTGCGGCAAATAGCGATCCGATGGCGATGCCGATCGCGAAGATCGCAAGGCACAGCGTCACCACGCCCTCGGTACCGCCGACCACCTCCTTGATCAGCGCCGGCAGCAGCGACAGCACGATGGCGCCGACCAGCCAGAACCAAGAGACGATCACGGTGCCGTCCCACAGCCGGTGGTCGGCGTAGAGCGTCTTCAACAGGCTGAGCGTCGAGGTCCAGGGATTGGAGTCGACGGGCAGGTCGGGCGCGGAGGGCGTTGTCTGCGGAATGCGAGAGGCGAAAGCCCAGGACAGCAGGGCCAGCACGACCACGGCGGATGCGACCCAGCCCATATGCGCGGAGCCGGCCACGAACTGGCCGCCCGCGACGGTGCCGAGCAGGATGGCCATGAAGGTCGCGCCTTCGACCAGCGCGTTGCCGGTCGCGAGCTCTCCGAGCTCGAGCTGGTCCGGCAGCATCGCATATTTCACGGGACCGAACAGGGCGGCGATGGTGCCGAACAGCGCGAGCGCTGCGAACAACAGCGGCACCGAATGCAGGAAGAAGCCGGCGGCGGCAAAGGCCGCAGCAAAAATCTCGGCGAATTTGAGCCGCCGCGCGACGACGGATTTGACGTATTTGTCGGCGAGCTGGCCGCCGAGCCCGGACAGGATGAAATAGGGGAAGATGAACACGGCGCCTGCCACGGTCACCAGCGCATCGCCGTGACCGGTCGCGGCACTGTAAAGCAGGATGATGACGAGTGCGTTCTTGAGCACGTTGTCATTGAGTGCCGAAAAGAATTGCGCCCAGAACAGCGGCGCAAAGCGGCGTGACGACATCAATTCCCTGATCATGACTAATCCTGTTTTGGAAAGGCAGCCTGAGGTTGTTTCGGTGGCGATGAAAGCGTCACGACCGGAAGGGCACGGGACGAACGATTGCAGAGTGACTGGTGTCGTCGGCCTGCTCTGTCCCCCTGGTCCCTCCGATCCTGTTGGTCTCCAAATGGTCTCGTTAGGTTCGCAAATTTCCTGGCGCGGCCGCGTCTTAGGGCGGAAGGGCCGCGCTGACCCGGATATGCGAGGGGCCGTGAGCAAAAACTGAACCGCATTTGGTAAGGCTCGCGACATCGGCTGCGAATGTCGACGAATGGTAAGCCCTTCATTGCGGCCTTTCCTTGCATTCGAACCGCTTCGCGGCGCGTCTCAGGTGAGATGGGCGAGGTGGCGAAAGGGCGAGAAGCGGCCAAGCAGGCTGAACCAGCGGCCTTCGCGGCGGATGCGGCCGCGGTTGGCCCGCCACATCCGGAAGGTCGCGCGGCGCTCGGCGAGCACGCCGGCAATGTCGCAGGCATTGGCGATGCGATCGATCGGAGCCATCGCGAATTTGAGGGCAGCCCGGCCAAGGCCGGTCACGAGGGTTGCGGCGTCATCGACGAAGGTGGCGGCGATATCAACAGCGAGCGTTTGCATTTTGCAGGTCTCCGGGTTAAATTGAACAATGTTCACATTGGTAGCTCGAAAATGAACAATGTTCAAGAGGAATCGCCGCGGGATCAGAAAAAAAATCGGCGGCGGGTCCAGATCCTGGAGATCGCCCGGGGCATCATTGCCACTAAGGGTTTGAGATCACTCAAGGTTCGGGACGTCGCGGAGGCCGCGGGGTGCTCGGTCGGCAGCGTCTATAATGAGTTTGGCGATTTCGATGGGGTGATCCTGACCGTCAACCGGGAGACCGTTCAGGCGCTGACGGCGCGCCTGCGTGGGGTTCCGGCAGAGGATCCCGTTCGCCAGCTCTACGGGCTTGCCGAGACCTATCTCGAATTCTTTGCGGAGCACGCCAATCTGCTGCGCTCGCTGTTCGAGCACCGGATGGAGGACGACCGGCCCTATCCGGACGACATCCTTCAAATGGTGATGGACGCCTTCGCGCTGATGCATCCGCCTTTGGTGCGGGTGTTACCGGATGCAGAAGACGTGAAGATCGCGCTGCTGTCGCGCACCCTGTTCTCCGCGGTGCACGGCATCATCTCGCTCGGCCTCGAGGAGCGCATGGTCGCCGTGCCGCCGCAGATGCTGCGCCAGCAGGTCGAGCAGTTTATCGACACGCATCTTGCCGGTCTCGGAATTCAGCCACAGAGATAAGGGGCATGCCGCGTCACGCGCGCGCGGCTTCGCGCGGCCGTGTCGCGACGAGAACGGCATCGGGCCGCACGTTATCGACCTGAACCCGATTGCGCCCCCTTTCCTTGGCGCGATAGCAGGCGGCATCCGCGCGGCGCATCGCGTCCTCCAGCGTGGTGTCGCGGTCGGCGATGCAGGTGACGCCGACGCTGGCGGTCACCGCAAAGCAGCGATCATCCCAGGCGAAGCTGAACTGCTCGAGCGATCGTCGCAGCCGTTCGGCGATATCGACGGTGTTCGACGGCGAGCACTGCGGCAGGATCAGGCCGAACTCGTCGCCGCCGAGTCGGGCCACCAGATCGTGCGTCCGCCGGTCCTGCTGCAGCAGCCGCGAGACCTGGCAGAGCAGGCGGTCGCCCGCGAGATGACCGCAGCTGTCGTTGACGTTCTTGAACTCGTCGAGGTCGAGCAGGATCAGCCCAAGCGGACCC
>NZ_LWIG01000063.1:55733-64435 GCF_002068095.1 Bradyrhizobium sacchari | reverse complement strand
GGCGGTTGGCAAGGCCCGTCAGCCAGTCATGCGATGCCTGCCAGGCGAGGCGCTCCTTCTCGGCATGCAGGGCGTTCTCGAATGCCTGTCGCTGCAGTACCAGCCGCCGCGTGTGCCAGATCAGGAGCAGGATCAGGGTCGCGGCGGTCGCAATGTTGAGGCAGGTGAGCGTCACCTTGATGGCGCGGGAGCCTTCGCCGAGCACGGTGGAGAAGCGCTTGGCATGCACGGTAAATTGGGCGTTGAGCTCGGAGAGGCGCGCCGACAGGAATTGCAGACGGCCGCTGTCCTGAACGGGGCCCTTTGCCAGCTCGGACCGGATGACCTCGCCGAAGACGCTCAACTCCAGCAGCATGGGATCGGTGGCGGTCCACTCGCGGATCGCTTCCTGGAGGAAGCTGACGCCATTGAAATAACGAAACAGCCAGATCAATCCGGGAACGTCATCAGGGTGGTTGCCACCTTGCAGGAAGCCGATGCGGGCGGCCTCGACGTCGACGGGATCGCGCTCGAGTGCCCAGCGAGCAAACTCGTCGCCGATGGGAACGGCAAGCGAAGCCTGGTATTGCGCGAACTGGCCCGGCTCGCCCGAATGCAGATAGAGATTGAGGAAATAGACTGCGTTCTTCTGCGAGCGCGACCATAGCGCTTCTCCCGCGACATAGGCGCGGACCGACGACATCACCTCGAGGCTGAATCCAGCAATCGTCGCCTGGAGCACGACGACCATCGCGAAAGGCGAGACGAGCTTGATGACGTGAAGGAAGTTGTGTCCCTTCGTCGACGACGCTGTTCTGCGAAACACCCTGCGTTCCCCAAATCGCTCAACGACCCCCAGCGGAGCGGTTGCGCCTGCAACGCCAAGTAGAGGAGAAGGTTGCTTAACTCGACCTGAAAAATGCAGAGGACAGCGTCGCAGGGTGAAAGCGTCGTGAAGCGGATGGCCGCAGATCGCTTCAAATACCGAGAAAGCGGAACTGGCGCGGTCTCGGCAAATCAATGCCGCGCATTCGTCGCGTGCGGTTTACCCGATCGAGAGAATTGCTAGACCAGCACCGGCTTTCGCACGCGGCCGGCGTCGCCGAACACGCGCAGGTAACGTTCGATCTCCGAGGGCAGGCCAGTTGCCTTCTCCGGATTGTCGGAGAGCTTGACCGCCGGATGGCCGTCGACCGACGACACCTTGCAGACCAGCGAGATCGGATCGAGATTGAACGAGCCGTCGGGCGTGCAGCCGACAAAGTCGTTGGTGAGGTTGGTGCCCCAGCCGAACGACAGCCGCACGCGGCCGCTGAAATGGTGATAGGTCTCCTCGATCGAGCCGACGTCCATCGCGTCGGAAAAGACCAGCAGCTTGTCCCTGGGGTTGCGACCCTTCTTCTCCCACCAGGCGATGATCTCCTCGCCGGCCTGGATCGGCGGCGCGCTGTCGGGGCGGAAGCCGGTCCAGTCGGCGACCCATTCCGGCGCATCGCGCAGGAAGGCCTTGGTACCGAAGGCATCGGGCAGCGCGATCAGCAGGTTGCCGCCATAGGTCTGCCGCCACTGGTCGAGAATGCGATAGGGCGCCCAGCGCAGCTCCTCGTCGTCTTTGGCAAGCGCAGCCGCGACCATCGGCAGCTCATGGGCATTGGTGCCGATCGCTTCGAGATCGTTGTCCATCGCGAGCAGCACGTTGGATGTGCCGATGAAGGAGGGGCCGAGACCTTCCTTCACCGCCTCGACGCACCAGCGCTGCCAGAGAAAGCCGTGGCGGCGGCGCGTGCCGAAGTCGGAGAGCCGCAAATTCTCCAGCTTGCGCAGCCGCTCGACCTTGGTCCACAGCTTGGCCTTGGCGCGGGCATAGAGAACGTCGAGCTCGAAGCGGCCTCGCCCCTTGATCGCCGCGCGCGAGCGCAGCTCGTTCAGGATCGCGAGCGCCGGAATCTCCCACATCGAGGTGTGGGTCCACGGCCCGTGGAAGTGCAATTCGTACTGGCCGTCGACCTTGCGCAACTCGTATTCGGGAAGGCGGAATTCGGCGAGCCAGCGGATGAAGTCCGCCGAGAACATGTGGGTCTTGCCGTAGAACGTGTTACCGGCCAGCCAGATCAGCTCTTTCTTGGTGAAGCGGATGGTGCGGGCGTGGTCGAGCTGGGCCCGCAGCTCGCCCTCGTCGATGATCTCGGCGAGCCGCACATGGCGCGAGCGGTTGATGACCGAGAAGGTCACCTGCTGATCCGGATAATCTTCCCGAATCATTTGCAACATCAATAGTTTGTAGAAGTCGGTATCAAGCAGGCTGCGGATGATGGGGTCCAGCCGCCAGCTGTGATTGTAGGTCCGGCTCGCAATATCGGTCACTGTCATGGGGCAATTCTAGCGTGGTGGCCCGCGGCCAACCAGTGGGTTTGGCGAGGGGCAGGCTTCCGCGAGTTTGGAGCGGGGGCTCAGTCTCCGGCTGCCGTCGCCGCGACGGTCTCGAGCTGGCCTCGAATCCAGCGATGGGCCGGGTCCTTCTGGTAGCGCTGGTGCCAGACCATGAACATCGGCAGTTCGGCCAGCGTTCGTGTGCGAGATGCCAACGGAATCTGCGTTTGCGCGAAGCCGCTCATCACGCCGGATGCGAGCAGGCTCGGCATGCTCGCGAGCATCTGCGAGCCGCGCAGGAAAGACGGCACGCCCGAAAAGCTCGGCACCGAGATGGCGATGTCGCGGTGGAAGCCGTTGGCCGCGAGGCGGCGGTCGAAGTCGAGCCGTTCGTTGTCGGTATAGACGACGGTGATGTGGCGCGCGGCGAGATAGGCGCTGCGGCCGGCGGGCGCCGCGCGTGCCTTGGGATCGTAGTAGCAGACGTAATGATCGCTGAGCAGACGCTTCTGCACGATGTCGACGCCGGACGGTGGCAGCGGCGTGATCATGAGATCGCAGCGGTTTTCGCGCAGCATGGCCGGCGAGGGCGATTGCGAGGGAATGACGCGCAGGTTCAAATTCTTCACCTGGCCGGCGACATGGTCGAAGAAGCGCGGCAGCAGCAGGTCGCGCTGGAAATCGTTGGCGGCGATCGTCAGCGACAGCTGGGCCTGGGCCGGCGCAAAGCTGACGCCGCCGGCGAAGCTGCGCATCTCGTCGATCAGCGCGCGCGCCCTCGCCGCAAGGGCCTGGGCGTGTGCCGTGGCGACAATGCCGCGGCCGGACTTGGCGAACAGCGGATCGCCGGCAATCCGCCGCAGCTTGTTCAGTCCGTGGCTGACCGCGGATTGTGTCAAGCCGAGCCGCGTTGCCGCCGCCGTCACCGAGCCTTCCTCCAGCACCGCGAGGAACAGCTCGAGGGCGTGGCCGTCGAGCGCCAAATGATCGATTTCCTTCATGTAATTCATTATAATCGATCTATTTATCTTGGGAATAGGTGGCGGCATTATCGTTCAATAAGCCGCGCACCCGGACCCCCGGGGCGCCCCAGGGAGAGACAACGCCGATGAATGCCCAGGCGAAAGCCTTGCAGGATCCCCGCCTCAACCGCCCCGAGCCGTTCACGCCGCCGCTTGGCGATGGCGGCTTCTTCCAGCGCGACCGCTCCATCCATCCGCCGGCCTATGCGCCCGGCTACAAATCCTCCGTGCTGCGCTCCCCGCGCCAATCGCTGCTGTCATTGGAGAATTCGGTCTCGGAGATCACGGGGCCGGTGTTCGGCCACAACGATCTCGGCCCGCTCGACAACGACCTGATCCGCAACTACGCCAAGGACGGCGATCCCGTCGGCGAGCGCATCATCGTCCACGGGCGTGTGCTGGACGAGACCGGCCGTGGCGTTCCGAATACTCTGGTCGAATTCTGGCAGGCCAATGCCGGCGGCCGCTACCGCCACAAGAAGGATACCTATCTCGCGCCGATCGATCCGAACTTCGGCGGCTGCGGCCGCGCGCTGACGGACGACACCGGCTACTACTATTTCCGCACGGTGAAGCCGGGCCCCTATCCTTGGCGCAATTTCGTCAACAGCTGGCGCCCGGCTCACATTCACTTCTCGGTATTCGGCTCGGGCTTTGCGCAGCGGCTGATCACGCAGATGTACTTTGAAGGCGACCCCCTGATTCCGGTCTGCCCGATCCTGACGACCATTCCGGACAAGGACGCGCTCGACCGTCTCGTCGCGCCGCTCGACCTCAACGCCTCGACGCCGTTCGACTCGCTCGCCTACCGCTTCGACATCGTCCTGCGCGGCCAGCGTTCCACCTATTTCGAAAATCGCACCGCGGGGAACTAAGTCCATGCCGCAGCCCCTGAACTATCTCAAGGAAACCGCCTCGCAGACCGCGGGTCCCTACGTCCATATCGGCTTAATCCCCGCGATGGCCGGCTTCGACATCTTCGAGAAGAACTTTTCCAACGTGCTGGTGACGCCGAACAGCAAGGGCGAGCGCATCACGCTGGAAGGCAGAGTGCTCGACGGCAGCGGTACGCCGCTGCGCGACGTGCTGCTGGAAATCTGGCAGGCCAATGCGGCCGGCCGCTACAACCACCCGGCGGATCGCTCGGCCGGTGCGCTGGAGGAAGGGTTTCGCGGCTGGGGCCGCGCCGGCTCCGACTTCGACAGCGGCCTCGTCACTTTCGAGACCATCAAGCCCGGCGCGATCACCGACAAGACCGGGCGCAAATGCGCGCCGCACGTCAATGTCTGGATCGTCGCGCGCGGCATCAATATCGGTCTCAACACGCGGCTCTATTTCTCGGACGAAGAGGCCGCCAATGCCGCCGATCCCGTGCTCAACCTGATCGAGCAGCCGACGCGCCGCAAGACGTTGATCGCCACGCGCAGCGAGCGCGCCGGCAAGGTCGTATATTCCTTCACGATCAATTTGCAGGGCCCTGAGGAGACGGTGTTCTTCGACGTGTGACTGTCCGGCGATCGGGGCGCAGGATCACTCGACCCGGTCGTCACGTCTGATCGTTCCGCGCGCGAGGAATTGCGGCGGCATCCGCACCTCACGTGATACCGGCCGCTCGACCGGATCGCGCCCCACTTTTGGTTTCAGTTCCACCAGATCAATGAAGACGTCCGCCTGCCGGCGCAGGTCGTCGGCGACCATGGCGGGTTGCGTGGAGAGCGTGGAGACGACCGTCACGCGGACGCCGCGGCGTTGCAGGGCTTCCACCAGTGAGCGGAAGTCCCCATCGCCCGAGAACAGCACGATCTCGTCGACATGCTCCGCAAGCTCCATTGCACTCACGGCGAGCTCGACATCCATGCTGCCCTTCACCTTGCGGCGGCCGGTGGTGGCGTCGACGAACTCCTTGGTGAGCTTGGTGACGACGGTGTATCCGTTATAGTCGAGCCAATCGATCAACGGACGAATTGACGAGAACTCCTGATCCTCGACGACGGTCGTGTAGTAGAAGGCGCGCAACAGCGTACCCCGGCCTTGAAATTCGCCGAGCAGACGTTTGTAGTCGATGTCGAAGCCGAGCGCTTTCGAGGTGGCGTAGAGATTGGAGCCATCGATAAAGAGTGCGATCTTCCCAATCGAAGACATTCTGCACAAATCTCCAATTCCGCGCACAGTCTGTCGCGCGGGAAAATACCGGCGGCGCCGATGGCTTGCTGAAAAAGTGGCGCAGACGACCGGAGGAAGGGGCCGCCTTGCGCCGAGGTCGAGGGAATTCCATGGCCACCAGCGCCGGGGCGCCGAATACAGCCACGCTAAGGCGAGCCCATTCCCTGCTCAATTGTACGGAGGTAAAGGGCCTCTATCCAAAGGATAGCACCGCATATACGAAGGTAAGTGGTCGCACCGGCAACGTCTGATGGTCACCCTTCGCTACCATGCAGCTGCGCGCGAAAGGCGCGCGGCGACAGTCCCGTGGCGGCCGCATAGACCCGGCTGAAATAGGCGGGATCCTCGAAGCCGAGCGCGTAGGCGATCGTCGAGACCGGGAGGTTGGTGTAGACGAGGTTGCGCCGCGCTTCGCGGATCAACCGGTTGAGGATCAAATGCGAGGCGGTGTCGCCGGTGGCGGCCCGCGTGATCCGGTTGAGATGGGTCGGCGTGATCGACAGCGCGCCTGCGTAGTTCGCGACGCTCCAGCGCTCCAGATGATGCTGCTCGAGCAGCGCCTCGAAGCGGCGGAAGAGACCGCTTTCCGCCGTGCCGTTGCCGCCGCTCTCGCCGGTGAGCGCGCGGGCGACCAGTCCGATCATGGCCGCCGACAACGCACGCAGCACATGGGCGCGACCGTAGTCACGCGCCGCGTGCTCGGCGAAGATCTGTTTCATGGTGGCGCGGAGCTGCGGCGTGCCGCGCACCACGCCCGATTGCGACAGGACTCCGCGCAAACCTTCGGCGGCAAGCAGCGCCTCGTCCAGGATTTCGGCGGCGATGGTCAATACCCAGCCCTGGGTATCCGGCTCGAAGCGGAAGCCGTGGACGTGGCCGACCGGCACGTTGACGATCTGCATCGGCTTCAAGGGTACCACCCGCCCGTCGAGCGTCGCTTCGCCGCCGCCGCGCTCGATCAGCAGCACCTGGTGCAGCCGGGCATGCCGGTGCACGGCGAGGGTCCAGTCGTGCAGCACTGAGCGGGACGCAATCGTCTCGCAATGCACGACGTCGGGCAGATCGCCGGATTCGCCGAACAGATTGTAGACCCGGATCGCCGGGGCAGGAGCGGTGCTTCTCATGTTCGAATAGTACAAGACAAAGGCGAAACCCTCCATCGGGCTTCAGCGCAAAATCTGCAAAAAAGTGCCGACGGGAGGACGCAAAAATGAAAGTTCAGGTCTGTATCATCGGCGGTGGGCCGTCCGGGCTGCTGCTGTCCCAGCTCCTGCATCTCAAAGGCATCGACACGATCGTGCTGGAGAAATACAGCCGCGACCACGTGCTCGCCCGGATCCGCGCCGGCGTGCTCGAGCACGGTTTTGCGAAACTGATGCGCGAGGCACAATGCGGCGAGCGGATGGACCGGGAGGGCGAGATCCACAACGGGTTCGAGATCGCCCATGACGGCGTGCTTTCCAAGATCGACCTGCACAAGCATTCCGGCGGCAATTCGGTGCTGGTCTACGGCCAGACCGAGCTCACGCGCGATCTCTATGAGGCGCGTGACCGCTTTGGCGGCAAGGTCGTGCACAATGCCGAGGATGTGACGCCGCACGACCTGGCCTCCGACCGGCCCTATGTGACCTACCGATCGAACGGCGAGACAAACCGCGTCGATTGCGACTACATCGTCGGTGCCGACGGCTTTCACGGCGTCAGCCGCAAATCGATCCCGAAGGATGTCCTGCGCGAATACGAGAAGATTTATCCGTTCGGCTGGCTCGGGATTCTGTCGCGTACCAGGCCCGTGTCGCCCGAGCTGATCTATGTGAAGCACGAGCGCGGCTTTGCGCTCTGCTCCCTGCGTTCGCAAGTGCTCAGCCGCTACTACATCCAGGTGCCGCTGACCGACAAGGTGGAGGACTGGAGCGACGATGCGTTCTGGGCCGAGCTGAAGCGCCGCCTGCCTGACGACGTCGCAGGACGCCTGATTACGGGGCCGTCGATCGAGAAGAGCATCGCGCCGTTGCGCAGCTTCGTCGCCGAGCCGATGAGCTATGGCCGCCTGTTCCTCGCCGGCGATGCCGCCCACATCGTGCCGCCGACCGGCGCGCGCGGACTGAACAGCGCCGCCTCCGACATCTACTATCTTTACCACGCCATGCTCGCGCACTATCAGCGCGGCGACGATTCCGGCCTCAAGGGCTACTCCGCCAAGGCGCTGGCGCGGATCTGGAAGGCGCAGCGCTTCTCCTGGTGGATGACGATGCTGCTGCATCGTTTCCCTGACCGGATCGAATATGAAGACCGTCTGCAACAGACGGAGCTGGACTATCTGCTCTCGTCGGAGACGGCGCAGCGCCTGCTCGCGGAGAATTATGTGGGCCTGCCGTTTTAGGCAGTGGCCACTTTCACCCTCCCCTGGAGGGGGCCGTGAGGGGCAGGGGAAGCGCACGCAGCGCGAGCGGGTGGGGTGATCTCTCCACGCGGGCACTGTTGGTGAGGAGGGACTGTGACTCCACCCCGGCTCATATTATCGCTGCGCTCAATGTGAACCGACCCTCACCCTTCCAGGCAGGATAAGAGGCCACTACTTCCCTTCCAGTATATTGACCGGCGTCCAATCCGGCGGCGGCGGACTTGCCGCAAGCGCCCTTGCGCGCTTCGCAAACGACGCCGACGCCGGATCGCTCGGCGCCGTGCGCTCGAACGTATCGGCCGCTTTCGTAAATTCCCTCGCCCGCCAGCAGGCCAGCCCCTCCGCGTACGCCGCGGTCACCTTCGCCTGCGCGACGCTCTCCGCGCCCTTCTCCGCCAGCGGCTCGAACACCCTGATCGATTCGCCGCGCCCCATCACCCTGATCGCGTCCAGCTCGCGCCACGCAAATGTGTCGCCGCTCTGCGCGACCGTTGCTTCCGATGCCATGATCGCGGTGCCGTAATATTTGTTGGCGCCTTCGAGCCGCGAGGCGACGTTTACGGTGTCGCTCATCACGGTGTAGTTGAAACGGCGGCGGGAGCCGATATTGCCGACCACGGCTTCGCCGCTGTTGAGCCCGATGCGGTGCGAGAGGCCGTGGCCGGCGAAGGCGGGGTTGTTGGCGTTGAGGTCTGCCAGCTTCTCGTGGCATTTCAGCGCCGCGTGGACGGCGTTGCGCGCATGGGCAGGATCGTCGGCGGGTG
>NZ_LWIG01000063.1:0-55728 GCF_002068095.1 Bradyrhizobium sacchari | reverse complement strand
GGAATCGCCGATATATTTGTCGACGTAACCGCCATGGCCCTCGATGATGTCGGTCATGGCGGAGAGATATTCGTTCATCAGCGTGACCAGCTCGCCCGGCGTCATCGTCTCCGCGATCGAGGAGAAGCCGCTGAGGTCGGAGAAGAACATGGTGACGTTGCGCATCTCGCCGCCGAGCGCCGGCATCTTGCCGGAGGCGACCATGGTCTCGATCACCTCGGGCGCGAGATAGAGGGCAAAACTCTTGCGCAGGAAACGCTCGTCGCGATCGGCCAGTACGAAGCGATAACCGATCATCATTGCGAGCGCTGCGAGGCTTGCGAGCGCAGGCTCGGTCAAGGGCAGCGCCAGTGCATGTACGAACGCGCCGACGGCGACGGCTGTGTAAACGGCGGTGAGAGCAAACCACGCGATCACCGCGCCGCCAGGAGCGAGCGTGCAGGCTAAGCAGGCGATGATCGCTGCAAGCGCAATCGTAAGAATCGTTCGTGCCGGAAAGCCGAGCTCGGTCACGGCATCATGCTCGATCAGATTCCGAACGACGGTGGCATGTACGAACACGCCTGCGACGTCGCTCCGGGCCTTCTGTGTAAGGGCGGGGGCGGGCGGGGCGCATCGCGGCGCGGGCGAGCCGTCATAGCCGCGGGACACTCGCATTGAGGTGAGCTTGCGGTCCTCGAAATTGAGGATGGTGCCGAGCAGCACGACCTTGCCGTCGAAGGCGCGGTGGAAGAAGTCGCGATCGCCTTTCTCGACGCAGGCGCGCAGGTCGGCGAAGGAATAGGCCGGGACGTCGCGGCCGCGGCCGCGGAAGTTGAGCGTGAGCGTGTTGGGCACCGCGCTGGGAATCGCATAGCCGGACAATTCCATCGTTCCGGATGGTCCGATCTCGGGCTTGGCGCCAAGCGCACGCGCGGCGAGCTCGACCGCCATTGCCGGAACGGGCTTGCCGTCGATGGAGAAGCTCAGCGGCATGCGCCGGATCACGTCGTCGGGGTCGGTATGGACGTTGAGAGCGCGGACATTGTTTTTCACCGCCAGTTGCTGTGCGCGGTAGGGTCTGTCCGAATGATCGTTGCTGAGGATTTCGCCGAGCACCAGCTTGCCGCCGTCGGAGAGTTGCCGGAGCGCGATGAGGTAGTCCCGGTCAAAGCCCTTCATGCGCGTGCCGAGCGGCGCATCGCCAAAGGGAATCTCGGACTGCTCGATCGAGCTCGGAAAGATGACATCGAAGCCGATCACCTTGGCGCCGCCTTCGGTGATGCTGCCGAGTACCCGGCCAATCTCGCGTGTCCAGGTCTGCGTCGGCGATCCCCTAAAGGGCGGGGTGTCGTAGGTCTCCCCGTCGATCGCCACCACGACGACCGGCGACGTCGCGGGATCGCGGCGGTCGCCAATGATCTTGCCGCGCAGCGCCGTCAGGATGTCGAGGGAGAGACCTTGCAACACCTGGAGCGGTGGCGACGTGAAGATTGCGCCCGCAAGGAGCGCAATCAGGATCGCCGCAATGATGTCCCGCCTGCCGATCCGCCGCATCGCGCCGTCGCAGAGCCGCCTATTCGAGCCGCAGCAGGCGGCCGACGATCGGCGTCGGCGATGACGTGGCGCTGGCGTCGACTTGGAAGGCGTAGCGCTTGGCGCCGAGGATGGCGAGATAGCTGCCGCCGGGGGTCAGCGACTTCCCGGCTTTGGCGAAGTCATAGAACTTGCCGCCGATCATGATTTCGTTCTTGAGCGGCACGGTGATGGTGGGCTCCTTGCCGTCGGTACGCTCGATCACCAGCGTGCTGCCGATCTTGGCCTGCACCAGCGGGGCCGTGCCGTAGAGCGTCGGCAGCTTGGACGGGCCGCCCTTGGCATCCGAGCGCATCGTGCGGAAGGTGGTCGCGGCGCTCTGGTTGGCCTCGCGCTCGGATAGTTTTGCCGCATTGGTGTCGCAGGGGACTTTTTCCCGCTTGACCTCGCCGAGCTGCACGGTGCTCTGCTCGGCGCCGACCAGCACGACGCCTTCGCTGATGGTCTCGCGCTGGCAGGATTTCAGGTAGCTGAGCGTGATGCTCGCCTTCGGGCCGAGCTTGATGATCTTGCCCGGCGCCACATAGTCCATGAACGCGATGCCGTCGATCTTGCCCTGGACGTCCTCGACGATCGCGGCCGGGGTCTCCGCCAGGGCGGGGGCCGCAACACAGAACGCGCCGAGAGCGGCGCCTATCAGGCTTTTCATGGGAATTCTCATCCGATTCGATCGATGTATTGCCGGTCCCCACTCCTGGTCCGATGCTTAGCAGCCGCCCGCCCAGACAAGTGTGACCAGAATCACTCTTTATTCTTGGTGGCACTCTAGCAGGAACAGGTTCAACCCCGCGACCGGAGAAAACAGAGCTGCGGCAGGCTGTTGGCCGATGGACAATGTCAGACGGCCGGGACCGCCCCGAGCGGGCGCTCCTCGACCGGACGGCCCTCTGCCGCGCTCTCTACAAGGGGAGCGAGCGTGGCTTCGGTCTTCTGATATGGCGTGGCGTGCTGGCCGGCGGCGATCGCCATGACCTCGTCCCAACGCGACAGAAAGGCCTCGACGCAGGCGGGATCGAACTGCCGTCCCGTGTTCTCGACCAGGTAATTGCGCGCCACCTCGAGCGGCAGCGGCTCCTTATACGGCCGCCGCGTCGTCAGCGCGTCGAAGACGTCGGCGACGGCGACCACCCGCGCGGCAACCGGGATCTCGTCTGCCTTGAGGCCGTTCGGATAGCCCGCGCCGTCCCAGCGCTCGTGATGGCCCGCGGCAATTTGCGCACCGAGCTGGATCAGCTCGCAGCTGGAGTCCGCCAGGATCCGCTCGCCGATCTTGGCATGGGTGCGGATCACCGCCATCTCCTCGTCGGTCAGCTTGCCGGGCTTCAGCAGGATGTTGTCGGGAATGGCGACCTTGCCGACGTCGTGCAGAGGGGCGGCAAGATAGATGTCGCGGCAAAGCCGGGCCGGCAGGCCGAGCTGCTCGGCGATGATGCGGCTGTAGCGGGCGACCCGCAGCGTATGCTCGCCGGTGTCGTTGTCGCGGTATTCGACCGCGAGCGCGAGCCGCAGGATGATCTCCTCCTCGCGTTCGCCGAGCTTTCGTGTCGCGGCGGCGACTTCGCTGGCCAGATGCGCGGCGCGATCATTGAGCTTGCGCACGGCTGCACCAAGCTGAATCAAATTCCGCAGGCGCACTGTCATCTCGACGCTCTGCGGTGCCTTCGGCAGGAAATCGGTTGCACCAGCCTGCAGCGCTTCCATCTTCACGTCGTCGGTCTGGCGCGACGTGATCATCGCGATCGGGATGTCGGCGCAGCCGGGCAGGGTGCGGAGCGTGCGGATGAAGCTGATGCCGTCCATATGCGGCATCTCGTAATCGACCAGCACGAGGTCGAAGACGCGCTCACGCGCGCACATCAGCGCTTCCACGGGATCGAGGAACGTGGTCGCCTCGACCAGGCCTTCGGCCTCAATGTGCCGTTTCAGGAAGTTGAGGACGGAGCGGCTGTCGTCAACCAGAAGCGCTTGGGTCAGCATCGGCGGCCGGAGTTGTTCGGATGGCGAGGCATGACCTCAACAACTAGCCTTTGCGATTTAACGCGAAGCAAACGTTTCATCGGCGGCAAGCTGCTTCATGACTGCGCGCGGCGCATGAGATTTAAGTGAGCCATGCACGTCTGCGTGCATACGCGAAGTTCTTTGAATTGTGACCCGTAGTTGTACGGAGGAATCCATTAGGGGTTTGCACACTCTCCATACCGAATAGTCGTCGCGCGGGATTCGCGCCATGCGTGCAGTTGAGTCCCGGAAATTTTGGGGGACGAATGTCGTCTGATGTCACTGAGCCGAAGTGGTCCCTACGGCTGCCTGCCGACTGCAGCATCGCTGCGATCCGCGGCGTCTATGACCTCATTCGCGAGGCGTTCGGCCGTCAGGAGCGGCTCGAGATCGATTGCTCCAGCGTCGACAGGGCCGACGTCACCTCGATCCAGCTTCTGCTGTCGACCGCCAAGACGGGCGAGGCCCAGGGGCGCCCGGTGGTGCTCACTTCATTCTCCCAGTCTCTGCGCAACACCCTTCGCCGCGCCGGCTTTGCCAGCGAGGCGATGATCGACCAGCATTTCCCGCAAAAGAAAGATGGCACCTGATGGCCACGATTCTGACCGTCGACGATTCCCCCAGCATTCGGCAGATGATCAAGGTCGTGCTCGAGCCGGCCGGTCACAACGTGATCGAGGCCGGTGACGGCGCGCAGGGGCTCGCCAAGGCCCAGGCCGGCAAGCTCGACCTCGTGATCACCGACCTCAACATGCCCGTCATGAACGGGCTGGAGCTGATCCGGGCGCTGCGCAAGCTGCCGAGCGCGGTCGGCATGCCCATCGTGTTCCTGACCACGGAATCCAACGATGCGGTGAAGCAGGAAGCCAAGAGCGCCGGCGCCACCGGCTGGATCACCAAGCCCTTCAAGCCGGAGCAGTTGCTCGCCGTCGTCGGCAAGCTGGTGCGCGCATGAACGCGATGGACCCGACCGAGGTCTTCCGGCAGGAAGCCAGCGAGCTGTTCGAGGTCCTCGAAGGGGCTCTGCTCGATCTCGGCCAGCGTCCCGATGACCGCGAGCTGGTCGATTCCGCCTTCCGCGCCCTGCACACGATCAAGGGGTCGGGCGCCATGTTCGGTTTCGACAAGGTCGCCTCGTTCACCCACGAATTCGAGACCGCCTTCGACCGGGTTCGCAAGGGCGAGATCAGGCCGACCCAGGAGCTGATCTCGGTCGCGCTCGCCGCCAAGGATTACATCCGTGCGCTGATCGAGGATCCGCAGTCGACCGACGATATCATCGGCGAAGCCATCCTCGACGACCTCAGGCGCTTCGTGTCGGCGGACCAGCCTGCAGCTCCGGTCGCCGCAATCGCGGAAGCGCCGCCGCTGGCGCCGGTCGAGAGCAAGCAGGCGGGCTGGCACCTTTATCTGGAATTCGAATCCCACATCCTGCGCAACGGCTCGAACCCACTCGATCTGCTGGAAGATCTCTGCAAGCTCGGCCCCTGCTTCGTCGTGCCTGTCACTGACGGCATTCCATTCCTCGACGAGATGGAGCCGGAAGACTGCTATCTGAAGTGGGACGTCAAGCTGCACGCAGCTTGCGACAAGGACGCGATCGACGACGTCTTCATGTTCGTCCAGGACGAGATGAAGCTGACGCTCTCGCCGCTCGCGCAGGTCGAAGCGCCTGTCCCGGCGCCGTTGTTCCTGCTCCTCGACGAGGAGCAGGCGCCCGTGGCCGAAATGGCCGCGCCGGTCGTCGAGGTTGCTGCCGCGCAGGTTACCGAGCAGCCTGCTGGAAAGGCTGAGCCGAAGCCCGAAGCCAAATCCGAGACGAAAACCGAGACGAAGACCGAGGCCAAGCGCGAAGAGCGCGGCATCGCCACTGTTCGCGTCCAGGCCGAGCGTCTCGACGAACTGATGGACCGCGTCGGCGAGCTCGTCATCGCCCAGGCGCGGTTGAGCCAGCTCGCCGCCTCTGGCTCCGATCTCTCGATCAAGATGATCGCCGAGGAGATCGAACGCCTTGCGTCCTCCTTGCGCGACACCACGATGGGCGCCCGCATGGTGCCGATCGGCTCACTGTTCGGCCGCTTCCGCCGCCTGGTGCACGATCTGTCGCGCGATCTGTCGAAGCCCGTCGAATTCGTCACGAGCGGCGAGGATACCGAGCTCGACAAGACCATGATCGAGTGCCTGGCCGATCCGCTGGTGCACCTGATCCGCAACGCCATCGACCACGGCATCGAGGACACCGCAACGCGCGCTGCCAACGGCAAGACCGAGCAGGGCCGGATCGAGCTCGCCGCCGTTCATTCCGGCGCGCAGGTGCTCGTCACCGTGAAGGACAACGGCGGGGGCCTCAACACTGCGCGCATTCGTGCCAAGGCGGAAGAGCAGGGGCTGATCGCCGCCGGCGCCGTGCTCACCGATCACGAAATCCACCAGTTCCTGTTCCACCCGGGCTTCTCGACCGCGCAGACCATCTCGGCGCTGTCGGGCCGGGGCGTCGGCATGGACGTGGTCAAGCGCACCATCGAGAACATGCGCGGCTCGATCGACCTGTCGACCAGGCCGGGCCAGGGCACCACGGTGACGCTGCGCCTTCCGCTGACGCTTGCGATCATCGAGGGCCTTTTGATCCGCGTCGGCGAGGGCCGCTACATCATCCCGCTGTCGGCGGTGGAGGAGTGTGTCGAGCTGACGGCCGAGGACGAGCGCTCGCGCGGCCGTAACTTCCTCAACGTGCGCGGCAACCTCGTGCCGTTCCTGCGCCTGCGCGAGCTTCTGACGGCGTCCGGATCTCCCGATAAGCACCAGAAGACGATCATCATCTCGACCGGCGAGACCCGCGTCGGCCTCGTGGCCGACCAGATCATCGGAAACCACCAGACCGTGATCAAGTCGCTCTCCAAGCTACATTCCGACGTCACGATCTTCTCGGGCGCGACGATCCTCGGTGATGGCACGGCGGCGCTGATCCTCGACGTCGCCCAACTCGTCACGCTGGCGCAGTCCAAGGTCGAGAAGCAGCACCTCAGCGAGGCGGCGTGATGAACGAAGGTTTGGCAGGAGAGCCTCGGGCGGATGCGATGCAGGTCGTAATGATCGGGCTCGGCGAGGAGAAGTTCGCGCTCGATGCGGGCCTCGTGCGCGAAATCATCGATCCCGTCCCGGTGACCAGGGTCGCCGGCGCGCGGGCCTTCGTTCCAAGCGTGATCAACGTCCGCGGCAACGTCATTCCGCTCGCGGATTTGCGTATCCGCTTCGGCATGCCGCAGCTCGACAACTCGGCCGACACGCGCGTCGTCGTGATCGAGCTCAATCTCGACGGCGAGCCGGTCCTGGTCGGCGTCACCGCGGACAAGGTCTATGAGGTCACCGAGATATCGCACACCGACGTTCAGCAGACGCCGCGCGTCGGCATGCACTGGAAGCCGGAGTTCATTCGCTTCATCGCCAAATGGCGTGAAGAGTTCGTCATCGTTCCCAACATGGAACGCATCCTGAATTGAAATGAGTCTCGGGCGAGACTGGGGTAGGGGCTGGAAATGAGATTTACGGTCAAGGCAAAGCTTGCCAGCGCGTTCGGCGTGGTCCTGTTGCTCTCGATGGCGGCGGGCGGTCTCGCTTATGTGAAGCTGAGCGAGATGATCGACACGGCGGACAGCCTGGTGTCGCGGGCCGGCAGGATGGAGCGCGCGGCAGAGATCGAGAAGGGCATCCTTCTTCAGGTCCGGGCCGAGAAGAACCTCATCGTGGCTCCCGAGAGCGAAGCGGAGCGCTTCATGGCCGAGATCGCCAAGCAGCGCGAAACCCTTTTGAAGCTCAAGGAAGAGATTCACGCGGTGGCCTCGCCCGAGGGCAGGAAGCTCCTCGAAAATTTCGGTGCAGCCTATACGCGGATGAATTCGGCTCAGGATGAGGCCCTCAAGATCGCCCGGACCGACAAGGCGAAGGCTGGCGAACGCTCCATGAGCGACGTGCGCAAGGCTGTCGGCGAGGCCATGGAGGCCGCGAATGTCTACATTGCCAATGTCAAGAAGAACATGGCTGATCAGGCCGCCCAGGCGCACGAGGACGGCAATCGTGCCCAGTTCCTGCTGATCTCGGCCGTGTTGACGTCGCTCGTCATCGGTCTGATCGCCGCGATTTGGATTTCGATCAGCATCGCCCGCGGTCTCGGTCGTGCAGTCGGGCTCGCCGGTGCGGTGGCAGGCGGCGATCTCAGTCAGACGATCAACATCTCCAGCAACGACGAGATCGGTGATCTCGTCAAATCGCTGAACATGATGGTCGAGAAGCTTCGGCAGGTCGTCGAGGAAGCGCTCACCGCGGCCAGCAACGTCTCCGCCGGTAGCCAGGAGCTGTCCGCCAGCGCCGAGCAGCTCTCGCAGGGCGCGACCGAGCAGGCTTCCTCGGCCGAGGAAGCGTCGTCCTCGATGGAGGAGATGGCCTCGAATGTGAAGCAGAACGCCGACAACGCCAACCAGACCGAGAAGATCGCAGGCCAATCGGCCAAGGATGCCGAGGCCAGCGGCGTGGCCGTCGGCCGCGCCGTCGAGGCGATGCAGACCATCGCCGAGAAGATCACCATCGTGCAGGAAATCGCCCGCCAGACCGACCTGCTCGCGCTCAACGCCGCGGTCGAGGCCGCGCGCGCCGGCGAGCACGGTAAGGGATTTGCGGTGGTCGCTTCCGAAGTGCGCAAGCTCGCCGAGCGCAGCCAGGCTGCGGCTGCCGACATCGGCACACTGTCGACGGAAAGCGTGAAGGTCGCGCAGGAGGCCGGCCACATGCTGTCCAAGCTCGTGCCCGACATCAAGAAGACCGCCGCGCTGGTCCAGGAGATCACCGCGGCCTGCCGCGAGCAGGACGTCGGCTCCGCGCAGATCAACCAGGCGATCCAGCAGCTCGACAAGGTCGGCCAGCAGAACGCCAGCGCCTCCGAGCAGGTTTCCTCGACCTCGGAAGAGCTCGCCTCGCAGGCCGAGCAACTCCAGTCGAC
This sequence comes from Bradyrhizobium sacchari, assembly GCF_002068095.1. Lineage (GTDB taxonomy): Bacteria > Pseudomonadota > Alphaproteobacteria > Rhizobiales > Xanthobacteraceae > Bradyrhizobium > Bradyrhizobium sacchari. Next base: position 47,162 of record NZ_LWIG01000063.1, on the reverse strand, counting down.
CATCTCGTTCTTCCGGATTGAGCACGCCGGGCGCGAGAGCGCCGCTCCCGCGCCGATCGATCGCGCCGTCACCCAGCTGCGCGCCAAGGCGGCGCACATGGCGGCAGCCGATCGCGGCGCGAAGAAGCCCGCACCCGTCCGCAAGCCGGCCCGTGCCGTGAAGGTCGCGGGCGGCGGCGGTTTCGCTTTCGACATGCATGACGGCGAAGACGACCGCGACGCCGAATTCCAACGCTGATCAACCGGTCCGGCCTCGCGCCGGACCGTGCTCGCTTTAAAACCTTCGGACCCTGGACTGCATCATGGCCGCAACCTCGCAATATCTGACGCTCGGGCTCGCCGGCGAGACGTTCGGTATCAGCATCCGCAACGTCCGCGAGATCCTGGACATGCGGCCGATCTCGCGGCTGCCGCATGCACCGAGCTTCCTGCTCGGCATGATCGACGTGCGCGGCAGCGGCTATCCGATCGTCGACCTCCGAACCAAGCTCGGCCTGCCCAGCATCGCTGCGACCGAGGCCACCCGCATCATCATCCTCGACGTCCCTATGAAGGATCGCCTTGTCGGTGTCGGCTTCGTCGCTGACTGCGTGTTCGAGGTCACCGACATCGACGAGCAGGCGATCGAGCCCATCCCCGAGGTCGGCGGCAAATGGCAATCCGACTATGCCGCCGGCATCGGCCGCAAGGGCGAAAAGTTCGTCGTCATTTTCGACCTTTCCAAGCTGATGGCGAACGACAGGATCCCGGAAGGAAGCGATGCCGGCGCCGATGCGCCCCGCGCCGCATGAGTTTGCAAGCGTGAAGTGTGATCAAGCGTAAGCACCTCAATTCGAACCTAATGAGATTGATATGAGATTCACCGTCAAAGCCAAGCTTGCCAGCGCCTTCGGCGTCGTCATCCTGCTCTCCATGATTGCCGGTGCGGTCGGCTACATGAAGCTGGCCGATATGGTCGGCACCACCGAGGTTCTCGTCGCCCGTGCGGGCCGCATGGAGAAGGCCGCCGAACTCAAGGAAGGCGTCCTGTTCCTGGTGCGCGCCGAGAAGAATTCGATCCTGGCGGCGTCCGATGCCGAGTATGACCAGTTCGTAGCCGATCTCGCCAAGAACCGCGAAGCGGTCGCCAAGTCCAAGGACGAGATCTACGCCGCGGCCAGCGAAGGCGGCAAGAAGCTGATGGAGGGCTTCAATGTCGCGTTCGCCAAGCTGAACGCCTATCAAGACGAGACGGTCAGGCTCGCGAAGACCGACAAGCCGAAGGCGCTCGACCGGTCCATGCATGACGGTCGCAAGGTCGTTGCTGATACGCTGGAAGCGGCGGACGGCTACATCAAGAACGTCAAGAAGAACATGGCCGAGCAGGCCGAACAGGCCAAGCAGGACGGCTCGCGCGCAGAGCTGCTGCTCATGAGCCTGGTCATCGCCTCGCTGCTGATCGCCGCGGTTGCCGCGACCTGGATCGCGATGAACATCAGCCGGGCACTGGCCCAGGCCGTCGGCCTCGCCGACGCGGTCGCGATCGGCGATCTCAGCCGCAAGATCGAGTCCTCCAGCAACGACGAGATCGGCGACCTCATCAAGTCGCTGAATGCGATGACGGTGAACCTGAATGCAACTGCGGCCGTTGCCAACGAGATCGCGCAGGGCAACCTCCTGGTCGAAGCCAGGCCGCTGTCGGACAAGGACACGCTCGGCCTCGCGCTTGAGCGCATGGTGGAAAAGCTCCGCCAGATCGTGTCGGAAGCGCTCACCGCGGCGCAGAATGTCTCGGCCGGCAGCCAGGAACTCTCCGCCAGCGCCGAGCAGCTTTCGCAGGGCGCGACCGAACAGGCTTCGTCCGCCGAGGAGGCCTCGTCCTCGATGGAGGAGATGGCCTCGAACGTGAAGCAGAACGCGGACAACGCCAACCAGACCGAGAAGATCGCGGCGCAGTCGGCCAAGGACGCCGAGGCTAGCGGCGCAGCCGTCGGCCGCGCCGTGAACGCGATGCAGACCATCGCCGAGAAGATCACCATTGTGCAGGAGATCGCGCGCCAGACCGACCTGCTCGCGCTCAACGCGGCGGTCGAGGCCGCGCGCGCCGGCGAGCACGGCAAGGGCTTTGCCGTCGTCGCATCGGAAGTGCGCAAGCTGGCCGAGCGCAGCCAGGCGGCCGCGGCCGAGATCGGCACACTTTCGGCCGACACCGTCAAGGTGGCGCAGGAGGCCGGTGCCATGCTTGCCAAGCTCGTTCCCGACATCAAGAAGACCGCGGAGCTGGTCGAGGAGATCACGGCGGCTTGCCGCGAGCAGGACGTCGGGTCGGCGCAGATCAACCAGGCGATCCAGCAACTCGACAAGGTCGGCCAGCAGAACGCCAGCGCCTCCGAGCAGGTGTCCTCGACCTCGGAGGAACTCGCCTCCCAGGCCGAGCAGCTGCAGTCGACCATCGCCTATTTCCGTATCGAGCAGGGTGGAAAGGGCCACGCCGCGCCGATCGACCGCGCGGTGACCCAGTTGCGCGCCAAGGCGGCGACCATGGCGGCCGCCGAGCGTCCGGCCAAGAAGCCGATGGCGAGGCCCGCGCGCGCTCTAAAGGCTGCCGGCGGCGGCGGCTTCGCCTTCGATATGAACGACGGCGAGGACGACCGCGACGCCGAGTTCCAGCGCTGAGTTTCTTTTGTGGGATCGGCCCCCAATGGGGGGCCGATTTGTCTTCAGTCATTTCGTAGACGTGTAGGATTCAAGATGGCCCGTTCGGCCCGACATTCACTGCAGGCGGGCATCCCGGACCGGGGCATGCAGCCATGATGCCCGCCGTGCAGGATACGGCCGTGCATCTGTCGGACCGCCACTTCCGGACCATCGCCGAATTGATCGAGGGCCAGGTCGGCATCAAGCTGCCGCAGGGCAAGCGGCTGATGCTGGAAGGGCGCCTGCACAAGCGCGTGCGCGCGCTGAACTTCTCCGATCTCAACGAATATGTCGACAATCTGTTCGAGGCGGACCATTTCGACACCGAGCTCACCCATCTGATCGATGTGGTGACAACCAACAAGACCGACTTCTTCCGCGAGCCCCAGCACTTCACCTTCATGCGGGACATCGCCGTTCCCGCTTTGCTCAAATCGCATGGCCGCAGGAACGCGAATCTGAAGATCTGGAGCTCGGCGAGCTCGACCGGCATGGAAGCGTACACGACCGCGATGGTGCTGGACGACATGACGCGGAACGGCTCGCGCTTCCAGTATCGCATCCTCGGGACCGACATTTCGACGGCCGTGCTGCGCCTCGCCAGGACCGCGATCTACACCCGCGACGTGCTGGCGCCGGTGCCTGAGAACTTCGTGAAGCGATACTTCCTGTCGTCGCGGGACAAGTCGCGCGGCGAGGTGCGGGTTGTGCCGGAGCTGCGGCGCATGACGCATTTCATGCGGATGAACCTCATGGATGGGTCGTATCCCGTCGATCGTGACGTCGACATCATCTTCTGCCGCAACGTCCTCATCTATTTCGAGCGCGAGACGCAGCGCAAGGTGGTCGAGCAATTGTGCAATCATTTGCGGCCCGGCGGCTATTTGCTGGTCGGACATTCGGAATCGATGATTCACAGTGCGGTGCCGGGCTTGAAGCAAGTTCAGCCAACCATTTTCCAGGTTTAGCCGGAGCGCGACCACAATGCCGAGGGAGAAAGTTCGCGTACTGATCGTGGACGATTCGGCGTCGGTGCGCCAAATCCTGCAGACGATCCTCAACGACGATCCCGACATCGAGGTGATGGGCGCGGCTTCTGATCCGTTTGTGGCGGCGCGACGTCTCCAGAACGAAATCCCCGATGTCATCATCCTCGACCTGGAAATGCCGCGCATGGACGGCATGACGTTCCTGCGCAAAATCATGGCGCAACGTCCGATCCCGGTGATCATCTGCTCCTCGCTCACCGAAGAGGGCTCCGATGTGATGTTCGAGGCGTTCGAGGCTGGCGCGGTCGACATCGTGCCGAAGCCGAAGATCGACACGCGTCAGGCCTTGCTCGAATGCTCGACCCGGCTGCGCGAGGCGGTCAAATCGGCCGCGCGTGCGCGGGTCCGTCCGCGCTCGGAGCGGCGCGTGGTCGAGAAGAAGCTGACGGCCGACGCCATCATCCCGCCGCCGGTGCAGGGCAAGGTCCGGCCGACGACGGAACGCATCGTATGTATCGGCGCCTCGACGGGCGGCACCGAAGCACTCAACGATGTCCTCGAGGTGCTGCCGCCGCATTCTCCGCCCATCGTCATCGTCCAACACATGCCGGCCGGCTTCACCGCGGCCTTTGCCAAACGCCTCGACAGCGTCTGCCAGATCCGGGTCAAGGAGGCCGAGGATGGCGAGCCGGTGCTACCGGGCTGTGCCTATATCGCGCCCGGTGCCCGCCACATGCTGCTCCAGCGCATCGGCCTGCGCTACCAGATCGCGATCAAGGACGGCCCGCCGGTGTCGCGGCATCGCCCCTCCGTCGACGTGCTATTCCGCTCGGCGGCGCAGCATGCCGGCGCCAATGCGCTCGGCGTCATCATGACCGGCATGGGCGATGACGGCGCGCGCGGAATGCTTGAGATGCGCAAGCTCGGCGCCTCGACGCGGGCGCAGGACGAAGAGAGTTGCGTGGTGTTCGGTATGCCCAAGGAAGCCATCGCCCATGGCGGCGTCGAGAAGGTCGTGTCCCTGCACAATATCCCGCGTGAGATCATGCTCTGGTACCAGGCCGGGCATGCCGTGACGGCAGGTTGAGTGCGATGCCCGCCATTCCATCCAGCACGCTCACGGAGGCGATCGCCGCGATCGACGGTGTCTCCTCGCGCATCGAGGACGTCTTCGCGCGGGTCGGTCACGAGCTCGGCCGCGGCCACATCATCTTCAAGGAGCTGAATCAGGGTCTCGCGACGCTCTCCGGGGAGCTTTCGGGTGCCGAGATCGAGGGCGCCGCGACCGCGTTGCAGGAGATCGCCGCCCGGCTCAACGGGCTTGCGCAGGCGCTGCCGGCCGAGAGCGCGCTGCTTGCGACGATCGGCGCGAGCACGGCCGAGGCGTCGTCGCTGCTGAAGCCATTGTTCAAGCACATCCAGATGATCACCATTATCGCGCGCAGTGCACGGATCGAGGCGGCCTCGCTCGATGGTGATCGCGAGGGCTTTCTCGCCTTCACCCAGGAAGCCTACGATCTCGGCAAGGCCGTGCAGAGTTCGCTCGAGGGCTGCGGGAGAGACCAGCAACGACTGTCGGAAGCCGTCGCCACCGCCTCCACCCGGCAGAAGGAGTTCGAGAGCCGCTACCGGAATGAGCTGGTGTCGGAAAGCGCCGCACTCGGCGCGGCCCATAGCGGACTGCGCGATCAGCGCAGCAAGGGCAGCCATCTCGCCGACCTCGCGAGCGCCAGCACCAAAAAGATCGCCGAGGCGGTCGGCAGCGCGATCATTTCCCTGCAGGCGGGCGACAGCACGCGCCAGCGCCTCGAGCACGTCTGCCACGGTCTCGGCGTTGCGTCGGGATCTTCCCCGAGCCTCGTTCCCGAACCTGTTCCGAGCGACGACGGCGCGCGTGCGATCTGCCAGTTGCAGGCGGCCCTGCTCAGGGACGCCCAGCGCGAGTTCGGGGGTGATATCGGTCAGATCGTTCGGGCGCTGACGGCCATCCTGCACGATGCGAGCAGCGTCGTCGGCCATGGCCGCACGCTGTTCGCTGGTGGGGATGGCGGCTCGTCGTCGTTCCTGACGCGCATCGAGCAGACGCTGGCGCATGCCTCGACGTTGATCTCTACTTGCGAGGCTGCCGGCCGTTCGGTCGACGACGCGCTCGCGATCGTCGAGGACACGCTGACGAAGTTTCGCCAGGCAATATCGGGTCTTGCCGAGGCCACCGTCGACATCACCCTGATCGGGATGAATGCCGGCCTCAAGGCAAGTCATCTCGGTAGCCGCGGCAGCGCCTTCGTCGTCATCGCCAACCAGCTCAAGGCGACCGCGGACCAGGTCTCGGCAGGGGCAGGGCGGTTGAGACCCGTGCTCGACGACATCGAGCGTTCGGCCAGGGAGCTGAAGGAGCTGCGCGTGCAGGGCGATCCCACGCAGCTCGCCAAGCTCGAGCCGCAGATCCTCCAGGCGCTGCGCGAGGTCGAGGCCGGCAACGAACGGCTCGGCAAGCTGATGAGCCGGCTCGTCGACGAAGGCGCCGAATTCGAAGGCCTGATGAATTCGGCGCAAGGCCTGATGACGACGCTCGGCGAAGGCTCCGCAGCCTTGCCTGCCGTTGCGGCGCGCCTAGAGACCGCGAGCGGAGGCGCGCAGCGGCCGCAGCCTCTAGCGCAGGACGAGGTCATGCTCGACGAACTCTTTGCGCGCTACACGATGGAGCGCGAGCGGGACGTCCATCGCGAATTCTTGCAGGCACTCGGGCTTGCATCGGTCGCCGTCACAAGGCGCGTCGAGGCGGGCGAGGCCGCCGATGACGGCATAGAATTGTTTTGACCTCTGCGCCGTCGCCGCCCGCTTCGACAGCAATTCGACAGATCGGGTTTTCGGGGCGTTAACCTTGCCGACAGCGCCGGCGGTTTGGTCATTGTCGCGCCCCGGAGTTGGTCGCAAATAGCGCATCTACTTCGCTTCGAGAAATTTCGTATGTTGAGAGACGGCAAATACGCGGCCTGGTTCAGGACCCCGCGTGGTCAGGGCACTGGCGTGGTGGACCTCGCCGAGGGCCGGATTTCAGGCAGCGACAGCTTCTTCAGCTATGGCGGCTCGTATCGTGTCGATGAGAAGCGCTTCTCGGCGGTCTTGACCGTGAACCGGCACACCGATGGTCCGTCGAGCGTGTTCGGGCCGGACCAGGTCCAGGTCGATCTCTCGGGCGTGTGCAACGGCCTGCTGGCGACTTGTTCGGGAACGGCCAGGGAAGCACCCGGCGTGAAGTTCGAGGCAACGCTCATTTACAGCCAGGAGGATGCGCCGGCTTCCGACGCCCGGTGCGCGGTGGTGAAGCTCAATGCCGACAAGCTGCCGAAGGGCCTCGACAACCGTACCCGGCCACGGCCCGTGCTCACGCCGACCAAGACTCCTCTGTCCTGAGGCGCCGGCCTCTTAGCTTTGCATTGACGCTGTTGTCGCGAAAACATCGCGAGCCTGCACTGCAGCAACCCTGCTTTTAGAGGTGACGTCTAGGTTGAGGCCCATAACAAAAGGCGGACAGGGACATGCCTCAGATCTGGATGACGTATGACGAACTCGCGACACTCAACGGCTGCAGCACTGCCGAGGCACGGCAGCAGGCGTTGCATCTGTCGCTCGACCGCCGCAAGAGCCGTGACGGGAACACGCGCGTCAAACTGAACGCTGCATTGATGGGCCGGTTCTTCGAGACGGTTCGCGAATCTGATTTCGCTCTCGACGATGCAATCGCGGCGCTGCGCGAGACCCATCGGCAGATGTCCGGTGTTATCGCGACTGGGCAGGAAAGTCTCCGGCGGGGAGTGGCGTAGGTCGCCCTAGGACCGCGGCTGCGGCAGAAAAACCAGGATGGTTTGGGCCAGAAGGCCGCCGACGGTGCCGCCGGCGGCCTTCTGCTGCACGACGAACCGTGGATCACGATCCGGCGTTATCGCCTGGAGAACCTCGAGTCGGACAGCCGAGAGCTCCGCCTTCGCGGAGCGGGGCAGGTGATCGTCCCGTGATGTTCAGCGCCGATTGTAGGACCAGCCCTTGTCGACATCGGTCGGGTAATGGGCTGCGAAGTACGGGTTCTTGAGGCAGTTCCGCGCAGGATCGTAGATCCAGTCCGCGCATTCCCGGTAGTTGAGGAATCTGCAATCGAAGCCAAAGGCGCACCATGGCGCACCGTTCGGAAATCCGAACCTTATGGGGACTTGCGCCGACGCCATTGAAGGCAGAGCCAGGAGCAGGGCTACGGCGAGTGCGCGGAACAGCATGGTGCATTCCTCCAACAAACGATCGGGCGGATATCGCAGCGGTCGCGCGATCATTCTGCGCCGAAAGGGGACGACGCTCAATCTTCGTCGCGGGACAGTTTAACATCCCGGCGAGGAGAGATCGAGTGTGCCGAAGGCGCCTGGCTGCGTCGTTTGGCGCCCTTCCGGTCATCGCTCGATGACAGGAGGTGCACACGTCCGTGAACTGTCGCGCGCGGCCGGCGCTGCGAGCGTCAATTCTTCTTGGCGCTCTTGGATTTCAGCGACAAGCCGAGACGCAAGGCCATGCGCTTGATCGCGTCGGGCGAGCGGCCGAGAAGCTTCGCCGCCTCTTCCAGCGATGTCGAAGACTTGGCCAACTCCATCAGCCGGCGGTCTTCCTTGAACGACCAGGGCCTGCGCGCCATAACCGAAATCATCCTCTCGTCGACACAACGACAAAGCCGCCAAGCGGACCCACGTTCGCTCGACGGCTTTGCTTGGGTGGGGCCGGGCTTGGGGGAGCCCGGTGCGAAGATGGATATGCGATCCTTCGGCATTCGCAACAAACACCGCAGATTAAGCTAACCGCTCAACCTTACCGCGATGAAATCGGCGCCCGATGCTCCGTAGTACCACGGGGTTTTCGTCGGCCCTGGCCGATCCGCGCGCTCCGATGGCCGCAATGGAGTTCAAGATCCTCGCAAGGACGCGGGTTGGCGCGCGATCTCGCCACCATCCAAGGCCCGGCGGAGGATCCGCGACGATGCCTATCGGGCGGCGCATCTTTGCGCGAAGCCTGGCCCGTTGAGGTCAACGCGCCAAGCGCGGCATCCGCGAGCGATGGCGCCGCGCCAAGCCAAGCCTGCAGACATCGTCTCGCCACGATCACTTCGGCGCGATCAAGAATGGCCGTCGCGGCGGCCCGCGCTTCGCGGAGGGCGGAGTCGATTTGAATTGAATCACCGCGCGCTGCCGATGGCAATCGTGCCGAACCGTAATCGATTCAATCGCGACGCGCGCGTGGTGCACTCCATCTCGACGAGCAGCATTGCGCATCGCTCAGGCGAGACGTCACGAGATCGTCGAATTCGTTCGGCTATGGTCGCGCCAACGACCGCGAACAATCAAACAAATCAGAAGACTGAGATGCTTCAGAAAGCACGAGCGGCACTTCCTCTCACGAAGATTAGAGAGAAGGCATTCGAAGGCGCATTTTTCAGCGTTGCGCTGATTGCGATGGCCGGGTGGGTTTATTTCATCACGCTGTTGCTGGTGAGGTTGTTCCTCTGGTTCTTCAGCTGAGCGCGCGAAGGATCACTTCGCAAGCATCATGCTGCCCAAAAAATCTCGGGCGTGGCAAGAAAATCAGCGGCGCTCATCATGATCTCGACACAACTCGAAGACGAGACTGGCGCATCAGGTCGACGAGGGCGTCGCGTGTATTCCGATGATTTGCAACCGACGCGACGGCGCCGGTTTTCGTGGCGGCTGGGGAGTGGATCATGACGGGAATGCGGGTAGACGTCTTCACCAGTTCGACGGACATTGCGCCGCGGCGGTATTTCGTCGATGCGGGCGGCCGGCGCGTCCTGATTGGCCTGACACCGGAGGAGACGTTCGAATTCGAGCGGCTCGACAGCGGCCAGGCGCCGGGCCGGGTGCAGCTGGCGTCCGACGGCCACGACATGTGGCCGGATGCCGGTGAGCGGCGCCGGCTGGAGCTCTATGAGAAGCACGAGGGCGCCTGGAAGGCGTGGATGGCGCAAAGCCGCACCGAACGGCCGGAAGGATTCAACCTTTATTAACCATCCCGGACCCATTTTCTGGTCTGGCGCCTCGAACCGGAAAATGCACGCATGTTTCAGCTCTTCTTGCGGGCCCGCACCCATAACTTCCTGAAAGACCGTTTCGGGGCAGAGCAGACGTTCCGGGCGCGCTCTCCCGAGCGCGACGCCGAAACCGATCGCACGCGCGTCGAAGCCATCATGACCGCGATCGAGGATGCGCTCCACGCGGCGGAGCGGGAACAGTCGGGCTTGAATCGCCGCGTGGAAGACGTACTGGCGCGTGCGGCCGTGACCATCGGTAACGGCGACGACGAATATCTCGAGCGCGAGGCGCTCGACAATCACCATCAGGATCTATTTGACAAGGAAATCCTGAACGGCCAGCGCCGGCTCAAGGAGCTCGGCGCTTCGATCGCTCATTTCAAGTTCCTGAAGGCGGCGATGCTGAGCCGCTTTCCGGAATACAAGCCTCCCGCAAGCCCCACCAACTAGGGTGTCGCGCGCGGACGTTAGCCGTTAGATCGCGAGCATGCTGTTGCCCTGGATGGACAGCAGCGTCAGATTTCCGGTGGCATAAGCGCCGGTGTCGATGTTGGCGCGGTTCTCCAGCAGCTCGGCCTGCTTCACCGGCGTGTGACCGTGCACGACGTATTTGCCGAACCGCCGCTTGCTCTGGAGGAATTCGTCCCTGATCCACAACAGATCGGATTCGCGCTGTTCGGAGAGCGGGATGCCCGGGCGCACCCCGGCATGCACGAAGAAGAAGTCGCCGCATGTGAATGTCGGCCGCAGCTGGCGCAGGAATGCGATGTGCTCCGGCGGCATCGCGGATGTGAGCTCGCGCACGAGATCGGACTGTTCGTCCTTGCTGAGGCCGGGTGCCGCCGAGACGCCGTAGGACATCAAGGTCTGCAGTCCGCCGAACTGAAACCAGTCGGCGGTGCGCGAGGGATCCTCCAGCACCGAGGTGAAATAGGCCTCGTGATTGCCCTTGAGGAAGACTGTGTTGCGGCGGCGGCTGCGGCTGATCAGGAGGTCGAGGGTGTGGCGCGAATCCGGACCGCGGTCGATGTAGTCGCCCAGGAAGACCTCGATGGCGCGATAGGGCCGGCTATTCGCCATGTCTGCGTCGATAACGGCAAACATCTGTTCGAGCAGATGCGCGCAGCCGTGGATGTCGCTCATCGCATAGATGCGCACGCCGTTCGGTAGCTTCGGCCGGGGCGAATTTTTGGGCGCAGTGATGGGCATTGGGTGCAACTCTTTCAGAGAGCTTCGCCCGGGATGTCAATATGCTATCGACGAAAACGCACCGCCACGAGCCGCTTTTTTCCCCATCTTCCGCTCTGAAGGCCGATTTGTGCGCCTGACCGATATCCCGCGTGCTCGGGGCGTAGGCAATCCGCATCGCGTCCGGGTCGATTAGCCGAAGCTATCGAACGACGGCGCGACCTTGGCGCGATAGGTGGATGCCCGCACGCGGACCAGGGCAGCGCCGCAGAAATAGCCAAGCTGGAGCACCGCCGCAAAAACGAGAATCGTCACAACGGTGTGAACTGCGCCATGCCCCTGCCAAGTCAATCCCGCACCAAGGATCGTTGCGCCGACAACGATGACGGGCGGCAGGATGAAGATTCGGAATCGGCCTCCCAGCAACGATCCGATCAACAGGCTGAAGACGGCAACGGTACTCACGACGCAACTCCCCGAATTGGTCACGAGTGTTAACGGTCGCGAGCTAATAACGGCTTAAGCGTTATGGTTGAACAGTGGTTCAAATGCGCGCGACGTGCTGCGCGCAAATGACGCGATTTGACGGAAATCGTGGCGTGATGCCCGCATAATTGTCACGTGTGTGACAGTGCATTGAGCATCCTCTTGCTGCGACGCTGCGTTGCATAAAAATCGATTTGATTTTTTCGGTGCACTGCCGCAATGTCGCTTTGTTTAGTTAAGATATACTTGGACGCACGTCGAGAATTTGGATCGATTTGCTCGCATTGATTGCGAGAAGCGTGACGAGGCAGCGAGGTTCGGATGGCTGTAGCAACTTACGGTTCGGAAAACTATTATTCGGGTATATCGAACCGACGCGGTGCTCTCCAAAGACCCCTCCAGATGGCCCTGATCGCCGGCGACTTCGTCGCGGTGCTGCTCAGCTATTTCGCGGCGAGTGGTTTGTACCGCGTGCTCGTGGTCGAGCAGGATTCATCGGTCGGAGCCGGTCTCGTCGTCGCCGCCGTGTTCGTGATGATCGCTTACTTCCAGGGCGTCTACGATCACCATCGCCTGCTGAACACGATGTGGCAGCTGCGCAAGAGCCTGACGGTCTGGTTGATCTCGCTGACCATCCTCGCCGTCGAGGCCTTTTTGCTCAAATCGTCTGCGGATTTGTCGCGCGGAACCACGCTGCTCTTCGCCGCGACCGGCGGCATTGCCCTGGGCGGACTGCGCGTATTGTGGCGTCTGGGCCTCACCTCGAGCTATGCCAAGGGCCGTCTCGTCGACCGGAAGGTCGTGCTGCTCAGCCTCAAGCCGCTGGATTTCACCTCGACCCGCTTCAAGGACCTGCGCAAGCACGGCTTCAACGTCGTGCGGCATTTCGTGCTCGAGCCATCCGAGGAGGGGGCGGGCTGGGATCGCGAGATCCGCGACATCATTCGTCAGGCCCGTACGGCGGACGTGGAGGAATATCTCCTGGTCATCGACTGGGACGAGATGCCGCTTCTCCAGAAGCTGAGCCAGCACCTGCGCGTCGTTCCCCAGCCGATCCGCCTTCTGCCGGATTTTCCGATTGCCGATCTGGTCTCGCGTCCGTTCCAGCCCGTCAGCGGCACGGTTGCGATCGAGATCCAGCGTGCGCCGCTCAGCGTGTTCGAGCAGGCGCAGAAGCGCTGCCTCGACATCGGCATTGCCTCGTTCGCCCTTTTGTTGCTGGCGCCGTTGCTGGTAACGGCCGCGATCATGATCAAGCTCGATTCCAAGGGCAACGTGATCTTCAAGCAGTTCCGGCGCGGCTTTAACGGCAAGCAGTTCGAGATCTGGAAGTTCCGCTCCATGACCGTGGCGGAGAATGGTCATGTTGTCACGCAGGCGACCAAGAGCGACGCGCGGGTCACGCGTGTCGGTCGCGTGCTGCGGCGGACCAGCATCGACGAGCTGCCGCAGCTCTGGAACGTCTTGCGCGGAGAGATGTCGCTGGTCGGACCCCGCCCGCATGCCCTCGCGCACGACAACTACTATGACCAGCTCATCAGCAACTACGTCTACCGGCATCACATGAAGCCGGGCCTGACTGGATGGGCCCAGGTCAACGGCTTTCGCGGCGAGACGCCGACCATCGACCTGATGGAAAAGCGGGTCGAGTACGATGTCTGGTACGTCAGCAACTGGAGCATCTGGCTGGACATCAGGATCATCCTGAAGACCGCGCTCGCATTGATCCACCAGGAAGCCTACTGAGGCATGATCCGGAAAAGTGCGAAGCGGTTCCGGAAAGACCACGCGTAGACGACCACCTGAAGCGCGATGAGGATTCATCCAGATCTCGTCGCGCACTAATCCGCCCCCCGCCAATCGCAGGCGTCGGCGCGTACCGCCCGTTCAAGGCTGAATCCCTGCTAGTTCCTCACATAAGAAGGTCGTTCGTCCGACGGGTAGCAGGGATGGCGGAGTTGCAATCCCTTGTCCGTGACGTAACGCCGAAATAGCTCCCGGTCGGTTTCCGGTGCGCTGCACGTGCGATCGAGAAGTTCTGGGCGGGCTCCCGCGGCTGCGGCCTGGTACAGCGCGGCAGCGCTCGGGAACAGGCGCGCCCCGAAGATGTCCGTGAAGTCCTGGATCGCGCTGTTCTTCAGCTCGGGCGACAACGCACCGTAGACGCGAAGGGCGAGCGGTGCACGAATGAGCTGGAGCCAGGCCTCGTGTGGTGCGAATTTGTAGGAAAGGCCGAGAAGCGCGGCCGTTCGCGGCCCGAAGCCTTCCTGGCGTATTGCCGACCAGTAGCTGCCAAGCCAGCCAAGGCCTTCGGACGGCGCGCAGAGCAGCAACGCCCGGCTTGCGGAGGCGACGGCCTCGGTATCGGCGTCAGCCTGCTTGGGGCTCGCGCTGCGGATCGACTCGTCGGCGATGGCAAGCTGCAGCAACAGCAGCTCTCGCATCGTCTTGGCGCCGCACTGCCGCTGCGCGGCCGGCAGGTTCTCCGCCACGATCTGTCTGAGCTGATCAAGTTCGTACTGCTCGCCGCGCGAGATGCGGCCGGCGACTTGTGGAATCGCCGGAGACGTCAGATTGGGAGCGATGTAAGCGACCCACGCCATCGCGCAGGCCGCGAGTGTGATGTTCGTGCCGATCAGAAGCCGGCGATGACCTCGCTCGGCGCGCTGGCGCGCAACCGGCGCGCTAGGCGCCTTCGACATAGTAGCTGCCGTAATGCGAGCCTTTATAGGCCTCGATCCGCTTCAGCATCTTCGGATTGGCGCGGTTGAGCACGGCACCCAGCACCTTCTTCTGGATGCCCTCGGAGCTTGCCATCGACTCCTGCAGCGCGTTGCGGCTGGTGCGGCCCCACTCGATCACGTAGACCATCGCATCGACGAGGTGGCTGACGGCCTTGGCGTCCGACACGGGCATCACGGGCGCAAGATCGATGATGATGTATTCGTATTCTTCGCGAACCACTGCAAGCAGGTCCGCCATCGACTTCGATGCAATCACGTCCGCCGAGTTGACCATTCGCGAAGCGACGAAGGATGGCAGGAAATCCAACCCGCTCTCCTTGCTGCGCTGGATATGATATCCGAACGAGCGAGGATCCTTCAAAGCTTCGACCAGGCCGGACTTGGCGTGAGGCGCGAGTTCCCGCGTGAGCGACCTCGTGTGAAGGTCGCCGTCGATCAGCAGCGTACGGTGCCCGGTCAGCGCGGTCAGGTGGCCGAAATTGGCCGAAACCGTCGTCTTGCCTTCCTTGGGCAGGGAAGACAGGATTCCGATCACCTTGACCTCACGGGACAGCCGGGCCACGTCGATCGAAACCTTGATGTTTCGCAGGGTCTCGGCAAACCGTGAGAACGGGTGGTCGACAACATAGTTGGAGATCGCTGCATCCACCGTCGAGCCGTCCGCCGCCTTCACGAGCTGGCCTGTGGCGCGAATATCCGGAAGAACACCAAGGCACTTCACGCCGAGCAGGTCTTCGACGTCGCTCGGCGACCGCAGCACGTCGCTCAGCAATTCCCTGGCGAAGGCAGCGCCAAAGCCGAAGCACAGTCCGCCAAACAGGCCGCCGACCAGCGCCAGCACGGTCTTGGGCGAGCTCTTCTTGTCGGGTTTGACTGCGGTGCCGATGATGCGCGCTTCGCTGATCGGGAAGCTCTGGTTTTGCGTCGCGTTCTGGAGCTTCTCGAGGAAGTTGTTGTAGAGGTTGCGATACGTATCGGCGGCGCTCTCGAGGTCGCGCAGCTTGACCTGGGCCTGGCTGGTGCTGCCGGCTTGAGACACGAGATTGTTGAGATTGTCTTCGAGCGATTTTTCGCGGCTCTTGGCGATCTCGTATTCGCTGCGGTAGGCGTCGGCGATGCGTCGCACTTCGTCGGCCATCGCCTTGCGCAATTCCTCCATGCGATTCGCCAGGTTGATCGCCGCCTGGTGGGTCTTGCCGTAGCGGTTCGACCAATCCGCATACTGGGCCGCCAGGTCGAGATATTGGGCGCGGAGGCGCGTGATGACCGTGTTGTTGAGGGCGTCGGTCACGGTGGGCTGGACCAGGTCTTTGTCGAGCAGCGCTTCAATCCTGTCCAGGCGCGCCTTGGCCTCGGCCGTCGCTGCGCGCGCGGTCACGAGCTGCGAGTTGGCGTCGGCGAGCTGCTGCTCGCTCATCAGACCACGGCTGGTGCCGACGATGTTGTTCTGTGCCTTGAAGGTCTGCACGGCGCGGTCGCTGGCGGTCGCTTGCTCGCGCAGCTCGGCGCTGCGCTGTTGGAGCCATTCGCCGGCCCGCTTGGTCGACTGGTATTTGGCCTCGAGTGCTCCGACGATGTAGGCGTCCGAGACCGCATTGGCGATGACGGCGGCCTTGTTGGGATTCGTCGAACGGAACGAGACTGAAAGGACATAGGTGGTCAGGACTCGCTCGACCTTGAGGTTCCTCTGGATGGTTTCGACCGCATTGCGCTCGATCTTGTCCTTCGAGGCGGGACCATCCGATCCGAGCAACGAGAGGACCTTGCCGATCACCAGAGCGGGCAGCCCGGGCTCGGAGCCGTTGTATTCGGGGTCATCCGTGAGCTTCAGGCGGCGAACGATGGAAAGGATCAGGTCGTCGGATTGGATGATCTCGACCTGGCTGTCGACAAAGCCGGTATCGATCAGGGCATTCGACTGGCCGCTGTCCTTGTCGAGAACCTGGGTCTGCCTCGTATCCATGAGGATGCGGGCATTGGCGGTGTACATCGGCGTCGCCGCCAGCAGGTAGACGATGACGAGCGCCAGCGCGGCTCCCACGATTGACGCGATCAGCGGCCATTGCCGACGCAGGATGTCGAACACCCGGTCGATGCTGAGGGTCGTGCCGCCGAGCTCGATGGCGTATTTGGCGCGGGGCTGGAATTGGTCGCGAGGTTGAAACATCTGTCGGGGCGCTCGCAGGATTATTCGGGAAGCGGCATGGCGGCGAAGGGATCGGCGATGTCGGTCTTGAATTCGCCCGACATCAGGCCTGTTCCGGACTTGGTGGGCAGGTTGGCCGTCGTCGGCGGAGTCGCTGGCGCGTCGTCCGGTTCGGAGGAATAGCCCGAGAGCACGGCACTGTCGTGAAGCTTGCCGACGAAATCGCTGATTTTCTGTGCATACTCGGGTCTGCTCGAACGGCACCGAATTTCAGCCCGATGCAGCGCGGCCCCGATCGAGGCCCGGTCGGCCTGAGTCGCAGCCCGCGTCAGCGCCGGCACCGACTTCAGGACCGATATGTCGCTGACCAGATAGCCCCGAAGACGACCCGACAGCTTCTCCTTCTCGCTGCGCAACTGGACGAGGAGGGAACTGGGCTCCGCGACGAAGGCGTCGATCGCGATCTGCGCCGACCGCTCCGACCGATCAACGCATTGCGCCTCGCAAATGCTGGTCATCGCGCACAACATCGTAACCGTCACGAGGATCGGCATGATCGATCGGCGGCCAGCGTCCGTCATCGTCTGAGGCAAATTGTCTTCCATTCCGCTACGTGTCGACTACGCTGGAAGTCCTATGTGAAACCCTTGATGCGCATAAAGTATGTCAAATTTTTGTGCGATGCAAAAATAGCTGGAAAGGACGCGTCCTGCCAGCAATTTTTCGATTTGCTGCGACCCTTCACGCTGGGCTGACATCAAGGGTGCCTCTTATCAGAGCAGCAAAATTCAGATCACAATTCGCGCCACGCTCTGGCGCGGGCGGGTAACGCGATTTCGAAAATTTGGTTGCTATCCGGTGTGATGTTCGCCAGATGCGCTGGAACCAGATTACATCCTGGAAGCGATCACATGATGGGTCCCAAACGCGTTGATCGGTCCCGACGAGGATCGGGACCGATCAAAAGCAGCTTGCGACGTCAGGTCTCAGGAGGGCGTCCGCAACGAGGCGAGGCGGCTGGCGCGCAGGTGCTCGCCGTGCTCACCGATGGCCACCCAGAAGCGCGGATTGCTCCCGGATTGCATCGAGATCCACTGATAGCCGGCCGTATTCCAGGAACGGACGGACGAGGACAGATTGTCGAGCACCACGTCGCCGTCGTTCAGCCGCACGACGAGAACGAGATGGCCTTGTCCGCTGTCGGTGCGGACAACTGCAAGTCGCAGTGCCGATTTCGGCCAGCCCATCTCGATCAGGCGGTGCCGCTTGGTCACGGCGTAGTCGTTGCAGTCGCCGGCATCAGGCGACACTGTCCAGCGCGCCAGCAGCGGGCTGGTCGGCTTCTGCGTCGGCGTGATGGCATCATTCACCGCGCGATTGACCTCGCGAAGCATGTCCCGCGCCCGCTCGCCCGCAGGCAGCGCCTGCTGCCCGGCTGCATCCGGCTCGCACTCCGCACCGTAATTCATGCAGAACTTGACGAACTGCAGCGGTGCGAGGGCGTTGTCATATTCACTGATGAAGGACCCGGTCACGGTCGAAGTCTCGACGATCGTGTCGGCTTTGGCAGCAGCGCCAGCGCAGGCGATCCCCACCGCCAGGAAAGATCTGAAAATCCAGCTCATAGTCATCCCCGTTATTCGCCATTCTTCTTGGCGTCAGGGATACAACGAACCAATTAGATTCGGGTTTTGCAGACAATTACAATTTTAGCTGGTTCCGGAGGTTGGTTCCCGGAGCACGTGTTTGGTTAATTTTCCGCCCGGGCTCGCTAGCGCGACGGACTGACCGAAGTCAGCGTCGTCGTGGTGGCAGCAGTGAACAAAGCCTGCGTCTGTGTCTGCGACGCTGCGCCGGGCCCGCCGGTGTTGAGCACGACGGGCGTGGCCGTCGTCGCGGCGCCGCCACGCTCCGGTGCGGCGGAATTGGTACCACCGCCGCCGCCAGTCGACGTCTCGCCAGTCGGATCAGCGCCGCTGATCGCCTCCGTCGGGATGTCGCCGGTGATGCTGCTGAAGGATTGAATCAGCGGCGCGTTCTCCGTCTTCAGCACGGCTTCCTGGATGCGCTGGGCCACGTCCGGCTGCGACAGCACGCAGACGGAAGCGGCAGTCCCGAGGCCTGCGCCGATGGCGCGGCTTTGTTCCTCGCTACTGGCCTTCGCCAGCGAAACGATACCTTCGACAGTCTCGGGGCGTGAGGTCAGAAAGTCGCGAATTTGCGAGGCCAGACTGCCTTGGCCGTTCTTGAACTGGTCGAGCAAGCCTGCGGGATTCGAGAGGAACGAGTTGGCGGTTTCCGCCGAAACCAGATTTGCATTCGCCCCGCACGCCGTGTTGTTGCCGGTGGCCGCGAATGAGGACGCAACAGGGCCGAACAGTGCAGCAATGCCGACGACGAGGGTAAAAGCTTTTCCAAATTGCATAATGACCACCGGACTTTTTGTCACCTATAGTACATTTTATTCAAACTTGCCACGTTCTTTCCTCAGTTCGGACGGAAGCGACTGAGCAAGCCCGCATCCTGCAATTGCGGCGAAGAAGATTCCGAAGCCGGGTATCTGCAGCGAAAAATCGATCCCACTGTGAATCAGTCCGAGCGCTGCGACGCTGACGCCGACGATGGGTATGTAGCGGTCGCGCTTTCGGCGCAAACTGCTTCTTAACAGAAGGTAAACATACCAGAGACAGCACGCCACGATGAGAGCTGCGGTGGGCAGGCCAAGCTCCGCCGCGAGCTCGAGCGGTGTCGAGTGGGCACGATCCCAAATTCCGAGGCTGCCAAGCTCCGCGGTCCGATAGGCAGGGAAAGTTGATTCGAAATTGCCCCAGCCGATTCCGAGCAGCGGATAATCGCGAATCATGGCGATGCTTCTTTGATAGGCATTGAACCGCTGTTCATCGATCAGGCCATAAGCGCCGATTCGCCCGGCGACAGTGCCTCCGACAAGCTGGAGGATGAGCAGCGCGACGACCGCCGTGCCTGCCGCGAGCCCCCATCTGCGCAGCTTGCCGAGCGGCAGCGGCGCGAGATAGAGCGCGCAGGCGAGCAGAAACGCACAAATCGACAGCAACAGTCCCGCGCGCGAGCCTGTCATCGCCGTGGCCGTCAGGCAGACCGCAAAACCGACGCCGAGCGCGGCCGGTGAGGACGAATAAAATGCGATGCGGTCCAAGAGGCGCGGAGACGGCGCCTCGGGACGTTCGCGGCGATGCGCGAAGCGCAGCAAGGGGACCAGAAACAGCACGGCGCTGCTGCCCCAGAAAACGGCGGCCGTGTTTCGGTTGACGAAGGTTCCCGTCGCGTAGCCGAGATAGGCTTCCTTTCGTCTCGACAGAAGACCATTGGGGTCACCGATTTCGGCGAGAATGCCATAGACCGCGTAAGCGCAGCCGACCCAGGCAAGGAGCAGCAGGAGCCGGCGGGCACTGCTTGCGTCGGTTGAAATCACGAATGCGCGAACGAGCACCATCGCGAGGAGGAGTGTATAGCCCGCTGACAGCCAAGGGCCGTTGACGGTGGTGGAAACGCGGCTGGACGACGGCGAACCGAGCCATTTCGATCCGGTCTGCCAGAGCGGACTGCCGAGCCCGAACGGAGGGTCGCGCCATTCCTGCGCGACGATGACCGCTGCAACCACTGCGAGCGTGGCAAGCAGAGGCATGAGCAGCCGCACATCGTCGCGGGCCACGCCGTCGAGATCGGCCGTCACCAGGCTCGCGGCCGTCAGCACACACCAGATGCAGATCCAGATCTGGTCGGTGGATCCCAGCGGGAGGGGCGCCAGTGCGACGACCGCGAACGCCAAGAACCTGGACACGGTGTTCAGCTGTATTCCCCCGCAAGCGGCAATCTAGTCCGTCGCGGATCCCAGCCCGCGGCAACGTGCTGCATTAAGCATCAATCAGCGCCTTCAGGAAGCGCTGATTTCGATGCCTGTGAAGCGGTGGGAGCGGGCGATTGCCACTTCGGCCGGCACTAAGCCTTTCGCTTGAAGCGGAAGAGCACCTGGCTGTTGATCATGTGGGTGGGCAGCGGCATAGGCGAGTAGCCGTAGGACTCTACTTCGAAACCGCATTTTGCGAACAAGACGGGGATCACGCGGAAATCGAAGCCCAGGTGCGACGAGATCCAGCCCGTATCGCTCGGCGGCCGCGCGATTGCAGACGTGTTGCCGATGAATGAATCCCAGACGATCTTCCACGTCGTGCCGCGGTGGCGTTGGCCGGTGGCCATGCGGAAGAGGTTCTTCAGCAAGGAAGAGGGCCCGATCTCGATCGGCACCGAGACGAGGATGCGGCCGTTGGGTGCGGTCTGCTGCGTCAGGAAGGTCACGATGTCCATGAGAGGAGGGCCGACAAAGTGCTCGAGCGTCTCGAGACAATAGACCTTGTCGAAGGGGCCTTCTCCGATGCTGTCGCGCTCGCGCACAAATCTGACATCCGGAAACCGTTGTTTCACCTCATTTGCCGCCGCATCGAGATGCGGGTCGAAGCCGCAGACACTGACGGAGGGGCATTGTTCCTTGAGCAAGCCGACGAGGTGTCCGTCTCCCGTTCCGAAATCGAGGATGCGATCGTTTTCCGCCGGCGGCATGACACTCAGCGCCTTGGTGAAACGCGAATTGTGGCTCCAACGCTTGATGGAGTTCGTGTTCCCAATCGTCATGGAAGAATAGGCCACTAGGAATTCTCCCAATGTTGCGGCTGATCGATCATGTGGACGTCTTCCGTTCGTTGTTGGTTGGGGACAATGGAAATCTCGCCCAATTCAGGATCGATCTCGCATTGTATTGCGTTCGCTATTCAGAACTCGTGCCATGCGGGCATCGATCGACATTCTCGCGTGGTGGAACATGGTGGCTGCCGTCGTCCCGTCCGCATCAACGTTCATCGCGCGCTGTGAACTTGCGTTCAACAAATCGCGCATCGCGAAACTCAGATTTTCATTGAAAATCGAGCTCAAAAGTTAGAATATTGCAACGCAGCAAATTAAGCAACGGGATAGTGATGGAGTCGACGCATAAGCCCAAACCGCACTATCTCCCACTGGATAGCATTCGAGGAATCGCCGCGCTTTCAGTTGTGATTCATCACCTCGTTCTGATGCCGACTTTCTTGGCCGCCTTCCCGCAGCGTCCATGGATCGATTGGCCGTTCTTCCGCAATGCCTGGCTCTTTGTTGATCTCTTCTTCGTTCTCAGCGGCATTGTTATGACGTTGAGTTACGCACAACCGCAATCCGGCGATTTTTCCCTGCGAGAATTCTTGCAACGCCGCTTCGCGCGACTCTATCCGCTGCACGTGGTCATGCTTTTCGTCATGCTGCTGTTTCGATTTCTGCGCCTCGGCCTGGTCGGAGCTGGTCTCGTCGTCGCGGTTCCTGCCGCGTTCGAGGTCAACAACGCCTACTCGTTCGTGCTCAACCTGTTCATGCTCCACTCTCTGGGCTTCATCGATTATCTGAGCTGGAACGGTCCGAGCTGGAGCATCAGCGTCGAATTCTACACCTACATCGCCTTCGGCCTCGTGATGCTGCTCTCCGTGCGAGTTGGTGCCACATGGGTGCTCGGCTCTGCTGCAGCAGCGCTCGTGCTGGCGGCGCTGATGCTCCTGATCATCGTGCTGGGCAAGCGGAGCCTCGAGCTGCAATGGGATTTCGGCCTGATCCGTTGCGTCGTGGGATTTTTCCTCGGAGTTCTGACGGCGCAGCTCTGTCTGCGCATTCACCGAAGCGACCGCCGCGGCCTTTACGGCATGCTTCAAATCTTGGCGTGCGTGGCCAGCGTCGTTCTCGTGTCGTCGGTGGGGGCATGGCCGCAGCTGAGTTTCGCCGCGCCTTTCGTCTTCGCCCTTCTTCTCGGCTCCCTGCTGGCGTACCCCGGGGCGGGCCCGTTGCCGCAATTGCTCGGGTGGTCGCCCCTGGTGTGGCTCGGACGACGTTCGTATTCCGTCTACATGGTTCATGCCTTCGTCATTCTCCTCGCCGAGTACTTCGTGAGAGCGGTGGGGCCGCGCCCGATTGCGGCCCTGGACGCGGTCTGCAACGGCTTGGCGGCATCACTCATGCTGGCGATCGACGTTCTCGCCGTCCTTATTCTGTCACACCTCACCTACACGTTCGTGGAGCTCCCCGGGGGGAAGCTGATGAATCGCTGGTTGCAGGGCAGCTTCCGATTCAACAAGACGCGGGCAGTGCCTTCGACGCGATTGCAGAGTTAAGATGACGAGCGCCAACGTGACAGTAAGTCGACAATCCGAGTCCGAGACGGGCGGCTTTTCCCTCGAGGCCATCGTCTTCTCGCTCTACCTCATCCGCGACGCGTTCGGCGGCGTGATGCGGTACTATTCCGCCAAATTGCACATGGATGTGCTCTGGTTCACGCCCGACTTGGCGGCGATCCTGTGCGTCGCTCTCTTTCTCAAGCGTTGCATCGTCGACAACAGAAGCGTCATGGCGCTTCTGGTTTTCGTCCAGATCTGCGTGTCGCTCGCGATCGGCTTCTTTTTCCTGGGCAGCACGACGGCGCTGTTCTCTTCCATCAAGATGATGTTTCCGCTGTTCGTCGGCTTCTGTTTTTGCGACGCGAAGATCGGCGACTACCGCAGAATGTTGCAGATCGTGACCGTGACGTTCTACATCACCCTGGGCGGCGTCTTCCTGTCGAAGTACTGGGCGATGCCGTGGGTCGGGTTCAAGTACGAATCGTTCGGTGCTGTTCGCGAGGCCGGGCGGCTATGGTGGTCGTTCGCGGAACAGAGGTTGACCGGATTTGCCGCTGACAGCACGATGGCGGCTTACTTCATCCTGATTGCCTTCGTGCTGACGTCGATCCGCAGGAGCGTCGTCTGGTGCCTCGTGCTGGGCGGAATTTCCGCTTACGCGATCCGCCTGACCACGAACAAGACGACGATGGGAGTTCTCATCATCTACCTCGTCTGTCTGCTCGTGGTGCGCGCCCTGCCCGAGGAGAACAGGCTGCCGACGCTTCGAAAGCTGACGCTCAGTTCCTTTGCGGCGATACTGGTCCCCATTGTGCTCATCGTGCTGTTCACCGGCGTGGACCTGTCCCCGGGGCACAAGGGCTTCTTCTACAGCCTCCAGGACCGGATCAACAACAGCTGGCAGCTGCCCTTCGTCTACCTCAGCCAGTTGATGCCGATCGGCATCATTACGGGCTGTGGCATCGGCTGCTTCAACTATCCGCAGCAACTGTTCTCGAACTTGCATGGATATTGGGTGCCGGTCGACAATTTCTACATCGGCACCTACGTGATGTTCGGCCTGCCGTTCGTCGTCTACATGTGGATGGTGTTTCGTGCCACTGCCGGGATCACGGACGTCTACAAGCTCTCCGTCATCTTCGTGATGAACATCTTCACCATAACGGTGCTCAGCTACGGACCGGCGACCGGTCTTCTCGTCATCGCACTCGGATTCAGCGAGGTCTTCTCGCGGCGGATGACCGGAGCTCTCCAGGGGCCGCGGCGCGTACCGGCCGGTGAGGGGACCACACTGCACGGTGCTGCAGTCGGGGTCGCGCGGCCGGTCAGTTGAAGCGGGTGGGGCGCAGAGCCGGGCCGGCGGGCCGATGTTGACGAGGATCGACCTGTTTGTCGGTTATCCGACGGCACGAAGGGACTTACATGCATAGCCGACTTGCCTTTGTCGACACCTTGCGCGGAATTGCCGTCCTCAGCGTGATCATTCAGCACGTTCTGGAGCATGTCGTGCTCACCGGGCAAACCGGGCCGTATGAGGGATTTCTGCACGGCTTGATCGGATACTACTTCAACTTCGGCCGGTTCGGCGTCGTGCTGTTCTTCTTCGTCAGCGGTTTCGTCGTGCCTTACAGCTTTTCCGACAGCTCCACGCCGGTTCGCGACTTCGCCGTCAGCCGCTTCTTCCGGCTCTATCCGATGTATTGGCTGGCCATCGTTCTCGCGGTCGCGATCCTGCCGGTCACCGAAGCCAAGGTGTTTCCCGCCTGGCAACTCGGCGTGAACCTTACGATGTTCCAGAATCTCGTCGGGGTGCCCAACATGGTGATTGCGCACTGGACATTGGCGATCGAGCTCATCTTCTACATCGGTTGCGCCGTTCTCTTCGTTCTCGGCCTGCTTCGGCGCAGCAAGGCCGTGTTCGCCATCGTCGTCGTACTATCGGTCGGAGGCATCGTTCTGCCGATCCTGTTCGAGCAGCGGATCGTGTCGCGCCTGCTCGAGGTCGTCCTCAACATCGATGCGATGCTGATCGGAAAGGTGATCCGTGACACGGTGATGGAGAGGCGGTTGCGGTGGTGGCACGTCGCGGTCTGTCTCGGCCTTTACTGCGCATTCGCGGCCTTGATTTTCCACCGCCTCTACGGCGCGGTTTATCAGGACTTCTTCTTCAGCTATTCGATCGCATCGGCCTATATCGCCGCGGGCCTCGTCTTCCTGGTGTTCGCCAGTTTTGGTGATCGCCTCGCCGCGCAGGCCCTGAGCTTCATCGGCACGATCAGTTATTCCGTGTATCTGATGCAGGTTTACGTGCTGTCGATAGCCCTGCACTATTTCGGCGCAGGGGCGACGCTCCTGCAGTGGCTGCTCTTCGCCGTCGGCGTGGTCGGCACGACCATCCTGCTGAGCTGGGCTACTTATGCGCTGGTCGAGAAGCCTGCGATCGGGTTTGGCCGCAGGTTCCGGTCGCGGCGAGAGGCCGGGCCCGCAACGCTGCCGGCTGCGCAGCGGAGCGTCGCATGACCCGGCCCGACAAATCGGGCGAGGCCGGCGCGCAACGTGGCGGCTTCCTTCCTTCGATCCAGGGGCTTCGCGGCCTCGCCGCCCTGACCGTGGTGTTTGCACATCTGTACGCGATGCCGATGCTGGCGGGATTCCTCCCCGCGCTGCCGCTCTGGGTTCAGAGGACGTTCGAGACCGGCGGTCATGGGGTCGAGCTGTTCTTCATGATCAGCGGCTTCCTGATTCCGGCCAGCCTGATGCGTCATGGCCAGGTTTCGAAATTCATGTACGACCGCTGCCTGCGCATTCTTCCGGTGTTCGTCGTCCTGCACCTGATCGTGTTCACACTGGGCCCGATCGTCGGCTACAAGTTCTTCAAGGGAATCGACCTTGGCACTTACGTCGAACTGTTCCTCGTCAACCTGGTCTTTCTTCCCGATGCGCTCGGATTGCCGATCGCCCAGCAGAATGCCTGGACGCTGAGCTACGAATGGGCTTTCTACATCTGGTTCGCCGCCATCTTTCTGGCGCGGCGGGCGGGAAGCAGGCTGGCCATCGTGTCCGTGGCGCTCATTGCGGTGGCCGCGGTGGCTTACCGTCCCAACACCGCATTCTTCGGGATCGGTATCCTCTGCGGCATGGCCTCGCTGCGGCTGCCGCTTCGAGGAATCTCCGGATCGATCGCGGCTGTTGCCTGTTTCGTGCTGATGTTCGGCTTGCTGGAGTATGTCAGCGTCTGGCTCGCGCTGATCCCGGGCATTGCGCTGTTCGCAATGGCGTTGACGCCGGACTCGTGGTTCGCGGGTCTCGCGCGGCTGCGCAGCCTGCAATATGTCGGCAAGATCAGTTACAGCCTCTATCTGGTGCATCCTTTCGTCCTGTTCCCGTTGCAGGTGATCGGCAGGAAGCTGTTCGACCTCGGCGTCAACGCCTGGGTGCTGTGGTGCGGCTTCGCCCTGATCGGCGCCGCGCTGTCGCTCGCGGCTTCGGCTTTGAGCTATGAGCTGATCGAGGTGCGTCTTCGCACGGCGGTCGACCGGCTCCTGGCCCGGCGTGACGTCGTCGAGGGCGAGGAGGTTCAACAACGTGCGTGATCGAAACAGGCTCGACCGGGTGTCTTCGACGGTCTATCGGCATCGGGTTGGAGGATGACATAGTGCGTATTCTCGTTCTGACTCATGAATTCCCGCCGTTTCGCGGGGGTGTCGGTACTTACTGCGTCGAGATGGCGCGGGCCGCGACGGCGCAGGGGCACACGGTCGAAATCCTCGCCCCCGACTTCGGGAACGACAACACCGCGGCGGACAGGCTCTATCCTTTCGCGGTCCGGCGCTTCGCCGGCGGGGTTTACGCCACGCGGGCGCTGCCGCGTCTGCTGTTCGCGTTGCTTCGCGTCAGGCCGTGGACCTTCGACGTGATCCATGCGGCCGATTGGCCGTTCGTGATGGTGATCCCATGGTTGCGCCGGCTCACGCGCCGGCCCATCGTCGCGATGATGCACGGCACGGACGTGCTTCTCCTCGCGAAGTCCCGCGTGACGGGGCTTCTGTTCGGCCGGTCCTATCTTCGGGGCGCCGATCATGTCGTCGCCAACAGTCGGTTCACTGAAGCGCTCGTCCTCCGGCATCACCCTTATCTGGCATCGCCTCCTCGGACGGCGGTGACGCTGCTGGGCGTCGATCCGTTCTGGTTCGGCACGTCGGCGGACGCCGCCGCGACGCTGGCGAAGTACGCCGTGCCGACCGGCCGCAAACTGCTGCTCACGGTGGCGCGCCTGGATGTTCGCAAGGGCCACCGTCACCTGCTTCAGGCGCTTGCCTTGCTGCCTCAGCACGCCAAGGATCAGCTCGGTTACGTCGTCGTCGGGAAGGCCCTGGACGCGTCCTATCAGGACGAGCTGAAGCGGCTTGCGGCGGCATGCGGCGTGCCTGTCGTCTTCACGGGCGCCGTCTCGAACGACGACGTCCGCAGCTTCTACGCGTCCGCCTGGCTGTTCTGCATGGTCGCGGAGCCGAATCCGGAGAAGGTGGAGGGTTTCGGGCTGGCCTATCTCGAAGCGGCAGCGCAATCGCTGCCAAGCGTCGCCGCGCCGCACGGAGGCGTGCCCGAAGTGGTGCTGGACGGCGAGACCGGGGTTCTGCTGGAAGATCGCTCGCCGGAGAAGCTGGCGGGCTTGCTCGAGCAGCTTCTCGATCGGCCGCAAGACGTCGAGAAGTTCGGTGCAGCCGCCAAAAATTGGGCGCAGACGTTCTCCTGGGAGCGATGCGCCGAGCTGACATACCGGCCGGATACGGCCGCACACCGCCCGCATCCGCGGGCCGAGATCGCCGCAGGAAGATCATGACATCGCCATCCACGTCAGTTTCGCAGGGACCGCGCGTGTCGGTCGTCATCCCCGCCTACAATGCGTCGGGGTGCATCGCACGCGCGATCGCATCCGTTCAGGCGCAAACGGAGCAGGATTTCGAGATCATCGTCGTCAATGACTGCTCGACGGACGATACCATGGCCGTCGTCGGCGCGCTGGCGGCGGACGATCATCGCATCCGTCCCGTCAATCTCGAAAAGAACGGCGGACCATCAGTGGCCCGCAACAGCGGCTTCGCCGCGGCGCAGGGCCGCTGGATCGCCATCCTCGATGCCGACGACACCTACCGGCCGGAACGGCTCGCGACGCTCGCAGGTCGTGCGGAATCCGAGAATCTCGATGTCATCGCCGACAACATCGACCTGTTCGACTATCACGCCGACGCCACGATCCCGCGCGTCATCTCGATCATCGAGAACGACCCGCGCGACTATGTTCCGCTCACCCTGGAGTTCTTTCTTCAGAATGATTTCGTCGAGAGCGGATATCAGCTCGGATTGATGAAGCCGGTCGTGAGCCGGGCGTTCGTCCAGCAGAATCGGCTCAGCTACCCGACGGGCTATCGGCACGGCGAGGATTCCTATTTCTACTCCGCGCTGCTTGCTTGCGGTGCAAGGGCCGAGATTGCGACCGCCGCCTACTACGTCTACACGCCGACGTTCGGCCCGATTTCGCGCAAGATCTCGGAATTCTCGCGGACCAACACCGATTACATCAAGAAGGCAAAGTCCTGCGAGGATTTCCTGCAACAATACGGCGCACGCATCTCGTCTCAGGCGGCACGATTGGTCAGTCAGCGTCGCATTCGCATGCTGCGCTTCAATGAGTTTCTGATCACGCTCAACATGCGCAAGAGTGCTCCGGCCAGCACCGTGATCGCCAGATTGTTGCGCCACCCGTCGTCGCTGCAATTCCTGCTGCCGCTGGCATGGAAGCGAATTCAGCGCGGCGCCGCCGGCGCGACGAAGTAGTCCGCGATGTCCCTGCGCAAGCACACCGTCACCGGCGTGTTCTGGATGGTGCTCGGCACCGGCGGCCAGACGCTGTTCCAGTTCGTGCTCTTCATCGTGCTCGCGCGCGCGCTGGGGCCTGAAGCTTTCGGCGTGGTCGGCATAGCCACGGCCTTCATCGACATCTCGAATCTGATGGGCCGCGCCGGGCTGACCGAGGTGCTGGTGCAGCGCCAGGAGATGACCGACGAGGAGCTCGATACGGCGTTCTGGAGCAGCTTTGCGATCGGAACATTGCTCACGCTCGCGATGTTTCTCGGAGCGCAGGGCCTCGCCGATCTGTTCAAGGTTCCCGAGCTGAAGATCGTCATGCAGATCCTGTCGCCGATGTCGCTCCTGTTTGCTGCAGGCACGGTGTATGAGGCGAAGCTGCGCAGGTCGTTCGGATTCCGTGCGATCGCGGCGCGCAACGTGTCTGCGACGATGGTCAGCGGCACCATCGCGATGGTCATGGCCCTCACGGGCTTCGGCGTATTCAGCCTGGTGGCGCAGAGGCTCACTTACTACATCTGGTACATCATCGCGATTCTCGTTGCGACCCGCTGGCTTCCGTCGGCTCGCTTCCGCTGGCGCATTGCTCTGGACCAGCTGAACAGCGGCCTTGCGGTCTCGTTGTCCTCGTTGCTGGGCACGGGAAATCAGCGTGTGCTCGACCTCATCGTGGGCTATTTCGTCGGGGCGCAGGGGCTTGGCTATCTGCGCATCGCCTGGCGCGGAATCGATCTGCTGCTGGAACTGTCGATCCGGCCGGTGACGACGGTCACGCTAACCTCGCTCGCACGTCTGCAGAACGATCGGCCGGCCCTGATCAAGGCCTATTTGCGGCTCGTTCACATGACCGCCGTCTTCATCTATCCGCTGTTCGTCGGAGCGGCGATCGTGGCGCCCGAGCTTCTGACCCTGATGTTCGGCACCAAATGGCAAGCCAGTATCCCGCTGATGCAGATCCTGGCCCAGATCGCATTCTTCGTCCCGTTGATCTACTACAAGACCAACGCGTTGATGGCGATTGGCCTGATGTGGCAAGTCCTGCTGATCAATGTCGTCGAATTCGTTCTCAGCGCGACCGTCGGTGTCGTCGCCGCGCAATACGGCGTCGAGGGGGCGGCGATCGGCAATGTCGTCCGAATGCTGCTTGCAACGCCCGTCATCCTGTTTGCGCTGAAGGCGTGGGTTGGAATTCCGATTGGGCGTACCATCGGCGTCGCCGTGTACCCCGTGATTGCGACCGCGGTCATGGCGGCAGTCCTGATTTTCCTGCGACCGCATCTCGGGTCAGTTCATCCGGTGGCGATCCTTGCAATCATGAGCGCCGGCGGGTTCGTGACATATGCGGCCGCAATCCTCGCGCTCGACCGGGAGCTGCGGGGGACGTTGACTACGTTCGGCCTAGCCCGGATACGGCGGTCGGAGACCGCCGCCTGAAGCCGCTCGTTCAGTGTTTCAGGAGATCCCCGACCCAGCCAATTGCGATGGTGATGAGGGCGGCCGCCGCAATCTTCGCCAGGAGCCACGAAACCGGTTCGGAGGGGAGCGCAACGGAGGCGGCGATGATCGTCGCGCCGAGCACTGATGAAAACGCGAGCATCGGACGCGGATAAGCGCCGAAGCGGACGGTGGGACCGATCGAACACGCGATGACGAGGGCGGTAGCCAGTCCGGCAAGCGCGATCGCCGCCGTCGGGCCGAGGCTTGCCGCGGTGCTCGCGAGCACGAAGATGCTCACCAGGGCGAGTTGGCCGGCTGCGATGATGATCAATCGGAGGGCGGCCTTCTCCAGGTGCGGCACGAGCGCAAGCGTTGCCTGCAGATGGGTGTGCAGGAAGTAGAACAGCGCGACGGTCGGCGTTACCGCGAGAAAGCTGGCAATGAGGGCCGGCGGCACGAAGAACCTGGCCGCGTCCGGAATGAATGCGACCAGTCCTCCCAGCATGAGAGCGGTCGAGCAGACTGCCAGATCGAACAGGCCGGCCGCCGCGGTCTGCGCGGCCTTGCGCGTGTCGTTGTCGAAGCGCGCGACGACATCCGGATAGCTGATGGTGTGAATCGCGGAGAGCAGCACGGAAAATGGCCGTTGCAGCAGATCGATCGCCATGGAGAAGCCTGCGCTGGCGCTCGAAGCGATGCCGAAGCGGCCGACGACCAGGAAGCGGATGAGGATCGGGACGGACAGGTGGACCACCGACGCACCCGAAGCGAGCATTCCGTATCGTGCAAAGGCGGACAGATCGGCTCGCGTAGCGATGCGAGGCGACCAATTGAGAAAGGTCCGGTCGACGATCGAGCCCAGGACCAGGCCGAGGCCGTGACCGACGAAGATTCCGAGCAGGGCGGCTTCAGTCGTTCCATAGAGCCCGGCGCCGGTCGCCGCCCCGGCCAGAAGGAAGGTGGCGCGGCAGATCAACAGGATCGAGGCCCAGGACAGCTTTCCGGAGACGCGGATCATCATGTAGTGCAGGTCGGTCGTGCCCTGCATGATCGTGACGACGAATCCCAGCCCGATCAGGGAAAGAGGCACCAGGCCGCTGGCTGCAGCAAGTGCGGCGATTGCGGCGAGGGCCGCGGCGCTGAGCGCGAGCGCGAGAAACAGGGAACATTGCAACCGTTTCGTGTCGTCCCCGCCGCTCGAGGCCAGGAAGCGCTGGCCGGCAAGCTGAATCCATTCGAAGGCCACGACGGTCGCGAACTGGCTGACCGCCATCGTCAGCGAATACGTCGTGTAATGCGCCGCTTCGAGCTGGTGACTGAGCAGGAGAATGAGAAGAATCGCGACCAGGC
The DNA here is from genome assembly GCF_002068095.1 of Bradyrhizobium sacchari. Classification (GTDB taxonomy): domain Bacteria; phylum Pseudomonadota; class Alphaproteobacteria; order Rhizobiales; family Xanthobacteraceae; genus Bradyrhizobium; species Bradyrhizobium sacchari. The sequence goes on along the minus strand of NZ_LWIG01000063.1, from coordinate 15,969 downwards.
TTTGGTAGAAATAGCTGCCGAGGGCGAGAAGTCGGATCATGATCTGGCGGCGTCCTGCCGTTGATTGTCGAAATCTCTCCTGCACGGATGCGACAGCGCGCAGTGCTGCGCTCCTCAGCGGGAGGTCTGTCACCTTAGAACATGCGCAACATCGTGGGGCAATGGCCTCGCAAGGGGCGCCCAGTGCCTCGTTTGCGATCCCTCCGCTAGGCGCTGCTCTGACAGCTCGCCAAACGAAAAACAGGCCGCAAAACGCGGCCCGTTCTCGTTGGCTCGATGAGGGCTGACCGATCCTGCCGGATCAGACGAACAGGAAGTTGCCGTGGTCGAGGTTCTGGATGTTGATCCCCTGGAGCACGATCGAGTCGCTGGCGGAGATCTGGATCACCCCGTTTGATCCGTTCTGCGTCATCTGCAGGTGATCGTAGTCCGCCACCAACGACTTCGAAATCTCGATGACGTCGTGATTGGCGGCCGTACCGGCGTGGAAGCCCACGATCTTGTCGTTGCCGTGATCGTAGACGATGGTGCTGGATCCCGGCGACACCATGAACTGGTCGCTGCTTGCCGAGCCCTGCAACGTCTGGCCGGCGGTGACCGCGGTAACGCTGTGGGTCCCGTCGGCGTTCTGCATGTCGATCTTCGTCAGGGCGCCGCTGGCATCACGGCTGTCGTGTTCGATGGCGCCGGGTTTCCCGGGCACCGAGAAGATGAACACGTCCGAGCTGCCGTTGGTGTATTTGATCGTCTCCTGCGTCTTCACGCCGGTGCTGTCGTAGATGTCGGTGGTCTTGGTGCCGTCGCTGCTGGTCACCTGGGTGTAATCGAAGGTGCCGTCTGCATGCAGCCTGGTATCGGAGAGCAGCGTCCCGGCCGCGTTGGTGTGCTGGTATTCCGTGACGTAGCTCTTGCCGGTGATGTTGAAGAACGAGTTGTCGTGGGTGCCGTCGGCATTCGTGACGTAGCTCGCGGTCTTCACACCGGCCGTATACACCGTCGACGAGGTCGATCCGTCGGTGTTGTAGACGGTGTCGTTGGTGAGAGTTCCGCTCGAGTCGAACAGCTTGGTTTCCTTCCAGCCGTCGGTATGGACGACGTAGATGGACGCCTGAACGCCATTGGCGTAGTTCGTCGTGGTGGTGTCGCCGTTGGAGGCCTTGACGACCTCCTGGGTGATCGCGCCCGACGTGTTGAAGATGTCCGTGACGCTCGATCCGTCGGCGTGGGACTGCACCTCGTTCAGCTTGTGACCGGTGCTGTCGTACACGTCCGTGATCTTGCTGCCGTCGGGGTTGATGACCTGCTTGTAGTCGAGTGAGCCGTCGGCGTGGGTCCGGACGACCTGGGTCACGACGCCGGACGCGTCGGTGTGCTGGGCTTCCGTGACGTAGGACTTTCCGGTGATGTTGTAGAACGTGTTGTCGTGACTGCCGTCCGTGTTGGTGACGTAGAGCGCGGTCTTCACGCCGGACGTATAGGTGGTCGTCGACGTCGAGCCGTCGTTGTTGATCAACGAGTCGTTGGCGAGCGTTCCGGCCGAGTCGTAGAGCTTTGTCTCCTTCGAGCCGTCGGCGTTGACGATGTAGACCGAAGCCAGCAGCGTCCCGTTGTAGTTCGTGGTGCTCACGAAGCCGTCGGTCTTCTGGACGACCTCCTTCGTCAGGGTGCCGGTGGTGCTGAACGTGTCGGTCGTCGTGGTGGTGGACGTCCAGGCTATCGTCGACGTCTTCTGCCCGGCGCTGTTGTAGAGCGTCGTGAAGCTGCTGCCGTCGCTGTTCTTGACCTGGGTGTAGTCCAGTGTGCCGTCGGCATGGGTGCGGGTGATCGCGGTGACGTTGCCGGCCGCATCGGTGTGCTGCGTCTCGGTGACGTAGGATTTTCCGGTTATATTGTAATAGGTGTTGTCGTGGCTGCCGTCGGCGTTGTTGACATAGAGAACGGTCTTGATGCCTGCGGCATAGGTGGTGGTCGACGACGATCCGTCGGTCCTTGTCACCGTGTCGCTCGACAGCCGACCGCTGCCGTCATACAGCTTGGTTTCCTTCGATCCGTCGGCGTTGAGGATGTAGACCGACGCCAGCAGGGCGCCGTTGTAGTTCGTGGTGGTCACCGATCCGTCGGTTTTCTGGACGACCTCCTTCACCAGCGCACCCGACGTGTTGAACGTGTCGGTGGTCGTGGTCGTGGACGTCGCCGTTATCGTCGAGGTCTTTTGTCCGACGGAATTGTAGAGCGTCGTGACACTGCTGCCGTCGCTGTTCTTGACCTGGGTGTAGTCGAGTGTTCCGTCGGCGTGCGTGCGGGTGATCGCCGTGACCTTGCCCGTCGCGTCGAGGTGCTGGCTCTCGGTGACGTAGGTCTTGCCGGTGATGTTGTAGAAGGTGTTGTCGCGGCTGCCGTCGGTGTTGATCACATAGGCGGCGGTCTTGACGCCGGCCGTATAGACGGTCGTCGATGACGAGCCATCCGTCCTGATTACGGCGTCGTTGGAAAGGCGCCCAGCCGAGTCGTAGAGCTTCGTCTCCTTGGTGCCGTCCGCACCGAGGATGTACACCGAGGTCAGCAATGTGCCGTTGTAGTTCGAGGTCGTGACGGAGCCGTCGGTCTTCTGAACGACCTCCTTCACCAGCGCGCCGGACGTATTGAAAGTATCGGTCGTGGTGGAGGTTGAGGTGACGGTGATGAGCGAGGTTTTCTTCCCGGTCGAATCATAGAGCGTCGTGACGCTGCTGCCGTCGGCGTTCTTCACCTGGGTGTAGTCGAGCGTTCCGTCGGCGTGCTTGCGGGTGATCGCCGTGACCTTGCCGGTCGGATCGAGATGCTGCGTCTCGGTGACGTAGCTCTTGCCGGTGATGTTGTAGAAGGTGTTGTCGCGGCTGCCGTCGGCGTTGATGACGTAGTAGGCCGTCTTCACGCCGGCGGAATAGACCGTGTTCGACGACGAGCCGTCCTTGTTCTGGATGGTGTCGCTGAGCAGGTTGCCGTCCGTTGCGAACTTCTTCGTCTCTTTGGAGCCGTTGACCTTGACGATGACTTCCTGGGTGGCGATGCCGGCCGAATAGCTGATGCTGTCGGTCGATCCGTCGGAGTTGACGGTGACCTTGCTGGATGCCACTCCGTCGATGAAATTCGTCGTGGTGGTCGAAAGCAGGCTGCCGGACGAATTGAAGACCTTGGTCAGGCTCCAGGTATTGCTCGATGTCGTGACCGAGAAGGAATACCCGCCCTGGATCGCCGCCAGTGCCTTTCCATAATGCGAGATGATGTAGCTCATCGTCGTTTCGGAGGCGACAGGCAGGACGTGCGTGTCGGTCAACGTGATCGTCTGCAGCGTGGTCGACGCGTTGAGGTCCGACAATTGCGCGACGATGTCGGCGGCCGTGTCGCTGACGTTGGCGGGAAAGTCGGGAGGCGAGCCGGTCTTGGCGGGGGCGTCGATCTCGATGATCAGCGGATGGTCGCTGAGAGGAAGGCCGATTTGGCTGACGTCGGTATAGCTGGCGATGGGCGTGGTTCCGCTCATCGGATCGTAGACGACGACGGAGTGATGGACGCCGCCGAGCTGCACCGTAACCGATGCGGTGGGTGCGGCGACCTCGCTGTCGGTAGCATCGTCCCAGATTTTCGGCTCGGCCCAGACGACGAGCTCATAGGCGCCGTTGCTCTTGGTGAGCACCATGCTGTTCCCGGTCGGGGGAAGGCCCGAAAGAGTGTAGCCGAGCTGAGCCGTCGGGGTGCTGCTGCCGGTACCGTCATCCGCGAGGATGGTGGTCAGGTTGTGGATCGCGGTCGCAGCCATCTTCGGCGTGCCGTCGGCATTGAACAGGCCCATGTTCGAGCCCGCATCCGAGCCATGATCGAGAAGCTCGTAGAGATAGGTGGTGGCCACGCCTCCCTTGAAGGCATCGACCAGGGTATTGAGGATCGACTTGGCCTGGACGGTCTGATCGACGCCGATATAGCTCGCGCTGGTCACCGTGCTGTAGCCGGTTTCGGTGATGACGACCGGCTTTCCGGACGCGACGGATGTCGCGTTGGCGAGAAGCATGTTCAGGACGGTCTGGGGCGAGCTGGCTGTGCCGACATATGCGTGCGAGTTGGCGTAGTCGACCGAACCATAGAGATTGCCGAGCTTGGCATAGTCGCTGGTGTCGTTGTAGCCGAGCGAAAGGTTGTAGACCGAGACGCCCGAGAGCGTGCCGTCATCCTTGATCGCGGCATAGAGCGCCGCCTGGAACTTCGCCGCCGCGGAGATGTCGGTGCTTCCGTTGTACGAGAACGGCTGCGTGTTGGCTTCGTTAAGGCCTTCGACGGCGATCAGGCTTCCGGGATGTTCCGCAAGGAAGCTGTCGAGCTGCGCGAGAAATTGTGCCATTCCCCCGGAACCCGCCGCCGGCAAGCTCGATGACACGATCACGTCGAATTTGTAGCCGTCCGCCGCGAGCCCGTCCATGACGGGCTGGCTGGCCGGAGTCGTCGCGAGCGCGTCGCGCAGCTTCGTGACACCGAGATATTTGAGGTCGTCCTCGATCAGCGCGAGGTTGCTGTAGCTTCCCCAGGAGTAGGCTACGTGCGTGTTGATGCCGATGGATCCAGTGAAGGAACTCGCCGAATGAAGGGTCTGGTCGACAGGGGACGTAGTCATCTGTTGCTCTGCATGTGAGTTCGATTGAGTCGAGCAGTAGCCTCGACCTTTGTGTTTCAGGTTTTTTATTCAGGTAAAAGTCGACGCATCGCGAACTCTGCTCGCGATATGTTCGGCCGACTCGTTCGAGTGTGTGATTAGCCGCTGTCGATGTCAGCCGTGTGCGTGAACGATGTCACGAGCGAGGCGCGACGTCGTTTCTCGCAGCGTTTGTTGTGCAGGCTGCACGTTGCGTGAGCAATGTCCCGTGGTTCCACGGGGATTCTGCGGATTTGTTTGCGGGTTGCAAACCGGCGTCGCGACAATCGCGAGCGGGATCGGCGGTCTACACGCGACCGTCAATCCTCTGTCATGCCGTTTGTCGACTCGCGACGAGACTTTCGAACAGGTTGCGATACTCGTCGACGACGCTTGCGAACGTATACGGGGTCGTCTGCAGTGACATTTGCTTAACCATCGCCGCGATTTCATCCGGCTTCGACAGCAGCTGTCGGATGCTGTCGGCAAGCGACTGCGGATCCGGTTCCGTGAGCCATCCCGTCGCGCCGCGTGCGACGGCCTCCGGTATGCCGCCGAACCTCGTGCCGAGAAAAGGTTTGCCGGCGGTTCCCGCGTCGGCAACGACGATGGGACCGGGCTCCTCCCAGATCGGCGGAATCACGACGATGTCGATCTGTTCGTAGAATTTCTCCGGTGCGACGAAGCCGAGGAACTCGAGCGCCGCGCCCGGCGCCAGTTCCCGGAGCTCGCGCTTCATCTCGTCGCTGGCGTGTCCGGCGATCACGAGACGGACCGAGCTGGGTGGCAACGTCGCCACGGCCTTGACGAGATTATAGATGCCTTTTTCCTCGGTCAGTCGGCCGATGAAGCCCAGCCGCAGAGTGTCCGAGGGAGGCGCGGTCGACGGTGCGACCGGCTGCAGCGCCGATGCATGCCGGATGACTTTGCGCGCCTGGATGTTCGCGAACAGTCCGAGCTCGGTGTGGATGTCGAGGATCCGCTGGCTGACGCCGACGACAGCACTCAGCTGCTTGGTCGCGTTGCGGCGGTTGATGGTCAACAATTTGCAACTGAAGCAGGTGTGCTTGCATGCGCGGCCGTTGGAGAAGCGCGAGCAGCGGGGGCAGGTCAGATAATAGTCGTGCAGCGTGTGGACGATCGGAACGCCCCGGTCGAACGCTGCTTTCCAGACCGCGGTGGTCAGGCCCGAAAGATTGTTGGAATGCAGCAGATCCGGTTTGAAGGCATCGATACGCGCCCCCACGAGGTCCGCCGTTTGCTGCCAGTCCTCGATGGCGTGCCAGACGCCCCGGGCGGGCGCGCTCCGTTGTCCGGTAAATGGCAGATAGATGTTTCGGCTCGGGGCGGAATAGACGTCGACGTCGTTGTATCGTTCGGCCTTCTGGTCAGGCACGGATGCGGCGCGAACCACCTCGATCTTGTCGCCACGTTCGACCAGGCTCTCGACCAGCCGCCGGACGAATATTTCGGCGCCGCCGACGACCTTCGGGGCATCGGGCGTCGGATAGAGCGATGAGGTGACGAGGACCTTCATTAAGAATGTATCTCAGTATCCATTGTGGCATTAGCGCTTGCAGCTTTTCGCCCCTTATTCTTGTGAAGAGGTCCCCGGTTTGCCGGTGTACATCTCCAGGTATTGTCGTGTGATCGTCTCGGGGGTGAATTTCTCCGCAAAATCCGGCCGGGCGGGTGAAGACTTCTTCCATCGAGCGGTCTGGTGAATGGCCTCCTGCATCAGTTCGGCGAGCCGCCGATGGTCGTGTGGCTCGTATTTCCCCACGAGATTAGAAAACTCCGATATCTCCGGTATTCCACCAGCTGTGGCGCAAATTGTGGCCTTGCCGGCCCCGATCGCCTCGATGAGGGTCCGCGGCAGCGGCTCCGGCCAGACCGAGCTGATCAGGCAGACGTCGACGGCGGCATAGAAATCCGCGGATTTGGTGAAGCCGAGCCACTGCACGCGGTCGCTTCGGCAGGCAGCCTTGATATCTCGCACGTAGGCCTCGAGGCCTCTGCCGGCAATCTTGAGCTGCCAGCCGGTATCGGGAAGCAGTTCTGCTGCCTTGAGGACGACGTCAATGCCCTTCTCGGGCTCCAGGCGCCCGATGAAGCCGAAGACCAGGTCGTCGCCGGCAGGCCCCGGCATCGCGCCCAGGTTGGTCGTGTCGGCGATATTGAAGATGACGCGGCGTGGGATGTCCGTGAAGTAGCCGGGCCCGAGGTGGCGCTCCAGCACGAACTGGCTGTTGGACGTCACGGCGTCTACCATGCGCGAAGCGTGGCGATATGGCGCCGTCATCGTGGCGCAGGCCGCGCAGCGCCGCATGCATGTCGAGCCCGCCCGAAACAGCGTCGAGCGTTTGCAGATCAGCGAATAGTCGCGCAAGGTGTGCACAATTCTGATGTTGCGCCGTTTGGCCTCTGACCACAGTGAGACGGAAAAACCCGTGAGGTTATTAGAATGGACGACATCGGGCTTTTCGATGTCGAGAATTTCGGCAAAGCGCGCGGCAGCCTTGCGATTCCAGGTATCCTGCAGGTGCCACTTCAGGCGCTGCATCGAGGAGGGCTTCGCGTCGCGGCCGAACGGCCAGTAGTCATTGTCGAGCGGCACACGGTAGACGCGCACGCCGTTGCGCTCGTCAACCGACTGAACCTGCTCCTTCTGAAGACAGACGACCGACACCTGCTGGCCCCGCTGAGCCAGCGCCTCCGCGAGCAGTGACACGGATACTTCCGCGCCGCCGATGATTTCGGGCGGATAGAGCGTGTTGACGATGAGAATTCTCAAGAAACGCCCCGGATCCTGTGGCGCGCGGCGGCCGCGACAGCGTCAGTTGGCCGGCCGGATCTCGAAATCGAGCGCGGCCTGCCCCTTTGCGGTGACGAGCAGGGGGGTGGTCGATAGCTCCGTCCAGGCGCCGGGAGCGAGACCTGCCCCTTGCTGACATACATGGCTGACCTCGGCATTCGATTCTGCGCCTTTCAATCGGACTTCAAAACGCTTGGTCGGGTTGTCCGACCACAGCGCCGCCTTCACGTCGGACCCATCCTGGCTTCGAACCAGAACGACGCCCGGAACGGGCCTGGTTCTCTCCGCTTTTAGACTCGTCCGAACGAACGCCCAGCTATCCCGGATCGAGCAGACGGCGGGCTTCGGCGAATTGTCGAAGTGGTAGATGCCAAAATTGTGCTCGAGCGCGTCGGGCTTGGTGCCGCTGTCCTTGAGCTCGTAAAGCCAGAGTCCCTTCAGCCAGGGTCCAGCCGTCGATGACCACAGGATCATTTGCGCCATGTTGTCGGCCGCCAGCTGTTCATTCACGCTGCATTTGGCCTCGCCGTTGGGCCAGCCTGCCTCGGTGAGATAGATCGGATAGGCGGGATTGTTGGTTGCCTGCGCGACACGCTGATGAAAGGCTTCGAGCCGCTCGATCGCTTCGGCCGCGGTTCGCCTCGCCGGGTTCATGCAGTGATTGTAGATGTGGATCGATATTCCGTCCGCGATCTCGAGCAGGCCGGTCCGCAACAGCGCATCGGTCCACTTCCAGCCCGGATCGTCGCCGAGTGCGCCGACCACAAAGGGAGACGAGGGAGCCGCACGCTTGACGACCGGCTGCACCACCCGCGCGAGCGCCACATAGTTGTCGATGCTGAAATCCGGATTCTTGCGCGCTTCGAGATTGTACTCGTTCCACAGTTCGAAGATGGGCCGCCGGGCGGCAAGCGTCTGCGCAACGACCGTCGCATAATTGACGAAGCGCTGGCGGGCCTCGTCGGTCGTCGGCGGGGTCGAATTCGGAACGAGATGGTGGCCGAAAGCCAAGATGATGACGGGAGGGCCGATGTTGGCCTTGATCTGCGCATCGAGCCGGCCGAGCAAGGGATTGAAGCCGAGCTGCCGGCCTGGCAGCTCGAAGTCCGACCAGGGCAGATCGTCTCGGAACGAGGTCGCACCCAGTTCCTTCATCTGCTTCACCGAGATGGCTGGCACATAGCCCCGGCCGCTGACTGAGCCGCCGAGGCCCTGATGCGTGCCCACACCGAACAGAAACCGCTGCTCGAGCGGTTGCGCATTCTGCGCGCTCGCGGAAGCCGATGCTAAACCGATCGTCACGGCCAGGGCGGCAAGCTGCCATCGCGAATGGGGCCGATCTGGTCTGCTGGGCTCGGTCACGCTGTTGCTCCACATTCGCCAATCGATTTGGCTAACGAACTACCTCCCTCTTATGGTTCGAATTGGGCGGATCGCCGCCGCATATGTGCGGACGGCAATTCCGTGTTCGGCTCACTTCGAATTCACGACCACCGAGCTGATGTTGTCCGCGTTGACGCTCGCTGCGTTCAGCGGGTTCATGAGCTTGATGAATTCGGTCGACGGCGATTCCGCCACGGAGATCACGTCGTGATCGCGCATCCGGAACGTGTCTGCCTGGAACCAGCCGTCGGGCTTGCTCATGTCGAACTTGTAGACCGCGGGGATCGTCTTGGTCGGGAACTGCGACACGTCGATGCCGATGCGCTCGAGCAGCGGCTTGGGCTCGAAGCGATAGACGTAGATCGACTTGGAGTCGGCGCGGTTGCCGTCGAGGCCGCCCGCCTTCGCAATGGCTTCGGCCAGCGACATGTTGTCGTTCTCGAACGAGAAACGGCGGTTGTTGGTGCCACCGATCGAACCCGGCGACGGCGTCGAGCCGAACACCATGTAGACGCGGGGAATGCGGGTGAGGAAGACCACGTCGCCCGGCGCGAGCAGCACGTCCTCGCTCGGATTATGCACGATGGTGGACATCGACTCGTTGTAGGTGCGGCCCTCGCGCTTGATCGTGATCGTGCTCTCGTAGGAGGGGTATTTCGGACCGCCGGCGCGCGCGATGGCGCCCATCAGGCGAATGCCGCCCGGGTCGACCGGAAAGCGCTGTGGCGAATTGACCTCGCCGAGCACGCTGATCTGGTTGCCGCGCTGCTCGGCCACGCTCACGACCGCCTGCGGATCGATAGCGCGGTCCTTGAGGCGCTCGCGGATGATGTTCGACACGGCGCGCGGCGTCAGCCCGGCAACCTTGATCGATCCTGCGTAGGGAATGTTGATGTTGCCGGACTGGTCGACCTGCTGGCGCGGAATGTCGACGAAATTGCCCGGCCGCACGCCCGCTTCGCGCGGAATGAACAGGCCGCCTGCCTGCGCTTCGTACACGGTCACGGTCACGATGTCGCCGATGCCGATCGTGACGTCGCGATAATTGCCGCCGGGCAGGCGCGAGAAGATCTTCCCGGAGGAGTCAGTGAAGCCGTTGGTCGCCTGCAGGACCGCCGGGTTGACCGGCATCAGCGCATAGGCGAGCGGAGTGGTGGGTTCGGTGACGAGCGCGGCATTCGTGTGCGTGGCAACGGCATCCGGCGCGTCCAGCGGAATGAAGCCCGCGCAGCCCGCCAGCGAGCTGCTGATCGCAGCCACGGCCAGGATTCGGCTAATCCCGAAATCAAAAGAAAAACGTTCGGTCTTAGCCACCGCGATCCCCTCGTACTCATCTAAAATCGGAAACACCGTACAAACCCCGTGGTGAGGAGTCACTGCTGGCTCTTCGTCTTTATGGTAAAGCACCTATGGCTGTGACCTTATTGCAACTTGTGAACCGCGATAAACGCAAGAACGTCTGTTCAAAATTTGTGCGTGAAGTTCCCGTTTCATAAGCAGTTTGCAAACTAGCCATACACGTGTCGGATCGATGTCACGATTGAGGCTTGAGCTCGAATTTGTTGGTCGCATGCGCTGATGGCTCGGGTCTGCGATGACATCGTCGCAAGGCATCACTGCAATAAATCCCCGTGGTCGTGTCGAATGTGCGCTCACCCTGCGGTGTCCTTTCTTGCGATTGGCCATGCTGTGTAAGCGAGGTCGGATCGAAATGTCCGCGACGGGATTCCGCCTCCGTTAACGCTTAGATCCGGAAGCTGGCATCACGCTGGCGTCCGTAAGGTCTTCCTAATCCTGATCCGGCTAGTTGCACGGTCAAACAACAGGGAAGACGAAGACAATGTTGCAAACCGGATCGCTGCTGTTCGCAGCCGGCTTTCTCACCTGTGCGATGATCGTAGCGTCCGCAATCGTCTGGTCGTTCTCCGACGACCGGGTGACCGACGGCGAATTCGCGCAGGAAGATGGCCGTCGGATGGCCTGATCGGACTGTCATCACGGTCGCAGATTGTTCGGAAGGTCGGACTGCAGCTTGGCCTGCTGACCGGATTCGCTCTGGCGCATGTGCAGGACATCGGCATAGACCTGGCTCAAGGTCCGGTGCGTCTGCTCGATGTCATAGAGGCAGGCGAAGCGCTCATATCCGGCCCGGCCGACCGCTGGCAGGTCCAGTCCGGTTGCACGTCGAAAGCCTTCAACCAGCTTGTCCGCTGAGACCTCGTCGCAGAGCACGCCCGTCGCATTGTCTTCGACGATCTCCGGCAGGGCGCCGATGCGGAAGGCGATGATCGGTTTGGCCGCACGCATTGCCTCGATCGCGACCAGGCCAAACGCCTCCCAGCGCGATGGAATTGCGACCATGTCGGCCTGGTCGAGCTCGGCTTCGATCTGGTTGCGATTCATCCAGCCCAGCAGCGAGACGTTGGCCGGGAGATCGCTTTGGCGGAATTTGCTGACGACCGAAGCGCCGATCAGGCGCACGTCGATCGTGTCGCGAAGCGCGCGGGCCGCCTCGATCAGGAGGTCATACCCTTTCTGACGGTCGAGGCGTCCGATGAAGAGGACCTTGATCTTCTCTGATCGCCACGGCGCTGTACGCTGGTCGAGCACGGGGCGTTGTTTGGAAATCCCGTTGTGCACAAGAACGAGGCGGTTTGCCGCGATTCCGACCTGAATGGCGTCGGTCCGCTCGCTCTCCGAGATGCACACGATGCGATGGGTGAATTTCGACAGCACCAGCTCGGTGAGCCTGGTGACTTCGCGGCTGAGGCGGCCGGTCTCGCGGCCGAACGCCCATCCGTGCGGGCAATAGACGATGCGCGAACGCCGATAGGTCAGCCATAGCACGGGGCGCACCACGAGCCCGGCAAACGACGAATGAAGATGGATGATATCGGGCCGAAGCTGCCGCACCGCGCGCATGGTCGCGAACAGCATGCGAAACAGGCCGAGCGCATTGCGGCCGTCACGCGGAAACGTGGTGACGGCATCATCCTCGATGTTCACCAGATCGCCGCGATGGTCGGACGGAACGACATAGTTGACGTTTCCGCGGCCGAAGCTGGCGCGCTGGTGCGGATGCAACTCGTTGAGATATGTCGCGATGCCGCCTCTGACCGTCTCGGCGACATGCAGAATTTTCAGGCCGCTGGACAACGGTCATTCCTTCCTTGAGTTGCAGGAGCCGGATCTCGCGGATGCATCTCTGATGCCTCCAAGCAGCAATAATTGGGCCGCGTCATTGCGCGAGACGTCCCGATGCGGTTTGCGAAGCCGGTTTGGCGAGGAATTCGAGCATTGCTGCGGCCGACTTGGCCCAGGAATATGTCGCAAGACGCTTTTGCTGCCTCTCCTGTTCCGCAGGTGAGATCCTGCCGAGTTCAATTCTGTCGTGCATCCGCGCCGACAGCCCGTCCGCATCCAGTGGATCGAAATAAACGGCGGCATCGTCGCAGGTCTCGCGCACCGCCGCGGCGGAACTCGCAATGACCGGGCAGGCGAAGTACATGGCTTCCAGTGGAGGTATGCCGAAGCCCTCGTAAAGGCTCGGGAAAACGAAGGCGGTTGCCCGGGCAAAGAGCGCCGCGATTTCCTCGTCCTTCAGGCGGCCAGCGACCACGATCCCGTTTCGCGATTCGGTGGTGCCGCCGCCAAAGACCTTGCTGTTGTCGCCCCCGACCACGACCAGCGGAAAATCGGCGCGGCCGAGCCGCTCGGCGGCGCGAACGGCGGTATCGACATTCTTGTTCTTCGTCATCGAGCCGACGAAGAGAAAGAATTGGTGGGGCGCAAGCCGCAGTCGATCGATGATCGAGAAATCCGGCGCGACGGTCGCGAAATGCTCCGCGCTGTTCGGAATGACGGGGATCGAGGCGGGATCCAGCGACAGCACCTCGGCAAGTTCGTTGCGCGAAAACGCGGAAACTGTTGCGATCGTTGCGGCGCGCGCCAGCAAATGGCCGAGTGTCCGGTGCAAGGCGAGGTAGCGCCAGCTGAAGAAGTCCGGTCGCCTGAAAACCTGCGCGTCGTGGATCACGACCAGATGGTCGCGATGGAGCACCGGACCGGAATTGGCAAGGCTGATCAGGCGCGTGCCCGCGGCTGCGCGCGCAAGATCGATCTGATCCCACGCATGGCCCTGCAACGATCCAACCTGCTTGACGTTGATACGGCTAAGTCCGGGAAGTGCCTGCGCATTTGGCGGCGCGAGAATCTGCCACTCTGCATCCAGCAGTTGTCGCGGAGCGTCTCCGCTCGCGAGCAAGCGGTCCATCGCCTTGACGATTTCGGCGGCGTAGCGTTGCACGCCTGTAAGCGATTGTGACAGGAACCTGCCGTTGATGGAGAGTTTCAAAGCCGATCTTTTTCTTGGTGGGTGTCTTGTTCTTGGTGAGCGTCTGATTCAGAGTGAGCTCTGACGCGATGTTGCCTCAAGACTAAGCATTCGCGCCGAATATACGATCTATGACCTGTAGCACAGTTGGCGCTATCGTCCGAGCATCTTCGCGAGGCCGATAGCATGCGACGATGCATGGCGCCATCATGTTTCCTACACATTTCGATGCGCTTACATGGACGCCTGATTTGATGACTCTCGCAATCGTCCGAACCTTGCCTCTCATCTCCTGGTCTGGCATTGCATTCGCGGAATCAACGAGGTGACAACTTTGCAGCCAGTGATCGTGACCGGTGCTGCCGGCTTCATCGGAATGCACGTTTGTGAACGGCTGTTGGCGCGCGGCGAGCAAGTCGTTGGCATCGATTCAGTCACGCCGTATTACGATCCGGCGCTGAAGCGCGCGCGTCTTGCAACGCTCGAGCATCGTCCGGGTTTCAAATTCCACGAGATCGATCTTGCTGATTTTGCCGCGGTGACGCGGGTGTTCGACGAGGTCTCGCCCGACCGCGTCGTGCATCTGGCGGCGCAGCCCGGCGTGCGTGCCTCGATCGACGATCCCATCACCAGCATCCGCGCCAATTGCGACGGCTTCGTCACAGTGCTCGAAGCCGGCCGGCGTCATGGCCTCAAGCATCTCGTCTACGCCTCGTCGAGCTCCGTCTACGGCGCCAACCGCACCTTGCCGTACTCGACCGAGCATTCGGTGAATCATCCGGTCAGCCTTTATGCGGCGAGCAAGAAGGCGAACGAGCTGATGGCGCACACCTTCGCCCATGTTCACAAGCTGCCGGTGACCGGCCTTCGCTTCTTCACCGTCTACGGTCCGTGGGGACGGCCCGACATGGCAGCCTGGCTGTTCACGCGCGCGATCTTCGCCGATGAGCCGATCAGGATCTTCAATAATGGCGACATGTGGCGCGACTTCACCTATGTCGACGACATCGTCGAAGGCGTGATCCGCACGCTCGATCGGCCCGCGGCGCCGAATCCCGACTGGAACGCGGAGCGGCCGGAAAATTCGTCGAGCTATGCGCCGTATCGGGTCTATAACATCGGCAACAACCGGTCGGTCAACCTGATCGAGTTCGTCGAGACGCTGGAGAAGATCATCGGCAAGCCCGCGATCCGCCAGTTGCTGCCGATGCAGGCCGGCGACGTCCTGGAGACGCGCGCCGACATTTCGGCGCTCCAGCGCGACGTCGGTTTCTCGCCGTCGACCTCGATCGCAGATGGCCTTGGCCGTTTCGTCGAATGGTATCGGCAGTATCACCGCGTATGATCCCCTTGCAACATGAGTAGCTCGCAGGTGTCTCACAAAATCATTCCCCTGATCATGTGCGGCGGTGCCGGCACGCGGCTGTGGCCCGCCTCGCGCGAGGTGCGGCCGAAGCAGTTCCTGCCGCTGTTCGGTGCGCGTTCGACCTTCCAGGACACGCTGCTGCGCGTCTCGGATGCATCGCTGTTCGATCGCCCGATCGTCATCACCAACGCGGCCTATCGCTTCATGGTGCTGGAGCAGCTCGCCGAGATCGGCATCGAGGCCGACGTGATCCTCGAGCCGATGCGGCGCGATTCCGGGCCCGCGATCGCCGCTGGCGCCGTGTTCGCGCAGAACCGCGCCTCTGAGGCGATCGTGCTCGCGCTCGCCGCCGATCACGTCGTGCAGGACAATGCCGCTTTCGTTGCGGCATGCCGCGAAGGCCTCACCGCCGCGAGCGCCGGGCGCATCGTCACCTTCGGCGTCAAGCCGGAGCGGCCGGCGACCGAATACGGCTATATCAGCCCGGGCGAGGTGATCTCCGGCGCGGTGCACGCGGTCGCGCGCTTCGTCGAGAAGCCGGACGCCGTGACGGCGGCCGACTACGTCAATTCGGGGTTTCTCTGGAACAGCGGCAACTTCATGTTCCCGGCGAGCGTCCTGCTCGACGAATACCGCAAGGTCGATGCGGCAAGCGTCGAGGCGGTCGCCAACGCGGTCAACAATGCCGGCCGCGATCTCGGCTTCGTCACGCTGGAGCCCGAGGCGTTCGGCGCGGCCAAGGCGATCTCGATCGACTACGCCGTGATGGAGAAGACCTCGCGCGCCGCCGTGGTGCCGGTGTCCTGCGGCTGGTCCGACGTCGGCTCCTGGCATGCGGTGTGGGAATTGTCGGAGAAGGATGCGCAGGGCAATGCCGCGCACGGCACCGCGGTGTTCGAGGATTCCCGCAACTGCAACGTCACCACCGATTCCGCGCTGGTCGCGCTCGAAGGTGTCGACGATCTCGTCGTGGTCGCCACCGCGGATGCGGTGCTGGTCTCGCGCCAGAAGGATGCCAACGGCCTGAAGCGGCTCGTCACCAAGCTCAAGGCGGTGGCGCCGAAGGTCACCGAGGAGCATCTCAAGGTGCATCGGCCGTGGGGCAGCTATCAGTCCGTCGACAATGGCGAGCGCCACCAGGTCAAGCGCATCGTGGTGAAGCCGGGTGGGCGGCTGTCGCTGCAGAAGCACCATCATCGCGCCGAGCACTGGATCGTGGTCCGCGGCGCGGCCCGCGTCACCGTCAACGAGACCGTCAAGACCGTGCATGAGAACGAGTCGATCTACATCCCCATGGGCGCGGTGCACCGGATGGAGAACCCCGGCAAGATCATGCTGGAGCTGATCGAGGTCCAGACCGGCTCCTATCTCGGGGAAGACGACATCATCCGGATTGAAGACGACTATCA
>NZ_LWIG01000062.1:39600-91203 GCF_002068095.1 Bradyrhizobium sacchari | reverse complement strand
CTCGGCTACATCGTGCACGGCATCAAGCGACGCTCGTCCTCATTCAACACCGGGCGCGTAGACCACCTCTATCAGGACCCGCATGTCGGCAACGTGCCGTTCCTGATGCACTATGGCGACATGACGGATTCGACCAATCTGATCCGCCTGGTGCAGCAGATCCGCCCCACCGAGATCTACAATCTCGCGGCCCAGAGCCACGTCGCGGTCAGCTTCGAGAGCCCGGAATACACCGCCAATGCCGACGCGGTCGGCGTGCTGCGCCTGCTGGAGGCGATCCGCATCCTCGGCATGGAGAAGGAGACGCGGTTCTACCAGGCCTCGACCTCCGAGCTCTACGGTCTCGTGCAGGAGATCCCGCAGAAGGAAACGACGCCGTTCTATCCGCGCTCGCCCTATGGCGTCGCAAAACTCTACGGCTACTGGATCACGGTGAACTACCGCGAAGCCTATGGCATGTTCGCCAGCAACGGCATCCTGTTCAACCACGAGAGCCCGATCCGCGGCGAGACCTTCGTCACCCGCAAGATCACCCGTGGCGTCGCCCGCATCGAGGTCGGGCTCGAGGATACGCTCTATCTCGGCAATCTCGAGGCCAAGCGCGACTGGGGCCATGCCCGGGATTACGTCGAGGGCATGCACAAGATCCTGCAGGCCGACAAGCCGGACGACTTCGTGCTCGCCACCGGCGAGATGCACTCGGTGCGCGAGATGGTCGAGCTCTCGTTCGCGCAAGTCGGCCGCCGCGTCGAATGGCGCGGCAAGGGCGTCGAGGAGACCGGCGTCGATGCCGCAAGCGGCAAGACGGTGGTGAAGATCGATCCAGCCTATTTCCGCCCCACCGAGGTTGATCTGCTCGTCGGCGACGCCAGCAAGGCGCGCCAGGTGCTGGGTTGGAAGCCGAAGCGGACGTTCACGGAGCTCGTCGCGGAGATGATGAGAAGTGATCTGGCGGACGCAAAGCGGGACGCAGGCAGTGGCAAACGTACCGTTTGAACTGAAGGGCAAGAGCGTCTACGTCGCCGGCCATCGCGGCATGGTCGGCAGCGCGATCGTGCGTCGGCTGGCGCGGGAGGATGTGCGGCTTCTCACGGCTGACCGGGGCATCGTCGATCTCTGCAGCCAGGCGGCGGTGTTTGACTGGTTTGCGAAGGCACGGCCGCAGGTCGTTTTTCTGGCTGCGGCCAAGGTCGGTGGTATCGTCGCCAACAACACGCTGCGCGCCGAGTTCATCTATGACAACATCGCGATCGCGTCGAACGTGATCCAGGCTGCGCATCTGAACGGCACCGAGAAGCTGATGTTCCTCGGATCCTCCTGCATCTATCCGAAGCTCGCGCCGCAGCCCCTGCGTGAGGATTCGGTGCTGACGGGTCCGCTGGAACCGACCAACGAGCCCTATGCGATCGCCAAGATTGCCGGCATCAAGATGGCGGAAGCCTATCGCAGTCAGTACGGCAGCGACTTTATCAGCGTGATGCCGACCAATCTCTACGGCCCCGGCGACAATTATCATCCTGAATTCAGCCATGTGGTGGCGGCTCTTATCCGCCGCTTTCACGAGGCCAAGGTCTCGGGCGCGAAAACCATGGTGGTGTGGGGCACCGGCACGCCGCGGCGCGAGTTCCTCTACGTCGACGACATGGCGGATGCCTGCGTGCACCTGATGAAGACCTATTCGAGTGCGGAACTGGTCAACATCGGCACCGGCAAGGACGTCACCATCGCCGAGTTCGCGCGCGTTGTCGCCGACATCGTCGGCTACAGCGGCGAGATTTCTTTCGATACATCGCGGCCCGACGGCACCCCGCGCAAGCTTCTCGATGTCAGTCGTCTCACAAATTTGGGCTGGTCGGCGCCGACCCGTCTGCAGGATGGCCTGAAACGCGCCTATGCAGCGTATCTTTCCCAGAGTACGGGTGACTCCTAGCTAGAGCCAAAGTCGGTATCACCCGTCAATTGTTCGCCTGAAATCGACTTCGACCTGATCTGGGTCCATCAAGAATCAGGCGGCCCCATGCCGACCAAGCTGATACACAAGAATTGCGGCGAAACGCTCCTTTATCACGAAGGGAGCGAGTAGGCTGACTAGCAGGACTCAAGATGCCTTCCAGCCAAGCGCGAGCAACTTTCTGGGCGAAACTGACAGGGGTTTGCCGATCCGCTGCCAGATTTCATTCTGGCCAACAGCTCTGAGTGATAATTCAATCCATCTTTCCGGAACGGGTATAAGCCAAGCTGGGCGGCCCATACTGCTTCGGTACCGTGCGATAAGTTCGGGAACGGTGAGAGGCGTGGGATCCGACACGATGAACGTTTCTCCGATAGCGCGAGAATCGGCTAGTACTATTGCAACGGCAGAACTGAAGTTTTCAATCGACAATATCGATCGTTTCGCCGTAAGGGCTCCAAACGGCAACGGTATTGGCAGCCGCGCTATCTTGTGGACGATTGCGAAATTGCCTTTTTCGCCATCGCCGTAAATCACGACAGGCCGAAGGATCGTGAATGGCGCTTTTGCTGCGCGAACGCTCTGCTCAGCAGCGAGCTTTGATCGCCCATAGCTATTGATCGGTCTCGGAACGCTATCTTCGGTTAACTCATGATCCGAGAATGAGCCGGACTGCGCAGCAATCGAAGAGACGAAAACCAGATGTTTGCCTCCGCGAGACGCGGCCTTCGCCAAGGCCTCTGTGGCTCGATAGTTCACGCGGCCATATGAGGCGTCGTCGGCGAATTTATGGGCGATCCCCGCAAGGTGAACGATAGCGTCGCATTGTTTCAGTAACGGATCCCAGTCGAACGGCGCGGATAAATCGGGCAGCTGAACCGATGCTATGCTCTCGCCTTCGAAAGCGAACTCTGTCCTAGACGCGGCCATCACCTTGTAACCCAGCGAAGCAAGGTAAGGTACGAGATGGCGTCCGATGAAGCCGTCAGCGCCGGTCACGAGCACGGTAATTCGGTCGTTCATAAGAGATACTTGGAGGCCAAGGGAGGTTTGCAGCAGACATCCGTAGTCGAGCTAATGCATGACGTTTTCCCCCGCGATTTGCAAGATATGAGCGAGCACCTCCAGGGGACTGCCTTTGAAAGGGCGCTCGCCCCTGCCTTGAATTTGGGAAGTTTTTTTCTTAAAAGAGAAGCCATTTTCTACTATAGAAAGTTCGCAGCGCCTCGGGTGCAAATTTCCGGTACTCTCGCGTGCAATTTGTGCCGAAATGGGTTCTGTCCCGTGAGCTCAGAGCTCGCCTGAGTCATGCCTCCTCATGGGATTTGTCGAGTCGAACGGCGTCCGTGTGTTCTGGTCGTTTCTGACGGTTAGCAACAGGAGGCGTGATCGTCGGAAGATCGGTGTCCCCTCCAGCGCAGGCTGATGAGCTTGATGCGTCCGGCAGTATTTTTTGATCGCGATGGCGTCCTCAACGAGGACGATGGCTATGCTTTTGATCCGGACAAGATCCGGTGGGTGGAAGGAGCCCAACAGGCGGTAAAGGCAGTCAATGACGCCGGTTATCTTGCGTTTGTCGTGACGAACCAGTCCGGAATCGCGAGGGGGTTTTATGAGGAACGGCATGTTCGCAATTTGCACGAATGGATGTCGCGTGAGCTTGCTAGAGTTGGTGCCCATATTGACGCGTTCGAATTTTGTCCCCACCATCCCGACGGCCTGATTGAGCGCTACCGTATCCTCTGCAACTGTCGTAAGCCGCAGCCGGGGATGATTAGAGCGCTGCTGGAGCGGCATGCGGTGGATATCGATGCTAGCTTCATGATCGGCGATAAGCAGAGCGACCTTGAAGCAGCGCAAGCGGCCGGCATAACTGCCCATCTGTTTGATGGATCAAACCTCCATGCGTTCGTTGCTCCGTTGTTGGCCGATCGGTCCTGTCCTGCGGATCAATCGCGGCCGCATTGCGGAGACGCGAGAACGGAAGAGTGAGGCCGTGGTCTTCGCGACCACACGACTGCTCGATTGCTAAGCAAGGAAATGTAGGAGACAAGTTGGCGTCACAGCGACAAATCGAAGCGAATCGCGCTGACGCAACGAAGAGTCCCGGCCCGTGAACAAGCGCTGGGAAAGCAGGTGTCGGTGTTTCTGCCAAGCCTGCGCCCAGGTAACAACCCGAACCTTGCCATCCGACCCCTTGATTTCCGTGTACCGGTTCGCAACCAAGAGTTCTGTGACTCGAACGACGTCACCCGCGCATCATTGACCGAGCCGGCGGCCTGTTCATTCAACACCACGGTTTTGCCGCCCCAAATAGCCACGGCTTCGCTACGTTAATTTTCTCGACATCGAAGCTCCCGCCACGGGGGCGCGTCTGGCGTATTCACGGCGCTCCTATCGCTTTGCGCTCCCTCCTGTGCTGTGGGCGGGGCGTAGGCCGACAGGTCGGTGTCGCCGTTTCCGATTCCGTCGGCGATGCGATCCTAGATCGGCGTCGTCGGAGCAGCGCGTCGTTGAAGTCCTGTCTTGGCGCGAACAGGCTTTGCGGCGGCCTCGGAGCGGCCACCGTTTGCAGTCTCAGTCATCTTGGAATCCACCTTCGCGCGACCGCCCCTTTTGGGGCGCCACTGGTGAGACAGTCGCGCTATAAGCAATAAACGATTCCGTAGAACCGTTTTCTGTCCCACCGTCCTCTAAGTATTTAATATGTTTAGGAGCCTAAAGTCCGCTAGGAAGCGCCGCGGCGCTGAGCACGCCAAAATCCATTCGTAAATTCAAACAATTATGATTCAGGCCGAACGTCTGATAGACATTTTGCTACGCGCTCTTTAGCGAACATTGTTCTCGCTGTGTTGCGTCTGTCCGAATCTTCGCTCGGAACCGTGGAATGGCTCCGAGGGTTTAGGCCCTCATGCCGAAAGAAATCACCAAAACGATCTGGTCCTTAGCTGCGGCATGCATGTTGGCTTTCAGTGTGGCCACACGCTATCACCGCATTAAGCGCTGAGCGGGTTGTTACTTTTTCAAGCACAGGCCAATGGTTGGCGAGGCCCCGCACTTCGCAACGTCAGCAGCACCGCCACTTGGGCAGAAGATAGAGACCAAAATTTCGCTCGTGTCGCAGTTGACGGCCCGTCAGCTTGCACAGCTCGTATATTCACCGGCGCAGGATCGCCTTTGTCCCCCTTCTCGCCCTTAGGCGCCGCGGGCCTTGCGCCCCGGCCAGCCCTTGAGGACCCGGCACACCTTGGATGCCTTGCGCCCCCTGCGGTCCGGCCGGACCTTGCGAGCCGGGTTCGCCTTTCGGCCTGGCTCCCTTCCACAACCCGCAAGCGCGAGTGCAGCAACGAGGTCACCCTGTGACCGACTGCATTCAATCGGTTGCAGCAAGGTGCCGCAATAGACGATGCTCGGGACATCGATAAGGACCGCAGTCGGCCATGGCAGGGGGAAAGGGGGCGACGTGGAACGTTCAATTTTGCAGCGAAGTTGACTGTCAGTTCCCCCGGAGTATGCGTATGCGTTCCTCGCCATCGATCGTGCCGGCCGATCGCCTCGACCGAGACATCTACCTGGTACTTGAGGATTTCGGCGCGCGTGCCGGCTGCGCCTGGCGTTGATCTCGGCGTAGCGCAGGTCGCCGACGATGCGCTGAGGTTCATGCTGTCGCTTGATGGCGGTCGCCATGATCTCGTCAAACGCGGCGTCCATGCCGTAGAGCTTGAGCTCGCCCATGAGGTGGAAGATTTGAGTTCGTTCCATCAGCTGGTCTGGAGCGATGCGCCTTCGAGTTTCCTTGATCGTCTTACCCTTGATGAAGTGCTCGCGCCGAGGGATCGTCTCCACGATCAGCATCCCGACCACCTGCTTCGTCCAAGCAGGCAGCGCAACTGCCCAATCTTAGAGGGGCAATTTTGGATGCCGATCCCCGGCTTAGGGGGCAATATTGCAAGTGGAATGTCATTGCTGATCTGTGCACAGCGCGACATCGACCCCTCTCGTTGAGACTGGCACCTCTTCCTGATCTGGTCTTGCCCAAAGCAACTAACGCTCGGTCGGTTGATCGCTGACCACGGAACAGAGCGCCTTCATCTCTCAAACCCGTCTACTGATTGCGTTCAAATAGGGCATCGAAAGCGCCCCTTGGCAGGGGACCCGGCGACCGGACCAACACAGCCTCCCCCGTTCGCCACCGCCACAACCAAAGGCGCTTTCCAGCCACTTCCCAACCCGGCCTGATAGTCAGCTTCCCGGGTTCCCAAGCCATGTTGTAATCGCCATCGAAGCTCAGGATTGTGATTGGTTGGCGAGCAATATTCGGAACGACGTCTTCCCAGAGGATCAACAGCGCCGTAGCGCTCCAAGGCGCGCCAAACACAGGGACGTTTCGTTCCATCGACGGAAGGTCGCCTAGCACCACATCGCCGGGTTCGAGTTTTCGCGGAAAGGACTGCTGCCCTATGGCATTGATGACCTCGCGCTGCCGCTCCCACGCGATAACCCAAGGGTCTGCCGCGCTCGGGAAGCTAAAAATGGTGGCAACGATTGCGATGAATAGTGTTGCAATTCCAATGATGCGTCCTTTCCGATCTTCCGCACTTGCTGAGACGACGAGGGAAAATCCAATCCCAATCCAGAACGTAAACATGACCGAGGTCTTGGACTGCTCGCCTGTGTCGGTGAAACCGTAGCCTGCGGCAGCATACAGCAGCGCCGAACCGCAAGAGCCGAGAACCGCAAGCGCGAATCCGGCGATAATGCGCCTGAGCTGCAAATATCCCTCTCGCCCGTCTCGCGCGGCGGCCCTGATCAAGCTTGCGACAACCAGCAGCACAGCGGCGAATAAGAACGGGCCAAGATACCTTATCTGTATCTCTATGAGGATTCGCAGGTTGTGTCCGAAAATCCAGAACGTGTTTGGAGTGTGGGATTTCGGCGTTGTTGTCGCAGTGTGGAAGACGCATGCGAGCTGAATCACAAGCAACACAAAAGCCAAGGCAAATAAGCGGCCTCTCGCATCCTTCCGTTCATAGACCGACAGCAGGATGGCTAACGCCACCGGCACAAATCCAAACCACGTCGATTGATAGGTCTCAATCGACACAATCCACAACAGCGTTGCAGCCACGAAACGAACCCAGCTTCCAAGCTCTACCCAGCGGACGAACTGGACCATGGAAGCACAAAAGGACAGAAGGGCGACATTTGTAAACGCTGCGGTCGCCCAGATGGTATAGCCCATTCCCCATGGAGCCGTAAGCCAGAGCACTGCCGCGCCGACCGCAAGCGCCGAACTTGATACATCAAACAATCGTTGAATCGACAACGTGAGCCAAAATATTGAGCTAGCGGTCGCGAGATTTATAATAACCTTGAGCCAATGGAACTCAGCCGGGCTGCCATTCCAGATGTGCAAAATGAGTTGCGATAATAGGAAATATCCGGGCCGATCGGGGTGATAATTCGAGTAGTCTCGCAATACGTACGGTCTCACAAAGAGCCACCAATCGTCGTGCTCAAATCCTAGCATGAAAGGTTGCCAAAGCTGGCTGCCTATGCCCGCGAGAACGAACAGCGCAACAATCACGATCGTAAAATCCATTTTATGAGCGAGCATCACTTTCCACTCGAAATTGAATCGCATAATCTTACCTCAACTTGAAAACGCTTGCTCAACTTTAACGGAACTCGGCGCTGATGGCGGAAGTTTCTGAGGCGCATGCGATCAGTCTATCTCAGCATGTGACTGCGCTACGCCAGGCATTTGGATCGTCGCGCTGGGCTGGCGAAATCGGCGTAACGCTGACCGAGGCATTTTACAGGTGGAAGTACGACACCCCTGCGGGGCAAGCAATCATCGCGTATGTCAGAAACGGGGCTCGGCCGGTTTCCGGCGTTTCGGCATTTCCGCTTATTTTTAATCTGCCCGGTCGCGGGCCAATAAAGGGATGGCAGATCGGCGACATCATGACCGCTCCGGAAATGCGAGGACGCGGTCTATATCGCGAATGTCTATCTGACATTGTCCAGCGATTGGACGATCAATTGTTGATCTGCTTTCCAAACGGTCAATCGCAACGGGCAATCGAGCAAGCTGGCTTCAGGGCCGTCGCAGAAGTTCAGACTTTTGTCAGACCAATTTTGCCCGTCATTGGCGGGCGGCTCTCCGAAGATCAGAACGAAATCAACTTTCTCGATCTTTCGGCAGTTGTTTCTAAGAACCCGCCATATTCGAGCGTGCACAGGGACGCAAAGTACTTGGCGTGGCGATATGAGCAGCACCCTGCGTTCAGCTATCAAGTGATCGGCGGGGGCGCCGAGGGTTTTGCAATCGTCCGGAGCTTCCGCTTGTTCGGCATGAACGTTGCCATTGTAATGGAGTTTCATTCGACCGAAGGTTTGGCGGCGCGCCTATTGCATAAGGTACAACGCTGGACCGGTAAAAACGGCATGGTTGCAGTCTTCCTGATGGCAAATTGGTTTCCGTTCAAGCCTCTTCGATCGGGGTATTTTTTCGTGCCGCCCTCTCTAATGCCTAAGCAGCAGGTCTTGTTTGTGCGATATCCTCGAGCTCAAACGGTGGATCTGCGCTGGCGCACCCAGATCGGCGACTGGGACGGTCTTTAAGGTTTGGTCCAGACTGACAAAGTAGCGAACGAAAGCGCGCGGCCCACGAGGTTGGTATAGAAGAGTTTATCAAACGCGTATGTGGCATCAACCAACCGCCGGCCCCCGACGTTGAGGCCTGGAAAGGCGTCGGGGTTATAGTAAAGCACGTAGGATACCAAGCCGGGATAAAGCACTTTCCGCGATTTCAGACCCGTAGCCTTGAACAGCTGTATTAGGGCGTGCACAGGAAATGCCTGCTCGGTCTCCTCGTCGAAAAGGGAATTCTTACGATAGATTTGTTCCCTTACTTTTCTGAAGATAGGATTGCCGTGCGTCGGCTCAAAGCTGACAAAAATCCCTCCTTGACGCAGCGTCGGGACCAAGTTTGCGACAATTTGCGCTGCATTGCTCGGCGTGTGATGGAGACCGCCGATGAGGATAATGACATCGAACGCATTATCGGGCGCACGGTACTTCGTCGCATCCGCTTGGGAAACATCAATGCCGGGCCGTTGCCTTCGGACTGTCTCAACGACCGCATCGCTGTAGTCAAAACCTTTGTAGGTCAGGTTCTTAGACAGATGATGGGATAAGATGTCGAGACCATCGCAGAATCCGCACATCGGTTCCAAAACGTCGATCTGCTTATCTCGGAAGTCCACAAGATCGGAGAACACGTCGTCCCATAAGCGATGTTTGAGATGCAGATGGTTGTCCCCACGGCGCGCAGATTGATAACGGCCGGCGATCGAATTGAAATGCTCCCTCTGACGCTCGACCAGGTCGTCACCGCGTTCCATCATTCGCCAGCCTGTGCATTCATGTTGGTTGCCGATACCACGAAACCCGGTCGTTTGCGGCTTTCTCGAAGAATCCGTCCGATATATTCCCCGACGACCCCCATTACCAAGAGCTGGAGCCCACCGATAAAGCACACCACAACAACAACCGAGGCCCAGCCCGGAACCACCTGTCCATAAACGAAATAGATGTGCACCGCATATAGCATGTATAGCGCCGCCAATCCTGAAATCATCGCTGACAGTAGTGTAGCGATCCGTAATGGACGAATGCTGTTTGAAACCACGCCAGATATGGCAAAGGATATCATCTTACGTAGCGAATATTTGGTATCACCAAACCGGCGGCGGTCTGGCATGTACTCGATATTGCACGACTTGAATCCGACCCAAGGAATGATTCCGCGTAGAAAGAAGTCAGTCTCCGATAGTGACTTCACTACGTCGACGACTTTTCGATCAAGCAAGCGAAAGTCAGCACTTCCCGGGTCAATATATACGTCGGACAACCCGTTAATTACCAAATAAAACAGATCGGAGGTGAAACGTTTGAATATTGGCAAGTCGTCGGACTGCTTTCTCTTGGTCAGAACGACCTCATATCCCTCTTGCCATTTTTTGATCATGTCCGGAACAAGTCGCACCGGATGCTGCAAATCGGCATCCATCGAAACTACGCAATCGCCGGTGCTGTAGAAAAGGCCCGCACGCAATGCAGCCTGATGGCCAAAGTTTCGCGACAAACGAATATACTTGATTCGGTGGTCCTGCTTTGCAGCATCGAGCAAGACGGCGAAAGTGCCGTCGGTGCTTCCGTCGTCGACGCACACGATCTGGAGCCGTGCCAGCGGAGTAATTGTGGCGCAAAGCTCGCGAAGCAAGATCGGTAAATTCTCGGCCTCGTTATGCGCTGGAATGACGATAGAGACTATAGGTCGGGGCGGTTCATCGCTCGTCATTGGCAATCTAGCCTCGCGCTTAAAAAGATCCTGTTTATAGCTGACCTTCAATAGCACAACCAGGGGATTAGCCGCCTCGAGCGACTAAATTTCCTGAGGCACGCAATTGGTTCACTTTGCACACTTCCTTGCTCATACGTCACCAACTGTCAATCGGCTTGCAGATTTGACCCCTCATCGGCGTCCAATTTTGACCCCGTCGGGCGGCGAGGTTTGGCGGTATCGCTCGTCTCGTCGGAGCTGGCCGGGATAGCGGAGGCGAGACGAGCGCGGATGGTATGATCTTCGTCTCGGCTTTTGAATCGCCAGCTGTCGTTGCCGGTATCGACAATGTCACAGTGGCAGGGCGGCCGATGGAGCAGCGCGGTGGTCATCTTGGCATCGCCGAACACGCTCAGGCATTCGCCGAAGGCGAGAGTGGTGGTGACGATGACGGAGGTGCGTTCGTAGAGGCGGCTGACGAGATGGAACAGAAGTGGCCGCCGGACTGGGCGAAGGGCAGATATCCGAGTTTGTCCAGGACGATGAAGTCCATCCGGGTCAGATGGTCTGCAAGCCGGGCCTGCCGTCCGCTGCGGGTCTCGGTCTCGAGGCGGTTGACGAGGTCGATCACCTTATAGAAGCGGCCACGGGCACCTGATCTGATGCAGCTCCTGGCAATTGCGATGGCCAGATAGGTCTTGCCGGTGCCCGTGCCGCCGACCAGGACGACGTTGTGCTGCTGAGCGATGAAGCCACCGCCGGCAAGATCGGTGACGACCGTTTGGTTGATTGGCGTGCCTTCGAATTGGATGGCGGCGATATCCTTGGCAAGCGGCAGCTTGGCAATGGTGAGCTGGTACTTGATCGACCGGGCCTGCTTCTCGTTGATCTCGGCGTTGCGCAGGTCGCCGACGATGCGCTGAGGTCATGCTGTCGCTTGATGGTGTTCGCCATGACCTCGTCAAACGCGGCCTTCATGCCGTAGAGCTTGAGCTCGCCCATGAGGTCGAAGATTTGAGTTCGTTCCATCAGCAGGTCCTCCGGAGGTTGTCGTAACGGGCACAATCGGCGATCGGCGCATGACGGAGCGTCAGTGCGGCCGGCGTCATGATGTTTGCGGTGGAGCGGGTTCGCATTGCGGGGCCAGGATGTTGAGCGCGACGTCGGCGGACCCTGACCGCTTCGGCACAGGCGGCTTCCACCGCCGGCAGACCGACCGTCAGCCCGCATTGGGGATGTCGACCTCGATTGCCATCGTCTGTGCTGATCAGCCTGAGCCGGATCCGCTCGATCGCTGCTAGGAGTCCCAGTCCTTGAAGGAGCGCCATTGCGCAAGGCGCCGGGTTTGCGAGCCAGCACCGGCACATATTGCCAGGGATCGTAGGTCGTCTCGCCACGGCAGCCAAAGGATCGCGGATGCTCAGCAACAATGCTTCCATCCTGGCGGATCACGATTCGATCGGCATAACCCTGGGCCTCGACCGGGCGCCCGACCGCGCTGGCTGCGACTGAGTATTTGTTGTTGTCGAAGCGTACCAGGCAGGTCTTCGAGACCGACGCCGTCAGCGCATGGAAGCCGTCAAACCTGCCGGCATAGGGAACGAGCTTGGGACGCTCGGCTTCGAACACCTCCCAGATCGTCTGCTCCGCCAATTCCGGATGGGGATGCGCCTTCGCGCAAGCGATGCACTTGTCGAGCAGCCAGGCATTTGGCTCGTCCAGGTGCTTGAACCTCAGCCGTGGTGTGAAGAAGCGTTCCCTGACCAGCCCGATCTGGTTCTTGACGTGGCCCATCTCCCAGCCCGACGCCGGCATGCAGGCGACCGGATCGACCAGGTAATGGCTGCACATCTGCATGAAGCGGCGATCGTAAAGCCGCCCTTTGCCGAAGAAGATGGTCTCAACCGCGGTCTTCATGTTGTCGTGGATGCCGCGACTGCAGGTGCCCTTGAACAGGGCGAACGCCCGGTCATGGGCGTGAAGACTATCTGCGTCTCCCGCGGATAGGCCCGCACGAACAGCATGCGGCTGTGGCAGAGCCGGACCTGGGCGACCACCTGCTTCGTCCAAAGCAGCAGCAGTACCAGCCCAACCTTTGGGGGGCAATTTTGGACGCCGATCCCCGGCTTAGGGGGGCAATAGCAAGCCTAATGACAGCTGTCTGGTGGCCAGGCTATACAGAGGCTCAAATTTGGTTGCATCGAAAAAACCGAAAATTGAACTTGCGCCGTCGGGCAAAACAGTAGTTTATAGGGTGCTGGTCCAGCCGCAAATGGAGCCCAGCCAATGGCCGAGGAATGCAAGGCTTTGTCCGATCTGCCGGAAGTAGCCAAGCTTAACGGAGAATTTCGAAGGAACTACGGGAGGCTTCTTGGAGCTTTCTTGTATCTGCGCTCGGTCAGCGCGGCTCGCGGGCGGTCCTGGTTTTGGACCGCTCTGCTTTCAGCGGTTTGCTCTGCAGCATTGGCGTGGCTGGGAAAGCATGGCGTGTCGTCATGAGTCTGAGGTGAGAGGCTGATAGAGCTTGGTCGTGCCCACACGATTCCGATCGCGGCACTGAGGGCGGTGCAACTCAAGCTTTAGTCGCTTATCTCCCACGTCGGCGCGGAGTGGCGCTCGAATGTGCTGAGGATAAGCTTCGAAAACCCGGCTAAACCACACCGCCAAAGTCAATCCCTTCCTTGGCAAGCTCCTCGGCCGCCTCAGCGGAGGCGGCGGGCTTCGTTTCAAGGTAGGGATGCTCAGAGGCCGGCAGGATGGTGCGGATGTTCTTGCCATCCGCCCGCGTGATGCGGGCAACCCAACCTCTTGGGCCGTGCTCAACTCGCTCGATGTGGTACTGCTTGTACGTAATCATGACTCTCAAAAGCAACTGACGCTGACGCAGATCCTGTCTACTATCTATAGGAGTCCGCGCCGCCGCACAACCAATGTTAAAGCCCAGTTAACGTCCGCGGTCGAACTGATCGGTCAAAGTTCATCGAAAAACCCGCCGGCTTGGGGGCGGCGGGCGTTAACTGAGATGGCGATCATCAGTGGTCGCCTGCCGACCATAGAGTGGGAACTCGCCGGCGTTCACGGGGACCCTTGCCGTTTGGTAGCTCGTTCATGCACGTCGACCCGGTCATCATACAGCCACGGCAACTTCCACCCTTTCACCTCTGGCGTGATCGTTGTCGGCGGAGGTTTGGCCTCGAGGCCGCTTAATACTTGCGCGGCGCGTATCGAAGCTGCACAGCAAAAAAATCGCGAAGGCTAGTCGCGATCGCGGCAACGGAAACGTCATGTGCAGCTCCAATTCAGGATCAGAGATTCGCTCGAAGATGTGAGCCGCAATGCTCTCTGATTCCTGGATGGTGAGCGACTGAATGCCGATCGACGCGAGTTCGTCTCTGAGGATCTTTGCAACCATCGATCTGCCGCCCATCACATCAGGTCCTAAAGCGGCTATCAAAGCCCACCCGGAGGACTAGCAAATCCAGATGCAGCTCACCAGAGCCGGCCGTGGCCTCAGCCAGTTTTGGATCGTACCGTTTTCTGTCGGCCGGTGGGCGCTGGCCTGGTTTGGGAGGTAGCTCGCGCTCCTACAAGGCGCCGAGTGATCGCTCGAACAAGGCCGTTGACCGTTTTGAAACGCAGAATTCCCCTCCGCATTCGCACTGCTTCCGAGAAGCGGATGGTACGCTTTACTTTGCCATCGGTCGGCAACAGTACGTAGTCCAGGATTGTCTTGTTGTGCTCGGCGAGCCGGATGGCAGCAATCCAGCCGTGAGGAAGGCAGGCCTCGCGCTCGATGCTCCAGTGCGGTGCATGCGTTGACTTTTGGCCAGGGGTCCAACGAGCAGCCCTTACCGAAAGACACGCCGTTCCATTCACGCGGATACAGTTGCTCCAGCCGCCGGAATCTATGCGTCCGCCCGCCGCTTTGATCGCGGTCGCAGCCTGTTCGACGAGCTTCGATCTTAGTTCGGACCAAACCGGACGCGAGTCGAGGAATTCATAATTTCGCTTCGGGATGTAACCAAGCAACCGATATAGATTTCGAAAATTGCCGAAGTGGGTTTGGCAGGTCGCAGAGCAGGGCAGTCCCGGAGTCCGATCGATAATAGCGGGCGTCAAGCGCCCTTCCTTGAGAAGAGTTTTGCGGAGCCGCACGAGCATTTCCTCTTCGGAAAGGTCAACGCGCCGCTCTTCTATGATTTTCCTAACTCTGAAGAAGACCTCGCAGTCAATGATGGGCTCGATGCAGCCCTCGCATCTGATCCATTTCTCAGGGGGATTCCTCACCGCGGCCTGTCGGAGCTTTTGGGACTTCCGATTGAAGATAAGGTTGCCGATATAGCTCTCGTTTCTGAGAACAGTGCCAACCGCGGCGCGGGTCCATGGCATGCCCGTACTCGAGACAAGTCCTTTTTGGTTGAGCTCCCAAGCGATCACCGTCTCCGACTTAATCTCTAAGAACCTTTTGAATATCCACTTCACAACCGCGATTTCCATGGGGTCGCCCGGTCTAATGCGGATGTGGTCGGTCAGAAGGTACTTCCGCTCGCCTTTTTTCATCACTCGTCTCGTCTGCATATTTTCGTCGACGAGCTCCCGCTTGAGCGCATAACCAGCACCTCCGCAGGGTTTGTAGCCGAGCCGCGCAAAGCGGCATTGACCGGCGTAGACCTTCGCGGACAGCTCGCGGCTGTACTCGGCGGCCATCACGCGCTTGATGTTCTTGACGATGCTCGCGAGCATGCTCCCATCGTTCTCGAATTGCTCAGCGCAATAGGAGACTTGAATGCCAGCTCGCCGACAAATGAACTCATAATGCGCGCTTTCGTCAACGTCCTGGAAACGGCCCCATCGGCTTACGTCATAAACTAGGAGATGACCAAAATCGGCTTGGTTGCTCTGGACATCCTCGAGCAATTGCACGAGCCCGATCCTGTTCTTCAGGAGCAACCCGCTTTCGCCCTCGTCCTTATAGGTTCGAACCAGCGTTAGATTGTGGGCGTGGGCATAGGCGGCAATGACGGCAGCCTGATTTTGAATCGAGTACTGCTGCCGATCAGTGGACATGCGGACATATTGCGCTGCCCGCGCGCTGAGGAGCGATTTTGTCAGATGGACTTTGTGAACGATGAGCGCATTACTCATCTTCACCTCATCGGGACGCGAGCCACCAACACATAGAACAGCTTGAGCTGTCGCTCTTCAAGGATCAAACTCTTACGGTATGCATTGGATTGCTGCGCTTGCGAATGGCATTCGTGGCTCTGGACCGCCTGATCAACCGGTCAAGACACAGCCGGTCCGCCTCGCAATGCCAATGCGCAATGCGCGGCGTTTCCTGAACTGCTTACTTCTGCCCCGTTTCAGTGGCGTTGACGATCTAGGCCGTGGACTCATTAGCGCCGAGCCATAGCCTGATGGACGCGAGTTGGACGAAAGCGAGGTAATTGGCGGCAAGTTTGTCGTAGCGCGTCGCTACCCGACGACATTGCTTGATCCTGTTGAAGAACCGCTCAATTCGATTGCGAGCGCGATATAGGTACGGGCTGAAGCAGATCGGGCCGCTGCGATTGCTTTTTGGTGGGATGTTCGCCCATGCGCCTTTCTTATTCGCAAGTTCTCTTATCCAATCGGCGTCGTAACCACGGTCCGCCAGCAGCATCGATCCAGGTTTCATACGAGACAGGAGTTTTCCAGCGAGCCGATTGTCGTGGGCTTCGCCAGGCGTCAGTGCAAGTCGGACAGGCAGGCCGTTTGTATCCACGACTGCATGGATCTTGCTCGTCAATCCGCCCCGTGAGCGTCCCATGCATTGTCTTTTATTCCGGTTGATGCAGGCTCCATGTTGATGCACGCGGACAATCGACGTGTCGATCATTTGCACAGCAACATCATGGGCGGCTGCCAAGGCCTTCATAATCGCCGCCCACACACCTGCTCGTCGCCAGCGAACGAAGCGATTGTAGCAAGTCGTGTACGGCCCGAAGGCCTCTGGTAGATCGCGCCATGGCGCCCCAGATCTTAATACCCAGAAGATGCCGTTGAGTACACGGCGGTCATTCACCCGCGGTACCCCCCGCGCGGCTTGTTCGGCAACATTGGCCTTATGGCAGACCACTCTCTGTCGGTGAGTGCGTAGCGCATGATTCGAGCTCCCAGTTTGGGAGTTTGAATCACACCGGGGAGCACGAGCTCAATGAACTTCCAGTCTAGGCGTTTGGACAGCATCCGCCTGACAGCAGAGCTATTATGTTTGAGTTTTACGGAGTTTGAGCCTTAGCGCGCGGACACATCAGTTGGGATTGGCAAGACGCTTGGAACCGCCGCTTCGTGGTGGTATTGTCCCACATCATCGGCCGAGGCCCCGCCCGTAGGCGTCGATGGCAGAGAGACTGTCTGTGCTCCCGCCTGCAAAGCAGGGAGCGCGGCAATGCCGATCCGGCGTCCTATCCATCCGCTAATGTCTGATGCTGCACACGTCGAAATGGCGCGTGACGCCATTAGCAAGGCGCGTGATGTGCTGAAGCAGTCTGAACTCGATACCTTCCTCGGTCGCAAGACCTACAAACCCTTTCCGAAAGAAAACACGAAAAGTAACATAGATGATGGCGACGGAGTTTCCCCGCCGGCATCCTCGCGGGATGGATGATCCGCTGCTCGCGCGTGCCCGGTTGGCGATTGAAGAGAGCCAAGCGCTCCAAACGACGAGACGCGCCTTGCGGGCACAACAACTGCATTGTCGCGAAGCACTTCGCCTGTCCGTGTTGGAAAGCGCGATGTATCTGACGGAATGCAAGGCATACCGGGAAGATCGGGAATAGATGGATTACTCAGCGAACGCAAAGCGCTACCGAGACCAAGCCGAAGAACTGCGAGCTAAGAGTGATTTGATGAAAGACCCGGAGACGAGCGCTCAATACCTCCGGATGGCGGAGGCCTATGACACGCTCGCGGACGGCCAAGACGACTTGGCCCGGAACATGAGAGTCAAAAAGGACGGACCATAGTCCTAAATTGGGAACGCCGCCTGCTTCTGTGAATTGGCGCCAATGGACAATTACCGCCAACTCCAACGCACTTGCGAACAGCAGGCCGCGCTTGCAGCCTCCCCGGAGGCGCGGCTCGCGCTGAAGGAAATGGCGGAAGAGTACCGCCAGATGGCGGATTGCCAAGAGCGCCAGCACCCGAAAACCACAACGGAACCCGGTGGATCAAGCTGAGTTAATGTTCCCGACGCGCTCCGGGAGAGGCCGATGTTGCCGAGCGAGCGGGAATGGTTTCAAAGATTTGTCGAGATACGTCTAGAACGCGAGCGCTTGAAGCAGGCGGTGACGCGCGAGATGCTGCTTCGCTCGTACGAAGCACTTGAGCGCTCACGGAAGCTGCTTCAACAACCTGTCCCCACAGCTTGGCCTTCAGAGCAACCCAAAGAGTAAGGCAATTGCGGTGTGCGGCCTCCTCCATTCCGGTACACTCCGATTGTCGCCGCTGGCGGACCGGTTTCTCTATAGGAACTGGATCTTGCTTGTGACGTTTTGGGAGTCGTTCAACGACTCAAGGAGTGCGCCGTGCCAGAGCGCCGCAGAGTTAAGCAAACGAGCTCTCTTGAAGCTCGCCTTGCCGAAGCAGCCAGGCGCCTCCGCGAAGAGGCCGAACTCCTCCCCCACGGACCTGTACGCGATGAAGCGCTCCGCAAGGCTCGCCAGGCCGAGAGCGGCTCGCACATAAGCGAGTGGCTGGATTCGCGCGGGCTCAAACCGCTGGACTAGGAACCTCGGCAGAGTGGAGAGATTTAAAAGCCACCATCAGCAACGCGTGTTCTTGCAGGCGCTGGTGGCTGAGAGATGCGAGCGCTCCCGCCTCAATATGAGAGCGCCTCATGCCCATTTTCTATTTCGACCTGAGAGACGGCGACGCCATTAGCGTCGATGAGGTCGGCATGCGGCTACCGGGTTTGGCGCCGGCCAGGGACTTGGCGATGCAAGTGCTCAACAGCTTCGCAACACAAGCTGAGGGGAACCCCCAGAAGTCGTACCTCTGCGAAATGATTATTGAGGTTCGCGACGAAAAGGGAAACGTCAGCGAGGTAACGCGGAGAAGGCCGACTCGGCACTGAGCCGGCTCCGTGGTAGGCCGTCTCCTTCTCCGACGTCAACTCTTGTGAAGAGGTTTTCTGATGCTGCCCCGCATGGGCGCGCCGGTGTTCGGCGGCTGGCGTCCGAAGCCTAAAACCGCGCTTGAAGCGGGGCGAGCGGTATCAGGCGCCAGCCGCTTAATGGTACACAGCCTAGCGAGATAGGATCCGTCTGCTCGGCACTAAGCTACTTCTTCTTTGCAGGCCCGAAATCAGGCTGCCAAGCCGCTTCCTTGCGGCTCGGCGCTGCGGCGATCACTTTGGCCTTGTCCTTTTTCGGTTTCTTGGCTTCGCGATTGCCGCGTTGCTGTCCCTTCGCCATGTCGCGCTCCTTTGGTGGTTTGAGTTCGTCGAGTTCATCCGACTGCAGCACGCGGCCCCGCGGAGTGCAGACCCTGACGTCCATGTAGCCTTCACGCAGAAATCTTCTGGCGAGCCGTAGCGCGACCGAGGCACTGCCACGCCCGAGATTGGAGCCGCCGTATTCGTTGGTTCCACTGACCAGATACGGCACTCGGGTGGACCTAGCCATTGAGGACGGCGGCTCCGCACACGAGAAGCAGTAGAAACAAGGGAACGATCACCGGCGGCACGATCCATTCCGAAAAGCGAAAACGCTGCATCGAACGCTCCTGCGAAGCCTTCGGCGGGAGCACACGTGACCCTCAGTCACCGGTCGAAGCCGTTGAGAAGTGCGGTGATGACAGCGACCCTACGCCCCCGCTGAGCCTTTAGCGAGCGCTAAATGCGTTGCAGGTCGGTCGCGTCGTGAGGAGGTC
This sequence comes from Bradyrhizobium sacchari, assembly GCF_002068095.1. Classification (GTDB taxonomy): domain Bacteria; phylum Pseudomonadota; class Alphaproteobacteria; order Rhizobiales; family Xanthobacteraceae; genus Bradyrhizobium; species Bradyrhizobium sacchari. Next base: position 71,989 of record NZ_LWIG01000062.1, on the reverse strand, counting down.
GTTTACCGCGGGATGAGGATAGTGCTGGCTATTGGCGGGCCATCGGAGCATGGTCGTCCCGGTCGGCTTCGATCGGACTTCACTGCGAAGGGCAAGCGTGCATGACTATCTGCTCGCGGCAAGACCATCGCGTTCGGGCATTCTTTCCGCATCCGCGGCATCGAATGGCTTGTGTCCGCAGGGCCCAACCGGGATGCGGGTGTCACCAATGACTGACCACACTGTCGATCTCGACAAGCATCGCGGCATGGCCGCGCAGAAAGCGACCGATTTGCGCCGAGCGCTGGCCGAGGTCGAGAACAATATGCGCGAGCTGCGTGAGCGCGAGGCCGATCTGGAGAACCGCCTGTTGACAGTGGCGGCCGCGTCATGGCCCGAGGCCGCAGCCAAAGCGCGGTATCTCCTCAACCTCTATGCTGCAAGCCTGTCCTCCGAGGACACGCGCCACCGCGCGCTAGTGGCAGCACTGTTCGACGATTTCGCCCGGTTGTCGGGGGAGGAGTGAGGCGAACGAGCGCTGCCTGCATCGCGACCCGTGCCATTCGGCGCGACGAGAAGCTGCGCCGTCGCGGGAGGTGATTTGAGCGCGCGATAATGCCGACACACGATCAACCTAACGGAGTAAGCCATGACACTAACCAGCGGCCGCTTCATCGGCCACGAATACGACCGGATGATTGTTCGGTTCTCGATGCACGATGGAGCCAAAGAGGTTCCCTGCGCGATCTCGACCTCGGCGATGGACCATCTCGAGGGCGGGCCGCAAGTCAGACCCGAGCAGCGCGAAGCCCAGTTCACCCGCCTGCGGGATCGTATCGAGGCATGTGCCGCAAGCAAATATCGCGCGACGGAGTTCGAAGGCACGCCACCGGGCATCGTGCTGCGAGGCATCGATTTCAGGTCGTAGGAACGCGTGCTTTGACCTCCGGCAAGGGCGGCTTGCGCTCGAAAGGCTTCTTTTTCGGCGGCGCGGGCAGCAGTCCTTCTCTAATCGCCTGCTTGCGGGCGAGCTTGCGCGCTCGGCGAATAGCTTCGGATTTCTCGCGGGTCTTTCTCTCCGACGGCTTTTCGTAGGAGCGTCGCTGCTTCATCTCCCGGAACACGCCCTCGCGTTGCATCTTCTTCTTGAGAACACGAAGGGCCTGCTCAACATTGTTGTCTCTGACGAGTACCTGCAATTGATCGTCCTCGCTCTTGGCTGCCATGGGGCAGTTCCTGCAGGCAGCCAAATGCGCAGGAGCTTCATTGCGAGTTTGAGAATAGCGGCGGCGACATTCGTCGCGGAGGTGACATGCTGATCTGCTTGCAGCAGCGATGCAGCCTGGTGACATCAACGTGCCCACGCTCGTTGACCACTGTCAATCAAGAAAGCGCTTTATAAAGACCTACGGACTCCATCAGCGCCTCCCTGGAGGGAGGACCAGAACGAGCCGGATGAAAACAAAATGTCTTCCCACCTTGCAAAATCCGAACGGTGATGTATATTAGGAGTTGTTCGATTAGCCGCTGTGCCTTGTTGAATGCGCCCGCGGGCTCCTTTTCCAAAGACATCGACGAAGTTGAAGATGGCCGTGTGATTGTCACGCGGCACGCGCTTGCGCGCTTTGGAGAAGAAAATGACGACAGGTACTGTTAAGTGGTTCAATGGCCAAAAGGGCTTCGGTTTCATTCAGCCGAACGACGGCGGCAACGATGTGTTCGTTCATATCAGCGCTGTTGAACGAGCTGGCCTTTCCGGACTCGGAGAGGGTCAGAAGGTCGCTTTCGAGATCAAGACCGACAAGATGCGAGGCAAGGTCAGCGCTGAGAACCTGTCGCTGGCTTGATATCGTAGCGCCGTTTCACGGATGTACTGAGACGGCAGTGCGGCCCGCTCGATCACAGGGTTGAGCGGGCGTTGCGCGTTTCAATTTGGATGAGACATGACTGGCAAGAGGACGGGCGAGCCATCCCCTGATAGCGTCGCGCGCGCCAACCGGCAGCGTGTGGCCCGGGAGGAAGGCGCGCAAGCTCTGGCAGATGCGAACCGCCGGGCCGTCGAAGTCCGTCTGAACATGCAGCGGCTTCGCGCGTTGCGGGAAGCCAGGCTGTTGGAGGAAGCGAGTGCGCGGACAGCTCTGCCGCCACCAAAGAAGAAGCGCAGCAAAGGGAATGCTGGATAGGGCTGCCGCATTAAGCCTTTATCAGCACCGATAGAAGACAGGGCTTCGTCAAAAGGTGGAAGACGGCATATGCTGAACGATGTGCGGATCGCCCCCGAGGTCAACTCGCGTAACGGACAGTCTGTCACCTTTGTGCTGGCCATCGGCACGGTGCGGCAGATGTGCCGCCTTCAGACCAACTTCGCGTCGCAAAATCAGGCTTTCAACTATCTGCACAAGCACCGCAAGCGGTTCGAGCAACTAGCCCGCGAGCGGTTCGCGCTTGGCCAAATCGAAGACGGCTTGATCAAGCTGACGATGTTGTAGGCGAACGAGCAGCTCACCCGGCTTGGCGCGTTGCGAGCGCGTGCGATGCTCAACTGTCCTTCAGTGCGCCAGTCCGTCCGGTGAGGAACCGATGCAGGCGCCACCTGTTGTCCCTGACACGTACAGTGACGCCGACCGTCCCGCCTCCCACCAAAGCCTGCGGTGCAGATGAACGCGAAAATGAAGAGCCGTAGCAATCGCGACGCCTCAATGGTCTTTCGGCCGACACCTCTGCTGCGGGCGGCGATCGTCAAGTGGGCGAAGCGCCAAGCCGAGAGGCTCACCTTGTCGCAGGCGGTGTGTGAGCTGGTCGAAAGTGGCCTCAAGGTAAAAGGAGCGGACCCATCCGAAGACAGGCAAGAGCGGCGCGCACGCAAGATGGCCGGCGAGACGATTGACGATATGATCAATGCCAACCTGACCGCCGACGATAAAGCTGCAAGCAAGCGACACCTGCTTGACGGGCCTGAAGAGTTTAGCCGCGTTCGCGTCGACCGCCGGAAGGCAAGTCGATCTGCCGGCTGAGGCGATAAGCGAGCGTGAATGGCGGCTGTGCGTTGCCGCTCAATTTGGAGTTTGAGAGATGATGAAACAAAGAGAGTTCGCCCGTGATCGAGCCATTCGCGAGGCCAACAAAGCATTCAAAGCTCGTGAGCCGCTGACCCCAGCGACTGACTACGCAAAGGCGCAGCGGTCCTTCCAGGAAAATCGCGAGCGCTTAAAGGCGCAGCGACTGGCGCGCGAGGCCAATGCAGGGATGAACCGACCGTAACGAGCTGTTGGGGCGTTTGAACCGCAGACAGCGGTCCCCAACGTGCTTGCGGCACTGCAGGCGTTGGAACAGGAGGGCCTGCGTGCTCTGATGTGGGTGAGGTCGTAGGCCAAGCACGGGTCCCAAGTTCAACATATCCAGCACCGGGACCGCATACTTTGAGAGTTGGCTGGGCCAATCCAGCGCCCGATCCAGATCGCACAGATCAAATTCGCCAGATCGTCCGCAAGGACATCGAGGCATTAGCTCAAGCAACCCGGGCCTCTACGTCACACAATCGGGCCTCTTTCATTTCGGCCAACGTTGACTTCCGCTGCTTGCGCCATGGCGACATATTGCGCTGCCGCACGGAGTCTGTCGCTATAGGACCAATGCAGAAATTTCTTTATTCGCATCGCGCCGCCGGGTTTATGGGTACACGGCCTAGCTCGATCTGCTTTAGAAGCGCGGCCGGCGCATCGGTGCGCTGACGAAGCGCTGATGCCTGATCTCGCGCAGCAGCAACGTGCGTTTGGTTTGTGCGGCGTTGAGCAAGCCTTCGAACAGGACCAGGACCTCGCGCGCCTGGACGTAGACTTCGGTGGTGACGGCGTCTTGATCGAAGCCATAGGCGGCCAGCCGCGCCTCGATCTCGGTCGCAGCGATCGGGTCTGTGCGCCAGCTCAGGGCATTTTGCTGCGTGTAGTATTCGGCCTGGCGTTCGAAGTCGGGATCGATCCCGACCATGTCGATGTGCCGGAGCGCCGCTTCGATGGCCTTTTGGCGAGAGGTCTCGAGCAATCTGTGCCGCAACATGCGGTAACGCTGGATTTCCCAGGACAGTTCGGCCACATCGATGGCAAGCAGCCATTCGATGGCGGATCGGGGCGCGAGGTCCGCAAAGATGGCCTGTTGCAGCGCGTGGTAACGGTCGAGGTGTTCGCCGGGCAGCAGCAGGGGCGGCGGCGCCAAGACCGCAAACTCTGCCGGCAGCGCAGTGGGGGTCAGTGCGGTTTGGAAGGGCCGTTCATCGGGATTCGGCCTCCGCGCCCAGGTTGGCGAGGACGGCTGCGGCGCCGACCGCCGTGTCGGCCGGACCGTGGACCGGGCTCGCCGCCCACAGCTCCTGTGCGAGCGGCAGCGGCGCGATCTGCAGGTTCGCCCACCACGCCCGTTCGTTGCCGTGCCGATGCAGCTCCTCGTGATGGGCGCGGCACAGCGGCACCGTGAACTCATCGCTGACCTTGCGCCCGAGCGCCCGCGGCTGGGCGAATGTCAGATGATGGGCATCGCACGGCGTTTGCCGGCACACCAGGCAGGGCTGCTCCCGGACAAACAGCAGGTGCGCCTTGCTGCGCTTGCGGGGCGGCTCCTTGGGATGAGCGAGCCGGCCCTCGGCGAGCGCGGGCTGCAGCGCGGCCTCGGTCGGGAGCGGCGCTGCCGGCAGGGGTGGGACGCCACCCAAGTCGGCCGACTGCTCGGCCTGAGCACGGCTCGCGTCCTCAAGCTTGGCCTGATAGGCTGCCTCGACGCGCCGGGCGTCCGGCTCCTGCAGGCTGTTCTTGAGCGGGAGGCTCGCCCGGGCCCAACCCAGCAGATCGGTGTTGGCCGGCAGCGCTTCGAGCTGGCGCAAGAGCTGCTCCCGGAGTGCGGCGGACTCGCCCGGCCGCAGCAAGGGCGCACGGTTGAGTGCGTCCTTGCCGGGGGCGGCCTTGAGGTTGGGCGGTACGACGGGACCGGCGACCGTGTCCGGGGCGTCCAGGTCATCCTCGCCGGCAATCCCGACCAGCGCGAACAGGGCGTAGCGTCGGGCGTAGGTCAACGCCGCACCCATCCGATGCGGCGCCTCGATGTCCCGTGCGGCGCAGACCGGCCAGTCCGAGGAGATCCACTCGCCGGAGGAATGGGCGAGCAGGGTGGTGAGGTGGATGTGCCCGGTGGTTGGCTCGACCCGGGTCGTCTGGATGGTGGCGATCTCCTGCTGGCTCAAGGTCTTGCGCACGATGTCGAGGCCGCTCGCCAGCGAGGCGTAGCGAAAGGTGCGGTCGTCATCGCGCAGGAACGGCGAGCGGATCTGAGCGGTCAGGGTCTTTTCCGGGTTGGTCAGCTCGGCTTGCGCGCGGGCCAGCGCCGCCGCGATCGCGCCGATCTTCTCACTGGCCTGGTGCATGGACGGCCTCCATCTCAACCGGATCAAAACTGACGGCGCCGGCTTTGGAGCGTTTGGCGCGAATCCCGTGGCCAAACGCCTCCTTGGCATCCTCCGGCAGCAGCTTCTTGAGCTCGGCCTTGGCCAGTTCATGCTCGGCATGGGCGTCGCGGGTGCGCAGGTAGATCGCGGCGCATTCGGCCCAGAGATTGGACGCGGTCATGTCGACGACCTTGACGGCGGCGAGCCGCGGCCGTGGGGTCTCGATCCCAAACAGCAGCGGCGGCTCGCCGCTCTGCACGCAGCGCCAAAACTTCTTCTCTGCCGTGAGCAGCAGGTGCTGATAGACCGGGTCGGCGTGCAGGGTGATCTCGATCCATTTGCCGCCGCCGGTGATGATCGAGAGCACGGCCGCGCGCGCCGCGACCACCCACATGTTGTGCTGCAGCTGCGCCATGTGCTTCTCGGCCGCGGCCTCTTCGGTAAAGCCCCAGGGCAGCATGAATTTGGCCTCGAACACCGCGCCGGTCGGGGCGACGATGCCATCCAGCGTGGCCGCCATCCAGGAGTGAATGGGGTGCCGCACCCGCTTCTGGATGTCGGTGATCGCTTGCCCGGTGGCGGCCTGGTACCAGCTGCGGTTAAGCGCTTCGGTGGCGATGCCGAGCTGGACGATCAGGTTGCGGGACAAATCTTGCGGCGCGATCTCGCCGCGCTTTTCCCGCCACAGGCGAAGGAGCGCGTCCTGATCGTCGCCCATGATGATGCGCGCGTCCGAGCCGCCGACAAAGGCGCGCCGGTCATGGGGCATGAACGTGATGCTGGAATGGGGCGCCTCGGCGCCGTCGGTTACATTGGTGGTCACCGGTCTCTCCTTGGTTGGCACATGCGGCTTGCCGCCGCACCGCCAAAAGCCCCGCTGCTGCGAGGGGAAAGAGCGGGGCCAAGGGCCGAAAGGCCGGTCCAATGATTAACGCTCCTTTTGCGCGGGAATGCCAGTCGTTTCTGCAGCATTTTTGCGGTTCTTTTGGTGCGAAAACCCTTGATGTATCAGGAGGTTGGAGCGAGCTTTCGGGGTCGCAACCCGCCCCGGCCGAGGAGCTCGGAGATGACCTCAATTCGACAAATCGAAGCCAATCGCAGCAACGCCAAGCGCAGCACCGGGCCGAAAACGGCGGGTGGCAAGGCGAGGTCCAGCCGTAACGCGCTGCGCCATGGGCTGGCGCGCAGCGCTATTAGCGATGCTGCCGAGGCGGCGAATCTTGCCGTCGCGATTGCTTCGGGACTCGGGCCTCAGGTCGCGCCCGATGCGGCGATGGCGCTTGCGCGCTCCAAGCTCGCGCTGCTGCAAATCCGCAGCTTGCGGCAGGCGATGTTGGCCGCGCTTCTGACCGGCCCGCTGCCGGCAGATTTGAAAGGGCTTCCAGGGCTGGAGCGCTACGACCGGGCCGCTTTGGCGCAGCAGAAGCGGACGCTTCGCTTGCTAGGCTTGGCACGCGGGTGAGGCAAGGTCAGTGGCTTCGTTCTGGAAATTGGCCGCACCGGCCGATGGGTGCCGTAAAGCTCCTCAACCGCGCACCGAAGGTGTTGGGCTTAGCGCCTGGGCTGCTTCGGTGCCGAGCCCCGGGTCGACAGTAAGTCCCGGAACAGCTTCAGGGGATCGGCGCCCAGTGCCTGGGCAATCGATCCGCCGTTCGCCGTCCTCGTATTTGGCGATGAAGGATTGCGGCCGGCCAAGCTTCTTGGCCAAAGCATGCTGGCGGACGCCGGCCTTCTGTCGCGCTGCGACAAGAAGTTTGATCAGGCGGGCATGTTCCGCGGATCTCAGGGACTTTTGCATGACCGCCGGGCCAGAGAATCGGCGGCGGTGAATTTGATCCCGAACTTGGATTATCCCAAAACTGGATAAGTTCGACGGCCCGAGCTATCAGTGCTGGCAGCTACGGGGATGAAGGTTTCAGCGACGACGGTTCGGTACATCAAGCTCGGCGCTGGCGGCCGCTGGGAGAGCAGCCTCGACCGTGCTGAGCTGCACTTCGGGTACGGTTCGGTGAGCCACGAACTTGCCATGGAAGCCGACCGGGTGAAGATCATCGCGCATCTGATGCGTTGGGGCCGATCGCCACAGGCCGCTGCGCGCGACGCACAGGAGGTTGCCGACTTCTACGAATTGGACGAAAGGTGTCTTTGGGTCACGTTCGCGCGCGATCATCTGTGGTGGACGTTTGCGGAGCGAGAGGTCACCTGGGTCAAACCTGATCCAACGCGTCCAGGCGAACGCTTCAGGACAGCCATCGGCGGGTGGCGCAACACCGACATCAATGGGACACCGCTCAAAATAAACTCGCTCAGCACCAAGCTCACCAAGGTCGCAAGCTATCGTCGGACGATCTGCGCCGTGAAAGCGCAGGACTACCTGCTACGGCGGATCAATGGCATCGAGGAGCCGATCGTCGAAGGCGAGCCAAGCCCGAATCGCGCTGCTCGAGGTGACGATCGAGGCCCTGCAGCTGTTGCACTGGGCCGATTTCGAAACCCTTGTTGACATCATCTTTGCGCGCAGTGGCTGGAATCAGGTCTCCGTGCTCGGCGGCACCAAGAAGCTGGTTGACCTTGAGCTGGAGCATGCGGTGATCAACGAGCGGGCAGCAGTTCAGGCCAAGTCTTCCGCCAGCCAAAAGACCTTGGACGCCTATATCCGCCGGATGGACGCTACCGAGCAGTTCGACCGGTTCTTCTTCATTTGTCATTCGCCGAAGAGGGCGCTGACCCCCGACGACCGCGCCGACGTTCACGTCTGGACCGGTCGCGAGTTAGGTTCGACCATCATGCGGCTCGGGCTGCACGATTGGGTGATGGAGAGGCTCGCTTAGCAGCAACCATCACAGCCAACTGAATGTGTGATCGTAGCCATTGGTGTCATCGTAAGCAAGCGCCTGGCTGATGCTGTCGACTTGATCGTCGTGGCGGCTTTGCGGGAAGGTCAAAAGCTCCATCTCGAGCTCGGCCAGGAACGGCGCGTTCCTGGGCAACCAGACTCGGCCGGCGGCGAATTTGCCCTGCTGGACGTAGAGGCGGCCGACCTTGTCGTGGTCCACCTTAATGGGATTGACGAAGCAATCGCCCTTCGCGCCGAGCTCCTGGGCCAGCGCGATTCCGGTGGAGGCTTCTTCGATCAGGATCTCGTGCGGTTTGAAGCGCTTGGCGAGCTCGAGCGCGGTGTCGCGCAGCGTCGGATATTCAAACCGTCCGCGCACAAGATCGAGCAGGTAGTAATTCCCATCGACGACCAGCCACGTCGTGCAGACCGACCAGTCATTTTGGGCGCCGTTCTTGGCGGCGGTATCCCAACTCTGGATTATGCGGCAGCCCAGCACCTCCCTTGAGGGGACCTGGTCGTAATATCGCAGCCAGTCTCGCTTGATCATGGCGCCGCCGGCCGGAACCGGCGCCTGCTGGTACTGCGCGGCGAATACGTCGGGCCCGAGCGTTTGGCGCAGCTTGCGCAGCGTCTCGATCGACTCATGAGACGGATGCAGCGGGTCCCCGGCCTTCCTGAGGTGAAATTGATCCGGGCCGATCCGGATCGCGGCGTCGGTCTCGGCGATCGCGGGCAGGCTGAGCACCTTCCAGTCATCGGATGAGCTGGCCAAAAAACCGGACAGATCGTCCAGATGAACGCGCTGCATCACCACGATCACCGCGCTGGTCTGCTTGTTGTCGAGCCGCGACATCAGCGTATTGGTGACCCACTGGTTGATACCGGTTCTGCGCGCCTCCGACTGCGCATCAATTGGCTTTTGCGGATCATCAATCAGGATTAGATCGCCGCCGAGCCCTGTCAGCGTCCCGGAGACCGATGTCGTCCGGCGCGAACCGCGCCGGGTGGTGACCAGCTCGGTTTCGGTGCTGCGTGCGATGCGCATGTTGGGAAACGCGCGCCGGTACCATTCGGCATGCACGATGGACCGGAAGTCGCTGGCGTGTTTGGCCGAGAGGTCATCGCCATAGCTGAGGGAAATGATGCGGCGGCCTGGCGCGTGCCCGAGCAAAAACGCCGAGAATGCCACCGATACCGTGATCGATTTGAGGTAACGCGGCGGCATGTTGATGATCAAGCGGGTGATCTCGCCGCGGCGCACCCGCTCGAGCTGATAGGCAATCGCCTGGATGTGCCAATTGGGCAGGAATTGCGCGCCAGGATTGAGGTGAAGAAAGCAGCGGTAGACAAAGCTGACGAAGTCAGCGCGCAAGATGGCGCTCAACAATGCGAAGTCGTGGGCAGTCATTTGGAGTCTCCTTGCTTTTTGAATTGCTCGTAGAGCTGTGCGTTATAAAAATCCAAGACCTTCCGATCGTCGATGTCGAGCTGCGGCGCTGCAGGCTGTTCGCTAGACTCGACCTGCTGCTTGCGGTTGAGAAGGAAGGCGGCCGCTTTGTCCTTGCCTTTCAGCGCATCGTCGGCAGCTTTGGTCAGGATGCCTTCGAGCACGGTGATCTTCCGCATCTTGCCGTTGTCACGGATGGGAATTTTTCGGTCGAGAATCTCGTTGATGAGGGTCGCCTCGTTTTTGGATCCCTTGGGTCGGCCGTTCTTGTTGCCGGATTGCCCCGGCTTGAACTGATGCTCGCGAGGGGGACGGCCGTAACCAACACCTTCGCCTCGATTTCCTTCGGCCGTACCCGGGCCTGATTGCTTGCGCCGGTTCATGTGCTGCTCTCCGGTCCGGAACGCGCAGCGGTGACCTCGTCGAAGGTCTGGCCGGTGGCGACCAAGATGGCATCGCGCTTGGTGACGTCCTGCCAGCGGCGGATCGCGACGTCGACGTAGAGCGGATCGATCTCCAGGCCATAAGCGCGGCGGCCGACGTGCTCCGCGGCCAGCAGGGTGGTGCCCGATCCCAGGAAGGGATCGAGAACGAGATCGCCCCGCCGTGTGCAGTCCTTGATTGCATCCGCAATCAAGGCGACCGGTTTCACCGTGGGATGCACCGTGAGATCATCGAGGCGATCCTGGCGGAAGGTATTGACGCCGGCATAGGTCCAGACGTTGGAGCGGTTGCGGCCGTGGCGGCCCAGCTCAACATTGTTGAGATGTGGCCCATCCCCGTTTTTGTAGACGAAGATCAGTTCGTGCTGGGAACGGTAAAAGCTGCCTTGGCCGCCATTGGTTTTGTTCCAGACCACCAGGTTCTGCAGCGGACCGAAGACGGCGTGACCTGCGTTGTGCATTTCGCCAATATGGCGCCAATCGACGAACGCGAAGTGCAGTGACCCGTCGTGCGAGAATTGGGCGGCCAGGCGCATCCAGCGCGTGAGAAAATCGGTAAACTCGACCGGCGACATCTCCCCGGATGCAACCGCAAATTCGCGGTGCTTGATCTTGCCGCGGCCGAGCGTTTTGGAAATTTGCACATTGTAGGGCCCATCGGCGATCAGCATGCGGGCCCGATCGGACCCCATCAGCCTTGCCCAATCGTTATGGTCGCAGGCATCGCCACACAGCACGCGATGCGCGCCAAGCTGCCACAGCTCGCCCCTGTGGCTGATGGGCTGCTCTCCGAGCGTGCAGGACGCGTCAGCTGAATCGTGCTCGGAGTTGCCGAAATCGAGCATAAGCCCGTCGATTTCGGCCGGCTCGAACCCGGTGATGTCGATGCTGAGATCGCAGTCGGGCAAGAGCGAGGCGAGCTCACCGAGTTCTTCGGCGAGCAGCTTGCGATCCCAGCCTGCGTTCGCCGGAATCTTGTTGTCGGCGAGCGCCAGTGCGCGCTTTTCGGCGTCGCTAAGGCCGCGCATCATCAAGACGGGGACCTCCTTCAGCCCAAGCTGCTTGGCCGCCTCCCAGCGGGCATGGCCGCAGATGATCCGATCCTCGTCCGCCAAAATCGGATAGGTCCAGCCGAACTGCAGGATCGAGTTTGCGACTTGCTTGATTTGCTTCTTGGCGTGCGTTCGCGCGTTCTTATGCGCGGGCTTGAGGGATAGGGTCGGCAGCAGCCGTATTTCACCCCAATCAAGCTGATTTGGCAGGGCGCGAGGGTCAGTCGAGGCGGTTAATGCTTGTTTGGAGGGGCGAGGCTTGCTCTTGGCAGGCCGGAGTTTGTGGACGGCCTCCATCGTGGCGCGGTCCAGGGTCATCGGGAGCTCCATTCCTGTTGATGAAGCCCCTGTATTCAGCATCTTCACAACTCGCGCATCAGCCACGGCGCTAGTCGAATTGTGGCAACAATGCGCTTCAACCTGCTGCAACCGACTGAAGGCGCCGGGTTCGAGGCCTCCACATCCCGAACTTGCGCAGTGTCTCGTCCACCTTTTGCCTGGAAAGGCGTTTCAGCGTAGGCTCTCGCTTGGCAATGTACCGCAGGATCTCCTTCACCGGCGGAGCCGTCCCCCTAAGGGGCAGATTGCGGCAATCGAACGCTTTGACGGGCCGATCAAAGGGGATCGAGTACGTGTAGCACTCCTGCTCAGCCCCCTTCATCTCGATGGTGCGACGCAGAATTACCCAGTCGAGCTCGGTGAGGTTGTAGGGCAGCAATACGGGGATGACATCGACGGCGCGAAGCCGCGTGCCATCGACAAGCTCGACATTGCCATTGCCATGGACGGTCGCTCCGCCGAATTGAAAGATGTCGAACTCTTCGAGGTCCTCGCGGCTGTGACTTCGGGCTCGGATTTTCTTGCAGGTGGGGAGCGTGACGATGAAAGATGTCTCCGCCGCCGCGTTCTCGGCACAAACGGCGACCAAGCCGACGATATCTTGTGAGGGAAGTCGCAAGCCACCGATCCGGATTTTTACGGTGTGGCCTCCGTCGAAAGCAGCGTGCTGGTGCAGAAGATCCACGGCATCGGCAATCGAGCGTCGGTTATCGCGTTCTTCCGGTTGTAGCGATTCGCAATGGGGCATGTTGTCCCTTTCGATGCTAATAGGGCCCCCAAGATCAAACGTGAGGCTCAGCCGTTTAACGTTCAATCCGTAGCGCTACGGTCCTCGTTACGATCACTCGCGCCGAGCCGGCAAACGTGATCCCGATCGTGGGTAGCCAAAACACGTCCACATCGGTTACCTGACGCCATTGGCGGTGCGGGGTAACTAGACTATCGAGATAGGCCGCCATGGAGGGCTTGGAGTCAGCCATTGGAAAGCGGAGCCGACTCGAGCATCCTTCTGAGCTGCTCAAATCCCGGTGTCCGCGATGGGTGTGAAAGCTTCTCCGCGCTTTGCGCTCCCTGTTCGAGAGCACCGCCTTCCCTGATCGGCTCCGAACATTTCCCTGATACCGTTTTGACGCTTCAGTGCCCAACTGCCGTGTTTTCAAGGCACTTGCTGGCGCGCTTCAACGCCGCGCGCGCCTCGGCCGCCGAGTTTTCCCTGCAGAATTCCCTGTTAGCAGGGAATTGGAGGTTGGCGGCTTTATGCTTTACCGCTCGTCAGCGATCACCTTGCCGTCGTTCGGCAGCGCGCCGGGGCCCACCAGTTCGACACTTCCGCCGAGCTTTGTCACCGCCCGCAAGGTGCCGGCGATCTCCTCGCGCAGCGCATCGCTTGCGGCCGTCGTTTCCGCCTTCAGCGTCATCGCGTCGGTTTCACCCTGGCGGGTAACGACGAGACGCAAGCGGCCGAGCGCGGGATGACGCTTGCCGATCTCAGCGACCTGCTCGGGACGGACGAACATGCCCTTGACCTTCGTGGTCTGGTCGGCGCGGCCCATCCAGCCCTTGATACGCATGTTGGTGCGGCCGCAGGGGCTGGCGCCCGGCAGCGCGGCAGTGAGATCGCCGAGCGCAAGCCGGATCCAGGGATGGTGCGCGTCGAGCGAGGTGACGACGATCTCGCCGACATCGCCCGGCGCCACGGGATCGCCGGTGCCGGGCTTGACGATCTCCATGATCAGGTTCTCGTTCACGACCATGCCTTCACGGGCTTCGGTCTCGAACGCGATGAGGCCGAGATCGGCAGTGCCGAAGGCCTGGTAGGCGTCGATGCCGCGCGCCTTGATCTCGGCCTGGAGTGAGGGCGGGAAGGCCGCGCCCGAGACCAGTGCGCGCTTGATCGATGAGACGTCGCGGCCCGCGGTCGCCGCTGCGTCGAGCAGGATCTTCAGGAAGTCGGGCGTACCGCTGTAGCCGACCGGCCGGTAGGCTTCGATCAACTCGAATTGCTGCTCGGTATTGCCGGGACCCGNNNCCCGCCGGGATCACCGCACAACCGAGCGCACGCGCCGACGCGTCGAAGATGAAGCCGCCGGGCGTGAGGTGGTAGCTGAAGGTGTTGAGCACGATGTCGCCCTCGCGGAACCCGGCCGCGAACAGCGCCCGGGCGCCGCGCCACGGATCGGCTTGTCGTCCCTCCGGTTCGAAGATCGGTCCCGGGGAGGTGAAGAGCCGCGCAAACGAGCCGGGTGCCGCCGCCACGAAGCCGCCGAAGGGCGCGGAGGCCTTGTGCAGGGCCGGCAGTTCCGACTTGCGCAGCACCGGCAGGCCCGCCAGCGCCGTGCGTGTGGTTACCGTGTCGGGATCCACGCTCTTGAGCCGCTCGGCATAGGCGGGCGCCGTCATCGCGCTGCGCAGCACGCCGGGCAGGCGCGAAAACAGCTCGGCCTCGCGCGCAGCTTGCTCGCGCGTCTCGAGGGCGTCGTAATGGGCGGTCATGGCTGATCCTTCCGGGTTGGCATCCGTTGCACGCCGCCGCTGGCATAGGTATCAGACGGCCATTGTCGGGATGTGGAGAAGGCGAGATGGCGGGGGAACGGATCGTCGGGGCGGAGGAGACGGCCGGCGTCGTCGCGCGCCTGAAGCACCGCATGATCGAGGATGCGATGCCGCTGTGGTCGACGGTCGGCTGGGATCATGCCACAGGCGGTTTCATCGACCGGCTGCACCGCGACGGCACGGCGGATGCCGCCGCGCCGCGGCGGGTGTTCGTGCAGGCGCGGCAGATCTACTGCTACGCCAAGGCGGCGCAGATGGGCTGGTATCCCGCGGGCCGTGCCATCGCGCTGAAGGGGCTGGAGCACCTGTTGGCGAAGGCCAAATCGCCCGACGGCAAACCCGGCTATGTGCACCGCCTGACGCCGGAGGGCGCGGTGCTGGATGGCCGGCGCGATGCCTATGACCACGCCTTCATCCTGTTTGCGCTCGCGACCGTCTACGCGCTCGACAGGGATGCGCAGGTTCGGGCCGAGATCGACGCGCTGCTCGCCTTCCTCGACGGCCACCTGCGCTCGCCGCATGGCGGCGTCCACGAAGGCCTGCCGGTCTCGCTGCCGCGCCGGCAGAACCCTCACATGCATTTGTTCGAGGCGATGATCGCATGCTTCGACGCGTCCCACGATCTGTCGTTCCAGAACCGCGCCGGCGAGTTCTTCGCGCTGTTCCTCGCCAACCTCTACGACAGGCAGAAGCACGTGTTGTCGGAGTATTTCGAGGAGGACTGGTCCAAGATCGAGCCGGTCAGCGTCGAGCCGGGCCACCAGGCGGAATGGGTCTGGCTGCTGAAGGGATTTGAGCGCATCACGGGTTGTCCGACCGGGCAGCGGCGCAGCGAGCTGCTGGCGACCGCGCTGCGCTATCGCGACGAGACGACGGGCTGCCTGATCGACGAGGGCGATGCGAGCGGCAAGATCCGTCGCAGCACGCGCCGGCTGTGGCCGCAGACGGAGATCGCAAAAGCGTGGATCGCGCAGGCCGAGTCCGGCGAGGCGGGCGCGGCGGAGGAGGCGCGCGCGGCGCTGGTGCGGCTCGAACGGCATTATCTCAGCCATCCCGTCAAGGGCGGCTGGTACGACCAGTTTGACAGCGGCGGCAAATCGCTGGTCGAGACCATTCCTGCGTCGTCGTTCTATCATGTTCTCTGCGCAGTCACGGAAGCGGAGCAGGTGCTGAGTTGAATCTCACAGCCAGCGCTTGCGCCGCTTGAAGCTCTTGAGGTTCTTGAAGCTCTTGCGCTGGTCGCCGGCGCCGCCGAGGTAGAATTCCTTGACGTCCTCGTTGTCGCGCAATTCGTCCGCGGTGCCGTCGAGCACGACCTTGCCCTGCTCCATGATGTAGCCGTGGCTCGCCACCGACAGCGCGGCACGCGCGTTCTGCTCGACCAGGAGGATGGTGACGCCGAGATCGCGGTTGATCTTCTGGATGATGGAAAACACTTCCTTCACCAGCAGCGGTGACAGGCCCATCGACGGCTCGTCCATCAGGATCATCTTCGGGCGCGCCATCAGCGCGCGGCCGATCGCGAGCATCTGCTGTTCGCCGCCGGAGAGATAGCCGGCAAGGCCGGTGCGCTCCTTCAGGCGCGGGAAATAGTTGAAGACCATGTCGAGGTCGGCATCGACCTCGCGGTCCCTGCGGGTGAAGGCGCCGAGCTTGAGGTTCTCCAGCGAGGTCATGTCGGCGACGATGCGGCGGCCCTCCATCACCTGGAAGATGCCGCGGCGGACGATCTTGTCGGGGTCGATGCCGTTGATGCGTTGGCCCTCGAACAGGATCTCACCGCGCGTGACCTCGCCATCCTCGGTCTTGAGCAGTCCCGAGATCGCCTTCAGCGTCGTCGACTTGCCGGCGCCGTTGGCCCCCAGCAATGCCACGATCGCGCCCTTGGGCACGTCGAGGCTGAGGCCGCGCAGCACCAGGATCACGTCGTCATAGACGACCTCGATGTTGCGCACCCCGAGGAGGGGTGGCGCGGGGACGATGCTGGGTGAGGGACGAACGGCTTCTGCGGTTTCGGTCATGCTTCAAAACTCTCCGCTTGTCGTCGCCCGGCTTGACCGGGCGACCCAGTATTCCAGAGACGCCTGAGATTCACGGAGAAGCCGCGGCGTACTGGATCCCCCGCTCCAGTGCGCAATGCGCGCGAGGCGGGGGATGACAATTGTGGGTGGCGAAACGGCGTGGCTCACCACCCCAGCAGTTCCGGCTTGCGCGGAAGCTCGACGGTCTTCACCTTCTCGAGCTTGATTGTGCCCTTCGCCATGAGGTCGTTGAGGTCGCCGTCGGTCGCGCCCGACACCTTGGTGCGGTAGAGATCGACCTTCAGCGTGCCGCGGTGGTCCTTGTCGGTCCAGGTCGAGGGATTGCATACGCCCTCCATGCCGGCAGGGACCCAGTCCTTCTTCTGGTAGAAGCCCTTGGCGACATTCTCACCGGTGGCGCCGCCGTTCTTGACGGCCCAGTCGAGTGCTTCCTTCATGTACAGGGCCGAGCAGACGGCCGCGATGTAGTGCACCGGGCGGTAGACCTTGCCGGTCGGGTCGGACATCTTGGAGATTTCCATCACCGTCTTCATGCCGGGCGCATCACCGCCCCAGCTCACCGCGGTGCGCAAGGGGAAGATCACGCCATTGGCGGAATCTCCGGCCGTCTTGGCGGCGTTCTCGTCCATGCCCCAGACATTGCCGAGGAACTGGATCTCGACGCCGGCGGTCTTGCAGGCCTTCATCACCGAGATGTTCGAGGCCGCGGTGTTGCCGAGATAGGCGTAGTTGGCGCCCGAGGATTTCAGGCTCAGGCACTGCGCGCTGTAGTCACCCGGCGTCAGCGCGAACACCAGCGGCGGCAGTACCTCGAAGCCGAGCTCCTGCGCCATGGCTTCGCCCGCGGCCTTCGGTGCGTTCGGATAGGGGTGGTTGGCGCCCATGTGGACGAATTTCGGCTTGCCACTCTTGCCCTTGGCCTTCCAGTCCTCGGCCGCCCACATCAGCATCGCGCGCAGCGAGTCCGAATAGCTCGGGCCGTAGAAGAAATTGTAGGGCGCGGGCTTGGCCTTGCCGCTGGTGCCTTCGGGATCGGTCAGCGCGGCGGCATAGGAGCCGGAGAGATCGGGGATCTTGTCCTGGGCGAGGAAGCCGGTCAGAGCTTCGGTGTCGGCCGTGCCCCAGCCCATGATCGCCGCCACCTTGCTGTCCGGCGCCGACCACTTCTTGTACAGCGCGATCGCGCGCGGCACCTGGTAGCCGTAGTCGTTGGTGTCGACATTGAGCTGCTTGCCGCCGACGCCGCCGTTCTTGTTGACCCAGGCGAAGGTGTCGGCGACGGCCTGGCCATAGGGCGTGCCGACGTCGGAGGTACCGCCGGAATAATCGGCGAGATGCCCGATCGCGATCTGCGCCTGCGCGCTCGCCGAGAATGCGGCGATCACGATCGCGAGCGACGCGGTGCTCAAAAGGGATTTTGCCTTCATGGGTCGGTTCCTCCTGTTATTGTTTAAGTGAGATTGCCGCGCTCAATGCGAGAACGGGTAGAGTTTCCAGTACGCCTTGATCTGCCGCCAGCGATGCGCGAGCCCGTCGGGCTCGAACATCAGGAACGCGATGATGATCACCCCGATCGCGATCTCACGCAGGAAGGTGATGTTGTTATTGAGCGACAACGCCTTGTCGATCGCGCCGCCTTTCAAGTACAGGCTGATGAACTCCATGGTCTCAGGCAGCAGCACCACGAACGCAGTGCCCATCAGCGTGCCCATGATCGAACCGGTGCCGCCGATGATGATCATGGCCAGGAACAGGATCGAGCGCTCGATGCCGAAACCTTCCTGGGAGACCACGAGCTGGTAATGTGCGTAGAGCGCGCCGGCGATGCCAGCGAAGAAGGCGGCAAGGCCAAACGACAGGGTGCGGTATTTGGTGAGGTTGATGCCCATGATCTCGGCGGAGAGATAATGGTCGCGGATCGCCACCAGCGCGCGGCCGTCGCGCGTGCGCATCAGGTTGGTGACGAGGATGTAGCTCAGGAGCACATAGGCGAGCACGACGTAGAAATATTGTTTATCGCCGCGCAGCGTATAGCCGAAGATCGAAAACGGCTCGGCGCTCGCCGGCACCGACCCGCCGGAGAACCATTCGGCGCGGGAGAAGAAGTCGAGCAGGATGTATTGCGCGGCCAGGGTCGCGATGACGAGATAGAGGCCCTTCAGCCGTGCGGCCGGGATGCCGAAGATCAATCCGACCAGCGCGGTGACGACGCCGGCGAGCGGAATCGCGAAGAACACCGGGATCGGCGCGTTGTTGGAGATGTAGGCCGAGGTGAAGGCGCCGAGCAGGAAGAAGGCGGCATGCCCGATCGAGATCTGGCCGGTGAAGCCGACCAGGATGTTGAGGCCGAGCGCCGCGATCGAGAAGATGCCGATCTGGATCAGGATGCTGAGCCAGTAGCCGCTGAAGAATTGCGGCGCGAGGCACAGCAGCAGCACGCCCGCAATCGCGAAATTGCGGCTGGTCGTGGTCGGAAAGATCGTGGTGTCGGCCGCGTAGGAGGTGCGGAAGTCACCAGCGGGAATGAGGGCAGGGCCGGCCATGGGTCAGATCCGCTCGATGTCGTGGGTGCCGAACAGGCCGTAGGGCTTGATCATCAGCACGATGATAAGGACGTAGAACGGTGCGATTTCGTAGAGATTGCCCCAATGCAGATACTGGCTGTCGACATATTGGGCGGCGTTCTCGAGGAGCCCGATGATGATGCCCCCGAGTACGGCGCCGCCGACGGAATCGAGCCCGCCAAGGATCGCAGCCGGAAACACCTTGATGCCGTAGGCGGCAAGGCCCGACGAGACGCCGTTGACGACCGCAACCACGACGCCCGCGACGGCCGAGACTGTCGCCGAGATCGCCCAGGCCATCGCGAACACGCTTTTCACGGAGATGCCGAGCGACTGCGCGACCTGCTGGTTGAACGCGGTGGCGCGCATGGCGAGGCCGTATTTCGAGGCGCGGAAGAACCAGGCCATGCCGATCATCATCGCGACCGAGACCACGAGACTCATCACATAGACGGTCTGGATCTGGAGGCCGAACAGGCTGACGGACTGGCTCTCGAACACGCGCGGGAACGGCTGCGGATTGACGCCGAACATCCATTTCAGCGTGGCCTGGAGCACGGTGGACAGGCCGATCGTCACCATGATGACCGATATGATCGGCTCGCCGATCATCGGCCGCAGGATCAGCACCTGCACAGCGATGCCGAACACGAACATAAACACCAGCGTGATCGGCATGCCGATCCAGAACGGCACTTGGTATTTGGCGAGCAGCGCCCAGCACACCCAGGCGCCGACCAGCAGCAATTCACCTTGCGCGAAATTGACGACCTGCGTCGCCTTGTAGATCAGCACGAACGACATCGCGACCACGCCATAGAGCGTGCCGACCACGAGGCCGTTGACCAGGAGCTGGATGAGGAAGGCGGTGTTCATGTATGGTCTCCTGCTGCACCCACATCGTCATTGCGAGCGCAGCGAAGCAATCCAGTATCTTTCCGCGGAAACAGTCTGGATTGCTTCGCTGCGCTCGCAATGACGGAGTGCACATGGGATAGCGCTGCCGCGAGCGGGGAGAGGCGAAGAGCAGCGCCGCTTGCCACAGACACCCGTATCACTCCGCGGCCTCCGCCATGTGCCCGTGTCCGCCGAGGTCGACGACGCGCAGCGTCGTTCGCACGCGCTGCGTGGTGCCGTCCTGGAAGCGGATGACAGTGTCGACGGGGATGTCGGAATCGCCGCGGTAGATCGCGTCGATGATGCCTTCGTACTTCTCGTTGATGACGCCGCGGCGCACCTTTCTCGTGCGGGTGAGCTCGCCGTCGTCGGCGTCCAGCTCCTTGTAGAGCAAGAGGAAGCGCGAGATGCGCTGGGCGGGCGGCAGCGTGGCGTTGACGGTCTCGACCTCCTTTTGCAGCAGCGCGTAGACCTCGGGGCGCGAGGCGAGGTCGCTGTAGGTCGTGAAGGAGAGGCGGTTCTTCTCCGCCCATTTCGAGATGATGGAGTAGCGGATGCAGATCATCGCGGCGAGCGCGTCGCGGCCCGCGCCCAGCACCACGGCTTCGGCGATATAGGGCGAGAATTTCAGCTTGTTCTCGATGAACTGCGGCGAGAAGCGCTCGCCGCGTGAGGTCTCGGCGAGATCCTTGATGCGGTCGATGACGACGAGCTGCCGGTTGGCATTGAAATAGCCGGCATCGCCCGACAGCATCCAGCCGTCCCTGATGTCGGCGACGCTCGCTTCCGGGTTCTTGTAGTACCCCAGGAACATGTTGGGATGCCGCACCACGATCTCGCCGACGCCGTGGACGTCGGCATTGTCGATGCGGATCTCGACGTTGTCGGCCATCGGCACGCCCGTCGTATCAGGATCGACCTTGCCCTCGGGATGCAGCGTGTAGGCACCCAGCAGCTCGGTCTGGCCGTAGAGCGTGCGCAGCGGCACGCCCATGGCCTGGAAGAACTTGAAGGTATCGGGCCCGAGCGCCGCGCCACCGGTGGCGGCCGAGCGCAGGCGGGTGAAGCCGAGGCGGTCGCGCAGCGCGCGGAACAGGATGGCGTCGGCAAAGCCGGAGCGCTTGCCCTGCTCGAGCGCAGCGAGGCCCGACTTCATGCCGATGTCGAACAGGCGCTGCTTGAGGGACGTCGCATCCATCACCTTGGCGCGGACGTCGGCGGCGATGGATTCCCAGACCCGTGGGGCAAAGAGCACGAAGGTCGGCGCGATCTCGCGCAGATCGTTCATCATCGTGTCGGGCTCTTCGACGAAGTTGATCTTCATCCGGCAGAGCAGGCCTTTGCCGAGCACGTAGACCTGCTCCATGATCCAGGGCAGCGGCAGCACCGAGACATATTCGTCGTCGGGACCTTTGGGGTCGAAGGCAAGATAGGTCGCGCAATGGCCGAGCACGCGGCCGGCGGCGAGCATTGCGAGCTTTGGATGCGAGGTGGTGCCCGACGTGGTGCAGAGGATCGCGACGTCCTCGCCCTTGGTCGCATCGACCAGCTCGTCGTAAAGCCCCGGCTCGCGCGCGGCCCGGGCACGGCCGAGCTCGGCGAACTTCTCCGCCGACATCAGGCGCGGGTCGTCATATTTCCGCATACCGCGCGGATCGGAATAGATGATGTGCTTCAGCTTCGGGACGCGGTCGGCGAGCGTAAGCAGCTTGTCCACCTGCTCCTCGTCTTCGGCGAAGACCAGCTGCGCCTCGCCATAATTGAGGAGATAGGAGGCCTCCTCGTCCAGCACGTCGCGATAGAGCCCGAGGCTGAGGCCGCCGATCGCATGCGTTGCGACCTCTGCAGCCACCCAGTCCGGCCGGTTGTCGCCGATGATGCCGACGACGTCGCCGCGGCCAAGGCCGAGCTCGATGAGGCCGAGCGCGAAGTCGCGCACGCGCCTCTGGTAGTCGTTCCAGGTGAAGATGCGCCAGAGCCCGAGATCCTTCTCACGCAACGCGATCTCGTTGCCGTGCTCTTTTGCATTGAGCCGCAGCATCTTCGGATAGGTGTCGGCCTGTGCGACGCGGCCTGCATAATCCATCATGCCGCGCTCTCCTGCGCCGGTGGAGCATCGTCGGGATCGACCAGCGCCTCGTCCTCTTCACCAAGATAGGCGCGCTTGACGTGGGGATCGGCGAGCACCGCGCCCGGATCGCCCTCGGCGATCTTGCGGCCGAAATCCAGCACCATGACGCGGTGGGAGATGTCCATCACCACGCCCATGTCGTGCTCGATCATCACCACTGTCATCCCGAACTCCTCGTTGAGATCGACGATGTAGCGGGCCATGTCCTCCTTCTCCTCGAAGTTCATGCCGGCCATCGGCTCATCGAGGAGGATGAGGCGTGGCTCCAGCGCCATGGCGCGGGCGAGCTCGACGCGCTTGCGCAGGCCGTAGGAGAGGGTGCCGGCGGTCGCCTTGCGCACCGACTGCAGATCGAGGAAGTCGATGATCTCTTCCACCTTGCGGCGGTGCTCGAGCTCTTCCTTGCGCGCGCCGGTAAGCCAGTACAGCGATCCCGTGAGGAAGTTGTTCTTCAGGAGGTGATGGCGCCCGACCATGATGTTGTCGAGCACGCTCATGTGGTGGAACAGCGCCAGATTCTGGAAGGTGCGGCCGATGCCGAGCGAAGCGCGGGCATTCGGCGTCAAACCGGTGATATCGCGATCGCCATAGAACAGCTGGCCTTCGGTCGGCTTGTAGCGACCGGAAATACAGTTCACGATCGAGGTCTTGCCGGCGCCATTGGGGCCGATGATCGAGAACAGCTCGCCTTCCTTGATGGCGAAGCTGACATCGGTCAGCGCACGGACGCCGCCGAATCGCAAGGACACGCCGCGCACTTCGAGACTGGTAGCCACCAAACGAATCCCTCCCGGTGATGGCGCTTGATTGGCGCTCTTCGTCGGTTCCTGTCGGGCGATCCTAGTACGGCCGTGCCGGTCAGACCATGCACATTGGTCTCGACCGGACCGGCGCGGCGCTCGCTCCCTTTCGGGATCAAAAGCCGCACCACCCGAGGTGGCTCTCAATAGGGGAAAGCGTTATTTTGAAATGTCTCCGGCCTGACAATTCTGCGACAAAGTTTTTCGGACCGAGGCCGCCTCCATCTTTCGTCGGATGCCTGGGCGGAATGGTGATGCTGCAGCGCAGCATAAGGACGGGGTGTCGACACGGTGCGGCTGACTTCGAGGTTATGATTTCAGAGGATCATCTGAGGCGCATCGCCGCCTGGTCGCGCGAACTCGCGCAAGCGGAGATCGAGGTCGCTCGCGCCGGAATCACGGAGCGGTCCTACGGCACCGGCGAGACCGTGTTCATGCGCGGTGATACGTTCGACTATTGGGCCGGCATGGTCTTTGGCCTGGCCCGGATGGGCGGGGTGTCGCGCGACGGCAAGGAGACCAGCCTTGCCGGGCTCACGGCGGGGGCCTGGTTCGGTGAGGGCAGCGTGCTCAAGAATGAGCCGCGCCGCTACGACGTGGTGGCGCTACGTAGCAGCCGCGTCGCGCTGATGGAGCGCAGCGCCTTCATGTGGCTGTTCGAGAACAGCGTCGGCTTCAACCGCTTCCTGGTGCGACAGCTCAACGAGCGGCTCGGTCAGTTCATCGGCATGCTCGAGGTCAACCGCACGCTCGATGCGACCTCGCGGCTTGCCCGCAGCATCGCCTCGCTGTTCAACCCGATCCTCTATCCGGAATCGACCGCGCATCTGGAGATCACCCAGGAGGAGATCGGGGCGCTCTCCGGCATGTCGCGCCAGAACGCCAACCGCGCGCTGAACCGGCTGGAGAAAGAGGGGCTGCTGCGGCTGGAATATGGCGGCGTCACCATTCTTAATGTCGAACGGCTGCGCGGGTATGGGGATTAGCGCGTGTTGGCGGGGGCGTGCAGCGGCCAGAGATCGGCGCGCCAGCGGATCGCGATCGCCAGCATCGCGATGAAGCCCGCGGCGGCGTAGAGCGAACCCGTCGCTGAATAGCCGATGGTGTCGATCAGGCTGCCGGCCGCGAGCAATCCGAGCGGCAGGCCGTAGATCACCATCATGCGCACGCCCATCACGCGGCCGCGCAGATGGGCGCTCGCCGTGCGCATCAGGATCACGGCCGCCGAGATCATCGACATGCTCTGGGCGATGCCGGCGAGAACGAGGCAGGCCATCGCCACCGGCATGGTCCTGATCTCGACGAACACCAGCAGCATGGCGTACCAGGCCAGCGTCGCGCCGATCAGCAGCCGGGCGATACGCAGTCCGCCGACCAGGCTGAGCGTGATCGAGCCGATCAGCGAGCCGACGGCGAAGCTTGCCGAGAGATAGCCGAGACCGGTCTGGTCGGTGTGAAAGATTTCGCGCGCGATGTAGGGCAGCAATCCTCCGGTGAAGGGAAACGCGGTGAGATTGGCGAGGAATGCGACGCACAGCGCGGCGCCCATTCCAGGGCCATTCCAGGCGTAGACAATCCCTTCCTTCAGCTCGTCGAGCAGTTTTGAAACAGCGCGGCTGCTCGCCGGCAGGTCCGTCGTGGCAACGGTCCGTTCCGGCCGGGTCAGGCAGGACATGAGAATCGCGGCCAAGAAATAGAGGCTTGCGACCGCCGCATAGACGAGGCCAATGCCGAGTACGGCAAACAGTCCGGCTCCGGTCAGCGCTCCGGCAATGCGGGCGCTATCCTGGGTCGTGCGCGACAGGCTGATTGCGCCGACCAGCTGCTCGGCCGGCATGATGTCGGCGAGCAGCGCGCTGCGAAGGCCGAGATCGGAGGAGCGGATCAGGCCCATGATCGTCACGATGATCATGACGTTGAGCGGCGCCATGTGCCCGGTCATCGCCAGCACCATGATGGTCGAGGCCAGCGCCGTATAGGTGAGGCGCAGCACGACGAGGAGATCGCGATGCCCCACGCGGTCGCCGACCATTCCGAGCGCCGGTGCAATCAGCGTTCCCAGATATTGCAGCGAGGCGAGAATGGTCAGCAGCAGCACCGACCCGGTCTCGACCAGGATGTACCAGCCGAGCACCAGTGTTTCGATCTCGAAAGCCCAGGAGGTGAGCAGGTCGGACGGCCACTGGAAGCGATAGTTGCGAATGCGGAACGGTGCGAGCGCTGAAGGTCGCGCGCCTCTGCTCAAGAGGCGATGACGCGTGTCACGGCGATTCCCTGCTTTTGTTGTTTCTTCTTGCTGTTCGGCAACCTAGCGCTGACGGTGGGCCTGTCAATCACAGCCGCTGCAGGCCGCCCCCGCGCCCGGCTCCTACCTCGCTGCGCGTCCCGCCTTCCGCTCCGCCAGTGCACTCGCCATCGCCGAGATCAGCGGACGCATGAAAAAGGCTTCATCGGCCGGCGAGACGTCAGTGCGCAAACCGTGCGCGGCGAGCTCACCAGAGACTGCCGGGCCGACAGACGCGATCAGCGTGCGTTCGAGGCCGGCCCGCAGCTTCGCCTCGCTGCCATGCGCCCTGGCGGCTTCGATCAGGCGGCGGACCTGCCCGAGGTTGGTCAGTGCGATCGAATCGATCCGGCCCTCCGCCATGTCGTCGATGGCGGTGATGATGTTGGCGTCCGCGGCCTTGGAATCGTAAACATAAGGAAGCACGGTGTCGACCTCGGCGCCTTGCGCTGATAGCGCGCCGGTCAGCGCGCTGTGGTCCTTGTCGGGATAGAGCTGCAGGCCAAGCCGATGCCCTTTTAGGTCGAGCCTGCCCAGCATCTCGATCACACCCTCGGTGGTCGGCTTTTCCGTGGTCTGCTGCGCTTCGAGGGCAATCTCGCGCAGCGCCTTTCCCGGCTTCGGTCCGCGGGTGAATTTTCGCGATCGGGCAAGGGAGGCGACCATGGCCTGGTCGAGCCCGCGGGCCCGCGCGAGCTTCATGATCCGCCGCAGGCCTTCGCCGGTCATCAGCACGAGGTCGTCGAAGGGCCTGTCGATGGCACGGCGGATCCAGGCCTCGACGGGAGCGGGGTCCGGCGCATCCACGATGGTGAACATCGGGCACTGCACGACATCGGCGCCTTGCTCGGCCAGCAGCTTCGAGAACTGCGCCTCCTCGCGCGTTTCCAGGATCAGGATGCGGGTGCCGTTCAAGCGGTCGGCCATGGGCGTGCTCCGGTGGTAAATCGCAAGCGTCCGTTTATCCTGACTCTTCGTCCGGGATTGGCGCAAGGCCAGCGTCGGTGCTAGAGCAGGACGCAAATCGCGGGGTGTTCCGCGGCCGTTGCACAAACCTTCATCAAGAGCCAAGCGCATTCATCAAGATGCCCGACCATCAATATGTCCTGACCCTGTCCTGTCCGGATCGCCCCGGCATCGTCTCGGCGGTGTCCACCTTCCTGGCCCATAACGGACAGAACATTCTCGATGCCCAGCAGTTCGACGACGTCGAGACCAAGAAGTTCTTCATGCGCGTGGTGTTCACCGCGGCAGATCTCGCCGTGGAGCTCGCAGCGCTCCAGACCGGCTTTGCCGCGATCGCCGAGCGGTTCGGCATGGAATGGCAGATGCGCGACCGCGCCGCGCATCGCAAGGTGATGCTGCTGGTCTCGAAGTCCGACCATTGCCTGGTCGACATCCTCTATCGCTGGCGTACCGGCGAGTTGCCGATGACGCTTGCGGCGATCGTCTCCAACCATCCGCGCGAAGTCTATGACGGGCTCGATTTCGGCGGCATCCCGTTCCACCATTTGCCGATTACCAAGGAGACTAAGCGGGAGCAGGAGGCGCACATCATGGATCTCGTCGGCAAGACAAAGACCGATCTCGTCGTGCTCGCCCGCTACATGCAGATCCTGTCGGACGACCTGTCGGCGAAGCTCTCGGGGCGCTGCATCAACATCCACCACTCGTTCCTGCCTGGCTTCAAGGGCGCAAAACCCTATCACCAGGCGCACGAGCGCGGGGTGAAGCTGATCGGCGCCACCGCGCATTACGTCACGCGCGACCTCGACGAAGGCCCGATCATCGACCAGGACGTCGAGCGCATCAGCCACCGCGACACGCCGGAAGATCTCGTCCGCAAGGGCCGCGACATCGAACGCCGCGTACTGGCCCGCGCGATCCGTTACCATCTCGACGACCGCGTCATCCTCAACGGCCGCAAGACGGTGGTGTTTATGGATTAGGGCACCGTCATTCCGGGTTTGCGCTTCGCGCGTCCCGGAATGACGCCGAGAGGCTAACGCACCGCGCCGGCCGACGTCGTCCCCGTCGTGCCTTTCTGCGCCTGCTCTTCCTTCTCGCGATCGGCCGCCGGCATCAGCCGCTTGCGTTCGCGTTCCTTCATGTAGGCGTCGTATTGCGGTGTGCCCGGTCGCGGCGGAGCATCGGCCGGCAGGCCGCCGGCCCATTGCGGGACGTAGTCACCCATGCCCGCCGAGAGCTTCTCGTTGACGGAGCCGCAGCCTCCAAGAGTGGAAGCCAGCAGTGCGACTGCGACAGCGATCGAAAGCGGACGGAACGGCATGAGCAACTTCTGTATCGGGCCGGATTGGCGAAGCGGCGGACTCTAGTCCTCAACGAATAAAATTGGCCTATTCGAAGACCGATTTCTTTGTATACATAAAGGTGTTATAATACCGTTATTATCCCCTTGCGGGCGCTACTGCAGTTGATACGGTATACATCGCGTATTCATTGGTACGGAGGGAGCGAACGTCGGCCAGCAATGCCTTACGGCGCGACATTCGGGATGTTCAGATTCTGCAAATAAGAGGCGGAATTATCCATCCACGTCGTCGTGGGGCCTCCTAGACTGCCGCATCAGCAAGCCAGCGCCAGACTGGCCTGAGCAACGAAAAGGCTTTTTCGTTGACAGGACCATTATATTTGTACAATCGTACAAATCTCTCCCGCCGTCATTGGCTCGGACAAGCGGCTTGCGCCGAATGGTCGCCCAACGTCCGATTGACAACGGGGTTGCAGAGGACGCCATGTGGCCGCACGGCATGGCTTGTCCATAGGTGAAGCGCGGCAAGGACCGGGCACTCGGTCCGGCGCACAAGAGATCAGGAATGAAGGGGAGGGACATCTGATGTTCGAACGCAAGATTTTTTCGCGCACCGCAGCGGCGGCCGTCATCGCGGGCCTTGCGGCCGTCGCGTCGGCCAAAGCCGAGGACAGCGTCAAGGTCGGCCTGATCCTGCCGATGACCGGCGGCCAGGCTTCGACCGGCAAGCAGATCGAGAACGCGATCAAGCTCTACATGCAGCAGAAGGGCGACACCGTCGCCGGCAAGAAGATCGAGATCATCCTCAAGGACGATGCGGCGATTCCTGACAAGACCAAGACCGCCGCGCAGGAGCTGATCGTCAACGACAAGGTCAACTTCATCGCCGGCTTCGGCGTGACGCCCGCGGCGCTCGCGGCCGCGCCGCTGGCGACGCAAGCCAAGATCCCGGAAGTCGTGATGGCGGCCGGTACCTCGATCATCACCGAGCGCTCGCCCTATATCGTGCGCACCAGCTTCACGCTGGCGCAGTCCTCGACCATCATCGCCGACTGGGCGGTGAAGAATGGCATCAAGAAGGTCGCGACGCTGACCTCGGACTACGCCCCGGGCAATGACGCGCTCAACTTCTTCAAGCAGAACTTCACCGCGGGCGGCGGCGAGGTGGTCGAAGAGGTCAAGACGCCGCTCGCCAACCCCGACTTCGCGCCGTTCCTCCAGCGCATGAAGGATGCCAAGCCCGACGCCATCTTCGTGTTCGTGCCGGCGGGCCAGGGCGGCAACTTCATGAAGCAGTATGCCGAGCGCGGCCTCGACAAGGCCGGCATCAAGGTGATCGGGCCGGGCGACGTCACGGACGACGACCTGCTCAACAACATGGGCGACGCCGTGCTCGGCACGGTCACCGCGCATCTCTATTCCGCAGCGCATCCGTCCGCGATGAACAAGGACTTCGTCGCGGCCTACAAGAAGGCCTTCGGCAACCGCCCGGGCTTCATGGCGGTGAGCGGCTATGACGGTATCAACCTGATCTACGAGGCGCTGAAGAAGACCGGTGGCGACACCAACGGCGACAAGCTGATCGAGGCGATGAAGGGCCAGAAGTGGGAGAGCCCGCGGGGTCCGATCTCGATCGACCCCGAGACCCGCGACATCGTGCAGAACATCTACATCCGCAAGGTCGAGAAGGTCGACGGCGAGCTTTACAATGTCGAGTTCGCGACCTTCGAGGCCGTCAAGGATCTCGGCAAGACCAAGAAGTGACGCGCTTGCTTCACCTCTCCCGCTTGCGGGAGAGGTTGACGCGAAGCGTCGGGTGAGGGCTCTTTCCACTAGTGGACTGTCCCTTTGCGGAGACACCCTCTCCCCAACCCTCTCCCGCAAGCGGGAGAGGGAGCGCAGCACGGCCCTTGACCACACTTGAGATGACCTCGACCCCCGATGACCGCGATCCTCACCAATTTGTTCGATGGCGTTGCCTACGGCATGCTGCTGTTCGTGCTCGCCTGCGGTCTCGCGGTCACGCTCGGCCTGATGAACTTCGTCAACCTCGCCCATGGCGCCTTCGCCATGGCCGGCGGCTATGTCTGCATGGTGCTGGTCAACCGGATGGGCTGGCCGTTCTTCGCTGCGCTGCCGCTTGCCTTCGTCTCGTCGGCTGCAATCGGCATCGCGCTGGAGCGCACGCTCTACCGACATCTCTATACGCGCAGTCATCTCGACCAGGTGCTGTTCACCATCGGCCTGACTTTCATGTCGGTCGCAGCCGTCGACTACATCCAGGGCTCCTCGCGCGTGTTCATCAATCTGCCGGCCGTGCTCCAGGGCCAGTTCGACGTGTTCGGCGTCGGCATCGGCCGCTACCGGCTGATGATCATCGTCATCTGCGGCCTGCTCACCATTGGCCTGCAGATGGTGCTGACCAAGACCCGCTTCGGCAGCCGCCTGCGCGCCGCGGTCGATGACCCGCGCGCCGCGAGCGGCCTCGGCATCAACGTGCCGCAGGTGTTCGCCTTCACCTTTGCCTTCGGCTGCGGGCTGGCCGGACTCGGTGGCGCGCTCAGCGCCGAGATCCTCGGCCTCGATCCGTATTTCCCGCTGAAGTTCATGATCTACTTCCTGATCGTGGTCACGGTCGGCGGCTCATCCTCGATCACCGGTCCGTTCCTGGCCTCCCTTCTGCTCGGCATGGGCGACGTCGCCGGCAAGTATTACGTGCCGAAGATGGGCCCCTTCGTGATCTACACCATGATGATCGTGATCCTGATCTGGCGCCCGAACGGTCTGTTCGGCCGCACGGCCGCGCGTTGAGTTCGCCGATGACCGCCTCCTCCGACGTCGGTTTTCACGCCCAGCGCCAGGCGCGCTGGCACTACGGCGAATTCGCCTTCTGGCTCGTCGTGCTGGCCTGCGGCTTTCTGTTTCCCACGCGCTATCTGATCATGACCGACATCCTGCGCCTCGCGCTATTTGCGATGTCGCTCGATCTCATCCTCGGCTATGCCGGTATCGTCTCGCTCGGCCACGCCGCCTTCTTCGGCGTCGGCGCCTATGCCGCGGGACTGCTTGCCCTGCATGGGATCATCAACGAGCCGGTGCTCGCGCTCATCGTCGCCGGCCTTGCCGCGATGGTGCTCGGTTTCGCCACCAGCTTCCTGGTGATCCGCGGCGTCGACCTGACGCGCCTGATGGTGACGCTCGGCATCGCGCTGCTGCTGGAAGCTCTCGCCGAGCGCTTCTCCAACATCACCGGCGGCACTGACGGCCTGCAGGGCATCGAGATGCAGCCGATCTTCGGCGAGATCCCGTTCGACATGTTCGGCAAAGCCGGCTTCTTCTATTCGCTGGCCGTGCTGTTCGTGCTGTTCCTGTTCGCCCGCCGCATCGTGCATTCGCCGTTCGGCCTCTCGCTGCGCGCGATCAAGAACAATCCCTTGCGCGCCGCCGCCATCGGCATACCCGTCAACCGCCGACTGATCGCGATCTACACGCTCGCGGCATTCTATGCCGGCATTGCGGGCGCGCTGTTCACCCAGACCACCGCGATCGCCTCGCTCGACGTGTTCGCCTTCGAACGCTCCGCCGACCTCATGCTGGTGCTCGTGATCGGCGGCACCGGCTATCTCTATGGCGGACTGGTCGGCGCGGTGGTGTTCCGCATGCTCCAGGAATTGTTCTCAACCATCACGCCGCAATACTGGCAGTTCTGGATCGGCCTCGTGCTGGTCGTGATCGTGCTGGTCGGCCGCCAACGCCTGCATCGCTGGGTGCTGTATGTGCCGAACCTGGTGATCAAGCAGGTTGCGGGACGTAAATCTGTCGTCGCCGTGCCGGAGAGCGACGCATGACCATCGCGCTCGAAACCCAAAATCTCGAGAAGACCTTTGGCGGCCTGCGCGTCACCCGCGATCTCTCGCTCAAGATCGAGCAGGGCGCCCGCCATGCGTTGATCGGCCCCAACGGCGCCGGCAAGACCACGGTCATCAACCAGCTCACCGGTGTGCTGAAGCCGAACTCGGGCCGCATCCTGCTCGAAGGCCAGGACATCGCCGATCTGCCCGTGCACAAGCGCGTGCTGCGGGGCCTGTCGCGCACCTTCCAGATCAACCAGCTCTATCCCGACCTGACCCCGCTCGAGACCATCGGTCTTGCGGTCTCAGAGCGCCTCGGCCACGGCGGCGACTGGTGGCGGCGGATGGGCACGCGCAGCGACGTCAACGGCGAGATCGCCGAGTTGCTGACACGCTTCCACCTGCTCGACGTGATGAACGAGCAGACCGTAACGCTTCCTTACGGCAAGCAGCGCCTGCTCGAGATCGCGGTCGCCATCGCCGCAAAGCCGCGCGTGCTGCTGCTCGACGAGCCCGCCGCCGGCGTGCCCGAGAGCGAGCGGCACGACATTCTCGCCGTGGTGGGCAGCCTGCCGCGCGACGTCACGGTGCTGCTGATCGAGCACGACATGGATCTCGTCTTCTCCTTTGCCGACCGCATCTCGGTGCTGGTCTCTGGCGCGCTGCTGACCGAGGGCCCGCCCGAGCAGGTCGCGCGCGATCCGCAGGTCAAGGCGGTCTATCTCGGCGAGGAGGCGGTCAATGTCTGACCTGCTCGCGATCGATGCCCTGCGCGCCGGCTATGGCGAGGCAGTGGTGCTGCCGAAGATGAGCCTGAGCCTCGCCGAGGGGCAGGTGCTGGCGCTGCTCGGGCGCAACGGCACCGGCAAGACCACGCTGATCAATTCCATCGTCGGCGTCACCCGCCGCTTCTCGGGCACGGTCGCACTGGCCGGCATTGACGTCACCTCGCTCCGGCCCGACCAGCGGGCGCGCGCCGGCATCGGCTGGGTGCCGCAGGAGCGCAACATCTTCCGCTCGCTCACCGTGGAAGAAAACATGACCGCTGTGGCCCAGCCGGGTCCCTGGACGGTGGAGAAGGTCTACGAAATGTTTCCGCGGCTGAAGGAACGGCGGAGCAATTTCGGCAATCAGCTCTCCGGCGGCGAGCAGCAGATGCTGGCGATCGGCCGCGCGCTGACCCTCAACCCGAAGGTCCTGCTGCTGGACGAGCCGACCGAGGGCCTTGCCCCCATCATCGTCGAGGAGTTGCTCAAAGCGATCGGGACCATCACCCGGGCAGGGGGTATCTGCTCGATCATCGTCGAGCAGAATGCCCAAAAGATTCTGGGGCTCGCCGACCGCGTTGTGATATTGGAGCGCGGAACCATCGTCCACGACGCTCCGAGCGCCGCGTTGA
This sequence comes from Bradyrhizobium sacchari, assembly GCF_002068095.1. Lineage (GTDB taxonomy): Bacteria > Pseudomonadota > Alphaproteobacteria > Rhizobiales > Xanthobacteraceae > Bradyrhizobium > Bradyrhizobium sacchari. The sequence continues at coordinate 39,666 of NZ_LWIG01000062.1, read as the reverse complement.
AGGCTGACCCGTCGGTCCTGGAGCGGCACCTCGGTGTCGCAGGGGCGGCCCACTGATCCCTCCACT
>NZ_LWIG01000062.1:10158-39588 GCF_002068095.1 Bradyrhizobium sacchari | reverse complement strand
CGGGGAGAGGACGTAGAAATTGCGCCGACTGAAACTGGGAGAAACAAGAATGCAGCGAACCAAAGCCCCCTTCCGCGCCGACGAGGTCGGCAGCCTCCTGCGTCCCGCCAAGATCAAGGAAGCCCGCAGCCGTCTGGAAAAGGGCGAGATCTCGGCCGACGATCTGCGCAAGATCGAGGACGTGGAGATCGAAAAGGTCGTGCACAAGCAGGCCTCGATCGGGCTCAAGCTCGCGACCGACGGCGAATTCCGCCGCTCCTGGTGGCATTTCGACTTCCTGGCCAAGCTCACCGGCTGCGAGCTCTTCCACCCCGACACCGGCATCCAGTTCACGGGCGTGCAGACCCGTCACGACGCGGTGCGTGTGATCGACAAGCTCGACTTCCCCGACAACCACCCGATGCTGGATCACTTCCGCTTCCTGAAGAAGGTCGCCGATCAGGCCCACGTCACCGCCAAGATGACGATTCCCTCGCCGGCCGTGCTGCACTTCCGCGGCGGCCGCAAGGCGATCTCCAAGGACGTCTATCCCGATCTCGACGCCTTCTACGAGGATCTCGGCAAGACCTACCGCAAGGCCGTGAAGGCGTTCTACGACGCCGGCTGCCGCTACCTTCAGTTCGACGACACCGTCTGGGCCTATCTCTGTTCGCAGGACGAATTGCAGAAGGCGCGCGAACGCGGCGACAATCCGGACGGCCTGCAGCAGATCTATGCCCGCATCATCAACTACGCGCTGGCCGAGAAGCCCGCCGACATGGTGGTGACGACGCATGTGTGCCGCGGCAATTTCCGCTCAACCTGGATTTCCTCGGGCGGCTACGAACCGGTGGCCGAGACCATGCTCGCCGGCACCAATTACGACGGCTACTTCCTGGAGTACGATTCCGACCGCGCCGGCGGCTTCGAGCCGCTGCGTTTCCTGCCCAAGGGCAACAAGGTCGTCGTGGTCGGCGTCATCACCTCGAAGTTCGGCGAGCTCGAGAAGAAGGACGACATCAAGCGCCGCCTGGAGGAGGCCGCCAAGTTCGCGCCGCTGGAGCAGCTCGCACTGTCCCCGCAATGCGGCTTCGCATCTACCGAGGAGGGCAACATTCTCTCCGAGGAAGAGCAATGGGCCAAGCTCGGCCTGGCGGTCGAGATCGCCAAGGAAGTGTGGGGGCAGTGATCCGGCGCAGCCCGGTCGTCGCTTGAGCGAAGCATCAGGGCTGCCTAATCGGCGACATCAGAGCGGGGCCGGACTTGTCCGCCCCGCTTCTTTTTTGCGCAGCAGAGTGCTGCGGATCAGCCGCTGCGCGGGGGCCTCGAACCAGCGATAGGTGAGGCGCGAGGCGACGAGCGTCGGCAGCACGAAGGCCGCCCAGAACAGATGATCGCCATAGGGAATCGGTCGCTGCACGGCGGCGTAGGCGAGCGCGATGGCGAGCTGGATGGGGAAGTGCAGGAGATAGCAGGAATAGGTCATGTTGCCGGCCACCTCCAGCAATGTCTCGATCCGCCGCGGCAAGGCGGGTCGGCCCGAGCAGCAGAACAACAGGATCGGGGCATAGGTCAGTAACAGCGGTCCGGCGACCGCGACGAGCTCGATGTCGGCCAGCCAGAGCGCCGCGGGCACCGCGATGGCGGCGCTCGCGGCCATCGCCTCCAGCATCCGTCGATGCCGGCTATCGGCGACGGCCTGCCGCGCGATGGCGGCAAGGCCACCTGCATAGAAGAAAGCGAGGCTGGTCCCGAGCTGCGTGCCGGTCGTGATCGAGGCGAGTATGATGACCAGATTGAACAGGGGCGATGCCGTCACAAAGCGCAACGCCAGGAAGAAGATCGCATAGTCCAGGATCTCGACCGAGACCGACCAGATCGGTCCGTTGAAACTTTCGCTGCGCGGCGGCAGCCAGTCGCTCGCCATGAACAGCTGCGTGATGAAGTGCGGGGCGTCGTTGTTCTGATAGACGAAGTAGAAGCCGTGCTGCGCGAAATAGACCGGCTGCAGCACCGTGACCAGCAGCAACGTCGCGATATGGAGCGGATAGAGCCGCGACAGCCGGTATATGAAGAAGGTTCGGCCGTCGATCGTGCGATCGGCGACGACGGCGCGATACTTCCAGAAGAAGATGAAGCCCGAGATGCACCAGAAAAACCAGACACCATATTCGCCGGCCTCGTAGAACGGGAACAGAGCCTGGTAGAACGGCAGCTCGCTTCTGAGGATGCGAGGGCCGCCACCGAAAGCGAAGTGCTGATAGTGCCACAGCAGGACGGCGATGGTTGCGAGGAAGCGCAACCCCTCCAGCCCCAGGAGCTTCTGGGCCTCCGGCAATGGCGACGTTTTCGGCATGTCGATATTGCCTCGGCTAGCCCGGCCGCGTCAGTTCCTCGACGTGGTTGATCACCACCAGCCAGCGAGCGTTCTGCCGGGTGCCGAGCACGAGACCGCCGAATGTCGCCTCGTGCACGACATTGCCGAGAGCGCGCATGATCCGTGCCCCCTCAGTCTTCGGCACGAAGAAGTCGCCGGTCGGAATTTTCAGCGCCGCCTGATCGATCAGCGGAATGTCGGCCGGACCGGCGGTGCCGGCATTCCCGGCTGCCTGCCACGCGGCGGCCAGCTCCGCCGTGCGCGCCGCTTCGCTCGATGGTGCACCTTGCAAGGAACCAGGTTGTGATCCGAATAAGACAGACAGGACGATGCCGACGGCGGCAACGAATTTTCCCACAAGTTCCCCCAACCACCAGTCCACCAACGCGTTGGTGTTGCCGGTATTGTAGGACAACGATAGGCCATGGGACAGAGCAGCCGCAGGTTGCGTTCGATTATCTCGCCGGCTGTTGCACTTTTAGCGCGCTGACGCGGGACGTCATTACCCTTACTAGAATGGCAATCGTCACCGGATGAGCGTCGCCCTACGCGAGCCTGCTTGCTCCGGGGCCGCTCATCGGTGGCGACGCTCTGGAGGGACGATAGAAGCTCGCGCTCACTTCTCCGCCAGATAGACCTCGCCCAGGAGCGACGAATTCGACCACGGAACCTGCTTGTTCTTCGTGCTCGAGACCACCTCCGCCCGCACCCGCGTGAGCATCTGCTGCACCTCCAGCCCGGGCGTTCCGATATGGCGGGACAGCGCGGCGGAGAACGGCGAGTTCGCGCCTTCGCCGTCGAGCGCGACCTGGCCCGGTGCGGTGGCGAAAGCGATCAGCGTGCCGGCACCCAGCGTTGCGCCCGCGCCAAGGCTCGTGGGCGCGGCGAGACCCGAGGCGCCCTCGATGCCGCGATTGGTGCCGGCGCTCGCCACCTGCTGCGCCATCGGATTGTTGCGGCAGGCATCGAAGATCAAGATGTTGGTGCGGACCTGGTCGTCGAGGCCGGCCATGATCGTGTCCATGTCGATCATTGCCTCCGTCATGCCCGTGCCCGGCTTGAGCTCGGCATCGACGGGAATGAGGTAGTTGCGGCCGTCGACCTGCACGCCGTGGCCGGCATAGTAGACCAGCGCCACTTGCGCCCGCGCGGCCTCTCGCAGAAAGTCGCGCGTCATCTTCTGCATCGTTGCGCGGTCGAGATCGACGCCTTCCGACACGGTGAAGCCGATGTCGCGCAGGCTTTTCGCGACCGCGCGCGCATCGTTGGGTGGATTGGGCAGCGCCTTCACATGCGCATAGGCGCCGTTGCCGATGATCAGCGCCATGCGTGTGCCGCGGACGGCCGGAGCGGGCGAGGGCAGAGGTGCCGCGCCGGTTTGCTGTGGGGCGGAAGTGGTTGTCGGCTGCGTTGTGGGTGAGGGCGCATCGCGCGGGATCGGCGTGGCTGCGTCCGTCACCAGCGACAGCCGCACCTTTGCGGTGGCCTGGTTGGACTTGCTCCCGGCGTCGGACGCCACGATCGCCAGCGTCGCCGTGTAGTCGTCGCGCGCGCGTGCGTAGTCGCCCTTGGCTTCATAGGCCAGCGCGCGGTGGGTATAGCCCGAGATCAGCACGCTGTTCGGCGGCGTCATGATGTTGACCGGCGGCTTCTCCTTCGCCAGCCGGATCGCCTCGCTGCCGTCGGCGATGGCGCGATCGAAATCGCCCTTGGCGCGCCAGATCGAGGTGCGGTTGATCAGCGGCTGCGGCAGCGTCGGGTCGAGCCGGATCGCCTGGTTGATGTCGGCGAGCGCGCCGTCGAGATCGCCAAGTGCTTCCTTCGAAATGCCGCGGTTCTGGAACGAGAACGCCGATTTCGGATCGGCTTTGATCGACATGTCGTAGTCGGCGATCGCCTTGGCGTAATCGCGCTTGCCTCGCCAGGCATTGCCGCGATTGTGGAAGATGATGCCGCTGGGAGGCCCGAGCCTCAGCGCGTCGTCGAAATCTGCGATCGCAATGTCGTAGTCGCCCTTGTCGTAATAGGCCGAGCCCCTGAGGTTATAGATTGCCTGGCTCGGCTGGAGCCGGATCGCCTCCGTGGCGTCCGTGATGACCTTGGCGTAGTCGCCCTTCTTATTCCAGCCCACGGCGCGCCAAAAATAGACGGTCGCGAGCTGCTCGCCCTTGAACACCTTCAGCGCAATGATCTTGGTGCAGGCGTCGACCATCTTGTCCGCCGGGGTGGTCTCGGTGGTGCAGAGCGGACCGAGCTGGTTGCGCGCCTGCGCCGGGGCGGGTGCCGGCCATAACGCGGCGGTGAGCAGGCAAAGCGCGACAAGCAGGCGGCGCATGGCGGTCGTCCCATAGCAGGAGAAACGCTTGTTTGTTGCCCGGCCGCGCCACGGGGTTCACCCCTTCGCGCCAGCGCGAACGCAGCGGTGGACGGGATTTGGCCCCTATTTCCCCGGTGGGCAGAATTTGCTAAGAGGCAGTCCCCAATCGTGCTGCCCACCACCGTCCCATCCATGAAGAACGACGAAATCCTGAGCCAAATCACCGAGTTCTGCCGCAAGGCGGGCATGGCGGAATCGACCTTCGGCCGGCGCGCGGTGAACGATGGGAAGCTCGTGCAGCGCCTGCGCGAGGGCAAGCGCATCACCATCGACACGCTGGAGCGGATCCAGGCCTATATCGCCGCATCGACGACCGGCGGCCTGCCGCCGCCACGGGGGCTTCAGGTGCCCCCGGAGAAGCGCGATCCCCGCGGCAATTTCCGCTTCTTCGAGAACCGGCAGAAATATCTGCTGTTCGTCCACACCTGCAGCGAGAAGCGGGTGGTCGCCGACCGGGTCGCGCTGGAGCTTTCCGCGATCCATCCGCGCCCGCCGGCGCTGCGAATCTTCGACGCCGGCGTCGGCGACGGCACGGTGCTGGCACGGGTGCTGCGCGCGACACATCAGCGCTACCCGCACATGCCGTTCTACGTGGCCGGCAAGGAGCTTAGCCTCGAGGACCTGCGCCTGACGCTGGAGAAGGTTCCGGACCGCATTTTTGAGCATCCGGCGTCAGTTTTCGTCTTCACCAACATGTTTTATGCGGAGGCGCCCTGGCTCACGCCGGCGTCGCCCGCGGCGGCGGCGGCCACCGTCTGGCATGAGGTCCCGCTGCGGGGCGCTTCATCAGGCGAGTTCGAGCAGCAGATCGCCGAGCTCCGGCCGTTCCTGGAGCAGAACTGGCGGGCTGCGATCAGTCCGCGCACGGCGATGCCACTCTATGAACGGCCGGTCGTGCTGGTGCTGTATCGCGAGGACCACCGATTCCTGCTCGATTCGACCATTCCGCGGCCGGGCCAGACCGAGGCCAATTTCGACCTCGTGATTGCATCCCAGCCATACCGCGCGTTGTCCTCGGTCAACTTTCGGGCCAAGCGGATCATTGCCCCCCTCGCACGGGCCCTCCGGCCGGGAGGACGCCTGATCGGTATCCACTCCCATGGCCAGGATCCTGGCATGGAAATGATCCAGGCGATCTGGCCCGGAGAAAATCCTTTCTCGGTGAGCCGTCATGAGCTATTGCGCGCCGTGAAGTACGAGCTCGGGTCGTTGGGCCGCGACTTAAATTTTAATGCTTATGCTGATAACCGCTCGATCTTCAGGTATGATATGGAAGCTCTGCCCAACGAGGTTACGGGTAACATCGGAACCTCGACGGCCTTTGCAGCGTGGAATGCGGCGGTGTATGTCGCTCAGATCGAGGACGACCGGTTGACAGAAATGACTCAAAACGGCCGCACTCTGGATGCCGCCAGGGACGTGCTGAGAAAGTACAACGGCCTCTGGTTTCTAGACGAATCCTACGTCATCTCGCGCCGGCGTGATTGACACAATCCAACGGTAAACATCGCAAACGAACCGCCGTCGAGTGGCGGAACAAGGGGTTACTTGATGCGCGCGTCCTATCTCTTCACCAGCGAGTCCGTGTCCGAGGGCCATCCGGACAAGGTCTGCGACCGGATTTCCGATGAAATCGTCGATCTATTCTACCGCGAGGGGCCGAAAGCCGGCATCGACCCGTGGCAGATCCGCGCCGCCTGCGAGACGCTCGCGACCACCAACAAGGTCGTGATCGCCGGCGAGACCCGCGGTCCGAAGTCGGTCACCAACGAGCAGATCGAGAGCGTCGTGCGCGGCGCGATCAAGGATATCGGCTACGAGCAGGAAGGCTTCCACTGGAAGACTGCCGACATCGAGATCCTGCTGCATCCGCAGTCGGCCGACATTGCCCAGGGCGTCGATGCGCTGCAGCCGGGCGAAGTCAAGGAAGAGGGCGCGGGCGACCAGGGCATCATGTTCGGTTACGCCACCAACGAGACGCCGGATCTGATGCCGGCGCCGATCTTCTACGCCCACAAGATCCTCCGCCTCATCTCCGAAGCCCGTCACTCCGGCAAGGAGAAGGTGCTCGGCCCGGACTCCAAGAGCCAGGTCACCGTGCAGTACGAGAACGGCAAGCCGGTCGGCGTGCGCGAGATCGTGGTCTCGCACCAGCACCTGGTTCCGGACCTCACCTCAAACCAGGTCCGCGAAATCGTCGAGCCCTATGTGCGCGAGGCGCTGCCGAAGGAGTGGATCACCCCGAAGACCATCTGGCACATCAACCCGACCGGCAAGTTCTACATCGGCGGTCCCGATGGCGATTCCGGCCTGACCGGCCGCAAGATCATCGTCGACACCTATGGTGGCGCGGCCCCGCACGGCGGCGGCGCGTTCTCCGGCAAGGACCCGACCAAGGTCGACCGTTCGGCGGCCTATGCCGCGCGCTACGTCGCCAAGAACATCGTCGCCGCCGGTCTTGCCGACCGCTGCACGCTGCAACTCGCCTACGCCATCGGCGTGGCGCGCCCGCTGTCGATCTACATCGACACCCACGGCACCGGTAAGGTTTCGGAGGACCAGCTCGAGAAGGCCGCCGCCAAGGCGATGGACCTCACCCCGCGCGGCATCCGCAGCCATCTCGACCTCAACCGCCCGATCTACGCACGCACCTCGGCCTACGGCCATTTCGGCCGTACGCCCGACAACGAGGGCGGCTTCTCCTGGGAGAAGACCGATCTCGTCGAGCCGCTGAAGCGCGCGCTCTGACGCTCTTAACCTCGCCCCGCTTGCGGGGAGAGGTCGCCGCGAAGCGGCGGGTGAGGGGGACTCTCCGCAAGCTCGGTGCTTGGATAGAGCCCCTCACCCCAACCCTCTCCCCGTTAGAACGGGGAGAGGGAGAATAGTGCCACACAGCGTTCAGCTTGCCTTGCTACTGACACGCCAGCCTCACTGATTAGGAAACAGACATGAACGCGAAGCCCGGCTTCACCGATTACATCGTCAAGGACATCTCGCTCGCCGATTTCGGCCGCAAGGAGCTCTCGCTGGCCGAGACCGAAATGCCCGGCCTGATGGCCACCCGCGAGGAGTTCGGCCCGAAGCAGCCGCTGAAGGGCGCGCGTATCGCGGGCTCGCTGCACATGACGATCCAGACCGGCGTGCTGATCGAGACCCTGGCGGCACTCGGCGCCGACATCCGCTGGGTCTCCTGCAACATCTATTCGACGCAGGATCACGCCGCCGCCGCGATCGCGGCCGCCGGCATTCCCGTCTTCGCGGTCAAGGGCGAGACGCTGACCGAGTACTGGGACTACACCGCAAAGCTGTTCGACTGGCACGGCGGCGGTCACCCGAACATGATCCTCGATGATGGCGGCGACGCCACGATGTACGTCCATCTCGGTCTGCGCGCCGAGAAGGGTGATACCGCCTTCCTCGACAAGCCCGGCTCCGAGGAAGAGGAAGTCTTCTTCGCGCTTCTGAAGAAGCAGCTGAAGGAGAAGCCGAAAGGCTACTTCGCCGCCATCGCCGAGAGCATCAAGGGCGTGTCCGAGGAGACCACCACGGGCGTGCATCGTCTCTACGACATGCAGAAGGCGGGCACGCTGCTGTGGCCGGCGATCAACGTCAACGACAGCGTCACGAAGTCGAAGTTCGACAACCTCTATGGCTGCCGTGAATCGCTGGTCGACGGCATCCGCCGCGGTACCGACGTGATGCTGTCGGGCAAGGTCGCGATGGTCGCCGGCTTCGGCGACGTCGGCAAGGGGTCGGCCGCTTCGCTGCGCCAGGCCGGCTGCCGCGTCATGGTCTCGGAAGTCGATCCGATCTGCGCGCTGCAGGCCGCGATGGAAGGCTACGAGGTCGTGACCATGGAAGATGCCGCTCCCCGCGCCGACATCTTCGTCACCGCGACCGGCAACAAGGACATCATCACCATCGAGCACATGCGCGCGATGAAGGACCGCGCCATCGTCTGCAACATCGGTCACTTCGACAACGAGATCCAGATCGCGTCTCTGCGCAATCTGAAGTGGACCAACATCAAGCCGCAGGTCGACGAGATCGAATTCCCCGACAAGCACCGCATCATCCTGCTGTCCGAGGGGCGCCTCGTGAACCTCGGCAACGCGATGGGCCATCCGTCCTTCGTGATGTCGGCGTCCTTCACCAACCAGACGCTGGCGCAGATCGAGCTGTTCGCCAACAACAAGGACGGCAAGTACAAGAAGGAAGTCTACGTGCTGCCGAAGACCCTCGACGAGAAGGTCGCCCGCCTGCATCTCGCCAAGATCGGCGTCAAGCTCACCGAGCTGCGCAAGGACCAGGCCGACTACATCGGCGTCAAGCAGGAAGGTCCGTACAAGAGCGACCACTACCGGTACTGATCGACCGGTTCGATCGATCATCGACGCAAAGCCCCGGAGCGATCCGGGGCTTTGTTGTTTCGGCGCATGGAAATCAACTCGCTTTATGGTTGCTGCACCGCTGATTGCCGATTGACGGCCGGCGGCGGCCGGACAATCCTCGGCGGTGGAGGAAACCATGCAACAAGAGCATTTCGACGTGCTCATCGTCGGGGCCGGCCTGTCAGGCGTCGGCGCGGGCTATCATTTGCAAACCAGGTGCCCGGCCAAGAGCTACGTCATCCTGGAGGGGCGCGACTGCATCGGTGGCACCTGGGACCTGTTTCGCTATCCCGGCATCCGCTCCGACAGCGACATGTTCACGCTCGGCTATTCCTTCAAGCCGTGGACCGATCCGAAGGCGATCGCGGACGGGCCGCAGATCCTCAACTATGTGCGCGAGACCGCGACCGAGAACGGCATCGACAAGCACATCCGTTTCCGCCATCGCGTCAAGCGTGCGGCGTGGTCGACGTCGGATGCGCGCTGGACCGTCGAGGCCCAGCGCATCGCGGGCGAGGGCGCGACCGAGCTGGTGCGCTTCACCTGCAATTTCCTGTTCATGTGCTCGGGCTATTACGAATATGAAGCGGGCTACACGCCGGAGTTTGCGGGCACGGCGGATTTCTCGGGGCGCATCGTGCATCCGCAGAAATGGACCGAGGACATCGATTACCCGGGTAAGCGCGTCGTCGTGATCGGCTCCGGCGCGACCGCGGTGACGCTGGTGCCGGAGCTCGCCAAGAAGGCGGCGCAGGTGACGATGCTGCAGCGCTCGCCGACCTATGTTGTGTCGCGTCCGGCGCAGGATCCCATCGCCAACAAACTGCGCCGCAAGCTGCCCGCGCGGCTGGCCTACCATCTGATCCGCTGGCGCAACGTGATGTGGGGGATGTTCTTCTTCCAGCTCAGCCGGCGCAGGCCTGCGAAGGTCAAGGACCTGATCCTCAAGGGCGTGCAAATGGCGCTGGGGCCCGACTACGACGTCGGGACCCATTTCACGCCGCGCTACAATCCCTGGGACCAGCGGCTGTGCCTCGTTCCCGACGGCGATCTGTTCAAGGCGATCCGCGAGCAGCGGGCGTCCGTTGTCACCAGCGAGATCGACACCTTTACGCGCGACGGCATCCGCCTGAGGGACGGTCGCGTACTTGCCGCCGATATCATCGTGACGGCGACGGGCCTCGTGCTCCAGGTCGTCGGCGGTCTCGAGGTCAGCGTCGACGGGCGCACCGTCGATTTCGCCAAGACGCTGACTTACAAGGGCATGATGTATGCCGACGTGCCGAACATGGCGTCGGCCTTCGGCTACACCAACGCGTCCTGGACGCTGAAATGCGATCTCACCTGCGAATATGTCTGCCGGCTCATCAACTACATGGACCGGCATAATTTCCGGCAGTGCATGCCGCACAATGACGACCCTGAAATCACCGCGCAACCCTCGCTCGATTTCACCTCGGGCTACGTGCAGCGCTCGGTGGCAAAGATGCCGAAGCAGGGTTCGAAGCGGCCATGGCGGCTGTACCAGAACTACGCGCTCGACATCGTCTCGCTGCGTTTCGGCCGCATCGACGACGGTGTCATGCGGTATTCCTGATCTCCGACGTTGCCGGAGGAACCGGCGGATTGCTTGAGCCGAATCGCGACTTGAAGTAGTGTTGTGCGGCGCACTGCAATTTATTTCCGACAGCGTGTGAGTTCCGCGTCGCTGCCAATTGAGGGAGCGGAGGAAATGTACGTCCTTGCTCTGGTCACACAAAAGGGTGGAAGCGGTAAGAGCACGCTGGCGACAGGACTTGCGGTGGCAGCCATGGCGCATGGAGAGCGTGTCGCTCTCGTTGAGGCGGATGCGCAAGGAACGATCGCGAAATGGAAAGAGCGGCGAACGGATTCCTATCCTCACGTCGATCGCATTGTTGATCCGACCGATATCGATCCGGTGATATCCCGCCTCGAGGCTGAGGGGATCTGGCTCGCAATCATCGACACGGCCGCCACGAACAATGTCCTGGCGATGACTGCCATTGCCAGGGCCGATCTTTGTCTCATCCCGGCGCGTCCCAGTCCGGCCGATATCGAGGCCGCAATACCGACGCTGATCGCCATTCGCAGGCTCAACCGTCGATTTGCCTTCATCCTCAATCAGACCCCCACGCGGGGCGGCCGGCTGAGCGAGGCTGCAACGTCGCTCAATTCCCTCGGCGTGCTTGCACTTCCCTTTATCGCGCAGCGCAACGACCATCAGGATGCGCTTGGGGCAGGATTGGGCGTGACCGAGTTCGCACCGGAGGGAAAAGCCTCGGACGAAATCGTTGCGCTCTGGGATTGGATCTCGAAGCACCTCATCATGGAGTCGCCTGATCATGAGCAAGCCGCACTCAAGACAGCATGCTGAAACTGCACGCGCCAGGCGTCGTTCGCTGGTAGACCTGACGGCGGCGGCGAGCCGCACCATCGACGAGAGCCTGCTGGGGATATCGCCGAGCCCGGTCGCGGTTGTCCGGGACGGCGGACCGCAGGTCGAGCAGACAGCGACACCATCTGCTCAGACGGCAGTTCCGGCGGCAGCCAACGGGAGTGTCGCGATGCCCCTGTCCGCGAAGCGGGCGTCGCGCTCCGCGCAGCTCCAGAATTCCAACGGCGCCACCGCGGATTTCGCCATGGAAATTGTCAGAGACATGCAGGCTCGCACCATGAAGACAATGCAGGCAGGTGTGCATGCAGCGTTGGACTACGCGAAGGACCTCGCCAGTCCGGAAAGCGACCTCCTGGAGGGACCGGCCGCTGAGTGTCACGCGATCGTACTCGAAATGTTGAAGGTGAATGGGGGCGCGACTTTGCAATATGCGCGGGAGTTGGGTCGCGCCAGAACGCTCTCGGAATTGATTGAGCTATCGAGCAGCCATGCGCGAAAGCAGTGTGAGCTGGTTCTGCAGCAGGCCGAATTGCTCACATCGTTTGCTCACGACACGACAAAGCAGCCGCCCGGTAGTGGTCGCTGAAATAGCAAAAGTAGGGCGCAAACTGGATTAATGGCCCGGTTGGAAGAGGGTGTAAATCCCGGCCCCGCGAGCGAAGCGCATGGCCGCCCCGCTCGGGTGCCGGCGTCCTCCTCCGCGTTCAGTGGCCGGCACTCTGGCCGCCGTCGACATGCAGGATCTCGCCGGTGACGAAGGGGGCACCCTCGAGATAGAGCACGGCATCGACGATGTCGGACATCTCACCCATGTGGCCGACCGGGTGCAGCGCGCTGAGCCCGGCATGCGTTGAGACCGGGTGCATCGGCGATTTGATGATGCCCGGCGAGACCGCGTTCACACGGATGCCGCGCCTGGCGTATTCGATCGCGAGCGACTTCGTCGCGGCGTTCAGCCCGCCCTTGCTCAGCGAGGCCAGCACCGAGGGCACGTTGGAATTGGCATGATCGACCAGCGTGGTCGTGATCTGGACGACGTGGCCGGACCCCTGCTTCTCCATCTCGGCGATGGCGAGCTGCGTGATGTTGAAGAAGCCGGCGACGTTGGTGCCCATCACCGCGACATAGTCTTCGGCCGTGTACTGCGTGAACGGCTTGGCGACGAAGATGCCGGCGTTGTTGACCAGCGTATCGATGCGGCCGAAACGCGCGATCGCCTGCGACACCACGCGCTCGGCAGTGGCCCGGTCGGCGATGTCGCCGGGAATGGCGAGAACGTCGTCGTTGCCCGATGCCTTGATGGAGCGCGCCGTTGCGACGACGCGATAATTGCGATCGCGAAAACCCTGGACGAGGGCGGCACCGATACCCTGTGATGCACCGGTGATGATGGCGACCTTCTGCTCGATACCCATGACGGGCTCCTATTGTTGGCTTTCAGAACTTTCGCCAGCCGCGGCTGACTTGGATGCTGAGTTAAGCCACGGCGGCCCGGCCGCGAATACACATTGTCCGGCAGACACTGTTACGCGGTGCGAACGAATGCCGGATCGGCCCTTGGCGGCAGTTGTCGCGGCGAGGGGGAACGCTTAGCCTGTCACGGGAATTTGAGGGGGTGGCGGAACGCGCGTGGATCGTCTGGATGCGATGAAAGTGTTCGTCGTTGCGGTAGAGGAGGGCAGTCTTGCCGCCGCGGGACGCAAGCTTGGCCGCTCGCCGGCGGCGGTCAGCCGCGCCATCGCCTTCCTGGAGGAGCGCGTCGGCGCAGGGCTGCTGCACCGGACGACGCGGTCGATCAAGCTAAGCGAGGAGGGCGAGCGCTATGTCGCGATCTGCCGCCGCGTCCTCGCCGAGCTGGAAGAGGCCGAGGACATTGCGGCCGGGCCGCGCACGGCGCCGCGCGGCCTACTCACGATCACCGCTCCGGTTGTCTCGGGTGAGATGGTGCTGCGGCCGATCCTGGACGCGTTTCTCGACGCCTATCCGACCGTGTCGGCCAAGTTGCTGCTGTTCGACCGCGCGGTCAATCTGATCGAGGAGGGCGTCGACGTCGCGCTTCGCATCGGTCCGTTGGCAGATTCGGCGATGGTGGCCATGCGGGTCGGCGGGATCAGCCGCGTCGTGGTGGCAGCTCCCCGCTACCTGAAACAGCATCCGCGCATCACCGAGCCGGGCGATCTGGCGAAGCACCAGATCGTCGCGATGGCGCATCTGCCCAATTCGTGGACCTTTGCGCCGCAGGCGGGCTCGTCGGCGCCGCGCAGCGTGCAGTTCACCCCGCGGCTCGTCGTGAACAGCACCTATGCGGCGGTGGCCTCCACAGTGGCTGGGCGCGGCGTGGCGCGGATGTATTCGTACCAGGTGGCCGAGCAGGTCGCGCGTGGCGAGCTCGAGATCGTGCTGGCGGACGACGAGGATCCGGAGATGCCGGCGCATCTGATCTGCCCGCAGGGCCGGCTGTCGGTGCCCAAGGTGCGTGCCTTCACCGACTTCGCCGTGCCCCGGCTGAAGAAGCAATTTGCGCGGCTTAAGAAGAGCATCTAGGCGCGCTGAGCTGCTTCGCGCCGTCCGCTATGCGTTGTTTTGCGTATACGGCGGGTTGGCTGAATCGGCGATGGTTCCAAAACGGTTAACGCGCGTTTAACGGATGAGTCCTAGCCTGTCTCGGCCGGGGTTACTCGCAAGGCCGAGGTGAGCCCAATGGAAGCCCAGAAGATCGCGGTCGACGCCGTCGTCGCGCTGACCGATTGCGACCGCGATGCCGTGATCGCGTTCATCCGCCGGCTTTATCTCGCCGGCGTCACCGACCCGAAGCGCCTGACCTTCAAGGGCCTGCAGGCGCTCTCCCGCGCCTGATTCGGCTCGTTTCGGCCGGTTTGGCCCCAAGTTCCATCCTTTGCTCTCCCCGGCGTGATTGCAACCCACCGGTGAATATCTTGCCGCTCGGGCCGGGGCGGAGTAGATGACGTCCCCGGCTGGGTCACTTGGGAACTTGGGGAAATGCTGAAACAGCTTTTTGCGCCGCAACTCGTCATTTTATATGTGCTTGCGGCCTCGACGATCTACGTTCACTTCCGCGGCAAGCAGCGGCTGCGTTTCGCGCGCCAGCTTGGCGACCACTCGACCTATCTCGCGCCCTACAACGTGCTGATGTACGCCGGCTCGGCCGTGCCGAACAAGCCGGTGATCTCGGTCGACCAGTTTCCGGAGCTCAAGCCTCTCAGCGAGAACTGGGAGACGATCCGTGACGAGGCCGTGCGCCTGTTCGACGAGGGCTTCATCCGCGCTGCCGCCAAGAACAATGACTGGGGCTTCTACTCGTTCTTCAAGAGCGGCTGGAAGCGTTTTTACCTGAAATGGTACGACGACTTCCTGCCGTCGGCGAACACGCTGTGCCCGAAGACGGTCGAGCTGCTCAAGTCGATCCCGAGCGTGCACGGCGCCATGTTTGCGATGCTGCCGCCGGGCGGCAAGCTGGGCGCGCACCGCGATCCGTTCGCCGGCTCGCTGCGCTATCATCTCGGCCTCGTCACGCCGAACTCGAACAAGTGCCGCATCCTCGTCGACGGCGTCGAATGCGTCTGGCGAGACGGCGAAGCCTTCATGTTCGACGAGACCTTCATCCACAGCGCGGAGAATGCGACCGACGTCAACCGCATCATCCTGTTCTGCGACGTCGAGCGTCCGATGAAGTTTGGGTTCATGACCGCGATCAATCGCTGGGTCAGCCATCACATCGTCAAGGCGTCGGCAACCCAGAACGTCGAGGGCGAGAACGTCGGCGTGCTCAACAAGGTGTTCGGCAAGCTTTACGAGATCCATCTCGCCAGCCGCAAGGTCAAGGAGTGGAACCGCAACATCTACTACACGCTGAAATATTCGCTGACGGCGCTGATCCTCGGCCTCATCGTGCTGTCGGCGCTGCGCTGACCATATCGCCACGTTGAAATGAAAAGCCCCGGAGTGCTCCGGGGCTTTTTTGTTTGTGGACGTGCCGAGCCGTCACGCCGGTTTGGCGGAGTCGATGATCGTCCCCACATGCTGCACGCGCAGCGCCGCACCTGCACGCGCGCGATGTGCCGTGCGTTGGCCATTACTTCCAGCAGCGCGGGTCGAACGGCATCGTCCTCTTGAGCTTCGCAAGCTCGGCAAAACTGGTCTCCTTCAAGAGCTCCGCCTTCTTGCCGTCAGCGCCGTTGGGGTCGGTCGTGTAGACGCCGTCAACGTCCTCCACGACCGTAAGGCCCGCAGCGCCGAGTGCGTCGGCAAGCAGGAAGGCGCCGGTGTCGGCCCGATGTAGCGGGATGCGCGAGGTCGGTCGCATCCGGCAGGATGCGGAAGTCCGGAGCCGTCTCCGCCGCCGCGACAAGCTGCGGGTCGGTGAGCGAGCGCTGCATCAGCAGTGCTTCAAGCTCGGTGGTCGTCGGGCCTGGCCGCTGATGCCAGTCTTGCTGGATAGTTCGGCCCATGGCAACAACATCGCAGCGATCGAGTGGCTGAATATGGAGCAGGCAATGGCGTCCTTGCCGACCGCGAACACCGAGATCACGCAGTTCTTCCGCCAGTGGCTGGAAACCTTCGCGGGCTATGTCCGCGAGGTCGATTACGCATCGGCGCGGCCGCTATTCCACCCCGAGGTGCTCGCCTTCGGCACGCACAACGATGTGATTCCCGGCCTCGATCAATGGGTCAAGACGCAATGGGACAACGTCTGGCCGAAGACGGCCGACTTCCGTTTCGTCCTCGATCAGGCTTCTGTTCTGGCGTCACCCGATGGTGCGATGGCGACCGTGATCGCGCCGTGGACGAGCACGGGCTATCATCCCGACGGCAGCGCGTTTCCACGTCCCGGCCGCGCCACCATGGTGTTTTCAAGAGATGGCGACGGCTGGCTGTGCGTGCATTCGCACATGTCGCTCAATCGCGGTGTGCCGCAGGCAAGCCACGCCAACCGGCCGGTGAAGGCCTGGTAGAACGCGGGCTAAATAAAAAAGGCCCCGGACGTGTCCGGGGCCTTTTGATGTCGCGACGTGCGCGGCCTATTCCGGCTGGCCGATGCTCACCTTCAGCGTGCCGACGCCGTCGACGCCGCATTCGAGCTTGTCGCCGGGCTGGAGCTGCGACACGCCAGCCGGCGTGCCCGTCATGATGATGTCGCCGGCGGCGAGCTTCACCTGCTGGGAGAGCTGCCAGATGATCTCGGGCACGTTCCAGATCAGCTCGGTGAGATCGCCCTTCTGCGCTTCCTTGCCGTTGACGGTGAGCCAGATCTTGCCCTTGGCGGGATGGCCGATCTTGGAGGCCGGCTGCACCGCGGAGCAGGGAGCGGAGCCGTCGAACGACTTGCCGATCTCCCACGGACGTTCCTTCTTGCGCGAAGCGATCTGGAGGTCGCGGCGGGTGAGGTCGATGCCGACGGCATAGCCGTAGACGTGGTCGAGCGCCTTGTCGGCGGGAATGTTGAGGCCGCCGCTCTTCATCGCGACGATCAGCTCGACCTCGTGATGCAGGTCCTTGGTCAGCGGCGGATAGGGAATGGTGGCGCCATCCGGGACCAGCATGTCGGCGTGCTTGGCGAAGAAGAACGGCGGGGCGCGCTCGTCGTTGCCCATCTCGCGGATGTGCTCGAGATAGTTGCGGCCGACGCACCAGATGCGGCGCACCGGATAGCGGCCGCTCTCCCCGACGACGGGAAGCGAGGCCTGGGGCGGAAGCGGGATGACGTAGGAGGCGGCGTTCATGGAGCGGTCTCGGCGAGGTTACAAAAAACTGACGAAATCGTATTTACGCGGTTGCAATGATCGAGGCTAGTGCCGCCGGACAATAAAAGGTCGAGCCATCGGCGGGAGAGCCGCCCGGCGGCTGCCGGGCACGCAGGGGAAGCCACCGATGAAGAAGTGGATACTGATTGGCCTTCGCGGTTGCGCGCGTGCTGCTCGGCTTCGCCATCCGCTTCTTCGTGATCGCGCCCGGACGGATTGAGCGAGGGCAGAACAGGAACGCGCCGGTTGCACTGAACCTCACGCCGGCAGCGCAAACCCTGCACGCGACACTCGACGTTGCCGATATGCATGCCGATAAGCCTGCTCTGGAAACGCGACCTGTTGGAGCGGTCCGATCGCGTGCGCGTGATCCGCGCAGGGCTGGCGCCGTCCTGAGTGGTCAGGACTTGGCCGAGTAGGCCAGCACGGGCGCGGCGTCGGCGTCGCGGTGCTGCAGGCGGAAGAACGAGGCATAGCGTCCGCCGCGGCGCAGCAGCTCGTCATGACGGCCCTGCTCGACGATCTCGCCGCCCTCGACCACGAGGATGCTGTCGGCGTGCATGATGGTGTGCAGGCGGTGCGCGATCACGATGGTGGTGCGGTTCCGGCAGAGATGCTCGATCGCCTCCTGCACCTGCCGCTCGGATTCGGAATCGAGCGCGGCGGTGGCTTCATCGAGCAGAATGATCGGCGCGTTCTTGAGCAGCGCGCGCGCCACCGCGATGCGCTGGCGCTGGCCGCCGGAGAGCTGCGTGCCGTGCTCGCCGACCGGCGTGTCGTAGCCGAGCGGAAAGCCCATGATGAAATCATGCGCACAGGCCGCCTTCGCCGCCTCGATGATCTCGTCCGCGCTCGCGCCCGGCCTGCCGAAGGCGATGTTGCTCCGGATGGTGTCGCGGAACAGATAGACGTCCTGGCCGACATAGGCGGTCTGGGCGCGCAGCGACTTGCGCGAGACCGAAGAGATCGACTGGCCGTCGATCACGATGTCGCCTTGCGTGACCTCGTAGAAGCGCAGGAGCAGCGCCAGCACGGTCGACTTGCCGCCGCCGGACGGGCCGACCAGCGCGGTCACCTTGCCGGGCTCGGCCGTGAAGCTCATCCGGTTGAGGATGGTCTCATTGGCGCGATAGGAGAAGCTGACGTCGCGCAGCTCGATCCGCGCGTCGGTGAGCTTCAGCGCCGGCTTGTCGTCGTCGGACTGCTCGCTGGCGGGGCTGTCGACGACTTCGAGCAGCATGCGTGCGCCGACGAGCTGGCTGTTGAGGTCGATGTTGAGCCGCGCCAGCCGCTTGGCCGGCTCGGTCGCCATCAGGAACGCGGTCATGAAGGAGAAGAACGCGCCGGGCGTGGCGTTGAGCGCGACCACGGCATAGCCGCCGTACATCAGGCAGCCGGCGACCGCGAAGCCGCCGAGCATCTCCATCAGCGGATTGGAGCGGTTGGCGACGCGGGCCATCTTGTTGGCGTTGCGCTCGACGATCGCGATGTTCTCGTCGATGCGCTTCTGCATGGCGTCTTCGAGCGTGAACGCCTTGACGGTGCGGATGCCCTGCAGCGATTCCTGCATCGTCTCCATGATGTCGGCGGTGCCGGTGAACTGGTTGAAGGCGAGGCCCTTGATGCGCTTGACCAGCTTGCGCAGCACCAGCATCGCCGGCGGCACCGCGACGAGGCCGATGAACGACATCAGCGGGTCCTGCCACACCATCACGCCGATCATGGCGAGCAGCATCAGGAGGTCGCGCCCGATGGCGTTGACCAGCATGTTGAGCACGTCGGTGATCGACTTGGCGCCGGCCGTCAGCCGCGCCAGGAACTCGGAGGAGTGCCGCTCGGAGAAGAAGCCGACGCTTTCACGCATCAGCTTGGCGAACAGCTGGCGCTGGTTGGTGGCGAGGATGGCGTTGCTGATCTTGGTCAGGATCACCATGTGGCCGTAGGTCGCCACGCCCTTGATGAAGAGCAGGAGCACCGTGATGCCTGAGAACATCGCGATGCCCGGGATGTTCTTGTCGACATAGGCCTGGTTGATGACCTGGCCGAGCACATAGGTCGCGCATGCGGTGGCGCCCGCGGCGAGCGCCATCAGCGCGAAGGCGACGAGGTAGCGCCGCCAATAGACGATGCCCTGTTCCGTGACCAGGCGGCGAATCAGGACCGCTGCCGCATAGGGATCGTCGGTGATTTTCTTTGGAAACTGGGCCATCCGTAGTCCATTGACGGCGCAGGGAAGCCTGCCCGCGCGTCAGGGATCGATGGGCCTCTGTGCCCGCTCAAGCGGAGCTTTTCAAGCCCAATTAAGGGCTTGCGTCCGGACGGAATCTAGGCCGAGACGGCCTGGCGGAGCTCGCCATGGCGCTCCCGGAACAGCTTGTCCTCCCAGGCCAGCGCATGGGCTGCGATGGTCTCGATGTCGTCATATTGCGGCTTCCAGTCGAGCAGGCCGCGGATGCGGCTGGTGTCGGCGACCATGGTCATGATGTCGCCGGGCCGGCGCGCGGCGTACTGGACGGCGAAGCTGCGGCCGGACACCCGGCGCACGGCGTCGATGGTCTCCAGCACCGAATAGCCACGGCCATAGCCGCAATTCAGCGTCGTAGAGGCGCCGCCGTTGCGCAGATAGGCGAGGGCCGAGCGATGGGCCTGCGACAGGTCCGTGACGTGGATGAAGTCGCGGATGCAGCTGCCGTCGGGGGTCGGATAGTCGGTTCCGAACACGTCGATCTTGGCGCGCTGGCCGGTCGCGGCCTCCACCGCGATCTTGAGCAGATGCGTGGCGCCGACGGTGGCTAGGCCAATACGCGCCTGCGGATCGGCGCCGGCGACGTTGAAATAGCGCAAGGTCACGTACTGCATGCCGTAGGCGGCGGCGACGTCGTGCAGCATGATCTCGGTCATCAGCTTCGACGAGCCGTAGGGCGACAGCGGCCGCGTCGGCGCGTGCTCGGGCACCGGCACCTGGTCCGGATTGCCGTACACCGCCGCGGTCGAGGAGAAGATGAAGCGGCCAATGCCGCGCTTCACGGCGACGCTGAGCAGGTTGCGCGCGGTGACGAAATTGTTGCGGTAGTAGCCGAGCGGATCGCGCATCGAGTCCGGCACAACCACCGAGCCCGCGAAATGGATGATGCTCTCGATGTTGTGCTGGGCAATCACGCCTTCAAGCAGGTTCTCGTCGCCGGCGTCGCCAATGAACAGCGGCACGCCTTCCGGCAGGTACGCCGAGAAGCCGGTGGAGAGATCGTCGATCACGACGACGTCCTCGCCGGCCTCCGCCAGCGCCAGGACCGTATGACTTCCGATATAACCGGCGCCGCCGGTGACTAGCACAGTCATGGTCTCACCGTCCTCGATCAACGCGCAAAGCTAGCGCTTGCGTGGTGAAGAGGGGGTATCGGCGGCCCTGAACTGGTCACTATGCTTAATGTTGCGTATAGGGGGTCTGTCAAACGGAGCATGACGTGGCGAATTCCCAGGGCGATCTCGAGGTGATCGTGCCAAATCTGCACAGGCGCTATTCCGGGGTCACCGCGACCAACCGGATGGTGGCGCCGCGGCTGGCGAAACTGTACCGCGCCGCCTGGTTCGGCTCGGACGCGCCGGAGGGGATCGCGCGGCTGAGCGTGGCTGATCTCTTCAAGCTATGGCGCCGCAAGGCGCCGCTGATCTGGCACGCGCGCCGCAACAACGAGATGATCGCAGGCGTCGTGCTGCGCGCGCTCGGCTGGCCGCTGAAGCTCGTGTTCACCTCGGCGGCGCAGCGGCATCACAGCTGGATCACGCGCTGGCTGATCCGGCGCATGGACGCGATCATCGCGACAAGCGACATCTCGGCCTCGTTCCTGAAGGTGAGGGCGACGGTGATCCCGCATGGCGTCGACGCCGACGTCTACGCGCCCCCCGTAGATCGCGCCGCCGCCTTCGCGGAAGCCGCCCTGCCGGGCCGCTACGCCATCGGCTGCTTCGGCCGCGTGCGCGCGCAGAAGGGCACCGATGTGTTCGTCGATGCGATGTGCCGCCTGCTGCCGCGCTACCCCGATTTCACCGCCGTCATCGTCGGTCAGGTCACGGCCGAGCAGACGCCCTTTGCCAACGACCTGAAGAAGCGCATCGAGGCAGCGGGCCTGCAATCGCGCATCGTCATCACCGGCGAGCTGCCGATCGAGCAAGTGCAGCGCTGGTATCAGCGACTGACGATCTACGCCTTCACCTCTCGCAACGAAGGTTTCGGCCTGACGCTGATCGAGGCGATGGCGGCGGGAAGCGCGCTCGTCGCCGCACGTGCTGGAGCGGCCGAGCTCGCGGTCGAGGATGGCGTCACCGGCGTGCTGATCCCGACGGGAGATGCCGACGCGCTCGCGGCGGCGCTCGAGCCGTTGATGCGCGACGTGGCCGCTGCGACGGCAATGGGCGAGCGCGGGCGGGCACGGGTGCTGGCAAAGTTCAGCCTCAATGCGGAAGCTGCGCGGATCGGCGAGGTCTATCGGACGCTGCTTTGAACTTCCGTTTTGGCCACCGAGACAAAAAACCGCAAAACAACCCCATGCACAGTAGCGGGGGATAAGGAAATCAATGGCTTGGCGGGCGGTGCGGTTTCTTGCGGATTTTACGAAGTCAATTTGACCCGTCGGGCAAAACAGTGCTAGACAGGTATCGTCCCAAAATGCCCGGCTGCGAGCCCGCAGTCGCGCTGTGTGATGGCCGACATGTTCGAGCGGATCGCCTGTCAAGCCGAGGGGCAGCAAGAGATGGTGCAGTCGCTGAACGTGATGCTCGGGCACCATGCAGCCGAGGATACGAACCCCTACGCGTCCACGCTCTGCCAGGATCCGAACAACGCTCGTTTGCGTGTCTGCTATCAGCGGGAATTTCGCGTGCGCAAGCGGCGATGGCCTCCGGCTCTGCCGCCATGCGTTGCGATGGTTCGCAGGGGCTGTATCACAAGCAAGCGACTCTCTCTGCGGGCCCGACGGCGAACCCGGGTGAAGCCGCTCAACTGTCCACTCCTCAAGGCAATCCGGAAATGCACACGTCAGCCATGATATGTTGTGCCTTTCTTCACCGCAGGAGATAGACTGACGTGTCAGACACCTGGAAACTGACGCCCGCACTCTCGATGCCTGGGCGCGACCGGCTGAGGCGGGAAATATGGAAAGGACTGGCGGACAGAGCGGCTCGCTGCGTCAAAAATCTCGATCTTGACGACATCATTGCCAACGGAAAGGAGCTATCGCAGAAGGGCTCATGCTCCAATGTAAGGCAATTCGGAGTTCATGGTCGAAGGAGGCTCTTCTTGCTCCTTCTCCTTTTCGCGATCCCCGCTGACGACTGCTCCGCGCAGACACCGCCGCCCCCAGTCAACGAACGTGCGTTCGAGCGCGTGCCGCCGACAGTCGTGAAGAGATTGGCGACCCGCTTTTCGCTAGGCGCATTCGCCGGCCGCTTCGAGGAGACGCGGCTCGGCGCGGTGCGCGAAGCCGTGGGCGGAGGGACCATCCAACACCAGGGCGACGCTGGAGATAGCATCTATTGGCTGTGTTATAGGCGCGCGCAGCATCGACTATGGATCGTGTCCAGCGGAGAGATGGGCGGCCCGGACCATCTCGTCACAGAGATCGTCGAAGAGCTCTCCGAGAAAGACGCCGAGACCTCGACGGATTGCGCCATCATCCCGGAGAAGTTCGTGCCTCTCGTCTTCGACGGAAAGCTGCATTTGGGTATGTCGCGTTTGGAGGTAGTCGCGGCGCTGGGACCGCCGTCGAAGTCGGAAGCTGATCAGATGGTGTATTCTCACGAAGGAAGGCTCGCAAACGGTTTTGATGAGGCCGCATGGCTCATTCTCCGATTTCGTGAGGAAAGGCTCGTGTCCATGCGCGGCGGGAAGGCCACGACGAATTGAAGTGGCTGCCAGCAGCGTTCATGCTTCACGACGTGATGCGAGCGAGTCACGCTCGCTCCCGCACGATCCTCATCACATCCCCAGCATCTCCACCACCTCATTCCGTCCCAAACTTCTCGTAGGGTGACCATGTCAAGGTCGCACAGTTCCATGACACACACATTCCCGTCGACGGTCGCAAGCTTCATCCGAAGAGATTGGTTTGGAGACTCAACGTGCGGAGGGCTGATTGTTCTCAAACTGACGCCTTTGAGCATAGCACTGGAAGATCGCTAGCTAGACGTTTGTTGGTTGGAGTTGCTACCTAAAATCATCTCGACATCGCAGAATGCGCGGTTGATCTCGGTTTATGCGGAGCTCCAACAAACCACGGGTTTGGAACGCCTCATCACAATGCCTGTTGACCTTCAGAAATGAAGTCGCCCCCCATTTTCTTGGAGTGTCAGATGAGCAAACGCAAACCGGCGACAGCGCTGAAGCGCGCCCGCAATCCTAAATCGGCCGCGCGGGCCCAACGGAACAAGCAGGCCATTGTTCGAAGCCAGAAAGAGGATTTACTTCGCTCTGTTGCGGCAGTTCCGATTGAGCCGCCTCTTGGGCTTCAGGATGATCCTAAGAAGCCTCGGGTGGATGCCTTACCCGATGACCTCAGTCAGAGAATGACGGGTAGCGATCCAATGAAAGGCTTTGCTTTAGCGACCGCAAACATGCAGGCGTATCAAGCGAAGCTTCTTGAGATTGCCGGGGCCAACGCGCAACTGGCTTTTGAATTCGGCCTCAGACTTGCGTCGATCAGGTCACCAGCTGAATTGTTCGGCGTCATTACGGAGTTTACAAACAGGTGGTTCGATATGTTCGGGCAGCATACGAAAGAACTGGCGGCATATCCGTTCTGGCGCATCAATCCGCCCCGAGAGCTCACGGCTCTGCCGGGATGCTAACTGGCGGCAAAGGATGGACGCAAACTCGGATCACGCACGCGCCGATCACGGTTGGTTGCTGTCGGCTGGGGAGCGCGGCTCACAACGAGGGAGTGGAATCAGTCCCTGCCATCGGCGAATAGGTTGACACCATGTCCACAACTGAAACCGTGCTGCTGATCGTTTTGGCCGGACTTGTCGTTCTGATCCTGGCCAACATCGCGTTTCAGGTGGCAGCGGAGAGAAACAATCCCCCAATCGGGGTCTTTACCGATTGCGAAGGCGTCCGCCTTCACCATATCGAACGAGGCGATGCCGCCGCGCCTTGCGTGGTCCTGTTTCATGGGAATGGCACCATGGTTCAGGACCTCGTCCTAAGCGGTTTGGTCGACCGCCTGGCCCAGAACTATCGCGTCGTTTGCTTCGACCGCCCGGGGTTTGGTTACAGCCACCGTCCGCGCACACGCATCTGGACGGCCACGAGGCAAGCTGCCTTGTTCGCGAAGGCTCTTGATCAGCTTGGGGTGCGCAACCCCGTGGTGCTTGGCCACTCCTGGGGAACGCTGGTGGCGATCGCACTGGCGCTACGAAGCGGCTATGCCGTGAGTGGGCTGGTGCTTGTGTCCGGCTATTATTTTCCAACCGCTCGGACGGACTTTTGGCTCATGTCAGCTCCGGCGCTGCCGCTGCTCGGCGATCTGATGCGGTACACTATCTCGCCGATCATATCGTGGGCCATTATGCCCAAGCTGATGCGCACCTTGTTCGCGCCGCGCGCCATCCCGCCGGAATTCAAGAACGAATTTCCGATCTCGTTGGCTCTCCGACCCAAGCAGTTGAGGGCGGCCGCCGAGGAGAGTGCGTTCCTTATTCCAGCTGCTGCACAGCTGCGGCTTCAATATCGGGCTATCCGGTGTCCAGTTAGGATCGTGCATGGAAAGGCTGACCGGCTCATCGAGGCCGACCAGTCGCGCCGCCTCCACGCGGTGTTGCCCAGCTCCCTGCTTCATCTGGTCGAGGATGCCGGTCACATGGTTACCTATGCAGATGCGGCGGGAATAGCGGATGCCGTGGCGGCGCTGGCACCCTCCGCACCAGTGAGGACCGCATAGGCCTTCTTATTGCATTGCGGGCGTGGCCCTGGGCTGACTTCCGCCCTTGGCCGCGCACTGCCCGCTTTCGAGAGCTGAGCGGAATATCGTCGTGGAGCTGCCCTGGCAGCCTTTGACCCCGAAGCAGCCATCGGCCCTGAGCGGCACCTATGGAGGGCTGCTCGGGGCCAGGATCTGCTCGGCACCTACGCGAGGCTACCATCCGTCACAGGGCTACCAACAGACGTTCACTGGCCTGAGCCGCCAACCCCAAGGGGTCCAAACCCGGCGCCATCGCGTGCAACCACCATACGCCGCGTAACTCCAACCGGGCGCTCCCCAGCCGGGCCCCCAGCCAGGTCCTCCCCACCCCCAGCCAGGGCCCCACGCGGCTGCGCTGGCAAGTCCGAGGCCGATACCTAGTCCCACTGCTGGTGCACCCCAGCCACCGCCGCGCCAACCCCCGCCATGCCAACCGCCGCCGTGCCATCCACCGTGAAAGCCACGTTGGGCGGACGCTCCATTAGGAGCCAAGGCAAGCACGGCTGCAACAGCGAGCGCGAGAAACGGCTTCTTGATCATGACAACCTCCAGTACGAGTTGTGCAGCATAAACGCTGCGCGAACAGCTTGGTTCGCCAATCACCAGGACGAGACTACTGGGGTCGGTAGGCTGCACATTAGGGCAGCGTCTGCTCGGGAAAATCCGGAGGCGAATACAGCTGGAGAGAGCGGGGCTGAAAGGAAGCCCGATTTTGGTTCCACTCTACTATTTTTTCAGGAACAGAAGTTGTTTCTTGGCATTCGTCTTTATCACCGGCCGAGGCATAGCCCGTAGGCGTCGGTGGCTGAGAGACCGAGAGCGCTCCCGCCTGCATAGCTAGGGAGCGCGACATGGATCAGCGCACGCCGGCTCGGTTGCCGCTTGAACTATATTTCCGCCAACTCATTGAGCAGACGCGCAACGCATCGCAGAAGTCCCTCGAACTGCTACACAGGACAACGCCTGACACGTTCATTGGCAGAAGGACCCAAGAGCCATTCCCGATGGCACCAGAAAGCGATCTTCATCCAGTCAAAGACGCCTGATTGGACCCCGCTTCTATCGTCAGACTTGAATGAGCCGAATTCCGCTTGTGGCCCATCGCGCCATTTAGCTGCGTTGTAGAATTTGGTCGCAATCGGTCCATAGCGGATTTTGGCGAGCCACCCGCCGGCGGATTTAAGCGTTCAACTTTGGCGCTCGTGCGCCTGCGCTTCACCCAGCACCCGTTCCGCAATCCCCACCACCTCGTTCGCCGCAATGTCCCGCATGCAGCGGTGGTCGTTCATCTTGCAGATCGTGCTCTGGCAGGGCTGGCATGAGAGCACGCTCTTGTCCTGGACCACGGTCGCGGCGAGACCGTTGAGGGGGGCCCAGAGATAGGGGCTGGTCGGGCCGAAGATGCCCATGGTGGGCGTGCCGAGCGCGGCTGCGATGTGCATCAGGCCGGAATCGTTGGAGATGGCGACGCCGGCGGCGGCCATGGCGAGGACGCCGTTGCGAAGATCGTTGCCGGTGAGATCGCGGACCTTCGGGCCGCCCGCGGCGACGATCTCCTGGGCGAGGCCCTTTTCGGCGGGGCCGCCGACCACCCAGACCTCGAGGCCGCGCTCGACCAGCAGGCGGGCGGCCTCCGGATAGTAGGTCCAGCGCTTCGAGACGCCGACCGAGCCGGGGGCGAGCGCCACAGCCGCCCGGGCGCGGAGGCCGTTCGCCTGCCGCCAGCGCACGATCTCCTCGGGCGGGACACGCAATTGCGGCACCGGCCATTCCGGGGGCAGGGGGGCACCGTCGGGCTGGGCGAGGGCCGCGTTCTTGTCGATGAAGCGGGGCAGCTTCTTCTCGCCCCAGCGCCAGCGGTTGAGCAGGCCGAAGCGGAACTCACCGACGAAGCCGACCCGTTCGGGAATACCGGCCAGCGCCGGCGCGATGGCGGCCTTCCAGGTCCGGGGCAGCACTAGGGCGGTGCCATAGTTCCGGTCGCGCAGCAGGCGCGCCAGGCCGAACTGCCGGCCCACGGCCAGCCGGCTGCGCGGCAGGTCCCAGACGATCCCCTGGCGGACGCCGGGCATGTAATCGACCAGCGGAGCGCACAGGGACGTGGTCAAGAGATCAACCGGCCGGTTCGGCCAACGCTCCTTCAGGACCCGCACCACGGTGTGATTACGGACGAAATCGCCGATCCACATGTAGGGAATGATCAGGATCGGGCGGGTGTCGTCCTGGTCTGCATGTCCACTAAATTGCGAATCAAGGTTCATTTGTTAATAGGGCCGAAGGCATTCTGATGTGGCGGTTCGGTTAGCCGCTCCGGGCCGGCAGGTAAAGCGGTAGAAGCGCGAGTCCAAAAGCCTCTGCCCAAAACCGCTTACACTTTGGCGGATCATGCGCTACGGCAGGACCGGGCCACACAAAAATCGGGCAGGGATTTCGGAATGTTGCTGGTGACCGGCGGGGCCGGTTTTATCGGATCGAATGTCGTGGCCGCGCTGAATGACGCCGGCCGCAGCGACGTCGTGGTGTGCGACCTGCTCGGCAACGACGGCAAATGGCGCAACCTTGCCAAGCGCCAGCTCGTGGATATCGTCCCGCCGGGCGAGCTGCTCGACTGGCTGAAGGGCCGCAAGTTAGATGCCGTGATTCACCTCGGGGCGATCTCCGCGACCACCGCGACCGACGGCGATCTCGTGTTCGAGACCAATTTCCGGACGTCGATTCGCCTGCTGGACTGGTGCACGGTGGGCGCGGTGCCGTTCATCTACGCCTCGTCGGCGGCAACCTACGGCGACGGCGAGGCCGGCTTTGGCGACGACGCTTCGTTGCCGGCACTGAAGAAACTGCGGCCGATGAATCTCTACGGCTGGAGCAAGCACATGTTCGATCTCGCGATCGCCGGGCGCGTCGCGAACGGCGATCCGCTGCCGCCGCAATGCGTGGGCCTGAAATTCTTCAACGTGTTCGGCCCGAACGAATACCACAAGGGCTCGATGATGAGCGTGCTGGCGCGCCGCTTCGACGACGTCAAGGCTGGCCGCGTCGTGCAGCTATTCAAGTCGCATCGCGAGGGCATCGCCGACGGCGACCAGCGCCGCGACTTCATCTACGTCGACGACGTCGTGCGCGTCATCATGTGGCTGCTGGCGACGCCCTCCGTCTCGGGCCTCTTCAACGTCGGGACCGGCAAGGCGCGCAGCTTCAAGGACCTGATGCTCGCCGCCTATGCCGCGCTCGGTACCCGGCCCAACATCGAATACATCGATATGCCCGAGAACATTCGCGGCGCTTACCAGTACTTCACCCAGAGCGAGGTCGATCGGCTCTGCCGCGCCGGCTATAACGGCGGCTTCACGACGCTCGAGGACGCGGTGAAAGCCTATGTCGGCGATTATCTCGACCGGCCCGACCGTTTCCGCTGAGGCTTTTTGACCATGGCGACGCCCATTCTCGATTTCGACGCGCTTGCGCAAACGATCTCAGCCCGCACAGTGCTCTGCATCGGCGACATCATGCTGGACGAATTCGTCTATGGCGAGGTGTCGCGAATCTCGCCGGAAGCGCCGACGCCGGTCATCGCCGCCCAGCGCAGCGAGATCCACATCGGCGGCGCCGGCAACGTCGCGCGCAACATCGCTTCCCTCGGCGCGCGCTGCATCTTCGTCGGCCTCGTCGGCGAGGACGATGCGGGCAGGCGGCTGGCATCGGCGCTGGCGGAACATGCCGGAATTGAGAGCGTGCTGGTGTGCGATCCCTCGCGGCCGACCACGCGAAAAGTCCGCTTCGTCTCCGAGCATTTTTCCACGCACATGCTGCGCGCCGACTGGGAGCAGGCGGTTGCGGTCTCCGACGCAATCGAAACCGAGCTGATCGAGGCGATCCTGCCGCAGATCGGGCGCGCCGACGTCGTGCTGCTGTCCGACTACGCCAAAGGCGTGCTGACCGCGCGCGTGATCCGGCACACGATCGATGCGGCGCGAAAGCTCGGCAAGCCGGTGATCGTCGATCCCAAGAGCCTGAACTGGGCAATCTATCGCGGCGCGACGCTGCTCACGCCCAACCGCAAGGAGTTCGCGGAAGCCACCCGCAGTCGCGCCGACACGCCGCAGAGCATCGTCGATGCCAGCGAGGACGTGATGCGGCTTGCCGATTGCGAGGCGATCCTGGTCACGCAGGGCG
>NZ_LWIG01000062.1:0-10106 GCF_002068095.1 Bradyrhizobium sacchari | reverse complement strand
CCGCCGTTCCGGTGGAGGTGCGCGACGTCTCGGGCGCCGGTGACACCGTCGCCGCCGCGCTCGCGGTCTCGCTGGCGGCGGCCGCGGACTGGGACACGGCGCTGCGCGTCGCCAACGCCGCCGCCGCGGTCGCGGTCGGCAAGCAGGGCACCGCCAGCGTGAGCGCTGCCGAGCTTCGGCGAAAGATCCTGCCGCACGCTTATCTTGCGGCCGAGGAGAAGATCGTGCTCGAGCCTGATACGCTCGAGGCGCAGCTCGCCGAATGGAGGCGCCAGGACCTCCGCGTCGGCTTCACCAACGGCTGCTTCGACATCCTGCATCCGGGCCACGTCAAGGTGCTGACCGCGGCGCGCGGGGCCTGCGACCGCCTGATCGTGGGCCTCAACAGCGACGCCTCGGTGCGGCGGCTGAAGGGCGCCGATCGTCCGGTCCAGGACGAGCGTGCGCGGGCCGAGGTGCTCGCCGCGCTCGAGGCGGTCGATGTCGTCGTCATTTTCGAGGAGGACACGCCGATCGACCTGATCACCCGGATCAAGCCGAGCGTACTGGTGAAGGGCGGCGATTACACCCGCGAGCAGGTGGTCGGCCACGAGGTGGTCGAGGCGGCTGGCGGAGTGGTCGTGCTGGTCGACATTCTCCAGGGGTTCAGCACGACGGCCCTGGTGCATCGCGCGCGGGGAGGGGCCAAGTGAGAGGCCAAGTGATGGCTCAAGAGACGACGCAGGCCCCGCAGACGATGGGCCAGATGCTGTCGCGCCGCTTGCGCAACCCGGCGGCCTGGAGCGAGACTGTCGACCTGTTCGCCATCCTCACCGCGGCTTCGCTGCCCTGGTCAACGTCGCTGGCGGGGATCTTCAACGCACTGATGCTGCTCTGCATGGTGCCGTTCCTCGACGTCCGCGCGTTCCTGCAATCGCTGAAGCGTCCGATCTGTGCTGCGCCGATCGCGCTGGTCGTGCTCGCGCTGGTCGGCACGCTGTGGTCGGACGCCGCCTGGAGCGCGCGCCTCTATGCCGTCAATCCGACCGTCAAGCTGCTGGTGCTGCCGGTCCTGCTCTACCATTTCGAGCGCTCGTCGCGCGGACGCTGGGTCTTCGTCGCTTTCCTTGTATCCTGCGCGCTGCTTTCGGTGATGTCCTGGCTGGTCGCCTTCTACCCCGACCTGGCGATCAAGTCCGACCGGGTCGAGCGCGGCATCTTCGTGAAGAACTACATCGACCAGAGCCAGGAATTCACGCTGTGTGCGGTTGCGCTCGCCTATCCGGTGGTGATGCTGTTGCGTGAAAAGCGCTACAGGCTCGCGGGGCTATTGACCGCGCTGGCGCTAAGCTTCTTCGTCAACATGGTCTTCGTGGTCGTGTCGCGCACAGCGCTCGTCACCGTTCCGATCATGTTCGGTGTGTTCGCGCTGCTTCATTTGCGCTGGCGCAGCA
Source organism: Bradyrhizobium sacchari (assembly GCF_002068095.1). Lineage (GTDB taxonomy): Bacteria > Pseudomonadota > Alphaproteobacteria > Rhizobiales > Xanthobacteraceae > Bradyrhizobium > Bradyrhizobium sacchari. Next base: position 8,673 of record NZ_LWIG01000062.1, on the reverse strand, counting down.
TCACGATCATCTCGGCCGTTCTGCTCGCAGGCGCAGCTGTCGCCTGGCAGGCCTCGCCGCAATTGCGCAAGACAGCCGACACCTTTGCCAGCGACTACACGCGCTATGTGGAGAAGGGCGAGCCGACCTCGGCGGGCCTGCGGCTCGAATTCTGGCGGAAGTCGCTCGGCTTCTTCGCGGAGGCGCCGATCAAGGGCCATGGGACGGGCTCGACGCGCGGATTGTTCGAGCGGGCTGCGACTCCGGGGGTCCAGTACCAGGCTTCCGCCGAGGTGATCGGCAATCCGCACAACCAGACGCTGAATGTCGCCGTGCAGTGGGGCGTCATCGGCATCGTCGTTCTCTACGCGATCTGGGTCCTGCATCTCCTGCTGTTTCGCGGTGATGGCCTCGCCAACTGGGTCGGCCTGCTGGTCGTGGTGCAGAACGTCTTCACCTCGCTGTTCAACTCCCATCTGTTCGATTTCCACGAGGGCTGGATGTATGTCATCGGCGTCGGCGTGGCCGGCGGCATGGTGATCCGGGCACAACAGGCCGGAGCGAAGATGGGGGAAGCCGGTTCCTGAACGACCGCGCGGCTGGCAAGTCCTGTTAAGATGGGCTATCAGCGCGGTCAGGTTGCACCCAACAGGATATTCATCGGTCGGCGGATGACGCGACTTTCGCATCTCACCTTGCGCAATTTCCTGATCGCGCTTCACGACCTGCTGGCGACCGCGGCGGCGCTGTTCGTCGCCTTCTACCTGCGTTTCGAGGGTGGCGAAGGCTTCTACGACCGCCTGCCGCTGCTGTTGCAGATCCTGCCCTACTTCCTCGCTTTCAGCGTGGTGGTGTTCTTCGTCTTCAATCTGACCACGACGAAATGGCGCTTTATCTCGCTGCCGGACGCGCTGAACATCATCCGCGTCGCGAGCGTGCTGACGGTTGCCCTGCTGGTGCTGGACTACATCTTCGTCGCCCCGAACGTCCGCGGCGCCTTTTTCCTCGGCAAGGTGACGATCGTCCTCTACTGGTTCCTCGAGATCAGCTTCCTCAGCGCGCTGCGCATGGCCTACCGCTACTTCCGCTATACGCGGGTGCGGCGTCATGCTCGCACCGACGATGCGGCGCCGACGCTCCTGATCGGCCGCGCCGCGGATGCCGAGGTGCTGTTGCGCGGGATCGAAAGCGGGGCGATCAAGCGGATCTGGCCGGTCGGCGTGCTGTCGCCGTCGAGCTCGGATCGCGGCCAGCTGATCCGCAACGTGCCGGTGCTCGGCGGCATCGACGACGTCGAGGACGTCATCGCGGACTTCGCCAAGCGCAACAAGCCGATCGCGCGCCTCGTGATGACGCCGTCGGCGTTCGAGCAGGAGGCGCATCCGGAAGCGATCCTGATGCGGGCGCGCAAGCTGGGTGTGATCGTCAACCGCATGCCCTCGCTGGAAAGCGGCGATACACCGCGCCTCACGGCCGTCGCGGTCGAGGACCTCCTGCTGCGGCCCAGCGAGACAATCGACTACGCGCGCCTCGAAGCCCTGATCAGAGGCAAGGCGGTCATCGTCACCGGCGGCGGCGGCTCGATCGGCTCAGAGATCTGCGAGCGCGTCGTCGCCTTCGGCGCCGCGCGCCTGCTGATCGTGGAAAATTCCGAGCCGGCACTCTACGCCGTCACGGAGGCGCTTACCGCGCAGGGCACGGCTGCCGAGATCGAGGGTCGGATCGCCGACATCCGCGACCGCGAGCGCATCATGCGCCTGATGGCCGAGTTCAAGCCCGACATCGTGTTCCACGCCGCAGCCCTCAAGCACGTGCCGATCCTCGAGCGCGACTGGAGCGAGGGCGTCAAGACCAACATCTTCGGCTCGATCAACGTAGCCGATGCCGCGCACGCGGCCGGCGCCGAGGCCATGGTGATGATCTCGACCGACAAGGCGATCGAGCCGGTGTCGATGCTCGGCCTCACCAAGCGCTTCGCCGAGATGTACTGCCAGGCGCTCGACCACGACCTTGCCGCAGGCAGCGATGGCGCCAAGCCGCCGATGCGGCTGATCTCGGTCCGGTTCGGCAATGTGCTGGCGTCGAATGGCTCGGTGGTGCCGAAATTCAAGGCCCAGATCGAGGCTGGCGGTCCGGTGACGGTGACGCATCCCGACATGGTCCGCTACTTCATGACCATCCGCGAGGCCTGCGACCTCGTCATCACGGCGGCGACCCACGCGCTCGGAACGGCGCGCCCGGACGTGTCGGTCTATGTGCTCAACATGGGCCAGCCGGTGAAGATCGTCGATCTCGCCGAGCGCATGATCCGCCTCTCCGGCCTGCAGCCGGGCTACGACATCGAGATCGTGTTCACCGGCATGCGGCCGGGCGAGCGGCTGCACGAGATCCTGTTCGCCTCCGAGGAGCCGACCCGCGAGATCGGCGTCGCCGGCATCATGGCGGCGCAGCCGAACGAGCCGCCGATGCAGACGCTGCGCAAATGGATCGCGGCGCTGGAGCAGGCGATCGCGCGCGACGATCGCGCCACCATCAGGACCATCCTGAAGGATGCGGTCCCCGAATTCGGGTCGACCGCGGCCTGACCATGAAGTCCAAGGGCAAGATCGTCGTCGCGAGCCAGCATTATCCGCCGGACTCGAGCACGACCGCGGCGATCATGGCGGAGATCGCCTGCCGCATCGCTGCGGATCACGAGGTCGTCGTGCTCTCGGGCTCGCCGGGCACGCTGCCGCCCTCCGGCCCGGGCAAGCCCCGCGTCGTGGCGGTCAAGAACCGGATGGCGGGAAAGGCGGCCCTGGTGCGGCGCGGGGTGTCCGAGCTGCTGTTTGCGTCCCGCACGTTCCTCGCACTGATCCGCGAGCTGCGGCGAGGGGACATCGTGCTCACCGTCACCGCGCCGTTCATGCTGCCCTATGCCGTCGCCGCCGCCGCAAGGCTCAAGGGCGCGCGCTCCGCGCTGATCATGCACGACCTCTTTCCCGACGTGCTGGTGATGGCGGGCCTTCTCAAGCCGGGCTCGCTCGTGGCGCGGACGATGCGCTTCGCCAACAGCCTGATGTTCCGCGCACTCAACGCCGTCATCACCATCGGCCGCGACGCCGAGCGGCCGCTGCTGAGCTATCCCGGCATGGGGCGAAACAAGATCCGCTTCATCCCGAACTGGGCGACGCTGGCGCCGGGGCGGCGTCCGCTGTCACAGGACAATCCGTTCCGGAAAGGGCTCTCCGCGCGTTTCGTCGTCGGCCTGTCGGGCAATCTCGGCTTCACCCATGATCCGGAGATCGTGTTCGAGGCGGCGCGCCTGCTCAGGAACGAGCCGGATATCCATTTCCTGCTGTCCGGCTGGGGCATTGGCTTCGCGCGGCTGAAGCAGTTGCAGGCGAATGCAAATCTGCCCAATGTGTCCTTCGTGGCCCGGGTCGAAGACGCCGAGCTCGAGGCGTTTCTGGCGTCGGCCAATCTCTGGATCATTCCATACCGGAAGGACGTTGCGGGGGTGTCGGTGCCGAGCCGGTTCTACAATCTGCTGGCGGTCGGACGTCCCGTGGCCCTGGTCTCGGAGCCGGAGGCCGAGGCGGCGTTGACGGTGGTGGAGAACGGGCTCGGCTGGGTCGTGACGCCGGGCCGCGCCGATCAGCTCGCGGACGCAATCCGTGCAGCGTCCCGCTCCGACGACGGCGCCATGGCCGAGCGTGCGGTGAAGGCGGCGGCGAGGTTCGATCGCGCCACCGCGATGAACGCCTATGCCGCGCTCGTCGACGAATTGTTGCGCGGCCCGGACCTTTCGGAGCCGCGATGAGCGAGAGCAAACCGGTCGTGCTGGCATGGTGGCGGACAGAGAACAGGTCTCGACGCCCGAATTCGTCGAGCATCTGACGAAAGCGTCCGGCAAGCGCTCGCGCCTTTTCGCCATGCGGCCGGCGCTGCTCGGTGCGCTTCTCAAGATGATCGGCTGGCAGAACACGCGTGACAGCCTGATCGGCTCCCTCGAGCTCAACATTTCGAGGGCGCTCGCGACCGGCTGGCAGCAGCCGCCGGTCTCGCTCGACAAGGAACTGCAGCTTGCGCTGTCGGCTCAGACTTGAGGGCGTGAGAAGCGCCGCAGCAAGAAGCCGATTGCGACCGCGCCTGCGAGCAGCGCGAGCACCGTGACCGACATTGAACCGGCGCGAACGGCGAGGATCGCCAGCCCCGCGAGCACGAGGTTGAGCAGGAAGACCTCGGCGGTCACCCGCGGTACCGAAAAGCCGTTGTCGGTCGCACGCTGGTAGAAATGCGAGCGGTGCGCCGACCAGAACTGCTCGCGGCGCGCGATGCGGCGGAACAGCGTGATGGTGGCATCGGCGAGGTAATAGGCCGGCAGCAGCAGTGCCGCGGCCGCTTGCCCGTGCCAGGCGAGCTCGAGCAGGCACCAGCCGAGCAGGAGGCCGATCGGCAGGCTCCCCACATCCCCCAAGAACACTTTCGCGACCGGCTTGTTGAAGGGCGCAAAGCCGAGCATGGCGCCGCACAGCGTGGTGGCGACGAGTGCGGCGGCCCAGGACAGCTCGCCGAGCCATCCGAGCAGCAGCAGCGCCGCGGTGACCGGCACGACTTCGGCGACCGTCATCAGGTCGAGCCCGTCCATGAAGTTGACGAGGTTCACGAACCAGATTCCGGCGAGCAGGAGGAGGCCGCGCTCCAGTGCAAGCGGCAGCGCCGGCACGATACGCGCCGTCTCCGGCGCGGTGAATACCACCGCCGCGACGGCGACGGCTTGCAGCAAGAGCCGCGCGAGAACCGGCAACGACCTGATGTCGTCGGCAAATCCGACCAGCGCGATCGCGATCGTCGCAATCACCAGCGCCGGCGGGATCGCGACATTGACCCAAGGCGCCCATACGGATGCAACCAGCAGGGTCGCCGATATCACCGCGATGCCCGCGCCCTGGGGCGTCGGGATGCGATGTGAGGACCGCGCATTCGGCCGCGCCAGCGCGTAGCGCTGGAGCAGGGGGCGGCTGGTCCAGGTGATGACGGCAGACATCAGCGCGGCAATCGCCAAAGCAAGCAGCACGGGCACGGCGGACACGGGTGCGGTGGCCGGGTTCACTCCGGCACTCCGAGGGGCGCTGCCCCTTGCGCGGCCTTCTCCGCGCTCAGGATCCATACGAGGCCGCCGACCGCGCCGACGATGAAGTACACCGCGCCGAACAGCAGCGAGATGTTGACGCCCTCGTTTGCGGCAAGTCCCGCGAAGCCGAAGGCGAGGCCCATGGTGGCTTCACGCACGCCCCAGCCCGCGATCGAGATCGGCATCATCGTGATCAGCATCACCGGCGGCACGAGCTGGAAGACATCGCTGAAGCCGACCGGAGCGGCAATCGACTGCACGACGCACCAGGCCACGACGACGGTCAGCACATGCACGACGAGCGACAGGATCGCGACGGCCGGTCCGCGCGTGCGGCTGAAGATCACGCGGTTCGCGATCACGGCACAGGCGTGAATGTGATGCGTGGCCCACCAGGTTTTCAACCAGTGCCATTTCAGCGCACCGAAGACCAGGAAGCCGAGACCGCCCGCAAGCGCGGCGAAGTCGACGAGCAGCAGCGCCGAACGGCCGTGCGGATCGGTGATGAGGGCGTAACTCCACGGCAGGCTCGCGACGATGAGGATCGCGAGCGCGATCAGGCCGATGGCGCGGTCGACGAAGATCGAGTAGGTGGCCGCCCGCCAGCCGGCGCCGGCGCGCGCGACCAGCCACAGCCGGACCGCATCGCCGCCTATCGCGGAGGGCAGGGTTTGGTTGAAGAACGAGCCGATCACGTTGTAGCGCATCGCGCGGGCGAGCTCGAGCGGCGCGCCGCATTGGGCGCTGATCTCGCGCCAGCGCAGAACGCCGATGAAGATCTGCAGGAACGTGATCGCGATCGCAAGGCCGATCCAGAACAGGCTGGTCACGGTGAAACGCGAAAGCAGTTCGGATAGATCAACCTTGCGCAGCGCCAGATAGAGCAGCGCCGCGGAAATCAGGATCTTGGCCGTCGACAGCAGGATTCGGCGCATCTCGCCCGCATGACCTGGGTTTGCGAAGATTGTGGCAACCCGACGCGAGGCGCCGAATTCGGTCGCTTTGGTATGGTCTTGGCGCCGATCTTGCAATAGCAGTGATGCAAAGCGGTGATGGAAGCGGTTATATGCGGCGGTCACGAACGGCCGTTATGACCGGCCGGACAGCACTTGCGCCCCCCTCGATGCGGCGGCTAAAGAGGCGCCGAAAGGCCGGGGATCGGATCCCCTGGGAACAGGATGACGGATCAGGCGATTTTGGTCACCGGCGCCGCCGGATTCATCGGCTTTCATGTCGCGCGACAGCTTCTGGCCGAAGGCCGGCCGGTCGTCGGGCTCGACAATCTCAACGTCTATTACGATCCGGTGCTGAAGCAGGCGCGCCTGGACCTGCTCCGCGGCGATTCCCGCTTCGCCTTCGTCAAGGCGGATCTTGCCGACCGCGCGGCGATCGCAGCGCTGTTTGCGCGCCACCGATTTACCGAGGTGGTGCATCTGGGCGCCCAGGCGGGCGTGCGCTACTCGATCGAGCAGCCGCAGGCTTACGCCGATTCCAATCTGGTAGGTTTTCTCAACGTGCTGGAAGGCTGCCGCCACAATGGCTGCCGCCATCTCGTCTACGCCTCGTCATCCTCCGTTTACGGCGCCAACACGAAACTGCCATTTGCGGTCGGCGACCGCACCGACCATCCGGTGAGCTTCTACGCCGCGACCAAGAAGGCCAACGAGGTGATGGCGCAGGCCTACAGCCATCTCTACCGGCTGCCGGTCACCGCCTTGCGCTTCTTCACCATCTACGGTCCGTGGGGACGGCCCGACATGGCCATGTTTCTGTTTGCGAGCGCCATCATGGAGGGCCGGCCGATCCGGCTCTTCAACCGTGGCAAGATGCGCCGGGATTTCACCTATATTGACGACGTAACCCGTGTCGTGTCCAAGCTGATCGACCAGGCGCCTGTGGACGATCCGGCTGCCGCAAATGCGCCGTCTAGGGTCTACAATGTCGGCAATCACCGCCCCGAGGAGCTGATGCATGTCGTCGGACTCCTGGAGCAGGAGCTGGGTCGGACGGCGATCAAAGAATTGCTGCCGATGCAGCCGGGAGACGTCTTGGAAACGTTCGCGGATGTCGAGGACCTGATGCGTGACACCGGCTTTGCGCCGTCAACGCCGATCGCGCAGGGGGTCCGTAATTTTGTCACCTGGTACCGGGACTACTTCAAGGTTTGAAATGACGATGGACAAACGCATCATCCCCCTGATCATGTGCGGCGGTGCCGGCACGCGGCTGTGGCCCGCCTCGCGCGAGGTGCGGCCGAAGCAGTTCCTGCCGCTGTTCGGTGCGCGTTCGACCTTCCAGGACACGCTGCTGCGCGTCTCGGATGCATCGCTGTTCGATCGCCCGATCGTCATCACCAACGCGGCCTATCGCTTCATGGTGCTGGAGCAGCTCGCCGAGATCGGCATCGAGGCCGACGTGATCCTCGAGCCGATGCGGCGCGATTCCGGGCCCGCGATCGCCGCTGGCGCCGTGTTCGCGCAGAACCGCGCCTCTGAGGCGATCGTGCTCGCGCTCGCCGCCGATCACGTCGTGCAGGACAATGCCGCTTTCGTTGCGGCATGCCGCGAAGGCCTCACCGCCGCGAGCGCCGGGCGCATCGTCACCTTCGGCGTCAAGCCGGAGCGGCCGGCGACCGAATACGGCTATATCAGCCCGGGCGAGGTGATCTCCGGCGCGGTGCACGCGGTCGCGCGCTTCGTCGAGAAGCCGGACGCCGTGACGGCGGCCGACTACGTCAATTCGGGGTTTCTCTGGAACAGCGGCAACTTCATGTTCCCGGCGAGCGTCCTGCTCGACGAATACCGCAAGGTCGATGCGGCAAGCGTCGAGGCGGTCGCCAACGCGGTCAACAATGCCGGCCGCGATCTCGGCTTCGTCACGCTGGAGCCCGAGGCGTTCGGCGCGGCCAAGGCGATCTCGATCGACTACGCCGTGATGGAGAAGACCTCGCGCGCCGCCGTGGTGCCGGTGTCCTGCGGCTGGTCCGACGTCGGCTCCTGGCATGCGGTGTGGGAATTGTCGGAGAAGGATGCGCAGGGCAATGCCGCGCACGGCACCGCGGTGTTCGAGGATTCCCGCAACTGCAACGTCACCACCGATTCCGCGCTGGTCGCGCTCGAAGGTGTCGACGATCTCGTCGTGGTCGCCACCGCGGATGCGGTGCTGGTCTCGCGCCAGAAGGATGCCAACGGCCTGAAGCGGCTCGTCACCAAGCTCAAGGCGGTGGCGCCGAAGGTCACCGAGGAGCATCTCAAGGTGCATCGGCCGTGGGGCAGCTATCAGTCCGTCGACAATGGCGAGCGCCACCAGGTCAAGCGCATCGTGGTGAAGCCGGGTGGGCGGCTGTCGCTGCAGAAGCACCATCATCGCGCCGAGCACTGGATCGTGGTCCGCGGCGCGGCCCGCGTCACCGTCAACGAGACCGTCAAGACCGTGCATGAGAACGAGTCGATCTACATCCCCATGGGCGCGGTGCACCGGATGGAGAACCCCGGCAAGATCATGCTGGAGCTGATCGAGGTCCAGACCGGCTCCTATCTCGGGGAAGACGACATCATCCGGATTGAAGACGACTATCA
>NZ_LWIG01000061.1:13623-14405 GCF_002068095.1 Bradyrhizobium sacchari | reverse complement strand
CTTCATCGATGCCGTCGGCAAAGCCGACCGCGCCGATCGACAGGCGCGCCAGCGTGTTCGTCAGCAGCGTCTCGGTGCCGCCATAGAGCGGCTGGGAGTGCAGGATGACGTCGCCGGGGCGGACGAAGGCGAGGATCGTGGTCGAGATCGCCGCCATGCCGGACGAGAACAGCGCGCAGCTCTCGGTGCGCTCGTAGACCGCCAGCCTGTCCTCGACGATTTCGCTGTTGGGGTGATTGAAGCGCGAATAGACCAGGCCCGCGCCCATTCCTTCCGGCGGCTCGCGCCGGCCGGCGACGTAATCGAAGAAGTCCTGCCCGTCTTCGGCGGTCTTGAACACGAATGTCGAGGTCAGGAACACCGGAGGCTTGATGGCGCCTTCCGACAATTGCGGATCGTAGCCATAGGTCAGCATCAGGGTTTCCGGATGCAGCATATGGTTGCCGATATGGGTTTTCGACGGGAACGGTTTGACCATGGCCTGTCTCGCTGTTCTGATGCTCGCCGCGCGTTGGAACTGCTGACGTCATGAAGCGGTCGGGAGCAGGATGCGTCGACTCGTGTCAGCGCACGGCCGTTGGCACAAGATAGCTGCTCCCGGAGCGATCCGTCAGACCTCGCGACCAGAATTTCCTGTGGGCGGGCTCATTCGCTGGTCATGAGTGACGCAACAAAAAAGGACGGCTGCTTTCGCAACCGCCCTTTCTTGATTCCTTCAGCCTGGCTATGAGCCTCCGGCTCAGCCGTTCTTCACGCGGAAGGTTTCGTGGCAACCGCCGCAT
>NZ_LWIG01000061.1:0-13617 GCF_002068095.1 Bradyrhizobium sacchari | reverse complement strand
GCGGGGAAATTCGCCTTGAGCGAATCCAGGTCCTTGATCTTGCCCTTGGCCTCGGCGACGACCTTGGCGAAGCTTGCGATCTTGGCGTCGAAGCCGGCCTTGTCCTCCCAGATCTTCGGCGAGGCCGAGTAGTCGCCGTCGAGCTTCACGCCCTTGGCGCTGGCTGGAAACAGGTTTGGCAGCTTGGTGGCGGTGTCCGCGAACTGCGCCAGCGCGCTGTCCACGGTGGCCTGATCGTAGGGTTTCTCGCCCTTGACCATTGCCGACACCGCGCCGGCGTTCTTGCCGTTGCCCTTCATGAGGGCCTGGACCTCCTTGACGGAGTCCTGTTGCGCCCAAACCGCGCCCATACCGAGCAGCAGCGCGCCGCCGACGACCAACACTCGCTTCATTCGCAAAATCCCTTTCCCTGATACAGGATCGTGCCGACCCCTCCATGGGGCCAACACCGATTGGCAGATTTCATTCCATCCGGAATGCGACGATAAATCGTCGCTCTCCGGATGATCGATTGGGCAAAACGCGTCCGGCGTCTGCTCCCGCAAACGCGTTCCGCGTTTTCCTGTTATTTACAGGCTGTGGCGGCGGCGATGCTCGCTGATGGCGATCCACACCCGCTCCGGCGTCGCCGGCATGTCGATGTGGTCGATCTTGTATTCGCGCCAGAGCGCATCGACGATGGCGTTGACGACCGCCGGGCAGGAGCCGATCGCGCCGGCCTCGCCCGCCCCTTTCACCCCCATCGGATTGGTCTTGCAGGGGACGTTGTTGGTCTCGAACACGAAGGCGGGGCCATCCGCCGCCCGCGGCAGCGCATAATCCATGAAGGTCGCGGTGATGAGCTGGCCGTCCGTGGCACCATAGACCACCTGCTCCATCAGCGCCTGGCCGATGCCCTGCATGGCGCCGCCATGGACCTGGCCCGCCAGCAGCAGCGGATTGAGCGTCTTGCCGAAGTCGTCGACGATCACGTAGTTGACGATCTTGATGATGCCGGTGGCCGGATCGATCTCGACCTCCGCGACATGGGTGCCGTTCGGATAGGTTCCGTCGGCGCTGGCGAAGGTCGCGCTGCCGTTGAGCTTTGCCGGATCGACGCCGGGCCGCTTGGCGAGATCGGCGAAAGAGATCGAGCGGTCGGTGCCGGCGATGCGCACGATGCCATCGGTGATCTCTAAGTCGCCGACGCTCGCTTCCAGCGCCTGCGCTGCGATCTCCTTCAGCTTTTGCCCGAGCTCGCGCGTGGCGCGCTCGACGCTGACGCCGCCCGAGGGGATCGAGGCCGAGCCGCCGGTGCCGAGGCCCGTGGCGATCTCGTCGGTGTCACCCTGGCGGACGTGGACGCGCTCGGGCGCGACGCCGAACTGCTCGGCGACGATCTGCGCATAGGCGGTCTGATGGCCCTGCCCGCTCGACTGCGTGCCGATGAGGACGGTGACGTCGCCATTGGGATCGAGGCGGACATTGGCCGTCTCCTCACCCATCACGCCGCAGATCTCGACATAGCTCGCAAGCCCGATGCCGCGGATCAGGCCGCCCTTCTTGGCCGCCTTGGCGCGCTTGGGAAATTCCTTCCACTCGGCAATCTCCATCGCGCGCTTGAGATGCGCTGCGAAGTCGCCGGAATCGTAGACCTTGCCGGTGGCGGTCTTGTAGGGCAGCGCCTTCGGCGGGATGAAATTCTTGCGGCGGATGGCATCCGGCGTCATGTCGAGTTTTCGCGCGCAGGCATCGACCAGACGCTCGATGACATAGGCGGCCTCGGGCCGGCCCGCGCCGCGATAGGCATCGACCGGCACGCTGTGGGTGAAGATGGTGCGCACCCGGCAATGGAAGGCCTGGATGTCGTAGAGGCCCGGCAGCATGCCGGCGCCGCCATGCGGGATGTAGGGCCCGAAGGTCGACAGATACGCGCCCATGTCGCCCATCAGGTCGCAGTCCATGGCGAGAAACTTGCCGTCCTCGGCCAGCGCCATCTTCGCGGTGGTGACGTTGTCGCGGCCCTGAGCATCGCCCATGAAATGCTCGGAGCGGTCGGCCGCCCATTTCACCGCCTTCTTCAGCTTGCGCGCCGCGACCGCCATCAAGGCGTATTCCCGGTACGGAAACAGCTTGGTGCCGAAGCCACCGCCGACGTCGGGACAGATCACCCGCATCTTGTCGGTGGGGATGTTGAGCACGTTCTGGCACAGGATATCGCGCAGGCGATGGCTGCCCTGGCTGCCGACCGTCAGCGTCAGATGGTCGCGCTTGGCGTCGTATTCGCACACGGCCGCGCGCGTCTCCATGAAGCTTGCGACCACGCGCGGATTGACGATGGAGATTTCGGCCACCGCATGCGCCTTGGCGAAGGCGGCTTCCGTCGCGGCCTTGTCGCCGATCGAGACGTCGAACAGCACATTGCCGGCCTTGTCCGGCCAGACCTGCGGCGCGCCCTTCTTCACGGCGTTGACGACGCCGGTCACCGCCGGCAGCGGCGACCATTTGACCTCGATCGCCTCGATCGCGTCGCGGGCCTGGTCGATGGTCTCGGCCACGACGAAGGCGATGGCATCGCCGACATGGCGGACCTCATCCTTGGCGAGGATCGGGTAAGGCGGGCCGGTGAACGGATCGGTCTCGAGATTGAACAGGCAGGGCAGATTGCCGAGATCCTTGACGTCATCCGCGGTCAGGATCAGCGCGACGCCGGGAAGCCCGCGGGCGCGGCTCGCATCGATGGTGTATTTGGCATGTGCATGCGGCGAGCGCAGCACCAGGCAGCGGAGCGCAGCCTGCGGCGCGTAATCGTCGGTATAGCGGCCCTTGCCGCGGATGAGCGCGTCATCCTCCTTGCGCAGCACGCTTTGGCCAACGCCGAACTTGATGGGAGCCGCCATTTTCTTATCCCGCTCTATGGTTGTTTTGCCGGCATATTGCCGTGGAAAAAGTGGCAAGGCAAACGGGTTTAGGCGGGAATGGTCTGCGAAAAACTCCTTTCCTGGCACTCCGGTCAGAGAGAGATGGGGCAGAAGGGCCGCAGTTCGCTCATTTCCCTGTGAGGATCGGCGATCGTTGGCCGGCTGCGCTTGCAGCGGCGCGACAAAGCTTCTCCAATTTTCCCGATCGAAAGGTCCACCGACCACCATCCATAGCAATCTGGTAGTAACCGCTCTTACGGCTCAAATCGTTGCGTGCGACATGCGAGATCGTGAATTGATCGTCGGGCATCTGGACCAATTTCAGAGTCGCCGGTGTCAATCGTTTTCCGTCCATAGCACGGCCGACAGCAGCAAAGATTTCCTGCAATTGGGTCGGCCAATATTCGGGGTCAGTATCATCCATGATGGGCTGTCCTAGTCAGCCTACTTCATAACAAACCAACGACGGAATGTCGCCTTCCCGCGCGTCTGCTGCAAGTCGGCTCTTTGCGGGTCGAGCGAATATGCCGAACTTATCGGTGCGCGGTTGGTCGCGCACCAGCGGGACCAGCTAGCGAAATGGTCGCTCCGCCATCGACCGAGACGACCATGTCGATGTCACGACGGTCGATGATCGGAATCATGTCTAGAGACCCCCGCAGTTGATCATTTACATCCCACCGCGCCCCCACAGATCCATCGCGCGTTCACGCAGCCTTCCGATAGCACGCTCGGGCGCGATGTGGTCGATCTCGCCGCGCGTCAGGCCAATGTCCGCCAAGTCCCGGTCGCTCAGCTCGTGCAAGGTGACCCGCGAGCTCCGGCACTGCTGCCAAAACGCGCGACAGTATCGCCCGAGCAGGCTCAAGGCGATGGAGAAGTCGAGGCGAAGCCGCGCGGCATCCGTCTCGGAGGTGATGTTCGTCTGTTGTGGTGGCATCGGATGCTCCTGCTGTTGTGCCGGCAGGGAGCGTGGCCAATGAAAAGGCCCCGTCCGATGCCGGCGGGGCCTGGTGGAAAAGGTGTCGTCGTCGAATTCCTAGCGCGCGACTCCTCCCACGGCCCAGCCGAAGCGGGTCATGTCCCAGAGATTGACGTTGCGCACGGATTTGATCATGCAGTGCGAGTACCACGGCAAGCGCGCAAAATCAAGAGATGTGCGGAGGTCGGGTGCAGCCTGGAGGCGAACGCCCCTCGCCGCCGCTAGCCGCGCACCAGCGAGACCAGCCACTTGCGTCCGAACAGCACGAGGATCGCGAGCGCGTAGACGATCGTGCCTCCAACGGCGAGCAGGACCAGCAGCAGCTCATCGTGGAAGTGCATCGCGCCCAGCCAAGAACCGCTGAAGCGCGCAATCAGCCACAAGGCGGCGGAGAGGATCAGCCCAGTCAGCAGGAATTTGGCGAGCGACATCAGCCAGGCGCGGTCCGGCACGAGAAAGCCGCGCCGCACGGCGAAGAACAGCACCAGCAGGAGATTGGTCCAGACGCCGACGGCGGTCGCCAGCGCGAGGCCGATCTGGGCGAGCGATCCCATCAAGGCGACCTTCAGCGCGACGTTGACGGCGATGCCGGTCAGCGAGGCCCGCACCGGCGTTGCGGTGTCCTTGCGGGCGTAGAAGGTCGCGACCGCGCTGCGGATCAGCACGAAAGGGATGAGGCCGATGGCATAGGCCGCCAGTGTGGCGCCGGCCGCGGCGGCATCGGCCTTGGAGAACGCGCCGCGGGCGAACAGCGCGCGCATGATCGCATCGGGCACGGTGATGAAGGCCGCGACGAACGGCACCGAGAACAGCAGCGTGAAATCGAAGGCGCGGCGCTGCGCCTTCATCGCGCCGTCATGGTCGTTGGCGGTGATCCGACGCGACATCTCGGGCAAGAGCACCGTGCCGATGGCGATACCGATCACGCCGATCGGGAGCTGGTTGAGCCGGTCGGCATAGTAGAGCGCCGACAGCGCGCCGGCGGGCAGGAAGGTCGCGATGATGGTGTCGGCGAACAGCGCGACCTGCGTGCCCATCGAGCCCAGCGTCGCAGGTCCCAGCGCTTTGAAGAAGCCGCGGACATCCTCGTCGAGCTTGAGCGGCGCAAAGCGCGGCAGGCCGCCATGGCGGGCGAGATCGCCCGCGAGCAGGAAATATTGCAGGAAGCCCGAGATCAGGACACCCCAGGCGGCGGCGTGGCCCGCGGTCGGAAACCAGACGGCAACCGCCAGCGTCATCATCATCGCGACATTGAGGAAGATCGAGGCGGCGGCCGCGCTGGCAAAGCGCTGCATCACGTTGAGCATGCCGCCGTAGAGCGTCACCAGCGTGATCAGCAGCAGATAGGGAAAGGTGATCCGGGTCAGCTCGATCGCGAGCTTGCGCTGCTCGGCATCCTCGGAAAAGCCCGGCGCCAAAATGCTCATGGCCTGCGGCATGAACAGCCAGGCGACGATCAGCAGCACCACCTGCGAGGCCAGCAGCAGCGTGAAGATCCGGTCCGCGAACAGTTTTGCCGCGCCCTCCCCCTTCTCGCCATGGACATGCGCATAGGCCGGCACCCAGGCGGCGTTGAAGGCGCCCTCGGCAAAGATCGCGCGGAAATGATTGGGCAGCCGCAACGCCACGAAAAAGGCGTCGGCCACCGGGCCGGCGCCGAGGATCGCCGCGAGCATGATGTCGCGGGCAAACCCCGTCAGCCGCGAGAGCAGCGTGTAACCACCGACCGTGAAGATGCGTCCGAGCATGCGTCTGTTCTAGAGCATGTCAGGAATAGGTCTATGTGCAACCGCGGCGGCGGTTCGTCCCCTCCGCTTGCGGGGGAGGGTTGCGGAGAGGATGTCTCCGCGAGGGTGCGCCACGGCGCCGAGCACGCCAAAATCCATTCGTGAATTCAAACAATTATGATTCAGCCCGGACGGCTGATACACGTTTTGCTACACACTCTTCAACGGAAGATTGTTCTCGCTGTGTTCTCTCCGTCCGCATCGTCCGCTCGGAACCGTGAAAAGGCTCCGAGGGTTTAGGCCCTATGCCGAAAGGAATCACGATAACGCTCTGGTCCTTATCTGCGGCATGCGTGGTGGCTTTCAGCGTGGCCGCACTCGTATCACCGCATTAGACGCTGGGCGGCGGATTACTTTTTCAAGCACAGGCCAATGGTTGGCGAGGTCCCGCACTTCGCACCGTCAGCAGCACCGCCACTTGGGCAGAAGACAGAGACCAAAATTTCGCTCGTGTCGCAGTTGACGGCGCCGTCAGCCTGCACGGCTCGTATATTCACCGGCGCAGGATCGCCTTTGTCCCCCTTCTCGCCCTTAGACCCCTGCGGACCTTGGGGGCCTTGCGCCCCGGCCAGCCCTTGAGGACCCGGCACGCCTTGGATGCCTTGGGCCCCCTGCGGGCCGGCCGGACCTTGCGGACCGGGCTCGCCTCTCGGCCCCGGTTCCCTTCCACAACCCGCAAGCGCGAGTGCAGCAACGAGCGCCACTGTGGCTGTCACCTTGTGCATTGTTCGCTCCCTCTGACCGACTGCATTAAATCGTCCGCAGTAAGGTGCCGCAATAGACGCACTGGAGAAGGCGGCATCCGTTCTTCAAGGGGCTGCGCGAGGGTCTCTGATGGTGCAGCTCACCCCCGCGGAGCAGATCGAACAGAGCTACGATCTCGCGATGATGGCTCTGGCGGACCACCCCACGCGCGAACGCGACGCCGAAGCCATGGTCGGCGTCCTGATCGGCATCCTCGACCGTGATGCCTTGCGCGACGCCATCACCAAAGTCCCGGTCGACGCGCGCGTGCATCCGCGGCCCAAGGCGAACGTGGCGGCGCGGCCCTAACGGGTCACATTACATGACGGCCAGACCTATGGTATATCTGTCTAATCGCTGCTTAAGGTGGCGGACTTCCGAGATCAATAGAAAAAGGATGACCAACTTCGATGAAGTCTCTGTGGTCCATGTTCCAACGTAAGCGTACTGCCAGCGAACTTGAATCGACGATCAAGGCGAATCCCCGGAACATTTCTGCATGGGTCAGATTGATCGACGCGCGCGCCAGCTCTGGCGGCTTAACTCCGCACGCTATGGCTCTGGTCAACTCTCACGACCTTCATCCAACCGGGCACGCTGTGCACGCCTTTGCAGCAGATATTGCCAAGAAAGGAGGTCCGGCCCTCGCGAGTTTGGCGACCGATCCCATCAAGAACCTTGAGCCTGCGATCGAGGAGCTCGTAAAGTGGAAAACGGCGATCCAGTGTGGCGATTCACACGACAGATCAAAAGGGTACTTCCACGATGCTGAGCCCTATATGGAGCTACAATGGAATCAGATCATCTTCCCTTTGATTCGCGATCTTGATTTTACCTCGGTGCTCGACCTCGCCTGCGGCCATGGGCGCAATTCCGAGTTCCTACGGCGCCAAACCAAATCCCTGCATCTAGTCGATATCAATCAATCGTGCATTGATGCATGCCGTAAGCGGTTCGGTGACGCCAAGGATGGCACACGGTTCTATTATCACGTCACCGACGGCAATCACCTCAAGATGATCCCAAACGATAGCATCACTCTCGTCTACAGCTGGGACTCGATGGTGCATTTCGACAAGCTGATCGTGCGAGACTATCTGCTCGACATTAGGCGGGTCTTGAAACCTGGTGGAACAGCGTTTCTACATCATTCAAACTATGGCGAGAAAGCTCCCGACAGCAATTGGGCCACCAACACTGGTACGCAGTCCGACATGTCCGCAAAAATCATGCGGGATTACGCTGCCGCAAACGATCTTGATGTGGTGCTTCAGAAAATCCAGGGCCGCGCCGAGGGATGGGGTGAGGACGGACTTGATTGCGTCTCGATCCTGAAAAGGAGAGACAGTTAGGCTGGCGAGACTTCCTGAGCGTCGGCTTGATCTCCGTTAGGCTGTCTTTGATCGCCTCGATGTTGACCTCGACCCGGGTCAGCGGTCGTCCTGAGGGGCAATTGCAAGGATCTTTTGCTCGAGCGAGATTCAACCGTTCATTGGCGCTCGCAGCCCACCACATGACGCTCCGGCGAGCGGCATAAGCGAAGCGCCTGGCGCGAGGGGCCCCCTGCGCCGGGCTTCAGTCCGGGGAGAAAGTTGGGGTCCCCTCACCCACAAAACGCCTGGTAAGGCGCAGGTGCCTTCAGTCCGGCCGCATGGTTAAGCATAGGCATGTCCCCCTAATCGAACCGATCAACCCGCACGAAACCTGGCCTGCCATGCTCGGATTTTGAGGTTGTCGTTACTCTCCCTTAAGCCTCCGGTGACAGTTTGGCGGGGATTGGCGGAAACGTGACACGCCGCGATCTATCGGGATTAGGGGGCGTCGCTCGATGTTGGCCGAGACGCTGGAAGCGGTTCAATCCTCACCGTCGAAGCGGACAATCTATGTCCGCCTCATCCTCGCAACGCTGGCGATGATGGTGCTGTTCAAGACGTTCAGGTTTGGCCGCTGGAGCGTCTGGCAAATCCGCGAACTCTCCGATTTCGACGCCTTCTACATCGTCGCGCGGCAGGTTTGGCGCGGCGAGCTTGATCTGGTCTACCGGTTCGAAACTCTGATCAAACTCCAGCAGGCATTTACCGGTTCGACCAGCTTCATGCCCTGGACCTATCCGCCGCAGTTCGATCTCCTGCTGGCGCCATTGGCTCTGCTTCCCACCGGCATCGCCTATCTGCTCTTCATCACCGCGACACTCACTGCCTACCTCCTGACGCTTCGTACTGTCGCCGGCAACAATTTCGCGCTGGTTCTCGTCGTGCTGTTTCCTGCGCTCGCAATCAATATCGGCTGCGGACAGAACGGTTTCCTTACGGGGACTCTGATCGGTATCGTCTGCCTGAATGTCGAACGGCGCCAGATCTTCGCTGGCCTCGCGCTGGGCGCAATGGTGATCAAACCGCATCTGGCCATCGCCGCAGGCGTCTACATGCTGGCAACACGGCGTTGGATGGCGCTCGCAACCGCCATCAGCTTCGTGCTGGCGAGCTCGCTCGTCTGCACGCTGGTGTTCGGCTTGCAGATCTGGATTGCATGGCTCGGCGCTATCAGGGAATCGGCCGTCTTCCTGGAGCGCGGCTTTTATCCCATGTTCCGCATGATCTCGGCTTACTCGACCCTCAGCCGTGCCGGCATTCCGCCGAATATTGCCTTCTGGGCGCAAGCAGCGTTCGCGAGCCTCGCACTGCTTGGAGGCGTCCTCGCTATCTGGCTCGGAAAGGCGCCCAGGATGTCGCCTACGTTTGCCCTCGGCGTCACCGCCATGATCTCAGTGATGATCAGCCCTTACGCCTACGACTATGACCTGCCGATGGTCGGGATTGGCCTCGCTCTCCTGTTACCCGACCTTGCACAGGCGGCGAGTTCGCGCGAACGCAGCGCCATCTATGGGTTGATCCTGCTTGCCGGCGCCTACGGCATGCTCCAGTCGGGACGTCTTGCAGCCCAGTTCGGCTCCGAATTCGATTTGTCCGACATCAACGACAAGTTTGCCCCAGCCGTTGGAGGCGTGGCGATGATGGCGTTGCTGGCCCTGCTTCTAAGGCTGCTATGGCACGCAGCACGGCCTGCATCCGCCCTCTCACAGGCGGTGCAGGCCGCGGAATAGTTCCGCCGGTGCGCTTGCTATGCGCCGGCCGATCGAAAGACCGGATCAAGGTCAAAAACCGGACACATCCCGCGATTTCACGCAAATTCTGGGCACTGAATCGCAAAAGCCCGGCGCGCTGCCGGGCCGAGTCGTTCGGCCGGCGATCGTCCGCGCGAGTCTCAAGAGACTAACCCTAGTCCAGTCGCTCCACACGCACGAGCGCAAGGCCGCCCATACCGACGCCGCCCGCTGTCCGAGGCCACGCAAAAAAGCCGTACGCGGGAGCCACTCCCCCAACATCCAATTATACAAAGCTCTCGCAAGCGGGAGAGGTGAAGGAGAACTCAGCCTGCGAGCGCGCCGCGGACGGCAGCGATGATTCGCTCCTGGTCGGCTTCGGTCAAATAGGCGTGCATCGGCAGGCTGATGACGTCCTGCGACAGGCTCTCGCAACCCGGCAGGCCGCCGTCGGCGACCGGGTACTGCTTGTAGGCGGTCTGCTGGTGCATCGACTTGCCGTAATAGATCGCGGTCGGCACGCCCTGGGCCTTCAGCGCCGCAGCGAAGCCGTCGCGATCGGTGCCTTTGGGCAGGCGAATGGTGTACTGCGCCCAGACTGAGGTGTTGCCGGGGGCGAGGCGCGGCACGGTGACCACATTGCTGAGCCCGCGCGCGTAGCGTTCCGCGACCCGGTTGCGGGCGGCGATCTCGTCGTCGAAGATTTTCAGCTTCTCGATCAGGACCGCGGCCTGCATGGTGTCGAGCCGGCCGGTGAGCCCGAGGCGGACGTTGTCGTATTTATCGACGCCCTGCCCGTGCACGCGGATGCTGCGCAGGGTGGCCGCGAGCTCGTCGTCATCGGTGAAGATCGCGCCGCCGTCGCCGAAGCAGCCGAGCGGCTTTGCCGGGAAGAAGCTCGTCGCGGTGGCCAGCGCCAGCGTACCGAGCTTGCGGCCCTTGTAGCTCGCGCCAAAGCCTTGCGCGGCGTCATCGAGCACGAACAGGCCCTCGGCCTTCGCGATCTCGGAGATGGCGTCGTGATCGGCGGGCTGGCCGAACAGGTCGACCGGAATGACCGCGACCGGCTTCAGGCCGGCCTTGCGGGCGGTCGCGATGCCGCGCTTCAGCGATTCCGGGCTCATGTTGAAGGTCGTCTCATCGACGTCGACATAGACAGGCGTCGCCCCGGTCCGTGCCACCGGCGAAGCGGTCGCGATGAAGGTGAAGGACGGACACAGCACGGCATCGCCGGGCCCGACATTCTTCGCCATCATCACCATCAGGATCGCGTCGGTGCCGCTGGCGCAGCCGATCACGTGCTTGGCGCCTGAGTAGGCCGCGAGCTGCTTCTCGAGCTCGAAAACCTCGGGGCCATTGACGAACTGGCAATGGTCCATCACGCGCTTGACGGCCGCATCGAGCGAGGCGCCGAGCCGGCGGCGCTGCGAGGCGACGTCGATGAAGGGAATGGGTTCGGAACGCAGGTGCTGGTTCATGGCGCCTTCTGAAGTTTGAGCGGTCGACATGGAAAGGGATCAGCCGGCGACGCGGCGCGGCTCTTTTCGGGCGGGCGACGTGGCTGCGGGCCGTGACGGCGTCTCCAGGCACTGCGTGGCGATCTCGAGGCTGGCAACGCCCTCATCGCCCGTGACCGCCGGCGTTTCGCCGTTGCGGACGGCCTTGAGGAACGCGATCAGCTCGGCGCGCAGCGGCTCGTCGTGACCGACCGGCAGATGCCGCATCGAATAGCTGCCATCCGGCTTGAAGCCGAAGCACTCGGTGACCTGACGCGTGAGCAGATCGCCCATCACGTATTTGCCGCGGGTCGCAACCGTGACGCTGCGCGCCTTGAACGGCGTCAGCCAGTTGGTGTTGATGTGGGCGAGCACGCCATTGGCGGTGCGGAACTGCAGGAGCGCGATGTCCTCGCGCTCGGCGACAGCGCTCGACAATTGCGGCTGCACCTCGACGATGTCGGATTCGGTGAACCAGCGGATCAGGTCGATGTCGTGCACAGCAAGGTCGATGACGACGCCGACATTGGACATGCGCGGCGGGAACGGGCCGACGCGGGTGATCGCGATGGAGAGGATGTCCTCACCCGCGATCGCCTGCTTGACCGCGGCAACCGCCGGATTGAAGCGCTCGACATGGCCGACCATCAGCGTCACGCCGGCCTTGTGCGCGGCGGCGACGATCTCGCGGCCCTCTTCCACCGTAGAGGCGATCGGCTTCTCGACCAGGACATGGATGTTCTTGGCGATGCAGGCGAGTGAGACCTCGTGATGCAGGTGTGTCGGCGCCGCGATGGTGACGGCATCGACGCCGGCGGCGAAGAGCTGGTCGAGCGTCTCGAAGCTCGCGCAGTCGGCGAGTTCCGTCGCGCGCGTGCGGTGGGCGGGCGACGGATCGACGACGCCGACAAGGCTGACGCCAGGCAGGCCGCTGAGCACGCGCGCATGGTTGCTGCCCATCACGCCCGCGCCGATCACGCCGACGCGCAAGCCGGCCTTTGCCGGTTGTGACCCTTTGGAACTCATCTGAGCAAACCCCGATTCAACGCAAATCCCCGGCGCCGCTTCTAGCACGGGCGCCACATTTGCGGCGAATGCCGAGCTAGCCGACCGGACACGATTTGATTCAAAAAGTTACACGTTTCCCGGGCCTTAAGCCGCTGAAAGGGGCGTTATTTCGGCCCGGGTCGCGTGATTCGGAGCCTGCTGGTTACGACCTTTGATAGTCGTCTTCAATCCGGATGATGTCGTCTTCCCCGAGATAGGAGCCGGTCTGGACCTCGATCAGCTCCAGCATGATCTTGCCGGGGTTCTCCATCCGGTGCACCGCGCCCATGGGGATGTAGATCGACTCGTTCTCATGCACGGTCTTGACGGTCTCGTTGACGGTGACGCGGGCCGCGCCGCGGACCACGATCCAGTGCTCGGCGCGATGATGGTGCTTCTGCAGCGACAGCCGCCCACCCGGCTTCACCACGATGCGCTTGACCTGGTGGCGCTCGCCATTGTCGACGGACTGATAGCTGCCCCACGGCCGATGCACCTTGAGATGCTCCTCGGTGACCTTCGGCGCCACCGCCTTGAGCTTGGTGACGAGCCGCTTCAGGCCGTTGGCATCCTTCTGGCGCGAGACCAGCACCGCATCCGCGGTGGCGACCACGACGAGATCGTCGACACCTTCGAGCGCGACCAGCGCGGAATCGGTGGTGACGTTGCAGTTGCGGGAATCCTCGAACACCGCGGTGCCGTGCGCGGCATTGCCCTGCGCATCCTTCTCCGACAATTCCCACACCGCATGCCAGGAGCCGACGTCGGACCAGCCGCAGGACACCGGCACCACGGCGGCGCGCGAGGTCTTCTCCATCACGGCGTAGTCGATCGAGATCGCCTTGGCCGCGCCGAACGCCTCGGGCTCCAGCGTGACGAAGCCGAGATCGCGGCCGGCATTGTTGACCGCGTTGGCGACCGCCTCGACGCTTGCCGCATCGACCTTGCGGTATTCGTCGAGCAGGACGCTCGCCGGGAACATGAAGTTGCCGCTGTTCCAGAGAAACCCCGAATTGACGTAGTCGGCCGCCGTCACGGCGTCCGGCTTCTCGACGAAGCGCGCGACCGCGTGCACCGCGCCGGAGATCACCTCGCCCGGGCTGATATAGCCGTATTCGGTCGCCGGCCGCTCCGGCTTGACGCCGAAGGTGACGATGCGCCCGGCGCTCGCGGCGGTGAGGCCTTCGCGGCATGCCGCAACGAAAGCGGCATTGTCCTGCACGACGTGATCGGCGGCGAGCGCGAGCACGATCGCCTCAGAGGCGCGGTTCTGCGCGAACACGGCGCCAGCGGCGATCGCGGGCCCGGAATCGCGCCGCATCGGCTCGAGGATCACGTCGGCCTCGATGCCGATCTCGGCGAGCTGCTCCAGCACCATGAAGCGATAGGCCGCGTTGGTGATGACGATCGGGCGATCGAACAGCGATGCATCCGAGACGCGCAGCAGCGTGTCCTGGAAGGTCGAACGCGCACCGAACAGCGGCAGGAACTGCTTCGGCCGCACCTCGCGCGAGGCGGGCCACAGCCGCGTGCCGGCACCGCCGCACATGATCAGGGG
>NZ_LWIG01000060.1 GCF_002068095.1 Bradyrhizobium sacchari | reverse complement strand
GCAGCGGACCGCGCGGCAGCAGGGCCGCATCTATCATCTCACCGGGCCGCTCGCGATGGCGCGCGATCTTGCGATCCGTGCGCTTGGCCCGGACCGCATGCTGGCACGCCAGGACTGGATCTACCGCTGGCGGCCCTGAGGCTGATGCATTCGTGCCGGCTCAGCGCGCGACGCTGCCGGATCTCGGAGCGGGCTTGATCACCGGCGGCTGCGGACTTGAGGCCACCGGAGCTGCACCCGGCGGCGTCTCCCGGCATCTGTTGCGGCGCCAGGCGTCTTCAGCGAGCTGCGCCTGCCCGCGCACCGCGACGTAGTCGTTGCGATAGGCGAGCTCGGACACGACGGCCCCGCCGGCCCCCGTCTCCGCCTTGTCCATCAGCCTCTGCAAATCGGTCGTGCGGGCGGTGAGGGCCTTGCGCTCGGTCTCGAGCTGCTTGCAATCGTACAGATCGTACTTGGCGGGATCGGCAAAGGCCGGCGCGACCGTCTCGCTGATGCCGGCGCAGCCGGCCAGGGCCGCCCCGCCCGCGAGCAGCACGAGAAACGCGCCGCAGAAGCGCAGCGGAGATGAAAGCGAAGCAGCCATGCCGGATGAATAGTCCCCGTGGATTGAGAATGCCTAAAGCAGCAACAGATGTCCGGATTGAGGCTTTGCCTTGTGCGCCCGGCTCGCTTAAGGAAGGACACCCGCCGGGCCGCAAACGCCAATTCCAGACGGCCGCAGGTGGACTTAAGTGTTTGATCTCGTTGGATCAAGCGGGCATGGCGGAATTGGTAGACGCAAGGGACTTAAAATCCCTCGGCGCGCAAGCGCTGTGCCGGTTCGACCCCGGCTGCCCGCACCATGAGAGCTGACCGGGAATGGCGCGGCCGCACGATCATAAACAGACCCGCGGTCGCAAGACGCCGCCGGAGATCGACGCCGCGACCGGCACGCGGTCGGGCACTATCAGCCCCCGCCTTTGACACGGGGTTCGCGTGCCCAGTCATTGCGCTTTGAAATCGATCTCGAAGAAATGAACTTCCAGCTTCTTCTCCTCGAAGAGTGCCTTCCATGACCGCAAGGTGAAGTTTTGCGCGAACGCAGCACTGGTTGAGCTATTCGAGAAAATGATGAAATTATCGGGCTCATCCGCCAACGGCGTCCCCGTAATTCCAATATGCCCGGTTGCACTTCCTTGCGTGGGCGACACGATGATCATTCCGGGTTTCACCTTCGCGATCGGTTGCTCGATATGACGAGCTTTCAAGATCTCAAAGGTTGCGAGGATGCTCAACCCGTTATCGCCATTTGAAGAACTGATTGGCTTTCCAAGTGCAATCCGCGCGACCTCGTTGACCGACCATGCCGAAGCAAGCATCCCGCGACCTGTCCCCGGCACATTGGCCGTGGAATACCCGACTAACGAGGAAGCCGCCTCAAATAACTTCGGATTGACCTGATCCTGAGAAGTAGGAGGCTGCCCAGCCGGGCGTCTCTCGAACGGCACGGAAACGGTCGGTGGCGGTGGCGTAATCGAAGGATACTGACTCGCGCTGAGATTGACGATTTTCTGATCCGGGTCCTGAATGAAACCCGCATTCAAAAAGAATTTGAGGTTTCGAACCGCCTCGTCCCGATCCGGCGTTTCGATGGCCTTCAGGATGAGCTTTGTTTCAAATTCCCGCCTCGCCAGCTCGGTTGCCGCTGCCTGCTTCTGTCGTTCGATCTCCAGACTACCGTCGACCTTTGTCTTCTCGATGCTGAGGGCAGTTGACGACTTTCCCGCCTCAACGTCGCGCGTCGTCATTGATTGAATGAACGCGCCGCCAATGGCGCTAACGACTGCCAGGGCCGCCGCCGCAACGGTCGCTTGCGCCGTGGTAATTGCAAGGCCGCGCTCCTGCGGAGCCGATGACTGGGACGGTGTGTCACTCATTCTCGCCTCGATCTCGTAGCCCGGAGATATCAAGCGATAATTTTAGACAGAATGCCAGCAGTTTTCAGTGACAGATTGCTATAGTTTACCATTTCTCGCCCAGATTGCACCCCCGCCGACGCCTACCTTCACGCAAGCATTCGTTCACCAACTCGCCTGCATAGTGCAACCGACCTTTACCCGACCTTAGACCGTCCTCCCCTAAATCGAACGATGTCTGCCGCCGTTGCCGCAGGCTTCAAGGGAAACGCGGCAGCCTGCAGCGCCGGCTTCGATGGTGAGAGTTTTCATGGACGCGCGCGAGAATTGGTCCCGGACCGGGATTGGCGGGGCGCCCACGGCGTTCGGACGCCATTTGCACGGGCGCGAGATCTACCTCGTCCTGATCGCGTTCCTGTCGGTGTTCTACATTTCGAACGGTCCGGTCCAGCTCAGCCACTACGACCTCGGCTGGCACATCGCGGCGGGAGACCTGATCAGGGAGCGCGGCGAGATCCCGTTTCAGGATCCGTGGGCGTTCACGCTCGCAGACAAGCGCTGGTACAATCTGTCGTGGCTCTGGGACGTGATTGCCAGCGTGCTCTACCAGCACGCGGGCCTTGCCGGGATCGTCCTGCTGGTCGTCGCCTGCGGCGCGGTCATCGTCGCATACCTCACCTCATGCGGCCTGCGCAGCGGCGCATCGGTGCCGGCGGTCTGCATCACCGTCTTCGCCGCATGCCTGCTCTACCCCTGCTACGAGGCGGCGCCCAACACCTATCTGGCGGCATCGCCGAATATCGCGACCATGCTGTTCGCGGTGATCTTCTACGGCGAATGCCTGCAGCGGCGCAGCTGGTTCCTGCTGCCGGTGTTGATGGTGCTGTGGGTCAATCTGCACGGCGGCTTCATGCTCGCCTTTCCGATCATCGGCGTCTTCGCCGGCGTCGCCTTGCTGCGACGGGACTGGGCGAACTTCAGGAATTACTGCTTCGCGGGCATCGGGTGCGTTGCTGCGATCTTCGTCAATCCCCTGGGATGGCACATCTACGACGGCGTGATGGCGACGCTCGGCCATTTCATCCAGGCCAATATCGGCGAATGGCGTCCCTATCTCCACAACATGGAGCTGCCCGGAAGCATCCCCGGCATCGCCTATGCGTTGACGTTCATTGCGCTCGAGCTGCACTATCGAAACTCGAAACCCATTCCGGTGGAGCCGCGCCTGCTGGCTTGGCTGTTCCTGTTCCTGGGCCTCTACCAGTTCAGGTACATCGCGTTCTTCTTCATCTTCTCGGCAGTCCCGATGGCGCTGCATGTCGACCGGCTGCTGCCCGAGCGGCTGTCGCGGTTCGACATCCGCCGCGCGATGCTGGCGGCGGGGATCATCGGTGTGTTCGTGCTGCCGCTCAGCTTCCTGCAGGTGCGACCGGCGCTGGCGCTGCCGGACATGCTCTCGGATGAGGATGCCGGCTATTTGCTCGCGCACTCCACGCATTCGCGCGTGCTGAACCACTGGAATTCCGGCGGGCTCCTGATCTTCCGCACCCACGGATCGGTGCCGATGTTCGTGGACGGCCGGGCCGCGACCGCCTATCCGGACGAATTGCTGCGCGACTATCTCAAGCTGGTGCGCTGGGACATCGACGAGGCCGCCTGGGACTCGGTCATCAGCAAATACAGAATCGATGCGGTGCTCTGGGTCCGCGGACACGAGCAGCTCCGGCAGTTCCTCGTCGGCCGGCGAGGCTGGAAAGAAGACTACACGGGCGCCTATATGAGCCTCTACACTGCGCCGCCGGCGCCGAGATAGATCACATCCGCTGCGGTTCGCGCGGAAGCAGAATCCAGAAGCAGATCAGCGCGAGCGTGAGCTGGCCATACCCGCCCATGAAGGCGGTGACCGAGGCCGACGCCAGGACCGGAATGGCGACCGCGACCGTGAGTGCGGCGACCATCATCATCGCGGGCAGATCGGCGACGAGAATGGCCGCGTAGAGCGCCACCTGAAAAAAGGTATATTCCTTCGGTCTCGGCGTGCAGAGATAGAGCGCGTACATCGCGAGGACGGTGATGCGCATCGCCGCGCCCGGATGATTCACCAGCCAGTCGTCAAACGCCTGAAGCAGCGAGGCTGTCCGAGGCTCGCCCTGGCGCTTGAACATGCGCCACACCGAAAGCGCGAACGGCGCGAGCACAAGCGTGATCGCGATGACCCCGTAGAGGCCGATGACGAACACCTTGCTGCCGGCAAGTCCAATTTGGCCTGCAAGCGTCGACGCAATCAGCAACAGCGACGGATTGACCTCGCTTGCGGGTGAATGCTGTCCGGGGATCTGGCCGGTGATCGCGCTGAGCCAGCTCCGAGACAGATCCGGATATAACAGCAGCGAAACCAGGATCGGCAGGACGAACGCGCCCGCCGCCACCGCAACCAGAAGCAGCTTGCGGCGTCTCGGCTGCGGCAGGAAATAGAGCGCGGCAAGGACCGGCAAGAACACCAGCTTGAACGCGGTGACGAGGCCGAGCACGGCCGCCCCGGCGAGCTGCGGCATGAGGCTCACCTCACCCCGCCTGCCGGACGGCACAGAGCGCAGCAACAATGCGAGCGAGGCCGCCGTCAGCAGGCCGCTGAGGATCTCGAAATTACCGGTCGCAACGACCCAGTCGAAGCCGAGGAAACCACCGAGCACGAACACGCCTCGCAGCACGACATCCCGCCAACCCCGGCGCGCCGTGCCGAGACCAGGCAGCAGCAGCGCGCAGATCAACGCAAGGACGAGATAGGTCGGCTTGTAATGGGCGACCAGAAAACCGCCGGCGCAGAGCGGCCGAAACGCGTCGAGGGTGACCGGAAGATAGGGGTAGGAGAGTTTCGTATCCTTGAGGTTCTTGACGAAATAGGGATCGAGCCCCGCAAGGTGGGCATCCACTGCCGCGCAGTTGATCCGTACGTCCCAGCCGAAGGTGTCCTCTGCGGCGAAGTCGACGGTGACGGACATGGCGACAAGCAATGCCGCGACCAGGATCACCCAGGTCCGCCAGCGGCTTCCTGACGCGTTCGCGGCCAGGGATCGGGCATCTGCGGACGAGGCGAGGCTCGTCATCAACGCGCGTCCCGCGGCTCAAGTCGCATCGGCTCCGCGCGAAAATCCAGCAGCAGGATCCAGAAGGTTGCCAGCGCGACGATGAGGAGGATGAAGCCGCCCTCCACCGTGTGTCCCGAAATCGAGACCATGCCGGGAGCGAGCAGACCGACGCTGAGCATGGCGGCGAGTGCCAGGGACGGAAGATCGGCGATGAGAACCGCGGCATAGACCGCGAGCTCGAAGAAGGCATATTCCTTGAGGCGGGGCGAGCTGACATAGAGCGCAAACATCGCGAGCACGGTGACGCGCGTGGCGACGCGGGGATGCTCGATCAGCCAGCGATCGAGCCGCGCCAGAAGCGATTCCCCTTCCCGAACCGGTCCGCTGCCGACCTCGCGCAGGACGGACAGGACGAACGGCACGAGCACGATTGCGAGCGCTGCGATCCCATAGGTCGCGAACATCACCGGCTTGCTGTCGCCTAGCCCGACTTGCTCCAGGAGGCTGCGCGCCAGCAGCAGCAGCGACGGATTGTTTTCCATGAGCTCGACGACATGCTGATCGGGGATCTGCTTCGTCAGCACACCCAGCCAGCTCGAGAACAGGTCGGCGTAGAACAGCCTCGAGATCAGGATCGGCAATGCGAAGCCGAACGCGGCCACCGCGACCAGCGCCAGCTTGCGCGCGCGCGGCAGCGGCAGGAAATAGAGCGCGGCGATCACGGGACAGAACACCAGCTTGAAAGAGGTCACGAGACCAAGCAGCGCGGCACCGCCGACGCGCAAGGCGAAGCCGCGGTCCCATGCGCCGGAGGCCGGCGAAAGCAGAAGCCTCAGCGCGACTGCGGTCAGCACGCCGCCCAGGATCGCGAAATTCCCCGACGCCCAGACCCACTCGAAGCCGAGGAACGCACCGAACACGCAGAGCAGCCTGAGCGCAACATCGCGCGGGCTGGTGCGCGTCGGGCCAAGACCCGGAAGGGCCAGGGCGCAGAGCACGGCGAGCACGAGGTATAGGCTCATGTGATGAGCGACGAGGACACCGCCCGCGCAGAGGGGACGAAACACGTCGAGCGTCACAGGCAGATAGGGGTAGGAAAACCTGGTGCCCTTCAAATTCTTGACGAAATAGGGATCGAGCCCGTCGGCATAGGCATCGACCGCGGCGCAATTGACGCGAACATCCCAGCCGTAATTCAGGGGAATTGAGCCGTCGCTGACAAGATTGCCGAGCACCAGCAGCGCCGTCAGCCCGATGAGCCAGGCAAGCCAGGTGTTTCGCCCTGCGCTCGTGTCAAGCGAGGGGCCCAATCCTCGTGCTATGCCGGTCACGTCGGACATCGCGAAATACCTGCCTTGGTGGGTTCCCTCGGGGCGCCTGCGCGGCGCCCCATCGGGCCCACAATGGACAGGATGAGTTGCGGATTCATCTCCCCGATGCGGCGTCCGCGATCTTATGGTGAATGGCTGGTTGCCGGCCCCGGCTGAGACGGCGGCGAAACCGTCGCCACGCCCCCTACCGCGACGCGCGTGCGGCCAGCCAGGCGTCGAGCGCTTCGCGCGTATCCTGTGTCGCCGCCATGCGCGCGAACTGCTCCCCCTCGATGGCAAGGCCTTCGGAGATGGAGACGTTGAGGCCCCGCGTGGTGGCGGTGATGACCCGGGCGACCGCCAGCTGCGAATGCCTGACGATGCGACCCGCCAGCGCGAAGGTGGCGTCCATGAGCTGCTCGTGCGGCACGACGCGGTTGACCAATCCCATCTCGACGGCTCGTTGTGGAGAAAAGGAATCTCCCGTCAGCAGGTGTTCCAGCGCACGCTTCCGGCCCGCGAGCCGCGGCAGGCGCTGGGTGCCGCCAAAGGTCGGCGTGATGCCGATGGCAATCTCCGGCTTGGCGAAGCTTGCCCGCTCGCTCGCGACGGCAAGATGCACGGCTTCCGTGATCTCGCAGCCGCCGCCGAAGGCGATGCCGTTGACCGCAGCGATGACCGGCTTCGGAAACGCCTCCAGGCGCGCCGTCATCGCCTGGCCGCGCCGCACGAACGCCTTCACCGCGGCATCGGGCCCGGCTTTCACGCTCTCCGAGAATTCGGCGATGTCGGCGCCGGCCGAGAAGGCCCGGTCGCCTGCCCCGGTCAGCACGACGGCACGAACACTGGCGTCGTCCTCGATGCGGTCGAGGGTCGTCATCAGACGGTCGATGAGGGCGTAGCTCAGCGCGTTGAGCTTGTTGGGGCGATTGAACGTCAGCAGTGCAACGGCGCCGCGCGTCTGCGCGAGGACGAGATCGGACAAGTGCAGGCTCCTTCCAGGTCGAACAGGCGCGGAAGTCAGCCACAGCGGCCTTGCCGTGTATACTCACTAGGCAGTATACATTTGAGGCCATGTCGAGAAGCGGTGACAGCACGCGGGAGCAGATCGTCGTTGCCGCGACGCGCCTGTTCTATGGCGAAGGCATCAAGGCGGTGAGCATGGATGCCGTCGCCGAGACGGCCGGCGTCACCAAGAAGACGCTCTATTATCATTTCACCAGCAAGGACGAGCTCGTCGCCGAAACCATCGCGGCCAGGGACCAGCCGACGCTGGAGCTTTACATGCGCTGGTTCGCGGAGACCGACGGCGGCGCCGCCGACAAGGTCCGCGGTCTCTTCACCAAGCTCGGACGCTCCGTGAACACGCCGCGCTGGCGCGGCTGCGGATTCCTCCGCACCATCGCCGAGCTCGCGAACACCCCGGCACATCCTGCGGTCAAGGCCGGGGCGGCGCACAAGAAGCGCTTCGAAGCCTGGCTCGCAACGGAATTGCAGGGCCACGGCGTTGCCGATGCCGCGGCGCTCGCGCGCCAGATCGTGATCCTGCTCGACGGCGCCACGACCGTGATGCTGATCCATCGCGACCTGGATTACGTGGAGACCGCGGGACAATTGGCGCTTGGCCTGGTCGAATCAGCTCAGAACCGTCGGCCTTAAGCCGCCCTTAACCTCGACGCCGCGGCCGGAGTGGCGGGCGACCTCACCAACTCGTGTCCGCCGTCGTCCTGCCTGACAGCCATCCCGAAACATGGGTTGTGCGCCGCAGCATAACCGCTAGAAAAAGCCCTGAATTTCAGAGGTGAGCTTCTTGTCCGACGTCAATGCCGACGGTTGGGTGTCCTCGGGACACCGGCCCATGGGTTTTCCCGAATTCGTTATCGTGATTGCGTCCATCATGGCGCTCAATCCGCTTGCGATGGACATGATGCTGCCGGCTCTGCCCAATATCGGGACGGCGTTCAGCATTCCCGTCGCCAATCAACTCCAGCTCGTGCTGTCGACCTTCCTGATCGGCTTCGGCGCCGGTCAGTTCGTCATGGGGCCGTTGTCCGACCGCTTCGGTCGCCGTCCGGTGCTGCTCGGCGGCATGGCGGTCTATGCGGTGGCGAGCGTGCTCGCGGTTGCCGCGCCCTCGTTCGAGACGCTGCTGCTGGCGCGCGCGCTGCAAGGGCTCGGCACCTCGGCAACGCGCGTGATCGCGACCTCGATCGTGCGCGACTGCTATGTCGGCCGCCGCATGGCGAGCGTGATGTCGCTCGCGATGATGGTGTTCATTGCGGTGCCCGTGATCGCGCCGTCATTCGGACAGGCCGTGCTGCTGGTGACGGCCTGGCGCGGCATCTTCGTCGTGCTGATGCTCTATGGCCTGCTCGCGCTCGCATGGTGCGTGCTGCGGCTGCCTGAAACCCTTCCCGAATCGGAGCGCAGGTCGCTCGCGCCCGCCGATGTGCTCTCGGCCTTTCGCCAGACCGTGACCAACCGCCAGACCATCGGCTATGCGACAGCCGCCGGCAGCGTCATCGGCGCGCTCTTTGCCTACGTGTTCTGCGCCCAGCAGGTTTTCACCGGCATCTATCACCTCGGCCGCTATTTTCCGATCGCTTTCGCTGCGATCGCGGCCGGTACGGCTGTGGCGGGCTTCCTCAACGCGCAGCTGGTCGGACGGCTCGGCATGCGCGTGATCTCGCACGGCGCGCTGACGCTCTACACGGTCGTAGCGGGCGTGATGCTGCTGACGGAAAGCCTCGGTGTGCTGCCGCTTGCCCTGTTCATGGTGCTCTCGGCGCTGATGATGTTCTCGTTTGGCATGATGGTCGCGAACTTCACCGCGCTGGCCATGGAGCCGCAGGGCCACATCGCCGGCACCGCTTCATCGCTCTACGGCTCGATCACGACCCTGATCGGCATCGTGGTCGGCATGGCGATCGGCCAGAGCTTTGACGGCACGCTGCTGCCGTTCTCGATCGGCTTCTTCCTGTCGACGCTGGCTGCGCTCGGAATCGTGCTGGTGGTGGAGAAAGGACGGCTGTTCAAGCCGCATCATCGTCCCGTGACCTGAGGAACTTCACGGTGGCCTTGATGTTGTACCGCAGCAATTCGAAAGGCCGCAACAATGGAACTGGAACTCCGCAAAGACCGCCACGCCTCGGAGCCGACGGACGCAAAGCGGCCCGAGCCGAATGCGGAGCAGGCCGCGTTCACTGCACCTTTCGCCAGCGAAGGGCTCGAGCAGGTGCGCGACAGTCATTGCTGAGCGCGCGCCTACTCCGCAGCTCGCCTGCTCGCGCTGAAATCGTTGGCGGCGCTCTCGGGCGCGGCCCGCTCGCCGCGAGACGGCACCATCAGCAGGATCATCTGCCGCGTCAGGCCGGGTCGGCCCCACAGTGAAGCCTGCACAGTGAACTCGCGCCTGACCGAGGGTCCGGCCTGGGGTGACACCCACTCGATCCACCCGCGGCAAAGATCCTGGTCGTGGAAACAGAGCGCGGCCCAACCGCCATCCGCCATGGCTTTGCGCGGCACGCCCCAGGGGTATTGATACACCAGCGGGCGCGCATGCCGCGGATGGTCGGGGCTGTAGAATGCCGTGGCGAAGGTCAGCGCGTCGTCGCCGGTCACGATGCTGAGCGGCTCCCCGGTCAGCTCGCGCCACTCGTGCGTCGCCCTGTCAGCCGCCTGTGCGTAGAAATTCCGCCCTTCTTCGTAGCCGTGCTTGTTGCGGTAAATGGCATGGATCGGAGCCGCGACCAGAACTGCCGCGAGCGCGACGATGGCCACGATCACTGTGACGTTGACGGTGTGGAAGCGCTCGATCGGATAGCGGGCGCCGCAGACCACGAGCACGACCACAAGAAATAGCCCCTGCAACGCCCACAGCGACGGCAGATCTGTCCCCATCGCGAGCGACGTCAGCACCGGCAGCGCGATCGTTCCGATCGCGATGAAGAAGAGAAGTCGTAGGCCCGGGCTCATCGCGGCAAAATCCGCCGGAAACTGCTTCAGCCGCGTGCCGGCGATCAGCGCCCAGCACACAGCCGACACGCTCATGGCCGCCGCCAGCCCCAGCAGGAAGTTTCTGACCTCACCGAGCGAGCTCACGACGTTGCCGTTTGCGTGGGCCAGCGCATAGGTGAAGGTCGATGCGCCCGTCGTCGCGAGCCAATACAGATGCGGTGACAGCGCCGCGAGCCCGACGACGACCGAGATCCAGGGCGAAGCGGAGGAAAAATAGGCGCGCCGCCCCGGGTGCGCCAGCGCGGCAAAGACGAAGCTCGCGACGAGGAAGATCGAGTAATATTTGCCGATCATCGCCAGCGCCGTCGTGGATCCCGCCGCAGCCGCCCACAACGCGGCGCGCGTCTCGAATGCGCGCAGGAAGCAATACGTCGCCAGCGGCCAGGTCGCGAGCAGCACCGCATTGGCGTTGAAGCGCTGGGCATGGAATTGATAGGCCGGCGTCAACATCAACAGCAGCAGCACCAGCACGCGCTTGTGCCCGGTCACGAACTGCCGCGAGATCAGGTCGACGAAGAACAGCGCGAGCCCGGCATTGGCCATCGCCATCAATTGCAGCGACCAGTCGCTGAGCGGAAACACGGAGGTCCATGCCGCCGTAACCCACCCCATCAGCGGCGGATGTTTCTGATAGCCAAAGGCGAAATTCCGGCCAACGGCCCAGGCTTCGAGCGTATCCGGATGCAGGCCGCCGCCGGCATAAGCGATGACGAGGTAAAGCGTCCAGATCGCGACGAAGCAGGCGAGGAGAAGCGGCACGGCCCAGCCTGCCTCGACTGCGCTCAGCCAATGCAGGAACGGGCGGCGCCATCGCGCCGGCGCACGATCGGACCGTTCGGCCATCGCCTGGAATGCAAAATCGAACGGCACGGGACGCAAATGGGACAAGGAAAATGATGCGTTGAGACGCCACATCTATTTCAGGATGGAAACAAATAGCAACAATTAGAAACTGGAAGAGTTAAAAAGCGGCCCGCCATCTCAAGCCACGCAAGAGCAACAAACGAAAACGGCGCCGCTGACGACAGCGGCACCGCGGCGTAACGTTGGCGTAACGTTCGGAACGAAAGGCGCGAGGCCGCGCCTTCGCCCTACTCTGATTTGTCGATGTTCCAGAACACCGGGGTTGCCGGGCCGTCGAGCACGCCGGTGAGTGACTTCCGCCACGCGCTCGGTGCCTGATATTGACCCAGCGGCATATAAAGCACCTGGTCGTAAGCTTCCTTCTGGATCTCGGCCGCGATCTTCTTCTGATCCTCCGCCGAGGTCGCGCGAACGAAGGCGTCCTTGAGCTGCTCGATCTTGGCGTCCTCCGCCCAGCCGAACCAGCCGCCCTTCTTGCCCTGCCCGCCGACGGCGACGTTGGAGATCGGATTGTCAACGTCGGCGCTGACCCAGTTGGTGATGAACATGTTCCAGCCGCCCTCCTTCGGAGACTTCTGGCTGGCGCGGCGGCTCACCACCGTCTGCCAGTCGGTCGCCTGCAGGTCGACCTTGAAGCCGGCTTCGCGCAGCTGCTGGGCCACCACGATCGGTTGAGCCTTCAGCGTCAGCACATCGCCCGGCGCCATCAGCACGACCGGTGTCCCGTCATACCCGGACTCGGCGAGCGCCTTCCGGGCCGCAGCCATGTCGCCGCCCTTCGCAAGGGTCTCGCCGCCCACGTCCGTCGCGAACGGCGTGTCGCAAATGAAGGCCGCAGCACAAGTCTTGTAGTATTTGGGATTGCCGATCAGCGCATCGAGCACGTCCTTCTGCTTGACCGCGAGGAACGCGGCGCGGCGGACCTTGACGTTGTCGAACGGCGGATGAAGGAAGTTCATCCGTGCACCCGTCTGGAATCCGAACTTGTTCAGGATATCGATCTTGAGGTCTTTGTCGGCTTCAATGGCGGGCAACATTTCGATAGCGGGAAATTCCATGAAATCGACGTCACCCGACTGCAGCGCGTTCAACGCCGTCTGCGCGTCCGGCATCGTAAGCCATTCGACGCGGTCGACCTTCACCACCTTGCCGCCGGTGGTCCAGTTCGCCGGCTCCTTGCGCGGCACATAGTCGGTGTTCTTGACGTAGACCGCCTTCACGCCGGGCTGGAATTCACCCTGCACGAATTTGAAGGGGCCGGAGCCGATCTGCTCGGGGATCTGCTTGTCCACCGGCGTCTCGGCGAGACGCTTCGGCATCATGAAGGCGACCCGAGAGGACGGCTTGCCGATCGATTCCAGCACGAGCGCGTACGGCTCCTTCAGCTTCAGCGTGATGGTCTTGGGGTCGGTCGCCTCGATGCTCGCGGTGAACAGCATCAGCTGCTGCCCCATCCCATCGACGACGGCCCAGCGCTTCAGGGAGGCAACGCAATCTTCCGCGGTGACGGGCGTGCCGTCATGCCACTTCAGACCATCGCGGAGCGTGAAAATGTAGGTCAGCTTGTCGTCGGAGATCTTCCAATCCGCCATCTGCGGCTGAATCTTGAAGCTCGAATCCGTCGCGATCAGCGTGTCATAGACCATGTAGCCATGGTCACGCGAGATATAGGCGCTGGTGAAGATCGGATCGAGGATGCGCAGATCCGAATGCATCACGGCAGTGATGGTCTTGCCGGCGGCAAGAACTGGCGAGGCC
Organism: Bradyrhizobium sacchari; assembly: GCF_002068095.1. Taxonomy (GTDB): domain Bacteria; phylum Pseudomonadota; class Alphaproteobacteria; order Rhizobiales; family Xanthobacteraceae; genus Bradyrhizobium; species Bradyrhizobium sacchari. Next base: position 93,124 of record NZ_LWIG01000060.1, on the reverse strand, counting down.
AGTGCCGAAAGCGCCGCGACCGAGAGCGCAAGTTTGGAGGCGAACGACCTACGCCCCCGACGCATGAGTTCGAACATTGAAGTTCTCCTTGGCGAGCGGCTGGCTGGCGAGCGGCGCCGCTGATGACAGCGGCGCCGCGTAACGGTCGAAACGAAAGGCGCGCGATGCGCCTTTCCTTATCTAGGCCTTACTCCGACTTGTCGACGTTCCAGAACAGCGGGGTTGCCGGACCGTCGAGCACGCCGGTGAGCGATTTGCGCCAGCCGCTCGGCAGCAGGTACTGCCCGAGCGGGATGTAGATCACCTGCTCATAGGCTTCCTTCTGGATGTCGGCTGCGATCTTCTTCTGCTCCTCGACCGAGGAGGCGCGGACGAAGGCGTCCTTGAGCTGCTCGATCTTGGCGTCTTCCGCCCAGCCGAACCAGCCCTTCTTGCCCTGGCCGCCGATCGAGAGATTGGCGATCGGGTTGGCGACGTCGGCTGCGACCCAGTTGGTGAAGAACATGTTCCAGCCGCCTTCCTTCGGGGGCTTCTGGCTGGCGCGACGACTCACCACCGTCTGCCAATCGGTCGCCTGCAGGTCGACCTTGAAGCCGGCCTCGCGCAGCAGCTGGGCCGCCACGATCGGCTGCGCCTTGAGCGTGGTGACGTCGCCAGGCGCCATCACCACGACCGGGGTCCCATCGTAGCCGGACTCGGCGAGCGCCTTCTTGGCTTCGGCCATGCCGTTGCCCTTCACCAGAGTCTCGGCGCCGATTTCGGTCGCCAGCGGCGTGTCGCAGACGAAGAACGCGCCGCAGACCTTCTGGTACTTGGCGTTGCCGACGAGCGCGTCGAGAACGTCCTTCTGGTTCATCGCCAGGAAGGCCGCGCGCCGCACCTTCACATTGTCGAACGGCGGATAGAGGAAGTTCATCCGGCCGAGAGTCTGGAAACCGAACTTGTTGGAGACCTCGATCGTGATCTCCTTGTTCGCTTCAAGTACCGGCAGCATGTCGTAAGGAAGGTTTTCCATGAAGTCGATGTCGCCAGACTGCAGCGCGTTCACCGCGGTCTGCGAGTCCGGCATCGTGATCCACTCGACGCGGTCGACCTTCACCACCTTGCCGCCGGAGGTCCAGCTCGCCGGCTCCTTGCGGGGCACGTAGTCGGTGTTCTTGACGTAGACCGCCTTCACGCCCGGCTGAAATTCGCCCTGCACGAACTTGAAGGGACCCGAGCCGATCTGCTCGGGGATCTGCTTGTCCGGCGGTGTCTCGGCGAGACGCTTCGGCATCATGAAGGCGACGCGCGAGGACGGCTTGCCGATGGAATCGAGGACGAGACCGTAGGGCTCTTTCAGCTTCAGCGTGATGGTCTTGGCGTCGGTCGCCTCGATGCTCGCCGTGAAGTCCATGAGCTTCTGGCCCATGCCGTCGACCGCGGCCCAGCGCTTGAGCGAGGCGACGCAGTCTTCCGCCGTCACCGGCGCACCGTCATGCCACTTCAGGCCGTCGCGCAGCGTGAAGGTGTAGGTGAGCTTGTCGTCGGAGATCTTCCAGTCCGCCATCTGCGGCTGGATCTTGAAGCTCGAATCGGGGGCCACCAGCGTGTCGTAGACCATGTAGCCGTGGTCACGGGTGATGTAGGCCGTGGTGAAGATCGGATCGATGATGCGAAGGTCCGAATGCATGACCGCTGTGAGGGTCTTGCCGGCCGCGAGCACCGGCGAGGCCAGTGCCGTTGAAAGCGCGACGACCGACAGCGCAAGTTTGGAGGCGAACCCGCGAGGCCCCCGGCGCATGAAGTTGGACATAAAATGTTTCTCCTGACGTGAAACTGGTCAAAGGCAGGTTATTGGTTGGGCATCCGGTTCGTTCCTTGGGCGAACTAACCTCATGCAATGCCTTTATCTTTTCGAGACTTGCAGACAGTATTGAGCGCGTCAATCCGGTTTCGCTGCAGCCCCTCGCGGCACGTGCACGGGCTCCACAAAGATCGGTTTCGCTCTACAACGCTGTCCGCTTGTCCTGCCCCGCGCCAGTGCAATGCGCGTTCCATCTTTCGCAGCTTGAGAGACATTAAGATGAATCCAGCCAATCTTCCCTTCGATTCCGAGGCCATGCTCGAGGGCCTGCGTTCCTGGGTGGAATGCGAAAGCCCGACCTGGGACGCGGGCGCGGTGAACCGCATGCTCGATATCGCGGCGCGGGACATGGCAATCATGGGTGCGACGATCGAGCGCATCGCCGGCCGTCAGGGTTTTGGCGGCGTGATCCGCGCGCGCTTTCCGCATCCGAAGCAGGGCGAGCCGGGAATCCTGATCGCCGGCCATATGGATACCGTCCACCCGGTCGGCACCATCGAGAAGCTGAAATGGCGGCGCGAGGGCAACAAGTGCTACGGCCCAGGCATCTACGACATGAAAGGCGGCAATTATCTATCGCTGGAAGCGATCCGGCAGCTGGCGCGCGCCTCGTTCACGACACCGCTGCCGATCACCGTCCTGTTCACACCCGACGAGGAAGTCGGCACGCCTTCCACGCGCGACATCATCGAGGCGGAAGCCGCGCGCAACAAATACGTGCTGGTGCCCGAGCCGGGCCGCCCCGACAACGGCGTCACCACCGGACGTTACGCCATTGCGCGTTTCAATCTCGAGGCGACGGGACGGCCGAGCCACGCCGGCGCGACGCTGTCGGCGGGACGTTCGGCGATCCGCGAAATGGCGCGGCAGATCCTCGCCATCGACGCGATGACGACGGAGGACTGCACTTTCTCGGTCGGCGTCGTGCATGGAGGACAATGGGTCAATTGCGTTGCCACGACCGCGACCGGAGAGGCGCTGTCGATGGCCAAGCGGCAGGCCGATCTCGACCGCGGCGTCGAGCGGATGCTGGCACTCTCAGGCACCAGCAACGACGTCGCCTTCAAGGTCACGCGCGGCGTGACACGGCCGGTCTGGGAACCGGATGCCGGCACCATGGCGCTGTATGAGAAGGCACGCGGTATCGCCAAATCGCTCGGCGCGGAATTGCCGCACGCGAGCTCCGGCGGCGGCTCCGATGGCAATTTCACCGGTGCGATGGGAATCCCCACGCTCGACGGCCTCGGCGTGCGCGGCGGCAACGGCCATACGCTGGAAGAGTTCATCGAGGTCGACAGCCTCGTCGAACGTGGGCGTTTGATGGCGGGGTTGCTGGCGACGCTGGAATGACTGCAACAACTTCGCACTGCACAATGCGTTGGCAGTCGCGGTCTAAATTTAGCCTTGTCTAAAAATGAGGCGTATCGTACTGGTCGATTGTCCACGCGACGATGCGGGAGAGATCGCAACGAAGGTTTTCAGCTTTCGTCGCGGCGCCGACGGAGCAACCGCCCCGGAAACTCTCAGGCAAAAGGACTGTATCGTCAGGACAATCTGGAGAGAGGCGGCGCGATTTTAGGCAATCGCGACGTCCACCGAAGGGGATCGTCCGTTGCAGGAGCCGCAGCGGATCAAGCTCTCAGGTAACCGTGACAGATGGGGCGCCAACGGCCTTCGGCCGGTGGTTCGCCTATCCTAACTCACGGGAGCCCCGAGACCTGCCATGACTCATATCGCCATCATCGGCGCCGGCATCACCGGCGTGACGACTGCCTATGCCCTGCTCGAACGCGGCTTTGAGGTGACGGTGCTCGACAAGCACCGCTATGCCGCGATGGAGACGTCGTTCGCCAACGGCGGACAGCTTTCCGCCAGCAATGCCGAAGTGTGGAACTCTACCGCAACGATCCTGAAAGGCCTGCGCTGGATGTTCCGGCGCGATGCGCCGCTGCTGATGAACCCGCGGCCGAACTGGCACAAATATTCGTGGATGAGCGAGTTCGTCGCCAACATCGGCAACTACCGGGCCAACACCATCGAGACCACACGGCTTGCGATCGAAGCCCGCAAGCATCTGTTCGAGATCGCGGCGCGCGAAGGCATCGACTTCGATCTCGAACGCCGCGGCATCCTCCACATCTATCACGACAAGGAAGGTTTCGAATCCGGCCTGCGCGTCAACGCGCTGTTGCAGGAGGGCGGCCTCGATCGCCGTCCGGTGACGCCGGAGGAAATCCACGCGATCGAGCCGACGCTGCGCAAGGCGTATTATGGCGGCTTCTACACGCCGTCGGATGCGACCGGCGATATCCACAAGTTCACCCGCGGACTGGCGGACGCCTGCAAGCGGCGCGGCGCGACCTTCGTCCACGAAGCCGATATCGATTCAATCGCGCGCGCCGGCAGCGGCTTCGTGCTCGGCTGGGCCGAACTTGCCGCAAGGGATGCCGCAGCAACCACGCGCGGCATGCTGAAGGCGGACGGAATCGTGGTCTGCGCCGGCGTCGCCAGCCGCCACTTCGCCGCCCTCCTCGACGATCGCATCAACGTCTATCCGGTGAAGGGCTACTCGATCACCGTGCAGCTCGACACTGCCGAAAGCCGCGCCGCGGCGCCGACCGTGAGCCTGCTCGACGAAGCCGCCAAGATCGTCACCAGCCGGCTCGGCGCCGATCGTTTTCGCGTGGCCGGAACGGCCGAGTTCAACGACTTCAACCGCGACATTCGCGCCGACCGCGTGCAGCCGCTGGTCGACTGGGTGCGCAGCAACTTCCCCGACATCGAAACCTCGCGCGTCGTGCCCTGGGCCGGGCTGCGCCCGATGATGCCGAACATGATGCCGGTGGTGCGCGCGGGGCGGACACCGGGCGTGTTCTTCAACACCGGCCACGGCCATCTCGGCTGGACCCTGTCGGCGGCAACGGCGCAGATGATCGCCGAGACCATCGACGGCTGGCGCGGGATCAACGCGCCGGCGGCGGTGCCGTCACTTGGGGTTGAGCGTGAGTATCGCCATGCATCTTGAGTGGTTCCGATCTGATGCGGCGCGGCCCCTTGCGACCGCCCTGCCCTTGGCACACAATTTGCCCCGAAAGACCGGCATCTCCGGCCGGCCTTCCCAGCCCGAGTGACAGGCGCGCATGATAGACTCGTTCGAATCCACGGGCGCTCCAGGGCCCCACAAGTTCCGCAGCCGGAGATAGGTGCATGCTAGGTTATCTCATTCGCCGCGTTCTGGCCGCGGTGCCCGTGATGGGCGTCGTCGCGCTGTTCGTGTTCCTGCTGTTGCGCCTGACGCCGGGCGATCCCGCCGCGATCCTCGCCGGCGACAATGCGACACCGGAACGGCTCGAGCGCATCCGGGAATCGCTCGGCCTCAACGAGCCGCTGATCGTGCAGTTCATCACCTGGGTGAACAAGCTGCTGCACGGCGATCTCGGAACGTCGCTGATCTCCAACCTGCCGGTGATGAAGATGATCGGCCAGCGCGTCGAGCCGTCGATCTCGATCGCGCTGTGCACCATCATCCTCGCCGTCATCGTCGCAGTGCCGCTGGGCGTGATCGCCGCGTGGAAGCACGGCACCTGGATCGACCGTTTCGTGATGGGCCTGTCGGTCCTGGGCTTCTCGGTTCCGGTGTTCGTGGTCGGCTATGTCCTGATCGAGGTCTTCGCGATCGATTTGCGCTTGGTGCCTGTGCAGGGCTTCCGCAGCATCTTTAACGGCTTCGGCCCGTTCTTCGAGCGCATGATCTTGCCGACCTGCGCGCTGTCCTTCATCTACATCGCGCTGATCGCGCGCATGACGCGCGCGGCGATGCTCGACGTGCTCGGTGAAGATTACGTGCGAACGGCGCGTGCGAAAGGCATCAACGAGGTCGCCGTGATGATGCGGCATGCCCTGCGCAATGCCGCCGTGCCCGTGATCACCGTGATCGGCACCGGCTTTGCGCTGCTGATCTCCGGCGTCGTCGTCACCGAGAGCGTGTTCAACATCCCCGGCATCGGACGCCTCACTGTCGATGCGGTGCTGGCGCGCGACTATCCGGTGATCCAGGCCATGATCCTGCTGACGTCGCTGATCTATGTCGTCGTCAACCTTCTCATCGACGTCGCCTACACCCTGCTCGATCCCCGGATCCGGTACTGAGGCAAGGACAAGAACAAAATGTCGGTCGATACCCTTCCCCAGTCGTCCATTCCGATCACGTCGCCGCTGCGGCCGCGCTTCGGCTTCCTCACCTCGACGCCGATCATCGCGACCGCGACGTTCCTGCTCGCCCTGATCGTGGTGATCTCGATCCTCGCGCCGCTGATCGCGCCGCATGATCCGATCCAGCTCGCACCGTCACAGCGGCTCAAGCCGGCCTCGGCGCAATTCCTGCTCGGCACCGACGCATACGGACGCGACCTGTTGTCGCGCGTGGTCTATGGCGGTCGCATCTCGCTGCTGATCGGCATCGGCTCGGCGATCCTGTCGATCGTCATCGGGCTTTCGATCGGCCTCGTCTCCGGCTTCTTCAAGCTGGTCGATTCCGTGATGATGCGCATCATGGACGGCCTGATGGCGATGCCGAGCATCCTGCTCGCGATCGCGGTGGTCTCGCTCTCCGGCGCCAGCATCTGGACCGTGCTGATCGCGATCACCATCCCCGAGATTCCGCGCGTGGCGCGCCTGGTCCGCTCGGTCGTGCTGTCGGCGCGCGAGGAGCCCTACGTCGAGGCCGCGATCTCGGTCGGTTCCAGCCTGCCGAAGATCATGTGGCGTCACCTGATGCCGAACACGATCGCGCCGCTGATCGTCCAGGGCACCTATGTCTGCGCCTCCGCAATTCTCACCGAGGCGATCCTGTCCTTCCTCGGCGCCGGCATCTCGCCGGAGACGCCGACCTGGGGCAACATCATGGCCGAGGGCCGCCAGTACTTCCAGATCAAGCCCTCGCTGATCTTCTGGCCGGGCCTTCTGCTCTCGATCGCCATCCTCAGCATCAACCTGATCGGCGATGCCGCCCGTGACGCCCTCGATCCCCGCATGAAGCAGCGGGAGGGGAAGTGATTGTTTCGCCGGCCCATCCCCTTGTTCCGTCATTGCGAGCGAAGCGAAGCAATCCAGTCTGCCTCCGCGGAAAGATTCTGGATTGCTTCGTCGCTTCGCTCCTCGCAATGACGACGGAGTGACCTGATGACCAACCCCGTTCTCGACATCAACAACCTCGTCGTCTCCGTCGGCAAGAAGCCGGGCGGTGCCAAGATCATCGACGGCATCTCGATCCAGGTGCGCGAGCGCGAGACGCTGTGCCTCGTCGGCGAAAGCGGCTCGGGCAAGTCGGTGACCTCGCTCACCACGATGGGCCTGCTGCCGAAGGGCACGCTGGTGCCGACCTCCGGCAGCGTCAAGCTGGTCGGCGAAGAGCTGCTCACCGCCACCGATCGCCGCCTGCGCCAGCTCCGCGCGACGCAGATGGCTATGATCTTCCAGGAGCCGATGACCGCCCTCAATCCGGTGGTGCCGGTCGGCCGCCAGATCGACGAGGTGCTGCGCGCCCATACCAAGCTCGACGCGAAGGCGCGCAAGAAGCGCATCCTCGACATGATGGAGCAGGTTCGCCTGCCCCAGGTCGAGCGCATCTTCGCCTCCTACCCGCACCGCCTTTCCGGCGGCCAGCGCCAGCGCATCATGATCGCGATGGCCTTGGTGCTGGAGCCGAAGCTGCTGATCGCGGACGAGCCGACCACCGCACTCGACGTCACCACGCAGAAGCAGATCCTGACCCTGATCCGCGACCTCCAGCGCGATCACGGCACCGCCGTGCTGTTCATCACCCATGACATGGGCGTGGTGGCCGAGATCGCCGACCGTGTCGCGGTGATGCGGCAGGGCCGCCTCGTCGAGACCGGTCCGCTCGAGACCGTGCTGCGCAATCCGACCATGGAGTATACCCGCAACCTGCTCGCATCGGTGCCGAGCCTGGTGCCGCGGCCGCCGCGCGAGGAGAGCCGCGAACCTATCGTGCTGGAGGCCAACGAGCTCAGCAAGGTCTACAAGGAACGCGCGTTGTTCGGCAAAGGCCGCGAGGTCGTCGCCGCCGACAAGGTCACGCTGACGCTGCGCAAGGGCCGCACGCTCGGCATCGTCGGCGAAAGCGGCTCGGGCAAGTCGACGGTGGCGCGCTGTATCGTCCGCCTGATCGACCCGACCTCCGGCGGCGTGCGCCTTGCGGGCCGCGAGATCTCCGACATCTCCCGCCGCCTGCTGCAGCCGCACCGGCAGAAGATCCAGATCGTGTTCCAAGATCCCTACCGCTCGCTCAATCCGCGCGTCAGCGTCGGCGAGAGCATCGCGGAAGGGCCGATCAACTACGGCGTCTCGCATGCCGACGCGATGAAGCGCGCCCGCGAGCTGCTCGAGCTCGTCGGCCTGCCGGCCGATGCGGTCTCGCGCTATCCGCACCAGTTCTCCGGCGGCCAGCGCCAGCGCATCGCGATCGCGCGCGCGCTTGCGCTCGATCCGGACGTGCTGGTCGCGGACGAAGCGGTCTCCGCGCTCGACGTCTCGGTGCAGGCCCAGGTGCTGGAACTGCTCGACGAGATCCAGAAGAGGCTCGGCATCGCCATCCTGTTCATCACCCACGATTTGCGCGTCGCCGCCCAGATCTGCGACGAGGTCGTGGTGATGCAGCACGGCCGCGTCGTCGAACAGGGCCCCGCCGCCGAAGTGCTGACGCATCCGCAGGAGGCCTACACCAAGGCACTGCTGGATGCGGCGCCGGGACGCAACTGGGATTTTGCGAACTTCCGGCCGGTAGCGGAGGGTGTGGCGGCTACGGCTTGATCCGCATATTCCGTCATTGCGAGCGAAGCGAAGCAATCCAGACTGCCGCCGCGGAAAGATTCTGGATTGCTTCGCTTCGCTCGCAATGACGGTGAGCGCCGCAAGCATTCCCAAAACAGCTTGAGGCCATGCGTGGCGCGATTGTCTGCCTTGCTTGCGCTTGCCGCAAAGGCGGGTAACGTCGCGGCATTCTTTGCCCGGGACTGGATTGAATGACACGTATCGCGGTCGGCGGCTTCCTGCACGAGACCAACACCTTCGCGCCGACAAAGGCGACGTTCGCGGACTTCCAGCATGGCGGCGGCTGGCCGGCGATGACTGAAGGTGCCGACGTCCTGAAGGTGATGCGCCGCATCAATGTCGGCCTTGCCGGTTTCGTCGACAGCGCGGAGGCGAACGGCTGGGAACTCATTCCGACCATCGCCTGCGGGGCGAGCCCGTCGGCACATGTCACCAAGGACGCCTTCGAGCGCATCGTGAAGGTGATGGTCGACGGCATCGCGGCCGCGGGCCCGATCGATGCGGTCTATCTCGATTTGCACGGCGCGATGGTCACGGAGCATCTCGACGATGGTGAAGGCGAGATCCTGGCGCGTGTGCGCCGCGTCATCGGCAAGAATGTCCCGCTGGTCGCAAGCCTCGACCTGCACGCTAATGTCACGCCCGCAATGATGGAACATGCGGATGCGCTGATCGCCTACCGCACCTATCCGCATGTCGACATGGCTGACACAGGCCGCGCCTGCGCAAAGCATCTCGCGCTGCTGCTGAAGACGAAGCAGCGTTTCGCAAAGTCGTTCCGGCAATTGCCTTTCCTGATCGCGATCAGCTGGCAATGCACCAATGACTTTCCGACCAAAGGTATCTACGAAGAGCTCGCCGCGTGGGAGAGCGACGCGGTTCCAACCCTTTCTTTCGCGCCCGGCTTCCCTGCCGCCGATTTCCGCGATTGCGGGCCGAGCGTGTTCGCCTATGGCAAGACGCAGGAAGATGCCGACCGTGCGGCCGACGCCATCGTCAAGCTGATCGAAAGCCACGAGGACGATTTCGACGGCAAGATCTGGACGCCCGACGACGGCGTCCGCCACGCCATGGAACTTTCGAAGGGCGCCAGCAAGCCGATCATCATCGCCGACACCCAGGACAATCCCGGCGCCGGCGGCGATTCCGACACCACCGGCATGCTGCGCGCGCTGGTGCGCAACAAGGCCAGCGCTGCGACCGGTGCCATCTATGATCCGGAGTCGGCGAAGGCCGCGCATGCGGCCGGCGTCGGCGCCACCGTGACGCTATCGCTCGGCGGCAAGTCCGGTATTCCCGGCGATGAGCCCTATCGCGAGACCTTCGTCGTCGAAAAGCTCTCCGACGGCCGCTTCATCGCACCCGGCCCCTATTACGGCGGCCGCGAGATGGAGATGGGCCCCTCCGCAGCCTTGCGCATCGGCAACGTCCGGGTCGTCGTCTCCTCGCACAAGGCCCAGCTCGCTGACCAGGCGATGTACCGCTATGTCGGCATCGAGCCGACGCAGGAGAAGATCCTGGTCAACAAGAGCTCGGTGCATTTCCGCGCCGATTTCGAACCGATTGCGGAAAAGCTGATGATCTGCGCCGCGCCGGGCGCGATGCCGGCCGATACCGCCTCGCTGCCCTGGACGCGTCTGCGCCCGGGCATCCGCATCAAGCCGAACGGCCCCGTTTTCAATCCTCCCTCACGCTAACCGGACAGGACACATGCCCACGATCGACCGCATCGACGGCTATGCCGACGAACTCACCGCTATCAGGCGCGACCTCCACGCCCATCCCGAGATCGGCTTCGAGGAAGTGCGCACTTCCGGCATCGTCGCCGACAAGCTGAAGGGCTGGGGCATCGAGGTGCATCGCGGCCTCGGCGGCACCGGCGTGATCGGCGTCATCAAGGGCAAGGGCTCGGGCAGCAAGCGCATTGGCCTCCGCGCCGACATGGACGCACTGCCGATGGAAGAGAACACCAACCTGAAATGGAGCTCGAAGATCCCCGGCCGCTTCCACGGCTGCGGCCACGACGGCCACACCACCATGCTGCTCGGCACCGCGCGCTATCTCGCCGAAACCCGGAACTTCGACGGCACCGTGCATCTGATCTTCCAGCCGGCCGAGGAAGGCCTCGGCGGCGCCCGCGCCATGATCAAGGACGGTCTGTTCGAGAAGTTTCCGTGTGACGAGCTCTACGGCCTGCACAACGCGCCCGACCTCAACCACGGCGAGATCGCGATCCTGCCCGGCCCGGCGATGGCCAGCGCCGATTTCTTCGACCTGCGCATCACCGGCTATGGCGCGCATGGCGCGATGCCCGAGCGTTCCAAGGACGCGGTGATCATCGCAACCACGCTGGCGCAGGCGATCCAGACCATCGTCAGCCGCAACGTCGAGCCGTTGCAGGCCGCGGTGGTGTCGATCACCCAGATCCATGCGGGCTCCGCCTACAACGTCATTCCCGGCGACGCGCATCTTTGCGGCACCATCCGTACCTTCTCGAAGGAAGTCCGCACCCTGGTGAGCGAACGCATCCGAACCATCTGCGCCGGCATCGCAAACGCCTACCAATGCGTCATCGACGTCGACATCCGCGATACCTTCAACGTGCTTGTCAACCAGGTCGAGCAGTCGAAGGTGGTCGAGGACGTCGCGCGCACCGTCGTCGACCCCGCCAAGGTGATCACGCGCACCCAGCCGAAGATGGGCAGCGAGGATTTTGCCGACATGTTGGAGACCATTCCCGGCGCCTATTTCTGGGTCGGCCACGACGGCTCGGTGCCCGTGCACAATCCCGGCTTCGTGCTCGACGACAAGATCCTGCCGATCGGCGCCAGCATGTTCGCCCGCATCATCGAAACGCGCATGCCGGTAGGCTAGCAATGCATAAAAAGAGCGCCGAGGAGGCGGTCACCTCGCTGCACGATCTTTCCGCGGTCGACCTGATCGCGGGCTATCGCGCCAAGCAATTCTCGCCGAGCGAGGTGCTGGAGGACGTGCTCGCGCATGTCGCTGCGTGGGAGCCGCACCTCAAGGCGCTCTATGCATTCGATCCCGAAAGCGCGCGCGAGGCCGCAAAGGCCTCGACCGCGCGCTGGACCGGCGGCGAGCCGTCCGGCGCGCTCGACGGCGTGCCTGTGACGGTGAAGGACAACATCGCGACCAAGGGCGTGCCGGTGCCGCTGGGCGCGGCCAGCGTCAAGCTGGTGCCGGCAGAGAAGGATGCCCCGCCCGCCGCGCGGCTGCGCGAAGCCGGCGCGATCATCTTCGCGAAAACCACCATGCCCGATTACGGCATGCTGTCCTCGGGTCTCTCCAGCTTCCATGCGCTGGCGCGCAATCCCTGGGACCTCAGCAAGAACCCCGGCGGCTCCAGCGCCGGCGCGGGCGCCGCTGCCGCGGCCGGCTATGGTCCCCTGCATCTCGGCACCGATATCGGCGGCTCGGTTCGCCTGCCCGCCGGCTGGTGCGGACTCGTCGGCCTGAAGCCGAGCTTCGGCCGCGTGCCGATCGATCCCACCTATGTCGGCCGCGTCGCCGGCCCCATGACCCGCACCGTCGATGATTGCGCACTGATGATGAGCGCGATCGCAAAGCCCGACCGACGCGACGGCATGAGCCTGCCGGCCGAGCCGCTGAACTGGAAGGGACTGGAGAAGTCGCCGCGAAAGCTGCGCATCGGCCTGATGCTCGATCCCGGCTGCGGCCTGGCGCTGGAGAAGCCGGTGCGCGAGGTCGCGGTGAGGGCCGCGAAGGCATTTGAATCCGCGGGTGCAGTCGTGACGGAAGTCGACGGCATCCTCACCCGCGAGATGCTCGACGGCCTCGACAATTTCTGGCGCGCGCGGATGTGGGACGATCTGTCGAAGCTGACGCCGGGCGAGCAGGCCAAGGTGCTGCCCTACATCTTCAAATGGGGCGAGTCCGGTGCGAAGCTCTCGGGTGTGGATGTCATCCGCGGCTTCAACCAGACCATGGCGATCCGCGCCGCGGCGTCAAAGCTGTTCTGCGAGCTTGACTATGTGATCTCGCCGACCGCGCCGAACGTGAACTATCCGGCGGAGTGGGCCTCACCGACCAACGATCCCATGAAGCCGTTCGAGCACATCGCCTATACCGTGCCGTGGAATATGTCGGAGAATCCGGCCGTCTCCGTCAATGGCGGCTTCGACGCCAAGGGTTTTCCAATCGGCGTGCAGATCGTCGGCCGCCGCTTCGACGACATCGGCGTGCTCGGCATGGCCAAGGCGTTCGAAGGCCTGCGCGGCGCACAGAAACCCTGGCCGAAGCCACCGGCTCGTTGAGCACGCATCCAGCGTCTCAGCACAAATCGTCATGCGCGGGCTCGACCCGCGCATCCATCCTCTTCAAAAAAGATGGATTGCCGGGTCGAGCCCGGCAATGACAGAATTGATTCAAGAATGACAGGGAAGGAAACCACCATGGCGTATGAGACGATCAAATATGAGGTCTCAGAGCAGATCCTCACCATCACGCTGAACCGGCCCGACAAGCTCAACGCCTTCAACGCGCAGATGCAAGCAGAGCTGATCGACGCGTTCGACGCCGCCGACAAGGACGACAATGTCCGCGCCATCATCGTCACCGGCGCCGGCCGCGGCTTTTGCGCGGGCGCCGATCTCTCCTCCGGCGCCGATACCTTCGACCGCGACGCGCGGCGCGGGCCGGTGAAGCGCTTCGCCGACGGCAAGGTCGATTACAGCGATCCGCAGGTGCGCGACGGCGGCGGCCAGGTGACCTTGCGCATCTTCAAGTGCCTCAAGCCCGTGATCGCGGCGGTGAACGGCCCTGCGGTCGGCATCGGCGTCACCATGCAGCTCGCGATGGACATCCGCATTGCCTCGGAGGCCGCGCGCTTCGGCTTCGTGTTCTCCCAGCGCGGCATCGTGCCGGAGGCCGCCTCGAGCTGGTTCCTGCCGCGCATCGTCGGCATCTCGCAGGCGCTGGAATGGTGCTATTCGGGCCGCGTCTTCCCGGCGCAGGAAGCGCTCGCCGGCCGCCTCGTCAGCAAGGTCGTCCCGCCCGACGATCTCTTGCCGACCGCTCGCGAATTGGCAAAAGAGTTCGCGGCCAAGACCGCGCCGGTGTCGGTGGCGCTGATCCGCCAGATGATGTGGCGCATGATGGGCGCCGACGATCCCATGGAAGCGCACAAGGTCGATAGCCGCGGCATCTACGCCCGCGGCCGCTCGGACGACGTCAAGGAAGGCGTGGTGTCGTTCCTGGAGAAGCGTCCCGCGCAGTTCAAGAACAAGGTGTCGACGGACATGCCGGACTATTTCCCGTGGTGGACGGAGCGGGAGTACAAGTGACGCGAAGCGTCATCCCGGGGCGATGCGAAGCATCGAACTATGGTGCGCACTTTCGCACCTGAGGATCTCGAGATTCTTTGGTGCGCAATTGCGCACCAGAGTTCGCCCTTTGGGCGCCCCGGAATGACTGTGGTGGAGGTCACTCCATCACCAGCGCCACGCGTCCGATCGCCTTGCGATCGATCAATAGCCGCATCGCCTTCGCAAACTCCGCTAGCGGCAGTCGGTGCGAGACGTTCGGGCGCAGCTTGCCCTCCTCCGCCCACCGCAAGAGCGCCTTCAGGCGCACTTCGCCGAGCGCGGGGTTTTTCCGTGCCGCCTCGCCGGCGCGCACGCCGAGAACGCTGGCGCCCTTGATCAGCAGCAGGTTGGTCTTCGCCGAGCCGATGCCGCCGGTGAAGCCGATCACCAAGAGGCGCGCGCCCCAGGCGATGCAGCGCATCGAGTTCTCGAACACCTCGCCGCCCACTGGGTCGAACACGACGTCGGCGCCGCGGCCGTTGGTGATGCGCTTGACGGCGTCGCGAAACGGCTCGCGATCGTAGCGGATGAGATGATCGGCACCGCGCGATTTCGCGATCGCGAGCTTGTCGTCGCTGGAGGCCGTTGCGATCACGGTCGCGCCCAGCAACTTGCCGATCTCGACGGCGGCAAGGCCGACGCCGCCGCCGGCGCCGTGCACCAGCAGCACCTCGCCCGGCTCGACCCGGCCGCGATCGATCAGCGCGTGATAGGCCGTGCCGTGACCGGCGAGATAGGTCGCAGCTTCCGCATAGTCGAAGGTGGACGGCTTAGGGGTGAGTTGCGACGGCGTCACCACGGCCTCGTCGGTAAACGCGCCATGGCGCATCTTGACGATGACTTTGTCCCCGACGGCGACGCCCCTCGCCTCCGCGCCCAATTCAGTCACGTCGCCGGCAGCCTCCATGCCGGGCGTGAACGGCAGCTCGGGCTTGAGCTGATATTCGCCGGCCGCCATCAGCACGTCGGGAAAATTGAGCCCAGCGGCGCGGATCGCGACGCGGACCTCGCCCGGCTTCAGGGCGCGCGACGGAAACTCCTCCAACCCCAAGGTCTCGGGCGCACCAAGCGCGCGGCAGACGACAGCGCGCACCATCAGGCCGCGCTCGCCTTGTTGCGCTCAAGGGCCTCGCGGATCAGCGGCAAGCGGTCATTGCCGAAATACATGTCGGTCTTGTTGACAAAAATCGTCGGCGAACCGAAGCCGCCGCGCGCCACGACCTCTTCGGTGTTGGCCTTGAGCTGGTCCTTGATGCCCTGCTCGGAGATGCCGGCAAAGAATTTCTGCTCATCGATGCCGACCTTGCTGCAGATCCCGGCCAGCACCGCGTCCTGCGAGATATCCTTGTCCTCGCCCCAATAGGTCTCAAACACGGCGGTCGCGAACGGCACCGTGTCCGCACCCAACCAGATGCAGCCGCGCATCGCCTTGACGCTGTTCACCGGAAACACCGTCGGCGGCATCTTGATCGACAGGCCCGCCGAGCGCGCCCAATCGGCGAGGTCCTTTTTCATGTAGCGCGCCTTCAGCGGCACCGGCTTCTCGCGCTGTGCATAGACGCTCGGATTGACGGTGTTGAAGATGCCGCCGACCAGGATCGGTCGCCAGACGATCCCGGCACCGCACTCCCTGGCCAGCGGCTGGATGTTGTGGAAGGCGAGATAGGTCCAGGGGCTGGAACAGTCGAAGAAGAATTCGATCATGGCGTTTTCCTTGTGTCTCGTGTGTCCCGCTCTCTCACCCGTCATTGCGAGCGAAGCGAAGCAATCCAGAGATGCATCCGTGGAAACAGCCTGGATTGCTTCGTCGCAAGGGCTCCTCGCAATGACGGTTGTGGCGAACAGCCTACCGCTTTCCCAACACTTCCTTCGCACGCTGGCCGAACATGATCTTGCGTGATTCCTCGTCGAACGGCTCTTTCACGAATTTTCCGATCGCAAGCCCGGCCTGCACCTGCGGCCGCGCCCGAACCTCGGCGTACCAGCGTTTCACGCTCGGATAGTCGTCGAGCGTAAAGCCCTGCGCCTTGTGGGTCATGGTCCAGGGAAAACAGGCGATGTCGGCGATGGAATAGTCGCCGGCGACATAGGCGCCGGTCTTGGCCAACTGCCGGTCGAGCACGCCGTAGAGCCGCGCCGCCTCGTCGCGATAGCGCTCGATCGCGTAAGGGATCTTCTCGGCCGCATAAAGCGCGAAATGGCCGTGCTGGCCGAGCATCGGCCCCAGGCCCGCCATCTGCCACATCACCCACTGGATGGTGGTGGAGCGCCCGCGCAAATCGCTGGCCAAGAAACGACCGGTCTTCTCCGCGAGATAGATCAGGATCGCGCCGGTCTCGAACGCCGAGAACGGCGCGCCGCCGTCGGCCGGCTCATGATCGACGATCGCGGGGATCCGGTTGTTCGGGGAGAGCGCCAGAAATTCAGGGCTGAACTGCTCGCCGGCGCGGATATTCACGGGGATCACCTTATAGGGAAGCCCGAGTTCCTCCAGCATGACCGAGATTTTCCAGCCATTCGGCGTCGGTGCGTAATAGAGGTCGATCATGACCTTTCCATTGACCTTTCCTTTTGCGCCTTCCCTGTCGCCGCCGCTGGAATAGAGAGCGACTTTCGTTGTTCTGTACCTCGACGTTAGGACATGGCAGGAAGGGGCGCAACTGAACCTGCCGGGAGAGCCGCCATGATGTTTCCAACCACGATCGCCGGCTCCTTGCCGAAACCGGAATGGCTCGCCGAGCCCAACATGCTCTGGGCGCCCTGGAAGTCCCAAGGCGACGAGCTCGCCCGCGCCAAGCGTGACGCGACGCTGATCTGGCTGAAGATCCAGGAGGACGCCGGCATCGACATCGTCACCGAGGGCGAGCAGGCCCGGCAGCATTTCGTGCACGGTTTTCTGGAGAAGATCGAGGGCATCGATTTCGCCCACAAGGTCGAGATGGGCATCCGCAAGGACCGCTACAAGGCAATGGTGCCGCAGGTGGTCGCGCCGCTCCGGCTGAAGGACCGCGTCCATGCCTTCGAGGCGCGCGTCGCGCGCACGCATACGAAGAAGAAGCTGAAATTCACCCTGCCCGGCCCGATGACCATCATCGACACCATTGCCGACCGCTATTATGGCGACCGCGTCAAGATGGCGTTCGCCTTCGCCGAGCTCTTGAACGAAGAAGCCAAGGCGCTGCAGGCCGACGGCGTCGATCTCGTGCAGTTCGACGAGCCCGCCTTCAACGTCTACATGGACGAGGTCAACGACTGGGGCATCAAGGCGCTGGAGCGCGCCGCGCAGGGCCTCACCTGCGCCACCGCCGTGCACATCTGCTACGGCTATGGGATCAAGGCCAACACGGACTGGAAGGAGACGCTCGGCGCGCAATGGCGGCAGTATGAGCAGATCTTCCCCGCGATCGACGCGAGTCCGATCCAGCAGGTCGCGATCGAGTGCCGCAATTCGAAAGTGCCGCTCGACCTGCTCGCGCTCCTGAAGACCAAGATCGTGCAGGCCGGCGTGATCGATGTCGCCAGCGATACGGTCGAGACCGCCGAGGACGTCGTCAAGGTGATCGACGCGGTGTCGAAATTCGTTCCCAAGAGCAACATCATCGCCACCACCAATTGCGGCATGGCGCCGATGCGGCGCGAGATCGCCGAAGCCAAGCTGATGGCGCTCGGCGCCGGCGCGGCGCTGGCGCGCGAAAGGCTCTCGTAGCGGCGATGATCCGGCCGGCAATCCTCGCCGCGGCAGTCGTTGCGACCGCGGCTTCGGCGCGCGCGGAGGACCGCTCCGTGCTCGTCAATTGCAAGGCGATGGTCGAACGGGCATCGACGGATGCGCATGCCGCGAGCGAAGCCGAGCTGACCCGCTGCCGACAGGTGATCCGCGAATGGGCGCTGCGCGATGCCCGGATGACCGTCGATGAAGAAGGCAAGTCGCTGCGCTAGCTGCGCGCCGTCGGATGCAGCACCGGCTGATATCCGGCGATGATCGCACGCAGCGTGGACGGCGGCGTCAGCAACATCGGACGATCGAGGGCGGGTGCATGCGGGGCGTAGCCCGCGAACGACCACCGCAACGCCTTGCCCTGCGTCACCAGAAAGCTCTCGTCACCCTGCTGCACCATTGCGCCATCAGGCAATTGCGCGAGCGGCATCGGCAATTCGTGCAGCCGTTTCCTGCCACGATCGAGCCGCTCCTGATGCAGAACGACATCCATTGCCTTCGCGCTGATGCCGCTCACACCATTGCCCTTCTCCCACGCGGCGCGAAAGCGCTTGGCATCGTCGCGGCGGCAAAAGAAGCAGGGCCGGTGCCCGGCCGCAAAGGCGGTGGCCTCGTCGAGGAAGAACAGCTCGGTCCAGCTCCGACGCGCCATCACCGGCCGCCGCCATCCCCGGAATTCGCATAGGCAGGTGATCCACGCCGATGTCGACCAGCGCTTCTTCAGCAGCGTCTTCGTCGCGGGATCATGGATGATGCCGCGGTTGCCGGTGAACATCCCGCGATGCGGCGTCGCGATGACGTCGCCGGTCGGCGTGACGCGGTTTTGCAGAGGCATGGCCGCCTCCGCCCGTCATTGCGAGCGAAGCGAAGCAATCCAGAAATGCATCCGCGCAAACAGTCTGGATTGCTTCGTCGCTTCGCTCCTCGCAACGACGGCGATCACGCCGCCCCGTCGCGCAGCGGCGGGTGGTAGGACAGCGCGGTGTCCCAGGGGAAGAAGATCCAGGTGTCCTGCGACACCTCGGTGATGAAGGTGTCGACCAGCGGACGTCCCATCGGCTTGGCGTACACGGTAGCGAAATGTGCGTCGGGCAGCATCTCGCGCACCATCCTGCCGGTCTTGCCGGTGTCGACGAGGTCGTCGACGATCAGAAGCCCCTTGCCGGTGCCGCCGCCGAGCTTCATCGCCGCCTCGGAAATGCCCTTGAGCACCTGCAGCTCGCCCTGCTTGTTGTGGTCGTAGCTCGCAATGCAGACCGTATCGATCACGCGCACGCCGAGCTCGCGCGCGACGATCGCGGCCGGCACCAGGCCGCCGCGGGTGATCGCGATGACCGCGTGGAACGGACCGACCTCGTTGAGCCGCCAAGTCAGCGCCCGGCAATCCCGGTGGAACTGGTCCCACGAGACCGGAAAGGCCTTGCCCGCCCGCTCCTGCGCACTCAGTTCCGGTGCTTCACCCGCCATCGTCGTCTCCTGCCATTCGTCCGCCGGCAACTTGGTGCTAGCGGGTGATGTTCAATCCCGCCAGCATTTCCTTCACTGCGGCCATCGCCGCCGCGAGCTTGTCGGCATCGCGCGATCGCACCACCAGGTTGGTGTTTGGCTTCTGCTCCTCGTCCATGAAGGGATAGCTGCCGATGATGGTGTCGGGATGGGCGGCGGCGATCGCCCGCAGCGGGCTGCCGATGTCACCCTCCCGCGCATTGGCCCGAACCGATTCGGAGAGCATGCGCACGCCCGATTTCAGCTTGGGCGAGACGATGTCCATCATCGCCTGCATGATCGAGGGCACGCCGGCCATCACGATGACATTGCCGATCTTGAAGCCGGGGGCGAGGATGGTGGCGCTCTGGATCAGCTCGGCCCCATCGGGGATGCGGGCCATGCGCAGGCGGGCCTCGTTGAGGTCCTGCTCGCTCCAGCGCTCGCGGAAGCGGGCGACCACCTCCGGGTGATGGTCGATGCCGACGCCGAAGGCCTTGGCGACGCTGTCGGCGGTGATGTCGTCATGGGTCGGCCCGATGCCGCCGGTGGTGAAGACGTAGGTGTAGCGATGCCGCAGTGCATTCAACGCGGCGATGATGTCGGCCTCGTCGTCGGAGACGACACGGACTTCCTTCAGGTCGATGCCGATATTGGTCAGATATTCGGCGATGAAGCCGATATTCTTGTCCTTGGTCCGGCCCGACAGGATTTCGTCCCCAATGACCAGAATGCCCGCCGTGACGATCTCGCTCATAAACTCTGTCCCTCACCTGTGGCACCGACTTTGCCGAGGTAACGCGTTGAAGTCACGCGGTTTTGCTGCCGAAATAAGCAGTCCTCAGCCATTTTTTCAGGCAAGCCGCCGTCCGTCCCCGCTAAATCCTGCCAGTCCATGCTTATCGCGCTGGCCCGGCCCTTGCTACCACATGAAAGTCATGCACTCTTGCCGCATGGCCAGGGAGACAAGTCGGGATCTATGGCAGTCGCGTTTGATGAAATGAATATTCCCGGCGGGGACCTTCGCCCCGCCTACCAGGAGCTGGCGCGCTGGCTCAAGGAGACGCCTCCGGAGGCGCTCGAATATCGCCGCCAGGAAGCCGAGCTCCTGTTTCGCCGGATCGGCATTACCTTCGCGGTCTACGGCGACTCCGAATCCACCGAACGCCTGATCCCGTTCGACGTGATCCCGAGGATCATGTCCGCCAAGGAATGGGCGCTGCTGGAGAAGGGCCTGAAGCAGCGCGTGAAGGCGCTGAACATGTTCCTGCGCGACATCTATCATGGTCGCGACATCCTCCGCGCCGAGGTTGTCCCCGACGATCTGATCTTCCAGAATCCGGTCTTCCGCCCCGAGATGAACGGTCAGCAGGTGCCGCACGACGTCTACGTGCACATCGCCGGCATCGACATCGTCCGGGTCGACGCCGAGGACTTCATTGTGCTGGAGGACAATGCGCGCACGCCCTCCGGCGTGTCCTACATGCTGGAGAACCGCGAGATCATGATGCGGCTGTTTCCGGACCTGTTCGCCCGCCACAGGGTGGCGCCGGTCGAGCGCTATCCGGACGAGCTGCTCGCGGCCTTGCGCTCGGTCGCGCCGCAAAGCGCATCCGGCGAGCCGACGGTCGCCCTGCTGACGCCGGGCGTCTACAACTCCGCCTATTACGAGCACTCGTTCTTGGCCGACAAGCTCGGCATCGAGCTGGTCGAGGGCCGCGACCTCATCGTCAAGAACAATGAAGTGTTCATGCGGACGACCGAGGGTGTGAAGCGGGTCGATGTGATCTACCGCCGCGTCGACGACGATTTCCTCGATCCCCTCACCTTCCGCCCCGACTCCGTGCTCGGCGTGCCCGGGCTGATGTCGGCCTATGCGGCCGGCAACATCACGCTCGCCAATGCCGTCGGCACCGGCATCGCCGACGACAAGGCGATCTACTCCTACATGCCGGACATCGTGAAGTTCTATCTCAGCGAGGAGCCGATCCTGAAGAACGTGCCGACCTGGCGCTGCCGCGAGCCGAAGGACCTCGCCTATGTGCTGGACAATCTCGGCGAGCTCGTCGTCAAGGAGGTGCACGGCTCCGGCGGCTACGGCATGCTGATCGGCCCGGCCGCGACCAAGGCGACCATCGAGGC
The DNA here is from genome assembly GCF_002068095.1 of Bradyrhizobium sacchari. Classification (GTDB taxonomy): domain Bacteria; phylum Pseudomonadota; class Alphaproteobacteria; order Rhizobiales; family Xanthobacteraceae; genus Bradyrhizobium; species Bradyrhizobium sacchari. The sequence continues at coordinate 71,733 of NZ_LWIG01000060.1, read as the reverse complement.
CTTCCGCGAGAAGCTCAAGCGCGAGCCGGAAGGTTTTATCGCCCAGCCGACGCTGGCGCTCTCGACCTGCCCGACCTGCACGGCGTCGGGCCTTGCCCCGCGCCACGTCGACCTTCGCCCCTTCGTGCTCACCGGCAGCAAGAGCACCACGATCGTGCCGGGCGGCCTCACCCGCGTCGCACTGAAGGAAGGCTCCCTGGTGGTGAATTCGAGCCAGGGCGGCGGCACCAAAGACACCTGGATTCTGGACGAGTAGAGAGATGCTGTCGCGTACCGCCGAAAACCTCTACTGGCTCGCCCGCTATGTCGAACGGGCCGAATATCTCGCGCGCACCATCGATGCGACGCTGCGCGTCACCGCGCTTCCCGCCGCCTATATCGGCAAGACCAACGAATGGGACTCGGCGCTGCTCACGGCCGGCGTCGCCGCGAGCTTCTATCAGACCTATGAGGAAGCCAACGAGCACAACGTCGTGGAGTACCTCTCGTTCTCGCCGAACAACCCGTCCTCGATCCGGAACTGCATCGAGGCGGCGCGGCTGAACTCGCGCTCGGTGCGCACCGCGCTCACCAGCGAGATGTGGGACACCATCAACTCGGCCTGGATCGAGCTGCAGGCGGTCTGGAGCAAGGGCACCTCGACGCGCGAGGACCTCGCCAAATTCCTGCGCTTCGTGCAGGAGACCTCGCTGCGCTTCGACGGCTCGGCCTACCGGACCATGCTGCGGAACGACGCCTACTGGTTCTCGCGCATGGGCGTGCATCTCGAGCGCGCCGACAATACCGCCCGCATCCTCGACGTGAAGTACCATGTGCTCTTGCCTGAGGAAGAGCATGTCGGCGGGCCGCTCGACTTCTACCAGTGGAGCTCGATCCTGCGCTCGGTCTCAGCACTGACGGCCTATCACTGGGTCTATCGCGAGACGCTGAAGCCGTGGCTGATCGCGGATCTGTTGATCCTCAACGACACGCTGCCGCGCTCGCTCGCCAGCTGCTATGGCAATCTCGTGCGCAACCTCGACCAGATCGGCGTTGCCTATGGCCGCCAGGGTCCGGCCCAGCGCCACGCCCGCGGCATCCGCAACCGGCTGGAACACAGCAATATGAACGACATTTTCCAGCATGGCGTGCATGAATTCATTCAGGAATTCATTGCGGACAATTCCAGGCTGGGCGAAATCATCACGAAGCAGTATTTGATCTGATAGACGCCGTCATTCCGGGATGGTCCGAAGGATCAGACCGGAATCTCGAGATTCCGGGTTCGATGCTGGCGCATCGCTCCGGAGTGACGACGCCAGAACAATGGTCCACCATGCGCCTGCGAATCCAGCACACCACGACCTATCGCTACGAGCCGCCGGCCACCAGCGTGATCCAGATCCTGCGCATGACGCCGTGCAGCCATGACGGACAATATGTGGCGGAGTGGCAGATCGACGTCTCCACGGACACCAGACTCGACACCCATGAGGACGCCTTCGGCAACGTCACCCATGTGCTGTCCTGCGGGCCCGTCGGCGACATCAGGATCACCGCCGAAGGGCTGATCGAGACCCACGACACCGGCGGCGTGCTGCGCGGCGCCGACGAGCGCTTTCCGGCCGGCATGTTCTTGCGCGCCACCGACCTCACCTCGGTGAATCCGGCGATGGCGGCGGTCGCACGGCAGCTGCGCAGCGAGGCCGAGAGCGACACGCTCGGCTTCCTGCACACGCTGATGAGCGAGATCAGCGACCACATGACCTTCGACGAGGACCCGACCAACAGCGGCACCTCGGCGGCGGAGGCGTTCGCGCTCAAGCGCGGCGTCTGCCAGGACTACGCGCACATCTTCATCGCCTGCGCCCGCACCGGCGGCGTGCCGGCACGCTTCGTCTCCGGCCACTTCTTGCGCTCCGACGGCACGGTGCATCAGGATGCCGGCCATGCCTGGGCGGAGGCCTATGTCCCCGACCTCGGCTGGGTCGGCTTCGATCCCGCCAACTGCATCTGCACCACCGATGCCCATGTCCGCGTCGCCATCGGCCTCGATTATCTCGGGGCGGCCCCCGTGCGCGGCACCCGCTATGGCGGCGGCGCGGAGACGCTGACAGTCGCGGTCAAGGTCGAACAGGCCGGCCGCGGCGGCCAATCGCAATCGCAGTCCCAGCGCCAGAGCTAGCAGCGTTACAGCCGTAACCGACGACCGCCGCGTTGAAGCCGCGCCGTAGCATTGTCTGTTCAACCTCCGTTGCGATCCGTTCCCGCAACAGAGGTTGAGACAGATGCGGCTTCAAGAAAGACTCAGCGACCACTTCGCACTGCGCGATCCCCACAAAGCCATGCTTGTGGGCATCCGGGAATTGGCACCCGAGATCACGGCACGCACCGCAGAGATCGAAGCTGCACGCCGCATCCCGCCCGACCTCGTGGAACGGCTGCGATCGATCGGGATCTTTCGCATGTTCGTCCCGCGGAGCGAAGGCGGACTGGAGCTCGATTTTCCCGCCGGACTGGAGGTCATCAAGGCGCTCGCCCGTCTCGACGGCTCGATCGGCTGGATCGCGGTTGTCGCCGGAGCCAGCAGCCTCTTCGTCGCAGCCTCACCCGCGGAACTGTACAAGCGCATCTATCAGGACGGACCTGATACTGCGATCTGCGGCTCATCCCAGCCGGGTGGAACGGCAGAACGCGTGTCGGGCGGCTATCGGGTCAAGGGCCGTTGGCCGTTCGCCAGCGGTTGCACGCATGCCGACTGGATCGGCGGGTTCTGCATCGTCACCGAAAACGGCAAACCGATCCCCGGCCCACAGGGCAAGCCGCTGCTTCGCGTCGTTGCGCTGCCGGCGCGCGACTGGGACGTCGAGGACACCTGGCACGCGGCGGGGCTCAAGGGCACCGGCAGCCATCACGTCACGCTACGGGAGACGCTGGTTCCCGAGGCCAATTTCTTCGATCTCGAGGCCGCCCCGCGTCAGTCGGGTCCGCTTTATCAAGCACTACGGCAATGGCTGCCGTTGCTTCACGGCGCGTTCTCGGTGGGCCTCGCCGAGGGCATGGTCGATGACCTGCTCGCGCTGGCGCATACAGGGCGGCAGCAATTATATGCGGCGGTCCCGATGCGGGAGTCCGAGACTTTCCAGTACGAACTCGGCCGGATCTCCGCCGACCTCGGCGCCGCGCAGGGCTTTCACGAGGTCCAGGTTGCCGGCCATTGGCGCCACGCGCAGTCCGGCACGCTGAACAACGAAGACCTCGTGATCGAAGGGGCTCGATCGGCGACCTGGCTCGCCACGACCTGCGTCGGCATCGCGGATGCCTGTTTCGCGCTGGCCGGAAGCAGCGCGGTCTACGACACATCGCCGCTGCAGCGGCGCCTGCGCGACATTCACGTCGCAGCCCAGCACGCCCATGCGCAGCAGCGGCAGTATGTCGACGTCGGCAAGCTCGCCTTGCGCCGCTCGGCCGAGGATGCCGCCTGAGCGCATCAGCCGTGCTAAACTCGCGGGATCAGACCCGATCCCGCGAGGCCCTCATGGCAACTGTAAAACTGCTTTCGGACGACGAACTCTCCAGCGAGGTGCGCGCCGTTTTCGACGACATCCGCAAGGTGCGGCAGTCCGATTTCATCAACAATTTCTGGCGCGCGCTGGCGCATGATCCCAAGACGCTGCGGCGGACCTGGGACAGCCTCAAGGAGGTGATGGCGCCGGGCGCGCTCGATCCCAAGGTCAAGGAAATGCTCTATGTCGCGGTATCGGTCGCGCATGGCTGCAGCTATTGCATCCATTCGCACACTGCGAGCGCCCGGGCCAAGGGCATGACCGCGGCCGAATATGGCGAGTTGCTCGCCATCGTCGGCATGGCCGCGGAGACCAACCGGCTGGTCACGGCCCTCGGCGTCCCCGTCGATGCGGCGTTTCTGGTCGATAGCGCGGATTGAGGTGGGAAAGCCAAGCCGTTCCGTCCCGTCATTCCGGGGCGCGCGCCGCGCGAGCCCGGAATACATCGGACGGCAAGGTTAGTGGATGAATGGATTCCGGGCTCGCGACTTCCTCGCGCCCCGGAATGACGACCCTTTCCGCGGGAATCGGGGGTTTCATGCTTCCCTGAAATTCGCTAGTAATTCCGCGCAAACGCGTTCGGGGACTGGAAATGACCTATTGCTGCGGAATCCTGGTTCGGGACGGTCTGGTGATGATCGCCGATACCCGCACCAATGCCGGCCTCGACAACGTCTCGACCTTCCGCAAGCTGCATATCTTCTCCAAGCCCGGCGACCGCATCATGGCGATCGCCAGCGCCGGCAACCTCGCCATCAGCCAGTCGGTGCTGTCCACGCTGACCGAAGGCCTCGAGGACCCCAATACGGGCGAGATCGAGACGCTGATGAACGCGCCGACCATGTTCCAGGCCGCCCAGCGCATCGGCCGGGCGATCCGGGCGGTGCATGCGACCGAAGGCCCGGCGCTGAAGTCAGAGGACGTCTCCTTCGACGTCTCCTTCCTGTTCGGCGGCCAGATCAAGGGCGCGCGCATGCGCCTGTTCATGGTCTACACCGCCGGCAATTTCATCGAGTGCACGACGGATACGCCTTACCTGCAGATCGGCGAGCACAAATACGGCAAGCCGGTGCTCGACCGCGCCATGCATTACGACGTCGAGCTCTACGAGGCGCTGAAGACCGGCCTGATCTCGATGGACTCGACCATGCGGTCCAATCTCGGCGTCGGCCTGCCGATTGATGTCCTGGTGGTGCGCACGGACGCCTGCGAGGCCGATCTCAACCACCGCATCGAGGCGGGCGAGCCCTATTTCCACGATCTGCGCTCGCGCTGGTCGGCGGCCTTACGCGCCGCGCATCAGAACATCCCGCGCCCGCCCTATAAGAACGAAAAAGAACCCAAAACCTGACAGCTTAAGAGAAGAGGCAGGAACGATGAGTGAAGCAAAAAAAATCGCAGTGGTTACGGGCGCCGGCACCGGTGTCGGGCGCGCGGCGTCGCTGGCGCTGATGAATACCGGCTTCACCGTGGTGCTGGTCGGACGCCGAATTGAGATGCTCGAGGAAACCGCAAAGCTCGGCCCCGCGGGGAAGAGCCTCTGTATCACCGCCGACATGACCAAGCCGGACCAGATCGCCGCGCTGTTCGACAAGGTGAAGGCGACCTATGGCCGCCTCGACGTGCTCTTCAACAATGCCGGCATGGGCGCACCCGCCGTGAACTTCGAGGACCTCAGCCTCGAGCAGTGGCAGGCGGTGGTGAACACCAACCTCACCGCCCCGTTCCTGTGCACCCAGCACGCCTTCCGCATCATGAAGGACCAGAGCCCGCGCGGCGGCCGCATCATCAACAACGGCTCGATCTCGGCGCATGCGCCGCGGCCGTTCTCTGCCGCCTACACCTCGACCAAGCACGCCATCACCGGCCTCACCAAGGCCTCAAACCTCGACGGCCGCATGTACGACATCGCGGTCGGCCAGGTCGACATCGGCAATGCCGCGACCCCGATGACCGACCGCATGGTCAACGGCCCCGGCGTGCTGCAGCCCGACGGCACCACCAAGCACGAGCCGCGCATGGACGCCAAGGCGGTCGGCGATGCCGTCGCCTACATGGCCGGCCTGCCGCTCGATGCCAACGTGCTGACCATGACTGTCATGGCGACCAAGATGCCGTTCGTCGGACGGGGTTGAACAGAAAACTGCGAAAACAACCCCATGCACAGTAGGCGTCAAGTGGCGCCTGCTGCTGCTCGGCTGCGGGGGTGACGTGACCTAAGTCACCACGCTATCTCAACAATCGTCATTGCGAGCGCAGCGAAGCAATCCAGGCTGCCTCCGCGGCGAGATTCTGGATTGCTTCGTCGCAAGAGCTCCTCGTAATGACGTGGAGGGAGCGGGGGCCTACTCCAAGCTCTCCACCTGCCGCAGGGTCGGAAACAGTTTCATCCACAACAGCGCCACCGCGACCGTGCAGATGCCGCCGAGCACGGCGGCGGGCATGGTGCCGAACAGTGCCGCCGTGAGCCCGCTCTCGAACTGGCCGAGCTGGTTGGAGGCGTTGATGAACAGGAAATTCACCGCGCCCACACGGCCGCGCATCTCGTCCGGCGTCGACAGCTGCACCAGCGAGAAGCGGATCACGACGCTGATCGTGTCGGCCGCGCCGAGGATCGCGAGCGACAGCACCGACAGCCACATCCAGGACGACAGCGCGAACACGATCGTGGCAAGGCCGAACACGATCACGGCCTGGAACATGCGCAGGCCCACATGGCGCGAGATGGCGTGGCGCGCCAGCACCATGGTCATCAGCAGCGCGCCGACCGCAGGCGCGGCACGGAGCACACCGAGACCCACCGGGCCGGTCTGCAGAATGTCGCGGGCATAGATCGGCAAGAGCGCGGTGACGCCGCCGAACAGCACCGCGAACAGATCGAGCGAGATGGTGCCGAGGATCGCGGGATTGCTGCGGATGAAGCGGACCCCGGCGAAGATATTGTCCGCATCGTCCATGTCCTTGGCCACCGCCTGCGGACGCGGCCGGATGAAGCCGGTAAGGATCATCCCCACGATCCAGAACAGCAGCATCACGGCATAGGCGAGATGCGGCGCGATCGCGTAGGCGAAACCGCCAAGCGCGGGACCGGTGATGGTCGCGACCTGCCCCGCACCGCTCGCGACCGCCGTGGCGCGCTGGAGCGATCCCTGCGGCGCGATCAGCGGCAGCAGCGCGGCGGTGGTCGGGCTCTCGAACGCGCCGGCGATGCCGAGCACGAAGGTCGCGATGAAGATCTGCACCTCGCTGACCGCGCCGAGATAGGTGATGACGCCGAGATAAAGCGCCGTCAGGGCTTCCACGAGCTGGCAGAGCTGGACCACACGCTTGCGCTCGAAACGGTCGGCGGCGTGGCCGGCGACGAACACGAGCAGCGCCGTCGGCAGGAACTGCACGAGCCCGACCATCCCGAGGTCGAAGGCCGAGCCGGTGAGATCGTAGATCTGCCAGCCGATCGCGACCGCGGCGATCTGGCTGGAGAAGCGCGACAGGCTGCGCGAGAGCAGGAAGTACAGGAAGGCGCGGTGGGCGAGGAGCGCGCCGGCGCTGACCGGCGGATTTTGGGATATTGGCTGCTCTGGCATCGCCTTTTCGGTCACCTCGGGCGGTCCGCCCCCTTATCTCGATGGGTCTCCCCGCGTGGCTGAGACGGGTCCGCTTGTCAACAACGGGGCGCTTCCGCGGCCTGTCGGCATTGCCTTTGCAACGCAGGCGCGGCCATAATCATTGGGGGTTTGGGGACATCATGCTTCGCCTGCAATCGGCACTCGGCATTTTCGCATTGCTGCTGATCGCCTTCGCGCTCGCAGAGAATCGCCGCGCGGTCTCGCTGCGCCAGGCGGCGATCGGCCTCGCCGTGACCTTCGTCACCGCGGTCGTGCTGCTGAAACTGCCGGTCGTCGCCCATGCCTTCGGCACCATCAACGATGCGGTCGGCGCGATCTCGGCGGCCTCGCGCGCAGGCTCCGCCTTCGTGTTCGGCTATATCGGCGGCGGCACCCTGCCCTTCGACCTGAAGGTGCCCGGCGCGGACTTCATCCTGGCGTTCCAGGCGCTGCCGATCGTGCTGGTTATGAGCGTGCTGACGACGCTGCTGTTCTACTGGCGCGTGCTGCCGCCGATCGTGCGCGGCATGGCCTGGCTGCTGGAGCGGACGCTCGGCGTCGGCGGCGCGGTCGGGCTCTCGACCGCCGCCAACATCTTCCTCGGCATGGTCGAGGCGCCGCTGTTCGTGCGGCCGTATCTGGCGCAGATGACCCGCAGCGAATTGTTCCTGGTCATGACCGGCGGCATGGCCGGCATCGCCGGCACCGTGCTGGTGCTCTATGCGACGCTCCTTGCTCCTCTTATTCCTGATGCGGCCGCGCATTTCGTCATCGCTTCCGTGCTGGGCGCGCCGGCCGCGATCCTCGTCAGCCTGATCATGGTGCCGGAGACCTCGGACAAGCGCACCGGCGGCGCGCTGGAGGATCCGGAGATGGAGGTCGCGAGCACGATGGATGCGATCGTGAAAGGCACGAGCGCGGGGCTCGAGCTGTTGCTCAACATCGTCGCGATGCTCCTCGTGCTCGTGGCGCTGGTCTACCTCGTCAACGCCATCCTCGGCCTCTTGCCAAACATCGGCGGCGCCGCGATCTCGCTGCAGCGCCTGCTGGGCCTTGTCATGGCGCCGGTGTGCTGGCTGATGGGTTTGCCGTGGGACCAGGCGGTAACGGCCGGCAGCCTGATGGGCACCAAGACCGTGCTCAATGAGCTGATCGCCTATGTCGACTTCTCGAAACTGCCGCCCGATACGCTCGATCCACGCTCGCGCCTGATCATGCTCTACGCGATGTGCGGCTTCGCCAACTTCGCCAGCCTCGGCATCATGATCGGCGGGCTGGGTGTGATGGCGCCGGAGCGGCGCGAGGAGATCAACGCGCTCGGGCTGAAGTCGATCGTATCGGGGACGCTGACGACGTGCCTGATGGGGGCGGTGGTGGGGGTGCTGAGTTAGCTCTCTCCACCCGTCATTGCGAGCGAAGCGAAGCAATCCGGAAATGCGTCCCACGGAGATAGTCCGGATTGCTTCGTCGCAAGAGCTCCTCGCAATGACGAGTTGAGAGACCGGCGCGCTCTTTCCGCAGCCCCTTACGCCTTCAACTCCACCGTCTTGAACTCCGCCGGCAGGATCACCTCCAGCAGCTCCACATCGTCCGAATAATCCAGGATCATGTGCTTGATCTTCGGGGGCTGGGTCCAGGCGCTGCCTTGCTTCATCAAGGTCTCGCCCTGCCCGTCCATGTAGGTCTTCACCCAGCCTTTGAGCACATAGACCATCTGGAATTCGACGTCGTGGAAGTGCAGCTTCGAGACCTCCGCCGGATCGCAGGGGCCTTGCAGGCGTATCACGTGCGCCTGCGCCAGGCCATGGGTCGCAGCGGCAATGCCGAGGTCGCGGTATTTTGCGTAGGCACGCAGGCCGTCGGCCTTGAAGTCTTCTTCGCGATGATGGCTGATCGCGATGCGCTGCCTGGGGCGCGCCGGCTTCTTCGGTGCGGCCGCGCGCGCCTTTGTCTTCACCGCCTTGCGCGCCGAGGATCGCGCCGCCGCCTTGGTGCCGCTCCGCTTCTTGACCGCGGTCTTGGTTGCGGGTCTTGATGCCTTTTGCCTGGCCATTGTCTGTCTCCCTGATCTGAGCCGCGCCCGCCGGACGGGGACAACCCAACGGTAGATTAGCCAGTCCTGGACCGGGCAGCAATTGCGGGCCAGTCAACGCGATGACCACAACCGCTCGTAGCTTGCCCGAAGCTGTCGTCACGAACGGCCGTCGTCTCGTATTCGCGCCCTCGCCGACTTAATCTCCCATAAGAGATTCTGGGGGATTGATTGATGAGCAACAGCGTAGGTCAGCGTGCATTTCACAATGCCCGGCTTCAAAAGCGACAGAAAGCCGAAGTGCTGCCATTGCTCGGGCTGGCCCTCCAGCTGCACAAGCAAGGGCTTCTCTCCGAGGCCCGGGCCGGCTACCGCCAGGTCTTGCAGCTTGCGCCCAACCAGTTCATCGCGCTGCATATGCTCGGCAGTCTGGAGTCTGATGCCAAGAACTATCAGGAAGCCGAAATTCTGCTGAGCCGGGCGGTTGCCGTGGATCCGCAATCTGCCGATGCTCACATGAGCCGGGGCATCGCACTGAACAAGCTGCGACGTCACGACGAGGCCCGCGAGAGCTATCGAAGGGCCCTCGCCCTGCGCCCCAACTTCGCCGTAGCCCTGTCCAATCTCGGCAACGCGAGCGTGACCCTCGATCTTCAGCAAGCGCTCGATTGCTACGACAAGGCGCTCGCAATCGACGGAAAACTTGCCGAAGCCCACAATGGCCGGGGTTGGGTGCTCTGCCGTCTGCGCAATTACGACGAGGCCATCGCAAGCCTGAACCGCGCGCTGTCGATCAAGCCCGACTATGCCTCGGCGCTGGCGAACCGCGCCATCGCATTGCAGGAACTTCTGCGATTTGACGACGCCATGGCGGATTGCAATCGGGCAATCGCCCTGGCGCCCGACGAGATGAACGGGTGGCTCGGGCGCGCCTGTGTCTGGCTCCAGATCCCGCAAATCGCCGAAGCATTGAAGGATAGTGAGAGAGCTATCGCGCTCGATCCCGATGCCGCTCAAGCTCATTTGGTCCGGGGCATTTGTCTCTCCGCACTTGGGCGGGTCGACGAAGCCCTGGCCAGTTACGACAGAGCGCTCGAGATCGAGCCTGACTTCCCAGGCGCCATCTCCAACAAGATATTCACGCTCGATTTCGCGGCCGATGCCAGCGTCGAGCAGCATCAGCAGGCGCGGCAGGTCTGGTGGGAGCGGATCGGCAAGACGTTCGCTTCACGAGCGGTGGAAGCGTACGATAACAGCCGCGATCCGGATCGCCCACTGGTGCTCGGCTATGTCTCGGCGGACTTCAACGCGCATTCGGCCGCGTTCATATTCAAGCCGGTCCTGCAATACCACGACCGGACACAGTTTGAGGTCGTGTGCTACTCCTGTTCGTCGAAAGAAGATCCGGCGACCGCCGAATTCCGAAAGATCGCCGATCGCTGGCGCGATGCCTCGCAATGGAACGACGATCGCCTCGATGCCGAGATCCGCGCCGATGGCATCGATATCCTGATCGATCTGTCCGGCCACACCAAGGGAAACCGCCTCAGCGTATTTGCACGCAAGCCGGCGCCGATCCAGGCCCATGGCTGGGGTCACGGCACCGGCACCGGGCTGCCGACGATCGATTATCTGTTCTCGGACCCGGTCGCGATTCCTCCCGCGGTCCGGCATCTGTTTGCGGAAACGATCGTCGATCTGCCGTGCTTTGTGACGCTGGAGCCACTGCCGATCGAGCTTGCGCAGACGTCAACGCCGGCGATCTCGAACGGCTTCGTCACATTCGGTGTCTTCAACCGCATCAGCAAGATTTCGGACCAGGCCGCGAAAGCCTGGTCCCGGATTCTCGAGCGGGTGCCGGGGTCGCGACTGCTGATCAAGGATGTTGCGCTGGACGATCAACTGGTCCGCGACAATCTGCTGGCGCGGCTTGCAGCTTGCGGCGTGCCGGCCGAACGCGTCGATCTGCTCGGAACCACCTTGCGCATCGATCATCTGGCAGCGTTCAATCGCGTCGATATTGCCCTCGACCCGTTCCCGCAGAATGGCGGCGTCAGCACTTTGGAAGCCTTGCAGATGGGCGTGCCGGTGGTGGCCAAGCTCGGGCAGAGCCTGCCCAGCCGTGCCGCCGGCTCCATCCTTACCGCGCTTGGCCTGCCGGACTGGGTGACGGACAGCGAGGAGGCCTATGTCGACATCGCGGTGAGCCGTGCGGCTGAGCTCGGCGACCTCGACGAGTTGCGCCACGCACTGCCCGGACAGGTGCGCGCTGCGGCCGCCTGCAACCCGGTCGCCTACGCGCAAGCGGTGGACGAGGCCTATCGCGCGATGTGGAAGCGCTATTGCAGCAGCGGCGCTTGATGACCCTCAGGCACCGGTCGAGCAGATAGCGCGTTCACAGGGTTGGGCAAAGCGGCTTGTCCGCCATAGCTCGAAGAGCGACGCCGGATGCGTGCCCACCATCGCCAGCTGCGATCGCGGTGGGATGGTGGGTACGGCGCGAAGAGCGCGCCTTTGCCCACCCTGCGAGGCTGGTGCGACGAGATCGGGGCTCGCCCTCAATGCAGCCGGAACACGCCGTCGACGGCGCGCAGCTCGGCGGGCTTGATCAGCTTGGAATGGGCGACCGTCACCGAGAACAAGGGACCGTCGAGCTTCTCCTGCCAGAAGGCCAGAAAGTCGGTCAGCGCGGGAAATTTCGGAAACATGTCGTAGTTCTGCCAGACATAGGTCTGGAGCAGCGAGGGATGATCCGGCATCCGGTAGAGAATTTGTGCCGTCGTCAGCCCGTAGCCCAGCATCTGTTTCCGGAAGTCCTCGGAAACGCCCCCAACCCGCAGTCCCATGCCAACCTCCTTTGCAGGAGCGCATTCTGGGGGTGGCTTTCCGGTACGCTGCTTACGAGCCACCCGGTGGAGATGCGCTCACATGAGAGAAATGTGACGCAAACTGACAACCCATCTCAAGCTCAAAAGTTTAACAAGCTGTTGAAATTCAATGCGTTAGCAGCAGACATGCCCCCGTGCTAATACGGTCCCCGAGGGAGCCTCGAAGCGGTCTCCAAGGCTGGTTAACGATGGGAAAGAGATTCTGGCAGTCCCCGCTTCCGGGTGCTGATTTTTCTGCTAGAAGCCCTTGCCCCCGCAAAATTCCTGTCCTATTTCAATCTCGCTCGTGCTAGCACTCACGGGCATCGACTGCTAACAATTCAAAATCCTCAACTCGTGCAAATGTTTAGGAGGACTGCATGAAATTCCGTCCGCTTCACGACCGCGTCGTGGTCAAGCGCATCGACGCAGAAGAGAAGACCGCTGGCGGCATCATCATTCCCGACACTGCCAAGGAAAAGCCCTCCCAGGGCGAAGTCGTCGCCGTTGGCCCCGGTGGCCGCGACGAGGCCGGCAAGCTGATCCCGATCGACCTGAAGGTCGGCGACCGCGTGCTGTTCGGCAAGTGGTCCGGCACCGAAGTCAAGATCGACGGCCAGGACCTGCTGATCATGAAGGAGAGCGACGTGATGGGCGTTCTCGAAGTCAGCGAGTCCAAGAAGAAGGCGGCTTAAGAGCCCCTCTCCTCCCTCCAGTCAAACATCATCCAAGGAAAATTCGAGATGGCAGCCAAAGAAGTCAAATTCTCGGTTGAAGCGCGCGACAAGATGCTGCGCGGCGTCGACGTTCTCGCCAACGCGGTGAAGGTCACGCTCGGTCCGAAGGGCCGCAACGTCGTGCTCGACAAGTCGTTCGGCGCTCCCCGCATCACCAAGGACGGCGTCACCGTCGCCAAGGAGATCGAGCTCGACGACAAGTTCGAGAACATGGGCGCCCAGATGGTGCGCGAAGTCGCCTCCAAGTCCGCTGACGCGGCCGGCGACGGCACCACCACCGCAACCGTCCTCGCCCAGGCAATCGTGAAGGAAGGCGCCAAGTCGGTTGCCGCCGGCATGAACCCGATGGACCTCAAGCGCGGTATCGATCTCGCGGTCGAGGCCGTGGTTGCGGACCTGCAGAAGAACTCCAAGAAGGTCACCTCGAACGAGGAGATCGCCCAGGTCGGCACCATCTCGGCCAACGGCGACCAGGAGATCGGCAAGTTCCTCTCCGACGCCATGAAGAAGGTCGGCAACGAGGGTGTCATCACCGTCGAGGAAGCCAAGTCGCTCGAGACCGAACTCGACGTCGTCGAGGGCATGCAGTTCGACCGCGGCTACATCTCGCCCTACTTCGTCACCAACGCCGACAAGATGCGCGTTGAGATGGACGACGCCTACATCCTCATCAACGAGAAGAAGCTCTCCTCGCTGAACGAGCTGCTGCCGCTGCTCGAGGCCGTGGTGCAGACCGGCAAGCCGCTGGTCATCGTCGCCGAGGACGTCGAAGGCGAAGCGCTCGCGACCCTGGTCGTGAACCGCCTGCGCGGCGGCCTGAAGGTCGCGGCCGTCAAGGCTCCGGGCTTCGGCGATCGCCGCAAGGCCATGCTGCAGGACATCGCGATCCTGACCGGCGGCCAGGCGATCTCGGAAGACCTCGGCATCAAGCTCGAGAACGTCACGCTCAACATGCTCGGTCGCGCCAAGAAGGTGATGATCGACAAGGAGAACACCACGATCGTCAACGGCGCCGGCAAGAAGGCCGACATCGAGGCGCGCGTTGCCCAGATCAAGGCGCAGATCGAGGAGACCACCTCGGACTACGACCGTGAGAAGCTCCAGGAGCGTCTCGCCAAGCTCGCTGGCGGCGTCGCGGTGATCCGCGTCGGCGGCGCGACCGAGGTCGAGGTGAAGGAGCGCAAGGATCGCGTTGATGACGCGATGCATGCGACCCGCGCGGCTGTGGAAGAAGGCATCGTCCCGGGCGGCGGCGTCGCCCTGCTCCGTGCCTCCGAGCAGCTCAAGGGCCTGCGCACCAAGAACGACGACCAGAAGACCGGCGTCGAGATCGTCCGCAAGGCGCTGTCCTGGCCGGCCCGCCAGATCGCGATCAACGCCGGCGAAGACGGTTCGATCGTGATCGGCAAGATCCTCGACAACGAGCAGTACTCTTTTGGCTTCGATGCGCAGACAGGCGAATACAGCAACCTCCTCTCCAAAGGCATCATTGACCCGGCCAAGGTCGTGCGCGTCGCTGTCCAGAATGCCTCCTCAGTGGCCGGGCTGCTGATCACGACGGAAGCGATGGTTGCCGAGCTGCCGAAGAAGGCTCCGGCTGGTCTAGCAATGCCTGCGGGCCCCGGCATTGGTGGTATGGACTTCTGATCCGCGTTCTCAAATTCTCGATGACACGCAAAACCCTGGCGAGATGCCAGGGTTTTTCTTGCATCCAACGACTTAGCAACGTAGCCCTTGCAAGCCGCCCCAAGTGCCAGCCCATCGACCGATCTATGTACGCGACGGTGGGACCCATACCCAATTGCTTGCCACTTTTCTTTCTTGTGGCCAGACGGCTTGTTTGAAGCCCGGGCAGGCGCATCGTCAAAAATCACAAGTTATCCTTGGGAAGTGCCTTGATTGGTCCGCGCCTCATTTAGTTCCTCGCGGACTGTGCCGCCTCAACTCCGCCTCGGTGGGATCGGCCCAGTACACGGTAATTGCCCACTAAATTCCCAAACTCTTTCTCTTGCTTCCAAGCTCCCGTCTATCCCATGCAACGATGGGAGCGGTGGGGTGCCACGCAATAAGAGCAGCTATCTCTTCCGCCCAATGATGATTGCGACATTTTTCGAATGAGATTCTGCTTAATGAGGAGTTGGGCATAAGTCTGGTCGTGAGAGGGGTCGTCACCACCGCTTTGATAGTGCACACCCGGCTCCAGAGACGCGAATGGTGGGCACAGAAGTCGCGGGTGCTCGCCGCGAGAGGTCAACGTTGGCGGCCGTGAACACTATAGAGATCAGTCTGCTTGCAGTCTCGAACGATCGATCATTGGCTTCATTGGTGGCGCGAGTAAGACCGCCCGATGCCGAGAGCCATGGAGTGGCGGTGAACATCATTTAAACAGCTACGTGTGGCATATCGGCTCGCTATGCTGGGATTGGTACATGACGACTCCTTCACCAGGAGGCTCTCTTTGGGGGAACCACCAATCTCAACGCTGAGTGAGTCTTTGAAGAGAATGGGAAGAGTGTTGAAGTCAGCGCGCCTCTGATACGTCATATCGACAGGATAGATCTTGATCACCGACGGTGCAGGCGCAAGACCCCGGCCCCGACAACGCGCTTGGACTGCGCTTACGCCCACACTCTACCAATGTGTAGCCGAGGTCGCCTATCGCGCGCCGGCACGAAATTCTGTCGAAGTCCGCAATCGGGCCAATCGGACTCTGACTACTTTCCCTCAAGACGCGGCTTGTTCTATTCGCTCGCCTGTCCTCTCAGACGATCATCTTAAATTGGTGCAGTATGTCTGACTTCAGCGAACGCCGGCCATCTTTCCACGTTGCAGTACCCGCGCGCGACAATGCAACTTCCGCAAGCCGACGCATCCATGAGCACTGCCGCTTCTAAATTGAGGCAGACTCTGCTCTGAGGGCCTAACCTAATCTCACTCCTGGGCGGCGCGCCCCCCGACAAAGGCTCTCGCGCTAAAGAGGAGCCGACACCTCTTCTCAAACGGCTGCCACTCGAAAAGGATGGGCCGCCTCGATTAACTGGAGCGCGGTCCGTCCCTCCCCATGATGGTCAGCGTCCACGGTTGTCGGTACTGACGTCAGCGTGCTTTTTGCCGTGGCGGCTGTGCGATGGGGATGCGGGTTCCGACCTTGCTCGCAACGCCCCAAGAGAACACCCGAGCTGCCGTCCCACACTCAAAACCAGCGCCCCTCATTTATGGTGCTACACGCTCACTTGGGAACGGGGTTGAATCGCATGCCGCAACGAGATGACCGCTTTGACCTAGCCAGTGCCATGAGGCCTCTGTCAATTCAGGCATGATCAACAAAAGCACTACATTGACCATCTCCGTCCTCTGACAGTTTGGCTCAGCATCAAGATGCTCAAGCCATTCGATAACGGCGCTGAAGCTTGCGACACTCGCAGGCAGGTCCATTGCAAGGGTGGCGCACGGTCCTTTAGTGGAGCCGATCGAGGGCGCCCTTGAGCGATGATCCCGCTTCAGCCTACCCAGGCGCGCATATATTGGTTCTCCACTCAGACACACTACCGACGTTTTCCGGAGGACAACAACAGGCGGCATCGAGCGAGACCCTCCATCGGAGCGCTGTCGCATCCCTTTTTCGAGATTGATCGTATTGACCCAACGGTCGCGGCAGTCGCAGAGATAATGATGGTGATTCGTGAATGGCACACCAGAGCCGCCGGTTACCAACATTGATGGGCGATGATTCGTGTCGAGTTCGTCAGCTTTTGGAAAGCTAGTCCGTGTACAACGATATTGAAGTTAGTAGCGCGTGGTAGGGACAGCGCTTGCCCCGTGTATGCGTGGGGTCTTTGGCGCCGAGCCACGCTGCTGCTAACTTCAACCAGGAGTGTGGGTGTGCCGGAGACGGCGTCTGATCCATCCAACCAGTCAGCGCCGAGCCGCGACTGCGTTCCTTTCGGCCTGAGACGGGGATCAGATCCAAACTACCAGGCAATGTTCATCTAGATCAATGTTTATAGCCAGCACGCGCTCGCTCTGCTGCGAGAGCTCCGGGGCGTAACTTCAGGATGCCCCCCGCATTATTCGGAAAGTCATCCTGGCTGTAAGGGGCCTGCCGGATTCGACTTCGAGGCACGGCGGCCGATGAATCCGAAGCAGATCCGCGGCCTTGCCGCGCCATGACGGATGGTCAACGGCGAGACCGTACTGTTGCTCCGCCCGCCGGGCGTCGGCCAAACGTATTTGCCCAACGTGCCCAGGCGAGAGGCGATCCTGTTCGCTTACACCGTGCAGTTCACTGCGGCGACGGCGCTGGTCGCTGGCTTCGTCAAGGCGCATGGCAAGCGGCGCCTGGACGAGAAGCTGCTCGTGCTGACGAAGCCAAAGCTGCCGATGGTCGGCCAACTCGACTACCGCTAGAGCCTCACCCGGCGCATCAGTTCTGCCACTTGGTCAGCCGCCACTAGAAACCGATACGATGCTGATCCCGTCAAAGCGCAGCGTTGTTGAATCGCGTACCGTGTTGGCTTATCCGGTGGTCGCCCCCGCGAATCCCTGACCGGCTCTGCACCATAGCCTCGTGCTGATTATCCGCGGCGACAGCTACCGTTCCGCGACAGGCGAAAGGTCGGACTCTTCAAGCGCTCGCCGCTGACGGCCCTCCGGGCGGCTCCGCCTTCCTCCGTCTTGTCAGTGGCGGCGCCAACCTACAACCGACATCATGAACCGGCGGGCGGGGGCAGCTCTTCATTACGTAAAGGCCGTCTGACACTTTGTATGGCGACAGTCGATATATCAAGTCGGTTCGGGCTGCTGCTGTAACGGTCGGCGAGACTTTCGAAGAACTCACCCATCTGATCTGGTCGAACGGTAAACTCTCCATAATTAGGATCAAAGAGGGTCGTCATTCCGTTCGACGTCGACGTTGCAATTGTGTGGGCGCCACCTGCGGCGAAACGCAAGGAGACCAAATAGGCCGACTCATCGTTGGCGACCTCGCTCGCAATCTGGCCCATAGATGTGTCAAACTCATATCGCGTCTGTGCGGCGGACGGTTCTAGACCGGCTTCGCTTAACATCGTGCTTCTTGCCTCAAGGTTGTGAGATCCTTCCTTGAGATCTTCATACCGCGACTGCCGCATAGCCGCAGAGCTGTGGCTGTCAGTACCCGGCCGCAAAGCACTCATCCTGGATGAGGGGCTGCTTTGGAGATTGAGGAGCCACTCCGCTGTCAATCCAACGCAGATTCCGTCGGCATTGGCCTCAGCCAATTCAGCAGTCCTGTATTCAAACAGAGGACGGACATGGCTCTCTTCAGATAATGGATGCGAGCTAGATGACAGAGAGGATGGGCTGGAGTTCGACGTGCTTGGGCTATAAATGATTTCATCCGAGGTATGAGGCTTGCTGCAGCAGAGCCCCATTTTGTCCGGTAATTCCATAGATGGCAGGCTCTCCCGCCGCGCGATATCGGCGAGTGTTTGCGCAAATTCGCTGCTGTCCGCTGACCGACTGGGTCTGTCATCCAGATTAGGGGGTGTGGATTGGCCACTAACTCGATTATACATGCTGGTCCGCCTGTGCCTTCAGCGCGATTCCTCAGAGCGAGCGCGCCGATTATATCCTGCTGCCAATCCATATTGCGGCCAGCTGACGACGAGCTGACCACCAATTGGTTTGGCAATTTGGTGCCTCGACAGCTCGGCTCACGAGCGCGGCTCCAGACGGGGCTAATGGCCGACGAGCTCATGACCCACGCACAGCGATGGCAGGACTAGCTTGTGGAATTGCGGACGCAGTCAGCGTGACTGACGACCCTGGGCAGCGCCTTAGTCAAACAGGACTCGACCGTCAGCGTGGGCTCTATCTCATCATTATCGTGTTACGCTCCCCGGTCGGCACAGACTTCTTGCTCCAAAGAGTGTCGTCCGATTCCCTAACGACTGCCTTGTGACCGTTCGTTGGCGCAGTGAGATGCTCTTGTTGCTGCTGCTGAAGCACGTTCAGCACAGCTTCGAAAACGCTGGTTTGACTTCTGCTAAGATCCTAATTTCAATCCATCGTTCCTTCCATAAATGGCCCCAAGCACATTCGAGACATTTCTCTACTCGGATCAGCACTGTTAGCTGCTCCTGATGAATAGCTGCTAATTGAGGCCCAGCCGCGGCGCCCTTCGCATAGGCGATCGATCCTGACATATCCCCCTTGTGATACCCTCACTGGGGCGGCGCCGAACCGGTGCTTCTGCACCCTCTTCGCCTCACCTCACGGCCAGATATCGTTAACTCAGTCCGTCATGCTGTCGCGTTCATCCGAGCGAACAACATTGCCACATCCGAGGGACTCAATCCAACGATGCCTACAAAGCTCGGCGGCGGCATCGGAATGTCGCGATGAGTAGGTCTGCACAAGTGAAGGCAATATCGGCTGTTATTCACATATTGCGAATGTGGCGGATGCAGTCGGATGATGCACTCTTCCTCATCCCAGAAAAGGTCTTTGACAAAGCACATCTCCTCCCAATTCGGTCAGCGCCGCGGGGTCGAGACAGCGACCTGCTCCCAGCCAGGACGGACGATTCCGCTTATCTTGAGTTCACACCCGCAAGGCCCTTGCACAAAGAATAGACCGCAAGGGCCAGATCCAGGAGCAGTAGCGAACTGGCCGTGTTCTACGCGGCCGGCCTCCAGCTTGTCTATCATCTGCGCTCGCACGCCGGCTCCTTCCCCTCGGACAGCTTTGAGCTCGAGTAGATGACGTTCGCTCGTAACACGTCAACGTGCTCGGCTGTCGGCCCGGCGTCTCCGCACCACACTGCAGCGCAGCATCCGAGAGAGCCGCAGGTATCTATCATCACTCACTCTCCTGTTTTCAGTTGTCTATCGCTCGCATGCCGCCCTCGGGGGCAGCTAGTTGCCTGAGCATGAGGGGTGAACGTTCTGCGCGCTGGCGAACCGACCCGCCAATTTCACCTTCTCGCCAGTTATGTAATTGCGTCATTACCTCCCTCCAAAGGCAAAGCACTTTGCTCATCGATTCCGGGCAGTGTGAATCGCGCATCGCCGGGTAGAGCGCACACCAGCAACAGATTCCATCCTTCTCGCACGCTTCACGCAAAGGGTCAGCCCCATCCATGTTTCATGTCGACCTGCTTGAGCATACGAAATCACCGGCTCTTGGGTCACCTCGTCTTGAATGAATCGGTCTTCATCATGGCAATGCTCCCTGTATTGGCCTGCACATCTAGTTTCATGATGCTCGCAAAACCAGCGGCGACACTAGACCGTTCGGCCGACCTGATTGTTTCGTGAGGAGCGCACTTGATCACTCGCCACCGTCTCGCCGAGGCTAAACAGCCGCAATGCGCCATCTACTAAACACGATTGGGTTCCAAGGGATTCAAATCCGCTCGCCGTAGCCGCAGAGGCCTGGCATGACCCTTCTTCGAAGCTGATACCAGCGGATCGCCTGCTATCCCGCTTGTTCCTCGTAAGCTAACGGTCAGGAACAATGATTGGCTGATCTCATTGTCCGCAACTGCGAACATCGGCCGATTTTTCCGCGTCTCTAAGATGCAACTTCTAACTCGTTGTTAGGGTATGGCGCTCGCGAATTGCTCACCTTTTGCTGCTCACTGCAGCGTTGTGTTTCCGACATGAGCGTCGCGAATCCGACCTCGCGCAACGACTCCGTGTGGCCCCCACCGGCGCGGTCTTTTGCATCAAAGCGGCGCAGACACTTCTACGTCGTGGCACGTAGATTGCTGTGCTGACAGAACGCTCCCTCACTGCACCGAAGATGCGCGAGCAAACGATCGGCCGGATGGTCGCCGCGCAACAGACAACGAGTCTGACACTCGCCTAGTAACAGGACTGCGATTTATGAGTGATAGGAGGCATGAAAAGCTTGGAATTCTTCGGTTGATCAGCGATGGGCGTGATGAAATGCCACATTGGCGCGCACCAAAGCACACAATGTTCAAGCAAACCGGCACCGATCGTCGCTCCGGGCCAGCGCAGAAGAGGCGGAATTTTTGGCCTCTGGCCGCACTTCTCGCAAATGCGCTGCTTTGGGTTGGTATCTACTGGGGCGTCGCAGCGCTCTTTTTGAAATAATCTCATGCATGGCAAAGGCGCGGAAGGCTTGCGGCGCCTCTCGTGCGCCGCGGCCGCAAATTTAGAATTTGGGTTCTGCATTCGCAGTGATACGAAAGTTCGCTTTCGAGAAGCTGACTCAACAAATATACCTTAAGGAGCGTTGGGCATGCGGCCTGCTCCGCCCTCACGTACCGTGCGTCACACAACCCTCGAGGGCCTCGCCCGGTGGCCCCCTCAATATCCCGGTGCAGGCGGCCTGTTGAGCGATTTTGCCTAGCCGTTGAGATCAACGGGCTGAGACCTTTCTTATGGATCGCAGCGATCCCTTACAGCTCTTGCTCAGGCCACGTATCGTCCTCATTCTTGCGCATCTGCCAGATGTGGGCACGCCGGGCTAGCTTGTCGTACTCCAGGGCAATCCTAAGCAGCCTGTCTTTGGCTTTTCCGTCAACGAGCGCTTCCGCTTTCGTTCGCGTTGCTTCCGCGCGGCCTCGCCAGTGGTCGGGCTGGTAGAGTTTACTTTTCGGATTCATGCAGAGAGCATGCAATTCGTAGATCAAAGAAATGCGACACCGGTGCTCCGTATAATCACGTAGCAGCGACGCTGGTGGCCTCGGATGCCGAAGCAGGCAGTCCCCATCCACAGCAGCCATTCAGAATTCGCAAAGTACGCGTTGCAGACGGTGCTCGTGCGAAGAATGCACAGGTCCGACTGTCTCATACCATCGGCCCCACGAAGAGACTTGAATCGAACGTAACGTTAGATTGTACGATCCCGGACAGGTTGGGACCACCTCTGACAATCAAATGCTTCCTGACAGGCCACAGAATTGCGAATGTCTCATCGCATGGGACGATCGAATGGGAGACAAAGGCTGTTCCCGCCCCTGCTGGACGACATCGCGCGTTTCGAGATCGGCACGGCCGGCACTCCCATCACCGCAGCCTCAGCGGGCTCGACGCGAAGCACCCCTCGCTCACAGATGCCTAGCCCAACCTCTTCACATAAGTGGAACACAGGTGCGGCTACACAAACATAGTCTCAGCGTTTCATCATGGTCGCTCTGCACGATCGAAGGCATCATCAACAACGGCCTGAGCGCGCCTGGCTTGCCTGATCTCTCTACCTTGACTGCTAGCCTCGGCCGCCTCGACTCGGCGCCGCGCCGACTAGCCGTCATGTCGGCTGGCGATTGGGCTGGCCATAGTACCTCAGCAGATGTCAGGCCCCAGGCAATGCCTCGCGGATCCAGACATGCGCCGGCCGCACAATCACGGCAGCTCCAAAATGACCATCTGCTGCGCCGGCACAGCCGCCCAGTAACCCCTTCCTGCGCGGGGCTCTGCCGGTATGGAAGGTGTCGTTCCTGTCGTGATGGAGAGGTGACACGCCGCTCACAGCGAGAACGGCAAAAGTGACAACGACCTTGCCCGCACGCAGCTAACCAGTTCCGCCTGCTTCCCGGTTGGCAGGAAGATGCGCTAAGCGCAGCAAGAACGATAAGAAGCTCCACCGAATTGAAGACATACCATGATGCAAAAACAACGAATTCAGTTGGCTTCGTGCCTCAGACTCTACTACCGCGCCATCGCTCTTGGCGTGGCAGTGACAGCTGTAATCCTCGCGCCGGTCAACGCGCGTGATCGAACGCCGACTGCAGAGGAGAAAGAGGCCTGCATGGGGGACGTGTTCCGCCTTTGTAGCAGTCACATACCAGATCGCAGCGCTATCACTGCCTGCCTCAGATCAAAGCAAGATAGCCTCAGTCAGCCATGTCGCTACGTGATCTCCGGGCGCGACATCGGCAATAAGGGCAGCGGATCGAAGTGAAGATGCTGCGACCTGTCGGTCCGACTCCTCCCCAGAAGTCGCCCCACTTGAGGTGCAGCACGTCACCCGAGGGTTCGCCGGGCGGCGCACCACCTCAAGCGAGCGGATCAAGGGACGCGTGCGATCGCTCCTTTGAAGGTTGTCCAGCGCAAGCTCACTTAACCTCAGGTGGGGCTATTTCGCAGAGCCAGCTGAGCTCGGGCTGAAATCTACTCAGCACGATACATTCGAACCAGGCCAGGAAGCCGTTCGATGGATCCGCCACGGCGGCACCGGAAGGCCAAAAAGCCTTGTGATCAGGCCGGAACATCGCGGGCAAGCGGGCGCGAGACAGAGCGTCGTCTGGCATCAAGCAACAGTGCGCTAATTAGCGGCCGATTTCCTCCTGACGGCACCATCGAATGGAGAGAGCTTGACCCTCACCTAGCGTCAGGTTGTAGCGTCGCCACGGCCCACGCTCATCCAACGGCCGCCTTAAGCACTTATGGGACCGTAGCACGTGCGGATGCAGCCGGCGGCTACATCAAGGCGGTCGTTGCTAGGTCTCCGCAGACGCATGGTTGAACCGACGGCCCGCAGATTTTGACAAGGAACGTGTAAAGTACGATGGAACCGCTTAAATCGATCATCCGCAAAGTTGTCACCGGCGCCACTCTGACACGTGAGGAGGCTGCATCAGCGTTCGACAGCATGATGTCGGGTGATGCAACTCCCTCGCAAATCGGTGGCTTGTTGATCGGGATGAGGGTCCGCGGCGAGACGGTCGCAGAAGTCACGGGCGCCGCGTCTGCCATGCGAAATATAATGCCCACGGTCGAGACGCGATGCGATCCCATTGACATCGGTGGCACGATCGACACCGCTATGTGTTCGCTCAACGTATCGACGTGCGCTTCGTTCATCGTCGCCGGGGTCGGGATTCCTGTCGCCAAGAATGTCAACCGCGCTACATCTTCGGGCTCAAGCACCGCAGACGTGTTGGCGCGCCTCGGCGTTAAGGTCGATCTCACGCCCGACGCAATGGCACGCTGTGTGCAGGAAGCCGACGTTGGCTTCATGTTTGCGTCGGCCGAGTATCCGGCGATGCAGCGCATCAGCCAGATCCGGAGCACACTTGGAACCCACACGATGTTTAATCTGGTCGAGGCTCTGTCCAATCCGGCCAGAGTCAAGCGGCAGATCCTTGGGGTGTTCACTCCCGAATGGGTGCAGCCTCTGGCGCACGTCTTGAAGAACCTTGGTGCCGATTCGGTATGGGTTGTTCATGGCTCGGACGGGCTCGAGGAAATAACCCTTACGGGCACAAGCTTAGTTGCTGCTGTTGAAGCGGGTACAGTCCGCACGTTCGAAGTGACGCCGGAGGAAGCCGGGCTCCCCCGCTACCGCACCGATGCGCTCGAGAGCAGTGATGTCGAGGCTCATGCGGTTGAGCTGCGAAAAGTGCTTGATGGTCTACCAGGTCGTCTTCGCGATGCCGCGCTGTTGAACGCAGCGGCGGCACTGGTAGTGGCCGGGCGGGCCTCGACCCTGCAGGAGGGCGTGGCACTTGGACAAGAATCACTTGATCGCGGCGCTGCAGCCGCTCGACTGAACCGCTTGATCGCCGTTTCAAACGCCTGAGAGCCGAGCTGGCCAATGCTCGATTATGCAATCAAGAGTGCAGCTTACGCGTGCAAGAATATTCCAGCCGCAAATGCGCGTCACTTCTGCGGAATTTGAGTGAGCGCCGCCTACCCACGTCTCAGTCAAAACAACTCGCGCTGAGCACGTGGCCCGATAGCCAGCTCTTGGTCGACTCGGGGCTGTTCGAGCGTCGGTTGTTGAGGTGAGAATCCGGGACGAAACGTGCGTTGCGCGCCAAAGGAGACAATCGATGATGCCCTGGCAGAGGAATGAAGCACTGGGAAAGATGGAACGCATCATTCGGAAGTTTCGGGAAATGATCGATACAGATAGCTCGATTCCACCAGAGCTTCGGCGTGTGCTGCACGAGACGCTGGATGAACATCTTCTCGAGGCAAAACGGCGTGTTCTCCTGCGAGCGCATTAGGTGCGCCGAGGCCGTCTACACCGAAGGATCCACAATGACCAGCGGGTCCCTGTCCTCCCTCTTGGGCGGCTGGCAGGGAAACGGCATACATCGCTTCGATACAGCGCCTTGGAATCTGGGCGTTCTCACTCCTCAGCGGGCGCACGGGAGTTGTGCAGAGGCGAGGAATGACCTCAAAGGGGATATCACCGTGAATGCCGGTGTCTTCCGCGGCGGAGGCCAGCCAAATGCGATCGCGCAACCCAGCCATGGGCGAGTCACATCCGCATCGCGACCATGGTCCAGTCCAACGAGCTGGTGCAGAAGATTCTCGGCATCAGCGCGCGCACCGAGGACGTCAGGGTGAAGCTATCAGGCGAATTGAACATTTCGCCGAGACCAGCACCGGCGTTGCGCTTTTCGCAGGCGCCAAAAGTTTTGCGCCAGCTTGGGCGGGGTGAGATAAGCGGTGCGGAGAGAGGGCTATCCGAGCGGCGAGCCGTCGATGGTGATGGCCCGCGTACGCTCTGCAACTCTAAATTTGGTCAAAAGTCAGCAACCGAGACGCCCGTTGGAAGACGCCGCCTGCACATTCGGCGGCTCGCTCCTCAAAGGGGCCAAGAACCACAACTGCGCCGCCCTTCAGGGCAAGCGTTGAATGCTCGCGACACCAGCCCCCGGCGGCCCCTCTTTGGGTAGCATGAGCTTGGTCATGTTGTCATCGGCCGCCAAAACGGGCTTGAATCTGACGTAACGTTAGATCGTAGGCTCTTGAGGGTGGCACCTATCTGGGGTGTGAAGGACTTCGAATGCCTCAGCTGGTCAAATCCACGGCCCGATGGCCGGTCATGCTCCTCATCCCCGATGGTCCGTAGGTGGGGAGGCTTGAAGCAAGTCCGATTGCGGCGCTATGGCTCGTACATCACTTTGACGGGTTCGGCATTCCTCGAACCGGACGATGTGGCTGTCGGGACAGCACCGCCAGAGAGCCGATGAGGTCTGAATTGATCGACGTAAGATTCTATCCACCTAGGGTGGGGCTACTTCCTGAAGCTGTGGCAAGTGTCTCTTCTGGCGCAACACCGCGCAAAGATCAGTTCGCCGAACCGGCTATCTTCAAACTTCGTTCCGGTGGCAAACAAGGCAACTCGATTGCGCAAAGGTGTGACAGATGGCGGGCCTGCGCAGTTTTACGAAGAGCCTGACCTGCACGTAGAACTTGGGGTAACCAGCGCGGCATCGGAAGATATTGTGTGGCATTCTGGAGCAGCAAGTTGACCGACCCCGACGGCGTTAAGAAGGTTCTGTTAATTGACCATACTGAAGGCCAGTGCCGTTGCATCATCGGCTTCAAACATGGCGATACCAAAGAGGCCTTTATGTGCGGCGAACCATTGGCCGCTGCGACCGTGGGCCCGGATCGAGCCGGAAGCGATGATCGCACATATTTGGTCACAGCCCGTTCCAGGGGCCGCGCGAAACCGTTTCACGCGAAAACTACCCAACCCCGCGCTGGGCAACATCCGGCATTTTTGCCGAACGGGATCGACACGGGACGAACCCGAAGGAGCTATCAATTGAGCCCGGCAGGACGGAGACGGGCCGTTCAATCCCATTACATCGCAGGTCGAGACGGCGCAAAAGCAGGCCTCTCTTAGGGCCTCACGACGGCGCGGCATGGCCATGATGGTTGCCATGACGGTCACAGTCTGATCACGTCCAGATGCTCGGAGCTCGCGAATGCCGCGGATCCTAATTATGAACGCCGGTACGCCTCAGATGTCGGGCGCCGATTTAACAAACGCTCAACTTTCGCTGGCGGCCAACTCGGCATACCGTTCAGCGTGGTTTGCTCAGGCGGGCGACCTGATAGTCTCGCCGGTAGTTATCCCGGCGGATTTACTATCCTTCATTGGCGCGACGCTCGATTTCGACCCATCGAGTCTTTGCCTGGTCGTACCTGAAGCGAGTCGCCAATCGGCGATCCTCGATGATTGCACGTTGCTGTCTAAGACTGTTGTCGAGCGAATCAAAAGACATATTCGTCGGAAATCCGCCTGGGGAATGTATCCCTGCTACTCTACTGAAGGCGTAGCACGCCTTGCGGCCATACTCGGCATACCGAAGACGGGCGACGACTTCGCTCTGCAGCGCGGGCCTGATCTGCTGAATCGCAAGAGCCACTTCCGTCAATTGGCAACAAGCGTCGCACTTCCGCTCCCTCATGGATCCGTAGCGACAGACCCAAATGGACTGTTCAGAGCCGTCAGTTCCCTCAGATCCGAGACCGGCAGGGTCATTGTAAAGTTGGACAATGGAGCTGGGGGTGTCGGAAATGTTATCTTGACCAGCAAAAAAAGCGATCCGCTACCTGGAGCCAGAGATACTCGGTTGATTTCGTGGCGGTCGTTTGATCCCGACGCGCTTTGGTCTGAGATGACGACAAGCTCGTGTAACACGATTGTCGTGGAATCTTACCACTTGGCCCGATCTTTGTTTTATCTCGAATATGCAATCCGGGACGATGCATCAATCGTTTTTATCAACAGTGGAAACATACGTTTGCGTAAAAGCACAGACCGATCCGAAAGATCTCTGATCTGGACAGGGCTTGAGCTTCCAAGCGACCTGGAGAACGAGCAATGGTTGACTGCGCAGGCGCATGCCTATCGATTTGTGGCACTAGCGCGAGACCTGGGATATCGCGGAATGATCAACATCGACGCCATTTTCGGAATAGACGGACGGTTGCTGTTCAATGAAGCGAACGGCCGCTGGGGTGGCGGCTCAGTGTTACACAACATTGCCGTCCGGCTGCTAGGTCTTGACTATTCCGGTTGCAACGTCGTTTTATCCGTAAGAAATGTGCCATCACCATCCTTTCAAGCAGCGCATGATCGTTTAGTGAAAGGAGGTTTTCTGTTCGACCGCACACGTAAGGAGGGCGTGATCCCACTTGCCGCGGACGAAAAGGCTGGCACTGTGGAGTGCGTTGTAATTGCGCCCGATAGGCCCACGGCCCACGATAAGCAACACCGGCTACTGAGGTCTCAACGATCACATCTTCAACCGCTCAGTTCACGGCCCCGCGCTAAAGCAGCGCTTCCTCGAGCCCCGAAATGAAAGGAGACAACCTAGGAGCAAAGAGGTTCGGTGCGGCGGGTGACCTGGCCTGGCTGCAGGCGCCGGATAGAGCGGGGGCTCTATGATGCTAAACGGCGCATCCTGATCGTGACTTTGCGCAAGCGATAGCTCGGCAGCTATTCCTAGTCTGCGATGTGACCTAATCGGGCGGCTTAGATCTTGAGCTTCACTGGCACGGCGGTTGCTTACTAACAGGGCGGCGGATGTGAGCCAGGTGCAGCCTAGCCGCATTCCGAAGGATTGCCATTCGTCTTTGGCTGACCTGCAGACGGGCAGGGTCGCGCGGTCCTCGCCGCGCCATGTTTGTGATCGATGCAAGTCGACAAATACTGAGGTGTACATGAGTGAGTCAGCGGTACGAGGCCTGAACAGGACAGGCAAGTCATCTCTCCTGGCTGCCGGAATTCTGGCTTCGTCGGCAGCAAGCGCCAATGATGATTTGCTGATCACAGCGAGGCAGATTTTCAATCCGATCCCCTCGATGGCCCCTGCGGTCAAGGATAACCCTATCACCGAAGAAAAGGTCATACTCGGCAAAACCCTGTTCTTCGATCCAAGGCTATCGGCTAGCCAGGTCATTAGCTGCAACACATGCCATAACCTCGGGACCGGCGGAGTAGACGCCGGCCCGACGTCGGTTGGTCATCGCTGGCAGCTGGGTTCGCGTCGTGCGCCAACAGTCTATAACGCAGTCTTCAATGTGGCGCAGTTCTGGGATGGTCGCGCGGCAGACCTTAAGGCGCAGGCCAGTGGCCCCGTCCAGGCCAGCATCGAGATGAATGCGACGCCCGCTCGAGTGCTCGACACACTGAATTCAATGACCGGTTACGTCGTTATGTTCGGTAAGGCATTCCCCAAGGATGCAAGGCCTATCACTTTCGACAATTTCGCAAAGGCGATCGAAGCCTTCGAGGCGACCTTGATCACGCCTGGCGCCCCTTTCGACCGGTACCTCAAGGGCGATGCGTACGCTCTCAGTGATCAACAGAAGTCAGGATTAAAGCTGTTCATCGACAAGGGATGCGCCTCTTGCCACAGCGGTATGAACGTCGGTGGACAGGATTACTTTCCGTTCGGTGTGGTGGAAAGGCCAGCCGCAAGCCTGCTACCGAGCGACGACAAGGGCCGTTTCGCCGTCACCAAGGCGCCCGGCGACGAATATGTTTTCCGCTCTGCGCCTCTTCGCAACGTCGCATTGCGCCCCCCCTATTTCCACTCGGGTCAAGTTTGGGACCTCAAACAAGCGGTCGGCGTCATGAGTGAGGTTCAACTAGGCGTAAAGCTTGATGATAGGGAAAAAGATGACATCGTCGCGTTTCTGAATTCACTCACTGGCCAACTGCCTAAGATTGATTATCCGATATTGCCCACACGTACCGACAAAACGCCAAAGCCGTCTGTGGATAAATAGGTTCCTCACCGTAGCCCATAAATGACTACTCGCTATCGGAGAACTGGGCATTCGCGAGCGGAGTTTACCTGTGGGATCGGCGCTTCCACTAGCCGATATAGCAGGTGCCCAAGCTGATTTTGTTCGGAAGTGAAGCCCCGACCGTCCTACCACCGCCGGATGACCGAAAGACAATAAAGTTTTTTCAAGGGTATTATCGATTGGGATCGTGCCGGCTGCTGACCTGGAACAGCACGGGCTGGAGTAGCGCCAGCGCATCACCGGGTTTTGGATACACCAGGGTCCAAATGTCTGCGTTGAAGCTGGTCGGCATGATTGGAGGTAAAGGACCTCTCATCGGTCGCCTTGACAGCGGTAAACGGCCAGGTGAGTCGAGGCTGACGACCATCTCAGCGTCGAGAGAGCACAATAGTCACTCTCAGCTCCGTCCCAGGTCAACGGAATATCCTGCAAGCTGTCTTGGCTGCGAAGATATTGTAGTTTCTGATGTGGCCAGCCATTTGCCGTCAGGTGATACCGCTTGTCTCGTCCAGATCGTTCTCTGTCGGAGGCGCTTCGCCGTAGGAACTCTACCGAGAGCTGCCCGGGGTTGTCGATAACCTGTCAACAACGGAGCTTCCTACGCCTAGCGCGGGTACACCATCGCCAGCGCCGATACGCCTCCCGATTCCACGCAGCGACGAAGATGATCATAATCGGAGCGAGCTTTGCTCCGATGATACGTGGTGGCCTCTACAAGCAGCAATGTTAGCTATGGCGTCCGACCGGCATTGTCGGCAGACTTCGCTAAGGAAGTCTGACCACAAGATGGGCAACCAATCAAATTCCGCTTGAGAGCCCGTCGCCACCCGACTCGTTCGAGGACCATTTCAGCCACACCACCTCATAGACCAGCGGTAGAACTTTCGATGATCCGGCGGTTCGCGCCGCCGCGTTTTGAACAAAAGAAGACGAGGGATCGGCGCTCCCCTCTCGAAACCGGCTTTACCTCGTGCCGGACCTTACATGTAGTGACAAGAACGGCACCAAACGGCGGTCGGAATACGTGCTGTTCGTACTTGGTTGGATACACCACGAATTCCCCCCCATCGAAATCTCGCGCGAGCTGCACAATCACCGAATAGTCGAAATCCGGATCACTCGCCGCGTCCAGATGGATGCCGACAAAGCACCCAGGTGGCATACGATGCATTTGGCATCGGCGAACAACGTAATCTGTCGATGCTCCGAAGATCTTCTTTAGCGCGAAGCTGCGGTCTCTACTTTCCAGTAGCCCCATGAGCTGCCGTGAGGCTGTACCACTCACGTTGCTAGGCGCGCGCCCGGGCGGGTCTACCCTCACCCGTTTGACAAAGACGCTGTGCAAGTCGCCGGCATCTCCCTCGCGCACTTGTTCTTCGGGAATCTGTGCCTGCAGCTGATCGATCTTAGCCAAGTCGTCCTGGGTGAACAATATCTGGGGGTCGATCACGACCGTCCCCTTGACTAACAGCTCTATGCGGTACTTTGTCAGAACTTCTTCTGAAAGAAGACGGGATTTATCATTCATTGAGCGCGCCATTCGAGCTCACTCCTTTGATCTTCGAAGCATGACTCCGGGTCCTGGTGCATTGACGCGAATGCTTGCTCCCAATGCTCGCCGTTGAACTCAGTTATTCTTATGCGCTCGATCGTCCTTCTATCCAGACATCGAATATTTATGCTGAACCCGGAGGGGTTCGACCTCGGCCTATAGAATGGCTTTACGCCACAAAGCCGGCAAAACGTGTGCCGAGCAATGTTCTTGTTGAACTGGTACGTAGTGAGGAACTCTTCACCGCACTCGATGCGCAGCTTATCGCCGGGTACGAGCAAGTGGACGAATCCAGACATTTGACAAATTGAGCAATTGCATCGAACTGCCGATAGCTCTCGCGGTGCACTAACGTCGAACTTGATAGAGCCACAATGACAACGGCCGTGATGTTGGACCTCGGATGGATCATCTCCCGTGCATGCGGCCATTCCGCGCAGATCGCGGCACCACTGGACGCTGAGCCGATAGGCTCGATCAAACTCATCCAAAAAGCGATCACTATGGCCAGGCTGCACGAGTTCATCAATCAGCCGGCCTGTCATTTCTCCGTGGTACTTCTCCGCGGGATCTTCTCCGCCGACATGGCCGCGAAAATACTCAAGATCGTCGGGCCGCGCTTTGAAGGTTTTTACCACGGTGGTCCACAGTGACTGGATCATATCAGCAGCATGGAGTTCAAAAGCGACCATGTGGGCGCAACGAACTAGGGAGTCTTTCGATGACAATCCGGCATAGAGAAAATGGAGGTACTGCTTCGTCCTGTCGCTATAGTTGGGCAGTATTGCTCTGCCGAGTAGTTGCGAGGCATCCTTTCTCAAGAGGTTGGAGTGAAAATTTTCTGTCAAAAGAATATCGGGTAGCGCCGCCTTGCCGCCCTGGAGAATCCGGCCATGGCCACCGGTCTCATCCCAGCAGATAAAATTCGCGACTACGCTGGTCAGTTCAATGTCCCTCGCAAGATCCTGATTTTGATGCATTGCGTCGAATATGAGGTCCCTTTGTGATGCTGCCTGCAGGTACGGGAACGCCTGCGACATCGCCAGGTATTCAGGCAGCAGGCTGGCGACCTGATCGTCGGACATCTGCGAGGCGAACGGATGCGGGCCGAAGAGGGCTCGCGCATGCTCAGTCAAATACTCGCAGGATATCTTTGGAGGTTGATCCGGTGCAAATCGAGACGCTTGAGATTTCATTTGACCCTGCAGATGAGAAGCGAACCGGTCCTTGACGAAGCACCTTCGTATCCGGGCCCATTAACCGCCCTGAGTTCATTGGCTTCGAAGGGCCTATGATTGCGTTCACCTTTCGCGCGAAGTTTCGTAGTTTGCTTAGCGTGGCAGTGGCATGCTCTGTCCTGCTCAGGCGCATCGAAGGGAAGGCGTTCATTGATGGCCCGGCGAGGATCCGGTTGGATTCCGGTCCACAAGCAGTCCGATGCCGCAATGCCAGCCACGGCCAGCATGCGCGTGGAGAAAAGTCGAGTTCGTACCTACCGAGCTCATAGGCCTCCGCTCCCTGCTGGCATGTCGCTCGCTCGCCGGCACAAAGGATCTCAAAAAGACCCTCGCCCGTTCTTCACGTTCGCGATTACCACCTCTAAGTTCTTACTGGCTCGCAGCAATCATCATGCCAACTCTTGAATTCGCTCCGCGAGATTCCGAAACAGTTGGTATTACGGTCGTGACCTCTCCTCATTGCAAGTGCATGGCACTTGAGAGGCTGCGCACCGACGTCAGGAACCAAACAGCGAACGGCCAGCAGCCGTTCACATCCGTACAGGGCTGCTGAATTGCGGACATTGCCTCAAAGACGCCGCATAGACTGGCTTTGCGCTCTAAAGCCGGCGAGAGCGCCTTGGGCATGCAGACGGCAGCGCCAATATGGTGACTAGGGTCGCTGACGTATTCCGTCCTCGCTCGTGACTGTTACGGGCGAAGCAATGGCTTTCCACGCCGCCGAACACGACCGAAGGATCTGGAATATGCGCAAGCCCGTTTGGCCGTAACCCAACAATCCCGGGCGACTGCGGGCATCGATCGTAGCCATAACGTGGCCTACGGAACATGCGGCCCCAACTGATCGCGAGATCGACGGATGCCATAGCAAACTCTATTGGTAGCTGGCCGAGATGCGTAACTACCTGTTGCGCGCTCATCGACACGGGCGCGGCGTTGATACATTCCCTGGGCCGTATTTGCTAACATTGCCTGGACTCTCCAGATCGAGCGTCACGAGCAAGTGCCGCAAGATCGGTTTCGAGCTTCGGTTGATGCGAGAAAATTGCGTCTATTAACGCCTGCGCCGGTTGCTCGGCGGACTCAACCAGCGCCGCCCTCTCGGCCCGCGCAGAAGGAGCGAACACTCGCTTGACGACAGTCGGCGAGCCCTTGAGCCCGCATTTGGAAATGTCTTCGACACCGGCATCTTGCGCGCTCCATTTTACGATTTGGGCACGCGCGGCTCGCAATGCATCCGCCATCGCGCCGCGCCGAATCTGATTCGTCGCCTCAAGCATGGTGATGAGGCAGGGCAATCTGGTATGCAAAACCTGCACCCCACCTTCCGAGCGTCGCTCCGCTTCAATTGTTTGATTGGCGACGTCCAAGGATCTGACCTTCGCAACGTAAGTTAGCTGCCCAACGCCCAGTCTCTTTGCGATGCCGGGACCCACCTGCGCAGTATCGCCGTCGATGGTCTGCTTTCCAGTGAAGATGAGGTTTGTCGGGCCATATTCCTTACCAATTTTCCGGATCGCTGTTGCAAGTGCATACGTTGTGGCCAGCGTATCGGAGCCCGCAAAGCAGCGATCGGTGAGTAGGACGGCGCGATCAGCACCATAAGTGAGCGCTTTTCGTAGGGATTCCTCTGCCGATGGCGGTCCCATGGTAAGGACGGTAACTTCGCCGCCGAACCGATCGCGCAGCTCCAGCGCGGCCTCGAGCGCGAAGAGGTCATATGGGTTGATGATGGTCGGCACTCCCTGGCGCATGATTGTATTCGTCACGGGGTGCACGCGGATCTGCGCCGAGTCCGGAACTTGTTTGATGCAGACGACATTGTGCACGGTGTTGCTCCTAAAGTTGCGCCAACCCGCGAAGAGAACAGCAAGTGTTGTACCATCGCGGAGTCATTGGCCCCAACTCGCTGTCCAAACGGCTTAACCCCCCGGGGATGCGCCGCTCTAGGGTCTCAGATCCAATATCGATTAAATAGGCTGTGATGGCGGCGAGGTGGACAGTAGCCAAGAATTCCTGGCCAGTTTGTCGTATCGAGTTGCGACACGCCTGAAATCCTTGTGCCGGCAGAAACAGCGCTCGATAACGTTGCAACTTTTGGAGGCACGCTTGCTGAAGTGTGGTTACCCTGTTGGATTTGGAATGACGGGCTTTGTGCCGCGATTGACGATTTCGGCACAAAAGCCGTCGCCGCCGTTCGCCCTTGAGGGTAAACATCGGCTGCGCGCGTTCCAAGTGGGCCGGCCCAGCAGCAATATCTACGGCCTGCCCTGGCTTTATCTGAGCCCACTGCTTGTGGTTGAGCCAGAACAGCCTTTGCACATCGAAGTCCCCCCGCCGAATCAACTCGGTGCGAGGGAATCGGAGTCGCTAATTAGGTACAGACCCTAGGAGGCGCCGGCCGAACGATGGCTCATTACCGGCACCGCTTTTCAAGGCGCTAGTCGGCATGCGGGGTCTGTGGCTAATTAGCGACTTCCCTTGCAATGCGCTGCCTGGATATCAAAAGTTCTCCATTCGGCCGCCACTTTGCCTCCACTGAGAGGATCTCAAAGCTGCCGAGGGCTGCACGAGTTGATGTAAGTCCGCTGATGAAGCTAAATTACTGATGATCTGATCGTGCTCCACTTCACCCATCAGGACAAAGCCGACGATGTGCATAGATGTACATGAGCGCCTGCTGGCGAGCAAATTCGACAAGAGTGGCGGGCCCATGTCCGCCCTTGAAATCTTCATAGTAGAAATATGACTGGCCAAGCGCACGTAGCCTTGCGGCTGCCTTGCGGCCGTGCGCTGGATGCACGACGTCGTCGTTAGTCGCGCTGAGAATGAACGGAGCCGGATAAGTTCTGCCTCGCACCAGCTTCTGATAGGGCGAGTAACGCTGGATCCATTTGCGTTGGTCGGGAATGGCGGGATCGCCATATTCATCCGTCCAGAGCGCGCCCACTGGCAGCTTGGTGAACCGAAGCATGTCGAACAAGGGTACCTGTGCGATCGCTGCATTGAAGAGGTCGGGGCGCCGGGTCAGCGCGGCTCCGACAAGCAGGCCTCCTTGGCTGCCGCCGACTACTCCCAGCCGACGCGGACTTGTGACCTTCCGCCTGATCAGGTCCTCCGCAACTGCGATGAAGTCCTCCCATGTGCGCTGCTTCGATGCTCCCTGGGCAGCCTCGTGCCAGTGCGGCCCTAGCCCGCCGCCGCCGCGCAGGTTCGCTACGACATATGCGTTGCCCTCTTCGAGCCAGAGTCGTCCCATGACCCCATCATAAGACGGCAGGAGGGCATGCCCAAAGCCGCCATAGCCGTAGAGAAGAGTAGGAATTGAACCGTCGAATTTAGCGTTCTGGGGCCGCACCAAAAAGTAAGGAATACGCGTTCCGTCGCGCGAGGTCGCCTCGAGTTGCTCAACGACATGCCTAGACGCGTTGAAGCTCTCACGCGCGACCTTCAAGGGTTCAAGGTGTTCGGTCTCGGCGTCAAAGTACCAGAGTGACGTCGGCTTGAGGTAGTTGGAGACGGCGAACACTACTTGATCGGAAGTATCGGAAGCGGTTAACAGGCTGACATTCGCATTCTCTGGAAGTGGGATCGACGTGACCCGCCAAATGCCGCGGTCGTACCTGTAGGTGAATGCCTTGCCCTGAAGATTGTCGAGGACTGTGAGTATCAACAAGCTCTTGCTGATGAGGTACCGGCTGAGCTCCTGTCGAGGCCCGGGCTGAAAGACGAGCGAGGGCCTGGCATGCAGCGGATCCCGCTTCCATTCTGCCAAATCATACGAGATTATTGAGCCGGCCCTGAAGCCGGCGCCGCCGAACGGCGCCCAATCTTCGTCAGGGTCTTTATCAAGTTTAATGAGCAGGCGGCCACCGGTGATGCCGCCGATCTCCGCGCGCTTGGGCAGACGGAGCTTGATTGGTCCCTTGGGCCCCCGGAGTATATACTCCCGCTCGTGGCGGCTAGTGACTCGTATGGCGCCGGTCGCATGGACCGCGCCCTCACTGTCTCGCAGCACGAACGGCTCAACCCTATAATCGGTCCGTTCGCCGCGAAACACCTCGCGTGCTTGCGCGAGCGGCTGAGAGCGCTTGACCTCCTTCAAGACGAAGGGATGACCGGCACGTGTCATGGTCCCCTTGCCCCAATCTCGCGCAACCAGAATAGTGTCGCGGTCTACCCAGTCGACATCCTGCTTTCCCTCAGGAAGATTGAAGCCGGTTTTGACGAAGGCCTTCGTATCTTGGTCAAATTCGCGTACAAATGCAGCTTCCTTTTTGCCATCGAAAAGTTTGACCAAGCACAGCCGCTCTTCGGGCGGTAGGCATCTGGTGTCTGTGTGGGTAAAAACCCAATTCTTTTTCTCCTTCGCAGCTAACGCGTCCACGTCTAGAATAGTTTCCCATTGCGGCTCCTCGGTGCGATAGCTATCAAGCGTGGTACGACGCCAGATGCCGCGCACGTGCTTCTCGTCTCGGGTGAAATTGTCTAGGCCGCGCCATCCCAAGGAAACCTTCGGGATGTCGTCTTGGGCCTTCGCGATGGTGAGCGCGTCCTGGCGAAAGCGCTCATAGCGCCAATCCGATTGTAGCGTCACTAGTGTCTTACGGGTCTCTTTGCGAGCCCACCTCAATGCGCGCGGCGCCTTCCTCTTCTCAAGCCAAAGAAAAGGGTCACCTGCCGGCAGGCTGGCCTCTAAGGTATGGGGAAACGCCGAGGAGAACAGGCAAGTCGTGGAGATTGATGCGGCGAGGAGGAGCGACTTATTTAGGGGCATGTCCTAGACTGGTCAGCCGGCCACGTTTTTTGCGAACTGGACGGAAACTAAGAAGGGGCTGGACTCTCGTCTCAAAGAGTCGCATGGGAGATCGCATCTGCGAATTGCCTGAATTCTGCAAGAGGCGGGCCAATCAAAGCAGATGGAATCTCCAGTCGCCCGAGGCCGAGAAGCACCTGAACTTCGTTTCAAGCACGACAATCTCACCAACGTTGTCGGTATCGTCTCAAAAACGGTAGTCCCCGCGCGGGCTCCGCGTCCCCTCCAAGATATACTCTCCTACTTCTCATATCGGCTTTGGAACGCAAAACGCTCCTATCTATCTGCAGCAGACCCTCAAAGTACTTGAACCGCATCCCCATAGCAGGATCGAAGACCTCATGCCGTGGCGATTCCGCAAAACGTTACGCCAGAGTCATAAGGATCAAACGAGATGAACGAAGCCCCGCCCGGATACGGCAAGGGCGCTGTAGTCGCAGCCGGCGAGCGCTTCAAAGATCGCCTGCAATGTCCGCGCTTCGCCAGCGATTGAAACGATTGTAGCTCGTCGTGTACGGACTATAGTCGGGCGGGCAATCGCCCCAGCTGCGCGCCGCATTGGAGCATGTAAAGATACCGCTGATAAGATGTCGATATCATCCCACGCCGGGCCAGGCTGGTTCGTGGGCAGATGCGGCTTTATCTGAGCCCACCGCTTGTCGTTGAGCCAGAATAGCCCTTTGCGTATCGAAGTCTCCCGCGCCGAATCAGATCGGTACGAAAGTATCAGAATTCGCCAATTAGCGACGGACCCTAGAGCCCCTCTTCCTGACGAGCGGATGCCGACACAAGTCGGGCCTCCGACGGCGCTGTTCCGCAGGGTATGCCAGCCGAGTGACGCAAGATCTGCTCGCGGGATGACTGCAGCTAATCACCGACGGGCATCGGACCGATTGAGGCCAGACAAGCATTGCCGCTCATTAGTGCGGGGGCACCCACTCCCCCAGATTGGGTAGATTGCCTGTCGGGATCGTCTTCAGCTATCTACTTGGCAGTAGCAGTTCCCGCCGATGCGGTCGTTCAGAACCGCTTTATCTCGATTCCGTATTTCCTCAGTGCGTAGCCGATTTGGCGCGGGGTTAGTCCGAGCAGGCGCGCTGCCTTGGCTTGCACCCAGCCGGATTTTTCCATGGCCGCAATGACCCGCTCGCGATCGGCCATCTTAGCACCGCTAACGAGAACTGTGCCAGGAGGCATCGTTGAGGTCAGTCCGCAGGCAGACTGCACCGGCGGGGCCGCTTCACCCAGCGGAGTAATGGACTGTGCGGTCGTCGGTGCCGGCTGGCCTGTCCTGTCGTCCGATGTGCTCTTCCACAGCCTCTTGGAATGGCATTGGTCCTGGTAGCATGCAAAGTCACTTCTCACAATCGATGATCCCGCACACAGCGTCGCTGTCCGCTCGATGCAGTTTTCGAGTTCGCGGACATTTCCCGGAAAGCCACAGTTCATCAGTACCTCGATCGCACTCGCCTCAAGGGTGAGCGTACGGCCGTTCTCGTTGTTGAACTTTCTGAGGAACTCGCCGGCGAGCAGCGGAATATCGCTGCGTCTTTCGCGCAGAGGCGGCAACAGCAAGGGGACTACGCTAATGCGATAGTAGAGGTCCGCGCGAAACTCGCTCCTTGCCACGGCCTCTTCAAGGTTCTTGTTGGTCGCAGCTATAACTCGAACATCGACCTTAATCGTCTGGTTGCTGCCGACGCGCTCGAACTCCTGCTCCTGCAGAACGCGCAGCAACTTCGCTTGGAACGGAGCTGAGATCTCCCCGATTTCGTCAAGAAATAGCGTTCCTTTGTCGGCAAGTTCGAAGCGCCCCTTCCGCGAGCTGACCGCACCGGTAAAGGCGCCTTTCTCATGGCCAAATAATTCAGATTCCAGGACCGTCTCAGGGAGCGCCGCGCAATTCAGCTTGACGAACGGTCGCTTAGCGCGGGACGACGATTCGTGAATGGCCTTGGCGACGAGCTCTTTCCCGGTACCGGATTCGCCACGCAACAGAACCCTGCTGTTCGATTTGGCTACTACCGCAATCTTCTCGAGGAGCCCGCTCAACGCCGGGCTGTCGCCAATGATCCCGTGGGCGTGAAGCTTCTTGCGCTCGCGAGCGGGTCGCCCAAGCTCACACATCTGCTTCTGCAGCCGGTCTTTCTCCGCTAACAGTCGTTCGCGATCGGAGGCGAACAAGCGATGTAACTGCACTGTTTGTCCCACCAGGTTGGCGACCATGGCGAGCAGCCGCGCATCGTAATCGAGCCGGAGACTTGAACTGTCGTCCTGGACACGATCTATCGTCAGCGTACCAACGACCCTCGGATCAATGCGAATCGGAACCCCGATAAACGATACCGGCATATTATCGGAGGCGCCGAGCACCTCCCGGTCGGCGGCGCTGAAGGCGGGCTCGGCGGCTACGTTCTCGAGGACAAGAGGCCTGCCTGTCGCAACGATCTGGTCGATTGCTTTCTGCGGCAGGCAGCTCCGGTAACGTTCGTCACTGCCTTCGCTCCAGCCGGAGCCAACTGTCATTTCTGGCATGCCGTCATCGTTGAACAGTGAGACGATGCCGTGTCGCATCTGCACAAACGATTGCAGAAGATCAACAACGTTGGCCAGGGTGACTTCGAGCCGACCAGGAGCGCTGAGTATTTTCGATATTTCGAAGATGCCGGTCAGCGCGCTCTCATGCGACGGCTCGACTGAGGGCTTACGCTCCGGCTCCGGTTGCGAGGCAGGTCTATCGCTCGAGGAGGGAATATGCAGCATGAGCCTGTCTCCGTTGTCTTGATCATCCTCCATGGAGCCATGTTGGGATTGGCGAGCTTCGTTCTGCATGTCACTCTCGATCTAGCGCCAAGTGTTGACGAGATGACATCGATCCGTGACACCTTTTCATGGCACGACAGTAACCTTGCAGCGTGCCCTCGTTTCATTTTTTGTTGATTGTATGTGCGTCGTCAGCGGAGCACATAAGTGCTATTGCTGCAGCCCAAGTCAGCCGCCGACACCGAGCCGCCCGTTTCACAGATGCTGCCCACCATTGATCGGCACCTCGGCACCCGTGACATAGCTCGCCGCATCCGAGCACAGGAAGAAGATGACCTTGGCCACTTCATCCGGGGTTCCCACTCTGCGCAGCGGGATACTTGACACGAGGCGGGCTTCCGTCTCGGGCGATAACATGTCGGTCTTGATTTCGCCGGGCGCGATCGCATTTACGCGAATGCCATGCGGCGCATAATCATGGGCCAGTTCGCGTGTGAGGCTCGCGAGCGCAGCTTTCGAGGTCGCATAGGCGCTACCGGCGAATGGGTGCACCCGCGAGCCGGCGATTGAAGTCACGTTCACAATCGATCCTGACGCTGCTCTCAGCTCATCAAACAAACCCTGCGCCAGCAGGATTGGAGCCACCAGATTAAGATGAAACACCCTCATCCAGGTCTCGGTTGACGTGGTCAACGACGTCATCCGATCGCCAGTGGGCGTTTTCGGCGAGACACCGGCATTATTCACAAGCGCATGTAAGGGCGCACCCGCCAAGCGTTTCTTGACCTCGGTGATCGCACGCGGCAGCATTCGATGATTGCTGAGGTCGATCTGGAAATGATCGTCATTCCCAGCCTTCCAAGGGCATCGCTCGCCGTCGAACGGTTGGCGCGCGCAAGAAATGATGCGCCAGCCTGCCTCCGAGAACAGCTTGGCGGTGGCATGGCCAATTCCGCGCGATGACCCGGTGAGCAACATCGCCTTCGGTTCTCCACGATCAACCCGCGCTTTATCGGCGTGCACGAGGCGCCGCAAAAGTGCTTCGGGCATCGGGCGTCCGTTCAGATTGTCATTTGGCAGACCGAGACCCACGGCCGCCTC
This sequence comes from Bradyrhizobium sacchari, assembly GCF_002068095.1. GTDB lineage: Bacteria > Pseudomonadota > Alphaproteobacteria > Rhizobiales > Xanthobacteraceae > Bradyrhizobium > Bradyrhizobium sacchari. The sequence goes on along the minus strand of NZ_LWIG01000060.1, from coordinate 30,957 downwards.
CTCTACTGTTGCTCCCGCGCACACGTAGCAGGATTTGCGCCACTGCGATGCACGAAAATCCGCGCGCGTTTCGCGTCCTAATGTCGCGCACGCGGAGTGCTTGGCGGGTTCAAGACAGCGGCGCGTTTGTTTTGTGACAGCGATGGCGCATCAGCTACGTAACATCGCGGGCACACAACACTTGCCTTCTCCAAGACAGGGTCCCGAGCCGCGCACGCATTCTTGATTGCATAACGGGATGCGCCTGCGGCTGGCCAGCGCCTCTCGTCGAACTCAACGCTCGCTGGGGATAGCGGCCACGGCCAGTAGCCACGCAAACTCGAAAACTGACGTTACCAGCCTCGCACGTCAGATTCGTTAGTAGCCGCCTGATTTATCGCGCACTGCACTGCGCTGCTTCCGAGCAGCACTGGAATATCGCGGAGCAGGTTGATTCCGGACCACGAGCCGGCGTGCTGATATGTTCATCCGCGGCCGACCACGGCTTGGCTTCGATTTCTGGGCCGCCCGAAGAAGACGACGACGTGTTCCATCGGTTAACGCCGCGACGGCACCTTAGGGCCACTGTTGTCGACGCCGCGCTTGAGCGGAAGGCATTCGGCCGCCGCATCGTTCTGTTCTCTGGTTGAAGTTCGCGGCAGAGGCGTCACGTTGGGCAGACAATTGCAGCCCGAAAAGAACTCTCAGTACGTTTGAATGTAAAGAGTGGCGATCAGATCGAACAAGCGCCCTACGACATTCATGAAGCCACGAATTCTTGCGAGTCTTGTTCAATCAGGATCAACCGGCTGGGATCGTTCAAATCGAATTCTATAACCCGAGGGACGAAAAGACGCGCATAGCGCGTGAAGGCGCTTGTCGGGGGAAAACGGATCACGGTGTCGCAGCGCGCAAGGAGATACATCTCGGTGAGGGCAGAAAAGCCACCCTCGGCTCCGAAGGAAGGGTTGTGCAATGGGCCGGCTTGGGGCGCCTGGAACTGTTTCGGGATCGCGAAAACATCAGAGAAGATAGCGGAAACCTGCTCAAGGACGACCGCGCTGTCCGTGCACAGGAACGCCCTTACAGGCCTTGCATGGGCTAAACCCCTGGCCTTATCGATGGCATTACAGACCTGTCGCAAGGCGCGCTCCGCGTCCGCCCAGTAGGGAGCATGCCCCATAATATCTTCGCCGTTGCCATGCCGGACGTGAATGCCAATCACACTGTACGGCTCGAAGTGCTCGCGGTAGATAGTATCAATCCGAGCTTGAATTTCGGGTCGCGGCTTGATGCTCCGGAAGATTTCTCGCTCCGCCTCCTGATCGCAGCGCCACATCAGGCAGGCATCACACACAACCGTATTAGCGTCGCTATCTCTCTGACTTTGGAACAGTTGATCGAGTTGGTCGCGTTCCCTGAAAATCTGCTCGTCCGGGCGATAGACGCAATCAATAGATGGCTTGTTCCACCATGCCGGGAAGAATGGTGCCGGAAACGACCGTTCGTTGATGTCGTCATCGCAAATTACCGGCACGCCGCCAATGTCTTCAACCGGTTCGAAGAAGATTGGGAAGGCATTGGTGAATGGTTCATCAAGATAACACGATCCCCGCCAATCAATGGCTAGCGTCCGTCCTGTCTGCTTTGCAAAACGCCAGGCTGACGCCAGTGACCACAGACAGTCGCCAAAGCCCGTACGTCGCCGGGACACTACGAACCGCTCATTGCTCGAACCGTTAACCATCTGCCTTGCCTTTTCGCGCGCTCCTGGTTGGACAAGAGAAGTCAATACGGACATCTCGGGTATCTTCTCGCCCGACGTCAGGGTCTGCAATCGCAGTACCGGCGAGCTGCGTCGGTAGAACTTCATAGCAGGGCTATCCGTGATGGGCCGTGTTCTCTCAATACGATCCGCCCTTTCTTCAGCGGTGTTGCATCGTTCTGCCCGAAGTCCGATGCCCAATGCCCCGCTCTGCATCGGCCGGCCTGGTCCCCTCAGATGCACGCATGTGCGTGGCGATGCTCATGAGTCACAGCTATGTTCCGCTTTGCGCTTTATTGTGACCGCAAACCGCGCGCAGCGGACGCAGACGAACGCCCCGAAGCTCCCATACGAGCCGCAATTCCTTCACAAGATCTTCACGCTTGGCCTGGTCCAGCAGGCCTGTGTCGAAAAGCGACCCTAGCGACGCCTCGCCCTCGATTCGCATCAAGATCTCGAAAAGCTCAGGTGAGATACGCATACTAGAGTGGGTGGAATGTCCCGTGCGGATCTCGCAGACCGTTTCCTGACGATCTGGCGCTGTGTGGGAGCGAACACGATGAAGGGATGCATACGGCGGCAATGACGCGCCCAGCACACTCCAATCCTGCAGTGATGCTGGCCGCTTCCTGACGAGGAACGGCCCAACAACAAGTCCGTCCAGATCAGTCGTCAAGAACGTGGTGATCGCATCTGACACGGACTGCACGATTGGCTCGGCATTGTTGTTAAATGAGGTATTTAGAAGTATCGGAATGCCCGTTCGCTTCTTGAACGCATTAATGACATCCCAGTAGGCGGGGTTTGTCTTGCGCGATACGGTCTGCAGCCGAGCCGTCCCATCAACGTGCGTGATCGCACCGAGCACGTTACGCTTGGCTTCACGCACACGAACCACGAAGTTCATGAAGGGGAGCTGCCGCGTGCCGTCGGGGAGCTCAAAGAACTCGCTCGCATCCTCCTCTAGTACAGATGGCGCAAAGGGGCGATAGCCCTCGCGCTTCTTGACCATCGCGTTGATGCGGTCCTTGTTTTCCGCAGGCCGCGGGTCCGCTAGAATGCTGCGGTTACCCAGCGCACGTGGGCCGAACTCCGAGCGACCCTGAACCCAGCCGATCACAGCGCCATTTGCCATCCAGTCTGCCGCACTGGATGCTATGTCATCACTTCGTCGAATGTCGAGGTGGCCTGACCATGAGTTGAGCTCAAGCTCCACGGCTTGCTCGTTCCCGAGATCGGGTCCCCAATAAACGTCCGGCAGTCGCTCGCGCGGCGCTGGCCTGCCTAACTCGCTTGATACCATTAATGCAGCGCCGAGTGCGCAACCGGCGTCGTGCGCCGCGGGTTGAACAAAGATGTCGTCAAATAGCCCCGAATAAAGCAGCTTACCGTTCAGCGTGCAATTATGGGCAACCCCGCCAGCTAGGCACAAGCGTGTCATGCCCGTCGCTTCACGATGGTGCCGCAGGATGTGAAACACGATCCGCTCCAACGCTTCCTGCAGGGACGCGCTGACATCTCGATGCTGTTGGGTGAACGGCATTCCCTTTCGCCGAACCTGGATGTTGCGCACCAAGGCCTGTCCGATTCGATCCAGGTGAACGCGATAGCCACCGCAGTCCAACAACTCGTAGAACTGCGCGAAGAGCTCGCGATAGCGATCGGCATCACCATACGGTGCAAGGCCCATCACTTTGTATTCGTCGAACATCCCGTAGCCGAGATATCGGATCGTTTCGAGGTAGAACAGCCCCAGGGAGTTATGTTCCGGGAAACTTACAAGCTGCGCAATTTCGGTGCCAGACCCTACCGCCATTAAGCCTGAGAGAAAATCGCCTCCGCCGTCGATCGCAAAGACCAGACTTTGCTCGAACCCGGACATGGCAAACGCGCTCATGGCATGTGCTTCGTGGTGATTCACGAAGGAAAACCGGGACGGATCGATCTCGGCCCCGAACTCCCGTGCCAACAGTTGCCGCAGCAACAGTTTGGCGTCCAACGGAACGGGCTGAGAAACAGAAAGGCGCTCGAGCATGGTTTTGCAGTAAGCTTCAGTCGCGTAGAACGCGATACGGTCGATGTCGCTGAGCTCGACTCCTGCGGTAGAGAGGCAGTATCGGATCGAATTGCTGGGGAACTTGTTGGAGTGCTTCACCCGGTTGAGGCGCTCCTCTTCGACCGCAGCAATTACGCGGCCGTCCTGCACCAGTACAGCAGCACCATCGTGAAGAAATGTATTCGGCAGCTCCCGAGACCTTTCATAGATTCTGTCAAGGCCGCCACTTAGTCCTAGGCACAACATCCCGTTCTCCATTGATCATGACGGCAAGGCCATGCCGTCCCACCGATCTCATCTGTACAGTCGCGCGTAGCCGGTGCGCGGGCCAGACAGCACAACACGACTTTGCAAGGTCCGTCTCGGCGCCTAGCGACAGGCGCTCAGAAATAAGAGTGCGGGCGCCCGACACCGATCGGCCGAACAAGCGGCTGTAGAGCTGGCTCGATCGCGGCGTCTCAAGGCCGTTGCAGAAGCTGCTGTGACAGACCAGGTCACTCGCGAGCTCCCGCGGACGCATCATGACATTGCATCGCTTTGACTTTCTCCGTTTCGCTGAACTCTCGTCAACGCAGCAGGCGGCGCCGAAATAACGCTGTCGACGCGAAAAAGGGCAGGACCGCGTAAACGCAGAGAGCACCTACGTGCATGGCGGTACTGTCGGCGCCGCGCTCAAGCATCACTGGGCGAATAAGGTCGACCGAATGTGCAAGCGGCAACCAGCCGGCAAAGTGCTGAAATGAGTCGGGCAGTTGGCTCGTCGGAAAGACCGCGCCACACAAAAACACCATGGGCGTAAGGACGAGTGACTGGTAAAACACGAAGTAGTCGTAAGTTGGCGCAAGAGATATGACGACCATTGCCAGGCTGGCGAAGACAAGGCCCGTAAGAGCGACTGTCGGTACCGCACAAAGAACCGACGTCCAGGATGCATAACCGAGGGTCGCAGCGACAATCCCGATTGCGGCCCCGGCTAGAACGGATTTACTGGCCGCCCACACCAACTCACCTAGAACGATATCGCCAAGCGTGAGCTGCGTGAACAAAATTCCCTCCCAGGTGCGCTTGACATCCATCCGAGCAAAGGCTGCATATAGGGTTTCAAAGGTCGCGGATGTCATCGCGCTGACCGCGACCATACCCGCCGCCAAAAACGCAATGTACGAAGTTCCCTCAACCCGTCCCACAATGAGTCCGAGGCCAAAGCCAAGGCCAAACAGATTGGTTATGGGATCTGCGAGGTTGCCGAGAAGCGATGCAAGCGCGACTTTCCTCCATGCCAGGTAATTTCGACGCCATACCGCGGTCCAATTGTACGCATTAGCCGGCATGACCGACGCATAACCATCATTCATCGCTCATTTCTCCATCTCGCGCCCGGTCAACCGCAAAAACACGTCTTCGAGATTCGGGGGACGCTGTAGAACGCGAAGGTCCGCTCGCCCGCGAAGGTGCAGGCTGACTTGCTCCGGATATCGCGCGTAACAAAACAGCGTCTCTCCACTCACTTCGACGTGCCGCGCATAAGGCGTGATCAGCTCTCGAAGCTGATTTAGATCGCCGCCATAGATCTCGATCACGTTGCAGCCGATATGCTCGTCGATCAAAGCGTCTGGCTTGCCTTCGGCGATTTTGCATCCACTCTCAAGCACGCATAGCCGATCGCAAAGGCGTTCGGCCTCTTCCATGAAGTGAGTGGTCAAGAGGATCGTCTTGCCGCGCGCAAGCAGGGCCCGCAGGCGTTCCCAAATCAGGTGACGAGCATGCGGATCCAGCCCAGTCGTCGGCTCGTCCATCACGAGTAGGTGTGGATCATTGATCAGGGCGCGCGCCAGCGTCAGCCGCCGCTTCATGCCACCGGACAACAGGGAGACGCGCACGTCCGCTTTGCTTTCAAGGCGCGCAAACTCAAGCAACGATGGCACAACCGCTTCGATCTTGCGAGCGCTCATGCCGAAATAGCGGCCAAACACCAGCAGATTCTCTCGCACGGTGAACTCGAGTTCAAGATTATCGAACTGCGGCACCACCCCGACGCGCACACGCGCCGCACGAGCGCGGGAAGGCACAGGCTCATCGAGGACCGTAATCTTGCCTCGATCAGGCGAAATCAAGCCGAGAAGCATGCGCGCAATCGTACTTTTGCCAGCGCCATTTGGCCCAAGCAGACCGAAGCATTCTCCGCGCGCAACCGAGAACGACAGGTCATTGACGATAACCTTGTCCCCAAATGACTTTCTCACGCCGACAAGGTCGATCGCCACATTGGACATGTTCATATTAGGCTGACAGAAGTCGTTCCGTGGACGATGGCTTCTTGATGACCGTTTTGCTCCAGAGCATGCCCTCGCACCAAACATGCTCGACGCACCCCCATTGGCATGCCGCCGCAGCGTCCGGAAAGAACCCCCGTCCGTGCAGGTTGGCGCTCGTGTTGCAGAGCAGCGGAATGCCGGTGAGTTGCTCAAATTCGACGAGAAGCGCAGCAATTTTATGGGGAGAGTTGCGGGAAATTGTCTGCAGCCGCGCCGAGCCGTCAAGATGGATCACCGCAGGGATCTTGTCCCGCCAATTCGCCCGGGTCTGGTGATCGAACAGCATGTAAGGATCCGGCGTACCTGGGCTGAAGATCTCCGGCGCCCGATCCTCCAGACAGATCGGCGCTACCGGTCGGAACTGCTCGCGACGCTTGATGTCGTTGAGATGATCTTTCATTGCCGCGCACGTTGGGGATGCAAGAATGCTTCTGCCCCCAAGGGCCCGCGGCCCAAGCTCGGCGCGCCCGGAAAGAAAGATGATGGGCTTATTCTCGGCAAGAACCGACGCAAGTTCACTCAGACTGCAAGGTGCGGCCTCCCAGTCGGGCGGAAGCTCGCTCTCCTGCAGGGCCGGACCACTGTAGACTGACCATTCCAACGGCCCGAAGCCAACTTGCGCTGCCGCAGCACCGCACGCTGCACCGATTGCCGAGCCGCTGTCATTCGGAAACGGGGGCACCCAGACGTCATCGAACAATCCCGTCGCACGAAGCGCGCTATTCCATTTGATATTGAGACCGCAACCTCCGGCGACACAGAGATTTCGCGCTCCCGGAAGCGACGAGTGTCGCAGCAGAACCATCGCGATTTGCTCAACGAGAAGACGTTCCAGAAACACATGAAACGACGCAAGGACATCCTCCCCTCGCTTGGCCGTCAGGCGCAATGCGCTTGCCTCGAAGAAGTCGTGTATAGCTGCAAGAGACGATTCCGCATTGTTGATATCGGCGCGGTAGCGACGAGCCTGCTCCGTGTCAGCCGCCAAGCGCGTTTCATAAAGTTCCTGGAATACTTCCACGATGCTTTCGTCAACGGAGCCGAGCGCGATGTAAGCCATCAGCTTGCCAGCGATGCCGAGATCCCAATTGGAACGGTTCGGTTGCCTGTATGGCCCGAAGTGAAGGCCCGCGGCAGCATAGGCGTGGCCAATCATTGGAAATAGCGATTCGATAAGCCGCGCTCCCCGGGGTTCGACATAGTAGAGACGTGGAAAGATACAGCCGTCCCAAACCAGACAGAACGCGGGTTTCCCTGCGCTGGCGAAGGGACTGGTGCTGTATGCTGACGCGACGTGGCCTGTGACATGCGGATAGCTCTTATATGTAAACTCCTTGCCGCCAAGGATGAGCCCAACGCCGTCGACGGAATCAAGGAGCCCCTCAGCATGGCGCTCGACATATGGCGCGCCTTTTAGCACTATCGGCATAGCTCCGCTTAGGACCTGGAACTGCGACTCCATCTCCCCGTCCCAGCCGTCAATGACGAACTGATCGATATCCCGCGGATCCAGGCCATGCTCCGCTAAGGCGAGCACGACTGCATCGAGATTGTCGACGGACTGATAGCGTGGACTGTTGCCGCGCTTCTCTTGCTCGACGCAGAAAAGAAGCCGCCCGTCCTCGACGACAGCAATTGCACCGTCATGCGTTAACTTGATGCCGCAGATTCGCATATGCCCTCCTGGCCTAGTGACCGCCGTTTGACTGTTCTGACGCGTGAGCCGGTTTCCGAAACCGGACGATCAAGCAGTCTTCGTTTGCCGACTCGGTGTGGCAGTGTTGACGCTCGACCTCCGACAGGCTCTCACTGAAGAGAGCGATCACCGTTTCGGCACCGGCAGCATGACCCCAACGTTGACATGTAGCATCACGCGCGGACCCGAAAACCAGAATCCCATTTGGCGCAAGCATGCTCACCAGGTTCCGGATAGCCGCCTGCATCTCGACAATGCCCTTGAGGTAGTAGAGAACCTCGGCTACGACAATCAAATCGAACTGCTCAGTGGTCGAGAACCGCTGAATGTCGCAGGTCACCCAACAAATATGTGACCACTGACTGGTTCGTCGTCGCGCTCGCTCGATGGCCTGCGGCATGACATCCACAACGGTAAGTCGCTCGCATAGCGCAGCCAGCATGTTCGTGAATGCGCCGGCTGCACATCCTACTTCGAGCGCAGACGCAGCCTCTCCGTTGCAACGTGACATCCGGAGCATTTGCGCGTATCGCTCCTGCTCGAACGAACTACTGTCGAGGCGCCATGGGTCGTCGACCGCCAACTCTCGCTCTAATAGCTGATGGTTTTGGTCCAGAGTCATGAGCCGACCACTCATTTGCAGGCAGTTGAACGATCGCGACCGGAAACACTCTCCGACGCCGCCATACTCAATGGAGGGTGCGATGACCCCGCCTTACAAATCCGCCCCGTTCCTCCTGTTGTTGCGGCGCTTCGTCCGGCGTTCGGGCGCAAGATGACACACTGCTTTTCTTCTTCCGGCACGTTGGCGACCTTGCGCGATAGCCAATCGCTGTTGCTTAATGTAAAAAGCGCATAGGCCTTCAAGGGCAGCAAGAGGAAGATATTGATCGGCGTGTGGAGCGAGAAACCGAGAAATCGCAATTCGCGCGCACGAAGCGCTGCCACACTGCATCGGACCATAGTCATTGCTGCAATCGTCAATCCCGTCCACCAGGGTATAGAGCCGCCGATTAGGAGCTGTGCCAGCGCAGCAAGTGACGAAAGGGCGAGAAGAAGCGGGCCGAGATTTTGCCCGATAACGTCTAGCGTCAGATAGCCGTCGAGCTCTGGGAGCAGGCGCAATGCAAGAAACGTATCTCGAAAGGTACTGCGCGCCCAACGGAGCTGTTGACGCAGATATGGTCCAAGGCTGTGCGGGACGACTGTTGCTGCGATCGCGTCCGGGACGTATTCAGTTCGAAAGCCCGCCTTGAGCATGAGTATCGTTAGGTGGCGGTCCTCGCCGAAATCGCTGGGCTTTCCACGAAAAAATTGCGTTTCGTATTGATCAAGAAGCAAGTCGAGCGCGGAACGACGATACATGGCACATGGGCCGCAGCAACACATGACGGCACCGAAACGAGCTTGCGCCGCGCGCTCCTCGTTGCACGCTAACCAGTATTCCATGTCGATCAGCCTGGTCAGCCAGGTCTGGCTGCGATTGCTTGCTATCAGCTGCCCCATGGCCGCCCCGACCTCCGGATCATGCATCTTGAACACAAGCTTCGTGACAACGTCAGGAGCAAGTATCGTGTCAGAGTCGACGTTGAGGACGAGGTCCCCAGATGAGCTGCGTATTGCAGCTATCTGCGCCTTGCGCTTGCCGACGTTCTTTGCCAGCAAGATGATACTGAACCTCGTATCGTTCTCATATATCTTGTGTATTGGCGCGACCACGTCGCGATTTGCAGATCCGTCATCGACGACAAAGACCTGCAGCTGTCCGGTGTAGTCTTGACTCGCAAGCGACGCCAGACAGTCCGCGAGCGTGTTCGGATCCTCGTTAAAGCACGGTACAATGACGTCCACACTGGGAAGAATACACTCGGATTGTCCCAGGTTGTCCGGCTGCGATGAATTGGTCGCCGGCTGTGCATAAAGCGCTTGCGCGCTCTTATAGATGGTCGAGAGCAGCGCGTACGTTGAAACGGCGGCAGCACTGGTTGTGGCGAGCAGATCCATAGGGCGTCGGTTTTTCGTTCAGTGGAGTTGAGGGAGTGGACGGATTGCGAACCCGCACCGCTGTAATGCCGGAATTAGATAGGACAGCGCCTTCGTGGTCTGATCACGCAGCGTGGCATCAGTGTATAGTCTCTCCTCATCGGGAGGATATCCGTCGTGCAGGAGCACAATTGCGCCCGGGCGAACGCTCGCCATTACGGAATTCACAATTCTATCAACCCCGGGGCGGGACCAGTCTCTCGGATCGACCGACCAGTGAATAGCTGTGAGACCAGCTCTCGCCGACATAGCGAGCACCTCTTGTGTCCATATGCCGTACGGTGCTCGCATATGCCTGGGGACGGCTCGGGGGCACGCCAAACGGATCGCCTCGCTCGCAGTCACCACTTCATCGCGTAGCTTCGCAGATCCGCATCTAGATAGATCCGGATGCGTCATCGTATGGTTCGCAACTTCATGCCCTTCCGCAATCATTCGCCGGATGAGTTCAGGATGCTCGGTCGCGTAAGTGCCGATGACAAAGAATGTCGCCGGGACCCGATGTTGCGCCAGCACATCGAGCACCTCTGGCGTGCAAAATGGATTTGGCCCATCGTCAAACGTCAAATAGACAGCTCGACTTCCGCCCACGTCAGCGTAGTCGCAGCGGACAGCAGATAGTGTGACACGCTCTTTCACAGCTCGGGCCCGTTCCGATCGATGACTGTTCCGGCCGGCCATTCGCTCATCGAGCGTCCAACCGGAAACACCACGACGATCACGTCTTCGATGCGCGTCGGCGATAAATTGGGATAGACATCCGGATGCGTGGAGCGGACGCGAATGCCATGCATCAGGGTGGCGATCCCCTGCCGTCCGACCAGTCGCATCATATGTTTCTCGAGCGCCGGCCTAACCGTGCCAAAGCCGAATGGAACGCCAAGCTCCTGCAGCGCGGGATACATCACGCGCATTGCGTGGCTGATCCCCAGCCCTTCGAGATCCGGGCGCACCGCATACAACCCCAGTTCGGCCACAAGGAGATCGATTTCACCAACTTTGATGAAGCGGCGTAGTAGCCCGAGGTGAGCCGCTACCCCACGCGCGTCGTAACCGATAACGCGAAGCTCTGGTCTTGCGCCGGCCCAACTTCGGCTACCCTCAAAAGGCTGCGCATTGAACGCACCCGTGGGTCCGTAACTCTTGCGGAAGAACTCCGCGAGCTCGGCATGATCCGCGAGCTGCAGTTCGCTCTCCCAACGACAACTCCAATGCACTTGAGCGCGCGCAGAAGAGCCTTGCGCAGTCGGGGACACAGCAATGTTCATGTGAGCTTCCTTGCGCCAGTGGAATTAAGAGCCGAGATGGTGACGTGAACTCGTTAGTCGCCGAACCGTTGATCAATACTGAAATGCGCCGCCATGCTTTGTCGGAGCTCGGCACCGCCCAGCTGCGCCGCGGCGCCGGCCTTTTGCTCGCGACGGGGCGATCGCTTGGTTCGCACTCCTCATTTGGCCAATGCCCTGCACGCCATAAATCGGTAAGATGCCGACGAGACGATTGGACGCGCCAAAACCTGTCTGCACCAGGACGCTTTTCCGCCTGCTGCCGCATCGTCCTCCGGCGTTTTGACCTCTGAGCGCAAAGCCATCGAGCCGCGCGCCTCGTCGATGGCGCATCGGAGCGGCACTAGATCGAACTCGTTCTTATACATCTTGGGTACGCCCCGAATGCGCTGGACAGGCGAGCCATTTGGAATGACGCCTGAAGTTATTGACATCCGCAACCTGCGCTTGCCGCTATTTCCCGACAGTAGAACGAGGCTGAAAGCGTTCTCAATTGTACGGGAGTAAACGTCCAATATGGAAACGGATGAAATCCGCATACCAAGGTTTATCGGGATCAGCTTGGCGACTGGGCGAGCGAGCTTCGCACTGAGAAGAAGCACGACGGCTGGTATAGCGCGCTCATGGGCGCCCTCTAAACGGATGGGCCGATGCGCTCGCACGTTCAGCCGTTTTTCCGTGAGCTCTCGTGATGGACCAGAAGCCATCGTGGGTCGCCTGATTACTTTTGCAAACTTCTGTTTGCTATCCAACATCCCCCAGTTTGGTAAAATTGATTGTTTCGATAGAACACATCCACACGATGGATAGACTCAGAACATGCGGTTCAAGGGACTTGATCTAAATCTTCTCGTTGCGCTCGACGCTCTGATGACGGAACGCAACCTCACAGCGGCCGCTCGCAAAATTAACCTGAGCCAGCCCGCCATGAGCGCTGCGATCGCGCGGCTGCGCACGTATTTCCGCGATGAACTCTTTACGATGAGAGGTCGCGAGCTCGTCCCGACCCCCGGCGCGGAGGCGCTTGCCGTTCCGGTTCGTGAGGCCCTGCTGCACATCCAACTCTCGATCATATCGCGGGACGCCTTCGACCCAGCTCAGTCGACCCGCCGCTTCAGGGTCATTCTCTCGGATTTCATGACAATCATCTTTTTTCGCAGAATTGTGGACCGCATGGCACAAGAGGCTCCCGCGGTACGATTCGAATTGCTGCCATTTTCCGATGAGCCCGATGAGCTGCTCCGTCGGGGCGAGGTCGATTTTCTCATTCTGCCCGAACTGTTCATGTCGAGCGCGCACCCTAAGGCGACGCTGTTCGACGAGACCCTCGTATGCGTGGGTTGCCGCGCGAACAAGCAGCTATCCCGTCAGCTTACTGTCGAGAAATACATCGCGATGGGACACGTTGCGGCCAAGTTCGGACGGGCGTTGAGACCGAACCTCGAAGAATGGTTTTTGCTTGAGCACGGTCTGAGGAGACGAATTGAGGTCGTCGTGCAGGGCTTTAGTCTAATCCCGCCCATACTGTTAGACACCAGCCGTATTGGCACGATGCCATTGCGACTGGCCAGACACTTCGAAAAACGTATGCCGCTGCGGATCGTCGAACCGCCCCTCCCCTTGCCCACATTCACCGAGGCTGTGCAGTGGCCCGCGTTTCACAATACCGACCCCGCGAGCATTTGGATGCGGCGGATATTGCTCGAGGAGGCATCCAACATGGCATGTGGGGATGAGGAGCCCCCAACTCGCAGGCGCTGCTAAGCTCACCGTAAGCTGCGCTCGCAACATCCCAGACGCCCTTTCGCCGCTTCAAGTTCTCTCGCAGAGAAGCTGCCACAGACGTCCCGATGCGGCGATCGGTCGCGTAGAGTTGCGGAATGGTGAGCTGGTGTCCTCCCGCAAGACGTTTGGTGCGGTAGCGCTGCATACAGGTTACGCCCGGCACTATCGCGGCAGAACACGCCTACAGTACAAACGTTATCTTGGCCGATAAAATCGCTTGAATCGCACACCGCGTCAGGTTGTAGGCTGACTGCCGTGGCTAGCTCTGCGCTACGGAACGAGCGCTTTGCCGAGCTCACGGTGCTGACCGGACACTGCGGTTGATCTGCCCTTAGCGAACTGACCGGGTCCAGTTGCGTGGCCCGCCGGAAGCGGCGAGACTGATCAGCTTGGAGGCTCCTGACGCTTTCCCACCGCTCCTGATCGGCTTACCGGTTGCTCTCCATTCTTGCGGTCGTTTCGCGAGCATCTTTTCGCGATGGCAGGATGGAGCCAATGTCCATTCGGGCGAGCCAATACGGCCGCTTCAGATGCCGCCCCGCTCGTTTTATGTGCCGCAAGAACGTTTGTGCCGGAAAAGAAGAGATGCGTTTTAAGGGTCTGGATCTGAATCTTCTCGTCGCGCTTGATGCCCTAATAGCCGAGCGCAACCTCACCTCAGCGGCACGCAAGATCAATCTCAGTCAGCCGGCCATGAGCGCAGCCGTTGCCCGGCTGCGCTCCTATTTCCGCGATGAGCTGTTTGGAATGAGGGGCCGTGAACTTGTCCTCACCTCACGCGCGGAAGCGCTCGCAGCTCCAGTGCGCGACGCTCTGACGCACATTGAACTCTCAATTATGGCGCGAGACGTGTTCGATCCAGCTCGATCGAACCGGCGATTCAGGATCGCCCTTTCTGACTTCATAACAGTTGTATTCTTCCGAAATGTCGTGGGGCGCGTCGCACGAGAAGCCCCCACTGTCAGCTTCGAACTGGTTGCGCCTACCGACGAGCACGAGGAGCTCCTCCGCCGCGGCGAACTCGACTTTGTTATCCTGCCGGACTTCTTCATGTCCGGCGCTCATCCCAAGGCGGCGCTATTCGAGGAAAGACTCGTCTGCGTAGGTTGCCGCACGAACAGGGAACTACTACGCCGACTTACCTTTGATCGATATATCTCGATGGGCCACGTTGCGGTTAAGCAGGAAGGTGCGCGCAAGACGCCGGTCGAGCAATCCCTTTTAATCGATCTCGGCCGCGACCGGCGCATCGACATTCTCGTGCAGAGCTTCAGCATGATCCCGCCTCTGCTGGTTGGGACGAATCGCATAGGGACGATGCCATTGGGGCTCGTAAAGCATTTCCAAAGAACGATGCCCCTTCAGATCGCCGAGCTTCCGCATCCATTCCCCGCCTTTACTGAGGCGGTCCAATGGCCCGCGCTCCACAATAGCGACCCGGAAAGCCTGTGGATGCGAGAGATATTGTTACAGGAGGCCACCCGCATGGCAACTGCACAAGAACTCCCCGTCACCAGCATCTCGCAGGGTGGGGACCCTGCCGAAGATTTTGCACGATCTGTCTCGCCGTTGTCGTAAGGACGTTCGCGAAAACCACAAGCCACATGTTCCAACACATGTCTCCAAACATACAATTCAACTCGTCTGGCTTACGCTCATTATCGCGGGATAAAGATCGTCCTGGCGCACATCAGGAGACGTTTGTTGGTTCCTTCTCAGGTTGGCGTTCGGCGCGATGTCCGACCGGCGGCTCAGCCTGTTAGCCTGGTTTTGGAGAGCGGGATGGAGCAACGCGTTCGCGCCTAAGCCGGGCGTTTTGCGTTGCAACCGCGCCGCAGTGCGGACCTGTCTCGAGAAGGTGGACCGGCACAGGGCTCTCGTCGTCAACCGTCCGAGTTAGTAGTTGCTCCCGATGCACGGAGACGATCGGGTGCTTCGGACTCGTACCGACAGGCATTGTGGGCACAGTGGTCATCGATGATGCATATGGCCGGGATGTGCCGCGCCGTCGAATCAAGAAACCCGCACGCGTGTGGCCATACCGCATCGCGCAGTCGTGGATCGCACCTTCATAGCTCTCCGCCGCGCGAATGACTTCTTTTCGCCCTACCGCAGCCAAACGCCTGGACGACGTGCGCGGCTCTGGACGCGATGACAAACAAGGAGCTGAACGTTGAAATTAGGCAGCGGGGTATTCGATCCAGAAGAGCTTTCTGCCCTCGGACGCCTTTATGACGGCGCTGTCAGTGCGCTCCCATCATCGATGCGGACTCCGGAAAATTGCACAGCAATCGCTAAGCTCATCCTGGAGCGTACAGCTGCTAGCGAGGCTCAACTGGCATGCCTGACGAACTTGTTGATCACCCTTTCCCCTCAGGGTTGATCCGCCGCCATTCTAAGGATAGTCACCACTCTCGTGCTCGTGCTCGAATGCAAGACATTCAGCTGGAGCTTTGAAAGCAGCTTGAATCATACGTGACGTCAGGTTGTAGGCTTTGAAAATTGAACAACATGAACAGAGCTACACCAAGAAGGCGTCAATGGCGCATCGGCGAACTTGCGGAGGCGACCGGAGTAACGGTACGCACGCTGCATCATTATGAGCATACGGGCCTCCTAGCAGCCACACAGCGTACTGACGGCGGCCACAGGATGTATGACCGCGAAAGCGTGCAACGGGTTCACCAGATTCGCGCCCTGCGTGAGCTTGGCTTCTCGCTGATCGAGATCCGTAAAGCTATGGAAGGCACGACCTCGCTCACGGACTTGCTGCGCAAACATCTAGAGCGCATAGAACTTCAAGTCGCTCGAGCAACTCTGTTGCGCGACCGTTTGCGCAACATGACCATCGACAGCGAGGTGCCGGTAAGCGTGGATGAGCTGCCTGCCACCCTGAATGCCATGTCGCGGGTCGAGACGCGTAGTCAGGCGGCTCGATGCACCTGCAACTTAGCTGCGGAGCGCGAGGAGCGGTGGCGGCGGATCCGTGACGACCTTCGCGACTGTTTGGACCGCGGCGAGCACCCTTCCGGCGAACGCGCAAAAGCTGTCGCGGTTGCAGCACGATTGCTGATCAGCGAAATCGCCGGCGCCGATTCACGCGTGTCGATGATCTTGAAAGTACTTGCACGGTTAAGCGCACCCCGCAGTCTGGCTGGTTGGGATCCCTGCCTGATGCAATATCTCGATCTCGCCCTTGCTGGTTTGGAGGATCAGCCGTACTGACGTGCACATGCTAGGTTGATCGCCGCTTCTCTGATGCGGGCTAGAGTTTTATGGACTCGAGCGGACAGATTGTCACGCCCCGCCAATTTGCGCTCCCACGCACCCATCGCTGTCCCAAATGGGGCTTGATCCGCACGTAACGTCAGATTGTAGGCTTTACCGTAGTCGGAAGTTCGCCGAGCCAACGCACGTTTGGCTTGGCGGGCAGCCTCGACTTGCAGACACGTCTGATCAGAGCTACTGGCGGTTCACCTCAGGTGAGCATTGGGACCTACACAATGGTAAATAGGCGGCACGCTTCTGTTGCGAGTGCAGCATTCTCTCCTCTCGCCGCTCCGACTGCGCGCGGCTCCGAAGTAGGGATGACCTTGGCCAGCGCAAAGAGCGGAAGACGCGCTGCGTTCCGCGCGCAAATGCGCGATGGTTCGGCTGCCGAGGTCGAGGCCTTCAACGCTTCGGGTCTACTTCCCGCCGATACCAAGCTCAGTCTGGGCAGAGCCGGTGAACCGGACCAGCTACTTCAGTGCTGCGCGTGTAGCAAGCGCACCTCGTTCACGGCAGATCGATATCGTGATCGGCCCGGTCCAGTTCGAAAGATCGGGAGACAACTCGGCTTCCGGATTTTTGGTTTAGCCGCTGGCGCCACGGCTATGTTGAAAGTGCCAAGAAGTACTGATCGGCATTCAACGCTGCCTACCAAACCAAACGCGTCGCGAACGATGAGACCGCCTCAGCACTTTGGAGCAGCGATGCTCACCAGTTCTTTTATACTTGCGGCTCTCGCAGCGTTTTTCGCGTTCGTTGCGGCGCTCGCAGAGCTACCCAGGGTCGAACTGAGGGAGGAGTTACGTCCGATGATAGACAAATAGTAGCTCTGTCGTTTGATCCGCCCTCCAGCCCAGAACCTCTGAAGCGGACATTTACAATTCTGCCTCGCTTAGCGGCACGCCTCTTCTAGACCAAATGGTAAGGCTCAGGACCACTAAGGCGAGCGCCGTCGAAAACCATCCAACCAGTTCTCGATGAAGGCGATGAAACTGCTGGCGTGCGCTATCAACGAACTGGATGCATCCCATCAACACTTTCGATTTTACTAATTCGAGCCAAACACCGCATAAGATCGCCGGTTTACGGAAGCACAGTTCACGAATGTCACGAGGCAATGGATCCTTTTCAGCCTGGACGCAGCCCAATTCACGCCTCTCGTGGCTGCATCACGCAATGCTTCACATTCGAGGCATACGGGACGCGAATACACTGCGATGACCAATCGCAACGTCTTGCGCGCAATCTAACACGTTCTCGCCTACCCTTCGCTATGATACTTGATGGCTCCAGGGAGAGAGCTCTCACACATGCTCTTCGGCGAGGGTACATGCGCCCGCAGCATGGAACTTGCTCAGGCGAACTGCCCTTTACACCGATGCGGGCTGGACTTATCGCCCTGCCTAGGTCGCCAGCGTCAACAATTCAAGCTGTCGCCGCGGCTTCCAAGCAAAACAGCACAATTGGCTGCCGGACGTCGACTGGAGTCACTGCCATGGCCCGACGCGCTGGACGGCTCGGCGCTCCAGCCAAGTCCCGGGCGATCTACAACGCTGTTCGCTCTCCCCTATCTCGCGGCACATCTGTGCGCTCCTCTCTTGGCGACCGTGCGCATCGCTTGTGCAGCAGTCATTCGCTCCTGCGACGCGTGCGCGGTCCAGCGAACGGGAAACGGTACCTTTTATTCAGCCTGTTTTGCATTTCACCACCTTGGAGAAATACCGTGGAACTTGACCCTTCCAATTCACGCATACGGGACCTTGAGGATCGCATCGACCTTCAACTCGACATCGTGGCTACCCTTATGCGCGAAGAAGGCAACGCGCTAGAAGCGATAAGACTTCTCAACGCACTCACAAGCCAAATGATCACGGCGGAACTGGAGCTTGGCCACCTTGCCGATACGAGACCCGGCGATCGACGAATGCGACTGTCGCGAGACCGTGGCGTTTACTACCCTGAGGACCTTCAGGTGCTGGGACGCGTTTTCGATCAGACTGTGACGGCATTACCGGAAGCACTGCGGACTCCCGCAAATCGAATGACGATCGCCAAGCTAATTTTTTTACGTGCAGCTGCAGACTAAGATTTGATTTGGTGTTTTTGGGGAGGGTGACGCCGCTGATCGAAGGTGTGTCGCTGGGCTGACAGTGGTGAAGGCCGTACGCACCAGGGCTCGAAGGTTTGCGGTTTATGGGCTCTTCATCCGCAAGCTCGCCGCTTCCGCCAATCCCGAATCAAGTCGCGTGCCCCTCTTCAGGCGAGCCAGGCCGCGCGCGCGGAGTTTCGACACTGTAACGCGCGTTGCCGCATGAGCTGTCCCGCAGGTCGGATCGGGGCAGCCTACGCACGCCGATCTTCCTGTTGCAGGAACAGGAGCCAACTTATGAACGACGCCAACCAACAGGACTACTAGGGCAGGGACGTGCGTGACAACCCCTACTCGATTCACTCCTTCCAGAATTATTCGAATGCCGCCTTGGCAATACGACATTCGGTCATCCGGACTTCAACAAACATCTATAAGTCCTAGTGAAGCATCGGGAGCAGCCCGATAAGAGGTCTGCGACGCTGATGTCTTGCTTGCTGGGACACGCTGCAAAATCCCGGAAGGTACTTCTTCTATCAGGATGTCGAGGAGTGTTTGAGATGGATCAATTCTACGACCGAGTGCAGGTGCCTGATGCTGTCGTGAGCGTCGCATTTGACAAGGCTTGGGGCTTTGTTGAGAAGGATCCGTTGCTGGCCCATAATCTCAAAACGGTCCTTCATAGCAGGTTGCGCTCTTACCTTGAGTGTTTGATAAGAAACGGGGAGCGGAATACTCTGAATCTGGCAAACGAGGCGATACGCAACTTGCGAGCTGAGCTGGCATCGTCGAGACGACAATGAGGCGCTTGCACCTGTACTGCTGGGAGCATTTAGCTTCCTTAAGGCATTTAAGGGGCCTTATGCGATAGGACAATCGGGTGGTCGAGCAAACTTTCCTCCACTCATGTTCGGTTCCCTTCGAGACGACAACGTTCGCGAGTGCTGTTGCCTCTGCAGCTCTCGTGGCGCTCCGAAACCAAGAAGCTAGACGCCACAGCCATCGGCGACGAGACGGGGCGGCCGCGCTGGTATTTGCTGGTGCAAGCGGGCCGGCTACTGTTTTCTTCCCTGACCTTGAGCTCGGCAGATGTTGCCGCAACTTCAAGCAAGAGCGTTGTCAAACGTAGCCGCATCGCTTCTCGACGTCTGTCGGTCGAAGTAGAAGTCGACGAACATTGTGCCACATTTATGATAGGTCGCGGGGCCAACGCGATCGAGCCTGTGATCGACCGAGCATCACGGCGTCGCTCGCGATTACCGCGATAGAACGGCCGCGTTGCCGGAAGCGCGACCTTGAGCGCCCGACGCGCGCCCTCGATCGACAGTCTTCATTGCCGAACTCTCTGAACAGCCAGCGTGCACGGAGCGTGCAGGCGCAGCTGCTTTAGTGCTCGTTCGCGACAGAAGGAGCGAAACGGCCTCCCAACATTGCGCCGCATTGTAGGTCATTATGAACGGATCGTGTTCAAGAAGAAGCCGCCCAAGGCGGATACTGGCGCCTCGCAGCATCTCGGTGGAGGCGGAGCAGCGGCAAGTTGCCGCGCTCCACAATCTTACGCTGCGTACGATTGGACGCATTTCTTTCCAAGACATGTTGTGCGGCAGTTACAGCAATTCGCGATCAGATTGTTAAACGCACGGCGCCGGGGGGCACCGAAAGGAAACGACACTCGAATGAAAACTTTTCTGATTCTGACCGCAACCATCGGCGCACTCAGTGCGGCCGCTCCCTCATTCGGCACGGACTTGGCCGGGCAGCCTGTCAAGGTGAAGGCAGCGCCGCCGCCGGTCGCAGCCCCGATTGTCGATTGGTCCGGCTACTATCTCGGTGTCAATGGCGGGTGGGGNGGGGAACGAGCCGCAATTGCTGGGATTTCAATGGCCTCACTCCCGAGGGCTGCCATAATTCCACTGGCGGAACCATTGGCGGCCAGATTGGCTATCGCTGGCACATCTTCAACATGGTGTACGGCCTCGAAGGCCAGGGCAACTGGGCCGACTTCAGCGGCTCCAACGTCAGCACCGCCTTCCCGGCAGACAGCGTTGGCACCAAGACAGATGCATTTGGTCTACTCACGGGCCATATCGGCTACGCTTTCAATGCCGTGCTACTTTACGGCAAGGGCGGTGCTGCGGTGACCAGCAACACCTATCACGTCAACTCGGTGGCGACTGGCGCCGAGATTGCCAACAGCAATGATGTGCGTTGGGGTGGCGTGCTGGGCGCCGGAGCCGAAGTCAGTCTCACGCCGAACTGGTCAGCTGGCGTGGAGTATAACCACTTGTTCATGCAGCGCAGCAACATAAGCTTCCCGGCAGCC
The DNA here is from genome assembly GCF_002068095.1 of Bradyrhizobium sacchari. Taxonomy (GTDB): domain Bacteria; phylum Pseudomonadota; class Alphaproteobacteria; order Rhizobiales; family Xanthobacteraceae; genus Bradyrhizobium; species Bradyrhizobium sacchari. The sequence continues at coordinate 10,350 of NZ_LWIG01000060.1, read as the reverse complement.
GTTGGCGCGGATCGAGTCCACCAGGACGTCGATCTCCTCACGGCACGGCTCAATTACAAGTTCAGCTCGCCGTTCCCCAAATGGTGATCTCCGCGCGGTAGCGGGAGTCGGGAGCCCCGACCGCGGTCGGGGCTCTTACCTCAATAGCTCCTCTCCTTGCCTGCACCGACCCCAACTCCGAAGCACCAGGTGCGAGCTCGTCTGAGCAATGGATCATCAGCTGGATGGCGTGTTGGCCGCCATGCCTCCAACCCACTGGGGAACGCTCCAGTCGATTCGACATCTCATCGAGCTTATGAAGTCCCGCAACCTCACGCAGCGTGAGATTCAAGACTTGCGCCGAGGAGCGCTGTGTCGGCGAGTTGCCCGAAGGTGGCATGCTCAAATTGTCAGAAGCTGGAAACGAACGACCTGGCACTTGGTGCTCGTTCCTACAAATTCAAAGAACATTGAGGCGAATAGCCATAGCCACCGCTTGAATTCGGCTGGTCGCACCCAGCTTTCGCATCGCATTCTTGACATAATAACTGACTGTATTCTGGCTAATTCCCAGGATCATTCCAATTTCCCATGACGATTTCCCTTCGGCTACCCACCGCATGCAACTGATCTCTCGCTTGGATAGTGCCACTTTTCTCTCGTAACCATCATTGCAGGGGCGGGCGATCTCGCTATGGGCGGCATGAAAGAGACAAGCCAGCGCGTTGAGATGACCGAGGCGGTCCCGAGGATTGGCATCGTCGCACGCAGATGCAAACGACACCACGGATACCCTGCCCGACGGCCCAAACAACGGCACGCTCATGCCATGCTTGAGGCCCGCCTCTCTCGCCTCATCCAGTACGCGCCTTTCGTCCGGCTGAAGTTGATAGTGGACGGCGAGTTGATCCCACAAAAACGGCCGCGAAAGCATCGGCGTCCGCCGGATCACCGGATCGATAGTATGGTACTTGCGTTTGAAGTATCGGTCGCACCAGTCCGGCGGCCACTTCACAGCCACAGTCGGAGGTGGATACTCCGCCAGCCTGAGTGGCTCATCGAAGTTGAGAGCGCCGTAAGCTACTTCACTGAAGCCTTCCTTAGTGGCACAGCTTACAAGAAGCTCGAATAGCGCTCTGAGCGAATGAGTCTGGTTCGCGCACTCCGTGAAGCTGAAGTGGTCCATGACGGGCGCCTCGGCACGCCGATCGAGCTCCCCGTCATCGTGTTCGAGTGCGCTTGTGTCAGGCGGAACCACATTCCAGTCCATGAGCTGAACTCTAAGGTTTGTTAAGGTGCTCTGAGCGCCCGCAATGTATCACAGGTCGTTTCCCAAATACGTTCCTTTGCCGTCGACTCACCGGCACGTTCGTCTGATCAAAACAGCGGAGATAGCGTCATCATTTCCGCCCCGACGCTGAACGGCAAAGTGGTCGGTCCGGCTCGCCATGCCGCACTACGAGAGCTGAGATCATCGCCTCATTATCCGTGTTGATGATCCGTGCCATCGATGGGACTCCAAGGGTGCCCGCTTGCTGATGCCGGCAGTGATCGAACGTGGATGGGCACTGGACTGGGCTGGCGACAAGAACCACACGGCACTAGCGATAGAGGTTCGGCTCTGCTTAGATTGCATGGCGAGAAGCGCGGTTGCGTCCGAACGACGCTTTGCTTTGTGTCGCGACTGAGCACGAGGAGATCGTGGGCAGTGAACTGGGCGATACGGGTAAAGTAGAGCACGCCGATGCGCTTGTCGGTGCGAGAGTCGACGCGCGCCTTGTCAGCACCCACTCTCTGCTTAGCGACAAACACAACAGGAGGGTCTTTCTCTCCCCAATCTTGCGAATTGCCATCCCTAACAGTTCCCTGATCCTCCGCTCTGTGACGGCGCCGGCTACGCGATCGATGCGCAACACGGAACAGCCAGGGCAGAAGCCGTATTCTCCGCATCATTGCCCGGCCTCTCAGCGGGCCCGCCCGGCACGTCCAGCGCAAACGAACGGAACGTACAGCAAAGGGCCAAGTCAAAGGCGCAACGAGAGATACGCGCACTCGCGAGACCTGCTTGATGCTGAGGACACTTTGCATGCGCATCTCCAGACGCGAGAGGACCCCGGGTCAGACTAGCAAGTGCCATACCAACTGTTGATTTCGCCAAAATCCAACCTTGCAAGAGATCAAGGGGACGTTTGGTTCCGATGTAGGGCGTATCGAAGCATTCATGCCATCGGGAGAAGACGACAGACCGCCTGCGCGAGCCGCGGCACGAGGTGCCCTAGAGCAAGACGTTCTGCTTTTCTCGCCGGCGCCTCGAGCCGACCGTCTCAGGCTCCAAGCTCAGCCACCTTGCACCTCAGTCAAGTGCCAACTTTGACAATTGATGGCAGGATCGACACATGGCACTCATTAAAGAACTTGGACCTGCACTTCCGGCCATTCTCGGCTAGCTCTCAGAAATCCGCCCCGAGCGGGAAAGCAATAGGGCCGGCGCTCGATGCCGAATCATGATGGGGTTAGTGGAAACGGCGAGAACTTCGCCAGGGATCGGTGAGGCATGCTTTCTCTGCTCTTCGCGATCATCTCACTGCTCTATGCGAGCGCTGGCCAGGCTGGCGGCACTGCCTTCCTCGCGCTAATGGCTTTCTTTGATATGCCATCCTCAGAGATGCGCCCGACGGCGCTTGGTCTCAACATGGTTGTCGCAAGTTATTCTACGTGGCTCTTTAACCGCAACAAGGTCGTAGACTGGACAATCCTGCGACCGCTTCTCCTTTCATCGATGCCAACGTCGCTTGCCGGTGGCCTGATTGTGCTCGGTGAACACATGTACAAAACACTGACCGGTATCGTTCTTCTTCTGGCGAGCGCCGTGATGATCATGCGGCGCGGCCGAGCTGGCGCTCGCGTTTGCCAAACTTCGCTCCGGGCAAGCGTGAGCATTGGCGCGGTCCTTGGCTTGCTTTCCGGCCTGACCGGCGTGGGCGGTGGAGTGTTTCTCGCCCCGACGCTTATCGCATTGAATTGGGCATCACCTAAGCAGACTGCCGCGTTATCAGCTCCTTTTATTCTCGCTAATTCCACGGTCGGCTTCGTCGGAGCTCTTTTCACCGGCCAATTTCCGTCCCCGAATTTAGCTCTTTACGCCATCGCCGCGCTAGCGGGTGCGGTCGCTGGAACAGTAATCGGCCTGAAATGGTTGAGCCAGACAGGTACCAAGTTCATCCTCGTGGCGGTTCTGCTCGTTGCTGGCATCCAATTGGTTTGCGCTTGAAGTCGAAACTCCCATCTTTCCTGGGATTGGCAAGCGATCCAGCGCGGTCAGCTCGAAGTACAACATGATGCAAGCTGCAGCTCAAGCCTTGTCCAAGCCCCTTGCCCCCCTGAAAGCCGCCAACACGATCGCGAAAAGCCGTAGAGTCGAGCGACAGTGGGGCGGATCCCCGAGCGCGTTCCGGCTACTCGTCATGAGCTGGTCATTACTAGGTCTCATCCGGTTCGCGCCTCCCAATCGGCGGGAGGATTAACGTCGGCCGCTCGGGCGAGCAGATAAGGCGTACGCCGATCCCTTCATGGTGATGCGACGCAGAAGAACAACTGCTTAGATCTGCGATCTGGGCCGATCAATAGCTGCGAGGTGATACCAAACAAAACGCCTCAACTGATCAAGCAGAATAGAAACTATAGCAACTCGCGTGTCTGAGGTCTCTCGCCGAGCTCGCGTTGCCATCAGCACGACGTCCAAGTCGTTGCGAGTTGCTGTATCAGATCTAAACGAGACGCCGCCGAACCAAGGCGTCCCGACGCACTTATGCCGGGGGCGGTGAAGTGCGCCGGGGCCACCCCAACATCATCAGTACATCCGTGATGATGCTTGCGGCAATGAGACAAGCAGCGTGGCGGAATTGAGGCTCATTGATTTTATAGTTGAAATCAAAAAATGTTTTTGGTGAGCTGCTCCAAAGGACTTGAATCGCACGTAGCGTCACATGCTGCAATCGCACCTGGCGCTCTCATCTAACAAGCAACTCCGTGACACGCCGGCCTTGAACGGGAGCGTGTCCGTCGATTGCGGACCAACCACATCGGCCTTTCCTCGCACACCCGGGTTGAAGGTCCAGCGACAAGCTCAGCTGAGGTCTTCAGATCCCCGTTTCCGTCGCAAAAAGGCTGCACGCCAGGGAATGCGGAAACGACGCTGCCCGGCGAGGATTGATACTGCGCGCAGGCCGGTCGCGGCACGTCGCGCCATTCGAGCGACTTCGTAGAAATTCATATGCCACCATAAACGTCCGAATAATTGCGGACGAGCGGCGCTCGCTTCCAGGCCTGAACCCCTACGCTGCGTTTGGCAGTAATCGAGAGCAGGCCAGATCTCAGGACCCGTTAGACCCATTTGACACAACGCAAAGACATAACAGTGAGCATCGGTCACTATGCCGTTTGACTATGAGAAAGTTAGGCTTTGCAGACGTCTCTCCTGAACAAGTATTGCGACGCTCGCCTGCCTTGGTACACCATATACCCGACCGTGCCGGATTTCTCCGCGACCGTCCGTGCCAAGACTTGTGAGACATGGTTGAGGCGGCTGCCGCCCGACGGTCCCGTGTCGCTATACATCCACGTTCCGTTCTGTCGTTCTATCTGTTGGTATTGCGGCTTCCCTACAAGCCTCACTCGCAGCGAGCGACCGATCCGCAATTACTTGGCAGCGTTACATGCCGAGATACGTTTGGTCGCAGAGCAAGCGCCTCGCGCTCTGCCGGTAAGCGACGTGCATTTCGGCGGCGGGACGCCAACCACCATTGCACCGGCCGATTTCCTCGCCTTGATGGAACTCCTGCGTCGCTGCTTCGCGTTCAGCAAATCAGCTACCATCGCCATAGAAATCGACCCGCGTGCGTTCACGGCCGAGATGGCCGAAACATTACAAGTGGCCGGAGTCAACCGTGCGAGCATCGGCGTGCAAAGCTTCGATGCGATCGTTCAAAGGTCGGTCAACCGCGTGCAGAGTGAGGTGCAGACGGCGTCTGTCGTCGAAACTCTTCGCCAGCATGGGATAAGCCGCATCAATTTCGACCTCCTCTTCGGACTGCCGCATCAGACGGTGCGGTCTTGCGTGGACTCTACACGGACGGCTCTGGCCATGCGGCCAGACCGGCTTGCGGCTTTCGGCTATGCTCACGTTCCCTCTTATATGAAACGCCAGCGCCAGATCGATGAGACGGCGCTGCCGGACAATGTGGCGCGCGCCGAGCAAGCCGCGGCCATTGCAGATACGGTGGTCTCGGCCGGTTACCGCCAGATCGGGCTCGACCATTTCGCCCTGCCCAACGACGAGCTCGCGCTGGCGCAGAAAGCGGGTCGGCTGCGCCGCAACTCCCTGGGCTATTCGGCTGATACCTGCGAAACCGTAATCGGCTTAGGTCCGTCAGCCATCGGCCGTCTGCGTGAGGGTTACGTCCAGAACGAGATCGCAACCGTTTCCTATCACGAACACATTCGCGCGGGCCGTCTGGCAACCGCAAAAGGCCACTGTCTGACCGGTGAAGATCGCCTCCGCGCTGTAATCATCGAGCGTCTGATGTGCGACTTGCAGGCCGACGTACCAGCGATCTGCGCTACTCACGGATTTGATCCAATTCCTTTTCTCGATTCGACCGACCGCCTGGGAATGCTTGTCGAAGACGGGATAGTAGACCTTGAAAAGGGCGTCATTCGGATCAGGGAGGAGCACCGGTTTGTCATTCGTGCCGTTGCTGCTGCTTTCGATACTTATCTCGACCGTATCCCGCTTAGTTAGGTCAGACATGTGGACGGGATCCCAAACCGCTGAGTTCTTGCATACAGCGATTCGAAGAAGAGCGTCAGGCAGACAGGCAGATTCGAGGATGCAGCGGCGGTGGGATGACACGATCATTCGAACGTGGGCTCGAACCCGACTAAACAGATGGGAGCTGATTGAAAGAGAAGCGCAGCTGGTTCCACCGTTTCGCCCCCTACGACCATCCGTAAAAGGGCTTTGCCCTATACACCCAAAGTTCTCTCGATGATGGTGACGGCCCGTTCAGCAAAATCCCGCTCGATACGCCGGCTCCCGCACAAACTTCGGGCATTTTACGGCCCGAATAGCTTTGCGAAGCTACGGTCCGCCTTCTCGAGAGCAGTTGGAGAGGGGTTCTAGACCTCAAGGTTCGGCTCTCTTCGGTCCTGCAATCAGTGGCGCTCCTCCGACAGAAACAGGTCCTTGTGGTTTGGCTCCCTTCATGCGTTTCCTTGCGACGCTTGAAATAGCCGGGACTGGCGGTAAAGGCGCTACCGAAGCTGCAGAAGAGACAGGTGTTGAGGTCTGCAGCGACTCGATCCGCGAAGTCAGCATGGTGATCTGATCCAGAAGCGCTTTCAGGTCATCCCGCTGGGCGCCGATCTGGCGGTTGAGCGCCGCGATCTCGTCGCCAACTTTCTGCTGCGCCCACTTTATCTCTAACAGGGACGCACTGTCCTGTGGTGACGAGCTCATCGTTGGAGCGACTTCCTGGACCTGCGGTGTCTCGATTGCCTGTTCAAGGTCAGCCCAGAGCCAGGCGCCAGCAGTACACGAGCCGGCGAGGACAAGCGGGAGCAGCGAAGCCAGGAGAATCCGTCTTGGCGGGGTGTGCAAGAGCGGCCTCACCTCTGAGGTGGCCGCTTGATCAATCAAGTTCATTGTCACCGGCTCGAAATCCAAGCTTACTTGCCGATGCGACAGCGCGCGATGCCGACGCGCTGCAGAGCTGCCCGCGTCGCCAATAGTCAATTTTGGGGACCTTCCTGATTGGCTGCCCTGGCTTCGATACTTCCCTCAACGCGACAAACCGGTTGAGTTCTTGATGATAGCATCAGCAGCGAGCGAGGGTTCTCGTCTTGAACTGAACAGTACTTTCTCATCATTCACAAGAACCTTCCAGATTTTCTCAGCGTTGCACGAACGCCACCGTCCACTGAGCAGTGTTTTGGCTGGAGCCCACCTCATGCTTCGACGAGGCCAGCAACTTCATCTTGGACACGCCACGTAAGCCCAACGCGTGGGCGACCGAGCCGCAATGGCCGATTGGACCGCTACCGTTACACCTGGTCAACCACCAGTTCCGGCAGGTTGTGCGAGATGACGGGACGTCGCAAGCCTGACCAACGAACGCTGCGGACGTCAAGGACTCGGATGAAAGGCAGATTTTGCCGCACCAACGGCGCTGAAGTGGCCAGCAACTTGCTCGCCGATCGGCGACAAAGCTACTCCATGACTGGCCCCTCCGGTCTCCCGGGCCGCCAGGTTGGACTTTGTCGTGTGATTGACCGGCGCGCAGATTCAAAGGCTCTTCGGCGAGCTGGGCGATCCTCGCCTGTTTCGGCGGCAACGATACCAATGAAACGCTTTGTGAAGCCAGGCCTCGTGCCCGCGAGCGCTGCTTCGCCGTGGTTGCCGTTTGGTCCCCAGAGCAGCCTGCGATGCGGATGCGCAGCGCCGCCGAAAATCGTCTAACTCGAGCAAGGTGGGCATCCGCAGTGCTTTTGTGTCCATGACAGCGAGCCCTGCGCGCTCGTCCAGCGCATTTTGCCGAGCCAACACTCGCGGCTGGCCCGCGGCGCACCCAGTCATCCAGAAAGACAAAGCTGCGAACCAGATGATCATCGCGCCGGGAGCTGAGAGCTTTGGGGACTCTGAGTGGTTCATAAATCGTGTTCTGGCTCCTTTTGCTCGCCCTCATACGCGAAATCGCCGGGCGCTTATGCTGGGCCAATCAAGCCATGGTGCGTTCTATTCATTACCGGCAGAGATGGATCCGAAGTGGGCCCTGCGCCATTGCTTTGATGCGACGCCTGAGCCTTGGACACACTCGGCTATGGCAGGACTTTCTTTCTGTTTGAGATCAAGAGAAAAGCAAGGTCGGCTTCTCATCGCACTTCCGCTAGCGGCTTGTCTGGTTGGCAATTCCGTATTGGCACAAACCGGAAGCGGGCTTGATCCAAGTAGCCACCCTGTGGATCAGGCCAGCAAAAGACGACAGGTATCCGATCGCGCCGAAAAGCTCCGGATCGATCTGATCCATCAGGCCATCAGCCCTCCTGCCCCAGCGCCAGTACCAAGCCCGGGTGTGCCTTTGAAGAAGAGCGGCAAACCGGACGGGATCGCTCAGACGAGATCGCAAAAGACGAGCGATCCATTCGCAAGATTCGAAAATCTACGCGAAAAAGGGTCATGGCTCAACATACCTGGCCCTGCGGACACGATTGATCAGGACAAGGGCGGCGTTAGATCGGCGCTGGCAGATGTCGGCATCGGCTATATCGGTTGGTCGCACAACAGCTTTGCAAATAATCAGCTGCCGAATGCAGCCAGAAGCACCACCGCAAACCAGCTTTATATGGGCCAGAATCCGACCTTCGCGTCGGCAAACTTCATGATCGTCACTTACGATCTTAGCCGGTTTGGCATTGCAGACGGACAGATTGTCGTAGGCGCCGAGCAGCAATACTGGACTTGGGATCGGCCGGGGCCAGATCGAGTGGGGATCAATACGCTTGCCTACTACCAGACTTTCTTCGACAGGACACTCGAACTCAAACTTGGTTACCTCAGAAACCAAAATGAATTCACTGGCACATTGTTCGGAGGGATTACAGGATCGAACATGTCTGCCTTGCTCCAGGGAGGGATGAGCACCAATGCCGCCCCGAGACCTGCGGTCAACTTGAAGTACAATATTGGCGACGGCTTGTACAACAAGGTCTCCGTCCAGCGATCGATCAGCCCGGATGGTCTTTATGCCCACATAACCGGGGATCCCATTGGCTTGAACTGGAGCACGCCCAATGCAGGCATCCTTCTCGTTGAAGAAGCCGGTTACAAGAGCAAGGCTGCTGCCGACGTTCACGACACGTGGCTGCGTGCGGGCGTTGGTGTCAACAGTAGTCGCTATTCGAATGTGGCGGATCCGAAGCAACAAAGGGAGAGCGGGAACAACTTTCACTACATCGCTGCGGACAGGCAGCTCTGGCAGAGTGACGCCCTCGGGACCCCATCTCGCGGCATCTATGGCGGTTTCTCCATCATGGGAGCTCCGCCGGACCTGAACAGGATCAGCCGGTATTACGAGCTTCGTCTTTACGCGAAGGGAGCATTTGACAGTCGGCCCAATGATCTAATTGCGCTCGTCGCAAGCAACACGAGCTGGAGCAAATTTGCGGTGGACGCTGCCCTCGCCAAAGGGCAGCTTGCGCATCGCGAAACAACAGCAATCACCGGAACATATACCGCCCGTCTCGCTCCGGGAATATATGCAGGCGTAGGGCTGTCATACATTCATCACCCGACAAGCATCACACACAGGGCGCAAATGGAGCATGCACTCAATCTGGTGGTATCCACGTTGATATTCTTCTGATCATCGCAAGCGCCGTTCTGCTCGGACGTTATCGTGACGCATGGGACCGGGCCTTCGCGCCCCCTCGAAGGGATCGGCCGCATCTGCGATAGACGTTCGGGGGAAGCAAATTACGTGAGGGCAACGACCCAATTTCCGAGGACATTTTTCCAGATTGTCTTGCCTTGCGCAGACAGCAGGTTCAGGGATGGTTTGCGAGAGCCTCATGATCAGATCTCCGTTACAGCTACTTATCGAAGTGAGCGGGGTGGCACTCCGAGCATGAGCTGGGACAGATAAGGAATGTCGCACACGGTCCAGCGAACCGCTAGCGCGACGGCAACCATTATTGTCCCGAGAAATGCAGCCGCGGCAGACCTCATTGTGGGGTCCCAAAGTTCTCCATACTGTATGGGATCCATGTGACCTGCCACTGAATTTTCATCCAGCGGCAGTTAGAGTCTCGGAGTTTTGTACGCCAAGTGGCGCGGGTGGAGCAACGGACGATCGGCGGAGCTGGTCGGGGTTGCGCAGCCGATCGTCCGTTGCCGGTGAGGTGGGCGGCGTAGGCCGCGGGGGTCAGGTATTTCAACGACGAGTGTGGACGCTGGTGATTGTAGTCGGCGACCCACTTGGTGATCTTGGTGCGGGCGTCGTCGAGATCGAAGAACAGAGTCTCGTTGAGTAGCTCATCGCGCATCCGGCCGTTGAAACTCTCGACGAAGCCATTCTGCATGGGCTTTCCCGGTGCGATGAAGTGCCAATCGATGGCTGCGTCCTTGCACCAAGCCAGCATGGCGTTGCAGGTGAACTCGGTGCCATGGTCGGACACGATCATTCCTGGCTTGCGGCGTCGCTCGATGATTGCCGTGAGTTCGCGGGCCACGCGCCGCCCCGAGATCGACGTCTCCGGAATGGCGCCCAGGCATTCCTTGGTGACGTCGTCGACGATGTTGAGGATGCGGAAGCGTCG
>NZ_LWIG01000059.1 GCF_002068095.1 Bradyrhizobium sacchari | reverse complement strand
TTTCAACACCGACCAGGGCTCGCAGTTCACGGGCGCCGCGTTCACCGGCGTGCTCGCCAGTCATGGCATCGCCTCCGCCGTCCGCACGTTTTCATTCATGAATGTACTCATCTGATTCCGCACCAGTCGATTATTCCGGCGGCCAGAGTTTTCGTTGTCTCCTCCAACGAAGCGATGACTACGTATTCGTCACTACTGTGAAGACCGTCGCCAGATGCGCCGTAGATCATGCTGTCCACACCGGCGCCGGCGTAATGTGCGCAGTCTGCGACAGCGATGAATCCTGTGATCTTCGGCTCACCGCCGAGTTGGACTCGGCGCTTGAAAAGCGACTGTGCAATCGGATGATCGGATGGTGTATTCATCGGCGGGAAATGCAGGCCGCTGAGTTCCCAATGGACCTTAATAGGGTTCTGCTGGAGCCATAGGTCCTGCTGACAGAAGTGGTGCACAAAAGCTTCAAATTCGGAACGCACATCTTCCTTCGTTTGGTTTGGAAGAAATTTGTAGTCGAGATCGATGACCGCGACGTCCGGGATAATTGCGGGATTGGTCATGACGAGCGGCAACCCATCCCGCCCGAGGCCGGCGCCGGCGCGCATGGCGCCTACGTTTATTGTGTTCATCCCCGGCGGCAATAGCGGATGCTGGCGATACCGACACCGCGAGCTTTCGAAGTGTTTAAGAGCGTCCAAAAATCGTGCAGCAATATCGATCGCATTTACTGCTCGCGCCGGCCGATCAGGTTCATCGCGCTGCGGCCAAATTTCATTGTAGCGCCAAGCAGAATGGCCTTGGCGACCCGTAATGGTAACGCGAATCCATTCTAAGCCACCTTCGGAAACCAGGATATTACCCCAGCTTGGCTCAGTGATGATGGCCGCTTTGGCAAGATGACCGCGCTTCACCGCATCAATGGCGCCGAAGCCGCCAGCTTCCTCATCAATGACGGAATGGATGGAAACGCGACCATCAAGTTCGATACCCGCGGCCTTGATGCCTCGGACAGCGGCAATGGCGGCTGCTAGGCCGCTCTTCATATCAATGGCGCCGCGGCCGTAAAGTCTACCGTCTTTAATTTCGGCCCCGAACGGATCCATCGTCCATGCGCTCCGCTCGCCGATCGGCACCACGTCGATGTGGCCGCACAAGAGTAGGCTGCGCTTCTCAGAGCCGGCGAGTTGACCAACCACATTCGGTCTGCCCGGGAACACGTCCCATCGGTCTATCGCCATTCCAAGTGACTCTAGCGTCGGCTCGATCAAGTCTTGAACCGCGCCCTCGCGATTCTGGGTCGGCTCCTTCAGAAACTTTGGATTGACTGATGGAATCTGAACCATCTTACGGGTGAGTTCAGTCACATAACTCCGCTCGCGATCGATCGCCGCCCAGGCAGCTTTTACTGCAGCTTCAACAGATTCCATGATGGCATATTTTCTTGGCATTGCAGTTGACGGTCAGGGTGATCAGGCTAACGGTACGCGCCGGATAACTCCCCGCCGATCATTGCCGCGCGCTCTGGGCCGGTAGAACTTAACGCGCGGTACTCGATCCCACGTCTTCAAGGAAGTGCCACGCCGGTCAACCTGGCGAACTCTGCGATCAGCCGTGCCTGGAATTCCGGATGCGTCGCCTCGTTGGCAGGCGCTTCTTGCTTGAGGTGGCGCCAATAACGCCCGCTGACCTTGGCTGCTGACTCGCCGCTCACGGCGAGCCAACTCTGCGTGCGCTGGCCAGTGTCGATGTCTACCGGGGCGTCAACGCCGCCCATCTTCGTGCGCGCCCAGCCAGGATCGACCGCATGACTTAACACGTGTGGCCAACGTCGCGACAGCGCAAGGGCGAGCGCGACGACGTGAAGCTTGCTTTCCGAGTACGCTCTCGCCCAATCCCAAGGTCGCTTGTTCCAATTGAGATCGCTGAGTGAACCTTCGCCGCCACGGTGCAAGCTGCTGCTGAGGTAAACCAACCGGGCCGGGCGCTCGATTAAAGCCGTCAGCATGTATGGCGCCAGGGAATTGACGGCAAGCGTGTTCGGATGCCCCTCGATCGTCGATCCTCGGGTTCGTTCGGTATAGACGCCGGCATTATGAATGATCGCATCCATGCGACCGATCGCGTTCACTTGATCGGCGATGCTTTTGACCTCTCGCGCGCTGGAGAGATCGCCAATCGCAATACCAGCGGCGCGCGAAGCAATGTCGCCCATGGCAGGAATGCGGTCGTTTGACCTGACATGCAGTAACACTCTGTGGCCTTCGGTCAGTAAGGTCTCGGCCGCCGCGCGTCCCAGGCCGTCCGCGCTTCCTGTAATGAAAACAATAGCCACTTGCTCGCCCTCTTCGATCTTAGCGGGCGCAAACACATATCTCCGCCTGGGTATGTAAGATCCGGATGCCACAGCCAGCCTGCACCGCCCGAGTTTAGGTATACCCGCGCGCCCGCCGAATGAGATTGTGCACGCGGCGCGCATAGAGATCTCCTCCGGGTGCTACGAGATATGAACGATGTCATTCTTCTTCGCCGCGAAGACGGGCATGCAGGGTTCGCCAAACCGCGGCAAAACGGACCGGGCAAGACGTAAAGCCAATCGGCGAGGCTCTCCTTGTCCTTCTTTTGCGCCAAAGCCGGCTCGGCGACCTCTCCTGCCGAGAGTGTGGGTATGTGGGGCTCTTGGTAGGCGCCGGGCGTGCGACATCAAACGTAGTCGTTCAAAATAGATTCCTGTCGAGAGCCGCGAGCCATTGTTTCCAAGGCCTCGACGGCATGCGACTGAAGGAAGCGCACACATGCAACCGGTTAAACAGGCCAGTCATTGCCACATCCTCGTCCTGTCGTGATTGATAGACATCATCTGCTTCGAGACAACTTTCCGGTACAACATGAAAGGGCGACTGAGACACTACTAGTCTTGGTGGGTCGCTGGCCGCGTGACAATTGATCGGTACACCGGAGGAGCGATGACTTGCGAAATGGGCGCATCTCGGGACCGATGAGAGTCACGGAATCCATCTGACCGTCGCTATTGCTCTGCATTCTCGCGCGCAAATCTAGCCACCCGAAGCGAAACTCAGAAGGCAGGTCACGCGCACAGGCGGCTACTAGCGTTGATAGGTTCGGCGGTCTGGTCTCTCAGCTATTCAGGAGAGGCTGATATGTCGGAGCTCTCGCCGCGCGAATGCCTCTCGAATTATGTTTCGGCGGATGATCGACGATTGAAGCGTCGCTGCCAATGACACAGGGCTAGCAGAGGGGTCCACCACGGACATGCCGACTAGCGAGTTAAAGGCGATGCCAACGCTTGAAACTCTAGAATCGAACGTTCGTTCATGCTAACGTTCGTTTCCCGGTATGTTCAGTAGGGCAGATAGATGCATCATGTTGATGGAGGGTGGCCGAAAGCTAATCGACTTCCTCTCTGGTGCAATTACGGGCACAACAACCATGCGATCAAAGCAACGCTCGCTGACTATCTGACTTCGGATGCCGTTATTCGCGGTCTCGATCTGGCTACTCCTGCGAAACGCGAGTATATGGAGACTTCCAGCGCTATGATGACTTAAGTCGCCGGGTCGCATTATCGATTTCAGTTTACGGGACCAACCGGCGCGAATGCTATCGAAGCAGCATTGAAGCTCTCTCACAAAGTCACAGGACGTCAGAATGTTATTTCATTCACGAATGGTTATCACGGCATGAGTTTGGGGGCGATTGCTGCGAGCGGCAATCGGTTCTATCGGCAAGGCTAGTGGAGTACTTTCATGCCCTATGATGGTTATCTTGGGCATGCTGTTGACCACTTGCGAAACGCATTGCTCGATGAGAGTAGCGGCATCGACTTGCCTGCTGCTGTTCTGGTTGAGACCGTCCGGGGAGAGGGGGGAATAAATGTGGCCAGTGCGGATGGGCTAAATCACTCCAAAGCATAGCACGGGAATTCGGTGCTCTCCTTACCGTCGACGATGTCCAAATGGGGTGCGGTCGTACGCGCGAGTTTTTCAGTTTTGAATTCGCAGCGTTATCGCCGGACATTGTTGTATTGCCGAAACGCTAAGTGGATATGGTCTCCCATTGTCTATGCTTTTGATAAAGGAGCAAGTTGACGCGTGGCTGCCAGGAGAGCATACGGGCACCTTTCGAGGGAACAACCTTGCCTTGGTATCTGCAACAGCAGCTATCAACAACTATTGGCGCAACCAAGCATTCTCACAGGCGATTGATCGGACTGGGCAAGTGATGCGTCGGCGCCTCGAGGCCGTCGCAACCGAGCATGGAAACCGCTTTACAGTTCGAGGACGCGGCATGGCATTGGGATTTGATTGTCAGACTGCGGAAATTGCGGGGACTACATGATCGAGCGATGCGGGGCCACTGATCAGGTCATAAAACTTCTGCCTGCGCTCACGATTGATCTTGAGACGCTGTCAAAAGGCATTGAGATCTTCGAGGAGTCTTTGAGGGAGGCGCTGAGGTTGGAAAGAGGCAACCCAGGCTGAGTCCCGGGATCTGACAGCGATACGTCAGAAAAGATTGCGAAGCCACGGTGACAACGCATTGAACAATCGACTTGTAATGTGCCGCTCCAGGTGCGGCGAAGCGCTCGTTGCGCTTAAACGCCACTTCGCTTCGTCTCCGCGAAATTCTTCCCCATCAAACAAGGAGCGTGCAACTACTCATCCGGGCGGAGAGACTCTCAGCTTCCCTTCAGGTTCTTGAGCCCAGGTGCAGATGAGCCAGAAAGCACCGGAACACGTCCCATCCCGATCTGTTTCAACGTTAGAAGAGGCATGTGACGAGCGAATTCGTCGATCCTTTGCGGCGCCCCGTGTCCATCGTCTTTGTTGGCAGGAATCAGCAAGGTAACTGGGTCGTTCGAGAGCAAAACGGCACGTTCGGCGGCGTGTTTGTCGACCGCACTCGAGCCATCAAATTCGTGCTGAAGAGCGAGCGCGCCGAGGCCATCATCGAAATGTCGCCCGGACTTGAGTTCGCTACCATTGCCGAACCTTAAATGGCGTAGTTGAGGGCTCACATCAATCCGACTGCGTGAAAGGATCGTCTGACTAAGTTGCTGCAGCGAGGGCAAGTGTCCAATAGCAACGCGGACTGCACTGAAATTTGCTCGTGAACGTCCTGGAATCGCAATGGATAAAATCGGACCGAATGCTGCAACGCGCGCGTGACGACGCTGGTCATCGATAAGGTTGCGCACACCTGTGTTTACTCCCCCTGATCGGCTTTCTGGATATGAGGGACTCAAACAATTTGATCCAGACAGAAGGCTAAACCGACACGTTTTACCTGCCTGTCTGCACCGGGTGAGGATAGAGTCGCTCTGTCGCCAGATACGCACCACCAAGTCCAATCGCGGGCACAGGATCTGCTCGCAAGTGCTGCGCAGAATGGAGATCAGAAGACCGAACCAGGCGGTCGGCGATGGACGATGGGGGTTTGTCTATCTCTTGGTGGTGCTCGACTGGTTCAGCCGCCCGATGCTATCATGGTGCCTCTTGATCACGATGGAAGCCGCGTCGAGACGCTGACGAACGCTCTCGCTCGCCACGGCAAGCCGGACATCACGGACCGGGGAACGCAGTTAACGGGCGCCTCGTTCACGGGCTGCTCGCCAGCCATGTAACCGCATCGATGAGCTAATTTCGCCGGCCCATTGTCCTCATGACCTCAGACGTCGATAAAAACACGCATCGACAGCTTTCAAATTTCAAGTCGTCGGACATCCGGCTAAGGACTCAGAAGTTGTAGCCATCTAAAATGTCTCTTTGGATGGCGATGGCAGCGCTCTTTGAATCCTGCGCGACAATCGCGTCATACACTTCCTTGTGCCGTCGTGCAGCGCTTTGGAATAGTGCTTCGTTGGGAACGGACTGCCTGATGGAGGGGCCGATGTGCATCCACAGGGGTTCGAGAAGGATGCGGACGAAGGAGAGCCGGCTCATATCGGCAATCAGCATGTGAAAGTGATAATTCGCTTCCAGGAAGTGATCGATGCTGTTTGTTTCCGCAGAGCGGTCAATGTCCCTGACGAATGCCGCGAGTGCAGCCAGTTCATCGCCCGTTCGCAGCATTGCTGCTCGCTCTACCGTGGTGGTCTCCAAGACCATGCGCAGTGTGCAGATGTCTTGCAGCTCCTTTGGGCTGAAATGAGGGACGGCCATGGTCCGATTGGCCGTGGAAACGACGCAGCCGGTACTTTCGAGGCGCTGAAGTGCGTCCCGCACAGGCATCAGGCTGGTGCCCAAACTCTTGGCAAGCGTTCTCAGCGGTAGTTTCTGGCCGGGCATGAACCGGCCCATCATCAGATTTCGCTTCAGGCTGTCGTAGATCTGCTCGTGAAGCATATCCCGCGTGACCGGCGAGAGAACTGGTTCTTGTGAAACTTCGGGAAGGAGGTCGTTTTCTGGGCTCACTGCAAAACTCCGGCTGGATCTTTTTGTTATAACACTGAACAGGCCCGTTGACATTAAAATTCGGGACGGGCAGAATACTGTTATAACACTAGACGGATTGATGGGATGAGCGTCACGCTGAATTGCGATATGGGGGAAAGTTACGGCAATTGGCGCTTTGGCGACGATGCGGGGATCATGCCTTTCATCGATTGCGCCAATATCGCGTGCGGCTTTCACGCCGGCGATCCAATGACCATGATGCGTGCGGTCGAGCTGGCTGCTCGCGAGGGCAAAAGCATTGGGGCTCATCCCTCACTGCCAGATCGTGAAGGCTTTGGCCGGCGTGAGCTGCGCTTGTCCCCCGAAGAACTGCGCGCGGCATTTATCTATCAGATTGGCGCTCTAGCTGGTGTTGCTCGTGCCGTCGGGAAAAACCTGAACCACGTGAAGCCGCACGGCATCATCTACGGTATGGCCGCGCGCGACATGGCGCTCGCTACCGCAGTGGCGGAGGCCGCGAAGAACTTCGACCTTCCCCTCTTCGGCATGGCAGGCACTTTTCACGAGAGCGCGGCCAGAGCAGTGGGGGCACGTTTCGTGGCGGAGTTCTTCGCCGATCTTTCTTACGGCCCGGCCGGTGAACTGATCATTCCGAGGACCCAGTCCGCGGTCGATATCGAAAAGGCGGCCGCCCGTCTCGAGCGCGCGGTGCGGGAGGGCAAAGTCGAGGCGGTCGACGGTACTCTCCTCAACGTCTCCTTCCAAACCGTTTGCATTCACTCGGATCCGCCCAATGCGCGGGACGTCGCCGCAGCCATGCGCCGGGTGCTCGATACCGCTCAGCGGTAAAGCAATCGGGCGTAAGACCCGAAGAACAACAGAACATACTCTTTCAGGAGAAATGGAAAATGAGAGGACTGATGAGGAAGAGCGTGCTTGCGGCCCTGGCGGGTTGCGCCTTCGTGGGAAGTGCGCATAGCCAGCAGCCGGTTACAAGCTTCCCTGTGCAGCTTGTCGACGGGGAAAAGAAGACCGATGCCGACTGGAAGCTTCTGAGCGCCGATGAAGTCACGAAGCCCTGGAACATCTGTGTCCTCTTCCCGCATCTCAAAGACAGCTATTGGGTTGCCGCCGATTATGGCGTCGCCGCCGAGATTCGTCGTACGGGCACGGCAATGACGCTTTACGAGGCCGGAGGGTACACGAACCTTTCGACCCAGCTCAGCCAGATGGATAACTGCATCGCGCAGAAATTCGACGGCATCATTCTCGGCGCGATCAGCGCTGACGGTGTCGGGCCGCTGGTCAAGAGGGCGACGGATGCTGGCATTCCGGTGATCGATTTCGTCAATGGCGTCAAAGAGCCAAGCGTTTCCGGTCATGCCCTCGTCAGCTTCTACGACCTCGCCTACAAGACCGGAAAATACATCGTTGAGCAGTCTGATGGAAAGCCCACCGTCGTTGGCTTCTTTCCGGGCCCGCAGGGAGCGGGCTGGTCCGACGACGCGGTGCGTGGCTTCAGCGATGCAATCAAGGAATCGAAAGTCGAGATTGCGGTGACGCGGCGCGGCGATACCGGCCTGAATGTCCAGCTCGATATGATCAACAACGCGCTACAGACGTACGACAAGCTCAACTGGTTAGTCGGCGTGGACATTGCCGCTCAGGCGGCAGCGGTCGCAGTCCGTAACGCTAATCTAGGAGGGAAGGTCAGCGTCGCAGCGTTCGATATTATCCCGCCGGTCTACGATGATATCGCCGCTGGAGCCGCGAAAGCTTCGCCGACGGACTTTACTGTTCTGCAGGGGCGTCTTGCCGTGGACATGGTCCTTCGACTGTTGCAAGGCCAGAAGTTGCAGGCCAAGCGCGCGGGGCCGAAGCCCCAGATGGTGACCGCGGAAACGGTCAAATCGGTTAGCAAGACCGACATGTTCGCGCCCGCGGGATACAAGGTCGAGTTTTCGATCGAAGCGACCAAGAAATGACCATCGCTAGCGACCTTCAGGAGGGTGAGGTATTTGCCTCGCTCTCCGGCGTATCCAAATTCTACGGAAGTTTCGCGGCATTGAAGGATGTGAGCCTCACGCTTCGGTGCGGCGAGGTTCATATGCTTCTCGGAGAGAATGGGGCGGGTAAGTCAACGCTTGTTTCGTTGCTTATTGGAGCAAACAGGCCAAATGAAGGCGCGCGCGTTCTGTGCGGGCGTGCCTGCCCGGATCTTACCCCGTTGGAGGCGCGCGAGAGTGGAGTCAACGCCGTCTTGCAGGACTTTGGCCTGGCGCCGTCGATGACAGCGCTGGAAAACTATGCGCTTGGCAGAGAAAAAACACGAGGCGGGTTTCTTGACAAGGCCGCAATGCGCGCCGGAATGATGAAGTCGATGGAGAAACTCGGCGTCGCCATCGACCCGGACGCACGCGTCGACACCCTGACACGCGCTGAACAGCAGCTCCTGGAAATCGTACGCGCGCTCGGCGGAAAGCCTGGTGCTTTGATTCTAGACGAACCTACCGCAACCCTCAGCCACGACGAATCGGAGCACCTGTTCTCCACGGTGGAGGTGTTGAAAAGAGAGGGCTGGGCCATTCTCTACATCAGCCATCGGATGGAGGAAATCCGGCGCCTTGGGGACGTCGTGACGATCCTGCGAGACGGACGCTTTGTGAGTTTTCATCGGCTTGCAGACGTGACCAACGAGCGGATGATTGCTGAGATGGTTGGCCGGGAGATAGCGAATTTCTATCCCCAGATTCCACATACTCCAGGCCACGCTGTCTTGGAGGTGAAAGGGCTTTGCTCCGGGCACAAGATCAAGAATGTCTCATTTGAGGTTAAGGCCGGCGAGATTGTCGGTCTTGGTGGGCTTGTTGGTTGCGGCAAGGCGGAGGTCGCCCGGGCGATCTTCGGATTGCAGGGGATTGATGCCGGGGAAATTGTGCTCGTCGGCGAAAGCATCAAGGCCCATTCCCCGCCCGCCATGCTTAAGCGCGGGTTGGTTTACCTGCCGCAGGACCGACGAGGTGAGGCGCTCGCGCTGAACCGCCCGATAGCCGAAAACATGGCAATTGAAGTGCTCGGGGAGGCTGGGTCCGCGTACGCGGGCTTTGTGCGAACTGGCGTCCTCGCGAAGCTTGTGAACAGTCTGCTCGCAAGGCTGAAAGTTCAACCCGCTGAGCCCAACAAAGCAGTTCAGGAGCTTTCAGGCGGGAATCAGCAAAAGGTGGTGCTTGGCCGAGCGCTGAGCCGCAAACGGAATCTCTATATCTTCGATGAACCGACGGCAGGCATCGACGTTGGCGCTCGCCTCGACTTCTACCATCAACTCCAACGGCTGTGCGCCGAAGGCGCTGCAATCCTTCTCATCACTTCCGATCTTCAGGAATTGGTTCATCTCTCTCATCGTGTCCACGTGATGCACGAGGGTTTGTGCACGGCGAGCTTGGAGGGAGATAAGATTAACGAGGAAAGCGTTATCGCATACGCCTTTGGCGAGACGCCGTAAAAGGATCTTCAATGACTCTGATTCGTTCCCAGGCAGGTATCAAACCTTCAGCAGGCGCTAATGCCGTATCGACACTCTTGACGTTCGGTGCGCTGCCCATCGTGTTGGCTATCTGTATCGTGGTGTTCCAGCTTGGAAATCCGCGCTTCCTCAGCTCGGCCAACTTGCTCAACATCTTGCAACAAGGCGTATTCCTGATGCTGATTGCATTCGGGCAGATGCTTGTTCTGCTTGCTGGCGGTTTTGATCTGTCGGTGGGCTCAGTTGTTGCGCTGACTTCCATCATATCGGCGCAGGTCATGGTTGCGGTTTCGCTGGCCTTTCCGGAAGCACCTGGTTTTGCTATTGGCGCAGGTTTCCTCGCGACCATTCTCGTAGGTCTGGTCTGTGGGTTAGTAAATGGGCTTGGTGTCGCGGTACTGAAGGTGAACGCCTTCATTGTGACCCTCGCGACGGCCTCGATCTTCCGCGGCGTGACGCTTGTTATCTCACAGGGCTTGCAGGTAAGCGGCCTGCCGCGTGACTTCGTCTATGGCATCGGATCTGGTTTCTTCCTCGGCCTGCCTGTCTCGTTCTTCTTCGCACTGCCAGCACTGCTCGCCATCTTTCTACTCGTCCGGCAGATGCGTTTCGGCCGCTACATCTATGCCATCGGCTCCAACATCCGCTCTGCCATGGTGGCCGGCGTACAAATCAACCGCTATCTTATCGCCTGCTATATGCTGTGCGCGACGATCACCGCTTTCGCTGGCTGGCTTTTGACCGCACGCGTGTCCTCGGGCGAACCATTGCTCGGCGGCGAATTTCCGCTCAATTCGATCGCGGCAGCGGTCATCGGCGGATGCTCCCTTCGTGGTGGCGAGGGGTCGCCGACCGGAGTGTTCATGGGCGTGGTCTTCATCACCGTGCTGGCGAACGGCATGGACCTTCTACGGATAGGCTCGAACTATCAGATGATCGTGCTGGGGCTCGTGCTCGTTGGTGCGGTCGTTCTCGATCGCTATCGGCTCACGGACGCAACCAAGCGCTGACGAAGTGCTGGGCGGCCTGTTTTGATCCGGCCGCCTCCGTTTCCAACGAAGACGCCACCCGCACCGTTTTTATATCTGAGGTGTTGCTCCGGGGCACGCCACTCGGACGGCCGATAGTAAGGACTACCACGATGGTCAAACAGCTTTCGAATTCGCTAGCTCATACCGACGTCTCCAAAACATTGCACCCTTACACGGATGCGCGCGCCCATGAACGGCAAGGACCACTCATCATTGATCGCGGTAAAGGAATCTACGTCTACGATGATGCCGGCAAGGAATATATCGAGGGTCTGGCGGGGCTGTGGTCTGTGGCTGTCGGGTTCGATGAACCTCGGCTTGTGGCAGTCGCGAGCGCGCAGATGGCCAAGCTTCCCTACTACCACACGTTCAGCCACAAGGCGCAGGAGCCGTCGATCCGGCTCGCTGAAAAAATTGTCGGAATGACCCCCGCTCCCCTGAGCCGCGTCTTCTTCACGAGCTCTGGTTCGGAAGCCAACGACACCATGATTAAAATGGTGTGGTACATGAACAATGCATTGGGGCGACCCAAGAAAAAGAAGTTCCTTGCGCGCAATCGCGCCTATCACGGTGTCACGGTGGCGTCGGGCAGTTTGACCGGGCTGCCTAACAACCATACCGACTTTGATCTGCCGATTATTCCTGTCACCCACTTAACCTGTCCGCATTTTTATCGTTTCGCTCACACCGGCGAAACAGAGACTGAATTTGCCGCGCGCCTCGTCGCGGAGGCCGAAGCGGTGATCCTACAGGAAGGGCCAGAAACGGTCGCGGCCTTCATTGGCGAGCCGCTTATGGCGGCCGGCGGTGTGATGCCGCCTCCTGCAGGGTACTGGCAAGGCATCGCAGCGCTGTGCCGCAAGTATGACATTCTGCTGGTCGCCGACGAGGTGATTTGTGGCTTCGGGCGGCTAGGAGCGGCTTTTGGCTGCGAGCACTATGATTTTACGCCGGATATCATGATTGTCTCGAAGCAGCTGACCTCATCATACATGCCGCTTGCCGCTGTGATCTTTTCGCAAAAGGTTTACGATGCCATTGCCGACAACACGGCGAAAATCGGTACCTTCGGTCACGGGTTTACTGCGTCAGGACATCCTGTTGCGACCGCGGTAGCTTTGGAAAATCTCGAGATCATCGAAGAGCGCGATCTCGTTGGAAACGCCGCGCGTATGGGGCGAATTCTTCAGACTCGGCTTGGCGAGCTTAGCGAACATCCGCTTGTAGGCGAAGTGAGAGGAGCAGGGCTAATAGCCGGGATTGAACTTGTCTCCGACAAGAAAACACGTCGTCCTTTTGGCGCCGCCGGCAAGCTTGGAGCAATGGCGTTTGTGGCGGCCCAAAACCACGGCCTCATCGTGCGCGCGATCGGCGACACGATCGCCCTGTGCCCTCCACTCATCATCAATGAGGATCAGGTGCACGAATTGGTCGCCCGTCTGAGCGATGCGCTCGACGATGCAGCCCAATGGCGATCCGCCGAGAACCTTAGTTGACGGTCAGCGAGGAGGGGTTTGTGATTTACGAACAGCCAAAGTGTCTGCCTGCTGGCGACCGATATCTGCTGATTGAGTTTGGTAACGAGATGAATCTCGATCTCAACTTCACGGCACAAGGCCTGGCATCAGCGGCTGCGGAGGCAAAGGTGAAGGGCGTCATCGAAACGGCGCCTTGCTTTGCTTCGCTTCTCGTTCATTATGAGCCGACGCTGATCGGTTATGATGATGTAGTGCGCGAGTTCTCTCGGCTTTTGGGCTCTCTGGGCTCATCGGACGATATCGAATTGGAAAGCCGGCTGTTCTACCTGCCGACCCTCTACCTCGATCCGTGGACGAAGGCTTGTGTCGAAGACTACTGCGCGAAGATCGCGAGGAAGGTGCCAGATCCCGAGCTGCTGGTGCAGCAAAATGGCCTTAAGGATACCAACCATCTCGTTCGGCTTCACTCGTCCTCGGAGTATTGGGTTGCATCACTGGGCTTCTGGCCGGGGCTGCCTTTCTTGATGGCGCTCGACCCGCGGGCGCGTCTGACGGCCCCCAAATACAACCCTCCGCGGACGGACACGCCGGAGGGGGCGGTTGGATTGGGCGGCGCGGCAAACTCCATCTATCCTGTCGCCACGCCCGGCGGCTACCAGATCTTTGCGCGCACGCCGGTGCCAATCTGGGATCCGACTGGCAAACGCCCGGCTTTCGAGGGAAGTCTGTGCCTCTTTCGTCCAGGAGATCGCATCAAGTTCGTTCCAGTCTCACGCGAGGAATACGACGACGCTGAGGTCGCGGTGAAGGAGGGGTGCTACGACTACACGATCGTGGAATACCAGAAGTTCGCGGTCCGTAACTACAACAACTGGGTCTCGAAGGTGGGCGGGGCCAACAACGCGCGTGTATCGACATGATCAAGGTCTTGAAAGCCGGACTTGAAACATCGATCCAAGACTATCCAGGCCGCATCGGATATTGGAATCAAGGCTTTCCACCCTCTGGTCCTATGGATAGCTGGTCATTCCGCTTCGCGAACGTGCTCGTCGGCAATCAGCCCGGAGCTGCGGGCCTTGAATGCCAGTTCCTAGGGCCTACGCTTTTCTTCGATGCTGACACCGTGATCGCCGTTACGGGTGCAGACATGCGCCCGGCACTCGATGGCGAGCCATTCCCCATGTGGCAGTCGGTCGCCGTAAGAGCGCGGCAGACACTTGCCCTAGGGGCAGCTCGTGTCGGTGGCCGTGCCTACATCGCGGTCGCTGGTGGGTTCGCGAATGAGGAAAGGCTTGGTTCGCGCTCCACCTTCAACAAAGCTGGCGTCGGCGGCATAGATGGCCATTCCATCAAGGCCGGACAGGACTTGCCAGTTGCTGAAGGGAGAGGGACCCCCGGCCTCTTGGTTCCCAACGAGCATAGGCCTGACATCCGCACAGACCGAACGTGGACGATCGAGGTCTGCGCGGGGCCAAATGATGACTGGATCGACGATGCTGGTAAGAAGCGCTTTCTGAGCTCGGCGTGGACACTTTCCGCCAAGTCGGATCGCACCGGCTTCCGCCTGCAAGGCCCCGAATGGACGTTCACAGAGAAGGCTTACAACAAGCCGAAAGAACACGGATCGTTACCGTCCAACATTATCGATCACGGTTATCCTTTGGGAGCGATCAATCTCGCCGGCCAAACGCCTATCATACTGGTGAATGACGGTCCCTCAATGGGAGGCTTCATCAACCCCTATACGGTTCCCTCAGCTGCATTCTGGAAGTTGGGTCAGGCGAGGCCCGGGGAGCACCTGCACTTCCGGCTCGTCAGCGTCGCGGAAGCTCAACGCATGGCCAAGCAAATTGCTGAACGTTGCGTGCGCGAAATTCTTGTAAACGCCTGATCCTTAAGAAGAGGAAATGTCCGACATGGTCAAACAAGTTCTGGCGCCCCTGCCAGGTCTTTTCTATCGCAAACCCTCCCCGGACGCCGCTCCGTTCAAGCAGGAAGGTGATCCCGTCGCGGCCGGCGAAACGATCGGGCTCATTGAAGCGATGAAATCCTTCTTTCCGGTTGAGGCGGACGTTGCCGGCACGCTCGCTCGGTTTTTGGCGCAGGATGGCGACACCGTCGACGCCGATCAAGCCATTGCTGAATTGGAGTAGCTCGTCATGGCTATCAAGTCGCTCTTCATCGCCAATCGCGGCGAAATTGCCGTGCGAATTAACAAGGCGGCAAAGGCCTTGGGGATTCGGACCGTTCAGGCTGCAAGCGAGGCGGACCTGGACTCGCTTGCTTGCCGTCTGGCCGACGAGGTGGTCGTGATCGGTCCACCGCAAGCCGCGAAGTCTTATCTGGACGTGGAGGCGATCGTTCAGGCAATCAAGGCAAGTGGCGCCGACGCGGTGCACCCGGGCTACGGCTTCTTGTCCGAGAACCCGCGGTTCGTCTCAGCTGTAGAGGCGGCAGGGATCACGTTTGTAGGTCCGGACGCGGCAACGATCGCAAAGATGGGCGACAAAGCAATGGCGCGCGCTGAGGCCGTGGCAGCGGGCGTTCCCGTCGTTCCAGGAAGTGACGGCCGGATCGGTGACCTCGCCGATGCGCGCCGACAGGCCGCCCGCATAGGCTATCCTGTCATGATCAAAGCGAGCGCCGGCGGAGGCGGTCGCGGCATCCGTATCGTGGAGGACGAGGCCAGCCTGGAAAAACTGGTGCCGCAGGCCATGGCGGAAGCGCGTGCTTCCTTCGGCGACGACGGTTTGTACATGGAGCGGTACATCCAGCATGCACGCCATATCGAGGTGCAGGTGTTGGGGGACGGCACAGACGTCGTGCATTTGTTCGAGCGGGAATGCTCGCTTCAGCGCAAGCGCCAGAAGGTGTGGGAGGAGGCACCTGCGGCTATGCTGCCGAGGTCGGTCCGCGATGCCCTTGGTGCTTCAGCTGTTCTACTCGCAAGGCGGGTGAACTACCGCAATGCAGGTACGCTTGAATACCTCTACGACAGCAAGACTCAGGAGTTCTTCTTCATCGAAATGAACACCCGGATCCAGGTGGAACATCCAATCACCGAGGCAATCACGGGAATTGATGTTGTGCAGGCCCAGCTCAGGATCGCCGGGGGCGAGCGATTGTGGTTCGGACAGGGTGACATCACGCAAACCGGTCACGCGATCGAAGTGCGTATCAACGCCGAGAATCCGGCCAAGATGTTCATGCCCTCGCCCGGCTTGGTGGCAACATATAGCCCACCGGAAGGCAGCAATATCCGCTTCGATACGCTGCTGTTCGAAGGCTATCGGATAGTGCCCTATTACGACTCTCTTGTCGGTAAGTTGATTGTCTGGGCACCGGATCGTCGCGCCGCAATCGTCACCCTGCAGACCGCGTTGAATAGTCTCAAGGTAGAGGGGATCCACACGACAGTGCCGCTACATAAGGCACTTGCCAGGGATAATGACGTGGGTGAGGGCGCTTTCCACACAGCCTGGTTGGAGAGCTGGATGGCCGGCGGCGCGCTGGAGGCTAGCCGCTTCTAGCGCATTCAAATGCAAACCTTTGCGGGTTTGCTCCCTGGATCCAATTCGAAAGCCCGACAGCTTTAGACATCGGCGGCGTTCCGCAAAAAGCCTGACGAATTTACCACTGCCGCAGCAAATGCGGCCCTCCAACACGACGAGCGGAGTTATGGACATGAAGCATCAACGCTATGGCAATCTGCTAGTTCAGGCTGCCCTGATTGACGGTAAGTGGATCGGCGCAGCTACAGGAAATACGATTGCGGTCATGAATCCCGCCACGCGGGAGGCGATCGGTACTGTCCCAGATATGTCGCGTGCCGAAACGCGGTCCGCGATCGAAGCCGCCGAACGTGCCTTCGGACCGTGGAAGCGGAAAACACATGCCGAGCGTGGGGCCTTGCTGGAGGCCTGGCACAGGCTCATGATCGAAAATCTGGAAGATCTCGCGCAACTTCTCACGTTGGAGCAGGGCAAGCCGCTGGACGAAGCGCGAGGCGAAATACGATACGGTGCGTCCTTTGTGAAATGGTTCGCGGAAGAGGCTCGGCGCATCGGAGGCCATACGATTCCGTCTCCGACAGCTGATCGCCGTATCGTGGTGCTGAAGGAGCCGGTCGGCGTTTGCGGCATTATCACTCCGTGGAATTTTCCAAACGCCATGATCACGAGAAAGGTCGCCCCCGCGCTGGCAGCAGGTTGTACAGTCGTCATCAAGCCATCGGAATTCACCCCCTACTCCGCAATCGCGCTTGGTTTACTAGCGGAGCGAGCCGGAATACCATCGGGCGTCGTCAATATTGTTACAGGTATGCCGACAGAAATTGGCAACGAGCTGCTGCAGAATGAGACGGTTCGAAAGATCTCGTTCACCGGATCGACGCGCGTCGGGTCCATACTGATGCGAGGCGCAGCCGACAGTGTGAAGCGGCTCTCTCTCGAGCTCGGCGGCAATGCGCCATTTATCGTATTCGACGATGCCGATCTCGACGCCGCAGTTGAGGGAGCTATCGTTTCAAAATTTCGCAATGGCGGTCAAACCTGCGTGTGCGCGAACCGCATTCTGGCGCAGGCCGGCATCTATGATGTGTTCGCGGAAAAGCTGAGCGCCCGCGTAAACACGATGACGGTCGGTGACGGTACGCAGCCTGGCGTCTCGATCGGTCCAATGATCAACGAAGCGGCCGTGGTCAAGATCAATCGCCATCTAGAAGATGCATTCGCGAAGGGCGCGAAGGCCACCACTAAGGGGCACGTTCTGCCGCCGGGCACGCAATATGTCGCGCCTGTCGTCTTGACCGGCGCAACGACGCAGATGCAACTTGCAAGTGAGGAAACCTTCGGTCCCGTGGCACCGCTCTTCCGTTTCGAGACGGAAGAGGAGGCAATCGCGATTGCCAATGGGACGCCTTTCGGATTGGCCGCCTATTTCTACACCGAGAGTCTCAAGCGTGCTTGGCGTGTCGGCGAGGCGCTCGAATTTGGCATGGTCGGCCTGAACACGGGGCTGATCTCGACGGAGGTCGCACCCTTCGGCGGGGTAAAGCAGTCGGGGCTTGGTCGAGAGGGGGCTCAGGTCGGCATCGAGGAATATCTGGAAATGAAGACCTTCCATATCGGCGGCCTCAATTGAAGCCGCCTCCTCGATTCTGACTGATCTCGTGTAAGGAAGTGCAGCAATGGCCGCAATTGGAAGCATTACGATTCAGGCGCCCGATACCGCGTGCGCAAAGCCGAACGATGACCGCGAAATCGCACTCGTGCGTCATGATTGGAAACGCGCCGAGACGGAGGCGTTGTATGGCCTGCCGTTTTCCGACTTGGTGTTTCGCGCTCAGACCACTCACCGCCATCACTTCGACCCAAACCTTATGGAGACGGCTAGTCTACTCAGCATTAAGACCGGCGGCTGCCCAGAGGATTGCGGCTATTGCTCGCAGAGCGCCCACTACGAGACCGGATTAAAGGCAACCCGCCTGATGGACAAGGCGGACGTGATCGCGACGGCGCGGCGTGCCAAGGATGCCGGCGCAGCGCGCTTCTGCATGGCGGCCGCTTGGCGCAATCCGAAGGATCGCGACCTCGACCGGGTCTGCGAGATGGTCAGCGCAGTCAAGAGGCTTGGCATGGAGACGTGCGTCACGCTCGGCATGCTGACGCCATCGCAGGCCGAGCGGCTGCGGGACGCCGGTCTCGACTTCTACAATCACAATATCGACACCTCGCCTGAGCACTACGATAAGATCATCACCACCCGCACCTTGCAGGACCGCATCGCAACGCTAGACCACGTGCGCGCGGCTGGAATCAAGGTCTGTTGTGGCGGGATCATCGGCATGGGCGAGCAGACAACCGATCGACTTGGCATGCTGGTGCTGCTCGCCAACATGACCGTTCACCCGGAGAGTGTTCCCATCAATCTCTGGAATGAGGTCAAGGGCGTGCCTGTCAACGTCAGCGCGGAACGACCGGATCCCATCGATGTGGTGCGTCTCGTTGCGGTAGCGCGCATCATGATGCCAAGAAGCGTGGTCCGGCTCTCCGCCGGACGGCAGTACATGACCGATGAATTGCAGGCACTCTGCTTCCTTGCCGGTGCCAACTCGATCTTCATCGGGGACGTATTGCTGACCACGCGCAACCCGCAGCGCGACCGCGACGCCGGGCTGCTGGGGCGGCTCGGTATCAAATCCAATCTCGACCAAATGCAACCGGTTAGGGGACAGCCTGCGCCAGCTCATGACGACGTTCAGACCGGGTGGCCCTGAGCCCGGCGCTGGCCCTCATCGGGTGTTTTTTGCGATTGGCTCCTGACCGAACGATTCGCGCGAACTCCTCTCTGCCCACGGGATTGATTGATGGCTTCAACACGCAAGGGCACACTGGCCATTTATGAAGCCGCCTTGCGAGCGCTCAAGGAGCAGGACCGGCTGCGGCTCCTCGCCCCCCGTTCCGGGATCGACTTTGGATCCAATGACTATCTCGCGCTAGCAAGTGCGCCGCGCATGAAGAAGGCTGTGTCGACGGCACTTGCAGCAGGCACTCCGATTGGGGCCGGCGGTTCACGGCTGCTGCGCGGGAACTGCGACGAGCACGAACGTCTCGAAGCATTTGCCGCGCGCTTTTTCGGGGCTGAGACGACGCTGTTTTTCGGCGCCGGATATATGGCGAATTTTGCCATCCTAACGACGCTGCCGCAACGGGGCGATCTTCTGGTGCTCGATTCGCTCGTGCACGCAAGTATTCACGAAGGCGCACGGGCCGGACGAGCCGAGTTTCGCGAAAGCGCTCACAACGACCCGATGTCGGTCGAAAACACAATTCGGGACTGGCGCGACAAAGGCGGAAAGGGCCGCGTCTGGATCGTGGCCGAAAGTCTGTACAGCATGGACGGTGATTTCGCGCCGCTCGAGGAGCTCGTCGCCATCGCCGATAGGCATGATGCGTTCCTGGTGGTCGATGAAGCCCATGCCACTGGTGTATACGGCGAGCAGGGAAGGGGGCTGACCGCTCCGTATGAAGGTCGCGAGAACCTGGTTGTCGTGCATACCTGTGGCAAGGCGTTGGGCGCTGCTGGTGCCCTCGTTACCGCAAGCCGGGTGCTGCGCGACTTCATGGTCAACCGTTGCCGTCCATTCATCTTTGCGACCGCCCCGTCTCCTTTGCTGGCTGTTGCCGTGCAGGAGGCGCTCTCAATTTTGAAGGATGAACCGGAACGGCTGCAGCGCCTCGCCAGCTTGGTCGCCTTCACACATCGGGAGATCCGCTTGCGCGCTGGCCGGAGTCCCTCCGATTCCCAGATTGTCCCTTACATTGTCGGGGACAATGCGCGCGCCATAAAACTGGCCTCGGCGCTGCAGGCTCGTGGGTTTGACGTTCGCGGAATCAGGCCGCCGACCGTGCCAGCGGGCACAGCTCGGCTGCGGATCTCCCTGACGCTGAATGTCGGAGAAAACGATGTGCGCGCGCTACTCGATGCCCTAATGGAAGAGACCGGAAGCGAGGCCAGATGGCTCGGCGAATCGTGATCACCGGCACCGACACTGACATCGGCAAGACGGTCTTTGCCGCGGGCCTTGTCAATTTTCTTAGCGCCAATTATTGGAAACCTGTCCAGGCCGGTCTTCGAGGCGAGACCGATTCCGAGACGGTTAAACGATTGGCCGAGGTTCCCGGCGATCGGATTGTTCCGGAGCGGTATCGCCTTGAAACGCCTGCATCACCACATCTGGCGGCTGAACTTGATCGGATGCACATCGACGCTGTGTCGCTTGAGGTGCCGGACACCGGGGATCGCCCGCTTGTGATCGAGGGCGCAGGTGGGCTGATGGTGCCTCTCAATCGTAACGAACTTTATATCGACGTCTTTACGCGATGGCAGTTGTCAATCGTTCTTTGCGCGCGCACCGCGCTCGGTACTATCAATCATTCGCTGCTTTCGATCGAGGCATTGCGAAATCGCAACATAAAAATTCTCGGTATCGCGTTCATCGGAGAAGAGAATATCGATACGGAGAGCACGATCTGCCAGATTGGACGAGTACGGAGGCTCGGCCGACTACCCTGGCTTGCTCCGCTCACGGCCAATGCGCTTCAAACTACCTTCAAGGCCTCATTCCATCGCGACGATTTTGATTAATGATGGACAAGGCGATGTCGCGGATCTGGCATCCATTTACCCAACATGCGCTGCAAAGCGGGATGACAAAGATTGCGCGCGGCGAAGGCGCGTATCTTTATACGGAGGATGGCCGGCGCATCATCGACGCGATCGCATCATGGTGGGTCGTGACCCATGGCCACTGCCATCCACAGATCGTGAGCGCCATTCAAAAGCAGGCGGAAACTCTCAATCAGATCATCTTTGCGGGCCACACCCATGAACCCGCCGAACAGGTTGCCACCCTGCTCTTGAAGCTCGCGCCCCGCGGCCTCAACCACGTCTTCTTCTCCGACAGTGGCTCGACCAGCGCGGAGGTCGCACTGAAAATGGCGCTTGGTTATTGGCGGAATATTGGTGAACCGCGCTCACGTATCGTCGTGATGCAGCATTCCTATCATGGCGACACGGTGGGAACAATGTCGATCGGCGCGCGGGGCGTGTTCAATGCGGCGTACGAGCCGCTTCTGTTCGAGGTCACCTCAGTTCCGTTTCCGGCGCGTGGCCATGAACAAGAGACGCTCGATGCACTCGAGGCCGCGTGTCGCAACGAAAATCCAGCAGGCTTCATTGTTGAGCCCTTGATCCTCGGCGCCGGCGGGATGCTCATGTATCCCGCCTGGGTCCTGAGGGAAATGAAACGGATTTGTGAGACCTCAGACGTCCTGTTTATTGCCGACGAGGTCATGACCGGCTGGGGCCGGACCGGAACACTATTCGCTTGCGAACAGGCAAGTGTCACGCCCGACATTGCCTGCTATTCCAAGGGCCTTACGGGTGGCTCTCTTCCGCTTGCAGTGACGCTCTGCCGCGCGGAGATTTTCGACGCGCATTATTCGAGGGACCGTGCGCGCACCTTCTTCCACTCAAGTTCTTACACGGCAAATCCAGTGGCGTGCGCCGCCGCCAAGGCGAACCTCGATCTTTGGCAAGGTAATGAAATTTACGAGCGCGTCGCTTCCGTCGCTGCAATGCAGGAACAGCAGATCGCGCCATTTCGCGGGGATGAGCGATTCACCAGCGTCCGTCGGACCGGTACAATCACAGCACTTGAACTGAAAGTGGGTGACGAGGGATATCTCGCCAATATCGGTCCGAGGCTTCTGGCGTTCTTTAACGATCGAAATCTACTGCTGCGCCCGCTTGGCAACACGATATACGTCCTGCCGCCGTATTGCGTCACGGCGGCAGACCTCGACGAAATCTACACCGCAATAAACGATGCAGCCGATGAGTTGGTATAGAGGGGGCTCAATCGCCCGCTGATGGATACGATGCGAAAGATCCGCGTTGTCGATCAGCGTTCGCAGTTCCTCCTGACTGCGCCACCGTGTAGGGGGCTTTTTTTGCGCAAGTTTAGAGTGTTGGCGGGATCCTAAGGTAGCGAACAATCGAATCTTAAGTCGTGCGAATATCATTGCATCATCTCAAACGTAGGGGACTTCGGCCGCCATGGATACTGCCGACGCTAGCCAGCTTGCTTCAAGCACGAGCTTTGGCATTTGGGTCAATCGACAAAAGGAGTAGGCGACCGTCCTGAAGCTCGCGCCTAACGATTCAACCGCCATATGCTGCTCAGCAATTTTCGGCGCTAGCTCGCGCAGGTAACTGAACGGCCGCGCGATAACGCATGGGACTCGTACCAATTCGCTGTCTGAAATGATGTCTCAGCGCGTCAGCCGAGCCGAAGCCGGCCGCGACCGCGATGCCCTCGATTGGGAGCATTTAGAGGCTCTTGATCACACGACGGTAACCCGAGATCACCTTCGGCAATTTTCGTTATCCCAAGCAATCCCTGCGGAGCGATTGCTTATCCCTCGTGACGAGCGAATTGCTCGACCTCGGCGTTCCAGCCTGACCATGCGGATAGGGAACCTGCTTCAGTTGTTTGGATGCTGTCCAGAAGATCACATTCGAGCAAGGTCTTTCAGATACCTGGCGCGCGGACGCCGAACATCGTTGAGCAGCCACCAAGGAGCAGGATCTTCCGATCGCGATCGATACTATTGCAGCACTCTCATCTTCTTACCCGTGAGCAGTCAAACCGCGCGGTGCAAAGTGTGCTTGCATGGTCGACTGTAGAACAGTGTCCGTTCATCAAAAATTGCAAATTCAAGCTGTTTAGCGATTTTGGGGCACTTGGTCTCAGATGCCGGCGAATGCAATACAACTATTCCCAAGATTGCCGATGTCGCACAATCAAGTGCCAAGATGACCATACTGGAGCGCCCAAACGGCCGCGACCTTTGGAAAAGCCTCTTTGCGTTGATGCGATGATCAGCCTCACCTTCACAGCAACAAACGATGCGTGCGCGACGAAAAAAAGGAAGCAGATTATCTGCGCGCGACGAAAAATAGTTCGTCTTGGACTCGCACCGTCGAGGAATCTCTGAGAGGATTGATCATCAGGCGATGGTGCCATTCAGGAGCGCTGATGATGCGCAACAACATCTTCGGCAGGATGAGGCATTCGATTATGCGCGAGCTTGTCGATCAGTTGTGTCCGTGTCGATTTTGAGTGGCGTCTCAATTCGCAAGAACCATCTGGCCTGAGATCGCTCTAGCTCCTCGAAATCAATAGCGCAAACCGTAGCTGCACAGCAGTGTCGGCGTTCGCTCGTCTTGAGCGGCGTGGTCGCATGGCGCTGCGCGCTCATGCCGCCGCCTGCTCGCAGTAAGTGTCATTCTCAAGGGACAAACCAGGATGTCTGTGAATAACGAACCGGTTAAATTCGCCTACTGGGTGCCGAACGTATCCGGCGGCCTTGTGATTTCTTCGATCGAGCAGCGCACCAGCTGGGACATCGACTACAATCGTAAGCTCGCCCAGATCGCGGAAAAGGCAGGCTTCGACTACGCGCTCAGCCAGATCCGTTTCACGGCGGGTTACGGAGCCGACAAGCAGCATGAGCCGGTGAGCTTCTCGCACGCGTTGCTCGCCGCAACCGAAAAGCTGAAGGTCATTGCTGCCCTTCTTCCGGGCCCTTGGAATCCGGCGGTGGCGGCAAAGCAGATTGCGACGATCAGCCAGCTCACCAATGGGCGCGTTGCCGTCAATATTGTATCAGGATGGTTCCGCGGCGAATTCCATGCGATCGGCGAGCCGTGGCTTGATCACGACGAGCGCTACCGGCGTTCGGAAGAGTTCATCAACGCTCTACGCGGGATTTGGATGCAGGAGAGCTTCACGCTCAAGGGAGACTTTTATCGATTCAACGACTACTCGCTGAAGCCGAAGCCGCTCGATCCGCTGCCCGAAATCTTCCAGGGCGGCTCCTCGCGCGCGGCCCGCGACATGGCCGCCCGGGTTTCCGACTGGTATTTTACCAACGGAAATACGCCGGAGGGGCTGAAAGCGCAGGTCGAGGACATTAGGACCAAGGAGAAGACCTTCGGCAAGAGCTGGCGAACCAAAATCGGCATCAATGCTTTCGGCATCGTTCGTCAGACGGAGAAGGAAGCCAAGGACGTGCTGCAGGAGATCCTCGACAAGGCGATACCCGATGCGGTGCGCGGCTTCCACCACGAGGTCCAGAACGCCGGCAATGCCAGCCCCGAGCGCGAGGGCAACTGGGCCAAATCCACCTTCCAGGATCTCGTTCAATACAATGATGGCTTCCGCTCGAACCTGATTGGCACGCCGCAGCAAGTCGCTAATCGGATCATCGAGCTCAAGCAGGCTGGCGCCGACCTGATCCTGCTCGGGTTCCTGCATTTCCAGGAAGAGGTCGAGCATTTCGGCAAGCATGTGATCCCGCTGGTCCGCGAACTCGAGGCAAGAACGCCTGTACGCGTTCAGGCCGCCGAATAGGCGCAAAGCGAGAGGCAGCCACGTGACGGCGATTGCGACAGGGGCGCGCGTGTTTCGTCTGGAGGACAGTCCTCCACACCGATGCGCCGATGCATCGGGCGGACAACGCGAGGAGGCGCTGGAGGGACGCGCGGAGCACGCTGCCAAAACCCCCGTACGGCCAGCGCTCGGACTTGCGCACATTTCGCTGACATTTGGCGGCGTAGCAGCGCTACGCGAGGTCGATCTGGACGTCGCGGAGGGCGAGATCCGTGCAGTCATCGGGCCGAACGGCGCCGGCAAGAGCTCGCTCCTCAACATCGTCAGTGGGCTTTACCGGCCCGATCGCGGTGAAGTGTGGTTTGGCGAGCGCTCCTTTCGCGAGGTGCCGACCTCGAAGCTGGCAGGCTTAGGCGTGGCGCGGACGTTTCAGAATCTGGCGCTCTTCAAGGGGCTTTCCGTCTTCGACAATGTGCTGATGGGGCTGGCGCATCGCGTGCGTGCGGGGTTTTTGCAGCAGATCGTCGGCTCGCCACTGGCGCGGCGGATAGAGGCGGAGAATCGCGCGGCCGCCGAAGAAGTGATCGGCTTCCTGCATCTTACCGAAGTTCGTGACCGCCTTGCCGGAACGCTGCCTTACGGAGTGCAGAAGGGGGTCGAGTTGGCGCGCGCCCTTGTTACGCGGCCGAAGCTCCTGCTGCTGGACGAGCCATTCGCGGGCGTGACTCTCGCCGAGAAGCGGGAGCTGTCGCAGCATGTGCGCAACGCTCGCGACAGTTTTGGCACAACAATCGTCCTGATCGAGCATGACATCGGCGTGGTGATGGGGCTGTCCGATCGCGTGGCCGTACTCGATTACGGACGAAAGATCGCGGACGGCACGCCCGCCCAGGTCCGCACCGACCCTGCGGTGATCGACGCCTATCTCGGCGTCGCGCATGAGACCGATACGGAGTTTGAGATCTGATGTTCGATTACCAGTTTCTGCTTGAGGTGCTGATCGGCGGTCTGCTCTCGGGAGTGATGTACTCCCTGGTCGCAATCGGGTTCGTGCTGATCTACAAGACCTCCGGCGTACTCAACTTCGCACAAGGCGCGATGTTGTTGTTCGCTGCCCTGACCTTCGTCAGCCTGGTCGAGCGGGGCGCGCCATTCCTTGCTGCACTGGCCGCGACGCTGGTCATCATGGTCGTGCTGGGCATCGCCACCGAGCGCTTGGTGCTGCGGCCACTCGTCAACCAGCCGCCGGTCACCCTGTTCATGGCGACCCTCGGGCTCTCCTACGTTATTGAGGGCGCAGCCCAGCTTCTTTGGGGCACGCAGGTGCATGGCCTCGACATTGGCATCAGCGACGCGCCGTTCGAGGTGGCGGGCGTGCTGATCAGCCGGTTCGACCTGTTTGCGGCAGCGGTCGCCGGCAGCCTGGTCGCGCTGTTTGCGCTGTTCTTTCGCTACACCCGCACCGGGCTGTCGTTTCGCGCCGTCGCCGATGATCAATTTGCCGCGCTTGCGGTCGGCCTGCGGCTGCCACGGGTCTGGGCCGCGGTCTGGATAGTGGCGGGAATCGTTGCCCTGGTCGGTGGGCTCCTATGGGGCGCGCGGCTCGGCGTGCAGTTCTCGCTGTCGCTCGTCGTCCTGAAGGCGCTCCCAGTCTTGGTCCTTGGTGGGTTCGATTCGATCACGGGAGCGATCGTCGGTGGTCTTTTGGTGGGCGCCATCGAAAAACTTGCCGAGGTCTATGTCGGACCGCTCTTTGGCGGCGGCATCGAGGCCTGGGCCGCCTATGTCGCGGCACTGGCGCTCCTCTTGATCCGGCCATCGGGCCTGTTCGGGCAGAAGCTGGTCGAGAGGGTGTAAATCATGCCGACTCTCATCTCCGCCAAATCGAACTGGTTCTCCAGCGAGGCGCTGTGGATCGGGCTTGTGATTGTGGCCGCCTACGGCATCATTCCGCTAGCGGGAACAGACTATCTGCTCGACGCGGTGCTCACGCCGTTTCTTGCGCTGTCGCTTGCTGCCGTCGGGCTCAACGTCCTGACCGGCTACGCCGGGCAGGTCTCGCTCGGCTCTGCCGCCTTTCTCGCTGTCGGCGCCTACGCCGCCTACAATCTTCACCTTCGCTTCCCGGCATTGCCGCTGCTCATCGATCTGGTGCTGGCCGGAGGCGTTGCGGCGGCCATCGGCATCGTATTCGGCCTGCCGAGCCTGCGGCTACGCGGAT
This sequence comes from Bradyrhizobium sacchari, assembly GCF_002068095.1. Classification (GTDB taxonomy): domain Bacteria; phylum Pseudomonadota; class Alphaproteobacteria; order Rhizobiales; family Xanthobacteraceae; genus Bradyrhizobium; species Bradyrhizobium sacchari. The sequence goes on along the minus strand of NZ_LWIG01000059.1, from coordinate 113,157 downwards.
TCTACCTCGCCGTATCGACGCTCGCCGCGCAATTCTTCGTGCAGTGGGCGCTGACCAAGTTCAGCTGGTTCTCCAACGACAATCCATCCGGGGTGATTGACGCGCCGACTCTCAGTATCGGCGGCGTCGCATTCACGAGCCCCGCTGAACGCTACGTCTTCACGCTGACGGTCGTGATCGTTCTGACCCTGCTGACGCTGCGCCTCCTGCGTTCCCAATCCGGCCGCAACTTCATCGCGGTACGCGATCACGAGATCGCGGCACGCGTGATCGGCGTGCCGCTGTTGCGCACCAAGTTGCTTGCGTTTGCGGCCTCGTCCTTCCTGATCGGCGTCGCCGGCGTGCTCTGGGCATTCGCATATTTGCGCACGGTCGAGCCGGCCGGCTTCAATCTGGATCGCTCGTTCCAGATCTTGTTTATCATTATCATTGGCGGCTTGGCCTCGCTGCGGGGCTCCTTCATCGGCGCTGCCTTCATCGTTGTGTTCCCGCTCCTGCTGTCCCGGATCGGTGCCGCGTTGCTCGGCAGCGTGTTCGATTCGGGTGTTCTGGAGATGAGCCAGCGCATCGTGATCGGTGGGCTCATCATCGTTTTTCTGAGCGCAGAGCCGCGCGGGCTGATCGCGCTGTGGGACCGCGCCTGGGCCGCCATCCGGCCTGCCAATCGCTCACTGCTTCCGTCTTGAGATTTTTGCAAAACCCAAAGGAGCTTGCAATGAACGTGATGAGACGTCTGAAGGTGCTGGCTGCGGCACTCGCCGTAGGCCTTGCCAGTACGTTGGCGGCGCGCGCCGACGAACAGTTCTTTCCGCTGCAAAGCTACCGTGTCGGACCCTATGCCGCTGGAGGAACCGGGTTTTTCGGGGGCTTCATCGACTATCTGAACCTAATCAACATCCGCGACGGCGGCATCAACGGCGTCAAGCTCACCTGGGATGAAGGTGAGACCCAGTACGAGGTCGAGCGCGGCGTCGAGGTTTATGAGCGGCTGAAGAGCCGTCCCGGGATTGCGGCCTGGAACCCGCTGTCGGTCGGCATTGCTTATGCCATGATCGACCGGATCAGCAAGGACAAGGTGCCGTTGATCACCATCAACCATGGCCGCACCGATTCGACCGATGGCCGCGTATTCCCTTACGTCTTTCCGCTGCTGCTCAATCCCTACAGCGAGACGTCCGGCATCGTGAACTACATTGCCTCTAGGGAAGGCGGCGCGGACAAGCTGAAGGGCAAGAAGATCGTCGTGCTCTATCACGGTTCGCCCTACGGCAAGGAAACGATCCCGATCTACAAGCTCTTGGCAGACAAATACGGCTTTGAGCTGGAGCAGATCGAAGTCCCGCACCCGGGGAACGAGCAGCAATCGCAATGGCTGTCGATCCGCAGGGCGAAGCCCGATTACGTGGTGCTGCGAGGCTGGGGCGTGATGAATCCGGTGGCCTTGAAGACCGCGCAGAAGGTGGGCTTCCCTGCCGATCACATCATCGGCAACGTCTGGTCCAACTCCGAGGAAGACGTCATTCCCGCCGGTGACGCTGCCAAGGGCTACATCGCGATCACGACCCAGGCCTCGGGTGCCGAGTATCCCGTTCTTCAGGAGGTGATCAAGTCCGTCTATGGCGCGAACAAGGGCAATCTTGAGGACAAGAAGCGCATCGGCAGCGTCTATCACAACCTCGGAATCGTAAACGGCATCCTCAATGTCGAAGCTGTCCGGATCGCGCAGGCAAAGTTCGGCAAGCGCACTCTGACGGGCGACGAGGTCCGTTGGGGATTTGAGCACCTCCAGCTCGACCCGGCACGGGTCGAGGCCCTGGGCGCGAAGGGCCTGTTCCATTCGATCAACGTCACCTGGGACAATCACGAAGGGGACGGCCGGGTCACTTTCCAGCAGTGGGATGGCAGCAAGTGGAAGGTCGTCTCGGACTGGATCGCGCCGGATTGGGCGGCCCTGAGGCCCATCATCGAGAAGTCGTCGGCCGCCTATGCCAAGGAGCACAGTATCAAGATCCGTGCCTCCGGCGATGATCAGGTCGGCCAGTAGCGGAAAAGCAAAGCTTTGGTCACTGCGGGAGCCTCGGCTTCCGCAGTTCTCACGGGGTGAGTCCGGTCATGAGTGACGTTCTGCTTTCGGTCGAAGGGCTTGCGGCAACCTACAACCATGCCAATCGCGCGGTGAGCGACGTGTCGTTCACCGTCCGGCGCGGTGAGATCGTCGCCGTCCTCGGCGCAAACGGGGCCGGGAAGTCGACGACCCTCCAGGCGATCTCGGCGCTGCTGCCGGCTCGGCGCGGCCAAGTGGCGGCCGGGCGGCTTCTTTTCGACGGCCGCGACATCGTGTCCGCATCGCCCGCGAACCTCGTCCGGGCCGGGATCGTTCCGGTGCTCGAAGGCCGGCATTGCTTCCGGTCGCTGACGGTCGAGGAGAACCTTATCACCGGCGCCATTGGCCGCGATGCAAAGTCTCGCCTAATCCGAGCCGACCTTGAAGAGATCTACGAGCTTTTCCCGCGACTGAAGGATCACCGCAGCTCGATCTCAGGCCTTACCTCAGGCGGCGAGCAGCAGATGACGGCGATCGGTCGCGCATTGATGTCGCGGCCACGACTGCTGGTGCTCGACGAGCCGTCGATGGGGCTCGCGCCGCTTGTCGTCGAAGGCATTTTTCGTGCGCTCAAGCAGCTCAACGGCGAGCAGGGTCTCTCGATCCTCGTCGCAGAACAGAATTCGACGGTTGCGCTGCGCTTTGCCGACCATGCCGTCGTGCTCGAGAACGGCCGCAGCGTACTGTCCGGCTCGTCAGTCGAATTACGCAGCCGCGACGACATCAAGGCTCTTTACCTCGGCGGTTCGCCGCAAGCTGACGTCGCCGAGAAACCGCTTATCCATGCCGTTGCAACACTTTGACGAACACAGGGGAGAATGACCATGGCTAACGACAATCTGGCACGCAAGATCGATTCCGACGTTTATTCCCGGCTGGATGCCGCGATCGATGCGACCGTCAAGGTTAACGCAGACCGCAATGATCTCGAAAGCCGTTTTCCGAGAGAGAATCTGAGGGCATTGGCGGAAGCCGGCTGGACCGGCGTGCTGAACGAAACGCGCTTTGGCGGCCTTGGTCTTGGCCATATTGATTTTGCCGAAGCCGCTTACCGCATCGGACAGGCCGATGCGTCGACCGGCCTCGTCTACGTGATGCATGTCGGCGCGGCTCAGACGATCAGTCTCTTTGGTAACGACGAGCAGAAGGAGCGCTGGCTCAAGGCGAACAATGGCGCTCTCCTTGGTACATACTCGACCAGCGAACGCGCCACCGGTGGTCACTGGTGGTATAACCTCTCGGAGGCATCGCGCGATGGGGACAATTATCTCCTCAACGCCGAAAAGTCGTTCACGACAAGCTCCGGCCAAGCTGATTTCTACGTCGTGCAGACGCGTACCCCAGGCGCCAAGGACCAGACCGACATCGTCTTCTTCATTGTCGACGGCAAGTCCGAGGGGATCGAATCCAAGCCTTGGGATGCGCTCGGTGTTCGCGGCAATCACTCAGGTCCTATCCGCTACCACAACGTACGGGTGCTGCGGCGTGATCGGCTCGGCACCGAGGGGCAGGGGAAGGAGATCATCTATAATGGCGTATCCCCGGTCTATCTGATCGGCCTCGGCGCGGTTTGGGAGGGCGTCGCCCGCGGCGCGTTGAACGCAGCCGTCAAGCACGCCACGAATTTCGTGCACAAGGATCGAAACAAGAGCCTGTCGGACTACCAGGCGATCCGGCAGGAGCTCGGTGCGGCCAAGGTCCTGGTCGAGACCTTGCGGCCGTGGCGCCTGGAACTCGCGGCAAGGCTGGATGAACTCTGGCGAGCCGGCAAGCCGCAGAGCGAGATCCTGATTCCTCTGACCGAGTTCAAGGTCCATGCCGCCGAGGTTGCGAACAAGGTCGCTGCGGCGGCGCTCACGGTCACGGGAGGTTACGGCTATCATCGCGGACCCATCGAGCGCTTATTCCGCGACGCCCGGGCAGCTATCGCCATGGGACCGTCAAACGTGATTGCTCGCGACTGGATCGGTAAGGCATTGGTCGGCCTGCCGCTCGAGCTGTTCTACGAGGGCGGAGAATAGGCTGAACTTCGCAGGGCCGGCGGGGTGCTGGCCCGCTCGCTCGGGGCCAGCGACACCTGCCGCTTCGGAAGTGCGACTTCGTGCCGTTCTGGATCCTTCGCCGGAGGGGTACCTATTGCACAGTGCATTCGGAGCCAGATACCCACGGTGTAGAGAGAGTTCGCTTGCCGTGAAGGGCCGAAATCAACTGATGCGCAAATTTTCTGCGGAGACTTTGGCGGCCTCGTCTGTCTTGAGCCTTCAAGCTAATATGAGCTCCCTCCATAGACGCGTGCAATCTTGTCGCCGCACGAAACGACATCGTTGCCGCAATGAGCTTCGCAGAACGGTCAGGCCGACCAACCTTCCGCCCTCGGCTGCTTCCGCCGCCGATGCCGTCGACCGGCGTTGCCGCCTTGCGTCTATCTCGTCGATATCCGCACGGCGCTTCGCCAGGCTAGCAGAGGTGCAGTGAGACAACATCTCCAGCAATTTCTTTGAATTCGACCGCGGACTGGCGAAGCCAAATCCTAAAGCTGCCCTGGCGAGTACCGCTTTGATCCCGTCCGCCACCTCGATAATTCCATTTCCTTGTAGAGTGCAGAAGGACCAGCCGAGACAGCCTTAGTTTGCCAAATGACGCCTGCTGCATACCCAAATTGCAAGCGGGCCTCAACTGCATGCAGCCAAGAAGCCGGGTCCAAAGTTCAGGATCCTGTCGCCACCAATAATGGCCATTTACGTTGGGCATTACGCAGAGCGGACCGACAGCGCTAAGGTCGCATTGGTCCGCTTGTGAGTCTTCCTATTTTGCGAGGTAGATCCCTCCCGCCTGCTTGTGCAGGCAGTTCCATAGTGGATACCTACTTCCTTAACGTGTAAGACGCGATTTTCGCCGCCGGCTCGATTGCCAGGCAGTCCACATTGCATCAATTGCGAAGGTTGGTATCGTCTGACACGACGCGCCCTTCGTGCTCGTTCCCTCCGCTTGTCCCGATGGATGCCAGGACTATTTCAAGGAGCGGCTTTGCTTACAGATAGAGCAACGGGTTAAGCGTTTCTGCTAAAGCATGATGGCATTAGGTTCGATATCCTGAGTTTTTGAGGTAATTGGCGCATTCGTCGGAGCTGAAGGCATCGAGTGCGTAGCCGATTGCGGCGCAGACCGCGTCGACAGTTCGCGCGGCGGCCTTTCGGAGCAGATGCTTTAGCTTGGCAAAGACCTGTTCGATCGGGTTCAGGTCGGGCGAGTATTTCGGCAGGAAGAACAGTTTGGCGCCGACCGAACGGATGAGCTGACGAACTGCTTTGCTCCGGTGGCTGCCGAGGTTATCCAAGACGACGATATCGCCAGGTCGAAGGACGGGCAGAAGAACCTTCTCGATATAGGTGCGAAAGCTCACGCCATCGATCGGCCCTTCGATGAACCATGGCGCATCGATCCGGTCATGGCGCAGGGCCGCCAGGAAGGTCATGGTCTTCCAGCGGCCGTGGGGAACCTTGGTGTGAAGTCTGTGTCCGCGCGGCGCCCATCCCCGCAAGGGGGCCATATCGGTCCTGGTCCAGGTCTCGTCGATGAAGACCAGCCGCTCAGCTTCGACGCGACCTTGATACTTTGCCCACTGGGCTCGCCGCCGCGCCACCTCGGGGCGATCGCGTTCGCCAGCCGCCACGCTTTTTTTTGAAGCTGAGCTTCTCGGCATGCACAAAGTCCCACACCGAGTGGTAGTCGACCTTCAGGCCGCGTCCGGCGAGCTCGGCAACGAGCCCGCGTATGGTGAAATCGCCGTCCTTGATCCGTCGCGACAGCCAGACCGCGTGGTCTCCCGAAACCGCCTTCGGCTTGTGACCGCCCATCTGGCCCGGCTCGACGCTGCCGGTCTCATCGACCCGCTTCATCCAGCCAATGGCCGTGCTGATCGCGACCCCAAACTGCTTGGCTGCCTGATTGCGGGACATCCCGCCCTCGATCGCGGACACGACACGCTTACGGAGATCCAGAGAATAAGGCTTGCCCATCCATGCTGGCCTCCAACCCAGCCAGCATGGTGAATCAGAAACTCACTGATTTGGGAATCCCAAATCGATTCAACCTAACCCCATCCCGCTTTAGCGTCGGCTCCGAGACTGTGTGCTTGAAGCGGTATCGCCGTCCCAAGCGCCGCAAGGCGAGGAGGCGACTACCGCAAAGGATGGACACGAAAGGTGCAGATGGCGGTTCAGAAAGCGCGGTGCTAACCAACTATCCTGTCGCGGCCATTACCCACAAAAAGCAGAGATCGTGGGGCGATTGCGCAAAAACTCACGACCGGAGCATTCCTCGAAAGGTCCCGCCACGTCGCGCCGATCGAGACTCAACATCTGCCGCCGAGGACACTCCCCCGCTGTTTAAATGAGTATTGTACCGCTACGAGCAGCCGCTGAACCTGTTTGCGGCCGCTCCGGAACAGTTGTTGCTTTTCAAGTTGAGAGACGCAGCTCAAGTTCACTTTTTTGATTGCGACGGGGAACCTAGCTGCCGAATATTGCACACGGCGATCAAGCCGTAACCGCAGAGTTTCCATCGTGCGTGTCTCAGCCAATGGTGTGACCTGTCTTGGTGGCCGGCGCCTTGGGTCCCGTTATGCGGGTCACGCTGCTCCGACCATCGATGCTGACTGGCACCTCACCGGCCACGGTTGCGCGATGAACGAGACGATGTTGGTCGCCGTAGTCATTCACTGCATAATGTTGTGTAGCGCGATTGTCCCAGATCGCTACATCACCATCCTTCCAAGTCCAACGTACAGTATTTTCGAGCGCGGTGATATGAGACTGAAATAAATCGAACAGCTTCTGGCCAACGTATTTCGGCAGACCAACGAAGTTTTGCACCAGGGCGCCGAGCACGAGCGTGCGTTCGCCAGTCTCCGGATGCACGCGCACAACGGGATGCTCAGTCTGATAGATTGTTTTAGTGAAGACTTCGTCCAAGTGCTTCTTGTCGAGCTCGCTGACGCGGGCAAGTATTGCGTAGTCAAAGGCGTTACTGTGAACGGCCCATAGCCTATCTGCAAGCCGTTGGAGCGGCGGCGCTAGGTCGAGGTAGGCCGAGGCGGTGTTTGACCAGACCGTATCGCCACCGAATGGTGGCATCACAATGCCTCGCAGCACCGCGATCTTAGGGTAGGCATTCACGAAGGTTCCATCAGTGTGCCAGAGATCCGCCCGGCTACCTGCGCGGGTGGAATCAAGTTCGATGATCGACGCTGTTCCCTTGATCGCGCCGAGAGTCGGATGAGGTGCCAACTCTCCGAAACGAATGGCAAAGCGTTCCTGCTCCGCGTCATCGAGGTGGAGCTGGTCGCGAAAGAAGATGACCTTGTGCTCCAACAGCAGCTCATTGATCGAGGCAATCATCTGCTCCGGTAAATCGCCTGACAGCTTGATATTTCGGATTTCTGCGCCGATGCGCCCTGCGCGTTTGATGACATCGGTGCGAGGAATGACATTGTCCGACAAGATCATTGCAGCCACGGCCCCATATTGCGTTGCCCCTGGGTCACACTATTCACTGCGACCACGCAGACCAACGCCGATCGGCCGACCGCTAGCTGGATACTGCATCATCTGTGGGTCGCAGCGAGTGGTTTCCCGCTTGATCTTCACGAGGCTTCGGATTGGTGTCCGCAGGACTGGTGGCCGCAGCGTCCGCTTGATCGAATATTGAACAAATCCGCAAGTTTGATCAATTACTAGCAGTGGTAGTTGACCGCGGCGAAAGCGTTGTACTTCGGTGAGCGTTTGCTCTTGCGTCCGCTGCCGAATTAATAGGAAGTGCGTTCGAAATACACGGTGACAGAGACTTTGTCATCGGGTGGAGGGCAGCCCTTTACGAGCGGCATCCGGAAGACGTCCTTCTCGAGATGAAGGCGGAGCATGAAGATCGGTTGCGATTGTCACCGGAATGGCGCATGAGCGCGTCGCGCACGTCATCCGGTTTGCGGCCCATATCGGCCAGCGGGACGCACTCGTTTTCCACCCGTTCCATCTTCACGGCCATGCCACCCGACAGGCACCCCGCCGAAGGACGAACGATCGATATGCTGCTCACGGGGCGAGCTGCTGGACCGTCCAGCAGGACAAGTTCCGCCGCGTCTTTGCTTGTAAGGTGAAGGAGCGCACTGAACAGAAAGAGATCAAGCAGCTCAGTGTCTTTGCCTTCCAATTGCGCCAGGGTCGCGGAGCAGCGCTGTTCAAAATCAGGCGGCAACTCAGATTTGAGCGCGGGTGCCATATCGCAATGCTTCTGATGCATCGGAGTAATCACCCCACTGTTCGTAGATGTCGAGCCGTTCCATCGCCGATCGGAGCAGCTTTGACAGGTTGACCTGCAAAGCGGCCGTGGGCTTGGTCGAAAATTCGATGCCTGAGATCGGAGCCCCGGTGATACCTTTTCTGACGTTTGTCGTCGATTGGTCGGTCAACTCGGCGGCTTGATCGACGCGATTGTCGCGCATGAGCGGAATCCGTCTGGGAGCGCCAACGATCCGGCGGCAGGAAAGGCCGCCATGCCCGAGGGAATATGTCCCATACGCGGCGCGCTGCAAACCTGAGACACTACGTGATTGGCGTCGCCTGGGGTTCTTCAAAGGCCTCGGTGAGCGCAAGGGCAAGGGCAAGGGCAAGGGCAAGGGCAAGGGCACATATTCACCTTGTCTGACCTCGCGCGGATCGTCGCGGCTGCCTTAATTGCGAAGAACGGCCCGAGCCTTCGCACGGCTTTCGAACTAAAAATCGCTTCGTCCAGTTTTGGAATACAAGGGAGGAGCTCAAATCGAAGCTCATCATCTCGCTTCACAAGGCGATTTCAAAACATCCTGCAGTTGGTTGAATAAAAGCGAGTGAGGACTTGCTGGCGCAGATCAATCAGTTGCGTTTCGAAAACGGCGAGCTTCGTTCAAAGAGTGTGCGCCGTCATTTGAAGGTGACGACGAACTTGCTGACCCGATGAGTTCGTTTCGCATTCACTACCGATACAAAGAGCGGGACCATTCGCGAATGGAGGACGTCGCAGGGGGCGGCTAGCATCGACTGGAGAACTCTATTCGTTCTCCTGCGCCACAGTTTACTACCCGCGCAAAAAAAAATCGTCCCGTCCCTTTTGGCGCCGCGTTGAAAGAGAGGAGGTTCCACCCTAACGCTAGCCAAGAGATAGATATCTTCTCGACGGATCGCGACCTGTACCAGCGAGCTAGCCGGAAGAACCGCCGGCATCCGGCAATGGATCGCGAGCAGTAGGGTTGCCTTGGCTCTACCTTCACAGGCACAACTGATGTTCCAGAATTAACCCGATCTCGCTGCATCAAGCTTAATCCCACAACTCGATTGCAGCGTCACTGCGAAGCGCTACCTTCTAAAGCGCCGGACATTGCCGTTGGTCCGGTCCCCAATGGCGAAGTCGTCGGGCCATTATACTTGGTGCGGTGGCTTCGTTTGATTGTAGAAATCTCGCGCGGGTGTCATGTGAAAAGGCAACAAAAAAGCGAACAACTCGATCTCGTTGAGATGCGTCGGCAACTCACAGCGCTCCGTTCGCAGCACTTGGACAACCTTGCAATTGCGTCGCTATTGAACCGGTTCCTTGTGAAGGTCGCATTCCTCTCCGAGCCGAAAGACCAGGACCACGAGCGATATCTTCGATCTGAGTTTGTGCAGACGCTGAAGAAGGTGGAGGCGATGATCTCGCGCAAGCCAGCCGCAGAGCGATCGGCGCTCACTAAACCATCCGAGTAGCGCTCAGGATTGTATCTCTTTCGTTGCGCTCGCCGCCCGCGGCGACAATGCCGGATGCCGCCGCGAAAGCGTTCTCGTCTGGCGCACTGCGCCTTTGCAGAGGACGTCGCCGCCCTCCGGAGCAGTGGCCCGCTCGTCGTGAAGCCGAATTTCCTGCACCCTGCTTTTAGGAAGTAAGTATTCGATTAGCTGGATGAGAGCCTGCTGCGCGGGATCGGCGTTGCCGGGAGCGAGACATTCCGCAATGTCGAGTGTTTTCGAAGACCTGCCAGACGCCGGATTCGCTCGATGCAGGACGAACACCCGCCCGTCGTCCGCGGCAGAGCGACCATCTGTCGCCATTTGAACTGATAAGGGGTCGTGTCCCCAGTGATGGTGTAGCTCGGTAGAGCGAAGCCGTCCGCACGCGCGCCCTCATATAGCGCCGTCGCGAGCGAGCGGCTTTGCGCAGATTGATGGCGGCGGTCGTCAGGTAGGCCTGGATGTTCATATTCGGTAGACCGCGCCGTATGGCGCGCGCTAGTCCGTGCCAGGTTTTGGTTTCGCCGTGGAAGCCCTCTGAGCGCCAGCAATGGCGTCGATAGAGCCGTCGATCCTGCTTACTCCATCGCTCGCGACGGCGGCGGGCGCGGAGCAGTGCCGGATAATCGTCACCGACAACGACCACTTTGTTAACCCGCCCTTTGGATAGGCAATCGCCCTTGAGCGGACACCGGGCGCAATCCTTCGCCTTCGGGTAAAAGAAACGGCCGTGCTTGATGGGCCGCGCGGGCGCAAGATACGTCCTCGCGGGCACTTCAAGAGGTCGTTCTTGGCGTCGTACCGGAAGCGTCTGAGCGGTACGCAACCCTTGATTGGGTCGGCTTTAGCTGAGATCAGGGCATCGATGCCGCGCCTCTCGAGCGCACCGTAGACTTTAGCGTAGGCATAGCCGGCATCGGCGGTGACCACCTTGATGTCGATGCCTGTAATCGCTTTCAACCTCATCGACTTGCGGCTCGATCATCTCCCCTTCGTTCGTTTGCCCAGTCGTGACCGCGACATCCAAAATGACATCGACCTTGTCATCGATTCCAGGCAACAAGCGCACGAGCTCTCATGGTTAGAGCAGCGATTTAGCAGTCAATAAAACCACTGGCTATATACCTACTATTGTTGTAAGTTTGCGTTGCGATGCCGATTGCTCTCGTTTTGCGCATTGCGTGGACTGGAAGCGAGTGGTCGGCCGTCGTGGACGGATGTCCCTTGTTCATAGACCGCCTCAACGCTGAGCCTCCGTCGCAGGAGAATTTTGCGGCGCCACCGGCGTCCCGTTTTCAGGGTGCCTTACGAATCAGCGGCCGGATGCGCTGTGAGGGAATCAGAAATCGCCGTTTGAGCAGCACCTATGAAGCCGCTGTGACTAATTCGTAGTGGTGGCGCTGATTGAAATGGGGCAAAAGTAAGTCGATCGGACTTGCATGGTTGTTGGAACGCTGCAGTCGATCCACGTGTTGTTGCACACATGAAAAAATCACCTCCCGATCCGACGGTTGCTGACGTTGCCCCGACGGATTCCAAGCTAACGGTGTACGACGAACAGCACCTTGTTATCTATTGGCGCATGCTCGACGCCGACAGCGAGGGGGCAGATTGGCGCGAAGTTGCTCAACTCGTGCTGCATATTGATCCCGAGCGAGAACACGACCGTGCGAGACGCGCGTTCGACACGCATCTGGCCCGCGCAAAATGGATGTCCGAACACGGATACCGTCAGTTGTTGCGAGGCGGGACAGCGAATCCCAATCTTTAGTCTCCCAATTGAGCGGACTATAGAACGACCTTCTCTCCGGCTTTGCAGTTCGATCGTACGCACAACGTGGATCATGATTTCGTACTTCCCGACTCGCTGGCAATTTCGGACAACCGTTGATCATCACGACGATGTGATGCAATCTGTGATGCGACGGAGAGTGAGATGCCTGGCTTGGATTGGAGGTCGTCGGACGCATATGATCGGGCTGTTGATGCAGAAGGGGCCGCCCTGGCCTGGGAATGCCTGCGCCGCAATGCCGACTTCCGACGCGATCAGCAGGATTTGCCGTCCACCTCCTTCAGCGTGACGCCTGTCTTTCGCAAGCGTTGGGGGTTGGTTTTTCGCAGCTGATCCAGGTCAATCCCACCTTGAACAGACCATCTTCTGGGCGCCGGAGGTTCTGCCGACTGTCGTTCCCGTGCGCCCCGTGTTGCTCGCAGACGCGCAGGCTCGCCTCGTTCGCCTGGATTTCAGCGCCTTGAGTCAGGACCAGATCCGGCAAGGTCCGGACGGTTGGCACGCCGTGTTTCACTTGCGCGACGTGGAGCACCGCGTCTGGGTAAAAGAGCCGCCCCTTCTTGCCGCTGCCTATGCGGTCGAGTTTCTGCTCGACCGCGACGTTGATGTCCGAGCGCATGCATGCACGCGCTTGTGGCGCGCCGCAAATGGCAGGCGGCCTGGAGATCCTCTGCGAACCTTGTCGCGGCCGCGCCGGCGCCGCGTGGTTCTGGCCCTGCGCGCAATTGATGCGCAAACCGGGGGAGCGACTTATCGTGAAATCGCCGAAGTCCTGTTTGGCATCGATCGCATCTCCGAAGGCGTTTGGAAGATCCACAGCTTGCGAAGCCGAGTACGCCGCCTCGTCGAATACGGCCGCAAGCTCATTGGCGGCGGCTATCGCAGGTTGCTGCGTCCCCCTTCCCGTAAGACAACGAAATAGCGAGGCGGTGCCGAATTTCTGCCCCTACATCTTTCGGCATCCCCGTCAGCCCATGCATTGCGCCATCATGACCGTCGGCGCGCTGGCCGAACCTGGCCGCGCTCCAGACGATCACGGGGTCTCGCCAATGCCCCATCTGAACGCCGGCTTGCCGCCACGCTACCTCCGCACGCCCGAAGCTGCGCGCTTTCTCGGCCTGTCCAGCCGCACGCTGGAGAAGCACCGCACCTATGGCACCGGCCCGATGTACCGGAAGCTGGGAGGCCGCGTCGTCTACGGGATTGACGACCTGAAGGTCTGGGTGGATCGCGGTGCCAAGACTTCGACCAGCGATCCCGGCAACGGGTTCGTGCTGCCTGCCAAACGGCAGACACCCATTCCCTATGCCGGCAAAGAGCGTCGCTGAGCCATGTCAGACCGTAACCTGTCTCAATATAGCTCACCTCATTCAGCGCGCGACCAGTTCGAGCTGCCTCGCGTGGATCCTGACGATCTGCTGCTCCGTGAGCGGCAAGACCTGAGCACATATCCGTTGCTCACGCTCGCCAGTTTGAGGGAATTTCAGCAACCGTTTTTCGCCTGGAACGATCACGATGACCTCGCCAGCACGCCGGAATATGGCGTGGGCGATCTATGCTGCGGACTTTCTGAACTGGCGGTCTTCGCGGGGATCGCCGCCTCTCGGCGGCAAAGTCGGCAGGATGGCTGCGGCGGTTCGGCAACACCGATGAGCGCTGCTTCATGATGACCTCTCTGCCCAGCCTGGGCTCTGCTGTGCATGCGCCTCGGCTGCCGTGCCCGGCGGTACAGCCCCATCTGTCTCAATCATCTGGAGCGAGCGAACTCACAAACCTCTGACTCTTGTAGCTTGCAACGCGGATCGAGAACCGAATTCGTTTCGGCAAGCCCGCAGCCGAACGGATCATCGTCAGCGCCGCATCCCTTCATTTGCGCCGGCAGCATCTTCGCCTTCGTTCGCTGTTTGTCCAACGACTTCGGGCCAGTCCTGTTACGCATTGATGTGATGCGCGCGGTCGCACCAGGGCCGCGTTTTTCCACCGTCTCCTCGGTAGGCCCGGCGGGGAAGCCTGCTGCCGCTAACTGAGTGCCCGAAGGTCGGCCGCGCGCTCCAGTTGATCGATGCGGTGGAAGCTCTGGGCATCAATCCCGCCGAGCCTGCGCGTGAGTATTGGCATCACGTCGACAACCGCCTCTCCGTCAACGAAGCCCCGTGGGCCTGCACCCGCGCCCCTCGCCAGGTTGGCTCCAGCGTCGAAGGGTAACACTCTGATGGGACGGTTTTCGGCCATTCTAGCCGCCTGTGGTGCCACTCTTCTCGCTCTGGCGTCCCCCAAATACGGAACGCAATTGTACATTGGGAACGCTTCAGCGAGAGTGCCGATCGGCCTCTATCGCCTGCAAGAGACTACACCATTGGACGTTGGGTGAGCTCGTTGCCGTTCTGCCGCCCAACCGTTCGCGGCCTTCCTCGAATTCAACGGCTCTCCAACGGACGACGGTGCTCAAGGGGCAGCATAGAATTAAGAGATCGAGGGAGGGCTCCGGCAGCCGTAGCCGATCCCGAAGCAAGTTGAACGCCTGCCAATCGTCCTTCTTCTCCTCCGCCAGAATACGAGCGCCGTCGCCTGTCGCTTGACATCGTTGCGCTACGCGTTCTGGTGCCCTCGCCAATCAATCGGAGCGTCGGTGTTACAGCGGCAGACAAATCAGGAAGGTGACGGGTATCGTCGTTTCAGCAACTTTAAGAAATTTGCCAGCGCTGGACTTTCGTTCTCTGCTCGCCAGCTCACAGAGAGCCCGATCCGCGTCGAACCAGCGCCGTCCCGGATCTCCCTGTAAACGATATCCTCGGAGTTCGTGCCAAGGGACGATTCGAGTGTGAGTCCAATACGCGGAAAGGCGCCAACAAGGCTTCTTAGAGTTTCTCGCGTCGCATCGTGCCATTCGATTTTGGGTCGATCCTCTAGGCAGAGGAGATTTGCGAGGAGACATTCGTGAATTGCAGGTCCAGGATCTCGCCGACCAAGCAAGAGGGTCTCGCCGCTGAGATCCGTCCACGAAACGGTTTGGCTTTCGGCTAATCGGTGGCCTGCGGGCAAGACTGCCATAATGCGCTCGCTCCAGAGCGGCATCGACCTCGCTCCAGGAAGAGCTCCTTCGCCGGTCACAATGGCGGCGTCCACGGCCTGGTTGCGTAAGGCTGTCGTGAGACGGTCCTTCGAACGTTCAATCATTTGAATATCGACCTGTGGAAATTGCTGCTTGTATTCGACCAACAACGCAAGAAGGCTGCCAGCGCTAATTGACGTATAAAAGCCGATTGCAAGCCGGCCAGACTCACCACGTTCGGTCATCCGTCCTGAGTTTTCCAAGCTGTCGGCCTGTTCCATGATGCTTCTTGCGACGCGCAGGAATGAACGACCAAACTGACTCGCACGGACGCCCCCGCTGTATCGATCGAAGATGCGAGTGCCGACCGCCTTTTCAAGCTGACGAACGCAGCGGCTCACCGTCACTTGTTGAACCTTCAACATTTCGGCGGCCGCTCGAAAACTGCCGTGATCCGCTGCTGCAACGGCGTAACGCAGCTGCTGGAAATGGATTGTACTATTCTTTCTCGGCGTCCTTGGGTTGCGTTTTGTGGCGCGCGCCATCTCTTGCTCATTGTGTGTGTCTTAGATGATCCGGGTTGGTTTGGCCGCACGCCAGCGTGCCGCTCAGGGCACAATCAAGAAAAAACAAACCACTCGCCGCTGCTCGGTCCGATGACGAGCACTGACGGATGGCTGACTGCAACTATCCTATCGGTCTGCCTCACGACCCGGCGAAGCCGGCCGTGCACTTAAACACCGGCTGGCTGGGAGCTCACATGCTTGATGAGTCCGTGAAGCTGGCGTTGGCTTACCTCCTCTTGATCTTGCACGATGTTGTACGCAAACTTTCAGGACCTTTGGGGTCTGAATTAGTACGCGCGTAGCGCATCGATAAACCGATCACCGGCCACGTTCACGGAACCGGCGTTTTCTATGTGCAGCACGTCATTTCCTTGCATCGGCGCCATGTCGCTTCGCTCGAGGCGCCGCTTCAACAGCCGGCTCACTTTCCCGGCGCTCGGATAAGACTTCTGACTGTGCGGTGACATTGACCACACGTAATTCTGGGTGGCGGTTACGAGCCAAGCGCACGATGGTTCGAGAGCCGTCCGCTAGCGCCACAGCGCCGCAATCAAGCTCGTCGTCGCCAACAATGGTAATCCCGTAGAACAGCTCGTGTGGGTGCCAATTCAGAGCCAACATGCCGGCGCTGGCGCGTCGTTGGAATTCTTCTACATCGACGGATCCGTGATCCTCAGCGATGGAACGAAGCCTGGTGATCACCTGGCGGGCGAAATGAAAACAGGGATCTGACTGCAGCTGCATGCGAGCAAAATCGATGAACGTGTACTTGCCCGCGCCGCCGGGGCTAAAATCGAGAACGGGATGGCGGTGTGCAGAAAGCATCAGCTTAGACTGCCTCCTTGAGAAGGGTACGGGTCCTCAAAGCAAACTGCGACCGCACGACGAAATTTGCGCCAGGATGTTCCTGAACAAAGAGAGAAAGAGTATCGATGCTGTAGTCTTCGCAAAGTAGCGTTCCGAAGAACGCATTCAGCTCTTTCTTTACGTCGGCCTGACTTGCAACGGGAACACGATCGGTCAGGGTCATGTGGAAACGAAAACGATCGAATACGTAAGGATAGCCCCATCGCACCAGATGAGTTGTCTCGATCTCATCAAGCGGACCGCGCAGACGCCGTTGAAACTCGTCATGGCAAAGGGGCCCCCGGAACCGATCGAACTCCTTAACGATCTGAGAGGCAAAGCCAACCAAAGTTGGGATCGGATTCATGGGAACCAGAACGAAGAAGCCGCCAAGAAGATCGATCTTCAGGGGGCCGACCGGGCAGGGAAGCCAGCTCCTGACGAACGTACGGAGTGCTCGCTCCAGTTCCTCGACCGAATAGCCCTCTTTCAGATGGAAGGGCGCCTTGAGCGTCGCGTGGAAGCCATAGCGGCTCGCCGCGGTGGTCAGCGCGCGGCGAGCCAAGGTCGTACCACTGGCTGTGATTTCATCGGATGGAGTGAACGAGCCTCCAGCGAACGCGTCCCGCCCAAGCCAGGCTCTCGCCGCCACCGTCAGCGCGTGTTCCGGTGCGGGCGTGTAGTAGATCGCATAGCGCGACGTGGACGACTCGGACATTATGCGACTGCCTCCGCCGTTGCGGTGCGGCGGCGAGACTTGCGAACGGACGAGTGGCCCACCTCAAACAGGCGGTCGGCCACAGCCTCGCGTACCTCCTCATCATGGAAGATGCCGACAATCGCGGTCCCGCGCGCCTTCGCCTCGTTGATCAGCTCGACCACGCTTCGGCGGTTGGCGGAGTCGAGCGAGGCTGTTGGCTCATCGAGAAGCAGAACCGGGTAGTTGACCATAAAGCCGCGAGCGATGTTGACGCGCTGCTGCTCGCCCCCCGAGAAGGTTGCAGGTGCCAGCGACCAGAGTCGCTCGGGAATGCTGAGCCGAGCAAGCAGCGCTTTCGCCTTTGCATGTGCTTCATCTGCCGGAATACCAATGGCGATCGCCGGCTCGGCGACGACGTCAATGGTGACGACGCGGGGGATGACGCGTAGGAATTGGCTGACATACCCCATCGTATGGCGACGCACCTCGAGCACTTCCCAGGGCTCCGCACTCACGAGGTCAATCGACTCGCCGCCGTGTTGCACGATGATCTGCCCGGCGTCCGGCTTGTAGTTGGCGTAAAGCGAGCGCAGCAACGTCGACTTGCCGGCCCCGGAGGGGCCATGCAGACAGACGCACTCTCCCGCGAGGACCTCAAGTGAGACATCCTTGAAGACCTCAATCTCTGCGCCGCCCTGAGTATGAAGCGTAAAGGCCTTGGACAGACCGTCGACGCTAACGAGAATGGTCATAATGGTGTCTTTCATTAGCCTTGTAGTACAGAGGAGACGAGTAATTGCGTATAGGCGTGATGAGGGTCATCGAGCACTTGGTCCGTGAGTCCCTCCTCGATGACTCGCCCGCGCTGCATCACCATCAGCCGGTCAGCGAGGAGACGTGCCACGCCAATATCGTGGGTAACAACAACGACGGCGATGCCGAGCTCTCGGACGAGGCTGCGCAGTAGGTCAAGGAGCTTTGCCTGAACCGAGACATCGAGGCCGCCGGTCGGTTCATCCATCAACACGAGGCGTGGATGAGTGGCTAGCCCCCGTGCAATCTGTAGGCGCTGCTGCATGCCGCCGGAGAAAATCTCGGGCAGATCGTCAATGCGCCGTTTCTCGATATCGACTTTCTGAAGCCATTCCAACGCCGTCGTTCGTAAGGAGCCGTAGTGGCGACCGCCAGCGGCCATTAGAGGCTCGGCGATATTGCCGCCAGCACTGATATCGAGGCGCAATCCGTCGCGCGGGTTTTGGTGAATGAGTGAGACAGTAGTTGGCAGAAATTGCTCGCGCGAGGCTTCGTCCATTGTCCAGAGATCGATGATATGGTCATCGGAGGCGATCAGTACTTTTCCTTCATCTGGCTGGATGCGGCCCGCAAGACAGCGGAGCAGGGTCGACTTGCCGGAGCCGCTCTCTCCGACAATGCCGAGAACCTCGCCCTGGCGCAGCGAGAACGATACTGCGCTGCAAGCAGGAACGCGCCCCCCGAAAGTCTTGGAGAGACGCTCCACCCGAAGAATTTCCCTCGCTCTCGCTTTCATGACTTAGTCCTTTCGCCGCGCTGCTCGGCGCAATAGGCGGTATCTGAGCAAACAAAGGCCCGCCTACCGCCATCATCGAGGAGGATCTCGTCCAGATAGCTATCCTGTGCGCCGCAAAGCGAGCAGCAGGATTCGAAGTGTTGCACGGTAAAAGGATGGTCGACGAAATCGAGACTTTTTACATCAGTGAAAGGCGGGATGGCATGGATACGCCTCTCACGGCCTGCACCGAACAGGGCGAGCGCGCGGCTGCGGTGTAACTTCGGATTGTCGAATTTCGGAATCGGTGACGGCGAGGCGAGGTAGCGCCCATTGACGATGACCGGATAATCGCTCGACATGGCGACGTGGCCGAGCCGGGAAATATCCTCGTACAGTCGCACGTACATCACACCGTATTGGGCGAAGGCGTGGAGTTTCCGCGCGACGACCTCATGCGGGATGAACCGGCGCAAGGGTTCCGGCTGCGGTTGCTGGAAGACGATGATCTGGTCCTCGGTGAGCGCCCGCTCGGGAATGCGATGGCGGGTTTGGATCACAGTCGCCTCTCCGGTGCGCTCCGTTGTGGCGACGCCTGCGACCCTGGCGAAGAAGCGACGAATCGAGATGGCATTGGTGGTATCATCGGCACCCTGGTCGATCACCTTCAGCATGTCCTCGCGGCCGAGGAGGCTCGCGGTGACCTGGAGCCCACCCGTGCCCCAGCCCGGGGGAAGCGGCATCTCGCGGCTGCCGAACGGCACCTGGTAGCCGGGAACGGCCACCGCCTTCAGGATCGCTCGCCGGATCATCCGCTTCGTCATCTCGTCGAGATAAGCGAAGCTGTAAACGCCATGGTCATCGAACGCGAGATCAATCCCCACCGAGCGTCTCCGTGATTGTAGCCGGGTCAGCGGTTTTGAAGCCCGGCTCGGCACGTCGTTTCGCGTAGTCCGCACGCATCTGGCTGAGCAACTGCAGCTCGGCCTGGAAATCGACGTAGTGAGGCAGCTTCAGATGCTGCACCAAGCCGGATGCCGCGACACTGTCGCAATGAGAGAGGACGAATTCGTCATCCTGTGCCGGGTAAGCGACCGTTTCGCCCAGCTCAGCCGATCGCAGCGTCCGGTCGAGCATCGCCATCGAGATCGCTTTGCGTTCGCCATGACCGAGCACGAGGCCATACCCGCGCGTATAACGTGGGGGCACCGAGTCATCTCGGCTGGTCAGATGTACTGTCTGGCATTCGGTCAGACGGACAGCGCCGATGCCGACCGATATGTCGAGTTCGGGGACGGTCAGGACAACCGTAGCGTCACCGTAGCGCAGCTCGGCAATGAAGGGATGGCTGCGCCCATAACCACGCATGGTCGAATAGCAAAGGCCCATCAAAAACCCCTCGTCCCCCCGGGCCAGGCTCTGCAGCCGCTCGTCCCTTCTCGACGGGAACATCACGGGGGCGCGCGTGATGTCGGCGACCTTGCCGTGCGCCTCCGACAGCGCGGGCTCTACGAGGTCGGTCCGCGCGAGCACACCGCAGTCTCTCCTCAATGCGGAGGCCACTGCGTCGGCATCGGCCGCTGTGTTTTCTAACTCGTCTTCCGCTTCGCGCTCGCCGGTGAGATCTGAGAGGTTCTCATGTCCAGCCTCTCCCATCAGAGCAATGTCGAGCATGCGATGGGTGTAGTCGTAGGTCGGCCCGAGGAGCTGGCCGCCTGGCACATCTTTGTGGGTCGTTGCGATTCGGCGCCGCACAATCATCGCAGCCGTATCAATCGGTTCGGCATGACCGAAGCGAGTGAGTGTGGTTCGGAAAGCGCGCAACAGATAGATCGCCTCTACAAGGTCGCCCTCGGCCTGCTTGATAGCGAGCGCCGCAAGCTCCGGATCATAGAGCGAGCCTTCGCTCATCACTCGGTCGACGGCGAGCGACAATTGCTCGCGGATCTGGCCGACGCTTAGATTGGCAATCGCCGGGTCGCCGCGCCGGCGCTTGGCAAGGAGACGGTGCGACGCGGCGATAGCGGCTTCACCGCCCTTAATCGAGGTGATCATGGTACCTCAACATTGGTGGACCGCGGAAGGCCGACGACAGCGCGATCGTCGGTGAGAAAGATGTCAACGCCGAGCGGATAACGTGCGGCGTTCTCGTGCCAGGCCGGCCAGAACCAGTTCGGCAGGCCCAGGGGCGCGAGGCTTGTGGTGGTCTCGATACCGGGTCCAGAGAGACGGACCGTGGACCCGCCGGTGAGCGCGGGCAATTGGAGGATCAGCGTTGTTGACCGGTCCGGGTAAGGGGCATCGCCCGGGTGAAAGCCATTAAGTCCCGGCAGCCAGCCGGCATCTCCGATCAGGGCGATGGCCGCGGCCCTCGGATCGGCAAGCTGCGGCGCGTTTGTATGAAAATGAAGATAGCGCCGCACCCGCTCAGTCGACAGGGCCGGGTCAAGCCAAATCGGGCAATCGGCGTCGGCGAGCGTTAGAGCGATCGCTGCGAGCGGCCCGCCCATCGGCTCCGGCGCTTCCGCAGGGCCGGGAAGCGAGACGGGGGTGCCGGGTCGGGAGAGTGCCCTCAGAAGCCGGCGGAAGGCCGACTGCGAATCGTGAACGGGATCGCGGAAGGCGAGCGGTATCATATCAGCCCTCATTCGCCGGTAACCTCCCGCCCCAGCATGAAGAAATCCACCTTACTCTGTTGAGTCTCGCACCGGACTGCTCCCTCCGCTTCGCGCACGCAACGCTTGAGCGCGGCGATGATCGGGGTGATCGTGCTAGTCCCTTTGACTTGGTCGCGCTGCACCAGCGCGTCGAATAGGGCGGCGAGCGCGGCGTGGCGTTTGTTGCGACCGAGCACATAGGCAATACCGATCTCGCCAGTCTCGATCTGAACCGTGCAGCGAGTCACCGTCGCCTCTCCAAGATTGAAGGCCGCGCCGGTCCGCCCAACTGCCCCTTGGAGCATGGCTGCGCCGTATTCCGGCCGGCGAATCCATTGAAACTTTGGATGGACGATTTCTGCCCAGTGTCGCTCGAGTTCGGTGAGCGGCGCCTTGGCTAGCAAGGTCATCCAACCTTGACGGGTGCATTGCTCGTCGAGAGCGATTTGCGTCGAGGACATATCCACTTCTCTCTCTCCCGGCTTTAGAGCACCTGCCGGCCAACCGTCCAAACCGCGCGGACAATCGGGCCGGCCCGGTCAGCCACGCGAATGAGATCAGCGCGCTTGCCCGGCGCGATCTCGCCCCGATCGGCAAGCCCGAACGTCTCTGCTGGGCGCAAGCTTCCGAGCGCTACCGCCTCCGCAAGAGTCGGCCCGTCGGACTGATCTGCCAGGTGCCAGATCGCGCGCAAAATGCTCGAGGGGATGTAATCGGAGCTAATGATGTCGACGAGCCCGTTCTGCGCCAGCTCCCTCACGGAGACATTGCCGATGTGGGACCGTCCTGCAACGAGGTTGGGACCGCCGACGATAATCGTCATGCCGGCGGCGCGCGCGGCCTTCGCAGCCTCCAGCGTGATCGGGAATTCTGAGATCGCGAGGCCGTATGTCACCGCTTCTGCGATCTGAGCGGCCGTGGTGTCATCATGGCTCGCGAAAGGCAGCCCCCGAGCACGACAGAGCGCCACGAGGCGACGTCTATTTTCTTCGGTGCAGTCCTCTGTGCTGGCGACCGCGGAAATTGCTGCCTCGATTTCCAGCTCGGGCGTATTCTTGCGGCGTTCAAGATAGCGGAACCGGTTCGGGTCCCGCCGCGGTCCGTCATCCATGATTGTCACGAACCGAAGTTCGGAGTGATCGGCATGGGCAAGGAAGAGGTCTACAAGCCTGGGCTCGCGGGCATCGCAACGAAGATGGAGCAGGTGGTCCGCCCTGAGCAGTCCGTGCCGGCGTGCCTCGTCGAGTCCTTCCAGCATTATCGGCAATAGCCGCCGACGTTCCGGATTGCCCATCGCGCCGACTATGAGGGAATCGAACACCGTTGTGGTGCCCGCGGAGCAGAGCTGGATGTCGTGGGCGATCGCAGCGGCGAGGGGATCCCACGTCACGCCGGCACGGGGCAGAATCTGCTTTTCGAGGTGGTCGGTGTGAACGTCGATCAACCCAGGCAGCAGGTGATCGCCGTCGAAGTCAAGCGCGCCCGATGCGGTCGTCTTACCGCTGGTGATGTCGACAATCACCCCATCGATGATCTGAACCGTTCCGTTGAAACACTCCGACCGGGTCACGATCTTCGCATTCGTAAAGACAACTTCGCTAACCTGAGTGGCGTTTTGTCGTCTTGGAGTTGCATAACTTGCCAATTGACCCATCGGTAGAACGCCTCTTTCCTGTCTGTGGACCCGCTAGGTTCTATCAGCTATCAGAGAAGCGACGAGAGACAGCCCAATGACAAATCGTGTGACTTTGACAGACTTGTACCAATCTCTTTCAAAGAAGAGGTCGTTGCATCACATCGGCCCGATGTCGCGCCTCACTGCCGTCTTACGCGACATGCACGGCCTCGCCATCGCCGCCGCGTCCAGCTATATATCCCGTTGCCGCGTGAACAAGTACAAGCGCCCCGAAAGCCGG
Source organism: Bradyrhizobium sacchari (assembly GCF_002068095.1). Taxonomy (GTDB): domain Bacteria; phylum Pseudomonadota; class Alphaproteobacteria; order Rhizobiales; family Xanthobacteraceae; genus Bradyrhizobium; species Bradyrhizobium sacchari. The sequence continues at coordinate 90,200 of NZ_LWIG01000059.1, read as the reverse complement.
ATCTCGGCGCTCGCGCTCTCGAAGACGGATACGGAATCGCTCGGCCTGTCGCGCGGCCATCCAATGAATCCTGGCGACCAACGTCAATGTCGACGCCGCCGGCACTCCGATCGTGCTATCGAGTATCCGCGCTCCCGCAGCATCTGGAACTGTTGGTGAACCTCGACTGGGCCGTGTCGGCGCTCTCGCCTTTGTTAGGCTCAGGGACGTCGCAGGTCCCGCGCTTTCGAAAAGCGCAAGTCGGCGACAGTGCACCCATTCGGTCTCGGCGAGGTGGTCAACGGCAGCCCTCGTGCGAAGCCGCCCTAACTCGTCATGACCGATGTCCTCTTAACCTTGATGCCGAGCGCGCTGCCCGCCTCGCGATACAAATCCAAGGCGGCCATGTGCAAGCTGGGCCTGTCCTATGGCCGTCGAAATGGGTATGACTCGCGTCGTCGTACCGGTTCTGTCAGCGCGATTTCATCAAGGGCCGATAGAGGTCCTAGGCTGCCTCAGAGACGCCCACCGCGATGGAGGGCCAACCCGGCCCTGGAGAAGTTGGCATATGAGCAACATACACCTCCATCAAATTACCAAATCCTTTGGCCCAACGCCCGTACTTCGGGATGTTTCGCTTGTGATCAAGGACGGGGAGTTCTTGACCCTTTTGGGGCCGTCAGGGTGCGGGAAGTCGACCCTTCTCAGGATCTTGGCGGGGTTGGAGGTGCAGGATAGCGGTTCCGTGTGGATCGGCGAGCGCCCAGTCGATGGCGTGCGACCGAAGCTCCGCGATATAGCCATGGTGTTCCAATCTTACGCGCTTTATCCCCACATGACGGTTGGCGCCAATATGGCCCTGCCGCTGCGCATGCGGCGATTGAATGCTTGGCAAAGGCTGCCGATCCTGGGATGGGTCGTGCCGGGCACCCGGCGCGTGGCGGCCGAGATCGAGGCGGAAGTCAGCCGCACTGCCAAGGCGCTCGACATCGGCCATCTGCTTTCCCGAAAGCCCGGCCAGCTTTCCGGGGGCCAGCGCCAGCGAGTCGCTGTCGGCCGCGCCATGGTCCGCCATCCGGCCGTATTCCTAATGGACGAGCCGCTCAGCAATCTGGACGCTAAGCTCCGTGTCCAGATGCGCGCGGAGATCAAGGACCTCCATCGCCGACTCGGCGTTACCTTCGTCTACGTCACCCACGATCAGGCTGAGGCGATGACGCTCTCTGACCGCGTCGCGGTGATGCTCGAGGGCGAGTTGATCCAGGTTGCCCCGCCCCAGGAGATCTATGCCAACCCCGACGACTGCCGCGTCGCCGAATTCGTCGGAAGCCCGAAGATCAACCTTCTCGATTCGGTGGTACGAGAGCGCGGTTCGGTCGACGCTGTTGGCACCAGATTCCAGCTTCTTTCCGATGCGGAGCCTGGAACGGCGCTCACGCTCGGCATCCGTCCGGAAGCTTTCCACCTCTCCGATGGCGGAGGCGTGAATACTTTGACCGGCGCGGTCCGGCTCATAGAGCACATGGGCTCCGATCTTTTCGTGCACCTCGACCTCGCCGGTCTCGATCATGCACTTATCGTCAGGCTAACAGCCGACCGGGCGCCCCACATCGCGCCCGGGCAAACGCTGCATCTGTCCGTCAAACCCGACCGCGTCCTGGCCTTCAGCCGTGACGGGAAGAGGCTTAGAGCTGCAGGGCCGGCGGAGATGTGCAAGGTCCCCTCGCTCCGGCAGTTCGCACTGTGAGCGCAATCCGTTCCGCGCCGTCAGCGGCGGCGCCGCTACAAACAACTTGCGCGCACTTGCGCCGGCGCCGCCTCGCCGAGGGCATGCTAGCGTGCGCGCTAGCCGGTCCAGCGGTTCTGCTTCTTTTCTCGCTATTCTTCGTACCCGTGATCGCCGTGTTCGTTATCTCGCTTACGGATTGGCAGTTCGGCGCGCCCACTTTCGCATTTGTGGGAATCGCGAACTTCCGCGAGGTGCTTGCCGATGAGGGATTTCGGGCTTCCCTACTCAACACCATCGTTTATGTACTTATCGTCGTGCCCGGCACGGTGATCCTAGGCCTTGCCATTGCAGTGCTGATCGAGAGCGGACGGTCGCTGCGCGCTCTCTACCGTGCCCTTCACTTCCTGCCTTTCATGGCGACGATTGCCGCTATGGCCATCGCGTGGGAAGCGCTGCTCCATCCCACAATCGGGCTCGTCAACCAGACCTTCTTGGCGATGGGGCTGCCCACAGCTAACTGGTTGCGCGACGAGGTAACCGCTTTGCCGGTGCTTGCCATCATTGGCATCTGGCAGAATCTCGGCTTCGCTATGGTCCTCTTCCTCGCTGGCCTCAAGTCGATCCCCCGCGACCTTTACGATGCAGCTGAGATCGACGGCGCCGACCGCTGGCTCGATCGCCTCTGCACCGTCACGCTGCCGATGCTCAATCCGGTCTCGATGTTCGTTGTCATCGTCGTTGCACTCCGTGCCTTCGAGGCCTTCGACACCATCAAGGTGCTGACACAAGGAGGGCCGGGCCACGCCTCGGACGTCCTGCTCTACACCCTCTACCGCGAGAGCTTCGAGTATTTGCGTACTGGCTACGGCGCCTCCGTGGCCGTCATATTCCTCGCTATCGTCGTAGCGTTGACGCTTATTCAAGCCCGCGCCATGGACAAGAGGGTGCACTACCAATGAGCGTTCGCCTCTCACCTACGGCCGCCATCATGCGTCACGGGGTCTTGCTGATCACCGCCGCCGTCGTCCTCGTGCCCTTCGTCTGGATGGTTAGCCTGTCGCTGAAGCCGCCGGGCGAGATCTTCCGCCAACACTTCTCGTTCCTGCCGGAGCAATGGTACGCCGTACAGAACTACAGCAAAGCGCTGACCTCCGCGCCGCTGCCGCGCTACATGGGCAATGGCGTCTTGGTCTGCGCGGCAATCTTGACACTCCAGATCCTAATCTGCGCCCCTTGCGCCTATGCCCTGGCCAAGCTGCGCTTTCGCGGCCGGGATCTGATCTTCGGCTTCGTACTGATCGGACTCCTTCTGCCGCATCAGGTGCTGTCGCTGCCGCTGTTCGTGCTGGGCTATGAGCTTGGCATCCTCAACACCTATGCAGCGCTGATCTTTCCTTTCGTGGTCTCGCCGTTTGGCATCTTCCTCTTCCGCCAGGTATTCAAGACCATTCCCGACGACGTGGTCCATGCCGCCCGGCTCGATGGCCTCTCGGAACTCGGCATCGTCTGGAAGGTGATGGTGCCGATGGCGCTCCCGGCAGTAATAGCATTCTCCATCTTCTCCGTCGTCGGGCACTGGAACGATCTCTTTTGGCCCCTGATCGCAGTGCGCTCCGAAAGCCTAATGCCGCCGCCCCTCGGGATTATCGCATTTGCTAATGAGCAGGCCGGCAACGACTACGGCCCTCTTATGGCCGCCGCCACAATCGTTGTTCTCCCCCTCGTGGTCGCTTTCCTCGCCGCTCAGAAATGGTTCGTCGAAGGAATGACAGGAGGAGCAGTAAAGTGAACATACTAATTTCGGAAAGGTAGAAGCAATGCACGGCACGCAATCGCAATCGGACAGTACATCTGCTGCCAGTTTTTGGGCGCCGCCACTCCAATCGGGGCCTTTGCGGGTCATCGGCCACAGGGGCGCGCCAGAATACGTCCTCGAGAATACCGCCGCGTCCTTCCGCCATGCCCTGACATCGGGTGCGGATGGGGTCGAAACGGACCTGCACTTGACGGCGGATGGAACAATCGTCTGCCTACATGATGAGGACCTGCTGCGCGTAGCCGGTTTTCACGATGCGATCCGCGACCTTGATATTAAGGCCGCGCGGCGTCTCTTTCCGGCTCTGCTTGCCTTTGACGACTTTCTGGAGATGACCTGTGGCAAGCCGGTCATTGTAGACCTGAAACACGCCACTGCCGCCGAGGTCGGCATCTACGTCGGACGCTGCCAAGCCCTCGGGGCCATCAATCGCATCCTCTTTACCGCCTACACGGCCGAGATTGCCGTGGCGGTCCGGCAGCGGGCGGCGCCGTCTACCATTGGCGCCTTCTTTCCGAGCGGTGGCGCCGGCCTCAATGTGGCCGTGTCCGTCGGCGCTCGCTGGATCCGCGTCCTGCCCTCCGACTATGACCGATCGACCATCGATAACATCCGCCGCACCGGTCTTGGGACCATCGCGGTCGCCTCACCGCGATCGAGCTTCCAGACCGCAACGGATATCGATGCGATCGTCGCGATCGCACAACTTGGGATTGACGCCGTTATCACCGACCGACCGGATCTCGCCGAGGATCCGCGCCTCTCATCCGCCGGGTCGCCAGCTTGATGCACGAAGCGGCTGGACGTCATCGGAGTCTTGGCGCAGACTTTCGTAAATTGCAAGCCAGAGACCAAGCGATGATGGTGCGCGACCAGGAACGACCATCGTCCCTCTACGCAAGGCGCGGTGCGACCTCGCTATGGCGGATCGTGGTCGAGACAATCCGCAAGGACATCGCCGGCGGGAAGTATAAGCCCGGCGAGCGCCTGCCGACCGAAACTGAGCTGGCGGCGATCTTCGGCGTTCATCGCAACACTGTCCGGCGCGCATTCGCAGTGCTCAAAGAGCGCGATTATGTGCGCATCGAGCAGGGGCGGGGCACCTTCGTCAAGGAACGCATCGTGCGCCACCGATTGGGCCCCGAGACCCGAATGTCCACGTCGTTGCGTGACATGGACCGGGTCGGCGAGCGCCGATTCGTCCGTTCCGTACGGATCCGCGTCGATAGAGACTTGGCGCGCGATCTTCGCCTACCTCAGGGCCAGTTCGCGCGCAGGGTTGATACATTGAGCGTCGTAGACGGCATCGCGACGTCGGTCGCATCGAGCTATTTCCCGCTGCCCCGCTTTGAGGGAATCGAGACGTTTATTGAACGGACCGGCAGTTTTACCGAATCCTGGAGACAGTTCGGCGTCCTCGACTATCGTCGGTTCGAGACGCGGATTTCCGCCGGTTCACTCTCGCAGGCCGATTCCATTCTGCTTGCGCTGCCGCGCCGGCAACCCGTAATCCTGATTACCAACATCAATGTGGATGGCGAAGGCGTTCCGATCGTGGTCACGAGATCTCGACTGGCCCCGCAACACATGGAATTAGTCATTCGCTTCAGCGAGTGATTCACCGGCCCCAGGCTGACGCGCTCCTGAAGGTACGTTTGTCAAAGTCGTCTGGAAATTGTCACTGTGCTTTAAGCGAACCGACATCGGCGCATCAGAGGCCGGGCCCATCTTCGAAACCAAAGGGGCGCCGGTGCTTCCAGAATGGGAAGATCGGACCTGCGTTTTCCCGGAGAGATCATCTATGACCAAAACTGTCTGCCTCAGCGCGATTATATTGAGCTTGCTAGGTTCAGCCGCCGTTCATGCGGAGACAGTACTGGCCGTCTCTTACGCGCTGCCGAGCAGCTACAGGACGACGCAGGAGCAAATTGCGAGGCGCTTTGAGGCCGAGCATCCCGGCGTTCGAATCGACTTACGTGCGCCGCTTGCAACGTATGACGACGTCGTCAACGAACTCCTCAAGTCTCGTCTCACCGGCGGGGCACCTGACATTGCATTCGTCGGCATGAACCATATCGATCTGGTCGCCGAACGTGGTCTCGCCCTGCCGTTGGACCGGTTTGTTCAAAACCAGGGCGGATGGGAGGCGTTCGGCTATTATCCGCCAATCCTGTCGCTCGGCACCGTCGCCGGGCGCCAGTACGGCGTGCCCTTCGCGATCTCACTTCCAGTGCTGCATGTAAATGTCGGTCTCGTGCGCCGCGCTGGCGGGTCCATGGAGAGTTTCCCCTCCAGCTGGGAGGGCATCGCCGAGCTTGGGCGGAAGATCTCGACGCTTGATCCCAAGCTTACCGGCTTCGCATTCCAGTACGATTCCTGGGGCAACTGGACGCTTCAAGCTCTCATTCGGGGCGCCGGCGGGCGAATGGACGCGACGAACGGCTGCGGCATCGGCTTCGATAATCCCGAGGGGCGGTGGGCGCTTGAGACTCTCCAGTTGTTTCATGACAAAGGCATGCCGGCGATGTCATGGCAGCAGGTGCTACAGGCCTTCTCCTCCGGCACGATCGGAATTTCCGCCGCATCCGGCGCCTCGACGGTTCGCAACGAGGCGGAGATCAAAACGGCCTTCGAATATCGAACCCTGCCGTTTCCGATAACATCGGCCAATGGGAAGCTGCCCGCCGGCGGAACCATTCTCGTCGTCACCACCTCCGATCCGGAAAAGCAGAAAGTGGCTTGGGACTACGTCGAGTTTGCCACCGGACCGGCAGGCCAGACCATCATGGCCCAGAATACTGGCTATCTTCCGGTCAGCCAGCGCGCAGTCGATGATCCGGCGTTGCTCGGGTCCTTCTACAAGAGCCATCCAAATCAGGCGACGGCCCTCGCCCAGATGGGAAAACTGACTAGCTGGTATATGTGGCCGGGCCCCAACGGGCTGAAGATCCCTTCCGTTATCCAGGAGCATGTGGACGCGATCGTCACCGGCAAGGCAGGTGCGGGAGAGGCCATGCCGAAGCTTGGTGTAGCCGTGACCGCCTTGTTGCCGCCCTGCAAAGCAGCCAAGTGAGCGGGAGCAGCTCGAGCCCGGAGAGCATCAGACAAGCCAACCACGATGACAGTCAGATATGACTATGTACGGGTCAACAGCGCCCGTCTCCTTTGTGCGTTTGCCGGTGAAGATTGCGCCCGGACGTTGATTGTTGTCCATGGTGGGCGGGGCTCGTCGGAGCACGGGCCAGATTTTGCGGCCTTCCGTCCGCTCGCCGACAGCTTTCGTCTCGTCGCCTATGACCAGCGCGGTTTCGGTCGATCGGAACAGGCCGAACCAATCACCTTCGATCAACTGGTGGATGATTTGGAGGCGCTACGAAAACTTGTTACCGGCGACCGACCGGTTGCTGTGGCCGGCTTTTCCTTCGGCGGTATGGTTGCCCTTGCTCATATTCTCAAATATCCGCAAGGCGTTTCGCATCTCGTACTTATCGGAACGGCGGCGAGCCATCATTTTAAGGCGCGCGCCTTGGAAGGCTTCGACCGCCGGGCGGCACTGGCGCCGATGGCGACCCGTCAGATGGCCGAGAAGCGGTTCGGGATAGGGATGGTAGACGACATTGAGTTTCGCCTCATCCGCTTGGCCATGAGCCCCCTCGACGACGCGCGGTGGACACCCGACGTCGCGCTGGAAGCGGCTCGAACCATGCCGCTTAGCGCCGAGGTTCATACCCGTCTTTACCAGGGCGAGCGCTACGACCTGCGGGATCGGCTGCGTGACATCAGGGTCCCGAGCCTAGTCATTTGCGGCGCGGAGGATTGGATCTGTCCCCAGGAATTTTCCACCGCCTTGGCCGAGGGCATACCGGATTCCCGCCTCGTGGTCGTGCCCGGTTGCGGCCACCCAGTCCACCAAGAGCGGCCGGATCTCGTCGCCGACGAAATTCGCAGATGGACATCCCATTCGAGACGCTAGCTCACAGGAGGAAGAAACTCTCTCGATTGCGCACTAGCGGCTTCAGGATACTCGAGCCAAGCGAATCAGGAAGGCCTCGACTGGTCCCCACTTCAACGCGCTGCGGTGCGCAGTCTTCCGGAATGGTCAAAGCCGGACCACACAGCAAGGGAAGTGCCAGGACCGACCTCTTATTGTAATCGCGCTCCATGAATGGGCGCATCTTGGCGACCTTGACCAGCTGATACGAATTTGAATGTTGCTGCGGACGTTTTTTGAAGCGTCTTCCCTTGCCGGTCCATTTCGCACCGCGCGATTGCGATCGCGTACCTTACATCCATCGTACCGAGCCTCTTCCGCTGCCTCAGCTTGACAGGAAACAGGCCCTTCATCGAACGGGCCGCAGTTTCTTCGATTCCTGCTTTCTATGCTGGATCACTGCAGGCTCCACGGAATGCGCCGATTCTCGCAAGTCGACTCTCTTCTAGTCCCCTTGGCGTGTCGGCAGCCGGTGGTCCCGAACATCCATGCGATCGAGGACGTTTGCCACGAAGCGTTGGGTACGTCTGTGAAAGTGGTCTGGAAATCGTCGTTGCTGCTTAGCCAAACCGACATTGGCACATCAGATGCGGAGAGCATCTTCGCAGCCACGTCGGGCCCTTGCTTTCAGAACAAAACATCCAGGCCCCGGAGATGCTCATGACGAAGATATCTTGCGTTGGTGCGACTGCATCCAGTCTGCTGGGGTCGGCGGTTGATTGTCGTCGCACTAGCCAATTCACCGAGGCTTGAGCATACACGTCCCATTCGCGTGGGGGGCCTAATTCACCAATCCATGGTTGCGTACTTTCTGGAGACTTTCCGTGCTAAAACGAACGATCGGAGTGATATTTACCCATGCTGATTCTGATTTTGCGAGGCCGCGGCGGTCCGGCAAGTTCGTTACATTGCGATCGACCGTGTCTAGCGCTTTCACTGGTTGCGGAGCTTTGCATTTTGGTTCTGCTGCTGTCGGTTGGATGAGTTTCGCAACCACTGCTAGGCGATTGCGTTTAGTGATGCCCGGAGGATCGATGCGATGCGCGAACTTTCGTCCTGGAAGCGCACTTGTTTCTAACTCTGCGATTGATGCATGGCCGCTTTCCTTTGCCGCCTTTCTGGCAGTAGCTGGGATGAGTGGAGCGACCTCGGCGTATGCTGCCGATGCGAACATACGGAGTGACAACAACGGATCAGTTGCGTCGCCAGCAGATAAAGTCAAAACGGACGCGCCGGTAGATCCCGATTCTCTCCGCATTAAGGGTTTGAACATCGGGCTCCCGGGCTTCAAAGATACGATTGATCCGGATGTTGGGGGCGCTCGATCCGAGCTTGCGAAAGCTGGCATCGGCTATATAGGCATGAGTCTGAACAACTTTTACGAAAACACCTTGCCTCACGCGTTCGCGCCCACGCACGCTCAACAGCTGTACAATGGGCAGAATTTCACGGCGAGCTCCCAAAATTTCATGTTCATCACATACGATCTCAGTCGATTTGGGATTCAGGATGGTCAGATCGTTGTCGCCGCTGGGGATAGTCAGTACACGTGGAATGGCGGTGGCCCTAGCCGCTTCGGACTCACTATGGCGACCTACTATCAGACATTCTTGGACCGAACGTTCGAGCTGAAGTTAGGTTATGTCCACAACGGGTGGGAATTCGCTGGCACTAACGTGGGCGGAAGCTTGGCCTCAAGCGTCTTCGGTCCGGCAGGGAGTATCATTTACCAGGGTGGGATCAACAATGCGAATGTGCCTACCCCAGGTGTGATCTTCAAATACAATATTGATGATCATTTTTATGATAAGGTGACTGCGCAACGCTCAGTCAGTCCCGACGGCCAAGTTGCTGAGGTCAATGCTAATCCGGCAGCTGTCGATTGGACGGTCCCGAATGCTGGGGTGCTTTATCTCAACGAATTTGGCTATAAACGCGACGCCGCACCAAATGTAGCCCAAATGTGGGTACGGGCCGGCGCCGCGTACAATACGAGTAATTACAACAATAAGGAGTTTCCCGGAACCAGAACGGAAGGAAATAGCTTCTATTACCTTTTGGCCGATCGGCAGCTTTGGCAGAGTGTTCCGGTTAAGGGCTCCGCAGGCCGTGGCGTCTACGCCGGGTTTTCAGTCATGTACGCGCCACCAGAGCTTAATACAATTAGCCAATATTATGAGGCAAGGCTGTACGGCAAGGGTCTATTCAATAGCCGTCCAGACGATTTGATATCCTTGGTGTTGACCGATACGGTTTTCAGCAACTACTCGGTCTACCAAGCTCTGCTCAAGAACCAGCTAGCCCACACCGACAGCAAAGCCATAACGGTGAGTTACAACGCTCATCTTGCACCAGGCATCTATGGCAGCGTGGGCCTGAGTTATATAGATCACCCTACCAGCGTGACTTATACAACGCAAACTGGCAGCGCTCTGAATGCCTTGGCTGCGTTGAACATCTTTTGGTAGCTGTTTGTAGCCGCGGTAGGGATGCTTATCCCGGCGAATGTGAGCAGGAATTAACGGAGCGCGCCTGCGCGAATTGAAGCGCCGCGCGGGTCGCTGCACCGGGTGGTGGAGCGTCAGAGCTCGTACTCGCGCATTCTAAATTCGCGAATTTCTTTTGAGTGCGACCCTGTCCCACCCGTTTGAAATGAACGGACCGGATAACGCCTGAACATCGACAACCAAGGTGTTTCTCATGAGCAATGAGATTTGCAATGGACTGCTTGGCGATGTCCGGTTCATGTCCTAGCCCTAGCTGGGAGAGCGAGCGTTGCGCGACATGGAGTCGGGCTTTCGTTGTGTTCGAGGGCGGACGGTCTTGAAAGGCCGTCGGTGCACTCTTCAGAACCGGCGACTGCTTCCAAGTCTTCAGCTGGGGTTGGCATCGGCTCGGATCCTCTTGCCGGCTACCATAACCGTACGCCGGAGCATGGCTGGCTTTCGAGCGCCACAATCCTGGCCGCGATGCTGCTGTGATCGTGGGCTCGGACAATACTCGTCCATTATGGCCCTCATCTTTTTTCTGCCATCGTGCGGGCCATGATGCAACTCGTCCCTTACGATGGCCGAATTCCCAATATTTCCTGCATATCGCGCTGCAACTCGATCCGGTCTCCGTCGTCTCGACGAGAGTCGTGCCCTCACTGAGGTCGTCTCGCTTCGGTCATCTCGTGTGCGCGCTAACCTGGTGTTGCTACGCGATTGGCGTCCACGACTAGTAATGGGAAGTGCGCAGCGTGCGGGATTGAGCCATCATTACTATATCCGAGATGCAGCCCGCCTACGAATCGTAGCTTCGTAGCCTGCTCCGGCGCGCCGCAACCTAGAATGAGATCAATGAGAGTTTCCGTTTCCCGGGGGCCGTCGGCTGACAGGGTACGTCTGTCAAATTCGTCTCGAAATTGTCAGGGCGGTTTAGACGAACCGACATCGGCGCATCAGATGCCGAGCTCATCTTCGAGACCAAGAGGGGCGCTGTTCAGGTCGAATTCCGACCGGACTTAGATCGAAGTTCTTCCGAAGGAATGCAAATGAATAGACGCGAGTTTTGTGAACTCATTGCTGCGGTCGCTGCTTCCGGCGTGCTTAGCTCCAACGTTGTCGAAGGCGCTCCTTCGGGGGTCTTACCTGCTGACCACGAACCATCCTGGGCGGCAAACGCAAATTATCCGAACAATCGCGCCCCATTGGGCCGAAGCCGTTACGTCAAACTGCCGCTGGGTGCGGTCCGTCCAACGGGGTGGCTCCTCGACCAACTTAATTTGCAGGCGCGCGGTATCACTCGTGATCTTCCCGGACTGTGGGATATCGTTGGGCAATCTGGATGGAAAGGCGATACTGGTAAGAATGTCAGCGACGGCGTGTTCGACACCAATGCTCGTTTCGTACCGCGTTGGCTTGAGGGTTTGACGATGCTCGCCGGTGTCCTTCATGACGACGAGCTTAAAGCCGTCGGAAAACCCTATATGACCACGCGCTTTCAGTCAAAGACCTCACCAGCGTGACGCCGAGCGTCATCGCGTGGTCATGGTTGGCCAGAGTCATGCCGGAATACCATGAGTTGACCGGCGATCAGCGAGCCATTCAGCTTGTTCGCCGCTTCTTGGATTATGCGGATAGTGTGCGCGAACCCGAGAACCTCGCGGTATTCAGCTCGAAATGGTCCGGCGTGCTGCTGAGTGCGGGCATCTGGTACTATAACCAGACCGGCGATGCGGATGTGCTTGCCTTGCTGCAACGTTGCACGAAGCGTTCTATCGATGACTTCGAGAACTATTTCAGGAACTTTCCAAAAGACCCCAAGGCTTTTGCGGAGATGTGCGACTTCGTCCCGCATTATTGCGATGCCAAGGGCAAGGCCGGTGAACCTGCCTATGAAGGCCAGACCCCAATTGGCCGTCACGGCTTCACCGCAGTGATGGCTCTCAGCTATCCCGCGTTCCACTCGCTCATCTCCGGTGATCGGAGTGAAAGCGAAAGTGTTGTGCAAGGAATGGCCAATCTCGATCAAACTTATGGTCAGGTAGGAGGCAGATGGGGAGCCGATGGATGGTTCGTAAGCACCGACCCTATCGTTGGGAGCGAGACGTGTGCTGTCGCGCAGTCATTTTTCTCTCTCGAGAACATCGTGGCGGTCATGGGTAACGTGGAGGTCGCCGATCGTATCGAGCAACTGATCTTCAACGCTTTCCCTGGCGCTTGTACGGCCGACATGTGGGCGCGGCAGTTCTACCAGCAGTCGAATCAGGTCCTGGTATCGGTTGCCAAGCGTCCATGGAATTCGCCGGGGACCGACGCCGGGAATATCTACGGATTCAAGCCCTGTTATCCGGGGCCCTTGGCCGACGTGCATGCGCCATGGCCACGTTATGTAGCCTCCATGTGGATGGCCACCGCGGACGAGGGCTTGGCAGCGATGAGCTATGGTCCCTGTCGCGTTAATGGCAAAATCGGAAAAGGTGCGCCGATAGAGCTTGCCGTCGAGACAGACTATCCGTTTTCCGACCGCGTACGTGTGACCGTCCGATGCAAGGAGCCGGTCCGCTTCCCGCTTCACTTCAGGATTCCTAAGTGGTCAAGCCAAGCCGAAGTTTCCGTCTCGGGCAACGCGACCCCGTGGCGACCGCAGAGTGGCACCATGCTGAAGGTGGACCGCGAATGGAAGGACGGCGACGTCGTTACGTTGAACTTCAATTTCAAGATACGTACAGAAACGCGTGATAACAACGCCGTGGCCGTTGCCTGGGGGCCGCTCTTTTTCGTCCTTCGAATTGGGGTGGCCTTCGAGAGAATTCCGACGCTGACCGCTTATAGAACGGACGAGCTGCCGGTTTCGGCGCCGCTCGGCTGTGTCGACTGGCATATCGCGCCGACCACCGATTGGAATTACGCGCTCTCGATCGATAGGAACAACCCACAGTGCGAGATGATCTTCAATAAGATCAGTTCAATGCCGTTTGCTCAAAAGGGAGAGCCAGTTCGGGCGCCTGGCTCGAACGAATATCTTCCCTCGCAAAACGATGTCCCGATGCTTCTTAGAGTGAAGGCGAAGCTAGTCCCTCAATGGGGCATGAACGGGGCCAATGCAGCGCCGGTGCCCATGAGTCCGGTCAAGACCAACCAACCCGAGACCGTAGTCGAGCTCATTCCCTACGGCTGCTCGAGACTCCGTATCGCGGAATTTCCAACAGTCTGAACGATGCCTGCCGGTCGGCCGATGGGCAACATGAGGCCGCCCCAAGCAACAGACTGCTGGCGGCGAGCACCATCGATCCAGATCGGCCCCGCCTCCTTTTTTGGAGGGAATACAAGCGCACGAGGCCGGCCCCTAAGCAGCTCGGCCGTTGATTGCTCACTTCGGACTTCCCCAACTACCATTAGGGAGATGAAAATGGCCACATACAAACAAATGACGGTCATTGGAGTCGCTATTGTTGTCGCTTTAACTGCATCACTGCTTGCGGCCGTATCTCTTAAGCTACCTGCTTCACACGCGACCTGCGCCGTGACTCCAGAGTGGCGGTGCGAGCCCGGCCAGTGGACGACCGGTGGTCGCGACTGGCGCCAAAGCTACAACTCTCCGCTCAACCAGATCAACAAGGACAATGTAGCTAAGCTTGGCTATGCCTGGTCGAGTGACATCGACGGCGCGTCGAAACTGGAGGCCACCCCGATAGTTGTGGACGACGTCATGTACCTCAGCAGCATAGCAGGCATCGTCTATGCGCTTAACGCGGCGACAGGCGAACAACTTTGGCGGTTCGATCCGGGCGTGGCAAGTTTTGCAGCTTTGTACTCGAAAGCGTGCTGCGGCCCCGTAAATCGCGGCGTCGCCTTTTGGAAAGGCCGAGTATATGTGGCGGCGTTCGACGGAACGCTATATGCCCTGGACTCGAAGACGGGTGGCCTTATCTGGAAGGCTGATACGATCATCGACAGATCTCGCGCTTACAAGAGCACGGGTGCGCCCTATATCGCCCGCGATCTAGTAAGCAATTGTGCCAACACCGTTAGGGGCAGCAGGGTGGCGGCGCTACGTCCGGTTTGCGCAAGAGGGCTCAGGAAAGCAACGACCGCGAGCATCCAGCAGTAATTGACAGCGGAGCCCAACGCGGACAGGTGCGGCAGAATCAAAAAGGTCAGCGCTAGAGCGATGCTGGTCGGAGCCTGGCAGCGCAGAACCATTCCATCCCGATAAAGCGTCGCGCCAAGGCATGTGAAGACGGCCACCAAGAATACGGTCGAGGGATCGATGCCGATCGGATCGATCCCCAGCAGCGCAATCGCAATGGTTAAGATCAACACCGCAGTGCGAGCCAGCGATCGGATCAACCTCTGCGTAGGCTCCATGAGAGTGCTGAGCAGAAGGGCAGTCGCCGCCACCGCAGCGATAGCGAGCTGTGAGCGACTGGTGGCGAGCCAGTCGATCCTGAACATGCTAGCCACCTCGTGCCCGCTGCCCAGCAGAACTTCAATCTTGGCGCTGTTGACCATACGGCCTACCAGCCCGGCGATGCCACCGTCGATCAAGTACGCGGTAACTATGAGTAGCGAGAGCGCGACCAGCGCCGAGCCGACCACGAGCAGCGGCGACTTTCGGCGCAAAATGACATAAAGCCCAACGATCAGCGCAATGGCCGCAGCGGTAGTCAGCTTGGCCATGAAGCAGCACCAGCCGCCAACGCCGACCAGGATACACCCCAAGACTTGGCGCATGCGTCCCGGCCGATCGCCTAGCAGCAGACCGATCATCACCATCAAGACCGATTGAATGTTCAGTATAAAGTAGTTGGGGGTGAGCAGCCAGAGGTGAAAGGCGACTAATGCCATGCTGGCGATGCCCGCCGATAGCACCGCAGCATGCGGCCAGCTCACTCTCCAGAGGCGCCCGACCATCAGATAGCTGAGAATCCAGCTCAGTGCCATGGTGAGTGTGACGTTCGCCATGCGAAGCACTGCGATGTCGCCATCCGCCCACTGATATGGCCAATGATAGACGAAGCCGAAAAGGGAAGGCGGACTATTGATCGCGTAGGCGAATGGGTTCGCAATAGAGTTGAGGTAGAGACCATCCACCATGATTCCGAGGCCGTACCTGCTGTAGTATAGCAGCCGAGCAAAGAGGATGACTGTGGTTACGGCAGAAAGAGCTAGCAAACTCCCATCGAGCAAGACTGACAACGTTCTTCCGTTGGCAAAGTGGTTATCTCTTAGCATAGGCTCCTCCTGCCAGCTCGAAGGGGACGCCCCTTTCGATGGATCAGCTCCCGAGACGATTTTAACTGGCCCGAGGCCAGCCATCTCCTCCCAGGATTGATAGAGTGCACTACACATGCTCAGCGACAAAGGCTTACGACATCGTTGAACCTCGCGGCCAGCTCATCGAGTGCCGACCACGGCCGTCATTCCGAGCTGTGGTAGGTAGCATCGAGGAGCAATCGCTGTCGCGCAGCTACTTGGCCTCTGTCTACGTTGCCGCAGATATTCATGGCAGACCCCGGAGGTCCGTCACGATCTCCGCCGTCGCCCGTCGCCATCGCGAAATCAGCCAGGTCCTCAACCATGTCCCGCCAGCTTGTGTCCACGTCACTCTCAACGCACGCGACCGCCGCATAGTCCGACCTCGAGTATTTCTGTCCTGCGCGCTGTCGCGAGGTATGGAGGCGACGAGCGCATCAAGCCAATGCCGCCCAGGAAGCAATCTAGAATGCGTCAAATGGCGAGTATAACTACGGCAACAATCGAAGCGATGGCAATCGCGCTGATACGGTCCGTAAGTGCGAAGACAATAGGGTCGTCGTGCATTAGACGCCGGTTCGCCATCATAAGCGCCCTGCCAATCCAATACAGAAGAATTGGACAAATGAGCCACAGTGCCTTCGGATGTCGATACAGCATCTGCACATCCGGTGATGCAACATAGAGTGCAAAAATCGTAATAGCATTCAAGCCAGAGGCAGCAGCTAAAGTGACAACGATGTCAGCATCTCCGCCCCTATAGTCACGATCTGAACGATCCGGGAGGCCGCGGTCGAGTCTCGTCGACAGCTCAACGTACCGCTTGATTAGCGCGAGCGAGGTGAAAATGAACATAGAGAACATGAAGAGCCACTGCGAAAGTTGAATTTCAGCTGCCACGCCGCCCGCAAGAACGCGTGTCGCGTAGAGCATTGCCAGCACCACGACGTCCACAATCATCTTTCGCTTCAAATAAAGAGAATAGGCACTCGTTAGAACAAAATAGCCCGCCAATACGCCGACAAACTCAAGTGAGATTGTGGTCGACAACATCAAAGACAATATGAGGAGCGCCGGAACGATCAGCAAGCCGGTCCGCAATTCGAGAAGGCCACTCGCAAAGGGACGAGCACGCTTGCGGGGGTGCGCGCGGTCAGATTTAAGATCTAGCAGATCGTTGAGAATGTAGACGGCCGACGCACAAACACAAAAAGCAAGAAACGCGATTACATCTGCGATGATTTTGGCCAACGTAAATTGATGCGAGGTCGCCGATGGCACAAAGATAAGAAGGTTCTTGACAAATTGGTGGACCCGAAGAGCCTTGAACCACGCCGCGCTGGTCGCGTTCGAGTGATCTAATGCGACGTGGTTACTCTTGAGCGCCACGAGCCGGCGCTTTACTGAATTGGAATGGCCGACCACGTAGGCTTTGTTGGCAATCTCCCACACTGGTAAATCTGCGGGAGTGTTGCCGATGTAATCAAAGCCGTTCTTGCCGAAGGCAGCCGTGAGTGTCTCAGCCTTCAAAGATCCCGACAAACTCGTGTTTGCGTCAGAAGCAAACCAGCCATCGAAAATGCCAAAGTGGTCTGCGATGGCCTTGGTGTGCTTCGCGTTGGCTGCGGTGGCCAAGTAAACCTTCGTGCCTCGTTCTTTGGCTGCCTGGATTAGTTCCATAACGCGGGCGTTGTACGGGAGAGTCGCATAATCCAGTTCGGATGCTTCGGCCAAATCATTTTCGGCGGCCGCTTTGCCATTGGCCAGGGCGCGGACCGCTGCAAAACTCGCGGGGAACCCGAGATGCAATACGTTTAAGAACGACTCATACCGCAGATTTGTGAGCAGCAACGATCCGTCTAGATCTACTACCAAAGGTTTTTCGTGAGACAATTCCGCATCCGCCAGTGTAGCATCATCACTAGTGCGCCGGATGCCTTGGAGAACTGTTGGCAAAACGTCGCCCAATCGGGCCGGATCACCGATAAAGGCGACGTAGCCCTCACGATCGATGACAAAGCAAGTAGGAATTCGGAAAGACACGGTGGCGTCCATCCAAAGCGTTTTCATTTCACCCGTGTCGTCCAACGCGATCCGATAATTTAGATTCGGGAACGTTTCGGTCAACCATGCGTCCAACCTGGTTCGACCCTCGTCCGGCGTCGGAGTGCGTTCGCATGCTGCGATTCCGATGATCTCAAGTCCGCTATCTTTATACGTCTCTTGTAGCTGGATCAGATTGGATATTGCTGCCACACATGCGCCGCACCAAGCGGCCCAAAATTGGATGATGTACACTTTCCCGGGCTGGAAGCTCGTGAGGGGCTGGCCGCGCAACCAGCTCTCCACTTTAATTGGGGGAACGATGGACGCCACACGCAGCACCATGTTGCTCTCTAACGCTATTGCGGTACACGCACATTGTGCGCGAGCCCGCCCTTTCAGAAATGCGGGGAGAGCGTTTTCAGCGGAAGGAGAGTGGCGCTCATCTTCGTATCTGAGTGAACTCGGCCCAACTCAGTGTTGCCACATCTCAATAGCAACGGCCGTGCCAGCACCGTTTGCGCATTGAGCGCCTGAAGGCACTTGAAGGTCTCCTCCAGCCCGCGGCAAGTGTAGTGAACCTGACGGCTTTGTGCGGATCTTATCAATTCGACACCACTCACGCGCGTGGCGTTGAGCGTGCTTTGGTTTTTGCCTAACGCGGCGGTCTTGCCGTAGGTGATTAACAGAAACGAGGTCGCCAAAGCGCGACCCCCAATCAGATCTCTATCAACTATCAACATCGGTGTTTGATCTAGAAGACAGCAGTCTGTCACCTGTCTATTGATCAAGGCGCGGGCCAGTCAAAAACGCCTGCGTAGAATAAGACCTGCAATATAGACCAGGGTCAGTCCTCTGGGGACCTGATCGATCACTCACCCTTTCACGGCGGAAGGGGGCACGTTCAGACCTGTCCGGCCTTGATGCCTCCTCGCCATGAAAGCGCATGAGCGCATCCTGGATTCGATCGAACCGCCGGTGCTTGTTGACGCCGAGAACGGCATCTGGAACTTCACGAATGCGAGTCTACTGGCGCGCAACTTCCGTGAGTGCAGCCATGCCAGCATCGGGCTCGATTGGCTGCTTTCCGAAGATGAAATCGTCGCATTTCTTCGAACGATATCGACGCATTGTCCGGCTGGTCGGGCCCTGGGGAATCGCGCTGACCGCGGAGCATTGAATCGACGTTGGCGCGGTAATCAAGATCCAAGAACCTTCTTTAACAAGTGCCTGTCTGGCTAAGGGAGGCCCCGATCCGGTCGCTGTTCTCGGAGCCGGGATCAAGGGCGCGTCGGTTGCGCGTCATCTCGCCAAAAATGAAGTGACCGTGTCAACCGCGGATATTCGTTACAGTTACGCATGCAGATATGACGCTTGCCCCATATATCGCGCTACTGCTCACCACAGAAATTTCAACGGAGGCATCATGTGAGGCAATTGACGCCTTTCGACCCTTTCGTTTCATCTGCCGCTAGGTCAACAGGTGCAGCATCTAAGTGGGACTCAAGCGTTGGCCGGCAGCTCCGCAACTGTGCCCATCGCAGCAACGGCACCTGCTCGGAGTTCTGCGTCTGAAATTCACCCCTCTCGTCCTTGGCGGGGTTAGCGCTGAGGGCTAGCATTCGTGATCAAAGCCACGTCTGAGGACTAGGAGTGGGAGGGGGCTCCCTGCCAAACGACGGTCAAATCCTTCTTCCCGGCACGTTGCTCCCTTGCGACAACTGAGGGATGTCACTCGCGAGTGAGGTCGGATCATCTGTTGCCTACGATTTCGTGATAAGCGTTAGTTCTGCTGCATACAGATTCCTGATTGTTTGAGAAGGGGCTGAATGGAAGCGGCAGCCTCTGCTGCAGGAGTCCAGAGGAACTCACTCACCGGGGGCGGTGGACAAAACCGCACCGCCCGGGAACTTTATGGGCAGCCTCGCCGGATCTATTAAGCGGCCGGATTTGACGACCAATTCGACTTCGCCAAGTGCAGCGATATTTGATATCGGGTCGGAATCGAGAACGACGAGGTCGGCCGTTCTTCCCGCAGCTATGATCCCCACTCGATCATCGATGCCTAACAGGATCGCGGCGTTCCGGGTGATGGCTTCAATGCACTGCATCGGGGTCATCCCCCATTCCTGCATCGTGCTGCATTCATCCATCAGATTGCCGAGGCTATCCGAGCCAAAGGCAAGCGTCACTCCCGCGTCAAGAGCATTTCGAAAGCCTACTTTATGGTGTTCAACGAGCTTGGCGCTCTGACGCATGATGCCTTGACCTCGACCCCAATCATTTCGGAGTTCCTTATAGCCACTAAGAGTGGGCACCAACCCCACGCCCCTTTTTGACATGTTTTTTGCGGTAGCAGCGCTCAGGAATACACCGTGCTCGATGGTGTCAGCTCCAGCCTCGACAGCATTCGCGATCGCTTCGTCGCAGAGCGCGTGTGCCATGCATCTGCGGCTATGGTGGTGCGCAAGGTCGAAAGCGGCCCGCATTGTTGCAACATCCATGTTAACCGTGCTTAATGGCTCGCCTTCGGCATGGCCCCATTCGATGCTCGCCATGCACTTGATGAAGTCAGCGCCGCGCTTAATCATCACTCCGGTGGCTTTCTTCGCCTCGAGAGGAGTATCCACCTCAACAAAGATCTCGTGCGCGTACCCCGCTGTTTCAGTAAGGCCCTGAGCGGCGGCGAGAATGAGAGGCGCGACGATATCGGAGCTTGTAATCGCAGACTTCAGCGACAGCGACAATCCTCTGGGGGCGCCGGCGTCGCGAACTGTTGTTACGCCCTCTCGCAAGTTGACCAATGCGTTTTGGATGCCCCGCGCGACCATTAGCGCATCATCGGCACTCGCGCGATCTGTCCGCGAGCCACGAAGTCGTTTAGTTGTTAGATGGTCGTGAGCATTAATAAAGCCTGGCAAAAGATACTTCCCGGTCAGGTTTATAAATCTCGCGTCGCCCTGGTCAGGCAACTCACCTGCAGAGCCGACGGCCATTATGCGATCGGCCTCCACAACGACCTCAGCATTCGCAATTGGGCGGCCCCCCCGACCATCGATTAATGTTGCGCCACTGAATACCAAACGCATTCTGATCTCCGCCATCCACAGCCGGAAGACTCCCGTAGACCCCTAGGCGCGACGTGCTGTGATGATTTCGGCCTCGTAAGGCATCTCAACAAGGGCGTCGCTGTCCCGGTGCTGTTCGAAGAGGGTGCCGAGCGCCGTAAGGATCGCATTCTCTCCCGCGCGGCAAATTGCTTTCTGTACGATTGTGAATGACCTTGCGCGATTCTCGAACCTTTCGCGATCGATCAGCTCGAAAAAAAGGAATGCTTCTCGCCTCACGTCCTTCAGACCGGCTTCGGCTAATAGCTCGTCCGCAATATCGATCTCTGAGTAGCCGCCCTCAGGTCTGGAATGTCGATGCCGCCGGTAACCGGGGAGTGCGGCCTCGATGACCGAGAGAAAGCCATCCGCGAAGGCGCTACCCCTGTCGTGAGGTTCATATTGAACGATCGCGAGGACGCCCCCAGGCGCCAGGACACGCTGGGCCTCTCGATAGAACGCCGGACGATTGAAACGATGCACCGCGCTGGCAGCGGTCACCAATTGAGCGGAGCTGTCTACCCCTTGCAGATGTTCGGCGACCCCATCCACGTAGTGCACGCGCATACTGGTTGATGTTTCAGACTCCGCGTGTCGCCTCATATCTTGATTAGGCTCAACAGCGGAGATCTGGAAGCTCGAGCCAAAAGCCGCGGCTAAGCTTCGCGTGAACAGACCGGTCCCGGCGCCGACTTCGACGATGCGACCACCTTTGCAATCACGGAGCAGGGACCTCAATTGTTCTGCGATGCGCGGCGGGTACTTCGGGCGAAATTTATAAAAGTAGCCGAGACCATCAAAGTCGTCCCAGGGCCTGTGCATCTGGCCCGACGCAGGTTGGCTCGTTGTCGTGCTTTTTATGGACATATTGTGTCTCCCTAACGCGATGCCTAGGCCAATCGGCACCTGTCGTACTCTGCCGCAATGATCGCGAGTGCACTTTCAAGGGTTGAGTCGTCTGAGGGGTTGCCGAGGCCGAACCGAATCGCTCGCGGCGCCTCCGCTTCACCGATCACGAAGCCATCACTCTTCGAAACGAGCACGCCAGCTTGCTCAAGCCTCGTGGTTAGATCGGTACTGGTTATATTAGGTGGCGTTGGCATCCAAACATGGAGACCCCCATCCCCGAGTCGGTGATCGATATTTGTGAGGTATTGATGGACCAAAGTATGCCGCGCTGCGGTTGCACTACGAACAGCATCGAGAATCTTTCCGATTGATGCAGTCTCAATCAATTCTGTAGCGAGTGCAGCACTGAGGGGGGCCGTCATCCAGAAGGTAGCCCTGACTCCTGGCCAAAATAAATTCGCCGCCGCCTCCATTGACGGCGCAACGACATAGGCCACCTTCATTCCCGGCGCGACACTCTTGGCCAAGCCGAGCAGATACCAAGAAATTTCAGGGGCAAGTGCAGAGAGCGGTGATGGCGCATCTTGAGGAATAAGGCTGTAGATATCATCCTCGATGATGAAGGCGCCGAACTCTCTAGCAATCGCGACGGCTTCCTTGCGTCTTTCCAAGGACATGGTGACGGTGGTCGGGTTTTGGAGCGTGGAAAGAGCATATAGCGCTTTCGGACGATGTATCTTACACACCTTTCGGAACGCATCCGGGATCATGCCGTCGTCATCCATCTGGACCGGTGCCAACCCTACACCATAACGGGCTGCAAATGCCTTGATCGGCGGGTAGGTTAGCTCATCGACGGCCAGCATCCCGCCAGCACCAACGAGGCCGGGAATAAGCATGTTTAGCGTACTTTGTGTGCTGCTTGTCAGGACCAAACGCCCTTCGTCAGCTCGATAACCCAGGCGCGAGGCGCAGAATTCAGCCCCCGCTCGCCGGTCAGCTTCCGTTCCGCACCAACGATGATGCCCGATAACTTTGCTCAGAGCCTCCTTCGCCAAAATATTGGTTGCTGCGGTGCTGACGACCGGATCAAAGACATATGGTACTGGCGGCGGAGGATTCAGCCTGAGCGCGATCGGGTCGTTGGGGCGATTGTTAACCTGGGTTTGAAGTGGGGTTTTCACAGCCGGTGCTGCCGTGTTCATTGGGGCGTTCTCCTAGATGTCTTGCGAGCAACATGTCCGTCTCAGTGATCCAGAAACCAGCTCCAGAGCATCGCCGCAATGCCGAGCTCTATCTTGCCATTCAAGGCCAAAAACAGCCCGAGGATGGCAAACACGTATGCGACGGCCGTGATCGCATTTGCATAGTCACGCAGATACCCGATCATCACCTTGCTCCTGCTCTCAGCGGGTGGGAAATTGCCGCGCGAAGCGCACAGCCTATCGGTAATGCGAAAATCTCCTCGCCAGGCGCAAATCCTTGGTACCCGTCCGGAGCCAGCGGGTATCGCTACAATCCACATTTTCAAGATCTCCTTGAGAGGTTCAGGCGGCTGTTAGCCTGGTTTTCAGGTTGTTCAACGTTTCGCCTACGCGTCTCAGCCCCAACTCCACCTGGTCTGGTGGAGCACAAGGAGACACCGAAAGCCGTTCACGTCGCCAAACGTTGCGTCAGCCACGCATCCCAAATCGGCTTCGTCTAAGACCAATCGTACGCTATCGTGGCGGATCGAACGGAAGGGTTAACCGTCACATCAGCGAAAAATCTGCTGAGATTCAGATAAAAGAAGAATGAGCCCTCGGCGGACGGCGTGGGCACGTCGACTAGGCCAGGCAGGATGCGAAGATCAGTCTTGCGAGCCAGGGACAGGCGCTGATGCATCGTCCGTTCGAAGCTGCCGTCGCCGAATTGAAGATGGTCCAGGATCGCGACATTGGGGGTTGAGGTCGTATAGCTGTGCAGCTTCTTGGCCGCGGCAACGACCTCCGGAGCGGCTACGAAATAACCTTGGCGCCAACCGGTGATCGCCAATTCCTTGTGGAAGGCGTTGATCAGGATCGTCCCCGAACGCGGACCGAGATGCGCCATGACGATCGACTCCTGGCGCGCACCGGTAAATGCCAAGCTGGAGTAGCATTCGTCGGAAACGATCCAGAGCAGGTAGTTGATTGCGAGATCGCCGATGGTCTGGGGGGGTGTTTGATCAGAGACTGCGCAAGTCGCATTGTTCAGCGAGTTGATGATAATGGCCTTAGTGCGAGGTGTGACGGCAGTCCGAATTGCAATGATCTCTGGGACGTATGTCGGAGAACGAGCCTCAACGAACACGGGCTTTGCGCCGGCGAGAATAACCTGAGACTGGAATGTCGGCCAGCAGGGGCGAATGATGATGACTTCGTCAGCCGGCTCGAGCACGCCCGGGATAGCGTCGAGCAGTCCTTGCTTTGCACCCGCAGTGATAGGTATCTCTTCTGTATTCCAGCCGAGTCCTGTTTGCGCCGAAAGTTTGTCGGCGAAAGCTTTGCAAGACGACTTCAGCCCGATCGAATCGGTGTACTGGTTCGTTCCTGCATTGATGGCGGCAATCGCTCCTTCTGCCAGAGAGGATGGTGGCTCGATAATGACTTGGCCACCGGTCAGGTCGATCAGCTGACCGCCGGCTTCGGCGGCTATCTCGGCGGCCTCACGGGCAGCGGCAGTGCCAGAACCTGGAACGGATGAAATCTGCTGCGCCAACATGCCCGTCAACTCCTGAGCTGATTGCGAATTTGAAGGTGGTCGAAACCGCCTGGCCACCGCTAAGCGATCTACTTGCAGATCTCACTTACCCGTCTGACGAGCTAGTCGAATACTGAAGCGGATCTGAGCATGCAGCAGTTCTGTGAGCGGCTAGGCACCGCATCGATCAGGTTTCCTAGCGAGCCCAGATCCTGGCTGAGGTTGCGTACCGAATTCCGAAAGCGTGTCTTCGCTCGTCATTCATAAAAATTGCCATGCGTCGGCTCTCTCGATCAATTGCTGACGTGGGTAGTTGACCGGGGCGAGAGTTTTGTAAGTCCCGACAGAATTGTTGCAGATCTACCTGCTAACCGTCGACATGATCGTTCCAACATTCCAGATAGATGTTCTTCTGGAGATATAAGCATCCCCGAACGCGAATCAGGCGAGCTTACTGGCCACCTGTGAGCGCCGCGAGATCCGCGTCTCTGGCGGAGCCATTTGCTCGCCGAAGATGCTCCGACAACCGGCATCCCGCGTTGCATGGTGCCGTTCTTTTGATTTATGTCATCGCTAATGTCGCCGTTGGTACAAACACAGGTGTCGGATCTCTGACGCATGTCGCGAATTCTAAGATGCGCTTAACACGTCGCAATCGACACAAAATCCCAAGCCTATGGTTCCAAGTGAAATCTTCGCGAGCGACATGATTGGCATGAGCCTTGCTATTTCTCAGCTCGGGTCCTCGTAGCTTCTGGCGGATTTGAGTAACTACGAGACTTTGCTCGCGAACCCCTGAGTGTGTCCGAGTGATGCGGCTGGCATGCTCATCGGTGCCGTGCCGGGAGACCGGCCGCAGCCATCGAACGGTGACTCCGAATGAAGAGGTGGTCATGAATACCCCCGTAACATGGCAGCTCTTTGATGGCTGCGCGGTCGGCTACGATGAGCATAGACCGAGGTATCCTGAAGACGTCTTTGACATTCTCTCACGCTATCATATGTCACCTGCGCCGATCCGCTCAGCTGTAGATGTTGGAGCTGGAACGGGCATCTTCAGTCGACAGCTCATGCAGGCGGTGCCGAGCATTGTGAAGTTGACGTGCATTGACGCGAACTCAGATATGGCGACTATCGCCAAAGAGCGTTCGACCGGCTTTAATGGGCTGGACGTGAAGGTTGGGTTTGCTGAAAAACTTCCACTGCCCGATGGTTCATGCGATCTTGTAGCCGCAGCGACGTCGGCCAATTGGTTCGATAGGCCGCTATTTTTCGGTGAGGCCACCCGGGTGCTGAAGCCTTCCGGAACGTTGCTGCTGCTGCAGAACAACCACCGGTACTGGGAGAGCGCATTCCTCGACGATTTCTATAGCTTTCAAGAGCGGCATATCCCTGGATATCGTCGTGGGTACTATTCGGATTCCGTAGGGGGCTACGGGAAAGCTGATTTTGAGACGGAACTCCGTTCGCGTCCGGATCTAACAGCGGTAGAGCGACACAACGTAGAATGGTGCCAGACGGTTAGCGCCGATCAGTTTCGGGGCTACTGCCATTCCATGTCGCATATGAAAAAGGCTATCGATCGGTCTGGTGCCGCCGCAATCGCGCAGGAGATCGATGCGCTTTTGGAGCGTCACCAAAATGCGTCAGGCGATGTGGCGGTTGAATGGCTAACTGATATCGTTTTGAGTAGAGCTAGGCTTTAGAGGAGCCGCCCGGAATGCCAAGCTCTGTCCCAGAATCTGCCTGCGCAGTTTTCGTAGAAAGTCGATGCGTTTCCCCGCTTTGGCTGCGTATCGAACTGCACTTGTCGTATCGTCGATCATACGGCACGACATTTCGGCGTGGCGCCCGGTTTTCGCGATTGGCGCTGTGCTTGCTAGGAATTGCCCGACGGGAGGCCAACGTGTGAAAGTCAGCGCCGTGGTCACCTTCTATTCGCTGCATGCAGGCGGGTTCTGAGTCCGCAATCTGGCATTCACCTGAACGCCCCGTAGCTGAATAGCTTTGTCTGGCGACGAAACCACAAGCTTGGAGAAATACCACCATGAGTAAAACTGATGTCATTCGGCCTGCGGACGTCAACAAACGCGCAGCGCGCATCGGCGCTGAAATCCGAAATATCAAGCTGTCGGGCGATTTGCCGGACCAGACGATCGCGGCGATCAATGGCGCGCTGCTTGAGCAGAAAGTCATCTTTTTCCGCGACCAAAGTCATCTCGACGACATCGAGCAGGAGCGCTTTGCTCTTCGTCTGGGAAAGCTTGTGCCTCATCCGACGCTCGGTGCTAACAACGGGACGACGTCGATCCTCGAGCTTGATTCTGCCCGCGGCGGCGGCCGGGCCGATATCTGGCACACCGATATGACCTTCGTCGATGCCTACCCCAAGATTTCGGTACTGCGAGGAGTTGTGATCCCACCATTTGGCGGCGATACGGTCTGGTCAAACACCGCGGCCGCCTATCTCGACCTGCCGCCGCCGNGGCTTGCGGACGAGCTGTGGGCCGTTCACAGCAACGCCTACGACTATGCTGTGAAGGCCCGCGCCAGCGAGGCCGACAAGAAGTATCATGAAGAGATCTTCACGCGAACGATCTATGAGACCGAGCATCCCGTGGTGCGTGTTCATCCCGAGACTGGCGAGCGCACGCTGGTGCTCGGGGATTCGGTGCTGCGGTTTGTTGATATTCCGAAATATGATGGCCAAAGGCTGTTCGATCTATTCCAGGCGCATATCACTGCGCCCGAAAATACCACGCGCTGGAACTGGAAGACGGGTGACGTCGCGATCTGGGACAACCGCGCTACGCAACATTATCCCGTCAATGATTACGGTGATGACCATCGTGTCGTTCGTAGGGCGACCATTGATGGCGATGTGCCTGTCAGCGTCGATGGCCGACGTAGCGTGATGCGTATCAGGCCACCAAATAGCCGCCCACGAGAGGCGTCTAACTGTCGCGCCTCATCAACCGTTTCCGATCGGTGACTGACCGGCAGCGTTGACTGCGCACTGTGATGACAGCGATGCCAATCTGGAGTGCAATGCGTCGGGAAGGATCTGGGCGCTGTGTTTATCTCATAGGCGGGTTGGAGCAGCGGACGGCGTCCTATGATGAGCCGCGGGGTGTCGAAGAGACGTTGGCGCCAAGCGCGAGGGTGAGGGGGCACTCCGCAGCAGCATTGCACTCCGCCTTCTCGACGCCCAGGCGCATCATCTGACATCAGCGGCGTATCGGCGGGTAGCGGCGTGGTCTACGTGATTCGGGGATACAGGCCACATTTGCCCACGCTGGACCACACTGATCATTTGCTCTCGCCGGTTACAACCTTATGTGTTGACGCTGGCCTAGTGTGGAAGTCTGGATTGGAACTTAATCACCAAAGCAATAGAGCCCGCTATCGCGAAAGCAGTCGCTATCGGGACTGCAGTCCCCCGAATTGGCGGAACCCGGATCTCACTCGTGACATGAAGCAGCGCAAGTACGATAAAGGCGATCGCCACCACCGTCGGAAAGACCTCGTCAGGGAATTGCGGTTGTGCAAGCAGGAGCACCGCAAGAAGTGGCGTATCGTACGAAACCGGAATACCCTCAAATCGCGCGTCTCGCGTGAGGCCCACATTCTCAAAATGGCTGAGCCTGATAGCACCCGCTAAGACAAGGAGCACACTCGCGAGGAGCGACAAGGCAGTTCCTTGACTGATAAGCATGATCACTGCTGCTGGGAAAAGGACACCGTGAAGGAAGTCGGCGAAGCCATCAAAGCTCCTTCCGAACTCTGGAACGCCTCGAGGGCGAAGATGACTGGTTTTGCGAGCGACGTGCCCATCCCAATGATCCAGAAACCAAGTCCAGAGCATCGCGGCAACGCCGAGTTCCAACTTGCCGTTTAAGACAAGGAACAACCCTATCACTGCAAACACATAGGCGAGGGCCGTGATGGCATTTGCATAGTCACGCAGATACCCGATCATCGCCTTTCTCTCTGCTGCAAGCGCATTGGTAATGTCTGTGGGAAGTGCGCGGCCCATCCGCGATCCGAAACGCTGCTCCACAACGCACAGATGACCTTCGGCAGGGTGCTCGAACCGTCCAGTATCGTTGGACATCGCCGCTGACGCTGGTGTTCTCGAAAGTCGACAAGAAGCGCCTGGATCGCTCGACAAACACGTGACATCCTTCCCGCACCCGTAGAGCTGGGCGATGACGTTCTGGTCGTATTCCCCCGCGATGGTTACTTCGCGGATTCCAAGACTGAAGCTGATGCGGCTCGTCGTGCAGTAATGAGCTTGTGTTCGCCTCCAGATTGGATATCAGAACGAATTCCGCTTGGAGGCACGATCTCGAGCGCCTTCCTGCAACGAGGGTCAGCGCCGGTGCGCGATTCATTTGGGATATCTTCATCTGGGAACTCAGGCAGTCTTGAGGCTATTCAGCGTCTCGACGACTCGCTTCAGTCCCGTCTCGAGCAGGTCCGGTGACACGCCGAAGGAGAGCCGCAGCCCGTTCACGTCCCCGAAGGTCCCGCCCGGAACGGATGCCACATCGGATTCCTCCAGGAGCAACCGCGCAATATCGTCGGTAGATCGAACCGGACTTTGTGCAGGCTGAATGGAGGTAAGCCTGCTCAGATCGAGATAGAAGAAGAAAGAGCCTCCTGCGCCCGGCGTGGCCACCTCCTGCAGATCAGACAGAATCAGGAGGCCAGCGTCGCGAGCCCGGCATAGGCGCTCATGCATCTCCCGTTCAAAACTGCCGTCACCGACTTGAAGGTGGTGCAGGATCGCGTGCTGCGCGATAACATTGGCATTCGAAGTCGTATGGCTCTGCAGCTTTTTTGCCGCGGAAATGATCTCTCGAGGAGCGGCGAAATAGCCCAGTCGCCATCCAGTGATCGCAAGCTCCTTGGAGAACGCGTTGACGAGGATCGTCCGAGAACGCACACCGGGATGCGCCATGAGGATCGACTCATGGCGGGTACCGGTGAATACGAAGCTGGAGTAGCATTCATCCGAAACGATCCACATCTGGTAATTGATTGCGAGATCGCCGATAGCTTGAAGGGTCGCTCGATCATAGACGGCGCCGGTAGGATTGTTTGGCGAGTTAACGATAATGGCTTTTGTATGCACCCCGATAGCCGCGCGGATCGCGTCGATGTCGGGAATATATGTCGGCGGCTGGGCATCAACGAACACGGGCTTTGCCCCTGCAAGAAGAACCTGGGATGGGAATGTTGGCCAGCACGGGCGAATGATGATGACCTCGTCACCGGGATCGAGCACAGCCAACGCAGCGTCGAGCAGGCCCTGCTTTGCACCGGCGGTGACTACGATGTCCTCCGCATTCCAGGCGATACCTGTTTCAGCGGACAGCTTTTTTGCTATTGCTTTCCGAAGCGGCATCAGGCCGATGGAATCGGTATATCGGTTCGTCCCGGCTTTGATCGCGGCAATCGCCCCTTCGCGCACGGATGATGGTGGTTCGACCATGACTTCGCCCGCTGCCAAATCGATGATATGACGTCCGGTAGCGGCCGCTGCATCAGCCGCCTCACGGGCGGCGGCAGTACCCGGACCTGACAGCAGAGAGATGCGTTGCGCCAACATGTGGGTTCCTCCTGAGCTGATTGTTGCTTTTGCTAAGGCAGTCCCAACCGCATTGCCGCCGGAAGGTAAATACCTCAAACGACATCCGCTCTTCCGTTCGGCACGCGGTGCTTGGCAATGGACCTAAGGCTCCGTCGAAGCTCGCGATCTACGTCGCGGAATGGAGCCAAGCACTTGCGCGAGGAGGAGGTGGAGAGCAGATCTGAGCAAGAGCGTTTGTTCGATCGTGTTTATCGGTCAGAATAGACAATGACTGAGTCTGCATGCTGAAGTCCTTGCAGCTGATGTTTGCTCGCACCCCGCTGCACATCCGTCAAATATTGATGGGCTTCCGTGACTCGATCAATCACCAAGGCTAGTAGTTGACCAGGACACAACACTTTGTAAGTCAGTGGCGCATTGAGCGGGATTTACCGGTCTTGCGGTGCGCAGTATCGGACGTATAGAAGTGCTTCTGGCGACGACTTCCGTCATTTGCTAGCCGCTCCATGAGCAAACCGGATTTGACACTTGCTGCGAACCCATCGGGATTTGCCCCCCGCGCCGACAACAAGGACTATTGGGGTGCCGTTCGCACGCTCTATGCCGTGACGCCGGATGTGGTCAATCTGGAGAACGGTTACTGGGGCATCATGGCGGAGCCGGTGCGGCGTGAGTTCATCCGTCAGACCGATAGAATCAACTGCGACAATAGCTACTATGTGCGGCAGAGCTGGGGAGCCGATTTCGAGGGTGTGCGCACCAAGGTGGCGGAGGCGATAGGCGCGGCGGTCGAGGAGATCGCACTCACGCGTGGTGCGACCGAGGCGCTGCAGCTTCTCATCGGCGGCTACAACAGGTTGAAGCCCGGCGACGCCGTGCTCTACGCCGATCTTGATTACGATTCCATGCAGTATGCGATGAACGCGCTCAAGGCGCGCCGTGGTGTCGACGTCGTCAAGTTCAACGTGCCGGAGCCCGCGACCCGGCAGGCTGTGCTGGACGCCTACGCGCGCGCACTCGAGGCAAATCCGAAGACGCGGGTCCTGTTGATCACCCATGTCAGCAACCGGACGGGCCTAGTCATGCCGATCGTCGAGATTGTCTCCATGGCAAAGGCCAAGAGCATCGACACCATCGTCGACGCAGCCCATTCGTGGGGTCAGCTTGATTTCAAGGTAAGTGAGCTTGGGGCCGATTTTGTCGGCTTCAATCTGCATAAGTGGATCGGCGCGCCGCTTGGGGTCGGCTTCCTCTACATCAGGAAGGACCGCCTCGCCGACATCGACTGCCACATGGGCGCTGAGGATTTCCCCGAGATCGACATCCGCTCTAGGGTGCACACCGGCACGGTCAATTTCGCGACGGTGCTGACGGTGCCGGCGGCGCTTGCGCTCCACCAGGAAATTGGTGCGCCCGAAAAGCAGGCCCGCCTGCGCTATCTGCGCGACTACTGGGTGAGCCGTGTCCGATCGTTCAAGGACATCGAAATCCTAACTCCGGACGAGACTGGCCTCTACGCTGCCATTACGTCCTTCCGCCTTGCCGGCAAGACGGGTAAGGCTGACAACGATGCCCTGGTGGCGCAGCTCAGGGACGGCTACAAGGTGCTCACCGTGCGACGGGCGGGTGTCGCCAAGGGGCAATGCATCCGCGTCACCCCTGGGCTCCATACCGAGGAATCGGATCTCGATCGTCTCGTGGAGGCGCTCGCCGTCGTCACCGGCACGAGGGCTAGCTGAGGCGCTCGTGCAGGTGGCCCACCCGAAACAGTTCGGGAGCATCCGTCTGACGACTGGCGCACTTGTCGATGAGCTCGGCCGCAAGCGCACTTTTATGGTCGGTGTCAGGCTCTTCGTCGCAAGCCGCCCGCGGATCAATAGGATCCCGCTGGAAAAGCGACAATGCGGCAGTCTCTGTTCCATCCGCTTCTACGAGGTCGTACTCACGACAGAGCGCCGCTCGCGCGCCGACCAAGCACGCCTAACAGTACCGGTTAAATGGCTCCACGACTGTGAGCAGGAGCTACTGGAGTCTTGGCGTTCTGTTACGACCTTTCGGCTGGGTGAAGCGCTCGGGTCTAAAAGGGTCAAGCACGTCACACGATCCGTCCCCTGCAATTTCCGTGGTGAGCAGTAGCGCGACATATGGGGCAAGCGTGATACCTGCGTGCGTAACGGCAACAAATATTCGTTCTTGACCAGGTAGTCGCCCGACGATTGGGCAGCCATCTTTGGGGGTTGGGCGGCTCCCTCTCCGCGCCGTAATGGACTCACCAAAAGACGGTTTCTTGAGCTCACGCCTTACTAGCCCGACATTTTCTCTGGCAGACTTAATCACCAGACCAGAGTCGCAGAAGCTCGTCGGATCGCCGGCGTTGCCGACGATGAGAGAAGGCCCATTCGCCCGAAAATGTATATGATTTGCGAACACGACGTGCTCAATCGGAGGACCAAAATATGGTATTCGTGTAAGCTCGTCGGGCACCTCATTAACCAATGGGGCACACGCGAGATCTTCGAGTAGGGAGTTGATTCCGATGCCGCAGGCCAGCACGACCATATCGACGAGATAGCAAGTACGATTAGTCCAGACCACAGCGCCCTGTTTGAGAGGCTCTATCCTTGTACATTTTTCAGAGACGCTGTGGGCGAGGCCCGTAGCGATGGCTGCGTCGATCACGCGTTTTGTGAAACGAACAGAATCAAGCCATCCCTCCTCAGGAACCCGCACGATAACATCGGGAGCCCCCGCGATGTTCAGATTGGGCTCAAGCTTCAATGCGTCATTTCGCGAAAGGTACTCAACGGTTCTTCCTAGTCCCTCGGCCATATTCGCTGCCCGGAGCAACTTCTTATTTTGCGTAGGGTCGGTTGACCAACGCAATGATCCTGTTGCTCTAATGGAGTCTGCCAGCCCTATCGGACGTGCGAGGTCCATGTGGTAATTGAGCGCTTCGGAGCTGAATTGCATAAAGTTAGGCGTCGCCGCAGCTAAGAAGCTCAAGGACGCGAAACTCAATCCGCTCGCGCCAGAGCCAGGTGAGGCTCCATCAAACAACAGGACTGTCATTTTATTTGCGGCCAAATGAAGCGTGAGTGACGCGCCCATGATCCCGGCTCCGACAACAGCGACCAACATCGAGTCCTCCGTCAACCAGTGTGGCGGGCGCGCCTGTTGGAGCAGGAGTTATTGGTCAAGAGGGGCTCCGCCACGACTGTACTTTTCGCTTGTTGTGTCTCGAGCTTCCTCGGTTGAGGCAGAGAGAGGGACACTCCGGAAAGTCAATGAAGTCTGGCGAGCGGATGGCTCCTGGTCCCGTATGACAGGTTTGCGTCCAGATGAGATCGCTTTGGTATCCGCTTGACGGCCTCTCAAAATAGTTTCCAGGTTCTGTCTGAACTATCATTGGTCCAATGTTCCACGACGGCCACTATCTTCACTGCCGCGGCGCCCGGAGAATTCAGCGATCGGCGACGGGATGGCATTCTCCAAAGGCGAGGTTAACTTGAGGGTGCGGCACGCCTAGAGGCATGACAGTGCGTCGACCAAGGTCACCGGCAGAACGGACGGTGGTTGTGGTTCCATTGCCGAACACCTGCAGCCACACTTGATCAGCGCTACGCTCATCATCCAATCGGTGGCCTGCGTCTTTGATCGAATCAACTACTAACATTGGTAGTGGGCGCAAATTGTTGAATTTGTGAGCCTTGTACGGCAGGGCGAATGGGTGAGTTGCAGCGCCGCGTGTCCGGCGAGTTGTCGATTCAAGCGCCGTTGTCAAACTAGCAGCGTACGACCGCAATGGCTTGGCGCGCACGGCGCGTTCCTCACCGATCTCGAGGTTAAGCGCGGCGTCAGCACGAAGACGCGTAACCTGCGTCTGACCGCCATCCGATCCTTCTTCAGGTTCGTGTCCTTCGAGGAACCGGCACATAGTGCGCTAATCCAGCGCGTACTCGCCATACCGAGCAAGCGCCACGACAAGCGACAGGTGCACTTCCTGACGCGCCCCGAGATCGAGGCGGTTCTCGCCGCGCCTGATCGAACGACGTGGCTTGGCCGCCGCGATCACACCTTGCTGCTGGTCGCGGCACAGACGGGCTTACGCCTCTCAGAGCTGACTGGCCTTGACCGGGATGCCGTCCACCTCGGGTCTGGCGCACACGTACGATGCGTCGGTAAAGGGCGGAAGGAGCGGACCACTCCGCTGACCACACTCGCTCGGTGTGCACTCCAGGCATGGCTCAGGGAACCGTTGCGGAAAGGATCAACAGCGTTGTTCCCGAACGTGCACGGGGGCAGGCTCAGTGCCGATAGCGTCCAGTCCTTGCTGGGAAAGCATGTTCGTGTCGCTCACAAGAGTTGCCCGTCTTTGAAGGCCAAGAGCGTGTCACCGCACGTGCTGAGGCACAGCGCTGCGATGGAACTGCTGCAAGCCGGCGTCGACTGCTCCGTGATCGCGCTGTGGCTCGGTCATGAATCGGTCGAGACCACGCAGACGTACCTGCACGCCCACCTCGCGCTCAAGGAAGCTGCCCTGGCGAAGCTCAAGCCGTACGAGCGCGGCAAGCGAACCCGCTTCCAGCCGAACGACCGCCTACTCGCCTTCCTCGAGGCGCTCTGAAGGACCAGACTATGCCGAATGGAATGGGTTGCCCTGCGCGCGATCGACGGTGCCAGCGTGATAACAGCGCGCTATACCAAAATCCGTTCGGCATAGTTCGGCGGGCGGCATAAACGGCCCTATGCCGCGCGCGGCATAGGCAGGTCTCGATCAACGACGCGATGACAACACAGTGTCTGGCATCACCGTCGGGTCGGGCAAAGAGGGCGTTCTTGCGACCGAGTTTGATGCCACGGCTTGATCGTTCGACCGCACTGAAGATCGCGGGCGGCTGCGTCCATGACCTACTTGCCATCTCCAGGAAGCTCTCGTTCCAATCCTGCTCGCATGCGAAAAGGCGATAGGTCTAGCAGCTGCCCATCAAAAACCTAGTCGATGGACCAGAAGGTTCGGTGCGGATAGAAAGCCTCCTGTTCGCTCATCCGAGTGGACTGCGCCGCACGCAAGCTCGTGCATGAAGGTGTGCCGGCGCAGGACAAGCCAACTAAAAATCAGAGCTTGGCTGATTTCGGACCAAGGCGTCGCGCTCCAGACAGCGTGTCGGTAATCGGACGGCGCGATGGTAGTTGATAAATAAAACCGGAGAATATTTCTCGAATTCCGTCGCTCTAAGCACTGGTACGGCGCTTGCTAAAGTTAAGGGCGGAACGCGTCTTCACGCCTGGCGGTCAAATACATTGCTTGGGATGGATTGGGAAGATCGGCTCTTTGACAGGAGAGGCTACTGGCATGTCCGGTGTTGCTGCTGCGTTTCTATGTTCTTCAAGCAATTCACCGGGCACGGTTTATGATAGGCTCCAGCACATGGTTTCGAAACTTGCACTGCGTGGGCAGGCAGGGGTCGGTGTTGCAGCTTTCATGCACGAGGAAGGTGTCAGATACGGGGGAGCGCTTGAATCGTCATGCGATGCAGAACGCATCATAGACGCTCAGCAAGATCCGAACTTTCGGCCTCACGTTGCGATCGCCCAAATACATAACCGACGCCGCGCAATCACCGATGGCGACGACCTTCACTACAATGCGAGCACCAGCCGCAATCTGGCAATTTCTGTGGATGGAGCTTTGGTCAATGCCCGTGAACTCAGGGAAGAGTTGCTTGCCCAGGGATATAAGTTGAACGGCGACACAGATGCTGAACTCTTGCTCAAGTGGATCGAAAGCTCTTGTGAAAGGGACTACTGGCGGCACGGTCTGCCCGTCGACTACGAAAACGTCTTTCGCGACATTGACGACCGTATTGACGGGGGTATTAGCGCGCTCCTGCTGGATGGAGAGGGAAATCTGGTTGCATACCGTAGTCGATCGGGTTTGCGACCATTGGAATTTATGCAAACAGATGACGGGTTCTCGCTGTTTGCTTCGGAAAATTGTGCCTTCGTCGGCCTAGAGGGTAAGATGCAGCAGCTCTTACCTGGGCACATCAAGTATGTAGACGGGAAAACGGGGGACTGCGCTGATCGTTCGGTAGTGGTTGGGCGATACAAGGCCAAACTCTGCGCCTACGAAGCTCTCTACTTAGGAAATCCGAACACATCAATCGAAGGCCAATCACATCGAGAAACTCGTTACAAGATCGGAGTCGCTCTCGCTGGTCTGGTTGCGAAGCGGTTGGGAGGAACACCGGGCTCCGCACTCACAATTGTTTCCTCCATGCCGCATACTGGGGGGCCGTACGCTGATGGGCTATTTGCATCCCTCGCCGAATATGGCGTGTTCGTCCAGCGCCAGGAGATAGTCGCAACGCAATTTCTCCAGAGAACTCTCATCGGTGCACCCGGTAAACGAAAGGCTCGTATTGCTCGAAAGTACCGGGTGCCGCAGCAAACCAGGCTTGCGGAAAGCACGATAGTAATGGTCGACGAGGCCCTTATTCGTGGCGATACCAGTCAGGCTGTTACGAATATGTTGCTTGCTGCCGGGGCCAAAGCCGTACATTGGGCGATTGGCTCGCCGCCTATAGTGGCGCCGAATTACTACGGCATGGGTATCGACACACTAGAAGAGTTGGCATTCTGGCGGATATGGAAGCGATTGCCGCCCGAACAGCGCAAGCAAAGCCTTAGCTTTCACAAGATGGAGCCGCAACTTATCAGAATCATCGAGTGCAATATTGCGGCATTCATCAACGCGGCTACGATCACGTACCTGCCGTTTCAGCTTCTAGAAGCGATACTGCCCCGCGGGCGCGACGGCTTCGATCTGTCACCGTTTACATTCGAGATGCCAACCCCTGCGGGGCAGAAGCGTGCTGATAGGAACCTGCACGAATTAACGGCCCATCTGTCCTCTTTGGTAGCAATTCCTGCTTGAGGTGGGTCATGAAACCCGTTCTCGTCTTTGATTGGAATGGAACTCTGCTCGATGATGCTTACGCAGTGCTCCAAACGACCAATGCCATACTAGATCGCTTTGGTCATGCAACGATCGACATGAAAACGTTTCGGCAGCATTGCGACGTTCCGCTATGTCATCTTTATCGCAATCTCGGGATGTCACAAGACGAGGTTGAGATAGTTGATCGCGACGGAAGTGCAATCTTTCACGACATCTACGAACCTCTGGCAGGTAAAGCCGATCTGCGCGAAGGCGCGCGCAGAGTGTTGGAGTTGGCGCGCCAAGAAGGGGCATCTTCCATCATCGTGAGCAACCATATAGTTGACCCTCTGCGTTTCCAATTGAAGCGACTTGGAGTCGATGACTGCATCAACGATGTGCTCGCCTTTGAAAGCCGCGCCGCTCAATACAAGTCCATGAGCAAAGGAGAGCGGCTTCGTCTACACATGCAGAAAAACAACTTAAAGCCGGCGTCAACCTTTATCATCGGCGATATGCCGGTCGAAACGCATATCGCACGCAAGCTGGGACTCATAAGCATATCCATTGCGGGCGGATTCGTTTCGGCGTCGCGGTTGCGCGCGGCGCGTCCTGACTACACGATTAATAACCATCATGAGCTACTGCCGATCTTGCAAAGGCGCGGCTTTTTTCGGAATGCATGAAGCATGATAGGCGGGCAATCATCAGACGACGTCGCTCCTAAGACAGCGAGGCAGAGAATAGGCCTTATCGGAGCTGGACGCATGGGAACCGGTATTGGCATCAGTTTGTTGCGTCGGGAAATCGAGCTGCATATCAAAGCCAACAAAAGTCGCCTCGGTGCGGATCGCTTGACTGGTGCTGGTGCTTATGAACATCCGACGATCGCTGAGTTGGCCCGCCATGTAACTGCCGTCGTGTTATCGGTGCCTTCGAGCCGCGAGGTTGAGGCAATATGCCTTGGGCAAGATGGGTTGTTCGCCCATATGCTCCCAGGAGGTTTGATAATTGACTGCTCCACGTCTTATCCTGCTTCGACGGTCGCACTGGCTGAGCAGGCTCAAAAACGCCGCCTAAGCTTTATCGATGCTCCCGTAACGCGGAGCCCTGAACACGCAGAGCTAGGCCTTCTCAATGCAATCGTCGGATCGAGTGAAAAGCTTTTTCCTGCGGCTGAGGGCATTCTTGCCGCATTTTGCGAGACCGTTCTTCACGTCGGGGATGTCGGACAAGGTCACAAGCTCAAGCTTGTTTACAACAGCATGACTATGGGGATAGCGGCGGTAGCCGCGGAGGTCTGCCAATTTGCATCCGGTGTTGACGTCGATCTCGTAACGCTCCGCTCTCTTGTTAGTCGGGGCTCCACGAACAGCGGAATATTTCAAGCGTTCGTGGCCTTCTTGTTGAACGAGAAACCTGATGTTCTGGCAATCTCAATCGCGAATTCCGCAAAGGATATTGAGTGCGCTGTGCGTCTCGCAGGCGAGAGCTCAGTGCCAGTGCCCGTCTTGGCTGCCGCCGCGCACAAATTAAATGCCTCAGTTGCTGCAGGGGAAGGTGAGCTCACATTACCTCATCTGTCCCGCTTCAGGATGATTTCCGAAGTTGGCCTTGGAGCGCCGGCTCAAACAACGAGCCCGGTGGGTGGCTAATCTTCTCGCGGTCCCGGTACGAGACCTGTTCCGCGGTATCGAACGCGTTGTCACTGGCGCGGTGCTGCACACATCCTCGCCGAGCTTGCGAAGACGGCTGCCGCCGCAGCACTGGCGCAGTAGGCGACCGCTCGCTCAAATAGAGCCAAGATCGAGGGCGAGACAGCTGTTTCGGCTTAGAATCTGGTTGATATCGGTTGCCTCAAAATTAGTGCACCCGCGAGGCATGAGCTGTGGCTCAGCTTTAAGTCGGCCCATGAAAGCGGTCAGTGACCTGGCTAAATAAGTAACATGAGTGAATGAGGTCGCGGCACGGTTCATCCATGGACGGCTGTTCAGCCACAAGAGCGTTTTGATAAAGGCAGGCGGCTCCGTCAAGCAACATCAACTACCAGCATCGTCAGTTGCCCCCGGGATCACCACCATGCGAGAGCTATCTTTAACGGCTTACATGTGGAGGGCAAGTTCATGTTTTCCGAGCTTGAGAACGAGTGCATAAACCGGGAAGTCGAAAGGCTCAATCTTCCCAACTCTCGGATCAAGCACTTCGCCCCAGTTAGCTACGCACAAGCTGGAGAAGACGTTATTTTAGAGGGAATGTTGGCTGCAAGGCTCTCCAAGAGCCAAAGAGCTTGGGAGAGCGTGTTCTATGTCGAGATCGGCGCTAATCACCCCATCTCCACCTCGAATACCTATCTTATGTATCAAAGAGGAGCGCAAGGTGTTCTAGTCGAACCCAATCCTGAATTGGGAACGCTGATCCGGACAGTGCGTCCGAGAGACGTTCTCGTGCCGTCCGTTGTCCTGCCAACTTCACGCGCGTCTGCCACCCTCTTCATCGGAAACGCTCATGAGTTGTCTTCTTTGAATGAAGCGCATATCAAGAGCTTCGGAGACTTCGACGGCCTAGGAGGTGTGCGAGAGCACATCGAGGTGAGCGCTATAGCCATCAACGAGCTATTGACGCCGTATGCAAACAAGATCGATTTCTTGTCGATCGATTGCGAAGGATTAGATTACGATCTCGTCGAGGCCATTGACCACGAGCGCATCAAGCCTGCCATAATCCAGTGCGAGCCAAGTGAGCATTTTCTCGGTGGCAACACGGCTCGCATCATAGATCTGATGGAAAGCAGAGCGTACCGTCTTGCTGCGGTCACCGATCTAAACGTCATTTTCGAGAAATTGAACTGATGCAGCCACTAAAGGTAGCCCGGTGCTAGTTCTCTCCGGCGAATCCCGCTGATTGATGCAGGCGCACGATCTCCTCGGCGTATTTACCGGTCAGCATGATGAGTTGCACAGCTCGAGGAGTGGGAGGGATGAACCGGCGTACTGGACCATTCCAGGCAACGACAGAGTTGCACGAACTCTTCGTCGCGAAGGGTAACGTCGGAAACAGGTTACGCCAGTCGCATCTCCCAAGCCAGCAGGCCACTTGAGCCGGCGTCAGCCAGGACTGGCGCCACATTGTGCGAGGCGCCGAGCATGGATTAGCTCTCATCTTGCGGATGAGCAGACACCAAATTTCCGGCGGCGGCCGTGCTTTAAAGCAAAAGTTTTCGTGCGTCGGTTTGTCCCAATGGACGGGATTGCGGGCAGTTACCGTGAATGGTTCCTGGAAAGGGACAACGACACGTTCGCTATAGACCTTTCAGCTATCGGCTGACCTTGGACGTGCTTCTGCTGCGACAGCAATGTCAATGGCCGAATTGACCGAGGTCAGGGATCAGATGGCCCCTTTCTCCGTTTGCCGAGATGAGTGTCGACGTCGGAGGAGGTGGTGCTTGTATTGAGGAAGGGTAGGCGAGAGATTGCCGGCCGAGAGGGAGGTTTGGCCCGACCGCCGCTCTCACAGGGGAGGGGGACTTGAGGCGAGCGGCCTATGCTTCCGTATCACCCACGAAGCGCAAGGCGGCATCGAAGAGATCTGACCTTGGATGGTCCGTCGCGTGCCGCTGTTATGCTCTCGAATAGCTTACTTCCACGCGCGTGTTCGACATTCACATGCGGCGGCGACTGAGCGTCGACAGCTTTTAGCAAACGGCATGAAACCGCCCTCCGCGGCATTGCCCCACCAAAAGTGTTACCGGACACTTCCCTGTCGAGTCTCGGCGAAGCTGCGAATCAGTTCGATGGCGGCTACGGCGGGGCAGATGAGCATGCGAAAAAAGTTAGATACAGATGAAGCCCGCAACGAGGCCTGAAGCGCTGGTCCGGGTATTTTGACATCTTTGCGGGCTTAGTGGCGCACAAGCGCTCGCCTCTCATCTCCCGGTGTGGGTTTAGAAGCCGATCGACTGTTGCGGTGCGGGAATTCGCCTCGCAATGTCCGATCGTCAATCCATCAAATGCCAGGCTCCGGTATTTGATGGATTTTGATCAGCAAAACAGGGGACTTTCCCGCAAAAGCATCGATAACAATTAAAAACAATAAGCCAAATCTTCGTCGATCGTACATCGATTGACGGCATGCGGGGGAACCATAGCGTGACATTCACGTGCCGTGCTGATGAGTACCCAAACGGCGCGCTTCTCTCCCTATTCAACTCAATTGATTGCTGTAGATCGCAACGAGACTGAGCGTCTTGGAGCATGGGAGGTGTTCTACGTCCACTGGACACAATCGTCCATCGTCTGGCTTGGAAACCACAACGCCTGAGGCCTAGAGGAGGTCGGAGATGAGCATTGAAGTTACAATAAACAAGAAGTCTTACACTGTCGACGTCCCGCCAGAGACCCCATTGCTATGGGTACTTCGCGATGTGATCGGACTAACAGGGACCAAATACGGGTGCGGAATTGCCCAGTGCGGCGCCTGCACGGTGCATGTGGGCAGCGATGCGGTTCGCTCGTGCATAACAGCCGTAAGTGATGTGGCCAAACCAATTACTACGATCGAAGGGTTGGATGTAGACGGTAATCATCCCGTCCAGCGCGCATGGCGCGAAGAGCGCGTTCCGCAGTGCGGCTATTGCCAGGCCGGACAAATCATGCAGGCGGCGGCGCTCCTTGACGAGATCAAGAACCCTTCCGATCAGCAGATCTGCGATGCGATGGTAGGAAATATTTGCCGCTGCGGTTGCTACCAACGGATCCAGTCTGCAGTTCGCAGGGCGTCAAGGGGGATCTAATGATTAATGTTCGTGCACCGACGACGTCGTCCAACCCCCGCGTGAGACTTGAGAACGTTAGCCGGCGTCAATTCCTTCGCTCGGCCGCAGCTGTTACGGCGTTCGCTGTAGCAGCCGAGATTTCCGGTTTGGAACCGGCCTTGGCGTACGAAACCGGTGGCGCGCAGATGCCGCATGGGACAGTCAACGATCCACACGTGTTCGTATCGATTGACTCGTCAGGCATCGTTTCGATTACCGCCCATCGTTCCGAGATGGGTACGGGAATTCGCACCTCTCTTCCGATGGTGGTGGCAGACGAACTGGAGGCCGATTGGTCGAAAGTTCGCATAGTCCAGGCGCTCGCCGATGAGCCACGCTACGGCAATCAAGACACCGATGGCTCTCGCAGCATGCGCCACTTCTTACAGCCGATGAGGCAAGTGGGGGCGGCGATGCGCCAGATGCTGGAGTCAGCGGCGGCAAAGCAATGGGCGGTGCCCTTGTCAGAAGTTCAAGCTTCGAACCACGAAGTGTTGCATCGGCCGACTGGCCGAAAGCTCACATACGGTGAGCTCGCGAAGGCTGCGATGGACCTGCCTACCCCGCAGCTAGAAGCCCTGAAGTTCAAGCCCGACAATGCTTTTCGGTATATGGGACACGGCAACGTCCCGATCTACGACTTGTTCGATATTACCGTCGGCAAGGCGCAGTACGGCTACGATGTCCGGTTGCCTGGCATGACATACGCAGTGATCGCTCGTCCTCCTGTCGTCGGCGGTAAGCTAAGATCCTTCGACGCTATGGAAGCCCTCAAAGTTCCTGGCGTCGTAAAGGTATTGGAACTCAAGGTTAGCTGGGCGCCGCCTGCCGCGTTCTCACCTCTTGGAGGGATCGCAGTGGTCGCGACAAATACTTGGGCGGCCATAAAGGGCCGAGAAGCCCTGAAGGTCGATTGGGAAGATGGTGAGAACGGCGCTTACGATTCCGCCGCTTATCGGCAGCAGATGGCTGAAGCCGCGAACAAACCGGGTCGCGTGGAGCGGACGCAGGGAGATTTCGACAAGGCGTTCGCTGGAGCGTCTAAAGTTGTATCGGCCGAATATTATGTACCGCACCTCGCTCAGGCATCGATGGAGCCGCTCGTTGCGACGGCGACCATTCGCAATGGCGAATGCGAGGTTTGGGCTCCGTTGCAGTATCCGTTCGGCGCGCGCGAAGCATTCGCCAAGCTACTCGAGTTGCCGATTGATAAGGTCAAGGTGAACGTCACTCTTCTAGGCGGCGGCTTTGGACGAAAGTGTCAATCGGACTTCGCGCAGGAAGCCGTACTACTCTCGAAGGCACTGGATGGCGCGCCTGTCAAGCTCGCCTGGACGCGAGAGGATGACCTCCATCATGCCTTCTATCATACGGTCACCTATTCGCGGCTGGACGCCGGCGTGGACTCGTCGGGAAAAGTGATTGCATGGCGTCATCGCTCGGTCGCGCCGACCCTGTTTGCGAATTTCAAGCCCGATCCGAAACGCGAGCAAGCTATTGAATTGGGCTTGGGGCTTGCCGATGTCGCCTTGGACATTCCCAATGTGCGCGTCGAGACGGGTGAAGCGGCGGCGATGACGAGAATTGGGTGGTTCCGATCAGTCAACAACATACCTCATGCGTTTGCGGTACAATCTTTCATCGGAGAGATAGCCGAGGCCTTAGGGAAGGATCCCAAAGACGTCCTGCTCGAAATCATCGGGCCGCCACGAAAGCTTGAGCTTGACAAACTCGGGCTGACGGATCCGCTTTGGAATTACGGCGATCCGTATTCAACCTACCCAGTCGATACCGGGCGTCTTGCGAACGTCGTCAATTTGGCGGCTTCGCGCGCGAACTGGGGAAGATCTCTCCCCAAGGGGAGCGGGCTCGGAATTGCAGCACACCGGAGCTTCCTCTCGTACGTGGCGACAGTCGTCGAGGTGGGCGTGGATAGCCAAGGAAAGCTGGCCATCCCGCGCGTGGAGACCGCGATCGACTGCGGCTTTGCCGTCAACCCTGAGCGGATTCGGTCTCAGATTGAGGGTGCGGCGGTCATGGGGCTCAGCAATTTCATCGGGGAGATTTCGTTCAAGAACGGCAGAGCTGAGCAGGGTAATTTCGACAATTACCCAGTGGCCCGCATCGACAACGCGCCGACAAATGTGCGTGTTCATATCGTTCCGAATGGTTCAGACGTCCCTGCGGGCGGTGTCGGAGAGCCGGGAGTGCCGCCTTTTCTGCCGGCGCTCTGCAACGCGATCTTCGCCGCGACAGGCAAACGTATTCGTTCGCTTCCAGCGGGCGATCAGCTCCGCGTCTAGACGACCAGACGTCAAACGCGATCGCGCTGAGCCGCGATTGAGCTCGAACAGAAACAACAAAACAATCAGCCCTAGAGGAGTGAAAAGGATGTCCAAGGTAAGCAGGACAAGAGTTGGAGCTCGGGGGACCGTCAGCACGATCGTGGGGATTGGCCTAGTGGCAGGCGCCCTCGGCAGTGCGGCGGCTGCTTCCGATGAAACGACGGAAAAGCGGCTTCTCAATGCAACCCAGGAAACGAGCAACTGGCTGCATCACCACCGCGACCACACGGCACAGCGTTATTCGCCGCTCAGCCAAATTAATCGCAACACGGTCAAGGGGCTGCACGTGGCCTGGACAATGGCGCTGGGCGGTATCGAGGGGGGCGGGATTTGGAGCCACGGTGGTCTCGAGGGGACTCCGATTGTCGAGAATGGATTCATGTATGTCACCGATGGGTGGGGATCTCTCTACAAAATCGATCTCCACGGCGGCAACGGAACTCTCGTCTGGAAAATGGATCCGAAGACCGATCACGACTGGGCCGGCGCCATTGCTTGTTGCGGAGTTAACAATCGAGGCGCTGCGCTATGGGGCGATATTGTAATTTCTCATACCCTCGATGGACGATTGGTTGCGACGAATAAGGAGGATGGCAAAGTCGCTTGGGAGCGCAAGGTAGCCGATCCAGACAAGGGCGAAGTGATCACTGGCGCGCCGTTGATCGTCAAGAACATGGCTATTACGGGCGTGGCGGGTGCCGAGTACGGCATCCGCGGCTGGATTGCCGCGACTGACTTGAAGTCCCAAAAGGAAGTTTGGCGAACCTATACGATTCCAGGCAAGGGGGAACCCGGCAACGAGACCTGGAAGGATGATCACGACTCCTGGAAGACCGGTGGGGGATCCACCTGGGTGACCGGATCGTATGATCCTCAAGCCAAC
Organism: Bradyrhizobium sacchari; assembly: GCF_002068095.1. Lineage (GTDB taxonomy): Bacteria > Pseudomonadota > Alphaproteobacteria > Rhizobiales > Xanthobacteraceae > Bradyrhizobium > Bradyrhizobium sacchari. Next base: position 45,649 of record NZ_LWIG01000059.1, on the reverse strand, counting down.
TTGCTCTACTGGGGGGTCGGAAATCCTGGGCCTGACTTTGATACTGAATACCGTCAGGGCGACAACCTATACACTGATAGTACCCTTGGGCTCGATCCGGACACCGGAAAGATCAAATGGCATTTTCAGCACACACCGAATGATCCATTCGATTATGACAGTGTTGCGGAAAGAGTTCTCGTCGACCTTCCGATCAAGGGAAAGGAGCGCAAGGTGGTACTTGAAGCCGATCGCAACGGCTTCGGTTACGCGCTCGATCGCACCGACGGCTCTTTCATTTGGGCAACGCCGTTCGTGAAGAAGGTGACATGGACCAAGGGCATCAACCCCGAGACCGGAAAACCGACTGAGTATGATCCCAGCAAAGCGGTCCAGACCTATGATCCTCAGGCGACGCTGAACCGGAAGAACACCCATGTCACCATTTGTCCTGGACATAACGGTGGCAAAAACTGGCCGCCTACTGCGTACAATCCCGACTTGAAGACCTGGTACATCCCGGTCATCGAGAGCTGCGACGAGTTGGATAACAAGGAGACCAAACCTAGCGACTGGAAGCCTCGTGAATTCTTCACAGGGGGCGGTCCAGTCGTGAAGATGCCGATAACAGGAAGCGTAACCGCCATTGACGCTATCACTGGCAAGGTCACGGGCAAGTATGAGACCAAGTATCCGATGCTGGGCGGGCTGCTTGCAACGCCCGAATTGGTGTTCGCTGGTCATCCATCCGGCGAACTCTACGCCCTCGATGCCAAGACATTGAGCAAGGTGTGGGAATTCAATACGGGTGGCGGCGTCAACGCTCCTCCCATGACCTTCTCCGTCGACGGAAAGCAATATATTGCCATCCTCGTGGGACTGGGCGGCGCCTGGGACAAGTGGAATCTCGATTCCACTAAAGGCCTGGAAAAGGTCCCCCCGGGCTCCATGCTCTACGTTTTTGGATTGTGATCCGCTGTGAGGCGAAGTGGGGCGGCACTGTACTCGCCCCTTTTTCTTACGATTGGTCCAAGAGGGAAAAGAATGGAATTGAAGGTCGTGCCCCTGACCCAGTGGGTAAACCGCGCGCTCCGCGTTGGCTTGATTGGCTTGTTTGTGGGGGGTGGCTTGGCTCTTCTCGCGACGGGAGGCTCTGCTTGGGGTGAAGGTGGCACGCCCGTACCGGGGCAGGTCATCAACGGCGCGCACCGCGCCCAGGATGAAGGGCAACGCATCTACGAAAAGGCAAATTGCGTAGGCTGCCACAAATGGCATGGCGATGGGGGCGGCGGGTATGGAGGCGCAGCGCTTTCGTTGCGAGGTACGCAGCTCAGTCGCGATCAAATCGTCGAGGTTGTCCATTGCGGGCGCCCTGGAAGCGGAATGCCGCATTTTGATCGCGACGCGTACAAGGACTACGGATGCTATTCGGGGATCACGGCTCAGGATTTGGGCAGAGACCTGCCTCCGGATGCAGCTACATTTCTCCGGCCGAATGAAATCGAGAAGGTCGTTGGTTATATTCTGGAGCACATCAAAGGGAAGGGACCGACGAGCTATCAAGACTGCGTTGACTTCTTCGGAGACAGCTCGAGAGCCTGCGAAGTCTACAAGAACAGATCGATTGGCTCGCAAGCAACAGGAACGGAAGCGAAGCAATGACACTTCAACGATTGGCTTGGGCCCTGTCGCCATTGCTTCTCTTGCTCGCTTGGGGAAATGCGAACGCACGCGATACGATCGACTTACGCGACCTGAGTCTGGGGATGTCGGTCGCTGATATTCCGCCCAAGGAGTACATCAACCTCGCTTGCGCCGCGAAGGAGGGGGTCAAGCTGTCTTCCTGGAACGACTTTCGGGCATGCCCGGCGGATGAAATGGGCTTGCACGGTATCTCCTTTCGTTTCAACGACGAAGTCAATCCGCTGGCGGCTGTGAACGATAAGTATGAAGGTACAAAGCTCGGCGGCCATCCTGTGTTGCTGAAGGGTCTCGTAGACAGCAGCGGCGCATTGCGAGGTATTCGGATCGACACGGATCCGAGCGCACGTCTGTTTTGGCGCAAGAAGGCCTATCTCTTGGCACTTTCTGTGAGAGCTCGGTACGGCGAGGCGGGTTGGATTTGCCGAGAGGTGGAGTCTCATGACGGTGAGAATCCCGTGGGCGGTCTCTTAATCAAGGAACATTGCGAAAAGCTCTCAGAGCGGCGTCACTTGATCTTGGAGCGGGACCTCTATCGGCGCGCAGACCAGCCTGTTTCGGACTTTGTCAATGCGACGCACCTCATCATTGAACAGACGACCGACCGCTGACTGGCATTGCCGACGATCCGGCAATTGATCTGGCGCTCTTCGGTGCCGTCTTCTGGCAAGGACGTTTTGTTGTGAAATGTCAAGCTGGGTTAGTAATTGCTCAGCACGGGCAATGAGCCGGCCGATAGCTGCGACGCGCGTCTGGCCGACGCACTCGAGCGTATCGTTCAACGGATCCGCTGGCAGACCGGGCTCGTCTGCCTACCTCCCTGGACTTAAGCCGCTGTTGGAGAGGTCCAGCAGCGGCTACTTTTTAAACCTCCAGGGCGCCATGGGGGGCGAGCTGTCAACCTGCTCGTCGTCTGGGGTACCGACCGCCGGCCATTTGCGAGGAATGGTATCGTTGCATCTGTCGGAACCTGCTAGAGATTCTGCGCTGTAATGGTGAGAAACTGGACCGGGGCACTGCTCACGTCGACGTCAATGAGTCCTAGACGGTGAAGCACTGTATCCAGCGAGCGGCGTGCCTGGGTTTCAGGCGCGCCGTCAATGCAGATGTCCATCAATCCCGAGCGAAGACACTTTGCAGTGCTCTCAGTAAGCGCATGCCCGATCCAGAACACCTTGGCAGGATGTGCGTTTAAAGTCGCCGCAATCCCCTCCCTGCCAGCCCCCACGCTATATAGTCCGACAACGCGCTCGCCGTTGCGCAACGCTTCAGACAGCCTCTCTGCCGATAACAGATTGTCGTCATGGCCAAAAATGACAGCGCAAAAATTGCAATGGCTATCGGCGTGCTGCATCAGATAGTCCGAGAAGCCCCTTATGCGCTCCCGATGCGCCCGGTAGGCCCCGCTGTGGCACATGGCGAGGACATTGCCAGGAATGCCACGGAGCATGCGGGACATATAATACGCGGCCGTCCGTCCCGCCGCGTAGTTGTCAATGCCGATATAGGGCACATCCTCATCGGCGCTTCCCGTCAGCAACTGTACGACTTCCACACCCGCCATCCGGGCTTGGCGAATGCTCTCGGTAATTTCAGGATGGTCTGGAGCCAGAACAATCAGGCCGGCTCGCCGAACAGGTGGTTTCGCAATATGCTGGGCGACGCCCGAGATGTCGTCCTCGCTAACGAAGGTCCGGTGCACTAAAATGGCCGGATCCAACGAGGCAGATATCCGCTGGAAAGTAGCGTTGAGGTCTGCATAAAAGACCTCGGCTTCCGGCTGAACAAGGAGCACCTCAATCCGAATGATGCCGCTGTGAGACCTCAATCGCCGATCGCCATATTTTAGCTTTTTTGCGGCTCTGATGATTCTTTCGGCAAGCTCGGTCCTCACACCGCCACGGTCATTGAGAACCCGCTCGACGGTAGCGGTACCGACATTCGCCTCACGCGCAATGTCTCTGATGGTCGGACCACTCAAATGCGTGCTCCTTCGGAGTGACTTCGATCAACACGGCACGGGAGTCTATGGCCTACTTTCTTTCTCGATTTAGCCCGTGCATTTGAGGAACATTGCCGTCGAAAGTGTAGGACGTCTTCACCGTCGTATAAAACTCTTGCGCGTAGCGGCCCTGCTCGCGTGGACCATAGCTGGAGCCTTTGCGGCCCCCGAATGGAACGTGGTAGTCCACGCCGGCCGTCGGCAGATTCACCATCACCATGCCGGCCTCTGCGTTGCGTTTGAAGTGGCTGGCGTATTTTAGGCTGGTGGTGCAAATCCCCGAAGACAGGCCGAACGGCGTGTCGTTGGCCAGTTCAAGCGCCTCGTCGTAGTCTTTCGCCCGGATTACGGCGGCAACTGGCCCGAAAATCTCCTCTCGCGCGACACGCATCTCATTGCTCACTTGAGTGAGCAGTGCGGGCGCGAGATAGAATCCGGGCGTCTCCCGTTTCAGGATCTCGCCCCCGGCAACCAGCTTTGCTCCTTCCGCCTGGCCTATGCTGATATACTTCAGGTCCTGCTCGAGTTGGCTCTGGTCGACGACCGGGCCGATATGCGTCCCGGCTTTCAACGCATCATCAATGACAAGTCCCTGCATCCGCTCCTGCATGGCGGCTACGAATCGATCGTGAATCCCATCTGTCACAATCAGCCGCGATGAAGCCGTGCAGCGCTGGCCGGTGGAGAAGAAGGCACTGTTCACTGCGCATTCCACTGCCAGCGTCAGATCGGCATCATCAAGGACGACCATGGGGTTCTTGCCCCCCATCTCGAGTTGAAGCTTCTTCATCGGTTCAGTGGTGATGCAGGCCTGGGCGATCTTGCGCCCCGTCGGCACTGAGCCCGTAAAGGAAATGGCAGAAACCTTGGAGCTGTTCAGCATCGCCTCACCAACCACCGAGCCCCGGCCCATCACGAGGTTGAATACACCAGCCGGCACTCCGGCGCGGACGATGATCTCGGCAAGCGCATGGGCCGAACCCGGGACGAGCTCGGCGGGCTTGAACACAACGGTGTTGCCGTAGGCAAGTGCTGGCGCAATCTTCCAGGCTGGAATTGCAATCGGGAAATTCCAGGGCGTAATGAGACCGATGACGCCGACCGGCTCGCGAGTGATCTCCACACCGACTGACGGCCGGACTGACGGCAGCGTTTCGCCCGTCATGCGGAGGCACTCGCCAGCGAAGAATTGAAAGATCTGCCCGGCACGCGCGACCTCGCCGATCCCTTCTGCCAAGGTCTTGCCCTCCTCGCGGGAGAGCAGGCGGCCGAGCTCGTCCTTGCGAGCGTGGATCTCGTCACCAATCGCCTTGAGCATGTCATGCCTCGCCTGGATACTGGAACGCGACCAGGCCGGAAATACGTGGTGAGCCGCGGCAATCGCGCGCTCGGTCTCTGCAACCGAGGCGTAGGCAAAGTCGCCCACTACATCATCGGTGTTGGACGGGTTGATATTTGGCCTCGCTTCCGCAGCCGGAAGCCATTCGCCTGCGATATAGTTGTTTGTCATCGATAAACTCTGAAGTTGATTGAATTTTGTAGGTGCATGCGCTTTCGGCCTTGCACGTCAGTTAGCCGACTAAATCAATTCAGGTAGAGCCATTTAGTGACCCCAGCGGAGCGCCAACGGGTTGACCTCGCGCGCCAGCTCAATCAGCCCAGCCTTCGTGTGCGGATGAATTTGCTCCAGCGGATGCCGCACAGCGTCAGATCTGATGACGTTGCCCTCCCTCATCACGGTCTTGGCCGCGCGCAGCCCACATTGACGGTTCTCGTAATTGATCAAGGGCAGCACCTTTGCATAGGCTGCGGCCGCTTCTGTGCCGCGACCCGCCATATGATGGTCGAAAACCGGCCGCAATAAATCCGGACAAAGCGCGCTCGACATCGTCCCGGTCGCTCCAGCTTGCAGATCTGCCATCATGGTGATGGCTTCCTCTCCATCAAACGGACCTGCTATGGCAGCATTGCCAGCCCCGATCAGATTGCGCAGCTTGGCTGCGGCAAACGGGACTTCGATCTTGAAATAGCTGACAAGCGGCACCTCCTGTGCGAGCCGAACGAGAAAGGGTACCGACAGCGTGACGCCGCTGAGCGGGGCGTCCTGCACCATGATCGGAGTTTGCGCCGCATCGGCGACACGAGCGAAATGCTCGACCATATGCTCTTCGTCCGCCTTGAGACCTGCACCGTGATAAGGCGGCATCAGCATCAGGAGGCTTGCGCCTCGCTCGGCGGCATAGCGTGCGCGTTCCACCGCAATCCGAGTGCTGAAATGGCTGCAAGTCACCATGACCGGCTTGCGGCCTGCGACATGTGACAGACAGAGGTCAACCAGCAATCTGCGCTCCTCGTCTGATAACAGAAACTGCTCGGAATAGTTGGCAAGTATACAAATTCCGTCGACCTTCTGATCGATCATGCAATCCAAAACGCGCCGTTGTCCCTCGAGATCGAGATCTCCAGACTCCGTGAATGGCGTCGGCGCGACGGGAAACAGACCACGATAGGGCCGGCTTTTCTGGACTTGCATGAGCTAGGATCTCTTTACGAGGGATGAGGAGCTTAGGAAGTGCAACGGTGTGGGATTGGTCGGAATCGCGGATGTTGCTCGAAGCGAACAATGTGCCGAGGATTCACCCTGACCTACGCCGCCAGGCACCTTGCGAACCCGGATCGTTAGCTCGGGAAGCGCTGCTAATCGCTGTCGTTCGTCCTGTAAGGTGGCTGACGCTTGCGTTGCGGCCAAGAAGGAGAGTCGAGCCTGACAAGACATTGCGAACTGCCGTGTGTTATTGGCGGGCCTTCGCCGGTGCAGTTGAGTCTCGCACGATCAAACGCGTCTCAAGCTCTACCCTTGCGTGGATGTCCAGGGAATGTTGATCTGCCAAAAAATAGTTGGCAGCCTGTTCGCCCATCAGGCGAGCCGGGACATCAACTGTCGTCAGACCTGGAGTGAGATACTCGGCGATATCGAGATTATCGAAGCCAATCATCGATATGTCTTGAGGCACGCTCAATCCAGCATCCTTGCATGCGCGCATTGCTCCGACAGCAAGTACATCGCTCCCGCAGAATATTGCTGTGACATTTTTATTTTGGTTCAAAATGATTTTAGCAGCTGCTCGGCCTCGACTGAACTCGTAGGGGGATTCCACAACGGCGATATTGGAGCGGCTTATTCCGCGACGCTCAGCCATGGCGAGGAAGCCCTCGAGGCGACCAGATGCACGGTCATTGTCGCGCGTTACGCCTGCGATAACGGCAAGGTGCCTATGGCCGAGGTCTGCAAGATAGTTTGCTGCCAAAGCCCCGCCGCTGCGGTTGTCAAAACCCATGCTGGCGATCGAAACGTCGTCCGAGAGGGCGTAGGTTACAGCATATCTTACCTTGTGCTCCCGCAGTAGTTTGAGTGTTTCCTTCCTGTGGCAAGAACCCACGAGAACAATACCGTCGACGCCCTTTTCGATAAGGTTGCGCACGACGCGCGTTTCCCGATCCAGATCGTAACCTGTTGCAGAGTAGACCAGCGAAGCGCCGGCCGGTGCTAGCCGGCTCTCCAGACCTTCAAGCATTCGCGTGAAGATCGCGGCATCCAGCGTTGGAACTATCAAGCCAATCAGTCGAGAACGCGAAGATCGCAGCGCGCGTGCAGATCCGTTGGGAACGTAACCGAGTTCATCAACGAGCCGGAGAATGCGCTCTCTCAAGTCGATTGCGACGGTTTCGGGCCGATTCAATACGCGCGAAACTGTGGCGATAGAACATCCGGCCTGTTTCGCTATTTCCACCACAGTGGGTGATTGCCTGCCTCGGTCAATTCGGGCCGTTTTTTCTAACGCCATGAGCCTGCTTCTTCCTGCCAGCCAGCCTAAAAAGGCGGGCCATCAAGCCAATTGACTGAAATCGTTATCATATTGAGGGTGCGGGCGCAATTGATGAATTTGGTCAGTAATGGCGCGGAAAATAGCCAATTTGCCACACTTTCTAGCGTCACGCATCTTTCCCCCTTGCCGAATTGCTCAGAGCAATGTAAACCTTTTCATAACGGCGCTTTCCTCTGCGTCAGCCGAAGCTGCGCGCGGCGCCGTGCAGGGGCACAAGGCTGCCCCGTAGCGGTCAGACGCATCAAACCGGCTAGTGGAGAAGGCATGCAATTGAAAAAGAACAAGCGAACCGGCGAAGTGCCGATCATCACGGCTCGGCAGGCCGTATCGCTGATCTCCGACGGCGATTGCGTCTATTTCGGCGGCTCGGCCGGAGTTGCGATCCCTGAGCTAATCATCGATGCGCTTCGTGATGTTCATTCCGAGGAGGGGTCTCCCAAGAACTTGAAGCTCGTGGGGACGGTAGCCATCGGCGATTGGGCTACGACAGGATTCAACAAGCTGGCAGCCCCAGGCCTGGTGCGTCGCGTGGTAGCCAGCGGCTTGAACAATTGTCCGGCGCTTGGGCGCCGTGCGCTGGCCAATGAAATTGAAGCCTACACCCTCCCTCAGGGAGTGTTGGCACAGCTCAGTCGCGAAAACGCAGCGGGGCGCCCCGGGGTGATCACGAAGGTAGGCCTCAGAACTTTCGCCGACCCCCGAATCGGCGGCTGCAGGCAGAGCGAGTGCAGCAAAGAGGATATGGTTGCTGTTGTCGATATCGAAGGAGAAGAGCACCTGCTCTACAAGACCTTCCCAATTCAGGTCGCGATTCTCCGAGGCAGTATTGCGGACGAGAAGGGAAATATCTCGCTCGAAGACGAGGCATATGTCGGCGAAAGCATGTCGATTGCCGCCGCCACGCGCCGCTCCGGCGGAATAGTCATTGTCCAGGTCAAACGGGTCGCTGCATCCAATACGCTAAACCAGCGAGAAGTGAGAATACCTGGGGTTTTGGTCGACTATCTTGTCGTCGATCCCAATCAGCGACAGACCTATGCGACAGAGTATAGCCCAGCCTATGCCGGAAAAATGCGCGTGCCGGACGGGAAGATCGCCTCGCTGCCGTTCGATGTGAGAAAGGTGATCGCGCGACGCGCGGCCCTTGAGTTGACCCCAGGAGCTACCGTCAACATTGGCTATGGCATCTCGAATGGGATTGCGGTCGTGGCCGCAGAAGAGGGGATATACCGCTCAGTCACGCTGACGGCCGAGCAGGGGGTGATCGGCGGTATTCCTGCGCCCGGACAGGACGCCGGCGCCGGGACGAACTACGACATGATTGCGCCGCAGCCGGATCAGTTCGACTTTTACGACGGTGGGGGGCTGGACATCGCATTCTTGTCTTCTGCCGAAGTCGATCGACACGGCAACGTCAATGTGAGCCGCTTCGGCGACAAGATCATAGGACCGGGCGGCTTCATCAACATCAGCCAAGGCGCTCGAAAAGTCGTTTTCTCGGGCACCCTCACGGCGTCGGGGCTGAATGCGATCCCGGATAACGGGACCCTCGTCATCGCTAACGAGGGCACGGTCAAGAAGTGGGTGAAGGACGTCTACCAAATCACCTTCAGTGGCGCTTTTGCAAAGGAGCGAGGGCAAGAGGTCGTTTTCATCACCGAGCGTGCCGTGTTCAAGCTCACGCCGAACGGCGTCATGCTGACCGAAGTCGCTCCTGGCATATCTGTCCAAAAGCACGTGCTGGCGAACATTGAGTTCGACGTAATCGTCTCGCCCGACTTGAAGCTGATGGACGCGAGGATATTCAAGAATGAGCCAATGAATTTGGCTCCGCAATTTCATGACAACGCGGGACGGGCGTAAGGAGAGGTTGACGTGAAGTTCGTCTCGATAGAATGCGAAGACAAAGTCCAGATCCTGGCGATGAATAGGCCAGAACGGCGCAACGCGCTCGGCGAAGACATGCTGAAGGATTTGCTTGAGTCGGTGGACAAGGCAGCCGGCGACCCCGCTGTGAACGTCATCCTGGTCGCTGGAAACGGTCCCGGTTTCTCGGCCGGCGCAGACTTGAAGGATTTTTCGGCTGGCAATATCAACGACACTTTTGACCTGAATCGCCGGCTGGGTGCATTTGTGCGCTCTCTTGCTTTTGTCAGAAAACCTGTCGTCTGCGCGGTGGATGGGTTTGCCTTGGGCGGGGGCCTTATGTTGGCGGCGTCGTGCGATGTTGTTGTAACGGCTCGGGAAGCGCGCTGGCACTTGCCGGAAGTGTCTTTAGGCTGGCTGCCGGGCTTCGGGCTGGACACTTTGGCCGCACGCGTCGGTCCGTTTGCGGCTCGGTCCTTGAGTTGGAGCCCGACTGGTATCGACGGAGTAGAGGCACATCGCTTGGGACTGGCGGATATTCTGTCGTCACCGGCCGAGACTGCTCGCGAGGCGGCGCTCCGCTACGCCAAGGCCCTGGCGGCAATGCCGCCGCATGCCGTGCTCACCACGAAACAGTTTTTCTCCACCTCGGTAGCCGCGAGGGCAGAAGTCATGGATGACTTGGCAAACCGCTACTTCGTTCAGAACATTCTGCATGAGACGGCGCAAGCGAATATGCAACGCTTCCTTCCGAAGAAAGCCGCCGGCGTCTAGCCCTCCGCAGAGTTTGATTTGAAGGAATGATATGAATCATGCTGTCCCTCCTCTGATCGTCGCCGAGCGGCCCGACCCAGCCGTACTCCTGCTGCAGCTCAATCGTCCAAAGCAAAGGAATGCATTGAGTGCGGCGCTCCTGGGCCAGCTTGCGGATGCACTTCGTGCGGCTCGCTCGGATGAGGCGGTGCGATGCGTAGTTTTAACTGGCGACGAGGGCGGCTTCTCCGCTGGAGCCGACATCAAGGAGATGCAGCAACACGGTTTTGAGGCGCTGAGCGATCCTGCACGGCAGCATGCATGGGATTCCATCGCCGCGTTCCCCAAGCCCCTCATTGCTGCGGTTCGAGGCGTCTGCCTCGGCGGCGGCCTTGAGCTCGCGATGCTCGCCGACATCCTGCTTGTCGCGGAAGGAAGCGTGCTTGCGCAGCCGGAAATCACGATCGGGATCATGCCAGGAGATGGCGCTACCCAGCGGTTGACGCGGAGCATTGGCAAATCACTCGCCATGCAGATGGTGCTGACAGGTGAGCCAATCAGCGCGGAAAGAGCAGTGGCTGCCGGGCTCGCATCCGAAGTGCTGCCGGCGTCTGAGTTAGTCGAACGGGCGCTCGCGATAGCACGCGTCATCTCGAAACGCGCGCCGATTGCTGCTCAGTTGGCCAAGGAGTCGATTCAAGCAGCTTACGAAACTCCATTGTCGGCCGGCTTGGCGATCGAGCGGCGCGCTATTCGGTATGCATTCACCACCGATGACCAAAAGGAGGGCATGGCCGCCTTTGTCGAAAAGCGGCAGCCAATATTCTCCGGACGTTGAGGGAAGATACTCAAATCGTCTCCTGATCTCGCGAGTCGTACCCGATGCGACAACCCAACGGGCGCTTCTGTCGCGAGAAAATGTAAACGTTTTCATCATAATAAACCCGAGGAAACCAAAATGACCACCATCGTTGAGCCCATCGCTTCAGTCGGTCCGCAAAGCTCGGCTCTTGAAGGGCCGCACCAAAAACAAGTCGCCACGAAGAGCATGACCATTGCTTTGGGCGGTGGTGTAGCCCTGGAGTGGTACGACTGGACCGTCTACGGAATGATGGCTTCTTTTCTGTCGCCGCTTTTCTTTCCGTCCAGCGATCCGACAACATCGCTGCTTGCCGCACTCGCCGTCTATGGCGCAGGCTTCTTCGCGCGACCGGTAGGAGCTGCGATACTCGGTCCGATCGCCGATCGCATCAGCCACAAGCGTGTGATGATGATCTCCGTCACCGCGATGGCCTTGTGTTCGCTGCTTATTTCGGTCTTGCCCAGTTACAAGGAGCTCGGCGTCGCAGCGGCCGTCATATTGTTGGTCGTCCGGCTTATCCAAGGACTCGCTACCGGCGCTGAGGCCGGAGTCGCAAATGCCATTGCGATCGAACTTGCTCCGCCAGGCCAGGAAGGGCGGTACCTTGGCCTGATCAGCGGCACGTTCATTCAGCTCGGTGTCTTCGGATCCAGTTTGGTCGCCTTTCTCGTGAGCGCCTCGGTGACACCTGAGATAATGCACGATTGGGCTTGGCGGCTACCTTTTGCCATCGGCGGAGCGCTCGGCCTGCTGATCATTTATCTGCGCAGCAAACTGCCAGAGACCTTGATCAAACACGTCATGCATCGGGACGAATTGTCGCGTACTCAGGAGACCACCAGTGGCGTCTGGAAGACCCTCTGGAGCGTCCGCCTTTCGCTGCTCGCTGTCATCCTGGTCGTCGGGGCCGTGCAGATCGCGAATTACGCGTGGAATGCTGGCTTGCCCAACCTGGCGAACGGCGTCTTCAAGGAAAATAGCACCTGGGTGTACGGGATCACGACGCTGATGGGCGTGATTTGGATCGTGACGGCGCCATTTGTGGGTGCCTTCGCCGACAAGGTTCGAGCTTCGCGCGCGTTTACACTGCTACGGCTCTTGCTCGTGGTGTGCTTCTTCCTGACGTTGCTCTATTCCGAGAAGAGCATTTCCACTTTCTTCTTTGTAATGGTGTTCGGCGGCGCGGTCGTCGGCTTCAACATGGCTCTCTACAATTTCATCGCAACCACGTTGATGCCGCGCGCGGTGCGCACGACGGGCATCGCTGTCGGCTATGCGCTTGGAGTATCACTCTTTGGCGGTACCTCACCCTATTTGCTGGTCTGGTTGCAGCACGCAAATATGGCATGGATGTTCCCGGTTTATGGATCTGCGGTCGCGGTGCTCAGCGTCGTCGTCTATCACGCAGCAAAAAGGCGCGGGCTCGTCTACATCGGCGACTGAATTTGCCCCTTCCACCTTTCAATCAGGGCTCTGCTGGGGCCGACGTTTTGTTGGAGAAAACATGTCCGGAAGCAATTACTTGTGCGCACGCGAACGAATGCTGGCGCGCATCGCGCAAACGAGGGAAACTGCCAAAGCAGGCCTGCCGCACTGGGCTCGCACCACTGATGGAAAATGGACGTTCACGCCCGACGGTGATTGGACCGGGGGCGCCTTCGTCGGCCAGCTTTGGCTTGCACATCTGGCCGATCCACAGCGCTTTCCGATTTCTGACGCGCGTGCGGCCCTGAGCAGAATGTTGCCTCGAGCCCAGCTCCGGACCGCTTTTAAAGGATTTGGCTTCTACCACGGTGCGGCGCTTGGAAGCATCCTCTTCGCGGATGAGATGGCACGCGATGCCGCGCTCACGGCGGCCAGGTCGCTGGAGCAGATGTTCGATCCCAAGCTGGGCTTGATCCCGCTCGGCCAGGATGCCGAGGAAGCCAACGCTGTTGGTACTGCTGAAAGCAGCATCGACTCTCTCCAAGCGACGGGATTGCTTTACTGGGCCTCGGACCAGTTGGGGGAGCAACGCATGGACGAGATCGCCAATGCCCACATGCGCAAGGTACTGGAGATTCATGTTCGGCCTGATAATTCCGTGATCCAGTCGTCCACGCTCGACCCGCAAACCGGCAAGGTGCTCAGGACGCACACGCATAAGGGATACAGCGATGTGAGCACTTGGGGACGTGCGCAGGGGTGGGCGATTCTTTATACCGCTCATGCGGCAATGGTTCGCCCAAAGGAGCCGCTGTGGCGCGAGTATGCGGTGCGCGTGCTGGACTGGTGGATCGACCACGTCCCCACGGATCTGGTCGCGTATTGGGACTTTGACGATCCGGCAATTCCAAATACGAGCCGGGATACCGCGGCCACCGCTATCGCCGCGGCAGCATCCTTGAGACTTGCGTCCGCACTGGGCGCCACTGCGGGCGCCAAGTACCGAGACTTCGCGGAGCGGACAGTCGCCAAACTGGTCTCGGAATACTTGACGCCCGTCGTCCCTTCCGACGAGCGGCCACCTGGAATGCTCACGGGGGGGTGTTTCACCCGAAAAGCGTTGGCGCGGGACATCGACACCGCGCACGACGCAGAACTGATATTTGGCAGTTACTTCCTATTTGAAGCTCTTGCGATCCTCACTGGTCTCGTGACCATGGGGCGGATCTGATCCTGTGTTTGCACCTGTGATAATGAAGTTCCGTTCGGTGGTTCGCCTCAGCAAAACGTCGGCGATTCCCGGGGGCGCCTGCATCGCATTATGCGATCGGACCCATCGGAAATTCGAACAGCGGGTTTGATTGCACGCGCCATCGGCGAAGAAATGGAGGCTGTCCAGCCTATGCGAGAAGAGGCGACGAATGCGCAACAGCTTCGATGGTTCTCACCAGCAAAGTGCTGCGCGATGCGCGGCGGAAGGTTCGGGCTGATCCGCTACTATTGGTGGCGGACGCCCGTTGCTCCAAGAAATGCGTCGACCGCTTCAAAGCGCGCCGAGAGGTGTACCAGAAGTGGGCTTCGCGCGTTGCAGACGGCTAACACAAGGGCGGTGTGACATTGATAGTGCTCTACGACGTGAGACGAGCAACGTACTGTAATTCACTGTCACTGGCTGCGACGACTTTCCCTTCGGGGGTGCTCTGGCTCGTCGTCCTACTTCACCGACGTCGGCAGATATTCAACGTTCTGCACTCGTGCGTTGAGTTCTTTGCAGAGACCTTCTCTAAACAGAAGCTTAGTCCTTCGGCGAGGTTGGACTGTTTTTTCACAAACAAGGCGGCGTTGCGCGCTCTCTCCTCTGCCGTGCAATCGAGGGTGCGTAAATGCGCTGTCTTTGTTTCCGAGCGGTTCCTGGCCCGACAGCGGCACCGCTGTGGAACGATTTCCTGCGCCCGGCGCATGGAATCTGGCGGTGAAATTCACCTCAAGGCGGGAGTGGATTATGCGATACGATCGGGTAGACGCGCGTATCCTCGAGATCGTGCAAAAGAATAACCGCCTAACGTCCGAGGCAATCGGTGAACTGGCGGGGCTTTCGGCCACGGCATGCCAAAGAAGACTAAAGAGGCTCCGTTCGGAAGGCATCATCGAGGCCGATGTCTCAATCGTTTCGCCGAAGGCAGTTGGAAGTCCACTCCAAATGCTTGTGTTGGTTACACTTGAGCGGGAGCGTTCGGATATAATTGATAGGCTTAAGAAGACCATCAAATCATCAGCTGAAGTCGTCAACGGCTTCTACGTTACTGGCGATGCTGACTTTATCTTATACGTTACCGCACGCAGCATGGAGGATTATGAGGAGTTCACTAGACGCTTCTCCCATAAGAACCCGGACATCAAAGGCTTCAAGACGATGGTCGTACTGGATCGGGTAAAAGCTGGCTTTGCTGTTCCAGTTGAGACGCCTCCCTGCGATAGACTAAGCAATCGGTGACGGGTGTCTCACTCCGGCAATTCCGCTGGTGTGACCTTGCCCCACTGGTTGCGGCTTTTCGCGGTGGACTACAGATCCTCGAAAGCGGCCTCGATCGGTTGCCTACGATTCGGGTTGGCGGCAGCGAGCTGCGCGGTGAGATCCTCCAAGCTGGATCGAAGTGTGTACAACTCCCATGCGTCCTCGGATGTCGAACTTGCGACTTCCCAGCCTGAGTACGGCTTCTGCTTCACCAGGCCCTCGCTCACCAACCGCTCCAGCGCCGCTCTTATCGTGCCGCCATTCTTGCCGGCTGGCCGGCGTATGCTCGCGTAGCGCCCAGTGTGACCTTGTCCGAGCGCCGCAAAGAGTATGTTCGAGCGATCAAGATTCTCGGCGCCTCAGACGCGCGGGTCCTGCTCGTTCATATCGCCCCCAATACACAGTGCATTCGCGGTCTCTACATCGAGTTCGGCAAGGACATACAGACCCGGGTGCTCCATCAAATTCCGTCCAACCTCAGGACTTTCCACGTGGGGAATAATGCCATGTCTTGTGTGATGATGGGATCACCGACACCGGAAAGCATCAACAAGTGCGGGGAATTGATCGAGCCCGCGGAAAGAATAACACCTTTCGGCGCTCGACGGTGAAGCCATCGCCTTGCTGCTGCGTGCGCAGCCGTTTCCTGCCCCGCCCGATTCGCGCCTGCACGAAGGATATCCGAGCGCTGCATGACCTGAGCCTCAGTTGCCGCTGAACATGGTGACGTTGCCGGGCTGATAGCTGGTGCGTGTCGAGAAGGTCTTACCCGCTGAAGCAATGATCGAAATTGATCGAATGATGCAGGCTGGCGAAAGGTGAGGGTCTTCAACCCGCCACCTCTGTCCCGAGCTTGAATGCCCCCGCAATGAGCAAAAGATGGAGCACGCTGAGTTGCTGAGGTTTAGGATCAAGCTGCTGCATTTGATGCTAGCCAACCTACGCAATGGCCAGCTCGTAATGCAGGAAATCAAGTCAAAACAGGACTGAGCCCTGTCTGCGATTGATTGGCTATCGGCACACTGGCGCGCTGTTTAAGCTGTTTTCGAACTAAACGCCTTGCAGATATAGGCTTTCCCGCCCGGGCTATATAGTTTGAACGTCAATGACAACGAGCTGACCGATCTGACGCCGAGCCTTCCGCCCACTCTGCAGTTACTCTACGCCAACCGCAATCGACTGCCCCATCCGCCCGAAACACTCCCGCCTAGTCTTCGGCATCTCCAGCTCAACGGGAATGAGCTAACGCGCCTGCCCGATCTGCTTCCAGCCGGACACGAGACTCTGTCGGTTCACGGCGAACAGCTTGCCTCATTCCCTCCCGGTCACGCTGTAACGCGTGAACATAGGTTACAATTCTCTATCCACGCTGCCCGAAACCCTCCCGATGTCATTGACCGAAGCGCACGATGCGCATGGTCTCATGGCTACCCGGACCATGTGCTCAAGATCGAACTGCTCGGAGTTAGATAAGGCCCCGCGACCGGCAAGGACATGGCTAATGATCCTTGCTCGATGCGCGCGCCATTTCTTGGCTTCGAAGACGTCCAGCGGTTGGCTTTAGGTGTGATTTTTCAATCGAACCTATAGGAGGCCTGAAAGAACGTACCCCAGCGCTCCATGCTGTACTTCGCAAACCGAGCCGGAGCACCAACGCAGTCGCTGCCGCGGCACAAAGAATCGCCGCGCCTGTTGGTCCACATGGCCCAGTAGCGTCCGCCGACGCCGACGCTGAAGTCTTTGGTGATGAAGTAGGACAGCACACCTTCGATCTGGACGCCGGCGCCCCCATTGCCCCCTTGTTCAGAGAAGTGGGTCTTGTCGCGCAAGAGATGGTTGTCGCGCCCCTTGAAATCGGTCCAGGGCAGGTAGGCGACATCGGTGTTTAAGCGCCAACGGTCGGTGAGCATGGTTTCGGCGCTTAGGCCGACACGAGGTGCATTCCACTGCGTAGTCTGGCTGCCAACGACCCTGTCGTCGCCCGGCGGCAAGGTTTTAGCCAACGGGTTGGCGATCTCTACAGACCCTGTCTTGTCGGAAGTTTGTTCGTAATAGGTCCAGCCGATAAATCCACCGAGCTTGTAGTTGGCGCCGCGCAGGAAATCGTAACCAGCATCGGCCGTGTAATAGGTGAACCTTCCGTTTGCCTGGCCTGATATCGTGTTCTTATAGGAGAGACCGCGATTGAGGCCGCCCCAGTCTTCATCGTTCTCGTTTCCTTTGTTGAAGCGCCCGATGCCAACGTTGCTCTTCAGGAACACTCCCCAGGGGCTGTCGATACGGCCAAATAGCTCTCCGGAAAGTCCGTCAAGGCCGCGGTAGGTGAGCCTCGATCTAAGGATGCTGGGGTCTAGAGGCGAGCCATAAGGCACTGCGCTGTGGTCCCATTGAAAACGTCCGCGGCTGAGCCAGAGCCGCGATCCGCCTTCGAACGACCAACCGGCCGTGTAAGCCATCGGTAGCGCACCGGCGGGTTTTTTCGCGTACAGCGGCGCATCGGACCATTGCGCCGTCCATGGGTCAGCGCCAAAATGGTAGTTCAACCCGATCTTTCCGATGTGCTAGTCGCTGGACAGGCTGGTTGTGTTCGCCGGAAGAACCGCGAACGGCGGACCCTGCACTGTTAGAGGCGTTACGACGCTCGGTCCGCCGAAATGCAGATAGTCATACTCAGCTTTAACCGACCATGCGGGCGTAAGCGCTTGCTCGACGCCCAGCCCGATGGTGCCACCGATGCGACCATAGCCGAAATGGGTTTTCTCCTGTGGCCCGCCCCCTTCGAAGTTGTTGACGATGTCGCCCTGATTGTTTTGCCAAGCCACGCCTCCCTTGAGGTAGGCGAGCGTACGGCCCAGCGCGCCAAACGCGTAGCCGACACGACCGGTCGCGGTCGCAAAGACGTGGGGACCTGCCTTGCAGTTTGCGCTCACGACAAACCCGGAGGCGGCGAGGCAGGTGTTTGTGCTCTCCGAGACGACACCGCTGGCGTCGAGCTCGAGACCAAACACCCAACTGTTGTTCTGCCAATTGTAGCCGATCTGGCCACCTGCAAGGAACGCCGGCGTATCGACGATGCCGCCATAGATTGATGGACCGTAGGGATTGCTGAAGGAGGTTTGGCCGTACCCGCCGCCGACGTGCCCGCCGATATAGCCTCCAGACCAGTTCCACACCGCCGGTGGCAGTTTCACTTCCGGCTCAAGGTCTGCCGCATTGGCGGCACCACTTGCGACGAGTGCAATTGTCGTGGCCGCCAAAAGACGAACTCCAGATCGCATTCAACAGCTTCCCTGCATTTTCTCGGTCCATAACCGAGCGCCCGTAAGTTATCGCCGCAGCAAACCGTCGGGCCGGACGAGACGCTAACAGCGACACGTGCCGAGTCCGTCCCGAAGACCATCGCACTGCGATTGGTGATGATGCCGCAAAGAGAGCAAGCCGCGTGCCGAAGTGAATTCGCAGGCTTTGAAGGCACTTCGTCGCGCCGTGTATCGTCAAGTTGCTGACATTGTCCCAATACCGACAGCCGCAGCCGCTGCCCGAGCGATCCTTTCGATGGCCATGCCTATGAGGTAGAGATCGCTGCCAACCCTCCAGCTTCTCCGGCAACGCCGTGAAGTTTTCCATACTTCTTCCTGCCGTGCATGATCGTCAGTGACCGTGAAGACGGTCAATTGCTCGAGATTCATCTCCCCGCCGAGATAGAGATCGAGCAGGGTCGGGTTGACGGCTCGAGCTTGAGCCGCTCTTTGACGACGGAAGCGGTGACTCCAAACCGGGCGGCGATATCCTCGGCGCTCATGTCAGCGCGCCCTATCTGTCCGAGGTGAATTGGGCTAGTCGAAGCAGTTCACTGATCGCTGAATAAGCCTTGACCTCGGAGATCGTCGTTTGCTGGCCATGCAACGCGTGGTCTCGCCAGCAATGAAGAATATGGAGGGCGGATCCGAACTGGCGCTGGACGGCGTTCGTGGCCCGGCCAGTGACGTACGTTGTGACGCGACTACGCCCGCCTGCGGTATCGTACATCTTGAGCATCTTCGCCCCGTCACCGCTCTTGGCGATTGCCGCTGCGAGCAAAATCGATTCCGCAGCGGACCTGCCATCGCGCATGCAGCAAGGTAATTCACGGTCCGATAAATCCCGGGCCAAACCGAGGAACGAAGCCGGAGAGCTCTTCCGACATCCGGCCATATCCAAGAAGGGCCGGGCAGAGGCCCCTGCAAGCCACTCGAAAGCGAACGCGGTTATCGACCAGTGATCGCCTAAATCGTTCGGATGCTCCGTGTTCCGCGGCGCGCCGCGGCCGGGGCGAAGCCCTCCAATCCGCGAAAGCCCCCATGCCGCATTATAGAAACCGTGAACTGACCATCCGTCGGCTCGACGGTCGGGGTCCCCGAGGCTCTTGTCTGCCAGAATCGAGCCACCACGTCCGGGAGGTAAAGGTGAGCGTATCGCATCGCGACCAAGCTGTGTCGGGAGACGTTGGACGGAATTCCTGCGATCAGAAATTCGAATGCTTGTTCGTGTGGATCTGCATTAGTCGCCGTTGGAAACCGTCAATCCAGCAGAGCTGTAGGGGTCAGCGATCGCGAAGATTGGCCCGCGTCAGTAAAAATATGTCCGGTCGCTAACGTCCGCGCCGGGATCGATCATCTCTCTTAGTTCATTTCTAAGGTCGTAGCAAAGTTCGCCGAAGCGGGTTACGGCAGAACGAATGACGGTAGTTCGACCTCGAATGAATCCCCCACTGTGCTTTGCCGGTGAAAGTCAGGGAATACTTGAAGCCGTCTCCATTCGGATCGGTTGCCACGAAGAGGCGGATAGCTTCCCGAGCGACCAGTTCGAATTCCCCGGCAGCGTCATCGCCCTGGGCGTTTTTGGATAAGCAGACGGTAGCCTTCAGCATTTTTTCCAAGTCGTGACGCGGCCTCTGCAATTTGGCACTCGACGCGTCGCCGTCAAATTTGGACATTTGGCCTAACGCAATGAGATCTTTAAATTCCAATTCAATGTAATGGCGGTACAGAAACAGGGCAGGGAAGATCATTCCGACGGTGAAGTGGGCGGTCGCTACCTGTGTGCGGCACCAGCGAGCCGTGATCGACCGGGAGGGCTTCCGTGCCCTGGAGATGCCGACGGAGCCTGCCTCTCTGTCGCGTGTTTCCTTAATTCGCTCCATCCTTCGTCTTCGCAAGATATTGTCGAAGGAACGTCCGGACCTCATTCACGCGCTTCACATAAGGTCTATCGTTCTGCTGAGCTTATCAGGGTCGATCGCGCGCAGATACCCTCTCCTCGCCTCGTTCACAGGCTTTGGGGAGCTGTGGGGACGCGCCGCATGGGCAACCGGGATGGTGCGACAATTCGTTCTCCTGCAGAGCTGGTGGCTGGCCCGAGGCCGCGCTGCTCTTGTCTCCTTTGAGAATTCAGATGATCGCCGCAAGTTTGCACCTCTGACGCATTCCGTGGTTATTGGCGGGTGGGGTATCGAGATCGAGCCCCGTCGATCGATCAAGCGAGCGGATCACGGGATCATCCGGATCGCCTTTCTGGGAGGGATGCTGAAATCGAAGGGTCTCGAGACGATGGTCGAGGCCATCTGGCGTGCTCGGGCGCGGGAGCCACGGATCGAGGTGAAGCTTCGGGAAATAGCAGATCCCGGAAATCCGACGAACTATACAGAGGCCGAACTGATCCTGCTTTCCAAGATCGACGGCGTCACCTGGATGGGCAAGGGCCCCGGACATCGCGACCGTGTGGGAGCATGCCGACATTGCGATCCTTCTATCCGAGAGTGAAGGAATGCCGCGGGTACTCATGGAGGCCGCCGATTTCGCTGTACCGATGATTGCCACGAATGTAGCCGGCTGTCGCTCTGTCGTCCGGGACGGGATTGATGGTTTGCTAGTGTTTTGAGAGAGAAGCTGCCTTACCACAGAGTCTGACGATCTATTCATGCCTCATCGCAAATCGTGAGAATGCAAGTCCCAAGTCAACTGGCGCGCGACCATGGATCTCAAGCAATTCTATCATAGACGAAGAGTCCTTGTTACCGGAGCTGGCGGGTTCATAGGAAGTCATCTCACAGAAGCTCTCGCGCGAGCGGGCGCCCATGTGACGGCCATGATCCGGTACTCCTCATCTCCTGCGTGGGGAAATCTTGAGCATCTGCCGCATGATCTGAAGACTTCGATCAAGGTGATCGCCGGAAATATCGAAGATCCGGAGTTCGCCATTCAGGCGCTACGCGGCCAAGATATTGTCTTTCATCTCGCTGCTTTGATTGCTGTTCCGTATTCCTATCTCGCCCAACGAAACTACGTCCGCACGAATATAAAGGGTACGCTAAACGTCGTGGAAGCTGCGCGGCGCCTTGGCGTGTCCCGCGTCGTGCACACCTCGACCTCCGAGGTTTACGGAACCGCAATCACCGACAGGATTGATGAAAGTCACCCGCTCCAGGGACAATCGCCTTTTTCGGCGCCCAAGATCGGCGCCGACAAGATAGCGGAGAGCTACTTCTGCTCTTTCTCGACGCCCGTTGTGACAGTCCGACCGTTCAACACGTTCGGCCCGCGGCAATCGGCTCGCGCCATTATTCCCGCGATCATTTCCCAGGCGGCAACACGCGAGGTCATCGAGCTCGGCGCTCTGGATACCTTGCGCGACATGACCTTTGTGGGGGATACGATCTCCGGCTTCCTTGCGGCGGGGCAACGCCCGGGATCGAAGGCGAAACCATCAACCTCGGGACCGGCAAGGCATTTCTCGTCAGCCACTTCGCCAATCGAATCCTATCCTTGATCTTACGCTTGGCTGGAGGGCCAAATTCGAACTTCGGAAATGAACGACAACTGTTCATCAGCAATGCGTGAGCTGCAAGGTCTTCGGCTCATGCGGGCATTTCGCCGGATCCACGACCAAACTCAACGGCTAGCGCTGCTTCGGGTGGTGGAATCACTTGCCGGTCCGGCCCTCGATCAGCGTTCTCACGGCATTTTGGGCGCGCCAGACCTATCGTCTCCGGCGACATTTCCGGACAAGCCGGCGTAGTGCGGTCGTGGTCTTCCGATCGTCTCTTTAACCGTCGTCCCTGACTGCTTGCGCCCGAAATCGCGATTCAAGCGCTTTGCGCCTCAGTGCATCTAGCGCGGCGAGTTGATGAGTCCAGATGCGGCTCAAGCGCCTCACGCCGCTTGCTAACACCCGTTAAGACCATTGTCAGGCGGACGTCAGCGAATCATGTGTATCCGTGGCCCGTAGGTCTCTTTGCGTGGAATGTAGCACCGGAGCACTAAACACTCCGTCGCTGATAGAAGCAGGCAGCAGACGGCGGAAAAAGAACGGAAGCGGGGCCCGCAGACTGACGAATGACCGAAACGCCTGTGGAGGACAGGATCACAAACGCTGGGACCGATCGCGCAGCGCGACGCTCGAACCCCTGTGTACGAAACCTGCTTTTGCACTTCCGAGGACGTCTCATTTCCGCAGCGGGCTGGAGTGCTCGATTCGCCGCCTCGCCAGTTGAGCGGGCGCTGATACGTGGAATACATGAGCCATTAGGGCCCCACCTCCGGAGGTGGCCAGTCCGCGATAACGTTGCACCTCTCGATCATCAACCGAACACCCCACTTTCTGAATTCGAAGAAGTTCGCCATGATGTCTCCATTGCCAACCTGCTGTTGCTTGCTCCCTACCACCTGGCCATGGCGCGGAAGTTTCAGGAATAACGGGTAACCTGTACTTGCCAGGAAGACTGCGCCGGCGGGTAGGGTGGGATGCTGCTACCCTGAGGCGTAACCGTCGGAAAGCGCCGGAAAGGGATACGTGAACGCAGGAATTAATCAGCTTATGGCTGCTCATCGCATCAATTGAGATCAAAACCTGATTAGAGTCGCTGACCAATCGGACGACGCACCGCGATCGAGCGTATCGCTTCGCCCCGAGGGCGCACAAAGAGCCGAGCTCGCGCGCCCGGTGCCCGTAAATGCAGCCAGATTTGACTGAAACGGCGCTTCACGTGCGGGCACGATGTTGCCGCACGAGCGTCTGCCAAAGGAGGCGAGAAGTGCAAAATCACTCCTATAGTTCCGAAAACCGAAGGTGCTGTGCGGTGTGCGGGGGTAGGTTTGGGCTGATCCGCCATTACTGGTGGCGAACGGCGCTTTGCTCCAAGAAATGCGTGGACCGCTTCAACGCCCGGCGGGAGGCCGACCAGAAATGGCTGCGCCGACTGCTAGCGTCTGGTGCGGAAAGCGAGACAAGCCCGAACGGAGCCCATTGCAGGCCGTGCACACAGCAACCCGTTGATTAACAGCAGGAAGCTCCGGTAGCTTCGGAAATGAACGACCACAGTTCATCAGCAATGCGCCAGCTACAGGGGCTCCGGCTCATGCGCACGTTTCTTCGGATAGAGGATGCAGCATTAAGCTGGCTGAGCGCCTCGCAGAAAGGGCGCGTGCTGCCTCGCCTTCGGCGGCCAACCCGCCAACGTGACGTCACTGCGCGAGAACCCCACGCCAGCCTGACATTCCGACCATGATCCGCCCGGAAGCGGGGCAATTCCACCCCGAACTTATTCCGACCTGTCGACGGTGCAAAAAGGCGATGACGTTGGCTTCCCCGAGGTCGTGTCCCCAGTGAGCCGCGCGCGATCTCGCTCGGCTATTGCACCGACCAGTACAAGTTCCTGGCCTTCGTGCTGCCAGGAACGCTGACGGGCTTTGCCGGTGCGCTGAAAGTGTTCGTGGCGCAGAACGCCTCGCTCGCCGACGTGCACTGGTCGCTGTCGGGCGAAGTGGTGCTGATGACGCTGGTCGACGGTCTCGGCACCATCTTCGGCCCCGTGGTTGGCGCGTTCGTGATCATCACCATGCAGCAATACCTGGCGGGCTTCGGCCAGTGGGTGACGGTGATCCAGGGCGTGATCTTCGTGGCCTGCGTGCTGCTGTTCCGCCGCGGCATCATCGGTAAAATCGCGCAGCGCTACAACTGCGAGCTCTGACGATCTGATGCAAGCTGTCACGCGGAGCGTTCATCAGCGGCTTATTCGTCGTACAGCTGACGCAAGAGTGTTGACCTCTTCAATTGTATTGTAATAGTGCGGCGAAGCCCGAACGACATGCGGGAGCCTTCTCCTCGTTGCGTCCAATGGCGTACTTGTTGGAGGAGAGACTGAGATATTAATTGTTTCACTTTCTAGATGGCGCATGACTTCGCGTGCTTCCACGTCGTGAAGAGTGAACGATACGATTGACGCGCGATCTTCTCCGAGGTCGTGAATCGACAAACCGGGGATCGCGCCGAGTGCTGCGCGCAACTCATTCGCAAGCAGGCGGCAACGCCGTTCGATCTTGTTGATGTCGATTGAAAGTGCGTAGTCCACCGCTATGCCAAGCCCGAGCCGCGCGGCATAATTGGCATCCCACGTTTCGAACCGTCGAGCGTCGGATCGGAGTTCATAGCGCTGCGGTCCAACCCAAGGCGCTCCGAACAGGTCGATCATGGCAGGTTCTATGTCTTTCAAAATATCGTCGCGCACGTACAGGAAGCCCGTCCCGCGTGGGCCGCGCAAGAACTTGCGCCCGGTTGCTGTAAGCATGTCACAACCGAGTGCACCGACATCGATCGGCATTTGCCCAGCGGCCTGGCACGCATCCAGCAGGTAGGGAACTCCACGTGCTCGGGCGATTCGACCCACAGCTTCAGCCGGATTCACCAAGCCACCATTCGTTGGTATCCATGTGATGGCGATAAGTCGCACGCGGTCATCGATCATCCGCTCGAGTGCCTGCGGATCGAGAACCTGGTTTGCGTCGTCGGGTATGACCTCGACCCGTGCGCCGGTACGGCGGGCGACCTGCAAGAACGCGACATAGTTTGCCGCAAACTCGGCAGAGGTGGTGAGAATTCGATCTCCTGGGCCAAAGCGGAGCGAATAGAAGGCGCGCTGCCAAGCAAGAGTGGCATTTTCGGCCAGCGCGATTTCTTCCCGCTTTGAGCCGACTAGTCGAGCTATGCTATCGTATACGCCTTCGAGGCGCGCAGTGTTTTCGGCGCTCGCTTCGTAGCCGCCAATTTCAGCTTCGCGTTGGAGGTATGTGATCATGCCCTCGACGACATGCCTCGGCATCAACGCGGCGCCCGCATTATTGAGGTGAATACGATGCGCGACACCCGGCGTATCCGCACGCAAACGATCGACCTCGGAATCTGAAAGATCCTCCATCGAGCTTGCGGTTTGCTCCCGGATATCCTGCACCAGAGATCCCCTCTTTCCCGACACGGTAGAATGCCAGATTGCGAGGCGTTAGCGACCTTCGACCAGCAAGTCTTCTTGGAATATGCCTGCCGGACGAGCCCAAACCCGCCATTTTAGGGTCAACAATGCCGAATTCCGTCATGGATTGCGCCAAAGATTGCACTAACCGGCTTCGCGGCTCGGCACAGTACCGTCCGAAAAGATCGAATGAACTTGCCAGGAGGATGACCTTGGTACCCCCTTTTGAGGCCGCCGACTCCGCGACACAGTCGCTTGCCACTCAACGACCCATCCTATTGCGCAGCCGGTCATCGGGCCTGAAACAGGCGGCTTCCTGGTTCGACCGCAACGCAGGAGATGAGCCGCTGCGCCTTCTTCGAGCCTGCCCGCGCTATGCTCCGACCGATTTGATCTCGCTGCCCGGTGCTGCCGAACGGCTAGGTCTTGGCGAAATATGGGTCAACTCCCGCTGAGATATCAGGCAGCGAAGCCAAACGAAACGATGGCGGTGCACTCGACGCCCTGATCGACTTCTATCGGTCCTTCAACAATGGAGATACGAGGGTCTCGCCGCGAACTGGGCGGAAAGCGATGCGCCTAGCATGGACAATCCCATCGGCGGCATTCGTCGTGGCTGGCCTGCCATCCGTGACGGCTATGCAAAGCTGTTCGGAGGGAATGCAAGTGTGACGGTGACGCTCTATGACTTTTCGTCCCAGGGCGGCGACGACTGGCACCTTTTCGTCGGGCGAGAGAAAGGCACTGCAAGACGCCGTCTACCACCCTCGACTTGCGCTTCCGAACAACGCGCTGGTTCACCAAAGTAAACGGCGTTTGGAAACAGCTCCACCATCACGAATCGATCGAAGAGCCGGCTCTGCTGGCCGATTATCAGCGTGTGATCTAAGGCGCTCCGTTGCAGCAGCCAGCGTGAGGCGCTTGGCTATATTCACGGAAACCGGACATAACGAGTCTGACGGCTGTGGGATCGTTGAACCTCAACTCTCCGAGCGATTGATCGCGGCCGAGGGGCGACTAGCTTCCTGTTGCGTGTGGCATCAAGTTGCACGACGAGCAAATAGTAATGTCGCTCCCAGTCCGCACATGACGGCGCCCGACGCTTGTCGTGTCCTGGCAATGAGCGACGGACGCTTTGCGAGCCCGGCCCTCGCTTTCGCGGCCCAATAGGTTACGACCAAGTCGACTGTTGTGTTCAGTGCGACCGAGATGAGCCCAAGTACAATGAACTGCGCGGCGACGAGAGTGGTAGGATCTACAAATTGTGGAATGAAGGCGAGAAAAAATGCAGCGGTCTTCGGGTTAAGCGCTTCGACCACGATGCCTTCGCGAAAGGCGCGATGCGCTCCTGTCGTTTGAACAGCAGTTGGATCGACGACGCGAGCTTCGCGCCATGTCTTGATGCCGAGCCAGATGAGATATAGGGCTCCCGCGATTTTCAACAAAGTGAACGCCTCCGCGCTTGCCATGACGAGCGCAGATAGGCCGATAGCGCCTCCGAGAACGTGCACGAGCCCGCCGAGACCGAGGCCGACGCTTGATGCCAATCCTTCCGAGCGCCCGCCAGCAAGCGTGCGTGCTGCGATGTAGAAGATGCCTGGCCCGGGCGTGATCGCTACAACGAGGGCCGCTGCCAAGAATAGAAGTGAGGTCTGAAAGCTGAGCATAGTGTCTCCGATCGTGCTAATTGGAGGATCTCCCTCCGCCCTCAACCGAAATGAGCAGTCCCACTTCTCTATCTCGTGGGTCCTCGCTTGCCGTGAGGCCGGCGGCAACGCGCGTGCGATCAGCTTCAGGACGGTTCTGGCTCATCTTGCGTTTGCCTTTGAACGTTGTGACGGGAATGCGCACCCCAACGATCCCGCGCAACTGTGCGGCGACGAAGTCGGCAGGAGCTTCGTCAACAGTCCAAGGTTTTGCGCGCGGCTTTTCCTGAATGTTTGTGAGGCGCGTGACAACCTCAAGCAAGCGTTCGGGATCGTGAAAAAATTCAACCGGACCATAGGCGTGGACGGCGATGTAATTCCATGTCGGCACCACCTTGCCGTTTTCTTGCTTGGTGGCGTACCAGGAGGGCGTCACATAGGCGTCGGGCCCCATGAAGATTGCAAGGGCTTCGCCGATCGGAGGCGAATGCCACTGCGGGTTTGCCCTTGCAACATGCCCGTACAGAACGCCCCGCTCGCCTTCAGTCTCTTCAAGAAAGAGCGGCAGCGGCGTCGCGAGTGGCCCATCTGCGGTGGCCGTGACCAGGTTGGCCAGCCGGGCGGAGCGGACATTTGCTCGGATGTTGTCGAGGTCATCGTCTCTGAACGCGGGAGGCACATACAAGGCAGTTCTCCGTTCTGACTGGGGTCGATTTGAGTGTTGGGCGACTGAGCGAGGGTCTAGCTCAGCCTACTCATTTTGCCAACGCCCTGTCATGATAGTAAACGGCGAGAACTCGACTGCGGGGCCAGATCGAATGGAGGCGCTCGGCGCGAAGTATCCATCCTCGATATATACGCGCCAAGCTCGTTGGGACGCGGGTCGCTCCAAGAATTTCAACGCGCCCGCGAATGTGTACCAAATCGCCGGTCAGAAAATCGATGAAGAGCAGAGCGGCATATGGATGGGCTGAAAAGTTGCCTAGCGTGTTGTAATACAGGTTGCCGGAAAAGTCTGGAACAGTGATCACGTAGCAGGACGCCGAGATCCTGCAGAACGACGAGGTCTCGGCCGAGATCCTCGGGCACCTCGTCGGAGCAGTATGGTTTCAGTGCTACTCTGACCTTCTTTTTCCGGCCGCTTCGCACGAGTATGTTCGACGTGCACGCGTCCATCCACTCACGCTCAAGCGATTGCAGGTCAAGCAGCGCTACCCTGAGATCGTACCGTACAGAGAGTTCCGAGGTCTTTTCGTTAAATCGGCCAACGGCGTCGGCGTCAAGAACGCGGGTTCCGATGTGAGGTGCACCGAAAGCTCCATCAGGTCGCGGCCTGCGCTATTTCCAAGCGCGAGCTCGCGGGCTATCGGAACCGCGTTCTGATAAAAGGCGACATTGATGTTGTCCCCGGCGGTGCAAACTGTCGTGAGCGGTCCCGCCGCCGATCCCCCAGCCCGTGTCTGCCCCAACCTACTCTGCTCCAAAAAAAATACGTTACGACAAACGTTCGCGAACCGACAAATGTGCGCGGAGCTGAACCGCGTAGCTCTTCTGTAGAGCTGCCGCGTACCAATGCTGTTTGCTTCGCGCAATTAGCGATTATAGGCCAGATCACTGCTGCAATTCGAGAATATTCCCGAGTTGTGCATTGGAAAATGGAATAACTTGCGCACTCCTGTCCGGATTCGTGCGCGGGAGGCACGCTTCATGAGGACGTTTGCCGAAGCGAAGCTCAGGCCAGCCCGAGGCGAGTATGCCGGCGGGGCCTCCCGATACGCTCGATCCTCTATCTATTCTGGGCAGAACACGGACCTCGTTGAGCAGAATGAGACTCCCGAGATGAAAAATCATGGCGCGAAGTCCACTGCCGGAAAGGCAGAGGCCGATCACTCCTCAAGCTTCGTTCCTTCCAGGAGGTCGGCAATTACGCAGTCCGGGAACGAATCATCGTGGCTCACTTCTTCGGTCATTCTAGCGCTTGACGGAAGCAGGTATTCTGACTGATGAACGATTTCAGTGACACAATATGCATCTTCTCCGGCGTCGGGATCGGCCGGTCAGCAAATCAACTGCACTAATCGCTTGAAGTAGGTAGTTACTATAGTACGATACAACCGGATTTGAAAGGCCATCAAGCGATTGCGGACTTGATTGTTTTAAGCGTTTGTCATGATCACACCCATAGATGCCGACACCCAAAACGACGATCCGGTAAAACCGACCGCTTGAGATGCGCGTCACGAAAGTGTCTTGAGCGCCGGTGTACCGATTTGTGTCTGAAGGAGTTTGACCGGCTAAACGGCTCAGGTGAGCGCGAGTGTTGTGAAGTCTTGGGAAGGAGCATTTGATGAAGTTGTACTTGTTGGATATGGGCTCGAAAATCTATGGAGACTGCATTCTCGCCGTTGAGGGCGATCGAAGCATTTTGATCGATGGAGCTCACCCGGGGGATTGGAAGTCGAGTGGCGATACACCGTCAATCCCCGATCAAATCGCTGAAATCCTCGGTGAGCCTCCGTTCAAGGTTGATCTGCTCGTTGTCACCCATTGCCACTCGGACCACATCGGGTGTCTGCCTAAATTGGTGCAGGACGGCACGATTACATTCGAGCAGGCCCTTGTGGCCGACGAGAATCTTGGATTTCCAACGGATGGCGAAGACGCGCCGCTCGATGCGGAGACCGCCAAAGTGATGGCTGCAATCGTCGAGGAGCCGCAAGGCGACCTTGACGGCGCGGCATTGGATCAATTCCTCACCGACGCCGCCAACTTGTCGGCAAACTATTCGGCGATGCTGTCCAAACTGAAGGCCGACCGCACAAAGATCGTCCGGTACACCGGCCCGTCCGCAAAGGTGACACAGATCGAGAAGGACTTTGCGGATTTCAATCTGAAGATCCTTGGTCCCAGCGCCAACCACCTGAAAATTTGTAGTGAGGAGCTCAAGAGGCTCAAGAACAAGGCCCGCCGCGCAAGCGACAGCTTGCGGCACGCGGATGCTGGTCTGGATGCGGCCGACATTTACAAGAGGCTGTTGTCCGGGTCCGGTGTCAAGGGAGCCGATGTAGCCGCCGATGATATACGCGAGTATCTCGACCGAGTGGGTCCAGGCGCCGCACTGAATGACCAAAGCATCGTGCTCAGCCTTGGCAAGACCGGACAGCGTATCCTGCTCACCGGCGATATGCAGCTTGCAGTCCCGGAAGTGCCCGGACTGGACAACGACATGGCCTCAATGATCGATGCCATCAAGGAAGGGGGGCCGTATCAGTTCGTCAAATTACCCCACCACGCGTCGTACAATGGTTTTGACGAGGACGTCCTGAAAGCCTTTGAGCAGGCCCAGGCGTTCGGAATCTCGACAGGGAGGGGAGATCCCGGTCACCCGGATCCCGGCGTGTTGAAATTCCTCAAGAGCATCAACGACAGATATCACTGGGCGCGGACCGATCGGAACGGAGTCATCACGGTCTCGTTTGTGCGGTCCAAACTCAAGATCGATATTTCCGAAGGCGACCTCGACGATCCTACTCCGAATGCCCGGGACGTCGCTCCAACCGGGGAAGGCGGCGGCCCCGAACCACAGGGCGTCCCGCCCCCGCCACCTGCACGGCGCGTCCTCGCGGAAGCGGCTCAACCTCCCGCAAAGCGCGGAGAGGCAATGGTGCGCCGGATCGATGGAGAGGAAGTCGAGGTCATCGCAAGAATCCCCCACACCAAGACAAGGGTGACGATCACGGTCGAGATCGATCCTGGGGAAACAGCTGCCGTCGCCGCGGTAGCTCCGCACGACCTTGTAAAAAAAAACATTGATCGTCTGCCGCCTCTCCTGTTTGTCACAAATTCAAAGCGCCTGGCAGGCAATATCGGCCAGGCGGAGGCAGCCAGGATTCTCGACACGATCCGTCCCAAACAACCGATGGTGGACTTGGCCCGCGAGAATGATGCATTCGCCGCGATCCAGCGGGAAGCGCGCAATGCAAACGTCAAAGGGGTCGTCATCGTTGGAGGCTACGACGTCGTTCCGTCCGAACGCTATGACACACTCCCACCGAGCTTGCGTGCCAGCATCGGGCCGAGCGCGACGAATGATCCGGACGATTTTATCGTCTGGAGCGATCAAAGCTACGGGGATCTGGACGGTGACCATCTCGCCGACGTGCCGGTCTCCAGGATACCGGATGGGCACACAGCAAGCGTTGTGGAGTCGGCGTTCGAAACCGCCTCGCCGCCCTTGGTAAACCGTTTCGGCCTTCGCAACTTTGTGCGCCCCTTCGCGGATCAAATCTACTCAGGGCTCCCGGGCGCCGAACTGATGCTCACCTCCGAGCTGGTGCGCTCCAATGCCATCCCCGGCGATCTCTCGGCCAAGCACATCTATCTCATGCTCCATGGCTCGGATACGGACACCTCGCGCTTCTGGGGTGAGACTCAAGGCGACATGCTTGAAGCGATGACCGTCAACAACGTCCCCGACCCGTGCGGGGCGATCATCTTTGCCGGATGCTGCTGGGGCGCGTTGACCGTACGCACGCGCGCTGCGGTCTATCGGGCTGGCGACCCCATTCAGGTTGTCACCCCAGCTCAGTCGATAGCCCTTTCCTTCCTGGCAGCGGGAGCCAACGCTTTCGTCGGCTGCACCGGAGCGCACTACTCTCCCGTCGATGGTGACCTCAACTTCTTCGGAGCACCGATGCACTCTGCATTTTGGAAGCAAATTCTAGCTGGAAAACGACCCGCCGAAGCGCTCTTTCAAGCCAAGATTGACTACATAAAAGGCATGCCGCACGGCAGAACCAAGATCGAGGAAGTCGCGATAGAAAACAAGATTCTGAGACAATTTACCTGTCTTGGACTAGGCTGGTGAAAGACTATATGATGGCAACCGATCCATTTACGACAGGTGACGTCATGGCGGGAAAATCTGATCCTTTTAATGGCCCGCTCGAAGGCTGGGAACCCTTGGATTCACCTCCAAAAGGACTGGATTCGAGTGCTCCGCTCCCTAAACCTGACAGAGTAGCTCAGGAATGGACCAAGGTCGCTCGGAAGTATGCCGCGGATTCGGCCGGTTCCGGTTCATCGTCTGAACACGCTACACTGGTGCGGGCAAAAAAGAAGGGCTCCCGGGATAGCGACGTGAACGCCAAGACCTTCGTCCTGTCAGGGAATAAAATCGTCGGGACCCAGGGCTAATTGCTGCAACGCAATATGGAGAGCCGCCGCCGAGAAATCCGTCTCGGCGTCGGCTTCTTTTTACGCGGGTTTGGCAAGCCCGGGACGCTCGGTTTCACGGAATGAAATAAAAGGAGATTTGGGGACCTTAAATCTCATTTCGGCATGGCCCTCGGCCAAGTCACTCAGCTGGTCGCCTACATCGGCAATGATCGTGAAGTGGCGTCAGCAGAATCTCGACAAGCTGTCGAAGGAAAAACGCGCGAACTCGTCACTAATCCGAGCTGTCTTGTCTGGGCAAGCAGAAAAAAAGTCTTGCGACACCGGCACCAGCCCGCCCGTCAAAATGGGGAGCCAGAGAGTGTACCGCACAAGTGCCTCGTCGTTCTCCTCCTTGGTGGGATGATGGACATCCGCGAAAAACGGTGTGCGCGAACCGGTCAGCGTGTTCGATAGAAAGATCCTCGACGGCCGCAACCGCTATCACGCCGCCATCGAGACCAGCACCGATTGTCCGACGCGCAACCATTACGGTGACGATCCGCTGGGATCGGTCATCAGGCTGAACTTGAAGCGTCGACACCTCGCCGAGAGCCAGCGCGCGATGTGTGCGGCGCGGGCAGTCGAACACTTCAGGCACCGACAGGGCGCGGCCGCGCAGGCCAAGGGGGTGGTGGCACGGTGGACCGCGAGGAGGAAATCAGGCGCCTCCACGCGGATACGTCCCTGTCTTATGATGATCGTGCCGAAATGGTCGCGCCGCTTCGGGGAGGCGCAACCATCACCGCCTTTCCAACTCCGAGTCGCCACCTGCTGATAGCTTCTTCGTCAGCTTACCGACAGGTAAATGCTTCAGAGGTTAGAACGTATCGTAGGGGACTGAGTCTACTCAGTCCTGGCAAGGGAGTATGGAATGGATCCTTTTGAGGCAGGACAGATTCTGCGCGGCGATGGGATCTTCTCGAACGAATAAGAGGGGCAGGAAAACGAGGCCGCGGCGCTGTGGGACGGAGTGCAGGCTATTGTGGCAGATCCAGCTCATGCGGAGGACGATCAAGACCAGACGGTTGAGAATTGGGCTGCTGAATGGGACCTGGATCCGCTGAGAATCGAGGAGAAGCCGTAAGGCAATCGATCTCAGATCGTTATCCCTGACCAGTCTGCCCAGATTATCCCCCGACCTCACGGCGATCAACATTTCCTACAATCGGCTGACCAGGCTGCCCGATAGCCTCCCTGCCATGCTCGAGTACCCCAACGTCAGTCACAACGATCTGACCAACTTGCCCGCCCTTCCGGCCGGGCTCCAATCTCTCAACGCGAGCGACAACCGACTGGCGAGCCTGCCTGAGGTCCTTTCGCCTGCGCTTCAGCATCTCGATGTCAGCGACAATCAGTCGCTGAATGTGCCGGAGGTCCTCCCTGCTGCGCTTCTTTCTCTCGACGTCAGCCACAATCAATTGACGAGTCTGCCGGAGAACCTCCCCGCTATGCTCCATGCTCTCGCCGTTAGTGGCAACCAGTCAACCAGCTTACCTGAGGCGCTCCCGCCGGGACTTGTGCTTCTCGACGCTGGCCATAACCAGCTAACCAGCCTATCCGAGGACCTGCTGACGCAGTTGGGCGTTCGCGCCAGCATAGATTTGTCTGGAAATCCGCTGCGGGAGCAAGTGCTGACGAACCTGGATAGTATCCTAAACGCCGAGAACTACGTCGGTCCGGCCGTCAGACTTCCGGATAACGACGCGAGTGAACCATCCTCGGCAGACGATGAACAGGACGTCTCTCTCACTGAAAAAGTCGCAGACTGGCTCGGAGGCAATCCAAGAGACGGCGATCGGGAAGTGCTAGCCGCGCGGCGGACCTCTGCAGAAGAGCCTGGTGCTCAAGAGTACGCGCTTTTCCTCGGCAAGCTGCTCGAGTCCGTCAACTCTGACAATCAAAGGATTCCAAAAAGGCCGGGGTCAATTTTGTGACCACCGCCTTGTACCACCGATTCGGTCCGCAACGCGCGGCAAGCATCAGAACAGCGAGGCAGCCATGGTAAAACCGTTCCCGTCGAAGACCCGCATCGCCAACCATATGCTGCATCCGGAAACGCTGATGCTGACCTATGGCTACGATCCGCAGCTCTCGGAAGGCGCCATCAAGCCGCCGGTGTTCCTGACCTCGACCTTCGTGTTCAAGACGGCCGAGGACGGGCAGGACTTCTTCGATTTCGTCTCCGGCCGACGCGAGCCGCCGGAGGGGATGGGCGCAGGTCTCGTCTATTCGCGCTTCAATCATCCCAACAGCGAGATCGTCGAGGACAAGCTCGCGGTCTACGAGCGCACCGAAAGCTGCGCGCTGTTCTCCTCCGGCATGGCGGCGATCGCAACCACGATCCTCGCTTTCGTGCGGCCGGGCGACGTCATCCTGCACTCCCAGCCGCTCTATGGCGGGACCGAAACGCTGCTGACGAACACGCTTGCGCGCCTGTCGATCGGCGCCGTCGGCTTCGCAGACGGTGTCGATGAGACGGCGGTCAGGCAGGCTTCGGAGGAGGCCATGGGCAAGGGCCGCGTTGCGATGATCCTGATCGAGACGCCGGCCAACCCGACCAACGGCCTCGTCGACATCGCGATGATCCGGCGCGTTGCAGATGCGATCGGAAAAGCGCAGGGACTTGTTCCGGTGATCGCCTGCGACAACACGCTGCTGGGACCGGTGTTTCAGCGGCCGATCGAGCATGGCGCGGATATTTCATTGTATTCTCTCACCAAATATGTCGGCGGTCATTCCGACCTGATCGCGGGCGCCGCGCTCGGCAGCAAGGCGATCATGAAGGGCATCAAGGCGCTGCGCGGCGCCATCGGCACCCAGCTCGATCCGCATTCCTGCTGGATGATCAACCGCTCGCTGGAGACGCTCAGCCTTCGCATGGAAAAATCCGATGCGAATGCGCGCCTCGTGGCGGACTTCTTGCGCGACCATGCCAAGGTGGCCAAGGTGCATTACCTCGGCCATCACGAGGAGGCCTCGCCCGCGGGGCGCGTGTTCGCGCGGCAGTGCCTGGGGGCGGGATCGACGTTCTCGTTCGACATCGTCGGCGGCAAGGATGCGGCCGTGAAATTCCTTAACGCGCTGCAGATCTTCAAGCTCGCGGTGAGCCTTGGCGGAACGGAGTCGCTCGCCAGCCTGCCGGCGACGATGACTCATTCCGGCGTTCCCGCCGACATCCGCCAGAAAATCGGCGTGCTCGATTGCACGATCCGCCTGTCGATCGGCATCGAGAATCCGGCGGACCTGATCGCCGATCTCGGCCAGGCGCTGAACGCGGCTTGAGCGAGGGAATCAAAGCGGATTGGACGCGCAGCACGCTGACATGATCGCTGCGGCAGCCTCATTGCTCTGCGCGCACGAGAGCTGCCGCACCAGGCAGACGTAATAGCCTGCTGGATGCGTTCAGCAGGGAATCGTCAGCAGGCCGTCAATCTCACTCGATTTCGAGCCATTCGGAGACGGCGCAACCCGTGGGCAAACGAACGAAACCAACTCGCAATCACCGCCTGATGCCTTGCCCGACCGCGATCACCATGCTCCAGCTTTGCATCCAGTCGAAGCAGTTCAGCCTCGGCTCATTTATGGTCCTGACCCTGATCGCTGCCGCGCAATCCAACGTCGCTGGCCAGATAGCGGCCACGGTCCAGCCGCTTGGCGTACAGCGAGAGCCCGACTCCGTCGTGCCAAAGCGCCTTGATCAGGGTGCGGCCCGACCACGGAACACAAATGTGCCAGAGGCCGACAAGCTCCGACACGCGCATGCCTGCGGCGAAGGCCAAATGCAGCATGGCTCGATCACGGATGCCGGACACGGTGCTCGCATCTGGCGCATCTAACACAGCCCGCAGCTCATCGCGATTGAGATAGCCGGACGAGCGCCTGATCGGTCTTCTTCATCGGGATCGCACGGATCCGACGTGATCGGTCGAGGCAGGATGGCACCCTCTATTCCAGATAGAGGAAGAGCGAGTTGATCGCAGCGAGCCGGGCATTGCGAGTTCGCGCCGAGTTGCCGCGCTGCCTCTCTAGATGCTCAAGGAACGCCAAAATCACCGGCGCGTCGAGCCGTTCGATCTCTCCAGATAAGCGAGCACGGCATCAGTCGGTCCGCAGTCGAGGAGATGAAGGCGGAGATAGCAGCCGCTGGCGGGCCTAACTGATGCGGATGAGTGTTTCCACTTGCATTGCCGTCTCTATCCCCTCCATCTCATCGATATGATGATGTCTTGCCGTTTCTCTTCGAGGCGACGTAGCGGATGACATCGAGAGCCTCGTTGAGCGATTGCGACGAATAGCAATCAGCGTCGGTATCGCAACTTCTATGTCGGCCGAACTCGGACGAAGCGGCATCAGGCAAAGATCGGCCTTCGCGATGGTGCGCATGGCCAGTGCATTGTTCGTCGCCGCGGTATCGATAACCGTAAGCCAGATCACCTTGGCTTCAAGGCTGACGAGCGCCCCTTCCATTTCGGCCGAAACGACGACGCGAACGACCTAGGGATGAGGATGGCCGCGTGGCTCTTTCCGTTTTAAAATCGTGCCTTGTGGATCCGCCTCGACAATTGCGACGCGCTCCCCGTTCCCCAACGCTGCGACTGCAATTCCGACCGCCAGCGTGCTCTTGCCGCTTCCGCCTTTTTGGGTGACCAGACAAAGGACATACATCTTCTACGCGTTCCGGACGATAACGACAGGTCATCCACGGTTGGCTCAACTATTTCGTTCAGATAGCGTTCAAGGTCTTCCACTGGCTTCAGCATTGTTGATTTGACCCGAAGGCTCAGCATCAAGTTGAGCTCATCGACGAACGTGAGGCTTGGTCAGGCCATCGCTATCGTTCACGACAATCGTGCTGCTTCCCCCATGAAACAGCGGGACTGCCGTCCTCAGCAGACTCTCCCAAGTTGCCGCGCAATCTGTTGCGAACCTCTCAAGCTCCGTAAGTTCGACAGGGCGAAAGTTGCTGTAATCATGGATCGCCCACTCCTGAATGCCAACCCCAGCCTGTTTCGGGCCGATCACATATCCCCAAACGGAGTGAAATAGCTCTTTGCGAGAGGCGAACAATTTCTCCGCGCGATCCAAGTCAGCCATAGCGAGTTCAGAGCCGTCCAGGGCGCGCGCCTTATCCTTCAGGAGGTTGAACACGCGTGACACCTGAAACCCGCCCGACCGTCTAAGCTCCGTCATAGCCTCAAGCCACGAAGCTTTGTGAATTGCGTTCCCAAGAGCACAGACGGCGGCTTCCAGTTGAGACCAGCGATACAGCGAGCGACCTATCGCGACGTAGTATTCAACCGGCAGATCCGCGCGCGTCATGTCGAAGTGGGTAAAGGTAGGTATGCTAGTGTCAGTCATTCCAATCTCGCGAGTGTCGTGATGGCAGCAGGCGTTCCCGCTCTCCTGCCAAGAAGCCATGCTTAACGGAATCCGTGCGACTCCAAAACGCCCGTTGTGCCGCGTGCACGAAGCTATCAAACGTCGGCGGGCGGAGCGTGCAAATTGTTCGATACGTGTCCAAGAACCCCAGCCAATTTTCCTCAGTGCGGCTAAGCCAGTGCAGTTGCTAGGTTTTGATGCGCTGGGGAACTGGCGTGCCCCTACGCTGGCCTCAACGCCCAAACGCGTCTTTTCTTCGCACGTCGGAGCCGCGATTCCTCAGAGTCAGCCTCAAAGACGCCGGAAAATATCGAGCGAGATGGCGTACATCGTCGGGCCTTCTGCTGCTCCTGCTCGCCTCCGGGGCCGTTGACTAGCAGACTGGCAAGGGCCGCCCTGTTTTGAAGCTGAGTCAGGGCGGCCCACTCCCGCTAGGACCGCGAGACCAATTGCGCACCGGCAAAGAAGGTTGTGTATGACGTACCGGTCAGGAGTAGAAATATGGCGATGATCCACATCGCATGCAGGACGGGGTTGGCAACCGATGACGGCGCGTTGCCAGCGATACCGAATCTGAGATGGCATAGATCAGCAGGGTAACCGTCAGCCAGAGCAGAGGCGACTGTGAGAGGTAGACCCACAGCGAGAGCGGGTTCTCCTTCATGCGCGGGTCCTATAGGCGCATGAGACGACTGATGAAGCGGAAGGTCAGAACCGCAAGGTCACGGTCACCGACACCAAAAGAATCAGAATGATTGCGATGCCATGTGCGGCGAGCACATCGAGCTTCTGCACCACCCTGCACCGGCACGAACGAACAGCAGCGACAGGTGTTTAATACGCATTCTAGGCTGCGAGTTCCGTCTCACTGTCGAACTCGCTATAGACCCTTGACGTCAATGTCATTGCCGAGCTGGTCGGTCTTGCGGTTGCGACCGATCTCGAGCGGCCCTGCATTTGGAATAGTTGTGAGGATCGATGGGCGGCCTTCGATGATTTGATCGAAATAGGTACTATCCTTGGCAGTGAACAAGAGAATGTGACGGATCATCGATGGTCCTGGAGTACGCCTTTGATGTTCTCGCGATCGGACCATCCACGAAGGAACTATCAACGAGTTTTGTCGCCGTCAGGCGGGAAGGGCAAGGCGCTCGATGGTTTGAATATGGCGCGCAAGCAGGTTGCAGGCCTGATCGACGTTGCGTGTCCTTAGTGCTTGCACAATCAGGCGGTGATCCTGATTGGACCGCGGACGCCACCCGGCAGACCTTGCCATTGCGAACACCAATCGCGAATTTGCAAGCTGTAGTCCGTCGAGGTTGGCGAGGAGGCGGGGCATCCCGCAAGGCGCAACCAGCGCTTGGTGAAAGGCGCGGTTCGCCTTCTCAAATTCCTCGATGGTCTGGGCATTGTCTCCTTCAATCAAGGCGAGTTCGATCCGTGCTAAATGTGCGGATGTAAGCTTCGGAGCCGAGTTGCGAAGCGCGACCACCTCGAGCGCGGCCCGCATCTCGGCGATCTCCTTGACTGACTTTGTATCAAGCGGCGCAACCCGTACTCCGCGACGTGGCTCAGCGACGACGAGGTGATGGGCTTCCAGTCGTCGAAAAGCCTCGCGCACAGGAACATGACTGGAGTTGAATTCTCGCGCGACATGATCTTGACGGAGTGGTGCGCCTGGCTGCAACGCTCCGCTGATAATGCGCTCACCGACTGACTGCTCAATATGCGCCGCAACAGTCGTGCTCCCATTGGCGATCATAGATTATCTACCACAAAAATGGATGCGTTCGAGAAGGCGCTCAATTAGCATCGGCTCTTAGGTGATGGCTATAGATAATCTGCGAAATTATCTACGATTTGGGTGGGCCCTTTATGGTTTCTGATGCTGGCGTGAAGAGAAAGAAAGGGAATAGCGGCAGGCCAGTTCGCCACGACTGGAATCGCGCAGAGGCTGAAGCGATCTATGAACAACCGTTCGCCGACCTCTTGTTCGAGGCGCAAAGCGCTCATCGCCAAAGTTTCGATGCAAATCGGGTCGAGATCGCCAGCCTACTCAGCATCAAGACAGGTGGTTGTCCGGAAGACTGCGGCTACTGCTCGCAGAGCGCCCACTACGACACCGGTTTGGAAGTCACGCGTCTCATGAAGCGCGCGGATGTGGTGGCCGCCGCGCAGCGCGCCAAGGATGCCGGCGCGACGCGCTTCTGCATGGCAGCAGCCTGGCGCAGTCCAAAAGACCGGGATCTCGATCAGGTCTGTGACATGGTGAGCGCAATCAAAGCTCTTGGAATGGAAACCTGCGTCACGCTCGGCATGCTGACGCCTAAGCAGGCCGACTGCCTCTTTGAGGCAGGGCTCGACTTCTATAACCACAATGTCGACACCTCGCCGGAGTTCTACGGGAAAATCATCACCACCCGCACTCTGCAAGATCGGATCAAAACCCTTAAAGATGTGCGGCAGGCCGGCATCAAGGTCTGCTGCGGGGGCATTGTCGGCATGGGTGAACGCGTCGAGGACCGCATCGCGATGCTCGTGTTGCTCGCCAATCTTCCGATCCACCCGGAAAGCGTGCCGATCAACCTGTGGAACGAGGTGAAAGGTGTGCCTGTGAATGAGACAGCAGAGCGACCAGACCCAATCGCTCTGGCACGCTTAATCGCAACTGCCCGGATCATGATGCCGAACAGCGTGGTGCGGTTGTCCGCCGGCCGGCAATATATGACAGATGAACTTCAGGCCCTGTGCTTTTTGGCCGGCGCCAATTCAATCTTTGTCGGGGATTTGTTGTTGACCACTCAGAACCCGAAAGCCGATCGCGACGCGAATTTGCTGGATCGGCTCGGTATTGCATCAGGGCTGGCTTAAATAGAGCAGCTTAACAACGCCGCCGCACGCAAACTCTAAGGTGAAAAATGCAAGTTACCTTGATGAAAGGCAAGATCCATCGCGCGTCCGTGACCGAGGCGGATCTTCACTATGAGGGCTCGGTTTCGATTGATCGTGCGCTATTGGAGGCGGCAGGATTCGTGCTTAACGAGCGCGTTGAAATCTACAACGTCGACACTGGAGCGCGGTTTGCGACCTACGTGATCGAGGCTCCTAAGGGATCCGGCACGATAAGCCTGAACGGCGCGGCTGCGCGACACGCCCTGCCTGGGGACAAGGTCATTATTGTTGCATATGCGTCTTTTGATGAGGCGGAGGCGAAGGTCTTCAAGCCACGAGTGGTGTTGGTCGACCGGGAAAATTGCATCTTGACCACTTAGAGCGAGCCGGCCGGCGGTGAAGCCTTCCGGTCATCAACACTTTTGATGCAATCGCTAGTCAGCGGGTGAAAATGAAGTCAATCAACGCGGATCGAGGCGGCCATTATGTCGCGGCCCTGCATGCTCTGAAGCAAGACGATCGGCTCCGCGGTCTAAAGCCGCCCAGCGGAATCGATTTTACATCGAATGATTATCTCGCGCTGGCGAGCTCGCCACGTATGAAAAAGGCGATCTCCGATGCGCTTGAAGCCGGCACGCCCGTCGGGGCCGGCGGCTCGCGGCTTCTACGCGGCAATTGTCAGGAACACGAAGCTCTCGAAGCGGAAGCGGCTCGCTTTTTTGGAGCGGAGACAGCGCTTTTCTTTGGCGGCGGCTATGTTGCAAATTTTGCTGTCCTCACAACGCTGCCGCAGCGGGGTGATCTGCTCGTTCTCGACTCTCTTGTGCACGCAAGCATTCATGAGGGCGCGCGAGCCGGCCGCGCCGACTTTCGGATCAGCGAACATAATGATCCACAGTCCGTTGAGGACACGATTCAAGAGTGGCGCGCTAAGGGTGGGGGCGGTCGGATATGGATTGTCGTCGAAAGTCTCTACAGCATGGATGGCGATTTTGCACCACTGGAAGACCTGGTGGCGATCGCCGACCGGCATGACGCGTTTCTGATGGTCGATGAGGCTCATGCCACAGGCGTTTACGGCGAGCACGGGCGAGGGCTTACGGCGCCCTATGAAAGACGCGATAATGTGCTAGTGGTTCATACCTGCGGCAAGGCCTTGGGGGCTGCCGGCGCATTGGTAACGACCGCACGAGCGCTGCGCGATTTCCTGGTCAATCGTTGCCGTCCCTTCATTTTCGCTACCGCGCCCTCGCCGTTGATAGCTATCGCCGTGCGAGAGGCGCTCCTAATCCTTCGGCAGGAACCCCAGCGACAACAGCGTCTGGCCGATCTGATTGCGTTTACGCACAGAGAGATCCGTGCGCGCGGTCTTCACAGCCCCTCGAGTTCGCAGATCGTGCCCTATATTGTGGGCGAAAACGCCCACGCGATGCAGCTCGCATCGAGACTGCAGGATCGCGGTTTCGATCTTCGGGGGATTCGGCCGCCGACTGTGCCCGCCGGGACGGCCCGTTTGCGCATTTCACTGACGCTCAACGTTGGGGAAGGTGATGTGCGTGCGATGCTGGATGCGCTCTCCGAGGAGACGAGAGGTTGGTGAGGATGAATCAGCGCATCGTAGTCGCCGGCACCGATACCGGGATCGGAAAGACCGTCTTTTCCGCGGGCCTTGCACATCTTCTCGGAGCGAAATATTGGAAACCGGTTCAGGCTGGGCTCGAAGGAGAAACAGACAGTGAGGCCGCCGCACGGCTGGGCGGCCTCTCGCCCGGTCGTGTTATGCCGGAGCTCTACCGTCTTCGAACTCCTGCCTCGCCACATCATTCGGCTCAAATCGACGAGGTCCGTATCAATGTGGAGTCGTTTCATCTACCTGATTGTCGGGACCGGCCGCTCGTCATCGAGGGGGCGGGCGGACTCATGGTGCCACTGAACCGGGACGTGCTCTACATTGATATCTTTGAGCGATGGAGCCTTCCCGTCGTGCTTTGCGCAAGTACGAAACTTGGCACCATCAATCACTCGCTGCTCTCAATAGAGGCTTTGCGAAAGCGTCAGATTCGGCTTCTTGGCATTGCCTTCGTTGGGGAAAGAAATCCTGAAAGCGAGAGCGCAATTTGCGAAATTGGGCGAGTCCGCTGGTTGGGGCGATTGCCCTGGATTACGCCTCTTACGGCCGATTCCTTGCAGAAAACTTTCAAAAGCTCATTCGTGCGTGGCGATTTCTTGAATCCATGAAGCGCAACAGCAAGATTCCGATCTGGCATCCGTTCACGCAACATGCGTTGCAAGACGAGATGACAAGGATCGACCGCGGCGATGGTGCTTATCTTTTCACGGCGGATGGGCGCCGTATGATAGATGCAATCTCATCCTGGTGGGTCGTGACGCATGGTCATTGCCATCCACACATTGTACGCGCTATTCAGGAACAGGCAGCCAAACTCAATCAAATCATCTTCGCCGGCTACACCCATGATCCGGCGGAAGAGGTTGCGCAGGAACTCCTAAAGCGCGTGCCGCGTGGCCTCGATCACGTCTTCTTTTCCGACAGTGGCTCCGCTAGCGTCGAGGTCGCACTCAAGATGGCGCTTGGCTACTGGCATAACATCGGCAAACAGAGGATACGCATCGTCGTAATGCAGCGCTCCTATCACGGAGACACCATTGGGTCGATGTCGGTCGGCGCCCGAGGCGTCTTCAACGCAGCGTACGGACCCTTGCTGTTCGATGTGATCTCGATCCCGTTTCCTGCCAGGGGTCATGAGCAGACAACGTTGGATGCGCTTGAATCGGCGTGTCGACACGAAATGCCAGCCGCCTTTATTGTGGAGCCTCTGATATTAGGGGCAGGTGGGATGCTAATGTATCCACCCTGGGTGCTGAAAGAAATGAAGGTGATCTGCGAGGCTTCGGACGTTCTTTTCATTGCCGACGAGGTCATGACGGGCTGGGGCCGCACTGGAACATTGTTCGCCTGCGAGCAAGCCGATGTGACGCCCGATATAGCTTGCTATTCGAAGGGAATTACAGGAGGAGCGCTTCCACTCGCAGTGACACTCTGCCGATCAGATATTTTCGACGCCCACTATTCGAGGGATCGCACTCGCACGTTCTTTCACTCGAGCTCATATACTGCGAACCCCGTGGCTTGCGCCGCTGCGAAGGCAAACCTGGATCTTTGGCAAGATCAAAAATATCGCGACCGAGTGGCGTCCGTGGCCACAATGCAAGAGCAGGCCATTGCAGCATTTCGAGTCGATAAGCGCTTTGCAAACGTCCGTCGGACGGGCACCATCACGGCCCTCGATCTGAAAACCAGCGATGCCGGCTATCTCGCGGACATTGGTCCGAAACTTGGAGCTTTCTTTGAAAGCCGCAACCTGCTGCTGCGCCCACTTGGCAATACGATCTATGTGATGCCGCCTTATTGC
The DNA here is from genome assembly GCF_002068095.1 of Bradyrhizobium sacchari. Taxonomy (GTDB): domain Bacteria; phylum Pseudomonadota; class Alphaproteobacteria; order Rhizobiales; family Xanthobacteraceae; genus Bradyrhizobium; species Bradyrhizobium sacchari. The sequence continues at coordinate 1,809 of NZ_LWIG01000059.1, read as the reverse complement.
GTGACAGCGGCAGATCTTGATGAAATCTATGCTGGAATCCGCGATGCTGCCGACGCACTTGCTTGACGAGGTGCTCTCTCGTGCGCGCCACCGAGAGCAGCCTTTGAACCATTCTGATCGTCAGGCTCGACCCACCTGCAGGCACGACCCGTACGCGCCATCGATGGACCGAGGATCGCCGCACGCGGACAGTGTAACCAATTCCGATCCGATAGCACTCCTCCCTGATTGGTATTGGCGTCAGCCGAGGTGGTGCATTTGAGGTTGGACTTGCAGCCTTCCTGACTGCCGCTTCGTGCTGGTTTCACGTGGCCGCGGCGTTCGCGGGGGTGTGGATCGACGCGACGGCCGCGAGCCAGCGCTGCCCCACCGCTGAGGCACCTCAGCGGTTCAAATAGGTGGGCTAAGATGCGCGCGGCAGAGCAGGTCCCATTCTCGCACGGCGAAAGGACGGCTTGGAAAATCCTGTTTGATGATCGCGCGATCATTGGAGAGTTTTTGCGTCTGCTGGCGGTTGGGAGGAGGTATGTTGCTTTATTCCAGTCGCTATTGGTGGCGTTAACACCCTAGGAAGCACTAACTCCAGGGAGTAAGGGTAGGATAATAATCGGGGGTAGGGGAGCTACACTTCAGAGCGGCCTGTCGAACGTGTCACGCTTCCAGTTCTGCAGCGTTGGAGCCAAGAGGGACGCCGGACCGTATTGACCACCGCTTACCCACGCGGTGAATGACAGGAATTTCGCAGTCGGCCAAGGCACGTATCGTTTCGACACGCTTGGCGCCGCCATGGGGTTTGACAGCATCAGCGCCACGTTGGAGGACACCGCCGGCCTTCAGGATCGTGTGCCCGATGCCACAACTTCGCGAAAACCGCCGGAAAACAAGGATTCCAAAAAGGCCGGGTCAATTTTGTGACCACCGCCGTTTACCACCAATTCGGCCCGCAACGCGCGGCAGCATCAGAACAGTGAAGCAGCCATGGTAAAACCGTTCCCGTCGAAGACCCATATCGGCAACCATATGCTGCATCCGGAAACCCTGATGCTGACCTATGGCTATGATCCGCAATTGTCGGAAGGCGCCCTCAAGCCGCCGGTGTTCCTGACCTCGACCTTCGTGTTCAAGACGGCCGAGGACGGGCAGGACTTCTTCGATTACGTCGCCGGCCGGCGCGAGTCGCCGGAAGGCATGGGCGCGGGCCTGGTCTATTCGCGCTTCAACCATGCCAACAGCGAGATCGTCGAGGACAGGCTCGCGGTCTACGAGCGCACCGAGAGCTGCGCGCGCTGTTCTCCTCCGGCATGGCGGCGATCGCGACCACGATCCTCGCCTTCGTCCGGCCCGGCGATGTCATCCTGCACTCCCAGCCGCTCTATGGCGGCACGGAGACGCTGCTGACGAACACGCTGGCGCGCCTGTCGATCGGCGCGGTCGGCTTTGCCGACGGCATCGATGAAGCCTCAGTCAGGCAGGCCGCGGAGCAGGCGATGGGGAGGGGGCGGGTTTCGATGATCCTGATCGAGACCCCGGCCCAATCCGACCAATGGCCTCGTCGACATCGCGATGATCCGCCGCATCGCCGATTCCGTCGGCAAGGCCCAGGGGCACACGCCGATCATCGCCTGCAACAACACGCTGCTCGGTCCGGTGTTTCAGCGGCCGATCGAGCACGGCGCGGACCTGTCGCTGTATTCGCTAACGAAGGATGTCGGCGGCCATTCCGACCTGATCGCGGGCGCCGCGCTCGGATCGAAGGCGATCATGAAGGGCATCAAGGCGCTGCGCGGCGCCATCGGCACCCAGCTCGAT
>NZ_LWIG01000058.1 GCF_002068095.1 Bradyrhizobium sacchari | reverse complement strand
CCGATGGTCAGGCACCCACCGTGTCCCCCAGGCACCTGGATGACCTCGAGTTGCGAACTGAGAGCTCGCCATGCGCGACCGTCGTGGTCTGCTGCGTAGAACGTCACAGGAACCTCGAGCGGTGCCGGAAGATATTGCGCCATTGCGAGCGAATAAGGCTCCCATAACGCGCGCGGAATCGTATCATAGGGATTGAAGACTGCATCATGCAGCTTCTTGGGATTGGTTAGAGCGGTATACAGCTGGCTAACCCGCTTGCTCGTCGACCCGTAGAAGAACTGCTCGAGCCTGACCATCAGCTGATAGGTCCAGCGCAGACTGTAAGGCGAGACTAGTCGCTTCATCGGTCTGAGGATCGCTTGCGCCGCCGCACGGGCACTAACGGTCGGCGGGTCAACCATGACGACCCTACCAACCCTGTGGCCGGCTGCCATCAGCAGGCGAGCTGCTTCGAATGCCACAATGGCGCCGTTGCAGAAGCCCCCCAGCACGAAAGGTCCGCTCGCCTGTCTATCCAGGATAAGCGGCAGGCGGTCGGCAGCCATTTCCTCGATCGAGGGCGGCACCGACTCTCCACGAAGACCGTGCGGATTGATGGAAATGATTGGATGATCGGGACCGAGGAGCTGAACCATTCGCCGCATGCTCGAATGTCCGCTGACGAGGTCTCCATTGAAGAAGTGCAGCGGAGGCCGATTGCCATCACCGTGAAAGTGGATGTACGGCGTCGCTTGCGTGTCGATTTGCGTGTCAAGCTTCTGGACGAGCTGCCGGATGGTTTCCGCGCCGAACAGGATCGTTTCCGGCACGGCTTGACCGATCAGCTGTTCGAGTTCGCTCAGCATCTCCATTGCGAGCAGCGAGTCGCCGCCGCTTGCAAAGAAATCGTCGTCGAGCGTCACGGCATCGGACTTGAGCAGCCTCCGCCACAGCGTCAGCAATTCACCTTCGAGGTCCAGTGACGCTTTGGACACGACCGGCATAGGCATTTGCGGTAGCCCGCCGTCGCGCAGCCGTCGCCGCTGCACTTTTCCCGTCGGTCCCTTTGGCAGTTGGTCGAGGATCAGAACGCGATGTGGAATCTTGAACGAGGCAAGCTCACCTTGCAGGAACTGGCGGATCTCTGCAGTTGTCGTCTGCGTATGGGGATGAGAAACGATCGCGGCTGCAACGTCCTCGCCAAGGCGTGGATGGCGGACTGCAAAGGCGGCAGCCTCCGCTACAGCCGGATGGCGTAGCAAGGCGGATTCGACATCGGCAGGGGAAATCTTGTCGCCGCCGCGATTGATCAGCTCTCCCAGGCGGCCATGCAAAGAAAGAAAGCCGTCTTCGTCGAGGCTGCCGATGTCGCCCGTGCGAAACCAGCCCCCGACGAAAGCGGCTTGATTGAGCTCCGGCGCATCGAGATAGCCGGAGAACACCGTCGGTCCACGAATCCAGATCTCGCCGCGCTCGCCCGCCGTCAGGAAGCGTCCATCCTCACCAGCGATGGCCAGAGTCCCGGGCGGAGGTTGGCCGCAGGTCCCCGGCCTATTCGGGCCGGGCGGCGGCAGATTGGCAGCGATTTGCGCGGCTTCGCTGGAGCCGTAGTGCTCTAGCACAGGCACGCCTAAAACGCGCTGCAGGCCGTCCCGTACGTCGGGCAGCAGCGGCGCGCCGCCCGATACGATAAACCGCAACGTATGCGCCACGCGCACGTCTGCGAGCGAGCTCACCTTGTCCAGCATTGCAGCATGAAGCGCGGGACCTGCCGAGTACCAGGTCGGGCTGAGACAATCGAGCCACTCATCCAGCGCGACGATGGCATTGTTTGCCGGGACAGCAATGCTGCCGCCGGTGAGCAGCGGTGTGAACACCGTTACCTTGAGCCCATGAGAATAAAATGGGGGCGAGACGCTCAAGCAGCGATCTTGATGCGTGAGGCCGAACCAGGCCTGAAGACGCGCGGACGCGGCCAGCATGTTGCTGTGGCTGAACGGAATGAGCTTTGGCTGCGCGGTCGTGCCGGAGGTCTGCAGAATGAAGGCCGGCGAGTGTGGAGCAGGTTCAGCGTCGATAGCAGCGCGGTCGGCGGCCCGGACCGGGACATCAAGTCCGAGCTGGCCGCCATATGCGGGAACGGCTTCGATGATGGCGATCCCACGCCGCTCGGCCGCTTGCCGCGCTTCTGTGTCACTGCCTTGCGGCACGAGAAGAGCGTTCAGGTGCAGCATGCCGAAACGCAGATCGACCTCTACCGGAGACAGCCGCGGATCAAGAGGAACCGCAATGCTGCAGCAAGCCACAGCCACGATGGCGAGAACCGCCTCCGGACCGAACGGCATGAGCACCCCGATCCGAGCGCTGCAATCGAACCCACCCACACGCAACTGCCCGCGGATGTCGTCCAACCGGCGCTGGAGATCGCCGTAAGTCAGCGGGGCAAACCCGGTGGAGACGATCGCAGCCCGTTGTGGGAACCGGCTGGCAGTCCGACCAATGACTTGACCCAGCGTGCATTGCGCGTCGGGCTCTGTGCCGTCGAGGACGAACGTGATTTCCTCGGACGACTTCGCGATCTCTCGGAGCAAATTCGTCAC
>NZ_LWIG01000057.1:148687-162348 GCF_002068095.1 Bradyrhizobium sacchari | reverse complement strand
TTGCGGGCGGCGCCAGCAGCGGCTCGGTGGTGCACACGGTCGCGCCGAACGAGGACGTCTATCTCGACCCGACCTCGGTCAGCGCGACGATCAGCACGGCGACCGGCGGCAATTTCGAGCACCTGGTCGTGGACAGCACGCCTGCGGTGACGCAGATCACCGACACGATCGACGACACCACGGTGAGCCTGACGGCGACGCCGAGCATCACGGAGGCGGACAGCAGCATCACCTACACGGCGACGCTGACGCATCCGGCGCAGGCCGGCCAGCCGGTGACGGTGACGCTGTCGAACGGCGACGTCATCACCATTGCGGGCGGCGCCAGCAGCGGCTCGGTGGTGCACACGGTCGCGCCGAACGAGGACGTCTATCTCGACCCGACTTCGGTCAGCGCGACGATCAGCACGGCGACCGGCGGCAATTTCGAGCACTTGGTCGTGAACAGCACGCCTGCGGTGACGCAGATCACCGATACCATCAACCCGGTCACCGCCACGCTGTCGACCTCCACCACCACGATTTCGGAGTCCGGCGGTTCGATCACTTACACGGTCGCGCTGACCAGCGGACTGACGCCATTCACTCCGAAGACTGATCTGGTGTTGACCCTGGCCAACGGCGAACACGTCACGATCCTGGCCGGGATGTCCAGCGGCTCGACGACAACCAGCTACTCCGACGCGCAGATTACAAATCAGGCGTCGATCGTCGATTCGATCGCCGGAATCTTCAGTGGCGGCAGCGAGTACGAGCAACTGCTGACCGCGGGAACGACGTCCGTTCCGGTCACGTATGCGCCGACGGTTGCCATCGGCAGCAATGTCGGTCTGCCGGAAGATACCCAGGAGGTGTTCCAGTTCACGGCAACGCCGACGAGTGCGGGGTCGCACGTCACGCAGATCGTGGTTTCGGGCCTCACGGGCTGGACCGTCGATACGTCAAGCGCAGCGGTCAACGACGCCGGTGCCACCGTCGCTGCCAGCTTCGTTGCAGGCGTGCTGACCTTCACGATCAGCGGCGCTTCGAACGGAACTGCTGAAACGGTCTCGGTGGCGATGAAGCCGCCGCTGAATAGCGACGTGGACGCAAGCATCACGATGACGGCAACGGCAGTGCAGGGCGCGATCAGCGCCACGAGCGCTGGCACGACCGGAACGATCTACGTCGATGCCGTCGCGGACATGCCGACCGTGGTGACCGGCCAGACCCATATGATCTTCGTGACCGACTCGCCCAGCGACTCCAACACCGCCTTCAGCAATGGCGAGACTGGAACGCTGCAAGTCAAGGCGACGTTCGGCGACGTTCACGATGGGTCGGAGACCCACACGCTGGATATCCATCTCCAGAGCGGCTTCACGGCGGGCCTGGCCGCAAGCGGTACGATCGCGGGGACCTACAACGGTGGCGCCACGACGTTCAGCTACACCTACACTTCGGCGACAGGCGACATCCACATCATCGTCCCCCAGGATACAGCTCTCAATCAGAACGCCAGCCAGACCGCCACGATCGATCTGAGCTTTGCGGTGACCGCGCCGGCGACGGGCACGCTGCCAAGCACGCTGAACTTCACGGCCACGGCAACTGCCACCGAGACCACGTTGCATGGCGGTGGTGTCGGCGCGAGCAATGCCGATCTCGTCACGGACAACGTGGCGACCTTCATCGATACGACCGGAATCCCCGCTGCGCGGCTGCTCTCTGGAACTATCGTCACCAACTCGAACCAGAGCGCCCAGGACATGATCCTGACGTTCGTCGACCAGGAGCACCCGCTCGACGCTTACTCACAATTGGTGATCACCAACGCGCAGGGCCAGCAGGGCAACGTCGCCTCGGACGCCGGATTCAATATCTCGGGATCTGACCATTTCCTGGTCTCGCTCGATGCCCCGTTCGACACTTCAAAGATCGGTGTGACCAACTTCACACTCAACGGCACGCATATCGACGAGGCGACTGGGCACCCTCAGATCGGAATCAGCGGCGGAAGCGTCAGTGCCGGGTTCACTGCGATCATGACGACGAATAATGCCGCTGGCGTGATCGGCACGGATTCGCACGACTCTCACACCAACGGCGACAGCATCTCGGATCCGTCAGCCAATACCAACACCTACAACATGACGTATGTGGATGGTAAGAACGCGACCGCGTCAGGCAGCAATGATGCCGACCTTCTGAATGCGGCGGGTTCTCCGGGCAACACGGAGAGCGGCGGAGCTGGCAACGACATTCTGGTGTACCACCCGTCGACCACGATCAATGGCGGCAGCGGCTTCGACATCCTGCGCATCGATGACGGAGCGATCTATAACTCGTCGCTGGAGATCAGCGGTGCGTCGGCCAACGGCCTGTCATCTGGCAATGCGCATACGGTGGGAGGCGTCAATCTCTATGGAGTCGATCTGTCGGGTGCGAATCTGACCAATCTGGAGTCGATCCTGATCACCGACGATCCGCTCGCAAGTTCGCTCTATGGAACCGAGCTCAACGGGCTAACGATCGCCAAGGTCACCGCCATCACCGAGGCGACCAACAGCACTTCGACGACGGCGCATTCGCTTTTCATTGTCGGTTCTGCCGGCGACGATGTGCAGCTTGCGACAGGAGCCGGTGGGTGGACCGAGTCAACCACCACCTTCACCTCCACTGGCGGGCAGGTCTTCCATCAGTGGATTCCGACTGGCTCGACCGTGGCAACGGCGGCGGCAAGCCTGTTCATCGACAACGATCTGCAGGTGAATCACGCCGCGCAGGCCTAGTCAGCAGGTTGGCGCCGAGAATATGGAAAGCGGCCCGATTGAGGGCCGCTTTCTTTTGTCTCACATCAGCAGCGGAAGGGCGCCGGGCCAGGCACCGCCGTCAGCAATGTCCGCATTGCGCCATTCGGAGCCTTCGTCGCTGGCTGCGGGCGCCGCTTCCGCGGGGTCGGACAGCTGGCGCTGGGCATAGGGTCTGGCGAACAGATGGACGCCGGCCTGGTCGATCGCGAAGAGCGGCGCCAGGTGCGTCGCTCCGGTATCCTCGATCAACTCGGCGCGCCGGTTGTCCAGGACGAGCCATTGTCCATCGAGACGCGCGGCGAGCACGGCGTGGTCCTGCCGCACGGCGCGGTCGCGGACCAGCACGAGCCGCAGATCGTCGCGCGGAAATCCGGCCTCCTGGAGCGCGACATATTTCGCGATCGCGTAATCCTCGCAGTCGCCCTTGGCCGTGGCGAAGGTCTCCAGCGGTGAGCTCCAGCGATCGGCCTCGCCGTGCTGCGCATAGTCGCTGACGTAGCGGACCACCATGTTGACCGCGCGATTGGCCTCATCGAGCCTTGCGCGTCCCGATTTCGCCTTGACGGCGCCGATCAGGCGCAGGAACTGCGCGGCGTTTGACGGGCAGTTGCCGGCATCGGCCTCGCACCGCCTCAGCGTCTCTGCGTCCCGGGTCAGCCGGACCTCGAGGCCCCGCCATTTCTGCCACAACAGGCCCTCGGGCGCGCGGAAGGTGAAGAGACCGAACGGCTCGTCACCTTTTGCCGGCGCGGGCCTGGGTTCCGGGCTTGCGTCGGTTGCGATGTTGGACGGCGTGAGCGCCGCGAGACGGACGGCGTTCGGTCCGCGTCCGCGCATCGCATCGAGCCTGGCCAGCACGTCGTTGATGCGGAAGAACGTCGCCGGAGCGCGCGCCGCGACGTCCATGGCGGGCGCGAGCGTGTCCTGGGCGTCCTGTGAGGTGGTGGTCAGGGCCGAGCCGTTATCAGCCCGGGCGGGCGATGTCACGCCGGCAACGATCAACGCAGCCAGCGCTGCGCCAAGCGCGCACAGGCTTTTCCGCTGCAATTCCCAATGCAGTGTCATAGACGACGTCCCCTGCGCCGGGAGCGTCGTCAACGTCTATCGCGTCGATCCACGCCCCGATCCTGTTGTCGGATCGAGACTGAGGTCTGCGACGCTTAGGTGAGGTTAAAGCGGGGGCAGGGCCGGGGACTTGTCGCGAAGGCGGTCAATTCCGCGCTTCTCCGGACCGGCAAATTATCGCCGCGACTTTTGTGCTCCGTTAACCTTGCCGAGGCCTCAACGCTCGCGCAGGGCTTCGTCGCGCAGGGTGCGGGCCGGCCTCACCAGATAATCGAGAACGGATTTCTCGCCGGTCAGCACCTCCACCGTCGTGACCATGCCGGGGATGATCGGGAGCGGCTTCTGCTCGGTGCCCAGATGGTTCTTCTCCGTCCGCACCATGACGCGGTAGAAGCTTTCCTGGCGTTCCGGCGTCTTTTCGGCCTTGTCGTCGATGATGGTGTCGGCGCTGATCCGCTCGACCTTGCCTTTCAGAGAGCCGTAGACCGAGGAATCATAAGCCGAGATCTTCACCACGGCGTCCTGACCGGGCCGGATGAAGGCGATGTCCTGGGGCTTGATGCGGCCCTCGACCAGCAGCGTGTCGTCGAGCGGAACAATGTCCATCACGTTGGCGCCGGGCTGCACCACCGCCCCCACGGTGGTCACGTTCATCTTGTTGATGATGCCATGCACCGGCGCTTTCAGGTCGGTTCGTCGAACCCGGTCCTGCGCCGACTTGATGTTTTCGTCGAGCACGGCCAGATCGCCCTTGGACTTGGCAAGATCCTCGTCGGCTTGCGAGCGGAACGAGGAGACCGTGCTCGCGATCTTGGATTGGGCTTCCGCGAGTTGGCCTCTCATCTCGGTCGCCTGACGGTCGAGGCGCAGCATCTCGATCTCCGGCACCACCTTCTGCTCGTACAGCTTGCGCGTCAGCGACAGCTCCCGGTCCAGCAGCTTGAGCGTGCCGGTCAGGCGGGTGACCTGCTGGTTCAGGACGTCGACATCCTGCGCCAGCTTTTGTGCGCGCATCCTGAACACGCTGGTTTCGGTGGCCACGGCCGACGGCACCACCTGGTCGAGCTGATCGGGGAAGCTCACCTCGCTCCTGCCCCTGGCTTCGGCCTCGAGCCTTGCGACCCGCGCGGCCATCGCCGCACGCCGCTCCCGGATCTCGCCGAACTCGGAGGCGAACTTGGTGTCGTCGATCCGCATCAGGGATTGTCCCTGCTGGACGATCGCCCCCTCCTGCACGAGAATTTCCCCGACGATGCCGCCTTCGAGCGACTGCACCACCTGCATCTGGCGCGAGGGCACCACGCGGCCGTTGCCTCGCTTGACCTCGTCGAGCACGGCAAAATGCGCCCAGGTCAGGAACGTGACGAGCAGGGCGAGGGAGGTCACGAGCAGCATGCGAGAGGTTCGCGGCGCGCGAAGCGCGGCGGCGGCGCGAACGTCGTTGGCGAATGCGAAATCAGACGACATTGGATCTGGCCATCGGAGAGGCCGGCTGCGCGGCAGCCGGCGGTGTCGGTTCGTGGCTTGTGGTCGACGCTGCAGGCTTACCCTGCAGAAGTGCGAGAACCTTGTCGCGCGGCCCGTCGGCGACCAGCCGCCCGTTGTCGAACAGCAGCAGGCGATCGACCATGTTGAGCAGCGAAAGCCGATGCGTCGAAATCAGGATCGTCATCTTCTCGTCGCGCAAGGCCTTCAGGCGTTCGAGAAACTCCGCTTCGCTGCGAACGTCGAAATGCGCGGTTGGCTCGTCCAGGAACAATATCCTGGGCTTCTTGATCAGTACGCGCGCAAGGCCGATGGCCTGCTTCTGCCCTCCCGAGAGGCTGCGGCCGCCTTCGGAGATCGGCATGTCGTAGCCCAGGGGATGGCCGGCGATGAATGCCTCGACCCCGGAGAGGCGCGCCGCCGCCAGGACCTCCTCGTCGCTCGCCTCGGGCTTGCCCAGCGCGATATTGTCGCGCAGCTTGCCGAAGAACAGCTCGGTGTCCTGCATCGCGAAGCCGACGCCGGAGCGCAGGTCGGACGGATCGTATTGCCGTGAATCGACGCCATCGACGAGGATCCGGCCCTCTTGCGCGTCATAGAAGCCGAGCAGCAGCCGGCCCACGGTCGTCTTGCCGGATCCGACGCGCCCGATGATGCCGACCTTCTCGCCGCCCTCGATCTTGAAACTGACCTTGTCGAGCGCCTTTCCGGGCGCGTTGGGATAGGTGAAGCTGACGCCGTCGAAGGTGATCGCGCCATCGCGGATCTGCCGGGAGACGTAGGCGCGGGTGGGAGATCGCTCGCGCTCCAGCGACATGATGCGATCGATGGCCTTGAGGGAGCTCAGCGTCTGCGTTCCGCGCGTGATCACCGAGGCGATCCCCGCGATCGGCCCGAGAACGCGTCCGGCCAGCATGTTCGCCGCCACCAGCGCGCCGACCGTGAGCTTGCCGTCGAGGATCAGGAACACGCCGACGATGATCAGGCAGAGACTTGTGATCTGCTGCGCCGTGTTGGCGCTTGTGAGCGCGAGCGAGGCCCAGAAATGGACGTCCTCGCCCGAGCGGGCCGTTGCCGCGACAGATCGCTCCCAGGCCGTCTGCATGCGGGCTTCGGCGCCGGTCGCGCGGATCGTCTCGATGCCGGACAGCGACTCGACCAGCACGCCGTGGCGGGCGGCGGCTTCAGCCTGTTGACGCTTCATGGCCCGGTCGAGCGGCCGTTGCAGCGCGATGCCGATCAGGAGCATCACCGGCAGCATCACCAGCGGGATCCAGGCCAGCGGTCCGGCGATGACGAAGAGGATGCCGACGAAGAGCATCGCAAAGAGCAAGTCCGTCGCCGATACGACGCTTCCGGAGGTGAAGAACTCGCGCACGGAATCGAAATCGCGCAACTGGTTGGCGACGATGCCGACCGAGGAGGGGCGCTGCGCCATCTTCACGCCCATGAGGTGCTCGAAGATGTTGGCGGCGAGGACGACGTCGATCGTCTTGCCGGTGACGTCGATCATGCGGCTGCGAACGGTTCGGAAGATGAAGTCGAACGCGATCGCCAGCCCCATTCCGATCGAAAGCGCGACCAGCGAGGGAATTGCGCCGTTGGGAACGACGCGGTCGTAGACGCTCATGGTGAAGAGCGGCGTCGCCAGCGCGAGCATGTTGATCAGAAAGGCGCCGAGCGCGATGTGGCCGTAGCTGCGCCAATGCAGCTTGACGACCGACCAGAACCAGTGGCTTCGCGGCAGGTCGCCCGCGGCGACGGCACGCGCATTGCTCTCGACCGCGGCCCTGACGAAGAACGCGTATCCGGTGTAGTTGGAGGAGATGGACTGGATGGTGCGGAGCTCGGGCAGATAATCCGACAGGGACGGATTGAGCACCTTGACGTTGCCCCGGGCCTGATCGAGCTCCAGGAGGATCAGCGTCGTCCCGTTCTTCATGATCAGGACAGCCGGCAGCACCAGCGCCGGAATGTCGGCAATGTCGCGCTTGACGGCTTCGGTCTCCAGTCCCGCGCGCCGGGCCGCGCGATCGTAGAGCGGGACCGACAAGCGACCGTCGAGGATCGGCAGGCCGCCTAGCAACGCCTCGCGGCTGACGGCGCGGCCGTGATACGAGGCGAGGTACACCAGCGATGCGGCAAGCGGGTCGTCGACGCGACCGGTCGCTTGCCTCGGCTCAGGCGCATCTGTCGTGTGCGCAACGTGGCCGCCATTCACGCGGCTCGATTCGGATGATCGAAACAACAAGTGCCAATGCCCAAAATGAAATTGCACGAAGCGGGACGCGAAACGTCATTCCAGGATAGCGGAAACGCATCGGAATCATTTGGTTAAATCGGCGAAAGTGCAACTAAAGGTTAACCTTCAAATCGCGCTTTGCCGTTCGGCAACGCTGCCGGACGCGGTCGCACCCGGTTCCGCTGGCGGAACCGGGTCTATCTCACCACCGGCTCGAACGCGGTCGCGAGCCAATGCGGTTTCTTGTCCGCTGCATATCCGGTCACGGGAGAGGTGTGCAACGCGACAGGATCGCCCGGGCTACGCTGCTGCGTGAACCATTCCGAGGCACCGATCATGCTTGGCATGAAGGACCATCGCGGCCATCGGTCCTTGAAGGCCTCGGGCAGGGGCGGTTCGCTGGCGTAGCCGAGGCGCTGCGGCACCGGCTCGGGCGGCGGCACCGGCACGTTGAGCGGCTCGGAACCGGTCTGCGGCAGCTTCACGCGCAGCGTGGGGGCCTTGTAGTCGGGCGTTCCGAAAATACCGAGATCCACCGGCGCTGCGTCGACGGGCGGGGGAGCCTTCAGATATTGAAGCAGCGTGCCCATCGCCGCCAGCAGCTGATAATCGGCGAACACCACGACGCCGCGCGCCGAAGTCAGCGACACCAGCGCGTTGAAATACTGGTTCTGGGCGTTCAGCAGATCGATGAGCGAGCGCTGGCCGAGCTCGTATTCCTTCTGGAACGCCGCGATGGTTTTCCGGTCGGCATCGAGCTGCCTCACCAGGGCTGCGATCCGTGTCACGGTGACGGTGCGGGCCGCCCAGGCCTTGTCGATGGATTCGATCGCGTCGCGCTGCAGACGGGCATGCCGCGCCGTGCTCTCGACATAGCGCTCGGCCATCTCGGACCGCCGCCAGACGTCCTGACCGCCCCGGAACACATCCCAGGACATGACGACCTTGCCGCTGTAGTCGTCGTGCGTGACGCCAAGATAGGGATAGGTATTGTCGTTATGCGTGGCGCGACCCTCGAGCGAGAAGGTCGGAACGAAAGCGCCATCGGTCACGCGGTAGGCGTGCTTGGCCGCGTCGGCATCGGCCTGCGCGGCCTGAATGGTAGGATTGAACCGCACCGTGGTCGCGAGCGCCTCGTCGCGGGTCGTCGGCAAGCCGCCAAGCGGTCCCGGGAAACGAAGGTTGATGGGCTCGAGGCCCACGACCTTGCGGTACCTGGCGCGTGACTCCTCCAGGCTCCGGCGGAATTCCGCCAGCGCCGCGCGCGCGTTTTCAACGCGTTCACGCGCCTGTTCGAGATCGCCTTCGCCGGCCCGTCCGCCGGAAAAGCGCGTGTTGACGTTGGCGAAGATCTTCTCGTGGGTGGCGACGTTCTGCTCGCCGAGGGTGACCAGTCGCAGATAGCGCACGACGTCGACATAGGCTTCCGCGGCATCCAGCGCGATCAGCTCGGTGCGCTCACGAACGCGGAATGCGGCCGCGTTCACACGGGCCGTCTGTCGCCAGATGTCGTGAATCGATGCAAAGCCGTCGAACAGGATTTGCCGGACGACGAGGGATTCCTGCGACCCGTTTCTCCACGAGCCATTCCCCGCCACCGGGATGGGGAGCGCGGTACCGCTGGCCACGGCAGCGCTCTGGTCGAATTTCTCCGGTCCCCACCGTGCTTCCATGCGCACCTGCGGCAGCAGCGTGCTCTGGGTCTGTCGAAGTTCGCTTTCGGTGGCGCGACGGTTCGCAGACGCCTCGCCGACCCCCGGATTGGTGTGAACGGCTTGTTTCAATGCATCATTGATCGAAAACGGCTCCGCCACCGCACCGCAGCATGGAGCGAATAACAATGCACTTGAGAAGAGAATGCGCCTCAGCAATTGATCCTCCCCCTGTCCGAGCAATTCGGTCGCGGGGCCCCCTGGAAAATTGGCTAAACCTTGGCAAGGACTGGAGCCACAAGCTAGGAAAAACTAGAAAGTTGAGCAAAGCACACGCAGCTCTGTCGCCTTTTTGCCACGCTGGAGCACCCTAAAGGTGTCTAAATACTGCAGCACCCCGACGCTGGCCTGGTGGGGCGCATATTTGTGCATTGCGCCTTTGGCGAGCTTTGCCCGGTGACCTGGTCGATCCCCAAGCCGCGCGTTCCTTTTCCTAAGTCATTGCTCTGCCGTCTAGATTCTCCGTCGCGCGACGGCGGATCCGCAACAGGTCGGCGCTGCAGCCGTTCGGAATGGGCCGTGCACGGCTGTGCAGCGGGAGGTCGATCGGAGAATCAGTCCGCACCTTCCGGATGCCGGTTCCGGCCGCGACGGCGCGGAACTAGCCGGGTGTCTTTCGGTGACCGAGATATCGCAGCGCCAGCCTGATGAAATTGTGCACCACCATCGACGTCTCGTCCTCCCTGGTCACCAGGAACACGTCGGCTGTGGGCGGTGAGGGCCTGATCGGACGGAATACGATGTCGGGCGTCGTGAAGCGCGCGATCGACTGCGGCACCAGGGCGACGCCGAAACCCGCGGCAATCAAGCTTGGGATCGACTGGGCATCGACGACCTGCTGGGAGACCTTCGGCAGGAAGCCGGCATCGACACAGCACTTCTGCACGTATCGTGCGAAATCGGAACTGTTGGGATCCAGGATGACGTGATCCTCGGATGCGAGGTCACCGAGGGCGATGCGCTTGCGGTGCGCCAGCCGATGGCTGCGGGGCACCGCGAGCATGACCTCTTCCCGCCAGGCGAGCTTGCTGGTCAGGTCGCGCTCGACGGGAATGCCGCGAATGAGACAGATGTTGGTGGTGCGGCCGAGGAGCGCGGCGATCTGCAGCGCCGGTGCCTGCTCATGCACCGTCATCTTCACCTGCGGCGCGACCTTCCGGTAGGCCGCGAGCAGCTCGGCGAGGCGCCCGCGCAGGATCGAGCCGGTCGCTCCAACATCCAGCGTTCCGATCAGGCCGGCGCCAATCGACCGCACCTCGTCCTCCGTGACCTTAACCTGCTGCAGGATCGCGCGGCCGCGCGCGAGCATGGCTTCGCCGGCTTGCGTCAACTCGACCCTGCGGCTGGTCCTGTACAGCAGCTGGGTCCCGAGTTCTGCCTCGAGGGCCTGGACATGCTGGCTGAGCGGCGGCTGCGAGAGGTTCAGCCGCCTGGCGGCGAGGGTGAAGCTGCGCTCTTCGGCAACCGCGATGAAATAGCGGAGCTGGCGGAAATCCATAGCGAAAACCTATCAATCGTGTCGTTCTATATATTGGACATGATGTCGCGCATGGTCAACGAATGACCTTGAGAGAGAGCCGACTCGCGTCCGTCGCGACGAGGGACCTCGATGCGGCGGGCTCACTTCGCCGCCAACGACAAGAATGGCGAAGGCCAAGGCCAACCAAGCCACGAACGGAATCCCAGCGCGAGGAACGCCATGCCCAGGATCTTCAAGTCACTCTTCTTCCAGGTCGTCGTTGCCCTCGCGGCCGGCATCGCTCTCGGCGTCGCCTATCCGGACAGCGCATTGCAGATGAAGCCCCTGGGCGACGGCTTCATCAAGCTCATCAAGATGCTGGTGCCGGTCATCGTGTTCTGCGTGGTGGTCCAGGGGATTTCGGCGGCGGGGAATCTTTCGAAGGTTGGAAGGGTGGGCATCCGTTCGCTTCTCTATTTCGAGATCGTCACCACCGTCGCCTTGGTGTTCGGCATCGCGCTTGCCTATTATTTCCAGCCGGGCGCCGGAATGAACATCGACCCGAGAACGCTGGACGCCAAGGCGCTCGGCGGCTTCAGCCAGACCGCGGCCCAGGTTGCCGGCGGAGGCGTTTCCGAGTTCTTGATGAAGCTCATCCCGTCGACGCTCGTCGGGGCGTTCAGCTCCGGCGATGTCCTGCAGGTCCTGATCGTCTCGATCATGTTCGGCTGTGCCGTGTCGTTGTGCGGCGAGCGTGCCAGGCCGGTCGTCGAATTCGTAGAGCGCGTGAACGAGATCATCTTCAAGATGATGAACTTCGTCGTCCGGCTCGCGCCGATCGGGGTCTTCGGCGCGATCGCCTTCACCGTCGGCAAGTACGGCATCGGTTCGCTCAAGCAGCTCGGGGGCCTCGTTGCCCTGTTCTATCTGGCGGTCGTCCTCTTTGTGGTCGTCGTTCTCGGAGCCATCATGCGGCTTTCCGGCTTCAGCCTCTTCAAGCTGCTCGCCTATCTGCGCGAAGAGCTGCTGATCGTCCTGGGGACCGCCGCAGGCGACAGCGTGCTTCCGCAGACCATGCGAAAGCTCGAACTGCTCGGGATCAAACGGTCAACGGTCGGCCTGGTGATCCCGACCGGCTACTCGTTCAACCTGGATGCCTTCTCCATCTATCTGACCCTGGCCGCGGTCTTCATTGCCCAGGCGACGAACACGCCGCTCGCCCTCGGTGATCTCCTGGCTATCCTCGGCATCGCGTTGCTCACCTCCAAGGGCGCTCATGGCGTGCCGGGCTCGGCCATTGTCGTCCTCGCCGCGACGCTCGCGGCCATTCCGACCATCCCGGCGATCGGGCTGGTGCTCATTCTGTCGGTGGACTGGTTCATCGGCATTGCCCGCGCGCTCGGCAATTACGTTGGAAACTGCGTTGCGGCGGTCGTCGTCGCCTCCTGGGAGGGAGATCTCGATCACGCCAAGGCGCATGCTATCCTGAACGGCGAGATCGATCCCATGAGCGAGAGTCTGCGGCGCGATCCGGTCGGCGCGGAAGCTCCGGTCGCGGGTCTGCAGACGTCGTGAGCGCGGATGCGCCTGGAGTTCGGCAATGGTGACACTCGCGATCGAGCCTCTGACAAGAGATGCGTTCGCTCCGTTCGGAGACGTCGTCGAAACCGCGGGGATGACGCCCCTGTCGATCAACCAGGGCTATGCCGAACGCTACAACGGGCTTGCCAGTATCGACGTCGCCGCAGAAGGCGGACAGGTCAACATCAGCTGGTTCGTCGCCTCGGTGCGGCCATCCCCGATCGCTATCCGCCTGATGGAGCGTCACCCGCTCGGCAGCCAGATGTTCGTGCCCCTCAACGGAGCGGACTGGCTGGTCGTGGTTTGCTCGGACCCGCTCATCTCCTCGACCTATCGGGCGTTCGCTGCAAAAGGGCACCAGGGCGTGAACTATGCCCGAAACTGCTGGCATCATCCGCTCCTGGTTCTCGAGCAGAGCAGCTCGTTCCTCGTCGTCGATCGCAAGGGTGCCGGCGACAATCTCGAGGAATATTGGCTGGACGAGACGATGCAGCTCGATTTCGGGGCAGCCGCAGGCTGACCCGTCGCACCGGCAACTTTCGCGAGGCTTGATGATGTCATCACGTGTCTATCACGTACCGCAGGGCGGTCTTCCGCCGCAGACCGATCTTCTGGGCGGTCGGGCGGTCTTTACCAACGCGTATGCTGTCATCCCCAGCGGCGTGCAGCGCGACATCGTCGTCAGCCACCTGCCGCACTGGGACGACACGCGCGTCTGGGTCCTGGCGCGACCGCTCTCCGGTTTCGCCGAGACGTTCTCCCATTATCTCATGGACATTGCGCCGGGTGGGGGAAGTGACATGCCCGAGCCCGACGATGATGCCGAGGGGGCGCTGTTCGTCGCGGGAGGCAAGCTGGTTCTCGAGGTGGCGGGCAGGGAGCGTGAGCTGAGGCCCGGCGGCTTCGCCTATGTGCCGCCCGGCTGTGTCTGGCGCATTCGCAACCGCGGCCCGGGACCTGCGCAGCTTCACTGGATTCGCAAGCTGTACCAGCGGGTTCCGGGGCTGAGCGCGCCCGAGGCGATCCTGACCAACGAGGACTCGATCGAACCCGTGGCGATGCCGGGCACGGAGGGGAGATGGGCAACCACGCGCTTCATCGACCCCGCCGACATGCGGCACGACATGCATATCAACGTCGTCACGTTCGAACCGGGTGGGACGATCCCCTTTGAAGAAACGCATGTCATGGAGCACGGATTGTACGTCCTCGAGGGCAAGGCCGTTTACCGTCTCAATCGGGATTGGGTGGAGGTCGAGGCCGGGGACTATATGTGGCTGCGCGCCTTCTGTCCGCAGGCGTGCTACGCAGGCGGTCCCGGCCGG
>NZ_LWIG01000057.1:122780-148653 GCF_002068095.1 Bradyrhizobium sacchari | reverse complement strand
CCGCCACATGAATCTGCGGCAGGGACCTCCGCTGATATGAGCTCGCGCCGCAATTCATGATGGGAGCCTGTCGTTCTCGTCCGACAGGCAGCAACGATTGCACAGCCGGTTCTGCGGATGCAGATCATCCGCAGACTTCAGCTTCCTCCCATTCCGGTCGGTGATGGTCAGCGGCAGACATAGGTCCCGTTGACCAGCACGCGAACGCAGGCCGTGCCCGCGGCCGCTGCGCCGACGGCCGCGGTCCCGACGACCGCGCGCCTGGTGGTCCGGCGTGCCACGCCTGCGACCGACACGGGAGTCAGGGGACGCCCGACCCGTGCATCTGCCTGGCTGAAGGACAGCGATGGGCCCTGGTTGGACGATGCGCCGATGGAAACAGACATGCCTGCGCCGACCAGGATGGTGGCAACGGACAGCTTACCGATCATACCCCAATTCATGACGACCTCCGTGTTTGCAACGATGCTGCGACTGCCCCACGGGCCGGCGGGTGAACCGTTGATCAAGATCAAGGGAACGGGGGAAAATCCGGTTCGGGGCAATCAGGTCAGCTTCAACGCCAGATGAATCGTTTGAGGGTCCCGCTTCGCCGCGGGACTGAAGCCGAGCCTCTCGAAGACGCGACGCATGGCCGTGTTGTCCGACATGACCTCTGCAGTCAGTTCGGTCAGCCCAGCCTTGCACGCGAGCGCAATGAGATGCTGCGCCAGCAGCGTGCCGATGCCACGTCCCTGCCAGGCATCGACAACGACAAAGGCCATCTCTGCGCAGCCGGGCGTGGCGACGACATAGCGGCCTCCGCCGATGATCACTTCCCGGCCCGCATCCTCCGCGCAGGCGACCAGCGCCACGTGGTTCTCGAAGTCGATCTCCATGAAATAGGCGCGCTCTCGGTCCGAGAAATGGCGCTTCGGCGCAAAGAAGCGACGCTGGCGCGTCTGCATGCTGGCCTGGTCTAGCGCGGCGAGCATGCCGGCCTCATCTTCCGGCCGGAGTGCGCGGATCTCGATCGGGGTGCCGTCACGTAGCGTCTCCCGGCAAGTGAAACTTGCTGGAGTCCCCATCGCACGTCCTTTCCCCCGTTCAGCCGGTTGCCAATACGTACCGCCTGGCTCGGATCAAGCCTGCCGCGAAAGCTCGCGGCTTCCGCAGGGAACCTCGCGCTCCGTCCCTGACCGTTGACCTAAATCAACGTCGGCGATCCGCGCGCTCCTTGAATGGCTGGACGCGAAGGCGAGGGCGAGCATGGCGATGGCGAACATGGCGATGGACAATCTGAAACTGCCCGACCTGAAACTTCCCGACGGCCCGATGTCGGGCCTTGTGGCCTCCGCCGTCGAATACATGGTCGATGCGGGGCAGCGCAGTGTGTTGTTTCTGGACATCATGCGCCAGCGCGGCGACCAGTATCGCGAGCATGTCGCGCAGGTCGCACCGCATGTGCTGCAATATGCCGCCGAATTGATCGTCGACGGCCGCACGCTGGAGGAGCCGGTCAACTACGCGCTTGTGCGCATCATTCCGCCCAAGGATGTCGAGATCGACATGAGCCGGCGGCCGTTCGTGGTGGTCGATCCGCGTGCCGGCCACGGGCCGGGCATTGGCGGCTTCAAGGCCGACAGCGAGATCGGCGTCGCGATGAAGGCGGGGCATCCCTGCTATTTCATCGGCTTCCTGCCCGAGCCCATGCCGGGCCAGACCATCGAGCGCATCGCCCGCGCGGAAGCGAAGTTCATCGAGACCGTCATCAGCCGTCATCCCGAAGCCGACGGCAAGCCCTGCGTGATCGGCAATTGCCAGGCCGGCTGGGCCGTCATGATCCTGGCATCGCTGCGACCGGAGCTGTTCGGCCCCCTGATCATCGCCGGCGCGCCGCTGGCCTATTGGGCCGGCGTGCACGGCCAGTATCCGATGCGCTATTCCGGCGGCCTCCTGGGCGGAAGCTGGCTGACGGCGCTGACGAGCGATCTCGGCGCCGGCAAGTTCGACGGCGCCTGGCTGGTGCAGAACTTCGAGAACCAGAACCCGTCCAACACGCTCTGGACCAAGCAGTACAACGTCTACTCCAAGGTCGATACCGAAGCCGAACGCTATCTGGATTTCGAGCGCTGGTGGGGCGGCCACGTCAACCTCAATGCCGAAGAGATCCAGTTCATCGTCGACGAGCTGTTCATCGGCAACAATCTCGCTGCCGGCCGCATCGAGATGTCGGATGGCCAGAAGGTCGACCTGCGCAATATCCGCTCGCCGATCGTGGTGTTCTGTTCCAAGGGTGACAACGTCACGCCGCCGCAGCAGGCACTCAACTGGATCCTGGACTGCTACGCCGACGTCGACGAGATCAGGGCCTATGGCCAGACCATCGTCTATACCGTTCACGAGAGCATCGGCCATCTCGGCATCTTCGTGTCCGGCGGCGTCGCCAAGAAGGAGCACGCCGAGTTTTCCAGCAACATCGATCTGATCGACGTGCTGCCGCCCGGGCTCTATGAGGCGACGTTCGAGGCGAGAGGCGACGAGACGCTCAATGCCGATCTCGCGACCGGGCAATGGGTGATGCGCTGCGAGGCCCGCACGCTCGATGACATCCGCGCGATGGGCGGCAATTCGCCCGAGGACGAGCGGCGGTTTGCCGCCGCCAAGCGCGTCTCGGAGCTCAATCTGGCGGCCTATCAGAAGTTCGTGCAGCCCTGGGTCAAGAAAATGGTGACCCCGCAGGTGGCGGATTGGGCGCGCAACATGCATCCGCTGCGCATGCAATATGAGGCCTTCAGCAGCCAGAATCCCTGGATGTCCACCATCAAGGCCGCCGCCGATCGTGTCGAGGACAACCGCAGGCCGGTGTCGAAGGACAATCCGTTCCTGGCATTCCAGGAGCAGGTGTCGAAGCAGATCGTCCATGCGCTCGACAGCTGGCGCGACGCGCAGGAGGCTCTGAGCGAGACCATATTCCTCAATGTCTACGGCTCGCCGTTGCTTCAGGCCGCCGTCGGCATCGATCCGAATTCCGCACCCTCGGAGCGGCGCGAGATGTCGGCGGAGCATCGCGCGATGCTCGAGAGGCGAATCTCCGAGCTGAAATCGCGCATCGGCGAGGGCGGGCTGCGTGAGGCAGCTCTTCGTTCGCTGCTCTATGTCGGCTCTGCCCGCGGCATGGTGGACGAGCGCAGCATCGAGGCGCTGCGGCAGGTGCGGCGGGACCATGCCGGCCCCCGGATGACGCTGGCCGAGTTCAAGATGCTGGTCCGCGAGCAGTTCTTCATGCTGCTGCTCGATCGCGACGGCGCGCTGGCCGCGATCCCGAAATTGTTGCCCGACGACATGAGCAAGCGGCGCGAGGCCTTCGCCGCGATGCGCGAGGTGCTGTCGGCCAGCGAGGACATCACCGGCGAGCGGGCCAGGCGCCTGAAGCAGATCGCCGGGCTGTTTGGTCTGGACGGAGAGGGGGAGCTGACGTCGAACGTCGCCCCTTTCGATTCCAGGGCAAGAGCGTCGTAACGCGGATGCGTGGAAGCGGGAGTGACAAGATGTCGGCCGACACGACTGGGGCCCATTCCGGCAGCAAATACGAGCGTCTGATCGCGGCGGCGAAGGCGGCACCGCCCCTGCCGACCATCGTCGTCCACCCTTGCGACGAGACCTCGCTGCGCGGCGCCGTCGATAGCGCAAGCGCCGGCATCATTCGGCCGGTATTTGTCGGGCCCGAGCGGAAGATCAGGGAGACGGCCAGCAAATTCGGACTCGACGTGTCCGGGTTCGAGATTGTCGATGCCGCGCACAGCGATGAAGCCGCGGCCAAGGGCGTCGAGCTCATCCATGCCGCCAAGGGCGATCTGCTGATGAAAGGCAGCCTTCACACCGACGAATTGATGCGCGCCGTCACGGCCAAGACCGGCGGCCTGCGCACCGACCGGCGCATCAGCCACGTCTTCGTCATGGATGTGCCGGCCTATGCCGAGACCATCTTCGTGACGGATGCCGCGATCAACATCTTCCCCGATCTCGACGCCAAGCGCGACATCATCCAGAACGCGATCGACCTTTACAATCAGGCCGGCTTCGGCAAGTCCCCGCGGGTCGCGATCCTGTCGGCGGTCGAGACTGTGACCTCGAAAATCCCCTCGACGATCGAGGCCGCCGCCCTCTGCAAGATGGCCGATCGCGGCCAGATCACCGGCGGCATCCTCGATGGCCCGCTGGCGTTCGACAATGCGATCGACATGGAGGCCGCGCGGATCAAGGGCATCACCTCCGAGGTCGCCGGCCGCGCGCAGATCCTGGTCGTTCCCGACCTCGAGGCCGGGAACATGCTGGCCAAGAACCTCGCCTATTTCGCCAAGGCGGACGGCGCGGGCATCGTGCTCGGCGCCCGCGTGCCGGTGATCCTCACCTCGCGAGCAGATTCGCCACGCGCGCGCATGGCGTCCTGCGCGGTCGCCGCGCTCTATGCTCGCGCCCGGCGCCAGCAGGCGCCGACAGTGGCGGCGTGATGCCATGGATACGATCCTCGTCGTCAATGCCGGCTCCTCCAGCGTCAAGTTTCAGGTCTATTCGATCGAGGGCGAGGGAACCCTTCGGCGGCAGATCAAAGGACAGATCGATGGCATCGGCAGCCGTCCGCGCCTGCGGGCCGGCGGCGCGAGCAACGGCCCCTTGGTCGATCGCGCCTATCCGATCGAGGCCGTGCCGGATGTGCCGGCGGCAATGGCTGTCGCCGGCGACTGGTTGCGGAACGAGCTCCGGGTCACGCCGATCGCGGTCGGCCACCGCGTCGTGCATGGCGGTCCGGATTATTCGCGGCCGGTCGTGATCGACCACGGCGTCGTGTGCCGCCTCGAGCGCTTCGTCAGCCTGGCGCCGCTGCATCAGCCGCATAATTTGGCGCCGATCCGCTCGCTCCTTGCGGGCTTCCCGACGCTGCTCCAGGTCGCCTGTTTCGATACCGCCTTCCACCGCACACACGAGGCGGTCGCAGACCATTATGCCATCCCGCACCAGCTTCATGCCGAGGGCGTGCGGCGCTATGGCTTCCACGGCCTGTCCTATGAGTACATCGCCCGGACGCTGCCCAACGTCGCGCCCGATATCGCCCGCGGACGCGTGATCGTCGCCCATCTCGGCAGCGGTGCCTCGATGTGCGCCTTGAAGGACGGGCGCAGCGTCGAGAGCACCATGGGCTTCACGGCGCTCGATGGCCTGCCGATGGGAACGCGGCCGGGACAGATCGATCCCGGCGTGGTGCTCTATCTCATCTCGGAGAAGGGGATGTCGGCTACGAGGGTGCAGGACTTCCTCTACCGCGAGTGTGGACTGAAGGGCCTGTCCGGCGTCAGCAACGACATGCGGGAGCTCGAGGCGAGCACGGAGTCCCATGCAAGGCTCGCGATCGACTACTTCGTCTACCGGATCGGGCTCAGTGCCGGCATGTTGGCTGCGGCCCTGCAGGGTCTGGATGCCTTCGTCTTCACCGCCGGCATCGGCGAGAACTCGGCATCGATCCGGGCGCGCGTGGCAGAGCAGCTCGGCTGGCTCGGCGTCACCCTCGATGCCGACGAAAATGCCCGTCATTCACGACTGATCTCGCAGCCCGGCAGTCGCGTCCCCGTCTATGTCGTGCCGACCGACGAGGAACTGATGATTGCGCGGCATACGCTGGCGATGCTGGTCAACGGTCCATCGCTAAACACACGATCTGAGAGGGTGTCATGATCCCAATATTCCCGGACAGCAAGGTGGCCCTGAAGGGAAAGAAGGGCCTGATCGTCGGCATCGCCAATGACCAGTCCATCGCCTGGGGCTGTGCGCGGGCGTTTCGCGGGCTCGGCGCCGATCTCGCCGTCACGTACCTGAATGATCGCGCAAAGAAGCATGTCGAGCCCCTGGCGCAGGCGCTTCAGGCGCCGATCTTCATGTCGCTGGACGTGATGGTCGAAGGACAGACCGAAGCGGTGTTCGAGCGCATTGCGTCCGAGTGGGGCCAGCTCGATTTCCTGCTTCACTCGATCGCCTTCTCGCCCAAGGAGGCGTTGCACGGCCGCGTCGTCGATGTCGGCCGCGACGGCTTCCTCAAGACCATGGATGTCTCGTGCTGGTCGTTCATGCGCATGGCTCATCTCGCCGAGCCGCTCATGAAGAACGGGGGCACCCTGTTCACCATGACCTATTACGGCAGCCAGATGGTGGTGGAGAACTACAACGTCATGGGCGTGGCCAAGGCCGCGCTCGAGGCCTCGGTCCGCTACATCGCGGCTGAGCTCGGTCCGAAGGGGATCCGCGTTCACGCGATCTCGCCGGGCCCGCTGGCGACGCGTGCCGCGTCAGGCATTCCCGAATTCGACGAGCTCATGGACAAGGCGCAGTCGAAGGCCCCTTCGCGCAGCCTCGTCAGCATCGACGACGTCGGCAACGCCACGGCTTTCCTGGCGCTCGACGGCGCCAAGCTGATCACCGGCGGCGTGCTCTACATCGACGGCGGCTATCACATCATCGACTGAGCGCAGCCCGCGTGTCGTCACGCCGGGTTGCCTGTCGGGAGGTTTGAGGGCTGATCGTGGCATCATGCCAGTGTTTTGCCCGACGGGTCAAACTGCTTTTCGCCGGCGAAAAAAGCCGGACGAAAAACTGCAATGCCGTCAATGCCCCCGCTACTGTGCATGGGGTTGTTTTCGACCTTTTTTGATTCAGCGATAGTGCAGGGCGATCAGCTCGGCGATGCAGGCTGGCTTCGTGCCGCCCTCGATCTCGATCACGAGGTGGTAGTTGACGCGGAGGCCGTCCGGCGGCACGTCCTCGGCTTCAGCGACCGTGACGCGGCCGCGCAGCTTCGAGCCCGCTGGCACCGGCGCCAGATATCTGATCCGGTCGGCGCCGTAGTTCAGCGTGTTGCGGAGGCCCTTGAGGCCGATCACCGAGCGGATGAAGAGCGGCGCGAGCGCCAGCGACAGCAGGCCATGGGCGATGGTCTTGCCGCCGGGCATCTCCTTGGCTGCGCGCTCCTGGTCGACATGGATCCATTGCTCGTCGCAGGTCGCCTCCGCGAACTGGTCGATGCGCTGCTGAGATACCTCGACCCAGCCGCTGACGCCGATCTCGGTGCCGACCGCGGATTTGATCTCGTTGAAATCGCTGAATACGCGCATGGTTACCCCATCAGATCTTCATTTCCGGGACGGCGTCGGGAATGACGAGCTCGGCATCCGTCACCGCCAGGACCTCGCCGATGCTGATGCCCGGTGCCGTCTCCAGCAGTGTCGCCTTGCCGTCGGGAAAGCCGATCACCGCCATGTCGGTGACGACGAGGTTCACGGGCCGCGCCGAAGTCAGGGGCAGCGTGCATTTGGCCACGATCTTCGACTTGCCCTTGGCCGCGTGCTGCATGGCGACGATGACGCGCCTGGCGCCGCTGACGAGGTCCATCGCGCCGCCCATGCCGGGTACCATCTTGCCCGGGATCATCCAGTTGGCGAGCAGGCCGTGCGCATCGACCTGCAGGCCGCCGAGCACGGTGACGTCGACATGGCCGCCGCGGATCAGGCCGAACGACATCGCGCTGTCGAAGGTCGCGGCGCCCGGAAGCGCGCTGATCGGACGGCCGCCGGCATCGGTGAGCAGGGGGTGCGCCATTCCCTGTTCCGGTATCGGCCCGGTGCCGATCAGCCCGTTCTCGGACTGGAAGAAGACCTTCAGCTCGGAGGGAACGTAGTTCGCCACCAGCGTCGGGATGCCGATGCCGAGATTGACGAGATTGCCTTCACGAAGCTCTTTGGCGACGCGGCGGGCGATGATGATCTGCGGATCCATGGGGTCACCCGTTCGCAATGATGTAGTCGACCAGCGGCGCCGGCGTGACGACGTGATCGGGCGCGATGACGCCGACGGGCACGATATTCTCGGCCATGACGATGACGGTGTCGGCCGCCATCGCCATGATCGGATTGAAATTGCGCGCGGTCAGCGCATAGGAGAGATTGCCGAGATAGTCGGCGAGGAAGGCGTGGATCAGCGCGAACTGCGCGCGGATGGCGGTCTCCAGCAGAAACGGTTTGCCGTCGACCTCGATCTGGCGCTTGCCCTCCGCAACGAGCGTGCCGACGCCGGTCGGCGTCAGCACGCCGCCCAATCCGCATCCGCCCGCTCTGATGCGTTCGACGAAGGTGCCCTGCGGCACGAGATCGACCGAGATCTGGTTGCCGAGCATCTGCTGCTGGGCCTTCGGATTGAGGCCGATATGCGTCGCCGTCAGCTTCGAGACCAATGTCGCATCGAACAGCTTGCCGACGCCCTTGCCGGGCGTCGCGGCGTCGTTGCAGATCAGGGACAGGCCTGCCTTGTTCTGCCGGACGAGTTCATCGAGCAGACGTTCCGGTGTCCCGACGCCCATGAACCCGCCGACCATGACGCTCGCGCCGGACGGGATCATCGCGACGGCTTCTTCGACGGAAACGACCTTCATGAGCGGACCTCCGGTCGGCCAGTGCAGGTTGAATTGCGGGTCGATGTTGAAGGTGAGCGGACTGGCAGCTTTGATCTGCGTCAAGGCTGCAGGCTCATTGCTGCGTGACGACGCCGATGCTTCCCAGCGTCTCGCTCCAGAGCCTGCGCACCTCGGCATGCCGCCGCTCGAGCGCCGCGCTCACGGCGTCGCGGAAGGGCAGCAGATCCGATCCTTTCAGGAACAGGATCTGCGCCTGCAACAAGCGGCCGCTCTCGAACTCGATGCGGCGCAGCGCCGTCACGAAGGGATCGTCGGCATTGGCGTCGATCGGCAGCAGGGCCGCGGGCCGGATTCCGGCGTGGACGGCGTGCGCGAGGATGGCGAGCCGGACCGCCTGCGCGAGGGCGTGATCGGCGATGCCTTCGATCGGTGCCGGAAGCCAGGCCATCTCCCACGACGCGGCGATGGGACCGAGCGCGAGATCCGGAACCCAGGCGGTCGCACGCATCAGCAGCGAAACGATCTCGCTCTCGCGATAGAGCTGGGCATTCAGCTCGGTCTGCCAGGCTGCGTCGAACTTCGCGGGAAGGGCGAGCCCGAATTGCCGCGCCAGCGCACCATGGGCGGAAAGCAGGAACGCGGAGACCCGCGTCTGCTGACGCGGCGGGATGCGTCCGTCAGCCTCCAGCGGTCCGAACAACGCGCTCATGTTGTCGCCCTCGGCACCGGGATCGCGCGCAGATGGTCATACCCGTCCGGAAACGGCGACAAGTCTCCGCCGGCCTCGTCCGGCGCGATCAGGACCTGCTTGTTGCCCTGCCAACGGCCCGCCATCACGTCCTCGGCGAAGCGCGCCAGCAAATCGGCGGTGAGCGCGGCCTTTTCGAGGGTAAAGGCGTGATAGGCCTTCGGGATGATGACGAGGGCGCTGTCGGGAATCTCGACCCTCAGCGTCTCGTGCAACGCGCGTGGCGTCAGGAAGTCGAACTCGCCATTCAGGATCATGGTCGGGGCGGCGATGGCGGAGAGAAGCGGCGTCAGGGGCTGGAAGTCGAGAAACGACTCCATCAGGTTCTGAAGGGCGTAGACGTCGTTCACCAGCCAACCCTGCCGCTTCACGCTGTCGAGCTTGTCCAGCAGCGGCTTCAGCCATTGATCCGAGAGGTTCATCGGCAGCAGCAGATCCTGGAGGTAACTGGTGCCACCAAGGATGAGGCCGGTGCGCAGGGCATTGCCGATCAGCAGCAGCTGCGGCGAGAGCTCCGCAAAGCAGCTCATCGGCACGAGCCCCGACAGCCGCGCGCCGTGCTCGATGGCATAGCGCAGGGCGATCAGGCCGCCGAAACTGATGCCACCGAGGAAGACCGGACCATCACCGAGCTCGCCGATCAGGCGATGCAGCACGGCGACGTGGTCGTCCTGATCGATGAACAGCGCAGGCTTGTCGGAGACGCCCTGGCCGAGCAGATCGAATGTCGCGACGCGAAAATGCCGCGCGATCAGCGCGTCGCGATAGGTGCCCCAGAGCTCGGAATATTGTGTGAGACCGTTAACCAGCACGTAGGCCGGCCCCGCCGCCGGTCCGTCGAGCTCATAGCGGATCCGATATGAGCCATGACTGAGGAAGGGCATTGCGGGCACCGGCCGGCGTGACGATGGCCGATCCTCGGCGCCGGCGCGGGGATTCCATTGAGCTAAATCAAACCTCCAAGAAGCATGCAACCTAGCGTGCACGCAAAATACTGCCAGGAGGAGGTTCGCCATGACCGGGAGAAGCGCGCTCCAGCGTTGCATCGTCAGCCTGATCTTGTTGCTGGTCGGCACCGCGCTTGCGGTGGCGCAGCCGTTCACGCGCCGCTCGTCGCAGATGCAGCATGACGGTCTCAAGAAGACATATGAGATCGCGAATTTCCGGCTCGGCGGAAAGTACGACCTCTCCGATCCCTCGAAATGGGAGAATGGCGGCGAGGGCGGCGTGACGTTGGAGTCTCTCGGCGGTGGCAAGCTGCGCACCGGCTATATCGCGATCGGCAACGCGCGGCGCAATGCTGCCGGCGAGATCACCAATGCGGTCGTGATCAACTCCTATTATTCCGGCGACTCCACCGACATGTACGAGCAATGGGTCAAAGGCGCGGCCCTGTCGGGCGGTGTCCCGGTCATCGGCCCGGGCCGGCCGATCGACACCGACCGCTACTACGTCATCATGGTCGATCCGCTCGGCACCTGGGGTGCAAGCAAGCCGTCCGACGGTCTCGGCATCAAGTTTCCGCAGTACAGCTACTACGACATGGTGCAGGCGAACTATCGCCTGCTGCGCGACGAGCTGAAGGTCGCGCGCGTCGCGCTGGTCACCGGCGTCTCCATGGGCGGCACCCAGACCTATGTCTGGGGCGTCATGCATCCCGAATATATCGGTGCCTTGATGCCGATCGGTGGCACCACGCAGTCCGACGGTGAGGATCCCGTCGGCAACTGGACCTTCCAGATGATGACGGCGGCGATCCAGGGCGATCCGGTCTGGCAGGCGACCAAGGGTGACTATTACAAGCTGCCCAAGGAGAAACACCCGGTGCCGGGCGTGGCCTTTGGCTGGTCGATCCTCGGCATGACGGGCTATGACTTCGCCTTCCGCACCACCCAGAACTGGACGGCCGTCCAGCCCGAAATCTTCTACTGGGATCCGCCGAACGAGAAAGCCGGCTTGAACGTCACCAACCGCGCCAAGCTCTATGACGCGGTCGACCTCGTCTGGCGCAACCGGGTGGGCGAGAGGCACAACGTCAATCCCTACCTCGGCCGTATCCA
Organism: Bradyrhizobium sacchari; assembly: GCF_002068095.1. GTDB lineage: Bacteria > Pseudomonadota > Alphaproteobacteria > Rhizobiales > Xanthobacteraceae > Bradyrhizobium > Bradyrhizobium sacchari. Next base: position 137,408 of record NZ_LWIG01000057.1, on the reverse strand, counting down.
GGCGCGCACGCTGGTGATGCACATCACCAATGACCTCTGGCTGAACTTCAAGCTCGCCCAGAAAGCCGTCGACCGCGTGCCCGGCGCGGATCTGATCGCCGAGGAAAGCCCGGTCGCCCATTATGGCGTGTTCCCGCTGATCAACAATCGGAAGAACGACCCGAAGTTCGTCGCCTTCATGGACGACGTCGCCAGCCTCGATCGCGCGCAGAAATTCGTCGACAAGAACTACCGCGTGCCGGGCGTCGCCGAGAAGATCGATCCCGAAAAATCCTTCTGGAAGGATTTCGTGACCTATCCCTATCCGGTCAAGTTCGCCAGTGCCAAGGACAAGAGCGGCAATGCCTGGCAGATCGGCTACATGGATGAATATGCCGGCACCGACAAGGATCCGAAGGTGCTCGTCATCATTCACGGCAAGGGCGCATTCGGCGGGCACTACGGCAACATCATGCAATATGCGCTACGCAGCGGCCTGCGTGTGATCGTGCCCGACCTGCCGCATTACGGCATGTCCGGTCCCGGCAATCTCGACAAGAGCCCCGCGCGCACCATGCAGGACATGCGCGAGGTCATCTACGACCTCGTCGTCAACCAGCTCGGCGTCAAGAAGGCCTATTATCTCGGTCACTCGCTCGGCGGCCAGTTCGTGGCGGGCTATGCGCTGACCTGGCCGGACGCGGTGCAGGGCCTTGCCTTGGAAGCGCCCTCCGGCCTCGAGGAATATCCGCGCGAGATCACCATCGCCAAGGACAAGAAGGCGCCGCTGTTCGCAGACGGCCTCGGCCGTGATTTCGACAAGTGGAAGCAGGTCTGGGACCAGACCGGCATCCTCGCGGCGGAGAAGGCGCGCGATGAGCAGAACATCCGTGACTTCTTCTATTTCAGGAAGCGCGATCCGAACACGGGCGCGGTATCGGCGGCCAAGAGCGGGTACTTCTTCAGCGACAGCGAATACGCCCGCTTCCACACCGAGCAGCGCGTCGGGCTCACCAGGGGCAATCCGAAAGAGCTCGAGCAATGGTGCAACGTCTTCATCTTTGACATCTACACGATCGGAGCGGAACTCCAGCAGGACGATCCGAAGAACCTGTACGAGCGCATCACCCAGATCAAGGCGCCGATCTTCCTGTCCTTCGGCGACAAGGAGCCGTTCATTCCGACGCCGGCGTTCAACGGGCTCACGGACCTCGGACGCGACGTCATCACACCGTTCATGTCGCGGATGACCAACGCCGGCAACCGGCCGATTCTCAAGATCTATCCGGAGACCGGACATTTCATCCATACGGATAACCCGGTCGAGTTCTCCGTCGACGTGGTGGACTTCGTCACCAAGGGAACGGTCGATACGTCGTCGCCGCTCGGCACCGACCGCATGATCAGGGGAGCGGTGGCATCGGCGCTGCCGGTGGCGCCCACGCCTCCCGGCGCGGCACCGACGGCGGGCCTCAACAAATAGGAAGCTCCGATGCCGCGGGTGCAGGCAGGCGAGGTCCAGCTTGGCTGGCGAGAGTGGGGAAAAGGCGACGTCACTGTCGTCTTCATCCACGGCAATCTCGCCAGCAAGGACTGGATCGAGCTCGCCGCGCCGCTGTTTCCATGGGGGCTGCGGGTCATTGGCCTCGACTGGCGCGGCTGCGGTGACAGCGACCGGCCGAAGCCGAATGCGGATTATTCCAACTATTCCATGCAGCAGCACGCCGAGGACATGCTGGCGGCGCTCGATACGCTGGATGTCGGCTATTGCCACCTCGCGACGCATTCGACCGGCGGCATCATCGCCGCGCGCATGCTGCTGATGCAGCCGCGGCGCTTCGGACGGGTGCTCGCGCTCGATCCGGTGACGCCGCTTGGCATGACCTTCAATGCCGACCAGATCGGCCTGTTCCGATCGATGATGTCGAGCAAGGAACTGACTCGCACCGTTATGGCAACGGCCGCGTCCTCGCTGTTCGTGCCGGAAAGCATGGCGCCGAACGCCGTCCCGCGCTTCCGCGAAGGGCTGGGCGAGATCGAGGCGTTGTTCGACCGCGTCATCGACCAGACGTTTGGCGTCTCGGAAGGAATCTGGATCGGCACCCCCGTCAACCTCACGCGCGAAAAGGAAAGCCGCGAGCTCGAGCGCCGCATGCCGGAACTGCGGCATCCGCATATGGTGCTGTGGGGCGAAAAGGACGGCTGGATTGCGCCGGACGATCTTCGCGCGATGGCCAAGGCGATGCCGGACTGCCGTCTCGTGATCGTGCCCGGCATTGGGCATTCGATGAATCTCGAATGCCCCGCGCTCTATGCCGGCTATTTCGGCGGCTGGTTCGGCGGGCTGCCGGCCACCCTGGCTGCTGACTGATCTTGCTGCAAGGGCGGCCCTGGCCGCCTCTCACGATGCCAGTGCGAGGCTTGCCATCATCAGTCCAATCGCGGCGATCCAGCCGCCAAGTGCGCGAATGGCAATGGCGCGCCAGGACGTTGCGCTGTCCGAATTCGTTCGCTTGAAAACCGTCGTCAGCGCCATCGCCAGCGTGATGGCGGCGTAGCCGACACACGTCAATCCTGCGGCAAACAGCACCCGGTCGGTTTCGGGCGCGAGGTCGGCGCCGTTGGCAGCCCCCCTGATCACGGCGACTGCGAAGGCCATCGCGCTGAGCAAAACGGTGGGCACCTGCACGGCGGCCGCCAGCAGCAGGCCGATTGCGAGCATCATTGCCGCATCCGCAAGCTGCGTGGACGCCGCGCCGAGGACGCGCCCGAGCAGCAAGCCGGCCACCAGTCCGAGCGGAAACAATGCGATGAGCCAGCGGCCCTTTGTGGCTCCCAGCGTACCCGCCAGCACGCCGGTTGCGGTCCAGAGAACGACATCCTGGAGATCGGTGAGTGGATGCACGACACCCATGTAGAAATCGCCGAGGCGGGCCGGGACGATATGCGCCTCGGCGGCATGTCCGCCGGAGAGCAGCATCGCTGTTGCGATCAGCAGGCGTGCGGAGTTCAGCTTCATGCGAAGGCTCCGACGCCCTGTGCGAGGAAGTAGCAGCCGATGGCCGCAATGCCGGCCCCAAGTCCCTGGATGAGGCGCTCGCCGGCGGGCCAGCGCGTCAACGTCCCGATCGCGATGCCGCACAGATGCAACAGGCCGGTGGCGCTGACGAAGCCGACGCCATAGGCGAGCGCATTCGCTGCCCGCGGCAGCTCGGCGCCGTGCGCATGACCGTGAAAGATCGCAAACACCGCGACGACGAGGGCGGCGGCGGCAAACGGCAGGCGCAGCCGGGCGGCGACGGCAACTCCCAGGATCACGGCGGAGATCGCAATCATCACCTCCGGCATTGGGAGCGGCACGTGCAGCACGCCCAGCACTCCGCCGATCGCCATGACGAGCGGGAAGGTGATCGGCAGGATCCAGATGGCCGGCGCGCCGAGTTGCGCGCCCCAGATCCCGACGGCCACCATTGCGATCAGATGGTCGATGCCCGTGATCGGATGGAGCAGGCCGCTGGCGAGGCCGCCCGCTACGCCGGCCTGCTCGTGGGCGAGGGCCGGTTGCATCAGTGCGAGCGAAACGATCGCGGTCGTGAGGGGGAGGGGAAGGCGCAAAGACAAAGACATTGTGTGGGACTCTCGCTCAGATCACGGCGAACACGCGCACCAGACGGCCGAAGAACCAGAACATCGAGACCGACCCGATGAGATAGGCCGGGAGAGCCTCGCCCCAGCGCGGCACGACGGCATCGAGCCGGCGGTGCGCCCAGATCAGGGCAAGCACGAGCAGCACGAAGGCGAGCTGTCCGATCTCGACGCCGATATTGAAGAACAGCAACGCTGCGGGAAGCAGGCGACGTTCGAGCCCGAGTCCCGCCAGCGCGCTGGCGAAGCCGATGCCGTGCACAAGGCCGAAGCTGAACGCCACGATCCAGGGATAGCGCGCGGTGAGTCCGATCTCGCCGCGCTGCTGCTTGACCATTTCCACCCCGATGAAGGCAATGCTCAATGCGATGCAGGCATTGAGCGGACGTTCCGGCACGCCGATCAGACCGAACGCTGCCGCCGCGAGCGAGGCGCTGTGTCCGATCGTGAAGGCCGTGATGGTCTTCAACAGACGCCAGCCGCCGCCGACGATCCAGATCAGGCCCAGCACGAACAGCAAATGATCGGCGCCGAGCAGGATGTGATCGATGCCGTAGTTCACGTAGGTCCTGGCGAGCTCGAGCCACACCTCGAGCGTCGGTGCGCCGGTGCCGAGAACCGAGACGACGGGATTGGCCGTCGAGATCGTGTAGCTACGCGGCTCGCCCTCGATCGGAATGACCTTGATGAGGACGACCGACATGTTGGAGCCGAGATTGGTGATGGTGATCGGTCCCACCAGCCCCTTCGCGCCGCAGTTCATCTCCGGCAGGCGGAGAAAGCAGTGCGGCGGCACCCGCAGGTCGACCCGCGATGCCCCGATCGAGGGCTCGATGCTCCAGCGGCCGACGAAGGCGCCGGGCCGCACCTCGCGGAATTCGAGCACGCCCATCGCGGCTTCGTGCGCGCTGAGCGCCGATGGCCGCATGAGCATGGCGAGCGCCAGCATCAGGGCCGGCAGCGCCAATCTCAGATACTGGATTGCTCTCACGGCTCGTACCGTACCTGATAGGACGCCTTCAGCCGCTTGACTGCCTCCCAGGCCAGCTTGCGGGTCTCGTCCGTATGCCAGATCCTGGCGGCCTCGTCCCGAACCTGGTCGAGGCTGGCAAGAGTCCCTTCGCGCCGCGAATCCAGCCGGGCGACATGCCAGCCGTCCTTGGACTGCAGCAGCCTCCATTCGCCTTCCGGCATCGCCAGCAGTTGATCGCGGAAAGCTTCGCCGAAGGCTGCGGGAAGGCTGTCGACCGGCCGGGCAAGGATGGCGCGCGTGAGATGCTGCAGCTCCTCGGATTCGCGCTGCTGGACGATATCGTCGAGCTGATGCTGTGCCGTGGCCTGATCGGTGGGCGGGGTGATGTAGAAGGAGACGCGCTCCGGCTCGTCGAACCGGGCGTGATTGTCCGCAAACCATGCCTGCAGCTGCTCGTCGGTGGGACGCGGCAGGCGGATCTGGTCGAAGATCAGCAACTGCATCTTAAAGGCAATCCGGTCGCGGATCGTCTCGTCGCCGCGGTCGACGCCAAGCGCCTTGCCTTCGCGGTAGAGGATCTCGCTCGCGACCCAGCTGTCGATCATATTCTGGAGCTGCGCGTCGGAAGGAGTGCGCTCCTTGTCCTCGTCGAAATTGTCGATGAAGGATTGCCGCATCGCTTTGGTCACCGTGATGACCTTTTCGTCCTTGGCAGGCGGATGCAGCACGCCGTCGATGCCGAAGATGATCGCTCCGAGCAGGGTGAAATGCAGCAAGGGTTCGCGCGAGAGGCGCACAAGCGTCGAGACGAACGACCGCGAGGACTTTGCCGCGCTATCGGCGACATCGGCGGCCGCTTCCGAACCTCCCGCGTGCGATATCGAAAAGGACTGCACTTCAACTGGTGTTGCCGGCATTGACATATCGTTGTCACAAATCTCGCAGCACGCGCCGCCGCCTCAAGCAGCAGAGCATTTCAACTGTCATCGTCACGCGACGCGGAAAATGCAACGGACAATCGCTGGAGGCAAGATGCCTGGCGGAAATTGCCGACATGCGCGCACCAAACATAAATCCTTCACGAAGCTGTATCGGAACTCTGGTCATCATCGCCGCGCGCAGGGAGTCGCTCACGCCGTTGGATCACATGGTGTTCGAATTCCCAAAGTCTCTGCTGTTGTTTCGCGATATCTGACTTGAATGAGGGGAGAGAGATGTTTCCATCTGGCAAGACGATCCTGTTGACCGCCGCATCGGCATCATTGGCGCTGACTCAGAGTGCTGCGGCCGAGGAGTTCGGTCGGGGCGAGCGCCGCGGCAATCCCTACGTTGCTGGTGACATGCACAATCACAATACTTGCACCGATGGTTCGGTTGCCGCCGGCTACACGATCGACCGCGCGGTCGGGCGGGGCACCGCGTCCGCAGGCGGCAACAATTTCGATCTCGACTGGTTCACGCTCGGCAACCATGGCGGTTCCGGCAATCGCGACTGCCGCTTCAGCGACACCAGTGCCAACATTCCGGGGCAGACCACGACGACCTGGAGCCAGACGCTCGGCCAGACCATCGACGGCATCACCATCAGCAGCCTGAAGGGCACCCCGAATGGCTCTGGCACCAGTGCGCAGATGTGGCGCTGGCAGTCGATCCGCGAGGTCGAGTACCCGACCATCGTCAATCGTTCGGCGCGCTACGACAAGGTGCTGATCGAAGGCCTCGAGTGGATCGCGCCCGGTCACGAGCACGTCGACGTCGCCGTCATTACTGGGCAGCACCCGATGCACTCGTGGAAGGGGCCCGGCAACGCGGACAAGATGGCGGAATTCGAATACCGCTTCGATCGCGCCGACACCGACGCGATCGGACCTGTGATCGACGCCGGCGGTAACCAGCTCTGGCCCGGCAAGGACAACGTCAACAACACCGGCACGGCAGGCCACCAGAAGGCGCTCACGGGCATCAAGTGGCTGCAGGCGAACTACCCGCTGCACTCCTACGTCATCCCGACCCACACGGAACGCCAGGGGCCGTTCAGCGCGACCGCCAACAAGGGCTACAACATCGAGCACTTCCGCGACTTCAACAATGCGGGCCCGACGGTTGCGTTCGGTATCGAATCGCCTGGCCACTTCGCTGAAGGCGGCGCGAATGGCGGCTCCGGCTCGTACACCTCCAACGCGGTCGGCGGCGGCACCTACGGCATGAGCGGCATCTACACCGCCAAGGTCGGCGGCCTCTGGGACGGACTGCTCGGCGAGGGCCGCAACTTCTTCATGTATGTGAGCTCCGACTGGCACAGCCGCGGTGCAGGCGGTGCGCGTGACTCCTTCACGACGGCCGATTTCATTCCCGGCGAATACACCAAGCTGTATGTTCCGAACGCCGGACGGTTCTCGTCGCAGCACGTCGTCGACGGCATGCGTTCCGGCAACTCGTACTCGGTCAATGCGGACCTCATCGGTCCGGATCTGGTGTTCCGCGCCAAGACGCGCGGCGACGACTGGAAGACCATGGGCGAGACGCTGGTCGTGCGGCCCGGCGAGAAGATCACGGTCGAGATGGAGCTGACCGTGCCGCGGGAGAACAACAGCCCCTATACCTTCAACAACCCGCTGCTGGTGCCGGTGGGAATCAAGCAGCCGCTGAACAAGCCGTCGCTCGACCACGTCGATCTGATCACCGGCCAGATCACCGGCGTCGTTGCGCCTAACTCGCCCAACTACGCGGTGGCGAATGCCGCGGGCACGGCCGGCGCGTCGATCGTGTACAATCCCTCGGCGACCATCGCCCGGCAGATCCCCGCGACGCAAATGCATCGCGAGCATCGGGGCGACCGGGACGGCGTGCGGCTGCGGTTCACGACGACGTTCACCGCGGGCACCAAGCCGTTCTACATCCGCGCGCGCGGAACCAACATTCCGAACGGCACTCCGAACGTCAGCGATACCGCCGGCAATCCGCTGCTCGATGCCAACAACGCGCAGGTCAGCTGTGTCGATCCGGCATGCCCCGCGCATCTGGAGACGGTCAACGGCGCCAAGAAGGTGACCCACGACGTTCAGGCCTACTCGAACGTCTGGTTCTACGCCAACCCGATCTTCATCAGGCCGGAAGGTTCACCGAAGCTTCTGGTCGAGACCAATGCCGAGCTGGCGCGCCGGCTCGGGCAGCGGGCCGAGCACGACCACGATCACGGCCACCACGACCAGGACGATCATCATCACGATCACTGGTGATGTGAGAACATCCGGCGGGGCGCAATGCTGCGTCCCGCCGGACTCGTTTCAGTGCCGGCACGACCGCCATGCATCCGTTTCGTATCACCGTCTGCGCACTCGGCCTGCTCGCCGGCCTCGGCTGCGCTGTGGCCGCCCCCGGCGCGGCCGTGCCCGCCCCGGAGGAACCGACCCGGGACGATTGCAATGCGGCGGTCGCGGCGGCGCGCGCATTGGCGGCGGCCTTGCCGCCCGATCATCTCTCGCGCTACTTCGCCGAACGGCACCTGCATCAGGCGCTGGTCGAAGCCGGCAATGGAGAGTTCGACGAATGTCTCGACATGGCCGCGCGTGCCTCTGACGAGGTGCGCGAGCGGCGCCACGAGCTGCGACCGGGCGAGAAGCTGAAAGTGCTCGGGGCCGACGAGTAGCGGGACCCGAGAATTTTGCAGATCCCTCGCTCTGTCATCGCAATGTCATCCTAGCCCGCGCATTGTCTGCCCGCGTTTCAAGAACAGGTGACGTTGCGACATGGATCAGATCGAACCGCTTTTTCCGATTCCGCTGCTGCGCTCGCCCGGGCTGCTTCCGCCGTCGCTGAACGAGGCCGCCGTGGCCGCGATCCGGAACACCAGGATCGAGGAGAATCTGCGTTCGGGGCAGCTCTTCCACACCGAAGTTGCCGATCCCCGCGATAACGAGCTGTTTCGTCAGATCGCCGAGCTCGCCGTCCCCAAGCTGGTCGATTTCGGTGTCCTGCTGTTCGGCGAAGAGCTGCGCTGGACCGTCAAGGAGATGTGGACCAACATGCTGGAGACCGGCGGAAACCAGACGCTGCACTCCCACGCCAACAGCTTCGTCTCTGGCATCTTCTATTTGACGCCCTCGCATCCGGCCTGCAAGACGGTCTTCGTGCGGCCGCCCGGAGGCTTCGATTTCTCCTTCCGGCATCACACGCGAGGCGCCGCCATCGGGCCCTTCAATGCTGGCAAGTATGCCTTGCCGGAGGCAGAGCCCGGCGATCTCGTGCTGTTTCCGAGCTATCTCTATCACGAGGTGCCGCGAAATCAGGGCGGCCAGCGGATCACGATCGCCTTCAACGCCATTCCCGATCACCTCGACTGCTGGGGCTATCGCATCAATTTCGCGCCGTAAGGCGCGGCGGTCACTCGTTCCGCAGGCCGAATTCGCGCAGCAGCAGCTCCCGCGCCTCCGGCCTTGCGGGCGCCGTCTCGTTGATCTTGCGCAGCAGGCGCGCGGCCGCGGCGCGGTCCGAGCCGATCAGCGATTTCGCCATGCCCATCAGCGGCCCATAGGCCGGATCGAATTCGGGGCTCAGGCGAAGCGCGTCGATGAGGCCCGGGGACGCCGCTTCGATCAGAGCGGCACCGCGCGGATCGCCCGGCAGCGACGCGCCGGCCTCGAGGAAGCGGTTGCGCGCGCGCCAATAGGCGGTGAGGCGCGCGCTCAAGGCATCGCGTCCCGCCCCGTCAGCCAGCAGTTCATTCGGATCCGGCTGAATGTCCTTCGTAACCGCAAGCAGCAGCGACCAGGGTGCTGCCCGGAGCGCACGGACATTCCGCCGCGCATCGAATGTCACGAACGGATAATCATCCGTGTTGCGCGGGCCTTGGCCGGCCAAGGCGGAGAGCGCGCGCGGACCTCCGACATACTGGCCGAGCAGGTCGATCGGGGCCTCGAACCCCAGCGGCCGCACCACATTCGCTGTCTTTGGGTCCTGAAGCCGCGCGCCGAGCGCATCGACGTCGAGCCGGCCGCCGTCGCGCGTTCCGATCAGCGCCAGCATCGGGGTGCGGACGCTGTAGTGATTGAGCCAGGCCGCGCCGTCGGGATAGACGTCGAGAAAGCCGCGGATGATGGCGCGCAGCGACGGCATGTCGAGCTGATACAGCGGCAGCCATTGGCAGAAGATCCCTCCGGGCGCCAGCCTGCGTTTGACGGCCGCGAAATGCTCCACCGTATAGAGCGCACCACTGCCGTCGAGCGCGGGATGAAACAGATCGGCGATGATCACGTCGTGCTTGTCCGTATCCGCAGCGACATAGCGGCGGGCATCCGCCACGGTCAGCCGCGGCACTGACGCCGCCGGCAGATCGACGAACCAGGGCAGCAGGTCCAACACTTCCCGCGACAGCTCGACGCCGTGCACGCTGACACCGGGCATCTGCGTCCCGCCAACCATGGTGGCGCCCGTGCCGATGCCGAGGAACAAGGCGTGGTGCGGCGCTCCGTGAAGCAACAGCGGCAGCATGGCCTGGCGATAGTCGGACCGTGTCGAGCTTGTTCCGCCCATGCGGAAGTGACCGTTGACCTCGAGGTAGCGCACGCCTGCTGCGTCATCGACGACGCTGGCTGTCGCCATCGGTCCTTCACGCACCGCGAGCAGCGCGCCGCCTGACGGTACCCGCGTCAGGGTTGGCGCAGGATCGAGCCACAGCAGGAGCGCGCACATCGCAGGTAGCGCGGACCACAGCAACGCCGACCGGCTGGGCGGCAGCAGCAGCAGATACCCCACGGCAACGGCAAGCAGCGCCGTCCAGGCGCCAAAGGCCGGGATCAAAACTTGCGCGGCCACGAGCGGCGCGATGCAGGCGCCGAGGCTGTTGATGCCGACCGCCGCGCCGACCGAGCCGCGCTGATCGCTCACCCGCTGCGCCAGCAGGCCGAACAATGCGCCCATCGCGGTCGCGGGGACCAGGAAGAGGGCGATCGCCACCGCCAGTTCGCCGAACACGTCCGCGGCCGATGCGCCCTCGACCAGCCGGCCGGCATAGGGCGTCAGCGCCGCAGTCGTGATGCAGGCGAAAGCCGTTGCGGCCAGCAGGCCGCGGAGATTTCCGCCACTCGCGTCGCGCCCGGTCCGCTGCCAGAGCAGGCCGCCTGCCGCGGTGCCGAGCAGATACGCGGCCAACAGTCCTGCGAAGGTGTAGACGGTGTCTTCCATCACTTGCGCGGCGAGCCGGACCACGAGGACCTCGAAAGTGATTCCGAGCAGTCCGGTGGCGAACAAAGTGATCGTAAGCCGCAGGTCACGAATTCGCACGGGCCGCGGCTGGTCGGCATCGGCTTTGCCCGCGGCCGACCCAAGTGCGAGCGCGGCGAGGGCGCAGAACGCGTTGACGCCGGCGAGGCAGATCAGAGTCCCCGAAAACCCCAGCGCCGGGATCAGCAGGAATGTGGACGCGAGCGTGCCGGCCAGAGCGCCGGCCGTATTCGCCCCATACACGCCTGACGTGACGCGCGCCTCGCCACGCGCATGTCGCGTCATCCGTTCCAGCGCGGACAGAGTTCCGCCCATGGCGATCGTTGCGGGGAGCAGCACGAGCGTTGGCAGCACGAGGCTTCCGGCCCACAGCAAGACCGGAGACGGTTCGATGCCGAGCAGAGGCGGCAGGGCGCGCCCGGCCGCCGGCAGCAGCCACACGCTGATCAGGCCCCAGACGGCGATGACAGACTCAAGGATTGCATAGACACGCCATGGCGAAGCCGAACGGCGGATCAGCCGATCGAGTGCGAACGCGCCCACGCCCAGGCCTCCGAAAAAACCGGCGATGACGCCGAGCACCGCCATCATCTCGGTGCCGAGCGCGAGGCCCAACTGGCGCGTCCACACGATCTCGTAGCCGAGGCCCGCAAAGCCCGACGCCGTCACGATGGGGACGAGCGCCCAGGGGCGTGCAGCCTGTGCACGCATCGATGCGGTCTCGTCCTGCGCCGCGCGCGCGAACCGCTCTGCCGAGGCGATCATGGTGCTATCAGGCTCAGATTGCATTCCCCTTACCTCCTGCCTCGAACGCGACCGGCTGGGCGGTCGGAGCCGGGGTCTTGCGTCGGCCGACGCGCGCTATCGGACGATCAAAGCATTCGCTCTATGTCAGTTCTTTTTGGGATTTGTGACAGCCGGCCAGCCGCCGGTTGTTTTCATGCCGGTCCCGCATCGCGCTGCGATCAGAATTTCGCCGCCATCGTCAGCCGCACGGCAAGCGGCTCGGCCGGATGGACGTGACGATCCGCAATGCCCTCGATGGGTTCACCCGGCAGTCGCGACAGATAATAGTACTCGATCTGATTGGTCTGGGCGTTGAAGAGGTTGAGCACATCGAGCTGCACCCGAACGCCGTTGTCGAATATGTAGCCAGCGCGGGCATTGAAGATCAGCGACGACCGTGAACGGACGCTGTCGTCCTCGATCAGGGGACGCGGGCCGAAATAGCGCGCCTTCAGCGCGCCGAACCAGCCGGCGTCGCCGCCGAGCGTGACCGCGCCGCTCGCTACCCACGTGGGGGCACCTGGGATGCGGGCGCCGGCCGGATTGAAATCGGTGAAGCGGGCATGGCTGTGGGCGACGTCGAGATCGACCGTCATCCACGGCAACGGCTTGTACTGGTTCGTCCACTCGATGCCGACGCGGCGGCTGGGCCGGCTCGGCTCCGTGGTGCCGGCATCGCCGACAAACAGCAGCTCCGAGTCGAAATCGAGCATGAAGACCGCGAGCGAGCTGGTCAGCCCCTCGACCGGTTTGGTGCGCAGGCCAAGCTCGGCACCGCGCGAGCGCACCAGCAGCGGGACCCGGTCGAGCGGCGTCACCTTGTCGTTGGGATCGACCGTGATCGTCGCGCCGCGGATGTCGTTGCTGTGCAGGCCGTAGCCGGCATTGGCGTAGAATTCGGTCCTGTACCAGGGGCCGAGCACGATGCCGGCCTTCGGGCTCGCCATCGATGCCTGAGCGCTACCCGAATTCTGCGGCGTGTCGCTGAAGACGTGTCCGGCGAAGACATCTTCGCGGATGCCGACCGTGGTGCGCAGCCAGTCGGTCCACCGCGTGGTCGTATCGGTCCAGAGGCCGACATTGCCCTCCTGCACGCGGTCGTCGCGCACGGTCGAAAGCCAGCTGCGCTGCTCGGTCTTGAACAGGCCGACATCAATGTCGTCATAGCGGCTCTGCACACCGACGCGGGTTTGCGCCTCGATGCCGGCGATGCGCCAGTCGAACGCATGCCGGGCATCGATGCCGCCGAGGCTGCGGCGGTCGAACTGGCTGAACTGGTCGCCGTTGACGGGGTTGTCGAGAAAATAGGTGAAATCGTTGAACAGGCGCAGGTCGGAGCGCACGACATAGGCGCGGACATTGGTTTGTCCGTAGTCGCCTGACTGTGCCCAGCTGCCGGACAGGCTGAACCGGCTGGACGTGCCGCTGTCGGTCGGATCGAGCGTGCCGAGGCGATCGACCAGGCCGTGGTCGATCGCGCGCTGCGCGACCTGGTCGGTGGAGTTCCAGCCATTGGAATAGGCCATCGCCGTCAGCGTCAGCCCGTCGGTCGCGGTGCCCTGGCTGTAGCGCAGCACGCCGTTCAGCTTGCGGACATCGTCGGGCGATCGCCACGGTCCGTCATATCTGGTGGCCTCGAGCGCCGCCAGCAGCGTGCCGGCGCCGACGGCGTTCGATGTTGCCGCCAGGGCGCGGCGATAGCCGAAGCTGGCGAAGGTCATCTCTGCGATGTTGTGCGGGAGTTTGTTGACGTAGTCGATCGCCACGGCGCCGGCGGACGCGAAGTCGCCCTGGTCGGCGAAATACGGTCCCTTGCGCACATCGACGGACCTGATCAGCTCGGGGATCAGGAAATTGATGTCGGCGTAGCCTTGCCCGTGCCCATGGGTCGGCATGTTGACGGGCATGCCGTCGACGCTGATCGCAAGATCGGTGCCGTGATCGAGATTGAACCCGCGCAGGAAGTACTGATTGGCTTTGCCCTCGCCGGAGTGCTGGGTGACGATCAGGCCCGGCACGACTTCGAGGGCCTCACCGGACCGCGAGAACGGGACGGCATTGACCTCCTTGCCGCTGATGCGAACCGCGCTGGCGGCGGTGGGCTGCAAGGAGGATGAGGCGGCGGGCGTTGCACCTGCCGTGCCGCCGTCCGCGGTCGAACTGCCCGTACGAGCGGCAGTCTGATGATTGCGCAGGTCCCCATTCTTCGGCGGCTTCTTGCGGGCGAGCCGTTTCGGAGGCTGCTCTTCCGCTGCGACAGTGACCGGGGGCAGCTCGGCGGCCGCAACCGCTCTGCGCTCCTGGGCCGCAACTGGCAACGCACAGAGGGCGGACGATGCGGCGGCCGAAAACATCCGCAACAAGGTCCCACGCACCACCACGTCTCCGCACCCCAACCAGCCCAGCAACGCCACGCTCTAGCAGGGCAGTATGACGATGCGGCAACAATGTCATACTGGGAGCTGGAGCCGGTGTCGAGGCGCGGAACGACGTGAGCGCAACAGGCCGGGGAAACATCGGCGAGGTCGCGGATGTTTCTCACAAGTGTCACATCGGCGGCCGATAAGCCTTGCTACCGGTGCTCAGTGCCTGGCGAGCCGCTTGTCTTGCCTCGGCTGGCCGCCGCCTCCTTGACCGAGAATCTTGCGCGTTGCTTCCGACAGGCCGATGACCGGGAATATGAGAGGACACAAGGCGGCGCGGCGGATCTCGGCGGGGTTCATGCTCGTGCTGGCGCCTCTGCTCGACGTGTCCGCCTCGACGTCGGCGCTGCCGGCGGATTTCTCTGACATCGACGTCCCGGGCTTGACCGGGCCGACGTCCAGCCTTGGCGACCCTCCCGCAAATTTGGCGCCGGTGGTTTCCCCAGCGCCATCACGCTCTCCGGTTAATCGGGAGGCGATGCGCGGCAATCCGCTCTGGGCAGTCCCGCTCGCGGCACTGACGGACACGAATGAGCGGCCGATCTTCTCGGCCTCGCGGCGGCCGCCGCCGCCCGCGGTGATTTCGCTGCCTGCGTCGCA
>NZ_LWIG01000057.1:102179-122739 GCF_002068095.1 Bradyrhizobium sacchari | reverse complement strand
GCTCGTGCTGGTCGGAACCGTCGTCGGTGGCGATCAGAGTGTCGGGATCTTTGTCGACGAGACGAGCAAGGCCACGCTGCGGCTGAAGCTCGACGGTGACTACCAGGGCTGGCGGCTGAGTTCGGTGCGCCAGCGCGAGGTGACGATGGTGCGCGGTGAGCTCACCGAGACGCTGACATTCGCGAAAGCAGGCGGAGCATCGCCCGCGACAGGACCGGCGGTTGCGGAAACTGCGATGAGGCGGGGCAGCTCGCACACGGCCCAGTATGACTGAACGAGCTGTCTCAAGGTGGCCACGACGTCGCCTTGCTGTCTATCCTTGTCGCCGGATGAACCCGGTGATCGTGACCTTTTCCCAGATGCCGGCCGCGGCAAAAGGATCCGCACGGTTGAAGGCCTCGACGTCCGCCCGACCGGGGGCCTCGATCAGGAACAGACTGCCGATCATGGTCGCGCCGTCGTCGGACACGAGCGGCCCCGACATGACGATCTTGACGCCGAAGCGCGAGGTATCGCTGAGGAAGGCTTTGTGGGCGTCGTAATTGGCGAGCCGGGTCGGCAGCGCGCCGGTGCGGTCGAGGGCGTGAATGGCAAACAGCATGGTGTCTCCGCTTTCTTGGCTTGATTCTTGGGAAGGCCGCGAGGAGCGGCCGTCCGGATCTGTGGTGACCTGTTGATCTACTTGACTTGATCTACTTGGCGCCGAGCTTGCCGGCGTCCTCGAAGGTCGGGCAGGTCCGCTGCTCCAGCGGCACGTCGAACGGCCCAAAATTGTCCTTGGTGATGACGGTCGGCTTCAGCACGATCTCGCTGATGATGGGCTGGTTGCGCAAGGAGCGGATCGCCATCATGGTGCCGAGGCAGCCTTGGGCAAACCCGTTGTAGTCGCCGCTCGCGAGCAGCTTGCCGGACTTGATCGCGTCGATCGCCTCCTTGGTGCCGTTGATGCCGATCACCTGGGCCTTGCGGTTGGCGCCGTCGAGCGCCTCGATCGCGCCGACCGCCATGGCATCATTGGCGGCGAGCACGCCGTCGATCTGCGAATTCGACTGCATCAGGTTCTCCATGACCTGGAGCGCCTGCAGCCGCTGATAGTTGCCCGGCTGCGACGCCAGCAGCTTGGCGCCCGGAGTTTCCTTCAGCGCGTCGTTGAAGCCGCGGACGCGATCGACATTGGTGAGCGAGCCCTTGACGCCCTCGATGATGACGATGTTGCCCTTGCCGCCCAGCGTCTTGAGCAGGAAGCGCGCGGTCTCGAGGCCCAGGCTGTAATCGTCAGCGCCGACGAAGGAGAGGAACTTGCCGCCGGCGGAGCGGTCGGTGATGTTGACGACGGGGATTTTCGCATCGTTGATCTTCTCGACGCCCGGCACCATCGCCTTGTAATCGACCGGCGTGAAGACGATGGCGCTCGGCTTCTTCACCACGACGTCCTCGATCTGGCTGAGCTGCTCGGGAATCGAATCCGGCTTGGTCGGGATGTACTGCAGCGTCTTCGCGTTGAGTGCCTTCGCCATGTTGTCAGCGCCGACCCGCACCGTCTGGAAGAACGGGTTGGTCTGGTTCTTGGTGAAGACGGCGATCGTCTCGCCGTCGGCTCGCACCTCGCCGGTGAGCGCAGCCGCCATCAGCAGCGGCAGCGCGAGATAGCTCAGTTTCTGTTTCATATTGCCTCCATCCCTCATTTTGCTTGTTGGAACTCCAGGTGCTCATTGCGCGCGGCGGCGGGTCTTCATGTCGAGCCAGACCGCGAGAATGACGATGATGCCGGTGACGAGCGGCTGCCAGTTGGCGCTGACCGAGAGCAGGTTCATGCCGTTCAGCACCAGCGTCAGGATCAGCGCGCCGATGAAGGTGCCGAACACGGTGCCCACGCCGCCGAACAGCGAGGTGCCGCCGATCAGCACGGCCGCGATCGCCGGCAGCGTCAGACTTTCGCCGATGTCGGCCTCCGCCGAATTGAGCCGCGACAGGAAGATGATCGAGGCGAGGCCCGCCATGGTGCCCGAGACCGCGTAGACCAGCAGCAGGCGGCGCGCGACCGGGATGCCGGACAGGCGCGCGGCGACCGGATTGGCGCCGATGGCATAGATCTCCTGGCCCCAGATCGTGCGCTGCGCGAACAGCGTTCCGATCCCGAGGAACACCAGCAGCAGATAGACCGGGATCGGCAGGCCGAACAGATAGCCGCTGCCGATCTGGCGGAAGCCGGCGGGGAAGCCGTGCAGCGTCTCGCCCGCCATGTACCAGTAGGTGAGGCCGTTCAGCACCCAGAGCATGCCGTAAGTGGCGATGAAGGAGGGGATGCGCAGCGCCGTGACCATGATGCCGTTGAGGAGGCCAACGATACCGCCGCACGCGAGGCCGGTGAGGATGCCGAGCGCCGGCGAGCCGGTCTTGTGGATCACGGTTCCCGCGATGCAGGCGGACAGCGCGACATTGGCGCCGACCGAGAGGTCGAGGCCTGCGGTCAGCACCACCAGCGTCAGGCCGGAGGCGATGAAGAAGGTCAGGCTCGCCTGCCTCAATACGTTGAGGATGTTGCCGAGGCTCAGGAAGGAATCGCTGAGCACGGCGAGCACCGCGCAGATCAGGAGCGCGGCGAGCAGGCGGTAGAACACCTGGATCGCGTCCTGCGACAGGAACGAGCGGGGCGGCATCATCGCCTCTTTGCTGATGTCGGTCATGCGCGGCTCCGGAGGCCGTCGAGGAACAGGGCAACGATGACGAGCACGCCGACGCTTGCGACCTGCACCGAGGACGGCAGCGAGATCAGGTTCAGCCCGTTGCGCAGCACGCCGACGGAGAGGACGCCGAGCAGGGTGCCGAGCAGCCAGCCATTGCCGCGCTCGAAAGAGGTGCCGCCGACGGCGACGGCCGCGATCGCATCGAATTCGAGGCCAAGGCCCGCGGTCGGATGACCTGAATTCATCCGCGCGGTCATCAAGAGGCCCGCGATGCCGGCCATGGCGCCGCCGATCGCATAGACCGCGATCAACAGCCGGTTCGGCGAGAGGCCGGCATAGCGCAAGGCCTCGCGATTGCCGCCCAGCGCAAAGATGTAGGTGCCGAAACGGGTGTGATAGAGCAGGCCGTGAAAGGCCGCATAGGTCACCAGCGCCATCACGATCGGCACGGGCACGCCCAGCAGCGTCGCCGAATAGATGTCGCGCACGCTGTGGGGGATGCCGACCACGCTCTGGCCGTCGCTGACGATCAGCGACAGGCCCTGCGCCATGCCCAGCGTCCCCAGCGTCGCGACGAAGGGCGGAATGCCGAGGATCGCGACCAGCCAACCGTTGGCGACGCCGAACGCCGCGCCGACGAGAAGGCCGGCACCGAGGCCCAGCAGCATCGACTTGGTCGCGAGCGAGACGATCGCGACGCAGAGCGAGGTCAGCGTCAGCACCGCGCCCATCGACAGGTCAAGCCCCTCGGTCATGATGATCAAGGTCATCGGCAGCGCGAGCATGGTCAAAATGGTTGACTGCACCAGCACGTTGGAGAGATTGGCGACCGACAGGAAGCCGGGCGCGATCGCGCTGAACAGCGCGATCAGCAGCACCAGCACGATGGCAACGCCGGGAATGCGCTGCAGCGGATTGGGCTCCGAGACGACCGTGGCCTCACGCATGATGCATCCCCAGTCGCACGATGTTCTCCTCGGTCAATTCGTTGCGGGCGAGGTGCCCGGCGATACGCCCCTCGCGCATCACATAGGCGCGGTCGCAGACATGGCAGATCTCAACCTGCTCGGACGAGATCATCAGCGCCGCCGCGCCCTCGGCGACCAGCCGGTCGATCAGGGCAAAGATCTCGGACTTGGCGCCGATGTCGATGCCCCGCGTCGGCTCGTCGAAGATGAAGAGCTTTGAGCCGGCCGCGAGCCATTTGCCGATCACGACCTTCTGCTGGTTGCCGCCGGAGAGGAGGCCGACGGTCTGGCGCGCGCTGGGCGTCGCAATGCGCAGCTGCCGGATCAATCCGTCGGAGGTGCGCTGCGCCGCGCGCTGGTCGAACAGGCCGCTGGGGAACAGCTTCCTTAGCGCCGACACCACGAGGTTGTCACTCACGGAGCGCAGCAGCGCGAGACCTTCGCTCTTGCGGCTCTCAGGGATCAGCGCGATGCCGCGGCGGGCGGCAAGATCAGGCTCGCCGGACATGGCCTTGCCGTCGAAGATGATCTCGCCCGACGTCACGGGATCGGCGCCGAAGATGGCGCGGGCGACCTCGCTGCGGCCCGAGCCGACGAGGCCGCACAGGCCGACGATCTCGCCCCGGCGCACCTCGATGTTGATGTCGGAGATGCCGGTTGGCGCGGAGAGGCCCTTGACCTCCAGCAGCAGTTCGCCCGGCTTGTCGGCGAAATTCCGCGGATAGGTCATGTCGACGTTCCGGCCGACCATCATGCGCACGAGCTGATCCGGCGTGACGTCAGCGGGACGGACGCCGTCGATGCGGCGGCCGTCGCGCAGCACCGTGATGCGATCGCCGAGCGCGAACACCTCGGCCATGCGATGGGAGATGTAGACGATCGATACGCCGTCGGCCTTGAGTCGCGCGATCAGCGCGAACAGCAGCTCGGTCTCGCGGTCGGAGAGCGCCGCGGTCGGTTCGTCCATCACGAGGATGCGGGCGTTCTGGCTGATCGCCTTCGCGATCTCGACCATCTGTTGTTGTGCGACGCCGAGCTTGTCGACGGTGGTGGAGGGATCGATGTCGAAGCCGATCGTATCCAGCACGCGCCTGGCATCGGCCAATATCCTGCGGCGGTCGATCGTGCCGGGGATGCGGCCCTTCGGCTCGCGGCCGAGGAAGATGTTCTGGGCGATGTCGAGATAGGGGACGAGCGAGAATTCCTGGAAGATCACGGCAATGCCGAGCTTCTGCGCATCGGCGGTCGAGGCGATCGCGACCTTCTCGCCGTTGTGATAGAACTCGCCGGCATCGGCGCGATAGGCGCCGCACAGCACCTTCATCAGGCTCGATTTGCCGGCGCCGTTCTCGCCCAGCAGCATATGGACTTCACCGGGGTAGACGGCAAAGGACACGTCGTCCAGCGCCTTGACGCCGGGAAATTCCTTGCTGATGCCGCGCAGCTCGAGCAGCGGAGTGGGTGAGGTGACCTCGATCGGGAACGCGTCACTCATGCCTTGTCACTCATGCCTTGGCGCTCCTCGCAAAGATCTTTCCCGGGTTCATCAGTCCATCAGGGTCAAGCGCCATCTTGATCGATCGCATCACATCCACGGCCTCGCCGAGTTCGTCAGCGAGATAGCCGATCTTGCCGAGCCCGATGCCGTGCTCGCCGGTGCAGGTGCCGTCCATGGCGATGGCGCGGGCGACCATGCGGGCCTGCAGCGCCTTGGCGCCTTCGGCCTCCTCGGCCTTCGCTGGATCGATCAGGATCAGCATGTGGAAATTGCCGTCGCCGACATGGCCGACGATGGGCGCGGTGAAGCCGTGCTCGTCGGCATCGCGCCGCGTTTCGGTGAGGCACTCCGCCAGCCGCGAGATCGGCACGCAGACATCGGTGATCACGGCGCGTGCGCCGGGCCGCAGGCCGAGGCCCGCATAGAGCGTGTTGTCGCGGGCGTGCCAGAGCCGGCTGCGGTCTTCCGGCGCCTTGGCCCAGGCAAAGCCATGGCCGCCATGGTCCGCTGCGATGGCCTGCGCCGCCTCGGCCTGCTCGGCGACGGAGGCTTCGGAGCCATGGAATTCGAAGAACAGGGTCGGCGCCTCGCGGTAGCCGAGCTTGGCGTAGGCGTTGATACCGCGCATCATGACGTCGTCGAGCAGCTCGAGGCGCGCCACGGGGATCGCGGACTGGATCACCGAGATCGAGGTGTCCACGGCATTGTGCAGCGTATCGAAGCTGCACACTGCGGCCGAGATCGCCTGCGGCACGGGATGCACCTTCAGCGTGATCTCGGTGATGACGCCGAGCGTGCCTTCGGCGCCGACGAACATGCGCGTCAGATCGTAACCTGCAGCCGACTTCCGGGCGCGCTTCGCGGTCCGGATCACGCGGCCGTCGGCCAACACGACTTCGAGCGCCATGACATTGTCCTTCATGGTGCCGTAGCGTACGGCCATGGTGCCGGAGGCGCGGGTGGAGGTCATGCCGCCGATCGAGGCGTCGGCGCCGGGATCGATCGGGAAGAACAGGCCGGTATTGCGCAGCTCCGCATTGAGCTGCTTGCGCGTGATGCCGGGCTGCACCACGACGTCCATGTCGCTGTCGTGCACCGCCAGCACCTTGTTCATGCGCGCGAAGTCGAAGCAGACGCCGCCTGCGACCGCGGCTGCATTGCCTTCCAGCGAGGTCCCGGCGCCGAACGGGACGATCGGCATGCCCGCGCTCGCGCAGAGCTTCACGATCTCGGCGACTTCCTGCGTCGTCTCCGGGAAGACGACGATGTCGGGCGGCAAATTGCGATAATGCGACTCGCTCTGCCCATGCTGATCGAGCACGCCGCGCGCAACGCTCGCGCGCGGGCCGATCATGCCGGTGAGGCGATCGGCCAAGATGCTCGTGCTGACCCGCGGTCCCATCCTTGCTCCCTGTTCCCGTGATCGCGGACTCTTGCCGGTCCGCTGCGTTGTCGTTCGGCTTAGGCGGCCCTTGCGCTGCTCGCAACCTGCTTCAGGCCGAAATCATAGTTGAAATGAAAATAGGCGCTGTCCACCTTGCGACCATCCGGCGCACGGCCGGCGGGATGCCTCGTGAACTCGCGGATCAGGCTGTCCTTGACGCCGAACACCACGTCGCTGTCGAGATATTGGTCGCCGGCCACGAACACATGCGTCACCAGCTGCTCGAAGCCGGGCGCCGAAATCATGAAGTGCACGTGCGCGGGTCGCCAGGGATGGCGGGCCTGTGCCTCCAGCATCTCGCCGACCGGGCCGTCATGCGGAATCGGATAGGCGGCGGGCTTGATCGACCAGAAATGGAAGCGGCCGCCGGCGTCGGTGTGGAAACGGGCGCGCATCGCGAGATCGCCGATATCGTCGAGCTGCTGCACGTCGTAATAGCCGTCGTCGTCGGAATGCCAGACGTCCACGATGGCGCCTGCGAGCGGCTTTCCATCCACGGTCGAGACCGAGCCGGTGACCAGCATCGGATCGCCTTCCATCGGGCCAGAGATGTCGGCGCCGCTGTCCTTCTCGGGCGCGGCCTGGACGAAGAACGGGCCGAGCACGGTGGTCTCCGTCGCGCCTTCCGGCACCGGATGGTTGATGGCGTCGACCAGCATGGAGACGCCAAGCGTGTCCGACAGCAGGATGAACTCCTGGCGCTTGTCGTCGCACATGTGCCCGGTGCGGGTCAGGAAGTCGATGCCGTAGTCCCATTCCTTCTGGGTGGGCCGCACCTCGCGCACGAAAGCATGGAGGTGGCGTACCAGGGCCTCGCTGACCTGCTTGACGCGCGGATCGGTTGCGCCCGCGATCCGGTCCAGCACCGCGTCCGTGATCGTGGTCTCGTTGAAGTTACGCATGTGCGCCTCAGATTTTCGGCTCGCCAAGCCCGGACAGCCGTTCCAGGTGCTTGACGGTTGCGATGAAGTCGGTGTCGCCGTCGCCCTGGGCGACCAGCGAGCCATAGGTCTCGCGTACCTGGGCCGCGAGCTGCAGCGGCACGCCGACGGCGTGACCGGCACCGAGGATCAAATCGAGATCCTTGGCCATCTGCTTGCAGGAGAAGGTGGACTCGAAGTCCCGCGTGCGCAGCGGTGCGGTCTTGTACTTCACCATCGGTGACGCCACCGCGCTGTCGTCGAGCACCTTCAAGATGTCCTGCCAGGCGATGCCGCCCTTGCGCGCCAGCGCCAGGCTCTCCGCCATCATCGCCGCCGACACCGCGATCATCAGATTGACCGAGAGCTTTGCGTAGCGGGCTTCCTCGGCGGGCCCGAGATAGGTCTGGGCGCGGGTGAAAGCCGAGAACAGCGGCTTTGCGTTCTCGAACGCCTCCTTCGGACCCGAGACGAAGCAGGTGAGGGCGCCCGTGTGAACGATGCTGGCATTGCCCGAGACCGGCGACCGCAGATAGGCGATGCCGCGGGCCTGTGCGGCAGCCGAAACGTCAGTGGAGGCTTCGACGCTCACCGTGCTGGTTTCGATCAAGACAGATCCAGCAGCCATCGCTGCGATGAGGCCGGTGGGGCCGAGCAGTGCGCCGCGCAGGGCGGCGTCGTCGGGCAGGGACGTGATGACCGCGGCCTTGGCGCTGACCGCCTCAGCCGGCGAGGCGGCAATCGAGATGCCTTGCGTACGCGCCTCGTCGAGCCGCGCCGTGCTCCGGTCGAACGCGGTGACGGCGTAACCCGCCTTGGCGACGAGCACGGACATCGGCAGACCCATCTTGCCGATCCCGATGAAAGCAACATTCTTCGCAGCATCAGTCATTTTGTTATCCATTGGCGCCTTCAGGCGGCGCGTCCCTGTCGTTCGATGTCCTGAACGAGCCGCCGGCCGGATTGCGCCAACAGCTCCATCTTCGATTCCAGCCCAGCGACCAGCAGCCGGCCGTTCCGTTTCTTCCAGGCGCCGCCGATCATCACGGACTCGATATTGGCAAGGCTCGTCTGCATCACGACGGTGGCGACGGGATCGTGCACCGGGACGAGATTGAGATCGGAGGCGTTGATGATGACGAGGTCGGCGAGCTTGCCCGGCGTCAGAGAGCCGATCTGGTGTTCGCGGCCGAGCATGCGGGCGCCCTCGGTCGTGATCCAGCGCAGCGCTTCGCGCACGGGAATCGTGGTCGTCGCTGGAATGGTGCCGCTTTCCTTTCGCGCCTCCGCATTGTCGAGTGCCCGCTGCATCGACAGCGCGACACGGGCGACGCCGAAAAGGTCGCCGGCCAGCACGGATTCGAGGTCAATGCCGATGGTCGGCCGTACGCCGCGCTTCAGGAGCCGCCCGGTGATCGGAAAACCGTGGCCCTGGATCATCTCGTTCTCAGGCGTGACCGAGAACGACACGCCGAGATCGATCATCCGATCCAGCAGATCATCGGGCAGATCGTTGCCATGGACGACATTGACGCCGGCGCCGACGAGGCCGGCCGCGATCAGCTTCTCCCAGCCGCCCGGCGTCTTGGCCGGGCCGCCGCCCTGATGCATGGAGGCGATCAGGTTCAGTTCCCGCGCCAGGCGGAAATCGTGCATGGCGACGTCGAGCGTCGAATAATGCGGACCAAGGATCGCGAGCCCAAGCGTGACGAGGCCGTCGCGATCGGCGAGGGGGCCGGCCAGCAGCCGCTCGACCTCGCGGCGCGGATGCGGCACTTCCGAGAAATGCGGCTCGCCCGGCTTCGGCTCCGGTTTCGGCGAGCCATGGAAGAAGGCGGCGCGGATGCCGCTCTCGATCAGGCCGCGAACGGCCGCGTCGGTGTGATCAGGCGTCGGATTGTTGTGGCACCAGTCCACCAGCGTGGTGCTGCCGCAATTGATCTGGTTCAGCGCACCGACGAGGGTTGCGATGTAAATGTCGTCGGGCCGGAATACGGTGGCGAGGCCCGCATGCATGCGGCGGAAATATTCCAGCAGCGTCCAGTTCGCGGCGAAGCCGCGCAAGCCAGTCTGCCAGGTGTGCATGTGCGCGTTGATCAGGCCGGGGATGACGATGCGGCCTTTGCCGTCGACGATTTCGGTCTCGGCCGCACCGCTGCCGAGGTCGATCGACGGGCGCACATCGGCGATCCGGCCGCCCTCGACCAGCACGTCGCAGGTAGCGAGGTCGCCGATCGCGTCATCCATGCTGATGACGGTGGCCGATTTGATCAGCGTGCGCCGCATCGCTTCACACCGCTGTTTTGACGGCGCCCGGCGGCTCGCCGGCCCAGGCGCGTGCGATCAGATCGCGGATGGCATTGCGCTCGAGCGGGCGCGGGTTCCAATAAGCGTTGGTGACGGCGAGATCGGCCGCCTTGTCGATGCCGCTCTCGGGCATGCCGACATCGCGCAACGCCGTCTTCGCGCCCAGCCGCCTGGCGAGATCGTAGAGACCCTGCGATGCGTCGGCTGCGCCGATCGCGCGCGCGATGCGCGCCATCGCCTCGGGCACATCAGGCGCGTTGTAGGCCAGCGCATGCGGCAGCACGATGGTGTGCGTCTCCGCATGCGGCAGGTCAAAAGTGCCGCCGAGCGTGTGACAGAGCTTGTGATGCAGCGCCATGCCGACGGTCCCGAGGCAGACACCGCACAACCAGGCCCCGTAGAGCGCTTCGGTGCGGGCCTCGCGGTCGTCGCTTCGGGCGGCGATGGCGGGCAGGGCGCGGGCCAGCGCGCGGATGCCTTCTTCCGCCATCAGCGACGTCACGGGATTGGCGTCGCGTGCATAGAGCGCCTCCACAGCATGGGCGATTGCATTGATGCCTGATGTCGCGGCCAGGCTTGCCGGCAGCGTCAGGGTGAGGTCGACATCGTAGATCACGGTCTCCGGCAGGATCGCCGCGTCGCGCACCGTGGTCTTCAGGCCGTTCTCGGTCTGGCCGACGATCGGCGTCATCTCGGAGCCGGCATAGGTGGTGGGGATGCAGAGCTGGTTGATTCCGGTGCGCAAGGCCAATGCCTTGCCGAGGCCCGTGGTCGAGCCGCCGCCGAGCGAGACGACGCAGTCGGCCTCGCATGCCTTCATCGCGGCGAGCGCGCGCTCGGTGACCTCGACCGGCGTGTGCATGGTCGCGCCGGGAAAGATGCCGGCATAGAGCGGGCCGAGCGCCGCCCCCAGGCTCTTGCCTTGGGCCTCCTGCTGCGGCGTCGTCAGCACCAGGGCGCGCTTGCCGCCGAGCCGCTCGACCTCGGCCTTGGCGCTGGCCAGCGTTCCGCTGCCGAACACGACGCGGCAGGGCAGGTTTTCAAAGGTGAACGAACCGATCATGCGCCGGTCTCTTTGATGGGATAATCGACCTGGAAGCGTCCGATCCGCAAGTCGCCAAGTGCCTCGCGGACGCGCAAATGTTCGGGGTGATTGGCATAGGCGCTGAGCGCCGCCTGGTCGGTGAATTCGGAGAACAGCACCACGTCGCAGGCGTAGTCGACGGCACTGACGTCCATGCCGACTTCGATGTGGGTGAGGCCGTCGATCCGGCCCTTGAGGCCCTCGAACAAGGTCTTGACCTTGATCCGGGCGGCGGAGCGCTCCTCTTGAGTCTCCCCGCGCAGCCGCCACATCACGATGTGCCTGATCGGGCCCGACATTTCCTGATTTCCTCGCCTGTCATTGTGCTTTGTTGGCGTCATTTTGCCTTGCAGAAATCGGAAATAAAGGTCAAAATTTGTAAGTCTCTTTTCCTCATTCCGCAAAAATGGACCGGCTGCTTCAACTCGAAGTCTTCTCCAAAACCGCCGAGCTCGGCAGCCTGTCCAAGGCCGCCGAAATGCTGCGGATGTCGAACGCGGCCGCCAGCCGCCATCTCAGCGCGCTGGAGGAGCGCCTTGCGGTCCGGTTGATCGAGCGCAACACGCGCCGGCAATGGCTGACCGAGGCAGGGCAGGAGCTGTTGCAGCGCTGCAGCACGCTGCTGAACGAGCTCGCCGAGGCCGAAGACGCCGTCTCCGACCGCGCGCTGTCGCCGAAAGGTATGCTGCGCGTGACGTCTTCGCTGTCCTTCGCGATGATCTATCTGGCGCCGATGCTGCCCGCCTTCCGCGCGCTCTATCCTGATCTCAGCGTGCAGATCATCAGCGCGAACCGCTATCTGGACTTCATCGAAGCCGGCATCGACGTCGCGATCCGCACGCGCGAGCACGAGCCGGATTCCAACATCGTCGTCCGCCGCATCGGCCAGATGCATCGCGTGCTCGCGGCTGCCCCTTCATATCTGGAGAAGCATGGCCTGCCGGAGCATCCCGCCGACCTCGCCCGCCACAACATGCTGATCTACAACCTCGCCAACGATCCCTATTCGCTGCGGCTGAGCAAGGGCAGCACGACGCAGACGATCCGGATCGCGCCGACGCTCGACAGCAATGACGGACAGATCATCTGCGGCGCGGCGCGCGCGGGGCTCGGCATCCTGATCCAGCCGCTCTACATCGTGCAGAGCGATATCGCGGCCGGCCGGCTGGTGCCCGTCCTGAGGGGCTGGGAGCTGCCGCTGCTCACCATGAACATCGCCTATCAGAACCGTGTCAGGCTGCCCGCCAAGATCAGGGTCTTTTCCGACTTCCTCGTCACCTACATTCGCGAGCATTCGGAGCCCGGAATCTGGATCGACGCGGCCAAGTAAGCGAGGCGCATCCATGTATCTCGGCATCGATCTCGGCACCTCGGCGGTCAAGACCGTTCTCGTCGACGATGCCCAGCGCGTGATTGCAAGCGAGAGCCGGCTGCTTGCGACCGCCTCGCCCAAGCCCGGCTCTTACGAGCAGGACCCCGCGCAGTGGATCGAAGCGACCTTTGCCACGCTGGATGCGCTGAAGGCGTCGCATGCCGACGCGTTGGCGGCGGTCGAAGGCATCGGACTGTCCGGCCAGATGCATGGCGCTACGCTGCTCGATGCGAGCGGAAACCCGCTGCGGCCCTGCATCCTCTGGAACGATGGACGCTCCGCCGCTGAGTGTCGCATTCTGGAACAGCGCTGGCCTGCCTTGCGAGCGGCGACGGGCAACAAGGCGATGGCAGGATTCACCGCACCAAAGCTGCTCTGGATCGCGAGGCACGAGCCGGAGATCTTTGCGGCGACGAAGCTCGTCCTGTTGCCAAAAGCCTATCTACGCCTGGTGCTGTCAGGCGAGGCCATCGAGGACGTCTCGGATGCATCAGGATCGCTGTGGCTGGACGCCGCGCGCCGGGACTGGTCGGACGCAGCGCTCGCCGCGACCGGCCTGTCGCGCGAGCACGTGCCGCGTCTCGTCGAGGGAAGCGCGCCCGCGACGACGCTGCGCAGCGAGCTCGCGCGGCGCTGGGGCATGGCGAGGCCGCCGGTCATCGCGGGCGGTGCGGGCGATAATCCGGCGGGCGCCATCGGCATCGGCGCGATCCAGCCGGGAACCGCATTCATATCGCTGGGAACCTCGGGTGCGTTGCTGGCGCCGACCAGCACGATCGCCGCCAATCCGGACCGCGTGGTGCACACGTTCTGCCACGCCGTTCCCGGCATGTGGATTCAGGCCGGCGCGATCCTGTCGGCCGCCTCCTGCCTTGCCTGGGCCGCGCGCCTGTTCGGCGTCAGCGAGGCCGAGTTGCTGGCCCCGCTTGGATCACGCCCGCAGGCGCCGTCGCCGGTAAGCTTCCTGCCTTATCTCGCGGGTGAGCGGACACCCCATGATGATCCCGCCGCGCGCGGCTTGCTCGATGGTCTGAGCCACGGCACCGATCGCGAGATGATCGTGCAGGCGGTGCTCGAGGGTGTCGCTTTTGCGCTCGCCGATTGCCGCGACGCGCTCGCGGATGCCGGCATCGCCATTGCGGAAGCCGATGTCATTGGCGGGGGTTCACGGTCTCCGTTCTGGCTCGCGGTGCTGGCGGGCGTGCTGAATGTTCCAATTCATCGCTTCGCGGGAGGCGAGACCGGCGCAGCGTTCGGTGCGGCAAGATTAGGGCGGCTTGCTGTCACCGGTGAGGCGATCCCCGCTGTGTGCACGCGCCCGCAGCGTGCCGAGACGTTTGAACCCGACGCTGGACTGGCCGCAGCCTATGCCGAGCGGCGTCCCGCCTGGCGCGAACTGTATCGGCCGCGCCACTAGCCTTGCCTTGATGCTGCATTCCCGTCTGTTCGGTATTGCCCCGGCTCGCGGCCTTTTGTTTAATGCGTGAACCGCGCTGACAAGAATGATTGAGACGCGGGTAGGAAACGCATTGTGCGCCGGGAGGCACGATGAACGATCCGATCCTCGAGATGCGCGGGGTCTCGAAGTCCTTCTTCGGCATCAAGGCGCTGCGTGCCGTCGATCTCACCGTCTATGCCGGCGAAATTCATGCGCTGATGGGGGAGAACGGCGCCGGCAAGTCCACGCTGATGAAGATCCTGTCCGGCGCCTACCGGCCCGATCCCGGCGGCGAGATCCGCATTGAAGGAAACCCGGTGCGGATCGAAGGTCCGCTCGGCGGCCGTGCAGCGGGCATCTCCATCATCTATCAGGAGCTGTCGCTGGCGCCCAATCTCAGTGTTGCCGAGAACATCTATTTGGGACGGGAGATGTCGCGGGCAGGTTTGCTGGCCCGCGGCGCCATGCGCGAGGGCGTCGGGCCGATCCTGAGGCGGCTGGGCGCAGACTTCCTGCCGTCGACGCTGGTCGCGCACCTCTCCATGGGCCAGCGGCAGCTGGTCGAGATCGCGCGTGCGCTGCACGCCAGATCGAAGATCCTGATCATGGACGAGCCGACCACCTCGTTGTCGGCTGCCGAAAGCGAGCGGCTGTTCGCGCTGGTCCGCCAGCTGCGCGCCGAGGGACTCGCCATCATCTACATCTCGCATCGCATGGACGAGGTCTACGCGCTGGGCGATCGCGTCACCGTGCTGCGCGACGGCCGGCTGGTCGGCTCGCTCGACAAGCCCGAGATCCGCGCCGACACCATCGTCCGGATGATGGTCGGGCGTGACGTCTCCTCGTTCTACAAGAAGGATCATGATCCGGAGGCGGGGCGGGGACATCCCGTGCTGGCGGCGATCGACATGGCCGACGGCCGGCGCGTCAAGGGTTGCTCACTCACCGTGCATGCGAGCGAGGTGGTCGGGCTGGCCGGCCTGATCGGCGCGGGTCGTACCGAGCTTGCGCATCTCATCATCGGCGCGGCACCGCGAACGTCGGGCCAGCTCGAGCTGGAGGGACGCCCGGTCGAGATTCGCACGCCGGGGGAGGCGCTCGAGGCCGGCATCGCCTATCTGACGGAGGACAGAAAGGCGCTCGGCCTGTTCCTCGACATGTCGTGCCTCGACAACATCAATCTCGCTGTGCTCGGTCGCGACGCCAAGCTCGGCTGGGTCCTGGATCGCGACAAGGCGCGTGAGCGCGCCGACCGGGCCTTCGCGGGGCTCAGCATCCGTGCCGCCAATGTCGGTGTTCCCGCCGGTGGTCTGTCCGGTGGCAACCAACAGAAGGTGCTGCTGTCGCGGCTGCTCGCCATCGCGCCGAAGGTGCTGATCCTTGACGAGCCGACGCGCGGCGTCGACGTCGGCGCCAAGTCGGAAATCTATTCTATCATCGACAATCTCGCCAAGACCGGCACCGCGATTCTCGTCATCTCGTCCGATCTGCCCGAGATCATCGGCATCTGCGACCGCGTCGTCGTGATGCGTGCCGGGCACATCGCCGGTGAAGTCAGCCGCGGCCCTCATTCGCCGCTGGCGCAGGAAGACATCATGGCGCTTGCCACGGGGATGGAGCATCTCGATGCCTGACAACGGTGCCTCGCAGGCCAAGCCCGCGCCGACGACGACCAACGGTGTCGCCGCAGAGTCAAGGCGTCAGCGGGTGAGGATGCTGATCAGCGCGCTCGGCATGCTGCCGGTGCTGCTGATCCTCTGCATCGGCTTCCATTTCCTGTCCGAGGGCCGCTTCTTCACCGGACAAAATCTCGGCATCGTGTTGCAGCAGGCCGCGGTGAACACCGTGCTCGCCGCGGGCATGACCTTCGTCATCCTCACCGGCGGCATCGACCTCTCGGTCGGCTCGATCCTGGCGGCTTCCGCGATGGCAGGTCTGACGCTCTCCAAGATGCCGGAACTCGGGATGCTGTGGCTGCCGGCTGCGCTGCTCACGGGCCTCGGCTTTGGCGTCGTCAACGGCGCGCTGATTGCGCTGCTCCGCCTGCCGCCCTTCATCGTCACGCTCGGCTCGCTCACCGCGGTGCGCGGCCTGGCGCGGCTCCTCGGGGCCGATACCACCGTGTTTAATCCCTCCATTCCCTATGCCTTCATCGGCAACGGCTCGCTGACGCTCATTCCGGGCGTCGCGTCGATCCCGTGGCTCTCGGTAATCGCCTTGTTCGTCATCTTCGTCTCGTGGCTGGTGCTGCGCCGAACCGTGCTCGGCGTGCACATCTACGCGGTGGGCGGCAATGAAAGCGCGGCGCGGCTTGCCGGCATCAAGGTCTGGGCCGTGCTGATCTTCGTCTACGGCGTCTCCGGACTGTTCGCCGGGCTCGGCGGCGCGATGCAGGCGGCGCGGCTCTATGCGGCCAACGGCCTGCAGCTCGGCCAGTCCTATGAGCTCGATGCGATCACCGCCGTGATCCTCGGCGGCACCTCGTTCGTCGGCGGCATCGGCTCGATCTGGGGCACGCTGGTCGGCGCGTTGATCATCGCCGTGCTGTCGAACGGCCTCATCCTCATCGGTGTCTCCGACATCTGGCAATATGTGATCAAGGGCCTTGTCATCATCGGTGCGGTGGCGCTGGACCGTTACCGGTTGCAGGGGTCCGCCCGGACCTAGAAGGCGCCAAGGGCGGATGGCTTGATGCGAGTTCCGTTGCGGCAACTGGTCTGCCGTGCCGGGGACGAAGACAGACCAGGGAGGAAGTCCATGTTGAAGACGATCACGCTCGCCGGCGCCGCGATGGCGCTCGCCCTGACCACCGCGCCGTCCGTCGCCAAGGAGCTCAAGTCGATCGGCGTCTCGCTGGGATCGATGGGCAACCCGTTCTTCGTCGCGTTGTCGAAGGGCGCCGAGTTCGAGGCGAAGAAGACCAATCCAAATGTGAAGATCACCGCGGTCGGCTTCGAATACGACCTCGGCAAGCAGGTCACCCAGATCGACAATTTCATCGCAGCCGGCGTCGACCTGATCCTCCTCAACCCCGGCGATCCCAAGGCGATCGGGCCGGCGATCAAGAAGGCGCAGGCGGCGGGCATCGTCGTCGTCGCGGTCGATACCGCGGCCGAAGGCGCCGATGCCACCGTGACCACGAACAACGTGCAGGCCGGCGAGATCTCCTGCCAGTACATCGTCGACAAGCTGGGCGGCAAGGGCGATGTCATCATCGAGAACGGGCCGCAGGTCTCCGCGGTGATCGATCGTGTCGTCGGCTGCAAGAACGTCTTCGCGAAGAATCCCGGCATCAAGGTGCTGTCGAACGACCAGGATGGCAAAGGATCGCGTGAAGGCGGCCTCACCGTGGCGCAGGGTTACCTGACCCGCTTCCCCAAGATCGACGCCATCTTCGCCATCAACGATCCGCAGGCGATCGGCACCGACCTCGCCGCGCGCCAGCAGAACCGCACGGGCATTGTCATCACCGCCGTGGACGGCGCGCCCGATATCGAGGCGGCGCTGAAGGATCCGCAGTCGCCGCAGATCCAGGCCTCCGCTTCGCAAGATCCGTTCTTCATGGCGCGGCGGGCCGTGCAGGTCGGCGTCGGCATTCTCAACGGCCAGAAGCCGGCCTCGACCGTCGAGCTCCTGCCGTCCAAGCTCGTGACCAGGGACAACATCGCCGAGTACAAGGGCTGGACGTCGGACCGTTCGCAGTAAATCGCCGTCTCCCGCCGGAGACGCTCGAATGCCAGGTGACTGACGGCGGCGTGCGGGGTGGTGCATGCCGCGAATCCGGGGCCGCTCGCCCGGCATTCGGCACTTTCCCGGATGACGCTTTCGCTCCATCCGGGCTACGGACCGGGCTGTGTCGCGCGGCTGTCAAGCCGATCCGCCAAAAATATTCCGCTTTACCGAAATTCGGATTTGTCGTATGTGGTGCCCATCCCGGCTCATTCTTGAGGGGCGATCATGTGGTCGTCATGTTTGCGAGCCGGGGCTTGCGGTGGACGCGGTGGCGTCGGGCACGAAATGGTGCGGGCAGGGCGGGTAGTCCCTGTGAGCTCGAAACCGCGTGCGGACGAACGACGCTGCTAGGCTTCGTCTCGTTTGCAAGTTTCCGGCTCCGTCGACAGGGTCGGGAATACTGCGGCGAATGGCGGGCCGTGCGTACGGCAAAACCGTGTGGTCCTGGCCGTCGTTGCTACGGTCAAGCTCTTGCGGAGCGGCAGTTGCGTCAACCGGCGCGCCGCTGGTGAATTCCGTGGGAGTGAGGGAGGCCAGAGGGAATTCGGCTCCCGGGAGAGCGCGGCATAAGCCGTCCGACCATCGCGCAGGGAAGGCCGAGTGATCGGCACCACCTGTATGCTGCTGTGCGGTTCCTTTGCGCTACCTTCGCGCAGCGGACCGCGGGTGCGAGGTCAGCACCCGGCCTTCCCTGCGCCCTCTTGGTTTAGAGGGTGGAACGATCAAGCAAAGCTCGGGCGAATTGCGCCGCGAGGACGGGGTGGCGTGTCTGCATTTCGAAATGAATGGCGAACGCAGGCGCTCGAGCAAGCACTGCGCGTCGCCGGCGCACTCTAAGCCGCGAAGAACGAATTGGCCGGCCGCGCGAGGCCGAGATGATCGCGCAATGTCGTGCCTTCATAATCGCTGCGGAACAGCCCGCGCTCCTGCAGGATCGGCACGACGAGCTCAACAAAGTCCTCGAAACCCTCGTGGAAATAGGGCGGCATCACGTTGAAGCCGTCGGCGGCATGCTCCTCGAACCAGAGCTGCAGCGTATCGGCGATGCGCTCGGCCGAGCCGCACAGCACCCAATGGCCGCGGGCGGCGGCGGTGAGATTATAGAGATCGCGCAGAGTCATGTTCTCGCGGCGGCCCTTGGCGAGCATGACGCTGGCGAAGCTGTGATAGCTGTCTGACGGCGCGATGTCGGGGATCGGCCCGTCGAGATCGTAGACGGACATGTCGCGCCCGAACCGATCGGACAGGATGGCGAGTGCATTGTTGCCGCTGACAAAGCTCTGGAGCGTGTTGAGCTTCTCGAACGCCTCCTTGTCGGTGCGGCCGACCACGGGCATCACGCCCGGCAGCACCGTGACGTCCTCGGCCCTGCGTCCGAACCCCGGCAGCCGCGTCTTCAGCGAGGCGTAGCCGGCCTTGGCTTCCTCGATGTCCTGCACCACCGAGAACACGATGTCGGCGGTGCGCGCGGCGAGCGCCTGGCCGGCTTCGGAGCCGCCGGCCTGCAGCACGACGGGCTGGCCTTGCGGGCTACGACCGATGTTGAGCGGGCCCTTCACCTTGAAGAAGGGGCCGTCATGGTCGATCGGGCGCAGCTTTGCCGGATCGATGTAGAGGCCGGTGGTCCGGTCGGCCACGATGGCATCATCGGCCCAGCCATCCCACAGGCCCTTGACCACGTTGAGGAACTCGCCGGCCATCTCGTAGCGGCGGGCGTGGTCGGGGTGCGTCGTACCGAAGTTCGCCGCCGTCGCCGGATTGGCCGTCGTCACGGCGTTCCATGCGGCGCGTCCCTTCGAGATGTGATCCAGCGAGGCGAACACGCGCGCGACCGAGAACGGATCGCTGTAGGTGGTGGAGACGGTAGCGCCGAGGCCGATATGACTGGTCGAGGTCGAAAGCGCGGCCAGCATCGTCAGCGGCTCCAGCCGCAGCGTATAGGAGGGATGGGCGGCGGCGTCCGCGTAGAGATTGTCGCCCATGAAGATCAGGTCGAACTTGCCGCGCTCGGCGGTGCGGCCGATCTGCTGGATCGCCGTAAAGTCCTGGAAGCTGTCGACCGCGCCGGGATAGCGCCAGCCCGCGACATGGCTGCCGGTGCCCAGGATGAACAGGCCGAGATGCATCTGTCGTTTCATGGCGTCATGTCCAGAACAGGATTTTTCGCTCGAGGAAGCCGATCAGGCCGAAGAAGGCGAGGCTTGCGGCGGAGGCGACGAAGATCGCCGACCAGACTTGGACGAAATCGATCTGGAGCACGGCCTGATAGATCACCCAGCCGAGCCCGCCATGGGCGCCGAGCATTTCGGTGACGATCGCCACGATGACGCTGCGTACGGTGGAGACGCGCATGCCGGCGAGCAGCAGCGGCAGAGCGGTTGGCAGCCGCAATCGCCACAGCACGCTGAGGCGGCTCGCACCAAAGCTCTTCATGAGGTCGACGGCGCGGCGATCGACCCGGTCGAGCCCGGCCAGCATCGACAGCAGGATGGTGAAGCTCACCGCCATCGCCACCATCACGATCTTCGAGCTGACGCCAATTCCGAACCACAGCAGGATCAGCGGCGAATAGCCGACCACGGGCACCGAATTGATCGCAGTTGCAAGCGGAAGGATCGCGCTGCGCAACGCCGGTACCAATGCGATGGCGATCGCGAGGCCGATACCGATCAGGCAGCCGAGCCCGTAACCGATCAGGGCTTCGAGCAGGGTGTAGCCGGCGGCATCGGTCAGCGTGGCCCGTTTCGACCAGAGGCCCGCGACGATGTCGCTGACCGCGGGGAGTACATAGGCCGGCAGATGCAGTCCACGCGCCACGCCCTCCCAGCAAGCAATCAGGAGGACAGCGCCGAGAATGCCGCGCTGGACCGCGAGTGAAGGAGAAGCGAGCGCGCGGCTCATTGCTCGGCGCTCCAGAACACCAGCCGCCGCTCGACTGCGGCGACCACCGCATAGAAGCACGTGCCGAGCAGGGCCGCAGCGAGCAAGGCGCCCCAGATCGCGACGACGTTCTCGGTGAACATGGCCTGGAGCAGCAGCACGCCGAGCCCGGTAGTGTCGCCGAACCATTCGCCGACGATGGCACCGACGAGGCTCAGTGAGGCGGCGAG
>NZ_LWIG01000057.1:97003-102124 GCF_002068095.1 Bradyrhizobium sacchari | reverse complement strand
AGCTGGCGGTTGGAGGCGCCGAAGCTGCGCATCAGCGCGACCTGCTTGGGATCGACGGTCTCGAGGCCCAGCAGCGTGTTCACCGTCACCGGAAAGAAGGTCAGGTAGAATGCAATGATCGCCTTGGCGAGGAGGGTGTTGCCGAACCACAGCACCACCAGCGCGCCGAAGGCGATGACCGGAATGGTCTGCGACACCACGAAGATCGGAAAGATCATTTCCCGCAGCGCGCGGACACGGAAGAACAGGATGCCCATAAGCACGCCGAAGGCGCCGCCGGAGGCAAAGCCGATCAGCGTCTCCGCAAGCGTGCGCAGGAAGCCGTCGATATAGGCGCGCGGCGTCGTCGCCATCGCCATCAGGATCGTGCTGAGGCGCGGCAGATAGTAGGGGCGGATGCCGAACAGCAGCACCGCGCCTTCCCAGATCACCGCCGCGATACTGAGGCCGAGAAGGAGCCAGATCAGCTTGCGCAGCGAATCCGGCATCGTGGTCGACCGCGCAGCCGCGCGGCCGTCACCAAGCGATGTCGCGGCGGAGCTGCTCACGGCAGCCGGTCCGCCGCAGGGATGCTCTGGATGAAGCTTGCGTCATAGGCGGCGGCGAGATCGACCGGCTTGGAGATCACGCCGTACTTCAGGAAGAAGTCGTGGGCGGTCTTCACCGCATCGGCATCGATCCAGAACATGCCGTTTTTCGCGGCCGCGCCTGAAGTCATCAGGCGCTTCACTTCGGTGAGCATGAACTCCTGCTGCGCGCGGTCGAGCGTCGGCGCCGCGGCCATCACGGTGTCGACGGCGCCCTTGGGATCGGAGAAGGCGTCCTTCCAGCCCTTGAGCGAGGCGCGCAGGAATGCCTTGACCAGCTCCGGCTTCTCCTTGGCGGTGGCCTCGGCCACGATCAGCGTGTCCCGCGGAAATGTAATGCCGTAATCCTCGGCGACGAAGGTCTTCAAGCTGTCCTTCGGCATGCGCGACTGGATGGTGTAGAACTCGTTGTAATAGGTCGCCGTGACCACATCGACGCTGCCATCCACGAACGGCGTCACCGAGACCTGCTGCGGCTGGATCTTCAGCTCATCCGGCTTGATGCCTTCCTTGGCGAGCATGCCGGACAGCACGTGATTGGCGCCGGTGAACCAGGTGGTGACGGTCTTGCCCTTGAAATCCTGGATCGTCTTCACCGGACCGTCCTTGCGGGTGACGAAGATGAACGGCGTGATCTGGTGCGAGACGCCGATGCAGACGATCGGCAGGCCCTTGTCGCGGGCGGCGAACACGCTGTCGGTGCCGCCTGAGAGGCCGAACGTGTCGGCGCCGGTCGCGACCAGATTCTCGGTGAGCAGATTGGGTCCGCCGGGATTGATGGTGAGCTCGATGCCCTCGGCCTTGTAGTAGCCCTTGGCGGCTGCGACGTAGAAGCCTGCAAACTGGGCCTGCGGCAGCCATTTCAGGCGCAGGCTCGCCTTCTGCGGCTCGGCTGCTGGCGCGGCCGTGACCAGCGAGCCGGTCGCCAATGCGATGGCGGAGAGAACGGAGAAGGCGCGGCGTCGGCTCAACATGGTCATACTCCAGGCGATGAAAATCAATTGCGATAAGACGGATCGGTGCGATCGAGCTGGCGCATCAAGGCTGGCCATTCGCGCTCGCCGGGCACGAGGATGTCGCCCTGCAAGTCCCAGAACTGGCGGGCAGCCTTCTCGCAGACCTCGTGCGGCGGCATCACCAGTTTGGCGCCGGCTGCGGCTGCCGCCTGCATCTGGAGCTGGATCCGCGCAGCGCGCTCGAAATAATAGAGCAGCATGAAGGCTTCGCCCGGCGTCCGGCCGACCGTGAGGATGCCGTGGTTGCGCATCAGCATGACCTTGTGCGGACCGAGGTCGCGCACGAGGCGCGTCTGCTCGTCGAGATCGATGGCGACGCCTTCGTAATCGTGGAAGGCCTGGCGGTCGTAGAAGCGCATCGCGAACTGGCTGAGCGGCAGCAGGCCCTTTTCCTGCCCCGAGACGGCGACGCTCGCGTCGGAATGGGTGTGCAGCACGCAGGCCGCGTCGTGGTTCGAGGCGTGGATCGCGGCATGGATCACGAAGGCGGCGACGTTGACCGCATGAGGCGTGTCGTCGAGCTTGTTGCCCTTGGTATCGATCTTCACCAGGGTCGAAGCCGTGATCTCGTCGAACAGCAGGCCATAGGGATTGATCAGGAACTGATCGGCGTGGCCGGGCACGCGAAGCGAGATGTGGTTGTAGATCAGGTCGTCCAAGCCGAGCCTGGCGACCATGCGATAGCAGGCCGCGAGCTTGATGCGGGCATCCCATTCGGCCGGATCGATCCCTCGCGGCTCTCTGGATGGCATCGCGTTCATTGCGGCTTCTCCTGCGCGATGGAGGACTGGAAGGATTTCATGCTTTCCTCCTCGATCGCATCGAGCAGTGTGCGCTTGAGGCGGACGAATTCGGGTGCGGTGACGATCTCGGGGCGGCGCGGGCGGGGCAGGTCGATGACCTGTTCGAGCTTCACCGAGCCGGGACGGGCGGTCATGACCAGCACGCGATCGCCGAGGAAGATCGCCTCGTCGACGTCATGGGTAATGAAGAGGATGGTGCGGCGGTATTTCTGCCAGACGTCGAGAAGCCAGCGCTGCATCATCGCCCGCGTCAGCGCGTCGAGCGCGCCGAACGGCTCGTCCAGCAGCATCAGGTCGCGCTCGAACAGAAAAGTGCGCATCAGGGCGACGCGCTGGCGCATGCCACCCGACAACTGGTTGGGATATTGCTTCTCGAAGCCGGCGAGGCCGAACTCGGGCAGCATCTTCAGCGCCTTGGCGCGCGCCTGGTCGCGCGGCATGCCCTCGACCTCGAGGGCGAGGATGGCGTTGTCCACCACGTTGCGCCAGGGAAACAGCAGGTCGCGCTGCGGCATGAAGGAGACGCGGCCGAGCAGTTCGGCGGCGTGGCAGCTCTTGCCCTCGAAGCGCAGGATGCCGCCGGCATCCGGCTCTTCCAGGCCTGCGACGATGTTGAAGAGGGTGCTCTTGCCGCAGCCGCTGGGGCCGACGACGGTGACGAACTCGCCGGGTGCGATGCTCGCCTGAAGCCCGGACAACGCTGCGACGGCACCGAAGGTCTTGTCGATCGCGCGCAGCTCGAGCAGCGGCTCAGGCTTCGGCTGGGCCTGCGGGGCCTCGATGGTTGGTCCGGAATCGGGGAGGCGAGCGGCCTGCACCAGCATGTCCTTGTATAATGGCGGCGGCCATTCGCATACGAAAGCGGGCCGCGTCGAAATCTCTTAGCAACTCGTGTGCCAGTGCGATTTTCAGGCAAATCAGGCATAAGACTTGCGAGGCCAGCGACGAAAAGGTCGAAGGAGGCGCGTCTCCCGGAGAGAACGGCTCATTTTGCTGAGATGTGAGGACCAATATGTATACTTATATTGGTATCGGAGAAACATGATGGCGAATATCGGTGCACATAGTGGAGGCAAGCGCGTCAAAAATGGGCACGAAACCCTTGTCGCGAGCCCCGGCATGACGCTCGCCGAGAGTCTGCGCCAGAAGCTCGAGGGGGCGATCGCGGCGGGCCATCTCGAACCGGGTAGCCGGCTCGACGAACAGGAGATCGCCCAGCGTTTTGGCGTCTCGCGCACGCCCGTGCGGGAGGCGTTCCGCCTGATGGCCGCCAACAATCTGGTCGAGCTGCGCGGCCGGCAGGGCGCAACGGTCCGCAGTATCAAGGCGCAGGCCTTGATCGAGATGTTTCAAGTCATGGCGGAGCTTGAAGGGCTCTGCGCCCGGCTTGCCGCAAGGCGCGTCTCCCAGGCCTGGCGCACAGAAATAGGCGAGATTCATCAGCGGCTTGTGGCGGCAGGCGAAACTGGCGACATCGATGTCTTCTATGACATCAACCAGGAATTCCACGAAGCCATCTACGAGGCTTCGCGCAATAGCTTCCTGGCGGATCAAACCCGCAAACTGCGCAACCAGGTGGCCGCCTATCGCCGCCGGGTGACGCGGATGCCGAACCGGATCGTCGATACGGTCCGCGAGCATGAGGCGATCATGCAGGCGATCCTCGCGCACGACCCGGAGCGGGCACACAGCGCCATGCGGGACCACGTCAGCCTGCTTGGCGACAACCTCCTGGACTTCCTCGCCGCCTTCGAATGATCTCTCCGGCCGCTTGGTATGCAAATTGCTAGACTTTGTATATCTAGTTTGCATCCTGGAGACCCGGAGTGGACCTGAAGCTGACGAACAAGACCGCCCTGATCACCGGCGCGTCGAAAGGAATTGGACTTGCGGTGGCCGAACTCTTCGCCGCCGAGGGGTGTCATCTCCATCTTGCCGCCCGCAACGGCGAGGCGATGCTGGAGGCCAAGAAGGCCCTCGAAGCCCGCCATGGCGTGAAGATCACCATCCATGCGCTCGATCTGTCGAGCACGTCTGCGATGGAGAAGCTCGCGTCCGAGGTCGGCGATATCGACATCCTCATCAACAATGCCGGCGACATCCCGGCCGGCTCGCTGGAAATCCTCGACGACGCCGCCTGGCGGCGCGGTTTCGATCTCAAGGTGTTCGGCTACATCACGCTGTCGCGCCTTTATTATCCGCGCATGAAGGGCAAGGAGGGCGTCATTATCAACATCATCGGCAATTCCGGTGAGAACTGGGACGCGAGCTACATCGCCGGCTCGACCGGCAATGCGGCGCTGATGTCCTTCACCAAGGCGCTCGGCGGCCGCAGCCTCGACCACGGCGTGCGCGTGGTTGCGGTCAATCCGGGGCCGGTTGCCACCGACCGCATGCTCAAGATCATGAAACGCAAGGCGATCGACATGCTCGGTGACGAAAGCCGCTGGGAGGAGCTGTTCGACAAATATCCAGGCAAGCGGCCTGCGACATCGGAAGAGGTCGCCGACCTCGTCGCCTTCCTGTCCTCGCCGCGGTCCGGCTACATCACCGGCACCGTAGTGACGATCGATGGCGGCATCGCCGCGCGCGGCTCGGTGATCTGAGGCGTCGATGTCGAAGCCTCAATCCGCTGCGCTGGTCCGCAATCGCTATTTCGATGAGCTCTCGGCGGAGCCGGGACTCCATTGGCTCGGCCAGAACACCAACCATATC
>NZ_LWIG01000057.1:82975-96958 GCF_002068095.1 Bradyrhizobium sacchari | reverse complement strand
GCGAGTTCAACGCCTATGCCCCGCCGCTCGGCTTCGAGGCGCTGCGCGAGGCGATCGTCGCCGATCTCGGCACGCCAGGCGCAGAGGCGCTGGTGACCGAGGGCGGCGTCAATGCGCTGGCGATGATCTGCCGCGCGCGTTGCAAGCCGGGCACGACGCT
Organism: Bradyrhizobium sacchari; assembly: GCF_002068095.1. Classification (GTDB taxonomy): domain Bacteria; phylum Pseudomonadota; class Alphaproteobacteria; order Rhizobiales; family Xanthobacteraceae; genus Bradyrhizobium; species Bradyrhizobium sacchari. The sequence goes on along the minus strand of NZ_LWIG01000057.1, from coordinate 96,798 downwards.
GGTGACGACCGATCCGACCTGGAAATGGCCCTGCCTGTTCGCGCGCCAGCAGGGCGCCGAGGTGATCGAGATTCCGATCTACGATCCCGCCTGCAACTATCGCCTGACGCCCGAAGCCTTGAAGGCGAATGTCGATGAGCGCACCGCGATCATCTATCTCGTCGATCCCAACAATCCGCTCGGCATCCGCTACACGCGTGAGGAGATCGAAAGCTTTGCCGCGATCGCGCGCGATTGCGGCGCGCTGCTGGTGCACGACTGCACCTATCGCGATTTTGCCGATGGGCACACGCCGGCGCTGCATGTGGCCCCGAAAGGCTCGGTCGTCTCGACCAGCTTCTCGAAATGGCTCGGGCTCGCCGGCCTGCGCATCGGGGCGCTCGTCGCTGCTCCTGATCTGTTCGAAGAACTGGCGCAGACCTCCACCAGCGTGCTTGGTGCCAGCGTCATCGCCCAGCGCGCTGCGCAAGCGGGGCTGTCGGTCAAGGCCGAATGGATGAAGAAAGTCCGCAGCACCGACCGCGCCAATAAGGCGATGATCCAGGAGGCGGCGGCCGCAATCGACGGATTGGCGCTGCCGATCATGCCCTCGCACGGCAACTTCCTGATACTGGAAACCATCGCGGCGGGCATCCGCCCCGAAGCGCTGGTCGAATGTTATCGCCGCCAGGGCATCATGATCCGCCAGGGGACCTATCACACCCAGCGTTTTGGCGATCGTTTCGTGAAGATCAGCACTTCCGTGCCGCAGGCGTGGGTCGAAAAACTCTGCACGCTGCTGCCGGAGATGGTTGCGCAGGCGCGCACACTGAATGACCTCCCGCCGCAATTCTAAGGACGATGCCGATGACGATGATCACGACGAAGGATGGCGTGAAGCTGCATGTGGAAGAGGCGGGCGAGGGCACGCCGATCCTCTTCATCCATGAATTCGGCGGCAATCACGCAAGCTGGGAGCCGCAGCTGCGCTATTTCAGCCGGCGCCACCGCTGCATCACCTATGCCGCGCGCGGCTATCCGCCGTCGGACGTGCCTGACAGCGTGGAGGCTTATTCGCAGGCGATCGCCGCGGACGATGCGGTCGCCGTGCTCGATGCGCTCGGAATCGACAAGGCGCACATCGTCGGCCTTTCCATGGGCGGGTTTTGCACAGTGCATTTCGGCCTGCGCACGCCGGAGCGCGCGCTGTCGCTGACGGTGGCCGGTGCTGGCTATGGCTGCGAGAAGGAGTTCGAGGCGTATTTTCGCGGCGTCTCGCTCGAGGTCGCCGACAATTTCGAGAAGCAGGGTGCCAAGGAATTCGCGAAGACCTATGCGCTGGGTGCCAGCCGGGTGCAGTTCCAGAACAAGGATCCGCGCGGCTGGAAGGAATTCGCCGATCGCCTCGCCACCCATTCCGACCGGGGCGCTGCCAACACCATGCGCGGCGTGCAGGCGCGTCGGCCGTCATTCTATGATCTAGAAGACGGTTTGAAAAAGATGATGGTGCCGACGCTGGTTATCGTCGGCGACGAAGACGATCATTGTCTCCAGCCCGGCATCTTCCTGAAGAAGACCATTCCCGCCTGCGGCCTCTCGGTCCTCCCGAAGACCGGGCACACGCTCAATCTCGAAGAGCCCGCGGCGTTCAATGCGCTGCTCGTCGAGTTCATCGCCCAGGTCGAGGCGGGACGCTGGCTGCCGCGCGATCCGCGCGCGTTGCCGGGCCAGATCATGCGCACGAAGTAATCGATGACGAGCGAGCCTCTGATCAACGCCGACCGGCTCTGGACTCGCTTGATGGCGCTCGCCGAGATCGGTGCGACGCCGGCAGGCGGAGTCAATCGTCAGGCATTGAGCGACGGGGAGATCGCCGCCTGGCGCCGCGTCATCGGCTGGGCTGGCGAGGCGGGATTGACGCCGTCGACGGATGCTGCGGGAAACCTGTTCCTGACCTTGGCCGGCCGAGACCGCACTGCGCCCCCGCTGCTGCTCGGCAGTCATCTCGACAGCCAGCCGACCGGCGGCAAGTTCGACGGCGCGGCCGGTGTGATGGCGGCCTTGGAGGCAGTGGTCTCGCTGGCCGGGCGAGGCGAGACGCCGGTGCGCGACATCGTCGTCGTCGCCTGGATGAACGAGGAGGGCTCGCGCTTTGCGCCCGGCATGATGGGCTCGGAGGCCTTTACCGGGGAGCGGGGCATGGACGCGATCCGCGCCGCGCGCGATGCGGATGGCATCAGTGTCGGCGAGGCGCTCGACCGCCTCCATCATGCTTTCCCCGGTATGGCGCACAGGCCCCTCGGCTTTGCCGCCGAGGCCTATCTCGAATTGCACATCGAGCAGGGACCGTTGCTGGAGGCGGCCGGCTGCGCGATCGGTGTCGTCACCGGGATCCAGGGCAAAAAGACCTTTCAGGTGGTCGTCGAGGGTGCCGAGGGCCATGCCGGCACGCTGGCGCAGCAGGAGCGGCGCGATGCGCTCGCGGCCTTTGCGGAGGTCGCGAGCGCACTTCATGCTGAGATCGGCGCCGTCGATGCCGACATCAAGTTCACCATTGGCCGGGTCACCGTCGTGCCGAACGCGCCGTCCGTGGTGCCGTCGCGCGTCAGCTTCAGCATCGATCTGCGCCATCCTGAAAATGCCGTGCTCGACGCGGCGGGGGCGCGCATCAAAGCTCTTTGCCAGGAGAAGGCCCCACCGTGCTCGGTTACGGTGACGCCGCTCGTGGATGCGCCGTCGAACGTCTTCGATCCGCGCCTGCGAGCGAGCATCGCGGGGGCCGCGCGTGACCAGCAGCATTCCGCCATGGCGATCCTCTCTGCCGCCGGTCACGATGCCCGTCATCTGGCCAAGGTCTGCCCGGCTGCGATGATCTTCATCCCGTGCCGCGACGGCGCGAGCCATGTCGAGCATGAATGGGCCGAACCCGATCACGTCGCGGCCGGCACCGCCGTGCTGGCACAGGTGCTGCGCGAACTCGCCTTCGCGCCTGCCATCGAGGTGTGAGAACACCGATGCAAGATGTGGCTCCTCGGGACAATTGCGACGCGATGGCCTGTCTCGGCGCGGCCGTCGCCATGTCGCGACCAATGGGACTGCCGGCCGCGCCGAGATTCACCGCAGCGTCACTGACGATCCGGCGCCGCTTCTGGTCTGCATGAACCGCGGCTCCTCCGCCTCTGGCGGCGGCCCGCACTGAGGTGGTATGCGTCAACGTGCCCTCGGCGCGTCACGACTATCCCGCTTGGCGGTCGTCGATGTCTCAGGAATCCTTTCCTGGCGCATCCGCAATGCGAGCCAATCTCCTTGCACAAGAGCGACAAGTTGAGGGCGAGCTGGCCTAAAGTACCTCGACCAGCGAGTGCCCGTGCAGCTCGATGTTCAGCCCCTGCATACCCATGTCATTGATCTCGCCGCCCATCGCCTTGAGGCTCTCCTCGCGGATCAGCGACATCAGCCCGCGGCGCAGCGCCAGGAACTCCGACGACATCATCATGGACTGTTGCCGCGGCCGCTCCAGCGGGATCGGGATCTCCGCCTTAATCGAGCCGGGCCGCGCGGTCATGCAGTAGACGCGGTCGGACAGGAAGATCGCCTCGTCGATGTCGTGGGTGACGAACAGCACCGAGATCTTCAGCCGCTGCCACATGTTGGTGAGGATCTGTTGCATGATGACGCGCGTCTGCGCGTCGAGCGCCCCGAACGGCTCGTCGAGCAGCAGCACCTTCGGGCCCGTGGCGAGCGCTCGCACGATGCCGACGCGCTGCTTCATGCCCCCAGAGAGCTTTTCCGGATAGTGCTTCTCGAAGGCCTCGAGACCGGCAAGCCCAAGCAGCGTGCGCGCGGCGCGTTCACGCTGCGAGCGCGGCATGCCACGCATCTTCAGGCCGAATTCGACGTTCTCCCGCACGGTCTTCCAGGGAAACAGCGAATATTGCTGGAATACCATGCCGCGCTCGGCGCTGGGGCCGTTCACACGCTCGCCGTCGACGGTGACGATTCCCGTGGTGGGTTTAAGGAAGCCCGCGACCGCGTTGAGCAGAGTCGATTTCCCGCAGCCGGATGGCCCGACGATCGAGACGAACTCGCCGGGCTTCACATGAATCTGCGTGTCGGTGACGGCCTGGACCGGGCCCTCGATGCCGTCATAGCTGAGCGAGAAGTTCCTGACCTCGATGTGGCCTTGCGGTTCCTTGGCGGCGATGTCGCTCATTTTGCTCTCCACGGCATCACCAATTGTCCGGCGCCGCGGATCAGCAGGCTTGATCCGAGGCCGAGCACGCCGATCGCGATCATGCCGAGCGCGATATCGGCATACTGGACCAGCGAATAGGCCTCCCACGTGAAATAGCCGATCCCGTATTGGCCCGAGATCATCTCGGCGGCGATCAGCGACACCCAGGCGACCCCCATCCCGACGGTAAGGCCGGTGAAGATGTGCGGCAGCGAGGCTGGGAAATACACCTCGCGGAAGATCGAGCGCTCGCGTGCGCCGAGACATTGCGCGGCGCGCACCAGCACGGGATCGACCAGCGACATGCCGTGCAGCGTGTTGACCAGGATCGGGAAGAACGAGCCGAGAAAGGTAATGAAGACGATGCTCTGCTCGTTGGTCGGCCACAGCATGATGGCCATCGGCACCCAGGCGATCGCCGGGATCGGCCGCAGCACCTCGGCGACCGGGAAGATGATCTCGTGCACCAGCTTGAAGCGACCCATGATCAGGCCGAGCGGCACCCCGATGATCGCGGCCAGCGAGAAGCCGATGAAAATGCGCCGGCAGCTCAGGAGGATATGCATCAGGAATTTGGGATCGTGCATCGCCTTGGTGAAGCTCGCATAGACCGCGAGCGGCGAGGGCACGTTGGTGAAGCGCACGAAGAACACGACGCGATAGGTGGTGAGCAGGTGCCAGACGAGGAGGAACGCGATCAGCGCGGCGATGCCGATCGCAGTGGCGCGTAAGCGCCCTTGGTTGAGGCGATACCAGCGCAGTGCGAGCGTGCCAAAGGAGGGCGGCGTTGCGGACGGGGGCACGGCGGGCGCGGGNCCGCCTCTGCAATGGCTGTTGCCGGCATGCTGTCCTCGGGATGTCTGACGAGGGCTGGACTGCTCACGTCCTGCCTCCGCCGACGGCCGCCTTCACCGCGTCCTCGAAACCGAGCACCTTGCCGCCGATCTTGGCGGCATAGGCTTCGGCGTCCTTCTTCAGCAGGAACGGTGCGACATCGCCATTGCCGACCGCGAAGAAGGCCTGATCCGCGAACAGCTTGATGCCGCGCGTGGTGTCGAAGACGTAGGCGACGTTGATCTTCTTGCCCTTGGTCTTGAAGTCGGCGTAGGCACCGAGAGTGCAGCTGGCGGACGAGAACGGCATGATGCCAGCCTCATCGACCCAGACCTCGCCGGCCTTGCGCGGATCGGAGATCGGCTTCTTGCAGAAAGCGTCTTCGCCCGAGATTTCGTAGTTCTTGGTGTTCGCAAGCTGCGCGTCATAATCGAGCTTCATCTCAGCATAGGCCTTGCGGATGTAGCTGTCATCGACCCATTTCTTCGGATCGAACTCCTTCATGCGGCCGAGATTCTGCAGCACCTTGACGTCGGTCGTTGCCGCATCGATCAGCGCCGGCTTGATCGTGGGATCGGTGGTCATGTTGCCGCCGGGGCCGAGAAAGATGTAGACGACTTCCTTGCTGATACCGGTCCATTCCTGAATCTTTTCCGCGGCGAGCTTGGGATCGTCGCGCAGCCACTGGTTGGCCGCGACGACCGCCTTGAAGTAGGCGACGACGACCTCCGGATATTTCTCGGCGAAGTCGGTGCGCACGACGATGCCATGGAAGGTCGGCAAGTTCGTCTCGACGCCGTCGAAGATCTTTCGCGCAAAGCCGCGGAACGGCAGCAGCTCGGCGAAGGGGACGAAGTCGGCATGCGCGTCGATTTTCTTCTCCTGCAGGTTGGTGGAGCCGACCTCGGGGCTCTGACTCACAAGCTGGAAGAAATCGGCCGCATAGCCGCGATCCTGCATCGCTTTCAGCACCATGCCGTGTGCGGCGGAGCCGAAGGGCACGCTGACCAGCTTGCCCTTGAGATCGGCGAGATCGTAGTAGGGCGAGTCCTTGTGGACGACGAGGCCGTTGCCCGAGCCGGAGAGACTGTACGCGGCAACGCCGACCAGGCGGCTCTTGCTCTCCGGATTGCTCTCGAAGGTGAAGCCGTTCACGATCAGCGGATAGTCACCCATCATGCCGATCTGCAGCTTGTTCGCCATCATCGCATTGGTGACGGGCGGCCCGGACGTGAAGTTCTGCCATTCCAGCTCGAACTTGATGTTGGCGTATTTGCCGTCCTTGGGCAGATATTTCTCGAGCAGATGCAACTGGCGGATGACGACACCGGCGGTCACCGTGTTGGTCGTGGTGTCCTGCGTACCAATGCCGAGCGTGACGGTCTCTGCCGAAGCCGGCTGCGTGACGAGTAGCGCCAGCGACGTCAACGACATCGCGATCGAGAGCGTGGGGAGATGGCCGACCATTCTCATCCTCATTCGGTTGGATGTGCCGTGGTTGCCATGATTGGGTGAGGGCGCAGGCAGGGCAAATCCGGATTGGCCGCCGCAGTCGATTAGTTGCCGGGAAAAGCTGATTGCATACTCCTTGGGCAGTCCTGCACTATAAAGCCGCTTGCCTGTGCACCGGCCATGGTCGCGGCCCCTTTAATCCGACGCCTGGCCGCGCATCTCCTCCAGAACGTCGGTCCGGCACACCACGATCTGGGATCGCTTGGTCAGGACGATTCCCTTCTCCTGCATCCGTTTCAGGCTGATCGTGACCCATTGCCTGGTGGCGCCGACCATGTGGGCAATGTCGGCGTGGGTGAAGGCTGCCGCGATCACGGTGCCGTCGGCATCCTCGACGCCGTAGAGCTCGACGAGATGCAGTAGCAGATGCGCAAGGCGCTGCGTGATCGAGCGCGTTCCCAGCATCTGGGCCAGCGCCGAATAGCATTTGCCCTTGAAGGTGAGGCCCTCGATGAGGCCGATCGCAAGGTTCGGGATCTCTGCGGCAAGGGACCGCAGCTCCTTTCCGGGTAGGTGCACGACGCTGCAATTGCTGGAGGCGACACCGGACCATTGATGCACGGTGCCCTCGAACACTTCGGGCCCGCCGACGAAATTGCCGACATGCCAATAGGCCAGCGTGATCTCGCGGCCGAGCGGCGATGTGTAGAACACGCGGATGCGACCGCTCTCGATCAGCCAGATGCCGTCATGCTTGCCGCCCTGGCTGAACAGTGTCTGGCCGCGGTTGAGCACCTTTCGCCGGCCCTGCTTCAGCACCAACTCCCGCTCGCGCGGCGAGAGCTTGTCCATCAACGGTGGTGGACCGCCGATCCATTGCTGGTTCTCGGTGAGCAGCAGCGAGGAACTGCCGGCAGGTCGGACTGCCGGGGGAACAGCCCCGCGAACCGCATTGGCCGCCTGCAACATCACCTGCCTCCGGAACGTTCAAATCGTTCTAAAGAGGAGCAATGTCCGTGCCAGATGCGGCTTGGCGTTCGCTAGTGGTACGGTCTCGCCACATACTCTGTTGTCATCGCCCGGCTTGACCGGGCAATCCAGAATTCCAGAGACAGCAATAGGTTACGGAAAGGCCGCGTGCCGGTTGCCCCGGTCAAGCCGGGGCATGACACCGAATATTGGGTCAGCGCCCCGCCAAGCGCAGCAAATACGTCTTCGGATAAATCCCCCGGTTGTGCCCGTCCGAAAACGCGATGTTCAGCCCGTAGCCGAGATCGCCGATCTCGGTGATCGCGATCCCCGGAAACGTTTCCGGGAAGCGGCCGTCGAAACGGGCGCGGGTGCAGTGGGCGCATTTGCAGGAGAGGCGGAGTGTTTCGGCAGGGACGCTCAACGCATCGTTCTGCGTGGTGCGGACGAGAAGCGATGTCAGATCGGCGCTGGCTTCATAGTCGACCACCGTCGATGTCACCAATGCGGTCATGGTCATGACGAGCCTCCGACTTCTTTCTACGTCGGCGCGGGCGCGCGCGGATAGCAACTAATTGCCGACGTAGCCGCGATTGCGTGCCTGCTCTTCAATCATCGCCCGCAAAATGTGAAACTAATCGACCGGAAATTTCACTTCCGAATTGCCGGACTCTCTTCTCTCCGAGAGCTTGGGTCATCGACAAGGAGAGACCATGAGCGCATTTCAGAAGGAAACGGTTTTGTCGGTCAGGCACTGGACCGACTCCCTGTTCAGCTTCACCGCGACGCGCGATCCCGGCTTCCGCTTCCAGAACGGCCAATTCGCGATGATCGGGCTCGAGGTCGAGGGCAGGCCGTTGATGCGGGCCTACAGCATGGCCAGCGCCAATCACGAGGAGGCGCTCGAATTCTTCTCGATCAAGGTGCAGGACGGCCCGCTGACCTCGCGCCTGCAGAAGATCAGGGAAGGCGACATCATCCTGGTCGGCCGCAAAGCGACGGGCACGCTGATCACCGGCAATCTCATTCCGGGAAGACGCCTGCTGTTGCTCTCGACCGGAACGGGCCTTGCGCCCTTCGCCAGCCTGATCAAGGACCCTGACGTTTACGAGAATTACGAGACCATCGTGCTCGCCCATGGCTGCCGCCAGGTTTCGGAATTGGCCTACGGCGAGCACGTCGTCGACGGCCTGCGAAAGCACGAATTCTTTGGCCCGCTGATCCGCGACAAGCTGGTCTATTACCCGACGGTCACCCGCGAGCCGTTCCGGAACCGCGGCCGCATCACCGACCTGATCGCCTCCAACCAGCTGTTCGACGACATCGGCCAATCGGGCCTCGATATCGAGACCGACCGCATCATGCTTTGCGGCAGCCCGGCGATGCTGGAGGAGCTGCACGCGATGTTCTCGGCGCGCGGCTTCGTCGAGGGCAACCACAGCCAGCCCGGCTATTTCGTCGTCGAAAAGGCCTTCGTCGAGCGCTGAAGCGCAAATCGCATCCCGGCGACAACTAATTGCTATCGCCGGGAAGCCACCTGAACAAATCTGATGCAAAGGCGCCGGAAACGCGGCGAACCAGGAGCAAGTGATGGCACTAGATCAGATCGTCGACGGACTTTCGGAGGTTTCCTGCGACGTGCTGGTGATCGGCGGCGGTACGGCCGGCCCGATGGCGGCGCTGAAGGCGAAGCTGAAGAACCCGAAGGCCAACGTCGTCCTGCTCGAAAAGGCCAACGTCAAGCGCTCCGGCGCGATCTCGATGGGCATGGACGGGCTGAACAACGCCGTCATCCCCGGCTATGCGACACCGGAGCAGTACACCAAGGAAATCACCATCGCAAATGACGGTATCGTCGACCAGAAGGCGGTCTATAAATATGCCCAGAACTGCTACAAGATCATCGAAGAACTGGACAGCTTCGGCATCCGCTTCCTGAAGAACGAGAACGGCGACTACGCCGTCAAGAAGGTGCACCACATTGGCACCTATGTGCTGCCGATGCCGAACGGCGAGACCGTGAAGAAGGCGCTGTACCGCCAGCTCCGCCGCGCCCGCATCCTGATCTCCAACCGCTACATGGCGACTCGCCTGCTCAAGTCGACCGACGGCCGTATCGCCGGTGCCATCAGTGTCAACACCCGCACCGCGGAGATGCTGGTAATCAGGGCCAAGGCCGTGATCCTCTGCATGGGCGCCGCCGGCCGCCTGGGCCTGCCGACCTCCGGCTACATGTTCGGTACCTACGAGAACGCCGCCAATTCCGGCGACGGCTACGCCATGGCCTATCACGCCGGTGCCGCGCTTGCGAACCTCGAATGCTTCCAGATCAATCCGCTGATCAAGGACTATAACGGCCCGGCCTGTGCCTATGTCGCAGGTCCCTTCGGCGCCTATACGGCGAACAACGAAGGCTCGCGCTTCATCGAATGCGACTACTGGTCCGGCCAGATGATGCTGGAGTTCTACAACGAGCTCTTGTCGGGCAAGGGCCCCGTGTTCCTCCAGCTCAAGCATCTGCATCCCGACACCATCTCCGAGATCGAGTCGACGCTGCACAAGGTTGAGCGCCCGACGCGCGGCCTGTTCCAGCAGGGGCGCGGCGTCGACTACCGCAGCGAGTCAATCGAGATGCACATCTCCGAGATCGGCTTCTGCTCCGGCCACAGCGCCTCCGGCGTGTTCGTGGACGACAACGCGCGCACGACAGTGCCCGGCCTCTACGCGGCCGGCGACATGGCGAGCGTGCCGCACAACTACATGCTCGGCGCCTTCACCAACGGCTCGGTGGCCGGCATCGACGCGATGGAATTCGCTGAGAGCCACGACTTCGCGGAGTTCGACGCCGCCGATGTCGCGATCGAGCGCGACCGCGTCATGGCGCCGACCAAGCGCGAGGACGGCATTCCGCCGAACCAGATCGAGTACAAGACACGCCGCCTCGTCAACGACTATCTCCAGCCGCCGAAGGTCACGCGCAAATACGAGCTCGGCATCCGCCGCCTCGCCGAGGCGCGCCAGGACATGCAGGAGCGCATGATCGCTCGCAACGCGCACGAGCTGCTCCGCGCTCTCGAGGTACAGTCGATCATGGACTGCGCCGACATGGCCGCGCACGCCTCGCTCTATCGCGAGGAGAGCCGCTGGGGGCTCTATCACTGGCGCACGGACTTTCCGGAGAAGGACAACGAGAACTGGTTCTGCCACACGCTGCTCTCCAAGCAGAACGGCAGGATGACCAGCGAGAAGCGCGCCGTCGAGCCGTATGTTGTCCCGATCGCCGACGACGAGAAGGATCTCTACGACAAGCAGCGCATCCGCGCCTCCGCCTGATCCATCAGAGCACAGCAACAGGAGCCATCAAATGCCTCTCGCGTCCTATCAGACATCCGTTCCGGTGGTCGTCGACGACGCTAAATGCATCGCGGACAAGGGCTGCACGGTCTGCGTCGACGTCTGTCCGCTCGATGTGCTCCGCATCAGCGACATGACCAACAAGGCCTATATGGCCTATGATGAGTGCTGGTACTGCATGCCTTGCGAGGCGGACTGCCCAACCGGCGCTGTCACCGTCAACATTCCCTATTTGTTGAGGTGATCATGTCGAGTCCGTTCGAATCCTACGACGACCTCGAAGATGCCGACGAGCGGCTTCAGGCCGCCGATCCCGGCGAACGCCGCGTGGCCATCATCGCGCTCGGCCATTCCGGTGATCCCGCCGCGGTCGGTCATCTCGCCAACATGGTGTCCGATCCCGATGCCGGCGTTCGCCAGCAGGTCGCGATGGCGCTCGGTGAGTTCGACGGGCCGGAGGCGGCGAGTGCGCTCGTAAAGCTGCTCGTCGACCCCGAGCGGATGGTGGCGTCGGCGGCAGCCGACAGCATGGCCGAGTTCAAGGATCCGGCCTGCGCGGAGGTTATCCTGCCGCTGGTCAAGCATGCCCACGCCTTCGTCCGCATGGGCACGCTCCGCGCGCTCAAGGAGTTGCGCTGCAAGGACACACTAAAGCCGGCGCTGGAAGCGCTCCAGGATGGTGATGCGGCCGTGCGCGTGCAGGCGATCGGGGTCATCGGTTTCCTCAAGCTCGAAGAGTCGATTCCGGCGCTGACCGCGCTGATCCACGATCCCGACGCCCATGTGCGCCGCGCCGCGGTGAGTGCGCTCGCGTTCTCGCAGATGAAGCCGGCGGCGGAGATGATCACCAGCGCGCTGAAGGACGCCGATTGGATGGTCCGCGAGATGGCAGCCGAGACGCTGGGGCTCAACGTCAACGGTTCGCTCGCCGCGGTTCAGCTCATTGCCTCGCTCGCCGATGAGTTCTGGCAGGTGCGGCTCAAGGCGATCCGGAGCCTTGGCAAGATGAAGGTCGTACGCGCCGTGCGGCCGATTGGCAATTGCATCAATCACGAGCAAGCGAACTTGCGCAAGGAGGCGGCTGCCGCGCTCGGCGAGATCGCCGATCCCGAGGGCGAGGCCTACCTCGCCGTGATCGCCAACGATCCCGATCCTGACGTGCGCAAGAACGCGCGCTGGGCGCTCCAGCAGATCGCGGCGAAAAGGATGCGAGCCGGATCGTAGGTCAAGATCTGGGTTCGACAGTCCAGTCCGTGCGAAGCAGCATCGCCCGCCGATATGCTTCACGCAGCACCCGCGGGATAGGAGTTGGACCTGACTGCCCTAACGGCACGTGCGACAGGCCCAGCGACGATCCGTCGCCAGGCCTATGCGGTGAAGCGAGGACCGCAAGTCTCGGCATGCCCAGCGCCCAACTCCCGCGAAATTAATTGCTTCTGCATTCCGGCGTCGCCCCTAGGATCGCTCTGTGCTTGACGAAATTCCAGTGTCCGCACGAACACGGTCAAGTGTGTGATCCCGGAAAGAGGCGACGACGATCATGAGCAATGCCATCACTGCCACCGGAGAGAAGCCCCTGACTCCGGCCATGCTGCGGGAGTTATCGGTGCGGTCCGATTGGCAGGGTCTGGTTCGTGCCTCCAGCCACTACGGCGTCATCGTCGGTGTCGACGCGCTGATCTGGCTGGTCTCGTCGCGATACGGAATCGTATGGGCGTTGCCGCTGGTCGTCGTCCAGGGTTACTTTGTCGCGTTCCTGTTCATGGTGGTACACGAGACCGCCCACAAGACGGCGTTTCGCAGCCGCGCGCTTAACCTCGCCTTCGGCCACCTTTCCTCGTTCGTGATCGGCTTGCCTTACGAATATTACTGCCTGTTCCACTGGGATCATCATCGCTATACGCAGGACCCAAAGAGGGATCCGGAACTGCTATCGGTCCCGATCCCGACCTCGAACGCGCAACTGCTGATCGTCTACAGCGGCTTGCGGCAGCTTGCCTTCCGGGTGGGGCTGATGCTTCGCCATGCGTTGACCGGCAATGCCACGTCGCCCTGGATTCCGGAAAGCAAGCGCCACATTGTCGTGATCGAATCGCGTCTGCATCTGGCAGGCTACGCCGCGCTGCTGCTGGCGTCGGTCGCGCTGCACACCATGATCCTGTTGTGGGTCTGGGTCGTCCCCGTGATCGTCGGTCAATTGTTTTTGCGTCCGTATCTTCTTGCCGAACACACTGGTTGCGATCGCACGCGCAGCGCCTTCCAGAATACCCGCACCACCTATACCGCCATGGTCGTGCGCTGGTTTGCATGGAACATGCCCTATCATGTCGAACACCATGCCTATCCTTCGATTCCGTTCCATGCGCTGCCGAAATTGAACCGGATCGTCGCCGATCAGATCGTCTACCGGGGCCCGGGTTACATCGCGGTGACGCGGCAAACGTGGGCCTGGTTTCGCCGCGCACGCAACGGCATAGAAAGCCCGATCGGTTCTGATTGAATCGAAGTCGGGCTTGGCGAAGGCCAGCGGAGTGCCGTCGGCGCAGGCTACTCTGTGCCCAAGGTGCGAGCAGCCTGATGACTTTATTGCCCCAGTCACGGTCGGAAGCTGGTCTGCTTGCGCAAAAAATGGACAGCGTCGAGCCTTGTCGATTAATTGCTTCATGATCTTCCATCTACAGACGATCCTATCGTCAAGGTCGATCACTTCGGTCGCCGGCATCACAGGGGTTTGGCATGCGATCAACAACCGCTCTTCGCTCTGCCGTGTTCGTGTTATCTGCGTCCCTCCTGTTTGCGACGCTCGGGCGCGCGACAGCCGACGAGGTGCTGAAGGTGCGGCTCGCCCAGAATCTTGGGCCGATCTCGGGACTGACGATCGTCGCCAATGCGAAGGGCATTTTCGCCAAGCAGGGGCTCGACATCTCGGTCTCCAATTTCACCAGCGGGAAGCAGTGCCTCGATACGGTGCTTGGAGGAGGGGCGGATATCGCGACAACCG
>NZ_LWIG01000057.1:73117-82937 GCF_002068095.1 Bradyrhizobium sacchari | reverse complement strand
GCGGGGATGGAATATTCGGATCTCAAGACCATGACCGCAGCTTCCGCCGGGATCAAGACGAAGGCCGATCTACGTGGAAAGCGAATCGCCTTTACGGCCGGAACCGGCAGCGAAGTTTACACGTCGGTTCTGTTGAAAGCGGCGGGCCTGACGTCGAAAGACGTAACGCTCGTCAACCTGCGACCTCAGGAGATGCTGCCCGCGATGGCGGCCGGCAGTATCGACGCGTTCGATACCTGGGAGCCGCACGTCGCGAATGCAAAGAAGGCTCTCGGCGAAGGCGCGATCCCGCTTGATACCAAAGGTCTCTACTCGGAGACCTTCAATATCGTCGTGACGCAGTCTTACCTCGCGGCCAACCCGGCTATCGTCGGCAAGTTCCTGGCATCCCTTATCGAGGCTGAGGGCTGGCTCAAGGCTAATCCGGGTGATGCCATCGACGTTATCGCAGCAGCGACGGGGATGAAACGCGAAGAATTGGCTTCGATCTGGCCGGACTATGTCTACCATGTGCGCCTCGACGACAGGATTCTCGCGACCCTGAAAACGCATGCCGCCTGGCGGCTCGAGACCGGCAATCATCCCCCAGGGGCGAGCATGCCCGATTTCTCGAAAGTCCTGGTGACGGCGCCGCTGAAGACGCTCGACCCGGATCGCGTCACACTGGAGACGCGCCCGTGAGGATCGGGAGACGCAGCAGCGCGAGCGCACGGCTGAGTATCCTTGTCGCCGTCCTCTCCGTGCCCGCTTTCACGGGTGTGTGGGAACTGGTTGCGCGCTCCGGCATCGTGAACGCCGTGCTGTTCCCGCCGCCATCGACCGTCGCTGTCGCCATTCTCGAATGGGTTCGCAGCGGACAATTCTTCGCCGACCTGATGGCGAGCCTCTCGCGCGTGGCCGCAGGCTTTGCGATCGGGGCCGCGGGCGGGATTGTGCTCGGCGTCCTGACTGGCCGGTTTCGGCTGGTGTCCAGCCTGCTTTCACCCTTGTTTCACATCCTTCGTCCAATTCCCCCCGTCGCCTTCGTGCCGATTGTCATCCTATGGTTCGGTCTCTCGGAGACAGGCAAGCTTTTCCTGGTCGTTTGGGGCGTGTTCTTCACGGTATGGCTTGCGACCCACATCGGGGTGCAGAAAGTCGACCGCGGCCTTATCCGTGCCGCCCAGATGCTCGGCACGCCGCAGCCGCAGATGCTGTGGGAGATCGTCCTTCTTGGCGCTCTGCCCTATATTACGGTCGGTCTTCGGACCGCGGTGAGTATCTCCTTCTACACTCTGGTCGCCGCCGAGTTGGCGGGAGCGTTCGCCGGCATCGTCTACCGCATCGAAATTGCGCAGCAGAACATGCAAACGGGGCAGGTCATGGGCGGGTTGGCGGCTCTCGGGCTGCTTTCCTTCGTCGCCGACCGTTCCTTCGCGATTCTTGCCGAACGTGCCGTGTGGTGGCGATGACCCCGGGCCTGCTTCGCCCAGACCAGTCGCTCAGGCTCGTGGAAACGTACCCTCCGTCCGCCCCGGCGCGTCAGGCGATCATCCAGGTCGAGGATTTGAGCATCGTCTTCGATGCGCCGAGCGGACAGGTCGTCGCGGTCGATCGCGTTTCCTTGGCGGTAGCCCAGGGAGAGTTCGTCTCGGTCGTCGGTCCATCCGGCTGCGGCAAGTCCACACTCCTGAATGCGATGGCTGGCCTCGAGCAGCCGTTCGAAGGCCAAGTGCTCATAGCTGGCGAAGCAATGCGCGCGCCACGACCCGAGATCGGAATGGTCTTCCAGCAGCCACATCTGTTTCCGTGGAAATCGGTGCGCCGGAACATCGCGCACGGGCCGCGCGCCCTCGGCAAGCCGAAAGCGGAGGCGCTGCGGATTGCCGACGACCTCATCGAGATGATCGGACTGACCAGATTTGCGTCGGCATATCCGCACACGCTATCGGGAGGCATGCAGCAGCGGGTTGCGATTGCCCGCGCCCTCGCCAATCAGCCGCGCGTACTGTTGATGGACGAGCCGTTCGGAGCGCTGGATGCGCAGACCCGGGCGGTCATGCAGGACAATCTGCTCGAGCTCCGCGAGCGGATCAACGCAACAATCGTCTTTGTCACGCACGATATTGATGAAGCGATCCTTCTCTCTGACCGTGTGCTGATCATGAGCGCGGGACCTGGCCGCATCCTCAAGGATCTTGAGGTCAGCCTGCCGCGGCCGCGCTCCAGCGCCATCGTTGCGGAGGCTGCCTATCTCGCCCTCAAGCGGGATTGCCTTGACCTGATCCGCTCGGAAGGCCGCAGGGCCTTCGAGCAAATGGAAATCAAGACGTAAGCGCCTAAAGCGCGCTGGGATGAAATGTCATCGCGCTTTAGGTCTTTGTTTGAGCATGATCTTTTAGGAGAACCGCTCCACATCTTTCCGGATCATGCTCTGACGACGGGTCTGGCATGGCTCTTGAATGGTCTTGCCTTGCGGCGGCAAGGGAGCGCGCAGATGTCAGCGGCAAGTCTCGGGAATGCGACCGGCATCATGCTGGCGGGATCGGATGCTCTGGTCGGGTCGCTGCCGAGCTTGTTGGATCCGTTGTGCGAGGCAGACCGGCGTCGTGTCCTCGCCATCGGCCGCAAGGAAGTCCTGCAGGCAGGCAAGCATGTCTGGCGTCAGGGCGATCTGCAGAACGGCATTTATCTGATCGAAGAGGGGCGTATCCGCAGCTACTACGCGGCGCCTTCCGGACGCGAGGTGACGCTGGCCTACTGGTTCGCCGGCAATTTCGTCGGCGGCCCGGATCTGTTCGGTACTGGTGCCCACGTATGGTCTTCGGTTGCAGTGGAACGGAGCCAGGTGACGTTCTTGCCCGGACCAGCCCTGCGCGCGCTGGCGCTTCAATCGGCAAGTATCGCGGTCGCGCTGCTGGATGCGCTCGCCTTCAAGGCACGGTGCTACTCGGCCATGGCGCAAATGCTGGGGACCCGCTCGGTGACCGAGCGGTTGCATCGTCTGTTGGTCTTCCTCTCGAAGATCTACGGTTCGCAGCAGGGCCGCGAGATCGTGATCGGGATCCCGTTCACCCATGGTGACCTCGCCAATCTGATCGGCTCAACCCGCCAATGGGTGACGGTGCAGCTTTCCCGAATGCAGGCAAGGGGCGTCATCCGTTATCACCGGGGCCTGATTGTGATCCTCAATCTGCGCGCTCTCGATCTCGAAGTCGTCTAGAGCATGATCCGGAAAAGTGTGAAGCGGTTTTCCGAAAAGATCATGCTCAAACAAAGGACCTAAAGCGCGATGATGATTCATCCTAATCGCGCTTTAGGAAGCGGCCTTCGGATATACCTTTAGGTCGAACAGTCCCGCCTTCGTATCGGGCAGCCATCGCTCGGCAAGGTCGAGAAGAGTATGGTCGCGCCACGCAGGCGCCAGCAAAGTGATGCCCATCGGCATGCCGTTGCCGAGCGTTGCGTTGGGAACCGCTACTGCGCACAAGTCCACGAGATTGGCAAAATAGGAGTAGTAACCGAGGCGGTTGTTGAGCGTGATGGGATCTTCCATCATCTCCGAGATCGTGAAGGGGCGTGGCGCGGTAGGAACCACCAGGACATCGATCTCCTCGAAAAGCGATTGGATCTGGCGTCGCAGCTTCAAAAGTCGATGTTGCGCGGCGAACGCATCTGTTGCGGAAAATCGGGCAGCCGCGCTCAGCACGTTGCGGATGACGTCAAGCAGATCTCCATGATCGATGTCCAGAAGCTTGCTGATCGCCGCATGACGTTCGGCAATCCAAGGCCCTGAAAAGAGCATTTCACCGGCTTCGGCGAAAGGCGCGAAGTCAATTTGCCTGGCTTGGCCTCCCAGTTCCGAAAACCTCGTGCAGGCCTGCCTGTAAAGGTCATCGCATTCCGGCATACCGAATGAATTCAGATGACCGACAGAGACCTGGCCGAACCGGAATTTGCGCGGAGAGGGGGAGGACGAGCCAATCCGTTGGCGGCTATAAGGATCGCTTGCCTCGAACCCTTCGATCAACCCGAGTAGAATTCGGCCCTCGGCAATGGAATTGCAGAAGATCGAGGGACAATCGAGCGTCGGACAGTTCGGCACAAGCCCCCGGGATGAGACGAGGCCGACGGTTGGCTTGATCCCGATGATCCCATTGAACCCTGCGGGAATCCGGCCCGAGCCGCCGGTATCTGTGCCGAGAGCGAAGGCAATATGGCCGGATGCTACGGCAGCAGCCGAACCGGAACTCGAGCCGCCGGAGACATACAGATCGTTGGCTGCGCTGGAACAGGCGCCATAGGGGGAGCGGGTGCCGGACAGTCCCGTTGCGAACTGATCCAGGTTGGTCTTGCCGAGACAGATCGCCCCTGCGGCCGTCAAACTCTCGACGCATCTGGCCGATCGCGCAGCCACATATTCGAATGACGGACAGGCTGCTGTGGTTGGCATGTTCTCAACGTCGATATTGTCCTTGACGCCGAATGGTACGCCAAGGAGCGGCAGGACTTCGCCCTTCTCCGCTCGCTGCACAAGGGCATCGGCCGCGGCCAGCGCTTCTTCCACGGGCCGCACATAAATCCAGCAGTTGCGGCGCCGGTCCCGTTCGATGCGCTCATAGGCAGCTGTGATGATGGAGGCCAACTCGGCAGGCGAACGTTGAGGTCGACTCTGCGCGGATAAGATAGCTTGCGGCACGAAATAAACTCCTGAGGGCATGACCGCACAAATATGAAGCCGTTGCCCAGCAGGGAAAGCAACTAAGCGCCTCTGCCGCACCGGCGGCACCCGAACCTGCAACCACACTGCTATGAGCGGCGGGATATCGATCAGATTCGTTGATTTTCCTGCGCTTTTCGCGGAACTCGACCATGTTCAGTCGCCATTTTCGCAGGCACGGCGAGATGGCATTTCAGTTGTCCGGGGCTGATATGGTTGTCGTGGAGAGAAAGATCGGCGCAACCGACCCGATTGGGCTTCAGGCGCGGGCGGCGTTGCGGCGCGACGACAAACGCGGCAGATATGACGTTCCCGTTCTGGCGGTTGCGATGGCTGTCGCATTTCTGGGCGAACGTCCGCCTTGTATATCTCGGTGGGGCCGTCACATTCGTCGGCGTGACGATCGTACAGCGGCGAAGAGGTGAGCTCCGCGGGTTGGCGGCGCTTTGAACTATGAGGCTCGTGCAGACGCGCGGTGCCCGCCGGGGGGAACAGCAAGGAACGGGCGATCGGCAAGGGTGAGAACCGCACGCTGAAAAACCTTGCCGATCGTGATGTTCTCATTTGCCTCGATCACTTGAACCACCTTGAGCGACCTAAGCCAGCCATCGCTTGCGACGGCGGTAGTGCTTGACCGCGTGATAGTCGACCTGGTTGTGGCCGGCGAGATAGGCTTCCTGGATGTCCGGATTGGCACGAAGCGCTTCGGCGGAGCCGCTCATCACAACGCGGCCCTGTTCGATCAGATAGGCCGACTGCACAAGGTCGAGCGCCGCCACCGCGTTCTGCTCTACCAGCAGAACGGCGACGCCTTGTTCCGCGTTGATGCGGCGGATGACGTCGAAGATCTCGTCGACAAGGAAAGGGGCGAGGCCGAGGCTCGGCTCGTCGAGCAGAATGAGTTTCGGTTCAGTCATCAAGGCGCGCGCGATGGCAAGCATCTGCTGCTCGCCGCCAGACAGGTAGCCGGCCTTGGCATTGGCGCGCTCGGCAAGTCGTGGGAACAGGGTGAGCATCTCGTCGAGTCGTCGTGTCACCCGCGTGCGATCCCGATGCATCGTCGTCGCAGCCAGCAGGTTCTCTGCTGGCGATAGATGCTCGAACACGCGCCGTCCCTCCAGCACATGAACGAGGCCGCGGCGCACGCGCTCGGGCGGATCGAGCGCAAGCAAATTTTCATGGCGGAACGTCGCTTGTCCGCGCGAGACCGCGCCGCGCTCGGATCGCAGTAGGCCGCTGATGGCCTTGAGCACGCTGCTTTTGCCCGCCCCGTTGGCGCCAAGAAGCGCCACGAGACCGCCTTCCGGCACCTCGATCGAGATGCCTTTGACCGCCAGAAAGACGCTGTCGTAAACGACCTCGATGTTGTTCAGCGTCAACAGCGACATGCGGGCACCACTCCCTCGCGCCGGGCTACTTGCCCGACGCTTTGTATTCGGCCGACGACTTCTTGATTTCGCCCCAGACGACGTCCTGATTGGCGCTGAACCAGTCGGTGGCCGGTACGAACTTCGAACCATCCCAGCGCGCGATCCGGCATTGACCGCCGCCCTGGTGATCGGTGTTGGTCACGGTGGTCGGCGGGATCAACCCTTCGGCATCGAAGTTGCTGATGGCGTTGAGGCCGGCATTGAGCCAGTCGCCGCTGATCGGGCCATTCGGCGCCTTCTCGAACGCCTTCCGCACACCCTCGATCATCAGCGCGGCCATCATCACACCATAGTTGTAGTAGGCGGTGCCGACCTTCGCCCTGTCGCCAGCGCCCTTTGCGGGTTCGATGACCGTCTTGATGATGTCCTGGATGATCTTTGGCGACTGACCGGAGGCGCACGGCTCCACCTTGAGGACCCCGGTGGCCTGTGCGCGGCCGACGACGTCCATGTCGGACTCCGACAGCCACACGCTGGAGGCGACCCGGTTCATCGGAATGCCGTTGCGTATGGCTTCCGTCAGCGCAACGGTCTGACCGACGGCCGCGCCCCAAAACACGACCCAGTCGGGTTTGGCGCGCCGGACCTGAGGCCAGATTGCCGACTGGTCGTTGCCGGGAGGAGTATAGGGGAAGGTCTGGAGCGAAAAGCCCTGCTTGGCGGCGAGCGCCTCGAGAATCGGGATCGGCTCCTTGCCAAAAGGCGTGTCGATGTGCACGAAGCAGATCTTCTTGCCCTTGAGGTCGCCGTCTTGCTGGCGGAAGTAGTCGATCAGGAGGCCTGCTTGCGTCCAGTAGTTCGGCGACAGCGGGAAGACGTAGGGGAACGTCTCGCCGTCGGCTGCGTCGCTGCGCCCTGAATAGGCGGTGATGAGGTTGATCTTGTCGGCAGCGGCGCGCTGCACCAGTGCTCGAGCGACAGGTGTGGAGAGCGGATCTACCAGGATCGCGCCTTGTGCCTTGGCGCGCTCATAGGCCTCCAGCGCACGCGGCAGGTCGTTGCCGTGGTCTGAGATGTCAGCGACGATCTGGTAGCCATTGATGCCGCCCTTGGCATTGACGAGAGAGATATAGTCGCGCTGCCCCTGGCTATATTCGACCGTCACGAACGTATAGACGCGCGTGAAATCCTGCGGCATGGCGAACCGGATCACCTTGTCGTCTGCGAGGGCATTGCGGATCGGGATCTGCAAACCGACGAAGGCTGCGCCAGCGGCGGTCAGGAATGTTCTGCGCTTCATGCTCTTGTCCTCCCTTTTTGGGCTGTATCGCCCATTTTCTTCATCGTGGAGCGTGACGGAATGGCCAGACCAGCAGGTAGTTGCGGATATTGTCGTAGATCTTGGCGAGCCCCAGCGGCTCGATCAGCAGGAATCCCATGATCATCGCGCCGTAGAGCAGCAGCGGCAAATGGGCGCGCAGATCGGCGGAAATGCCAAGCCCCGAGCTTACCGCGAGCGCGCCGACCGCCTGGTTCAAGAGGATCGGGGCGAACAGGATCAGCGCTGCGCCGAAGAACGAGCCGAGGATGCTGCCGAGCCCGCCGACGATCACCATCGCAACAAGCTGGATCGAGAGATCGAGATGGAACTGATCGGGGGAGATGGCCCGATAGTAGCAGAAGGCGAGCAGGGCGCCGACAATGCCACCGATGAATGATGAGACCCAGAACGCCAGCAGCTTGAAGCGGAAGGAATCGACACCGATCACCGCCGCCGCATAGTCCTTTTCGCGAACCGCGGCGAGCGCGCGGCCGAACGACGATCGTCCGACATTGAGTACGAACAGCGTAACCACGATGCCGACAAGCAGCACGAAGTAATAGGACCTGACGTCCTCGGTGAGATCGATGCCGAGAAAGCGTGCCGGCGGTACCCGCAGCGTCGCCTGGCCGCCGCCTGAGATCGCGGGCACGTGAATGATGACGAAGTCGACGATCGACTGCATCGCCAGCGTCGCCATCGCGAGGTACAGTCCCTTGACCCGTAAGGCCGTGGCCCCGAACGCGGAGCCGACGACGGCGGAGGCGAGCCCTCCCGCGACCATCGCGATTTCAAACGGAACGCCGAAGCGCGCGGCGTGGGCGGATGCGTAGGCGCCGATCGCGATGATGGCGCCGTAGCCGAGATGAACCTGACCAGCGCCGCCCATCAGGAAATTGAGGCCGAGCGCTGCAGTCGACCAGATCACCCAAGGCAGGAGGTAGCCGACCAGATAGAGGCGATCGACGACGAGCGGCAGGATCAGCAGCACGATCAGGACGGCAACGACCAGGCCGCGATCGAAGGGCAGTCGCCACAGCCGTCGTTCGCTGCGATAGGAGGTGTGTCGTATGCCGGCCCGGCGATAGAACATCAGACCCTCTCGATGTGTTCACGGCCGAGCAGGCCGTGCGGCCGGATCAGAAGGGTGATCAGGATGATCGCCGACGCTACCAAGTCACGGCTGCCGCCGCCGATGATGGGATCGATGATGCCGGTGGCGAGACTTTCGACCAAACCGACGATGATGCCCGCGATCAGGACGCCTGGAATGGAATCGAGGCCGCCGAGGATCGCAATCGCCAGCGCCTTGATCAGCAGCAGCGACAACGACCAGTCGATACCCTGGGTGGCCCCCCACAGCACGCCTGCTGTCGTCGCCATGACAGCCGAAAGCCCCCAGGCAATCGCGATGGCGCGCTCGACACGGATGCCGACCGACCACGAGGCGGTCTGGTCGTCCGAGACAGCGCGCATCACGACGCCGAGCCGCGAATTGAAGAACAGGATCGAGGCCACGATCATCGCAAAGGAGATTAACCCGCCGATCAGCAGCGTGCGGTTGATCAGGATGTCCCCGAGGATGATCGGCGCGTTCGGGATGCCGATATCGATTTTCTTGACACTGGCACCGAGGATGCCCGGCATCAGGCCGCGCAACATGATCTCCATGCCCATGGTCAGCATGATCGCCATGATCAGCGGCTGGCCGATCATGCGCCGCATGGCAAAACGTTCGATCAGCGCGCCGATGCCGAACATGACGGCGGCCGCCAGCGGCGCGGCGACCCAGATCGGCAGGCCGATCAGCGTGCCGCCGATCCAGGCCATGTATGCGCCGGTCATAGCCAGCGCGCCTTGAGCGAGGTTGGCGATACCAGAGGTCTTGTAGATCAATACGATGCCGGCTGAAACTAGCGCATACATCATGCCGATGAAGGCGCCGTTGACCGCGAGTTCGAGAAGAAGGGACGCGTCCATCAGCGCTTGACCTCGCAGATCCTGAGTGTACGCCGGACCGAGCCGCGCCGTCCGTCCTCGTAGAGGATGGGCGCATCGAACGTGATCTCGGGCGCGGTTCCGTATAACGCCTCGATCACCGGCGCGTAGGTCGACTCGATGACGTTGCGCTTCAGCTTTCGGGTCCGGGTGATCTCGCCGTCGTCAGCGTCGAAATCCTTGTGCAGATTGACGAAGCGGTTGACGCGCAGGCCCACCGGCTGGGTTTCGTTGACATGGGCGAGGACGCCCGCGACCAGCGCCTGCACCTCGGGCATCTGGGACAGGTCGGCATAGGAACTGTAGGAAACCGCGCGTCGTTCGGCCCAGTGCCCCACCGCGTCGTAATCGATGCAGACGATGGCCGTGAGTTCGTCGCGTCCGGCGCCTATGACCGCGACATTGCGCACGAAAGGCGAGAACTTGAGGCGG
>NZ_LWIG01000057.1:0-73100 GCF_002068095.1 Bradyrhizobium sacchari | reverse complement strand
CCCGCCGCCGTGTGCACCACCTCGCTGACGCGCCCGAGCACGACCAGCGAGTTGTCGTCCTCGAGATAGCCGGCATCGCCGGTATGGAGCCAACCGGCGGTAAAGGCCTTGTCGGTCGCAACGGGATCCTCGAAATAGCCCGAGATGACCGAAGCGGAGCGGATCAGGATCTCGCCATTGTCATCGATGCGGATGTCGACGCCGGGCATGGCTGCGCCGACCGCGTGCAGCCTGACATGACCTTCAGTCTGGGCGGCGGATAGCGCGCAGGTCTCGGTCTGGCCGTAGAACTGCTTGAGCTTGATGCCGAGGGCGCGGAAGAACAAAAAGGTGTCCTCGCCCATGGCCTCGCCACCGGTGAAGGCGCGCTGGGCACGCGAGAGGCCGAGGAAATCCTTGATCGGCGCGTAGATCAACATCTCACCCAAGGCGTTGGTGATCCGGTCGGAGACGGACGCGCGGCCGCCGGCGAGCTTCCTTCGTTCGAGGTCGATGGCGCGCGGCATGAAGAAATCGAACAGGCGCCGCTTCATCGGCGTGGAATCGGCCATGCCGACCTGTACGCGGGTCAGCATGTTGTCCCACGCGCGCGGGGCGGCCAGATAGAAGGTGGGCGCGACTTCGCGCATGTCGTGCAGCGCGGTTTCCTGGCGCTCTGGAATGTTGACGGTCGCCTGCAGCAGCACGCCACCTGCCACCGTGAAGACGAAATCGCCGACCCAGGCAGTGGGCAGATAGGCAAACAGCTGCTCGTACCGGCGGAAGTAACCGCCGGCCAGCGCATTGGCGACACCGCCGATCACATTGTGATGGCGTAGCGGAATGCCCTTGGGCGCGCCGGTGGTTCCGGAGGAATACAGCAATGCGGCGATGTCGTCCGGTCCGGCGCGACCGATCAGTTCTTCGCGCAGGCCGGGGATGTCGGTGAGACGCTTGCGGCCGCGCGCTATGACGTCGTCGAGCGATACCAGTCCTTCGGCGCGGTAGGCGGCAAGGCCGCGCGGGTCATCGTAGATGATGGTTTGCGGTCGCCCGCTCCTTGCGCGCAACTCGATCAGCTTGTCGACCTGTTCCTGGTCCTCGGCGAGCGCCAGGCGCGGCGCGCCGAGGCGCGTATATGTCTGCATTTCCTCGACGGGCGTGTCGGGAAACAGCGGCGTGGGAAAAGCGCGGAGCGCCATCGCCGCCAACATCGAGAAATAGATCCGGACGCGATTGTCGCCGACGACGATCAGCGCCTGGTCCGGCCCAAGGCCGAACGACTCGAAGCCGGCCGCAAGTGCAAGAACGTCATCGAGCGCATCGGGCCAGCGCCATTCCTGCCAGATCCCGAGGGCGCGCTCCCGATAGGCGATCCTGTGAGGGGCCTCGCGTGCATTGCGCGACAGCGCTGCGACCAGCGTGAGGGGCGCGGCGTCGCTGGCCGATGCCGCCGCCCGAATTTCGCCGGGGCCGTGCATCGTCACGCTCGCGACCCGACACGTGCTGCCGCGCGCTGACCGAGATAGGCTTCGATCACCCGCGGCTGCGCGATTGCCGTACGCGGCTCACCCTCAGCGATCACCTCGCCATAGCTCAGCACCGTGATGCGGTCGCAAATCGCGGTGACCACGTCCATGTGATGCTCGATCAGCAGGATCGTGACGCCGCGCTCCTCGCGGGCGTCGAGGATGAAGCGCGCGATGTATTCCTTTTCCTCCTGGTTCATGCCCGCCATCGGCTCGTCGAGAATGAGGAGTTTCGGCTCGGCGACAAGCGCCCGCGCCAGTTCGACGCGCTTCTGCAGCCCGATCGGGATGGTCTCGACCGGTTCGTCGCGGATATCCTGCAACTGCATGAAATCGATGATTTCCTCAACGATGCGCCGATTCGCGATTTCCTCCCGCTCGGCCCAGACCCAGTAGAACAGGGAGGCGAGTGCGCTCGGACGCATATGCACGTGGCGACCAAGCAGGATGTTGTCGAGGACGCTCAGTCCCTTGAACAGAGCGAGGTTCTGAAAGGTGCGGGCGACACCGAGCCGAGCGATCGCCGCGGGTGGCATTCCGGTGATGTCCTCGTCCCACAAGTGGACGCGCCCCTTGTTTGGGGGATAGAAGCCGGTCATCACGTTGACCATGGTGGTCTTGCCCGAGCCGTTCGGCCCGACCAGGCCAAAAATCTCGCCGCGTCTGACTTCGATGTCGACGCCCTTCAGCGCGCGCAGCCCGCCGAACGACCGCTCGATGCCGACGCACGACATCGCGAGACCGTTGCTCTCGCGTCGTGCCGGATCATCGGATCGGAAGAGCCGAGCCGCCTCGCTGCTCAAATTGTACCTCCCAGCGTCGAAATTCTATTTGTCGCCTCCAGGGCGTTTCCGATCGCGCAGATATTGAATTAGCTTCATTAAATGTTGTCAAGAAGGAAAGCCTCATATTTCAGCGAAACGAGGCTGCTTTGTTGCAGGTGATTCAGAAATGGTGTTCAATGTTACTGAAGCATATTCATAAGCGCGATAAGGGAAGCGAATGGCGGGTAGCAGGCAACGGCGGACGGTTCAGCGCATGCCGGCCGAGAAGCGGGTGTCCGACATCATGCGTGCGGCGCGCGCGGTGCTTGCCGAGCATGGCGCGCATGAATCCTTCATTTCTGAGGTCGCCGAGCGCGCCGGCGTGGTCGAAGGCTCGCTCTACCGCTTCTTCTCGAGCAAGCGCGACCTGATCGAGAAGGTCGCCGAGGACTGGTATGAAGAGATGCTGACCGACTATTCGGCGCATCTCGACGGCGTCCGCGGCACGCGCAACCGGCTGCGTTTCATCATTCACCACCATCTTTCCATCATCAAGAAGGAGCCGGCGCTCGCGCGGATGGTGTTCCAGGAATTCCGGCCGGCCAGGAACTACCGCTCGACCCGGCTGTTCACGCTCAATCAGGCATATACCCAGCGCATCGCCGAGATCGTGAAGGCCGCCATCCGCGACGGCGAATTCAGCGGGGATTTCCCGCCGGCCTTTGTGCGTGACATGATATTCGGAGGGATCGAGCACCGGGTATGGGCCTTTCTCCGCAGCGAGGGCGATTTCGACGTCGGGCAGACTGCCAACGTGGTTACCGATTTTGTGTGTCGCGCGCTCAGCGTCGCCGAGTCCGAACCCGTCGACCGCGTCACGGCCGCGCTGTCGCGGATCGAGGCCGTTGCGGATCGCCTCGAAGGCGCCGCTGAGGCCGGCGCCTCCAAGGTGCGCGGGAAACCCGGTCTCAAGACTTGAAGTAGCCCGGGCGCGGGATGGTCCAGGTTTCGCCCCAGAGCTGCGAGCCGCCTGCGACATGCAAGGTCTCCCCGGTTACAAAATCCGCGGCCGCGCCGCCGAGATAGGCGCAGGCTTCCGCAATCTCCCAGGCTTGGCCCGCGCGCATCATCGGATTGGAGCGTGCGTAAGTCTCGCGCTGTTCCGGCTTGTACACGCGCCAGCCGGGTGTTTCGATCGCGCCCGGCGCGATGCAGTTGACCCGGATCTTCAGCGGCGCCCATTCGACCGCGAGGTTTTCGCTCAGTGCAATGACGCCGGCGCGTGCCGCCACAGTATGGGCTACGCCATAGAGC
The DNA here is from genome assembly GCF_002068095.1 of Bradyrhizobium sacchari. GTDB lineage: Bacteria > Pseudomonadota > Alphaproteobacteria > Rhizobiales > Xanthobacteraceae > Bradyrhizobium > Bradyrhizobium sacchari. The sequence continues at coordinate 69,514 of NZ_LWIG01000057.1, read as the reverse complement.
CCCTGTTGCGTCACCACGACGATATTGACGATGGCGCCCGGTTTCGACTGGTCGCGCCAGCGCCGCGCGGCCGCCTGCATCATCCGCCAGGTGCCGTTGAGGTTGGTGTTGACGACGGTATTCCAGCCTTTTTCGGAGAAATCGATCGCTGGCTGAGGAAATTGTCCGCCGGCGCTGTTCACCAGCAGATCGGGCGTTGTCCTTTCCTGATCTAGCCGCTCGAACAGAGCCGAGACCGAATCCGGCTCGCGAATGTCGACGGTATGCGATGTCGCATCGAGGCCCCGGCCGCGCATGGCGGCAACGGCCGCATCAAGCTTGCCCGGATCGCGGCCGGCCAGGATGACGCGGGCGCCGAGACGGCCGAGCAGCCAGGCGCTGGCGCGGCCGATGCCGCCGGCGCCGCCCGAGATCAGCGCCGTGTGGCCGCTAAAGCTGCCGACGGCGTAGACCGTCGGGTGCTCGGCAAGCGCGCTATCGTCGAGGTCGAGGCTGTCGTCTGTCATGGCGCTACAGCCGTCCCAGCAATTCGCCGGCGATGATCATTTTGCGCACCTCGGTGGTCCCAGCGCCGATTTCCAGCAGCTTGATCGAGCGATACAGCCGATTTATCTCGGACTGCCAGATGTAGCCCGAGCCGCCGAACACCTGGATGGCGCGGTCGAGCACGTCGTGACAGCCGTTGGCGGCATACATCACGGATGCGGCGGTCAGCATGTGAATGTTGCCGCGTCCGCCTTCGCCGATATCGAGCGGTGCGGCCGCCGCCAGCGTACGATAGGTGAGGGCCCGTATCGACTCCACCGTGACGTACATCTCGGCGATCAGCGACTGCACCATCTGGAATGAGCCGATCGGCTTGCCGAACTGCTTGCGCGTTTTGGCGTAGTCGATCGAGATATCGAGTGCGCGCTCGGCGATCCCCAGCGAAATCGGAGCAACCATCGCGCGTTCGAGATCGAGGCCGCTCATGACCACGGCGACGCCCTTGTTTTCCCCGCCGACGAGGTTCTCCTTCGGTACCCGGCAATCCTCGAATAGCAATTCCGCGGTCTGGCTGCCGCGGAACCCCATCTTGACCAGCTTCTGCGCGACCTTGAATCCCGGAAATTCCTTCTCGACGATGAAGGCCGAAATGCCATGGGCGCCTTTTTCGCGGTCAGTCTTGGCGTAGACCAGCAGCACGTCGGCAACTGGGCCGTTGGTGATGTAGATCTTGCTGCCGTTGAGGACATAGAAGTCGCCGTCCTCTCGTGCCGTGGTGCGCATCGAACCGAGTGCGTCGGATCCGGCGCCAGGCTCGGTGAGTCCGAGCGCACCGATCTTGCGTCCCGAGCACAGCCCCGGCAGGTATTTCTTGCGCTGTGCTTCGTTGCCGTTGCGGTAGATGTTGTTGGCGCAGAGGTTGTCATGCGCGATGCAACTCAAGGCCAGGGCATGGTTCCAGCGCGAAAACGCCTGTGCCACGAGGCCCGCGGAGACCAGATCCAGGCCGCTGCCGCCATATTCTTCCGGGATCGTGATGCCGAAGTAGCCGGCATCGCCGATCTTCGCGAAGGTATCCTCCGGCCACCATTCCTCGCGGTCCATGCGCTCTGAGAGGTCGTACATTTCCTTGCGGCCGAAGCGGTCGGCCTGATCCAGGATGGCCTGCTGTTCCTCCGTCAGGTCGAACTGGGCCCCGGTCGAACTGGCGAGAGCGCTCGCGGTCATGACATCTCCTGGCTTTCCTCGGATCTTAATTTTGGCGGAAGACTAGAGGCAGTCGCGGGCAAGGTAAAGCACGACGACTAGGTAATGAGTATATTTCATCAGATGTCAGGGTGTCGCCGAAGTGCTCGCATAGTGAGAGAAAAGACGCGAATATCAGTATCCAGGGCTTCGTTGGTTGGGGTTACGACGGCGCCGATCAGTCCACGTCTTGACATCAATAGTGAAGTCAGTTCATTTTGGCGCCAACGAAAATAAGATAATTGAGGAGTGACCCGCTGTGGCCGAGCTGGTGCGCGCCGAACGCAAAGGCGCGGTAATGACGATCACGATCGAGCGCCACGAGCGGCGCAACGCACTCAACGAGCGGGTCGCCGAAGGAATCGTCGCGGCGCTCGGTGCGGCGGAGCAGGATGTTGCCTGCCGCGCCGTGGTGCTGACGGGCGCCGGCGACCGCGCCTTTTGCGCCGGCGGCGATTTGCAGCCGGCGGCTGACGGGACCCCGTTCACGATCGATGTCGCCGATCCCAGGCATTATGTCGTTCGCCTGCTCAAGCGTATGGATTCGTGCCGGCTGCCGCTGATTGCCCGTGTTAATGGCGCGGCGCTGGCCGGCGGCCTCGGTCTGTTGTGTGCCTGCGACGTCGCAGTCGCCCAGGAGAATGCCGTATTCGGGGTCACCGAAGTGAAGGTCGGGCTGTTCCCGATGATGATCCTGCCCTATCTGCTGCGCTCGATCCCCTACAAGCGGATGATGGAGCTTTGTCTCACCGGCGAGCCGATCAGTGCGGCCGAGGCCTGCGCCGAAGGGATCGTGAACTACGTGGTCTCGCCGGCCGAACTTGATGCCAGGACCGACTGGCTGGTGTCGCGAATCGTCGACAAGTCGCCGACCGGCATCCGGCTCGGCAAGCAGGCGCTGTCGAAGATCCGGGAAATGAGCACGGACGGCGCGCTTGAATACGCGCAGTTCATGCTCGCTAACATGGCACGCACGCAGGACGTGGCGGAAGGCTTTGCCGCCTTCAACGCCAAGCGCCCGCCCAACTGGACCGGCCGATGAGTGCGTCAGCCAAGTCCGACACGCGCAGCGTCAGCATCGGCGGCGGCGCCGGATTTTGGGGCGACACGGCGGAAGGCCCGGCGCAATTGGTGCGTGCTGGAGTCGACTACCTCGTGCTCGACTATCTCGCTGAGATCACCATGTCGATCCTAGCGCGGATGAAGGCGAAGAACCCCGCGCTCGGCTACGCGACAGATTTCGTTTCTCATGTGATGAAGCCGCTCGCTCGGGAGATCTCCGAGCGTGGGGTGAAGGTCATCGCCAATGCAGGTGGCGTCAACCTCGATGCCTGCCGCGATGCGCTGCAAACGGTGCTGCGCGAGCAGGGCGTTGACCTCAAAATCGCGATCGTGCGCGGTGACGATCTGTCGGCGAAAGCCGGTCGTTTGCGCGAGGCCGGCATCCGCGAAATGTTCCGCGACGAACCCCTGCCAGAACAGATCGCCAGCATGAACGCCTATCTCGGCGCCTTTCCGATCGCCGCCGCGCTGGACGCCGGTGCGCATATCGTGCTCACCGGCCGCTGTGTCGATTCCGCGCTGGCACTTGGTCCGCTGATCCATGAATTCGACTGGCGCGCCACCGACTACGATCTGTTGTCGGCAGGCACGCTCGCCGGTCATTTGATCGAATGCGGCGCGCAGGTGACGGGCGGGCTGCTGACCGACTGGCGCCTGGTCAAGGGCTGGGACCGGATGGGTTTCCCGATCGCGGAATGCCAGGCTGACGGTTCGTTCGAGATCACCAAGCCCGAAGGCACTGGCGGTCTCGTCTCGGTCGCTAGCGTCGGCGAGCAGATGACCTATGAAACCGGCGATCCCGGCGCCTATATCGTGCCAGATACGGTCTGCGACTGGCGCGACGTGCAATTGACGCAGCTTGGTCCTGATCGTGTGCGTGTCTCCGGCGCCCGCGGGCGTCCGCCGACGCCGACCTTGAAGGTCAGCGCGACCTATGGCGACGGCTTTCGCGCGGCCGTGACGATGATGATTGCCGGCCGCGAGGCCGCGGCCAAGGCGCAGGCCGTAGGCGAGGCCATTCTGGCCCGTTCGTCCAGAATGATGGAGGACGCGAAGCTCGGGTCCTACGCCGAGACCTCGCTCGAGATCATCGGCGCCGAATCGAGCTATGGCGCTCAGAGCCGGGCGCAGGGCACGCGCGAAGTGGTGCTTAAGATCGGCGTGCGGCATTGCCAGCGCGCCGCGCTCGATATCTTCGCGCGTGAGATCTATCCGGCGGCGACCGCGATGGCGCAGGGGCTGACCGGCTTTGCCGGTGGTCGGCCGGAGCCGCAGCCGGTGGTGCGGCTGTTCTCCTGTCTGATCGATCGCGCTGAGGTCCCGGTCTCGATCGAGATCGACGGCAGGACCATCGACATTCCCCATCATATTTCGAACGACGACGGCACCGCGCCTTCGGCGCGCGAGGCCGCGCAGACAATGCCGCTCACGGGCGAGACGGTGCGCGTCCCACTGATCGCGCTCGCCTATGGTCGCAGCGGTGACAAGGGCGATATCGCCAATATCAGCGTCATCGCGCGGCGCGCGGAATTTGTCGACGTCATCCGCGCTGGCGTTACGGCAGCTTCGGTACGCGCATATATGGGGCATTTCGTCAAGGGTGAGGTCGAGCGGTTCGAATGGCCCGGCATTATGGCATTCAACTTCCTGCTTCACCGTGCGCTCGGCGGTGGTGGCGTCGCTTCGCTGCGCCATGATCCGCAGGGCAAATCCTACGCGCAAATACTGCTCGACATGAAGGTTGCAGTTCCGGCGAGCTGGGTCGCCACGGGCGGCGTGCTTGCGGACTGGCGGAGCGAGGCGGAGAGGGCGGCGTGAATCAGTCACCAGAAGCAAAGCCCCTGTTCCGAAAGGTGCTGGTCGCCAACCGCGGCGAAATCGCGGTGCGCGTGATGCGCACGTTGCGCGCCATGAACATCGCCAGCGTCGCGATCTGCCACCGGGTCGAGCGCGAAGCGGTGCATGCCCGCTTTGCCGACGAGGCCTATGAGATCAAGGGCGAGACGCCGGTCGCGGCTCACCTCGACGCGGATGCGATCATCGCGGTCGCGCGCGATTGCGACGCCGACGCAATCCATCCGGGTTATGGATTCTTGTCGGAGAATGCCGTGTTCGCGCGCAAGGTTGCCGCGGCCGGACTGACGTTCATCGGTCCGGAAGCCGACACTATCGACCTGATGGGCGACAAGATCTCGGCGCGCAATTTCGCGGCAGCCCACGACGTGCCGGTCGCGCCGTCGGTGCAGGCCCGGGACGACATATCCGCCTTTGTCAGAGCCGCCTCTGAAATCGGCTTTCCGCTCCTGATCAAGGCTGCCGCGGGCGGCGGCGGCAAGGGCATGAGCATCGTGCGCGATACGTCGGAACTTGGCGAGCGGGCGCGGGTCGCCTCGAGCGAGGCCCAACGCTATTTCGGTGACGGCCGAATCTATGCCGAGACCTATGTCGAGCGTCCTCGGCACATCGAGGTCCAGGTGCTGGGTGACGGCAAGGGCGGCGCGATCCATTTGTTCGAGCGGGAGTGCTCGATCCAGCGACGCTTCCAGAAGATCATCGAGGAGGCGCCCTCGGCGCCGCTGCCGGAGTCCATTCGTACCGAGATCTGCGACGCCGCGGTTCGGCTCGTGGCTGCCGCGCGCTACAAGAACGCGGGAACGGTCGAGTTCATTGTCGGCGCCGATGGAAGGTTCTTCTTCCTCGAAATGAACACGCGCCTGCAGGTCGAACACCCCGTCACCGAGATGATCTGCGGCATCGACCTCGTTCGGGCGCAAATCGAGATCGCTGCCGGAGGTCCGCTACCGCTGACCCAGCGGCAAGTCTGCGCCGACGGACATGCAATCGAATGCCGGATCTGCGCCGAAGACGCCGACGCAGGCTTTCTGCCGGCGACCGGGCCGATCCGATTGCTGCGCGTGCCCAGCGCCGAATATATCCGCTTCGACAACTCGCTAGAGCAGGGTCAGCGGGTGACGGCGGATTTCGATCCGATGCTGGCCAAGCTCGTCGTGTGGGGCAAGGATCGCGCGGAGGCGACCGATCGCATGGTGGCCGCGCTGAAACAGCTCACGATTCTCGGGTTGCGGACCAATATCGACTATCTGATCCGCACGGTGGAAAATGCGGCTTTCCGGGACGGTGCGCTGCATACAAACTTCATTGCCGAGCATGCGGACGTTCTCGCACCGGCAGCGGTCGACGAACGCCTCCGCGACCACGTTCTGATTGCGGCAGCCCTTGGACAGCGCGCATTCCGAGACGCCATCACCGTTGTCGGGGAGCCCCATGCCTCGATGGCCGGGTGGAGGAACTGATGCCCCTGCACCTGACGCTGGACGGCCAAAAGCATTCGATCGAGATCGTCAGGCGCAAGCCGCATCTGGTACTCAGGGTCGACGGGCGCACCCACGAAATACTGGAATGGTCGGATGAGCCGGTCGGCTCGATAACGATCGATGGCGACGCCACGGCTATTGCCCGCGCCCTTGTCGACGAGGGCGGCCGCGAGACCTGTTTCGTTCGTGTTGCGGGTCGCACCCTCGAGGTCGTGCTGACCGATCCGCGGGAGGAAAGCGCCGGCCACGATGCCACGCGCGACGAAATCCATGCGCCGATGCCTGGCGCGATCGTCTCGGTGCACAAGCTGGTGGGCGAGCAGGTGACGCGCGGCGAGACCGTGGTCACGATCGAGAGCATGAAATTGCAGACGGCGCTGGCCGCGCCGCGCGACGGCCGGCTTATCGACGTGCTGAAGAAGTCCGGCGAGAGTTTTGACAAGGACGAACTTTTGGCGCGGCTCGAGCCGATGGACGAGGCCTGAGAGCATGCGCAAGATCCAGTCGATGATTTCCACTTCGGGTACGGATTTCCGCCGTAACGATGCGCGCAACCGCGAACTCGTCGCGCAGTTTCGCGCCAAGCAGGACCGCGCACGCCACGTCAGGCCGAAACGCGATCTCGAACGCCTGTCGAGCCAGGGCAAGATGAGGCCGCGCGAGCGGATCGAAAAATTGCTCGACCCCGGCACGCCGTTCCTCGAACTGTCGTCGCTGGCCGCCAACATGGCCTATGAAGGCGAATCGCCGTCGGCGAGCTCGATTGTCGGCATCGGAATCGTCAGCGGGCGCGAGACGATCATACGCGCCGACGATCCGACCGTGAAGGGCGGCGCCTGGTATCCGCTTTCGGTCAAGAAGATCGTACGTGCGCTCGACATCGCAATCGAGAACCGGCTTCCGGTGATTCACCTCTGCGATTCCGCCGGCGGCTTCCTGCCGCTGCAATCGGAGCTGTTTCCGGACCGGCACATGGCCGGACGCATCTTCCGCAATCAGTCGATTCTGTCCAAGATGGGCGTCAAGCAGCTATCCCTGGTGTTCGGCCATTGCACGGCGGGCGGCGCCTATATTCCGGCGCTGTCGGACTACAGTGTGATCGTGCGCGGCACCGGGGCGGTGTTTCTCGGCGGCCCGCCGCTGGTAAAGGCTGCGACCGGCGAGGAATCCACTGTCGAGGAACTCGGCGGCGCCGACATGCATACCAGCGTCAGCGGTACCTGCGACTACCCGGCCGCGAATGAGAATGAAGCGATCCTGATCGGCCGCGAAATCGTCGCGCAATGGGACCAGGCGCAGAAGTGGCCGATTCAGCGAGACCCGCCGGAGGCGCCGGCCTACGATCCGCAGGAGCTCTACGGAATTCTGCCGGACGACATCAAAAAGCAGTTCGACATGCGCGAGATCATCGCGCGCATCGTTGACGGCAGCCGCTTCCACGAGTACCAGCCGAACTACGGCTCGACACTGGTCTGCGGCTACGCCAATATCTGGGGCTTCAAGGTCGGCATCCTCGCCAACAACGGGGTATTGTTCAACGATTCCTCGCTGAAGGGCGGGCACTTCATCGAGCTGTGCGACCAGAACAACACGCCGCTGGTGTTCCTGCAGAATATCACGGGCTACATGATCGGCCGCGATTACGAGCGGCGGGGCATCACCAAGGACGGCGCCAAGATGATCATGGCTCAGAGCTGCGCGCGTGTCCCCAAATTTACCGTAATGTGCAACGGCTCGTTCGGCGCCGGCAACTACGGCATGTGCGGCCGCGCTTTCGATGCGCGCCTGCTGCTGGCCTGGCCTAACCACCAGATCGGCGTGATGGGGGGCGACCAGGCCGCCAACACGCTGGCAGAGGTCAAGGCGAACCAGATGCGCCGGTCGGGCGAGCCAGTCGACCAGGCGACGCTGGCGCGTGTGCGCACGGAAACGCTCACCGCCTATCAGGAGCAGATCTCGGCCTACTACTCGACATCGGAGTTGTGGGACGACGGCATCATCGATCCCGTCGACACGCGCAATGCACTTGGGGTGGCGATTTCGGCCTCGCTCAATGCGCCGCTGGGGCAGAAGGGCTACGGCGTCTTCCGCTTCTAGCCCGGCATGGTTGCGAAGGGAAAGGTCGCGACAGAGGAGGGAGCATGGGGCTGCGGTCGTTCACGCTGGTCGACGTCATGAGGCGCAATGCGGCGATCTTTCCGAACCGCACTGCGTTCGTGTTCGGCGACCGGCGCATTTCTCATGCCGATTACCTTATTCGTGTCAGGCGGCTAGCGGCGGCGCTCTCAAAGCTCGGCATCGCCCATGGCGATCGCATCGTGGTCGTCGCCGACAACTGTCCGGAGTTCGTCGACCTCTATGGCGCTGCGGCATGGCTCGGCGCCGTGCTGGTTCCGATCAATTGGCGCCTGAGCTCCGGCGAGATCGCCTATATTGTCGCCGACGCCGCTCCGAAACTGGTCATCTCTGACACCACACACCATACGGTGTTCCTCACAGCGCGGCCGGAATTTGCCGGCATCGCGCGCTGGATCGGCCTCGGCCTTGCGGCGGCGCCGTTCGTCGGGCTCGACGATTGCCTATCCGGCGCGGCCGCTGTGCCTCCACCGCATGACGGCGACGGTGTACTCGTGATGATCCACACCGCGGCGGTCGGCGGTCACCCGCGCGGCGCGTTGGTCTCGCAGAGCGGATTGCTGGCCAATGCGATGCAGGCGATCCACGCCTGGTCGGTCCGGGGGGGCGATATCAGCTACGCGCCGCTGCCGCTGTTTCACATCGCCGGTCTCAATCTGTTGCTGACCTGCTTTTGTGCGGGCGCGGCGAGTGTCGTCGCGCCGCGATTCGATGCGCAGGAAGCGGTGAAGCTGATCGCCTCGGAAAGGGTCACGCTGTTCGTAGAGTTCGCCCCGATGCTCGGCTTGCTGCTCGATGCGGCCGGTGATGGGCGGTCGCTGGCGAGCCTGCGCGTGGTGAGTGGGCTCGATACGCCGGACACGATCGCGCGGTTCGAGACGACCTGTCGCGACGCCTGCTTCTATGCCGGATTCGGCCAGACCGAAACATCCGGCTTCGTGACCATGGCGCCGTTCCGCGACCGGCCGGGCTCGGCCGGCCGACCGGTCCTGAACGTCTCCATCGCCGTCGTCGATGAGGACGATGGTCCGGTGCCGCCGGGAGAAGCCGGCGAGATCGTGGTGCGCGGACCCGGCGTGTTCGAAGGCTATTGGAATTGTCCTGACGACACCGCGACAACTTTTCGCAACGGTTGGCATCATACCGGGGACAACGGTGCCTTTGATGCCGACGGTTATCTCTGGTACCGCGGCCGCAGCCCCGCCAAGGAACTGATCAAGCCCGGCGGCGAGAACGTCTATCCCGCAGAAGTCGAAGCCGCGCTGAAAGCCCATGCCGCGATCGCTGAGGCCGTCGTGTTCGGCGTGCCCGATAAGGAGTGGGGCGAGGCGATCAAGGCCGTATGCATCCTGCATGCGGGCAGCGTCGCGACCACCGAAGAGATTTCCGCTTTCGTCGCCGGCCGTACCGCCCGCTACAAGCGGCCGAAACATCTGGTGCTGACGACGGCTCTGCCGCGTCTCGACGACGGTCGGATCGACCGGGGTAAGACCAAGGCGCTTTTCGCCTAGAGAACAGTGCGCATCGCCAAGGAGGTAGCGTAATGTCGAAGGGACGTGCGAATGCGAGCGGCGACGCACCGGTTTTGCGGGAGACCCATGGTGCGGTTGCCATGATCCGGTTCAACCGGCCGGACCGCCTCAATGCGGTCGATGCGGAGATGATCGAGGCGATCCGGGCCGCGCTTCGAGGCGTGCGGGAAGACGCCAGCATCCGTAGCGCTGTTCTGATCGGCAACGGTCGCTGCTTTATGGCGGGTGCAGATCTCTTGACGTTCCATCGCGAGCTGTCCACGGCGTCACAGGTTGCGGCAGGTCTGATCGACGGCTTCCACGCGATGCTGCGCGAGATGCGCGCAATGCCGAAGCCGGTGATCGCAGCGGTGGCCGGAAATGTCGCTGGCGGCGGCGTAGGTCTCGCGCTGGCGTGCGATCTCGCCGTGATGGCCGACGATGCTCGGCTGATCTCGGGCTATTCGAAACTCGGGACCAGCCCGGACGGGGGCACCACATGGTCGCTGACGCGCGCGGTCGGCGCGCGGCGCGCGCTCGAACTGATGTGCCTGAACACGCCGGTGTCGGCGCAGGAAGCGCTGGCGCTCGGTCTGGTCAACCGGCTGGTGCCGGCTGGCCAACTTGCTGAGCAGGCGATCGTCATGGCGCAGCACCTCGCCGAAGTTGCGCCGATGGCGATGGCCCGCATCAAGGCGCTGGTCGAGACAGCCGCGACGTCGGATTTCGATAGCCAGCTCGATCGCGAGCGGATGGCCTTCATCGCATGCGCCGCGACGGACGATTTCTGTGAGGGCGTCAGCGCGTTCTTCGAACGGCGACCCCCGCGGTTCTAATGCCTTGCTACGCCGCAAGGTCGTCTACTGCGGCTCGATTCCAGCCGCCTTGATGATTCGTCCCCATTTGCTGATTTCAGCTTTCAGGAACGTCTCGAGCGCTTGCGGAGTTGCGCGCTCGATCTCGACCGGCGCCATGCTGAGTTCGGCGAAGCGGCTGATCAGGGCGGGATCCTTCAGGGCCGTCTGCAGTGCGCCGACGAGATGGTCGACGATGGGCTTCGGCGTGCCGTGTGGCGCGTAGAGGCCATACCAGGTCGTGACATTGAATTCGGGAACTCCGGCTTCCGCCGAGGTCGGTACGTCAGGCAATGTCGCGACGCGCGTCCTGCTGGTGATGGCGTAGCCCTTGATCGTTTTCGACTGAATGTACGGCGTTGGCCCCGTCGCGGGATCGCAATAGACGTCGATGTGGCCGGCTATGACGTCGTTCAGCGCAGGTCCGCCGCCCTTATAGTAGATCTGCGAGAGTTTTGTATCGGTGGTGCTCATGAACATCAGGCCGCAGAGCTGCGAGGCTGAGCCGAGACCGACATTGCCGAAGGTCATCTTGTCGCCCTCGCTCCGGATGCGAGCGATCATCTCGCCGAGATCCTTGGCCGGAAAGTTCGGACGGGCCACCAGGATCATGGGTACATCGGTCACGAGCCCGATCATGGCGAAGTCACTGACAGGGTCGAACGGCAATTTTGCGTAGAGAGCCGGTGCGGTGGCTTGGCCGACATGCATCAGCAGCAGCGTATAGCCATCGGGCGCGGCCTTGGCGACGCGGTTGGTGCCGAGCGTACCGCCGGCGCCGACGACATTCTCGATGACGATGGACTGTTTCAGCGTCGCGCTCATGGCGTTGCCGAGGATGCGCGCGATGACGTCACCCGGGCCGCCGGCGGAGAATGGTACGATCATCGTGACCGGGCGGGAAGGGTAGTCGTCCGCTTTCGCGGTGCCGCAAGGGTAGAACAGGAAAAACAGGATCAGCGATCGTACGAGATACGTCATCGAACACTCCCTGGCGGCTTTTTTAGTCGTCGGAAGGCGCCGCCTCCTTGGCCGCCGACGATTTTTCAATCATGTCGAGCGCGGCCACGGCGGCCGCGTTGATGTGGTCGACGCAGCAGCGCTCGGCGAGGTCCGCGTCGCCGCTCTGGATCGCGCGCCAGATCGCGGTGACCTCGCGCAGGCTCTTGTTGATCCGCTTCGGCTGCGACATCGAGGTGATCCGCAACAGCTGGATTCGGTCGTGGAGCGGCTTGAGCATACGCTCGATGAAGGCATTGCGGCAGCCGCCGATCAGCGCGGCGTAAAAGTCGGTCTTAGCTTCAAGGCAGCCGACCAGATCCTGCTTGGCGGCGGCGGCCTTCAGCCGCGCGAGCGCATCACCAATTCGGCGCGCGACCTCGGGGTCGTTGAGCCGGGCGCATTCGCGGCCGGCATATCCTTCGAGGACCGCGCGTGCCGCGTAGAGCTGCCGGGCTTCCTCCAGGCTGATCGTGGAGACGACGGGGCCTCGGTGGGGGACGGAGTTGACCAGCCCGTCGGCCTCGAGGGCGCGCAGCGCTTCGCGGATCGAGGGGCGGCTGACGCCCATCATTTCGCAGAGTTCGCGTTCGACGAGGCGCTGGCCTGGTTTCAGTGTTCCGGACATGATCGCCTCGCGCAGCTTTTGCGCGACCATCGCCCGGACGGTCGGGACGTCCTCGATGCGGAGTGTCGACTGCAATTCGCGGCGTCTTTCCATGTCCGGATCCTAATTGGGAAAAGTCAGTACCGGTTTACAGGCAGAATCATCATCTCGGCAATTTGAACGTGGGGTGGCTGGTCAAGGGCAAAGACGATTGAGCGGGCGATATCGGCTGGATCGAGCGCCATCTTGAACTGGTTGAAATAGTCCTTTTCCTTCTGCTGATCACCACGGTAGCGGGTCAGGATGATATTGGTCCGGGTCAGGCCGGGCTGGAGCTCGGTGACCCGAATTGCGGTTTCCGCCAGCTCGCCACGGAGGGTCTCGGTAAACATGTGCACGCCCGCCTTGCTGGCGCTGTAGGCGGCCATATCGGGGACGATCCGGACCGCGTTGATGGAGCTGATGTTGACGACATGGCCGGTATTGCGCTGGACCATCGCAGGGAGGATCGCTCGGGTGACGCGCATCAAGCCGATCAGGTTGGTCTGGATAATGTTGGACCAGTCGTCCGCCGAGCCGATGTCGAAGCGGGTCCGCCCGCCGATATCGTGGCCCGCGTTATTGATGAGAACGTCGAGCGGCTTGAAATGACTGGGAATGGCGTCCGGAAGGCCATCCACAGCCTTTGCATCGCTGATGTCGAGCTGGATCGGGAATACGGCGTCCCGGCCGGTCGCCGCTAGCTCCTGAAGTGCCTTGGCGTCGCGATCGACCAGCACGACACGGCGGCCGCTCTCGAGCAGCGCCTTGGTGATCGCGCGTCCCATGCCGCCGGCGGCGCCCGTAAGTATGACGGTCTGGCCTGATTGTTCAGTCATCGCAGCACTCCCAATCCAATGTCTTCATGCGACGGACCAACCGCCATCGATCGGTAGGCTGGCTCCGGTGATGTCCTTTGCGGCCGGACCGCAGAGAAAGACGACCATAGCGGCAACGGCATTCAGTTCGACGAAACGCTGTGTCGGCTGGCGTTCGCCGAGATACTCACGGGTCACGTCGTCGATCGGACGGCCGTTGTTCGACGCGATCGTCGCGATCTTATTGAGGATGGCGGGCGTCGGCAGCGTGCCCGGGCAAAGCGCGTTGCAGGTGATGCCGCTACGGGCCGTCTCGATGGCGACGGCGCGGGTGATACCCAAAATCGCCGTCTTGGTGGTGACGTAGTCAATGCGGCCCTCGATCGCGCGGCTCGAATAGATCGAGCCCATATTGATGATCCGGCCCCAGCCCCGCTGCTTCATGGCCGGCAGCGCCAGGCGGATCAGATGGAATGGGGCCGAGAGATTGACGGCGAGCGCCTGTTCCCATCTTTCGGGCGGAAACTGCTCGATCGCCGAGAAATGCCGGACCACAGCGTTGTTGACGAGGATGTCGATGGCACCGCAGCGGTCGAGCAGATCGGCCATCATGGCCTCGATCGCGTCGCGCTGGGTCAGATCGACACCCACCGCGATGACCTCCACGCCGGAGCGGGTGTGCAGATCATCCGCGGCCTGCTTCGGTGCAACGAGATCGTGAAGGACAATATTGACGCCCGCGCCGGCAAGGCCTTCCGCGACGGCGAGGCCAAGGCCCGCTGTCGCGCCGGTCACCAGTGCCCATTTGCCCTTCATCGCAGCCGCCGTCCGTTACTTCTTGTCGAGCTCGGCAAAGACTTCCTTCGCGTTCCGGAATGCATCGACGCCAGCCGGCACGCCGCAATAAATTGCGACCTGCATGAAGACCTCGCGGATCTCCTCGCGCGTTGCGCCATTGGCGAGGGCGCCGCGGACGTGGGTCTTCAGTTCGTGCGGACGGTTGAGCGCGCAGAGCATTGCGAGGTTAAGGAAGCTGCGGGTCTTGCGCGTGAGGCCCTCGCGGCCCCAGACGTAGCCCCAGCAATATTCGGTGGTGAGGTCCTGCATCGGGCGATTGAACTCGTCGGCGGACGCGATTGCCTTGTCGACGAACTCATTGCCGAGCACGCTTTTGCGGATCTCGAGGCCGCGGTCGTAGGTCGCTTTGTCCATCTTGTTCTCCGTCTCTTGTTCGGGCGTTGTCAGCTCTTCGGCCAGAACGGCTTTGCCAGCGCGAGCTCGGGCGGGAATACCGTCACCGGTACGCCGGACTGCCACTGCACGATGGTCATGCCGGCGCCGACGCGGCGGCCCTTTTCGTCGAACTTGATCTCCCCGAGTGGGTAATATTTGGAGGGACCGCCATCCATGGTGCGCAGCGCTTCGCCGACGGCAACGCGATCGGCCTTGCCGGCCTTCTCCAGCGCATCCTTGATCACCCACATGTCGCCGTAGGTGGAGATCGCATTCTGCGTCATCCACGGCTCCTTGTAGCGGGTCTTCAATTCGGCGATCAACGTCTCGTGGCCCTTGGCACCCCAGCTCGCGACGCAGGTCAGGACGCCCTGGAGCAGTTCCGGGCTGACGGTCTGCAGCATGTCCGGCTCGGCGATCGCGATGCCGAACGAGATAGTCGGCACTTTGCCTTGGCCAAGGCCGAACTCGTTCATCTTCTCGAGCAGCAGCTTTGCATCCGAAATCACTGTCGGCAGGAAGAAGAGCAGGTCGGGCTTCGCCGAGCGGATCTTCTGTACCAGCGATGTCGCATCTGCCAGCGGCGGCGTGAATGTCTCGTCGACGATCAGCTGCAACTGGTTCTCGGCGAGCAGGCCCTCGCGCATCGCCTTTGCGGAGGCGATCGAGGCCCCGGTGTTGTCGGTGAGGATCGCGACGGTCTTCGGTCGCTTGCCGGAGGCCGTCTCCGCCAGCTTGATAAGCTGCGGCAATGCTTGCCGCGCCTGCGAACCTGCGGTGGCCGCGGTCTGGAACACGTATTTGAACCCCCGCTCAGTGATGAGGTCGGAATAGGAGAGGGTGAGCATAGGCAGGTTTGCGCGCTCGGTGACCTCGGTCACCGCGAGGGTGAACGAAGACAGATAGGCGCCGCTGGCCGCGACCAGGTCAGTCTCCTGTGCGACCATGCGTTGGGCGGCGTTCTTGGCCTTCTCCGTGGTGTCGCCCGAATCGAGCACCACAAGCTTCAGCTTGGCACCGCCGAGTGCCTTGATGCCGCCTTGCGCGTTGATGTGATCGACCGCCATCTCGGCGCCTTCGCGCATCACCGTGCCCGGGCGGGCGTAAAGCCCGGAGATCGGCACCAGAAGGCCGACCTTCACCTCGGCAGGTTGCTGCCCCAAGCCGGCGCGGGATGCGATCAGAGTGCCGGAGGCGCCAGCTAGCAATGCTCTGCGAGAGATCCCGGTCTTGCCCTTTGCAGTCATGACAATTCTCCTCCCTAAAAAAAATGCGCGCCGCTTTAGGATTTCTTTGGCCAGAACGGCTGAGCCTGCGCGAGCTCGGGCGGATAGACGGTGACAGGCACGCCCGATTGCCATTGCACGATGACGACGCCGGCGCCGACGCGGCGGCCTTTCTCGTCGAATTTCAGCTGGCCACCCGGATAGTATTTCGACGGACCGGCATCCATGGTGCGGAAGGCCTGCGCGACCGCGTTGCGATCGGCCTTGCCGGCCTTTTCCAGCGCTTCCTTCATCAGCCACATGTCGCCATAGGTCGAGATGACGTTCTGCGTCATCCAGGGCTCCTTGTACCTGGCCTTGAGCTCGGCGATCAGCGCCTCGTGGCCCTTGGAGCCCCAATTGGCGACGATGGTCATGATGCCCTGCACGGTGTCCGGGCTGACGCTCTGGAGCATGTCGGGCTCGGCGATGGTGATGCTGAAGGAGACCGTCGGGATCTTGCCCTGGCCGAGGCCGAACTCGCTGATCTTCTCGAGGCCAAGCTTGGCGTCAGATACCGCATTCGGCATGAACAGCAGCAGGTCTGGCTTGGCCGAGCGAACCTTCTGGATCAGCGGCGTTGCATCCGACAGCGGCGGGGTCCAGACCTCCTCGACGACGAGCTGGAGGCCTTCCTGCGCCAACAGCTTCTCCTTGAGCGCCTTGGCGGTGGCGACCGAGGTTGCCGTGTTGTCCATCAGCATCGCCACGGTCTTGGGCTTCTTGCCCGACGCATTCTCGGCGAGCTTCATCAAGGTTGGCAGGCCAAGCTCGGACTGGCGGCTTGCGGTCGCGGCGGTCTGGAAGATGTATTTGAAGCCGCGGTCGGTCAAAAGGTCGGAATAAGACAGCGTCAGAACCGGTAGTTCGGCGCGCTCGGTCACTTCGGTGACCGCGAGCGTGAAAGAAGAGAGATAGGAGCCGGTGGCGGCGACGAGATCGGGCTCCTGCGCCACCATGCGCTGCGCCGCGTTCTTGGCCTTCTCGGTGGTGTCGCCACAATCGATCACGACCAGCTTCAGCTTGGCGCCGCCGAGAGCCTTGATGCCGCCTTGCGCATTGATGTGCTCGATCCCCATTTCAGCGCCCATCTTCATCACCTGGCCGGGGCGGGTGTAGATGCCCGAGAGCGGCACGATCAGCCCGACCTTGATCTGGGCCGGTTCTTGCGCGCGGGCGATGCCTGCGAGGCTGACAGCGGCGGCGCCAGACAGCACGGTTCGGCGCGTCAATCCGTTCGCTATCTTGCCTTTCGATGTCTTGTTCATTTTTTGTTTGCTCCCTGGTCTCTGTTTTTGTTTTGGTCACATGCCGAGATAGGCTTTGCGCACGCGGTCGTCGGCGCGCAGGGTATCGTTGTTGCCTTCGAGCACGACGTGTCCGGCTTCGAGGACGTAGCCATGGTCGGCCGATTCCAGAGCTTCTGCGACGCGCTGCTCGACAAGAAGCATCGTCAGCCCGGACTGGCGGCGGATTTCGATCAGGCGTTCGAAGATGAAGTCCGCGGTCGATGGCGCGAGTCCCATCGAGGGCTCGTCCAGCATCAGCAGCTTTGGTGAGGAGGCGAGGCCGCGGCCGATCGCAAGCATCTGCTGCTGGCCACCAGACATCGTGCCGGCGAACTGATTGTGGCGCTCCTTCAGGACCGGAAGCCATTCGAAGATGCGCTCGATATTGGCTTGCCAGTCGCGCCGGCCGCTCTCTGTCATCGCGCCCATCTCCAGGTTCTCCATCACGGTTAGCGACGGGAAAACCTGACGGCCCTCGGGAACGTGAGCGATGCCGAGATGGGCGCGCTGCGGCGGCGGTACTGCGAGCAGATCGACGCCGTCAAACGTGATTTTTCCGCCGCTCGGCTTCACGATGCCGGAGACCGTCTTGAACAGCGTGGTCTTGCCGGCGCCATTGGGCCCGACGATCGCCACGAACTGGCCAGCACCGACGTTGATCGAGACGTCGTTTAGCACGGGCTTTGCGGAGTAACCCGCGCTCAAACCCTCAATTCGCAACATGGCCCACCCATTTCTTGCCGAGATAGGCTTCGATCACGCGGCTGTCGCGCGTCACGACCTCGGGCAGGCCCTCGGTAATGACGGCGCCGTGGTCTAGCACGAGGAAGCTGTCGACCAGGCGGACCATCGCCTGCATGGTGTGCTCGATGATGGCGATCGTCATGCCGTCGCGGGCGAGTTGTTGGATCACGGCGACGACCTCATCCGCCTCGCTGTGCCCGAGGCCCGCGAGCGTCTCGTCGAGCAGCAGGATGCGCGGTCGGCCGGCGATCGCACGGGCAAGCTCCATCAACCGCAGCTCCTTGGTCGAGAGTTCGCCGGCGATACGATCGGCGACGGCGGAGAGTCCGACGCGCACAACGGCGTCGGCGGCCATCTTGCGCGCCTCCTCGTCGGATCGCGCGCGCACATAGGCGCCGACCACGACATTGTCGAGAATCGACATGCGCAGGAAAGGTCGCATGACCTGGAAGGTGCGACCGACGCCAGCCTCGCAGATCACGTGCGGCCGCTGGCCGGACATGTCGCGGCCGTCGATCAACACCTCGCCCTGGCTCGGCTTCAGAAAGCCGTTGAGGAGGTTGAACAGCGTCGTCTTGCCCGCGCCATTGGGGCCGATGATGCCGAGGATCTCGTTTTTGTGCAGCCTGAAGCTGACGTCCTGCACCGCCTTGAGGCCGCCAAAAGAACGCGAGAGGTTGCGAACCTCGAGAACGACTTGGCCGGTGGCCGCGCCCTGCCGCGCGGCGGGCTTCAGCGCCGTGACGTTGGCGGCCGCCGCGGTTTCCGTGGCGTCGCTGACGGTCGCCTTGGATGCGGTTCGTTTGCGCAGGAGATCGCGGAGTTTCCAGAACAGGCCTTCGGGCGCAAGCAGGATGACGCAGACGATAGCGAGCCCGAAGATGACACCCTGAATGCCGGGGATGCGCGCGCCGGCCTCGGCGTGCAGGATCTCGGCAAGGGGAATGAGGATTACGGAGCCGATGACCGGGCCCCAGACCGTGCCGACGCCGCCGAACATTGCGACCGTCAGCGCCTGTGCCGACACCAACATGCCGAACACCGATTGCGGGGTCACGACCAGCAGCACCTGCGCATAGAACCCGCCGATGGCGGCAGCGATTGCCCCGCTCAGCATGATCGCGCGCAGTTTCCAGGCCAGCGTGTTGATCCCGGCGGCTTCGGCCGCGGCTTCGTTCTGCTTGATCGCGAGCAGCGCTATGCCGAAGCGCGAGCGCTCGATCACCTGTGTCAGCACGATGGTGGCCAGCATGATGGCGAGCCCGAGCAGCGTATAGATGTGGGGATCGGCGAACTGCATATAGGCGATCGGCGCGTCGCGCTTGATCGGAAGCGTCACCTCCTGGAAGCCGAGCCATTCGAACACGTAGAGAATGGCGAGCGGATAGGCGAGCATCGCCAGCGCGAAATAGTGGCCTTGGAGACGGAAGGTCGGAAAACCGATCAGCAGTCCGGCGATGCCGCCCAGCATGGCGGCGATCGGGATCAGCAGCCAAGGCGAGATGTTGAAATAGATCTGCCCGAGCGCGGTCGCATAGGCCCCGATGCCAAAGAAGGCGGCGTGGCCGAACGAGATCAGACCGGTGTAGCCGCTAAGCAGGTTCCATGACAGACCGAACACCGCCCACACCGGCACCAGCGTCAGGATCAGCTGGTAATACGAGTTGGTGACGCCAAGCGAGACGCCGGCATAGGCAAGGGTGAAGAGGAGGGGAGGCAGAAAGGATCGCATCCGAAGCATGGTCACGTCCTTTCGACCATGCGCCCGAAGAAGCCTTGCGGACGGAAGAAGATGATGAGGAGGAAGACGGCGAAGATCGCAGCGTTCTGGAGTTGCGTCGGCAGGACCAGCGTCGACATCTGCTGCACGAGGCCAATGGTCATGCCGCCCCAGAAGGCGCCGATGATGCTGCCCATACCGCCGAGAACGACCCCGGCATACATGACGATGACATATTCGAGACCCACGAAGGGATGGAACGGATAGTTGGTAGCGAGCAGGCCGCCGGCAATCGCGGTGATGCCGCAGCCGAGCGCGAAGGCAGTGCGGTGCGCGCGGTCGACGTCGATGCCCATATAGGTCGCGGCGGTCGGATTGTCCGCGGCGGCGCGCAGCGACTTGCCGATCCGGGTGCGGGTGATCAGGAGCGAGAGCGATATCATCATCGCCAGCGAGACGATCGCATCGATGCTGCGCGCCTTGTTGAGAAAAATGCTCATGTCGAAGAAGGGGCCGAGCTCCCATGCCGAGCTCGACAGCGGCGTGCGGATCGAGGCCAGCACCGAGCCGAACACGATGAGGCCACCGTTCTGCAGGATCAGCGCGATGCCCAGCGTGAGGATGAGCTGGGCGTAATGCCCTTCACCCTCCAGCGCGGCGGTGCGTGTCCCCGACACGTGCGAGATCAGCGTGCGGTGGACGAAATAGCCGAACACGGCGAGTACGGGCCCCGCCAGCAGAATGGCGACGAACGGTCCGACCGTATTGCCGAACATCGCCTGCACCCCGGCGGCGGTGAAGAGGTAGAAGGCGGTGTACATGCCGAGCATCATGAAATCGCCGTGGGCGAAGTTGATGACGCGCATGACGCCGAAGATCAGGCCGAGGCCGACGCACATCAAGCCGTAGACGGCGCCGATCAGAAGGCCCGCGGCAAGGGCTTGCAGAAATCCTTCCATCAGCCTCGCCTCCACGCGGCGATCGCGTCATCTGTCGACGATGCAATGCCGGTCTCCAAGTCGACCATGTTTCCCCCGTACTCTCCGGCATTCTTACGATGCCGACCGAAAAACCCGTTCCGTTGCCGGGCGGCAGTGCGCTGCGATTGCGCTCGCATTGCCGAGCTGCTCGCATTCGTCGATGAGTTGCTCAAGGCGGCGCGCGCCGTCCTCGCCGAGGACGGCGCCGGCGGCAGTGCGAAAGCGTGCGCGAATATCCGACGGCGTTGCGGCGATGACGTCGGGCAACGCGTGCCGGATCGTTCGGCCGTTCCGCAGATGAACCGTCACATCCGCGCCCTGCTTGGCGGGGAAGGTGGCGGTGAAGCCTGGGTCGGCCTGGAGGTCTGTAATCGAGACGAGGCGGATAATGTCGGCATCGTCGAGCTCGGAGTAATTCTCTTCCTCGATCTCGCCCCGCGCCAGGGTCGCGGCGACGCTGAAGGGAATGCTCATCTTGGCTTGAAGGGCGTTGCGGTAGGGCCCCATTGAGTCGCAGCCGGGATAACGAACCGCGGCGTCAGGTGCACGAATGACGACGCGGTCGATCTCGTCGGAGCTGACGAGCTCGTGCGAGACGCGGAGCGCCGCTTGCGCGGCCGTCTGCGCGAAATTGCAGGCCGGGACCGGCTTGTTGTAGACAGCCATGATCTCGCACACGCCATCCGGAAAGAGCTCAATGCTGTCGGGCGCGGCCTGGCGGCGATAGGCGGCGAACAGGCCGGCTTGGCCTTCGAGGATCGTTTCCGAGCCAAACGCACCGGCCGCCGCAAGTCCGACCGCCTTGATCGCGTTGCTCGCCGCAAAACCCGGATGGAAGTACATGTCCGAGCCGCCGGCATGCGGCCATTCGTTAAGTCCGCTGGATGTGTTGGCACCGATCGCGATGGCGCTGATTGCCTGGTCCTCGGACAGGCCGATCGCATAGCTTCCGGCGAGTGCCGCGCCTGGAGGCGCCACCAGGCCCGTCGGACGATAGAGACGCGCGAGGTCGGTGGTCAGGAGCGCGCGGCCGATTCGTGCGCCGGCCTCATAGCCGATGACGGCCGACGCGAGCAGTTTCGCTCCACTTATCGGCACCTGTTCCGACAGCGCGAGCAAGGTCGGCCAGATCACGACGCCGTGGTGCGCGATGCTGGCCGCATGCATGTCTTCCCGCACGAGCCCATGCCCCATCACGGCATTGGCGAAGGCGGCGTCGGCAGGTGAGGAGCGCTGCGAGATCCCGATGATCGTCGTGCTGCCGCCGGCCTGCGCGATCGCAACAGCCTGGCGGCTCCAGGGATGGTTGCCTGCGTGGAAGGCGCAGGACAGGAAGTCGAGCAGGCAGAGCTTCGCCTTGGCGACGACTTCGGACTCGAAATCGCCGAGATCCCGCGCAAGCGCGCTCCGCGCCATCTGGCGCGCGAGCGGGACCTTGCCTGAACCGGTCGGGCCGATCGTCATCGCAATCGCTTCCCTCGATAGCTCGCGCGATCAGGCGCGCATCTGGACGCCAGCCCACTCCTCGAGCACTTTGGCGATCGAGGTGAAGTCGGAAGCCGCGCCATATTTAGCGTTGGTGATTGCGAGCATTTGCCGCACCACAGCGCCGCAGACCATCGGCACCCCCATCGCCTCGGCCTCGTCCACGCACAGTCGGACATCCTTGTAGGAAAGGCCGGTGGCGAAGCCGAAATCGAACGTGCCGGGCAGCACCGCGCGGGGGAATTTGTCTTCGGAGGCGCTGTTGCGCCCGCTGCTCGCATTGATGATGTCGATCAGCACCTTTGCATTGACGCCACCCTTGACGCCCATCGCGACCGCTTCCGAGGTGATCACCAGCGCCGCCGCTGCCATCAGATTGTTGGCAAGCTTGGCCGTCTGTGCCACGCCGGGCTTGTCGCCGGTGTAGAACAGCTTGCCAAAGTTCTTCAGGATCGGCTGAACGCTGTCGTAGGTTGCCTGCGGGCACGACACCATAACGGCCAGCGTACCGTTGACTGCGCCCTTGATGCCGCCGCTCACGGGCGCATCGACCAGCGTCATGTTCTTGGCCTTCAGGCCTTCGGCAACGAGTTTTGCTGCACCCGGACCCGACGTTGAAAGATCGATCACGATCCGGGCGCGGTTTCCGCTGCTGATGCCGTCCTGTCCGAGCGTGACCGCCTTGACGATGTCGGGCGTCGGCAGGCTGGCGAGCACGATGTCGGCGCGCGAGGCGACGTCCGCCGGCGACTTGCCGAGCTGCGCGCCGCGTTTGACCAACGGCTGGGTGGCCTCGGTCTGGGTGTCATAGACAACGAGCGAATAGCCCGCGTCGATCAATCGACCTGCCATGGGACCGCCCATGCGGCCCGTGCCGATTACGCCGAGGATCTCTCCCGCCATCGTCTGCTCCCTGTCGCGCGATCCCGTGACGGGCGCGCCTTCTTGATCTCGTTGGTCAACCGCTTTCGCCGGCCGGCCTCGTCGGCCGCCGTCATGGTGGCAGCGGCATCCCGCGCCAACGGAGGAGATTGTTATGATTGTCAGACAAGCTGTCAAGCATAACATTTGGGGTCGACAGTTTGCCGCGGATCGGCATAAGGTCCGTGAAAACGAGGAAGACGCTCTGGTGCCGCAAGACCCAATTCCAAGTGTGAGCAAGACGCTCGCCGACTTCGTCGCGTCCTCGTCGTGGGCGAACGTGGAGGCGCAGAGCGGTGAGGCGCGGCGATCGATCCTCAATTTCTTTGCAACCGCGCTCGGCTCCGCGCGCGATCCCGTCGTCATGGCGGCGATGCGCACGCTGGCCCCTTTCAGCGGCGCTGGGACATCCACGGTCATCGGTCATTCGCAGCCGATGGATGCGCTGTGCGCCTCGTTCCTCAATGCCATATCGGCCAATCTGCTCGACTTCGACGACACACATCCCGAGACGATCATTCATCCGGCAGCGCCGGTCGCCGCTGCCATATTCGCGCTTGCGGAGACGCGAAATCTGTCGGGCCGCGAGGTGCTGACGGCGTTCATCCTCGGCGTGGACGTGGAATGCCGCATCGGCAATGCGGTTTCGCCGCGCCATTATGCCCGGGGCTGGCACATCACTTCGACCTGCGGCATTTTTGGTGCCGCTGCTGCCTGTGCGAAGCTCCTGGGCTTGCCTGCGGAGGGGATTGCGAACGCAATCGGGATTGCGGCGAGCCAGTCCGCCGGCAACGTCGAAAACCTGCCGAGCGCCGCGAAGAATGTCAGCGTCGGCAACGCGGCGCGTAACGGATTATTCGCCGCGCTGCTTGCGCAGCAGGGCTATGAGGCCGCGCCAGGCGCCATCGAAGGCCCGCTCGGCTGGGCGCGCACCATGGGCGACGAGCCGGATCTGTTTCGTTTGTTCGACGGTCTCGGCAAGCGCTGGGAGATCGCCAAGAACACCTACAAGCCATATCCCGCCGGCATCGTGTTCCATTCCGTCATCGATGCCTGCCTGTTGTTGCGCGAACGGATCGATCGCAACGTCGACCAGATCGAGTTCGTTACAGTGCAGGGCTCGGCGCTGCTGCTCGCGCGCGGCGATCGCCCCGTCAATAACGAGCGCGATGCGCGCGTCAGTATCCATCATTGTGTGGCCTGCGGTTTGCTGCTCGGCGCGGCCGGTGTGACCGAGTTCGCAAACGAAACCGTGGTCCGGCCCGATATCGTACAGCTGCGACAGAAGGTGAGGGCAGCCCTCGATGCTCAGATGCCGGCTGGCGCTGCGCGTGTCACCTTGCGCCTGCTGTCCGGCGAGGTGCTCACCGAGACCGTCGTCTCGCCGCGCGGCAGCCAGGCTGCGCCGCTGTCCGACCGCGATCTCGAAGAGAAGCTGCGCGATGGCGTTCGCACCGGTCAAAGCGACTGGGACGCGGACCGCGTCATTGACGCGGTCTGGCGGTTCGATACGTCGGACGACGCCGGTCATCTCCTGCGATCGCTGCGCCCGGCATTGGCGGCTCGCGATACTTCTTCCAACTAGACTCTCCAAGACCTGAAAGGGACGATCATGAGCAAGACCGAACTGTTCGAAAAGGGCCTCAAGGTTCGCAAGGAGGTGCTCGGTGAGGACTACGTGAACAGGTCGATCGCTGGTGCTGACGAGTTCACGCGCACCATGGCGGAATGGTCGACCGAATTCTGCTGGGGTGCGCTGTGGACCAGGCCCGGCGTTGATCGGCGCACGCGCTCGATCGTCAATCTGGCGATGCTCGGCGCGCTGAATCGCCCGCATGAATTGAAGCTGCATGTCAAGGGTGCCCTGAAGAACGGGCTCACCAAGGAAGAGATCAAGGAGATCCTGCTCCAGGTCGCCGTCTATTGCGGCGTGCCTGCCGGCATCGACGCCTTCCGCAACGCGCGCGAGGCGTTTAACGAGGTCGACTCGGCCGGTTCCTGAGCGAGGGTCCCATGGCTGACCCGCAATACGAGCTCTTTGCTATCCGCTATGCCACGCGCGATGCGCAGCGGAGCGAACATTTCATCGGCGGCGACCCGCATGACGGGCCGATGCCGATGGACTATTTCATGTGGCTGGCGAGGGGCGACGGGCGAGCCTTCGTCATCGACACCGGGTTCAATGCCGAGATCGCCAGGCAGCGCAAGCGGACGTTCTTGCGCTGTCCGGTGGAGGCGCTTGCGGCGTTCGACATCGATGTCGCCGACGTCAGGGACGTGATCCTCACGCATCTGCACTACGATCACGCCGGCAATTTCGACCGCTTTCCGAATGCGCGCTTTCATCTCCAGGAGCGTGAGCTTGCCTATGCCACCGGGCGCTACATGCAATATCCGCGGTTGTCGCATTCCTTCGAGGTCGAGGATGTCTGCGGGCTGGTGCGGCTGAACTATGCGCGCCGGGTGCTGTTCTACGATGGCGAGGCCGAGATCGCGCCCGGACTGACCGTCCATGCCGCCGGCGGCCATTCCGCCGGGCTTCAGTTCGTTCGCGTCAACACGCGCCGTGGCCCGGTCGTGCTCGCCTCCGACGTCAGCCATTTCTACGAGAACATGACGAGCGAGCGACCATTCACGACAGCGTTTCATGTCGGCGACATGCTGGTTGGCTTCGACAAGCTGCGCGCCGCAGCGCCGGACGCAGATCACATCGTGCCCGGCCACGATCCGTTGGTGATGAAGCTCTATCCCGCGCCGAGTCCGGACCTGAGCGGCATTGCAGTTCGCCTGGATGTGCCGCCATCCGAGCCAGCTCATTCCTAGGCCGTCAGGAGGGGCGAAAATCGATTTTCGATTTTCTATTGACCCTCGCCTGCCGCCTTGCAATCATCCGATCATGGGTTCGCTTCAGTTCCAGTTGTCCGGGAGCCCCGGCGAAGGTCCGCGCAGCCTGACGTCGGCGCTGCATGAACGCTTGCGCGCCGACATCCTGGCGACGCGGCTGTTGCCGGGCCAGAAGCTTCATATTGCGGGGCTCGCCAAGCAGTTCTCCGTGAGCCTTGCCGCCGTGCGCGAGGCTTTGTCGCGGCTCGTGGCCGACGGGCTCGTGCAGGCGTCCGACCAGCGCGGTTTTCGCGTAAGTCCGGTGTCGCTGGCGGATTTAGCCGATGTGACCCAGACGCGGATCGACATTGAGGGGCTTGCGCTGCGCCGTTCGATCGAACGGGGCGATGATGCCTGGCTCGCTTCGGTGAAATCGGCCTGGGCGGATCTGAAGGCCGTTCCTCATCGCTACCCCGATGATCCCACCGTGCACTACGAGGAGTGGGTGATCCGTCATCGCATCTTCCACCGAACGCTGGTCGACGCCTGCGGCTCGCCGTGGCTGCTCGGCTTTCGCGACGTGCTGCACGAGCAGAGCGAGCGCTATCGCCGGCTCTCGATCCGTCGCGAGATTGGCAGCAAGAAACGTGACGTCGAAGCTGAGCATAAGGCGATCGTCGCCGCCGTCATCAAGCGCGATGCGGATGCGGCAGTTCGCGCCTTGTCAAAGCATTTTGGCGCCACCAAAGAATTCGTCGAGCTCGCCGCCTCGCGTATTGCGGAGGTGAGCCGCGCGACCTGACGATCCGGAAAAATCCGGCATAAAAAACAAAAACCGGGAGGAGACAATGAAGGTCAATTGCCGCCATGCGTTCATGTCGCTCGTTGCCGTCGCCGTTCTTGCTGGGCCTGCGCGCGCCGCGGACACCATTCGCGTCGGCCTGCCCACAAAAACATACTGGCCGACGACGATCGCCGAGACCGCGGTTAGGCAAAAGCTGTTCGAGAAGGAGGGCATCCAGGCCGAATTGACCATCTATCGCAGCGGCGCGGAGACGTTCGAAGGCATGGCCGCGGGCGCGGCGGACATCATTCTCGATCCGCCGTCGCTGGTCTCCGCCGGACGCAAGAAGGGCGTGATGTCGCGGATCGTCGCCAATGCCGCGATGGGCAATTTCGGCTGGCAGCTGATGGTCCCGGCCAAGTCGACGCTCGACGTCAAGGACCTCAACGGCAAGAAGGTCGCGATCACCGCTGCGGGCTCGGGCTCGGACCTGCTCGCGCTGTGGACCATCCAGGACAAGAAGATCGATTTCACCCGCGTTCCCGTCGGTGGTGGAGGCCTGGTGCCGAACTTGCTCGCCGGTAACGTCGAGGCCGCCGTGGTCTATTCGCCGCTGAGCTTCCAGATCTCGAAGTCCGGTGAGGCCAAGACCATCCTCGACTACGCGGCCGCGGTTCCGCCGAACCTCACCGCCGGCTGGATCGTGCTCGACAAATTCGCGGAGGCCAAGCCCCAACTGGTGCAGAAGGCGGTGAACGCCCTCTACGGCGCCCTCGCGTTCATGCGCGCTAACCGCGACGTTACTGTCAAGCTGATCGCCGAGCTCTACGAGATGGCGCCGGAGATCGCCGCCCTTGAATACGACAACACCATCATGAAGCTAGAAACCAGCGGCGACATGGGCGCGGCCGATGTGAACGCGGCCGTGCAGCTTTCGCTCGATCTCGCCAAGCTCGGCGGGCTCAAGGATATCGTGCCGGTCGAGGACGTGATCTCGACCAAGTTCAAGCCCGTCCCGACCAAGCAATAGCGATGCAAAGCACGCTCGCCATCAATCTCACGCGGGTCGCGATGATCGTCGCGATCCTGGCACTATGGGAAATGCTGTCGCGCACCGGCATCGTCAATCCCCGCCTGCTGCCGTCGGCGTCCGATACGTTCGTGACGCTCGGCGATCTCCTGCAGCGCGCCGCCGTGCAGAAGGATCTGATGGTGACCGCGAGCGAGGTACTCGCCGCGTTCGCGCTGGCCGTTCCCGTCGGTGCGGTGATCGGCTTCCTGGTCGCGGAGAACCGCTACTTCGCCGATGTGGCCAAGCCGTTGCTGTTCTTCGCTTTCAGCATCCCGAAGTCGATCTTCCTGCCGATGTTCATCCTCGTGTTCGGCGTCGGCTTTGCCCAGAAAGTCGGTTTCGGTTTCTTCTCGACCATCTTCATCGTGATCATGTCCACCACCACAGCGGTTGAATCGGTCAAGGTCGAGTATCTGACCGTGGCGCGCTCCTACGGCGCGACGCCATGGCAGACCGCGTTTCGCGTCTATTTGCCGAGCATGCTGCCGGTCCTGCTGGAGGCGTTGCGAATCTCCATGATTTTCAACCTCACCGGCGTGATCCTCGCCGAGATGTATGCTTCGCGCGACGGCATCGGCCACCAGATCGCGACCTGGGGCGAGAATTTCCAGATGAGGCAGCTCCTCGCCGGCGTCGTGATGGTGGCCGCGATCGCGATGGCGTTCAACGAACTTGTCAGATGGGTGGAAGCGCGATGCAGCCATTGGCGAACGTGACCCCGTTGAAGTCCGCAGCGCGGGCCGGTGCGATCGAGGTGAAAAATGTCGGCCAGGTCTTCAAGACCAGGTCGCAGGACGTCGTTGCGCTGGAGGACGTCTCGCTGGAGGTCAAGCCCGGCCGTTTCGTGGTGCTGGTCGGCCCGAGCGGCTGCGGCAAGTCGACCCTTCTGATGACGATGGCGGGCCTGCGCCAGCAGACGTCGGGCACGATCACCATCAGCGGCGCGCCGATCATGCAGCCCGACCCGGACAGGGTCGGTGTGGTGTTCCAGGAGGCCAGTCTGTTTCCCTGGCTGACGGCGGAGGACAACGTCGAGTTTCCGCTTGCGCTTCGCAGTGTTCCCAAGGCAGAGCGCCGCGCCAAAGCGCAAGATGCGCTCAGGTTGGTCGGCCTCGAGGGCTTCGGCAGGCGCCATCCGCATGAACTCTCCGGCGGCATGAAGCAACGTGTCTCCATCGCGCGGGGGCTGGTGCAGGACCCGCCGGTGCTGCTGATGGACGAGCCATTCGCCGCCCTCGACGAGCAGACGCGCATGACCATGGGCGACGAGCTGTTGCGCATCTGGGCCGCGACCGGCAAGACGGTCGTCTTCGTCACGCACAGTCTCACCGAGGCGGTCTATCTCGCCGACGAGGTGATCGTGATGTCGGCGCGGCCCGGGCGGATCGTCGATCATCTTCAGGTTCAGCTGCCGCGGCCTCGCACCTACGAGATGCTCAGTGGCGATGCCTTCGGCGCGTTGCGCGATCGCATCTGGCGGCACATCCGCAAATCGGCATGAGGCGGACATGAGCGCCAAAACGCTGCGATATCTTATCGTGATCGGACTGATTGCCTTGTGGGAGCTCTTGCCACGCACCGGTCTCATTCCTGAATTGTTCCTGCCGTCTTTGTCATCGACGCTGATGGCCGGGTGGACGGATGCAGGCGAATATGGCCATGCGCTCGCGGTAACGCTCTACGAGGTCGTGGTGTCCATGGCGTTTGCCTGCGGCGGCGGCATCCTGCTCGGCGCCATCGTCGGCAGCCTCCCACGCCCGCGCGTGCTGATCATGCCGATGGTGTCGAGCCTCTACGCGGTGCCGCTCGTGATCCTCTATCCGGTGTTCACGGTATGGCTCGGCATCGGCTCGGAGTCCAAGATCGCCTTCGCCTCGATCTACGGCTTCCTCCCGACAATGCTCGCCACTGCCGCCGGCATCCAGACCATCGACCCGCAACTTCTGCTCGCCGCGCGCAGCATGGGCGCGACGCTGAGCCAGCGCCTGGTCCGCGTCATCATTCCAGCAGCGATCCCAACTGTGCTGTCGGGCCTGCGCGTCGGTGGCGCGCTTGTCATCGTCGGCGTGGTCGTCTCGGAGATGCTAATCTCCTCGGCCGGCATCGGCTACCTGATCTCGCGCTACCGCACTATCCTTGACAGTCCGCACGTGTTCGCGGGCGTGCTGCTCGTGCTGTTCCTCGCCATCGCCTTCAACGCCGTGATCCGCTGGATCGAGCGAAAGGCGGCGATCTGGCAAACCGGCACGCGCGCTGGCGAGGCCAATGACGAGATCGCGTCGGGGGCGATGCAGCCGGCGACCTGAGGTATTCGCGTGTACCATCTGACCCTGACATTCGACAACGGCCCCGATCCCGACGTGACGCCGCGTGTGCTTGACATCCTCGGCGAGCGCGGCATCAAGACCACCTTCTTCGTGATCGGTGAGAAGCTCGCCGACCCCGCGCGGCGCGGTCTTGCGATGCGTGCGCACGGGAAGGGGCACTGGATCGGCAATCACACCTTTACGCACAGCATTCCGCTCGGTCAGCAGAAGGATAGCAAGACGGCGGAGAACGAAATCGCCCGCACGCAGGAAGCAATCGGCGGTCTCACGCATCCGCTGCGCTGGTTCCGGCCGTTCGGCGGCGGCGGCAATCTGGATGCAAGGCTGTTGAAGCCGTCTGTCGTCGATCATCTCACGCGTTATAAGCACAGCTGCGTGCTTTGGAATTCCATCCCGCGCGACTGGGAGGACCCTGACGGCTGGACCGGGCGCGCACTCGATCAGTGCAGCCGGCAGCCCTGGACGCTGATGGTGCTGCATGATCTCCCGACCGGCGCGATGGATCATCTCGAGCGGTTCCTCGACCGTGCCGAGGCAGGCGGCGCCTGTTTCCGCCAGGATTTCCCGCCCCAATGCGTTCCGATCCGCAGCGGCGAGATCGCACTTCCGATCAACGACTATGTTTCCTCCATCGAAGAGAGTGTTTGACCAATGAAAGTCGCAAGCTTCACGATCGCCGGCACCGCGAGCTATGGCGTCGTCACCGACGAGGGCGTGATCGATTGCGGCAAGCGGCTGAAGATGTTTCCGACACTCAAGACGCTGCTTGCGAAGGGCTCGCTCGATGAACTGAAGAAGCTCGCCGGCGAGGGGCCCGACTACGCGCTGCCGGATGTCGCGCTGCTGCCGACCATTCCCGATCCCGACAAGATCTTCTGCATCGGCGTCAACTACGCCACGCACCTGGCCGAGAGCGGCCATCCGACGCCGGCGCATCCGATGATCTTCACGCGCTTTGCCAACAGCCAGGTCGGGCATGGCCAGCCAATGATCCGGCCGCTGGAGTCCGAGCGTTTCGATTATGAAGGCGAGATGGCCGTCATCATCGGGAAGGCGGGTCGCCGCATCTCGCGCGACTCTGCGCTCGGCCATGTCGCCGGCTATGCCTGCTACAATGACGGCAGCATCCGCGACTGGCAGCGCCACACCTCGCAATTCGCGCCGGGCAAGAACTTTGTCGGCACCGGCGGCTTCGGTCCCTGGATGGTCACGACCGACGAATTGACTGACGTCGCCCGGCAGACGCTGATCACGCGGCTGAATGGCGTCGAGGTGCAGAGAGCCCCGATTTCCGATCTTGTGTTCGATGTACAGGCCCTGATCGCCTATTGCTCGACCTTTACCGAGCTCGCCCCCGGCGATGTCATCGTCACCGGCACGACCGGCGGCGTGGGCGCATACCGCACGCCGCCGCTGTGGATGAAGGGTGGCGACACCGTCGAGATCGAGATCTCCGGCATCGGCATCCTGCGCAATCCCGTCAAGGATGAGGGACGCGCGGCCTGATAGCGGCGTTCAACAACAATAAGAAGGAGATCCCCATGCCCATGCCAACGCATATCCTGCCGACCACAGTGGTCGGCAGCTATCCGCAGCCCGAATGGCTGGTGGACCGCGCGATGCTGTCGAAGGTGGTGCCGCGCACCCGCCTGCACGACATGTGGCGGCTGCCGGCCGAGCATCTGGAGGAAGCACAGGACGATGCGACCATCGTCGCGATCCGCGACATGGAGCGCACCGGCATCGACATCGTCACCGATGGCGAGATCCGGCGCGAGAGCTACTCCAATCGCTTTGCCACGGCGCTTGATGGCATCGACGGCGACAATCCCGCGATGATCGTCGCGCGCACCGGTAACACCCAGACCCCGGTGCCGCGCGTCGTCGGCCCCGTGAAGCGCAAGCGCCCGGTGGAGCTGCACGATATGCAGTTCCTGCGCAGGAATACCGACCGCGCCGCCAAGATCACCTTGCCGGGCCCATTCACGATGAGCCAGCAGGCCAAGAACGAGTTCTACAAGGACGAGGAAGAACTCGCGATGGCGCTCGCCGAGGCCGTCAACGCCGAGGCGCTCGATCTGCAAAAAGCTGGCGCGGATGTGATCCAGCTCGACGAGCCCTGGGTGCGCAACAATCCCGAGCTTGCCATGCGCTATGCGGTCAAGGCGATTAACCGCGCGCTGAGGGGTATTACGGTGCCGACCGTCGTGCATCTCTGTTTCGGCTATGCGGCGGTCGTGCCGGGCTCGAATAAGCCGGCCGGCTATTCCTTCCTTGCCGAACTCGACGATACCATCGCAGAGCAGATCTCGATCGAGGCGGCGCAGCCGAAGCTCGACCTCGGCGTCCTGAAAGATCTCTCATCGAAGAAGATCATGCTCGGCGTGCTCGACCTGGCGGATCCGGAGATCGAGGACGTCGAAACCGTGGCCGGCCGCATCCGCAACGGCCTGAAATACGTGTCGCCCGATCGTCTGATTGCGGCGCCCGATTGCGGCATGAAATACATGCCGCGCGCAACCGCATTCGGAAAACTGAAGGCGATGTGCGACGCCGCGGCCAAGGTGCGGCAGGAGATCGGCTGAAGAAGCGGACGCCCGGATACGCTTTCGTCTACCGGTAGTCGGCTAGCCGTGGCCAGGCACTCGAATGCGGTCTTGGAACCTTGCCGGAGCAAGCGCCGCGGAGCCCAGGGCGATCCGAGGTACCTCGCAATGGTGCACGACAAGCGGGGGAGTGCGACAAGGCGACATCTTCACTGGCTTCGACGGAAACACGAATATGCCGAGGTGGACAGGAGACCAATTGTCTATCAAGCAGTGCAAATCATGTATTCGAGGCATTGATGCGCGAACTTGTTAAAGCGGCATATTGCGAGACGTTTGAACTCACGCCGTCACCCATCGAGCCGTCGTGGATCATTGAAGGTCGCCCGGAAGCTCGTTCGCACCTTCTGTCGAAGAGCGCGTTCAAGACTTGGTGGACGATGATTTGGTCCTGCACCGAAGGCAAGTTCAATTGGCATTACCATTTCGACGAGACCGTCGTGATCCTCGAAGGATCAATCATGCTCGAGGTCGATGGTGCAGCGCCGACGTGTTATGGCGCCGGAGACGTGATCTTGTTCCGCACCGGTACGCATGCCAAATGGCACGTCGTAGATCGCGTGAAGAAGGTCGCCTTCTGCCGGCGGACTCCGCTAGGCCTTGTCATCCGTGCCGCCAGCAAACTCAAGTCACTGATGCCCGGCCAGCCTGCGGCGTCGCGACTTACTTGACGGCAGCGAATTGGAACGCTCCCGGAACGGGAGTCGGTTGCGTTCCGACCTCGCCCCATCCCTCAATCCGATTTCACCCGGTCGATCTCGTCGTCGATCGCCGCCACATAGTTTACGTGCAGGGTGATCGGAACCTTCGATCCGTCTAGAACCAGACGGAGGCTTCTCGGATAAAATCCGCCGCCAATGACGCGTCCGGTTTTTCCAGCCAAGCGAGCACCAGCTTCAGGTTTGACCTGAACGCGTGAGCCCGGGGGAAACCCGAGATGGGTGCAGGCGGATTCCGGCATGGCTTCCTCAGCAGCGAATGAGACAATGCTCACCCCGCGAATTTCAGATGAAATGCTCTTAGACGCCGCGATGGCGGCCGACGTCACTGCCGCTACTTACCTGTCACGGCTTGACGTAGGTCCAGCCCATCTCCTGCAATTCCATCACGCGCACGACGCCCGATTTCACGATCTCCGCCTGACGCACAATCGGTATGTCCTTGTTCTCGGCCTTCTTCATTTTCTCCTGGGTGTTGCCGCAGGCCTTGAACGAAACCTCAGGCGTGCTCAGGGCCATTTCCTCGATGCGCGCTCTTACCGGCGACGTGTCGTCACGCAGCATGTGTAGCCCGGGCCCAAATGTGACGACCTCGATCTTCACCTTCTCGCCGGCGTCCTTGTAGTATTGCGCCACGTTCATCGCGTTGTTGAGCGCGAGATTCATCGCCGGGGCGTCATTGGTATTTACCTGCAGGATCAAATGATGCTCTCTTTCCTTCGGCGCCGCCGAATTCTTCATATGGGCAAACGCGTCCTGCTTTCGCTTTGCCGGCTTCGCCACGTGTTGTCTCGCGTGCGCCCTGTACTGGACTTGTTGCCCGTCTGCCGGCGTCCAGTATCTTCCGCCTTGCTCCGCGGCCGCAAACTGTGCAGAAGCCACAACAATAATCGCCGCCATCGCGAACACCTTGGCAGTATCTTGGAACGTCATCATTATCCGCCTCCATCGAGAAAATCGTTTTGCATGTCATCAATGACTCGGTGTCGCGAGCGCGCGCGGCCATTTGCATGCCGCTGCTATCTTCGCACGCGCTTCGTCCAATCCAGCGAGGGAGAACGATCCGTCATTGGCGGCGCCGCCCCGTCGCGAGAACAGGACAATGAGATCCCCGCTGTCTGGAAGCGACTGCACCAAGCGAACAACGTCCCCCGTAAACGCAACGCCGGGCCCGAAGGCCGGGACGGCTGCCCCGATTTGCATCGTCGGGTTATCATTGATGCGGTAAAAAATTGCATCGTCACCGCCCCCACGGGAGATGCCTGGTCCCGTGAGCACCAATTCGGTCCGCCCGCTGCGGCAGCGAATCGACAATTGCATCGCGGACTCGCCGGCTCCGCTGCGTGAGGATGTCGTGGCAGTCGCGATCGGAGAGTAGTCTATCGGCGAGGTCGTCTGGCTGACGACCCAGCCGTCTTCGGGGGATTGACGATGCTGAGGCGCCACGGTGCGAGTCAGTTTGTCCAGACATTCGAGGCGCTCGGCATGTTGCCTCTGAAGGCAGGAGTGCAGTTGCCTCATCGAATCCTGCGCCGAGGCTACGCCGCCTGTAGCCGCGAGCGCCAAGAGAAGCAGGGGCGCGGCCCGGTTCATTGTGATGCTTGTGTTGCGCGGTGCTGACGATCCAGCCACGCCTGCGCCGCAGGGACGCGGGTGAGACCCGGAACTGTTGCAGCAAGATTGATGGATTTCCATTTCGGGTCGAAACCGGGCGCCTGCAGCCTGTCGATCCGGGAGAACAGGTGGTCGATGAAACGTGAGACGCGCTCGGAGCGGTTTGACTTGATCGGCCAATTGAAGGCGACCAGTGCGGTCGGCACGGCGATCGTCGAAATCCGTTCGCCCGGCTTGATCAGATTGGGATAGTCGGCTTCGCCGAGGGAGGCGGGGAGATAGTAGTCCTCGAACCTGCCGTCATAGGGAAGGGACAGAAACTTGAAGCCCGGCTCCCAGCGGCCCCGCACGAAGGCATCCACCGGCTTCGATGTAATGAAGACGACCGCTGCAATCTCGCCCTTGCGCATCTGCTCGAGCGCGATCTGGTGCGGGATGAACGTCTTTTCCACCTCGAGCTTGAGGCGGCTGAAGATCAGCGGGCCCGAATAGGCCGCAGCGGTGCCTTGCGTATTGAAATTGACCTTCTTGCCGGAAAGATCGCTCAAGCTCTGGATCTCCGGTCGAACGAAGATATGCAGCTCGGACGGGAACAGATTCAGGACATATGCAATTCGTTGCTGGATGTCGGGCACCTGGCTTTTGTATTCCTCGAGCGCGTCGGAATTGATGATTGCCGCATCGATGCCGCGTAAATAGAGCAGGGAATTCACGTTTTCAGTGGCTCCGCGAGTGACGATCGGCAGAACGTGTAGGCGATCCCCCTCGTCGACCACACGCGCGATCTCCGCCGCCAGCCGTATCGGTGCGCCCTCGAGCAGGCCTCCGGCGAGGCCAACAGTCCAGGCGTTCATCGAGAGCACCTCAGGTCTTGGCTGCGAAGGCGCGGGGCGAACCGGCCGAGCATTGTGGGATTGCGAATTCAACGGCCGCGCATCCGCCCAGGACTGAACGGCCATGAGCGATGATGCGAACGCCGCAAGCAAGGCCAGCCGGCGGAATCCTACGAGCCCTTTCATCGACGAACTCCTTTACGCACGCTGCATCCGTGTTTGGGCTTTCTATCGGCGCAACGCTTCGTATCGCGCTTTTGCTTCCTTGATGCCCCCGGCTTCGGCTCGCGCATAAAGATCTCGCGCTTTAGTGGAATCCCCTTGCGTTCCGAACGTTCCGAAATTCGGCAGGATCAGCGGATCGTAGGTTTCCGCGAGCGCGAAGCTTGCTTTCGCGCTCCCCATCTCAGCGGCGCGCTCCAGCACGATCCGCGCCGAGCCGATGTCTCCCTGTTCAAGTAATGCGCTCGCGCGCGCGACCAGTTTCTCCGCCTGCGCGCTGTTGTTAGACTGGACCTCAGCATCGCCCTGGCTACGCGCCGATATGGCCTTGTCTTGGACTGGTCTGTCTCCGACAGATTTCGGTTGGGTGGGCTTGTCGTGGACGAGTCCATCTTGCGTAGGCCGGTTTTGGATTGGCCGCGCCGGCACCGACGGTGGCTCCTCGCGCGCGGCCTTGCCGGTGGTAGCCGGCGGAGGCGCAGCGGAGAGAGTCTTCGCCGCAAGCGCGCCGTTATCCCGACGCGCCAGTGTCAGATCCCTTTCCAACCCCTCGGCGCGCTCGCGCTCACGCTGCAACAGGCTCCGCAGCTCGGCCGATTCGCGCTCTACAGCCTGCTTGATCCGTGCCACGTCCTCGCTCGCCTTGGACGCCCGTTCGGTCTGCGCGTCGAGCTCGCGGCTTGCTTTCGCAAAGTCCCGGGCCAGCTGTTCAGCCCGCTCGCGCTCGCGCCGCTGCGACTGCTCCAGCGAGGCCGTATTGCTCGCCGCCGTCTGGCTGAGCTGTGCCGCTTCCTCGCTGGCTTTGGCCGCTTGGGCTTCGTATGCGTAGACCTTGCTGCGAGCGATCGAGAGATCCTGCGCCAGCGCATCGGCTCTCTCGCGCTCCTTCTGCATCGACCGTCTCTGCTCCGCGGCGCCAGCCTTGGCTGCTTGCGTCAGCTTGGCGACTTCCTCGTTGGCATTTGCCGCCAGCGCCGTCTGCGCATCAATGTCTCGTCGCGCAGCCGCAAGCGCCTGCTCGAGTTGGCCGATCCGATCCTGCTCCTGTTTCAGGGAGCTTTGCAACTGTGCTGCGCTGCTTTCTCCTGCCACTTTCGGTAGGGAGGCGTTCTCGTCGGCTTTCGCCACCGGTGCCGTTTGTATCTGGTATGCATAAATAGCGGTTCTTGTCAGGGAAAGATCCTGCTCAGGCGTGTCGGCCCCGGGGCGCTCTTTCTGCATCGATTGCCTCAATGCACTGGCCTCCGCAGCGCTTCGCTGCGAAAGTTCCTCGCTTGCTCTTGCCGCCAGCGCAGACTGGGTTTCGGCATCTTGCCGCGCGGCTGCCAGATCCTGCTCCAGCCGCACCGAGCGCCCGCGCTCCTGCTGCAGCGTCTTCTGGAATTCCGCGGCGCCGCGTTCGCCCGCCTGTTTCAGCCGCAAAGTTTCCTCACCTGCTTTCGTCGCCAGAGCAGTCTGGGTTTCGAGATCGCCCCGCGCGGCTGCGAGATCCTGCTCCAGCCGCGCCGATCGCCCGCGCTCCTTCTGCAGCTCCGCTGCACCGCTTTCGCCCGCCTGTTTCAGTTGGGACGTTTCTTCGCCTGCTTTCGCCACCAGCGCAGTCTGGGTTTGGACATCGCGGACCGCGGCTGCGAGATCCTGCTCCAGCCGCGCCGACCGCTCGCGCTCCTCCTGGAGCGATGTCTGCAGCTCCGCGGCGCCGCTTTCACCCGCCTGTTTCAGCCGGGACGTTTCCTCACCTGCTTTCGTCGCCAGCGCAGTCTGGGTTTCGACATCGCGCCGCGCGGCTGCGAGATCCTGCTCCAGCCGCGCCGATCGCTCGCGCTCCTCCTGGAGCGATGTCTGCAGCTCCGCGGCGGCGCTTTCGTCCGCCTGTTTCAGCCGGGACGTTTCCTCACCAGCCTTCGTCGCCAGCGCGGTCTTGGTTTCGACATCGCGCCGCGCGGCTGCGAGATCCTGCTCCAGCCGCGCCGACCGCTCGCGCTCTTGCTGCAGCGATGTTTGCAGCTCAGCCGCGCCACTCTCGCCCGCTTGATTCCGTCGGGAAGCTTCCTTCAGTCGGGAAGCGTCCTCGATGGCCTTCGCCGCTAACGCCTTTTGGGCTTCGATCTCGCGCCGCGCAGTTTCAAGACCCTGCGCCAGCCGCTCGGCCCGATCGTGCTCCTGCTCCAGACGTTGCAGCAACGCGATGTCGCGCCTTGCAAGGGCAAGTTCGCATGACAGGGACTCTGGCCAGTCGCGTTGCTGTTTAGGGGGCTGCTGCAGGGCCCCTGTGTCGCTAGTTGGTGCTTGTGCAACCTGTATCGATTTGTCGCCGCCACCCGGGCTCGGCAGCAACTTCTTGAACTCGTCAGAATCCAGATTGTGGGCAGTCGTTGCCAGTTGCGCGTCTGAGAGGTGTCGTGCCTGATCCTGGGAAGCCTCAGTTTCCGACGCCCATGTCATAGCGAGGATGACCGCTGCCATCCACCGGGGAGCGGATCTCCCCCGCGCGAGGGAGATCTTCACTTCGCCGCTGAGCATGACCGTGCGAGCCATCTGCAAGTACCTGTCGCTTGGCGATCTGATATCCTTCAGATGCTTTCAGATGCCTCATTATGCGCTCCATCTTTATGCGAATCATATAGCTCGCATGGAGGACCCTCCCACCACTTTGGGGTTAGGCTACGGATTAGCCCGATCATCCACGCCGTGAACAATGCGATGGCGTCAGCGGGCTCGAGCCTGGGGCGTCCAATTCCCGCGCCCGCGAGTAGCGCCTGCCTGGATCGTCATTGCATTGCTTTCAATTCTGAGGGTCGCCATTGCGATGCCCTCAATCGCGAGGAAAGCAGAGATATTGTTTCCAAGAAGCAGCGCTTAACAACTGCCATGGATGGGTACTCCCTGTGCGGATCAGCCTGCACCAACCGCTATTTGAAATTGTATGTCGAGCGTCCAATGATATTTCGCACCTAATCGGCCTGTGCCGATCCAGAGCAAAGCGCGCAAGCCCGCATCGCCGAGCCGTTGCAGAAAGGCCCGGATTTTGGCTCAGTGTCCGATCCTTTTGGAGTACTCTCCTTTCGTTCACGCACATCAGGAATTCTGCACTCGTATGTCGGGAGCAGGTGGTAACGATCGACCTAGTGTCCCAGCGCTCGGAGCCCAGCGCCGCTACATGATGCAATCGCGTACGAACACACCCTGCTGCAGTCCGCAAGCTCAGCGCGGGCAGGTCGATCTGCTTCGAGCCGGGAGCCTGTAGCCGACTGGATCGTTGAAGGTTCGCGGCCTAGGCGCGGTGTACGAAGAATACTTGCTGAAGGGGGCGGTTATTGACGTTGCCGTTGTCGCGGAGTGGAGGGAGCATGTTCTTGAAGTCGAGTCTCAGAACCCCCCGGCTGGGGCTACCAATCGAGACGCTCTGGTGATTATTAGCGCTCTTCTTCGGTTCGTCGCGTGGCTGCTCGCGGCCGCTGTCACTTTCGTAACGCTCGGACCTCGGGACGTTCGGCCTCACCCTGTTTTCGGACAGCACGCCGATCACGCGCTCGCCTTCCTTCTGGTCGGGATCGTCTTCGGGCTTGCCTATCCGCAGCGCCGCTGGACTGCTTCAGTGGTTGCCGTTGCGTTGATCGGCCTGCTCGAGATCATGCAACTATGGGTGCCGGGACGGCACGCGAGGTTTGGGGATTTTATGGTCGACGCGCTCTCGCTCTGCGTCGGCTTCGCGTTGCTCGCAGCTGCCGACCGGATCATGGCGCAATTTGGCGGAGATCCCGACCAATTGACGCGCGAACGTCCTTAACGGGCAGGCTGATCGGCCTCGAAGGCGTCCTGCGAGCCACATGCCGGGGCGGATCGGCTCCTTCTCTCAAACGCGGCGAGCCGCGCACGTCAGCCGCTGCCACGGCCAGGCGGTTTACCGGCGTCTACCGTTGGCACGGCGTCGCTGATGCGCGAGCCGGCGAGGAGGTCACAGTCGAACCGTATGCAGATTGTCAGCGGAGCTGACTGCGAGACAAACGCGCAACGCTCAATCGAGCTCAGTGCATTGGTGCGCGGGAGTTCCGGCGCCGCTTGGGTCGCTGCCGCGGATCGCCAAACTTGAGCTCGGCAACCAACCGCCAGAGTTGAACCTCGTGGCCGTCCGCCAACCGCCCAGCCCGCTCGGTCGCGGACGCGTCATCTGGGCAGTGAAGGTTGACCACGCCCCCCAATTGGCCGTGTTCGTCCAGAACGAATGCACGATAGTGTGGCATCGGAAATCCCCATGCGAGAGCATCTTACCTGTAGCCTCGCTCTGCGGCTTGGAGATTTTGGGTCATTACGAGCTACCTCTGATGAGCGGTATGCTTTGTCGTACACGCTCATTCGGTCGGAGCCTTCGCTGCCCGTTCGAACACCTTCGGGCACACACTCAGCCGTGACGGCGGAAATGCCCGGACCGCTCCTGAAATTTCGGAAGCTCGCTACCATTATAACCGTCGGGGTTTTGCAGCTGCCAACCCCAATGGTTCGTATACATTTGCTACGACGACCGGGTCGATCTCCAACCCAATACCTCGCGCGCAGAGGTCGGGTCTGCAAAGCAGACGGCGACGTCACCGGCCCGGCGCTCCCTGATTTCTTAGGGGACCGAGCGCCCGCTCGCTGCCTCGAATGTGCGAACGACGTCCAGAACGCTGCTGCCGTTGCCCGTGCCAAGATTGATCGTGAGCACGCCGGGCCGTCCGAGGTGGCGCAAGGCACTCAAATGCCCGGATGCGAGATCGACTACATGAATGAAGTCGCTGATTCCGGTGCCATCGGGCATTTCATAGTCGTCTTCCCAATCTGCAGCAACCTGCGCCACAAACGGTAGCAAGTGGTTGGGAACGCCCAGCGGGCGTTCTCCGATGAGCCCGCTTTCGTGCGCGCCAACCGGATTGAAGTAGCGCAGATTGGCGATCCGCCAATCGTCTTATCATCTCTGCCCCACGCGCACCGAATCGCCTGCGGTCGCATCGGTCCGGCTTGTCCCTGATGGAATATCTGAACTGCCTACCCTTCGGGGAGGGACGGCAGGACCATCCTGGTATTGGAGGCTGACCTCCACGGCGTCACCCGGTTGCAACTCGGTATCTTCGCTTGCGATGATCCGTTCCGGCCCCTTGTCACCCTTCCGGACGATGGCAATCTCCGCGTGGTTTCCGGCGCCTCGCACGAGTTGTGATCGAACCATCGCAGTGTATTGAAGCTTCTCGCCGACGCTCTGCAGCTTCTCGCGAATTTGATTGAGCTTCACGCTGGTATCTTGCAGCTCGCGGAGCAGGTCGAGCCTCCGCTGGTCATCTAGTTTCGCCAGCTTCCTGACGAACTCGTCCTGCTGCTTCTTGACTTGCAGCAGTTGCGCAGAGGTTTGCAGCTTCCGGGTTGATGACAGCAGCACTGCGCGACGCGCATCCGTAACGCGAGGGCTGATCAAGGAACCCTTGCCGAAGAGCTCGGTCACCTTCTGCAGTTCTTCAAGATCTCCCTGAAGTCCTTCTTCATCCTTCTTCTGCTGCTCTGACAGCACGCGGACCTCGTCGTCTCCCTGTCGAATGCCGCGCTGAAGGTACGTCTTTTCCTGCTGATAATCACT
Organism: Bradyrhizobium sacchari; assembly: GCF_002068095.1. Lineage (GTDB taxonomy): Bacteria > Pseudomonadota > Alphaproteobacteria > Rhizobiales > Xanthobacteraceae > Bradyrhizobium > Bradyrhizobium sacchari. The sequence continues at coordinate 28,177 of NZ_LWIG01000057.1, read as the reverse complement.
CTGCTTGGTCTTCAGATACTCCCCTTCTGCATTAACGATTTCCGAAATCGCCGATCGAGCTAAGGGCGCGTCCATCAGAGCGCCTGGAGTGATATGGGCTCCCTCTCCAAGTTCGGTCTTGATGCGCCACATACGCGCTTGTTCTTTGGCCAGTTCTGTCCAAAGCGAACCATATTCGCTTCTCAGGTCTGCTGACTCGAGATACGGGTTGTTCATTCTCATATGCATGATGTCGTAACCGCCCGCCACCGCGACGACTTGGCGTGCGGTGATAGACGGACGATAAGGGTACTCACCCGGCTTTGATACATCGCCATTTACGTATACAGGCTTGTATTCGGCGATGATCGTCGTGACCTCGTCTGCGTCGATCACGACGACCGTCTCACGTCCATCGGACGTCCTCTGTCGAAATACCTTGCGCGCAAGTGCAGCCCCGATTTTGGCTCGGATCTGGGGCAAGGGCAGGCCCGCCACTGGAAGCGTTCCGACCAGTGGCAACGAAACATTCCCGTCCATTTGCACGGGGGCACGATGCCGCAGCTCCGGCACGCCCGCCACCGCAACCTCCAGCACATCTCCGACGTTTACCAGATATTCCGCCTTTGCTTGAGTGGCGGAAATTGTCAGGCCAACAGCCACCAAGGCCCATTTGATGCAACGTCCCAGGTCGCTGCCAGAATAGAAGCTATTGCGCAGTCTGGAGTTCGGCATGGCGTCATTCCCTGTACGAACGTCGTCACCGAGGTGAAAGTCTTTCAAATTTGGTGGCGGAAGGCAGCACGTGAACGACCGTCCGAGTAGCCGTTCCGACAGGCGATCCGCAAGATTACGTTCCGTTCTCTCATTGACGTCCAACCGCTCGATGCCTTCTTCCGCACAGTTCGATTGATCGGTTCTCTATCATGCTCATCGAACCCATCGGGACGGGCGCTTCCATTGCCGCCCGAATCTAGTCTCGCGTGGTCGCGGCTCAATCGACCATCGTAGTTACCCACTTATTGCCCGTTTTGCCGGCCTCCGCTAAGCTTCCGGCACATCCGGTCGATGGCGGCAGGGCGACCGCAGGCCGTTGGAAGGGGCAGATTGGCCGCTCTATTGCTATTGGCGGCAGGTGCCGAGTTCCTGTTCGTAGCCGGTGCGGACTATGGATGCGCAGATGACGACAGTACGGCCATCGCGGACGAACGCTTCACCGCCGATGATCACGCCGGCGCCAGGATCCGCCGAGCGCAGGCACTGCTGGTGAACACGCTCGAACCGAGTTGCGAGCTATTCTGGCACGGAAGCACGATACTCACGGCGCCACATCTCGACCATCATGAGCTGAAATAAGCGGCGACTTCCGCGCTCTGTCGAACGAAGTCTTGACAGGAGGCGCGTCAAAAATCGTTTTTCAAAAAGTGGCGAACCGGTCGCGATGAGATCGTCCACGAGTGGCCTCCAAGGCCCCTGGAACCATTCATGCAGAGGGATCGAGAAACCCTGCTTTCGGTGACTGTCAAAGTCGGGAGGTAGCCAGCGCTGTGCAAGAGCACGCAAAATGATCTTTCTTCGAGCATCCTGGACTTTGAATCTTCCGGGCAACCGCCCAAAAGCAAACTCGACGATTCGATAATCCAGAAGCGGCGCGCGCACCTCCAGGGATGTGAGCATGCTGGCCCGATCGACTTTGACGAGAATGTCATCCGGTAAGTAGCTGCGAAACTCGGCGGCACAAATCGCATCTATGCCACCGCAGACTGTTTCCAATCCAGCGCGGCGAAGTTCCGGGGTAGCCGACATCGGCCGGCCGGTCAGTCGCGACCGCGTAATCGGATCAAGTAGTCGCGTCAGCGCTGTTTGTGGCTCATTGCAGCTGAGTAGCCCCATGATCGCGTTGCGTCCTTCGAGTCCCAACGGTATCGATTTTGCGGCAAGTGCCTCCAATCCGAGCCGATGCAGACCAAGCTTCCGTAGCTGCGCGATCTTCAGAAGCCAAGGATGATGAATGTAGCCACCGAAGAGTTCATCGCCGCCATCGCCTCCTAGGGCGACAGCGCATTCCTTTCGAATTGCGCGACTCACCAGATAGGTGGGAAGCACCGAGTTGTCAGCGATAGGCTCGTCATATTGACGGATGAGTGAAGGCAGGAACTCGCCCGAGCCCGGCTCAGCGACGAGTTCAGTATGGTTTGAACCGAGATAATCAGCGACCCGACGCGCGTGGTGCGACTCGTCGAAGCTCGGATAGCCTGGAAACGCGACGTTGAAAGTGCGAACAGCCCGCCCCGAACTCCTGACCGCCGCGGCAGTCACGAGGCTCGAATCAAGGCCACCGCTCAGCATGATGCCAATCGGCACATCAGCGATGAGCTGGCAGCGCACGCTCTGCGTCAGCAGTACGTCCAGATCGCTCGTGAGCTCTTGCAAATCGCTCTGCGCGGTGTTGGTGGAACGTATCGGTAGGTCCCAATATCTGCTGATCCGCAGTCGATCCAGATCGGGTTCGTAAGTCAGCCAATGCCCCGGCGGTAGCTTTGCGAATCCGTCGAAGATGCAAAGTGACCCCGACACGTAACCATACGCCAAGTAATCGTCGAGCGCCTCGCGATTGATGCTCCGTGGGATCTTCGGATCAACGAGAATAGCTTTCAGTTCGGACGCGAAAGCAAACCGGCCATTCTTGTGCAAATAGAATAAAGGCTTTTCGCCGGCCCGATCGCGAGTAACGAACAGGCGTCGTTTGGTGCCGTCCCAGATCGCGAGCGCGAACATTCCGACCAAACGATCGAGACACGCGGGGCCCCACGTTCGATACGCGGCGATCACGACCTCGGTATCGCTTGTGCTGCGAAAACTATTGCCACGCGCCTGAAGTTCGGCTCGAACTTCTTGAAAATTGTAAATCTCACCATTAAAGACAATTGTTATCTGGCCATCGTCCGAGCTCATTGGCTGATGGCCGAGAGGGCTGAGATCGATTATGGCTAAGCGCCGATGACCTAAGCCTACCCGCCGATCAGGACTGAGCCAGGTACCAGCGTCGTCCGGACCGCGGTGTGCGAGCGCATCGCACATGCTTTGCACCAATTGAAAGCTAACCGGCTTCTCGGCCTCGACTATACCGGCGATTCCGCACATGCTTGCCCCGAGCCTTTTCAAAGATAATCTAGTTAGCGCGTACTCGTCGCCCACCTCGTTCCAGGCGGTGTTCGGTGCGGTCCTGGTTTATTTGTGTCCGCGTGGGCGCAATTGGATACTAGCTTCGTCCTAACTGGGAGGTTGTCGCGTGAATTTCGATGCCATTGTAACCGACGACCACTTCAACATCGTTGAGGCCTGCCTCATTACACCAGCGTCGCACCGCGCCGAGTGTTTGAGGTTGGTCGAACTGAGGTGACAGCATGTCGAACGTGTCGAGGTATGCCCAATCCTTCAGCACAGCATCATCGATTGCGCCTTCTTTACCGAGCTCGCGACTGTAATCCGCAACGAGTAACCGCCAATTGAGGGTCGGGCCGATGCGCGGAATCGTGCGAACAACGCGGGCGGTGGGCCACATGAGATCGACGTAGCGACGGACGAGCCGGTACAGCCGCTCTGGCGGTACCCTGCGCGTCAGCGGCCTTACCCAGTACTTAGTCCCAAGCACGTAGTTCGTAAATTTCTTCTGATATACGTCCGCGACGAGACGGCCACCTGGTCTCAGATGGCGAGGGAGCGACAAGAAAGCTTGCCTCGGATCGGGCGTATGTTGCAGGACTCCGAAGCAGAAGAGACGGTTGGCGTACTCGTACGGGAACGGCATCTGCGTGATGTCGCCCTGGACGATCAGCACGTTTTCGTTGTGGCCGTTGGTTGCGAAGTTTACATCCGCGGCCACACTCATATCGAGTGAAAGGAGCGTCGCTCCGGTTGAGGCTGCTATCTCAGTGAACCTTCCCGATCCGCTGCCCGGCTCGATCAGAATCTGACCCTGGAGATTGTAGGGCCAGCGCGTCTCTTCGAAGAACCTCTGCTTGGACAAAGCACGTCCGCTTGTCGCGTCGTATTGCGTACGTGCATGCTCCGTCCATTCAAGTCCGAAGCTAGCAGCGTAATTCTCCTCTGGTACGAAGCGCGGAACCGAACGGACGATTGGATAAATGGAACCGCATCGTTCGCACTCCAGGGCACCTTCGGTGATCGCACCCTCGGAATTGCCGTCGACGATTGTGAGCCCAGACCGACAGGACGGACAGCAGAGGTGTACAATGTGCTCCGTGCGCATCGGCGTCTGACCTCATGTTAAACCACGAGTCGCGCGATATTGAACAATCCACGGTATCGTAGTCGATACGTGAGAGGAAGAGCAGTCAAACGTGCATGCGTCGTACCCCCAAGGAGAAGCATTTGCCCAATGCGACGATTGAAAGCCGCGGATGCGGAACAAGGATTGAGTGGGTCGACAATACTAATCATTGCAGTTGCGAGCTTGGGACGGCATCAAACGGTCCACCGTAGAAGACGGCCCGTCCGTCGCTCCCGATGACAATGCCTGCATGCGTTGCGGCAAGGCTCAAAGCGGCCAACAGCGTTAGACCCGTTCGACGAATAAACCTTGCGGTCCGGGCACTCTTTCCCAGGCATGAACTGCCCTCGCGGCCCAGTGCGAATCGTCATCGTTCGTTCGGTGTTGAACGCAGTCGCCTTTCTTCCATACATCCTCCGACTGCCCTTGAATTTCACAATTGCTAAACGCGCTCTTCGCCCGCGCCGAAAACGAGAGGTAGCACCGAATGATGGACCTTCGTGAGCACGAACCCAAGCAGCACGGTCGTCATAAACGCCGAAGACTTCGCCACGAGTCGCAAAAAAACGGATGTGTCTAGCTCGGAGGAGACGATATGAGCGACAAGTACACCGACGGAAACCACGAAGGCGACTTTCCAGGTCTGATCCATCGGTATCAATTTGGCGATACTGGTTCTGAGCGCCGTGGCGACCTTGATCAACGCCCACCACTCCCAAAGAACTAGACCAGTGATGCTTCCTGCAACCGCACCGGCGAGGCCGAACAACTGGAGACCAAGGATGCTCAAGGCAACTGACAGGAAAAGCGATATCGCGCTTAGCGTGGCGGCCTGCCGGCCCAATCCTAACGCCCAAAGAAGCTGGCCGGCCCCGAAAACAGTTGCGATCTGTCCCAAGGAATAAATCCGCATGAGCGGCGCTGCCCCGAGATACTCGCGTGTATAGATCAGTTCCACAAGGTCGTCCGCGGTCGCGATCAGCAACCCGAAGAGCGGCGGTAGCGTGCATGCCAGCAGCAGATACGCTTTCGACACCAGCTTGCGGGCGCCATCAACGTTGCCTTCGCCCACCAAGGAACTGAAGTTAGGCAGAAGCGCGTTACCTAGAGGCTGGCGGGTCAAGGTTCCGAGGAGCATGGCCGTCGATGCAATCGAGATGAGTGCAAAGGCCGAGCTGGAAAAGCTCGCTGCCACGACCCATTGACTGGCCTGCCCACGCAAGGCGAAAAGGCCATCGGCCATCGCAAAGGGCAGCGAGTACTTAAATTGCGCGCGGGCCAACTGGCCGTCGAATCCGAGACCCCGTTCCTGCGCGGCAAAGAGGGCATAGAACACGGCAAGGCCGACCTTCAGCATGGCCAGGCCGCACATTACCACCAGAATCCAACCGACATCGCCAGATGCGACTGCTGCACCTCCCAATGCTGCTGTCCTGATTATCGCAAACCCGATCGTTACGCAGGCCCCCCATTGCGCTTTTCCGTCCGCCGTCGGCAAGACATCAAGAATCGACGCCAATATCCAGATGCCAACGAAGATCTGAACGAGGGGCGAGTAAGGCCGGAGGCCTCCAATCGAACTCGGCAAGACGGGCATCAGCCCTAAAAGCAGCAGAATCGAGAGCCCCCCAAGAGCGGAGAGACTTGCGAACGTATTACCCAAGAGCTTTCGGCGGGTTCCTGGAGCGGCGCGCGGCAGGAAATAGAACAGGGACTGCGGGAGGAACAGGGGAAAGAGGATCAACCCCGTTTGTGCGAGCAGCCACATCAGGCGGTAGTCCCCGAACTCCTGCTTGGTCAGGTGGCGGACCAGGATGACAGGCACCGCCAACTGCATGGCATATTCGAGCAATCCTGCAGCCGCGAGAAATCCTGCCTTCCGGCGAATACCCGATCCCATGCCGCGCGCGCGCCTTCTGTATGCGGCCCGCTCCAGGAGGCTTTCGCACTTCCTGCAAAGTGGAGCGGTTTGCTCGGCGCGCGTCATTTCTTCCTTCGGCGAACCGCTTCCTCGATGGCTGCGACGTAGGGCTTCAGCACCACGTGATCGCCATGCACCCGGTCCATATAGTTCCTGCATCGCGCGGACACCTTTCGCCATTCTGTTTCATCGGCAATCAAGTGCTCAGCAGCGCAAGCCATCTCATCGATGGACCGGAGAGAGACGCCCAGGCCTTCGCGACTGATAAGTCCACCAGGATCAAAAAAAGATATTACAGGAACGCCGCGACTCCAGGATTGAAGAAAGGAATTCGGAAATCCCTCCGCGTCGGAGGTATTGATGAAGACCTTGGCGCGGTCATAGAGGTCACCTACGTCGTGATAAGGCACGCGACCGCAAAACGTCAGGTTCGGCTGTTTCTTCGCGGCAGATTCGATCTTGCTGTACAGATCGGAAAAACCCGGTTGTGGACCACCGACCATGTGAATATGCCGGGACGGCATGTGACGCGCCAACTCGATGGCGAGTTCGGGTCGCTTGAAGGGAAGCAGGTTGCTGACCCAAAGAACGTCCAAGTCGTGTTTCTCACGATCCAGCTGCCGGCCCGGGGCATCCACCAACGGGTCGGCGACCACGCTCATCACCCCGTAATTTTCCATGAGCGCGCGTTGCTGGCCGGCGTGCTGGCAAAGGATAGTATGAGCGTGTCTCAATCCAAATTTGTACAGTTGCTTGTCTCGCGTATAGAGAATGCTCAGTCGATTAGGTTTAGGATCGGCATCGTTGTCGTGTGCTAACCGGTGTATGAAGCCACGTCCATGTCGGCGGCAGAACATCGCGACCAAGCCGACAAGCCCACCCTCGGTACTCGTGTAGTAAACGTCGGCATCGGCCCGCATCAACGCCGCCCACGTTGCGGTCAAACGGGGATAAGCAAAACGAAGTACCGGAAGACCCGCATCCGGACGATACGCTTTGTAGGTTGTGACGCCATGCCAGGCTGCTGCGTCTGACTGACCGTAATCCCAGACGACCATGGAAACCTGGTATCCATGGGCAACGAGTGCTTTCGCGAGCAACGTCTGTTGCAACTGCGCCCCGCCATTACCATGGTGGTTGTATTCGCGGGCAAGGACCGGAAGGTTGTCGAAACCGACGAAACACACCTTCATGGCGGCGGTCTCTTGATAGAACCCCTCGATTGGGCCTGATGACCGAGGGCGAGCCCGTAACATAGCCATAGGGCCGCCTGCGGGGGAGTCGGAGTAAATCGACCGTCAGTGAATCCGTCGGCTGCAAGGCACAACAGGCCAACCATGCAGCCTTCAAAAACACCGCGCCATTGCGGATCGACGTGGTGCTTGGACAAATGACTAAACGTCCGCCATACCGACCAGAAGAAAGCCGCCACAACCACAACACCCACTATTCCGAGATCAAGGGCGACGGCAAGATAGGCATTATGCGGATGAGCGACCGGAAGCATGAGGCCACGGAGGTTCGGGGTCGCCCACAGCGTCGAGTAGAGGCCTCCACCAATAATGGGCGCCTCCCAAAAAGTACCTATCAATACGAGCCAGAGGTCGAGCCGACCAGCGGTTATAGCCTGTTGGTCCCCGGTTGCCAGTCCGGTCGATGCCCGTTCGATGAACGCGTCGGGCAATAGCAATAGAACCATCACGATTGCAAACAGCGCTAGCAAGAACTGACCCATGCCTCGCTGTTTCCACATGTAGGAGCCCAGTATGATGGCAATCCCAACGAAAGCGGCCCGAGAGAAAGTCAACGCGGCCATCATTGCGGCAGCGCCGGCGCACGCCAGCAGTATTGCACGCGACCAGGGCGCAGAGGTCGCTAGTGCGGCGTGGAGGAGAATCGCGAAGCCAATGTTGGCCAGCAGGCCGATTTCATTGGCGTGTAATCCGATCCAACTTAGAAAATCTCTGTCGCCAGCCGCCAGGCCCTGCAGGCTGATGCCATCGATAACGAAGTAACCGGCAATTACGACGAAAAAGGTAGTGTAAGCAGCTGCTAGAGCCCAGATTACGGGGCGTCCATTGCCGCTTCGGGAAAGAACCGCCGCCAACCACGCCACGGCCAGCATTATCATCGACTTTGCAAAGTCCAGCAGATATGCGGTTTTTGTTAGGGGCTCAAGGTTAGGAAGTACGATCGCCCTTTCCACCGAACCGACACCGAGGCAGGCGCCAAGTGTCATGATGCCCACATAAATCCAGAATGTAGTTGGGAAGCGGACGAATTGAATATTCTCTCGCCTGAATGCGGAAGCCGCGAACAACGATAAGAGTGTTAGCCCAAACAAGATATTGAATGGGTTCAATCCGGTTATCTCGAAAAGTTCTCGTGGAACGAGCTGGCTCGAGGCGAATGGTAACAGAAATGCGAGCAGCCAAACGCCTTTCCGATAGTCAGCAAAAATGATCAGTGCGAACAAGAAGCTGCAATAGAGAAGACCGTAGGCAGACGCGCCGAGGAATGCTGCCACGCCACCGATCAGCGCCGCGGAAATGCCAAGGAGTACTAGAGTTAGAATGCTAACCCTCAATTGAGAGGCATGGTCGAGCGTCAGATTCGTTGACATTGGTTGGTTTACCGACATTCTAGGTCTATGCCGACTGGTTTCGGCTTGGCAAAACTGTCCTGCAGGTATCTGCTCGCTGTTGCAGGTATGTGCTCACGGTTAAACACTCATCGCTCAAATTGACGACGACATGAGCCAACAGCGCCAGCGTCAGTCCGGAAAGCCGAACGGCTCCCGGCTTAAGAGCGAGGCCAAGCATAACGTTCCGATCATGGCGGTCAATCTACCCACGGCTGCGCCAAATATTCCAACAAGAATCATGAGCGATGCTGGTGGGTACTCCGCGTGCGCGCGCAGGTACTCCCGGCTGTGTACCTCAGAGGAGGTAGGTAATAGTCTCTGTTTTCAGCAGCGCGTGTGCCAATTTCGACTGAACGCACGATGATGACAACGGATCGCCGTAACACATTCTACGAACTCCTCAGCTCGGGTCTGATAGAGCAAAGTCTTTCGAGGCCTTTCATTGAGCTGCCTTGCGATCGCGCTGAGCTTGGCCCGGCTATACAGGGACATATCGATGGCAGGCGGAAGATACTGGCACAGCATCCATCTCTGCTAAAAGATTAGAGTGTTGCATTGCACCGATCGGTTGAAGCAGGCTGAGCTCCTTAACGTGCGGGGCGCCTTTCAATTGCTTGAGGTGCAGAGGAAACAGCTGAGGGAGGAGGTTCAGAAGGCTGCCTCCAGGTTCGGAGCTTTTCGGCTGCAGTCTCGATCTGTTCCATCAATGATCAGCACTCAGGCGTGCGAACGACCATGCGAATCAATGTAGGGCTCCATGGCGTAGCTATAAAGGTCCGGAAGCAGCATTGACCGAACAGTTACTGAGGCTGACGTCGGCCACGCAATCGCAAGACGTCTGCGGGATTGTGAGCAGTTTGAGAGCAACCAATGCTGAAAGGGATGAAAGTGGCTCCACGAGCCAGGCGAGGCGATCTCTCGCCGAGCTCATCCGCAGTTATCAGGACACAATGGCTGCTCGTTTCAAGCTGACGCAATGGAGGCACAGCTTCGCACAGAGCTCCGGAGTGCAAAAAACGAGATTGCCGGTCTCTCGTCGAGAGACGGAATACGATGAGCTGAGCCGCGACGTGACGCTGGCGGTGAGCGCTACCGAGAGTAAAGTGAACGAACCACCGAAGAGCGGATCAACACGCGTATAGGCCTTGCGAATTGCGCAATTGGCCACAGAGTGTTTCGCCTTCCTCAACCGATCATTGTCCTGGCGCCCGGCCCGGTAGTACTCCCAAAGAGCGTAGATCATTACCCATGTTCTTCGACAGCCCGCGGGCCAGATTGATTATCTTGAATGAACCACGATGACGGCCTTCAAACAAGGAGCCAACATGGCGAATAAGGACGCGGAAAATCAGACCGCGAACCGCGGCCCGTCGCTCGCGGTCATCGGTTGCGGTTACTGGGGTTCGAAACACATCCGCGTCAGCTGCGATATACGCGACGCAAGGATGGCGATGGCCGTCGATCCGCGCCCTGACAGATTGGAATATATCCGTTCACAATATCCTTGTGTCGCCGTTTCGCGTGATATCGGCGCAGTACTGAATAATCCTTCTATAGACGGGGTCATTGTCGCCACCCCTGTGGACACGCACTTTGAATTGGCGCGGGCTGTGCTCCAAGCCGGAAAGCACGCGCTCGTCGAGAAGCCGATGGCCATGACGAGCGCGCAATGCCGCGAGTTGAATGCGATCGCCGAAGAGCGCAAGCGTGTGCTAATGGTCGGGCACACGTTCGAGTATCACCCGGCGGTCGGCGTCATGCGCCAGATGATCCAGAGCGGCTCTCTTGGCGAGCTCTACTACATTGATTCGCGGCGCCTGAATCTTGGTCTCTACCGGCAGGACGCCAATGTCCTTTGGGACTTGGCCCCGCACGACCTCTCGATCATCTTCTGCTTGCTGGAGGAGGTGCCTCAAACCATCGGCGCCTGGGGTTGCGCGCACGTTCTGCCCAACGTTGAGGATGTTGTTTACGCCAAGATGGGCTTCAAAAGCGGCCCGACCGCCCATGTGCATGTTTCCTGGTTGGACCCGGTTAAGGTACGCCAGATCACGGTCGTCGGAAGCGATGCGATGCTGGTGTTCGACGACGTGCAGCCGTCCGAGAAAGTGCGCGTTTACCAGAAGCGATTCAGGCCGCGGATCGACGGCGATTCCTATGCCGACTTCCAGTCGGCCTATCATCACGGCGACGTGCATATCCCCGCGATATCCAGCAGCGAACCGCTGAAACTCGAGATACACGACTTCGTCAATGCGATCATGACCGGGAAACGGCCGCGCGCGGACGCAATGCACGCGCTGCGCGTTGTCGAAGCGCTCGAGGCGGCATCGGCGTGTCTACGGCTCAAGCACAAACACCGTAGCAACGGTAGGGATCAACGGATATTTCGGCGGCGGAACATGCCGGCGGGAGGTCCCGAAATTGCTATCGCATGAAGCCACGCGACGGAAGGTGATCCCGCGAGAATTCGGAAAACGGGCGCTCGACATCGCGATCTGCGTTCTCGCGAGCCCGATGCTGGCCCTCGTCTCCACGGGGGTGTGGATAGCAATCCATCTCGATAGTCCCGGACCAGCGCTCTTTCGCCAACGTCGGATCGGACGAGACGAGAAGCCGTTCACCTGCTTCAAATTCCGAACGCTCCGCCATAACGCCGACGAAAACGTCCATCGCGAGGCGATCCGGCGGGCTTGGGCGAATGAACCCCTCTCGAACGACCCCGCCGCCCCATACAAGCTGACAGACGATCCTCGCGTGACGCGCGTGGGACGGTGGCTGCGGAGAACCAGCCTCGACGAGCTTCCCCAATTCCTCAACGTGCTGCGAGGCGAAATGAGCATCGTCGGTCCACGGCCGGCGATTCCTTATGAACTCGAATACTTCCGTGACTGGCACCATACGCGTCACATTGTGAAGCCCGGAATAACCGGACTTTGCCAGGTGCGCGGTCGGGGTCGTGTCAGCCCCGAGGTGATGCTCGAGATGGACGTCGAATATGCAATGAACTGGACCTTATGGACCGACCTGAAGTTGATTGCCCTGACGTTTCCAGTCGTGCTGCGGGGGCACGGTGCCCGATGACGTTCTCAAGAAGCAAAGACGGATTCTCGTGAGGTTCGAAAATGCACATTCCGTTTGTCGATCTCAAAGCGCAATATCAGACGCTGAAAGACGAGGTGGCCGAAGCAATTCGAGGCGTTCTCAACTCCGCGCAGTACATAGGCGGCGAGACGCTTGCCTCGTTCGAAAGAGATTTCGCCGCGTATTGCCAGGTGCGTCATGCGCGCGGTGTGGCGAACGGCACGGACGCGATTCATCTGGCGCTGCGGGCCTTGGGTATTGGTCATGGCGACGACGTGATTACAACCGCCCACACCTTCATTGCCACCGCTGCCGCGATCTTGGCGACGGGAGCGCGGCCCGTGTTGGTCGATATCGATCCGGACACCTACACGATCGATCCCAAAATGATCGAGCGCGCCTTAACGGATCGTACAAGAGCGATCATCGCAGTCCACCTCTTCGGGCAGCCGGCGGACATGGGCCCAATCAATGACATCGCACGGCGGCGCGGACTCTATGTACTAGAAGATGCGGCCCAGGCGCACGGGGCGGAATATCAGGGGATCCGGACCGGCGCGCTCGGCGATATCGCATGTTTCTCGTTTTATCCTGCGAAGAACCTCGGGGCTTATGGAGACGGCGGAGCGGTCACCACCAACAGTGCCGCGATCGCCGAGCGGATCGAACGACTGCGCGACCACGGTCGAACCACCCATTACAGCCACGCCGAGGTCGGGTTCAACAGCCGGCTCGACGCTCTCCAGGCGGCGGTCCTGCAGATCAAGCTCCGGCGCCTGGATGAATGGAACACCAATCGGCAGCGCGCCGCGGAGTGGTACGCCGCGGAGTTGGCGGAGTCGGGAATCAAGACTCCGTTCGTTCGAAAGGGGTCGACGCACGTCTACCACTTGTATGTGATCGATACGAACGACCGTGACGCAATGCGGAATGATCTCGAAGAGGCCGGCGTGGCGACCGGGATCCACTATCCGTTGCCGCTCCACCTGCAGCCTGCTCTCGCCCATCTCGGTTACAGGCAGGGCGACTTGCCATGCTGCGAAGCATCGGCCGCGCGATCATTGTCCCTGCCCATGTTCCCGGAGCTCACACGCGACCAGGTGCGCCGCATCGCCGCGATTGCACGCGCTGCGGCTGAGCGGGACGGTGAGAAATTGCAGCCGAAGTCAATGTTTTCGCCCGCCGCGCTTCGCGCGGATCGCGGGAGGGCATGGCGATGAATCGAATTAGCGCGTGGGCGGTGGTCGAGACCGAGGCGATCGGTGCGGACGTGGCGATCGCCGAGTTCGCCGTCGTACGGCCTGATGTTACGATTGGCAACCGGGTGGTCATTCATCCGCATGTCGTGATCGAGAGCGGCGCAAGAGTCGGGGACAACGTCGAAATCTTTCCGGGAGCCTATATCGGCAAGGCGCCCAAGGGAGCCGGCGCGTTGTCGCGCGCGCCGCGTTTCGAGGCGTGGGTCGATATCGGCGCCGACTGTTCTATCGGGCCGCACGCGGTGATTTTCTACGACGTCTCGCTCGGCGCGGGGACCCTGATCGGGGATGGCGCCTCGATCCGTGAACAATCGCGGATCGGCTCGAAGACCGTCATCGGACGTTACGTCACGGTCAACTACAACATGCGAATAGGCGATCGCGTCCGGGTGCAGGATCACACTTGGCTGGCGGGCAACATGACGATCGAAGACGACGTATTCATCTCGGGCTGTGTCGGCACTTCGAACGACAATGCGATGGGCCGGAACGGCTACGACGGTTCGACCATGCTCGGGCCCCATATCGCGCGCGGCGCGGCAATAGGAGTGGGAGCCAACTTACTGCCAGGCGTCAGAATCGGGGTTGGCGCCGTCGTCGGCGCCGGCGCGGTGGTGACGAAGGACGTGCCTGACGGTGCGCTCGTGATGGGTGTCCCAGCGGGGGCCCGACGACGGTTCAAAGCGACTACCGACGCAGCCTAGAGACTCGATGGTTCCTGCCAAGCGTGGAGCGAACACAATCGTGAGGAAACTCGGCGTCACCAACATGTATCGAATTCCGAATTTTGGTTGAACGCTGGGACTGCAGGGTGATAACGGTCGGGTGATGGAATGCTGAGTTCGTCAAGGCCTGCGATCAGGGTCCTGCATATAACCGACACGTTGGGCTCCGGGGGGAAGGAGCGACAACTGATTGAATTGTTGCGCGGGTTGAACAAAATAGATGGGTTCGTTAACGAGCTAGTCGTTCTTTCAGATACCATCCACTACGATGAGGTTGGGACACTGGGAATAAACATACACATCTTCAGAAGAAGCCGAAAATGGGACTTCCGTATTTTCGAAAAGCTGTATGGCGTGGCGAGACGATACCGGCCGAATATAGTATACTCCTGGGAGTCGATGTGCTCCGTGTATGCGTCGCCAATTGCGTTGTTATTCGGATCGGCTTTGATCAATGGAATGATACGATACGCACCGCTCGTTTTGAATTTGAAAGATCAAGCGTACCGACGTTTACTTCTGACAGCTCCATTTTCAACGGTAATCTTGGCAAACTCATTGGCGGGACTTAGAGCTTTCAGAGTTGATGGCAAAAAAGGTCTTTGCATATACAACGGTTTTGATTTTGACAGAATAAGCGATCTTCCTGACGTCAACTCAGTCAAGCGTTCGTTGGAGATAAGAACCAGCCATGTGGTCGGTATGATCGCGAGATTCCACCGACAGAAGGATTACAGTACGTTTTTTAGAGCAGCAAAATTGCTGTGCAGCGAGCGGAATGACATTACATTCGTTGCTGTCGGTGAAGGACCGGATCTGGAAGGCTTCAGGGGGGTTCTGAAGAGCGACAGTCAGGCGAATATACGCATTCTAGGGGTCAGCAAACGGGTCGAAGAAATCGTAAAAACGTTTTCCGTCGGAGTCTTGGTAACGGACACAAGATACCACGGAGAGGGAATAGCTAATGCAATTCTGGAGTACATGGCGCTGGAAAAGCCGGTCATAGCCACAGACGCAGCTGGCAATCGCGAAATTGTCAGGGACGGGGAGAATGGATTCCTGATTCCATTCGGAGATGAAAATGCACTGGCGTTGCGGATAAGGGAAATTGTCGACCGTCCTGACGTTGGAAGCGCGTTCGGTCGCGCAGGACGGGCGCTCGTGGAGCAGAAGTTCGGGATTGAGCAAATGGTGCAGAAGCACGTAGAACTCTTTCGGCGATTGGCAAAGTGGGAATAGAGCGCTTTGAGGTTTGATTGCGAGATGGGGCCTCGAGTTGATCCGATCATATTTGGAGGCTGCTGAAAGGGTATTGGTCGCTATGTGCGGGATTGCAGGTTTGATTGATCCTAGTCTCGCGGCGCAGCCGGAGACTACAAGGAGCAAGCCGCGATGATGGTTCTGCATGTGACGGGCGCATACCCTACTAAACAGAATCCGTCTGAGGGAGTGTTTATCCGTACTCAAGTGGAGTCGCTGGCGAAGCTTGGGATTGATGTTGATGTTTGCCTGCTCAATGGCACTGGCATTGGCAAATATATCAAGGGCATTGCTGAAGTCCGGAAGGCTGTGCGTTCGCGTGAGTACGATATTGTTCATGCGCACTATATGTACTCGGGCTGGACTGCCAGATTAGCTACTGCCCTGCCACTCGTTGTGTCGTTTATGGGCAACGACGTATATGGAGATTGCAGCGAGCGGGGAGAATATCGATTCTACAATCGAATGTTGCACGGACTATTCTCCCGTTTATTGTCGTACGCGACGGCTCACAATATTGCGAAGAGTGCCGGCCTTGCAAAATATCTTCGCGCCAAAACAACGTCGATTATTTCCAATGGAGTGGATCTTGATATCTTCTATCCCAGAACGGTCGCTAAGCGCGAAGTGGATCTGAAGGAGGACGAGCAGCACGTTCTATTTGCCGGCAGGCCCTCGGCAGGGGGTTATAAGAGATACCCGCTCGCCGAAGCCGCTTTTGAGTTAGTGCGAAAGTCAAATCCATCTGCCAAATTGGTCACTCTTGATAAGAGAACTCAACAAGAAGTCGCGCGTTTCCTGAACGCCGTCGATTGTTTGCTGCTTACATCCGCTCATGAGGGTTCTCCGAACATTGTCAAAGAAGCTCTTGCCTGCAATCTACCGATTGTTTCCGTCGATGTTGGCGACGTGGCCGAGCGAATTAGAGAATTCGAAGGATGTTACATCGTGCCTGATGAACCGGCCTTTATCGCGGAAGCTGTAGCGAAGGTACTGGTCCGTGGAAAGCGTCTTTCCGGTGCTTATGCCGCGGTCGATGAAATTTCGCTCGCGAAGATCGGCAGGCGAATACAATCTTTGTACGAGCACGTTCTCTCCTGAAGCTGCCGGAGAGGAGGGGTTGGCGCGGGGCGCGTGGATGAGGATCGTTATCGCTGATAACAATTTCTGCCATGTCGCTCCGCATCGCTTCAAAGCGCGCAAATTTGACCGGCTTGCTCGGGCTGCTGCCAACAACACGACCACCCCAGAGGCCTTTGCCTTGCGGCGCCCCGCGAAAAGTTGCGACAACTGCGCGCCGGACAGCCGCACAGGGGCTCGCTGTGAGAACTGCGAAGCTTCTAGGACTCTCAAGGGAGAAGAAGTCAATGCTTGGTGGGACGAGGGTTTCTACTTATCCGCGGGTGTTGAGTATACGCCATTAAGGGTATTCCAAAAACCGCCATTGCTCGAGTAAGTTACGCTGATGCCCTTTTCGTCGAGGATTCTTCCTTCCATCGGCCACGGCCAAAGTGGCGTTTGAGTCAATGTGCCGTTGACGTATTGATGAATGATATTGGCACCGATGTCCGAGCCTCCAGATCCTGCGCCCTTGAGGGGGGAGCGCGCGGGCACGAAAAAGTAGGCGCCGGTTCCGAAGGTGTTCCTGTCGTAGCCCGGGTTGATGGTTTGATCACCGGACTTTACGGCGATGCCATTATGACCGTTGCCCCAAAAATCGACGTAGCTGTGGGTGGCGCTTGAAACGATCGCGGTTGTGTTGCTGAGCATGACGGAGTTGCTGAGTAAGAGCGATCCGACTGCGCCAAATTGGTTGAGTCCGACTTTGTTGTTTACAAATACTGCGTTGGTGATGATCCCGGTGTTGGCATTGTAATTCCACGTCAAACCATCGCCGTAGGGGCGCGTCGTAAACTGTGGGCATGCTGGGTTGACGGGAATGGAGAAGTAATTGTCCTTCATGTACGTGCCAGGGCTAGCCGACTCGTTCTCCCAATGACCTTCACAGTTATTGTAAAAGATGGACCCAAGAATGGTCATGTTGTTGGCCGGATAATTGATGGCATCATCGGTGGTGTGCCAAAGCGATGTGTAGTAATTGTCGTCAGCCTGAGTGGGGATCGCGTTGGTGCCGATGACATTCTCCAGGCTCACATTGCTTGCGCCATACACGGCAAAGGGCGCGCGCGGGGCGGGGCTAAAGGTAGTGATTCCCTCCCAAAAAGCCCAATCTCGTCTGAACGTGACGTAACTGGAATGATAAGCGACAAACTTGTACCTGCCTCTTCCCCAGGCAGCGCAGTCCTCGACCAGAATGTTGGTTTGCGGGTACTCAATGTTGAAGACGTGGTGGTTGTCGGCGCCCGCATTGTAAGCAGTGATCCGTCGCAGAGTAATGTGATCGTTGTTTTGCCCGCCGCGGCCTCCTCCATAAACATGGACCACGCTGGCCGAGGAATTGCGCGCGACAAAGCCTTGAAGAGTCAAATAGGAACTTCCGGTAATAAAGATCGGCTCTGCAGTACCTCCAGAGTCAAAAACTGCTTTGCCGTCGTTAGCAGCTCTGAGAGCAATAGGAGCGGCCGCGGTTCCTTTCAGAGCCGTGCCGTTCGCTGGGTTGATGTACAATTGGTAATAGGTGCCGTCGTTGAAAATGAGCGTGTCTCCGGGCTTTAGTACGCTTAGTTTTGCCGAAATGTTGTCTCCGGGATTTACAAGATACGTGACACCGAACGCTGCGGTCGGAGCAATCATTGAGGGCAAAAACAGAATGGCTAGGAACAAGAAGATGCGTTGACCACATGCCCACAACAGCAAATGCGGCAGAGTGATAGAAGGGGATTTCCAACCAACAACCGGTCCAGGCGGTCCGGCGCCGCGGATCCACTTCATGATCGCTAGAGGCCACGCTCCCCTAGCGACCACAAAGTCCACGTCCGAATAGCCCGTGACTGCGGCGACGTTGGCCGACGCGAACAAGCAAAAGCGAGTGATTAAGTGCCGATAATTGGACATACGCATGGGTGTCCTAGGTCCTCGCCGGGGAACTACTCGCTGCCAGCCCGCTTGGAGACTCGCTTAAGGCGTCGCGCGCGCAGAGGATGTTTACGTCGCGTTCGCGGGCGATGCGCAACCATTGCTCCAGCAGGACGACACTGAATAACATCTTGTGGTGGTCGGCCCGGCCGGCCGCGTGGTCACGCAGCATGGATTGCACCGCAGCCGGCTCCAAGAACCGGTAGACCTGTGACTGCGGATCGGCCAGGTATTGCCGGATCCGTCCGTCGAGAGATTGGCGGAGCCACCCATCGACCACATTCACCGCAAATCCGCGCTTCTTGCGATGGATGATTTCCGACGACAACAGCCGCTTGCTCACTTCGCGATGAAGCCACTTGCGAACGCCATGACGCACTTTGAAGGACGCGCCCAATTGCTGGACGTGCTCGGTCACTTCGCGATCGAGGTAGGGTACGCGAAGCTCGAGGGCGTGCACCATGGACAGCTTGTCGCCATACATGAGCAGTTCGTCCGGGAGCGACGAGCGCAGCTCGAGTAACTGAAAGGCGTTCAGGTCGTCCAGGTTTTCGAAGGCCGGCCGATATTCCTCCCAGCAGCGGGCGGCCACGGTGGCTTCGCCGTCGGGGATCAGCTCGGGTCGAAGAAGCCCCTGCATCGCGTTTTCCGATACCAGGGAGAATACCTGCTGAAAACGACGAAGCCGGTCGGGCTCGTGCAGCGAGTAAAGCCCACGCTTGACCGTATCGTTCCGCGGGAGGGCGCGTGCGAGTGCGGCACTGGGTGTCTGCAACCAGCCGGGCAGCGCGCGCCAGGTGGCGCCATAGTGCACGCCAAGGTGTCGGGTGTATCCGCCGAACAGCTCATCCGGCCCCTGGCCGATGAGCGCCACCTTCACGTTTTCACGGGCCCGCTGGCAGACGAAGTACATCGGCACGATCGACGACGAGGCGACCGGTTCTTCGAGGACGTTTACGACGCGGGGCAGGACGTCTTCAAAGGTTTCCCGGGTGAGGCGAACCGCGTTGTGCTTGGCTCCGTAGGTCCGGGCCGTTTTAGCGGCATCCTCGAGCTCATCATCGGCGAACGAGGATCCATACCCGACGCTGAACGTGTGCCAGTCGCGGCCATAGAAGCTCATCAGCGCGAGCAGCAGGCCCGAATCCAGGCCGCCGCTGAGCAGCAGTCCGAGCGGAACGTCGCTGATGAGATGCCGCTTCATGGCCGCCTTGTAGAGCTCGATCAATTTCTCCGCCGCCTCCTCAGGGCGGGGCTGCGGGGCGAATGGCACCGGCGCGAACTGGTAGTAGCGCGAGACGCGCACCTGGCCGTCTTCGACAACGAGTTTTTCACCGGCGGCGAGCTTGTGGATGCCCTTGAATATCGTGCGCGGGGCGGGCGTGTAGCGATAGCGCAGAAAAAGAGCGACGGCTTCGGGATCAATGCCCGGCGGCTCGCCGAGAGCAACGCGGACCGGCCGGATCTCCGAACCAAAGGCGAGCGATCCGTTGCGGATTGCGTAGTAGACCGGCTTGATGCCCATCGGATCGCGCGCCAGCAGCAGCCGGCGCTTTTTCACGTCCCAAACGGCGAGGCCGAACATGCCGTTGAAGCGGTTCAGCACGCCGTCCCCCCACTGCTTATAGCCGTGAACGATCACCTCGGTGTCACAGTTTGAGCGAAACACGTGGCCGTGCCCCTGCAACTCCTGCCGAAGCTGCTGATAGTTGTAAATCTCCCCGTTGAAGACCACCCACACCGTCTGGGCTTGGTCGGACATCGGTTGGTGGCCGGCGGGTGACAGATCGATGATCGCCAGGCGGCGGAAACCCAAGCCGAGATTCCCGTCCAAATGCTGGCCGGCATCGTCGGGGCCGCGGTGGATGATCGTGCCCATCATCGCTTCAATGGTGGAAGCGCTGACGGGCGCACCGCTGCCGAAGTTAAACTGCCCGCAAATGCCACACACGACGGAGTCCTTTCAGCGCGACCTGGTGACTCGGTGACTAGTTGAGAGTGCAGCCGATGCCAAAACGATCCCCGACCAGGCCCAGCGCTTCTGGCAAGAGACGACGCAGTGCGGCAATTAGAACCTTGGCAGCAAGCAGTAGCTCCACCGAAAGCTCCGTTTTCTCAACAGTCCCGGCTCGTGCCCGTCCGCTCTGTCGACTCGAGGACGCGGTATGCCGCGACTCCAGTTCCTACCCGAAGGTGAAGCCAGCTGCACATGCAATTAAGTATCATGTGTGTTGGGCGGGATTGGCCCGCCCTCGAGCGGCTTTGCTATACCGAGCTAGACCATCACTGAGGACACGACCCGTTTCCCGTTTATTGGGCCTATCGATCGATCAGTTTGGCGGTTGCGACGCGGTGATTTCGCGCTGCTCATGGTTAGGGGGTAGTCCTCAATAGTGCGCTCTCCACTGGGCTGGTTGTAATAAAAAAGTCGAGCGCTAGTGACGCAAGCCGGCCTGTTGGCGGCAGAGTGAGGGATTCGTGTCGGCTCTGGTCCAGCCAGCGTTCGAGACGAGTGAATGCTTAGATAGAAAACAGATGCAACAAACCGACCCTAAGGCGCTCCTGTCACTATCGTTGTCCGACGATCTTGCCGAATTCTCGGTCACACGAGATCTTCCGCAAGCATGGAGCTAAGTCGATGAAAGCACGAAGCCGAATTCCGCTGACGAACGGTTGGAATCACGCGGTGCAGGTGATGTCCCGGGAGATTCGCTCGATCAAGGATCCCGGCAAGGTTCTTGAGATCCTCGAAGCCGGTTGCGGCCAGAAGTGGGATCTCGACATCGGCGATGGCGGCTATGTGCTGACCGGCATCGACCTCGACCCCGAAGCCCTTCGCATCCGGCGCGACGAAACGAAGGACCTCCACGAAGCGATCCTCGGGGATCTGCGCACGGCTGATTTCGGTGGGCGGACCTTCGACGTGATCTTCAACTGCTATGTCCTGGAGCACGTGTCGGGGGCGCAGCAGGTCCTGGAGAAATTCAACAGATGGGTGAAACCGGGCGGGCTGATCATCATCGTGATCCCGGATCCCTATTCCGCATTCGGCTTCACCTCCAGGATGACGCCGCACTGGTTTCATGTGCTCTTCTATCGCCTGATCCGCGGATCGAAGAACGCCGGCAAGCCAGGCTACGCCCCCTACCGCGTCACCTACGATAAGGTGGTGTCGCGCGAAGGCATTCGGGCCTTCTGCAGACAGAACGGACTGGTCCTGGCCGCTGAATATGGGTACTCTGGCACCCTGACTAACAAGAGCCTTAGACAGAACTTGGTGGAAGCCTACAAAAAGACGCTTCACGTCCTGTCTCTCGGCCGCCTGAGCTCCGATTACGACGACATCATCTTGATGATCCGCAAGCCGGCTCTCCCCGCGAGGGCTGACCTGCAGGTCAGCGTCGCCTCTCCCGCCTGATCTGCGGCCTCTAGCGACGCGTCACGTCCATCAAGTGTCGGTCTCTTGAGCTATTTCCGGCCTTCGGGCGGCACGTCACAATCAGGCGGAATTCGCCGGCGTCACGACCAGGCGCTTCAACCCGTCCTCGCTGATCAGGACCTTCTCCAACGCTTCGCAATCAGGCAACCTCGGGCTCGATGATGGTCTCGACCTCCAGATGCGCGCCGAACTCCTTGCGCGGCTGATCTGCTCTTCCGTAAACCGCTTCCGCTTCATCGTCTGGTCCTCCTTCAGGGGCCAGACTCCAGTTCAACCTGGATAAAACCAAAGGGGCAACGTCAGACCCCGCAGCCGGTCTCGCGCTGAGGCCGACCGTATTGTTGTCGTTCGATGCGGCCGTCAGGTCAGCTCAAACGAAATCTCTTGTATAGGGAGCGTAATCTTGAAAAGAAACTGTAACGGAAATCTGGAGTGTAGGTCAGACTGATTTTACGGTCGTTAGACTGGACTTTCTGTGCCCAAGCCCAGGTGTTTCCATCTATCCGGAAAGCTCCGTAATTTGGATGCTGGGTAACTAGGAGACGAAATATCGCCTCAATGTGCGGTTGGGTCCTCTCGTCCTCAGCCAACTCCGGTATATTGATGCCATCGCAGCTGGTTCCCCCTGTTTTAGGATCATAAACGGAGTTGTAGGTCCAGTCATAATCATCAAAAATGATCCAACCGCCTGCTTTCATAAGTTTATCGACCATGAAAAACGCGGCTCCATCGATGGTCCAGTTTTTAGGTCCGTCGATAAAGCAGAAATCAAACTGCGGCTCGCAGATTCCGCCAGCAGGAGTACGCTTCTCAATCAGGTTTTTTAGATACCAAGTATAAGATGACTTTTCGCGAACGACGGACACAAAAGACGTCAAATTTGCCCGGCTCACCAACTCTTCAGCAGATGGGGAAAATGCTGCGTCAATCAAATCAACACAAGTTAGGTGCCCTGCACCATTTTCATGAAGAGCTGCCGCCATATAACAGCTACTGACACCGTGGCCGATCCCTAGTTCGAGAACATGTTGAGGCTTATGTTGTCGAATATGTTGGTAGAGGACATGTCCCCGTTCGGGGCTAATAAATGGTATGTCACCAAGCAACTCCCGGATTTCTTCAAACCGCATCACTAAGCTCCTCTAAAATCAGTGACGTTGCCACCGGCTCTTATCCAGGTTCGCTGAGAGTCCGGGAGTTGCCATTTTGCACAGTTGGAGCAAGGGGCCAAGGCGCGGAGCCATTGCGGAACGCAGCGCCTTGGCCGCGATTGCGGTGAGAAATTTGCGGCGTAGACCGCGAGCGCCAGCCAACCGATCCGCGAATGAGGCCGCACATGGTTGTAGTCGCGCCGCAGCGCGGCGTTATCCAGCATCGGTGGCGTCGCTACGGAATAAAGCCGCTTGGCGTCGCTGCCGCGCTTGGAGGAAAACACATGAATTTGGAATCCCGGCGAGCGGCGCGGACGAGCTTGAGGGGACGATTGAATGGTGCCCGGTTCGGAACGTACGATACCGCGCCCAGCAGTCCAAATGACGAAACGAACCCAATTTGATGCAGGGAGCCCAATGACCTCAATCCGACAGATCGAAGTCAACCGGCGCAACGCGCAGCTCAGCACCCGGACCTTTCGGCGTCGTCGACATCGGAACTAAGGTGGCGCTGGCACATTGCGAGCGTGCTGAGTCCGCGCCATGGCGACATTGCCGACCACGCCAATCCGAGAACCGAGCATTTGACTTGAGGGCTATCCCTGACGATTGGCCATACTGAAGCGACGAAACCGGAGGGAGTAATCCTTCGGCGCTGTTGCGTTCGACCCGCAGCGAGCGTGAGCTAGAGGTCCGGCAAGCTATGGGCGAAAGTTGGTGACGGCATGAGCGTATTTGGGGGTGTTCGAAGCCTCCCACTTCTCCACCAAAGGAGTGCTACGCCATGACCGACGCTAACGTTGTCCAACTCACCCAGCCAGGAGCTTTTGCCGATCAGCTGACTGAGGTTTTGCGCAACGGTCGTTCTTCTGGCGGAACGGGAGAGGAAGTGGTGTACCGTCCCGATGACGGGGCTGTCGCGCATTCGCAGCTGACCGCCTTCAGGCAATGGTGCGAGGCTCGGACGGGGCTGAACCTGTCCGATCATGCTGCGATGGACCGTTTCTCGGTGAAGGAGTTCCGCAGCTTTTGGCGCCTCTTCCTGGAGTGGTGCGACCTACCTCGGGAGGGTGCGGTCGAACCGGTCTGTGTCGGCGATGCCTGCGAGACCGCCCGCTTTTTCCCGGATCTCCGTCTTAACTACACCGAGTGCCTCCTCGCCGGTAGTCCAGACCAACCCGTCATGACGGCCTGCCATGGGGGCGGCAGCCGGGAGAGGTTCACGCGCGGCGCACTGCGCGTCGCGGTCGTCGGGCTGGCGTCATCGTTACAGCGGTTGGGTGTGCGTCGTGGCGACCATGTCGCGGCCATCGCACGCAACAATGCGGAAGTGGTCATTGCCGCGCTCGCCACCGCTGCCGTTGGCGCGACCTTCGCCAGCTGCGCGCCGGACATGGGCGTCCCAGCCATCCTCGCGCGCTTCGCCCCCTTAGATCCCGTGGTGCTATTCGGATGTCTCGGGGCGAAGCCGTGGGATTCGGGGGCCCCCGTCGCCGAGCGTGTCGCCGGTGCGGCGGCCGGTCTACCGAGCCTCGCCGCGATCGTTGCGCTGGACAACGGCTCTCTTCCCGCCGGCGAGAGGACGGTGCCCTTGCACAGGCTCGCCGATCTGCTCTGCGATGCTGTTGGCGACGGGGAGGGGCCGCGCTGGCTGCGTCATCCATTCAATCAGCCCCTGTTCACGATGTTCTCCTCCGGCACTACGGGGCCGCCGAAATGCATCCAGCATGGCGCTGGTGGCACCCTGCTGGAGCATGTGAAGGAGCACCGGTTGCACTGCGATCTCGCCCCGGGCGACAAGCTGTTATTCCAGACCTCCTGCGGCTGGATGATGTGGAATTGGCAGCTCTCCGCGCTCGCCTCCGGCGCGGAGCTCGTTCTCTACGACGGGCCGCTCGAAGGGCCGGACACCTTCTGGCGGATCGTCGCCGAGGAACGTGTGACCGTGTTCGGCACCAATCCTGGCTATCTACATTTTTGCGAGCAGAGGCGCTTTTCTCCGGGGCGGGCGTTCGATCTTTCCGCTCTGCGGGCTGTGCTCTCTACGGGATCGATCTTATATCCCCGTCAGTACGACTGGGTTCGGGATGAAGTGAATGGAGCGATGCCATTGCAGTCGATCTCCGGCGGCACCGACATTATTGGCTGCTTTGTGCTGGGCAATCCGAACCTGCCCATCCATCGCGGAGAGATACAATGCCGCAGCCTTGGCCTCGATGTCCGCTCGCTGCCGCCGCCCGACGATCCGGAGGCGGGCATCGGCGAGCTGGTCTGCGCCAATCCTTTTCCCTCTCGCCCGCTCGGCTTTCACGGTGACGCCGGCAGCACGCGTTTCCATGCCGCCTACTTCGCCCAGAACCCGGGCTTCTGGACACATGGCGATCTTATCGAGGTTACTCCTCGGGGCGGCTGGCGGCTGCATGGTCGTTCCGACGGCGTTCTTAACGTGCGCGGCATCCGCATCGGCACCGCGGAGATTTACCGGATCCTGGACAACATCGAGGAGATTCGCGAGGCAATCGCGGTTGAGCAGCAGGCCGAGGAGGAGGCGGGCGGCTCGCGCATGATTCTGCTGATCGTGCTGCGCGAAGGCCTGGTGCTCGACGACATGCTGGCGAAGCACATCCGCTCGGAGCTTGCGCGCTGCGGCTCTCCCGCCTTCGTGCCGGCGGGCATCGCACAGGTCGCGGCGCTTCCCGTCACCTTTAGCGGCAAGCGGTCCGAGGCGGCGGCGCGGGATGCGGTGAATGGCCGCCCTGTGCGGAACCGTGATGCCTTGCAGAACCCGGAATGCCTCAAATCAATTGCCAAGCATCCAGTTCTCCGGGCGCCTCCGGCCATCAGGGCAGCGCGCGGGGCGACGCCAGCCGGTGGGGTGATCCGGGATGGTGACCGGCTGCGGCGGGAGCTGCAGGCGATCTGCGAGCACGTGCTGGGCGTCTCGCCCATCGGCTGGTCCGAGAATCTTCTTGGCCTCGGCGCGGACTCGCTGGCACTGGTGAATCTGCTGCTCGAGATCGAGGGCTATGCTGGGCGTCCCATGTCCCTTTCGGCCTTTCTGTCGGCGCAGTCGGTCGAAGCCTTGGCCACGGTACTGTCCACCGGCGCTGGGGCAATGGCGGCGCAGCAGGCTGGTTCGGGTCCGGACGACCAGGAGCCGTTCTGCCGCTTCCTCGAAGAGGCGCGAGCCGAGCGCGCGACAATTGCGACAGCTAGTATTGTTCGGAGTGATAATATGCCAATACCGATGATCTCGCTTGTTAGATCCAAGTTAGCTCTGCTCAACTATGAATTGAGGCGGTTGTATTTTGTTTTGCTTTGGAAAATGGATATAAAAAAGGGGACACGCATCTCGCTTAGCGCAAAACTTGATAAGGTAAATCCTTCTGGTGTGCACATTGGTAGGAATACTGCGGTTGCTTTTCGATCTGCAATACTTGCTCATGATTTCGTAAACGGAAGGTACAAGGACGTTTTTATCGGTGACAACTGCTTAATCGGAGCAGGTTCATTGATAATGCCAGGGGTTCAAATCGGAAATAATTGCATTGTGTCACCAAACAGCGTCGTTCTGCAAAATGTCCCAGCGGGATCCATCGTAATGGGCAATCCAGCCAAAATCGTTCTGAAGAATATTGTAACGGGCCCATGGGGAACCCGGGGCCCAATCCAGGAAAGAACCCGCGAAAAGTCTGCAGCGATTGGTGGCGCAGAATGTATTGAACTCAAATTCGAACCATAGACGGAAGACGCTGCGCCCGCGGACGTAGATTCGCTGGCGTTTGTGACATGCCTCTGATTTCCGCAAAAAAAAGGGGGATCGACCAGCCCTCCCGGGCTCGATAGGGCTCGTGTCGGCGGATCGCGGTCAATCTGACCGACCGCCGTCTGCAGTCCGATAACAGCCTTGGCGGACTCCGTGGGGCACACCTCGTATCTGCTTGTGTCTCACCCAAAGGAGACATCCCGAGGAGGTACTCCTCATTGCCAGTTGCGCGATTTGGAGGAAAGCGGCCTAAGCTTCGCAACGGGCGTTGCGGCGGCTTTGCCCATCTCTCTGAAGATGACAGAGCCTGCCGTGACGAATTTGCTCCGAGAGATCGCGAAGTCGTCCGAGGAAATCACGTTCGTCCTCGACGGCACAGAGCCCGACGCGCAATGCACGCTGGGTCAAGTCATTGGTCGGACTGCCAGCCGGTTCCCACAACGGGCTGCGATCGTCTCCACCGGGTTTGCCCCGCTGACTTACGGCGATCTCCAGCGCCGGTTGGACGACATCCGCGGGCAGTTGCGTGTGGGTGGGTTCGATTGCAGCGCTCGGATCGGGGTGCTCATGCCGTTCGGTCCGGAGGCGGTTCTCGCCATCGTGGCTGTGGCTTGCTGCAGCATTGCGGTTCCTCTTGATCCGCGGCTGTCTCCGGTAGAGGTCGATCTGCGTTTCGGCATGCTGCACCTGAACGCTCTTCTCGTGCCGCAAGGCAGTGACACAGAAGCGCGGCAAGCGGCCGAGCGGCGTGGGATCGCCATCATCGAAGCCGTTCCCGCATATGGCGGCCAGCTCGGACTTGATGTCCCGGTCCGGGCCGCCGACCGCGCTGCTATCGACGCTGAACCTGCTCCACACTCGCCGGCCTTCATTCTGCAGACCTCCGGCACGACCGCGCAGCCAAAGCTCATTCCGTTCAGCCACAGCAACATGCTGGCCGCGTCCGCGCGTCTTCAGGCCTGGTTCGGCCTCACGCATCAAGATCGCTGCTTGAGCGTCTCGCCCCCATTTTATTCTCATGGGCTCAAGGTAACGGTGTTCACACCGCTGCTCACCGGCGGCAGCATTGCTGTCCCGGCAAACAATGCCATCGTCGCGCTGGATGAGTGGCTCGATTGTCTCAGCCCGACCTGGTACTCGGCAGGTCCCGCGCTTCATGCTGCAATGCTGGACAAGGTGAGCTCGCTCGCAGACGTGCGCGTGGCGCATACGTTGCGGTTTATCGTATCGGGCGGCGCGCCGCTGCTGCCCGACGTACGGGACGGCCTGCAGCGCGTTTTAGGCGTGCCTGTGCTAGAGCACTACGGCTCCAGCGAAGCCGCGCAAATCGCTGCCAATCTGCCGCCGCCCGGCCCGAATAGGCCGGGGACCTGCGGCCAACCTCCGCCCGGGACTCTGGCCATCGCTGGTGAGGATGGACGCTTCCTGACGGCGGGCGAGCGCGGCGAGATCTGGATTCGTGGACCGACGGTGTTCTCCGGCTATCTCGATGCGCCGGAGCTCAATCAAGCCGCTTTCGTCGGGGGCTGGTTTCGCACGGGCGACATCGGCAGCCTCGACGAAGACGGCTTTCTTTCTTTGCATGGCCGCCTGGGAGAGCTGATCAATCGCGGCGGCGA
>NZ_LWIG01000056.1 GCF_002068095.1 Bradyrhizobium sacchari | reverse complement strand
AGCGGGATGGGTTTAAGCTGAATGGATTTGGGATTACCAAATCAGTGTGTTTCTGTTTCACCATTCTGGCTGGTTGGAGGCCAGCATGGATGGGCAAGCCTTATTCTCTGGATCTTCGTAAGCGTGTGGTGGCCGCGATCGAGGGCGGGATGTCCCCGCAATCAGGCGGCCAAACAGTTGGGAGTGGCGATCAGCACGGCCATCGGCTGGATGCAGCGTGTTGAGGAGACCGGCAGCGTTGAACCTGGCCAGATGGGCGGTCATAAGCCGAAGGCGGTTTCGGGAGACCACGCGGTTTGGCTGCCCTAACGGATCAAGAACGGCCATTTCACCATAAGAGGGCTCGTTGTCGAGCTTGCCGGACGCGGCCTGAAGGTCGACTACCATTCGGTGAGGGACTTCGTGCATGCCGAGAAGCTCAGCTTCAAAAAAAGCGCGGCGGCTGGCGAACGCGATCATCCCGAGGTGGCGCGGCGGCGCGCCCAGTGGGCAAAATATCAAGGTCGCGTCGAATCCGAGCGGCTGGTCTTCAAGCGAGCCAACTGGAGAATCAATAGGCAGTCCTC
This sequence comes from Bradyrhizobium sacchari, assembly GCF_002068095.1. Classification (GTDB taxonomy): domain Bacteria; phylum Pseudomonadota; class Alphaproteobacteria; order Rhizobiales; family Xanthobacteraceae; genus Bradyrhizobium; species Bradyrhizobium sacchari. The sequence goes on along the minus strand of NZ_LWIG01000056.1, from coordinate 90,664 downwards.
GCCAACTCCATTTCCGAACGACGTCAACGCGTTCCAAGCGGGCCTTATCGTTTACGCATCAGCAATCCAACAACCTGTCGCAGCGTGAGATTCAAGCCAATAAATCGGGTCTTCTGAGGCGTGCCTAGCGGATGTCGATGGCAACGACCGCCTCTAGAATGCTCATTCGGCTCGACACTGCGGCTAGCCGACATTTTGCCTCGGATTACCAAGATCCCAACCTCGCGTTCGTGTCTTTAGTTGGCTGGTGTGTGCCGTGGATCGCAGTCTGACTGGCCTTCCTTAAACTTCGTTCCCATGCTTTCCCATATTGTGGATGAGGTCCACCTCGCCCATAGATTATTTATCGAGTAAGCGATTTGCGAATGCCCCTAGCAGGCGGATCTATTAACTGCTCTCCGGCCACACCAATCCTGTGGAGCGCTGGAATTGTGCAGGACACACGATTGCGGCGCCGTGAAAACGCGAGGATCTACCGCGATTTCTCGTCACACGAGCAGTGTAGGGTGATATTTATCGCTAAGAGTTACATACATCGAACGGCTCGCCGCGTCGGGGGCGACCGGGCGGGAAGTCGCAAGTCCTCGGCTCAATTATTCGGCAGGAATGCGGAGCCGATGGATGGCCGCTCGACGACGATTGCCATGCTTGATAAGGAACGAAAATCTGTGATGACTTCGATTGATGATACACTAAGTGAGATCAGATGGCTGCGAAACGAAATCTGGCGCTGCCGTCGATTACTTAACACTGGCCTGCCTGGCGCGGAGCGCAAGGCCCTAGAGAAGCGCCTACTTGAACAGGTTTCTGCGTTTGAAGGGCTTTTGTCGACGGCGTTTCCTTTGGCCTTGAGCTCTAAAGTGTATTCAGTCAAGAGCACCGCGATCGGGCAAAGCGATTCCCCTGAAGCGGTCGTCGAGAACGCCCCTACGCATCAAGCATCGCCGTCGGGAAGTCGATCAGCGGCCAACAAACGAGTTTCCTAGCTCAATCTGTTGCCTTGAGCCCGGCGGTCCAGCCGAACGTAATCCCAAGCTGAAAAATCCAAGGAATACCGCGGACCCGACTTAGCCACCTGACCACAATACCTATTCGCCGACCACAACACCATAGATCGGTAAGCAGTAAATTTGCTGCATATGTCCGGCCCACTACTTCTACAGCCGACGCAGATTGTCCGTCGGACCACTTACAGCGACCGATAGCCCCTCTCACGAAAGCCTCGTAATCGCCGAATGCTGCAGCGCTGAATAAAGTGCAAAATCTGCAGTACGAAGTCGCAATTCGGGACGCGCTACAACCTCGTAACACGGGTGGGCGCACTGCTGATCGAGCCAATCGATTCACGGATCAGCCCTCAGGTAGTTGAACTGCGCCTTGGCGGGCTGATGCTCCAGCACGGTCGACCTTCAGCCACCAAGTTGACCAGACCCGAGCGCCGGTCAGTCTGAGCACATCACTATCGCTCGAGTCCGCAACTGCCGCGCCTCACTCTCGATGAAGGCCTACGGGACGCCGGTTCAGAGGTTGCCTCGGTTCGCCGCTTCCGTTCGCCGCAGTTGGCATCATGCGTCGGCATTCGCGGCGCAAGTTTTTGAAATTGTCCCTAAGACAAAAAATGGCCACGTCAACATCGCTCCGGCCTGTAAAGCGGTCACAGAAGCGGATCATGTCTGGTTTGCACGACACTAAGACTTCCTCGGCTCGATGATCTCGCGCGTGAGCGTATGCTGTGCACCACGTCGCTGCGATCGCGATGGCAGCGAGGGTGCCTGCACAGCGATGCGCATTGCAAGTCCAGCCCATTCGTCGCCCTTGATTCACCACACCTCTCTTAATCCGCATATGCTTTACTATTTTCTATTCCGCGAGGGGGATCCGTTTACCGGATTGGAGCGCCTAGGCAGCCACTGGCGCGCTGTTCCGTGGCCGACGCAATGATTACCGCGGCGCGAATCATCGTCCCGGACGCGCAACGCACATTGCGAAGACAGAGAAACAACAGAGATCGGCCGTTTAGTGCCTTGCAGATGCTGGCTCCCAATATGGCGTTCAGCTTCGCAATGCCTACAACCTGACGTTACGGTCGATTCAAGCGCTTTGAGCGCTGCCGCATATTCGCCAAGCACCATGTCCTCTGCGAAAGGTATCGTCGCATCTTCCCCATCTCGTAGCTCCTACATGTGCGGTTGGTGACGCGACCATCCAAAGTCCTACAATAAGATGCAACGATTTAAGACGCTGGGTGGAAACCGATACCAAGCTTGGGTTGCTACTAGCCGCCCAGGTATTCCTTGAAACGGCACACGGATTGCTGGGTAAGGATCAGCCAGTTGTCGCGATGGAAGCGGTGGCGGCGGAGCCGAGGGTCCGATGAGGCTTATTCGATTCATTCTGATCGATCTGGCGTTGGTGCTGCTCGCACCTGAGAGTGCAACGGCCACGATTATGGCGACGCGTGCCCACTTCAAAACAGCTCCCGAAGCTGTGGGATACTTGAGGCCAACTTTGTACCCGGAGCCAGTATCCAGCCCGGATGTGATCCGACATCTTTACCGGCACACCTCTCAAGCCGCGCCATTCGAACATTCAGCAGAAGCCCTCGGACCGTTAAGCAGACTGACAACCTCGCTCCGGAAAGCCGCTTACCTCTTAGTGGGACGCGCACGGGACAGCGGCCGATTGCCAGGCCCCTAGCGGCTCGGAGATGCTCAACAGACTCCGGTCTTGAAACCGATCTGCAGTCCGCCCTCCCACCTTATGCCCTCACGCGAGCTGAAACACCGTGCTGGAACGGAGCGGAATAGACTGGATGGTCGGAGATATGGCGATCACCTCCATTGCAGCCAGTGGGGATCGTGGCTCAATGAGAAACAACCCATGCGTAGGTTCATCAGAGAAGCCAAAAAGGGCTATATCGAAGTTGCCTTCAGCGGCTCTATCGCGAGTATTCCGCTGGATGCGCAATTCAGGCTGCCCGCCAAAGGCGTCACAGCGATTTTTGGCCCACCTGGGTGCGGCAAAACCACGCTCGCGCGCTGCATCGCTGGCGTGCAGCGTCTACCGAATGGATTTTGTGCGATTGACGGGGAGATTTGGCAGGATGAGACGACGTTTCGACGGTCTAACATCCGCCGCGTCGCATATGTCTTTCAGCTTCCGATTCTCTCGCCTCATTCGTCTGTACGGCGCACCCTTCTGTACAACGCGTCAAAATCGGAACCGACACTGATCGATTTTGATGGTGTTGTCGAATTGCTCGCCTTGGCCCCACTGCTCGAGCGTGCGCCCTCACATCTTTCCGAGGTCGAGCGACAACGACTTGCCCTTGGCAGCGCGCTGCTAGGCCAGCCTCGGCTACTCTTGCTGGACGATCCGCTTCTTTTGCGCGACCGCTCCGCCAAGAGTGAGATCCTGCCATTTATCGAGCGCATGCGACAAACGCTTCCATTGCCGATGATCTACTTCAGCCATGACATCGCTGATATCGAGCGTATTGCCGATCATCTCGTCATGATGAGAGATGGCACCGTGACTGCTGCCGGTCCGCTCAATGCGGTGCAGAGCGATCCGGCGCTTGCCAGGCGCGGCGAAGCGGCAGTCTGTCTTGATACGGTGGTCGGCGGTTATGACGGGCGCTATGGGCTGGTCATGCTCCGCCTCAAAGCTGCGCGCTTTCTGATACCTGGAGTGCCGCTTAGACCGGGCACGCAGCTGCGACTGCGCATCGCTGCCGGTGACGTCAGCATTGCGTGCGAGCCTCCGCGCGCAAGCTCAGTCCTGAATGTATTTCCAGCACGCATAACAGCCTCTCTGCCGCACGACGAGGCTGAGGTCACCTTGGTTCTGACCCTTGAAATCGGCCGTTCTAGCGTGCCGCTTTTGGCGCGCATCACGCGCCGCTCCTTTGATGCACTACGGCTCAGCATTGGAGCGGAAGTATTCGCAGAGATCGCGCGCGCGGTTCCGCTCGGGCTGCCGAGCGATTGGTTGCAACGCCTGCCGCATCCGGCATGAGCAGTTTCGACAGCTATGCCCGGATGCGAGAATAAAGCCGACAAGATCCCGGCCGTGATCGAGAATCCAGATGAAAGATACGAATAGTGTCGTGGGCAGTTCTCCACCTTCCAAAAGACGATGTCGATAGGCTACTGGCCGACTTGCCTCAGGATGTCGCGCATCAAGGCGTAGGCATCGGCGGCAGGCGCAGCGACACTCGAGGCGAGCAAATGGCACGCACATTATGCTCGTAATCGACGTCGCGAGGAGAGAAGAGATCTCGACTTTTCCAACCACTCGGCAGCCTAGCCGTCTTGTCATAAACGGGCTTGCTGAGGCCGCAGGCGCCTTTTCCAGGGGTCTTGGCAACAAGATCGATTTCCTCGCGATCGGCAAATTCGCCAATCAACGAGCAGCAGCTGGCCGGGGCCTGCGCGCCGAATTCGTTACATAACCTGAGGCGTACCAATCCAAACAGACGTTCCGAAAAACATGCGTTGCCGACTAACGAGCCTCACCGCGAGCGTTGGCACGATCCGCCTCTGGGTCGTCGGCTTTCGGAGCAGCGGTTGTTCGATATCTCAACCACCTGGCGCGCGGCAGAAGCGCTATTGGTCACAACGATACCGGACCACTTGAGGGTGAGATCGAGGCTGCCGAGCACGTCGGCTTTGAAATCGCCATCGGGCTCCCTTCGCCATCTCCGGAGGCGGCCTTAGCTCTGGCGTTCGCTCCTGCGCCACGTTGATGCCTTGCGAACGTGCCGATTGAGGACCTTCAATGGCGAAAAGTCGCAGTTCAACAAGCTTCGTTCGCTAAACAGCCCAAGTCGACGCTCCCCCTTGTCGGCTCCCTAGTGCCCGCCAGTCGAGAACGACATTGCTACGGTTCAGGTCTGGCTGCCGTCTCCCCGCCAACCTCCTAGCCTGCCCCCGCGTACCGTCGAGCTCAAAGGCATCGCGATCGTAGCCATTCGTTTGCTGGCATATGGAGTGTTTCTCAGGTTGGCCCCAACGCGTTGTGCGAGCAGTGGTGCTCCAGACGACCGTCAGCTTCGTGCTGATCGAGGCACCAAGCGCGCGAGCACGCCGGTAACCATGCCGCTGGGCTGGTCTGTGTTACGAATAATTCCCGTCCTAAGAACGGGTGGCATACACTTTGCTCCACTAGTGAGGTCACGATCTACGAAAAGACAGTTTGTGAGGACAGCATGCTCGGAATTGGAAGTCAGTTGCCGCCGTTCGAAATCACAGGCGTGAAGCCCGGTTTTGAAGCGCAGGAAGAAGAGGGACAGAGTGCATTTGAGACGCTGACCGAAATGAGCTTTCCGGAAAAATGGAAAATCATCTTCTTCTATCCCAAGGACTTTACCTTCGTCTGCCCGACGGAGATCGCTGAGTTTGCCCGCCTTTCCAAGGAATTCGCTGACCGTGATGCGGTTGTACTGGGTGGTTCGACTGACAACGAGTTCTGCAAGCTCGCTTGGCGGCGCTCGCATGTCGACCTGCACAATCTACCAATCTGGCAGTTTGCCGACACAAAGGGAACGCTCGTCGATGGTCTTGGTGTGCGTTCACCCGAAGGGGTTGCTTATCGTTACACCTTTATTGTTGACCCCTACAACACGATCCAGCACGTCTATGCGACGAATCTCAGTGTCGGGCGTAGTCCTAAGGACACACTCCGCGTTCTGGACGCGCTGCAAACCGACGAGCTCTGCCCCTGCAACCGGGAAATCGGCGGCGAAACATTGAAAGTTGCTTGACGCCGCATGTCGTCGATCGAACAAATATACGACAGGATTCCCGATTTCGCGGAGGATGTAAGGCTTAACTTGACCTCCTTGGTGGCCGATGAGACGCTTTCGCCGCAACGAAAATACGGGGTGCTGGTGGCGAGCGCGGTTGCCACCCGCAACTCAGCCCTGATTGCCGCGGTGGAATCGGCAGCCTCGGCCGTGATGCCATCTGTAGCGATCGCCGCAGCGAAAGCCGCGGCGTCAGTAGTGGCAATGAACAACGTCTACTACCGCTTCGCTCACCTCGCTTCCAACCCGGAATACAAGACGATGCCGCCGCGGCTGCGTATGGACGTGACCCGCAATCCCGACGTGGACAAGACAGATTTCGAGCTGTGGTCTCTTGCCGTCTCCTCCATAAACGGCTGCGGTGCCTGCATCGATGCTCATGAGAAGACACTGGGAGCCGCGGGCGTCAATTCGGAAGCGATCCAGACCGCCGTGCGCTTTGCTGCGATCATACAGTCAGTGGCAATCGCAATCGAGGCCGCTGGGCCTGTCTCCCCTCAGGCGGGAGACTGATCTTTCCTCTGCCATCCGGACCACGAAATTGTGGCGCTACTCAGTGGCGCCACAACCAGCACTATGCAGCTTCCGAACGAGCGTGATATCTACGAGTCATGCTTGCACAGCGTCCCCATGACGGGTGTTTGCTCGAATACCCGGCGGCATCCAAGTGACGGCGAACGCGCCACAGATACAGTGAGATTACGCCTAACGTTGGTCCCACCACGACCCAGCGTCCCATCATCAGCCAAACTTGAACAGAATGCCATATCCACCGCGCGGATGGCTCCATTGGATGTCGCCGGTCGGCTCGGCGATCACGCGGCAGGTACCGCATTCGATGCAGCCGTCAACCGCTACCTCGACTTGGCCGTCGTCGTTGAGCTCGTAGCATCGCGCGGGGCAGGCCTTCAAAAGTGCCAGGAGCTGGGGCGATGGCGTCTTGTGCGCACGGACCTTGACGTGAGGGTGACCGACGTCGACAAGATAACGGTTGTAATACAGCTTGTCTTCGACGCGCACGGAGGGTTCGACATTCATGCTTTGGGCTTCCATTGTTGGACGTCACGCTATTACTCTCAGCGCCAGGCACGGGCGATACGACAAGCATCCCCGAACAGACCTGTCCATGACCGCGCCTTGACAAAGGATTTCAGGGTCGCCTGTTCCTTCTCAGCCTTGGGCGTACCATCGACGCGCACAAAGTTCTGCATCGCTTTGGAGATGAGCTGCGGATAGGTAAGAAAGAAGTTTTCTGACTGGGTATGCATCAGGGGCGGCAAGTCCTTGTACTTCCTTAAATCTTTGATGACGAAGGAATCGTCCAACATCTTCTTGTAGACCGATAGATTCGTTGCGCTCATCGGCTCGCCGCGCGATTTGACCAGACCTATCGCTTCGGCGGCGATGCGGCCGGAAGTCATCGCGAGATTGGAGCCTTCACGATGAATGGCATTGTTGAGCTGGGCCGCATCGCCCACTACCACCCAGCCTTCCCCATAAAGCTGCGGGATCGACTTATAACCGCCTTCAGGAATGAGATGCGCCGAATATTCCTTGACTTCGGACCCTGCTATTAAGGGCGCCACAGAGGGATGCCTCTTGAAATGATCGAGCAGGCCGTACGGCGTTTGGCCCGTGCGCTGGAAGTCGGCGACGAGACAACCGATGCCAAGCGAAATGCACTCTTTATTGGCGTAGATGAAACCCATCCCGGTCATGCCGCGGGAAATGGTACCGACCGCCTCGATCACGACGCCTTCATCGCCCTTGAGATTGAATCGAGCCTCGATGGTCTCGCGAGGCAAGAAGTGCATTTCCTTCACCGCAAGCGCAACGTTGTCGGGTGTCGGGCGCGCCCGCAGACCCGCACGCGTGCCTAGCAGACCATTGACCCCCTCGGCCAGCACGACGACATCGGCATGTATTTCGCCGTCTCGGCGATCTGTACGAACACCGACGATCCTTCCGCGACCGTCGCGGGCAAGCTCGGTGACGGTTGTCTCGCACAGCACGATTGCCCCAGCCTCCCGCACCTTGGAAGAGAACCATTTGTCAAACTGAGCGCGTATAATCGTATAGCGGTTCGGCCGCTCTTCGTTAAAGTCCTCCGAACGGTAATGCATGCCCACATGAGAGCGATCGTCCATCATCCAGAAGCGCTGTTCGATCAGGTGACGTTCGAGCGGCGCCTCCTCTCGAAACTCGGGGACCAGCTTTTCCATCATGTCGGCATAGAGGATGGCGCCCTGCACATTCTTCGATCCAGGATATTCGCCCCGCTCGAGCTGCAACACCTTCATGCCGCGTTTGGCCATCGTCAATGCAGCCGCGTTGCCTGCCATACCGGCGCCGACCACGATCGCATCGAATCTCTCTTCAATCATCATCATCTCCTCTAGACCGCAATCCGCGCGCGCGAATCGGGTAAAAGCCGCGCGCGAAATGCGGTCGTCAGCGCCGGTAACAATTGCATGGCATCGCTGACGATCGCGAGGTGGGCGAAGTCAAAGATCGGAGCGTTCTTGTCAGTATTGACGGCCACGATCAGATCCGCACCCTCGACGCCAACTCGGTGCTGGATCGCACCGGAAATGCCCGCGGCAATATAGAGCTTCGGCCGGATGGTCTTGCCGGTCTGGCCGATTTGCCGGTCCGGCGTAACCCATCCTTTTTGCACGAGCGGACGCGAGCAGCCATATTCAGCGCCAAGCAGAGTTGCAAGCTCGCGCACCAAGCGAAAATTCTCAGGCGATCCCAGTCCCAGGCCGCCTGCAACCACCACATCGGCATAGGCGAGATTGGACGTTTCTGCATCGCGGTCGGGTAGGAACGACAACACTTTTGTGACTATATCGTCTTCGACAAGGCCGAGCGGATGCACGATGATACGAGCGGCATCGCGCATAACGCGTTCAGGCATCGGCATGACCCGCGGACGGACCGTGGCCATCTGCGGACGATAATTCAAGGTATAGATTGTGCAGAGCAGCGAGCCGCCAAAGGTTGGACGCGTCGCCGCGAGCGAACCATCGGTGTCCACGTCCAGCGCGGTGCAGTCGGCAGTGAGCCCCGTCGACAGAGTTGTCGCCACGGAACCTGCGAGATCGCGACCGAGCGTCGTCGCACCCAACAGCAATATCTCAGGCTTGTAAGTGTTAACGAGTTCGGTTAGCGCTTTGGTATAGGATTCATTGCGGTAATCCGACAAAACATTGTCGCTCACGAGATAGGCCAGATCGGCGCCATAGCAGAAGGCTTCGAGTGCTGCGTTACGTGTGTGCTGCCCCTCCGGACCGATAACAACGGCGGCAAGATTCACCTTTAGCTTGTCGGCAAGGCCGCGCCCCGCACCCATGAGCTCCCAGGAAACGGGATGCACTTGGCCACGCTCCAGCTCGACGAAGACCCAGACGTGCTTGTAGGACTTGAAGTGCTCCGGCAGTGCTTTCTTGGCTGCTCCGCGGCCGGCTCCCGGTGGCATGGCCGCTTTGCTGACGTTGCTCATAGTCTAAATTCCTCTCAACGATAGGCGCGCCCGCGCCACGGTTGCTTCTTCGCTCTCGTTAACTGAAGTTCACTTTTGGTCAACAAGTGGCTGGCTGCCCTGCGCGCCTGCGTGCTCGCACCGGTCGCACAACAACACGCGTCGTCGCAATAGACGTACCCGTTCGGCCGGATTTTAAAGAGATCTTGCAAACTGAACCCTTGCGCGCCGGGTTCGACGAGCGCCACCGCGGCTGGCCAGGACGCCGTGCTGATTCTGAATGGCCGCTCCCAGGCCTAGTTGACGAGTCCGTTCGCCGCGCCTCCAGAGCTAGCAGTCCGTATGGGTCGATGCTACCGCTCTTCGTGGCGTAGTTTCTATCCGCCATGAGATACAGACAACTCTGAGCGAAATCGGGAGCCGATTTGATGTGGATGCTGCTGTGCATACCCGCCACAGGAGTAGCACGAAGGGGACACTTATTCATTGACCACCGTCTCACCGTCGCTACGAACCTACGACCGCGTTAAAGACCGTTGCGAAGGGACCTGCCGGGATCGTACGCCTCAATACGATGGCGCAGGGCGGCTCGGCAGGCAGCAAAAGCAGCATCATGGCTCCTCCTTCAAAGTGATCGCGGACGCTACCATCTGTCGGCATCGATGATCGGATCAGCAGGACAACAGGCAAGTGTCGTACCAGCTGCAAAGACGATCGAAAGTCGGTGGGAAGTAATGGCTTGTGCGACACTTCAAACAGCTGCTGATAGCATAGTCACGAACCAAACAATTCAGACATGGGGGGGAATACGACAATCGTTGCTCGGGACATGGCTGCAGAGACTTGGGCCCGAGAAATAGAAAGCCCGCATTAACGGAGCGCCTCGGCGTCCGTCGGGCAGACTTCGCTTACAGTGGAATGCTAGGTCACTTCAGCTCGCTCAAGGGGACAAAGGCCGCAGGCTTCCTAGAGTCTGCAACGGCATCCTTCAAAACCTTGAACACCCGCTCCTGGATCGGTGACGATGCCACGAAATCTGCATAGGCCTGTTCCAACATCGCCTTGCATCGAGCTCTGATTTCCGGCTCTGCGGCACCAGCAAATTGTTCTTGGGCGAAGTATTGTCCCATGCGCTTTAAGATGTGAAGGCGCGCGACATTCACGATATTAGGGTCGTAATCGACGCCTAGCAGCGAAAAAAAATCCTCTGCCGACGAGGCCTTGCGGAGCCGAACCAGTATACTGGCTGTCGGGGATGAGTTGATCATCGAAAATTGTCCTTCGAATTAGCTCTGGACGGTCAATGTGATGGGGTGGCAGCCTGTTGACTGCTGCGGTCCTGCCTCGCACAGCTGGAGCGCGTCGCAACAGCCTGACTCCGGAAAGCGGTGCTCTCAACTTCGCCGCCCAGATCGGCAGGTCCGCCGGTGACGAAGCCAGTCCCGATGAAGATCCGGGATCAATGGCCAAACCACGATCTAGGTTGACGCTCCTCAGGGCGGTTGTCGGACCGGAAATCAGCCGCGCGAGAAGATGCCGATTGGCAGTCCGGGGACGGCTCGTCATTGGGTAGGAGATCACAGCATGTATGGCGGAACGGGAAGTAAGATCTGGAGGTGAGATCGCGCCAGGGGATCTGACGTGCGAAAGCTGGACGCCGCTCGCGCCATCAGCGACATCGGACACTGTCCTTGCGGCGCATCGGTTTGCGAAAGGTCGACGCAAGCGTTGCTGTCTTTTCACACAGGGTGGGTGGCCAGGCATCCGCACACGTCGCGCCAGATCGCCGCCACGGTTTCGCGCTCGACCGGCAGCTTGTGCTCGATGGCATATTTTCGGACTTGCGACAGGATCTGCCTGGCTTGATCGTCGCTGGCGACGAGCTGCAGTTCATCGAGTAACGCGGTGATCGCCGCAAGTCCGGAATGCTTGCCGAACACAAAGCGGTTGCAGCGGCCAAGCAAAACGGGATCAAGCGATTGATAGGTGCGTTGATCCTTCAAGAGGCCAGCGACATGAATGCCGGATTCGTGCGTAAATACATGCTGTCCGACGATCGCCTTGTTCATAGGAATCGCACGTGCGGCCGCGGCTGCTACTACCGTGGCGACGTTCTCGAGCTCCGGGAGTATGATGCCGGTCTCGCGCCCGTAGAGCTGCTTGAGAGCGACCGCGATTTCCTCGAGCGGTGCATTTCCGGCCCGCTCGCCCAGCCCGATGACGGTCACTGAGGCGTGGCTCGCGCCAGCCCTGATGGCGGAGAGCGTGTTCGCGGTTGCGAGTCCTAGATCATCGTGACCGTGAAATTCAAGTTCGAGATCGGTAGTCGCCCGCAAATTTCCGACCAGCGCGTACGTTCCATCGGGATCGAGCACACTGAGCGTATCTGCAATACGAAAGCGACGCGCGCCCGCGGCCTTTGCCGTCGCCATCAGCCTTATGAGAAAATCAATGTCGGCGCGGGAGGAGTCCTCACCACCGACGGCGACCTCTAGTCCGCGCTCACAGGCATAGCCCACCACTCGCTTCAACCGTTCTAGCGCCAGGTCCCGATGACCACCGAGCTTGGCCGCGATCTGGACATCGGAGGTCGGGATCGACATATTGATCATGGACACCTTTGCTTCGATCGCCGCGTCGACATCAGATTCCCGCATCCGGCACCAGCCTATGGTGGTCAGCGGAAGATCTGCTTCAACAATGGCGCGGATGGCGGCGATCTCCTCGTTGCCCATCGCTGGCGTTCCCGCCTCGATCTCCGTGACTCCGGCCCGCGCTAGCGACTGCGCGATCGTTAGCTTTTCCTCTGTGGTGAACGCAACGCCAGGTGCCTGCTCGCCGTCGCGCAATGTCGTGTCGTTGAGCACGGTGGGCTTGGGGCGCACCTGGTCGGACCAAGACGATTTGGCGGCGGTGCTGGCGGCAATCACGCGAGAGCTCCCCATTGTTTGACCTACCTACGCTTCAGCAACCAGCATGCCAGCCTGCCGTCCCGGCCAACCCATTGACGCATACCGCCTACGCCCTCGACCTTCTTGAGCAAATGAATTGTCGCAAATGCGACAGGTTATGAAGCGGACGCCTTGCGTGTTGCTACGCCGAGTTCAAACGTTAGCAATTGCGGCTCGCCAGGACGTGAGAACTGTAGCGGAGCACTCGATCCTGCCGCCTTGGACACATGGCCATCGCTCGCATCCAAATGGCCTCACCAACGCCCTCATCCCACCCGCGCGGCCTCTAGATCCGGCGAGGCTTCCTCGGATGACGGTGCGGTTGCGGACTCTCCTGGCATTTCAAATGCCCGGCCACTGGCCATAGCCGGCCAGGCTGCGGCCTGCAACAGCAAATCGCGCCGGCGCTCGGCCATCCGGCTCTCACCGCTTTCTTCACCGAAACAGATGTTGAAGTCGTTACATTGAGTGCACACGGGTGTCGTGCACATGCCAAGGCCCTCATTCTCGCAAAGCATGCGGTAGAAGAAGCGCTTCCAACGCATATTATTGACATTGCGCGCGGCGAGCGGCGCGAAATGCCGGCTCAGCAGCAGAGAGAGTTCACCACGATTGCGCAAGCCGAGAGCTTCCCACAGATGGTCCGGCTCGATGGCGCGGCGCGCGATCATCGCGGCCAGCCAGCGGCCGATATCACCTTCGGTCGAGCGTTGCTTGAGCAACAGATCGCGAAGCAATACGATCTCCTCGTCCTCTTCCGACCTGAAAGGTGAGGCCTGCTCCGCGGCCTTGATCTCGGTTGAAGGAAAGTACTGCTCCAGCAAGGCCGCCAGTTCAACGACGGATAGGCCAACTTTCTCAGGAAGGGAGCCACCATCCATCGTGGCAGCCGCCAGGATAGATGCCAGGACATGACGATCGAGATTGCTGTCATTCGCGATATCGGCATCTGCAGGAGGCACACCGGTGAGCAGACGGTAGGTTGTAATTCCCATGTGCAACTGGCTGTTGGCGTCAACAGCACAAGCAGCCACGAACGGACGGACGTGCGGCTCGGACATAACTCTGTAGGTTTTCACAATGCAAGGCTTGTCACGGCGCACCCTGGTTTTGGCGACCGTCGTTTTTCAGTATGCCGGTCTCCCGGGACGGGTGATGAGGGAGACCGGCATCTGTCGCTCCTTTACAAGGCTGTGACTCGCGACTTTTACGAGGCTGCGAGTTCGGCGGCAGTTTTTCCGACGATTGATTCATCCACGGGCTTCATAATGCCATGCTGCATCAGCATGTCCTCGAGCTCATCCATTGAGATCGGGGTTGGGATGATGCCTTTGCCGCCATTATTGTGAACCTTGGCCGCGAGTTTCCGATAGTGATCGGCCTGCTTGGAATCCGGCGCATATTCAAGCACCGTCATGCGGCGTAGCTCTGCATGCTGCACCACGTTGTCGCGGGGCACGAAGTAAATCAGCTGAGTTCCTAGCTTCTTGGCCAACGCTTCCGCCAGTTCCAGTTCCTTGTCGGTCTGCCGCTCGTTGCAGATCAGACCGCCCAGCCGCACCCCACCAGAGTTCGCGTATTTCAAGATCCCCTTGGAAATGTTGTTTGCGGCATACATCGCCATCATCTCACCAGACATCACGATGTAGATTTCCTGCGCCTTGTTCTCGCGGATTGGCATCGCAAAACCGCCGCAAACGACGTCGCCAAGCACATCGTATGAGACATAGTCAATGTTCTCGTAGGCGCCGTTCTCTTCCAGGAAATTGATCGAGGTGATGACTCCGCGGCCGGCGCACCCGACACCTGGCTCAGGACCACCGGACTCTACACAACGAATGTCCTTGTAGCCGACCTTCATTACGTCCTCGAGCTCGAGGTCCTCCACACTGCCGGCGCTCGCGGCAAGGCTCAAAATCGTGTCTTGAGCCTTGGCGTGCAGAATGAGCCGGGTCGAGTCCGCCTTCGGATCGCACCCTACGATCAGGATTTTCTGACCCATCTCGGCCAGCGCCGCGAGCGTGTTCTGGGAAGTGGTGGACTTCCCGATGCCGCCCTTCCCATAGAACGCGATTTGTCTTAGTGAAGCCATGTTGCTCTCCATCAACCGATTATCCAAAAGCTGCGCGCTTCTCGCGCGAGCTTGTTCCTCTCGTAGAAGCGGGCGCACACGGGTTGAAGGGAAGGAGCGCATCGCTCGCCTTACGCGTCGGCCTGCACTCAGCCCTCACTCAGTGTTGCTGCCGCTTATTAGCAACGGCCGTGCCAACGCTTGACCGTGTACCTAAGCTTCTGAATGCGTTTCCAAAAGCCCAACCAGCTGGCGCGTGATCGTTGGCCGTTTTAGATCTAACAGAAACTGTACGGCTGTCGGACATCGAACAAACAACAACAAACGTCAGCGCCAAAAGCGGAATTGGCACCTATTCCGATCTCTCGAGTTGTGGAACGGAACATGCTGCTCCCCTCACAAGCCAGGCGATTTGAGGAGAATGGATATGCCAGTTGAGCTCGAAGCCCGGCGTAGCAGCGGCCAGGGTTGCAAATACGGTACAGCGCCTGGTGCGCTGACATTGGAGATGACCGACAAGCATTTCAAATGGGCTGTCGGATGCAGTAGCGCCGCGCCATCCGTTCAGCTCAGTACGCGCACATAGGTTTGCGGTGGCGACAATCATCTTCTATCAGAAGCCCGGCTGTGCTACAAATGCGCGTCAGATTCAAGCGCTTCAATCCGCGGGCCACGACGTGGTCGTCAAGGACATCTTGACGGAGCCATGGCATGCGGACGAATTGCGCAGCTTCTTTCGCAATATGCCCGTGGACTCCTGGTTCAACCAAGCCGCGCCTCGTATCAAGTCAGGCGAAGTAAAACCCGATTCTGTCGATGCTGCAAACGCACTCGCACTGATGGTAGGCGATCCGCGCCTGATACGACGACCGCTGATTGACGTAGACGGGGCACGATGTGCCGGACTCGATCATGAGCCCATGCTGTCGCTGCTTGGCCGCAAGCCTCACGATGAGCTCGAGGGATGCTTGCAAGAAGCAAACCGCACGCAGTGCCAGCAGCCGTAAGGAAACGCTGAGCGTTTCCCAGGCCATCAAACGAGGCAAACAATGACGTGCTCCGCTGGCGACTTGCACGGGTAGTAACCGAGTGGACCACACTGCTGAGACGGCCCGCGTGGCTGCCTACTCCGTAGGGAGGCATCGCCCATATCGCGTTTGACTGTCGCCCCTCCGCCTTCGCGACGCGCGAGAGAGTTCCCTGCAGCTGTTGGCTTTGCCACGCATGACTTCCGCGGCCTGGATTGGATCAGAGCACCAAGCCGAGAGGCAGCCTCTTCAAGAGCCTCGGCTCAGACGACCTCTTGAACTGACTAACGATCAGAACTGACTACGGCGCTTCGCCGGCGTGATCCTGATGCAACTTACCGGCACGATTGCGCTAACGGCCGCTCTCAATTTGATCGATATCAAATCCTTCGGCAATCGCAATGTGGGACAGAGACCTTGCGCGTCTTCTCGCGCGACTTTTGGAATGGAGAATTCGATGAGAGCAAGAACTGTTCTGACGATGGCATCGGTCCTCGCAACAGCGACCTCGTTGGCCAGCAACTCGGTACGTGGTGCGGATCTGGATGCGACGCCGGCCTACTATAAAGCGCCCCCGATTGAACCCCGCAACCCATGGATGATCCGCTTGCGCGTGCTCGGCGTTTTGCCGGATACCACAGGCAGTTCGGTCAACGTTTCCAGGACGCCATCGCTCTCATCACCAAGTTCTGGGCTTTCGATCAGCGATCAAATCATACCAGAGCTCGACATCACCTATTTCTTCACCAACAACTTAGCCGCTGAACTCATTCTCGGCGTAACTAGTCATCACATCAGCGGCAATGGCGCGCTCACTGGGCTCGATATCGGAAAAACCTGGCTGTTGCCGCCTACGCTGACCCTGCAATATCACTTCACCGATTTGGGGCCGTTTAAGCCCTATCTCGGCGCGGGCATCAACTACACTGTATTCTTCAACCAATCGGCAGCCAACACGTCGCTCGCCGGTCTTGTCGTCACCGATCTACACCTCGGAAACCAATTCGGCCCGGCGATCCAATTCGGCTTCGATTACATGCTTGATCGTCACTGGGGCCTAAACTTTGACGTGAAAAAGCTGTGGCTGAGGCCGGAGTACTCGGCGACCGTAAACAATGCGATTGCCGTTACCGGCCGCGCCAATATCGATCCATGGCTCGTCAGCGGCGGCGTCGTTTACAAGTTCTGACGCTAGAACAGGGACAGAAAGGAGACTCCGTTTGATCAACTCGGACGCAGCAGGCTCATCGAGCGCGTCTCCTCCTCTCACCGCACTCTGGCAGGACGTCGGCTGACGCGTCAATGACGCGTCAGCTCGCAAGAGAGGGAACCATTGCAGCATCGAGCGCGCCTCGAGTTAAGGATCGCGCGGCACGTGATCGACCCTAGCAAATGATCATATGTCTGTTCCGTTGCGCGCTGCAACGGGCCATTTTTCCATTTTGGCTTACAAAAAATCGCTACGCCGCGCCAAGCTCAATGACCTGCTGTGATTCCTGAGTGCAGGGTGCCCTGTTAACCTCAGCGATCTGAGCTCCCAACGGCCGGCTCATGGACGAGCAAGCCGTTCATGCTTGCCAGCGCGGGCAAAGTGGCCGCCAAGCGACGCCTCTAGCTTCGCTTGAGCACCATCACAAGGCGGTCGACACGCTTGCCCTGCTTGAGGTGGGAATTGACGATCTCGTCAACGTCCTCAGGCGTGGTCGCGCGATACCAGACTCCGTCGGGATAGACAACCAGCAAGGGACCAGAGTTACAAAAGCCAAGGCAGCCCGCTGTCGCGAAGCCAATATCGTTGAGGCCTTGCGCTTCGATCGCCTTGCCCATTCGGTCCCAGAGAGCTTGCGCGCCGGAGGCGCCGCAACTGCCGTGCGGATGGCTTGGCGGACGCTGCGTGTTGCACGCAAAAACATGATGCCTATAGAGCTGAGGGAGATCAAATTCTATTTCTGAATTCACGCGCTATCCTCCGCTTGTGAACTTTATCTGAAGGGATGAGGTGTGAGCACATAGTCGCCCACAATGTCTGACGATTGAAGGCCCCATTGATCGATGGATACTAATGATTCTCACTCCCCTTGCGAAGGCAGCCGGAATGAGCGGGCGCCATAGTCGTTGTCGTCGCTGAAGATGAGCGATCGATGCCTTGGCATCCGAAGCCACTTCCTTATCAATACCAACGTCTTCTTCCGTCATTCCGATCTCATTATTCATTCACCACTTACTTATCATCGAGTTCTCCAAAGCAAGTAGCACGCCAGATGCGCAACCGCCGCGCCTCACAATTTGGCGCAGTCGCAACAACGTCGGCGCTTCTCGCCCCTAGCAGCAATCCGAGACGGGGCCAAAGTCCATGGCCTCGGTCAGAATGTTGGCCTCGGCC
Source organism: Bradyrhizobium sacchari (assembly GCF_002068095.1). Classification (GTDB taxonomy): domain Bacteria; phylum Pseudomonadota; class Alphaproteobacteria; order Rhizobiales; family Xanthobacteraceae; genus Bradyrhizobium; species Bradyrhizobium sacchari. The sequence goes on along the minus strand of NZ_LWIG01000056.1, from coordinate 72,941 downwards.
CGACTGATTCAATCTGCTCGCTCATTAAGTCGCCGGTAATCGGCTCGCTCATCCCGCCCCGGTGGATTCCTGCTTGAAGGCATCGACCGCAGTCCGTCTCAACCGAAACATCCCCCGGCCACGAGCGAGCGGCCGATAGGCCGAGCTGGCGCGGGTGTTGAGGACATCAAACCATTGGTTCGGAGTGAGCTTTGCTGGACGCTCGCTAATTTGTATCACCCGCCCGTTCGGGGCGAAGCGGACATGGATGATGATTTCTTGCGAGTTCATACCGCTTTCCTACTTTAGTCATTAACGACCACGAGCTGGACACCGACAATCTCGAATGTAATGTGCTTGCTTTCGGACATCTTTGGCGCCTGACTCAAACCGCGCCTTGAACGCCGAGACTTCTCTATGATCGAGCAGGCCTTCTCCTCGCTCGCCTCGAACATTTCTGTTTGCGGCTTTCTAGATGCTTTGTCTCCGGCGGGCATCCGGCACCCTACTGCATTGTGTGGATCACGACGTCCGCTCGGCAACGCCGCAACAAACCAGAAGTTCTTGGTCCGCTTGCTCACCTCTCGCGATGACAAAATCCTAAACTCACCTCAATGAACCCCTAGCCGCGTCGTTGGGCGGCGATAAGTTAGTGGCGTTGCAAGCGTTCGGGCAGTATGGGCACCGGTATCAACCTGTGGGCCGCGCAGATCATTGATAATGACGTAGTGCTCCGATCGCGTGAGGTGCACCCCAACATAACCGGGAGCATGCAAGTAGCTCACCTCTGTCACATCGGCTACAACATAACGCGACCTAACACCTTCGCCTGATTGCAGATGCGCCTCTTAACGTTGCTCGATCATTCGACACCACTCTGGGATTTCATCGAAAGCTAAAAATGCACTACGCATATTCCGCTCGCTCAATGCTCAACGGCCAACATTCATTTTGGCCATGCTGGAACGGCTGACGCGACAACTTTGACGTATCACAGCGCACACGCAAGCAAGCTGCGGAAAGCCGCGGCGCAGCTCAACAAAGTGCCCCATGTCGATGTCATCGGCAGCAAGCAGTTGTTCGATTTCGATCAATTCCTTCGTCGTGAGCCCCATTGTGGTTCCTCTATCCCTCGGACACGGTGCCCCCTCATTGCCAGAACAGGCGCTCGGGATCCGCATTCAACTCGTCGATTGCAGGAGTCAAGCGATGATAAAGGCTGTAAAATTCCCAGACTCCCCCGGTGTGATTCTTGTGAAACAGCTTCCAGATCCCGCTCACGGCATCATAAAGGATCAGCGCGACGTCGACCAAAGCGCCATCCTTGTCGATGCTGCGCGAGCAACAGGGACTCTCGATGAGGTAACCGCCCCTCACGGGCGTCACGTTTGGCGAGACGTAGAGATATCGCTTGCGCGCGCTCAAGCCGCGCTCGATCCGTTTTCGATCAAGCTCGTTGGGGTGAGGCACCAGCCCCGTCTTTGCTTTCCTCATCAGTGCGGCATTCATGGTGAGAGCCTCCCTTCAAAGCACCGTGATTTCTTCTTGAAGACCAGCAGATGAGCAGCTCCTCACCAAAATCGCACAATAAAGATCGGCTCATAAGCTTCGTTATTGATAGTATCGATGATGGTCTGGCGGGTCGTTCTGGCGACGAGTAAAGCTCTGTCCGGCTCCGCATTGGTAAATGAGCGGTCCTTGATGAGGTCGACGGCGAGTTTGCCTCGCTGGCCCCGCCAATATTTCGGAAAACCTTGCTCCGTCATGACTCCTCCGGTAATGGCAAATCGTCGACTTCCTCGCAGGCATCCACGGGCTCTAGTTCCCTGCGTTTCATGCCAACGCGGCGGCCGCTTTCCAAAAACTCCACACCGTAGATGTAGAATTGCTGTAAGAACGTACCGATCGAGACGACGTAACCCACCTCCCCCTTCTTGACTAAGACGTCGCCAATCTCCTTACCGGGATAGGTGCCATCATTGCGAATGGTGCGATTGGCTCGAAGCTTCTGGCCAAAGCTGAAGACGGGCGGCTCGCTGAGCTCCACGACCTCGGTGTCGCGAAGAATGCCGTTCATATACCGCTCCTCATGCATCGCTCGCTCCCGAGATGCAGGGACGCCGCATAGCCCGCGCAGACGACATTCCGCATCGCTCGGCCCCCACGCGCACTATCGTCAATCACATCGACAACGCGATCGCGGCCTGGAAGGCCGCCCCTCGGCATCACGAAGCGCGCTCGAACCGCCAAAATGCCGCCGAGCCATGCTGCCGACCAGCAATAGCACTATCGCACGGTAATCCAGAGCAGTCGCCGCCCATAAGGGAGAGCGAACGTCGGCACCTGCAATCCAACGTGCGGCGCTTGCGACATATTCAGCACTAGGTCCTGGCATGCCGCTCATGAGGCCTCACGTTTTAGACTGGCGCTTGGTAGCGAGGCAACGACGTGTCAACCACGCAGGTATTGTCGACCGGACAAGCGGCGGCACATTGCGGCTCGTCAAAATGGCCAATGCATTCGGTGCATTTCGCCGCTTCAATGACAAAGCTTCCCCCCTTCTCCGAGATAGCAACGTTTGGGCATAAAGGTTCGCAGGCTGAGCAGCTCGTACACTGCGAGGCAATGATCTTAAATGGCACATATTCCCCCTTACACCGCAGACATCGAAGCGGCCGGCCAACTCGTGGCGTCGCGGCGCTGCACGTGCTGGATCTCCCCGCGGCTCACCTTGTCGAGATAGCATCTGAACCAAGCGATCATTGACTTCTCAATGAACTCATGAGCGAATTGATCGACCGGATCGATGCCTGCCTTTATGAGATTGCTTTTCGGGCAGCCGCCAATCTTAGCCACGAATACCGCATGGCAATCGCAGATGCCGCGCATAACGGCGGAAAGTCTATCTTCCTCGCCATAACCGCCCTGGCAGTAAACCTCCACACGGCGTAGGCCGACGAACTTGGCGCCGGACGTAGAAAGTTCGTACACTTGGAATTCCCTTGCATGTCCAAAGTGCTCGTTGATCAACCCGGAGCCCTTGGTTGCAACCGCCACCAGAAGAGTGATCGCGCTCATCTCTCCGGAAACTCCCGCAAGCTCCTTTTGACCGGCCGCGACCTTGGAAACGCGCTCATTCTCTACCTTTTCCTGATAAGCCTTGCGCATTGCCAAGTCATATTGGACGTCCATTTTCATCACCTGATCACTAGTGAACTCTGCGCTGCGATCCTCGCCGAGTAGACCGACCGCATCAGCGCGACACTGGCGGCAATGCCGCATGATGTTTATCTGCCCTTCACAAGCATCTTGCAGCACCTTCAATTCTTGCGCCGTCGGGCCGCGCTGACCGTTGAGGCCAAATGCTGTTCCGTGCTCTGGCGCGGAGATCAGCGGCATGATATTGTGAAGGAAGGCACCGCGCGACGTGACCGCCTTACTCACCTCGACCAGATGATCATCGTTGATGTTGGGAATCATCACCGAGTTGATCTTGCACAAAATGCCGCGTTCGCTAAGCATCTCGAGGCCTTGCAGCTGGCGATCAGTGAGTATCCTTGCCGCCTCGATACCGGTGTATCGCTTGTGGTTAAAGAAGATCCACGGATAAATCTTGGCTCCGATTTCCGGATCGACCATGTTGATCGTGATGGTGACGTGGTCAATTTTGGCCCTCTTGATGGTATCGACATAGTCCGGCAGTGCGAGTCCGTTGGTTGACAGACACAGCTTGATGTCGGGAGCAGCCTGGCTGACCAGCTCGAACGTTTTAAACGTCTTTGCTGGATTGGCCAGGGCATCGCCGGGACCAGCGATGCCAAGGACTGTCATCTGCGGAATGGTCGTCGCGACCGCGATCACTTTTCTCGCCGCCTGCTCAGGGGTGAGTTTCTCGCTCACCACACCGGGACGCGATTCATTGGCGCAGTCGTATTTTCGGTTGCAGTAATTGCACTGGATATTGCAAGCAGGCGCGACCGCGACATGCATGCGAGCGTAATGATGGTGCGCATCTTCGCTATAGCAGGGATGGTTTTTGACCTTTTCCCAGATCCCGATCGGCAGATTACCTTGGCTGGCCTGCGACCCGCAGCTCGCTGGCCCGGTGTTGGTTGAAGCGCGGCAGCCCTTATGCTCGGTGATGGGCTGCATGATGGAACCGCCATTCACTACAGCTTTGATATAATTTCCGCGTCCCACGACCGCGCTCATTCCCATTCTCTCTGCAAGCAACATCGCCCCCCCAAGGTCATCTTTGAGCGCTCCTCAAGAAGCTGCGTAGCAACTTGCATGCCATGGCGAGGATGTGCGATTGCCACCGTAGTCCACCGAGTTATCGCAACGATAGCGTTGGCGCGTGCAAGAACAGCAATGATGAGGCCTGTCGGCAAGGCGACAGATGCGTCGCCATTCTCACTCAGAGCTCCATTTTGCGCATTCGCTCTTGCGCCGGGCGCGCCCGGATCCGGCCTGATCTAACCGGGCTTTCGCGCGCTGCCGCTCTCAATTGGGCGGATCCGAACTGGGGGATCGGCGACACGCGCCCCTACTATGACGGACAGCAATGAGGGCCGAAGATATGTGGCAATCGCCTCGGCCCAACCGGCCGAGCAATGCCTGCATCATCAATGCCGTCGCGGCGGGCTGCCGTTTGCTGATCCTGATATGCTGCGCAGACAGCCATTCGCTCCCAAAGCCCCCCGAGACAGGGCCAACCTGCCGGCGAAGGAAGCCGACGGATGCCTCTGGGTGCGCTCAGCACCTCGCATCTGCACCATTCCGTCATGACAGGACGAGATAGACGACAATGCTTTCGGTCCCCAGGAGGGCGCCAAGGTCCACTAGAGTGACCTTTGCATCAGCCGCATCGACAAAGCCGATCCCCGTGAGTGCCTTTCACGGATCGTCGCCGTTCACATCCCGCTTCTTCGCGTCGATTGTGATCGGTAAGCGTGTGTCGCTCGCCATCTCGGGCAAATCGAGCACCCAGCCGTTAGCTACTTTGATCCAGCCGCCCCATAGGGTCTCGTATTCGGAGTCCACGATTGGCTCTTCGAGATCCTTTTTTGGCACGTAGATCGATAGGCCCGCGTCCGGAGAGCGGCGGATCATGATTTTCACGAGGTCTGCTCCCTGACAGTGGCGCGGGAGGTGGCGCGCATGCGAGCCACGATATCTGACACTGCGCACACGACCTCATCGACTTCAGCAAAGGACGTTTCACGCGAGAGCGAAAATCGCACGGCGCCGTGCATACGCCACGCCGGCACCTGCATGGCACGCAGAACATGCGATGGCTGCATTGAACCCGAACTGCAAGCTGAGCCGAGTGACACGGCGATGCCAGCTCGGTTGAGACGGTGGGCAATGGCTTCGCCTTCGAGATGGTCGAACGCAATATTGGTCGTGTTGGCCAACCGATTGCCGAGGTCGCCGAGCACAACGCACTCGCCATTGTGCAAAATTCCCTGTTCAAGGCGGTCGCGTAGCGCGGCAATGCGGATGCGCTCGGGTTCAAGCCGCTCCGCCGCAAGCTCGGCAGCTTTTCCCAGTCCGACGATTCCGGGAATATTCTCAGTACCCCCGCGCCGCCCTCGTTCCTGTGATCCGCCGCAGATCAGCGGCCGGAATGTTGTCCCTTTACGCAAATATAATGCGCCGACCCCCTTGGGGCCGTGCAGTTTGTGCGCGGATAGCGCCAGCATGTCGATCCCGCTGTCCTTTAGGTTCAACGGCACCTTACCGATGGCCTGGACCGCATCGGTGTGAAACAGCGCGCCCGCCTCGCGGGTCAACCCGGCCAGAAACTCCACCGGAAACAGCGTTCCGGTCTCGTTGTTTGCCCACATAACCGAGGCAATCGCTGTGCGTGGGCCAAGCGCGCTGCGAAACGCCTCGATCTCGAGCCGGCCGCGGGCATCTACGGGTACTATGTGCGTCTTGACTCCCTTTGTCGCTAATTGTTGGGTTAGCGCAAGTACGGCGGAGTGCTCAACCGAGGTGGTGACAACCTCGTCTCGACCTTCCTGCGTCGCAAGAGCAGAGAGGATCGCGGCATTATTGGCTTCGGTCCCTCCCGAGGTGAAGACGATTTCATGATCGTATGCGTTCCCTAGCAGGTCCCGCAAGCTTGCCCGCGCCTGCCTCACAGCGACTGCGACCTCGTCGCCGAAGGCATGTGTGGACGAGGCGTTGCCGAATTGCTCGGTGAAGAACGGCAACATCGCTTGCACGACAGTTGGATCGGTCCGCGTCGTTGCATTATTATCGAGGTAAATCGGCACTCGTTTCTCGCTCAAATTCGGTACCTAGCCTGCAGCAGCAACGAGGATCAGGCGCCCCCGCTCGCTGAGTTTGCTTACCACCCGCCCCTGAATGCCTTGCAGCGTTGCCTTCGAAAGCTTACACGAAGTGGAGGTTACGGCCAGCGTAGCCATCATCATGCTGCTATCTACACCGATCACCTGACAGCCGTCGTCGCGTTGCATATTGAGTCGGATCTCATCAAGCGCGCCGCGAATGCGACGCTCTCGCTTTGTCGTAGTTGACGACGATTGCATGAGGTGCTCTGATTCGGGCGGCATGGTTCGATGTTTTCTCGTGATCACCCAGACATTTTTTCATCAGTTGAACGATTTTCCGCAGGAGCAGTTCGCGGTGGCGTTCGGGTTGTGAAAGGTAAAGCCGGAGCTCTCCAGTGCCGTCACGAAATCGATAGTCGTGCCGGCCAGATGCTCACGGCTGTTAGTATCGACGAACACCTTCAGCCCATCGCATTCGATCACCGTGTCGTCAGGCTTCGGTTCCTCAACCAGGCACATCTTGTATTTGAATCCATTGCAGCCGCCTGTTTCGATCATAAGGCGCAGACCACCGGCCGGGCGCACTGACGATGAAATCGCGCGCTTGATTGCATTCACTGCGCTATCGGTCAGGTTGATCACGTCTTTGTCTCATCAGCTTGGACCGAGCTAAGAGCAAGTCACGTGCCAGTGTTTAAACGCTAGTGATGTTCACCTTCACGTCCGTTGGCTTGGCAACGGACGTCGGGTTCCTGACAAGGCTACGAGAGGCGGTGCCCGCCACCGACGCACTTTCAACACTGAAGGCCGCTACGCATGCGGCGGCAGGCAATTTGCATCGCATCTGGTACCGACCGTGGGTTGGTGAAGAGCTTAGATCGAGGACACATTTAATGACTGCAATCGAGAACACCGCACTCGGCAGACTTGAGAAGGAGGGTCGCCTCCTCAACGCCGTACTCAAAGGCGCAACCACCAAGCCGGGCCGGTTCGGATTTCGTGGCGACATCGCACTAAAGTTCCAGACTCAGGTCGCGGACGAGAAACGTCCGCCAGACTATTCGATCGAGCAGGTTCTGACCATCGCGCAGGACGGAGAACGCACTATTCCCGTGCTGGCCGGCTACTTACATTCCTTCGCGTATCTTGCTGACGTCGCGACCATCCTCGACGGCGCCTTAAGCCCAACCGGCCGCTACTTCATTTTCTGCAACAACATCGATTTGCTGGCGAAATATCGAGTTAAGCTCGGCGAGATTAACTTCCAGGTCTTACCGTGCGATGAATCTACCGTTTGGAAGGAGCTGATGGACCTGGTCGGGCTGAACAAGGACGACGTCAAGAAGCTCGATCCGGGCGGCAAGCTTGATTACCTCCTCGATGCCACAAGGGATCTCGATCTATCCTATGAGGAGATCTCGTATGACGACGGACTAAAGAGGATGGAGGCTGTGAAAAACCGCAACGAGAACCGCCCGGTCTGAGCGCCGTCTTCAGTTGTTGGCCGATGCATCGTCTTCCACAAGATGCACACCGACGACACAGATGTCACCATCCAGAACGACCAACGCGATCGGGGTGAGTGCTCTACCTTGACATGGACCTTCGACGCACCGCCCGGTGCCGAGCTCGAAGGTCGAACCGTGCTTGCCGCACATCAGCCGGATGCCGTATGGATCGAGGAATTGGTTCAGTTCCCAGTCCAAATTGACGCTGTTGTGGGGGCATTTATTGACATATCCAAGTACCTTCTTGCCCCAGCGCACCACAATGATGGACCACGGGCGGTGATTGCCGTCATCATCGACGACCATAAGATTGAATCCCATGGCCTGGCGGCTCGAAATGTCGTTAAAGCCGCAAATCGCATAGACCGAATCTGGCTGCATTCATCGCTCGTTTATTGCAAGACGTTCTTCATTGTCGCGGTGCAATCAACGCTGCAAGAACCGTACAAGTGCGGGAACGGCTCGTGTTTCCGGCAATCCAATGCGCAAGCTTCGCCATTGGAAGCACACCTCATTGGCCCGAGCGCACAATTCAGGCCAATTCGCACAATCCTTGAGCCTTGCTGCCGTTTTCATGCTGGCTGCGCAGCTGCAGCTTTCGCGCTCCAACCTTTCTGGACCAGTTTTCGGACAGCTAAAGGCGGCGGCCGGTCTTTGCTGCTCGTTGATCGCCACCTGTGGACGGCCCGGTTACGATGCCGTCCAATAGCGTATCCCATCGCGGCATCGCAAGTGCCTTCGCAGAACGCTGAACGCTCGCTTCCAGCCTGCGACGGCGCGCACGCGGCGCGCGCGTGCGCCCGCTTTAGGCCAAGACCTTTGCGCCCGCGCGTGGCTGCTGGTCACACAGCCGGCGCAAGTTCTAGGACCTGCATGTTGCAGGAAGCTCGAGAATGGAAACAGCGACGCTCAAGCAGGCGGCGACGCTCTGGCAGATTGACAAGACCGTGCGGGGTCAAGGGCCCAACTACGCGTTGCCGCGCGACCAACAAGCCTCTGCGGCTGCCGTCGCAAATCTCTTCGATCTATGCCAGCACACCTTGCGGCGGATCTCCGGAAAATAAAACTGGCCGAGGCGATCCGCTATGCCGTCTCGTGCTGTGCCATCTTCGAACGCTTCCTGACTGACGGTCCCATTGAGCTCGACGCCAACATCGGCGAACGCGTCATCAGGCCACAAACAATCACGAGAGAAAGAATAGCCTCCTTGCCGTTAGCGCCCCCACAGCTCCAAGCAAATCTCGCAGCCAAGTTTGACCATCTCGCAGAGAGGCCATCTCATTTCCAGCTTGCTTGTCCTCAATCTGCTTCATGATCACTTCATGGTACTCTTTGAGCGCACGCCGCCGCTCTTACGGGCTCTGCCTTGGTGCATTGACAAAGCGCATTGCGCTCGCGAGCGAGATTTCGCCGACTGTATGGCGTCCCACTCAGCAGGATTGGTCGGTGACCGCCCCTAGCCGACCCCGTGGGGAGCACGGGGCTCCGCAGCGCCAGCGCAGGCAGCTGAGGGCTAAGCCGCGCTGGCGGCGAGCGGCCCGACGCTGGTGGGTGCAGCACTCCGGGCGCGACCCCGCCGCCTAACGCAAGCGCGTTTTGAAGTGGCGAGCCATACCTGCAGCAGCATACTCAATCAGCTCAGTAGCCACCGCTTTAAGGGCCGGCTCGTTCACAGCGACTATTCGGCAGCCGACCTCGGGCCTAGATTAAGGCGCTCGAAGTACCACGACGTGTCATCGCCGGACGACTCTGTCTCATCACTTGCTTCGCTCGGAGCTCGCTCGATTTTTGCCTGAGCACCGCTACTTTCGGCGGCGAGATATCCTTCAGGTTTGCCTACCCGTTGCCATTTACCTTCAGCGTTATGTGTCCACTTGTCGGGATGCTGGTGAGGATCAAGCACCCAGTGATTCTTATCACTCACAGGAACAAAGCCCATCTGAGCCAGGCGGGTCTCGATGCCTGGCAACGCAGGTTTTGACATAATCAATGCTCGCTCGCCGTCCTCCCGAAGCTGATGCTCCAGTAGAATATCGCCGGCGTTCTCGACGAGCGGATGAGTAACCCGAAGATCTACTTGGGATGTGACCGAGTCTCGACCGGGAAACTGGGCGCTGAATCGCCTTCCTCCTACCCGAAGTCCGCCTTCTGTTCTCAGAAGCCCAACAGTTTTGTCACCCAAGCGATAGGCGTAATATCGCGCCTCGTCCGTATCTTCGTCGGTGTGACCGTACATTCTAGCAACGTTTGCTGCGCGATCAGCTTTAGTGGATATGAAATCCGAGTACTCCAATGGATGATCGGCAATGTGCTTGATGTCCTCGCCATAGAAGGCCTTCACTTCTTCTCCGAAGGTACCGATGTCGATCTCTTCGATCGGAGCTTCGGAAACAACGGAGTACGGCCGTGTCGCTGCCTGAGACGAACTTGGGCCAGCATCAGGTGCCATGCCTGCAAGCCTTTCCGCAAAGCCCTCGTCATCTGAATGACTCGATTCATCAGCCTGAATAGCGCTTGTGGATTGGCTGGATGAGCCAACAATTCGGCTATACATCGGATCGCTCTCCTGTCGGTACGGTTTGAGGGTGCTGAGCTCGCGCGAGCTCTACCGACGATGGTAAGAGGTGTAGCTGACTATGAGCTGACGCGCCGGGGTTTGAGCATCGGTCGTGCGCTCTTGTGAAGAGGAAGCTACTTCGTCGTCCGTGACGAACGGCTAAGCGATTAAGCTAGGATCGCATTTTTGTCCGGTGGACTCGTTTGCGAATGCAGTGTTTGGTGTACCTGGCACCGGAGCCTTGCAATTTCATTTTTAAGGTTCTGTCGAATCGCCAGACATGATTCCGTCGTCGCATCGGAGATGATGCACCACGGGATCGGGCGATCTGTTCCGGGCCAGGCTGAACCAGATCATCAATATGAAGCACGCGCTGGTCCAGCTCGCCGACAAGGTTGATTGGGACTGGATGGATGGCGAGATCGCGCCGCAGTACAGCAAGAGGGGCCGGTCCGGGACCGCGACCCGCTTTGTGATCGGGCTGCTGCTGCTCAGGCACATTTACGGCCTGTCCGATGAGGGGGTGCGCGCGCCGGTTCCACGAACGGTATTTCCAGTAGAGTTCTTTCAGCACGCACACGAGCGCTCGGACCTGAGCCACTGGCGCAAGTGGCTAGCCAACAAGCTGGAGCTGTTGCTGGCCGAGAGCCTACGGGTGGCGCACAAGGCCGCCGTGTTACGCAATCAGGCCCTGAAGCGGTCACGGTTGACACGACCGTGAAGAAGACTATCACCCGCCAGCCGGGGCCAAGCTGCTGCACGCGGACGATCAAGGGGCTCGACCGCTCGCGACAAGCACGGAGTCAAGCTGCGGCAGTCCTATCTTCGCATTGGCAAGACCGCAGCAATGATGGTTCTCGCTACGCCCATTCCAAGCAATTCAAGCGACATCAGCGGCAGTTGCGCATCCTGCGCAGGCAGCTGGCCCGATCATCCGCGACATCCGCCGCAAGATGGAGGTCCGTTGCGCTCGAGAACGCGTTGGCCCTCCCGCTTGGCTGGGCCACGCAGATCCGCTCGCAGCAGCAGCGCCAGCGAGGCTGAAAGCTGTATTCGTTCCACGCGCGGGAGGTGAAGCGCATCGGCAAGGGAAAGGCCAGCGCACCTTACGAGTTTCGGTCTTCATCTCCGGCCAAAAGCGCGGGATCTTCGGCATCGAACCCGTCGCCGGACACCTGAAGGCCGTGGTCACCTCGGCCGCTGCTACCTCAAGGGCCGCGCTGGCGATGCCGCCAACGTCATCGTCTCCGCCGTCCGCCAAAATTTCCGCCGCATCCTCGCCTACCTGAGGACTCTTTGGCGTCTTTTCCTGACCACCATCATCCCCGCCCTCAGCGATCACTCACCGCTGAAATCGGCTTCTCGACGGACGACCACTCGAGGCTTGTCATTGTGGGTTTTCGGCAATACGCCCGATGTCAAAGGTCAAGAATGTCTTTACCCTAGCCATGAAGTCATCTCGGTCCATCTCCTCAATGGGCAAGTTCGAAGCCAGAGGGTATCGCGCCATTGCTCCGGATGGCGAGCGCTCCGGCTGCATGCCTGCAATTGTTTCCGCAAAGCGGTGGCTATCTCCCGCTTCTCCCCATTCATCAGCTTCGCTAGCGCTTGTGGACTGGCCGGATCAGCCAACGATTCTGTTATACATCAGATCGCTCTCGTACCGCCAAAATTGCACCCGATGGAGCTCGTTCCGCGCCAGCTGGCGATGATATACACTGACCACAACCTGACCGCAGCATCTGCGCCGCACTACCAAGCGGCGGCTGCACAATCCGCGCGCGAGTGACGTACACCCGCGGGTCGCCAATCGTAGGCTGACGGCGCGTGATATTTCCCGGGCTCGATCCATCAAGAATGTGACGCCTAACGGCTTAGATCTGCACCACCCCGTTTCCATTCGACCAGGCACATTGACCATTGCGGCCGTGTGTCGAGGATCGGCGGCTTGCGAGCAGAATTACCGCTCGTGTACGGCGTCCACGAACTCGTATACGCTATTGCACCGTACATCTAATTCCGGCAGGGGCATCCGGCCAACAGTTAATAATTGCGAAGGACACAGGTGCCGCCATCACAGGCGCTTCAACGCGATTCGCCATGATCGGGCGGCCAATTGTCCTGGACGGGCGCGCCGCGCGCCGTCTCACGCTCCTGCCGATCCCGCAACGGGCATGCCACAAGATAAGATGGGCATCATTGGCTTCGTAGGAACGTCCCCTACTTCGGAAACCGGCAAAGGACCACGAAGGTCACTTGATCACCCGTCCAGGCGCAAGGGCGAGGGCGGCGCCTCTCCCGAAAATGTGGGCCTTGCGATAGAACGATTCGCAAGCGGGACGCCACTCGGTCGGTATGGCTTGCCTCGGGTCTAAGCAGACTATGCGCCCTATGCGCTAATATCTTCGCTCGTTGTGTCTTACTGTTTAGTGAAAGGTCGGGCCACTCGAGGCCGCCGGTCGCGTTTCCGGTACCGGTTCGCCTGATCACCAACGGCTCCTCCCTCAATATCCTGCCTGCTGATGCAGCTGCTGAGAGAGAGAGAGAGAGAGAGAGAGAGAGAGAGAGAGAGAGAGAGAGAGAGAGAGAGAGCCGCCTTCGCTCATGCAGCCTCGGCTCCGGCTGAAGTGTGACTCTGGCAGTCGGCCGGGCAAACCCTCGCGCATGCAGCGCAGCCAATGCAGGCGCCTTGATCATTCACAACCATGATCTTCTTTTCGATCTCGTCGTCCTCATCGTCGAGGCTGACAAGTTCCCCGTCCTCACTGATTCCTTTCAACGTCATGACATCTCGGCCGCACACTTTGAAACAGCGGCCACAGCCGATGCACTTCTTGGCATCTATCGAGGTCAGATATTGTGGCGTCCAGTCGCGGCCGTCTCGCGTTGCAAATGACATGCATTGCCCCTTCAAGTATTTTCCAGCGCTTTCAGCTCGCGATTCTTGCGCTCGAGTTCGGCATAGACATCATACGCCTTCTGCGCCACCACCATGATCGACGTCCAGTTGATGGGCAATTCTTCCGAAAGGTCGTGCAGATCCATCTTGGCCTGTATCGCCTTGGCGGACACTTTCTTTAGTTCGGCCTTCAGTGTTTCACGATCGCCCATGAGCGCGCATCCTCAATAGTTCACCACGTTTGGAAACTTCCGAATCAGGCTGATTCCCTCGCTGACATATTTATCTCCCTCCTGAGCCAGCTTGACGCAATTGTCGAATCCGAAGCGATGCACATCGCGCAGCTGCTTGTTCACAGCGATCAGCCTGCCGGCGATGAGAACTATGCGCCCGAAGCCTCCAGCATGCAGCTTCAGGAGCGGTTGAATAATAACGCCGGTCTCCCTCTCTATCGAGCGTGTGACCGCTTCGAAGAACAGCTCAAGCCGCCGCAGTGTATTGGGATCGGGACCACCGATAATCGGCAAAGTGCGCCGTTTCTCCTTGTTCAGTATATAGGGTTCGAGCAGATCAAGATCGCTCTTCCCTTCCCAAGATCCGTTGGTATCCTGAGCACGCAAAGTTTTGACCAATTCGATGAGGAATGGTGCGTCGACTGCGCTGTCCTGCTGCTCCTTTTTTGCGGTCATGTCCCCTCATTCGCCGAACTCAAACGTCCGCCGTTGATCCTTTGCAAGGACCTTGCGCAGCCAGGGAGGTGGCGTGCCCTTCAGCACCCGCTCGAGCTTTTCTAGCAATACCGGAATGCTTTCTGGTTTGCTCACCTTGATAGGATGGATTTTGTTGGCCACCACTCGCGCAGCCGCAGCCCCACCAATGGCGGCGACGTAAAGAATTGCGCAATCCTTGATCGCCTCGATCTTTGGCATCAACTTATCATCGTTCCCGTCTTCCTTAAGATCGCCCTCAAACTCGATCGCTTTAACAAACACGTGCCCGCTAGCCGCGACATCGTAGATTGCGATATTCTTTGCCCAACCAAAATGAGCATCGACGCGTCTCAGGTCCTGAGTGGCAAACGCGACCTTCATGCAATCGACCTCTCAGCCGCGGCGGCGGAGCCGTCCCCCGAGCATCGCCGCAGTCCGGGCGCAGTCCGCCACCTATCGGGCGTAGGACGATCGTTCTCCTCACGATGCGCGATCACGAGGTTGGCGATTTCGAAGATCAGATTGCGGGTACCACGATAGCCCACGGATATTTGGTGGCCCGCGCCAAGCCGATCGAATATTGGAAAACCTGTACGATAGAACGGCACTTTCAGCCGCGCCGCCGCTTGCCTTCCATGCGAATGCGTGATCAGCAGATCACAGTGCGTTTTTTTGGCAAGTCCTTCCAGATCTTCGAGGTCGCCAATGAGAACCTCCCTGGTCCTGATCCGCTCGATCACCTCTGACTGAGTGGTCGTCACGGCGACGGTCACCTGCGCCCCCATATCGTGCAGCATGCCGGATAAATCGAACAGAAGGTCTGGCTCAGCACCGATCGCGATTTTGCGGCCGCCAATATGAAAGTGAGCGTCCAGCATAGCGTCCGCGAGCTGACTGCGCTGGCGTCGATATTTCAAGGGTATTGGGCGGCCGCTGATCTCGCTCAAAAACGTCATGAATTCGTCGTTCGGATGGAGACCACACAGCCGCTCGAACACGCGAAAAGGCACGCCGGTCTTCGCCTGCATGACCTCAGCCGCGCTCTTCATCTGCGCTCCGATTGCAATCGTCCACCCTGCGCGCCCCATGCTCGCGATTTCGTCGACGTCAATGCCGCCGATGGTTGTTGACGTAAACTCATCGGGGATATGCCCGTCGAGGGATCCCGCCAAGTCAGGGAGGAAGGAGGGACACAATCCGAAATCCTCCAACAAGACACGGAGTTCATCAAGGTCGCCCGGCGTCAGGTGACACCCCGGCAGAACATTCACCTTCGATGGATACCACAGGCCATTGGCGCTGGGCCGGTCCACCAGCACCTCCACCATGCGTGCAACAGCCTTCTCCCAGCCATCCTGGAAGGCGCCCTTGAAATCAGGCGTTGATACATACACCAGTGGCAACTTTGCGAGTTGCGGATGATTGCTCCGGATTAGCTTGAGGTACGCATCGACATCGTCGCCATTGGTCTCGGTGACACCGGTCGAGCAGATCCCGATTATCTTTGGCTTGGTACGGTTATAAATGTTCAGTATCGCCTGCTCGAGATTCTCATAGCCGCCGAGTACCGTCGCAACCTCGCTCATCGCGGTGGTCTGCAGCGGTATTGCTTCTTTGAAATGCCGGACAAAGAGCGTGAGTCCGAAAGATGTGCACCCCTGGGGGCCGTGCAGAAGCGGCATCGCACCGCGCAGCCCCATGAAGGCGTATGCGCCACCGATCGGCTGGCTCATCTTCAGCGGGTTGACAGCGCAGGCTTTTGTTGGAGCCGTGACGAGGGCCATGACGACTCCCTACTCTGCGGCCTGTCGCATGTCAGACGGCTCGGACACGAACATACCTTCTATGCGCCTTTGACAGCAGCCACCGACCACATTTGTATGCTCTCGGACCGCGACGACGCTCCTCAGGCCGTGCCTGTAAATTGCATCCTCAATCGTGCCCAAATCAACGCTGTTACACACGCAGATCTTGCTCGCGCGGCGCGCGGTTTCGGCGAGCGCCGGATCGCTTGCGCTCGCGGCCATCGCTGATTGCATCTGCTCCCTCGCCTTGGCCAATGCCTCCCATGGCGCTGGTCGGCGTAGCTGCTCCCACATCGGATTGGAGAGCGACTTGTCGATCTCCTCCACCAGCTTGACCATTCCGACATAGCCCATATAGGCGTAGCAACGCTCCTGGTTGATATCGAGCCACGGCACCGCCGCCTTCAGCGCGACAAACTGCGACTTGCCGCCTGATAGCATGATGTCCGCTTTTGCGCCCTTCAACATCTTGTACATTTCGCGCGCGGTCATGTCCTCGATCATGTGGGCATCCTGCCCCATGAGCTGCTTGATGCGCTCCTTGTCTTCCCTGGTCGATTTCTTCACACTGGTCCCAACTAACTCCAGCCCGGCTTCCTGGAGTGCCGCAACGACCGACCATGACTTAACACCGCCCGTCATTAACAAGGCCTTTTTGCCTTCGAAACGCGGCTTGTACGGCTCGATGGCAGCCCACGCCCGCGCTTCCTCGCGCGCGATCACCGCTTCGGTGCGCCCGAGCAGATCTGTCGGGGCGCCGCGTTCAACCAATAAGCGGGCGAGCTGGCGTAGCGATTCGCTTGAATCCTGAATACCGTAGAAGGACCCCTCGAAGAATGGGATCCCGTAAAGTTGCTCCATCTTGCGTGCCACGTTGATCATGGATTTTGAGCACACCAACATCGCCGCACGCGCACGATGAGATGAAGCGACTTCGCGATATTTACCATCGCCGGAGATGCAGCAGAGAATTCGCACTCCGAGCTCGTCTAGCAATGGCTTCACTTGCCATAGCTCTCCCGAAAGGTTGTATTCTCCGATCAGATTGATGTCGTACGGCGTGGTGTAGTCCGGCTCTCGCGTCCCGATTACATAGTCGAGCAGGGCCTCTCCGGCGAGCTTGTTACCAAGGTTCTTCGAACCGACGAAGCCCGGAGAATTGATCGGGATCACCGGCTTTGAGAATTTCTGAGATGCTGCCTTGCAGACTGCGTTGATGTCATCGCCGATCATCGCTGGGATGCAGGTTTGATAGACGAAGATGGCGGGCGGATCGCACTTGTCGATGATCTCCTTGATCGCTTTGCACAGCCGCTTCTCGCCTCCGAAGACAATGTCGGTTTCGCTCAAATCGGTTGTGAATGCGGTGCGCCACAGATCCGAGCCGGATGACGCTGCGCTGCGATTGTCCCAGGAATTACCTTCGCAGGCGATCGGACCATGTACCAGGTGAGCGACATCGGTGAATGGCTGCAGCGCAACCTTCGCGCCATCGAAAGCACAGCCGCCGGCAGCGCTACCCGGCTGCAACTGTCTGGTGCAGCCATTCCTGCGTTCAGCCTCCGACTTACTGCCATTCTTGGCGCAGCCCGGCTCGTCGAAGATATTCTGGACCGTGGCCGCTAGTGAACTCATCCTGTTTCCTTTCGGCAAACAAATTTCAAATTCGACCGTCATGTGCTGGTGCCATCGCCCAGTGCTTGGGCGATGGCACGCGTAGTTGCCCATCAACGAATGATGTCGAAGCTGTAGTCCGTCTTTCCAAGAACGTTGGTCTTCTTGTCGATCTCATCGAAAATCTTGTCCAGGATCTTCACCAGTACATTCAGACCGCCCTGATAGCCCCATACGGGCGAGCGGTGATGGTGATGCCGATCAAAAATCGGAAAGCCGATGCGGATCAGTGGCGTTCCGGTATCACGCTCCAGGTATTTCCCGTAGGTGTTTCCAATCAGAAAATCGACTGGCTCGGTGAACAAGAGCGAGCGCATATGCCAGAGGTCTCGGCCCGGATAGGCTTGGCAGCCCTGCCCGAATGGCGAGCTTGCAAGCAGCGCCTGCATTTTCTCCTGCCACGCTTTGTTGCCGTTCGTGGAAAGCACATGGGTCGGCTCGGCGCCGAGTTCGAGCAGAAACGCAGCCAATCCATAGCAAACATCCGGGTCGCCATAGATCGCGAACTTCTTGCCATGAACATGGGCGCTGGAGTCGGCGATGGCATCAACCAGGCGGCCACGTTCTCGCGCGAGTTGCTCGGGAATCTCCTTGCTGCTGATGCGTGACAGCGCGACGATAAAGTCATCAGTTGCCGATAAGCCCACCGGGTAGTTGAAGGATACAACGTCCTGGCCATGCTCCGCCACGAATGTCAGCGTTTTTTCCGTGCACCACTGCTGCATGGAGATAGTCGCCTTGGCGTGAATCGCGTTCGCCGCATCCTCTAGCGTGGTACCACCGTCATACATCCGGAATTCGCCGTCTGTCGGAGTATCGAACACTTCAGAATTGTCGGCGAGAACCGTGTGGTCGATGTCCATCAATTCCAGGATGCGCTTGATCTCGCGAAGGTTACCGACGGTATAGCCATCGAACCCACCAATGATGTTGATCGCACCATTCGGTTTGCGCTCCAGCTTCGGCGCTGTTCCGGACTTTCCGTCCCAAAAATGCTCCAGAATGCCCTTGAGCGCATTGTCATAACCAGTGACGTGACTGCCGACGAACGCCGGCGTGTGGGCGAATGGCACGTCGAATTCCGCCGGAACCGAGCCTTTTTCTTTCGACGTCTTGATGAAGGCGTTGAGGTCATCGCCGATCACCTCTGCCATGCAGGTTGTGGAAACCGCAATCATCTTGGGCTTGTACATGTTGTAGCTGTTCGCGAGCCCGTCGATCATGTTGTTCAGACCGCCGAATACGGCGGCGTCTTCCGTCATTGATGAAGAGACACAGGAGCTAGGCTCCTTGAAGTGTCGCGACAAATGACTGCGGTAATAGGCCACGCAGCCCTGCGAGCCGTGGACGAACGGCAACGTGCGCTCAAACCCAACAGAGGCAAATACGGCGCCGAGCGGCTGGCAAGCTTTGGCCGGATTTACCGCTAGCGCCTCCCGCGCAAAGTTCTTTTCGCGGTATTCGGCGGTTTTCGTCCATTCCTTGATACGCTCGACCTCGGCGGGATCGCGAGGATTCTCGAATATCTTCTTTTTGGCCAGCATCTGCTGGTATTCTGGACCGCGGAACAGTTCGACATGATCGAGCACGCGCTCGGCACTCTGCGCCATTGGTAAAATCCTTCACTATCGAGATTGGTATCGCCCCGGCTTTCCGAGAAAGCGAGATGAGTTGCTTTATTCGGCAGCCTGGAGCTTGACGCTCGAAGCTTCCTTCCAGGGGGCCGTCGTTTTCTTCCAAACCGGCGAGTTGACCGCCATATCCATGTCGCGCGCGAAGATCGCAAAGCCGTCATAGCCGTGATATGGACCCGAATAGTCCCACGAATGCATCTGCCGGAACGGAACGCCCATCTTTTGGAAAACGTACTTTTCTTTGATGCCCGAGCCGACAAGGTCAGGCTGGAGCTTTTCGACGAAGCGCTCGAACTCATAGCCATTGACGTCATCATAGATGAGCGTGCTGTCCTTCACGTAGTGCTGAGCTGTGCGCTGATAGTCGTCGTTGTGACCGAACTCGTATCCCGTGCCAATTACTTCCATGCCAAGGTCCTCATACGCGCCAATAACATGACGCGGACGGAGTCCGCCGACGTACAGCATCACCGTCTTGCCCTCCAGGCGCGGGCGATATTTGGCGATCACCGCGTTCACGAGGGGCTCGTACTTCTCGATCACCCGCTCGGCGCCTTCCTTGATCTTGTCGTCGAAATAACCCGCAATCCTGCGCAGCGATTCTGCGATCTTTGACGGTCCGAAGAAATTGTACTCGCACCAGGGGATACCGAACTTCTCTTCCATGTGCCGTGAGATGTAGTTCATCGAGCGATAGCAATGCAGAATGTTGAGCTTTGCCTTCGGCGTTGCTTCGAGCTCAGCCAGCGAACCGTCGCCGGACCACTGCGCGATCACGCGCAGGCCCATCTCCTCCAGCAGAATTCGTGATGACCAGGCGTCGCCGCCGATATTGTAGTCTCCGATGATCGCAACATCGTACGGCGTCGGATCGAACTTTGGTTTGCCGTCGCCCTCGAGATGACCGAAAATCCAATCGCGCACCGCATCGTTAGCGATGTGATGGCCTAGTGACTGCGACACGCCCCGGAAGCCCTCACAACGGACCGGAACGATGGTCTTGCCCCCATATTCCTTAGATTTCGCTCGTGACACCGCCTCGATATCGTCGCCGATCAATCCTATCGGGCATTCAGATTGTATCGTGATGCCGTTGTTGAGTGGAAACAGCTCCTGGATTTCATCAAGGACTTTGTCCAGCTTCTTGTCTCCGCCGAATACGATATCCTTTTCCTGGAAGTCGGAGGTGAACTGCAGAGTCACGAAGCTGTCGATGCCCGTCGTGCCAACGTAATAGTTGCGTCGCGAGCCCCACGAATACTGACCGCAACCGACCGGGCCATGGCTGATGTGAACCATGTCCTTGATGGGCCCCCAGACCACCCCCTTTGACCCTGCATAGGCGCAGCCTCTGATCGTCATCACGCCAGGTATGGATTTGATGTTGGACTTCACCCCGCAGTCTGACTTGCCGGCTTGGTGAACGTTGAGGTGCTTGGCGCGCCGTTTCGCGGTTTTTTCTGGATAGACCTTCAGCACCTCCTCGATCAGCTCTTTGTTGCGAGCCCTGGTTTCTGCGGTGCTCTGGGTCGTGGCGAGACTCATCTGATGTCCTTCAAGGTTAGCTGTTGCGAGGGCGGCTTCTTGACCCAAGACTCTTGCAACCAGCATGCCAGCGTCTCGCGAGCACAAAAAACCAAACAATCAGAGTCGCTTAGCGCGCCTCGGCGATGAAAGGGGTGTTGTTGCGAATCCGACAGCGCGCTTTGCGCAGAGAACTCTTGGTTTGGGCCTGTTCGAAATGGAACAGGGCGGGCTATGTTTGAAACTTTCTGCGCAGTTCTCGAGCGTATCCGGCACCGCAGTACTCTGCGATCGAAGGCGGACGGCGGCTGCAACGCCGGCTGACCGACAGAGGCTAGACAAGCAATCTATGCTTACTGAGTGCTCACCTCCTGCAATTGTGATGAAGTGCACGATCTCATCCTCCCAGAGCTCTATGGGAGCGGCCTCGCCGCATGAACGTCGTAGGCTCGCCGAGAGTAGCTGCCGCGCCTGCAGGGCGCGCACGAGCACATCGACTTCTTCGCGTGTATTGTAAAGTCAAAGGACACAAGGCACGTCGCCAGCACGCCGAATTGCTTAAGCAGCGGAATCACACGGCGCGCCCGCCCCGCTACACCGGCGCGCTCGACGAAGGTGGCAATATCATGCCCATGCATACCCTCCGCATCAAAGCGAATGATCGGCCCCTTCTCGGCCCGAGTCCCGATCATGCGCCCGAAGTTGATGTCGGCCAGCTGCTCCTGCGCGTAAGCGAGCAGTACGTTCTATTGCCTGCGGATCTGCCGCTCGCCTATTGAATCGATGCAATCGATATCCGCGCCTAGAGCGATGGCTTCGACGATTGGCGGCGTACCCGCTTCGAAGCGGTGTGGCGGATTGCCATGAATGGCACCCGAACGCGAGACCTCGCGGATCATGTCCACGCCGCCATCGAAGGGCGGAATCGATGCCAGATGTGCAGACTTGCCGCAAAGCACACCAATCCCAGTCGGACCAAAGAGTTTGTGGCCGGTCATGACGTAGAAATCACAGTCGATGTCGCAGACGTCGGCGGTCAGGACGTATCCTTGCGAGCCGTCGACCAGCACTTGGATACGGCGGGCATGTGCGTCTTCACCGCGTCTTTCACCGGCAGCACGGAACAGAGCAGTTCGACATTTGTATGATTGCAACCATTGTGCTGCGCGGGCTTAGGAGCCGCTCAAAATCATCGAGCAAGAAATTGGCGTCATCATCCGCCGCCGCCCTTGTGATCACTGCGCCGAGTCGTTCCCTGCGTAGGTGCCATGGCACAATGTTACCCCACCTTTGCCGGGACGCATGTATCGGGCACCGGGCAAACGACGGCGCATTGCGGCCCGTCAAAATGGCCCTCACATTGGGTACACTGGGACGGATTGATCACATATATGTCGTTCTTCAGGCTGATCGCGGCATTGGGACACTCGAACTCACACGCACCGCAGACGGTGCACTGAGATGCGATTATCTTGTAGGCCATCACTGCGATTCCATGAGCAGACGTGCGGGACAGTTCCTTGCTATCAAGTCTTGTGCCAGACGGTTTGAGCTTGATTAGTCTTCAGTATTTTCCATAACGCAAGTCGCCGCCACGACACGGTGTCGCAAATCCGACAACGGGCTCGACAGCAGCTTGATCTCGATGCGTGATGTGCGCATACCGGGACTCATCTCGGTCCGCGCATTGCAGCCAGTCGGGTAGGCCGCGGCGATCGCTCCAGATAAAGTCGCTCCGGAAATAGGCGTCCCCCTGGGGCCCGCGACGCATGCTCAATTGCCTTGGACTATCCGGCAACACCGGCATTCATAGGCGCTGTATGGGGTGAAGTACATTGTGGTCCCATCGTACAGGCGACTGAAGCCAGGCGTTCGTCTGGGCGATCCTCCGCTTTGCTCCGCGCTCCAAGTAGATGCCAGCGGCGCTCAGCAGATCGATGGAGCCGAAAAAAAGCCACCCCGAAGGGTGGCCTAAGTCAGGGAGGAAACGCCCATGAGGGCCTCTGGGATCAGGCCGCAGCCTGTTCGATCGGTGAGAAGGGCAGCCCGAGGCTTTCGGCCACCGCTTTGTAGGTTAGCCGGCCCCGATGGACGTTGAGGCCTGCGCGCAAATGTGGATTTTCGAGCACGGCGGAAAAACCCTTATTGGCCAGAGCCAAACCAAACGGCAGGGTCGCATTATTCAGTGCCTGGCTCGAGGTGAGCGGCACGGCGCCGGGCATATTGGCCACGCAATAATGAATGACCCCGTCCACTTCGTAAGTTGGATCAGCGTGAGTGGTCGGGTGCGATGTCTCAAAGCAGCCGCCCTGATCGATGGCGACGTCTACGAGTACCGCCCTCTTGCGCATCGAGCTCAGCATGCTCCGGCGAACCAGCTTCGGCGCGCTCGCACCTGGAACGAGCACCGCGCCAATCACCACGTCCGCCGCAAATACCTCTTCCTCCAGGGAATCGATGGTCGAAAACCTGGTGCGAACGCGCCCTTCGAATAGCTCGTCCAACTCGCGGAGCCGGAGTATCGAGCGATCGATGATGGTGACCTCTGCGCCCAGACCGACCGCCATGCGTGCCGCATGCGTACCAACCACGCCACCTCCGATCACCACGATACGGGCAGGCTGAACACCGGGCACCCCACCGATCAACAGCCCTCGTCCGCCTGCACTCCGCTTTAACGCGCTACCCGCCGCTTCGATCGCAAGTCTACCCGCCACCTCGCTCATGGGCGCCAGCAGTGGAAGACCACCATGCACATCAGTTACGGTCTCATAGGCGATCGCGGTGCATCCAGATTCCAATAAGCCGGTGGCCTGATCCGCGTCGGGGGCCAGATGCAGATAAGTGAACAGGATCTGATTCTCCCGCAGCTGAGACCATTCGGTGGGCTGTGGCTCCTTAACCATTACGATCATCTCGCTCGATGCGAATACCTCAGCTGCGGAAGTTAGAATCGTTGCACCAACAGCGCGATAATCCTCATCGGTTGCCCCGATGCCAGCGCCGGCGTTGGTTTCGATCATCACGCCGTGGCCCGCTGCCACGTATTCGCGGGCAGCTCCAGGGGTAAGGCCCACGCGATATTCGTGCGCCTTGATTTCCTTAGGGACTCCGACCTTCATTTTGAAAACTCCCTACCTGACGCGCTTTCTTATCGGAACCGCGTAGCGATATCGCGACGCAACCGGTGAAATTGCGCAGGAATTCAGCAATGTTTGACCGGCTTCGCAGGATTTCCAACCCACGGGTACCGAGCGGATTCGTGGGACCATGGCCGCTGAGTTTTACCCTCGAAATTGCGCGAGAGCGATGATCCGTTTCGAATTGCGTTCTCGGCTCGCCGAAAGCTAACAACCGAAATCCAGCCTCGCCAATTCTCAAACAGCGAAGCAATTTGCCAGTTAGACGGAATTGCCGGTCAATCGAAGCGCTTCCGGAGCTGGTGGCTAATGACCATTTGATCGTAATTTGGCTTCCAAAAGGTGGATGATTCGAAGCCGGTTCAACAGATGCGAGGCAATTGTTCGCCCCACAGCCAGTCGACGATTCGTCGGCCGCCGAAATCGGTGCCCATCTGCACAAATTTCTGGTCGTCAGCCACCGCCTCGCCAATATCAGCTGCATCGGACCCGAGCGGGTGCGCCTTCATGGCTGCAAGCACGCCATCGGCCGAATCAGGCGCCACGATCGCGACGAGCTTGCCCTCGTTGGCGACATGGATCGGATCGAGTCCAAGGAGCTCGCAGGTAGCCGCAACCGCGGGCTTCACCGGAATGGTTGATTCCTGCAGATGAAACCCGAGATCGGATTGATGCGCAATCTCGTTGAGAGCAGCAGCGAGCCCACCGCGCGTGGGGTCGCGCATCACCCGGATGCCGCCACCACCTGCGGCAACCATGACCGCTACGAGATTATGCAACGCTGCTGAGTCCGAGACGATTTCCGTTTGAAAAGCGGCATTCTGACGTTTTGACATGATCGCCACCCCATGATCGCCGAGGCTACCTGACAGCAGCACACGATCCCCGACCCTTGCCTTGTCGGCCGAAAGATCGAGCCCACCGGCCACAAGCCCGATCCCCGTGGTAGAGATGAACAGACCATCCGCCTTGCCCCGCTCGACGACCTTGGTGTCCCCGGCAATGATGTAAACGCCGGCCCCTCGCGCCGCCGTTCCCATCGAATCCGCGACCGCCTTCAGATCGGAAAGCCGAAAACCCTCCTCGATGATGAAGCTGGCTGACAAATAGAGTGGACGCGCGCCGGACATCGCGACATCATTGATCGTGCCGTGCACAGCCAGGGACCCGATATTGCCGCCGGGAAAGAACAGCGGCGAAACCACATAGCCGTCGGTGGTCATCACCATCCTGCCTGCCGCAACGTCAAACGCCGACTGATCATTGCAGCGGGCGAGCCATTCATTACCAAAGGCTTGGTGAAAAAGTCCGGAGATCAGCTGTGCCATAGCACGCCCTCCGTATCCGTGGGAAAGATCAATTCGTCCGTCCTCCACGTCGAGCTTGCTTTGATGGGCTTTCACGCTCATGACGTCTGCCTCAAGTGTTCATCGCGAACTCGGCCATAGGTCCAATACGCCGCACAAGCCCCTTCTGATGACACCATGCAGGCTCCTACGGGAGTTTGCGGCGTGCAGACGGTTCCAAACAACTTGCACTCGACGGGCCGCTTGGCGCCACGCAGGATCGCGTAGCACTCGCACGCCGGATTGTCTGCGACAGGCATGTCGTGGAGCGCAAAACGTGTCTCAGCGTCGAATCTCTCGTAAGCCCGGTTCAGCTTCAGTCCGCTGTTGGGTACGAATCCAAGCCCACGCCATTCAAACTGCTCACGTAATTCGAACACCTGCGACATCCAGTTCTTGGCACGCCGATTTCCTTCGCGTGTCACTGCCCGGCTGTATTGATTTTCTACCTCGTAGCGGTCTTGGTTCACCTGCCGCACCAGCATTAGGATAGCCTGCATCACGTCGAGAGGTTCAAATCCCGCGATCACGATCGGCTTCTCGAACTGTTCCGCTAGCGGCTCGTAAGCCTGTGTACCGATAATGGTGCTGACATGTGCAGGCCCGATAAAGCCGTCAATTGGACCTCCCCCGGTGTTGCGGATCTTCGGGTCCTCGAGAATGCTGTGCATCGCAGAGGGTGTAAGCACGTGATTGCAGAACACGCTAAGCCCCTTCAATCGCATATTCTCGGCAATTCGGATCATGACTGCCGTCGGGGGCGTCGTGGTCTCAAATCCGATGGCAAAGAAGACTGTCTGGCGGCCCGGCGACTGTTCGGCGAGCCGGATTGCGTCGAGGGTCGAGTATACCATCCGAATGTCGGCGCCGAGCGCTTTGGCTCGCAACAGGGAACGTCCTTGGGACCCGGGCGCGCGCATCAGGTCGCCGTAAACGCACAGAGTGACTTCTGGTCGGTCCACGAGCCGAATCGCCATGTCGATTCTGCTCGCGGGCAGAACGCAGACGGGACAACCGGGCCCGTGGATCATCCGGACGTTCGCGGGCAGCAGATCCTCCAGGCCGTAGCGAGAGATCGCGTGAGTGTGTCCACCGCAAAATTCCATGAACCGATAGGCTCTTTGCGAACTGACCTCAGCGTCAATCGCACGCGCAAGTCGCTGTGCGATGGTCTTGTCGCGAAATTCGTCAGAATATTTCATGATCGGCATTCCTGCCCAGCGCTGCCTAGCTCCTGCAGAAGCTGCAGCGTGCGCTTAGCTTCCGACGGATCGATCTTGGCCAGCGCATAGCCGACATGGACAAGGACGAAATCGCCAACGTTGATCTCTTCGATGAGAGCAATCGATATCTCCAGGCTGATGCCATCGATGGACACGACGGCCATGTCGTTGGGAAGAATTTTCGCGATCTTTGCCGGAACTGAAAGACACATATCAAGCACTTCCTGCCCTGGCGCCCGACTGTTGAACAATCTGTAGAGCAGCAATCCAGGCCTGGCCAAGGCTCAGACCGCCATCATTAGGCGGCAGCCGCCGTGGCACCAGCGGTGTAAGACCGGCAGCGCTGCAAGCGCGTGGGATTTCGTGCGCCAACACCGCGTTCAGGAAGCAGCCGCCGCTCAGAACGACGGTGTTAACGCCGGTTGTTCGCGCAGAGCGCATGACCCAGTCAACGCAGGCGGCGGCGAAGGTGCCGTGAAACAGCCCGGCTCCGCCTGGGGCGTCAATGTCATCAGCAATCAACCGCGAAAACAGCGGACGAAGCGACAGCACGCCGCCATCGATTGTCCAGCCGGTTTCGAGAACCGCAGTCCGCCGCGCCAGCGCTTCGAGCTTCATCGCTGCTTCGCCCTCATAGCTCTGCAGATTCGCGATCCCCAGCAGCGCCGCGGCCGCGTCGAATAACCGGCCCGCACTGGTCGTGGTGGGCCCGTCCGGCTGATCGAGCAAGGCCGACACACATCCGGCTTGCCTTTGTGCAGCAAAGCGCTGCCCGATTTCGTTACCTCGGCCGAGCCCGTGTAATACTGCGCTCGCCATGCGCCACGGCTCGCGCGCCGCGCGATCTCCACCAGGCATTTGCAGGGGCGCTAAGTGCCCGATGCGTCGTGACCTCGTCCCTTCGCACAACAATAGTTCGCCACCCCAGTTGCCGCCGTCGGCGCCAAAGCCATGGCCATCGAGCACCAGGGCAATCGCAGGTCCCTCATGGCCATGCTCGGCGATGACTGCGGCAGCGTGTGCGTGGTGATGCTGGACGGCGACCAGCGCGCGAGCATTTTCTTCCGCAAACCGGGTAGAAGCCATATCGGGATGCAGATCATGGGCGATGAGGATGGGCTCCACGTCAAGGCTCGATGTGAGATGTCGGATCGTCTTCTCGAACGCACGGATTCCCTCGGCCGTATTTAGATCGCCAATATGCTGAGAGACGAACGCTTGATTGTCACGCGTGATGGTGACGGTCGATTTCAGTGCGCCACCGACGGCGAGCACGGGCGGGACGGACCTCGCAAGCCGGATCGGCTCGGGAACATAGCCACGGGCACGACGAATGAATTGCGGCCGGCCAGCCACCACCGAAACCACGGAATCATCAGCGCGCGTCAAGATATCGCGATCATGGGTCACGACAAGGTCGGCGATCCCCTTGAGGTGCCGCAGCGCCTGCGCATTGTCAATCAGGAGCGGTTCGCCGCAAAGATTGGCACTGGTGGCGACAATGACCGGGCCAGACCCCACACGAGCCCCCGTCGCGCGAAGCCCATGGAAGATGAGGTGATGCAGCGGCACGACGGGCAGCATGACACCCACTCGCGATAACCCAGGCGCTATGGCGGGCGCCAGATTGTTGCGCGAAGGCAGGAGGACGATAGGACGTGCCACGGATTCGAGCAGCGCAAGCTCGGACGCGTTCGCCTCCGCGACCTCGCTAACGCGCTCTTTGGAAGCGACCAAAACCGCGAACGGCTTGTGAAGGCGGCGCTTTCTGCGGCGCAAACGCTGCACCGCGTCCTGATTGCGCGCATCGCAAAGAAGCTGGTATCCGCCCAGCCCCTTTATCGCCACGATCTGCCCCCCCGCGATGGCCGCGACAATGGCGCTGATCCCGTGGCTGAGCCGAGGACCGCATGTCGGACACGCGATCGCCTCCGCGTGAAACCTGCGGCTTGCCGGGTCGGCATAGTCGGCCGCGCAGGCGGCGCACAAGCTAAAAGCGCTCATCACGGTGTTAGCGCGATCGTACGGAAGCCGTTCGGCGATGGTGTAGCGTGGGCCGCAATGGCAGCAACTGATAAACGGGTAAAGATAATGCCGATCTTCTGGATCGAATAGCTCCCCGAGGCATTGCGGGCAGACCGCGGCGTCAGCAATGATCTGCGTTGACAATCTGCCGCCTTCGCTCGTGCCGATCGAAAAGTCCTTCGCCGCGAGCGCCACAGTCTCCCGAACGCAGATGTGGTCGATGCGTGCCAATGGAGGCGCCTCAAGCGGTAACGTTGCAACAAACTCCGACGCACGGCAGCCCTCGACCTCGATGATAACGCCCTCGGGGCCATTGATGACAAACCCGGCCAATCCGTACCGCGTGGCGAGTCCATAGACGTAAGGACGAAACCCGACCCCTTGCACTGCCCCGCTGACGCGCACGCGCAGCCGTGTTCGGTCGCACGTGCCTGCGGCGCTCATAGCCTGGAGTCCTCTACGGTGCGCCTCTGATCGCCCGTCTGTTTATCGATCCAGGCGTAGAGCGCGCCAAAGCCCTCGCCAGTACGAGCCGAAACGACGAGCACGTCGATCTTTGGATTGACGCGTCTGGCGTATTCGATGGTCTTTCCCAAATCGAAATCAAGCAGCGGCGCCAGATCAACCTTGTTAATCACCATGAGCGACGAAGCGGCAAACATATCAGGATATTTGAGCGGCTTGTCTTCACCTTCCGTAATCGAAAACACTACGATCTTGCAGGCCTCGCCCAGATCGAAGGCGGCGGGACAGATCAGATTACCGACGTTCTCGATGAAGAGAATACCGCCTGTGAGCGGCGGCAAGTGGCGATAAGCCTCGCCAATCATAGCAGCATCGAGATGGCAATTCTTGCCGGTATTGACTTGAACGGCCGGCACGCCAGCCGCCCGAATACGTTCGGCATCGTTCGAGGTCTGCTGGTCGCCTTCAATGACCCCGACCAGACGCCTACGCTTCAACTCGGACACGGCGCGGGCCAGCAGTGTCGTCTTACCTGCGCCGGGACTGGACAAAAGATTAAATACCAGCAGGTCATCGGCAACGAAGAGCGCGCGGTTGACCGCGGCAATCCCATTATTCTTGCCCAGAATGTCGCGCTCGATCTCAATGACCCGCTCTCTGCTCACGCCCCCGACCTTTAAGCCAGCCGGCCCGACGCCGCCGCTTGGAAGCGCCTGCAAGCCATGTGCCTGCTGATGTGCTGAGCGACGATGGCTAATATGACTATCGCCAGCGTGCGACGGGCGTTGGTCGCGCTGCGGAAGGGCAGAATGGCGGTTGTAGTCGTCCTGCATATGGGCATCGCATCGCTCATGGCTCTCCGAATGATTTGTCTTGGCGTGATTGGTCGGCGCCCCCTCGGTGCAGCCACAAACGGTACACATCAATCGATCTCCAGCTCTTTCACGCGCATCTGTTCGCCCGCGGTTACCTGCAACTGATAACTGCCGCAGCAAGGACAGCACTCACCGCGCCGTGCAATTTCGACGCTCTTCGAACAGCTCATGCACCAGGCAACGCCTGGCAGTTCGACGATATTAAGAGCCGCCCCCTCGGCAACAGTCCGCCTTGCGGCGACAGCAAAGCAGAACCTGATCGCTTCAGGCGCGGCATGACTGAGTGCTCCCATCTCTAGACAGATGCTCCGCACCCGCGAAGAGGATCGATGGCGTACCTCCTCCTCTACGATCAGAATGATGCCAAGACAAATCGCCATTTCATGCATCGCGAACTTCGCGAAAATTGAGAGTGAACCCGACGCACGGATCTAGCGATGCAATCACCGCATGGACTGCATCTCGGCTTCGTCGAGCAGTCAGCACCGCACCCTCCAGGTTCCGAACCACCGGTCCGCGCCGGTGGAAATTCCACTCCGTCGGCGCGAGGAACTCGAAGCGGGATATCCGGCCCTGCGCATCAAGCTCAACCGCGTGGTAGAGACGGCCCCTGGAGCATTCGACCGCGGCCGCTGCACGGCCGGGACCTAGCTTATATATTTCGATAATCCCATCCTCCGCGGCCTCAATCTGAGCGCCGGCCTCGAGCCAGGCGCATAGCCGGAGGATTTCAACAATTCTGGCCCTCAGCCGCTCGACCGCACCGAAGGGTCTCGGCGAGAGCCGTTCACGGGCCATTTGACGCGCCCATGGCCCTGTTTCGGGCACATGTCCGTCGAGGTCGGGACAATAGCAAAATGTCTCATCCACGAGCAGCCGTTTCGCGATGTTGCGGTCGTCAGCAACGGACAAGAACGAGTGCTCCGTCGGAACTGCCTTCAGGTCGACCTC
Source organism: Bradyrhizobium sacchari (assembly GCF_002068095.1). GTDB lineage: Bacteria > Pseudomonadota > Alphaproteobacteria > Rhizobiales > Xanthobacteraceae > Bradyrhizobium > Bradyrhizobium sacchari. The sequence goes on along the minus strand of NZ_LWIG01000056.1, from coordinate 42,324 downwards.
ATTGAGCGCGGCAATGTGAAGCGCCAGCGGGCTACCGGACTTCAGCGCGTCACCATCATGCGGCATGCCGAGCGCGGCCAGCGCAGCGGCAATCCCCGCCGTTGCTTCGCGTTGAGCGGAGCCCCAGACCGGGTGCGCGGCGCTACCGAGCGCTGACAACTCCGACCTCAGAGAGCGGATTGCCGCCGCACTGGCGACGTCTTGCGTAAGGTGTCCGACAAACAGGCCGCGTGCCAAGTCCGTGATGCGCTCGGTAACGATAAGCGCAATACGATGCTGTTTTGTTGCGCGGGTGATCACTTCGTCACGCGCCGTCTCGATGGCGGACAACAGTGCGGTTTGCTGCGCGGCGGCACATAACGCGAAGAGCCGCGGCAGGACATTGAGCAGTGACGTGGCCGGCTTTCCGGCAAACACCCGCGCCAGCGGCGGCCGGACTCGCGGCAGGATCTCGACCGAGGCGACTACGTCGGCAGCCAGCAATACCCGGACATCGATTTTGTTGCGAGCAGTGAGGTTCATGCGCACCGCTCCGTCATCATGCCGCGCAAGCTGTCGCCCATGCGCACGCTCTGTCTGCAGGATCCCAACCGATGCCGAATGCCCGAGCTCTTCATGTGAGGTACGCCTTGATCATTTCCTGCATTCGTTCGGCAGAGTCCTGGAAATCCTCGTCGGCAGCCAACGCAACAATCGGCACCCCCCCTACCTCCAGCGTATCAAGGATGATGTTGTCCGTAGAATTGAAGAACTGCACTGACCAGACGTTTCTGACCCCGGTCGCCTGCACCCGGCAGGTGCCGTAGCCGCGGAAGACGAGTTGGACCGGGCCATTGCCCAGGCTTTGCTGCAGGAACGTCAGGTCGATAATGCTCATCGGCAGCAGCGTGAGATTGACAACATGCGCATGCATACCAAACCGCCAGACGCGCGCCCGCTCGCGTATTTCTGCGAGCACCGGTCGCACGTTCATCGCGCCGTCCGGCACCGTGCCGATCACAAGATCGGCGGACGTCAGGTCAGCTGCAGCGCGCCGGACAATCTGCGGAATCGCTCCGACCTCAACATATTCGTGCGCCGGCTCGGTCCCGATGCGCACGCGCCAGATTCCCGCAAGCACGGACTCCAGAATTTGCGCCAAAGAGCCATCTGGCAGCGCAACCACGCCCTCCACCTCACCTTCTCCGAGTAATTCGCCAATCAGCTTGCGCTCGGCATCGCTGAGATTTGCGAGTCCGTACAATTGTGTCGGAGCACCGCTTCTCTGCTCCCCAACGGCAGCAGCGGCATTCGATAGCAGCAAGGCGGCGTTCGCATAACTCCTTGCACGCTCGTCGCAGTCCCGCCAAGCGCGCGTCGCCAGCGCACTCGCCGAGCGGCTATGCAATACATCGAAACTTCCAGACCCAGTGGCAAGGTCGCTCGCCGCCCGGTCGGCACCGTCGAAGGGGATCGCTGCTTTCATGCGATGTTCCGTTGTCTGCATCGGGCGGCGATGCACTTGCTTAAAGAAGTGCTGCCGGCGCACGGTTCGCGCCGGCCAAGCCAGCCGACCAGTGCGCCACTAACGCCGCGCGAAGTCGCTGCGCCTTGCACGCCTCGCCGAAACTCCTCGAAAATTCCGGCAACGAAGAACGCGAGCTGAATGATCGGGCGCAAATATAGGTGATCGGCCGGCGACAGCGGCATCGCGGTCCCTTCACGGGAGCGTGCGCGGCCAGGCGCGCATCGACGCGGACTCCCTCTACGTCGGACGGAGCGGGTCGCGCCAGACCATGCTGCGCCGGCTGCAACTTCATCACACGCCTTTCTGATCATGCTAGGTTCTGCTAGCAGGGCTGTGAGCAAGGCGCATGCCAATCATCCTCTAGCCGTGATCCCGCTCGAACCAATGGCTCGACGCGCCCGACATTTTCTAGGCAAAGTTACGTGCGACCGGAATTCGGATTTGTGAGCAAACAGTTGGCGCAACCGGCGCGCGGAACCGTTAGCGTAGGTGCTCCGGCAATTGCGGCTTGTGACCGATCAAGTCCGCAAAGAAGCGTTCGCAGTCCTGGCCGTTGAGGCTGGCCTCAAGCCCGTCAAGTGCTCGCGAGATTAGCCTTGCCTCATTTTCGTCCAAGAGCCGCACCGCGCTGTCGATATGAACGAGCACCTTCGCGCCAACCGATACATCGGCGAGCAGCATGACTGAAACGCGCCGCTGTTCATTGCCATACTCGCATAGCGCCGTGAAACCGTCGGTCTCGACAATCGTCATTGGCAACCCAAGGCACATGGTCATTCGCAGCCGCTAGATCGGCTGCGCCCTCATCTCATAATTCGCATGGTCAATATTGTTCGCCAACAGCCGTTCTGATGCAGGCAGCGGCAGGCTCCGGAGTTTTGCCGGCGAGCCCCACTGCTCTAGGAGTTTACAAGCCAGTTTAATCGCAGGGGCAATCTGAAAGCGCACCGGCGCGGTCAGAGGACCGCCCCAATCCTCCAGGTCAAACGGCTGACAGCCGATGAGAGCGAGCTCTCGCGGGCGGCGGCCAAGCAACTCGGCCGCACTCAAGACCTCCTGAAAGCCAGTCTGATGCAGGCTAACTTTCCTGGCGCCAGTGAATTTAGGGACTTCGTCATCTCGTACAAGCATCAACTGCCCGGGCAGCAATCCATAGTCGATGGCATCGAACACGATCAGACGATCAGCCTGCTCAAGAAAACTGACGAGGTAGAGCCCTTGGGTGCCTCCATCGAGGACGGTGACGTTATCATCGACGGCGTAGCGGCGATGAAACTCCTCGACCACACGCACACCGAATCCCTCATCGGCCCATAGGATGTTGCCGATGCCGAGCACCAGGATCCGTTTTTTGTTTGTCGGACTGAGCATGCGCTTCCCAGTCAATCGCCGAACCCGTGGTCACCGGATATAGAATAGAAGCTGTGGCGCGACATGATATCTTCCCGGATCACCGCGTAGATGTGGACCAGCACGAACATCACGATCACCCATAGGCCGAGATGATGCAAGGTGTGGACGTCCTGACTGTTCGGCAAGAATGAAAACACCCAGCCGAACACCTTGTACTGCCAGCTGTCAGTACCGGCACCTTGCCCATAAAGTGCAAAGCCGGTGAGGACCATGAATGTGATCGTCTGCGTAAACATGAAGAACATTGCGAGCTGAGCAAGTCGGTTGTGCCCGAGGCCCCTCGCTGGCTCAACCGTAAGGAACGCATACCTGCGAATCTCGTGGCACAACTCCCGCCAAAAGCACCCGCGCCAAAGCGGCACGTAAAAGATCTGCATGGCATGCGCGTCTCCCACCAGGGCCCAGTAGATGCGCAGAAGAAAACCGGCGCTGAGCACATATCCCGCGGAGAAATGAGCAAAGCGGATATAGCCGAACAGAAAATTCCCGCTTGCCCCTCCCGACGTCGCGGGTGTCCCGGTTCCAATAAGATAGCCGGTTAAACTCAGCACGAGAATGGCCGCCGCATTAACCCAATGCCAAAGTCGAACCGGCGCGTAAACGTAGCCGACGCCACCGACGATGCTGCGACCAGTCGGTGCCGCATCGATGGCGGCAAGTAGCTTCCGAGCCCTGTTCAGCATAGACCTAACGAATTTTAACTGAAGCCATTTCCTGGCCGTCAGGAGTCATCACGTGGGTCGAGCAAGCCAAACACGGATCAAAGGAATGGATGGTGCGCAAGATCTCCAGGGGTCGCTGCGGATCGGCCATCGGGGTACCGATCAGGGAAGCTTCAAAAGCACCAATATTGCCCTCGAAATCGCGAGGAGATCCGTTCCACGTCGTCGGCACGACACATTGATAGTTGTCGATCTTAGCGTCCTTGATCTTAATCCAGTGCCCGAGCGCTCCGCGTGGCGCCTCGGTGAACCCGTAGCCCTTGGCCTCCTTGGGCCAGCTTTCCGGGTTCCACCTGCTGACATTGGCAGTTGCCGTATTGCCTGCCTTGATGCTGATTACGAGCTTATCCTGGAAATATCGCATCTGATGCGCCGCCCACTGGCATTCAAGCGCTCGCGCCGCAGTACGGCCAAGCGTCGAGAACAGCGCAGTCACGGGAAGATTGAGCCCCTTGAGCAGTCTCTCGGCGGGCTCCTTGAACTCGGCTTTGCCTTGCGCATAACCGACGATGTATCGCGCCAGCGGCCCGACTTCCACGGCGCGACCGCGCCAGCGCGGCGCTTTGATCCAGGAATACTTGCCGCCTTCGTCGAGTTCCTTGATATCCGTCTTGTTGCCTTTGAGTTTTGACCCAAGCTCAAAACTCGGCTCGGTGATACCATCCCAGGGATGCAATCCGCAGCAATCGCTGGGGTATTTATACCATGAATGCGCAACGAATTCCTGGATCTGTTCGGGATCACCATGGTCGATCGGCAGTATCTCCTTGAGATTGCCATCAAGAATAACCCCGCGCGGCAGCTTGAAACTCTCCGTGGAACAGTCATTGGCATTTTCCGGGATGTCGCCATAGGACATCACGCTTTTGCTTGAAAGGCCGCCGCCGTGGAGCCAATCCTTATAGAACGAGCAGATCGCGGCGATATCCGGCAGGTAGACCTGCTCGACAAACTCAATCGAGCGGTCGATGATCGAGGACACGATGTTCAGCCGCTCTATGTTGATCGCGCCCACCGCACCGATTCCGTCGATGTTGATCGCGCACGGCACGCCACCGACCAGCCAGTTTGGATGCGGGTTCTTGCCACCATAAATAGCTTGGATCTTGACGATCTCCTTCTGGAAGTCGAGCGCTTCCAGATAATGAGCTACCACCATCAGGTTCGCTTCTGGTGGCAGCTTGTAGGCCGGATGCCCCCAATAGCCATTCTTGAACGGACCGAGTTGCCCTGATCCGAAGAATTTGGTGAGCCGGATCTGCAAATCCTTAAAATAGCCAGGGGATGCCTGCGGCCAGGGCGAGATAGACTGCGCCAGTGCAGAGGTGGACTTCGGATCGGCCTTGAGCGCGGAGACCACGTCGACCCAATCCAACGCGTGGAGGTGATAAAAATGTACGAGGTGATCATGCACGAACAGGCACAGCTGCATGATGTTGCGGACCGAATTCGCATTCTCCGGAATCGTAACTCCTAGTGCATTTTCAACAGCGCGCACGGAGGTGAGCGCATGCGTGCCGGTGCAGACCCCGCAGATCCGTTCGGTGAACGCCCACGCGTCCCGCGGATTGCGCCCGCGCAGGATGACTTCGATGCCGCGCCACATCGTCCCGCTTGAGACCGCATTGCGGATTACATTGTCGGAATCAAGATTGGCTTCAATGCGCAGGTGGCCCTCGATTCGCGTCAGCGGATCGATAACGATTCGTCTGCCGGAACGATCGAGAGTGAACCCATTCGGCGTCTGGACGGCCACCCTCGTCCCTCCTCAACTCGGTTTGCCTTTATGGGCAGAGCGATCCGGAGAATGGGTCAACCGCTTCACCGCGGTGGCCGCCGCATGGGCAGCGATGGTCAGTCCCACCACGCCGGCAGCGGCCATTCCGATCTGGTCGGCGTTCTCCTCGATGCCGAACTGCTTGATGGTTGTGAGTCGGTCGTAAAATGACCCCTTATCCCAGAAGCCGTCTTCGGAGCAGCCGAGGCAGCCGTGGCCGGATTGAATGGGAAATGAGACGCCGCCGTTCCACCGAACGGCCGAACAGGCGTTGTAGGTGGTTGGCCCCTTGCAGCCCATCTTGTACAGGCAATAGCCCTTGCGTGCGTTGGTATCGTCCCACTCTTCGACGAATTGGCCAGCGTCAAAATGGGACCGCCGATAGCACTTATCGTGAATGCGCTCGGAGTAAAACATGCTTGGACGCCCTTGGCGATCGAGCTCCGGAAGCTTTCCGAACATGGTGATGAAAGTCACCAGGCCGCTCATAACCTCTGCGATCGGCGGGCACCCGGGCACCTTGATAATCGGCCTGTCGGTGATCACCTTTTCGATCGGCGCCGCGCCAGTCGGATTTGGCTTGGCCGCCTGCACGCATCCCCAGGACGCGCACGTGCCCCAAGCGATGATCGCCATAGACTCTTCCGCCATCGACGTGAGCTTTTCAACGAACGGCTTGCCGCCTTCAATGCAGAACATGCCACCCTCGTTCAACGGCGGATTGCCTTCAACGGCGAGCACATACCTGCCTTTGTACTTGGCACGAGTTTCCTCCAGGATGGCCTCAGCCTGGTGTCCTGCCGCCGCCATGATCATGTGGTCATAGTCGAGCGAAATCATCGACAGCAGAGCGTCTTTGACCAAGGGATGGGCCGAGCGGATAAAACTTTCCGAGCAGCAGGTACACTCGAGCCCGTGCAGCCAGATCACAGGCACACGCGGTTTGGTCTCCAGGGCGTGCGCAATACTGCTTGCGGTGAGTGGACTAAGTCCCAAGCTCGCGGCGGTCAAACAGCAGAATTTGTGGAAACTACGGCGCGTGATACCCTGACGTCTGATTACGCTGTAGAAAGTTTCCGTTGCATCACCCATGAACCCTTCCATGCGAGTTGTCGTCAGCCGTTACGAACTGGTGACGTTCAGCAAGAAGCAGGCCAGCGAAGCGAAACACTTGAAACATAGCAAGCCAACGCTGCGAGATGTCGCGGATTGTCGACCGCGGCCAGCGTGCAAGGAAACTGCGCCATCGATCTGTCGCGCTAATGGTGTCTAGTTTTGGACGTCCGTGTTAGCACTTCAACAGATCAGCACGATGGTTCACCACTGCACGGGACTACGCCTCTACACAACCGCGACACTCGTCATGCCGATTGTCGAATTCAATTGGGTCAGCTGACGGGCACCGCCATGCCCCATCTCAATCAGACTTGCCGATTTCTGATCAATGGTGGGTTAAAGCGCTCACAGGCGCAACTATGCAGGCAGCCCGTGCGAAAGCGGCTGTCGCGCGATGAATAGAGAATGCAATGCACTGAGCCGTGATGCGTACGTTGACTCGCTTTATAGGTCTGGGTCGATCCGATTTGCCTTTGGTTCAAAGCGGCTCGTTACGCGGCATCGCTACGGGGCTGTGAGCGACAGACTGGACGTTTAAAGCTATGGTCCGGGGGGCTTCATCGCGCAATCCGTCCGGCGCGGAAAGTGCTGCCTGCCTACTACAAAATGGTTCATCGCGCCTTTCTGCAAGAAGCTAATCGCAGCATAGACGATATATCGTACTTGTTCGCGGTAATACTTCCGGATTTCTTCGGGCGCCGCCGTCCCGACCACCGCGACCAGACGCTCTTTCGGGTCGCAGAAAACTTGTGTCCCGTAGGCGCCGGTCCAGGTGAACTCACCAGGATTCGCGGAACCGCCGAGCGCCCCTCGGTCATGCGTACAGCCACTCCGAGCCCGAAGCCGAAGCCGCACGGTGCGCCTCCACATTTGCGACTCTATTTTTGATCCCTGGCCCGATGTGTTGGAGACCATGTGGCGCACCGTCCTCTGACCAAGAATGCGCCGCCCATCGAGCTCCCCGCCGTTGAGCAGCATTTGTCCAAGCGCACGTAGTCACCGACGGTCCCAAATGCGCAAGCTCCCCCGCAGTCAAACTTAGTTTGGCTTTCGAGGATGCTCGATGTCTTGTGGTTTTCCCGTAAGGGGGGGCGCATGAAAATGGACGTGCGAAGCGTTCGCGCTGCGATTCAGACAGATGGAATGTGGCATCTTGCATTTCGATAGGCTTCCACAAGTTGCCGGCGAGATAGTCGCCCAATCGCTGTTCGCTGACCCGCTCCCCGACAGCCCGCAGCACATCGGTCGAGAAGCCGTATTCGAATTCCGTTCCCGGTTGGTGCGTTAGCGGCAGCTTGGTAATGGCTTCGATGAAAGCCTGCTTATCGCCCCTTAGTGGCGGAGTAGCGAAATCGGGATAGAGACGCGCCACTTGGTCTGAGCTGTTGGAGGGCGCGGGCCATAAGGGAGCCCGGATGTGTGGCGATAAGGATCGTGAATTAAGTTCGGAGATCTCTGCGTTTGCAATTTCAATGAGCCGTCATGCTGTGGCACTCCCACCTTCATATTTGCGAATTCGGGGGAGCAATCGGTAAGCTTGGCCTGGTAGAGGCAGGCGACCTTGCTCCATGAGGATAAGCCCCGCAACGGCGATCATCGGTCTGGTCATAGAAGCAAGCGCCAATATCGCATCGAGCCGCATCGACCTTCCTCTTGTAGGATCGAGTTGTCCGTACGCCTTGTAGTGGATCAGCTTGCCGTCTCTGGCGATTGCAACCACCGCACCCGGCACGCGTTTACTCGCGATCTCGCGAGCGAAGAACTCGTCTAGCTTTGCAAGCGCTGCTGAGAAGCGCCGACGTCGTCGGCCGTCGCTTCGGCAGAGGCGCGGACTGCACTGAATTGAAGCCGATCCCAGCAGCCGCCGCGACCATAACAAGCTCGTGATATGTCTGGTTGGCAAGCTTAGGACGGTTCGGTGACTCGCCTCGTAGAATGTCTGTCGATGATGGCTAAGGTGAAGATTGTCGCAACGGCGAACACCACCATACCAGCGGCAACCACGCTTGCCTCGTGCCAGCGCGACGCTTGGACATAGTCTACGACGTAGGCCGACAACACCTTGGTCCGTCCAGGAATATTGCCGCCGATCATCATCACGACGCCGAATGTGCCGATCGTATGAGAAAATCCAAACACCGCCGCTTTCGCAAGCTCCAGTCGCGCCAGCGGCGCGCTGATGGCAATGAAGGCATACAATGGCGAAACGCGCGGTGTCATTTTCAAGGGGTGATCGCCAATCGCAACAAAGGCGTTGCGTATCGGGTGCACGACCAACGGTAGCGCCGAGAGCACCGATCCGACCACGATACCTGCGAAGGTAAACGCTAGCGTGCGCCCGCCCCAGAAAGAGGCAAGAACGCCACCCGGCCCGTCGGGCCCGAGCAAAACGAGTACGCAAAAGCCGAGAGCCGTTGGGGGTAGCACCAGCGGAAGAGTGATCAGTGCCGCCACCGCCTCGCTCAAAAACGTCTTTGAGCGCGCTAGCCACCAAGCGAGGGGCACACCAATCATGAGGAGGATCACGGTCGTCACGCTAGCGAGCTCGATCGTGAGCGCAATGGATTGCGAAATCTCTGACGAATCGACATCCATGTGCGTCAGCCCACCCGCGAGCCCAGATCGCCGTATCGTGACAGTGATCGCCTGCACGTCCGGCTCCCCCAGCGATGTGGCACGGGTAGCCATTTAGTCGCTCGGCAGCTCGTAGCGACCGCCGAATTCACGCACGTCCTTTCTGCGAGCACGAACTGCATCGCAAGCCTCATCGAGAACTCCTGTGACAAGTCTTCTTCAATCCACCTGACGGCGTAACTTCTCATTTGCCATCAGCAATTCTTGTGCCGCGCGCGAAGTGTGGCGGCTCTATGCTCAACGGGAAAACACTTTACATAGACGCCGACGTCACTGTGGAGTGGACCTAACGTTGTGTCAGATTCCTGGCATCTTTGTTCTCGAGCAGACAGCGACAGGTGCGCAACGAACGGGCAGGCTTCGACAACCTCGACAGATTTCTGCTTGGTTTGTCGATGTCTCAAACGCCGCACTCGCCGAGCTGGTAGCTGAACGGATGCAGGACGCCTGCCGGCTGGCAGAAACGCGAACGATCGGGCTGAAAAATCGTCGCAAGGCTGCTTCTGCGACGCCGCAAAGGGCGCGAGGGCCGCGGGCGGAGGCCGCCTCTCGGCCGAGCTAGCTAGTCACATCGTCAGCACAGGCCTGGAGACAGACGCCCCGCGCATCAACGGGCTTCACCGTTATCGACAACGCAGTGTATCCATCAAAGATTCCTTCCCGCGGAATGAGTTCCTAAGCCAGGCTTCCATCCGGTAAATGCGTACAATCCAAAATATCGATTTTACCAATGCGACGTACTGTTGCATCGATCTCAGCACTCCAGCCGAGGCGTAACTCCGCTAATGCGCGCCACGCTGCAACTTCTTGTTCGACCTCGAACGGGGTGCGAGCACTCTAGCCGATGTCGCCGAAGACAGACTATTTGTCCGCGACTCGGCCGCAGTTGGCATCTGGTGCACATCTTGCTTACCGAGAAAGGACAACGTACCTAAACGCCTGCCTTGGAAAGGACGCGACCGCTCTCGGAACGTCTCAATCGGGCACGGCTAAAATGATGAGTCTCGTATGACGCTGCCGCCTCTCAATGACGCGGCGGCTCACATTCGAGTATATTCGGGAAGGAAGCGTCATGACCACCATGGCAACTGCGGCGCCCGCACGCGCGTCGCAAGCTTGGTATAAGATTCTCTACGTGCAGGTGCTGATCGCGATCTTGGTGGGCGGCATGGTCGGCTGTCTATGGCCGTCTGTCGCCACCAACGACTGGGTCAGGGCGCTCGGCGACGGGTTCATCAAGCTCATCAAGATGGTGATCACGCCGATCATTTTCTGCACTGTCACATCTGGTATCGCGCATATTCAGGATGCGAAAAAAGTCGGGAGCGTCGGCCTCAAGGCGCTGTTCTATTTCGAGATCGTCTCCAGCTTTGCCTTGCTGTTGGGCCTTGTCATGGGCAATCTGGTCCGAATCGGCAATGGCCTTGCTGTCAAGCCGGATGCTGCGGCGGTCGCCAATTACGTCAAGCAGGCGGAAGCCTCGAAGACCGTCGACTTTTTTCTCAACATCATTCCCGATAGCGTGGTCGGCGCCTTCGCTCGCGGCGATGTTCTGCAGGTTCTGCTGTTCGCGATCCTTTTCGGCTTTTCGCTCATGGCGCTGGGAAACCGTGGCGAGCGGCTCCGCGGCCTGATTGACGACGTCGCGCACGCAGTGTTCGGCGTAATCGCTATTGTAATGAGAGCGGCCCCGATCGGCGCCTTCGGCGCCATGGCCTTCACGATCGGCAAGTTCGGGCCGGCAGCACTTGGCAATCTGATCGGTCTGATCGCGCTCTTTTACGCGACGGCGGCGATGTTTGTGGTGGTAGTGCTCGGTCTGATCGCGCGCCTCGTCGGCTTTTCGATCTTCAAGTTCCTTATCTATATCAAGGACGAGATTCTGATCGTGCTCGGTACTTCGTCCTCCGAAAGCGCACTGCCGCAGTTGATGGAGAAGCTCGAGCGGCTGGGCTGCTCCAAGCCGGTCGTCGGCCTGGTGGTGCCAACTGGCTACTCCTTCAACCTCGATGGCACCAATATCTATATGACACTTGCAACATTGTTCATTGCCCAGGCACTCGGGGTCGATCTCACCTTTGGCGAGCAGCTCACGATCTTGCTCGTGGCAATGCTAACGTCGAAGGGAGCAAGCGGCGTCAGCGGCGCGGGCTTCATCACGCTCGCTGCGACATTGTCGGCGGTAAACCCAGCGCTGGTGCCGGGCATGGCAATCGTGTTTTCGATAGACAAGTTTATGAGCGAGGTGCGCGCCCTGACCAACATCATCGGCAATGGCATCGCGGCCGTGTTCGTCTCCTGGTGGGAAGACGAGCTCGAGCACGCGACGCTGCAGGCTAAGCTCGACCAGGCCACCGTTTCCACCACTATCGACACTACAAGCACAATGCGGTAGGCCCCGGATCTCAATCCGCGCATCCGAACAGGTCGGATGCAAGAGCCACACTTCTCGTATTCGAATGAGCGAGGCTGTCTTAAGATGAGCCGGTACTTTCTCGTGCGCTCTCCAGTGCACAGGTTTCTCCGCACCACGGCCAGGCAGCTGCCCCTGCTTTTTCAAGGCGCCTCTTTCGCTCAAGGCTCCCGGCCATCTGAGTGCTTGTGGAACATTTTACGGACCCAGATAACAGGACTGCGGGGTGTCCGGCGTGACGGACTTAGATATTGGTCCGCCTATCAATAACCCTGTGCGCGGCCGCTGCATTTGCCTTGTGCGACCAACGACGTCGTAGGGATCCTGCGGACGCAACTCGTCATCCGTCGTTACGATGCGCGCTGCGGCACCAGATCATGGCGGGTGTGGTCAGCGTGGTACATGGTACTCGACGGAGCCGGGGTGAGCCGCACACGGCTAGCGTCGGTTCGGCGCCGATGTCGGCGCTCGGTTCCAGTGAACCAGTTGGAGACGCGTCCTCCGCAGCTAGGGATGACGGCGTGATCGCGTGGGTTGTACTCGCGCAACTTCGCCTTCCTGTCTCGGTACATGAACCTTGCGCTCTTCTGCAGGACCGACCCTTGCCGGTCAGATGGTTCAGCAACTAGGTTCTGTTCTTTGCCGCTTCGGAGGCGCGCCTGTTTGTTTCGCTTCAACTTCTCGGCTGAACTGAGGCTGTTGTCCTCATTGCGCGGGCATAAGGGGGCGCACCGGCCGGAGGCTCGAGCGACTGTCCGAAGCTATTAGTAGCGGCGCACAGCAGACATTTCAGGTTCGACTGCAGCCGCATCAGAGACACCCCTATCGAAAGGTTTAAGAGAACTATACGTATGTTTGTAATGCGTTTTTTCCCCGCGCGTGCTGAGTTCGCCAGCAGGTGATCAACCTCCGGACACGCTCACTAGCGGATCCAAACGTTCAAAGATTGCCCCATTTTTGCCTAAAATGCTATAGCTCTCCCGCCGGATAACAGGCCGGACGGTCTCAAATGCCTAGCCTGATTAGCAGTTTTAAACGTTCAGCCCCTCAGTTGACCTTCGGCAGCATAACGTTAGCCGCGGTTACACTGACTTGCTTGTACCTCCATGCGCATTTTGCCGCGACGGCGTTCGCCTATTTGTTGGTAGTCTTGCTATTTTCGTCGATGGGCAGCTTCATCGCGTCATCCGCGCTTTGCATTATCGCAATCGCCGCTCTCGCTTACTACTTTGCGCCGCCGGCGTTCACTCTGCGAATCGATGACGCGCGCGATCTTCTAGTGGTGATCGCATTCTTTATTGTCTCGATTGTGGGAACGTACCTGATCGGAAAGCTCCGCCAGGAAAGAGAGGCTGCGCGTGTGGCTGCGGCCAAGCTTCAGCGGAGTGCGGCGGATTTGGAGGATCGTGAAAAACGGTGGCGTGCAATCTTCGAGCATAATCCGGCCATGTACTTCATGCTCGATGAAGCCGGCACTGTCCTCAATGTCAATACATTCGGCGCGACACACCTCGGCTATGCTCGTGCAGAACTGATCGACCACTCCGTGGTTGGCATATTTCTTGAGGAGGATCGCGCATTCGTTCGCAAATGCATTCGGACGTGCCTAGAGGATATTGGACAATCGCGCACGTGGGACGTCCAAAAAGTCAGGAAGGACGGCTCCGTATTGTGGGTACGTGAGAACGCCAAGGCTATGCTTTGGGCCGACGACCGGCCTATTGTCCTTATAGCATGCGAAGATATCACAGAGCGAAAGCAGACCGAACTTGCCCTGCAGCGGAGCGAAGCACACTTAGCTCAAGCGCAGGAGTTGAGTCATACAGGCAGCTTCAGCTGGAACGCCACCACGGGCGAGGCCTTCTGGTCAAAAGAAACATTTCGGATTTTCCAATTAGATCCTCAAACGAATCCTGCGCCGCAGCTCGTCGTCGAGCGCACTCACCCAGACGATAGGGCCTCCGTTAAAGAGATCATCGATAAAGCGATGCGAGACCTGACAGATTTCGAGCACGAGTACCGGCTGCTATTACCGGACGGCTCTGTCAAGCACATCCATGCGCAGGCACGAGCCACGAGAACGGCCTCTGGTGAGATCGAGTTTGTTGGGGCGGCCACCGACATTACGGCAGCGAGGACAGCGGAACAGCAGTTGCGCCGCAGCGAAGCCTATCTGGCCGAGGCCCAGCATCTCACTCACACAGGCAGCTGGTCCTGGGACGTCCACGCTCTAGATTTCGTGTATCGCTCCGCGGAGGTCGATCGCCTATTTGGCTTTAACCCACAAGAGCCGGTTTCGATAGAGACCGTTCGATCGCGCATCCATCCGGAAGATCTGCCGCGGCTACAGGAGGTGCAGCGCCAGGCGATTGAACACGAGAAGGAGCGGTTCGAATATGATTTCCGTGTTCTTCTGCCAAATGGCGGGATAAGGCGCATACACTCCGTTGCGCACGTTGTCGTCGGCAGCGACGGTAACGTCAGCGAGCTGATCGGAACGCATATGGATGTCACCGAGCAACACGCAGCTAGGGAACGCCTGGAAAACACACTTGTCGCGCTGCGCCAAAGCGAACAGCGCTTTCGCGACTACGCCGAGACCGCTTCCGACTGGCTCTGGGAGACCGGGCCAGATCATCGGGTCACTCACTTGTCCGAGCACACCAGCGCTGCGGGAATCTTGGCGACAGGATTGATGGGCCTGCTTCGCTGGGACATTGCGTGCGATATCGAAGAGGAACCAGAGAAGTGGCGGCAGCATCGGACGACGTTGCAGGCGCATCTGCCGTTTCGAGATCTCGTCTACCGTACCGTGAATCGGACGGGATCTCCGATTTACGTCCGCACGAGTGGCAAGCCCTTCTTCGACGGAAACGGCAATTTTATGGGCTATCGTGGCGTCAGCACCGACATTACCGCTACGATTCGTGCCGATCAAGCCGAACAAGAGCTGCGAAAGGCGCAGGCGGAGCTTGCACATGTGACGCGTGTAACGACGTTAGGAGAATTGACGACTTCCATCGCGCACGAGATAAACCAACCACTCGCCGCTATTCTCAACAACGCCGATGCGTGCCTTGGCTGGATGGCTCGGGAAACTCCTAATCTCGCCGCCGCGCGCTCTTCGGTGGAATGGATCATCGAAGACGCCATCCGAGCAAGCGAAGTGATCCGCAGTGTTCGCGCGCTCGCGAAGAAGGGCGAGATTGAGATGGTACCACTCGACATTAATGAGGTCGTTAGGGACGTCATTGCGCTGGTAACACGAGAGCTGGTGAGCCACCGAGTGGGGTTGCGAACCGAGTTGGCGGCCGCGCTGCCTAGGATCCTCGGTGACCGAATTCAGCTACAACAGGTGATCATCAATCTGGTAATGAATGGAATCGAGGCGATGGACGAAGTTACAGACCGGCCGCGCGAACTTCTGATTCAATCATCCAAGGACGATCTGGGGAACGTGCAGCTTGCCGTGGCCGATTGCGGCGTCGGGATCGCCGAGAAGGACGCTGACCACGTCTTGGATCCCTTCTTCACCACCAAGTCGAGTGGCCTTGGAATGGGCCTTTCGATCTGCCGTTCTATCGTGGAAGCTCACGGAGGGCGGCTATCGCTTCTCAAGAAAAATGAACCGGGCGCGACCTTCCAGTTTGTCCTGCCCGTGCATAAGGAGGCCCTCCAGTGACAGGACGATTTGACTCGCCAGGTGAGGGTAGCAATGCCGAGGCCTCGACGAAGGCGATCGTCTTTGTCGTTGAGGATGACATCTCCGTGCGCCGCTCGCTTACGAACCTTTTTCAACAGGTAGGTTTGGAGGTCGTTGCGTTTGGATCGGCGCGCGAAATGCTGCAGAGCACAATTCCGGACGTCACAAGCTGTCTAGTTCTTGATGTCCGGCTGCCAGGCCTGAGCGGGCTTGACTACCAGACCGAGCTGGCCAGGTTGAACATACACATCCCGATCATTTTCATTACCGGCCATGGCGACATTCCCATGACCGTCAAGGCCATGAAAGGAGGTGCGGTTGATTTTCTCAGCAAGCCGTTCCGCGATCAGGAGCTGCTTGATGCCGTGGTTGCAGCGACCGAACGAGATCGCAAAAGACGGGAAGCTCAGCGAACCGTCGCGAACCTGCAGTCTCTATTTGAGACATTAAGTCCGCGAGAGCAGGCAGTGATGAAACTGGTCGCTGCCGGCCTGATGAATAAGCAGGTAGCCGCCGAACTTGGGCTCGCCGAGATTACGGTGAAGATCTACCGGGGTCACGTAATGAAAAAGATGCGTGCCCGGTCGCTGGCCGACCTGATCAGAATGAGCGAGACGCTGGGAATTTGCGTCAATCGTTCCGAACAAACGCAAGTATGATTTTACAACTTCATCACTCAAGCCCATTTTTCGCCGAAGGTGGCTAATGCTTTGGCAGCCGCTGTTCCCGCGTCAGGAGGGCTGATCTTGTCCACGCCTTTGATTTCCGTCGTTGACGACGACGCCTCCGTCCGTGCGTCGACAGAAAACCTTTTGAAATCGCGTGGCTACGTCGTGCAGATATTTGCGTCAGCCGAGGCACTCCTGCGGTCGCCGCACTTGAATGAGACATCCTGTGTTATTACCGATGTACAGATGTCGACTATGAGCGGGCTGGAGCTGCTGGCAGAGATGCGGACGCGTGGTTACGACGCGCCTTTCATTTTCATCACAGCTTTCCCCAACGAGCGCGTGCGCGCGTCAGCCCTGGAAGCCGGGGCGATTGGCTTCCTCGCCAAGCCCTTTGGCGGACAAGCGTTAATCGAGTGCCTCGACACCGCACTGAAGGCGCATGGTGGCCGAGGGGACATCTGATGCAGCAGCGCTTGAGTTCATGTCGGATCTGAACGCTCCATGCGACGACGATCTAGTGACCGATCAACCTCTTCGCAGTCGGACAGGCTACTAGCTCTACAGGCGAGCGAGAGGCCGAACTTGCCTCGTCGATGCTTTACCCTTCGGTTACATTGGTGCAGAACAACCTTGTCGCTGCGAGGGTCGAAGGGTACGCCGGCTCAACTCATTCTGCAGGTCGATGTTCAACGTAATGCTCACCCAAAGCAATCGACGGCATTACGCACTTCTTAAGTCCGTCTGGATCGGGGCCATATATTCCATTGCAGACCGGATCTGGCCGAGAGCGCTCGACAAGGCAAGAGATTCGCCGTGCTCAGCCTTTCTGCAGGGACGAGACAAGGGGCTTCGCCCAGGACAACCGCCTCACGTCTCTTGTGTTGAGGCTTTCTGGTGAAGAGCTCTGCACGATGCTTCGTGCTCACGGCGTCGTTATGTCCGTTGACACATGCGGGCCGGTCTTGTCCATCGGGCCGGCTTCGCTGTGCGTTTCCCTTGCCGACCGACTCACGCAGGCGCTCGCCCTTACTACTTCGTCGGCATCATCTGTAGAGACCTCTGCCTCTAAGCCGTCCAGCCGCGGAACACGCCCGGCCCCTTCGGCGGCCGGGCGGACTTTGGCGGCACCCCATGCAGGTCCTCGCCTCACCGAGCATTGTCAGCAATTGCAGTGAGGTCCTACTTCCGAGGCGCAAACAGATCAGCGACCGCTAAGCCAAGGTGCACTCTGGGGACAGTCTTCTGAGCCAACTCAGAGGGACTCCAGCGAAAGGCCGATAAACACAGGTAGCCCGGAGTAGGCTAGATAGATCTACTCCATGGGACCAAATCCCGGTGATCCCATGGTCACATAAAATCATCCTCATAATCGTATGTTGAGGAGCTCGCTGGGATCTCGGTATCACTAGCTTTACTGTCATCAGCTTTCGAAAGATACCGCGCGGCAGTGCCTTCCCGTTGCCATTTGCCGTCGCTATTCCTTGCCCACTTGTCCGACTTCTCTGGGTCGAGAACCATGTTGTCGGCGTCAACCTCGACGAAGCCCATCTTTGCCGCACGGGCTCTTGCTTCCGGATTTGCCGGACGCAAATTAAGCAGCGGCCGTTCGCCGTCCATTCGAAGTTGATGCTCGAGCAGAATATCGCCAGCGTTCTCGACGAGCGGATGAACGACTTGAAGATCTACAGTAGAGGTAGTCCCAGGCCGCCCAGGAAACAGCCCTTCCCACCTTTCGACGTCGAACTCCGTCATGCTGTCGCCCTTTTCCATTCGTAAGAGACCGACACTCTTGTTTCCTAGTTGATAGCTGAAGTATCGCGCACTATCAGAATCTCGAGTTGTGCCATACTCCTCAGCAACTTCTGCAGTTCGCACGGCTCTTGCAGATACAAAATCCGAATACTCTAGTGGGTTGTTGGCGATATACCTGATGTCGTCGCTGTGGTAGTCCTGCGCTGCTTTTCTGAATTCCGCCTTTTTGAGCTCCACCACAGGAGGGTTTGAATCGAGCGAATACGGCCGTGAGGCCGGAGATGAACCGCCGCCAGAGTTTGGTGCGGCTAAGCGCATATTGGCGAACGCATCTGCAAAGATATCTGCGTCCTCTTGCTCATTAGTTTCGGCAAAGGGAGAGGATTGGAGGTAGGACGAGCCATTGATCCGATTATACATGGCGATTGGTGCTCCCGTCGGACATTCTTTCCGTATCTAGTTCAGGCTTGTTAGGCCTTGCGGCGCTGATAGGCAGCCTGCCTTACGAAAACCTGACGTGGTCCTGCTATAGTCCTCACGCTGTCTTGTCACAGGGCTTCCTTCTAAGCGAGACGGCGGCACGCTCGTTGGCATTCATCAGGTTTGATGAAAGGCAGCGAGCATGTCGGAGGATGCTGCTCTTAGAAATCGGGTCGATCGATGATTAGCCTGTTGACGCCGGAATTCCGCCGCGGCGTCACATATCTCAGGCGCTCGGCAGATCGAACGGGACTCTATGGTGCTGGATCGTCTCGCCGCAATTTGCCCCAAGACATCGTCGAAACCGTATTGGAAATCAATCGAAGACGGCCGATCAAGGCGGGGCAGGTTCGCCCTCGATGTCTTTGGCTAGTCAATAGATGGGTCATTCCAATTAGGCGGCGTCTGCCTGAGGATATTCAAAACGAAAAAGTCCAGGAGCTTGAGCAGACTGTAAGACCCGGGCGCTCCGTGATCCGCGCCTGGCACCACAAGCATGTCGAAGTATTTTCCTGCTCGAATAAGCCGGTCAGCCAATTGAAATGTAGAGGCTGGATCGACATTGCGGTCCAATTCGCCCACGATGAGCAGCAACTTACCTTGCAATCTATGAGCGTTGTCAACCGAGGAAGACTGCGAATATTCAATACCGACCGGCCACCCCATCCACTGTTCGTTCCACCAGATCTTGTCCATACGATTGTCGTAACAACCGCTATTGGCAACGGCCACCTTATAAAAATCGGAATGGAAGAGCAGTGCGCTCACCGCGTTTTGACCGCCGGCCGAGCCACCAAAAATACCAACTCTCGAGATATCGTACCACGAAAACTTCGCGCTCGCCGCCTTGTGCCAAAGGATTCGGTCGGGAAAGCCAGCATCTCTCAGGTTTTTCCAGGCAACGTCGTGAAACGCACGGGACCGATTGTTCGTGCCCATTCCATCGATCTGAACGACGACAAATCCAAGCTGTGTGAGCGGCTCTACGAAAGGCGAGAAAGACTTCGGAACGAAAGAACCGGTCGGACCGGCGTAAATCTTTTCAATGACCGGATATCGGCGGCTTCGGTCGAAGTTAATCGGGAGGTGAATAATCCCCCATATTTCGGTCTCGCCGTCCCGGCCCCGTGTATGGAACGTCAGGGGCGGCTGCCAGCCAGCGGCTACGAGCGCGGAAATATCGGCGCTCTCGACCTCCATCAGCTCCGAGCTGTCAATGGTTCGGTACAACATTAGGCGCGGCGCGAGATCGCTGCGCGAGCAGAAGTCTAGATAGTAGCGGCCGTCTGGCGAGAACTCGACCTGATGATTCGCCGTTTCGGGCGTCAGCGAGGTCAGTCCCGTGCCATCGAAGTTGATGCCGTAGGCGTGGACGAAATAGGGATCTTCCCCTTTATTCATCCCGCTTGCACTGAACCATATCCGGCGCTTGATGGGATCTACGTAGTGGACGGAACGGACAACCCAAGCTCCACGCGTGATCTGGTTTTTAAGCTCGCCAGTGCGTCCATCGAACAGGTACAGATGTTCGTATCCATCGCGTTCTGAGGCCCAGATGATCTCCCGCCCGTCCGCAACGTCGTAGCGGAAGGTCTTGCCAGTATTCGACTGGTCCATTCTTAGGGGCTGGTAGTCGATGAAAGTCTTGCTGCGCTCGTCGATCAGAGTTCGAACGGTGCCTGTGGCGGCTTCGACCTCNGGCGAGCCGGTAAAGCTGATGGCCTCGCTCATTGTACTCGAAAGTGAATCCACGGCTGTCCTTCCACCATCGGATGGGAGAGAGGTCATAGGGATTTGGGAACAACGCATTGTCGATCGCGATCTCGCGACGATCACCGACGTCGAAAAGGACCGGCTGTGGCAGTGCCAGAGCATCGCCGGGTTTCGGGTAGGTTATTGTCAAGTGCCTCGGTTGGCGCTGGTCGCCTGGGGATGATTCGATGTAATGAACCTCCCGTTTGTGGCCCGGACGGACGCGGTAAGCTGCGAGGCGACGCGAGTCTGGAGACCAACTCAGCGTCGAAAACGCGTAGTAGTTGCCTTCAGATCCGTCCCAAGTCAAAGGGATGTCCTTCGGCCCCTCCTTGCTGCGCAGGAAAAGATTGTAATCCTTGGTATAGGCGAGCCATTTCCCGTCAGGCGACACGCTCGCTCTCTTAGGATCATTTTCCGCAATTGGCGTATAATCGTACGGGCTCTGCTGGTCGATTGCGGAACGGTTTGCCTCTCTCGAGCAAGCGTAGTTTACGAGTTCGCAGCTCCAAGCTGTATCCTCAATCTCAAACGTTATTCTGCCACCATCGTCAGCGAGCTCAAAGCGGTCGAATGGCAGATGATCGGCATTAAACTCTGTGTGGCCCAAGCGATTCAGCGCGGCAGCTAGCTTCTCATGATCGAAAGCTACCTGTTTTCTGCCGCTGGCAACATTCACGCGCATGAACTGGCGCTTGCCGTTGCTCGTCGAGCGATAGGCGAACGAAGCACCATCTGCGAGCCAGAACGCTTCCTCCGGAGCATTGATCGTCAGTCTGGCATGCCGATCGTTTATCGTGAGCGCTCGATTGTAATCGGCAGGACGCAGGACCTCTTTTTCTCTGTTGCCTCTTGACCCGTTCACAGCAGCCGCCTCCTGCTGAGCTAAGAGAGCGAATATCAAAGCGCCGATCTTATACATGACGTCGAGCTTATGCATGACTTGATCAGCTGCCCTCACTATGCCGGACACCGCCCGCAAGTCACACTTAGCAGAAGCAGAACTCATGCCAACAATGCGCAATGTGCATTGGTTTGGTCTCGTCGTCTAAACGGCATTGTTGTGAAACGCGAATGCGCCCCGCGTGTCTGAACTCGAACACGGTGAACGAGCGAGACATCATTGTCAGTATACGATCGACCAGGCAGAGATGACGCACCTTCAATCGCTATGGTCGTCGGCATCTAGAGATTGGTTGAAGGCAATGAGCAAGATGCATTTATAAGCACGCACCTGCATCAATAGCCGAACCACGCGGTGTCTGGACAAGAGAGAGGCATGGTGTTTGCCTCATCTGGGCGGGAGCTCTCATCAAACCTGCTCATTCCTATCCTCTCTAAGGAGAACATACAGCGCCAGAATGTGTTCGGAGGAACTCTTTCGTTACGCACGGTGCTCGGCAGACGAGAAGTAGGAGTTGTCATTCGCCCAATTAAAGAGTTGTCGCAGCACCCCTAGCTCCAAAGCTCGTACTGTTTGCCGATCGCGTCCCGAACAAATTTACTTGTAACCGGCAAACCAACCTACAAGACGCGCATCTTTTATGTAGCACGCGCAATCTAAGCTCATCCGGCATTAGAGCTATGCCTCTTCGAGGGCCGGAAGCGCCTTCGCCCAATCTCCCCTCCATCATTAGCGTAAGTTTGGCGAGCTCAGTCAGGGCTTCTTGCCCGCCATTCGCGCTCCATGCGCTCGTTTTCGGCGATCCACTCTGCTTGGGCGGCCTTAGCTTCATCGCTGGTCCGCCAGCCGCCGGTTAGAATTTTCGGTAAAACGTCAGCGAGTTGTGTCGGAAGACCGACAAAGGCAATGCGGCCGTCACGGTCGACCACAAACGAAGTCGGAATCCCCACTGAAAAGCTCGGATCTAGCCAGAGCTTTTTCATCTCGCGTGTGTAGTCCAACCCGATCCGGTAGTTGAGATTCGGCACCTTTTCGGTCAACCAGGCGTCCAAATTGTTTCGAGCCTCGTCCACTGTTTGGGCGCGTTCATGAACTGCCACTCCGAGGACCTCAATTCCGCTGTTTTTGTATTTCTCTTGCAACTGCACCAGATCGGACATCGCTGCCACACACGGACTACACCAAGTTGCCCAGAATTCGACCACGTACACAGTTCCGGGCTTGAAGCTCGCGAGGGACTGGCCGCGCAGCCAAATCTCTACTTTGATCAGAGGAGCTGGGGATTCTAAGCCAAGCACCATGTTACTCTCCAAAACTGATGCACGACCTTACGCCACCTTTTGTGCTAGCTGATCTCTGATCGGCGGGCCGCGACCGATTTGCCGTATAGTGTCTTCCCATCGAGATCCGCGGCGAACGTCGGTGCCGCCGCGTTGAGCGCGGCGCGCTCCAACTCGCAAGCAAGAAGTGTTTCATGTCGTGAGCAAAGTACATCGGTCCAAGGAAGAAGAGCATCGATGGTCTCGCACTATATACGCAGAGCAATCGTTCACTATTGCTGCCCTCTAACAGCAAGGTCTGTGCCACCCTCCAGCAAGGTCTGTGCACGTCGTCCACGTGCATTAAGGGCCTGCCGACGATATGCAACGCTTTGCGGTACTGCGCGGGTGTGCTCCGCCGCAGGACTGGCACAATGCAATCAATTCCGCATTGCCGGGCGACTTTACTTGAACCTGGTCTGTCTCAAGAGGCGCATACCTATCCAGGGAATGACCTGAGCGAGATGGTGGAGGCTTTATGACCCTGTACGAGCACCTGTCAGCCCGCATCAGCGGAGTCGTCGACGTATACCTCGGGGACCTCTGGCCGCGAATTCGCTTCCTGTTGATGACTGGTCTCCTTCAAGATAAATTGGAGACTGGGGCCGCCGCTGAACACTGACGTCTGCTTCAGCAATGGACCGACATAGTTCCGGCGATCTCGGAACAACTGCCGCATGACAGTTCGGTCGTCGAATGTTTGGGCTTGATGAGCATCAGCTTCAGCGACCAGTCGCGCCTTCCAGTGGAGCTCGCGGACGAGCCGCCGCCCATATTTTTGGCCGATTTCCAGACTATGACCAACCATATCACCTGCGCCGGAAACGCGATCTAAGTTCGACTTGTGTAAGCGCGATCCGCGTCAACGCTCATTTATCCAAACCCGCATTTCGCCTTCGCCGCGGTTAGCCCAGCTGAACCACGGAATGAACGTCAGCCGCTGCGGTTCTAGCTGTCCAGGCACTTTGTCGTATTGATAAAGCGCCGCTTCTTCAGAATGCGTATGTTGCAACCGCCACCCATCGGTCTGCAGCAGAACCTTGCCGTTAAAGAGACCAGTTCCTTCGATAAGAGAAAACCGGCTGTCCGCATGAAGCCAAATATTGTGTAACTCGGTCCCGTTGTCGGCTTCCTCCAGACAATAAATTAAAGGGCCACGTTGGATGGCCACCTTGCCAGCCAAGTTACGAAGTTGTGGATGGCCGTATACGCGACGCACTTGCATCGGCAGCGACACTTTGACGCGATCTCCCTGCCGCCATGTTCGCCGAACGTGTAAATAGCCTTTGCACGGCTCGCAATTGATAGGCTCGCCGTTCAGGCTCACCTGCGGCGCGCTACACCACTCCGGCAGTCGCAGGGCGATCGTGTGGGCAATTGGCGGCCTAGATTCGACGACGATTTCCACCTCATCTGTCCATGGATAGCTCCCGCTCGTGAGCAAGCGCAGCGCATGTCCGCCGACGGATATCGCCACCCTATTGCCAACGTAGAGATTTACATAGAGCGCGTCGGTGCGGGGCGTGTAGATGTAATGACCAATCGATGTGAAAAGGCGCGCGATATTAGGCGGACAGCAAGCGCAACCAAACCAGCGTCGTCGCACCGGCGAGACGTGATTGTAGATGCCATTCGACCTCAGCGTTCTGGGATGCACTTCGAGCGGGTTGACATAGAAATAGTGACACCCGTCGAACGCGACACTGCCGAGAACGGTATTGTAGAGCGCGCGCTCCATCACGTCGGCATAGCGACTGTCTAGTTCCATTTCCAGCATACGGCGTGCGAACATCATCAGGCCAATCGACGCGCAAGTTTCCGCGTACGCCGTATCATTCGGTAAATCATAATCGCTGCTGAACGCTTCGCCAGCGCATTGTGAGCCTATGGCTCCGGTAACATAGATCTGGCGCTGGACTATGTTTTGCCAGAGGCGTAGGCAAGTTTGGCGCTGCTGCTCATCCTTTCGCAGACGCGCGAGATGAGCTAGGGCGGTCATTAGGTATACGAAACGAACCGCATGGCCAGTTGCAGTCCGCTGCTCCGAAAGTGGCAAGTGCGCTTGGCTATACGCTTTGTTTGTTATCATCCAAGGCGGGCAGTCCGATGTGGGGACGCAGGATTGCTGGCGTTTCTCGTACTCAATCTCGTAGAAGTGTGGCTCCGTGCCGCGTTGCTCCACGAAATAACTGGCTATCGTGAGATATCGCTGCTCCTTAGTCGCTTCGTAGAGGCGTACCAACGCAAGTTCGATTTCCGGATGGCCATCGTAGCCGTGTAACTGATCGCGCTCCGGGCCAAAAACTGTGCCGATGTGGTCAGCAAGCCTGCAAACGACCTCCAGCAATCGCCGTTTGCCAGTGGCCTGAAAGAACGCGACACCCGCTTCAATCAAGTGGCCCGCGCAATAAAGCTCGTGGCACTCCGCTAAGTTGGTCCAGCGCTCCTGAGGCGCGTTCAGTATGAAATAAGTGTTGAGATAGCCGTCGCCACATTGGGCGGCCGCAATCAATTCAATCAGCTCATCGGCGGCTTTCTCCAGGTCCGGATTTGGTGCCTGGCAAAGCGACCACGCAGCCGCCTCAAGCCATTTTGCGACATCACTGTCCTGGAAAACCGTGCCATGGAACTCGCCCCGCGCACGTCCGGCGGCGAGGCGGAAGTTCTCAACCGCGTGGCTCGGGACCGCCTCGGGATCGCGATCGTTCAGCACCTCCCATTGGTAGGGAATTGCCACTTCCCTGACCAGCTGCTGGCATTTCCCAATCAGCGGATCCGAGACCTGTAGGTTGTGAAGATCGACTTCGGCCGCATTCCGATCATTCATCTCGTTCCTCCTGGGCATGTGGCGAACGGACGCCTAGTCCTGGCAAGCCACCTCCCCACCGTTGGCTTGTTGGGTTGCAGCCCCGAGATTTGCGGCCACACAATTATTTTCTCGTTGCGAGCGTTGAAACGAAGAATTGGAGAGGTTGCGCTAGGGCGTCGCACTCCCAGACATGCGTTGACAGCAGTCACGTTCGAGGAGCGGGACAGCAATTCCCGTGCCGAGGATGAGGATCGGTTCCTCTGTCAACCAGATCTACGGCTCCGCGGTAGGAGCCCGGTGCGATGTCTGGCTCACCAACCGGATTTGCCACTCGTGCTAAATCGCGTCGCCGCGAGGCCCAGTCCATCCTGCTATACGAGAAGGGTCGGCTGTCGCTGGGCTAGATAATGGCCAATGGTACTCGCCTGTCGCATATACAGCCCGGTGGCGCCGCACCTTCCGGTGCGGCTACCATCTGCGATTGATTCTGGGCTCTCGACGTTGCGCGGGAATGTCCGATTCCTAACAATTCTTCTCATGACACGCAGCAGGTGGGAACGGCGCCTGTGGCCCCATCCGGAATCAATGAGCCGTTGGTACGCGCGATCTAACGGAGAAACTGGACTGCTAATCCGAAGGGCGAAGCGCATGCTCAACTTGACCGATAGGGCTCGGATGCTGGCTGGCAATCGGGAAAAGTAAGTTGTCGCGCGTATGCGCTTGCAGTGAATAAGCCGCGAGGGAGCGGTCCGAAGCTGTCGTCACCGACTTGCTCGCCCGCTTCGGCAAGGTGCGAGCATGAGTTAGGGGATATCTTTTGTGCATCCAGCTTCAGGCTGATTTTGGCCCTGCAAACCGGATAGTGGGCCGGGTAACCAAGAGCCGACTTGGATCTCTCAATTGTCCGTAATTCCCGATTGTTATTGACCATTCCACTCGAATGCCATGAAAGTAATGCTCGCTGCCAATGACGTCTTGACTTGATGCCGTAAGCACGACTGGAATCTGCTTATCCACCTGGATCGGTCTATGAATGACCTGTTGATGCCGGGATCGTTTCTCATTCTGGGCTCGCCCACGCCATAATGACGTTTAGATCTGGTCTCGCCGCTCAGCCGAGCACGGGCGGGCTGACGATGGCATTGCCTGAGATCGCACAACCGTAGGGCAGCTAGAGCAACTTCGATACAGAAGGTTGAGAACTCGTGCGGCTCCCTCTCCACGAAGTCGACGCAACCAAACGCAAGTCCAACACCGCGGAGGCCTCAATGCTCAGATACTAACACTGCGACCTCATTCGACAGTCACCGATTTTGCGAGATTCCGCGGCTGATCCACGTCAGTGCCCCTCACGAGAGCGGTATGGTAAGCCAAGAGCTGAACGGGAATGGCATAGACCATCGGCGTAAAGCTTGCGACCATCTCCGGCAGCACAAGGGTCACGAGTGTGTCCACCGTCGCTTCCAAAGCACCCTTCGCATCGGTGATCAGGATAATCTTGCCGCCCCGAGCGGCAACCTCTTGCATGTTCGAGACGGTCTTCTCGAAGACCTCGTCGTAAGGCGCGATCACCACCACAGGCACGGTCTCATCGATCAGTGCGATGGGTCCGTGCTTGAGCTCGCCGGCGGCATAACCTTCTGAGTGGATATAGGAAATTTCCTTCAGCTTGAGCGCCCCCTCCAAGGCCAGGGGTGCCGATGTGCCGCGACCGAGATAGAGCACGCCCCTCGAGTCGGCGATATAGTGCGCGAGCTTCTCGATCTGCGGCTCGATTAACAGCGCCGCAGCAATCAACCGGGGCACTTCGATAAGCTCACGGACTAGCTTCGATTCATCGATCTCAGACAGCTTACCCCGCTCTTTGCCTGCTGCGACGGCAAGCACCGCCAATACCATCAGCTGGCAGATGAATGCTTTTGTGGAGCCGACGCCGATTTCTGGCCCCGCCAGCGTCGGCAGAACGGATTCACTCTCGCGCGCAATCGTCGAGGTCGGGACGTTGACTACAGATATCGTGTGCACGCCCTGGCCTCTGGCGTATCGCAACGCAGCTAGTGTGTCAGCGGTTTCGCCCGACTGCGAGATGACGACGGCGAGATCACCACGCCGCAGAGGCGCCTCCCGGTAGCGGAACTCGGAGGCTACATCGATCTCGACAGGCAGGCGCGCCAGCCGCTCGAACCAATATTTGGCAATGTGCCCGGCATAGCTCGCCGTGCCGCACGCGGTAATTGAGATGCGCTGAATGGATTTGAAATCGAACGGCAATGTGAGCGGCAGGGCGACGCGCTTGGCCGCCATGTCGAGATAATGCGCCAATGTCTTGCCGGCCACTAACGACTGCTCGTGGATTTCCTTAGCCATGAAGTGGCGATAATTCGCTTTGTCTACAAGGAGTGACGATACGCCAGACTTTGATGTTTCCCGCTGGACGATGGAGCCGTCTGCGCTATAAATCACGCACGCCGTGCGCGTAAGCACGGTCCAGTCGCCGTCTTCAAGATAGGTAATGGTATCGGTCAAAGGCGCGAGCGCGATCGCGTCCGATCCTAGATACACTTCACCGTTACCGTGTCCGATCGCAAGGGGCGACCCCTTGCGCGCACCGATCAGAAGATCGTCGTGGGCCTTGAAAAGAAATGCCAGCGCATAGGCACCGCGCAGCCGCGGCAGCGACACTTCTACCGCATCCTGCGGCGAGTAGCCATCCTTGAGATAAGAGTCGACGAGATGTGCCACCACCTCCGTGTCCGTCTCTGAGTCAAAATGGGCTCCATTCTGCTGAAGCTCGGCGCGCAGTTCGCTGAAATTCTCAATGATCCCGTTATGAACGACCGCTACATTTTCCGTCGCATGCGGATGAGCATTGCGTTCGGTCGGCTTTCCATGAGTCGCCCAGCGGGTGTGACCGATGCCGATATGACCCGAAGGCGGACAATAGCGCAGCCGCTCCTCAAGGTTTCGTAGCTTACCTTCAGCGCGGCGGCGCTCGATACGGAGGCCTTCGAGAATCGCGAGGCCTGCGGAGTCGTAGCCACGATATTCCAGTCGCTTGAGCGACGCGATCAAGCTCCCAACGACCGGACCACGCCCCAAGATGCCGACAATGCCACACATATCGATCGATGCCGCCCAAGTTCAAGAAGCCCCGACGTTCCCCTCGCAGGGAACCCCGTTATGAAATTCGCTGCCCGATGATAACAGGTGCCAACTTCGGGATTTGCCGCAGCGGCCTGTATCGTCGCCGCAGTCACAAGCGTGAGTTAGCTCCCTTTCAGCCATCATCGCTTCGCGCGGCTGCATTTCGCTTCTGGCTGCCCATCGAGTAAGAACTGCGATACTGCTTCGAATAAGCGACCGCTTTGAGGAGAGCCAGATATGCAGGCGCGCTTGAACAGTGGTGTGACATCCAATCTCGATACAAACAGACTTGCTCGACGATAGCTGTGGTTGGCGCAACAAGCCCACCGAGGATATATCGCGCAAATAGTCTGGCTCCATAGATTAGGGACATTCGATCCAGATCGGACTCCAACTAGCCTACGATAACACTCTTGTCTCGTTTGGCTCATCATCACGCGAGCTATTTCACGCCAGCTCGAATTCTCAAGCAAGTGAGCAGCGAAACCGGCGAACTGGGCGGCAGCAACTGAGTCCTTTCGAGTCACTCAATGACTCCTCAAGAGGATCACGTTCCGTCTCAGCTGTATTCCATTGGGCAGATGAAGATGAAACTTGCCCACGGCTTCTACACGGTCTGCTGCCGACATATTTGCGCAGCCGCTCTAGCGTGAGTTGTCTTGCGCTATACGGAAACATTTTCGCAGGCGCGGGGTTAAGAGGCTCATCATACTCGTCCCGAGGAAGTTACGCTCGTCGAGATTAAACGATTAGCAGCGACGCTCTATTGTACGAGCGTAAACTTTCGATATCGAAAGGTTGGAGCATCTATACCAACGTTTACTACTCTTGCTCATCTTGCCTTGCGTCGGCCGCTCCACGGCCTGCCGCGAGCTGAATATTGGCAACAGCGCTGACCACGGGCGATAAATCGCCTACCAAGACCGGGTGTTCTGTCCGGAAGTAACGGTACGGGTGCTTTGGAGATTACGATTTGACGTGCAGGCCTGACTGTGCGCTTGCTTGCATCCCGTCATCCGGCAAATGCATTGACGACTGCGGCCTCCGCCCGTCGCTCTGCCAAGCCGTCACGAGACCACGCCTATGCGTACTTGCGCCTGAGGATAGATAGGAGCACAGATCCTCGGCTTCTATCTCGTTGGAATATAACCCGGACAAGCGCCCTTGCGCTCGAAAAGGCGATCGCATCCATCTCGCCTGCTTCGGATCATCGCGGATATAAGCCAGGATGCGAGCGTTAGCTGACCTTGATGTTTTGAAGATGAATGTGTTGACACACTCCAGTCCAGTTTAAATCAATGTATGTAGTGTGCTTTCCTACCTGATGTGTATGACTGGAGCTAACGATCGCTTTCCTCGAATTGCCGGTGGAGCGGGCTTGCGCATCTAGATTTCTCAAGAAACGGCTTCCCAATAGCGTTTCACAGGGCTTTCTTTCCGGCGCAACTAAGAGAAAAACGATGACAGCTCAGGACTCAAAGCGGCGCGTTGCGCTGATCACCGGCGTCACCGGGCAGGACGGCGCATATCTCGCCGAGCATTTGCTCGGTCTCGGCTACACCGTGCACGGCATCAAGCGCCGTTCGTCCTCGTTCAACACCGCGCGCGTCGATCATCTCTACCAGGATCCGCACGCCGGCAACGTGCCGTTCCTGATGCACTATGGCGACATGACGGATTCGACCAATTTGATCCGGCTGGTGCAGCAGATCCGGCCGAGCGAGATCTATAACCTGGCCGCCCAGAGCCACGTCCAGGTCAGTTTCGAGAGCCCGGAATACACCGCCAACGCCGACGCAATCGGTGTGCTGCGCCTTTTGGAAGCAATCCGCATCCTCGGCATGGAAAAGGAGACGCGGTTCTACCAGGCCTCGACCTCGGAGCTTTACGGGCTCGTGCAAGAGGTGCCGCAGAAGGAAACCACGCCATTCTATCCGCGCTCGCCCTATGGCGTCGCCAAGCTTTATGGCTACTGGATCACGGTGAACTACCGTGAGGCCTATGGCATTTTCGCCAGCAACGGCATCCTTTTCAACCATGAGAGCCCGACCCGCGGCGAGACATTCGTGACGCGCAAGATCACCCGCGCCGTCGCCCGCATCGAGGTCGGCCTCGAGAACACGCTCTATCTCGGCAATCTCGACGCCAAGCGCGACTGGGGCCATGCCCGCGACTATGTCGATGGCATGCACAGAATGCTGCAGGTCGACGAGCCCGGCGACTTCGTACTCGCGACCGGCGAGACGCGGTCGGTCCGCGAGTTCGTCGAGGCGGCGTTCGCCGAGGTCGGGCGCAGCATTGAATGGCGCGGCAGGGGGATCGAGGAGATCGGCGTGGACAAGGCCTCCGGCAAGACCCTGGTGCAGATCGATCCCACCTATTTCCGTCCGACCGAGGTCGATCTCCTGATTGGCGACGCCAGCAAGGCGCGCCAGATGCTCGGCTGGTCTCCGAAAACGCCGTTCTCACAATTGGTGAAGGAAATGGTCGCCAGCGATCTCGTCGAAGCCAGGCAAGGTGCGGCCAATGGCAAGCACGGCGTTTGAGCTGAAGGGTAAAACGGTTTTCGTCGCGGGCCATCGCGGCATGGTTGGCGCGGCGCTGATGCGCCGGCTAGCAGGGGAACAGGCCGAACTCTTGACGGTGCCGCGCAGCGAGCTCGACCTGCGCGACCAGGCCGCCGTGAACGCTTGGTTTGCCGCAAAGCGGCCGCAAGCCGTGTTCCTCGCCGCCGCCAAGGTCGGCGGCATCGTCGCTAATAACGCTCTGCGCGCCGAGTTTCTCCACGACAATCTGGCGATATCGAGCAACGTGATCCAGGCGGCGCATGCTAATGGATGCGAGAAGCTGATGTTCTTCGGCTCTTCCTGCATCTATCCGCGCTTGGCGCCGCAGCCGCTGCGAGAGGATTCGATATTGACCGGCCCGCTGGAACCGACCAACGAACCCTATGCCATCGCCAAGATCGCCGGCATCAAGATGGCCGAAGCCTATCGCAGCCAGTACGGCGCCGATTTCATCAGCGTGATGCCGACCAATCTCTACGGCCCCGGCGATAATTATCACCCCGAATACAGCCACGTCGTCGCCGCGCTGATCCGCCGCTTCCACGAGGCCAAGATTTCGGGCGGCCGCAAGGTCGTGGTGTGGGGCACCGGCACGCCGCGCCGCGAA
Organism: Bradyrhizobium sacchari; assembly: GCF_002068095.1. Lineage (GTDB taxonomy): Bacteria > Pseudomonadota > Alphaproteobacteria > Rhizobiales > Xanthobacteraceae > Bradyrhizobium > Bradyrhizobium sacchari. Next base: position 11,034 of record NZ_LWIG01000056.1, on the reverse strand, counting down.
TTCCTCTATGTCGATGATCTCGCCGACGCCTGCATCCATCTGATGAAGACCTATTCCTCGCCGGACCTGGTCAACATCGGTACCGGCGAGGACATCAGCATCGCCGACTTCGCACTCATGGTCGCGGCCGCCGTCGGTTTTCGCGGTGAGATCAGCTTCGATACGTCGCGCCCGGACGGCACGCCCCGCAAGCTGCTCGATGTTCGTCGGCTGTCCGGGCTCGGCTGGCGCGCCACAACTTCGCTGAACGATGGCATTCAGCTGGCATACCGGGCGTATCGCGCTGCCAGCGACGGACGGCACCAGACTGATTCGCTTGTTCCCGGATAAGGGAGCCGATCCTACGATCAACCGGCGGTGAACGTCCGGCCTAGCAGACTCGCCGCTCATAACGATCACTCTTGCTTTGCAAGTTGATGAACGTTCATTGTTGACAACTGCCCTCAGTTCGCCGCTAAGAACCGCTGCCGACTTGCGGGAAAGGAGAGTGATCATGATCGAGACGTGCTGCCAGCACTTGACTCAAAATCTCAAACGCCGATGGACGATCATTAGCCGGAAGCGCACCGCCGCCCCTTCCTCTTGACCAATGCCTTAGCGATGGTCTGTCATCATCATCCTCGCCGACAGCATAGCGATGGACATGAGCGCGCCTAAGATCCCGAACGCTATCGGCAAGCCAAACAAGTGTGCGATGAGCCCGATGCCGGCTGGCCCGACGAGCATACCCGCGTAGCCGCCTGTCGTGATGATCGCGATCGCTATGCCTGCTGGCATCACGTTCTGTTTGCCGGCGCGTCGACACAGTAGGGGTACAACGTTTGAAATACCCAATCCAATAAGCAGGAACCCTGCCATAGCAATCAACGCAACGGGCGCGGCCACCACGGCCAGGAAGCCTGTTACCATTAGTACAGTCCCGAGCATCAATGTGGCACGGTCGCCGATTCGTGCCACCACGGCATCTCCGCTGAGACGCCCTGCGGCCATGGCGATTGAGAAGAGCATACAACCAATGCCCCCGTGCGCCTCCGCGAGAAGATCTCTTTCAACGAGAAGCAAAGCGCTCCAATCGAGCATTGCACCTTCGACAAGAAAGGTGATACCCGCGAGCACCGCTATGAGCAACACACTGCGGTGGGGCAAGACAAACAATGGCCCCTGCTGTCTCGAACCCGTCGCCAGCAACCTCGGCCAGGCCGTCACAATCGCGATCGTCACTAACGCCGAACAGACCAACGTCGAGAGAAGCGAGCCACACTGCAGCGAGACGAACGAGATCACTGCGGCAGAGCCGGTGACTTCCCCAATGCTGTACCGGGCGTGGAAGCCGGACATCAACAGGCGGCCGGTGGCGTGCTCCAGCTCAATCGCATGGATGTTCATCGCTACATCGATCGAGCCGAGTGAAACGCCGAAAGCAAACAGCGTGGCACCGAGCCTTACAGGTGTGTCGGCAATTGCAAGGCACGGCAGGATGATCGCGAGTCCAAGTCCAGCCGCGAGGATGATGGGCTTGCTGCCGTACCGCGAATTCAGCACGCTGGTCAAAAGCATCGCGATGACGGATCCCGTCCCGAGACAGAGCAGCAGTAGACCAAGCATGCGGTCATCGACCGCGAGCCGCTCCTTGGCGAGTGGCACTAAAGGCGCCCAGGCCGCGAGGCCGAATCCGGCCACAAAAAATGTCAGGCGCGTCCCAAGCAGGCCGGCAGACAAATTGGCACATCGTATCACAGACGCTCCTGAGAGAACGGACTCGCGGGCGCGGCGCCCCTCCATCCTGCGTGCGTCGGCTCCAAGCGGCGCGCGGCTCGACGCGGATGGCCTCAAGTTGACGTTCTTCATCCCTGCAAATGCGATGCCGTCACGAATGCTGAACTGCGTTACACGGAGAGCGACAAGTAGGGGTGATCGTCGAGCCCCTGGGGATGGCGGTGTTTTGGCCACTCTCTCACGGATGAGCTGGCCATACGAGGGCCATGGTTTAGTTTGTCTGCGAAAGCAGGAGGCGTAACGCTTAGTATGGCTTGTCGTAACGCCTACAAAGCCGACGGCGCCCCACGCCTCGATGTAGTTGGCGCTAACACGGCCGTAGGTTTTCCGACAGCTTTGCACAATCGGAAGCTCTCATCACGAGTGACGGCGCTGCCTCGCGAGATCAATACGACGAGCCACGCTATCACGCGCAAGCGGTCAACGTCGGCCCGATGCTTTTGATATTCGTTCGTCCTGGTTTCCGGCCGCCAGATCGTTCCCCGCGCAGCCATTGGACCCAGTTCGTTTGTTCTGGGCCAGCGTGTCGCCGCCGGCAACATGCACATCGAGTGGCATGGCGGCAGCATCAGCCTCCAACAGTTCATGGCAGTGCTGTGATCCCGGGTTCCCTCGCCGGTGCGCTGGGCCGTCTGGCGCAATCAACCGGATTTGCATGCCATTATTATCGCCGCCGAAGAGGGCGGCGTCGACTAGGTCTAGGACGCGCGCGCATTCGATACCGAGTTGCCAGCCGGCATCGTTCAAGCGCTTATATCCGCAGTTCGTCGAGACCGTCGCTCTGACCAAATTGGATTACACGTTATAAAGAACAAGTATAGCAGGCAGAGATCAATCAGTATCGTAGCCGCCATCACGCTATAAGCCCAGGCGCTCTGCACTAGATCGAGCTCGATCAGCACCCGTGACAAACCGAAACCCACGGTCCAAGCATCAAAGCTCATACAGATGCGTCGGAATATCTCCGGATCAAGCCGGCGAATGACATAGGATCCCAGCGGGACACCAAGCATGACACTCGGCACAAAAACATAGAGCAAGCTGCCGCTTTCGTAAGTGAACAAGCCGAGCTGACTGATAGTAGACGAAGGCGGTAACGCTCGATTCCGCCACGCGAACCAGTGCTAGGCCGGCGCGAAATTCGTGTTTGACCAAGCCCTGGTTGTTAAACAGCCTCGCTAAGGGAGGGCCGGAGATAGTCGTCAGCGAATAGAGAACGCCCAGCATCCACCCGAATGGCAGGCCGATTAGCCAGCTTGCTCCGATAGGGCGGCGCCAACCCGCGGCTTGCAGCAGGATCAGGGGCAGAATGATCGTGTAGGTGGCGCATTTGATCCAGCCCGGCTGGAGCGAGGTCAACGCATAGCCGCCGAGCGCAATGCCCGGCAAGAGCCCAAGCAAGATGGGAAACACTCGTCTCCAAACTACCCGCACGCCCTTTAGATTGATGAGGAGGACGTAAACGTTGACGAAGACCTCGATGATGACAATGGCGGGGTTGAGAATGCGACTGTTGTAGAAAACCAGCCCAAGGGGAACAGTGAGCGACGAAAAGCCGTAGCCAATGGCTCCGTTGACAAAAGCAGCAAAACACGTCGTTGCGGCCAGAAACCAGATAGCAGCATCAAACTCAGGCATTTCCTTAACTCTCTCACTACGGAGGGCGTCGGGAAGCCGGCGCGGCCATTGGTCATCAGGTTGCGGCAGATTCTGATCATTCCATTAGCAGCTCCTCCCGTCTGCACAATGGCAGCGGCCCTCGTGTGCGTTCAGCGGTCGCTCTTGTTCTCGACTTCGATCGTGCAACGCAAGCTGTTCTGCACCTGCCGGTACCCGACTACGATCACTCAGCCAAACGTGTCGGCTTGTTTCTCGGCTTGTCCATCCATGGTCCTCGTGTCGAAAGCCGTAAGTGCGTCGATCATGGATACGGGCCGGTCCCACGGAATTGAACTCGTGTCGAATCCGAAGCGGTTCAGCGCCATCATTCTTCAGCTAGCAAAGCATCGGTTAGACCGAAGCAAACAATTCTCCTTCAAGAGCTATGGGATAAATGGCAACGCACTTTTTATGGGCGAGGATCAATTCCCTTCTCCCCCGCGGAGGTCGAGCTTGGGCATTCCGCTGCCATGAAATGTACGGTGCAATTCACCTTAGCGGAGCAGCCGGGGATCACCGATGTGTTCTTCCGAGCCCCTGATGGCCGCCAAGCTCGGCACCACGGGCGTGAAGATCTCAATGCGTAATGGGGCGTGAAGCGATCGCAGGCTCCCTCGCTGGCCGCTGAGCGACCTAGATTGAATTTAATCGTCATTGCTTGGCCAGCTGGGAACCAGCAGCGCCGGTGAGGCCGAGCTCGGCGGCGGTCTTCGCGCGGTCGGCGCTCGCATTATCACGGTGATCGGACGCGATCGCAACATAGACCGCCGGGAGCACGAATAGCGTGATCAGCGTGCCTACAGACATGCCAGCGGCGAGGACGAGCCCGATCGAGAAGCGGCTCGCGGCGCCAGCTCCCGTTGCAGTCAGCAAGGGTATAAAGCCCGTGACCATTGCCGCCGTGGTCATCAAGATTGGGCGCAGTCGGACGCGCGCCGCCATCTCTATAGCCGAGCGCCGGTCAAGTCTCTCCTTAAGCTGCAGCTCATTGGCGAACTCAACCATTAAGATGCCGTGCTTTGAAATCAACCCGACCAGCGTCAACAGTCCAACCTGGGTGTAAATGTTCATGGTCGCCCAGCCGATGAACGGCGGAATCAAGGCGCCGACCATCGCCATCGGCACGCTGATCATGATAATGAGCGGATCGCGCAGACTTTCGAACTGCGCCGAAAGCACTAAGAATATGATGATGAGTGCAAATGCAAAGGTAATGGCCAATTGATTACTCTCGTGCACGTACTGGCGGGCGTCGGCCAGGAAGTCGTAACTGAAGCCTGCGGGAAGTTTCTTCGCCTCAGCTTCCAGGAAATCCACAGCCTGTTCAATCGTGATGCCGGGCATCGGCACGGCCTGAAACGTCGCGCAGTTGAGCTGGTTGTAGTGGGTGAGCGCGTTCGGATCGGTCGCAGTTTCGGTGGCGACTACGGTAGACAGCGGAAGCATCGAGCCTGTCGCAGTCTTCACATAATAGCTCCCGATTGCCTGCGGTGCCAGGCGCTCCTCCCGTGGTACCTGCGGGATCACCTGATAGGAGCGACCTTCCAAATTGAAGCGGTTGACGTAGTTCCCCCCAAGTAAGGTGGCGAGCGCGTTACCGATCGTCTGCATGGTGATGCCAAGCTCATTAGCCTTGGAACGATCAACCTTGATTCGTACCACCGGCTGGTTGAACTCGAGATCGGAGTCGCTCACCACGAAAAGACCACTCCTTCGTGCGGCATCCTTCAGCTTCGACATCTGCTCGTAGATGGATTGAAAGCCAAGCGTCGAATTGAGGACCATCTGCACTGGTAGGCCATCCGAACCGCCGGGAAGGGCGGGCAAGCTAAAGGCAAACGCGCTAATGCCTTCGATTTTGGACAGCTCGACCTGGACAAGGGACTTTAGTGCGATCGATGATCGCTTGCGCTCGTCCCACGGCTTGAGCAACATGCCGGCCATGCCACTCTGCTTTCCGCCAACGCCATTGAGTACGAAGCTCAAGTCAGCCTCTGGAAATTTCTTGAACGCGTTTTCAAGTTTGGTGCCGTAGTAGTCGAGGTAGTCCATATTGGCGTATTTCGGCGCCTTCGTTAGCGCGAATACGATGCCTTGATCCTCCTCTGGTGCAAGTTCCTTGGAAATATTCGTATAGAGAAAGCCCACAAGGCCAAGCATGGTCAGCGCAAACAGGCCGGTAATTGGGCGATAGTTGAGCGAGCGGTCGAGCTTGCGGCCGTACCATCGTGTCATGGCGCCGAAGCCGCGGTTCACAAGCCTTGCAAATCGCCCTCCCTCGGCGCGCCTCAGGAAGAGCGAGCACATCATGGGCGACAGCGTCAAAGCGATCACGCCCGATACGATCACCGCTCCCGCTAGCGTAAACGCGAATTCGCGGAACAGCGCACCGGTGAGGCCGCCGAGAAATCCAATTGGGGCATATACCGCAGCCAAAGTAATCGTCATGGAGATAACGGGACCGACGATTTCGCGCGCGCCGCTTGTAGCCGCCCGTAGGGGGGACGCACCTTCTTCTAAATGGCGATGAATGTTCTCCACCACAACGATCGCGTCGTCCACTACGAGACCGATCGCGAGAACCATCGCAAGGAGAGTTAGGAGATTGAATGAAAACCCCAGCGCCAGCATGATGCTGCAGACACCAACGAGCGACAACGGGATAGTGACCACAGGAATGATGACCGACCGCAGCGAGGCTAGGAACAGAAAGATCACGACCACCACGACTACGACGGCCTCAAGGAGCGTCTTCTCCACTTCATCGATCGATGATTGAATAAATTGGGAAGAGTCGTAGGCCACTTTCATCCTCAACGACGGCGGCAGGTTACGCTCAATTTCCGGAAACAGCGCCCGAACGCCTCTCACTATGTTTAGCGGATTGCCCTGCGGGCTCGCCTGCACGCCGATAAAGACCGCATGCTCGCCGTTCATCGTGACGCTAGTGTCTGTCGTCTCCGCGGCAAGCTCGACTGCTGCAATGTCCTCCATGCGCACAAGGCCACCGTCATTGGCTTTGACGATCATGCGCTTGAAATCATCGACACTCCGCAGATCCGTATTTGCCGTAACGTCAGAGATAGTGAAATAGCCCTTGGTCTGGCCGGCCGCGGCCTGGAAGTTGTTAGCAGCGATTGCAGCTGAAACCTCAGCCGGCGACACGCCGTGCCCAGCCATCTTCGCACTATCGAGCCATAGCCGCATCGCAAAACTCTGGCCACCCAGCATCTGTGCCGTTGCGACACCCTCAACCGTTGAGATAACCGGTTGCACCACGCGCGAGAGGTAGTCGGAGATCGCGTTGGCCGCCAGTTCCTCGCTGGAGAAAGCGATAAACATGACAGCAGTGGCCTGACCGGTCGACTTCGTGACGACTGGATCGTTTGATTCCTTCGGGATTAGGTATTTGACGGAGTTGACCTTGGAGAGCACTTCCGTGAGCGCTTCGTTGGGATCGAAGTTAAGCTTGACGTGGACTTGGATGGTCGAGGCACCAAGCACAGACGAGGAAGTAATGTAGTCGGCGCCCTCGGCGGACGCGACTGCTTGCTCTAGGGGAGTGGTGACGAACCCCTGGATCATATCGGCCGAGGCACCAGGATAGGAAGTCGTGATATTGATGACCGTATTAGATAGTTTGGGATATTGCCGAATCGGCAGGAGGGTGGCCGCGCGCAAGCCGATCAGCAAGATCAGGAAACTGACGACGATAGACAATACCGGACGTTTGATGAAAAGCTCGGTAAATGCCATGTCGACTCTTATTTCAAGGGTGGGATGCAAATTCGCCAGCAACTTACGCTACGGCAATGATCATCAATGCGGCGACTGTACTAGAGCCCCGGTATGACGGAGGCGTTATCCGCTACTCTAAGGGCTCACATGATGCGAGCGCAGACGCCCTATCCTCCGCCTCCATCTTCACCGCTCGAATGAATGTTATTCCGCCGTTCTGACGGTGATGGCGACCTTGACGTTTGGCACCTTCTATAGAGCCCCTGGCCTTTTTGCGTGCAATCGGCCAAAGGTCCGACACAAGATGTTCGTGCCAACATCTGATTGGAACGCGACGACTTCTGGCGACGCATCAGTTCAGACTTCGCATTGACTCCCAGACCGAATGATCCAGGCTCGACCAGAAAGTACAAACGATTTGGCGAGCGCTCAACTCTACAAAGGTAAGTAGGTGATATAGCATCGGCTGCGAAGCATTATACGAAGGTTTGTCGAACCGATCGCTGGTCGCTGTCGCGCAACACTTGTGATGTTGCCGGACACAACTCGGTCCCACAATATTCCGCACTTACCGCTATCGCTTCACCGACTCGCTGAACAAAATCGCCTCAGAGTTTGCCATTTGCTACCAACTCGACACGCCGTTCGGAACAGCGCCCTGAGGATTCTCAGTTCAATATGATGCGCAGGATTTAGCTACGCATTGTGCTACCGAGTTGGAAACGCAAGTATTACGTTGTCGATCAGCCGCGTTGAGCCAGCCTAGGTAGCCGCAAAAGGGCCATGCGGCGCCGCAGTGAACTGTCGGAAGTTTTGAGCGTCACCGTCGACAAATTCAAGATACTGCAGTCTGTCAACTGCCTCTAAATGTCCCTTGGCGGCGACTATCAGCTTTTCTATGTTGCGCTCTCCCGAGCGAAAATCATCGAGCGCGGCGGATAGTCCCCGGTTGATCGCAAGGGCCTGCTGCCGTTCTACCTTGCTGAGATACCGGTTCCGACTACTCATGGTGAGCCCATCCTTTTTGCGCACGTTGGCCGCTGACGATTTCGATCGGGAGATTGAGATCAACCGCCATGCGAAGCACAGCTGCGCATCGCTGAAAAATTCTTCTGGCCAAAAAACGTGACTTAGGGCTGCACAATATTGAACAACTTGCATAAGACAGTCGCGACACCCCGAAAATGTTCAGGCCTGAAGGCTCCGCACAGAATTTTCGCGACGACGCCCAGTTCAATGAGGGTTTTAAATAGCTCGGATGGACTTCCGATGAATCCGGCGCGAAGAGAATCTCTACCCCACCGCGGCAAAGTCCCTCATCGCGGAAGAGGTCGCGCGGATAGGTGCTGAGATCCTCGTTTGGTCCGAACTGAGTGGGTTGACGAAGATGCGTAAGCGCTTAGCCGTCACCCTATTGGTGCGGGCTTGACGCTTTGCGGAATCGCCACGGCATGAGGTCTTCGATCCTGCTGTGGGGATGGCCGTCGATGATCGCCTCGAGTGTTTCGGCGATGTAGGCAGCAGGGTTTACGTCGTTGAGTTTGCAGGTGGCGACGATCGAGGCGAGCAAAGCCCAGTTTTCCGCCCCGATTTCATGTCCGGCGAAGAGCGCGTTTTTCCTGGTCAAGCAGATCGGCCGGATGGCGTTCTCGACCGGGTTGGTGTCGAGCTCGAGACGCCCGTCTTCGAGGAAGCGGGTCAGCCCCTGCCAATGATTGAGCGCATAGCGGATATCCTCGGCGAGCGTCGAACCGCTGGAGATCATCGACAGCTGTTTCTCGAACCAGGACTTCAACGCGGCGACCATGGGCAGCGAGTGCTCCTTGCGCGCGGCCAGCCGGATGTCCGGCGATGCACCGCGCGCCATGGCTTCGATGGCGTAAAGCTGCGCGATGTGCCGAATGGCGGCCTCGGCGATCGGCGACTTGCTGTTGCGGGCCAATTTCACAAAGCGCCGGCGCAAATGGCTCCAGCAATGCACGAGCGTCCAAGGCCCTTGCGGTCGAACGACTTCGGTCAGCCGGTCATACCCGTCGTAGGCATCGCATTGCAGGAAGCTTCCGCCAAAGCCGTCCAGGAACTGCTCCGCGAAGGCGCCGCTGCGACCGGGGGCATATCGGAACAACACGATCGGTGGACTTGGACCGCTGTGGCCACGGTCGTCTGACGCGATCGCCCAGAAGTAGCCTTTCTTCGTTTGACCTCGCCCCGGATCAAGCACCGGTGCCGTGGTCTCGTCCATGAACAGGCGATCCGCCATGGCCAGGTGGCGGCGCATGTGGTCCGCGATGGGCTGAAGATGGAAGCAGGCGCGGCCGGACCAGTTGCCCAGAGTCGCCCGATCAAGCCGAATGCCTTGACGCGCATAGATCTCGGCCTGACGATAAAACGGCGTGTGGTCGCCAAACTTGGAGACGATCACATGAGCGATAGCCGCTTCGGTCGGCAGCCCGCCGGGCACGACGTGTTCCGGTGCGTGCGCCTGCGCGACAGGGCCCGAGCAGCGGCGACAGATGTATTTCGGGCGGCGTGTGACCAGCACGCGCCATTGCGCCGGGATCACGTCGAGTCGCTTGCTGACGTCCTCGCCGATCTTCGTCATGGCGCCGCAACCGCACGGACAGAGCGTGCTCGCAGGCTCGATGATCCGTTCCACTCGCGGCAAATGGGCAGGCAGACAGCCGCGATTGCGATGGGAGCCTCGATCGTCCGGATCGCTGCGCGATCGACCCTGGATGACCTTCTCGGCTCTTTCCTGCGCCGCGTCCAGAATGCCTTGCGCGATCTCCACGTCTTCGAGCGGCAAATGGAACTGATCTGGTCGTAGCTTCTCGGATTTCGAGCCGAACTTGTCGCGTCGCAATTCGCCGAGAATGACCTCCAGCCGACGCCGCGCTTCCTCCGATGCCGCCAGTGCCCCCTGATGCTCGCTCAAGGCCGCCTGCGTTTGCGCCAGAAGCGCCTTTAGGCGTTCGTTTTCGTCGCGCAGTGTCGCGATGCTCATGCGCTATTTCGAGCACATCGCCGCCGCCCGTGCCACGATCAAAATAGCTGCCGAGTCATTCTGCCGCAGTTATCCCGCCACCTGCGGGCGCCGTGCTTCTTCCGGGCGGACCAATCTCCAATCCAGCCCTTCGAACAAGGCAGCGAACATCGCCGGCGACATGCGCATCACTCCGTCCGCGATCGTTGGCCAAACGAACTTGCAACCTTCGAGGCGTTTGTGCACCAACACCAGACCCGTTCGATCCCAGACCAAAATCTTGATCCGGTCCGCTCGTTTCGATCGGAACACGAAGGCTGCGCCGCTGAACGGATCGAGACGAAGCATCTCCTGTACCTTCGCCGCAAGCCCGTCGTGGCCACAGCGGAAGTCGATCGGCCGCGTGGCAACGTAAATCTTCAGATCAGCACCGGCCGCGATCATCGTGACGCTCGCACCGCACGGATCACCCGGGATAGCTGGTCAGCATCTATGGCTGTGTCAGTCCGCAGCACGACATCGCCGATCGCAATCTCAAGCTTGACCGCCGGAGCCTGACGCTCCTTCAACGCATCTTCCACAACCAGCGGCGCAAACGTTGGTGGAGACGCCTCGCACGGCGGCAACATACCTCGCTGTCGAAGCCGCCGTCGCCAATCGTAGACCTGCCAGCGCGTCACTCCGTGCTTGCGCGCTACCTCGGATACCTGGACGCCGGGCGACAGACTCTCCGCGGCGATCCGCGCTCTCTCAGCTTCCGACCGCACACGACGTCCTGACGGCCCTTCAAGAATCTCCAGCCGGCTCACCGACCCCGCCGATGAGCCGTCCAAATAGACGTCCTTTTTGCTGTCCAATCCCATCCGAAGCCTCCGTCC
>NZ_LWIG01000055.1 GCF_002068095.1 Bradyrhizobium sacchari | reverse complement strand
CCGCCGCTTGCGGACGGTGAGCCCTTCCTCGCGATAAAGCCGGTAGATCCGGTTGATCCCCGATGGCTCGCCCTCCCGCCGCAGCAGGACGAACAGGCGGCGATATCCGAAACGCCGCCGCTCGTTGGCGAGATCGCGCAATCGGCTACGCAGAACTGCGTCCGGTGGGCGGCTGGAGCGATAGCGGATCATCTTCCGATCCGAACCCACGATCGAGCAGGCCCGCCGTTCCGACAGGCTCATAACGGCCTGCAGATGCGCGACAGCAGCGCGCTTGGCGGCGGGCCCTACCATTTTTTTGAAAGGAGCTCGCGAAGTGCGGCTGCATCGAGCATCTGCTCGGCCAGAAGCTTCTTCAGCTTCCCGTTCTCCTCCTCCAGGGCCCTCAACCGCTTCGCCTCGGAAACGTCCATGCCGCCGAATTTGGCCTTCCAATTGTAGATTGTCGCCTCGGAGATCCCGTGCTTGCGAGCCAGCTCGGCCGTCTTCGCCCCGGCCTCATGCTCCTTCAGCACCGCAATAATCTGCTCTTCCGTGAACCGTGCTCGCTTCATCTGTCCGTCCTTCTTCGGGCCGGACTCTAACTCTTTCTGGAGGAAATGCTCAGTGGCAGGTCAATTCGTTAGGCGTCCGCAGTTTTGGGAGCTATCAGTGCGCCTGGGGCCAACTCGATTGTGGCTGACCTGCCACTGAACTTACCAGGAGGGATTAGAATCGCGGACTATCTGCACGCGCTAAGACCACCATCGACGTACAGTATCTGCCCAGTCACAAAACGCGACAGCGCCGATGCAAGGAAATGTACCGCGCCCGCGACGTCGGCTGGTGTTGCCAAACGGCCAAGAGGAATATCCGCCGTAGCCCGCTCAAACGCCGCCTCGTCGTGGAGAGCCTTGTCGTTCTTTTGGGTCCGTACTCTGCCCGGAGCTACGCCGTTGACCGTGATCCCGTGCGGCGCCAACTCGGTCGCATGCTGTTTCAACAGAATAGCCAACCCGCCCTTTGCAGCGCAGAAGGAGCTGTAGCCGCGGTCTCGGAAACCGAATGATGATCCAATCGAGAGGAGGTGGATATGGCTCCCGCCCTTTCCGGCCGCAATCTGATGTCCAGCCACTGCCTGAGAGAGAAACATCGCGGCTCGCAGCGTCCTAGAATAGACCTTATCGAAGGCTTCCTCAGTCACATCGAGCATTCTCTGCTCCTTATTGAAGCCAACGCAGTTCGCCAGGATATCTATCGAACCATAGTGTTTTACGAGTGAGGTCGAAAGTTCTCGGATTGCTCCGGCATTTGATACATCGAGCTCAAGGCCCTCGGCAATGTACCCTTTATCGCTCAATTGCCCGGCAAGCGATCGCGCGTGATCGCCATCTCGTCCTACGATAACGCTGGTCGCGCCGGCAGCAGCCAATGTTTCGGAGATCGTTGTGCCAATTGCTCCGTAGCCACCGGCGACCAATGCGATCTTACCGTGCAGATCCATCGTGTGTTGGGGGCGGACATCCACATTCTGTTTGATCATTCCAGCCTCTGTCGAGTTGGCCCGGTATGCTGCATGATCTGGGTTAATCTACCCCAAAATATGGAATTCATGATCCGTGCTAATCCGTAGAGCCGCACCGTCCCTTGAAGATTTGCCCCGAGATGCTCCTTGGACATGCCCACAAGTCCAACCATTCCTTTGATGGAGTGATTCTGCGGGACGTCGCCTTCAAACCGGTAAGAAAGCAAATTGCTATTCGTCCGTGCGCAACTCGCCAGCTTCAGGCTGGTGGCAGCAATTGTGGCCACGTTAATTATCGCAGACATCGCTTCTGCTGGGACATTGAGCGACGCTCGGTGCTCTCTGCCTCGTTGTCGCAGAGACTTGCTGGATTCAATAACGGGATCGAAGAGGTCCTCAAAGGTTGACCCTCGCGCCGGATAGTCCGTCATACGCTTCCATAACTAAGGAGAGGTTGTGCTCGGAGCAGACCTGCATGCTTAGCAGCAATTCTACGGCGTGGAGTAAGCGCATTGGCCCGGACCCTTTGGCGAGAGAGAGCTTGGTTGACGTTGCATGCCGCATGTCTTTCAGGTGATGTCGTGACTCGCTCAAGCTTCATCGGTCGGCACTTGCCATTTGTTCGCCATTAGAATCAACTACTAACGGTAGTAGTTGGCCGCAGCAAAAGGACTTGCATCAGCCAGCGCGGCTGGTGGGCTTGCGGGTTTCCTTGCAAGCGGTACGACTTGGCTGCATCGATGGTCGATCACAAGGCGACATGTTCAAGTTTCCGGAGGATCGCGTCGCTAAGCTCTCTCACTTAAAGGAGATTGGGAGCGGGAGGAGTTCTCGATTGGGGGCTATCGGTGCAGGCCAGAAAGATAGGAGACCTCGCGGCGAGCGTCCGGTCCAAATCCCCCTCGTCGCGGAGCATCGCGTTATACCAATTCTGCCTGCTCTGCCACGCTCACGGGCGTGCCGTCGCAACATGCGCGCGGCAGCTATGGAGGCCCGTCTAGTTTGAAACTGCGCTACTCGACATCTCGTAGTGAGACAGCGACTGGCTCATTGAATTGGACCAATTAGGCATTCAGTTCGCCCCGCCGCCCGTTAACGCGTCGCCGTGAAGTAACGCGAACAGCCTGAAGTTACGGGCTAATTCGAGGAATGCCGGCGATTGATTTTGCCGGCAATCGCAATGGCGGGGCCGATTTTCTTGAAAATCGAATGAGGGATTCCGTCGAATCGGCGGCTGTGATTCTCTGCTCGTCAGTGCATGAGCGGAGGTTTGGATGCGGCCACGGGAGGGGCGCGAGACTGGCGAGCAGGATCTGTTTCGCTCCCGGCTCGATCAGATCATCGACATGAAGCATTCGCTGGTGACGCTGGCGC
>NZ_LWIG01000054.1:81623-89954 GCF_002068095.1 Bradyrhizobium sacchari | reverse complement strand
GCTTTGCGCATGCGATGCGGTGTTGGCCAACTGCATCGCGGTGAGAGCCGTCGTCGCAAGCAGCACGAAACGAAGGTTGGTCATGGTGGTGAACTTCCCCGGAAGGTTCTTTGACGAAGTGTTGGGATGAACAGCTACGCGTTAGGCCGCATTGTGGCGGGCGAAGCGGTCGCGGCCCGATTTATTTCTGCACGCAAATCGACTCACTATGGTGACGTTCATTGCGCATTCAGACGCGCGTTGCAATCGCCTCACATGTGATGCTTCGCCTCATATGTGATTGCGCGGCGGCATTGCGTCCGTCGCAGGATTGGGTGTGAGCGGACCGCTCGGCCCGCGCGACGGAATCTCTTCAGGCGCGTGGCCCGGCAATTCGTCGGGCCGCGGTGGCGAGCCGGGCTCGCGCACCGGCGGCGTGATATCGGGCTGCGGATTGCCCGGCGGAATTCCCGGCGGCGGCTCGGTCGGCGTGCCCGGTGTCGACGGTGGAATCTCGGGCGGTTCGATCGGCATCGGCATCATCGAGATCGTTGTCCAGAGCACGATAACGACGCCGCCGTGCCGATGTTCCGCCTCACGTCCCTTCGAAGCGTGCCCTATTCGGGCAGATGACAGACGGCCTCGATGTTGTGGCCGTCAGGATCGAGCACGAACGCGCCATAATAGTTCGCGTGATAATGCGGACGGAGGCCGGGCGGTCCGTTGTCGCGTCCTCCGGCTGCCATCGCCGCCTGGTAGAACGCATCCACGGTGGCGCGGTCCTTGGCCGCGATCGCGATGTGCACCGGCTTGTTCATCGCGCCTTCGCCGCCGAACCAGAGGTCCGGCTTGCCGTCGGCGCCGAAACCCGCGGCCGCAGCGTGACCGGTCTGCTCCGCCGTGACCTCCATGATCAGGCCGTAGCCGAGCGGGGCCAGCGCCTTCGCATAGAACGCTTTCGCACGCTCATAGTCCGAGACCGAGAAACCCAGATGGTCGATCATCGCTAGTCTCCCCTGCTTGTCCCTGTCAGCGCGACAGGAACGTATTGCTGCGTGTCTTGCGTACGACCGTAAAGCCGCGCGCGACCATGTCGGCAATACAATCCTGCTGCCATTCGTTTTGTGACAGATGCTCGATCACCACCGCGCGGGGCCACAAGGTTTGTGGCGCATCGCGGAAGAAGCCGATCAGCACGCGGTCCTCGAAGCCCTCGACGTCGATCTTGAGCGAATCAACTTGGCGCACGCCGGCCTCGTCGAGGATGCGCGTCAAGCGCAGCGACGGCACCTTGATGGCCTCCGCGCTGGCTGCGCCGGTGACGACATGCGTAGCGCCGAGATTGCCGCCGCCGCTTTCGATCATCAGCGCGCCGTCGCTGTCGCCCGCGGCGGCCTGCACCAGGCGCACCTGCGTCGCCTTCGATGCGGCATGGTTGAAGGCGAGCCGTCCGAAAGTCAGTGGATGCGGCTCGATTGCGACCACCTTGCCTGACGGCCCCACCTGGCGCGCCATCACCAGCGCAAACGTGCCGACATTGGCGCCGACATCGACGAACACGCCGCCCGTCGGCGTATGCTGGCGCAGGAAGTCGAGCTCGTCGAGATTGTAGTCGGGATTGAACAGCGCGCCACGCTCGGTCGCGCTGCCCTGGTGATAGAACCGGAACGAGGCGCCCTGGTACTGCACGTCGATCGGTCCGCCGCGCAGCAGATTGACCAGCCGCGACAGCCAGGGCCGGAACGCGCCGCGCTTCAGCCCCGATCGCGTCGCGAGGCTGATGATCGCGGCCTGCGCCGCATTCGGCGCATACGCGCCAAACGGCGCGGATGAAGGGGCATTGTCGGGCGTCAAGCAGCAGGTCCTCGTTGCGAGCGGCGCATGCATAGCCGGTTTTGGCGGGAGCCACAATTTCGGTGTCGTGCCGGGGCGCGAAGCGAACCTGGGACCCATAACCCCAGGGAGGTGTGTGACGAAGACCGGCAGTTAAGTGGCTTTGCGCGGTACACGCACAGCCTGCTCAAGGTAAAATCACGTGGTATGGGTCTCGGCCTTCGCCGGGACGACAGTGCCTCACGCGGCCTTCTTCGGCGCCTTGCGCTGGCGCAGGAATCGCCCGAGCAGCCTGCGCCGGCCCTTGCGCGGGATCAGATCGACGTCGCTGACGAGCTTGGCGCCGCCCTTGCGGCGCTCAAGCACGATCTTTCGGCTGTGAAAGGCTTCCAGCTCGACACGATGCGCGACGCTGACGATGGTCGCCTTTGGCAGCTCGTCGGTGACCGTCTTCATCATCCTGTCCTGGCTCTTCTCGTCGAGTGCCGAGGTCGCTTCATCGAGCACGACGATGTCGGGCTGGTGCAGCAGCAGCCGCGCGAAGGCGAGGCGCTGCTTCTCGCCGCCGGACAGCGTCTGGTCCCAAGGACCATCTTCCTCGATCTTCTCCTTGAGATGATCGAGCCCGACCTTGTGCAGGGCTTCCCCGATCTCCTCGACAGTCCAGTCCTCTGCGGCGCCGGGATAGGCGACGGCGCGGCGCAAGGATCCGGACGGCACGTAGGGCCGCTGCGGCAGCATGAACAGCCGCCGGTCCGGATGAAAGTTGACGCTGCCGCCGCCCCATGGCCACAGCCCCGCGATGGCGCGCACCAGCGTGCTCTTGCCGGTGCCGGATTCGCCGGCGACCAGCAGCCGCTCGCCCGGTTCGATGACCACTTCGGTCTCGCCGACCACGGCGGTGCCGTCATCGAGCGTGACGGAGAGATCGTGCAGCTCCAGCATCGCCTCGTTGTGCGTCTCGCCGCGCTTGATGCGGCCGAGGCCGTCGCCCTGCTCGGCGCGTTCGAGGCCATCGAGCGACATCATCAGCGAGGCGATGCGGCGCGCGCAGGCGTTCCAGTCGGCGAGCCGCGGATAATTGTCGACCAGCCAGCCGAACGCGCTCTGCACGATGGTGAAGGCGGAAGCCGCCTGCATCACCTGCCCCAGCGTCATGCTGCCGTCGAGGAATTTTGGGGCGCAGAGCAGCAGCGGCACGACCGGTGCAACGAGGCTTGATCCCTGCGACACCAGTGTCGTGCGCATGTGCTGGCCGGCGAGGCGCGCCCATTGCCGCAACACGCTGGTGAAGTTGCGGTCGATGCCGTCGCGCTCCTCCTCCTCGCCGCCGAGCAGGGCGATGCTTTCGCCGTTCTCGCGCACGCGTGTCAGCGTGTAGCGGAAATCGGCCTCGGCCTGGTTCTTGTCCTCCGAGACCTGGACGAAGCGCCGGCCGATCACCATGATCGATCCGGAGGCGATCGTGGCGTAGAGGATGGCGGCGATCACGAGGAAGCCGGGAATGGTCACCGACGCGCCGCCGAGCGTCACGGTGAGCGCGCCGCCGATGGTCCAGAGCACGACGATGAAGGTCACAGCCGACAGCAGCGCCGAGGTGACACCGGTGAGGAAATCGACCGGCGCATCGGTCGCGATGCGCAAATCTTCGGCGATCCGGTATTCGGGGTTCTTGTGGTCGCCGTCGACGAGATTGAGCTGGTAGTAGCGCCCGTTGGCGAGCCAGCGCGTCAGCACGCTGCTGGTGAGCCAGGCCCGCCAGCGCCGCTGGATGCTCATGCGCGCGAACACCTGCACCACGCCGAGCACGATGCTGCCGATCGCGAGCGGGAAGAAAACTGCGGTGAGATGGAAAACGGTGGCCGCCTCGCGTTTCTCGATGGCATCGAAGATCGCGCGATTCCAGACGTTGATCCCGTACTGGAAGCCGACGGTGAGGACGATCAGCACGCCGAGGCCGATCGAGAACGGCCAGGCCAGGCGGTCGCCGTTGCGGCCCCAGAAGCCGCGCGCGCTGATCCAGAAGCGGGTCAGCAGGTAATCCTTGCGGGCCTGCTCGGCTTCTTCAGGCGACAGCTCGGGATCAGGCTCGAGCAATTCCGGCGGCGGCGGCGCGACCTCGTCGCCGTTCTCGCCCTTGATCTCGACGATGGGCGGCGTCCTGCCTTGTTCGCGTTCTGCGGCCAGCTCTTGCATGGCCGGACAACGCAAAGGAAATCAACCGGTTCCCGTCAGTTCCCGGGCGCATCCTAGCCGGCTGCGCCGCCGCGCACCCGCCGCAGCCGTGCAACCCGGTGGAGCACGTGCGACAGCTCCTCGATCGAATAGGGTTTTTGCACGAGATCGAAACCGAGGCTGCCCTCCTGCGACAGCGCCTCGCTATAGCCGGTGGTCAGCACGACCGGCACGCCGATGCTGCGATCGTGGACCGCGCGTGCCAGATCGAGCCCGGTCATTCCGGGCATCACGATGTCGGAGAACACGACATCGAAACGATCGGCGTCCACGACGAGCTCGGCGAGCGCATCGGCGGCATTGTCGACCAGCGTGATGCTGTAGCCGAGCGCGGTGAGGCCATCGGCGGCGAAATTGGCGAGCTCGATATTGTCCTCGACCAGCAGCACCGACATGCCGCTGTCGGCGACGGCGGGCGCGGTGTTCGGCGCCTGCTGTTGCGGCAGGAGGTCTGCGGGCACGCGTGGGAGATAAAGCGAGAAGGTGCTGCCCCGGCCGACTTCGCTGGTGACCGTGACCTCGCCGCCGGATTGCCGGGCGAAACCGAACACCTGGGACAGGCCAAGACCGGTGCCGTGGCCGACCTGCTTGGTGGTGAAGAACGGCTCGAAGATCCGCCCTAATCGCGCGGCCGGAATGCCGACGCCGGTGTCGTTGACGATCACGCCGACGAAACCGAAGTTTCCCGGGACATGACTGTTCGGGACGTGCGCCGGCGCGTCAGGAATGGTCGCTGCCGCTTCGACGGTGAAGCTGATCCGGCCCTTGCCCTGCATGGCGTCGCGCGCATTGGTCGCCATGTTGATCAGCGCGGTCTCGAACTGGCTGGCGTCGGCATTGACGAGGCACGGCTCCGACGGCAGCCGCATCGCGATCTCGATGGCAGGTCCCAGCAGCGTGGCGAGCATGTCGTGCAGCGACTGCAAACGCTCGCCGACGTCGAACACCTCCGGTTTCAGGGTCTGGCGCCGCGCAAAGGCGAGCAGCTGTGAGGTCAGCTTGGCCGCGCGCGCCACCGCGTCCGCGATCGCCGTGATGTAGCGCTGCCGGCGCTCCTCGGTCAGCTGCGGGCGGTTCAAAAGATCGACCGAGGCGCGGATCACGGTCAGCAGGTTGTTGAAGTCGTGGGCGACGCCGCCGGTGAGCTGGCCGAGGGCCTCCAGACGCTGGCTGTGCTTGAGCGCCTCCTCGGCCTCGCGCCGCCTTGCCGCTTCCATCTGCAGATGCTGGGTGCGCCGGAACGCGAATGCGAGCAGCAGAAACAGCAGCGCGGTGGCGGGAACTCCGAACACCAGATGCTGGCCGATGGTGGCGTACCAGCGCCCGCGGATCGCCGACGTCTCGAGCCCGGCACTGACATAGATCGGATATTCGGCGACGCGCCTGTAGCCGATGCGGCGCTCGATCCCGTCCGAGGGCCAGGCGATGGTCATGAGCCCGCGCGCGGGCTGCGCGGCGATCTCGCGGCCGACCGGTCCGCCCGGGTCGAGGCGGAGGTCGCCCTCGAGCCGCGGGAAATGCGCCAGCACCACGCCGTCGGCGCGGCCCATCGCGAAGAAGCTGCCGGGATCCGACCCGATCCTGGCGTAGAAGCTCTCGAAATATTCCGGCAGGACGGAAGCCTGGATCACGCCGGTGAAGCGGCCGTCGTCGGAGTCGCGGCGGCGGCTCACGCCGAAGAAACGCGCGCCCTGATAGGGCGGGCGCGGCGTCAGCGGCATGCCGATGAAGGTGCCGATGGTCTGGTCGACATGGGCGTAGAAATAGTCGCGGTCGGCAAAGCCGAGCTCGGGCGGCGGCGAGGCGAGGCTGTTGACCAGCGCCTTTCCGTTCGCGTCGAAGATCCAGGCTGATTTGAGCTGCGGCAGCGAATCGGTCAGCCGCTTCAGCCGCCGGTGCAGCATAGCTTCGCGGGCGCGGATGATGTCGTCGGGAAGGCCGCGCACGACCTCATTGAGCTCGGACAGGCTGCGGTCGATGGTCTCGAACACCTTGAGCGCGTGCTCATGCGCCACATCGAGCGTGCGCTCGATCTCGCGGTCGGCGATGTCACGGGTCGAGGTGTAGGAGATCGTGGAGGCGATCGCGAACAGCGCAATCGGCAGTGCCAGGGATGCAACCATCATCCACTGCAAAAGCCTCAGCGAATTGCGTTGCGCTCCCTGCACGGTCGCTCCGGTCCCTGGCCGGAGAGCTTACTTGAATTTCCCGCCGGGAAGGAAGCGGCTTGTCGATATAATCTTGGGTTGTATTCTGGAGAATCGCCCGCCACGCGCGTTGCGGCAAATTCTACTCAAACCGAGGCCGGTCGTGGCATGCCCCGGGCGTGATGGCCGGGGTCCATGGCATGAACGATGCTAGATCTGCCGCTCGACCATCTTGAGCTTCAGCTCGGCGATGGCTTCAGCGGGGTTGAGGCCCTTCGGGCAGGCCTTGGCGCAGTTCATGATGGTGTGGCAGCGATAAAGCCGGAACGGATCCTCGAGATTGTCGAGGCGCTCGCCGGTGGCTTCGTCGCGGGAGTCAGAGACCCAGCGGTTGGCCTGGAGCAGTGCGGCGGGACCGAGATAGCGGTCGCTGTTCCACCAATAGCTCGGGCACGAGGTCGAGCAGCAGGCGCACAGGATGCACTCGTAGAGGCCGTCGAGCTTCTCGCGGTCCTCGTGGCTCTGGCGCCATTCCTTTTGCGGCGTCGGCGAAGTCGTCTTCAGCCACGGCTCCACGGAGGCGTACTGCGCGTAGAAATTGGTCAGGTCGGGAACCAGGTCCTTCACCACCGGCTGGTGCGGCAGCGGGTTGATCTTGACCGCGCCATCCTTGACGTCGTGCATCGAGCGGGTGCAGGCCAGCGTGTTCTGGCCGTCGATGTTCATGGCGCAGGAGCCGCAGACGCCTTCGCGGCAGGAGCGGCGGAAGGTCAGCGACGGATCGATGTGGTTCTTGATCCAGATCAGGCCGTCCAACACCATCGGGCCGCAATCATTGGTGTCGACGTAATAGGTGTCGATGCTCGGATTCTTGCCGTCATCCGGATTCCAGCGATAGACCTTGAACTCGCGCAGCTCGGTCGCGCCCGCGGGCTTCGGCCAGGTCTTGCCGCCGGTGATCTTGGAGTTCTTCGGAAGTGCGAATTCAACCATAAGTCCTGCCTCTGGTTTCTTCCGTCATGCGCGGGCTTGACCCGCGCATCCATCTTTAAAGGATGGATTGCCGGGTCAAGCCCGGCAATGACAGCAATGATCAATACACGCGCGCCTTCGGCGGGATGTACTGCACGTCGTTGGTCATGGTGTAGTTGTGAACCGGGCGGTACTCGATCTTGACCTTGCCGGCATCGTCCAGCCAGGCCAGCGTGTGCTTCATCCAGTTCTTGTCGTCGCGCTCGGAGAAGTCCTCGCGGGCATGGGCGCCGCGGCTCTCGGTGCGGTTGGCGGCCGAGTTCATCGTCACCACCGCCTGCGAGATCAGATTGTCGAACTCCAGCGTCTCGACGAGGTCCGAATTCCACACCAGCGAACGGTCGGACACGGCGATGTCGGTGATGCCGCTGTGGACCTTCTCGATCAGGTTCTGGCCTTCGCTCAGCACTTCGCCGGTGCGGAACACCGCGCAATTGTTCTGCATCACGTGCTGCATGCCCTCGCGCAGCTTCGCGGTCGGCGTGCCGCCGGAGGCGTAGCGATAATGGTCGAGGCGGCCGAGCGCGAGCTCGGCCGAGTTCGCCGGCAGCTCGGGCTGCTTGGCATTGGGCGTCAGCTTCTCGGCAAGGCGCAGCGCGGCGGCGCGGCCGAACACGACGAGGTCGATCAGCGAGTTGGAGCCGAGACGGTTGGCGCCGTGCACGGAGACGCAGGCGGCCTCGCCGATCGCCATCAGGCCCGGGATGATGGCGTTGTCGTCGCCGTCCTTCTTGGTCAGCACTTCGCCGTGATAGTTCGTCGGGATGCCGCCCATGTTGTAGTGCACGGTCGGCACGATCGGGATCGGCTCGCGCGTCACGTCGACATTGGCGAAGATCTTGGCGGATTCCGAGATGCCCGGCAGGCGCTCGGCGAGCACCGCGGGATCGAGATGGTCGAGATGCAGGAAGATGTGGTCCTTCTTCTTGCCGACGCCGCGTCCCTCGCGGATCTCGATGGTCATCGCGCGCGAGACGACGTCGCGCGAGGCGAGGTCCTTCGCGGAAGGTGCATAGCGCTCCATGAAGCGCTCGCCCTCGGAGTTGACGAGATAGCCGCCTTCACCGCGCGCGCCCTCTGTGACGAGACAGCCCGAGCCGTAGAT
>NZ_LWIG01000054.1:0-81597 GCF_002068095.1 Bradyrhizobium sacchari | reverse complement strand
GCAGGCCGGCACGCAGCACCATGCCGCCGCCGTCGCCGGTGCAGGTGTGCGCCGAGGTGCAGGAGGCATAGGCGCGGCCGTAGCCGCCGGTGGCGAGAATCACGGTCTGGGCCCGGAAGCGGTGCAGCGTGCCGTCGTCGAGCTTGAGCGCGATGACGCCGCGGCAGGTGCCCTGGTCGTCCATGATCAGGTCGATGGCGAAGAACTCGATGAAGAACTCAGCCGCGTGGCGCAGCGACTGGCCGTACATCGTGTGCAGCATGGCGTGGCCGGTGCGGTCGGCGGCGGCGCAGGTGCGCTGCGCCTGGCTCTTGCCGAACTCGGTGGTCATGCCGCCGAACGGACGCTGGTAGATCTTGCCGTCCTCGGTGCGCGAGAACGGCACGCCCCAATGCTCGAGCTCGTAGACCGCGTCGGGCGCGTTGCGCACCATGTATTCGATCGCGTCCTGGTCGCCGAGCCAGTCCGACCCCTTCACGGTGTCGTACATGTGCCAGCGCCAGTCGTCCTTGTGCATGTTGCCGAGCGAGGCGGAGATGCCGCCCTGCGCCGCGACCGTGTGCGAGCGGGTCGGAAACACCTTCGTGATGCAGGCGGTGCGCAGGCCGGCCTCGCTGCAGCCGACAACGGCGCGCAGGCCCGCGCCGCCGGCGCCGACCACGACGACGTCATAGGTGTGGTCTTCGATCGGATAGGCTTTGCCATTGGTGGCGGGAGCGCCGTTGCCCGTGCCATTGGTCGTATTGGCCATGGGTTACACTCCGGATGACAGTTGGAGAATCGCGTAGATCGAGGCGAGCGCGACCGCGATCGAGAAGAAATTGTTGAGCATGATCGCGGTGAGCTTCAGCTTCTCGTTGTGGACGTAGTCCTCGATCACGACCTGCATGCCGATCTTCATGTGCCAGGCGCTGGCGACGATGAAGAGCATCATGATGACGGCGATCGGCAGCGAGCCGAGGATCTGCTTGGCGCCGGCCTGGTTGCGGCCGAGCGTCATCATGATGATCACCAGCACCGGGATCATCAGCAGCGTCATCGCCACCGCCGTGAGGCGCTGGCGCCAGAAGTCGGATGTGCCGGAATGCGCGGCGCCGAGATTGCGGACGCGGCCGAGCGGGGTGCGCATGCTGCGCTTGGGCGTATCGCTCGCGCTCATCGTCCGCCTCCGATCGCGTAGGCGATGATCCAGATCAGCACCGTCAGGGCGATGCCGCCGATCGCTGCGCCCCAGGTCAGCGCTTCGCGCTCATTGGCCTTGAAGCCGTATCCGAGGTCCCAGACGAAATGCCGGATGCCGCTCAGCATATGGTGCATCAGCGCCCAGGTGTAGCCGAACACGATCAGGCGGCCGATGATGCTGCCGGTGAAGGCCTGGACATGGGCATAGGCGGCGGGGCCGGAGGCCGCCGCGATCAGCCACCAGGCCAGCAGCAGGGTTCCGGCGTAAAGGGCGATACCGGTGGCGCGATGGACGATGGACAGCGCCATCGTCAGCGTCCAGCGGTAGACTTGCATGTGTGGTGAAAGCGGTCGTTCGATCCGTGCGGTCATGGGCTTTGATGTTGTATGGCGGCCCTTGAGGGCGCGCGCGGGGATCGCGAAAGGTCGGCTCTATTTACGGAGTCGATTTCGCCTGCGCAATCACCAAATCGCCATAAATCGAACGAGCGTTCAGCTCTACAGCCTTGATGAACCAAGGCCAATCAGGGGCTTGGTATACCAGACCCTCGGTCCGCCAGCAAAGAAGCGAATATAAATTCATAACTTTAGAAAGCGCCGAGGCGCGTTGAAATTACTATTGGAACACCTCTAAACGGACCATGCCGTCCAAACCCGGCAGAGACTGCCAAACACCCGCCAGCCTCACTGTTCCGGGCGCCGACTCTTCCTTCTCGCGATCCAGGTTGATCCGGTCTGGATATGCGCACTCTGCATTCCACCCCAGCCGCGGGACACGGCGTGTCGACCGCGCGAATCAGATCGCCTAAAGCTCCGCGCGTCGCGAACACAGATCGTGCAAAGTTGCGGCTGGTTGTCAGGGCAGGTCAGGGTGATTGCAGGTCTTGATATCAAGGAGATCGTCGAGCTCGCGCTGCTCTTGATCGCAATCGGCGCGCTCTCGGGATTCCTGGCCGGCGTGTTCGGTATTGGCGGCGGCGCTATCCTCGTGCCGGTGTTCTACGAATGCTTCCGTATCGCCGGCGTGCCGCTGGAGGTGCGGATGCCGCTCTGCGTCGGCACCTCGCTCGCCGTGATCATCCCGACCTCGATCCGCTCGTTCCAGGCGCATTACAAGCGCGGCGCCGTGGACATGTCGATCCTGCGCGTCTGGTGGCTGCCGATCGTGCTCGGCGTCGTCGCTGGCAGCGTCGTCGCGCGCTACGCGCCGGAGCGGCTGTTCAAGATCGTGTTCGTCTGCGTCGCCTGGTCGGCCGCCGCGCGGCTCATCTTCGCGCGCGAGGGCTGGAAGTTCGGCGACGATCTGCCGAAGGGTCCGCTGATGCGCGTCTACGGCTTCTGCGTCGGCATTCTCTCGACGCTGATGGGCATCGGAGGCGGCCTGTTCTCGAACCTGCTGATGACCTTCTATGGCCGTCCGATCCATCAGGCGGTCGCGACCTCGTCGGCCCTCGCGGTGCTGATCTCGATCCCCGGCGCGCTCGGCTACATCTATGCCGGCTGGCCCGCGGCGGCGAACCACCCGGCCGTCGCCGCGCTGCAAATCCCGTTCGCGCTCGGCTACGTCTCGCTGATCGGTGCCGTGCTGGTGATGCCGATGAGCCTCGTCACCGCGCCGCTCGGTGTGAGAGCTGCGCACGCGATGTCGAAGCGGACGCTGGAAGCCGCGTTCGGGTGCTATCTGTTTATCGTCGGCAGCAGGTTTGTGCTGAGCCTCGTGGGCGGGCAGTAGTCGCCACACCCACCGTCATTGCGAGCCACCGGGTCCGCGCGAAGCGCGGCCCGATGACAGGCTCCGCGAAGCAATCCCGAAATCTCTCCGCAGCGGCAGTCTGGATTGCTTCGTCGCAAGGGCTCCTCGCAATGACAAGGGGAGAGAGCGGCGCCCCTCACTTCTTCGCGTAAATATCCTTGTACGTATCGCGCAGCACGTTCTTCTGCACTTTGCCCATCGTGTTTCGCGGCAGCTCGTCGACGACGAACACGCGCTTCGGCATCTTGAATTTGGCGAGCCGCCCGTCGAGTGCCTTCAGCACTGCGGCCTCAGTCACGTCGGCGCCCTTGGTGCAGACCAGCACCGCCGTGACGCCCTCGCCGAAATCGGCATGGGGCACGCCGATCACGGCGGATTCGACCACGCCCGGCATGGCGTCGATCTCGCTCTCGATTTCCTTGGGGTAGACGTTGAAGCCGCCGGAGATCACGAGATCCTTGCCGCGGCCGAGGATGTGGACGTAGCCCTTGTCGTCGATCTTGCCGAGGTCACCGGTGATGAAGAAGCCGTCGGGGCGGAATTCGGACTTGGTCTTCTCCGGCATGCGCCAGTAGCCCTTGAACACGTTCGGGCCCTTCACCTCGATCATGCCGATTTCCTCGCGCGGCAGCTCCTTGCCGGTCTCGGGCTCGGTGACGCGCACCGAGACGCCGGGCAGGGGGAAGCCGACCGCGCCGGGCACGCGCTCGCCGTCGTAAGGGTTCGATGTGTTCATGTTGGTCTCGGTCATGCCGTAGCGCTCGAGCACAGCATGTCCCGTGCGCGCGGACCATTCGCGATGGGTCTCGGCCAGCAGCGGCGCCGAGCCGGAGATGAACAGGCGCATATGCCTGGTCGTCTCCTTCGACAGCGAAGGATTCTGCAGCAGGCGGGTGTAGAAGGTCGGCACGCCCATCAGCACCGTCGCGCGCGCCATCAGCTTGATGATCAGGTCCGGATCGAGCTTCGGCAGGAAGATCATCGACGCGCGCGAGAACAGCGTCACGTTGGTCGCCACGAACAGGCCATGCGTGTGGTAGATCGGCAGCGCGTGGATCAGCACGTCCTTGTCGGTGAAGCGCCAGTAGCCGACGAGCGAGAGCGAATTCGACGCGAGATTGTCGTGAGTGAGCATCGCGCCCTTGGAGCGGCCGGTGGTGCCCGAGGTGTAGAGGATCGCGGCGAGATCGTCGCCCGCGCGGGCAACGGTCGTGAACGCGCTGCTCGCCTTGTCGGCGGCTTCCGTCAGCGAGCCCTTGCCGTCAGCTCCGAGCGTTTCGACCTTGGCCTTCACCTTCGCGGCGATCGGGGCGAGACCTTCCGCCTTGGAGGGATCGCAGACCACCAGCGACGGCTCGGCATCGCCGATGAAGTAGTCGAGCTCGTTCAGCGTATAGGCGGTGTTGAGCGGCAGATAGACCGCGCCGGCCCGCACCGTCGCCAGATACAGCACGATATTGGCGACCGATTTTTCCACCTGCACCGCGACGCGGTCGCCCGGCTTCACACCGCGCGCGACCAGCACGTTCGCCATCTGCCCGGCCCGCGCGATCAGATCGCCATAGCTGATACGGGCACCATCCTGCGTCTCGATCGCGAGGCGTTTGGGATCGTCGAGGCCGTCGAACAGGCGGGAAAACAGGTTGGCGTTCGCTGCGTGGTTCATGCAAGATTTCCTCGACCGCAAGACTGACAAGGCCGGTCAAAACCGAGGGCTGGATTAGCAAAAACCGCCCCAATGAAGCAACGGAGACAGTTTGCATGTCAAAAAACGGGAAACGCGTGGCCTGGGTCACGGGCGGCGGCAGCGGAATCGGGGAGGCCGGCGCCGAGGCGCTCGCTGCCGACGGCTGGACGGTGGTGGTGTCCGGCCGGCGCCAGTCAGCCCTGGATACCGTGGTTGCGAAGATCGCCAAGGCGGGCGGGGCGGCCGAGGCGATCGCGCTGGACGTGTCCGACGCTGCGGAGGCCCAGAAGGCGGCCGACCGGATCGTCGCCAGGCACGGCCGCATCGACCTGCTCGTGAACAATGCCGGTATCAATGTCCCCAAGCGCAGCTGGAAGGACATGGAACTGGAGGGCTGGGACAAGTTGGTCCAGGTCAATCTCAACGGCGTGCTCTATTGCATGCGCGCCGTGCTGCCGACGATGCGCAAGCAGCAGGACGGCTCGATCATCAACGTCTCCTCCTGGGCTGGTCGTCACGTCTCGAAGATGCCGGGCCCGGCCTACACCACCACCAAGCATGCGGTGCTGGCGCTGACCCATTCCTTCAACATGGACGAATGCGTCAACGGCCTGCGCGCCTGCTGCCTGATGCCGGGCGAGGTGGCAACGCCGATTTTGAAGCTGCGCCCGGTGGTGCCGAGCGAGGAGGAGCAGGCCAGGATGCTGCAATCCGAAGATTTGGGGCGCACGATCGCCTTCATCGCCTCGATGCCGCCGCGCGTCTGCATCAACGAGCTCCTGATCAGCCCGACCCACAATCGCGGGTTCATTCAGACGCCGCTGAGCAGGGATTGAGGCCAAGGTCGTAGCCTCGGGCTCGTCATTGCGAGCCAACGGGTCCGCGCGAAGCGCGCCCCGATGACAGGCTCCGCGAAGCAATCCAGGACCCTCGCCGCGGAGACAGTCTGGCTTGCTTCGTCGCAAGGGCTCCTCGCAACGACGGCGGGGGCCACCCCCACGAACATCCCCCCACATAGTTTCACCCATCACAAAGAGTTTTTCCCCGAAACCACTTCGCAAACCCTCCCGTAGTTCGGCCAACGACGGCGCTGCTGCTCGACGCCAAGGGCACAGGCACCGTTGTTGCCCAGCTCAAACGCCGGCCATTGCCGGTCACAATTCAATCGGGAGACTCTCCATGTCGAAGTGCATTGCCTATCTCGCTGCCGCCGCCTTCAGTGCCCTCGCCATCACCGCGACCGTCGTCGCGCCGGTGCGTGCCGAGGAAAAGACCGTCATGGTCGGCGGCGCCGCGATGTTCCCGTCGAAGAACATCGTGCAGAACGCAGTCAACTCGAAGGACCACACCACGCTGGTCGCGGCGGTGAAGGCGGCCGGCCTCGTGCCGACGCTGGAAAGCAAGGGGCCATTCACGGTGTTCGCGCCGACCAATGCCGCCTTCGGCAAGCTGCCGGCCGGCACCGTCGACAATCTGGTCAAGCCCGAGAACAAGGCCACCCTGACCAAGATCCTCACCTACCATGTCGTGCCCGGCAAGCTCGAGGCCTCCGACCTCACCGACGGCAAGAAGCTGAAGACCGCCGAAGGCGAGGAGCTGACGGTCAAGAAGATGGACGGCAAGACCTGGATCGTCGACGCCAAGGGCGGCACCTCGATGGTGACGATCAGCAACGTCAACCAGTCGAACGGCGTCATCCATGTGGTCGACACCGTGCTGATGCCGGCGACGTAACACCGCGTCCCCCTGTTTCATCCCCCGGACAGGGTGCTTTGAGACGGCGAGCCGGGGGTGCCCGGCTCGCTTTTTTGTGACCACGATAGCCTTTGGGCATCGATTCGATGGCCAACGGGGCGTAACGAAAGCGGACGCATCGGCGTATATTCAGCGTCACACGACGTTCAGGACGGAACCATCATGGCGAGCCTCACAGTCTCCGACGAGCAGGTCAGGGCCACCCCGACCAAAGTGATCCAGCCGGCCTGGGTCCGCGTCATGCATTGGATCAATGCCCTCGCCATGATCCTGATGATCCTGTCGGGCTGGCAGATCTACAACGCCTCGCCGCTGTTCGGCTTCAGCTTTCCGCGCGAGTACACGCTGGGCGGCTGGCTCGGCGGTGGCCTGCTCTGGCACTTTGCGGCGATGTGGCTGTTGATGATCAACGGCCTCGCCTATCTCGTCACCGGCTTTGCCACCGGCCGCTTCCGGAAGAAGCTGCTGCCGATCACGCCGTCAGGCGTGCTGCACGACGTCAGGGCGGCGCTGACATTCAAGCTCGGTCATGACGACCTCACCGTCTACAATTACGTGCAGCGGCTGCTCTATGCCGGCATCATCGCGGTCGGCGTGCTGATCGTGCTGTCGGGCCTTGGCATGTGGAAGCCGGTGCAGCTCTATTATCTGGTCATGCTGTTCGGCGACTATCCGACCGCGCGCTACGTGCACTTCTTCTGCATGGCCGCGATCTGCGTCTTCCTCGTCATTCACGTCCTGCTCGCGCTGCTGGTGCCGAAGAGCCTGCGCGCGATGATCATTGGGCGCTGATCAGGAGATCCATCATGGCCAAGCGTTCATTCCTCATTCCCGGCGTCGACAAGCGGCTGCTGATCAAGGACGCCATCAAGACGATGCCGGACTTCACCCGCCGCCGTTTCATCGCCGGCGGCGCCAGCCTGGGGGCGCTGACGCTGCTGACCGGCTGCGACGTCGTGGATTCGTCCTCGGCCGATACGCTGCTGGCGAAGGTCTCGAAATTCAACGACGCCGTGCAGGCCTTCATCTTCAATCCCGACGCGCTCGCGCCGACCTTTCCCGAGAGCGCGATCACAAAGCCGTTCCCGTTCAACGCCTATTACGATCTCGACGACGCACCCGATATCGATGGCAAGGACTGGAAGCTCGAGGTGCGCGGCCTTGTCGACAACAAGAAGTCCTGGACGCTGGACGAGCTCTACAAGCTGCCGCAGGTGACGCAAGTGACGCGCCATATCTGCGTCGAGGGCTGGAGCGCGATCGGCAGCTGGACCGGCACGCCCTTGCGCGATTTCCTCAAGTTGATCGGCGCCGACACGCGTGCCAAATATGTCTGGTTCCAGTGCGCCGACAAGGACGGCTACAACTCGCCGCTCGACATGCGCAGCGCGCTGCATCCGCAGACCCAGATGACGTTCAAATACGCCAATGAGATTTTGCCGCGCGCCTACGGCTTCCCGATGAAGATCCGCGTGCCGACAAAGCTCGGCTTCAAGAACCCGAAATACGTGGTCTCGATGGAAGTCACCAACGACTACAAGGGCGGCTATTGGGAAGACCAGGGGTACAATTCGTTCAGCGGGAGCTGATTGAGGCAGTCATTCCGGGGCTCGCGAAGCGAGAACCCGCAATCTCGCGCCGCAATCTCTGGATTCCGGGTTCGCGCTACGCGCGCCCCGGAATGACCCTAGCTCTTCGGCCCCACCTTGCGCTGGCACAGCGCCGCCACCGCCCCTAGCGCCAGCAATGCGGCCGAGACATTCAGCGCATAGCTCAGGCTCCCCAGCGCATCCGTGATCGCACCGACCACGATCGGCCCGAGCGTCTGGCCGACGCCGAACGAGATCGTCATCGCCGCAATCGCGGTCGGCCAGACTTCCGGCGGATAGTTGAAGCGCACGAAGGCGGTGGTCGAGCCGACCACAGCGAAGAAGGCGACGCCGAACACGACCGCCGACACCGCGAGCCATGCCGGTGAATGCCCGAGCATCGGCAAGGCGGCACCGAGCGCGTTGGTGCCGAGGATGATGGCGGTGGCGAGCCCGCCGCGGTCGAGCGCCAGTACGCCGCGCCAGGCCCAGGGCGTTGCAAAGGCACTCAGGCCGATCAGGCTCCAGAACGCCGCCTGCGCCGCGGCGCCGCCGCCGCCGTCGCGCACATAGGCGATCATGAAGGTCATGTAGGCGATGTAGCCGGCGCCGAACAGGAAGTAGCCGGCGAGATAAATCAGCACGGGCGGAAGCGCGAAGGCGGCGTGGCTGCCTTCGGAGAAGCGCGCGCCGCTCTCGATGCGGATCAGGAACAGCGGGATCGTCATGGCGATCGACAGCAGCGTCAGCGCCCACCACACCAGCCACCACGAGCCCGGCCCGAAATATTGCAGCGTGAACGGGGCGATCAGCCCCGAGGCGAGAATGCCGATGCCGGGCCCGGCATAGAACAGGCTGAGCAGGAAATTGGCCCGTTCGGGGCGCGACTGCGCGATCGCGGCGGCCAGCGCGCCGCCGGCGACGAAGCCGGCCGCTGCCCCCAGGCCCAGCACGAGGCGGGCAAGGCTCAGCGCGACGAAATTGCCGGTCAGCGCGCAAGTTGCGAGCGCGGCGACGCAAGCGAGGGTTCCGCCGCGGATCGCCGCCGACCAGCCGACGCGGCGGATCAGCCGGGACGCCACCAATGCGCCGACGAGGTAGCCGACGGCGTTGATGGTGTTCATGAAACCGGCCGCCGAGTAGGACCAGCCGAGGTCCTCCCGCATGTCGGGCAGCACCAGCGCATAGGCAAAGCGGCCGATGCCGAGGCCGACCGTTGCGGCCAGCGACAGGGTCAGGATCAGCCGCGCAGGATGTGCGTCGGGCGGGGGGCGCTCAGGGGCGTGCAAGGGGTACTCCGGCCTGTCCAGTGTGGCAGGCCCTGCCGGTCTTGCACAGCCGCGGCGCGGCAATGGTGTCTTGCCAAGCGCGCAACGCCGCTCTAGCACTCCGGCCGACCTGTCATTCCGGGGCGCGCCGCTTGGCGCGAGCCCGGAATCCATACTCCCGATGGTGGTTATGGATTCCGGGCTCGCTCGCTTTGCTCGCGCCCCGGAATGACGAGGGTGGACAAGAAGGATCTGACCATGGCGACCCACAAATTGCTGCTGCTCCCCGGCGACGGTATCGGCCCGGAGGTGATGGGCGAGGTGAAGCGGCTGATCGATTGGCTCAATTCGGCCGGGATCGCCAAATTCGAGACCGATACCGGCCTCGTCGGCGGCTCCGCCTATGACGCCCACAAGGTGTCGATCTCCGAGGGCGACATGGCCAAGGCGCTTGCGGCCGACGCCATCATCTTCGGCGCCGTGGGCGGCCCGAAATGGGATGCCGTTCCCTACGAGGTTCGCCCGGAAGCCGGCCTGCTGCGCCTGCGCAAGGATCTCGCTTTGTTCGCCAACCTCCGCCCCGCCGTGTGCTACCCGGCGCTCGCGGACGCTTCGAGCCTGAAGCGCGAGGCGGTCGAGGGTCTCGACATCGTCATCGTGCGCGAGCTCACCGGCGGCGTCTATTTCGGCGAGCCCAAGACCATCACCGATCTCGGCAACGGCCAGAAGCGGGCCATCGATACCCAGGTCTACGACACCTATGAGATCGAGCGCATCGGCCGCGTCGCCTTCGAGCTTGCCAGGAAGCGCAAGAACAAGGTGACGTCGATGGAGAAGCGCAACGTCATGAAGTCGGGCGTGCTCTGGAACGAGGTCATGACCCAGGTGCACAAGCGCGAATATCCCGACGTCACGCTCGAGCATCAGCTCGCCGATTCCGGCGGCATGATGCTGGTGAAATGGCCGAAGCAGTTCGACGTCATCGTCACCGACAATCTGTTCGGCGACATGCTGTCCGACATCGCGGCGATGCTGACCGGTTCGCTCGGCATGCTGCCCTCGGCCTCGCTCGGCGAGATCGACGTCAAGATCAAGAAGCGCAAAGCGCTGTACGAGCCGGTGCACGGCTCGGCGCCTGACATCGCCGGCAAGGGCCTCGCCAACCCGATCGCGATGATCTCGTCCTTCGGCATGGCGCTGCGCTATTCCTTCGACATGGGCGATCTCGCCGACAAGGTCGACGCCGCGATCGCCGCGGTGCTCGCCAGCGGCCTGCGCACCGCCGACATCAAGTCGGAAGGCACCACGGCTGCATCCACCACGCAGATGGGCGAGGCGATCCTGAAGGAATTGCAGAAGCTGCACGCGTAAGGCGGCAGTTGCTGTCATTCCGGGATGGTCCGCAGGACCAGACCCGGAATCTCGAGATTCCGGGTTCGGTGCTTCGCACCGCCCCGGAATGACGGCTCACTACTTTCATCGCGATTGCCGAGAAGTGGTGGGCACGGCGCGATGCGCCTTTGCCCACCCTTACGGCAGTGTGCCTCAGGAGCCGCCTCATGGATTCACCCCGCCCCAAGATCGCGGAAACCATCATCCATAACACGGTGCGGCTGCGCGAGGCGCAGATCGGGCGGCGCTGCGAGGTTCTCGCCAACACCCGCATCGAATATGCCTCGCTCGGCGACTACTCCTATCTCGGCGAGAATTGCGACGTCGCCGACGCCGCCATCGGCAAATTCACGGCGATCGCCAATTCGGTGCGGATCGGCGCGCCGAACCATCCGATGGGCCGTCCGTCCCAGCATCGCTTCACCTACGTCCCCGAATATTACGAGGCGGACGCGACGCGCGACCGCGATTTCTTCGCAGGCCGCCGCGGCGACCGCGTCATCGTCGGCAATGACGTCTGGATCGGCCACGCCGCCATCCTGCTGCCCGGCGTGAACGTCGGCGACGGTGCGGTGATCGCCGCAGGCGCCGTCGTCAGCCGCGATGTCGAACCCTACACCGTCGTCGGCGGCGTTCCCGCCCGTCCCATCCGCAAGCGCTTTGCTGAGTCTGTCTCCGAGAGCCTGCAGCGCATCGCCTGGTGGGATTGGCCGGATGCGCTCATCTTCGAGCGCCTCGCCGATTTCCGCTCCGAGGCGATCGAGGAGTTTTGCCGGCGGCATGATCCGGCAGCGAACGCGTAGCCTCAGCCGTCATTGCGAGGAGCCCGCGCCAAAATTGCGTAGCAATTTTGCGCTGGCGACGAAGCAATCCAGAATGCTTCCGCGGAGAGATTCTGGATTGCTTCGTGGAGCCTGTCATCGGGCCGCGCTTCGCGCGGACCCGTTGGCTCGCAATGACGACGGAGAGGCAGGAGCGCATACGGCACCTTCCCAAAACAAAAACGGCCGGGCGCGAGCCCGGCCATTTTGATTCGCTGTTGAGCCCGCTCAGTACAGCGGGAAGTTCTGCGGATAGCCGCCGACATCGGCCGGCGTGGAGAGCGGCTGGCGATCGATCGGGCGGTTGAGGTTTTCGCGGGCGAAGGACGGATAGCCGACGGCCGGCGGGAAGGCGTAGTCGGTGAACTTGCGGTCGCCCGGGTTGACCTCGGTGCCGCCGTCGAGCCAGGAGCGCTTGCTCACATAGATGCGGGTGCGGCCCTGCTGATAGACCGCGTTGGGGCCGCTCGGGCCGTAATAGACCCGGCCGCGATCGTCATAGCGCTTGGTCTTGGTATCGGCTGCAGCCGGCGTCGCGAAGGCGATAGCAATCGCGGCCCCCGCCGCAAGCAGAGTCGCCAATTTGTTCGCGGCAGAAAATTTCGAGCTCATCACGTCCCCTTCAGGCGGCAAGCCGCCAGTCGATTTCGCCCCATACTAGCCCGGCCGGGGTGCCCACAACTAGGTCTATTGGGTCACACCAGCGCGGAATAATCGTGCCCGCCGGCAAAAGTTGCATGCAAACCAGCTACTTGAGCTTGATGCAGATCCTTGATGAAGGTCAAAGCGCCCCGCGCAATTGCGCATTCGCCGCGCCGAGCAGCCAGTCCGACGTGCCCGGAGACGATCCTTGGGACGATCCTTGAGACGATCCTTGGGGCTCGCAACCCCGGCGCCTGAGCTCGGCATGGGCGAACAATTCCGCCAGCTTCGGCTCGTTGCCGGAGGTCAGCAGCGTCAGCCGGTTCAGCATGCAGGCGATCGCCGCGCGCCGGGCCGGCAGGGTGTCGCCCTGGCAGGCGAAGCCGGAGATCTGCAGCGCCGGCTCCTCGCTGCGCTTGAGGTAGCCGAGGCAGGCCGCCTTCGCCGTGCCCGTCGGCCGGAACAGGGCGACGGGGCCGAATTTGGTGTCGATCAGGCCGGCCTGCTCGAGCGGTGTGTCCGCAGCCAAACCCATCTGGAGAGCGAGGTCTGCCGCCGCCGGGCGCGCCACGTCGAATTCGCCGCCCTCCCGGTAGATCTCGAGCTGCGCTACGGGCTTGTCCGCCTCGCTCGCCCAGCGCATTACGTCCTTGCGGCCGCCTTCGGGATGCCGGAGGATGGTGTAAGTAGCTGTTTTCTCTGCTGAATCGAGCCGGCTGAGGGCGAAGGCCGGGTGCGAGCGGTCGGCCACGCTCCAGCCCGGCACTGATGCAGGCTCGTCGTCGCGCAAGGCAGGCAGCTGATTGAGTGCCGCGAGGCCCAGGATGGCAAACAGCGCCAGCGCCCCCACATAGGCGAACAGGCGCGCCACCGTACCGACCACCTCGTCGGCGAAGGCTGCGAGCGCCAGATGGATCTGGGTGGGAGTTTCGGCCGTCCTGGCCTCAGGCGACTGCATCCACGGCCTTCGGGCATGGTCCAACGTTGTCTTGAGGCCGGTTCTCGCATAGAAGCGCTGCTCTTCCTGTTTAAGCGTCAGCTTCAGGAACGGGCTTTTTCATCGGAGAGTGAACGATGGGTTACAAAGTCGCAGTCGTCGGCGCGACCGGCAATGTCGGACGGGAAATGCTCAATATCCTCGATGAGCGCAAATTCCCCGCGGACGAGGTCGTGGCCCTGGCATCGCGCCGCAGCGTCGGCGTCGAGGTCTCCTATGGCGACCGCACCCTGAAGGTCAAAGCGCTCGAGCATTACGACTTCTCCGACGTCGACATCTGCCTGATGTCGGCGGGCGGCTCGGTGTCGAAGGAATGGTCGCCGCAGATCGGCGCCGCCGGCGCGGTCGTGATCGACAATTCCTCGGCCTGGCGCATGGACCCGGACGTGCCGCTGATCGTGCCCGAGGTGAACGCGGCCGCGACCGAAGGCTTCAAGAAGAAGAACATCATCGCCAACCCGAACTGCTCGACGGCGCAGCTCGTGGTCGCGCTGAAGCCGCTGCACGACAAGGCCGGCATCAAGCGCGTCGTGGTCTCGACCTATCAATCGGTGTCGGGCGCCGGCAAGGACGCGATGGACGAACTGTTCTCGCAGACCAAGGCCGTCTACACCAATGACGAGCTGGTCGCGAAGAAATTCCCCAAGCGCATCGCCTTCAACGTCATCCCCCACATCGACGTCTTCATGGAGGACGGCTACACCAAGGAAGAGTGGAAGATGATGGCGGAGACCAAGAAGATCCTTGATCCCAAGATCAAGCTTTCCGCGACCTGCGTGCGCGTGCCCGTGTTCGTCGGCCACTCCGAAGCCGTCAACATCGAGTTCGAGAATCCGATCAGCGCGGACGAAGCCCGCGAGATCCTGCGCAAGGCGCCCGGCTGCCTCGTCATCGACAAGCAGGAGCCCGGCGGCTACGCGACGCCCTATGAAGCCGCCGGCGAGGACGCGACTTACATCAGCCGCATCCGCGAGGACGCGACGGTGGAGAACGGTCTCGTTCTGTGGTGCGTCTCCGACAACCTTCGCAAGGGCGCGGCCCTCAACGCGATCCAGATCGCGGAAGTCCTGATCAACCGCAAGCTGATCACCGCGAAGAAGAAGGCAGCGTAGACCGTCGCCCTCTCCGCTCGTCGTCCCGGATCTGCGCTTGCGCCTGTCCGGGACGAGGATCTCGTTTGACGCGCCAGTTTACGAAGCCGCTCAAGCCTCGCCGTGCGCGTTCCGAAATTCCTTCGCGACCTTGTCCAGCACGAACAGCGATCCCTCCGCGACGCCGAAATAGGCGCCGTGGGTCTGCATCTGGCCGGCATCCACGGCCTTGCGCACGAACGGGAACGTCATCAGGTTTTCCAGGCTGCGGAACACCGCGGCCTTCTCGATGCGTTCGACGAACTGCGCCATGCTCTCGTGGTCGCGCTGCTCGACCACCTCGCCGGGCTTGATGAACATCTGCATCCATTTGCCGATGAAGTCGCCGGGCGTCAGCGGTTCGATCTTGTCGACGAAGGCGCGGATGCCGCCGCATTGCGCGTGGCCGAGCACCACGATGTGCTTCACCTTCAGCACCGTCACCGCATATTCCAGCGCCGCCGACACGCCATGCGCGTTGCCGTCGGGCTGATACACCGGAACGAGGTTGGCGATGTTGCGCACGACGAACAATTCGCCCGGCCCGACATCGAAGATCACCTCGGGCGAGACGCGGCTGTCGCAGCAGCCGATCACCATCACTTCCGGCGACTGCCCCTTCACCGACAGCTCGCGGTAGCGGGTTTGCTCGGTCGGTAGCCGCTGGGTGGCGAAGGCCTTGTAGCCTTCCAGCAAATGCTTAGGGAATGTGATCATGGCCTATGCCTAACCATAGAGCCCGGGAACGAACAAGCCTTTCGAATAGGCAGGCCAGGTGCTATCGGCATCGACCAGAGAGACGAGGCAACTGGAAGGAACGATCGCATGACCCGCCCGCGCCGCAGCCATCTGTTCATGCCCGGTTCCAACCCCCGCGCGCTGGAAAAGGCCAAAAATCTCTCCGCCGACGGCCTGATCCTCGATCTGGAAGATTCCGTCGCCCCCGAAGCCAAGGCGGTGGCCCGCGACGGCATCGCCGCCGCGATCGCGGCCCGGGGGTTCGGCAAGCGCGAGGTCCTGATCCGCACCAATGGCCTCGACACGCCCTGGTGGGCCGATGACGTCGCGATGGCGGCGAAGGCCTCGCCAGACGGCATCCTGGTTCCAAAAGTTTCAAGCATCGAAGATCTCGACGCGATCGGCCGCCGCCTCGCCGAGCTCGGTGCCGCGCCCACCGTCAAGGTCTGGGCCATGATCGAGACCGCGCGCGCGGTGCTGCATGCCGAGGAACTGGCCGCCGCCGGCCGCGATCCCGGGACGCGGCTGTCAGGCTTCGTGTTCGGCCCGAACGACATCTCGCGCGAGACGCGGATCCGGATGCTGCCCGGCCGCGCCGCGATGGTCCCGATGATCACCCACTGCATCCTGGCGACGCGCGCGCACGGTCTCGAGATCCTCGACGGCCCCTACAGCGACATCGCCAATCCCGACGGTTTCGCCACCGAATGCGCGCAGGGCCGCGACCTCGGATTCGACGGCAAGACGCTGATCCATCCCTCGCAGATCGAAGCCTGCAACGCCATCTTCACCCCGCCCGAGGAGGAAGTCGCGCGTGCGCGAAAGATCATCGCGGCGTTCGAATTGCCGGAGAACGCCTCGCGCGGCGCGATCCGTCTCGATGGCGCGATGGTGGAGCGCCTGCACGCTGACATGGCGCGGCGCACGATCGAGATCGCGGATGCGATCGCCGCGATGGGGAAGGGCTGAGGCGTCAATTCGAAACCGCCTCCGCGATCCCAGGCTTTGCTCTCTATCTTCCCGCCCGCGAAACCGCTTTGAATTCACCGCCTGCTCCGTCGGAGGCGACGATGGTGCGTTCCCGGGGCGGGGCATGGGTCCGATGCGGCGGCGCCAATTCCTGGCAATACATCCGATCGATATTGCGCTGCATGAGCGCATAACAATCGCATGCGACCCTCTCGAGTCGCGCCCGATCGATTTCGACAAACCCGCGCCCATCAGATGGGACGGCGCCGGCCTCACGCAGCTTGCTCATCGTCAGAGTCACGGTCGTCCGCCGCACCCCAACCAACTGCGCCAGCGTCTCGTGCGTCACCGGAAGCAGGTCCTCGGGAACGCGGTCGTGAAGCTGCAGGAGCCATCGCGCCATGCGGCCGTCCACCCGGTGCAGCGCGTTGCAAGCGGCGACGTGCTGGAGCTGCAAAAGCACGGCGCGGGCGTGGACCTGCACGACATTCCTGATGGCCGCGCTTTGCGCATGGGCCGCGCGGAATTTGGCGGCAGAGATCACCGATGCGGTGCCGGCGATGCGGGCAATCGCAGTTACCGATGAAGGCGACGGGCCGAGCACGGAGAACGAGGCCAAAGCGCCTTCTCGTCCCATCAAGGTGGTTGCGACCGTTTGCCCGTCCGGCATATCGAGCATGAAGGCGATGGCGCCGCTATGGGGAAAATAGACCGGGTCGAGATCGTCGCCCGATCGCACCAGGACGGCGTCGGGTTCGAACGAGACCCTCTGGAAGTGGGGAATGAGCAAACCGAGATCCGCCGGCGGCAGCGCCGCCAACAGCCGGTTCCCGAACTCCTTGCGATGGACGCTCACGATATCCCTTTGTGGACGAGTCCCCAATGAACGACGGGTACTATCTGTTTCATTTACCATGATTATCCGAAATACCAATTGTTCAACGGCAATGATCCAAACAGAGCAAATAGTCGAGATCAAGCACGGATAATTGCGGTGAGCTTTCCCGCATCCCCGTCGCGCAAACCGGATGCTGCATAAATCATACTATTGAGGCTCACTGCCGCCCGGCGAGGTGCGCGCAAAGTGGGAGCTCTGCTGTACGCCGCCGTGCGGCGCGAGGCGCGCAAGCGCCGCCTCGCTCAGATCGTCTGTCCGCCGGACACCTCGATCCGCTGCGCAGTGACCCAGCGGTTGTCGGGAGCGAGCAGGCTTGCGACCATCGGCCCGACGTCGTCGAGCACGCCGACGCGACCGAGCGCGGTCATTTGCGCGAACTGCCTGTTCAAATCCGGCATGTCCCGGACGGCGCCGCCGAGGAAGTCGGTCTCGATCGCGCCGGGCGCGACGACGTTGGCGGTGATGCCGCGATCGCCGAATTCCCTGGCCATGTAGACGGTCAGAACCTCGACGGCCCCCTTCGCGGCAGCGTAGGCCGAGAAGCCGGGGAAAGACACGCGCGTCAGCCCGCTGGAGAAGTTGATGATCCGGCCATTGTCGGCGAGCAGTGGCAGCAAGGCCTGCGTCAGAAAGAACGGTCCTTTGACATGCGTGCCGAACAGGGCGTCGAATTGCTGCTCCGTCGTCTCGGCGATCGCCGCCATTTCGCCTTGGCCGGCATTGTTGATGAGGTGGTCGAGCTTCTCCCTACCCCAACGCTCGGCGAGCGCGGATCGAACGCTTGCAGCGAAGGCGGGAAAGGTCGAAACGGAGGTGACGTCGAGCTCGAGCGCGATAGCCTGTCGGCCGAGCGCCTCGATCTCGGTGACGACGTCGCGGGCAGCTGCAGCGCCGCTGCGATAGGTCACGATCACGTCACCGCCGCGGCGCGCGATGGCGATCGCGGTGTTGCGGCCTAGGCCGCGACTGGCGCCGGTGACAAGGGAAATGGTGGGCATCGGTAGGTCCTCGAAGGGTTACGGTGCGGTCCTTCTGCCGGCGATCGATCATCCGGTGTTGCCGGATTCTCGGATCGTCTTGCCCAACACTCCCGAATACGGCGCGCGAGCGGTTTGCCCAAAACTCCTGTTTTCCTGCCCGATCCGCCGACCTGGATTGCCCGCAGGCCGAGCACGGCTTAGGATTGGCGCGTGACCGAAACGCTGCTCCAGATCGCCAGCCGTTATTCCGCAACTCACGCCGACGAAAAGGGCCTTGCGTCCACGCCTTTCGCCGGCATCTCGATCATCCGTGAGACGGCGCCGAGCGCACTCCAGTTTGCGATTTCCAAGCCTCTGGTCGCATTGGTGCTGCAAGGTGCCAAGCGTGTTGCGACCGGCCCCACGTCTTTCGATTTTGGTGCAGGCGATTCGCTGGTGATCGCGAGCGACGTGCCGACGGTCAGCCAGATCACGCGCGCCACAGCCGTCGCGCCCTATCTGGCGCTCGTTGTCGAGCTCGATCCTACCGTCATCGAGAGCTTGGTCGTCGAGATGGGTTCGGTCCCGTTCATTCCGTCCCGGCCGCTGCGCGTCGAGCCGACGGAGCAGGAGGTTGCAGACGCGGCGCTGCGGCTGCTGCGCCTGATCGACCGCCCCTCATCCCTGCCGATCCTGCAACGCCAGCTGGTGCGAGAGCTGCACTACTGGCTGCTGGCCGGCCGGCACGGCGGCGCCATCAGGGCGCTCGGCATTGCCGACAGCCATGCGCAGCGGATCGGCCGTGCGGTCGCGATCATTCGCGCCTTCTATGCCAAACCGCTGCGGATCGACCAGCTTGCCAAGGCCGCCGGCATGAGCCAGTCGGCGTTTCACCTGCACTTCCGCAGCGTCACGTCGCTGACCCCGCTCCAGTTCCAGAAACAGCTTCGCTTGATCGAAGCCCGTCGCGCGATGCTGGCCGACGGCGCGCAGATCGCGACGGCGGCGCATCGGGTCGGCTACGAAAGCGTCACGCAGTTCACGCGGGAATATTGCCGGCTGTTCGGCATGCCGCCAGGGCGTGACATGCGCGAGACGAAGCGGCGTATTGAATCGGCGGCGTGAAGAGTTCCCAATGGCGACGATTGACAGGATCTACATCCTCGACGGAGGCATTGCGGAGGTCGAAGACGGTTCGATCTATTCTCCCGGTATCAATGTCGGCGTCCCCATGACGCTGAGCTGCAATGCCTATCTCATCCGTCATCGCGGCGAGTGGCTGCTCTGGGACACGGGAATCGAGGATGAGCTCGCGAAGCATCCGGAAGGACGCATCATCGCGCATGGCATACGCGGCATCGTGCGCCGTCCCATCGCGGGCCAATTGGATGAAATCGGGGTGCGGCCCCGCGATATCAGCACGATCCTGCTTTCCCATGCGCATTTCGATCATATCGGAAATGTCGATCTGTTCGAAAATGCAAGATGGATCGCTCAGCGGGCCGAATTCGAGGCCATGTTCGGACCGGAGCCGGAAGAATTCGGCTACTCGCTGCAGCACTACAGGATGTTGAAAGAGCGGCCTTACGAGATCGTCGATGGTGACCACGACATATTCGGCGACGGCGCGGTGCGCATGATCTTCACGCCCGGCCATACGCTCGGGCATTGCTCGCTGATGGTGAGGCTGCCGCGGCGCGGCGCCGTGCTGCTGAGCGGCGACGTCGCGCACAATCGGGAGAACCTCCGGCACATGCGCGTGCCGTCCTTCAATGCGGACCAGCAGGCAACGGTCGCATCCATGGCCAAAGTGGTCGAGTTGCTTCGCGTCGAGAACGCCGAAATCTGGATCAATCACGACACCGCAGAGAGCGTCGAGCTACCTCACGCGCCGGATTGGATCGACTAACCGCGCCCGCCTCACCGCGGCGCGAGATCGGCGCGGTCGAGCGATTCCAGCGTCGCGGCGTTGGCGCAGTAGCCGTGATAGTTCTCCGCGGCGGTGCCCTCGGCGAGATCGCGGTCGCACACTCCCTTGTGATTGCAGAGCGAGCAGGTCCGCTCCATGTCGCGCAGCAGCAATGGCTGCGCCTGCCCGAGCCGCTCCGCGCTGATGCCGAGCTGCGCCAGCATCTTCGGCAGCTCGTCCGCGGCGTGCTTGCCGTGGCGGACCAGCTCTTCGAGATCGTCAGGTGCGATCCTGAGATCGGCCGCGATCCGGTCGAAATCGGCGCGGTCGAGCTGCCGCATCTCATTCATCTCGCGGCGATGCTTCAGCCAGTTGGCAAAGGTCTCGATGAGATCCTGAACGATGGGATAAGGCCTGCTTGCCGTGCTCATGCGAGGCTCCTCTTGGGGTCGTGGAATTGGAGTCAGATTAGGCACAATGGTGCAGGAGCGCGTTGCGCTGGATCAAACTGGGAATTGTTGGAGGTGTGGCGCTTTGGTGGTTGATCTCGTGTCCCGGACGCGCTGCAGCGCGAAACGCTGCTGCGCTGAGCCGGGACCCAGCAATGCGGCGAGATGCGCCTCTGCGGAGCTCACCGTAGCGCGTCGAAGACGCGCGTAAACGCGCTTATGGCGCCGCACCGCGTCCGGGGCACGAGGGGGCTACGCAAACCGCTCCGTCGCCCAGGCATACAGGCTGCCCGGTATGGGCTTCTCGCCGCCACGGCCCTTGGGTGAGATGTGCAGACCGATGATCTCGGGGTTGGTGACGAGGCCGAGATAGCTCGAGGGGTCGAAAAACAATTTCGGCTCGGCATGCACGGCGTAGAACGACTGCTTCGGCAGTGCGCAGCTCAATTCACCGGTGCGGCGCGCGAGCGCGGTCAGCGCCGCTGGCCCGAAGATTGCGATGCGAATATCGGCGAGCCGGTTCGAGCCGCCGCGCAGGCGGCGCATCGCAAACGTGATGCGGTGGCGCAGTGACAGCCAGTTCGGCGTCAGTTCCTCCTGCTCCATCAGCTCTTCGAACGCACGCACGATGCCGTGCTCAGGCGGCAGGTAGAGCACTGAATTGCCGAGCTGGCGCGGCCGTTCCCAGGCGAAGTAGGGCTTTGCCGGATCGATCTCCACGGGCTTCAAGAGCAACACGTCGGCATCGAGCCAGAGGCCGAGGCGCTTCGCCATCAGCTTCATGCGGAAGAAATCGCTGAACTGCAGCGTGGTCCAGTCGCGCCAGCTGCCGTCCGGCTGCGGCGGCCGCAACCGCTCGGAGAACGCATGCGGCAGGATCGCTTCGGCCTCGGCATTCTCGACGCCCGCCGGCAGGTCGGGAATGGGGTCGAAGCTGTAGACCGTGACCTTGTGCCCGGCAGCCAGCTGCGAGCGCAGACAGGTCTGGCGCAGCGCATCCATCGGGCCATGCCAGAAGGTGACGATCTCGGGCAGCATGCGTGCAGCTATACGGGATAAGCAAGGCAAAGAAAAAGCCCCGGCGCCGACAGCGCCGGGGCTCGAACGAAGATCTTGAATCAGGCCCAGGCGCGCTCGCGCTTGAGCTTGTCCTCATAGGTGTCGATCGAGGCCTTCTTCTCCATCGTGAGACCGATGTCGTCGAGGCCGTTGATCAGGCAGTGCTTGCGGAACGGGTCGATCTCGAACTTGACCTTGCCGCCGTCGGGACCGCGGATCTCCTGGTTCGGCAGGTCGATCGTCAGCGTCGCGTTGGCGCCGCGCTCGGCGTCGTCGAACAGCTTGTCGAGGTCTTCTTGGCTGACGCGGATCGGCAGAATGCCGTTCTTGAAGCAATTGTTGTAGAAGATGTCGCCGAACGAGGTCGAGATCACGCAGCGGATGCCGAAGTCGAGCAGCGCCCAGGGTGCGTGCTCGCGGCTCGAGCCGCAGCCGAAATTGTCGCCGGCGACCAGCACCTTCGCATTGCGATAGGCGGGCTGGTTGAGGACGAAATCCGGGTTCTCGCTGCCATCGTCCTTGTAGCGCTGCTCGGAGAAGAGCCCCTTGCCAAGGCCGGTGCGCTTGATGGTCTTGAGGTACTGCTTCGGAATGATCATGTCGGTGTCGACATTGATGATCTTCAGCGGCGCCGCGACGCCTTCCAGCGTGGTGAACTTGTCCATGGTTGCGCTTTCCCGGGGGTGGTTCAGGGAAGGTGTATTTATCGCGGTCGGGGCCGGAATCCTAGGCCGAATTCGGCAGATCTGCCTTACCTCTCCCGCTTGCGGGAGAGGTCGCGCCGGAGGCGCGGGTGAGGGCTCTCTCCTCTAGGAGATTGTCCCGTTGCGGAGACACCCTCTCCCCGGCCCTCTCCCGTGAGCGGGAGAGGGAGCGCGCCGTCCTAGGCGCTCTAGTCTGCCTTGGCCTCAATCGCCGCCATATCGTCGTCCGAGAGGCCGAAATGGTGGCCGATCTCGTGGATCAGGACGTGGCGGACGATGTGGCCGAGGCTCTCGTCGTGCTCGGCCCAGTAGTCCAGGATCG
The DNA here is from genome assembly GCF_002068095.1 of Bradyrhizobium sacchari. Taxonomy (GTDB): domain Bacteria; phylum Pseudomonadota; class Alphaproteobacteria; order Rhizobiales; family Xanthobacteraceae; genus Bradyrhizobium; species Bradyrhizobium sacchari. Next base: position 59,374 of record NZ_LWIG01000054.1, on the reverse strand, counting down.
GCCGGCGGTAGAGCCAGACCATGTTGGGCAGCCGCGCCACGTCGCCAAAACTCTGCTGGGGCAAGCCGACGCCCTGGAACAGGCCGAGCAGGTCGAACTCGCTCTCGCATTCCATCTCGTCCAGGACCTCCTCGGTCGGGAAGTCGTCGACGCGGAGGATCACGCCCTCGCAGAGCTTTCGAAACTCCGCCGGCAGGCGCTCGAACACGTCATGGGCCATCGCTTCCATCTCGGCCAGCGAGGGTGCTTTCAATTCCGTCCACATGAGCCTCTCTTAACGCGGGTTTCGTGGCGATGCATCCCGCTATATAGGATTGGCCTAAGAAGGAGCGTTGACGTCGCGCGCGAAAACGGGGAGCGTACGGCGCATCAAGGGGTTGGCAGGGGTCAGTGGTGATGTGATGCGGGCGGGAACAGCGGTACCGGTTCTACTGTGCATGGGGTTGTTTTCGACGTTTTTTGTTGGCGCCCAGGCCAATGCTCAAGCCAATGCCCAAGCCAATGCTCAAGCGCAGAAGGCTGCTCCCGAGATCCGGGTGGCCCAGGCGGCCACGCTCGATGACGTTCCCCCGCCGCGCAAGCGGCGCCCTGCGCGCCTGCGGGTCACGCCCTACTACACCCCTGATGGCGTCTATCCCCGCTACAATCCGGGCCCCGACGCGGTCCGCGAGTGCAATGCCACCTATGTGCAGGAATACAGGCCGAGCGGCACGGTGATCGTGCCGCGTATGAGCTGCTACTGGCGCCGGGGTTGAGGCCCGCGCCGGCGCGCAACGCGGTGGCCTCGTGAGGATCGTCATGGCGAGATGGATTGCACTAGCCCTTGCCGTTGCGCTTGCCGCCGGCCTTCCTCGCGCGACTGCGGCGCCAAGATCTGCTGCGCCACGAGTGACTGTGCCTGAGGCCTCGGCGGGGATCGCGATTTTCGATGTGCGGCGACACGCGCGAACCCATGACGTCGTGCCGCCTGCCGTGCGCCGTGATCCGCGCTACTACGTGCGGCCGGTCTACTACCGTCCTTATCCCTACGGCGTGCCCGCACCCTTCGTCTTCGGCTACGGCCCGTTCTGGTGATCCGCTAGCCGGGCGCAAATCCCTTCACCAGCAGCACCGTCGCCCGCGCGCCCGCCTTGCGGTCGCGCGAGATGTCTTCGTATTCGGGCGAGTTCGAGAACGCGAGGAATGCGGCTTCGTCCGGAAACGACATCAGGACAAGCTTGTCATGCGGCCATGCGCCTTCGAACACGCGTGGACGTTCATCGGCGGCGAGCAGCCGTCCGTTGTACTTCCTGAACACGTCGAAGAACCGCGCCTGATAGCGGTCATAGGCGGCGCGGTCCGTCATCTTCAATTGCGCAATCGCGTAGACGGTCATTGCAAGGATTCCTCGGGCCGCGACGTCGCGTCGCTCGGCAAGCTCGTTCATTCATAGCGCGTTCACGTCGCTGTCCGTAATTTAATCTCGGGAGCGACTGCAAATGAACAGCGACGGCGCGAGACGCTGCGCCGCAATGCCGCTGTTCACATTCAGGGAGGAATCCATGCTGAGGAGTTTGGGTGTCAGGGCAGGCCCGATGCGCCTGCTCGGGATTGCGGCCGCCGCGACGCTGATGCTGTCGAGCGGGAGCGCGCAGCGCGCTGAAGCGCTCACCTTGATCAATCCGGCGACGGCACCCGCGACCAAGGCTGCGGCCGACGATCTCGTCACGCAGGTTCGCCACGGCGGCGGCGGGCATGGTGGTGGCGGACATTTTCACGGCGGCGGTGGCTTCCGCGGTGGCGGAGGACATTTCGGCGGCTTTCGCGGCGGCGGTTTCCATGGTGGCGGCTTCCACGCCGCGCCGGCCTTCCACGGCGGCGGCATTCGCTACGGCGGATTCCGTCACTACGGCGGCTATCGCCACTGGGGCTATCGCCCTCATTACGGCTATCGCCACTTCCACCGGCGCTATTATTACAGCGGCTACTATCCCTACTACCACTATCCGCGGCGCTGCCGGATCATCTGGACCTATTACGGTCCACGCCGCATCTGCCGCTGGCACCATTGGCACCGCTGGCACTATCCGTACCGCTACTATTGGTGATCTGAGTTAGCACCGTCATTCCGGGGCGATGCGAAGCATCGAACCCGGAACCTCGAGATTCCGGGTTCGCCCTATGGGCGCCCCGGAATGACAGCGGATAGGAACGGCGCTCTTTAACTCAGAGCCAATCCCTCAGCTTCCACGACGATGCCTTCCAGCGCATCAAATTCTCGACCTTCCACTGCCGGAACATCGCCGGCGGCCAGCGGCTGAGCTTCGAGGTCTCCTCGACCTCGGGCCTGGCGACGACGCGAAGCGGCGTGGCGCGGCGGCGATGCTGGCGCGTCGCCTCGCTGATCAGATCGACATATTCAGGCTTGTTGGCCATGATTTGCGTCCTCGCGAACCGTCGCGAGGACGCAGTGTGGGCGGCGTCGATTAACGGCGGTTTGCCGCGATCGCTACAATTGCAGGAAGCGGCTCAGCGCCAGTCCCTGACGTCGACGAAGTGACCCGCGATCGCCGCTGCCGCCGCCATCGCCGGCGACACCAGATGCGTGCGGCCCTTGAAGCCCTGGCGGCCCTCGAAGTTGCGGTTCGAGGTCGAGGCGCAGCGCTCTTCCGGCTTCAGCTTGTCCGGGTTCATGGCGAGGCACATCGAGCAGCCCGGCTCGCGCCATTCGAATCCGGCCTTGATGAAGATCTTGTCGAGACCCTCGGCTTCCGCCTGCTCCTTCACGATGCCGGAGCCCGGCACGACCATGGCGTTGACGCTTGCCGAAACGGTCTTGCCCTCGGCAATCTTCGCTGCCGCGCGCAGATCTTCGATGCGGCCATTGGTGCATGAGCCGATGAAGACGCGGTCGAGCTTGATGTCGGTGATCTTCGTCCCCGCGGTCAGGCCCATATATTTCAGCGCGCGATGCTTGGAGATGCGCTTGGCCTCGTCCGCGATCTTGTCCGGATCAGGCACGATGCCGGTGACCGAGATGACGTCCTCCGGGCTCGTGCCCCAGGTCACGATCGGCGGCAGCTTGGCCGCATCGAGACGCAGCTCGTGGTCGAAATGCGCGCCTTCGTCGGAGCGCAGTTTCTCCCAATAGCGCATCGCCGCGTCCCAGGCCGCGCCCTTCGGCGACTTCGGACGGTCGCGCAGGAAGTCGTAGGCTTTCTGGTCGGGCGCAACGAGGCCGGCGCGGGCGCCGCCTTCGATCGACATGTTGCAGACCGTCATGCGGCCTTCCATCGAGAGCGCGCGGATCGCATCGCCCGCATATTCCAGCACGTAGCCGGTGCCGCCGGCCGTGCCGATCTCGCCGATGATGGCCAGGATGATGTCCTTGCCGGTCACGCCGTCAGGCAATTTGCCGTCGACGGTGACGCGCATGTTCTTGGCCTTCTTCTGGATCAGCGTCTGCGTCGCCAGCACGTGCTCGACCTCGCTCGTGCCGATGCCGTGCGCGAGCGCGCCGAACGCGCCATGCGTCGAGGTGTGGCTGTCACCGCAGACGATGGTGGTGCCGGGCAGCGTAAAGCCCTGCTCGGGGCCGATGACGTGGACGATGCCCTGGCGCTTGTCGAACTCGTTGTAATATTCGATGCCGAATTCCTTGGCGTTCTCGGCCAGCGCCTTGATCTGCTCGATGCTTTCAGGATCGGGATTCGGCTTGGTGCGGTCGGTGGTCGGCACGTTGTGGTCGACGACCGCGAGCGTCTTCTCGGGCGCATGGACCTTGCGGCCCGTGGCGCGCAGGCCTTCGAACGCCTGCGGCGAGGTCACCTCGTGCACCAGGTGGCGGTCGATATAGAGCAGGCAGGTGCCGTCATCGGCTTCGTGCACCAGATGGTCGTTCCAGATCTTGTCGTACAGGGTGGTCGGCTTGGACATGAGCGTCAGCTCCGAAGAATGTTGTGTAAGCGGATAGCGCGGCAGACCGCGCGGGCAACAAAATCGTCAGCGCAGCCTTTTAGGCTGCGCGGCTAAGCTCTGAGGTTGCCGAGGTCGCGAAGCGTCCGAAGAACCGGCCAGGCAGCCGCGAGCGATCGTCGATGACGATGCGCTGGACGAGGCCGAAGCTGGTCAGATCTGGAAACATTCTAGAAGCTATATAGCACGCGGAAGTTAAAGCGCGAGAGTTTCAGCTCGTCATTGCGAGCGCAGCGAAGCAATCCAGAAATGCATCCGCGGCGACAATCTGGATTGCTTCGTCGCAAGCGCTCCTCGCAATGACAGCGGAGCCAAACAAAAAAGCGCGGGGCCGAGCCCCGCGCTTTCGAAAGACTTGCCTGGTGGCGAAGCTTACTCGCCGACGGCCGCCTGGCGGTCCTGCTTCTCGACGATGCGGGCCGACTTGCCGCGCAGGTTGCGGAGGTAATAGAGCTTCGCACGACGCACCTTGCCGCGGCGTACCACCTTGATCGAGTCGATCATCGGGGAGAGCAGCGGAAACACGCGCTCGACGCCCTCGCCATAGGAGATCTTGCGGACGGTGAAGCTCTCGTTGAGGCCGCCGCCGGAACGGCCGATGCAGACGCCTTCATAGGCCTGCACGCGGGTGCGATCGCCTTCGACGACCTTCACGTTGACGATCACGGTGTCGCCGGGGGCGAATTCCGGGATTTCCTTGGTGGCAGAGAGCTTCTCGAACTGCTCTTTTTCAAGCTGTTGGATCAGGTTCATGGGGTAATCTCCATCGGCGCGCCCAGCCGCAGATCGGGGGCTGCGCGAAATTCGTCTATCCAGCTCTTGCGGATGTGGCCGCTCCTATAAGGCAAGCCGGAGCGTTTGTCACCCGTCTGTCTTGTTTTTTGGCGTTTTTTGGCGACGGGGCCGATTCGCCGGCTTGGGCGGGATTTGGGCCCATAAATCCGGCCGCCGGGCCTCTGTCAGGGCCTCGGATTGCGCCCGCCGCCAGCCGGCGACCCTGGCGTGGTCGCCGGAGGTCAGGATCTCCGGGATCGGAACCCCCTCGAACAGCTGTGGGCGGGTGTATTGGGGGTATTCGAGCAGGCCGTCGGAAAAGCTTTCCTCGGTTCCCGAGGCTTCCTTGCCCATCACCCCCGGCAGCAGCCGGACACAGGCGTCGATCAGGGCCAAGGCTGCGATTTCGCCCCCGGAGAGTACGTAATCGCCGATCGAGACCTCCTCCAGGCCCCTGGCGTCGATCACCCGCTGGTCGATCCCCTCGAACCGCCCGCAGACGATCAGCGGGCCGGGCCCCTGCGCGAGCTCAACCACGCGGGCCTGAGTCAATGGCCGCCCCCTGGGGCTCATCAGCAGGCGCGGCCGTTCCGGGCCGATCCCGGCGGCATCGATGGCCGCGGCCAGCACATCGGCCCGCAGCACCATGCCCGGCCCGCCGCCGGCAGGGGTATCGTCGACGCTGCGATGGCGATCGGTGGCGGAGGCCCGGATGTCCCGCGCCTCGATCTCCCAGAGCCCGCCAGCCAGTGCGCGGCCGGCGAGGCTCACGCCGAGCGGCCCCGGAAACATCTCCGGAAACAGCGTCAGCACCGTCGCGCGCCAGGGTGAGGGGGTGGTCATTCGATCTCAGTTCTCGTCATCCCGGCGAAGGCCGGGACCCATAGCCACCTCACTTAGTTGTGCGATGGCTGGAGCGATCAGCTTAGCGAAAAATTTCGGCCGGTGGTTATGGGTCCCGGCCTTCCTGCGCTTTGCGCACTAGACCGGGACGGCTCGTGGACGGATCGTCGCCCTCGATCTCCTGCGGCAGCTCGATCACGACACGGCCGCCTTTGAGGTCGACCTCGGGCACCACCGCATTGGAGAACGGCAGCAGCAGCGTCGCGCCCTTGAGCGGCGCGATCTCGATGATGTCGCCGGCGCCGAAATTATGGATCGCGAGCACGCGGCCGAGCGGCTCGCCATCCGTGGTGACGGCGGCGAGTCCGATCAGGTCGGTGTGGTAATATTCGTCCTCGTCCGTCGCGGGCAGTTTTTCGCGCGCGACGTAGAGCTCGATGCCGTTGAGGCGCTCGGCCTCATCGCGGGTCGTGACGCCCTTGAACGTCGCGACCAGATGGTCCTTGGCCTCGCGCGCCGTCGCGACCTCGAACTGGCGCTTGCCGTCCTTGGACAGCAGCGGACCGTAGCGGCGCACGGCAAACGGATCCTCGGTGAAGGTCCATAGCTTGACCGCACCGCGCACACCATGCGCGGCGCCGATCCGCGCGACGCAGACCAGCGCCGACATGATCTAGCCTTAGCCCTTGGCGGCGGCTTCGGCCTGCGCCTTGCGCTCCTTGCGCGGCACGGCCTTCTCGGGGTTGTTGCGCGCTTCGCGCTTCTTGACGCCAGCGGCATCGAGGAAACGCATCACGCGGTCCGACGGCTGCGCGCCCTTGGCGAGCCAGGACTTCACCTTGTCCATGTCGAGCTTGAGGCGGGTCTCGTTGTCCTTCGGCAGCAGCGGGTTGAAATAGCCGAGACGCTCGATGAAGCGGCCATCGCGGGGGAAGCGCGAATCGGCGACGACGACGTGATAGACGGGACGCTTCTTGGTGCCTGCACGGGCGAGGCGGATAACGACGGACATTCAGTTCTCCTTCAAAATACGTTTTGTTCGGTCGATTGGTATTCCGCGTCACGCGGGACCGGTGCGATCCCCCGCGACGAATTCCTCATTTCTTCTTCCCCGGGAAGCCGCCGAGGCCCGGCAGCGTCGGCTTGCCGCTCAGCCCGGTCAGTCCGGGAAGGTTGGGCAGGCCGCTGCGAAGACCGGGCGGCAGATCCTTCGGCAGATTCGGCAGGCCACCGCCGCCGGCCTGCATCTTTTCCTGCATCGCCTTCATCTCTTCCGGCGAGGGCATCTTCATGCCGCCGCCAAAGCCCATCGCCTGCGCGATGCCCGCGAGCGGGCCGCGCTTGCCCGAGCCCATGGCCTTCATCACGTCGGCCATGTTCCGGTGCATCTTGAGCAGCTTGTTGACGTGCTCGACGCTCTGGCCACTTCCGGCCGCGATGCGCTTCTTGCGGCTTGCTTTCAGCAGGTCCGGATGACGGCGCTCGTCGCGCGTCATGGAATCGATGATCGCGACCTGGCGCTTCAAAATCTTGTCGTCGATGCCGGCCGCCGCGATCTGGTTCTTCATCTTGGAGATGCCGGGCATCATGCCCATCAGGCCGCTGATGCCGCCCATGTTGGACATCTGCAACAGCTGCTCGCGCATGTCGTTGAGGTCGAACTGACCCTTGCGCATGCGCTCGGCGGTGCGCGCGGCCTTCTCGGCGTCGATATTGGCGGCGGCGCGCTCGACCAGGGAGACCACGTCGCCCATGCCGAGGATGCGGCCGGCGATACGGTCGGGGTGGAAATCCTCCAGCGCATCGGTCTTTTCGCCGGTGCCGATCAGCTTGATCGGCTTGCCGGTGACCGCGCGCATCGACAGCGCGGCGCCGCCGCGGCCGTCGCCGTCCACACGTGTCAGCACGATGCCGGTGAGGCCGACGCGCTGGTCGAACGAGCGCGCCAGGTTCACCGCGTCCTGGCCGGTGAGCGAATCGGCGACCAGCAGCACTTCATGCGGGTTGGCCGCGGCTTTGATCGCCGCTGCCTCCGTCATCATCTCTTCATCGAGCGTGGTGCGGCCGGCGGTGTCGAGCAGCACGATGTCGTAGCCGCCTAGCTTGCCGGCTTCCAGCGCGCGCTTCGCGATCTGCGGCGGCTGCTGTCCGGCGACGATCGGCAGGGTCGGAATGTCGAGGTCGCGGCCGAGCACGGCCAGCTGCTCCATCGCCGCCGGACGATAGACGTCGAGCGAGGCCATCAGCACCTTGCGCTTGTCGCGCTGGACCAGGCGGCGAGCGAGCTTTGCGGTGGTGGTGGTCTTGCCGGAGCCTTGCAGGCCGACCATCATGATCGGCACCGGCGGCACGGCATTGACGTCGAGGGTCTGGCCTTCGGCGCCGAGCGTGTTGATCAGCTCGTCATGGACGATCTTGACCACCATCTGGCCGGGGGTGACCGACTTGACGACGGTGGCGCCGATCGCCTGCTCGCGCACGCGCTCGGTGAAGCTGCGCACGACCTCGAGCGCGACGTCGGCCTCCAGCAGCGCGCGGCGCACCTCGCGCATCGCGGCGTCTACGTCCTTTTCGGTCAGCGCACCGCGCCCCGTCAGACGATCGAGAATGCCACCAAGCCGTTCCGACAGATTGTCGAACAATGCCGTTGTCCTGTTGCTGTCCCCGAGTGAGGGGCGCGCCGCTACTCTCCGCTGTCATGCCCCGCGAAGGCGGGCATCCAGTACGCCGCGGCTCCTCGGTTCCAGCCGAGCTGTCTCGGAGTCCTGGATCCCCCGCCTTCGCGGGGGATGACCACTTCCTTGGGCAAACGATCTTCCAAACACCTTTGCGCCCGAGGGCGCACAGCGCTGTCGGGCGTTGACCTCCGGCCTCGCGGGCCGGTCGGCGGGTCGAAAAGAAAGCCTTTCCGAGAAAGTGGCGGGGTTAAACGCCGCTCCCGCCCAAAAGTCAAGGAAAGTTAGGGCGCCGGCAGGTGTTTGCCAGGGCAAGGCTCTGAAATTATGTCCCTTTTGTCGATGGGTTCCTTTTTGCGCCGCCCTGCCCATATAGGCGGTAATGACTTGCCACCCCGACCATCCCTAGAAGCCCGCCCGTGCCGGTCACCCGCCGCCGCCTTTTCGGACTGCTCGCCGGAGCCGGTGCCCTGGTCGGCGTCCCCTCCCTCTGGATGTCTCGCATGAAGACCTATGACGGCCCCGCCTCCGACCATTTCAACGGCCTGCAATTCTTCGATCCGGACGGGGCGCCGCCGAAATCGCTGCGAGAGGTGCTGCGCTGGCAGTTCAGCGGCAAGCGGCAACGGGCGGCCTGGCCGGACTGGGCTCCGAGCCCCCATGCCGACACCCCGCCGGAGCGGGTCGATGGCGGCAAGGTGCGGCTCTCCTTCGTCGGGCATGCCAGCTGGCTGATCCAGGCCGGCGGCCTCAACATCCTGGTCGATCCCGTCTGGTCCTCGCGGGTCTCGCCGGTCGGCTGGGCGGGGCCGAAGCGGCACAATGATCCCGGCATCGCCTTCGAGAAGCTGCCGAAGGTCGACGTCGTGTTGGTCTCGCATGGCCACTACGATCATCTCGACATGGCGACGCTGTCGCGCCTCGCGAAGAACTTTGGCCCGCGCGTCGTGACCCCGCTCGGCAACGACGTGACGATGCGCGGCGTCGATCCCTCGATCAGGGCGGAAGCGTTCGACTGGCACGACCGCGTCGAGCTCGGCGAAGGCGTTGCCGTGCATCTGGTGCCGACCCGGCACTGGACCGCGCGCGGCCTGTTCGACCGCAACAAGGCGCTGTGGGCGAGTTTCGTCCTGGAGACGCCGGCCGGGAAGATCTACGTGGTCTGCGATTCCGGCTATGGCGACGGCCGGCATTTCCGCCGCGTCGCCGAGAAGCACGGCAAGCTGCGTCTCGCCATCCTCCCCATCGGCGCCTATGAGCCACGCTGGTTCATGCGCGACCAGCACATGAATCCCGAGGACGCGGTGAAGGCGCTGGCCGATTGCGGCGCCGAGGCCGCGCTCGGGCATCACCACGGCACGTTCCAGCTCACTGACGAAGCAATCGACGCGCCGGCGAAAGCGCTGGTGGAAGCGCTCGAAGCGGCAAAGATTCCGCAGGAGAAGTTCGTGGCGATGAAGCCCGGGCAGGTCGTGGAGATTTAGCTCGTGTCCCCATAAACCCGGCGCGCGATGCGACGAAAGCAATGTCCGCTTTGCTCCTATCGCGACAAGTGCGTGCGACTCTGCGCCGTTGAACCAGAAAGCCCCTGACGCAACAAAACACCATGAATTTGTTTCGGTCGGAAGACCTTGATTGATCGATGGATGGAACCGGCCTGTGGGACTTTTGCTGAGAATTGTGCTTGCAACCGCTCTTGTGAACCTTGCTCCAGCCGTCGCCCAGGCGAAGAATGCCGTCGCTTCTCCTGCCTTGCAGAAGGAGTTCGATGGCTTCATCGAGAAGTTTCGCGCGGCGCTGAAGGCAAACGATTCCGCCGCCGTCGCCGGTATGACACGATTGCCGTTCATGAACGACAACGCAATTCGCGACGCCGCGCAATTTGGCGCCAAGACCTATCGGACCTCGTTCACGGCAAAAAATCGCGCGTGTATCCAGCGCGGTAAGGCCGTCTACGATCGCGATGATTATAAGAACGACAGTTACTTCATCTTCTGCGGCGAGCTCATCTTCGTCTTTACCAAGACGCCGGCGGGGTTCCTTTTTACAGATATCAGCGCGAATGACTGATTAGGTCTTGCGCCGACGTGCCTCTTACGAACGAGACTATTGCCCGGCCTTGATCGCCCAGCTCACATTCACCGTCACCGACAGCGTCTCCTCGCCGGGCGCGACCGCGGCGGGCGCCGCCATCGGGGCCGTCGCAATCCGCGCCTTGAACAGCGGCACCGGCGCGCCGCCCTCGGAGACGCTGAGCGGCGCGCCCAGCGTCACGCCAGTGGCCTTCGCATAGATCTCGGCCTTGCGGCGCGCGTCCGCCACCGCCTGCTCGCGGGCATCGTCGAGCAGTTTTGAGGCCTGCGTCACCTCGAACGAGATGTTGCCGATATCGTTGGCACCGGCGCTGACCAGCGTGTCGATGACGCCGGCCGCCTTGGTCACGTCGCGGATCTTCACCGTGACGCGGTTGGAGGCGCGGAAGCCGACCACGGGCGACGCGCCGGTGGATTTGTTCTGGCCGTATTGCGGCTGCAGCGACAGCCGCGAGGTCTGGTAGTCCTTCTCGGCGATGCCGGCGCTCTTCAGCGCCAGCAGCACCTTGCCCATCGCGGCGTTGTTGGCATCGGAGGCTTCCTTCGCCGTCTTGGCGTCGCTCGCGACGCCTGCGTCGATCTGCGCGAGGTCCGGCACCACCGAGACGGTGGCTTCGCCGCTCACCGAGATCGCGGCGGGAAAATCGTCGGCGCGCGCGGGCGCGGCCAGCAAAGTGGTGGCAAGGACGGCGGCGAGTACGGCAGCAAGTACGGCAGGCTTTTTCATCAATCTCACTTCAGGGGTACGAAAACGTTGATCACGAGCTTGTCCTCGGCCGTCTTCAGGGGATCGGTGAGGTACTCCTCGATGAAGGTGTCCTTGGCTTCCAGCCTCTTGTCGTCGAGGTGATTGGTGATCGCCTCATAAGTGTTGTCCATGTTGTCGTAGGAGCCGCGATGGACGAATTTCAGCGCCTTGCCCTCCGGCGATTTGCCGATGCTCATGTCCTTGGGCAGGTTCTTGGGGTCCTGCTCGACCGGGATCTCTGCGAGGAAGGTGAAGCCGGTGTCGTCCGTCGAGGTGTAGACGATCATCGAGTTGCCGGCGTGCTTGATGCCCTGCTTGTCCAGCAGCGTATTGAGCGCCTTGAAGGCGTCGATCAGCGTGTCGAAGGCGGAATCCCAATTGGCGGTGCCCTTGACCATCACGACCTTCTTCGGCTCGAGCGTCGTCTCGAGGCCGAAGGGGTCGGCGGTCTGCACCGGAGGTGGCGTCGCGGCCGCAGCGGGCGGCGGGGTCTGCGGGCTGGGGGAGGCGCTGGCTGCGGGTGATGGCGAGGCTGCAGGCGCGGGAGAGGCGCTGGCCGCCGGCGATGGCGTTGCGGCCGGGGCGGGCAACGCGCTCGCGGCCGGGGCGGGCGAGGCCGACGGGGCTGGCGAAGGGCTTGTCGTAGAAGGGCTTGCCGAGGCGGCCGGGCTCGGGGACTGCGCCAGAGCGCCGGATAAACCAAGCGACAAGGCCGCTGCCGGGATCAGCGCGGCCAGAACAAGACGACGAAAACTGTTCATTTTATTCTCCCCAAGGCCGTGGTTCGCCAGGGCCTTAAATCATCAAGGCCTTACCCACCAAGGCCTTAACCCGGCCGCGCATCCCCGTTCACGCGAACCGCGCCGTTCTAACACGCGAGCGCCGAATTCGTCCCATGACAGATGCGTCATGGCAGATGTCCTGCTCGCGGCGGCAAATCACTGGCCAAGCGGGCAAGGATCGCCATATAAGGCAGGCGAAATTCGGGAATTTTCATGAGCGCGCTGGCCAACCACGCATTTGCCAAGATGAACGGCATCGGCAACGAGATCGTCGTTGTCGACATGCGCGATTCCACCTCAAAGGTCACGCCCGACGACGCCCGCGCCGTGGCGTCCGCGCAGGGCGTGCCCTACGACCAGCTCATGGTGCTGCAGAAGCCCCGGCTTGACGGCACCGAGGCCTTCATCAGCATCTACAACAATGACGGCTCCGAGGCCGGCGCCTGCGGCAACGGCATGCGCTGCGTGGTCCGCCGCATCTTCGAGAAGACCGGCCAGACCACGGCGACGTTCGAGACGGCGGCCGGCCTGCTCAATGCCTGGCAGGGTCCGGCGCCCGATCTCTACACCGTCGACATGGGCGCGCCGAAGTTCGGCTGGCAGGACATTCCGCTGGCGGAAGAGTTTCGCGACACCCGCTACATCGAATTGCAGATCGGGCCGATCGACAATCCGATCCTGCATTCACCGTCAGCGGTGAGCATGGGCAATCCGCACGCGGTGTTCTGGGTGGACGACGTCAACGCCTACGATCTCGGCCGCTTCGGTCCGCTGCTCGAAAACCATCCGATCTTCCCCGAGCGCGCCAACATCACGCTCGCCCATATCGTCGATCGCGAGCACATCACCATCCGCACCTGGGAGCGCGGCGCCGGCCTGACCCGGGCCTGCGGCTCGGCGGCCTGCGCGACGGCGGTTGCGGCCGCGCGGCTGAAGCGCGCCGAGCGAAAGGTCGAGATCACGCTGCCCGGCGGCAAGCTCGGCATCGAATGGCGCGAGCGCGACGACCATGTGCTGATGACGGGCACGGCGACCTTCGAATATGAGGGCCAGTTCGATCCGGCGCTGTTCGCGCCGGTCGGCTGATGGCTGTCGACATCGTCACCTTCGGCTGCCGCCTCAACGCCTTCGAGGCCGAGGTGATGCGCCGCGAGGCAGAAGGCGCGGGGCTTTCCGACACCATCGTCATCAATAGCTGCGCCGTCACCAACGAGGCGGTGGCGCAGGCGCGCCAATCGATCCGCAAGCTGAAGCGCGAGCGCCCCGAGGCGCGCATTGTCGTCACCGGCTGCGCGGCGCAGACGCAAAGCCAGATGTTCGCCGACATGGCCGAGGTCGATCGCGTCGTCGGCAATGACGACAAGATGCGCGGCGATGCCTGGCGCGAGGCGCGCGCGGCCTTTGATCTCGGCGCCAGCGAAAAGATCGCCGTTAGCGATATCATGGCGGTCCGGGAGATGGCGCCGCATCTGATCGACGGCTTTGCCAGCGGCCTGCCGCGCGTGTTCGTGCAGGTGCAGAACGGCTGCGACCATCGCTGCACGTTCTGCATCATTCCGTTCGGCCGCGGCAATTCGCGTTCGGTGCCGATGGGCGCGGTGGTCGAGCAGGTGCGGGCGCTCGTGGCGCGCGGCCATGCCGAGATCGTGCTGACCGGCGTCGATCTCACCAGCTATGGCGCCGATTTGCCCGGCGCACCGAAGCTCGGCATGCTGACGAAGCAGATTTTGCGGCATGTGCCGGACTTGAGGCGCCTGCGCATCTCCTCGATCGATTCGATCGAGGCCGATAACGACCTGCTCGACGCCATCGCCGAGGATGCGCGGCTGATGCCGCATCTGCATCTGTCGCTGCAGTCTGGCGACGACATGATCCTGAAACGCATGAAGCGGCGGCATGCGCGGCAGGATGCGATCGCCTTCTGCGACCAGGTGCGCCGCCTGCGTCCCGATGTCGCCTTCGGCGCCGACATCATCGCAGGCTTTCCGACCGAGACCGAGGAGATGTTCTCGCGCTCGCTCGATCTGGTCGAGGAGTGCGGCCTGACGTTCCTGCACGTCTTCCCTTATTCTCCGCGCCCCGGCACGCCGGCCGCGCGGATGCCGCAGGTTGCGGGCGGCGTGATCAAGGACCGCGCGAAGCGGTTGCGTGCAGCCGGTGAGGCAGCGCTGCGGCAGCGGCTGCAAGCCGAGATCGGCGCGACGCGCGAGGTGCTGATCGAGAGCGACGGGCAGGGCCGCTCGGAGCATTATCTGCCGGTGGCGATTGCAGGTGAGCGGGTGGGGAGTGTTGTGCCGCGGGCGATTGCCGGCAGTGATGGCGGGCGGCTGACGACGTAAGCCGACTGTGGGGAGTCGCGACGCGCTGCTTCCCCAATGTCGTCCCGGCGAAGGGCCGGGATCCATACCGCGTGATCCATCGGTGATGCGCGGTGCTTGTCCCAACAGAGCAGAGCAACTGCTAGCCCTGGCCAAACTGCTCCCTGTGGTTATGGGTCCCGGCCTTCGCCGGGACGACACTAGGACTGTGAACGCAGCGTGCCCAAACGCGCGCGTCCTACGACGCCCGCACCTGCCAGAACCGCAGCGTGCGCCTTGCATTCTCCGCCGTCATTCGCGCGAAATGGCCCTGCGCTCTCGCGAGATCGGCCGGCTTCATCGCGCCTGTCGCGAAACGGCTTTCGAGCACGGCGACGGTGGTCTCCCAGCTGAGCTGCGCCGCCCTGCACGGCACCAGGAGGCCGTCCTCGCGCAGGCTCTGCATCAGCGGACGGATCACCTCGACGGTCGATCCGGCCAACGCGGCCAGGGCCGCGGCGGTCTCCTCATAGCGCCGCTGTCTGGCAAAGCCTGACAGCGTCGCCTCATTGAGCTGTCCGGTGGCCTTGAGATGGGCGATGGCGCGCTTGGCGCCTTCGAAATCGCGGACAGCGGACATCTCGCGCTCGACGCCGACGGTGACGGCGGCGATCGCGCTCTGGATCTCCTCGAACAGATGCGGCGGCGCGCGCGACAACAGGCGGGTGCGCACCGCGTCCGTCGCCGACCGCATCAGCCGGCGGCGCAGATCCGACGGCAGGTCGACACGGACGCCGACGCTCACCGCGAGTTCCGGATCGCTTTCGGCCTGGCCGACGATGACTGCAAAGCCGTTGCCGGAGACGCGCGCGCCGGGATTGGCCGCGAGCCGCCGGCTGACGCTGGGATAGCGCCGCGCCAGCAGCGCGTCGGTGACGATCTCCTTCAGCCACCAGCGGCCGGCGACCGCGAGCAGATGCGGCTCGCCCTTGCTGGCCGCGATCTTCACCAGCTCGCCATCGTCGAGGCGCGCGGATTCCTGCAGCACGGGCCCGGCAATGCGGATCTCGTCATTGTTGGCGAGGCGGCGGATCACGGACGGCGGTGCCTGCGCGATCGGCGCCAGCTGCGCGCTGATCTCCGCGAGCGCCACGCGCGCGCCCATGTCCGCAATCGCGCGCAGCTCGATGGTGCCGATCAGGCGTTCGAGCACGTCGTCGAACAGCGCGATCTGCTCGTCGTCAAAACTGCCGGCGGAGGACAGGAACAGGTCGGTGACGCGCCGCGCCGTTTCCAGGCCCTTTTCCGGCGAGCCGATCCGAAGTGCGGATTCGACCTCGTCGATGATCGATAGCTCGGCCTTGGGCATGACGCGCGGCTCGTCCTGAGCGAATTGACGGAAGCTTGTTCTAAGCAACCGCTATCATTAGAGGCGAGCCCTGAACGTTTCGTAAACCATGGGCGACCGCTCCTCATCCTGAGGAGCCCGCAAAGCGGGCGTCTCGAAGGATGGCCACAGGCGAGATGCGGGCCTGCATGGTTCGAGACGGCGCTGACGCGCCTCCACACCATGAGGGTCTACTGGTTCTACGCCTACTCCCCATTCCACCCGCAGGCGCGGAGCTTTTCGTGCATGTGCGGCGGGGCCGGTGCCACCACGCGGATCGGTTCCTTGTTCCGGGAGATCGGCACCACGATCTCGCGGGAGTGCAGATGCAGCTTCGGCTCACCGAAGCGCGGACCGTTGCCGTAAATGTTATCGCCGAAGATCGGCCACCCGGTCGCCGACGAATGCACCCGCAATTGATGAGTCCGCCCGGTCACCGGTTCCATGGCAAGCCAGGTGAAGCCGTCGCCCCGGCCCATCACTTTCCAATTGGTGATCGCCTTCTGGCCCTCGGGGTCCGGCTTCTGCCACCAGCCGCGTTCGGCATTGAGCCGGCCGAGCGGCATGTCGATCATGCCTTCGTCTTCGGCAGGGCCGCCCTCGACCACGGTCCAGTAGGTCTTGCCGATCTTGCCGTGTTTGAACAGCAGGCCGAGCGAGGCGGTCGCCTTGCGATGGCGGCCGAGCACGAGGCAACCCGAGGTATCCTTGTCGAGCCGGTGGGCCAGCACCGGCGGCCGCGGCAGGCCAAAGCGGAGCGCGTCGAAGGAATCCTCCAGATTGGGGCCGCCCTTGGGGCCGCGATGCACGGGCAGGCCGGCCGGCTTGTCGATGACCAGCATCAGCCCGTCGCGATGGAGCACGCGGGCCAGGATCTCGTCGGCGGTCAATTGGGGAACATCGAGCAATTGCAAGACTTTCGGTCAAGGCTTTCGTTTGCGAGCCGGAACGGCTAACACGCCACCATGAACGATACCACCTCCGAGACCCCCAAGCTGAGCTGGTGGCGCCGCCTGTCCAACGGGCTGAAGCGCACCTCGTCCTCGCTCGGGACCGCGGTCGCCGACCTCGTCACCAAGCGCAAGCTCGACCGCGCCATGCTCGACGACATCGAGGACGTGCTGCTGCGCGCCGACCTCGGCACCTCCGTGGCGGTGCGGATCGCGGATGCGGTCGGCGCCGGCCGATACGACAAGGCGATCTCGGCGGACGAGGTCAAGGACGTCGTGGCGAGCGAGGTCGAGAAGGTGTTGTCGCCGGTGGCCAAGCCGCTCGAGATCGATACGGGCAAGACGCCGTTCGTCATTCTCGTGGTCGGCGTCAACGGCTCCGGCAAGACCACCACCATCGGCAAGCTCTCGCAGAAATTCGCATCCGAAGGCCGCAAGGTGATGCTCGCCGCCGGCGACACCTTCCGTGCCGCCGCCATCGAGCAGCTCAAGGTCTGGGGCGAGCGCACCAAGACGCCGGTCATCGCCGGCGCGCAGGGCTCGGACTCCGCAAGCCTCGCCTTCAACGCGCTCACCGCGGCGAAGGAGCAGAGCATCGACGTGCTCCTGATCGACACCGCCGGCCGCCTGCAGAACAAGGCCGAGCTGATGAACGAGCTCGAAAAGGTCGTGCGCGTGATCCGCAAGGTGGATGACACTGCGCCGCATGCCGTGTTGCTGGTGCTGGATGCTACTGTCGGCCAGAACGCGCTGTCGCAGGTCGAGGCCTTCCATCGCACCGCCGGGGTCACCGGCCTCGTGATGACCAAGCTCGACGGCACCGCGCGCGGCGGCATTTTGGTGGCGCTCGCCGAGAAGTTCAAACTGCCGGTGCATTTCATCGGCGTCGGCGAAGGCGTCGACGATCTCGCGCCGTTCACCGCGCGCGATTTCGCCCGCGCGATCGCCGGAATCGAAAGCTGAGAATGGACAAGACCCAGCCGCATCCGCTGTTCAAGCTTGCGACCGAGCTCGGTCCGCTGCTCGTGTTCTTCTTCGTCAATGCGAAGTTCAACCTGTTTGCCGCGACCGGCGCCTTCATGGTCGCGATCGTCGCGGCGATGGCCGCCTCCTATGTGGTGACGCGGCACATCCCGATCATGGCGATCGTGACCGGCGTGATCGTCCTGGTGTTCGGGACGCTGACCCTGGTGCTGCACGACGAGACCTTCATCAAGGTCAAGCCGACCATCATCTACGGCCTGTTCGCCGCGATCCTCGGCGGCGGCCTGTTGTTCGGTCGCTCCTTCATCGCCGTGATGTTCGACCAGATGTTCAATCTGACGCCGCAGGGCTGGCGCATCCTCACGCTGCGCTGGGCGCTGTTCTTCGCCGGCATGGCGGTGCTGAACGAGATCGTCTGGCGCACCCAGAGCACGGATTTCTGGGTGAACTTCAAGGTGTTCGGCGTCACACCGATCACGATGATCTTCGCCATCGCCCAGATGCCGCTGACCAAGCGCTACGGGATCGAGCCGGCGTCGCTGGAGACCAGCGAGGCCGAGGCGGGGGATGTCAGGAAGGGGTAGGTCTCTCCGCTCGTCATTGCGAGCGAAGCGAGGCAATCCCGAATGCCTCTGCGGAGAGACTCTGGATTGCTTCGTCGCAAGGGCTCCTCGCAATGACGGTCTTGGCTAAGACCCCGCCTTCAGCGCCTTCTCCATCTGCGGCAACAGCACCTTCTGCAGATTGTCCGGCGTGATCGGGCCGACCAGCTTGTAGAGGATGGTGCCCTCGCGCCCGACGACAAACGTCTCCGGCACGCCATAGACCCCCCATTCGATCGAGGCGCGGCCATTGGCGTCGACGCCGACGTGGCCGAACGGGTTGCCGTAACGGCCGAGGAAGCGGCGCGCGTTGTCGGCGGCGTCCTTGTAGTTGATGCCGACGAGCTGGAAGCGCTTGTCCTTGGCGAGTTCGGTCAGAAGCGGCGCTTCGTCATGACACGGCACGCACCAGGACGCCCAGACATTGACGAGGCTGACCTTGCCCTTGAAGGCGGCCGGATCGAGCCCCGGCACCTGCGCGCCGTTGTCCTGCAGTCCCTCGAGCGGCGGCAGCGCGGTCTGCGGCGCGGGCCGGCCGATCAGTGCGGAGGGAATCCGCGAGATATCGCCGCTGCCGAGCCGGAACCAGAACAGCACGGCAAGGCCGATGAAAGCGATCAGCGGCAGCACCATCAGGACGGTGCGGCGCTGCGGCGGTACGGAGGTCGATTGCTGGCTCATGACGCATCCATCGCGCCGCGGCCCGAGCGGCGGGTGATGCCGCTACGGTCGAGTTCGCGCAGGCGCCTTGTCTGGTTGCGATGGTCGAGCACGATCCAAAAGATCAGGATCACGACGACGAGCGCCGCCGCCGCATAGGACGTCACGATGAAGGAGGCGTAGGGACCGAGCGACATGATCACGCCGCCCCAACTTCGTTCGACGCGCTTCCCTCACGCGGGCCGGCGCTCGAGAACGCGACGCGGCTCGCCTGCATCATCTGCAGCGAACGGACGCGGCGGCGCAGGATCTCGTTGCGCATCGCCGCCAGATGCAGCGTGACGAACAAAAGCGTGAAGGCGATCGCCATCACCAAAAGCGGGATGAGGAAGGACTTATCGAGCGTCGAGCCGCCCATGCGCATCACGGAGGCCGGCTGGTGCAACGTGTTCCACCAGTCGACCGAGAACTTGATGATCGGCAGGTTGATCGCGCCGACCAGCGTCAGCACCGCCGCGGCGCGCGCCGCGCGCGAGGGATCATCGACCGCGCGCCACAGTGCCATCAGGCCGAGATACATCAGGAACAGGATCAGCACCGAGGTCAGCCGCGCATCCCATTCCCAATAGGTGCCCCACATCGGCCGGCCCCACAGCGAGCCCGTGAGCAGCGCGAGGAAGGTGAAGCTGGCGCCGATGGGAGCTGCCGCTTTCGCGGCGACGTCGGCGAGCGGATGCCGCCACACCAGCGTGCCGAGCGAGGCGATGCTCATCACGCCCCAGACGAACATCGACAGCCAGGCATTGGGCACGTGGATGAACATGATCTTGACGGTCGCACCCTGCTGGTAGTCGTCGGGTGCAAGAGCGGATTGGTAGAGGCCGATGGCGAGCAGGATGACGGTCGCGGCCGCGAGCCAGGGCAACAGGCGCGCTGTCAGCGCGAGGAACCGCGTGGGGTTGGCGAGGTCGATCAGCGTCATGGTATTCTGATAATCACCGGTTGCTGCTCACGCAATCAGCATAAAAGCGGGA
Organism: Bradyrhizobium sacchari; assembly: GCF_002068095.1. Lineage (GTDB taxonomy): Bacteria > Pseudomonadota > Alphaproteobacteria > Rhizobiales > Xanthobacteraceae > Bradyrhizobium > Bradyrhizobium sacchari. The sequence continues at coordinate 39,591 of NZ_LWIG01000054.1, read as the reverse complement.
TGCGAAAGTTGATCGGGGTCAAGGTCAGTCCAGTCCTACTCAATCCAGTCCATGCCGCAGGCTCGCCGCCGCCGCGAAGGGGCCGACCACGAGGCTGACCAGCGACAGCGCGCACAGGATCGAGAACGGCGCCCCGAACGTCATGGGGCCGACGATCGCGGCCTGCGAGGCCGCGACGCCGAAGATCAGCACCGGGATCGACAACGGCAGCACCAGCACGGCCATCAACAATCCGCCGCGATGCAGCGTCACCGCCAGCCCCGCGCCGATCATGCCGGTGAAGGTCAGGGCCGGCGTGCCTGCCAGCAGCGTCAGCGCCACCGCGCCGGTCGCGACCATATCGAGGTTCAGCAACAGGCCGAGCACCGGGGTTGCGACGATCAGCGGCAGGCCGGCGGCCAGCCAATGCGCCAGCGCCTTGGCGGCGCAGGCGAGTTCCAACGGGGTCCGGCTCATCGTGATCAGGTCGAGCGAGCCGTCCTCGTGGTCGGCCATGAACAGCCGGTCCAGGGTGAGCAGGCTCGCCAGCAGCGCGCCGAGCCAGAGGATCGCCGGCCCCAGCCGCGACAGCAGCGCCAGGTCCGGCCCGACCGCGAACGGCATCAGCACGACCACGGTCAGGAAGAACAGCACGCCAATGAGCGCCCCGCCGCCGACGCGCAGCGCGATCCTGATGTCCCGGCGGATCAGGGCGGCGAGGGCGGTCATGGGGTGGCTCCCGTGACGAAGCAGCGGTGAGAGCCCGCCTCGAGCCGGGCGCACGCTGCGCTCCCTCCCCCCTTGTGGGGGAGGGCGGGGGAGAAGGGTAGCCCCGGAAATGGTGAGCTTGGGAGCCGAGAAAGACTTCGGTCGATCCAGAGAGTCCCCGTGTGGCACCCCCCTCCCTGACCCTCACCCGCAAGGGGGGAGGGAACGGAGAGGCCGGTGGCGAGCCGCTTGGAAAGCTGAGGGTCCATCGGAATCACACCGCACCCCCGATCCGCAGCTCCCGTGAGTCGATCCCCAGCGGCGCATGGGTCGCGGCGATGATCATGCCGCCGCGGGCGAGGTGCTCGCGCATCAGGCCGCCGAACATGTCCTGGCCGGCGACGTCCAGCGCGGTGGTCGGCTCGTCCAGCAGCCAGATCCGGCGCCTGATCGTGAGCAGCCGGGCCAGCGAGAGCCGGCGGCGCTGGCCGGCGGACAGGAAGGCCGCGGGCAGATGGGTGGCGTGGTCGAGGCCGACGGCTGTGAGGCTCGCGGCGGCGTCGCCCCGCTCTCCGCCGAGAAAATCGGCCCAGAATGCCAGATTTTCCTTCACGCTCAGCGCCGGCTTCAGCGCGTCGCGATGGCCGAGATAGTGGCACTGCTCCGGCAGCGTCATTTCGGCGTCGCCCCCGTCCAGTATGATCGTGCCGCCGGCCGGAATGAGCAGCCCCGCGATCAGCCGCAGCAGCGAGGTCTTGCCGGATCCGTTGCGGCCCGTGACCGCCACGGCTTCGCCGGAGACGGCCGCGAAATCGAGCCCGGAAAACACCTCGCGCCCGCCGCGCACACAGGCGACCCCGCGTCCGGACAGTTGCAGCTTGCCTTGGTTCGATCCGCTCAATGCCGGGCCTCAGGAAATCTTGGGGTAGCGCATGGGAATTTTTGGCTCGGCAATTGCTGCGGCACGATTGTGGCTGTGGCGGCGCGGTTAGAAAGCTTCTATAAGCCCGGAACTACTTGATGCAGCAACTCAACCTGCCCCTGCAAGCGACCCAGCCGGATTCGCTGACGGTGTTAAAATACCCCTTGCCGGGTATAACTAACAATTGGGATTTCCTACATGACCTCGCTCGACAGCTTCAAATGCAAAAAGACCCTCAAGGTCGGCGCCAAGACCTATGTCTATTACAGCCTGCCCACGGCCGAGAAGAATGGTCTGAAGGGAATTTCGAAACTCCCCTATTCGATGAAGGTCCTGCTCGAGAACCTCCTGCGCAATGAAGACGGCCGCTCGGTCAAGAAGGAAGACATCGTCGCGGTCTCGAAGTGGCTGCGCAAGAAGTCGCTGGAGCATGAGATCGCCTTCCGCCCGGCGCGCGTGCTGATGCAGGATTTCACGGGCGTTCCGGCCGTGGTCGATCTCGCCGCGATGCGCAACGCGATGCAGAAGCTCGGCGGCGATGCCGAGAAGATCAACCCGCTGGTGCCGGTCGATCTCGTCATCGACCACTCCGTCATCGTGAACTTCTTCGGCGACAACAAGGCTTTCGCCAAGAACGTCACTGAAGAATACAAGCAGAACCAGGAGCGCTACGAGTTCCTGAAGTGGGGCCAGAAGGCGTTCTCGAACTTCTCCGTCGTGCCGCCCGGCACCGGCATCTGCCACCAGGTCAATCTCGAATATCTCTCCCAGACGGTCTGGACCAAGAAGGAGAAGATGACGGTCGGCAAGAAGACCGGCACCTTCGAGGTCGCATACCCTGACTCGCTGGTTGGCACCGATTCGCACACCACCATGGTCAACGGTCTCGCCGTGCTCGGCTGGGGCGTCGGCGGCATCGAGGCGGAAGCCTGCATGCTCGGCCAGCCGCTGTCGATGCTGCTGCCCAACGTCGTCGGCTTCAAGCTGAAGGGCGCGATGAAGGAAGGCGTCACCGCCACCGACCTCGTGCTGACCGTGACGCAGATGCTGCGCAAGCTCGGCGTGGTCGGCAAGTTCGTCGAGTTCTTCGGCCCGGGCCTTGACAATCTCTCCGTCGCGGACAAGGCGACCATCGCCAACATGGCGCCGGAATACGGCGCGACCTGCGGCTTCTTCCCCGTTGACGCTGCCGCGATCGACTACCTCAAGACCTCCGGCCGCGCGGCGCCGCGCGTTGCGCTTGTGCAGGCCTATGCCAAGGCACAAGGGCTCTTCCGCACCGCCAAGTCGGCCGATCCGGTGTTCACGGAAACGCTGACGCTCGATCTCGCCGACGTCGTGCCGTCGATGGCCGGCCCGAAGCGTCCCGAAGGCCGCATCGCGCTGCCGTCGGTGGCCGAGGGTTTCTCGCTGGCACTCGGTACCGAGTACAAGAAGGCCGAGGAGCCCAACAAGCGCTTCGCCGTCGAAGGCAAGAACTTCGAAATCGGCCATGGCGACGTCGTGATCGCCGCCATCACCTCCTGCACCAACACCTCCAATCCCAGCGTGCTGATCGGCGCCGGATTGCTGGCCCGTAACGCCGCCGCGAAGGGCCTTAAGGCAAAACCGTGGGTAAAGACGTCGCTTGCCCCGGGCAGCCAGGTGGTCGCCGGCTATCTCGCCGATTCCGGTCTGCAGAAGGATCTCGACAAGGTGGGCTTCAACCTAGTCGGCTTCGGCTGCACCACCTGCATCGGCAATTCCGGTCCGCTGCCGGAGGAGATCTCGAAGTCGATCAACGACAACGGGATCGTCGCCGCCGCCGTGCTGTCCGGTAACCGCAACTTCGAAGGCCGCGTCTCGCCGGACGTGCAGGCGAATTATCTGGCCTCGCCGCCGCTGGTCGTCGCCCACGCGCTCGCCGGCAGCGTCACCAAGAACCTCGCCGTCGAGCCGATCGGCGAAGGCAAGGACGGCAAGCCGGTGTACCTGAAGGACATCTGGCCGACGACCAAGGAGATCAACGCCTTCATGAAGAAGTTCGTGACCTCGGCGATCTTCAAGAAAAAATATGCCGACGTGTTCAAGGGCGACGCCAACTGGCGCAAGATCAAGACGGTGGAGAGCGAGACCTATCGCTGGAACATGTCTTCGACCTATGTGCAGAACCCGCCCTATTTCGAAGGCATGAAGAAGGAGCCGGAGCCGGTCACCGACATCGTCGAGGCGCGCATCCTCGCCATGTTCGGCGACAAGATCACCACCGATCACATCTCGCCGGCCGGTTCGATCAAGCTCACCTCGCCCGCGGGCAAGTATCTCAGCGAGCACCAGGTACGCCCCGCCGACTTCAACCAGTACGGCACGCGTCGCGGCAACCATGAAGTGATGATGCGCGGCACCTTCGCCAACATCCGCATCAAGAACTTCATGCTGAAGGGCGCGGATGGAAATATCCCCGAGGGCGGCCTGACCAAGCACTGGCCCGACGGCGAGCAGATGTCGATCTACGACGCCGCGATGAAGTACCAGCAGGAGCAGGTGCCGCTGGTGGTGTTCGCCGGTGCCGAATACGGCAACGGCTCCTCGCGCGACTGGGCTGCAAAGGGCACGCGTCTGCTAGGCGTGCGCGCCGTGATCTGCCAGAGCTTCGAGCGCATCCACCGCTCCAACCTGGTCGGAATGGGCGTGCTGCCGCTGACCTTCGAGGAAGGCACCTCCTGGTCGTCGCTCGGCCTGAAGGGCGACGAGAAGGTCACGCTGCGTGGTCTCGTCGGCGACCTCAAGCCGCGCCAGAAGCTGACCGCGGAGATCGTCTCCGGCGACGGTTCGCTGCAGCGCGTTTCGCTGCTCTGCCGCATCGATACGCTGGACGAGCTCGACTACTATCGCAACGGCGGCATCCTGCACTACGTGCTGCGCAAGCTCGCGGCCTAAAGCATGATCCGAAAAAGTGCGCAGCGGTTTTCCCGGAAAGATCATGCTCGAACGACAGCCCAAAGCGCGCCTCAGGCGCTTTGGCGCGCGAATTTGTGAACGGTGGCTCACCGCGACGTGAGTAGAAGGTTAAACGAAGGCGGCCTATCACAAGGCCGCCTTCGCGCGTTTGCGGCGTGTTTCGGATGGGCCCGTCCGGCGGAATTCCGCCCCAGGACGGTTGAACGTGCCGCGCCCCGTAAGACTACGGTGACCATCAGGCGATAAGCTTTCCCCCAACGATGACGATGTGTGACGTTCGGCATGACGACAATGATGGCTTCTAATCTGGTTACGCGCTGGTCCGGTGCACTCTGGTCGGGAGCCCTCGGCATCTGCGCCATCGTTGCAATCATCCGTCCCGCTCACGCCGATCCGCGCGCCGTTGTCGAGTTGTTTACCTCGCAGGGCTGCTCGTCCTGTCCGCCTGCCGACAAGGTCATCGGCGATCTCTCCAGCGATCCCTCGATCATCGCGCTGAGCATGCCGATCGATTATTGGGATTATCTCGGCTGGAAGGACACGCTGGCCGATTCGCGTTTCTCGGCGCGGCAGCGCGCCTATTCGCGCATGCGCGGCGACCGCGAGGTCTACACGCCGCAGGTCGTGGTGAACGGCTCGACGCATGTCATCGGCAGCGATCGCGCCGGCATCGAGAGCGCGATTGGCAAGGCCGACAAGGGAGCCGGCGTGATGAGCGTTCCGGTGACGATGTCGCTCGCGGGCAAGCAGATCAACGTCTCGGTTGCCGAAAGCAAGGAGCCGGCCGTCTCGCATGGCGAGGTCTGGATCTGCTCGATCGCCAAGTCGGTCCCGATCGCGATCGCCAAGGGCGAGAATCGCGGACAGCAGATCACCTATCACAACGTGGTGCGCAATCTGCTCAAGGTCGGCGACTGGAACGGCCGTGCCGAAAGTTGGACTGTGCCGATCGAGAACCTCACGCGCGAGGGCGTCGACGGCGCGGTGGTCTACGTCCAGGACGGTAGTCGCGAGAGACCGGGTCCGATGCTCGGCGCGGCGTACACGTCGCTGCACTGATTCTTTCCAGCGTCGCACTCACTCTCACTCCTCTTGGTGAGGAGCGCGCAATTGCGCGCGTGACGGACGATGTTGCGCATCGCCGCGAGAACCATGTGCAAGGCCCCCGCTGATGCAGCGTGGCCATTCATCCTTCGAGACCGCGCGAAGAGTGCGGCCCTCAGGATGGGGGAGAGAATGTGCCTGGCGGTTGGGAGAAATGGGTCGCGCCGGAAACATCCCGACACAAACAAAAAAGGACCAACTCGCGTTGGCCCTCCTTGTCGCGCGTACAGACCCGATCCTGTTCGACCCCGGGGGGCTGGGGGCTGAGGAATCCGGAACCGAAAGGACCGGGTCAACGCACATCATCCTTTTCGCAATGCAGGGCGGCGGGCGCTGGGCGGAAAAGCGGCGATACTATGATTCCTGCTAACGATCCCGTGACGGTTTGTCGCGAGAGAGTTCCACCCTGGCGTGTGCTTCAACTTGCACCCCGTTCAGAGAGTTGAGTGCAGGTTCCCTCCGGGTTCCATCAAGAGCCCTTGCGGAGGACAACGGTTGGCGCAATCATGTAACTGTCACGATCCGCGGTTCCGGGACGGTTTTCGCGGACGCGTCGTGCGGTGCGATGAGGAGGCGCTTCCCATGAGTCTGATGCCGGAGGATGCCGATCCAAGTGGGCAGCGCGCGGCGGCGCATCCTGCCGCTGCGATGACGCAACCGAACCGGGTGACGTTCAACCGGCTCGAGCTGCACCGTATTCTCAATCTCTACGGGCGCATGGTCGCCGACGGCGAATGGCGCGACTACGCCATCGACTTCCTGAAGGACCGCGCGGTGTTCTCGGTGTTTCGCCGCGCCTCGGAAGTGCCGATCTATCGTATCGAGAAGGACCCGCGCCTCGCACGCAAGCAGGGCATGTACAGCGTGATCTCGGCGACGGGCCTGATCCTGCGCCGCGGCCACGAGCTCGAGCGCGTGCTGCTGGTGATCGACCGCAAGCTGGCGGTGGTGTGACGACCTTCGGTCGTCATTCCGGCCCGCACCGAAGTCGAACTCCGGCGCGCGGCTGCGCGGCTGAGAATCTCGAGCCTCGTTCGCAACGTCTGGAGTCCGGGTTCGATGCTGCGCATCGCCCCGGAAGGACGGATGAACCTATTTTCCCGGCACCGTGCGCGCGCCCTCGCCGAGGTCGCGCTGCATCATCACCGTGTCCAGCCAGCGGCCGAATTTCAGCCCGACATTGGGATGCGTGCCGATCATCTTGAAGCCGCCCTTGGTGTGCACGCCGATCGAGCCGGCATTGGCGGAATCGCCGATCACCGCGATCATCTGCCGAAAGCCGCGCGCCTCGCATTCGGTGATCAGCCGTTCCAGCAGCTTTGAGCCGACGCCGCGGCGGTGGAAGGAGGGATCGAGATAGATCGAGTTTTCCACCGTGAAGCGGTAGGCCGGCCGCGGCCGGTAGGCGCCGGCATAGGCATAGCCGGCGACCCGGCCGTCGAGGATGGCGACGAAATAGGGATAGCCGCCGTCGACCAGCGCGCGGTAGCGGCGCGTCATCTCGGCAAGGTCGGGCGGGTCCAGTTCGAACGTCGCCGTGCCCTCGCGGACGGCCTGCTGGTAGATGGCGGTGATGGCGGGAAGGTCGGCCTCGGTCGTGGGCCTGATTTCAGGTGCGGACATGGAAGAAGATTAGAGCCTTCCCTCGGCCGCTGGAAGGGGCCACGGCGCAACCACACCCGTCATTGCGAGCGCAGCGAAGCAATCCAGAAATGCATCCGCGGTGGGACTCTGGATTGCTTCGTCGCAAGGGCTCCTGGCAATGACGGCGGTTGGAGAAGCACCTCGCCCCAAACAAAAACCCCGGCCTCTCGGCCGGGGTTCGTGTCCGTTCTCGCAGGCCTGTCGCTTAGTCGCGCTGGCCGAGGAGCTGCAGCAGCAGCGTGAACAGGTTGATGAAGTTCAGGTACAGCGACAGCGCGCCGGTGATGGCCGCACGCTCTGCGATGTCACCGCCGGCCGAGGCGTAGCCGTAGATGTAGTCGTTCTTCAGCCGCTGCGTATCCCAGGCGGTGAGGCCCGCGAACACCAGCACGCCGACCACGGACACGATGAACTGCAGCATCGAGCTCGCCAGGAACAGGTTCACCAGGCTCGCGATGATGATGCCGATCAGGCCCATGAACAGGAACGAGCCCATGCCGGTCAGGTCACGCTTGGTGGTGTAGCCGTAGAGGCTGAGCGCACCGAAGGTCGCCGCGGTGATGAAGAACACCCGCACGATCGAGGTGTGGGTGAACACCAGGAAGATCGACGACAGCGAGATGCCCATCAGCGCCGAGAACACCCAGAACAGGATCTGCGCGGTCGAGGGCGCGAGACGATTGATGCCCGCCGAGATCACGAACACCATCGCGAGCGGCGCGAGCATGAACAGCCACTTCAGGGGGCTGACGAACATCGCGTAGCCGAACGGCGTCAGGAACAGCTTGCCGACGCGGACGGCGTCCGCGGTCGGGACATCGGTCACGGCAGCCATGTAGACGCCGAGCGCGGCCAGACCGGTGATGGCGAGGCCAATGCTCATGTAATTGTAGATGCGCAGCATGTAGGCGCGCAGGCCGGCATCGACCGTCGCGGCGTCAACACGCCCGGCGGCCCTGCCGAAAGGAGAAGCGTAGTTACGGTCTAGGTCCGACATGGTCGAATTCCCGTTGGTTGGTCCGGTCCGGCATGAGGGTCGCCATGCCGCCGGTTCGTCAAATTCTATCTCGGATACCGACGCCTGCCGACTAAATTTTGGCTAACAATCGGGGCTCCGAACCCATTCGATATGTGGGAAACTAACACATTCGCTGCAACCGTCCACGCGCGGCTGAATGTCGCCCTTCCCTGCAATCCAGGCGAGCGGACGTGGTTAATCGCAGGAATCGTGCGATTCCGCACCCGCACGGCCGCCCGCTACCATTTGTCACAAATTCCGCAACACCGTGGCGGGCTTTTTGTTCAATGCCAGGAGCGTGCCGGCGAGCCCGAGCCCGACCGTGACGATCAGCGCGGCCGCCACCACGCCGGCCGCGCTGCCGGCCTGCCAGACGAAGCTGAGCGTCATCAGCCGCGTCACGATCATCCAGGCCGCGATGCTGCCGGCGATCACGCCGAACACGGCAGTGGCAAGCCCGATCAGGAGGTATTCGAGCGCATAGGCGCCGAGCAGCCGCAGCCGCGTCGCGCCCAGGGTCTTCAGGATTACCGCATCGTAGACCCGGTGACGGTGGCCGGCGGCGAGCGCCCCGCCCAGCACCAGGATCGCCGAGATCAGTGTCACCGCGCTGGCGCCGCGGATCGCCAGCGCCAGATTGGTCACGACCGAGCCGACCGTCTCCATCACCTCGCGCACGCGCACGCTCGTCACCATGGGGTAGGCGTCGGCCACCTGCTTGATGATCTTGCCGTCGCCGGCGGCATCGCCGCCGGTTTCCGTCAGCGTCGCGATATGGGTGTGCGGCGCGCCCTTGAAGGCGTTCGGCGAGAACACCAGGACGAAATTGATGCCCATCCCCTGCCAGTCGATGTTGCGCAGATTGCTGATCTTGGCCGGGATGTCGCGGCCGAGCACGTTGACCACGACCTCGTCGCCGAGCTTGAGACCAAGCCCGTCGGCGATCTTCTTCTCCATCGAGACCAGCGGCGGGCCGGAATAGTCCGCGCTCCACCACTCGCCCTCGACCACCTTGGACCCCTTCGGCATCTCGGCCGTGTAGGTCAGGCCGCGGTCGCTCTGCAGCACCCATTCGGAATCCGTGGTCGGCTTGAGCTCCTCGGCGCGCACCCCGCGCGCGGCGACGATGCGCCCGCGCAGCATCGGCACGTCCTCGACCTTCGCGCCCGGCGCGATCTGGCGCAGATAGCCGTCGAACTGCCCGGCCTGCGTGCTCGGGATGTCGATGAAGAAGAACGACGGGGCGCGGTCGGGCAGGGCCGCGAGGAACTGCCGGCGCAGATTGCCGTCGATCTGGGTGATGGTGACGAGGACGGCGAGCCCGAGACCCAGCGACAGCACGACCGAGGGCGTGAGCGCGCCCGGCCGGTGGATGTTGGCGATCGCAAGCCGCAGCATCGGCAACCGCGTCCGCGGCAGCCGCCGCGCGATCGTCATCAGCAGGGCGGCGATGCCGCGCAGCAATGCGAACACGACGACGGAGGAGGCCACGAACACCGCTGCGATGCGCTTGTCGAACGACAGCCCGATCACGACCGCGACGAGCAGGGCGATCACGACGCCCATGAACACGAGATAGCTCGCCCGCGGCCGGTGCCATTCGGAGCTGATGGTGTCGCGGAACAGCGCGGCCACCGGCACGTCGTGCACGCGCCCGAGCGGCCACAGGCCGAAGGCGAGCGCGGTCAGAAGGCCATAGACGAAGGACAGCGCGAGCTCGTCTGCATGCACGGCCGGCACCACCGGCAGCGGCAGCAGTTTTCCGAACAGGCCGACGATGGCGAACGGCATGGCGGCGCCGAGCGCAAGGCCGATCACCGAGCCGATCGCGGCCAGCAGGATCACCTGGGCCAGATAGATGCCGAAGACGTCGCGCCCCGTCGCGCCGACGGCCTTGAAGGCCGCGATCACCTCGAGCTTGCGGTCGATGTGGCTCTTGACGGCATTGGCGACGCCGACGCCGCCGACCAGCAGCGCGGCAAGGCCGACCAGCGTCAGGAACTGGGTGAAGCGATTGATGTTGCGCTCGAGCTGCGGCGAGGCATTGGAGCGGTTGCGGATCTCCCAGCCCGCCTGCGGCGCGGCGTTGCGCGCATCCGCGATGAAGGCCTCGGTGGCGCGCTCGCTGTTGGCGGTATCAGGCAGCTTCACCCGATAGACCCAGCGCACCAGGCTGCCGGGCTGGATCAGCCCGGTAGCGCGCAGGCCCGCCTCGCTGATCAGGAAGCGCGGGCCGAAGCCGATGCCGCCGGCGAGTTTGTCCGGCTCGGCCTCGACGGTCGAGCGGATCTGGAAGGTCGCAGATCCGATGGTGACGCGGTCGCCGGTCTTCAGCGACATCCGCGCCAGCAGCGTCGGATCGGCGGCGGCGCCGAACGCGCCGTCGCGTTCCGCGAGCAGATCGGACATCGCCAGCTGCGGCGCCAGCGTCAATTGGCCCAGCATCGGATAGGCGTCGTCGACCGCCTTCATCTCGACCAGCGCAAGCTTGCCGTCGGCCGAGCGCGCCATGCCGCGCAGGGTCGCGGCGGTGGAAACGGTGCCGCGCGAGCGCAGGAACGCGACTTCGTCTGGCTTGGCCTCGCGCTGGAACAGCACGAAGGAGATGTCGCCGCCGAGCAGCGTGCGGCCCTCGCGGGCGAGGCCGTCGGACAGGCTCGCCGACACCGAGCCAACGCCGGCGATCGCCATCACGCCGAGCGCGATGCAGGCGATGAAGACGTAGAAGCCGCGCAAGCCCCCGCGCAACTCGCGCAGCGCATAGCGCAGCGACAACGCGACGGCGTTCGGTCTCGCGAACGGTTCGGCAGCCGCGCTCATGCCGGCGCAGACTGCGTGTCGATGCGCCCTGAGCGCAGGCGGATGACGCGATCGCAACGATGCGCCAGCGAGGAATCGTGCGTGACCAGCACCAAGGTCATGCCGCGCTCGGCGTGTTTGGTGAAGAGCAGATCGACGATCTGCTTGCCGGTGGCTTCATCGAGATTGCCGGTCGGCTCGTCGGCAACGAGGATGGCGGGATCGGGCGCCAGCGCGCGCGCAAGCGCGGCGCGCTGCTGCTCGCCGCCGGAGAGCTGCGTCGGATAGTGATGCAGGCGATCGCCGAGGCCGACCGATTGCAGCTCCTCCGCCGCGCGCTTGGCGGCATCGGGATTGCCGGCGAGCTCGAGCGGCACGGCGACGTTCTCGAGCGCCGTCATGGTCGGGATCAGATGGAAGGACTGGAAGACGATGCCGACCTGACGGCCGCGGAAGCGGGCGAGCGCGTCCTCGTCGAGGGCATTGAAAGCCGTGCCTGATACCACCACCTCTCCGCTATCAGGACGCTCCAGACCCGCCATCACCATCAGCAGCGTGGATTTGCCCGAGCCTGACGGGCCGATCAGGCCGATCGTCTCGCCCGAGCCGACGCGCAGGCTGATATCCTTGAGGATGTGAACGCGTGCCGCGCCCGTGCCCAATGAGAGATTGACGTTGGAGATGGCGATGGTGTCCATCGCGGTCGTGGCGAGCGAAGAGGAATAGGTGTCCATGGTCCGGTCATATGGCAACTCCGATAGCGCGGTCGAGAGGCGTTACGGATTGTTCATGCACATAGCCGTGTTGATGCTCGCCTTCATGACAGGTGCGAACCCGGCCTGGGCGGATGCGACAAAGCCGCTCAAGCTTGTCGTCCTCGGCGATTCCCTGAGCGCCGGCCTCGGCCTCCCGGCCCAGGAGGCGTTTCCCCAAAAACTCCAAAAAGCCTTGCAAGCCAAGGGCATAGCCGTCGACATGACCAATGCCGGGGTGTCCGGCGACACCACCTCCGGCGGACGCGACCGGCTCGACTGGTCGGTCCCCGACGGAACCGATGGCGTCATCGTCGAGCTCGGCGCCAACGACGCGCTGCGCGGCATCGATCCCGCCCTGACGCGCACGGCGCTCACCGACATCGTCCAGCGCCTCAAGGCACGCAGGATCCCGGTCATGCTCTGCGGCATGCTGGCGCCGCCAAATTACGGCGCCGACTACGCGGCGCGCTTCAATTCGATTTATCCGGATCTTGCGAAACAGTTCGGCGTGCCGCTCTATCCGTTCTTCCTTGAGGGCGTCGCAGCCGACGCCAAGCTCAACCAGGCCGACGGCATCCATCCGACCGCGGCGGGCGTCGACATCATCGTCGGCAACATCATGCCCACGGTGGAGGCATTCCTTGGCACGATAACCGAGCAACCGCGTTGAAAAGCAGGCAACGCTAACCCTAATTCCCAGGGTTTTCACGGAGTGGCCGGCGCGATGCTTCGCAGAGTCACACAACTGCGATAGGAATCAGGTTACCGGTGATTCGTCGCCGGCTCTAATTTGGATAGGGTCCTCGTTCGAGGGCTGTACCCAAGCATCGGGAGTGCGAAACGATGCCGCGTTTGTTCACGGGTCTGGAAATTCCGGCCGAGATCGGCCAGTCGCTTTCCAACTTGCGGGGCGGCCTTCCCGGCGCCCGATGGATCGATCCCGAAAACTATCACGTCACCTTGCGCTTCATCGGCGATATCGACGGCGTCTCCGCCAACGAGATCGCCTCGATGCTGTTTCGCGTCGACCGTAAGCCGTTCGAGGTGAAGGTGCAGGGGCTCACGAGCTTCGGCGGCCGCAAGCCGCGGGCGGTGGTCGCAACGATTGCGCCCAGCAAGCCGCTGATGGAGTTGCAGGCCGAGCTCGAGCGCATGATGCAGCGGATCGGTCTCGACCCCGAGGGACGCAAGTTCATCCCGCACGTCACGCTGGCCCGGCTGCACGACGCCTCCGACCGCGACGTCGCCGACTATCTGTCGCTGCGCGGCTACTTCCCGAGCAAGGCCTTCATGGCCGAGCGCTTCGTGCTGTTCTCCTCGCGCGCATCGACGGGCGGCGGGCCGTATGTCGTCGAGGACGCCTACGAGCTGTGTGAGTAGCACCGCTCTCGCGCCCCGGCCGCAGAGCCGGGGCCTGGCGTTCCACGATGAACGAAATAGTGGGTCCCGGCTCTGCGCAGCGTCACTCCGTGCCGCAGCGCGTCCGGGACACGGAACGCATAGCGCCCCGCACCAATTCACGGCTTGCAATTTCCGCCCATCTCTGGCGGTAAAGGGCCATGCTCTCCACCCAAATTTCCTCATTCCGCGAAGCATACCAGGCCGAGATCGCGTCGGGCGCGATCGAGCCGGATGCCGCGCAGGCCGAGGTCGCCGAGGCCTATGCGGCGCTCGACCAGCGGCTCGCAAGCTACAAGCCCGCGCGCAAGCAGGGCCTGCTCAGCCGCCTGTTCAGCAGCAGCGACAAGGACGATGCGCCGCACGGACTCTACATCCATGGCGAGGTCGGCCGCGGCAAGACCATGCTGATGGACCTGTTCTTTCAGCACTCCTCGGTCGAGCACAAGCGCCGCGCGCATTTCCACGAATTCATGGCCGATGTGCACGAGCGCATCTACGACTATCGCCAGAGCATCGCGCGCGGCGAGATCGCCGACGGCGACGTCATCGCGCTGACGGCGACGGCGATCTTCGAGGAGAGCTGGCTGCTGTGCTTCGACGAATTCCACGTCACCGACATCGCGGACGCGATGATCCTGGGACGCCTGTTCGCCAAGCTGTTCGAGCTCGGCACCGTGGTGGTCGCGACCTCCAACGTCGCGCCCGACGATCTCTACAAGGGCGGTCTGAACCGTTCGCTGTTCCTGCCCTTCATCAAGCAGATCACCGACCACATGGACGTCGCGCGGCTCGACGCGCGCACCGACTTCCGGCTGGAGAAGCTGCAGGGCGTGCCGATGTGGCTGACGCCGGCCGATGGCGATGCCGATGCCGCGCTCGACCGCGCCTGGTCGAAGATGTCGGGCGGCGCCAAATGCAGGTCGCGCGACATCTCCATCAAGGGCCGCATCCTGCACGTGCCGTGCTCGGCCCATGGCGTGGCGCGGTTCTCCTTTGCCGATCTCTGCGAGAAGCCGCTCGGTGCATCCGACTACCTCAGGCTGGCGCACGACTATCACACCATCCTGGTCGACCATATTCCAGTGATGGATTTCGCCCAGCGCAATGCCGCCAAGCGCTTCATCACACTGATCGATACGCTCTATGACAATGCCGTGAAGCTGATGGCCTCGGCCGACGCCAACCCGATCTCGCTCTACCTCGCCACCGAGGGCGTTGAGGCCATGGAGTTCAAGCGGACGGCGTCACGTCTGATCGAAATGAGCTCGGAATCCTATCTGGCGCTGCCTCACGGCCGCAAGGATTCCACCGCCAGCGGCTCCACCAAGGGCCTGGTGGAGACTTAAGTCCTATCTCCGCCCCATTCCGGGATGCGCCGAAGGCGCAGGCCCGGAATTCATAACCACCATCGGGAGTATGGATTCCGGGCTCGTCGCTTTGCGACGCCCCGGAATGACGGCGGATGTGCTGGCTGCTCTCGCGCCAAGCCCGACAAATGGGCATCCGCCGACTTGAACGCGGGAAGCGAAAGGGATAACCACCCATCAGTTTTCCCTCCTTCGGATGTCTAAAGGACAGGTTCACATGGCGCGCGACAAGATTGCTTTGATTGGCTCCGGTCAGATCGGCGGAACGCTGGCTCACCTCATCGGCCTGAAAGAACTGGGCGACGTCGTGATGTTCGACATCGCCGAGGGCGTGCCGCAGGGCAAGGCGCTCGACATCGCGCAGTCCTCGCCGGTCGACGGCTTCGACGCGCACTATACCGGCGCGAACTCCTACGAAGCGCTCGACAACGCCAAGGTCTGCATCGTGACCGCCGGCGTGCCGCGCAAGCCCGGCATGAGCCGCGACGACCTCCTCTCCATCAACCTCAAGGTCATGGAGCAGGTCGGTGCGGGCATCAAGAAATACGCTCCCGACGCCTTCGTCATCTGCATCACCAACCCGCTCGACGCGATGGTCTGGGCGCTGCAGAAAGCAAGCGGCCTGCCGCACAAGAAGGTCGTCGGCATGGCCGGCGTGCTCGACTCGGCGCGCTTCCGCTACTTCCTGGCCGACGAATTCAACGTCTCCGTTGAAGACGTCACCGCCTTCGTGCTCGGCGGCCACGGCGACACCATGGTGCCGCTGGTGAAGTACTCCACCGTTGCCGGCATTCCGCTGCCCGACCTCGTCAAGATGGGCTGGACCTCCCAGGCGCGCCTCGACGAGATCGTCGACCGTACCCGCAACGGCGGCGCCGAGATCGTCAATCTGCTCAAGACCGGCTCGGCTTTCTACGCCCCGGCTGCGTCCGCCATCGCGATGGCCGAGAGCTACCTGAAGGACAAGAAGCGCGTCCTGCCCTGCGCTGCCTACCTGAACGGCGAATACAGCGTGAAGGACATGTATGTCGGCGTGCCCGTCGTGATCGGCTCCAAGGGTGTCGAGCGCGTCGTCGAGATCGAGCTCGCCGGCAAGGACCGCGAAGCCTTCGACAAATCGGTCGGCGCGGTGCAGGGCCTGGTCGATGCCTGCAAGAAGATCGCACCCGATCTTCTCGGCCGCTAAGCCGCCAACAATCCCCCGCCGAAGATCGAAAAACCGGTCTTCGGCGGTTTCACTTCCGGGACCCCGCTTGCCGGGGCGGGTTCCGGTCCAGCCGTCCAGATTTCGAAGTCAAAGAATCCGGGTTGCAGTTCCTGTGGTATATGGTATGCCAGCCACAAGACTGAGGTGGGCCCAAGAGGTCACCGCCCGCGGGTTCAGGGAGCGACCATATGAATATCCATGAATATCAGGCCAAAGCGCTGCTGGGTGAGTTCGGCGTGCCGATCTCCAAGGGCGTCCCGGTGCTCAAGGCCGCAGACGCGGAAGCCGCCGCCAAGGCGCTGCCCGGTCCGGTCTATGTGGTGAAGAGCCAGATCCATGCCGGCGGCCGCGGCAAGGGCAAGTTCAAGGAAGCCTCGGCCGGCGACAAGGGCGGCGTCCGCATCGCCAAGTCGGCCGCTGAAGTTTCCGAATTCGCCAAGCAGATGCTGGGTGCGACGCTGGTGACCGTGCAGACCGGCCCCGCCGGCAAGCAGGTCAACCGCCTCTACATCGAGGACGGCTCCGACATCGACAAGGAGTTCTATCTCTCGATCCTGGTCGACCGCGAAACCTCGCGCGTCTCCTTCGTCGTCTCGACGGAAGGCGGCGTCAACATCGAGGACGTCGCGCACAACACGCCCGAGAAGATCGTGACCTTCTCGGTCGATCCCGCGACCGGTGTCATGGGCCATCACGGCCGCACGGTTGCGAACGCGCTGAAGCTCTCCGGTGACCTCGCCAAGCAGGCGGAAAAGCTCACCGCGCAGCTCTACGCCGCCTTCGTGGCCAAGGACATGTCGATGCTGGAGATCAACCCGCTGGTCGTGACCAAGCAGGGCCAGCTCCGCGTGCTCGACGCCAAGGTGTCGTTCGACGACAACGCGCTGTTTCGTCATCCCGAGGTGCTCGCGCTGCGCGACGAGACCGAGGAGGACGCCAAGGAAATCGAGGCGTCCAAGTACGACCTCAACTATGTCACGCTCGACGGCAATATCGGCTGCATGGTCAACGGCGCCGGTCTCGCCATGGCGACGATGGACATCATCAAGCTCTACGGCATGGCGCCGGCGAACTTCCTCGACGTCGGCGGCAGCGCCAGCAAGGAGAAGGTCGCGGCCGCGTTCAAGATCATCACCGCCGATCCCAACGTGAAGGGCATCCTGGTCAACATCTTCGGCGGCATCATGAAGTGCGACGTGATCGCCGAGGGCGTCACGGCTGCGGTTCGCGAAGTCGGCCTCAGCGTGCCGCTGGTGGTCCGCCTCGAAGGCACCAATGTCGAGCTCGGCAAGAAGATCATTCGCGAATCCGGACTGAACGTGGTGCCCGCCGACAATCTCGACGACGCCGCGCAGAAGATCGTGAAGGCCGTCAAGGGAGGCTAAGGCCATGACCCAGGACCATCTCGCCGCATCATCTCCGCTCGCCGAGCACACGCGCCTCGCCGCGTTCGCCGGCGAATGGGATGGTGAGGAGATGGTCTTCCCGTCGCGCTGGACGGCGGGCGGGCCGGCAACTTCGCGCGTCGTCGCGCGCATGGACCTGAATGGATTCTACCTGATCCAGGATGCGGTCCAGATGCGCGATGGCAAGCAGAGCTTCGCCACCCACGGCATCTTCACCTACGACCGCGACGACCGGACCTACAAATTGTTCTGGTACGATTCGCTCGGCTACACGCCGCCCTCGCCCGCCTCCGGCGGGTGGGTCGGCAAGACCCTGACGCTGGTGCGCGGCTCGCTCCGCGGCAATGCGCGCCACGTCTACGAGATCCTCGACGACAATTCCTACTCGTTGAAGATCCAGTTCTCGCCGGACGCGGAAGGCTGGGCTGACGTGCTCACCGGCGTCTACCGCCGCATCCACTGACCCTCTCACTCTGTTAGTTTCGCGAAAGCAGACCTCATGTCCATCCTGATCGACAAGAACACCAAGGTCATCTGCCAGGGCTTCACCGGCAAGAACGGCACCTTCCATTCCGAGGCCGCGATCGCCTACGGCACCAAGATGGTCGGCGGCACCTCGCCGGGCAAAGGCGGCTCGACGCATCTGAACCTACCGGTGTTCGACACCGTGCGCGAGGCGCGTGAGAAGACCGGCGCCGACGCGTCGGTGATCTATGTGCCGCCGCCGGGCGCGGCGGATGCGATCTGCGAAGCCATCGACGCCGAGATCCCGCTGATCGTCTGCATTACCGAGGGCATTCCGGTCGTCGACATGGTGCGCGTGAAGCGCTCCCTGATCGGCTCCAAATCGCGCCTGATCGGGCCGAACTGCCCGGGCGTCATGACCGCCGGCGAGTGCAAGATCGGCATCATGCCCGCCAACATCTTCAAGACCGGCTCGGTCGGCATCGTCTCCCGCTCGGGCACGCTGACCTATGAGGCCGTGTTCCAGACCTCCCAGGAGGGCCTCGGCCAGACCACCGCGGTCGGCATCGGCGGCGACCCGGTCAAGGGAACCGAGTTCATCGACGTGCTGGAGATGCTGCTCGCCGACCCCAAGACCGAATCGATCATCATGATCGGCGAGATCGGCGGTTCCGCCGAGGAGGACGCCGCCCAGTTCCTCAAGGACGAGGCCAAGCGCGGCCGCAAGAAGCCGATGGTCGGCTTCATCGCCGGCGTCACCGCCCCTCCCGGCCGCCGCATGGGCCATGCCGGCGCGATCATCTCGGGCGGCAAGGGCGACGCCGGTTCCAAGACCGAGGCGATGAAATCGGCAGGGATTACAGTGTCTCCGTCGCCAGCCCGCCTCGGGCATAC
The DNA here is from genome assembly GCF_002068095.1 of Bradyrhizobium sacchari. GTDB lineage: Bacteria > Pseudomonadota > Alphaproteobacteria > Rhizobiales > Xanthobacteraceae > Bradyrhizobium > Bradyrhizobium sacchari. The sequence continues at coordinate 20,982 of NZ_LWIG01000054.1, read as the reverse complement.
GCTTGCCGAAAAGTTGAAGGGTTAATTCACTTCTTCGTGCTTTTCCGGGCGAAGTTTCGCAGCAAATAGGGTAAAGGGTGCCTGTCGCGTCGAGCCCTGTCGGGGGAGCTCGGCGCCAGCGCCGTTTGTTATGCGCGAACCGAAATCGCCAGGAACTCAAGTATGTCTCGCCAGGACGCGAACGCAGCCTTTGCCCTGTCATCCTTTTTGCAGGGCACCAACGCCACCTACATCGACGAAATCTACGCCCGCTACGAGAAGGACCCGTCCTCGGTCGACGCCGAGTGGCAGGAGTTCTTCAAGAGCCTCAACGACCAGCCCGCCGACGTCCGCAAGAACGCGGAAGGCCCGTCCTGGGAGCGCGACAACTGGCCGCTGACGCCGAAGGATGATCTGACCTCCGCGCTCGACGGCAACTGGGCCGAAGTCGAGAAGGCGGTCGGTGCCAAGATTGCCGCCAAGGCGCAGGCCAGGGGTACCGATATCTCCTCCGCCGACGTGCTTCAGGCGACGCGCGACTCCGTCCGCGCCCTGATGCTGATCCGCTCCTACCGCATGCGCGGCCACTTCCACGCCAAGCTCGATCCGCTCGGCATCGAAGCCCAGCGCAACCGCGAAGAGCTCGACCCGCGCACCTACGGCTTCAGCGAAGCCGATTTCGACCGCAAGATCTTCCTCGATCACGTGCTCGGCCTCGAATACGGCACGCTGCGTGAGATCACCGCGATCTGCGAGCGCACCTACTGCCAGACGCTCGGCGTCGAGTTCATGCACATCAGCAACGCGGCGCAGAAGGCCTGGATCCAGGAGCGCATCGAGGGACCCGATAAGGAGATCTCGTTCACGCGCGAAGGCCGCAGAGCCATCCTGACGAAGCTGATCGAAGCCGAAGGCTTCGAAAAGTTCTGCGACACCAAGTTCACCGGCACCAAGCGCTTCGGCCTCGACGGCGGTGAAGCGCTGATCCCCGCGCTCGAGCAGATCATCAAGCGCGGCGGCAATCTCGGCGTGAAGGAAATCGTGCTCGGCATGCCGCATCGCGGCCGCCTCAACGTGCTGACCCAGGTGTTGGGCAAGGCCCATCGCGCGCTGTTCCACGAGTTCAAGGGCGGCTCGGCCAATCCCGACGCGGTCGAAGGTTCGGGCGACGTCAAGTACCATCTCGGCGCCTCCTCGGACCGCGAGTTCGACGGCAACCGCATCCATCTGTCGCTGACCGCGAACCCCTCGCATCTCGAGATCGTCGATCCCGTCGTGCTCGGCAAGGTGCGCGCGAAGCAGGACCAGCACGGCGATCCGCCGGACATGCGCATCTCGGTGATGCCGCTCCTGATGCATGGCGACGCGGCGTTCGCCGGCCAAGGCGTCGTTGCCGAGTGCTTCGGCCTGTCGGACCTGAAGGGCTACCGTACCGGCGGCTCCGTGCACTTCATCGTCAACAACCAGATCGGCTTCACCACCTATCCGCGTTACTCGCGCTCCTCGCCCTATCCGTCGGATGTGGCGAAGATGATCGACGCGCCGATCTTCCACGTGAACGGCGACGATCCGGAAGCCGTGGTGTTCGCGGCCAAGGTCGCGACCGAGTTCCGGCAGAAGTTCCACAAGCCGGTCGTGATCGACATGTGGTGCTATCGCCGTTACGGCCACAATGAGGGCGACGAGCCCGCGTTCACCCAGCCCGTGATGTACAAGCGGATCGCGGCCCATCCCTCGACCCTCACGCTTTACTCCAAGCGCCTGATCGCCGAAGGCGTGGTCACCGAGGGTGAGGTCGACAAGATGAAGGCCGACTGGCGCTCGCGGCTCGATGCCGAGTTCGAGGCCGGCACCTCCTACAAGCCGAACAAGGCCGACTGGCTCGACGGGAAGTGGTCCGGCTTCAAGATCGCCGACCAGGAGGAGGATGCACGCCGCGGCGTCACCGGCGTCGACATCGCCACGCTCAAGGATATCGGCCGCAAGATCACCAAGGTGCCGGACGGCTTCCGCGTTCACCGCACCATCCAGCGTTTCCTCGACAACCGCTCGAAGGCGATCGACACCGGCGCCGGCATCGACTGGGCGACCGGCGAGGCGCTGGCGTTCTGCTCGCTGCTCAACGAAAACCATCACGTCCGCCTGTCGGGACAGGATTCGGAGCGCGGCACCTTCTCGCAGCGCCACTCGGTCCTGATCGACCAGGAAGACGAGAGCCGCTACACGCCGTTCAACCATCTCGGTCACGAGCAGGGCCACTACGAGGTCATCAACTCGCTGCTGTCGGAAGAAGCGGTGCTCGGCTTCGAATACGGCTATTCGCTCGCCGAGCCGAACACGCTGACGCTGTGGGAAGCCCAGTTCGGCGACTTCGCCAACGGCGCGCAGGTCGTGTTCGACCAGTTCATCTCCTCGGGCGAGCGCAAATGGCTGCGCATGTCCGGTCTCGTCTGCCTCTTGCCGCACGGCTATGAGGGCCAGGGACCGGAGCACTCCTCGGCGCGCCTCGAGCGTTACCTGCAGATGTGCGCGGAAGACAACATGCAGGTGGTCTACCCGACCACGCCGGCGAACTACTTCCACGTGCTGCGCCGGCAGCTGCATCGCGAGATCCGCAAGCCGCTGATCATGATGACGCCGAAGTCCCTGCTGCGCCACAAGCGGGCGGTGTCGCGTCTCGAAGAGCTGGCGAAGGGAACGACCTTCCACCGCATCCTCTACGACGACGCCCAGATGCTGCCGAACGAAGCCATCAAGCTCGTTCCGGACGAGAAGATCCGCCGCATCGTGCTGTGCTCCGGCAAGGTCTATTACGACCTCTACGAGGAGCGCGAGAAGCGCGGCATCGACGACATCTATTTGATGCGCGTCGAGCAGCTCTATCCGGTGCCGCTGAAGGCGCTGGTCGCCGAGCTGTCGCGCTTCAAGAAGGCCGAGATGGTGTGGTGCCAGGAGGAGCCCCGCAACATGGGTGCCTGGCACTTCATCGAGCCCTATCTGGAATGGGTGCTGAACCAGGTGAACGGCGCGAGCCGGCGTCCGCGTTATGTCGGCCGCGCCGCTTCCGCCGCGACCGCCACGGGTCTGATGTCCAAGCATCAGGCTCAGCTGAAGGCGTTCCTGGACGAAGCACTGAGCTGAGAAGTTTTTTAGGACTCTGTCATGCCCCGCCTTGTGCGCACCTGCGCACTGGGGCGGGGCATCCAGTACTCCGCGGCTTTCGTTCTGATCACGAAGGTCACGGCGTACTGGATCGCCCGCTTTCGCGGGCGATGACATTTGAAATTCATGACCGCTACTTGCGATCCCTTAAGGAAGAGACCATGACTGAAATTCGTGTGCCGACGCTCGGCGAATCCGTCACCGAGGCCACCATCGGCCGCTGGTTCAAGAAGGCCGGCGATGCCGTCGCGGTCGACGAACCCTTGGTGGAGCTCGAGACCGACAAGGTCACCATCGAAGTCCCCGCGCCCTCCGCCGGCACGTTGAGCGAGATCATCGCCGCCGATGGCGCGACGGTTGCTGTGGGTGCGCTGCTCGGTCAGATCACCGATGGTGCCGGCGCCGCCAAGCCCGCCGCGGCTCCCGCCAAGCCTGCCGCAGCTCCTGCAGCCGCTGCCGCGGCTCCTGCTGCCGCCGCCGCGCCGAAGGCGCCGCCGGCCGATGCGCCGCTCGCGCCTTCCGTGCGAAAACTGTCGGCCGAGACCGGCATCGACGCCTCGACCGTTCCGGGCTCCGGCAAGGACGGCCGCGTCACCAAGGGCGACATGCTGGCCGCGATCGAGCGTGCGGCCTCCGCGCCGACCCCGGTCAACCAGCCCGCCGCCGCCGTGCAGGTGCGGGCGCCGTCGCCGGCCGATGACGCCGCCCGCGAAGAGCGCGTCAAGATGACCCGCCTGCGCCAGACCATCGCGCGGCGCCTAAAGGACGTGCAGAACACCGCAGCCATGCTGACGACCTTCAACGAGGTCGACATGACCAACGTGATGGCGCTGCGCGCGCACTACAAGGACGCGTTCGAGAAGAAGCATGGCGCCAAGCTCGGCTTCATGGGCTTCTTCACCAAGGCCGTCGTGCAGGCGCTGAAGGACATCCCGGCGGTCAACGCCGAGATCGACGGCAGCGATTTGATCTACAAGAACTACTATCACATCGGCGTCGCCGTCGGCACCGACAAGGGCCTCGTCGTGCCCGTGGTGCGCGACTGCGACCACAAGTCGATCTCCGACATCGAGAAGAGCATCGCCGATTTCGGGCGCCGCGCCCGTGACGGCCAGCTCAAGATCGACGAGATGCAGGGCGGCACCTTCACCATCACCAATGGCGGCATCTACGGCTCGCTGATGTCGACCCCGATCCTGAACGCGCCGCAGTCCGGCATCCTCGGCATGCACAAGATCCAGGAGCGGCCGATGGTCGTCGGCGGCAAGATCGAGGTCCGCCCGATGATGTATCTGGCGCTGTCCTACGATCACCGCGTCATCGACGGCAAGGAAGCCGTCACCTTCCTGGTCCGCGTCAAGGAGAGCCTGGAAGATCCGGCGCGCCTGGTGCTCGATCTCTGATCGCTGATGCTCTGCGAGCGCCGTCGCCATTCGCGACGGCGCGTGTCGAACCATGGAGGCGCGCGTGACGGATAAGGTCGTTGTCATCACCGGCGGCAGCCGCGGCATCGGGCGGGCGACCGCGATTGCGGCGGCCGCGCGCGGCTTTCGTGTCGTGGTCGGCTATGCCAGCAACAAGACCGCCGCCGACGAGGTGGTCGCGCAGATCGAGGCCAGTAACGGCAAGGCCATCGCGGTGAAATGCGATGTCGCCGAGGAAAGCGACATCCTCAACCTGTTCAGGGAAGCCGACAAGTTCGGCACCCTCGGCGCGCTCGTCAACAATGGCGGCATCGTCGGCAAGAGCGGCGTGCGCGTCGACGAAATGTCCGCCGAGCGCATCCAGCGCGTCATGGCGGTCAACGTCACCGGCTCCATCCTCTGCGCGCGCGAGGCGGTGAAGCGGATGTCGACCAAGCATGGCGGCAAGGGCGGCGTCATCGTCAATCTGTCGTCGGTTGCTGCGAGGCTCGGCGCACCTAACACCTATGTCGATTATGCCGCGTCCAAGGGCGCGGTCGATTCCTTCACCGTCGGCCTCGGCTACGAGGTCGCGAACGAAGGCATCCGCGTCGCGGCGATCCGCCCCGGCCTGATCGACACCGAAATCCACGCCGCCGGCGGCGAGCCCGACCGCGCCCATCGTCTGGCCCACATGGTGCCGATGAAGCGCGTCGGCACCGCCGACGAAATCGCCAATGCCATCGTCTGGCTGATGTCGGACGAGGCCTCCTACGTCACCTCAGCCATTCTCGATGTGTCCGGCGGACGCTGACGCGCCGCGCGGACGCTGACACATCCTCCTCACGCTAAACCTTACGGGACTTCCTCTCATGGCTACCTACGATCTCGTCGTCATCGGCACCGGACCGGGCGGTTATGTCTGCGCAGTGCGCGCCAGCCAGCTCGGCATGAAGGTCGCCGTCGTCGAAAAGAACGCAACGCTCGGCGGCACCTGCCTCAATGTCGGCTGCATGCCGTCGAAGGCGCTGCTGCATGCGTCCGAGATGTTCGAGGAAGCCGGGCATTCCTTCGCCAAAATGGGCGTGTCGGTCTCCTCGCCGAAGCTCGATCTGCCCGCGATGATGAACTTCAAGCAGCAGGGCATCGACGGCAACGTCAAGGGCGTCGAGTTCCTGATGAAGAAGAACAAGGTCGACGTGCTCAAGGGCACCGGCAAGATTTTGGGCACCGGCAAGGTCGAGGTCTCCGCCGACGGCAAGTCGCAGACGATTGAAACCAAAAACATCGTGATCGCGACCGGCTCCGACATCGCGCGCCTGAAGGGCATCGAGATCGACGAGAAGCGCGTCGTGTCCTCGACCGGCGCGCTGTCGCTGGACAAGGTCCCCGGCAAGCTCCTGATCGTCGGCGCCGGCGTGATCGGCCTCGAGCTCGGTTCAGTGTGGAAGCGGCTCGGTGCCGAAGTCGTTGTGGTCGAATTCCTCGACCGCATCCTGCCCGGCATGGACGGCGAGATCGCCAAGCAATTCCAGCGCATCCTCGAAAAGCAGGGCTTTGCGTTCAAGCTCGGGGCCAAGGTCACTGGCGTTGACACCTCCGGCAAGACGCTGAAGGCGACCGTGGAGCCCGCCGCCGGCGGGGCCGCCGAGACGATTGAAGCCGACATCGTTCTCGTCTGCATCGGCCGCGTGCCCTACACCGACGGTCTCGGCCTAAAGGAAGCCGGCGTCGCGCTCGACAATCGCGGCCGCGTCCAGATCGACCCGCATTTCGCCACCAGCCTCAAGGGCGTCTATGCCATCGGCGACGTCGTCGCCGGCCCGATGCTCGCGCACAAGGCGGAGGACGAAGGCGTTGCGGTTGCGGAGATCATCGCCGGCCAGGCCGGCCATGTGAACTACGATGTGATCCCAGGCGTCGTGTATACCACGCCGGAAGTGTCCGCCGTCGGCAAGACCGAGGAGGAGCTGAAGCAGGCGGGTGTCGCTTATACCGTCGGGAAGTTTCCCTTTACCGCCAACGGCCGCTCCAAGGTCAACCAGACCACCGACGGCTTTGTGAAGATTCTCGCAGATGCGAAGACCGATCGCGTGCTCGGCGTGCACATTATCGGCATTGAGGCCGGCGAAATGATCCATGAAGCCTGTGTTCTGATGGAGTTTGGCGGCAGCGCGGAAGATCTCGCGCGTACCTGCCACGCCCATCCGACCCGCTCGGAGGCCGTCAAGGAAGCCGCGCTTGCAGTCGGCAAGCGGGCCATCCATATGTAGGCTCGCGCCTAGCGACGAATCGGGCGGGAAACACATGCTGCGCCGCCTTCTTCAACCGGTCTGGGTCCTGCTTGCGATCGTCTTCCTGATCGAAGCCTGGCTGTGGGACCATCTCGAACCGATCGTCGCGCGGGTTGTCGCAGCCATCCCGCTCGCACGTTTCAAGCAATGGCTGACCGAGCGCGTCGACGCGCTGTCGCCGGCCATGACGCTGATCGTGTTCGCGGTCCCCATCATCCCGTTGTTTCCGCTCAAGCTGGTCGGCCTGTGGCTGCTCACGCATGAGTACTGGACCAGCGCGGTCTTCACGATCGTTTTCGCGAAAATGCTCGGCGTCGGCGTCACCGCCTTCGTGTTCGACGTCACGCGTGACAAGCTGCTGGAGATGCGCTGGTTCGAGCGGATCTACGATCTCGTGCTCAAGGTACGCGCCAAGGCGCACATGCTGGTCGATCCGGTCAAGCGCCGCATCCGCGAGCTGATCGCCGGCAACGGCGAAGGCTGGTCCGCCCGCACGCTGCGTCTGATCCAGCGCTTCAGGAAGAGCGTGCACGAGGCGCGGTAGCTGCCCTCTACATATTCGGTGTCGTCGCCACATACTCACTGTCATTGCCCGCGAAGGCGGGCAATCCAGTACTCCGCGGCGTCAGTTGGTTACCGAGAAGCTGCGGCCTACTGGATGCCCCGCCTTCGCGGGGCATGACACCGTCTGTGTTGCGCTTTCAGGCGCGTCCCATCGTCCCTCAATGCAAATGCAGCAGATGCGGCCACCACAGGCCGAGGGCGGTCATCATCAGGCCGGCGAGCGTCAAAATGCCGCCGACATAGGCGAGCGCGATCATGCCGGTGATGATGGTGGCGGACGCCAGCACGATGCCGATCTGGAAGGCGGCCGATGCCAGCTCGAAATGGTGGTACTTCGCGGTCGCCTCGTCGCGCTCGTGCTCGGCATGCTTGGCCTTCTCGGCGAGCTGCTCGGTGCCTTCGCCGGTCTCGGGCTCGGAGCGATAGCGCGCCGCGGTCTTGGTCCAGTCGTCGACCTGCTTCTGCACGGTCGCCTTCAGGGCCTCGTCGGTCGTGCCAGCCAGCGTGAGCTTGCCCTGCTCGGAGGCGGTCAGCACCACGGTGCGGCGGATGCTCTTGGCCTGGAAGAACGCCCAGAGATTGGCGGCCTCGACGTTCTTGCTGATCGATTCGGTCTGGGCGCCCTTGCCGAGCGTCTCCGAGATCGCCAGGAACAGCGCCAGCACGGCGATCAGGAGCGCGATCTTCTTGTTCGAGCCGGACGCGTGCTCGGCGTGCTCGGCATGCTCCATGCTTTCATGTGCGCTCATAAATCCCTCCTGCTGCGATTGCCCACGATTGACCGAACCGCGCGGCCCGCGCAAGAGGCAAGGAACTTGTGACGTCAGTGTGTCAGCGTCTTGGATGCGCGCTGGCATAGACTTCCAGCAGCCGCTCCGAATCGATGCCGGTATAGACCTGCGTGGTCGAGAGCGAGGAATGGCCGAGCAGCTCCTGGATCGCGCGCAGATCGCCGCCGCGCGACAGCAGATGTGTGGCGAAGGAGTGGCGCAGCGCGTGCGGCGTGGCGCTGTCGGGCAGCCCAAGCGCGCCGCGCAGCCGCTCCATCGCCAGCTGGATGACGCGCGGGCTGAGCGGGCCGCCGCGTGCGCCGACGAAGATCGGCCCTTCCGCCGGCAGCGGATAGGGGCACATCGAAACGTATTCCTGCACCAGCTCCAGCACGTTCTGCAGCACCGGCACCATGCGGGTCTTGTTGCCTTTGCCCGTCACGACCAGCACGTCGCCTTCGCCGGGCTTCGGCACCTCACGCCGCTTCAGGCCGAGCGCTTCGGAGATGCGCAGGCCCGAGCCATACAGCAGCGCCATCACCGCGGCGTCGCGCACAAGGATCCAGGTCTCGCGTTCCTCGCCGGCGCGTTCGTCGGCGTCGGCAAGACGCTTTGCCGACGCCATCGGCAGCGGCTTGGGCAAGCTCTTTGCAACCTTCGGCGCGCGGATCGCCGAGAGCGCGCCGACCTTGCCCTTGCCTTCGCGCTCGAGGAAGCGGCCGAACGAGCGCAGGCCCGCGAGCGCGCGCATCAGGCTGCGGCCGGCAATGTCGTCGGCGCGGCGCATCGCCATGAAGGCACGCACGTCGGTCGCTTCCAGCGAGGCGAAACGCTTGAGCGTCACCCGCTCGCCCCAATGGGCGCACAGGAAGTCGAGGCACTGCCGCAGGTCGCGGCCGTAGGCCTCCAGCGTCTTCGGCGACAATCGCCGCTCGGCGCCGAGATGCGACAGCCAGCGCGCCATCTCCTGCGCGATCGAGGGATCGGCGCTGGCGAGCTCGATTTGGGGTGCGGCCGCTTTGCTCATGGGCACTGGACGTGGTGATTCCGCACAGTATATCGCATCACACAAGTTTACTGTTCGCTAAGGTCGCCCCGCGGCGCTAGCCTGAAGACCCCAAGGTTCCGATTCTCCCTTTCATGGATCACACCTCGCGCAGCACGACCGCTCCCACCCACGCGACCGGCATGGTCGACGTGCTGGTGCCGGTCGCGCTCGACCAGACCTATTCCTACAAGGTGCCGCGCGGCATGGAGCTGAAGGCGGGCGATCTCGTCGGCGTGCCGCTCGGTCCGCGCGAGGTGCTCGCCGTGGTCTGGGGCGAAAACGCCAACCCCGATCCACGCCTGCACAACCGCCTCAAGGAGGTCAGCGAGAAGCTCGACGTTCCGCCGCTGAAGCCCGAGCTGCGCCAGGTCGTCGACTGGGTCGCCAATTACACGCTGAGCCCGCGCGGCATGGTGCTGCGCATGTGCCTGCGCATGGGCGAGAATCTCGGCCCCGAGCGGCTGCGTCCCGGTGTGCGCCTGACCGGCGATCCGCCCCGGCGGCTGACGCCGGCGCGGCAGCGCGTGATCGAGGTGCTGTCGGACCGGCTGCTCCATGGCAAGTCCGAGGCGGCGAAAGAGGCTGGCGTGTCGGCCGGCGTGATCGATGGACTCGTCGACGAAGGCACGCTCACGGTCGAGCCGATGCCGCCGCCGGCGCCGCCGCCGGCCCCCGATCCCGAATTCGGCCGTCCGGATTTCTCGCCGCTGCAACGCGTCGCGGTCGATACCATGCGCGCGCTGGCGGCCAACGGCACCTTCCATGTCGCGCTGCTCGACGGCGTCACCGGCTCGGGCAAGACCGAGGTCTATTTCGAGGCGGNNGCGGTCGCGGAAGCGATCCGCCGCGGCAAGCAGTCGCTGATCCTGATGCCGGAGATCGCGCTCACCGGCCAGTTCCTCGACCGCTTCGCGCAGCGCTTCGGCGTGCGGCCGATCGAATGGCACTCCGAGCTGACGCCGCGCACCCGCGCGCGCAATTGGGCGGCGATCTCCGAGGGAAGCGCGCCGGTCGTGGTCGGCGCGCGCTCGGCGCTGTTTCTGCCTTACGCCAATCTTGGCCTCATCGTCGTCGACGAAGAGCACGACCAGGCCTACAAGCAGGACGAGGGTGTGCATTATCACGCTCGCGACATGGCGGTGGTGCGCGCCCATATCGCCAAGATCCCGGTCGTGCTGGCCTCGGCGACGCCCTCGGTCGAGTCGGAGGTGAACGCGCGCAAGAACCGCTATCAGCGCATCGCGCTGCCCTCGCGCTTCGGCGGCCAGCACATGCCGCATATCGAGGCCATCGACCTGCGCCGCGAGCCGCCTGCGCGCGGCCGCTATATTTCGCCGCGGCTTGCCGGCGAGATCAGAACCGCGATCGAAAGGCGCGAGCAGGCGCTGCTGTTCCTCAATCGGCGCGGCTATGCGCCGCTGACACTGTGCCGTGCTTGCGGCCATCGCTTCGCCTGCACCATCTGCGATGCCTGGCTGGTCGATCACCGCTTTCGCCAGCGCCTGGTCTGTCACCATTGCGGGTTCTCGATGCCCCGCCCGCCTCTCTGCCCGCACTGTTCGGCGGAGGAATCGCTGGTCGCCGTCGGCCCCGGCGTCGAGCGCCTGCAGGAGGAGGCGGCCGCGCTGTTCCCGGACGCGCGCACCATGGTGCTGTCGAGCGATCTCATCACCTCGATCGAGACGATGCGGAGCGAGCTTGCCGAGATCGCGGAGGGCCGCGTCGACATCATCATCGGCACCCAGCTCGTGGCAAAAGGCCACAACTTTCCGAGGCTCAATCTCGTCGGCGTCGTCGATGCGGATCTCGGCCTCTCCAACGGCGATCCGCGCGCGGCGGAGCGCACCTGGCAATTGCTCAACCAGGTGATCGGCCGCGCCGGCCGCGAGCAGGGCCGCGGCGTCGGATACTTGCAGACCCATCAGCCCGATCATCCGGTGATGAGGGCGCTGATCGCCTGCGACCGCGAGGCCTTCTACGACAGCGAGATCGATCTGCGCGAGAAGACGCTCTATCCGCCGTTCGGGCGCCTGGCGAGCCTGATCATTTCCGCGGGCGACCGGCCGAGCGCGGAAGGTCTCGGCCGCCGTCTCGTTGCGCTCGCGCCGCGCGACGAGCGCGTGGTGGTGCTGGGCCCGGCCGAGGCGCCGCTCGCCGTCATCAAGGGCCGCTACCGCTTCCGCATCCTGGTGAAATCGGCGCGCGGCTTCGATCTCTCGGATTATTTGCGCAACTGGCTCGCAGTGTGCCCGAAACCGACCGGCAACCAGAAGCTCGAAGTCGACGTCGATCCGCAGAGCTTCTTGTAGCGCTGGCGCCGCAAGACACCCTGTGTCCCTCCCCCTTGCGGGGGAGGGCGGGGGAGAGGGGTGGCCCCGGAAATGGTGTCAGTGAGTGTGGCAAAGTTTCTTAAGGCGATGGAGAGCGTCCCCGTGTGAACCCCTCTCCCTAAACCTTCCCCCGCAAGGGGGGAGGGAACGCAGTGTGCCCTCCATCCACGTCATTGCGAGGAGCCCTTGCGACGAAGCAATCCAGAGTCTTTCCGCTGGAAGATTCTGGATTGCTTCGCTGCGCTTGCAATGACGGGACGTAAAAAAGCCCGCGGTCCCCCAAGACCGCGGGCTTGTTTTCATGCGCGCATCAAACTGATGGAAAGTGCGCGGGTAATGTGAGGCGCTTATCGCGCCTTAAGAGACGACTTCAGCGGTGACGCGGCCGACGCCGGCGCCGGTGAGGCCGATGGCGCGGGCAGCGCCGGTGGAGAGGTCGAGGACACGGCCGCGGATGAACGGGCCACGGTCATTGATGGTGACGACCACGCTCTGGCCGCGGTGGGTGACGCGCAACTTGGTGCCGAACGGCAGCGAGCGGTGCGCGGCGGTCAGGGCGTTCTGGTTGAAGCGCGCGCCCGAGGCGGTCCGGCTGCCGGACTCGTTGCCGTAATAGGACGCCATGCCGGAGAAGCTGCGGCCGGTGCCCTGCGACGGCGTCATCGCCGCATTGGCGTTGCGCCAATCGGGGGTCGCGTTGGTGTCGGCCTGGGCGTCGTGGCGGTGATGATGGTGCCGATGATGCCTGGATTTCGCGGAAGCCTCGGTGGCAGTTCCACCGACGATGAGAGTTGCGGCAATGAAAGCGATCGCCGTGCGCGGCCGGGTCACAGAGCCCAGCGTCTTCAAAGACAGCATTTAGTGGTCCCTAAGCTAGTATTGCCACATATGTGGCTAGTGGAGCCCCCATCAGTTTGTGAGCGAGTTGGCGTTTCGATTCCTAATGAGGCGTGAATTGGGCAGTAAATCCGCTAAGTGTCGTCCTGAAATATCTTGTTACCGCCGCACGATATTCAGCCGATGTTCCGTAATCTTTGGCTTTAACGATTTATTAACTTCATTATTACTTGCTAATACTGTAATACGAAGTCATCGCCCTCAGCGTTTAGAATTGGGAAAGTATTCAGCCAGTGGAGCGGAGCAGTCGAGAATCACGGCTCAGCGATCCGTGTTCATGGCGGCTATGCGCTGGGGGCAGGAACCAGTGAGGGTTCAGCCGCGGCGAGGCATGCGGCAATTCCGTGGCGTGGCAGGTCGTCGCCTGGTCCGTCGCGGCATGCCTACAGGCTGCGACGAACTGGCGACAGAACCCCGTGCCTTTAATTTGGCGTCATGTTGCACGTGCGCGCCTGCTATGTTAGCAAAGCCGCGATTTTAACGGACCCGGCACCTCCCGTGTCGGCCGAAAATCGAAGTCCCGCTTGAATTCCAAGGGCTTGGATCGCTAGGCGCCGCTTTGTGGCGACGGTTTTTCCCTTGCGAGTTTGACAGCAAAAAGAGCGCGTCTGTGGCTGCAGAAGATACGTCCGTTTCAGGTGTGTCCGGCCGTTATGCAACGGCCTTGTTTGAACTGGCCCGCGACCAGAAAGTGGTCGACGAGGTCAAAGCCGATCTCGACAAATTCAATGCATTGCTGACCGAGAGCGCCGATCTGAAGCGCCTCGTCCGCAGCCCGGTGTTCGCGGCCGACGCCCAGTCCAAAGCCCTGTCGGCCGTGCTAGACAAGGCCGGCATCGCCGGGATCTCCGCCAATTTCCTCAAAGTGCTGACCGCCAACCGCCGCCTGTTCGCGGTGGCCGACGTCATCCGCGCTTATCGTGCCCTCGTCGCCAAGTTCAAAGGCGAGACGACGGCGGACGTGACCGTGGCGGAAGCGCTCTCTGACAAGAATCTCGACGCCCTCAAGGTTGCCCTGAAGTCGGTGACCGGCAAGGACGTCGCGCTGAACGTGAAAGTCGATCCCTCGATCATCGGTGGCCTCGTCGTCAAGCTGGGCAGCCGCATGGTGGATGGTTCGCTTCGCACCAAACTCAATTCGATCAAGCACGCGATGAAAGAGGCAGGCTGATGGACATCCGCGCCGCGGAAATTTCCGCGATCCTCAAGGACCAGATCAAGAATTTCGGCCAGGAAGCTGAAGTCTCCGAAGTCGGACAGGTGCTGTCCGTCGGCGACGGCATCGCCCGCGTCTACGGTCTGGACAACGTCCAGGCCGGTGAAATGGTCGAGTTCGAGAACGGCACCCGCGGCATGGCGCTGAACCTCGAAACCGACAACGTCGGTGTCGTTATTTTCGGCGCCGACCGTGAAATCAAGGAAGGCCAGACCGTCAAGCGCACCCGCGCCATCGTGGACGCGCCGGTCGGCAAGGGCCTGCTCGGCCGCGTCGTCGACGCGCTCGGCAACCCCATCGACGGCAAGGGCCCGATCCAGGCCGACAAGCGCATGCGCGTCGACGTCAAGGCGCCCGGCATCATTCCGCGCAAGTCGGTGAACGAGCCGATGGCGACTGGCCTCAAGGCGATCGACGCCCTGATCCCGATCGGCCGCGGTCAGCGCGAGCTGATCATCGGCGACCGTCAGACCGGCAAGACCGCGATCGCGCTCGACACCATCCTGAACCAGAAGCCGCTCAACGCGCAGCCGGACGAGAACATCAAGCTGTACTGTGTCTACGTCGCGGTCGGCCAGAAGCGTTCGACCGTCGCGCAGTTCGTGAAGGTGCTGGAAGAGCAGGGCGCGCTCGAATATTCGATCGTCGTCGCTGCCACCGCCTCCGATCCGGCGCCGATGCAGTACATCGCGCCATTCACCGGCTGCACCATGGGCGAGTACTTCCGCGACAACGGCATGCACGCGGTCATCATCTATGACGATCTGTCCAAGCAGGCCGTCGCCTACCGCCAGATGTCGCTGCTGCTGCGCCGCCCACCGGGCCGCGAAGCCTATCCCGGCGACGTGTTCTACCTGCACTCCCGCCTGCTCGAGCGCGCGGCGAAGCTGAACAAGGACCAGGGCTCGGGCTCGCTGACGGCGCTGCCGGTCATCGAAACCCAGGCCAACGACGTGTCGGCCTACATCCCGACCAACGTCATCTCGATCACCGACGGCCAGATCTTCCTGGAGACAGACCTGTTCTTCCAGGGCATCCGTCCCGCGGTGAACGTCGGTCTGTCGGTGTCGCGCGTCGGCTCCTCGGCGCAGACCAAGGCCACCAAGAAGGTCGCCGGCAAGATCAAGGGCGAGCTCGCGCAGTACCGCGAAATGGCGGCGTTCGCGCAGTTCGGCTCCGACCTCGACGCCTCGACCCAGCGCCTGCTCAACCGCGGCTCGCGCCTCACCGAACTCCTGAAGCAGCCGCAGTTCTCGCCGCTGAAGATGGAAGAGCAGGTCTGCGTGATCTGGGCCGGCACCAACGGCTATCTCGATCCGCTCCCGCTCAACAAGGTGCGCGCGTTCGAGGACGGCCTGCTCTCGCTGCTGCGCGGCAAGCACGTCGACATCCTCAACTCGATCCGCGACAGCCGCGATCTCTCCGACGACACCGCTGGCAAGCTGAAGTCGGTGGTCGAAGGTTTCGCGAACAGCTTCGCGTAATTCAGGCATGGCCGGATCCGTCCGGCCGTGACCGCTTCGCGAGAGGCAAGCCAATAAGAAGCGTGCCCGGCGCCCGGCCGGGCATTGCGATAGGGACAGGCTAGCGGTCCGACGCTTCAGTCGAACCGCCGGGGTGAACGAAGAATGGCGTCACTTAAAGACATGCGCGTCCGCATCGCCTCCACCAAGGCGACGCAAAAGATCACCAAGGCCATGCAGATGGTCGCAGCCTCGAAGCTGCGCCGGGCGCAGACCGCGGCGGAAGCGGCGCGTCCCTATGCCGACAAGATGAGCGCGGTGATCTCCAACATCGCCAGCGCCGCGGCCGGCTCGCCCGGCGCGCCGCCGCTGCTGGCCGGCACCGGCCGCGACCAGGTTCACCTGCTGCTGGTCTGCACCGGCGAGCGCGGCCTGTCCGGCGCCTTCAACTCCTCGATCGTGCGTCTTGCCCGCGAGCGCGCGCTCGCACTGATGAACCAGGGCAAGGAAGTGAAGTTCTTCTGCGTCGGCCGCAAGGGCTACGAGCAGCTCCGCCGCCAGTTCGACAAGCAGATCGTCGAGCATCTCGACCTGCGCAGCGTGCGTCAGCTCGGCTTCGTCAACGCCGAGGACATCGCCAAGAAGGTTCTGGCCCGATTCGAGGCCGGCGAGTTCGACGTCTGCACGCTGTTCTATTCACGCTTCCGCTCGGTGATCGCGCAGATCCCGACCGCCCAGCAGATCATTCCGCTGGTGGTCGAGGAGGGCGCTGCCGCCAGCACGACCTCTTACGAATACGAGCCGGAGGAGGACGAGATCCTCACCCGCCTTTTGCCGCGCAACCTCGCGGTCCAGATCTTCCGCGCGCTGCTCGAGAACAACGCCTCGTTCTACGGCGCGCAGATGAGCGCGATGGACAACGCGACGCGCAACGCCGGCGAAATGATCCGCAAGCAGACGCTGGTCTACAACCGCACGCGTCAGGCGCAGATCACCAAGGAACTGATCGAAATCATCTCGGGCGCCGAAGCAGTCTGATCAAGGCGCTTCAACACCCGTCAAACGCAACATCACGGTCAAGCTGACCGCAGACTAAAAGTTCGGATCGAAGGAGACATTCAATGGCAGCCCAGGTCGGTCGCGTCACCCAGGTCATCGGCGCCGTCGTCGACGTGCAGTTCGAAGGCCACCTCCCGGCCATTCTCAACTCGCTCGAGACCAAGAACGGCGGCAACCGCCTGGTGCTCGAAGTCGCCCAGCATCTCGGCGAGTCCACCGTCCGCACCATCGCGATGGACACCACCGAAGGTCTGGTCCGCGGCCAGGAAGTGACCGACACCGGTTCGCCGATCCGGGTTCCCGTCGGCGAGGGCACGCTCGGCCGCATCATCAACGTCATCGGCGAGCCGATCGACGAAGCCGGTCCCGTCAAGTCGGAAGGCCTGCGCGCCATCCACCAGGAAGCGCCGACCTACACCGACCAGTCCACGGAAGCCGAAATTCTCGTCACCGGCATCAAGGTCGTCGACCTGCTCGCCCCCTACGCCAAGGGCGGCAAGATCGGTCTGTTCGGCGGCGCCGGCGTCGGCAAGACCGTGCTGATTCAGGAGCTGATCAACAACGTCGCGAAGGCGCACGGCGGTTACTCGGTGTTCGCCGGCGTCGGCGAGCGTACCCGCGAGGGCAACGACCTCTATCACGAGTTCATCGAGTCCAAGGTCAACGCCGATCCGCACAATCCGGATCCGAGCGTGAAGTCGAAGTGCGCGCTGGTGTTCGGCCAGATGAACGAGCCGCCCGGCGCCCGCGCCCGCGTCGCGCTCACGGGTTTGACCATCGCGGAAGACTTCCGCGACAAGGGCCAGGACGTGCTGTTCTTCGTCGACAACATCTTCCGCTTCACCCAGGCCGGCTCGGAAGTGTCGGCGCTGCTCGGCCGTATTCCTTCGGCGGTGGGTTATCAGCCGACGCTGGCGACCGACATGGGCGCGCTGCAGGAGCGCATCACCACCACGCAGAAGGGTTCGATCACCTCGGTGCAGGCCATCTACGTTCCGGCCGACGACTTGACCGACCCGGCGCCGGCGACCTCGTTCGCGCATCTTGACGCGACGACGACGCTGTCGCGCTCGATCGCTGAAAAGGGCATCTACCCGGCGGTGGACCCGCTCGACTCGACCTCGCGCATGCTCTCCCCGCTGGTCGTCGGCGAGGAGCACTACGCCGTCGCCCGTCAGGTCCAGCAGGTGCTGCAGCGCTACAAGGCGCTTCAGGACATCATCGCCATTCTCGGCATGGACGAGCTTTCGGAAGAGGACAAGCTGACCGTGGCCCGCGCCCGCAAGGTCGAGCGCTTCATGTCGCAGCCGTTCCATGTCGCCGAAATCTTCACGGGCTCGCCCGGCAAGTTCGTCGACCTCGCCGACACCATCAAGGGCTTCAAGGGCCTGGTGGAAGGCAAGTACGACCACCTGCCGGAGGCTGCCTTCTACATGGTCGGCACCATCGAAGAGGCGGTCGAGAAGGGCAAGAAGCTGGCTGCTGAAGCGGCCTAAGTTTCAGGTGTCATCGCCGGACTAAAGCGCGAAGCGCGATTTCGAACTGAAGTTTTGGCGATCCATCAGTTAAGAATTTTGATGGATGGACCCGCGGGTCGAGCCCGCGGGTGACAAGCAAAGCAAGCGGAAACACCATGGCCACCTTCCACTTCGATCTCGTCTCGCCGGAAAAGCTCGCCTTCTCGGGTGAGGTCGATCAGGTCGACATCCCCGGCGTCGAGGGTGATTTCGGCGTGCTGGCCGGACATGCGCCGGTCGTGGCCGCGATTCGGCCCGGCATTCTCACCATCACCACTGCTGGCAGGCGCGAGAAGGTCATCGTGCTCGGCGGCCTCGCCGAAGTCTCCGACAAGGGCCTGACCGTGCTGGCCGACGTCGCGACCTCGCTGGACGAGCTTGATCGTGCCCAGTTCGCCGAGACGATCGCGGAGATGGAAGAAAACCTGAAGGAGCACGAAGGCGGCGAGCTCGATCAGGCCATCGCGCGACTCGACCACTACAAGAGCATCCAGCACGAGCTCAACACCACGGCTATGCATTAAGCCCCGGGGCACCGCTCCGGGGCTCAGGTTTGAAATTCCTGAACAAGTTCAGCGCTCGTCACTCACCGTGGCGGGCGCTGAAACTTTGTTGCGCAGCGTCGCCAAGAGCGGCATTCTGCGCTTGCGAATTTATTCCGGGGCGGGTCACAGATGAAACGCAAGATCGCGGCGATTTTCGCAGCCGATATTGCCGGGTATTCGAGGCTGGTCGCGGAGGACGAAGAGGAGACGCTGCGGCGCCTGGCCTCTTACCGCGAAGTCATCGACGATTTCATCGCCAAGGCAAGCGGCCGAATCTTCAACACGGCGGGCGATGCCGTGCTCGCGGAATTCCCGAGCGCGGTCGATGCGGTGCGCTGCGCGATCGACATTCAGGAATCCCTGCGGACCCGCAACATGGCGTACCCGCCGAGTCGGCAGATGTCGTTCCGTATCGGCATCACCATCGGCGACGTCGTCGAGCGCAACGGCGATCTGCTGGGCGACGGCGTCAACATCGCCGCGCGGCTGGAGGGCCTTGCCGAGGTCGGCGGCATCTGCGTCTCCCGCGCCGTGCACGAGCAGGTCGCCAACAAGCTGTCGGTGCAGTTCGCCGATATCGGCGCGCAGGAGGTGAAGAACATCCCCACGCCCGTTCACGCCTACATGGTGGCGATGCGGCGTGAAGACGGCAGCTATTCCAAGCCGCAACTGAAGAAGACGGCGTCGAAGATGGCCGCGGCACCGGTGTGGATGTGGCCGCTGGTGGTTGCCGTCGTCTCGATCGTCGGCATTGTCGTCACCGGCTTCCTCTACAACACCAAGCTCAAGCAGACGGCGACGGCTGCAGCCCCGCCGGCCGTGACGCCCAGTGCTGCGCCGAGCCCCACGCCGGCTGCGATGGCCGCGTCGCCGACCCCGGCGACCCAAACGGCAAAGGCGCCAATGGCTGCGATGCCTCCGTCGAATGCCGGCGCTGCGATGGCGCCGATGCCAGCGCCGTCACCCGCCCCGGCGATGACAGGCAAGCTTGCAGCCGAGAGCGTGCCCTTCATCAACGAACGCGTCCGCAACTATCTCGCCAGCGAATATTCCGCGGCCGGCGACTACAAGGCCTTTGCGCTCAATATCGGCGGCTTCACCGGCTCGGCGTTGAACCAGCCGAACGAGGAGGCCGCGCGCAACGCTGCGGTCGAACAGTGCCAGAAGCGCGCCGATGCCGCGCAATCGCCGCGGCGCTGCGAGATCTATGCGGTCGGCAACAACGTCGTCTACGCGCACGGCAAGCCGCCGATGCCGCCGGCTCCCTACTTCCGGCATGACGCCGTGACCGAGCGGGCGTTCGTCTCGAAGGATTTTCCGATCGTGCGCGATCCGCAAAAGGTCAGGCTCGAGAACATGTTCGTGCCGGCGGCGAAATCCCGCTCGGTCGCGCTCGGCCCGGGCGGACAATATTTCATGGTGCTGGGCGCATCATCCGCCGAGGACGCCGCGCGGCGTTCGCTGGAATCGTGTGGCGCGATCGCCGGCGTGCCCTGCGTGGTCGTCGCCATCGACGACAATTTCGTCGTGCCGATCCCGACCCTGCTCCGGATCACCGGTCTCTTCTACCCCGCCACCAACGCCCAGATCGGGGCGGATGCTCGCGGAGAGGTCGTGCACAAGCTCGCGGACGCCATGGGCTGGAACGCCGTCGCCGTCGGCACCGCAGGCCGCCCCGGCCTCGGCCTGAAGGCCGCCGACGAGCAGACCGCCGTCAATTCCGCGCTCGCCGACTGTGCCAAGCGCGACAGCGACTGCCACGTCATCGCCATCGGCCCGTTCACGGTGGGGCCGATCAATTAGCCCTCTCTCGGATCAAGTCGACTGGTGCGCGGGCAACGCTGCGTTCCCTCTCCCGCAAGGGGGGAGAGAGCGCAGCGGGTCCTGACCGGCTACATGGGTAACAGTCTAGACCGGCGACATGGGTAACAGGTCAATTGGTCGGCAAGGAGGGCCTTGCCGATGGGTTGGAAGGAGACCTGTGCCGTGGACGAGCGGATGCGTTTTGTGTTGGCGGCTGAGAAGGGCGAGGAGTCATTTGCTGCCCTCTGCCGGCGGTTCAATGTGAGCCGCCGGGTCGGGTACAAATGGCTGGGGCGGTATGAGGAAGAAGGGTTAGCCGGCCTGCTCGATCGCTCGCGGGCTCCACGGCATCATCCGCAGGCGATTGCGCCGGAAATTGCGGAGCGCTGCCTTGAAGTCCGGCGGGCGCATCCAACCTGGGGGCCAGTGAAGGTGAGAGCTTATCTGGAGCGAGCTGCGCCTAAAACCGAGTGGCCAGTGGCGAGCACGATCGGAGAGCTGTTTGATCGCGAAGGGTTGACGGTAAGGCGCAAGCTGCGCCGTCGCAGCCCGCCTTCGAGCGCGCCCTTTGCCGCATGTGAAGCCGCCAACGACGTCTGGTGCATCGACTTCAAGGGCTGGTTCCTGACGGGTGACGGCGATCGATGTGAGCCCCTGACGATCACCGATGCCCACAGCCGCTATCTTCTGCGCTGTCAGGCATTGCCCCGCACCGACACTGACCATGTTTGGCCGGTGCTCGATGCCGCCTTCCGCGAGTTCGGATTGCCTAACTTCCTGCGGTCGGACAATGGCTCTCCCTTTGCTTCGCGAGGTGCGGGCGGCCTGTCGCGCTTGTCGGTGAACCTGATCAAGGCCGGAGTGACGCCGGAGCGCATTGCTCCTGGCAAGCCGCAGCAGAACGGCCGCCATGAGCGCATGCATCTCACCCT
>NZ_LWIG01000053.1:211358-240281 GCF_002068095.1 Bradyrhizobium sacchari | reverse complement strand
CCGGATGATCCGCGTTATGGCCGTCCGGCTGGCGCTCCGCCGGTCTATTCGGCGGCTCCGCCGCAGGGCCCCGTGATGTCGCCGGATGATCCGCGCTACGGCCGACCCGCCGGCCCGCCGCCGGTGATCTATGCCAATCGTCCGGGCCAGCAGGCTCCGGCCAATGACGGCCTGCGTCCGCCCGAGGCAGTCGGTGGTCCCGCCGCGACCGGAACGGTTCAGGCCGGGCAGCCGCCGGTCGGCGCCGATGGCCGGCCGATGACGATCGCCTCGCTGCCGCCCGAGGAGCAGCCCGATGCCGCACCGGCGCAGCTGCCGCAGAATCTGCGCCGCCAGGAAGTCTCCTTCCAGACCAAGGAGCCGGCTGGCACGCTGGTGGTCGATACGCCGAACACCTACCTCTATTACGTGCTCGGCAACGGCCGCGCGATCCGCTACGGCGTCCGCGTCGGCCGCGACGGCTTCACCTGGACCGGCGTGCAGAAGATCACCCGCAAGGCGGAGTGGCCGGATTGGCATCCGCCGACCGAGATGATCGAGCGCCAGCCCTATTTGCCGCGCTTCATGGCCGGCGGCCCCGGCAATCCGCTCGGTGCCCGCGCGATGTATCTCGGCTCGACCGTCTACCGCATCCACGGCACCAACCAGCCCTCGACCATCGGCAAGTTCGTGTCGTCCGGCTGCATCGGCATGCTGAACGAGGACGTCTCGGACCTGTTCGATCGCGTCAAGGTCGGTACCCGCGTGGTGGTAATGCCCGGTGGCCCGCCGCCGGGAACGGCGACCGCTTCCGCTGCGCCCGCGCCGGGTGCTGCTGCGCCGGCTCCGATGTCGGCCCAGGCCGGCCCGGTCCCCGGCACGCAGCCGACGGTCGTGCCGCCGCTCCCCGCCCCGGTCACCGTGCGCTAAGCGCCTCGAACGAGATCAAATTGCGAAAGGGCGTGCCGTCGGCACGCCCATTTTTTTGAGGTCTGCGTCGTTTCAGGCCAGCTTGCGCGGCAGCTCGCCGCCTTTGGTGAAGGCGTCGATCGCCTCGACCATCTGGCCGTAGTGGATACGCAACCCGTCCTCGGTCGCGTAGCCGAGATGCGGCGTCAGCACGAGATTGTCGAGCTTGCGGAAGGGATGGTCGATCGGCAGCGGCTCGACCGAGAACACATCCAAACCGGCGCCCGCGATCTTCCGCTGCTGCAAGGCTTCCAGCAGCGCCTGCTCGTCCACGATCGGCCCGCGCGCGGTGTTGACGAGGAAAGCGGTGGGCTTCATCCGCGCGAGATCAGCGCGGCCGACAAGACCGCGCGAGCGGTCGCTCAGCACCACATGGATGGTGATGATGTCGGCCCTGGCGAACAGCTCCTCCTTGGTGGCATAGCCGACGCCGGCCGCCGCGCACTTCTCGGGCGTCAGGTTCGGGCTCCAGGCGATCACGTTCATGCCGAAGGCCTTGGCAATGCCCGCCATCTTGCTGCCGAGCTTGCCGAGCCCGATGATGCCGAGCGTCATCCCCTCGATCTCGACACCGGCAAAGGTCTGCCACGGTTCGCCCGCATGCATGCGCGCGTTCTCGCGCCCGATGCCGCGGGTCAGCTCCAGGATCAGGCCCATGGTCAGCGGGGCCGTGGGATCGCGGGAATATTGCGTGCCCCCTATGGCGACGCCCTTCGCCTTTGCCGCCTCCATGTCGATTGCAGCGTTGCGCATGCCTGAGGTCAGCAGCAGCTTCAGCTTCGGCAGGCTGTCGAACAGGCTCTTGGGGAACGCAGTGCGCTCGCGCATCGCGCAGATGATCTCGAAATCGGCCAGCGCGCTTGCCGCGGCCTGCTCCGAGGCGAAGGGATGGCTGAACACGGTGATGTCGATGCGGTCGGATAGTTTCGGCCAATCGGCGACGTCGAGGGCGAGGTTGAAATAGTCGTCGAGGATCGCACAGCGCAGCCGGCTCATCAGCATTCATCCATGGCGAGAGGTGACGGCGCTGGCGGGGCGCCGTCGTCGGAACCGGGCCATGGTTGCGCGCAATCAGGCTCGCGCGCAAGCAGCTTGGGTCTTCAAAAATCCGATAGGGAGGAGCGGCTCAGAGGTCGCGGGGCTTCAACCGGATCGGCGCATCCAGGCCGTGCTTGGCGCGCCATGCGGGGCCCGGGCCGCGCATGTAGTGCAGTTCGGGCCGGTAGGGGTTGAAGGCGGTGGCGAAGAAGCGCTTCCAGAAGGCCTTGATCTCCGAGACGAAGCCGGAGGCGTGGCCGGCTGCTGCCGGAACAGGAAGAGAATGGGTCTCGATCAGAGCCATGATGCGGCCTCGCTGTGCTCCCCCGTTCGTTCTGAGCGGGCGGCGTTGTTTCCGCGCGAAACCGAGCTTTGGCCTGCTTTATTAAAAAATGGTTTCAATTGTCCGGATCTGGGTCCGGATGGTGTCCGTCCCGTATTCATCCGTGGTGAACGGAGGGAAAACGTTGCCCTTTGGGGGCGGGATCGTTACATCGCTGGCTAAGCAAATCTCCTCAAATTGAAGGTTTCACGGGACCGATGGCGCGCCAGTTCATCTATTTCATGCAGGGCCTGACCAAGAGCTACCCGACCCGGAAGGTGCTCGATAACATCCATTTGTCGTTCTACCCGGACGCCAAGATCGGCGTGCTCGGCGTCAACGGCTCGGGTAAGTCGACGCTGCTCAAGATCATGGCCGGCCTCGACAAGGAATATACCGGCGAGGCCTGGGTCGCCGAGGGCGCCCGCGTCGGCTATCTCGAGCAGGAGCCCCACCTGGATCCTGCGCTGTCCGTGCGCGAGAACGTCATGCAGGGCGTCGCCAAGCAGAAGGCGATCCTCGACCGCTACAACGAGCTCGCAGTCAATTATTCGGACGAGACCGCCGACGAGATGACCAAGCTGCAGGACGAGATCGAGGCCCAGGGCCTCTGGGATCTCGACAGCAAGGTCGACCAGGCCATGGATGCGCTGCGCTGTCCGCCTGACGACGCCGATGTCACAAAGCTGTCGGGCGGTGAGCGCCGCCGCGTCGCGCTGTGCCGCCTTTTGCTCGACCAGCCCGAGCTGCTGCTGCTGGACGAGCCGACCAACCATCTCGATGCCGAGTCGGTGTCGTGGCTGGAAGGCCATCTTCGCAACTATCCCGGCGCGATCCTGATCGTCACCCACGACCGCTACTTCCTCGACAACGTCACGGGCTGGATCCTCGAGCTCGATCGCGGCCGCGGCATTCCCTATGAGGGCAACTACTCGTCCTGGCTGGTGCAAAAGCAGAAGCGCCTGGAGCAGGAAGGCCGCGAGGAGGCCGCCCACCAGAAGACGCTGGCCCGCGAGCAGGAGTGGGTGGCGTCCTCGCCCAAGGCGCGCCAGGCCAAGTCTAAGGCGCGCTATCAACGCTATGAGGAACTGCTCAAGCAGGCCAGCGAGAAGCAGACCCAGACCGCGCAGATCATCATCCCCGTCGCCGAGCGGCTCGGCGCCAACGTGGTCGATTTCGAAGCACTCAGCAAAGGCTATGGCGATCGTCTCCTGATCGACGATCTCACCTTCAAGCTGCCGCCCGGCGGCATCGTCGGCGTGATCGGTGCCAACGGCGCCGGCAAGACCACGCTGTTCAAGATGATCACCAAGCAGGAACAGCCGGACAAGGGCACGATCACGGTGGGCGAGACCGTGCATCTCGGTTATGTCGACCAGTCGCGCGATGCGCTCGACGGCAAGAAGACCGTGTGGGAGGAGATCTCGGGAGGCAACGAGCTGATCCTGCTCGGCAAGAAGGAAGTGAACTCGCGCGGCTATTGCTCGTCGTTCAACTTCAAGGGCGCGGACCAGCAGAAGAAGGTCGGCGCACTCTCGGGCGGTGAACGCAACCGCGTGCATCTCGCCAAGATGCTGAAGTCCGGCGCCAACGTTCTGCTGCTCGACGAGCCGACCAACGACCTCGACGTCGACACGCTGCGCGCGCTCGAAGAGGCGCTGGAGGATTTTGCCGGCTGCGCTGTCATCATCAGCCACGATCGCTGGTTCCTCGACCGCATCGCGACCCACATCCTGGCCTTCGAGGGCGACAGCCATGTCGAATGGTTCGAAGGCAACTTCCAGGACTACGAAAAGGACAAGATGCGCCGGCTCGGCCAGGACAGCATCATTCCGCACCGCGTCAAGTACAAGAAGCTGACGCGGTGATTTCGGCATGATGCGGCGGGCGCTCATCGCTGCGGTGATCGCGGTCACCTGCGGCTGGTCGTCCGCCCGCGCCGCCGACGCCGCCTTCACGCAGTTCATCGCCTCGCTCTGGCCGGAGGCGCAGGCGGCCGGTGTCTCTCGCGCGACGTTCGACGAACAGACGCGCGGGCTCGAGCCCGACTACAAGCTGCCCGATCTGATCCTGCCGGGACGGCCCGCGACGGGTGCGCCCTCGCAGGCCGAGTTCGTGCAGGTGCCTGCGGACTATGTCAAGGAGGCCTCGATCGCGCGGCTCGCCGGCGAGGGGCAGCGGCTGCTGCAAAAATATCGGCCGGCGCTGACCGAAATCGAGAGGAGCTCCGGCGTGCCGGCGACCGTGATGCTCGCGATCTGGGGCCGCGAGACCGATTACGGCCGCTACACGCTGCCCTATGATCTGGTGCGTGTCCTGGCGACGCAGGCCTATGTCGGCCGGCGCAAGGACACCTATCGCAACGAGTTCATCCTGGCGCTGAAGATTCTCGGCGAAGGCGTGGTGACGCGCAAGGACATGCGCTCGTCCTGGGCCGGGGCGACCGGACTCACGCAGTTCCTGCCGTCGGAGTATTACAAGCACGGCGTTGATTTCGACCGCGACGGCCGCGTCGACATCTGGCATTCGGTGCCGGATGCGCTGGCCTCCGCCGCGCAGCAGCTCGTCAACAAGGGCTGGCAGAGCGGCGTGCGCTGGGCCTATGAGGTGCAGGCACCTGCGAAGGTCGATTGCACCGCCGGTGTGCCGGAGGTGACGAAGCCGATCGGCCAGTGGCTGCGCGAAGGTTTTGTGCCGGTGCGTGGACAGAAGTTGAGTGCCGGCGAGCTGGCGCAGCCGGCCTCGCTGCTCCAGCCGGAAGGAATCTACGGTCCGTCATTCCTCACGACGAAGAATTACTTCGTCATCAAGGAATACAATTTCTCCGATCTCTACGTGCTGTTCGTCGGCCATCTCAGCGATCGAATGACGAGCCCGCTGCCGTTTGCAACGCCCTGGTCGGCTTCGAAGCAACTGCGCACGAAGGATGTCGAGGCCATGCAGCGCGGGCTCACCCGCGTCGGGCTCTACAAGGACAAGATCGACGGCAAGGCGGGCATGCTGACCCGCGCTGCGCTCGGCGCCTATCAGAAGACGGCAGGACTCAAGGTCGATTGCTGGCCGAGTGAAGAGGTGCTGCGTTCGATCCAGGCGGCGCGCTAGCGTGTGACCAAAAGAAAAAGCCCGGCCGATGCTCTCGGCCGGGCTTCGATCGTGGCGCCGAGGGGCGCCGCACGATCGGATCAGTAGCAGACGCGAACCGGACGGCTGACCCAGCCGTAGCCGTCCCAATAGCGCTCACGACGCCAGTAGCAGGGCGCGGGCGGCGGGGGCTCGGCGACGTAAACGGGACCGCCNGGGGCGGCTCGACGCGATGGCGCCGCCGACGATGGCGCCGCCGATCAGGCCGGCTGCGATGCCGGCGCCGACGTTGTCACCGGCTTTGGCAGACGGCGTGGCGGTCACCAGCGAACCGGCGACCGTCGCAACCGTGAGGGCGGCAACTAAAGTCTTCTTCATGCTCTTGGCTCTCCTGGGAGATGGGTTCCCCTTGTTAGAGGCACCCGGGGTTCAAAGGTTCACGCACACTCTGATGGAATTGGCCTTGCGGCTAGGAAGCGCGCAAATGGTCAATCCACGGTAAACGCACACGGAGCTGTGACGAGAAAAAGCGGTCTTTTTCGGGCTCCAAGATGAACGGCATATCCGTAGTCAACCGGTCCAGGCAAGCGCTGCAAACGAGCCGGCTCAGGGGTTTCAGCCGCAAACCCGGACACGGCGGACGCGCCAGGCGTAGCCGTCCCAGAAGCGCTGCCTCTGCCAGACGCAGCCGCCGTAATAGTCGTCGGCGACATAACCCGGGCCCGGCGCGTAGTAGCGCGGCGGGTAGTAGCCCGGTTCATAATAGCCTGGGCCAGGTCCGTAATAATACGGAGAGGCCAGCGCGCCGCCGACGATGGCGCCACCGATGATGCCCGCCGCCACGCCGGCTGCGACGCCGCGCTGGGCATGGGCCGGCGTTCCGGCCGTCAGGGCCACAGTGGCGATGGCAACGGCTGCCAGGAGCGACTTCTTCATCGGTTGGACCTTTCGCATAAGCACGCGGGAACTCTTTGGGCAGAGTTCCATACTTCGCTTGAATGATCAATGAACGGCACCTTTGCCGGGGGCGACCAATTGGTATGAACCGCAGGCCCGCAGGGAGATGGCGATGGGCAGTACCATGATGAACACCCTGATTGCGGCCGGGGTCATCTTTGCGATCGGCTTCGGCTGGTTCACCCACATCCAGAATCGTGGTCAGCGACGTCCGCGCGCAGCGGACGGCAGTGATGGCGGGAGCAGCGACAGCTATTCCGGATCGGGCAATGACGGCTTCTCGCTGGGCAGCTGGTTCTCCAGCGACAGTTCGGGCAGTTCGACCGACGGCGGCAGCTGTTCCAGCAGCGACAGCGGCAGCAGTAGTGGAGATTGCGGGGGCGGCGACGGCGGCGGGGGAGGCGGNCTAGGCGTACCCAACCTTGATCCGCCGCAATACCCTATTTTAGAGCCGTTCTAGGCTGTTTGCGGGCCAGTTTGGAATAGCTTCAAATACCGGTTTTTCCCTTTGCATCCGGCTGGCCCGTTAAATATCGATGATGGCGCATCACCGAAGGGCCTGCCGCTTCCATGATCGTTTGTTCCTGTAACGTGCTGAGCGATGACGATATCCGCGCCGCCGTCGCCGAATCCGACGACGCGGTGCGTCATGCCAAGCAGGTCTATGGATGCCTTGGCTGCAGCGCCGAATGCGGACGCTGCGCCCGGACGATCAAGACGATCATCGACGAAGCACTCGGCCCCTGCGCCAAGTCCTGCTGTGCCGGCTGTCCGCACACCCACACTGTGGCCGCCAATGACGAGACGGCCGAACCCGCCCAGTTCGCGCTGGCGGCCTGCTGAAATCTTCCGCATCGTTGCTCGAGCTTTCCCACGGTTACGTCCCCGTAGCCGGTTGCTCCCGTAACTAAACTCATTTAGAAGCGTTCTAAATTCGGTTCAGGACCGATTTGGACTGCAAGAAGCTGGAGTGAACCATGCAGGGCGACGCAAAAGTCATCGACTATCTCAACAAGGCACTGCGTCACGAGCTGACCGCGATCAACCAGTATTGGCTGCACTACCGCTTCCTCGACAATTGGGGTCTCCTCGACATGGCCAAGGTCTGGCGCAAGGAGTCCATTGAGGAGATGGAGCACGCCGACAAGCTGACCGCGCGCATCCTGTTCTTCGACGGCTTTCCGAACATGCAGGTGCTCGATCCCCTGCGCATCGGCCAGAACGTCAAGGAGATCATCGAGTGCGACCTCGCCGCCGAGATGAGCGCGCGGGCGCTCTATCAGGAGGCGGCCACCTACTGCCACAGCGTCAAGGATTACGTCACGCGTGACCTGTTCGAGAAGCTGATGAGCGACGAGGAGCACCACATCGACTTCCTCGAGACCCAGCTCGACCTGATCGGCCGCATCGGCCTCGAGCTCTACACCCAGAAGCACGTCGGCGGGCTCGAGGGCGAGGGGCATTAAGCTCCGGCTCTAGCCGCATCCTGTCATGTCATCCCGGCCTGGTTGCGCAAATGCGCGCGGGGGCCGGGACGACTGCTGTAGTCACCTACAGCTGCGCCTTGTAGCGCTCTTCCACGATCGCCTGGCTCTCCCGTTCGCCCAAGCCCGTCTGGTCGTGAATGACTTCGACGATGCTCGGCATCACCGCGCGCTGCACCTTGTCCGCGGACCACAGCTTCGAGCGCATCAGCGCCTTGCCGCAGTGGAAATAGACTTCGCTCACCGCAACGTTCAGCACCGCGCGCGGCGGCTTGCCGAATTCCACCATGGAGGCAAGCAGGTCCGGATCGGCCGACAGGGTGCCGCGTCCGCCGACGCGTAGCGTCTCGTCGATACCGGGGACAAAGAACAACAGATGCACGAAACCCGAGCCTTCGACGACATTGCGAAAACTGTCGATCCGGTTGTTGCCTGAGCGATCGGGCATCAGCAACTGGTTGGGACCGGCGACGCGCACGAAGCCGATGCCACCGCCGCGCGGAGAGGCGTCGACGCTGCCGTCAGCGCCCGATGTCGCAAGCACGCAGAACGGTGACATCTCGATGAATTTCTTCGCATGCGCATCGATCGCGGGACGCGCTTTCGCGATCACGCGCGGGCTCGGCTTGGCATAGATGGTGGCGAGGTCTTCGGCGCAAAGATCGGTCAACGGCATACCTCCGCATCGGCTTGGCCTCAAACTAGCCGATCGCACCGCCTCCAGCCAATGGAATCCCTCAAGACACGTTAGACGGCATCCGCCGGTACGAAGCAGCTGATGATGATGGCGCCGCGATGGTGGACGTACCACACCACGGCCTGGCCCACCGGATTGCCCTGGTCGCGGATGACGGCGCGCTCGGGCACTTCCATCCACTGTCCCTCGATCGGCACCCAATAGGTGCCGCCGCGCACGTCATAGTCCGTGCGATGGCCATCGGAAATGTCGCAGCAGGGCACGCCGTTCGGCGCGATCACGCTCTTGAACCAGGCGCGAATGTCGGGCGGGACGTGATCATATTGCCCGTTGTCAAACGCGAGCGCGGCGCTCGTCAGCACCGTCATCGCTGCCAGCCAGACGCACAGCGCTAACCTGTGCATGCGATCCTCATCGCGTCTCGTGCCCGTGGCGCGCGATTGCCCCGCGCATCGATTCGTATCGTTGACGCGATTAAGCCCGAGCTGTCGTCGCATTGCATGCTCAAATAATATGCGGCGCCGAGGCGCCGCATATGATGCATTGCGATATCAGGATTTGCGCTCTGTGCTACATCGTCCGTTGCGGCGCGGTTTGCAGAAATTGCCGGATCTGCTCGCTGTAGAACTTTGCATTGCCGGTGGTGCCGTGGCCTCGTGTCTCGGTGCTGGCGGGGATCAGGTACAGGCGGCCGTTCTTGACCCGCTTCATCGCGGCGTCGGTGATGCCGGTCTCGGGCGGATTGCGTTCGTCGTCGGCGGAATTGATCAGTAGCAGCGAGGCCTCGATGGCCTCGAGCTTCTCGCCCGCATTGTAGTTGTGCGAGGATTCCCACTGGTAGAGGAAATCGTTGGTATCAGCCGTGATCGGCGTCGCCAGCCGTTCGTCGACGATCTTGTCGGCCTTGGCCGCCGTCGGCGCCTGCGATTGATAGGCCAGCGTTCCGCCGATGCTGGCGATGCCGTAGGCTGTGACGGCGTATTTCATCATGCGCGGCTGGCTGGTGTAGTTGCCGCCATTGTAGTCGGGATCGCTCCGGATAGTGTCGAGCATGATCCGCCGCAGCATCCAGTTGCGCGATGCCATCTCGGTCGGCTGCGAGGCCATCGGGATCAGCGCATCCATCGCCTTCGGATATTTCTCGCCCCACAGCCAGGCGTGCATGCCGCCCATCGAATTGCCGATGACGAGCCGCAAATGCTTGACGCCGAGCCCTTCCGTCACAAGCCGGTACTGCGCCTCGACCATGTCGTCGTAATCGTACTTCGGAAAGCCCGTCTTCATGCCGTCGGAAGGTTTTGACGATTTGCCATGGCCGATGCTGTCGGGAATGATGATGTAATATTTGGACGCGTCGAGCGGCTGTCCTGCGCCGAACAGTTCGCCCGCAAAGGAGGGCGTCAGCATGCTCGCGCCGGAGCCGCCCGTTCCATGCAGCACCAATACGGGCTGGCCGGTCGGCTCGCCGACGGTGGTGTAGTGCAGCTTCAGCTCCGGCATGGTCTCGCCGGTGTGGAACCTGAAGTCCCTGGCGATCCAGTCGCCTTGCTTGGGCGCGGGATAATCGGCAGCCATCGCCCATGTCGAAACGGACAGCAGAACGCCTGCCAGCGCTGCGCAAGAAGCTTTCATGTCTCTCTCCCCGTGCGGCTCGTGGTCGTCGGCCGCCTTGCCGTGGAACTTAGCAGAAGTGCGGGGAAGGATGTAGGATTTCACCTCCGCCGATCGTCCTTGTGGAAACCCCGGAGAGACGCTGCATGTGCCGCAACATCAAGACGCTGTTCAACTTCGAGCCGCCGGCGACGGAGGAGGAGATCCACGCCTCGGCGTTGCAGTTCGTGCGCAAGCTGTCCGGCTTCAACAAGCCGTCACAGGCCAATGAGGCCGCTTTCGATCGCGCCGTGGCAGAGGTCTCGGACGCCGCGCGAAGGCTCCTGACCTCGCTGCATACCCATGCCCCGGCGCGCGACCGCGAGGTCGAGGCTGAGAAGGCGAAGGAGCGTTCGCGGTTGCGGTTCGGTTAGCGGCGGGCTTCCGGCTCGTTCCGTGATCTGGCTCACGGTCCGGGGCGCCTCGACTTGCAAGGATGTCTGCCGGGGTTTTGACAGCCCGGAGCACGACCATGAGCCGCCCCCTTCTTCCCCTCAAAGCAGGTGCCATCATCTTCACGCTGCTGTGGACCGCGTGGATGATGTGGTGGAGCGGCTCGTTCTCGAGCGCGAACGTTGTGATCCTGGCCCTGTGCGGCGCAGCGGTCGGTTATCTCTGGTATCGCGCCATGCGCTGGCAGTTCGAGCGCATGGGTATGCTGCCGCGTCGGGATGATTCTTCCCAGCCATCTTGATCGCTGCGTCCGGCGCGAGCACGCCGTCAGTTCTTGTTGCCGTGCTTCTTCTTTTTCTTCTTTTTCTTGTGATCGTCGGCTTCGTTGCCGTCGTCCTCATCATCGGCGATCGGCTCACTGGTCTCCATGACGGCAGCCTCCAGCGCCTCGCGCTCGGCGGCTTCGCGCTCGCGCTGGCGGCGGCGTTCGTCCCAGGCGTCGAAGAGCTGGTCGAGCCAGGGCAGCACCTGTTCGATCGACGGGAGCTGGCCGGGCGGTCCGGCCTCGCCGCGGGGGCCTTGCGGCCCCGCCGGCCCCTGCGGTCCAACCGGTCCCTGCGCTCCGGCGGCGCCGCGCGGACCGGCTTCACCCGGCTTGCCTTGCGGCCCGGCCTTGCCCAGGGGGCCTGCCTTTCCGACCGGTCCCGGCTTGCCCTGGGGTCCCGGCTTGCCGCGCGCGCCGTCCGGGCCCCGCTTGCCCGGATGACCCTGAGGTCCCGGCCGTCCCGGTTCGCCCTGCCGCCCACGCGGACCCGGAGGTCCCTGCCGTCCCTGATCGTCTGCCACGCCACTGCTCCCTTGATCGGAAGCCAGCTACTTAGCGGCGTTTGACGACAGCAGCAATTCTACCCGCGCATCGCGCCGGGCTTGATCAACATCAATCGACAGGGCGAGGCGTCGTGTCATTGAGTCGCGCAGGCACACGATCATCGCGAGGAGCGATCGATGCGCGCAGCATGGAAGATGTTCTGCCTGTCCGTCGCGGTGCTTGCCGCGGCCATCGTCGTGGCCCAGTTGCTCGTGCCCGGCATCGTGCCGATTGCCTTCGCCGAGGAGCCGCAGCCGTCATGGTCCGTGATGACGGCTTTCGTCCTTCGCGCCATCGAGCTGATGACGGCAGCGGTCGCGATCATCGCGCTTGCCATGCTGGCCGGCATGTGTGCGCGGCGCGGGCTGCGCCGTTTGTCCGGCGGCGCGGCCTCGCAGGCGGATTGATCGTCCGCACGCAGTTGCGCACTACTCCTGACAGGTCGGCACCTCGATGCCTGAGGCGGCATAGAGCCTGATCTTGTTGCGCAGCGTGCGCACCGACAGGCCGAGCACGCGCGATGCGCGTGTGCGGTTGCCGTCGCAGCGCGCGAGCGTCTGGAGTACGAGCTCGCGCTCGACCTCGTCGACGGTTGCGCCGATCAGTAGAGGAACGATCTGGTTAGGAGCGAGGAATTGTGCGTCCTGCGGCGCCGCGACATGAACAGTGGTCATCAATACACCCCGATCAACGCCCGCTTCCTTCGCTGGAAGCGGATCGAGAACAAACGACCCCCAGGCCGTAGAACCACGGTGTGCGGGTTTGGTTAATGAAGGGTTAATTGCGGGCGATCGCACCCAATTGACCTCAAGAATGCCGCGAAGCGGCCGCGTTTGGCAGAAGATGCATGGCGATGCGGACCTAATTCGATCCGCGGTGTCGACCGTCATGACTCGCGGGGTGCACGATGCCACCGGGCGAGTGTCAACAAAGGCGCTCCGCTCACACCGTCCGGTACCCGCCGTCCACCATCACGATCGTTCCGGTGACATAGGCCGACAGGTCCGAGGCAAGGAAGATCGCGGGGCCCACGATGTCCTCGGGCTTGCCGGTGCGCGCGAGCGGTGTGTGATCGACGAAGGCCTGCACCAGCGCCGGATTGGTGGCGCGCACCTGGGCGTTGATATTGGTCTCGATGAAGCCCGGTCCGATCGCGTTGACGCGCACGCCCTCCTTGCCGAGCTCGACCGCGAGCGCCTTGGTGAAGCCGAGCACGCCGTGCTTCGAGGTCGTATACGCCGCCGAGCTCGGCGTGCGCAGATGCACGAAGGACTGGATCGAGCCGATATTGACTATGCGGCCCTTGCTCGCGCGCAGGGGCGTGAGGAAGGCCTGCGTCATGTTGAAGACGCCGTTGAGGTTGAGCGAGATGATGTCGTTCCAGTCCTTCGCGACCGTCTCGGTCTCCGCCGTGAAGGCGTTGCGTCGGGTGATGCCGGCATTGTTGACGAGGATCGAGACCTGCCCGACCTTGCCTGCGACCTGCTTTGCCAGCGCAAAGCAATCTTCGCGCCTGGTCACGTCGAGCGCGAAGCTCTCGGCCTTGCCGCCCGATTTTCGGATCTCCTGCGCGGCTTCGGCGACCGTGTCGGCGTTGACGTCGAGCAGCACCACTTGCGCGCCCTCGCGCGCGTACCCGGCCGCGATCGCCCGGCCGATGCCGGAGCCAGCGCCCGTGACGACGGCAATGTGGTTTGCGAGCAATGCCATGACATTTTCCTCCCGATTTCGTTTCTAAGTTTCATGAAAGGCTAACCCGAAATTAAGGGGTCCGAAACGGCGGCCTTGGCATACTGATCCCGATTGCTAAACGTTGCGCGCATGATGGAACGGCTTGAATCCTGGAAACTCGGTCTCGAACGCCTGCGGTCGGCACAGCCGGCCGACTGGGCCGAGGCGGGCCGGGTCGTGGCCGAGATCGCGCGGATGAGCACGGACGCCACGCTGCGGCAGGCCGCCGAGCAGGCGCTTCCGGTGCTGCGCCAGGCGGTGCTCAATGATGATCACAGCATCACGCTGGCGGCCCAGCGCCGCCTCGGTGTGGTGCTCGAAGTCATCCACGGTCTGACCGCGCCGCGCTTCGGCCGCCGCAATGCGATGCCGAAGAAGCTTTCCAGCGAGGATCGCGCCCGCAAGATGCTGGGCCTGCCTCTCGCGGTGCAGCTCACCTGCGACGACATCAACCAGGCCTACCGCCGTGCCGCCAAGGGCATGCATCCCGATCACGGCGGCAGCGCGCAAGCGTTCATCGACCTCGCCGCCGCGCGCGATGTCCTGATTCATCCCGGCGCGCACAAGGACGCGTAGGCAGCGCGTCAGCTCTTGTTCACACAGCTCGGATAGGGCGCGGCTTCTCCCGCTACGATCGGGCAGAGCGCGATCGGGTTGAGATCGTTCAGGCGCCTCTGCCAGCGTTCGTCCCTGACCGGCGGCTCGTCGGTCTCGGGGCCGCGCTCGGCCCACTGGATGGTGTAATAGTCGGTGGTCCCCTTCAGCGTGATCAGCAGCGCGGTCTCGCTGTGCCGGGTCGGGCCGCTGTCGATGCGGCCGCAGCCGACCACGGCGGCGAAAGCCTCGAAGCGGCCGAACGTCATGGCGCCGAGCAACTGCGCCGCATAGCTGTCGGGGCAGGCCGATCTGAAGCCGCTGGCGATTGCGCCCGCGAGATTCTCGGGCGTTGCATCCGGCATCAGCGTCATGCCCTTCTCGCCTGTGACCGTGATCATCTGGGTCCACTGTTCGGGCGTCTCGCCCTTGAGCGCGGCTTCACGGATGTAGTGGCCGCCCTTGGTGTTCTCGAACACCACCGCGAAATTCGACGGCATCGTGAAGCTGACGAGCTGCCCGAAGATGGGTGAGATCACGCGGAAGGATTGCGGCGCTTGCGCCTGCACCGTCGAGACGAGTGACAACGCGAAGATGACTGCCGTCGTGGTGAACGTGCGCATCGATTGATCCCGCAGGAACTGAATAGAAACGCGAACGGGCAAGGATGCTAGCATCGCATCCTTGCCCGGCCCTTGTCGTCCGCCGATCGAATCTTACCAGCTGCAGTGGCCGGCCTTCAGCGCATTGTCTTTCACCGCGAGCGCATCGAGGAAGGTCGGCACGGTCGCGCTGGCGCGGTGATAGCCGGCCGGCCACGGCGTGGTCGGGATGCTCTCGTCCCAGATCTGGCAGAAGCCGGTGTCCTGCCAGCGGATCAGATGATAGCTGGCTTCGGCAGGGCTCGCGGCGACGAAGGCAGTGACGGCAAGACC
Source organism: Bradyrhizobium sacchari (assembly GCF_002068095.1). GTDB lineage: Bacteria > Pseudomonadota > Alphaproteobacteria > Rhizobiales > Xanthobacteraceae > Bradyrhizobium > Bradyrhizobium sacchari. The sequence continues at coordinate 225,583 of NZ_LWIG01000053.1, read as the reverse complement.
CGCAGCAGCGCACAGCATGGAAATACGACGCATGATCAGCTCCTCAAATGAAAGATGTGATGCGCCTCCCGATAATGATGGGGAGGAGTGGCGCGGGGCGCTTCTTGGCATGCGCCCCGGACAAGATGTGAGTAGTTCCGCGTGCTGATGAGGTTCAAAGCGCGGACGCCGGAAATGCGCGCATGCGCTGAAAAAGGGGGCCGTCCGCAAAAAGAGGAAGGGCGGATCGCTTCGTGCGACCCGCCCTTTTGAATGCGATATGTGGCCTCGAACCTAGAGCGTGCAGCGGCGCTCGGCACGCATCTTGATCTGCAGGTCGGAGGCGGCCTGGAAGGTCGGGACCGGCTTGCTGACGACCTTGTAGGTCGACACGCCCCACTGGAATGGCTTGTACTTCAGCTCCTCGTTCCAGACCTGGCAGATGCCGGTGTTGTCCCAGCGGATCACGTAGTAGCTGGGCGCCGCGGACGCGGGCACGGCGAACACGGAACTTGCGATGCCGGCAACGGCACAAAGGGCGAGAACGCGACGCATGAAATATCTCCTTGTGGGGGAAGTGTGACCCGAAAATTCGTGCGGTAAAAGCCTTTGCTTGGCAAGCCGGGGAGGTGCCGTTTCACGGACATGTCAGGCGATGCAGGGCACTTGGTTTGGCCGCGTGCCCGGCAAGCCACACGTGCTCATTTCGCGAGCGACGCCACCGCCTCGATCTCGATCAGCATCTTCGGATCGGGCAGCGCCTGCACCACGCAGGTGGTGCGCGCCGGGTAGGGCGGCGGGCCGAAGGCGCCGGCATAGAGTGCGTTCATGGCGGCAACGTCCGAGGCGCGGGTCAGGAGCACGTTGACCTTGGCGAGGTCGCGGAAGGTCGCCCCGGCCCCGTCCAGCACGCGGTGGATGTTGACGACGACATTGGCGAACTGCGCCTCGAAGCCGTCGGGCAGCGCGCCATTGGCGTCGAAGCCGGGAATGCCCGAGACGAACAGGAGGTCGCCGACGCGCGTCGCAAAGGACAGCGGCGGCGCCTTGACGTGCGGCGGGGCGGCGAAATGCTGGATCGGCATGGCATCACCTCATCGGCGTGTCGGGAGCAGGAGCGTAGCGGGATGCGGGCGCGTTGCAATCGGGATTGGGAGGGGGCGAAAACAAAAACTGCGAAAACAACCCCATGCACAGTAGGGATCGAACCGAAATCATTGAGCTCTTTCGAATTCTGGAAAAGAGAAATAATCGGTTGCGGCGTCGGGCAAAACAGGGGCAGAATGGCATGGTGGAGAGATTGCCGGAGCGCGGTGGTTCGCCTCTCCCGGCTTGCCGCCGCTGGCAGGAGAGGCCGGAATGCATCCACCTCGTCATTGCGAGGGTGGCGAAGCAATCCAGATTGGCCGCGCGGAAGGATTCTGGATTGCTTCGCGGAGCCTGTCATCGGGCCGTGCTTCGCGCGGACCCGGTGGCTCGCAATGACGGAGAATGAGGACCTTCCGCGAATGGCCGCCGCCGTATTGGCGGAAACGCCCTGCCATCATGTTGCGGCCGCGATCGATCGGATAGATTGACCGCGTCTGATTCGTTTCCCTTCCCAAAAAATAGCCCCCGGAGCTCCTCATGAAGATCGCATCCACGTTCCGCGCCGCGCTGGTCGCCCTTGCCGCGCTCGCCGGCCTCTCGACCTCGGCGCTGGCCGATAGCGGCACCGTGGTGCTGACGATCTACAAGGCGGGCTGGATCATCGGCGGCTCGGGCGGCTCGGGCGTGCTGAACTTCCGCGGCCGCTCCTATGGGCTCTCGACCGGCGGGCTCGACTACGGCCTCGTGTTCGGCGGCTCGAAGACCGTGCTGCGCGGCCGCGTCTCCAACATCAACCGTCCCTCGGACGTTGCCGGCGTCTACGGTGCCGCCGGCGCGGGCCTTGCGGTCGGCGCCGGCGCGCGGGCCATCGTGCTCACCAACCAGAAGGGCGCCGTGCTGGAGCTATCCGGCACGCAGGTCGGCCTGATGGCGAATGCGGATCTCAGCGGTCTCGCGATCACGATGCGATAAAGTTCGCTGCCTCCACATCGTCATTGCGAGGAGCACTTGCGACGAAGCAATCCAGGCCGTGTCGCGGGAAGATTCTGGATTGCTTCGCTTCGCTCGCAATGGCGGAAAGAGCTACTTTCCGCTCACCATCGCATGGATCCGCTCGCAATGCGCGACGAGGTTCGCGTGTGCTTCGACGAAGGCCTTCAGCGGCGTCGGGATCGGAAAGTAGTAGATGTTGGCGACGAAACCGTAGATGCCGGCATCGACGCTGGTCGGCGCCGCGCCGTGGACGAAGCCTGTGGCCGGCACGATCTCGGCCAGTACCTGCAAGTCCGCCAGTCCTCGCGCATAGGCCTGCTCCGGCGTGTAGCGGCCGATGCCCTGGTAATGATAGCGCTGGGCGTTATACGCTTTCGCCTTCTCGAACCCTTCGGCACTCACTTGCGGATGCTGCGCGATAAAACCGTCACGGAACGCCGGATAGAAGCGCTCGTCCTTCCAGCGCGAATACGACATCACCCAGTAGAGATCGTCGAGCATGCGCGTGACGAGATGGTTGGTCCGGTGCTGCTCCGCTGACAGCGCCGTATCGATGGTCAGACGATATTTGGCGATGACATGCGCGATGATGGTCTCGCTGTCGCCGACGGTCTCGCCGTCGTCGACGATGTAGGGCAGCTGTCCGCGCGGCGCAGCGGAGGCATCGAAGATGTGCTCGTGCACGAACGGCACGCCCGCGAGCTTGAGGAAGGCGTAGACCTTGAGGCCGTAGCCATTGTTGTCGGCGACGCCGAAGAGTTCGGGGTAAGAGTAGAGGGTCAGCATGGGCGGCTCCCCTGTCGTGGCGAGGGCCAGCATGCAGGGGCGGGGTGGTGGATGCAATGGGCTGGCGGAGTTCGCCAAACTCTCCCGGTCATTGCGAGGAGCTCTTGCGACGAAGCAATCCAGACTTTCTCCGCGGAAGGATTCTGGATTGCTTCGCTTCGCTCGCAATGACGGCGGGCACGCTGTCGTCCCGGCCCAGTGCGCAATTGCGCACGGGGGGCCGGGAACGGCCGAACGCGGGGCGCTGCTGCTACGAACGCGACGCCGCCTGAAATACCGCAAGCTGCGCCTCGAACGCGCGCCGGAACGCCGGCCGCGCCTCGCCGCGGGCGACATAGGCGGCGATGTCGGGATACTCGTCCAAGAGGCCGGACGTGTTCAGCCGGCGCAGCACGGTCACCATCATGAGATCGCCGGCGCTGAACGCGCCGTTGAGCCAGTCGGCACCAGCGAGGCGCCGTGACAATTCGCCGAGCCTGGTGCGAACGCGATCCTGAAGCATCGGCAGCCGCTCGGCGTACCAGTCCCTGTCGCGCTCGAACAGCATCGCCATGCCGAGCTCGACGATCGGCGGCTCCAGCGTGTTCAGCGCGGCAAACATCCACGCGATCGCGCGGCTTCTCGCGTTCGCGTCCGTCGGCAGCAGTCCGGCATGACGCTCGGCGATGTGCAGCACGATCGCGCCGGTTTCGAACAGCGCGAGATCGCCGTCCTCATAGGTCGGGATCTGCCCGAACGGATGCAGCGCAAGATGCGCCGGCTGCTTCATCGCCGCGAAGGAGACGAGGCGGACGTCATAGGGCTGGCCGACCTCCTCCAGCGCCCAGCGCACGCGCATGTCACGTGCCTGCCCGCGGCCGCGGTCGGGCGAGTTTTCGAAGGCGGTGATGATGGGCATCGGGGGCTCCGGGGTGGTTGCGGTTTGTCCAGAGGACGAATGGGCGGGGCGGGGGCCGACAGCCTACCCACGTCTTGTTTTGGCGGCGCGCTGTTGCCCAACCCACGGTGTCGTCCTGGCGAAGGCCAGGACCCATACCGCGGAATCTATCGGGTGTGGACGGTTGAAGTACCGAACCACGAGTCTTCGCCAAATTTTTCCCTGGGGTAATGGGTCCTGGCTTTCGCCAGGACGACGACCGAGTTTGCGGCGCTGTCGCTAGCCGCCCTGTGCAGCAATCCACTTCGCCAACTCCCGCCACGGCTCCAGCGTCCAGCTCCCCGACGCAGCACCGGACGGCGAGGGCAGCACAAAAATCTCCGGCCAGTTTGCATCGCGCGCCTGCCGCCCCAGCGCAATCGCAGCTGACGGCCTGCCATAAAACAAGCTCGCCGCCTTCTTGCTCGTGAACGCAATCGTCCGCGGCCGGTACTTCTCGATCTTCGCCCTGAATCCCGGCACATCAATCGTCTCCGCCGCGATCTGGTGATCCATCCCGGCGCCCGTCTTGGAGAGATCGGTGAAGCCGATTCCGAGCGCGATGAGCTCTGCGAACTCGCCCGGCTGATAGCGCCGCGGCGTGATCCCGGCCTCATGGATCGCGCGCCAGAAGCGGTTGCCGGGATGGGCGTAGTAGTGCCCGAGCTCGGCCGAGCGCGTCGAGGCGGCGGTGCCGACGAAGACGAGGCGGAGGTCGGGACGGAGCTGGTCGGGGAGGCGGTGAATGGTGTTGGACATCGTCGATGGGACTATTTGCTTGCTTCTTTCCTGAATCTGCCGTCGGTATTGTCAGGGGTGTGTGGGCGCCGTGCGCCTCAGGCCGGTTGAGGGAAGAATGCAAGACCAGTTTGAGTGGCCCGAGCCCGAACACGAAGCCGACAAGGTCATTTTGCGCAACGTCCGCAACCACGGCTGCCATATCACAGGCATACCCGACGCCAACCCGCCGTTTGCATTTTCAATCGGCCTGTATCTGAACTACGGCCACCCCGAACTCATCATCTTCGGCCAGAGCGCCCAAAACGCGCAGGCCATCATCAACCTCATCCGCGACCGCGCTGCTGCGGGGCATAAATTCGTCGACGGCGATATCTCCGACGACATGCTGGAAAACGGCTACAAACTCGGCTTCTGGCAGGTGCCGCTCGGCATCTATCGCCAATATCTTGGCACGGCGATCTGGTTTTACCAGAAGTCGCGGTTCGCATTCGCGTGTCTCCAAGTCATCTGGCAAGACGTCAATAGGCGTTTCCCCTGGGAGGCGGAATGCTCGCCCGCTGTCAAAAAGGATCAGCCGCTGTTGAAGAAAATGGTTTCTTGAAGGGATGCCTCGCAAAAAAAAGCCGGGCATTTTGCCCGGCCTCTCAACGTTCGGATGGATGCCCGGGTCAAGCCCGGGCATGACGAGCGGAGCACGAGTCCCTCACAACACCCGATTGCTCTCCTTCACTTTCTCCGCATCCAGATACAGGCTCTCGCCCATCTCCTTGAACTTCGCGCTCATCTTCGCCATGCCGTCCTCGGCCGTTCCGCTGATTGACATGCCCACGCTGTTCGGATCGTTCAGCGTCGCCGCGTAATCCCGTACGTCCTGCGTGATCTTCATCGAGCAGAACTTTGGTCCGCACATCGAGCAGAAATGGGCGACCTTGTGGGCTTCCTTCGGCAGGGTCTCGTCGTGGAAGCTCTTGGCGGTGTCCGGATCGAGGCCGAGGTTGAACTGGTCGGTCCAGCGGAATTCGAAGCGGGCACGGGAGAGGGCGTCGTCGCGCAGTTGCGCGGCGGGGTGGCCCTTGGCGAGGTCGGCAGCGTGGGCGGCGATCTTGTAGGTGATGACGCCGGTCTTGACGTCGTTGCGGTCGGGCAGCCCAAGATGCTCCTTCGGCGTGACGTAGCAGAGCATGGCGCAGCCGAACCAGCCGATCATGGCAGCGCCGATGCCCGAGGTGATGTGGTCATAGCCCGGCGCGATGTCGGTGGTCAGCGGTCCAAGCGTGTAGAACGGCGCCTCGCCGCATTCCTTGAGCTGCTTGTCCATGTTGATCTTGATCTTGTGCATCGGCACGTGGCCGGGGCCCTCGATCATGACCTGGCAGCCCTTGTCCCACGCGATTTTTGTCAGTTCGCCGAGCGTTTCGAGTTCGGCAAACTGTGCGCGGTCGTTGGCGTCGGCGATCGAGCCCGGACGCAATCCGTCACCCAACGAGAAGGAGACGTCATACTTGCGCATGAGGTCGCAGATCTCGTCGAAATGCGTGTAGAGGAAGCTCTCCTTGTGATGCGCGAGACACCACTTCGCCATGATCGAGCCGCCGCGGCTGACGATGCCGGTGACGCGGCTGGCGGTGAGGTGGATGTATTGCAGGCGCACGCCGGCATGGATGGTGAAATAGTCGACGCCCTGCTCGCACTGCTCGATCAGCGTGTCCTTGTAGAGCTCCCAGGTCAGCTTGACCGGATCGCCATTGCACTTCTCGAGCGCCTGGTAGATCGGCACAGTGCCGATCGGCACCGGCGAGTTGCGCAAAATCCACTCGCGCGTGGTGTGGATGTTGCGGCCGGTCGAGAGGTCCATCACGGTGTCGGCGCCCCAGCGGATCGCCCACACCATCTTCTCGACCTCTTCCTCGACCGACGAGGTCACCGCCGAGTTGCCGATATTGGCGTTGATCTTGGTCAGGAAGTTGCGGCCGATGATCATCGGCTCGAGCTCGGAGTGGTTGATGTTGGAGGGGATGATGGCGCGGCCGCGCGCGATCTCGTCGCGCACGAACTCCGGGGTGATGAAGGCAGGCACGGAGGCGCCAAAACTCTCGCCGTCGGCAAGCGCTGCTTCGGCGCGCTCGAGCTGCTGCTTGCGACCAAGATTTTCGCGCGCGGCGACGTAGATCATCTCCTTGGTGACGATTCCGGCGCGGGCGAATTCGAGCTGCGTGATCTTGTGGCCGTCGAGGCCGCGCAGCGGCTTGTGATAGGCCGAGAAGGCGCGCGCGGCCTTGTCGGTGGAGAGGTTGCCATTGTCCTCCGGCTTGATCTGCCGGCCCTCATATTCCTCGACGCCGCCGCGCTCCAGCACCCATTGCTTGCGGTTGCGGGCAAGGCCGGCGTTGACGTCGATGGTGACGGACGGATCGGTGTAGGGGCCGGAGGTGTCGTACACCGGCAGGTTCGGCTCGCCGGCGCCTTCGGAGAGGATGATCTCGCGCAGCGGCACGCGCAGATCGGGCGCGGCTTCGGGCGATGCGAAGATCTTTCGCGAAGAGGGCAGCGGGCCGGTGGTGACGGCGGGAACGGTCTGTTGCGGGTTGGAGCGGATGTTCATGGGATCCTCCGGTTTAATTCTGCTGTGCGTGCGTTTGAGCGACGGCGGTGAATTCTTGCTCCGTCATTGCGAGCGTAGCGAAGCAATCCAGAAATGCGTCCGCGGACGCAGTCTGGATTGCTTCGTCGCAAGTGCTCCTCGCAATGACGGGCGGAGATAGTTTCGGTCATGCCGCCTCCTTTGACTCGCCGAGCCACTGCCGTACCCGGGCATCGGGATCGGCGTTCTGGGTGACGTCGGAAACCACGGCGATGGAATCGGCGCCGGCGGCAAAGATCTCCGCGGCGTGCTCGAACTTGATGCCGCCGATCGCGACCAGCGGGATGCTGCCGATGCGCTTTTTCCATTCCGTGATTTTTGGAATGCCCTGCGGCTCGAAGCGCATCGACTTCAAGGTGGTGAAGAAGATCGGGCCGAGCGCGACGTAATCGGGCTTTGCGGCGAGTGCGGTTTCAAGCTCGGCGTCGTCATGGGTGGAGACGCCGAGGAGGAGGCCGGCCTCGCGGATGGCTTTCAGGTCCGCATCCGCCAGATCCTCCTGGCCGAGATGCAGATATTTTGCGCCGGCGACGATGGCTGCGCGCCAATAGTCGTTGACCACCAGCTTGGCTTGCGTGTCCTTGGTGATCGCGAGCGCGTCGGTGACGATCTGCAGCGCGTCGGCGTCGTTGAGCTCCTTCGTGCGCAGCTGGATGGTGCCGACGCCGAGCTTGGTCAGTCGCTCGACCCAGTTGAGGCTGTCGACGACGGGATAGAAGCGATCAGGATACGGCATGCCAGAACGGGGTCCCAACGACAGGGGTGGAGGGGGAGGCGAAGTCGCGCGCATTCATCAGCCCGGCCTCGAAGGCGGTGCGGCCGGCATCACAGCCGAGGCGGAAGGCGTTCGCCATCGCGACGGGATCGGCGGCTTTTGCGATGGCCGTGTTGAGCAGCACGGCGTCATAGCCGAGCTCGAGCGCCTGCGCGGCGTGGCTGGGCGCACCAATGCCGGCGTCAACCACCAGCGTGATATCGGGCAGGCGCTCGCGCAGGAGCTTGAGCGCATCGCGGTTGGTGATGCCCTTGGCGCTGCCGATGGGGGCGGCCCACGGCATCACGACCTTGCAGCCGGCATCGACCAGGCGGTTCGCGACCGAGAGATCTTCCGTGCAATAGGGGAACACCTCAAAGCCGTCCTTGATCAGGATGCTTGCTGCCTCGACCAGGCCGACGACGTCGGGCTGCAGCGTGTCGTTGTCGGCGATGACTTCGAGCTTGATCCAGGACGTTCCGAACAGCTCGCGCGCGAGCTTTGCGGTGGTCACGGCTTCGCGGACGGTGCGGCAGCCGGCGGTGTTCGGCAGCACGGTGACGTCGAGCTCGCGGATCAGCTTCCAGAACGCGTCGCCGGTCTTGCCGCCGGCGGATTCGCGCCGCAGCGACACCGTGACGATGTTCGAGCCGGAGGCGCGGATCGCCTCCTGCATGATCGCCGGCGACGGATAGAGCGCGCTGCCGATGAGCAGGCGCGAGGCGAAGGATTTGCCGTAGAAGGTCACCATCGGGAAGGTGTCTCCTTGAATTCAGTGCGCTCCCTCGCCCCGCTTGCGGGGAGAGGGTTGGGGTGAGGGGGAGCCTCCGCGGGGACGGTGAGAGTTGGACTCGCGGAGGGTCCCCCTCACCCGGAATTTGCTTTGCAAATTCCGGCCTCTCCCCGCAGGCGGGGAGAGGCGAAGGAAGGCGATAGCTTCGGTCATCATCCTCACCCTCCCTGCCGCGGCGTGATGATCTCGATCTCGTCGCCGGCTTTCAGGCTCGTCTCGGCCCAGCGGCTCTTCGGCACGACGTCGTAGTTCAGAGCGATGGCGAAATGGGTGCCTTCGTAGTCGAGCTCGCTCAGCAGCGCATCGACGCTGGCTGAAGCCACCTCGCGCTGCTCGCCGTTCACGATCACGCGCATTGCATCACCTCATTGTCGATCTGGCCGCGCTGGACATAGGCAAGCGTCAGCTCGGCGAGCGCCGGCGCGATCAGGAAGCCGTGGCGGTAGAGGCCGTTGACGGCGATGGTCGCGCCGCGGACGCCGATGCGCGGCAAATTGTCGGGGTAGGCCGGACGAAGACCCGAGCCGAATTCGACGATGCGGGCTTCGCCGAACGCGGGATGCACCGCATAGGCCGCGCCCAAGAGCTCCAGCGCCGAGCGGACGCTGACTCCGGTGTCCTCGGCCTCGATCGAGGTCGCGCCCAGCATGAACAGGTTCTGCTCGCGCGGGATCACATAGAGCGGCCAGCGCGGATGGATCAGCCGCACCGGGCGCGACAGCTGCACCTCGTCCGTCTCGATCAGGATCATCTCGCCCTTGACGCCGCGCAAGTCAGGTTGCTCCTCGCGCGCGGAAAGGCCGCGGCAGTCGATCACGATGCCCCTGGGATGAAGGTTTGCGAGATCGGCGGCAGTCACATCGCTGTCGAACTTGATGGTGCCGCCGGCAGCCTTGATGCGCTCATGCAGCTTCGGCAGCACGCGGCGCGGCTCGACATGGCCCTCGGTCGGGAAGAACAGCGCATCGCGGAAACGCCCCTCCAGCGACGGTTCGAGCTCGGCGAGGCCAGCGGCATCGAGCCGGCGATGGCCTTCAGTCATTTTGGCAAAGCGCTCGAAATCGTTGCGCTCGCGCGGATGGGCGACGACGAGGGAGCCGTTGAAGGGGGTGTCAGGCAGCTCGCGCCGCCAGATGTCGAGCGAGCGCAGGCCCAGCCTGGAGATGATGGGTTCGGCGACCTCGGCCTCGCAATACGGCGCCAGCATGCCGCCGGCCCAGTGGCTGGTCGAGTCGGTCATGGTGGCGTCACCGCGCTCGTGTAGGGTCACGGTGTGGCCGGCCTGGGCGAACAACAGGGCCTGCCAGGCCCCGGCAATGCCTGCGCCGATGATGGATACCGGGGAATCCGGTCGCTTGATCGTCTGCAACATCCCTGTCCCTTCGCCGGCATGACCCGGATCAGGTTCAAAGGGTCACCGCGGTCCTGGGCGTTATTGCCCATTTAGCGGTATCTCAGCTCCTCCTCGGAGCACCCCTCGGAACGGGTCTAATGTATGCCAGGGAGGCGGGGTGGTCAACGCATCAGCCACAGGGCAGTCATTCCGGGATGGTGCGAAGCACCAGGCCCGGAATCTCGAGATTCTCAGGTGCGCAATTGCGCACCGGAGTTCAGTCCCGCGGACTGCCCCGGAATGACAGCGATTAGTGTGGAACCTGCGCCCGCGCGTTGCGGACGCCTTGCGCCAGCTTCCTGTGCGGAACGTTGCCGAACATCGGCTGCGGGTTGCCGTTGGGCTCCAACCAGGTCTCGTTGCTGGCCTGCTGCACCATCTCCTGCCGCTGCCGCTTTGCAGCGTAGTAATAGCCGCCCGCGAAATAACGCACAGCTCGGGCGTGATCGCCATTGGCGGCGCGATAGGCGCCGGCGAGGTATTTGACCGCATAGGTGAGATTGGTGTTGGGATCGCGCAGGCCGGCGGCATCGCCGGTGTAGCCGACGCCACGCGCGGTCGCGAGCTTGATCTGCATCAGCCCGATGGTGCCGCCGCGGCCGACGAGGCCGGGCTGATAGCGGCTCTCGCGCATGATGACGCGATGCACCAGCGCCTCCGGCACGCCGTTGGCGCGGGCATGCATCGCGACCATCTCGGCGTATTCGGCTTCGCCGGCATTCGCCGCTTGCGTCATCATCAGCCCCGCCGCAGCAAGCGCGGCAATACGCAAAATTCTCATCGAAATATTCCTCGGCAGAACGGACCTGCACCCTCGCGGGTTAGGCCGTGGGAACACGGCGATGATGTGGCGAAATGCCACCAGCGGCGATTTTCGCCGCGCCGTCGCTTTTACGACTTAAACATGGGTTAAGTCTGGGGCTGGTGGAGCGCCTTACGCGACAGCGGGTCTGTCCATTCGCGCATTCGCCCAAAATCGCTGATCGAAACAGCACTCGGGAGGACGTCCATGACCCCAGCAGACATTGACGACATCCCCATGCAGAACCCCTGCGCACAATGCGGCACGCCGATCCCGTTCCCGGACTGGATCGAGCCGGGCGAGGGCCGTGTTTCCTATCTCTGGAAGTGCCAGGCCTGCGGCTACCGCTTCGAGGCGGTCGCGATCTTCGATGAGCACGCGATCCAGCATCCCCCGCTCGCGGCCTGACTTGCTGGCGCAGGAGCGCATGATCTCGTCGGAAAACCGCTACGCACTTTGCGCTAACGCGGCCCTTCGGGTCCGGATCATGCGCTAGGCCGCCAGCCGCGGCGCCTGCAACACCGGCAATTGCATCCGCACGATCAGGCCGTGCGGCTCGCGGTCGTGCAGCGACAGCTCGCCGCCATGGGCGAGCGCGATCGCGCGCGCGATCGACAGGCCGAGGCCGAAGCCGGTGGACTCGTCCATGGTGCGCGCGTCGTCGCCGCGCACGAACGGCTCCAGCATCTCCTGCTTGCGTGCATCCGAAATGCCGGGGCCGTCATCCTCGACGTCGATGACGAGCCTGCTGCCCGAGATGTCGAGGCGGAGCGTGACCTCGGCGCCGAAGCGCACCGCGTTCTCGACGAGATTGGTGACGCCGCGATGCAGATCGTCGGGCCGCGCGGCGGCGGTCGCCGACACCGGCCCCACATAGTGCACGACGTGGCCCATGTCGCCGAACTGGTCGGCGACGAGCTGCAGCGTGCTGGCGATGTCGACCAGCGTCACCGCCTCGATCTTGCGGTCGTTGCGCAAGAGCGAGAGCACGCTTTCCAGCATCGAGCGCATCTGGTCGAGATCCATCAGCATGCGCTTGCGGTTGCCCTCGTCCTCGATGAACTCGGCGCGCAGGCGCAGCCGCGTGATCGGCGTGCGCAGATCGTGGCTGATGGCGGCCAGCATCCGCGTTCGGTCCGACATCAGCCCTGCGATCCGCTCGTGCATGCGGTTGAGCGCGCGGGCCACCGAGCGGATCTCTTCCGGCCCGCGCTCGGGCAGCGGCTCCGCCCCGCCGTCCAGGCTGAAATTCTCGGCGGCCCTGGCGAAGGACGACAGCGGCGCAGCCAGCGCGCGCGCCGCCCAGAGGCCGAGCACGGTGACGCAGATGAAGGCGGTCATCAGCGTCATCAGCCACGGCGCGCCCCAGAACCAGGGCCGCGGGCCGCCGCCCTCGACACGGCCGGCGATCATACTGCCGTCGGGCAATTCGACGCCGACGCGGTGCGCGGAGCCATGGGGGGCGAGCCGCACCACCTTGTAGCCGCGTCCGAGATGCCGGCGCATGCCGCGCAGATGCTGGTTGTCGCTCCCCTCGACGACTTCAGCCGTGCCCGGCGCAAACATCTCGATGCCGAGCTTGGGAAAGGCGCGGGCGAGATCGGCGATGAGGCGCGGCCGCTCGGCGGGCTCCGCAGAGCCGAGCAGCAGCGCGGCATCGGTCAGCTGGTGCGCGCCGTCCGGCGGCGTCTCCGCACGGTCCGGCCGGCTGACCAGGAAAGCGATGGTGACGACGAGATGGAGCGCGACGGTCGAGGCCAGCACCAGCGCGGCAATCTGCCCGCCGATACCCCTGAGATGAAAGAACCCGAACGGCTTCATCGTCGGCATCCCCCTCAGTTGCTCAGGGGCGCCGCGACCGCTTCAGGGCTTGCTACCTCGGTTCTTGGCGTGAACAGATAGCCGCCGGAGCGCACCGTCTTGATGATGGTGGGATCGGCCGGGTTGGGCTCGATCTTGCGGCGGATGCGGCTGACCAGCACGTCGATGGAGCGCTCGAACGAGCCGGTGTTGCGCCCCTGCGTGAGGTCGAGCAGGCTGTCGCGCGACAGCACGCGGCCGGGCCGCTCGCAGAAGGTGCGGAGCAGGTCGAACTCGGCGCTGGTCACCGCAACGCGCGCGCCTTCGGGATTGCGCAGCTCGCGCAGGCGCAGATCAATCCGCCAGCCCTCGAAGGCGAGCGTGCCCGCGCCTTCGATCGAGCTTGCCGCCCGCGCTGCAGTCTGGCGGCGCAGCACTGCGTTGATGCGGGCGAGCAGCTCGCGCGGGTTGAAGGGTTTCGGCAGATAATCGTCCGCGCCCATCTCGAGGCCGACGATGCGGTCGATGTCCTCGCCGCGCGCGGTCAGCATGATGATCGGCGTCTGCGCCTCCGCGCGTACCTTGCGGCAGAGGCTGAGGCCGTCCTCACCCGGCAGCATGACGTCGAGGATGATGAGGTCGACGCGGTGATCGGCCATGGCGCGCGACATCTCGCGGCCGTCGCTCACGGCGGTGACGTTGCAGGCGTTGTTGCGCAGGTACTTCGCAATCAACGTCCGCGTTTCGCGGTCGTCCTCAACGACCAGGATGTTGGGATTGGAGGTGGCCATGCGCTTTGTTTGTCCAAGATTCGGGCCAAATGGCGAAGATTTTTGTTTCCGATTGTTTCCGCGGCCTTGGCCGCAACGTGGGGACATGCCGGGCAGGGACGCGGCAAGATCTCGTTAACGCCGTTAACCATACCGTGGCGAGGTCACACAGGAAACCACGCAAAACCCACGGAGCCATCATGACCTCGATTTCGGCGGTCTCCGCCGGTCACCACCAGTCGCCGCTGCAGCGGCTGCAGGAGGAATTGCAATCGGAAGTTTCCGACGGCGCGATCTCGTCGTCGGACCAGTCCGCGCTCTCCACCGCGCTGACCGACATCGACACCGCGCTCCAGCAGAGCCGGTCGAGCGACCAGTCGAGCGTCGCGCGTCCCTCCAGGGACGACATCAAGTCAAAGATCGACGATCTCATCTCCAGCGAGGTGTCGAATGGGACGCTGACCTCGGACCAGGCCGAAAAGCTGAAGGGTGTATTTCAATCCGCCTTCGCGAAGGGTCCCGGCGGTGCAGGCGGTCCCCCGCCGGACGATAGCTCTTCGGATTCATCGTCGACGGACCAGACGAGCGGCAGCTCGAGGGACCAGACCACCGCCAAGATCCTCCAGCAGTTCCTGCAGGCGCTGCAGCAGTCGCAATCGTCGAGCGCGTCCTACGGCGCCGACGGCAGCTCGTTCAGCAGCCCGAGTTTCTCCGCGCTCCTGATCGACTTCCAGAGCTGACCCCGAGCGACGCGGGTCGGCGTTCCCC
>NZ_LWIG01000053.1:199359-211288 GCF_002068095.1 Bradyrhizobium sacchari | reverse complement strand
CCGGCGGGGAACGGTGCGCCGCAAAATGTTCCCGGGTGACGTAGGAACATTCTCCCTCGCGCATCGCGCGACGAAATTGCCGAGCGCTCGGAACTGCTGCTGTTCGGCGCTGTTTTCCCCCCACAAGTTTTCTTGTTGAAGGAGAGGACAACATGCTGATGAAATCGATCGCAGCCGGCCTCGCCGGCACCGCACTGCTTGCGACCGTCGCGTTCGCGCAAAACCCGACCGCCACAACCGACAAGGCAGCGCCTGCAGCCACGGCGACAACGACGACCACGACGGCGTCGGGTGAGTGGCGCGCCTCGAAGATGTCGGGCCTGAAGGTCTACAACGAGGCCAACGAGAATATCGGCTCGATCAACGACCTGCTGATGGACAAGAACGGCGCCATCAAGATCGCCGTGATCGGCGTCGGCGGCTTCCTCGGCATGGGCGAGCATCTGGTCGCCGTGCCCTACGAGAAGCTGAAGTTCGTCAACGAGGCCGTCGCCTATACCGGCGCCAGCACGAACCCGAACGCCAAGCCCGCCACGACCACCACGACGGGCGCTGCGACCGGCACCGACAGGCCTGCGGCGACCACGACGTCGTCCTCGTCGAAGTGGTATCCGGACCACGCCGTGTTCAATGCCAGCAAGGACGAGCTGAAGGCCATGCCCGAGTTCAAGTACTCGGAGTAATGAGGTCTACGTGACGGCCTGAACGAAGCGCGCCTGGTTTTCACCGGGCGCGCTGTCGTGTCTGTATTCTTCACCTCGCCGCTTGAACGCCGCGGCCTGAGCAAGCGCCTCGTCCTTCGAGACGACCGTTTCCAGCGGTCTCCTCAGGATGAGGCTAAGCGGCATTAGCCGCGCTGAAATTGCCGCGCGCTCCGCCCTCATCCTGAGGGCCCGCCATCGGTGGGCGTCTTGAAGGATGCGCTGCGGGCGAGAGCACTTTCAGTGCGTCACCAGCGGGCAGCCGCCCTTGTCGAGCGGACGGAACGCCTCGTCGCCGGGCACGGTTGCGATCAGCTTGTAGAGGTCCCATTCGCCCTTGGACTCCTCGGGCTTCTTGACCTCGAACAGATACATGTCGTGGACCATGCGGCCGTCGATGCGGATCTTGCCACCCTTGGCGAAGAAGTCGTTGACCGGCGTCGCGCGCATCTGCGCCATCACCTTCGGCGCCTCGTCGGTCTTGATGGCCTCGATCGCCTTCAGATAATGCATGGTCGCCGAATAGAGGCCGGCCTGGATCATGGTCGGCATATGCCCGACCTTCTCGTTGAAGCGCTTGGAGAAGGCGCGCGTCTCCTCGTTCATGTCCCAGTAGAAGGCGTCGGTGACGATCAGGCCCTGCGTTGCCCTGATGCCGAGCGAGTGGGTGTCGGTGATCTCCTGCAAGAGCGCGATCATCTTCTGGCCGCCCTGGGTCAGGCCGAACTCGGCGGCCTGCTTCAGCGCATTGGTGGTGTCGCCGCCGGCATTGGCGAGCGCGACCACCTTGGCCTTGGAGGCCTGGGCCTGCAGCAGGAACGAGGAGAAGTCCGACGAGTTGAGCGGGTGACGGACCTCGCCGAGCACCTTGCCGCCGCTCTCCTTGACCACGTTGGCGGCGTCGCGCTGCAGCGCCATGCCGAAGGCGTAATCGGCGGTGACGAAGAACCATGTGTCCTCGCCGCGCTTGACCATCGCCTTGCCGGCGACGTTCGACAACGCATAGGTGTCGTAGGTCCAGTGCACCGTGTTGGGTGAGCAGGCAACGCCGGTGATGTCGGAGGAGCCGCCGCCCGAATTGATGTTGATCCTGTTCTTCTCGCGCGTCAGTGCCGAGATCGGCAGCGCCACCGACGACGTCGGCACGTCGAAGATCGCGTCGACCTTGTCGTTGTCGTACCAGTTGCGGGCAATGTTGACGCCGACGTCGGGCTTGTTCTGGTGATCGGCGGCGACCACCTGGACCGGCTTGCCCGCGACCTTGGCGCCGTAGTCGGCAACCGCCATCTCGACGGCGGCGAGCGATCCCTTGCCGGTCGCGTCCGCATAGAGGCTCGACATGTCCGTGAGCACGCCGATCTTGACGACGTCGTCGGAAATCTGTGCCTGCGCGGCGCCGGTTGCCGCGGCGAGGGCGATGCCGGCCGCGACGGCGGCGATGAGTTTTTGCATGTGTTTCTCCCTGTCTGTTGTTGTTCGGGTGTTATTCGCGGGGACTGTTCTAGCGGCTATCGCTCGCGGCAGCTAAGCGGCGCGCGCCATAGCGGAATGCAAAATCAGAAGGGGCCGGCGGTGTTCCCTTCGCCTCTCCCCGCTTGCGGGAGGAGGCCGGAATGCATCTTCGATGCATTCCGGGTGAGGGGGACTCTCCGCGAGTCCAACTCTCACCATCCTTGCGGAGGCTCCCCCTCACCCCGACCCTCTCCCCGCAAGCGGGGAGAGGGAGAAGTTTTCAGCCCCCGCCGCCACCCTTGAGCCGTTCGTTGCGCCGGCGCAACGCCTCCAGCGTTGCGAGCAGGATGACCGATACCGTCGTCAGGATCACCGCCGCTGCCGTGATGGTCGGGCTGATGTTCTCGCGGATGCCGCTGAACATCTCGCGCGGCAAAGTGCGCTGTTCGGGCCCTGCCATGAACAGCACGATCACTACCTCGTCGAAGCTGGTCGCGAAGGCGAACAGTGCGCCCGAGGCGAGGCCCGGCAGGATCAGCGGCAGGATCACGCGGCGGAACGCCTGAAGCGGCGAGGCGCCGAGCGAGGCGGCGGCGCGTGCCAGATTGGTATCGAAGCTTTGCAGCGTCGCGCCGACCGTGATCACCACGAAGGGGGTCGCCAGGGCGGTGTGGGCCAGGATCAGGCCGAGATAACTGCCGGTCAGCCCAATCGGCGCGAAGAAGAAATACAGACCCACCGCAGTGATGACGCCGGGCACGACGACAGGCGACAGCACGAACGCCAGCACAAGCGGCTTGAACCGGCCCTTCCACTGCGCCAGCCCCAGCGCGGCCGATGTGCCAAGCACCATGGACAGCAGCGTCGCGGCGACGCCGATGATCATGCTGTTCTTCAAGGAATTCATCCAGCGCGGCGAAGTGATGAAGTCGTCGTACCAGCGCAAGGAGAAGCCGGGCAGCGGATAGGTGAGATACGAGCCCGAGCTGAAGGACAGCGGCATGATCGCCAGGATCGGCGCGATCAGGAAGATGAATACCAGCGTGGAGATCGCGATCGTCGCGGTCCACGCGATGCGCTGGCTGGGCGTGCGGAGGGAGGAATTGTAGCTCAATTCTTCATGCCTCCGGTGACCTGCTGTCCCTGCACCAGCTTGCCGTAGACGAGCGCGAGCAGGACGGTGGCCAGCAGCAGCACCGCACCCAACGCCGAGGCGAGGCCCCAATTCGCCGTCTCGGTCGTGTAGAGCGCTATGAAATAGCTGATCATCTGGTCGGCGGCGCCGCCGACGAGGGCCGGTGTGATGTAATAGCCGATCGCCAGGATGAAGACGAGCAGGCTTCCGGCGCCGATACCGGGTAGGGTCTGCGGCAGGTAGATCCGCAGGAACGCGGTGAGGGGTGGCGCACCGAGCGAGGCGGCGGCCCGCATGTAGGCAGGCGAGATCGCCTTCATGCTGCTGTACAGCGGCAGGATCATGAACGGCAGGAGAACGTGGGTCATGGCCACGCAGACGCCGAAGCGGTTGTAGATCAGGCGGAGCGGCCCGTCGATGATGCCGAGCCAGTGCAGGCTGTCGTTCACGACGCCCTTGCTCTGCAACAGCACGATCCAGGCGCAGGTGCGGACCAGCAGCGACGTCCAGAACGGCAGCAGGACGAAGATCATCAAGAGGTTCGACCGCCCCGGCGGCAGTGTCGCCAGGAGGTAAGCGACCGGGAAACCGAGGATCAGGCAGAGGGCCGTGACACCGAGGCTGATGAGGAAGGTGCGGGCGAAAATATCGCGGTAGATGGCCTGATCCGGCGGGGCTGCGACGATCGCGCCATCCGCATTCCGCGTCAGGTCGAGCGCGGCGAGCAGGTAGAAGCCGGTGACCGGGCCGCTGGCGTTCTTGATCGTCATCCAGGTGGCGCGTTCGCGCCAGGCCGGATTGATCTTGCCCAATGTCTCCTTCGCCGTGCCGGGCTCCGGCACCGCCTTCAGATTCCGTGCCGTGCCGGTCAGGATCGTGCGAAAACCGTTCTGCGCGTAATTGAGCCGCTTGGCCGCAATCGCAATGGTACCGGCGGCGCGCGCCGCCAGAACGTCGCTGGTCAGCGCCGCAAAGGCTTTTTCGTCCGGCAGGTCCTTGCCGTCCCAATCGGCGAGAGCAGCAATGGTTTGCGGCAGTACCTGGCGCACCTCCCGGTCGTCGACCGCGCGCCACAGCATGCCGGCGATGGGCCCGGCGAAGGTGAAGAGCAGGAAGACGAGAAGCGGGGCGACCAGCGCCAATGCCTTGAGCTGGCGTGCCCGCTCCGCACGCCTCAATCGGCGCTTGAGCGGCACCTCGGCCTCGGTCAGGGACGCAGCGGTCATGGGGAGAGCCTCGCTGACCGAACATCTGAGCGCGCGCCTCGTCGTTCGGGACGACCGCGGAGCCTGTCATTGGGCCGCGCTTTGCGCGGGCCAGACATCGGTGTCTGTAAAGTCGCTGCCACAGACTCAGACCTCATCCTGAGGGCCCGCCGTAGGCGGGCGTCTCGAAGGATGCGCCGCGGGCGAGCTATCCGCCACCTTTTTCCCTCCGCCTGCGCCGCACGACGGTGCCATCGCGCCTTACTTCGCGGCCCATTTGTTGAAGCGCTCCGTCAGGCGGTCGATGTTCTCGAGCCAGAAGGCAACGTTGATCTCGACCGCGTTCTTGATGTTGTCAGGCGCTGTCGGCAGGTCCTTGAGGATGGCGGGCGCGAGCAGAGCGGCTGCGTCCTTGTTTGAGGTGCCGTAGGCAATGTTCTCCGACAGTTTTGACTGGTTCTCCGCCTTGCCTGCGAAGTCGAGGAATTTGTACGCCGCGTCCTTATTCGGGCTGCCCTTCAGGATGACCCAGCTGTCGATCGTGAAGAGCGCACCATCCCACACCATGCCAAAGTTCTTCTTCTCGTTCTTGTTCGCGGTATCGATGCGGCCATTGTAGACCGAGGTCATCGCCACCTCGCCGGAGGCGAGCAATTGCGGCGGCTGGGCGCCGGCCTTCCACCACACGATGTCGCCCTTGATGCTGTCGAGCTTCTTGAACGCGCGATCGACCCCCTCGTCGGTCGCCAGCACCTTGTAGACGTCCTTCGGCGCGACGCCGTCGGCCATCAGCGCAATCTCCAGCGTGGTCTTCGGGCCCTGACGCAGGGCGCGCTTGCCGGGAATCTTCCGGGTGTCGAAGAAATCGGCCCAGCCGCTCGGGGCTTCCTTCAGCTTGTCCTTGTCGTAGCCGAGAACGAAATCGTAAAGGATAGACCCGACGCCGCAGGCGTTGACCGCTGGCGGGATATAGGCGGCCTCGCCGCCGATCTTGGAATAGTCCAGCTTCTCGAACAGGCCTTCCTCGCAGCCGACTGCGAGCTCGTCGCTTTCGACCTGGACGACGTCCCAGGTGGCGGCGCCTCCCTGCACCTTGGCGCGCAACACGCCGACGCCGCCGTCCCAGGACTCGTCGTTCATCGCAACGCCGGACGCCTTCTTGAACGGCTCGAAATAGACCTTCTTCTGGGCATCCTGATACGCGCCGCCCCACGACACGACGGTGAGGTCACGCGCCTCTGCGACCGTGGCCAGCGCTGCGCTGGCGCTCAGCGCCGCGGCGAAACCCAGAGCGATCTTGCCAATCTTGCGCTTCAGCATGGTCCTTGTTCCTTCTAGATGTGAGTTGTGTTGAGGGTTGATCGATGCCGGCCCGGATCAGACGGGATCGAGGGCCAGGCAGTCCTCGGGCCGAAAAGTGATATGCACGCTTTCGCGATGTGCGAGGCTGTCATGCGCCCCGGGCTGAAGCTTGACCATGAACTCGGCGTTCCCTGCGACGTCGAGCACGGCCAGCGCGTGGTCGCCGAGATAGATGGTGTTCTGCACCGTGGCCGGCAGCAGGTTCAGGCCGTCGCTGGAGCTGCCATTCGGGACAATGGCGACACGCTCGGGCCGCACCGACAGCGAGGTCGATGCGCCCGCGCCTGAGACATTGACTGCGCGTGCGGTGACGGCGCCGCCGCCGGCCAGCGCGACGCGGCAATAGTCCTTGTCGATGGTCTCGACGGTGCCGGCCAGCACATTGTTCTCGCCGATGAAGTGGGCGACGAAGCTGTTCACCGGATGCTCATACAGCGCGTCGGGCCTGTCGATCTGCTGCACGATGCCGTCGTTGAACACGGCGATGCGGTCCGACATGGTGAGCGCTTCGCTCTGATCGTGGGTGACGTAGACGATCGTGATGCCCATCGTCTCGTGCAGCTGCTTGATCTCGAGCTGCATCTGCTCGCGCAGGCGCTTGTCGAGGGCGCCAAGGGGCTCGTCCATCAGCACGAGTTGCGGATTGAAGACCAGTGCGCGGGCCAGCGCCACGCGCTGCTGCTGACCGCCGGAGAGCTGCCCGGGCCGCCGCTGCGCCATGGTTTCCATCTTGATCATGCGCAGCGCCGCGCTGACGCGCTCCTGCACGTCCGCCTTGCTCGTGTTGCGAACGGAGAGCGGGAAGGCGATATTCTCCGCGATCGTCAGGTGCGGAAACAGGGCGTAGTTCTGGAACACCATGCCGATGTCGCGCCGGTGCGGCGGCACGTTCTTGATCGGCCGGTCGCCGAGGTAGATTTCGCCCTGGGTCGGAACCTCGAAGCCGGCCAGCATCATCAGCGTGGTCGTCTTGCCCGAGCCCGACGGGCCGAGCAGGGTGATGAACTCGCCCTTCCTGATGTCGAGATCGAGGTTCTTCACCACGAGGTGCTCGCCATCATAGGTCTTCTGTATGCCGGAAAAACGCACCAGCGCCGGCGCAGGCGTGACCATGCCGGCTTCCATGTTGTCCTCGTGCTGTCCCCTACAATGCCGTGTGAGACTAGCATCCTCCGGCGAGAATGCCAGCGGCGCAGAGGCGCGTGGGGCGTGCTACATCCCCGACAGCTTCGTCACGGACACGTTGAGCGTTCCGCCGGCTTCGGCGACCACGCGCAGGGTCTTGGAGTCGAAGGCGATGTCGGCGAGCGTCAGGCTGTCGATCTTGGCGTCGACCTTGAGGCCGTCTTCGCTCTTCTGGTAGTCGGCGATCGCGGCTGCGATCTTCTCGCGCGCATTGGCGGCGATCGGCTTCAGGTCGAGCGTCGCTTTCTGCACCAGCGCCTGCTGCATCTGCGGCACGACCGCGCGTGCCGCCGCGCCGAGCAGCCCGAAGGCCGCCTCGGACTCGACCGCAAGCTGGATGTCGGCGAGCCGCAGCGTCTGCTGCGCCTGGTCGAGCATCGGCCGGCCCCAGATGTGGACGGTCGCCTCGGCGCCGAGACCGAGCCAGCTCTTCTTTTCCTTGGCGCGCACCAGGAGCGAGATCAGCAGCCGGTCGCCCGAGGGGATCACGTTGACGCTCTTCACGGTGACGTCGACCGGGCCCGAGCCGTCCTCGGGATAGGTGTGGCCGACCATCTGCGCCGCGATCAGCTTGTTGATCTCGGTGAAGGGCACGTCGATCGGCACGCCGATGTTCACGCCGGTACCTGTCGGCGGCACGATCGAGATCTTGTCGGGAAACGGGCAGTCCGGCTTGGTCTGCGTCGAGGTGACGCGCGTCTCGGCCTCGAGGCCCATCAGCAGGGTCACGGCCTGTGCGTCGACGCGCGGCTGCGCCGCGATCGCGCGGGTCGGCTTCATCTCCAGCCAGAGCGGCGGCAGCGCGGCCGAGGAGCCAGATCCTTGCAGCGGGATCGAGCGGCAGGCCTTGGCCCATTGCAGCTTCGCACTCTCGCGCAGCGAGGGATCGTTGCGGATGCGCTCGGAGACGATGTTGATCTGCTCGCCGACATTCTTGTCGATCAGCGGCTTCACCTGTGCCGGCACGTTGACCTTGGCGCCGGAGACGTTGAGGTTGGTGTCGCCGAGATTGACCTGGGCGCCGAGATTGGGCTCCAGATGCCAGTTCGCCGCGAGCTTCGGGCGCGAGGTGACGATGACGTTGCCCCTGATCTCGGCGCTGGCGTTCAAATTCTTGATGTTGACGGCGCCGATCCGTTTCGCCGCATCACCGCCGAGCACGCTGCCGAGCGCATCGCCCAGCGCGCCGGTCGCCTTGGCGGACAGCGAGCCGGTCACGTTCAGCTTGCCGGTGAGCGGCGTCGAGATGGTCAGCACGTCCTTGTCGCCGCTGGCCGCCATCGGCCCGCGTACGGCGGACCAGCCGATATCGGCGTTCTCGAGGATCTGCGATATCGGGTTGTCGGCCTTGCCGGCGAAATTGCGCGGCGCGGCCTTCTCGGCCTGCTCGCGGATCGCCGACAGCGCGATGGCAACCGGCGCGACCACGATCGAGCTCTTCGCAACCGGCGGCAGCGGCGGCAGTTGCGCGACCGGCGGCGCGGAATTCGTCGCGCGCGGCGACAGCCAGTCCATCGCTTTCAAGCTGATGAAGAACGACGCCGCGAGCACCGCGACGGCGATCAGGATAGTCCTCAAGTTCAGCGTCAGTCCCATCAATCCCCCAGGCCGCCCTGGCGGGGATTTTACAGGGCGGGCGAGGAGGGCGCTAGAGCGCAACCATGGGGTGGAATTGGGGCGAACAGGTTAACGGTTGCTAACGCGCCGTTGCCGCGCATCGCGCACCTAGCCGCGCCGGGGACGGCGGACCGCTCTCACATTGCCGCGATCTCCGCCGCCGCAGTAGAAGCGATCGCCGCCATCGGACTCCAGGCCCGAGACCATGGTGCCCGCGGGCAGGTCGAGCTGCTCCAGCACCTTGCCGGTGTCAGGGTCGATCCGCCTGATGTCGCTGTCCTCGCTTTCCCAGGTGCCGTGCCAGAGCTCCCCGTCAACCCAGGTCACCCCGGTCACGAAGCGCTTGCTCTCGATGGTACGGAGCACCTTCCCCGTGGCCGGATCGATCTGGTGGATCTTGCGCTCCCGGTATTGACCGACCCAGAGCGAGCCTTCCGCCCAAGCCAAACCTGAATCGCCACCGCCGCCGGGCGCGGGGATGGTGGAGATCACCTTGCCGGTCGCGGCATCGATCTTCTGGATGCGATCCTCGGCAATCTGGAACAGGTGGCGGCCGTCGAAGGCCGTTCCCGCATGCGCGGCGACGTCGATGGAGCGCGCGATCTTGCCGCTCGCGGGATCGACCGCATTCAGCTTGTCGCCGGATGCGAACCAGACATGGGTGCCGTCATAGGTGACGCCATGCACGTGCTCGACGCCCGCAAAGGGCCCATACTCCCTGACGATCTCGGCGGCTGAACGCTTCATGTCCTTGATCCCTGTGAGGTGATGCACCTTACGTCTTCAAGAGCGGCGTGGGGAGTAACAAGCCTGTCGGGAAACCCGGCACGGGCGGCGTCATCCAGCGGCGCGCGCGCCCATGTCCGAAGCACTGGACCTTGTTCGACCGCGCCAGCTCCTCGAGCGCCCGCTGCACGGTGCGCGGACTGATCCCGAGCGCAAGGGCGAGCGCGGAGCTCGACCACGGCTCGCCGTCGGTGAGAAAAGCGAGGAGGGCGGCGTGCTTCTCCTCATTGGGGCGCGCCAGCACGAGGACGTCGCGCGTCTTGCGCGGCGCCAGCACGAAGCCCTGCCTGGTCGCGTTGATGTCGGCCAGCGGCTTGAGCTGGGTGCGGAGCCGTCCGATCTCGACGCGTAATCGCGCGCGGTGCGATTCATCGACGTGCCGTGCTCGAAACGCAGCGGCAATCAGCCGCTCCCGTGAGACATCCGCGGGCCAAGCCTGCGCCAGCAGGCGGGCGAGCGCGAACAGCACCGGCCGCGTTCCGAGCGAGACGACGACGCCTTGCCTGCGCACGACATGATGGAAGGTGTCCACCACGAGCGCCGTCGAGGTCGCCAGCCTTTCGACCTCTCCGAGCAACAACGGGTGCTCCTCGCCGCGCGCGATCAGGCGCGCTGCCGGCGTGTCGAGGATCAGGCTTGCGCTGTCGACCTCGGCCATGAGTGCCGGAATTCCTGCCTGCCGTGCTGCGCCGGCGGCGCGGTCGAGCGCCGCGCGGGCATCCCCAGTTTGCAGCCGCCTGATCGCGATGCCGGCGACCACGAGCTCGCGCACGACCAGCGAAGCAGGCGGAAGCGCGGAGATGCCGAGTGCGGCCAAGGTGCGCTCGGCCTCGTCGAGCCGTCCGACGAGGAGCAGACGGCGCGCTTCGATGTGGCCGGCATGCGCCGCATTGGCAAGGTCGCCGTGTTTTTCGAGCGTCGCGCGCGCGGCTGCGAGCGCTTTCACCGGCCAGCCCAGGTCACGTGAGACGAGCGCGATCTCGGCTTCGGCCACCACGCATCTTGCCCGCGCCACCGCCTCGCGCGGACCGAAGGCGCGCGCGGCGCTCCGCAGCAGCGCCTTGGCCTTGGCGAGATCGCCGAGCTGCGCCATCGCGATGCCGCGCAGCGCCAGCGACGGCGCGTCGTTGCGCAGCGCAACGCGGTTCAGTGCGCCGAGGGGATCGCCGGCCTCCAGCGCCCGCGCGGCGGCCGTGATCAGCGACTCCATGTCAATCCCGCCACACTTGTTACTCCCACCGCACAACCGCCTGGTGCCAGAAATCGTTGGCAGGACGTCAAGCAAACGCTTTGGAGAGTCATGATGACATCAGCAGACAAGTCAGGAACCAACGGACAGACCGCCATGCAGACCCCGCCGGTGGTGTCGGCGCAGGACTGGGAGGCCGCCCGCCAGCAACTGCTCGTGAAGGAAAAGGCGCATACCCGTGCCCGCGACGCCCTGGCCGCCGAGCGCCGGCGCATGCCATGGATGGAAGTTGGCAAAACCTATGCGTTCGAGGGGCCCGGCGGCAAGGTCAGTCTGGCTGATCTGTTCCAGGGCCGGCGGCAGTTGATCGTCTACCGCGCCTTCTTCGAGCCGGGGGTGTTCGGCTGGCCCGATCATGCCTGCCGCGGCTGCTCCATGGTGGCCGACCAGGTCGCCCATGTCTCGCATTTGAACGCCCGCGACACCACGCTGGTGTTCGCCTCGCGCGCGCCGCAGGCCGACATTGCCAGGCTGAAGAAGCGGATGGGCTGGACCATGCCCTGGGTCACCATCACCGACAGCTTCGATGCCGATTTCGGCGTGGACGAATGGCACGGCACCAACGTGTTCTACCGCGACGGCGACCGCATCTTCCGTACCTATTTCATCAAGAGCCGCGGCGACGAGCAGATGGGCGGCACCTGGAATTATCTCGACATCACCCCGCTCGGCCGCCAGGAGGTCTGGGAGGATTCGCCGAAGGGCTATCCGCAGACGCCGACCTACAAATGGTGGAATTGGCACGACAGCTACGAGGAAGGCGCGGCGCCCGACAAGAAATGGGTCGAGATCTCGGACGCCGGCGAGAAGGCGTTCCGCAAGGAGGCTGCGGAAGGCCGTGACTAGTCCTGTCAGCGCAACGGCGCCCGCCGGCCACGATGGCGTCGTGGCCGCGCGCCACCTCGCCAGATGGCTGGCCTTGGCGGCGACGCCCACTTTCGCGGTCATGGCCGTGCTGACCGCCGTGATCAGTGGCGGCCCGACGGACATGCTGTGCGGCGCCGGGCAGGGGTCCCTGCTCGGCGGCATGGTGCCGATGTATCTCCTGATGAGCGCGTTTCATGCGGCCGCGTGGCTGAGGCTGAT
Source organism: Bradyrhizobium sacchari (assembly GCF_002068095.1). Lineage (GTDB taxonomy): Bacteria > Pseudomonadota > Alphaproteobacteria > Rhizobiales > Xanthobacteraceae > Bradyrhizobium > Bradyrhizobium sacchari. The sequence continues at coordinate 199,510 of NZ_LWIG01000053.1, read as the reverse complement.
CGCGGAGCGGCGGCGCCGCTAAGCGGCTTCCGCCGGCGTGCACGCCTCGTCCTTGAGCCGACCGCTTCGCGGTCTCCTCAGGATGAGGCTAACTGGCAGCGGCCCGGCGGCGAAATTGCCGCCGCGCATTCAGCCCTCATCCTGAGGGCCC
>NZ_LWIG01000053.1:194908-199345 GCF_002068095.1 Bradyrhizobium sacchari | reverse complement strand
GGCGGGCGTCTCGAAGGATGCGCCGCGATTTCCGATGCAAGCCTCAACGCGCGGTGCCGACGCCGTTATTGCGCGCCTGCCGCCTGAAGATAAGCAACGATCTTGCTCGCTTCCTCCGCCGAGATGCCGCCATAGGGCTGCATCTTGTTGCCGGACACCACCTCGTCCGGCTTGACCATGAAGCGGGTGAGCTTGTCCTGGTCCCAGACGAAGCCGGCTTCTTTCATTGACGATGAATAATTGTAGTTCGGCAGCGAACCGGCCTTGCGGCCGACGACCTTGTTGAGGTTGGGACCGAGGCGGTTGTCGCCTTCCTTCACCGAGTGACAGGTGCGGCAGGCATTGTTGAAGGCCTGCTGGGCCGCGTCATCGCTCGCCGGCTGCTGTGCGCGCGAGGAAGGTGTGGAGAGGAGCAGCGTCAATGCTCCGGCGGTGGTGATCACGCGCAGCCATGTACTTCGCGACGTCCGCTGGCATGATTGCATCTGCACCTCCGTCGGGGACCGCGCCGCAACGCCTGCGCGTCGGGATGTCGAGGGCAAACGAAAACGGCCCCGGTCAGTTCCGGGGCCGTTTGCGTCACAATGTCCGGTCGCTTCAGCGTGTCGCGGCGCCGAGATCCGCGCGGCGTTCGGTCATCGGCAGTACGATCACCTTGGTGCCGACGTTGACGCGGGAATAGAGGTCGGTGACGTCGCCATTGGTCATGCGGATGCAGCCGGAGGAGACGTGCTTGCCGATGGTCTCGGGGGCATTGGTGCCGTGGATGCGGTAGATCGTGCCGCCGAGATACATGGCGCGGGCGCCCAGCGGGTTGCCGGGGCCGCCGGCCATGTGGCGCGGCAGATAGGGCTGGCGGGCGATCATCTCCGGCGGCGGGGTCCAATCCGGCCACTCGGCCTTCTTGCTCACCGACTGGATGCCGGACCAGGTGAAGCCGTCGCGGCCGACGCCGATGCCGTAGCGCAACGCCTGGCCGTTACCGAGCACGTAATAGAGATAGGTGTTGGGCGTATCGATGATGATGGTGCCCGGCGCCTCGCGCGTCGCATAGGAAACCGTCTGGCGGCGGAAGCGGGCCGGCATCTCGACGGTGTCCTGATCTTCCGACGGCGCGACCTGAGAGGGCGCTGCCTGGTAGGGCTGATAAGGCTGGATCGGCTGCGGTGCGGCCATCGGCGGCAGCGGCTGGAAGAAGGGGAAGAGCTGCACCGGCGCGGCCTTGGCCGGACCTGCGAATGCGATCGCGGAGATCGCGACGGCGCCGAAGGCAACGGCGCGCGAATACGTCTTGAACGTGTCCAGATTGAACATTGGTCGCCCCTGTTTGCGCGGGTGTTCTTGGCCACCCCGGCACCGTTGCGGTGCTCCGTTGCTTAAAGTCACTAACGGAAACAAGTTTCGGGACGTTTGCGCGGAAAACCGAAAACGGTTTCATCGCGGCAAGGATTGTTTCATGACAGTTTCGTGGCCGCAGGGGTCCGTTAACGAACAAAACAGCGGGCCGACACTTCTATGACGTCACACGCCTGAAATATCCGTGGTTGATGGTCCTAAGCCGAGAATCATCAAACTCTCGGGATTTCCCCATGCGGGTATTAATCGCGACTGACGCCTGGCATCCGCAGGTCAACGGTGTGGTCCGCACCCTGACGTCGCTGGCGAATGCGGCCAAGGCGCTCGATGTCGAGATCGACTTCCTCACCCCGGACGGCTTTCCGTCCTGGCCGCTGCCGACCTATCCGGGTCTGCGCATCGCGCTGCCGAGCCGCAAAGAAATCGCGCGACGGATCGAGAAGGCGGCGCCCGAGGCGCTGCACATCGCCACCGAAGGGCCGATCGGCTGGGCGGCGCGGGCCTATTGCCGTCGCAATGGACTTGCCTTCACCACGTCCTACACGACGCGCTTTCCGGAATATGTCTCGGTGCGGACCGGCATCCCAGATGCTGTCGGCTATGCCGTGCTGCGTCACTTCCACGATGCCGCCGCGATGACCATGGTGGCGACGCCCTCGCTGCGGCAGGAGCTGTCCGAGCGCGGCTTCAAGCGGCTCGGCTTCTGGACGCGCGGCGTCAACACCGAGCTCTTTCATCCGGACAGCCCAGCTAAGCTCGATCTGCCGGGCCCGATCTTCATGACCATGGGCCGCGTGGCGGTGGAGAAGAACCTCGAAGCTTTCCTGTCGCTCGACCTGCCCGGCACCAAGGTCGTCGTCGGCGACGGCCCGCAGAAGGCGGCGCTCGAGAAGAAATATCCAGATGCCGTATTCCTCGGCGAGAAGAAGGGCGCCGATCTCACCGCGCATCTCGCTGCCGCCGACGTCTTCGTCTTCCCGAGCCTCACCGACACCTTTGGCGTGGTGCAGCTCGAGGCGCTCGCCTGCGGCACGCCGGTTGCGGCGTTTCCGGTGACGGGCCCCAAGGACGTCATTGCCGATCATCCGATCGGCGCGATCGACCACGATCTGCGTACCGCCTGCCTGCGCGCGCTCACCATGTCGCGCGAGACCTGCCGCAATTTTGCGCTGGAACGCTCCTGGGAAAACAGCGCGCGCCAGTTCGTCGGAAATCTCACCTCACTTCAGCCCAGCCGCGTCCTGCGCGCCTCGCCTGTCATGGCGCGGCGACCGGTGCGCGGTTGATTTCAATTTCGAACCACAGCGAGAACCTCATCGATGGCCAAGATCATGAACCTTGACGGCACCCAGCAGCTCGACCTCACCCGCGGCACGGTCGAGCAGGCCTACGATCGCTGGGCGCCCGTCTACGATCTCGTATTCGGCGGCGTGTTCGCCAAGGGCCGGCAGGCGGCGATCGCGGCCACCAACAAGATCGGCGGCCGCGTGCTCGAGGTCGGCGTCGGCACCGGCATTTCGCTGCCGCTCTATGCCCCGCACCTGCGCATCTTCGGCACCGACATTTCGGAAGCCATGCTCGACAAGGCGCGCCAGCGCGTCACCGAGGGCAAGCTGAAGAACGTCGAGGGTCTCGCGGTGATGGACGCCGAGAAGCTCGAGTTCCCCGATAATTCCTTCGACGTCGTGATGGCGCAATATGTCGTCACCGCCGTGCCGAATCCGGAGAAGGCGTTGGACGAATTCGCCCGCGTGCTGCGTCCGGGCGGTGAGCTGATCATACTGACCCGCGTCAGCGCCGACACCGGCATGCGCCGCTTCATCGAACAGAAGCTCCAGCCGGTGGTGCGTCCTCTCGGCTTTCGCACCGCCGAGTTCGCCTGGTCGCGTTATACGAAGTGGCTGGCTGGCGCCCATGGCATCGAGCTCGCCGAGCGCCGCCTGATTCCCCCGCTCGGTCATTTCTCGCTGGTGCGCTTCCGCAAGGTGGACGTCGCCAAGGCGGCCTGAGCAAGGCGGCGTAGGAGCGGCGCCGCGATCCGCCGCTCACGCGCTCACGTGCGTCATCGCGCCGCTGCACGTCGTCACATGACAAAATGATGATGTCACACGGCCTACATCGAATCCCTGTAAATCCTGAACCCGAAAGCATTTTGGGGGAGAGCATGATCAAGAATTACCTCGAGCAGCTGCGGATCCAGCGCTGGGACGACCATCGCTACTATCACCACAGCCGCATCAATCAGAGCCTGCACTTCGTCAGCGCGCTCAGCTTCCTCTTCGCCTATGTCTGGCTGTTCATCGATCCGGTGGTCTCCGCGCTTGTCGGCTGGCTGGTGTCGATGACCTCGCGGCAGGCCGGTCACTTCTTCTTCGAGCCGCACACCTACGATCACATCAACCAGGCGACGCACGAGTACAAGGAAGAGATCAAGGTCGGCTACAACCTGCAGCGCAAGGTGGTGCTGATGGCGATCTGGGCGCTGTCGCCGCTGGTGCTGGTCGTCGATCCCACGCTGTTCGGCCTGTTCACGCCCTGGGCGAGCGCGACCGACTTCATGCGCCAGGTTGCAAAAATCTGGCTCGTGGTCGGCGGCGGCGGTCTGCTATTCCGTACTGTGCACCTGTTCTTCATCCGCGACGTCGAGACCGGCCTCGTCTGGATGACCAAGATCCTGACCGACCCGTTCCACGACCTGATGCTCTATCGCAGCGCTCCCCTCGCGCTGATGCGCGGCGAGCTGATGGACCCCGGCCTGCATCTCAACCCCGAGCACACGCTGGGCTTCATCGACGAGCCCGTGCTCGAAGAGCAGCACGCCTGAGCGCGCGGCGCATACTGCCCATTCCGATGTCTGATGGTTGCGTCATGCCCGGGCTGGTCCCGGGCATCCACGTCTTGGGGGCTCTTTCGCCTCTCCCGGCTTGCGGCCGGACAGTCGCATTTGGTGCACGCAATGCAGCGACATCGGCAGCGGGCTCCCTCTCCCGCTTGCGGGGGAGGGCTGGGGTGGGGGTCTCTCCGCGTCGGGATTGTTGGAGATTGCTGAGGATGTCCCTGTGCGGTGAGAACCCTCACCCG
>NZ_LWIG01000053.1:190933-194876 GCF_002068095.1 Bradyrhizobium sacchari | reverse complement strand
GGCGGAGCAAGCCCGCGCAGCGCAGCCTCAGCGTCCCAAGCGCTTGGCCAGCATTTCCTTCAGGATCTGCCGCTTGATGTTCTTGTTGGTGAGCACGCCATCGTGCCACCAGAAGCCGTCGGCCCTCATCTTCTCTGCCGCGCGGACGAAACGTTCGGCGACCTCCGTGAAGTCGGCATCGGTGTAGTTCAGGCTGAAGATCAGTCGTCCCGTGCCGACCCAGCTCAGCGCCAGGCCCTCGGCGCGAAGGTAATATTGCAGCATCCAGTTGTAGCGGGACGGGGTGGTGTATTTCACCGTCCAGATCGACGAGAAGTTGGCGAACCGCACCGGCAGGTCGGCGCTCTCCATCATCTGGTTGAGTTTCTGCACGCGCCCGTTCCAGGTCGCCTCCAGTCCGTCATAGACGGCGCGGAAGTTCGGGCTGGCGAGCCGGCTCAGGAACTCGTCCATGGCCGTCATGACGTAGGGGTGCGAGTTGAAGGTGCCGCGGGCGAAGCAGATGTCGGCGGGACGATCGTCGCGGAAGCGGCGCATCAGCTCCTTCTTGCCGCAGACGACGCCGACCGGCAGGCCGCCGGCAAGGCTCTTGCCGTAGGTCACCATGTCGGCCTTGACGCCGAAATATTCCTGGGCGCCGCCGGCGGCGAGACGGAACCCGACGAAGACCTCGTCGAAGATCAGGACGATGCCGCGCTCGGTGCAGATCTCGCGCAGCTTCTTCAGCCATTCCGTGTAGGCGGCGCGATCGAAATTGCCGCCGCGGGAGGAATCGACCAGCGAGGAGTCGCCGGGCGCGTTGACGTTCGGATGCAGGCCCTGCAGCGGGTTGACCAGCACGCAGGCGATGTCCTTGCGTGTCTTCAGCACGTGCAGCGTCTTCTCCGACATCTCGGCGAGAGTGTAGGTCTCGTGCGCGGGAATGGGATTGCCGACGCCGGGCTGCACGTCGCCCCACCAGCCGTGATAGGCGCCGGCGAAACGGACGAGGTGCGTGCGCTTGGTGTGGTAGCGCGCCAGCCGCACCGCCTGCATCACGGCCTCGGTGCCGGACATGTGGAACGAGACTTCGTCGAGGCCCGCGATCTGGCGGAGCCGCTGCACGTTCTCGAGGATGACGGGGTGGTAGGGGCCGAGCACGGGACCCAGCGCATGCGCGCGCTTCTCGGAGCCCTCGATGCATTCCTTGTAGAAGTCGTTGCCGAAGATGTTGACGCCGTAGGACCCTGTCAGGTCGTAGGAGGTGTTGCCGTCGACGTCGGTGACGGTGACGCCGCTCGAGGACTCCATGAAGGTCGAGGTGCCCAAGTTCTCGCGGACGAGACGCGAGAACTGGAACGGCACGCGGTAGCTTTCGGTGAAGTTGAGGTCGGAGATCGTCTCCGCCGCTTCCTTTGTCATCGCGCGGCCCTTCGGGTAGCGCTCGGCGTAGAGGCGTGCGAGGCGGAAGAAGCCGTCCTTGCGCTGGGCCACGATGTTCGCAGGCGCGCCGTCACAGCCGAAGTATTTGTCACCTTCGAATTCGTAGAACGGGAGCAGCTTTGCCACCCGGCGCGACATCTTGGAGTGCCCCGCGAGCGAGCGGTGCTTGGCGCGGGACAACTCGACCCGCGCCTTGATCTTCGGGAGGACGGCGGCAGCGGAGGCTGCGGCGGCCACGGACATCGAGAGAATCGGGAGTGTCGTTTCCATGACAACAAGCGCTAATACTGTGAGCTGACAGATTCATGACAGTCAAAGCCCTCATCGCCTCTTTCACCCAGCAGGAAGACCTCAACTTCCTGTTGACCAACCGCATCCCGCGCGCGGCGCTGACCCGCTTCATGGGCTGGTTCTCCAAGCTCGAGAATCCCTTCGTGCGGGACTTCTCGATCGCGCTGTGGAAGCTGTTCTCCGACCTCGACCTGTCGGAGGCGCGCAAGACCCACTTCACCAGCCTGCACGACTGCTTCACCCGGGAGCTGAAGCCGGGTCTGCGGCCGTTCGATCCGGACCCGTCCGTCGTCGCCAGCCCGTCAGACGGCATCGTCGGCGCCCACGGGAAGATCGCCGACACCGAACTGTTCCAGGTGAAGGGCGCGCCCTATTCGCTGCTGGACCTGCTGGGTGACTCCGCGCTGGTCGATCAGCACCGCAACGGAAGCTTCGTCACGCTGCGGCTGACCTCGAGCATGTATCACCGCTTCCATGCGCCCCATGACGCGCATATCGAGCGCGTCACGCTGATTCATGGCGACGTCTGGAACGTCAACCCGATTGCCTTGAAGAGGGTCGAGCGGCTGTTCTGCAAGAACGAGCGCGCGGTGATCCGCACGCATCTGTCGACCGGCGAGGCGGTGACGTTGGTGCCGGTGGCGGCCATCCTGGTTGCGAGCATCCGCCTGCACTTCCTCGACATGGTGCTGAACGCGCAGACGAAGGGGCCGGTCAATTTCCCGTGCGACGTCAACGTGAGCAAGGGCGAGGAGCTCGGGTGGTTCGAGCACGGCTCGACCATCATCATCCTTGCGCCCGGCAATTTTTCGTTTTGCGACGGCATCGCCGAGGGCACGCGCATTCGCGCGGGCCAGGCGCTGCTCAGGAGAAGGTAGCCTTCAATCCGCCGTCCCCGGCCCCTATATCGTCTTTCGGGGACGGTTCGACGATACGGGTTTGAGCGATGGCGCGGGCGCCGGTCATGGCGGCGGGTGGTATTGTGCTGCGGCGTGGGACCGTGCCGCTGGTTGCAGTCGTGCGCCAGCGCAAGCGCAATGAATGGGTCTTGCCCAAGGGCAAGCTCGACGACGGCGAGACGCCGAAAGAGGCCGCGCACCGCGAGGTGCTGGAAGAAACCGGCCACGACGTCGCCATCCACGAGTTTTTGGGCACGCTGGTCTACCAGTCCGGTGGCCGCTCAAAAGTCGTGCATTTCTGGCGGATGGAGGCCGATGGCGGTCCGGTCCGCAAGCTGATGAACGACATCAAGGCAGTCGACTGGCTGACGCTGGACGAGGCGATTGCTCGCCTGTCGCGCGAATACGAACGCGCCTTCCTGACTCAGATCGGCCCGATCGCACTCGCGGCGGCAGGACTTGTGCCATCGCCGGCATCCGAGCCGACGCTGGTGGCGGACGATATCGATGCGGCCTTGCAGACGCTGACGCCGGCTGAGGCGGCGTCGGTTGAGGAGCTGCAGCATGGACTGCTGCAGAAGGTAAAGGCCTGGCTGCGCGGCGAGGCGTGAGGCCTATCACGCCAGGTAGCCTGCGGTGAGCCGATCTCCGCGAGCCGGCATGCCTACAAGAGCCTCAGCTCACTCCAAGCCGTGATTGCGAGCGCAGCGAAGCAATCCAGATTCTTTCCGCGGAGAGACTCTGGATTGCTTCGCTGCGCTCGCAATGACGGAGGAGAGGGCCACCGACGTTAGGCGTCGAATCTCGTGGTGAGGAGCGCGCATCGCGCGCGTCTCGAACCATGCGGCCCGACTGTGGCCTCGCCCTTCGAGACGCTTGCTTCGCAAGCTCCTCAGGATGAGGGGCGGAACTGTCACCGCCGCTCCTTCTCCTTCGGCGCGGATTTGCGCGGCGCTGCGGGGCGTTGCGCGGCGGGGATGCGCTGCTGGAATCCGCCCTGGCGCTGCACGCCCGGCTGTTGTGTTGCGGGCGGTTGCCCCGGCTGCATGCCGGTGCGCGGCTGTTGCGGTTGCGGGCCAGGTTGCGGCGTTGCGCCCGGCTGTGGCGGAACGACTCCTCCAGGCTGAATCTGACCGCCGCGTTGCGGCGGCGTTTGTGGCGTTCCGTTGAGCGCCGGGCTCTGCCCAGCGGGCGGTGCGCCTGGACGTCCGGCACCTTGCTGCTGGCCGGGCTGCGGCTGCCCTTGCTGCCGGCCGCGCTGCTGCTGCCCCTGGTTCGCGCGCTGGCCACCCGGCTGCACGGCGCCGCCTTGTTGGCCCTGCCGCTGCGGC
>NZ_LWIG01000053.1:151314-190892 GCF_002068095.1 Bradyrhizobium sacchari | reverse complement strand
TGTGTTCCTTGCCGGCCCGGCGTGCCCGGCTGCTGGCCCGGACGGTTGTTCTGGCCGGGCTGCCCGTTCGGCCGCTGCGGCTGCTGACCGGGCGCGGTCGTCGGCCGCAATTGCTGCTGCTGCGGCGGTTGCGCCGGCCGCGGAAGGCGGCTGACTGCGGCCGGATTGGCGCGGCGGAAGTCGCGCTGCTCGGTCACGATCTGGCGGCCCGTGGTCTGGGCCAGATGCACCTGGCTGACGAAGCCGCGGTCGCGTGCGATCTGCTGCGGAGCAATTGTGATCGGCACGGCGGCAAAGCGCATGACTCCGGCCGTGGCTGCGCCCGGCCGAATGGCAAAGCCGCTCGCGGCTTGCGTCAGCGCGCCGAGCCGCGCGCCGCTGGAGCGGTCGTTGACCTCGATGTGGCCGACCCGGCCGTCGGCGTCGGGATAGAGTTTTATGTTGACGTTGTTGGTGGTGTTCGCGGTCGCGTTCTCGGGCACGTCGACGACGCCCGTGGTGCCGCGGATGCCGAGTGTCGCGGTCGGCGTCGCGATTTTCATGTCGCCGGTCTTCGCCACCGCGGCCGCAACGAAGGCGACGGTGCCTTTGCCGATGTCGAAGATCGCCGAGTTCTGCTTGCCGCCGTCCTCATAGACGTAATTGTCGACGGTCATCTTCGCGCTGGCCGAAAGGTTGAACGTGGTCGCATCGTTGAAGGTGATGCCGAGCGAGGAGTTCGACGAAGTCTGCACGACGTCGTTGAGATAGATGTCGTCGCGCACCCGCAGCGGATAGGAATTCTTGTCGCGGATCACGGTAGCGATTCCCGTCACGGTCGCGACGTTGCCGATCGGCTCGATGGCGGCGGGTTGCGCGTCCGCGGCCGGTGTTGATGAGGCCGCGGGCGTCGGGAAGGGGGCAGGCGTCGGCTCTGCCTGCGGCTGCGCCTGCGCAAGTTCGATTGCGTCGGATGCGCGAGCCATGCTGCTGCCGACCGCCGGCAAGACCAGCAGCACGAGCGCGAACACGGAGCGGCGCCAAGCCACCATTGAAGTCACGAGGATGTCCCGGTGAGAACGCGAGGCGAGATCGGCCGATAACAGCCGTATGAGGCTGAATGGTGGATGAATATCTGTCGCACGCGGCGGGCGAACGTTCAAACGCCACGTCCCTGTGTCAGGGACGTGGCGCCATACTTTCGACAGTCATTCCGGGGCGCGCGATAGCGCGAACCCGGAATCTCGAAGTTGCAGTAGGGACTCTGGCGCGCGAGATCCCGGGTTCGATGCTTTGCATCGCCTCCATTGCGTAATTGCGCAATAGGAATAACGCGCTCCGCGCGTCAGCTCACGCGCTTCCAGGTCTGGCCGCCGCAGAACATGCCGCCGAAGGCGCAGCCCTGCACGCGCAACGCATTCGGGCCCTTCATCGCGATGGTCGAATCGTAGTTGCGGCCGGAGTCGGGATCGTGGATGCGGCCGCTCCACTTCGAACCCTCGGGCTTCATGTTGATCAGGATGCGCTCATTGGTCTTCTCGGCATAGCCGCAGAGATTGGCGCCGCACTGTTCGACACGGACATTGCCCTTGTTCTCTTCGGTCGCCCATACGCCGATCGGCGAGTTCGGAGCGGCCACCGGCGCGGCGGCCACCGGAGCCGGAGCGGGCACATAAGCAGGAGCGGGCGCGGCCGCGACCGGAGCAGGAGCCGCAACGGGTGCGGGCGGGGTCTCGACGGACGGCGCAGCGGCAATGGCCGGCGCAGTCGCGGCGGGGGCAACGGCCGGGGCGGCCGGCGCGGTTGCCTGGATTGGCGCCTGCTGCTGCACCGGCGCCGGTGCGGGCTGCGCCTTCGCGGCAGGAGCCGGCGTGGTGTCGACATCATCGTCCTTCGAGCCGCCGAGGCCCTTCAGGTTGAAGTCGTTCAGCTTGATCGGCTTGTCCGACAGGCCCGGCGCCACGATGGTCACGCAGTTGAGCGAGGCGCAGTTGCGCGGCGTCTCGATCCGGATGTGCTGGCCCTCGATCTGGAACGAGATCGAATTGCCGCCGGCGTAGGCGGCGGCGGTCGAGGCGAGGAAGAGCGCGGTGGCGGCGATGGTGAGCTTGTTCATGACAACCTCCGAAATTGCGCGGTCCCGAGATGGACTGAAGTCGCTGGTGGATGAAGCGTGGTTCGACCCTATGCCCGGGCGCTGCCTCGTTCTGTGATGGGCGTCACAAGAGCTCGCGAGCGCCAGGGTGAGCCAGCGCACATTCAGCGGCGGTTCGTTCCGCGTAACTTCGTCGCGACACGACAGGAGGCGCCGATGACCCGGCTTGCGACTTCGCTTGGCACATTGATCGCAATGACGGTGATGGCGCCCGCGGCGCAGGCCGGCTCCTACTCCTTCTCGATCGGCGGCCACCGGTTCCATGTCGAGGCGCCCCGGAATTGCCGATCCACCTCCTGTGTTTCGGTGTCCAGCCGCAGCCTGCGGACAACGGACGATGTCGGCAAGGCACCGGCTCCGCTGCCTGCGCCGGTGGTTCAGGCGCCGCAGCCGGTTTATCCGGTTGCCCAAGTGAGGCCGGCGCAAGCGACGATCGTCGCCGCGCCACCGGCACCGCCGGCCCAGGTCCTTGCCGCCACGACGTCACAGCCCGTCGCGCTTCCGCCGGCGCCAAAACTCGAGGCGCCAAAACTTGAGGCGCCAAGGCGTGAGGGGCCGAGCCCCAATCCGCCACGGGTTGAATTGTCACGCCTGGATCCGCCGAAGACAATCACGTTCGACCCGCCGCGGACCGAGCCGCCAGCCGTCACTGCGGACCCCGAGATTCAGCCGGTCAAAACGAGCGCGATGCACAGCGAGGATGAACCGGCCTATCTGCCGCTGGGCGAATGGGAGAGCCCGGGTGCCAGGGGCACGGTCCGCATCGAGCGCTGCGGCCCTGCGCTGTGTGGCTATCAACTGACCGAGACGTCGAGCCGCGGCGAGAGCGTGCTCGTCAACATGAAGCCGAAATCGCACGACGTCTGGACCGGCAGTATCTACAGCCGCTCCAGCGGAAGCACCTATTACGGCAAGATGACGTTGAAGAGCTCCGGCACGCTTCATGTCGAGGCCTGCGCGATTGGCCGCTTCTGGTGCTCGGGCAACGACTGGACGCGGGTCGAAGAGCCGCGAGAGAAGCTGATCACGACATCGCGGCAGTGGGGCGTGCGGTCGTAGCTACCGTCAACGCACGCACGTCCTCTCGTCCCTAACAAAGGGAGAAGGAAAGGCAGCCTGTGGTGTGCTGATGTCGCTAGATCATGCCGAGCACGATGGCGCCGACAAAGGCCATAGCGAGGTACGCGGTGACTACGCTCAGTCTCCCGGCGAACGTCATGAGGTGGCTCCCTCCATGCGCGCTGCCCGGCGCGCAGCCTTATGGTTAACAGAAAGTGTCTTTTCGAAAAAGTCAGTCTCGCTGTCGCTCACACCGGGCAGCGCGAGCCGCCGCCGCGCCGGTATGGTTAAAGAACACTGAAATCAACGTGTTGAAGAGTCTTTAAGTAAATTCACCGAACGTGCGTGCATGACGCGCGGAGTTCGTTTGTATCTCGTCGGCTCCATCGTCCTTGTTTCGCTAGCGGGTTGCGGACGCGGCTTCTTCCAGGCCGAACGTGAACCATGGCGGGCCGAGGCGGAAGCGGCGTGCCTGAAATCCGGCGCCGTCAAGGAGAGCGCGGACATCGTCCGCATCGACCCGATCTCGGGGCCCGGCATGTGCGGCGCCGAGTATCCACTCAAGGTCGCCGCCATCGGCGAGGCCTCCAGCACCTATGGTTTCACCGACGAGGCGCCGCGCCCGCCCGGCAGCATCGGCAACCAGCCGCGCTGGCCGGTGCAGCCGCAGTCGAATTACCCGCAGAGCCAGAATTATCCGGCATCGTCCTATCCGCAGCAGTCGACCTATCCAGACAGCGCGGCGCGCCAGCCCTCGGGCTATGGTGCGCAGCCCGGACCGATGTCGCTGAACGCGCCTGGTGTCGCGCCGCAGGAAGACGAGATCGACCTGCCGCCCGAGGGCACCGATGCCGCGGGCGCCGCGCGCTACATGAATGCGCCGAGCTATCCGGCGCGATCGTCAGCCCCTTATTCGCAGCCGCCGGCACAGCAGCAGCCGCTGCCCCGTCTTGGTCCCGCGCAGGGCAATCCCGTCACCGCGGTCGGCCCCGTCGCGATCAAGCCGACCGCGACGCTCGCCTGTCCGATCGTGTCCGAGCTCGACCGCTGGCTCGCCGACACCGTGCAGCCTTCGGCGACGCGCTGGTTCGGCGCGCGCGTGGTCGAGATCAAGCAGATCTCCGCCTATTCCTGCCGCGGCATGAACGGCAATCCGCACGCCCACATCTCCGAGCACGCCTTCGGCAACGCGCTCGACATCTCCGCCTTCGTGCTCGCCGACGGCCGCCGCGTCACCGTGAAGGATGGCTGGCGCGGCATGCCGGAGGAGCAGGGTTTTCTGCGCGACGTGCAGTCGGGCGCATGCGCGCATTTCACCACGGTGCTGGCGCCGGGCTCCAACGTCTATCACTACGATCACATTCACGTCGATCTGATGCGCCGCGCCAGCCGCCGCCTGATCTGCCAGCCCGCCGCGGTCTCCGGCGAAGAGGTCGCCGGCCGCGCACAGCAGCGCAACCCCTACGCGGGCAGGCGCGATCCGTATGTCACCGGCTCGCTCGGAACGCGCAAGAGCACGCGGAAGCAGGAAGAGGACGACTACGCGGACGATTAGGCGTGTTTGTCAGTAGCCCGGATGGAGCGAAGCGTAATCCGGGAAAGTGTTCCCGCATTTCGCTTCGTTCCATGCAGGCTACGATCGCGCAGCTCCACGGGGTTGGAAAATCATTTCGCTCCGGGCTTCGACGGTGCCGGCGCCAGTCCCATGCAGAGCTGCACCTCGGCCGGAACATTGTAGGTCCGCATGATGTGACGGCTGTCGCGCAGGCCGGTCGCCTCGCGTTGCACCACGAACATCCAGAGCGCGTGACCGGCTTCCAGCACCAGCTTGCGGCGCGCCGGCTGCATCGAGGCCGGAGTCCCCGTGGCCGCATGAGCGCTGTCGAATTCGCGCAGACGGGTCAGTGCGTGCTCGAGCGTGCGGCCCATCCGTCCAAGCGCCGAGGCCTGTTCCTGGACGATCTCGTAATGGAGGATATCGACAGGCGGGCGAAGATCACGGGACATGCCGCAAATATAGTGCGGCGGGACCGGCCTGCGCAACGCGCGCTACTTCGCCCGGTACGCCGCCAGAAACATCCGCGTCGCGCTGTCGACCACCTCGGTCATGCGCTCTTCCGACGGCGCCGGCGCGGCCTGGAAGACGAAGGGCAGGAACAGCGAGGCCTTGCACAGTTCCATGAACTGCGACGCCGCGAGGTCGCAATCGTCGATCCTGAGATCGCCGGAGGCGACATGGACTTTGAGATAATCGGCGAGGCGGTTGATGGTCTTGTCCAGCACCCGCGCATAGTAGCGGCGGCCGACATCGGGCATGCGCTCGGCGATCGCCATCACGGTGCGGATCGCTGAGCCGCCGCCGGGCCGGCACAGCAGATGGATATAGGCCTGGCCGAACTCGTTCAGTGTGGTCTCGGGATCGCGGGCGGGGTCGAAATTGAACACGACCTGGCCGTGCTGGAGTGCCTCCTGCTCGAGAATGGATTCGAACAGCGCGCATTTGTCGGCGAAGTAGACGTAGAGCGTGCCCTTGGAGACCTGCGCGGCGCGCGCGATCTCGCCCATGCTGGCGCCGTCGAAACCGAGATCCATGAACACCTTGCGGGCGCCGTCGAGGATCTGACGGCGCTTGGAGCTGTCCTCCTCCTGGATGACGTGCAGATGTTCGCGGCCAGCTACAACCATTGGTTCAGGGTCTCGAGAGGTTTTCTGGACGAGGAGCCGCCCATGAAACGCAAATAAAGGATTCGGGCGAGTAGGGTTGGTTCGGGAATATTATGTATATTGACCGAACCGTTCGGTCAAGATATTTAGGATCGGCAAAAGGGAAACGGCCGCAGGGCGGCCGCCCTTGGTCGCCTTATTTTTGGGGAGGCCTTTATGGCCGTATCGAGAGACCAGGCTGCACGTGTCATTCGCCGGGACGCGGTGGAGGCGACGCCGGCGGACGGCGAAGCCGGGACATCGGCGGCTCCTGCCGAGCAGCTGCGCTCCCACGTGACCGAGGAAACCAAGCGCCGCGGTGAGGCGCCGGAGAAGCCCGGGACCGACAAGCCGACCACAGCGTCGGATGCGCCCGCTGCCGGTACGCCGAAATCCGGCAAGCGCAAATTCGTGCTGATGGGCGTCGGCCTCGTGCTGGCGCTCGCGGCCGCGAGCTATGCCGGCTATTACACGCTGGTCGGCCGCTTCTACGTCTCGACTGACGATGCCTATGTCCGCGCCAACAACACCATGCTGGGCGCGCGCGTTGCCGGCCACATCTCCTCGATCCTTGCCGGCGACAACACCATCGTGCGCGCCGGCGACGTCATTTTCCGCATCGACGACGGCGACTACAAGATTGCGGTCGATGCCGCGGCGACCAAGATCGCGACCCAGCAGGCCACCATCGATCGCATCGGCCGCCAGGTCGCAGCCCTCGACAGCCAGGTCGCCCAGGCCAGGGCGCAGCTCGTCTCGGCCGAAGCCGGCCTCAAGCGCGCCGACCTCGATTATGAGCGCCAGCAGGCGCTGAGCAGCAAGGGCTTTGCCTCGCGCGCCACCTTCGAAAGCTCGGAAGCCGGGCGCGACCAGGGCGCTGCTGCCGTCAAGGCTGCGCAGGCCGCCTATGACGTCGCCGTCAGCAATGTGGATGTCGCCAAGGCGCAGCAGGCCGAAGCACAGGCGCAGCTTGCAGAGCTCAAGACCTCGCTCGCCAAGGCCGAGCGCGATCTCGCCTTCACCGCGGTGCGCGCGCCGGTCAATGGCACGTTCTCCAACCGCCTGGTCAACGCCGGCGACTTCGTCGCGGTCGGCCAGCGTCTCGGCAACGTCGTGCCGCTCGACGAGGTCTATATCGACGCCAACTTCAAGGAAACGCAGCTCAAGCGCATCCGTCCCGGCCAGCCGGTAACGATCAAGGTCGATGCCTATGGCATGCGCAAGTTCTCCGGCGTCGTCGACAGCGTCGCGGCGGGCGCCGGCTCGGTGTTCACCCTGCTGCCGCCCGACAACGCCACCGGCAATTTCACCAAGATCGTACAGCGCGTGCCGGTCCGCATCCGCGTGCCGAAATCGGTGGCGAAGCAGAACCTGCTCCGCGCCGGCATGTCGGTCTACGCGACCGTCGACACCAACAAGGGTGCCGCCGACGCCGACAGCGAGGTCGATCTCGACGATCCCACCATGATCCATCCGCAGTAATCGCAACACGCGCGCTGCGAGGTCAGGCCATGGCCAACGCCACCACCGCTTCACCCGCCATGATGGCGAACCCCGCTTCGGAACGCATCGCGCCGAAGCGGCTGTTCGCGTTCATCATCATGGTGTTCGGGATGTTCATGTCGATCCTGGACATCCAGATCGTCTCGGCGTCTCTCAGCGAGATCCAGGCCGGCCTGTCGGCGAGCTCCAGCGAGGTCTCCTGGGTCCAGACCGCCTATCTGATCGCCGAGGTCATCGCGATCCCCCTCTCGGGCTTCCTGTCGCGCGCCTTCGGCACGCGGCTCTTGTTCGCGATCTCGGCGGCCGGCTTCACCGTATCCAGTCTGCTCTGCGGCTTCGCCACCACGATCGAGGAGATGATCCTGTGGCGCGCGCTGCAGGGCTTCCTCGGCGCCGGCATGATCCCGACGGTGTTCGCCTCGGCCTACACCGTGTTCCCGCGCACGAAATTCCACATCGTCGGTCCCATCATCGGGCTTGTCGCGACCCTGGCTCCCACGATCGGCCCAACGGTCGGCGGCTACATCACCGATCTGATGTCGTGGAACTGGCTGTTCTTCATCAATGTCATGCCCGGGGTCGCCATCACCCTGGGCGTGCTGGCGCTGGTCGATTTCGACGAGCCGCATTTCGAGCTGCTCGACCGCTTCGACTGGTGGGGCCTCTTGTTCATGGCCGGCTTCCTCGGCACGCTGGAATATGTGCTGGAGGAAGGCCCGCAATATGAATGGATGCAGGACACTTCGGTGGCGATCTGCGCCTGGATCTGCGCGATCTCGGCGATCGCCTTCTTCTGGCGCGTGTTCACGGCCGCAGAGCCGATCGTCAACTTACGCACCTTTTCCGACCGCAATTTCGCCGTCGGCTGCACGCTGCAATTCTGCATCGGCATCGGCCTCTACGGGCTCACCTACATCTATCCGCGCTACCTCGCCGAGGTGCGCGGCTACAGCGCGCTGATGATCGGCGAGACCATGTTCGTCTCCGGCATCACCATGTTCCTGGTGGCCCCGCTGGTCGGACGGCTCATGGCCAAGCTCGACATGCGCTACATGATCGCGTTCGGCCTCATCGTGTTCGCGATCGGCTCCTATCAGATGACCTGGATCACGCGCGACTACGATTTCTACGAGCTGCTGGTGCCGCAGATCCTGCGCGGCATCGGCATGATGTTCGCGATGGTGCCGACCAACAACATCGCGCTCGGCACGCTGGCCCCTGACAGGGTCAAGAACGCGAGCGGCCTGTTCAACCTGATGCGCAACCTCGGCGGCGCCGTCGGCCTCGCCGTCATCAACACCGTGCTCAACGACCGCGCCGACCTGCACATCACGCGCCTGCAGGAGCGCGTGACCTGGGGCAACGCCACCGCGACCGAAACCCTGACCATGCTGCAGCAAAAATTCCAGGGGCTCGGCGATTCCACGCTGATGGCGATGAAGCAGCTCAGCCAGATCGTGCACCGCCAGGCGGTGGTGATGAGCTTCGGCGACGCCTTCCTGATGCTGACGCTGTTCTATCTCGGCCTCAGCCTGCTGGTGGCGCTGCTGAACAAGCCGGCTTCGCCGTTCGGCGCCGGCGGCGACGCGCACTAATTTGCAACACTCATCCGTGATCTCGCGCGGGCCCCGTTGCAAATCGCAAACGACACATCTATAAAGCGCACCTCATTCATTCGAACCGGGGAGAGATTTGCATGATTTCGTCGCTATCGCAGATCGTACGCCCGCGCTCGATGATCTCCTGGTTCGGTATGTACGCGGCCTGCTAGAGGCCTCTTCCGCCAGATTCGATTGGGCCAAGGTTTCGACCAGGCGTCCCGATCGCTCCTCTTTCCAAGTCAAAGTCAGTCTTACGTGACGCCGTCCCGGCCCTTGCGGCCGATTTGCGTCCATCGATGGAGCCGGCCCGCGCCAAAAGCGGCCGGATGATGTCATGACCGTTCTTTCAAAGAAGCCCGCGGCGATACGCGTGGTGCTGCCCTTCGTGTTCAAGCACTGGCTGAAGCAGCCGGGGCGTACGCTGATCGTCGCCGGCGGCCTGTTGGGCGCGACCGTCGCCGACCTGTTCATGCCGGTCTTCTCCGGGCAATTGGTTGATGCGTTGACGCGCGGCTCATCCGACCCCGATGCGCGCCACGCCGCGCTGGTCGCATTCGGCGCCATCGTGGCGCTCGGTGCAGCCTCAGTGGTGCTCAGGCTGGTCGGTCTCCAGGCGATCGTGCCGTTCACGCTGAGGACCATGACGGAGGTGGCGCAGGACGCGTTCATGCGCGTGCAGCGTTTCTCGACCGACTGGCACGCCAACGCCTTCGCCGGCTCCACCGTGCGCAAGATCACGCGCGGCATGTGGGCGCTCGACCTGCTCAACGACACCATCCTGATGGCGCTGGCGCCGTCCTTGCTGGTGCTGATCGGCTCTGTGGTCCTGATCGGACTGCACTGGGCCTCGCTCGGCGCGGTGATCGCGGTGGGGGCGGTCTTTTACGTCGCCATCACCGTGCTGTTCTCGACCCGCTACATCGCGCCGGCCGCGCGCGTCTCCAATGCCTGGGACACCAAGGTCGGCGGCACGCTGGCGGACGCCCTGACCTGCAATGCGGTGGTGAAATCCTTCGGTGCGGAGGCGCGGGAGGATGCGCGGCTCGCCCGCGTCGTCAACCGCTGGCGCGTGCGGGTGCGGCGAACCTGGTTCCGCTACAATTACACAGCCATGGCGCAGCTCGCGCTGCTGCTGGCCTTGCGCGCCTCGGTGATCGGCGGCTCGGTGCTGCTGTGGATCTCGGGGCATGCCTCGCCCGGCGACGTCACCTATGTGCTGACGAGTTACTACGTCATCCACGCCTATTTGCGCGACGTGGGCATGCACATCAACAATCTGCAGCGCGCCGTGAACGACATGGACGAGCTGGTGGCGATCCATGACGAGCCGATCGGGATTGTCGATGCCGCGGGCGCCCGGCCGATCGCGATCGAGGGCGGCGAGATCGTGTTCGACGACGTCACGTTCCATTATGGCGGCCATCGCGCGCCGCTCTACGACGGTCTGTCGGTCAAGATCCGCGCCGGCGAACGCGTCGGCCTGGTCGGCCGCTCCGGCTCCGGCAAGACCACCTTCGTCAAGCTGGTGCAGCGGCTCTACGACGTCACCGGCGGTCGCGTGCTGATCGACGGGCAGGACATCGCGCTGGCGACGCAGCAATCGCTGCGCAGCCAGATCGCGATCGTGCAGCAGGAGCCGATCCTGTTTCACCGCTCGCTCGCCGAGAACATCGCCTATGGCCGGCCCGGCGCCAGCCTCGAGGCGATCGAGCAGGCGGCGCGCCTCGCCAATGCGCACGACTTCATCCTGCGCCTGCCGAAGGGTTACGGCACCCTCGTCGGCGAGCGCGGCGTGAAATTGTCCGGCGGCGAGCGGCAGCGCGTGGCGCTGGCGCGCGCGTTTCTCGCGGACGCGCCCGTGCTGATCCTGGACGAGGCGACGTCAAGCCTCGATTCGGAATCGGAGGCGCTGATCCAGCAGGCGATGGAGCGGCTGATGAAGGGCCGCACCTCGATCGTGATCGCGCACCGGCTGTCGACGGTGCGGAGCCTCGATCGCATCCTGGTGTTCGACCGCGGCGAGATCGTCGAGCAGGGCACGCATGCTGTGCTCGCGAGCAAGCCGGGAGGCATCTATCGCGGCCTGTTCGAGCGCCAGGTGGTGGAGCTCGGGCAGATCGCAGCAGCGGAGTGAGGCGCGGCCTGCGGACGAGGAGAACGTCCGCGGCCGCGAAGGACTAGGGCAGGGATGGACTGACATGAAAGACCTGACACGCGGCTCCATCGTGGGCCACATCCTGAACATGGCGCCGCCGATCGTGGTCGGGATGATCACGATCATGATCTGCCAGCTCGTCGACCTCTACTTCGTCTCGAGCCTCGGCGAGGCTGCGATCGCGGGCGTCGCGGCGGCCGGCAACGCCGGCTTTCTCGTCAATGCCCTGATGCAGGTGCTCGGCGTCGGCACGGTTGCGTTGATGGCGCATGCCGTGGGCCGCAAGGACCGTGGCGATGCCAATCTGGTGTTCAACCAGTCGGTCATGCTGTCTGTGCTGTTCGGGCTGCTGACACTGGTTGCGGGTTTCGCGCTGTCGCGTCCCTATATGCGCGCAGTCGCGGCCGACGAGGCAACGGTCGGAGCCGGCACCGTCTATCTGCTCTGGTTCACGCCGGCACTGGCGCTGCAATTCGCGACGCAGGTGATGGCATCCGCGTTGCGGGCGACCGGCATCGTGCGGCCGAGCATGCTGGTGCAGGCGCTCGCTGTGGGCATAAACATTGCGCTGGCGCCGATCCTCATCTCGGGCTGGGGCACCGGGCACCCGCTCGGTGTCGCCGGGGCCGGTCTCGCAAGCTCGATTGCCGTCTTCATCGGCGTGCTGATGCTGCTTGCGTATTTCCTGAAGCTGGAGCGCTATGTCGCCTTTCATCCCGCGCAATGGCGGCCTCAGCTTCGGCAGTGGAAGCGAATCCTCAATGTCGGCCTGCCCGCTGGCGGTGAGTTCGTGATGGTCTTCATCATCATGGCCGTGGGCTATTATGTGCTGAGCGTTTTCGGCCCGGCGGCGCAGGCCGGATTTGGTATCGGCACGCGTGTCCTCGGGCTGATCCAGATGCCTGCGCTCGCCGTCGCGCTGGCTGCGGGGCCCATCGCCGGCCAGAACTTCGGCGCCGGCAATGGCGCGCGCGTGCGGGAGACCTTCGTCAAGGCGGCGCTTGTCGCGACCGCCGTGATGATCGTCTTCCTGATCCTCGCGCAGTTCGCTCCAGGTCTGTTGCTTGCCGGCTTCTCGAAGGATCGGGAGACGATGGCGGTTGCCTCCCTCTTCCTGCGCATCGTCTCGTTCAACATGGTGGCGCAGGGGCTGATCTTCACCACCTCCAGCATGTTCCAGGGGCTCGGCAACACCAAGCCCGTGCTGGTGACTTCGGCAATGCGGATACTCACCTATTCCCTGCCGTCGATCTGGCTCTCGACGTGGCCGGGCTTTCGGATGGAGCATGTCTGGTATTTGTCGATCGCGACGACGACGCTTCAGGCTGCGCTGAGCGTTTGGCTGCTGCGCCGCGAGTTCGGGAAGCGCTTTGCGCCGGTGCCGCAGGGCGAGGCCGCGGAGCAGGTGGACGCTGAACCTGTCGCGCCCGTCGCGCGTGCGCCCGCCTGACGACGGTGACCCACGACTCCCGCCAGTTGCGGCGCCGTGGCGCTAGTGCGCGCCAATGCTGTTCCAGACGAGGCCGAGGCCCGACAGGAACAACAGGCCGAGCACGACATCGCCAAAGTGCTTGTCGCTCAGCGCGTGATAGACGCGCGCGCCCGCCCATGCGCCGACCAGGGTGCCCGGAAACGCGACCAGGGCGAGCCACACCACCTTGAAGGCGACGAGGCCCGAGGCGGTCTGCAGCACCAGCGCGGTTGCGAGCACCGTGAAGTTGAAGAGCTGGAAGATGCCGCGCCGCTCATGCTTGTTCCAGCCGCGGATGTTGGCCCACAGGATCGGCAGCGGCCCGGACAGTCCGGCAAGTCCGCCCAGGATGCCGCCGGCAAAGCCGATCGCGCCGTCGGCGATCCGGCCGCCGAACTTGAAGGCAAGTGGCCTTTTGTTGAGATAGAGAGCCGTCGAAAAGATCAGCAGCAGCACGCCGACGCTCAGCTTGAACACTTTTGGATCGGCCGAGGCGACCATCATGGTCCCCAGGGGTACGCCGATCAGCCCTCCGATCAGGAACGGCCAGACCAGCGAGAGATCAAAGCTCTTCCACATCGACGGCAGCGTCGAGGTCTGCGCGATCACCGAGCAGATCAGAACCAGCGGCACCGCGAGCGAGGGCGGCAGGACGTAGAGCCAGATCCCGAGCGCCATCAGCGCCGTGCCGAAGCCGGCCAGCCCCGAAACGAAGCCGCCGGCCAGCGCGCCGAGCAGCAGCAGCGCGGAAGTGGACGTTTCCACTTTGTCATTTCCTGTCGTTAGCGGCGATCTCGAACGGTTGATCGTCGTCTGGCGCATAGCACAGATGCGGGCGGGAAGGTCAATTTCCAAACCGCACGCAAGCGTGATCCCCAGCGGCGAGCGTTCGCCGATGAGGCCCCTACATGACGCCTGTACTTCAATCCTGGGGGCCTTCCGGGCGTCATGCCGCGCCGTCCCTGATGAGATGATGGAGCAGATCATGACCCGCGTGAACATGGCCGTTGCGGCCGCGCTGTTGTCGGCCGCTGCCCTGGCGCCGACATTGGCCCAGGCACAGTTTTCCGAGCCTGCAGCCTATCAGGCTGCGCATCCCGACCGCGATGTGCTCAATGGCGGCCAGCTCACGCCCGCCGCGCGCGCAGCCCGTGGCGAGGCTGTGCTCCCGAGCGAGGCCTATGCGGCTTATCCGTCAGCCGTTGCGCCGGCCGTTCGCCCGCGCCATCGCCGTCATCACCAGTAAGAAGAATCTAGACGATCTGCCTGGTGTCGGCGGGCTTGTGCAGCGCGCCGACCAGGATACGCAGCGCTTCCGTCAACTCCGCCCTGTTACGCGCAGCGCCCAGCGAGACGCGCGCCGCGTGCGGCGGTGCTCCGGCCACGGTGAAGGCATCGCCCGCGACGATCGCGAGGCCATTCCGCAGCAGATGCGCCGCGACATCGGGCCGGCTCTCCGGCAATCGTAGCCACAGATGGTGGGCGGCGGGTTTGGCCAGGAACTGGAATCCTTTCAGTGCCCGCTGCGCGAGCTGCTGCCGGCCGATCGCCTCGTTGCGAATGGCGGTGATGATGCGATCGGCAATGCCGCTCTCGATCCAGTGCGTCACCAGCGCGACCATCAGCGGCGCCGGCATCTGCACCGTCGCTTGCAAGCAGGCGCGCATCTCCTGCTGCGCGGCATTGTCGGGCGTCATCAGATAGGCGACGCGCAGCGCCGGCGCGATGCATTTGGACAGCGTGGTTGCAAGATAGGCCCGTTCCGGAATGAGGTTCGCGATCGGCGAGGCCGCGCGATCGAGCAGCCCGTAGGCGTCGTCCTCGATCAGGATCGTGTCGGCATCGCGGATGATCTTCGCGATGGCGCTGCGCCGCTCGGGCGGAAGCGTCGCGGTGGTCGGATTGTGCAGCGTCGGGATGAGGTAGACGGCCTTCGGCTTATGTGCCCGGCAAGCCTTCGCCAGGCCATCGGGCAGGATGCCGTCCTCGTCCATGGCGACACCGACGAGCTTGACGCCGAGCCGCGCGGCGGCGGCCTTGATGCCGGGGAAGGTGAGCGCTTCCGTCAGCACAACGTCACCAGGACGCGCGAGGTGCGCGAGCAGGTTGAACAGGATCGTCTGCGCGCCCGGGAAGATCACGAGCCGGTCGGCATGCGCGTGCGGGACGCGCGACCGCATCCAGCGTGCCGCGACCTCGCGCTCATGCGCGCTGCCGCCGGGCGGCTGATAGTTCAGGAACGCGGTCAGGCCCGATTGCGCGCGGAGGGCCTCCAGCCCCGCGACGATGCGCTCGTCGAGCTGTGCCTCGAGCGGATGCGGCGGCACGTTCATCGAGAGGTCGATCGCGACCGGATGCGGCAGGTCGACCGCGCGGCGCGCGCTGGTCTCCGACACGAACGAGCCCTGGCCGACGCGGGCCTCCATGATGCCGCGGCGTCGCGCCTCGGTGTAGGCGCGCGTCACGGTGGTGAGGTCGATGCCGAGTGCCTTGGCGAGCGCGCGCTGCGTCGGCAGTTGCTGGCCGCGCACCAGCCTGCCTGCGGCGATGTCGGCCTCCATGGCCTCGACGATGCGCTGATAGCGCGGTCCGCTCAGCTCCGAGATTGTAGGGGTCCAATCCATGCAATTGAGGCCCATATCCTTTGAATGTATGGATACAAGATAATATTGTATGGATCAGCAAAACGGAAGAGGTGCGGTCATGGCCACCGGTTCAGTCTCTCTCACCAAGGCAATGTGGCGCGGCTTCCTGGGCAAGTGCCCGAACTGCGGCGAAGGACATATGTTCGGCCGTTTCCTGAAAGTCGCACACAGTTGCGACCATTGCGGCGAGGAGCTTTTTCACCAGCGCGCCGATGATTTTCCGGCCTATCTGGTGATGGTCGTGGTCGGTCATCTCGTCGTGCCTGCGATCCTCGCGATCGAGACCGCCTATGCGCCGCCGGTCTGGCTGCAATTGGCCGTGTGGCTGCCGGTCACGCTGTTTGCTTCGCTCGCGCTCTTGCAGCCGACCAAGGGCGCCATCGTCGGCCTGCAATGGCAGATCGGCATGCACGGCTTCGAGGCCGCAAAGCTGCGGCGCGAGGCCGCCGCGTTCGCTCCGGTACTTGTGAAGGATTCGCGCGCCGCCTGAAGCGGTCGTGAAGTTTACTTGGCGCGACCCGCCACTACACTCCATCGTGCCGACACCAACGATGGAAAATGCAGATGGCCGGACGCTCGAAGATTTTTCTGCTCTGTCATGGCGCATGGTCCGGCGGATGGTCCTGGAAGAAGATGCATCCGCTGATGGCACAGGCCGGTCACCGCCTGGTCGCGCCGACCTATACCGGGCTCGGCGAGCGTGAACATCTCGCGAACCCCGCGATCGATCTCGACACGCACATCCAGGACATCCTCAACGTCATCAGGTTCGAGGATCTCAATGACATCGTGCTGCTCGGCCACAGCTATGGCGGCATGGTCGCCACCGGCGTCGCCGATCGCGCCCGCGAACGCGTCACGCAGCTGATCTATCTCGATGCCTTCGTGCCGCGCGACGGGCAATCGCTGTTCGATCTCAACGAAGGCGGGCGCGAGCCGATGCGCAAGGCAGCCGCCGCCGGAGACGGCTACCGCATCCCGCCGAACCCGCCGCCGCCTGATACGCCGCAGGCCGATCTCGACTGGCTTAACGCGCGCCGCGTTACGATGCCGATCAAATGCTGTGAGACGAAGCTGAAGCTCGCGCATGGCGAGCCGGCGATGCCGCGCAGCTACATCTACTGCAAGCGCATTCCGCCGGGCGATGTGTTCGGGCAGTTCGCACAGCGGGCGAAGAACGAGGATGGCTGGCGCTATTTCGAGCTCGATGCCAGTCACGCACCGAATGTGACTGCGCCGGAGGAGCTGATGGCGGTGTTGAACGAGATCGTCGCCTGACCCACAGCCGTCATTCCGGGGCTCGCGAAGCGAGAACGCGGAATCCATTCATCCACCGACACTGCCGCGCGATGGATTCCGGGCTCGTGCTTCGCACGCCCGGGAATGACACCATTTGAATGGTTGCGCGCTCGGCAAAAATGGTGAGGGGTCCGATGCGCTGGCATCGGACCCCTCGCTGCTTCCTAGTTAAGACGCGTTCTCTTGACGCGAACCGGAAAACCACTTCGCTCGAAAACGCTTTAGATTATCAGCCGGCCTGTAAGCCGGGTTCTGTAGGGCACCGCCCGCTTGCGCGAACGATACGTGACGGCCATTCCTCTGGGACCATGTTTGCACATGGCCTCGAGCAACCTACCCGGACGGCGGGCCTGACATCGCCCCGCGGCGTTATCGCTTGCGCGAACAGCCCGCTACGCCGTCCCTATTCGGTTTTGCTCCCGGTGGGGTTTACCATGCCGGCCCCGTTGCCGGCGCCGCGGTGCGCTCTTACCGCACCTTTTCACCCTTACCCGCCTACGCTGCTTGCGCAGCTTCGGCGTGGCGAGCCCGAGGGCTTGTCACGCCATAGCCCCGTTAGGGGCGACGGCGGGCGGTTCGTTCTCTGTGGCACTTTCCCTGGGGTTGCCCCCGCCGGATGTTATCCGGCACCGCATGTCAAGGGAGCCCGGACTTTCCTCCCCGGCGGCCTTTCGGCACCTGCCGGAGCGGCCGTCCGGCCGACTGACGGGATTACGCATGGAGCATTTGTGACTGTTCCGTCAAGCCGAGATCGCGGCGCACGCATTCTCGAAAATAATTTATCCTGAAGATGTCGTTTGGAGCGCCCCCCGTTCGACTGGATCTGGGCGACACAGCCGAACAACAGGAGTGAAGCGATGCAGTATCTGCTGATGATCTACCAGAACGAAGCCGAGTACGCGAAGATCGACACGGGAACCACCCAGAAGATGTCGGCGGAGTATGAGGCCTTTACGCAATCCATCATCCGGAACGGCAATTTCAAGGCCGGCGACCGGCTTCGGCCGACAACCACCGCGACCACGGTGCGCGTGCGCGACGGCAAGACCCTGACGACCGACGGACCGTTCGCGGAAACGCGCGAGCAGCTCGGTGGCTACTATCTGATCGAAGCCAAGGATCTCGATGCGGCGATCGAGATCGCCGCGCGAATTCCGAGCGCGCGCGTCGGTTCGATCGAGGTGCGGCCGATCTGGGTCTACGACAAGTGACGGCGAAGCCGTCATTCCGGGGCTCGCGAATCGAGAACCCGGAATCTCGCACCATACTTCGAGATTCCGGGTTCGTGCTTCGCACGCCCCGGAATGACGTGCAAAGCATCATTCGATGACCCCAAGCGAGATCGACAAGATTTTCCGTGACGAGGCGGGACGGGCGCTGGCCACGCTGATCCGCCTCGTCGGCGATTTTGATCTTGCCGAGGATGCGCTGCAGGACGCCTTTGCGGTAGCGCTCGATCGCTGGCCGGTCTGCGAGCGGCCCGACAATCCGCGCGCCTGGCTCGTCAACGTCGCCCGCAACAAGGCGATCGACCGCGTCAGGCGCCGGGCCGTCTTCCGCGGCAAGCAGCAGGCGCTGGTGCATGAGATCGAGCTGAACGCGCTCGGCGTCGACGAGCCGCCGGCGATGCTCGATGACGACATGCTGCGGCTGATCTTCACCTGCTGCCATCCCGCCTTCGCGCCCGAGGTCCAGGTCGCGCTGACGCTGCGCACCGTCTGCGGGCTGTCGACGGCGCAGGTGGCGCGCGCCTTCCTGGTCAGCGAGGAGGCGATGGCGCAGCGGCTGGTCCGCGCCAAGCAGAAGATCAGGCTTGCCGGCATTCCCTATGAGGTGCCGGAGCGCGAGGCGCTGGCGCCGCGGCTCAACGGCGTGCTGGCCGTGATCTATCTCGTCTTCACGGAAGGCTATGTCGCCACCTCGGGCGCGGATTTGATGCGGCCGGATCTCGCCATCGAAGCCATTCGTCTCGGTCGCTTGCTCGACCGGCTGGTGCCCGGTCGCGGCGGCACTAAGGGCTTGCTGGCCCTGATGCTGCTGCACGATGCGCGGCGCGCCGGGCGCGAGACGGCCGCCGGCGATATCGTGCTGCTGGAGGAGCAGGACCGCACGCTGTGGGATCGTACGCAGATCGAAGAGGGCTTGCGTCTCGTCGATGACGCGCTGCGCATACCCGGCCGGCCGCAAGCCTATGCGGTGCAGGCCGCGATCGCCGCGCTGCATGCGCGCGCGCCGAGCTTTGAGGCGACCGACTGGCCGCAGATTGCCGGCCTCTACGAGGTGCTGCTGCGTATCAACCCGTCGCCGGTGATCGAGCTGAACCACGCCGCGGCGGTCTCGATGGTCGACGGCCCGGCGCGCGCGCTCGATCTCGTCGATGCGACCGCGGCGCGCGGCGGTCTCGATGGCTATGAGCTGCTGCCCGCGGTGCGCGCGGATCTGTTGCGAAGGCTGGGGCGGAAGCAGGAAGCGCGCGAGGCGTATCGTGCGGCAACGGAGGCGACGCAGCTCGAGCCGTTGCGACGGCTCTATGCGCGGCGGGTGAGGGAGATGGACAACTAGCTCCGTCATTCCGGGTTCGCACTTCGTGCGCCCCGGAATGACCGCTATGTCACTTCGACGCGTCCGCCGTCCCCTCCGGCGGCAGGCTCGCCAATAGCGCCTGCAGGGTCGACAGCGTCGAATGATCTGCGACACCATCCAGCCGCGCCGGGCGGAAATGGCGCTGGAAGGCTGTGACCACCTCCATGGTCGCGGCGTCGTATTTGCCGGTCAGCGGCACGCCATAGCCGTATTTTGCAAGCGCCTGCTGCATGCTCAGCACCGCGTCGCTGATGGTGCCGAGCATCAGGCTCTCGCCGCGCACGACCGGGGCGGGCGTCACCCAGTGACCGACGCCGGAATTGGCCAGCGAATGCCACGGAAACTTTTCGCCGGGGTCCTTCTTGCGGGCAGGCGCAACGTCGGAATGGCCGAGCACCCGGTGCGCGGGTACCTTGCGGCGGAGCATGATGCCGCGGCACAGCGCGATCACGGCCGCGATCTGGCGCAGCGGAAATTCCGGATAGCCCCAGTCATGGCCGCGGTTGACGATCTCGATGCCGATCGAGCAGGAATTGACGTCGTCCTCGCCGCCCCAGGACGAGACACCGGCGTGCCAGGCCCGTTTGGCCTCAGGCACGCATTGCACGATGCGGCCGTCCTCCAGCACGACATAATGCGCCGACACTTCCGTGCCCGCCGTGCACAGCCGGGCCAGCGCGCCCTCGACGTCGGGCATGCCGGTGTAGTGCAGCACGATCATATCCGCCTGCCGACCCTTGTTGCGCTCGCCATAGTTCGGCGAGGGGATGATGTCGGAGACGATCGAGGAATCCGGTTCGAACGGCCGCATGTTCGCCGCGGCCTTGGGAACCGGGAGAACGCGCTGACGCTTCGAATCAGATCCAGACGGCGAACCGGACGACATAAGCAGCTCAAGTCGGAACAGGGGAGTGGGCCAAGCCCTTCTCTTTACTATTCCTTTACCCTCCGCCGTGCGCAATCGCGCGACGCGGTTAACGGATGCATTTTGAACAAGGTGTGTGGATGAGGCATCACCATCGCCTCTCCTTTGCGACTTGTAACGAGGCGATCAACGCTTTCTTAACGCTAAGGGCCGTTACTGAGAGATGAAGAGCCGACCCGCGTCCGGAGGCGGCCAAGGCGTATTTTGGCTCGAAATCCCATGGCTGCCCGACAAATTCCACTGGGAACTCTGGGTGTGCGGCCCGGGACCACCGGGTTCGGTAACCACGTTGGACAAGGGCTTGGTCGTGGAACCGCCGCGACGCGGAATCATTCGAGGCGTTATGGGCTGGTTCGCCCCCGATCTGGTTTGGTCGTTCGGCAGGCGCGGCGCATGAGTTCCGCTCCTCACATTCCCGTGCTCGGCCGCGAGGCCATCGACCATCTCGCGCCGCGTGCGGACGGCATCTATGTCGACGCCACCTTCGGCGCCGGCGGCTACAGCCGCGCCATCCTCGATGTGCCGGGAACGCGCCTTATTGCCATCGATCGCGACCGCACTGCGATTGCGGGTGGGGCCGATCTTGTCGAGCGTTCCGCAGGCCGGCTGACGCTGGTCGAGGATCGCTTCTCCAATCTTGCCGACGTCTGTGCCGCGCAAGGCGTCGATGCGGTGGACGGTGTCGTGATGGACGTCGGGGTGTCCTCGATGCAGCTCGACCAGGCCGGCCGCGGCTTTTCGTTTCGTCTCGACGGTCCGCTCGACATGCGCATGGCGCAGACGGGCCCGACCGCCGCCGACGTGGTCGCGCGCGCCTCGGAAGGCGATCTCGCCGACATCATCTATAAGCTCGGCGAGGAGCGGCAGTCGCGCCGCATCGCCCGCGCCATCGTCGCCGACCGGCAGGAAACCCCGTTCACGACCACGCGCTCGCTCGCCGATCTCATCGGCAGGATCGTGCGTTCCAAGCCGGGCGACATCCATCCCGCGACGCGGACCTTCCAGGCCCTGCGCATCTTCGTCAATGAAGAGCTCGATGAGCTCCAGACCGCGCTCGCAGCCGCCGAGCGGGTGCTCAAGCCCGGTGGTCGGCTCGTCGTGGTCTCGTTCCATTCGCTGGAAGACCGCATCGTCAAGAATTTCCTCGCCGAGCGTTCCAAGACAGGCGGCGGCTCGCGGCATCTGCCGGAGGTGTCGCAAGTCGCGCCGAGCTTCCAGCTGCTGACGCGGCGGCCCGTGGTCGCTGGCGAAGAAGAAGTCGCGAACAATCCGCGCGCGCGCTCCGCCAAGCTGCGCGCCGCCGAGCGCACCAATGCGCCTGCGCATGACGACGACGAGCAATCGCCCTGGCCAAAACTCTCCGACGTGATGAGGGGAGGCTAGCCCATGCGTATCATCCACCTCCTCGTCATCGGCGCGCTGATCTTCGCGGCGGCCTATGTCTACCGGATCAAGATGGACTCCACCGCGCGCACCGAGAAGGTGCTGCGGCTGCATGCGGAGATCCGCGAACAGCGCGATGCCATCGCTTCGCTGCGCTCTGAATGGGCCAAGCTCGATGCGCCCCTGCGCCTGCAGGGCCTAGCCGAGCGGCATCTGCCGCTCAAGCCGGTCAACGGCACGCAATATGACTCGCTGAAGAATTTGCCCGAGCGTCCGCCGCGGCTGTTCAGACCCGGCGAGCCCGACCCGATCGGCGCGATGCTCAACACCATCGAAGCTGCGAGCGATCCTGACACCGTGACGGGCTCCGTGCCTCAGCCCGAGGACCAGCAATGAGCCCGGCGCCTGCAAAACCCAATGAAAAGCCGACCGAACCTTGGCGGCAGCGGCTGGTCCGCAGCCTGCTCTACGGGCGCAATGTCGACCGCGCGGCCAAGGCGCGCGCGCGCGTCGGCCTTGCCATGCTCGCCTTCGCCTCGGTCTATGCCCTGATCGGCGGCCGGCTCGTGATGTTCGCGATCGGCGCCGACGCGCACAGTGCGCGCCGTGCCGCGTCGCAGGAAGTGGTCGCGACCGCGCGGCCCGACATCGTCGACCGCAACGGCGCGATCCTCGCGACCGACGTCAAGGCCTCGAGCCTGTTCGGCGAGCCGCGCCGCATCATCGACAAGGACGAAGCGATCGAGCTTCTGACCGCGACCGTGCCCGACCTCGATGAGGCCGAGGTGCGCGAGCGCCTCCGGACGCGCAAGGGTTTCGTCTGGCTGAAGCGCGAGGTCACGGCGAAGCAGCAGCAGGACATCCACAAGCTCGGCATTCCCGGCATCGGCTTCCTGCGCGAAAACAAGCGCGTCTACCCGACCGGCAACGAGGTCGCCCACCTCATCGGTCTCGTCAACATCGACAACCAGGGCATCGCCGGCATGGAGAAGTGGCTCGACAATCAAGGGCTCGCCGATCTCCACCGCGCCGGCTTTGCCACCGACCGGCTGCAAAAGCCGATCGAGCTGTCGATCGACCTGCGCGTCGAGCACGCGCTGCGCGACGAGCTCTTGAAGGCCAAGGAGAAGTACCACACCAAGGCCGCCTCCGGCATCGTCTCCAACGTCAAGACCGGCGAGATCGTGGCGATGGTCTCGCTGCCGGACTTCGATCCCAACAATCCGAAGGAGGCGCACGATCCTGACCGCATCAACCGCCTGACCACGGGCGTCTACGAGATGGGCTCGACCTTCAAGGCGTTCACGCTGGCGATGGCGCTCGACTCCGGAAAGATCAATCTGAACTCGTCGTGGGATGCGCGCGGAAACCTGCACTACGGCAAGTTCACCATCCACGACAGCCATCCGCTCGGGCGCTTCATCAACACCAAGGAAGTGTTCACCTATTCGTCCAACATCGGTGCGGCGCGGATCGCGCTCGGCCAGGGCGTCGAGGCGCACAAGGCGTTCCTCGCCAAGATGGGCCAGCTGACGCGGCTGCGCACCGAGCTGCCGGAGAGTGCGGCGCCACTGATCCCGCGCCGCTGGGGCGAATTGAACACCGTGACCATCGCGTTCGGCCAGGGCATGTCGGTGGCGCCGCTGCAGGCGGTGATGGGCATCAACGCGCTGGTCAACGGCGGCTATCTGATTCCGCCAACTTTTATGAAGCGCAGCGAGTCCGAAGCTGCGGCGATGGCCAAGCGCGTCATCAAGACCGAGACCAGCGACAAGATGCGGTTCCTGATGCGCCTCAATGCCGAGATCGGCACCGCCAAGACGGCAGACATCAAGGGCTATTATGTCGGCGGCAAGACCGGCACGTCCGAGAAGGTCATCAACGGCCGCTATGCCAAGAAGCGCGTGCTCAACTCCTTCACCGCTATCATGCCCTGCGATGATCCGAAATATCAGATCCTGGTGATGCTGGACGAGCCGCAGGCTATCCCGGAAACCAAGGGTTTCATCACCTCGGGCTGGAACGCGGTGCCGACCGGCGGCAAGGTGATCGAGCGGATCGCCCCGCTGCTGGGCGTCGAGCCGCGGTTCGACCTGCCGCCGTCCGAACGCCTTATTCTTGCAGCATCCCGGACAACCCAGTAATCAACTGGGGTGGCCATCGCCGGTGCTGATTCGGCTTTTCCTGACGATTCGGCTTTCCGGCACGGCATGTCGATTGGAAGACGATGAAGCTGCGCGACCTCATAGGTCAGGACGTTCTGGGCAATGATGCCGCACCCGTGCCCGCTGTCGCGGCTCTCGAGGTGACCGGCGTTGCGCTCGACAGCCGCGTCGTCAAGCCCGGCGACCTCTTCTTCGCGCTGGCAGGCAGCAAGACTGACGGCGCGCGCTTCATCGATGCCGCAATTGCCGCAGGCGCGGTCGCCGTGGTTGGCGACCAGGCGCCGGCCTCCTGCGAGGTGCCGTTCATCGCGGTCGCCAATCCGCGCCGGGCGCTGGCGCTGGCGGCGGCAAAATTCTTCCCGTCGCAGCCCACGACCATTGCCGCGGTGACCGGCACCAGTGGCAAGACCTCGGTTGCGGCGTTCACGCGCCAGATCTGGGAGCGGCTGGGGCACGCCTCGGCCAGCATCGGAACCATCGGCCTCGTCTCGCCCAAGCGCACCGTCTATGGCTCGCTGACGACGCCGGATCCGATCGCGCTGCACCGGCAGTTGGACGAGATCACGCGCGAAGGCGTCACGCATCTCGCCTTCGAGGCCTCCTCGCATGGGCTCGACCAATATCGCCTCGATGGCGTGCGCGTCTCCGCCGGCGGCTTCACCAATCTCTCGCGCGACCACATGGATTACCATCCGACCGTCGCGCATTATCTCGCCGCAAAGCTCCGCCTGTTCCGCGAGCTGGTCGCCCCTGATGGGGCCGCGGTGATCTCGGCCGATCATGATTGCTCGGCGGAGGCGATCGCGGCCGCGACGTCGCGCGGCCTGCGCGTGATGCCGGTCGGGCGCAACGGCAATGGGGCAGGCGAGGGTATTCGTCTCACCGAGGCCGTCGTCGAGGGGTTCTCGCAAAAGCTGGCGCTCGAACATCGCGGCAAGAGCTATTCCGTCCGGCTGCCGCTGGTCGGCGAATTCCAGATCGAAAACGCATTGGTGTCGGCCGGCCTTGCCATCGGGACCGGCAGCGACGCCGCTAGCGTGTTTGCCAGCCTCGAGCATCTCGAAGGCGCCAAGGGCCGGCTCGAGCGCGTCGGCGAGCGCAACGGCGCACCGATCTTCGTCGACTACGCGCACAAGCCCGATGCGCTGGCGAAGGCGCTGCAGGCGCTGCGGCCCTATGCGAAGCGTAGGCTGATCGTCGTGTTCGGCGCCGGCGGCGATCGCGATGCCGGCAAGCGCCCGATCATGGGCGGGATCGCAGCCGAGAACGCCGACGGCGTCATCATCACCGACGACAATCCGCGCAGCGAGAAGCCGGAGGCGATCCGCGCTGCGATCCTTGCCGCCGCGAAGGGCGCGCGCGAGATCGGCGACCGCGCCGAGGCTATTCGCGTGGCGATCGAGGAGTTGCAGGAGGGCGATGCGCTGCTCGTCGCCGGCAAGGGACACGAGACCGGGCAGATCGTCGGCCGCGAGGTGCTGCCCTTCAGTGATCATGAGGCGGTCGCCGCCGCATTAGCGTCGAGGGTTGCATGAGCGCGCCAATTTGGTCGGTTCCCGAAGTGGCGCGCGCGCTGGGCGCGGCCGGATCGTTTCCGGACACGCCGATCGACTTCGTCACCCAGGACAGCCGTCTGGTGAAGCCGGGCAGCCTGTTCGTTGCGCTCAGCGGCACGCCAAGCGGCGGCTTCATCTCGGCCTTCGCCAGCGCGCGCGACGGCTGGGAGTTCGCGGACAAGGCGGAAGCTGCAGGGGCGGTTGCGATGATCGTGCCGCACGAGATCCCGGGCATCCGCATTCCCCAGATCGTCGTGAAGGACACGCTGATCGACGGTCTCTGGGGCCTCGCGCGCGCCGCACGCGCGCGTTTCCGCGGGCCGGTGATCGGCCTCACCGGCAGCGCCGGCAAGACCAGCACAAAGGAATTCCTGGCGGCTTATCCGAACGCCTATGCGAGTCCGTCGAGCTTCAACAATTTCTGGGGCGTGCCGCTGACGCTATGCAATGCGAAGGCAGATGCCAGCCTCTGGGTCGTCGAGATGGGCATGAACCAGAAAGGCGAGATCGCGCGGCTCAGTGAGCTGACGCGGCCGACCGTCGCGCTGGTCGTCAACGTTCAGCCCGTGCACCTGGAAAAGCTCGGCTCGCTCGAGGCGATCCGCCACGAGAAAGTATCGATCGCGCTCGGCTTGCCCGAGGACGGCGTGCTGGTGCTGCCCGCCGGCATCAAGGCGTCGGAGTGGAAGGGCAAGGTGGTGCGCTTCGGCGAGCATGCCGAGGTGCACGAGGTCGCGCACGCGCCGCACGGCGAGAGCTGGCAGGTCGTGGCGATGATCGGCAAGAAGGAGATCGCCTTCAGCCTGACGCCGGGCGCGCCGCACCGCGTCCAGAACGCGCTGGCCGCGCTCGCCTCGATCCGTGCCGCGAACCTCGATCCGGCGACGCTCGCGATCAAGCTCGACCGTGTCGGCATCATGACCGGCCGCGGCGTCGAGCAGGCGGTCGGCGGTATCACCGTGATCGACGACAGTTTCAACGGCAATCCGGCCAGCGTGGCGGCCGCGCTGCGGAGCCTGCAGGCGCGCCACGTGACCGGTGGTCGCCGCATCGCGGTGCTCGGCGACATGCTTGAGCTGGGCGACGACGCACCTGGCTATCACACCGGCCTCACCAAATATCTCGACGGCATCGACGGCGTCTATTGCGTCGGCCCCCTGATGCGCAACCTCTATGACGTGCTGCCATCAGGCAAGGGCCTCGGCTGGCACGACGATCCCGCCACGCTGAAGCCGGGTGAGGTCGCGAGCCTGCTGCAGGCAGGCGATGTCGTGGTTGTCAAGGGCAGCAAGAAGATGTTCTGGGTCAACAAGTTTGTGCCGGGCCTAGTGGCCGCCTTGCAGGCAAAGGCGTAAACTGCTTGGAAGGCGCAGTTCCCAATCCCGCCGTTTGCGGCACCAAGCCGTCCGTCGTCCCAGAGGTCGCCCGACCCCATGAAGAAGACCAACGAATGCGCGTGAAGCACGTCGGGACCGAGCAAGGTTGCGTGCGAACGGCGCCATAGGACCGTCTGAATGTTTTACTGGCTGATCGAGCTCTCCAATACATTTCCGAGCCTGGGGGCCTTTCGGACCCTCCTGAATGTTTTCCGCTACATCACCTTCCGCACCGGCGGCGCGGTCGTCACCGGCGCGCTGTTCGTGTTCCTGTTCGGGCCGTGGATCATCGACCATTTGCGCATCCGCCAGGGCAAGGGCCAGCCGATCCGCGCCGACGGACCGCAATCGCATCTCAGCAAGAAGGGCACGCCCACCATGGGCGGCCTGATGATCCTGTCCGGCCTGACGGTCGGCACCGTGCTGTGGGCCAATCCGCTCAATCCCTATGTCTGGATCGTGCTCGCCGTGACCCTCGGCTTCGGCTTCGTCGGCTTCTATGACGACTATCTCAAGGTGACCAAGCAGACCACGACCGGATTCGGCGGCAAGCTCCGCCTGCTGATCGAGGCGGCGATCGCGCTGGTCGCCTGCTACGCGCTGGTGCGGCTGAACCGCGATCCTGCGTCGACCGCGCTGACGATCCCGTTCCTGAAGGACACGGTGCTGCATTTCGGCTGGTTCTTCGTCATCTTCGGCGCCTTCGTCATCGTCGGCGCCGGCAATGCGGTGAACCTCACCGATGGCCTCGACGGCCTCGCCATCGTGCCTGTGATGATCGCGACCGCGAGCTTTGCGATGATCGCCTATCTCGCCGGCAACGCGGTGTTCGCCGATTATCTGCAGATCAAATATGTCGCCGGCACCGGCGAGCTCGCGGTGCTCTGCGGCGCGCTGTTGGGCGCTGGTCTCGGCTTCCTCTGGTTCAACGCGCCGCCGGCCTCGATCTTCATGGGCGATACCGGCTCGCTCGCGCTCGGCGGCATGCTCGGCGCGATCGCGGTCGCGGTGAAGCACGAGATCGTGCTGGCGGTGATCGGCGGCCTGTTCGTGCTCGAGGCGGTCTCCGTCATCGTGCAGGTGGTGTCGTTCAAGCTGACGGGCAAACGGATCTTCCGCATGGCGCCGATCCATCACCATTTCGAGCAGCTCGGCTGGACCGAGCCGCAGATCGTGATCCGGTTCTGGATCATCTCGGTGATGCTGGCGCTCGCCGGCCTCTCGACGCTGAAGCTGCGGTGATGGTCGCGGTGATTCCCTCTTGCTGTCATTCCGGGGCTCGCGAAGCGAGAACCCGGAATCTCGAGATTCCGGGTTCGACGCTAACGCGTCGCCCCGGAATGACGA
Source organism: Bradyrhizobium sacchari (assembly GCF_002068095.1). Classification (GTDB taxonomy): domain Bacteria; phylum Pseudomonadota; class Alphaproteobacteria; order Rhizobiales; family Xanthobacteraceae; genus Bradyrhizobium; species Bradyrhizobium sacchari. Next base: position 162,987 of record NZ_LWIG01000053.1, on the reverse strand, counting down.
GAGTAAAGTCATGATCCCGGTCACATCCTTCGCCGGCAAGACGGTCGCGGTGTTTGGCCTCGGCGGCTCGGGGCTCGCCTCCTGCCATGCGCTGAAGGCGGGTGGTGCCGACGTGGTCGCCGCCGACGACAATGCCGAGAACGTCGCCAAGGCAGCGCAGGCCGGTTTCATCACCGCTGACTTGCGCAACGTCTCCTGGGCGAATTTCGCCGCGCTCGTGCTCGCACCCGGCGTGCCGCTCACGCATCCGGTGCCGCACTGGAGCGTGCTGAAGGCGCGCGAAGCCGGCGTCGAGGTCATTGGCGATATCGAGCTTTTCTGCCGTGAGCGGCGGCGTCACGCGCCGAACGCGCCGTTCGTCGCCATCACCGGCACCAACGGCAAGTCGACCACGACGGCGCTGATCGCGCATCTGACTAAGGTCGCCGGCTACGATACCCAGATGGGCGGTAATATCGGCACCGCGATAATGTCGCTGGAGCCGCCGCGCATGGGCCGCGTCCACGTCATCGAGATGTCGTCCTACCAGATCGACCTCACGCCCTCGCTCGATCCCTCCGTCGGCATTTTGCTCAATGTCAGCGAGGACCACATCGATCGGCACGGCACGATCGAACACTACGCTGCGGTGAAGGAACGTCTTGTCGCGGGCGTGCAGGCGGGCGGCACCTCGATCGTCGGCGTCGATGACGGCTATTGCCGCGATGTCGCCGACCGGCTCGAGCGCTCCGGCAAGAACGTGGTGCGGATCTCGGTCAGGAATCCGCTCGCCTCCGGCATTTATGTCGAGCACGGCAATATCGTGCGCGCCTCGGGTGGCGCCCGCAGCGAGGTTGCCGTACTCGGCGGCATCGGCTCGCTGCGCGGCTTGCACAATGCGCAGAACGCGGCCTGCGCGGCCGCCGCCGCGCTCGCGATGGGCATCAGCCAGGAGGTGCTGCAGAACGGGCTGCGCAGCTTTCCGGGACTGGCGCACCGCATGGAGCAGGTCGGTCGTCGCGGCAACGTGCTGTTCGTCAACGATTCCAAGGGCACCAACGCCGACGCCACCGCGCACGCGCTGTCGTCGTTCGCCGATATCTTCTGGATCGCTGGCGGCAAGCCCAAGGCGGGTGGCATCACGAGCCTGACCGGCTATTTCCCGCGCATCCGAAAGGCCTATCTGATCGGCGAAGCCGCGCAGGAGTTCTCGGGAACGCTGGGCACGGTGCCGCACGAGATCAGCCAGACGCTGGACGTCGCGGTCGAACACGCCGCGCGCGATGCGGAGGCATCCGGGCTTGCCGATGCCGTCGTGCTGCTGTCACCGGCCTGCGCCTCCTTCGACCAGTACCGCAATTTCGAGATCCGTGGTGCCAAGTTCCGCGAGCTGGTGCAGGCGTTGCCGGGTGTGAAGCCGGTGGTGTGATGACTCTCGTGTCCAGGACCCGGTGCGACACGAAGTGACGCTCCGCAGAGCCGGGACCCAGAAGCGACAATGGGCCCCGTCTCTGCAGCGCACCGCAAGGGCGCTGCGCTGCGTCCGGGGCACGAGACTGTGCACAACTTCATCGATTTCCTTAACTCCCCGGTAACCAACCTCGGCGACCAATGGACGGACCTCTGTCCGAAAGCGGCCGCCCATGCTCTCCCGTGAAGAACGCACCCCCTTTTCCGAGTGGTGGTGGACCGTCGACAAGCCGCTGATGGGTGCCATTCTGGCGCTGATGCTCACCGGCGTGATCCTGTCGCTGGCGGCGAGCCCGCCGGTTGCGACCCGCATCGGGCTCGATCCCTTCCACTTCTTCAGCCGCCACGTGATGTTCCTGCTCCCGTCCTGCCTGGTGCTGCTCGGGGTGTCCTTCCTGTCGCCGCGCGCGATCCGCCGCTCGGCGCTGATCATCTTCACGGTCAGCATCATCCTGATCGTGGTGACGCTCGCCATCGGTCCCGAAGTGAAGGGCTCGCGGCGCTGGATCACGCTGCTCGGCGTCAACATCCAGGCCTCCGAGATCGCAAAGCCGTCCTTCGTCGTCATCGCGGCCTGGCTGTTCGCGGAATCGACCAAGCGGCCGGAGATGCCGGCGACCTCGATGGCACTGGTGCTGCTGTTGATGCTGGTGTCGCTGCTGGTGATGGAGCCGGACTTCGGCCAGACCATGCTGATCCTGATGGTGTGGGGCTCGCTGTTCTTCATTGCGGGCATGCGCATGATCTGGGTGTTCGGTCTTGCAGGCGCCGCCGCCGCCGGCCTGTTCAGCGCCTATCTTTTCGTCCCGCACGTCGCGGGTCGCATCAAGCGCTTCATGAACCCGGCCTCGGGCGACACCTTCCAGGTCGATACCGCCATGGAGGCCTTCTACAACGGCGGCTGGCTCGGCCTCGGCCCGGGCGAGGGCATTGCAAAACGCAGCCTGCCGGACAGCCATACCGACTTCGTGTTCGCGGTCGCCGCCGAAGAATTCGGCATCGTTCTGTGCCTCGCCATGCTGGCGCTGTTCGCCTTCGTCGTCATCCGCACGCTGTCGCGGGCCTATGCCAATGAGGACATGTTCTCGCGCTTTGCCGCGTCCGGCCTTGCGATCCTGTTCGGCGTGCAGGCGGCGATCAACATGTCGGTCAACCTGCAGCTCATCCCCGCCAAGGGCATGACGCTGCCGTTCATCTCCTATGGTGGCTCCTCGATCGTCTCGCTCGCCTATGGCGTCGGCATGATGCTGGCGCTGACACGGCTGCGTCCACGCACCGAGGTCGAGGCCAGCGGCCATGCCGAGGCGATGCGGAGTTACGCGTAGTCCGTCGTCATTGCGAGCGAAGCGAAGCAATCCAGAATCCCTCCGCGGAGACGGTCTGGATTGCTTCGCTTCGCTCGCAATGACGAGAAAGACCCTGTAAAACTCCCTCACCATGGACACCTCTCCCCTGATTCTTCTCGCCGCGGGCGGCACCGGCGGCCATCTGTTTCCGGCCGAGGCGCTTGGCGTCGAATTGATCCGGCGCGGCTTTCGCGTCCGCCTCGTCACCGACGAGCGCGCGCTGCGCTATAGCGGGCTGTTCAGCAAGGACATGATCGACGTCGTCTCCAGCGAGACCGCGCGCGGCCGCAATCCGTTCCAGCTCGCCTATGCCGGCCTCACGCTCGTCGTCGGTACGCTCTCCGCCTACGGCCTGATCAAGCGATTGAAGCCGGCCGCCGTCGTCGGCTTTGGCGGCTATCCGACGCTGCCGCCGCTGGTCGCGGCAAAATTCGCCGGCGTGCCTGGCATCATCCACGACGCCAATGCGGTGCTCGGTCGCGCCAACCGGTTCCTGTCGAGCCGCGTCAACGCCATCGCGACGTCGCTGCCCGGTGTGCTCGACCGCGACCCCGCGCTGGCAGGGAAGACCACGACTGTCGGTACGCCGATGCGTCCCGCGGTGCTCGCAGCCGCTGCCGTGCCCTACGCAGCACCCGAGGTGAACGGTCCGCTGCGCCTGCTCGTCGTCGGCGGCAGCCAGGGCGCGCGCATCATGGCCGACATCGTGCCGGGCGCGATCGAGCGGCTCGAGCCTGCGCTGTGGAGCCGTCTCATCCTCACCCAGCAGGTGCGCGACGAGGATATGGCGCGTGTTCGTGCGGTGTACGACCGGCTCAAGATCAAGTTCGAGCTCGCGCCTTTCTTCGCTGATCTGCCGGCGCGGCTCGCCTCCAATCATCTGATCGTGTCGCGCTCCGGCGCCGGCACCGTCGCCGAGCTTGCCGCGATCGGACGGCCCTCGATCCTGGTACCGCTGCCGGGCTCGATCGACCAGGATCAGTTCGCCAATGCCGGCGTGCTGGCCAGGGTCGACGGCGCCATTCGCATCCCGCAGACCGAGTTCACCTCCGACCGCCTCGCCGCCGAGATCTCCGGCTTCGCCGCCGAACCGGCGCGCCTTGCCGCCATGGCCACGGCGGCGAAGGGGGCCGGGCGGCTCGATGCCGCCGAGCGGCTTGCCGATCTGGTGGTCAAGGTCGCGGGAATCTGACGCGAAAAAGCCCTTGTCTTCGTCTTCCAAAGCGGGGCATCCAGTAGGCAGGGCGCGCGGCTGATTTGGCCGTGACCTTCGCCAGATGCCGCCTTTCCGGCGGCAAGGTCAGGGAACAGAGCATGAGACTGCCGCGCGAGATCGGACCCATCCACTTCGTCGGGATCGGCGGGATCGGCATGAGCGGCATCGCCGAGGTGCTGGTCAATCTCGGCTACGCCGTGCAGGGCTCGGACGCCTCCGACAATTACAATCTCGACCGTCTGCGCAAGAAGGGCGCGAAGGTTTCGGTCGGCCACAAGGCCGAGAATGTCGATGGTGCCGAGGTCGTCGTGGTCTCGACCGCGATCAAGCGCGACAATCCCGAACTGATGGCGGCGCGCGAGCGGCGCATTCCCGTGGTGCGCCGCGCCGAGATGCTGGCCGAGCTGATGCGCCTGAAGAGCTGCGTCGCCATCGCCGGCACCCATGGCAAGACCACGACGACCACGATGGTCGCAACGCTGCTCGATGCCGGCGGGCTCGATCCGACCGTGATCAACGGCGGCATCATCAACGCCTACGGCTCCAACGCGCGGCTGGGGGCCGGCGACTGGATGGTGGTGGAGGCCGACGAGAGCGACGGCACGTTCCTGAAGCTGCCGACGGATGTCGCGATCGTCACCAATGTCGATCCCGAGCATCTCGACCACTTCAAGACCTTCGATGCCGTGCAGGACGCCTTCCGTCACTTCGTCGAGAACCTGCCATTCTACGGCTTTGCCGTGATGTGCATCGATCATCCCGTGGTGCAAAACCTCGTCGGCAAGATCGAGGACCGCCGCATCATCACCTATGGCGAGAATCCGCAGGCCGATGCGCGGCTGGTCGATCTCACCGCGGGCGGTGGCGGCTCGAAGTTCAAGGTCGTGATCCGCGACCGCAAGACCGGCGCCACGCATGAGATCGCCGACCTCGCGCTGCCGATGCCGGGCCGGCACAACGCCTCGAATGCGACGGCCGCGATTGCGGTTGCGCACACGCTCGGTGTCTCGGACGAGGCGATCCGCAAGGCGATCGCAGGCTTCGGCGGCGTCAAGCGCCGCTTCACCAAGACCGGCGAATGGAACGGCGTCACCGTGATCGATGATTACGGCCATCACCCCGTGGAGATTGCAGCGGTGCTGAAAGCGGCGCGCGATTCCTACACCGGCAAGGTGATCGCCGTGGTGCAGCCGCATCGCTACACCCGCCTGCAATCGCTGTTCGAGGAATTCTGCACCTGCTTCAACGATGCCGATGCGGTCGTTGTCGCCGACGTCTATGCCGCGGGCGAAGCGCCGATCGACGGCATCGACCGCGATCATTTCGTCGCCGGCCTGCGCGCCCATGGCCATCGCGACGTGATCCCGCTGCCGGCGGCGACGGAGCTCGCAGGGATCGTCAAGGGATTGGCGAAGTCTGGCGATCTCGTCGTGTGCCTTGGCGCCGGCAACATCACGCAATGGGCGTATGCGCTGCCCGGCGAATTGAAGGCGCTGGGGTAGGGCGATGACGTTCCCCGATATCACCCCTTCACTCAAAGCCACGATGCCAAACTTGCGCGGCCGGCTGCTCGCCAACCAGTCGCTCGCCGAGCTCACCTGGTTTCGCGTCGGCGGTCCCGCGCAGGTGCTGTTCACGCCCGCGGACGAGGACGATCTCGCTTATTTCCTGGCGCATCTTGCCGTCGACATTCCCGTCTATGTCATCGGTGTCGGCTCCAATTTGATCGTGCGCGACGGCGGCATTGCGGGCGTCGTGATCCGGCTGGCACCGCGCGCCTTCGGCGAGGCGACCGCGAATGGCGATGTCGTCACCGCAGGCACTGCCACGCTCGACAAGCGCGTGGCGGAGGTTGCGGCGTCCGTCAATATCGGCGGGCTCGAATTCTTTTTCGGCATTCCCGGCACGATCGGCGGCGCCCTGCGCATGAATGCCGGCGCCAATGGCGGCGAGACCAAGGACGTGCTGATCGAAGCGCGCGGCGTCGGGCGCGACGGCACCAAGCATGTCTTCTCCAATGCCGACATGAAATTCGTCTACCGCAGTAGCGGCGTCGATCCCTCCATCATCTTCACTTCCGCGCGCTTTCGCGGCGAGATCAGGGATGCGGAAGCGATCCGCGCGCGCATGGCGGAGGTGCAAAGCCACCGCGAGAGCGCGCAGCCGATCCGCGAAAAGACCGGCGGCTCGACCTTCAAGAATCCGCCCGGCCATTCCGCCTGGAAGCTGGTCGACGCCGCCGGCTGCCGGGGCCTGCGCGTCGGCGGCGCCCAGGTGTCGGAGATGCACTGCAATTTCCTGATCAACACCGGCGATGCCACCGCCCACGACATCGAGACGCTCGGCGAGACCGTGCGCGAGCGGGTGAAGGCGAATTCCGGAATTGAGCTGCACTGGGAAATCAAGCGGATCGGGATTTCCTCGTGAGTGTCATTGCGGGGGCGCGAAGCGCAACCCGGAATCTCGAGATTCCGGGTTCGATGCTGCGCATCGTCCCGGAATGACGAACACAGACAGGTGACGGACCAGAGAACATGCGCATCACCATCCTCTTCGGCGGCTCCAACCGCGAGCGTCTGGTTTCGGTCGCTTCGGCGCAGGCGCTGCATCAGGCGCTGCCCGAGGCTGACCTCTGGTGGTGGGACGTCGAGGACAAGGTGCATGTGGTGCAGTCCAGGCAGCTGCTCGAGCATGCGCGTCCGTTCGAGGACGAATTCAAGCCGGGCACGTCGGGCATTCCGCTCGCGCAGGCGCTCGACCGGGCCAGGGCGGAAGATCGCGTGCTGGTGCTCGGCCTGCATGGCGGGTGCGCCGAGAACGGCGAATTGCAGGTGATGTGCGAGGCGCGCGGCGTGCCGTTCACCGGCTCGGGCTCGGCCTCCTCGCATCTGGCCTTCGACAAGATCGCGGCCAAGCGCTTCGCCGCGCTCGGCGGCGTCACGCCGCCGGCCAACATTGCGCTTGAAAACATCGACGAGGCCTTCGCCGAGTATGGAAAGCTGATCGCAAAGCCCGCGCGCGACGGCTCGAGCTACGGCCTGATCTTCGTCAACGCCAGGCAGGATCTCGTCGCGGTCCGCAATGCCGCCAAGCACGAGGAGTATGTGATCGAGCCCTACATCGCCGGCGTCGAGGCGACCTGCGGCGTGCTGGAGCGCACCGACGGCTCGATCATCGCGCTGCCGCCGATCGAGATCATTCCGGGCGAGGGCAGTTTCGACTACGCGGCGAAATATCTCCTGAGCTCGACCCAGGAGATCTGTCCCGGCCGCTTTTCGCCGGAGATCACCGCGGCGCTGAAGGAGCAGGCGATGCTGGCGCACCGGGCGATGTCCTGCACCGGCTATTCCCGCTCGGACTTCATCGTCTCGGAGCGGGGCCTCGTCTACCTCGAAACCAACACGCTGCCCGGGTTGACCAAGTCCTCGCTCTACCCCAAGGCGCTGAAAGCCGAGGGCATCGACTTCGTCGACTTCCTGCGCGGCCTGATCGAGCTCGCCGTGCCCGGTGTGCGGAAATAATTAGGACTGGTTAACGGCCGGGCGGGCGAAATGCCCCGGGTTTGGCGGCCAAATCCGGTAAAATGCCGGACATCGCGGCATAAATCCCTCACATGGCTGGGCAAAAAGCGTCGCGCGTTAACGAATTTTACCTTTTGTTTACCAGGACATCCGAAGGTTAACGCTGGCGGCGCATATGGCGCTTTGGCTGCCGGCGCGTGAGCTGTGGCGGGTGATGTCACCTCCAGCGAACGCTTTGAAGGGGAGAGGCTTCTTCTGCTGAAGACCAGCACCCGGCCCGGCACCGAGACGTCATGTTCGCCAGGATCCGCGCGATGTCGCGGGCAAACTGTTGACGAGCTCGTGCAATGGATGGAGCAGGAAGCCTCACCCGGTCGCTTTTCAGATCGCTGAGGCCCCAAGCTGACCTGAAGGCGGCCGCTATCGGAGCGGTCGTGCTTCTGCGCGAGTGGGTGCAAGACAAGCGCGACCAGCAGCGCGCTGCCGCCAAGATCAGGACCAAAGCCAGGGCCAAGGCCATCGTCGAGCGCGAGCCGCCGCCGCGCGTGGTCGCGCTGGTCGAGCGCTATGCGCCGCGCCGGGTCGGGATCACAATGACCGTGCTGCTGCTGCTCGGAAGCTGCGGCTTCGGCATCGTCAAGGGCGGACATCTCCAGGACTTCATCACCGCGGTCAGCGACGCCCGCAACGCGATGGCCAATTCCGCCGGCTTCCGCATCACCTCCGTCGTCATCAACGGCCGCAAGCAGCTCACCCAGGACGAGATCCTCGCGATCGGCGGCGTCAGCGGCCGCTCCTCGCTGCTGTTCCTCGACGCCGATGCCGTGCGCGACAAGCTCAAGGCCAATCCCTGGATCGCGGATGCGACCGTGCTGAAGCTCTATCCGGGTCAGCTCATGATCGAGCTGACCGAGCGCAAGGCGTTCGCGCTGTGGCAGGAGGCGGGCCGCCTCTCTGTCATCGCCGACGACGGCGCCGTGCTCGAGCCCTATGTCTCGCGCCGCTTCCTGTCGCTGCCGCTCGTGGTCGGCAAGGGCGCCGACACCCAGGCCCGCGATTTCCTCGCGCTGCTGGCGCGCTATCCGCAGGTCAATGCGGTGACCAAGGCTGCGGTCTATGTCGGCGAGCGGCGCTGGAACCTGAGGCTGAAGGACGGCCTCGACATCCGCCTGCCCGAGCAGGACGTCGGCAACGCGCTTGCGATGCTGTCGAGGCTCGACAAGGAGGACCGGCTGTTCTCCCGCGACATCGTCGCGGTCGACATGCGCCTGCCGGATCGGCTGGTGGTGCAGCTGTCCGACGACGCCGCCAAGGCGCGCGAAGACCAGTTCAAGGACAAGAAGAAAAAGAAGGCCGGGGACGCTGCATGACCGGTCTTGATCGCACCCAGACGCCGAAAACGCGCCCGATGCCGCACAAGCGCGGCGGCCTGGTCGCCTGCCTCGATATCGGCACCAGCAAGATCGCCTGCATGATCGCGCGGCTGAAGCCGTCGGCGCCGAGCGATGCCTTGCGCGGCCGCACCCACGCGGTGGAATTGATCGGCTACAGCCAGATCCAGTCGCGCGGCATGAAGGCCGGCGCGGTGGTCGATCTGACCGAATGCGAGCAGGCGGTCCGCCAGGCCGTCGGGCTGGCGGAGAAGATGGCCAAGGTGAGGGTCGAGTCCGTGCTGCTCTCGGTCTCGGGCGGCCGGCTCTCCGGCCAGCTGGTCGAAGCCGCCGCCGACATCCGCGGCGGCGCCGTGACGCCGGCCGATGTCAGCCGCGTCACCTCCACCGGCATGCGTCACGCCACCGGCGAGGGCCGCACCGTGCTGCATGCGCTGCCGGTCGGCTACACGCTCGACGGCGTCAAGGGCATCCGCGATCCCCGCGGCATGGTCGCGCACCAGTTCGGCGTCGACATGAACGTCGTCACCTGCGACGCCACCGTGGCGCGGAACCTGATGCTCGCGGTCGAACGCTGCCACATCAATGTCGAAGCCATGGCGGCGAGCCCCTATGTCGCTGGTCTGTCGGTGCTGACCGACGACGAGGCCGACCTCGGCGCGGCCGTCGTCGAGATGGGGGCCGGCACCACGACGATCGCGGTCTATTCCGGCGGCCGTTTCGTGCATGCGGCGGGTTTTGCGGTCGGCGGGCAACACATCACGATGGATCTCGCGCGCGGACTCTCCGCGACCATTGCCGATGCCGAGCGAATCAAGACTTTATACGGGACGGTCATCACCGGTGGATCGGACTCGCGTGAGCTGATGTCTGTACCGACAGCCGGTGACAAGCAGGATCTGCCGCAGATCGTCTCCCGCGCCACCATCGCCAACATCGTCAAGCACCGTGCCGAGGAAATCTTCGAAATGGTCCGGGACCGGCTGAAGGATTCGCCCTTCGCGTCAGAGGCCAACGGCCGCGTCGTGCTGTCGGGCGGTGCCTCGCAACTGACCGGTCTCGTCGAACTCGGAACGCAGATTCTCGGACGGCCAGTGCGGGTCGGACGTCCCCTCGGCTTCGGGCGGCTGCCCGTTGAGGCGAAGAACGCCGCGTTCGCGGTGCCGGCCGGACTCCTCGTCTATCCGCAATATGTTCACCAGGAACATGTCGAACCGCGGCATACGCGGCAGCAGGTCAGAACAGGGACCGGCGGTTATTTCGGAAAGGTGGGACGATGGCTACGCGAGGGCTTCTGATGACTCCTTTCCGCAATTTCCCATTTTCACCAACTCCCGCGGCCGCCGGCCGGGGCGAACCCACGCGCGCGTGATCGAGAGGCAACCATGACCATCAGCATCAATGTTCCTGATATTCACGAACTGAAGCCCCGGATCACCGTGTTCGGCGTCGGCGGCGCCGGCGGCAACGCCGTCAACAACATGATCACGGCGGGCCTGCAGGGCGTCGACTTCGTGGTCGCCAACACCGACGCGCAGGCGCTGACGATGTCGAAGGCGCAGCGCATCGTGCAGATGGGCACCGCGGTCACGCAGGGGCTCGGCGCAGGTTCGCAGCCGAACGTCGGCGCCGCGGCGGCGGAAGAGGTGATCGACGAGCTGCGCGACCATCTCTCGGGCGCCAACATGGTGTTCGTCACCGCCGGCATGGGCGGCGGCACCGGCACCGGCGCTGCACCGGTCATCGCCAAGACCGCGCGCGACATGGGCATCCTCACCGTCGGCGTCGTGACCAAGCCGTTCCACTTCGAAGGCGGCCGCCGCATGCGCACCGCTGAAGCCGGCATCGCCGAGCTGCACAAGGTGGTCGATACCCTCCTGATCATCCCGAACCAGAACCTGTTCCGGGTCGCCAACGAGAAGACCACCTTCGCCGACGCCTTCGCGATGGCCGACCAGGTGCTCTATTCGGGCGTCGCCTGCATCACCGACCTGATGGTCAAGGAAGGCCTGATCAACCTCGACTTCGCCGACGTCCGCGCCGTGATGCGTGAGATGGGCAAGGCGATGATGGGCACCGGCGAAGCCTCCGGCGACAAGCGCGCGCTGACCGCCGCTGAAGCTGCGATCGCCAACCCGCTGATCGACGACAGCTCGATGAAGGGTGCCAAGGGCCTCCTCATCTCCATCACCGGCGGCAAGGACCTCACGCTGTTCGAGGTCGACGAAGCCGCGACCCGCATCCGCGAGGAAGTCGACCAGGACGCCAACATCATCGTCGGCGCCACCTTCGACGAAGCGCTCGACGGCCTGATCCGCGTCTCGGTCGTTGCCACCGGCATCGAGCAGGCCGCGATCGCCCGTAACAGCCAGGCGACCTCCGCTCCCGTCGCGAATGCGGCGCCGCAGGTACAGCAGGCTCCCGCAGCACCGGCCGCCGCTGCCGAGAGCCGGCTCGCCGACCTCACCGCGCGTCTGCGCGCCGACAATCAGCGCCTGGCCGAACGCGCCCAGAAGCTGGAAGCTCAGATCCCGGCCGCCGCTCCGGTTGCGGCCGCTCCGGTCGCGCCGCGCCCGAACGTCGAGCGCGCGGCGCTCGCCGCCATCGCGGCGGCCGTCGCCGAGGTCCCGGCGCCCGCGCCGCAGACCTATGGCGACGTCACCGTGCGTCCGATCGCGCAGAAGCCGACCCTGTTTCCGGAGCCTGACATGGCCCCGGTTGCGATGCAGGAGCCGATGACGCCCGAAAAC
>NZ_LWIG01000053.1:132256-151271 GCF_002068095.1 Bradyrhizobium sacchari | reverse complement strand
CCCGCCGCAGGCCGAGCGTCCGCCGGTCCGTGCGCCGCGCATGCCGCGCATCGAGGAGCTGCCGATGCCGGCCCAGGCCGAAATTCGTCAGGCCCGCGGCGAGGTTGAAGAAGAGACCCCGCAGAAGCGCCTGTCGCTGCTGCAGCGCCTCGCCAATGTCGGCCTCGGCCGACGTGACGAGGAGAGCGAGCCGCCGGTCGCGGCCCGCACAGCCGGCCCCGCCATGCCGCCGCTGCCCGAGCGCCGTCCGCAGAAGAGCGTGGCGCAGCAGGTCGCGGCCAGCGAGCCGGTGTCCGAATATGCCCGCCGCCCCGCGCCGCAGGGCCTGGACATGCACGGCCGCCCCGCGCCTGTTGCACCGGCGCCACAGGGTGACGACCATCTTGATATCCCGGCCTTCCTGCGGCGGCAGGCGACCTGAGGATTGTTACAATAAGGCAGACGCCAAAAGGCCCCGGCGGGAAGCTTGCCGGGGCCTTTCCTTTTGTCCCGTGCATGTCCGGGTTGCACGGCCAAGCAACTGATTTTAAATCATTAATTATGTATTCGGTGGTTCTGTAAAACCGCCGGCAGCGGCCCCAAATCTCGGCGCAATTTGGTTAAGCCTTGGCGCGAATACGGCAGGTTTGGGGTAACAATCGGTAAAAAAGCGTGAGTTGGCGCTGTTTGAGGCAGTGACTATGGTTTGTCGTGACTTGGGGATACGGATTCGGACGGCGGCCTTGGCCGATCGGTCGGGTCGAGTATAAGTCGCAATGGGTCGTAGTGGGGCGGGTTCCTGATGAAATTTAGCCGGCAAACAACGCTTCGTGCGCAAGCCACCGTGGCCGGCGTCGGCGTTCATTCCGGTCTTCCCGTCACTCTCACGCTTGGGCCCGCGCCTATCGACGCAGGTTATATTTTTATCCGTACCGGCCTCGAGGGAAGTGATCGCGAAGTTCAGGCGACCGCCGACCAGGTGGTTGCGACAGACCTCGCCACCGTCCTCGGCGATCGCAACGGTCCGCTGATCTCCACCGCCGAGCATGTGCTTGCTGCGCTGCGGGGCATGGGCGTGGACAATGCCACGATCGAGCTCGACGGGCCGGAAGTGCCGATCATGGACGGCAGCGCCGCGGCGTTCATTGCCGCCATCGACCAGGCCGGCATCGCCACCCAGCCCGCACAGCGGCGCTTCATCCAGGTTTTGAAGCCGATCTCGGTCAAGATCGGCGACTCCTTCGGCGAGATCCGGCCTTATGCCAACGGGTTCCGCGCCGAGATCGAGATCGACTTCACCAATCCGGTCATCGGACGGCAGAGCTATGCCTTCGACCTCAATCCGGAACGCTTCCGTCGTGAGGTCGGCCGCGCCCGGACCTTCGGTCTGATGTGCGATGTCGCCCGGCTCTGGAGCGCGGGCTATGCGCTCGGCGCCTCCTTCGACAACACCGTCGTGTTCGACGACGAGCGGCTGCTCAACACCGAGGGTCTGCGCTACGCCGACGAATGCGCCCGCCACAAGGTGCTGGACGCGATCGGCGACCTTGCGCTGGCCGGCCTGCCGCTGCTTGGCGCCTACCGTTCGGTCCGCGGCGGCCACAAGCTCAACCACGCCGTTCTGACCGCGCTGCTTGCCGACCGTACCGCCTGGCGGGTGGTCGAGGGTGAGGCAGTGCGCCGCACCACGCGCCCCGTGGGCGAAGTCGGGCGCGGCATCGTCGGCGGCCGGATCGCCGCGGCCTACGGGCCGGACGTGTCCTGAAGGGCCCTGCCGCTGCGGGTATTTGAGGCGACTTACCCCCCGGGAAACTCCTGGTAACCATGATCGGCTAGCATTGCGGCGCGTTCGCCTTAATCCGGGCGAAATGCCTGCCTATCCGGTCGGTTAGCGATCGTTTTTCGGATACATCGGCGTGGGTCGCATGGCAGGCACCACGGCACCATTTCGCGCCCGTGACGGGGGTCATGGGCTGGCGGGCACTGCATCACAGGGCGTCAGGGCAAAACTCATGTCGGCACAGCGTATGACGCGCGGATCTCTTTCGGTTTCGCCACGAGCCTCGATCGCGGCCCGCGGGCTGCGTCAAGCTGCCACCTTCGTCCTGCTCGCGCTGCCGCTTGCCGGCTGCGGAACCGGCGAGCTCTGGGACAAGTTCACCGCCAAGGACGACACCTTCGTCGAGGAGCCCGCCGACAAGATCTACAATGAGGGCCTGTACCTCATGAACGAGAAGAAGGACATGAAGGCGGCGAACAAGAAGTTCGAGGAGGTCGACCGCCAGCATCCTTATTCCGATTGGGCCCGCAAATCGCTGCTGATGTCGGCCTACGCCTCCTACCAGGGCGGCGACTATGACGGCTGCATCGGCGCCGCCACCCGCTACGTCACGCTGCATCCCGGCAGCCCGGATGCGGCCTATGCGCAGTACCTGATCGCGGCCTCGCATTACGACCAGATCCCGGACATCAGCCGCGACCAGACCCGCACCGAGAAGGCGATCGCCTCACTGGAAGAGGTGGTGCGCAAATATCCGACGTCCGAATATGCGACCTCCGCCAAGGCGAAGATCGAGGGTGCCCGCGACCAGCTCGCCGGCAAGGAAATGAACGTCGGCCGCTACTACGCGCAGAAGCGCGACTACACCGCCGCGATCAACCGCTACAAGGCCGTCGTCACCCAGTACCAGACCACGCGGCATGTCGAGGAGGCGCTCTACCGGCTGACCGAAGCCTATATGGCGATCGGCATCGTCGGCGAGGCGCAGACCGCCGCGGCCGTGCTCGGTCACAATTTTCCAGACAGCCGCTGGTACAAGGACGCCTATAATCTTGTAAAATCGGGTGGTCTCGAGCCGAGCGAGAATCAGGGGTCCTGGATCAGCAAGACCTTCAAGAAGATGGGCCTCGGCTAGGAAATTTTGGGGTTCCATGCTGGCGCGTCTGTCGATCCGTGACATCGTCCTGATCGAACGGCTCGATATCGAATTCGCCACCGGACTTGCCGTTTTGACCGGCGAGACCGGGGCGGGCAAATCCATCCTGCTCGATGCCTTTGCGCTGGCGCTCGGCGGCCGCGGCGATGCCGGCCTCGTGCGCCACGGCGCGGAGCAGGGGCAGGTCACTGCCGTGTTCGATATCCCGAAGAATCACCCCGCGACGAAGATCCTGGCCGAGAACGGGCTTGATGATACCGGCGAGATGATTCTGCGCCGGGTCCAGCTGGCCGACGGCCGCACCCGCGCCTTCATCAACGACCAGTCGATCAGCGTGCAGACGCTGAAGGCGGTCGGCGCGGCCCTGGTCGAGATCCACGGCCAGCATGACGAGCGTGCGCTGGTCGATGCCGCCACGCACCGCCGCCTGCTCGATGCCTTCGCCGGCCTTGAAAAGGACGTTGCGGCTGTCGAAGAACTCTGGGATGCCCGCCGCACCGCCAACACCGCGCTGGAAGAGCATCGCGCCGGCATGGAGCGCGCCGCGCGCGAGGCCGACTATCTGCGCCACGCCTCGGACGAGCTGAAGCAGCTCGCACCCAGGGAGGGCGAGGAGACTTCGCTGGCCCACCGCCGCACCACGATGATGCAGGGCGAGAAGATCGCTTCCGATCTGCGCGAGGCGCAGGAGGCGGTCGGTGGCAACCATTCGCCGGTGGCGGCGCTGTCGGCGGCGGTGCGCCGGCTGGAGCGCCGCGGCGTCAACTCGCCGGCGCTGGTCGAGCCCGCGGTGAAGGCGATCGACGCCGCGATCAACGCGCTGGAGGAAGCCGACCAGCATCTGCTGGCCGCGCTTGCCGCGACCGATTTCGACCCGGCCGAGCTCGAACGCATCGAGGAGCGGCTGTTCGCCCTGCGCGCCGCCTCGCGCAAATATTCGACCCCGGTCGACCAGCTCGCGGCGCTTGCCGCCAAATACGCCGCCGACGTCGTGCTGATCGACGCCGGCGCCTCGAAATTGAAGAAGCTGGAGCAGGCCGCGATCGAGGCAGATGGCCGCTATGCCGCCGCCGCGAAAAAACTGTCGCTGGCGCGGCAGAAATCGGCGGAGAAGCTCAACAAGGCCGTCAATGCCGAGCTCGCTCCGCTCAAGCTCGAGCGTGCCAGGTTCATGACCCAGGTCACGACCGACGAGGCCGCTCCGGGCCCGCAAGGGTTCGACCGCGTCGAGTTCTGGGTGCAGACCAATCCGGGCACCAAGCCGGGTCCGATGATGAAGGTCGCCTCCGGCGGCGAGCTGTCACGCTTCCTTTTGGCGCTCAAGGTCGTGCTGTCCGACCGCGGCTCAGCGCCGACGCTGGTGTTCGACGAGATCGATACAGGCGTGGGCGGCGCGGTCGCTGACGCCATCGGTGGGCGCCTGGCGCGGCTTGCCGGCAAGGTCCAGGTGATGGCCGTCACCCACGCCCCGCAGGTCGCCGCGCGGGCCGACCAGCATCTGCTCATCTCCAAGGACGCCCTCGACAAGGGCAAGCGCGTCGCCACCCGCGTCAATGCGCTCGCCGCCGACCACCGCCGCGAGGAGATCGCCCGCATGCTCGCCGGCGCCGAGATCACCGCCGAGGCGAGGGCGGCCGCGGAGCGGCTGCTGAAGGCGGCGACGGCTTAATTCACTTGTCCCGGACGCGGCGCAGCGCCTAGCGCTGCTCCGCAAAGCCGGGACCCAGAATGCTGGGCCCCGGGTCTGCGGCACACCGCTGAAGAAGCGCTGCGCCGCGTCCGGGGCACACAACTTTTCCCGCCTTTACCCTGCCGCCCGCTCCGTCGTATCCAAGCACCATGGCCAGAGCAGCAAAATCCAAAGCAACACCGCCTCGCGACGTCACTGAGCTCACCAAGGCGCAGGCCAAAGTCGAGCACATGCGGCTCGCGCTCGAGATCGAGGGACACAACGAGCGCTATTATCAGGACGATGCGCCCACCGTCACCGATGCCGAGTACGACGCGCTCCGGCAGCGCTTCGACGCGATCGAGAAGCGGTTTCCTGAATTCGTCAGCGCAGAGTCGCCCTCGCAAAAGGTCGGCGCCGCACCGTCCGGCCGTTTCAAAAAGGTGCGGCACTCCGTGCCCATGCTGTCGCTCGACAACGCCTTTGCGGAAGAGGACGTGCGCGACTTCGTCGGCCGCATCGTGCGCTTCCTGAAGCTCGACGACGACAAGGTCAATTTCTCCGCCGAGCCGAAGATCGACGGCCTGTCGATGTCGCTGCGCTATGAGGGCGGCGAGCTCGTCACCGCGGCGACGCGCGGCGACGGGGCGGTGGGCGAGGACGTCACCGCCAATATCCGCACCCTCGAAGACGTGCCGCAGAAGCTGAAGGGCCGCAACATCCCCGACATCTGTGAGGTGCGCGGCGAGGTCTACATGACCAAGAAGGCCTTCCTTGCGCTCAACGAGCGGCAGAAGGCTGCGGGCGATACGATCTTCGCAAACCCACGAAATTCGGCCGCGGGCTCGCTCCGCCAGAAGGATCCGACCATCACCGCTTCGCGCCCGCTCGGCTTCTTCGCCTACGCCTGGGGCGAGATGAGCGCGATGCCGGAGGATACGCAGAGCGGCATGATCGGTTGGTTCGAGCGCTGCGGCTTCAAGACCAATCCGCTGACGAAACTGTGCCGCTCGGTCGAGGAGCTGCTCGCCTTCCATCATGCGATCGAGGAGCAGCGCGCAAAACTCGACTACGACATCGACGGCGTCGTCTACAAGGTCGACCGCATCGACTGGCAGGAACGCCTCGGCTTCGTCTCGCGCACGCCGCGCTGGGGCATCGCGCATAAATTTCCGGCCGAGCGCGCGATGACGGTGCTGCGCGACATTGAGATCCAGGTCGGCCGCACCGGCTCGTTCACGCCGGTCGGCAAGCTCGAGCCGGTCGGTGTCGGCGGCGTGATCGTGCAGAACGTCACGTTGCACAACGAGGACTACATCAAGGGCATCGGCAACAAGGGCGAAGTGCTGCGCGAGGGACGCGATATCAGGATCGGCGACACCGTCGTTATCCAGCGCGCCGGCGACGTCATCCCGCAGATCGTGGACGTCGTGCTCGACAAGCGGCCGAAGACGGCGAAGGAATTCCATTTCCCGAAGAAGTGCCCGTGCCCGCTGCACACCGACGTCGTACGCGGCGAGACGGCCGCCGGTGAAGAGGAATCACGCGCCCGCTGCAGCGGCGAGTTCGCCTGTCCCTATCAAAAGATCGAACACCTCAAGCTGTTCGTGTCGCGGCGCGCCTTCGACATCGACGGCTTGGGGGAGAAGCAGCTCCAGTATTTCTTCGACGAGGGATGGGTCAAGGAGCCCGCCGACATCTTCACGCTGGAGCAGCGCAACTCAAAGCTCAAGCTCGAGGAGATCGAAGGCTACGGCGCGACCTCGGTGCGCAATCTGTTCGGTGCCATCGAGAGCCGGCGCAAAATCGCGCTGGAGCGCTTCATCTATGCGCTCGGCATGCGCCATGTCGGCGAGACCACGGCGCTGGCGCTGGCCCGCGGCTATGGCTCGTGGGACGCCTTCCACGACGCATGCCTCAAGATCGCCAAGGGCGACGAGGAGGCGATGGCGGAGATGGATGCGCTCGACCAGATCGGCGACACCGTGATCAAGAGCATCGCCGATTATTTCGGCGAGAGCCACAATCGCGGCATCGTCGAGCGCCTGACCAAGGAGGTCGAGATCGTCGACGCCGAGAAGCCGAAGAGCAACTCGCCGGTCGCCGGCAAGACCGTGGTGTTCACGGGCTCGCTGGAGAAGATGACGCGGGATGAAGCCAAGGCGACCGCGGAGCGGCTGGGTGCAAAAGTGTCGGGCTCGGTGTCGAAGAAGACCGATCTCGTCGTCGCCGGCCCCGGCGCCGGCTCGAAGCTCGCGGATGCCAACAAGCACGGCGTGAAAGTGCTGACCGAGGACGAGTGGCTGAAGCTGATCGGGGAGTGACGCTCTCTTCCGTCATTGCGAGCGTAGCGAAGCAATCCAGAATCTCTTCGCGGTGACAGGCTGGATTACTTCGCTACGCTCGCAATGACGGGGGGACGCAGCGCCCCCTCACATCATCCCCGTCTCTTCCTCTTCCGCCTGCTCGATCAATTCCTCGCTTACCACCACCTCGCGGCGGGGGACGACGAAGATCATCATGCAGGCGCAGAGCAGGGAGATCGCCAGCACTGCGGAGGTCAGCGGAAGCGTCGTTATGGAATGGCCGCCGAGATAGGCGCCGAATTGCGACATCAGTGCGCCGATGCCCTGCTGGAGGAAGCCCATCGCGCCTGAGGCGGTGCCGGCAGCTTCAGGGCGGATGCTGATGGCGCCGGCGGCGGAGTTCGCCATCACGAAGGCATTGCCGGCCATCACGATCATCTGCGTGCCGAACAGCCAGGCCGGCGCTTCGTTCCAGCCGGTGAAGCTCCAGAGCAGGTTCAACAGGCTGCCGCAGAGCTGGAGGGCGAGCCCGAACCAGATCAGATTTGCCAGCGAGTGCCTGGGCGCAAAGCGCACGCAGAGCAGATTGCCGACGAGGTAAGCGAAGCCGGTGGTTGCGAACCAGGCGCCGTATTCGGCGCTGCTGCGGCCCATCTGCGTCACCACGATGTAGGGACCGCCGCCGGCGAAGGTGAAGATGATCTGTGAAGCCAGCACCTGGCACATCACGTAGCCGACGAAGGCGCGGTTCGTGATCAGCATGCCGACGTCGCGGCGAAAGCCGCCGCCGGCGGCGCGGGTGCGGCGCGTCTCGGGCAGCGCCACCGCAATGCCGACGGCGACGATGATCGCGCCGATGGTGATGGCGTAGAAGATCGCGCGCCAGCCGAACGCGGTCTCGATCAGGCCGCCGGTGAGCGGCGACACCATCTGCCCGATCATCAGGGCTGCGACCACGAGGCTGATCATCGAGGCGACACGGTCGCGCTCGTAGATGTCGCGGATGATGGCGCGGCTCACCACCATGCCGGCGGCGCCGCCCAGCGCCTGGAAGAAGCGCGCGGCGATCAGCTGCGGCAGGTTCTGGGCGAAGATGCAGGCGATGCTCGCCGCCACCATCAGGGCCAGCCCTCCGAGCAGCACCGGACGCCGCCCGAACCTGTCCGACAGCGGCCCCATGATCAGCTGCGACATCGCGATGCCGACCATGTAGAGCGACACCGTCATCTGCGCGATCGAGATGTCGCTGCCGAAGGTCGTCGCCAGCACCGGCAGTGCCGGAACCAGCATGTAGAGCGAGATCGGCGCGATCCCGGTCATGACGACCAGCAGCAGCAACACCACGCGCGAGGTCGCGATGTTCTTCGTTGCCGCCTCCGGCGGCCTGCTGATCATGCCGTGCATAGATGTCCGTCTCGTCGAAATTGGAATCGACTGTAGCGTGCTCACGCAAGACCGATATCGGCGTTTCGGAATGCGGCTATTCGGATTTCGGGACGGTTATGATGGGAGCACAATGGCGACCGATTGGGCGCACATTCGCGTTCCGCAAGTGCGATGTCATTCCCCGAAAAGGCGAGGAATCCAGTATTCCAGAGACGGAAGTGGACACGGAGAGGCCACGGCGTACTGGATGCCTCGCTCCAGTGCGCAATTGCGCACAAGGCGGGCATGACGGCTATGGGTGCGGGAGCAGCGTTGCGCAAATCGCGTAGCGCCATGCGCAACGACGGGCCTATGCCTTCAGCTCCGCGGTGGCCTGATCGAGCCAGGCGCCGGTCGCTTCATCCAGCGCCGGCCGCACCTCGGCCCGCACGCGCGCATGGTAGGCATTGAGCCAGGCGAGCTCGTCGTTGCTCAGCATCGTGACATCAATCAGCCGACGGTCGATCGGCGCCAAGGTCAGCGTCTCGAACGCGTTCATCGGCTTCTCGGCGCCCTGGATGCTGGCTTCGACCACCAGCTCGAGATTCTCGATGCGGATGCCGAAGCCATCGGTCTTGTAGTAGCCGGGCTCGTTGGAGAGGATCATGCCGCGTTTCAGCGGCGTAGTGCCGAGCTTCGAGATCCGGGCCGGCCCCTCATGCACTGAAAGATAGCTGCCGACGCCATGGCCGGTGCCGTGCTCGAAATCGACGCCGGCGGCCCAGAGATATTGCCGCGCCAGCGTATCGAGCTGTGCGCCGGTGGTGCCGTC
The DNA here is from genome assembly GCF_002068095.1 of Bradyrhizobium sacchari. Taxonomy (GTDB): domain Bacteria; phylum Pseudomonadota; class Alphaproteobacteria; order Rhizobiales; family Xanthobacteraceae; genus Bradyrhizobium; species Bradyrhizobium sacchari. The sequence continues at coordinate 142,184 of NZ_LWIG01000053.1, read as the reverse complement.
GGGGAAAACCGCGCGCGCGATCGCGATGTGGCCGCGCAGCACGCGGGTGAAGCGGTCGCGCATTTCGCCGGTGGGCTCGCCGACCGCCATGGTGCGCGTGACGTCGGTGGTGCCGTCCTCATATTGCGCGCCGGAATCGATCAGCAGGAGATCGCCGGGCGCGATCCGCCGGTTGCTCTTGCGGGTGACGCGGTAGTGCACGATGGCGCCGTTCGGCCCCGTTCCCGAGATGGTCGGGAACGACACGTCCTTGAGCGCGCCGGTGTCTCGGCGGAAGGTCTCCAGCGCCTCCACCGCGTCGATCTCGGTGAGCTTGCCGCTTGGCGCCTCGCGATCGACCCATGCCAGGAACCGCGCCAGCGCCACGGCGTCGCGCAGATGGGCCGTCTTGGTGCCCTTGATCTCGGTCGCGTTCTTGACCGCCTTGAGAAGTGCAATCGGGTCGCTGCCGCGCACCGGCTTGCCGCCGGCGCCCGCGATCAGCCGGCTCAGCGCCTCGGCCGCGGTCGCATTGTCGAGCGCGATCGCCGCGCCGCTTTTGGCCAGCGCCATCAGCGTTGGCGCCATCGCATCTGGCTCGCGCACATCTGCGGATTGTTCGAGATGATCCCGTGAGAGGTTGGAGAGTTTTCTGTGGTCGATGAAGATGGTGGGGCGGCCGTCCTTCGGCACCAGCGCATAGGACAGCGGCAGCGGCGTATGCGCGACGTCGGCGCCGCGGATGTTGAAGGTCCAGGCCACCGCGTGGCTGTCCGACAGCACCAGCGCATCCGCGCCGAGCTTGGCGATCTCGTCCCTGATCTGCGTCAGCTTCTCGGCTTCCGTCACGCCGGCATGCTGGAGGCTGTGCACGGCGACGGGGGCAAGCGGCGGCTGCGGCCGGTCCTGCCAGATCGCATCGACCGGGTTGCCGTCGACCGGCACCAGCTCGGCGCCGGCCTTGGCGCAGGCGGCGGACAGGCGCTCGGCTGCCGCAAAAGTGTGCAGCCACGGATCAAATCCGAGGCGATCGCCGGCCTTCAGGTGTGCCGACACCCAGCTTTCCGGCGGCGGATCGATCAGCGATTCCACCGCCCAAGCCTTGGCATCGACCTGCTTGGCCGCCTGGAGCGTGTAGCGGCCATCGACGAACAAGGCGGCCTCGCGGGTCAGCACCACGGCGAAGCCCGCCGAACCCGTGAAGCCGGTCAGCCAGGCCAGCCGCTCTTCCGACGGGGGCACATATTCGTTTTGCTGCTGGTCGGCGCGCGGAATGACGAAGCCGGTCAGCTTGCGGCGGGCGAGTTCTTCGCGGAGCGCGGCAAGGCGAGCGGCAAGCGCGACGCCGGCCTCGGGCTCCTCGAATGTCTGGAAGTGCGCTTCGAACATGTGGATCACTCTAGGATCATGGGCATCGGTCCGCAATCTAGACGCATTTGCGTCGCATCTGGCATGGACTGTGCTTGAAAATGTTCCATTCGAATTGAGTGGAGTAAAGGATGCGGCAGTTGCGCTTCGTCCGGATAACAGGGAAATTCGAGCAAGTGGTTCATCTCAACGGCGAGGGGACACACGATGCCAGCGTTCACCTTTGAGAAGATTTCGCCGCCGGTGCGCCGCGCGCCGGTCAATACGGGACCGAAGAAGCCGCGCGGCCTCATCAGCCAGATGATCGATCGTTTCGCCGAGCGCCGCGCGAGGCGCGCGCTGCAGGGCAAGCGCGTCGCGCGCCGGGACGAGAAGCCGGCGGAATAGCGCGGCAATGGCGATGCCGTACGGTGGGTTAGCCGAAGGCGTAACCCACCGCTGTTCCTATCTCGGAAGCAGAAGAGGTGGATTACGCCTGGGGACTGCGCGCAGCCCAGGGCTAATCCACCCTAGGACAGTTTCCTCAACAACAGACTGCTCCACCCCTCGATCCTGAGGTGCCGAAGCGGCACGAGGCCCCGCGCGCGGTAGGCCGCGATCACGGCGGGCGCCTGGTGGGTCAAGAGGCCGGAGAGGATGACGCGGGCGCCGGGCGCAAGGTGCCGCGCCATCGGGCTCGCCAGCTGCCGCAGCGGATTGGCAAGGATGTTGGCCAGCACCAGGTCGAACGGCCCCGCGCGGACAAAATCCGGCGCGGCAAAGCCGGTCGCGCGGATCACTCTCACATGATGACCGACTTCGTTCAGCGTCGCGTTTTCGGCGGCCACCCGCACCGAGGGCGGGTCGATATCGGAGGCGAGCACCGCGCGATGCAGCGCCTTCGCCGCCGCGATGGCCAGCACGCCGGTTCCGGTGCCGAGGTCGAGCAGGCTCCGCGGCCGGGAACTCTTCAGGACATGGTCAAGCAGGAGTAAACAGCCACGCGTGGTGCCGTGATGGCCGGTGCCGAAGGCGAGCGCCGCCTCGATCTCGATTTTGAGCTTGTTCGGCGCCACGCGGTCGCGGTCATGGCTGCCGTGCACGACGAAGCGTCCGGCCGGCACGGGGACGAGATCTTCCAGGCTGGCCTTGACCCAGTCCTTGGCCTCGACGGTGTCGAAGACAAGCGTGTCCGCGATCTCATTTCCTGCTGATGTTGTAATGAGTTCGCGCAGCCAGGCCTGGTCTGGGGCTTCGGCGAAATGCAGCGTGACGTCCCATTGTCCGTCCGGCCGCTCGAACGCGGCGACCGCTGCGTCCCCGTCGAAAAAGACCTCGGTGAGCACATCGACGACGCGCCTTGCGGCGGCCTCGGCGCCGATCGAAAAGCTGGCGCGATGGGTGGGGGAAGGCGGCATCCTCAGGGTTCCGTCGGGTTCAATTTTGGGAACTTTTGCGCACAATTTTCCGCATAACTTGCTAGGCCCGGATTAACCGGACAGAAGGTCGCACCCCGTAGATTTTCGGCTGTCGGGGCTGGCCAACACAGCCTGAAATTGAAACGGAGGCGTGTCTTGAAGCGCATGGTTTTGAAGTTCTGGTCGGATGAATCTGGTGCGACCGCAATTGAATACGGCCTGATCGCGGCCGGTATCGCTCTGGCGATCATCACCGTGGTGAACAGTCTGGGCAGCACGTTGAACGACAAGTTCGGTTCGATTAGCACCTCCTTGAAGTAATTTCCGCCTCGCATTTCCAGCGGGGGCTACTTTCTTCACCAGGCTGTTTTGACGAGCGCCCGCGCGGGGAATTGCCCTCGGCGGGCGAGGTCGTTTTGGGGGTGGTGTCTACAGGCCGTCAACACCTTGTCAGGGGCATCTTTCACTGGCCTATCCCCTAATTGTCCCGCAATTATCCACCGGCTTTTCCCCGGCATGTCCGGGTCGGGTCCTCTGCCCGATCACAGGCATCTCGACAGCCTGTCAACAGCCCATCCACAGACCTATCCACGGCTTCCAAACAGCGCGCGGTGGTCCCGCAGGATCACGCGCGCGGCGTTATGGCCGGGGGCGCCGGTGACGCCGCCGCCGGGGTGGGCGCCGGAGCCGCAGTGATAGAGGCCCTTCAGCGGCCCGCGATAATCGGCATGGCCCAGCATCGGCCGCGCCGAGAACAGCTGGTTCAGTGTCAGCGCGCCGTGGAAGATGTCGCCGCCCAGCAGGCCGAATTGTCGTTCGAGGTCGAGCGGCGAGAGAATCTGGCGGCCGAGCACGGTGGAGGCAAAACCCGGTGCGTAGCCATCCACCGTCGCGATCATGAGATCGGCGACCTCGTCACGATGGTTGTCCCACGATTTTCCGCCGGGAAGCTCCGGCGCGACGTGCTGGCAGAACAGGCTCGCCACATGCTTGCCCGAGGGTGCCAGCGTGTCGTCGAGCGTCGAGGGGATCAGCATCTCGACGACGGGCTGTCGGCTCCAGCCCTGCGCGCGCGCATCGAGATAGGCGCGATCCATGTAGGGAAGGCTTGGCGCGAGGATGATGCCGGAGGTGAGGTGATCCCCCTCGCCAGGCAGTGCCGCGAAGGAGGGCAGGCGGTCCAGCGCCACGTTCATGCGGAAGGTGCCGGAGCCGTTCTTCCAGTGCCTGATGCGGGCGAGGAAATCTTTCGGCAGCGCGTCGGCGGCGATCAGCCTCGTATACAGCAGCTTCGGATTGACGTTGGCCGCGACATATTTCGCGCGGATCATCTCGCCGTCCTCCAGAACCACGCCGACGGCGCGGTCGCGCTCGACGATCACCTCGCGCACACTCGTCTCGGTGTCGATCGCGACGCCCCGGTCCCGCGCGGCACGCGCCATTGCCTGCGTGATCGCGCCCATGCCGCCGATGGCGTGGCCCCAGACGCCCTTCTTGCCGTTCACCTCGCCGAAGGCGTGATGCAGCATCACATAGGCCGAGCCTGCGGCATAGGGGCTGGCGTAATTGCCGACGATGGCATCGAAGCCGAACAGCGCCTTGACCAGATCGTGCTCGAACCGTTCATCCAGCATCTCGCCGGCCGAGCGGGTGAAGAGATCCAGCAGGCTGCGGCTTTGCTCCAGCGTCAGGCCGCGCAGGATGTTGGCGCTCTGGAATGCGTTCACGGCCTCGCGGATCGCGTTGGTGCCGAAGCCGTCGAGCAGGTTCGGCGGGGCGCGCAGCACGAATTGCCGAAGCACGTCGGCGATGTCCTCCAGCTCGCGCGAGAAGCCGTCGAGCGCCTCCGCATCGTGCGCGCTGAGCCGCGCAACTGACGCCTTGGTCCGCCCCTCGCCGGTGAGGAGATAGCTGCCATCGGGGGCGGGCAGAAAATTCTGCGACCGCCGCTCGACCACGCGCAGGCCGTATTCGGCGAGCTTGAGATCGCCGATCACCTGCGGATTGAGCAGGCTCACGGTGTAGGCGGCGACCGAGTTGCGGAATCCCGGGTGAAACTCCTCCGTCACCGCGGCGCCGCCGACCACCTTGCGGCGCTCGACCACACGCACGCGCAGGCCCGCCGCCGCGAGATAGGCTGCGCAGGTGAGGCCGTTATGGCCTGCGCCGATGATGACAACGTCGGTTTCGGTCATGAGAGATTCGGGTTGTTCGGCTTATCGTCATTCCGGGGCGCGCGTCAGCGCGAACCCGGAATCTCGAGGTTCCGGGTTGGATGCTTCGCATCGCCCCGGAACGACCCTCTAATATCAAGCAATCCTCGCTGCAACATCACGAGCCCCTTTATTGCCCGTTCAAGCGCCTTGTGCTCCATTGCACCCCGTCCGGCGCCCGCCGGGGTTTTGCCGGAGCTTTCATGGATTCGATCGCGCATCCCGCCGCCACGGAGCAGCCTTCGTCGTCGCGCAACCGGCTGCTGCTGACGGTCTACACCGCTGCGATCTTCGTCAGCGCGCTGCTGCTGTTCTCGGTGCAGCCGCTGTTCACGAAGATGGTGCTGCCGCGGCTCGGCGGCTCGCCGGCGGTGTGGTCGGTGGCCATGGTGTTCTTCCAGTCGCTGCTGTTGGCGGGCTATGCCTATGCGCATCTGTTGATGCAGGCGAGGAACCGGATCGTTCCGGTCGCGGTGCATCTGGTGCTGCTGATCGCGGCCTTCGCCACGCTGCCGCTCGGCATCGCGTCGGCCTATGTCGAGCCGCCGGCCTCGGGCTATGCGTTCTGGCTGCTCGGCCTGTTCGTGGTCTCGATCGGGCTGCCGTTCTTCGCGCTGGCCGCCAACAATCCGCTGCTGCAGGCCTGGTTCGTCCGCACCGGCCACCCCGCCGGGCACGATCCCTATTTCCTCTATGCCTCCTCCAACATCGGTAGCTTCCTGGCGCTGTTGTCCTATCCGTTCCTGCTGGAGCCGATGTTCACGCTGCATACGCAGAACCGGTTCTGGACCGGGGGCTATGGCGTCCTGATCTTGCTGATTGCCGCCTGCGGCGTGCTGTTGTTGCGCTCGCCGAAGCTGGCGGCCGCCGATGTTCGAACCGATGACATCAATGCGCCGGCGCCAAGCGTCCTGACGCGGCTGCGCTGGATTTTCCTTGCCGCGGTGCCGTCAGGTCTGCTCATCGCCGTGACCGCGCACATCTCGACCGATGTCGCGGCGGCGCCCCTGCTCTGGGTGCTGCCGCTATCGCTGTACCTGCTCACCTGGGTGGTCGTGTTCCAGTCGCGGCCGCTGCTGCCGCACAAATGGATGCTGATGCTCCAGCCGGTCGCGATCGCGGGCGTCGTTGTCCTTCTGGCGTTTGGCGGCGAGCAGAACCTGCTGCTGACGCTCGGCGGTCACCAATTGTGCTTCTTCGTCATCGCCATGGCCTGTCACGGTGAGCTGGCGCGGACCCGGCCGGCCGCCAAATATCTCACCGGCTTCTATGTCGCGTTGTCGTTCGGCGGCATGGTCGGCGGCCTCTTTGCCGGCCTCGTCGCCCCCTTCACCTTCTCCTGGATTGCCGAATATCCGATCCTGATCGCGCTTGCCGCGCTGTGCCGACCGTCCGCGAACGAGCGGCTTGCCGGCATCGTGAGATGGTACTGGCTGGCGCTCGCCGCGCTGGCGGTGGCGCTCATTGCGCCCTCTTATACGACCGGCAATCTCTCGACCTGGTTCGAGGATCATCGCGTCTGGGTCGCTGGCTCCGTCGGCGTGCTCGCCGCGCTGCTGACGCTGGCGCTCAATGCCGGCCGCTGGAAGATTTTTGCCACCGTCGCACTGGCGCTGGCTTTGATCCGGATCTATCCGGCGGACGAGGGCCGCGTCACCACGGTGCGCAGCTTCTTCGGCGTGCACAAGATCGTGGAGACGCCCGGCGGATATTTCCACGTGCTGATGCACGGCACCACCATCCACGGCGCCGAGCGCTTCCGCAACAATGACGGCACGCCGGTCACCGGCCGGCCCGAGCCGATCACCTACTACCACAAGGACGGCGGGATCGGTCAGGCCGTCGCCGCGATCCGCGAGCGCAAGGGCGCTCCGCTCAAGGTCGCCGCGATCGGTGTTGGCTCCGGCACGCTCGCCTGCGCTGCCGAGCCAGGGGAAGACTGGAAATTCTTCGAGATCGACCAGTCCATGGTGGACGCGGCGCGCGACCCCAAGAATTTCCGCTACATCTCGAGCTGCTTGCCGGAGCTGAAGCCTGTCATCGGCGACGCCCGCCTCACCTTCGCCAAGGAGCCCGACGGCGCCTACGATCTCATCATCGTCGATGCCTATTCGTCCGATGCGATCCCGATTCATCTTGCGACCGAAGAGGCGATGAAGATCTACAAGGACAAGCTCGCGCCCCACGGCGCCGTGGTGATGCACGTCTCCAACCGTCACCTCGATCTCGAGACCGTCGTGGTCGGCATCGCCGACGCCAACGATCTCAAGAGCTGGGTCTTCAACGAGGATTCGGGCCGCGATTCCGACTACATCTTCTCGACCGACGTCGTCATCTCCGCGCGCGAGGATGCCGATGTCGGCAGGCTCGCCGCCTCCAAATCATGGGAGCAGACCGAAGCCGACGACAGGGTGCGGGTCTGGACCGACGATTACTCGAACATCCTGGGCGCGCTGTATCGTCGTTTGCGGGACGGGGAGTAGGCTTCGCGCCACGAGTGGTCTCGTGCCCCGGACGCAGCGCAGCGCGGAGCGGTGTGCTGCAGAGCCGGGGCCCATTCGTTCTGGGTCCCGGCTCTGCGGAGCAGCGTTAAACGCTGCACCGCGTCCGGGACACGAGATGGAGCTTACGGCTCTACCGGCGTCCCCACCGGCAGCGCAATTCCCTTCTCGCCTGCAACTTCCCTCAGCAAGTCCGGCCTGTCCGAGATGATCCCGTCGACGCCGAACTCGATCATCCGCGCCATGTCTTCACGCTTGTTGACCGTCCAGACCACCACGTGCAGTCCGAGCGCGTGGGCTTCTGAGACCAGCGCCGCCGTCACGTCGCCGAAATAGGGCGACCAGATCGCGCCGCCCGCAGCCTTGATGGTTCGCGGCAGCGAGCCGCCGTGATCGGCTGGACTGAAGCCCGCGGTCCAGCTGGTGGCCTTGTCGAGCGCCACCGTCGGAGCCGAGCCGCGCTGGAGCGTGAGGTACACGGTTGGAATTGTGGGCGCCTGCTGCTGGACGAGCTGCAGGGTCCGCCAGTCAAACGACTGGATCATGACGCGATCGGCAAACCCTTCTGCCTCGATCAGGTGGAGCAGCTTTGCGACGAAACCCTGCGGATCGAGGGATTCGTCCGGATGGTTCGGATCGATCTTGGTCTCGATGTTGAAACGCACATTGGCGTTGCCGGACTTGCGCACCAGCGCGAACAGCTGCTTCAGCGTGGGGATGCGGGTCCCCGGCACGGCGCGCTGCTCGGGGAATTGCCTGGCATAGGCACTGTCGGGCCGGATCTGGCCGACGTCATAGGTCCCGATGTCGTCGAGCCGTAGCTTCACAAAGGGCGTGCCGGGTGCGGCCACATAGGCGCCGCTCGTATCCCGTGCGAGATCCGGATTGAGCCCGCGTTCATGTGAGATGACGACCTCGCCATCGGCGGTCACGCCGACGTCGAGCTCCAGCGTGTCGACGCCCATCGACAGCGCATTGGCGAAGGCGGGCAGGGTGTTCTCCGGAAGCAGCGCCCGCCCGCCGCGATGCGCCTCGAGATCAAAGGCCATGGCTTCTCCTGGAATGGCTTGTCCTGCAGCGAGAGCCGCGAGCACGGTCAGGATTGTCGTGGCACGTGACGGCATCAAGGGTTCATCGCGCTCGTGAAAACAGTCGGCATGGCCGGCCGTCATCGCACCTTCCACACGCCGTCGGATGATCGCACGGCGACCGGACCCGAGATCCTCGAGCCGGTCGCCCGGGCCTTCGTCGATGCGGCACGAAAGATCGTCGAACGTGGCGACGCCGCGTTCGGATAGAGTCAGTTCTGATAGTAATAGCCGCGCGGCTGATAGTACTGGCGGGGCTGCTGCTGCTGATAATAGTAGCCCTGCTGGCCATAGGCCTGGTCGTAGGTCGGCTGCGGCAGTTGCTGATAGGCCTGCGTGCCATAGGGGCGTGTGATCGGGCGCGGAGCCGGGTAGCGCGCACCGGTGTCGCTGCCGTCTGCCGGATAAATGTAATTATCGTCCTGCGGCATGTAGCGGCGAGCAGGTTGCTGCGGCGGCGTCAGGTTCACGGGATCACCCGTGGTGGCGTATTGCTCCTCGGACGGCTGCTGGGCGCGGGCCACCGCGTTGTTGGTACGGCCGCGCGGATTGCGGGCGAGCGCCACCTGCGCCGAGCCGGTCAGCGTCACCGTGGTGTTGAGCACGCCCTGCTGCTGCACCAACGCGTAGAGTGTCGAGGCGTTCTGGCGCGACAGGCGCACGCAGCCATGGGAGGCCGGTGAGCCGAGCCGGCCGACCGAGTCAGTGCCGTGGATGGCGTGCCCGACCTTGGTGAAGAAGATCGCGTGCGGCATCGGCGCGTCGTCGAATTCCTTGGAGAAGTGATCCTCTTCCATGCGGAAGGCGCGGAAGGCGCCGTTCGGCGTTTCGCGTGACGGGATGCCGGTCGATACCGGCCAGTGATAGCGCGCGACGCCGTCAACCGCGACGGTCATCTGCTGATTGTCCTTGTCGACGGTAATCTCGACCTTGGCCTGCGCGGTGCCCGCGCTCAAAAGCATCAGGGATGTGAAAGCAATAAAAAACGAACGCATCTGACTTCTGGCCTCCGGCCTGTTCACGCTGGCGCCGCGGCTCTCCGTCCCCCGGCATGCAATATGCCCGCAATCCGGCTTCCGTTCCAGCGGCCAGCCCGCCCATCGTTAACGTGATGTCCGATGTAAGCAAGGCCGCTTTGTGCCGCGCCGCTGGCGGCAACGCTGACATTTTCGCGAGCGGACATGCGTTCACATCGCCGACAATTCGTCACAAAGGCGCAACCATTTGGCCGCCCGGTGCGTTGATGATCACCTGCCGATTGGCGGCGTTCGCCGCCGTCTTGACCCCTGTACTTTCCCTTGGGACTGAAGATGAACAAAGCCCGTGTTGCCGCCGCCAACCTGCCGGCCGGCTTGGCTGTCCGCCTGCTGTTCGCAGCCGCC
>NZ_LWIG01000053.1:116790-132149 GCF_002068095.1 Bradyrhizobium sacchari | reverse complement strand
CCGCCACTACTATCGGCACTGCCGCGGATATTACGACGGCTACCACCGCTTTCATTGCTATCGGTAGAGACTTCCGCCGTCATTCCGGGACGCCCGAAGGCGGGTCCGGAATCCGTTCATCACCAAATCTGCCGCATGATGGATTCCGGGCTCGCGCTACGCGCGCCCCGGATGCCAGCTAGTTCTTCAGCCGGTACCCGGTGCGGAAGATCCACCAGATCGCGCCGAGGCAGAGCACCAGGAACGCCGTCGTCATGCCGATGCTGACGGACACGCTGACGTCGGCGATCTCGTAGAAGCTCCAGCGGAAGCCCGAGATCAGATAGACCACCGGGTTGAGCAGCGCGACGGTGCGCCAGCCCGCCGGCAGCATGTCGATGGAGTAGAAGCTGCCGCCGAGGAACGTCAGCGGCGTCACCACCAGCATCGGGATCATCTGCAACTTCTCGAAGCCGTCGGCCCAGATGCCGATGATGAAGCCGAACAGGCTGAAGGTCACCGCGGTCAGTACCAGGAAGGCGAGCATCCAGATCGGATGATGGATGTGCAGCGGCACGAACAGGCCGGCCGTCGCAAGGATGATCAGGCCGAGGATGATCGACTTCGTGGCGGCGGCGCCGACATAGCCGAGCACGATCTCGAAGTAGGAGATCGGCGCCGACAGGATCTCGTAGATCGTGCCGGTGAATTTCGGGAAGTAGATGCCGAAGGAGGCGTTGGCGATGCTCTGCGTCAGCACCGAGAGCATGATCAGGCCCGGCACGATGAAGGTGCCGTAGCTGACGCCCTCGACCTGGCTGATGCGCGAGCCGATTGCGGCGCCGAACACCACGAAATAAAGCGACGTCGAGACCACCGGCGAGACGATGCTTTGCAGCAGCGTGCGCCAGGTGCGTGCCATTTCGAACAGATAGATGGCGCGGATGGCGCGGTGATTCATGACGTCCTCACGAGGTCGACGAAGATGTCCTCGAGCGACGACTGCGTCGTGTCGAGATCGTTGAAGCGGATGCCGGCGTTGCGGAGGTCACTGAGCAGGCTGGTGATGCCGGTGCGTTCGCCCTTGGTGTCGTAGTCGTAAACCAGCGTCGCGCCGTCGTCGCAGAGGTCGAGCTCGTATTGCGCGAGGCTGTCCGGCAACGAGGTGACCTTACCCTGCAAGTGCACCGTCAGCCGCTTCTTGCCGAGCTTCTGCATCAAGGTCGCCTTGTCCTCGACCAGCACGATCTCGCCCTTGTTGATGACGCCGATGCGGTCGGCCATCTCCTCGGCTTCCTCGATGTAATGCGTAGTCAGGATGATGGTGACGCCGGACTGCTGCAGCGTGCGGACGACTTCCCACATGCCCTTGCGCAGCTCGACGTCGACGCCGGCGGTGGGCTCGTCCAGGAACAGGACCTGCGGCTCGTGCGACAGCGCTTTCGCGATCATCACGCGGCGTTTCATGCCGCCGGAGAGCGTGATGATCTTGTTGTCCTTCTTGTCCCACAGCGAGAGGTCCTTCAGCACCTTCTCGATGTGATCAGGATTCTTCGGCTTGCCGAACAGGCCGCGGGAGAAGCTCACGGTCGCCCACACGCTCTCGAAGGCGTCGGTGTGCAGCTCTTGCGGCACGAGGCCGATCAGCGAGCGCGCCTTGCGGTAGGAGGTCTGGATGTTCTCGCCGCCGACGAGGACGCGGCCTTCGCTCGGGTTGGCGATGCCGCAGATGATCGAGATCAGCGTGGTCTTGCCGGCGCCGTTCGGCCCGAGCAGCGCAAAGATCTCGCCGCGCCTGATGTCGAGATTGATGTTCTTGAGCGCCTTGAAGCCGGACCCATAGGTCTTCGACAGATTGGCGACGGAGATGATGGAGGACATAATGGCCGCAAGGCTGAGGGGCAAAAGGCTGGGGAGGGAGGCCGGAGCCTGCCGGGAAGGGCGGGTCAGCGGAGCCCTGAGATAGGAATGCCCTTGCCCGGTCGCAATTGGCTGGAGAAAAATGGCCTCAAAACAGGCCCTTCCGTGGCAGGTTCCGGGCAAGTGTTGCGCAACCGCCACGGATTGCGGCTAAGATTGTCGCTCACGCGGCTCTTTGTTGCGTCTGCGAGCGGGCCGTGGCTACGATTCCGGCCAATCGCGAAGCGTATTGTCCCCAGGGAAACATTGAAGATGAGACCGAACGGCCGTCACACCGCCGGCGCCAGCCAATTGCCCGCCCTCCGCGTGTGGGCGATCTGCCTGCTTCTGCTGTCAGCTGTTGCCATCACCCCGTCCACCGCCAAGGCCGCGCCGAGCCAGGCTGCGGTCCAGACCACGCATGTCTACCTGCTGCGCGGCGTGCTCAACATCTTCTCGCTCGGGCTCGACACGATCGGCGCCCGGCTCCAGGCGCAGGGCATCCCGGTGACCGTCGCCAATTTCGTCTCCTGGTCCTCGCTCGCCGATGAAGCCGCGACCGCCTACAAGGCGGGCCGCATCAAGACCATCATCCTGGTCGGCCATTCCTCCGGCGCGACCGCGCTGCCGGACATGATCGCCAAGCTCAACCAGCTCGGCGTGCCCGTGAAGCTCGCGATCGGCCTCGATTCCGTGTTCAAGACCAAGCTCTCGACCGGCGCCGAACGCTACATCAACATCTATATCGGCGACGGTCCCGGCGAGCCGGTGCGGGCGGCGGCGGGCCTGCGCGGCAAGCTCGACAATGTCGACGTGCGCGGCACCGGTGTCGGCCACATCTCGATCGACAAGAACGAGGCGATCCAGCGCCGCGTGATCGCCGAGATCGACGCCGCGATCATGCGCTCGCGCGCTCCGGCGGCTCCCGTCGCCGAACCCGGCGCACCGCGGCCCGCGCGCGCCGCGGCCGCCACGGCTCCGGCCAGGAACTGACGTCTCGTCTCACCTGATGGTCGGCGGCCGCGGCGTTGCTACGCCGCGGCCGTTTCGCATCGGCGCCTGTTACGCCAGAAACGAGTGAATGCTCTCCGCGATCTCCTTCGCATGCGTCTCCAGCGCGAAATGGCCGGTGTCGAAGAACTGCACGACCGCGTTGGGATTGTCGCGCTTGAACGCTTCGGCGCCGGGCGGAATGAAGAACGGATCGTTCTTGCCCCAGACCGCGAGGAATGGCGGCTTTGTTTTGCGGAAATATTCCTGGAATGACGGATAGAGCGCCACGTTGCTCTTGTAGTCGCCGAACAGGTCGAGCTGCACCTCGTCTGAGCCCGGACGCGCCAGGTAGAAATTGTCAAGATTCTGTCCGTCCGGCGACACCGTCGTCGGATCAGGAACGCCATGGGTGTACTGCCAGCGCGTGGCCTCCGGCGTGAGGAAGGCGCGCAGTGCCTCGCGGTTGGCGGGCGAGGGATCCTGCCAATAGGCCCTGATCGGCGTCCAGCCGTCGCTGAGCCCATCTTCATAGGCGTTGCCATTCTGCGAGATGATGGCCGTGATCCGCTCGGGGTGACGCAACGCGAGCCGGAAGCCGGTCGGGGCGCCATAGTCGAAGACGTAGACGGCGAAGCGATCGAAGCCGATCACCTCGGTGAAGCGCTCGATGACCTGCGCGACGTTGTCGAACGTGTAGCGGAAGGTTTCGCGCGAAGGCATGTCGGACTGGCCGAAGCCCGGGAGATCGGGCGCCACGATGTGAAACTTGTCCGCAAGCAGCGGGATCAAGTCGCGGAACATGTGGCCGGCGCTCGGGAAGCCGTGCAGCAGCAGGAGCTTTGGTGCGCCTTTGGGGCCGGCCTCACGATAAAACACCTCGAAGCCATCGACGTCGGCGGTGCGGTAGGTGGTCGGGGCCATGACCGTCTCCATTTGCTGATAGTAACCTGTTAAGTCCGTGTATGGAGGTTATGAAGTCGCCGCGTAACTTGTCAATAGGCATTTTACTGGTTACCTAGGGCGTGATCCCGCCGGCCAAGGACCGCTCATGGACAGACCGCCCGCCATGTTCATCGCCGACTCGCTCGGCCTCGATTTTCTCAACTCGGTGGCGACGCCGGTCGATAGGCCCGTCGATTGGCTCGACGGTGGCGAGGGCCTGATCGACTGGCTGTCGCAGGCGAAGCTGGTGCCGGCCGATGAGCTGGACGCGTTGAAGGCGCGCGCCAAGCCGGGCGATCTCGACAAGGTCGCAGGTGAGGCCCGCGCCTTGCGCGAATGGTTCAGGGGATTCGTTCGGCAACATGCGGGCCGGCCGCTTGCGCCGAAGGCACTGCGCGAGCTTGGTCCGTTGAGCAGAATCTTGGAGCGCGACGAGGCATTTCTGCAAATCGTGCCCCGCCACGGAGAGGAAGGTCTTGCGCTGCAAAGGATGCGGCGCTGGCGATCAGCCGACGCTCTGCTGCTGCCCATCGGCGAGGCGATGGCGAAGTTCGTCTGCGAGGAAGACTTTTCGAACGTGAAGGCCTGCGAGGGCCATCACTGCACGATGCTGTTCGCCGATCACACCCGCAGGCGCGCACGGCGATGGTGCATCATGGCGGTCTGCGGCAACCGCGCCAAGCAGGCCGCGCATCGCAGTCGCCTCAAGGGCAGGCAGTGACGACGAAGCTTTGGTGGACAAGGTGTGGCGATCGACCTGCGCCCGTGGTCTGGATCGGAACGGCGAGGGCAATCTGCTTTCTCGGCGCTGCCTTGCTCTCCGCCATCGGACGGCGGCCTCAGTCGTCGGATGAGCTCGGCTTGACGTCGCCGACGACCAGGTCGCGCAGGGCCCCCCGCAGCACGGCGACATTTTTTGCGCCGTTCAGTTGCTCGAACTCCCGCTGCGCACGCTGCCAAAGCGGGGCCGCCTTGTCGTGAAGACGCCGGCCGGCATCGGTGAGCTCGATCAGACGGCTTCGTCCATCGGTTGGCGAGGGCCGAATTTTCGCGAGGCCGTCACGCTCCAGAAAGCCGACCATCTTGCCCATCGCCGTGCGTTCGATGTCGAGCTGCTCGGCGAGCGCATTGACACCTGCACTCCCGAGCTCGTTCAGGGCGGATAGAGTGAGAAATTGGGTGATGCGCAGCCCGACCGGCTCGAGATGCGCATCGTAGAAGCGCGAGATCTGCCGGTTTGCCTTCCTCATGGCGAAGCAGTTGCATTGATCGATCCCAAGAGGCTTGGTCACCGGCATCATCTCCTTGTCCTTCGATTTCTCATCGACGGGATCCGCGTCGCGAATATAGGCGCGGCGCGGGCGCAGCGATATTCTCAAAGCCCTTGCGGCGGGGTGATGTAGCCGGGCTCCTCGGCTGCAAGCGTGCCTTTCAGCACTGTCGTTCCCTGGTCGGCCATCACCTCGCTCTTGCCGGCGGCGAGGGCGTCGAAGGTTTGGCGCACCACGTCCGCGGGGCTGGCTTTCGGCACGTCAATGCCGCTCGTCAGGTCGGTGTCTACGAAACCGACATGCAGGCCGAGAACCTGAACGCCGTGGTCGCGCAGATGAAAGCGAAGCTGGTTGGTGTAGCTCCAAGCTGCCGCTTTTGATGCGGCATAGGGCGCCAGAATGGGGCGCGGCAGCCAGACGATGTCGGAGAGCACGTTGATGATGGCGGCGTTCGGCTTCTTCGACAAATTCGGCTCGAAAGCCTGCGTGACGCGGACGACGCCATAGTAATTGGTGTCGAACATGCGGGCTGATTGGGCCGCAACCTCTGCCGACAGGGGCCCGTCGATCAAGGCGGCGATGCCGGCGTTGTTGATCAGTACCGTGGTATCGGCTGCCAACGCAGCGGCAGCTGTGATCGATGCTGGATCGGTGACGTCGATCTTCACCGGGATGATGCCGGGCTCATTGAATCCGTCGGTCTTGCGCATGCCTGCGTAGACCCTTGCGGCTCCGCGAAGACGAGCTTCGCGTGCAAAGGCCAGGCCCAAGCCGCGATTGGCACCGGTGATAAATACGGTTTCGTTCTTGATGTCCATGACAGTCTGCCTTTCCGGATTTTGACGCCAGCAGAGCTTGTTCACGCTGGCCGAGAGCGTTCCGTTCAGAGGGAGATCTTTCCGTCCTCAAGCGAACACGGCGCGGTTCTGCGTGATGAATTGACGGACTGAAAGGGGCGGCGTGCCCGTGATCTTCTCGACGGCGTCGTTGGTGCCCGAGAAAATGCCGTCGCGATAATTCTGGGCGACTTCGACCAGATGCTGCACCAGGAACGGAGGAAACCTGTAGAGCTGCTCCATCTTCTCCTTGAACACGGCGATCGACGTCGGCGCGTATTCGATCCTGGCGCCGAGCACCTCGCTCATCTGGGCTGCGATCTCGGTGTGGTTCATCTCCACCGGGCCGTGCAGCGGGTAGATCTTGCCTTCGTGACCTTGCGGCTCGGCCAGGAGATGAGCGACGACACGGCCCTGATCGTCGCTGGCGATGGGCGCATGGCGCCCGTTCTCAAACGGAAACTCGATCTTTTTCCTGGCCCAGATCTCCCTCCCGAAATGCGGGTACACCAGCCAGTCGGCAAAGAAGGTCGGACGCAGATGCGTGGTTGCGACACCCGACCAGTCGAATACCCGCTCTGACATCCAGTGATCCTGCGCCGCATGGCTGGTCGATTCCCGGCGTGCCGAAATCTGCGACATGTTTACGATTGCGGTGACGCCGGCTTCCTTCGCGGCTTGGGCGAAATAGGCGGCCGCGCTGATGATCCCTGGCGCGATCGGATGAAGGAAAGAGGCCGATCGGATGCCTTCCATAGCCGCCCGAATGGCGTCGATATCAGTGAAATCGCCGATGGCAATGTCGACCCCGCGCTGCCTCAACGCCGCCGCCCGCTCGCCGTCGGATCTCACATAAGCGCGCACGCTCTTTCCCATCTTGAGCAGTTCGTTGACGGCGGCGCCCCCGGTTCGACCGGTCGCACCGCTGACCAGAATGGTTGCTTCGCTCATGACATCGCTCCTAGGTTCACATGAGAGCATATGCTCTTATACGGATCAGAATAGGTGCATATGCTCTTAAGTCAATTCCCTTCTTTCTGCGGCTGGGTGAGGGCGGTTCACATCGCCGTGTGGTTGCCGAGCTGGTGCTGCGATCCAATGACGGTGGGGCTTCACCGGCCGATCGCCCGGTTCCGTGCCCCAAAATCCGCCAAATCGGCCGTCACTAAGCCGGCTTGGGCGAGGCCCTTGCCTCCCGTGGTGGGACTGCTGGATTGATGATTGATTTGAGGCGGCTAGTCGTGCTGGCAGCGGTTGCGCTGCTCGCCTGGGGCCACGGCATAGCCGTGGCCTCACCCGCCAAGTCGAAGCGCCCGGCCGTGACGGCCACAGCGCCACCTCCCGCTCCGCCCTCCGAGCCGCTGCCGCCGCCGAAAATCTACCTGTTTCGCGGCGCCATGGGGCCGATCTTCTCGACCGGCATGGACCGGCTCGGCGAGAAATTGACGCAGGCCGGCTTCTCCGCCGACGTTTATGAATTCACGATCTGCCGCCTGATCGGCAACCGCGCTATCGCCAGCTACAAGGAGAGCCCGGCGCCGATCGTGCTGATCGGCCATTCGATGGGCGGGCTGTGCTCCGTCGTCATCTCCGAGATGGCAGCCAAGGAGAATATCCCGATCAGCCTCGTGATCGCCATCGATCCCGCGCATGCGACCGGCGACGTGCCGCTCAATGTCGAGCGCTTCATCAACATCTTCCTGTCCGACAGCGTGCTCGGCGGCGGCGATGTCGTCGCAGTGCCCGGCTATCGCGGCCATTATGCGAGCTACGACCTGAAGGAAAACAGCCGCGTCTCGCACATCAACATCGAGAAGTCCGACGATATCCATCGCCAGATCGTCGAGATGGTGACGCAGCTGCCGCGCATTCCGCCGCAGGCCCAGGCCGAGGCCGAAGCCGTGCCGCTGCGCTATCTCGTACCCGCGAACACGCTGGTCGAATTGTGGGACAGCGGCGTGCGGGTGCCGGTGCGCCGCGGCGACACCATGGAGAGCATCGCTGCGGCCAATCGCGTGCCGTTGTGGACGCTCGCGCAGAGCAACTCGCTTGCGGAGAACGCGCAGCTCACCCCGGGTCAGACCATCATCGTCCCGCGCCATCTGACGCCACCGGAGCCGGCCGCCGCGATGGCGACGCCGCCGGCCGCCGGGCGGAAGTAGAGGAAGGGCGGTTCAGCAGCTCGAGCTCACGCCAGGAGATCGTGCGGCACATGAGGCGCGGCCAGGCCGCCCACGCCGTGAGCGCCATCGTCCAGCTGCGGGACCTCGCCCGCTGTCGCGGCGCCACCATGTCCGTAGGCATGTGCCACGCCTTCATGATGATCGAGCGGCGCCGGGTGATCGTCCACAAATGCGATGCTCGACTTCTCGATCGGCGGAGTCAGGAACTTGAACGAATCGTCCGATCCCGATGGATGGGCCTGCGCGTGTTCGTGTGGGCCGTGCGTGCCATCTGCCGCAGAATGACGTTGGTCATTGGGCTTATCGGGCGTCTCCACCGAAACATGACGCTCTTCGCTCGCGTGAGATGAACTCGAATGAGGGTTGCCGCCGTTCCCGAGGCCTTTCTGGCCGGCGATATCAAGAAGCGCACTGGCGGTATCGGCAAGGCTTGCATGGTCGCCGGGATGCTGGTCGATGGTTGGCAGCGCATCCGGGGTGCTGAAAGTGACGGAATGATTTTGTTCGGTCATGCCGGTCGCGCCCATTCCCGTCAGATGGATGCTGTCGTCGGTCCGGGGCGGTTCGAAGACAAATTTGAAGGGCTCCGTCGACAGTGAATGGATTGCCGGTTCCGAGAGGCCGGGAAGTGTCGCGGTCTCGTCCGGGGCGGAAGAGGCGATCTCGTGGCTCCACCCGCTGTGATCCCGATCGATGTCGAAGGGATAGCTCACATCGATGGCGGTCGAGCTTCCGTCCAGCGAAATAGAGCCGCTGCTGCTTGTCGTCACGGTGGAGGCGTCGGAGGAGCTCAATGTCATGACCAGCGCGTCGGCCTGCGTGGCCGCGGCCGGATCGAGGGTGTCGCTCACCGCCAGGACCGGCGCCGCGGCCTGATCCACGATGAAGTCCGAGGCATCGATGGTCGCGACACCCTGGAGATGCACCTCCAGCAGGCTGGAATCGCCAACCTGGAGAGTTTGATCGGTCGGATTGACATACACGATGGTTTCGTTGGCCGAGCTGTCGTAGAGCCAGGCGATGGTGTGGGGCGGCACCGACGAATTTGTCGAGCTCAATGCCAGGATCACGAATCCCAGCGCGCCGATCGCTGTCAAATCGATCTTGTCGCTTCCTGATCTGAAATCGTTGATCGTATCGAACTGGCCGGCCCTGGAATCGACCGCCGACAGATAGACGAAGACATCGTCGCCGTTGCCGCCCGTGAGCTTGTCCGCGCCAAACCCGCCGATGATGGTGTCGTTCCCGTTGCTGCCGTCGATGGTGTCCTGTCCGGAGCCGCCGTAGATGACGTCGGCCCCGTTGTTGCCCTTGATCGTGTCGTCGCCGGATCCGCCGTAGATGGTGTCGTTCACGCCGGTCCCGTTCAGCGTGTCGTTGCCGGCGCCGCCATAGATGATCTGGGTAATGTCGCCGCCGCCGGCGACGCTATCGCCTTGGGGAGTACCGAAGACAAATGGGGGATCGGAGATGACAGTTGATCCTGTCGCCAGATTGTCGAAGTCGTTGGGGTCCGCGTCGCTGGCGCCATGGATGGTGATCGTCACCTCTTGCGTGGTGCCGTCGATCGATGTCACCGTGAAATGGTCGGTGAGCGTATCGCCGACGTCGAGTGCGTCCACCACGCTGTTGTTGTTGTCGAGCGTATAGGTCCATACCCCGGCCGCGGTCATCGTGAAGGTGCCGTAGCCGCCGTCGCTTGCGGTGGGCGAGGTCACCGCCGTGAAGGTGTTGGCCGGATTGTCGACGTCGGTATCGGAGAGCGTGCCGGTCGCGACCGGCGTGCCGGGGGAGATGCCGCCGGCCTCGAGCACCGAGCCCGTCGTGGCCCCAGAGATGACTGCGGCGTCATTCGTGCCGTTGATCGTGATCGTCACCAGCTGCGGCGTGCCGTCGACCGTGGTCACGGTGAACTGATCGTGCAGCGTATTGCCGACGTTGAGTGCCTGCACGGCGCTGTTGCTGTTGTCGAGCGTATACGTCCACGTGCCCAGCGCCGTCATCGTGAAGGTGCCGAAACCGCCCGCGCTCGTCTTCGGCGTGATGACCGCGGTGAAGGCGTTGGCCGCATTGTCAGGATCGACGGCGGTCAAAGTCCCGGTCGCGGTCGGCGTGCCGGGCGTACCATTGGCCACGCCTCCGGCCTCGATCACCGCGCCGGCCGTCGTTCCGGAAATGACCGCCCCATCGTTGCTGCCGTTGATGGTGATCGTCACAGTCTGCGCCGTGCCGTCGGCCGAGGTCACCGTGAAGCTGTCCGTCAGCGTGTCGCCATCGTTGAGCGCCTGCACCGCGATGTTGCTGTTGTCGAGCACGTAGGTCCACACGCCCGCCGCGGTGATGTTGAAGCTTCCATAGTCTTGCGCGCTTGCTGTCGGTGCGGTGACCGCCACGAACGTGTTAGCGGGATTGTCGACATCCGCCGCGAGAAGCGTACCCGTCGCGACCGGCGTGCCGGGCGAAGTGCCGCCGGCCTCGACGACTGAGCCGGTCGTGGTCCCGGAGATGATTGCGGCGTCATTCGTGCCGTTGATCGTGATCGTCACCAGTTGCGGGGTGCCGTCGATGGTGGTCACGGTGAACCGATCGATCAGCGAATCGCCGGCATTCAACGCCTGGACTGTACCGTTGTCGTCGTCGAGCGTGTAGGTCCACACGCCGCCGGCTGCCATCGTGAACGTGCCGTAGCCGCCCGCGCTCCTGGTCGGCGAGCTGACCGTCGTGAAGGTGTTGGGCGGATTGTCGACATCGGCGTCTGTCAGCGTGCCGGTTGCGCTCGGTGTGCCCGGCGCCGAATTGGCGACGCCGCCCGCCTCCACCACTGTGCCGGCGGCGTTGCCGGAGATAATGGCAGTGTCGTTGACGCCGTTGATCGTGACGACGAAGGCCTGGCTCGTCGAAAGCTGGCCGTCTGAGATTGTGACGATGAAGCCCATTGTCGTTGGCGACGAGAGGGCGTTGATGGCATCCGCGTTGGGAACAAAAGTGTAGGCGCCGGATGCGCTATTGAGATAGAGGGTGCCATACGGGCCTGTCTGCGAGAGATCGTAGGTCTCTCCATTCAAAACCGTGGTGCCGGCCGTCCCGCCGCCGAGACCGTAGGTGAGGACGCGATTGAGCAGACTGCTGGCCGTGAAGGTGCCGGTTGTCGTGGGGAACTTGTCGTCGAATGCGATCGTGTCGATTTCGATGGGCCCGCTCGGCACGTTCAGCGTTGGTGCGGGAATTTCGATCGCGGGAATGAAAATCGGTGGCACTGCTGGAAGCAGGTTTGGCGGATTCGTCGTGTTATCCGAGTTGAAGTTGATGTGCTGCAGCTGAAGTGAATCGACGCCAGGTGGCGTGCCGGACCCTGTCGGGCCTCGCGTGAGATTGGCGAGCACGTCCTGTTGAGCTGCGTGCAGTTCCTCCATGCGAGCTGCGCTGTTGGCAACCTGATTTACGCTGACCGAGGAGCCGATCCTGTTCAGGATGACGGTTTCGCCTGGATCGTCGACGATGATGTGGCGTGGCACCCGCTCCTTGGTGATGAGCTCGAAGACACCGTGCTGAAGGTCCTTGTAACTGAGCGTATCGCTATCGAGATACGTGGCGTCGGGGTCTGAGCCCTGCGCTTCTCTCACCATCGAGAAAGTCAGCGCCGCCATCGTCAGGATGCCGAAGCCGGTCGCATGGGAGCGGGCGCGAACGGCGCCAAGGGGTGTATCGACTGTCAGGGGCGCGCTGGTTGCCAGCCGACCGGCCGCGAACGCAAAGCTGCCGCTGGTGATCGCAACGATGGTCGAACACGAAGCGCAGTCGGATTCGGAGGCAAACCCGCGCAGTTCGACGCGAGCTCCACTGCCGACGCAGAAGATGGTGTCGTCGAGAAGCCGAATCCCGATCCGCGCATCCGCAGCCGTTTCGATTACGTCATGGCGACAGACAAGGTCGCCGATGCTGACCTGAGTGGCCGGGCCCTTCTCGCGCGTGAGGGTAGTGTATCCCGACGCGCTCTGAACGATGCCGATGATCCGGAGGGGAAAAGCCTTGGTGTCCCCGTCCTGGGGCCCAACGCCAAACGCTACTGACATAGCCGTGGCCTCGCGCGCCGAACAATTCCGGCTCGGCGCGGTGCCGCGGTCTTCTTGTCGGTTTTGCTACGCCGCGGGCGCAATTTTTGGCGTTAGCAACCCCAGGCCTGCACGCCGAAAACGTCTGATAAAAAAGCGAGCTCTATAGGTACAGCCAACGTGATGACAGCTTCGGCGGAGATGCTTCTCCGCAACAGCAATTCGCGCTCTCAAGAAGTTGACGCTTGAGCTATGCGAAATCTAGCTCACTTTCGCTGGCCAAGCAAACGGCTTGGGCCTAAGATCAAGCACGGAAGAATTACCTCTTCTGGACGACGGGTCCGTCAGGATCGATCCAGCTTATTGATATTCACGATGCACGAATTGCGAGCTTGGTCGCGGCTTACATAGTCCCATCAAGCGCCACGCAGATCTTCTCGGAAAGGGTGGGTCATGTGCAGGCATAGGATTGCAGTTCTTGTGACTGGTTTCATTTGGGCCTCGGCGAGCGTCCTTGCCGCGTCAGCGCAGGCTCAAGTCAATTCCGTGACACGCGCTCCTGAGAGCGTCGCGCCGAAACCCATCGGCAAGATCGTCGCCGTTTCAGGTTCGGTCTCGATCGAGCACGCAGGTGCGGTCGTCGTCCAGGCGACCCTCGGCGATCCGGCGGCGCAAACCAAGGTTGGCGATGTCGTGTATCTGCGCGATGTCGTGCGAACCGGGGCGGACAGTCGGGTCAGCATCAATTTCAGCGATGGCTCGTCGTTCAATCTGTTGAGCAATGCGCGTATGGCGCTCGACGAGTACGTCTACGAGCCGGACGGCAAGTCGAACGCAACGTTCTTCAATCTGGCCAAGGGAACGGCGACCTTTGTCGCCGGTCAGGTCGCAAAGAGCGGCGATATGAAGGTCGATACGCCCGTTGCAACGATGGGAATCCGAGGCACCACGCCGCATATCGAAATTGCGGATGACGGTGCGGTCAGGTTCTCGACGCTCATCGAAGAGGGCAAGAGCAAGTTGCTGAAGAAGCGTGTGACTTCCGCCGCGCCCGAGCAGGGGAGCGGTCCCAGGCCGAACATCTGCAGAGGATGCTGAAGCGGCACGGATATGACGATCAGGGCTGCCATCATCGACAGCGTCGCGCCGGTTCTCGTGCTGCTGTCGCTCGGTTGGCCGGCGACCGCGCAGCAGCCGCAGAAGAAAGGTCACCTCCAGAGCATCGAGCAGTGCAACGGCACGGACCGTATTCCGGTCCAGGTCCGGATCGCCGGCTGTACGGCGCTCATCAATTCGGGTGATGCCAAGCCGGAGGCGCTGGCCCCGGCTTACAACAATCGCGGCAACGCCTATGCCGCAGCGGCGGAGTACGACCGCGCGATCAGCGATTTCGACCGGGCGATCGAGCTCGCCACAGGCTACGTCAAGCCGGTGAACAACCGCGGCGTCGCCTATTTGAGGAAGGGAGCCTATGAGGACGCGGTCAAGTCCTTCGACGAGGCGATCAGGCTCAATCCGTCCTATGGCAGTGCCTTCGCCAACCGCGCCGAAGCCCACCTGAAGCTGAACCAGTATGATCGGGCGGTGCGGGATTTCGATGAGGCCATCCGCCTTGATCCGAACTTGACGTCGGCGCGGAGCGGGCGCTGCTGGACGCGAGCGATCACCGGCGACCTGCAGGCCGGACTCGATGACTGCGACAAGGTGATTCAGTCGGGATCCGAAGATGCCGCGACATACGATTCACGCGCGCTGATCCATCTGAAGATGGGTCAATTCGCCGCGGCCATCGACGACTACAATTCAGCGCTGCGCCTGGCGCCAAACCTGGCAAGCGCGCTTTATGGACGCGGACTTGCCAGGCTCAGGCAGGGTGACAATGCCGGCGGCGATCGCGACGTCTCGGCAGCAAAGCTCATCGACCTCAAGATCGCCGACGCGTTCGCCCGCTACGGCGTGCAGTGAGGTGGGGACCGGCCCGCCGAAATTGGGGTAGGCCCGCTACGCGTTCGACCCATGGATCGCGTCGATCACGGCATCCGTCACTTCCCTTGTGGTCGCCTTGCCGCCGACGTCGGGCGTCAGCACGCCCGCCGCGCAGACGCGCTCGACGGCCTTCATCAGCCGTGCGGCGGCATCCTTCTCACCGAGGTGCTCGAGCATCTGCGCGCCGGTCCAGAATGTCGCGACCGGGTTGGCGATGCCCTTGCCGGTGATGTCGAAGGCCGAGCCGTGGATCGGCTCGAACATCGAGGGGAAGCGGCGCTGCGGGTCGATGTTGCCGGTCGGCGCGACGCCGAGGCTGCCGGCCAGTGCACCGGCGAGATCCGAGAGGATGTCGGCGTGGAGGTTGGTCGCGACGATGGTATCGAGACTCTTTGGCTGCAGCGTCATGCGCACCGTCATGGCATCGACCAGCATCTTGTCCCAGGTGACATCAGGGAATTCGGTTGCGACTTCCGCGGCGATCTCGTCCCACATCACCATGCCGTGGCGCTGCGCGTTCGACTTGGTCACGACGGTGAGGAATTTGCGCGGGCGCGACTGCGCGAGCTGGAATGCATAGCGCATGATGCGGGTGACGCCGACACGGGTGAACACTGCCACTTCCGTGCCGACCTCTTCCGGCAAGCCCTTGTGCGCGCGGCCGCCCATGCCGGCATATTCGCCTTCCGAGTTCTCGCGCACGATCACCCAGTCGAGATCGCCGACGCCGACATTGCGCAGCGGCGAGGCGACGCCCGGCAAAATCTTGGTCGGCCGGACATTGGCGTATTGGTCAAAGCCCTGGCAGATCGGCAGGCGCAAGCCCCACAGCGTGATGTGGTCGGGCACGTCGGGCGCGCCGACCGCGCCGAAATAGATCGCGTCGAACTTCTTCAGCTCGGCGAGGCCGTCGGCCGGCATCATCACGCCGTGCTTCTTGTAATAGTCCGAGCCCCAGTCGAACGTCTTGACATTGAAGGCGAGGTCGCCACTGCGTTTTGCGAGAGCCTCCAGCACGCGGACGCCGGCCGAGATCACCTCGGGGCCGATGCCGTCGGCGGGAATGGCTGCGATCGAATGGGTGCGCATGGGAAGGCTCCGTTTGAGAACTCAGTGGGATTGCGGGACGGGTTCGACGGGCGCGGTTTTCGCGCGCGACAATAGCAAAGTGAGGGCTGCCGAGAGAACGAGCAGGCCGCTGACGAAATAGAGCCCGCC
>NZ_LWIG01000053.1:66143-116755 GCF_002068095.1 Bradyrhizobium sacchari | reverse complement strand
GGCGGGGCCGACGAAGCCGCCCAGATTGCCGATCGAGTTGATGGTGGCGATCCCCGCTGCGGCCGCTGGGCCGGACAGGAACAACGTCGGCATGCTCCACAGCGGCGGCTTGGCCGAGGAGATGCCGATGTTCACGAGCGTCAGCGCCACCAGCACCGCAACGACGCCGGCCGCGAGGCCGGCATAGGCGAGGCCGGCAGCCGCGATCAGGCAGGCCCACACGACGTGCCAGGTGCGCTCGCCGGTGCGGTCCGAATGCCGCGCCCATAGGATCATGGCGACGACGGCGGCGGTGGCCGGCAGCGCGTTGAGGAAGCCGACCTGGAGCGAGGACAGGCCGAACTGTTTGATGATCTGCGGCGCCCAGACGCCGAGCGTGTAGAGGCCGGCCGAGGTGCCGAAATAGATCAGCGACAGCGCCAGCACGCGCGGATCGGCGAGCCCGCGCCAGATGCTGTGGCTCGCGGTCGCGGCCTTGCTGGTGGTCTCCACGTTCATGGTCTCGACCAGCCAGCGCCGCTCGTCTTCAGTGAGCCATTTCGCCTTCTCGGGGCGGTCGGTGAGGAAGCCGAGCACGACGAAGCCGAGCAGCACGGCCGGCAGCGCCTCCAGCACGAACAGCCATTGCCAGCCCCTGAAACCGAGCAGTCCGTCCATCTCCAGCAGCGCGCCGGAGATCGGAGATCCCAGCACTGTCGAAAGCGGGGCTGCCGCCATGAACAGCGCCGTCACCGCGGCGCGCTGGCGCGCTGGGAACCAGTACGAGAGATAGAGAATGATGCCGGGAAAGAAGCCGGCCTCCGCAACGCCGAGCAGGAAGCGCAGGATGTAGAAGCTGGTCGGCCCCTGCACGAACGCCATCGCGGCCGAGACGAGGCCCCAGGTGATCATCACCCGCGCGATCCAGATCCGGGCGCCGATCTTGTGCAGGATGATGTTGGAAGGCACCTCGAACAGGAAATAGCCCCAGAAGAAGATGCCGGCGCCGAAGCCGTAGACCGCGGGCGACAGGCCGATGTCCTTGTTCATCGTCAGCGAGGCGAAGCCGATATTGACGCGGTCGATGAAGGCCACGAAGTACAGCAGCATGATGAAGGGGACGATGCGCCAGGTGATCTTGCGCAGCACGCGCGTCTGAATCTCGCTCGCCACCCTGGCCTCCTCGATATCTGGTTATCGTTGTGCTGGCCGACCGTGAGAGGTCCACGCCGGCACTGAGCCTAGGCGAGGGCAGGAGGCATACTCAATTGGCGCTGGTTTATACAAAAAAATGATATAATCCTCGCGGGGAGAGGGACGAAAGGATCCGAATGGAATTGCATCAGCTCCGATGCTTCGTGGCGGCGGCCGAGCAATTGCATTTCGGCCGCGCGGCACAGCAGCTCCAGATGCTGCCCTCCGCGCTCGGCCGGCAGATCAGGCTGCTGGAGGAGGACCTCGGCACGCGCCTGTTTGCGCGAACCACGCGCGCGGTGTCGCTGACAGAGGATGGCGCGTCGTTGCTGCGTGATGCCCGCGCCATCCTCGCGAGGGTCGAGGCGGTCGAGAGCAATCTGCGCAATCGCTCGCGCGCGGGGGCCGCGCCGCGGCTGCGGGTCGGTGCCATCGACAGTGCGGCGGCGGGGTTGCTGCCGCCGCTGCTGCGCGATTTCCGCAGCAGGCATCCCGACATCGCGGTGCAGCTGCTCGAGGACAAGACCGTCCGGCTGCTGCCGAAGATCCTGACCGGCGCGCTCGACCTTGCCTTCGTCCGGCCGCCCGACCGTGCGGACAAGCGTCTCGAATTCCGCGACCTGCTCCAGGAGACCGCCATCGTGGCGTTCCCGCAACGGCATGTACTGGCCGCGCGCAAATCGATCACGCTGGCCGACATCGCCGGCGAGGCGATGCTGGTGCCGGACCGCCGCTCGCGGCCGCACAGCCACGACCTCACGACAAAGCTGTTCGAGCAGGCCGGCCTGACGCCGCGCATTGTGCAGGTCGCGGACGAGAAGCAGACCATCATCAACCTGGTGGCAACGAAGCTCGGGGTCGCGATCGTGCCGCGCTGGACCACGCGGATGGCGGCGACAGGCGTCCGCTTCGTGCCGCTGCGGCCGAGGCAGAGCGGCCCCATCGGCCGCCTGCCGCTCGCCGCAGCCTGGCTGCGCGGCTCGCGCGATCCGGCCCGCGATGCCATGCTGGCCGTTCTGGAGGGCCGCCTGCGCAGCTATGCGCGGGAGGCGTGAGCGGCTATGACATCGGCCTGGACAAACGGTGGATACGATGACTGAACGGAAAGCGTCGGGCGAGTTGCGGGTGGCCATCGCGGGGCTGGGCTCGATCGGCACCAAGATCGCGACTGCGCTCGATCAGGGCATCGAGGGATTGACGTTGTCGGCCGTGGCGGTCCGCGACCCCGCCAAGCATCAGGCCTTTATCAGCAGTCTTCGCCGTCCGCCGACGATCCTGCCGCTCGACCAGCTCGGCGAGGCCGCCGATATCGTGGTCGAATGTGCGCCGAGCAGCCAGCTGCGCGCGATCGTCGAGCCCGCGGTGAAGCGCGGCAGGGCCGCGGTCGTGGTCAGCGTCGGCGGGCTGCTCGACAATTTCGATCTCGTCGATCTCGCCCGCGCCAATGGCGGCCGCATCATCGTGCCGACCGGCGCGCTGATCGGCCTCGATGCCGTCAACGCGGCCGCCATCGGCACCATCCATTCGGTGAAGATGGTCACGCGCAAGCCGATCGACGGGCTGAAGGGCGCGCCGTTCATCGTGCAGAACAACATCGACATCGACAATCTGCGCGAGCCGCTCAAACTGTTCGAAGGGACTGCCCGCGAAGCGGCGAAGGGCTTTCCGGCGAACGTCAATGTCGCTGTTGCGTTGTCGCTGGCCGGCATCGGCCCCGATCGCACCCGGATGCAGGTCTGGGCCGACCCCACTGTGACGCGCAATGTTCATCGCGTCGACGTCGAGGCGGATTCGGCGCGCTTCTCGATGTCGATCGAGAACATCCCGTCCGAAAATCCCAAGACCGGAATCATCACCGCACTGTCCGTGATCGCGCTGCTGCGCAAGCAGCGCGCCACGCTGTGTGTGGGGACGTGAATGGCGTGAGACTTCGTTAGCCCGAACACCGGGTGCGCTCCCTCCCCCGCTTGCGGGGGAGGGCTGGGGAGAGGGTGTTTCCGCAGCGGGACACTCCCCCAGAGGAGAAAGCCCTCACCCGGCGCGCGGGACGATGCTTCGCATCGCCCCGAACGCGCCGACCTCTCCCGCAAGCGGGAGAGGTGCAGCGAGCCCGGAGCGCCTACCTCAACATTCCGCTGTCCTACGCCCCCGTCACGCGCCAGATCACGTTGCCGACGTCGTCGGCCATCAGCAGTGACTTCTTGTCGGGGCCGATCACGACGCCGACGGGGCGGCCGTAGGATTCCTTCTCGTCCGGGGACAGGAAGCCCGACAGGATGTCGCGTCCGGGGCCGGAGGGCTTTCCGTTCTCGAACGGGATGAACACCAGCTTGTAGCCGGACAGCTTGCTGCGATTCCACGAGCCGTGCTGGCCGATCACCATGCCGTCGGGGAAGCCGGGCAGGGTGCCGGCGGGCATCCAGCACAGGCCCAGCGAAGCGGTGTGGCCGCCGAGCGCATAGTCCGGTTGCAGCGCCTTGGCGACCATCGCCGGATCCTGCGGCACGCGATCGTCCACCGTCTTGCCCCAGTAGCAATAGGGCCAGCCGTAGAAGCCGCCGTCGCGCACCGAGGTGAGATAGTCGGGCGGCGTCTCGTCGCCGAGCCCGTCGCGCTCGTTGACGACGGTCCAGAGCACGCCCGTGTTCGGCTCCCAGGCGAGGCCGACCGGATTGCGCAGGCCCGCGCCAAAAATGCGATGCGTGCCGGCTACGAGATCGAGCTCATAGACCGCCGCGCGGCCTTCCTCGACCTCCATGCCCATCTCGGCGATGTTGCTGAGCGAGCCGACGCCGGCATAGAGCTTCTTGCCGTCGGGGCTTGCGAGCAGGCTGCGCGTCCAGTGCCCGGCCGGCTTGAAGGTGGTGAGCCGCTTGCCCGGCGCGGTGATGCGGTCGGCATTGGCGAGGTAAGGAAACGCCATCACGCCGTCGGTGTTGCCGACATAGAAGGTGTCGCCGACCAGCGCCATGCCGAACGGCTGGTTGAGGTTCTCCATGAAGACGCCGCGCACTTCGGCAACGCCGTCGCCGTCCTTGTCGCGCAGCAGCGTGATGCGGTTGGCGGACACGCCGAGCGCGGCGGCGCGCCGCATCGTCGCCTGCATCGCGTAGTGGAACACGCTGCGCGGGGCACCTGCGATCTGCGTTGCCTCCGCGATCAGCACGTCGCCATTGGGCAGCACCTCGATCCAGCGCGGATGGTCGAGGCCGGTTGCGAATGCGTTGACCTTGAGCCCGGGTGCGACCGTCGGCTTGTGGCCCTCGCTCCAGCCGCGCGCGGTCGGCATCTTCAATGTCGGAATCGCGCCCTGCGGCTTCGCCTCGGGAATGGCCGGCGTCTGGCCCCAGGCGGGCGGTGGCTCGTTGCCTGTCATCTTGCGCCATTGCAGCGCGATGCCGCCGACGAATGCGACGAACTGCGCGAAGATACTGGAAAAGGTCATGAGAAGCCCCTGTCGAACCCTGAAGGCACAGTCCAACGCCGGATCGCCAAAAACCCCGCGCGGGCTCAGGCCTGATCGTCGACCTCTCCAGATCCACGATAGAATGTCGTCGTGCCTCGTTGCGCGCGCATCCAACTGGCTGGCGGTAAAAAGGTCAACCGTCGCGGAACCGGACGGATGTCTATTCCCGCGGAATGGCAGATGACCAAATTTGCATGGACAGAGATTAGCGGCCGATCTGCCGCTCCAGCCGCCGTGCCGCGCGGAAATCATCGAGATGATGGACGTTCGGCGCCAGCGCGGCTTCCCTGGACAGCAGATGATAGACCCGCGCCACCGTGCGCTGCTTCTGCTTCGGCCGCCCAGGCGGCATCGCCCGCGCCTTGCGAACGGCGGCGACTGCATGCGCGCGGAAATAATCGTAGGCGTCCGACATGGCCTATTCTCGGCTAGATGCTCTGCGGTGGTGCAGCTGTCGAGGGCTAACGGGCGTGGGGAGGGGCGGTTCCTTGGTGCGTGGAAACGTGCGCTCGCGCCCGGACGCAGCGCAGCGCGCCTTCCGCGGTGCGCTGCAGAGCCGGGGCCCTTCTCACCGCCATGCGATGTGTCACGATCTGGGTCCCGGCTCTGCGCAGCAATGCTACGCGTTGCAGCGCCTCCAGGACACGAGAGTGGCGCGAGCTGCTATGCCCGTCACCGCGGCGACAGGAACGGGATGATCATCGGCACGCGGCGGCAATAGGCGCCGTAGGCGTCCTCGCCGAGCTCCTTCGACAGGAACACCTCTTCCATCCGGCCCTTCTGCCACATGCCGAGCGAGATCAGGATCGCGCCGAGGATCGTCGTGACCAAGCCGATCGCGATGCCGGTGACGAGCATGCCGAAGATCAACCCCGTGTAGATCGGGTGACGCACGATGCCGTAGGGGCCGGTGTCGATGACGCGATGGTCTTCCTTGTGGGTGATGGTGTTGGACCAGAACTTTCCGAGATGCAGCCGCCCCCACCAGGCGAAGGCGATGCCGGCGATCGAGAGGATCGCGGCGACGGTGACGCCGGTGTTGCCGGGCACCCAGAGCGGCTTCCAGCCCAGGAGCTCGGCAATCCACGGAGTGTACAGGATGCCGCCGACCAGGATCGGCAGGCTGTAGCGCTGCGACTCCAACGTCATGACCTGCTTCTTGGTCCGTCCCTGCCAGAACGAGGCGCCGATCCAGCTGAGGAGAAAGGCGAGCCAGATCAGGGCCAGGAGTTCGGTCGGCCAGGCCGTGGTCCAGCCACCCCAGGCCACAGAGAGAAGCTTGCTGAAATCGAAGGACATGAAGGTTCTTTGCGTTAGGCGGCGGCTTCAGCCCGCGCGCGAGGAGAGCGCGTGATGCTCGATGGCGCCGGAGGGCTGCTGGCCGTTGCGGGCGAGCAGATGAGTGATGGTTTCGCGCAGGACCGGCTCGATCGGGCGCGGCGAATAGCCGAGCTCGGTGCGCGCCTTGCCAATCGAGAGGTCGCTCGCGGCAAGCGCAATGCGCACGCCCTCGGCGGTGCCGTTGGGCGGGCGGCGCGTGAAATTGTCGGCCAGATATTCGAGCATGATGCCGGAGAGCTCGGCGATCTTGCCGGGCACGACGACCGGGAACTGCCGGCGGCCGCTCATCGCCGACATCATCCGCAGGATGTTGCCCAGCGGCACGCAGTCGCCGCCGAGGATGTAGCGCTGGCCGATGCGGCCGCGCTCCATGGCCAGCACGAGGCCCGTCGCGACGTCGCGGACGTCGACGAGATTGACCAGGAAGTTGAGATGCGGCTGCACCTTCTTCTGCAGGAAGTACCAGAGCATCGCGGTCGGCGGCGTCAGATTGTGGTCAGCGGCGCCGATCGGCATGGTCGGCGTGCCGATCACCAGCGGAAAGCCCTCCGCAGCGGCCTTGGCGGCATGATGCTCGGCGAGCGACTTCGACCGCGTATAGGCGCCCGGCATCGCGTCGGCCGGCTGCAGCGCCTCTTCGGCCGGGGCGCCCTTGAGGTCGGTATAGGGGAACAGGATCGATTCCGTCGAGCAGTGCAGGAAGCGCGACACGCCGCGCTTCATCGCGGCCGCCAGCACGACCTCGGTGCCGCGGCAATTCACGTCGTGAAAGTCCTGCTTGTTCGCCACCCACATGCCGGGCAGGCCGGCGAGGTGATAGACCTGATCGACGCCGGACAGCGCGGTATCGACCGCGGCGCAATCCAGCACCGAGCCATGGACAAAATCGACTTCAGCGTTCGCAGCAGTCGGCGGCCGGACATCGAGAATGCGCACCCGCTGCCCACGGGCGCGGAGCGCTTCTACAAGATGATGTCCGATGAAGCCGCAGCCACCGGTAACCAGTACGAGAGCCATGCAGAAGGTTTACTGTTTCGCTTCTAGAGCTATCGGGTTGAAAGGGAATTGGTCGGAAGAGGCGCCAGAATCGCGGCAAGGTCGCGACGGAAGCCCAGTGCAATGAACAATTTTGCCATGACAAACATCGGTCCCAGCAAAAGATGCGACGGAAACGTGAATAACGAGGCTTCGCGCCCCTCAAAAATCTTGTGACCAATGGCCTGCGCGGCGAGGCCGAGCGCGACCAGGGCGGCAAAAATCGCCCACATCGTCACGGTGCTGACTTGCGCCGCAATGGTCGACGCGACCGTGAACAGCACGATGGAGACGGCCAGAATGCCGATCCCGAGCGCCACATCGAGCAGCAGCCAATAGACCAGAACCGGCAGGGCCAGAATCACCGCCAGGCTGACCTCGGACCCGAACAGCGGGACCTTCACCAGCGTCAGCGGCATCACCGCGCCGGTGAACAGCAGGAGGATGCCCACCACATGCATCGCCGTGTTCCGGGGATCGCGATGGTACTCGACATAAACGGCAAGTTGGCGTTGAAAAAAGCCACCCATCTTGGTCTCATGCACAACGGGGTCGGGGAAGGACGAACAGAGGCTATAGCACCGGATAGGGCAGTGCACAAACCGGCACTATTGTCGCGCAAGACCATACCGTCGCGCTGTGGGACAGTTCACAAAACGATCAGGACTTCAAAGGGTTCCGTCGGACGCCGGGGAGCCGCAGCTTACCGCTTCTTGGCGGGCTTTTTCGCCGCAGGCGCAGGTGTCGCAGCCGGATGCGCGGGCGCGTCGTCCGGCAGCTTGGCGTAGGTTAGGATCTGCAGCTGGCCGTTGACGGCCGAGGTCGGCTTGGCCCGGTCGAGAAACTGCTCTTCGCCGAGCCCGATCGGATGCAGGCGCTTGGTCGAGATCTTGAACGTGTTCACAAGCACGTCGCGGATCGCGTCGGCGCGGCGCTGGCTCAGGATCGCGTTGGCCTCGCGCGTCTTCGAATTGGATTCGACGTGGCCGACGATCAAGAAGGTGTAGGGCAGCAGCGAAGAGTGAACCAGCGCGTCCGCGATACGGCCGACGGTCTGGTAGGACGCCGGCTGGATGATCGGCGTGTCGGCGTCGAACTGGATCTGCGCGTTGAAGGCGGCCAGCTTGGCGAGGTCGGGGGCGATCGGCGGCCGGTTGACCGGGCCCGGATCGTTCTTGATCCTGGCCTTGGCGCGCTCCATCACCTGCTGCTTCAGCGCGGGAAGGTCGACCTCGCCTGCTTCCTCGAAATGGTTGAGCTTGCTGACGATGTCGTCGCGGGTCGGAGCCGCCGTCTGTGCGCTTGCGACGCCCGCGACCAAGGCGAGACCGAGCGCGGCGCATAGTCCTGCGGTCGAGAGCCCTTTCGCGCGCATCAGCGATACCCCGCGTCGTCGACGGCCTTCAGGCAGTTGTTGCTGATGCCCTTGGGCGTCGAGACCAGGCAGGGGATCGACTTGCTGGTCTCCTTGGTGGAGCCGCCGCAGACCTTGACGATCTCGCGCTGGCAGGCATTCGCCACCGTGACGCGCGCGGCGATGCGCTTCTGGATGGCGTCGAAGGTGCCGAGATAGTCGCTCTGGCACTGCGGCGAGAGCACGTCGCGGTTGCGCGACAGGCACTCCTTCAGCCGCGTCGAGTCCGGGTTGACGCCGCGGCAATTGGCGACGATTTCCGCGCCGCAACTCGCCGCCAGCTTCCCGATCGAATCGCCAAAGCTCATGGTCTCCGCCGCCGCAAGCGACGGCATAACCAATGCCAGCACGATCAATGTGATGGAGCCCCGGACCATGGGTTTATCTGATACGGGGAAGTTCGCGGGGGTCAAGGGCTGTTCGGGGGAGAACTGTCGAGAGTCCGGCGACTGCGGCGAACAGTCCTCACTCGGCCTCATTGGGGGGCGGCCATTCGATCAGGATGGCCGTGTGGTTCCTGAAGTCGTCGGCAAATTCCGGGTCGGCCTCAAGCTCGGCCAGCGTCCTCGGCGCGGGAAGCTGGCCGCCGTCCTCGATCAGGTCCTGCGCATAGAGCGCGAGCGCCTCGGATGCGTTCTCCACGGCTTCGTCGGCGTCATCCCCGCCGGACCTGCAACCGGGCAGGTCCGGAAACCACAAGCTGACGCCGTCGTCCGGGTCGGCGTCATCGATGATGGCGATGTAGTGAGGCATGGGAGAACTGGTCGCCGTGAAGGTTGTGCCGCAGGGGCCGCTTCACTTATGACGACCTCATCCGAGGAGGCAAGCAATTGAGCGAATTAACCCTGGCCGAGGGCTGCGGCTCGTTCGTGTTTCGCGACGATGGGGCCGTACCCTCGCCACGCACGATGCGGGTCTTCTCGTTTTGCCCGAGATCGAGCAACCGGCACACGCCCATCGTCATGGCGATGCATGGCGTCGACCGCGCCGCTGCGGAGTTTCGCGATCTGCTCGCGCCCCAGGCCGAACGCAATGGGCAAATCGTGCTGGTTCCGGAGTTCGATCCGGACCAGTTCCCGGGCGTCCACGCGTACAATTTCGGCGGTGTGCGACGGCCGCCGCCAGACAATACGGTCTTGCCGCGCGAACTTTGGAATTTCGGGGTGATCGACCGGCTGTTTCATCATGTTCGGCATGCGATCGGGTCCAGCCAGGAGACCTTCGGCCTGTTCGGCAACTCCGCGGGCGCCCAGTTTGTGCTGCGCTATCTCGCGCTGAACGAGGCCGCGTCCGTTGATCTCGCAGTTGCCGCCAATTGCGGCTGCTACATGCTGCCTGATCTCACCAAGGACTATCCTGACGGCATGGGAGGGATCGGCCTCGACGAAAGTCATCTGCGGCGATATCTCGCGCGCCCCCTCGTCATCCTGCTGGGCGACGCCGACAACGACCCGGACGCCCCCGATCTGCCGCGCTGGGACGAGGCGATGGCCCAGGGGCCTCATCGCCTTGCGCGCGGCCTCTGGCATTTCCAGCACTGTACGGAGCTGGCCAGGAGTCTCGGTGTGACGCTGGGCTGGAGACTCCGATGGCACCCGGTGCCGGGCACGTCGACCAATTGATCTACGATCAGGGCGCCGACATCTTGAACGGCTGAACGGGAGGCGAAGCTCCGGTCACGCCCGCTGCACGAAACTGTCCACGACCTTCTTCTCGCCGGCCTTGTCGAAGGCGATGGTGAGCTTGTTGCCATCAATCTTGGTGACGCGGCCGTAGCCGAATTTCTGGTGGAAGACGCGGTCTTCGAGCGAAAATTCCGAGGTCGTGCCGGTGGATTTGGCGACCAGCTCGCCCTCGATGGTCAGGGGACCGCGGCGGCGCGAAGAGAAGCTGCCGAAATCCGGGCCTGATGACGAGGACGAGAACGTCGCGGCTTCTTCCTCGAAGCCGCCGCTGCGGCCACCGCTATTGCGGCCGCCGCCACGATTGCGGTTGGCCTGCGCCCGCTGCCAGCCCGGGGTCGTGTAGCTGGAGCCGAACGCCTCCATGTCGTCGAAGCGTGAGGCGCCGTAGCCGCCGGTGCCGCCCCAGGCCGAGCCGCCCTTGGATTCGGTGATCTCGACATTGGCTGCCGGCAATTCATCGAGGAAGCGCGAGGGGATCGTGGTCGACCAGGTGCCATGGATGCGCCGGTTGGTCGCGAAATAGATCATGGCGCGGCGGCGGGCGCGGGTCAGGCCGACATGGCCGAGCCGGCGTTCTTCTTCCAGGCCGGCGCGGCCCTGTTCGTCCAGCGTGCGCTGGCTCGGGAACAGGCCTTCCTCCCAGCCGGGCAGGAACACGTTGTCGAATTCGAGTCCCTTGGCCGAATGCAGCGTCATCAGCGACACCGCATCGTCCTCGGCGCCGCCCTCGCGGTCCATCACGAGGGAGATGTGCTCGAGGAACCCTTGCAGGTTCTCGAACTCCTCCATCGAGCGCACGAGCTCCTTCAGGTTCTCCAGCCGGCCCGCAGCGTCCGCCGAGCGGTCCTTCTGCCACATCTCGGTATAGCCGCTCTCGTCGAGCACGATCTGGGCCAAATCGGTGTGCGCGGTGACCTCGCGCTGGGCGCGCCAGCGGTCGAACTGCGCGACCAGATCGCGCAGCGACCCGCGCGCCTTCGGCTTCAGCTCGTCGGTCTCGACCACGGCCCGCGCCGCCTCGAACAGCGGAATGCGGCGCTTGCGGGCGTGGTCGTGCAGCATCTGCACGGTGGCATCGCCGAGGCCGCGCTTTGGCGTATTGACGATGCGCTCGAAGGCGAGATCGTCCGCCGGCGAATTGATCACGCGCAAGTAAGCCAGCGCGTCGCGGATTTCGGCGCGCTCGTAGAAGCGCGGGCCGCCGATGACGCGATAGGGCAGGCCGAGGGTGACGAAACGGTCTTCGAACTCGCGCATCTGATAGGAGGCGCGCACCAGAATGGCGATCTCGTTGAGCTTCTCGCCCTGGCGCTGCAGCTGCTCGATCTCCTCGCCGATGCCGCGGGCTTCCTCTTCCGAATCCCAGGAGCCGGTGACGGTGACCTTCTCGCCTTCGACGTCCTCGGTGCGCAGCGTCTTGCCGAGCCGGCCTTCATTGTGCGCGATCAGATGCGAGGCTGCCGCGAGGATGTGCCCGGTCGAGCGGTAGTTGCGCTCGAGGCGGATCACCTTGGCGCCGGGGAAATCGTGCTCGAAGCGCAGGATGTTGTCGACCTCGGCGCCGCGCCAGCCATAGATCGACTGGTCGTCGTCGCCGACGCAGCAGATGTTTTTGGTGGGGCCGGTGGGAGGAGCGGCGATCGCCACTTGCTCGGTCATTGCGGGGCGATGCGGAGCATCGAACCCGGAATCTGGAGCTGAGGTCTCATCTCGAGATTCTCCGACGCGCAATTGCGCGTCGTAGTTCGGCTCTTCGAGCCGCCCCGGAATGGCGGCTTTGGCCGAAGATGGCGCCTGCGACAGCAGCCGCAGCCACAGATATTGCGCGACGTTGGTGTCCTGATATTCGTCCACCAGGATGAACTTGAAGCGCTGCTGGTACTGCCGGAGGATATCGGGGTGCTCGCGGAAGATGCGGATGTTCTCCAGCAGCAGATCGCCGAAATCGGCGGCGTTCAGGATCTTCAGCCGCTCCTGATAGCTCGTGTAGAGCTTGCCGCCCTTGCCGTTGGCGAACATCGCGGCCTCGCCGGAGGGCACTTGTGACGGCATCAGGCCGCGGTTCTTCCAGCCGTCGATCAGGCCAGCCAGCATGCGCGCCGGCCAGCGCTTGTCGTCGATGTTCTCGGCCTGCAGCAGCTGTTTCAGCAGCCGCACCTGGTCGTCGACGTCGAGGACGGTGAAGTTCGACTTGAGCTGCGCCAGCTCGGCATGGAAACGCAGGATGCGGCCGCCGATGGAATGGAAGGTGCCGAGCCACGGCATGCCTTCCACGGCGTGGCCGAGCATCTGGCCGAGCCGGTGCTTCATCTCGCGCGCGGCCTTGTTGGTGAAGGTCACCGACAGGATCTCGGCGGGGCGGGCCCGGCCCTGGCTCAGGATATGGGCGATGCGCGTGGTCAATACGCGCGTTTTGCCGGTGCCGGCGCCGGCCAGCACCAGGACCGGGCCGTCCAGCGTCTCCACCGCCTCGCGCTGCTCGGGATTGAGCCCGGAGAGGTATTTCGGGCCCACCGAGGCGCGCGCACGCGCGGCGATGCCGCCGGCTGCGGGCTGGTGGTCGGGAACGCTGGTGATCTTGCTCGGCTCGGTCATGCGAATCATTTGGCCCCACGATGGCACCGCGGGGTGACGGGAGGGAGCCTTCATAACAGGGATTGGTGCCTATATGGGGCGCCGGTGCGAGGTTTTCCACGTACGCGGCAGGCCGATTTGTTCCTGCCGAAGCCGTGAATTTCGCCGCTCTACGTGCCGGAACCATCGTTCCCGCGTCGAGATTGTCTGGACAGGCGGCGCGGCCAGCCGTGCCGAGTGACATCAAGACGAGGGTTTGACCATGCTAGGCTGGGTTGTGACGTTTCTGGTTATCGCACTGATCGCCGGTATCCTGGGCTTTGGCGGCATCGCCGGCGCATCGATCGAGATCGCCAAGATCATCTTCTTCATCGCGGTCATCCTGTTCCTGGTCTCGGCCGTGGTCGGATTGGCCCGCGGCCGCAGGATATAGCGCGCCGGATCATGCACTACCGCCTCGAGGGCATCGCCACGCTGCGGCCGATGCCCTCGGGTCGCGTCAAGGCGCTGTGGGCCCTCGCGATGCCTGCAATGCGCTGCTGGATGTCGGACGGAAACGGCGCAACGCGCCGCGCCTTCATGTCCATGTGCAGCGACATGTTCTCCGAGGTCGCGGACAGCCAGCCTTCGGCGCCGTGCCTCATCTCCTCGAAGGTGTGCAGCCGCTTGTCGTCCGCCGCCAGGAGCCACACCAGGATCTGCACGGGATCGCCGAGATGGATCTCGCGCAAGTACCGCACATGGCATTCGGCGGTGAAGGTCGAGCCGTGGCGCTCGGTCTTGTAGACCGGGCCAATCCCGAGCTCGAGCCAGAACTCGTCGATCGCCCGGTCGAACATCACGTTGTAATAGGCCATGTTGAGGTGGCCGTTATAGTCGATCCATTGCGGTTCGATCTGCATGATCGACGAGCGAAACGGCTCGGTGGCGGTTTCCGGCATGTGTCCTTCCCAAGCTATGCGTCCGGTCCCTTGACTTGACCGGCTATATGTCCTTTGCCACGGTCTCTTCTCGTCGGGAGGAATTTCCGTGGGTACGACCATCACCAATAATCCGCCGCGGCCGGAGCCGAAAGCCCTCGCGAGCGCACTGGAGCAGCTTGCCGCACGCTTCGGCAACCGCCTGATCACCTCGCAGGCCGTCCGCGAGCAGCACGGCCATACCACCACCTGGATCGTCAACCAGCCGCCGGACGGCGTGGTGATGGCGCAGGAGACCGCCGACATCCAGGACGTGGTGCGGATCTGCGCTAAGAACCGCGTGCCCGTCATCGCCTTCGGCACCGGCACCTCGCTGGAAGGCCAGGTCAACGCGCCCGCCGGCGGCATCTCGATCGACCTGCGCGACATGAACAAGGTGCTCGCGGTACATGCCGAGGACCTCGACTGCGTGATCCAGCCCGGCGTCACACGCAAGGCGCTGAACGAGCATCTGCGCGACCAGGGCCTGTTCTTCCCGATCGATCCCGGCGCGGATGCTTCGCTCGGCGGCATGGCCTCGACCCGCGCCTCCGGCACCAACGCGGTGCGCTACGGCACCATGCGCGACAGCGTGCTGGCGCTGAAGGTGGTGCGCGGCGACGGCGAGATCATCACCACGGGCACGCGCGCGAAGAAGTCGTCCGCGGGCTACGACCTGACGCATCTGTTCGTCGGTGCCGAAGGCACGCTCGGCATCATCTCGGAGCTGACGATCCGCCTGCGCGGCATCCCTGACACGATCGCGGCCGGCGCGGTGTCGTTCGAGACCGTGCATGGCGCGTGTCAGGCCGTGATCCTGGCGATCCAGACCGGCATTCCCGTGGCGCGCATCGAGCTGCTCAATGCCGCGCAGGTGAAGGCCTGCAACGCCTATTCGAAGCTGACGCTGCCCGAGACACCGCTGCTCTTGATGGAATTCCACGGCAGCGAGATCGAGGTCGCCGAGCAGTCCAAGGCGTTCGGCGAGATCGCCAAGGATTGCGGCGGCGGCGATTTCTCCTGGACCACCAAGCCCGAGGATCGCACCAAGCTGTGGCAGGCGCGGCACGACGCCTACTGGTCGGTGAAGGCGCTACGGCCCGGCGACAGCATCGGCGTGGTCGCAACCGACGTCTGCGTGCCGATCTCGCGGCTCGCCGACTGCGTCAGCGAGACCGAGGAGGATCTTAAGCGCCTCAATTTGCTGTCGCCGATCGTCGGCCATGTCGGCGACGGCAATTTCCATTGCTCGCTGGTCTGCGATACCAACGACGCGGCCGAGATGGCGCGCGGCGAGGAGTTCATGCATCGCCTGGTGGAGCGCGCGCAGGCGATGGACGGCACCTGCACCGGCGAGCACGGCATCGGCCAGGGCAAGCAAAAGTACCTCAAGGCCGAGCTCGGCCCCGAGGCGCTGGACGCGATGCGAGCGCTGAAGAAGGCGCTCGATCCGCTCAACATTTTCAATCCCGGAAAGATCGTGCCGGAGGCGTAGCGCAGGATCCGGAAAAGTGCGCAGCGGTTTTCCGAAAAGATCATGCGCAAACAACAACCTAAAGCGAGGTAATGATTTAATCCCAACCTCATCGCGCTTTAGCGCAGCCACTGCACCGCGGCCCCGGGAACTTTCGGCAGTCCTGCCGGTTCCAATTCCCGACAATTTCCGATGCCTCAATGGCGCGGCTTTGCGGGAGGATGCGATGTTGCGACCGGTCATTGGAATTGCCGTGATGGCGCTTGCCTGCCTGCTGGCGGGGACGGCTCTGGGCAAGGGCGGTGGCGGCCATGGTGGCGGACATGGTGGCGGACATGGCGGTGGTCACGGCGGCGGGCACGGCGGTGGCCATCATGGCGGCGGGCATCACGGTGGCGGCCATCACGGCTTCGGCCATGCGCATGGGGGCGGTCATCATCGCGCGATGCGGTTTGCAACCGGCGCCCGACATGGTGGGCCGAACTTCGGTCAGATCCGCAATGCGTCCGTGCGCCCCGCGAACTTCCGCAACGCTCTCAACATGCATTCCGGCGCCTTTCGCAACGGCCGTCTGATCGGCAACCCGGCGGCGCGCGCCCAGATCACGGCGGCGGCTGCGCTCGCCGGCTGGCATGGTGCCAG
This sequence comes from Bradyrhizobium sacchari, assembly GCF_002068095.1. GTDB lineage: Bacteria > Pseudomonadota > Alphaproteobacteria > Rhizobiales > Xanthobacteraceae > Bradyrhizobium > Bradyrhizobium sacchari. The sequence continues at coordinate 100,992 of NZ_LWIG01000053.1, read as the reverse complement.
CAGCGGATGGTGGCAGCATCCGGGCGGCGGTTACGGCTGGGTCGGACCGCTGTTCTGGCCGTTCGCCTATAATGATCTCTACGACTACACGATCTGGGGCGACGGTCTCGGCTTCTGGGGCTACGGCTATCCGGACATCTATGCCGGCCTCTTCGGCCCCTACGGCTATGATGGCCTGTCCGCTTATCTGCCGCAGCGCCCGCAGGGACGGCGGCAAGCGCGCGGCGTTGCGCTGGATCAGCTTTGCGGCAGCGACCGGCGCGAGATCGTCGGTCTTCCGATCGACCAGATCGCCGCGGCGGTGCAGCCGACCGAGGCGCAGGGTGCCAATCTCGATGCGCTCGGCAACGCCTCCATCGACGCTGCAGCGCTGATCCGCACATCCTGCCCATCGCAGGTCGCAGCGACCGCGCCCGGCCGGCTGGCGGCGATGCAGCAGCGCGTCGAGGCGATGGTGAAAGCCGTCGATCTCGTCCAGCCCGCCCTCGACAGCTTCTATGGCGCGCTCACCGACGAGCAGAAGGCGCGGTTCAACGCGCTGGCCGAAGATCAGCGTCGCACAACGGCATCCAACGGCAGCGGGGGAGGATCGCTGGTCCAGACATGCGGTGCGCCTGCTGCACTCGATTGGCCCGGCACCGACATCGAGGCGAGGCTTCGCCCCAACGACACGCAGCGTGCCGCGCTACAGGTGCTCCAGGATACCAGTGCCAAAGTCAGCGCATCGCTCAAGGCGGCCTGCCAGCCCAGCGAGGTGTTGACGCCGCCGGCGCGAATGGCCGCGGTCCGCAAGCGGCTCGACACGATGCTCGAGGGCGTCAAGTCGGTGCGCGCGGCGCTGGAGGATTTCTACGCCACGCTGAATGACGAGCAGAAGGCACAGTTCGAGGCCATCGGCCCACGCCGGACGTCCTGAAAACGTCAAGATGGAGCGTGCGGAAAAATCGCCTCGCCGATCTCGATTGGCCTCTCTATGCTGGGAGAGACTGAAGCGCGGCCATATGGCGGCTCGAAGATCGCGGATGGTGGAGCGATGAAGTGGTTCGCGCGCAAGACGCGGCAGGACATCTGGGACGAGACGATCGAGGGGCCGCTCGGCGACATCGAGGCCGCCGCGCGCATCCGCGCCATTTGCGAGGCGGCTTCCGCGAGCGCGGCAGGATCTGCGCAGAACGACAAGCGCGAGAGCGCGCGCTACGAGCGCGCGGCCAAGGTCGCGATGGAGATCGCGATGAATATCTCGGATGGACTGATGCGCGACGATGCGGTCCGTCGCATCGTCGATCTCTGCATGAAGGCGGGCGACCTCAAGACCGCGCAGATCCTGTTTCGCGCGATCCATGCCAGCTGGATCCGCGAGACGGTGCAGCGGGATCACCCGACCCTGGCGCAGTAAGGGCGACTATCTCGCCAGCTTGCGCACCGCCTCGTCCACGCTGCGGAAGACGTGCTCGCGGGGCAGGGCGTCGTATAATCTGAAGCGCTCGAACGCGTCCTGCGCACGCACTGATTCCAGCCGCGCGAGGGCGACGGTGACGCCCTGTTCGTTGCACGCCTTGAACATGTCGAGCAGAATCTGCGCGGCGGTGAAGTCGATCTCGACCATGCCGCTCGCCTCCAGCACCAGCAGTTGCGGGGTTGCCGTGCCGAGCACCTTGGCCACGTCGCTGCGGAAACCAGGGGCGTTGAGGAACGAAAGCGGCGCCTGCAGCCCGATTACGGCAACGCCGTCGATGCGCTCGCCGCTGATGTGCGGATGGGCCGGCCACCAGATCGTGGTGCCGGGCACGCGCTCGAACTCGACGAGCCGCGCCCGCGTCGTGCTCCAGATACCGTGCAGCAGCGACAACACGATGCCGAGGAACGCGCCCTGCTGGATCGGCAGCACGATGATCAGGGCGGCGGTCGCGACGATCAGCAGGAATTCGCTTCGAGACTGGTGGTAGATCGTGACGATCTGCTTCGCGCGGACGATGCGCAGCGCGACGAACAGCAGAATGCCGCCGAGGGCGGCGTCCGGAACGTGCCTCAGCAGTCCGGTGCCGAATGCGAGCAGCGCCAGCACGATAGCCGCGGCCGCAAGCCCTGCGAGCTGCGATTGCCCGCCGGTCTCGGCGACGATCCCCGTGCGCGGCGGGCTGGCATTGACCGGAAACGCGCCAAACAGGCCGGACAAAACGCTGCCGGCGCCCGCGCCGAGGAAGTCGCGGTCGACATCGGCAGGCTTGTCGGGATCGGATGGGAACGAGCGCGTGGTCGCGGCGGTCTGCACCATCACCACGATCGTGATCACGAAGGCGAGCGACACCAGATGCACCCAATGCTCCGGCGCAAGCTCGGGCAAAGTGAGCCGCGGCAGCGTGCCCGGCACCACGCCGACGACGCTGACGCCCTTGCTTTCGAGGCCGAGCGCGATCGTGGCCAGTGTCGCGGCGACGAGCCCGATCAGCGCGCCCGGGATTTTCGCGCTGATCTTCTCGGAGACGAAGACCGTTGCCAGCACACTGAAGCCGATGCACAGCGTGAAGGGATTGCTGCGGTTAAGCTCGCCGGCGAGCATGCCGATGCGATCGAGCGTCGGCCCGCTCGGCGACTTCAGTCCGAGCACGCCGGGCAATTGCGACACGATGATGTGGACGGAGATGCCGGCGAGGAAGCCGACCATGACCGGCATCGACAGCAGGTTGGCGATGCCGCCGAGGCGGAAGGCGCCGCCCGCGAGCATCATCGCGCCAACCATCAGCGCCAGCGCGACCGCAAATCCCTGATATTGCGGCGAGCCGACTGCGGCGAGCGCCGCAAGCCCGCCGGCGAAGATCGGCGTGATCGTGGAGTCCGCGCCGCAGGAGAGGAAGCGGTTGCCACCGAGCAGCGCGAAGCCGAGCGAGCCGGCCATGAAGGCGAAGAAGCCGATCTGCGGCTCAAAGCCGCCAAGCCGCGCGGTCGCCATCTGCTCGGGGATCGCAATCGCCGCCAGCGTCAGCCCCGCCATCAGGTCGCCCGGCAGGGAATAGGAGGCGAGCGAGCGGAACAGCGGCCATGCGTGCCTGGTGTCGGCGTCGTGCGGCATTGAGGTCCCCGGAAATGCTTGTTAGCCGATAAGACTACAACATCCGGATCGGGAAGCGGCAGACGCAATTTCTCTACATCCGTCGTCATTGCGAGCGAAGCGAAGCAATCCAGAATCTGACCGCGTCGGCAGTCTGGATTGCTTCGCTGCGCTCGCAATGACGGAGGACACACTGTCCTCCGTATCGCGCGAGTCCCCCTCAGTACCGCCCTCGCTCATTGTGATAGTCGCCGCCGCGGCCGCCACCACCCATGCCCATGCCGATGCCAATCCCGATGCCGATGCCCTGCATCACGGCGCCGGGCGGCGGGCCGCGATCCGGCGGCGGTGCGCGCTCGTAGACAACTTCCTCAGGCGGCGGGCGGCGCGGCTTCGGCGGCGTCTCGACCACCTTGCGCTTCGGCGGGGTGTCGTCGACGCGCTTCTTGATGATGGGCGTCACGGCCGGGTTGACCGGGCTCGCCGGCGGCGTGGGCGTCGAGCACGGGCAGGTCGGCGCCATCGCGACGGCGACCGGAGCGGGGGTAGCCGCCGCGGCCACGGGCAGGGCATAGTTGCGGTTCTGCACGCGGAGCAGCAGCCTGCGCGCGGTTGCCGCGAGATCGCTGTTGTCCCAGTTCGCCAGATACGCCTCGAACGAGGCGCGGGTGTTGATCGCGACCGCACGCTCCCAGGCCAGCATCTGGCGCCGGCGCTCCACCACCGTGCGCAGGCGCGGGGTGCGGGAGTCCTGTGCGTACAGCTCGATATAGGCCTGATATGCCTCGACGGTGTCGTCGGTGATCACGAGCTCATAGGCGGCCTTCGGCTCCTTGCCCTGCAAATCCTTGCGCCAGTCGGCGACGCTGCGCGAGCCGCTGGCGAGCGCCATCGCGGATGCGCCGGGGAGAGCGGGCTGACCACTGCTGCTGTCGCCGCCGAAGAACTTGAAGTCGGTCGTCAGCGACGAGCTTTCCCAGGGGATTTGCCGGCCGTCGGTCGATTGCGCCACCGCGACGCGGATGCGCTTGAACACCTCCTCGATCGGCAGATTGGGCTGCTTGGCGATCGCCAGCGCGGCCGTGGTGTAGGGGCTGTCGAGGCCGTTGCCGTCCTCGGCTTCGGCGCCGGGCGAGGTCGAATAGGAGATGAAGGAGCCCGGTGCGCCGGCCTTGGTGTCGACGATCGCAAGCCCGTGGCCGGCGCCGCTGAGCGCGGGGAACGGGTTGTTGCGGCAGGCATCGAGCATGAAGATGCGCGCCCGCGTCGGCAGCGCGCCGAGCGTGTTGAGCATGTCGTTCAGCCGTACGCCCTGGAGCGGAATGTCGGCCTCGCGCTTGGGGTCGAGGTCGACGGGCACGAGATAGTTCTCGCCGTCGATCTGCAGCCCGTGGCCGGCATAGAACACCAGCGCAACGGTGTCGCCGCCGCTGGCGCTGACCTTGCCGGCGAAATCCGAGATCGCCGCGCGCATCTCGTTCTGACCGAGATTGGCTGCCGACGTGACGGTGAAACCGGCATTGCCGAGCAACTCGGTCATGCCCTGGGCGTCGTTGGCGGCGTTGGGCAGTTCCGGCACGGTGCGATAGGCGGACTGGCCGATCACCAGTGCGAGCCGCGCTTCGGCCGCGGCATCGGTCGGCATCGTCAGTTGTGTGAGAGCAAGGAGGCCGGACGCAAGCAGCAAATTGGAAAGGACTGGACGGCGCATGATGTCACCTCCATCGGCAATGCGCGCGATGATGTCACCTTTTCTAAGTCCGTGCCACGACACTGTCTGTGCGCTGGATCACGCTGCTGCGGCAAAATGGGGCAGGGTGTCTGCCGGAGCGGGCCGGGCATCGTTTCGGTATGATCCATGTGAATTGCGCATTGATCCATGCGCCAATTGGATTGATCGTCGCTGATGCGAAAGAGCGCCCCCTCGTACATCGCGACGCAGCCCGATCTCGTCGAAAATCCTGGGACAACATGGTGCTTCGCGCCGCCGTGGTGCGCTTCCCATTCGGCGCGCGGCGCGCGGCGGCAGGCTGCCGCATCCCTTGCCTCTGTCGTCGCTTTGGCCATACAGTCGATGCAAAGCGCCGTGGCAACGACTGCGGTCGCAAACAATAAAATCGGGGAGAGACCGCACCATGACCATCGTGCCCGTGAACCGTCGCGCGTTCATCAAGTCATCGGCGGCGGTCACCGCCGGCCTCGTGCTCTCTCCCGCGATCATCGGCCGTGCCGAAGCCGCGACGCTGAAGCTGAAATGCTCTTCCTCGCTGCCGAACGATCCCAAATACGCCAACGGGCGCGTCTACTACGACAACCTCGTCAAGAATCTGAAGGGCAACGGGCTCGGCGAGCAGGTCGAGGTCGCCTTCTTCCCGGACAACCAGCTCGGCCAGGAGATCGACGTCATCAATTCGGTGAAGCTCGGCGTCATCGACCTCATGGTGTCGGGCTCGTCGATCTCGGCCAATCTGGTGCCGCTGGTCGGCACCTTCGATCTCGGCTTCCTGTTCTCGAGCTTCCCGCAGCAGACCAAGGCGTTCGATGCCGGCGCCGCCAAGCCGGTCGAGGACGCCCTGCTCAAGGGCGGCAACATTCGCATCATCGCCTGGGCCTATAATTTCGGCTCGCGCAGCGTGCTGGCCAAGAAGCCGGTGAAGACGCCGGAGGATCTCGCCGGCCTCAAGATCCGCACGCTGCCCAATCCCGTCATCACTGAATGCCTGCGTCTGATGGGCGCGGCCGCGACGCCGCTGGCCTTCGGCGAGATCTACACGGCCTTGCAGGCCGGCGTGCTGGACGGACTCGAGCACGATCCGCCGACGATCCTCGCCAGCAAGTTCTTCGAAACGTCGAAATTCTACGCGCTGACGCAGCACAATTTCTCGCCGCTTGCGATCTATTTCAGCGACATGACCTACAACCGCATGGATCCGAAGCTGCGCGAGGGTTTTCTCGATGCCGCGAAGAAGGCCGCGGTCGATACCCGCGCCCATGGGCTCGCGGTCGAGAAGGAGGCGCTGGCGGCGCTCGGCGAGAAGGGCGTGACAGTGGCCGAATGTGACCGCGAAGCCTTCAAGAAGCGAGTCGCGCCGCAGATCGAGAACTTCATCAAGGCTCGGCCGGAATCCAAACCGGTCATCGACATGATCCGCGCGACGCAAGCCTGATGGCCAAGTCTCATGGCCAAGTCCCATGCCCAAGTCCCAATGGCCAAGTCCGAAATGGCGATGACAGCTGCGGTGCCGCTCTCGGGCGGCCGCCACGGCAGCATGACGTTGCTGCTTCGCGTCAGCGACGCGATCGCGGCCGGCCTGTTGGCCGCCGATCTCGCGGTAGTGTGCGCGTCCGTGCTGCTGCGCTTCTTCTTCAATGCGCCGGTCGAATGGTCCGATGACGTCGCCCGCGGATTGATGGTCGGCTCGGCCTTCTTCGGCGCGGCGAGCGCGCTTGCGCGCGGCGAGAATGTCGGCGTGTCCTTCTTCCGCGATCTGCTGCCGGTGCGGCTCCGCACGCTGGTCGATGCCGCCAGCGCGCTTCTGGTCGTGCTGATCTCCGGCTACGTCGCCTACAACGCCATCAAGCTGGGCTCGCTCACCGCCGGCCAGACCACCGGCTCCGGCCTGCCGCTGGAATTGACCTTCTACCCGATGGGCATCGGCGCGCTGTTCATGACGGTGTTCGCGATCGACCATCTCTGCGCGCGGCCGCTTCCCGATATCGTCAGGGGCCTCATTGCGATCATCCTCGTCACCGCCCTTTATCTCGCCTGGGATTATGTGTCGCCGGCTACCGTGCCGTCGGCGGGCACCTTGATGCTGATCGGCTTCTTCGCAACGCTGTTCGGCGGCTTGCCGATCGGCTTCGCGCTGGCGCTCGCCGCGCTGATCTTCATCTGGGTCGAGGGCGCGCTGCCCGGCGTCATCTTCGCCCAGCAGATGGCGCGCGGCATCGACAATTTCGTGCTGCTCGCGATCCCGTTCTTCATCCTCGTCGGCTACCTCATGGAAGCCAACGGCATGTCGGTGCGCCTGATCGAGCTGCTGCAGCGCGCGGTGGGGCGGATGCGCGGCGGCCTCAACGTCGTGATGGTGGCCTCGATGGTGCTGTTCTCCGGCATCTCCGGCTCGAAGATGGCCGATGTCGCCGCGGTCGGCTCGGTGCTGATCCCGGCGGCGCGCCGCTCCAGGCAGAATCCGGGCGGCGCGGTGGCGCTGCTCGCCGCCTCCGCGGTGATGGCGGAAACCATTCCGCCCTGCATCAACCTGATCATCCTCGGCTTCGTCGCCAACCTCTCGATCGGCGGCCTGTTCATGGCCGGGCTGCTGCCGGCAGCGCTGATGGCGCTGGTTCTGATCGCAGTCTCCATCATCTTCGGCAAGCCGCCGGCAGAGGCCGAGGACATCGCCCCGCAGGCGCCGGTGTCGGGCCTGTGGAGCGGCGCGATCGCCGCGTTCGGCCTGATCTTCATGATCTTCTTCGGCTTCAAGAGCGGCTTTGCCACGGCCACTGAAATCTCCGCCTTCGCCGTGGCCTACGCGCTGGTCGTCGGCAGCCTGGTGTTCCGCGAGCTCAACTTCAGGACGGCGGCGCACAGCTTCGTCCAGGCCGCAACGCGCGCGGGCCTCGTGCTGTTCATCGTCGCGGCCGCGCAGTCGCTGGCGTTCACGCTGACCTTGCAGCAGGTCCCGCACGCGGTCGGCGATTTCATGCTGGGGCTCTCCAAGACCTCCGGCGTCTGGATGTTTATCCTGCTCGCGATCGTCGTGCTGATCGTGATGGGCTCGGTGCTGGAGGGGGCCGCTGCGTTGATCATCTTCGGGCCGCTGCTGTTGCCGGTCGCGGTTCAGCTCGGCGTCGACCCCCTGCATTTCGGCGTCGTGCTGGTCATCGCGATGGGCATCGGCCTGTTCGCGCCCCCGCTCGGGCTCGGGCTCTACGGCGCCTGCCTGATCGGCAACGTGCCGATCGAGCAGACGGTGAAGCCGATCATGGGCTATCTTGGCCTCTTGTTCCTCTGCCTGCTCGTCATCGCCTTCGTGCCATGGCTCTCGACCGCGCTGCCGCGGGCATTCGGCTACTGAAGGAGTTTTGTCGTGAAGGTCCTGCTCGCGCACACGCCGGAGATGCGGCGCAATTACTACGGCGATCGCAGCCTGAACGGTCTGCGCGCGGCCGCCGAGGTGATGCTGCACGAGAGCGACGACACGCTGGACGCGGCCGGCCTCGTGCGTGCCGCGAAGGATGCCGACATCATCGTCGCCGATCGCATGACGGAAGGGCGCGGGGAGATCTTTGCGCAATTGCCGCGCCTGCGCGCCTTTGTCCGCTGCGCGGTCGACATCCGCAACGTCAATGTGGATGCGGCTTCGCAAGCCGGCGTGCTCGTGACCCGCGCTGGGCCCGGCTTCGTGCAGGCCGTCGCCGAGCTCGCGCTCGGCTTCATGGTCGACCTCTCTCGTGGTGTGTCACGGACGACCGCGGACTACCAGGCCGCCCGCAAGCCCGAGGCGCGGATGGGCCGCCAGCTCGCCGGCAGCAGGATCGGCATCATCGGCTATGGCAGCATCGGGCGCTATCTCGCCGAGATCGCAAAGGTGCTGCGCATGGAGTTGCTGGTCTCCGATCCCTTCGTAACCGTCACCGATGCCGCCATCCGGCAGGTCGGTCTCGACGAGCTGCTCGCAGCATCCGACTATGTCGTCTGCCTCGCCATCGCCAACGAGCAGACCGAGAATTTGATCGGGGAAGCGGCGCTGGCGCGCATGCAGCGGCATGCCGTCTTCATCAATCTCTCCCGCGGTAATCTTGTCGACGAGGCCGCGCTGGCACGCGCGCTGCGCGAGAGCCGCATCGCCGGCGCCGCGATGGATGTCGGCCGTGCCCCCGACCAGATGCCGACGCCGGAGCTGGCAAAGCTGCCGAACGTGATTGCAACCCCGCATGTCGGCGGCCTGACCCCGCAGGCGATCGAATACCAGTCGCTGGAAACCGTGCGGCAGGTGGAAGCGATCGTCAGGGGCGAGGTCCCGCAAGGCGCCGTCAACGCCGACCGCTGGACGCGACGGCCCTGAACTCCCTGCCTTGAACCTCGTCTGGGCCCGCGAGGTCAAAGGTCCGTGCCTGTCGTGAAATGGTTCATTGTGCAGGGTTGAGCAGATGAAGTTTGTGATCCCTGCGGTGTGCGCGCTCCTGATCGGCGTGTCTCTGAGCGCGTGCCTCACATCCGATCCCGACAACAAGCCGTCTTATGGCCAGGCAAACGGCAGGAAGTCCGATCGCTAGGACATGTGCCATTTCGGACGTCACGGATTACCAGCTTCGCCGAGCTGGCCGAGAGACTAATTCCGCTTTGATGCCCGCAAGTTCGCCGCTCCGAAAAGGATGGCTTGGGCCCGAGAGCGCTGCCCGTACGTCGACTAATACTCCGGGTAAAACCGGCAACTTAGTTCCAGTCTGCCGCGACTTCCGCGTCAATCGTTAACTAAGCCGCGCAATGCGGCACGCGCAGGTTCTGAAATTGTGCAGTTCTTAACTGCGATCCTTGTCCGATAGCAGTTCCGGTGGCTCAACCAGAAGTTCGCGCCGCCGCGAAGGGGACGTGCGGATCAAGATGGGCGGTCGCGATCGGAACGGTCAGGATCGGAAGCGTGTGACCGGATGGTGGCGTGCGGCGCCGCTGCTCGGCCTGTATCGCCCTGCGCTGGTCGCGATCGCCGTTGGGCTTCTGTTCTCGATCGTCGGCGCCGCCGCCGTCGCGCGCTGGGAAAACCGCGTCAACCGGATCGAGTTCGAGAACGCGGCCGAAACCGAAGCGATCGTCATGCAGAACGGCATGGGCGAGTACATCTCCAGGCTCGTCGCGCTGCGCACGCTGTTCGAATCGACCAATGATGAAGTCACCCGCAGCGAATTCGAGACCTTCAGCGTGCGCCTGTTCGAGCGGCATCCCGGCATGTTGCGCATCGCCTGGCTGCCGCGCGTGACCCGCAAGGGGCGCGCCGAATACGAAGCCGCCGCGGCCGCGGACGGCGTGTCCGGCTACCGCATCAAGTCGCTTCAGGGCGATGTCTTCGAGGTCGCGCCGCAGAGCGACGAATACTTCCCGGTGTTCTATTCGACCCAGCCGAAGACGTCGTCTGTCTACGGCATGAATTACGCGAGCATCCCGGAACGCCTTGCGGCGCTGGAGCGGGCCCGCGACAACGACGGGGTTGCGGCCATCCGTACCCGTCTGTACGAACCCAGGGAGGGCGGTCGGCTGCCCGACGTTCTCGTCGCCATTCCCGTCTATGCCAAGGGAACGTCGCGCGAGACGGTCGCGGAGCGGCGCCGCAATCTGGCCGGCTTCGTGGTCGGCATCTTCGATCTGCCGCTGCTGATCCAGTCCATTCGCGTCACCACCGGAGCGAGCCCCGCGGTCAGTGTGAACGTCTATCCGCCCTTCACCGGCCAGATCGTCAGTCTCGAGGACATGGTGCCGGACTATTCGTCCGCGGCCACCGCGCCGCAGTCGATGCGGGACGTCGCGCGGTCCCTGCACTGGTCGGGCAGTCTCAAGATCGGCGATACGGACTGGCAGGTGCGCGCCATGCCAAAGGCCGGCGGCGCGTTGGTGGCCGGCTATGATCGCGCGGTCGCAGTCCTCACCGTCGGCATGCTGCTCACGCTGTCGCTGTCGACCTATCTGATGCTCGCCAGCCGCAATTCGCGGCGGCTGTCGCTGGCGAACCGGCGGGTGCTCGAGCTCGCCCAGACCGACATCCTGACCGGCCTGCCGAACCGCGCCTTCTTCCTCGCCCGGCTCGACGAGCTCAACAGCCAGCTGAACGAGGCCAGCGCGGCCTTCTCGATCCTGATGCTCGACCTCGACCGCTTCAAGAACGTCAACGATTCCCTCGGTCACGGCGCCGGCGACGTGCTGCTGCGCCAGGTGGCGCAGCGGCTGAAATCCGCGCTGCGCGCCACTGATGTGCTGGCGCGGCTCGGTGGCGACGAATTCGCCATCATCCAGGAAGCCTGCGAGGAGCAGCGCGCCAGCTCAACGGAGCTGGCGGGACGCATCGCCAAGCTCGTGGCGCAGCCGTTCCTGCTGCCCGGCCATCGCGTCGAGATCGGCACCAGCATCGGCATCGCGATCGCGCCGGATCACGGCACCGATCAGGAGCAGTTGCTGAAGAAGGCCGACCTTGCGCTCTATCGCTCGAAATCGGCGGGCCGCAATTGCTTCACAGTGTACGACGAGGCGATGTCGGCGGAGCTCGAGGCGCGTAACACGCTGGAAGGGGATCTGCGGGACGCTATCGCCCGCTGCCAGCTCGAGGTGCACTACCAGCCGTTCGTCGATGCCACGAGCGGCGCGCGGCGCGGCTTCGAGGCGCTGGTGCGCTGGCGGCATCCGAGCCGCGGCCTGATCCCGCCGGATCAGTTCATTCCGCTAGCCGAGGAGACCGGGTTGATCGTTCCGCTCGGCGAGTACGTGCTGCGGCGCGCCTGCGCGGATGCGGCCGGCTGGCCTTCCGACCTGATGGTCGCCGTGAATCTCTCGCCGATCCAGTTCAAGGAAGCCGAGCTGTTCGAGATGATCTGCGCGGCATTGGCCGATTCCGGCCTGTCACCCGAGCGACTGGAGATCGAGATCACGGAATCCGTGCTGCTGGAGCGCGGCGTCGAGAACCACGCCTTCATGGAGCGGCTGAAGGGCATCGGTGTCGAGCTGGCGCTCGACGATTTCGGCACGGGCTACTCGTCGCTCAGCTATCTCACCGCGTTCCCGTTCGACAAGATCAAGATCGACAAGTCGTTCATCCGCAACCTCACGCATCAGCCGCGCTCATCCGCCATCATCTCCTCGATCGTGACGCTGGCGCGCGGGCTCGACATGTCGGTCACCGCCGAGGGCGTCGAGACCAGCGAAGAGTTCGAGCGGCTGAGGGCGCTGGGCGTCAACTTCGCCCAGGGCTATCTGTTCGGGCGCCCCCAGCCGGTCGACGAGATCGACCTGGATGCGACCGAATCCTCCCAGCTCGACGCCGCCTGAGCACGCGCCTCGTCCTTCGAGACGGCCGCTTCGCGGCCTCCTCAGGATGAGGCCAAGCGGCATCGCTGGCTGTTGAAACTGTAACCGCGCACTCCGTCCTCATCCTGAGGAGCCCGCCTCAAGCGAGCGTCTCGAAGGATGGGCCGCGGAAAACCACTCTCAAACGCGATTGCGCTGCCGCTCTGCGCGAAAAGCGCTTGACCCGGACACCCTCAGATGGTCCGAAGGATCGTCCAGGGATGAAATAGAAAAATGCGGCTTCCGTTCTTCTACGGCTGGGTCGTGGTCGCGGTGACGTTTGTCACCATGGCCATCGGGGTCAACGCGCGCACCGCCTTCTCTCTGTTCTTTCCGCCGATCATCTCCGAATTCGGCTGGGAGCGCGGCATCACCGCGGGCGCGTTCTCGTTCGGCTTCGTGGCCTCCGGCGTGGCGAGCCCGCTGATCGGCCGTCTGATGGATCGCGCCGGTCCGCGCGCGGTGATGGAGCTCGGGGTCGCGCTGATGGGCGGCGGGCTGCTGCTGGCACCCCTGACCAGCCAGCCCTGGCATCTCTATCTCACCATCGGCGTCATGGTCGGCGCCGGCAGCGTCTGTCTCGGCTATTCCGGCCAGTCGCTGTTCCTGCCGAACTGGTTCATCCGCAAGCGCGGCTTCGCCATCGGCATCGCCTTTGCCGGCGTCGGCATCGGCTCGGTGACGCTGCTGCCATGGGTGCAGCACATGATCGAGCAGACAGGCTGGCGCACCGCCTGCACCGCGATGGGGCTGCTCGTCCTGATCGTGCTGGCGCCGATCAATCTGCTGCTGCGCAAGCGCCCCGAGGATATCGGTCTTCAGCCGGATGGCGATGCGGCGCCGACCGCCGGCGCGGCAAAGCCGATCTCCAACGTCGTCGATCCCGTCTGGGTCAATACCGAATGGACGCTGAAGCGCGCCGTCGCGACCGCGCGCTTCTGGTGGATCGCAATCGGCTATTTCTCCGGCCTGTACATCTGGTACGCCGTGCAGGTGCATCAGACCAAATTCCTGCTCGATATCGGCTTCAGCCCCGGTGTCGCGGTGTGGGCGCTCGGCATCGTCAGCCTGCTCGGCATTCCCGGCCAGATCGTGCTGGGCCATGTCTCCGACCGCATCGGGCGCGAGTGGGTCTGGGCGATCAGCTGCGCAGGTTTTGTCGTCTGCTTCGGCGCGCTGATCGCACTGAAATATCTGCCTTCGCTCTGGCTCGTCTATGTCATGGTCTTCACGCAGGGCGCGCTCGGTTATGGTCTCACCTCGATCATGGGCGCGGTGGTGTTCGAGATATTCCAGGGCAGGCACCAGGGCAGTATTTTCGGCACCATCATGCTGGCGGCCCTGGCGGGCGGCGCGGCCGGTCCCTGGGTGACGGGCGTCCTCTATGATCGCGCCGGCGACTACACGCTGGCGTTCGGTATTGCCATGGTTGTGAGCGGCTTGTCGGCGCTTTCGATCTGGCGGGCGTCGCCGGGCAAGGTGCGCGCGGTGGCCGGCCGGCTGCACACGCTCAAACCGGCATCCGAACAGGTTCCGGACACATCGAGATAACTCCGCCGTTTTCGTGAAACGTTAAGCATGGCGCCTCTTGGCCGGGCACGAGGGGACCGCGAAAACATCTTGGACACCATCGGAGCGTTAACCTCTCGTCGATTGCCGTGTTTTCGCGACGCTGCCGGGTCAGACGATGTTCGCCTCCGATCGCCTTGTGACAGAAATTCCGGATGTGCTGCGCGCAGCGCTGGAGCGCGCCGACGATGGCATCGTCATCGTCGATGACGCGCATCGCATTACGCATTTCAACGCTGCGGCGGAGCGGATTTGGAAGCTCGCCGCCGCCGATGTGCTCGGCAGCGATGCCGCCGTTCTGACCCTCAATTGTCTTCACGGCGGAGCGACCACTGATTTCCGCGACGAGATCAGCCTCGCGCGGTGCGACGGCAGCCGTATCAAGGCGCAGATCGCGATGTCGTCGGCGAATGTCGCGGGCGCGACCCATCGCATCGTGTTCGCGCGCGATGTCACCCTCGATGCCGAACGCCGCGTCAGGATCGGGCTGCTCCACGCGGTCTCCGACCAGACCAACCGCGCGGTGATCATCACCGACGTCGAGCAGAACATCGTCTACGTCAATTCGGCGTTCACGGCGCTGTTCGGCTATACCAGCGAGGAGGCCGAAGGGCGCCGCGCGGGCGACCTGATCGCCGGCCGTCACACCGATCGCGACGCCGTTGTGAGTCTCGTCAGGCGCCTGATGACTGGCGGCCACGGCGGCGAGGCCGAGCTGCTCGTCTGCGACAAGGACGGCGAGGAGATCTGGGTCTGCGCCCGGATCGATGCTTTCCGCGACAAAAAGGGCCGGGTCAGGCATATCTTCGCGCTGCTGGAGGACATCACCGAGACCAAGCAGCTCCGCTCGCTGCAGCAGCTGATCATGGCGGCGCTCGCCGACGAGGCGCCGATCACCGAGATTGCCGATCGGCTGTGCCGCCGCGTCGAGCAGATCGCGCCCGGCGTCGTCTGCTCGCTGCTGCACGTCGATGCCGCCGGCCTGCTCCATCCGCTGGGCGGTCCGAGCTTGCCCGAGGACTATTCCCGTTCGCTCGACGGCATCGCGATCGGTCCCGAGGTCGGGACGTGCGGAACCGGAGCCTACTACGGCATTCCGGTTCTGGTCGCCGACATCGATGCCGATCCGCGCTGGCAGCCCTACAAGGCGCGACCGCTCGAAGTGGGCTTGCGCGCCTGCTGGTCGACGCCGATCAAGGCCAAGGACGGCCGGGTCATCGGCACCTTCGGTTTCTATTATCGCGAACCGCGGGCGCCGAGCAGATGGCACCGCCAGATCGTCGATGCCTGCGTCAACCTCGGCGCGTTCGCGATCGAGCGCAAGGAGGCGCGCGCCGAAATCGCGCGGCTCGCCTATCACGACATGCTCACCGGCCTGCCGAACCGCGCGCAGCTGCGCCACCTGATCACCACCGCGATCGATGCCTGCCCGACCGGAGGTCATGTCGCGCTCGCCTTCCTCGACGTCGATCATTTCAAGGACGTCAACGACACGCTCGGCCACGCCGCCGGCGACGAGCTCTTGATCCAGCTGGCGCAGCGCCTGCGCGAGCATATCGGCCCCGAGGACATGCTGGGCCGGCTCGGCGGCGACGAGTTCGTCATCCTGCTGCCGCAGCGCAACGCCGAGGCCGCCGAGCGCGTCGCGACCGGAATCACTGAAGCGCTGGCCGCGCCGTTGCGGCTCGGATCGAAGCTGATGCCGATGTCGGCCAGCATCGGCATCAGCCTCTATCCCGATCACGCGACCGACATCGACACCTTGATGCAGCAGGCCGACGCCGCCATGTACATGGCCAAGCAGGCCGGCCGCTCCACCCATCGCCTGTTCAGTGCCGAGATGAACGGCCTCACCGAGCAGCGCCTGGCCCTGATCGCTGCGCTGCGCCGCGCCATCGCGGAGGGCGCGCTGACCCTCAGCTACCAGCCGCAGATCCGCAGTTGTGACGGCGCGATCCACGGCGTCGAGGCGCTGGCGCGCTGGCATGATGCCGAGCTCGGCGACGTCTCGCCGGCCAAATTCATCCCGCTTGCCGAGGAGTGCGGCCTGATCGAGCAGATCGGCCTGTGGTCGGTGCGCGAGGCCTGCCGGCAGATGGCGAGCTGGCGCCGCGCCGGGCTCAATATCCCCAGCGTCTCCGTGAACCTGTCGCCGATCAATTTCCGCAACGTCACGCTGGCCGCGCGCCTGAAGGATATCCTCGTCGAATACGATCTGCCGCCGGATGCCCTGATGCTCGAGATCACCGAGGGCGCGTTCATGCAGGACAGGGTCGCTGCGCTCGAGACCATGAACGCGATCCGCGAGCTCGGCGTCGGGCTCTCGGTCGACGATTTCGGCACCGGCTATTCCAGTCTCAGCCGCCTCGCGCACCTGCCGATCCGCGAGCTCAAGATCGACCGCAGTTTCATGCGCGACATCGAGAAGGACGCAGGCGCCCTCGCCATCGCCACCGCCGTGGTGCGCGTCGGCCAGGGCCTCGGCATGACCGTGGTCGCCGAAGGCGTCGAGACCGAAGGCCAGCGTAGGACGCTGGCCGAACTTGGCTGCGACGTTGTCCAAGGCTTCCTCTATGCCCCTGCGCTCGCCCCCGTCGCCTTCGAGCGCTGGCTGATCGAGCACTGCGCCGAGCAGGCGAGGGCGATGCTGGGAAGGCTGGCGCCGGTTGACGGGATTGCGGTGAAGCGCTCGGCTTAGTCGGCTCTGCGGGGCTAGAGCGCCGCGCGTCACCTCATGCGGTCGCGTCCGGCTCGTCCTTTGCGCCGAGCACGCCGAGCCTTTCGGCGATCCTGACCAGGTCGACCACCGATTGGACCTGAAACTTGTCCATGATCGCGCGCCGATGCGCCTTGATCGTCCGCTCGGCGTTGCCGAGCTCCCGCGCGGCATGCTTGTTCGTCTTGCCCTGCACGATGATCTGGAAGACCTGCAGCTGGCGCGGGGTGAGGGTCGAAAGCCGGCTCCGAAGCGCTTCAAGCTCGCCGTCGAGTTCGCGCGCGTCGCGATGCCGCGCGATCGCGCGTGCGATGGCTCTGAGAAGAACATCCGGGCCAACAGGCTTGATCAGGAAGTCGTCCGCCCCCGCCTTGATCGCCTTCACGGTGGTGCTGACGTCCGGATAGGCGGTCAGAAAGATGATGGGCAGCGTCGAGCCGCGCTCGGTCAGGCGGCGCTGCAGCTCGAGCCCACTCATGCCCGGCATCCGGACGTCCAGAAGGATGCAGCCCTTGTTTTCGTCCGGCTGCTGGTCGAGCAATTGCTGCGCCGATGCATAAGTGGCGACGCGGTATCCGCTCGCCTCCAGAACCTGTTGGATAGCCGTTAGATATGACGCGTCGTCATCCACGACATGGACGATGCCGGGCAATGATGTCTCCTGAACGAAAAGTAGCTGCTGTGCTCGCTTTTCTTGCTTGTTGGTACAGCGCCTTCTCGCCCGGTCGTTGCCGGATCACGTCGCTCTTGATTGGCAGTTACGTCCTGGAATCGCGAGGTGCAAATTAAATTTGTTTCAACATGCGGCACCGGACCTCTGGTGTGTCCTTTTGATCGCAAACGCGCGCACGAGCAGAGCCGAACGAAGCGACGTCGCGATCCGAAACCACGCCCTAATTAGACGAAAGTCCTGTCCTGCGCCGCAAATCCGTAATTGCACGCAGAAAGCTGTCGGCCGGCGTCGTGTCGGGATCGATCAGCCGGTGCAGGCGAAAGCCGTCTTCCAGCGCCAGCACGACGGAGGCCATCCAGGGCGGGTTCAGCGCGTTGTTCCGTCCGTTGCCCTTCAATGTCGCCTCGACGATGTCGGCGACCAGCTTGCGCCGCGCGCGCAGGCGTTTGGCAAGTTCCGGCCGGCGCTTCTCGGCGCGCGCGACGTAGAGGATCATCTCCATGTGAAGGAGGGGCGCGCGGCCGAGCGGATCCTGCTTGCTGCGGTCCATCGACTTCAGTGCCGCGATGAAATCGTCGAGATTGTCGTGCTGGGCGAGGATGTCCATGTTGCGCCGGATCGACTGCTCGACATGGTCCTCGAGCATGGCGATGATCAGTTCGTCCTTGCTCTTGAAGTTGGAATAGAACGCGCCGCGGGTGAAGCCGGCGGCGGCCGCGATCGCCTCGATGCTGGCGCCGCCGATGCCGTCCTCCTCGAACACGCGCGCGGCCGCCTCGAACAGCGCCTCGCGCGTGTCGTCCCTGGTCGGCCTGGTTCTCACCCTTGACATCGGACGAGGTTAGGGCAGAATGCAACTCGATACAACTATGTATCGAATTGATAATTAAAAGGGGTGGTTGCGCCGCGCGGGCAGGGGCTGCCGGCGTATTCGTGTCATGCGGCAACCGGTTCGAGGTCACCATGAACGAGCAAGTGCAGAACGCCGGCGGTGATCCGCTGTTCAACCCGCTCTCGCCGGACTTCATCCGCGATCCCTATCCGCATTACGACCGGTTGCGCGCGATCGAGCCGATCCATGTGACGCCGTTCGGCCAATTCGTCGCCAGCCGCCATGCCGACGTCAGCCTCGTGATGCGCGACAAGCGCTTCGGCAAGGATTTCGTCGAGCGCTCCAAGCGCCGCTACAGCGAAAAGATTATGGACGAGCCGGTGTTCCGCAGCATGAGCCACTGGATGCTGCAGTCTGATCCTCCGGATCACACCCGCCTGCGTGGTCTCGTCGTAAAGGCCTTCACCGCCCGCCGCATCGAGGACATGCGGCCGCGCATCCAGGAGATCGTCGACCAGGCCATCGATGCCGTGATCGCGCGCGGCCATATGGACCTGATCGAGGATTTCGCCTTCCGCCTGCCCGTCACCATCATCTGCGACATGCTCGGCATCCCCGAGGACCATCGCGAAGTCTTCTACAAGAGCTCGCGCGACGGCGGCCGGCTGCTCGATCCCGTGCCGCTCTCGCCGGAGGAGATCGCCAAGGGCAACGCCGGCAACATGATGGCGCAGATGTATTTCCAGCAGCTGTTCGAGCTGCGCCGCAGAGATCCCGGCGACGATCTCATCACGCAGCTGGTGCAGGCCGAGGAAGACGGCCACAAGCTCACCAACGAGGAGCTGACCGCCAACATCATCCTGCTGTTCGGCGCCGGCCACGAGACCACCGTCAATCTGATCGGCAATGGCCTGCTCGCGCTCCACCGCAATCCGGACCAGCTCGCGCTGCTGAAGGCGCGGCCGGAGCTGATGGCGGGCGCGATCGAGGAATTCCTGCGCTACGATTCCTCGGTGCAGATGACCGGACGGGTCACGCTGGAGGACATCGAGGATCTCGGCGGCAGGCAGATCCCCAAGGGCGAGACCGTGCTCTGCCTGCTCGGCTCGGCCAACCGCGATCCCGCCGTTTACCCTGATCGTCCCGACCGGCTCGATGTCACCCGGCAGAACGTGAAGCCGCTGTCGTTCGGCGGGGGCATCCATTTCTGCCTCGGGGCCCAATTGGCGCGCATCGAGGCCGAGATCGCCATTGCCACGCTCTTGCGGCGGCTGCCTGACCTGCGCATCGACGACGTCGAGAACCCGAAATGGCGGCCGACCTTCGTGCTGCGCGGCCTGACGCAGCTTCCCGCCAGCTGGTGAAGCCGCGGAGTTAACCTCCGCGCGCAACAGTCGCTGTGACTTCGCCACACTTCCCTCTATATAAGGGGCTGTTCCGGCGCGCCTGAAGCCTCAAGGCCAAGGTTTGCAGGGGCCAAGGTTTGGCCCGGGTGCCGGTTTGGCCGAGGGGAGACCCGTGCAGACGACGCTGCTCGGATTGGCGATTGCCTTCATCTTAGCGCTTCTGGCCGCGCTGATCGGGCCTTACTTCATCGACTGGAACCAGTTCCGGCCCCAGTTCGAGGCGGAGGCCGGCCGGATCATCGGCGTGCCGGTGCGGGTGGCGGGTGAACTCGACGCGCGGCTCTTGCCGGCGCCGACCCTGCGGCTGCGCTCCGTGACCTTCGGCGGCAACAACGATCTCGGCCGGCTGCGCGCCGACAAGCTCGACGTCGAGTTCAGCCTCGGCTCCCTGATGCGCGGTGAATGGCGCGCCACCGAGCTGACGGTCGGCGGCATGGCGGTCGATCTCGGCCTCGATGCGCGCGGACGCGTCGATCTGCCGTCTACCGCGAGCGGCAGCTTCAACCTGGCCTCGCTCGCCATCGAACGGCTGAACCTCACCGGCCGCATCGCGCTGCACGATGCCGCCAGCCGTTCGACGCTGGAGCTGACCGACATCGCCTTCTCCGGCGACGTCCGCTCGCTCGCCGGCTCGGTGCGCGGCGACGGCAGTTTCAAGGTCTCGGGCGCGCGCTACCCGTTCCGCATCTCCTCCGGCCCGAGCGCCGACGGCAGCGCCACCCGGCTGCATCTCAACGTCGATCCCGGCGAGCGCGCGATGCTGGCCGATCTCGAAGGCGTGCTCGCCTTCGAGGGCCGTCAGCCGAAATTCGACGGTGCCCTGATGCTCGCCGTGCCGGTGGTGAAGAAAGCCGGAGAGACCGGACCGACGCCGTGGAAGCTCACGACAAAGCTCAAGGCCGACCCGGCCGGCGCCAAATTCGACCAGATCGATGCGAGCATCGGCACCGACGACAACGCGTTGAAAGTCGGCGGCGTTGGTGACCTCAGGTTCGGTAATTCGCCTTTGCTGCGCGCGGTGCTGTCGGCGCGTCAGATCGATGCCGACAGGCTTGCGGCCAAGGACGATTCCGAGCCGCTGCGCATCCTGCCGGCGCTGCGCGCAGGCCTCGCCGCGATTCCGCAGGCGCCGATCCCGGCGCAGATCGAGTTCAACTCCGACCAGATCATGCTCGGTGGCCGCCCGCTCCAGAACATCGCGGCGGAGCTTGCGACCGACGGCCGGTCCTGGACCTTCCGGCGCCTCGAGCTGCGTGCGCCCGGCGCGACGCAGCTCTCGCTCAATGGCGCAACGCCCGGCGCCGACAGTTTCAGCGGCCGCCTCAACGTCGAATCCTCCGATCCCGATGCGCTCGTGGCATGGCTCCAGGGCCGCAGCGAGATCAACCGCCGCAGCACGCGGCCGCTGCGCCTTGCCGGCGACGTGACGATCGCCGCCAACCATCTCGCCGTTGACAGGCTGAAGGCCGACATCGAGGGCGGCGCCGTCGAGGGGCGGATTGCCTTCGTCCAGACCGGCGCGAACAAGGGCTCGCGGATCGACGCCGAGCTGAAGGCCGACCGGCTCGATCTCGATGCCGCCGCGAGCTTTGTCCGCGCGCTCGCAGGGCCGCAAGGCGAATGGCCGGAGGAGGCAAAGCTTTCGCTTGATGTCGGCCGCGCCATCTCCGCCGGGCAGGAGCTGCGGCCGTTTGCGGCAAGACTCGGCTACTCTCCGGCGTCGCTGTCGCTGGAGCAGTTGCGCTTCGGCCAGACCAGCGGCGTGACCACGGAAGCGAGCGGCAGCTTCGACCGCACCAGGGCCACCGGCAAGCTCGCGCTGAAATCCTCCGCCAATTCCTTGCGCGAGCTCACCGCACTGATCGAGCCGTTTGCGCCGTCGGTGCGTGCGCGCTTCGATGCTCTCCCGTCATTGCCGGGCGCAACGCGCCTCAAGCTCGACCTCAGCCTCGACAAGAACGCCGAGCATGCCGATCGCAGCGACGCCCGTGCCGTGCTCGATCTCGACGCGCCGCAGCTCAAGGCGACCGCGACGCTGGCCGCGCAGACACCGGTCGCGGCCGTAAACGGCATCGATCTCGACAAATTGCGGAGCAGCGACTTCACGTTGGAGTCAAAAGCCTCGACGCCGCAGGCCCGTGCGCTGCTGACCCTCCTCGGCCTCGATCGTATGGTGGCCGCGGGCCAGGGGGCTTCGCAATTCGAGGGTCGCTTGAGCGGTGCCTGGCGGCGGCCGCTGCAATTGAACGCCAAGCTGAGCGGCGGCGGGCTCGACGCCGATGCGCAAGGGACAGTCGAGCCGTCGGAGCCCACGGCCAGCGTCAATCTGCGCGTGCGTAACGCCAACCTCGCGCCGCTGTTAGGAATCAGCCCGGCGGACAAATCCGCGCAGGGCGTCAGCCTGTCCTCGCGCCTCACGCTGTCAGGCAATCGCCTGACCTTCGAGGATCTCGACAGCAGCGCAGGCAGCTCGCATCTGCGCGGGCGCCTCGCGGTCACGCTCGACCAGGACAAGAGCGTCGACGGCGAGGTCGGCCTCGATATGCTCGACCTTGGGACTGCGCTCGCGATGGCGATCGGCGCGGCGGGGCGCGATGCGAGCGAGCCGCTGGGCGCGGGGCTGCTCGGCGGCTGGCGCGGCCGCATCGCCTTCCAGGCGTTGCGCGGCATGATGCCCGGCGGGATCGAGCTGCGGCCGTTCGGCGGCACGATCCGCAGCGACGGCCAGTCGCTCGCGCTCGATGGCCTCAAGGGTGGCGTCGGCGGCGGCGAGATGTCGGCAAGTTTCGACGCGCGCAATGGCGCGAACGGCCTTGCGCTGAACGCGCGCATCGAACTCAGCAATGTCGATGCGACCGTGCTGCGCTATCGCGATCTGGCGCTGCCCAAGGGCCGCACCTCGGTGCAGATGGCGCTGACCAGCCAGGGCCGCAGCGTCGCGGCCCTCACCGGCGCGCTCGCCGGCAACGGCACGGTGACGCTCGAATCCGCCGAGATCTCCGGCCTCAATCCGCGCGCCTTCGAGATCGCCATCCGCGCCAGCGACGGCGGCCAGGTCAGCGACGACAACCGCCTGCGGCAGCTGGTCGAGCCGGCGCTGTCGGCAGGCCCGATTGCGGTCGCCTCGGCGCAGATCCCGTTCACGATCCGCGATGGACGGCTGCGTGTCGGGGCGACGCCGCTGGAGGCGAAGAATGCCCGCGCCATTGTTTCCGGCGGCTACGACATTCCGGCCGACCAGGCCGACATCCGCGCCAGCCTGACGCCGATCATGACGGGACTCTCCGGTGCGCCGCCCGAGATCCAGCTGTTCGCGGCGGGTCCTCCCGACAAGCTCAACCGCACCGTCGATCTCGCGCCGCTGTCGTCGTGGCTTGCGGTGCGCACCATCGACCGCGAGACGCGCCGGCTCGATGCGATCGAGNGCCGCACTGCCGACGCTGGTCGCTCCGGAGACGGCGCCCGAGCAAGCCCCGGCCAATGTGCCGCTGCCCGGCCAGGATCCGCGCCGCGCGCCGCCAAAGGCCAAGGTTGAACCTAAGGCGGCGCCGACGCCGAAGGCGCCGCAGGCCGCTCCCGCAGCGCCAAACCCGCCGCTCGCGAGCCAGCAGGTCGCGCCGCTGCCGCCGCCGATCGAGGTGCGCCCGGCGCCGGGCCCTGCGCCCGCAAAACCCAAGCCGAAGCCCCCACTGGTGCTGACGCCGCAGAATCCGTGAGCGGGATTGGTCTGCGCGAGTTGTGAGCTGCGAGCTTTCTTAGCCTCTCCCGCTTGCGGGAGAGGTCGGCGCGTAGCGCCGGGTGAGGGCTTTTTCCTCTAGGGGGCTATCCCATCGTGGAGACACTCTCTCCCCGACCCTCTCCCGCAAGCGGGAGAGGGAGCGCAGCCCCTTGCCCGCCGGTTAACGCATTGCCTCGCATTTGAACGAATTTTCGTCGGCAAAACTGATTTGCCGGTTTTACCGAATTCTCGCGTTTCATCTCTAGCGTCGGTTCCAGAGGAATTCGACGTCGCGCCAAATGGCGCAACGGTTCGCCAAAGAACGACCAAGAACTGGGGTATCGAGATGAACGGGGCGAAATCGCTTCTGCAGGATCTGGACGACGCAATCGCGCGCGGCACCGACGAAAGCCGGGCTCGCGCCTTGTGGCACGCGACCGATCTTCTGATCACCGGCCGCTATGTCGACGACGAGATCAGCATGTTCGGTGAGGTGATCGGCCGGCTCGCCGACGAGATCGAGGTCGCGGCGCGCGTGCAGCTCTCCGAACTGATGTCGGCCTGCGACCACGCACCGCTCAACGTCATCGAGAAGCTCGCCTTCGACGACGCGATCGAGGTCGCCGGCCCCGTGCTGCGCGACTCCACCCGGATCGCCGAGAAGGTGCTGGTCGAGAGCGCCATGACCAAGGGCCAGGCGCATCTGCTCGCGATCTCGCAGCGCCAGTCGATCGGCGAGGCCGTGACCGACGTGCTGGTCAAGCGCGGCAACCAGGAGGTGGTGACCTCGGTTGCGAGGAACGAGGGCGCGCGCTTCTCCGGCTCGGGCCTCTTGCACATGGTCCGCCGCGCAGAAGGCGATTCGATCCTCGCCGAGCAGCTTGGCCTGCGCAAGGACGTGCCGCGCCACATCTTCCAGCAGCTGATCGCGAAGGCGTCGGAAGACGTCCGCCGCCGGCTCGAGACCGAGCGTCCCGAGATGATGGCGCAGATCCAGAGCTCGGTGACCGAGGTCACCGGCGACCTGCAGTCCAAGTTCGGCCCGTCCTCGCGCAGCTATTTCGTCGCCAAGCGCGTGGTGACCACGCAGTACCGTCAGGGCAACCTCAACCAGGACTCGATCGCGAGCTATGCGCGCCAGCATCGCTTCGACGAGGTGCAGATCGGCCTGTCGCTGCTGTCGGCGCTGCCGGTCGACGTCATCGAACGCGCGCTGATGGACCGCAACCGCGAGATGCTGCTGGTGCTGTGCAAGGCGCTCGACTTCTCCTGGGACACCACCATGTCGCTGCTCTTCCTCGGCGCCAAGGATCATCTGATCACGGCGCGCGACCTCCAGGACAACGAGCGCGAATACGGCCGGCTCAAGATCGAGACGTCGCGCAGCATCCTGAAATTCTACCAGTCGCGCAAGAACAGCGCGGGTGCCGATTCCGCCTCGGGCCGCCAGCCCGAGCTCCAGGTTCACTGAGTAGCGGGAATTCGAGAGGGGAGTATTTGCAATGTTGCCTCAATTCGGCACTGCAGTTCGCAAAAAGGGCCTCAACAAGCCTGCCGCCACCGAACTCGGCGGCGGAGCACCCGACAAGGCCTCGGTGGACGCTGCCTGGCTCGTGCTCGAAGCCGCCAACGATCTCGGCGACCACGCCGCGATCGAGGCCTGCCGCCGCGTCATCGACGCCGAGCTGAACGGCACGGCGGCCCGCGGCTCGGATGTCGAACTCGTGGTGGGATATTTCAGGTAGGCTGCGGCTTGCCGGGCGGCTTCTTCCTTGCGTCCAATGCAAGATACAAAAAGGCCCCGCCGAAGCGAGGCCTCCTTGCTTGATCGTGCAGGCCGGGACTAATCGTCCCAATGATGATAACGACGGATCACGACGCCGCGATCGTAGTCGCGCTCGTGATTGTACCAGCCACGGTGCCAGCCACGGTCATGCTCGTAGATGCGCGCGCGGGGGCCGTCATAATAATCCCTGTCGCCGCCGACATAGACGCCGAAGCCGGCCGCGTTGGCGATCGTGGGGGCACCGATTGCAAGCGTCGCTAGCGCTGCGAGAGCGTAAGTCAGCTTCTTCATCTGTTCCTCCTTGGTTAGTATCGTCACCGGGTCAACGACTGCCGCCATCACCTGTTGCAGGAACGGGTAAGAAACTTTCTTGAATGACTGTTCAGGTCGGTTGCGTTCAGGTGCTTCATCGAAGCAATCCTGATGGAACTGCGTCGGGACCTGTTTCCCTGTTCCCTTGCTCCCTGCCGAAGCGTGAGGGGTTCGCTCCACTTTACCGATCCTGCAAGCTCTCGCTAGTCGTACACGAACACGCCCGTTGCACGCAGCTGTGATCCTTGGAACTACACCACGCGTGTAACGACGAACGCTCCCCTCCGTACTGCCGGTTGCGAACGTTTCGTTCGCGAACGGTGCATGTGCACTCCGGGGAGAAAAGGTCACATGAAGGAGTTCAACGTCGCCGAGAATGGTGGTGGGTCTTATCGGCCTCTCGCCATTCTTCGCTGGGTCATGGTCATCATATTCGTCTCGTTCGGCATGCAGAAATTCACGCTGCAATCCGCGCAGGGCATCGTGCAGTTCATCAGCAACAGCCCGTTCGTCTCCTGGTTGTCGGTGTTCGGCTTGCGGGGAGAGGCCTATGTCCTCGGCGTTGTCGAATTCGTGATTGCGGCATTGCTCGCGGCAGGTAGCTTCAGTCCGGTCTTGTCCGCCCTCGGTTCGCTCATGGGCATGGTCATTTTCGCGGTCACATGGTCGTTCTTCTTCACGACGCCGGGGGTCGTCACGTGGAGCCTCTCATCCGATCCAATGGCATGGAATTTGGCCGGCGAGTTCCTGTTCAAGGACATCGTCCTGCTGTGTGTCTGCGCGGTGCTGTTTCTCGCCTCGTTGCCGCGGTCGATCGTTCCGCTGCGCACCGGCTGAGCGTCAAGCATGCGCGCGTAGGATGGATTTCGCTTCGCCGCATGTTGCGAGGATGCTTCCTCACCGTCGAATACGGTAGATCACGACGTCCTCGCCGTGACGGTTCGTGCTCCGCTCGAGCAGGTAATTCGATTTCTCCAGCACGCGGCGGGATGCACCATTGTCGACATGGACGATGCCAATGAGCGAGGGCAGCGCGAGCTGTGTCAGCCCGATGCGCGTCATCGCGCTCGCGATCTCGCTGGCAAATCCCAGTCCCCAGACACTGCGCGTGAACGCGTAGGCGATCTCGATCTCGTCGATGTCGTCCACCAGGATGTGCCGCAGGCCCGCCCGTCCGGCGAACGCGCCATCTTTCGTACGCAGCGCCCAGAGGCCAAAGCCGTGCTGGTCCCAATGGGCCATGTTGACGTCGAGATATTTCTCCGTCGTCTCCGCCGAGCGCACGCCGCCGAGATAGCGGGACACGTCGGGATCGAGATGGAGTGTGACCAGGTCTGCGAGGTGATCTGCGTGCAGTCGCTCGGCGGTCAGTCTGTCGGTGCTGAAGTGGTCCATGGAAAGAGTTTGCCGCTTTGGAACTGGTCGCGATTTTGATGATGCCATCGTGCCTCTGTTCTGTCCGGCGGGTCAACCGAGGCCCGGTTCGTATACCGGCGCGTCAAAACGCTCGCATAGCAGTGGTCAAGTGACAGCTTGATCTGAATCAAGCACGCGGATGTCGGCCACAGCACAAGGCGGTTGAGTCTTTGTGATTTGTTGGTTGGTACAATGGTCCCGCATTGGTATGTCACCTTCGAAGTTCGCAAGCGAGGCTTACTTCCAAGACAACGCAGCCCGCGTGAGACGAAGACGTTTGCGACGGAGGCCGAGGCCAAGCTGTTCGCGCGCGCAAAGCTCGATGAAGGCCTCGCTGTCTTCGCGGGCACAATCAATCCCCACCTTCCGAGGCGGCTCATTCCGGCGTCCGGCATCGCGGCTTGGCTCCTCGAGGAACAGGACCCCTCTGCAATTCCCGGAACTTCCGACGAGAGCTAAGCACGTTGTCGTGCATAGCAGTCGCGCTTGAGTGTTGCCATTTTGGTACGGGTTGAAACTCCCCTCCCGCGTAGACTCCAGGATGTTCGCAGCACTTATGCACGCCAGCCTGCATAAGGGTTCGCTTCCAACGAAAGAATTTGAGCAAAGGGGACGAGACAATGAAAAAGCTTTCGATCGCTGCGATCGGTTTCGCGGCACTGAGCATGGCGGCTCCGGCCATGGCAGCCGATATGGCCGTCAAGGCAGCGCCGCCGCCGGCGCCGGTGGTGGCGGTTTACAACTGGACCGGATTTTACATCGGTGCCAACGGAGGCTGGGGGCAGAGCCATGGCTGCGTGGATTTTCTGACGCCCGCAGGGACGCTCGCAAGTGGTTGCGCCACTCGCTCCGGAGGCCTCGTTGGCGGACAGATCGGGTACCGTTGGCAGATCAATCAGTTTGTAGTCGGCCTGGAAGCCCAGGGCGATTGGGCCGACATCAAGAACACGCGCGTTACTCTGATCGATCCGCTCATCTCGACCACGGGCAAGACAGATGGCATCGGGCTGTTCACGGCCCAGCTTGGTTGGGCATGGAACGCCTCGCTGCTCTACGTGAAGGGCGGCGCCGCCGTGACGCGAAATCGCTTTGACGTCTTCAATAATGTCACGGGCGTCGGCCTCGCCTCCGCAGGTCACACGCGCTGGGGCGGCGCCCTGGGTGTCGGTTGGGAGTATGGCTTCACGCCGAACTGGTCGGTCGGCATCGAATACGACCATCTCTGGATGGGGCGTGACAACACCACCTTCGGAGCCGGCTTCGTCACACCCGGTGGATTCACCCTCACAGGCAGCGGCGTCACCCAGGACATCGACATGGTCACGCTTCGCGTGAACTACCGGTTCGGCGGTTACGGTGCGCCAGTCACGGCGCGCTATTGAACCAAGGTTTTCCAATGAACTCAGGCCCCGGCATCGACCGGGGCCTTTTTCATGGGGAGCCAATAAAACGCGAGGGATGTCCGGTATCAATTCGTGCGCCCGCACGCCCTTCAATAGCAGGGCGGGTAGGGGTAGTAGCCACAAGCCCGGCGATAGCCATAGGCCCCATAGGCTGCGGCTCCCGCCGCTGCCGCGCCGTAATACGCGCGCCGATGGACCCTTCGGTTGACGCCGGCAACGCTCATCGGCGTAAGGGGACGCCCGACACGGGCCTCGGCTGTGTCAGCGGACACGGTCAGTGCATCCACCGGCGAGTAACGGAGCGACAGCGGAGCTGCCGTGAACAGCGCGGCGGTTACGAACAGTCCGATCAGCTTGGCATGTCCAGTCATGTGCTCTCTCCCTTTGCAGGATGAGAAAACGTGGCATGCCGATGAGCTCGACCATTGACCGAAATCAATGGAGTGCAATTCCGAATGAATCGCGGGGATGGTGCCGAAGCCGCATCGGGCCATTCTTTCCACGATGCGAGTCTGCTCCTGTTTTGCCCGACGGTGCAACCCGGGAGTCCGTGGCCTGGATGAAGCGTAAGCGTAATCCGGGTCCGGTCGTGCGTTGCGCGAAAATCCCGGATCACGCGGAGCCTGTCATCAGGCGGCACGGCGCTGCTCCAGGCTAGCGTCGGACGATTTTCGGGCACACCCGTAAGCCATTGATTTCGCAACCCCCGCCTACTGTGCATGGGGTTGTTTTCGCAGTTTGGCTTCGAGACGGGCTATCCCGCGCCCAGCGCCACTGCGACGTTGTACGTCACGAGGCTCGCCGCGTAGGCCAGCACCAGCATGTAGGTGAAGGTGACGGCCATCCATCCCCAGCTTCCGGTCTCGCGCCGGATCACCGCGAGGGTGGAAGCGCATTGCGGAGCGAAGATGTACCAGGCCAGCATCGACAGCGCGGTGGCGAGTGACCATTTCGTCGCCAGCACCTGGCCGATCTGCTCGGCCGCTTCCTTGCCGCCTTCGATCGCATAGACGGTGCCGAGTGCTGCGACCGCGACCTCGCGGGCCGCCATGCCGGGGATCAGGGCGACTGCGATCTGCCAGTTGAACCCGACGGGGGCGAGCAGCGGCTCGAGCGCCTTGCCGATCATGGCGGCGAGGCTGAAGTCGATCGCAGGCTCGGTGCTGCCTGCCGGCGGCTGCGGGAACGAGGCCAGGAACCAGATCAGCACCATCATCGAGAAGATCGTGGTGCCGGCGCGCTGCAGGAACATCTTGGCGCGCGTGTAGATGCCGATCGCGATCGATTTCAGCCTGGGCAACTTGTAGTCCGGCAGCTCCAGCATGAACGGCGCCGGGGCATAGTCGCGGATCATGAAGAACTTGATCACGAACGAGACGGCCAGCGCGCTGATGATGCCGGTGGCGTAGAGCCCGAACATCACGAGGCCCTGCAGGTTGATGAAGCCCCAGACGTCCTTCGCCGGGATGAAAGCCGAGATGATCAGCGTGTAGACCGGGATGCGCGCCGAGCAGGTCATCAGCGGCGCGATCAGGATCGTGGTCAGCCGGTCGCGCTTGTTGTCGATCACGCGCGTCGCCATGATGCCGGGAATGGCGCAGGCAAAGCTCGACAGCAGCGGAATGAAGGCGCGGCCGTGCAGGCCGGCGCCGCCCATGATGCGGTCCATCAGGAACGCGGCGCGCGCCATGTAGCCGAAATCTTCCAGCAGCAGGATGAACAGGAAGATGAGGATGATCTGCGGCAGGAACACGATCACACTGCCGACGCCGGAGATCACGCCGTCCTGGAGGAAGCTCTGGAGCAGCCCGTCGGGCAGGGTGGCTTTCACGAGCTCGCCGAGCGCGTCGAAGCCCGACTTGAGCAGATCCATCGCCGGCTGCGCCCAGGCGAACACCGCCTGGAACATCACGAACAGGATCAGCGCCAGCACGATGAGCCCGCCGACCGGATGCAGCACCACGGCATCGATCCGCGCGGTCCAGGTGTCGGGGCGAGCAGGCAGGCTGACGCAATCGGCGATGATGCGGTCGGCCTCGCGCTGCGTGGCGCGCAGCTCGGAGACGCTGAGCGCGCGCCAGCTGTTCTCCTGTGGTTCAGCGGCAAGCCTTGCGGAAATCTCGTCGGTCAGCGCCAGCAGGTCGGCCGTGCCGCCCTTGCGTACCGCGATCGAGGTCACCACCGGCACGCCGAGCTCCTTGGCGAGCCGCTCGACGTCGACCGTGATGCCGCGGCGGCTCGCAATGTCGAACATGTTGAGGACGAGGATCATCGGCCGTCCGGTGCGCTTCAGCTCCAGCAGCAGGCGGATGGTCAGGCGCAGATTGGTGGAGTCGGCCACACACAGCACGAGATCGGGCACGGTCTCGCCGGAGGCCTTGCCGAGCACGAAGTCGCGGGTGATCTCCTCGTCCGGGCTGCGGCCGCGCAGCGAGTAGGTGCCGGGCAGGTCGACCACGGAGACCTGGCGGCCGAGCGGGGTGACGAAGAAGCCTTCCTTGCGCTCGACGGTGACGCCGGGATAGTTCGCGACCTTCTGCCGGCTGCCGGTCAGGGCATTGAACAGCGAGGTCTTGCCGCTGTTGGGCGTGCCGACCAGGGCGAGATGCAGCAGGGGAGCTTCCATGGGATCAAGGGCCTGGGGGCAGATATCCGGTCGCTGACTAGGCGACGATGATGGCCATGGCTTCGCGCCGGCGGACCGCGATCGTGATGCTGTCGACCCTGACCGCGATCGGATCGCGCCCGACCAGCCCCTCGTGCAGGACCTCGACCCGGGCCCCCTCGACGAAGCCAAGCTCGATCAGGCGGCTCTCCAGCTCGATGTCCGAAAGCGCAGAGCCCGTGTCCTTGGTGGAAAGGTGCTGAATGACGCCGGTATAGCCGCGCAGGGCCAGACCCAGCGGCATATGCGGGCGCGTATCATCATGGTCGGTCATGCCCTGTATTTTCAACGGAGGGCATCGAGGTCAAGCGCACGCGGCGGCCGAAACTGCACCTTAGAGTGATTTTAAAGTACAGGCGTCCGAAGGCGCGACGGAACGACGTCCCGGCGGCTACTGCGCCGGGACCTTGTCCGGCTGGGCGGCCATGGCCCGGCTCTTGAAGTAGTCGAGAACGAACAGGCGGATCGCCGAGGACAGGTTGCCCTGCTGGCGGGCACCGTCGATCTCGCCGACGAGCTCGGACAGCGTCATGTTACGCAGGCCCGAAATCTCCTTCATGCCATTCCAGAACGCCTCTTCCAGGCTGACGCTGGTCTTGTGGCCGGCGACGACGATCGACCGTTTCACGACGGGCGACTTCATGGCTGCTCCTCGCGATCGATCTGATGCTGGTCCAGGTGCGCCTTCGCCTTGTCCGCGCGCG
Source organism: Bradyrhizobium sacchari (assembly GCF_002068095.1). GTDB lineage: Bacteria > Pseudomonadota > Alphaproteobacteria > Rhizobiales > Xanthobacteraceae > Bradyrhizobium > Bradyrhizobium sacchari. The sequence continues at coordinate 69,688 of NZ_LWIG01000053.1, read as the reverse complement.
TCTCCTCCGCCGACCGCTCCGCCTTGGTGCGACCGAACTTCGCCCGGTTGACGTCCGCCTGCTTCGCCGAGGCTTCCCGCTCGGCGCGCTTCCTGAAACGATTCAGGTTGATGACGTTCCCCATGCCGCGTCTCCATCATCCGATCCTCTCGAGGCAGGATGAAACATTCAGAAACAGGGTGGCGCATTGCGCCCCAAAAGACTTGATCGCCATTCGCTCGTCCTCGTCAATCGGCCCTTCGGGCCATCAAACGATGAATTTCGCCCCGTCAAGGGCGGTGGGGCTGCGTAACACGCCGCCCCCCCGGGACATTGACGGTAATCAAATCCCGCCCCCAAAACTGCATATTTCTGAGCGTCCGGCGTCCGTATCATTACGGATGACTATCGGAATTCGGAAATCTACCCGGGGCTGGTCATCTTCTCCGGGCGCACCAGGCGGTCGAATTCATCGGCCAAAACGAAGCCGAGCCGCAGCGCCTCCTCCTTCAGCGTGGTGCCATTGGCATGCGCGGTTTTCGCCACCTTGGCGGCGTTGTCGTAGCCGATCTTCGGGGCCAGCGCCGTCACCAGCATCAGCGAGCGCTCCATCAGCTCCCTGATGCGTTTTTCGTCGGCGCGGATGCCGCTGACGCAATGCTCGGTGAAGGAGCGCGCGGCGTCCGCCATCAGGCGGATCGAGTGCAGCATGTTGTAGGCCAGCACCGGCTTGTAGACGTTGAGCTCGAAATGGCCCTGGCTGCCCGCGACCGTGATGGCGGTGTGATTGCCGAACACCTGGCAGCACACCATGGTCATCGCTTCGCACTGCGTCGGATTGACCTTGCCCGGCATGATCGAGGAGCCCGGCTCGTTTTCCGGCAGGATCAGTTCGCCGAGCCCCGAGCGCGGACCCGAGCCGAGCAGGCGGATGTCGTTGGCGATCTTGAACAGGCCTGTTGCGACCGAATTGATGGCGCCGTGCGCCAGCACATAGGCATCGTTCGAGGCCAGCGCCTCGAATTTGTTGGCGGCGCTGGTGAAGGGCAGTTTCGTAATCCCGGCAACGTGCTTTGCGAACAGCTTGGCAAAGCGCGGCTTCGAGTTGAGGCCGGTGCCGACCGCGGTGCCGCCTTGCGCGAGCGGGTAGAGGTCCTTCACCGCGACCTTGAGCCGCGCGATGCCGCCCTCGACCTGCGCGGCATAGCCGGAAAATTCCTGGCCGAGCGTCAGCGGCGTCGCGTCTTGCGTGTGGGTGCGGCCGATCTTCACGATCTTGGAAAATTCCTTCTCCTTCTTGCGCAGCGCGCGGAGCAGCTCGCCGAGAGCAGGAACGAGATCTGCATTGATGCGGCTTGCGGCCGCGATATGCATCGCGGTCGGAAACGAGTCGTTCGACGACTGGCTCATGTTGACGTGGTCGTTGGGATGCACCGGCTTCTTGGCGCCGAGCTCGCCGCCGAGCAGCTCATTGGCGCGGTTGGCGATCACCTCGTTGAGGTTCATGTTGCTCTGCGTGCCGGAGCCGGTTTGCCACACCACCAGCGGGAAATGATCGTCGAGGCTGCCGTCGATCACCTCGCGCGCGGCGCGGATGATCGCGCTGGCGCGGCGCTGGTCGAGCAAGCCGAGCTCACGGTTGGACTGCGCGGCCGCGAGCTTGACGATCCCGAGCGCATGCACCAGCGAGATCGGCATGCGGTCCGTGCCGATGCGAAAATTCTGGCGTGATCGCTCAGTTTGCGCCCCCCAATAGCGATCGGCGGGCACTTCGATGGGACCGAAGCTGTCGGTCTCGACGCGGGTTGCGGGGCGGGCAGTCTTCGAGTTAGCGGGCTTGGAGCGGGAAGCTTTGGCCATGAGCACATCCATTCTGCCGCGCGAGATGCCGCACGGCCTCTTCATGTGCTCTTCTATATAGCCAGTTTGGCTGGACGCGATGGCTTCGCGCGACAGCCTAGATCATTTCTTGCGGAAACGATCGAGCCGCACAACCTCGGCACCGCCCTGGTTCGGCGGGGTCGGCTCTTCCGTGGTCTCCACCTTCTCGGCGGCCGCAGGCACCGATACAGACGAAGCGGCAGGGGCGGCCGGCAAATTCTCCGGCGCCACTTCCGCGACGTCGGAGGTGTCGAACTGGAGGCCGAACTTCACGGACGGATCGAGGAAGCTCTTGATGGCGCTGAACGGCACCACCAACCGTTCCGGAATGCCACCGAAGGACAGGCCGACCTCGAAGCGATCCTCGAGCACGGTCAGATCCCAGAACTGGTGCTGGAGGATGATCGTCATCTCTTCCGGATATTGCGCCAGCAGCCGCGAGGACAGCTTCACGCCCTCGGCCTTCGACACGAAGGTGATGAAGAAGTGGTGCTCGCCCGGCAGTCCATGGGACGCGGCATCGGTCAGCACCTTCCGCAGCACGCCGCGCAGCGCGTCGCGGGCCAGCACATCGTATCGGATATGATCGGTCGCCATGGTGGTCCTGTTGCATTCCAGGAGTTGGGCCCTGCTGGCCCGACTCGCCAGGCCGCGATAGTACCGCGCCTAACGGGTCAGCAGGAGTCCCCGCCGGGGGGAAATAGAAGGCAAGTGGAGGCTTCTGTTGCCAGGTGCCTCCGAACCCCGCCTAGCGGAGCTTAACCCGCTAGGACTTTAAAGTGGTCTTTCAAACTGCGTTACGCAGCCTGAGCAACCGGAGCAAAGTTGTCGTTGGCAACTATTGCAGTAGCCCGATAACGGCGGAACAATACCGGGAAAAAGCACGCCCTTTACGCCCTCGTCGATCCTATTTCGCCCCCGCCAAAGCCCAGCTTCGGCTCGCCCGATGGGTGGGCTTTGGTGGAGGCGCCGGGTACCGCCCCCGGGTCCGAATGGTTTATTGCGACGACCGTTTATTTCCATAGCCGGCGAACCGGCACCCCCAATATAAGGGGCAAAGGTTTCAAAAAACAGAGGTTTCGAGCGGTGATGTGCGGTTCCCTTTGGATAGGTTCCGCAGGGCCGCAGGTCTGACCTTGGCCGCGCCGCGGCCCTCGTTCTAAGCTGCTGACATGTCCATGGATTCAGTACCGGCCACCCAAGAGCCGGATCGTGTCGCATTGAGCGGCCCCCCGCCCAGCCTGGGTGCGCTGTTCATGGCCTTTGCCCGGATGTCGCTGGCAGGTTTCGGCGGGGTCCTGGTGTTTGCCCGGCGGGCGATCGTCGAGCAGCACCGCTGGCTGACGGCGGACGAGTTCAACGAGACCTTTGCGCTCTGCCATTTCCTGCCCGGCCCCAATATCGTGAATCTGTCGATGGTGTTCGGCGCGCGGCTTCGCGGGATCGCGGGCGGGGTTGCGGCCTTCGCCGGGTTGCTGCTGCCGCCCACCCTGATCATGACCGTGCTCGCGATCGCCTATGCCCGGTTCGGCGATATCGAGGTCCTGCGTCGCATCCTCGCAGGGATCTCCTGTGCCGCGGTCGGCCTCCTGGTTGCGGTGGTGTTCCGCATGATGACGCCGCTCCTGAGGCGGATGGAGGCCGTCGCGCTCATCCTGATGCTCGGCGTCTTCTTGGCCATCGGC
>NZ_LWIG01000053.1:55740-66128 GCF_002068095.1 Bradyrhizobium sacchari | reverse complement strand
TGCCGCTCCAGGCGGTGCTGCTGGTTGCGATCCCCGTGAGCATCGGCGCCACCTTCCTCCTGCGGCGGAAGGTAGCAGTGTGAGTACCGAGAATCCTGTCTGGGCGCTGATCTCGACCTTCGGCCTGATGTCGCTGTTCGCGGTCGGCGGCGCCGCCGCGGCGGTGCCCGAGATGCACCGCATCGCGGTCGACGTGCATCACTGGATGACCGACAAGCAGTTCGCGGATGCCTATGCGATCGCACAGCTCTCGCCAGGTCCAAATGTGCTTATCGTGACGTTAATCGGCTATGCCGTTGCCGGCATCCCGGGCGCGCTCGCGGCGACGCTGGCGATGTGCCTGCCGACCGCCCTGGTTGCCTATTATGTCAGCCATCTCTTGAACCGGCCAAGCCAATCGCGTTGGCCGGCCCTGATCCAGACTGCACTGGTTCCGCTCTCGATCGGATTGATGGCGGCGAGTGCCCTGATCCTGGCCGAGGCGACCGACCGGACGATTGCTGCACTGCTTCTGACCGCGGTGGTTGCGGTGAGCGCATCGGTCTCGCGCATCAATCCACTCTGGCTCCTGCTCGCCGGGGGCCTGTTGGGTTTTGCTGGCATTGTGTGATGAAAATCGCTAGGCAATGCTGCGGCCCGGGGGATCTCTTTCCAGCCGATTTAGAACAACAGTGCTCGTGACTTACGGGTCGCGGAGGAGACATGCATGGCCGAGACGATGGGCCACTCAGCGACAGCCACCCGAAACACCTCGGTGGTGATCGGTTTCTGCCTGCTGGCAATAGCGCCGCAGATCTTTGAATTCATCTGGTCGATCGGGACGATCTTCGGCTGGGGTGCGGGACGCGGCCCGGCTACTGTCCTGATCAGCCATGCCACCGCGCTGGTCACGGGCGCTCCCGCGGCCCTGATCGGAGCGGCCGGCGGCGAGACCAAGAAGTCGTCCTCCGACGTGCTGCTGGCGCTGATCTATTCCTACCCCATCCTTGCGGTGGCGATCGTCACGCTGTTCATGACCATCCGGTCGGCGCAGGACTATGTCGGCGGCGTCATTCTGATGGCGGTCGCCTTGTTTGCATTGTGGGCTTCGAGCGATCTGCAGGGGATGCGCGGCTTCTCCTTCGGCGCGGGCACCGCGCCGCGGATGTTCGGCGGGCTACTGGTCGCCCTGTCCGCCGGCATCGCCCTGTCCGGCCTCCTGGCCGACGGGCCGTCGATGGCGCATTATTCCTGGCGCGGGCCGTTGTTCGTGATGGTCGCGATCCTGTTCTTCGCGCTGGCGATCCGGCCGCTCGGCCTCGTTGTCACGGCCTTCGCGAGTTTCATGATCGCTGCGACGGGGTCGCATGAGACGCGCTGGCTGGAGGCCGCCATCGTCGGCGCCTGCCTGACGCTCGGCTGCGCGATCCTGTTCCCTTACGTGCTGGGACTGCCGATGCCGATGTTTCCGCGTTTCCTGATCCAGTGAGGGTGTGATGGATATTTTTGCCAACCTCGCTCACGGCTTTGTCGTCGCGCTCTCTCCGATCAACCTGCTGATGTGCCTGATCGGCGCCCTCGTCGGCACGCTGGTCGGCGTTCTCCCGGGCATCGGCACCATCGCAACCGTGGCGATGCTGCTGCCGATCACTTTCGGACTGCCGCCGGTCGGCGCGCTGATCATGCTCGCCGGCATCTATTACGGCGCGCAATATGGCGGCTCGACCACGTCGATCCTGGTCAACATTCCAGGTGAGGCGACATCGGTCGTCACTGCCATCGATGGTCACCAGATGGCAAAGCAGGGCCGTGCCGGCCCGGCGCTGGCGATCGCTGCGATCGGCTCGTTCTTCGCCGGCTGTGTCGCTACCATCTTGATCGCCGTGCTCGGCGCGCCGCTGACAAAGCTCGCACTGGCCTTCGGTCCGGCCGAGTATTTCTCGCTGATGGTGCTCGGCCTGATCTTCGCGGTGGTGCTGGCCAAGGGCTCGGTGCTGAAGGCGATCGCGATGATCGTATTCGGCCTGCTGCTGTCGATGGTCGGCTCCGACATCGAGACCGGCGCCTCGCGCATGGCGTTCAACATTCCGGAACTGGCCGACGGTCTCGGCTTTGCGACGGTCGCGATGGGTGTGTTCGGCTTTGCCGAGATCATCCGCAATCTCGACGCCGGCGCCGAGATGAACCGCGACCTCGTGCAGCAGAAGATTACCGGCCTGATGCCGACCAGGAAGGACCTGATCGACTCGACGCCGCCGATCCTGCGCGGCACCGTGCTCGGCTCGATCCTCGGCATTCTGCCGGGCGGCGGCGCGGTGATCGCCTCGTTCGCGGCCTATACGCTCGAGAAGAAGCTCGCCAAGAACCCGTCGCGGTTCGGCCGCGGCGCGATCGAGGGTGTTGCGGCGCCGGAAAGCGCCAACAACGCCGCGGCACAGACCTCCTTCATCCCGTTGCTCACCCTCGGCATCCCACCGAACGCGGTGATGGCGCTGATGGTGGGTGCGATGACCATTCACGGCATCGTGCCGGGTCCGCAGGTGATGCAGAAGCAGCCGGATCTCGTCTGGGGCATGATCGCCTCGATGTGGATCGGCAATCTGATGCTGATCATCATCAACCTGCCGTTGGTCGGAATCTGGGTCCGGCTGCTGCGCGTGCCGTACCGCCTGATGTTCCCCTCGATCGTGATCTTCTGCGCGATCGGCATCTATTCGGTGAACAACGCGCCGGTCGACGTCATCCTCGCCGGCGTGTTCGGGCTCGTCGGCTACTGGCTGATCAAGCACGATTTCGAGCCGGCGCCGCTGCTGCTCGGCATGGTGCTCGGGCCGCTGATGGAGGAGAACCTGCGCCGTGCGCTCTTGATCTCGCGTGGCGACTGGAGCGTTTTCCTGACGCGTCCGCTGTCGGCGGTGCTGCTGGCCGTCGCGGCGAGCCTGCTGATTCTCACGGTGCTGCCGGTGCTGCGTGCCAAGCGCGACGAGGTGTTCACCGAGTCCGAGAACTGATCCCTGCGTCAGCGCGGCGCACTGCGTCCGCTCGCCGCATTCGGAAGTCGAATCGACGTGTGTGATGTCTTCGTGACATGAAAATGCCGGCCCTTGTGGCCGGCATTTTTGTTTGTGTCCCGGGGAAAACGATATGACCTCTCTTCGCGCGCTCGCTACGGGCGCCTGTGCGGCGGCGCTCGCATCGCTGTGCGCCTTTGTCGCACCAGCCGCGGCGCAAACCTATCCGACGCGCAGCCTCACCATGATCGTGCCGTTCGCGGCGGGCGGTCCGACCGATGTCATCTCGCGCATCGTCACCGCGCATATGGCGCAGACGCTCGGACAGAGCATCATCATCGAGAACGTTGTCGGTGCCGGCGGCACCACCGCGACCACGCGTGCAGCGCGTGCCGCCAATGACGGCTATACGCTCATCACCGGGCATATGGGCACGCATGCGGCGTCCGTGCCGCTCTATCCGCAGCTCGCCTATCATCCCGAGAAGGATTTCGAGCCGGTCGCGCTGCTCGCGGGCACGCCGATCCTGATCCTCGCGCGCAAGGACTTTCCGCCGAAGGACCTGAAGGAGTTCGTCACTTACGTAAAGGCCAATGCCGAGAAGGTGAACGCGGCGCATGCCGGCGTCGGCTCGGTCTCGCATGTCTCGTGCGAGCTCCTGCACTCCATCCTCGACGTCAAGCCGGTCGGCGTGCCCTTCAACGGCACCGGCCCCGCGATGAACGCGCTGGTGGCGGGGCAGGTCGACTACATGTGCGACCAGATCGTCAATGCCGTGCCGCAGATCAACGCCGGCACGATCAAGGCCTATGCGATCGCAACGCCGGAGCGCAATCCGTCGCTGCCGAGCGTGCCGACAACGACGGAAGCCGGCCTGCCTGCATTCCAGGCCCAGGCCTGGAACGCGATGTTCGCGCCGAAGGGAACTTCGCCTGCGATCGTCGCGAGCCTGAACGCCGCTGCCGTCAAGGCGCTCGACGACGAGACCGTGAAGAAGCGCCTGCTCGAGCTCGGCAGCGTCATCCCGGTTCCTGCGGACCGGACCCGGGAGGCCCTCGCAACCCTCGTCAAGAGCGAGATCGCGAAATGGACGCCGGTGCTCAAGCCGGCAAGTTAAACAGTATAATCAAGCCGATAGGCGAGGGGCGGGACGCGAGTTCCGCCCCTTGTCGTTTGCCCCGGGAACACTCACTTTTCCTTGTATAATCTGTGGGACCAGCGAATCACTGCTGTCGCAGCGCGGAGGCGGCCGTTAAGTTTGCCGCCTTCCCAAAGGCTCAGTCGCACATGCACCAGTACCAGGACCTGCTCGAGCGGATTCTTTCAGACGGCGCCGAGAAGACCGACCGGACCGGCACCGGCACGCTGTCGGTGTTCGGCCATCAGATGCGCTTCAATCTGTCGGCCGGCTTCCCGATGCTGACCACCAAGCGGCTGCCGCTGAAGGCGATCGTGCACGAGCTGCTGTGGTTCCTGAAGGGCGACACCAACATCAAATATCTGCGCGACAACGGCGTCACCATCTGGGACGAGTGGGCCGACGCCAATGGCGATCTCGGCCCGGTGTACGGCCATCAGTGGCGCTCCTGGCCCACGGCCGACGGGCGCAGCATCGACCAGATCGCTAATGTCATCGACATGATCAAGCGCACCCCGGATTCGCGCCGGCTGATCGTCACCGCCTGGAATCCGGCCGACGTCGAGAAGATGGCGCTGCCGCCCTGCCACCTGCTGTTCCAGTTTTATGTCGCCAACGGCAAGCTGTCGTGCCAGCTCTATCAGCGCTCGGCCGACGTCTTCCTCGGCGTGCCCTTCAACATCGCATCCTATGCGCTGCTCACCATGATGGTCGCGCAGGTCACCGGCCTCAAGCCCGGCGACTTCGTGCACTCGCTCGGCGACACGCATCTCTACTCCAACCATCTGGAGCAGGCACGGCTCCAGCTCACGCGCGCGCCGCGCGCGCTGCCGGTGATGCGGATCAATCCTGACGTGAAGGACATCTTCTCCTTCCGCTACGAGGATTTCGAGCTCGTCGGCTACGATCCGCATCCGCACATCAAGGCGGAAGTCGCGGTCTAGATGTCACTGAACATCCGCCGCGCGCGCTCCGACGAAGCCGGGCTCGTTCTTTCCTTCATCCGCGAGCTCGCCGAGTACGAAAAGCTCTCGCACGAGGTCGAGGCGAGCGAGGCTGACATCGCGGCGGCGCTGTTCGGCGAGAGGCCACAGCTCTATTGCGCGATCGCAGAATGGAACGGCGAGCCGGTCGGTTTTGCGGTGTGGTTTGCCAATTTCTCCACCTTCAGCGGCCGCCACGGCATCTATCTCGAAGATCTCTTTGTGCGGCCCTCGCATCGGGGCAAGGGCTTCGGCAGGGCGCTGCTGGTCTATCTGGCAAAAGAATGCATCGACAATGGCTGGTCGCGCCTGCAATGGGCGGTGCTCGATTGGAACGCGCCGTCGATCGCGTTCTACAAGTCGCTGGGCGCTGTGATGATGGACGACTGGACGCTGTGCCGCGTCACCGGTCCTGCGCTGAGGCAGCTTGCCGGGAGCGCGTCCTGATGGAGATCGTCTTTGTCGTTGCGATTGCGGAAAACGGCATCATCGGCGCCGGCAACGCGATGCCATGGCGCTTGAAGTCCGACATGGCGCGCTTCAAGGCGCTCACGATCGGCAAGCCCGTGATCATGGGCCGCAAGACCTTCGAATCCCTGCCCCGCCGTCCCCTGCCGGGCCGCACCAATATCGTCATCACGCGCGATGCGGACTATCGCGCCGCGGGCGCCATCGTCACGACATCGGCGACGGACGCAGACGCGGTTGCGCGCGGCGATGCCCTGCGGCGTTCGGTCACCGAGATCGCGGTGATCGGCGGCGCCGAGATCTTTCGGCAATGGCTTGATCGCGCCGATCGCCTCGAAATCACCGAAGTGCATGCGCGGCCCGACGGCGACACCCATTTCGACATCGACAGGGCAGAATGGGATGAGGTGGCGCGCATCCGTCATCCTGCGGGCCCCGACGACAGCGCCGACTTCTCCTATGTGACATATCGTCGGCGGTCGTCCCATTAACCGCATTCGCCAATGTTAACATTGACTTTTCTGCCCCCGAGCTTAGCTCGGAGGACGGCTAAGGCTGCGTTGTAAGGGACCTGCCTGTCCCCTATAAAGCCGGACCGGACAAAGCGGGCGGGGGCAATTCCACCCTGCCGAGGAGAGCGTCGAATGCCGTGGAAGAATCAGGGCGGTGGCCCGTGGGGCTCGGGTCCGAAAGGACCATGGGGCTCAGGCCCGCAACCGGTCGGGCCGAGACCGCCGGATCTGGAAGACCTTCTCCGGCGCGGCCAGGACCGCCTGCAGCAGATCATGCCGGGCGGCTATTTCTCCGGTGTCGGCATCACGCTGATCATCCTGCTCATCATCGCGTTCTGGCTGCTGTCGGGCTTCTTCCGCGTGCAGTCCGAAGAGCGTGGCGTCGTGCTGCGATTCGGCAAGCATGTCCGCACCGTGGACCCCGGCCTGAATTATCATCTGCCTTATCCGATCGAGACCGTGCTGCTGCCGAAGGCGTTGCGCGTCAACACCACCTCGATCGGCATGACCCTGATCGATGATCCAGCCCGGCGCAGCCGCTCCATCCGCGACGTGCCGGAAGAGAGCCTGATGCTCACCGGTGACGAGAACATCGTCGACGTCGACTTCACCGTGCTGTGGCGCATCAAGCCTGACGCCGGCGGCGTCGGCGACTTCCTCTTCAACATCCAGAACCCGGAAGGCACCGTGAAGGCGGTGGCCGAGAGCGCGATGCGCGAGGTGATCGGCCGCTCGCAGATCCAGCCGATCCTGACCGGGGCGCGCAACACGATCGAGCAGGGCGTGCAGGAGCTGATCCAGAGGACTCTCGACAGCTATGGCGCCGGCATTCTCGTCACCCAAGTGCAGATGCAGAAGGTCGATCCGCCCGCGCAGGTGATCGATGCGTTCCGCGACGTGCAGGCGGCGCGCGCCAATCTCGAGCAGCTGCAGAACGAAGCGCAGACCTACGCCAACCAGGTGGTGCCCCAGGCGCGCGGTCGTGCGGCGCAGATTCAGCAGGCTGCCGAAGGCTACAGGGAGCAGGCGATCGCCGAGGCCAAGGGCCAGAGCGCGCGCTTCCTGAAGGTTTACGAGGAATACAAGAAGGCTCCCGACGTGACGCGTGAACGGATCTATCTGGAGACGATGGAGCGCGTGCTCGGTGGCGCGGACAAGCTCGTCTATGACGGCGGCTCCTCGGGCCAGGGCGTCGTGCCCTTCCTGCCTCTCAACGAATTGACGACCAAGCGGCCGCCTGCCGCCGGCCAGCAGCCGAGCGGAGGCAACCGATGAGGTCTCCGGTTACAGGTTTCGTCGCGCTGCTCGGCCTCCTGCTCGTCGTGATTGTCGGCTACATGTCGCTGTTCACGGTGCAGCAGACCGAACAGACAATCGTGCTCCAGTTCGGCAAGCCCGTCGACGTCGTCACCGATCCCGGCCTGCACTTCAAGGCGCCTTGGAATTCGGTGATCAACATCGACAAGCGGATTCTCGATCTGGAGAACCCGTCGCAGGAAGCGATCGCGTCCGACCAGAAGCGGCTCGTGGTCGACGCCTTCGCGCGCTACCGCATCAAGGACGCGCTGCGCTTCTATCAGAGCGTCGGCTCGATCCAGGCTGCCAACATCCAGCTCACCACGCTCCTGAACGCGGCGCTGCGCCGCGTGCTCGGCGAGGTCACCTTCATCAACGTGGTGCGCGACGACCGCGAGAAGCTGATGCTGCGCATCCGCGACCAGCTCGATCGCGAGGCCGACGGCTACGGCATCCAGGTCGTCGACGTCCGGATCCGGCGCGCCGACCTGCCGGAGCAGAACAGCCAGGCGGTCTATCTGCGCATGAAGACCGAGCGCGAACGCGAGGCGGCCGAGTTCCGTGCGCAGGGCGGCCAGAAGGCGCAGGAGATCCGCTCCAAGGCCGACCGCGAGGCGACCGTGATCATCGCGGAAGCCAATTCGCAGGCCGATCAGACGCGCGGCGCGGGCGATGCCGAGCGCAACCGCCTGTTCGCCGAGGCCTACAGCAAGGATGCGGACTTCTTCTACTTCTACCGGTCGATGACGGCATACGAGAACGGGCTGCGTGCGAACGACACCCGCTTCCTGCTGCGGCCGGAGTCGGATTTCTTCCGGTATTTCGGTAACCCGACCGGCAAGAGGGCGGCCGAGACGCCGGCGAAGCCTTAAGCTAGACAGGGCGGCGGTTCTGCCGCCCTTCGTCCAGACCAAGAACAGCAACACGGGAGGTTCCAATCCGATGAGGTCCATTGCGTTCGCCGACTTCCTCATCGGCTTGGGCATTCTGTTCGTGCTGGAAGGCTTGATGTTTGCGGCAAGTCCGAACTGGATGCGCAAGGCCATGAAAAGTGCGATGGCCACCCCCGACCACATCCTGCGGGCGGTCGGGATCGGTTCGGCCGTCGTCGGCCTGATCCTGATCTGGGTGATGCGGCGTCCGATCTAGCCGCGAGGCCAACGCCAAAGTGAAGGCGAGAAGCCGGTTTTCGCCATATTATCCGCCTGTTGAGGCCCGTTAAGGTCCGCGCTTGCGCCGTGCCCCCGTTCGAGCGCAGTCTGGCGCCGAATCCTTATTCTCTGGAGATCACAATGACCGCTGCCATCATTGCCCCGACCCGCTTGCGCCATGGTGTGCGAATTGGGCTGGCCGCGCTCGCTATCAGTGCTTTCGGCGCGCTCTGCAGCCCGGCTCAGGCGCGCGGACCGGATGGCATCGCCGACGTCGCCGAGAAGGTGATCGACGCGGTCGTCAATATCTCGACCTCGCAGACCGTCGAGGCCAAGGGCGGCGGCAGCAACACCATGCCGCAGCTTCCGCCCGGCTCGCCCTTCGAGGAGTTCTTCGACGACTTCTTCAAGAACCGACGGGGTCCCGGCGGCGGGAGCAAGGGCGGCGACAACGGTCCGCCGAAAAAGACCAATTCGCTCGGTTCCGGCTTCATCATCGACACGTCGGGCGTCGTCGTCACCAACAACCACGTCATCGCGGACGCCGACGAGATCAACGTCATCCTCAACGACGGTACCAAGATCAAGGCGGAGCTGGTCGGCGTCGACAAGAAGACCGACCTCGCGGTGCTGAAGTTCAAGCCGACCAAGCCGCTGGTCGCGGTGAAGTTCGGCGACAGTGACAAGCTGCGCCTCGGCGACTGGGTGGTCGCGATCGGCAATCCCTTCAGCCTGGGGGGCACGGTGACCGCCGGCATCGTCTCGGCCAAGAACCGCGACATCTCGTCCGGTCCCTACGACAGCTACATCCAGACCGACGCCGCCATCAACCGTGGCAATTCCGGCGGCCCGCTGTTCAACCTCGAAGGCGATGTCATCGGCGTCAACACCCTGATCATCTCGCCCTCCGGCGGCTCGATCGGCATCGGCTTCGCCGTGCCGTCGAAGACGGTTGCGGGCGTCGTCGACCAGCTCCGCCAGTTCGGCGAGCTGCGCCGCGGCTGGCTGGGCGTGCGCATCCAGAGCGTCACCGACGAGATCGCCGAGAGCCTCAACATCAAGCCCGCGCGCGGCGCGCTGGTTGCCGGCGTCGACGACAAGGGCCCGGCCAAGCCCGCCGGCATCGAGCCCGGCGACGTCGTCGTCAAGTTCGACGGCAAGGACGTCAAGGACCCGAAGGACCTGTCCCGCGTCGTCGCCGACACCGCGGTGGGCAAGGAGGTCGACGTCGTCATCATCCGCAAGGGCGAGGAGCAGACCAAGAAGGTCACGCTCGGCCGTCTGCAGGATCCCGACAAGGTGCAGGCCGCGGTGAAGACCGACGAGCCGGCGCCCGAGAAGCCGGTGACGCAGAAGGCGCTCGGTCTGGATCTCGCGGCGCTGAACAAGGACCTGCGCACGCGCTACAAGATCAAGGACAGCGTCAAGGGCGTGGTCGTCACCAATGTCGACGCCAATTCGGATGCCGCCGAGAAGCGCCTCTCCGCCGGCGACGTCATCGTCGAGGTTGCGCAGGAAGCGGTGTCGAGCGGTGCCGACATCCAGAAGCGCGTCGACCAGCTCAAGAAGGACGGCAAGAAGTCGGTGCTGCTGCTGGTCTCGAACGCGGACGGCGAGCTGCGATTTGTCGCGCTGAGCGTGCAGTAGCTTCATCCGTCATTCCGGGGCGATTCGAAGCATCGAACCCGGAATCTCCAGGTTCCGGGTCTGGTGCTTCGCACCATCCCGGAACGACGATCGTGTCAGACCTCCACAAACTCCTCCCGCCGATACCCCTGTGCATAGAGCAGAGCGGTAAGATCGCCATGGTCGATCCGCGCAGCTGCGGCGGCCGCAACGGCCGGCTTGGC
>NZ_LWIG01000053.1:54566-55724 GCF_002068095.1 Bradyrhizobium sacchari | reverse complement strand
CCCAGCCCCGCCGCTTGGATCATCGCAAGATCATTGGCGCCGTCGCCGACCACGACCGAGTCCACGTCGTCGAGATCGAACGATTCCATGAGGTCCACCAGCGTCGCCAGCTTGGCGGCGCGGCCCAGAATCGGCTCCCTGACCTCGCCGGTGAACTTGCCGTCGCGCACGATCAGCTCGTTGGCGCGGTTCTCCTGGAAGCCGATCTTGGCGGCGACCGCGCTCGTGAACAGCGTGAAGCCGCCGGAGACGAGGCAGGTATAGGCGCCGTGCGCGCGCATGGTCGCGACCAGCTGACGGCCGCCAGGCGTCAGCGTAATGCGCTTGTCCAGCACCTCGTCGACGACACTGGCGGGAAGACCCTTCAGCAGCGCGACGCGCTCGCGCAGCGCCGGCTCGAACTCGATCTCGCCGCGCATCGCCCGTTCGGTGATCGCGGCGACATGGGCCTTCATTCCGACCAGGTCGGCGAGCTCGTCGATGCATTCCTGCCCGATCATGGTGGAATCCATGTCGGCGAGAAAAAGCTTCTTGCGCCGGAAGCCGGCGGGCTGCACCACGATGTCGATCGGCAGGTCGCCGCGAAGCTCGCGGAGCCGCTGCTCGATGGCGTGGCGGTCGCCTTCGAGGTTACTGTCGGCACCGAAGGGAATGTCGGCCGCAACCCCGTCGAACAGCCAATGCGCGGGAGCTGCCTGGGGCAGCACGGCGCGGGCGCCGTCGACGATGGTAGAGTCGAGCGCGGGATTGTCGGGATTGCAGATCAGCGTGGCGACGAGGGACATTTGAGGTTTTCGTGAGCGAGGGGCAAGTCGGCAGAGGGTCTATTGGCAAGGCCGTGCTTATCGCAGGCCCGACCGCCAGCGGCAAGTCGGCGCTGGCGCTCGAGCTTGCCCTCAGCGCGAGCGGTACCGTCATCAATGCGGATTCCATGCAGGTCTATCGCGACCTGCGCATCATCACGGCTCGTCCGACCCATGGCGATGAGGCGCGCGTTCCGCATCGCCTCTATGGCCATGTCGATGCGGCCGTGAATTTCTCGGCCGGCGCCTGGGTTGCTGACGCAGCGAAGGCGCTCGAGGAAGCCCAGGCCGCAGGCCGGCTGCCGATCTTCGTCGGCGGCACCGGGCTTTACTTCAAGGCGCTGACGGCGGGCCT
>NZ_LWIG01000053.1:27758-54541 GCF_002068095.1 Bradyrhizobium sacchari | reverse complement strand
AATCCCCGCTGAGGTGCGCGAGGACGTGCGCGCGCGGCTCGAGCGGAACGGCGTCGAGGCACTGCATGCGGAACTCGCGGCCCGCGACCCGCGCGCGGCCGAACGATTGAATTTGCGCGACCGCACCCGCATCGCGCGCGCGCTCGAAGTGATCGAGGCGACGGGCCGGTCGCTGCTGGATTGGCACCAGGAGGGCCAACCGCCGCTGCTGCCCAGAGACAGTTTTCGCGCGGTATTCCTCGCCCCCGAGCGCGACGACCTTTATGCCCGCATCGACGCCCGCTTCGACGCCATGCTTGGCGGTCGCGCCCTGCGTGAGGTCGAGCGGCTTGCCGCGCGGCACCTCGATCCGCTGCTGCCGGCCATGAAGGCCCACGGCGTGCCGGCCCTGATCCGGCATCTGCACGGGGAGCTGAGCCTGGAGGAGGCCGCGACGATCGGCCGTGCCGACACCCGCCACTACGCCAAGCGCCAGTTCACCTGGTTCCGGCATCAATTGCCCGAATTCGAATGGGTAAAGCCGGAGGAGGCGAGGGGATGGCTCACGGCGATCGTAAGCGCGGACCGAGACGAGCGGTAAATCTCGGTCGTCGTTCCGGGGCGCGCGCAGCGCGAGCCCGGAACCCATAACCCAGGAGGCTGTTTGGCGACGGCTATTGGCCACCATATCGTCCTGTGGCTATGGATTCCGGGCTCGATGCTTCGCATCGCCCCGGAATGACGAGCGGGGGTGCTGACGCGCATTTGTGCCGGGTTCCCGAATTTACCTCTCGCCGAACCCCGGGAACACCGCTACACTGCCAAAATCGCGCGGGAACGGCCGCATTGCCTTGACATCCAAGCTTTGGCCGCTATGTTTCGCGCAACCTTTGGGAAGCCGGGCGCTGCCATGCGTAACATTATTACCAAACTCCTTATCGCCGTCGTACCCAGGCACACCGCCGGGGATGGCTAGCTGCCATCCACAAGACAGGCGGTGTGCATGGGCCCTCTTCGGGGCCTTTTTTATTTTCCGAACCCGACACGAAAGAAGCCGCTGACAACAGCGCATCCGGAGCAAGCCAATGACCGACAAGAGCCACGATCCGAACCAGATGACCGGCGCCGCGATGATCGTCCGCGCGCTCATCGATCACGGCGTGACCGACATTTTCGGCTATCCCGGTGGCGCGGTGCTTCCCATCTATGACGAGATCTTCCAGCAGAGCGAGGTCCAGCACATCCTGGTCCGCCACGAGCAGGGCGCGGGCCACGCCGCCGAGGGCTATGCGCGCTCGACCGGCAAGCCGGGCGTCGCGCTGGTGACCTCCGGACCCGGTGCCACCAACATGGTGACGCCGCTGACCGACGCGCTGATGGATTCGATCCCGCTGGTCTGCATCTCCGGCCAGGTGCCGACGCATCTGATCGGCAATGACGCGTTCCAGGAATGCGACACGGTCGGAATCACGCGGCCCTGCACCAAGCACAACTGGCTGGTGCGCGACGTCAACGACCTCGCCAAGGTGCTGCACGAGGCCTTCTATGTCGCGACCTCGGGCCGTCCGGGCCCGGTGCTGGTCGACGTGCCCAAGGACGTGCAGTTCGCCACCGGCACCTATCATCCGCCGCGCAAATCCGACGTGCACCGTTCCTACGCCCCGCGCGTCAAGGGCGATGCGACGCAGATCCGCAAGGCCGTGGCGCTGCTCGCGAATGCCAAGCGTCCCGTGATCTACAGCGGCGGCGGCGTGATCAATTCCGGTCCCGAGGCGACCAGACTGCTGCGCGAACTGGTCGAGGTCACCGGTTTTCCGATCACCTCGACGCTGATGGGCCTCGGCGCCTATCCCTCCTCCGGCAAGAACTGGCTCGGCATGCTCGGCATGCACGGCACTTACGAGGCCAACATGACGATGCATGATTGCGACGTCATGCTGTGTGTCGGCGCGCGCTTCGACGACCGCATCACCGGCCGCGTCGATGCGTTCTCGCCCGGCTCGAAGAAGATCCACATCGACATCGATCCGTCCTCGATCAACAAGAACATCCGCGTCGACGTGCCGATCATCGGCGACTGCGGCAACATCCTCGGCGACATCCTCCAGGTGTTCAAGGCGGAGGCGAAGAAGCCCGACATCAAGTCGTGGTGGCAGCAGATCGCGCAATGGCGCGCGCGCAACTCGCTGTACTATAAGAAGAGCAACGACGTCATCCTGCCGCAGCACGCGATCCAGAGCCTGTTCGAGGCGACGCGCGGCAAGGACACCTACATCACGACCGAAGTCGGCCAGCATCAGATGTGGGCGGCGCAGTTCTACGGCTTCGAGGAGCCGCATCGCTGGATGACCTCGGGTGGTCTCGGCACCATGGGCTACGGCCTGCCGGCCGCGGTCGGCGTGCAGGTGGCGCATCCGGACAGCCTCGTGATCGACATCGCGGGCGATGCCTCGGTGCAGATGACGATGCAGGAGATGTCGACGGCGGTTCAGTATGAGCTGCCGATCAAGATCTTCATCCTCAACAACCAGTATATGGGCATGGTGCGGCAGTGGCAGCAGCTGCTCCACGGCAACCGCCTGTCGCATTCGTACTCCGAGGCGCTGCCGGATTTCGTCAGGCTCGCGGAAGCCTATGGCGCCGTCGGCCTCCAGGTGCATAAGCCGTCCGATCTCGATGGCGCGATCCAGGAGATGATCTCGGTCAAGCGCCCGGTGCTGTTCGACTGCCGCGTCGCCGCGCTCGAAAACTGCTTCCCGATGATCCCCTCCGGCAAGGCGCATAACGAGATGCTGCTGCCGGAACAGGCCAACGACGAAGCGACGGCCAAGGCGTTCGCCGGCGGCAAGGCTCTGGTGTGAGGCCATGTTCGACCTGAGGGAGCTCGAGCGCGCACATGCGATCGTGGGGCAGGCGGTGCCGGCAACGCCGGCGCATGCCTGGCCGCTGCTCGCCGGTCGGCTCGGCACCGAGGTCGTTGTCAAGCACGAGAACCACACGCCGACGGGTGCTTTCAAGGTGCGCGGCGGCCTCGTCTATCTCGAACGGCTGAAGCGCGAGCGGCCGAAGACATCAGGCATCATCTCGGCGACGCGCGGCAATCACGGTCAGAGCCTGGCCTTTGCCGCGGCGCGCCACGGCGTGCCGGCGGCGATCTATGTGCCGCGCGGCAACTCGGTGGAAAAGAATCGGGCAATGAAGGCCTTTGGCGCCGAGCTCGTCGAGCATGGCGAGGATTTTCAGGCCGCTCGCGAGGAGGCTGAGCGCCGCGCGCAGCTCGCCGGCCTGCACATGGTGCCGTCGTTCCATCCCGATCTCGTGCTCGGCGTCGCCACCTATGCGCTCGAGCTGTTTCGGTCCGCGCCCGATCTCGACGTCCTCTATGTGCCGATCGGGCAGGGCTCCGGCATCTGCGGCTGCATCATGGCGCGCGACCTGCTGGGCTTGAAGACCGAGATCGTCGGCGTGCAGTCGACGGAAGCGCCGTCCTATGCGCTGTCGTTTGCGGCCGGCAAGATCGTGACGACCGAGACCAGCAACACGCGGGCCGACGGCATGGCGACGCGCATCCCCGACGAGGATGCGTTCGCGCTGATCCGCAAAGGCGCCTCGCGCATCGTAGAGGTCACCGACGACGAGGTCGCCGCCGCGATCCGCGCCTACTGGACCGATACGCATAATCTGGCCGAAGGCGCCGGCGCCGCCGCGCTCGCCGCGGCGCTGCAGGAAAAGAACAAGCTGAAGGGCAAGCGCGTCGGTCTCGTGCTGTCCGGCGGCAACATCGATTTCGATCTGTTCCGCCGTTGGGTCGGAACGGACGCGCCGGCGATGGCGTGACGGAGAGACAAGAGGGGACGACAATGAACCAGCCCGCATCCGCCTACTTCATCGAGGACCGCCACGATCCCAACGAGACTCACACGCTTGCGGTGCTCGTGCAGAACGAGCCGGGCGTGCTCGCGCGCGTGATCGGCCTGTTCTCCGGACGCGGCTACAACATCGAAAGCCTCACGGTCTCTGAGACCGAGGCCCAGAAGCACCTGTCGCGCATCACCATCGTCACCACCGGCACGCCGATGGTGATCGCGCAGATCAAGAACCAGCTCGACCGCATGATTCCGGTCTACCAGGTCGTGGACATGACCCAGACCAAGCGCTCGATCGAGCGCGAGCTGGCGATGGTGAAGGTGCGCGGGCAGGGCGAGCACCGCGTCGAGGCGCTCAGGCTGGCGGACGCGTTCCGCGCCCGGGTGATCGATGCCACCACCGAGAGCTTTGTGTTCGAGATCACAGGCAATACGGACAAGATCAACCAGTTTATCGACCTGATGCGCCCGCTCGGCCTTGTCGAGGTCTCGCGCACGGGTGTTGCCGCGATCGGTCGCGGGCCTGAAGGGATGTGAGCCATGCTGGCGCGCGACTGGTACTACAATGAGCGGAACCGGATGGGGATCGAGCCCGCGGTGGCGTCGATCTACGATAACCATGACGATGCCGATCTGCGGGCGCGCGCCGCGCTGAAAATGCTCGGGGTCCAGCGCGGCTGGCGTATCGCCGATATCGGCTGCGGCAACGGCGTGCTCGCCACCGAAGCGGCGCTGATGGGTGCCGAGGTCGACGCCATCGACATCTCGCCCGCAATGCTGGCGCTCGCCGAGATCTACGCACGCGACCGCAAGGCGCCAGTGCGCACGCAGTCTGCCGGCCTGCTCAGCTTCGCCTACCGGCCGGAATCCTATGACCTCATCGTCAGCGAATTCACGTTGCACCACCTCCCCGATTTCTGGAAGGCGGTGGCGATGTCACGGATCTTTCGCGCCCTGAAGCCGGGCGCGAGCTTCTATTTGCGCGACATCGTCTATGCCTCGATGCCCGACGCGGTCGAGCGCGACGTCGAGCAATGGGCCGACTTCCAGATCAAGAACCACGATTTCTCCCGCGAGGGCGTGGTGACGCATATGCGCGACGAGTACTCCACCTTCGGCTGGGTGATGGAGCGGATGCTGACCGATGTCGGCTTCACGCTGGTTTCGGCCGATTACCACGCACCGATGCACGGCACGTATCTGCTACGGAAACCCAACCCTTCGACGTAATGGCCGGCGAGCAAGGCTAGACCAGAACAACAAACAGGGCTGCACGACAACGCAGAACCGGAAAGAACAATGAAGCCGGCCGACATCCTCATCGCCCTCATGGTGGCGATCATCTGGGGGCTTGCCTTCGTGGCGAGCCGGATCGCGCTCGACGAGCTTTCGCCGGAGCTGATGACGGCCTTGCGCTTTACGATCGCCGCGGTGCCGTGCCTGTTCATTCCCAAGCCGAAGGTCGCCTGGTCGCTGCTGATCGCGATCAGCTTCACCCTGTTCCTCGGCCAGTTCCTGTCCCAGGCCTATGGCATCGCCCATGGCGTGCCGGTGGGGCTGACCTCCGTCGTCGTGCAGAGCCAGGCGCTGTTCACGATCGGCTTTGCCGCGCTCGCGTTCGGCGAACGGCCGACACCGATGCAGACGCTGGGCATCGTCGTTGCTGCGATCGGCCTGCTGATGATCTGCGGCACCGTCGGCTATGATTTCAGCGTTGCCGCCTTTGCGGTGCTGATGATCTCGCCGATCAGCTTTGCCCTCGGCAATCTGCTGCTGCGCCGCGCGCGTGGCGTGCCGATGTTCGATCTGTTCGCCTGGCTCTGCCTCGCCTCAGCCGTGCCGCTGTTCGTGCTGGCGCTGATCGCCAACGGGCCGGCGCCGACATGGACGTCGCTGACGCACATGTCGCTGATGTCGGCGCTCTGCCTGCTGATGCTCGGCGGCATTTCTACCAGCATCGCCTATTGGCTGTGGGGCCGCCTCTTGCGCGACTATCCCGCGGCCCAGGTGGTGCCGTTCGCGCTGCTGGTGCCGTTCGTCGGCTCCGCCGCTTCCAGCATCGTGTTCGGCGAACGGTTCGGCCCGCTGCGCCTCGCAGGCATGTTGACCGTGATCGGCGGTATCGCCGTGATGGTGCTGGCGAAGCGCCCGCAAGTCCTGCCGAGGACCGCGTGAGGTGAACATGGCCTATTCGCTGTTCTATGCCTTCCTCGCCTTCATGGTGGTGATGTACTTCACGCCCGGGCCGAACAACATCATGCTGCTGTCGTCCGGCCTGACCTATGGCTTCCGCCGCACCATCCCGCACATCGTTGGCATCGTCATCGGCTTTGCCTTCATGGTCGCTACCGTCGGTCTCGGGCTCGGCACCGTGTTCCTGGCCTATCCGATCCTCCAGACCATTCTGAAATATGCCGGGGCGGCCTATCTGATCTATCTTGCCGCCGTGATCGCCATGTCCGGCCCGACCAAGCCGGACGAGGAAGATGGTCGCGGTCCGATGACCTTCTGGGGCGCGGCGATGTTCCAGTGGATCAACGCCAAGGGCTGGGTGATCGTGATCGGCACCATCACTGCCTACGCGGCGATTGCCCAGTTTCCCATCAACATCGTGATCCAGACCCTGATCAGCCTGCTCGTCGGCACGGTCTCGACCGTGGTCTGGGCGCTGTTCGGCACTGCATTGCGGCCGATCCTGACCTCCGAGCGGCTGGTCCGCGCCTTCAATATCCTGATGGCAATCCTGCTGCTGGCCTCCCTCTACCCCGTTTTCATGGATGCATGATGTCGCGGATTTCCATGCAGAAACGGGTTTCCCTCAGGGCTGAAAATGCTCTAGACAGCCCCCGAAATCCGCAAATTTCACCCTTCGGACACTGACCATCGGCCGATTTTCGGCCCTGAACGAGGAAACGACCTATGCGTGTTTATTACGATCGCGACGCCGACCTGAACCTGATCAAGGGCAAGAAGGTCGCCATCGTCGGCTACGGCAGCCAGGGCCACGCCCATGCGCTCAATCTGAAGGATTCCGGCGTCAAGGAAGTTGCCATTGCGTTGCGCAAGGATTCGAGCTCGGTGAAAAAGGCGGAAGCCGCCGGCTTCAAGGTGATGGAAGTCGCCGAGGCCGCCAAATGGGCTGACCTCGTCATGATGCTGACCCCGGACGAGCTCCAGGGCGACATCTATCGCGAGCACCTGCACGACAACATGAAGAAGGGCGCTGCCCTCGTGTTCGCGCACGGCCTCAACGTCCACTTCAACCTGCTCGATCCGCGCGCCGACCTCGATGTGCTGATGATCGCGCCGAAGGGCCCCGGCCACACCGTGCGCTCCGAGTATCAGCGCGGCGGCGGCGTGCCCTGCCTGATCGCGATCGCCAAGGACGTCTCGGGCAACGCCCATGACCTCGGTCTGTCCTACGCTTCGGCTGTCGGCGGCGGTCGTGCCGGCATCATCGAGACCACCTTCAAGGAAGAGTGCGAGACCGACCTGTTCGGCGAGCAGGTGGTGCTCTGCGGCGGCCTGGTCGAGCTGATCAAGGGCGGTTACGAGACCCTGGTCGAAGCCGGCTACGCGCCCGAGATGGCCTATTTCGAGTGCCTCCACGAAGTGAAGCTGATCGTCGACCTGATCTATGAAGGCGGCATCGCCAACATGAACTACTCGATCTCCAACACCGCCGAGTACGGCGAGTACGTCACCGGTCCGCGCATCATCACCGACGAGACCAAGAAGGAGATGCGCAAGGTTCTGGCCGACATCCAGGGCGGCAAGTTCGCCCGCGACTGGATGCTCGAGAACAAGGTCAACCAGACCTCGTTCAAGGCGACCCGCGCGAAGCTCGCCGCGCATCCGATCGAGGAAGTCGGCGCCAAGCTGCGCGACATGATGCCTTGGATCAAGAAGGGCGCGCTGGTCGACAAGAGCAAGAACTGACGGCTGCGCCGTCATTCCCGGGGCGCAAAGCGCAACCCGGAATCCAGAGGTTATGGATTGAGATTCCGGGGGGGGGCGCGCTAAAGCGCGCCCCGGAATGACGAGTGAAGCACAAGCTGCGCTCGCCCAAACCAAATCTTAAACCTTCGCGAGTATGGTGGAGCGAGATCGCCGACAGCGGTCTCGCTCTTTCCTTCTCGCGCGAAGCATTGTTGCTTCATTCAAATTCTTCGCGACTTGACGTGCTCCTTAAGCACCAAGAACTGACGCTTCAATCGCATTCTTGATCTGGCATCGTTTCTCGGCGTTTTCGCACCCCGCCGAAATGTCAAATCGACAGCCTCTTCAGAGTCAAAGACTCAACTCTTCATCCGCGTTCTCACCGTGCGATCCGCCGCGCCGCATGCCGTTCGCGTGCCACCTCATCTTAAGAGCCAACACCTATAGCGTCTCCTTGCTGCCCGTCGTTTGCACGCGGCGACCCCAAGGTGCGCTGCCAGATCACGCCCGATGGTGCTGCCGAAACGGGCGCTCGATCGCGTCATCGCCAAGCGGCTCGGGTTGCTGGCGCAGGGGTGAGCGTCGTTCAGCTTGCTTCCGCCGTTCGTCCGCGCGGATGGGCGGCCATCGCAACCAGCCGCAGCGCCATCACGGCGAGCAGGGGAATGAGGAAGGCGGCATAGAGCGGCATCGCCGGCACGCGCTTGCCGAACGACACCATGAACTGGAACCAGAGGTAATAGCCGCCCACAAGGTGCAGCGCGCGAAAGGCGCGCGGCCCAAGCAGCGCGGCGGTTCGGTCGAACGAGGTCGCGCTCATGGCGATGATGAAGCCATAGCCGATGCCGCCGAAGACGTAGGAGGCGGCCGAGGTCGCCTCGGCAAAGCCGGCCGGGTCCATTCTGGCGAACGCGACGATCGCCGTCGCGTGGATGGCGTGGGAGACCGCGAAGCTCAGGCCGAGCTGGCGGCGATTGCGATGCTGCCAGCGCGCCCAGGCGTTCGGCCACAGACGCGCCAGCGCCGCGGCACTGAAGGCGAGGCAGAACAGCGTCAGCGAGCTCCGCGCCGTGAAGCGGATCACCATCCGCATGCCCTCGACCTCGAACTGTCGCATCGAGGCGATCCACAGGCTCAGCGCGACTAGGCTGAGGGTGAGCACGGCAAGCAGCCGCCAGCCTTCGAACCAGCTTTGACGTTGCGACATGGCGATCTCCTCCATTATGTAATCATCGATTACATTTTAGGGCGACGACGCCGTCAATCGTGTAATCGCTGCTTACATTCACGTTCGGATGATGCTAGGAAGCGCAATGCCCGCCCGACAGCCGTCAAAGCCGCGCGCCCGCCGCCCGAGATCTGAAGCGCGGCCCTATCACCACGGTGACCTCCGCCGCGTGCTCATCGATGCTGCGCTGCAACTGGCCGAAGAGGGCGCCGAGGTCTCAGTACGTGAAGCCGCACGCCGCGCCGCGGTGTCTCCGGGAGCGCCGTTCCGGCACTTTCCCAACCGTGATGCGCTGATGGCGGCGGTGGCCGCGGAGGCGCAACGTCGCTTTCGAACCGAGATCGAGGCGGCGCTGGACGAGGCTCCGGCCGCCGACCCGCTTCTCCGCTTCCGCGCCTTCGGCCTCGCCTATCTGCGCTGGGCCATGCGCAACCCCGCGCATTTCGAGATCATCTCGACGGGGCGCTATTTCGCCCGTGGCAGCTCGCCGGAGCTGACGCGTGACAATGCCGAGCTGATCGCGCTGACGGAGCAGATGCTTTCTGGCGCGGCCGCGCAGGGCCTCCTGCGGTCGGCCGACCTCAAGCGCATCCAGATCGCCGGCCGCGCCCTGGTCTACGGCTTTGCCCGGATGAATCTCGACGGCCATTTTCCACGCTGGGGCGTTGGGGAGGGGGAGATCGAGCGGACGGCGGAAGAGGTGATTGACCTCTTTATCACCGGGATCGCCAGGCGCTGACCGGCAAGGCCGCCGGCGCTTCGTCGCCCACCACCATTAAGCGAAGGTCGGACCGCGACGCACGTTGCCTGTTTTTGATGGTTCCGTTACAGTTTTATGACACGGTGCAAGCTTCCGGCTGCGCCGGACGCCCTAGCCGCCGTCAGGCTGGCCAGACGGCTAGGTATCATCGCGCCGGACCAGAAGTTGCGTGCCGTCGATGGCGTCCGCGCCCAATCCAGGTCCCTCTGCCACCACCGCCGTTCTGGCGAGCGTCGCCGCGCTCGGCATCTGGCGGCTGCTCGCGGTCGCCGCGCCGCATCTGGCGGCGCTCGCGCTGATGTACGAGACCGAGACCGATTTCGGCTCGCGCCTGTCCTTCGCGCTGGCCTGGGGCATCCTCAACTTCTTCTGGATTACGCTGCTGCGGCGGCCGGCGCTGTCGGGCGCGCTGTCCCTGACCATGGTTGTCGTGCTGGTGCTGCTGTCGCGGCTCAAGCACGACGTCGTGCAGATGACGGTCAACTTCATCGACCTGATGATGATCGACCGCGACACCGTCGCATTCCTGTTCACGATCTTCCCGAATTTGCGCTGGTCGGTGATCCTGGCCGGTCTCGTCACGCTGCCATTGATGTATGCGCTGTGGTGGCTCGATCCGTTCCGCATCCGCCGCCTGCCGGCGCTCGCCTGCAAGCTCGCCTGCCTCGCCGCCCTTGTCGGCTATTCGCTCTATCATCCGGACGAGGCCTGGCGCGGTTACTACGACGACGGCTATCTCTCCAAGTTCTTCCGCTCCGGCGTCAGTTCGGTCTCGGATTTCATGCAGTACGGGTTCATGGAGTCGGCTGCCTCGACCAACGAGCGGCTCAACATGCCGCTGGTCGATGCCTGCCACCCGGCGGGCCGCCGGCCGAACATCGTCATGATCCATGATGAATCGAGCTTCGACATCCGCGCCGCGCAAGGCATCAAGGTGCCGCAGGGCTATGGCAGCCACTTCAAATCCTGGGACGGCAAGCAGCGCACCTTCCTCGCCGAGAGCAATGGCGGGCCGAGCTGGTTCACTGAATACAACGTGCTCGCAGGCCTCTCTTCGCGCTCATTCGGCCGCTTCGCCTATTTCGTGACGCGCATCGCCTCGAGCCGGGTCGAGCGCGGCCTGCCGCTGGCGCTGCGCCGCTGCGGCTACGACACGCTATCGCTCTATCCCGCCTATGGCGGCTTCATGGGCGCACGCAGCTTCCAGATGACGACCGGCATCGAGCGCTTCCTCGATTCGAAGGATCTCGGCGCCAAGGACGTCGAGCCGGATTCCTTCTTTTACGACAAGGCGCTCCAGCTGATGGGCCAGCAGCCGCCGAACAAGCCGCTGTTCACCTTCATCTATCTCGGTGCCAATCATTTCCCCTGGGAGACGCGCTTCCGGCCGGACCTGCTGCCGAACTGGCGCGGGCCGGGCAATGTGCCGTCCATCGACGAATATCTGCGCCGGCAGGCGATGAGCGCCGAGCAGTACAAGGCATTCGTTGCCGCCCTGAAGAAGACCTTTCCCGGCGAGCCCTTCCTGATCGTGCGCTATGGTGATCATCAGCCGGAATTCGCGCCTGCTGTCCTCGAGCCCGGGCTCGACGAGGGCGCAATCGGCAAGAAGCTCGACGCCTACGATCCGCGCCTCTATGCGACCTATTACGCGATCGACGCCGTCAATTTCGAGCCGGTGAAGAGCGATGCCGTGATGGACACGATCGACGGCCCCTATCTGCCGCTGGTGATCCAGGAAGCCGCCGGCATCCCGCTCGACCCGTCCTTCGCCGAGCAGAAGGAGATCATGCTCCGCTGCAAGGGCATCTTCTTCGGCTGCAAGGACGGCGCCGAGGCGCGGCGGCTGAACCGGCTGTTGATCGATGCGGGGATGATCCGCGGGCTGTAGCCTCTCGCTTGGATCGCGACCGCACCGTGAGGAACGCCTCTCTCCTCAACGTCGTCCTGGCGAAAGCCAGGACCCATACCGCGTGATCTATCGTTGGCGAACGGTGTTCGTCACGACGAAGGCATAGTGACTACCAGCCGTCGTCAAATTGTTTCCCGGGGGAATGGGTCCTGGCCTTCGCCAGGGCGACACCGGGTAGATGGCCCGACCTACCGCTTGTCCACCTTCCCCCACAGCCACTTCGCCACCGCATCCGGCGACGAGTTCGCATCATTGCCGCTGGCGCGCAAATTCGCCTCGCGCATGGTGGCGATGTCGATCTTGCCGAGCAGCGGGCTCAGTGCGGCCTTGAGCCGCTCGTCGCCGACGCGCTTCGGCGCGAGCAGCAGGATGGCGTCGTAAGGCGGAATGGCGTGTTTGGGATCGTCGAGCGCGGCGAGATCGTATTTTGCGATCAGGCCGTCGCTGGTGTAGCCGGCGATGACGTCGACCTCGCCGCTGGCGACCGCCGCATACATGAAGTCCGGCTGCATCTGGCGCTGGGCGCGGAACTGCAGGCCATAGGCCTTTTGCAGCGCCGCCCATTCGGGGCGCGAGAAGAATTCGTAGTCGCCGGCAATCGATAGTGTCGAGGCATGTGCGGCGAGATCGGCAATG
This sequence comes from Bradyrhizobium sacchari, assembly GCF_002068095.1. Taxonomy (GTDB): domain Bacteria; phylum Pseudomonadota; class Alphaproteobacteria; order Rhizobiales; family Xanthobacteraceae; genus Bradyrhizobium; species Bradyrhizobium sacchari. The sequence goes on along the minus strand of NZ_LWIG01000053.1, from coordinate 42,221 downwards.
GTGCGGATGCCAAGCGCCTCGGCGCGCTTCTTCGGCATCACCAGCGCATAGGCGTTCTCGAAACCGAGTTCGCCGAGCAAGGTGATGTTGTTTTTTGCGAGCGCCGTCTTCAATTCCGCCACCAGCTCGGCGCGCGGCTTGATGTCGGTGCGATGCAGCTGGTTGGCCCAGAGCGTGCCGGAATAATCGACATAGAGATCGATGTCGCCGGCCTTCAGCGCCTCGAAGATCACGCTGGAGCCGAGGCCGGACCGAGCGGTGGCCGAAAGGCCTGCCGCCTGGAGGCGGTCCCTCATCAGCGCCGAGAGCACATATTGCTCGGCGAAGGTCTTGGCACCGACGACGTAACCCTGCGGCGAGCGTCCCATGGTCGGGACCAACGTTGCGGCGACCAGTGCCGCGATTCCGACCGCGCCGAGCCCGGTCCGCAAACGGCTGCGCCGGCGCAGGCCGCTTTCGATCAGCCCGAGCAGCTGGTCGACGGCAAGCGCGAGCAGGGCCGAGGCAACGCAGCCGAACAGCACGAATACCCAGTTCTGGGTCTGGAGGCCCGCAAAAATGTAGTTGCCGAGACTGGTCTGCCCGATCGGCGTCGACAGCGTCGCGGTGCCGATCACCCACACCGCCGCGGTGCGGATGCCCGCCATCATCACCGGCAGCGCCAGCGGCAGTTCGACCATGGCAAGCGACTGCCGCGCGGTCATGCCGACGCCCTTGGCAGCCTCGATCAGCGCGGGATCGATGCCATTGAGGCCGGTGATGCCGTTGCGCAGCACCGGCAGCATCGAATAGAGCGCCAGCGCCAGCATCGCCGGCAGGAAGCCGAAGGCGGAGAAGGAAATGCCGAACCAGGCGAGTGTGACCGAGGCCGCCAACAGCAGCAGCGGATAGAACAGCGCAAGCAGCGCAAGACCGGGCACGGTCTGCACGATGCTGGCGAGCGCGAGCAGGATGCCGCGCGGCCCAGGACGGTTGCGCGTCAGGACCGCCAGCGGCAGGCTGACGATGAGCCCAAGCGCGAGCGCGGCGAGGCTCACCCGCACATGGTTGCCGAGATAATCGGGCAGATGCGACAGCGCATCGGCCCAGCGCGGATCGCTGAAGAGGCTCATGCCGCACCGCTCTGCGGCAGCAGCGCGTTCAGTCGCTCGACCTGACGGCGCGGCGTTCGCAGCAGCTCCAGCACATAGGCATCGCTGCTGGTCGACAGTTCCGCGGGCGTGCCCTGCGCGAGCAATCGTCCGCCGCGCATCACGGCGATGCGATCTGCGAGCAGGATCGCCTCGGTCATATCGTGCGTGATCATGACGGAGGTCAGGCCGAGCTTGCGGTGCAGGTTGCGAAAATCCTCGCCGAGCGCATCGCGGGTGAGGGGATCGAGCGCGCCGAACGGCTCGTCCATCAGCACGATGCGGGGCTTTGCGGCGAGCGCCCGCGCCACGCCGACGCGCTGGCGCTGGCCGCCGGAGAGCGCCTCGGGCAGACGGTCGCGATGCGCTGCGCGGTCGAGCTGCACCAGCTCCAGCAGTTCGTCGACGCGCCCGGCGATGGCCGCTGCCGGCTCGCCCAGCAGTTTGGGCGTGATTCCGATATTGTCGGCGACGCTCAAGTGAGGAAACAGCCCGCCACTCTGGAAGACGTAGCCGATCCGGCGCCGCAGCGCGACCGGATCGACATTCCGCACGTCCTCGCCCTCAACGGTGATAGTGCCCCCATCGGCCTCGATCAGCCGGTTGGCGAGCCGCAGCAGCGTGGTCTTGCCGGAGCCGGACCCGCCCACGATGGCCAGAAGCTCCCCCTCGGCGACCTCGAGGGACACGTCGTCCACGGCCTTGAGGGAGCCGAAGCTCTTGGTGACGTGCTGGTAGCTGATCGCCAGCTTGGAAGGCATCGGGCAGGGCTCACTCTTCTCCGACCCTCCCCCTCAGCGGAGGGCAAAAGCGCGGCAATATCCATGCGTAGCACGCTTGGCGGCTTGATTGAACTTGGCCGCGCGAGAGGCTAAGGCATCGGCCTGAGTTCGGAGGAAACACATGACAATGCCCACGGCAGTGGCGCTGGAAGATGCCAAGGTCGCGTTCCGGCTCGGGGACGGGCGGGTGTATACCGCGGTGGAGAAGGCGCATCTTGCGGTCGCGCAGGGCGAGTTCGTCGCCATCGTCGGCCCGACCGGCTGCGGGAAATCGACGCTGCTCAATGTCGCGGCCGGATTGCTCAAGCCAGCCGCCGGCAGCGTCAAGATCTTCGAGCGGCCGCTGGCCGGGCTGAACCGGGAAGCCGGTTATCTGTTCCAGGCCGATGCGCTGTTCCCCTGGAAGACCGCGCTCGACAATGTCGCGATCGGGCTCGAGATCAAGGGCACGCCGCGGGCCGAGGCGCTGCCGCTGGCGCAGAAATGGCTGACCTCCGTGGGCCTCGGTGCCTTCGCGAACCGCTATCCGCACATGCTCTCCGGTGGCCAGCGCAAGCGCGTGGCGCTGGCGCAGGTGCTGATCCGCGATCCGAAAATCCTGCTGATGGACGAGCCGTTCGGGCCGCTCGATGCGCAGACGCGCCAGGTAATGGGCAATCTGCTGCTAGAGCTGTGGAATGCCGACCGCAAGGCCGTGCTGTTCGTCACCCATGATCTGGAAGAGGCAATCGCACTCGCCGACCGCGTCGTGATCATGTCGGCGGGGCCGTCATCGCGCATCATCGGCGACTGGCGCGTCAGCCTGCCGCGCCCGCGCGACATCTTCGAGGTGCGCCTCGACAAGGAGTTCCATGCCCTCCACCGCGAGATCTGGAGCGTGCTGAAGGACGAGGTGATGAAGGGCTACGCGCAGTCCACTCACGCGGCGGAGGCGGTCTGATGTCGCGCCCGACGCTGTTTGCGCTGCAGGTTCTGGTCGCGGTCGTGTGCATCGTGCTGTGGCAGGTGCTGTCGACCGTCCCCGTGTTCGGCAAGATCCTGCTGCCGCCGTTCTTCTTCTCCAATCCGCTCGACGTGTTCAGCCAGATCGTGAAATGGTTCGCTTCCGGCGTGATCTGGAAGCATCTCGGCATCACGCTGGCGGAATCGATCCTCGCCTTCGTGATCGGATCGCTCGGCGGCGTGCTGGTCGGCTTCTGGTTCGCGCGCCAGCCGCTGGTCGCCGCGGTGTTCGACCCCTACGTCAAGATGGTCAACGCACTGCCGCGCGTGGTGCTGGCGCCGATCTTCGCGCTGTGGCTCGGGCTCGGCATCTGGTCCAAGGTCGCGCTCGGCGTGACGCTGGTGTTCTTCATCGTGTTCTTCAACGTCTATCAGGGCGTCAAGGAGGTCAGCCGCACGGTGCTCGACAACGGCCGCATGCTCGGCATGAGCGAGCGGCAGCTGATGCAGCACGTCTACTGGCCGTCGGCACTGTCGTGGATGTTCTCTTCGCTGCACACGTCGGTCGGCTTCGCCGTGGTCGGTGCGGTCGTCGGCGAATATCTGGGATCGGCGGCGGGGCTCGGCTATCTGATCCAGCAGGCCGAAGGCGTCTTCGACGTTGCCGGCGTGTTCGCCGGCATGTTCGTGCTGTCGGCCTTCGTCATCCTGATCGACTACGGCGTGACGCTGGTCGAGCGGCGCCTTTTGGTGTGGCGACCGACCGCGTCGGATGGGCGCGGCTAGCCGAGAAGGGGCCCGCGCATCGGCGCGAGCCCCGAGCGAAGGCTCAATCCAGCAGCTTGGTGTCGTCAGGCGCCTGCGGCGGCGTCTTGATGGCGATCGCCTTGACCTGGCCGCTGATCGGCTTGGTGCCGCCATGCGCCGTGCCCTTGGGGATGATGACGAGGTCGCCCGACTTGACCGTGACCTCCTTGTCGCCGAGCCAGATCGTCCCGGTCCCGTCCAGGATGTACTGGATCTCGTTGGTGTTGGGATGCATGTGCTTGGGCACATTGCCGACCTGGATCGAGATGGTGGCGCCATCGGCGCTCGCGAACATTTTCGAGCGGTAACCGACATTGTTGGCGGGGCCGAGCGCGTCGCCCTCCATCTCGCCGGTGTGGATGAGCTGTGCGGTGATGTTCTCGGCCGCCAGCGCCGGCCGGAGCAGCTGGTTTGCGCCGCATCCGGCGGCAAAAGCGGCGGCGAGCGCAAGCCCGCCAACAAGGCGATTCATGGATGATCCTCCCCATCAGGAATTGTTGTTGTCCAGCCATGCTATTGCGCCGAAAGGCCGATGGCCAGCCCACCTAGGCAGTGCTTCTCAAGCCAGTCCCGCTGCTCTATGGTGCCGCCGGCCGAACGGAGGAAACCAATGAAGAACACGATTGCCAGGCTCGCCGGCGCGCTGCTCGCGCTGACGCTCACCACCTCGCTTGCCGCAGCCCAGAGCAAGGTCACCGTCGCTGTCGGCGGCGGGGCCTGCCTGTGCTACCTGCCGACGGTGCTGGCCAAGCAGCTCGGCGAGTACGAGAAGGCCGGACTGAATGTCGAGCTGGTCGATCTCAAGGGCGGCTCCGACGCGCTCAAGGCCGTGCTCGGCGGCAGCGCCGACGTCGTCTCCGGCTATTTCGACCATTGCGTCAACCTCGCCGCCAAGAAGCAGGAGCTGCAGTCCTTCGTGGTCTATGACCGCTATCCCGGCCTCGTGCTGGTGGTCGCGCCCTCGCGCACCAATGACATCAAGTCGGTCAAGGATCTCGCCGGCAAGAAGGTCGGCGTCAGCGCGCCCGGCTCCTCCACCGACTTCTTCCTCAAATATATGCTGAAGAAGAACGGCCTCGATCCCACCAGCGCCGCCGTGATCGGCGTCGGCCTCGGCGCCACCGCCGTGGCCGCGATGGAGCAGGGACAGATTGACGCTGCCGTGATGCTCGATCCCTCCGTCACCGTGCTCCAGGGCAGCCACAAGGATCTGCGCATCCTCAGTGACACCCGCACCCAGAAGGACACGCTCGAGACGTTCGGCGGCGAATATCCGGGGGGCGCACTGTACTCGACCGTGGCCTGGATCAACGGCCACGAGAAGGAGACGCAGGCACTCACCAACGCGATGCTCGCCACGCTCGCCTGGATCCATTCGCATTCGCCGGAGGAGATCATGGCGAAGATGCCGGAGGAGATGGTCGGCAAGAACAAGGACCTCTATCTCGCTGCGCTGAAGAACACGATTCCCATGTTCTCGGAAACCGGCAAGATGGACCCGAAGGGTGCCGACGCTGTGCTTGCGGTGTTCAGCGTCGGTTCGCCCGAGGTGGCGAACGCCAAGATCGACGTCAGCAAGACCTTTACCAACAAGTATGTCGATCAGGCCAAGAAGACCACGGGAAGCGCCAAATAGCTGACGCGAAGGCGTGGTAACCAAGCGTCATGACGTCACCGGTCATTCATCGCGTTACGACGCTTGATCTTGCCGTGCGGCCGATCGTCTGGCCGTTCGCTGAGGAGCGGCGCACCGAGATCGCGGCACATTTCGCCGAGAAGCAGCGTGAGCGGCCGAAGATCTGGAACGGCCGCGTCCTGCTCGGGCGCGACGCCGTGTTCAGCGATGGCCATCTTTCCGCGACCTATTTCGAGACCGATTTCGCAAGCTTCCTCGCCTGGCGTGACTGGGGCTTTCCCGACAAGGCCGTCTTCAACGGCTTCGGCATGGGCGCGTTGCGCGCCTCCGACGGTGCCTTCGTCATGGGCGAGATGGCGTCCCACACCGCCAATGCCGGCCGCATCTATTTCCCCTCGGGCACCCCCGACCTCGACGACGTCAGGGATGGCGCGCTCGACATTCCCGGCAGTGTCGTCCGCGAGCTCGGCGAGGAGACCGGCCTGACCGCGGCCGACTATCGGGCCGAGCCGGGTTGGCATTGCGTCGTCAGTGGTCCTGCGATTGCAATGCTGCAGGTCATCAACCTGGATGTGCCGGGCGAGGTCGCCCGCGCCCGGATCGAGGCCAATCTTGCACGTGAGACCGAGCCGGAACTGTCGGCCGTTCATCTCGTGCGCGGGATGAGTGATCTCAAGCCGGCCATGCCGCGATTTGTCACGGCCTTCGTCGAGCAGCAGTTCGCCTCGCGCTGAGCGCGAGGCTTGACATCGCTGCGCGCAGCCCATGTGATGGGCGAAAAAGCAAAAGCAAGAAGAATGCAATGCACAATCGTCCAGGGAGGTTTAGATGCGCCTGCGCGTGGCTGCCCGCTTGGTACATGGGCTGTTGGTCGCGATATCAGCGACGGGCTTGGCGGTATCCGCCGAGGCCCAGGACAAGGCTCAGGACAAGAAGATCAAGATCGGCGTCGTTTTTGACCTGACCGGGCCTCTCGCAGGCGGCGGCTCCGAGCTGAACTATGTCGGCACGAAGATCATCCTCGACCATTTCGCCAAGACCGGCGTCGAAGGCTACAAGATCGAGGCGGTCTACGCCGACGCGCAGAGCAAGCCCGACATCGCCATCAACGAATCCGTTCGCCTGCTCGAGCAGGAGAAGGTCGACATGGTGCTCGGCTTCTTCTCCTCGGCGCAATGCGTGCCGGTCGCCGCGCGCGTCGAGCAGCTCAAGAAATTCATGTGGATGACGACCTGCATCTCGTCGGCCGTGTTCAACGAGAAGGGCTACAAATACGTCTTCCGCCCGCAGGCGAGCGGCGACCAGTTCGGCATGATGACGATGGATTTCATCGCGCAGAATGCCAGCGCCAAGCTCGGCAAGGAGCCGAAGGACTTGCGGGTCGCCATCATCCACGAGGACGGCGCCTATGGCGTCGACGTCTCCAAAGGCAACGAGGCCGGCGCGAAGAAGGCGGGCTTCAACGTCGTGCTCAAGGAAGGCTATTCGGCCACCGCGCCGGATCTCTCCGCGCTGGTGACCAAGCTGAAACGCGCCAAGCCGGATGTGATCTTCCACACCGGCTACAACCCTGACATCACGCTCCTGCTGCGGCAAGCCCGCGAGCAAGGGCTGAAATTCGGTGCGCTGATGGGGCATGGCGCCGGCTACGGGGTCTACGAGAAGCTAAAGGAGGGGATGGGCGCGGACGCGACCTACATCTTCAATACGGATCCGATCTCGATCTGGCTTTCCAACCAGAAGACCATGGATCCGAAGCTTCCGCCTGTCATCAAGATGGTCGGCGAGGAGTTCGACAGGATCAAGCCCGGTGTCGCCATCCGCTCGGCCCATGTCGGCATCGGTGCGTCCAACACCTATGTATTCATGAGCGATGTGCTGCCGCGCGCGATCAAGAAATATGGCGGGGTCGATCCCGACGCGCTGCGCAAGGCGGCGCTCGACACCGACATTCCCGAGGGTGGCACCATGCTCGGCTTCGGCGTCAAGTTCTACGGCGAGGGCACGCCGATGGCGGGCCAGAACGAGCGCTCGTTCCCGGTCGTGATCCAGTATCTCGACGACAAGTCCCATGTGGTGTGGCCCAAGAGCCAGGCGCAGCGCGAGGCCGTGCTGCCGCTGCCCAAGGGCACCACCTACAGCAACCAGTAGCGGGGCTCCGGTGTTGGAAGTCAGCGGGCTGGTGAAGCGGTTTGGCGGCTTCACCGCCGTGAACAACGTGTCGTTCCGGGTCGACCAGGGCGAAATCCTCGGCCTGATCGGCCCCAACGGCTCGGGCAAGAGCACGATCTTCAACATGCTCTCCGGCACGTTGGCCCCGAGCGCCGGCTCGATCCTGTTTGCCGGCCACGAGATCGCGGGCCTCGCGCCGCATCGGATCATCAATCGCGGCATCGGTCGTACCTTCCAGATTCCGCGGCCGTTCCGCCGCCTCTCGATTTTCGAGAACGTCGCGCTCGCCGGCTTCTATGGCCAGGGCCGCCACAGCCGCATCAAGGCGGAGGAGGCGGCCGAGCGTTCGCTGGCGATGGTCGGCCTGCCGACCGATCGCCACGCCAGCGTCGATGGTCTCGGTGCAGCGGGGTTGAAGAAGCTCGAACTTGCGAAGGCGCTCGCGACCGCACCGAAGCTGCTGCTGGCCGATGAGAGCCTTGGCGGTCTCGACGAGGCCGAGATGGACCAGGCCGCGGACATGCTGCGCAACATCCGCGACGAGCTCGGCATCACCATCATCTGGGTCGAGCACATCATGGGCGTCCTGATGCGCGTCGTCGACCGCGTCATGGTGCTCGATCACGGCGAGAAGATCTCGGAGGGCCTGCCGACCGCGGTCGCCGGCGATCCCCGCGTCATCGAGGTCTATCTCGGCACCGACGCCGAGACCACGCAGGCCGCGGCCGCTGAAGCGCGCCGCCGCACGGGAGGCTAACCGATGCTGGAGCTCCGCGGCGTCAATGCCGGCTATGGCACCTTCCAGGCGCTGTTCGACGTCAATCTCGACGTGAAGGCCGGCGAGGCCGTCGGAGTCATCGGCCCGAACGGCGCCGGCAAGACCACCCTGATGCGTATCATCTCCGGCCTGATCCGCCCTTCGCGCGGATCGATCACAATGGAAGGCGTCGACGTCGTCGCGACGCCGCCGCACAAGATCGTCAGTCTCGGTATTGCGCATGTGCCGGAGAACCGCCGGCTGTTTCCGCAGCTCACGGTCGACGACAATCTCAAGATGGGCGCCTTCATGAAGGAGGCGCGGGACCATTATGCCGAGCGGCTGGAGGTCGTATTCGACCTGTTTCCGCGCCTCAAGGAGCGCCGCCACCAGATGGCCGGCACCATGTCCGGCGGCGAGCAGCAGATGTGTGCGATCGGCCGTGCGCTGATGTCCAATCCGAAGCTGCTGCTGCTCGACGAGCCCTCGGCCGGGCTCGCGCCGGTCGTGGTGCAGCAGGTGTTCGAGCTGGTGAAACGGATCCGCGCCAGCGGGCTGACGGTGCTGATCGTCGAGCAGAATGTGCAGCAGGTGTTGAAGGTGGTCGACCGCGCCTATCTGATCGAGGCGGGCACGATCCGGGCATCGGGCACGTCGGCCGAGATGCTGGCGAGCGACACGGTCAAGGAAGCTTATCTCGGGGTGTGACGGGCATGCAGACGTTCCTGGACATTTTCGACATCTATCTGCTCGAGGCCGTGATCAACGGCATCCTGCTCGGCGGCGTGCTGGCGCTGCTCGCACTCGGGCTCAACCTGATCTTCGGCGTCATCGACGTGACCTGGATCTGCTACGCCGAGTTGGTGATGCTCGGCATGTACGCCATGTATTTCATGGTGCAGTATTACGGCGTCAGCTATTTCGTTGCGGCCCCGTTCACAATCCTGCTGGTCGCGGTGCTTGGCGCGGCGCTGCACTACCTCGTGATCGCGCCGCTATTGACCGCGCCGCCGATCAACCAGCTGCTGGCGACCGGCGGCGTGCTGTTCGTGCTGCAGAGCTTTGCCACCGTCGCCTTCGGCATCGACTTCCGCAATCTCGGCATCCGCCTGCCGGTGCTGGCCTTCGGCGACATGAACTTCAGCTACGCGCGACTGCTGTCGTTCGTGGCCGCGCTGGTCGGCATGGTCGCCGTCTATCTCTTCATGACGCGCACCTTCACCGGCACCGCGATCCGCGCCATCTCGCAAGACCGGCAGATCATGGCGCTGATGGGCGTCGACACGAAACGCATCTACCTCATCACCTCCGCGCTCGGCGGCGCGCTCGCCGGCCTCGCGGCCTGCCTGCTGGTGCTGCAATATGACGTGCATCCCTTCGTCGGCCTCTCTTTCGGGCCGATCACCTTCCTGATCTGCGTGCTCGGCGGCCTCGGCAATTTCATCGGCGGCTTCATCGCCGCCTTCCTCTTCGCCGAGATCATCTCGCTCGGCGGCCTGTTCTCCGACCTCGAATGGGGCTACGTGCTCGCCTTCGCCTTCTTCATCGTCATGATGTTCATCCGGCCTGCGGGCCTGCTTGCGAGGCGCCGATGACGGGGCAGGGACGGCTTGCAGCCTGGGGAATCGGACTGGCGGCGCTGGTCGCGCTGCCCTTCGTCTATCGTGATCCCTATCACCTGCATATTCTCGTACTGATCCTGATCTGGTCGTTCGCCTATACGTCCTGGTCGATGATGGGGCGGTTTGGCCTGGTCTCGCTCGGGCATGGCGGCTTCATGGGCATTGGCGCCTACGTCACCGCGCTCTTGTGGAATCACCTTGGACTGTCGCCCTGGATCGGCATTCCCATCAGCATGGCGGCGGCCGGCGCGCTGGCGATGATCGTCGGCTATCCCTGCTTCCGCTTCCGCATCACCGGGCACTATTTCGTGCTGGTGACGCTGGCGCTGTCGGGCATCGTGCTGCAGGTCATCACCGCGACGCGCGACTATACAGGCGGCTCGCTCGGCTACACCCCGAACCGCGCGTCCGGCAACAAGCTGCTGGCGCTGCAATTCGACGGCAAGACCACCTGGTACCTGATCGCGCTTGCGGTCTGGCTGTTCGGCATCGTGGTCTGGCACTGGGTCGACCGCAGCATGGCGCGCTATGCGCTGGAGGCAATCTCGGAAGACGAGGACGCCGCGGCCGCAGCCGGCGTCGACGTCACCGCCGAGAAGCTGAAGATCACGCTGCTGAGTGCGCTGATGACGGCGCTCGCGGGCGCGATCTACTGTCAGTACCAGATGTTCATCACCCCGGACACGGTCAGCGGCATTGCGGTCTCGCTGCAGATGGTATTCGCGGCGATCGTCGGCGGCCTGTTCGTCTCGCTCGGGCCGACCGTCGGCGCCATCATTACCATCCTGCTTGCCGAGACCCTGCGCATCGGCTTCGGCACCAAGGCGGTCGGCTGGGACAATCTCGTCTACGGCGTGCTGCTCGTGATCTTCATCATATTCCTTCCCAAGGGCATCCTTGGTAGCTTGCTCGACCGATTGAAGCCGCAACGCAAGGTGCCCCGCGCTCATGAGCAAGAAGCCGTCCAAATCGCTCGCCCAGGAACTTGACCGCTACATCACGCCATTCCGCTACGATGGCTCGGGCAAGTTTCATCTCAAGGACCACAAGACGAACGAGAAGGGTGATCTCGACAAGGAGAAGGCGCTGGCGATTCTCGACGCCAACAAGAAGCGGCTGATCGCGTTCCAGGAGAAGCTCTATGCCCAGGACCGCTGGTCGCTGCTGATCGTGTTCCAGGCCATGGACGCGGCCGGCAAGGACAGTGCCATCAAGGCGATCTTCGAGGGCATCAATCCGCAGGGCTGCGAAGTCACGGCCTTCAAGGCGCCGAGCAGCAAGGAGCTCGATCACGACTTCCTCTGGCGCCACGTCGTCGCGCTCCCCGAGCGCGGCCATATCGGCATCTTCAACCGTTCTCATTACGAGGAATGCCTGGTGACGCGCGTGCATCCGGAGATCCTCGCCAAGGAGAAGCTGCCGCAAAAACTCGTCACCAAGAATATCTGGAAGGAGCGGTTCGAGGACATCTCCGCATTCGAGCGCTATCTCTGCCGCAACGGCACCGTGGTGCTGAAGTTCTTCCTCAACGTGTCCAAGGAAGAGCAGCGCGAGCGCTTCCTCGACCGGCTGGAGGATCCGGCCAAGCAATGGAAGTTCTCGATGGACGACATCAAGGAGCGCGCGCTGTGGCCGCGCTACCAGGCGGTCTACCAGGACATCGTCCGCCACACGGCGACTTCCCATGCGCCCTGGTATGTCGTGCCCGCCGATCACAAATGGTTCGCCCGCGTCGTGATCGGCTCGGTGATCAATGCTGCGCTCGAAAAGCTCGACCTGCGCTTTCCCCGTGCCGACAAGGCCTCCCTCGCCGAGTTCGAGCAGGTGCGCATGGCATTGGAGCGCGAGGGGACAGGAGGCAAGAAGCGAGCAAAGTGACAACCAACCGGACCGCGGACCGCAAGACCGTCAACTTCGCGCTTCAGGGCGGCGGCGCGCACGGCGCCTTCGTCTGGGGCGTGCTCGACCATGTGCTGGAAGACGGCAGGCTGGCGATCGAGGCGATCAGCGCCACCAGTGCCGGCGCCATGAATGCGGTCGCGATGGCCTCCGGCATGGCGCACGGAGGTGCGGAGGCCGCACGGGAGAGCCTGCACGCATTCTGGCGCGAAGTATCGCGCATGGACATGGCGTACGATCTGATGTCGCCGCTGAACCAGTGGATCCAGGCCCTGAAGCTGCCGCCGGAATATCATCCGGTCCACGCCATCATCCACACGCTGACGCACACGCTGCCGCCGAACCTGCTCAATCCCTTCCATTTCAATCCGCTCCGCGCGCTGCTGCAGCGGGTGGTCGATTTCGACCGGCTCAATTCCTCGCCCGAGGCGCCGCAGCTGTTTCTCAACGCCACCAACGTCCGCACCGGCAAGATCAAGGTGTTCCAGAGTCCGCTGCTCACGGCGGACACCGTGCTCGCCTCGGCCTGCCTGCCGCCCTATTTTCAGGCCGTCGAGATCGACGGCGAGCATTATTGGGATGGCGGCTATCTGGGCAATCCCGCGATCTATCCGTTGATCTACCGCAAGGGCAGTCACGACGTCATCATCGTGCAGGTCACGGCGATCAGGCGCAACGAGCTGCCGACCAGCGCAGCCGATGTCCTCCACCGCATCAACGAGATCAGCTTCAATTCGTCCCTGATGCGCGAGATGCGCGCGGTCGCCTTCGCCACGCGGCTGATCGACGACGGCGAGCTCGACAGCGACAGGCACAGCCGCATGTACATGCACTGGATCGGCAACGACCTGTTGATGTCGCAGCTCGGCACGGCCACGCAGTTCCATCCCGAATGGAGCCTGTTGTGTCGCCTGCGCGACGAGGGCCGCGAGACGGCGCGAAGCTGGCTGGCGCGAAACTTCGACCAGATCGGAAAGTCCTCGACCGTCGACCTGGCGGACATGTTTCTCTAGGTCGCTGAGCTGGCCGCACACAAAAGTGCGAAAACAACCCCATGCACAGTAGCCGGTGCCAGCGGAATCAATAGCTTGGCGGACGCTTCCTGCTGTTCTGATTTTACGAAGTCAAATTTGACCCGTCGGGCAAAACAGGGTTATGATGTCAGCATGCCCCGCTGTCTTCTCAATGCCAGCGACCCCGCGCGGAAGTGCTCCTTGTTGGCGCGCGCGGCGAACCCCGTTCAGGGAACTCGCGCGTGCAAATGTGATCCTTCAGTCATCGATCCTGCTTGACAGTTTTGTGTCTCGGGAGGAGCATCGCGGTGGTCGCGAATACGCGACGCGTAACGTCCACCTCATGAGCAAGGGGAGGTCTATGACACCACCTCCGCAAATCCGGCCGCGTTAATTGCGATGGAGCTCGTTCGGACTATCGCATAGCGGCGCAAACCGCGAACGGCACGCCGGGTCAAGGTTTAGCGGGCTGCATCAGTGAGGCATAGCCCCTACCTTCCCGGCGCTGTAATTTGACAATGCTCGCATTGCGCTGACCCGACGAGGCCGCACCGGGCATCTGACATCACGTCTCTCCCTCCTCCTTCGCCGTCATTCCGGTGTCCTCCCGGAATGACGGGCGAGGTTTTTGCGTGAGCATTGTGTTCCATCGGCGGATGTGCTCGCGCTGGCATTTCGCTGCGCCGGAAGTGGCAATTCCGCCTCCTGCATCGCGGCAAATGCCAAGAGAATGTCGCCTCGAAGGCCAACTTCCGACACAGGGTCGGGGCGAATAGCGGTCATCCGACATGACGCATGTGCTTCGGCGGTGACGGTTCCGTTGCCGCCGGCGCATTCATTTTTTCCAGGGAATCCGCGTGTCGCATAAGCTTGTCCCCGCGCTTCTCGCAGCGCTCTTCCTCGCCATCCTCTCTTTCTCCCCGGCTCGTGCCGAGCCGCGCGCGGCGGACGTCAAGGGTGTCGCCGCGCTGTCGCCCGATGAGGCGAAGCGCGCACTGGATACCCTTCAGGACGACAAGAAGCGCGCGCAGATGATCGACACGCTGCGCGCCATCGCCCATGCGTCCGGCGCGCCGCAGCCTGCGCCCGAACAAAAGTCGCCGATTCCACTCGCGGCCGACGGCCTCGGCGCGCAGCTCATGCTTACGGTGTCCGAGCAGATCGGCGAGATCTCGAGCGAGATCGCCAGCATGGCGCGGACGATCACCCATTTCCCGGCTTTCTATTACTGGATCATGCGCACCGCGAACGATCCGGCGGCCTACAACCTCCTGATCGAGATCGCCTGGAAGCTCGCGCTGGTGCTCGGCTGCGCGCTTGCGGCCGAGTGGGTGATCTTCCGCCTGATCCGGCGGCCGGTCGGCTTCCTGGAAGGACGCGTGCCGCAGACCGCGCGCCTGCCGGCGCAGACGCTGCCGATCGCCGATCCGCCATCATCCGTCGCCGACGTGACGCCGGCACCTGAACTGCAGAAGCGCCGCCACAGTCTGGCGCGGATCTGGCAGGTGATGCTGCGGCTGCCCTTCGTACTCGGACGCTTCTTGCTCGAGCTGCTTCCCGTGTTCGTCTTCGTCGGCGTCGCGACCGCGCTGCTGGGAACGGAGATCGGCGAGCCCACGACCGTCCGCCTCGTGATCCTCGCGGTCGTCAACGCCTATGCGTTCTCGCGCGGGCTGATCTGTCTGGTCCGGGCGCTGGCGGGG
>NZ_LWIG01000053.1:0-27705 GCF_002068095.1 Bradyrhizobium sacchari | reverse complement strand
CCGCCGCATCGTCGGTGTCGGTGTCACCGGCATTGCCTTCGCCAATGTGGCGCTGCTGCTCGGCCTGCATCGGGCCGGCTATGCCGCGCTGCTGCGCATGGTGATGCTGGTCGTTCACCTCTTCATCGTCGTCATCATCCTGCAATGCCGCCGCCAGGTCGCCGAAGCCATCCGCGCGCCGGCCGATCGGCAGGGCATCGCGGCCGGCATGCGCAATCGCATCGCCGGCGGCTGGCATTACCTCGCCATTGCGCTCGATCTGGCGCTATGGGCGGTGTGGGCGCTCAACATCCGCAACGGCTATTCGCTGCTGCTGCAATATTTCGTCGGCACCGTCGTGGTGGCGCTGATCACGCGCGTCGCGATCATGCTGACGCTCGGCCTGATCGACCGCGGCTTCCGCATCAAGCCGGAGATCCTGCAGCGCTTTCCGGGGCTGGAGGTCCGGGCCAACCGCTATCTGCCGCTGCTGCGCAAGATCGTCTCGAGTGCGATCGCCTTCGTCGGCTTCGTGGCCGTGCTCGAGGTGTGGGGCGTGGACGCCATCGTCTGGTTCTATGGCGGCCAGATCGGCGGCCGGCTGATCTCGGCGGTCGTGACGATCGGCGTGGCCGTGTTCATCGCCGCGGCCATCTGGGAAATCAGCAATGCGCTGCTGGATCGCCAGATCAATGCGCTGTCTCGCGACGGCCATTACGCCCGCGCCGCGCGCCTGCGTACCTTCCAGCCGATGCTGCGCACCGCGCTGCTCTGCCTGATCGCCACGGTCGTGGGCCTCACGGCGCTGAGCGAGATCGGCGTCAATGTCGCGCCGCTGCTCGCGGGTGCCGGCATCGTCGGCATCGCGATCGGCTTCGGTTCGCAGAAGCTGGTGCAGGATCTCATCACCGGCCTGTTCCTGCTGCTGGAGAACACGGTGCAGGTCGGCGACACCGTCAGTGTCTCCGGCCTCTCGGGGGTCGTCGAGAACGTCTCGATCCGCACCATCCGCCTGCGCGCCGGCGACGGCGCCGTGCACATCGTGCCGTTCAGCGCGGTCACCACCATCACCAATGCCAGCCGCGGCGCCGGCAACGCCTCGGTCAGCGTCAACGTCGCCTATAAGGAGGACACCGATCGCGCTGGCCAGATCCTCAAGGATATCGTCGACGAGATGCGGCGCGAAGCGGACTTCCGCGCGCTGATCCGCGGCGATCTCGAGCTGTGGGGCGTCGACAAGGTCGATGGCGCGATGGTGTCGATCGTCGGCCAGATCCGCTGCACCGAGGCCGGCCGCTGGCCAGTGCAGCGCGAATTCAACCGCCGCATGAAGCAGCGCTTCCAGCAGCACGGCATCGAGGTTGCTTCCGCGACCCAGACCATTCTGATGCATGTCGCGCCGCCGGCCGATCATGCCGCGAACCTGACGCCGCGTCGGGCCGCAGGATAGCGGCCTGCTCAACTTCCCGCTTGCCTCTGCTCACCCGGCAGCGTTCACTCCAGTTCCAGTCCGCGGACAACATGCGGGCGGCAAAAAGGGTGGAGACGATGATGTGGGGGCTGTGGGCCGGGTTTCGTGGTCATGTGTTCGTCATTTGCGCGTTGATCGGATATGCGGCTTGGGCCGCACCTGGCAACGCGCAGCCGTTTCCATCGCGCCCCGTCACGCTCGTCGTGCCGTTCGCAGCGGGTGGCCCGACCGACACGCTGGCGCGGATTCTCTCCGAGCGGATCGCGGCCGAACTCCACACGACGGTCGTGGTCGAGAACGTGGCGGGCGCCTCCGGCAGCATCGCCGGCGCCCGCGTCGCACGCGCGGCGCCGGACGGCACCACCATCACCATCGGCCATTGGGGCACGCATGTGCTGAATGGCGCGATCTTCAAGCTGCCTTACGACGTGATCGCCGATTTCGAACCGGTCGCGACCATCGCGATGGGCACGCAGCTCATCGTCGGCCGGAAGTCGCTCGAGGCGAACAATCTGAAAGAGATGATCGCGTGGCTGAAGGCCCACCCGGGCAAGGCCACCGCCGGGACCGCCGGCGCGGGCACCGGCGCCCATGTCGCCGGCGTCTTCTTCAAGGAGAAGACCGGGACCGACTTCCAGTTCGTGCCCTATCGCGGCGCCGGGCCCGCCATGATCGATCTGGTCGCAGGCCAGATCGACATCATGTTCGACCAGGCCTCGAACTCGCTGCCGCAGTACAAGAACGGCGCGATCAAGGCGTTTGCGGTGACCTCGCCGACGCGGCTTGCATCTGCACCGGATATCCCGACCGTCGACGAGGCGGGCCTGCCCGGGCTCTATATTTCCTACTGGCACGGCATCTGGGCACCGAAGAACACGCCGAAGGATATCGTCGCAAGGCTCAATGCAGCCATCGTCGCCGTGCTAGCTGATGCTTCCGTCAAGCAGCGCTTTGGCGAACTCGGGCAGGAGATACCGCCTATCGACCAGCAAACGCCCGCAGCGCTCGCCGCCTTCCAGAAGGCTGAGACCGAGAAATGGTGGCCGATCGTGAAGGCCGCCGACATCAAGCCGGAATAGCGGCGCGGCGCCACATGCACCGCTCCTCATCCTGCGGAGGCCCGCGCAGCGGCCGTCTCGAAGGATGGCCGCGGGCGAGATCAGGGCTTCGAGACGCGCGTCCCGCGTCCCTCGCCATGAGGAGAGGGAGTTTGCGCCGTTAACCTTTTGGCGCGCGCATTTGCTGGATTTCGCGCCAATCTCGCTGCGGTGCGAGATCACAATCGATCCGCGTACGGCTACGTCCTTGATCTCAGGGGAGCGCTGGCCGACAATGCCCGCGGTTCAATAAGAAACTCCCTGGGGGAATTCGTGAATAGACCTGCTCGGGTCAGTGCCCAATCGACTTCATCCGACCCCGCGCACGGCATGACGCTGCTGCGCGATCCCCTGCTCAACAAGGGGACCGCCTTCACGGAAGCGGAGCGCGCCGCACTCGGCCTGCGCGGCCTGCTGCCGCCTTGCGTGCTGACGATCGAGGCGCAGGTCGAACGCGTGCTGATCAATCTGCGTTCGCTGCCGACCGATCTCGAAAAATACGTCGCGCTGAACGCGCTGCACGACCGCAACGAGGCGCTGTTCTTCCGCGTCGTCGTCGACAATATCGACGAGATCCAGCCGATCATCTACACGCCGACCGTCGGGCTCGCCTGCCAGAAATACGGCCTGATCTTCCAGCGCCCGCGCGGCATGTTCATTTCCTCGCGCGATCGTGGCCAGATCGCCGAGATCCTGAAGAACTGGCCCTATGCGGCCAAGCTGATCGTCGTCACCGACGGCGAGCGCATTTTGGGACTTGGCGATCTCGGTGCCAACGGCATGGGGATCCCCGTCGGCAAGCTGTCGCTCTATTCCGCCTGTGCCGGCATTCATCCCGAGCATTGTCTGCCGATCGTGCTCGACGTCGGCACCAACAACGAAGAACTCCTGAACGATCCCTATTATCTCGGCCTGCGTGAGCGGCGGCTGACGGGCGAGGCCTACGACAGCTTCGTCGACGAGTTCATGACGGCCGCGCGGAAAACCTTCCCGGGCGTGCTGATCCAGTTCGAGGATTTCGCCAACCATTCCGCGTTCAAGCTGCTGCACAAATATCGCGGTGAGGCCTGCGTTTTCAACGACGACATCCAGGGCACGGCGGCGGTGGCGCTCGCCGGTCTGTTCTCGGCCCTGCGCGTCTCCGGCGGCAAGCTGAAGGATCAGAAGATCCTGTTCCTCGGCGCGGGCGAGGCGGCGACCGGCATCGCCGATCTCGTGGTCTCCGCCATGATGGCGGAGGGCGCAACCGAGGCGGAAGCGCTCCGGCGCAATTGGCTGGTGGATTCCCGCGGCCTCGTCGTCAGCGGTCGTGATGGTCTCTCCGGTCACAAGCTGCGCTACGCCCATGCCGACCAGGTGCCGATTGCGGACTTCCTCACCGCGATCAGGACGCTGAAGCCGACGGCGATCATCGGTGTTGCGGCGGTCGGCGGCGCCTTCACGCCCGAGGTGCTGAAAACGATGGCCGAGCTCAACGAGCAGCCGATCGTGTTCGCGCTGTCCAACCCGACTTCGAAGGCGGAATGCTCGGCCGAGGATGCCTACCGCTATACCGAGGGGCGCGCGCTGTTCGCCTGCGGCAGCCCGTACGATCCGGTCAAGCTCAACGGCCGCACCTTCGTGCCGCGCCAGGGCAACAATTCCTACATCTTCCCCGGGGTCGGCCTCGGCGTCATCGCCAGCCGCTCCAGGCTGGTGACGGACGAAATGTTCATGGCGGCCGCCCATACGCTCGCCGATTGCGTCGGCAAGGAGGACCTCGCCCAGGGCAGCCTCTATCCGGCGCTGCCCCGCATCCGCGAGGTCTCGGCCCTCATCGCCGCCGCCGTCGCCGACGTCGCCTATCAGCGCGGGCTGGCGGACGGACCCGCGCCGAATGACGTCAAGGCCCTGGTCCAGTCCCAGATGTACGAGCCGAAGTACTGAAGCGGCCGCGACGGTAGGGCTGTCTGTCCCGTTTCGGGACATCCACTGTGGTGAAATCGTCACAGCCGACCCGAAACGAAGGCGGCCGCAAGGCCGCTTTTGTTCCGACAAGGTTCTGCCCTCATTGCCCACCGAAACTTGCGGTTGTTCGGAGGGCGCATCATGTCTCGCATTGCACGTGCCGAAACTGCCCGGATGCCGCTGGCGACCTCGAGCCGGTTGCTGCTCGCGATCCTGGGCGCCGCATCGCTCGCCGCCTGCGCGCAGTCGCCGGTCGGCCGCCAGAGAGCCGATCTCGCCGGCACAAGCCGGCAGGCCGCAGTCGAGCGGCCGCACAGGGTGGCGGCGCTGCATCCGCGGCCGATCAGCCGGGCGCGTGTTCCCGACGGTGAGGCAAAGCGAACCGCCTCGCATGGCCTCGCCAGCTTCTACTCGGACACCGAGACCGCGAGCGGTGAGAAGTTCGACAAGAACGAATTGACCGCGGCGCACCCCACGCTGCCGTTCGGCACCAAGCTGCGCGTCACCGACGTGTCCTCCGGCCGCTTCGTCACGGTCAGGGTCAACGATCGCGGCCCCTTCGTCCGCGGCCGTGTGGTCGACATCTCGCCGTCCGCGGCCGAAGCGCTGGGCATGGTCGACAAGGGCCTCGCCAATGTCCGGCTCGACGTCGTGCGATAGAGCATGATCCGGAAAAGTGCGTGGCGGTCTTCCGAAAAGAGCATGCTCAAACAATCAAGCCCTTTCGCGCCTATGACGCTTCGCGCTTAACCGGCTGTTAGCGGCTTCTCAAGCACCATGGCTGCCCAAACAAATCGGGGCTTTTGGGGAGGCGGACGCTTGAACACGATCCAGTATCTCGAAGATCAGGCCGCGCGTGCCGAGCGGCTCGCCAAACGGATCACGGATACGCTGACGATCGAAAAGCTCCTGACCTTCGCCGGAGAACGCCGCCGCGAGATCGAGGTCATCACCGGCAAGTATCGGCGCGCATAACTCCCGTAACCCATGCCGTGAGCGCATTCGTGCTTCCTGCGAAGCGCGGAACTTCTGCTCCTCTCCTGCGTCAACTGGGCGTGAGAGAGGAGGAGGACATCATGGGTTTTGGACGAGGTGCTTTGCTTTGGTTGCTTGGCGTGCCGCTGCCGATCATTCTGCTGCTGGCATTGTTCTGGCACCATTGAGGTTGCTATACGAAAAGCGCCGCGGACGCGGCGCTTTTTTGTTGGGCGCGATCTGAAGCGTGCGAGCGCGATCCGCGCTCAGCTATGGCTCTCGACGAAGTCGCTGAGATAGTCGGGCAGCTCTATGCCATAGATGTCGCAACGCGCCTTTATCTCGCCGACGACGTCCGTCGAGATGTCCTTCATCCAGTGCTCGAGCGTGTTGAACGAGATCACCTTGATCGGATCGTTGAAGCAACCGGCGACGAACTCGCCGATCGTAGCTTCGAGATCGCTACGCTCGATGCGGATTTCAGTCGCCTCGTCGCGGCGATCGATCACCACGAACAGGGTCTGATCTGCGCCATAAGGCACGGACGGGGGCAGTACGCCAGTTTCAAGCATGTGAGGCACTCACGACCTGACTTCCGATCTCCGACAACGGGAAAAACCGGAAGAAGGTTCCTACGCACGTGCTTGTGAAGCCGTCAGAGAAATTCTCTCCAGCGCGATAGCTCGATGACGTGCTCCGGCGAGAGAACGGCGGTAACCAGTGGCGGCTGCGGCGCGGTGCGGATCTCATAGAGATGGCGGGTCGCCGCCGGCTTCTGCATGAAGGCCGTGATGCATTCGTCGAGCGTGCCCTCGTTCACCTGGTAAGGCTCGCGGTCCGGGCGGCGCTGGTTGGCCAGCGACGGCCACTTATGCAGCGCCGCAAGCGCGCCGAAATCGACTTTTGACTCCGCAACAACGTCCCCCATCGTCCTGCCTCACGCAAAAAGAACCCCAGCGTGCGAATCTGCGCGCCGGGGCCTACACCTATCGCTGCATCTCAATGCCACGGCTAATCAACGCAGCAGCCGGGAATTGGTTCCCGGTTGATCCGTCGCGGGGCCCTTTGGCAAGGCTTGGTGGCTCAATCGCCGGGAGTTTTCGGAATCTGCAATATCCAGTCGACGAACGCCTTCACCCGGGCGTCATTTGCCATGGCTGGGGTCCAGCGGACAATTTGGACCTTGCTTGATGGCAAGTCCCACGACGGCGGAAGCACCCGCAGCAGGCTGCCATCCCTGAGCGCATCCTGGACCAGGAGCGAGCGGGCGAGCACGATCCCGTTGCCCGCAAGGGCGGCGGCTATGGCGGTCGCGATTGTCGCGAACCGTATCTCCGCAGGCGGGGGACGGCCGAGGCCCAATCGTTCGAACCATGTCGTCCATGACCACTCGGTCCCGCTGTCTTCGCCGGCGCGGCCCTTGTGCAGGAGCGGCAATGATCTCAATCGCGTCACGTCGGTCAGCGGCTTCCGGCCCGGCAGCAGGCGCGGGTGGCAGACAGGGTACACTTGTTCGCGGAATAACAGACGCTGTGTCGACGTTGGCCGCAGGCCGGCCGCCGGCTGCCACAGCACCTTCACATCGAGATCGGCCGACCTCGCCTGTCCGTCGCCCTGGATGATGACCAATTCGACCGGTATGCCGGGACAGGCTTTCGCAAACTCGGGCAAGCGACGCACGAGCCAGTAATCGGCGAGCGCTGCGCCGATGCCCACTCTCAAGGCCGGAGGCGGCGCGGCGGCGCGGCACAGCGCGCGGAAATCGGCCATCCTCTCCAGCAAACCTGCCAACTCGTTCGACAGGGCTATACCGGCCGCTGTCGCGCTCAAGCCGCCCGGCTGCCGAACGAGCAGGGGCATGCCGACAAAATCCTCGAGCCTGCGAAGGCGATGGCTGACCGCGCTCTGCGTGAGGCCGAGCTCTGTCGCGGCACGGGTGACACTCGCGTGTCGCAGCGCGGCCTCGAACGCGAGCAGCCCGTCGAATGGGGGGAATGAGCGCATTGCATCATTATGAATTATTTTCATGGCGATGTGAACACGTCGCATTGGCGCGGAGCGCCCGCCGGCATGCATATCGGACGGACGCTTTCATCATGGGAAAAAGATGGCTAGAGCTGAACTCGATAAGCGGCCGCAGCGCGGTTGGCGCGATCTGTTGCCGGCCTCGGCGCTCGGCATGGCGGCTTTCTTCACGCAATTCGACGTGACGGGGGTTGTCGTCGCGATGCCGGCCATGGCGGCTGAACTCGGCTTCGGCGTCGCCGCCTATGCATGGGTCATGGACGCCTACAGCCTGGCTTTCACCGGCGGGCTACTCGCCGCCGGCGCGCTGGCCGACAGATATGGGCGACGACGAGCCCTGCTTGGCGGCAACATCGTCTTCCTGGCCGGTTCGATCGCTTGCGGTGTTGCGGCGGGAGGTCCGGAGCTATGGGCGGCCCGCGCAGTCCAGGGCCTTGGTGCGGCGTTCGTCGTGACCGGCGGCATTGCGCTGCTCGCGAGCACCTATGCCCGGCCTGACGAGCGCGCCCGCGCGTTTGCGATCATGGGTGTGATCTCGGGCGTTGCCATGGCGCTGGGGCCGACGCTCGGCGGGCTGGTGTCGGGCTGGATCGGGTGGCGCTGGATCTTCCTGATCAACATCCCGCTTTGCCTGCTCGTCATTCTCGGTGTTCCAAGGCTGGTCGCAGAGTCGCGCGATCCAGCCGGCCGTCCGCTCGATTGGAGCGGCGTCGCTCTCCTCACGCTCACTCTTGGGATCGCGATCGAGAGCCTGCTGATGGGACGTGCTGCACCGGCCTGGATTGCGGTTGGTCTTGCGGCGAGTGCGTGCCTGTTCGCCATCTTCGGAATCCAGCAGCGCCGACGGGCCGCGCCGATTTTCGACCCGGCCGTGTTTGGTCGGCCGGTCATTGCCGGCATTTCGGCGCTGCTGGTTGCCGTATCCATCGGATACTGGGCCGTCCTCGTCTACCTGCCGCGGTTCCTGGGTGCAGCGGTTGGCTGGACGGGCTCGTCGGTTGGCGTCGCATTGCTTGCCGCGACATTGCCGATGCTTGTGCTACCGCCCTATGGTGCCCGCCTGGCGAAACGCTGGGGCTGGCGCCGGCTGTTCGCGACAGCGATGCTCGTGCTGCTGGCCGGCGATCTCACTCTGGTGCTGGCGGCGAGCGGTTGGCTCGTGAACATGGACGTCATCCTTGCCGCGGCGGCAATCGGCATGCTGTTGATCGGTCTTGGCGCCGTGCTGGCGCATCCGCAATTGTCGGGTGCCGTCGTCGCCCTGGTGCCGCCGGCGCAGACGGGCATGGCCTCGGCGGTCACCGTGGTCATGCGCCAGGCCGGATTCGCACTGGGCATCGCGGCGCTCGGCGCAACGATACCGGACGAAGCAATGGCCACCGGCTACATGTGGCCCTGGCTGCTTGCCGCATTTGGATCAGCAGGCGGCCTCGCCGCCGCCTCGCTGTTGCTGCCGGGACACCAGCCCTAAAGCGCTATGATCGCGCTTTAGGTTGTTGTTGCAGCATGATTCTTCCGGAAGACCGCTGCGCACTTTGCGCTAACGCGGCCCTCCGGGTCCGGATCATGCTTTAGCCCGCCGATCCGTTGCAGCTCAGCTCGCTGCCGCCGCGATCTTGTGCCCCGGGCTGACATGGCCGCGGCTGTGCTCGTCGCTGCTGCCGACCTGCGGCGGCGGGCCAGCGAAGCGCCGCAGGGCTTCGGCCATCTGCCCCCGGCCCGGCGCGCCCGTGATCACCACGTCCACCATCGTGAAGGACGAGTGGAAATGGCCGCGCGCCTTGAGCTGCTCGACCGGGACGCCCGCGGCTGCCATCGCCTCGGCATAGGCGATGCCCTCGTCGCGCAGCGGATCGAACTCGCAGGTGACGACGAAGGCCGGCGGCAACCCTGAGACCTTGCCGCGCAATGGCGAGACGCGCGGATCGGTGCGGTCCGCCGGCGAACAGTAGATGTCCCAGAACCAGTACATCAGCGAGCGCGTCAGGAAATAGCCGGTCGCATTGTCGTTGTAGGAGGGACGATCGAAGTTGCAGTCGGTGACCGGACAGATCAGCAACTGGCCCGCGATCTCGGGCCCGCCGCGGTCGCGTGCGAGCTGGCAGCTGACGGCGGCGATGTTGCCGCCGGCGCTCCAGCCGGCGACCAGCACCGGCCCCGGCCTGCCGCCGAGCTCGGTGGCGTGCTCGGCGATCCAGCGCGTCGCGGCGTAACCGTCTTCCGCTGCGGCCGGGAAGCGATGCTCGGGCGCGTGGCGATAGCCGATGCTGACGAACATCATGCCGGTCCTGCGCACCATG
Source organism: Bradyrhizobium sacchari (assembly GCF_002068095.1). GTDB lineage: Bacteria > Pseudomonadota > Alphaproteobacteria > Rhizobiales > Xanthobacteraceae > Bradyrhizobium > Bradyrhizobium sacchari. The sequence continues at coordinate 17,911 of NZ_LWIG01000053.1, read as the reverse complement.
TCGCGGCAGAACGGCTCGTCGGACTGCTCGTCGCCGAGCACCCAGCCGCCGCCGTGGAAATAGACCACGACCGGATGCGGGCCTGCCGTCGCTGGCTTGAAGACACGATAGGTCAGCGGACCGTCGGCGCCGGGCAGGGTGCCGTCGACGATCTCGCCGATCGGCCGTCCAGCGGGACGGCCCTTGTTGAACTCGTTGACGAAGGCGCGCGCGCCTGCCGCGCCCATCGACTCGATCGGCGGCAGGTTGAGCGTCGCCAGCAGGTTCAGCACCAGCCGCACGTCGGGCTGCAGGCGCACCACCTCGCCGTCATTGCATTGCGCGGCGCCATTGGGGCCGGTGAGCCTGAAGCCGAGCATGCCGCGGCTCGTGACCTCGTCGCAGATGCTGCGATAGGGGCCGACGCCGCCGGTATAGGGCATCAGGCCCTGCACCTTGCCGGGCACGTTGGCCCCCGTGTACCAGGTGTTGGCGAGCCGGTGCAGCGTCAGCATCGAGCAGTCGGCCATGTGCCGGGCCCAGCCCGCCTGCGCCGTCTCGGTCGGCTCCATCGTGGTGAAGCCGGCATCGCGCAGCGCGGCAAGGCGATCGACGACCCAGTCGACATGCTGCTCGATCGACACCGCCATGTTCGACAGCACCGACGGACTGCCGGGTCCGGTGATCATGAAGAAGTTCGGAAAGCCCTCGACCGTGAGCCCGAGATAGGTCTGCGGCCCCTGCGCCCAGACATCGGTGAGCGACCTGCCGCCGCGCCCGGTGATCGGATGCACGGCGCGGATCGCGCCGGTCATGGCGTCGAAGCCGGTCGCGAACACGATGACATCGAGGTCGAAGCTGCGGCCGTTGGTGGCGATGCCGCTCGCGGTGATCGCCTTGATCGGCTCCTGGCGAAGATTGACCAGCGTGACGTTCGGCCGGTTGTAGGTCGCGTAGTAATTGGTATCGAGGCAGGGACGCTTTGCGCCGAAGGGATGATCGTCCGGCATGAGCGCGGCGGCGGTCTCGGGATCCCTGACGGCGGCGCGGATCTTCTCGCGGATCAGGTCCTGGACGATCCTGTTGCCGTCGACATCGACGGCCTGGTCGGCCCAGAGCTGCGTCAGGATGTGGACGAGGTCGCCGGCAGCCCAGGCCCGTTCGAACCGCTCGCGACGCTCGGCATCGCTCAATTGCCAGCTCATGACCGTCTGCTGCGGATAGGGCACGCCGGCCATCGACTGGCGCGCCTGCTCGCGATAGGCGGCGCGGTCGCCTTGCAGCAGGCTCATGCGATCGTCCGGCGCCGGGCCGTTGTGTGCAGGCAGCGCGAAATTCGGCGTGCGCTGGAACACGGTGAGATGCGCGGCCTGTTCGGCGATCAGCGGGATTGACTGGATGGCCGATGAGCCCGTGCCGATCACGGCGACGCGTTTGCCCGCGAGATTGACACCGTCATGCGGCCAGCGCCCGGTGAAATAGATCTCGCCCTTGAAGTCCTTGACGCCGTCGATCTCCGGCGGTTTTGGCGCGGAGAGGCAGCCGGTGGCCATGATGTAATGGCGGCAGGAGACGGGCGCGCCATTGTCGGTGGTGAGCTGCCAGCGCTCGGCCGCCTCGTCCCATCTGGCCTCGGTCACCCTGGTCTTGAAGCGGATGTCGCGGCGGAGATCATAGCGATCGGCGACGAAGCCGAGATAGCGCAGGATCTCGGGCTGGGTCGCGTATTTCTCCGACCAGGTCCAGGCGGCCTCGAGTTCCGGATCGAAGGTGTAGCTGTAGTCGATGGTCTGGATATCGCAGCGCGCGCCGGGATAGCGGTTCCAGTACCAGGTTCCGCCGACATCGCCGGCCTCTTCGAGGGCAATGGTTGTGAAGCCGGCCTTGCGCAGGCGATGGAGAAGGTAAAGGCCGGCAAATCCGGCGCCGACCACGGCAACATCGACCTGCTGGGCAGTTCCGTCCCCAGCTTTGGACTCACGTGCGGCAACCATTGCTTCCGGCATGGCATTTCCTCCCGTGTATTTTGTTTTGCCGGCAGCCTAGCCCTGCAGGCTCGGCTTGTCATCAGACCAAGTGCAATCTTCGGTAGTCGTTTGCGGCTTCACGGGAGCAGGGCGAACGTCGCTCCAATACACGCATCGCGATGCACAATGGCCGTGATTGTCCGGGCTAATCATGCCTGATCCCGCCGTGTATGCTTGCGGTTACAAGCCACGCGTTCCGGCCGGGCGTCATGACAGAGTTGAGTGAGCGGACCAAAGCCAACATGGACGTCGTGCTGGAGGAGACCTGCCGCCAACTGCCGCATGGCGGCGATCACGACAGCCGCAGGTTCATCGCCGAGCGTCTGATCGAAGCGGCGCAGGCGGGACACTCCACGCTCGGCGAGCTCGGCATCATCGCGCGCCGCGCGCTGGCGGAGATCATTGCGAAGGGCGGTTAGCTGCGAGCCGCAAGGCTTGCCTCGGCGGCGCTCGCGGACATAACTTTGCAGGACCCCTTCCGCGCATCGAGATCCCGAAGATGCGGTCCCTGCTTGCGCTCGTTACGGCTTCCGCATGTCTATGCCTTGCCGGCCTGGCCGTGGCCCAGCCGGTCGGACAGTTTCCGTTTGCGCTGACGCGCGAAGGCCAGATGCTCGGCGGGGTCGAAGGCGAGGTGGCCTTCTTCAAGGGACTGGCTTATGCGGCCGCGCCGGTTGGGCCGCTGCGCTGGCGCCCGCCGGAGGCGACCGCGGAAAGTTCGGAGATGCGCACGGCCTATGAGTTCGGCGCGCCGTGCGTTCAGCCTTCGTGGTCCGGTGCGAGCGAGGATTGCCTTACGCTCAACGTGTTCCGCCCCTTCGGCGTCGACGGCCCGTTGCCGGTGATGGTGTTCATCCATGGCGGCGCCTTTGTCGGCGGCACCGCGAACGATCCGCTGTTCGACGGCGCAAGGCTCGCGCAGGCCGGCGTCATCTTGGTGACAGTGAATTATCGTCTCGGTGTGCTCGGCTGGCTCGCCCATCCCGCGCTCTCAGAAAGCGGCTCCGGAAATTACGGCCTGATGGACCAGGTCGCGGCGCTGCGCTGGGTGCACGACAATATCGCGGCGTTCGGCGGCGATCCCGGCAACGTCACGCTGTTCGGCGGTGGCGCGGGCGCGACATCGATCGCGCTGTTGATGTTGTGCGGCGAGGCGCGAGGGCTGTTTCAGAAAGTCATCCTGCAATCGCTGCCTGGCCGCGTGCGCTTGCGCTCGCGGCAGGAGGCGGAAGCCTGGGGCCTGCAATTCGTCGCGACGCTCGGGCCGGATGGCACCGACCCGCGTGGAATCGCGCTCGCGCAGCTGCTTGCGGCCGAAAGCAAGCTGCTCGCAAAATCTCCGCACGGCTTCGCGCCGACGATCGACGGTAGTCTCGTGACGGAAGACATTGCCGCAGGTTTTGTGGCCGGACATGAGAGCCGAATTCCGCTGATCATCGGCGCCAATGATGACGAGACGGGGTTCGACAGCGAGCAGGAGGTCGCCGAGGCGCTCGCATCGTCAGGCGCGACACCCGAACAATTGCGCAAGCTCTATCCCGACCTCGCCAGGCCCTCGGACCTTGCAGCGCGCGCCTACACCGACAGGGTGTTCTCCGAGCCGGTGCGGCTGCTGGCGCGCCTGCATGCCGCGACCGGCGCGCCGACCTTCCGCTATCGCTTCGCCTATGTGCCGGAGGCCCGACGCGCCAGTCCGGAAGGAGGTCACGGTCGCGAGCTGCAATTCATCTTCGGCGCGGAAGGCGTTCCCGGTGCCGGCATCCTGTCGCGGCGCGATCGCGAGATCGCAAGCCGCATGCGCGCCTACTGGATCAATTTTGCAAAAAGCGGCGATCCCAACGGTCCGGAACTGCCGCATTGGAACGCGGCTGCAGACCGCGATCGCCTGCTGCTGATCGCGAACGATCGCATCGCGAGCGGAGACGACCCCTTCGCGGAGCGCCTCGATCGGCTCGCAGATGAGAGCAGGAAATGAGCTGGAGCTAGAGCCCTTCCCGTTCCGATGGAAATCGGAACGGGCTTTAGATTTTTGTTTTGACGCGTTTTCTTGACGCGAGCCGGTATCCACTTCGCTCGAAAACGCTCTAGGCCGCGAGCTCGACGCGCGGCGCCGGGCTCAGCCGGTCTTCCTCGAGATAGTCCATCGCGCCGTCCTTCTCGACGGCATAGAACTGCTGGCCTTCGCGCGACTTGAAGGCGGCGCGAACGACGCCGCGGCGGCCCTTGTCACTGTTGACGACGTCCCCCAGCGAAAACTTCCTCATCTCACGTCCTCGTCTTCTGGCCGACTCCTTCGGCCACGGCGGGGATTTTGGAAGGCAAATCGTTAACGACTTGCTAACCATGCGGGTTTGCCTATGCTCGCCACCGGTCGCGTGGGACCGCCGCACGCGTATGTTGTCCTTGAGCCGAGCCTTTGCCCATGACGCGATTTCCGACCCTGTTCCTGTCGCATGGCGGCGGCCCCTGGCCGTTCATGGAGGACCGGCGGGNGCAATATGCCAGGACCGCCGAGGCGTTCGGCCGGCTGCCGCAGCTTCTCCCGGAAAGGCCGAAGGCCGTGCTCGTCATCACCGGGCATTGGGAGGCCGACGCCTTCACCGTGTCGACCTCGGCGCATCCGCCGATGGTGTACGACTATTACGGTTTCCCCGAGCATACCTATCACCTCAAATATCCCGCGCCGGGCAAGCCGGAGCTCGCAGCGGAGGTGAGGGCGCTGCTCAAGCACGCGGGTCTCGATTGCCGCGAAGATCTCAACCAAGGTTTTGACCACGGCACCTTCGTGCCGCTCGGCCTGATGTATCCGAACGCCGACATGCCGATCGTGCTGCTGTCGCTGAAGTCGAGCTACGATGCGGCCGAACACATCAAGGTCGGGGAGGCGATCGCATCGCTGCGCGACGAGGGCATCCTGATCGTCGGCAGCGGGCTCACCTATCACAACATGCGCGGCTTCAACCGGCCGGAATCAAAGCCTGTCTCCTATGATTTCGAAGCCTATCTGAACGAGGCGATCAGCAACCCCGATGCAGCGCGCCGCAACGCGATGCTGGTCGACTGGGAGAACGCGCCGAGCGCGCGCCTGGCGCATCCGCGTGAGGACCATCTGCTGCCGCTGATGGTGGCCGCCGGCGCCGCCGGCAAGGATGTCGGCAAGCGCGTCTTCGTCGACGAGGTCGCGAATGTGGCGATGGCGTCGTATGTGTTTGGATGATGATCTTCTCCCTCTTTCCGCTTGCGGGGAGAGGGTTGGGGTGAGGGGGACTCTCCGCGAGGAATTGGATTCGCGGAGAGTCCTCCTCACCCGGAATCCGCGCTTACAGCGCGAATTCCGGCCTCTCCCCGCACGCGGGGAGAGGCGAAGAAAGCCTCACCCGTATCTCAGCTTCATCAGCAAAATGCCGCCGGCGAGCAGCATGGTGACGGCGTTCGAGGCGATCAGCGGGCCATCGCCTGAGAGGAGGCCGTAGATGAGCCAGAGCGCCAGGCCCAGCACCATCACCAGGAACATGCCGAGCGAGATGTCGCCGGTGGAGCGGGTCTTCCACACCTTGATGGCTTGCGGCGCGTAGGCCACGGTGGTGCAGGTGGCTGCGGCAAAGCCGATCAGCTTGATCATGAAGGGTTCCATGCCGGTTCTATAGCATGGATTCGACGATGGTCATGACTGGAGCTACGTTCCGATGAAGTCGGAACGTAGATTCTAGCATTAACGCGTTTTCTTGACGCGAACCGGTGCCTACTTCGCCTGAAAACGCTACGCCGCGCGGGCCGCCATGAGATCGCGATAAAGCGCGGCATAGTCGCCGGCGCGGTTGCGCCAGGAGACGTCAGTCGCAAGGCCGCTTCGTTGCAGCCGGCGCCAGGTCGGCTTGTCGTGGAAGACGGTGTTGGCCTTGCGCAGCGTGCCGGCGAGGGCGTCCGCGGTGACCGGGCCGAACTTGAAGCCGGTCGCATCGCGCCCCGATGCGTCGGCTTCGCCGATATCGACGATGGTGTCTTCGAGGCCGCCGACGCGCGACACGATGGGCACCGCGCCATAACGCAACGCGCAAAGCTGGGTCAGGCCGCACGGCTCGAACCGCGACGGCACGATCAGCGCATCCGAGCCGGCCTGGATCAGGTGCGCCAGGATCTCGTCATAGCCAATCACGACACCGATCTGGCCCGGATTTGCGCGGGCGGCGGCCTGATAGCGGTCCTGGAGATCGCGGTCACCGCTGCCCAGCAGCGCGAGCTGCATGCCTTCGCGCAAGATGGTCGGGATGGCCTCGAGCAGGAGATCGAGCCCCTTCTGCCAGGACAGGCGGCTGATGACGCCGAGCAGCGGTGCTTCGTCCGAGGAATCGAGATTGAACTGCTGCTGTAGCACCGCCTTGTTCGCCGCCCGGAATGTCAGGTCCTCCGCGCCGAAGCGATAGGCGATGTGCGCGTCGGTCTGCGGATTCCACACCTCGGTGTCGATGCCGTTGAGGATGCCGCTCAGTGTACCCGCGCGTGCGCGCAAGAGGCCACCGAGTCCCATGCCGCCTTCGTCGCTCTGGATCTCCTGCGCATAGGTCGGCGATACCGTGGTGATGCGATCGGCGAATTGCAGGCCGGCCTTGAGGAAGCTGATGCCGCCGAAATATTCGAGGCCATTGACGTCGAAGGAGCTCCACGGCAGGCCGATCGCGCCGATCAGCTCGCGCGCGAACTTGCCCTGATAGGCCATGTTGTGGATGGTCATCACGGTGCCCGGCCGTGGGCGGTTGTCGTAGTGAAGATAGGCCGGCGCGAGCCCGGCCTGCCAGTCATGGGCGTGCACGATATCAGGCACGAACGCCGGCACGAGGCCGTGGCCGATATCCGCCGCCACGCGCGACAGCGCCGCAAAGCGCACGCCATTGTCCGGCCAGTCGACGCCCTCGGCGGTGACGTAGGGATTGCCCGGCCGCGCATAGAGATGCGGCACGTCGAGCACGAACAGGTCGAGCCCATCACGGGAGCCGGCGAGCAGCCGGCCCGGTCCGCCGAAATAATCAGGCCAGCGCCGGACTTCCTCCGCGTCGGACATCAGGCGCGTCACGTCGGGATAGCCCGGCATCAAGGTGCGCATCTCGACGCCATGCGCCTTCAGCGCGAGCGGCAAGGCGCCTGCGACATCCGCGAGGCCGCCGGTCTTGACGATGGGGTAGACTTCAGAGGCGACCGCGAGGACGCGAACAGGCGTCATGTATTGAGCCTGTCGATCATCGGCTGGGTGATCAGCGAAATGCCCTGCTCGGTGGTGCGGAAGCGCTTGGCATCGAACTCGGGGTCCTCGCCGACGACGAGCCCTTCCGGAATCTCGACGCCGCGGTCGATCACGACGTTCTTTAAGCGAGCGCCGCGCCCGACATTGACATAGGGCATGATCACGGCGTTCTCGACATTGGCGTAGGAGTTGATGCGCACGCCGGTGAACAGCAGCGAGCGGCGCAGCGAGGCGCCGGAGATGATGCAGCCGCCGGACACCAGCGAACTCACGGCCTGGCCGCGCCGGCTCTCCTCGTCATGGACGAATTTCGCCGGAGGGGTGATCTCGGCATAGGACCAGATCGGCCAGGCGCGGTCGAACAGGTCGAGCTCCGGCACCACGTCGGTGAGGTCGATATTGGCGGCCCAATAGGCGTCGACCGTGCCGACGTCGCGCCAATAGGCGCGCTCGTCGCTGCCGGAGCGAACGCATGACGTCGAGAACTGATGCGCGATGGCGCGGCCGTTCTTGACGATATAGGGGATGATGTCCTTGCCGAAATCATGGTTCGAGCTCGGGTCTTCGGCGTCGCGCTTGAGCTCGTCAAAGAGGAACTTCGCATTGAAGACATAGATGCCCATGCTGGCGAGCGAGACGTCCGGCTTGCCCGGCATCGGCGGCGGATCCTTCGGCTTCTCCAGGAATTGCTGGATCCAGCCGTTCTCGTCGATATGCATGATGCCGAAGCCCGAGGATTCGGTGCGCGGCATCTCCAGGCAGCCGACGGTGACGTCGGCGCCGCTCTCGACATGCTGGCGCAGCATCACCTCGTAATCCATCTTGTAGATGTGATCGCCGGCCAGCACGACGATGAAGCGGCAGGCGTGCGACTCGATGATATCGATGTTCTGGTAGATCGCATCGGCCGTGCCGACATACCACATGTTCTCGGAGACGCGCTGGCTCGCCGGGAGAATGTCGAAGCTCTCATTGCGCTCGGGGCGGAAGAAATTCCAGCCCATCTGGAGATGCCGGATCAGGCTGTGCGCCTTGTACTGAGTGGCGACCGCGATGCGGCGGATGCCGGAGTTCACCGCGTTCGACAGCGCGAAATCGATGATGCGGGACTTGCCGCCGAAATAGACCGCGGGCTTGGCGCGCCGGTCGGTCAGCTCCAGCAGCCGGCTGCCGCGCCCACCAGCCAGGACGAACGCCAGCGCCTGACGGGCGAGCGGCTCATTACCCACGGCATTCATGCAATCCTCCCCACACCTCCGGCGCGTCACGGGCTGCGTCCCGGCCGCGCACATTGGAACCGATAGTAGCGGTACGAATAGTAAATCAGGAAGATGGTTGTTGGTTGCGAACGCGCGGGAAGCTTAATGCTTTGCCGTGGCCGCCGGGACCGGGCGCTATTGTATCGGTGTCATATCGGCGACCCCCGATCAAAATTGAGGCATGCACCCGCTCTCTTGTGCGCCGCACGCAAAATCGAGGCTTTGACTTGGAGCAACGATGCCCGATCATAGGCCTGCGATCCTTTTTCCAAGAGAAACGTCAGACAGGGAGCAAGACGATGAGGATCTGGACAACGGCAATTGCCTGTTCACTGGCGGGCGCGATCATGGTCGGCCAAATCGGGCAGACCGCAGCAGCCCCGCTGCCGACCAATGTTGGAGCCATGAAGGCGGCAGTCGGCGATGATGTCACGCAGGTCTATTGGCGCGGCCGCGGCTGGGGCGGCGGCTGGGGCTGGGGTATCGGCGCCCTCGCGGCCGGCGCGATCATCGGCGGCGCCATCGCCAGCAGCGCGCCTTACGGCTACGGCTATTATGGCGGACCGTATTATGGCGGCTATGGATATCCGGGCTACGGCTATGGCTACGCGCCGGCCTATTACGGCTATGGACCGGCCTATGCCTACCCGCGATACTATGGCTACCGCCGCTACTATCGGCCGTACTACGGCTATTACCGGCCGTATCGTCCGTACGCCTATTGGTGATCTCGCGCGGCTGTTGTTTGCGCATGATCTTTTCCGGAAACCGCTTCGCACGTTGCGCCGAAGCGGCCCTCCGGGTCCGGATCATGCATTAGAGCGAGAGCCAAACGATCAGGCTCATGCAGGCGAAATGCGCGAGCACGATCGCGGCGAGATGCAGCGGGCCAGCTTTGAGGCGTGGCCTGTGCATCTCGCCGCCTCAGCCTAGTTCGATCCCGCGGCCGCGGCGGTAAAGCTGCTGTCCAGGGCTTTACTGACGTCGAGCGTCTTCGGCAGGATGCCGTAGCGCGTCGAGCGGTCCGAGGCGGCCTGGATCTCCCTCACCACGTTCTCGTCGATCGGAATCGGGCTGGTGCGCTGCGCGGTGTAGGCCGACAGCAGCACGTCCTCCGGCAGTTTTGTCAGCTCGGCCGTGCTCTTTGCGTATTCGGCAATGTGATCGAGCGACCACAGCCTGGCCTTGTTCAAGCGCTGCACGAGGTCCTGCACCGCGGCGCGCTTGGTGGCGATGGCGTTGTCGGAGGCGACGATGAAGGTGATGGTCGGCGTCAGGCCTTCGCCGTCGGCGATCACACGGGCCTTGTCTTTCAAGGTCGCGAACGAGACGTATGGCTCCCACACCGCCCAGGCATCGATCGAGCCAGCGACCAGCGCGATCTTGGCATCGACCGGACCGAGCGGCGCGAAGGTCGCATCCTCCAGCTTGATCTGCGCCTTCTCCAGCGTGGCGTCGATCAGGAACTGGCCCCAGCCGCCGCGCGTGCCGGCGAGGCGCTTGCCCTTGAGATCGGCGGCCGATTTGATCGGCGAGTCCTGGCGTACGAGGATCGCTTGCGTCTTCGCCTCCGAACGCGTGCCGCCGATCGCCTTGATCGGCGCGCCTGCCGCATAGACCGAGAGGAAGGACAGGTCCCCGGTGTAACCGACATCGAGCGCGCCGGCATTGAGCGCTTCGAGGATCGGTGCCGCCGCGGGGAATTCCGACCATTCGATCTTGTAGGGCAGGTCCTTTGCGTAGCCGGAGATTTCCAGCAGCGAGCGGTTTCCGCCCTTCTGGTCGCCGACGCGCAGCACGACGGCGTCGGCGGCGAGGGAGGCCGCGGCGGTCGAGAGCGTGATGGCGGCGGCGAGCAGCGACGCGGCCAGCCGGCGGGTGATGGAATGGTCGTCGGAGTTGATGCTCATTGGATCCGTCTTGTTGCGTCGCTCACCATGCGTGAGCCGACGATGCAGCGAGACGATCAAGTCTATGAGCGCACGACACGCAGTCAATGAAATCGCCGTCCGTATTGCGTGCGCGATCGGCAAGGACGTTTCAACGAAGTGAGGCTTTCGAGAAATTGCAGCGTGCGCGCCCCGATGATGCGCAGGAATGAAGCGTGAGAGGCGCCCAAGTGCACCCTGCCCACCAAAGCATCGGCGAAAATCGTTTCATCGTTCCCGCACGCGCCGATGGAGAGAATGACTTCGCTTCGCGCCACATTCGAAATTCCATTTCATTGACGATGCGGCGACCGCGCCGCATGATTTGCGCATCGCATCAAAGCCGCGCGTGAGGCGTCGGCGAAAAACATTCTATCAACGCATCTCCGGACGGAACATGCGCAACGCGAAGCGTTGCGCGAACGGCGGAGCTGTGCCAACTCAGGAGCGGGGCTGATGGACAACGATAACAAGCGCGGCGGATCGAGCCTTGACCGGCGTCATCTGCTCCAGGCGGGCCTCGCCGCCGCATTCGCCGCACCGCTTGGCGCCTTTGGTGCCGCGCAGGCTTTCGCGCCGCAGGCGATCGCGCCCGGCGTTGACTTCTCGGAGTTTCCGCTGTGCCGCACAGCATCCGACGCGCCCGCGCTCACCGGCGCGCCGCGCAAGCTGAAATTGTCGTGGAATGCGGGTGCCGTCTGCCTCGCGCCGGTGCCGGTCGCCATCGAGCACGGCTTCTTCCAGAAGCACAATCTGGACGTCGAGCTCGTCAACTATTCCGGCTCGACTGACCAGCTGCTCGAGGCGATCGCGACGGGCAAGAGCGATGCCGGCCTCGGCATGGCGCTGCGCTGGCTGAAGCCGCTGGAGCAGGGCTTTGACGTCAAGATCGCCGCGGGCACCCATGGCGGCTGCATGCGCGTGCTGTCGCGCACAGATTCCGGGGTTGCCAGGCTGGCCGATCTCAAGGGCAAGATCGTCGCGGTCGGCGATCTCGCCGGTCCCGACAAGAATTTCTTCTCGATCCAACTGGCAAAACTCGGCATCGATCCGGTAAAGGACGTCGATTGGCGCGCCTATCCCGGCAATCTGCTCAACGTTGCCGTGGAGAAGGGCGAGGTGCAGGCGTTCCTGTCCTCCGATCCGCTCGCCTATCTCTGGCTCAAGGACACGCAGTACAAGGAGGTCGCCTCCAATCTCGACGGCGAATACCGCGAGAAGAGCTGCTGCATCCTCGGTCTGCGCGGCAGCCTGGTGCGCGAGGAGCCGCAGGTCGCGCGCGCCATCACCCAGGCGTTGCTCGATGCCGCGATGTTCACCTCGCAGAACTCCGCAGTCGCAGCAAAGTCGTTCCAGCCCTACGCGCCGAAGGCGGCGACGCTCGCCGACATCGAGGGCATGGTGCGCTACCACACCCATCATCATCACCCCGTCGGCGACGTCCTCAAGCGCGAGCTCAAGGCCTATGCAGACGATCTCAAGAGCGTGCAGGTGTTCAAGCAGAGCACCGACACGGCCAAATTCGCGGAGCGCATCTATGTCGACGTATTCGCTGTCTGACGGCCTTGCCTCCGGCGCACCGCGCACCTCGCGCGCGCTGCTGCTGGCGACCTGGCTCCGGGAATCCGGCGTCGGCGTGCTCGCCAGTGTTGCCTGGATCGCCTTCGGACTGTCCTGCCTGTGGTGGGAGGATGTCGGCGACTGGTCGCGCACGCACTCGCTCGGCATTGCCGCCTTCATCATTGCGGCGGTCGCGCTGTTCGGGACCGTCGGCGCCGATTATCTGGGATCGGCAGGACAGGCGTTGCACAAGCGGGCGCCATGGCTGGTCGCGCTCGGCACCTTGCTGACGGTGTGGGAAGTCGCGACTGCAAAGTTCGCCTGGCTGCCGCTGCCGTTCTTTCCGCCGCCGCAGGCGATCATCGAGGTCTATACCGACGACCTGCCAAAACTGCTCGACAGCGTCTTCGCGTCGGTCAAGCTGCAACTCGGCGGCTATCTGATCGGCGCCACGGTCGGTTTCCTGACCGGCGTCTCGATCGGCTGGTCGCGCGCGATCGGCTATTGGGTGCATCCGGTGCTGCGCTTCATCGGCCCGCTGCCGGCGACTGCCTGGCTCCCGATCGCCTTCTTCACCTTCCCGTCGAGCTGGAGCGCCTCGACCTTCCTGATTGCGCTCGCGACCGGCTTCCCGGTGACTGTGCTGACCTGGTCGGGCGTCGCGAGCGTCAGCAATGCCTATTACGACGTCGCGCGCACGCTCGGCGCCAAACCATCATTCCTGGTGCTGAAGGTCGCGATCCCGGCGGCGCTGCCGCACGTCTTCGTCGGACTGTTCATGGGGCTCGGCTCGTCCTTTGCCGTCCTCGTCGTCGCCGAGATGATCGGCGTCAAGGCCGGACTCGGCTGGTACCTGCAATGGGCGCAGGGCTGGGCCGCCTATGCCAACATGTATGCGGCGCTGATCGTGATGTCGCTGCTCTGCTCCGGTGCCATCACGCTGCTGTTTTCCATCCGCGATCGCCTGCTGGTCTGGCAGAAGGGGACCGTCAAATGGTAGGAGCAGCTCTCGCGGAGGCGATCACCCATCCGGCCGCCGGCGCCGCGCTCGACATCGAGCAGGTCAGCCACGCCTTCGATATCGACGGTGCCGAGCTGCCGGTGCTGAGCGACGTCAGCATCTCGGTCGAGCCCGGCGAATTCGTTGCGCTGCTCGGCCCGTCCGGCTGCGGCAAGTCGACCTTGCTGCGGCTCGTTGCCGGCCTCGACAAGCCCAAGGCAGGAAGGCTGCGGGAGGACGAGGAGCGCATCCGAAGTCCGCATCCTTCGCGCGTCGTCGTGTTCCAGGATCCGACCCTGTTTCCCTGGCGGTCGGTCTGGGACAACGTCGCCCTGGGCCTCGAAGCCCAGGGCATTTTGAAGAGGCAGCGGCAGCGCGTGGATGACGCGCTCGATCTCGTCGGGCTGTCGTCGTTCCGCAAGGCCTATCCGCACCAGCTCTCCGGCGGCATGGCGCAGCGCGTCGCGCTGGCGCGTGCGCTGGTCAACGATCCCAAGATCCTCATTCTCGACGAGCCGCTGGGAAAACTGGACTCGCTGACCCGTATTACCATGCAGGCCGAGATCGTCGCGCTCTGGCAGCGCAAGGGCTTTACGACCCTGCTGGTGACGCATGATGCCGAGGAAGCGCTGGTGCTGGCCAACCGCGTCATCGTGTTCAGCGAGCGTCCCGCGCGCGTGAAGGCCGACATCCGCGTGGACCGTCCATATCCGCGCCATCGCGGCGATCCGTATCTTGCCGATCTGCGCCGCCAGATCCTCGGCCTGTTGGGGCTGGACGCCACATGGTGACCTCCGTAGCCAAGGGCCGCACGGCCCATAGTGAACCCGACTACATCGCCCGCGCCGAGGCGCTGGCGACAAGCTTTGCCGCGCGCGCAGCCGAGCACGACCGCACCGGCAGTTTTCCGTTCGAGAACTTTCGCGAACTGTCCGAGGCGGGCCTGCTGTCGCTGACGGTGCCCGCGGCCCATGGCGGCGGCGGCGCGGGCGCGCGCTACGCCGCGCGTGTCATCGGCATTCTCGGCAAGGCCGATCCGTCGACGGCGCTGGTCCTGTCGATGCACTACATCAATCATCTCGTCATGGCGCGCAGCCCGACCTGGCCGGCGCGACTGTCGCGCAAACTCGCGCGCGAGAGCGTCGAAGGCCTCGCGCTCGTCAACGCGCTGCGCGTCGAACCCGAGCTTGGCTCGCCCGCACGCGGCGGCCTGCCGGCGACGATCGCGCGGCGCACAGAAACCGGCTGGCGGCTCACCGGCCACAAGATCTATTCGACGGGCTCGCCGATCCTGAAATGGTACCTGGTCTGGGCCCGGACCGACGAGGCCGAGCCGCGCGTCGGCCAGTTCCTGGTGCCGGCAGGCCTGCCAGGCACGCGCATCGTCGAGACCTGGGACCATCACGGCCTGCGTGCCAGCGGCAGCCACGACGTCGTCTTCGACGACGTCGTAATCCCGCTGGATGCCGAAGTTGACGTGCGCAAGCCAGCGGACTGGCGGGCACCGGACCTCACGCAGGCGACCGTCCACACGGTCTTCGTCGCCGCGATCTACGACGGCGTTGCCCGCGCCGCGCGCGACTGGCTGATCGCGTTCCTGAAACAGCGTGTTCCCGCCAGCCTCGGCGCGCCGCTCGCGACCTTGGCCCGCGCGCAGGAGGTTCTCGGTGCCATCGAGGCGCGGCTCGCGGTCAATGCGCGGCTGATTGAGACGTTCGCCCGCGACTTCGACGATGGGATCCAATTGTCCGCCGGCGAATCCAACGCGATCAAGCTGACCGTGACCAACAATGCCGTCGCTGTGGTGGAAGACGCGCTGTCGCTGACCGGCAATCATGGCCTGTCCCGTACCAATCCGCTGGAGCGGCATTATCGCGACGTGTTGTGCGGGCGCGTGCACACGCCGCAGGACGATTCCACGCGTATCGGTCTCGGCCGCGCCGCATTGGGCCTCTAGCTTTTCCGGAAAACAATCAGGGAGACGATCATGTCGATCGAGTTCATCGGCTTCATCAGCAACAACAATTCGTCCGAAACCGTCGTCCGTGAGGGGCCGGTCCTCAACCCCACCCACATCGAGACGGTGGCGAAGGCGCATGAGAATGCCGGCTTCGACCGGGCGCTGCTGGCGTTCCATTCGACGAGCCCCGACGCGCTCCAGGTCGCCCAGCACGTGCTGAGCACGACCTCCCGCCTCAACGTGCTGATCGCGCAGCGGCCCGGCTTCACCGCGCCGACGCTGCTGGCGCGGCAGTTCGCGGTGCTCGACCAGTTTTCTCGCGGCAGGGTTGCGCTGCATGTCATCACCGGCGGCAACGCCACCGAGCTCCGGCAGGACGGCAATACGCTCGACGACAAGGACGAGCGCTATGCCCGCACCTCCGAATTCCTCGACGTGCTCAAGCTGGAATGGACCAGCGACAAGCCGTTCACTTACAAGGGCAAGTACTATCAGGTCGAGAACGCCTTCTCGCAGGTGAAGCCGTATCGCCCCGAAGGCATCCGTGTCTATTTCGGCGGCGCCTCGGACGCAGCGATCGACGTCGCCGGCAAGCACGCCGACACCTTTGCGCTGTGGGGCGAATCCTACGCGCAGGTGCGCGACGTCACCTCGCGTGTCCATAACGCCGCGGTGAGGCAGGGGCGGCCGACGCCGCGCTTCAGCCTGTCGGTGCGGCCGATCATCGCGCCGACCGAGAAGCAGGCCTGGGAGAAGGCGGAGGAGATTCTGGCGCGCGCCACCGCGCTGCAGGACAAGACCGGCTACCGCAAGCCGGCCGACGGCCATGCCACTGCCGGCGCGCGCCGCCTGCTCGCGCTCGCCGACCAGGGCAGCCGGATCGACAAGCGGCTCTGGACCGAGATCGCAAAGCTCACCGGCGCCAACAGCAACACGACGGCGCTTGTGGGTACGCCCGAGCAGGTCGCCGAGGTCTTCGGCGACTATTACGACCTCGGCATCAGCCATTTCCTGATCCGCGGCTTCGATCCGCTGATCGACGCGATCGAATATGGCCGCGAGCTGATCCCGCTGACGCGTGAGCTGGTGGCCAGGCGCCAGGCCGTTCGCGGCGAGGCGGCGGAATGATCCGCCTCATGCTGGCCGGCGCGCTGCTGTTCGGTTCGCTCGAACTGGCGGCAGCGCAAACCACGTTGCGTGTCGGTGACCAGAAGGGCAATTCGCAGGCCGTGATGGAAGCGGCCGGCGTACTCAAGGATCTGCCGTACAAGATCGAGTGGAAGGAATTTCCGGCGGCAGCTCCGCTGCTGGAGGCGCTCAGCGCCGGCGCGATCGAAACCGGCCTCGTCGGGGACGCGCCCTTCACCTTCGCCGCAGCCTCCGGCGCGCCGGTGAAGGCGATTGCCGCGATCCGGCAGACGCGCGAGGGCCTCGCCATCCTCGTGCCGGAGAATTCGCCGATCAAAAGCTTTGGCGATTTGCGGGGCAAGAAGATCGCGACCGGCCGCGGCTCGATCGGCCATCAGCTGATCCTCGCCGCGCTTGAGAAGAACAGCTGGACTGCGAGCGACGTGCAGATCGCGTTCCTGGCGCCGTCGGACGCCAAGATCGCCTACACGCAAGGCTCAGTCGATGCGTGGTCCACGTGGGAGCCCTATGTCAGCCAGGAGGAGGTGCTGTTCAAATCACGCCGCATCATCACCTCCGAAGGCCTGACGCCGGGCCTGAGCTTCCAGGTGGCGCGGCCCGACGCGATCAGGGACAAGCGCGCCGAGCTGACGGATTTCATCCGGCGCCTCACCGCAGCGCGGGCGTGGTCGCTGAACAACGTCGACAGCTACGCCGCGACCTGGGGCAGACTGATGAACATCCCGACCGCCGTGCCGCAGAACTGGCTGTCGCGCGCAAAGATCCGGATCGCGCCGATCGACGACGGCGTGGTCGCGGACGAGCAGAGCACCATCGATCTCTATTTCCGCTGGGGGCTGATCAAGCAGAAGCTCGATGCGGCCGAGATCGTCGATCGCTCGTTTGCGGATGCGATTGCGAAGGCGGGGTTGTAGCGCGCGCTTCCCCCTCTTCCCTTCTGGGAGAGGGTGGCTCGGGTCCTGACCGGCTACATGGGTAACAGTCTAGACCGGCGACATGGGTAACAGGTCAATTGGTCGGCAAGGAGGGCCTTGCCGATGGGTTGGAAGGAGACCTGTGCCGTGGACGAGCGGATGCGTTTTGTGTTGGCGGCTGAGAAGGGCGAGGAGTCATTTGCTGCCCTCTGCCGGCGGTTCAATGTGAGCCGCCGGGTCGGGTACAAATGGCTGGGGCGGTATGAGGAAGAAGGGTTAGCCGGCCTGCTCGATCGCTCGCGGGCTCCACGGCATCATCCGCAGGCGATTGCGCCGGAAATTGCGGAGCGCTGCCTTGAAGTCCGGCGGGCGCATCCAACCTGGGGGCCAGTGAAGGTGAGAGCTTATCTGGAGCGAGCTGCGCCTAAAACCGAGTGGCCAGTGGCGAGCACGATCGGAGAGCTGTTTGATCGCGAAGGGTTGACGGTAAGGCGCAAGCTGCGCCGTCGCAGCCCGCCTTCGAGCGCGCCCTTTGCCGCATGTGAAGCCGCCAACGACGTCTGGTGCATCGACTTCAAGGGCTGGTTCCTGACGGGTGACGGCGATCGATGTGAGCCCCTGACGATCACCGATGCCCACAGCCGCTATCTTCTGCGCTGTCAGGCATTGCCCCGCACCGACACTGACCATGTTTGGCCGGTGCTCGATGCCGCCTTCCGCGAGTTCGGATTGCCTAACTTCCTGCGGTCGGACAATGGCTCTCCCTTTGCTTCGCGAGGTGCGGGCGGCCTGTCGCGCTTGTCGGTGAACCTGATCAAGGCCGGAGTGACGCCGGAGCGCATTGCTCCTGGCAAGCCGCAGCAGAACGGCCGCCATGAGCGCATGCATCTCACCCT
>NZ_LWIG01000052.1:152966-224989 GCF_002068095.1 Bradyrhizobium sacchari | reverse complement strand
GCAAAGGCGGGCGTCGAGCGGGTCGGGATCGAGGCGACCGGTGGTTACGAGCGTGGGGTGGTCAGGCACCTGCAGGCGGCGGGCTTTGTTGTTCTGGTTCTCCAACCACTCCAGGTGCGGGCCTTCGCGCGCCTGCACCGTCAGAGAGCCAAAAATGATGCCCTTGATGCGGCTTTGATTGCCGCATGTGCGGCCGTAATCGAACCGCATGAGATTGGGCAGGATTTGCGACTGACTGCGCTTGCCGATGCCCTGACCTTCGTCGAACAAATCGAGGAGGATATCGCTCGCTTCAAGACCAGGCTCGAGCACATCGGCGAACCGCGCCTTAAACGAATGGTTCTCGCCGACATTGCGCGGCTCAAGGTACGAAGACTCGCGCAGCTGCGCCTCATTGCCAAGCAATTGCGCGCTCACCACGATCTGGCTGTTCGATTGGATCTCGTGATGAGCGTGCCGGGTATTGGCGAGCGCACCGCGCTGGCCCTGATTATCCGGATGCCCGAGCTCGGCCTTATCAGCCGGGAGCAGGCATCGGCGCTCGCCGGGCTCGCGCCTTTCGATGACGACAGCGGAAAATACAAGGGCCAGCGCCACATCGCCGGCGGCCGGGCCCGCCTTCGGCGCTCCCTTTACGCTGCGGCGCTCCCAGCTGCCTTTCGCTGGAACAAGGCGTTGATGAACCTCTACAGCCGCCTCACAGCCGCTGGAAAAGCGCACAGCGTTGCTCTTATCGCCTGCGCCAGGAAGCTCCTCATCTACGCCAACACCGTTGTTGCTAGAGGCACGCCCTGGCTCCAAAATACCCCCGCGACTTAATGGTTGCTACAAGGTTCTACCCGTTCCGCCTTTGCCCGCGCAGTGTCGGCAGGCCGATGCCGGCCGCATCGAAGCCGCCATCGACGGCCAAAATTTGGCCGGTGATGTAGCTCGATCGCTCCGAGCACAGGAAATAGACCGCTTCCGCGAGTTCCTCTTCCAGGCCATAGCGGTTGAGCGGGATGGCGTCGTGATAATCGGCGCGGATCTCTTTGGTGTGCACCTGCTTGGCCATTGCGGTGTCGACCGGCCCCGGCGCGACCGCGTTGACGCGGACGTTGAGCGAGGCAAGCTCGACCGCGAGCTGCTTGGTCAGGTGCGCAAGGCCCGCCTTGCTGGTGCCGTAGGCCGAGCGCAGCGTCGAGGCCCGCACTGCCGAGATCGAGGTGATGTTGACGATGGCACCGCCATCGCTGTCGCGCATCAGGGGCACCGCGGCCTTGGTGCAGAGGAACGGGCCGGTGAGGTTGACCTCGAGCACGCGGCGCCAGTCGGCATCCGACGTCTCCATCAGCGGAGCGAACACGGCGATCCCGGCATTGTTGACCAGCGCGTCCAGCCGGCCGAAGCGCCGCTCGAGCGTGGTCATCGCGGCGCCGACCGCCACGGCGTCGGAGACGTCGCAGGTCAGCGCCAGCGTGGCCTCGTCGCGGCCGATCCCGGCGACCGCGCGGCCGAGCAACTCGCCTTCGATGTCGAGCAGCGCCACCCGCCAGCCCTCGCCGAGGAACTTCTTCGCAGTCGCAAGCCCGATGCCGCGCGCGGCTCCGGTGACGAGGGCGACTTTTTGCGGGGTCTGCGGCATTTGCTCATCTGTCCTTCTGGCGAAAACGGAAGCCGCACCGGCGGCCAGCGCCTTTTACTTCGCTTTCGTTCCGGCAAGAATAGCTTTCCGCCACCCTGGGGTGGCCGCTTCTTCAGCGGCCTTCGAAGGATGACGGGGACAGGGGGGCGGCGAGCTACGCCAGTTCCGCCGAGGCGTCCGTGCGCGTTGTCGGCGCGGCCGGTTGTGAATCGTCTTCCACAGGGGGATGCTTGCCACGGAGACGATCGATGACTGATGACCATGAGCGCGTGATCCGGAACCTGTTTGCCGCCTATCTCGCCAATGACCGGCGACAGGTGAGCGATGCGCTTGCCGATGATTTCCGCTTCACCAGCCCGTTCGACGACGACCTCGACAAGGCGGCCTATTTCGAACGCTGCTGGAGGGACACCGGCTGGATCGCGCGGCATGAGATCGAGCGGATTTTCGTCCGGGGTGATGAGGCCTTCGTCACCTATTGCTGCCAGGCAACGGATGGCAGGAGCTTTCGCAACACCGAGTTTTTCACTTTCGCCGGCGGCAAGGTCCGCCGGATCGAGGTCTATTTCGGGGCCGCCCGACAGGACGGCCGTTTCCTGCCGCAGCCGCGCTAGTGCCGCGAGATAATTTTCGGCGCCATGTCGGTCCTCCGGGAGTTCATTCGTCTTGGAGGTGAAGGCGGCGAGCCCGTCGCTGCTCTCCCGACAGTGAAAGTAGGGGACACCATGCGATTCATGATGCTGATGATCCCGCTCGGCTACGAGAGCGCGCCGGCGGACGTCCAACTCGATCCCGAGCGCGTCGCCGCGATGATGCGTTACAACGAGGCCCTGAAGGATGCCGGCGTGCTGATCACGCTGGACGGCCTGCATCCGCCGTCGATGGGTGCGCGCGTGTCGTTTGCGGCTGGCGAGCCCATTGTGACCGACGGTCCCTTCGCGGAAGCCAAGGAGGTTCTGGGCGGCTACTGGATGATTGACGTCGCTTCGCGCGCCGAGGCGATCGCCTGGGCCAAGAAGTGCCCGGCCTCGCCGAACGAGATCATCGAGATCCGCCAGGTGCAGGAGATGAGCGACTTTCCACCTGACGTGCAGGTGGCCGCCGCCGGCTTCGACGGCCTCAAGACCTAGACGAGACTGCCGCTGCCCGATTTTCCATCCAGCCCATCGACCAGAGGAGATATCCATGAGCGCAGAACACAAGTTTCTCGCCGTCTATCTTGGCAGCAAGAGCGGGCCGAAAATGGCGGCCTGGCAAGCGCTTCCCGAGGCCGAACGCAGGGCCAAGGAGCGCGAGGGCATGGCCGCCTGGCACGGCTGGGTCGAGAAGCACAAGGACGTCATCGTCGAGATGGGTGGCCCGCTCGGCAAGACCCGCAGGATCGACGCAAGCGGCATCGCCGAGATCAGCAACGCGCTGACCGGCTTCACGGTGGTGCGGGCCGCCTCGCAGGAGGACGCTGCAAGGCTGTTCGAGAACCATCCGCATTTTGCGATCTTCCCGGGCGAGGCGATCGAGGTCATGCCCGTGCTGGCGATTCCGCAGATTTAGCCTCCGTGATCGTCATTCCGGAGCGATGCGAAGCATCGAACCCGGAATCTCGAGACTCCGGATTCGGCTCTGCGAGCCGTCCCGGAATGACTGCGGAGAATACGGGGTTAATCACGCGCGATTCCCGCTAGTGACCTTCGCGCCCGGCTCATGTAAAAGCCGTTCACATGAGCTGGCGCAAGGAGCAGCGCCGCGCCGAGCGCGGCTATCACCACGGTAATCTGAAGGAAGCCCTGTTGCAGGCGGCCCTCGGCCTGATTGCCGAGAAAGGGGCGGCCGGCTTCACCTTCGCCGATGCCGCCCGCATGGCCGGCGTCAGTGCAGCGGCGCCCTACCGGCATTTCCGCGATCGCGACGAGCTGTTGTCCTCGATCGCCCAGCGCGGCTTCGAGCAGTTCGAGGCGCGCCTCACTGCGGCCTGGGACGATGGCCGGCCCGACACGGTCACCGCCTTCGAGCGCGTCGGCAGGGCCTATCTGGCCTTCGCCCGCGAGGAGCCGGCGTTCTACAACGCGATGTTCGAATCGGGCCTGCCGGTCGATGCCAATCCGGCGCTGCAGGCCGCGAGCGAGCGCGCCTTCAACATCATCCGCGCCGCCGCCGAGCGGCTTGCCGCGCTGGCACCGCCCGGCACGCCGCGCCCGCCCGCGATGATGATGGCGCTGCACATCTGGTCGATGGCGCATGGCGTCGCCTCGCTGTTCTCGCGGGGCGATGCCGCGCGGCGAAAGCTGCCGATGTCGCCGGACGAGCTGCTGGAGGCCGAGGTGCTGATCTATCTGCGCGGGCTCGGTTTCCCGACCGACCGCCGCGCCCCGGCGAAAGGCGCCGAGCCGCCACCGGTGCCGCCGGAGGCTTCCTCCGGTTCGTCGGTGCCGCCAGGCGGCACTCCAGGTGGTCCCTGGGGCAAGCCGAAATAAAATTGCGCAAATAATTCGGCGGGCCTGTCAGGCGGTCAGCTTGACAAAATCGCGGGATGGTCTAGCTATGTAAATGTTATTTACATTCACAACGGCGCTGGTGCCGTGATGGAGATGGGAAATGGCCTACACCGCTGATGTCAATCGATGGCGCGGCCCTTCGGACCAATACCAACAATACGAGCGTCCCCGCATGCTCGACACCCCCTGGCATCCCGGCTGGATCGCCGTGACCATTCTCGGCTTCATCATCTGGTGGCCGATCGGACTTGCCCTTCTCTTTTTCACACTCGGGAGCAGAAGAATGTCGTGCTGGAGCCACCAGGATCGCTGGCAGAACAAGATGGAAAAGATGCAGTACAGGATGGACCGCATGCGCGACCGCATGGAGCGCCGCGGCTTCGGCTTTGGCTTCGGTCCGCCCACCTCCGGCAATCGCGCCTTCGACGAATACCGCGCCGAAACGCTGCAGCGGCTCGAGGAAGAGCAGCGAGAGTTCAAGGATTTCCTGAGCCGTCTGCGTCACGCCAAGGACAAGGAAGAGTTCGACCAGTTCATGGCGCAGCACAAGACGCGTCCGACCCCGCCGCCGACCGACCAGCAGCAGGGTTGATCTGAAGCCGGCACCTCTCAAAGCCTTCAGGCGCATGCCCCCAAAGTCCTGATGGCCCCGAGCCGCCCGTCTGCGCAACCCGCAGGCGGGCGGTTTGGTTTTTGGGGCGACTTACCTCTCCGCGCTTGCGGAACGAAGAGGGTTAGATCGAGTCCCCGAACCGTCCCGCGGTTCACCGACACTAAGAGCGCATGCACCTCACCACCCGCCTGCTGCTCGGCCTGACCGCCTTCGCGGTGCTCGGCTATATCGGCTTCGTCTATGGCGGCTGCGCGCTCGATCCCGACTGCCATTTTCGCCTCTGCGCCGGCGGGCGCTCGCTCTGTGGCATTGATCACGCATATGTGCGGGATCGATAGAACCCGATCCGCGCCCGGCCCGACCAAGCCCTGACAGCGCGCCTCTCGCGCGCCAACAGGGGCCGATCCATGACCAGCGCCGAACGCAAGGAGATCAGACAGCGGCTCGCGCTTCTCGAGCGCGCTTCCGCGCTGTTCGATCGCTTTGGCGTCTCGGTGCCGCTCGCGATCGCGTTCCTCAACCACTGGCCGACGGCGATCAAGTCTTATCAGGACCTCGTGACCACCGATGCCTGGAAGATCTTTCTCAGCTGCGCCCTCTACGAGCTTGCCGCGTTCGCGCTGCGGCGCGCCGTCAAGTTTGCGACAGCGGAGCTTGCCCCATGATCCTGCTGCGCGATTTCCTGCTCTTCGTCCTGCCGGGCCTGGTCGCGGCGGGCGGCTGGCGTTATGCGTTCAGCCTGCGCAGGCGGGCGCGGCCGGACCGCGCGCGCGAGGGCACGCGTCCCGGCGGCACAAGCGGCGCCGAGAAATTCAGCGCACCGTGACGAGCTGCGAGCGGACCGACGTCAGGAAATGCTCGTAGGCGTGGTCCACGATCTCGTTGAGTGATCGCGTTCGCGCGAACATCGCCCTGGCCTCGGTGAGAAACTCGTCGCGCGTCGGAATCTTCGGCAGGTGCAGATGCGTCAGCACATCGACGCCGTCATGGGCGCGATTGAGGATGTCGTGCAGCGTCGGCAGTTGCAGCTGGGCGAGATCGGCCCGGTGCAGCGCCGACGAGATCGCGTGCGCCAAAGCGTGGGCGTCGAACCGTCCGGCAAGCTGGCGGGCTGCGCGATTGATGACGCGCGCGCCGAGCGGCTGCTCGTTGCGCAGCACCAGTTCGGGCGGCGCCTTCATGTTCCAGACGATGCCGAACCAGGACAAGACCTTCAGGATGTAATAGGTCACGTCGACTTCCCACCAGCGAAAGCCTTGTCGCACGCTGCTCTGGTAGGCGTGGTGATTGTTATGCCAGCCCTCTCCCAGGGTGAGCAACGCCAGCAGCCAGTTGTTGCGGGAATCGTCGCCTGTCACGTAGCGCTTGCGTCCGTGCACATGGGCGAGGGAGTTGATGCAGAAGGTTGCGTGATAGACCAGCACCGTGCTCCACAGGAAGCCGACGATCAGACCCGGCCACCCCGCAATCAGGAAGCAGAGCGATGCAAGCACCACGGCCGGCAGGAGCTCCAGCCGATGCAGCCACATCAGCTCCGGATAGACCGTGAGATCGCCGACTTTCACCAGGTCGGTCGCGTCGTGCTGCCGGTAGAAAATCCAGCCGAGATGGCTGTACAGGAAGCCGCGTTGGCGCGGTGAATGCACGTCCAGTTCGGTATCGGAATGCAGATGATGGTGCCGATGCTTGGCCGCCCACCACAACACGCTCTTCTGTGCGCTGCTCTGCGCGAGGCAGGCCAGGATGAATTGAAACACCCGGCCGGTCGCAAAAGCCTTATGCGAGAAATAGCGGTGGTAACCTGCTCCGATTCCGAACATTCGCGCGACGTAGAGTGCACCGCAGATCGCGACGGCCTCCCAGGTGAGGCCTGACCAGATCGCGGCGAAGCAGCCGAGATGGACCAGCACAAACGGTATGGCGGAGGGGTACATGACGTCGTCGTGGCGGTCGTCAGCGGGCGCGTGGGGCGACATATTTTGGCGTGACCTCGGGTGAGGGGGACAGGATTCGGTTCGGCAGCGCAGCAGGCCGCCGGGTACGAAAAACCCGCGGATGGCGGACCACCGCGGGCGCGTACTCCTCCGGCCGACGCAGTGCCGGTCGGAAATTCAATCGACTATATGGTTGCGGGTGCCTGGCATGCAAGCTCGTAGCCTCACGGGGGAACTGCGACATGTTGCGAGGCGTGTCACGCGTGGCGCGCTGCCTCCCTGCGGCCTATATTCGACAGGTGAGAAGGAAGAGGCGGCGATGACGACAGCTGCGACCTCGACGAGCGGCAGTCTCTGGCAGGACATACGCGACGACGCGCAGCGTGCGATCGCGGCCGATCCCGTCTTCGGCAAGTCCCTTGCCGATACTGTCCTGATCCACGGCGATTTTGCTGCCGCCCTGGCCGATCTGATCGGGCGCAGACTCGGCGGCTCCGCGGCGGAGCAGGCGCGTTTCAACACCTTCTCCCTTGACGCCTTTCGCGGCGCGCCGGACCTGATCGGGACCGCCGCCTGCGACTTGCAGGCCATTGCACTGCGCGATCCCGCCATCGCCGAGCTGCTGCCGCCTTTGCTGCACTACAAGGGCTACGTCGCGCTGCAAGCCTGGCGTGTCTCGCACTGGCACTGGCATCGCGGCCATATCGATGCGGCGCTGCTGTTCCAGAACGAAGCCTCGAACGCCTTGCAGGTCAGCATCCATCCGGCGGCCAGCATTGGATCTGGAGTCTATCTCGACCACGCCACGGGCATCGTGATCGGCGCCAATGCCGTCATCGGCGATGCGGTCACCATCCTCCAGAACGTCAGCATCGGCCGGCATAGCGAGCTTCCGGCGTGTTCACCGCGCATCGGCCGCGGCGTCTACATCGGGGGTGGTGCGACCATTCTCGGCGACATCAGCATCGGCGATTTCGCCAAGATCGGCGCCGGCACGGTCGTGACGTCGGACATTCCGGCGGGCTGCACCGCGGTCGGCAATCCCGCGCGATTGACCAACTGCCCCGAGCCTGCGTCGGCGGCTTGAGGCGCCATCACGCCGTCAGGCGGCGCGGCGGTGGCTCTCGCCGCCATGTTGCGGCGTCACCGGTTCCGAACTGGTCTGGCCCGGTGCATCCAGCACCGCGACGTGATGGCGATAGACCATCGCCCAGCCCTTCCATCCCGTGAACAGCAGGATGCCGACGACGATCAGCGACAGCACCACGCCCCACGGCTTGATCGCGGCCTCGCTGCCTTGCGCATAGCGCAGACAGAAGTTGATCAGCGCCAGCACGACCGCCGCAAGATTGCCGATCATGTGGTACCAGGCGTCGTTGAGACGGCGGATGCGCGGCTCGCTCAGGAAATCGGTAAAGCCGGCCGCGGCGGCCGCCAGCGCCATGACGATGCCGGCGCCGATCAGCCACATGGCAGCCCTGGCCCAGAAAGCGTCACCGGTTCCAATGAAGGCGAGGTCGGCGATGGGCGCGCCGACCAGGAACGCCACGGGGAACGGGATGATCATGGGGTGGAGAGGATGATCGCCGACGGCGGCGGTCGTCTTGGGGTTGATGCTCATGGCAATGCCCTCGCTAAAAGTGATTTTCGGGACAATTTTGGCGGCGAGGGGAGGTTCCTCCGGTGACACGGTGCGGGCAGAACACTCATGTCCCGGCGGCAGCGTAGCGCCTCTCTTGATGATGCGCGGCAAAGCCGAGGCCCATCTCGCCGCACGCCGCAGTCCGGTGGCGTGGGTTAACCCCGGGCTGCGCGGAGCGCAGTCCCTTGGTGTAACCCAACGCTTCTGCCGTCGCGGAGATTAACGAGGTGGGTTACGCCGAGCAGATGCGCTTGGCGCATCTGCAGGGCTGACCAACCTTACGCACTCTCTCAATACCCGGCCGCCAGCCCGCTATTGCGGCGCGGATCGTTCGCACCGTAGTAACGATTGTTGCCGACCTGCTTGCCGTCAAGCGACGGCGCGCCGACGATGATGACCGCCAGATGGTTCGCAGGTTGCGGTGGCCCGAATTTGTGGCCCATGCCCTCCAGGATCTTGCGCGTGTCCGGTGACAGCGCGTAGCTCTCGACATTGGTCAGGTCGGGCAACCACTGCTGGTGGATGCGCGGCATGTCGACGGCTTCCTGCGCGTTCATCCCGTAGTCGATGGCGTTGATCATGGTTTGCAGCACGGCCGTGATGATGCGGCTGCCGCCGGGCGTGCCCACCACCATCACGGGCTTGCCGTCCTTGCTGACGATGGTCGGGCTCATTGAGGAGAGCGGCCGCTTGCCGGGCGCGATGGCGTTGGCCTCACCCTGCACCAGGCCATACAGGTTCGGAACGCCGATCTTGGCGGTGAAGTCATCCATTTCATCATTGAGCAGTACGCCGGTCTTTGCCGCCGTCACCTTGGCGCCGAACCAGTCGTTCAGCGTGTACGTGACGGACACCGCGTTGCCGTCCTTGTCCGCGATTGAATAATGCGTGGTGTTGCTGCCCTCGTGCGGCGCGACGCCCGGCTTGATCTCCTTGGACACGCCGGCCTTGTTCGGATCGATCACGGCGCGGATCTTGGCCGCGTAGGCCTTGTCGAGCAGGCGGTCGAGCGGATTCTTCACGAAGTCGGGATCGCCGAGATAGCTGTTGCGGTCCACGTAGGCGTGCCGCATCGCTTCGATCTGCACGTGCATGGCAGCCGCGGAGTGATAGCCCAGCTCCTTGAGCGGATAGCCTTCCAGGATATTCAGGATTTCGCAGATGATGACGCCGCCCGAGCTCGGCGGCGGCGCGGAAACCACGTGATAGCCGCGATAGTCGCATTCGACAGGTGCGAGCTCGCGCGTCTTGTAGCCGTCGAGATCGTCCTGTGTCAGCAGGCCTTTGCCGGCCTGGCTGGATGCCACGATGGCGCTGCCGACCCAGCCCTTATAGAAGCCGTCGGTGCCCTTGCTGCTGATCTCGCGCAGGGTTTTCGCTAGCTCGGCCTGCACCAGCCTGTCGCCCACGCCGAATGGCTGGCCGTTGTTGAGGAAGATGGCGCTGGATGCCGCGTCGTCCCTAAAATCGTCGGTTGCCGTGCGCAGCAGGTCGATGTCGCCCTGGTCGAGCACAAATCCCTGTTCGGCGAGCTGGATCGCGGGAGCGAGCAGGTCGGCGCGCTTCATGGTGCCGTATTTTTCACGCGCATATTCCATACCCGAGACCGACCCCGGCACACCCACGGCCAGATGCCCCTTGGTCGAGATGCCCTTGATGACGTTGCCGTCCTTGTCGAGATACATATTGGCCGTCGCCCCCTTTGGGGCCGTCTCGCGGAAATCGAGGAAGGTCTTGCGGCCGTCGGCGAGCTGGATCGTCATGAAGCCGCCACCGCCGAGATTGCCGGCCGCCGGGTAGACGACGGCAAGGGCATAACCGACGGCCACAGCGGCATCGACGGCATTGCCGCCGCGCTTGAGCACCTCGACGCCCACCTGTGTCGCCAGATGCTGTGCCGACACCACCATGCCGTTTTCCGCGGCGACCGGCGCAATCGATGCGGCGTGCCCAAGGCTGGATGTGACGAGGCAGAGCGATACGACCGCGGCGGTCATCCACCGCACGTTCGTTTGTGATTTCGGCATGGGGGGTCCTCAGGGCTGGCCGGTGATATCGGCACGTTGTTGTCCGCGAACGGACCCTATCAGCTTGCGCCCGCCGAGGGAGTACGAGGGCGTGGCGATGCGCGATGTTGGCCAAGGCGCACACTGCGCTCCCTCCCCGCAAGGGTGAGGGAACCGACCTTGCTCGACCACGCCGCCCCGTGCCTGCTGCCGCCTCCAGGCCGCCATCCCCCTGCGCCGCCTGCCTTTCCCGCAGCCAATTGCGCCGGCGGTAACCCCGCATTAACCATCGGCGGGCTCTGGTAAGGGTGGACAGGCGTGCCCGGAGCCCGAAGTCAAGGCCTGGAGTCAAGGCCCCTTAGTTTTGACATCTTGGCAGGGAATGCAGGCGGCCGGCTTTGGACGAGCCCTGCACCCCAGAAAGACAAGGCTTTGAGCGGGCTTGCCGGCCGCGCAGGTAGCGCGGCGGTTGGGGAACCGGCGGTCATTGCTGGCCGGGACATGAGGTTGAAGATCGCCTTGAGAGGATATCGCTTATGAATCCGGCCGACGTGGCTCAGTCAGCCCTTCCGGTTGCCGCTTCCGCGGACGTGTCGCTGATCGCGCTGTTCTGGCAGGCTCACTGGATCGTGAAAGCCGTGATGCTGGGACTTCTGTCCTGCTCGGTCTGGGTCTGGGCGATCGCCATCGACAAGATCTTCCTGTTCGCCCGCACCCGCCGCTCGATGGACCGGTTCGAGCAGGCCTTCTGGTCGGGCGAGTCGATCGAGGAGCTCTATCGCACGCTTTCGGCCAAGCCGACGCATTCGATGGCGGCCTGCTTCGTGGCGGCGATGCGCGAGTGGAAACGCTCGTTCGAGAGTCACGCCCGCTCGGTCGCGGGGCTCCAGATGCGCATCGACAAGGTCATGAACGTCTCGATCGCGCGCGAGGTCGAACGGCTGGAACGCCGCCTCCTGGTGCTCGCCACGGTCGGCTCCGCCGGCCCCTTCGTGGGCCTGTTCGGCACGGTCTGGGGCATCATGTCGAGCTTCCAGTCGATCGCGGCGTCGAAAAATACCTCCCTGGCGGTGGTGGCCCCCGGTATCGCCGAGGCGCTGTTTGCGACCGCGGTCGGCCTTATCGCCGCCATTCCTGCCACTATTTTCTACAATAAGTTCACATCCGAGGTGAACCGGCAGGCCCAGCGGCTCGAGGGCTTCGCTGATGAATTTTCAGCCATTTTGTCCCGTCAGATCGACGAGCGGGGCTGAGGGGCGGCATGTATAGAGCGTTTTCGAGCGAAGTGGGTACCGGTTCGCGTAAAGAAAACGCGTCAAAACAAGGATACAGGGTCTCGCTCCGATTCCATCGGAACGGAAAGGTCTTTAGTGTGAAGGGCAATTTGGGCACGCGATCATGGCCATGAACGTTGCGAGTTCGTCCGGAGGCGGCGGGCGCCGTGGCCGGCGCAAGCCCGTCGTGGCCGAGATCAACGTCACGCCGATGGTCGACGTGATGCTGGTGCTGCTCATCATCTTCATGGTGTCGGCGCCGATGCTGACCGTCGGCGTGCCGCTCGACCTGCCGCAGACCCAGGCCAAGAGCCTCGAAAACAACGACCAGAAGCCGCTGCAGATGTCGGTCGACATCAAGGGCAAGGTCTTCATCAACGACGCCGAGGTCGCGATCAACGAGCTGGTGCCGAAGCTGAAGGCGATCACGGACGCGCGCGGCGGGCTCGAGGAGCGCATCTATCTGCGCGCCGACAAGAAGGCGGATTACGGCACGGTGGCCAAGGTGATGGGCCTGTTGTCCGGTGCCGGATTCAAGAAGCTGGCGCTCGTCACGGAAGCGGATCAGGGGTCCTAGGCCGGTGAAGGTGAACGTCGACAAGACACTCGTTGCGTCGATTGCTCTCCACGTCCTCGTGCTGGGATGGGGCCTCGTCACTTTTAGCAGCAAGGCCTACATCGCGCCGGAGGAGTCGCTTCCGGTCGACATCATCTCCACCGATCAGCTCGCCAAGATGATGGCGGGGCAGAAGACCGGCAAGAAGGAAGAGCCGAAGCCCAAGGTCGAGAAGATCGCCGAGGCCAAGCCCGAGGAAGATGCCGTCGGCAAGGTCACCGAGAAGAAAGAGCTGATCAAGACCAACTCGCAGCCGGAGCCGCCGCCGAAGCCCGTCGAGAAGCCGGTCGAGAAGAAGCCCGAGCCGCCCAAGCCCGTCGCCGAGACCAAGCCGAAGGAAGAGCCGAAGCCGCAGGAAAAGAAGCCTGATCCGGCCAAGGAAGATCCGATCGCCGAGCTGCAGAAGAAGCTGGACACCAAGAAGCCGCCGCCCAAGCCCGTCGAGCAGAAGGTCGCGGCGGTGCAGCCGCAGCAGCAGCCGAAGCCGAAGGAGCGCACCTTCGATCCCGCGCAGATCCAGCGCGATCTCGACAAGCGCGCCGCGACCCGGCACGAGCTCGCAGGCTCCGCGCTGAACGCGTCGGCCTCGCTGGGAGCGGCCACCGGGACGGCCGCCAACAACGTTGCGACCTGGCGCGGTGCATTCCAGGGCGCGGTCAAGCGCTGCTTCACGCCGACCTATAACGGTCAGGACGCCGATCAGTATGAGGCCGACATCGACATCCCCATGAAGATCGACGGGTCGCTCGCGTCCGAGCCGATCGTCGTCGCGGTGAGGGGACCGTCGCGGTCGATCGCTCAGGCGGTGGCGGAGAGCGCCAAGCGCGCCATCGTGCAGTGCCAGGTCTATTCGTTCATGCCGAAGCAGCAGTACGAGAGCTGGAAGCTCATCCCGATGACCTTCGGCCTGAAAGATATGTTGTGACATCCGAACAAAAGAATTTTGCAATGAATGACGCCCGCTCGATGAACCGCCGCCGCTTCATGACCCTGACCGGGTCGACGCTCGCGATGCTCGGCGGTGGACACGCCTTCGCCCAGGGTCAGCCGCGGCTTCGCATCGATCCCACCGAATTCCAGCCGATCCCGATCGCGATCACCGGCTTCGTGCCGGGCTCGCCCTCCGACGGCGACGTCGGCAACGGCGTCACGCAGGTCATCACCAACAATCTGAAGCGCTCGGGCCTGTTCGCGCCGATCGACCAGGCCGCCTTCATCGAGCGCATCAGCAACATCGACGTCGCGCCGCAATTCCAGAACTGGAAGACCATCAACGCGCAGGCGCTGGTCACAGGCCGGATGACGCGGCAGCCGGACGGCCGCCTCAAGGCCGAATTCCGCCTGTGGGACGTCGTCACCGGCCAGCAGCTCGCGGGACAGCAATATTTCACCTCGCCGGAATATTGGCGCCGCATCGCCCACATCATCTCGGACCAGATCTACGAGCGCATGACCGGCGAGAAGGGCTATTTCGACAGCCGCGTCGTGTTCGTGGACGAGACCGGGCCGAAGGAACGCCGCGTCAAGCGGCTCGCGATGATGGACCAGGACGGCGCCAATGTGCGCTATCTGACCCGCGGCTCCGACCTCGTGCTGACGCCGCGCTTCTCGCCGAACTCGCAAGAGATCACCTACATGGAGTTCGGCCAGGGCGATCCGAAGGTCTATCTCTTCAACATCGAGACCGGCCAGCGCGAGATCGTCGGCAACTTCCCCGGCATGACCTTCGCGCCGCGCTTCTCGCCGGACGGCCAGCGCGTCATCATGAGCCTGCAGCAGGGCGGCAATTCCAACCTGTTCGTGATGGATCTGCGTTCGCGTTCGACCACGCGCCTCACCGACACGCCGGCGATCGACACGTCCCCGTCTTACTCTCCGGACGGTGCCCGCATCTGCTTCGAGTCCGATCGCGGCGGCCGGTCGCAGATCTACGTGATGGCGGCGGGCGGAGGACAGGCGCAGCGCATCTCCTTCTCCAAGGACGACACCAACGCCAGCTATTCGACGCCGGTGTGGTCACCGAAGGGCGATTATATCGCCTTCACCCGGCAGGGCGGCGGGCAGTTCTCGATCGGCGTCATGAAGCCTGACGGCAGCGGCGAGCGGCTGCTCACCTCCGGCTTCCACAATGAGGGCCCGACCTTCTCGCCGAACGGCCGCGTGCTGATGTTCTTCCGCGATCCCGGCGGCAATGGCGGGCCGTCGCTGTACTCCGTCGACATCTCCGGCCGCAACGAGCTGAAGGTGCCGACGCCGGGCTTCGCCTCCGACCCGGCATGGTCGCCGCTATTGTCCTCGACTGCTGGCCAATAGAGCGTTTTCGAGCGAAGTGGATACCGGTTCGCGTAAAGAAAACCCGTCAAAACAAGAATCGAGAACCCCGTTCCGCTTCCATCGGAACGTGGTTCTCGCATCGCGCGTTCAGACGCGCGATGTTTCCGAAAAAAAGCGCCGATTTTTTCGCGTCCGGTGGGGAAAGCAACCTTTCCTTCACCTTGCGCCCGGCAAGGCTTGCCTAGTTGCTTGATATTTCAGCGGAAATCGGTTCGCTATTGCCGAAAAACAACTCGACTTTAACGATGTTCCCTCAGAAAGACTTCACCTGGGCTGGGTAAAACTACGCGCTAAACAGGACGCGCGTACAAACACAAATGCAGTTCGCAAGCCAGAGTAGAGAGCCGGACCAGGCCTCGCCGACGATTTCGGCGGCGCTGACCGATTCGCTGTTCGAAGCTCCCGGGACGGTGCTGACCGGCATTGTCTTCTCTGCGTTCTCGGCCTCCCTGACGGCGCTCAAGACCGGACAGATGCTGCTCTGGGGGTTTGTCCCGCTTCTCATTCTCGCGGGAGCTATACGTGCTTTCGATCTCAGCAGATACCAGGCCCAGAAATCGGTTCTGAGCGCGGAACAGGCAGCGAGTTGGCAGAGGCGGTACCAGGTTGGAGCGCTCATCCAGGCCGCCGTGATTGGTCTCTGGTGTGCAACGACGCTGTTGAGCAGTGACGACGCCATCGCTCACATGATCGCGCTCTCGGTCACCACCGGAATCGTGGCGGGAGGGGCGGGGAGAGCTTACGGTCGGCAGTCGATATTTCGTCTGCAGGCCACTTTAATATTCGGCCCAGCCGTGGTCGCGCTGGCTCTGCACCGCACTCCCTATTACGTCGCGATGTCCGTCGTCTGCGCCGCGTTCCTCTTTTCGGTCATGCGCCTCTCCGGCAATCTACACAAGATATTCTTGCGCGCGGTTGTCGCACGCGAACGCGAGGCCGCGCTCGCCGGCCAGTTCGATACGGCGCTCAACAACATGCCGCACGGGCTCTGCATGTTTCGCATCGACGGCCAGCTCGCGGTGATGAATCACCGTTTCGCCGCCATGATGAGCCTGCCCGACAACCTCGCCCAGAGCAACACGACTGCGCGCGAGATCGTCGCCGCATGCGTGGAAGCGGGATCGATCTCGGCTGCGAGCGGCCGCGTCATCATCTCCGATATCGAAACTGCGCAGGCCAAGGAGATCATTACTGCCGATCCCGATCCGCGAAGAAATCGTTCGCTGTCATGGACCGTCCAGCCGATGGCTGACGGCGGTGCGGTCGTGCTTCTCGAGGACATCACGGAGCGGCGCAACGCCGAGGCCAGGATCAGCCATCTGGCCCGCTACGACGATCTCACGGCGCTGCCGAACCGTGTCAATTTTCGCGACGAGATCGAGCGGTTGCTCGCGGTCGCGCGTCATTCGGAAAGTCTATCGGCATTGCTCTTCGTCGACCTTGACCAGTTCAAGCAGGTCAACGATACGCTCGGCCATCCCTGCGGCGATCAGCTGCTATGTGCAGTGGCCAACCGCCTGCGCGAGATGCTGCGCCCCGAGGACTTCGTCGCCCGCTTCGGCGGTGACGAGTTCGTCGTATTCCAGCAGAACATCTCTTCGGCCGAGGACGCCGCGAGCCTCGCCCGCCGCATCGTCGAGCGCCTGAGCGAGCGCTACCGCATCGACAATCATCTGGTCGAGATCGGCGCCAGCGTCGGCATCGCGCTGGCCTCCCCGGATGACACCAGCGCCGACACCCTGCTCAAGAATGCCGACATGGCACTGTACCGCGCCAAGGCCGACGGCCGCGGCACGTTCTGTTTCTTCCGCGACGAGATGGCTGCGACCGTCGAGGCCCGCCGCATCCTCGAGCTCGACTTGCGCAAGGCGCTCGCCAACGAGGAGTTCGAGCTGTTCTACCAGCCGCTGGTCAATTTGAAGTCCGGCAAGATCACGACCTGCGAGGCGCTGCTGCGCTGGAATCATCCGGTGCGCGGCACGGTCTCGCCGATCGACATCATTCCGGTCGCCGAGGACATGGGCCTGATCGTCGATCTCGGCCGCTGGATCCTGCGCCGCGCCTGCATGGAGTGCATGAAGTGGCCGGAGGGTGTCAGCGTCGCCGTCAACTTCTCGCCGCAGCAATTCCATCAGCGCGACGTGCTGAGCGAGATCCGCTACGCGCTCGAGGTCTCGGGGCTTCCAGCCCACCGTCTGGAGATCGAAATCACGGAATCTTCGCTCCTGCGCAACACCCAACTCACGCACGACATCCTGTCGCAATTGCATGCGCTCGGCGTGCGGATCTCGCTCGACGATTTCGGCACCGGCTATTCAAGCCTCAGCTATCTGCACAATTTCCCGATGCAGAAGGTCAAGATCGACCGCTCATTCCTTGAAGGCATCGACTCCGATCGTCCGCTGACGTTGCTGCGTGGTGTGGCGCGGTTGTCGGCCGATCTCGGCATGGCGGTCGTGGTCGAAGGCATCGAGACCAACGAGCAGCTCGAGCTGATCAGCGCCGACGGCACCGTGACCGAAGGACAGGGATATCTGTTCAGCAGGCCCGTTCCGGCGGTGCGGGTTCGCCAGCTGCTCAATGCCTCGCATGGCCGTCGCATACCTGACGACCAGATCGCTCTCGTGTCGTCGCGATCCATCGCCTGATCGCTTCCTGCCAGCCGCATCATTGCAATCGGCTCTAGCTTGCTCCCGTAGTTTTGCGGACCGCAATGGTTAACCCTAACACTTCGAAGGCTTTGCAATTCTGTTAAGGAACTATTAATCTACGACCACTCGCGGAAGTTGCTTGGAGTCTCGAGGTCGCAGATGAAGTCCGGAGCCGAACCGAACACGGCCCACCTCCCGCGCGGAGCCGCGCTGTTTGACCGCATCGATTACCGGCTCATCGAGACTGACGAGGACAAGGATAGTCTCTACCTGATGCGTTACCGTGCCTATTTGCAGGCCGGGCTGATTCCGCCGTCGGAATCGCAGCGGGTGACTGACCGTTTCGACGACGCGCCCAACGTGTGGAATTTTGGAGTCTACGTCGACAACGACCTCTGCAGCTCCGTCCGCATCCACGTTCTGACGTCCGAATGGCGAATGTCCTACACGACGGAGGTGTTCGGCGATGTGCTGCATCCCCGCCTGGACCGGGGCGAAGTCTTTATCGACCCATGTCGGTTCGTTGCGGATCCGGAAATGCAGCAGCGCTTCCCTGAACTGCCTTATCTGACCGTGCGGCTGCCCTTCGTGGCCTGTGAGCACTTCAATGCCGACGTCGGCCTCTCGATGGTGCGAACCGATCATCAGGCGTTCTATCGCCGCGTGTTCCTCTCCGAGACTCTCACCGAGCCGCGTTCGTTTCCGGGCTGGCCGACCAAGAAGGCCGTTCTGATGGCCTCGGCCTACCCCAAAGTCCGGGAAAGGATCCTGACGCGCTTCCCCATTATGCGATCGAGCGCGTTTGAGCGCCGGATGCTGTTCGAACGTAGCACCGACCGGATCGCCCCAGCGCGGCCGGTTCTGGTCGCCAGCATGGCTGCGCAGGCCCGAACCCTTTAGCTCGCGAGCGGTTTCAGCCGCTCGGCCGCCGGCTAGGTCCGGCGGAAGGGGGGTTTTGATCGCCAATGCGCTTGCCTTCACCCTCGCGCCACATTTACAACCCATTAACCATCACGGGTGCTTTTCGCCGATTGGGGGCATTTGACCGGCTGAGGCAAGGTTCCGTCAAGGTTGACGGAACGTTCGCTTAACCAACCCCCTGTAGACCGGACAGCAGTGGACTAACGTGAGCGTGGAGGCTCCGGAATGAAACATCCTATGCGTATCCTCCAGGGATTGAAGCTGGCCGCGGTGCTTGCCGTCGCGCTGTCGATGGGCGCCTGCGCCAACAAGAATGCTGCGACGGATGCGATGGCCAATGCGGCGACGCCGGGCAGCCAGCAGGATTTCGTCGTCAACGTGGGCGACCGCGTGTTCTTCGAGAGCGACCAGACCGATCTGACCCCGCAGGCGATCGTGACGCTGGAGAAGCAGGCGCAGTGGCTCCAGACCTATCCGCGCTACTCCTTCACCATCGAGGGGCACGCAGACGAGCGCGGCACCCGCGAATACAACATCGCGCTCGGCGCGCGGCGCGCCCAGTCGGTGCGTTCGTTCCTCGCGTCGCGCGGCATCGACCCGAACCGCATGCGCACGATCTCCTACGGCAAGGAGCGGCCGGTGGCCGTCTGTAACGACATCTCCTGCTGGTCGCAGAACCGTCGCGCCGTCACCGTGCTGAACGCGAGCTCCTGACGCTTTCAGTCAGGCGCCGTTCATCTCCGGGAATCGATCATGCCGGCGCCCTCACGGGCGCCGGTTTCGTTTCAGCGATCTGTGACAGAAACCCCTTTGTAGCAGTCACATTTTTGGCGTACTCCACTTCAATGTGTGGCGCGTCGAATGTTCCGTCGCAGGCCATTTCGCTTTCGTCGTCAGGGCAAGATGTCATCCAGATTTAAGGTTCTCACCGGCTCCGTGGCGACCGCCGCGCTGCTCTCTTTGTGCGCGCCCGTCCTGGCTCAATCGATCTTGGCCCAGACGGATGATGACCCCGAGATGCGGATCGAGCGGCTGGAGAACCAGCTGCGCCAGCTCACCGGCCAGAACGAGGAACTGCAATACCGCAACCGGCAGCTCGAGGAGCGCCTGCGCGCCCTCGAGGGCGGCGCGCAAGGAGCGCCAGCACAACAGCAGCCGGTCCAGCCCGGTGTCGCGGCCGTGCCGCCCGCGCAAATTTCACCCTCTCAGGTCGCGCCGGCCTATCGCCAGCAGCAGCAGGCGGTGCAGCCGAACTACGAGCAGCCGCAGGCCGGCGCTCCCGCACCGATCGTTCAGGAGCAGCCGGCGCCCGGCGCCCCCGGCACGCGCCGCCGCGGCGATGCCTTCGATCCGAACCAGAATCCGAACGCACCGGGTGCGCCGCGCGCCCTTGGCGGCGGACAGCAGCCGATGCCGGGCGCGCCCGGCGGACGCAACGCCGGCGACCCGCTCGATCTCGCCAATACCAGTCCGCGCTACCAGCAAGGCGTGCCGCCCGCGGCCCAGCCCGGCTATCCGCCGGCCCAGCAGGGCTATCCGGCACAGGGTGGCGGCGCTGGCCTGACCACGCTGCCGCCCTCGGCGACGCCGCGCGACGAGTTCGACCTCGGCATCGGCTACATGCAGCGCAAGGACTATGCGCTGGCCGAGCAGACCATGAAGAACTTTGCGCAGAAATATCCGAACGATCCGCTGCTGGGCGATGCGCAATACTGGCTCGGCGAAAGCTATTTCCAGCGCCAGCAATACCGCGATTCCGCGGAAGCCTTCCTCGCCGTCACCACCAAATACGATAAATCGGCCAAGGCGCCGGATGCCCTGCTGCGGCTCGGCCAGTCGCTCGCCGCGCTGAAGGAGAAGGAAGCCGCCTGCGCCGCCTTCGGCGAGATCGGCCGCAAATATCCGCGCGCCTCCGCCGGCGTCAAAGCCGCCGTCGACCGCGAGCAGAAGCGGGTGAAGTGCTAGAGCATGATCCGGAGCCGAAGGGCCGCGTTAGCGCAAAGTGTGCAGCGGTTTTCCGAAAAGATCATGCTCAACAAGAGCGATCGCTGACAAAGCGGACGGCGTTGCGCTAAACAGTCGATCCATCCGCGGACGATTGCAGCGTCATGTCAGACGACGACAATTCACCGATCTCCGTGCGCGCGGCGAAGCTGCTCTTCGCCGACCTGAAGCACGCGCCGGCACTGGTGCTCGCGGTCTCCGGCGGGCCGGATTCGGTCGCGCTGATGTGGCTCGCGGCGCGCTGGCGGCGCAGCCTTAAGCGCGGCCCGCGTCTCACCGTCGTCACCGTCGATCACGGCCTGCGGGTGGAGGCGGGGCGCGAGGCGCGCGAGGTCAAGCGGCTTGCGACCGAGCTCGGCCTTGCGCACCGGACCCTGCGCTGGCGCGGCGCCAAGCCGAAGACGGGACTGCCTGCGGCTGCGCGCGAGGCGCGCTACCGGCTGCTCGCACAGGCGGCGCGCGCCGCCGGCGCGAGCCATGTGCTGACCGCCCACACCCGCGACGACCAGGCCGAGACGCTGTTGATGCGCATGCTTCGCGGCAGCGGGCTTGCCGGGCTCTCGGCGATGGCGCGCCTTGCAGAACGCGACGACATCGTGCTGGCGCGCCCGCTGCTCGACGTGCCGAAGTCCCAGCTGATCGCGACCCTCAAGCGAGCGAAGATCGGCTTCGCCGATGACCCCACCAACCGCGACACCGCCTTCACCCGGCCGCGGCTGCGGGCGCTGTTGCCGCTTCTCGCGGCCGAGGGCGGCGACGCCAGGAGCCTGGCGCGGCTCGCAGGCAGGGTGGCGCGTGCCAATGCGGCGGTGGAGGTACTGACGGATGGTGCCGAGCGCTTCCTCCGCTTGACCGATCGCGACGATGCGCCGCATGGGCCGGGCGTGCGAAGTTTCGACGGGGTCGCCTTCGCCAGCCTGCCGGAGGAGGTCCGGTTGCGGCTCCTGCTGCGGGCCATCAATGCCCTTGGGCACGAAGGCCCGGCGGAACTCGGCAAGGTCGAAACCCTGCTGTCCGTGCTCGATCAGGCTCTGGCTCTGGGCCCCCGCGCAGCCGCAAATGGCCGGCCGGTCCTGAAGCAGACCCTTGCGGGAGCCTTGATCAGCCTTGCCGGCGGGCGTATCCACATCGCGCCTGCGCCGGCGCGGCGGTCCCAAAAGGGGACCTGAAGGGCGGAGGAGGGCGGATCATGACACCGGCCGCTTCCGCGGCGTGCCGTCAGGACACCTTAACCAGGCAAGAACCAGGCGGGAAAAACCCCAGCTAGGTCGCCATTATTTCAGCGGGAATCGCTCTAAGATGGGATAAATAGTCCCATCTCGTTCCCTTGGCAGCGAGCGCGGCGGCACCTAAATTGTATGCGTCTAACGATGAGGATTCCTTGGGGATTTCCTCGATTGCCCAAATCACTGGGGCGAGTAACTCCTGAAGGATCAGGGCCGCGATCCGCGCGACCACGAAGGAAGAACGATGAACGCCAATCTGCGCAATTTCGCCCTCTGGGTCATCATAGTGTTGCTGCTGTTGGCGTTGTTCACGCTCTTCCAGAATCCGGGTCAGCGCGCCTCCTCGCAGGACATCGCCTTCTCCCAGCTTCTGAGCGAAGTTGACCGCGGCAATGTGCGCGACGTCGTGATCCAGGGGCCGGACATCCATGGCACCTTCACCAACGGCTCGAGCTTCCAGACCTATGCGCCGAACGACCCGACGCTGGTGAAGCGCCTCTACGACAGCAAGGTCCAGATCACCGCGAAGCCGCCGGGCGACAACGTGCCGTGGTTCGTCTCGCTGCTGGTCTCCTGGCTGCCCTTCATCGCGCTGATCGGCGTCTGGATCTTCCTGTCGCGGCAGATGCAGGGCGGCGCCGGCAAGGCGATGGGCTTTGGCAAGTCGCGCGCGAAGATGCTGACCGAGGCGCATGGCCGCGTCACCTTCGAGGACGTCGCCGGCGTCGACGAGGCCAAGCAGGACCTGCAGGAGATCGTCGAATTCCTCCGCGACCCCGGCAAATTCCAGCGCCTCGGCGGCCGCATTCCGCGCGGCGTGCTGCTGGTCGGCCCTCCCGGCACCGGTAAGACCCTGATCGCGCGTGCGGTCGCGGGCGAAGCCAACGTGCCGTTCTTCACCATTTCGGGTTCGGACTTCGTCGAGATGTTCGTCGGCGTCGGCGCTTCCCGCGTCCGCGACATGTTCGAGCAGGCCAAGAAGAACGCGCCCTGCATCATCTTCATCGACGAAATCGACGCGGTCGGTCGTCATCGCGGCGCCGGTCTCGGCGGCGGCAATGACGAGCGCGAGCAGACGCTGAACCAGCTGCTGGTCGAGATGGACGGCTTCGAGGCCAACGAGGGCGTGATCCTGATCGCGGCGACCAACCGTCCCGACGTGCTCGATCCGGCGCTGCTGCGTCCGGGCCGCTTCGACCGTCAGGTCGTGGTGCCCAATCCCGACGTCGTCGGCCGCGAGCAGATCCTCAAGGTCCATGTTCGTAAAGTTCCGCTGGCTCCGGATATCAACCTCAAGACCATCGCGCGCGGCACCCCGGGATTCTCCGGCGCCGACCTGATGAACCTCGTCAACGAAGCGGCGCTGACCGCCGCCCGCCGCAACAAGCGGATGGTGACGCAGGCCGAGTTCGAAGAGGCCAAGGACAAGGTGATGATGGGCGCCGAGCGCAAGTCGCTCGTCATGACCGAGGAAGAGAAGCTGCTGACGGCCTATCACGAGGGCGGCCACGCCATCGTCGGCCTCAACGTGCCTGCGACCGATCCGATCCACAAGGCGACCATCATTCCGCGCGGCCGAGCGCTCGGCATGGTCATGCAGCTGCCCGAGCGCGACAAGCTGTCGATGTCGCTGGAGCAGATGACCTCGCGCCTCGCCATCATGATGGGCGGTCGCGTCGCCGAAGAGCTGATCTTCGGCCGCGAGAAGGTTACCTCGGGTGCGGCCTCCGACATCGAGCAGGCCACGCGCCTCGCCCGCATGATGGTGACGCGCTGGGGCCTGTCGGAAGAACTCGGCACCGTCTCCTATGGCGAAAACCAGGACGAGGTGTTCCTTGGCATGTCGGTCTCGCGCACGCAGAACGCCTCCGAAGCGACCGTGCAGAAGATCGACTCCGAGATCCGACGTCTGGTCGAGGAAGGCTACAAGGAAGCGACCCGCATCCTCACCGAGAAGCACGCCGACCTTGAAGCCCTGGCCAAGGGCCTGCTCGAGTTCGAAACGCTCTCCGGCGACGAGATCGTCGACCTTCTCAAGGGCAAGAAGCCGAACCGCGAGTCCGTGCTTGAGCCGACCACGCCGCGCGCTTCCGCTGTGCCCCCGGCCGGCAAGTCGCGCCCGCGGCCCGATCCGGATCCCGGCCTGGAGCCGCAGCCGCAGGCCTGATCGAGGAGCGGCATAGTGAATTGAAAAACGCGGCGGAAACGCCGCGTTTTTTGTTTGGCTCGTGACTCAGCTCTGTGCCCCGGACGCAGCGCAGCGTCCCTTCGACGGTGCGTTGCAGAGCCGGGGCCCATGTCTCCGCACCTTCCGTGCAGCCCGCTGGGTCCCGGCCCTGCGCCGCAACGTTGCACGCTGCAGCGCGTCCGGGACACGAGAGCGACACGCGCCGCGCTTGCAATGAGATCGTGGCAGGCTAGTGCGTCTACGCATGCATCCGATCAGCCCGCGAGTCGCAGGCCGTGTCCGCCTGTTTCGCTCTCGTCGCGCACCGGCTTGGCAGCGTTGTTGACGGTAATTGCCCGGAATTGCTGTTCCACGAACTTTTGGATGGAGTCTCCCGGCAACCAGCGATGGCTATCTTGAGTGGTCCGTCGCAGAACCGGTAACGATGGTTGGCATTCGGCGTATGTGTGACCGGCTGCATGAGCGGTGTCACTGCGCGCGACTCCCGTGGTGAATGGCGCCGTTGAATTTGCCATCACCTGTACCTCATCCCTAATGACCGACAGCCGGCTACAGTGCGACCGGGACGATATCGTCGTGGTGATGGAAGCGTATCCGCCGCAGCCGACCGGACTGATTGACTGAGCAATCGAGAAGATTGGGGGGAAGCACGTTAATCCAACAGAGGAGCATCCGATGAAGTTGGCCCAAACATCAGCATTAGTCTTTTGCCTGCTCGGCGCGCCCGGGGTTGCGTTGGCCGCAGACGCCAAGCAGGACGTGGAGAAGGCTTACGCGGCCTGGGACGCCGCATTCAACAAGCACGACGCAAAAGCCATCGGTGCCTCCTATGTCGCGACGGCCAAACTGATGCCGCCGACACATCAGGTCGCATCGGGGCCTGCGGAGATCGAGAAGTTCTTTGACGGAATCTTCGCGAACGGCGTGACGGGTCACAAGTTGGAGATGATCGATGCCGGCGGGGACGACAAGGTCGTGTTCGGCACAGCTAAGTGGAGCGCCACCGGCAAGGACAAAGAGGGCAAGCCCTCGCCTATTGGCGGTTTAGCCATGCACGTATTCGAACGCCAAGCCGATGGATCGCTAAAATTGAGGTTGCAAACATTCAACTAAGGTGATTGAGGCGCAGTCGATCCGGTGGGGGCGAACCCCTGCCGGATGCGATAGAGGTGATGGGCACGCCGTCGCCTTGCCCCGCCCTACGATATCTCACTTCGCCGCATCCTTCCGCTCCAGGAACCGCAGCACATCCTGGTTGAACTGCTCGGGATCCTGCAGGAACGAGAAGTGGCTGACCTCCGGCTGGATCAGGAGGCCGGCGCCCGGAATGTTCGCCGCCATGAACTCGGTGTTTTCGCGCTTGATCGCCTCGTCGTGGTCGCCGTCCACGACCCAGGTCGGCACCTTGATCGCCGCGAGGTCCGAAGCCGTCCATTTCGGCTGGCTCTCCCACATCTTGGTGATCTCGTCGACGAAACTCTTGTACTGCGTCGGTGTCGGCGACAGGCGCTTGTACTCTTCGCCCGCCCGCGCGATGAAGGCGTTGAAGACGTCGTTTGAGGCGATGTCGGCAACACCCGACGGATCCGAGTTCGCCGCGAAGGCGAACAGCCTGCTCACCCGCTCCGGATGCTTCATGGCGATGTCGAGGCCGATGATCGCGCCGTCGCTCCAGCCGACGATCGCCGCCTTCCTGATCTTGAGATGGTCGAGCAGTCCGACCACGTCCGAGGCCATCAGATCGTAGCCGTAGGGTTCCTGGTTGCGGCTGCTGCGCCCGTGCCCGCGACTTTCCATGACGATGACTTGATAGTGCCGCTGCAGCGTGCGGACCTGATGGCTCCAGTAATTGGCGTTGGCGAGACCGCCATGCAGCAGCAGCACGGGCTCACCCCGGCCGTACACGGCATACCAGATCTTGATGCCGTTGACCGGCGCAAGGCCGCTCTGCGCTGCCTTTGGCAAGGTCGGCGTCGGCGGCAGGTTCAGCCATCGCGGCGCTGCATGCGCGGCTGTGATCGAGACCGCGACGAGCAATGCCGCGAAGAGATTGCGAAATATCATGATGCGCCTTCCTGTTCGATCATCGGATATTAGTCATTGCAACGCCTGCGCGTCAGTCTCGAGGAAGAATCGCACCGAGATGTGAAGACCACAGAGCTCGCCGCTCCGCGGAGATGGATCATTCGTCGCGTTCCGCAAACAAACGACTCTTTATGCATTTGAACGGTGAGATTGCGTCCCGTCGCGCATATCGAACGCGTCGGGGTTGTCCGGCGCATCATGTCGATCCACTTCCTGCCGCACCGGCCGCACGATGCACCGGCCCCTGATGGAGATCGACCATGACTGGATTCAAGACTTTTGCTGCCGTGGCTTTGTTGTCGGCCCTGACCGCAACCACCGCCTACGCGCAATCCGGCTTTGCAAGCAGCCACCCGGGCACGTACGAGGCGGAGAACCCCGATCGCAACCTGAATGGCACGCTGACGCCGGCAGGCCGGCTGGGCCTGGAGTTGCCGGACGGCGCAGCGCCCGCGCGAGGCGTGGATAACATTGTGGCTCGCGCGGATGGTTCGCGGTCCTGCGCCGAACGCTATCGTTCCTTCGACCCGACAACGGGCACCTATTTGGGCTTCGACGGCAGCCGCCATCCTTGCAGGTAATGGGCCGCGCAGGTCGCCGATCCTGATAAAGGCGCAGGGTGGGCAAAGGCGCTCTTGCACCGTGCCCGCCCTGCCATCGCCGGTCGATAATGATTGGAGTTTGCCGCGATGTCATGGCATGTTCCCCTTAAATGAAGGTGCGGCGTGATCGCACCGATCAAAGGGGAGGG
Organism: Bradyrhizobium sacchari; assembly: GCF_002068095.1. Lineage (GTDB taxonomy): Bacteria > Pseudomonadota > Alphaproteobacteria > Rhizobiales > Xanthobacteraceae > Bradyrhizobium > Bradyrhizobium sacchari. The sequence goes on along the minus strand of NZ_LWIG01000052.1, from coordinate 198,628 downwards.
GAAGCCGATGCGCGTTAAGGCGGCGTTGGGCGCGCTTGGCGCTCTTTCATTTCTGCTGTGGCCTGCTGCTCCGTTCGCCGCCGAGATGCGCGGCGTCACCGCAACCGAAATCAGGATCGGCCAGACCATGCCCTATAGCGGCCCGGTCTCCGCCTTCGGCGCGCTCGGCAAGGGCGAGGTCGGCTATTTCAAGATGCTGAACGAGAAGGGCGGCATCAACGGCCGTAAGGTCAATCTGATCTCGCTCGACGACAACTACGCGCCGCCGAAATCGGTCGAGCAGACACGCCGCCTGGTCGAGAGCGACGAGGTCGCGTTGATCTTCTCCTCGATCGGCACCGCCCACAACACCGCGATCGCAAAATATCTCCAGAGCAAGAACGTGCCGCAGCTCTTCATCGGCTCCGGCGCTTCGAAATTCGCCGACATCGCGCAATATCCGCAGGCGACGATGGGCGTGCAGGCGCCGTTCCGCTACGAGGCGCGGCTCTATGCGCGCTATGCGCTGGCGAAGAATCCCGACGCGAAATTCGCGGTCATCTCCCAGAACGACGATTACGGCCGCGACTATCTCGCCGGGCTGAAGGACGTGCTCGGCGAAAAATACGATTCCGTGGTCACCAACGCTACCTACGAGATCCAGGATCCGACCATCGATTCCCAGATCGTGAAGCTGAAGGCTTCCGGCGCCGACGTGTTCGTGATCGCTGCGACGCCGAAATTCGCGGCGCAGGCGATCCGCAAATCCTTCGAGATCAACTGGCGCCCCATGACGTTCCTCTCGAATGTGGCGGTATGGGTCTCGACCGTGATGGAGCCGGCCGGGCTGGAAGCCGGGACCGGCATTCTCTCCACCGCCTATGTCAAGGATCCCGACGATCCCGCCTGGAAGGACGATCCCGGCGTCAAGGGCTGGCGCGAGTTCATGACCAGATATGCGCCGGAGGCCGATCAGCACGACACCAACTACGTCAATTCCTACAACAGCGCGATGGCGCTGGAGGCGGTGCTGAGAGCCTGCGGCGACGATCTGTCGACCGAGAACATCCTGAAGCAGGCGTTTGCGATCCGCGATCTCGAATTGCCGATGCTGCTGCCCGGCATCAAGGTCAATACCAGCCCGACCGATCACGTTCCGGTCGACCAGATGCAGTTCATGCGCTTCAACGGCAGGAGCTGGGAGCGCTTTGGCGAGTTGCAGACGGGAAATTGACCTGTCCCGGAATGGAGCGATGGTGCCGCGGGCCTTAGCACCGCATTTACCATCGGCCCGTGGGCCAATTCCGGAAACGTCGCTTAAGCCGCTTTTGGCGTTTGTGGTTTGGTTCTGCTGCTGTCCGTCTTCATCGCTCTGCGCGGGCGAGCCGGGCGGGCGCTTTCGGACGGATAGCCGGCACGGCGCTCAACCAAGGCTGATGCGCAGCGGTCGCTTTCACCGGCTCTCGAATGGCAGACGTCAACGTCACCTCTGAATGATCGGCCGCGATCGCGCGGTCAGCGCGTCGAATTTCTGGGTCGAGATAGTTTCGGTCGCCGTCTTCGGCGGTGTCGGTGCTGGGGACGGGATTCGTTTTCGGTCTCACCAACAACCTCTACCATCTGCCGATCGTTGCCGGGCTCTACAACGAGCCGCAATATCCGGACGACGCAGCGTGCGCTATCGAACGAGGCGGCTCTGCGTATTCTCCGCGGGCGCGAGCGAGCCGGTTGTGGGGAAGGAGGCATCGTCGGCGACAGAGCGATCTCCCGGTTGAGCGATCGAGCGTCGCGCTCACGAGCCCGCGCGGCTAGCTCAACGATCGATGCACGCGCAGTCCGCGCATGGGATCGTTACGGAGCCGTGGTGTCCTCGCGCATATGGATCACCGCGATGTCGTCCGCATAGATCCGCTTCCAGCCCTTGAGGTGATCGAGGATCTGGGGGCCCGGCGCATCGGCGGCCAGCAGTGTCGCGTCGATCTTGTGCTCGTCGAGCAGGCGGGGCAGCAGCTCGGGCTTCCTTCCTTCCGTCGCCTTGAAGACGTCCATCACGAACTTCTCGCCATAGAGCTCTGCGCGGCCGTCGACGAAGACCGGGATACCCCGCCCGATCAGATAGCCGCCGAACCTGTAGGCGTTGAAGATACGCTGCGCCCCGCGCTTTTCGAGCAGGTCGGTCGCCGCAACCGGCGTCTGGTCCATCGTGAATGTAAAGCGGTGATGCGACATGAAGATCGAGGTCGACGTCCAGCTTGCTGCCACGATCATCAACGCGCCCGCCGCAGTCAGGTACCGGGCAGACCAGCTCTCACCCGGATGCGCATCGGCTTGCTGGAGGGACGATGTCTCGCCGAGCGGCTTGGCCAGCACCAGGGGCACCAGGAAGGCAAAGGCCTCGATGCTCCTGACATGGCTGAGTGCCATCCAGGTCAGCAGCAGGATCATCAGGATGCGCGGCGGCGACAGCGTCAGGCCGCGATAGAGCCCGAGCGCGATCAGGCCGAGCAGCGCGCCTTCGAAGGCGGTGAAGGATGCGAAGTTCGCCGGCGACCATTCCGAGATGACCGTGAGCAGTTCGCCGAGATTGAGGATGTTGGTCGCACCCAGCAGGGTACGCCAGCCATAGGGCGTGACGCAGCTCGCGGCAAGCGCGGCAACGCCGAACAGGAACCAGCGCAGCAGCAGCCGGACCTGCTTGTCGGACTGAAGGCCCCACAGCGCTACGAACGACATCGGGCCGATCAGCGCGAGACCCAGCACGAAGCCGCCATGCAGGTTCGCCCACAGCGATATCAGCGGCAGCCAGGACCATGACGGCGTGCCCTTGCGGTCGGCTGCCGCCATCAGCATGCCGACCCATGCGATCATCACGGGCAGCGCCAGCATGTGCGGCCGCGCCAGGATGTGATGCAGCGCTAGCACGACCGCCAGCATCGCAAACAGCACCGAGCGCGGCATCTCCAGATGCGCGTCGAGCAGATAGACGAGGATCGCCGCCGACAATGCGACCGCGGCTGCGGTGAGGATCACCGGGCCGGCCCAGTCCCATAGCGTATAGGACAGCGCGAACGCGACCTGTGACAGCCATGAGGTCGAAACCCATGGCGCGCCCGGTCGCGTGAAGGAATAGAAGTCGGTGTAGGGAAGGGCGTGATGGTCGAGGATCCATTGCCCGATCTTGATCTGCCAGAACGAGTCGGAGTCCTGAAGCAGCGTATCGCCGACGCAGAGAAAGAAGAGATAGGCGCCCGCTCCGACGCAGAGCGGCACCAGCACTCGCGCGCGGCTCTGCACCGCGAAGCTGTTCACAAAGGAAAGGGACATGCCGCCTCGTCATCCTGCTTGTTCTTGTCGGATTGGCGAGCGGCATTGGACCACGGCGGTCATAACTTCGGGTAAACCGGCCGCGGCGACTGTGATGTCGTTACAATTTAACGGATTGTTTTCAATTTCGGTTTACCATCGGCGAATACTCGCAAACCGCTGTTTGTTTCCGCAGTCGGATTAACTGCGGCGCAATTCTTTGTCCCTAGGTTCGGTTCCATGGTCGGGCGGCGCTGGGAAGCCGAAGAGACCAGATCAGTTGTAGCCTTGTGTACTTTTTTGGGAGCACTCTATGAAGAACCTCGTTGCGCGTTTCGTGAAGGATGAATCCGGCGCCACCGCTATCGAATACGGCCTGATCGCCGCCGGCATCGCGCTGGCGATCATCACCGTCGTCAACAACCTCGGCAGCACGCTGAACACCAAGTTCGGCTCGATCTCGAGCAGCCTCAAGTAAGGGCTGACGACTTCTGAATTCTGAGAGCCTCGTCTTCGACGAGGCTCTTTTCTTTTGGGCGATCCCGCACCGTCATTGCGGGCGCGGCGAAGCAATCCAGACTGCCTCCGCGGAAGGACTCTGGATTGCTTCGCTTCGCTCGCAATGACGAGGAGGCGCCAGCGTACTCACAAGTTTCTATCGCTGTTGCGGAGAGACGGTGGCACGGCGCTATGCGCCTTTGCCAGCCTACGACACCGATTGCGGCGTGACACCGATCGCGCCGTCATTCCGCGAGGCTGGGCTGCCAGATCGGCGGTCGCGCAGATGCGGCAGACGCCGGCGCCGTGCGGCCGAGCCGTTCAACACAAAGGTTCGTCACCCAGATCGAGGTTGCGGCAAGCGCGATGCCGCCGGCGACGTCGATGAGGTAGTGCGCGCCGATCGCCGGTGTCGCCGCGATCATCAACATGTTGAGCGCGGCCGCGATGCCGCCGATGCCGCGCACCGGCCACAGCGCCCACATGTAGAGCACGGCGGATGCTGTGTGAAAGCTCGGAAACGAGACGATGCCGGAGAGGAAGAACAGATGCAGCTCGTGCAGGCTGCCGTCGCGCAGGGCGAGGATGTCGCGCAATTGTCCTGCATAAACCGCGGTATTGATCTCGGGGAAATGCGCGGCCGGCAATTGCAGCCCGTAATAGGTGCCGATCGCCGGCACCAATGCGGAGATCGCAACGGTGACTGCGAGCGCAAGGCTCATCGCCAGCATGAACACCTGCAGCCGCACATAACGTGCCGTCAGCGTCAGCACGACGGGAACGCCGAGCAGCGGCCATTTGATCAGTCCGTAGCCGCGGGCGAGGACGTCCGCCAGCCAGGGATGGTCGTTGACGAAACGCGCCAGCGGCTCGGGATCTAGTCCGAGCGCGCGGTCGATCGCGAGCAGCGCCTCGTCCTGGAGCGGCCAGTTCATCTTGCCCGCGACGTAGCTCAAAGGTCCGACGATGGCGCAGGTGAGAATGACCTGTCCGATCGTGCCGAGCGAGAACACCAGTTTCGGATCGGAAAGCTCGCCCTTGGCGATGCGGTGGCCGCAGGCGACGCCGACCAGGAGGGCCGCGATCGCCAGCGTGATGCTGTAGGCGACGGGCTCGAGGCTCAGACCGGTCGCGGGGAGGCCAATCGCCAGCAGGCCGCCCATGGCAATGATGGGAAGCCAGTTCAGGTTGAAGAGCCGCCAGGCGGTTCGGGCGTCCGAATCGAGCATGCTGCACCGGGCTGAGGCATGATCCGGAAAGGTGCGTAGCGGTTTTCCGAAAAGATCATGCGTAAACTTTAGGATCGCAGTCCGGCGGTACAGTCGTGGACCTGCTTTAAGATGACGGTAACAATCGTGGTTAGCCGTCTATCAACCGGCGCTCGCACTTTGCACATTTGTCGCCTGCGGCTTTGGCGTGACGCTTTACGCAAATGCATCTTGTCTTCCTTCCTGAATAGTTGTTCAGTCCTTGCGGGGCGATTTGCAGCGAATTGTGTGACGAAGCGTTCGGCCGCGGGGCGTGCGGACGGCGTGTGTGGGACAGGAAGCGCGCCATGGTTTATCGGCGGACGCATCAAGTGGTTAAGCGCCTTGCGGCCCGGCGCAGTGCGATACTGGCGGCGGCGCGGGAGGCGGCGGCCGAGGGCGGAATGGCGGCGGTGCAGATCGCACCGGTCGCGGTCCGGGCCAATGTCGCGGCCGGCACGGTCTACCGCTACTTTCCCTCCAAGGCCGAGCTGATCTCCGAATTGATCGCGGAGGTCTCCCGCGACGAGCTCGCGGCGATCCGCCGGGCGGCCGACGCCGCGCCGGGACCGTCCTCGGCGCTGGCGGCTGCGGTCACCACGGTGGCGGTCCATACCCTGTCGCAGCGGCGGCTGGCCTGGGGCATCCTGGCCGAGCCCGTCGATGTCGACGTCAGCGCCTCCCGGCTTGCCAGCCGGCGCGAGATCGCCGGCGAGATCGCCAGCCGGATCGACGCGGCCGTGCGTGCCGGTCATTTGCCGGCGCAGGACACCGCCCTTGCCGCCACCGCGCTGCTGGGGGCGCTGCACGAAGCCCTCGTCGGGCCGCTCGCGCCCGACAATCTCGAAGATCCCGTCAAGATGCGCGATGCGGTGCAGACCGTGACGCTGCTGGCGCTGCGTGCCGTCGGCGTCATGGACGCCCGCGCCCGTGGCCTCGTGGTGCAGCAGACGCTGCTGCCGACGACGAAGGCGCTGGTCGGCGCGTAAAATAGCGCCGCGACCGCGTGGCGCCCTGATCGCGCTCAGGTCATTGCCTGCGCGCGCCTTTTCGCGAAGCCCCAGCATATCAGCCGGTCCGGCCGGCTACTGTGCATGGGGTTGTTTTCCGACTTTTTTGTTTGGCCGCGCTGGCGGCGCCTACATATGCGCGTCGCCCTCGGGGCCGACCGAGGCGATGCGCACCATGTTGGTGGTGCCGGGGATGCCGAGCGGCACGCCGGCGACGATGATCACGCGCTGCCCGGCGCGGACGAAACCGTCCCGGAACGCGATCTGGCCGGCGCGGCTCACCATGTCGTCCTGGTCGCGCGCGTCTTCGGCCACCACGCAATGCACGCCCCAGGCGACGGCGAGCCGGCGGCCGGCGGTGATGTTCGGCGTGATCGCCACGATCGGCGGCTTCGGCCGCTCGCGCGCCACCCGCACGGCGGTCGAGCCCGAGCTGGTCCAGCAGATCAGGGCCGGCAGGTCCAGCGTCTCGGCGATCTGCCGCGCGGCGTCGGCGATGGCATCGCCTGCGGTGGATTCCGGCGACGGGCGCTGCGCGGTGATCACCGAGCGATAGGTCGGGTCGCGCTCAACCTCCTCGCCGATGCGGTTCATGGTCGAGACCGCCTCGACCGGGAATTTGCCGGCCGCCGATTCCGCCGACAGCATGATGGCGTCGGCGCCCTCATAGACGGCGGTGGCGACGTCGGAGACTTCGGCGCGAGTCGGCACCGGCGACTGGATCATCGATTCCAGCATCTGGGTCGCGATCACCACCGGCTTGCCGGCGCGGCGCGCCATCCGTGTCATCTGCTTCTGCAGGCTCGGGACCCGCTCCAGCGGCAGCTCGACGCCGAGGTCGCCGCGCGCCACCATCAGCGCGTCGGAGGCTTCGATGATGTCGGCGAGGCGGTCGATCGCCTGCGGCTTCTCGATCTTGGCCATCACGGCGGCACGGCCGCGGATCATCTTCTTGGCCTCGATCACGTCGTCGGCGCGCTGCACGAAGGACAGCGCGATCCAGTCGACGCCGGTGACCAGCGCGGCCTCGAGGTCGGCGCGGTCCTTCGGCGTCATCGCCGAGACCGGCAGGTCGGTGTCGGGCAGGCTGACGCCCTTGCGATCACTCATCTTGCCGCCGACCACGACACGCGTCACCGCGTGCTCCTTGGAAGTCTCCTCCGCGATCAGCCGGACCTTGCCGTCGTCGAGCAGCAGGGCATGGCCGGGCCTGAGCGCAGCCAGGATCTCCGGATGCGGCAGGTGGACGCGCGTGGCGTCGCCCGGGGTCTTGTCGGAATCGAGTGTAAAGGTCTGGCCGTTCTGGAGCTGGACCGCGCCTTCGGCGAAGGCGCCGAGCCGGAGCTTGGGGCCTTGCAGGTCGACCAGGATGCCGATCGGGCGGCCGTAGCTGCTCTCGACATTGCGGATCGTCGCCACCAGCTCCCGCATCTTGTCATGCGGGGTGTGGCTCATGTTGATGCGGAACAGGTCGGCGCCGGCCTCGAACAGGCGGCGGATCATCGCGAGGTCCGAAGAGGCGGGTCCGAGGGTCGCGAGAATCTTGATACGGCGAAGACGCCTCATGGCTTATTTCCGGAAGGGGGTGGCAGGCCGGGCGAGCCCGGGGGCGTAGCACCGGGCGGGCCATTGGGCAAACCCGGAACCCCGCCGGGGCCAACCGGTCCAGGCAGGCCAGGCACGCGCTGCTGCGCCGGCTGTTCGTTGGCGTCGGTGAGCTGCACCGTCCAGGCCCGCTGCTCGCCGGTATCGACCTCGAAATAGCCTGTGCGGTCATAGCCGCGTGCCAGGCAATCCTCGGTGCCGCGGATGGTGAATTCCTTGTCGCGCGAGCACATGAAGGCCTGGCCCGACCACTCGCCGCCGCGGTCATAGTCGATAGCGTAGATGTAGTAGTAGCGGGCGACCAGGGTGCCCCGCAGCAGCGTCTCGCAGGAGCGGGACGAGATGTTCCACCAGCCCTCCGTGGTCCAGCCCTCGGCGTCCTTGTAGCCAAGCGCGATGCCGACCCGGCTCGAGGTGTTGTTGCAGAGGCGGAAATCGGCGGAAGCCGGGCTCGCCCAGAGGCACAGCAGGCCGACCGCCAGCACCGGGACCAACCGGGCGAGCAGGCGAAGGGGGAAGCGGGGAGATTCGGCAATCATTGTCGCGGAAGCTATACCAGATCATTGACGATTTGGCGTAGGGCCGGGGAACCGCCCCAAGGCCGGCATATCGCCCGTTTGCGCCGCGATATGGCAAAATCTGTGACAGGACCCCACCTGATCCCGTAAGGGTGACGATATCCAAGGGCCAGCCGAGGGATCCAGCTATGGCAATCGACGACAAAACCAGAACGGAGCTCGAGGCCGCCGCTTTCCGGCGCCTGGTCGATCATTTGCGGAGCCGGACGGACGTCCAGAACATCGACCTGATGAATTTGGCCGGCTTCTGCCGCAACTGCCTGTCGAACTGGCTCAAGGACGCCGCGGACGCGCAAGGCGTCGCCTTGAGCAAGGACGAGAGCCGGGAAGCCGTCTACGGCATGCCCTACGAGACCTGGAAGTCGAAGTACCAGGGCACGGCCACGCCCGAGCAGATCGAGGCGATGAAGAAGGTCCATCCCCACGGGCACTGACTCATTTCGTTCCGTCATTCCGGGCGATGCAAAGCACCGACCCCGGGCGCGCCGTTGCGCGCCTGAGAATCTCGAGATTCCGGGTTCGCCCTTGGGGCGCCCCGGAATGACGACGTCATCTCCTGTGGGCGCGCTGTGGACGAGCGCGATGCTTGCTTGAATGCGGGGGATACGAACCCTAAGGGTCTACCCAGCACGCGCGGTGGATGCCGGCGTCACCTCGTTTTGCCAGTTCCATTGGGAGTACCAAGATGGCCACCTCCGCCGCCGTCCGCGACGACGAGCCCGCGACGAAATTTGCCAAGGACCAGCTCAAATCCATCATCGAGCGCATCGAGCGGCTGGAGGAAGAGAAGAAGGCGATCTCCGACGACATCCGCGACGTCTATGCCGAGAGCAAGGGCAACGGCTATGACGTCAAGGCGCTGCGCACCATCGTGCGCCTGCGGAAGCAGGACCCCAACGAGCGCGCCGAGGCCGAGACCATTCTCGAGACCTACATGCAAGCGCTGGGAATGCTCTGAAGGAGACGGGACCGCGCCTCACCCGTAAGAGTTAGCGCGCTGGGCCGCAATTTGCGGGGGGCCGCGCTTGGGCAAAATCCGCTCGTCTGCTAGAGTGCTCAGTGAAGGGACCGAGCAATGGATGTGCCCGGACCAGAGCGCAGGCTCGCCGCGGTCCTCGCGGCTGACATGGTCGGCTTTAGTCGGCTGATGGAGGTCGACGAGGGTGGCACCCTTGCGCGCCTCAAGACCCACCGGATCGAGCTCATCGATCCGGCGATTGCCAAGAATCACGGCCGCATCATCAAGACGACGGGCGATGGCCTGCTCGTCGAATTCCATAGCGTCGTTGACGCAGTGTTGTGCGCTGCCGAAATTCAGAGCCGGATGGGACGCCGCAATGCCGATGTCCCGCCGCCGCGATGGATACAATTCCGCATCGGCATCAACCTGGGCGACGTGATCGTCGATCAGAACGACATTTTCGGCGACGGAGTGAACGTCGCGGCACGGATGGAGGCACTGGCCGAGCCTGGAGGCATCTGCATCTCCAGCGCGGTGCGCGACCAACTGGGCGAGCGTCTCGATGGTGTCGCATTCGAAGACATCGGCGAGCAGAACGTCAAGAATATCGCGCGCTCCATCCGCGTCTACCGGATTCGCTTGGAGGATGGTTTGGCAAGCGCGCCAGCCGGCACGACGGCCGCTGCAAAGGCGGCCGGCAAGTCGAAGAAGCCGTCAATCGCCGTGCTGCCCTTTGCCAACATGAGCGGCGATCCGGAACAGGAGTTCTTTGCGGACGGTTTGACCGAGGACATCATCACGGAGCTTTCGCGCTTCCACGACTTGCTGGTGATCTCGCGCAACTCGACCTTCGTGTACAAGGGAAAGTCGGTCAAGGTGCAGGATGTCGGCCGCGAATTCGGTGTCGACTACGTCATCGAGGGAAGCGTGCGAAAGGCCGGGGACCGCGTCCGCGTCACCGTGCAGCTGATCGACGCGGAGACGGATCGGCATATTTGGGCCGAGCGTTATGACGGCGAGCTCAAGGACATCTTCGCCATCCAGGACGAGATGACCCGGGCGATCGTCGCCACGCTGCCCGGCCGTGTCGAGGCGGCGACGCACGATCGGGCGAACCGCAAGCCGACGGACAACATGGCGGCCTATGAATGCGTGCTGGCGGCGAAGACCCTGCACCATCGCTCCAATCGCGAAGACAATGCACGGGCACTACTTCTGCTGGAGCGGGCGCTCGAACTCGACGCGAACTATGCGCATGCACACGCGTGGAAGGCCTGCGTCCTCGGCCAGCGCTGGGTCTATAGCTGGTGCGCGGATCGCGACGCCACCTTCCAGCAGGTGGCTTCAGAGCTGGAAACCGCGCTGGGCCTCGACGACAATGACGCCGACGTCCACCGCATCCTCGCGGCACTCAATCTGAACCGCGACGACCATGACAAGGCCGCCTATCATCAGGAACGCGCGCTCGCGCTCAACCCGAACTATGACCTCGTGGTGGTGCAGCAGGGCGAACTCCTGACGTGGCTGGGGAGGCCGGAGGAAGGCATCGACTGGATCAAGAAGGCGATGCGGCTCAACCCCTATCATCCGGAACGATTCTGGAGCCATCTCGGCCGTGCCTATTACTGTGCCGAGAAATACGCCGAAGCCGCCGAAGCCTTCTCAAGGATCTCTCGTCCCGATCACACCCATCATGCGTTCCTTGCCGGGATCTTCGCGCAGATGGGCAATGCAGTGGCCGCCGGCGCGCACGCGGCCGAAGTCCTCAAGCGTGAGCCGGCATTTTCCGTCGCCAATCATCTTTCCACGCAGCATTACAAGCGGCAGGTCGATCGTCAGCGCTATGAGGCAGGCCTTCTCGGGGCGGGCCTGCCGGCTTGATCTGGCGAACACAGCGCCGTCGTCCTGGTGAAGGCCGGACCCGTTACCCCCGGGAGCAGTTGGGCGAAGACTCGTCGTTCGGCATTGCCATTGCGCGCTTCACCGAGAGATCACGCGGTATGGGTCCTGGCTTCCGCCAGGGCGCCGCCAGACGTCTGGGAAAGGGCTATCAGCGCAGCGCCGCGGTCCGCACGACGAACGAGGTCGTCTCGAGCTTCGCGGTCGCGCTGCCCGTGAAACTGTCGCAGGACAGGCCCTGCATCGGATCGTCGGTGAAGCCCATCGCGATCACTGTCTGCGGCTTGACGAAATAGCCGCGCAGCGCCGCCGTATCGAGCTCGCCCATCAGCGTGACCGACATCGCGCGGCTGGCACTCGGCGACAGCATCCCGATCTTGAGCCAGATGCTCTCGCTCTTGGCCGCCGAGAGGCGGGTTGCGGTTGCGACCATGCCGTCGACGCTCTTGCCGACCACGCTGTTGATCTCGGGGGCGGGTGCCGCACCGCGCGCACCGGAACGGGCAGAGCGCGGGATCGGTGCGGAGGCGGCGACGACATTGGCGCGGTCGACCGGGGAGGCGGCAGGCGCGTAAGCCAGCGCCTGAAGCGTCGCGCTGGACACGCTCGCGGTCGGCTGCGGGTCGGAGGCCGCGGCGAGCGCCTGGCGGGCCTTCAGCGCCGCCACCTGGGCCGGCGTGGCCTGCTGCGGCGTGGCCGGGATATCCCAGAAGCCGCGGGCATTGATGATGTCGGCGGGGGTCTCCGGCTTGGCCTCGGCAGATTTCGCGGCAGGCTTGTCAGCCACGGCTGCCGGCTTCAGCTTGGGCGGCGCGACGAGCTGCGCATCGGCCGAGGCGAGCTGGAGGGTGGCTGCGACCTGCGGCTTGGCGCGCGGTGTTGGCACCGGATCGGCCGGCTTGGCCGCGGCGGCCACCACGGTCGGGGCGGACGGTTTCGCGGCCGGGGCCGGCGCACCCTCGTCATCCTCGTCGCTGCTGGGAGTCGCCGGAGCCGACTTGCTCTTGAACAAGGCGGCGAAGAAGTTCGACTTGCTGGCGCCGTCATCGCTGCCGCGGCGCTCGATCTCGGCCCTGGCGAGCTCATAGCCCTTCAGCGGCACACCGTCGGTCGGCAGATGCACCGTCTTGCCATCCGGGAAGACGCGGGCAAGCTGGTCATGCGTCATGCGCGGCCAGTGCCGGATGCTGCCGGTATCCAGATGCACGAAGGGCGAGCCCGAGGTCGGGTAGAAGCCGACGCCGCCGCGCTGCAGGCGCAGGCCGGCGAAGCGGATCTGCTCCAGCGGGACGCCCGGAATGTAGAAGTCCATCGCGTGGCCCAGCATGTGCTGGCTGAAGCGCGCCACACCGGAGGAGCGGCGGCGCAGCATGGCGTTGGTTGCGGGGGAGCGGTAGGAGGAGATGATCTGGATCGGCTGCTTGCCGTCGACGTCGCGGTAGACTTCCCAGAGGATGTCGAAGAGGTGACGGTCCATCACCGTCTCGTCCTGGGTGCGCCAGTCGCGCAGGAAATGGTTGAGCTGCTTCAGGGCGCCTTCGTCATAGCGCCCGTCGCGCTTGAAGGTGACGGTGAGGTCTTCGCCGGAATGGGTGTGGTGGAAGGCGAGGGTCTTGGTCTCATTCAGCGCGGCGGCGTTATGGACTGAACCCGCGGCAGCCAGCAGCAATACGGAAGCGAGGCCGATCCGGGATCCGGCCTTCACTCCCGCATGGGACAACGACAGCACAGCAAATTGGCGTGCAAGACCAGTCAGCACGTATGAGCCCACCCAGTCGACGAGCGTTCAAATGGACTCTCCCGCCAACCCCGTTAGCGCGCGAAAGAGGATGAACGCTTTCTTAAAGCAAGAAGGTTAATTCGAGGTTGACCTTCCCGCCCCCAAACCAAGTCAGACTACGATCCTAAACGGTTGACTGTGGCAAAAAAACGCCCGCTGCCCGACGGCAGGTCGGAGGATGGTTAACGTTAAGCGCCCCATCCTGGGGATGGGAGCGCTGATTTCATTGTGGAATTTCGGAGAATGAGGCGCCGGGCGGGCCTCAGCGGGTAAACACCCGCTGCGGCCGGCGGCCGACCGGAGCCGGCGGCGGGGTCGGAGCTCCGAACAGCCGCTCGAAGAAGTTCGGACCCGAGGAGCCGAAGCCGCCGCCATTATTGGCCACCGCAACACCCGAGGGCAGCGTCGTTGCCGGGCGCGAATAGCTCGGCTGCGAATGCGCGACGACGTTCTCGAGGTCCTTGCCGCGGCCGTTCTTCAGGATGTTGAGCATGGTCGCGTCGCGGCCATAGACGTCCTTGCGGAATTGCAGCTTGCCGGCGTCATCCACGAACGCGGTCTGATAGGTGATGTTGACCGGGATCGGGGTCGGGAATTTCAGGTCGATCTCGCTCTTGCCGTACATGCTGCGCACGCGCTCCGGCGTGTACTTCTCGTTCGGCATCGCGATGTTGAGCAGCACGGAGGCGTATTGATCCGGGTTCTGCACCCGCATGCAGCCATGGCTGAAGGCGCGGTCTTCCCGGGCGAACAGGTTCTTGTCCGGCGTGTCGTGCTGATAGACCAGGAACTTGTTCGGGAAGTTGAAGCGGATGCGGCCGAGCGCGTTGGCTTCACCGGGCGGCTGCGAGATGTGCACCGAGCCGTCGCGGTTCTGCTCGAGCTTGAGGCCCATGCGCTGGAGCACGGTCGGGTCCTGCTGCAGCGCCGGCAGGTACTCGTTGTAGACGATCGACGGCGGCACGTTCCAGGTCGGGTTGACCGTGATGTACTTCATTGTCTCGGTCAGCAGCGGGGTTGCGTGCTGGCCAGGCTTGCCGGTGACGACGCGGGTGGTCCAGACCTGCTGACCGCGCTGCATCACCTTCAGCGTGTAGTCGGGAATGTTGAGGATGACATAGGCATCGCCCAGCGCGGGCACGCCGAGGTCGCGCGGCAGCCAGCGCCAGCGCTCCATGTTCACCAGCACCGTGTCGATCTGCTTGTCGCGCTTGGGCGTATTGAGCGCCTTGACGGTCTTGTCGTCGAGGATGCCGGTCGCCTTCATCTCGGCGCCGTTCTGGAATTTGCGGACGGCCTCGGCGACCGTTGCGTCGTAGCGGGTGTCGCTGGCGTTCTCGGTGATGCCGAGCTTGGCGCGCAGCTGCGGCACGCGCGGATCGTCAACGACGATCTCAGCCTGCTTCTTGCCGGCGGGCGTGTATTTCAGCGCAGGGCCATCGGCGATCTCGATCACCGGGCCGCTGCCCTGCCCGCGCAGCTCCGCGAGCTTCGCCTTCAGCTCCTTGTAGAGCTTCTGCGGCGGGTTGTAGCTGTCGAGCGCGGCGGAAGCGTCCGGTGCAGTCGTGACCTTCGTCAGCACCTCGTTCGGGTCGACCGGATGTTCGGGATAGAGGATGTCGGCGCTGACCTGCGACCAGTGCATGCGGCCGCTCTGCGCCTGGCGCGCATAGTCGAACATGCTGGCGGTGAGCTTCAGCTCGGCGTCGGCGAGCGCGTCGGGGGTCGTAGCGGCGGCGAAATCCGGCACCGGATAATCGGCGGGATTGAGACCGTCGGAGGCGGCATCCTTGAGCCGCGCGATCACGCCCTTCGCCGCGGCGGTCAGGCTGCCGCCCTGCGTCCACACGGGTGCGAAGTCGCGCGCACCGTAAAACTTCTCGATTGCCGCACGCTCGTTCTTGCGGTCGAAATGGCGCGAGGTCTTGGCGCCGATGATGTCCTTGAGCTTGTCGGCGACCGGCTGGTCGGCGGCGGGCACATTGCTCGCGGCCTTGACCGGCTCGGCGGCCGGAACCGCGGCGGTGGCAGGCGCTGCGGGAGCGGCCGGCGTGGCGGTCGCGGTATCTGCCTTCGAAGGTTCGGACTTTGCCGGCTCGGTTTTGGCGGTCTCGCTCTTCGGCGCCTCCGGCGTGGGCGTCGTTGCGACGTCGGACGGCTTGGTCTCGACCTTGTCGGGGGCCGGTGCGGCTTCGGCCTTCACGGGCGCAACTTCCTTGGCCGGCTCCTTCGCGGAGTCCTGCACCGTGGCGGTGGTGTCGAGCTTGATGTCGGAAGCGGTCGGGGGCGGGACGTTGGCCGGTTCGGGGCGCGGGATCGCGGCTTCGATCGCGAGCTCGGCCGCGCTGCTGCGCGCCTGATCCTGCGCCAGCGCCGAGCCGGCCGACACCGTGAGGAAGGTTGCCGCGACCGTCATCAAGACACGGTCAAAGCCTGCACGGTGGTTCAAACAGTCACGCATTGTGTCGCACCCCTTGGGTGAACTGTCCCTCGTGGAACAGCTTCGTTATCGCCTAATTGAGCTTCGGCTAATCGCGCCGGCCTCTCGAAAGTCGCACGCCTGCACGCAACGATTCCTACGCCAGACGATATACACGCCCCGAATTTGCAGCCAGCGCTACCCGGGACAACTCACCACAAACTGACTTCAAGGGAGCCTCTTGGCAACGGATTGTGCGCTTGCAGCACGCGCTTTTCCTTCCGTCTGTCACTTCCAAGTCACGGTTCAAGTCGCAGTCGAATTTTGCCGTAATTCAACGGCTTGCGGCCGTATCGTCAGCGCACGCGAACCCTCCGTTCGCATGAGGCTCAATGCGTCTCCTCGCCGCTTTTCCCGCCATGACCGGGAACCCCGGCTTCGTCGAGTTTCCGGTAGAGGGTAGACCGGCCAATTTTGAGGCGGCGGGCGACTTCCGACATCTGTCCGCGATAATGCGAGATCGCGAAACGGATGATCTCGTTCTCCATGTCCTCCAGCGGGCGGACGTCGCCAGTCGGAGTCAGCATCGACAGGCTTCCCGCCAGGGGAAGCGGCGCGATCGGTATTTCGCTACCCGACACCAGCGAAGGGACAGC
Organism: Bradyrhizobium sacchari; assembly: GCF_002068095.1. Lineage (GTDB taxonomy): Bacteria > Pseudomonadota > Alphaproteobacteria > Rhizobiales > Xanthobacteraceae > Bradyrhizobium > Bradyrhizobium sacchari. The sequence continues at coordinate 182,693 of NZ_LWIG01000052.1, read as the reverse complement.
GATCGGCTCCAGCATCAGCGGTGCGGTCGGAATCTCGGTCGCGGCATGCGGCAGGGCGGTGAGCAGGGGAAAGTCGGCGAGGCCGAGCTGATCCCCGTCGCTCATCACCACCGCGCGGTAGACCGCGTTCTCGAGCTGGCGGATGTTGCCGGGCCAGTCGAGCTGGGAAAGGTGCGCCACCGCCTCGCCGCTGATGCCGGTGATCGGGCGGTTCTCCTCGGCGGCAAAGCGTGCCAGGAAATGCCGCAGCAGATGCGGAATGTCCTCGCGCCGGGCGCGGAGCGAGGGGATCGTCAGCGGCAGCACGTGGAGGCGATAGAACAAATCTTCGCGGAAGTGGCCCTGCTTGACCCGCTCCAGCAGCTTGCGGTTGGTCGCCGAGACGATGCGGACGTCCACCTTGACGGGCTTGCGGCCGCCGACCGCCTCGACCGCGCCTTCCTGCAGCGCGCGCAGCAGCTTGACTTGTGCGGTCAGCGGCAGCTCGCTGACCTCGTCCAGGAACAGCGTGCCGCCATGGGCCTCGACGAACTTGCCGGTGTGTCGTTCGGTGGCGCCGGTGAAGGCGCCCTTCTCGTGGCCGAACAGGATCGACTCGACGAGGTTGTCGGGGATCGCGCCGCAATTGACCGCGACGAAGGGCTTTGCCTTGCGTTCGCCGCTGCCATGGATGGCGCGCGCGAACATCTCCTTGCCGACGCCGGACTCGCCTTCGATCAGCACGGGGATCGAGGAATTCGCCGCCTTCTGCGCCGCGCGCATGACGGGTGCCATCGCCTCGGCGCGGGTGATGATGTCGGAGAAGGTCAGTCGTCCTTCACGGCTGTGACGGATGCGCTGCAATTCGCCCTTGAGCGCGGAGGTGTTGAGCGCGTTGCGCAAGCTGACCTGGAGCCGCTCCAGTCCGACCGGCTTGACCACGAAATCGGCGGCGCCCGCGCGCATGGCCGAGATCACATTGTCGATGCCGCCATGGGCGGTCTGCACGATGACCGGTACGGAGAGGCCCGCCTCGCGGATTTTCGCCAGCACGCCCATGCCGTCGAGGCCAGGCATCACGAGATCGAGGATGACGCCGTCGATGGCGGGCGCGTCGGGGGCGGTGAGGGCGGCGATCGCGGCGTCGCCGGACTCCACGACGACCGTTTCATAGCCGCATTTCTGCACCATGTTCTCGACCAGCCGGCGGGCTACAGCGTCGTCGTCGGCGATCAAAATACTGGCAGCCATGGTGTTCCCCGCACGCTACAACTATCTGTCTCGAATCGGGGCACTCTGGCCGAAGCCGATTAACGCACTCTTAAACCTTGATGCCCCCGCCCGCCGTCGCGCTTGTTGAACACAGGTTTCCCACACAATGAATTCGCGCTCCAAGCCCGCTCTCAAAAAGCCCGCTCTCCGCAAGCCTGCCACCAAGACATCCGCCGCCAAGAAATCAGCCGTCAAGGCAAAGTCCTCCAAGCCTGTGAGCAAGACCGGAAAGCTTCCGGAGTGGAACCTTGCCGATCTCTATTCCGGGATCGATGCGCCGGAAGTGGCGCGCGATCTCGAGACGATGGATGCCGATTGCGTCGCGTTCGAGACCGACTACAAGGGCAAGCTCGCGACAGGGACAGCAAACGAAGATGGCGGAAAATGGCTCGCCGAAGCCGTGCGACGCTATGAGGCGATCGACGATCTCGCCGGCCGTCTCGGCTCCTATGCCGGTCTCGTCCATGCCGGCGACAGCGTTGATCCCAAGATTTCAAAGTTTTACGGCGATGTGTCCGAACGCCTGACGGCGGCGTCCACGCATCTTCTGTTCTTCGCGCTCGAGCTCAACAGGATCGATGACGATATTTTGACCCGCGCGATGCAGGCCGCCGAGCTCGCGCATTACCGTCCGTGGATCGAGGATCTGCGCAAGGAGAAGCCGTACCAGCTCGACGACAAGCTCGAGCAGCTCTTCCTGGAGAAGGCGCAGACCGGCTATTCCGCCTTCAACCGGCTGTTCGACCAGACCATCTCCGGCCTGCGCTTCAAGGTTGGCGCAAAAGAACTCGCGATCGAGCCGACGCTCAACCTGTTGCAGGACCGCGATGGTGCCAAGCGCAAGGGGGCGGCGGAAGCACTGGCAAAGACGTTCAAGGCCAATGAGCGCACGTTTGCGCTGATCACCAATACGCTCGCCAAGGACAAGGACATTTCCGATCGCTGGCGCGGTTTCAAGGACGTCGCGGATTCCCGCCACCTCAACAACCGCGTGGAGCGCGAGGTGGTGGATGCGCTGGTCGCCTCAGTCCGCGCCGCCTATCCAAAGCTGTCGCATCGCTATTACGCGCTGAAGGCGAAGTGGTTCGGCAAGAAGCGGCTGGCCTATTGGGATCGCAACGCGCCGCTGCCGTTTGCGGCGACCGACGTGATCGGCTGGCCCGATGCGCGCAACATGGTGCTGACGGCCTATCGCGGCTTCTCGCCCAAAATGGCCGACATCGCCGAACGATTCTTCACCGACCGCTGGATCGATGCGCCGGTGCGTCCGGGCAAGGCGCCCGGCGCGTTCTCGCATCCGACCACGCCGTCGGCGCACCCCTATGTGCTGATGAACTACCAGGGCAAGCCGCGCGACGTGATGACGCTCGCGCACGAACTCGGCCACGGCGTGCACCAGGTGCTGGCGGCGAAGAACGGCGCCCTGATGGCGCCGACGCCGCTGACGCTGGCGGAGACCGCGAGCGTGTTCGGCGAGATGCTCACCTTCAAGCGGCTGCTGGCCCAGACCAAGAACGCAAAGCAGCGCCAGGCGCTGCTCGCCGGCAAGGTCGAGGACATGATCAACACCGTGGTGCGGCAGATCGCGTTCTACTCCTTCGAGCGGGCGGTCCACACCGAGCGCAAGAACGGCGAGCTCACCGCGACGCGGCTCGGGGAGATCTGGCTGTCGGTGCAGGGCGAGAGCCTTGGGCCCGCGATCGAGATCAAGGCGGGTTACGAGAACTACTGGATGTACATCCCGCACTTCATCCATTCGCCGTTCTACGTCTACGCCTATGCCTTCGGCGACTGCCTGGTGAACTCGCTCTATGCCGTCTACGAGAACGCGGCCGAAGGCTTTGCCGAGCGCTATCTCGACATGCTCGCCGCCGGCGGCACCAAGCACTATTCCGAGCTGCTGCGGCCGTTCGGGCTCGATGCCAAGGATCCCGAATTCTGGGACGGCGGTCTCTCGGTCATCGCCGGCATGATCGACGAGCTGGAGGCGATGGGCTGAGGCGGCGGCGTGCCGCGGGTTCCAACTGCCTGGGCCGAGACCAGGTCTCGCGGCACCTCCCAATATTTTGCTACGTGGGATTGAACGTTGGCGCAAACCGCCAGACTAATTCAGGAGATACTGCGGAAGTAATTTTCAACCGTTGATTGTCGATTGGTCGATTTTTGCCTGGGGAGGCACCCATGCTCGATCAAGGACCTGCCGCGCCGGTGCCGGAGTCGAAAAACGCTGCCGCGATCGAGCAGGAAATTCCCTGGTGCGAGAAGCACCATCAGATCGTCCGCGACGAAATCGCGGCGATCAACACGCGGCGTGAGCCGGACCGTCGCATCGATCCCGATCGCTTTGAGAGCTGCCAGTTGCTCGACGTGACCGGGCTGGCATTGTCGGGCGGCGGCATCCGCTCGTCGGCCCTCTGCCTCGGCGTGCTCCAGGCGTTGAACCACCACAATTTGATCGGTCGGATCGACTATCTCTCCACGGTATCGGGCGGCGGCTATATCGGCACCTCTCTCAGCGCCACCATGACGGCGGCGCGGCGATTTGTCTTCGGCGAGCGGCCGGTCGGCGGAACCGTCACGGCCGCCGAGATCAGCGACACGCCTTCGGTTGGACATCTCCGCAATTATTCCAACTATCTGATCCCGGCCGGGGCGCGCGATCTTCTGACCGGAATTGCAATCGTCGTGCGGGGGCTGACTGCCAATATCGGCTTGACGCTACCCATCGTGCTGCTCCTGGCCGCCGTCACCGTGTGGTCGACGCCGCTGCGGAGCTGCCTCACGGATGCCAACGTCTTTGGTGTCAGCCTCAGCAACAGGAAGCTATGCGAACTGCACAATTTCAGCAGCGTCGATCGCTACGGTTTCAGCACGTTCGGCGCCGCGATCGCCCTGGTCATGTTCCTCTGCAGCGCGCTCACTTATTTCGCTTCGCGCTCCGTCCGCGGCAGCGGGCCCAGCGTCGTGCTCGCTTACATTGGCGGGCTGGCGTTGTTGATGGGTGTCGCCTGCGATTTCGCGCGGCTCCTCCAGGTCCATCATTTCGCGCTGACGCTCGCGATGGCCATTATCGGGGCCGTGCTGTTCTTTGGATGGGCCCTCAAGCAGTCGTTTGCAAGCCCGCAGAAGCGGCAGGAGTTCCGTTCGCACTGGCCGAGCATGGGGGCGACCTTCCTGGTGCTGCTGGCGGTGATCGCCTTCTTCGAATTTCAGCCCTTCATGCTGGAGCAGATGTTCGATGTCGCCGAGAGCAACGCAATTGGCGGACCGGCCGCAGGCGTCGCGATCATCTGGATCAAGTCGCTGGCGGCCGCAGCCGCGCCAATCGGTGTTTTCGTCACCGCATTCAGGCAGCAATTCGCAGAGCTGTTGAAGGGAAACGGTGCGTCCTCGCAGTGGGCATCGCTGATCCTCAAGATCGTTGCCAAGGTCGCGCTTTGGATTGCGGGTCTCGCGCTTCCGCTCATCATCTGGGTCGCATACCTCTATCTGTCGTATTGGGGCATCTCCAACGATCTGTTCGAGCAGTGCTCGCCGGACCTGGCCTCGCAGAGAGAATGCGTGGCGAATGCCAAGTCGAACGCTCCCTCCGGCAACCTCGCCGGCAGGATCCAGTTCGACGCCGGCAAGGGCACATTGTCGGCCGAGATCACGCCCAAGGCCGCGCCGCCGGTCGCAGACCGCAGCGAGCGGTTGACCCCGACCTGGCACACACCCGCGTGGCTTGAATTCCTGGCCGAGAAAGTCGGACCGGTGGTTCAGGTCCGTTTTCCCGATCTGTTCAAGGGCGAGGCTTCGGAACTCGCCTATTCCTACAGTCTGCCGAAGGTGATCCTTTACATGTTCGCCGGCGCCATGCTGTTCGCCATCTCGTTCTGCCTGACGCCAAATGCGAACTCGCTGCACCGGCTGTACCGCGATCGCCTGAGCAAGGCGTTCCTGTTCGACCCGACGCGATCGGCCGACGGCGGCGTTGGGCGCGCCGAAGCCAGCCTCGATCAGGGGCGCGATTTCCGGGCGCTCGATCGCATGAAGCTGACTGATCTCTATGCGGTTCCGGCCGAGGCTGCGCGAATTCCGGGGCTGTCGGCCACGCCGAAGCTGCACGCGCCCTATCAGCTCATCAATACGGCACTGAATATCCAGGGCTCGGACTTTGCCAATCGGCGTGGCCGCAACGCGGACTTCTTCCTGTTCTCCGCGCTGAATGTCGGCAGCGAGGCCACGGGCTATGCGCCCACGGGGCTCGTCCAGGACGATGAGCAAAGTCTCGATCTCGCAACCGCAATGGCGATTTCCGGCGCCGCGGCTTCCTCGAACATGGGCTCGAGCTCGATCAAGGCACTGACGCCGACGCTTGCGCTCCTCAACGTACGGCTCGGCTATTGGCTGAAGAATCCGCGCTATGTCGACGAGCGCGTGCGGCCGCAACGCCGTTCCACGCCGCTCTATTTCTGGTCGGAAATCTCGGGGCGCCTGTACGAGAACAGCGACAGCGTCTACCTCACGGACGGCGGCCACATCGAAAATCTCGGCGTCTACGAACTGCTGCGCCGGCGCTGCAGGCTGATCATCGCGGTCGACGCGGAAGCCGATGCGCCGATGAATTTCGGTTCCCTGATGACGCTGCAGCGTTATGCCCGCATCGATCTCGGGGTCCGGATCGACCTGCCGTGGACGCCCATTCGCGAGCGCACGCGTGCGCTCATGGCCCGCAATGCCGACAAGGCAGGCGATCCCGCGGCGGCGGACGATCATGACGAGGTGGTGCAAGACCACGTCCACGTCGCCATCGGCACCATCGACTATGGAGGAGATGAAAAAGGCTATCTCGTCTACATCAAGTCGTCGCTGAACGGCGACGAGAACGACTATATTCGTGATTACGCGCGCCGAAACGACCGCTTCCCCCACGAGACCACAGGCGACCAGTTCTTCTCCGAAGAGCAGTTCGAGGTCTACCGCGCGCTTGGTTTCCACATGACCCATGGCTTCCTGTCCGGCGACCATCCGGTGGCGGTCGGGTCCGGCATCAGGCCGCGGACGGTCCGGTTCACCGCGGCGGGCGAACCTGCCGTCGATGCGGTCCGCCAGGCGCTCGGACTTGTGGTGCTGCAGCGGCGCACCGCGAGCGTCGCCGCCACGATGATCGATCAGGAGTGAGCGCACGAGAGCCGGATTCCCGGCAATCGGAATTCCAAATGACCCGATTTGCGGGAAAACCACGCCCTGGTGCCGTTGCCCTGCTTGAAAGATTAAGGTATCCCAGCCCGAGAATTCGACTTTCGACTGGGGACAATCCATGGCTGACCATAGCGAAGTGGCGTACACCACTGCCGACGGCAACGACTACGTTGCCCACGAGCAGACCTATGAGGGCTTCATCAAGCTGGTGAAATACGGCACGGCCTCGGTCGCGCTCATCGTGATCCTGATGGCGATCTTCCTCACCTGATCCTTGCAGCACCGCCAGCGTCGTCGGTGCTCATAAAATTTGCATTCAAACCGGTGCCAAAACCGGTATCCAACGTTGCGGGAGTGACGCTAAGTTCGCGTGCGCGCATTTTCCCGCGCCGCCGGAGGGCCTATGAAGATTGCCGTTGCCAAGGAAATCGATCCGTCGGAGCCGCGCGTCGCCGCTTCGCCTGATACGGTGAAGAAGTTCAAGGCGCTGGGCGCCGAGATCGCCGTCGAGCCCGGCGCTGGCATCAAGTCGGGCCTGCCGGATTCCGAATTCACCGCCGTGGGCGCCACCGTCAGCGCTGACGCGCTCAAGGACGCCGACATCGTCATCAAGGTGAAGCGACCGGAGGCCTCCGAGCTTGCGCAGTACAAGCGCGGCGCGCTCGTCATCGCCATCATGGACCCCTACGGCAACGAGGCCGCGCTGAAGACGATGGCCGATGCCGGCGTCTCCGCCTTCGCGATGGAACTGATGCCGCGCATCACCCGCGCGCAGGTGATGGACGTGCTGTCCTCGCAGGCCAACCTCGCCGGCTACCGCGCCGTGATCGAGGGCGCCGAGGCCTTCGGCCGCGCCTTCCCGATGATGATGACGGCGGCCGGCACCGTGCCCGCCGCCAAAGTGTTCGTGATGGGCGTCGGCGTCGCCGGCCTCCAGGCGATCGCGACCGCGCGCCGTCTCGGCGCCGTCGTGACCGCAACCGACGTGCGGCCTGCGACCAAGGAACAGGTGGAATCGCTCGGTGCAAAATTCCTCGCCGTCGAGGACGAGGAGTTCAAGAACGCGCAGACCGCCGGCGGCTACGCCAAGGAAATGTCCAAGGAATACCAGGCCAAGCAGGCCGCGCTCACCGCCGAGCACATCAAGAAGCAGGACATCGTGATCACGACCGCGCTGATCCCGGGCCGGCCGGCGCCCAAGCTCGTCTCCAGCGAGATGGTCAAGTCGATGAAGCCGGGCTCGGTGCTGGTCGATCTCGCCGTCGAGCGCGGCGGCAATGTCGAAGGCGCCAAGGCCGGCGAGGTCGTCGACCTCGATGGCATCAAGATCGTCGGCTACACCAACGTTGCCGGCCGCGTCGCGGCCTCGGCCTCGAGCCTCTATGCTCGCAATCTGTTCTCCTTCATCGAGACCATGGTCGACAAGAAGGAGAAGAAGCTCGCCGTGAACTGGGACGACGAGCTGGTCAAGGCCACCGCGCTGACCAAGGACGGCGCCGTGATCCACCCGAACTTCCAGCCGAAAGCGTAAGGAGAGTCGCCATGGAGCATGCTGCACAGGTCGTCGACCCCTTCATCTTCCGGCTGTCGATCTTCGTCCTCGCCGTCTTCGTCGGCTATTTCGTGGTGTGGTCGGTGACGCCGGCGCTGCACACGCCGCTGATGAGCGTGACCAACGCGATCTCCTCGGTGATCGTGGTCGGCGCGCTGCTGGCCGGCGGCGTCGCCAACGTTTCCAGCGGCTCTGGCTGGGCGCGCGCCTTCGGCTTCGTCGCGCTGATCTTTGCCTGCATCAACATCTTCGGCGGCTTCCTTGTCACCCAGCGCATGCTGGCGATGTACAAGAAGAAGTCGAAGTAAGCGGCCACCTCGGGCTGATGGGATCAATGGGGACCTGAGATGAGCGCCAACCTCTCTGCATTTCTGTATCTCGTGGCGGGAGTGCTGTTCATCCTGTCGCTGCGCGGGCTGTCGAGCCCGGCATCGTCGCGCCAGGGCAATCTGTTCGGCATGATCGGCATGGCGATCGCGGTCGCCACCACGCTTGCCAACCATCCGCCGGCCGACGGTCTGGCCTGGGTGCTGGTGATCGTCGGCATCGCGATCGGCGCCGCGATCGGCGCGGTGATTGCGCGGCGCGTGCCGATGACGTCGATGCCGGAACTCGTCGCCGCCTTCCACTCGCTGGTCGGCATGGCCGCGGTGCTGGTCGCCGCCGGCGCGTTCTACGCGCCCGAGGCCTTCGACATCGGCACCCCCGGCAACATCCATCCGCAGAGCCTGGTCGAGATGTCGCTCGGCGTCGCCATCGGCGCGCTGACCTTTACCGGCTCGGTGATCGCCTTCCTGAAGCTGTCCGCGCGCATGAGCGGCGCGCCGATCATCCTGCCGTTCCGCCACGTCATCAACGTCGTGCTCGGCATCCTGCTGGTCGTCTTCATCGTCGGCCTCGTGCTGTCCGGCAGCGCGTTCGACTTCTGGATGATCGTCATCCTGGCGCTGGCGCTCGGCGTGCTCATGATCATCCCGATCGGCGGCGCCGACATGCCGGTCGTGATCTCGATGCTGAACTCCTATTCGGGGTGGGCCGCGGCCGGCATCGGCTTCACGTTGGGCAACTCGGCGCTGATCATCACCGGCGCGCTGGTCGGCTCGTCGGGCGCGATCCTGTCATACATCATGTGCCACGCGATGAACCGGTCCTTCATCTCGGTGATCCTCGGCGGCTTCGGCGGCGAGACTGCGGCGGCCGGCGGCGGTACGGGCGAGCAGAAGCCCGCCAAGCTGGGCTCGGCGGACGATGCGGCCTTCATCATGAAGAACGCTTCCAAGGTCATCATCGTGCCCGGCTACGGCATGGCGGTGGCGCAGGCCCAGCACGCGCTGCGCGAGATGGCCGACATCCTGAAGAAGGAAGGCGTTGAGGTGAAATACGCCATTCACCCGGTCGCGGGCCGCATGCCCGGCCACATGAACGTGTTGCTGGCCGAAGCCAACGTGCCCTATGACGAGGTGTTCGAGCTCGAGGACATCAACTCCGAATTCGCGCAGGCCGACATCGCCTTCGTGATCGGCGCCAACGACGTCACCAACCCGGCGGCCGAAGAGGACAAGTCCTCGCCGATCTACGGCATGCCGGTGCTGCAGGTCTGGAAGGCCGGCACGGTAATGTTCATCAAGCGCTCGCTGGCGTCGGGTTACGCGGGTATCGACAATCCGCTGTTCTACCGCGACAACACTATGATGCTGCTCGGTGACGCCAAGAAGGTCACCGAGAACATCGTCAAGGCGATGTAACGCGGGAGGGACCGTGGCCATCAACAAGGAATGGCACCGGTCCCATCGCATGCCCCCCAAGACGACGCGCGAGCAGCGCATCGCCTGGCACGCCGCCCACAAGGCAGCGTGCGGCTGCCGCGACGTTCCCGCCAGCATCAGGCCCGACGTCATGAAATTGCTGCGGAGCCGTCGCAAGCCCTGATGCGGAGACGGGCCGCCTCATCATGACCATCGTCAAGTGGATCGCCATCCTGCTCGTGACCGTCTATCTTGCCGGTCTCGTCGTGCTGTACGTCCGCCAGCGCGAGATGCTGTTTCCGATCCCGCCGGTCGGTCGCACCGCGCCCGATGCCGCGGGCCTGCCCGAGGCGGAAGAGCATGTCCTGACCACGTCCGATGGCGAGAAGGTGATCGTCTGGCACGTCCCGGCGAAGCCCGGTCGTCCCGTGATCCTGTTCTTTCCGGGGAATGGCGATTTCCTCGCCGGCCGCATCGATCGCTTCAAGGCGATCACGGCTGACGGTACCGGCCTCATTGCGCTGTCCTATCGCGGCTACGCCGGCTCCAGCGGGGCGCCGAGCGAAGAGGGGCTGCTGCGCGATGCCGCTTCCGCCTACGCCTTCACCGCCGCGCGCTATGCCGCGGAACGAATCGTCGCATGGGGCTTCTCGCTGGGGACGGGCGTCGCGGTTGCCATCGCTTCCGAACATCCCGTCGGCAAATTGATCCTGGAGGCGCCGTACACCTCGACCGCCGACGTCGCCGCCGCGGCGTTCCGCTTCGTCCCGGTCCGTCTCCTGATGCGCGATCAGTTTCGCTCCGACGAGCGGATCGCGCGCGTCACGGTGCCGCTCCTGGTGATGCATGGCACCAATGACCTTGCCATTTCGATCGCGTTCGGAGAGCGTCTGTTCGCGCTCGCGCATGAACCGAAAGAGTTCGTTCGCTTTGCGGGCGGCGGACACGAAAATCTCGATGCGTTCGGCGCGATCGAGACAGCGAGGCGCTTCATTGCTTCCTAGACGGCTTCCGGCCTGGCGGAACTGCGTGGTCGTCGCCGCGCCTTTCGTGCTGTTGCCGCAGCCCGCATGGGCTGCGGCGGGGATCGACGGCGCGGCGATGCGCTGGCCCTATGCGCTGCCCTTTGCCGGCCTGCTGCTGTCAATCGCGCTCGGGCCGCTGCTGTTCGCAAAATTCTGGCACCATCACTACGGCAAGATCGCCGCGGCCTGGTCGCTGCTGGCGCTCGGCTCGCTCGCGCTGTCCGCAGGGGGCATGGCGACGCTGGCCGCGCTGGCCCACGCCATGCTCGCCGAATATCTCAGCTTCATCGTGCTGCTGTTCTCGCTCTATGTCGTGGCCGGCGGCATTCTCATCACGGGCGACATCAGGGTCACGCCGGCGGCGAATGCCGGCATCCTCGCGCTCGGCACGCTGATGGCGAGCGTCGTCGGCACCACCGGGGCGGCGATGATCCTGATCCGCCCCTTGATCCGCGCCAATCGGCCGCGGCGCCACAACGCCCATGTCGTCATCTTCTTCATCATCCTGGTCGCCAATGTCGGCGGCGCGCTGAGCCCGCTCGGTGATCCCCCGCTGTTCGTCGGCTTCCTGCACGGCGTCGATTTCTTCTGGACCGCGCGGAACATCTGGCTGCAGACGATGATCGTTGCCGGACTGCTGCTCCTCATCTTCGTCGCCGTCGACATCTGGCGTTTCAGGAGCGAGCCGCCGCTCGGCGACACAGGTCCAGGGAAGCCGATGCGGATCCGCGGCCTCGTCAATCTGGTGCTGATTGCGGCCATCGTCGCCAGCCTGCTGGCCTCGGCGATGTGGAGACCCGGCATCGCCTTCGACGTTCTCGGAACGAAGCTGGAGCTGGAAGATACCGCCCGCAACGCGGCGCTGCTGGCGATTGCGGCGCTGTCGGTGTGGCTGACGCCGGACGAGCACAGGCAGGCCAACGGCTTCACCTGGGAGCCGATCCGCGAGGTCGCAAAGCTGTTCGCGGGCATCTTCGTCGCCATCATTCCGGTCATTGCCATGCTCAATGCCGGCCACCACGGCGCCTTCGCCTGGCTGTTGTCGGCGGTGACGGCGCCGGACGGCACGCCGCGCGAGGCCGCCTATTTCTGGTCCACCGGCCTGATGTCGGCATTCCTCGACAATGCGCCGACCTATCTCTTGTTCTTCGAGCTGGCCGGCGGGGACCCGCAAGTGCTGATGCATGCCCTGTCGGGCACGCTGGCCTCGATCTCCATGGGCGCGGTCTACATGGGCGCACTCACCTATATCGGCAATGCGCCGAACTTCATGGTGAGCAGCATCGCCAGCGAGAACGGCATCGAGATGCCGAGCTTCTTCGGCTATCTGCTGCGCGCCGGCGCGGTGCTGATCCCGCTGTTCCTGCTGCTGACGGTCCTGCCGATCGCGCCGATCCTGCACTGGCATTGAATCTGACGGCCGATTTGTTACTGCTCGCGCGAGATGCGATGGAGCCTCATCGCACCTCGGTCTCTTCGATTGAGCATGATCTTTTCGGAAAACCGCGGCACACTTTTCCGGATCATGCTGGAAACACTGGAGCCAGTGGATGAGCGCGCATAGTCCGATGCCCCGGTCGGCCTGGATCTTCCCGGCACTGGCCGTGCTGTTGTTCGTAGCCGTCAGCGCGACGGACTATGTCTTCACGCTGTCGCTGGCCGGGCTCGTCTTCGCCATCGTCCTTCTGGTCATCTTGTTCGGAACGGTGTTCGCCGCCGTCCATCATGCCGAAGTGATCGCCGAACGGGTCGGCGAGCCCTATGGCACGCTGGTGCTGACGCTCTCGGTGACCATCATCGAGGTGGCGCTGATCACCACGATCATGCTGGGCGAGAAGCCGGCCCCGGAACTGGCGCGCGACACCGTGTTCGCCGTGGTCATGATCGTCTGTAACGGCCTCGTCGGGCTCTGCATCTTCATCGGCGGCCTGCGCTATCGCGAGCAGGGCTTTCAGCTCTCGGGTGCCAACGTCTATCTCAGCGTCCTGTTCGCGCTCGCGACCATCACCCTGATCATGCCGAACTACACGACCACCACGCCGGGACCGGTCTATTCGTCCGTTCAGCTCGGCTTCGTCGATGTGGTCACGCTCGCGCTTTACGCGGTGTTCCTCTACACCCAGACGGTTCTGCACAAGGACTACTTCGTTCATGAACGGGCGGAAGGCGAGGGCGGGGCCGTGCATCTGTCGGCCGGGACGCTCGCGCTCACCGTTGTGTTGCTCCTGGGCTCGCTGCTGGCGGTCGTGCTGCTGGCCAAGAAATTCTCGCTGGTGGTCGATGCCGTGGGCGCCAGGATCGGCGCGCCACCGGCCTTCGCCGGCCTTCTGGTCGCGCTGCTGATTCTGATGCCGGAGGGTGTCGCGGCCATCGCGGCGGCCCGCAAGAACGATCTCCAGAAGAGCATCAATCTCGCGCTCGGCTCGTCCCTGGCGACCATCGGCCTGACCATCCCCGCCGTCGGCGTCGCCACCTACGCGCTCGACAAGGAGCTCGAACTCGGCCTCAGCGCCCAGGGCAGCGTCCTTTTGCTGCTGACCTTCTTCCTGAGCATGCTGACCTTCGGCACGGGCAGGACCAATGTCCTGTTCGGCCTGGTCCATATGGTGGTATTTGCCGTCTACGTGTTCATGGTTTTCGTGCCGTAGAAGGAACCCCCGATGCTTGCCGCCAAATCTGAAGTCCAGATCGACAACGAAGAGGTCCGGGTGACCGAATGGCGGCTCGCCCCGGGCAGCGCGACCGGGCACCACACCCACGGGATGGACTATGTGATTGTTCCCGTCGTCGCCGGCGAAATGACCATCGTGGCGCCCGGCGGCGAGCGATCCAAGGCGCAACTTGCGGCCGGAAAATCCTACTTCCGCAAGGCCGGCGTCCAGCACGACGTACTTAACGAAACCTCAACTGAGATCGTGTTCCTTGAGATCGAGCTGAAGGCGTAGGGTTAGCCTTTGCCATCGATCCGTCGCAGTTGATCCCTTACAATTGCCCCAAAGTTCCCGCATCTGGTCGCGCGGGGAGTGGCCGAGAAATGCTGAAATACCTCGCTAAAATCTCGATGGATATTTTCCCCTCGGTGCTCGCGACGATCATCGGGGCCTATATCGTTAACCACTACATCAACGCCAAGCCGGCGCCGGACAGCCCCGCGGCCGTCGCCGCGCCCGCCGAGACCGGCAAGGGCGCCAAGCCGACGGATACCGCCAACCTGCCCGCACCCGGCGTCAAGGCCAAGGGCATTCCTGAAAAGAGCGTCTCCGAGAAGGGCGTGACGGAGAAGACTGCGGCCGAGAAGCCTGCCGACAAGGCCGAGACCAAGGCTGCGGACGTTGCTCCGGCTGAGACCGCCTCGCACGGCCGCCCGGCGCGCGAGAAGGCGGCCGCGAAGTCGACCCCGGCGGCCACCGCGCCGGTGGTGGAGGCCAATTCAGCGCCGGCTGCGGCATCCCAGGCTGCGGCCCCCGACGCCAACGATCTGGCGCGTGCCGCCATCGAGCGTCTTCGCAAGTCGCCCGAGGGCAAAGCCGCCGAAGCCAAAGCTGCCGAGACCAAGCCGGTCGAGCGGACCCCCGAGCCCGCCGTCCGCGAAGCCGCCCGCGTCCCAGAGGCCCCGCGCGTCATCACGACGGAGCCTTCAGCGGTGCGTCCGCTGCCGCCGCCGATCACGGTGTCCACGCCCTCCCCCGAGGCGTATGGCAATGGCAATTCGCAGCCGTCCTACACGGCCTCGGTCGGCAACGACGACCCGAATCGGATCACGCCGCCGGCTGACATTCCCGTGCCTGTCATCGCGCCGCCGCTCGACCTGCGTGCCGACGCCGGCGCGACCATGCCTCGGCCGAAGAAGACCAACGTCGCGGACGAGATGCTGTCGGGCATGAAGTCGATGTTCCACTCCGTCCTGCCGAAGAGCTCCACCCCCGATTAAGACGGCGCCTCTTCCGCCCTGTCAGCCGCCGACGCGGGCGAGGCCGCTGCGGGCGGCATCGTCGCGTGGACGAAGGGCAACCGCCTTGTTGTAGGACGCCGCCGCCTTGGCCCGGTCGCCGAGCCGCTCATAGGCTTGCCCGCGCGCGGTCCAGACCTGGACATTGTGCGGATCGGCCTCTGAGGCTTCATCCAGATCGGCCGCGGCTTCCTTGACCTTGCCGAGCGCGAGATAGCTGGTGGCGCGGCCGAGCAGCGGCTCGGCCTTTTGCGGGTTGAGCCCGCTCGCCGCGCTGAAATCGGCGATGGCGAAATCGTGCTGGTTATTGCCCTGGTAGATCAGCGCGCGGCCATAAAGCGCCTGCGCATTATAGGGATCGAGCCCGACGGCGCGATTGAACTCGTCAAGCGCTGCCGCCGTCTCGCCTGCCTTGGCGAGGGACTGGGCCTTTGCCGTGTGGGCCTGGGCTTCGGTGACGTTGCCGGCGCTGACCGCCGCGCTCTCGGCAGTCGCCGCCGCCTTCGGTGCCTCCTGCGGTTTCTCCTTCTCCGGCATCAGCGATCCCAAGTCGAAGGAGCAGCCGCACAGTGCGATCCCCGTCAGGGCCAGCGCGAGCGGCTGCCGCCAGATCGGGCGCCGTCGCGCCAAGCCGCGCTTGGGGAAAGGGGGGGCCATCTACGGTTCGCTCGCGCTAGAGCATGATCCGGAAAGTGTGCCGCGGTTTTCCGAAAAGATCATGCTCAAACAACAATCTAGAGCGCGATGATCAACCTCATCGCGCTTTAGTGCCGCATCGGTAAGTGCCCGTCCCAGAAAGGCACCGCTACAAAATAATAACGCGGGCTCTGGGCCCGCGTCATCGAAAACTGAAGTCTGGTAAATACGGAAAGATCAGCGCGGTCCGCGCGGACCTGCACCCGGGCCGCCACGACCACCACGCTCGCCACCGGGACCAGCGCCGAACACCGGCTTCGGCTTCATCGGCAGCAGGCCTTCGCGCTGCAGCTTCTTGCGGGCCAGCTTGCGCGCACGGCGCACGGCCTCGGCCTTTTCGCGGGCCTTCTTCTCGGAGGGCTTTTCGTAGTGGCCGCGGAGCTTCATCTCGCGGAAAATCCCCTCGCGCTGCATCTTCTTCTTCAGCGCCTTGAGGGCTTGATCGACATTGTTATCGCGAACGAGAACCTGCACGCGGCATCCTCTTCAGTGGATCGGATTTGAATTCTGGTAAGTCAAAGGGGATGGCAAAACGCGCAAGCCCTTAACCTTGAGGGCGCGGATGTATCAGACAAAACCTGGATTGTCCACCGGCCAAGAGGTGTTTCGGGCCAAGTTCAGCCATTAAATGCGGCGAAAATAGCCCTGGGCGGTCCCGATTTGGGCGGTTCGATGCCCTTGGCGCGGCCGCGGCCGGAGCTTTGTTCCGGAATCTATGAAATCAGGGGACGACAATGGATATGAAAAAATATGCTGCCGAGGCTATCGGCACCTTCTGGCTCACATTCGCAGGTTGTGGCAGCGCCGTGATCGCGGCCGGCTTCCCGCAGGTCGGAATCGGTCTGGTCGGCGTGTCCCTGGCTTTCGGCCTCAGCGTGGTCACCATGGCCTACGCCATCGGCCACATCTCGGGCTGCCATCTCAATCCGGCGGTCACGGTCGGTCTTGCAGCGGGAGGCCGGTTCCCGACCGGACAGATCCTGCCCTATATCGTCGCGCAGGTCGTCGGCGCGATCGTTGCGGCTGCGCTGCTCTATGTGATCGCCAGCGGCGCCCCGGGCTTTGACGTCACCAAGGGCTTTGCGTCGAACGGCTTTGGTGCGCATTCGCCTGGTCAATACGGCATGGTGGTGTGCTTCCTCACCGAGGTGGTGATGACCATGATGTTCCTGTTCGTCATCATGGGCGCCACCCATGGCCGCGCCCCCGCAGGCTTCGCGCCGCTCGCGATCGGGCTCGCGCTGGTGATGATCCATCTCGTCAGCATTCCCGTCACCAACACGTCGGTGAACCCGGCGCGCAGCACCGGCCCCGCGCTGTTCGTCGGCGGCTGGGCGCTGGCGCAACTCTGGCTGTTCTGGGTCGCACCGCTGATCGGGGGCGCGCTGGGCGGAGTGGTCTATCGCTGGCTCAGCGAGGAGCCCGCCGGCGTCGTCGCGGGCGTGAAGACGGCCTAATCCGCGAACGGGATCGCAGCTTCCGCTGCGGTCCCTCACTTGTCCTTGGCGGGCCGGACTTCGGTGACGTGGCCCATCTTGCGGCCGGGGCGCGGCGCGCCCTTGCCGTAGATGTGCACCGTGGCGCCCGGCACGGTCAGCCATTTGTCGTAGTCGTTGATCTCGTCGCCGATCAGATTGGTCATGGTGACGATCTCGCCGTGGCGCACCGGCTTGCCGAGCGGCCAGCCGGCGATGGCGCGGATGTGCTGCTCGAACTGCGAGACGGAGGCGCCGTCCAGCGTCCAGTGCCCGGAATTGTGCACGCGCGGGGCGATCTCGTTCACAAGCACCTTCGGTCCGGTGCCGTTGGCGAGCACGAACATCTCCACCGCCAGCACGCCGACATAGTCGAGCGCGGTCGCGATCTTGCTCGCGACGTCGCGCGCCTGGTCCGCCAGCGTGTCCGGGATCGGCGCGGGGGCGCGCGACACTTTCAGGATGTGGTCGCGGTGCTCGTTCTCGGTCACGTCGAAACACTCGACCTCGCCCGTGGCCGAGCGCGCGGCGATCACGGAGATCTCGCGCTCATACGGGATGAAGGCTTCCAGGATCGCCGATTTGGTGGCGAGGCTGGTCCACACCTTGGCGATGTCGTCGCCCTCGCGGATGATGGCCTGGCCCTTGCCGTCATAGCCGAAGCGGCGGGTCTTCAGCACCGCCGGGAGCCCGATCCTCAGGATCGCCTCGCGCAGCGAGGAGACGGAGGTGACGTCGGCATAGGCCGCAGTGCCGATGCCGAGCTTCGTCACAAAATCCTTCTCGGCGAGCCGGTCCTGGGTGGTCTCGAGGATCTTGCGATTGGGCAGCACCGGACGGCGCGCATCCAGCACCATCGCGGCGGCGGCCGGCACGTTCTCGAATTCGTAGGTGATGACGTCGACGTCGTGGGCGAACAGCTCCAGCGCTTCGACGTCGGCATATTCTGCGCAGGTCGCGTTCAGCACGACGTCGAAGGCCGGCGAATCCGGATCGGGCGAGAACACCTGGCAGCGCAGGCCGAGCCGCGCCGCAGCCATTGCCAGCATCCGCCCCAATTGTCCGCCGCCAAGGATTCCGATGGTGTCGCCGGGCTTCAGCTTCACCTGCTTTGCGTCAGTCACGCCTTGTCCTCCGGACGCTCGGCAACCGCGTCGGTCTGCGCCTTGCGCCAGGCGGCGAGGCGGCCGGACAGGGCCGGGTCGGACAACGCCAGCACGGCGGCCGCAAGCAGCGCCGCGTTGATCGCGCCGGCCTTGCCGATGGCGAGGGTGCCGACCGGGATGCCCGCGGGCATCTGCACGATCGAATAGAGCGAATCGACGCCCTTGAGCGTCCTCGATTCGACGGGAACACCGAACACAGGCAGTTCCGTCAGCGCCGCCGCCATGCCCGGCAAATGTGCAGCGCCGCCGGCGCCGGCGATGATGACTTTGTAACCCTCCGCCTTGGCGCCCTTGGCGAAGGCAAACAGCCGGTCGGGGGTCCGGTGGGCCGAAACGATACGGGTGTCCGCGACGACACCGAGCGCGTCGAGCGTCTCGGCGGCATGCCGCATCGTGTCCCAATCCGACTGGCTTCCCATGATGATGGCGATCGGCGCGGTCATGACGTCAATTGTGCTCGGGAAAACAGAAACATAGGCCAGATTAACGGTTCCGGCCGGCGGCTCGCAAGGCGGTGGCAAGGAGAAGGGAATGCACTATCCTGTCTTGGTGAATCCCCGCAAGCCTTCATTGAGCAGGATGCCCATGAAGAAACCAAAAAGGGCGAGCGCTGCGAAGGCTAAAAAGGGCCGGAAAGCCAGCGCCAGCCGATCCAAGGCCGCCGCGAATCGCCCGGCCAAGCTGGCCTCGCGCGCAGCGCCTGCGGCCGACGACAGCAAGGCGACCATCCGCGACCTCAAGGGCAAGCTCAAGGCGGCCCTGCTGCGGGTTTCGGAACTGGAGGCGGCTGCCGACACCGACTTCCTGCTGGACATTCCGAACCGGCGCGGCTTCGAGCGCGAGCTCGGGCGTGCCATCGCCTACATGAAGCGCTACCGCGCCACTGGCGCGTTGATCATGCTCGATGTCGACCGGCTGAAACCGATCAACGATTCCTTTGGCCATGCCGCCGGCGACGAGGTGCTCAAGGCGATCGTCGCTGCGCTGACGCGGCAGGTCCGCGCCTCCGACGTGGTCGGCCGGCTTGGCGGCGACGAGTTTGCGCTGCTGCTGTGGAATCTCAACGAGACCGATGCCAAGGCGAAGGCCGCGACCCTCGAGCAGGCGATCGACGAATTGTCCTTCGTCTTCCGCGGCCAGCACGTGACCGCAGGCGCCTCCGCCGGCGTCGCGTTGCTCGGCCCGCACTCCAACGCAGGCCGTGCCCTGGAAGAGGCCGATGCCGCCATGTATGTGCGCAAGGCGCGCCGCCGGCACGAGCCGCGGATCAGGCTCGTCAGCAACTAGCGCATGATCCGGAAAAGTGTGAAGCGGTTTTCCGGAAGATCATGCTCAAACAATACCTAAAGCGCGATGACGATTCATCCCAATCTCATCGCGCTTTAGACCCTGACTCGAGGGCCGCGTCAGCGCTCACACCCAAACGACAATCCCTACAGCGTGGCGAGATCTTCCGGCACGTTGCCGAATTTGCGCAGCAGCGTCGCGTCGCCGAATTCGCCGGTCATGGGATCGCCGCTGCGGCTGAAGGCGACCGCGCCGATGTGGCCGGCACCGCGCGCCAGAATCTCGGCGCGGCGCAGTGCTGCCGACGAGGACTGACATTCCTCCGCCGCGCCTGCGACGGGTGATCCGTCGGCATCAATCAAAAAGGGCATTGCAACGTAATAGGTCACGTCCGACATGGCGTTGCTCCAATGTTGAAAGCCAAAGCATGATCCGGACAAGCGCGCTTCCGTCGCGACAAACGCGGAACGCGTTCGCGCGGAGATCATGCTCGAAAAATAACCTGAAGCGCGATGACGATTCTTCCCAATCTCGTCGCCCTTCAGGCGGCGCTGTTCCTGCTCCGCATCTGGCTGCGGGAGGTCTCGGGAATGCAGCCGGCTGAAATCGCCGCCTGCAATTCTTCCAGTTCCGCCTCCAGATATTCGTTGGCCATGATCAGCGCCTTGATGGTGCTGCGCAGATTGCCGTCGCACATCGCGATCGCCTGATCGCAGGCCTGTTCATAATGGCTGTTGTCCAAGAGAGCGGTTGGCGACATCTGCATGGTCCTTTGAGTTGTCCTTGGGCGTTTCCTGGGGGCGTTCAGAATGTTCCTATTTTGTTCTTTTCGAGTCAAGAGGGTTGAGACGCGACACCCACCGCGGCGAGGACGATTAGGCGATGATGTCGGGGGTGATCTGGTCTTCGATGAACGCGATGCGGTCGCGCAACAACAGCTTGCGTTTTTTCAGCCGCTGCAACCGCAACAGGTCGGGGGCAGGCGATTGATGCAGTGCATCGATCGCCGCGTCGAGATCTCGGTGTTCCTGCTGCAACCGGGCGAGCTCGGCTTCGAGTTCGCGCTCGTCTTCATGGGTCATGTCTGCGGTGGCCGAAAAACCGATAGGCGTGAGATTAAGGCTGTGGATGCCTTGTGGAAATTATCGTCCTTGCGCGGCGTGACCGCAAGCGATCTCGGGCCGCCACGCACCGATCTCTCGCAAGATATTTCAACGGTTCGCTGCGGCGTTGCGCAAGTGCATTGATATCATGGATTTTTCCCGCGCGGTTCCGTACTCACGCTTCATTACATATGAATTTTCAAAAATGACGAAGCGACGACGGATATCCATCGACAGAACGAATCGGTGATGTAGACTTCGCTGTCCGGATCGAATCCTGAGGTTCAACCCTACCGAGGAGGTTTCGAATGACAATTCAGGCACATCTTGTTGAATTGGAGCGGAAGCACAAACTTCTCGAAAACGAATTGCACGAAGCACTCGTGCACCTTTCAACAGACGACCTGCAAATTGTTGAGTTGAAGCGCCGGAAGTTGATGGTCAAGGACCAGATCGAGCGTCTGAAGCAAGGCGATACGCTCCACTAGTAACCCCCGTAACAGTGTTGAGTTGATCGTACCCTTTCAGGCAGGGATGAGAGCCTTTGCGCTCATCTTCCCTGCTGCAAGGTGCGAAGCCGTGCAAAGATCTTTGCGCGGGGTTCAGATATTTGCGAGCTCGGCAACGTGATCGGCGATCGCGAGCGAGGACGTCAGTCCCGGCGATTCGATGCCGAACAGGTTGATCAGGCCTGCAACGCCGTGATCGCGCGGGCCCTGCATCAGGAAATCCTGGGTGGCCACTGCCGGCGGCACGATCTTCGGGCGGATGCCCGAATAGCTCGGCATCAGCGCACCATCGGGCAGCGTCGGCCAGTATTTGCGGATCGCCGGGTAGAAGCGCTCGGCGCGTGACGGATCGACCTCGTAGTTGATCGTCTCGATCCACTCGACGTCAGGACCGAAACGCGCCTGCCCAGCCATATCCAGCGTCAGATGCACTCCCAACCCGCCGGGCTCGGGCACCGGATAGATCAGGCGCGAGAACGGCGCCCTGGCGTTGCAGCTGAAGTAGTTTCCCTTCGCGAGATAGGCCGGCGGAATCCGGTCCAGCGGCATGCCCTCGATGTTGCGCGCGACCGTCGTCGCCGAGAGTCCCGCAGCGTTGACGAGGAGGCTGCATTGCAGCGTCATCGGCGCCTCGCCGCCAGCTTCGACTTCAATGACACCGGCCGCCGCCTTGGCGCGGATCAGCGGGGTATGAAACGCGAAGGCAGCGCCGGCCCCCTCGGCCTCGCCGCGTAGCGAGAGCATGTAGGCGTGGCTGTCGATGATGCCGGTCGAGGGCGAGAGCAGCGCAGCGTCGCAGGCAAGGGCCGGCTCCAGCGCGCGTGCAGCCTCGCCCGCGAGCAGCTGCATGTCGAGCACGCCATTGGCCTCGGCGTGCGCCTTGATCGATTGCAGCTTCTCGGTTTCCTTGGCATTGGTGGCGACGATCAGCTTGCCGCAATTCTTGTGGGGGATGCCGCGCTCGCCGCAGTAGCGGTAGAGCGCGTGCTTGCCGCTGACGCACATCCGCGCCATCCAGCTCCCGGCGCGGTAGTAGATCCCGGCATGGATCACCTCGCTGTTGCGTGAGGAGGTGATGGTGCCGATGGCCTCGGCCTCCTCGAGCACGATGACCTCACGCCCGGCCTGGGCGAGCTTCCGTGCCACCGCGAGCCCGACCACGCCGGCTCCGACGACGATGCAGTCGACCTTATCCATGGTTGAGCAGGACGTCCGCTGGGAGCGCTGGTGGCCTTGGACCAGAGAACGAGGGCTTGGGGCCGTTTTCCGTTAAGGAAGCATTTATCATGTCAGGGCAATTGCCGTATTTGGCGTCACATTTTTCTGTTGCGCGTACAGGCGTTTACCCGATCCAAACCCGTGAGGCCAGACAATCCGACGTTGAAATCGCGGGTGGCTGATGGCTGAGAAGAACTGGCACGCGGGCAGCACGCTTCCGATTGCTGTGCAGGCCGTCGTGTGCCTGGCCGGCGCGGTCGCGCCTGCGCGTGCCCTTGCGTTCGAGGACAGCCTCGCCGCGCCGAGCCATCTCGGCACGCTCGATCCCAGCCTGGTCTGGGAAGCCCTGATCGCGGGAGTCGTCGTCTGCGCGTTCCTGGCCACCGTCGCGCTGTGGGTCCATTCGGCGCTGCGTCGGACCCGGCGGTTGCAATTGCGGCGCAATGCCTTCGTCTCCTCCGCCATGAACAATCTCAACCAGGGCGTGGTGATGACCGATGCACAGCGGCGCATCATCTTCTGCAACGACCGCTATCTCGATATTTACGGCCTGACCCGCTCGGACCTTTGGGCTGGCATGACCGGCTACGACATCCTTGAGCTGAGGCGCAAGCGGGGCGTCCTCGGCGGCGTCTCGGACGACGAGTTCTACGAGAAGGCGGCAAGCCCCAATGGCCTGATCACCGAGCTGCCCGACGGTCGGGCCATCCTGGTGAAATATTTCATCCTGCCGAATGGCGGATCGGTCGCGACTCACCTCGACGTCAGCGACCAGCGCAGGCTGTCGCAACAACTCGCCTCGACCAAGCAATTCCTGGAGACTGTGCTGGACAACGTGCCGGCCTGCGTCGCCGCCAAGAACATCGAGGACGGCCGCTACATCTTCGCCAACAGCGCCTATGAGCGCTTCTGGGGCTTCTCGCGGGACCATGTCGTCGGCAAGGACGCGCGCGAGCTGTTTGCGCCCCGCTCGGCGGCCAGCATCGAGGCGACCGACCGGGCGGCGCTCGATTCGCCGGACGGCCAGTTCCGCAACGAGTTCGAGGTCGAGCGCGGCGGGGAGCGGCGCATGGTCGCCTCGATCCGCATCGCGGTCCGCAATGAAGCCAACAGGCCCGGATTCCTGCTGCTGGTGTTCGAAGACATCACCGACCGCCGCTCACTGTCGCAGGAGCTGGAAAGCACCAAGAAGTTCCTCGAGCTCGTGGTCGACAACATCCCGGTCGCGCTGATCGTGGAGCAGGTCAAGGACGGTCGCTACCTGCTCGCCAACCGCAGCGCCGAGACGATCCTCAACCGCCGGCGCGAGGAAGCCACGGGCCTGACCGCGTCCGACATCTTCAATCCCAAGGAAGCCAAGCTGATCATCGCCCGCGACGAGGCGGCGATCAAGAAGCGCGGGATGATCACCGAGGAGCATCCGATCTCCACCAAGGACGGCCTGCGGCTGTTTTTGACCCGCCGCGCCACGGTGCTCAGCGACGCCGGGGAGCCGCAATATCTGATCAAGACCCATGAGGACGTCACCGACCGCCGGCAGACCGAGTCGCGCATGGCGCACATGGCCTATCACGACGGTCTCACCGATCTGCCGAACCGCGCCGCCTTCCTGCAGGCGCTGACCCAGATGATCGAGGCCTGCGAAGGCACCGGCGAGGAGTTCGCCGTGCTCTGCATCGACCTCGACGGGCTCAAGGAGGTCAACGACGTCTTCGGCCATGCGCTCGGCGACAAGCTCCTGATCGAGGTTGCCCAGCGGCTCCAGGACTCCGCGCGGGGCGGCGTGGTGGCGCGCCTGTCCGGCGACGAGTTCGGCTTGATCATCGACGGCAAGCAGCCGGAGGCGGGTCTCGCACTCGCGCAGCAGATCGGTGATGCCGTCGCGCGGGAATTCCAGATCGACGGCCGGCCGGTTCGCGCCGGCGTCACCACCGGCATGTCGATTTTCCCGCACAATGGCGCCGATGGCGCCTCGCTGCTCGCCAATGCCGGTGCGGCGCTGTTCCGCGCCAAGCAGAAGTCGCGTGGCACGATCAGCCTCTACCAGCCGGAGATGGACCAGCAGATTCGCGATCGCCGCGTGCTGCACCAGGATCTCTCGATGGCGATCAAGAACGGGGAGCTCTCGCTCGCCTTCCAGCCGCAGGGGGCCGCGGGCCTCAGCGTCGCCGAGAGCGAGATCATCGGTTTCGAAGCCTTGGCGCGCTGGCAGCATCCGGTGCGTGGCCAGGTCTCGCCGGCCGAATTCATCCCGATCGCCGAGGAGAGCGGCCTGATCGTCGAGATGGGCGAGTGGATCCTGCGCGAGGCCTGCCGCGAGGCGGCGTCCTGGCCGAAGCCGCTCCAGGTCGCGGTCAATCTGTCGCCGGCGCAGTTCATGCACGGCGACGTGGTCGGCCTCGTCCATTCGATCCTGATCGAGACGGGCCTCGCGCCCGGCCGGCTCGAGCTCGAAATCACCGAGGGCGTGCTGATCGAGGACTTCGACCGGGGCCTTGCCCTGCTGCGCCGGCTGAAGGCGCTCGGCGTGCGCATCTCCATGGACGATTTCGGCAGCGGCTATTCCTCGCTGAGCTATCTCCAGGCGTTCCCGTTCGACAAGATCAAGATCGACCGTGCCTTCATCATCAATCTCGGCCGCAATCCGCAATCGGCGGCGATCGTGCGCGCCGTGATCGATCTCGGTCACGGCCTCGAAATGTCGATCATCGCCGAGGGCGTTGAGACGGTCGAACAGCTTGCCTTCCTCGCCAGGGAGGGCTGCGATGGCGTGCAGGGCTATCTGCTCGGCAAGCCCCTGCCGATCGGGAAATACGCCGATCTCGTCGGCCGCAGCGAGACCATGGAGCTTGCGCTCAAGACTGGTTAGTGCGTTTTCGAGCGAAGGGGGATCCCGGTTCGCGTCAAGAAAACGCGTCAAAACCAGAATCTGGAGCCCGTTCCGATTTCATCGGAACGGAAATAGCTCTAGGGATGAGAGCGTTTCGTTTCGCTCCCTCTCGACGGTTTCATGGCGGACTACGATCTTGCGATCATCGGCGGCGGCCTGAACGGTGTCAGCCTCGCGCGCGATGCGGCCGGCCGCGGTCTGCGCGTGATTCTGTTCGAGCAGGGTGATCTCGCGGGCGCCGCGTCCTCTGCGACACCGCGGCTGATCCACGGCGACCTGTCGGTATTGGAGCGCCGTGGCTTCTGGCGGGTGCGCCGAGCGCTCGCCGAGCGCCGGATCTGGCTCCGGATCGCGCCGCACCTGGTCCGGCCGATGCGTTTCGTGATCCCCGCGCATTCCGAGGAGCGTCCGCCCTGGCTGCTGCGCGTCGGTCTGTATGTTTATGACGGCCTCACGAACCGGGGCGGTTTGCCGCCGTCGGCGACCCTCGACATCACGCATCATCCGGTCGGCAACGCACTGAAGCGTCCCTTCGGCACGGCGTTCGAATATTCGGACTGCGTCGTCGACGATTCCCGGCTGGTCGTGCTCACGGCGCTGGATGCCGCCGAACGTGGCGCTGCGATCCGGACCGGGGCGCGCTGCGTCCGCGCCGATCGAACCGAGACCTGGCGGCTCGCGGTGATCGATCGCGGACATCGCCGCGCGATCACGGCGCGGGCCCTGGCCAATGCCACCGGCGGCTGGACGCCGATCGTCGCGGACACCGTGCTGCGGCAGCCCCAGCCGGCAATGGCGGCCACGCAGATGAGCCAGATCATCGTGCCGCGCCTGTTCGATTCCGAAAACGTCTACGTCTTTCAGAACAATGACGGGCGGCTGATCTTCGCCCGGCCGTTCGAGCGCGATTTCACGCTGATCGGCACGGTCACGCATGCCTTCACAGGCGACCCCGCGATCGTGGCGATGCCCGGCGCCGACGTCAGCTATCTCTGCGAGGCCGCCAGCCGCTATTTCCGCGAGCGCGTCGCCCCGACGGACGTGGTCCGCACTATCTCCGGCGTCAACCTGGCGCTGGTGTCCGCGCGTGGGCGCGGCGGCACGACGCTGTTCCATGCGCGCCGGGGCAAGGCGCCGCTACTGACGATGTTCGGCGGCGATGTCACCACCTCGCGGCTGCGAGCGGAGCGGGCGGTGACGAAGCTGACCCCGTTCTATCCGATGTCGCCGCCCTGGACCGCCGGCGCGGCGCTGCCAGGTGGAGATTTCGCCTGGGACCGTTTCGACACCGAGGTCGACCTTGCGCGCGACCGCTGGCGCTTTCTGTCGGAGCCGGAGGCCCAGCGCCTGGTAGCGGCCTATGGCTCGCGATTGCCGGCGGTGCTCGGCGAGGCGAAGACACGGGAAGAACTCGGCCCCATCTTCGGCCCTGAGTTGACTGGCGCCGAGGTGCGCTACCTGATGACCCACGAATGGGCTCGTTTCCCGGACGATATCCTGTGGCGACGCTCCAAGCTTGGCCTGACCATGCCTGTGGCCGACCGTGACGCGCTGGCGGCGTTCATGGCGAATGTGATGTGAACGATCCTCCCCGAACCGGTTGAGCAAAGGCCGATCGGCCGCTAGCGTGCGGCGGAATCGGGGTTGGCAGGGACCATGGCGGAAGAGTTGCCCGGAACGAATGTGGCGGCGGGTGCAGCCGCCGGAGATGCATATCCCGCAGCGGGGCAGGCGCTGCTGCGTATCGAGGGCGTCGCCAAGTCCTTTGGAACGTTCCGGGCCGTGGATGGCGTCTCGCTCGACATCAGGGCCGGTGAGTTCTTCGCGCTGCTGGGCCCCAGCGGCTGCGGCAAGACCACGCTGCTGCGCATGCTCGCGGGCTTCGAGGCGCCGGACGAGGGGCGCATCCTGCTTGGCGGCAAGGACATTGCGCAGGCGCTGCCGCACGAGCGCCCGATCAACATGATGTTCCAGAACTATGCGCTGTTCCCGCATCTCTCCGTGCGCGACAACATCGCCTTCGGCTTGAAGCGCGCCGGCATGGCGCGCGCCGAGATCTCGGCGCGCGTTGCGGAGATGGTCGCGCTGGTGAAGCTCGAGGGCCTGGAGAAGCGCAAGCCGGACCAGCTCTCCGGCGGCCAGCGCCAGCGCGTCGCGCTCGCCCGCGCCCTGGCGCGCCGGCCGCAGCTGCTGTTGCTCGACGAACCGCTTGCAGCCCTCGACAAGAAGCTGCGCGAAAACACGCAAGGCGAGCTGATGGAGCTGCAGCGCCGGCTCGGCATGACATTCATCATCGTCACCCACGACCAGGAGGAAGCCATGACGATGGCGAGCCGGATCGGCGTGATGAAATCAGGCAAGCTCGCCCAGGTCGCGCCCCCTCGCGAGCTCTACGAGGCGCCACGCTCGCGCTGGATCGCGGAGTTCGTCGGCGACATCAATCTGTTCGACGCCGAGTCCAGATTGCGGGATGGTCATCGTCTGGTCGTCGGCACGCGTGATGCGGGTCCGCTGGTGGTGGCCGAGCCGCGCGAGCCGGTCGGTGAGGCAAGATTTTCGGTCGCGATCCGCCCCGAGAAGGTCAAGCTCTCGCGCCGAGGCCCCGTGAGCGAGGCAGGGCATGAGGCGGCGATCAACCGGCTCGATGGTGTGGTCGCGGACATCTGCTATCTCGGCGGCACCACGACGTACAAGATCAAGCTCGACACCGGCGGCATGCTGCAGGCTTCCGTCGTCAACAGCGCACGCATCGACGTTGACGCCTACAGCCTGAGCCAGCATGTCGTCGCCTGGTTTACGCCCGACGATTGCGTGGTGCTGCCGTCATGAGCTCCCGCCGCATCTTCGCGCGCCCCGCGCGCTTTGCCGCGATCGCGCCCTATGTCTGGATGGTGCTGTTCTTCCTGGTGCCGTTCGCCTTCGTGCTCAAGATCAGCCTGTCGCAGACCGCGATCGCGCAGCCGCCCTACGAGCCCGTGTTCGATTTGACGGCGGGATGGGAGGCGCTCAGGGCTGCCTTCGCAGCGTTGTCGATCGACAATTTCAAACTGCTCGGCTCCGACGACATCTACGTGTTCGCCTATGTGCGCAGCCTCACCGTCGCGATCACGGCGACTGCGCTGCTGCTCCTGATCGGTTATCCCATCGCTTACGGAATGGCGCGGCTGCCGAAGCGCTGGCAGGGGGTGGCGATGGTGCTGGTGATCGTGCCGTTCTGGACCTCGTTCCTGATCCGCATCTATGCCTGGATCAACATCCTCCAGCACGACGGCTTGCTCAACCAGATCCTGCTGGCGCTGCATCTGGTCGGCCAGCCCGTGGTGTGGCTGTCCACCGACACCGCGATGTATATCGGCATCGTCTATTCGTATTTGCCGTTCATGATCCTGCCGCTCTACGCCACGCTCGCCAAGATGGAGCCCGTGCTGGAAGAGGCGGCCTCCGACCTCGGCGCACGGCCCTGGCAGGTGTTCTGGCTCGTTACCTTTCCACTGTCGCTGCCCGGCGTCGGTGCCGGCGTGCTCTTGTGCTTCATCCCCATCGTTGGCGAGTTCGTGATTCCTGATCTCCTGGCCGGCTCCAATTCGCTGATGATCGGCCAGACCCTGTGGCTCGAATTCTTCACCAACAAGGACTGGCCGGTCGCCTCCGCCGCGGCCATCGCGCTGCTCGTCGTGCTGCTGGTGCCGCTCTTGCTATACGAACGGCTGCAGAAGCGGCAGCTCGAACAGGGAAGGTAGGGCGATGCGCAAGGTCTCCGGCCTGTCCCGCTTCAACATCGCCTCGCTCGCGCTGGGGCTGGCGTTCCTTTACTTGCCGATCCTGATCCTCGTTCTCTATTCCTTCAACGCCTCGCGGCTGGTGACGGTGTGGGGCGGCTGGTCGCTGCACTGGTATCGCGAGCTCTTCAACGACCGTGCCATGATCGAGGCGGCCTGGATGAGCTTGCGGGTCGCAGTCGCCTCCGCGACGATCGCGACGCTGCTCGGCACGCTCGCGGCCGTGGCGCTGTCACGCGGCGAACGGTTTCGCGGCCGCACGCTGTTCTCCGGCATGCTCTATGCGCCGTTGGTGATGCCGGAGGTGATTACCGGCCTCTCGCTGCTCTTGCTGTTCGTGGCACTGAACGCCGAGCGCGGCTTCTGGACCGTGACGATCGCCCACACGACGCTGACCATGTGCTTCGTCGCCGTGGTCGTGCAGTCCCGTCTGGGCTCACTCGACCGCTCCCTGGAGGAGGCGGCGATGGACCTCGGCTGCAACCCGGTGCGGGCTTTCATCGCCGTGACGCTGCCCCTGATCGCGCCGGCGATCGTCGCCGGCTGGATGCTGGCGTTCACGCTGTCGCTGGACGATCTCGTGATCGCGAGCTTCACCACCGGCCCCGGCTCGGCGACACTGCCGATCCGGATCTACTCGGAGGTGCGGCTCGGGGTGAAGCCCGAGATCAATGCGATCTGCACGCTGGTGATCGCCCTCATCGCGGTGGTGATCGTCATTGCCTCGCTGGCTTCAAAACTGTCGAGTTCACAGGGCGAGAGCGCTGCGCCGCTGTGAGCGGCTTGTCATTGCGAGGAGCGTAGCGACGAGGCAATCCAGAGTGCTTCCATGGGAGCATTTCTGGATTGCTTCGCTGCGCTCGCAATGACGAAGGAGGGCTACGACTTCACCGCACCC
>NZ_LWIG01000052.1:101139-152925 GCF_002068095.1 Bradyrhizobium sacchari | reverse complement strand
GGCGGAAGGCGTAATAGACCGCGGCCGGCGGCAGCGCGTAGATGAAGCCGGTGGTCATGAGCAGCTCCCACGGCGAGTCGTCGGCGGCGAGGAAGTTGCCGAGCGCGACGGGGAGGGTGATCTGACGGTCGTTCGAGAGCAGCAGGAACGCGTAGAGATATTCGTTCCAGGCCAGTAGCACCGCATAGGTGCCGATCGCGACCAGCGAGGGCATCATCAGCGGCAGATAGACCAGGCGGAAGATCTGCAGCGTCGTCGCGCCGTCCATGACCGCCGCTTCGTCCAGCTCGACCGGCAGCTTGTCGGACGCCTGCTTGAGCACCCAGATCGCGTAAGGCGAGGCGATCGTCACCATGGCCAGGATCAGCGACCAGTGATTGTTGAGCAGACCGTAATTGCCCATGGTCCGGTACATCGGCACAGCGAGGAACGCCGCTGGGATGAAATAGGTGAAGAGCGCGAGGTTCAGCACCATGCGCCCGCCCGGCACCTTCAGCCGCGAGATCGAGAACGCCGCCGCCGTGGCGATGAACAGCGTCAGCACGCCAACGGCCGCAGCGATCAGCGTCGAGTTCCAGAACTGGACGTAGAAGTCGCGCAGGAAGTAATGCTGCTGCTTGAACACGATCTCGAAATTGTGCAGCGTCGGGTGATCCGGCCACAGCTTGCCCGAGAACGCGTCCTCCTTCGGAGAGATCGCGAACAGGAACATGTGGTAGATCGGGATCATCGTCCACAGGAAGACGGGAATGCCGATCAGGAGCAGCCGCGCTTCCGTCGCGACGTCACGGAGAGAGGGAAGCTTCATCGCGACAACCGTTTCATCATGAAGTACACGAGCGGCAGGACAAACGGCATCGCGCAGACGATGGAAGCCATCGCGAGCGAGAGCTGGTCGAGCCGGAGATAGCGGATACCGAGCGTCGCCAGCACGTGGGTGAGGTCGGCCGGGCCACCGCCGGTGAGCAGGTAGACGCTGTTGAAGTCGCCGAGCGTCCAGATCATCGAGAGCAGCGTGCAGGTCACGTAGAGCGTCTGCATCGACGGCCAGGTGATGTAGCGGAATTTCTGCCACCAGCTCGCGCCGTCCACCTCGGCGGCCTCGAACAGGTCGTGCGCGATCGCAAGGCGTCCGGTGATCAGGATCAGCGTCCAGAACGGCAGCGACTTCCAGATGTGCACACCGATCGCCATGCTGAGCGCCACGGTCGGGTCGTTCAGCCAGTTCGGGCCGTCATCGCCGGTGAAGGAGAAGATCAGGTGGTTGATGACGCCCCACTCGGGATTGAGCATGAAGCGCACCGACAGGATGGTCGGGATCGACGGCACCGCCCAGGGCAGGATGAAGATCACCGAGAGCCATTTGATCCAGGTGCGCTGCTGCGCGAAGAAGCCGGACAGGAACAGCGCGATCAGCATCTTGATGTTGATGCCGATGACCAGGAAGATCAGCGTGTTGACTGCAGCACGCGCAAAGATCGGATCGTTGTAGAGCGCGACATAGTTCGCAGGATCCCGCGCCAGCCACAGCCCGTAGCCGACGGGATAGACGACAAAGGCGAGGAAAACGAGCAGATAGGGTGCGAGCAGGACAATGCCCCAGACCTGCGCCGGGGTCAGCCGCGACGACAGGGGCGGGCCGGGGAGTGCCTGATCGCCAGAGAGCGTGATCGCCATTCTTTCGGACTCTTCAAAGAGAAGCCGGCCGCGAAACGCGGCCGGTGTTGTTCTTACACCTCTCCCCGCAAGGCGGGGAGAGGGGCGGAGGACTTAACCCGCGACCTGCTTGATGCGGGCGATCAGCTCGTCCACGGCCTTGTCCACCGGAACCTTCTCGCTGACGACGCGGTTCATCGCCTTGGCCCACACGTTCTCGTTGTTGAGGATCGTGAACTTCCAGTTCTTGGTGAAGTCGAACGCCGCGGTGCCGCCCTTGAACTGCGTGTAGACCGCCTTGCGGTGCTTGTCGGCCTGCCAGAACGGGCTTTCCTGGCTTTCCTTCGTCACCGGGAACCAGCGGCCGAGCGCGCCCTCGATGTAGGGACGGACGTTCTCTTCCTGGAGCAGGAAGCTGATGAACTGCTTGGCCTCGGCCTTGTTCTTGGCCGCGGTGAAGATCAGTCCGGTCTTGACGTCGGAGCGGTAGCGGATGGTCGAACCATCAGGAGCCTTCGGGAAGGACGCGGTGATGATGTCCTGCTCATAGGCCTTCTTGCCGGCGTCGCGCTGCTCCTGGGTCAGGGCCTGGTTCTGGGAGTCCTCGAACCACTTCGCCGCGATCGAGATCGTGAAGTTGTGGGTCATCACGATGGTCTTGTTGTGGAAGGCGACGTTGTTGTCGGGATCCTTCCAGGTCGTGGACGAGGGCGGCGTGCAGCCCTTGATGTAGGTGTCGGTGTAGTCCTTCATCGCCTTGATCAGGTTCTCGCGAACCGTGGGATCGTCGACCAGCAGCTTGCCGTCATCGTCGACCAGCTTGACGTGGTAGGCGTCCATGAAGGTGTAAAACGACTGGAAGGCGTCGGTGGACTCCACGCCCATCGGCTGGCCGACGGCGTAGATGCGCTGGCCGGTGGCCTTGCGGATCGCCGGCTGCACCTTGTCGCACCAGAACGTCCAGTAGCCGGTCCAGTCGTTCGGGATGTCGCTCTGCTTGAAGCCGGCCTTCTCCAGCATGTCGTTCCAGATCTGGACGTGCATGCTCTGCTGCTTCAGCGGAAAGCCGTAATAGGCCTTTTTCTTGGCGACGTCGTTGTAGAGGATCGAGGCGTCCAGCGTGTTTTGCACGAACCGGTCCTTGATCGGCTCCATCACGTCCGAGAGGTCCTCGAGCTTGCCCTCATAGGCCCACTTGCCCTGGGCCTGCACGTCATAGGAATCGGAATAGGCGACATCGGGCACGGTACCGGCGTCGAGCGCGGCAACCGTCTTCGGAATCATGTCCTGGATCGCGTATTGCGACAATTCGACCTTGATGCCGGTCTTGGCTTCGAATTTCTTGATCGTATCGATCAGCGCGTCGTCTTCGGAGCGATAGAAGCCCTTGCCCCACCAGACCGTAATCGTCTTCTGCTGCGCAAAGGCAGGTGCGGTGGCCGCAAACAGCCCAACCGCAGCGACCGCCAGTGACACTGCGCCAATAACCTTGGATCTCACGTTTTTCTCCCTCAAACGGCCGGTGTTTTTAACCGGTCGTATAAAACACTAGCGCATGGCGGTGAGCCGATCTAGCGGCATCTTGTCAGACCTAGGTCGTGGGTCTTGCACCGGAGGAGATGCTTAACGGGCGCATCGATCCAATCGCCGCATCAATTCGCGGCAATCAATTCGGGTTCTGCGTTCTGATCGCCTGACCATGTGCACTTCCGTACCTGCTCGCGACTAGCGAAGCCGCGCTTTGTAAGCGGTATGAAGACTGAACGCAACGCACCTGGCTGGCCACCATGCTGCTGCGGCCGGAGGAGCCGAAGTGCCGGCGGGGCTGATCCGCGGAACTTCCATGTCGACGGGAATGGCCTCGTACCGCTGCGCCGCCGAGCTATCAGCGTTTCCCCTTGCGGCCCGCCGAAACGGCATTCGAATTTGCCTGAGCGGATCGGAGCCGCGGCTTGTCTTGGCCGCTCGTCTCGGAAGGCGTGTGCCAGGCCTCGAGGAGCATCTTGAGAAACTGGCTCGCATGAGGGGACAGCGTGGCCCCGTGCCTGCGCACGATTCCGATTGTCCGGGACACTTCCGGCTCGTTCAACCGAATGGTGTGGATGATGGGATGACCGGAGGCGGGCGTCGCAAGCCTCGGCAGCACGGCGATGCCAAGTCCAGCTTCGACGAGGCCAAGCGAGCCGGAGAGGTGAGCGACTTCATAGGACCAGTTCAGCTGTAGGCCATGCCGCGCCAGCGCATTGTCAATCAGCGCGCGATTGCCGCTGTTGCGACCGACGGTGATGATCCGGTGCGGCGCGATCTCTGACCAGCTGACCTGTTTGCGCGATGCTAACGGATGGTCACGACGGCAGGCCAGGACGAAGGGATCCTCGACCAGTTTCTCGAATTCGATTTCGGCATGTGACGCACCAATGAAATTGATGCCGAAATCGGCTTCTCCGCGCGCGACCGCCTCCAATCCCTCATTGGCACCGATGTCCAGAATTCGGATGCGAATGCGTGGATAAGCTTCTGCAAACCGGCCGATCGCACGCGGCAGGAAATAGAACACCGCCGTCGGCACCGCAGCCACCGAGACAAGGCCTGAACTTCGCGCGCCGATATCGTGGATGGCGAGCACCGAGGTCTCGAACTCGTCGATGAGGCGGCGCACCTTCGGCAGGAAGTCGCGCCCCGTCATGGTGAGATTGACGTGGCGCGTCGACCGTTCGAGCAACGGCGCGCCGAGACCTTCTTCCAGTTTCTGAATGCGTCGGCTGAGCGCCGGCTGCGACAGGTTCAGCGCCCTGGCGGTCCGGACGAAACTTCCCGTCTCCGCCACGGTGATGAACGCCTTGAGGTCGAGCAGTTCCGCGTTCATGGCAGGGCTCCATTATATCGATAATCGGAATAATATCTCAGATATTTGCATTTCACAAAAGAGTTCTCGTCGACGATGCTTTGGCTCGGGCGAAGTTTCGCCGAACGGAAAAGCTCCATGAACGATCAGATTGCCATTCCCTGTGTGGTCATGCGCGGGGGTACTTCGCGCGGGCCGTTTTTCCTGGCCCGCGATCTTCCGGGCGCCCCCAAACTGCGCGACGCGATCCTGCTGTCCGTGATGGGAGGAGGGCATGATCTTGGAATCGACGGAATCGGTGGCGGCAATGCCGTCATCAACAAGGTTGCGATCGTCGGACCGGCATCGGTGCCCGGCGCAGATGTCGACTACCTGTTTGCCCAGGTGCGCGTTCGCGAAGGCATCGTCGACACCTCGCCGAACTGCGGAAATATGCTCGCGGGAGTAGGGCCATTCGCAATTGAAGCCGGCCTCGTCGCCGCCGCAGCAGATCGCACCTATGTGCGCATCCACAATGTCAACACGGGCAAGCTGATTGATGCGACCGTTCCGACCCCGGGCGGGCGCGTGACTTACGATGGCGAGGCGCGGATCGACGGCGTCCCCGGAACCGCCGCGCCGATCGAGCTGTCGTTCCCGGACGCGGCCGGCGCGCGCACCGGCCGTCTCCTGCCCACCGGACGACCGGTCGATCGGATCGATGGGATCGATGTGACCTGCATCGACGCGGCGATGCCCGTCATGCTGGTCCGCGCCGCAGATCTGGGATGGACCGGCCGCGAGGCTCCCTCGGACTTCGCCGACAATCGTTTTCGCGCGCGTCTCGAAGCTTTGCGCATCGAGGCCGGACGGCGGATGGGCTTTCCAGATTCCGCGGCCATGGTGATCCCGAAGCCGGTCCTGATTGCGCGCGGGGGCGAGGCGACGTTGAACACCAGATACTTCATGCCGCACGACTGCCATAGCGCGCTGGCGGTGACCGGCGCTGTCGCGATCGCGACGGCATGCGTCACGCCCGGAACGATCGCGGCCGAGATGGTCGGACCATTGGCGCCGCCGGTGCCGATCACCCTCGCCCATCCCTCCGGCCATCTCGTGGTTCGGCTGGAGCCCGGCCCGGTTGCCAGGGTGCTGCGGACGGCTCGGCGAATCTTCGAGGGCCACGTCTTCGCCCGTCGATCACACGTGCCTCATTCGGAGCTGGCGGCCTGAACCCCGCCGCTTCCGAAGCCATCACAAAAAATCAGAGCCATGGGAGAAATGAGAATGCACAAGGAAGCGCCGGCTGGTCACCCGAACACCGAGGCTGGAAAGCCCTTCTACCGGATTCTCTATGTCCAGGTGCTGATCGGCCTGATGCTGGGTGTCCTCACCGGCCATTTCTGGCCCGAATTCGGCGCCGCGCTGAAGCCCTTTGGCGACGACTTCGTCAAGCTGGTCAAGATGATGATCGCGCCGATCGTGTTCTGCACCATCGTCAGCGGCATCAACAGCATCAGCGATTCCCGTGAGGTCGGCCGCACGCTGGCGAAGTCCATGGCGCTGTTCTACCTGCTCACGGTGCTCGCACTGCTGGCCGGGCTGATGGCCGTCTCGCTGATCCAGCCGGGCGTTGGCATGCACGTTGCGGTCAATACGCTGGATCCGTCGGTGGCCGCGAAATTCACCAAGCAGGCAGGTGCGACCGGATTTGCGGACTTCATGCTGCACATCATCCCGCACTCCTTCTTTGGTGCGTTTGCCGATGGCGAAGTGCTGCCGGTCCTGTTGATCTCCGTTCTGATCGCCTTTGGCCTGAGCCGCGCCGGCGACGGCGGCGTTGTGGTGACGAAGGCAGTCGAGTCCTTCTCACAAGTGCTTTTCGTGTCCTTCGGCTTCATCATGAAGCTCGCTCCGCTCGGCGCCTTCGGGGCCATGGCGTTCACAGTGGGCCGCTACGGCATCCGTTCGATCGGCTCGCTCGGACTGCTGATCCTGACCTTCTATATCGCCTGCTCCGTTTTCGTGGTGGTCGTGCTTGGTACGCTCGCGCGGCTGAACGGCTTCAGCCTCTGGAGGACGATCCGCTATTTCAAGGAAGAGCTGCTGATCGTGCTCGGCACGTCGTCGTCGGAGCCGGCGCTGCCTGGCGCCCTGCGCAAGCTGGAGCGGCTCGGATGCCGGAAAGGCGTGTCAGGGCTCGTGTTGCCGATGGGCTACTCCTTCAATCTGGACGGCAGCGCCATCTATCTCACCCTGGCCTCCATCTTTATCGCGCAGGCCTGCGACATTCATCTGTCGTGGGGGCAGATCGCGGCGATGCTCGGGCTGATGCTGCTGACGTCCAAAGGGGCGGCCGGTGTCACCGGCAGCGGCTTCGTCGCTCTTGTCGCGACCCTCTCCGTCATGCCGGATCTGCCCGTGACCGGCGTGGCGCTGCTCGTCGGCATCGACCGCTTCATGTCGGAAGCGCGGGCGCTGACCAGCATGATCAGCAACTGTGTCGCATCCATCACCATTTCGCTGTGGGAGGGTGCCTGTGATCGCGAGGTGTTGGCGCGTGAACTGGGGCAGGGCGCCACTCTCGAGGTCGCGGCCGGAACGACGATCGGCGGAGCACCAGTGGTGCAGGAGAACGAGAGCTGGATTCCGACGACGCAATCGGCCGCTTGAACCCGAAGAGAGCGAGGCCGATTACTCTAATTCGACTTGGCGTTCTCTTTTGCGTTCTCCGCCGTCGGCGATTCCGCCGGTGGGGGACGCTTGCCTGCGCCGGTGATGCGCTCGATCGCGGAGCGCACGGCGTCGCTCCCCTTGCGGTCCTTCAGCATGTCGAGCAGGGGCGCGGAAGCCGGCGAGCGGCGGATCAGGCTTTCCGGATCGGGGAAGATCAGGGGATCATCCCAGGGCCCCTGCACCACGAAGGGCAATTCGAAGCCCGACGCACTGTTGAGGCTGGCCACGCCCTTCATGTCGTATTCGCGCGTCGGCACCGATGCGGTGCCGGTGAGCGTGATCTTCGCCGCCGGCCCTTCGACGCGGATGTCTTCGGCGGTGGCGATGCCATCGGAGAATTTCACCGCGATGGTGAGGTTGTCGTAAGGGGTCGAGCCGCTGCGGAAATTGCCACCGCCTGACAGCGGCCGCCGCTCCAGCCGTTTCAAGAGCTGCTCGGCATTGAAGCCCGAGATCGCGCCGTCATGCCCGGTGACCGTGGCACTGCCGTCGAGCGACTGCACGAGGCCGAACGGGCTCGAGCCGGAGGCAAGCAGGGAGACGTTGATGTTGCCCCGTCCGGACAGCTTGTTGAGGCCGAACAGCTCGGAGGCGCAGGCCTGCAGATCGACGTCGGTGAACTGGAATTGCGCCTTGATGTCGGCGACGCTGTCGGCGCGGGCGATACCGAACGAACCCTTGGCGATGCCGCCATAGACCTGGGCTTCGCCCACCGAGAGCGCCAGCGTGCCGTTGCGCAAGTTTGCGCCGATCGCGGTCCGGCCTAGCTTCGTCGGTCCGACGGTCAGCCGCGCCGCCGACAGGCGCATGTCGAGGTCGGTGGTCGAGAGCCCGTTGAGGTCAAACAGCTGCCTGTTCCAATCGCGGGCGCCGCTCGCGAGCAGGCGGAACGTCGAGATATAAGGTGTGAAGTCGAGCGCATCGGCCGCGAGCGTCGCCTGCAGCGTCTGCCGGCCGTTATTGGCGTAGGTCATGACGCCCTCGGCCGTGTTGCCGTCGAGCTCGACATTGACATTGGTGAGCGCGATCGAGGCGCCGACGACGTTGGCCCGTGCTTTCAGCGCGAAGCGCCCGAAGCCGCCGCTGGCCGGCTGCGGCTGTCCGGTCCAGCGCAGCGCGTTGCGCAAGGACGGGCTGTCGATGGTGAGCGTGCCCTCCATCATCGGGCTGGTGCGGTTGGCGACGCTGCCGTCGAAGGCAAGCTTGAGCGGCGCGCTGGCGATCCGCGCCTTCAGGCCGGACCGGTCGCCGGAGAGGGCGGCGACGAAATCGGAAAAGCTGATCGAGCCGTCGACGCGCTCGCCGCGCCAGTCGAACTGGCCGGTGGCGGCGAAGGAGCGCGAGATCGAAGGCCAGGCCAGCGACAGGTCGATGTCCTCGAGCTTCTCGGTGCCGTGGGTGGCGGCGTCCTCGTAATTGAGCACGCCGTCCTGGATCCTGATCTCGGAGAACGAGACCTGGTTGTCGGCCCCCGGCTTCATGGTTCGGGCGATGGTCTGGATGAAGGGCGTCCAGTTGCTCTCGCCGTCAGGCTTGAGGCTGACATGGATGCGCGGCCTGAGCAGGGTCAGGTCGGCGATCTCGAACCGCTGCAGCAGCAGCGGCAACAGCCGCAGATTGGCGGTGAGCACGTCGACGTGCAGCGCGGGATCGCTGGTGCCGCCACCCTTCAGGCCGACGTCATGGAAGGAGATGTAGCTCGCCGGCAGCACCGAAATGTCGATGTTGCCTGCGACATTGAGCTCCAGGCCGGTGACGTCGCGGATCTGCGATTCCACCGCCTTGCGCAGCGCGTCGCGGTTGATGAGCCATGAGCTCGCGATCAGGGCGATCAGCGCGACGCCGAGCAGCGCCGCGATCGGCGTCCCGAGGCGCTTCATTCCTTGGGCCATGGTCAATGGCATGTCCTGATCGGGTTGGTCGTTTGAGCCAGAGGGGCGGGCCGGGAAACCTGCGTCCCACGCCCAAGTCCTTTTAAGTTAAGTGCCGCAACTTGATGGGTTTTCTTGTCGCTTTCAAGGCCGTGGGCAGCTTCTACCACCGCTCCGCGAAGCGGAGAACCCCGTATCATTGACGGCTTTGGAGGATTTCGCCTAATAATCGCCGCCAACAAGGCGCGACGGCTGCAAGCCGAAGGTTCAGTCGAGGTTTTTTGCATGAACAAGGTCTATCCCGACGCCAAGTCGGCGCTCGACGGCATTCTGAAAGACAACATGATGATCATGTCGGGCGGCTTCGGCCTCTGCGGCATTGCCGAGGAGCTGTCGGACGCGATCCGCGATTCCGGCGTCAAGGGGCTGACGGTGGTCTCCAACAATGCCGGCGTCGACGGCATCGGGCTGAGCCGCCTGCTGGAAACCCGGCAGATCAAGAAGATGATCTCGTCCTATGTGGGCGAGAACAAGCTGTTCGCCCAGCAATTCCTCGCCGGCGAGTTGGAGCTCGAATTCAACCCGCAGGGCACGCTTGCCGAGCGCATCCGCGCCGGCGGCGCCGGCATCCCGGCTTTCTACACCAAGACCGGTGTCGGCACGCTGATCGCCGAAGGCAAGGAAGTGAAGGAGTTCGATGGCGAGAAGTACCTGATGGAGCGGGGCCTGTTCGCCGACCTCGCCATCGTCCATGCCTGGAAGGGCGATACCGCCGGCAACCTGATCTATCGCAAGACCGCGCGCAACTTTAACCCGATGATGGCAACCGCCGCCAAGATCACGGTGGCCGAGGTCGAGCATCTGGTTCCGGCCGGTGAACTCAACCCCGACCACATCCACACGCCCGGCATCTTCGTGAAGCGCATCGTCGAGGTCGGTACGGCCAAGAAGCGCATCGAGTTCCGCAACACCCGCCCGCGCCCGAGCGCATGATCCGGAAAAGCGGCCACCGGTTTTCCGATCAGATCATGCGCCACTAAAGAATCGACTGGAGCTCAACAATGGCCTGGACCCGTGAACAGATGGCTGCGCGCGCCGCGAAGGAACTGCGTGACGGCTACTACGTCAATCTCGGCATCGGCATCCCGACGCTGGTCTCGAACTACATCCCCGACGGCATGGACGTCTCCCTGCAGAGCGAGAACGGCATGCTCGGCATGGGCCCGTTCCCCTATGAGGGCGAGGAAGACGCCGACCTCATCAACGCCGGCAAGCAGACCGTGAGCGAGCTGCCCTCGACCTCGTATTTCTCGAGCGCGGATTCATTCGGCATGATCCGCGGCGGCCACATGGATCTGTCGATCCTCGGCGCCATGCAGGTCGCCCAGAACGGCGATCTCGCCAATTGGATGATCCCCGGCAAGATGGTCAAGGGCATGGGCGGCGCGATGGATCTCGTCGCCGGCGTCAAGCGCGTCGTCGTGGTGATGGAGCATTCGGCCAAGGACGGCGCGAAGCTCTTGAAAAAGTGCAACCTGCCGCTGACCGGCGAGCGCGTGGTCGACATGGTCGTCACTGATCTTGCCGTCTTCACCATCGACAAGCACGGCGACGGCGGCATGGCCCTGATCGAGCTCGCCGACGGCGTCTCGCTCGACGAGGTCAAGTCCAAGACCGAGGCGGAATTCCGCGTCGCGCTCAAGAATACCTGAGGCTTCGCGATGGGGCGCGCATGACGATACGGTCTGCGCGTCCCGAAGACGCCGGTTTCATCGCACAAACCATCCTGCGATCGATGCGTGGCTACCGGCCTCGCGGCTGGTTCGATATTGCGCTCGGCTGGCCGGAAGGCGAGTGCCTCGAATTCGTCGCGCGCGTCGCAACAGCGCGCGCGGTGTCGATGTGGCACGTCTCGCAGTTTTTGATTGCGGAGATCGGCGGGAAGCCGGTCGCGGCGCTCTGCGCCGTGCCAGCGGCCGGCACGGGACCGGCTGCCTGGCGCGCGATCGAGGAAGTCGGTGCCGCGATCGGACTCGCTGCGCCTGAGCTGGACGCCATCCGCCAACGCGGCACCTATACGCGCGCCTGCTGGGTTCAGGGCGGCGAGGGCGACTGGATGATCGAGCATGTCGCGACCGAACCCGCCCATCGCGGCCGCGGCCTGGTGCAGGCGCTGATTGCCCACGCGCTCGATAAGGGACGGGCGGCTGGCTTTGGCCGGGCGACGATATCGTTCCTGATCGGTAACATGCCCGCCGAGCGCGCCTACGCCAAGGCGGGATTTGCCTTTGCGGAAGAGAAGCGCGATCCCGCGTTCGAAGCGATCATCGGCGCGCCGGGTTTTCGCATGTTCGCGCGGACGATGTGAGCCGCTTGTGGGCGCCAGGACGACGTCGGAGAGGCATGGGCGCGCAGCCGCCATGCTGTCATTGCGAGGAGCCCTTGCGACGAAGCAATCCAGGCTATCTCAAAGGAGAGACTCTGGATTGCTTCGCGGCGCTCGCAATGACGGAGCATGAGGCGCTGCCGTCGTTCTTCCAATTCAGGCCGCGGTCCCGCCTACGACCGCGCCCGCACCTTGCCCCATCGCGCCGATACGTTCGCCACCCACGACGTCTCCTCCCGCACCAGGCGGAAGCCGAGATTGGCGGGCGGCACGCCTTGGGCGCAGCCGCCCGCGCGGGCGTCGCGGATGAAGTCGGTGACATAGGCGCGGTGCGCGCCTTCCGCGACGCGCACGCCGCAATTCACGGTCGGCCGGCCGGCGTTGCCGGCCTCGTCGACCCGCGAACGCACGAAGCAGGTCGAGGTCCATTCCCAGACATTGCCTGCGAGATCTTCAATGCCGTGCTCGTTCACGCCGAACTTGCCGAACGGATAGGCCGTCGTGTCTGAGAGGTCGCGCTCGGACTCGCGCTCATAGCGGCTGATCCAGCGTTTTGAGGGATCGTTCGCGTCCACCGCCACGCCGTCATCCCTGAACCGGGCGCCAGCGGCAAACGCCCATTCTTGGTCGCTCGGCAGGCGGTAGTGCTTGCCGGTCTTGCGTGACAGCCAGCCGGCATAGACTTCGGCGTCGTGCCAGTTCACCTGAACGACGGGGCGATCGGGCGCGACCACGACGTCGCGGTCGAGCGCACGGCATGCGCCGTCCCGCACGCAGAGCTGATAGTCGGAGGAGGAGACCTGCTCGCGCATGATGTGAAGCGGCCGGTCGAAGCGCAATGCGCGCAGCGGGGCTTCGGCCTGCTTCCCGGCACGGGTGAAATCGCCGGCCTCGCGATACGAGAAGCTGCCGGCGGCGATCTCGACGATCGCGGGCTCGCCTTGCACGCCTTGTGTCCTGATCTCGGAAACCAGGGGCGCGACGGCCAGCGGTCCCGCAAGTCCGGCCGCGCAGGCGAGGAGCAGTTTCAGCTTGAATGCGATCAGCATGGTCGTTCCCCGAAAGAAGAAGGGGCCGGTTGTTCGCCGGCCCCTTGTCACGTCTAGTTGGTGGCGGCCGGGATTTCCGCAGGCGCCTTCACCTGCATCATCAGATCGTCGTTCCACTTGCCTTCGACCTTGAAGTGCGCGGTGGCGCCGAGATCGGCGGCCTCGATCAGATTATGCGTGACATAGGCGTAGATGCCGGGCTGCTGGAATTTGTACAGCGCCGCTCCCGCCGAACCGCCACGGATGAACCAGGTCTCGAGCCCGACCTCGGGTGCATTGCCGAACTTTCCGGTCTCCCAGACATAGTCGCCATGGCCCCCGATCAGATGCGGACGGCTGTCGCGATTGGCCTGCGAGTGCACGATCAGCACGTTCTCGCCGACATTGGCGGTCAGCGCGTTCTTGCCGGTGAGTGCGCCCACCTTGCCGTTGAACACGACATGGGAGGGGGTCAGCTTCTTCATCACCTCTTCGGTCTCGGTGAAGGCCTCGCCCGGCGAGTCGTAGGATTTGAAGTTGCCCTTCTCGTCGCGCGGCACGTACATGTCCTGCTCGCCGATATAGTAGACCTTGTCGTATTTCAGCGCGTGGCCCTTGCCGTCGTTCAGTCCCTCGCGCGGCAGCACCATCACGGCACCGTTCATGCCGGAGACGACGTGCCAGGGGATCATCGGGCCGCCCGGCGCGCAGTGATAGACGAACACGCCGGTCTTGGTCGCCTTCCAGCGCAGCACGACCTGCTCGCCGGGATTGATCAGGGTGAGCGCGCCGCCGCCGAGCGCACCGGTCGCGGAGTGGAAGTCGATGTTGTGCGGCATCGTGTTGGTCGCGGGATTGACCAGCGTCGTCTCGACGTAGTCGCCCTCGTGCACGACCATCAGCGGGCCCGGCATCGAGCCGTTGAAGGTCATGGCCTGGAAGGTGGTGCCCTTCTCGTCGATTACGACCTTCTTCTCCTCGATCGTGAGCTTGAACTCGATGATCTTGGGACCCTGCTTGGTCGCCTGCTCGTGCGCATGCACGAACGGCGGAGCGACCAGCTCGACCTTTTGACGCGGCAGTTTGAGATCATCGGCGGCCAAAGCGGGGCTCGCCAGCATCAGGGCGGTCGCGGCGGCGCTGATCAATGCGGCTCTGCGGGTGAACATTGGAAGCATCCTTCATCTGAAATGTCTTGATGACGGGATGCAGTGTGCGCCTGTTACGGCAAGAGTGTTTGCGCTGCGACAAGCTTCTGCCGGATTCGCTGCCGGCAAATCCCTTACAGGATGCGCCGAAGTCGCATCGACGATGCGAGGGGTGCGACGTCGCGCTGCCTCAGCCGCGCAAGCGGCAAATCGTTCGCATGTTCAGTTGCGCTCGGTCGTGAACGTGTGCGCTCGATCAGAGCAGGTGTATCGCCATCCAGACCGTGCCCCAGACCGCGAGCGAGAGCGCGGCGAAGACGGCAGCCATGAGGGCCAGGACCCGTGCGAGGTGACCGGCACCGGTCGCGGGCGCAACAGGGACGGGACGGAAATCGTCGAAGCGCGGGATATGGCCGCGAATGCCGGCGAGCCAGAGAACGAGATCGAGCGCGAACGACGCCATGGCCTGTCTCCCAAAGGGGCGATGATTGAACGTCATCATCGGCCAAATTTGGCGTTCGGACTTTGAGCGAGCGCAAGGTTGCTGATCTGGAAATGGGTAGTCTGATGCCATCCGGGATTTTCCGCGCCGCGCCGCGGCATCGATTTACGAATAGGTAACACATGAGATCCGATCTCGCAGCGAGCTACGGCGAAGAGAGGTTGCCGCGCTATACGAGCTATCCGACCGCGCCGCACTTCTCGCCGGCGATCGGCGCCGATACCTACGCCCGGTGGCTGTCGGAGCTTCCCTCGGCAGCCAGCGCGTCACTTTATCTGCACGTGCCGTTCTGCCGCGAGATGTGCTGGTATTGCGGCTGCCATACCCAGATCGTGCGCCGCGACGAGCTGATCGCGGCCTATCAGCGAACGCTGCGCAGCGAGATCGCGCAGGTCGCCGAAACCATCGGCCGCCGCATCAAGGTCGAGCATATCCATTTCGGCGGCGGTACGCCGACGATCATGGCCCCGGAGGCCTTTGCCGAGCTGATGGCGGTGATGCGCCAGTCGTTCTTCGTGCTGCCTTCGGCCGAGATCGCCGTCGAGATCGACCCCAGGACGCTGACCGCCGACATGGTCGAGGCCATGCGGCTGTCCGGCGTCAACCGCGCCAGCCTTGGGGTGCAGAGTTTCGACCCCGTCGTGCAGCGCGCGATCAACCGCGTGCAGAGCTTCGAGCAGACCGCGTCCGTCGTCGACATGCTCCGGCGGGCCGGCATCGCGGGACTCAATTTCGATCTGATCTACGGGCTGCCGCATCAGACCGTCGCCTCGTG
Organism: Bradyrhizobium sacchari; assembly: GCF_002068095.1. GTDB lineage: Bacteria > Pseudomonadota > Alphaproteobacteria > Rhizobiales > Xanthobacteraceae > Bradyrhizobium > Bradyrhizobium sacchari. The sequence goes on along the minus strand of NZ_LWIG01000052.1, from coordinate 137,999 downwards.
CCTCGACACCGTGCGGCGCGCGCTCGAGCTCGCGCCCGACCGCTTCTCGGTGTTCGGCTATGCGCACGTGCCGGCTTTCAAGAAGCATCAGCGCATGATCAACGAGGCGGTGCTGCCCGACGGCCTTGCGCGTCACGACCAGGCCTGTGCTATAGCCAATGCCCTGAAAGAGGCCGGCTACGTGCAGATCGGGCTCGATCATTTCGCGCGCTCAGATGACGCCATGGCCGTGGCCTTCAAGGAGCGTACGCTGCGGCGCAACTTCCAGGGCTATACCACCGACAGGGGCGAAGTGCTGCTCGGCTTCGGCGCCAGCGCCATCGGGCACCTGCCGCAGGGATACGTGCAGAACGACGTGCAGATCGGCGCCTATGCGCAGAGCATTGCCGCTGGCCGCCTCGCCACCGCCAAGGGCTATGGGCTCACCGACGACGACCGGCTGCGCGCCGACATCATCGAACGTATCATGTGCGAGTTCAGCGCCGATCTCGGCGATATCTGCGCGCGCCATGGTGTCGAGGCCGGCCCGATGCTCAAATCCGCGTCGCGCCTGAAGCCGCTGATCTCGGACGGCGTCGTCAGGCTCGACGGCGACCGGCTCGCAGTCGCAAACGACTCACGCTTCCTGGTCCGCAGCGTCGCCGCCGCGTTCGACGCGCATCTGGATCCGGGAAGGCAGCTGCACAGCAGGGCGGTGTAGCTGCGTCATTCCGGGGCGCGCCTTTTTTGGGGCGAGCCCGGAATTCATTTCACCGGACGAATTGCTGCCCGATGGATTCCGGGCTCGCGCTACGCGTGCCCCGGAATGACGAGTTGAGGAATTGGCAACAGCTTGCGCTCCGACAAAGAAACTCAGGCCCGCTCCGCTATCGTCGTCTCGGAACGGAGTTGTCCATGCCTTTTGGATCCGACGATCTGGTCGATGACATCATGCGCACGGCGCCACACACGATCCGCGTGTTTCTTGCCTTCAGGCTCGCCTGTGTCGGCTGCCCGATCGCAACCTTCCACACGGTGGAAGACGCTTGCCGCGAGCACGGCATCGACCGCGACAAATTCCTCGCTGCGCTCTGCGACTGCGTGCCGGCGTGAGACGGTCCGGAGTTCGCGCGGGTGCGTGCGGATTCCCGGGTGAGGGTCAAGCTTTGGCCGTAAGCCGAGGCGCCCTCACCCCTATCTTCAGCGACAGCGGTGCGGCGCTCACGCCGCGCCGCTGTCGGGAGTCCGTTCCGCCAGCACGACGATCTTGTGCGGTTCGCGCAGGATGATGCGCTGACGGCCGCTCTCGACGAGGCCCTGGCTTTCCCAGCCGCTGAGGATGCGGCTCACGGTGTGCAGCGTGGTCCCGGTCATCTGCGCGATGTCCTGGCGGCTGATCGGGAAGTCGATCTCGATGCCGCGATCGAGTTTTTTCCCGGATTGCTTGGCGAGACGCAGCAGTACATGCGCGACGCGCTGCTCGACTTGCTGGGTCGACATTTCCAGGATGCGGGTGTGGCTCTCCTGGAGCCGGGTGCCGACGGTCTGGAGCGTATTGGCGGCGAGCGAGGGAAACCGCTCGACCAGTCGCGGCCAGGCCGAGGTCGGCCAGATCAGCACCACGCTGTCGTCGACCGCCATCGCGGTTGCCGGGTAGCGCGAGGCTCCGATCGCCATCGCGAGCCCGAACGTCTCGCCGGGCGCGACATAGCGCACCACGATCTGCTCGCCGGTCGGGGTGGTCTTGGCTGCGCGGACATGGCCGTGCAGCAGCAGGAAGAACGACAGCGCGTCCGCGCCCTGCTCGAAGATGGCGGTGTTCTTCGGGTAGCGGGCCGACCTGGCCTCGCGCAGGATCTCGTCGAGGGCGTCCGGCGCGAGCCCCGAAAACAGCGGCAAATGCGCAACCAGCGATGTGTCGACCTTGGCCATTCTGCCTCCTTGGCGCTCCGGAGTGTGATGGCACCTGCAATCGTCCCGCAATTTGCGATAGCGCAAAACCGGCCGCCCGGGACGGCAGTATTTTTCCAGGCAATGATCTGAATTGACAGGAGTTGCCCCATGGCTGGCGCCCGATCCCGCAACTTTGCGGGCTGGCCGCTGTTTGCGAACAGTTTTCGGCCCTTTTTCCTGCTCGCCGCCATCCAGGCCGGGCTGTCGATTCTGGCCTGGCTGCCGATGTTCTACGGCGAATTGTCGGTGACGTCGGCCTTCGCGCCGCGCGACTGGCACGTCCACGAGATGCTCTATGGCTTCCTTCCGGCGGTGATTACCGGCTTCCTGTTCACGGCGATCCCGAACTGGACCGGGCGGCTGCCGATCCAGGGCACGTCCCTCGCCGCGCTGCTGGTGGTCTGGCTGGCCGGCCGCCTTGCAGTGACCTTGTCCGCCGAGCTCGGATGGGCCTTCGCGCTGGCCGTCGATGCCGCCTTCCTGGCGCTTGTCGTCGCGGCTGCGACGCGCGAGATCATCGCGGGCGGGAACTGGCGCAACCTGCCGGTGGTGCTGCTGGTGGCCATGCTGCTCGCCGGCAATGTCGGTTTTCATCTCGAAGCGCATTTCGAAGGCGCGGCCGATGTCAGCATCCGCGTCGGGGTCAGTGTGGTTGTGCTGCTGATCGCGCTGATCGGCGGCCGCATCATTCCGAGCTTCACCCGCAACTGGCTGGTCAAGTTCAATCCCGGGCGCCTGCCGGTGCCGTTCGGACGTTTTGACGGCGCGGTGATCGGAGCGAGCGCACTGGCGCTGATCGCGTGGATCGTGGCGCCGCTGAACCTGATGACTGGTGTCGTGATGGCGGTGGTCGGCGTGCTGCATCTGGTTCGCCTCGTGCGCTGGGCGGGCGATCGCACCACGCGCGAGCGGCTGCTGCTGATCCTCCATGTCGGTTATGTCTTCGTTCCGTTCGGCTTCCTGCTGCACGCCCTGGCGGCCTTCGGCGCGTTGCCGCCGAGTGCCGGCATCCACGCCTGGATGGCCGGTGCGGCGGGAACGATGACGCTCGCGGTGATGACGCGTGCAAGCCTCGGCCACACCGGACAGGCGCTGACTGCCTCGCCCGCGACGCAGGCCATCTATGTCGCGATCGTCGTCGCGGCGGTGGCGCGGGTCTGCGCGGTGGTCGTACCTGCGCATGGCGACGTGCTGCTGCACCTCGCCGCCTTCGGTTGGGTCGCGGCATTCCTCGGCTTTGCGATCGCGTTCGGCCCGCTGCTCGCCGGCAGCCGGTGGCGTGCGCTCGCGCTCATGGGCGTGCCGGCGCCGGTACGCTAACGCTTAGGCCGCGCTGGCCGACGGTACGTCGGCCGGCTTCGCCAGCGGCCGCATGCCCTTGCGCCATGCGGTGATGCTGCAGCCGAAGCGGCCGCGGAACCAGCGCGCCATAGCGCTTTGCGCGGAGAAGCCGAGTTGCCCGGCGATATCCGCCAGCGGCCGGTCGGGATCGTCGATCAGCTGGATCACGAGATCGGCGCGCTGGGCGTCGAGGATGGCCGAGAAGCTGGTGCCCGATGCGGCGAGGTGACGGTGGATGGTGCGGCGGGTGCAGGCGAGATGCTCGGCCACGCGCTCGACGGTGCAGTCGCCACTGGCGAGCAGGGCTCGCACCACCTCGTCGACCTTTCCCTCCCAGCTTGCCGGCCGCGTCTCGATCGCCTCGATCCGCTTGCGCAGATAATTCGCGATGAGAGGATGCGCGCTCGGGATGCCGCGCTCCATGTCGTGTGCCGACAGCAGGATCGAATCGTCGTCGGCATTGAAGGTCACACGGCATCCGAAGAAATCGCGGTAGCGTTTGCGGTCGCGCGGCGGCGGATAATGCAGGTGCACTTCCTGCGGCCGCCAATCGCTGCCAAACAGCGACTGGATGATGCGGTGGATGCTGCCCAGCGCCATGTCGATCGACTGTCGCGGCGCCGTCGGCTGCCGGCCACGCAAATGCAGCGTGAGTTTCACCGTCTGCTTGTCGCCGGTGACGTCGAGCTTCATGCCGTCGTGATGGACATGGATGAAGCGCGAGAACGCTTTAATGGCTTCACCGACGGTCGCCTGTTCGCGCACGATCAGGCCGACCGCGCCGAAATTGGTCAGGCCGCCGCGCTCGGCGAGCCGTAAGCCGAAATCTTCGGCGCCCGACGCCTCCGCCGACAATTCGAGCAGGCGGCGCAGGCTGGTCACTGCAATCGGCGTATCGGGCTTGTCGAGCACGGCCATCGGCAGCCGGACCTTGCGCATCATCTGCCTGGGGTCGAGCCCGACTGACCGGGCGACCTCCGGGTAATAGCTCAAGCCTGCGCTGCGAATGAGGTCGGTCATGCGAACCGTTCGTGCCAGCCATTCCCGCAGATGTCCCGAAATGTAAAGTTTCTGTCCCCATCCGTCAAATCCGGGAACGGAATGGAACATACATAAGGGAAACCGAAGCACAGGCGTGAATGCCGTGCTCACGACGGCACGGCAGGGCGACGGGGCCCCCGGCCGTCTCGGGCCATTTGACCAAGACATTGCTGGATCGGGATTATGCCGGGGAACATGCTTTCCAAGGGCGAGGTATTCGTCATTGACACTGACGCCGCCTCCCGCGAACAACTTTCCGCCGCGCTCGAACAGAGCGCCTATGACGTGATCTGCTTCGCCGACGGGGCGTCCTTGCTCTCGGAGGCCAAGGCGCGGATGCCGGCCTGTGTGCTGCTGGAGATGCCGCCGGATCGCTCTGCCCTCGACGTGCTCCGGCGGCTGCGCGAGGAGAATTGCATGGCGCCGGTCCTCGTGACCTCGGCGAACGGCAGCATCGCCATGGCAGTCGACGCCATCAAGAGCGGCGCGACCGACTTCATCGAGAAGCCGTTCCGCACCCACGACATCGTTGGGCGGATCGATGCCGCCATCGACGAGGTCGCGCAGCCCGGTTCGTGCCGCCAGCGCTGGTTGCCCGGCCGCGAGCCGCTGACCGGGCGCGAAGGCGACGTGCTCGAGCATCTCGCCGCCGGTCTCACCAACAAGGAGATCGCTCGGCGCATGCATCTGAGCGCCCGGACGGTCGAGGGCTACCGCGCCAGCATCCTGAAGAAGGCGGGCGCCAAGAACGTGACCGATCTGCTCCGCCGCATCTTCGGCCAGGGCGGCGCGCCCACTCAGACTTGAGGCGCCCGAGGCGTTCCGCGGCCTCGGTGCTGCCGTAGCCCCGCCTCACGGAAACCCCAATCGAACCGGTTCCTTCGCTGCCGCGTCCAACCATGTTGGCGAGGCATTTGATCGCGCGTCCGGCTGGCGGCGCGGCGATACGGCAGGAGGGATTTATGCGCATCACCGCAAGATGTTTGGCAACCACGAGCCTGGTTCTGGTGACCACGGCATTCGCGTTGCCGTCATGGGCCGCCGATCTGGACGCCAATTCGGCCATCGATACCGTCACCGTTTATCCGGATGGTGCGACCGTCACTCGCCTCATCACGATCGATCTGCCGTCCGGTGACACGACGCTGGTGGCGAAGGACTTTCCGCTCGGTCTCGATACGTCCTCCATCCGCGTCGAGGGGGAGGGCGGCACAAAACTCACCATCGGCACCATCGACGCGCGGTCGCCGCGCGCAGCGCCGGTCAATCTGCCCGAGCTGGACAAGCGGATCGAGGCGCTGAACGACCAGCGCGCCGATCTGCAGGGTGCGATCGACTCGGCCAATGCTCGGCGCAAATTTGCGGAGCACTTTGCGGAAGCGTCTCCCGTCGGCATCGGCGAGAAGGGCGAGGCGCGGCCGATTGCCGAATGGCGCGCGGCCTTTGCCGCGGTCGGCGAGGAAGTTGCGAGTGCCGATAGTGCTGTTCGTGATGCCACGCGCAAGCTGCGCGAGATCGACCGACAGATCGCCCAGCTCGATGTCGAACGCAAGGCCAAGCCGCCGAGCAAGCTCGAGGTTCGCATGGACATTGCCGCCGCAGCCGCGACCAAGGCGACGTTGCGGGTCACTTACAATGTGCGCAATGCGCGCTGGCTGCCGCTCTATGACGCCCGGCTCGACACCGGCGCCAAGGACCGCAAGCCGCAGCTGGAGCTGGTTCGCCGCGCCGAGATCACGCAGTCGACCGGCGAGGACTGGTCGAACGTGACGTTGGGCGTCTCCACGGTGCGGATCAGCCGCGGCGGCAGCGCGCCGGAGCTGAATTCGCTCGTCGCGCAATATCCGCAACCGCCGAGGCCCATGGCCCTCGGCACGGCCTCGGATCTGGCACGGCCCGCCGCTCCCGCACCAATGCTGCGCAAGATGGAGGCGGCACGCAGCCGGGAGGAATTTGATCTGCCGGCCCAACGAGCCGACGAACAGCAAGCTGTTGCAGAGATCGGCGACTTCCAGGCCACCTTCAAGATTCCCGGCCGCGTCAGTCTCGGCGCCGCCGAAGGCGCCAAGAGCCTGAAGATCGCTTCAATGAACGTGCCCGCCGATCTTGCGGTCCGCGCTGCGCCGGTGATGGATACCACCGCCTTCCTCGAGGCCAGCTTCAAGCAGACCGACGACACCACGCTCCTGCCCGGCAAGGTCGCGATCTATCGCGACGGCGTCTTTGTCGGCCGCGGCAAGATTTCTGCGTCGGCCAAGGACGACATCGTGCGCCTGGGCTTCGGCGCCGACGACAAGATCAAGATCGAGCGCGCCGTGCTCAAGCGCAACGAGGGCTCGGCAGGACTACTGGTCACGACCTCGAAGACCGACGAGCGTTCGTTCAAGACCACGGTCCGCAACGGCCACGACTTCCCGATCAAGGTCACGATCGAGGATCAGCTGCCGGTCAGCGAGAATGAGGACATCGTCGTCGAGATGCTGCCCTCGAGCACGCAGCCGACCGTCAGCAACATCCGCGACAAGCGCGGCGTGCTGGAATGGTCGTTCGACACCAAGCCCGGCGAGGCCCGGGACATCAACTTCGCCTGGCGCATCCGCTGGCCGAAGGACAAGAGCGTGGTGATCGTGCCGGCGGGGTAGGCGGTGCCCTTCACCTCGCCCCGCAAGCGGGGCGAGGGAGTGCACCGTCATCGCGAAGCGGGCACCGCCCGCATCGATTGCGGCAGCACATACGGCACGCCGTCGGCCTCGTGAACGACGGCGTCGATCTCGAAAATGTCGCGGATGATCTCGCGCGTGACGACATTCGCGCGCGGGCCGTCGGCTGCGAGCCGGCCACCGCTTAGCACCACCAGCCGGTCGGCGAAGCGGATCGCGAGATTGAGGTCGTGCAGGATCGCGATCACGGCGGTGCCGGCAGCAGCGCGACGGCGCGCCGCTTCGACGAGGTCGATCTGATGGCGCAGGTCGAGGCTCGAGGTCGGCTCGTCCAGCAGCAGAAGTCCCGGTCCATGCTCGGCCTCGCCGCAGGCGAGCTGCACCAGCACGCGGGCGAAATGAGCGCGCTGCTGCTCGCCGCCCGACAGCGTCGGCAATTGCCGCTCGCGGAAATGCGAAAGGCCCACTTCGTCCAGGGCGGCGTCGACGAGCGGGCCAACCTCGCGAAGGCTGCGCTCGCCCGCCCCCATCAGCACGACCTCCTCGACGGTGAAGGGGAAGGTGACGTTGATGTGCTGGGACAGCATGGCGCGGCGTGCGGCGAGCTCGGGCGGCGTGTAGCTGCCGATGTCGCGCTGCTTCAGCCGCACCTCGCCTTCGCTCGCGCGGAGATCGCCGGAGAGCAGCCGCAGCAGCGTCGACTTGCCGGCGCCATTCGGGCCGATGATCGCGACCATCTCGCCGGCCGCAACGGTCAGGCTGACGCCATCGAGCAGCGTGGCGCGGCCGGCGCGCTTGACCAGGCCACGCGCCTCCATCACGGCGCTCATGGCGCGGCGAGCCCGCGCTGCCGCAGCAGGATGCCCAAAAAGACCGGCGCGCCGACCGCCGCGGTCAGGATGCCGATCGGCATCTCCGCGGGCGCCACGATGGTGCGCGCAAGTGTGTCGGCGCCGACCATCAGGATCGCGCCGAGCAGCACGGAGGCCGGCAGCAGCAGCCGGTGCGCAGGTCCAATGACGAGGCGCAGCAGATGCGGCACGACGATGCCGACGAAACCGATGACGCCGCTGATCGAGACCGCAACGCCGGTCATGGCGGACACCATGACGATCGAGATGCGCTTCAGGCGCTCGACATCGACCCCGCCGTGAAAGGCGTCGGCTTCGCCAAGCACCAGCAGGTCGAGGCCGCGGGCGATGAAGGCGCAGGCTGCGAGCCCGGTGCCGAGGACGGGCGCGAGCACCGCGGCCTTGGTCCAGGTCGCGCCGCTCATCGAGCCCAGCATCCAGAACGTGATGTCGCGCAGCTGGCGGTCGTCCGCGATGAACACCAGGAGCCCGATGCCGGCATTGGCGATCGCGGTGATGGCTACGCCGGCCAGCAGGAAGATCGCGATCGAGGTCCGCCCTGAGCGGCTGGAGATGCCGTAAAGGATCGCGGTCGTCGCCAGCGAGCCCGCGAAGGCCGCGAGCGGCAGCAACTCGGCCTGGAGGAAGCGCAGCGTCTCGCCGAAGCGCGAGTCCGTGAAGACGATCGCGCTCGCCGCCGCAAGCGCGCCGCCGCTGGAGACGCCGACGAGGGCGGGATCGGCGAGCGGATTGCGAAACAGCCCCTGCATGATCGCGCCGGCCGCCGCCAGCAGCCCGCCGACCATCGCGGTCGCGGCGATCCGAGGGATGCGGATCGACCACAGCACGAGCTGGTCGCGCGCGGTGAGGCTATCTGGGGTCGCGTTGCCGGCGAAGCCGAGCGCGTTAGGCAGTCGCGAGAGTGGAATGCCGGCAGCGCCGACAGTCAGCGCGACGATCGCGGTGGCCGCGAGCACCGCAAGCAGAAGGGGGATCGCGAACGATGCGGACCGTCGTCCTGCATGTCGTCGCAGGCCTCGTGCTCCGGCCCCGATCGCCACACTCATTGCCGGCAATTCACAGCCGACAGAGCCGACGTGAATGCGCCGCCCTCGGCCAGCGCTGGATAGAGCTTGACCGAGAGATCGCGCGCCGCTGCCGCCGTGCGCGGTCCGAAGCCGAGCAGATAAAGCCCGTCCATGGTGATGAAACTCTTGTTGGCCGCGACCGGCGTCAGCGCAAAGCCGGGATGCGCATAGATCGCGTCGGCTTGCAGCGAATCCTTGCCGCGCTCGATCGAGAGCACGACATCGGGCTTTGCGGCCACGATCGCCTCGTCGCCGATCACCTTGTAGCCGTCGTAATCGTCAACCGCGTTGGCGGCACCTGCGAGCTGGATGATCTCGTCGGCGGCGGTCTTGTGGCCGGCGACCATCGCGCGCCCGTTCTGCAGCGACATCACGAACATCACGCGCACCGGCTTCGTCACCTTGGCGCGTAGCGCGCGGAGCTGGGCCAGATCGGTGCCGACGGCAGTGCTGAGGCACTCCGCGCGCGCATCGACGCCCATGGCGTGGCCGACCAGCTTGATCTTCTCGATCAATCCGTCCTCGGAGAAGGTCTCGGGCACCAGCACCAGCGGCACCTTCGCCGTCTCCAGCACCTCCATGGTCTCGCGCGGGCCGGAGCCCTGGATCGCCAGGATCAGCGTCGGGTTGAGGCCGAGCACGCCCTCGGCCGAGATCTGGCGCATGTAGCCGACATTGGGTTTGTCGTGCAGCGCCGCGGCCGGATAAAGGCTCGTGGTGTCGACACCGACCAGCCGGCTTTCCAGCCCGAGCGCATAGAGGATTTCCGTGATCGCGCCGCCGATCGAGACCGTGCGCGCGAAGTCGGCAACAGTGACGTCGCGATTGCGCGCGTCATGGACCGTGATGCCGGCCGCATGCGCGCTCGACGCAAGCGCGATGGTGCCTGATAGCAGGAGGTTTGCGAGGGTGCGACAAAATGTCATTGCGGGTCACTTCGTCAGGATCAGCTTGTTCTGCGAGGTCAGGCGAAGGCGATAGCTGTCCTCGCCATGCGCGATGATGATCTCGCGCTCATGCGCGAACAGCTCGCGGCTGTCGATCCGGCTTCCGCGCATAGTGAGCGTTCTCGTTGTCGCAGAAGAGCTTTGTGTCGGCCCCGCCGCGTCGCCGTGATTGTCTCCAGATGTTGCCGACATATTGCCCGTGTGATGCGCTTTCGAAATTCCGGATGCCGCTTGTTTGTATAAGCGGCATCAGGCGCATTCCAACGGCTGCAATTTACAATTGATATAAACTGCAACCCGGCGTCATTGACCGTCAGAGTGTTGCCACGTAACCAAATATGGCAGCGGGCAGACATGTCCGCGCCTTGAGACAATCAGCCAGCCAGTCGCCGCGTCGTGTGGCGCACGCCAGCCACAAGACACCAAAACTGAAGTGAAGTGCAGGCTGGGGCTGATATGGCTGACGGGGCTAGGTATTCGCGCGCCTTGATCTTGGGCGCGTCGGTGGTTTCAATTGCGGCGGNCCGCCGATCAAGCTGCGCATTCATCCAAGCCGGCGAAACCCAAACAGGCCAAGCGCAAGCCGGCCACACAGCAAGCCGGTCAGCGGCCGCAGGCCAGCACCAGCGTGTGGGATGCGCGCGCGCAGGCGATCGTCGGTGTCCAGGCGCTCGACACTATCACGGCGGCGGCCTCCAAGACCGACGAGCGCGCAGTCGATGCGCTTGCGCCGGTCAGTGTCGTGACCTCTGCGCAGATCGAGGCCCGTCAGGCCAGCACCGTCGGCGATCTCATTTATAACGTGCCGGGCGTGTGGGTTCAGAACCGCGGCGACGAGCCTTCCACCTCGATCAATATCCGCGGCTTGCAGGATTTCGGCCGCGTCGCCGTCGTTGTCGACGGTGCGCGGCAGAACTATCAGCGCACCGGCCATTTCGCTAACGGCTCGTTCTTCCTCGATCCCGAATTGATCAGCGGCATCGACATCGTTCGTGGCCCCACGGCGAACATCTACGGCACCGGAGCGATCGGCGGCGTGGCGTCGTTCCGCACCAAGGATATCGAGGACGTCGTGCCTGCCGGCGAGCGCTGGGGCGTCGACGTCAAGACCATTCTTGGCAGCAATTACGGGCGCGCGCTCGGCTCTGTCTTCGGCGGTGTTCACGTCAATCCGAACGTGGATGTGTTCGCGGGCGGCACCTATTCGACGCAGGAGAGTTACAGGGACGGCACCGGCTTCGAGGTCGCCAACACTGGCAACCGGCTGAGCAGCGGCATCGCCAAGCTAACGGTGCGCCCGGCCGACGGGCACGAGGTCAAGCTCGGCACCATCTTCCAGGAAGACCTCTACAGCGTGGGCCAGCCGCCGCGCCGTGCCGGCGATCCCAACTCGACCAATGCGAACGGCACCAACAATTTGAACGGCACGTCGATCTACAGGTCCGACGTCAAGAACTACACCACGACACTCGGCTGGAAATATTCGCAGCCGGACGACCAGTGGTTCGACTGGGATGCGAAGGTCTACTGGAACCGCACCGAGAACGACCAGATCAAGACCGGGCATACCAGCGCGACACCGTCGGTCTTCTGCGGTGGCGTGCCCGGCAACGCCGTGTCCGGCTGTATCGGCAGCAACCGCGGATATCTGCTCGATACGATCGGCGTCGACGTGCACAACACCACGCGGTTCGACACCGGCAGTTGGCGTCACGCGGTGACTTACGGACTGGACGCCTTCCAGGACAAGGTCTCGACGCAGGACAGGACCGGCACGTCGGAGGTGACGACGCCAGGCGGCCAGCGCACGCTGTCCGGCGGTTTCGTGCAGTGGAAGGCCAACTACACGTCCATGCTCGAGATGATCGGCGCGCTCCGTTACGACAATTATCAGCTGTCCTCGGGCACCACCTCGTCCGGCGGTGACCGGCTGTCGCCGAAGATCACCGTCGCGCTCGTTCCGACAGCGGTGGTGACGCCCTATGTCAGCTACGCCGAAGGCTATCGTGCGCCGTCGATCACGGAGACGCTGGTCAGCGGTCCGCACTCCGGAGCCACGGTCAACGACTCCTTCTTCCGCTGTCCATCGGGCACGCCGGGGCCGGGCGCGGATTCGACCTTCTGCTTCGTTCCGAATCCGAACCTGCGGCCCGAGGTGGGCAAGAACAAGGAAATCGGCTTCAACATCAAGAAGGACGATCTGTTCGCGGCGGGCGATACGCTGCGAGCCAAGATCAACGTGTTCCGCAACGACATCTCCGACTTCATCGACCAGGTCGCCTACGGAAACCCGCTGGTGGTCCCCACCGGCCCGCCGCCGGCGCCGTCCATCACCGTGCTTCCGTTCCTGCAATATCAGAACGTCGCGTCCGCCCGCATCCAGGGTTTCGAGGCCGAGGCGATGTACGACGCGAACACCTGGTTCTTCGGCCTTTCCGGCACTTACCAGAACGGCAAGAACCTGCAGACGGGATTTGGCCTCTACAGCGTTCCGCCGCAGAAGGTCACCACGACCGCCGGCGTGCGCTTGCTGGACCGGACCCTGATCCTCTCGGTGATGTGGACGTCGGCGATCGCGAATTACGACATTCCGCCGAGCTACACGCCGGCGACGTCCTACGATCTCGTCAACCTTTACGCCCAGTATCAGCCGCGGCCGGATCTCACGCTCAACTTCTCGGTCGAGAATCTTCTCAACCAGTACTACCGGCCCTACGCCATTCCGGTCGGCAGCACGGGCGATACGCAAAACGACGTGAAATGGGCGAGCGCCGGCGCCGGCCTCGTGGTGAAGGGGGGCCTGAAGTATCACTTCGGCGGCATCTAAGGGCAGGCCCGCCGCCCCGAACGGGGACGCCGTATTGACCTCTAGAGCCACGCTGATGTCCCAGCGTGGCTTCGGCCCATTCTGAATCTGGTCGGCATTCGCCGATCGATCGACAAGACTGACAGGAGAAAGATTGAATGTTTATCGCGATGAACAGGTTCCAGGTGAAGCTCGGTTCGGAAGCCGCGTTCGAGACCGTCTGGCGCACCCGCGAGTCCTATCTCGGCAGCATGGCGGGCTTCGTCGAATTCCACCTGCTGAAGGGACCGGTCGCCGACGGTCACACCCTTTATTCCTCGCACACGGTGTGGGTCGACAAGGCTGCGTTCGAGGCCTGGACACGCTCGGAGGAATTCCGTCGCGCCCATGCCCGCGCCGACAACAGGACCGGCGAAAGCCTCTATCTCGGCCATCCCAAATTCGAGGGCTTCGAGGTGATCCAGAGCGAACGCAAGGCCGTGGCCGCCTGAGACTGCGTGAAAAAGGAGCCGGACATGCTGAGCACCGATTTCGCCGACCTCAAGGCGTACATGGCCGACAATCCCGGCGCGGTGATCGAGGACGTCGCGCGCGAGCGCAGGGTCACCCCGCGCGCGGTGATCGAAGCGCTGCCGCCGTCGATGGTGCGCATCGGAAGCGGCGAGCATTTCGCCGCCGGCATGCAGGACATCGCCGGGTGGGGCGAGGTGACGCTGATCGTCCATACCGATGATGCGATCTTCGAGTTCACCGGGGCCGTGCCGGCGGGCGAGATCGGCCGCGGCTATTTCAACTTGATGCAGCCGAAGGGATTGCATGGCCATCTCCGCCACGAGCGCTGTGCGGCCATCGCCTTCGTCGAGCGTCCCTTCATGGGCAAGGTCTCGGCCTTCGTCGCCTTCGTCAATGTCGACGGCGGCATCATGTTCAAGGTCTTCGTCGGCCGCGACGAGACCCGGGCACTGCGCAGCGACCAGCTCGTGCGGTTTCGCGCGCTCGCGGACCGGATCGCGGCATAATTTCCCTCTGTCTGTCGGGAGATCAGGATGCAAGGCGGGTCCAGGCTTCGGCACGTGATCCTAACAACCGCGCTGACGCTCGCGCCGGCGCCGGCCTTGGCGATCGACGAGGCGCTGTTGCCGCGCAATCTGTCGCCCTGGGGCATGTTCCTCGGCGCGGACATCGTCGTGAAGGCGGTGATGATCGGGCTCGCCATGGCTTCCCTGGTGACGTGGACGGTGTGGCTCGCCAAGACCATCGAGCTGCGCCGCAAGAGCGCGCTCGCCTTCGAGCGCACGCGCGCGCTCGAAGGCAGGATGAAGCTGGCTGAGGCGGCGGAGCGGACCGGCGACGCGCACGATGCCGTCGCCCAGCTCATCCAGTCCTGCGCGAAGGAGGCGGAGCTCTCCGGCGGCATTGTCGATGATGGCCTGCAGGAGCGGGTGGCGCTGCGGCTGGAGCGGGTCGAGGCGGCGATGTCGCGGCAGATCGCGCGCGGCACCGGCGTGCTCGCGACCATCGGTGCCACCGCGCCGTTCGTCGGCCTGTTCGGCACGGTCTGGGGCATCATGAACGCCTTCATCGGCATCTCCGAGAGCCACACCACCAGCCTCGCGGTGGTCGCGCCCGGCATCGCGGAGGCGCTGCTCGCCACCGCGCTCGGCCTCGTCGCCGCGATTCCGGCGGTCGTGATCTACAATCATCTCGTCCGCGGCATCGCCAATTACCGCGCGCTGCTTGGAGATGCCTCGGCGCAGCTGATGCTGCTGGTCAGCCGCCAGCGCGACCACGGGGAATTCCGCCTGGCGCGGGCGGCGGAGTAGGCCATGGCTTTGAGGCTCGGCGCACGTTCGCCATCGCCGCTCAAGCGCGGCGACCCCGGTGATCTCGACGTCGCCCACGAGATCAACGTCACGCCCTTCATCGACGTGATGCTGGTCCTGCTGATCATCTTCATGGTCGCAGCCCCGCTCGCCACCGTCGACATCGGCGTCGATCTGCCGGCAACCGCGGCCGAGCCCGCGCCGCGTCCGGACAAGCCGGTCTTCGTCACGCTGAAGCCGGATCTTTCGATTGCGGTCGGCGAAGATGTCGTGGGGCGCGACGCGCTCGGCATCTCGCTCGATGCCGCCACCCGGGGCCGCAAGGATGAGCGCATTTATCTCCGCGCCGACAAGGCCGTGTCCTATGGCGACCTGATGGAGGTGATGAACACCATGCGCAACGCCGGTTATCTCAAGATCGCCCTCGTCGGTCTCGACGGGCGCAGCTGATGGCCGCCGCGAACGCCTTCGCCCTGCACGCGCCGCCTGGCGAGCGTGAAACCGCGCGCTGGGCCGCATCGGCTGCGGTGATCGTGGCGTTGCACATCGCCGCCGCGCTCACTGCGATGAGCTGGCTCAGGACGCAGCCGGAGCAAGGTGTCAGCCTGCCGGCGATCATGGTCGACATGTCCCCGGTCACCTCGAGGCCGCAGCCGACTCTGGACGACGTCGCGCCGGGTCCACTGATGCAGGAGGCCGACGCCTCGCCGCCGGAGCCGGTGCAGCAGCAGGCCGTCGAGGACACCATCGCGCCGACGCCGCCGCAGGAAAAGCCTGAAGTCGTGGCGGCGCCGGAGAAGCTGGAGCCGCTACCTGCCAAGCCCGAGCCCGCGAAGATCGCGCCGGTCGAAAAGTCTGCGCCCGAGAAGCCGAAGGTCGTTCGCCGCGAAGCGAAGAAGCCCTCGGACGCAACGCCTGCGCCTCGCACCAGCGCACCGCCGCGTGCCGAGCGCGAGGCACCGATGGCATCCGCCATGAGCTCAGGCGCCGTGGCCTCGGCGATCGCGTCCTACAATCAGCGCGTCCGCGCGCATCTGATGCGCTTCCATCAATATCCGTCCGCAGGCGGTGGGGCGCGCGGTGTCGCGCGGCTCAGCTTCACCCTCAGCCGCAGCGGGCAGGTCACGTCCAGCCGCCTCGGCGGTTCCTCAGGCGTCGCGGCCTTCGATGCCCAGGCCATGTCCATGGTCCGCCAGNCCGCCGATGCCGGACGAGATCAAGAACGGCGCAATGAGCTTTACGATTCCGGTGGAGTTTACGGTGAGGTGACGACGCTCTCTCGCTCCCTCGCCCTGTTCTTACGGAGAGAGGGTGGGGTGAGGGGATGTCTCCACGAACTCACCGAGAGTGCGGGAACGGAACTCTATCCTCGTCATTGCGAGCGCAGCGAAGCAATCCAGACTGTATCCGCGGAGAGATTCTGGATTGCTTCGCTTCGCTCGCAATGACGGAGGGTGTGGCGCCGCCGTCGTTTCCAACTCTCTCCCCGCAAGCGGGGAGAGAGGGTCAGCTCACTTCGCCTTCAGGAAGTCCGCGACTTCGAGCAGCATGAACTCGTCGTCATCGGCCTTGTTGGGATCGCGGCTGGAGGAGAACGGCAGATTGTTGTCGTTGCCGACGATGATGTGGGTGTCGTCGACCCGGTCGACGTTCTCGATGGTGAAGAACGGGAAGGTGTAGACGCCGTCATTCAGGGGCTTCTTCGCCTTCTTGTCGGGGTCCTGGATCTTCATCAGGTCGATATAGCCGATCTTGCGGACGGGCTTGCCGACATTGGCGTCCGAGAGCTCGATCTTGTAGATGCGCTTGAATTTGGCGAGATCGGGGAAGCAGTTCTCGCCGCGCTGGCCTTGCGGGCAGGCCTTGTCGGCGGTGCCTTCGCCATTGTCGCGTTCGATGATGAGGCCTGCCGTCGGATCGATCATGTTGAAATCGCCGATGGCGTTGCCGTTCTGCTCGAACACGTATTGCCAGTAGCGGCCGGTGAATTTTTCGGCGGCGACGTCGAATTCGAGGATGCGGGAAGCTTCCTTGCCGTCGACCTTCTCCCAGTCCTTCTTGTCGGCATCCCACAGCGGCCCCTCGAGCAGGCCGTAGAGGAATTTGCCGTCCTTCGACGAGGCGAAGCCCTCAAAACCCTTGGAGCGGCGGAGATTGACGTTGGTGTAGGTCGCGCCAGGCGCGCCCGGCGTTGCCACCGCCCAATGGTCGGGCGAGCGCACGAGCTTGCCGTCGGCAACGGTCTCGAACACGCCGAGAATTTTTCCGGACTTGTCCGCCTTCAGGATGTAGGGGCCGAACTCGTCGCCGATCCAGAAGGTGTCGCCGATGATCTGGAAGCCCTCGGTGTCGAAGTCCGAGCCGGTGAGATAACGCTTCTGGGTGTCTTCATGGACGATGCGGAAAGGCACGCGTCTGTCGGGATCGTGCAGGAAGATGGTCTCCTGCCGCTCGATCTTGCCGTTCGCCCAATCCATCTTGTAGCGGTTGAGGTAC
The DNA here is from genome assembly GCF_002068095.1 of Bradyrhizobium sacchari. Taxonomy (GTDB): domain Bacteria; phylum Pseudomonadota; class Alphaproteobacteria; order Rhizobiales; family Xanthobacteraceae; genus Bradyrhizobium; species Bradyrhizobium sacchari. Next base: position 121,014 of record NZ_LWIG01000052.1, on the reverse strand, counting down.
AGCATCGAATCCGGCGAGTTGGCGCGGGCGCCCATTCCGTTGTCGGTGATCACCCAGTAACTGCCGTCGGGCATGTGCTTGATGCCGGAATGGCCCTGCAAGGGCTGGCCCTTGAACGGCAGCGACACGCCGGTCGGGCGCTCAAAGGACTTGCCCATCACGGTACCGAGCGCGTCGACGCGTTTTCCCGTGGTGTACTTGCCGGAAGTCTTGAGATCGGCGGGCGCATCCGCCGGTGCGTCGATGAAGGTGGCGGCCGGCATCACAACGTGGCCGGCGAGCTTGGCCGGGAATTCGCCTTCGCTCTGCGCGAGCGCCGAGCTCGCGGTGAGAATGATCGTTGCGACGGAAGCGAGAAAAGTCGCGCGCATGTGCGTCTCCTGTTAGCGGACGCACGCCTTATGCGGATGGCATATTGCAGTTTTGTGAAACCGGGCGAAAGGCCGCAGGGCCCGGTTACCCCCTTACCACGCGGGTGAGTCGCAGCGCATCGCAAGCGCTGCAGCCGGCATCACACGCCCTCATAGACCAGCCTGGTGAAGTAGCCGGGATCGACGAGGAACTGCCCAAAGTTCGCATCGAATGCGGCCGTGGGCTTGGCGGCAACAATCTCGTCACGCGACTTTCCCTGCTTCTTGAGATTGCCGACATTGTCCCGGATGGCGACCAGCATGTCGCGGAAGGCCTGCAGCTCCGCCTTGTTGCTGACGGGCTTGCCGTGACCGGGAATGACGATGGTGTCGTTGTTGGCCGCCGCCAGATTGGCATCCGACGCCGTGATCATGCCGTTGATGCTGCCGCCGGTCGAATAGTCGATGAACGGATAGATGCCGTTCCAGTAGGTGTCGCCGGCATGAAGGACGTTGGCCTCGGTAAACATCACCGAAATGTCGCCGTCGGTATGTGCCGGCCCGTAGTACCTCATCGCAATCGATGCGCCGTTGACCTTGAGATCATGCTCCTTGGCGAACACCTGGGCCGGGACGGCGCTGGCGGGCAGGGCGAGGAAGTTATAGTCCCAGTCCTCGACCCGCTGAACGACGGAGAGGTGCTTGCGGGTATTTTCGTGCGCAATGATCTTGGCGCCGGCCGCCTGCAGCCATTCATTGCCGTCGGCATGGTCGAAGTGCCAGTGCGTGTTGATGAGGTGCGCGATCGGCTCCTTGCCGAGCTCGGCCAGCGCCTTGGTGAGCTGAGGGCGCGAGACGCCGATGCCAGCGTCGACCAGAAGCTTGCCGTCAGGTCCCGTGAGGACGGCGATGTTGCCGCCGGATCCTTCCAGCACGCTGATATTGTTGCGCAGCTTGTAGGTCGTGATCGGGGACGTTGCCGCGCTGTCCTTGATCAGGCTGACGAGGCCGCGCGCCTCCGCGAAGGCCTGTCGCGGCGTGAGCCAACCCGTTGTCGCGGCAAAGGCGCCGCCGACGCAACACAGACAAAAGCCCCGTCGGGACAACGAAGGGAGTTCTGGCGTTCCCATGCGATGCTCGCTTTCCTCGATGCTTATTGGCGGCGCCAACGATCGAACCGGCCGCAGGGACGGCTGGTAGCACCAAAGAAGACAAGCGATCTACCACGATAGCACGATCAGCCGAGGTCGCGCGGACGCTGCTACTCCTTTACCGCACCGGTCAGGAGCCAGGTGCAGAATGGCACCAGGAAGGTCGGATAGACGAGGATCAGGGCCAGCGGCGAGTCGAACAGGCCGAACTGCCGCGCTCTCCCGCTCCCGATCAAATCTCGCGAGGGTCCGCCGGCGCGGCAACCTCGCGAAATCCGACAAAGGTTAAGCAATCTTGCGGGCGAGGAAATCGCGGATCAGCGGAGTGACCTCGTCTCCCTGTGAAACTCGGTGCTCGAACGTCAGTCGTGCGCTCTTCAAACGCCCTGGTAGACCAGCTTGGTGAAGAAGCCGGGGTCGATCACGAACTGGCCCCAATGCGCATCGAAGGCCGCGGTTGGCTTCGCCGCGACGGTTTCGTCCCGGGTTCGTCCCTGCGCCTTCAGCCGGGCGACGTTGTCGCGGATCGCGACCAGCATATCCCGGAACGCCTGAAGCTCGGCCTTGTTGCTGACCGGCTTGCCATGACCGGGAATGATGATCGTATCCTTGTCGGTCGCCGCGAGAGTGGCTTCGGATGCCGCGATCATCCCGTCGATGCTGCCGCCGGTCGAATAATCGATGAACGGATAGATGCCGTTCCAGAACGTATCGGCGGCATGAACGATGTTGGCGTCTGCGAAGGTGACGGAGATGTCGCTGTCTGTGTGCGCGGGCCCGTAATGCTTCAGGCCGATCGAGGTTCCGTTGAGCTTGAGCGCGTGGCTGTCGGCAAAGACCTCGCTGGGGATTCCGCCTGCGCCGAGCGGAAGGAAATTGTAGTCGTAGTCTTCAATGCGCTCGACCCGGAGAAGATGCTTGCGGGTGTTTTCCTGCGCGATGATTTTGGCGCCGGCTGAATGCAGCCATTCGTTGCCGTCGGCGTGATCGAAATGCCAATGGGTGTTGACGAGGTGGGTGACGGGATCGGCGCCCAGATCGGCCAGCCCCTTGGTGAGCTGGGGACGCGAGACGCGGATGCCCGCATCGATCAGCAGCTTGCCGTCGGGTCCGGTGAGGACGGCAATGTTGCCGCCGGAGCCTTCCAGCACGCTGATATTGCCGCGCAGCTTGTAGGTCGTGATGGGAGACGTCGCCGCGCTGTCCTTGGCCAGGCTGACGAGGCCGCGCGCCTCGGCGTAAGCCTCGCGCGGCGTAAGCCACCCGGCGGAGGCGGCGAACGTGGCGCCGCCGACGCAACACAAGCAAAAGCGGCGTCGCGATAACGAACTTGGCGATCCCATACAATTCTCGCTTGCCCGAGCGACAAATTGACGGCGCCAACGATCGACCCGCCATTACAGCGGCAGCATGGGATGAAAGAAGCGGACAGTCTATCGCGATTGCACGATCGTCGCGTGCAACCGCCGTCTATTCCTTCACCGCGCCGGTCAGCGACGACACGTAGTAGTCCACGAACAGTGAGTAGAAGATCGCAACCGGGAGCGAGCCGAGCAGCGAGCCCGCCATCAGCGCACCCCATTGGTAGACGTCGCCGGTGACGAGCTCGGTCAGGATCGCGACCGGCACGGTCTTGTTGGCGCCGCTCTGGATGAAGGCGAGCGCGTAGATGAACTCGTTCCAGGAGAGCGTGAAGGAGAAGATGCCGGCCGAGATCAGGCCGGGCACCGCCAGCGGCAGCGTGATCCGGCGCAGGATCTGAAGCCGCGTGGCGCCGTCGACCAGCGCGCATTCCTCGAGCTCGTAGGGGATGGACTTGAAATAGCCGATCAGGAGCCAGGTGCAGAACGGCACCAGGAAGGTCGGATAGACCAGGATCAGGGCAAGCGGCGAGTCGAACAGGCCGAACTGCACCACGACGGTGGCGAGCGGAATGAACAGGATCGAGGGCGGCACGAGATAGGCGAGATAAATGCCGAGGCCGACATAGGGACTGCCGCGGAAGCGCAGCCGTTCGATCGCATAGGCCGCCAGCGTAGATGCGATCAGCGACAGCGTGGTCGAGCCGATCGCGACCAGCATCGTCGTCTTCAGCCAGTGCGGATAGGCGGTGTTGAACAAGAGGTGCTTGATGTGCGCGAGCGTCGGGGAGGAGATCCAGAACGGATTGTGATCGCGGTAGTTCATCAGCTCCGCGTTCGGCTTGAACGAGGTGACCGCCATCCAGTAGAACGGGAACAGCAGGATCAGCACGAAGCAGCCGAGCGGCAGGTAGATCATCATCAGCCGCCGCAGGCCGGAATCCCAGGCCATGGTGTCGGGGGCGGCTTTGGCGACGGCGGTGCCTTGCGCGACGGTGTCAGTCATTGGCCTCTCCCTGCTGCCATTTGCGGCGCGCCAGGCCAAAATAGGAGAACAGCGTCGCGAACACCAGGAACGGGATCATCGACACCGCGATCGCGGCGCCTTCGCCGAGCTCGCCGCCGGCGATGCCGCGCTGGAACGCCAGCGTCGCCAGCAGGTGGGTCGAGTTCACGGGACCGCCGCGGGTGATGGCATAGACGAGCTGGAAGTCGGTGAAGGTGAAGATGATCGAGAACGTCATGACGATGGCGAGGATCGGCATCATCATCGGGAAGGTGATGTAGCGGAAGCGCTGCCAGCCGCTGGCGCCGTCCAGCATCGCGGCCTCGTAGAGCGAGGGCGAGATGGTCTGCAGGCCCGCCAGCAGCGAGATCGCGACGAAGGGAATGCCGCGCCAGATGTTGGCGGCGATCAGCGAGAACCGTGCCGGCCAGGGCGAGCCGAGGAAGTCGATATTGGTCGACTTCCAGTGCAGCACGTCGACCAGCAGATACGAGATGATCGAGAATTGCGGATCGTAGATCCACCAGAACGCCAGCGCCGAGAGCACCGTCGGCACGATCCAGGGCAACAGCACGATGGCGCGCAGCACGCTCTTGAACGGGAAATGGTTGTTGAGCAGCAGCGCGAGCCAGAAGCCGAGCGCGAACTTCCCGAAGGTCGCGACCGCCGTGTAGAATACGCTGTAGAACACCGCGTTCCACCACAGGGGATCGGTGAGCAGATACTGGAAGTTCTCGAGGCCGACGAAGATGCCGCGCCGCCCGATCGTGGTGTCGGTGAAGGCGAGCCAGACGCCGAGGCCCAGCGGATAGGTGAGGAAGACGGCCAGCAGCCCGAGCGCCGGCGCAAGGCACATCGCGATCAGGAACGGCTTGTAGTCGAACAGCCGCACGATCCAGTTCGGCTGCCGCTGCGCCAGCGCGGGGGAAGAGAGGGTCGTCACGGACATCAGGGCGTTGTCCTGTTCTAAGCTTTCACCACGTCGTCATTGCGAGGAGCGAAGCGACGAAGCAATTCAGGCTGTCGCTGCGGGGACGGACTGGATTGCTTCGCTTCGCTCGCAATGACGATCTCTACTTCTGCCGCCGGAAGTATCGCTTGCAGCGCTGCTCGGCTTCGGCGGCCGCAGCCTCCGGCGTGGCAGCGCCGGTGGCGACGGAGGCGAACATCTGCACCGTCACATAATCCGCGCGAACAGCGCCGGTGGCAGTCGAGATCGGCCCCTTGTAGCCGGCGTAATAGGTGCTGTTCATCGTGTCCTTGAAGATCGCGACCTTGGGATCGCCCTTCCACACCGCTGCATCGGCATAGGCCGCGAGCGGTTGCGACCAGTAACCGCTGTTGGCGTTGAGCCACGGCTCGTACTGGTCCTTCTCCAGCATGAATTGCAGGAAGGCCTTTGCCGCGTTGGGATAGGGGCTGTGCTTGAACACCATGGCGTTCAGCGTCAGTCCCGACATCGGCGACCTCGGCGCAAGGCCCTTCGGCAGCAACTGATGCTCGGAATCTTCGGCGATGGAAGCAGTCGCCGGATCGTTCTTCAGCGAGAAGTACAGCGAGACGCCGTTCGCGGTCAGCGCGATCTCCTGCGAGGAATAGGCGCGGTTGTTGCTGACGTCGTTCCAGGACGGCGTGCCGGCGATGAAGGTCGGGTAGAGCTCCTTCACATAGTTCAGCGCCGCGATCGTCTCCTTGCTGTTGATGGTGACGTTGCCCTCCTCGTCCAGCAGCGCGGCGTTGTGCGACCACATCATCCAGTCGGCAAAACCGTTGCCGTCGCCGACGGCGTTGCCCAGCGCAAAGCCGGCGGGCTTGCCGGCCTTGTGCAGCTTCCTGCAGAGGTCCAGCAACCCGGCATGGTCCTCCGGCGCCTTGTCGAACCCGACGGATTTGAGGATCGACTTGCGATAGATCAGGGGACCTGCGGTTGCGCCGAACGGGAGCCCGATCCAGGTATCGCTCTTGGCCTTTTTGCCATAGGCCTTCGCCAGGTTCTGCCAGCCGCCATACTTCTTGCCGAGATAGTCGGCGACGTCGGTGAGCTCGATCAGCTTGTCGATGTAGATGTGCGGCGCGTCGGAGAAGCCGATGATGATGTCCGGGCCGGCGCCGGAATTCGAAGTCACCGCGGTCTGCTGGTTGATGTCCTCCCAGCCGACGAAGTCGACCTTGACCTCGACCCCGGTGTCCTTGGTGAACTTTGCCGCATTGGCGCGGAACACGTCCTCGTCGGCCTGGACGAAACGGACCGGGCGCAGCATGCGTAGCGATGCACCCTTCTCGATCTCGAGCTTGGGGGCCGGAACATCGGCCGCTTTGATGTTGGCTGTTTGCGCTGCAGCACCGGTGGCCGCGAGCGTTGCAGCGGACAGGCCCAGCGCCAAGGCATCACGACGTGTGATGTCGCTCCTCATCAGTACCTCCCTATATGTTCCCTTCCCGGCGTTGATCGCCGGTGAAGGGCCGTTTCGGCTTTCGGCGCGTGTTGCGCCGGCCGCCTAGCTGTTCGGTCCGCGATCCATGCTGACGGGTTGCCAGCGGCGGAGCGCGGTGTTCTGCAGCACCGACGGATTGACACAGCTTACCGGCCACATGCCCTGAAGCACCAGTGACAATTCGTAGCCTACGCGGCGCTTGCGCGCCTCGTCGAACCGTGCCGAGGCCGATGCGACATGGGCGGTCAGAGTCACGTTCTCCATGCCGAGCAGCGGATTGTTGTGCGAGGGCGGTTCCTTCTCCAGCACGTCGAGAGCGGCGTGCGCGATCCACCCCTCCTGCAGCGCCTTGATCAGGCTCTCCTCGTCCACCGTGGCGCCGCGGCCGGTGTTGATGAAGATCGAGCCTTTCTTCATCTGCCGGAAGTGCTTCTCGGTCAGCATGTGATGCACCTCGGGCCTTGCGGGGGCATGCATCGATACGAAGTCCGACTGCGACAGAACCTCGTTCAGCGTCGCCGGGATCACGCCGTGATCGTACATCAGCGTTTCCTGGATGAAGGGATCGTAGGCCATCATGCGCAGGCCGAAGGGCGCGGCGCGTTTCGCAACCGCACGCGCGACGCGGCCGAACGAGATGAAGCCGAGCGTCTGGCCCATCAGTCTCGGGATCTTGAGCAGCGCCGGTCGGCCCTCGGCCCAGCGGCCGTCACGCACCATGCGGTCCTGCTCGACCAGGCGGCGGAAACCGGCGAGCAGCAGCATCATGGCGTGGTCGGCGACTTCCTCGATGAAGGTGTCGGGAATGTTGGTCACCGGAATTCCACGGGCGGTCGCGGCCTTCACGTCGACGCTGTCCACGCCGACCGAGCCGAGCGTGATGACCTTGCAGCTCTGCAGGCTGTCGATGATTGTCTTGGTGATCGGAATGCCCTTGGCATAGATGGCGTCGGCATCTTTTGCGGCGGCGATGAACTCGGCCTCGTTGGCGGGCGCCTCGACGATCTCGGCATCGATCGGATCGAGCGCCTCGCGCTCGTAGGAATAATCGCTGCCCGCGACCGTGAAGCTCGCACCCTTCGGCGTCACCACCCTGTATTTCGGCATTTCTGGCTCCCGATTTGGTTGTCGGTTCTTGTTTACGGGCCCGGCCTTCTTGGCGGGCCTTTGCGTCTTTTACGCGAAATCGGGGCGGGCGCGTACAATTGCCGGTTGTCCCGTGCGATGAATATTGCCGGTTTTGGCGGCATCGTCAGGGCTTCTACGGAGGCACGTAAGTAACTTGCTAAGGGGTCGCACACTAAAAGTTGATTCAATTTCGATCGAGTCACTCGCGTGCCCGTATCCCTTTTTGCCGGAGCTATCCCGTGAAGTTGAGCAATCTGAAGATCGCCCCGAAGCTTGGCATCCTTGTCGGCTTCACCTTGTTCGGCCTGTGCATCTCCGGAGTTCTCGCCGGCTATCTGATGAAGCGCGAGATGGTGAATGCGCGCATCGACCAGACCAAGGCGATCGTCGATTTGGGCCGCAACTATGCAGCCGCGCTGAAGAAGCGCGTCGATGCCGGTGAGATGACGAAGGATGCGGCCATGGCCGAGCTTCGCCGCTACGGCAATGCGATGACCTATGACAACGGTTCGGGCTATCTGTTCGGCACGTCCTATGACGGCATCACCCAGCTCGCGCCCGATCCGAAGCAGATTGGCGCCAACCGCATGGATGTCGTGACCAACGGCCGCAAGCTGTCCGTCGAGCTCATGGACGGCGTCAAGGCCAACGGCTCGATCCTGCTCTACTATGATTATGTGAAGCCCGGCCAGGAGACGCCGATCAGCAAGATCGGTTACGCGGTCGCGGTGCCCGGTTTCGACATGTATCTCGGCACCGGCGCCTATCTCAGCGACATCGACGCCAAGATGGGTCCGGTCTACTGGCTGCTGGGCCTTGCCATGCTCGGCATCGTCATCGTCGCCGGCAGTGTTGCCTGGATGCTCGGCCGCAGCATCAGCCGTCCGCTGGCGCTGCTCGGCGCGCGCATGAAGGACCTCGCCGACGGCAAGCTCGAGGGCGACATTCCCGGCGTCGGTCGCGGCGACGAGGTCGGCGCGATGGCTTCGACCGTCCAGATCTTCAAGGACAATGCGATCCGCATCCGCGACCTCGAGAAGACCGAGGCGGATGCCAAGGAGCGCGCCGCGGCGGAACGTCGCAGCGCCATGGAAGCGATCGCCAACGATTTTGAGCGCAGCGTCAACGGCATCGTCCGCTCGGTCTCCTCGGCCGCAGCCGGCATGCAGACCACCGCGCAGTCGATGACCGCGACCGCGAGCGATGCCTCCTCGCGCGCCGCAACGGTCGGCGCGGCCTCGCAAAAAGCCTCAGGCAATGTCGGCACCGTTGCGGCGGCCGCCGAGGAGCTGTCGAGCTCGGTTGCGGAAATCTCCCGCCAGGTGACGCGCTCGACCGAAGTTGCGAGCCGTGCGGTCAGCGACGCCGAGCGCACCAACGCCACGGTGCAGGAGCTCTCCACCGGCGCCGAGAAGATCGGCGAGGTGGTCAAGCTCATTCACTCGATCGCGGCGCAGACCAACTTGCTGGCGCTCAACGCCACCATCGAGGCGGCGCGTGCCGGCGAGTCCGGCCGCGGCTTCGCGGTCGTCGCCTCCGAGGTCAAGGCGCTGGCCAACCAGACCGCCAAGGCGACCGAGGAAATCTCGGCCCAGGTCGCGGCGATGCAGACTTCGACAAGCGACGCGGTCGCGGCGATCGGCGGCATCACCCAGACCATCGCCGAGATGAGCGAGATCACGGCGGGTATTTCCGCCTCGATCGAGCAGCAGGGCGAGGCGACGCGCGAGATCGCCCGCAACATCCAGTCGGTCGCGGCCGGCTCGAGTGAGATCAACGCCAATATCGGCAGCGTCACCTCGGCCGCGGAAGCAACCGGCACGGCGGCAAGCGATGTGCTCACCAACGCGCGCGAGCTGGACAGCCAATCCGGCGCGCTGCGCAACGCGGTGGACGGCTTCCTCGCCAAGGTGCGCGCGGCGTAAATTCTTGCAGTGAATTCGGAGGGTGGGCAAAGGCGCGCAAGCGTCGTGCCCACCTTTTCTTTTTGCGACGTTTCGGTGGGCACGCTTCGCCTTGCCCACCCCACCACAGTCTCGTGCCCCGGACGCAGCGCAGCAGCGTTTCACGCTGCAGGGCGTCCGGGACACGGGAGCCCCTACTGCTTCTCGATCCCCGCGTCGCGGATCAGCCGTTCCCACAGCACGAGCTGCTCGTTCACGAATGTGCCGAGCTGTTCTGGCGTGCCTGAGAACGCGTCCATGCCGAGCGTGGCGAGCTGCGCCTTGATCTCCGGCTTCTCGATGATCTTGCGGATCTCGGCATTGAGCCGCGTCACGATCTCCTTCGGCATCCCGGCGGGACCGAAATAGCCCTGCCACGAGGAGATGTCGAAATCCGGCACGCCGGCCTCCTGCATCGAGGGCAGGTTCGGCACCAGCGGCGAGCGGTCCTTGGTGGTGACGGCGAGCGCGCGCAGCGCGTTGCCCTGGACGTGCGGCAGGCCGGTCAGGATGTCCACGAACATCATCGAGACGCGGCCGCCCATGACGTCGTTGAGCGCCGGCGGCGAGCTCTTATAGGGCACGTGCAGCAAATCGAGCCCGGCATTGTGCGCGAAGGTCGCGCCCGACACGATCGCCGAGGACGAGCCCGAGGCGTAGCTCAGCTTGCCCGGATTGGCCTTGCCGTAGGCGACGAGCTCGCCGACGGTCTTGGCGGGGACGTCGGGGTGAACGACCAGCATGAAGGGCAGATCGCCGGTGCGCGCGATCGGGGTGAAATCCTTGACCGGATCGTAGGTCAGGCTCTTGAGCAGATAGGGATTGGCCGAATGCGTGGTGTTGGTCGTCACCAGCAGCGTGTAGCCGTCGGGAGCGGCCTTCGCGACATAGGTCGCCGCGATCATGCCGTTGGCGCCGGCCTTGTTCTCGATCACGATGCCGACGCCGAGCGCCTGCGACAGATGCTGCGAGATCAGCCGCGTCGTGGTGTCGGTGCCGCTGCCGGCCGCGAACGGCAGCACCAGCGTGATGTTGCGGCTCGGCCAATTGTCGGCCTGTGCGGCGGTCGAGGCGGCGAGGCAGAGCGCGGCCGTGCCGATGGCGCGCAGGTTTCGAATCAACGCTGAAAGCATGTTCGGACGTTCCCTCTTTTTCGTTGGCGGGGAACCTAGCTTGTCCAGGCGAAAATCAAAAGACGTGAGTTGACTTGGTCTCGTGCCCGCGCCGCGGAATTACTTCGCCGCCGAGCCCTGGCGCGAGGCGATCACGACGCCGGCGAGCACCAGGGCGTAGCCGATCAAATGAAACGGCTGCAGCTTTTCGCCAAGCAGCAGGATCGCCATCGCCGAGCCGAATACCGGTACCAGATGGAAGAACGGTGCGGCGCGGTTCGGGCCGATCAGCGCGACGCCGCGGTTGAAGAAGAGGTAAGCGAGCGTCGACGGGAAGATCAGGATGTAGCCCAGCGTTGCCAGCGTCAGCGCATCGAAATGCATGACGCTGCCGCTCATCGCCTCCCAGATCGCGGCGGGCAGCAGCATCATCGCGCCGCAGCAGGTGGTGAAGGAGAGGAAGGACAGCTGGTGGATCTTGGGCCGGCGCGGGATGAAGGCGGAGTAGAGGCCGAATGCGATCAGCGAGGAGGCGAACATGAGGTCGCCCCGGTTGAAGCTGATGCTTGCCAGCGCCGCGAGATCGCCGCGCAGGATGATGGTCAGCACGCCAAGCAGCGAGATCGCGATGCCGGCGAGCTGTCCGCCTGTCAGCCGCACGCCGAACAGCAGCAGCGACCATAGCGCCACGAACAGGGGACCTGCCGACTGGATCAGCAGCGCGTTCAGCGCCTCCGTGTACTGCATCGCCCAGTACGAGATCGCGTTGTTGAAGGCGAAGCCCACCAGCGACAGGAACAGCATCAGTGCCAGGCTCCGGCGCAAGGCGGGCCAGTCGCGCTTCAGATGCGGCCAGGCGAACGGCAACAGGATCAGGAAGACGCCGAACCAGCGGATCGTGGTCATCGTCAGCGGCGGCACATGCGCCCCGACATGGCGCGCGAGCACGATGTTGCCGGCCCAGAACAGCGAGCTCAGGCTGAGCAGCAGATAAGGCTGGTTGTTGAGCCAACTGGCCGGGTTGGCGGCCGGTGGCGCGGGCGAAGCAATCGTCATGGGCGTTGGATACAACTTGCGCCCGATTGCCTGGATGACACAAGTCACGTCACCGCAATGCTACAATGCAGGCATGAGCCGAGGAGCAGCGCCAGCGGTTAATATGTTGGACGCACCCTTGATGCAGTGCGTGCTTTCCCTCTGCCTTGTGGGAGAGGGTGGATCGCCGGTCTAGACTGTTACCCATGTAGCCGGTCAGGCCGCCTATGCCACCTTCTCCCACAAGGGGAGGAGGGAAGGGCAGCGGCGTGCGTGAGTGACTTTCGTAGCTATGCCGCCTGCTTCCTTGACGCCGCGAACACGCCCGACAGCACCAGCGCGAAGCCGATGAAATGGAAGGCCTGCGGGTGTTCGCCCAGGAACACCATCGCCATGATCGAGCCGAACACCGGCACGACATGGAAGAACGGGGCGGTGCGGTTGGCGCCGATCAGGCGCACGCCGCGATTGAAGCAGAGATAGGCCAGCGTCGAGGGAAACACCGCGACATAGAACAAAGTGAGCAGGTTCGGCGCATCCAGCTTCATCACCGGACGGGCGTAGAGCTCCCAGATCTCCAGCGGGATCAGGCAGGCCGCGCCAGCACCGAAGGTGAAGGCGAGGAACGACAGGCCGTGCATCGCCGGCCGTTTCAGGCTCAGGACCGAATAGAGCGCGAAGATCAGGAGCGCGAGCAGGAAGATGAGGTCGCCCTTGTTGAATTCGATGTTCGACAGCGTGGTGAAATCGCCATGCAGGAGGATGGTCAGCACGCCGCACATCGACAGCAGCACGCCAAAGGCCTGCGCCGCGGTGAGGCGGATGCCGAGGATGACCAGCGACCACAGCGCCACCAAGAGTGGCGCGGCCGACTGCAGCAGCAGCGTGTTGAGCGCCTGCGTATGCTCGAGCGCCCAGTATTGCATCGTGTTGAAGGCGCCGATGCCGGTGATCGAGAGCGTGATCATCAGGCCAAGCCGCCCACGAATGGCGGGCCAGTCCTGCACCAGATGCTTCCAGGCGAACGGCAGCACCAGCAGGAAGGCGAACAGCCAGCGCAGGAACGACAGCGTCACCGGCGGGATGTGGCCGGCGGCGAGCCGCCCGACGATGGCGTTGCCGGCCCAGCACAGCGCAGTGATGCTGAGCAGCAGATAAGGCTGGTTGGCGATCCAGTTGTGACCGGATGTGTCGGCGCTGGTGGTGTGGCCGGTGGCGGACATTGTGATTGTTGTGGCCCCGCGTCATGCACCGGGACCCGGCCCCGCGATAGCAGGGCCGGCTTCAATCACCCGGCACGGTCCAAAGACACGGAAACGTCCCCGATATCAATGGGGCGAGGCGCATCGCCTCCATGCGCAGGCGCTACGGCAGGAACCTCAATCCTTGCGCCCGCTGCGGATCGCGAAGGGCTTCAGCAGCTCGGCACAGGCGAGATAGACGACGACGAGCAGCGCGACGCCGGCCATCATGATCGGCGGCGGGGCGACGAAGCCGAACCAGGCCCCGAGCGGCGTGAACGGCAGCACCATCGCAGCGAGCAGCGCGGTCAACGAGGATGCTGCGAGCGCGGGATCGGGCCGGTTGCGCCACGGCCTTCCGTTGGTGCGGATGATGAAGATCACGAGGATCTGCGTCGCCATGGATTCGACGAACCAGGCGGTGCGGAATTCCCCGGGCGAGGCCTTGAACAGCATCAGCAGCGCGACGAAGGTCAGGGCGTCGAACACCGACGACAGCGGGCCCATGATTGCGGCAAACCGCACCAGGCGCGACATGCTCCACACCTGCGGCTGCGCCGTGACCTGCGCCGAGACCCGGTCGAAGGGGATGCCGAGCTCGGAGAGATCGTAGAGCAGATTGTTGAGCAGGATCTGCGTCGGCAGCATCGGCAGGAACGGCAGCGCGATCGAGGCGGCCGCCATCGACAGCATGTTGCCGAAATTCGAGCTGGCGCCCATGCGGACATATTTGAGGATGTTGGCGAAGGTGCGCCGTCCTTCCTCGACACCGTCGGCGACGACCTCGAGATCCGACGCAAGCAGAATCATGTCGGCGGCCGCCTGCGCCACGCCGGTGGCGCCGTCGACCGACAAGCCGACATCGGCGGCCTTCAGGGCCGGCGCGTCGTTGATGCCGTCGCCGAGGAAGCCGACCACCTCGCCGCCGGCCTGCAGCGCCTTCACGATGCGCGACTTCTGGTCCGGCGCGAGGCGGCCGAACGCGTCGGTGGTGCGCACCCGCACCGCGAGCGCCTCGTCGCTGAGTTCGGCGATCTCGGCCCCCGACAGCACGCGCTCGGGATTGTGCCCGACCAGACCTGCGAGCCGCTTCACCACCACGGGATCGTCGCCCGACAGGATCTTCAGCCGCACGCCGCTGGCGGCGAGCCGCGCAATGGCTGCTGCGGCCGTCGGCTTCGGCGGATCGGCGAAGGCGCAGAGACCTTCGAAGGCGAGATCGGTCTCGTCGTCCGTTTCGACCTCGCGCAGCGGGCCGCGCCACGCCCGCGAGGCAATTGCCACGGTGCGCAGGCCCTCGCTCGCGAGCTCGCGCACGCGCGCCATGGCCGCCTCGCGCGCGCATTCGTCCATCGTGCACAATGCGAGCACCGCTTCCGGCGCGCCCTTGACGATCAGCAGCGTGCCTTCCGGGCCGGTTGCGAGCACCGACCCCAGCCGGCGCGAGAAGTCGAAGGCCTGCTGCCCGGCGAGCCGCCAGCCTTGCGCGGCATCCACCCGGCCTGCGGTGAGCGCGGCATCGAGCGAGCCGCGGTCGCCGCCGAGCGATGCCGCGATGGCGCCGAGCTGCGCCGCGCGGGGCTCATCCTTGCCCGCGGCATTGATGCTCTTGGCAAGCGTGATCTCGGCCGAGGTCAGCGTGCCGGTCTTGTCCGTGCATAGCACCGTCATGGCCCCGAGATCGTGGATCGCGGCCAGCCGTTTCACGATCACCTTGCGGCCGGCCATGCGCAACGCGCCGCGCGACAGCGTCACCGTGGTGATCATCGGCAGCAATTCCGGCGTCAGCCCGACCGCGAGCGCGACCGCAAACAACAGCGAATCCAGGATCTCGCGGCCGAACACGACGCGGATGGTGAGGACGATCAGCACCAGCGCGAGCGTGGCGCGCGCGACCACGAGGCCGAATTCGCGCAAATCCCGCTCGAACGGGGAGCGGGCCTGCGTCTCGGCAAGCGCGGCGGCGGCCGCTCCGAACACGGTGTTGCCGCCGGTCCTGACGGCGAGCGCGATCGCCTCGCCGGTCTGCGCCACGGCGCCGCGGAACAGCGCGTTCGAGCTGTCGTCGGGATCAGTGACGCCGCCGGCACGCTTCGGCACCGGATAGGGCTCGCCCGTGAGCGCCGCTTCGCCCGCGGTGAAGGCGGTGCTCTCCAGCAACAGCGCGTCGGCGGGAATGATGTCGCCGGCACGGACGCGCAGGAGATCGCCGGGAACGACCTGCTCGACGTCGATCTCGCGGAAGGCGCCGTCACGCTTGACCTCGGCCTTGAGCGCCACCGAGCGGCGGAGGATCTCGGCTGCACGAACCGCATGCCCCTCCTGGATGGTGTCGAGCCCGATCGAGCCTGCGAGAATCAGCACGATGATGAGCCCGCCAATGTCGTCGCCGGTCAGCATCGAGACGAGGCCGGCGACCAGCAGGATCAGCGACAGCGGCTCCAGCAGCCGGCGCAGGATCGCGCGCATGGCGCCCTCGATGCGTGGCGGCGCGTCACTGTTCGGCCCGAAACGGCCGAGCCGTTCGGCGGCTTCTGCGCCGGTCAGGCCCTGCAAGGAGCAGCCGAGCCGAGTGCAGAGCGCGTCGGCCGAAAGACGCCAGAACTGGCTCGCCTGGCTGTTCAACGGCTTGGTCACGGCATGTCCGAAAAATGCGGGGTTCAAGACCCGGGAAGGGTAAGCTGCGGAGGTGACAGCCATCCCCTGGCACAATTGCAGGCTGGAACGCTTGATGCCGGTCAATCGGGGTGCCCGCCGGCTGCGAAGGTTGCGAGATTTTAAGGGGATATCAAAGGCTTGGGCCGGCCTCGGGACCTCGAAAAAGCCCCGTTCTTGCTTGCCTAGAGGGGCCGCTTCCTTTATCCGGTTGGCTGCCTTGCGTGCGAGCGGTCCTGGGCCGCGGATTGGGCTGGGCGCCAGGCATGATCCCGGAAAAGTGGACACCGGTTTTCCGCGAGGATCGTGCCTCCTAGAGACAGATTGAACAGGGATTACCCGCGAATGGCCAACGTTGTCGTCGTCGGCGCCCAGTGGGGCGACGAAGGGAAGGGCAAGATCGTCGACTGGTTGTCGGAGCAGGCGGACATCGTCGTCCGCTTCCAGGGCGGCCATAACGCCGGCCACACGCTGGTGATCAACGGCAAGACCTACAAGCTGGCGCTGCTGCCCTCCGGCGTGCTGCGCGAGGGCAAGCTGTCGGTGATCGGCAACGGCGTGGTGTTCGATCCCGCCGCCTTCCTCGACGAGGTGACCAAGCTCAGGGGGCAGGGCGTTGCCGTTTCCCCGGACAATCTGCGTGTCGCCGAAAACGTCACCCTGATCCTGCCGCTGCACCGTGAACTCGACGCCCTGCGCGAGTCCTCGAACGCTGCGACCGCGATCGGCACCACGCGCCGCGGCATCGGCCCGGCCTACGAGGACAAGGTCGGCCGCCGCGCCATCCGCCTGATGGACCTCGCCGACCTCAACACCCTGCCGCACAAGATCGACCGGCTGCTGGCGCACCACAACGCGCTGCGCCGCGGCCTCAATCTGCCGGAGTTTGATGGCAAGGAGATCCTGAAGGAGCTGAGCGCGCTGGCGCCGCAACTGCTGCCCTATGCCGAGACGGTGTGGCGCCTGCTCGACATCGAGCGGCGCGCGGGCAAGCGCATGCTGTTCGAAGGCGCGCAAGGTGCGCTGCTCGACGTCGACCACGGCACCTACCCGTACGTCACCTCGTCCAACACGGTGGCGGCGCAGGCCGCGACCGGCGCCGGCCTCGGGCCGGGCGCGGTCGGCTACGTGCTGGGCCTTTGCAAGGCCTACACGACCCGTGTCGGCCAGGGGCCGTTCCCGACCGAGCAGGACAACGAGATCGGCCGCAAGATCGGCGAACGCGGCCGTGAGTTCGGCACCAATACCGGGCGGCCCCGCCGCTGCGGCTGGTTCGACGCCGTGCTGGTCCGCCAGGCCGTCCGCACCTGCGGCATCAATGGCCTCGCGCTGACCAAGCTCGACATCCTCGACGGCTTCGATTCGATCGAGGTCTGCACCGGCTACAGGCTCGACGGCAAGGAGATCGACCATTTCCCGGCCGGCGAGGGCGCCCAGGCCCGGGTCGAGCCGATCTACGAGACCATCGAGGGCTGGAAGGAGCCCACCGCCAGTGCCCGGTCATGGGCCCAGTTGCCGGCCCAGGCCATCAAGTATGTCCGCCGGATCGAGGAATTGGTGGGGTGCCCCGTCGCGCTGCTTTCCACCAGCCCCGAACGCGAAGATACTATCCTCGTGCAAAATCCGTTTGAGGCTTAACGATATCTTACCGGGACGCGCGTATAGTTGAGTAGAAATGGCTGATTACTATCCGCTGATCGCCCGCGCTATTGCCGCCCTGGACCCCAACGCTCCCGGCGAGAGCCGTCGCGCGCTCTATGAGCGGGCGCGCACGGCGCTGATCGCGCAGCTACGCAGCGTGCAGCCGCCGCTCTCCGAATCCGAGATCACCCGCGAGCGGCTGTCGCTGGAAGAAGCCGTCCGGAAGGTCGAATCGGAGGCCGCCCAACGTGCCCGCGACGCCTCGCGCCCCGGCGGAAGCGGCGGGCGCAGCGGTGGCAGTGGCGATGCCTTCCGCCGGGCCAGCACCCGTGCCGCCGAGGGCAATCCGCCCGCTCCCCAGCCGGGCGCGCCGCCGCGCACCCGTCCGGCTCCGACGCCGCCGCGGGCCGACCGTCCGTCCATCAACGTCGATGACCAGGGCGATACCCAGCGTCCACCGCGCGCGCCGCGTTTCGACGCGCCGCGCCAGCCGGGTCCGCCCGCGCCGCCATCAATGCCGGAGCCGCCGGCGCCGCCACCGGCCGGCCGCGATCGTGCGGGTGGGCGCCGTCCGCCGGATGTCGGACCTCCGCCGGCGCTGCCGCCCGCCCCGGGCGTGCGCGGCTTCCGCGACATCACGGCCGATGCCAACGACCTCGGCGGCGCCGCTGCGCAGGCCAGCCGCGCCGCGCGCCGCACCTATGCCAACGTGCCCTCGCCCTCGCCGGAATTCGACCGGCTGGAGCCGAGCCTGGAAAACCGTGGCGGCGAGGGCGATGCGCCCTATTCCTATGACGAGTCGATCGAGGAGGCCGAGCGCTATGCGCCGCGGCCGGCCTCGGCGCGCCCCCACATTCCGGTCCTCGACCGCGACGCCAAGAAGCCCAAGCGCCGCGGCTCCGCGTTCCCGTTCAAGAGTGCGATCGCCGTCGGCATCGTGCTGATCCTGATTGGGGCCGGCATCCTTTGGGGCAAGCCGCTGCTCCAGACCGCCACCAACCTGTTCAAGTCCTCGCCGACCCAGGTGGTGGAGGCGCCGAAGGATTCGTCGCAGCCGCAGAGCAAGCCGAAGATCCCCGACCGCGTCGGCCAGCCCTCGGCCAGCGACCAGCCGGTCGCCCCGGTGGCGCAGAAGGTCGTGCTCTATGACGAGGATCCGTCCGACCCGAAGGGCAAGCAATATGTCGGTTCGGTGGTGTGGCGGCTCGAGCCGATCAAGGCGTCGGGCAACCAGAAGGCCGATCTCGCCGTGCGCGCCGACATCGAGATCCCCGACCGCAAGTTCAAGATGACGATGTCGTTCCGCCGCAATACCGACTCCTCGCTGCCGGCGAGTCACACCGCGGAGTTGACCTTCATCCTGCCGCCGGATTTTCCGGGCGGCAGCGTCTCCAACGTGCCGGGCATCCTGATGAAGTCGAACGAGCAGGCGCGCGGCACGCCGCTCGCGGGCCTCGCGGTCAAGGTCACCGACGGCTTCTTTCTCGTCGGCCTCTCCAATGTCGATGCCGACCGCGCCCGGAACGTCCAGCTCCTGAAGGAGCGCTCCTGGTTCGACGTGCCGCTGGTCTACGCCAACCAGCGCCGCGCCATCATCGCCATCGAGAAGGGCGCCCCCGGCGAGCGCGCCTTCAACGACGCCTTCGCGCAGTGGGGCGACTAGGCTTACTCCGAGAAATCTCGGCCTGTATGGCCGGAGGCGTCGCCACACACTCCGTCATTGCGAGCGAAGCGAAGCAATCCAGAGTCTTTCCACGGTGACAGCTCTGGATTGCTTCGTCGCAAGCGCTTCTCGCAATGACGGCGGAGCGGCAGGCGTCCCCACCCCTCTTACTGCGCCGCCGCTTCCCGCTTGCGGGCTGCTGCCGCCGCGGCATGCTCGCGGTCCATCACGGCACGGCAGCCGGGGCTGACATGCGCCTTGTTCCGGACCATGCAGGCGGTGATCCGCGGGATGTCGGGGATTTCGCTGGAGCACAGCCGCATGGCGTCACCCGAGCACATCTGCTGGGCTTCTTGCGAGAAGGCGAGACTGGGTGATGTCTGGAGTGCGAAGGTGGTGGCGAGTGCGACGACAGAGGTGATGGTCTGATAGCGCGTCATGAAGGTTGCGTCCCCGAGTTCCGTGGATTGAGCCACTTGGTTTTGGGGCGCCGCACGCGACTTGATCTGCCGCATGTCACAGCCTTCACGCCGGGATCCTGATCCCGCATGTGGTCGCTCGATTACGTGATGTCGAATCGAAAGTGCTGCGCCGCCCGAGCGAAGTATGCGCCATTGTCACGAGCCTGCAATGGTCATCGCAAAGGAATTCGCAATTGTTGCACGCACGTCACGCAGCAAGCGAGCCAGCGCGATCAGATCAGCCGGTCGGATGACGCGCTCGCTTGTTCCGCATCGTCATCACCGAGGCAAGCGGCATGTTCCTCGACCGCGCTGACGCCCTTCGCCGTGAGCTCGAACAGATCGCCGTCCTTCATCACATAGCCGTCGGCGATCAGCTCGCCGATCTTGCCGTGGCGGTCGTCGGCGAAGGCGACGGACTGGCTGATGTCCCTGAGGATCGAGAGTTGTTCGTCGCGCAGCATGGCTTCACTCTCCGTTCGCAGGGTGTCTCCGCTCCTCACATGCCGTGGCTGGCGAACACCTTGCTGCATGCTTTCGACAGCTTGGCCCGGTTGGCCTGCAGACAGCTCTGCACGGCGCCGTCATTGCCGAGTTCCTTGCGGCACAGCCGCGACGCATCGCGCGAGCAGGCGTTCTGCTCCTGCGGTGTGCCCATGTGGCCCTGGGCGAGAGCGGGCGTGCCCGCCAAGC
>NZ_LWIG01000052.1:86581-101051 GCF_002068095.1 Bradyrhizobium sacchari | reverse complement strand
GGGGATGATTTCCAAGTCCTGTCTGAACTCGTCGCCCTGCCACTTGTTCCCCCTAGGCGGCCCCGCGCCCCGCTGTTCAAGGTTCCCGGGGCGCTGCTATAACGGGGCGAGGTGTGAGGGTATTTGATGAAACGCTATCTGGTGTTTGCGCTGGTCGGCCCGTTTGTCGGCGGGTTCCTGCTGCTGCTGACGACGACCTATCAGTCCGGCTATTGGACCCAGACCAGTCTCGGCGAGGTCGGCAAGCTGTTCGCGGTGTTCTTCAAGACCCTGCAATACAGCTACCTGTTCGGCGTCCTGCCCTCGCTGATGATCGGCGCCGTCGACGACATCCTGATCCACATCCGCCGGATCGGCCCGACCTTGCGCATGCTCCTCGTCGGCCTGTTCGCCTTCGTGCTGGCCTCGCTGACCTACAGCTCGCGCGGGCCGGATTCGGGGGCGGTGCAGTTCATCCTGTACGGCATGGTCGGCTTCGTGCCGTCGGTGATTTCCTCCTGGCTCGTGCATAGATATGTCGAGGAGCCGCAATCGGCGGCGGCACCGACCTGAGCACGCGACCTTCGGACGCGGCAGCAACCTCCGCCCCGCTGGCGCGTTCCACAGAGACCATGACCATGTCCGACGACGACATTCTCGCTCCGCGCAAGCCCCGTTCGGGTGACCGTTCGCGCGACAATTTCCGGGGTACCTTCCAAGGCACCGCGCGCGGGCCGATCATCGACCAGGACGGCCGCGAAATCCGCCCCGAGACCCTTGAGCAGGGGTTTCAGGAGTTGCGCTTCGAATTCGGACAAGGCAATCCGTTCGGCAACCTCACGCGCGAGCAGCGGATCGCCCGCATCGAGGCGATCGCAAAACTGCTCGACGTCGCCTTCATCCTGCCCGGCACCAACATCCGCTACGGCATCGACGGGCTGATCGGGCTGATCCCCGTGGTCGGCGACATCATCACCACCGCGATCTCGCTGTGGCTTGTGCGCGAGGCGCGGGCGCTGGGTGCGCCCTGGTACCTTACCGCGCGCATGCTCGGAAACGTCGCGGTCGACGGCGTGGTCGGCATGGTCCCGTTCGCAGGCGATGCCTTCGACGTCATGTTCCGCGCCAACATGCGCAATGTCCGCCTCTTGCGCCGCTGGCTCGAAAAGCAGCCGCGGATTTAGCGTTTCTTCGCGTCTCCCCCGCGTGGCGAGCTTTCGCGAGCCCATCTGGTCGATGGTGCGCCAGATTTATCCGCATCGTCATTGCGAGCGCAGCGAAGCAATCCAGCGTCCCTCCGCGGAAAGATTCTGGATTGCTTCGCTGCGCTCGCAATGACGAGCAAAACGCAAAAAGCGCGACGACCTTTCGGCCATCGCGCTCTCTGCGCACATCGGAGTTTGCGAAAACTTACGCCGCGTCGGCGTCGGTCTCGGCGGCCGGCGCCGGCCTGGGGCGGCGCGGCAGCGGGAAGGCTTCGCTCTCATAGAGCGAACGGATGCCGTTCTGGTCGAAGCGCGCTTCCTCGACCTGGAGATAGGCGCCGTTCAGCGAATCCGTCGGCAACTGCTCCATCGCGAACTGCACGGCCTCGGCCGCGGTGCCGAACCGGCGATAGGTGAAGCCGGCGCGCTTCTTCTTGCGGATCGCAGCGGGGAAGAGTTCGGCGGAAGTGTTGAAGTTGAACGGACGCAGTGGACGCATGGTCAAAGACCTCGTGATCTCTCTGGGGCTTTAAGCGCGTGGGGTTTGAGAGGGCAGGGGCCGCACTCGAGCGAGCCCGCCGCACATGTCATTTTCGCCCCCTAATATAGGCCGTTTTGACAGAAATGCGACCCCTGCGATGCGAGATGATGAATCCATGCATGGCAGCCCCGCAGCCGAGGAAACATAAGTGATTTCAATGGCTTATATGGTTTAAACTTTGCCAAGAAGCAGCAGCACGATCAGCACCGCCAGCACGACCCCGCCGATGCCCATGCCGGAATGGCCAAGGCCATAGCCGTAGCCGCCGAACCGGCCGGACAGGCCGCCGACGAGATAGACGATCACCAGGATGATCAGGATGGTCCCAAGGGTCATGGCATCCTCCCTGGCGGCTGCCGAAACGCGATGGTCGGAGCCACCGCCAAGGAAGAAAGCACATCGCGCCGCCGGGTTCCATGAGGGAACCCGGCGGCACGCAGGGTCATTTGGGCTCGAGCTTCAGCGCCGCGGAGTTGATGCAGTAGCGCAGGCCGGTCGGCCCGGGGCCGTCGGGGAAGACATGGCCGAGATGGCCGCTGCACTTGGAGCAGAGCACCTCGGTGCGGATCATGCCGTGGCTCATGTCCCGCTCCTCGTCGATATGGCTCTCCACCGCGGGCGCGGTGAAGCTCGGCCAGCCGCAGCCGGAATCGAACTTGGCATCGGATTCGAACAGCACGTTGCCGCAGCCGGCGCAGACATAGGTGCCGGCGCGGTGGTCGTGCTCATATTCGCCGGTGAAGGGACGCTCGGTCGCCTTCTCGCGCAGCACCGCGTATTGCATCGGCGTCAATTCGCGCCGCCACTGCTCTTCGCTCTTGATGACCTTGTCGTCGGTGGTTTTCGCCTTGGTGTCGGGCATGGGTCTCCCGTTTCTTCGATAATCTTAGCTTTGGGTGATCTCGCGATCAGTTGGTGGCCTTGCTGGCGTTCACCAGCGTCGGCTTTTCAATGTAGTTATCCGCGAACAGCTTTTTCAGGTTCTCGACCTTGGGCAGGTCGTTATAGGCGATGTAGGGCTGGTTCGGGTGCAGGGTCAGATAGTCCTGGTGATAGGCCTCCGCCGGATAGAACGCCTCCAGCGCGCCGATCTTGGTCACGATCGGCTTGCCGAACACCTTGGCGCCGTTGAGCTGGGCGATATAGGCCTCGGCCACCTTCTTCTGCTCGTCGGACGTGGTGAAGATCGCCGAGCGATATTGCGTGCCGATGTCGGGGCCCTGGCGGTTGAGCTGGGTCGGGTCGTGCACCACCGAGAAGTAGATCTGGAGGATCTTTCCGTAAGAGATCTTCTTCGGGTCGTACTTGATCTCGACCGATTCCGCATGGCCGGTCCGGCCGGTCGAGACGGTCTGGTAGTCGGCGGTCGCCTTGGTGCCGCCGGCATAGCCGGAGACAGCGTTGACGACGCCGGCGGTGTGCTGGAACACGCCCTGCACGCCCCAGAAGCAGCCGCCGGCGACCACGGCGGTCTGGATGCCGCTCGCGGGCGCTGCGTCCACGGCCGGGGCGGGGATCACGACGGCGTCCTCGGCGGCCCGCGACGGCACGGCAAAGGCCAGCGTCAGGGCGGTCGTGGCGGCGAGCAGGGACAGAAGGGCAGGACGACGCATGGCGGAGCCTCTTTGGCGGAAGGTTGCGACAGTCTAAGTCGGTTGGCACCGGGCGAACAGTCTGCCCGGCCGGATTTCAGTCACTGGAGATACGGGGACAGGGACCGGTTGTTACGCCGGCACGGACACGACACTGTGAAGAACCGCGGCCTGAGACAGCCGGCTTGGCGGGGCGGGGAACTCCGCGGTAAGAGCATGATCCGGACAAGTGTGAAGCGGTTTTCCGCAAAGATCATGCTCAAACAACAGATGAACCCGCGCCCTCGACGGTAGACCTAAAAAAATGGCGGCTGGAGCTGACCTGACAACATGCTGCGCGTCGTTCCCCTGACCCTCCTCACCCTGATTGCCAGTGCCGCCGTCGCCTCGGCAGACCAGGTCAGCGACGATCTCACCATCTGCCGTGATCGCCAGGCGGACATGCAGGCCCGCGCACCGGCCTGCGACAATCTGCTCAACGCCGATCGCCTGTCCGGCAAGGACAAGGCCATCGCGCTGTCCGTGCGCGGCAACACCCTGATCAACAAGCGCGACTACGTCCACGCCATCGAGACCCTGTCCATGGCGATCGATCTCGATCCTGACTACGTCATTTCCCTCAACCTGCGCGGCCTCGCCTATGAGCGCAGGGGTCAGGACGACCTCGCGATGGCCGACTACAATCTCGCCCTCCAGAAGCGGCCGACCTACGGTGTGCCCTACAACAATCGCGGCGTCGTCCAGCTGCGCCGAGGCGCGCTGCAAAGCGCGCTCGACGATTTCAACCTGTCGATCAAATACACCCCCAAATTCCTGCTCGGCTGGACCAATCGCGCCCGTGTCCGCACCCTCATGAAGGACTTCAACGGCGCGATCGCCGATTTCGCCGAGGCCGACAAGATAGACCCGACCGCCCCGCAGATCGCGAGCAACCGCTGCATCACCTGGGGCATGATGGGCAAGTACGACCAGGCCTTCGCCGACTGCAACGGCCTGATCGAGCGGCAGCCGAAAAACGTCTACGCGATCAACAATCGGGCCGATGTCAGCATGATGAAGGGCGACCTCGAGGCCGCGCTGAAGGACTACAACACGGCGATCGAGATCAATCCGAACAATGTCCGCGCCCATTCCGGTCGCGGCCAGATCTACGAGCGCAAGAAGGATCTCGCCCAGGCCCGAGCCGACTATCGCGCGGCGGCCTATTCGCTGACGAGGTTCGACGAGATCGACGTCGCGCGCGCCCGCGCCATCGCGCAGGAGCGGCTCGCCGCGCTGACGCCGCAGGGACCGGCGGGTGCGCCCAGCGGGCGCCGCGTCGCGCTGGTGATCGGCAATGGCGCCTACAAGAACGTGCACGCCCTGCCCAATCCGCCGCGCGATTCGAAACTGATTGCAGGCGTGCTGAAAGATGTCGGTTTCCAGACCGTGATCTCCCTCAGCGATCTCACCCGCGACAAGTTCTTCGACGCGCTGAAGACGTTCGCGGAGGAAGCGGAGAAGGCCGACTGGGCCGTGGTCTACTACGCCGGCCATGGCTTCGAGATCGGCGGGGTGAACTATCTCGTTCCGGTCGATGCCAAGCTTGCCGCCGACAAGGACGCCGAGGCGCAGGCGGTCGCGCTCGAGCAGGTGATCGCCGCCGTCGGTGCCGCGCGGAAAATGCGTCTCGTGGTGCTCGATGCCTGCCGCGACAATCCGTTCGCGCCGACCATGCAGCGCACCTTGTCGCTGAAGCTGGTCGACAAGGGCTTTTCCAATATCGAGCCCGGCGCCGGTTTCATGGTGGTCTATGCCGCCAAGCACGGCGAGACCGCGATGGACGGCGACGGAGCCGCCAACAGTCCGTTCGCCACCGCGCTCGCCCGCGAGATCAAGGAGCCGAAGGTCGAGATCCGAAAGCTGTTCGACATCGTCCGCGACGACGTCTGGGCCGCCACCAAGCACGAGCAGCAGCCGTTCACGTATGGCTCGCCGCCGGGGCGGGAGGATTTCTATTTTGTGGCGGGGAAGTGAGGGATTGGGTTGGACGGCACCGCGCCGCCTCACAACCGGTGTCCCGGCGAAGGCCGGGACTCATAACCACAGGGAGAAGTTTGGCGAAGACTCGGAGTGATCGAAACAACCACGGTATTCACACCGCGCGATGCGGATAGGTCACGCGGTGGGTCCCGGCCCCCGTGCGCAATTGCGCACTCGGCCGGGACGACGCTAGACAACAATACCCCGTGTGAGGCGCGATGCCCGTGCGGCGAATTCAGCGCCGTAGGTGGGCAAAGGCGCAACGCGTCGTGCCCACGATTTCTCTCCATAAGCAATAGTGCGTGGGCACGCTGCGCTTTGCCCATCCTACGGCGGCGGGGCTTTAAACGACAATACTCAATCTCTTCGCCGCCCGCGTGATCCCCGTATACAGCCACCGCGCCCGCGAGTCCTGAAACGCAAAACTCTCGTCGAACAGCACGACGTCGTCCCATTGCGAGCCCTGCGATTTGTGCACGGTCAGCACGTAGCCATAGTC
This sequence comes from Bradyrhizobium sacchari, assembly GCF_002068095.1. Lineage (GTDB taxonomy): Bacteria > Pseudomonadota > Alphaproteobacteria > Rhizobiales > Xanthobacteraceae > Bradyrhizobium > Bradyrhizobium sacchari. Next base: position 95,213 of record NZ_LWIG01000052.1, on the reverse strand, counting down.
GAACTCGTCATAGGGCTTGCGCTGCTCCCAGGCGATCTGCTCGATGCCGCCCTCGAAGCAGTCAGCGCGCACCGACACCTTGGTCACCTTGTGGCCGAAATCCTCGTCCGGCGACAGCCGCATCGAGAGGATGCGCGATTTCGAGCGCGAGGTGTTGCGCGACTTCACGCGCCAAAGGCCGCCGTTGAACAGGCCCTTCTTGCGGTTGTTGCGCAGGCACACCAGCTTGTCGCCGGCGACGGGAAAGGTGTCCTCGATGTTCTGGCGCTGGCGCACCCGCATGTTGTACGCGCGTCGCGTGTTGTTGCGTCCGACCAGGACCTGGTCGGCGCCCATGACGCGATCGGGATCGAGCTCCTTCCGTGACACCACTTCGCTCTCGCCGTAGCGGCCGATGTCGAGTTCGCGGCCCTCGCGCACGTCCATCGACATCCGCACGATCGGATCGTCCTGCGCCTGGCGATGCACTTCGGTCAGCATCGCGTCAGGCTCCGAATTGGTGAAGAAGCCGCCGCCCTGGATCGGCGGCAGCTGCGCGGGATCGCCCAGCACCAGCAGCGGACAATCGAACGACATCAGGTCGCGGCCAAGTTCGGCGTCGACCATGGAGCATTCGTCGATCACGATCAGCTTGGCCTTCGAGGCCGGCGCGTCGTCCCACAATTCGAAGCTCGGCTGCTCCTCGCCGGATTCGCGGGCGCGATAGATCAGCGAATGGATGGTGGAGGCCTCGTCGCAGCCCTTGTTGCGCATGACGAGGGCCGCCTTGCCGGTGAAGGCGGCGAATTTCACTTCGCCGTCGACGCCCTCGGCGATATGCCGCGCCAGCGTGGTCTTGCCGGTGCCGGCAAAGCCGAACAGGCGGAAGACGGGCGGCGTGCCATTGCGCCCGGGCTTGGCTTTGAGCCAGTCGCCAACGGCCTTGAGCGCGGCATCCTGATGCGGGGTGAACGTGGCCATGTCTGTCTTGAGGAGGAGCGAAACGAGGCGATTCGCCGTCTCCCAAAACTAACCATTCACACCAAGGGTTCAAGCGCAGGGAGGCCGTTCCCCGCGGCCATCCTTCGAGACGCCCGCCTCCGGCGGGCCCTCAGGATGAGGACGGAGTGCGTGGCGCCGGTCCAACAGGCCAAGATGCCACTTAGCCTCATCCTGAGGAGGCTGCGAAGCAGCCGTCTCGAAGGACGAGGCGCTTGCTCAGGCCTCGCCAAACCCTACTGCCAGCCCGGAACGCCGCGCATGTCGGGCAGCTGGTGGGCGATGCCCTTGTGGCAGTCGATGCAGGTCTTTTCCTTGGTGAACAGGAAGCGCTGGTGCGCCACCGAGGCCCGCGGCGATTGCTTGGTGATGTCCATGGAATCGGCGCTGTGGCAGTTGCGGCATTCCAGCGAATCATTGGCCTTGAAGCGCGCCCATTCATGCGCGGCGAGCTCGAGCCGGTGGTCGAGGAATTTCTCCCGCGTGTCGATCGTGCCGAAGATCTTGCCCCAGACCTCCTTGGAAGCCTGCATCTTGCGGGCGATCTTGTCGGTCCAGTTGTGCGGCACGTGGCAGTCCGGGCAGGTCGCGCGGACGCCGGAGCGGTTGGTGAAGTGGATGGTCGACTTCAGCTCGGCGAAGACGTTGTCCTTCATCTCGTGGCAGCCGGTGCAGAACTTCTCGGTGTTGGTGATTTCCAGCGCGGTGTTGAAACCGCCCCAGAAGATCACGCCGGCCACGAAGCCCGCCAACACCAGCGTGCCGAGCGCGAACACCGAGCTCGGTCGGGTCAGCACGCCCCAGAGCTCGAGCAAAAAATCCCAGCTTCGCGCGATGAAGCCGCGCTTGGACTCCAGCTTCTGCTCCACCTTGTCCTTGGGCTCGTCGGCAGTCGTCGTCATCGGCGGCCACCGGGGCTTGCGCGCGACAGCAGCGTGTCGATGTCGGTGAAATCGTTGCTGACGGGCGGATTGGCCGTGTTCTGCGGCACGTGGCATTCGGTGCAGAAGAAGCGGCGCGGCGAGATCGAGGCCAGGAACTGGCCGTCGCGGTCCATGAAATGCGTGATCGACACCATCGGCGCCTGCGATTCCGCGGTGCGCGCCCGCGCATGGCAGGACAGGCATTTGTTGCCGTTGAGGTCGATCTGGTAGCCGTCGATCGTGTGCGGGATGACGGGCGGCTGCTCCGGATAGTTGCGCGCCTCCTTCTCGGACGTATTGCGGTTCGGCAGCATCGGCGGCGCCGGGCCCTCGTCATTGAGCGGCGCTGCGCCGCGCAGTCCCGAGGTCACCGTCTGCGCGGTCAGCGAACTCGCGCCGGCGGCGATCGCGACCGCGAGCAGGGCTATTCCAAATCGCTTCATCATGACAGGCTCACACGCTCGATGCGCACGGCGCATTTCTTGAAATCGGTCTGCAGCGAGATCGGATCGGTGGCGTCCAGCGTCACCTTGTTGATCAGCTTGGATTCGTCGAACCACGGCACGAACACGAGGCCGCGCGGCGGCCGGTCGCGGCCGCGCGTCTCGACGCGGGCGCGGATGAAGCCGCGGCGCGAGACCACCTTCACTTCATCCCCTCGGCGCAGCTTTGCTTCCGCGGCGTCGTCCGGATGCATGAAGCACACGGCCTCGGGGAACGCCTTGTAGAGCTCGGGCACGCGGCGCGTCATGGTGCCGGAATGCCAGTGCTCCAGCACGCGGCCGGTCGAGAGCCAGAACGGATATTCGTTGTCGGGCGATTCCGCCGCCGGCTCGTAGGGCAGCGCGAAGATGCGCGCCTTGCCGTCGGGATAGCCGTAGAACTGCACGTCGGTGCCCTGCTTGACGTAGGGGTCGCTGCCCTCGCGGAAACGCCATTTCGTTTCCTGGCCGTTGACCACAGGCCAGCGCAGGCCGCGCTCCCGGTGATAGGCGTCGAACGGCGCGAGGTCGTGGCCGTGGCCGCGGCCGAACTGGGCATATTCCTCGAACAGGCCCTTCTGCACGTAGAAGCCGAACGCCTTGGCCTCCTCGTTGGCGTAGCCGGCCTCGATCTCGGTCAGGGGGAATTTGTCGACCTGGCCGTTCTTGTAGAGCACGTCGAACAGCGTCTTGCCGCGATATTCCGGCTTCTTGGCGATCAGCTCCTCGGGCCAGACCTCCTCGATCTTGAAGCGTTTTGAAAATTCCATGAGCTGCCAGAGATCGGATTTCGCCTCGCCTGGCGCTGTGACGAGCTGGTGCCAGAACTGCGTGCGCCGCTCGGCATTGCCATAGGCGCCTTCCTTCTCGACCCACATCGCGGTCGGCAGGATCAGATCGGCGGCGAGCGCGGTCACGGTCGGATAGGCATCCGACACCACGATGAAATTGTCGGGATTGCGGAAGCCGGGATAGGTCTCCTCGTTGACGTTGGGACCGGCCTGCAGGTTGTTGTTGACCTGCACCCAATAGGCGTTGATCAGGCCGTCCTTCAGCATCCGGCTCTGCAGCACGGCGTGAGCACCGTTCTTGTCGGGGATGGTGCCCTCGGGCAGCTGCCAGATGTGCTCGGCGTGGTCGCGATGCGCCTTGTTGGTCACGACCATGTCGGCGGGCAGGCGGTGCGAGAAGGTGCCGACCTCGCGCGCGGTGCCACAGGCCGAGGGCTGGCCGGTCAGCGAGAACGGGCTGTTGCCGGGCGCGGAGATCTTTCCGGTCAAAAGATGGATGTTGTAGACGAGGTTGTTGCACCAGACGCCGCGGGTATGCTGGTTGAAGCCCATGGTCCAGAACGAGACCACCTTGGTCTTCGGATCGGCATAGAGCTCCGCCAGCGCCTCCAGGCGATTGAGCGGCACGCCGGACATCTCGGCGGCCTTCTCCAGCGTGTACTCCGAGACGAACTTGACGAACTCGTCATAGCTCATGTCGGTGGAGTCGTTGGCCTTGGCCGCACCGGTCGCCTTCTTCTGCAGCGGGTGCTCAGGCCGCAGGCCATAGCCGATATCGGTCTGGCCGCGCTTGAACACGGTATGGGCGGCAACGAAGTCCTTGTTGACGCGGCCGGTCTTGATGATGTGGTTGGCGATGGCGTTGAGGATGTAGAGATCCGTCTGCGGCTTGAACACCATGCCGATGTCGGCGAGGTCGAACGAGCGGTGCTCGAAGGTGGAGAGCACGGCGACGCGGACATGCGGCGCGGACAACCGGCGGTCGGTCAGGCGCGTCCACAGAATGGGGTGCATCTCCGCCATGTTGGAGCCCCACAGCACGAAGGCGTCGGTGGCCTCGATGTCGTCATAGCAGCCGGCCGGCTCGTCGATGCCGAAGGTGCGCATCATGCCGGCGACGGCGGAGGCCATGCAGTGCCGCGCATTAGGGTCGATGTTGTTGGTGCGGAAGCCCGCCTTGAACAGCTTCGAGGCCGCATAGCCCTCCCAGATCGTCCACTGGCCGGAGCCGAACATGGCGACGCCGTTCGGCCCGCGCTTCTTGATCGCCTCCTTCCACTTCTGCTCCATGATGTCGAAGGCTTCGGTCCAGGTAACAGGCGTGAAGTCGCCGTTCTTGTCGAACTTGCCGTCCCTCTTGCGCAGCATCGGCTGCGTCAGGCGGTCGTGGCCGTACATGATCTTGGAGAGGAAGTAGCCCTTGACGCAGTTGAGCCCGCGATTGACTTCGGCCTTGATGTCGCCGTGGGTGGCGACGACGCGGTTGTCCTTGGTCGCGACCATCACCGAGCAGCCGGTGCCGCAGAAGCGGCAGGCGGCCTTGTCCCATTTCAATTCGCTCACCTCGCGCTCGGCGGCGAGGTTGGCGGCCAGCGCCGGCGCCGGCAGGCCGGCGGCGGCCGCGGCGATCGCGGCGGCCTCGAGCTTCAGCATCTGGCGGCGGTCGAGCTTCGGCGATGTCATGATGGCTCTTCCTGACTCAGGCGGTTTCAATGGCGTGGAAGACCAGCGCCGCGGAATAGACGTGCTGCAGCGACTGAATGGTGTTGAGCATGGTGCCGAGGCTGCCGGCGTCGGGCGCTTCGGTGACCACGACAAGCTTGCCGCGTGGGTCGCGGCCGTGGATCTCGCAGCCGGGAAGGACGGTGATCTCGGCTTCGACCTCCGCGAGGCGTTCGGGGCGCGCCTGCACGATGATGCTGGCGATCTCGGCGCCGGGCGGCGGCACGATGCGGTCGGCGCTGAGCACGCGGCCGGTGATCAATGCACGGCGGTTGAGTGTGGTTTGGGCCATGATGCCTGTCTTTCGCTGTTCGAACGATCAATGCGCGGAGGTCGGCGGCCCGGGAGGACCGGCGAACATCTGGTAGATCCAGACGCCGAGCCCGTAGGAGCCGACCGTTCCGACCGCGAGGACGGGCATCACGACCGCGGTCAGGAACAGGAAAGCGAAAATCTCCATGCGCTTACGGCGCACGCGCGAAGTCGCGTCGTCAGGGGCCGACATATTCGGTCTCTTCGGGATGGTATGGGGAATCGGGACGGCATCCGGGCCGTTGCCTTGCAGCACTTTTGCTGCATTCGGGCCGCTGTGGCGTTGATCTGGATCAATCTGTCGACCTGCGCGGATGTCGCAGCGGCAGCGCTGGGGCGGGCGTGCAGGCGGGGAAACCTTCTCCCACGCGGCGGAATTGCCGGTCCGTAGACAGCGTCGGCTCACCCATTAAGATGCGGGTAACAAGAACAATGCGGGAGGGGCGTCATGAAGTTCGGCATCTTCTATGAGTTGCAACTGCCGCGACCCTGGGTGGCCGGCGACGAGCTCGCCCTCTACCAGAACGCGCTCTCGCAGATGGAACTTGCCGACGGGCTCGGCTACGACCATGCCTGGGTGGTCGAGCACCACTTCCTCGAGGAGTACTCGCACTCGCCCTCGCCGGAATCCTTCCTCGCAGCCGCGAGCCAGCGCACGAAGAACATCCGGCTTGGCCACGGCATCCTCCAGCTCACCACCAACCACCCGGCGCGCGTTGCCGAGCGCGTCGCGGTGCTCGACCTGCTCTCCAACGGCCGCTGCGAGTTCGGCATGGGCGAGAGCGCCTCGATCACCGAGCTCGAGCCGTTCGGGCGTGACATGGAGACCAAGAAGGAGGTGTTCGAGGAGGCCGTTGCCGCGATCTTCCCGATGTTCAAGGACGCAGGGTCCGAGCATCACGGCAGGTATTTCGACATTCCCTTGCGCAACGTCGTGCCCAAGCCGGTGCAGAAGCCGCATCCGCCGTTGTGGATGGCCTGCTCGCAACTGCCGACCATCGAGCGCGCCGGCCGTCATGGCTTCGGCGCGCTCGGCTTCCAGTTCGTCAGCGCCGATGCCGCGCACGCCTGGGTGCACGCCTATTACAACGCCATCACCAAGCGGCTGCACAAATTGGCCGACTACGAGATCAACCCGAACATGGCGCTGGTGTCGTTCTTCATGTGCGCGAAGACGGATGAAGAGGCGCGCGCGCGTGCCGACGGCGCCACCTTCTTCCAGTTCGCGCTGCGCTTCTACGGCGCCTCGCAGAACCGCCAGCGTCCCGCACCCTACACCGTCAACATGTGGGACGAGTACAACAAGTGGAAGCGCGACAATCCGGAAGCGCAGGAGGCCGCGCTGCGCGGCGGCCTGATCGGCTCGCCCGAGACGATCCGAAGGAAACTGAAGCGCTTCCAGTCCTCGCATATCGACCAGGTCATCCTGCTGAATCAGGCGGGCAAGAACAGCCACGAGCACATCTGCGAATCGCTCGAACTGTTCGGCCGCGAGGTGATGCCGGAGTTCCAGAACGATCCGGCGCAGGCAGCCTGGAAACAGGGCGTGATGAGCGGCGAGATCAAGCTGGAAGAAATCGACACCGAGGCTTTTACGGATCGCTACGGCAAGCTCGCGATAAATGTCGCCCCAGTGAGAGCGGCGGCGGAATAGGCCTCCCGTTAAGTCATGCTGCTGACGCAATCTCTGTCTTAACCGGCGCCAACGTAAAACACTGCGTGGGAACCACTTTGGTTTGCACGACGGTTCCATAGCCAAGGGGTTGGCACGAACCCGTAAAAGTCCGGTGCAAGCTTCATGAACGCGTCCGCGTTCGCTTGCGCTGTTTGCGGTGTCGGGAACCGGCGATCTAAAAAATCACAGGAGTCATGATGCTGTTCCGATCGAGCGCCGCAATTTGCGGCGCCCTGGTTGCGCTTGCCGTTTCTGTCACTGTTGCTCGAAGTGAATCGCGTGGGGGCCACGCAAACGCCGTCGTTGATGCCGCTTCCGGGGATGCGGTCGTTGGCGCTGCATCCATGTACAATCCGTTCAAGCCCGGCAAAGAGGAGGGCGGTCCGAAGACGGCTTCCGGCGAGCGCTATAATCCCTCCGACTGGGCGGCTGCGATCAAGACGACCTTGCGCAGGAAATTCGGTGGGGTTCAATTCGGTGAGCGGCCGAAATATGCCCTCGTCGAGGCCGTCGGCAAGAAGGTCATCGTCAAGATCAACGACGTGGGACCGCTTCGGCCCGGCCGCATCATCGACTTCAACGAGCGGACGATGCGCCATTTCGATCCAAGCCTGGAGCGCGGAGTCATCAAGGACGTGAAAGTTAGCCCGCTTGCAGGGGACGATTGGACGCTGGGGCCGGTGGGTTGAACGTCCCGTGCGGAGGAGGTCGCACGTCCCGACCAGCGGGGCCACTTCGATGGCTCCGCATCGCGGGTGACTTCTGACCCGCAACGGATTGGCGGACATGGAAAGCTGGACGCGGGCGGTCTCGGGTTCGAGCTTCGATGGCTCTGACAATCGCGTTACGGACTGACGTGCTCGCCTCTAGCTCCTGCCGTACTGATCTTGATCGTAGGACTGCAGGATCCGGACGAAATCAGCCATGCTGGATCGATCCGGATTTTCGGCAAAAGCCGAGACCTCGGTATGGGATGTGGACCGGCTTCCTTGCCAGAACCGCATCAGGAGATCGGCGATGTTTCTCATGGCGTACTCTCTGCGATTAGCTGTGGCAGTCCGCCTGATCGAGAAAGACCGGCGGGCGTTACGCCGCCGACCTTGCTCCGCAACTGCCGGCCCCGAGACCGGTTCCGTTGCTTTTCACTCCGGACTTATTGGTAGCATCAGGCACTCGGTTGGCGCCATTGCGCAGGGGTATGAAGGCGGCATACCTAGGTAGGCTTGGACTGGTGAATCGAAATCAGCCGACCGGTATCGACGTCCGTTGACGCCTCCGAAGCCACGGGCAGTTTGATCGCTTGCATGGCACAATACGGAACTGTAGCGGGACCAGCCTGTTGGTTCGATCAGCCAAGCGGAGTCTCGCAATGCGGATCATTCTGATAATGGCGATTGGCTGGGTGTTGTCGTGCGGATTTGCGACAGCACAGACCGATCCCAAGGACATGGCAACTGGACGGTCGGCACCAGAAGAAAAAGGTCAATTGCAGCCACAAGGTTGGACCGGACCGCTCGATACGAAATCGGGTGGCGCGCCGCCGGAAAGCCCGCAAGGTCAAAGCCCGCCGGGAATGCAGGCAGCGCCAGACGGATCAACCAAAGTGGTGACCGAGCCGCGTAAGTAAGTCTAACTCGGTTTGTCGTCGAGAAGTCGGCTTCACCCTGGGACGAGCCGACGCGTAACCTCTGCCTGTGGCTCACGGCCAAGCCGTCCGGCGCGTTCAGCCGAGGACCGTTCGCGGCCCCG
>NZ_LWIG01000052.1:79376-86556 GCF_002068095.1 Bradyrhizobium sacchari | reverse complement strand
CTGGCGGGCCTCTTTCCTCGGAGCAAAGCGTTTTGCGGGTCCTGCAACATTGCTCGCCGGTCATCTCCTTTGCCGCACCCTGCATCTCGTCAACATTGCTTACGGTAATCCTCCGGTGTTGCTGTTTCGTCAAACGCGGTCTGGGATGCGGCATTTAACGCATCCCTGTGCAGCAACGGCCGTGCTGCATTCGAGTCGTAGATTGAGTTGGAGATGATTATGCGCAACATCGGGTTGGTGATTGTATTCGTGATCGCGCTGGCGGCTCCGGCATTGGCTCAGAAGCCCGAGATTGAAGCGATCAATGCCAAATTTGTTGAAATGTTCAACAAGGGCGATTTCTCTGGCATTGCGTCGCTCTATAGCGACGATGCGATCGTGCTGCCGCCCGGTTCTTCGATGGTGCAGGGTCGGGCAGCCATCGAGGGAATGTGGAAAAGCATGGCGGAACAGGTCGGCGATCCCAAGGTCGCGACTGTTGACGTGAAGGCGCTTGGCCCTTTGGTGGCGCGCGAGATCGGTACGTTTGCTCTGACGACCAAGGCGCCGACGCCGCAGGAAGTGACCGGGAAGTACGTCGTTGTTTGGGAAAAGGTCGGAAATGACTGGAAGCTCACCACCGACATATGGAACGAGGGCAAGTAGGCCGCTCGTAGGCGGACTTGAGGCCGCTCCGACTTCCGTCGATATCCCGTTGCTGCTATCCTCCGGCAAGAGAACGTCTGACGGAGGAAACAATGCGGTCTCGGGCGGTGCCCATAAATCCGTCGGCGGGTGATGTCTCGTCCGCGGTGCTCGCCATCGGCCGCTCCGATTTCCCAAAAATCCTGATCGACACGCTGCGCCGGCAGGCTGACGTCGGTCATTGCATGGTGTTCGCGCTGAGCCGCGGCGGTGCCGCACACTGCCTGCTCGATGCCGGCAACATCCCGATCGGCGCCGATCTCGGCGCGGCCTATGCCGGCCAGTTCCACGAATCCGATCCCAACCGCGATGCGCTGTTCGAAGGCGAGGGCGAGGCGCCGATCATGCTGCCGACCTTCGCGCCGCGCATGTACGGCGCGCGTTACCGAAAAATCTTCTTCCAGGATTCCGGCATCGTCGACAAATGCGCGGCCGCGATCTGGACTGGCGACACCTGCTTCTACGTCAACTTCTACCGCATCGCCGCGCAGGGCCGTTTCAACGCCGCACAGAGCGCGCGGCTCGAGGCCATCGCGCCGACGATCGCGGCGAGCGTCGCCCGCCACTTTCATGAGAGGGCAATGCCTGATCAGTCCCTTGCGGCCTTGTTCGCCACCCGCGCGCCGCTCGCCGCCCTCACGCCGCGCGAGCGCGAGGTCTGCCGCAGCATCCTCGCAGGCTTCAGCTCCGAGGCGATCTCACAAGCGCTCGGCATCAGCCTGCATTCGACCCTGACCTACCGCAAGCGCGCCTATGAGCGGCTCGGCATCTCCTCGCAGAGCGAGCTGTTCGCGATCGTGCTGCGGCTGCTGGCGGGTCCGCGCGGCCTGAACTGAGGCTGTCCCAATCGCTGGGGACAGACGGCCGGTCCCGAACACGCTAGCCTCGGTGATCGAGCAACAGCAAGGGAGCGAAGCTTGAGCACCGCGCCGCGCATCGACATCGATCCTGATGCCTTCTGGGCCGACCCCTATCCGATGCTTGCAAGAATGCGGAAGGAGGCGCCGATCGCCTTCGTACCGCAGCTCGGCTCGACGCTGCTGACGAGCCGCGACGATATCTCGATCTCCGAGAAGCAGATCGACGTGTTCTCCTCGCATCAGCCCGCAGGCCTGATGAACCGGCTGATGGGCCACAACATGATGCGCAAGGACGGCGAGGCGCACCAGGTCGAGCGGCGCGCGATGTTTCCGACGGTGTCGCCGAAGACGGTGAAGGCGCATTGGACCGCGCTGTTCCAGGCCCATGCCGATCGCATCATCGACCGCGTCGGACCGGGCCGGATCGACTTCATGCGCGATTTCGCATTGCCGTTCTCCGGCGAATGCCTGAAGTCGATCACCGGCCTCACCAATATCGGCTTTGAGGACATGGACGCGTGGTCGCAAGGCATGATCGAGGGCATCGCCAACTATGCCGGCGATCCCGCGGTCGAGGCGCGCTGCCACGCGGCGACGTCGGGCATCGATGCCGCCATCGACGACATCCTGCCGGTGATGCGCAAGCATCCCGACCAGAGCATCTTGGGCGTGCTCCTTGCCTCGGGCATGGCCATGGAGAGCGTGCGCGCAAATGTCAAACTCGCGATCTCGGGCGGCCAGAACGAGCCGCGCAAGGCGATCGCCGGCACGGTGTGGGCGCTCCTGACCCATCCCGACCAGCTCGATCTGGTCCTGCGCGGCGAAGTGACCTGGCTGCAGGCGTTCGAGGAATATGCCCGCTGGATCTCGCCGATCGGCATGTCGCCGCGGCGGATCGCAAAGCCGTGGGCCATTCGCGATGTTTCCTTCGAGCTCGACGAGCGCGTGTTCCTGATGTTCGGCTCCGCCAACCGCGACGAGGCGCATTTTGAGCGCGCCGACCAGTTCGATGTGCGGCGTGATACGTCGAAGAGCGTCGCCTTCGGCGCCGGCCCGCATTTCTGCGCCGGCGCCTTCGCTTCGCGCGCGATGATCGCCGACGTCGCGCTGCCGACGGTGTTTGCGCGGGCCAGGAAGCTCGCTCTCGCCGATGATGAGCCGGTGCGGATCGGCGGCTGGGCGTTCCGGGGACTGCAGAATCTGCCGGTGAAGTGGGTGCATTAGGCCCGCTGGTGCCTGCGCAGCCCTGACGGCTGCCAGTCCGCAATGATGACACCATACCCCTGTTTTGCCCGACGGGTCAAACGGACTTCGGATAATGCGTAAGTCCTTGATCCTACACGCCCCGCCTACTGTGCATGGGGTTGTTTTGCGACTTTTTATATTCGGGTCGTCAGGGGCTCGGGACGGAGTCCGTGCCGCTCTCACATTCGCGTGCGGAAAAATTCCGTCTGCATCGTCGCGGCCGCTTGAAAGATTAATCATGCGCGCTGCCACAAGCGTAGTGCGCGCATCGCTATTTTCCCCGGCGTCTCGACACCTCCGATGAGCCGCACCATCATTCTCGAAACATGAATGATGACGGCCGCTGGTGGCCGGGAGTGTGGAATGCGACGTCGGGACTTTCTCAAACTGTCCGCTGGAACTGCCGCGCTGGCGGCGCTGTCCGCGCCCGCCATCGCGCAAGGCGCGGTGAAGGAAATTCGTATCGGCTACCAGAAGAACGGCGTGCTGGTCATCACGCGTCAGCAGGCCGCGCTGGAAAAACATTTTTCCCCGCAGGGAATCGAGGTGAAATGGGTCGAGTTCTCCTCAGGTCCCCCGATGATGGAGGCGATGAATGTCGGCAGCGTCGATTACGGCGCGGTCGGCGATTCCCCGCCGGTGTTCGCCCAGGCCGCGGGCGCGGCGATCGTCTATGCCGCGGGACAGCCGATCACCAACGGCCAGGGCATCCTGGTGCCGAAGGATTCGCCGATCCGCTCCATCGCTGAACTGAAGGGCAGGCGCGTCGGCTTCACCAAGGGCTCCAGCGCGCACAACATCGTGGTGCAGACGCTGGAGAAGGCCGGCCTCACCTATGCCGACATCACGCCGGTCTATCTGACGCCGCCGGACGCCGGCCCCGCCTTTGCCAATGGCAGCATCGAGGCCTGGGCGATCTGGGATCCGTATTTCGCGATCGGCGAGACCAGGCAGAACGGCCGCATCCTGATCAATGCGCGCGAGGTCACCAAGACCAATTCGTTCTACATCGCCAATCGCGACTTCGCGAAGAACCACGGCGCCATCCTGCAACAGATCGTCGACGTCACCACCGCGACCGCCAAATGGGCCGAGCAGCACCGGGATGACGTGGCAAAGTCGCTCGCCGCCGTCACCGGCATTCCGCTGGATATCCAGACCATCGCCGCCAATCGCTCGTCCTTCGTGGTCGGCCCCGTCACCGACGACATCGTCGTGACCCAGCAGGGCGTCGCCGACCGCTTCCACAAGCTCGGCCTGATCCCGAAGCCGCTCGTCATCCGCGACATCGTCTGGCGCAATCCGGCAGCCTGACCGTGCCGACCGATCTTCCCATCCCAAAAGGTCCAAACATGAAGCGCATCGTTCAACGCGTGATCGCAGCCATCGTCATGTCGATCGGCATCGTCGCGGCCGCCGTCGGCACGACCTACGGCTAGGAGCACAGCCATGAGCCAGTCCAGCGCCAACATCCTCTGGTTCCTGCCGACCCATGGCGACGGCCGCTATCTCGGCACCGGCATCGGCGGCCGCGAGGTCAATTTCAATTATCTGCGCCAGATCGCGCAGGCTGCCGACCAGCTCGGCTATTTCGGCGTGCTGCTGCCGACGGGACGGTCCTGCGAGGATTCCTGGATCGTCGCGTCCAGCGTGGCACCGTTCACGGAGCGGCTGCGCTACCTCGTCGCTGTCAGGCCCGGCCTGCAATCACCGAGCGTGGCTGCGCGCATGACCGCGACGCTCGACCGCGTCACCAATGGCCGCCTCCTCGTCAACGTCGTCACCGGCGGCGATCCCGTGGAGAACAAGGGCGACGGCATCTTCCTCGCCCACGACGAGCGCTATGAGGTCACCCGCGAGTTCCTCAACGTCTATAGCGACCTGCTCGCCGGCAAGACCGTCAATGTCGAGGGCAGGCACATCCACATCGAGGGCGGCAAGTTGTTGTTCCCTCCGGTGCAGTCGCCGCGCCCGCCGCTCTATTTCGGCGGCTCGTCGGATGCCGGCATCGACGTCGCCGTGGACACCGTCGACAAATATCTCACCTGGGGCGAGCCGCCGGCGCAGGTGGCCGAGAAGATCGCGAAGGTGAGGGAAGTCGCCAGCGCGCGCGGCCGAAAACTCTCCTTCGGCATCCGCCTTCACGTCATCGTCCGCGAGACCAATGAAGAAGCCTGGCGCGCCGCGAACGAGCTGATCAAGCATGTCAGCGACGACACCATCGCGCTGGCACAGAAGAACTTTGCCCGCATGGATTCCGTCGGCCAGCAGCGCATGGCGCAGCTCCATGGCGGCAAGCGCGACAAGCTCGAGATCGCCCCGAACCTGTGGGCCGGCGTCGGCCTCGTGCGCGGCGGCGCCGGCACGGCGCTGGTCGGTGACGCCCAAACCGTCGCGGCCCGCATCAAGGAGTATCAGGACATCGGTATCGATACCTTCATCATGTCGGGCTATCCGCATCTGGAGGAAGCCTATCGCTTCGCCGAGCTTGTGTTTCCGCTGCTCTCGCTGGAGCAGCCCTCCAACGTGACCAGGCTGCACTTCAACGGCGGTCCTTTCGGCGAGACGGTCGGCAGCGATTTCCGTCCGCAGCATCGGGTGTCGCAATCATGAGCCTCATCGACAGCATCTCTCTCCCGCGCAGCATGCGCCTGCCGCGCGTGGACGGCCTGGTCCAATGGATCGTGCCGCTCGCCATCATCGCGATCTGGCAGGTCGCCTGCGTCACCGGCTTTGTGCCGACGCGCGTATTGCCGGCACCGAGCGACGTTGCGCTCGCCGGCTGGAAGCTGCTGCTCTCGGGCGAGCTCGCCCGCAACATCTGGGTCTCGTTCTGGCGCGCCTCGATCGGCTTCTTGATCGGCGGCAGCATCGGCTTCGCCTTCGGGCTCGCCAACGGCCTGTCGCAGCTATCGGCGAAGCTCACCGACACCACGCTGCAGATGGTGCGTAACGTGCCGCATCTGGCGCTGATCCCGCTGGTCATCCTCTGGTTCGGCATTGACGAGAGTGCGAAGCTGTTCCTGGTGGCGCTCGGCGTGTTCTTCCCCATCTACCTCAACACCCTGCACGGCATCCGCACCGTCGATCCGCAGCTGATCGAGATGGGCCGCATCTACGGCATGACCGACGGCGAACTGTTCCGCCGCGTGATCTTCCCGGGCGCGCTGCCCTCGATTTTCGTCGGCATCCGCTTCGCGCTCGGCATCATGTGGTTGACGCTGATCGTCGCCGAGACCATCGCGGCGTCATCGGGTCTCGGCTACATGGCGATGCAGGCGCGCGAGTTCATGCTGATCGACGTCGTCGTGCTCTCGATCCTGATCTACGCCCTGCTCGGCAAGCTCGCCGACAGCTCCTCCCGCGTGCTGGAGCGCCTGACGCTCTCCTGGCACCCCGCCTTCCAGAAACGTTGAGCAGAAATACTGGGAATCACATGCAGACAGCGCTTCGTACGTCCCTTCCCGAGACCGAGCTCGCAAGCCGCGCCAGTTTCGCACCCCACGCCCGCGTGGTGCGCGAGGAGCGCCCGGTACAAACCAGCGGCCTGCCGCTCAGCATCCGGGGCTTGCGAAAGTCCTTCGGCAGCAATGAGGTGCTGCGGGGCATCGATCTGCACATCCCCGCGGGCCAGTTCGTCGCCATCGTGGGCAAGAGCGGCTGCGGCAAGAGCACGCTGCTGCGCCTGATCGCCGGCCTGGACAAGATCGATGCCGGCAGCATCGGCTTCGGCGGCGACGTCCAGCCCGCGGACATCCGCGTCATGTTCCAGGAGCCGCGGCTGTTGCCCTGGGCCCGCGTGCTCGCCAATGTCGAGGTCGGTCTCGGCCGCGATCGCGCATCGCAGGATGCGCATGCCCGCGCCGAGAAGGCGCTCGCCGAGGTCGGCCTCGCCGACAAGCGCGACCAGTGGCCTTCGGTGCTCTCGGGCGGCCAGAAGCAGCGCGTTGCGCTCGGCCGCGCGCTGGTGTCCCGTCCGCGCGTACTGGCTTTGGATGAACCGCTCGGTGCGCTGGACGCGCTGACCCGCATCTCGATGCAGCGCCTCCTCGAGCGGGTCTGGCGTGACCAGGGCTTCACCGCGATCCTGGTCACCCACGACGTCTCCGAGGCGGTCGCCCTGGCCGACCGGGTGCTGGTGATCGAGGAGGGCCGGATCGCCCATGACGTCGTGGTTAACGCCGCCCGGCCACGGCAGCGCGGCTCGGCCGAGCTTGCAGGCCTCGAAGGCTCGATCCTGAGCCACCTTTTGTCGGCGGACGATCGTACCTAGATACAGGGGAACCCCATTTCGGGGACCATGCCATGAATGTAGTGCCCCGCGATCTCATGACTGAAATCCCCGTCTCGCCCGCCGATTTCCGCGGCGCCATGCGCCATCTCACCGGCGG
>NZ_LWIG01000052.1:67344-79368 GCF_002068095.1 Bradyrhizobium sacchari | reverse complement strand
TCAGCGTCATCACCGCCGGGCGGGGCAAGGACATCACCGGCATGACGGTGACATCCGTAACCTCGCTGTCGGTCGAGCCGCCGACTCTGCTGGTCAGCATCAACCGTGATGCCTCGTCCTTTCCGCTGATCAAGCGCCACGGCGCCTTCGGCGTGAACATCCTCAATGCGGACCAGCTCGACATCGCCGAACGCTTTGCCGGCAAGGGCGGGCTGAAGGGCGCCGATCGTTTTGCCGGCGCCCAGTGGGTGACGGCAGTCTCGGGCGTCCCGCTGCTGGTCGGCGCGCTCTCGGTTTTCGACTGCGAGGTCGAGGAGATCGTCGAGCGGCATTCGCACGGCATCGTCATCGGCCGCGTCAGGGACGTCAGGAACTCGACGCGCAACGCGGCGCTGGCCTATTGGCACGGCCAGTATGTGGCGGTGGACCAGGACGAAGACGCCGCAAGGCTCGCCGACGTCAGCCTTCCCGCGCGCACCCGGCGCGGCATTTGATCGCCGCCGGCTGGTGCCGCGCAGGCTGGCCTTTTCCGCCTCATCGCTCTAGAAGCGCCCAGAGCCGTCCCGCCGGGACGGCAATGGAGCGGATCGATGAAGCGCGTCGCGACCCTGGCCTTCTACGCGATCGGCGCGCTCGCGATCGCCTATCTCGCGCTCTACGCCTATGCGATGTTCTCGGGACAGCCGATCGTGCCGGGCGATCCCATCCACATTTTCCGCAAGCCCGACGCGCCGAGCTATTCCTGAGTCTGACAACCGTCATTCCGGGGCGCGCGCAGGCGCGAACCCGGAATGACGGGCAATCACCCCCTTAAGATCGCCAGCGCCAGCGCCTGCGCGCGCGGCACGATGCTCTCGATCTCGAGATATTCCTCCGGCGTGTGCGCAAGCCCGCCGACCGGGCCGAGGCCGCAGATGGTCGGCGTGCCCACGGCGGCGGTGAAGCCGGAATCGGCGCAGCCGCCGGAGAACTCGCCCTGCAGCGTGGTGAGGCCGACCTCTCGTGCGGCAGCCTGATAGCCTTCGAACAGTGTCTTCGACTGCGCGCTCTGCACCACCGGCACGAACTCGCCCTTGATCGTCAGCGTCGCGCTGGTGCCCGGCACGTAAGAGGTCGCGACGATCTTTTCGATCGCGCCCATGATCCGCGCGCGGTCGGCCGGATCGACATAACGCAGGTCGATCTGCCCTTCGGCGTAGGGCGCCGTGGTGTTGACGGACTGGCCGCCCGAGACCAGGCCGACATTGAGCGTGATGCCCTTGTCGAGATCGGTCAGCGCGTGGATCTGAACGATCTTGTGTGCGAGCTCGCCGATGGCGCTGACGCCCGCGGCGAAATTGGCGCCGGAATGTGCCGCCTTGCCGGTGATGCCCATGTGCATGAAGATGCCGCCCTTGCGCCCCGTCACGACGTTGCCCGTGGGCCGGCCCGGTTCGGAGTTGAACACCACGCGCGCGGCTCGGCCCTCGCGCTCGATCACGGGCCGCGACGAAGGCGAGCCGATCTCCTCGTCGGAGGTGATCAGCAGCTTGATCGGATGCGGCGAGCCGCCGAATTTGTGGAAGGCGGTCGCCACAAACACGTTCATGACGAGGCCGGACTTCATGTCGGCAACGCCAGGACCGTAGGCGCGGCCGTCCCGGATCGTGAACGGACGCCGTCCGGCCTCGCCCTTGCCGAACACGGTGTCGCGATGCCCCATCAACAGCACCGGCTTTTCGTTGCTGCCTGGCTTTGCCACCTCGGCATGGATTGCATCGCCGAAGGTGCCGTGGCTCTCGCGCCGGAACGGAATGCCGTGCTCGGCGAAGTGCCGCTCGAACCGCGCACCGACGGCATCGACGCCTTCCTTGTCATAGGAGCCGGAATCGATGTTCACCACATCGCGCAAGAGATCGATCATCGCCTGCTTCTGCGACGCCAGCCAGTCCGTGATTTGAGCTTCAGACATATTGACCCTCGTGGTTCTCACGCGGGGTTATAGGGCCTTGCGCGCGCGGGACCTAGTCCCCGGATGCGGTGCGGCCATGTGTTCGGTCCCGTAGCCCGGATGAACGAAGCGATATCCGGGGAAGCCGCCGTGCCGGCACCGTCCCGCATGTCGCTTCGCTCATGCGGGCTACGGCGCTACAAAAAGGCAGCCGGATTACCGGCTTGGCTGCGCCATTGCCTCGACGCCGCGAAGCTGCGTCGCGACGACCAGCGCACCGATCTTCCGGCCCATGTCCTTGCCGACGTCGGTCGAGAACCGGTAGTGAAAGCCGGCCCAGATGCGCGCATTGGAGATTTCGTCGCTATAGTCCTGTAGCCGCGACCATTTCCGTGTGACCCCCGGTGCCGTGGGGCTGGTCAGGGAGAATTCGCCGAAATCTCCGACGACGGTTTGGAGAACGGTCGAAATCGCGGCCGAGACGATGCAGTGTGCGCAGGGATATTCCGGATGCATCGGCGTGTCCCCGAGCGGCAGCCAGGAGGCATCGCGAGGCGTCGCGGCATTCGATGTCAGATCCGCATTGCGGATGGCCGTGATCGGGCGCCAGAAATTGTAGTGGTACTTGGCGTCAAACACGGCAACGATGGCATCGTTGCCGGTGATCGACGTCAACGCGAACAGGCGGGCGCAGTCGACGAGATCCATTCCCTTGGCCAAAGCCGCCTGCCTCACGATGGGATTGTAGGTGCGGGCGCCGACAAAGAACCAGAAGCGGCCGATCGTCGTTTGCTCGGGCGTCCGGGTCGGGCTGCCCCGGCTGCCGACCTCGCGGATCTCGTTGACGTCCCTGGTCCAAACCTCTGAATCGAGCGCGGGCGGCGGTCCTGGGCGGAACTGCGAGCCGGACGCCATGACCCACGGCGTTGTCGCACCCGTGGTCGAGAAGAGCGGGACGACGGTTGGAACATAGGCGCCCGGCGTGGTCAGGGGCCGGTACGTTTCCACGGTGCTGCTGCCATCCTTCGCACGAAGCTGGATGATCTGCGTGGCAGCTTCTTTCCCAAGTGCGATGCCGGCAGTCTTGGACTCTCCGTCGGCAATCGGCGTCAGCGCGTTCGTCAGCGTCGCGTCCAGGTCAGGCTTGAGATCCGGATAGATCGACAGCAGCACATCGTGAGCCGCAACCGACGCTGCGGCTTCCCGCGAGGTCGAACGGTCCGCGGACAGCGAGAGCTTGTATGACGCGTAGCGGTGCTCGATCGCATTGACGGCCTCGAACATCGCAACATGCATCATGGACAGCGCGCGGCTGTGCGGTGCCGGAGGAATTTGCTTCTCGGCAGCGATCGAGTCGGCTTTGGCATTCCAGTCCATGATCACATCGGCGCGTGCAAGCGTCACCGAGGCGGCGAGCAACATTGGGATCATCGATAGGCGGGAGATCGTCCACGAAGAGGATTCCATGGCTTGCCCTTTCGAGTTGAAGGACGTTTGAGAAGGCGGACGCGGTCCGCGGCGGACATCACCTCCGAAATTCTATCGATCCCGATACGTAACGATAGTGAACTGCTTCACTCGCGGCGGCACGATAATCGCGCCCCAAATGGGTAGGCTTGGCTTACCGTTCGCGCCGCGTTGCGGAGTTGGCTATAGTCCACACAAGCTGCCAGTTGGACGTGCCGAGGTCCGCAGCTCTATTTTCAAGGCAGCTCGCATGCCGTCGGCAGGCCGTGCCTTGCTCTCGTTCGGAGAGCTCTTTCCAAGTCTGATCGCTCTAACATAGACGGAGAGAAAACATGCCGCTGTTCATCTCGTACGTCTCATACTCAAACGCGGGCATCAAGGGAATGGTCGACAAGCCGATCGATCGTACCTCGGTCATCGGTGCGCTGGTCGAGAAAGCCGGCGGAAAGCTCCAGGGAGCTTTCATGACGACTGGTCAGCACGACGCAGTGCTCGTCACGGAGTTTCCCGACGGCTCTGATGCGATTGCGATTGGGATGGCTGCCGCCGCCAGTGGCGCCGTTTCCAAGGTCGAAACCGTGCGCGCCTGGAAGATGGGCGAATTCAAGAGCATCGCGGAAAAGGCCGCGAAGCTCGCGAGCTCCTATGTCCCGCCGGGCAAATAGTTCGGGCGGATCGCGACATGATCGGGCCCGGAACGCCTGCGGCGCTCCGGGCCTTTTTGCAGACGTCGAGCTGGAAGATCAGCGCTCACCCCATGGCCGGCATGCGCGGATACTCACCCGGCGTGCCCGCCGGCGGGNGGGATCGGGATGCCGCCGTCGGCATATTCGTTGAGCTTGTTGCGCAGGGTGCGGATCGAGATGCCGAGAATATTAGCGGCGTGGGTGCGGTTGCCGAGGCAGTGCTTCAGCGTTTCCAGGATCAGGTCGCGCTCGACGTCAGCGACGGTGCGCCCGACGAGTGCGCGCGTCACCTGCTCGGCGGCCATGGTGGCATGCGCCACGGCGGGAGCCGTCTTGGCGAGGTCGAGGCGGTCGCCGTCCGGGGTGATGATCGCGTCGGGGCCGATCTCGTCGCCCTGCGCCATCAGCACCGCGCGGTGCATGGTGTTCTCGAGCTCACGGACGTTGCCCTGCCAGCGGTTCGTCGAGAGAACGCGGCGCGCCTCCGCCGAGATCGGGCGCATCGGCACGCCGTTGGCCTCGGCATATTTCTTCACGAAATGCTGGGCGAGCTCGAGGATGTCGGCCGGGCGCTCGCGCAGCGGCGGGATCTTCAGGTTGACGACGTTGAGGCGGAACAGCAGGTCCTCGCGGAACGTGCCCTCACGCACGGCTTCGGCGAGGTTGCGGTTCGAGGTCGCGATGATGCGGATGTCGACGGGGACCGGCTTGGTGCCGCCGACGCGGTCGATCACGCGCTCCTGGATGGCGCGCAGGAGCTTGGATTGCAGGCGGACGTCCATCTCGGAGATTTCGTCGAGCAGCAGCGTGCCGCCGGTCGCCTCCTCGAACTTGCCGATGCGGCGGGCGACGGCACCGGTGAAGGCCCCCTTCTCGTGGCCGAACAGCTCGGACTCCAGCAGGTGCTCGGGGATCGCGGCACAGTTGATCGAGATGAACGGCCGCTTGGCGCGGGCCGAGCGGGTGTGGACGTAGCGGGCCAGCACTTCCTTGCCGGTGCCGGACTCGCCGGTGATCATCACCGAGGCGTCGGAACCCGCGATCTGCTGGGCGAGCTTGATCACCTTCGCCATGGCGTCGTCGCGATAGACGAGCTCGCGGGAATCGTTGGCGACCGCGGCGAGCACCGCGGCGATCAGCTCCGGTTCCGGCGGCAGCGGGATGTATTCCTTGGCGCCGGCGTGGATCGCGGCGACCGCGGCGCGGGCGTCGTTGGTGATGCCGCAGGCGACGATCGGAGCGTGGATGTGCTCGGCCTCCAGCCGCATCACGAGATCGCGGATATCGAGGGCGACGTCGACCAGCAGGAGGTCGGCGCCCTTGCCGCCGCGCAGGACGCGCATCGCCTGCTCGTGATCCTCTGCGTGGGTCACTGTGGCGCCGTTCTCCATCGCGATCTTGGTGGCGGTGGTGAGCTGGCCCTTCAAGGTGCCAACGATAAGAAGCCGCATGTCAGTCTCCTGTCCGTCTGGTCGCGCTGCCGCGCGTTATCACGTGCGTTCGGTCTTGATGATTTCGGTCATGGTCACGCCGAGCTTGTCCTCGACCAGGACGACCTCGCCGCGGGCGACCAGCTTGTTGTTGACGTAGATGTCGATGGCTTCGCCGACGCGCCGGTCGAGCTCGAGCACGGTACCGGGCCCGAGCTTCAAGAGCTCGCCGACGTCCATCTTGGAGCGGCCGAGCACGGCCGAGACCTGCACCGGCACGTCGAACACGGCCTCCAGGTCGGCGGCGGCGCGCGCCGCATATTCGTCCTCGTTGTAGCCGACGTCCGCGGTCGGCGGCATCGGGCCGTTGAGATCGGGCAGCGGGACCTGTCCGTCGGTGTCGCTCATGGTTTAGCTCCCCCTGCGGGACGCGATATAGCGTCCGACCATTTCGTCGATCTTGGCCGCGATGGCGCCGCGCTCCAGCACGACGCCGCCATCGGCCCATTCGATCCGGCAGTCGCCGGTGGCAATTTCCGGCTCGGCAAGAATCACCAGCCGGCCTTCGAAGCCGCTCTGCTTGGCGAGCCGTTCGATCTTCTCGCGCGCGCTGTCGTAGAGTGCATCGTTGATACGGACGACGAGATGCGGCGTGGCGACCAGATGCGAGAAGCAGTCCTTGACCAGCGCGACGATCTCGCCGAGCGGCTCGGCCGCGACGAGGTCGGCGCACAGCTTGCGCGCCACCGCGACCGCGACGTCGACCGCCTCGGTCTCCATCCTGGTTTCGATGTTGCCGATGCCGGAGGCGATGCCCCGGATCGCGATGTTGATCTCCTCCATGGCGAGCGCGACGCGGCGGTCGCTCTCGGCCTTGGCCTCGCGCTGGCCGGCGGCAAAACCGTCCTGATAGGCGCGCGCCTCCGCTTCCGCGATCTTCTGCGCGATCTCGGCGGCGGTGGCGGCCTTCTCACGCGGCGACCGCTCGGGCGCCGCGAAGTCGGTATCGAACAGGAATTTTGCCGGAGCGGCCATCAATACACCAGTTCGTCGTCGGCGCGGTTCTTGGTCAGCATGATCTCGCCCTTGGCGGCGAGGTCCTTGGCGAGGTTGACCAGCAGCGCCTGGGCCTCGTCGACGTCGCGCAGACGCACGGGGCCCATCGCCGCCATGTCGTCCTGGAGCATTTTGGCCGCGCGCGAGGACATGTTGCCGAAGAAGAAGTTGCGGACGTCCTCGTTGGCGCTCTTCAGCGCGACGCCGAGCTTGTCCTTGTCGACGTTGCGCATCAATGTCTGGGCCGAGCCGGAATCCAGCTTCACGAGATCGTCGAAGGTGAACATCAGCGCCTTGATGCGCTCGGCCGATTCCCGGTTCTCCTCTTCCAGCGAGGTGATGAAGCGGGTTTCGGTCTGGCGGTCGAAATTGTTGAAGATTTCCGCCATCACCTCGTGGGCGTCGCGGCGGCGGGTCTGCGACAGGTTCGACATGAATTCGGTGCGCAGCGTCTTCTCCACGCTTTCGATCACCTCCTTCTGCACCGCCTCCATCTTCAGCATGCGGTTGACGACGTCGAGCGCGAGATCCTCGGGGAAGATGCCGAGCACGCGCGCGGCATGCTCCGGTTTCAGCTTCGACAGCACCACCGCGATGGTCTGCGGGTATTCGTTCTTGAGGTAGTTGGCGAGGACCTCTTCCTGCACGTTGGAGAGCTTCTCCCACATGTTGCGCCCCGCGGGGCCGCGGATCTCGTCCATGATGCCGTTGACGCGCTCCGGCGGCAGGTATTGCTGCAGCAGGCGCTCGGTGGCGTCGAAATTGCCCATCAGCGCGCCGGAGGCCGACATGCGCGAGACGAATTCGAGCAGCATGTCCTCGACCGTGTCGACCTCGACGGTGCCGAGCGTCGACATTTCCAGCGAGAGCTGACGGACCTCGTCGTCGTCGAGCAGCGACCAGATCTTGCCGCCATACTGCTCGCCCAGCGCCAGCATCAGGATCGCGGCGCGCCGCGGCCCGGCCAATTGCTCGGGACCCTTGCCGTCCTTGGCGCGGGTGCCGGCACGCTGGCCCAGCGTGGAGATCACGCTGGTGATGTCGTTGGAGTTTGCATTCTGCAGGGAAGCGGCCATGTCAGTTCACTTCTCGATCACTTCGTGGGTTCCGCCAGCCACTGGCGGATGATGGCGACGGTTTCGTTGGGGTTGCGCTCGGCGAGCTCGCCGACGCGGTGAACGGATTGGGCGTGGACCTGGCCCTGGATGGTGGCGACGTCGATCGCGGAGGCGGCGCCGCCGGGCAGCAGCGCCTGTCCGCCGGCGGCGGGCGCAGTCTCTTCCGAGGTGGACGGGCCGGAGAGGACGCCGGAGATGGCGGCGGCGACTTCGTCCGAGGCGAGGATGCGCTTGACCAGCGGGCGGATCACCATGAACAGCACGACGAGGCCGAGCAGCATCATCACGCCGAGCTCGACGAAGTACATGAGGTCGTCCTTGGTGAACTGCAGCATGCCGAGGAAGCCGCTGGGCTCACCAATTGGGGCGGTGGAGGGGGCGTCGGCGAAGCGCAGGTTCACAACCTCGACCTGGTCGCCGCGCTTCTGGTCGAAGCCGATCGCCGAGCGCACCAGCGTGGCGATGCGATCGAGCTGCTCCTTGGTGCGGTCCGTGTAGGCGAGCTCGCCCTTGTCGTTCTTGGTGTAGATGCCGTCGACCAGCACCGCGACCGAGATGCGGTTGACCCGGCCGGCCTCGGTCACCTCGGTCTTGGTGGTGCGGGAGATCTCGTAATTGTTGGTCTCCTCGGTCTTCTTGCTCTGGTCCTTGGCCGCGACGCCGTTGTTCTGCTGGTTGCCGGGCAGCTCGTTGTTGACGGTGACCTGGCCGTTGGTGTCGGCGGTCATGCTGCTTTCTTCGCGGGTCTGGCTCGAGCGCAGCACGCGGCCCTCGGGGTCGAACTTGTCCGAGGTCTGGGTGATCTTGTTGAAATCGAAATCGGCGGAGAGCTGGACGCGGGCCCGGCCCGAGCCGACCACCGAGGAGACGATGTCCTCGACCTGCTTGCGCATCCGCTTCTCGAAGGCGGTGCGGCGTTCGTCGCCGAGGGCCTGCTCCGGATCGGTCTGGGCGCCGTCGGCGAGCAGCTGGCCGGCCTCGTCCACGATCGAGACCCGCTGTGGCTTCAGCCCGTTGACGGCGGAGGCGACGAGATGGCGGATGGCGCGGATCTGCTGGGCTTCGAGTGAACCACGGACGCGCACCACGATCGAGGCCGACGGCTCTGGCGCCTCGCGCGCGAACAGGGGGCGCTCGGGCAGGACCAGGTGGACGCGGGCGGCCTGGATGCGGTCGATGGCGCGGATGGTGCGGGCGAGCTCGCCTTCCAGCGCACGGAGATGATTGATGTTCTGGACGAACGAGGTGGTGCCAAGCGCATCCGATTTGTCGAACACCTCGTAGCCGACGCCGCCGCCCTTGGGCAGGCCGCCCTCGGCGAGCTTCATCCGCAGGCGCGTGACCTTGTCCTTGGGCACCATGATGATGGAGCCCTCATTGCGGATCTCGAACTGGATGCCTTGGCGTTCCAGGTCCTTGATAATGCTGGAGGAATCTTCGACGCTGAGGTCCGTGAACAGCGTCGTCATCTGCGGCGTGGTGACCCGCATGATGACGAACGCGAAAAAGCCGATGAGCGCGGCGGTGACCGCGATCATCGCCCCGAACCGGGCGGCGCCGATACTTTTTAAGAAGTCCGCAAGACCTTGCAAGCAACCGCCCCGACAGATTCGACCCGCATTCCAAGAGCGGTCGAGTGGGCAATTATTGCCTAGGTGATGGTTTCGATATGGTTAACGAAGGTTAAGAGGTCGGACAAAAGTCGCGTCATGAAAAAAACGGCCTCGCGGGGCGAGGCCGATTTTCGTCAAAAGCCGCAGATTTCCGGATCGCTTACTGGCGATATTGCTGGATGCGGGTGGTGCGAAGACCCGCCAGACCGTGCTGGTCGATGGAAAACTGCCAGGAGAGGAATTCGTCGACCGTCAGGGTATAACGGCTGCAGGCCTCCTCGAGGGAGAGAAGTCCGCCACGCACAGCGGCGACGACCTCGGCCTTGCGGCGGATGACCCAGCGTTTGGTGCCGGGCGCGGGCAGATCTGCGATCGTCAGCGGACTGCCGTCCGGCCCGATGACGTATTTTACCCTCGGGCGATGGGGTTCTGTCATGGCGTACTCACAAACTCTCAACCACTGAACTCACGCCGTAACCGTAACCCCGGCGGCTTAAAAATCCGCTAAGCCTAAGGCTTCAATACAATTCTCGTTGAAACTTGCGGGAACGCGGCCGGCCTGGCGGGCGAAACAGCATGGTTCGGGCCGGCCGGGCGGGCAGAAGGTAAATACTTTACTAACAAACGGGGCTGCGGTGGTGTCGCAAGGCCCCCAACCGTCGTCCTGGCAAAGGCCGGGACCACCCCTACCGCGTGATCTAACAATCAGACGCAGGTAGCAGTACCAAGAATGACTTCCTGACCACTGGTCTTCGCCAAACTTTTCCCTGTGGTTATGGATCCCGGCCTTCGCCGGGATGACACCGCATGTATGGCTCGGCCCGTACCCTCAATTGCTCGTCGCGATAATGCTCTTCACCTGGCTCAGCGTGTAGCTGGCGCCGTCGATGGTCAGCAGCGGCGGCGACTGGGTCAGGTCGACCGACGACACAGTGCCCTGCACCTGCGCGGCGATGCCGACATTGTTGTTCGCGACGTCCTTGCCCGTGGCCGAGATCGTGTACTTGCCGTCCGGCCATTGCGTGCCGTCATTGCCCTGGCCGTTCCAGGTGAAGGGAATGTCGGTGCCGGCGGAGGCGGTGTATTTGCCGGTGAACACGGTCTGGCCGCTGGAATTGGCAACGGTGATATCGACGGTGGAGTCCGAGGGCACGTTGAGATGCCAGGTCGCCGACGAGTTCTTCATGGTCGCGGTCGAGCCGTCGACGAGAGCGGTCTTGCCGACGAAGCCCAGCGCCTGGGTCGCCTGCGTGGTCTGCTGCAGGGTGACGAGCTGGGCCAGCGAGTCGTTGGTCTTGAGCTGCTGCTCGACGCCGGCGAACTGCACCAGCTGCTGGGTGAACTGGTTGGTGTCGAGCGGATCGAGCGGGTTCTGGTTCTGCAGCTGCGTCGTCAGCAGCGTCAGGAAGGTCTGGAAGTTGCCGGCGAGCGTCGAGCCCGTGCTCGAACTCATGCTCGAGTTCGATGAGGATTTCGGGATGTCGGTCGTGCCGGAGACGACGGCGGGCGCGGTGGCGGCATTCGTGGTGGTCATTGGCGAATACTCCTCACACTCTGATGTCGACGCCGCTGCTCGATCCGAGCATGCGGCCGTAGCCGCGCCCCACGGGCGCTACGGGAACGTTGTCGTCCTCGCTGATGATCAGCCGGCGGGCATTGCCGCCATTGTCGTTGTTCTGGCCGGACTGCTGGCCCGACGAATTCTGGTCGCGCAGGCTGAAGGAGAGCCCGTTGCTGCCGGTCTTGAAGCCGGCATCATCGAGCGCGCGCTGCAATTGCGGCGCGTCCTGCCGCAGCATCTGCAGCGTCTCCGGCTTCTCGACCGTGAGATGCGAGCTGACCTGGCCGTTGCGGTCGACATTGATGCGGACGTCGATGCGGCCGAGATCGACCGGATCGAGGCTGATGTCGAAGCGCGTCTTGCCGGCGCGTGCGGCGGCCGCGATCTCGATCGGTACGGCGTTGATCGGCACCGGCGCTGAAGTCGCCGCGGTCGCGGTCAGCGTTGCGGTCGAGGCGGTCGCAGCCGAGGTCGTCGCGGTCAGCGGCGCCTGCACGGCAGCGGCGGCCTGCGCGCTGCTGTCAGTCGCGTTGAAAGCTGCTTGCGCATTGGCATGGGCGTGGGCGGCTGGTTCCGCCGGGATCGCATCGGCGGTGCGGTCCGCGGCACCTGGCTTTGCGTCGGCCCCGCTGCCATCGGCCTGCGGCTTGGCGGCTTGCGGATGCGCGGTTGCGTTGGTCGCGGTCACCGCTGCCTGCGGTGTGGCCGCGCTGGTCTTGCCCGCGTCCTGGCCGATATTGGAGATGTCGGTCTGCGCTTGCGCGGTGGCGGCGGCCTTGAACAAGGTTTTTGGCGTGCCCTGGTCCACGACGGCGATCAGTCCGCCATTGGTCTTGGCATCGGTCGCGGTCGCCGTGCCGTCGGTGGGGGCTGTCACGGCATCGGCCAGCGTCGCCGAGGTGTCGGCATCGACCTTTGCGCCGGCGGTCTTGGCGCTCTTGTCGCCGGGCGTCGCGGTATCGGTCTTGGTGCCCGCGATCTGCGCCGCGGTGGAGGCGCTGGCGGCAATGCCGGCGGCGGCGATCGTCAGCGGCGAGGTGGCGGCATCGGCGGCCTGGTTTGCTGCCGCATTCGGATCGACCGGCACGACAGGCGCGGGCGTTGCCACCACGGCGCCGGGATCCGGCGCAGCCACCTGCGTGGCGTCGACTTGCGCGGCGGCC
>NZ_LWIG01000052.1:46431-67336 GCF_002068095.1 Bradyrhizobium sacchari | reverse complement strand
GGCGGCGAGAGCCTCGGTGGCGTCGGTCTTGTCGCCCTTGGCCTCGTCGGATTTGTCAGTCGATTTAGCCTCGGACGTCTCGGACTTGTCCTTGGTCTTGCCGGCCTTGCTCGCATCCTTGCCTGCATCCTTGGCCGGATCGTCCGTCGCCTCGCTCCTGGTGTCGTTCTTGGAGGCGCTCTTGGCGGTCGCGGCCGAATCGGTGTCGTCGCTGGCCTTGCTCTGCGAGGATTGGTCGGTCGAGGGGGTATCGCGCGAACTGCGGTCGGGGGCGGAGGACGAGGAGGCGGAATCGGTGCGGCGCGGCGCCGTGTCCTGGGCCGGCGAATTGTTGCTGATCGCCTGGGTGTTGCTGTCGACCAGCGAGCCGAAGGAGTCGCTCGCCGGCGCGTCCTTGTGCCCTTGCGAGCGCGCAGGCTTCTGCGGCGCGCTCGAAACCTGCACGTTTGCCACTAGATCTGACGAAACACCGACCACAGGGGACCTCTCGGAAACATCCTCGGCTTAGGGATAGCAAGGAGCGGGCCAGCCTCCTGAAGGACGATTTTATCAAGTGAATCAATGTATTGTCGGGTTGTCGCCCCCGCCGCGAGATACGCAAAAGCCCCGCCATTTCTGCCGCCTCGGCAAGAATTGCCCTAACCAGGCTGCCGGCGTGATTGCTTCACCGGAAGGCCGCCTATATTAAAGAGGCAGCTCTCAGCCGCTTTCGACCGGGCAAGTCGCGCCCCCGCGGGAACCGAAGTTCCCCCGGGACCGTTCATGTCCCGGTCAAAGGCAAATCGCGGATCGCCGAACGCCGCCGTCACAGCTTAAGAACCCATGCTCAACAGTCTGGATCTTGAAGGCCGTCCTGAGGACACCAGGGTCGTCGTCGCCATGTCGGGCGGCGTCGATTCCTCGACGACGGCTGCGCTGCTCAAGGCTGAGGGCTATGACGTCGTCGGCATCACGCTGCAGCTCTACGATCATGGCGCGGCGACCCATCGCAAGGGCGCCTGCTGCGCCGGCCAGGACATCCACGACGCCCGCGACGTTGCCGCCAAGCTCGGCATTCCCCATTACGTGCTCGACTACGAGGACCGCTTTCGCGAGTCGGTCATCGACAATTTCGCCGACAGCTACGCGCTCGGCGAGACGCCGGTGCCCTGCATCGAGTGCAACCGCAGCGTCAAATTCCGCGACCTCTTGAAGACCGCCCGCGAGCTCGGCGCGCAGGCGCTCGCCACCGGCCATTATGTCGCCTCGCGCCGCCAGGGCGACGGCTCGCGCGCGCTGGTCTGCGCGGCAGACGCCGACCGCGACCAGAGCTATTTCCTGTTCGCGACCACGCAGGAGCAGCTCGACTTCCTGCGCTTCCCGCTCGGCGATATGACCAAGCCGGAGACGCGTGAGCTCGCGCGGCGCTTTGGTCTGGCGGTCGCCGACAAGCACGACAGCCAGGACATCTGCTTCGTGCCGACCGGCCGCTACACCGACATCATCACCCGCCTGCGTCCGAACGCGATGGATCCCGGCGACATCGTCGATCTCGACGGTCGCGTGCTCGGCCAGCATCACGGGATCGCCAATTTCACCGTCGGCCAGCGCCGTGGTCTCGGCATCGCCTCCGGCTCGCCGCTGTTCGTGGTGCGGCTCGATGCAGCGCACCGCCGCGTCGTTGTCGGCCCGCGCGATGCGCTGAAGATGCATCGCATCAGCTTGCGTGACGTCAACTGGATCGGCGGCGGCGACATCGACAGCGCCATCGGCAACGGCCTCGAAATGTTCGTGCGCGTGCGCTCGACCCGCTCGCCGCAGCCGGCCTGGCTGCGCGGCGGCAATGGTCAATACGAGGTCGAGCTCGTCGCCGGCGAAGAGGGCGTCTCGCCGGGCCAGGCCTGCGTGTTCTACGACGCACCGTCGGGCCAGGCCCGCGTGCTCGGCGGCGGTTTTATTCAGAGCGCCGCGGCGAAGGTCGCAGGCCACACGTCCCGCCCGCTCGCGGAAGCCGTGCGCGGCTGACGCATGACGACATCAGGCACAACTCATTGGGCTGGGTTCACCTCTCCTGTCGGGGAGAGGTGAAGTTAAGGGCGGGGGGCATGGCAGCAGACATCTCGCGGGCCGGGGTCGAGAAGGCCTATGGCCGCTGGGCGCCGGTCTACGATCTCGTGTTCGGCAAGGTCTTCGACGCCGGACGGCAGTCGACCATTGCCGAAGCCGACCGCATCGGCGGCCGCATCCTCGACGTCGGCGTCGGTACCGGCCTGTCGCTGTCGGACTATTCGCGCACCACGAAGATCTGCGGCGTCGACATTTCCGAGCCGATGCTGCGCAAGGCGCAACAACGCGTGCGGGCCCAGCGCCTCTCCAATGTCGAAGTGCTCTCGGTGATGGATGCGAAGAACCTCGCCTTTCCCGCAAACTTCTTCGACGCGGTGGTCGCGCAATACGTCATCACCGCCGTGCCCGATCCCGAAGGCACGCTCGACGAATTCGTCCGCGTGCTGAAGCCCGGCGGCGAGCTGATCCTCGTCAACCACATCGGTGCCGAAAAGGGGTTTCGCAAGCTCTCCGAGCTCGCCTTCGCGCCCCTGGCCCGCCGTCTCGGCTGGCGCCCGGAATTCCCGTGGGCCCGCCTCGAAGGCTGGGCCGCCCGGCACGGCGGCGTCACGCTCACCGAGCGCCGCCCGATGCCGCCGATGGGCCATTTCTCGCTGATCCGCTACCGCAAATCGTGATCGCGATGAGCCCGGCGCGGCGCCAAGCCGGCAGCGCGCTGACCTCGCCGCGAGCGGGGAGAGTTGGGGAGAGGGCTCTTTCCACACCCGATATCTCACGAGCCACCCCCTCGATGCGCTCGCAATGACGGCGGCGCTCCGATCACATCGCAATCCGGCCGGGAACACCCCCCGCGGCCTGCGCGTTTGCCTCCCATGCGCACGACATCATCCATCATCCTGGCCAGCCTCCTGATCGCCGCCTCAGGCAGCGCGATCGCGCAGGCTCCGCCCGCCCCGGCGACGCCGCCGCAAGCGACCGCGCCGCCGTCCCCGCAACATGCGGCCAACTGCGTCCCGCAGGATCGCCCGAACCGCTCACCCGACGGCACCACCACCGGCCAGTCTCGGGAACCGCTCGGCGACAAGCTCGCCAAATCCGACGGCGTGCTCTGCCCGC
The DNA here is from genome assembly GCF_002068095.1 of Bradyrhizobium sacchari. GTDB lineage: Bacteria > Pseudomonadota > Alphaproteobacteria > Rhizobiales > Xanthobacteraceae > Bradyrhizobium > Bradyrhizobium sacchari. The sequence goes on along the minus strand of NZ_LWIG01000052.1, from coordinate 64,174 downwards.
CCTCCGGCATCGACCCCGACATGCACGCGCCGGCCCCCGAAGCCGGCGGCAAAACCCCCGTCATCCCACCCCCCGGCAGCCCCGGCGGCGACCCGAATGTGAGGCCGAAATAGCCGGCTTTTCCTTCGCCTCTCCCCGCGCGCGGGGAGAGGCCGGAATCCGCGCAAAGCGCGGATTCGGGGTGAGGGGGCTCTCCGCGAGCTTGGTGCAAAATTCGGCGAATCCGCCGCCAGACGGCGCGGCTTCGCCCCCAAATCGGGCGATTTCGCCAGCGAAATCCCCCCATCAATCGCCGCCACTTTGCTTGACTTCCCGCCGCCCCCTTCCTTATATGCCGCGCGTTCGCGAGATCGGCCGTTCCGCCGTTCGCGACCCTGTGGCGGGGTAGCTCAGCTGGTTAGAGCACGGGAATCATAATCCTGGGGTCGGGGGTTCGAGTCCCTCCCCCGCTACCACGGATTGGGTAGCTACCAACTCCGGAAATTCTTCAGCGATTTCAATGAAATTGGCCACTTCTCTCGGCCGCGGCGTGACCTGTGCCCCCATATTGGACACGGTCAAAACCATGGCTCGTCACGCCTATGTCTCCCGCAGGGACGGCAGATACCTGTTTAGAGCGCGCCTGCCCGCTGTCGAGCGCAGCGCGTTCCAGGAGACCGCCTTTATCGCACAGTATGCCGTGCGAATACTGAAGCTGAAGCCCAACGAGGTCGTGCCCGGATGGGACGAGCATCTCGTGGCACTCGTCCGCGAAAACAGCCGGGCCTCCAACACGTCGAAGGGCAGCTGGAACGCAAGCGCTTGGAGTACGCGCTCGCGAACCAGCCGATGGTGCGAGCTGACGCGTGTTTGGAAAGCTGTCTTGTCAGTCTGAAAAAGTTCGCGTTGCCTTTCGTGGCCGAAACAATTCTACAGGAAGGTCCTGGCGCCACGTCAAAGGATCATCTTCCCGTAGCGCGTGAAGATGCACTGCGGCGAGCGAGGCCGCCTCAATGGCTGCTACCACGCTCCTCTTGACCAAGAACGTAACGCCGCAAGCGGTGACCAGCGTCGGATCGAACCTCGCGACCGGCCCTTCGGCTGTCACGGGCATTACATTCCCCGATAAATGTCTCTACAGCCGTCCGCACGGTGGGGGCCGGTCCGGCGGCTTGTGCCGCCGCTTCTGTTCTGGACCGGGGGACGTGTTCCCGCGCTTCCGCGGCGTGCCGCAGATGACGTGATCGAGTGAACCCGCCCTTTATTCAGTCCGGCGCAAGATACCCCGATCGCGCCGTCGCTTCCGCGCCTCGCGATGGTTGCATGACGAGCCCATGGCTCGGGCTCCCCTCAACGCCTGCTCGGGCGGTGATCGCGAGAGGAGCCCTGGCCGTATGTCCAGGCCGTAACTTCAGTGATGCGCCGAAACGCTCCTGACGGTCTCGGTGAGCATGTCACCCGAGGTGGAATGGCCGACGTCACCCAGGCTGATGATGCCGACCATCCGCTTGCTCTTGTTGATCACCGGCAGCCTGCGGACTTGCAGCTTCTCCATATGATGCATCGCCTTGGCGAGGTCATCGTCCTCGCGGCAGCAATGGATGCCCTCGGTCATCACGTCACGCGCCGTCGCGCGGCGGGCATCGAAGCCGTGGCTCGCGAGCCCTTTGCAGACGATATCGCGGTCGGTCACCATTCCGACCAGCTTGTCATCCTCGCCAATCGGAATGCAGCCGATGTCATGCGCCCGCATCAGTTTGGCAAGCTCGGTGATTGGGGTGTCGGGGCTGACCCAGTCGACACCCTTGTGCATCACGTCTTTGACTTTCATGGCTAGCCTCCGTTCGTGGGTTTCAAGTGCGTTGATGCAAGGCAGCGCCCCCATCTTCCGAACTTCGACAAGACAAATGCAGACATTCTCGCCGCCACCCTGCTGAACAGTATGACGGCGACCTCGCGGCCGAAGTTCCCGCCCAGGATCGCAAGGGCAATGGGCGGTGTGCAAAATCCTCAGTCATGCGTGCTGAAGCGCCCGTGCGGTGCGTTGGCCGTCAGGCGCGCAAACTGCGCGTGACCCATATGAAGCAGCGTCGCATGATCGCCGGCTTCCATATAGACGTCCGGCTGTGCTTCGATGCTCTCGTCGACGATGATATCCAATCCGTAGCACTTGCCGACGGCAGGAACTGCACCATGTGCACAGTCGCTGAACAGCCGACTGATCTCGGTTTCGTCGGCCATGTGGACATTGTCGCCGAGGCTTGTCCTCAGGTCCGACAGGCGGAGGTGATGCGATGCGGGCAAGACGGCCAGCATGTATCCGCCGTCGCGCCGCAACACGATACCCTTGGCGAGGCGGTCGCCCGAGATATGGCATGTCTCGGCTGTTCGAGCGGACGTCATGCTGAGTTCGTGCGGGATCACCTCGTACTGGATGTTCTCAGCGGCTAGGTATTTCTGGAGCGTGGGAGCAATGGCCATGGCATCACCTCCGATGCTGAATGGAAACCATCCACCGTGAGGCCGACCGTGCAGACTCTCGCCATACGATGGGCGGCTGCCTGACTAGAGACCCAACATAGGTCTTCCATCCGCAAGCTGCAATTCATTTCCCCTCGGAGGCGCAGCGAGCGCGCGCAGGAGCAAGATTGGCGCATGGCTCGGCGCGCGCGCTCTCTCACGCCGTCGTGCCGTCGATCGAGCGGCGGATCACCCGCTGCACTTCCGCGTTCGACAAAAACAGATCGTGGTTGATGATGCCCCAGCCTTCCTGCGAGGCATCGACCACGCGCACGCCGAGCCGCGCGATGGCGGCCTTCTCGGCGGCGCCGACCCTGGTCATTCCACCTGCGATCTGGCCCGACAGCGCGAGAGCACGATCGTTCGTCGCGGCGATCACGGTGATCTTGCCGGCGAGCGGACCGATGCGCTGGATCGCCGACGAGAACACGTCCATGTCGATATCGGGCGCGGCAAACACGACCGCGCCGATCCTGCTCGTGACCGTGTCGCCGTATCGCGCATAGAGCTGGCGCAGGCTTTCGAGGGCCAGCATGGTTCCCATGCTGTGCGCAACAATATGCACGCGGCCGCCGCTGGGTGCCGACACCAGCGCAGAGAGCACGCGCTCGAAATCGTCGCGAGACCACATCGCGCTGTCGCGGTCATAGGCATAGTCGAACAGCCCTGCCTTGGAGGGCCAGGAGAATGCCATGGTCCGGCCGCGGAACCTGATCCCGTCGGAGAGATGGGCGGCATCCAGCACCGCTGTCTCGAATGTCTGCTTGAAGCCGTGCACATAGATCAGCACGTCCCCTGCGCCGGCCTGCGCCGCGAGATCGCCGGCGTCGGCCGAGACCGGTTCGATCCGATCAAGACGCCAATCGCCTATCCCGACCGAGGCGAGGGACAGACGGCTCTCGTCCGGGGCCACCAGCCTGGCCCGCGCAACCGTCATGCTCGTGGCGCGCTCCGGCCCAAACCAGGGTTTCGTGCGGCCGCCATTGACGGGTTTGCGCGTGGTGGTGACGAGCAGCGTGGGGTCAACGGAGAGCGACGACGCGTCGAAGCGCGCGCCGGTCGCACCGAGGCCAGCGCATCCGCCGAGCGCGAGGGCGCTTCCTGCCGACACAAATCCGCCGAGGAAAGCGCGGCGCGAAACAGAATGACGGGAATAGCGTTGCAGAAGATGTCGGCCGATCACACGGAACCCCAGGGAACTTGCCCACCGTAACGCCGCCCCGCCTGCCTCCCTGAATGACAATGGGGGCGAGAAGACGGCGGAGCGGCTTCGCGGTCGGTTGCATGGACATGGCGTCCGCAAAAGCGCCAGAACAGTCGATGATTTCAATCGAATGCAGCGAGCACCCTGGAGGCGAGCTCAAGGCCTCGAGAAGGTCGACATCGCGCGTAGGACCGACCCTGACCGACGGCATTCATCCGCCGTCATCAGTTCCAACTGGGCGAATGAGCCTCATTCGGGTCCCGATTGGGCTTCGCATCGAAATCGTCATCGCCTGATTTGGTCTCGGGCATCAGCTCGTTCATGTGTCCTGCAAGCACCGAGCCGATCGCATGGATGGCTTCGTGACGATCGAGTCCTTCGGACATCAGCCGTTGCGCCGTGCTTCGCACCGGCCGCTTGGGATCGGCAATTTGGCTCTCAACGATCACATGAAAGACAGCGTGCACTTTCTCCTGCGGAAGGCGGATTCTGGCGCGCCGATGGTACGCCATCACGAGATCTATCCGTTCCTGCTCGCAGAACGCGGCAGCTTCGTCATCGACTGCGTTGACGATCAGTGCGCGTCCTCCGATCAGGCCTGCCGCCGTGACGCAGCGCTGGAGCGCATGCTTGACCAGGCCGGGGCCGATTCCTTGGCCGATCCAATTCTCATCGGTCGCGAGCTGTCCCAGTAGCAGACAGGGTACAGGGTCGGGAGGCTGCCCGATCCGTATGGACCGCGGCAGAGAAGAGGGGATGATTGCCTTCGGCGCAAAACAGCTGAGGTCACCTGTCAATCCCTCACCTCAAAAATATTCAGCTTTACCGAAATTCGGATATATCGTATGTCTCGACCATCCCAGCCCACCAAAGGGGCGGTCGTACGTCGTCACGAGCGCGGGCAGGGATTGCGGTGGACGCGGGCGGCGTTAAAGGTGGGTTTTGCGCCTGCAGGGCGAGATGAACCTCGTGAGCATGGCGCGGGCCCGCGAAGACGGACGACGCTTAAGTCCCGTGATGCCTCTGGCAAAGCGGGAGTGTCCGCGTACGGCGAAACCGTGTGGTCCCGGCCGTCGTTGCTACGGTCCAGCCCCGGCGAAGGCGTCATCGCGTCAACCGGCGCGGGAGGCGTGAATTTCGCGGAGGCGAGGGAGGCCAGAAGGAATTCGGCTCCCGGGAGAGCGCGGCATAGGCCGTCAAACCATCGCGCAGGGAAGGCCTGGTTTCGGCTGCCCTGTGTCTCCCCTGTGCATTGCGCGTGCATTCGTTCAGCGCAGGGGTCTTATGGGTGCCAGCTGGCGCCCGGTCTTCCCTGCGCCCTTCTTTCGGCGGGGCGAGAAGCGAAGCAGAGCTCGGGCAAATCATGCCGCGAGGACGCGGATGCGTGCCGATTGGACCGGCCAATTGACGTCGCGGGGTTGTTGCGCTCCCGTCCCGATACACCTCCTGCGTTTAACGGCCTCACTTGCAAGCATGCAGCATCAGCATCAGTGGTGGTGGTCGTTCTCCCCAAAATCTGCACTATGCGCGCCGACGTGCCTCCGGAGCTGCTGCCGGGTCTTTGGAGGTTTTGGCAATGGCTTTTTCGGAGTGACGAGATGAGCGGTTTGGTGATCTCTGGCGGCCGGGTGGTGGATCCCGCGAGCGGGATGGATGCCATCGGCGATGTGGCGGTGATGGACGGCAAGATCGCCGCCGTCGGCACGGGCCTCGGCGGTGCCGAGCGGGTGATCGACGCCGCCGGTCTCGTGGTCGCGCCCGGCTTCATCGATCTGCATGCGCATGGCCAGTCGATCCCGGCGGACCGCATGCAGGCCTTTGACGGCATCACGACGACGCTCGATCTCGAGGCCGGCGTGCTCCCGGTCGGATCCTGGTATGAGCGCCAGGCGAGGGAAGGGCGCGTGCTGAACTATGGCGCCGCCACCAACTGGGCCTTTGCCCGCATCGGCGCGATGACGGGCTCCAATGCGGAGAGCTCGCTGGAGGCGTTCGGCAATGCCATGCGCGATCGCCGCTGGATGGACAATGTGGCAACCGATGCGGAAGTCGCCGGCATCCTCGAGCGTCTTTCGCGCGGCCTCAACGAAGGCGGCATCGGTATCGGCATCCTGAACGCCTATGCGCCGGGCGCCGGCGTGCAGGAGCTGACCGCAGTGTGCCAGCTCGCCGCGAAGCAGGACGTGCCGACCTTCACCCATGTCGCCTTCATGTCGCGCATCGACCCCGAGAGCGCGGTGGAAGCCTATATCCGCCTGATCGGCTATGCCGGCGCCACCGGCGCGCACATGCACATCTGTCATTTCAATTCGTCGAGCAAAACCGACATCGAACGCTGCCGCGTGCTGATCGAGAAGGCACAGGCGCAGGGCCTGCCGATCACGGTCGAGGCTTATCCTTACGGCACCGGCTCGACCGTGCTCGCCGCCGCCTTCTTCAGCGATCCCCAATTCGTCGAGCGCAACGGCACCGGCTATGATTCTGTGCAGCGCGTGACCGACGGCTACCGCTTCCACGATCGCGAAGAGCTCTTGAAAGCGCAGGCCGAGGAGCCCTCCTCGCTGGTGCTCTGGCATATCCTCGACACCGAGAACAATGCGCATCACCGCGATCTGCTCGACATGTCGGTGCTCTATCCCGGCGGTGCCATCGCCTCCGACGCGATGCCGTGGACGACCTCGGATGGCAAGACCTACACCGGCGACGCCTGGCCGCTGCCGGATGACGCCACCTCGCATCCGCGCTCGGCCGGCTGCTTCACCAAGTTCATCCGCGAATGGGTGCGCGAGCGCAAGGCGGTGTCGCTGCTCGAAGGCGTGCGCAAATGCGCGCTGATCCCCGCGCAGATTTTGTCGCAGAGCACGCCCGCAATGCGCGCCAAGGGCAGGCTCGCTGAGGGGGCCGACGCCGACATCGTCGTGTTCGACTACGAGAAGCTGTCGGACCGCGCGACCTTCACGGCGATGAACCGCCCCTCCGAAGGCGTGCGGCATCTCGTGGTCAGTGGCCAGCCGCTGATCAGCGACGGCATTCTGGACGTGAACGCGCGGCCCGGAAAACCCGTGCGCCGCCCGGTCGTCGAGGGCTGAGCCATGCCGGTCCCGGTTCTCCTGGTGACGGGTTTCCTCGGGGCCGGCAAGACCACGGTCGTGAACCATCTGCTCGCGCATGCGGATGGACGGCGCATCGCCGCCGTGGTCAACGATTTCGGCGCGATCAACATCGATGCGGAGCTGATCGCGGGCGCCAGCGACGGCGTGGTCAGCCTTGCCAATGGCTGCATCTGCTGCTCGCTCGAAGGCGATCTCTTGCGCACGCTCTCGACGCTGCTGCGGCGCGATCCCAGGCCCGAGTACATCGTCATCGAGACCAGCGGCGTCGCCGATCCCGCCGACATCGTGCGCAATCTGATGGACCCGGTGATCCTGCGCGAGGCGCCGCTGGAAACCGTGCTCTGCGTGCTCGACGCGGGGACGCCGGCGTCGGCGCTGGAGGACGCGCTGGTGCGGTCGCAATTGCGCGTCGCCGATATCGTCGCGCTGAGCAAGCTCGATCTGGCGGAGGAGGGAGCTGGCGTCCGGATGCGTGAAGCCATCCGCGCGCTGCGTGTTCCCGCCGTGGTGGTCGAGGCGAACCACGGCGAGATTCCGCTCGCGCTATTGTTCCCCGCAGCCGTCGATCGCGCGCCCACCCTGCGCGAACCGGGACCAAGACGCCCGGCGGAAGAGCGCTTCGAGACGCTGAGCTGGACTTCGGACCGGCCGATCTCGCTGCCGCGCCTGCAACAGGCCATCGGCCGCCTCGCACCAAAGCTCGCGCGCGCAAAGGGTCTGTTCGAGACCGTCGAGCAGCCTGGGCGCTTGATGGTGTTCCAGTTCGCCGGCGGCCGCGCCACGCTGGCGCCGGGTGAGACGCCGGCGCCGGGCATGCCGCGAACACGGATCGTCTTTATCGCCGAGCTTGGGATGCTGTCGCAGTCCGAGCTCGACGGGCTCATGGAGGGGTGTGTTGCGGGCGGCTAGCGTGCGTCGCTCCATCCGCGGGCGCATCGGTTCAGATCACCCTGTGTCTCGCCACGCGCTATCTCAATCCTCGGTCGGCAGTCCATCGCCGTGCGCATACCAATCCGCACGGGAGGTCCAGTGCACGTGCCGCTCGGGTGTGGCGCGAAGCGGCTCGTCGAACGCGCCGGCATGGATGATCGCTTCGCGCCCGCTACGGGTCAAATGCGGCATCGGGCTGCCGCAGATCTTGCAGAAGGCGGTCGCAAAGCTTCGCGCGTCGGGAAGATCGAAGCGCGCGACGGAAGTCTCTCCGCGCAGCCAGCGCAGCGCCTCTGCCTTCACGATCACCTCGCAGGCATGTGCGGTCCCGGTCGCCTTGCGGCAGCGCGAGCAGTGGCAGTTGAGGAAGCGGTCGAACGGACCCTTCACCTCGAAGGCGACCGCGCCGCACAGGCAGCTTCCACGGAAGGCGGACATTTCATTCTCCCTCCGGCTCGGCCGGCTTCTCGGCGGCCTCCTCGGTGTGAACCGGCGGCCCGCCATGCGCGCCGCGCAGCCGGATCATGGTGTCGATCACGTCCACGTCGATCTTCAGCATGTCCAGATCGCGTGTCATCAACAGTTTCGCGCGCACCCATTCCAGCCGCGCCCGCTGGGTGTCGCGCTCGAACTTCTTCTCGGCGTAGCGGCGCCGCCCCTCGGCATAGGCGCCGATCAGCGCCGTCTCGGGCAGGCTCCACAATTGCTCGACCGACATGGTCATGCCGTTCAGGTCCCGGGTTCGGCTCGGCGGAGGCCGGCGCCGCCGCCTATCAGAGCCTTCCGGCCGGCAATTCTCAAGAGGGCGCGGGCGATTCCGCGCCCGGCCGCTTCAGGCGAATTGCGCGATGCCGTGCCCCACCGACCAGTTCTCCTTGGGCGCGTCGAGCACGTTCACGAACACGTCCTCGGGCCGGATGCCCGGGCTCTCGCCGAGCAGCGCGGCGATCCGCCGGTACAGGGCCTTCTTCTGCTCGGGGGTGCGCGAGGCGAACACGGTGATCTGGATCAGCACGGCGTCCTCGCTGCGACTGACGCCGTAGGCATTGCCGCAGCGGAAGTTCGCGGGCGAAAGCTCACTGATGGTCATGAACTCGTCGCCTTCGGGCACGTTCAGCGCCTCGCGCATCGCGCGGTAGAGACTGTCGAGGATGGCCTGGCGATAGGCTTCCGGCTTTCCGGCGCGCATCGAGATGTGGAGGAGAGGCATCGTACGTCCCTCGGCATGCGGGCTCGATCGGCCGCATCATTCGCGCCGGCCGTCGGCTTATTGACGAAACGGGATATCCATCCCAATGTGTTTTTGACACGATGTCGAGAAACCATATTCTTGACGTCGTGTCAAATAATTTGGGGAGCTACATTTGAGGCCGCGCGAGTTCGACCATGACGATGTGCTGCGCATCGCGTTCGACCAGTTCTGGCGCAAGGGCGTCCGCGGCACTTCGCTGTCTGACATTGCGCGCGACGCCGGTGTCCAGCGCGGCAGCCTCTATAACGCCTTCGGCAGCAAGGAGGCGCTGTTCCTTCAGGCCTATGAGCGTTACGCGGGCGACTATCTGCTCGCCCTGCAAAAGGCGCTCGGGACAGGGTCTTTGCGCAAACGCCTCACCGCGTTCTTCGACCTCACCATTACCAATTTCCGTTCCGGCTCGCCGCCGCGGGGATGTCCGACCACGCGCGGCTTGATGGAGCTCGGCGCGGCGGAAGGCGAGGGGTTGGATGAAGAGGCGCGCCAGGCCTTTGCGAGTCTCGTTTCCCGCATCACCGCGCTGGTTCAGGACACGTTGTCGGCGGGCGCCAGGCGCGGCGAATTCAACGGCAATCCGGCGGCCGCAGCGCTGCACATCGTCACGGTGACGCGCGGTCTCGCCGTGCTCGAACGCGCCTACGGCGACGAAGCCCAGCTGCGCAAGATCGCCGCGCACGCGATCGATCTCGTGCTCGACAAGAAAGGAGGTTAGGTCTCAGCAGACCGCAAGCGCGTTGACTGCTCGCGTTGTCGCAATCTCGTTCTCGTTGCCGACGAACTGGCTGACGACCGATTCAAGTTCGCCAGGCTGCTTGCTGCGTGCGATCGCCAGCAATCGCATCAACTCCACCTCGTCCTGCGACAGCCGCCGGCACGACGGCGGCATGAAGCACAGCTCGCACGGCCGGCCGCTGCGCAGGATCCTGACCAGCGCAGCCGCGCGCGCGACCAGCAGCGGGCTGTCGGCAATGCCGGGCGCTTCGTCGGCAAAGCGATAGGCCGCCTCCCAGCAATCCGATGCGCCGGTCGCATAGGCAGCTCCAATGAAACGGAACAGCGACAGCGCGACGCGGGAAAACTGGTCGTAGCTGTCGACGCAGGGGCGGGCCGCAAGCGCGGCCTGAAGTGGACAGGGCCGCGGCCGGCCGGCCTCCGGATCCGGCGCAGAATCGCAAATGGCCTGCATCATGAGCGATCTCGTCAATGCAATGTGGAGCTGCCGACGAACCAGCTCTTCATTGCCATCATCCCCTCATGGCCGCGTGACGGGGCATGCCGTTCAGGCATGATGAGGCCGGCCATGCGGAAGATCGTGGCCAGCCCCCGCACCGGCGCCAGCGCCCAATCCGCGCCCACCGGCGGCAGCCAGCATTCGAACTGCTCGCGCGCGACATCGTCGTGCGCCTTCTGCGCGGCTGCGATCGCCCGCAGGATGCCGCACTCGCTCTCCGATATGCGCGGGCAGGTGGGGCAATGCACCTCGATCGCCGTATGCGCCGTGCAGGCGAAGATCTCGATGATGGCTTCCAGCGATGGCACGGCGTCGCCGACGCGAAAATGGTCGTACACCTGCTGGATGTCCGCGGCCGTCGGAACGGCGCCGCCGCTGCGTGCCTTGGCACGGAATCCCCAGACGAAGAGTCGCTCCGCCGCGGTCAACGCCGGCAACTCAAGGGGCTTGGCGTATGTCGATTGATGCATGGCGTCTCAGGTCTTTGGCTTCACTCGCGCCACTTCTGGCGCTGACGATCTGGTCTGATCGTTCAGCCAGAGGCTCACCTAAGTCAACGCTTCGCGAGCCGATATCGAGGTCTTCTAGGTCTAAAGAGCCGGGCCGCGGAGCGAGGCGGTGAAGGTGTGCTTCAGTGGATTTTGGGGAACCCGAATGCTTAAAGCTTTGCTAAGGAGATCGGGATAAATTGGCATATCCGTATCGCCTGTTTTGCGAGCCCCGATGATTTTCTCCCGTATCAGTTTCAAGCTGGTCCTCATTGTGGGCATCAGCCTTCTCGGCATGATCGCACTGGCGCCGATCGCGCTTTCGACCTTGCGCGCGCAGATGATTGCCGATCGCGAGGCCAAGACACAGCACATGGTGGATGTCGGCTACGGCATCCTGGCCCATTTCCAGAAGCTCGAGAGCGAAGGAAAAATGTCGCGCGAACAGGCGCAGGCAGGCGCGATGGCGCAGATCAAGAGCCTCCGCTACGACAAGGTCGAGTATTTCTGGATCAACGACATGGCCCCGAAAATGGTCATGCACCCGATCAAGCCCGAGCTCGACGGCAAGGATCTCTCCGGCATGAAGGATCCGGCCGGCAACGCGCTGTTCATGGGCTTCGTCGACGTCGTCAACAAGCAGGGCGCAGGCTTCTACAGCTACCTCTGGCCGAAGCCCGGCTTCGAGCAGCCGGTCGGGAAAATCTCCTATGTGAAGGGCTTTGCGCCCTGGGGCTGGATCATCGGCACCGGCATTTATATCGACGACGTCGACGCCGTGTTCCGCCAGAACGCGATGACGTTCGCTTACGTCTGTCTGGCCGTGCTGGTCGTTGTCCTCGGCGCCTCCTTCATGATCGGCCGCAGCGTCACGAGGCCGCTGGCCAAGATCACCGCGCTGACCGAACGCCTTGCCGCCGGCGACAGCGCCTTTGACGTGCCCTACACCGATCGCCGCGACGAGGTCGGCGGGCTCGCCAAGGCGCTCGCCGTGTTCAAGGACAACGCGTCGGCGATGCAGCAGATGCATGCCGAGCAGGACGAGCTGAAGCGCACGGCGGATGACGAGAAGCGGCGGACGATGGCCGATCTCGCCGGCAGGTTCGAGGCGAGCGTCCAGGCCGTGGTCCGCGACGTCTTCAACGAAGCGCGCGAGATGCAGCAGGCCGCACAAGGCATGTCGGAGACCGCGAACAAGGCGACCGACCGTGCGAGTTTCGTCGCGACGGCCTGCCAGCAGGCCTCGGCCAACGTCCAGACGGTGGCATCCGCCGCCGGCCAGCTGTCGTCCTCGATCACCGAGATCAGCCAGCGTGTGGCGCAGGCCGCAAGCGTCGCCGACAAGGCCGCCGCCGATGGTCAGCGTACCAACGACACCGTGCAGGGGCTGGCCGCGGCCGCGCACAAGATCGGCGAGGTCATCGACCTCATCAACCAGATCGCTTCGCAGACCAACCTGCTCGCGCTCAACGCCACCATCGAGGCGGCGCGGGCCGGCGAAGCCGGCAAGGGCTTTGCGGTTGTCGCGAGCGAAGTGAAGTCGCTGGCGAGCCAGACCGCGAAGGCCACCGACGAGATCGGCGCGCAGATCACCGCGATCCAGGCCGAGACCAACGAGGTCGTCGGCAACATCGAGAGCATCCGCAAGACCATCATGGAGGTCAACGAGATCTCCTCGTCGATTGCGGCTGCGGTCGAGGAGCAGGGCGCCGCGACGCAGGCGATCGCGCACAGCGTGAAGGAGGCGGCCTCGGGCACCGACCAGGTCTCGCAGAACATCTCCGGCGTCACCGACGCGACCGCCGAGACCGGCCAGGCCGCCGGTCTCGTGCTGCAATCGAGCGACCGTCTGACGCAGAAGCTGCAATCGCTCCAGGACGAGGTCAGCACCTTCGTGGCCGGCGTGCGCGCAGCGTAACGAAGCGCTGCAAGACGACCCATTTTTCCGCGCCGCGGCATCGGCCGTGATGCGGAAAACTGTTTTCCTTGACATGAAGTCTGCCGTGCTCGACGTGTAACGACGTCGAGTGACCACACGCTGCGTGCCGTCACGAAAAGAACAAGCAGCACGGGAAGACGCCATGAGTGCAGGCCTCAACGAGAAGGACTATCTCGCCACCTTGCGGAGGCTGTGGGACAAGGCTTGGCCGAAGGGCATGCCGCGCTCGCCGAACTATCTGCACGGCGAAGTTCCCCTGACGGAATATCTCCGCGCCTGGGCGAAGCGCAGTCCCGATCGCCCCGCGGTGATCTTCTATGGCCACGTCACCACTTATGCCGATCTCGACCAGCAGAGCGATTGCTTTGCCGCGCTGTTGCAGGCGAAGGGCGTGCGCAAGGGCGACCGCGTCGCCGTCTTCCTGCCGAACTGTCCACAATTCCACATCGTGTTCTTCGGCATCTTGAAGCTCGGTGCGGTCCACGTTCCCGTCAGCCCGCTGTCGCGCGCATTCGAATTGTCCTACGAGCTCAACGACACCAAGGCCGAGGTGATCGTAGCGCTGGACCAGCTCATTCCCGTCGTCGAGCAGGTCAAGGGCGAGGTGAAGCTGCGCGAGATCATCGTCACCAGCTTCGCCGATGTCGTACCGGCGGCGCCCACCTTTCCCGCGCCGGATACGATCCGCACGCCGCGCGTTGCGGTCCCGCACGCGACCGATCTGCTGCCCGCGCTTGCAACACAACCCACGCCCACGCCCTTGCCGCCGCCCGGCCTCGACGATGTCGCCGCACTCAACTACACCGGCGGCACCACCGGCATGCCCAAGGGCTGCGTCCACACCCATCGCGACATGGTCTATACGGCGGCCGCCAATTACGGCATCTCGGTCCTGTCCGACGAGAGCAGCGTGTTCCTGTCGTTCTTCCCGGAGTTCTGGATCGCGGGCGAAAACTTCGGCCTGATCTTCCCGCTGTTCTCCGGCGCGACGCTGGTCCTGCTCGCGCGCTGGGACGCGGTCGGCGCCATGGCGGCGATCGACAAGTACAAGGTCACGATCACGGCGATGCCGGTCGATGGTGCAGTCGAGCTGATGGACCATCCGCGCTGGAGCGAGTTCGACCTGTCGTCGCTCAAGCAGGTGCGCGTCGTCTCCTTCGTCAAGAAGCTCAACGCCGACTACCGCAGGCGCTGGAAGGATCTCACCGGCACGATCCTGATGGAGGCGGCCTGGGGCATGACGGAGACCCACACCTCCAACACGTTCACGGCAGGTTTCCAGGACGACGATTTCGATCTCAACAACCAGCCGATCTTCGTCGGCCTGCCGGTCCCCGGCGCCGAGTTCAAGATCACCGACTTCGAGACCGGCGCGCTGCTGCCGCTCGGCGCGGAGGGCGAGATCCGTGTGCGTACCCCGTCGCTGCTCAAGAGCTACTGGAACAAGCCGGAGGCGACCGCGGAGTCGCTGATCGACGGCTGGCTGCGCACGGGCGATATCGGTACCATCGACAAGGACGGTTTTCTGCACTTCCTCGGCCGCCGCAAGGAAATGCTCAAGGTCAAGGGCATGAGCGTTTTTCCGCCGGAGATCGAGGCGCTGCTCGGCCAGCATCCCAAGGTGCTGGGCTCCGGCGTCGTCGGGCGCGACGATCCTGATAAGGGGCAGGTGCCGGTGGCCTATATCCAGCTCAAGCCGGAGGCGGTCGGCACCATCTCCGCAGAGGACCTGCGCGCCTGGTGTGCCGAGCGCATGGCCGTCTACAAGGTCCCGGAAGTGCGTATTATCGATGCCCTGCCGCTCACGGCGACAGGCAAGGTGAAGAAGCAGGACCTCAATCCAGACCTGCCTGCTGCCGTTTGAGTGAGAGATACGATGTCGTTCAAAAAGCTCCTGATCGCCAATCGCGGCGAGATCGCCATCCGCATCGCGCGCGCGGCCGCTGACGCCGGCATCGCCACGGTCGCGATCCACCCGGCCGACGACGCGCTGTCGCTGCATGTGCGCGTTGCCGACGAGGCGGTCGAGATCCCCGGCCGCGGCGCGCGGGCCTATCTCGACATCGAAGCCGTGGTGAAGGCGGCCAAGGCTGCGGGTTGCGATGCCGTGCATCCCGGCTACGGCTTCCTCAGTGAGAACGCGACGTTCGCAAAAGCCTGCGCCGACGCCGGTATCACTTTCGTCGGCCCGAAGGCATCCGCGCTCGAGCTGTTCGGCGACAAGGTCGCGGCACGGCAATTGGCAAAGCGCTGCGGCGTGCCGATCATTGCCGGCACCAGCGGGCCGTCGAGCCTCGAGGAGATCACGGCGTTCTTTGGCTCGCTCGGCAGCAATGCGGCGATCGTGATCAAGGCGATGGCCGGCGGCGGCGGCCGCGGCATGCGCGTCGTCGAGAATACAACGGATCTGGCCGAGGCCTATGCGCGCTGCCAGTCCGAGGCCAAGGCGGCGTTCGGCTTCGACGGTGTCTATGCCGAGCGGCTGATCAGGCAGGCGCGCCATATCGAGGTCCAGATCGTCGGCGACCGCCATGGCGCGATCTCCCATCTCTGGGAGCGCGAATGCACCATCCAGCGCCGGCACCAGAAGCTGGTCGAGGTGGCGCCGAGCCCGTCGCTGAGCGATCCCCTGCGTGCCCGCATCATCGAGGCGGCAAAGCAGCTGGCGACGGCAGCCTCTTACGACAATCTCGGCACCTTCGAGTTCCTGGTCGACGGCACGGCCGAGGACAGCTTTGCCTTCATCGAGGCCAATCCGCGGCTCCAGGTCGAGCACACCGTGACGGAGGAGGTGCTCGGCCTCGACCTCGTTCGCGCCCAGCTCGCAGTCGCTGCCGGAGCTTCGCTGGCGTCCCTCGACCTCGCGCAAGGATCGATCCCGAAGCCGCGCGGCTATGCCCTGCAGCTCCGCGTCAACATGGAGACGTTGGACGAGACTGGCGCCACCCATCCGACCGGGGGCGTGCTCGCCGTGTTCGAGCCACCATCGGGACCCGGCGTGCGCGTCGATAGCTTTGGCTATGCCGGCTACAAGACCAGCGCCGCCTTCGATTCTCTGCTGGCAAAAGTGATCGTGCATACGCCGGGCGAGGCCTGGCATGACGTTGTCGCCAAGGCTTCGCGCGTCTTGCGCGAGTTCCGGATCGACGGGGTCATCACCAACATCGCTTTCCTCCAGGCGCTGCTGGCGCATCCCGAGTTCAGGACAAACCGCATCGCGACCGATTTCATCGATCGCAACATCGCGAAGTTGGTCGAGGCAGAGGAAGGAGCGGCCAAGCCGCTCTACTTTGCGGCTTTGGAGCGCGGCGGCGGTCACGGCGCGGAAGCTCATGTCGCGCAAATCGTGCCCGAAGGCGCGGTCATGGTCGCAGCGCCCCTGCAAGGGACCATCGTCACCATCCAGGTCGAGGAAGGCGAGATCGTTCGTCCGGGCCAACAGCTCGCCGTGATCGAGTCCATGAAGATGGAGCATCTCGTGATGGCCGAGCAGGGCGGGCGGGTGACAAAACTCGTCGCCGGCGACGGCGTCACGTTGATGCATGGCGAGCCGATCATGTATCTGGAGCCGCTCGACGTCGCGGCCGACAGCACGGCGGCGGAAGCCGATGTCGACCTCGACCACATCCGCGCCGATCTCGCCGAGCTGATCGCGCGCCAGGCCAACACGCTCGACGAAAACCGCCCCGCCTCGGTCGAGCGCCGCCGCAACACCAACCAGCGCACCGCGCGCGAGAACGTCGCCCAGCTCGTCGACGACGGTTCGTTCATGGAGTACGGAAGTCTGGCGATCGCGGCGCAGCGGCGCCGGCGCAAGCTCGACGATCTTATCAAGAACACGCCGGCCGACGGCCTCGTCATGGGCTTGGCCACCGTCAACGCGGAGAAGTTCGGCCCGGAAGGCGCGCGCTGCATCGTCGTGGCCTATGACTATACCGTGCTCGCGGGCACGCAGGGCCATATGAACCACAAGAAGATCGACCGCATGCTGACGCTGGCGGAGGACTGGCGCGTGCCCCTGGTATTCTACGCCGAGGGCGGCGGCGGCCGGCCCGGCGATACCGACCGGCTCGGCATGACCGGTCTCGACGGTCCGTCGTTCGTCCAGTTCGCGAGGCTCTCGGGCCTCGTACCTGTGATCGGCGTCGTCTCCGGCTATTGCTTTGCCGGCAATGCCGCGATGCTGGGCTGCTGCGACGTCATCATCGCCACCAAGAACGCCTCGATCGGCATGGGCGGTCCCGCCATGATCGAAGGCGGCGGGCTCGGCGTCTATCATCCGGCCGAGGTCGGACCTGTCACGTTCCAGTCGCCCAACGGCGTCATCGACATTCTCGTCGAGGACGAGGAGGAGGCGACATCCGTCGCGCAGAAGTACCTGTCCTATTTCCAGGGCGCGGTGACGGAGTGGGAGGCCGCCGACCAGCGCCTGCTCCGCCGCGCCATCCCCGAGAACCGCCTGCGCGTCTACGATATCCGCAGCGTGATCGACCTCGTTGCCGACAAAGATTCCGTGCTGGAGCTGCGCCGCGACTACGGCGTCGGCATGATCACCGCGCTGATCCGCATCGAGGGAAAACCGTTCGGCCTGATTGCCAACAATCCGCGCCATCTCGGCGGCGCCATCGATGCCGATGCCGGCGACAAGGCCGCGCGCTTCCTCCAGCTCTGCGACGCGTTCGACTTACCCGTCGTCTCGCTCTGCGATACGCCCGGCTTCATGGTCGGCCCTGAAGCGGAGAAGACCGCGATCGTGCGCCACGTCTCGCGCATGTTCGTGACGGGCGCAAGCCTCACCGTGCCGCTGTTCGGCATCGTCCTGCGCAAGGGTTATGGGCTCGGCGCGCAATCGATGATCGGCGGCGGCTTCCACGCCTCGTTCTTCACGGCGGCCTGGCCGACCGGCGAATTCGGCGGCATGGGCCTCGAGGGCTATGTTCGCCTCGGTTTCCGCAAGGAGATGGAGGCCATTGCCGACCCCGAGGAGCGCGAGACCTATTACCGCAACAAGGTGGCCGAGCTCTACGCCAACGGCAAGGCGGTCTCGATCGCCTCGGTGTTCGAGATCGACAACGTCATCGACCCCG
>NZ_LWIG01000052.1:15215-46402 GCF_002068095.1 Bradyrhizobium sacchari | reverse complement strand
CGGGGCTGCGCTCGGTGCCGAAGCCGGAGCCGAGGACGACTAAGAAGCGGCCGTGCATCGACACGTGGTGAGGGCGGTGCAGCAATTTTGCTGATGCGGTCATTCCGGGGCGCGCGTCGCGCGAACCCGGAATCTCGAGATTCTCAGGTGCGCAATGGCGCACCATAGTTCGGCTCTTCGAGCCGCCCCGGAATGACAACTAGAGAGCGTGCGCCGCTTCCTCTGTTCCCGGTTCCCGATTGACATCCCCGCCTGTGGTGCCAGACTTTGCACAATAATACAGGGTGGAGACGTCCGCGATGGCCAGCCTTTCGGCCTCGAACCATGTCGCCCGTGTCTTGTCCGTCGCCAATCATGTGGCCGACGTCGATGCTTCCTCGCGGATTGCCAATTCCTGGCGGCGCTGCCTGATCAGCCACAAGCTCGATCCCGCCCGGCAGGGCCCGCCGCAGACGTTGACCGAAGCCGAAATCCGTCACGTCGCCGAACCCATGGAGGAGATCATCAGGCTCGCAACGCCCGAGCTCGACGATCTCGCCCGCGTGCTGCGCGACGCAGGCTATTGCGTCAATCTGGCTGACGCGAACGCGACCATGCTGTTCAGCCGCTTGCCGGGCGAAGCCGACGCAAAGATGTTTCTGGACTGGAAGATCTACACCGGCTCCAATTTCGCCGAGACCTTTGAGGGCACCAACGGGCTCGGCACCGCGCTCGCCGAGGAGAAGCCGATCCTGGTGCACCGCGACGAGCATTTTCGCGCGCAATGGCACATGTTCTCCTGCGCCGTGGCGCCGTTGTTCGACCAGGCCGGGCGGCTTGCCGGGGCCGTCAACATCACCTCCTGCCGGCAGGATCTGGAACGCGCCGCGCATCAGCTCGCGCTCGCGGTGACGATGGAGGCGACGCGGCGGATGGAGGGCGCGATCTTCCGCGGCCATTTCCGCAATGCCTGGATCGCGACCGTGCCCGGGGACGGTGGCCGCGGCCTTATCGCCTACGACGACGACCGCCGCATCGTCGGCGCCTGCCGCTCGGCGCGTGCGCTGCTGGGCCTCACCGATGGCCTGATCGCCTCCGGCATCGATCTGTCGCACTACGTCGCGTTCGATCATCATGGTGCGCGTGGCACGGACGAAATCGTCGAGCTGCGCCGTGCCGATGGCCGTTCGCTGGGCCAGGGGCATGTTGCTCCGCCGCTGCGTGCGAGATCGCATGTGCCGCGCCGCGATGCCCCCGCAGACCGTTTCGACGCGCTGCATCGGCTCGCCGGCCGCGATCCCGGCCTGGTCAAAACTGTGAAGCGGCTCCGAAGCATCGGCGATCACAATCTGCCGGTGCTGCTGCATGGCGAGACCGGCGTCGGCAAGGACGTGTTCGCGCGCGCCATTCACGCGGCCAGCAATCGCGCGCGCAACAACTATGTCGCGCTGAACTGTGCGGCGATGCCGGAAAGCCTGATCGATGCCGAGCTGTTCGGCTATGAGGCCGGTGCCTTCACCGGCGCGCGGCGCGAGGGCTCCAAGGGCCTGATCGTGCAGGCCGATGGCGGCACGCTGTTCCTCGACGAGATCGGCGACATGCCGATCGCGCTGCAAACGCGCCTCTTGCGCGTCCTGGAAAACCGCGAGGTCTGGCCGCTCGGCGCGCTCAAGCCCGTACCCGTCGACATTCGCCTGATCAGCGCGACCCACCGCGATCTCGGCCGAATGGTGGAACAAGGAGCCTTCCGCGCCGACCTCTATTTCCGCCTGCGCGGCATGGAGGTGCACCTGCCGGCGTTGCGCGAGCGGGACGACCGCGGCGACATCATCCGCCAGATCGCGCGCGAGGAGGCGCCGAATTGCCGCCTGTCGGAGGAGGCCTGGGCGCTGCTGGCAGCCTATTCATATCCCGGCAACATGCGCCAGCTTCGCCATGTGCTGCGGCTCGCCGGCTGCACGGCGGAGAACGGCGTCATCACCGATGCCGATCTCGATCTGCCGCCATTTGGCGGGAGGGCGGAGCCGGATCTCGCGGCGGCCGAGCGTGCGACAATTGTCGAGGCGTTGCGCAAGAATGGCGGCCGCGTCACGGAAGCTGCCCGGGCACTGAAGCTGAGCCGGGCGACGCTGTATCGCAAGATCAAGCAGCTGAAGATCGAGACGGGGCAGTAGTAGCGTTCAATTGCATGCGGCGAGCGTTCTTCCCCCTCTCCCTGTGCGGGAGAGGATGGCTCGCCGCGAAGCGGCGACACGGGTGAGGGGTCTCTAACGGCGGCCGAAGGCCGCCCTCAGAACCGCGTCCTTACGAAAAATCCGTCCAGCTCAGATGCCGCGCATCGAGGTCGCCCAGCGCGACCATCTCGCGCATCTCCTGCGGCGTATGAAAATGGCCACGCAGATAGACCAGTGGCCTCGCCGCATCCGCATGCGACACGCCGTGCACCTCGCCGACGAAGATCGAATGCGTCTTGGTCTCGAATTCTTGCGCCAGCACGCAGTCGAACGCGGCGACCGCATCCGTCAGCAGCGGCGAGCCGGTCGCGCCGCGCGTCCATTGCCCGAATGCGAAGCGGTCATCGCCATTGACGCCCTTCTGGCCGCTGAAGGTGAGCGCGAGCATCGCGTGATCCTCGTGCAGGAAGTTGATCGCAAACGCGCCTTCCTCGCGGATGCGCGCGTGCGCACTGGCGTTGTGGTTGACGCAGACGATCAGTGAAGGCGGTGAGTCCGACAGCGAGCAGGCCGATGTCACCGTGAGCCCCGTGCGCTTGCCGTGCTCGGCGCCCACCGTGACCAGCGCCACGGCGCCGGCGCAATGGCGCATCGCCATCTTGAAGTCCTTGGCGTCCACGGACACGCGGAAATCTCCCAAATGGATGCGGGTGCGGCACGATCGCGCCGCACCCGCATCCGGTCAAGCCGCCTTGCGCGCGGAGCCGAGATGCGTCAGGCGCGGCATCACCTCGTTCTTGAGCAGCGAGAGCGAGTGGTGCCAGGCTTCGGCCTTGTGCTTGTAGTCGAAGCCGAACACCAGCAGCACGCCAAAGCCGCCGACCTCGTCGTGGATCTTCTCGATCTTCTCGGCGACGGTCGCGGGCGAGCCGACGATCCAGTTCCGCTTGGCGCAATATTCGACCGTGACGTCGCTGTCGGGCACGTCGGGGGCGTGCTTCAGATAATCCTTGAAGCCGAAATGGCCGAGCAGGGGCAGGAAGTACTCATGCATCATCCGGCCCATCATGTCTCCGGTCGAGAGCTTCCAGGCTTCCTCGTCGGTGTCGGCGACGAACACCTCGCGCACCAGCCGCCAGTCCTGCCGGTTTGGCTTGCGTCCGGTCTTGGCCGCGCCAATCTCGACCGAATCCCAATGGCTGCCGACATAGGCGGGGTTGAGGTTGAGGCTCATCGGGATGAAGCCGCGCTCGCCAGCGAGCTTCAAGGTGTCCGAGTTCTTGGAGAGCCCGGCAACGCCGATCGGCGGATGCGGCGCCTGCAAAGGCTTGATGTGAGGCTTGAGGAAGTCGAACATCGTGTCCGGCTTGGTCACCGTCCAGAACTTCCCCTTGTAGGTGAAGGGCGCGGGATCGGACCAGAGCTTCAGGATGATCTCCAGCGCCTCGCGCGTCATGTCGCGGTTCTGGCCGCTCATGCCATCGACGTTGAACATCGCCCAGTCGCTCGGCAGCCCCGAGGCTGCGACGCCGAAATTGAGCCGGCCTTCGGACATGTGATCGAGCATCGCGACGCGGTTGGCGAGCTCGGCCGGGTGGTGATAGGGCAAGAGGAAGCCGCCGGGTCCGATGCGCAGGCGCTTGGTCTGCATCAAGGCCTGCGCGATCAGGAGGTCCGGCGTGGGATTGGGTTCCCAGGGCGCGGTGTGGTGCTCGCCGACCCAGGCCTCCTGATAGCCGAGCTCGTCGAGCCAGCGCATCACCTGCAGGTCCCAGTCGTTTCCTTCCTTGAGGCCGCACTCCGGCGGATGCGAAGGCATCGTGAAATAACCGATCTCCATGGGTTTCCTCTCCACAATTGACGCGTCTTGTTGCGCGGTTCACGAATGTGAGCGGAGAGGCTCGAGCAAGCGGTGTGCCAGCGCGCCTCGCAGCTCAGAGCTGCGAGAAAAGGCTGGTTTGCAGCGGCAATAGCCGATATCCCGGACCAGATTTCCAGGGGGCCGTCTCATTGTCGCGAGACGGCGTCTTGCCAGTGAGACGAGGATACGATGACCGAACCCGCCTATGTCGCGGTGGACTGGGGCACCAGCAGTTTTCGCCTGTGGCTGGTCGATCGCTCCGGGCAGGTGCTGGCGGAGCGCCGCAGCGGCGAGGGCATGCTGGCCGCGGCCAAGGCTGGCTTTGCAGGCGTGCTTCAATCGCACCTTGCCGCAACCGATGCACCCGCGCATCTGCCGGTTCTCGTCTGCGGTATGGCCGGTGCGAAGACCGGCTGGGTCGAGGCCGGTTACGTCGACACGCCGGCGCCGCTCGCCGCGATCCTCAAGCAGGCGGCGCGCGTGCCGGGAGAGGCGCGCGACATCCGCATCCTGCCCGGCATTGCGCAGCGTGACGCCGGGGCGCCGGACGTCATGCGCGGCGAGGAGACGCAGCTGCTTGGCGCGCTTGGGCTCGAGGCCACCGGCGCCGCACTGGTCTGCATGCCCGGCACGCATTCGAAATGGGTGCGGGTGACGGACGGCACCGTCGCGAATTTTTCGACTTTTATGACCGGCGAGCTCTTCAGCGTCGTCTCCCGCGAGACCATCCTCTCGCTCGCGGTCGCCGGCGCCGATGACGCCGAGGACGTCGCGAGCTTCAAGACGGCGGTGAAAGCTGCATACGAAGCACCGGCCTTCGCGGCGAACCTGCTGTTCGGGGCGCGGGCGCGGCAGCTTCTGTTCGGTAGTACGCCGGCCGCGGCGCGTGAAACGCTGTCGGGCACGTTGATCGGCGCCGAGCTGGCGGCGGGGCTCTCCGGTTCCGTGCCGAAAGCCGGCATCACGCTGATTGCCTCGGGTCGTCTGGCAACGCTGTACCAAGACGCCTTCGATGCCTTGTCGGTCACCGTGCAGCCGATCGATGCGGATGAAGCGGTGCGCCGTGGCCTGTCGATGGCGGCTGCGGCGATCTGGACGAAACAGAAGGACTTCTGAGATGAGCGTTCCCTTTCCACCGATGCAGCGTCCGCTGGTCGCGATCCTCCGCGGCGTCAAGCCCGAGGAGACCGAGGCCATCGTCGGCGTGCTGATCGAAGCCGGCATGACCGCGATCGAGATTCCCCTGAACTCGCCCGATCCGTTCCGCTCGATCGGGTTTGCCGCAAAACTAGCGCCCGCCGGCGTGCTGATCGGCGCCGGCACGGTGCTGACCGCCGCAGATGTCGACCGTCTCAACGACGTCGGCGGCAGGCTGATGGTCTCGCCCAATGTCGACACCGACGTGCTGGCGCGCGCGCATCAGCGCGGCATGGTGACGCTGCCCGGCGTGTTCTCGCCGACCGAGGCGCTGCTCGCGGCGCGCTCCGGCGCATCGGGCCTGAAATTCTTTCCGGCGAGCGTGCTCGGCGCCTCCGGCATCGCCGCGATCCGCGCCGTGCTGTCGCCAGACGTGATGATCGCCGCCGTCGGCGGCGTCTCCGATCAGAATTTTGCGGAGTACATCAAGGGTGGCGTGACGGCGTTCGGGCTCGGCTCCAGCCTCTACAAGCCCGGCATGAGCGTGGCGGACGTGGCAGCGCGCGCGAGGGCGACGGTCACCGCCTACGATCGGGCGATTGCGAAAGACTGATGGCGCAATGAACTAGCCGTGATCCGCTCATTGCTTATTGTGCCGCATTGTGTCGCGATGCTGATGCCTTGGCATCGTAGACATGCGACCGGCGCAGCAGGAGACCGACATGGCGATCAACAACGTGGCCGATCTGTTCGTGGCAACGCTCGAACAGGCCGGCGTCAAGCGCATCTATGGCATCGTCGGCGACAGCCTGAACGCACTGACCGAGGCGCTGCGCCGCCGCGGCACCATCGAATGGATCCATGTCCGCCACGAGGAGGTCGCAGCCTTCGCGGCCGCCGGTGAAGCCGAGATGACGGGAAGTCTTGCGGTGTGCGCGGGCTCCTGCGGTCCCGGCAATCTGCATCTGATCAATGGCCTGTTCGACGCGCATCGCAGCCGTGTTCCCGTACTGGCGATTGCGGCGCAGATTCCCACCGCAGAGATCGGCGGCGGCTATTTCCAGGAAACCCACCCGCAGAACCTGTTCCGTGAATGTAGCCACTATTGCGAGCTGGTCTCGGACCCGAGCCAGCTTCCCTACGTGCTGGAGAACGCCATCCGCGCGGCGGTAGGCCTGCGCGGCGTCGCCGTGGTCGCCATGCCCGGCGACGTCGCGTTCCGCACTCCGCCGAAGCGCGCGCTAGCGACGGCACGCGGGCTTGCCCTTGCGGCGCCGAAAATCGTGCCGCAGGCCGACGAGTTGAAGGCGCTGGCGGATCTCCTCAATCGCGCCGAGCGCATCACCCTGTTCTGCGGCCGCGGCTGCGCCGGCGCCCATGCGCCGCTGATGCAGCTCGCCGAGGCCCTGAAGAGCCCGATCGTGCATGCGCTCGGAGGCAAGGAGCACGTCGAATACGACAATCCTTACGACGTCGGCATGACCGGCTTCATCGGCTTCTCCTCCGGCTACGCCGCCATGCATGCCTGCGACGCGCTGGTGATGCTCGGCACCGATTTTCCCTACAAGCAGTTCTTCCCGACCGATGCGCAGATCGCGCAGATCGACATCCGCCCGGAAAATCTGGGACGGCGGTGCAGGATCGATCTCGGCCTCGTCGGCGACGTCAAACTGACCATCGAGGCTCTGCTGCCGCTGCTCAAGACCAAGACCCAGCGCAGGCATCTCGACGATGCCATCGCGCACTACAAGAAGGCTCGCGAAGGTCTGGATTCGCTCGCCAAGGGCACGCCGGGCAGCAAGCCGATCCATCCGCAATATCTGGCGAAAGTCATCAGCGACCACGCCTCCGACGATGCCGTGTTCACCGCCGACGTCGGCACGCCGACGGTATGGGCCGCGCGCTATCTCGACATGAACGGCCGGCGTCGGCTGATCGGTTCCTTCGTGCACGGCTCGATGGCCAATGCTATGCCGCAGGCGATCGGCGCGCAGGCTGCCCAGCCAGGCCGCCAGGTCATCTCGCTCTCCGGCGACGGCGGCTTCACCATGCTGATGGGCGATCTGATCACGCTGACACAGATGAAGCTGCCGGTGAAGGTCGTCGTCTTCAACAACGGCGTGCTCGGCTTCGTCGCGCTGGAGATGAAGGCGGCCGGTTTCGTCGACACCAATGTCGACCTGGAGAACCCGGACTTCGCGGCGATGGCGCGCGCAATGGGCATCTTTGCAAAGCGCGTTGAGGATCCCGGCGAGCTTCCGGGCGCAATGAAGGAAATCCTGGCCCACAATGGCCCGGCGCTGCTCGACGTCGTCACCGCCAAGCAGGAGTTGTCGATGCCGCCGACCATCACGACGGAGCAGATCAAGGGCTTCAGCCTCTGGGTCCTGCGCGCCGTGATGAACGGCCGCGGCGACGAGGTGCTCGACCTCGCCAAGACGAACCTCTTGCCGCGCTAGCCACGTTTCGCCGAGGGCACGGGCAACCGCTCATGGCGGCGCTGGAAGCGCTGCCAGTGCAGCACGATGCCGATCAGCACGGCCGGGGCGAAGCCGAGCGCGATCAGGAAATGCGGCAGCTCTTTCGGCGAGATGAAGGCGATGGCGATGTCCGAGATCAGCCAGAGTGCCGCGAACATCACCGCGAAATCCGTTCGCGGGCAGTGCAGATAGTAAAACACGGCGGTGATCACGATGGCCGGCCCGATGGCGATGGCGATCATGACCGCCGTCAGCTCCTTCGGCGTCAGCGCGTCGAGCACCATCGAGGCGAGCAGCCAGATCGCAGCGAACATGGCGACGATGTCGATCGGATGCCGCAACCCAATACCTCTCGCAGGAACCGCGCTATCGTTGTGACCCGGACCCCCTCCGTCAAGGGAAAATACGGCTACTCCTCGTCACTTCCGGGCGTCGGCCGGAGCATGAAATGGCCGAAGGCGGTGGCGATCGGCTTGTCGGCATCGTCCTGCCAGGCGCGCGCCTCGAAGGCGACGATGCGGCGGCCCTGCTTCACGATCGAGACGTTGGCGAAGGTATCGAGCGCGCGGCCGGAACGCAGATAGTTGACAGTGAGTCCGATCGGCTTGGGCGGCGCGGCTGCGCCGAGCTCGCGCGCGACCCCGACGATGGCCGTGGTCTCGAGGAAGGCGCCGGTCATGCCGCCATGGATCGCGGGCAGGATCGGATTGCCGATGATCCTTGGCGAGAACGGCATGGTCAGCGTGCCGTCATCAGTGACGCGGATGCCGAGAGCGCGCGCGAATGGGCTGCGCGCGAACGGACCCTCCGGGTCCTCCGGCGCCTCCAGCGTCGCGATGCTGCGCGAATCCATGCGGCGGTCGGCGAGCATATTGGTGCGATTGGCGCCGATCATGAAGCAGGCGGTCGCGGTCGCGACCGGATCGTCCTCGGATTCCTGATAGGCGGTGGAGCGCACGAAGGCGATCGAGCGCGTGGTGCGATAGCAGACTGAATGCGCCTTGATGTCGAGGCCGGGCGTCGCCGGTTTCTGGTAGTCGATGCGCAGATCGAGGGTTGCGATGGCGCGCGTGCCGTCGAGCGCAAGTTGCACCGCCATGCCGCAGCTCTCGTCCAGCATCGCCGTGACGACGCCGCCATGCAGAACGCCGGTCTCGGTGTCGCCGACGAAGACCGGGCGGTACGGCAGGCTGGACCAGGCCTCGCCAGGTGCGAAGCGGTCGAGCTGGAGTCCGCTGATATGGCCGTAGTCGGAGCGGCGGTCCTTGATGGCCTCGGCGAGTTCCTCGAACGGGAGTGTGGCAGGTACAGTAGACATGGCGATGTTCTAGACCACCGCCGGGCGCCGCGCAAAACCTGAGAATGCGCCTTGTCCGGGATGCCTACCGAGGGCGGTTTGGCCTCGACAGGGCGGGCCAAAGCAACGATGGTGAGCGCTTCGTTTGTCCAAGGCCCGCAAGGAGCGCCCATGACCGACCCCGAAGCACCCGGCACCACCCAGGGGCCCGTCACCATTTCGACCTCCAGCTCGGAGCGGGCGCCGATCATCTATTTCGACGGCGCGTCCTGCTTCGGCCATCACAACGGCGCGATCCAGATCGAGCTTGCTGCGAACCTGTTGATGCCGGTCGGCGCCGCCGTCAGGGTCGACGTGGTCCAGACCGCGCACCTGCGCTGCAGCGTCGCCGCGGCGCTGGCCTTGCGCGAAGCGCTCGACAAGGCGCTGGCGATGTACAAGCAGGGCCAGCAGCAGCCGGCGGAAGAGATTCCCGCAGTGAAGAACTGAGGCCGTTGCGATCGCATGTCGATGCGATCGTACACCTGCTAGCTCACATGCACCTTCGGCTTCTTGCCTCCGTTCCACTTGCCGTCCAGCGCGCGCTCGATCTGGGCGGCGAGTTGCAGCAACAGGCCGTCATTGGCCTGCTTGGCAATCGCCTGGATGCCGAGCGGCAGGCCGTGGTCCTGGGCTGCCATCGGCATCGAGATCGCGGGCATGCCGCAGAGATTGGCGAGCGGCGTGAAGGCGAAGAAGCGCCAGAGATTGCCGAACCAGTCGAGCACGTCGGGATTGTCGGAGATCGTGAGATACTCTTTCGTGCCGACCTTCGGCGTCGGCAGCGCGGTGATCGGCGTCAGGATCACGTCCCACTGCTCGAAGAACGCGCCGAAGCCGCGTGACGTCGTGTTGAACACGCCCTGCATCTTCGCCCGCTCGGCGAAGCTGGTGTTGCGGCCGGCTTCCCAGATCCGGATGTTCATGGGCTCGATCAGATCTTCCGGCGGCTTCTCCAGCCCGCGCGCGGCGAGCATGTTGGAGATCACCACCGCGAAATTCGAGATGTAGCAGGTGGTCTGCGCCGCGAAGGCCGCGCGGAAGTCGAGCTCGGGCAGCGCGTAGTCGACGTGATGGCCGAGGCCTTCGAGGAAGCGGCCGGTCTTCTCCAGCTCGGCGGCGATCTCGGGCGTCGCGGTGTAATCGCCCCATGTATGCGACAACGCGATGCGGAGTTTTGTCGGATCGCGCTTGATCATCTCGGTATAGGGCTGCGCCGTGGTCCAGAACGGCATGAACTCGCCGGGCGCGGATCCGCGCGCGTGATCGACGAAGGCGGCGGTGTCGCGCACCGAACGCGACTGGCAGCCCTGGATCGAGACGAGCCCGGTCAGGTCGGACATGTGCGGCGCGAGCGAGAACACGCCGCGCGAGACCTTCAGCCCGATATTGCCGTTGACGCCGGCGGGAATGCGGATCGAGCCGCCGCCGTCGGTCGCATGCGCGATCGGCACCACGCCCGCGGCGACCATCGCGGCGCTGCCGGCCGACGAACCGCAGGTGGTGTAGTCGGTATTCCAGGGATTGCGGGTGACGTAGACGGCGGGATTGTCGGCCGAAGAGCATACGCCGAATTCCGGCGTGGTGGTACGTCCGATCAGGTTGAGCCCCGCCTGGCGGAATTTGCCGGTAAGGAACGTATCGGCCGCAGCGCGATTGCCGCGCATCAGCAGCGAGCCCATCTCCTGGAGCCGGCCCTTCATGGTCGGTCCCAGATCCTTCATCAGGAAGGGCAGGCCGGCGAAGGGACCTGCGAGATTGGCGCCGTCCTTGGCGGGATCGGCGATCACGTCCTCGAACAGCTCGACCACGCCCGATAGTGCCGGATTGACCTTGGCGACGCCCGCAGCGGCCTGGCGCGCCAATTCCTTCGCCGTCAGCTCGCCCTTGCGCACGCGCGCGGCCAGCGCCACACCATCGTGCTGCGCCCATTCGTTCCAGCTCATCGGCAACGTCATGAAGTCAAAATCCCCTTGAGATGCGGCGCCACCTTTTTCGCAACGGCCTGCATGAATCAACTGAGCCGGCGCGAGGGGCAGGGTTGCGCCGGGCGGAGAGGTCGGACGCATCCGGGATTCGGGATCTATCAATCCGACAGTCGCGCAATCACCGCAACCGGGCCGCCGCCCGCCGGACCCTGATGCTCGGCGCCGCCTGAAACGTAGACCGCGCCCGTGCCGGCGAGGCCCGCGATCAGACCGCCGACCGCTGCGCGGGCGTGGCGTGTCGAGCTGATGTCGGTATCCTCCAGCATGGTGTGGCGAAAGCCGCGCACGCTGCCGTCGGGCGAGGCTTCCGCCTTGGCGAAGATATTGACGAGCGCGCGGTCCGCGCTGGTTTGCGGCGCCACACCAAGCCCGACGCTGTTCAATGCCGATACCACCGCCGGGGCGTCGATCGCATCCCCCATCACAGCGTGCCCGATCTCGAACGCGCTCGCTGACGAGGCCGAATTGCCGAGCACGATGACGACATTGTGCATCAGCTCGATTCCGGACGAGGTGGAGGCGACCTTGGAGAACAGATCGTAGCGCCGCAGCACGTCCTCGTCGTGGACATCGGAGCTTATCTCACCGAGCGCGACCGCAACCCCGAGCGCGGAGGCGCCGCGCGAATAGGCCATCGAGCTATAAGAGCTCGTCGTCGCCGTCTTGTTGCCGCGTGCAGTTGCCGCCGCGACGCGCTCGCTGGTCAGCAGCGGGCATTTGATCTGGACGAAATGCACGTCGGCGGGCTCGAGGATGCCGGCGTCCGCCATCGCGGCCTTCACAGCCTTGGCCGTCTCGGTGATCTGCGCGGAGCGCCCAAGCTCTTCGGGCAGGAAGTCCCGCGTGTGCGCCATGCCGATGCTGAGGCGCTTGCCGGTCAGGCCCGCCGGGCGTTCGGCCTCGCGGCGCGTGAACACCGTGATATGCGGGCTCAGCACGCCTTCGGTGCCGCCCGACATGACGAAGGCGATGCGCCGCTCCACCTCGTACGGGGTGAGACCGAGTTGCGGCGCCAGTGCCGTGCATAGCGCGGCCACGGCGTACTCCCGGGTGAAATCGTTGACACCGCCGTTGCCCTCGGTCTTGCCGAGGATGGCGAGGATCGATTTCGGATCGATCGCGCCGGAGCCGATCATGGCCATGAGGCCGGAGACGTCGCCGGGGCCCGTGGTGGCGACCTTGAAGATGCCGACCGATGTTGTACGCATGAATGGTTCTCGTGTGGATTCAGGGGCCCGGCACTGCAAACAGCCGCTGAACGACAGCGCATGTCAATCCCTATCGTCGTCCTGGCGTAAGCCAGGACGACAGCGGAGGTTGTGCGAAGCCTCCGCCATCCCCACGAATGTGGCGAGATCGCATCGGTTCAATAAAAAATCCTCTGTCGACGGTTGCGCGCCGCACCTTGATGAATCAACCTTGGTTGGTCCATAAGCGGCGTCCCGCGGCCGGTGGTTCGCCCTGCGTCGCGTGCTAGGATAGAGGAATTCTCGCGTGGCAAATATCAACCAGAAGATTGCGCAGGAGCTTGGGGTCCGGGCGGAGCAGGTCGAGGCGGCGGTCACGCTGCTCGACGGCGGCGCCACGGTTCCCTTCATCGCCCGCTACCGCAAGGAAGCGACCGGTGCGCTCGACGACGCGCAATTGCGGACCCTGGAGGAGCGCCTAGTCTATCTGCGCGAGCTCGAAGACCGCCGCAAGGCCATCCTCGAATCGGTCCGCGAGCAGGGCAAGCTCGATGCCGCACTCGAAGCCACCATCATGGCCGCCGACAGCAAGGCGCGGCTCGAGGACATCTATCTGCCGTTCAAGCCGAAGCGCCGCACCAAGGCCGAGATCGCCAAGGAAGCCGGCCTCGAGCCGCTCGCCAATCAGCTCATGGCCGAGCCGGGCAACGATCCGAAGGTCGTGGCCGAAGGCTTCATCAACGCCGAGAAGGGCGTTGCCGATGCCGCCGCCGCGCTCGACGGCGCCCGCGCCATCCTGGTCGAACGCTTCGACGAAGACGCCGACCTGATCGGCGCGCTTCGCGAGGAGATGTGGACCAACGCGCGCATGGCCTCCAAGGTGCGTGACGGCAAGAAGACCGAGGGCGAGAAGTTCGCCGACTATTTCGATTTCTCCGAGCCGCTGACCAGGCTGCCCTCGCACCGCATCCTCGCGATGTTCCGCGGCGAGAAGGAAGAAATCCTCGACCTGCAGATTCAGCCTGAGGCTGAGGCGCCGCCGCCGGGCGTGCCCAGCGCCTATGAACTGAAGATCATGAAGCGCTTCGGCATCGCCGACCTCAAGCGCGCCGGCGACCGCTGGCTGATCGACACCGTGCGCTGGGCCTGGCGCACCAAGATCCAGGTGCATCTCAACATCGACCTGCGCATGCGGCTGTGGAACTCGGCCGAGACCGAGGCCGTGCGCGTGTTCGCCTCCAATCTGCGCGACCTGCTGCTGGCGGCGCCGGCCGGCACCCGCGTCACGATGGGGCTCGATCCCGGCTATCGGACCGGCGTCAAGGTCGCGGTGATCGATGCGACCGGCAAGGTGGTCGACACCACCGCGATCTATCCGCACGAGCCGCAACGGCAGTGGAACGAGTCGCTGGCAACCCTCGGCCGGCTCGCGATGAAGCATCGCGTCGAGCTGATCGCGATTGGCAACGGCACCGCCTCGCGCGAGACCGACAAGCTCGCGACCGAGCTCGTCAAGGGCCTCAGTGATCTGAAGATGCACAA
The DNA here is from genome assembly GCF_002068095.1 of Bradyrhizobium sacchari. Lineage (GTDB taxonomy): Bacteria > Pseudomonadota > Alphaproteobacteria > Rhizobiales > Xanthobacteraceae > Bradyrhizobium > Bradyrhizobium sacchari. The sequence goes on along the minus strand of NZ_LWIG01000052.1, from coordinate 32,718 downwards.
GATCGTGGTGTCGGAAGCCGGCGCGTCGGTCTATTCGGCCTCGGCCTTCGCCTCGGAGGAGCTGCCCGGCCTCGACGTCACGCTGCGCGGCGCGGTCTCGATCGCGCGGCGCCTGCAGGATCCGCTTGCCGAGCTCGTCAAGATCGAGCCGAAGGCGATCGGCGTCGGCCAGTATCAGCACGACCTCGGTCAGGCCAAGCTCGCCAAGTCGCTCGATGCCGTGGTCGAAGACTGCGTGAACGCGGTCGGCGTCGACGTCAACACGGCCTCGGCGCCGCTGCTGGCGCGCGTGTCCGGCGTCGGCTCGGGCCTTGCCGCAAGCATCGTGGCGCATCGCGACGCCAACGGCCCGTTCAAGTCGCGCAAGGCGCTCAAGGACGTGCCGCGGCTCGGCCCGAAGGCGTTCGAGCAGTGCGCGGGCTTCCTGCGTATCCTGGGCGGCGAGGACCCGCTCGATGCCTCCGGCGTGCACCCCGAAGCCTATCCGGTGGTGCGCCGGATTCTCGAGGCGACCAAGAGCGATATCAAGGCGCTGATCGGCTCCAGCGAGATCGTGCGTACCTTGAAGCCGAAGGATTTCGTCGACGAGACTTTCGGACTGCCGACCGTCACCGACATCCTGCGCGAATTGGAAAAGCCCGGCCGCGATCCGCGTCCGGCATTCAAGGCCGCGGTGTTCAAGGAAGGCGTCGAGGAGATCAAGCATCTCCAGAAGGGCATGATCCTCGAGGGCACCGTGACCAACGTCGCCGCCTTCGGCGCCTTCGTCGACATCGGCGTGCACCAGGACGGCCTCGTCCACATCTCCGCGATGTCGAAGAACTTCATCAAGGATCCGCGCGAGGTGGTGAAGCCCGGCGACATCGTCAAGGTGAAGGTGCTGGACTTCGAGGTCGCCCGCAAGCGCATCTCGCTGACGCTGCGGCTCGACGACGAGGTCGGCGCCAAGAAGGATGCGCCCGGCATGCAGCGGGACAACGGCTCGCGCAACGCCAGCCGCATGACATCGTCCGCGCCGCGCAAGCAGGAATCCTCCGGCGGCGGCGCGCTCGCGGAAGCCATGCGCAGGGCTGCGGAGAAGAGCAACGGGAAGCGGGCGTGACGTTTCTTACCTCTCCCCGCTCTTTGCGGGGGGAGGTCAGATCGCGCCCTATCCCAGTCGTCATTGCGAGCGCAGCGAAGCAATCCAGAATCCCTCCGCGGAAAGACCCTGGATTGCTTCGCTGCGCTCGCAATGACGAGGGGAGAGCTCCGCTTCCCTAACTTCCGCGTCAGAATCTGGCGCATTTGTAAGTTGAAGGCGCCCGCCCATTCTCCTCATCTGATCGTCCTCGTGCGGCGCGCTGATCGCCGCACTGCAAGGAGGACGTTTCAATGAACAGCAGGCTTCTCAAAGGCCTCACCGCGGCGACGCTCGCTGCGATGATGGCGCTCGCTTCACCAGTGCTCGCCCGTGGCGGGATGGGTGGTGGAGGTCACGGCGGCTTCGGCGGTGGTGGCCATGGCGGCTTTGGCGGCGGTGGCCACTTCGGTGGTGGCGGCATGCATGTCGGGGGCGGCGGCATGGGTGGCGGGGGCATGCGATTTGGCGGGATGGGCGGCGCTCATTTCGGCGGTGCCCGCTTCGTCGGTTCGCCAATGGCCGCCCGCGCCGCCATCGGACCCCGCTTTGCCGCAGCTCCGCTGGCGACTCGCGCCGCCTTTGGACCACGGTTTGCCGGCACGGGCTGGCACGGCAGGTCCTTTATCGGCCGCCACGCCTTCTTCCGGCACCACCATCGCTTCTTCTTCGGAGCACCGTTCGTCTACGCCAGCTACTATGACGGCTGCTGGCGCAGGAGCTGGACGCCCTGGGGATGGCAATGGGTCAATGTGTGCGGAGACTATTGGTAGTTGTATCACCAAACCGCACCATTGTCGCGATCGCCATCTGGCTGTTCCGCCTTGCCCCGGAACGGGATAGTCTGGTGGCGATCGTCGCGCGGAGTTTTGCATGACCGGAGGTCACCGCCGCATCCTGGTCGTCGAGGACGATCCGGAAACCGCAGGCCAGCTCGTCGAGGAATTGACGACCTCGGGCTACGACGTCGATCTCGCCGCCACCGGGCGTGAGGCCCTCAGCCAAGGCGCAGCGCGCGACTATGCCGTGATCACCATCGACCGCATGCTGCCCGATATCGACGGCATCACCGTGATGCGCCAGTTGCGCGACGACGGCATTGCTTCCCCCTTCCTGATCATCTCCGCGCTCGGCGAGGTCGACGATCGCGTCCGGGGCTTGCGCGCCGGAGGCGACGACTATTTGGTCAAGCCGTTCTCCTTTGTCGAGCTATTGGCGCGCCTGGAGGCTCTCGGCCGGCGCAGCGAAACCGTCGCCAAGGAGACGGTCCTGCGTGTCGGCGACCTCGCCGTCGATCTGATCACACGGGCTGCCTTCCGCCGCGGCCGCAAGATTCCGCTGCTGCCGCGGGAATTCCAGCTGCTCGAATATCTCGTCCGCAACGAGGGCCGTGTCGTCTCCCGCGCGATGCTGCTCCAGCACGTCTGGGACCTGCATTTCGATCCCTCCACCAACATCATCGACGTCTATGTCGGCCGCGTTCGCCGCAAGGTCGACGATGCCCAGGCCTATCCGCTGATCCATACCATCCGCGGCATCGGATATTGCCTCCGTGCTCCTGGCTAAGACGCTCCGCTCCTCGACCTTCCGCCTGGCGCTGATCGCGATTGCGGCATTCGGGCTGATCGTCGCGGCGATCATGGCCTACGTCTATGTTGGAACGCTGGCCTATGTGGAGCGCCGGCTCGGCACTGCCGTCGATCACGATGGCTTCACCGGCATGATCGAGCTCGCGATGGTCGCGGTCGCCGTGCTGCTTCTCGTCCTCGCCGGCCTTGCGGCGGTGCTGGTGACACGGCGCACCGTCGGCCGGATCGAGGAGATCAACGCGACCAGCCGTGCCATCATGCTGTCCGGCCTCGACAGGCGCATCCCCTTGCGCGGCAGTCACGACGAGTGGGACCGCGTCGCCGAAAACCTCAACCAGATGCTCGACCGCATCGAGACGCTGATGGGCGAGGTCAAGCAGGTCAGCGACAACGTCGCTCACGATCTGCGCACGCCGCTGACGCGCATGCGCGGCCGGCTGGAGAAGGCCTATCACACCCCGCGCAACAGCGAGGCCGATGCGGCGCTGATCGGCGACACCATCGCCGATCTCGATGCCGTGCTCGGCATGTTCGCTTCCATCACCCGGATCTCGGAGATCGAGACTCGTGCCCGCCGAAGCGCCTTTCGCGCGCTGAACTTGACCGAAATCGCCGGCGAGGTCGTCGAGCTCTACGATGCTGCCGCCGAACAGGTCGCAACCCGCCTCGGTCTCGACGGTGACCGTGAGGTCGCGATCACCGGCGATCGCGACCTGCTGTTCGACGCCGTCGCCAATCTCGTCGACAACGCGATCAAGCACGGTCGGCCCGGTGGGCAGGTGACGGTAACCTGCCGCAGCGCCGATGGCGGCCCGCTGATCGCGATCGCCGACGACGGACCGGGTATTCCCACTGAAGCGCGCGATCACGTCTTCAAGCGCTTCTACCGGCTCGAGCAGAGCCGCTACACGCCGGGAAACGGCCTCGGCCTCAGCTTAGTTGCCGCGGTCGCGCGCCTTCATGGCGCCGAGATTACGCTGCATGACAATGCGCCGGGCTTGACGGTCCAGCTCCGGTTTCCGCGTCCCGGCACCCAACTTGCATGATCGCCCTGGTATCGAGTGGAAGTCCTGCAATGTCTCGCCAGCCAGACCTCGTCGTCACAAACGCCCGCACGCGCAGCCGCGAGATCGTCGACATTGCAATCACCGATGGCGTGATCACCGCGATCGGCAGCCGGCTGGAGACCGCTGCCCAATCCTTCGTCGACGCCAAGGGCGGCCTGGTTGCGCCCGCCTTCGTCAATCCGCATCTCCACCTCTGCAAGGTCTGGACCCTGCCGATGATGTCGGAGGCGGCATTGGAGGCCTATCAGGGCGGCGGCATGAGCGAGGCGGCGAAGGCGGTCGAGCTCGCTGCGGTGGTGAAGAACAATTACGACGCGTCATGGATCGTCCCGAACGCGCGGCGCGCGGTGGCGCTCGCCGCGCTCCACGGCAACCTCCACATCCGCGCCTTCGCCGATGTCGACACCAAGGCCCGGCTCGAGGGCATCAAGGCGCTGCTCGCCGTCCGCGAGGAATTTCGCGGCATCGTCGAGATCCAGGTCGTTGCGTTCCCACAGGATGGCCTCTTTCGTGAGCCCGGCGCATGCGACCTGATGCGCAAGGCGATGGCGCTCGGGGCCGACGTCGTCGGCGGTATTCCCTGGATCGAGGCCGACGAAGAGGACATGCGCCGCCATGTCGCGTTCTGCTTCGACCTTGCGGCCGAGCACGGAGCCGATGTCTCGATGCTGCTGGATGACGTCGGCAACGCAAATATGCGTACCCTCGATATGATGGCACGCGCGGTGATCGCCCGCGGCGTCGAGGGACGGGCGCTCGCGCATCACTGCCGGGCGATGGCACTCTATCCCGACAATTACCTCCGCGAATTGCTCGGGCTGCTCGGAAAGGCCCGCGTCAGCGTCGTGAGCAATCCCCACAACGGCCCGCTGCATGCGCGCGTGAAGGAACTCCTGGCCGCCGACATCAATGTCTGCCTCGGTCAGGACGACATCTCCGACGCTTACTATCCGCTCGGCCGCAACAACATGCTGGAAGTGGCGTTCCTCGCCTCGCACCTGCTCTGGATGACGGGAAAGAGCGAGTTCGAGACGCTCTACGACATGATCACCACGCGCGCCGCTGCGGCGATGAACCTGGAACGCTACGGCCTCGGGCTCGGCTGCGCGGCCAATCTCGTCGTGCTCGAGCAGGGCGATATCACCGAGGCGCTGCGTTTCCACAGCCCGCCGCGTGTCGTCATCGGCCGAGGTCGCGTCGTCGACATCGACCGCATGCGCGCGCTGGCGCAGATGGCTGCCCGCGATTGATCCACACAGCTCACAGTTCGATCACGCCGCGCCGCGCCGCATGCGCCACCGCATCGGTGCGCCCGGTCGCATCCAGCTTGTCGAGCAGCGAGCCGACATGGAATTTCACGGTGTGCACGGAGATGCCGAGCTGACGCGCGATCATCTTGTTGGAGGCGCCCTCGGCCATCAGCGCCAGCACGTCGAGCTCGCGCTGCGTCAGCGCGATGTCCTCGGGCATGCTGCGCGCGTCGCGGGCGACGACCGTCGCGGCGGCCCGCTCGCCGGGCGTGGCGAGGCGAAGCCCGGCGACATTGCCGAGCAGTGCCGTCAGGCGATCGGCCAGCGCAGGATCGTCGATCTCCAGGGCGAGCACGACCTCGGCCGTGTTGTCCCCGCTCACGCCTCCGGCCTTTCGCCGACCGTGACCTTGAAACTGACCGGCTCGCCGCCGCGCCGCACCGCGACATCGACCACGGCACCGACGCTCGCAGGACCCAGCGTCCGCGACAGCGCGCGCACGCCGGACAGCTTCTGGTCGTTGACCGCGACGATCACGTCGCCCTGTCGGATGCCCGCAGCGGCCGAAGGACCGGCCTTGTCGACACTCATCACCATCGCGCCGATGCCGTCGTCGAGGCGTACCGGCTGGAGCCCGAGGCCGAGATATCCGCGGGCGATGTGGCCGCGCGCCTCGAGTTGCGGCGCGATACGCTCGATCGTCGCGGTCGGAATGACGAGCACTCGCCGCGGCCCGAGCACGGCCATGCCGAAGGCGTCGCCCGATGCGTCAAGCGCCAGGCCGCCTTGCTGGCTTTCGCGCAGGCGAACGTCGAGCTCGATCCGGGCATCGATGTCGCCGCCGCGCAGGGAGCGCCAGCTCTTGCCGGATGCCGATACCATTCCGAGCGCGGCGCTCGGTGTCTCGCGGTGGGTAGCGACCACGATCGACAGTGCGCCCAGCGGCGGGACTGTTGCGGCCAGCTTGGCCGGCGCGAGCGCGATGTCGGCGCGGAGCAGCGCGATGTCGGTCGTGTGGTCGCGGCCGGTAATCGTGGCGGCGGCCCGGCTGCCGTCGGCCAGCCCGATCTCGACCTCGCCCTCATCGGCCAGTGCCTCGTCGGCGGTGATGATCAGGCCACTCTTCCAGACGAAACCGGTGGAGCGGGAGCGGTGCGAATGCACGGAGACGACGGAAGGCGCGGTGCGCGCCACCAATTCCGCGAACGCGGAGGACAGCGAGGACAGGGGACTGGAATCGGTCATGGCGGGCTCCTGTAAGTTGTCCTCAATCTGGGATGCCGCGGGCGATTGCGAAACTGGCCGGGTGGCCAGGAAAGGGGCAGGCCTCCGTAGCATCACGGCCGACGAACATGTGATTGGGAGCCCCTCACGGGAACGTGTAGCAATCCCGCAATTGCGCCCTGTGGCCTTAAGGATTTCAGCGAGCCTCGACCAATGACCATCGATCTCACCCGCCGCACCCTGCTTCAACTCGCCGGCGTCACCTCGCTCGCGATGGCGGCCGCAGCGGCGGCGCGTGCCGAGGGCAACCCGCAGGGCGGCGGACCGACCTATGCCAGCCGCACGCCGATGCGGATCGGCATGGTGACGCTGCGGGTGAGGAATCTTGATACGGTTGCCGACTATTATCGCGACGTGATCGGGCTCACCGTGATGGAGCGCTCGGCGACTGCAGCGAAGCTCGGCACGGCCGGCATCACGCTGCTGGTGCTGGAGGCCCGTCCCGATGCCGCGATCGAGCCGAGCACTGCCGCCGGCCTCTACCACACCGCCTTCTTGATGCCGACCCGCAAGGACCTCGCACGCTGGCTGGTACACGCGGCCTCGCATCGCGTGAAGCTGTCTGGCTTTGCCGATCACCTCGTCAGCGAATCCGTCTATCTCGACGATCCCGAAGGCAACGGCATCGAGGTCTATGCCGATCGCGATCCCTCGCAATGGCAGTGGAGCGAGGGCAGCGTGAAGATGGCGACCGACGAGCTCAACATTCCCGACCTGTTGTCGCTGACCAACACGCGCGTCCCTGATTATGCCAAGGCGCCGGACGGACTACGCGTTGGCCACATGCATCTGCGTGTCGGCGATCTCGCGCAAGCCGAGAGCTTCTATCACGGCACCGTCGGTCTCGACCCGACCCGCAAGCGCAACGGCGCGGCGTTCCTGTCGTCGGGCCGCTATCACCATCACCTCGGCATGAATGTCTGGCAGAGCCAGGGCGCCGGTCAGCGCGCCGATTCCACCACCGGTCTCGCCTGGTTCTCGCTGGTGATGACGAAGCAGGAGCTGCTCGCCGCGCAGGAAGAGCGCCTGCGCAAGAGCGGTGTGAAGGTCACGGCGCTTTCCGACGGTTTGGAGGCGGTCGATCCCTGGGGCACGCGGGTGCGCTTGCTCAAGATTTGATCGCCGGGGCGGGCGTTGGTAAGACCTCTGGGGTGCCTGCCTCCGGAGCCCTCGACATGTCCGAATTCCATGGCGTCTTCCCCTACCTCGTCTCGCCCGTTAGTCCCGACGGCACGGTGCGGACGAGCGTGCTCGCAAAGCTCTGCGACGATTTGATCGGCGCCGGCGTGCATGGATTGACGCCGCTCGGCTCGACCGGCGAGTTCGCCTATCTCAATGCCGCCCAGCGCAGCGCGGTCGTGCAGACCTCGATCGAGGCCGCGAAGGGCCGCGTGCCGGTCGTGGCCGGCGTCGCCTCCACCTCGACCGCGGATGCGGTGGCGCAGGCACGGGCCTATCAGAAGCTCGGCGCCAACGGCATCCTCGCGATCCTGGAAGCCTATTTCCCGCTCACTGACGCCCAGGTCGAATCCTATTTCCGCGCCATCGCGGACGCCGTGGACGTTCCCGTCGTCATCTACACCAATCCGCAATTCCAGCGCTCGGACCTCACCCTCGACACCATCGCGCGGCTCGCCGAGCATCCGCGTATCGGCTACATCAAGGACGCCTCGACCAACACGGGCCGGCTGCTCTCGATCATGAACCGCTGCGGCGATGCCTTGCGCGTGTTCTCGGCCTCCGCCCACATCCCCGCCGCGGTGATGCTGATCGGCGGCCTCGGCTGGATGGCGGGACCTGCCTGCATCATCCCGCGCCAGAGTGTCGCGCTCTACGACCTCTGCAAGGCCGGCCGCTGGGACGAGGCCATGGCGCTCCAGCGCCGGCTGTGGCGCATCAACGAAGCCTTCGCCCGCTTCAACCTCGCCGCCTGCATCAAGGCCGGCCTTGCGATCCAGGGCTACGACGTCGGCGATCCCGTCCCGCCGCAGGCCGCGCTGACGACTGATGCGCGCAAGGTCGTGGAGGCGGCGCTGCGGGAGCTGGCCTAGCGTCCCCGGGGCATGACAAATCCATGGTCCCGCCGCCTAAAACCGCGGCTGGCATGCCCCTGATCGATCCGCTAAAAGGCTGCCCGCAGTTTCGAAAAGACCCTGAGGACTCCACGGAATGAATATCCTTCCCGGCAATTTGCGTTTCGGAGCGGGCCAGCCCGTCAAGCGTTTGGAAGACCAGCGGCTGCTGACCGGGAAGGGGCAATTCATCGACGACAAGCCGGAAGACGGCGCGCTGTGGTTGCATGTGCTGCGCTCGCCGCACGCGCACGCGAAGATCGTCTCGATCGACACCAGCGCCGCGGCGGCGATGCCCGGCGTCACCGCGATCTACACCGGCGCCGACCTGGTCAAGGACGACATCGGCTCCATCCCGACCTTGAGCATCTTCAAGCGGCCCGACGGCAAGCCGATGACGGTGCCGCCGCGCCGCCTGCTCGCCCATGAGGTCGTGCGCTATGCCGGCGAAGCGGTGGCAGCCGTGGTGGCGGCGTCCCGCGCCGAGGCGCAGAGCGCGGCTGAGGCGATCGTGGTCGAATACGACGTGCAGCCGGCGGTGGTCGATCCGGTCGAGGCGGTGAAGCCCGGCGCGCCCGTGGTGTGGCCGGAGGCGCCCGACAACATTGTCGGCGCGATGGCTTACGGCGATGCCGCCAAGGTTGAAGAGGCTTTCGCCAAGGCCGCGCACACCGTCGAGCTCGATCTCGTCAGCCAGCGCCTCGTGCCCTCCGCGATGGAGCCGCGCTCGACCATTGCCGAGATCGACAAGAAGACTGGCCGCCTGCTCCTGCACGTGCAGTCGCAGACGCCGGCTTCGACCCGCGATGTGCTGGCGGAAGCCGTGCTCAAGCGTCCCAAGGACAGCGTCCGCGTGCTGGTCGGCGACATCGGCGGCGGCTTCGGCCAGAAGACCAATCTCTATCCGGAAGACGGCATCGTCGCCTATGCCGCGACCAAGCTGAGCAAGAAGATCCGCTGGCGCGGCGACCGCACCGACGAGTTCGTCGGCGGCACCCACGGCCGCGATCTCACTTCGACGGCGTCGTTCGCACTGGATGAGAAGGGCAAGGTGTTGGCCTATCGCGTCAGGTCGATCGGCTGCACCGGGGCGTACTCCTCGGGTGCCGCGAACATCATTCCTCTGGTACTCGGCCCGTTCGTGCAGACCGGCGTCTACGACCTGCCGCTGGTGCATTTCGAGGTGCAGTCGGTGATGACCCACACCGCGCCGGTCGGCGCTTATCGCGGCGCCGGCCGTCCCGAGGCCGTCTTCATCGTCGAGCGTCTCTTTGATGCCGCCGCGCGAAAAATCGGCATGGACCCGCGCGCGATCCGCAAAGCCAACTACATCAAGCCGGCGCAGCTGCCCTACACCAATGCGGCCGGGCAGGTCTATGATTCCGGCGCCTTCGCGCACATGCTCGACCGCGCCGTGAAGCTCGCCGACTGGGACGGCTTTGCCGCGCGCAAGAAGGCGGCCAAGAAGAAGGGCCTGCTCTACGGCCGCGGGCTCACCTCCTATATCGAATGGACCGGCGGCCGCGCCCACACCGAGAAGGTCAGCCTGCACGCGACCTCGCAGGGCCGAGTCGTGCTGCATTCCGGCACCATGGCGATGGGGCAGGGGCTGCAGACCACCTACACCCAGATGCTTTCCGACTCGCTCGGCATTCCCCTGGACAAGATCGAAATCGTCCAGGGCGACACTGATCTGGCCATGGGTTTTGGCAGCGTCGGCTCGCGTTCGCTGTTCGTCGGCGGCACCGCGGTTGCGGTTTCCTCCAACGACCTGATCCAGAAGGCGCGCGAGAAGGCGGCCAACGTGCTGGAGACCTCGGTCGAGGACATCGAATACCAGGGCGGCATGCTCACCGTGGTCGGCACCGACCGCCGCATCAGCCTGTTCGATCTCGCGGAGAAGGAGAGCGGTGCCAAGCTCAGCGTGGATTCGGAAGGTGAGGTGGACGGGCCGAGCTGGCCGAACGGCACCCATATCTGCGAGGTCGAGATCGACCCCGAGACCGGCGTGTCCAAGGTCGTGCGTTACACCACCGTCGACGACGTCGGCGTTGCCGTGAACCCGATGCTCGTTACCGGCCAGATCCACGGCGGCGTCGCGCAGGGCATCGGCCAGGCGCTGTATGAGGGTGTCTCCTACGACGCCGACGGCCAGCTCCTCACGGCGAGCTACCAGGATTACTGCATCCCGCGCGCCGACGATGTTCCGCCGATCTTGGTGACGCTCGACGACACCGCACCCTGCCGCACCAATCCGCTCGGCGCCAAGGGCTGCGGCGAATCCGGCGCCATCGGCGGCCCTCCTTGCGTCACCAACGGCGTGATGGACGCGCTCGCCGAGCTCGGCATCACCCAGCTGAACACGCCCCTGACGCCGCAGAAGATCTGGCAGGCGATCAGGGACGCGAAGGCGGGTTAGGCGCGGGTCATTGTTGCGCAGGCTATTGCGCCAAACTCAGCTCGTCGTCCCGGGGCGCGCAAAGCGCGAGCCCGGGACCCATAACCACAGGGGAGGTTGCCGCGCGAAGCTGGTCACTCCGAGTCCCCCTCACCACATCTCCCTGTGATGGGTCCCGGATCTGCGCTTCGCTTGTCCGGGACGACACCGTGTGTGGTGCGCTTATGCCCTCAAATCCCCAGCATCATCTTCGCAATAATGTCGCGCTGGATCTCGGACGTGCCGCCGAAGATCGTGTAGGCCCGGCCGTTGAGATATTCCGGCACCACCGTCAGCATGTCCTCCGGGATCGCCGGCTCGTGGTTGAGCTTGTAGAGCGGGCGCATCGGCTCGACCGCGAGGGCGTCATGGCCGATCACGTCGGCCCCCAGCCGGGTCACCGCTTGCCGGATCTCGCTGTTGCGCAGCTTCAGGATCGACGACACCGCACCGGGATTCTGCCCGGTCTGCAGCGCCGAGAGCACGCGCAGCTCGGTCATCTCCAGCGCGTCGATGTCGACTTCGACCTCGGAGATGCGCGTGGCGATGTCAGGGCTGTCGATCGCGCGGCCCGTCAAATCGGATTCAGCAAGATCCGCGATCGCCTTCAGCCCCTCGCGCAGCTTGGCTGACGCGATGCCGGAACCGCGCTCGAACTCGAGCAGGTATTTGCCGTAGGTCCAGCCCTTGCCCTCCTCGCCGACGCGGTTGGCGACGGGCACGCGGACGTCGTCGAAGAACACCTGGTTGACCTCGTGGTCGCCGCCGATGGTGAGGATCGGGCGCGTGGTGATACCTGGCGTCTTCATGTCGATCAGGATGAAGCTGATGCCGTCCTGCTGCCGCGGCCCGTCGCTGGTACGCACCAGCGCGAACATGCGGTTGGCGTGGTGGGCATGCGTGGTCCAGATCTTGGTGCCGTTGATGATGTAGTCGTCGCCGTCGCGCACCGCGCGCGTCTTCAGTGAGGAGAGGTCGGAGCCGGAGCCCGGTTCGGAGTAGCCCTGGCACCAATAGTCTTCACCTGAAAGGATCCGCGGCAGGTAAAAATTCTTCTGCTCTGGGTTGCCGAAGCCGATGATGACGGGCCCGACCATCTTCACGCCCATCACGTTGACGTTCGGCACGCCGGCCCGCGCGCTTTCGGTTTCAAAAATCCAGCGCTGCGCCGGCGTCCAGCCCGGCCCGCCATATTCGACCGGCCAGCCGGGCGCGCCCCACCCCTGCCTGTGCAGCGCACGCTGCCACGCCATGCCGATGTCGGGGTCGGAGAACACCGACGGCGTCAGCGCGGTGGCGCGCTTCATCTCCTCGGTGAGGTTTTTGGCGATGAAGCCGCGCACCTCGCTCTGGAAGGCGCGCTCCTCGGCATTGAACGTGAGGTCCATGATGCGCTCCCTGTGTCAGGCCGTGCGGCCGAGCTGCGCGTGGCGGCCGTAGTGATGCGCGCTGCCGCCGAACAGCGTGTCGAAAGCTACCAGCCGCTTGAAATAGGCGCCGACCTCGAGCTCCTCGGTGACGCCCATGCCGCCGTGAAGCTGGATCGACTGCTCGCCGACGAAGCGCGCGCATTTGCCGATCTTCGCCTTCGCACCCGACGCGGCACGCGCCCGTTCGACCGGCGCAGCATCCACTTTCAACGCGGCCCGCAGCGCCATCGAACGCGACTCGTCGACCTGCATCGCCATGTCGGCGAGGCGGTGGCGGATCACCTGGTTGGCCGAGAGCGGCCGGCCGAACTGCTTTCGGATCTTGGTGTATTCGAGCGTGGTGTCCAGCAGCGTCTGCATGATGCCGACGGCTTCCGCGCCTAACGCGGCCATGGTGCGATCAACGGCCCATTCGATCGCGGGTAGCGCGTCGTGGCCGTCGCCGAGCAGCGCGTCCTCTGGCAGGTGCACGTCGGCGAGGTCAATGTTGCAGGCGCGCCCGCCGCCAAGGCGGGGATAGTCGGAGATGACAAGGCCTGGCTCCGTTGCCCGCACCAGGAACAGGCCGATCCGCCCCGAGGGACCGTGATGATCATGGATCAGCGCGGAGACGATGATCTCATCGGCGGCATGCCCGTCGAGCACGGCAATCTTGCTGCCGGCAAGTCGCCAGCCCTGCGCCGTCTTGTTGGCGGCGGTCGCGACCTTGGCGAGATCGAACCGTGCCGCGCGTTCGGAATGCGCAAAGGCGAGCTTCAATGATCCGTCGGCGATCTTGGGCAGGCTCGCCTGTTTCTGCGCCATGCTGCCGCATCTGTCGATCAGGGAGGCTCCGAGGACGATGGTCGCGACATAAGGCTCGGACACCAGCCCGCGACCGAAGGCTTCCATCAAAATGCCGATCTCGACCGCGCCGCCGCCGAGCCCCCCGAACTCTTCGGGAATCGGCAGCGCCAGCCAGCCGAGCTCGGCGAACTGCTTCCAGACATCAGGGCTGTAGCCGAGCGGATCGTTCGCCATCCTGCGGCGGNNNNGTCGGCATCGTAGCTCTCCGCCACGAAACGCTCCGCGCTTTCGCGGAGCAGCCGCTGCTCGTCACTGAGGTTCAGGTCCATCGCATCTACTCCGCGGCCGCCGGCGGCTTGCGCACGGAGGGATGCAGGCCGGATGGATCGACGATCATGCCGAACTCCTGAAGATTGTGGGCGTGGCAGAGCTGATGCAGCGCAAAGGCCTGGTCGATCGCGGCGGGCTGGCCCATCACGTCGACCGAGCGGTTCACCGCCTCCTTGGTCAGCTTCAATGCGAAGGACGGCTTTGACGCGATCCGGCGCGCCAGCTCCAGCACGCGCGAAGGCAGCTCCGCGCGCGGAACGACCTGGTTGACCATGCCGAGATGATGAGCTTCCTGCGCGCTCCAGCTGTCGGCGGTGAACAAAAATTCCTTGGCCTTGCGCGGACCGAGCTCCCAGGGATGCACGAACCATTCGACGCCGCAGACGCCCATGGTGACCACGGGATCGCAAAACTGCGCATCGTCACTGGCGACGATCAGGTCGCAGGCCCACGCCAGCATCAAGCCGCCGGCGATGCACTTGCCGTGCACCTCGGCGATGGTCGGTTTTGCGAGATTGCGCCAGCGCCGCGTGATCTGGAGGTAGATCTCCTGCTCACGCGCGAAGCGGCCGTGAGCATTGGGTTCAGCGAAGCCGCCCCAATTTCCGATCGGCGGAAAATCCGCGCCTGCAGCGTTCTTGCCGCCGGGTCGCAGATCGTGGCCGGACGAGAAATGCGGCCCGCTGCCGGCAAGGATGATGACCTTGACCGCATCGTCCTGCACCGCCGCATCGAAGGCGGCGTTGAGGTCGTAGGTCATCTGCAGGTTTTGCGCGTTGCGCGCCTCAGGCCGATTCATCACGATCCGGGTGATCGCCGGCTCCGGCCGCTCCACGAGGATGGTCTCGAACGAGGACATCGCGTTTCCCCTGGTGTTTTCGTTTTGTTGCCGAGAGTTGACTATGTCGCCCGGAGATAGGCAAGGGGCTTGCGTCAGTCGGCTGCTTTTCGCGTCTCCAAGACGTCTGGCGCCTTGCGCGCTCAATCTGGTAGTTTGCACGAGATTCCACCGGGAGAAATTTAATGCGCAAGATCCTGACCGTGCTGGCAGCGCTGGCCTCGCTGAGCCTGACCAATTGCGGCTACAACGCGATCCAGAGCGAGGACGAGCAGATCAAGGCCAACTGGTCCGAGGTGGTGAACCAGTATCAGCGACGCGCCGATCTCGTGCCCAACCTCGTCAACTCGGTGAAGGGCTTTGCCCAGCAGGAGAAGGACGTGCTGCTCGGGGTCACCAATGCCCGCGCCAAGGTCGGCAGCATCCAGGCAACGCCGGAGGTGCTGAACGATCCCGCAGCCTTCCAGAAATTCCAGGCCGCCCAGGGGGAGCTCTCCAGCGCGCTCTCGCGCCTGCTGGTGGTCACCGAGAACTATCCGCAGCTGAAGTCGGACGCGCTGTTCAAGGACCTGATGTCCCAGCTCGAGGGGACCGAGAACCGCATCACGGTGGCGCGCAACCGCTACATCAAGGCGGTGCAGGACTATAACGTCACCATCCGCTCGTTCCCGACCAATCTCACCGCGATGACGTTCGGCTACAAGGAAAGGCCGAACTTCTCGGTCGAGAACGAGAAGGAGATCTCGACCGCGCCGAAGGTGGATTTCAACTCGGCGCCGTCGAAGTAGCCGCGTTCGGCACAGATGCGCGCCCCACCCACCGCCGTCATTCCCCGCGAAAGCGGGGAATCCAGTACGCCGCGGCTTCTCCGTGGTCCTCTGGCGTCTCTGGAATACTGGATCGCCCGGTCCCGGCTCCGCCAAGGGCTTCGCCGGGCACCTTGGTATCGGGCCGGCGAAGCGTTAGCGAAGACGGCAAGCCGGGCGATGACACTGAGTGTGTGGTTCGCCATTGCACTCCTCCTCGCCTTCGCCGTCCCCGCCTCCGCCGACGTCGCCGTTCCCCAGCTCACTGGCCGCGTCGTCGACCAGACCGGCACGCTCTCCAGCGGCGACATCGCCGCGCTCTCGCAAAAGCTGCGCGACTTCGAGGCGCGCAAGGGCAGCCAGATTGCGGTGCTGATCGTGCCGACCACGCAGCCGGAGACGATCGAGCAGTACTCGATCCGAGTCGCGGACGCCTGGAAGATCGGTCGCAAGAAGATCGACGACGGTGCGATCCTCGTCGTCGCCAAGAACGACCGGCATTTGCGGATCGAGGTCGGCTACGGCCTCGAAGGTGCGCTCACCGACGTCACCGCGCGGCGCATCATCGACGAGATCATCACGCCGAAATTCAGGAGCGGCGATTTTGGCGGCGGCATCACCGATGGCGTCGAGCGCATGATGCGGGTGATCGACGGTGAGCCGTTGCCGGTTCCTTCGCCCACCGTGAACTTCGGAAGTCTCGACGACCTCGCGCCGCTCTTCATCGTCACGTTGTTCGCCTCGGTGAGCGTGGGCGGTTTCTTCCGTGCCGTGTTGGGGCGGTTGCTCGGATCGTTCGTGACCGGAGGCATCATCGCAGCCTTGACCTGGTTCATTCTCGGATCTTTCGCACTTGCCGCCGCGCTGGGTGCTCTCGGCTTCATCATCGGATTCGTCGCCGATCTGTTTTCGGTCATCACGCCGGGCACGGGCCGCTCGCGCGGCGGCCCCTGGTCGAGCGGCTCCTCGTCCGGCGGTTGGAGCAGCGGCTCGTCGAGCAGCAGCGACAGCGGCAGCTTCAGCGGCGGGGGCGGCAGCTTTGGCGGCGGCGGCGCCTCGGGGAGCTGGTAGTCATGAGCCTCAAACGCATTGCCAGGCATCTCGTGCAGCATCATTGGCGGGCCAGGCAGATCTTCCCGCAAGCCGTGCTCGACCGCATCGAACAGACGATCCGGCAGGGCGAGGCCACCCATTCCGGCCAGGTCCGATTCGTGGTCGAAGGCGCGCTCGACGGGCGGCCCCTGTTCCGCAACCAGCCGGCGCGCGAGCGCGCGCTCGACGTGTTCTCGCATCTGCGCATCTGGGATACCGCGCACAACAACGGCGTCCTGATCTATCTCCTGCTCGCCGACCGCGACGTCGAGATCATCGCCGATCGCGGCATTGACGCGAAGGTGGGCGCGGCAGGATGGGAGAGCATCTGCCGCGCGATGGAGGCCGAGTTCGCCTCGGGCCAGTTCGAGCGCGGTGTGATCGCCGGCATCGCGGCGGTGTCGAGTGAACTGGCCAAGCACTTTCCGCCGCAAGGCCCGCATGCGAATGAACTGCCGGATGCGCCGGTGGTGATGTGACGAACCGTGATGTGTGCGGAGCGGGCGCCGCTCTCTCCGTCATTGCGAGGAGCCCTTGCGACGAAGCAATCCAGACCGTCCCCGGGGAAAAACTCTGGATTGTTTCGCTGCGCTCGCAATGACGGCGCGCGACTCTCTCACCGTCACCCTGAGGTGGCCGCTTCTTCAGCGGCCCTCGAAGGACGACGGCCCGGCTGCTGCAGCTCGGCCGTTCATCCTTCGAGGCTCTCCATGAGGCGCGGTGCGCCCGATGGTTCGCACCTCCAGCGACAACGGCTTCGCCGTTGCGCGGGGATGACGGGATGAGATTTGCACCGTGGGACGCCCGGTTGCGCGGCCGTTCATCTTGCCGCGGTTACAAATTGTTTCACACCCGCCACACCGGTTCCACTTTCCCGGCCAATTTCAGCCCCGGATGAGTTCCTAAAATTTCGGTAAGCGGGTCCGAAGGTAAGGATTTCGCAAGCAATGAAAGTTACCAAAAGGTCAATCCAGACTGGAGTATTTGAGCCGTGAGCGAACCAATGCCCGAGCAGGCTGCCCAGGATAACGGCGTCGTCGAAGCCGCGGCGACCGCGCCGCAGGCTGACGAGGCTGCCGGGATCGAGGCCCCCTCGATCGCCCCCGACCACGAGGCGCCGCCCAAGCCCGACCCGGTCAAGGTCGAGTCCCCGCGGATCGAGGTGCCGAAGTTCGAGCCCAAGGTGGAGCCCAAGGTGGAGCCCAAGGCTCCATCGACGTCCGAGCCGAAGCTCGGCAAGCTCATCGTGATGCCGCCTGCCGACCGCGCCTGGGACCGCGAGGAGTTTGCCCCGCATGTGAAGACCGACGAGCCGCGCGACTCCGGCAGCAAGCGTCGTCTGTCGGCGATGGCCGCCGTGGTGGCGATTGCGGCGAGCGTCGGCGCGATCAGCGGCGCGCTC
>NZ_LWIG01000052.1:9226-15169 GCF_002068095.1 Bradyrhizobium sacchari | reverse complement strand
GATGCATTTCGCCGCCCCGCCCGCCGCCCCGGTGCAGGTCGCCGACACCAGCGCGCTGGATGCGTCCGTCGCCCGGATCGATGCCGACCTCGTCGCGCTCAAGGCGAATGTCGAGCACACCAACAAGACTGGCCTCAGCCAGTTCAACCGCGCCAACGATCGCCTCGACAAGCTCGAGAAGGCGCAGGCCGAGCCGATGGCGAAGCTGGCAAAACTGTCCGAGACCGTCGACAAGCTTCGCGCTACGCCGCCCGCCGCCCCCGCGCAGGCCGCTGCGGCACCTGCCAAGGAGACCACCGGCTCGATCGCGCCGACGACTCAGGTTGCGACCGCTGCTGCCGCTCCGGCTCCCGTACCCGCCGCGCCCAAGACCGAGGTCGGCCGCCTGCCGACGCTCGAAGGCTGGCGCCTGCGCGATGTCGCCAATGGCGGCGCGCTGATCGAAGGCCGCGACGGCCTCTACGAGGTCTATGCCGGCGATCCCATCCCCGGCGTCGGCCGCGTCGATGCCATCCGCCGCCAGGACGGCCGCTGGGTGGTCGTCACCAGCAAGGGCCTGATCGTCGCGCGCTGAGCGTTCGATATTCGACTTTCGAAGAGGCGCTTCACCACCATGTGAAGCGCCTTTTTGCTTGAATAGGTGTCCCTGCGCGGTGTTACTGGTGGCATGAGCCGCGCCTTGCGAATTCTCCTTGCTGTCGTCGTGTTCTTCGGCGGCGTCATGTCGCTATGGGCCGCGGAGACTACGCAGCTGACGCGCGGCACCGCGATCACCGATCCCGATGTCTTGCGCAAGCTGGACGAGCACGATGTGCTGACGATCTCGCGCCTGCTTTGGCCGGAGCGGAACGCCAACTTTCCGCTGACCAACGATCTGCTGTTCTCCTGGCTGCCGCAGCTCAAACAAATTCCCGCCGCCATCGACGCCGAGATCGATCGTTATGTCGCGCAGCAGAAGACGGCCTGGCCGACCGAGACTATCGGCGTCGGCGAAGGTTTTGACGTGCAGCTGTTCGATCGGGCCAATCTGAAATCCCGCGACACGCGCTTCGTGCTGGCCGGCATCGTCAACCGCATGGACCGCGCCTATGTGTCGGAGGAGTCCTGCGGCGAGATCCGCTTGATCTATCGGCTGGCGCGTTTCGAGGCCAAGCCCGACGGGAGCAAGACCGCTACGCGCCTGCCGATGACGTTCAATCTGGTGCTGAAGGCGCGCGACCCGCGCCAAGCCGATGGCATCGGCAAGCCAGTCAGCTGCGCTGAGGTCGCGCGGCGCTGGCTCGACAATGGCGACTGGCAGGGGCTGATCGGAAGCGGCTTCTATCCTTACGAGACGATGCTCGATCGCATCGAGACCAACATCCAGATCTCGATCGCGCCGAAATCGGCGCTGCACGATTTCCGCTCGGACTATCTGCTCAAGGTGTTCAAGTACAACGCGACCACGAAGACGTTCGAGGAATCGACGCTGGAGAACCAGATCGACCGCGACCGGATTGTTGCGGACGACGCCCTTCGGAGCGATTTCAGGGCGTGGCTGCTCGCGCCCGAAAATCTTCGTGAGTTCGATCGCGGCACTGTCCTGATCCCCGAGAAATTCCTCGCCAAAGCCGCGGTCGTGCCGACGCCGGCGGGCCTCGATGCCTCAGTGATGCAGCCGGAGTTCGGCCTGATGCAGGGGGAGGGCAGAAGTGATCCTGTCTTCACCGACAACGACGTGGTCGGCGCGCTGAAGCAGGCCGCCGCGCAGGGTGAGCTGCAGAACATCCGCTCGGTCGCGGGCTTCCAGCGGCGTCTCAACGACGTCACATGCGCCGGCTGCCACCAGACCCGCGGCATCGGCGGCTTCCATTTCCCGGGCGTCGACTGGCTCGCGGACAAGCCGTCCAATTCCACCATCGTGCCGGCCTCGCCGCATTTCATCGGCGACCAGGTCCGCCGCCGCGACATCCTGGCCGCGTTCGCCGCAGGCAAACGCCCTGATTTCTCACGCGGATTTGCCAGCCGGCCGCAGACCCGCGGCAGCGCCGAACTCGTCGGCACCGAATATCAGGACGGCTGGGGCGCGCATTGTTCCCTGCAAAATGCGGGATCGGGAACGCGGGATGAGAGTTTTACGTCATGGAGCTGTGCTACAGGCTTGACCTGTCAGGCTGCCGCGGCCTCGCGCCGCATCGGCATGTGCTTCATCAAGACGCGTTAGGTTCGACCCCCAACAGGTTCGGATGATCCATGACGGACACGAGCGAGGCCAATAAGGAGCGCAATCGCGAGATCGCGCGCAACGAGGAAACCAAGCAGATCACCGGCAGCGTCCGCGTCAGCTCCTGGGCGGTCGCGGCGGCCTTCATCATCGGCGGGATCCTGTTCACGCTCGGCTGGCTGTCGCTGAGGTAAGATC
This sequence comes from Bradyrhizobium sacchari, assembly GCF_002068095.1. Lineage (GTDB taxonomy): Bacteria > Pseudomonadota > Alphaproteobacteria > Rhizobiales > Xanthobacteraceae > Bradyrhizobium > Bradyrhizobium sacchari. The sequence goes on along the minus strand of NZ_LWIG01000052.1, from coordinate 12,768 downwards.
TCTCTCGTCTGAATCTCGGAACGAGCCGCAGGTTCGCCTCGCCTCGCTTGCGGGGAGAGGGAAAGTGCGACGCAGCTCACTTCGCGTAGTTCGTCATCCGCCTTCCCGGCAGCAGCTCATAAGCCGGCTTCCAGCCGGGCAGTGCGGCCATGCGGCCGAGCCAGGCGTGAATGGCGGGATGGCTCTGCGCGAAATCGAAGCCGTGCTCGTCGCTTGGATAGTGCAGATAGGCCATCATCGAGATGTCGGCGACCGTCGGCTTGGTTCCGATCGCGAAGGCGTTGTGCTGGAGATGTCCGTCGAGAATGCCGAGGAAATCGTCGAGCCGCCGGCGGAAATGCTTCAGCACCTGCGGGTCGTTCTTCTCGGTGAAGGCGCGCATGAAGCGATAGGTCGCCATGTAGCCGGTGAGCTTGTGGTTGTCCCAGAACAGCCAGCGCAGCAGCTCGAACTTCTCCTCCTCGGTGTCGGCGCCGAAGCGGCCGTATTGCTCGGCGAGCCTCAAGAGGAGCGGCGCAGTCTGCGTCATCTTCACGCCGTCCACTTCGAGCACGGGAATCTCGCCCATCTCGTTGACGGCCTTGCGCCATTCCGGTGTGCGCGTGACGCCGCCGCCGAAATCGGTCCACACCGGCTCGAACCTCGCGCCGCAAAGCGTCAGCATCAGCGCCAGCTTGTAGCTGTTGCCGGATTCGGGGAAGTAGTGCAGGCGGTAACTGGGCATGGGACCTCGCGGAGATGGTGTTTGCCGTTTGTTATAGCGAGATGGTCCTTCGTCGTCATTGCGAGCGCAGCGAAGCAATCCAGCAATGCATCCGCGGTGGGATACTGGATTGCTTCGCCGCGCTCGCAATGACGGGGTTAGGGCGATGCGCCTACCCCACTGCCCCCTTCGACCGCAGCTGCTTGATCGCCGCCTCGTCGTATCCCGCCTCGCGCAAAATCTCGTCACTGTGCTCGCCCACAGCGGGCGGCTTGCGCGGCTGGACCTTCTTTGCGCCGTCGATCCAGATCGGGCTGGAGATGGTGAGCATGGTGTCGTTCTCGAACGGCACCAGTACCTCGTTGTCGAGCATCTGCTTGTCGTTGGGGATGTCGTCGAGAATGCCGACGATGCCGAACACCAGGCCATTGCCGTCGAGGAGCTTGCGCCATTCGGCGAGGTCCTTGGTGGCAAACGTCTCGTCAAATATCCTGATCAGCTCGACAGAGCGGGCGTGGCGGTCCGCCTTGGTCGCGAAACGCGGATCGGTGATGAGGTCTTCGCGTCCGAGGCACTTGGCCAGCGTCGGAAACTGCTTCTCCTCGCTCAGCAGCGACAGGATCAGCCAGCGGCCGTCCTTGCACTGATAGTGGTTGGCGACCGCGTTGAGCGCGCGCTCACGGGGCCGTCGCGCGGCGAATTTGGCGCCGCTCAGCTTTGCCTGCGCCAGCACGCTCGCCGCCCATATCCCGTTCGCCATCAGATTGGAGGCGACATGCGAGCCCTTGCCGGTCTTTTCGCGCTGATATAGCGCCGTGACGATGGCGCTGTACAGCGCCATGGCGCAGGGATGGTCGCCCATGCCGGCGACCGAGCGGGCAGGCGTCGTATCGAGATCGGCGCGGACTAGGTCCATCAGGCCGGAGCGCGCCCAATAGGCGTTGCTGTCGAAGCCGGGCTTGTTGGCTTCCTCGCCCTTCTCGCCATAGCCGGTGAAGGAGGCGTAGATCAGCCGGTCGTTGAGATGGGCGAGATGGTCGTAGGTGATGCCGAGCTTGACGCGCACCGGCGGCAGCATGTTGGTGATGAAGACGTCGGCCTCCTCCACCAGCTTGTAGAGCACGGCCTGTGCCTCGGGCTTGGCGAGGTCGAGCGCGATGCTCTTCTTGTTGCGGGCCTCCAGCAGCCAGGCGTAATTGTGCTCGCTGCTCGGATAGCCCGGAATGTTGGGCAGGTTGCGGTAGGGGTCCCCGGTGCCGGGCGGCTCGATCTTGATGACGTCGGCGCCGAAATCCGACAGCACGGTCGCGGCCGCGGGCGCTGCGATGAAGCTCGCGCAGTCCAGAACCTTCAGCCCCGCAAAAATGCCCTTCTCCATCGCGGCGTTGCTCCCTCACTCTTGTCGTTTCCCGCGCGCTGGAATTGGCGCGAGGCCCATCGGGGCAGCATTAGACCGATGTTTTGCCGGGATGCAACGGCGCCGGGCGCAGGGCCTCACTCCTCCCCCGCAAGCAGGGCAGCGTTGCCGCCGGCGGCCGCGGTGTTGATGGTCACCGTCTGCTCGGTCGCAAACCGTGCGAGGTAGTGGGGGCCGCCGGCCTTTGGGCCGGTTCCGGACAGGCCGTTGCCGCCGAATGGCTGCACGCCGACCACGGCGCCGATCATGTTGCGGTTGACGTAGATGTTGCCGACCTGGACGCGGTCGATGATGCCTTCGATCGTGTCGTCGATACGGGAATGGACGCCGAGCGTGAGGCCGTAGCCGGTGCGCTCGATCGCCTGCAGCACACGCTCGAGGTTCTCGGCGCGATAGCGAACCACATGCAGGATCGGGCCGAACACCTCCTCGGTGAGCTGGCCGGCGTCCCTGAGCTCGAAGATATGCGGGGCGACGAAGCAGCCTTCAGGCGCTGAGCCCGCGAAGTGCAGCCGTGCCTCGCTCTTCATCCGCGTGATATGCGCATCGAGGCGCTGCTTGGCCTCGGCGTCGATCACCGGCCCGATATGAGTTGCGACCTCAAGCGGATCGCCGATTCTGAGCTCCCGCGCCGCGCCCGCGATCATCTCGATCATGCGGTCGGCAACGTCCTCCTGCACGAACAAAAGCCGCAGCGCGGAGCAGCGCTGACCGGCTGAACGGAACGCGGAGGTCACGACGTCGTCGGCGACCTGCTCAGGCAGCGCGGTCGCATCCGCAATCATGGCATTGATGCCGCCAGTCTCCGCGATCAGCGGCACGATCGGCCCATCCTTGGCAGCCAGCGTCCGGTTGATGCTGCGCGCGACCTCGGTCGAGCCGGTGAAGACGACGCCGGCGATATCCTGGTGCGCGGTCAGCACCGCGCCAATGCGGCCGTCGCCGGTGACGAGATGCAGCGCGCTCCTGGGGATGCCGGCCTCGTGCAGCAGGACGACCGCCTCGCGCGCGATGCGCGGCGTCTGCTCGGCCGGTTTTGCCACGACGCTGTTGCCGGCCATCAGCGCCGCCGTGACCTGGCCGAGGAAGATCGCCAGCGGAAAATTCCAGGGCGAGATCGCGACGAAGACGCCGCGGCCGCGCAGGCCAAGCGCGTTGCTTTCGCCGGTCGGGCCCGGCATGGCGGCATCGGCGCCGAACAGCTTGCGGCCCTGCGCGGCGTAATAGCGGCAGAAATCGGCGGCCTCGCGCAGCTCCGACAGCGCATCGTCGAGCGTCTTGCCGCCCTCGCGCTGGAGCAATGCGATGAAGTGCGCGGCCCGGCTCTCCAGCAGATGCGCGGCCTGCTCCAGCGCCGCCGCACGTGTGCCCGCAGGGGTCCGGCTCCAGGCGGCAAAACCGGCGCGTGCGACGGCGACCGCC
>NZ_LWIG01000052.1:6568-9213 GCF_002068095.1 Bradyrhizobium sacchari | reverse complement strand
CATTGGCCTGCTCCGGCGTGGCGTCAGCGATCGGCTTGAGGTCCGCCGCCTCGGCCTTGACGTCGGTCAGCAACCGGTCGAGCGCGGCACGCGCGCCGAACTCCACGCCGCGCGAATTGCGCCGCTCCGGCGCGAACAGATCGCCCGGCAGCGGAATTTTGGGGTGGGCCGCCGCTTGCGGCCGCACGATCGCATCCGCCGGCCGCTGCAACAGCGCCGGCACGGGCACGCGATAATCGGCGGCCTGCGCCACGAAGGACGAGTTGGCGCCGTTCTCCAAAAGCCGCCGCACCAGATAGGCGAGCAGGTCGCGATGGCTGCCGACCGGCGCATAGGTGCGGTAGGCGATGTCAGGATGGTCCTTGGCAAGCTGCTCGTAGAGCGCTTCGCCCATGCCGTGCAGGCGCTGGAATTCGAAGCCGCCGCTGCTCCCGGCAAGCTCCAGCACGGTTGCGACCGTGAGCGCGTTGTGGGTGGCGAATTGCGGGAAGATGCGCGGCCGCAGGCTCAGCAGCTTCGTCGCGCAGGCGACGAAATTCAGGTCGGTCATCGCCTTGCGCGTGAACACGGGATAGCCGTCGAGCCCGCGCTCCTGCGCGCGCTTGATCTCGGTGTCCCAATAGGCGCCTTTGACCAGCCGCACCATCAGCTTGCGGTCGTGGGCGTGGGCGAGCGCATCGACATAGTCGATCACTGCGCTCGCGCGCTTCTGATAGGCCTGGACCGCAAGGCCAAACCCATCCCAGCCCTTGAGAGAGGGATCGGCGAGCGTTGCCGCGATCACGTCGAGCGACAGCTCCAGCCGGTCGGCCTCCTCGGCGTCGACGGTGAAGTTGAGGTCGTGGGCCTTGGCGCGTTGCGCCAGATCCAGCAGCAGCGGCACCAGCTCGGCCATCACGCGGTTGCGGCTGATCGCCTCGAAGCGCGGATGCAGGGCCGAGAGCTTGACCGAGATGCCGGGCCGGTCGGGGAGGGGGCGATCGCCGGCGGCCTTGCCGATGGTCTCGATCGCGCTGGCATAGGCGTCGAAATAGCGCCTGGCGTCCGCGGCCGTGCGCGCGCCTTCGCCGAGCATGTCGAAGGAATAGCGCGGCTTCTGGCCGGAGCGCGGCTTGCCCCGCTCCAGCGCCTGCTCGATGGTCTCGCCCAGCACGAAATGATTGCCCATCAGCCGCATCGCCTGGCGCGTGGCGGTGCGCACCGCCGGCGCGCCCAGCCGCTTCACCAGCCGGCCGATGGTGCCGTCGGGCGTCTCGCCGGGCTGGATCACCCGCGCCGACAGGCCGAGCGCCCAGGCCGAGGCGTTGACCAGGAAGGCGGTGGACTTGGTCTCGTGGTGGATGAAGTCGCCCTCGCCGAGCTTGTCCTCGATGAACTGATCGGCGGTGCGCGCGTCCGGCACGCGCAGCAGCGCTTCCGCCAGGACCATCAGGGCGAGCCCTTCCTTGGTCGAGAGCGCGAATTCCCGCAGCATGTCCTCGACGCCGCCGAGGCGGTCGTCGCGCTTGCGGATCGCCTCGATCAGCCGCGTCGCGGTGCGGTCGATCCGCGCCTCCTGCGGCGGGGCCAGATGCGAGGCCGGCAACAGGCGCGCGGCGATCTCGGCATCGTCAGGGGCATAGGGGGCGGCGAATGGCGGCGGAATGTTCGGCATGGCGTGTCCTGTGGCTCAAAATCCAGGATAAGGCCCGCGTGACCGTAGTTCGATGGACAATCTAGCCCGTTTGCCTTAGAAAATGAAGATCGGACGTCATTTGGCCTTACAAGATATGGAACTCGATCGAATCGACCGGAAAATCCTCTCGATTTTGCAGGAAGATGGCCGCATCGCCAATGTCGAGCTCGCCGAACGCATTGGCCTGTCGCCGACCTCGATCGGCGAGCGGTTGAAGCGTTTGCAGCGCGAGGGCTTTGTCGAGGGCTATGGCGCGCGGCTCAATCCGCACCGGCTCGGCCTCGGCCTGCTCGTGTTCGTCGAGGTGCTGCTCGACAAGACCACGCCCGACAATTTCGAGCGCTTTGCGCGCGCGGTGAAGCTCGCCCCTGAAGTGCTGGAGTGTCACATGGTTGCCGGCGGCTTCGACTATCTTGTGAAGGCGCGGCTTGCGGACATGACCGCGTATCGACGCTTCCTCGGCGAGACCCTGCTGTCGATGCCGGGCGTGCGCGAGACGCGGACCTATGCGGTGATGGAGGAGATCAAGCGCGACGCACCGTTGCCGGTGGGTTAGCGAAGTGCCGTCGCGATTGTCATTGCCGTGGCGTTGAATGATCGGTCTACACGGGAAAAATAGCTATCCTTGTGCAATCGCAACGCCTGTCGTCGAATGCACTGACCGTCTTCTGAAATTTTCTTGGCCTCGCTCCCGGAGACGCTCCGGGAGGCAGCGAAACGCTGGCGGGCTTATACTTTGAGGTTCTCTGCGGAGGTCTTGCCCCGGTTTGCGATCTCTTCGTATTCAACCGTCTGTCCCTCGTTCAGGGTCGACAGACCGGCTTTCTGCACTGCCGAGATATGCACGAACACATCCTTGCCTCCCGACGCAGGCTGGATAAACCCATAACCCTTCGTCGGGTTGAACCACTTGACCGTACCTTTGGGCATCACGTCTTCTCCGCGGGTCTTCCTCCGAGATCTCGAACCG
>NZ_LWIG01000052.1:3764-6519 GCF_002068095.1 Bradyrhizobium sacchari | reverse complement strand
TGGCGGGCTTGGTAGCTCAAACCACATCCGCCTTTCGCCGAATTCCGCTCAACTTCGCGGCGTTTTTGCCGGTTTTGCCCGTTTCGCGGTCAATCGGCGCATGCGCCGCGCGCCACCCGTCAATAGGTCGCGGCCAGATAATCGACGATCTTGCCGACATCGGCGTCGTCGATCGGGGCGCCATAGACTTTGATCATCTTGGTCACCTCGGCCTGCCAGAAGCCTTTCCTGTCCTTCATCGGCGGCTGGGTGTTGATGTAGTCGGACGAGTGGCAGGCGGTGCAATTGCCCTGCACCACCTCGAGATTGGGCCCGGGCTTGAACGCGGCGACCTCATCGGGGGTCTTGTAGTTGACCGGCGCTGCGAGCGCCGAACCGACCGCGGCGGCGAGGGCGAGCGTGACGGAGAGGAGAACGGTGCGCTGCATGATCATTCTCCCTCAGGCCACGCTGACGCGGACGGTTTCGACGACGTTGCGCAAATAACCCGCCGGATTCCAGCGCGGCGTATCCGGCTGGGTCTCGCCGCCATTGCCGGTGGCGCGGACCTTGAGCTCGAGGGTGCCGGCCGCGAGCTTCACCGGCAGCTTCCATTCGCGGAAGGCGTATTTGCCGAGATCCTTGCCGAGCTTCGCGCTCGTCCAGGTCTTGCCGCCGTCGGTGGAGACCTCGACCTCCTTGATGCCCTTGCCGCCGTCGAACGCGATGCCGCGCAGGGTCACAGCTCCCGCCTTGAGCTTGGCGCCGTCGGCGACGCTGGTGATGAAGGAGCGGATGGTGAAGCGGTTGATCGGGATCGTCGCCTTCGGCGTGGTGCCCGGCTCGATGGCGTTGTTCGGCGTATCCGGAATGCGATAAGCCGACTTCATCCAGAAGCCGTCATAGACGCCGTCGATGACGGTGATCTCGTTGAGGTGCTTGAGCCAGTAGGTGCCGTAATAGCCGGGCACGACCAGCCGCAGCGGAAAGCCGTTGAGGAACGGCAGGTCCTCGCCGTTCATGCCATAGGCCAGCATCACCTCGCCGTCGGTGGCGTGATCGATATCGAGCGCCTTGACGAAGTCGGGCGTCTTGTCGCTGGCCGGGCCATCCATGCCATTGAACGTGACCTGCTTCGCGCCGGCCTGTACGCCCGCCATCTCCAGCACGGCCTTGAGCGGCACGCCGCGCCAGCGGGCGCAGCCCATCGCGCCGTTGGCGAGCTGGCCGCCGGCGACGCGCGGCTCGGAGAAGCCGCGGCTGTTGCCGGAGCATTGGTTGACGGCGACGATCTCCGTCGCCTTCATCTTCCGGATGTCTTTCAGCGACAGTTTCAGCGGCTTGTCGACCTTGCCCTTGACCTCCAGCGTGAACTTGTCGGGGTCCAGATTGTAGGGCAGGTCGGAAAGGTGATAGCGCACGAAGAAGGCGTTGTTCGGCGTGAGCGGCCCATCGTTGAACACCGCGAACGGTGTCTCGAGCTGCGGCGGCCGGCTGGTCAGCCCGATCATCGGCCGCTTCTGCGGATATTTCACCAGCGGTCGCTCGCCATTGGCGAAGGGCAGGGTGACAGTGTCGAGCGCCAGCGCCTTGGTAGAATTCAGTGTAGCCGCAATGGCGGCAAGCCCCGCTCCTTTGAGCAGGTCGCGTCGATCGAACATGTGGTCTCCTCCCGGAGCTTTTTCGTTGGACCAGTGGTCATCACCGCGATCCCGCGCTCATCTGTCGCAACGAACAGGGCGAAGTCAATTCGTGCTTTCGCAGCAGGTCCATGCCGCTGCGTCGCAGCAAGCCGGTGTTACGTTTGTAACGAGATCGAGCTGAGCTGCGGCCTCGACGGTGGTGCACCTCTCCCGCTTGCGGGAGAGGTCGGCGCGTAGCGCCGGGTGAGGGCGCTCTCCTCTTAGGGATTGTCCCGTTGCGAAGATACCCTCTCCCGCAAGCGGGAGAGGGAGCGCACCTTCCGCATAGTTCGCGCCTTACGCCGCCACGCGCGCGCCGCGGTCGACCAGCGCGGCCAGCTCCCTTGCATCCGCAACCACGCTCACGGCCATCGGCTCGTCGCGGCCGCGGATGGCGACCTCCTGCTGCGGAAGGGCGGCGTCGGCGAGGCCGGCGGTGCGGCGCACTTCCTCGGAGACGATCGCCTCGCAGGCGAGCGTCTTGGTCATGTCCTGCAGCCGGGCGGCGACGTTGACGGCATCGCCGAGGGCGGTGAAGACGATGTGGTCGCGATAGCCGATGTCGCCGATGATGACCTCGCCGCCATGAATGCCTATGCCGAAGCGGATCGGCTGACGCAGGTCGTGACTGAGAAGCTGATTCAACTCGTCGATGTTCGCGGCGAGGCCGGCGGCTGCCTTCAGGGCCTGCCGGCATGCTTCTTGCGGATCCGCCGACAGCCCGAACAGCGCCAGCATGCCGTCGCCGACGAACTGGTTGGGCTGGCCGCCGTTCTCGATCACGGCCTGCGAGACCGCGCCGAGGAAGCGGTTGACGATGAAGACGGTGTCGAACGGCAGTCGCTTCTCGGCGAGCTGCGTCGAGCCGCGCATGTCCACGAACAGGCTGACGAGATAGCGCTCCTGGCCGATACGCGCCGGCGTCGAGGCCTGCCCGTCCGCCGCATGCGTATGCGGCGTGAAGAGCTGGAAGAAGGAGAGGTCGCATTCCGGACGCAGCTGGCACGCCAGCCGGATCGAGGGGTCGGCGGTGCCGACACGGGCCAGCACGAAGGCCTCGCGCTGCGACGGCTCCGGCAGGGCGCCATGGTCGC
>NZ_LWIG01000052.1:0-3733 GCF_002068095.1 Bradyrhizobium sacchari | reverse complement strand
GGGCGCGGCCGCCGCAGACGCTGGCATGCGGCACGTTGTGGCGCAGGCTCGCCTCCAGCACGGAGAGGCCCTTTGGCACCCGCACCGTCTTGCCGTTGCCGTAGGACAGCGCGATCATGCCGCCGCGCCGCTCGCGCCAGGCCCGCGCGCCGCGCGCCACCAGCACCAGCCCCAGCAAACCGAAATATCCGGCGGTGAGGCCAAAGGTGATGCGGTCGAGCGTATTGGCTTCGGCGACCGAGCCGAGCTGGCGGCGCGTCAGATGGTGCGTGCGCCATTCGCCGTCGTCGGCATCCAGCATGACGCTGCGGCCGCCCTGGTAGACGCCAAGCAGAGACAGCGTCGGGATCAGCACTGCGGCCGCAAGCAGATAGGGCGCCGCGCGCGCGAAGAACGGTTTCAGGCGAAGCCAGAAGTAGATGCCGATGCAGCCGTGGATCCAGGCGATGATCAGCAGGATCGTCATGGTCCAGATACGGTTCGACGAGAAGAATAGGTAGAGTTCCTGCGGATAGAGCTTCTGGTGTCCATACAGCGTGAGGCCGAGCCGCACGCCGATCACATGCGCCATGACGAGGGCGGGAATGCTCAGGCCCAATAGGAGCTGGAGCGGCTCGATCGTCCGCCAGCGGAATTGCCGGCGCTGGTACAGTGCGTAGATGCCGAGGCCCATATGGGTGAGCGCCGCCGTGTAGAACACGATCGCGACGGGCAGGAACTGCCAGAATGCCGTATGGTAGTAGACCCCGGCCTCCATGGCGTCGACCGAGATGTTGCCGAGCGCATGGTTGAGGAAGTGGCTGACCACGTAAGAGAACAGGATGATTCCGCAAACGAGCCGTACCTGCCGCACGCTGGTCGCGCGGACGAGTTCGGGCATGTGGACGGGAGCGGTGGCCATGATTCGCTTGTATCAGTTCATCAAGGAGAACAGCCAGCCTAGCGTTTAATTCCCGCGGCGGACAGCTCGGCCGATCACATGCGCGGCAAGGTTACGAAATCGTAGGGTGTGCAAACGCGCGCACCTGCGCGCCGTGACCACCATCTTCCCCATCCTCTCCGCTGTCGTCCCGGACAAGCGCGCCCAAAGCGCGCACAGATCCGGGACCCACAGCCACAGGAAGAGGTTGTGCGACGGGCCGTTAACTCCGAGTCGTCGCCAAACTCCTCCCTGTGGTTATGGTCCCGGGCTCGCGGCTACGTCGCGCCCCGGGACGACAGGGAGAGGGCCTCCCCCCAACATTGACTCACCCTCCCAAGTCGGGGAAAAGCGCGGCCGTGACGATCGCTCCCGACAAATCCGAGAAGCCAGACGGCGCCGAACGCCGTCTCATGCTTGTCGCCCTGCTGATCATCGCGGCGATGACCGCGCTGCGCATCATCTATGCCTCCGCACTCGAGCTGCGCACGGATGAAGCCTATTACTGGACCTGGTCGAAGGAGGCGGCGCTCAGCTTCCTCGATCATCCCCCGGGGATCGCCTGGCTGATCCGTTTCGGAACCGCGATCTTCGGCGACACCACGCTCGGCGTCCGCTTCGGCGGTATCGTCGCGATGCTGGTGACGCAGCTGCTGCTCGCCGACATCGTCCGGCGCCTCACGCACGACGTACGTGCGATCGTGGCCGTCGTGCTCATGCCGGAGGCCGCGCTCTATTACGGCCTTCTGATGGCCAAGGTCGCACCTGACGTCGCCGCGATCCCGTTCGCGGTGGCGGTGATATGGTCCCTGGTGCGGCTGGCGCAGAGCGGCGACGGCCGCTGGTGGCTCGCAGCCGGCCTGTTCGCTGGCCTTGCGATGCTGTCGAAATTCACCGTGGTCATGTTCGCGCCGGCGGTTGCCGCCTTCCTGCTGGTGCCGGACTGGCGCTGGCGCTGGTTGCGCAGCCCTTACCCTTATCTCGCCGTGCTGATCGCGCTCGCGACCTTCTCGCCGGTGCTGATCTGGAACGTGCAGCACGACTGGGCCTCGTTCCGCTTCCAGGGCGTGCGCGCCACCACCAATTACGGCATCTCGCTGCGGACGTTCGGCGACTACATCGGCCTGCAATTGGGCCTCGTCGGCTTCGTCATGTTGCCGGTCGTGCTGTCGGCCCTGGCGATGACGGCGTGGCGCGGCTATCGCAGGCGCGAGCCGCTTGCGATCCTGTTGTCCACCGCGGTGCTGGTGCCGTTCCTCTATTTCCTGGTCAAGTCGCTGACGCTCCGCGTCGGCGACACCTGGCCGATGTTCATGTGGCCGGTGGGCTTTGTGGCTGCGGTCGTGAACCTCGTCACGCTCTCGCGTGAGAATCCGTCGGCGCGGATGATCCGGTCGGGCTTGTTCTGGATGAAGACGGCGATCGTCTCGGGCATCGCCTTCGTCGTCATCGTGTTCCTCTACTACGTCGTAGCGCCCTGGAATCTGCTCGGCAAGATCGATCCCATCGGCGGCGAGGCCGGCTACGAGCAGGTCGCCGCTAGGGCGCAGGCTGCCCTCGACGAGACAGGCGCGACCTGGATCGCAACCACGGACTACCGCACCTACGCCATGATGCGCTGGCTATTCCGGGGCCGCGTGCCCGTCATCGAGCTCAACGAGCGCGGCCGCTTCCAGGATTTCCGCGATCCCGGCATGGACAGGATCAAGGACCACGCCGGCATCTATGTCGGGCGCGAGCCCGACAACCGTTCGTCGCTGTGGGCTTCAATCCCCGCGAAGCGCGAGCCGCTCGGCGGAGTCGCGCGCAGCTGGCGCGGCGTTGTGACGGACACCTATGTAATTGAAAAGCTCTCCGGCTGGACGCCGGAACTGTCCCCGCCAAAGGACTCTCCACTGTTTTGGTGGAGGGTGCTGGCTTTCTTCCCCCTCTCCCCGCTTGCGGGGAGAGGGTTGGGGTGGTCCTGACCGGCTACATGGGTAACAGTCTAGACCGGCGACATGGGTAACAGGTCAATTGGTCGGCAAGGAGGGCCTTGCCGATGGGTTGGAAGGAGACCTGTGCCGTGGACGAGCGGATGCGTTTTGTGTTGGCGGCTGAGAAGGGCGAGGAGTCATTTGCTGCCCTCTGCCGGCGGTTCAATGTGAGCCGCCGGGTCGGGTACAAATGGCTGGGGCGGTATGAGGAAGAAGGGTTAGCCGGCCTGCTCGATCGCTCGCGGGCTCCACGGCATCATCCGCAGGCGATTGCGCCGGAAATTGCGGAGCGCTGCCTTGAAGTCCGGCGGGCGCATCCAACCTGGGGGCCAGTGAAGGTGAGAGCTTATCTGGAGCGAGCTGCGCCTAAAACCGAGTGGCCAGTGGCGAGCACGATCGGAGAGCTGTTTGATCGCGAAGGGTTGACGGTAAGGCGCAAGCTGCGCCGTCGCAGCCCGCCTTCGAGCGCGCCCTTTGCCGCATGTGAAGCCGCCAACGACGTCTGGTGCATCGACTTCAAGGGCTGGTTCCTGACGGGTGACGGCGATCGATGTGAGCCCCTGACGATCACCGATGCCCACAGCCGCTATCTTCTGCGCTGTCAGGCATTGCCCCGCACCGACACTGACCATGTTTGGCCGGTGCTCGATGCCGCCTTCCGCGAGTTCGGATTGCCTAACTTCCTGCGGTCGGACAATGGCTCTCCCTTTGCTTCGCGAGGTGCGGGCGGCCTGTCGCGCTTGTCGGTGAACCTGATCAAGGCCGGAGTGACGCCGGAGCGCATTGCTCCTGGCAAGCCGCAGCAGAACGGCCGCCATGAGCGCATGCATCTCACCCT
>NZ_LWIG01000051.1:6610-37931 GCF_002068095.1 Bradyrhizobium sacchari | reverse complement strand
GGTCGGTCCGCCGATCATCAGGAGATGCTCGACATTGTCGCGCCGGACCAGGACCAGGCGGCGCCGGCCATCGACCGCGGCAGCGTCGATCACGGCGAGGCGGGGCATCCGGCCGCGCTGGGTATTGGCGCCGATCCGGCCGCTGGCGAATCGGCGAACCAGCCATGCAGCGACGCCGATCAACGCCAGAACGACGATGAACGCGACGATGAAGGTGATAGGGCTGCCTTGCATACTTGTCCCCGACAAATGGCGCTGTTCTCGTGCCCGTGGTCAACAGCGCCAACCACCGGCGTACGATGCCCCAAACTGCGATTTCTTAACGTTCCACGGCAAGTTTTGCCGTCCCCAACTCTTAATAACCTATGAATCGCTCGATCCAAAACGACTTCTTGGCCCGTGCGCGGGCCGCCAAGCGGTTGGGTTAATGCCACTTTTCGAGGCGTAGAATCACGGGATTGCAAGGTCGTGTTCCGCCCGGGGACATATCCCGGCGCGGTCCTTAACTACCTGTTAACCATACAGGCGGCAAATTCTGCCTAGCTTCGGACACAGGTCCGACGGCGGAAGGAGCCGCAACGATGTCCATCAACGACCTCCCGGTGCTGTCGGCGCTTCGCACCAAGATGCAGTGGCATCAGGAGCGTCAGCGCGTCCTGTCCGAGAACGTCTCCAACTCCGATACGCCCAAATTCCGGCCGCGCGACCTGGTCGAGCCGAAGCTCGACAAGTCAGGCGCGGTCACGGGCTCGATGGGCCCCCTGGCGCTGGCCGTCACCAGCGCCTCGCACATGAAGCCGTCAGGCGCAGCCTCCGGCTTCGACCAGAACAAGAATGCCGGCTTCGAGACACGCCCGGCGGGCAATGCCGTCAATCTCGAAGAGGAGATGATGAAGTCCGCCAGCAACCAGATGGACTACGCGGCGGCGACCTCGCTCTATTCGAAGAGCCTGCACCTGCTCAAGACCGCGATCGGCAAGGGCTAGAGCATGATCCGGAAAAGTGTGCGGCGGTTTCCCGACCAGATCATGCTCATACCAGAGAGCTGGAGGTAGATCATGGCGAACGACAGCAGTGACTTCGCCCGCTCGATGGCGATCGCGACCTCGGGCCTGCGCGCCCAGGCCGGACGCATGCGGGTGATCTCGGAAAACATCGCGAATGCGGACTCGACGTCGCCGACCGCGGGTGGCGATCCCTACCGGCGCAAGGTTCCGACCTTCTCCTCCGCGCTCGACCGCAGCCTCGACGCGCAGGTCGTCACCCTCGGCAAGATCAAGCCCGACCAGTCCGCCTTCCGCGTCAGATACGAGCCGAACAATCCGGCAGCGGACGCGACCGGCAACGTCAAATACCCCAACGTGAACTCGGTGGTCGAGATGACCGACATGCGCGATGCGCAGCGGTCCTACGAGGCCAATCTCAACATCATCAGTGCGACGCGCCGGATGATCCAGCGCACGCTCGACATCCTCAAGAGCTGAACAGGACATTTGAGCCATGGCATCACCGACAATCGCGGCCAACGCCTACGCCAATCTTGCCCGTGTGCTGGAGAACAGCGGTGCGGGCAAGGGCAGCGAAGCGACCGGGCAATCCTTTGCTTCGCTGCTGAAAGACGCCGTCGGCAGCGTCATGGAATCCGGCCGCAAGTCCGACGCCCAGACGGTGGCGATGGCCGCCGGCAAGGCCAACGTGATGGACGTGGTGACGGCGGTCGCCGACACCGACGTCGCCGTCTCCACGCTGGTCTCGGTCCGCGACCGCGTGATCGCGGCATACGAAGACATCATGAAGATGCCGATCTGATTTTTTGGCGCTGGCGCTCGCCCCGATCGTCATTGCGAGCGCAGCGAAGCAATCCAGATTCCCTCCGCGGCGGCAGTCTGGATTGCTTCGCTTCGCTCGCAATGACGGGGGAGAGGGCGTTCGTTCCCCGCCGCGGTGGAGGGGATGAAGGTTGAATAAGGAATTCTCGATATGACCGGACCCGAAACCCTCGACGTCGCGCGTGACGCGATCTGGACCATCGTGATCGTGTCCTCGCCGCTGATGGTGGTCGGCCTCGTGGTCGGCGTCATCGTGTCGCTGTTCCAGGCGCTGACGCAGATCCAGGAGCAGACGCTGATCTACGTGCCGAAGATCCTGGCCATCTTTGCCACGATGCTGTTGGCGCTGCCGTTCATGGCCGACTCGCTCCATGCCCACATGCTGCGGATCTCGTCGCGAATCATCGGTGGCTGAGGCAAGATGCGAGCACCATGCGCATCGACGTCTCGCTGCTGCCGGCGCTCGCCGCCTCCTTCATGCTCGCCTTCGCCCGGGTCGGCGCAATGGTGATGCTGCTGCCGGGCCTTGGCGAGACCAACATCCCGACGCGAATCAAGCTGTCGATCGCGCTGCTGCTCACGCTGATCATCCTGCCGCTGCATCGCAATGCCTATCACGTCGACATGGGCTCGCTCGCACCCCTGCTGGTCTTGATGCTGCATGAGATCGTGATCGGCATCGTGCTGGGCGCGACTGCGCGCGTGACGCTGTCGGCGCTCCAGGTCGCGGGCTCCGTGATTGCGCAGCAGATGGGGCTCGGCTTCGTCACTTCGGTCGATCCCACCCAGGGGCAGCAGGGTGTGCTGGTCGGCAACTTCCTGACCATGCTCGGGGTGACGCTGCTGTTCGCCACCGACAGCCACCACCTGGTCATCGCGGCGCTGAACGACAGCTATTCGATCTTCTCGCCGGGCGAGACGGTGTCGAGTGGCGACGTCGCTTCGCTGGCGACGCGCGCCTTTGCCGCCGCGTTCCGGCTCGGCCTGCAGCTCTCGGGGCCGTTTCTGGTGTTCGGCCTCGTCTTCAACATCGGACTTGGCGTGCTGGCGCGGCTGATGCCGCAGATGCAGGTCTATTTCGTCGGTGTGCCGCTGTCGATCTTCGCCGGCTTCCTGGTGCTCGCCGTGGTGCTCACGGCGATGATGGGCACGTATCTGGATTACTTCATCGGTGTCATGCACCAGATGATGCCGCTCAAGTAACGAGGGATCGATGGCGGAAGACAACGATCCAGAGAGTCAAACAGAAGACCCGACACAAAAGCGTCTCGACGATGCGCTCCAACGCGGCGACGTTGCCAAGAGCCAGGAGATCAACACCTGGTTCATGATCGCGGGCGGCACGCTCGTGGTCTCGACCTTCTCGGGCTCGGTCGGCAGCGGGCTGATGACGCCGATGCGCAACCTGCTCGCCAATTCCTGGATGATCAAGACCGACGGCGGCAATCTGCTCAAGCTGATGCAGCAGATCGAAGTCGCCGTGCTGGCTGCGATCGGCGTGCCTCTCCTGATGCTGGTGCTGGCGGCGATCGCCGGCAACATGCTCCAGCACCGCCTGGTGTGGTCGGCCGAATCCCTGAAACCCAAATTCAGCAAGATCTCGCCCGGCGCCGGCTTCAAGCGCATCTTCGGCAAGCAGGCGGCGGCGAACTTCCTCAAGGGTCTCGGCAAGCTGATCGCGCTCGGCGTGGTCATGACCGTGATCCTGTGGCCGGAACGGCATCGCATGGAGGCCATGGTCCGGCTCGATCCGGCCGCCATGCTCGGCGCCACCACCAGCATGACCGTCCACCTGCTCGGCGCGGTCGTCGCGGCGCTCGCGATCGTCGCCATTGCCGACTATTTCTTCCAGTACCGCAGCTGGTTCCAGCGGCAGAAGATGTCGCTCCAGGAGATCAAGGAAGAGTTCAAGCAGTCCGAAGGCGACCCGCACATCAAGGGCAAGATCAGGCAACTCCGGCAGCAGCGCGCCAAGAAGCGCATGATGGCGGCGGTTCCCAAGGCCTCGGTGATCATCACCAACCCGACCCACTACTCGGTGGCGCTGTCCTACGAGCGCGGCATGTCGGCGCCAATCTGCGTCGCCAAGGGCGTCGACAACCTCGCCTTCAAGATCCGGGAGATCGCGCGCGAGCACGACATCCCGATCGTCGAGAACGTCCCGCTGGCCCGTGCGCTCTATGCCACCGTCGACATCGACCAGGAAATCCCGACCGAGCACTACCACGCGGTCGCCGAGGTGATCGGCTACGTCATGCGGCTGAAGCGCGGATTCGGCGCCGGGCGGGAATAAAATGCCCGGAAAGTACCGGAAATGGCCGTAATCTGGGAATCAGCGTACCTTTCGCCCTTGCTGCCCTTGCACCCTTGGGTCCGATTCAGGCAGGGAGGACCCCGCGCGCGCCGCAGCGCGTTGATTCTCTGCCGACAGGCTGCGCCAGCTCGATATGACTGCTGAGACCGACCACGACCTCACACGCGAGCCCGTTGCGGCGAACGAGCCGTCGCCGCGCTCGGGCAGCATTGCACTGGTGCTGCTGGTGGCGGCCGGCCTCGTCGCGGTCGCCGTCGGGCTGATGACGCTCGGGCGCGCGCAGGCGCAGCCCTACATCCTCGGTATCCTCGCCGTGCTGGCGATGGTCGGCCTGTTCAACCTGTTCGCCTTTGCCGCCGGCATCATCCGCTTCGCCGACCGAAATCTCGATGATCCCATCATCGGCCGCATCTCCGATCACGCATTCGACGGTCTCGCCGTCACCGATGCGCGCGGACACGTGGTCTATTCCAACGCGGCCTATCTGACGCTGACCGGCGCCAGCGGCCCGCAGGACGTGCGCCCGGTGGAGCGCGTCTTCATCGGCAATCCCGACGTCTCCGAAGCCGTGTTCCGTTTGCTGAAGGCCGCCCGCGAGGGCAAGCGCCAGCAGGAGGAGGTGCGCATCTCCGGCCATGACGGCAGCCAGGGCCGGTGGCTGCGCATGCGCGTGCGCCCGCTCGGTACCGGCAAGCGCGAGTCGAAATACGCGGTGTGGTCGATCGCCGACATCACCCGCGACCGCGAGCGCCAGGAGGACGTGTTCCAGGAGCTCCAGCACGCAATCGAATATCTCGACCACGCGCCTTGCGGCTTCTTCTCGGTCAATCCCGCCGGCGAGCTCGCTTATGTCAACGCGACGCTGGCGAACTGGCTCGACTATGACCTCGCCGAGATCGGCTCGGGCGGGTTGAAGCTCACCGACATCGTCTCCGGCGACGGGTCCGCGCTGCTCACCGCGATCGTGGCGGTGCCGGGCGAGGTGAAGACCGAAGTCTTCGACATCGACCTGCGCATGCGCAATGGCAGGACCATGCCGGTGCGGCTCTATCACAAGCTCGCCTTCGGCGCCGACGGCGCGCCGGGGCCCTCGCGCACCCTCGTCATCAGCCGCGCCCGCGACGAGCGCAGCGATCCCGATCGCGCCGCCGAAGTGCGTTTCATGCGCTTCTTCGACCATACGCCGATGGCGATCGCGACCGTCGATCGCGCCGGCAACGTCGTGCGCGCCAATGCGCGCTATGCCAAGCTCGGGCAGGCACTCGGGCTCGACAGCGCCTCCAAGTCGATCTTCCGCGCGGTCAATTCGCGCGATCGTCATCTGCTGATCACGGCGATCAACCAGGCCGCTGTAGGCCAGGCCGACATTGCGCCGGTCGAGGTGGCGCTGGAAGGGACGAGGGAACGCTGGGGCCAGTTCTTCGTCACGCCGGTGGATGCGGCCGAGAACGAGGCGGAAGCCGCCATCGTGCACATGCTCGAGACCACCGAGCGGCGCGCGCTGGAGAACCAGATCAACCAGTCGCAGAAGATGGAGACCGTCGGCCAGCTCGCCGGCGGCATCGCCCACGACTTCAACAACGTGCTCTCCGCCATCATGATGGCGAACGACTTCCTGCTGAACGCGCACAAGCCGACTGATCCGTCGTTCCAGGACATCATGCAGATCAAGCAGAACGCGACGCGCGCCGCCACCCTGGTGCGGCAGCTGCTGGCGTTCTCGCGGCGGCAGACGCTGCGTCCGCAGGTGCTGGATCTCGGCGATGCGCTCTCCGATCTCACCATGCTGCTGCGACGCTTGATCGGCGAGAAAGTCAAGCTCGACCTGATCCACGGCCGAGACCTCTGGCCGGTCAAGGTCGACGTCTCCCAGTTCGAGCAGGTGATCGTCAACCTCGCGGTCAACGCGCGCGACGCGATGCCGGACGGCGGCAAGCTGATCATCCGCACCGCCAACGTCACCACGGAAGACGCGGGCAAGCTCGCCTATAAGGGTATGCCGGCGGCGGACTACGTCCGTATCGAGGTCGCCGACACCGGCACCGGCATTCCCGCCGACATCCGCGACAAGATTTTCGAGCCGTTCTTCTCGACGAAAGAGGTGGGCAAGGGCACCGGGCTCGGCCTCTCCACCGTCTACGGCATCGTCAAGCAGACCGGCGGCTTCATCTACGTCGATTCCGAGCCGGGGCAGGGCACCTCGTTCCACATCTTCCTGCCGCGCCACCACGCCGAGCCGGAGGTGCAGGTCGAGCAGCCCGCAACCGCGGCCAGTGTCACCAATGGCGCCGCGAAGGAAGCCGCGCCCGTCGCGCCGGCAGAGGCGAAGCCCCGCACCGATCTCACCGGGCAGGGCACCATCCTGCTGGTCGAGGACGAGGAGGGCCTGCGCGCCCTCAACGCCCGCGGCTTGCGCTCGCGCGGCTACACCGTGGTAGAGGCCGAGAACGGCGTCGAGGCGATGGAGGTGCTGGAGGAGCAGAGCGGCGCGATCGATCTCGTCGTGTCCGACGTCGTGATGCCCGAGATGGATGGCCCGACGCTGCTCAAGGCGATGCGCGAGAAGAACCCCGACATCAAGTTCATCTTCGTCTCCGGCTATGCCGAGGACGCCTTCGAGAAGAGCCTGCCGGAGGGCCAGCAGTTCGACTTCCTGCCAAAGCCGTTCACCCTCAGCCAGCTCGTGGCGGCGGTGAAGGAGACGATGACGAAGCAGGGGTAGGGGGCGGGCTCTCGCCACGTCCCTCCGTCATTGTGCCCGCCGCTTCAACGCCGCGTTGCGAGGAGCGCTTGCGACGCAGCAATCCAGACTGTTCCCGCGGATGCATTTCTGGATTGCTTCGCTTCGCTCGCAATGATGAGGAAAAAGCTGAAATCCCGCCGTTAAGCCGCCGGTAACCGGCGACCACGGTTCCGCCGGCACAATCGGCCAAACCCCCGTCAAATATGGACTTTTGCCACATCCCCGCGACTGAGGGCCGCAGCCATGGCGGCTGAAACCGGCTTCACTTTTCGGGAAGTCTGCCCATCTTAGGGTCACGTCCCCATGCCGGGGATATGGGAAACGCACATGACTTTCTCGCAACGCTCCCGCTCTCTCTTCAAGACGATCGCCGTTGTGCTGGCGCTTGCGCTGCCGACCGCGCTCGCCATCTCGTCCGCTGACGCCCGCGTCGGTGGCGGCATGTCGTCGGGTTCGCGCGGCTCGCGCACCTATTCGGCACCGCCGTCGACCACGACCGCGCCGGGCTCTGCCTCGCAGTTCAACCGTACCTACACCCAGCCGGGTGCAGGCATGAATTCGGCCGCGGCTGCGCCCGCGCGCGGCGGCCTGTTCGGCCGCGCCGGCGGCTTCATGGGCGGCCTCGCGGCCGGCTTCCTCGGCGCAGGCCTGCTCGGCATGCTGTTCGGCGGCGGCCTGTTCGGCGGCCTCGGCGGCCTGTCGTCGATCCTCGGCCTGATCATCCAGATCGTGCTCGTCGTGTTCGTGGTGCGGCTGGCGATGTCCTGGTGGCAGCGCCGCCACACGCCGCAGGCGGCCTATGCCAACGCTGATGCAAGCGCTGGTCCGGGACCGCAGACCAACTATCGCAGCGGACTTGGTGGTGGTCTTGGCGGCGGCCTCGGCGGCTTCGGCTTCGGCGCAAACAACGCGCCGCTCGAGATCAAGCCTGATGACTATGAGGCGTTCGAGCGCCTGCTCGGCGAGATCCAGACCGCCTGGTCGAACGAGGACGTGGCCAAGCTGCACACGCTCGCGACGCCGGAAATGGTTTCCTATTTCGAGCAGGATCTGGCCCAGAACCGCGCGCGCAACGTCGTCAACAAGGTGACCAACGTCAAGCTGCTGCAGGGCGACCTCGCGGAGGCCTGGCGCGAAGGCGAGACCGACTATGCCACGGTGGCGCTGCGCTTCGCGCTCACCGACAAGACGGTGGACCGCAACACCGGCGCGGTCGTCGCCGGCAGTGAGCAGCCCGGCGAGGCCACCGAAGTCTGGACCTTTGCCCGTCGCCCGAACGGCGGCTGGGAATTGTCGGCGATCCAGCAGACCAACTGATCGCAGACGAGATGAGGAACCAGGGCGTCGTGCTTCGGCACGGCGCCCTTTTCTTTTGGTCGTCCCGCAGCGCGGAACCGGAATAAGCGGGTGTGCGTCGGGTTGAAATCAGGCGGCGAACCAAAAACACTTATGGGAGGACAAGATGATTGGTATCGAGAAATCCACGACGATTTCCGGCCTTGCGCTGGCCATGGTCTTGCTGGCTGCCCCATCGGCGCACGCGCAGTCGGCCGACATGACCTTCTTCGTGACCTCCAGCGGCCCCGGCAAGGGCGCCGATCTCGGGGGTCTCGAGGGAGCCGATGCGCAGTGCCAGAAGCTCGCTCAGGCCGCCGGCGCCGGCAGCAAGACCTGGCGCGCTTATCTGTCGACGCAGGCCGCCGACGGCAAGCCGGCCGTCAACGCAAAAGACCGCATCGGCAAGGGACCGTGGCAGAATGCCAAGGGCGTGGTGATCGCCAAGGACGTCGCCGATTTGCACAGCGCGGCGAACAACCTCACCAAGCAGACGGCGCTCAACGAGAAGGGTGAGGTCAACAACGGCGCCGGCGACACGCCGAACCGGCACGACATTCTCACGGGTACGCAGCCCGACGGCACTGCGTTCGCCGCCGGTGACGACAAGACCTGCAAGAACTGGACGTCGAGCACGCAAGGCGCAGCGGTCGTCGGCCATGCCGATCGCAAGGGGCTGCGCGACGACGAGGCGTCGAAGTCATGGAATAGCTCTCACCCCTCGCGCGGTCCCGACGGCGGCTGCTCGCAGGCGGATCTGAAGAGCACCGGCGGCGACGGCCTGCTGTATTGTTTCGCGGCGAATTGAATTAAGCCACGAAGCTCTCTCCACTCGTCATTGCGAGCGTAGCGAAGCAATCCAGTATCCCACCGCGGGCCGACTCTGATTGCTTCGCTTCACTCGTAATGACGGAGGATGTTGTACTGCCGTTCCGCCTCACCCTGACGGAACCTTCGGCTGCATGTTACATTGGTCCGATCGCCTCCACGTTCACGGACCCCTCCCATGAAATACGAGCTCTATTACTGGCCCGAGATCCAGGGCCGCGGCGAATATGTGCGGCTGGCGCTGGAGGAGGCGGGTGCGCCTTACGTCGACGTCGGGCGCGGTGCGCGCGGGACCTCCGCGATTATGAAGATGATGGATGCGCACAAGGACACGCCGCCCTTTGCGCCGCCGTTTCTCAAAGCCGGCAAGCTCGTGATCGGCCAGACCGCGAACATCCTGCTCTATCTCGGCGCCCGCCATTCGCTCGCGCCGAAGACGGAAGCAGGCCGGCTCTGGGTGCACCAGCTCCAGCTCACGATCACCGATCTCGTGGTCGAGATCCACGACACCCATCACCCGCTCGGGCCCTCGATGTACTACGAGGACCAGAAGGCGCCTGCGAAGAAGCGCACGGCCGAGTTCTGGGACGAGCGCGTGCCGAAATATCTCGGCTATTTCGAGCAGGTGCTCGCCGGCAGTGGCGGCGCTTACGTCACCGGCCGCCGGCTCACTTACGTTGATCTTTCGCTGTTTCAGATCGTCGCCGGGCTGCGCTATGCCTTTCCCAGGCGCATGAAGGCGTTCGAGACGGACATCCCGGGCCTCATCGACCTGCATGACCGGATTGCCGCGCGGCCGAACATCAAGGCTTATCTTGCCAGCGACCGCCGGATTCCCTTCAACGAGCAGGGCATCTTCCGCCGCTACAAGGAGCTCGATATCTAGCCGGTCCGGACGGCGGCTGGCGGCAGCTCCCGTTCCGGACCGGCCGTTTCGGGCACGATCAATCGCCCAAACGTGGTCTGGCTAAGCGCCTGTGAACGCTGCGGACCAGATCGATGATTCGAATCGGTGGAGACGCGAGCGAGATCATGCTCATCAGGGCAGGGTGGCTTGCAGAACATCGTCGCGTCTCCCGTTTGCATGGTGCGGGTTCGCTCTAGCGAGCTTCGGCTGCGGCGACGTCAGTCGATCGGATGAGGGCGGACATTTTTCCACGCGTCGCGCTCACCACACGCCCGGCAGCAGACGATAGCGCACCTGCGCGGCATAATCGCTGTAGCCCGGCAGGCCTTCGCGCAGCGTGCGCTCCTCGATGCCGATGCGCATCGCCAGCAAGGCGACGAACAGCGGCGCCATCGCCAGTCCCCACCAGGAGCCCAGCAGCAGCGGCACGCCGGCGAAGAACAGGATCAGGCCGCTGTACATGGGATGGCGCACATGCGCGTAAGGCCCGGTCGAGATCACGCGCTGCGCGCGCTCGGCCTGCAGCTTCACCACTGGCGCTGCGAACGAGTTCTCGCGGAACACCGACATCGTGAACAGCGTGCAGAGCAGGAACAGCACGAGGCCGAGGGCCTGCAGGGCGACCGGCATGTCGGATGCAAGGGTGCGCCGGTCGAGCCCCATCGCGATCAGCCAGGCCAGCATTGCCGCGATCAAGGCGGTGATGAACGCCTTGTCGGCCGGAGGCTGGTCCCTCTGGATGACCGGACGCAGGCGCTCGGCCAGCAGTGCCGGATCGAGCCGGTAGAGCCACCAGCCGCAGAACGGGCCGAGCAGCGCGGAGATGATGAGGAACAGCCAGGCCGACGGCCAGAGCAGCGTGCCGGCGGACGCGAACAGCAGCGCGCCCAGCGCAACGGTGAAGATCGTGTTCTGCAGCAGAAGGCGTGCGATCATGCGCGTCCCTCAGATTCGAGCGCGCACCAGGGTGCTCCCGCTATCCGGCAAAGATGCGGCCGGACACGCGAAAAGCCCGATCGACCGGATCGGGCGATTCATCTCCGAAAGGGCCAATCAGGCGAGCTGATCGATCCGCGTGCCCTGACCCGGTGGCAGCGGCACGGGCGGCTGCGGCTTGTAGGTCGGATCGGTGTCCTTGGTCTTGGTCTGGTCGTCCTGCTGCTTGGTCGTGTCGTAGCTCGGCACCACGATCGCGATCGGCGGCGGCGCAACGGTCGAAACGCTCATCCACAAATCCTCACACATGGAAACGCTTCAGCCTGCCCCTACAGGAGCGAAATTTCCTTCAAGGCAATTGTTAAAATGCGAGGGAACTCTTTGGATCGAGGAGACGCTTGGCGTCCGCCACCACGCTGCATGCGTCAGACGACGAGACTTGTCCTCGTCATTGCGAGCGCAGCGAAGCAATCCAGAATCCCTCCGCGGAGACAGTCTGGATTGCTTCGCTGCGCTCGCAATGACGGAGTGTGCAGCTGGCTGCATCGCGATACATGCGCGCTGCGCGCTCAGCGGGGAGCCTGACGAGACGCCTACTCGTCCTTGCCGCGCGTGATCGCGATGGATGCGTCCGTCTTGGTACGGGTACATTCCATGTTGAGCCGGCGGTAGCGCATGCTGATCTTGTCGCCGCGCAACAGTCCCATCCGCTTCAGGCAGCGTGTCGCGCCCGTCGTGGTGTCGTCCTTGGTCACCGTGAAGACGATCGCCGCCATCGATCCCACCAGCGTATAGAATTCCGGCGCCGGCTTGCGATCACCCTTGGCATAGAGCTCGATCGAATATTTGTCGCCGCGGCAACCCACCGACAGCTCCTTAGCTGCGGGGTGCGTCAGGTATACGATGTTGGCCGCGCGAAAGTTCACCTTGAGGCGGTCGATCTGGTTCGCCAGCTCCTTGGCGCTGTCGTCACATCGATCGGCGCGCGCAGGAGAGGTGAGCGCCACAAGTCCGGTGGTGGCGGCGACGACCAGGATCGCGCCGCGGACGTTCAGTTTGAAAATCATGATGAAAAGCCCCTGAGGGCGCGCATTCAACCTTCGTCGCGCGCGGAGTGCAAGGGGTGCACCAGACCTTCCCGGGGACGATAACGGCCGCGCAGCTCTGCCGGCAGGACCGAAAAAGGGCCGTCTTGTCGCCGAATCGGGATGGCCCGGCCGCGCCAGAACGCCTTCCCTTTGCGGCAAAAAAGCTTAGAACGCTTCTATGCTAGGGGCCCGCCCGAGGGCTCCAAAACCCCGAGATCGACCTCATGAACGCTCCTACCGCCTTCCCCGACTCCTCGAAGCCCGTTCCGCCCTACAAGCACACCCCGCTGTTCCCGCTGGGCAAGGACGAAACGCCCTACAAGAAGATCTCCGCGGAAGGGGTCAGGGTCGAGAAGGTCCTCGGCAAGGACATGCTGGTGGTGTCGCGCGAGGCGCTGCGGGCGCTGTCGGAGGCGGCCTTTGGCGACATCAACCATTATCTGCGGCCCGGCCATCTGAAGCAGCTCCGCGCGATCCTGGAGGACGGTGAGGCGAGCCCGAACGACAAGTTTGTCGCGCTGGACTTCTTGAAGAACGCCAACATCGCGGCCGGCGGCGTGCTGCCGATGTGCCAGGACACCGGCACCGCGATCATCATGGGCAAGAAGGGCTGCAACGTCATCACCGACGGTGACGACGAGGCGGCGCTGTCGGAAGGCGCGCGCGATGCTTATCTGCGCCGCAATCTGCGCTACTCGCAGGTCGCGCCCCTCTCCATGTACGAGGAGAAGAACACCGCTAACAATATGCCGGCGCAGTGCGAGATCTACGCCGAGGGCGATGAGGCCTACAAGTTCATGTTCATGGCGAAGGGCGGCGGCTCCGCCAACAAGAGTTTTCTGTTCCAGGCGACGCCGTCCGTTCTGACCAAAGATCGTCTGCTGGCGTTTCTCAAGGAGAAGATCCTGACGCTGGGGACAGCGGCGTGCCCGCCTTATCACCTCGCCATCGTGATCGGCGGCACCTCGGCCGAGCTCTGCATGAAGACGGTGAAGCTCGCTTCCGCCCGCTATCTCGACGCGCTGCCGACGCACGGCTCGCCTGACGGCAACGCCTTCCGCGACGTCGAGATGGAGAAGGAAATCCACAAGATGACGCAGTCGCTCGGCGTCGGCGCACAGTTCGGCGGAAAATATTTCTGCCACGACGTGCGTGTGATCCGCATGCCGCGCCACGGCGCCTCGCTGCCGATCGGGCTCGGCGTGTCCTGCTCGGCCGATCGCCAGGTGCTCGGCAAGATCACCAGGGACGGCATCTATCTCGAGGAGCTCGAGCACAATCCGGCGCAATACCTGCCGCAGGTCGAAGAGGCGCTCGGCGGCGAGGTCGTCAAGATCGACCTCAACCAGCCGATGAAGGACATTCTGGCGACGTTCTCCAAGCATCCGATCAAGACCCGGGTCTCGATGACGGGCACCATGATCGTCGCGCGCGACTCTGCCCACGCCAAGCTGCGCGAGCGGCTGGAGAAGGGCGAGCCGCTGCCGGATTATTTCAAGAACCACCCGGTCTATTACGCCGGCCCCGCCAAGACGCCCGAGGGCTATGCCTCCGGCGCGTTCGGTCCGACCACCGCGGGCCGCATGGATTCCTTCGTCGACCAGTTCCAGGCCGCCGGCGGCTCGATGGTGATGGTGGCCAAGGGCAACCGCGCGCCGGCCGTGCGCGAGGCCTGCAAGAAATATGGCGGCTTCTATCTCGGCTCGATCGGCGGCGCGGCTGCGAACCTCGCCGAGCACTGCATCAAGAAGGTCGAGGTGCTCGAATATCCCGAGCTCGGCATGGAAGCGATCTGGCGCATCGAAGTCGTGGACTTCCCCGCCTTCATCATCATCGACGACAAGGGGAATGACTTCTTCAAGGAGTTGAATCTGGGCTGAGATGTCATGGCCGGGCTCGACCCGGCCATCCATCACTCGTCAGAAAGATGGATACGCGGGTCTAGCCCGCGTATGACAAGGCGAGTTGTTGGCGAAGTCGCGATCCGCCCTAGCTGCAGTTCGTGACCTGGTTGGAGCACAGCGAACGCCACCAGCCTCGGACACCATCGTGGCTCTCGACGAGGCCCCAGTGGCCGCTGCAGGCCAATAGCCGCTTTGGTCCGCCGTCGCCGTCAATCGGGCCGCCGAGCTCGCGCTGGGCCGGCATCCATTTGGCATCGACGAAGGGGGCCTGGAACAGCCCGCCGTCGCGCGTATAGCCGTTGGCATAGTTCGCGCCGACCTTGTTGGAGGCGACCCAGCCGCGTCCGGCATAGGGCCTTGGCGCGCTGCGCGGGTATCGCTTCTCGTCTTCGTAGTCCTTGCCCGGGGGCCTCGCGCCTTCGATCAGGAACCAGCCGTCCCTAAAGCCGATGATGCGGAATTCCGTGAGCCAGCCGCCGTCAGGCGTGTTCTCGGCGCCGCCGAGCTTGAGCCGGTAAGGCGGGGGCAGCGTGCCGAGCACGCGCGCTTTCACTGACGGTTCAGCCCGCACGTTGAGGCCATTCGGGTCCTTGTCGATCGACCAGGCGCCGAGATCGCAGGGCTCGGTCCCATCAGGAAGGCTCGCGCGCCTCGCGGCGAGTCCGGCGTGCAGCTTGGCGAAATCGGTGTCGTCGTCATCAGGGAGCGGCTCGGCGCGCGGCTTCAACTCGGCCGAGACCGCACGTGTCGCATCCGCCGTCAGCGTGACGACGAGAGCCTGGCGGGCGGCGAACACGCTCGCCGGTGTCTTTGGATCGTTTGAGGTCGCCGGATAGATCGCGAGATAGCCGGTCGAACCTTCGGTGCGGTAGGCGAGGCCTGCGACATAGCCCGCCGGCACCATGGCGAGCGCGCTTGCGCGCCACGCCGGTTCGATGTCGTCCGCGCGCGCTGCCTGTGTCGCGACACACAGGATCGTCGCGATGAGAACGAGCGCACGCATCGTTGCAGCGCGCTTACGCGCGAGCGCCCGTGAACGGGAAGCTGCCCATCGGGCCGATGCCCATCTCGCCGCTGATGCTGTCGCCGGAGACGGTGCCGGTGAATTCGAGCGTGAGCGGCATCGGTTTGTCGATCGAGACCTTCCAGGAGACGTTGTCGCCAGAGACGGCGCCGTCGAAAATCTCGGCGGTATTACCTTCCGCGCCCTGCGTGCCCGTGAGCGTGCCGCCAGCGGCCTTCAGGCTCAGCGTCGCCTGGCGTTCGCCCATCGGCGTCGTCATGGTCAGATTCCAGTTGCCGTCTACGGCCATTCCCGTCTCCCGAACAAATCCCGGCGGGCCGCGACGATCCGCGGCCCGTCCCGAGCGAGCCTATAGCGTAACTCGCAGCTCCTGCCTAACCCTCCGAATAGGTATCTAGGCGCGAGCCGCAGCGCGCCGGCGGCTGGTGACGATGAGCCTGAGAACGACATATTGCACAGCAAAGGCGAGGATCTTGGCGCCGCCCGCAACCACCGTGATGTAGAACGCCCACAGCTTCAGATCGCCGGTGGCCGCGACCGCGATCATTCCGGCGCCGATCACGAACATCAGGGCGGCCCAGGCATAACCCGCAGCGGTCACATATTCCGGAACGGTCTCGGTGACGATCGGCGGCATGTAGCGCAGCATCCAGCCGCGCTTGAGCATGATGGCGCCGATCGCGAAATGCGCGATCGAGGGTTTTGCCAGCATGAAGCGAGGATCGTTGGTCAGCAGCGTGACCGTGCCCAGCACGACGACGAGCGCGAGGCTCGCATAGGTCATGTAGTTGAGCTGCTGTCCCTTGACGCGGGCATAGATCACCTGCGCGATCGCGCCGGCAATCGCGACCGACGTTGCCAGCACGACGTTGTCGGTGATGAGGTAGACGGCCAGGAAGACGATGGCGGAGAGGAAGTCGGAGGCGAGGCGGGCGAATACGTCCTTCATCGTCAATCCTGTTCAGCGGGCGCCGGGAAGCGCGCGGGCGGCCGTACCGTACTTGATCTGGCGATACTCGGGATACCATTTTGTGAAGTAGATCGCGCTGTTGCGGGCAGCGAAGGCGACCGCCAGGCTCGACCAGAGCGGCAGGCCGGGGACGTAGAGCAGCACGAGATTGGCGGCAGCCATCAACAGCGCAGCCGCAGTCCACGCGCCGGTGATGACGTAATTGGCCGTGAGAAAGCCGGGCATCGCCGCGGTCTCGGCCGGGACGGTTTCGAGCGCATATTGCAGCGTGAAAGGGCGGCGGAGCAGCATCGAGCCGAGCGAGATGACGAAGATGCCGAGATCGACCGACAGCTTGACGCCGAGCGGGCCGAGGGCGGGGTCGATCAGCGCAAGGTAA
This sequence comes from Bradyrhizobium sacchari, assembly GCF_002068095.1. GTDB lineage: Bacteria > Pseudomonadota > Alphaproteobacteria > Rhizobiales > Xanthobacteraceae > Bradyrhizobium > Bradyrhizobium sacchari. Next base: position 21,674 of record NZ_LWIG01000051.1, on the reverse strand, counting down.
AGGCCGATTGCGGCGAACACGATCGCGGAGCCCGCGGCCAGGACCTTCACCGAGCGGCCGCGCGCGACATCGATCGCGACGGTGGCAAGGCAGATCGCCGCGGCCGCGAACACGCTGACCAAGGCCGATGTCACGAGCATCAGGCAGCTGTAGGCCCCGTAGGGCGCAAGGATGAGGAAAATCGCCATGGGCCGCCTCGGTCGAGCCGATCTTTACAATGGAAAGATTCCTACTTCAGGGATCGCCAGGGGTCAAGCCTAATGTTTACAACGTCAAAATGACGTAGGCGACTTCCAAAAGATGTAGCCCAGCAACGACTTGGTCCGCGGCCTCCTCGATCAATTCCGCCCATGGCAGGCGCGCGAGAAGCGGCAGCGCGGCAGCGATCAACAGACCGAGGCTGAGCAGGATGCCGCCATTGAAGACGGTATGGCGGCTCTGCTGCAGCCGGATCATCTGGAATGCGAGCGCGGCGCAGGCCAAGGCGAGGATGACGAGGCACCCCGCAGTGATCGAGGGCATGTGCATGGAAAACTCCTCCCGGTCGTTCCGGGGCTCGCGCCAAGTGGCGCGCCCCGGAATGACGTGCGCTACACCGCCCCCACCCAATTGCCGTGAAAGCCGTCGGGTACGCGATGTCCGAGCTGCACGAGCGCGGCGGGCCCGGCCTCGATGTCGGTGGCATTGAACACGGCGAGGTCGCTACGGTTCTCCCGCGCGCGCCAGACCACCGCGAGCAGCCAGCCGTCGCCCTCCGCTGCATCCTTCGACCGCTCGACGAAGACCGGCTCGGAGATCGTGTCGCCGGCCGGCAGCAGATAGTGACCGAGCCGTCTGCCGTTGCCGTCGACATGGACGAGGCCGGACAGCGCGCCGAACATCGGCAGTTTGGGATTGGCGCAGGCGTACCAGCCGTGGCGGCTCTTCAGCCCGGCGTGGCGATCGTCGATGCGCGGGAATTCGCCGGTGAGGTCGTCGAGATAGGTTTGCTGGAAGCGGTCGGTATTCCCTGAGAGATCGAACGTCCAGCGGCAATGGCGGGCGCGCGACTTCTCCGGATCCGTCGGCCGGCCGTCGGGATGTGGAAACAGCGGCGCTTCCTCGAACTGCATGACGTCGGCGACGATGCGGTCTCCGTCCTCCCATGCATTCATGACGTGGAAGACGTAGCAGGCCTCGCCGCGAAACCAGACGATGTCCTTTGCCGTGCCGCTGCGCGTCATCACGCCGACATAGGCGCCCTTGTCCGGCTCCCAGGCATAGGGCGGCCGTCCGCTCATCGCGCGCTCCATGCTGCCGGTGATGGGCAGGATCGGAAACAGCACGTGGTTCGCGGTGACGATGAAGTCGTGCACCATGCTGGCATAGGGCGCCTCGAAGCGCTCGAAGCGCGTCGTCTTGCCGGAGGCATCGATCGATCCGTAGGAGAGGGCGGGTGTCAGCGGCCCCGCGGCGTTGTAGCCGAAGAACACCAGCTCGCCGGTGACCGGATCGATCTTCGGATGCGCGGTGAAACTGCCGGCAACGCGGCCGTGGTAGTTGTGATAGCCGCGCGTGGCGAGCGAGCCCGGCTCGATCTCGGTCGGCAGATGCGCTTCTTCCAGCGCCAGCAGCTTGCCCGCATGGAAGATGATGTTGGTGTTAGCGACGCCGCCGTCGGTCAGGTTCACTGAGGCATCCGGCAGCTTGCGACCGAAGCCGCCGAACAGCGCGCGGCCGGCATCGTGCTCGGCCAGCCATTTCGGCGTGCGGATCCAGCGGTTGCGGTAGCTGGCGCGGCCGTTCTTGAGGTGAAAGGCGTGCAGCATGCCGTCGCCGACGAACCAGTGCGCACCGGGAGAATCGAATTGCGGATTGGGGCCGTTGCGATAGAGCGTGCCGTTCAGCTCGCGCGGCAATTCGCCGACGATCTTGAGGAAGGGCGCGTCGGCCTCGAATGGGATCGGCGCTATATTGTTGCGGCGCTCGGCGACGGCGGCCTGATGCACAGCGGGTCCTCCCCTATCTTTACATCGTAAAGATTTGGTAAGACCCTTCGCGCCTTCCGTCAAGCGAAATCTTTACACTGTCAATATTGCGTCATATAGCTTGCAAATGGCCAAGACCGACACCAAGGGCGAATCGACGCGAGGCTCGCGTGCCCCCAGAAGAACGACGCCGACCGCGGCATCGCGCGCCTCGCGCCGCGCGACGAGCGCGAAGACCGAGACGCCGTATCATCATGGCGCTCTCCGCGAAGCGCTGCTTCAGGCCGCCGAACGTGTGCTCGAGCGCGACGGGCTCGCCGGCCTGACCTTGCGGGCGGTGGCGCGCGAGGCGGGCGTCTCGCATGCCGCGCCGACGCATCATTTCGGCGATCTCACTGGACTCCTCAGCGAGCTCGCGGCCGTCGGCTTCCGCCAGTTCAACGCAGCGATGGCGTCGTCCTGCAATGCCGCCACCACGCCCCTTGAGCGCGCGCTGGCACGGCCGAAGGCCTATGTCGCCTATGCGCAGGCCCATCCGGGCATGTACGGCATCATGTTCCGCACCGAGCGGCTGGACTATTCCAGGCCGTCGCTGCACGAGGCGGCGGAGGCGTCCTTCGCAGGACTTGCCAACGCCATCGGCATGATGCGGCAAGAGCAGATTAGCGGTGACGCGCTAACGCTGGAGCAGGGCGCCGCGATCGCGCGCGCCTGGGCGATGGTGCACGGCTTCACGACGCTGCTGCTCGACGGCCGGCTGAAGGACATCCTCGAGCGGCTGCCCGAGGGGACGACGGCTGAGCGGCTGCTCGAGGCAATGCTGACTGCCCCCATCGCCACGAAACTTCCCGTGTAGCGGTCATCGGCCGGCGAGGCCTAGCGCATCGTGGCAAGCTCGACGGCGCGGCCGCCTGTGCCGATGATTTTCACCTCATCCTTGCCGCAAGCGAAGCCGCGAGCGAAATCGTCCGCAGCCTTGCGCGCGAGCTCGTTGGCGTTCGGGTTGGCGATAGCATCGACATAGGCGACATGGCAGACCGGGCCCGGCGGCAACCGGGTCACGACCAGCATGGCCTTGGTGTTCGGCCGTCCCTGCTCGTCGGGGTCGGCGCTGTCGGCGATGTGCCAGCGCTGGATGATTGCGAACGGCTTTGGGCCCGCCGCGCGCCACTCGACGGTGGTCTCCGATGAATTGAACGGCGCGAACCAGACCTTTGCCGCAGGTTCCCCGGCCGCTTCCTTGCGATTGCGCCCGACCGAGACGATCTCGCGAAGATCGTCCTCATCGATCAGCACCACGAGCCCGTTCTTGCCCGGACAGACGCGTGTCGTGCTGCCGTCGAGATCGCTCGGTTTGCCGACCTGGCGGCAGTTCTTCGGCGCCGTCGAGCTATAGGAGCTGCCTACGGATTGGGCGTTCGCACCATCGAGGACGGCGCTCATCAGCGACAGGGCAAGGCACGCGGAGGTGATGCGGATCATGACGAGGCCTTGATGCAGGGGGAACTCCGTACCATCAGACGTCTTGATTGTGGGCAAGGTTCAAACAGGCCTGACAGCGGCGCGGAATCGTTCTAGAAGAGCGGCTTCGCTTGAAGCTCATCCGGCCTCGTACGCGTCCTCGTTCTCCTGATCATGCCAGCCACATCGTCGAACAAACCCTATCGCGTCGGCCGCTCCAAGACCGGGCTCGGCCTTTTCGCCACCAAACCGATCAAGAAGGGAACCCGGATCATCCGTTATTTCGGGCCGATCCTGGATTCACGCATCCCTGAGCAGGACGAGATCGAGAACAAATATCTGTTCGAGCTCAACGGCCGCTGGACCATCGACGGCTCGGTGCGGAAGAATCTCGCGCGCTACATCAACCATTCCTGCCGGCCCAATGCGGAGTCGGACGTCCGCCCGCGCGAGCGCAAGGTCTTCATCCGCGCCATCAAGAACATCGAGCCCGGCGACGAGATCAACTACGATTACGGCACCGACTATTTCAAAGCCTATCTGAAGCCGATCGGCTGCAAGTGCGTCTCCTGCGAAGCCAAGCGCAAGAAGCTGCGTGCCGAGGCGCGGGCCGAACGCGCCAAGGTGAAGGCACGGACAGAGCGCAAGGTCGCCAAGAAGGCAGGCCCCAAGGCCTCCAAAAAGAAGAAGCTGAACGGTCACGCCGTCGGCAAGCCGAACGGCGGCGCGCGGGCGTAGCCCGGGAATTCAAGAAGCAGTCATTCCGGCGCGAAGCGCAGCATCGAACTATGGTGCGCCGTTGTGCATCTGAGAATCACGAGATTCCGGGTCTGGTGCTGTCGCACCAGCCCGGAATGACGGCGATCGGCAGGTCACGCCGTCGCCACACCCGCACTCTTACGCAATCCCATAAATTGCAGCTCGGCGAACACGCCGGTGGCGATCGCCTGTGCGACGACCATGAGCTCGCCGGCAAGGTTCGGCGACACTGCGCCCGACAGCAGCAGCGCTATGCTGCCGACCGTCCAGGCTGCGTTGCCGGTCACGACCAGCAGGATGAGCGGCTTCGCGACCGTGGTGCGCGAGGCGAGCCAGCCGACCAGGGCGGTGTAGGCGATCAGGAACAGGCCGGTCTCGCGCAGCAGCGCTTCGGGCAGGTTGAACAGCGCTGCGAACGCGCTCGCGCCGAAGGTGAAGCCGAGAGCGGCAAGGCCGCTGAAGATAGCGTCGGCGAGCAGCGCGCGGCGCAGGAAGCTGGATGCATCGATCATCGTGGTCTCCTTGGTTGGGGTAGGCTCGGGGAAAAGCTCAGTACGGTCCGCGCCACCAGGCGCGGAGCAGGCGGGCGAGGCGGAACGGGCAGAGGCTCCTGCCGACGCCGTGCTCGAAGGCGATGACCTGCGCGAGCACATAGTCGCCGGTCGAATGCACGAGCGGCTCGGGCATGTTGAGGCCGCGCGCCAGCATCCGGGTTGCGAGCGTCATGGCCCAGGGCACAAATTGGTCTGCGACGGTCCGGTAGAGCAGCAGCGCGATCATGGTCACCTCCTGTTGCGACCAAGGATGCACGACGGCTGCGCCCCAATTCGATTACCTCGCAAGTAATGGAAGGGCCAAAAGCCGCATGCTAGGTTTCTGGTCATGAACGCACATGCATCCGCGGCACAGGCCGAACGCAGCCAGCCGGTCCATATCGGCGATCATTTGCGCGAATGGCGGCAGCGCCGCCGCATGAGCCAGCTCGATCTCGCCGGCGAGGCCGAAATCTCGGCGCGGCATCTGAGCTTCGTCGAGACCGGCCGCGCCGCGCCCTCGCGCGACATGGTGCTGAGGCTCGCCGAGCGTCTCGACGTGCCCCTGCGCGAACGCAACGTGCTGCTGGTCGCGGCGGGNGGGTTACGCGCCGGCCTTTCCACAGCGCCCGCTGGAGGATCCCGCCTTGAAATCAGCCCGCCAGGCGATCGACCTCGTTCTCAAAGCGCATGAGCCCAATCCCGCGCTTGCGGTGGACAGGCACTGGAACCTGGTCTCGGCCAACCGCATGGTGGCGCCGCTGCTCGAGGGCATCCCGCAGCGTCTGCTCGGCCAGCCCTTCAACGTGCTCAGGCTCGCGTTCCATCCGGAGGCGCTGGCGCCGCGCACGGTCAATCTCGCGGAATGGTGTGGGCATCTGCTGGAGCGGCTGCACCGGCAATGCGAGGCGACGGCCGATCCGGAACTGATCAAGCTCTACAACGACCTGAAGAGCTATCCCATCCCGGCGCGTTCGGCTCCGCTGTCGAGCGACAATGTCGCCATTCCCTTCAAGCTGCGGTATGGCGGAGAGATACTAAGTTTCTTCTCCACCACCATGGTGTTCGGCACGCCCGTTGACATCACACTGTCGGAGCTGGCGCTGGAGACGTTCTTTCCGGCGGACGAGCGTACCGCGGATCGGCTGAAGCAGATCGCGGCAGCTATGACGTAGCGCCCTTGCCTCGGGGCGGGTTCGGCTTATCTTTGGCCAACCTTTATCGCCAAGGAGGCGCCTGACATGAGCACCCTCAAACCGCTCCAGATCGACGTCGTCTCCGACGTAGTGTGTCCCTGGTGCTATATCGGCAAGCACCGGATCGAGAGCGCGCTGGCGCTGGTGCCCGACGTTCCCGTCAAGCTCAATTTCCGTCCCTTCTTCCTCAATCCCTGGGTGCCGCGCGAGGGCATCAGTCGCGAGGCCTATCTCACCCAGAAGTTCGGCTCGGTCGAGGCCTACAAGGGCATTGCCGGACGCGTCGTCGCGGCCGCGAGCGAGGAGGGGCTTGTCTACAAGCCTGAGCTGGTCGCGCGCCAGCCCAACACGACCGACTGCCATCGCCTCATCCTCTGGGCCGAGGCGATCGGCAAGGCGCCCGAGATGAAGCAGCGCCTGATGGAGCTCTATTTCCGCGACGGCGGCGATCTCACCGATGTGAACGTGCTGGTGCAGGCGGCCGCCGATGTCGGCCTCGATGCCGACGATGTGCGCGAGCGCCTTGCCACCGACGAGGACGTCGCACGCGTTTCGGCGGACGCGCAGGAGGCGGCCGAGAAGGGCATTTCCGGTGTGCCGACCTACGTGTTCGCGCACAAATACGCCGTCTCCGGCGCACAGGATCCGAACCTGCTCGCCCGCGCCATCCGCCAGGTCTCTGAGGAGATCAACGCGCAGGCGGCGGAGTAGCTTCTCATTTTCGAAGCAGACGGACCACGCGTCGCGCAGCATCGTGCGCGACGTTCAGGCCGATCAGTGCTGCGTGAACCAGCGCCACCACCGGATCGTGCCGCCGCAGCGGGATCAGGACGTCGCCGATCGCAAAACGTCCGCGCCAGATCGGGTTGATCATGGGGTGATCGGCGCTCGCCGTGGAATCCGCGCTGGCGATGGCGGGATCGGCGCAGAGGTGGCGGGTGAGGTCGAGCGTGAGCTGCACGCCCGGCGAATATTTCGCGAAGCCCTCGTCGATGCCGAGCTTGAAGAAGAAGGCGCGGTCCTGGTGCCGCAGCACGATGCCGGCGGCGACCGGAATCGTGCCGGCGCGAAGCGTCGCGATCTCGCACTGTGCGGTCTCCGCCAGGGCCGGTACGGCGCGGCGGATGAAGGTCGTATCGCCCGCATGCTGGATCAGCGCGGTGCCGCGCTTGCCCTTCCAGCCGCTGGCCTCGAGCTGCAGGAATGTTTCAAGCGCCGGCCTGATCTCGTCGGGGCTTCGCGCAACCTCGAACACGACGGGGCCGTGCTCTTCCAGGCGATGGCGTTGGCGGCGCAGCTCCTTGAGCTTTTTGGTGCCGAGCGCGTCGCGCAACAGAATTTCGCCATCCTGTGTCGCGTCGAGGCTGGCGCGGATGTAGGAGGAGAGCACGCGCGGCTTCAGGCCGTCGCGGTTCAGGACCTGCCTGAGTGCATTCATCGCCGCGCCGTCGACCGCGACGTCGTTCAGCACGAGCGCATGGGCGCCGGCCTCGCGTGCCTGCTGCAACAGGCGGCTGGCCGCCTCGAGCGGAGCATCGCGGTCGATCAGCGGGCTGCACAGCGTGCCATAGGGATGCGCGCTCACCAGCGCGGGCAGGGGAATCTTTTGGGCGTGCCACAGTGAGGTCACCGGCATCAGCCCGATCAGCCGTGCCGAAGAGCTGTCGAATGCGGGCAGCGCCGAGGCGCCCGCGCGGCCGCGCGCGGTGGCACTGACGGCCAGCTCCCAGCCGGGCAGGTAATACCCGTTTCGCTCGATCGCGCGCTGCGCCAGCGCGCGCCATTGGCCGGGATCGATCGTCGCAAGCGGGACGCACGCGCGTGTCGTCGCGGCATCGCTTACCGATGCCGGGTTGATCGCAGCCTGATGCGCGATGTCGACCACGTCCCGTCGTCCCCGTTCACGCGGGCTTGAGCCCGTGTTACGCGTCATGCTTAGCGCAAAGATTGGAAAATACCGTTGAGAGGCCGCTGCAATTCGAGCGGTAGTGTTAACACTTCATTCAGCATCCGGTCGCGGCCGCCTCCGGCTGTTCCCTGGAATGATGGCTAGTCGCCCGGCACGAAGTGATCGCGGGTGCTGGCGCGACCGCCGCTGGCCGTATCGGTGATGGTGATCTCGACATCGCGGGAGGTCTTCAGCAGGTCGGTCGGGCCGACCTGCACCGACAGCCTGACCTCGCGGGTCTGATCCTGTCCGACCTCGATCACGGGCTTGCCGTCTGGGCCGGCCTCGATACCGGCGACGCGAATGGTCGCACCGGGCAATCCCGAGACCTCCAGCGCAAACGATCGCCTTACGCCCTTGTTGAGGATGCGCACGGTGTAGTCGTTGCGCACCCCGCCGTCCGAGAGCTGAACGAACAGCGGATTGCGCTCATGCAGCACGTTCACGTCCATCGTCGTACGGGTAGCGAGGGCATAGAGCATGATGCTTCCGACGATGGCGATGGCCGCGGCATAGATCAGCGCGCGCGGACGAATGATGCGATAGACCGGTGCCTTGCCCTCGCGCCGGCGCTGAATGTTGATGTCGGTATCATAGCCGATCAGGCCTTGCGGGCGACCGATCTCCTGCATGACGTTGTTGCAGGCATCGATGCATAGGCCGCACTGAATGCAGCCGAGCTGGATGCCGTTGCGGATGTCGACGCCGGTCGGGCAGACATTGATGCACTGGTGGCAGTCGACGCAGTCGCCGGCGGGATCACCGTGGGCACGGGCCGCATCCGCCTTCTTCACCGACATGCGCGGCTCGCCGCGGTCGCGGCGATATGTGACGTTGAGCGCCCATTCGTCGGTCAGCGCCGCCTGGATGCGCGGCCACGGACACATGTAGATGCACATCTGCTCGCGGGCGTGACCGGCAAAGACATAGGTCGTGGCGGTGAGGATGCCGATCCAGAGATAGGCGATGAACGGGGCCTGGAAGGTGGCGAGCTCCTTCACCAGCGTCGGCGCGTCGGAAAAGTAGAGCACCCAGGCGCCGCCGGTCCACCAGGCGATCATGATCCAGAGAAAGTGCTTCAGCGTGACCTTGCGGATGTGATCGAAGGTCCAGTAGCGCTTGTCGCCCTGCATGCGCTCGCGCCGGTCGCCCTCGACCCAGCGCTCCACCGCGTAGAACAAGTCGGTCCACACCGTCTGCGGGCACATGTAGCCGCACCACAGCCGGCCGGCGACCGCATTCATCAGGAACAGCGTCATGGCCGCGATGATCAAGAGGCCGGTGAAATAGTAGACCTCCTGCGGCCACAACTCGATGAAGAAGAAGTAGAAGCGCCGATGCGGAAGGTCGATCAGCGCGGCCTGGTCCGGCAGGCCCGGCCCGCGGTTCCAAACGGCAGGAGATAGTAGGTTCCGAGCGTGATGCAGAGGATTGCCCATTTGATGCGGCGGAACGGGCCGCCGACGGATTGGGGATAGACCTTCCTGCGCTTTTCGTAGAGAGGCCCCTCGATGTAGGTCTCGTCGCTCATCCCGTGCGTCCCCGCTTGCGTCAGCGAATTCCTATTCCGGCGCGCAGAAGAGGCGGTACAAGGTCTCCAGCACCGAACGAACCTCCTGGCTCGCGATGCTGTAGTATATGGTCTGGCCGTCCCGCCTGGGTTTGATCAGGCTCAACGCGCGCATCTTTCCGAGGTGTTGGGATAGTGCGGCCGACGACAGGCCGGCGATGTCTGCGAGTTCGCCGACGGACTTTTCGCCGTCCAGCATGTTGCAGAGAACCAGGAGGCGCTTGGGATTGCCCATGGCGGTGAGGAGGCGGGAGGCCTCTTCGGCCTTCTCCTCCAGAGCGAGCAGCTCCTGATTGCGGGGCTTGCGTTTCATACCCGCCATATATATTAGAACATTCGAAAATAAGAAATAACTAAAATAACGCTATTCGGTGCCCCGCAGGGCACTCTCGCTCGGGAGAGGCTCATGGTCTCGACATCATTTACGCCGATCGCGTCCCTCGTTGGCGGCGCGATGATCGGCCTCGCCGCCGTGCTGCTGATGTGGGCGACGGGGCGGATTGCCGGCGTCAGCGGCATCGCGGCGCGGCTGTTTCCGCCCTATGAGGACCGCGAATTCGCCGGGCGCCTCGCCTTCGTCGCCGGTCTCGTTGCCGCGCCCGTGCTGGTGCGGCTCGTCACTGGAAGCCTGCCAGTGCAGACGATCGCGGCAGGGCCGGCCGTCCTGATCGTCGGCGGATTGCTCACGGGTTTCGGTTCGGTGTGGGGCAGTGGCTGCACCTCCGGCCACGGCGTCTGCGGCCTGTCGCGGCTGTCGGTGCGCTCGCTGGTCGCGACCGTGACCTTCATGGCGGCCGGCATGGCGACCGTCTTCGTGATGCGGCACTGGAGTTGATGGCGATGGCAATCCTGGTTCAATTCGTGATCGGCCTGATCTTCGGCATCGGCCTCATCGTCTCCGGCATGGCGAACCCGGCCAAGGTGCTGAACTTCCTGGACGTCGGCGGTATTCCGGCGGGGACATGGGATGCGAGCCTCGCCTTCGTGATGGGGGGCGCGGTGGCCGTGACCTTCATCGGCTTCAGCCGGGTCCTGAAGCTCGCGCGTCCGTTCTTCGCCGATCGATTCTATCTGCCGACACGGCGAGACATCGATCCCAGGATTGTCGCAGGTCCCGCGATCTTCGGTATCGGCTGGGGATTGGCAGGCTTCTGTCCGGGGCCGGCGCTGACTGCGCTCGGATTCGGCTCGGTCTCCGCCGTCATCTTCGTTGCAGCGATGTGCGCCGGCATGGTGCTCGCCCGCTTCGTCGCTCACCTGCCGTCATTGACGCGCTTGGTCACGCCGGCCGATCCGCTCGAAACTTGAAGTCACCGTAGAGAGTTGAGTCATGGACAAGAACTATCCTGAGATCACCAGGCAAATCTCCGCCAACATGAAAAAGCTGCGGAGCGACATTCCCGACACCATGAAGGGATTTGCAGCGTTGGCCCAGGCGGCGACGCGCGACGGCGCGCTGAACAAGAAGACCAAGGAGTTGATCGCGCTGGCGCTCGGCGTTGCGGCGCATTGCGACGGCTGCATCGGCTTTCACACCGCGGCGCTCGTCAAGCTCGGTGCGACGCGCGATGAGGTCGAGGAGACGCTCGGTATGGCCGTCTATATGGGCGGCGGACCGTCGCTGATGTACGCCGCCGATGCAATCGCGGCCTACGAGCAGTTCCAGCAGCAACCGGTCGACGCCTGACGGTGCTTGGTCACATGGAAACGAGACCGGACGAGCATGCTCGTCCGGTCCCGTCCATCATGGCTTCATCGGCTACCAGCGGTCGTCGCCGACGCCCACACCGACGCTGACGCCGGGCGTACGGATGCCGACGCCGGCACGCGGACCGTCGTCCCAGTCGCGATAGGTGCGGTGCTCATAATAGCGGTCGCGCGGCATCCTGGCATAGGAGTCGCGCACGACCACGCGTGCGCCGCCGCGGGTGCGATAGCAATTGCCGGCGTCGTCGCACACAAGCCGGACCTGCTGAATGAGATCGGGGCTGGCGTATTCGCCGGTCGTGTAGATGTCGGCAGCCTTCGCGCCGCTCGCCGCGGCGAGGGCCCCGACACCGGCCAGCAGTGCAATCGTAAACGTCCTCATCCTGTCCTCCTCGATACTGCCCTTGGCGGTAACAAGAATGGGAGGCAGGGATCGTTCCGGCTGATTTACAGGTTTTTCCCGGAACTGGCTTGTGCCGCAATGTTCCCCGCTTGGGGCCCATCGCGACGGAGCCGCAATGTTGACTGCTTCGGGGCGGTTGCCGAATGCTCCGACGTCAGGTCGGAAAGATCAGGCACGTCGTCGAGCCGTGGGCGAGCAGCCGGCCCTTGGCGTCCGTCACGCGTCCGTCCGCTGTCCCAACGCGGCGGCCGCAGTTCAGGACCTTGCCTTCTACGATGATCGGGCCAGTGTCCGGTGTGATGGGCCGCAGCAGGGAAATCTTGAATTCGAGCGTCGTCTGGCTGGTCCCCTTGTCGAGCATCGACTGGATGGCCAATCCCATGCTGCTGTCGAGCAGCGTGGCGGTCAGTCCGCCATGCACCGTTCCAGCCGGGTTGAGATGTGCATCGGTTGGCGTCAGCGCGATGACGACGCGGCCGCTCTCTGCCTCCACCACGTCATAACCGAGCGTCTTTGCAATGGTGTTGAGAGGCAGCGTCCCGTCCGCAAGGCCCTGGACAAATTCGAGCCCGCTCATCTGCTTCTGCCGTTCGGGGCTGACCGTCCCATAAGCCCTGGTCGTCATGCTGCTCTCCTTGCTCAACGTGTCCCAATCGGCAGCACGGCCGCTTTCCTCCGGAAGGCCGACGGTGGTCGACCGTAAAGCCGTGTGAACGCGGTGCTCATCCGCCGCGCGCTCGAGAAGCCGGATCGCTCTGCCACCGCGGCGATCGGAAGATCGCCTGCATCGAGCAGACGCTTGGCGCGTTGCACGCGTCGCGACTGCGCCACTTGCAGCGGCGATGCATCGAGATGACGGGCGAACAAGCGCGCCAGGTGACGCGGGCCGACACCCAATCGTTCGGCCAGACTTTCCACGCTGCCCCGATCGAGCTCGCCGTCCTCGATGAGAGACAGCGCGCGTTCGACGGTCGTCCGGGTGCCCTTCCATGCGGGACAGAACGGAGCCGTTTCGGGGCGGCATCGCAGGCAGGGGCGAAAACCGGCATGTTCGGCCGCAGCCGCACTGCGATAGAAGACGACGTTGCGGGCGAGCGGAGTCCGCGCCGGACAGACCGGACGACAATAGACGCCGGTGGTCTTGACTGCGACGAAGACCAGGCCGTCAGCCGTTGCATCGCGGCGGCGAAGGGCTTCGTAATGTGCGTCGAAGTCGAGCATGAAGTCGCTATAGCGGCCCCACTTCCGCAACGCGAGTCCGATGCGAAGACCGTGTCCGAAAACGACCGAAGCAGCGGCGCGTCCATCGTGTGGATTTGCAAACCCTGCAGCGGGCGCTGTCGTCGATGATCCGTCAGATCGGCTCGTAAGTCTCGGTCCCGCAGATGTCGTCGGCTTCCGCACGGCGGCGATCGACGACCCTTCCGCCGGTGATGGTCACGACGTAGGTCTGGAAGCCGAGTGGAGAGCCGGTGGCGGAGGTGAGCTGCGCGCGCACGCACGCGGTCCAGCCCGGTCCGCGCACCTCGTGATGGGGCGGGGCGACATGCACCTCCCGTGGATAGGACGTGGTGAGGAACACCACGTCGATCTGCTCGCGCACGACGCGCTTGACGTCCGGGGGCGGCTCCGGCGGAGACTGCTCGGCTTCCTTCATGCGCATGAACTCAGGCACCGGCGCCCGGCTGTCGGCAAAGCCGCAGGCACCGAGCGCGAGCGCGCCGGCCAGCAGCGTCGCATTGGCAATGATCCGCAACATCCGTGAAGGTCCCCTGCGGGCAGACAGATAGGCACGAATGCGATCAGGCGAAGTCCGCCCCGATCAACATTTGCTGAAGGGGCGGAGGCTGCGGCATTTGCTATTACGGGATTGCAGGCTAGTTTGTACCCCAGGCGAGGGGGATTGCACTGATGAGGATTTTGGTGATAGCGGCTGCGCTGCTGGCGCTGGCGTGCGGTTCGGCCCAGGCACAGGGGCGGCGCCAGCCCAGTGACGGCGGCGCCAAGCCGGCGGACAACACGCCCAAGGTCGACGAGAAGGCCTACAAGGCCGCGCTCGAGCGCATTCCCGAGCCCAAGGAAAAGTACGATCCGTGGGGCGGGGCCCGCCCGAGCGAACCTGCCAAGAAGCCGAAATGAGCGACGGACATCGACGGTCATTCTGAGGCCGGCACGTCGATCGGCGACAGCAACGTTACGTTCGACCCGCGACCGGGCGAAGGGCTGCTCTTGAGAGCGCGCACGACCAATCGTCCCGGCGGAAGATGTCCTTTCGTCGTCGGCGGTCATGCTCGCGATCATCGCGCGCGTTGCCAGCAAGCTTGCGCCCCTGCGCTGCAATCATATCAAGCAATCATCATCGTGTTGTGCATGCGATGCGAACGGTCGTTCACATCACGCGTGCTATTGCACGAAAGCGAGGCCGACGCGTCTGTCGCTGCGCCATACGGGGCGGCAATTCCGCACGAAATTGTCACATGCGATCGAGAGCGTGAACCATTGCGGCAATGTGACGGGGCTGTCGAGGTCGATTGCGGCGCCGCCTGCCGACATGTTTCGCACCGTGCACGCGATGCCGCTGTCTTCGAAGGTGATCGTTCCGCCCTTGAAAACACGGTGACGCTGTGTTGTGCGCTTCTCGATCATCGGCATTAATCCAAACTGACGATTGTGAAATAGTGCATAGAAATTACGTTGAAATGAACTCAATACTGGCGCTACTTGCATCGCGCTTCAGACTTCGTTTACGACGTTGGAGCGTGAGTCACTCCCCGCCGACTTTCCTCACAAGCCTTTCCTTTATGGCGTTACGCGCCGATGGAGATTCCGATGAAGACCACGCTTTCGATCCTGTTCGCCGCAGCGCTCTCGCTGACGTCCATGCCTGCCCACGCCGTCAAGTGGGACCTCTCGACCATGACCTGCAAGCAATTCCTCGAAAGCGGCCAAGACAACATCGCGGTCGTGCTGACCTGGATGGACGGCTGGTACAAGGGCGACGAAGACAACGCGATCATCGACACCGAAGTGTTCATCGAGAACGCCAAGAAGTTCGGTGCCTATTGCGGAAAGAATCCGACTGTCAGCGTCGTCACCGCGGCCGACGAGATCCTCGGCAAGTAATTCTCGAAAGTGGGTTGACTGAAGCGCGGATGAAATCGCGCGTCAGGATCTCGCTTCGATGCGATCGTGACGGAGAGCCGCGGTGCGTCTTATGCCCACGCGGCTCTCTTTTTTTGGGATGATGTTATCCCGGCAGCATCGCGAACGCGCTCGATACCATCGCCACCTGCTTGTTGTCGGCGGCCGAGAGCAGCGTGACGCGGCCAAAGCTCATGGTGCGGCCGAGCCGCACCACGCGGGCGTCGGCAAGCACGTCCGAAGACGAGACCGCGCGCATGAAATGCGTGGTCTGGTCGACCGTCGTCATCGGACGATAGCCACGATTGGCGGCAAGGTTCGCGATCACCATCGCGGTGTCGGCGAACGCCATCAGGGCCTGGCCGCAGACCACCCCGCC
>NZ_LWIG01000051.1:786-6594 GCF_002068095.1 Bradyrhizobium sacchari | reverse complement strand
GGCATGCGCAGCAGCGCGCCCGGCTGCCAGCCTGGCTCATTCGGCGGCGGCACATGCTCGATGTGTTCGACCGAGAGGTTGAGATCCCGGACCCAGGGCGCGAAGACCTCGCCGAGGATGCGTCTGGCCTCACTGATGCCGAACTCGGCTTCTGGCTGCGATGGCATTGCTGTGGTTTCCTCGATTGTTGCCGGATGTTTCGGACATTGTGCCTGCATCGGCGCGGCAAAGTCACCCGCTTGGCGCCGGTCCCGTCGGCTTGAAAATGCCTGACTTGGCCCGATATGATGGCGTGGTTGGGTATGGGTGGGACGATGTTGCGTCGGTATGTCCTTGTGTTTTGTCTGGTTGCGCTCGGTCTTGCGCTGAACGGGTGCACCAAGTGCGGCCCGATCTGGGACGACTGGCTGCACGCACCGAAATCGTGCCGATCGTAGCGGTCTCTGCGGCCCCGGCGGTCGCACCGGGATGACAAGGCACGGGCGATCCGCGCCTCCATGACATGATCTTGAGGAGTTAAAGATGAAGCTTTTCCGTATGGCGGCGGTGCTGCTGGCCGTGCTGGCGGGACCGGCCTATGCGCAAATGCCCAATCTCAATTTGCTGCAGGAAGGTCCGGGCAAGACCCCGGAGGAGAAGGCCGCGGAAGCCGAGCGTGACAAGGCGTACAAGGAAACGCTGAAGAAGATTCCGGACGCCAAGGCGTCCAACGATCCCTGGGGCGGCATGCGCTCCGATCCGCCGAAGCAGCCGGCGGCGCCGAAGGCGGCCGCCACCAGCGCGCCGAAGAAGAGCAAGACCGGCACCGCCGCGAACTGAGCCTTTCGGCCGGGGGACGGCATGCGCCTCCCGGCCGGGACTCCCCACGCGTCCGGCCACACCCTACATTGAACGCAGGTATCGCGTAGAGGAGGGCAGGTCATGGCCGATCGTCCGCGGGATCTCGCCGAGCGGATGGCGCGCCGGCGCAAGATCGGTGACAGCAAGCCCGGCGGGCGTTCCGGCGACGGCTATCTGCGCGAGACCTTCACACTGCCGCGTGCAGCGGCGCGGGCGAGGGCGGAGGCCTTCTTCGCCCGCTATCCCAAGGCCGGCTATATGAGCGCAGTCGAGACTTGGCGCGAATTGCCCGGCGGCGACATCGAATTCACCATGCGGCGGCTGCCCAGCGCGGATTGAGGGGGCGCGCCTAGTCGAGCGTCTCGGCCACGATGCGAATGCGGAACACGGGCTCCTTGGCCTCGTCCAGGAGCTCCATGTGCCATTCGGAATTTTCCTGGAGCTTGCGCGCGATCCCCGCGGCCATGTCGGCGCAGACGCTGGTCATCTGCTTCCAGGCGGAATCGCGATCGGAAAATTCCGTCGCCTGGTCCGCACAGCCGGAATAACGACCGTTGCGGATCCGGAAGAAGTAGAGCGGCATGGCTGGCACCGGTCGCGTGAAGGCCCCGCCCCCAAGACCGTGGGGCCATGGCCGGGCAGTGCAATCCGAAACGCCCGGCGGATCAATTCCGGGCATCTACGGACAACAGGCGGGTCCCCCCCGGGGCTGCCGCAAGGATGCCCGCGAGGCCTGCTCGGTCACGCCGTCTTGCGGCCGATGGCCTTCAGTTCCCGATCGATACGCAGTTGCACCCGCCGGATCGCCAGCAGGTCGATCTTGGTCTCGGTCTTGCCGGACTTGAGCTGCTCCCCGATGCGGAACTGCCATTGCCAGATTCCCGGAATGGCCGTCTTGGCGACGGTGAACTCAACGCCCCTGTGATTCATGGTCACCTCCCACGATTCACCCTCGATCAGTGAGAATATGTTGGCCGTCATAATATTCCAGGCACAAGCAAAATCGGCGGTAAGCCTTGGATGGTTCACGGAAATCTTGAAAGCGCGCGCGCCATCGACCGGCCCAGGAACTCTGTTCATGGCCGGAGAACCACGGAGCCAAACAGTGCTCGGGCTGCCCAGGGCTGCTTTGATCCAGATCAGCCTCCGGCGTCGGAAACGCGCACTGGGGATCAGGCGCATTCCGGTGCGCGCGGCGGCACACGGCTTGCTTGGCCAAGGCGACAAGTTCGCAAGGGCACCTCATGCTCGGCATCCCCCGCCGCTACAGTCATTTCGTCTTCGGCATCATCCAGTCCGGATTGACCTCGCTGATCGCGGCGGGCATCGCCAGCTTTCCCGCTGATGGCGCGATGCTGTTCGTTCGGCACTGGATGGTGTCGTGGCTGCTCGCATGGGCCGCGATGCTGCCGCTGGTGCTGCTGGCGGCACCTGCGATCCGCGCCTTCTCGCTGCGGCTGACGCGGGAGGAGAGCGGCGCGTGAACGGCCGGCAGGCAAAAAAGCCCCGCCTGGGATGAGCCAAGCGGGGCCAAAGGTTATTGGAGGCTGAGGTGCTGGGCTGCAACACCATAAGCCTGACGACCCTAGCCGTCCGAGCTTACGACAGCCTGACAGCTTCGCGATGAGGAGCCGGCCAGCCGTCACAGCGCGCGAGGACCGCAAACAGAAAACCCCGCTCGGGCAGAGCGGGGTCGTCGACTGGTATGGAGGCCCGGTGTTGGTCCACCGGGCTCCGCGACACTAGGCGAGTCGGCTTACGGGTGCCTGACGGGCGCAAGCGCGGGTGGCGCCGGGCAGGCCGCAGACTGGCCCCGCGCCGGTCCCAATTTGGTCACCCGATCGCACAACTGAGGCCACAGCCGCAGGCAAGATTTCGCCGGGTCAGGCATTGCCATGGGGGAAACGTGGCACGCCGGCAACGGGGTGGCATCATGGATAACGTAGAGCGGTCATTTGCCGCCGCGACGGCGGCTGGCTTCGTGGTGTTGGTGATCGGCATCGCGCTGCTGGCGCTGCTGTAGCGGGCACGAAAACGCGGGCAGACGGCGGCCGGCTCCGGGCCAGCATGGCCATGGTGGCGCGAGCCTTGCACAAATCTGCAAAACAACCCCATGCACAGTAGGCCGCCGGGCGATTGCTTTGCCAGATCAATGGCTTGGTGGTAGTATTGGGATACCTTTAGCCCCGCGGCCGCCACTCGAGGCCGCGTCGCCGGCGCGTGATCCGATCCTTCTCGCGCGACCCACGCCTCCGGTCGGCCGCGCAGCGTCGCGGCCTTAGTGGATCTTGATCGCGTCAAGCGGCAGGTGGAGCTCGGCGGCACGCTCGGCGCGGTCCTTTTTGCGGAACTCGTTTTCCTTGCGCTCGAACTTGACCATCTCCTCCTGCGCGGCCTCCAGCAGGTGATTGCGCCTGATGGCATCGTGCTGCGTGTTTTCCGTCATGACCGAGCTCCCCATTGTGGCGGTCCAACCCCAGAGAAGGCCGCAGAGCACCGAAAGGTTTCGATGCCGCGGGATTGCGGAATCATGACGGCACGCAGCGGCCGCGTCTTTGATGCGCGTCAGCTTCGGCGGAAGATACGCCGTTGCATCAGCCCGGGGACTCGATTCAGTCGTGCAGGCGAGGCGCCACGTCTGCCTGGCAGAACAAAGCGAGTCAGTCCGAGAAACGGGGCTTCTCCCAGGGGAACGGCTCCTGTGTCTTGCGGCCGAGGAACGTGTCCGGCACGGGCAGCTGGAGCACCTTCGCCGCCTCCGCCACCAGCTGGCGCATGAGGTCGGTCTGCGCAGCGAATTCGGCAGCCAGATTGCGCGCGTGCGAAAGGTGATTGTGGTCGGCCATGGCGGCGCTCCCTTGCTATGCAGGCGGGAGCGCTCTCGGTCTCTCAGCCACCGACGCCTACTGGCAAAGCCTCGGCCGGTGATGGCGAGATAATACCCACATTGATGAAAGGTTGCTATCTATTCGTCCCAGACCAGTTCTCCGCACTCACATCTGTAAATGCGAATGTAGCGGGCTTTTTTGAGGTCCCACAGTCTTTCGCAAACAAAGAGCTGGGAGGCGGTCTTACACTTGAGGCAGCGGATGGGTGACGCGGTCTGATCCTGGGTCATGGCACGGCTCGCTAGGCTGAATGCCTCAAGAACGTAGCCCACCCGAGCTGGTTTCAAATTACTTATGACCTGAAGAAACCGAATTGGGGCGTCTCGGGTCAAATACGGACAGTACCCAATCCGGGGCAAGCTCGTTTTCCGGCAGCAAGGTCCTAATTAGGACACCCGCTTTTGGCAGATTAGGACATACCGAAGTGAGTGCCTCTTTCGAGCAATTCTCATCCTAACTTACAGGCGTAGAAGTCTGGTTGCCTTCGGGTTCATCCTCCAACTGACCCGGAGCGCAGGCGGCCTCGTCATGCGTAACAGCGTTGGCGGGGCCGCTGCACAACTGAGCGGGCCTGCCCGCGGAGGCGGATTAGGACACCGGTCGGACAAAGTGCTTTCGCCGGTGGACTCTGTCTGATGGTTGCCCTGGATTCTGGCCGATCGAGACGGCGATGAAGAGCCGGACTTTAGGAAATGAAAGAGGCCGCCAACAGAGGCGGCCCTAATCATCCCAACTTCGCTCTCCGCAGTGTTCGCACTCGAACATTTGGAGGCTGTGTCCGGTGTCTGCATCCAAGATCACCCGGACGATCTCTTGAGTCTCGCCGCAGAAATGACAGCGCCGCGTTGAGTTGCTCGGCGCCTCAGCGATCTTCTGAGCCCTGAAGAGATCCATCGCCCCATCCCCATCCCCTGAGACGGGCGGGGAAGCTACCCTATAGGTTCCTAGGATGGAACTGTAAAATTGGCGAGCTATCCAATTCCGCCTAGGCATTCCCAGGGTCTGCTGGGACGCGCCTTAACCGCGGTGCTTGCAATAGATTGCTTTGCGACTTACAATTTGCCCGTGTGCTCAAGACACTGTGATATTTGAGATTTCCAAACCGCGATGCACATTTGTGCGCCCCGGTCATTGCCATTCAGTCAGTTTTTGAAAACTCGATTTTTCAATGTGATTGGAAAGCCAATGTCGGCCATTAAAGCAATCGTCTCGGCTTACGTATGTTTGAGGAACCAACAAGCGCTAGAGGAAATGAGAGATCTTCGACGCCAATTGCTCGAGTCGGTATGCGGCGCCGCGAACGAGTACGTGCTCGATGATATCCGATTAATCGAAGATGGATTGGCGCAGCTCCGCCAAACTTGGCAAGAGGACGGTACAGAACCTACGTTCTAAGCTGGGAGAGTCGCCACGCCGTCCGGCTTCGTCGCTTGTCATCGGAATGGCTCATTCGTCTTGCGGGGGCGTACGGGGGGCCGTTCGATGTTCAGTTGGGGCGCTGCATATCAGCGCTCCTTTTGAGCGTGCTCGGCCTCGACGGCGCGCAGCAGGGCGGCGAGGCTGGGATATTCCACGCCATTGCGGGCGTAGCGGTTGACAGGCTCGACATAGCGGGCCGATCCGTCGGGCTTGCCGCGCCAGCTGAACCGCAGCTCGGCACTGTTGTGCTGGCGGAGAACGTGGCCGGCGCCATTACCGAAATACTTGCTCATGGCGTGGGGCTTCATGGCCGCCTCCAGCTTCGCCCAGCTCCGACTCGTCCCTTCCCGGATAAGCGCGGTGACGATCCTATTGTAGGCGAGGAGAGAGTCGGCGGGGGTGAACAGCTTCACACTTCTTGGTTTTCACTGGCCCGCAACCGGGGCTCTCCCGCCATTGACGTTCTTGTCACTTCGCGGCCGCCAGCAGATCCTCGCCGGCCTTCTTGAGCCGCACATAGGTCCCACTCTCGTGCAGCTCGAGCCAGCCGCGCTCGATCGCGAGCGCGAGGCCGGCGCCGAACTCGCTACCCGTGCCCTTCAGGGTAAATATGAATTGCGCGTTGACCCGCGCGATGCAGATCCGGCCGTCCTGCACCGCC
>NZ_LWIG01000051.1:0-733 GCF_002068095.1 Bradyrhizobium sacchari | reverse complement strand
CTTGCGCGCGGCGGTTTCGGGATTTGCGTAAGGGCGGGGGATGTTCGGCGGCCAACCGTTGTGGCGCCTCGTCCAACTCAAGTTTCGAGTCCCACTGGGCCGCCGATTTGCTCCCCGTGAGAGAAACTCGCAGGCGTGTGCGATTCAGTGGGAGCGGGCACGCCGCAAGCCAGAGCGTCGATTCTTTTCCGCAGATGATCAACCAGACGTTCCGCTCCGATGGTCAGGCACCCACCGTGTCCCCCAGGCACCTGGATGACCTCGAGTTGCGAACTGAGAGCTCGCCATGCGCGACCGTCGTGGTCTGCTGCGTAGAACGTCACAGGAACCTCGAGCGGTGCCGGAAGATATTGCGCCATTGCGAGCGAATAAGGCTCCCATAACGCGCGCGGAATCGTATCATAGGGATTGAAGACTGCATCATGCAGCTTCTTGGGATTGGTTAGAGCGGTATACAGCTGGCTAACCCGCTTGCTCGTCGACCCGTAGAAGAACTGCTCGAGCCTGACCATCAGCTGATAGGTCCAGCGCAGACTGTAAGGCGAGACTAGTCGCTTCATCGGTCTGAGGATCGCTTGCGCCGCCGCACGGGCACTAACGGTCGGCGGGTCAACCATGACGACCCTACCAACCCTGTGGCCGGCTGCCATCAGCAGGCGAGCTGCTTCGAATGCCACAATGGCGCCGTTGCAGAAGCCCCCCAGCACGAAAGGTCCGCTCGCCTGTCTATCCA
>NZ_LWIG01000050.1 GCF_002068095.1 Bradyrhizobium sacchari | reverse complement strand
GTGACGAATTTGCTCCGAGAGATCGCGAAGTCGTCCGAGGAAATCACGTTCGTCCTCGACGGCACAGAGCCCGACGCGCAATGCACGCTGGGTCAAGTCATTGGTCGGACTGCCAGCCGGTTCCCACAACGGGCTGCGATCGTCTCCACCGGGTTTGCCCCGCTGACTTACGGCGATCTCCAGCGCCGGTTGGACGACATCCGCGGGCAGTTGCGTGTGGGTGGGTTCGATTGCAGCGCTCGGATCGGGGTGCTCATGCCGTTCGGTCCGGAGGCGGTTCTCGCCATCGTGGCTGTGGCTTGCTGCAGCATTGCGGTTCCTCTTGATCCGCGGCTGTCTCCGGTAGAGGTCGATCTGCGTTTCGGCATGCTGCACCTGAACGCTCTTCTCGTGCCGCAAGGCAGTGACACAGAAGCGCGGCAAGCGGCCGAGCGGCGTGGGATCGCCATCATCGAAGCCGTTCCCGCATATGGCGGCCAGCTCGGACTTGATGTCCCGGTCCGGGCCGCCGACCGCGCTGCTATCGACGCTGAACCTGCTCCACACTCGCCGGCCTTCATTCTGCAGACCTCCGGCACGACCGCGCAGCCAAAGCTCATTCCGTTCAGCCACAGCAACATGCTGGCCGCGTCCGCGCGTCTTCAGGCCTGGTTCGGCCTCACGCATCAAGATCGCTGCTTGAGCGTCTCGCCCCCATTTTATTCTCATGGGCTCAAGGTAACGGTGTTCACACCGCTGCTCACCGGCGGCAGCATTGCTGTCCCGGCAAACAATGCCATCGTCGCGCTGGATGAGTGGCTCGATTGTCTCAGCCCGACCTGGTACTCGGCAGGTCCCGCGCTTCATGCTGCAATGCTGGACAAGGTGAGCTCGCTCGCAGACGTGCGCGTGGCGCATACGTTGCGGTTTATCGTATCGGGCGGCGCGCCGCTGCTGCCCGACGTACGGGACGGCCTGCAGCGCGTTTTAGGCGTGCCTGTGCTAGAGCACTACGGCTCCAGCGAAGCCGCGCAAATCGCTGCCAATCTGCCGCCGCCCGGCCCGAATAGGCCGGGGACCTGCGGCCAACCTCCGCCCGGGACTCTGGCCATCGCTGGTGAGGATGGACGCTTCCTGACGGCGGGCGAGCGCGGCGAGATCTGGATTCGTGGACCGACGGTGTTCTCCGGCTATCTCGATGCGCCGGAGCTCAATCAAGCCGCTTTCGTCGGGGGCTGGTTTCGCACGGGCGACATCGGCAGCCTCGACGAAGACGGCTTTCTTTCTTTGCATGGCCGCCTGGGAGAGCTGATCAATCGCGGCGGCGAGAAGATTGCCCCTGCCGAGGTCGAATCGGCGTTGCTGCGCCATCGGGCCGTAGCCGAGGCCGCTGCCTTCGCAGTCCGCCATTCACGCCTTGGCGAAGACGTTGCAGCCGCGATCGTTTCTCATCCCCATACGCAAACGACAACTGCAGAGATCCGCCAGTTCCTGCAAGGTGAGCTTGCCTCGTTCAAGATTCCACATCGCGTTTTGATCCTCGACCAACTGCCAAAGGGACCGACGGGAAAAGTTCAGCGGCGACGGCTGCGCGAGTTGATCGATAGGGCGGCCGACCATCAGGAGGCAGTGACCGAGCCTGATCTGAACAGGGGACCATCGGATCTGGAAGCGGAATTGCTGACCCTGTGGCGGAAGCTGCTCAAGGCCGACGCCTTAACGATCGACGACGATTTTTTTGCCAGCGGGGGCGATTCCCTTCTCGCGATGGAAATGCTCCTTGAAGTCGAACGGCGCATCGGCCGTGCCCTGCCGGATACGATCATGTTCGGGACAGAGACGATCCGGCAATTAGCTCCGAAAATCGCCATCGAGCCGGGCACGCAGCCAACCCCTTTTCTGCAATTCAATGCCAGTGGCGATCGGCCTGCACTCTACTTCTTCAATGGAGACCTCGTCAGCGGACATTCGAGCATGCGGCGAATGGTGGAGCTTCTCGGGCCCGACTACCCCATCAATTCCATTGATCCCCATGGTCTTCACGGGGAGGCGATTCCGCCGTCGATCGAGAAGATGGCCGCCGATCGCCTGCCGCTTATCTTGGATAGACAGGCGAGCGGACCTTTCGTGCTGGGGGGCTTCTGCAACGGCGCCATTGTGGCATTCGAAGCAGCTCGCCTGCTGATGGCAGCCGGCCACAGGGTTGGTAGGGTCGTCATGGTTGACCCGCCGACCGTTAGTGCCCGTGCGGCGGCGCAAGCGATCCTCAGACCGATGAAGCGACTAGTCTCGCCTTACAGTCTGCGCTGGACCTATCAGCTGATGGTCAGGCTCGAGCAGTTCTTCTACGGGTCGACGAGCAAGCGGGTTAGCCAGCTGTATACCGCTCTAACCAATCCCAAGAAGCTGCATGATGCAGTCTTCAATCCCTATGATACGATTCCGCGCGCGTTATGGGAGCCTTATTCGCTCGCAATGGCGCAATATCTTCCGGCACCGCTCGAGGTTCCTGTGACGTTCTACGCAGCAGACCACGACGGTCGCGCATGGCGAGCTCTCAGTTCGCAACTCGAGGTCATCCAGGTGCCTGGGGGACACGGTGGGTGCCTGACCATCGG
>NZ_LWIG01000049.1 GCF_002068095.1 Bradyrhizobium sacchari | reverse complement strand
CTAGTCATCTGGAACGCAAGTTCGTCACATTAGTTGATAGCTCGAATCTCTACAGAGGAGAGAGCTTGTGGCGAATGCAGGTGAGCGAGGCCGGCCGATCGCGCCGTTGGTGCTTAGTCCGCCGGAGCGGGCGTACTTGGAGAGACAAGTTCGTCGTCATCGCGTTGCCCGATCGCTATCTGAGCGCTGCCGCGCGATCCTGCGGTGTGCGGATGGCTTGCCAAGCAAGTCTGTGGCTGTCGAACTCGGCCTCCACGAACACACCGTCGGCAAGTGGCGCCGCCGATTTTTGAAGGATCGCTGTGATGGCCTGCTTGACGAGGCCCGCCCGGGCCGCCCTCGAACCATCAACGACGATCAGGTTGCTGAGGTAATTGAGCGGACATTGCGTACAACGCCACCCGACGCGACGCACTGGTCGATCCGCTCAATGGCTGCGGAAACTGGCTTTTCCCACACCACGATCCGCCGAATGTGGACGGCGTTCGGCCTGCAGCCGCACCGCAGCCAGACATTCAAGCTGTCGAGCGACCCGCTGTTCGTCGACAAGGTCCGCGATATCGTCGGCCTTTACCTTTCCCCACCGAACCGAGCCCTTGTCCTCAGTGTCGATGAGAAAAGCCAGATCCAGGCCCTGGATCGCGAGCAGCCGGTCCTGCCGATGATGCCGGGCGTACCGGAACGGCGCACGCACAGCTATGTGCGGCATGGTACGACCTCGCTGTTTGCCGCGCTCGATGTCGCCTCTGGATTCGTCATCGGCAAATGCTACAAGCGCCACCGGGCAGTCGAGTTCTTGAAGTTCCTCAAAGAGATCGACGCTCAAGTCCCTGAAGGGATCGATGTCCATATCGTCATGGACAACTACGCCACTCACAAAACACCCAAGATCAAAGCGTGGCTCGCCCGTCGGCCGCATTATCATGTCCACTTCACGCCGACTTCCGCGTCATGGATCAATCAGGTCGAACGCTGGTTCGCTGAGCTCACCCGAAAGCAGATCCAGCGAGGTGTTCACACCTCCGTCAGGCAGCTCGAGGCCGACATCCGTACCTTCATCGACCTGCACAACAAAAATCCCAAGCCCTTCAAATGGACCAAGTCCGCAGACCAGATTTTGGCTTCCGTCAAACGCTTCTGCCACAAAGCCCAGCAGACTTTATGTGGCGAACTTTAGATTCACGTGACTAGCAGAGGACCTACTGGCGAAGGTCGCCTGCCGTTGAAGAACTCACGCCGAGCAATACTTCAAGTGAGCGTACAAGCACCAATCGCCGGCCGCGGCGTCCGTTGGCGCACGCCAGCGGGGATTAGAAAGCGTTCGAAGATCAGTTTCGGCAAAAATTTCTTATGAACCGCGGGGCTGAAAGTCGGGCAGCTTCCGCTAGGGTCCGCTATGGACACTTTTTGTCCCGGCGAGGCGGGGGGTCAGCGAAGCCGATAACGATCACCTTGGGGGACACGGAAAATGGCTCGCTCAGGTCATGCTGCCCGGCGGAGGCGTTGCGCATCGCGGCGCGACACCGCTGCCCGCAGCTCGGCGACCCGACCCGAACGACCGCAACCAGCCGAGTTTACTCCGGGAGCAGCTCAGCCGGCGATTTGATCGAACGAAACGTCAGCAGCGCGGAAAAGGGGTAAACGGAACGATCGGACACGGCGCTCCGGACGCTTGGGCCGATTTCCCTTTTTGGGTCCCTACTTCGCTCGGGGATCCAGCGGGCGCCGGGGTCGAGCAGCCGATTGTCGTCGCAAGCCAGATGGACGTAGCGCTGCCCAACTCCGGCCGCCGCCTCACTCACAAGCTTCATCGGCCGCCGGTAGGACGGATGCATTTGACCTTCCCTGCTGCGATCGCTTGTACCGTTTTGCAAGTGGGCACCAGCGCAACGCGGACAGACTTCCGGGCTCGCCCAATGTCTTGACGTAGTCGTCGCCAGGTGGCGTGATGGAGCAGTTCCACGAAGGCCTTCGCACAGGGCGCGCTTGATCTGTTGATACGACGCCGAGAGCAGACCAGGAACACCCCGTCCCTTGCCGCTCCTGTGATGGAGAGCTCTTTTCCGGCTCCGGCGAAGCATGGGAAGCGGCGGCGTGCTAGAGATCAAGATTCTGACGGTAACGTAACCCAGTTGAGGACGTCGATTTCGCGCAAAGGTGTCGTTGCGAATGAAGTGCTCCACATCGAGGCATTAACGGGCAAGAAAGTCGGACCATGTTGTTTCTCAATCAGCATACCGAACGCAACTCGCCTTTGGACGCCTCGGATGCCGACACATTGAGCGTCGAAGCCGCCCGCGAGGTCGAGCGGTTTCTCAGGCATCGCGAAGACCACGAGGAAACGCCTCTCGTTTCTTTGCTGGGTCTTGCGCGTGAGATCGGAGTTCACTCGATTTATCTAAAGGACGAAGGTCATCGTCTCGGTCTCGGTAGTTTCAAAGCTTTGGGGGGATCCTATGCCGTGATCCGGCTAGTGTTGGAGGAATCAACGCGGCGGCTCGGCCGAGCTATTGACATATCGGAACTTCATCTACCTGAAGTGATGGCCGTGGCACGTGAGATGACGGTATCCTGCGCCACGGACGGTAACCATGGCAGGTCAGTCGCGCAAGGCGCCAAGCTGGTAGGCGCGAAGTGCGCCATATTCGTTCACTCAGGCGTCAGCAACGAACGTATCGCTGCCATCGCCGATTTTGGCGCACAGATGATCCGCGTCGACGGCAACTATGACGACTCCGTCGCCGAAGCGTCCCGAGTTGCCGCGGAAAAGGGTTGGATCACGGTGTCAGACACATCCTGGCCCGGCTACGAGCGTATCCCCGGCTTGGTGATGCAGGGATATACCGCTCTGCTGAGCGAGGCGTTGCGCCAGTTGCCCGAATTGCCGACCCACGTCTTCGTCCAGGCGGGCGTGGGTGGAGTCGCCGCAGCAGTTGCGGGACACTTTTCGGTTCTGTTGAGCGACAACCGCCCGTTCTTTACGGTTGTCGAGCCGTCGCGTGCGGCGTGCCTCTTTGAAAGCGCTCGGGCCGGGCATCCTGTCAAGGTGGATCATGGGCGATCGACCGTGATGGCGATGCTCGAGTGCTACGAGCCTTCGCTCGTCGCCTGGCGCATCCTGTCGCGCGCAGCGGACGCGTTTATGACTGTCGACGATGACGATGCAATCAGTGTGATGAAGCGTCTGGTAAATCCCAGCGATGGTGACCCCGCTGTCGTTGCAGGCGAAAGTGGTGGCGTTGGTCTCGCAGCATTGCTAAGGGTTGCGTCCGACCAGACTTCGCGCGGCAAGATTGGTCTTGGACGAAATGCGCGGGTCTTCCTGATTAACACCGAGGGTGCGACCGATCCTCGCCTTTATGAAGAGTTCGTCGGTGCGACGCCAGCGCAAGTGACGGCAAGAAATCGGGCGTTTCGACCCAGACCCCCTCTTTGAGATTGGAGACGGTCTATTTTTTCATCCCTCGCTCGGATCCTGATCGGAGCGAGCCGAAATATCGGCACGTACGATCACTTTTTCTGTGATTGTAGGGTTCCGGATGTCGCTCGCCGGAGTACAGGACAAGCTCGCCGTCTGCCTTGAGGGAGAGACAGTTGGACTCGCCAAGGGTGGCCGGCCGACCACACACATTTTGAAGCCTTTCATTCAGGCGCTGGACTGCAGCGTTGTACCGAGCCAAGCTCGAGAGCCCACAAGACCGAAGCGCTACAACTACGACAGCCGTCCACCAGAAAGCCGTCGCCTGAACATCAACGCTGGTCCGTGGTCGGCTCGGGGATCAGCGGCGCGCCTCCGACCGAGACCGGCCCTTCTGGCCTAGAGGGTTGGACGACTCTCTTCGCCGGCCTCGAAACGAGATGGGCTGGCGGCGGAGAAGGAGCCGGAGTAACCGGCGCAGCGACAGCTGGATTTTGCAAAGACTCAATTTTCGAGGTCAGCGCCTCGATCTGATCGGCCAGCCGTTTCAAATCGGTTTGCTGCGTACCGATGTTGCGATTGAGCTCTTCAATTTGATCACTCGCCCTCTGCTGCCCCGACCGAATCTCCGAAAGAGCCTCTCTATCTTCCGGTGACAGGCGCGGCGTTGGGTCGACCTCACGCGCCGACGACGTCTCGAACACTCTTTCGATATTGATCCAAAAATAGGCTGCCCCGGCGCAGAGGCCGATGCAGACGGCCATGAGCGCGAAAAGCCACGCAAACCGTCTTGTCGATCTGTGCAAAACGGGCGGCAACTCCGAGCCGTTCGCTTGATCAACTACATTCGCCATCTCTCAGCCCGTCATTCTCATCGTATTAGCTTTCTTGTTGACGTCACAGCCGGCGATGGTCAAGACTTGTGGGTCGACAGCGCATCGCTCTACGCAACTTTTTCCGATCGTTCGATCTCGTCCTATGAGGTGCGTTGGGATCCATCGCAGCGACGCCTGTGCTACTTACACTTTTCTAAAACTGAATGATCCAGACTTGCGGAGCTAGAGTGCCAGGGCTCCGTCGCATTCAACCAGTTGTCGCGAAAGGGCAACTATTCCGCGGACATTCAAACGCTGCTTCCGCTTTGGCCAGCAAATCAGCAAGCTGCATTGGAAGACTGTTGCGATTGGACAACTTCCAGCGTTCCTAGTCAGCTGCTCGACCCATCGATGCTTTCCCCACGAAAAAACGCGGCACGGCGCACAAATGCTGCATGACGAACAGAAAAGCGCAGGCCCCACACCCGCTCACGGGTCTAGTTTCATCGCCACGATGGCGCGCGCACAGCTTAAGTTCATTTCACAAGGTATGGGCGCCGAAGAACGCGCTGGCAACATAAATTGGTCGGTTGAGAGAAGTTGAATGGCTGTCTACAAGAACCCGAACTATCTGCAGCCATCTACGAGCGATGCTTTTGATCACGATCAGGGCCCACGAACCGCGGCCTCGTTGGCCGGAATTTATCGGTGCATGGGCTGTCATCGCGAAATCGGCATTGCAGCAGGACACGCTTTGCCGCCGCACGGACATCATACGCATACATCGGCGCAAGGATCGATCCGGTGGCGATTGGTTGTGTATGCTGACCACAATCCGAAATAGGACAGCTTCCGCTTTCGCAGCCGCCTTGTCCCGGTGCTCGCGCTTCCTCCCTTGCGGCCTGCTGCTTCAGAGCCGTTCGGCCTTGGGCCCATTGCCGTGTACCAGGGCGGCAATAGAGAAAATGTTCCGTTTGACCAGGTTGGCACTCTGCAATCCGGCAAGCGGCGCGCACTTCGGAGGATGAAAACCTCTCGCGCGCGGCGGACCGCCCGGCAGATGGGTTGCATCTTTTCGGCGTGATGGCGGTGTTTTTCGCCGAGTCGCGACAAGGCGAACATGATATCGAATCCCAAGACCTTGCTCACCAAGTCCGCTGCGTCTGATCGTGCTGCGGGTTCGCCAATGTCCCCACGCTCATTGCCAAAGTACCGGATGTGATCCGTTTGATAGTTGCGATACGCATTTTTTATTAATCTCATCGAATGCGCGGTCTCCTCATCCTCTTTGTAGCTTTTGCAATCATGTTGACTATGCGCGGTCAGCACAACACCGGCTTCGTGCCACACCCGACCGCCCCCATGCCGCCCGTCAACGTGCCGTAGCTAAGCATCGATCGGCAGTACACATCAGCAAAACCAGGGTAAGCATCGTGACACCGCTCAGACTCGTACTCCCGATCTGCGCCGCTGCCTTCGCAGCCAGCGTCTCTTCCGCTCTTGCCTGGGCGACAGCTAGGACATCTGTCATTGCAGAACTGGCGCAGCGACACTTGAGTCCAGCCGCGCGAGCCAAGCTCAAAGAGCTCATCGGGGCCACCTACTTGGCCGCCATCTCGAGCTGGGTCGATGACTACAAATTCACGCCGGAAGGAAAGAGCACGTATCGATGGCATTTCGTCGATATCGACATCGAACGTTCGACCTACGACGCCGCCCTCGATTGCAAGGACATTAACAACCAGGGCACCTGTATCGTGCAAGGTTTTCCGGCAGCGATCGCGATCCTGAAAGACGAGTCGAGCTCCAAAGGTGACAGGTTGCGCGCGCTGAGGCTCGTTGTTCACCTTGTTGGGGATCTGGAGCAGCCGTTGCATGCCAGCGAGCGCAACGGCGATCAAGGTGGCAACAAACTGCACGTCGTGCTGCACGCCAAGCGGTCCGATGGAACGGCGTATACGAAGACATCAACCTTCCATAGTATGTGGGACGACTCTCTGGTTGACCTTCAGGCTTACTCCTGGAGAAGTTACGCGGACGCGCTCGATGCCAATCCGCTGCCGGTGGTGGAAATGCCGCCGTATGACGAAGCACGTATCGGCGCCTGGGCAAACGACACGCACGCGCTTGGAATAAAGGCTTATCAGCTTTTGCCGCCAGGAACGCCCGACCACACCGACACGAGCCATCCCGTAGACATCAACAACGATTACGCGATAGCCATCAAACCAGACCTCGGTCGTGAACTGGCTAAAGGAGCAGCGCGCCTCAAAGCTATTCTCGATGACGCTCTCGGAGGGTCGTAGGCGAACCTCTCCTGAAGCGATTGGGACCGAGCTGCGTCGTTAACGCTTCATTTCTGGGACGAAGGCTCGATCAGCATCAGGCCCGTTTTGCTTGGAATGCCCCAGTCGCGAGAGCGCCCTCCACGTCGCGATAGCGCTATCGCCGGAACAGAAAGAGCGGAAGAGGCTCATCGGAAACAGGCGCTCGTTGAGGCCCCTGCGCCTGAACGCCGCACAGTTGCGTCATCACATCATCGGCAGCAGCGGTAGTGCAAACGCCCGGGACATGGGCTGGTCCGGCGAATGACGGCGGTGCATTTCTTCGTGTATTTATCGGTTCGTTTCAGCAGACGTGTTCCTGTATCGGCTTGGGCTAGGATCGCGTGGATCGCCGTCGCTTGTCGAAAGTGAGACGTCGGCCCTGATGTTCTTGCCGCCGGCCTGCTTCGAACGGAAGCGATCTCGTCAGCATAGGTTTCGATGACTCTGGAGCGGCGGCCTCCATCTCTACCTGCTGCTCCGCAGGGATCGTGGGCGCTTCCATCACATTGAGTACGGCCCGTCCCTTTTGCGTGATGCGCCACCCATCGCTGACGCGCTCGATAAGCTGCTGAGAAAAGATGTCCAGATTCGGAACACGGGCGGCCAACCTCTTGGTGCGCTTCGCCCAATCGCGACCGCTCGTCGCTAATATGGCCATGTCTCGCTTAAGCTCCGTCATCGGCGCGAACCCATCCGGATAACTCACTAGAATCTTCAGGACCGTGACTTGGAACTTCACCTGACTGACAACATTACTTTGGCCGCTTACCGCCACATGCTTGGCGCTTGGCGAAGCGCGTCTAACGCTACCTGTTTGAGACGCTCATGTGTCCTCTCACCTCTGTTGGCAGCTTCCAGAAGCTTTGAGGCGACATGTGCGCGGACGCCGCAATTTTTCTGAGAAACGTTTTTGCAGACCTCTTCTAGGACAGCGCGTAAAAGTGCGGTGGTAGCGGCATCCAGCATCGAAAATTCCCCCACGCCCGAGGAGGATGATAGCACAGGAGCGCGCGTTCTTGAATTCGAATGGATTGAGCGAGAGGAAATCCAAGACTGTTTTCTAGTCGCATACTCGCCCGCGGCGATGCCCTCCCCCTTCGTCGTTTTGTTGACTTGTGCTTGCTAGTGGATCGCTTCCGCACTGAGATGATGTCTCGTCAGTCAACTCGCCAAGCAGGACTCTCTTGCCACGGACAGCCGCAACATGGCGATCCCATAAGTGCCGGGCGCGCCTTGACGGTGAAATTCCGTGCTCGAGTGGTTTTTTTCGACGGATTTCACCGCAGCGGTTGTGCGAAGTTGTGACGTACTTGAATCCACGGGGGCTAAGCCAATCTTTGCGCGGCGCGCGAAATTAGTTGTGCGGATCTGGTGTCGGACTTCCTGCATTAGACGGACCAGCAGCGGAAGCTGCGCTGGTGGGATGACGACTTGTCGAGCCCTCGCGCCGGGCCTGGCGGATCGAGGTTCGGCAACCGAACAGCACAGATCTTCGTTGCGTTTTGCTGACGTGAAACAAGTTTAAGGATCGGGCACCCAACATCCGATGGCGCCGAATTTGCTTGACCCTACAAGCCAACTCGGAGAAGGCTCTGCCGAGTGTCATGGTCCGGCGGTTCACGTTGGGAGATCAGATCTATCAATCTGTGTCTGGAGGATTTTTACCATTTCCGGGCCAATGCGCTCGGCATTACTGGCCACAAATGATGATCTTGATGGTGCTGACGGACTTGGACAGGGACAAGGGTGTCCCGGTCAACGTTGTTGCAAAGTTGACCCCCTTCATCACGACACAATCGAAATTGCTGGAGAAAAATATGTTTCTGCGGCGCAGGCCGTGCACCAGAGATGCCCGTGTCGTACAGCTGTCGCTCACAGACAACGCTTGCAAACGTCTCGCGGATATCGCCGCACAGCAAGAAGAGCCGGAGCAATTTGTTGTTGGTGAACTCAGTATTCAGGAATTGGCCAAATTGGCTAGGAGGCTTAGCGGGCTCAGGCATCGGCTGGAGAGAGCTCGTCTGAAAGCCGCACGAGACTCCTGAGATGAAGTCGGATAATCCTGAGAAAACTCACGGCGCCGAGCATCGCGCTCGAACCCAAGCTGGTCTAGCAGAAATACGGCGAATCACGACTATCAACGCTGCTGATCGTCGTGATTGCAAACATCCTCGCCGATCAGCTGGGGAATAACATGATCAGGGCAATACGCAATACGGTCATGGCACTCACTTTTGTTGTAGTCGCCGGCGGCAACATTTTGTGGGACTTTGTCAATAGCTACATTGCCTGCGGCCTTGCGTTGGCCGCATCAGTCGTTGCCGGCGTTTGCGTCGAGCGCGCCTTCATCAATCGGGCACATCGCGAGATGATCCGCCTCCACGGCGTGGACTGGCATTCGGCAGAGGACCAGTAGCCCGGCACATGGCGTGCTCGAGATGGTCGTTATAACGGGGTCACAGGAATTGCTGGGGGCGTCACCACTTGGACGGCCATGAGCTTCGCCGTGCGGCGCAACGGCCGCGCCCTTAGCCAAGTCGCCGTGTCACCTTGGCAAAGTCCGGAGCCCAATTCGATGCCAGCGAAATTCATAATTCGCCAAGCGAGGTTGACGCGTTCTACCGAGCTACGTCGCCTCAGCATTCTCTTGCGCGAGCGGCACAGCCGCAACGCGTGCATTGGCTTGCGGGGCCGACCGCTGATGCACAGGTAAGCTGGCGAGCGCGTCGCCGCTTGCTGGATGCTTGCGGCGCGCTAACGTTGGCATCCCTGCGTGGCTCGCAGCTCTTTTTTTGACGTTCGAACTGGACAAGAGGACCAACTCACAAGCGGCGAACGGATTGGTATGTGCAGGCTGCTGCGCAGCTGCTCTCTGACCTATCGGCCGGTTCCAAACATACTTTATCGTGGGCTAAGTGAGCCCCCACAAATCGACGCTCATGCAAATCTTGCAGTGGATGAATCCGGGATACGGCGGCGACGCGCGTCGCCGCCGAGGATCTAGCCGCGATGGCGCCGCCGCAGGGCTACTTTGCACTCGTGGACGAGCCAGGCCATGCAAAGGCAATTTGAGACGCGGCCCAATCTCTGCAAAACCGGCTTTCAAGTACAAAGCTGAGTTCGGGCTGCGGCTCCACATCGGCTGATTGGGCGCCCCCACTTCGAGCTGGCCCCAGCCTTTTTTCGTCCCCAGGCCCACGGCAGCCTCAATGAGGCGCATCGCAACCCCAGATGATCGCTGATCCGGCACTACGTAAAGTTCAGTGATAATGCCGTAGGTTCCGCGCGCAAAAAGGGACGCGCTTTCCGATAACATGATGATGCCGACAGGGCGTTCCTCGGTGAAAGCGAGAAACCCTGAGACGCGCTCTGTCATGGCGAGGAGATCGGCAACGAGCTGGGTATCTAATCCGGCCTGTGCGTGGCCTGCCCCAAGTTCGGCAAGCAGGGCGGCAACCATCTGGGTCACCGTTGTGGCGTCATCGACAGACACTTCACGTGTGGTCACCATGTCACATCCTCCTTCAGGCTGACCCCGTAGTTGTGCGGAAGCATCTGGGCAGGAAAGCTACCGCAGCATCGACCCAAGGTCGATATGCCGCCATGTTGAACGTCAGATGACACCTTGGTTCACACCATTGAGAGGCGATAAGCTCTTCGCTTCACTGCTAGCTGACTCGCGCGCAGCGCATTGATGAACTCTTCCGAGCGGCGATACCGCTCGTCGTGATCCAGCCACGGCTCGCCGATCGCATGAAATTCGCCGCGGAACCAACCCGAGAGGATATTGACAGCGACGCGAGCGTTGGTCAGGTGGCTGATGGTCGCGATCTGCTTCGCGGCAAGCGCGGGATTCCACGGCCCCGGAAGGATCGCGGCAATGACCTTGAGCTTTTCGGTCGCTGCGAGAAGCGCGTGCGAGAAGTGATGGATTCGTGCTGCTTGTCGGCATCGTAGCCCGCCGTGAACCGGATCTGGCTCAAGGCATAGTCGAAACCGGCGTTTTCGGCGATCTGGGCGAGCTTTCGATTGTAGTCGATCTCCCAGCTGGTGCGTTGTTCGATCGACGAAATGACGAGCCGCCGGACACGTTCGGCACCCAATAGGCGAATCTTATGGGATCGTTATTCGTGGTCATCCTGGTTTCCTTGGCGACTTTGAGTTTGGGCAGAAGGGCGGTGAATTGAGGTAGGCAGCATTTTGCATTCACGCCGCCCGACGCGAGCGGTCGCGCGGTTGTTCAATGGGACGCCAGACTATGGTTTGTGGAGGTGTGCGCGATCTGCGATGTCAGCACGCGGACGCGAAATGAATTAGGTCAACAACACGGGGTGCATATCGCACAACGCGGAGGCCTGCGTAGATCAAAGTTGTTGAACTCGTCGGAGGCGTCATTCCTGATCATCAGCGCTCCCCTCTCTCAAGCATCATTGACTAGAACTTATAGTCTCAGAGAAAGAACGACCGCGCGGGTCAAAGACAAACTCTTTTTCACCGCCGTTGGAAAACCCGCTTTCTTAGATTTACGACGAACGGATCGTTTGTTGCTGCGTGAGAAACCTATCGCCTGTAACAACTCACTTGTCTCGATCAGAGCTACGGCATTGGTCGTCTTCGAAAAGGTTCTCATCTCGCGGGGCCAACTGTTCCGGACTCCGACGAAGATTTTCTCTCGATCTCTGGGTACGAGGAAGTTGCACGACGCAAAGGACTTCCACTCACATGAGATTTGTTTCGCTGAACACAAGCTACTTAGCAATTTCAAGGAGGCCGACCCGCAGATGGCTCAGCCATGCCCTACGCGGAAGACATGCGCCTGGGGCTTGGGGTCGCTTGACGACATCCTCAGCGGAGCACCATGGGCTCATATCATGCGCGAATCCGGGGACTGATCTCCCGTAGCCGCTGCGCAGTTGGAAGTCGACGGTGCGCTTCCATTTCGGCCGTCCCGGGGCTACGACCTCCAGCCGCCTCCATCCTCGCGCGCGCCTTTCCGCCAGAGTGACCGCGATCAGATGAGGCGCAATGGCCCTGCGATCTCATGATGGGGCGAACATAAAGCTCCGAGATTTCTCCGAGCTTGCCGCCCACGCAGATCGCTGTGCATTCGCTTCAAAATGGCTCGTCGTCTTCAGGCGATCACCGCGCCGACGTCGGCATCCGCTGGGACCGCCTGTGCGTCTTGCCTGCCGATTTCGAGCCCCTGGGGGCCTTCCCGCCCGACGCTCGTCGAGCAGAGCGTAAACGACGCGGGCGATAGTTGCGGCATCTGTGACTTCGGCGCGCCATGTGAATATGGTTGGCATCTTTCTCTCCTGCCAGCGCTGCCTCTTCTCCTGTCAGCTCCGCATCCGGCTTGAAACATTCTGTACCACAAGCCTCACGCTAGCTGAGGTTCGCGAATACCTCGACGAGAGCCTGTTGGCTCTTCCCATGCGCGTGGACTACTTTCACACTCAGCTGATCTCTGCTGTGGATTTTGGTTGTATGAAACCGCCTTTGACGATCAGCAATTTTGGCGGTCAATCGGCATGCAAAACTGCATTCCGATCCGAACCGATGGCTTTTACGTCGCGCGGTTTTCACCACGAAGCTAAAGCTCGCCTCCAAGACAGGGCCATGATCATCGCGAACTTCAACTGCCATGCGATGCCGCGGCCTGCCTCTGACGCATTCGCGTGTTATCTCCGAGAGCGCAGTGGTCGCCTCTGCTGCGCAGAATCGATGTTCGGCAGCTCCACACCTTCATCGTCGCGGATATCAAAATAGTACTTCTTCATCGCTACCGACTCACGAGACAGGTCCAAGGACGTGTTGTCCGGTTCTGGCCCTAGTCGATCGCAGGGGACCGGCTGGACTCACCAGGATATTTTCGCCCAACGTACGCCCAAGCGTGAATCCGCACGGAAGACGTGAAACGCAGCCAGTGTATTGGCTCTAAATCAAGACGAAGGCGAGCAGACTCGAGCAAAGCAGCGCGATGCCGGCCACGGTCACTGCCAAGAAACTTCCCGAGACAAGGTCGTGATTGGGCATGCAACGCTCTCAACTATATCGCACAAGGAGAGCAGCACTCGCTGCCGTCGCCGTTAGCCAGCCGACGCATAAATCATTATTCGAATCGAGCGCACTATTCCTGCTGTTGCTATGAGGAAATGCATTTTTTCAGCGCAACCAGCCGATCGATCGCCGCTTTACGACGAACAAGGCTTTCAGGTCGAGCCCGAGTTGGTCCGGGGCCAACATGCTAGATCTGACTTAACACAAGGGTTTTTGCCTCCTGATTCCTTCCCTTTTTAGACGCTCTGGATGTCGGCTGTTTCATAACTGCGATACCACTACGAACGCGTGGCCTGCTCGTCCCCTTTGTGGCCTCTGCAACTATCGTGCCTCTCCCGCGCGGCCGCGGCGCCCGCCGGCATCAAAGCTCGGCGACCTAATCCGTCGAGGCGGACCGCAACAAGGGCCCAGTTAGCCGACGGCAGTGTTTGGTCCGACTCGAACACGTAGCTGTCCCGTTCAAGAATATCTGAAGCACAATCAGCGTCCACGATATGCTTCCGTTAAGGCACGGTGGCCGGCGGCATGGACGCGGCCGGCCACGTGCCGCAAACATGATTCCTCGAATGCGTTTCTCCAAACTTTCTGGCGGTATTCGAACCACTCGGTGTGGTCGCGTCACAACATTGGTACTTCGTCACACTTTGATTCGCTTCATCGAGCAGCTCGCTCGCACTCAGCGAGTGCTGACTGGGTCGAGGCGAACACGCAGTCAAGCTCTATTGGTGTTCTTGACTCGCAGGCAAGCTGCATGGCTTCATCTCCCGAAATCGATGGAGTAGTCATGAAAAGGGAAGCTTCACGTCAAGCCGACCCGACCGCGGAAATAGTCGCAGCGGGGCTCGTACGCGACAGGAACGCGCGCCCCTGGACCGCAGTTGAAAAGTACAAACTTCGAGGATTGATGGCCGAGGTCTCCCAACAGACAGAATCGCGAGAACTCTGCGGCGCCCCCTAGCTTCGATCGAGCTCATGGCGGCGAGCCTAGGCTTGCTCTTAAATGGCGATCCAAATGATCGCAAAAGTGGGGAGGCAAAGAAAATCTGCCCTTGAACGAATCCGTAGTTAGACCTTCCTCGTATATCGTGGGTAATTGCGCCACGCCTCGGCGTCCCGGTCCTTATGCTGCGCTGACAACGACGGAGCGATCAAAGTGAAACACGGACCAAGAAGAGATGAGTTAGCGGTCGGCGCGGGGGGTGCTTGATAGGACGGGCGGGGCTTCTATTCGGCACGACAGGGCGCGTATGCGTGCGCCAAACTCCGCGCAGCTGGAGCGAACTCGGCTTCGAAGGAATCTCAATGCGCTTCGAGAGCTTGCGGCGTTGAAATGCTAAGCTAAGCCGCTTCAACTCTCCCAAGGAAACCGCCTAACTCACGCTTCAGCCGGGAGCTTTCCTCAGATAGCAGTTCGGCAGACCTCAGCACCTGGATCGAGGCCCCTCCAGTTTCCTTCGCGCGATGAGTCACTTCGTCGGCATTCGCCGCCACTTGAGTGGTCCTGGCGGCAGCTTCCTGCAAATTGAATGCGATCGTCTTGCTCGTCGCCTTCTGCTCCCCGATGGAGGCGACGACAGTCATGGCGATCTCCGAGATGCGAGCGATGATGACGCCCGTTTCGGTAATCGCGCCGACCGCTTCAGTCGTCGCCGTCTGAATGCCGCCAATTTGCTCACCAATCTCAAGAGTTGCTTGCGCGGTTTGCGTGGCGAGAGTTTTCACTTCTTGGGCGACCACCGCGAAACCTCTGCCGACATCGCCGGCGCGCGCGGCTTCGATCGTCGCATTCAGCGCGAGCAAATTGGTCTGCCGCGCGATCGCCGCGATCAGCTGAACCACGCTGCCGATCCGCTCCGCTGCGGCTGCCAGGCCAACCATACGCTGATCGCTGAGTTCGGTCTTGCGAACCGCTTCGCGCGCCATATCGGCCGCTTCCTCGACCTGGCGACCGATATCAGCGATGGTCGTCGCCATTTCGCTTGTCGAGGCCGCAACGCGTCGAACATTGGCGGACGCCTCTTCCGATGAAGAGGCGACCTCGAGCGAGATTTGCCGACTGTGATCAGCCGAACAGGTAAGGCTTCGTGCGGACATTTCCAGTTGCGTGGAGGCGGACGAGACGGTGTTGATCACTTGCCCCACGGCTGCTTCGAATTCGCCGGCGAACCGAGCGATATCGGCCTTACGGTGATCGGCAGCAGTCTTATCCTGTTCGGCCTTGGCGTCGCACTCGGCCTGCACTTTCTCGCGAGCTCTCAGCTTGAACATTTCTACCGCTTCCGCCATGTCGCCAAGCTCATCTCTTCGGTCACGGCCTGGCAGAACCACGTCGAACCGGCCCTCGCTAAGCTGACGCATGGCCGAGGTCATCGAAGCGATAGTTTTGGCGATTCGCTGGCCGAATAGCAGAGCGAGCACGCCTACGAGCAGCGTTGCAAGCCCGATGATCCAGACCAACTTCTGGCGGATTTTTTCAGCTCGGATTTCCGCAGCCCGAGAATGCGCGTCAGCAGCAGCCATGATCATCACCAGCGCCGGACGAATGCGGTCGTAGATCTGCCCGAGATCATCCACCTGGTCGCTCAGCGTCTGCTGCGTCACCATGAACGACACAAAACTTGCTTTGTAAGCACGGGTGAGTTCGAGGATCTCAGTTCTTACCTCTGGAGACAGGTTGGCCTGAGCAAGGTCAGTTTCGAAATCCGCCTCCCGGTCAGCTAGCTGGTCCCCATATTTGTCTTCCCCCCGAAGGATGAAATCCTTCTCATGGCGGCGCATCGTTAGCATCAAGATCGTTAGGCGTGGCTGCTTCAGCTCGCCCAGTCGTTGCTCGACGTCGTGCACGGCCTTGCGCAACTTGCCCTGAAATCCATCATTTTCATTGAATCCGAGGTTGCGTTGCGCCGAGACAACGTTCTGAAAGCGCGTTGCATAAAGATTGATGACCGGCCGCAGAGAGGTCGCCTGCCTCAGCGGGCTGTCGTCGGGAAAAGTGGCCACCAATGCTTCGACGTGACTTAGGTCTGCGAGCTGACGCTCGTGATGATCGGCATGCTTCTTGACCGACACTTCAGTGGGCTTGCGAAGGAAGTCACCCGCGATCTGGCCTGACTCCAAGAAACTTTGTGACAATGACACGACGTAGGCCTTCAATTCGTTGCTCGCGTTCGCATCGCGCTGAACCAGGCTCGCGTAATACAGAGCGGCGGCGCAGATTGCGCCCGTGACAAGGACACCGGAAATCCCAAGCAGCGCCATTTGCTCGCGCAATCCAATTCGAAAGCTACGGCGGACCGACGATTGCCCGCTAGCGTTGAAAATGACGTTGCTCATTTTGTCCCTCGAATGACTTCATGCCGCCGGCGCAATGTTGACGAACGCCTATCCATATTGAGCGAGACCGGAGTTGACCTGTTTTGTTCGGTCGATGATGAGCCGCTGCCTAATCTGGATTGATTTCGAAATTCTGAACTTGTGCGCGAAAGCATGCGCGACCGAACGAATGCGATTTGACCGTTGTCGTCTCCGACCGACAGGGCACAACTCAGTAATGTGACGCAACGGTTTCGGATGGCGCGGCTGACGCAAATAACTGCGGCCGAGGCGTCTTTTGCGCACAAAACATGCGAAGGGTGTGCAGAAGTCGCCGCCAATCAGCTCGAAGAAACGGCTATTTGAGCATTTGGTTTGCGCGGCAGTACGACGTTCGCGCAAGCTTGGAGTTGTCGGTGAGTAAGCAATCTACTCGTCTCGACGCTCCCTTCAGTCGCCCTTTTGGGGCATTTTCCTCCCTCACTCGGCCGTGCGGAATGTCCGCACGGTCATTTTTCGGGATCAAAGAAAGGTAATGGGACGCGCAGACTAGCATACGATATTGTTTAGCGCGCGAAGCTGAGCCCCGCGTTGAAGTCCGCGGTCATGACCTGCGACGTCTGCGAAGCGATCTGTGCCTTCTCGGTGCCGCGCACCCAGGCGATCTGACGCAATCGCAAACTATATCAACGTGGAGACTGGGTAGAGCTATGGGAATGATAGTGAGCTTCCCCGGCCATTATTTCAGCCGCGATTTCAGCTTCAAGGTTTGCGTGCGATGCGATGGCATCGCCGATGGTTTGACAACTCATTGCCGAGGCGTGAGCCTGCCGCCACTCGTCGGCTGCAATGTCGCCGCCGGCTTGCTCGACTATGACGAGCGCTGCGGCGGATGGCACTGGCGCATGCCATGGCAGTCGCGGAGGCCCCCGCATTGAATTGGCTTCCGCACTCTACGTAAGACGCCCCAAGGCTCACCATTCATATACACGCGACTTCTGTAATGGGCCCGATGATGTCAAGCCTCCCGAGTGAACGCCACGCCGCCGAGCTCATGCTTCTGTTCGTGGTCGACGCCTGGCCGCCACATCATGCTGTCAGAGGGAGCGGTGAGCCTATCTAGATACGCGTGGTTCGTCGGACGACGCCACTGGGCCTGTAACGGCTTCACCGCATCCACCGTCCCGGCGACGGGACTTCGGGCACCGGGCTTCAGTTCATCCCGGTTGCGTTCTTGATCTCCTCCACGTCTTCTATGCTGCGATTGAGCCCGCTTCGGCCCATCGGTAAGTCGTGCCATCGACCCAGATCCGATGCAGGATCACTGCGAGCTTGCGTGCCAAGGCGACCTTTGCGCGCTTCGAGCCTCTCCGCTTGGCGACGTCCATCCCCCAGCGTTTGAGTTTTGAGAATCGCGTGATGCGCGATAACAGAACGTTGGCGGCTTCATACAATGCCGTCCGCACCGTCTCATCGCCGGCCAGCGTGATTCCGCCCGTGACGTCCTTTTCTCCCGATTGATATTTCTTTGGCGTGAGCCCGAACAGCGCGCCTGCTGCCTTTGACTTTACAATGCGATGAGGATCATCAATCGCCGATTTGTAGGTGATGGCCACCAGGGGGCCAACGCCTGGTACTGTCATAAGCCGGCGGCAGACTGCATCATCACGCACAAGGTGTAGTCTTCCGTATTCTGCCTTCAGGGCCGATCGTGCCGAAAGCATCGCACCAGCAATGCGCTCCAATGTCGCCTGGCCTGCAACCAACTCTCGAATCCGCGCTTCGAAATTCCTTCGCGTCACCGGGCCAACCTTCAGACCGAAGCCGCGCAAAATCCCTCGGATACTTAATTCTACATCGATCAGCCGCCCGAGAAGCTGTTTGCGTGCGATCAGGAGTGCCCGGATCTCTTGCGCATCAACCGACTTTGCGTGTACCTGCCGAAACCATCCCATCCGGATCACTGGGCGATCCCGCGGGCATCCTTGCGATCCGTCTTGACCGTCATTGCAGATAATGCGGCCTTCACGTGCCGCGTTTCCAGCAGAACTGTTTCAAATCCTGCACCTTTCAGGCCTGCATGCAGCCATTGCGACAGCGGCCCAGCCTCCAGCCCGATCCGCTTCACTGCAAAGCCGAGCGTCTCAAAAAAGTCAACTAAGGCGTCGGGTTCGCTTGCGACCTTCGCTTCCTTCAGGATCTTACCCTGGGCGTCCACAACACACACGCTCGAAAGTTCCAATGACACGTCGATTCCGGCATAATTCTCCACGGCTGTCCTCCGTCTCCAGATGCTTGGGGCCGACTCAAGTCGTGACCCCGTTTCATCATCTATCGGGGGACAGCCACCATCATGACCCCTTGCTCCGGAGCCGGGCTCATTACCGCATCTAAATATTCAGCAGACGTTTCATCTGCCGCCCCACTTTGCTATGCGATCCAACCTCCAAGGTAAATTGTCTCAGGAACATCGAGGCGCCTCGTGCAGAGGCGCGATTGCCCTCATACAAGCGAAACCGCGCGCCTTCGGTATCGCCGCGCCACTGCCAGCGCTTAGTGCTGACGTCTCACCCACGACGGGATCGGGTCGAGTGGCCTACGATAGACTTCAGCGTTCTCGGCGCTGGTAACCCGAATCGCACAGCCCTTGGCCTTCAGTTCCGGATGTACAATAGACAGCTCGGTCGCAAGCTGATCCGCCCGATCGGCGGCAACTTCAATGTTCTCGAGGATGAGACCTCCTTGGTTCCTGTACTCCTCACCAATCACGAGATCGAAAGAGTAGTACGGCATCGAAAAATCTCCAATTGATCGAATTGGCTCCATGAGGCGCACCCTCACGATCCGTTCAGATGGTCCGGCCGTGCGCATTAAGATGAATTGCTAGGAGCCGCAGCGAATCGATAGGCAAGATAGTCAGGGCCCGGCTTATCCCGGTCACTAGCAGTCTGATATCGGACCTCCAGAGTCGAAGTTCGCTCGCGCGCGACGCCCTTGGCGAAACTCGCTACCTAGAACAATGCTAAGCTTCTTTATGCGATCAACGCGATGCGTCGGATCGTTCGACGCGGGCATGGTAATCGAATGCGCCGATCGGCACTCGGTTGGAGGCCCTACACGGTCGTGGACACTGTCGACCAGGCGAATGGCCGCTCCAGCGCGAGATTGGAGAGCTGGCGGGGATCACAGTGATGATTTACGGCCGCGTGGGATCCGTGGGCAACGCTGACGGGCTCGAATGCAGCATGATGAACGAGTTCGGTCGCAACGAGATCGCGCGCACGCACTGGAATATCCACCGCGATGATGCTTGGGCTGGAGACGCGCGCTGCAATTGGAAGTGAAGCGCAAGAGCCGATTTTAATCTCACCGGTTTCGCGCCCGAGTGACTGTTCGTGACCTTGCCCCCAAGTTTTATCCAATCCTGAGTTCGCTCCGGCTATTGGATTTGCCCGGTTGGGCGGTGGGAGCGACGGGAGCTGGCGCGGAGCCCTCGGCATAGCGCAGCGCCAGATCCCGGCGCGGGTAGCA
Source organism: Bradyrhizobium sacchari (assembly GCF_002068095.1). GTDB lineage: Bacteria > Pseudomonadota > Alphaproteobacteria > Rhizobiales > Xanthobacteraceae > Bradyrhizobium > Bradyrhizobium sacchari. Next base: position 2,178 of record NZ_LWIG01000049.1, on the reverse strand, counting down.
GGTGAAGGCGAACTCGGACGGGGTCTTCCATCCGAGCCGCGAGTGTGGGCGTGCATCGTTGTAATCGGCGCGCCAGCATCCGAGCGCGACGCGGGCTTGGGCGAGCGAGGTAAACAGCGTCTCGTTCAACAGTTCATCCCGCAGCCGGCCGTTGATGGGGAAGACGGCCCCGCTCCCTCCGCGCCGGCGATATACTGGCGATGGATGGACGAACCCGGCAACAGGAGCAATTCACCATGGAAATCGCGACAATTGGGTTGGATATTTCGAAGCAGGTATTTTAAATCCATGCAGTTGATGGCCAAGGCCAAGTGGCCGGTCGGCAACGCCTCCGGCGAGGTGAGATCGTGTCGTTCTTCTCTCCTCGCTCGCGCCTTGTCTAGTCGGCATTGAGGCCTGCGCGACTGCTCACCACTGGGCGCGGGGGATTCGGCAGTTTGGACATGATGTGAGATTGATCCCGCCAGCCTATGTTAAACCCTACGTACGAAGAGGAGCCAAGAATGACGCCGCTGACGCGGCCGCGATCTGCGAAGCGGCTACCCGTCCCAATATGCGGTTTGTTCCCATCAAGAGCAGCGAGAACCAGGGCTTCTTGATGCTTCATCGTGCAAGAGGCTTATTGGTCCGCCAACGAACCATGACAGCCTGCGCCATTCGGGCTCACTTTGCTGAGTTCGGAATCATCGTCGGGCAAGGCCGGCAACGCGTGGATGGTCTGGTGTACGTGTTGGATGACGAGGAACTGACGCTACCGGCCCACGCCCGCATCGCACTAGCCGTCCTTGTGAACCAACTGAAGGAATTGGACCGGCAGGTCGAGGCTATCGAGCGCGAGCTGGCTCAGCGCGTAAATCCGATGGCGAAGTTGCTGTCCTCGATCCCCGGGATGGGTCCCATAACGGCCACAGCTCTCGCCGCGACCGTGCCGGACGCGGCAATTTTCCGCTCCGGGCGGGAGTTCGCGGCCTGGCATGGCCTGACGCCTAAACAGAATTCCACCGGCGGGAAGGACAGGCTCGGCCGCATAACAAAGCAGGGCGATTCCTATCTCAGGCACTTGCTTGTCATCGGGGCACGCAACGTCGTTCGGTATCCAAAGGCCCGGTCCCGGGTCGGAGGTGGCTGGATCGAAGCTCTGCTTGAACGGCGTCGGCCAATGGTTGTTGCCGTCGCTGTCGCCAACAAGTTGGCTCGGATCATATGGGCAATGATGACGACCGGGGAATTCTATCGGCCTAAGCTCGCGGCCTGACTTTCCGTGTATGTTGGCCACCTTATGGTGTGAGGGCAAATGACAGCATGATGGACACCGGCGGAGCTGGGGATCGAGCAAGCCCGAAGAGCTTTAAGCGCAACAAGCGCGACCCGTTGATGAGGCCTCCGCATCTCCATCAGGGCCAGCGGCCATGGCATCGGTCGCAGTAACAGGCCGGATACATGAACGCACCCGACCGGGTATCCAAAGTACTGTAAAAACCTCTTGCACCCGCGGGGCCGTCTATACATGAAGCTCTCGATAAAGGCATTCTGCATGGGCTTGCCTGGCGCGATGTAGTGCTGACCTGCCACTGAGCATTTCCTCCAGAAAGAGTTAGAGTCCGGCCCGAAGAAGGACGGACAGATGAAGCGAGCACGGTTCACGGAAGAGCAGATTATTGCGGTGCTGAAGGAGCATGAGGCCGGGGCGAAGACGGCCGAGCTGGCTCGCAAGCACGGGATCTCCGAGGCGACAATCTACAATTGGAAGGCCAAATTCGGCGGCATGGACGTTTCCGAGGCGAAGCGGTTGAGGGCCCTGGAGGAGGAGAACGGGAAGCTGAAGAAGCTTCTGGCCGAGCAGATGCTCGATGCAGCCGCACTTCGCGAGCTCCTTTCAAAAAAATGGTAGGGCCCGCCGCCAAGCGCGCTGCTGTCGCGCATCTGCAGGCCGTTATGAGCCTGTCGGAACGGCGGGCCTGCTCGATCGTGGGTTCGGATCGGAAGATGATCCGCTATCGCTCCAGCCGCCCACCGGACGCAGTTCTGCGTAGCCGATTGCGCGATCTCGCCAACGAGCGGCGGCGTTTCGGATATCGCCGCCTGTTCGTCCTGCTGCGGCGGGAGGGCGAGCCATCGGGGATCAACCGGATCTACCGGCTTTATCGCGAGGAAGGGCTCACCGTCCGCAAGCGGCGG
>NZ_LWIG01000048.1 GCF_002068095.1 Bradyrhizobium sacchari | reverse complement strand
CGACGCTTCCGCATCCTCAACATCGTCGACGACGTCACCAAGGAATGCCTGGGCGCCATTCCGGAGACGTCGATCTCGGGGCGGCGCGTGGCCCGCGAACTCACGGCAATCATCGAGCGACGCCGCAAGCCAGGAATGATCGTGTCCGACCATGGCACCGAGTTCACCTGCAACGCCATGCTGGCTTGGTGCAAGGACGCAGCCATCGATTGGCACTTCATCGCACCGGGAAAGCCCATGCAGAATGGCTTCGTCGAGAGTTTCAACGGCCGGATGCGCGATGAGCTACTCAACGAGACTCTGTTCTTCGATCTCGACGACGCCCGCACCAAGATCACCAAGTGGGTCGCCGACTACAATCACCAGCGTCCACACTCGTCGTTGAAATACCTGACCCCCGCGGCCTACGCCGCCCACCTCACCGGCAACGGACGATCGGCTGCGCAACCCCGACCAGCTCCGCCGATCGTCCGTTGCTCCACCCGCGCCACTTGGCGTACAAAACTCCGAGACTCTAACTGCCGCTGGATGAAAATTCAGTGGCAGGTCAGAATCTCGATAGTCGGCATCTGATTTCTGCGACAAACTTTCCGCGTTCGACAAAAGGCGACGTCCTGAGGATGTTTGGGCCGCCCGCGTCGGATCCTCTATCCACATTGAACGGGCCTCTCGGACAACGAACCCGTCGAAATACGCGGTAATGGCTGCGAAACGAGATAGGTCTGGTGCTGTTATCGAAGCCCGTGCCAGCACAATTCACGACGTCAAAATCAGTTCGTTTCCACCCTCAACAAGGCTCTTCAGCTCCTCGCCGGTTTGCCAAACAAGACAGTCGTCATCCACGATATCCTCTTCTATAAGCCGGAGGATCGATCCGCCGGGCTCATGATGCGTATATCCGTAGACAACGCCCTTTTCCACTAGCTGGCGCGCTACAAGCGCACATAAGAAGTCAGGAGCCCACATCGCGTAGGACACTCCGCGCGCTAATCCTGCCATGATCTTGGACATGCCCTGTCCCCTTAAGTCTCTGCGGACCCAACGATCTCCGAGGTAGGCCACTTTCCCAGTAATCTTCTTCGCACTCGGTGCTATACAAGTGCAACAATCCTGATGATGTGCATGGAGTGCCGGGTCGGCAAAAAACACTTTAAGAGATTGAAGGTGTTCTGCAAAATTACTGTGCGAAAGATCATACAGTCGGGCAGCCTCTAAAAGAGCGACATTGTCATTCTTGTCGACGCCGAGAATCCAAAACCCCTCGCCTGATTTGATTGGGGAACGGTCTGGCCGAAAATTTGGATATGTCCGCCCCTTTGTTGGAGTGGCTCGTGTGATCGCTACATACTCATCAAAATTGAAACCTATCGAAACCTTTATTCCCTTTCTGGCGGCCGCGGCGTCATATACCTGCATGAACCGTGAGACCTGCAATGGATTCGCTATACCTTTCATTGCCGCATCTTGTCCTTTCGTGATGAGCTGGCAGATCGATTGTACGGCGAGTTACTACCGGCGACAGCACAAATCATTGGTCGACAGGCTACCTGATCTGGTAAGAAAGATCGTACTCGATCGGCGAGAAGCAATGCCAAATCTACTAAAGTGCGCTCGAATTGATCAACATCGCTTCTGAATAGGGACTTCGAGGGAGGCTTGAGTTCGAGTATGTGGTTGTGCATGCCTAATTGCTACACAACGAAGCTCCATTTGCTCGAGGAATGGAGCAGTCGCTGACCGTCTCACCCTCTGACGAACGATTGCAGCCTTTCGGGCATCGACGCCCCTGAAACTTGAATAATTTGTTTTAGGCCCCAATCCGATCGTGACACACGTGCGCCTGGTGATTTTTCAATTTACTGACAACAGCTAACGTGTTGGACCGAAAAGCCGGTTTCAGTCCATTCCATCAGTTCAAACGCGCCCACCGGTCCTTTAGGAGGCTGAGATCCTATCTTGGCGTCATTCGCAACATCACCAGCAAAATGCAAGCTCGATTTAATCCATTTGAAATATCGATTTGATCCATGAGATCGCGCTAGACCACATGCTGACGTTGACGCGGCAGGTACGATCGCCCCCCCGCGGGGGCAAACATCTACTCGCTACAAGCGTCCGAAGTGGAATACATCGGCAAGTTCAGGGAACAAGTTTGGCAGCAAGGCTGTCGGCCGCCAGCATGGATGCCTATTGCTGGTGCGGGCAGTTCGTGCACGTGTGAAGGCCCCTACCTGGTGCCTTTATTACGGCGACAGGCATGCAACCGTCATCGCCGAAGTGAAGACGCTGACCGGCAACGCCGACGAGCGCGTTCTCCTCGGTCGTCCTTTCTTCTACAAAGGCTATTTCGGCCACGCACTCGCACCAGATGACAACGGAAGATGGATCGACCAGAGCCGCGAGTAACGCCGCAGATCAACTTCGAGCGGCGCCGGCGTTTCGCCGGAACCGCATCGGTTAACCAATCCGACCGGGTCCGTCGATTGCCGATAGTCTCCGAAACTATTCCAACTCGGGGCTCGCCTGGATGAAGAGCTGCTGCGCTTAGGCATTATAACGCCAGCCGCTTTTCCGTGTTTCGGCCAAGGATTCATCAAATATCTTAAGTCCTTGATCGAGTATCTCATGGTCGATCGTGAGTGCGGGCAAGAACTTCACGACCTGATCATCCGGTCCACATCGTTCGATCATTAATCCCTTCTCAAAAGCCTTGCGCGTTGTCGCCTCCGCGATTTCGGCCGTTTGGCAATCGAAGCCAAGTGCCATCCCTCGGCCTCGAACGGAGAAACCGTTTCCATGCTCGGACGCAATAATCTCCAGTCTGCTCCGCATGAGTTCTCCCGTACGGTGAACTCCTTGTGAAAACGTCTGGTCACGCCAGTAAATGTTTATGGCAGCGGTCGCAGACACAAGAGCAAGGTTATTGCTCCGAAACGTACCGGTGTGCTCTCCTGGTTGCCAAGCGTCCAGTTCCTCTTTAACCAACAGCATTGATAGCGGCAGACCATACCCGCTTAGTGATTTCGACATTACGACGATATCGGGCGACAATCCCGCGAATTCGAAACTGAAGAATTCGCCCGTCCGACCACAGCCCATCTGAATATCGTCAACTATGAAGAGGGCGCCCGTATCCTTTGCTACGGCCTGAATTGATCGCAACCATTCTTTACTGGCTACGTTTATTCCCCCTTCTCCCTGCACAGTTTCGACGAGAATTGCGGCTGGACAATCGACGCCACTGCTCTTGTCCAGCAGCATGTTGCGCAGATATTCAGCCGTATCAACGTCCGGCCCAAGATAACCATCATAGGGCATGAAGGTCGCTCCCGATAAAGAAACGCCGCTGCCAACGCGATAGAAATGATTAGCGCTCGCGGCAATCGCTCCCAGGCTCATGCCATGATATCCACGTGTGAAGGAGATGACGTTTTTACGTCCTGTGACTTTGCGTGAAAGCTTTAGAGCTGCCTCAATTGCATTAGCTCCGGTCGGCCCCGTGAATTGCAGCCGGTATTGCAGATCCCGCTCCTGAAGTATGATAGAGTCGAATGCCTTCAAGAATTCGAGCTTCGCCGTCGTGGCCATGTCAAGCCCGTGGACTACCGCATCCGAATCTAGATACTCGACAATGGCGGCTTTGATCTCGTGATTATTGTGGCCGTAGTTCAACGCTCCAGCACCGGAGAAGAAGTCGATGATCTTTCGACCGCATTCCGTCAACATAATGGAACCGCGCGCTCGACTGAAAATCGCCGGAAACACACGTGAATATATGCGAACGTTCGATTCTAGCGCTTCGAGAGCCCGAGTATCGCGTCCTTCGTCAGTTGCTCTCCTCATGGTGATCTTCTCCCCCAGTGGGTGGTAAGTAAACCGACAAGCCCCACTCTCGGATTGCGAAGCTGGACATTTCGATTGGAACGTGCGCGTTCGGCGGGACCGACCTTCGACGCATGCCGCTTAGCTTCTCGTACTTATCTTAGAACCGGAAAGAACGAACCTGCTAAAGCTTGTAGGCTCGACGAAACCACCTCCGCAAAGCTCGTTGCAGGGGTGCCAGAACTCGGCAGGCGAGCAATATAGCCGAGGCGCTGATCGGCGTTACCTCGCATGATGACGATAGCGGTCAGCGCCATCGCGAGCGCCACTTCAAGGGTGGTCATCGCTGGTTCGCAACACGATCAGCGTGACATATCTCGGTCTATCACGCGGGACAATCGCGTCATCACGACCTTTCTTGACCACCTGATTGCCAATGCAAACGAGCCGAAGTGGGCGCTCATCATCACCTTTAACGCGTTGATCGCAAGATCCCACAACCTAGGATCCCAGCCGTTACGCCCCGAGCCAAGCGCGCGCATCTCGTCACGCTCGGCTCCCGATCGAGCGCAGGGCTATCCTCAAGACTGGCAAGCGAACAGCGCCAGCCCCCGCCTCCCCGAAGGCGGGCGCGCAGCCCCCTTTTGAGACCGGCCGATGCAGTTGTATCCACGCACAGTCGCCAAGAGAGCATTGCCTTGCCGGACGGGTACTCGACGATTTCACCCGGTGTACGCTGCGGCAACGCGAGTCCATCATCGTCAACGGCGCGTCGCGGTTCGATGCCGCGTAGGCGGGAGATCCGAAACCGCACACACGACGTCAGCGCCAAGCTGTTAGCCCTTTGCACCCAAGCCGCTCCATAAGGTGGTTTTCTCCGAACTGGAAGATCTCGCGGCGAGATCGCGAGGAGTTGAAAGGCGGCTCGTCTTGCGGTGGGCCAAGAGACGGCGAGACGGAAGGCCCTTCAATTTCACCTGACTGCCGCCAAACCAGTCCAAATAGGTCCATGCGGCCGTCATAGCCTGTTGCACCAGGATTAGCAGGGGATCAAAATGAGCTGCGTCCTGGGCCGGTCCGTGATCACGGTCGGCGAAGAGAGTGTACTTGCGAGTGAGCAACATCCCCGACCATTGTTCATATTAGGCGGAAAGTTGCAGTCCACCACCAACGTGTCGGTTGTTTGGGTGCCGCGTCATTGAACTTACTGCTGCTGGCGACCTAGTTCACGTCGAGATCGTGCCGGATGAGGCGATTTCACCCGGCTCGGATGCTGGATCTCGGGTGTTCATCCGCAGGGACGATCCTTGGTTACAAGCGTTAGTACGTCCCGCACCACCTTGCCGCTTGATCGAATTGCGCCGTATGCTGGCGCAGTCTTGTAGCATTGGCTGTGCCGCCGAATTCATGGCCTCGAACTTTTTCCCCTGCGTACTGCCAAGATGCGCTGCTAATCAGCGGGCGCCAATTGGCCAGGCTCGGGAGGCACATCGGATTGGGCGGGAGCGGTGACTTTCAGTCTGACGAGACTCTCTTTGTTGTTGCGATCTCCCCTTCAGAAAGCATGGCTGTCCCGATAATGCCGTCCCTCGACAATTGCTCCATCTCGGCGTCGGAGAGGTCGAGAAGTCCTGATAGTATCTCTCGGTTATGTTGTCCAAGCGTAGGCGCCGCTATGCGGATTGGATAGGGATATGCCCCTTCACGAATCGGCAATGATAGCTGCGGATGACGGCCCATGAATGCGCGTTCGATTTCCTGCAGAGACGCGCGCGACCGGAGATGCTGATCGTTGAGCAGGTCAATTGGGAGACGGGCTACGCCGGCCGCAACCCTCGCAGCTTGTAACTTAGACATGGCGCAATCCGCATCACGAGTGAGCGTCCACGCTTCGATCCCTCTCTCGATGAGGTCTTCGATGCCGCGGCGAGCTTCCTCAGATTTGAGCGATGGGTCTGCAGCCCAATCTGATCGGCCAATAAGGATGGCAAGCCTTTGCCACATGTGTTCGTCCGTCGCGGCTATCACGATCCAGTTGTCGTCACCCGCACACCGGAAGCAACCATGCGGCACGAACTGCGGATGTCGACTGCCATACCTTTGCGGCGGAGTACCGCCGGTCGAGTGGACGGTGATCCATGGCGCAGCGAATGGCATCATGCATTCGACCTGGGCCAAGTCAATGAACTGTCCTTGGCCGGTGGTGCGGGCGTGAATGAGCGCGACCAGAACTGCTGCGCAGCCATTCAATCCGCCGACGGGATCCCCGAAGGCAATATGGCTCATCACAGGTGGCTCGCTGGGACTTCCGATCAAGGTCGGCACTCCCGAGCCCTGCTCGAGAGTCGAGCCGTAGGCGCGGCACTCGCGATGGGCGCTATCCGTGCCGAAGGCTGACATCGACATCATGACGAGCCGAGGATTGACTGCTTTGAGCGCTTCGTAGCCAAGCCCGAACTTCGAGAGCACATCGACGGAGTAGTTGTCGACGACAACATCGGCTCCGGCCACAAGCCGTTTGGCGAGATTGCAGCCCTGCGGCCGTGTCAGATCGAGTGTGATACCGCGCTTGTTGCGGTTCATGATGCAGAATCGAGCTCTCTTTTCGTACATCTGCGCAGCGATATAGGCGGCCGTACGATCAACGCCGCGCCACCAATCCGGATACTGAATGGCCTCAATCTTGATGACGTCTGCTCCGAGATCAGCCAGTGTGCGCGTGCACAATGGACCTGCCCAACCCATTGAGAAATCGATGACACGAATCCCCTGCAATGGCTGGCGGGTGGAATCAAAGCGGCTGGTCGACGCCGACGCAGTGTCTTTTCGCGCATTCTCGACCATCTGCCGCTCGCCCAAGGCCGGAACCTTTCCTCCCCGACGCGGCGGCGTCAACGTCAACCGCTGCACTGAGCCGACCGTTAGGCCTTTTTCTCCGCCAAGCAGAACGGGCACGATCGCGCCTCGCTCTTTCTTCTCCGTATCCTGGAGCAGATCGGAGATTTCGGGTACTGGCACGATCGGAATCCTTCGTTTTCGCCCCTCTTCGAACCACTCCTGTGCTGTCCGCGTTTTCAACTTCGGTAAAAACGCTTCTTCGATCTGTTCCAGTCGTTTCAGACAATTTTCCTTGGGTATCCAGACTGGCTCATCACGCAACTCGGGCAGTTCGAGCATGTCGCAGAATGCCCGCCATTGTGCCGGCGTTACCACCGTGACGCCGAGCCAGCCGCTTCGGGTTTCGTAAATGCCAAGCGGAGAGCCTGGCCAAAAGCGGTTTATGCCAATCCGGTGCATCACGTCGCCGTACGCGAACGCCTCTGACATGAGATATTCAGTAAGAGCGAGGCTCGATTCGAAAATGCTGAGCGACCACGACCGCCCTCCTCCGCGCTGCACTTGCGCAATCACCGAAGAAGCCGCGGCAATAAAGCCCCACAGGCCACCGAGGATGCCCGTTTGGAAATCCGGCGCGTGCATCGGCGGGCCCTCGACCGGTCCGACCAGCTTGATAAGACCGGCGAGCGCACGAACAGTTGAGTCGGTTGCGGTCAATCCTGCATAGACCCCACTTTGCCCGAACCAGCTCGCTTCGAGGCAAATCAGCCCGGAATGGAGCTGGCGGACCGCAGCAAGATCAATGGACGGGCAATCTGCGGCGTCCACGTCACGGCCATCGATCAGAATATCGCAATCCTCAATTAGTTCTGTCACTCGCGTGCTCGCGTGCGGAGCGGCGGGATCGATGATGATGCTTGACTTATTGAGGTTCAGAAATGCGAACCACGCGCTCTGGCCTGAGGGCGTTAGCGGCAGGCTCCGTCGAAGTGGGTCGCCTTTTGGTGGCTCGACTTTCTTAACATCGGCGCCGAAATCGGCGAACAATCGCGCGCAGTAGCTAGTTGCGGCCGAGCTCCCGATTTCGATTACCCGCAGATGCGACAAAACTCCCGTCGAGGCGTCCATTGTGATGCTCCGCAATATGATCTATCTCGCCATGCGAGACATGCCTATCTGCAACTGGCACGCGCTTGGATTGAGCCGAACATAGAACTGCGCGCCTATCTAGCGCTGCCGCTCTGGTAACTTGATCACCTAATTGGTGCCGGAGGACAGCGATTCGGCTGTGCTGTCGGCAGCTGCCCACAGGTCTATTGCCACCGGCTCTTTTCGGATCACGGCCGCTCCCCCTGCTCGCGGCAACCAGGCAGCATATTCCTCTGCGACTTCTTACCTCCAAACGATCGTCTGCGATGCCGCGGAAGAATTGAAAGCCATAAGGAGACGAAGTCTCAACGTGTTTCATTGCTACATTCGTGCTAGCCTGATGAGCTGTGTCATAGCCTGTGCGGCGAGCTATCAGGTGACTGTACACCATTGGCAGCGGATGGAGGCACTACCTACTCTGGTGAGGACTGGTGTGTTGGTTTCTGCGAAGCGTTGTGGGCCGTGTTGGAATTCAACTGCGACAGCGTCGATGAGCGATGACCGAGTCCATGGGCTCTTCTCGAGTGATGTGGTCGTGAGACCCTCCCTGTCCGACCACCACTAATTGCTCGCCGAGATGCCGGATCGTGGCAATCGATGCGCGAACGACGACGCGTGCGATCTTGACGTCTGACAGACCAACCATCAAAGATTCAAGCTGCCCAAGTCGCTTTTCGCCCCGCACCTCACCGAGCGGCCGCCGCGATCGCCATCAATCTCACTTTCCATTTCGATGCCGGAACCTTCCGGCTTGGGCGCGACCGGTCCAATATCGATCGTCCCGATTGCAGGATACGAATGGCGCCAACATAAGCGCACTCAAGATTAGCGACTTTCTCGTCGACGAAGGCTGCCGGCTGTTTTCTTCGTGCCAGGCTAGGTCGTCGACAACAGAGTTCCTATCATCGAGAAGACCCGCTGCTACGGTTGAGATAAGTATCCACGATTTCGTGTCTATTTGATTTGGTAGCTGCCCAAGCGAGCCAGCCGATGATTTAGTTCGTGTGGACGAGGGCCGATTGAGCTAAGTCCAGTTACCCTTGTGTGTCCAGCTCTCGTTTGGGCGGACACAGCTGAGTGGTCGGCCACCTATCCTTCAAATTGGAATGGAAATGAAATGCAACGGCCGATCGCCCTCACCGATGAGTGGTTGTCTGAGTGAACACTTTCGAAGCACCGTTCGCGCGTCCGAGAGAGGGCATATTCAGATGCAGCTTAGATGGCTAGTCTCATGACCGTTCGTGGAGATCCCACCACCGGACGTACCACTACTTCTTGGAGCAACGGTCTGCCCGCCAGCCGTTCGCAGGTAGTTGACTTTGTGGGGTGCTCATACTTGGGCCTCGACAATCATCCGGCGATCATTGCCGGTGCGATCGAGGCAATTGAGGTGCATCGGTCGCTACAATGGTCGCACGCTCGAACGCGACTGAAGTTCGATCCTCTGGGAGAACTTGAAGACATTCTCTCTGGGATTTTTTGCGCGCGCGTCCTCGCTTTTTCTAGTTGCATGCTAGCCAATCTGGGCGCGATGCCCATTCTTGCCTCGGGTCAACTGACCGGCGGCAGCAAGCCGCTCGTCGTGTTCGATCAGTCTGCACAAATCTCGCTCCCTTATCACAAGCCGGTGCTAGCTGCTGAAACGCGGGTGGAAACGATCGGCCACAACGATATCGAGGCTCTCGAAGGCCTGTGCCGCGACAATTCGGTGGTCGTCTATATATGCGATGGTGTTTACTCGGCGGGAGGTTATTCGCCGATCAAGGAGCTACGTCAGCTCCAGGAGCGTTATGGACTCTTCCTTTATATCGACGATTCGCACGGTATATCGATCTTCGGGGATCGTGGTGAAGGATTTGCTCGACCTCAATTTCCGCACGTGCTCGGTGAGCGAACGATCATATCGGCCTCGCTTTCTAAGGGGTTCGGCGCATCGGGCGGAGTATTAATGCTTGGCGCGGCTGAACACGAGGAGCTGTTTCGACGCCACTCGCTTCCCTATGCCGCTTCGATGGCTCCCAATTTGGCGGCGATTGGTGCGGCGATTGCGTCGTGCAAAATTCATCGCTCGGCAGAACTCGGCCAGCGGCAGCGGCGATTGAAGCAACGCATTGACCTCTTTGACCGTCGTGTCGCAACAGCCGAGCAAGGCAATTCATTTCCGATTAGAACGATCGCCATCGGATCGGAGACCAATGCGATTGCAATCGCAAAAGGGATTCTTGACGGCGGCTTCTATACGTCAGTGGCGGTCTCCCCACCTCCTGGAATGGCGAGAATTCGGGTGTGCATTACAGCGGGGCATGAGGTCCGTGACATAGAGCGGCTGTGCGACGGCATTTTGCAAAAGATAACTGAAACAACGGGAAAGCCCTATCCGCTGAGGTGAAGATTAAGGGGATAATTTTATGCAACTGGCCGTAAGACCAAGGTGCTGCTGTCAGCTGACGCAGAGGCGAAGGCTAAACGTTTACAAAAGCCTCGAACAATTGCGCGGGCCGGGCGTCAAGCTGATCCCTCTTCAGCCATTTGCGTTCAATGCGGGTGACGACAAGCAACTCATCGGCCGCGGCGGGATTGCCAAGGTGGCCGAAGCCGACCGCAATCAGTGGTTGGCCGCAAAGACAGGCACTGGCGCTTGTGCAGGCCATCGGCTCCCGATAGGCGCGTGCGTCAGCAGTACGACCTTTCGTTTGGAACGGAGTAATCCGAAATGCCTCTTATTCAAATCAGGTACAATCCCAGCGTAATTCCTATTGAGGCTACTGGTGCGTTGAGAAAGACTCTCCCGGCCGTTGCAGCCAAAGCGCTCACTTGCGCTGAGAACATTAAGTGTTCGCCGGAACAGATCATGTTGGAGTTCGCGCGCATGAATGCTCTCGACTTTAATTGCAAAGACATCAATATCCGCGTGTGGGCGCACGACTATCCCAGCAGGCGCGATATTCTCGATTTGGCTCGAGAGCACATTGCAAAAGAGGTCTTGAAGCATATTCCTACCGGGGTGAGCTGGTATGTATGGGTGCTTCCTGTGGCGAGCTCGTATGGATCTGATGCTGAACAGTTGTTTTTTTCATCTTGCCAGCCAAGTTGTGGCGATCAAGAATCGATATAAGAAATTAATTCGCGGGTGGCCGTCAGGTCGCTCCACGCTGTTCATAGCGGACCGTTCTGCCTGGAGTGCACCTCGGCAAGAAGATCGACCACTAAAGCCAATTACCCGTCCGTTTACTCCGTAAATGGCGGGGTGGCGGCATAAGAAGGGGAGCGCATGGCCGGACTTTATTACGAAGATTTCCAGGTCGGGCAGGAATTCCTGCACGCCCTCAGCCGGACTGTCACCGAGATGGACAACACGATGTTCAGCCTTTTGACGATGAACCCGCAGCCGCTACATATCGACGCTCATTTCGCGGCCTCGACAGAATTCGGACAACGGATTTTCAACAGCCTCTATACGCTCGGAATCATGATCGGGATGACTGTCTATGATACGACGCTGGGCACAACGGTGGCCAATCTCGGCATGACCGATGTCATCTTCCCCAAGCCAGTCTTTCACGGGGATACGCTACGTGCTACCACGAAGGTCCTTTCGAGGCGGGAATCGAAATCGCGCTGGAAAGCAGGAATCGTGGAATTCGAACATCAAGCGCTCAATCAGCTCGACGAGGTTGTGGCTGGATGTCGCCGGTCCGCGCTGATGCATAAGAGGTTGGCCTGATCCCTCCGCAACTGTCGATTGCGCATTCCAGGAACTCACCCACGTTCGCCAAGCGTGAGACGGTTGATTAGCCGTGCCGATATCGCGGGAGCTCGAAACTAGCAACAAGCAGGCGATTCTGGTCCTGGTACCGTGTTCGGTTGATGCTGATCCCGACCAATCGTCATTGCTCACGACCTGCGAGTTCGCCCGTTTGTCCGCCGGAAGGACTTAGATGCGGCGATGTCGTGGCCGAGCAGGTCTTTGAGAAGAGCGCAAGCCGTTGAGCGAGCATAGTTTTCATCTCCCGCGCTGTCGGCCAGAACGTCCGCATAGTCTCGCCTGCCCGACTGCTGCGTGTGATCCCGAGCACGCCTCACTCGCTACGCAATTCGGCGCCATGCCTATGGCAACAGCGAAAGTGGCGCTGGTCTCGAAAGACGGCCTCGACAACGTTGGCTGCGCACCAGCCCTCAATGATCGTGGCGCATGGTGGTTCGAACGTCCTTCGTTTCCGGGGGCGTGATGGTGGCAGACCATCTCGACTTCCAAGATCGTGTGTGGCAACCCTCACCAATCATATCACCTCGCTCGGGACGAGCGCTCGACAACACGTGCCAGTTCGTCTAGTTCGCGAGCGGCAGTATTCACCGCAAGCTGACCGTGACCTGCCACTGAGCATTTCCTCCAGAAAGAGTTAGAGTCCGGCCCGAAGAAGGACGGACAGATGAAGCGAGCACGGTTCACGGAAGAGCAGATTATTGCGGTGCTGAAGGAGCATGAGGCCGGGGCGAAGACGGCCGAGCTGGCTCGCAAGCACGGGATCTCCGAGGCGACAATCTACAATTGGAAGGCCAAATTCGGCGGCATGGACGTTTCCGAGGCGAAGCGGTTGAGGGCCCTGGAGGAGGAGAACGGGAAGCTGAAGAAGCTTCTGGCCGAGCAGATGCTCGATGCAGCCGCACTTCGCGAGCTCCTTTCAAAAAAATGGTAGGGCCCGCCGCCAAGCGCGCTGCTGTCGCGCATCTGCAGGCCGTTATGAGCCTGTCGGAACGGCGGGCCTGCTCGATCGTGGGTTCGGATCGGAAGATGATCCGCTATCGCTCCAGCCGCCCACCGGACGCAGTTCTGCGTAGCCGATTGCGCGATCTCGCCAACGAGCGGCGGCGTTTCGGATATCGCCGCCTGTTCGTCCTGCTGCGGCGGGAGGGCGAGCCATCGGGGATCAACCGGATCTACCGGCTTTATCGCGAGGAAGGGCTCACCGTCCGCAAGCGGCGG
>NZ_LWIG01000047.1:3884-54627 GCF_002068095.1 Bradyrhizobium sacchari | reverse complement strand
ATCTAAGAGTCTGACTCAAAATTCATAACTTGAGGTTCGCGATCCTTGCGATGCGCCGCGCCAGTAGCCTTGTAGAGGCAACGAGGAGCCATGCTTCGGCCGAAGCGATGGAAGCCTCCCAGTCTTTGGCCAGACGGCGGCAGCGATTGAGCCACGCGAGGGTGCGTTCGACGACCCATCGTCGAGCGACGATGACAAAGCCGATGGCGTCGTCGGTACGCCTGACAATTTCGATCGCAGGACCCTCGATCTCCTCAAGCGCGTTGGCGAGCTTTTCGCCTGCATATACACCGTCAGCAAACAGGTGCGCGATCGTCGGATAGCTCGCACACGTTAGACTGACGACGGCTGGTGCGCCGTCCCGATCCTGAACGTTGGCCGCATGCACAATGCCACACAGCAGATTGCCTTGCGTGTCCGTGACGATGTGGCGCTTGCGACCCTTGACCTTCTTGCCCGCGTCAAAGCCGCGCGGTCCCCCGCTCTCGGTCGTCTTGACCGATTGGCTGTCGATAATGGCCGCCGTCGGGTGCGCTTCCCGTCCGGCAAGCCTGCGGGCGATTTCAACCAAGGCCTCATTGATCAGATCCAAAATGCCACCGTCGCGCAGTCGATAGAAATGGTACTGGACCGTCGTGAAGGCGGAAAATCCTTCGGCAAAAGAGCCCATTGGCATCCCGTCGTCGCAATGTACTGGATTGCATTCCACACCGAACGCATACAAGTCGTGCGTGGCCGCCCCACTTTGCTCGGCCCTGGCATCAACAACGCGATCACAGCCCATTCACATCCGTACAATCGCTTGCATAACGCAGCTCACGTCTGTCATGCTCCCGTCGGGTGATTTCGGTCCAGGTCATCTGATTCTCCGATGGCTTCGAACACCTCCGAAAAATCACAACCTCCTGAAATCACCCATTTAATTTGCGGTCGGCCTCTAAGGTGTGAGGAATTCGGAGCCGCGCCAGAACTTGGCCAACTCTGAGTTGAAACCTTGCACAGTCTGGCGGCCGTCCTTTGTCCGCCGCGCAGCTGTGCTGTCGATGGTCCATATCTTCAGGAAGTTCTCAATACCCGCTACCAGCCTCCAGCCTTCCCCGCAGATCAACTGCGCCATATGCTTGACGATGCGTCTGAGCAGACAGTCAAGTGATGATCGCCCGCGGTCAAGAAGGCGGCGTCACTATAGCGCTCGGCTCCTAGCCGGTGCGCAGGCCGATCCTGTCCTCGTCGAAGCCGCCCATGACGTTAACTGTTCTGCCCGAGTTCCTCGAGGCGACAAAGCCAAGCGCCGACATCTATTGAAGCCGGGCACCGGCGCCTCTTGCGCAACGATCGCGCATAGGTCCTGGATGAAGCATCGATGCGGCTATTTGGCTCGGCAACTGGTCAGCTTCCCGAAAGCTGCACCTAGCACGGTGGGGAGACAGAGATATTTCGGCGATGATCGGCGACTGCACCAAACGCAAACATCGGTAGACAGAGTTACGAGATGGTTCGCATTCATGGCACGCTCCACACGTCAACGTTCGATTCCGGCAGTACATCACAGGCCCCGCAGCAAGACAAAACCATAGGCCAGGCGGACTTCGACCTGCAGTTGGAAGAAGCACCGCTCGAGCTAGAGCAGCAAGGCGATGGAGGTCCCTCCCACGCACTTGTCACGGGCGAAATGAAGGGCCGGCTCGATCGTGTAAACCAGCAACCTGACATGAAGCTGGTCGTCATTTCGAACCGAGGCGCGCCATTCGACCCCAATAAACCCCAGACCGGCGGACTTGCCGCAGCCCTCGAGCCGGTCGTCGAACGTTCCGGCGCGCTCTGGATGTTCTCCTCGGAGAACCGCGGCGACGGGACTGAGCGGCCCCTGCCACTCGTCAAAGCTGGCGAAGGCTATGTGGCCAAACTAGATCTGCCGGCCGCGCACCATCGCGGCTATTATCGAGATTTTTCGAATTCAACCTTGTGGCCGGTATTACACTCCCTATCCGACCGGACGTCGCGCGCGGAGGAGGGATATGACAGCTATCGACAGATGAACAACTTCATCGCGCGTGCGGCGTTCGACTTGCGCGATCGGGACGCATTCTGGGTGCATGATTATCATTTGCTCCCGCTCGGAGGCGATCTGCATAACCTCGGCATCGAGCGGCCGACCGGCTTCTTTCTGCACACGCCATGGCCGACGCCCGACATGATAGAGCGCGTACCCAATTATCGCGAACTGATGAAGTCGATGCTGGAATACGATCTGCTCGGCTTTCAGACAAACCGGGATCTGAACAATTTCTTGGCCTGCCTGCGAACCTATTTCGGGCTGGAGGGCAAGGATGGCGTCGTGACCACGGAGCGTGGCCAGACGCGACTTCAAAAATTCCCAATCGGTATCGATCCCAGGCCATTCGCAGAGTATCTTGCGGCAGAGCTCTCGCCCGCAGAGCAAGAAAAAATCTCGTCATTATTGCAAAACTTCGAGGGCGCCAAGTTTGCGATCGGCGTGGATCGGCTCGACTACACGAAAGGCATCGACAAACGCGTCGAAGCGTTTAACCAGCTCTTGGCGGCCGAGCCGGGCAGCATCTCGCTGTTGCAGATCGCGCCGTCCTCGCGCGCCGACGTCGACGAGTATCGAAAGTACAAGGAGGAGGTGGAGAATGCGATCAACCATGTCAATGCCGAGCATGGCAAAGAGGAGTGGAAACCGATCCACTACACGAATGACCCGTTCAGCCAGGCTGCACTCGCGCGTCTTTACCGCGCAGCACATGTAGGTGTCGTCACGCCGCTGCGAGAGGGCATGAATCTGGTAGCGAAAGAATATGTCGCTGCCCAAGATCCGAAGGATCCCGGCGTTCTGGTATTATCGAAGTTTGCTGGCGCGGCTGAAGACTTCAACGAGGACGAGGCCCTGCTGATAGATCCGAACCATCCCGAAGAAATCGCAACCGCTATTTCGAAAGCGGCCAATATGCGGCTCGAGGAGCGTGTCATGCGCTGGCGGTCGATGATGGATAAAACTGAATCCTATACCATCCATGACTGGTCGGCGGACTACCTCCGGGAGCTGGACAAGAGCCGCATCACCGTTCCGGCTAATCAGTTCCACCATCTCGGTCTCGGCTGGACCAACGAGGCTCAAATGCCCATGTATCAAAATTATGCCGCGGCGCAGACCGCCCATAACGCGATCGATCCCGCTGATGCCGCTTTGAAGGAGGCTGCGTATGCAGACGTGAAGTCGGCCTTTGTGGCTTTAGCGGCTCCACTCAAGCATACACAGGACAGACTCTGGGATCTGCCGGCGCGGACAGCTTCACGCGATGGTCATCGCGGACAAGAGCTCGGTGCCCGCGAGGACTGATCGCGAAAAGCATAGCACGGCGGATGATAGGCTTCTATAGCAGGACGGAGGAGCAATCCAGGCTTTGGCGCTGACGCGGTTCTTGCGGGCACGGCCGCATGAAATCAAGACATCATGCGAGTGGTCCGTGATCAGAAGGGGGCGATACAGTCAATCAGGTTCTATCTCCTAAACGACGCTGATGCGGGTCGTGGCGACGCCAGTCGGCGCGCTGCTGCCCGTTGATCGTTCCGCCCGGAAAGCGGCACTTGTTCTGAGCCGCAAACAGCACCGTTACGGAACAGTTCGCACTGAGGGTTGCACTAGCCTTGAACCAGCCCGGATCTGTTGTTGATTGTTGGCTCAGCAAGACGTGTTGCGACGTAGGCCGTTTATCGGGCATTTTTACTCTTCCCGTCTTTAGCGCAATACTCTCGGCAATCAGTCAACGAACCCCGCCATCGGCGTGGCTTGTGGGTTTCGCGAGGAAAAAGCTCGTCCAAATCGGCAACGCTTGCAGTCAACGAGTTCGAGGTCGCCATGCATACCACCCTTGGCGATGCCGACCTGGCTGCTGATCAATGCGCTGCTCTTCGTGGGGATGATGCCCGTCGACGAGCCTGCCCGGTCACGCCAGCGAGAAGGCGCAAGCTCATATGCGAAGGAAAGCAGCATCGCTGCGTCCCGGTTTTTGACCCTGGCGCTGTCTGGTAGACGCTTCGCCGACAGGCTGTGATGTCCGCTTGGCAGCCAATGTCGGCAACCGAACAGCGTCGTGCAGTTCCGAACGGCTGAAACTTGCGGCTCTTTAGCCGGCACGCAGCTTGCGTGAGGGGGCGCGACACAGCGCAAGCCGTGCTACGTCATGCGCTTGCGTGCTTTCCGCCGGCTTCTGCTTGACGCGCCAGGCCCCGCGACGGTGACCACTCGACCTCAGCCGGAGCAAATCCCTGACGAAATCACTCCTATGCGCCACGTTGTTTTCGATTGCCAGCGCATGGCGCTTTCACGCAAGCGAACGGATTCGGTGGTGACTGATGACCTCTTCCTTTGGCTCGAGGAGATCGAAGGGCCACGCGCAGTGGCTTGGGCTCGCGCCGAGAACGAGAAGACGCTCGGGGTGCTCCAGTCGGATCCTCGCTATCGGCGCTTGTATGAACAGGCGCTTTCCATTCCGCAGTCGAAGGATCAGATCGCAGATATTCCATTCGAAGGGCGCGGTTTGGAGAATTTCTGGCAAGACGAGAACCAGGTGCGCGGCGTGAGGCGGCGCACCACGCCTGGGAGCGATCGTAGGCAAGAAATCCAAAGTGGGAGACCATCCCCGACGTGGACGCCTTGGCCGTCGCCAAGAAAAGGAACTTGGTCTTCAGAGGTACAAGCCGCCTTCCGCCTGAAAATCCCCTCTGCCTGATTAGTCTTTCCGATGGCGGCAAGGATGCCGTATCCATACGAGAGTTCGATCGCGACCCCAAAACCTTCGTTGCGGAAGGCTTTTCTCTCCCAGAGGGCAAGCAGCACGTCAGCTGTGTCGATCGTGACACACTTCTTGTTGCACGGGACGGGTGTGAGGGGAATTTGACGAAAGGCGGATACCCCTTTGTGGTGAAGGAGCTCAAACGCGCTCGGCCGCTCAGTGAGGCTCGTGAGATCTTTCGTGTCGGGCCCACCGACGGTGGGACGTCTCCCTTCGTGCTCCGTGACATCGAGGCTCATATTCATCCGACCGGCGCGATCCGCGCAATCAGCTCATTCGTGTCGGAGTATGTGATCTTCCGCCCCGAGAGCATCGATCTCTCGAGCCGTTGACCAATAGCTGCAGCCAGAGTTACAGCTTTTCGCCAGGTCGCAGCACCAAATCAACCTTCATGGTCTATTTGCTTCAGCCTAAAATGGTTGTGCCGGTCGGCAACGCTCTGGGCAATCTCTTCGTCGCGGCAGCTCCTATCGGCCGCGCCCGTTTGAGCTTGCGCGCAGCGTACTTGCCGCCGCTCAGCATCGCCGTCAGTTCGTCGCAGCTCGGCTTGGCTCAATTGGATCCGATAACGTACATTCATGCGTTGTCCCTTGTCGGGGCCGGGACCAATCGATCCATGAGTCAAAAATCAGGCGCGCGCTTAACCGAGAAGTAGGGTCACTACCTAGCTCTTGTCCATACCCATTCATACATGTTCGGACAGCCGCCCGCCGAAGCCCACATTCAGCGCCATCTCCCCGCGTGGGTATCAAAACGTCAAAATGACTGTGATGAACCATTAGGGGCGCGATCTCGCTTGAATTGCTCTCAGGATGTAATGCTCGACCTTACCCAAAGCCGTTCGGGGCAAATCGTCCGTGAAGATAATCTCATCCGGTACTTTGAACCGGGCGAGTTGCGACTGCACATGCGCCATCAGCGCTTGTTGTTGAACCTGCGTCCCCGAACGGCGAATCACATAGGCGATCGGCACCTCGCCCCACTTGGGGTGTGGCCGGCCGACGACGGCGCATTCCCCGACATCTGGGTGCTGCAGGATTACGCGCTCCACTTCCGCCGGGTAAATGTTCTCTCCGCCGGAAATGATCAGATTTCGTTTTCGATCAAGAACCCAAAAATATCCGTCGGCATCGCAACGTCCGATGTCGCCCGTACGATACCACCCGTCGCGCAGCGCCTCACGCGTTGCTTGTCTATTGCCCCAGTATTCGTAGAACACATTGGGTCCTCGCACCGCGATCTCGCCCGCAGTCCCTGCCGGCAATCTGTCGCCAGCATCGTTGATGATTGCAGCCTCGCAGCATAGGCCGGGCATACCGGTCGATCCCTCACGGGCAAGATCGCCACCAAGCTTTGTATAGATCGCCATGGGGCAGGTTTCCGTGGATCCATAAACCTGCAATGCCGAGACCCCACGCGCTGTAACTCCTGTGATGATGGGCTGCGGCACCATGGTTGAACCGGTAGTGATTGCTTTCAACGAGGACAGGTCGGTCGTCGGCCACCGAGGATGATCGATCAGCGCTTGCATCATGGTCGGGACCATCGCCGTCAACGTAGGTCGATCCCGGTCAAATGCAGAAAGTGTCGTGTCCGGCGTAAATCGCTTGTGCAGCGTTACCGTCGCGCCGTGGTGCAATGCTGGCGACGTCTGAATGTTGAGGCCGCCGACGTGGAATAGCGGCAACACAGTCAAGACGTGATCAGCTGAGGTGAGGCCGTGCATGTGCTGACTCATCATCCCGTTCCACAATAGTGCCTCCTGGCGCAGGACGGCACCTTTCGGCCGGCCCGTAGTGCCTGATGTGTAGACAATCAGAAGCGGGCAGGACAGGTCAGCGCGGGCATTGCGCCCATCTCCCCGACCTGCTTCAAGCAGCTCATCCCAGCTGCTTCCGCAAGGTGGCGCGAAATCAAGACCGACGACGGCAGTCGAGGGCAGTCTCTCCGCTAAAATCGATAGAATCGGCTCAAAAGCTTGCTCGAGCACCAGCACTTGAGCGCCAGTGTCGCAGAGGATGAAGAATTGCTCGGTGACAGCCAACCGCCAGTTCAAGGGCACGAGTATTGCTCCAAGCCGTGCGCAGGCATACAGCAGTACCAGATAGTCAGGTCGATTGAGGCTCAGGATCGCGACGCGATCACCTTTTTCAACGCCGAGCTGACTTTTGAGGGCGCGCGCTGCCAGCTCGATGCGCCTATTGAAGACTTGGTAGCTCAAGCTCGCGCCCTCGAAACGGATCGCAGGCTTGTCCGGAGCGAATGCCACGTTGCGCTCAATCAGTGTAGGAAGATCCATCGTCAGTCATTCGCGGGTTCAGTTGCACCAGCTGTCGCCGGCGCTTCGGATAAAGATCTACTCAGTCGACGCGGCGGAGATGGCAATCGCAATCAAATAGAGTTGGACTCCCTAGTGCGTTGCCACAGGTGCACCGAAGATCTCTTTCAGTCTTGAGTTGGGGCGACTTCGAATAGACCGCGGCTTCTGCACGGGCAGGAAGACGAAACGACGGGACTGCGGTGTAGCCATTGCGGATCGCACAGTGCAGCATCGACAAATCATCTCTTTTCCAGCCTACAACCTGACGCCACGCGAGTTTCAAGTCCTCAATGACTTCACAGTGATTCGGTCTCCCCTCCAAGATCCGCAACGCCCTTGAGCTGGTTCTGGCGATTGGTATAGTTGACGTGTTTGATAATGAGGAGATCTGGCGTGGGGCATCTCGCCCGGTGCGCGACCTTCGCTGGGAGCGTCACATTCGAAATACGCCATAATGCGGCGACGCAATCGGGCTGTTGAGCGATGCACTCAGAGCGATTGCAAGCGCGTTTCGAGTATCGACCGGATCAAGGATGCCGTCATCCCACAATTCGGATGTCGCATAGTACGCGCTCGACCGTTCCCGATATTCCTCCAGAATCGGTTGACGAATGGCCGCCAACTCCTCCGTGGCGAGGTGGCCATTGTGCCGGGCCAGCTGTCTGGCCTTAACGTGTGTGAGTACGCCCGCTGCCTGCTCCGCGCCCATCGCCGAAATCTGCGACTGCGGCCAAGTAAACACAAAACGAGGATCGAAAGCGCGCCCCGCCATAGCGTAGGTGCCAGCTCCATGGGAGGCGTTGCAGATGATCGTGAATTTTGGCACAGATGCCCCGGAGACAGCCATGATCAGCTTGGCGCCGTCCTTGGTTATGCCACGCCTTTCGTAGTCGCGGCCGACCATAAAGCCGGTCGTATTCTGAAAGAAGAGGAGAGGCGTTCGAGACCTATCGCATAGTTGGATGAAGTGAGCGCCTTTCAGTGCGCTTTCGCCCAACAGCACTCCGTTGTTTGCGAGAATACCAACCTGATAGCCATGCAGACGCGCGAAGCCGCACACAAGGGTCTCGCCATAACGTGGCTTATGTTCGTGGAGCCGACTACCATCGACCAGGCGGGCAATGATCTCCCGCATGTCGAATTGCGTCCGGGGATCCCGCGGAACAATGCCGTAAAGTTCGGATGCACAATAGGCGGGCGGCTCCGGAGCGGCTCGATTGACGGAGGCTTTTACAGGGGCGCTGAAGCGAGCGACGACGTCTCGAGCAAGTGCGATTGCATGCAGCTCCGTACTTGCGACATAGTCGCCCGTTCCAGATACGCTGGTATGCAAATGTGCGCCGCCGAGCTCTTCGGCAGAAATCTCTGCGCCGGTGGCAGCCTTGACGACCGGAGGACCACCCAGAAAGATCGCGCCCGCGCCCTCAACAATGATATTATAGTCGCAAAGCGCAGGGACGTACGCCCCGCCGGCGCTGCAATGGCCCATGACTATACCAACCTGCGGTATTCCCATCTTTGAGAGAATGGACTGATTGCGAAGGATCCGACCCGCGTGATAGCGATCAGCAAAGAACTCCGCCTGTAAGGGCAAGAACCCGCCGGCACAGTCGCATAAATGGACCACCGGCAGGCAATTCTCGATCGCGATGTCCAAGGCCCGCACAATCTTCTTGACCGATAGCGGATACCACGCCCCGCCCTTGACGCTAGCGTCGTCTGCGTGAATAACGACCTCCCGGCCCGCGACAATGCCGATCCCAACGACTTGAGCGGCGCCGGGCACCTCACCGTTATAGGCTTTGTTCGCCGCCAGCGTCGAAAGCTCGAGGAACGGGGTATCTGGATCAAGCAAAGCCTCGATCCGATCACGCACAAACAGCTTGTTTTGCCGCTTGAGGCGCTCAAGATCCCGCACCGGACGCGCGAAGCGTGCGGCCTGCTGACGCTCCTCCAATTCTTTTGCTAGTCGCATGTTATGAAGTTGGTTGAGTCGATACTCTTCCGATCTGACATCGACCAAGGACGAGAGCTGCTGCATTTCAGAACCGCTCCTCGATGAGCGTAACCAATACGGCATCCTGCTCAAAGCTTTCGCCTTCCTCGAAGTGAATACGCTCGACAATGCCATCTTGTGGAGAACGTATGACAGTCTCCAACTTCATACTTTCGATCGTCATCAGGGCCGTTCCCGCGCAAACGGACTGACCAGACGAAACACGGGTGACGACGACAACGCCCGGCAACGGCGCGCGAGCGACGGCTTGGCTTATCTCCTGCTTCGACGTCGCAAGCGTTCGCAGCGGGTCGCGGTAACGCAAACTGCGCGTTTCGCCGCTTATGTGCACGTGAACGGTTTCGCCATCGATAGCGAAGCGGACCGGCCGGCTTTCATTCGCAATCGTAACAACGCCGTGGCCGTCGCCCCGATCGGAGAACGCGATGGGAGCAATCACCCTGTCATGCAAGCAGAGACGGTAGTTCTCTCGGTATCTGGACAGCCATAGCTGGTATTCGACGCCATCGACCTCAAAAGAATGTTTCACGTTAGTTTCTCCAATTGCCCAGCGCCGCATGAAGGTCGGACACGGCATCCGCCGATTCCCGGACCGGTCCGGCCAGGAGGGCGCCTATTGCCAGGAAATCCGATAGATTGGCCAGGGGCTCCCCAGCGGCGATATGCGGATGTTCCTCGAGATACCCCGTATGAATTTGCCCATGGAGAAAGCCGTCGTCCGCAAGGATCCGGGCAAGGAAGCTTGCGTTGGTTGCGCAACCGAGAAGCACCAATTCCCGCATCGCGCGATGCGCGTTTTGCGCAGCCTTGATACGCGTGGGCGAATGCACGATGATCTTGGCGAGCAGGGGGTCGAATGCCGGCGTAATCGTCTGACCCCGCAAAAGGCCACCGTCGACGCGTATACCGTCGCCATAGGGGTAATCGAGCACTAGGACCCTGCCTGTTGTTGGAGCGTATCCGCGCTCCGGCGCTTCGGCACACAGCCTGGCTTCGATTGCATGGCCTCTCGGCACGATGTCGGACTGTGCCAACCTCAGTGGATGGCCCGCAGCAATGTGGATCTGTTCGGCAACGAGATCGACGCCGGTGATCATTTCGGTCACGGGATGCTCAACTTGCAAACGCGTATTCATTTCCAGAAAATGAAACTCTTCTCCGCCAAGGATGAATTCGATGGTGCCTGCGCCTTGATAGGTGGCTGCACGGGCGATACCGACGGCAGTATCGCAGATCCGTTGACGCAACGCAGACGATAGCCGCGGCGCGGGCGCCTCTTCGATAACCTTCTGGAACCGACGCTGGATTGAGCACTCGCGCTCGAACAGATGAGTAACGTTTCCGAACGCGTCGCCCAGCACCTGCACTTCAATATGGCGCGGCTGTTCGATGTAACGTTCGACGTAAAGCCGGCCATCTGCGAAGTAGCGCTCTGCCTCGCTGCGCGCCTGCGCAATCGCGTCCTCCAGGGCGCCGATGTCGCGCACAATCTGCATGCCCTTGCCGCCGCCAGCCGCGGACGGTTTTACGAGCAAAGGGGGACCCATAGCCCGGGCTCTGCGGACGAAAGTGGCCGGATTATCGTCCTCAATGGCGCAAGGAGCGACCGAAAACCCGTGCCGCTGAACGAAGCTGCGGGCCCGGATCTTGTCGCCCATCAGTTCGATGCTTTCGGGGGCAGGCCCGATGAACGTGATGCCGGCGCTTGTAACTGCCCTGGCAAACTCGGCGTTTTCCGACAG
This sequence comes from Bradyrhizobium sacchari, assembly GCF_002068095.1. Taxonomy (GTDB): domain Bacteria; phylum Pseudomonadota; class Alphaproteobacteria; order Rhizobiales; family Xanthobacteraceae; genus Bradyrhizobium; species Bradyrhizobium sacchari. Next base: position 43,731 of record NZ_LWIG01000047.1, on the reverse strand, counting down.
AAATCCATAACCTGGATGCAGTGCACCAGCATTCGCATTTCGGGCGGCAGCGACGATCTGGCCAATGTCGAGATAGGCAGCAATCGGCGTGCGTCCGTCGATCGCGATGGCTGTATCGGCCATAGCGACAGGAAGCGTGCCCGCATCAATATCGTGGTAGACGATCGCGGCACGAAGCCCCAACTTGCGAAGGGTCTTGATGATCCGAACAGCGATCTCCCCCCGATTGGCGATCAGGACGGTATCAAAAGGCAGATCATACATTCCGGTATCTTCAGCTATTTAGTGTGAGCGGTAACAGACGTTGAGAGAGCCGCTGCGGATCGTTCTGCCAGCCCCGTGTGACGCATGATAACCGTTGATCGGATCGGCGGAGGCGGCCCCACCCATAGCGACAGGGATATGATCCGGCGAAACCAGGTGTCGCGAAGACCTCATCTTGGGACGCCATCACTTGCGGGAGCATCCCGAACTGAGATGAACTTGCGACACTTTACGCTCAAGCGTTGGGTATTAGATTTGAGGCAGGCCGCGACAGCGCCCTCATCAGGTATGTGAGCGCCGCAGAGGCGAAACGCATCTGGTGTGCACGCCTGTCGCGCCTCCGCTGGGGCCGGGCGATCGCGCGCACCTGCGCTTCCGCAGCACAGAGCGGTCGTCACCGCAAGTCCAAAAAGAAAGGTTGTATAATGATGCGCTTTGGGGCGCGACGGCTCGTTGGTTCGCTGCTTGTGCTTCACGTCTATCCTCTCCCGGCGATCTACGATATTGTTCATGCCGCACGTGATATGCCCGCAGAGATCGGCGGCGCAATTCGAGCGATCGTATGCGGCAGCGCTCACTCCAGAGCGCTTGATCCAGCAATGTCTGACGGCAATGGTCTTCAAACTGCGGCGTCAGTATCGGGGGCTGTCAGCAACGGCACCAGTGCGCAAGAGACGTCGACTCGTGCTTGACTCCGCGAGTAGTTGGCGTGGTTCGGATGTGGCGTCCGTCGCATCGGACATCGCGATGGGCGAGCTTGCGACAAGTCCCGCCATGATACCGGAATGGCGGCCTGCGCTCTCGGAAGACGGAGTCAACCGAGCGGACGCCGGACCGCCTGTCCTAGCATGATGACCGCTTGTCCCTCTGGGAAGTACTCGGGCATCAGAACGGAGCATCGCGATACAGGTTCGAAATTCTGAGAGGTTCACGAGTCTCATCACAGCGTCAAGAAGTAACCCACGGTCGGACGTGATCCGCCGCTTAGCCGTATGATGATACAATCTGCCGTTACGTGCGGTTCAAGCCCCTTTTGAGCCGCTCGTCAGAATCGGTCGAGAGCGTTACGCCGTCAGAAGCATCTGGGGCGAACAATGGCGCGCGCCCAATACTCGAGGCGGTCCGCATTTGGACACCCTCAGCACCCTGCGTCTTCACCCAGCCTCGGTATCCAGCATCGGCATCCACGCGACAAGCTGCAGGCCTCAAGCAGGGAGAATGACTGGCCATTCAAGAAATTGGGCTAGAGAGAGAGTAAAGCGCTGTAAGGTTCATATATCGGCCAAGATCTGCAGTAAGAGCCTGCCGGCCAAGGCAAGAGCCTTGGGATTGTGTGCAAATTGAACGTGGAGTCCTTGGGTTGCGAGCAGATTTTTCGCGTATCAATCGGGATAAAGCTGTCTTCGATGACATTTATGCCTTGGATGATCCAAGAGCGTATTTCTCTGTTCTTGGAGACTTGGATTATATGATCCCGGATGTGGCTGAGCCGATCGTTCGTCAGATTCTGGCCGCGAAAGCGTCTGCAACTGGCGTTAAGCCGATCGTGCTTGATGTCGGCTGCTCATACGGCATCAACGCGGCGGTGCATCGTTTTCCACTGACCTTTAGCGGCCTGCGCCACCGCTATGCCCGGCGCGAGATGAGGGCGATCGGTTCCGAGACCCTGATGGGTCTCGACCGCAAGTTTTACTCGGCTTGGCCTGATGTTGGTCTTGCGCGATTTGTCGGCCTCGATGTATCGGCTCCAGCGATCCGCTATGCAACGGCCGTTGGCCTGCTTGAGCAGGGTATTGTCGCCGACCTTGAAAAAAAACGCTTTCGACAGAAAGCGCGCGTGTTCTCCGTTCCACCGATGTTATCATGTCGACCGGCTGCATCGGTTACGTGACTGAAACGACGTTCAGCAAAATTCTCGATGCTACACAGAAGCATCCGTGGATCATCTCTTTCGTGTTGCGGATGTTCCCATATGATTCCCTGGCCGCGACGTTCGCGAAACATGGCCTTGTGACGGAACGCCTGACCGGTGCGACATTTATTCAGCGGCGATTTCGCGATGCTGAGGAATTTGAGGGGACGTTGGCCACGTTGGCAGCTCTTGGCATCGATGCAACCGGACTGGAATCGGAAGGTCTGTTCCACGCCGACCTGATCTTGTCACGCCCTGAATCGGATGCACGCGTTGCTCCGCTTAAGGACATCGTCACTGTCGCCAGCGGTCGAGGTCGTCCAATCGGACCACGGTACGTTCACGTTGCAGGTCACGAGGGTTTGCAGGTCGCACTGGAGCCGTGAGAGGTGTTTTTGAAGATAGCCGCGCGTGCGTTTCGTAAGGACGTACCGAGGTAGATTATGCTCTCAACCTTTCGGGGTCGCAGCATGATGAGACGGGCTGTAGGCAAGTCTGCGCGCTGACCAGCAGGCGGGCGACGGATGGCAGCGTGCTTCTCAGGCTGATTGCATCCTAGAGCCAGCGACGCTGACCAAGCTCAACGCCCTGCGGCGCGCGTTGAGCGGGATGTCGCGAATTCCATCGAGACGCCGCTCTCTTCATCAACTTATGGCCGGCGCGCGTTGCGATAATTCGTTGCCGTGCGGATCGTCGAGCAAGCAGGATCCAACCTGAGGGAGAAATCCGGATGACGTGAATGGCAGTCATGAGCTTGCTGCGCTTGCCTGAAAGAGCCTGTTCACGGCACGGCCACGCCGCGCAACGGCTTGTCTCCGTTAATTGGCCGGAACGACGGGAGGGCGAATTGACGACCCTCATCTGACCCACAGTTCGTACGGACCGGAGCTATCGCCTCCATTCGCTCCAGCTGCGCACGAGCGCCAGCTTGTCGTCAGCTCGACTGACCATCTTCGCGACATGTCGTTGGCGCGCTGATTGGGTAAACGTACGACTGAAACGATAGGCGAAACTCCATGCATATTCAAGACAGCGTCTCATCGACAGGTACTCATCAGGCCTATGAAGCGAGCAGTTCGATGGACGATGGTAACTTCCCGGGAAGACTTGCGGTCCTAGCAGTTCATGGCAATTTGTCATCTGACGGTGCTGACAAAATGGGGCTTTGCTGCAGCATACCACATATCTCTGATGCGCATAATCCTACTCCAGGCTCCTTCTCGGCCACACCCTCTTCGTCGCCCGGGTCTAGTCCATCCCTTCAGAAAGACCGGTCATTCCCCTTTTCGATTACCGGACTGCCGACTTGCGCGGCGCAAATGTAGATGGCATGTGCGCTGGTCTGGCGGCAGAGTGGCTCCTCCATCTTCCGAGCAGTCCGCGATCCCGAATGAGCGCGCTTCAGCCGGCTCGCAAACTCACGCTTCAGCAGCGATGCGGCAACAGCGGTATGAAGAACTCAGGAATCAATTGCAAAATGATCCGGCCGAGGATTTTCAGCCAAAGGATATAATGTTGCGGGAAGCACGCTTGCAACCATCCGCGCGACGGAGACGATATGAATTTGGCAGGTCCTCGGACATCGCCAGGATCGTGGATGAAATTGCCGAAGACCCATCTGTCTATTTGCTCAGCTTGCGCTTCCCCGAAGGCCACGCACACCTGGTCGCAACGTCCACCTCCAATGGAACGACCACTCTCTTCGATTCCAACCACGGAGAATTCGCGGTCACATCCGACCGCATGAGCCACTTGCTCGGAAGTCTCGCCAAAAGTTGCAGAGACAACAACGGCCATCCTGTCGTGATGGTCGTCACGCAGAGAATGAGCTGAAGAAAGAGCGCTGACTGCCGGCGGAGAGTGCCTTATCGGAACGCGCGGCGAGTTGCTCAAGCTGCGCCCTAACGTAATGATAAAGCCGGCAACTGCCGAGCTGGAATCCCGCAAACGACCTCGCGCGTCTGGAATGCAGAATCGACTTTCCCCACGCACGGGGCCAGTCTCGGCCCAGCCTCTCGGAGAAGCGCGTCGTTCCTCCTCGCGGGGGCAAAGGCTGATGGCGAGAGCGCGATTCGCGCTCGATAGGAACGTAGAAGCGCTCACAATCGCCTTGAGCGCTCATAAATTGAAGCCGCCTGTTGCGGTCAAGATACGACATGCCGTCGACGACGTTTGATGTCAATGCTAACGAGTCCGAGCGTATTCGTCGGCACAGAGGAGGCCGTTGGATGCGGCCTGACGGACAAGACCTGCGGCTTGGCGGCAATCGAGATCAGTGGAGCGCGCATTCAGGACAAGCCGGGGTTGGAGCTGGGGACGCTTTCGAGGGGCTGTCGACGCTTCGGGCATGCGGTGATCGCACCGCAGTCTGACCTCAGGGCGTGCTGGCAGCACATCCGATCGACGTCGCAAGACGATGTACACGCAGCGACGCCACCGTGATTGAAAGCATCATCGATACCCAGCAGATCCAGCCGAACCGGCTCATTGATCGGGCTCGCCGCGTTTTCTGGCAACGTTGCCGTCGAGCACGGCGAAGTGGAGGCGGCACGATCCTGGCCGATAAAGGTCTGCAGCCATCAGCCGGATCCCTCGAGCGGCTGCCGCCAAAAACGACGATGATGAGACCATGCTAATGGACTCTTTAGCGCCGGGCGGCACGTTACATCCAGTCGAGCAGGTCAAGATGGATGCCTCGGCCAGCCATGATCTGCAGCTGCCAGTACAACGGCAGACACGAGGCAAAGCTCGATATCGCCGCGAGCGTCACCACGATCGTCAAAAAAGAAGCCCCGGCCTTGGGCCGGGGCTCTCGATCCATCGCTTTACGCGATAGAATCAATACTTCAGAACGGCCGGGCCCCAGAATTTGTAGTTGAGCCGGGCAGTCAGTAGGTCGAAATCCTGCCGGATGCGATCGCTACCGGCCGAGCCGGCGGCGGTGGTGAAGTTCACGTTAGCGTCTTGCCGGAATATGTGGTCGTACTCCACGCCGACCGACCAATTTGGCGCGAAGCCGAGTTCGATCCCCGCACCGACCACGCCGCCCCAGCGAGTCTTGTCCGTGTTCGCCAGTTGTGCGCCGGTGAGGGAGTTGATCTCATAGGTGTTTCCGGTCACCGCGGCACCGCCCTTGGCATAGAGCAATACATTGTTGATGGCGTACCCGACTTGGCCTGTAAGCAGGCCGAACGAGTCGGTCTTGGTCTGGTTGATGTTCGCTGGGAAGGCGGCACTGACATTGGAACCGTTGAAATCGGCCCAATTGCCCTGGCCTTCAACACCGAACACCACTTGGCCCATCTGCCAGCGATAGCCGAACTGCCCACCGAGGGTTCCGCCGCTCGCATCATGTGAGCCCTCGGGCGTGACACCGGTAAAGTCCCAAGAGCTATGGGTTGAACCCCAGCCGCCATTGGCACCGAGATAAAAGCCGCTCCAGTCATAGATTGCCGCAGCAACCGGTACCGGTGGTGCCTTGGTGTAGACGGGTTGCTGAGCGAGATCGGCGGCGAATACGGGCCCTGCCCCGATAGACGCGACGATGCCGGCAGTCACAAGCAACAACTTCTTCATTTCGAATACGCTCCTTCACATGCCCCCTGCGCCGCACGCCTCTTAGCAGTGCTGTCTCAAATTGCTGTAGCTGTCGCGCAACATACTCTCTTCCAGGAGCGCTTTAACCTAACGCTGCGTCAGGTCGGGGGCGCGCAAATCATGATCAAACCGAGCAATGGTCGACGTATCGACGCAGGTCCGAGCGCGTCAAACATGGAAATGCATAAGCAGTTGAGCGCCAATCATTCACTGTCATCATTGCGGATCACGTCACGGACCTAAATGAGTCCATTGTTTTGATCGATCAAGACGGCATTCGCTTCGTTGCGACCACGATTCCGTCACGCTTGTCGTGATCACCAAGCAGCTGACCAGGTCCGCCCGGACCTTCCTCGGCGGCGGACGCTGTCGGCGCTATCTTGCGATCGAGGAGGGGACGATAGGCGCGGGCGCCTAGATGCGCGACGTGTCCAACGGTTCGACGTAAATCAACCGATATGGCGGCTCGACCGCTTCCTCAAGGAAATGACAGGAGTGTCCGCGTGATCATTCTGAATTTTCTGACGAAGAAGCGCTGGGCCGCGCCCAACTGGGCGGATCCAAACAAATCATCCGTGCCGAGCTCGTGAAGCCAATATCCCCGATGTCGAGCTAGGCGAGGCCGCACATTCCGAAGTCAATCTGGTGAGCGCATTATGTTGATCGGCACGCTGCTCGATCGTGACGGACCGCGCGCCAATGTCTTCCACCGAGCGCGTGAGACCGTCCCGGAGATCGATACCTGCTGCTTCGCTCTGAAGGCGAGCACGTTACGCGATTCATGGGTGTGATTTCGGAGGTGGCCGGCTGGCAATCGGCTGTTCCAGCGTCATGCGCTCGTCTTGGGCCGCACCGGCTCGGGCAAGTCGTGGACGACCTGCAGCAGTGGAGCCGCAGGGGCTTCGCCATCCCGTGGCCATTGGCGAACGGATCAAGCGTATAGGCGACAGGCGCTGCGCGCCGGCTCAGCGCGTGGAACATGTATGAAGTCGCTCATGTCTAATATAAGCAATCGATATGGCCATCTTCTCCGGAAATCCTTTTGGAAGCGCATTCAGCACCTGATCTATGGCTTTTGCGGCTGTATCGCCTAGCTGCTAGATGACGATCTTGACTGTTTTGTCGGGTAGACCGCAGCTTTTCGCAGTCTGCACGAAATGTCGGCCGAGAACCGTGTGGACGACGCAATGCCGGTTGCTGCCGATCGCCATGGCCAGCTTCATTTGGCTGATCTGTCCAGCGTCCAAGCTCGGTTGCGTCGAAATGATGTCGTAAAGCGGGGCAAGATGAAAACGTCCGCCCGGCGATGGCCACGCAAAGACATTTAGCATTCGTTTGGCGTTCGCGGCAAGCAGCCAGGACACGATCCGCGCCTTGAAGAAAATGGCCTGGTCGTCCTCAGGCGTATCGCTGCACTTGAGGGGATTCGAGATCTTGCGAATGCCGGGGCGCCCATCGGATTCATACTTTCGCGCGGGTGGAACGGACAGCGCCTGGCAACAATCTTCCTGCGGCAGCCGCAACAGGCGGCCGTCGTGCGTCCAGAGGCGATCGAACCGCTCAACGGCGAGCAAGCGGCCCCCGGCGAAATCGATGATGCTTGATTTGGCGTAGGCAAGCCGAGTGCCGCAACCAGCTGAAGGCACAGATGCTCGTTTTCAACGCTGCCGGTCAGGTCGCTTCCGTTCGGCAACTTCCCGATCTGCGGCTCGAAAATGTGCGTAGTTGCGGTCGTGCCATGAGGCACGTGCCACTTGTCTTTCCAGTAAAGCAGTGCCGTCTTTTCTTGCGCGCCTGCGAGAGAAAGGCGGAGTCCTGGTTGGGGCCGATCCCGAGCGGATTGTTGGCAAGATTGCCGAGAATGGCGGCGATCTCCTGATCGTTAGCGGCGCGGCCCGCTGCTGCTCTTGCGCCGCAGCCGCCCGACCAGCCGTGCGTTGAGATAGACGTTGAGCGGCGCGCGGGCAGAACGACGCGCCATCAGAACAGATCCTCAATCGCTTCAGCCGTCAATTTGGTGCGCGGTCGGATGACCAACTCGAGGTCGAGCGTGGCCAGCGCATCCATCAGGATGCGCAGCTGCATTGTAGGTACACCAGCTTCCAGCTTCGAGACCGTCGCTTGACGCGCATGCATCTTCTCACCGAGGCGAGCCTGGGTGAGCTGCTTCTGCCGCCGGTAAAGAGCTGACGATCGATGTAGAGCTGGTGGTTCGAATCCGCCGGTGGGCGAGAGAGCCTCCTTATGATGTACAGGAGGCCATTGAACATTGCCCCGCTGGCGCGGCGGTTTATCTCGAACGCGGTGCGACACTGATCGCCATGCCCGAACCTGCTACTTACGACCAGGGCCTCGGACGATGTGGTCGCATTGCGGAAAAGGGCGACGGCTGCCGGCATTCTAAAGCGCGCGGCGGCGGCAACTACTGAGAGGCATCATCGACGGTCAGGGCGGCGCAATGATCCGTGGCGCCGTGGAAACTGGTGGCAGCTAGCCCGCCGCGCCCGAGCCAAGGGCAGCAATCAAAACGCCCCACGCTTGATCCAGATCGATCATGCGCAACATCACGTACTCTGGTGTCCCGTTACACAACGCCGCCAATTTTCATGTCGCGATGAACCGGGTTGAAGGTGCCACGTTTGGAGCCTCACGATCGGCCGACGGATGCCCGCAATACCGATGGCATCGATGTTGACGCCAGTCAGGATGTGACCATCACCCCACTGATCCTACGAATGACAACAACATCACAATCAAGGCCGGCGACAATGGCTCAAGCAGCCATATCTCGATCATTGAGAATTATTTCGGCTGGAGGCATGGCATGTCGATCGGTAGCGAGGTGAATTCCGGGGCCAGAGACATGTAGCGCTGTCCGTTAACGGAGACAGGGACGTCATTACGCGCGTCCGCCTGCTCGGCGCGCAGGACACGCTGTTTGCCGGCAAGGGACCAAACGGCAGAGTGTCACGACAATACTTCTCGAACTGCTACATCGAAGGGCTTGTCGCTTTCATGGTTGGCAACGCCAAGCCTTGGTTCCGGCAATGTGAGTTGCACGGCATCGCCAATCAATTGTCATCTAAACCGCTCAGAGCAAGGCGACGCCGGATGAGGACGCTGGCCATGTTTTGATCATTGAGGCTGAGTGCCGACCGTGCTGCTCGCTATATCGCACTTGGCTGCCCTGGCGCCCCTACGCCATCGTGGTCTTCCTGTCGGCGAAGGTAGATGCCCCGCCATCGCGCGGCATGAGCCGCCGCTAGGCAGAACGATGTGCTCCTGCGAAAATAACGATGTAGGACTCAGGTCCGGCCGAGCAGTTCGGATTGGATGATCCTGGCTGCATATAGCGAGGCATCTAAGGGCAAATCACCGAAGGCGAGCTGACAGAGCAGGTAATTCGTGCCGGCTTCGTCCATTTGATTGAGCAGAACGCGTTGGACGGACGCTGGCGTTCCGACCACGCACAATTCGCTCTCGATGGCTGCATCGAATGTCAGCGGAAGGGGCTTTGGCGTCGGGATACAATTGAGCTCGTAGAGAAATTTGAAGCTCCGCAACCATCGCTCGTAAGCGGACCGGGCTAGGGAATACGCATCCGCCTCAAATCGCGCAATCACGATCATGCGAAGCAATCCGACATATGGCTCACGACCAAAACTGGAACTGCGCTCTCGATGTGTGTGGTAGGCATCGGTAACTTTGCGCACTACGGCGGCCGGCCCCATGCAGGCGAGGTTTGCGCCATTGCTTGCGGCCCAGATGGCCGTGTCGGGGCGATTGGTTGTCACCCATATGGGGGGGTATGGACGCTGTTGAGGGGTTAAAGTCAGGGGAACCTGGTTCAGCTGGAAATGCCTACCTTGGTAGGACAAGACCCCACCCTTCATGGCGTTCAGGAGAATCTCATTGGCTTCCTCATACCGGCTTGGCGCCAATTCATCGGAAATTCCAAAGTAATTCAGCTCGATTGGGAGAGTACCCCGTCCGAAGCCCAGCTCCAGCCTGCCGCCGCTCAATTGATCGAGCATGCAGATTTCCTCAAATGCGCGTAGCGGATGATAGGAATTGAGCAGCATGACCAATGGGCCGAGACGAAGCAGTCGCGTACGCTGCGCGACACTCGACAGGAAAAGACTTGGCGAGGGACTCCTTCCATGTGGCGTGCAATGATGCTCGGCCACGTGATACGCATAGAAGCCGAAGCGATCGTATGCCTCCGCCAAGACGAGGCGATCTTCGTACTGACGACCGAGATCGCGGCCGTCGTCGTCCAGGTGATCGAAAATGCCGCAAGTGAGTTTTGACGAAGGCTGGTGTGTCATCAGCAAAATCCATGGTTGGGGCGGGCTACGTAACCGTTTTCTGGAGGTTCAAGGAACGAATTGCTAGCGCCGCATCTCGTGACTGTCGGGTCCGGTCCTCTCTCGGTACCCATGGCGAAGATCGGGCGACATCGTGGTGATGCGTCGGCTCCGCTGGATCCGGAGGGGAAGCGATTGTTTGGCGACCGCTTGGCCCTCAGCTGCATGGGGTGTCTGCTTTCGCATGATGCGCGGTCGCGGCCTTCTCGTTCCACTAGCGGTATAGTGAACGAGCGCACATCGGCGGGCGGCTGGCTGTTCATCTCTTTTCATGCCCTCTGATCGCGGCAACCGCTGTCAAAAACGAGTCCATTTGCTCCTTTGTGCCGATGCTGATGCGAATGCAGTCGTCAAGGCCGTCATCTGCAAAGACAGCAACGAGTATGCCGTCTCTCTCCAGCGCGGCATGCCACCACTTGCCGTCGTGTCCATTCGGCACCCGCGCCAGCAAGAAATTGGTATGAGAAGGCGCTACACCGAATCCGAATTGACGCAATTGGGTCGCAACTCGCTCTCTTTCGTTCTTGATATGCCTATGATTCTCCTCGTAGGCCGCGCGATGTGAGAGGATGCTGACTCCGACCGCTTGCCCTATGATGTTCATGTTGAAGACGTTCTGGATGTTTCGCAGCCGTCCAATAATCTCTGGATGACCAAGGCAAAAGCCGACCCGAATGCCCGCGGCCGCATAGCTCTTCGACAAAGTCCTCAGGAGCAGAAGGTTGGGATAGCGGTGGACGAGCCGCAGACCGTTATCCGGTGCGAAGTCGACATAGGCCTCGTCCAGCACGATTAAGCGATCAGACTGTGCAACGAGGCGTTCGATATCGTCGATAGAGACGAACGTCCCGGTTGGGTTATTGGGATTGGCCAGCAGGATGAACTTGGCGTCCTTTGCCGGACCGAGGAGAAACTGTTCAATCGGAATGGAAGGCGAGTCGCTGCACGACACTTCGAGAAGCTTGGCGCGCTGCAGCAGAGCAAGCTTGCGATTGAACGAGAATCCAGGAGACATCATCGCGACGCTGTCGCCAGGTCCAAGGAAGGCCCTGTAGATGAGGGCGAGAAGCTCCGACGATCCGTTGCCGGCGATCACATGATCCTTTGAGAGGCCGTAGGCATCAGCGGCAGCTTCTCTCAAGCCGATGTTGTCGTCTTCCGGATACAAATACTGTCGTTCAAGCGCGGAGATCGCACTTCGCCATACCATTGTTGGTAGTGGAAATGGGTTCTCATTGGTGTTTAGCTTCACGTAACGTGCATCTGGCGCCCGCCGTCCGGGCGATTGAGCGCCTAGCTCTTTAGCCGGCTGCGCAAGAGAAGAGAGCACACTTTGCAGTTTTACATCGATCATGTCCTTTTCCCTCTTGATGCGCAGACTGCAGTTGCCATCGGGAGTGCGCAAGGCGTTCCAACAGCAGTCCGTTTTGCGGACGTGGCGTGGCGCGGTCTAGAGCGATGGCGGTGCGCGAGGCGAAAGTCGGCCACTAAAGTACAGCGCGCTTCTCGTAGGCCCTGGTCGGTGATGCGCGACGTTGCGAGCGCCTTGTCGATCTCAGCGCGACTGCGTGCAGCGGTGCGGAGTTGGCAAGCCAAGCCTTCCAGACTGATGCAGCGAGCCTTGGCCTAGAAGTCGGTACATAGGTGATAGCGTCATGCGATGCTCCCGGTGAGGCGCAGGCCTGCGACGGCTTTTCCAAAAGGCCGCGGCGGCTTGTTTCTCGAACCTACAATCTGACGCTACGTGCGAATCAAGTCCCGTCGACGTGCCGCCGGGCGGCTCGCGCGAGCTTGAACTATCGAGCGGGTTGGCAGCGCCATTTTCCGCGCCGCCTCCTCGCTCGGTACCCGTTTCACGACCTCAGTGTATGGACGACGGCGACATTTCCGTCTTACGGCGTGTATAGCCTCTCAAGCTATTTTGGGTTTCGTTGTTCAAGAAAGCTCATGCTGTCGATGACTGTTGTGTATTCTGCGGCCGTTGTCAGTTTTAACCGACCTTTGGTCAAGCTGTTCAGCGATAGTGGGACGTTACGGAAATTGCCGCCTTGACTTGTATCGTTATCCGTCTGCTTTTGAGTTCTTTGGTATTGAGATTTTCGTGACGATGATGCTTCAGGCGTTCGGAAGAGCATGACTTAGTGTGGCGCGTTCAATATCCGGCCGACGGATTCCATGTGATTCGGGAGATTGCTCCGAGCAGGCTGAAGGAGTTGGCTCGCCCTTGAGCATCGGCCGCTCGGAACGACTCCTTTTGATTTGGCAGCTTTGAAGCGGCATGACCTTATCCTCGCGCGCGATGGATGGATGGCAGGAAGGAACTATCGCCAAATCGCGCAAGGTCTGTTTGGAAGCCACCGGGTTGCCGATCGGGGCAGGAAATCAAACGACCTGCGCAGCCGAACCATTTAAGCTGGGGCGGCGCCTCATGCGCCTTCGCTGCCGCGCATTGCTCCACAAGGGCCGATGAAGGAATGACAATTCATGAGCTCTCGGGCGATCAATGACCTACGTTCTGCTTAGCCAATTCTTCTGGCATCGGCACGATCGCGGACAGGAGGAGATTTTTGCGTTCCGATCTCTCACTCTGTCCCGCAAAAGATCGGCGGCCAGAAGCAGGCTGACCAGCTCGGACGCAACCACCGGGAGCGCTTCGCCATCGACTGCAAGCTCTCTCCAGCGCAGACGATCCGGCGCGTCTGCGACGTTGCTCATGCAGTGACGCACCATGCAATCGCTGCCAAGGCCGAGGCCGAAGCCAGGCCTGCCGGCGGCGATCCCGTCCTGGACACAGTGGTCGAGGCGGTGATTTCACGCGCACGCGGCTACCTAGAGCGCCTGAAGCAAGCGAAGCCCGCGCCGGAAGGCGCAGCAGCCCCATCGCTCTAGGAATAGGCGCATGTCGTTAGAAAGCCGAGCCCGCCGGCCTCACCGCCGGAACACGTGGCTGCACATTTGCGCTCAAGCTTCGGGGGGGCGGGGCCGACGATTTCCGCACGAGGATACGTCATCGCACTGAAGGCGCTGCTCGAAGATGACGACAGGGACTTTACCCAGTAGTGCCCGATCTTCCGCATCGCTTATGTAGCTCGGCGGCCCGCCGGATAGCAAGATGTCTGCTCCCGGCACGATACCCGCAACGTGGCGTGCCAAACCGCAAACGCCGGTTAATCGCAAGGACATGATGTGTGCCGATCGAGTGGTAGAGCGCCCAGGTTACGGCGAGCTTCGTGCTGATGTCGTAGCCTTCTTTTCCATCAAGGAGACGAACTCGGCAAGCCGCCGCGCCTCATGCTGGTCGTTGTCTCCAAACTCTTGCCCCCAAATCCTTGTCTCCAAACGCTTGGCCCGCTCGCGATTGCGAATCGCGGAGTGGTCATTGGATGCATACCAGCGGCGGCAGGGTCAATGTGCGATTCTTTGGATTTCTACCTTCGTCAAAGTTGCCGCTTACGTCGTGGCTCTCGCTTCGGAGCAATTGGCCGATCTCTGACAAAGTCGCCCCGGACCCGGAGAAGATCGATAGCAAATGGACCATGCAGCGGCATATGACCTTACGTTCAGCGGACCAGGGGCCGACATCGCGATGATTTCCCAGCATGCATTCTGGCGCCCACACAGGGGCGGACGTTCTTGAGAGCTCAGAAATCGGCTTCTCGAAACCCCGAGATGGTCCGAGCTCGGCATGTCGAACTGCAGTACGGGCATTCAAGCGCTAAGCCTCCCACGAAGACCTAACAGGGCAGTTACAATCATTTTGATTCCTCGTCAGCTTGTCGAAAGCTAAGCCTCGTAGCGAGAACTTGTACAGGTTCGACGTTCGCTGCTCAGATTGTCAGGAGAATCGGATGGATGCGTTCAACCACCTCCACCCATTCGAGGCCCCAGATGTCGAGCCGGCGTACGGCAACGAGCTGGAACAGCAGCAGGAGGCGGGTTTTCAGCAGCACCTGAACGAGTTGCATCCGCACGAGCGCCCGCCCCAGCATTCAAATAGCCTCGGCGACCACGACGTTGTGTCGAACAGAGATGCAGATTTTTTGAGATTGCCGCACGGGGATCGCGTCGGACAACCCTCGCGGTTGCCCTCGGATTGGCCCGCCTTCTCTGGACAAGGGGTCAATCAAGATCTGCTTTTTTCGGCTGCGGATCGGGGTGGCCAGTTGCCAGCCGGCAGTTTCAGTCTGACGGATAGTTGGCAAGGCATGGATGCAGCTGCCGATTGGCCGACGCAAAGTTGCGATCAGGCGGAGCATTGGTGGGCAGAGCCCGGTGATGTGGTGGCTGAGTGGCCAACGACCCCGGCAATTCCTTGGCAGCAAAATCTCGGAGCATCAATCCTCGGACCACAGCCCCGGCCGGGCGATGGCAGTACGACGGACCTTGAAGACCCCGTCCTCAAGCAATCGCGGCTCGACCACATCTTGGACACCTGGGCCGGCGAGGAGGGGCAGACGGAAGACGAACACCGCCAAGAGGCCGTAAGACGAATAAGAGCCTGGGCAGAGGCCGGCAACGTCTATGCAGGGCTGGAGCTGCATGATCTGGGCCTGACGACACTGCCCGTCGCCCTTCCGAACGGGCTCCAGTCGCTCAACGTCAGCGACAACGAGCTGGTGCGCCTGCCTGATACCCTCCCGTCCGGACTCCGGACGCTTGGCGCCAGCAACAACCGGTTAACCGGCCTGCCCGACACCCTCCCGACCGGACTCCAGTCGCTCGTCATCGGCAGCAACCAGCTGACCGGGCTGTCCGAAACGCTTCCGGAGAGCCTTTCGACACTCGCCGTCTGCAGCAATCGGTTGACCAGCCTGCCAGACAACCTGCCGGCCGGGCTCCAGGACCTCGATGTCCGCGGCAACCTGTTGACCCGCCTACCCGACACCCTACCGACCGGACTTCAGTCGCTTGCCCTCGGTAGCAACCGGTTGACCAGTCTACCCGACACTCTCCCGCCCGAACTCAAAGAGCTCGAAGCCGACGGCAACCGGCTGACGAGCCTGCCCGACACTCTCCCGGCCGAGCTCCTGTTGCTCTTCGCCCGCGATAACCGGCTGAACAGCCTGCCCGAGACCCTCCCGACTGAGCTCCAGAGACTCCACGTCAGCGGCAACAGCCTGTCGAGCTTGCCCGAGAACCTCCCGACCGAGCTCCAGATGCTCGAGGCACGCCACAATCGGCTGACCAGCCTGCCGGAGACCCTGCTGACCCGGCTAGGTTCTGGGTGCATGGTTTATGTGGAGGATAATGCGCTGCCCGAGCAGCTGCGGACGAATTTGGCGACAGCCCTGAATGCGCCGAGCTATGACGGCCCGCGGGTCTTCTTTTCAATGGGTGGAGAAACGATGGTGGACCAGGAACGGCCGCTCGCCGATGCGGTCGCGGACTGGTTGAACGGCGAGCCCGAAGCGATCGCCGCCTGGCAGAACTTCGCCCACGAGAAGGGGGCCCCGGAATACGCGCTCTTCCTCGACAAGCTGCAGAAGACTGTGAATTATGACAATCCCGAATTCCGAGAGGCGGTGGCCGAGGATCTACGGCAGGCGGCGATCAGGCCGGAATTGCGGCGGCAGTTTTTTGAGCTGGCCTACGGGGCGAGCGAGACCTGCCAGGATCGCGTCACCCTGACCTGGAACGGCATGCAGACCGCACGTCTGAAGGCTGATGTCGAGGACGGAGCCTATGACGATAGGCTCGGCGAACTCATCCAGCAGGCGCGGGTCCTGTTCCGCCTGAACGCGCTCGAGCCGATCGCCCGTCAGAAGGTCGACTCGCTCGGGTTCGTCGACGAGATCGAGGTCTATCTCGCCTATCAGGTCAAGTTACGTGAGCGGCTGGACCTGCAGCTCATCGCTCCGGATATGCGATTCTTTGATGTCGCCCACGTCACTGAAGACGACCTCACCGCAGCCGAGATCCAGGTGCGCAACGAGGAGGCGGCGGGGTTCGCCGACTATCTGGCAACTCGCTGGCAACCCTGGGAGATGGTGGTGAGCCGGATTGCCCCACAAGCTCATGCACAGATGGAGGGGCGGCTCAGGGAAGCGATGGACCAGGAGTTTCCGAGCCGCCTTGAGCAACGGCTCGCCGACCATCAGCTAACCGGAGATAGCGATGCCGAGTTGCAATTCGGAGCCCAGATTAGCGAGGAGATCGCCCGCGAGATCAAGGGTCCTCTGATGCGCCAGGTGCTTGGGGAACGCGGGCTTGAGCTGTGAAATGGCCATCCAATTGCGAGGAGCGTCAATTTTTACGTCATCTTGTTTTCGGATGCCGGCGCGCTGAATGGGCCGTTTGTTGAAAACTGTCGGCCGGCAGATCTACGGGCATGGCGGCGCTCGATCTCCCCGACAGATGACCGCGGGGGCGCGCGGCAGCGGCGAAGATGCAATTCATCAGCTATGGAGCTGACCGACACTATTGCTTGTTGCGCAATTGCTGCTTGGCATCAGAGCATCCATCCGGGGGTGACGCGGACTGATTGACTGGCAGATCGCCCATACTAGGAGTCCGATGCCTCGCAACCGGAACGATGACGATGCGCCGCTTGGTACGATTCCAACTCTAGAGCATCCGGAGACCATGTTGCAGCGTATCCTGCGGCGATTGAGTAGTTCTGTGATGCGATCTTTACGCCAGCCAGTGCAACAATCTCATCGCGATGCGGCTAACCAACGGTGACGACCAAGCTGTCGTGCGACGGCTGCTGCCCGACAGCCTCGGCGGCTTCGGCGACCTGCTTCCGGTCCTCGACACAGGCGAAGCACTCGTCGTTGGCGATGCGATTCTACTGCCCACGCGTATCCGCATTGCCAAACCAATAAACGAACCGCTTAGCGGCACGATCCAGTTCTGGGATCGTTGGGCCGACCCAGCGGCTGCGGCGGCGCTTGACAAGGCTGTCGAGAGCTGGCGCCGTCAGACGCTTGTCAAATAGTTGCCTTCCGGCAAGCTTCTCGCGCATCACGATGCTGGGCGCGACGCTGCAGCAACTGATCCGAAAGGTGATCCTGCCTGCTTCCCACCATCTTTATGCATTCGTCTTGCCAGCGCGTCCGCTAGCTGGTGCTGATGCCGTCCGAGATGGTTGGGGCGAAGGCGAATCTTGGCTGTCTCATCATCAACAGTCAGTACACGTTCCTGATGCCTCAGATGTGGGGCATCATCAGCATCACGATGATCGGACTTGCTTTCAACGCCGTTCTAGAGGCGTTGGAGCGGCGCTTCATGCGGTGAAGGCGCCGGGGACGAATGGAGTGCGGCGGTGGCGATTGGGCTCCTTCGATGAAGGCCCCCTTGGAAGATGGGACGCGGAGAGCAACTTCTTCATCAAGGCGGCGACACATAGCAAATTTATGATTTCGAGATTTTAGCCGCAACGCCGGCTCGGTCAGAAAAGCCTACCTACGCGCCGCCGACTGGCCGCGGATCATTCACTACTCTTGAGCACAGCCAGCGAATTCACACGGCGCTTCGCGCCATCGGCAATCGATATGGCCATCTTCTCCGGAAATCCTTTTGGAAGCGAATTCAGCACCTGATCTATGGCTTTTGCGGCTGTATCGCCGAGCTGCAGGATGACAGCCTTGACTGTTTTGTCGGATAGACCGCAGCTTTTCGCAGTCTGCACGAAATGTCGGCCGAGAACCGTGTGGACAACGTAATGCCGGTTGCTACCGATCGCCATGGCCAGCTTCATTTGGTTTTGGCTGATCTGTCCAGCGCCCAAGCTCGGCTCGGTCGAAATGATGTCGTAAAGCGGGGCAAGATGAAAACGTCCGCCCGGCGCCAAATGAATGCTAAAATTCTTCGCATGGCCATCGGTGGCGGCAAGCAGCCAGAACACGATCTGCGCCTTGAAGAAAATAGCCCGGTCGTGCTCAGGCGTATCGCTGCCTTTGAGGAAATCCGAGATTTTGCGGATGCCAGGTCCGCCGTCGGATTCATACTTGCGCGCGGGCGGAACCGATAGTGCTTGGCAGCAGTCTTCCTGCGGCAGCCGCAACAGGCGGCCGTCGCGCGTCCAGATGCGATCGAACCGCTCAACTGCGAGCACGCGGCGCTCCGCGAAATCGATGATGCTTGATTTGGCGACCGGCAAGCCGAGTGCGGCAACCAGCTCGAGGCACAGATGCTCGTTTTCAACGCTGCTGGTCAGGTCGATTCCGTTCGGCAACTTCCTGATCTGCGGCTTGATAATGTGCGTAGTTGCGGTCGTGCCTTGAGGAAAATACCACTTGTCTTTCCAGTAAAGCAGCGCTGTCTTTGCCTGCGCGCCCGCGAGAGAAATACGGAAATCCTGGTCGGGGCCGATGCCGAGTGGATTGCTGGCAAGATTGCCGAGAATGGCTGCAATCTCCTGATCGCTGGCGGCACGGCCATCAATAGCGCCGGCGGCTCCGGGCGCGGCACCATCGGGAAGGAATTGCAGCGCCCCGATGCAATCGCGGCCGATGGCGGAGAGCAGGCTGTAAGCGTCGGCGCCATCAGCATGCGCGCGTTCGGCCACGCGTCGGCGGATGTCTTCATTGTCGGGCAGAAGATTGTCAAAGACAGCGACGACTGGATCGCCGATATAACGATCCTCCCGCAATGGCAGCGACACCGAAACGGGGATGGCATTTTCCCACGCGAGCCACTGCTTGTCATACTGGAAGTCGATTGCGCCGCTGCTCTCGCGCCGCAGCCGCCCGACCAGCCGTGCGTTGAATAGACGTTGAGCGGCGCGCGGGCAGGACGACGCGCCATCAGAACAGATCCTCAATCGCTTCAGCCGTCAATTTGGTGCGCGGCCGGATGACCAACTCGAGGTCGAGCGCGGCCAGCGCATCCATCAAGATGCGTAGCTGCGTTGCAGGTACACCGGCTTCCAGCTTCGAGACGGTCGCTTGGCGCGCATGCATCTTCTCACCGAGGCCAGCCTGGGTGAGCTTCTTCTGCCGCCGGTAGCGCCTGATCCCGGCGCCAACTTGTTGGGGGGTGCGGGCAATCGTATCCATAAGCCAGCATACGCAAATGCGTATATATTGTAAATATACGCGACCGCGAATATTTTCGGATTATACTTCTGCGCGTATATTTGCGCCTAATACGCAATTGCGTATGAGGCCAGCGCCTTCGCCGCTTAACAACAAATTCAATGAACTTGAGGCCGGACTGTTCCGATCTCAGACCAGAGACACTAGCTCCGATCGGACTTTTGGAGCCTCGACAGCGGTTGAGCTGGAAAGCTATATTAGAACATACTAAGAACTGACCTTCCGGTTGTATTTTTAAGACCCACTCTCAATACAATGTTGAGGGGCACATCATGTGTTTAGCGTTGCCATCTCAGCATGAAGTCGGGCTCAGGAGCCGCGTCATTGACCTTATTCCGCCATTTGCATGACGACGCGTTTTTGGCCTTCTCGCGCGACCACAAGCACCTGTACGCGGCCTGTCTACTCGATCTCCACGAACGCTTCTTTTCAGGCGCGCCGTCGTTTCCGACTCCGCCGCAGGTCGTCCATGCCATCTACGATGTCATGCGCGCCAACCCCGGCCTCTGGAACGAGGGCGATGATTTCGGCAGCCTGCCGGAAATGATCTCCGCGGGACGCCGCCGGATCCGGAAGGCCGACGTCGCGCTCGCTTCCGAGAAGGGCGACAAGGCACTCGGTCTTGCGCGACAACTGTACGCCCGGCTGCTCGCCTGGGGATGGCTTGAAGAAGAGGAATACGGGCTTCGCGTCACCGTGGACATGGCTATGGGACCGCTGCTCGTGATCCAGCGGCTCGCGAGCCTCAACAAGGATCTCTCGCAGCGATTCGGCGGCTTGATCGTGCAAATCCGCCTCAACCTGGAGGCCGTCGAAAAACTGAGGCCCGAGATCACCGACCGCAAACAGCGCGAAGCCGCGCTCGCCGTCCGCGAGGCGCGCAATCAGGCCGACCAGTTCACTAAGAGCCTGCGGGCCATTCTGGCCGACCTGAAGCGCGTCCGACGCACCGTCATGGAGTCGAAAACAGTCGCTACTCGGCTGGAAGCCTTTTTCGAGGAGTTCGTCGAACAGCTCCTGCTGAAGGATTTCGAATCCATCCTCACCGTCAACCATCCGTACCGCTTCCGCGATGCCATCGTCGATCTCGCGCGGAGGATCTCCTACACCCCGGAGACCATGCAGGTCCTTGCCGAGGAGTACACAGCTTCCAGTATGGCAGCCGACATCGAGGATGGTCGAATGGCCGCGGCCGACGACCTGCTGGCCATCGAAAGCATCTTCGATCAGATCGGGGAGATGTTTGATAGGATCGAGGCCTTCCGCAGGCAGCTCGAAGCACGGGTCCGCAACACCATTAAGTACGCCGAGCGGGGCGGGCAGGGACTCGTCGGCCGAGCCAGCGACCTGGTGCGGCGCCTGGATGCCCTACTGCGGGACGGCAGACACCACAACGCGATAATCGAATGGAGCATCGAGCCGCTGCGGTCGCCCTGGTCGGAGCACCATCAGGCGCCGGCCAGGCAGCCGCGCCGTCCCGTCGAAGCAAGGGAGCTCGCCGAGCCGCCGTCAGACCCGCTGTACGAACTGCGCAAGAAGCTCCGCCTCGAGTACATCGCGCGCATCGCGCCCCGCCCCGAGGATGTCAGACGATTCCTCGAGGGCCAGGTGCCGCCCTTCGCGACCAGGGAAGCCCGCTTCATGGAAATCGATACCGTGGACGACTTTCTCGCCTTCGATTGCGCCCGCCGATATGCGCTGACGGGCGAGATTCCGGTGCAGGTCGCGGCCGGGTTCGATCTGGAGCCGCGCCCAGACACGCCGCCCCACGACAGCGAATGGCTTCGGTGTGCGAACTTCGTTGTCAGGCGATCCGGCCCCCTCCGGAAGGCAGAGGCAGCCCGTGCTCAGTGAGTTCGAAAACGTCGAGCGCTCCTTCGGCGCAGAAAAGGCAGCCGACCTCCGCAAAGCGCTGCACTTCCTGCTACGGCGGCAGTTCGTGTTCGCGGGAGATCCCAGGACCGGGACAGTCTACAACATCGTCATGGATGGCCGCTTCCGCGACGTGGTCGACGGCTTCTTCGATAGTTGCGGATACCGCTTCCATCGGGATCCGGAAGCGCAGTGGGCCGGCATCGTCGCGATGGACGAGGACGTGCCGCTGCCCCGGATGAAGCTCGATGAAACAATCGTCATGCTGGTGCTGGCGGCGTACTGGCAGCAGGAGGTGAACGTCGGAGCGGTCGAGGACCGGGCCGTCGTTGTCGCCACTTTGAACGACCTGTTCGACCGGTACCGCGAGATGGCGCAACACGGCGGCGGAGGCGCGATCTCGCCTGCCCGCTTCCGGGACATCTTGCGCGAGGCCGCCCAACGCAGTTTGGTCGAGATCGGTGATTTTGACGACGAGCAGCAGGACTGCGAGATCAGGATCCGTCCGATGATTAAGCTGATCAGTGGCGGCGATGCCCTCCAACGGCTTGAGCGCTACGTCCGTAGCGAGGAGGCGCGGTTTCCGCAGCCCGCAGGAGACGAGGCATGATGGAGCTACGCCACCTGACGATGGTGAACTGGCACCTGTTCGACGTCGCCGACATCGACGTGACAGGACACGTCGGGGTCCTTGGCGAGAACCGGTCCGGCAAATCCACAATCCTCGACATGGCACAGGTCGTTCTCACCGGCGCGAGCCGGCGGTTCTTGCGCCTGAACGCGGTCGCCGGCGACAGCGGAAAATCGCGCAGCGGCTCAAAGCGCAGCGTCGTCGATTACTGCCTCGGGACGCTCGGCGAAGACCAGCGCCGGCGCGATGAGGCGCGCACCTACATCGCGCTCGGTTTCGAAGACACGGAAGGCGCCCGGCTACCGGTCACGATCGGCATGGCGCTTGAGGCACGCAAGTCCGACAGCAGGGAGACCGTGCTGGCACTGTTCGTCACCGTCGGGACCGTTCTGAGCTCCAAGGACTTCATCGAGCAGCGAGGAAAGTCGCAATTCCCGGCGCAGTGGGAGGACGTGCGCGCCCGGATCGTCGCGGCGGTCGGCGAAGGCAACTTCGTCAATCATCGCGACCGGGCGAGCGACTACGTCCGCGAGTACATGCGCCATCTTCTGCCGCATTCGCCCTTTGGCGAGCAGAACGCCAGCGCCCTGCAGAAATCAATCGTCAACGCGATGACGCTCGACCACAACCAGACGGCGACGCAGTTCGTGCGGAACTACATCCTCGAGGACAGTCCGATCGGCATCAAGGAGCTGCGCGAGTCGATCCAGACCTACCGCAACATCAGCGAAACCATCCGAACGATGCGCCTCAGGCTCGAAGCCCTGAGGGCGCTTCGGGTCGTCCTCGGCATGCTTGAAGAGGCGCTCGAGACCAAGTTCAGGGAGGAGTGGATTGCAAAACGCGCGACTTGGCTCGCGGCGCGCGCGACAAACCTGGACTTCAAGACCAAGCGGCGTACCGAGATGGCGCGCCGGGACGCCGCAGCAAAGGAACTCGAATTCATCGACGGCGACGTCAACGCCATCGATAACGAGATCGAACGCCTCACGGCCGCGATCGCCGAGCACGATGCCAAGACCGGCAGAAAGTCCCTGCAGCAGACCGCCGATGTGGCCGGGCAGGCGGCGCATCGCGCCTCGGCGGACTTTAAGGCTCGTATGGAGAACATCCGTCGCCTGGAGCCGCTACGGGCGATCTGCTTGGACGGTTTCGAGGACTTCGTTCCTGCGCTTGAGCGTTTTGTGACCGCCACCGCCGGGGCCGACATCGGGGGCGTCTCCGACGAGGTCACCGAGGCCGAGAAGTCCTTCGCGGCAAGCGGCGCCAAATGGCTGCCGAAGATCGACGAAGCGCGTCAAACGATCATCGCGGAGCTTTCCGGGCTCCGAGGCCGGCGCGACGAGGTGCTCGAACGCATCCGACAGCACGCCGCCGGAGGGGCGCGCGCCTATCTTGGCGACGACACTGAACTCCTCTGCCGCAGGCTGCGGCAGAGGGGAATGGTCCCGCGCGTGCTCTGCGACATCATCGACGTCGCCGAACCCGAGTGGGTGGGAGCCGCCGAGGCGCTCCTCGGCCGCGATCGGGAAGCTGTGTTCGTGGACAGAGCGGATATCAGCGCCGCCACGTCAATTTTCAAGGAAGGTCGCCGCGAGTTTCGCCATGCATCGCTAGTGAGCCTAAACAAGCTCGAGCAGTTCAGAGCCAAGCCGGAGCGTGGCACTTTCCCCTCGATCTTCCGGAGCCAGGATCCGGACGCGATGGCCTTCATCATGCGCCGCTACGGCAATGTCCGTCTCGCCGACACGCTCGACCAGTTCAACAGGCCCGGCCGGGCGATTATGAAGGACGGCCTCTACGACGACGGACTCGTCCGGAGCCATCGCTGGATCGAATCTTCGCAGCATAAGATCGGAAAGGCGGCCCAGGCGAACGCCCTGCGCTCCCTGCAGGATCAGGCCGAGGAACTGGATCGGCTCCAAACGGAAAAGAGCAAGCAGGCCCAGGCGGCAGAGCAGGCCTTTGCCGCTCTGAAAAACATCTGCGAGGGACGTGACGATCTGAAGGCTTGCGCCGCTGCGTTCGCAGCCGCGCAGACCGAGATCGCCGAAGCCCAGGCGAGGCTCGAAGCGCTCGACGGCGCGGGCGATGGCGGGCTTCGCGACAAGAAACGAGCGCAACAGACGCTAAAGGTCAAGAGGCTCGACGAACGAAAGATCCAGCAGAAGGCGTTCGGCGAGCATGACGGTGAGGTCAGGTCGGCCGAGAGGAGGCTCGGAGAGGGCGAAAGCGTGCCCGGCTCCGAGCTCAACCTGCGGGTCGCCCGCTCGATCTATCGCAAGACCTTCCCGCTATACTCCGCCGCCAAGGGCAGGATCGTGTACCGCGAGCGCCTCGATGCTGCAGCCCAGAAGGGCTTCGCGGAGAAACACCGCGCCATCGCCGACAGAGCGCTCAAAGATGCAGACGCTTCGGACGCCGAACGCCTCCGGATCGAGCGACGCGTTCGCGAACTCCTTTACGATTACTTCGACCAGTTCGGGATGAGCTCGCAAGTCGGCGCGGAGAGCGAGCCGCTGCGGGAAGTGAAGCCATGGATGGAACAGCTCATTTCGGATATCGAATCCAATGAGCTGCGCCAGTACGAACGGCAGGCGCGGGAAGCGGCGGAGAAGGCGTCCACCCTGCTGCGCGGCGAGTTCATCAACGCGCTCACGGCCCGAATCGGAAAGATGGAGCGGGAGCTGCAAGCGTTGAACCGTAGTCTCTACGCACATCCGTTCCATAACGAGCGATATTCGTTCCATCGCACCCAGATGGTGGAATTCCAGCCCATCCTGAAGATCATCGAGATCGCCAAAACCTCTCCGGAGGCGCTCGATATGCTGTTCCGGGGCGACGCGCCCGATGACTTCCCGCACAAGGACACGATCGTCGCCCTCGAGGCGCTGCTCGAGGACCCCGACAAGGATTTCACCCAGTTCGAGGACTACCGCAACTTCTACACCTTCGAGATCCACATGGAGGACGTTGCCACCGGCCGTTCGACCCGCTGGGAGCAGCGGCGCGGCACCGGGTCTGGCGCTGAACAACAGGTGCCTATCTACGTTGCCATCGGCGCTTCGCTGGCCGGCGTCTACGGTAGCGCGGAGCGTCGTGCCGGCAAACCCGCCGGTTTTGCGCTCGCCATGTTCGATGAGGCCTTCTCCAAGATGGACGGCAAGAACCAGCGGCAGATGATGAGCTTTTACAAAAATCTCGGCCTGCAGTTCGTGATTGCTGCGCCATTCGAGAAGCGGGTCGCCGTGCTCGAGCACATGGACACCATCGTGGAGGTGGACCGGATCGGCGAGCAGTCCAGGGCTACCGTGGTGGAACTGAAAGAGAAGGCCAAGCGCGAGCTGATGGCCATCGATCCGGACCTGATGTCCGAAGATGAGCTCGCCACCCGTCTGGCCGCCGAGTAGCCATGGCTCGGCGTTTCACGGATGCGATCGGCCTGCTGAACGACCTGCTCAACCGCTTCGAGGCAGGGGCCGCAAGCCCGATCGCCCACCCGGACTACCCTGCTTTCCCATCAGTGGTCGCGGCGGACGCCTTCCTGAAACAAATCAGGGAAGCCGAAAGTGCCGGCGCGGTCTCCATTCGCGGGGGGCGCGGCGCCAACCGAGACCAAGTGGCGCACGTGCGGTTGGTCTCGGCGGAGATCTTATACCGATATCTCGGCCGCACCCCGGCCTCACGCATCGCAGAGCATGCCGCCGTGCAGCTCGTAGCCGGAGTGGCGCTGCACGAGTCCCTGAAAAACAGCGGCTCTCAAATCGCAGAGGTGTGGGCGCGGGGTAAGACGTGGCATGGATTCGGTTCGTCCGACGTCGACACGCTGCGCCACGCATTCGTTCTCGCCCAGGCGATCCTCGATAACAAGCATCTGGACGTCGACTACAAAACTTTCTCGCGACGTACGGTGGGCCACAGCAAGATACTCGAGCGCATCGAGGGTGCCGTGGTCCGACTTTTGAGCGGCATGATGGACTTTCCGCCTGGCGCCCGCCCCCGCGAGGCACTGCGAGCGATCGGGCTGGAGCGCTTCGCGCCGCCCCTGCTGATCGCGGGCAAAATCGACCTCGGCGGAGCCGATCTTTCCAGGATATCTCCGCATTATCTCGGAATCACTCCCAAGGAAGCAGATCGCGTTCGGTTCCGGGAGCCGCCGGCCTACGTTCTAACGATCGAAAACTTCGCAAGCTTCAACCGGCACATCGCCGAGGCGGACCCCGGCCGATTAGGAACGACCATGTATGTCGGCGGGTACCCCTCGCTTGCCACCCAGCAGGCGCTGCGGACAATCGCAGGATTGGTATCCGAACAGACGCCGATCTTTCATTGGTCGGACATCGATCCGGACGGCACCTGGATCTTCCACACCATCGAGCGCGCCGTCGATCGACCGATCCGTCCCCACCTCATGAGCGTCGAAGTTGCCGAGCGTTTGGGGCAAGTGCCGTTCAAAAAATCGACACCCGCTCGATGTCCACCGCACTCCGGTATCGCAGCTCTGGCAGCGTACCTGGCGAAAGATGGAGCCAAGACGCTCGAGCAGGAAGAACTCGATCCAGTCCTGCCAGAGTTTCATTAGGCTAAAATGCGCGCGGACGCTCGTGCTTGCGGCTTTAGCTGTCTCGCTCAAGACATCGTTTGTTTCAACCGCGACAATAGCACCGCCAGCAACTACGTACTGCGGGAAAACCGACATCGTTTCTTCATAAAAACGCTCAACCGGCATTGGCATGCCGGTTGCTTGAAGATGTGACGAAACCACCTGTGACTATGATGCTCGTTCAGCATCCGGTTGAGGTATTCAGATGAAACTTGCCTGCGATGGCAGAGGACCCCTAATGCGCTTTCTGAACCGGGTGCCTGCCTCGCGAACTCTGCCATCTTCGGACCGCTCCGGTTTGCCGGGCCGAAGCCGATTGTCCCGTAACGGGCTCGCAACGAATGGCGGTTCTCAACAAGAACGCCAGCGTAAAGCGTCCTCAGGACGATCGTTTGGCATCGCTTTAGCCCATGGCTCGGGGCGGGCATCTGCGACATGTGGAGCCGGCGTTCTTGAAGCTAAGTGCCCGCCTTGCATCGGGGCTTGCAGATGGTCAATGAGCTAATGCAGAACGATTGGGATCTTGAGAAAATACTCAGGCAACAGGACGAACTCAAGGTCAAGCTGCTTCGCGCCCAATCGGTTGTCGCCGAATGTAAGGCAGGATTGGCGGATTTGGAGCGGAGGCTTGAGCGCCGAGTGGTCTCATCGTCGATCGATGAACGCCAGGGCAAGTCTGTGGCAATCAATTCAAACCGTAACGCACGACCGCCCAAATCGCGAAGCGTCCATGTTCCTGTTAACCCGGATGCTGCCGTGGCGTTTTCGTCTCGATCATGGGACCGCTGAAAGCTGCCCCCGCGCACCTTAACGGCGACTGGTTTTGTCACGGACTTGGCGAAGATCTCGAGACGCATGGTGCTGCGAACCCGGCGGGGGAACTGGACAACTAGGTGCAGCCCTGCCGATAGGCTCGGCTTTTCGCTGATCGCGGTGAGTCCGCCAGGGATACGCGCAGAGCAGCACCAGATAGGGCTCCTGTTTCGGGGGGCTCACGTAGATGTGCTGAATTCGAGTGTCAAAGAGCTCTCCACCTTGAGCCAGCCAGTTCGGTCGTTTTGTCCGCCCTTAGGTCGTCCCGGTCAGGCGTCCATGAAGGCGGCGCGAGCGGGCGCGTTCAATGACCACGATGGTCCGCTATGGCCGTGAGGCAAGGCACGCGATGTGCCGGGCGGCGCTGACCGCGGAAGCCGACCATGCCTCATCCGGCATCGCAGGGACGATGACGAGAACTAGCTGACTATGTCCCGCAAGCGATCACAATGCGGTCCGGAACGGGGCGGGTAACGGCAGTCATCCAAATTCGTGAGACGCCAGGAAGAGGGTATCCGGTGCGAATGCGATCCAGTGCCGGCCGTATCCTCGTCAGCTTCTCGAAAGCTTTCCCGAATACTCACTGACCCACTGATCCCGGACGAGAGGCTGGCGTGGATTCACGCGCAATTGTAGATGCAAAAATGCCGAAATTGGGGACCGGTTGGGCGCTCATTCAGTGTGAGCAGGCTGACGTTACGAAGCAGTTGGATTTTCGCACTATCGCAGAACGCTTCGTCTTTTTCGCACACCAGACAAGGTGCTACGCGCGAACGCAAGGTCCAGGCGTCTGCTGCGTCGGATAAACGTCATCCTGCGGCGCCAGTGACGCGCGGGGCGGCTCGATCAAGCCAGCGCTCAATATCAGAAAGGGGACGCGGCAAGGATCCGCGTGACAAGGCACGAGGAGGTCAATGACAAAACGTTTTCGCAACTGGGCCCTATTGTCCATACTCATCTCCATGGTTGTCGTCCCCGCCGCGAAAGCGCAAGACCGCCGGATTATCACCGAACCTGTTGCACCTGATACCGTGTGCGACCGCCCGGTGCCGTCTGGCAAGCAAGATACAACCATGTTGCAAGATGCCATCGACCAATGCCCTTCCGGGGCCGCCGTGTATTTGGGACGTGGCGAGTTCCGGTCGGGCCCACTCGAGATGAAATCGGGCGTGACCTTATGGGTCGGACGCGGTGCAACGCTAATCGCCATCCCAGAACCTGCTGCTTACGACAAGGGCTTCGGACAATGTGGTCACATTGCGGGCAAGGGCGACGGGTGCCGGCCATTCATCCGCTTTTCCAAAACCCGTGGCGGCGGCATTTACGGGGAGGGCATCATCGATGGTCAGGGCGGCGCAATGATTGGCGGCGGAGCGGAAACCTGGTGGCAACTGGCCCGCCGCGCCCAAGTTGAGGGCGGCAACCAGAACGCGCCGCGCTTGATCCAGATCGACCATGCGCAGGACATTACGTTCTCCGGCGTCACCTTGCGCAACTCTCCGAATTTTCATGTCGCGATGAACCGGGTCGAAGGTGCCACGTTTTGGGGCCTCACCATCGATTCACCGGCGGATGCCCGCAATACCGATGGTATCGACCCTGGCGCCAGCCATGATGTGACCATCACACATAGCTCGATCCGTACGGGTGACGACAACGTCGCAATCAAGGCCGGCGACAATGGCTCGAGCAGCCATATCTCGATCATTGATAATTACTTCGGCTGGGGGCATGGCATGTCGATCGGCAGTGAGGTGAATTCCGGGGTCAGAGACATATTGGTGCGTAATCTGACGCTGGATGGTACGACGTCGGGCCTGCGCATCAAGAGCGATGTTAGTCGAGGCGGTCTCGTCGAGGGCGTGGCTTATGAGTACGTGTGCCTGAGGGGCAACCGGTGGCCGCTGGCTTTCGATACAAAATATGATCCGCGCGCACAAGGCACGAGGATTCCGGTCTATCGGCAAATCGTTCTCCGTCATGTGCATGGTGACACTGGCGTGTTGCTGATGCGCGGCTTAGACGACGGGCATAAACTTGACGTGACACTCGAAGATGTCCGATTTGCCAATTCCGCGACTTGGCAAGTTGAACATGCCAACGTCATCGCAGATCACTCTGACGTATCGCCGCCGCTCCCCAGGCGAGCTACACAACCGCAGTTGCGCAGATCGGAGGTATGTGCCAGGGCATTCCGCGACAGCAATCGGTAAGCGCTGCACCCGGCGCCGAACTCGGATTGTGAGTTCCGCCTCTGGCAGCGCGAAAAATGTGGACCATGCCCGTAGGCTACGCTGCTGCGATCTATCGACTGCGTCGAGGCTGCCGCTGACTCAACGAGGTGTAGAGCCACATGAGAATTTCCGCTTCCCCTGCTGCGCTTTTGGCGGGATGTTTCTGCATCCCGGCAGCGTACGCTCAGCCGCTGTTGGTGTCGCATGCTGGAAATGGAGACTATCACTCCGTGCAGCAAGCCATCGACGCGTTGCCAGCGGAAGGCGGAGATGTCCGGATCGCGCCGGGCATCTATCGCGAGAAGGTCAAAACCTCCAAATCAGGTGTTCATCTCGCAGGGACTGGCAGCCAGCCTGAGCACACCGTCATTGTGTATGGCGACGGGGCGGTCAATGTGGGAGGAACCGCCCGCTCGGCGACGCTAGATGCCACTGGCGATGACTTCCGACTCGAAAATCTGACCATCCAGAACGACTACGCCCTCAATCCGTCCAATCCACCGTCGCAGGCGGTCGCGCTGTCCCTTACCGGAGACAGGGACGTCGTGACGCGCGTCCGCTTGTTAGGTGCCCAGGACACGCTATTTGCCGGCAGGGGTCCAAACGGGAGAATGTCACGGCAATACTTCTCGAACTGTTACATCGAAGGGCATGTCGATTTCATATTTGGAAACGCCAAGGCCTGGTTCCGGCACTGCGAGTTGCACGGCATCGCCAATCAAGCGGTGGTCTATACCGCTCAGAGCAAGGCATCTCCGGATGAGGACAGCGGCTATGTTTTTGATCATTGCACCCTAAGTGCCGACCCTGCCGCGCGCTCTATCGCGCTTGGCCGCCCCTGGCGGCCGTACGCCACAGTGGTTTTCCTGTCGACAAAGATAGATGCACCAGTCATTGCGGAAGGCTGGCGCGAATGGGCTCCACGCGAGACCGACAACCTGAGCACGAGCTATTATGCCGAATATAGATCGTTCGGGGTGGGGGCTAACCCGTTAGGCCGCGAACCTCACTCCCATCAACTGACAGATGGCGAAGCCGCACGATGGTCGCTGGGAGTGTTCTTCGGCGGTGCCACAGATTGGCTGCCAACGGAACCATATCGACGGAAAACGAAGCAACGTTTACGGTGAAGGGGCCACGGCGACGCTCGGGTGAATGAGCGGACTATCGCGAAGATAAGAGTGGTGTGGAGTAACGAAACCGCCGGAGCAGTGCGGGGGCAGCGCTTCGGCTCGTGCGCGTTTATAAGAGCTCGTTAAGATGCTCCATCACTCGCCGCGAACTCCTGCAGTTCTTCAACTTGTGCCTAAGGTATCCCCTAGCTCAAGCCATTCACCGAACCGAGCGTCGTCCTTGCGATCGATGTGGATGTCATCATTGGTCTAGCCGAAAAGTTTTGGCGGCGATGGCGTCCATCTGTTCCCTATGATCTTCAGACTTGAAGAGGTGGCCGTCGCGGTCCATGGCCACACGCAGCAGCTGCCAAGCGGGGGTCTGTAACGTCTTCACTGAAGAGACAGTTGAGCGCTCGAGATCGCGACCATGCAGGTCACGTCGGCGATAAGCTCTATTGTCGAGCCGTCGTTCGGGCTGCTTCGAACGATCGCCGACTTTCCACCCGAATGTGTCAGGCAAGGTTTAGCTTTCGTCGACTGCCGGTCGGCAACATATTTTTTTGTGCGATCGTTTGCGGCCGGATCAACGGCCTCAACCCAAGCGATGTGCGCTCCAGATCCCGCACTGCGTTCTCAGTGCGTTTCTGCCGCCCGCCTTGAGGATTTTCTGCGTGGCTCGAGGGCTTGGCGCCGTAATTCAGCGTTCGTGGTGCAAATGCACTCCGCAAATTTAAAACGATGTATGCCGTCGGTCGTTCGTGCCCGCAAAGCGAACGAACTGCATTTAAAGAAATTTGTTAACTTCGACCGACATACAACCGACGCAAACGCGGTCGCTGCGCATGTATGTCGATTTGTCCGTAGAGCATGACTGCGCGCGTAATCTTGGACACTCTGGTCGAGGTTTGAAATGCTCAATGTTGTGGAGTTTCGTCGAGCTGGTGCGCCAATGCGGGGCACTGAGCCTCTACGAACGCTGGCGCTTGGTAAGCGTGACACGCCACTAACGCCGTCCGCGATGCCATGTGATTCCGGTCGAGCTGCAAATCAACGGCTCAAGGCCGCCCGCGCAAACGCCAAGCTCACGATTAGGCGTGCCATCGCCACGCTGGAGCAGAACCATCGTCAGATACGAGCGGCCATACACAAAATTGCCGATGCTTCAGCGAGGGCCAGGCTGGAAGCCGATCTCAATTCAATCGAGCGAGAGCTTGCTCTCGCCAAGAGAAAATCTTCCAGTCTTTAGCGTTGACATTCCTAGCCGGACGATCCCGTCTCGCACAAGAATTTCGAGGCACGCCGGCCTTTCTTTAGCAGAGAGCATAACAGTGTTTTCAAACATCAAAATCACCGGACGATTGATGACCGGTTTCGGATTGCTCCTTCTGATGACCGTCGCAATTGGCGGGTACTCGATCCATGCCTCCCGGAGCACGAGCGGATCGTTGGCAACCGTGGTGCGTCAGAAAGACCACGTGGCCAAAGACGAGCGCATCCAGAAATACGTATTTGAAGCCCGAATGCATGCATGGATGGCCTTGGCGACCGATGATCCGTCGCACTGGCAGAAGACCGCAGAAAGCTATAAGCGAACATTTGCACAGCTTGATGAGCTCGCTGCCGACACTAAGGACTTGGGGCGCCAGGCGCGAGTGCGGGATCTCAAAAAAGCTGTCGGGGACGATGAAACAAAGGTGTCCGCGCTGAAGGATTTTAGAGGAAAGAATAGCGGGCTGGATTCGCCCGAAGCGAGATCAGCGCTAATTTCGGCGCTCGCGGCCGGAGGTCGGGTTGACGAACTCGCAGAGCCGCTTGCAAATGATTACGAGAAGGCTTCCAAAGCCACGGCGTTGAAGGCAGAAGAAGACCTTGGATTGGGCGTAAAGATTGCCCTGATCCTTTTCGCTCTTAGTTTGCTGCTGGGTCTCGCGCTCTCGGTGTTTACGTCGCGCAGCATTAGCAAACCGCTTCGGAAGCTGACGGCGTCGATGCTGGACTTGGCCGACGGCAATTTCGATGTTGTGCTCCACGGACTTCGCCGCAAGGACGAAATCGGCGAAATTGCGAATGCGGTCCAAAGGTTTAAGGTGAGGGCGGTCGAGAAGGCGGAGGCGGAAACCGAGGCCAAGCTGGTCCAGGATCGTATCGCTGCCGAGCAACGAAAGTCTGACATGCGCAGGCTTGCAGATGCGTTCGAGGCGGCCATCGGGGAAATTGTCGAGACCGTTTCCTCCGCGTCTACCGAGCTGGAAGCGTCGGCTCTCTCACTAGCAAAGACTGCCGAATCGACGCAGCGACTTTCGACAGCCGTAGCGTCGGTCTCGGAACGGGCTTCCACAAACGTTCAGTCCGTTGCATCGGCCACAGAAGAAGTGTCAATTTCGGTGAACGAGATTGGTCGGCAAGTCCAAGAGTCAGCTCGTATAGCCGGTGAAGCCGTTCGAAAAGCCGAGAGCGCTGATAAGCGCGTTTTGGCTCTGTCTGAGGCCGCGGGCAAGGTCGGTGACGTCATCCAATTCATCAACACTATTGCATCTCAAACAAATCTTCTGGCCTTGAACGCGACAATCGAGGCAGCCCGCGCCGGAGACGCTGGGCGAGGGTTTGCGGTCGTTGCTTCGGAAGTGAAAACGTTGGCGGACCAGACCCGCGAAGCCACCAAGGAGATAAGTGATCAGATTTTTGGGATTCAGTCATCCACCAAGGAATCAGTCACAAGCATCAAAGAAGTCGGAGGCGTCATTGGCCGAATCTCAGAAATTTGTTCGGCCATCGCGTCTGCTGTGGAAGAACAAGGCGCTGCAAACCAAGAGATTGCTCGGAACGTGCAGCAGGCGGCAATTGGTGCGAGCCAGGTCGCCTCAAATATCGCCGAAGTTAATCGCTGTGCGGATCAGACGGGCACTGCGTCAACACAGGTGCTTGCCGCTGCCAAGTCCCTAGCGGAAGATAGCAATCGTCTGAAATTGGAGGTGCAGAGATTTTTGGCCACGGTAGCGGCGGCTTAGAAAAGCTTTGACGCTCCTAATGAAGCGGTGCTTGAGTGCGTGAGGCCCCTTTACTTTAACCGGACGTATTTTCCCGGCCGAGCCTCTTGGGATGCGCGACCGACGAACAAGAGCCTAATAGGGGCGAGGGCAGCAGCTGCCGACAATAGGTACCTGATCGCGTCCAAAGCGCCACTTGGCGAGGAGAGTACGCACATGGAATGGGAAGATTGTCGTTTTTGGTTCAGGTCGCCATCAGCTCGCGCCAGCCCTCTGCCTACAAGGGTGGCCAATCGATTGGCCTACAATAAAGTCCCCTGCGATTGAAATTTCCGGCGGCCAAGCCGAAGATGATGAAGGCAGAGCGTACCGATGGCTACCGCGATTCATGTCTTTTGCGTTCAGGGCGAATTGAAAGGCGGGCGCATTGCGCGCCATCGGACGATCTCGTGCGATTTGGACGATGTCGGTATTGCAGAGAAGGCGTTGAAAGACCGGAAGCCGTCTGCGATTGTCGCAGAACAGAAGCCGCGGTGTCTCTCAGAAGAGGACGCTGCGTGATCTGTCATCGATTATCGCGGTGCTATCGGCGGTACCTTGAAGCGTGTCCCCGAAGGAGAGTCCCGAACCATCGTGGAGCAAGAATACCAACACATGGTTGACGACCTACTATGCTCGATGTCCCAGACTCGTGTAACGATTTGATGGGCCGATGCGTGGAGATCGAAACGCGCGCGAATAAGCCGGCTTGAATTTTCTCTTATCATTGCAGGCTTGGCCGATAAACCTGGACGGGGTGCCCCTTAGTGAGAGTTGGTATCGGTGACGATCCAGTTCTGGCACATAGGAGGCTCAGTTGAGAGCTAGCAGCCAGTCTGCCCAAGCGTCAACCTGACCCACATCAAGCGGCAGCGTAATAGAGAGGGGCAACGCTGGTTTTTCAATCTGCGCTCCGCTGCACTCGCTGCGCATTACGCGTTCCTCTGGGCCACCAACCGGCGCACCAGAGGAGCGGCAGAGGAATTAGCGCCACCCTACGGCAACCGCGGCTTCAGAGCGTGAGACCGTGCTCATTAAGCACCTTGTCTCTTAGAGCGCCCTTGATCTCACGGGCGATCTCTTTGCGAACTGCGGGACCCAACACTCGCTTGGCATCTTCGACGAGGCCAGCTTCAGCCCCGGTCAAGCCTTGGTCGGCGAGCTGTTGCTCCAGCCGGCTGTCGAACTCCTTTTCCATTGCATCAATGAGCTGGTCCTGCGTCTTGGCGTGATCTTCAGGTGCGATGCGACGCACCACATCGTCCCAAGGCTGCCAGTCCATTGCCAAATAGTCGGCAAATTCGGCCGCCTCCCTGTCCCGCACGGATGTCTCTGCCCTGTCAATGTCAGAGTCGGTGACGCCGGAGACCTCAAAGAAGT
Source organism: Bradyrhizobium sacchari (assembly GCF_002068095.1). Lineage (GTDB taxonomy): Bacteria > Pseudomonadota > Alphaproteobacteria > Rhizobiales > Xanthobacteraceae > Bradyrhizobium > Bradyrhizobium sacchari. The sequence continues at coordinate 8,879 of NZ_LWIG01000047.1, read as the reverse complement.
GCATGTCAGGCGCGACGTGTTGCAGTCCGAGCCGCTCGCGCAGCTTGTTCTGATAGGCAAGGAAGACCTCAATGGCATCGATGTCTTCGGCGTTGTCGACCGAGGCCAGCGAGTGAGCCTTATCGCGCGCAATCGCCTCGAGCGCGTCCAAGCGGAACATGACACGCCCCAAATCGACGAGATCAGCAAGCCGCGCCTTGTTGTCATAGAGGCCGTTCTCGACGTCCGCGATGAGGCGGGAGGCCTGCATGCCGTTCCAGGTTAATGTTCTGCGGTCCTCGCAGCTTTGGTTCGCGTCCCAAGCCAGTTGAAAGTACTGCGCACGCAAACGCGGGTCTTTTGCCGCCTGCCGCAGATCATTAGCTACCGATTGCCGGAATCCTTCATTGCCAGAGTTGACGGAGTCGAACAGCTTGCCGAGGAAAAGCCCGTATTCCTGAGCGCCCGGCTCTTCTGCAAAGTTCTGCCAAGCGGCAAGCACCTCCCGATCGCCCTCCTGTGGATTGGCCTTGAGCCATTCTGCAACTGTTTCAGCGAGCGCATCGGCCTGTTCATCGTCTGTCTCGGACGATTCACTTTCGTTGTCGTGCGAAAGGTGGACAGTCGGACCGACATAACCCTCCGCACTTACGACTGTGCTCAGGTTCGTCAGCACCTGCTCAGACAGCGGATTATCAGTCAGAACTATTGTGGCACCAGCGCCGAACCCCATCAGCAGGTCCTCAGGCAAACTCGTCAAATGGTTTTGGCTTACGTCGAGAAACTCGAGCGAAGCTGGGAGAGCCGCCGGCAGATCGACCAGTTGATTTTCGCTGACGTCGAGAAACGCGAGCATAGCAGGGAGTGCAATCGGCAGGCTCGTGAGCTGATTGTGGCTGACGTGGAGAAATTGGAGCGAAGCAGGGAGGGGGTCGGGTAGGTTCAGCAACCGATTGTGGTTGGCGGAAAGAAATTGGAGGCTGGCAGGCAGGACGGCAGGTAGGCTCTCCAGCCGGTTGGAGTTCACGTCGAGGCCTCTGAGCCCGCTCGGGAGCGCGGGCAGGCTGCTGAGCTGATTGCCACTGACATCAAGACGCTGGAGCGAAGCCGGGAGTTCGTCAGGCAGATTGGTAAGGCGATTGAAGGGGACGTCGAGCACGACGATTTCGCTTGGAAGTCTGGGCAGGCTGGTAAGGGACAGCGACTCCAGACTTAGTATTGCGTCTTCACCGAGGGCATTTACCTGCCTTGCCGCTTCTTCCCGGTCCTCGAGCGGACCCACGTTCGGTTCGGCAGCCCAATTTTCGAGCGCCTCGGCTTGTTCGGCCGCATGGGTTGAATGGCCGGAGTTTGCTGCGAAGTCCGTCACGAATGCATCCCATTGTGCCGCCCCGCCGTCTTCCGCCCCCTCTTGTTGGGAAGATGCAGAAGGAATGCCTCCGCCGCGCCGAATCTGTCCTGCCTCAAAAGGATCCATTCCACTCCCCTTACGACACTGAGCCAGCCCAGCCCGTGACAACGCGCTCTAGGACCTAGGACACTTATCTTTCGACAAGCTGACAGCCCTATCGCCGTAAGGACAGCGATGGCACCGAAGCCGGCAGAATTCGGTAAAACGCTTAGGAGCAAGGAATTGATCGCGGTCGCGGGTAGTTACATCCCACCTTCAACGTTTCCCGCATCTAACTGGTGCGCAGCAGCTTAAACGCCGCGCCCAGCGCGCCGATGGTGGGATATCTCAATGGCAGGCACTGAAGCCTTTTCGGCGGAGTGGAAGAGCGGCAGTCGCTCGAACGCTCAACTCCGCGGCGGTCCTTTCACGTGCCGAGGCAATCGGTGCCACGCGGGTATTTCCCACTGGTGATAAACCGAGCGACTCGGGTGTTCAGCAGCGAGGCTCGTCAGCTATTCGACAGGTGACCGTGCTAGGAGCAGAACGCTTTCGCGTTGGCGGTCCTTCCGGATCTGTCCGCCCAACGAAATGGCAGCAAACGTTGCAGCAGCATCGATCCATTCGCGGCCTCGACCTCCTGTGAAGCTGTCCGCTTCGACCAGGAGTGGGCCGCCGCGGCCCAGGTGCGCTCGCTCGAATGATTATTGCGGCAGCGGGCAATCTCCTGCTTCGTAGGCGTGCGCAGCGGCAGGCGTATTCTTCAAGTTTCCGACAACGGAGAAAGATGATGGACACAGGACAGACGCAGCGGAGCGCAGGGTCCGCCCCGGACACTTTTGAAGAAGCGGAGCGGGAAAGCTACCTCGGCGGCTTCAACCGTGCCCTCGCGAATTTGGTCGAAGGCTTGACAGGGTATCGGACCCCGGCCTCCGCGCGCGCACGAATCCTGGACGACTGGGTTGCCGAAGAGGGGCAGGGCGAAGCCGAGAACAGGCGACAGGGGCGCTCGCGAATCAGGGCTGCGGACAACATGCGCTCGAACGCGGTCGATTTGTCATCTCTGTCCTTAATCGCTTTGCCCGACGCCCTGGCGCCGAGGCTGCTGAACCTCCGCGCCATGCACAATGAGCTAGGCAGCCTGCCCGCCGGCCTTCCACCCGGTCTCCACGAGCTCTTTGTGAGCCACAACCGCTTAACCAGTTTGCCGGACGCTCTTCCGGCGACCCTCTATCGCCTAGAGGTGAGCGATAACAGGTTGACCAGTCTGCCAGACAGCCTACCAGCGGAGCTGGGAATCCTGAACGCAAACAACAACCGACTGAGTAGCCTGCCCGACGCTCTCCCGAGCAGCCTCACCTCGCATCGCGGTTAGTGGCAATCAGCTGACGGAGCTTCCCGAGTCCCTCCCATGGCGTCTCGTTGAACTGGATGTCAGCAGCAATCAATTGGCCAACCTCCCTGAAAGCCTTCCGAGCGAGCTTCAATCGATCGATCTCAGCAGTAACCGGCTGACCAGCCTGCCTGAGGACCTCCTACCGGGAAGTTTGAGCCGTCCGCTGCTGAACCTGGAGTTTGGTGATAATCCGTTCCCGGACGAGGTCCGCGCTCACCTCGCGACGCCGCATCTTAGGCCGCTGCCTCTGTACGAGGCTGCCGCGCACTGGCTAGGGGACGATCGGGCGACGCTCGCCGAATGGCAGCACTTTGCGGATGAGCCTGGCGCCCAGGACTACGCCCGGTTCCTAGATCGGCTACGCGGCACCGTCAATTATGGCAGTGACGAGTTTCGGCAGACCGTGGCGGATGATCTGCGGCAGGCGGCGACCAATCCGAGATTGCGCGAACAGTTTTTCACGCAGGCTTCCGAGGCCAACGCGAGCTGCGAGGACCGCGTTACTCTGCACTGGAACGGCATGCGGGCTGCGCGCTTCAATGCTGACGTTGAGGAGGGGGTGTATGATGATAGGCTCGGCGAACTGATCCAGCGCGGCCGCGTTGCATTCCGCCTGGATGCACTGGACGGGATCGCGCGCGACAGGGTCAACTCGCCCGTGACCCTTGGCTCGAACGTAGACGACGTCGAAGTCTACTTGGCGTATCAACATCTTCTGCGCGAGCCGCTGGAGCTGATTCACGTCGCCCCAGACATGCGCTTTCTTACGATTTCTCACGTGACAGCCGATGATGCGGCGCGCGCACTGGAGTCGGTTCGCGAGCAAGAAGCGAACCAGTTTACTGACTACATGGCAACCCGCTGGCAACCCTGGGAGACGGTGCTGAGGCGAATTGCTCCTGCTGAATATGAAGCGATGCAAGACCGGCTCATTGAAGCCATGGACGAGGAGTTTCAAACCCGCTTGAATCAGCGACTGGCCGAGCATGGCCTTCTAGGCGATCCGGACGCCGAGCGGGTGCTCGGAGCCCAAGTCCGAAGCGAGCTCGCCAGCGAGATTAAACGCGAGGTCATGCACCGTGTCCTGGCCCAGCGTGGCGGTCTCGAATTATGAGGTCTCAAACCGCCGCAGGGATATTTATCATTGCTCCGCGGCTGCGGGTAAATATTGATGATGAAGTCTCGCCAATCGCTGCCAAGCCTTTTGCATTTTGAAAGTGCGCTGCCGTCGATCAGTCCCTTCCGGTCTTGCCGAGCGATGAAAACTGGCGCGTAAGGTGAGGCCTATCTGCGTCCGCTCGAAGCCCCGTCGAACGAGAGCTCGACAGTCGAAAGTGGCTGAGGAGACCAAGACGGCGCAGCGTGAATCATCGCTTCCATAAGCGCTGCCCAGCGAGGCAGCTCGAATTGGCGAGGGAGTAATGTTCAAGGTAAAGTGCGCGGTAACGACCCAAACTCATATTGATAGTGACTGCGCGATAAGTCTTGCGGCCCTCCGGTCAAAGACTGCGGCCGATCGAAGTCAGCGAATGAAGCCTGTCGGCTCTCCCATTGCCGAGCAAGCCCGCCAAACTCATACTTGGGCAAAAAGTGGAAGTCGAAGTCACGAGAGAACGCCTGCCGGCATGCAAGAAAACTATTTGTCGGTCATCAAAGGCTACCTGAAAAATGACAGCTTACGCCAAAGCTGTGCGAAGGACGGGAAGATGCTCGTTACGCATATCCATTGGAGGCTGATCGCGGCTGAGTGAGCCCCGCCGTGATGCTTGAATTCCTCGCACGATCGACGGGGCGATCCATTGGTAATACCGGTCGACGAATTTCGTCGACTGGAACAAGAGTGAAGAGGTACGAAAAAATTGGAACGACCCGTCCTGCCGCCAGGCGGGCCCGTGCGAGGCCGTCACTCGCGCAGCATTATCCTGATCTCGTCAGCTTTTCGAAAGGTTGTGGCTACAACAATCCACAATCTGTTTCTTGCGAGACGATCTGCTACCAGGCCGTACCAATTGCTGTAGGGCCTATACAAACATAGGAGAGCAGGGTGGATCCGATTGACCCATTCTTCGATGCAGGAGCCTGGATGCGGGAGTACGCCGTCGTGCAAGAGCGGACCGCGCAGCGAGGGGACAACGCGGGGGAGCACGGTGATTTTGAACGGCGCCTCGAGGATTTGAATCTCGATCCGTCTGATGAAAGCAAGTCTAGTTCGCCTGATCGTGCTCCCGCC
>NZ_LWIG01000047.1:0-3863 GCF_002068095.1 Bradyrhizobium sacchari | reverse complement strand
GCGGTTCGATGCGCCTGCCGCCGCACTCCGCTTTTAGGGAGAGTGAGCTGGGCGACACGCGCCGGAGCGTAGACATTCCGAGCGTCCTGCTGCCCGCTTCGGCGCAAGTGCCGCAGCGCTTGCGAGATGATCTGTTCAGCAGCGCGCGCTACAGCTTTCCGGACGCAGCGTCCGCCGCGTCGGCCAACAGCGGAAAAAGCGGCGGATTATGGTCACGCTTCAAGTCAGGGATCGGCAAGGCTTTCGGCGGGAGCAGCAACGAAAAGTCCTCGCGCAATGCGGGACAGGGGGATGCCTTTTCCACAAATTTTCGCATTGACTATGCTAGGCAGCCGGGCCGGACGCGCGGGGCGCCTGTCCCTGAGGCCGACGAGGTGCTGATAAAAGATTTCAGAGAGAACGCGGCGGGTAACCCCACCGACGGCACGATCAAGAATGCAGCAGCCGATTTGCGCTATTTGAGCGCGCGCCTGAGCACGGCCGGCAGGCCCTCGATTGCGGATCGAATTGGCCGGGAATTGGAAAACGCGCAGCAGGACCATCCGGAGGTGGCAAACCGTCAGCTGGAAGCTGAGCTGGATGCGGATGTGGACACCTACGCAAAGGATCGCAGCAGACGCATCAAGGCGGCCTTGAAGAAGTTGCGTGACTTCCGTGCCGGCAAGGTCCTGGTGGCCGATCTCCGCCGACTGGCTCCTCACGGCGCGGATGCAGCCCTCATCGACATGTGGTCGGCGGCGGAAAAGGCGACGCGCAGCATTGAGCCGGAGACGATCGATAGGCAAGCTCGCCGCATGTCTAGGCTGAGTGAGTGGCTGCAGAAGCATGATCGGCCGCCAATGGCTGGCCGACTTTCCACCCCCGGGCTTGACCGGGATGTCGAGGAGTACAGGCGCGAAACCAAGGACAGCAAGATCAAACCTGATCTGGTCAGACTTGGCCGGTACGAACAAATCCTAGAGGCGAACAGGAGCCTTGGATTGCCGCCTCCTCAAAATCCGGCCCAGCCTTTTTACGAAGCTGCTCGACAGACGCGCTCACTGCAAGAGCCTCCAGCAACGCCAGCTACCCCGAGCGCCGGAGCATGGGATTGGCTTGGCGAGCAGATCCACGGGCCCACCATATTGACGCCAGCGCCACCCCGCAATTGGCAGGCCGGGTCGTCGCAGCAGCTTCCCGCAGCGCCGCCTACGCCGAGCGCGGGAGCATGGGACTGGCTTGGCGAGCCAATCCACGAACCCGCCTCCCAGGCGGCAGCGCCGCACTGGGCCGCGCAAGCTCATCCGCCGCAGGAGCTTCCTGCTACTCCGGCCACTCCGAGCCAGGGAGCCTGGGTTTGGCTTGGACAACAGATACACGAACCCGCATCGCCATCTTCCGTTAGACCCACATCGTCAAACCTCTACCATGGTCTTGACTCCTTTGTTGATCTGGATCCACCCACACTCCATCATTTGCGTGACGATGCGCGCTCTGCGCCAGCGCCGGAAATCGCAGCCGCCTCGTCGTTTGCAGAACCGCCGGGCGCGGGACCGGAGCTGCGCGATATTGGAGCGATCGTTGGCGGCGACTGGCGCCACGGCTCCCAGGCCGCTTCAGACGTATTGATCGATGTGTTGAGCAATATCAATCTGCTGCCGAGCCAGTTCGGGCCAAGTCAGTTTGCGATCAATGGGGAGCGCTATTCCGCGACGTTCGGACCAGGAGGCCGCATGGATGTTCGCCTGATCCATCATCCGCGAGCTGGTGGAGCAAATGAAGCTGGCCCATCCCAGCCCCTCCATCGTCCCCCGCAGATCGTCAGGGCTGCGCGAACTGAGGAAGGTGCAGTCGATCTTGGGTATTTGATTCGGGGCGGATGGGAGCACCGGGAGCGATTCCTGCCGCCCTACCTGGTCCGCGTCCTAGAAGGTGAGCACATCATGCCCGAGCCTGGGCGCCCAACATATTTCGAAATCCGCGGGGTGCCTTACAGGGGCGAGTTGGAGGACAGCGAGGGCCGCCAGCGCGTACGCATTTATCCTGAACGTGGCTGAAGAGGCAGCAGGGCCCTGCAAACACCTGGTCCGCTCGCGAGCAGAGTGCAAGGTCACGCTGGACCCGGGAGGCCGATAAAGCGGGCATGGTGCAACAAAAATCGATAAACCATCGTATAGCCCGTTTCCCCTGTCCCTTCGGCCTTTATCGCACAGTCAGCAATTGAAGGTAGACTCTCGATGTCAATTGTCTGCGCTGTCATCGGCTAGCTCGATTTCCATGCAAACAGACTAGGCAACAGCGAGGTTGGGTGTTGGCAAACCTCAGCTATGTATTGGGCTAGTTGGATAAGTGTGCCGAGATGTTGATACATCATGTAACAGGAACGGTTGTGCCTGAGACAGCGTACGATCGCGATCTCGCTTTGGACTTCACCAAAGGAGTGCTCATCATTTTAGTGGTCGTCGGTCACCTGATCCAATATATCCTCTACCAAAATCAAGGGTTTTGGGATTCGGCGTGCTTCAAATGGATCTACATGTTCCACATGCCCCTCTTTATGGCGATAAGCGGTTATCTTTCTTGCCGAGCGCTATTGGTAAAGTCGTTCACGCAAGCTATCGCGATCGTGCGATGCAGCTCCTGGTGCCGATGCTGTTTTGGTGTTCTCTTCTGGAGTCATTGAAGTTTATCGTGTTTCCCCGATCGACGGGCGCACCAGACACCGCTTTGCAATTCTTGAATGAGTTGGTTGGCACATACTGGTTCGTCTGGGCCGCGTTCATTTGTTTTTGTTTTCGCTAAAACTATTTCGATCTTCAATCATTGGTCGTGCTGGGCTTTGTTCGTATCCGTCATTCTGGTCGTGCCGGCGCCTCTGACTTTTTCCATATTCCCTCTCATAAAGTATGTGTACCCGTTTTTTTGCCTCGGATTTTATTTGCGCAGTCGAGAGAACGGTGGACGAGCATAATTTGCTCTCACAGGCAGTTCTTGATTATGTCTGCCTCAATAGCGGCGTGCTTTCTGGCCTGGCGCAACGACGCTTATGTCTACAACAATCTCGCTTTGGTCCAGGATTTGCAGTCGGCAAAAAATGTGCTTCTGATGTTTCTCGGCTCCGCAGCTGCCTCAGTGGTAATGATTGAGGTCCTGCTTCGATGCTGGAGTATTGGTCACTCAAATCGGGTGGTCCGCTTTATCGCCGCGAAATTGGGGCCGAGCACGCTCGTGCTGTACTTGATTCAGGGTACGGTATTCCGTCTCATGTGACCTGCCACTGAGCATTTCCTCCAGAAAGAGTTAGAGTCCGGCCCGAAGAAGGACGGACAGATGAAGCGAGCACGGTTCACGGAAGAGCAGATTATTGCGGTGCTGAAGGAGCATGAGGCCGGGGCGAAGACGGCCGAGCTGGCTCGCAAGCACGGGATCTCCGAGGCGACAATCTACAATTGGAAGGCCAAATTCGGCGGCATGGACGTTTCCGAGGCGAAGCGGTTGAGGGCCCTGGAGGAGGAGAACGGGAAGCTGAAGAAGCTTCTGGCCGAGCAGATGCTCGATGCAGCCGCACTTCGCGAGCTCCTTTCAAAAAAATGGTAGGGCCCGCCGCCAAGCGCGCTGCTGTCGCGCATCTGCAGGCCGTTATGAGCCTGTCGGAACGGCGGGCCTGCTCGATCGTGGGTTCGGATCGGAAGATGATCCGCTATCGCTCCAGCCGCCCACCGGACGCAGTTCTGCGTAGCCGATTGCGCGATCTCGCCAACGAGCGGCGGCGTTTCGGATATCGCCGCCTGTTCGTCCTGCTGCGGCGGGAGGGCGAGCCATCGGGGATCAACCGGATCTACCGGCTTTATCGCGAGGAAGGGCTCACCGTCCGCAAGCGGCGG
>NZ_LWIG01000046.1 GCF_002068095.1 Bradyrhizobium sacchari | reverse complement strand
ACCGAGCTCAGGAATTTTGCGACTTCCTGCTTCAGCCGGTTGCTGTCCGCCGACAGCGAGCGCGCCGCCGAGAGCACCTGCGAGGAGGCAGACCCCGTTTCAGAGGCCCCGCGTTGGACGTCACCGATGTTGGTCGAGACGCGCTGGGTGCCATGGGCCGCCTGCTGGACGTTGCGGGAGATCTCCTGTGTCGCCGCGCCCTGCTGCTCCACCGCGGCAGCAACCGTCGACGAGATCTCCGACAGGCGTTCGATGGTGCCGCTGATCTCCCGGATGGAGCCGACCGATTGCTCGGTGGCGGCCTGGATGCTGGAAATCTGCTGGCCGATCTCGCCGGTGGCTTTCGCTGTCTGCTCGGCCAGCGCCTTGACCTCGGAGGCGACCACGGCAAAGCCGCGGCCGGCATCGCCGGCGCGCGCGGCCTCGATGGTCGCATTCAGCGCAAGGAGATTGGTCTGGCCCGCGATGGTGTTGATCAGCTCGACCACGTCGCCGATGCGGGCGGCAGCCTTGGACAATTCGCCGACGCGCTCGTTGGTCCGGCTCGCCTGGCCGACAGCTTCGCTGGCGATGCGAGCGGATTCCTGCACCTGGCGCGCGATCTCGGAAACCGAGGAAGACAGCTCTTCGGTCGCCGATGCAACCGCCTGAACATTGGCCGAAGCTTCCTGGGAGGCGCTGGCGACCTCCGTCGACAGGTCCTGGGCGCGCGTAGCCGTCGTGGTCAGAGTGCCAGCGGACGCCTCGAGTTCGCCGGACGCCGACGACACCGTATCCACGATCTCGCCGACGGCACGTTCGAACTGATTGGCCAGGTTTTTCATGTCAGCCTTGCGGCTCTCGGCCTGCCGGGCCTCGACCTCGACCTGCTCGTGGCGCAGGCGCTCGGTCTCGACCATGCTCTCTTTGAACACCTGGATCGCCTTGGCCATGGCGCCGATCTCGTCGCGGTTCCCACGGCCGGGAATCTCGACCTTGAGATCGCCACCGGCCAGCCGCCCCATCGCGCGGGTCATCGTGGTCAGCGGTCCGACGATGCTGCGGGCGATCAGGAAGGCGACGAGCCCGCCGAACAGAACGGCAAGTCCGCCGGCGACTTCCTGAATCCAGGTCGTGTTGGCAATGACGCCATCGGCCGCCGCGCGCGACTTCTGGTAGTCGGCCTTCAATCCGGTCTCCGCCACCTTGAGCTTGTCGACGCTGTCGTTGATCAGGGGAGCGATCTCGTTGCGATAAATTTCATCGGCCTGGAGGATTGCGGCAGAGGTCGTCTCGAAAGCCGCCTTGTAAGCCGAAAGCGAGCTCTTGACCGGCCCGAACCCGGCCTTGACCTCGTCCGGCAGGCCGGCCCCCTCCAGCGACTTGAGCGCTTGCTGCGCCCGATCGACATTGGTCCTGAAGGTCGCCGGTCCCTTTGCGTCGCGGACGGCGAGGAAGCGCCAGTTTGCGACACGAACCAGCAGGATCTTGGATTCAAGATCGGAGACAGGAGCGCTCACGCTGGTATCGCCGGTTTCACGCGCGGCATCGACCAGCTTGCCGGTGTTGGCGGTCAGTTGATCGCCGCCGGCGAGCAGGACGGCCTTGCCCTTGGTGGTCTCGTTGACGGCGGTGCCCAGGCGCTCGCGCTGGGACTTCAACTTTTCGATGTCGCTGGTGAGGCCGTTGTAGATCTTGAGCCGCTCGTCCGAGATCGTTGACTTCGCTGCGGCCTTCAACAGCTCCACCGTCGCCACCTCCCGCTCCGCGGCTTCCTTGAAGGCCGGCTCGTTGGCGTCATAGATGTAGCGGAGATTGGCGCGCCGCAGCGCCTGGAGGTTGATCGAGATTTCCTGAACGCGCGCGGTGTTGTCCGACAGAGCGGACAGCCGCGTCATCTGGGCTTGAACGGCCCACAAATTCCAGACCGCGACCGCGGCCATGACCAGGCCAAGGACCACGAGAACCGAAAATCCAGCGTACAGACGCCCCCGAATTCCCAAACGCAAGCTCGGCATCACTGTCCACCCATGGCAGGAAGATAAAGACAAGCAGCCGACGACCTACTCGCGATTGCAACGACGGCTCGTCGTCGCAATCCACGCCCCCGGGAATCGTGCCGCACCGCCGCACATTGCGGAACAAGTGTTAATTGAGGCTGTATTTTACCGGTGTCGAATACGGAGAAGCCCTCGACGGCATCCCCGTCGTCTGCTCCGGTTGAACAAGAGCTGGGCAGTGCCCGCGCACAGGTTGAGCCTGATCACGCCAAACATCGCTTCAGGTCCACGCGCATGCGCGCGGACCTTTGCTTTTGAAACGTCAGGCGGCGTGGACCGAGCTCAGGAATTTTGCGACTTCCTGCTTCAGCCGGTTGCTGTCCGCCGACAGCGAGCGCGCCGCCGAGAGCACCTGCGAGGAGGCAGACCCCGTTTCAGAGGCCCCGCGTTGGACGTCACCGATGTTGGTCGAGACGCGCTGGGTGCCATGGGCCGCCTGCTGGACGTTGCGGGAGATCTCCTGTGTCGCCGCGCCCTGCTGCTCCACCGCGGCAGCAACCGTCGACGAGATCTCCGACAGGCGTTCGATGGTGCCGCTGATCTCCCGGATGGAGCCGACCGATTGCTCGGTGGCGGCCTGGATGCTGGAAATCTGCTGGCCGATCTCGCCGGTGGCTTTCGCTGTCTGCTCGGCCAGCGCCTTGACCTCGGAGGCGACCACGGCAAAGCCGCGGCCGGCATCGCCGGCGCGCGCGGCCTCGATGGTCGCATTCAGCGCAAGGAGATTGGTCTGGCCCGCGATGGTGTTGATCAGCTCGACCACGTCGCCGATGCGGGCGGCAGCCTTGGACAATTCGCCGACGCGCTCGTTGGTCCGGCTCGCCTGGCCGAC
>NZ_LWIG01000045.1:11464-37345 GCF_002068095.1 Bradyrhizobium sacchari | reverse complement strand
TGACCCTGGCTGTGTGAAAAGCCACGAGTCGGTTACGATTCCTCCGTTTCCTAATGGGGGATACGGATGGGACGCTTCGTTGAAGGCGCGGACAGATCCCAGCTGACGCTCTTGCCGGAATGTCTGGAGGATTGGGTAGACGAGGGCAACGGGGTCCATGTGATCGATGTGTTTGTCGAGGCGCTCGACCTGCATGGAATGGGATTCGAGCGTGTGATCGCGAAGGAGACGGGCCGACCTTCCTATCATCCAGCAGTCCTTCTGAAGCTTTACATCTACGGTTATCTCAATCGGGTGCAATCCAGTCGCCGCCTGGAACGCGAGGCGCGCCGCAATGTCGAGGTGATGTGGCTGATCGGGCGCCTGGCTCCCGATCACAAGACGATCGCCGATTTCCGGAAGGATAATGGCGCGGCGATCCGGAAGGTTTGTGCGAAGTTCGTTGCGCTATGCCGGCAAATGGGCCTGTTGCAGACCCCAAGCGTCGCAATCGATGGCAGCAAGTTCAAAGCAGTGAACAACCGCGATCGCAACTTCACGCATGCCAAGATCGCGAGGCGGATGGCGCAGATCGAGGAAAGCGTCGGTCGATATCTGCGTCAACTCGATAGCGCCGATCGGCAGGATCCATCGGAAGCGATCAGCATCAAGACGACGAGGATCAAGGAAAAGATCGCTCGGCTGAAGCAGGAGATGAGCCGCCTGGAAGTGCTTGATGCGCAGATGCGCAACACGCCGGATCAACAGATATCGCTCACCGATCCAGATGCCCGTTCGATGGCCACCAGCGGACGCGGATCGGGTGTGGTCGGCTACAATGTTCAGGTCGCGGTGGACACCGAACACCATCTGATTGTTACGCATGAGGTTATAAACGTCGGCAACGACCGTGGGCAGCTTGCTCGGATGTCGAAGCAAGCCAAAGAAGTGCTCGAAGTGGACAAACTCGAGGCGGTCGCCGACCGTGGCTACTTCGACGGAGAGGAGATATTGGCCTGCGAAGAGGCTGGCGTTGCAGTCACGCTGCCCAAGCCCATGACGTCGAACGCCAAGGCGGAGGGCCGGTTCGGCAAACAGGACTTCGCCTACCTGCCTGATGAGGACGTCTACCGCTGCCCATCCGGTCAGCTGCTGCCGTATCACTTCACCAACATCGAGCATGGCATGACGCTGCGCCGTTACTGGTCGACAGCGGCGTGCCAAGGCTGCGCGATCAAGAGTCAATGTACGCCGTCCAAGGAGCGTCGCATCACGCGCTGGGAGCATGAGCATGTGGTCGAGGAGGTCCAGAGACGGCTCGATTCCGATCCCGACGCCATGCGGAGGCGGCGCGAGACAGTCGAGCATCCCTTCGGCACGATCAAAGCCCGTATGGGTGCGACCCACTTCCTGACGAAGCGGCTACGGAATGTCGCCGCTGAGATGGCGCTGCATGTTCTCGCCTATAACCTCACGCGGGTGATGAACATCGTCGGCAAACCGAGCCTGATTGCAGCCATCCGCGCCGCCTGAAGGCCGGAAAGGCCTCCAAAAGCGCAATATCCCGCCGCGATACCCACTTTGGCCGGTCATTGGACGCTCCGACGCGAGACATCGGCCGCCTGCAACGATTGGAATCACGGCCGCGTGCCGACCTATCCGTTTGCACACACCCAAGACCCGAAGCGGACACAAAGCTGTGTAAGATCTTTCCCTTTCTAAAGTAACTTACTTTCCTTGGAGAGACTGCAATGTCGGTTGCATCAGTCAGGGTAGTGAGCATGTTTCTTCTTGCGGCCGTCTCATTTTTCTTAGCCGCCTCCGCAAGAAGTCAGGAAATTCGTGTAACTTTGCTGGGCACAGGGAATCCTCCACCAGTGATGGATCGTTTCGGTCCGAGCATACTGGTCGAGGCCGGCAACAAGAAGTTTCTTTTCGATACTGGCCGGGGCGCAATACAGCGCATGACTCAAATCAAGGTTGGATGGGAGACTATCAATGGTGTGTTCTTTACCCATCTTCATTCCGATCACGTCGTCGGATTTCCTGATGCATGGCTGACAGGCTGGCTTGTTAGCAGGCGGAATCGACCGTTGGAGGTTTGGGGACCGCCGGGGACCGAGAACATGGTCAGCCATCTTCGGCAAGCATTCGAGTTCGATATTCGTTTCAGAATGTCTGACGATAAGGCACCGGCAGAGGGCGCTCTTGTCAGCGCGCATGAGATCGGCGCAGGCGTAGCTTATGAACAAGACGGCGTGAGAGTAACGGCGATCAAAGTCGACCATGCACCGGTCGAGCCGGCTTACGGCTATCGGATTGATTATGCAGGCCGCTCGGTTGTTCTATCAGGTGATACCCGAATTTCCGACAACCTCATCCGCGCGGCGGAAGGCGTTGATCTTCTGGTGCACGAAGTCGCGTCGCCGGAGTCTTTTCAACGTGCCGGTATTCCGGCCGAGCGCATGAAAACAATTGTCGGACACCACGTCACTCCCGAGCAGGCTGGGGAAGTATTCGAAAAGGCTAAACCGCGGTTGGCTCTCTATTCTCACATAGTATTGCCGACAGCCACGGCCGACGATCTCGTGCCGGGTACGCGCAAGAACTATCGTGGCCCTCTGGAAGTCGGTGAAGATTTGATGGTCATCGAAGTAGGTCATGAGGTCGTTGTTAGACGTCCCTCCCACACGGCCCAATAGCACCAGCCATCCCAGAGCAAGCCGATGACCGCGTTGGCCCATCTGCGAACTCGCGGCACAAATCACTAAGGTCCGCTTGGCGCCTGCCATGGTGTGCCCGGCGTCGATCGGGGCGGCAACATCGTCAATCTCGGCTACGTCGGCTCCGAGGCGATTGCCAATCTGAGGAACATCCTCTTCCACGGTCCGTTCCGCGACCAGGGCATGCCGGATTTCAGCGGCAAGCTGAAGGAAGGGGACGTCGTCAAACTCCAGGCCTTCATACAGGGGACCGTCGACGCCATCAGGCCGAAGATCAGGTGAAGAGCCGACAGGCGCAACAGGCAGACATGCGAATGTCTGCCTGCCGCCATCAACTCAAATGTCCGCTTTGCGCCCACAGGCGGCCGTCCTCCCTTACAGGCGTAACCATCTCAAACTGAAGCGACATCGTTCAGTAGCGCACGCCGCTTCATTCTTGGCGGGACCCGCGCGCAGGCGCGGGCAAGCGATGGAGAGATTCTGGGATGTCGTATGATTTCTTGCTGGCGTCGTGGGGAACCCTCGGAAATATGAGCCCGATGCTGACTGCGGCGCGGCGGTTGCGCCAGAACGGACACCGCATCCGGGTGATGGCGGATCCGGCGATGCGCTCCGAAGTCGAGGCTTCCGGCTTTGCATTCGTCACATGGCGCCGCGCTCCGACCGGAACGGCCGCGGATCCGGTCGATGTCTCGGACGTAGAGGACTTCTTACGCCGGGCCATCTTCGATCCTGCCGCACTCTATGCGGCCGATATCCGCGATGAGATCGGCCGGATGCCGACGGATGCCGTTCTCGTGCTTGACATGCTTTTTGGTGGCGCGCTCGGAGCGGAGGCATCGGGCGTGCCTTTCGCGCTGCTGTCCCCTCATGTCAGCCTTCGGCCGCTGCCGGGAATGCCGCCGGTCACCAGCGGATTGGGTCAGCCGAAAACGCCGCAACAGCGCGCCGAAGTCGACGCCGCCAATGCCAGGCAGGCCGAAGCGATCAACGCGTTTCTGCCGGGTCTCAACCGCGTGCGTGCCGATCTCGGACTTCCTCTGCTGGCGGATGTGTTCGATCTGTTCGATCGCGCCAACCGGCTCCTGCTCGCGACCAGTCAGGCGTTCGACTTTCAGGCTGACTCGCTGCCCGACAATTTCCGCTATGTCGGACCGTTGCTCGATGTCCCGAACTGGTCCAAGTCCCTGGAAAGGGAGGCATGGCGAGCGCCGTGGTCGGCCCGGTCGGATCGTCCTCGCGTGCTGATCGCATGCAGCACGGGTGCGCAAGGCCAGCGCGACATGTTTCAGCGCATCATCGACGCGATGGTGATGCTCGAGATCGATGCCCTTGCGACGGCGGGTCCCAATCTGGACGTCGCCGATCTCAGGGCTCCGAAGAACGTGTATGTGGTCAAGGGCACGTCCCATGACCTGGTGATGAAAGATGTTTCCGTGGTGATATCGCAGGGCGGCCACGGAACGACCGCGCGTTCACTCATCAACGGACTGCCGCAGCTCATTCTGCCGAAGGGGCGGGACCAGGACGCCAACGCCGCGCGCATCGAGGCGAAGGGCGCAGGGCTTCAATTGCCGCCAACCGCCTCTGAAGCGGACATTGCCGCGGCGGTGAACCGATTGATTGCAGAGCCACAATTCAGGATGGCGGCCGGTCTCCTCGGCGAGGCCATGAAGGCCGATATCGAGCGGTCCGGCCTCGTCGGCGAGATGGAAGCGATCGCCGCCATTGGCCGCGCGGCGAGACAGCAACCGAACAAGCTGTCGCTTCGCAAATCGGCCTGACGATTTGGAAGCGCACCGTACGGCTCGATGGTGCTTGCTGACGGTGGCGATGACGCAGATTGGATCAGGAAGCCTGCAACGAAGAAAGGCGCGTGGGCGAACGTCCCGCCAAAGAGCAATCGAAGTGATCCGATCTGCTACAGCCCGTATCTCTACCGCGCTCTCAACCAAGTCGAGCGGTTCTTCAGCGGGATTAAACAATCCGCCGGGTGGCGACGCGCTGCGACAAGCTGGCGGCGAACAACCTTGCCTTCGTTCGGCCTGCCTCGATCAGGTTATGGCTTCCGCACTAATGATCCACGTCTTAGTCAGCTTCAACGTAACGAATGATGCTCTGATTTTGAACGTTCGCGACCAATTCATCCGCGCGGGACAAAAGCCGGTAGAGCAAAGGAGAGGAATTTGCCTGGTTGTAGCCGAGCGTGAGATCGACGGTTGGTGGGACGCCCTCGAGCGCTCTGGCAACGACGTTTGGCGCCAGCATATTTTGCGCGTAGAGCGGAACGAGAGTCACTCCGCCCGTGGATGCGACTAGCGACATGGCCGACGATATGTTCTCGCCTTCATACTTTGCCTTGAGCACGATCCCAACCTTCGACGCATAATCCTGAATCACAGCGTGCAATACCGGAGACGTTCTCGCCGAGCTGACATAGATCTCGCGGACAAGATCCTGTGGCCGAATCCTTTTACGCGAGGCCAGGTGATGGTCGGCCGGAAGCACCGCGATCAAGGGCTCCTTCGCCAGCAACTTGAAGGTCAGGCCCGTGCTCTGTTTCTCGCGACGGAGAAAGGCGACGTCCAACTTTCCGCGTGTCAACGCGAGCGCGAGTTCTGGGGAAGACTGACTACACAGGGTGACTTCGATCTCCGGCTCCTCCTCGCGGAGAATGCGCAACAGGTGGGGAAGCCACATGACCTCCAGCCCGACCATGAACCCCATGGAAAGGACGGGCCTTTGCGGCTGTGCGGTTCGCCGGGCGCCATCTGTCGCCGCCTCGACCTGCAACAGCGCCAGCCGTGCGTGATCGAGGAAAACTCTTCCGGCATCGGTCAGCACCACGCCGCGCGCCTGCCGCTCCAGTAGCTGCACGCCGACTTCGGATTCCAAATCGCGAATTTGCCGGCTCAGCGACGGCTGCGAAGTGTTCAGACGCCGCTGGGCAGCGGTCAGCAAGCTGCCTTCCTCCGCGACGGCAATGAAATAGCGCAAATGCCGTAGTTCCATCCGCCCTCGCTATACTTTCAAGGCATAGGTCGCAACTTACAAGGTCTTTGTCGTCAGCATAAGGGAGATCTACCGTCGCTCGGGTTCAGGATCGAGGTCGCCGGCGGTCGCGTCGATCAGGCTTTTGGGACGACCGATCTAAAGGAGCAACCAGCGTCGTGATGCCATCTCTTGATCATCGGTTCGGGGCTGACACCCACATTCATCGTCCGCTCGAGTGGGGGGATCTGCGGGTCGAACATCGGCGGATCGACCCCGGTTCGTTGAAGCCCGCCTCGATGCAATGTGTTGTCGCTACGGTCGCCTTGGCAGGTCGCGCCCGTGGTTTGCCTTATTTAGCAGGAAACGCGCACAAATGCGCAGGAACGGCGAATATTGCCGGGCCAATTCGGCCGATAACGCGTCGGCGATCGAGTGTTGCCAAGGCGAGGGCTCGCTGGGGCCTTTAAATCTCGAACTCCGCCCGCAAAATTGAGACGCGTGGCTCAATGGATCAATCAATCGCTATCTCTTCAATAAGATGTCTAACAGCGCTAGATGGAGCGACTCGATGTCCACGATCACGACTACAGACGGCGTAAACATCTTCTACAAGGATTGGGGCTCAGGCCAGCCGATCGTTTTCAGCCACGGCTGGCCGCTGACAGCGGACGACTGGGACGCCCAGATGACCTTCTTCCTTCGCCACGGCTACCGGGTGATCGCCCACGATCGGCGCGGTCACGGCCGGTCCGACCAGCCCAGCACCGGCAACGACATGGACCACTGGGTTGCCGACCTCGCCGCCCTGACTGAACACCTCAACCTGCGCGACGCGATCCACATCGGCCACTCCACAGGTGGCGGTGAGGTGGCTCGCTATGTCGCTCGCCACCAGGAGCGCGTCGCGAAGGCGGCGCTGGTCGCTTCACTGACGCCGAACATGTACCGGAGCGAGGACAACCCGTCCGGTCGACCGCCGGATTGGTTCGAAGCGATCCGGGCAGGCGTGCTGGGCAACCGCTCGGAGTTTTACCGTTTCGTCCCTGAAAATCCGTTCTACGGCTACAACCAGGATGGGGCGAAGCCTTCGGAGGCGGTCATTGCGAACTGGTGGCGGCAAGGCATGGCCGGCGGTGCCCTCGCTCATTACGCAACCGTCGACTCTTGGCTCGAAGATTATACCGAAGACCTCAAGAAGATCACCGTGCCGGTGCTGGTGATGCACGGCGAGGCTGATCAAATCGTCCCGTTCGCAAGTTCAGTGCCGCGTGCGGTCAACCTGCTCAAGAACGGGTCGCTGAAGACTTATCCCGGCTACCCCCATGGCATGCTCACCACGCACGCGGATGTCCTCAACCCCGACCTGCTCTCGTTCATCAGGTCTTGACGACATCTCTCATCCACTATCGCCTACGCTAAACGTTTAGGGGTGTACATTGAGGAGGGTTCGGGTTCCGCCGCAGTGACGAAGGAACGAACAAGAAGCTCAAACCCTCCTCGAAAATTCGCCGGCCAAAACCCCTGTCGAAACAGTCATGAAAGACACGCGGCTCCAGACGCGTGGGCCTCTTTTCGCCGAGGACAAGATTTCCATCGCGCTGCAGGGCCTTCGCGGCGAGGACAGCTCACTGCTTCTCGTTATCGAGGTCATCCGCAAGGCCGTTGCCGCGGTTCAAAAAGGCTGGTCGAAGTAAGTTGACGTTTCCCGCGCGAAGGAGATGCCGTTTGCAAGGCGGCCTCTCCTTCCAGTTCAAGAGACGGTGTGCGACGGCCGCTTTTGGGCAGCCCCCGTATGTCTGCTTTTAGGCCGCCACTGGAGCACAAGCGGGCATTAGCCAGGCCCGTTTCACGATTTATGAGTCCACACCCCTGGTTGTTTCTACTCCTCGTCTTCGTCCTCGTCGTCGTCTTCCTCTTCCTCGTCCTCTTCCTCCACTTGCGCCAGCGTGGCGAGCGGCAGCGTCTCGCGGAACAGGTCGCCTTCCATGCCCATCCAGAGGCAGAGCACTTCCTCCTCCTTGACCTCCGCGACAGTCATCGGTTGGCCGCCGGATTTCAGCATCACGACGTCGCCGGCTTTCAATTCCATGGATTGTCCTTTCGGGTTGATCGATCCGGCGGAGGCTAGCAGGCGGTCATGACACGCCGATCACGCGAGGGCGCGCGTCAGGAAATCGGGCCTGTGTCTCGCGCGCCGTTTTCAGGCGCGCTCCTTCGTGGCCGGAGGGATCGGCAGGCACTTGTTGCTGAAATAGCCGACCGCATCGCGTACCCCCGGAACGTGACAGAAGAAGCCGGTCGGGCGGTAGCGCACCCTGATGAGGTCCAGCCGTGACATGGTCAGCGTCATGAATGCGTCGAGCCGACGGGCCTGGAGCTGCAACCTGTGCTCGCCAGTGTCCTGCGGCCTTGTCATCTCCGGCTTGTGATCGTTGGAGAGACCGTTGTTCGATGCCGGGACTTGCAGCGGGTTCAGTTGGCTGCGGAGCGCCTCGAAGCAATGGTGCATCACCAGAACGTGGTGCTTGGCACTCCACCAGTTGATGGTGACGACCTTCTGCAAGGGGTCGATCGTCCCGTCCGACCGTCTGGCACAGAGATTGACGTAGGCCTTCAACCCGTCGGCCGTCGGGTCGTTACAGAGTTCTTCAGTGGGGCGGCCCGGATCGCCCCCGCCGTAGATGGCGCCCTTGAACTGCGGCAGGTTGGCTTCGGAGTCGCAATCGAAATTGTATTTCGTGAGCAGCGTTGCGGTCAGGGGGTCCTGATCGAGGGTGTGGTCCCCTGCCGGATCGCGGTCGATATCGCTCGCCCAATCGATGTAGATCTCCGCCTTGCGCGCGAAGATGGGGCCGTTACGCTTCAACGTCGCACGTGATTTCGAGTAGTCGTCAGGCGCGGGTTCGAGCGTTTTCGCGTCCACAGGTATGAAGGCAGGGCTTGCCTGCACCCTCAGCGAACCGAATTGTCCGAGCAACAGGTTCTCCTGCTGCGTCTGCACCTCGGCGAACGCGTTCGAGATATCGATGAAGGTTTCCGTTGCCTTGTCCATGTCGGCCTTGGCCTGCTCCCCGACCTTTTGCTCGTAGGAGTTCAGATACTGGAAGTATCCGCCGAGGAAGCCGGTCAGCAGGGTGACGGCCGTCAATCCCTTGGTGACCGACAGGCGGCTATCCCAGGAAAGTATCCTTTGCCACGCGCCCGCCGGCGGCTGCGTCTGTGCTGTGTCCTTCGGAAGGTCCTGCTCCATTGCTGCCTCCAACTTACTCCACGCCCCGTGTGGCAAGCGTACCGCAATCCCGGATTGCGGATTGTGAGGCATTTCACTTCAAGTGGGGCAGGGAAGTTGTCCGGAATCGCGCATCGGCCGTCGGGGCATCGCATCCGGCTCACGCGGAAGCCTGTCCGCCGCACGCCCCGACGATGGCATTATGCCCCTGTTTTGCCCGACGGGTCAAACGAGTTTCGTAAAATCCGTAAGCCTTTGATTTCGCGGCAGCCGGCTACTGTGCATGGGGTTGTTTTCGCGAGTTTTGTTTTAACCGGTTAGGGATGGTCCGGCACCAGTTCGGTCAGCGAGCGGATGATGCGGTCGGGCTTGACGGTCGAGCCTTCGGACAGGCCGTCGCCATGCACGTCCATCCAGATCGCATAGATGCCGAGGCGCTGCGGCGTCACGACTTCCCATTCCAGATTGTCGCCGATCATCCAGGTGTCCTTGGCGGTGACGCCGAGCGCGTCCATCGCGTGCAGATAGGCGCGCTCCTCGGGCTTGCCGAAACCGTGCTCGCCCTCGATCTGGATGTGGTGGAAGCGGTGCGCGAGCTCGAACCGCTCGACCTTGGCGCGCTGCATGTCGGCGGCGCCATTGGTGACCAGCGCGAGCTTGATGCCGAGCGCCTTCAGCCTGTCGATCGCCTCATGGGCGCCGGGAAACACGAACATCTCCTCCTCGCGATAGGCGGTGAAGCGGTCGGCGAGGCGGATGGCGAGGTCGTCGGGCAGGGCGCGATGGCCGGCCGCCGCAAGCGCGGCAAAGCCGCCCTTGACCGTGAGGTGCCGCGCCTCGGCGAGCTTCATTCGCCAGGCGGCTTCCGCGTTGGCCCAGAAGTTTCGCGCGAAGGCCAGCACGGCGGTCGCGACCTGCGCCGGCGGCAGCGGCGCAAGCTCCTCGGCGAACTCGTTCGCGATCGTGTTCCAGGCGATCTCGGGCCGGCCATAGGCCGACAGGATGGTGTCGTCCATGTCGATCAGCATGGCGCGGGGGAGCGGTGGCATCGGGACGCTCATGGCCACTTCACCTCCGGTGGCAGCGACGACAGGATGGAGTCCACATTGCCGCCGGTCTTGAGCCCAAAGATGGTGCCGCGGTCGTAGAGCAGGTTGAACTCGACATAGCGGCCGCGCCGGACCAGTTGCTCCTCGCGGTCCGCGGCGGTCCAGGTATCAGCGAAATTGCGCCGGACGATGTCGGGATAGACCTTCAGGAAGGCGCGGCCGACATCCCGGGTGAAGGCGAGGTCGGCGTCCCAATCGCCGCTGTCGTGCCAGTCGTAGAAGATGCCGCCGATGCCGCGCGCCTCTTTCCGGTGCGGCAGGTAGAAATATTCGTCGCACCACTTTTTGTACTTGTCGTAGTCGACAACGCCGCCCGGCTGGTTGCAGGCTTCTTTCATCGCGGCATGGAAGGCGATGCTGTCCGCATCCTCCTGCGTGCGCCGGCGATCCAGCACCGGCGTGAGATCGGCGCCGCCGCCGAACCAGGCTTTTGTCGTGACGACGAAGCGCGTGTTCATGTGCACGGCGGGGACGTGCGGATTGCGCATGTGCGCGATCAGCGAGATGCCGGAGGCCCAGAACTTCGGGTCCTCCGCCGCGCCGGGGATCTGCGCGCGAAACTCGGGCGCGAATTCGCCGTGCACGGTCGAGCAGTGCACGCCGACCTTCTCGAACAGGCGGCCATGCATCATCGACATCACGCCGCCGCCGCCCGTCGCGCCGGTGTGGTCGGTGCGCTGCCAGGGCGTGCGTTTGAAGCGGCCGGCCTCGCCGGGATAAAGCGCTTGCGGCGCGTCATCCTCGAGGCGCTCGAAGCTGGTGCAGATGTCGTCGCGCAAGGTCTCGAACCAGGCGCGGGCGCGGCCCTTGCGGTCGTCGATCAAGGTCGGGTCCATCGTCGATGCCATGTCGTCAGCCCTGCGGACCGTAATAGGTGCAACTCTCGCTGCAACTGTCACGGTGGATGCTGACGCGGGTCAGCTTGCCGATATGCTGTAGCCGCTCCCAGACGAAGCGCGAGAGGTTTTCCAGCGTCGGCTTGCCCAGCGCCTCGATCTTGTTGAGGAATTTGTGGTCGAGCACCAGGCGGACATCCTCGATGGCGCGCTGGAGCAGGCCGAGATCGACGACCATGCCGGTCTCAGGGTCGGGCGTGCCGCGCACGGTCACCTCGGCGCGGAAGGAGTGGCCGTGGATCTCTTCGCTGGCTGCGCCAAAGGTCGTTCCCGACAGCGAATGCGCCGCCTCGAAGCGGAACGATTTCGTCAATTCCCACATCTGTTCGAAAACCCAATCCTATCTGATGCCGAGCGATTTATGCGTCTGCACGCTGAGCCGCCATTGCGGATGCTGCAGGCAATAGTCGATGGCACGTGCGGTGTTCTGGATAACCTCGGGACCGTCCATCGGCTGCAGTGAGAAGCGCTCGAAGGCGAAGCCTTCGAAAGTCTCGGGCGCTGCGAGGGCCTGCGGATAGACCAGCTTGAGCTCGTGGCCACGGCGCAGCACGAGTTCGCTGCCGCCCTTGGGGCTGACGCAGATCCAGTCGAGCCCGTCGGGCGCCGCGATCGTGCCGTTGGTCTCGACGCCGATCTCGAAGCCGCGCGCATGGAGCGCCGCGATAAGGGCGTCGTCGACCTGGAGCAGCGGCTCGCCGCCGGTCAGCACCACATAGCGGTTGTGCTTGGAGGCGGTCCATTGCGCAGCGATCGTGTCCGCGAGGTCCGCAGCCGAAGCGTAGCGGCCGCCGAGCGTGCCGTCGGTGCCGACGAAATCCGTGTCGCAGAACTTGCAGGTCGCTGACTGCCGGTCGGCCTCGCGGCCGCTCCAGAGATTGCAGCCGGCAAACCGGCAGAACACCGACGCGCGCCCGGCATGGGCGCCTTCGCCTTGCAGGGTCAGGAAGATCTCCTTGACCGCGTAACTCACTGGTCTCTCCTCAATCCTGTGGACCGCAATCCGGTGGACCGCTCGGGTTCCGGATCTGCCGCAGCGCCTCGCCTGCGGCCATCGCCGCGCTCATGGCGACATTGAGCGATCGCAGCCCCGGCATGACCGGGATCACCAGCCGCGCATCGGCGGCCTCGACCACCGCGTCGGTGACGCCGGCGCTCTCGCGTCCGAATAGCAGGATGTCCGAGGTCTGGTAATGAAAATCGCGGTAATCGGAGGCGGCCTTGGTGGTGAACAGCAGCAGGCGGTAGCCTTGTGCCGCGCGCCAGTCCTCGAACTTCGTCCAGGAGTCGTGGCGGGTAATGCTGACATGGTCGAGGTAGTCCATTCCCGCCCGGCGGAAATGCCGGTCGGAGACCGGGAACCCTGCCGGTTCGATGATATGGGCAGCCATGCCCAGACAGGCGCAAAGCCTGAGAATCGTGCCGGTGTTCTGGGGGATGTCGGGCTGGAAAAGTGCGATCTGCATGGGCGCTAGCGGGTGGGTTGCGGGCCGGAAATGTCTCAATAAAACATCGCTCGCCCGGGAATTCGTGCATTGCACGCTTCCCCGCCGTTAGCGGGCTTGCGCTCGCCCGGCAAGGGTGCCAATAGAACGATTCTGGACTGCTGTTTTCGCCCTGTTTTGGTGGGGACAAGCCAAGTTCTGCCGCCGCGGGGGGCCGCGGGCGCCGGCAGCACTGTTCTGGGGACCTTTGGGGGGCTCCCGGAGCGGTTCCACCGGCAGCATAAGAAGAAAGGGTTGGAATCGTGACGACAGCGTCTTCGGCGGACCATCCGACACGCCGTGATTTCTTATTCGTTGCAACGGGGGCAGCTGCAGCAGTAGGGGGCGCAGCCGCGCTCTGGCCCTTCATCTCTCAAATGAATCCCGATGCCTCGACCATCGCCGCCGGTGCGCCGATCGAGGTCGATCTCAGCCCGATCGCCGAGGGCCAGGACATCAAGGTGTTCTGGCGCGGCAAGCCGATCTACATCAGCCATCGCACCAAGAAGCAGATCGACGAGGCGCGTGCCGTCAACGTGGCGAGCCTGCCCGATCCGCAGTCCGACGAGGCCCGGGTCAAGTCCGGCCACGAGCAGTGGCTGGTCGTGATCGGCATCTGCACCCATCTCGGGTGCATCCCGATCGCACATGAAGGCAATTACGACGGGTTCTTCTGCCCCTGCCATGGTTCGCAGTACGATTCGTCCGGCCGCATCCGCCAGGGGCCCGCGCCCGCGAACCTGCCGGTGCCGCCGTACCAGTTCGTTTCCGACACCAAAATCCAGATCGGCTGAGCTTCGGACCCACGTCCGAAGCTTCGCGCCGTCTCGTCGTACTATTTCCTCAGGATCGCATCATGAGCGGACCATCCGACTACCAGCCGAGCAATCCGGCCCTGCAATGGATCGAGCGGCGCCTGCCGATCCTCGGCCTCATGCACTCTTCCTTCGTCGTCTATCCCACCCCGCGTAACCTGAACTATTGGTGGACCTTCGGCGCCATCCTCTCCTTCATGCTGGGGATGCAGATCCTGACCGGCGTGATCCTGGCGATGCACTACACGCCGCACGCCGACCTCGCCTTCAAGTCGGTCGAGCTGATCGTCCGTGACGTGAACTACGGCTGGCTGCTGCGCAACATGCACGCCTGCGGCGCGTCGATGTTCTTCTTCGCGGTCTACGTCCACATGCTGCGTGGCCTCTATTACGGCTCCTACAAGGAGCCGCGCGAGGTGCTGTGGATCCTCGGCGTCATCATCTACCTCCTGATGATGGCGACCGGCTTCATGGGCTACGTGCTGCCGTGGGGCCAGATGAGCTTCTGGGGCGCCACCGTCATCACCAATTTGTTCTCCGCCATTCCCTATGTCGGCGAGAGCATCGTGACGCTTTTGTGGGGCGGCTATTCGGTCGGCAACCCGACCTTGAACCGCTTCTTCTCGCTGCACTATCTGCTGCCGTTCCTGATCGCGGGCGTCGTCGTGCTCCACGTCTGGGCACTGCACGTCGCCGGCCAGAACAATCCTGACGGCGTCGAGCCGAAGACGGAAAAGGACACGGTGCCGTTCACGCCGCATGCCACCATCAAGGACATGTTCGGCGTGTCCTGCTTCCTGCTGCTCTACGCCTGGTTCATCTTCTATATGCCGAACTATCTGGGCGATGCCGACAACTACATTCCGGCGAACCCGGGCGTGACGCCGCCGCACATCGTGCCGGAATGGTATTACCTGCCGTTCTACGCGATCCTGCGCTCGATCCCGAACAAGCTCGCGGGCGTCATCGGGATGTTCTCGGCGATCATCATCCTGTGCTTCCTGCCCTGGCTCGACGCAGCAAAGACGAGGTCGTCGAAGTACCGCCCGCTCGCCAAGCAGTTCTTCTGGATCTTCGTCGCCGTCTGCATCCTGCTTGGCTATCTCGGCGCGCAGCCGCCGGAGGGCATCTACGTGATTGCCGGCCGCGTCCTGACGGTCTGCTACTTCGCCTACTTCCTGATAGTGCTGCCGCTGCTCTCGCGAATCGAGACGCCGCGGCCGGTGCCGAACTCGATCTCGGAAGCGATCCTGAGCAAGGGCGGCAAAGCGGTGGCTTCCGTGATGGTCGCGATCGTCGCCGCCGGCGCGCTGTTCCTCGGCAGCCTGCAGGACGCACGCGCGTCCGAAGGCAGCGACCAGCCGCCGGCCAACAAATGGTCGTTCGCCGGCCCCTTCGGTAAGTTCGATCGTGGCGCGCTCCAGCGCGGTCTGAAGGTCTACAAGGAGGTCTGCGCCAGCTGCCACGGCCTGTCCTTCATCGCCTTCCGCAATCTCGCTGATCCCGGCGGTCCCGGCTATTCCGTGGCGCAGGTGGCGGCCTTCGCCTCCGACTACAAGGTCAAGGACGGTCCGAACGATGCGGGTGAAATGTTCGAGCGCCCGGGGCGGGCGGCGGACTATTTCCCCTCGCCATTCCCGAACGAGCAGGCCGCGCGAGCGGCGAACGGTGGTGCGGCTCCGCCCGACCTGTCGCTGATCACCAAGGCGCGCTCCTACAAGCGCGGCTTCCCCTGGTTCATCTTCGACTTCTTCACCCAGTACCAGGAGCAGGGTCCGGACTACGTCGCGGCGGTGCTCCAGGGGTTTGACGATCACGTGCCGGAGGGGGTGACTATCCCGGAGGGCTCCTACTTCAACAGGTACTTCCCGGGCCACGCCATCAAGATGCCGAAGCCGCTCAGCGACGGCCAGGTGACCTATGACGACGGCTCGCCGACCACGGTCGCGCAGTACGCCAAGGACGTCACCACGTTCCTGATGTGGACCGCCGAGCCGCACATGGAGGCACGCAAGCGCCTCGGCTTCCAGGTCTTCGTGTTCCTGATCATCTTCGCTGGCCTGATGTACTTCACCAAGAAGAAGGTCTGGGCTGACTCGCACTGAGCGGCGCGAGACAGACGAAATGAAAAAGCCCCCGGAAGGGGGCTTTTTGTTGGGCCCCGTGTTCCGGACCCGCAAAGCGCGCGCCGGGACCCAGTGTGCTCGTAGCCGCATCAGCGGCGCCTCACGCCGCAAGGGGCGGCGCGCTGCGCAGCATCCGGGGCACGAGAGTGTGTTGTTCGGCGCGATTGCCTATCGCGCGCACAGCCGCCAAAATACCGCCAAACGCTCTCCCAGAAACTCACCGGAGGACACCATGGGAACCGCCATCACCTTCAAGCGTCCGGACGGCAAGGATGCCGCGGGCTATCTCGCCAATGCCGCGCGCGGTAACGCGCCGGGCGTGGTCGTGATCCAGGAATGGTGGGGCCTGTCGGACCAGATCAAGGGCCTGTGCGACCGCTTCGCGCTCGCCGGCTTCGATGCGCTGGCGCCCGACCTCTATAAGGGCAAGGTGGTGCCGTATCACGACACGGATTCCGCCAACAAGGAGATGAATTCGCTCGACTTCATGGACGCCACCACGCAGACCGTGCGCGGCGCCGCGCAGTATTTGTCGCGCAACGGCGCCAAGGTCGGGCTGACCGGTTTCTGCCTCGGCGGCGCCGTAACCATCATCGGCGCGACGAAGATTCCGGAGCTTGCCGCCGGCGTCGTGTTCTACGGCATCCCGCCGGAGCAGGCCGCCAAGCCGGCCGACGTCAAGATCCCGCTCCAGGCCCATTTCGCCAACAAGGACGATTGGTGCACGCCGGAGCTGGTCAATGGCTTCGAAAAGGCCATGAAGGCCGCCGGCAAGTCACTGGAGCTGTTCCGCTATGACGCCGAGCACGCCTTCGTCAACGAGCAGCGCCAGGCCGTGCACGACCGCGAAGCCGCCGAGCTCGCCTGGGGCCGGGCGACGGAGTTTTTCCGGAAGCATCTGGGGTAGGGCTACGCACGGTAGCGCCACAATCTCGGTGTCGTCCCCGCGCAGGCCGGGACGACAAGGGAGATCGACGCTGCGCCATCCGGGCTACGGCACCGGCGCCACCCTTGACGCCGCCCCCCCGCCATGGTGAGTATCGACCCCATGAGCACCGCCGTCCGCCCAGCCCGTCTTTGGTGGCGCACCTCCTAAAGAGGTGGCCGGTGCGATTTCTATTCTCAAAATCGTCGAAGGTCGCCAGCACAGCGCGGCGGCCTGATCGTTTGTCCTGTGTGGCGTTCCCTCGGCAAGTCTCGTAAGAGGACCCCAAGAGGATCACATGAACAGGACAGTCTTTGCTCTCCCGGCCAGAAGTGAGTACGCGACCCGCGCAGGTCTCGCGATCACGCGCGTGGCGGAGCAGTTTACCGGCGGCGCAAGCAGGCTCGACGATCTGGTCAACCTGCTCGACCGCCGCCGCGGCGTGGTGCTGTCCTCGGGCACGACCGTGCCCGGCCGCTACGAGAGTTTTGACCTCGGCTTCTCCGATCCGCCGCTCAAGCTCGAGACCACCGGCGTCAATTTCAAGCTGGAAGCGCTGAATGCGCGCGGCCAGGTGCTGATCGCCTTCCTCGGCGACGTCTTGCGCGAGCCCTGCGTCGTGATCTCCGAGAAGACCGCGACGCGCCTTGCCGGCCATATCATCCGCGGCGATGCGCCGGTCGAGGAGGACCAGCGTACCCGCCGCGCCAGCGTGATGTCGCTGGTGCGCGACCTCATCGCCGCCTTCTCCGCCAATGACGACGGGCTGCTCGGCCTGTTCGGCGCCTTCGCCTACGACCTCGTCTTCCAGATCGAGGACCTCGTGCAGAAGCGCCCGCGCGAGCAGGACCAGCGCGACATCGTGCTGTACGTGCCCGACCGCCTGCTGGCCTATGACCGCGCCACCGGCCGCGGCGTGGTGCTCACTTACGATTTCGCCTGGAAGGGCAAGTCCACCGAGGGCCTGCCGCGCGAGACCGCCGACAGTCCTTATCTGAAGACGCCGCGCCAGGGTTTTGCCGATCACGCCCCCGGCGAATATCAGGCGACCGTCGAGACCGCGCGCGCGGCCTTTGCCCGGGGCGACCTGTTCGAGGCGGTGCCGGGCCAGCTCTTCGCCGAGCCCTGCGACCGCTCGCCGGCCGAAGTGTTCCAGCGTCTCTGCGTGATCAACCCGTCGCCTTATGGCGCGCTGATGAATCTCGGCGAAGGCGAGTTTCTCGTCTCGGCCTCGCCGGAAATGTTCGTGCGCTCGGACGGCCGCCGCGTCGAGACCTGCCCGATTTCGGGCACGATCGCGCGTGGCACCGACGCGATCGGCGATGCCGAGCAGATCCGCCAGCTCCTGAACTCGGAGAAGGACGAGTTCGAGCTCAACATGTGCACGGACGTCGACCGCAACGACAAGGCGCGCGTTTGTGTGCCCGGCACGATCAAGGTCTTGGCACGCCGCCAGATCGAAACCTATTCGAAGCTGTTCCACACCGTCGATCACGTCGAGGGCATGCTGCGCCCCGGCTTCGACGCGCTCGATGCCTTCCTCACCCATGCCTGGGCCGTCACCGTCACCGGCGCGCCGAAGCTGTGGGCGATGCAGTTCGTCGAGGATCACGAGCGCTCGCCGCGGCGCTGGTATGCCGGTGCAATCGGCGCGGTGAACTTCGACGGCAGCATCAACACCGGCCTCACCATCCGCACCATCCGCATGAAGGATGGCCTCGCCGAGGTGCGTGTCGGCGCCACCTGCCTGTTCGACTCCGATCCCGCCGCGGAAGACCGCGAGTGCCAGGTCAAGGCGGCCGCGCTGTTCCAGGCGCTGCGCGGCGATCCGCCGAAGCCGCTCTCGACCTTCGCGCCCGATGCCACCGGGTCGGGCAAGCAGGTGCTGCTGATCGACCACGACGACAGCTTCGTGCATATGCTCGCCGACTATTTCCGTCAGGTCGGCGCCAGCGTCACCGTGGTCCGCTATGTGCATGCGCTCGACATGCTCAAGCAGAAGAGGTGGGATTTGCTGGTGCTGTCGCCCGGCCCTGGGCGCCCTGAGGATTTCGGGATCAGGAAGACCATCGATGCGGCGCTGGAGAAGCAGCTGCCGGTGTTCGGCGTCTGCCTCGGCGTACAAGCGATCGGCGAATATTTCGGCGGCGAGCTCGGCCAGCTCACCCATCCCGCCCACGGCCGGCCCTCGCGGGTCCAGGTGCGCGGCGGGCGGCTGATGCGCAACCTGCCGAACGAGATCGTCATCGGCCGCTATCATTCGCTCTTCGTCGAGCGCGACAGCATGCCGGAGGTGCTCAACGTCACCGCGAGCACCGAGGACGGCGTTGCCATGGCGCTCGAGCACAAGACCCTGCCGGTCGCCGGCGTGCAATTCCATCCTGAATCGCTGATGTCGCTCGGCGGCGAGGTGGGCTTGCGTATTGTCGAAAACGCGTTCCGGCTGGATGCTGGGGCGAAATGAGTGAGTATCGTCATTGCGAGGAGCCAGCGCAAAATTGCGAAGCAATGTTGCGCTGGCGACGAAGCAATCCAGACTGTTGCCGCGGAGAAGAACTGGATTGCTTCGCTTCGCTCGCAATGACGGTGGAGAAGCCAGAGCGAGATAACCATGACCTTTGACCACGACATCAAGGCGAGCGTCCGTACCATTCCCGACTATCCCAAGCCGGGGATCATGTTCCGCGACATCACGACCCTGCTCGCCGACGCGCGCGCCTTCCGCCGCGCGGTGGACGAACTCGTCAATCCCTGGGCCGGCAACAAGATCGACAAGGTCGCCGGCATGGAGGCGCGGGGCTTCATCATCGGCGGTGCGGTGGCGCATCAGCTCTCGGCCGGCTTCGTGCCGATCCGCAAGAAGGGCAAGCTGCCGCACACCACGGTGCGCATTGCCTACTCGCTCGAATACGGCATCGACGAGATGGAGATGCATGTCGACGCGATTCAGCCCGGCGAGCGAGTGATCCTGGTCGACGACCTCATCGCCACCGGCGGCACCGCCGAGGGCGCCGTGAAGCTGCTGCGCCAGATCGGCGCCAACGTCGTCGCCGCCTGCTTCATCATCGACCTGCCCGAGCTCGGCGGCGCCGCCAAGCTTCGCGCCATGGACGTGCCGGTGCGCACGCTGATGACATTCGAGGGGCATTGAGCGGCAAGCGGGCGGAGGACTTCGCCCGCGTCATTGCTCTCTACGACCGCTGCAGGATCAGGTTGAGCTCGAGCTCCCGGAACGCGAGGTAATTCCTCCGGGTCCACTGGTGCAGTTCGGTCGAGGAATCCTTCTCCTGGCGCAGATAGCCGGTGAAGGAGAAGCTGAGCCGGTCGATATAGGTCTTGAGGAAGCCGGGCAGGGCGGGCAGGCGGAACAGCCGGCCGCCTGCCATCGCGGCGGGCAGCTCGCCGCGCACGACATATTCGTTGTCCACGGTGATCAGGTTCATCCGCGGGATCTGTCCGCGCAGCATCTCATGGGCGCGCGCCGAGACGCGGTCGGTATCGGCGACGAACAGGATTTGGGGCGCGACGTGGCGGCGCGCCGCCTCCTTGAGCAAGCCGATCTCCTCGGTCATCTTGAAGAACTCGTCGAAGGCGTGGAAGCCGAGGTCGATCACCTTGGCGAGGCCGTCGTCGACGATGACGCGGTCCATCAGCTGCATCTTGCCGTAGGTGTCGATCACGTCGGCGGTCTCGGTGATCTTCGGCAAGTAGTCGAGTAGCGACGGCTCCTTCAGATTGACGTCGAAGGCCGCGACGTTGCCGTTCTTGAGCAGCAGGAATTCACTCAAGAGTCGCGCCAGCAGGGTCTTGCCGACCTGCGGGCGGGGCGAGCAGATGATGTAGACGGGCGTAGCGGGCATCAGCAGCTATATCAGGCCAACTCACGGCCCAATCCAGCCGTATCAGCCCGCCTCGCGCAACTATTTTTCGCTGTTGCGGGTGACGGGCTTCGAACCGACGATGTCGGTCAGCCGGATGCGGTCGAACTCGCTCCAGACGTTGGCCAGCCAGTGCCGGACATAGCCGCGCAGCACGAACGAATAGTTCGCGGCCTCGTCGCTGATGCCCTTGTTGGCGACGAACTTCAGGAACGGGACGGAGGACACCTCGACCTGCTCATAGGCCATTTCGTTGAGCTTGGGGATGGTGAGCTCGGTCGCGTCCTTGATACGGTGGAAGTAGGAATTGTAGGTCGCCTGGTCCCATTGGAAGAACTGGGTGTCGTTGATGAAGTTCTTGACCAGGAAATATTTTGCGCCGGTCATGAAGCCCGCGGTCTCCGCGATCTCCTCCAGCGAGGCGATCGAGGGGCCGAGGATGTGGAACACCGCGAAGGTGATCTGGCCGGCCTTGGCGGCGTCCAGGAAGCCGATGTCGCGGAGCGAAGCCAGCGCCGGCGAGAGCAGGCCGGCGCGGACGTCGATGACGGTGACCGAGGGGCTGACAGCGTTGAGCGTGTCAAAAATCTTCATCTGGTCGGCCGTCGTCGTCATGTCGACGATCTCGGTGATGTCGGGGTGGAAGCGCTTCAAGGTTCCGCGCGGCGACTCCGTGTCGAACGCGCGGGTCGGCACGTTGTTGGCTGAGAAATAATCGAGCAGGGTGCGCGATACCGTGGTCTTGCCGACCCCGCCCTTGTCCGCGCCCACCACAACCACTGCCGGCTTTGCCATTGCTGTCCCCTAACGCGCGCCCCCGATCGCGAGGTCGCAATCGGCCGGGCCCCAAATCGATGTCCCAAAAGACGTCCCGAGTCTGCTGTTGGGCGCGAACATGGCAGAAACAAGGGAGAATTCAAATCCTCGGGCGCCGGTTGTCGCAATTCCCGAGGTTTTTCCCGATCGGTGTCAAACCCGCAACGAACCGTGGGCGATCGCGTGGCTCAGTGACGGCCCCACGGTCCCATCGGATTGCCTGCCGGGGCGCCTGAGGGGCTTGGCGCGGGGACGGGCGGAGGACCGGCCGGCCCGGCCGCATCGCCCCATGGCCCATGCGGCGGCACCGGCGAGATGTCCTGCGGGTTGGCCTGCGCCTCGGGTTGTTCCGTCTCGGCCTGATCCGTCTCTTCAGCGGGGTCCGGCAGCGGACCGGGGTCGTGGCCGCCGGCGAACTTGACGAGGGCATCGACCCGGGACTGCACGGAAGGGTGGGTCGCGAACAGATCGGCAAAGCCCTCGCGCGGATTGTCGACGCAGAGCTCCATCACCGCCGAGGTCGCGCCCGGCAGCTCGCCACGGTTCTCGATCTTGCGCAGCGCCGAGATCATGGCATCAGGGTCTTTGGTCAGCTCGACGGAGCCGGCGTCGGCGAGATATTCGCGCGAACGCGACAATGCGAGCTTCACCACCTGCGACATCAGCCAGGCTACCACGATCAGCACGACCGCGATGATGATGACGATCACCGCGCCGCCGCCGGAGCTCTTGCTGTCGCTCGACGACGAGGACGACCGTGACGACGAGGAGGAGCCCGAGGACCACGAGCCGCCCGAGTTCCAGCTGAAATTGGTGAACAGGCGGAAGAACAATTCGCCGAAGAAGCCGACCACGCCGGCGATGATGACGGCCACCACCATCAGCTGCACGTCGCCGTTCCTGATGTGGGTCAGTTCGTGACCCAGCACCGCCTCGATCTCCTTGTCGTTCAGCGCGTTGAGGAGGCCGGTGGTCACGGTGACCGAATATTGCCGCGGATTGAGGCCGGTCGCGAACGCGTTGAGCGCCGGGCTCTCCATGATCTTCAGTTTCGGCATGGTGATGCCGCGCGAGATGCAGAGATTTTCGAGCAGGTTGTAGAGCCGCGGCTCTTCCTGCCGGGTGACGTCATGGCCGCCGGTCACCGCATCGATCATCGACTGATGGAAGAAATAGGCGATCACGACCCAGAGCGCCGTGACGACCGTCGCAACGGGCGCGGCCTTGAGCAGGTCGTAGAAGGCCCGGTTCAGATAATAGGCGACGGTGCCGTCGCTGTTGATGAGGACTTCGGCGATCAGCGCACCGGCATAGACCAGCACGTAGACCAGCGCGAACAGACCGGCGAGCAGCAGCATCGAACGAAACTTGTTCGAGGCGATGTGCGTGTAGAGACCATACGCGGCCATGACGCGATGCCCTGCCGGCCTATCGGCTCAAATCAGAACTTCACCTGAGGCGCAGCCTCGACCTCGGTGCGGCTGGCGCCGAGATCGAAGAAATCCTTGCTGGTGAAGCCGAACATGCCGGCGAACAAGGCGGCGGGCATCTGCTGGATGCCGGTGTTGTATTCCTGAACCGCGTTGTTGAAGAAGCGGCGGCTCGCCGCGATCTTGTTCTCGAGGTCCGACAGCTCGCTGGCAAGCTGCTGGAAGTTGGCGTTGGCCTTGAGGTCCGGATAGGCCTCCGACAGCGCGATCAACCGGCCGAGCGCGCCGGAGAGCTGGGTCTCGGCCGCGGACACCTGCGCCGGGCCCTGCGCCGACATCGCCGAATTGCGCGCCTTGATGACGTCGTCGAGCGTGCCGCGCTCATGCGAGGCATAGCCCTTCACGGTCTCGACCAGGTTCGGGACCAGGTCGTGGCGCTGCTTGAGCTGGACGTCGATATCGGCAAAGGCCTGGCTGACGCGCTGGCTCAGCGCCACCAGACGGTTGTAGGCGCTGAACGCCAGGAACACGAGGACGACGATGACGCCGAGAACGATCCAGCCGGTCGACATGGAGGACTCCTGAAGGGGGAAGAAGGCGGCCGCTAGCCTAGACCAAATTGGCGCGGAGCGAGAGCCCCGGCGCAGAGGGAGGTAAGGCTTGGTCGGATCGGGAGCCATCCGAGTTCAAGGCAAAAGCCCCGAACGAGGTTAACTTTCGGCAATGACTGCATCGCCCCAGCGCCAGCGCCGGGCGCTTGCATAGGCGGCCTTGTCGCGCCGTGGCACCTTCGTCAGGACGACACCGTGCTCGGTGCAAAGCTTCGCCGTGATCTCGGCCTTGCCGACATCCGGCGATGCCAGCACGCGCGCGGCGCGCGCCGCGGGCGGCGCGCGGGTCAGGGCGACGTAGATGAAGCGCTCGTCTTCGAACGGGACGTCGGCGCCCTTGATCTGCCGGTGCGCCTGTGAGCGCGGCAGGCGCTGGGAGAAGTGGCACCAGTCGGGCGCGGTGAGCGGGCAGGGTTTTTCGTGCGGGCATGGGGCGGCGACGTAGGCACCCGCCGCGATCAGCTGCTGGCGCAGCGCGAGGATGCGGGCGTAGCCGGCGGGCGTGCCGGGCTCGATCACGACCAGTGCGTGGCGCGCTTTCGCCCACATCGCCTCCGCGAGCTTGCGCTGATCACCTTCGTTGAGCTCGCCGATGATGTAGCTGGCAATCACGAGATCGGCTTGCGAGACTTCGCCGAGGTTGCCGCCGGCATCGCCGGGCAGGTAGCGGCACTCCGCGAGGCGCGTGCTGTCGCGCGCGAGTTCGAGCGCGAGCCGGCTCAGGGTGGCGTTGGCGTCGAGCAGGGTGAAGTCCCGCAGCGACGGAAACGCTTCTGCGGCGGCCCAGCTCGCGGTGCCCGGGCCGGCGCCGACGTCGAGCAGCGTTTCAGGCGCAAGGCCAGGTGCGATCTCGGTCAGCGCATTCAGGCTGGCGGCGACAGAAGCGTAAGTCGCCGGCATGCGCGCGAGCGCATAAGCGAGGGCGTCGGCCTCCAACTTGATCGTGCTGGAGCTGCCACCGGCGCGATAGGCGGTCGAGATCTTCTGCGAGCGCTGGGCGGCGTCGGTGCGGGAGAAGCCCTGAAGCTTGCCGTCGAGCGCGGCTTTCAATTCGGCGGGGAGGGTGGGGGAGATCATGATGGCCCACCGTCATCCCGGGGCGCGCGTCGCGCGCACCCGGGATCTGGAGATTGTGGCGCGAGATTCCGGGTTCTCGCTGCGCGAGCCCCGGAATGACGGCAAAGATATCACGCCACGTTCTGGTCGAGAATGTCCACCGCCTCGGCCAGGCTCACCGACACCAGTTGCGAAACGCCGCGCTCGGCCATGGTGACGCCGAACAGGCGGTTCATCCGCGCCATGGTGATCGGGTTGTGCGTGATGATGATGAAGCGGGTGTCGGTCGAGCCGGTCATCTCGTGCAAGAGGTTGCAGTAGCGTTCGACGTTGTGGTCGTCGAGCGGTGCGTCGACTTCGTCCAGCACGCAGATCGGCGAGGGGTTGGTCAAGAACACCGCGAAGATCAGCGCCATCGCGGTCAGCGCCTGCTCACCGCCCGAAAGCAGCGACAGCGTCTGCGGCTTTTTGCCCGGCGGCTTGGCGATGATTTCAAGACCGGCTTCCAGCGGGTCGTCGCTCTCGATCAAATGCAGCGCGGCCTCGCCGCCGCCGAACAGCTCGACGAACAGGCGCTTGAAGTGGTTGTTGACGACCTCGAACGAAGTCAGGAGCCGCTCGCGCGCTTCCTTGTTGAGGCTCTGGATGCCCTGGCGCAGCCGCTTGATCGCCTCGACCAGGTCGTCGCGCTCGGTGACGAGGCCGGTGTGCTGGGTCTCGACCTCGCGCAGCTCTTCCTCGGCGCGCAAATTGACGGCGCCGAGGCGTTCGCGGTCGCGGCGCATCTTTTCGAGGTCTTCCTCGATGTCGTGCAGCGGCGGCAGCTCCGCGCCGGGCTCGATCTCTGCGAGGCCGGCGACGGCCTGCGGTTCGACCTCCAGCATGTCGCGGATCTCGCGCTCGATGTCCTCCAGCCGCCGGCGGGCGCCTTCCATGCGCTCTTCGGCGCGCGCGGTGGCCTCGCGGGCGCTGGACAGCGCTTCGAGCGTCAGCTTGGCGACGCGATCGGTCTCCGCCATCGCGCTTTCCGCGGTGGCGAGCGCGTCGGCGGCCATGCGGCGGTCGTTCTCGGCGTATTCGATCTCGGTGATCAGCGCGCTGCGCTTCTCGGCGAACACTTGCGGCGCGTTTTCGAGGTCGCTGCGCTCGATCGTGAGTTCGGCAATACGGGCCTGGATGGTGTCGATGTGGGAGGCCGCGCTCTCCTTGCGGTTCTGCCACTCGGTGCGCTCGGCGAGGATCGCCTGCACGCGGCGGTCGGCCAGCTCGGCCTCGCGCGCCAGCGCCTGCGCTTCGGCCCGGACCTGGGCGGCCATGCGGCGATGGGCTTCAATGTCGCTGCGGACGGCGGCGAGGCGGGTCTCGGTGTCCTCGCTCGACGGCAGCTCGGAGATGCCGGCGGCGGCGTATTCATGCGCAGCTTCGGCCTCGGCGCGGTCGGCGGCGAGACGGCTGTGCGCTTCCGACAGCGTCGCCTTGCGGGCGGCGTGGCGGCTGATCTCGCGCTCGGCGGTGGCGTGGCGCTCGCGCGCAGCGTTGAGCTCGCGTTGCGCGGCGCGCCAGGCCTCGCGGCTGGCGCCTTCGGTGCTGGCGGCGATCTGCAGCTCGGACTCGGCATTCTCAAGCGCCTGGCGCTTGATCTGCGCGTCGATGCGGGCCTGCTCCAGCTCGTTCTCGATGTCGACGAGGCGGGCGCGCTCGGCGAGGCGGCGTGCGGCACCGGTCGGGGCGTGCGCCGCGGCGACGAAGCCGTCCCAGCGCCAGACGTCGCCCTCGGGCGAGACCAGCCGCTGGCCGGTCTTGAGCTGCG
>NZ_LWIG01000045.1:8121-11410 GCF_002068095.1 Bradyrhizobium sacchari | reverse complement strand
GGGCAAGCTCGGCCGGCGCCTGCACATGGTTGGAGAGCGGAACGGCGCCTTCGGGCAGCTCCGGATCGCCCTCTGTATGTCCGACATTGGTCCAGCGCATCGGCGCCGACGGGTCGATCGGCGCGTCGAGGTCGTCGCCAAGCGCGGCGCCGATCGCCTTTTCGAAACCCTTGTCGACGGTGATGCCGTCGATGATCGGCGGCCACAGATTCTTGGTCTCGCCGTTGACGATCTTGGAGATGGTGCGCGCCTCGGTCTCCAGGCGCTGCACGCGCTTGTCGGCTTCGTTCAGCGGTGAGCGTGAGGATTCCAGAGTCTGACGGGCGGCGACATGCGCGGCTTCGCTCGCCTGCGCCGCGGCTTCCGAAGCCGCCAGCGTCTGCTCCGCGGTTTCGACCAGCGCGGTCAGCTCGTCGAGATCGCCAAAGCCGCCGGTCGCCTCGGTGAGCTTCTGCTCTTCGGCCGCGACGTTCGCGATCTCCTGGTCGAGCCGGGCGAGCTTGTCGCGGTGGGTGCGGACGTTGGCCTCTAACTGGTTGCGCTTGGCGGTGAGGTCGGCGAGCGCGGTGGTGAGCTCGGCGAATTGCTGCTCGGTCTCGGTCAGCACCGCCTCGGCCTCGGCGACACGCTCATCGACGCCGGAGCGCTTCTCGACCCGCGACTTGATCTCTTCCTTCAGCTCGGCGTCCTCGGTGTCGAGCCGCTGCAGCGCGACGTCGGCGTCCATGGTTTGCTGCTGAGCACGGGAAATGTCGCCCTCGAACTGGGCGAGGCGGCGCTCGAGCTCGGCGACGCGCTCCTTGGCGCGCTCTTCCTCGCGGTCGAGCAGCTCGCGGGCATTGGTCAGGCGCTGCAGCCCGGCGGCGGCGCGCGCTTCGGCATCGCGCAGCGCCGGCATCTCGGCGGCGCGGATCGCCTGGATGCGGGCGGCTTCGGCCTGGTGCTGGGTGCGCTCGGCCATCTCGCGGACCGCGAGGTCGTGGGTCTGGCCGGATTCATTGACGTCGGCATGGGCGCCGATCCAGCGCAGATGGAACAGCGTCGCTTCGGCCTTGCGGACCTTGGCCGCGACCTCGCGATAGCGCACGGCCTGGCGGGCCTGCTTCTTCAGGCCTTCCATCTGGCCGGAGAGCTGGCCGATCACGTCCTCGACGCGGGTGAGGTTGGTCTCGGCCGCCTTCAGCCGCAGCTCGGCCTCGTGGCGGCGGGCGTGCAGGCCGGCGACGCCGGCGGCATCTTCCAGCACGCGCCGGCGCTGCTCGGGCTTGGCCTGGATGATCTCGCCGATCTTGCCCTGGTGGACGAGGGCGGGCGAACGCGCGCCGGTGGCAGCGTCGGCGAACAGGATCTGCACGTCGCGGGCGCGCACGTCGCGGCCGTTGATGCGATAGACCGAGCCGGCCTCGCGCTCGATGCGGCGGGAGATTTCCAGCAGCTGGCTGTCGTTCATCGCCGCCGGCGCGGTGCGATCGGCATTGTCGATCGTCATCGTCACTTCGGCGTGGTTGCGCGCGGGGCGGTTGCCGGAGCCGGCGAAGATCACGGCATCCATGTCGGCGGCGCGCAGCGATTTGTAGGAGGTCTCACCCATCGCCCAGCGCAGCGCTTCGACGAGATTCGACTTGCCGCAACCGTTGGGTCCGACCACGCCGGTCAGGCCGGGCTCGATGACGAAGTCCGTGGGCTCAACGAAGGACTTGAAGCCGTGAAGTCGCAGGCGGGTGATTTTCATAAGCACGCATCTCTGTTGGCAGGCGCGAATCCCCCTGCCGGGACAATACCATGGAAGGCAGTGTCGCTATCCGGGGCGAGTCGCGCGAGGCGCCTCATGCGGCTGGACAATGGCCGCGGTGCGCCGCGAGGGCAACCGGCGAAAGCCGCTTTTCCCAAGGGATTTATGCCGGGAAAGATACGGCTTTCGAGATGCGAATCAGGATCTTGACGAGCGAATCAGCTCTTCAGCAGCGGATTGATCTTCTTGGCGAACTCGTCGAACGAGGCCTCGCCCTTGATCTTCTCGCCGTTGATGAAGAAGGTCGGCGTCGAATCCACCTTCAACACGTCGCTGGCATATTTCTGGTCGGCGGCGATCTTGTCGAGCAGCGCCTGGTCCTTCAGGCAAGCCTCGACCTGCTGCTGGGTCAGGCCGGCCTGCTTGCCGATCCGCGTCAGGGTCTCGGTGGTGTTCTTCAACACCCAGTCGTTCTGCTGGCGGAACAGCATGTCGGTGACGGCGAAATATTTCGGCGCGTCGTCTTTGGCGATGCAGCGCGACAGCATCGAGCCGGCAGCGGCTTTGATGTCGAGCGGGAACTCGCGGAAGATGTAACGCACCTTTCCGGTGTCGATGTATTCCGACTTGATCTTGGGGAACACCTGCTCGTTGAAAGCCGCGCAGTGCGGGCAGGTCATGGAGGCGTATTCGGTGATGGTGACGGCGGCATCCTTCGGGCCAAGCGCCATGTCGGGCAGCGACACGGGCTTGGCCACATCGGCGGCCGACTGCGCCATTGCTTCAGGGATCATGGCCTCGGAGATGAACCGCAGCGGCGAGAGCCCGGTGACCGCGGCAAGCCCGGTCAGCGACAGCATCGTGGTGAAGGCGCGGCGGGTGATGATCAAGGTCGGCTCCCGGATTGGCGTGGTATCGCCCGAAGTCCCGTGCGGGCGGCCTGTCGCTAGCTTGAAACGTCGCTTGAGGCAATGGTGGGCCGCGGCAACGGGTCCAGAT
The DNA here is from genome assembly GCF_002068095.1 of Bradyrhizobium sacchari. Taxonomy (GTDB): domain Bacteria; phylum Pseudomonadota; class Alphaproteobacteria; order Rhizobiales; family Xanthobacteraceae; genus Bradyrhizobium; species Bradyrhizobium sacchari. Next base: position 8,679 of record NZ_LWIG01000045.1, on the reverse strand, counting down.
TGGCCGCGAAATGAGGCTCAATTTCGCTTGATGGCGGCCCCGAGCCGCGCCAGCGCGGACTTGAGCTGTTCATCTTCGATGTCGCTCAGGCCCTCCGCCACTTTGGCGACCGCCTCGGGGTCCGGCGGGCCGGGCCGCTTCCGGGGCCGCGGCCGCGACAGGGGGGCCTGGCGGAAGGCGAGCTTGCCGACCGCACCCCAGCCGAAGAAGCGGTTGACCCGCTCCAGGATGACATCGGCGGAATGCTGGATCTCCAGCGCCATCGGGCCCTCGACCCGGAGCACCAGCGTCGCCGGTTCCTGCGGCTGCCCCTCGACCGGCCGGGGCCATTGCATCTTGAGCGGCTCGGCATGGGCCGCGATCTCCGGTCCCGCGATCTGCGTCCACCGCGTCACCAGCTCGCGCGCCGCAAAGCCCTGCTTGGCATAGGCCTCGGCAAAGACGTCGTTGAGCAGGATCCCGAGTGGCTTCGCGCTGATGGGACCCGGCTTGAAGATGGGACCGGATTTGGACATGGGGGCTTTATAGCACTTCGGCGGGCGGTCCACAGACCCGCGG
>NZ_LWIG01000045.1:0-8084 GCF_002068095.1 Bradyrhizobium sacchari | reverse complement strand
CCCGGCCATCCACGCTCTTCCTTCGAAGAAAGGCGTGGATGCCCGCGACGAGCGCGGCCATGACGTAGAGAGATCGGCGTGACGCCATTAAACTGAAGACATGAGCCTCAGATCTGCCCTCAAGGCCAAGCCGGAACCCGCGCGGTCGAATGCGCCATCGCGCCCAACGCTCCTGCTCGCCTGGTACGACCGCCATCGCCGCCGCCTGCCCTGGCGCGCCGCGCCCGGCGAGGCGTCGGACCCTTACCGCGTCTGGCTCTCCGAGATCATGCTGCAGCAGACCACGGTGAAGGCGGTCGGGCCCTATTTCGAAAAATTCGTCGCGCGCTGGCCTGATGTCACCGCGCTCGGGCGGGCTTCGCTCGATGACGTGCTGCGGATGTGGGCGGGGCTCGGCTATTATTCGCGTGCGCGCAATCTCTATGCCTGCGCGGTCGCGGTGACTCGCGAGCATGGTGGCGTGTTTCCCGATACCGAGGAAGGCTTGCGCGCGCTGCCCGGGATCGGGCCCTATACCGCGGCGGCGATTGCGGCGATCGCGTTCGACCGCCACACCATGCCGGTCGATGGCAATATCGAGCGCGTGGTGTCGCGGCTCTTTGCCGTTGAAGACGAGCTTCCGCAGGCAAAGCCTTTGATCCAGCAACTGGCGGCGACGCTACTCGCCAATTCCCGCGCCGGCGACAGTGCACAGGCGCTGATGGATCTCGGGGCCTCGATCTGCACGCCGAAGAAGCCGGCCTGCTCGCTGTGCCCGTTCACTGAGGATTGTACGGCGCGCGCGCAGGGAACGCAGGAGACCTTTCCGCGCAAGGCGCCGAAGAAGAGCGGAACGCTCAGGCGCGGCGCCGCTTTCGTGGTGACACGCGGGGCTGAACTGCTGGTTCGCTCGCGGCCCGAGAAGGGCCTGCTCGGCGGCATGACGGAAGTGCCGGGCTCTGACTGGTTGGCCGGACAGGCGGACGCGACCGCGAAGCAGCAGGCGCCGGAACTGAAGGGGCTGTCGCGCTGGCAGCGCAAGGTGGGCGTCGTCACCCATGTCTTCACGCACTTTCCGCTGGAGCTGGTGGTTTACACTGCGAAAGCCGACGCGCGCTCCCGCGCGCCCGCTGGCATGCGCTGGGTGCCCATCGCGACCCTCGCGGACGAAGCGCTGCCCAACGTCATGCGCAAGGTGATCGCGCACGGGCTGGATCTTTCGTCGGGCGCATCCTCCTGACAGCACGCTGGCAGCAACGTTAAGCTATCAGGGCGCGATACGGAGGCTGCGAATGGTCAAGACCGCGCTCGACAATTTTCCAAGGCCGCCCTGCGCCGAGCTGCTCGGCTGGCGCCTGCTCGATGCCCGGCCAGAGGAGGGCTGGATCAGGCTCGGCTTCGAGGGCAAGCCCGAATTCTGCAATCCGGCGGGCTTCATTCAGGGCGGCATGCTCTCGGCCATGCTCGACGACACCATGGGCCCGGCCGTGCTGGTGATGAGCGAGGGCCGGCTCTACACCACCACCATCAGCATGACCGTGAATTTCCTCAGCCCGGCCAGGCCCGGGACAATCATCGGTGAAGCGAAGGTGACGCAGCTCGGCAAGACGATCGCGTTCGTCGAAGCGAAGCTGATGACGGAGGACGGCACCGTGCTGGCGACCGCTAGCGCGAGCGAGCGCTTGCTGGAGGCGGCGGGGGCGGTGAAGTGATCCCAGCGCTCACGGCACGCTCCACTTCCCCTCTCCCCTTGTGGGAGAAGGTGGCGCGAAGCGCCGGGTGAGGGGTCTCTCCCAGTGAATTCAAATGCGAGTTGGACTAGCGGAAACAACCCTCACCCAAGTGAGTCTGGGTCTACCGGCGGCGATGCCCTCTCCCACAAGGGGCGAGGGCACATTCATGCGCATCGCGCTTTGAGCGGGCTCGTCAGGCCCGCGCATCTTTGCTTACGATCGCCGGCTTCGCATTCAGCGCCTCGACCTGGAACCCCGCGACGCGCTTGTAGTTGGCGGCGATGTCTTCCAGCTCCTTTTGCGACAGCACGTCGGTGACGACCTCAAAACCATCGGGTGCGCGCTCTTCGACCAGCTGCATGACCTGCTCGGGGCCGTTCTTGCGGTTGAGCAGGACGAGGTCGGTGGTCGCGGGCCTGCGCTCGGCTTCATAGGCGAGCAGGGCTGCTTGCGTCGGGCCGTGCGCCAGGATCTCGCGGGTGATGACCCGGGCGTCGAGGATCGCCTGCGAGGCGCCGTTCGAACCGATCGGGTACATCGGATGCGCGGCATCGCCCATCAGCGTGACGCGGCCGAAGGTCCATTGCGACACCGGATCGCGGTCGACCAGCGGATATTCGTAGGCGTGCGGACAGTTTTTGATCAGGCTCGGCACGTCGAGCCAGTCGAACTGCCAGCTCTCGAACCAGGGCAGAAATTCCTCGAGCCGCGCGGTGCGGTTATAATCCTCCCGCCGCCATTGATAGGTCGGCGGCATGTGCCGCTCGGCGACCCAGTTGATCTGGTGGTTGCCTGCCGCATCCGGCTCTTTCGAGATCGGATAGCAGACGAATTTCAGGATCTCGTGTCCGGCCATGATCATGGTGCGGCCGGTGAGGAAGGCTTTGGCCGGCGTGACGCCGCGCCAGAGGATGCGGCCGTTCCAGATCGGCGGGCCTTCGTTCGGATAGAGCTTTTCTCGCGCGGCGGAATGGATGCCGTCGGCGGCGATCAGGATCGCACCCTCGTAGCTACCCGCAGCCTTGCCGGTCGACTTGTCGATGAAGTCGGCGCGCACGCCGTCGCCCGTCTCGGTCCAGCGGGTCAGGTGATGGCTGGTGAGGATGTTGTCGCGGCCGAGCCGCTCGACCGCGGTGTCCAGCAGCAGCTGCTGCAGCGTGCCGCGATGGATCGAGAATTGCGGCCATTTGTAGCCGGCCTCCAGCCCGCGCGGCTCGCTCCAGATCGGCTTGCCGTGCTTGGAGAAATAGGCGAGTTCGCGCGTGCGCACGCCGCTGGCGTCGAGCTTGTCCATCAGGCCGAGCTCGATCAGCTCGCGCACCGCATGCGGCAGCACGTTGATGCCGACTCCCAGCGGCTTCAGTTCCGCGACGCTCTCGAACACTTTTACGGGAACGCCAATCCCGTGCAGGCTGAGCGCAAGCGTCAGTCCGCCAATACCGCCACCGGCGATGAGTACAGTCATGACGACCCCCCTCCAGATGCAGGCGTCTTGGCACAGGCGGGCGGATGTGGGCAACTGCGAAGAGCAAAGGGCGTAGAACAGCGTGCTATGGACCTCGGGGCCGACAGCAGTTAGTTTCCAGCTTTCTCATGAGGTCCGACATGCTCAAGCTCTACTACGCGACCGGCACCTGCGCGCTCGCCACCTACATGACCCTGGAGGAGGCCGGCGCCGACTACACGGCTGAACGGCTGAGCTTCAAGGACAACCAGCAGAACAGTCCGGACTATCTCGCGATCAACCCGAAGGGTCGCGTGCCGGCCCTGGTGACCGACCGCGGCGTCCTCACCGAGACGCCGGCGATGCTGGCCTATATCGCGCAAACCTTCCCCAAGGCGAAGCTCGCGCCGCTCGACGATCCCTTCGACTTCGCCCAGGTGCAGTCGTTCAACTCCTATCTCTGCTCGACCGTGCACATCAACCATGCCCACAAGATGCGCGGCGCGCGCTGGGCGACGGAGGAGAGCTCGTTCGCGGACATGAAGGCGAAGGTCCCGCAGACCATGGCCGCCTGCTTCAAGCTGATCGAGCAGAAGATGTTTCGGGGTCCCTGGGTCATGGGCGATCAGTTCACGATCTGCGATCCCTATCTCTACACGCTCTCGACCTGGCTCGAAGGCGACGGCGTCGATATCAATGCGACGCCGAAGATTGCCGACCATTTCAAGCGCATGTCGGACCGCCCGGCCGTGAGCAAGGTGATGGCCGCGCAGAAGGCCTAGTTAAATCTCCGCCGTCGTCCCGGCGAAGGCCGGGACCCCTACTGCCGAATCGATCGATTGCGTTCGGCAGGAAAAGGCGCGAAGCGCCGTGCCCACGATCTTTTTCCGGCGGCGACGGATGGTGGGCACGCTTCGCTTTGCCCACCCTAGGAAGCCTTCCGCTTCTCCAACTCCCGTCCCGTTTCCAGCATCAGCCGCCGCAGCCAGATCGAGCCCGGATCCATCTGGGCCCGCGTCGGATGGAACATGAACTGCTCGTCGATCCCGGGGTCGAGCGGCGGCGTCACCGTGACGAGGCCGAGCTGCTTCGACAGCGCGGCGATCAGCCGGCGCGGCACGAAGGCGACGAGATCGGTTCGCGCCGCGACGTGCAGCGCTTCGAGATAGCCTGACACGATCAGCGCAATGTGCCGCTCGATGCCCTTGGTGCGCAGCCAGGTGTCGATCAGATCCTCGCTGCTGCCGCGGATGATCACGCCGACATGGCGCGCGGCCAGGAACGCCTCGCGCCGCTTCAGCTTCGCGGTCATCGGATGGTCGCGCCGCACCGCCAGCGCATCGCTGTCGGTGTAGAGCAACTGGCGATGAAAACCCTTGAAGGCATTGCCGATCGAGATCACGAGGTCGATGGTGCTGGCGAACTCGGCGTGAAAGATCGCCGGTCCCCGCCACGGCACCACGTCGATGCGGACATTGGGCGCGGCCCGTGTCACCTTCTCCATCAAAGGCGGCATCAACAGCTCGACCGCGAGATCGGGCATCATCAGGCGGAACTGCCGTTCGCTGCGCGCCGCGTCGAATTCATCCGGCACGAACAGTCCGCGGACCTGGTCGAGCGCCTGCGCCAGCGGCGTGCGCAGGGCCAGCGCTCGCGGCGTCAGCTCCATCCGTGCGCCGGTGCGCACCAGCAGCGGATCGCCGAAGATCTCACGCAAGCGTTGCAGCGCATGGCTGGTAGCGGGTTGCGACAGTCCGATGCGCATGGCCGCTCGGCTGACATTGGCCTCGCGCAGCAGTGCGTCAAGCGCGGTCAACAGATTGAGGTCGAGGGACTTCAAATTCATGAGGCGAATAGATATCATATCAGCTATCGATTTGAAGAATTATCCGCCCGCCGCGATGATCTCCCTGTTCTCATCACAGGAGATGCCGCCATGAGCGCTGATGCCAACAAGAAACTGATGCAGGATATTTTCGCCGCTGCCGCCAATCCCGATCCGGCCGCGCGCGACCGCGCCCTGTTCACCGCGAGCCTTGCCGATGATGCCAGATGGGTCGTGACCGGCCAATATTCCTGGTCGCGCACCTTCACCGGCAAGGAGGCGATCCTCAACGACCTGCACGGCTATGTCCGCACCCGCCTGCGCGACCGGACGCGCACCGTGGCCCACCGCTTCATTGCCGATGGCGACATCGTCGTGGTTGAGGCCAAGGGTGACAATGTCACGCCGGAAGGCGTGCGCTACGACAACGATTACTGTCTGGTGTTTCGTCTCGAGGACCGCAAGATCAAGGAGATCCGCGAGTACTGCGACTCGGTGCTGACCGAGAAGGCGCTGGGCCCGTTTCCGCAAGCACCCGCGAGGGCCGCGAGCTGACCGGGTTGGACGATCTCGGGTCCGCCGGCCGTCGCTGTCCGTCACAGCCGTCGATGGTCGTGCGCGCCTGGCGGACGCTGGTGGACCTCATGTGTATCAGGCGGGACTGGTCGCGTGCCCGCGGCCAGCTCGCTGCCATGACGGAACGGGAGCTTCAGGACTTCGGCATGACCCGGTCGGAGATTGCCTACGAGCTGAAGAAACCCGTTCGGTGGAAGTAGGAGCCCAGAGCAGGCGGGGGCGCCATGGGGTCGGCGCGCTCGGCAAATTGACGCAGGCGGTGCGCCTGACAGACGTTGATCGTCGAAACGCTTGCGACATGCCGGCCGCCAGCCAAATCCTTGCGCAGCTGGCTATAAAATCAGCAGAAGTTGTGCGCGTCGCAAAGAGTCTGCGCGAAAAATTGGAAGGTTCAATTAACGAGTGTCCTCCATTGTGTCGCGGTGCAGCGTGGGTCGCAAAGATGCGACGCGCGGCTGCCGGGGTGGCCGCTGACGATCGTCGAACGGGTTCGGCTGCTCGAAGTCGCATGCATCTGGTGGACAGTGGGAATGCCGAAGTTTCGTTTGCGGATCAGGGGACGCCTGTACGCAGGCTTCATGGCCCTGGTGGCGGTTGGTGTCGTGATGGCGGTGGTTGCCGTCTGGAATTTGCGGGCCGTGCAGGATCAGGTCGCAAAGCAATCGGCGCTCTCGGACAGCACGGCGCGGGTGCTGGAGATATCGACCCACCTCCAGGCGATCCAGCGCGCCAATCTGCGCTACATCTACGACGCCAGCGAACCGGCGATGAAAGAGGCTCAAGAACGGGAAACCGCGGCGACCGAACTGTTGAAGGTCGGCGCGCAGGGGACGGCCTCCGAGGAGCGGCGCCGCCTTTACGAAGATCTCATCACGGACATCGCCAGGATGCGGAGTCTGCGTGACAATCTTGGGGACGCCGTCAACGAAGCAAGAACCGGCAAGGCGACGCTGCTGCCGAGCGGAGACGAACTGACCGTCAAGGTGGGCAAGCTGGTCGATGTGGCGCGCGCAGCCGTCGACGAGGACACAGCCTCACTCGTCGCGGACCTCGAATCCAGGCTTCTCCAGGTGCAGATCGCCAACTGGCGCTTCCTGGCCCTACGCGACACCAAGGGCCCCGCCAATTTCAGGACCAACGTGGACAGGGCGATGCAGCGCCTTTCGGCGCTCGAAAAGAGCCCGCAGGCGACGGAGCTGCGCACCACGCTCGCCCCGGTGAAGACCTCGCTCGGCATCTACAAATCCGCGTTCGAGACGACCTCCGCGGCGATGCTCCAGGCCGACGAGATCTACCACAAGAATCTCGCCCCGCTCATCGTCGAGAGCATCGGCAAGCTCAAGGTCGCGGAAACCACCCTGAAGAAGGACTACAAGGGGTCGCGCTCCGCCGCCGAAGCCGTGATCGACGGCACGACGACCGTGCAGGCGACCGCGGGCGGCCTCGCCGTCCTGTTCGGACTGATCGTCGCCTTCCTGATCGCCCGCAGCATCGTGGGTCCATTGACCTCGATGACGCGTGCGATGGGGCAGCTTGCCGGCGGCAATCTCGCGGTCGAGGTTCCCGGCCGCGGCAAGGCCGACGAGATCGGCGACATGGCCAAGGCCATCGAGGTGTTCAAGGACAACATGGTCGACACCGAGCGCCTGCGGCACGAGCAGACCGAGATCGAGGCCCGGCAGGCCGAGAGCCGCAAGGCTGACATGGTCCGGCTCGCAGACCAGTTCGAGCGGGCCGTGGGCGAGATCGTGAATACGGTGTCGTCGGCCTCGAACGAGCTCGAAGCCTCTGCCGGAACGCTGACGGCGACCGCCTCGCGCGCCCAGGATATCTCCACCGAGGTGGCGTCCGCCTCCCAGGAGGCCTCGGCCAATGTTCAGGCCGTCGCCTCCGCCACCGAAGAGCTGTCTTCCTCCGTCAGCGAGATCGCGCGCCAGGTGCAGGAATCCGCCCGCATCGCCAGCGAGGCCGTCGGCCAGGCGAGCCGGACCAACGAGCGCGTCGGCGAATTGTCCAAGGCTGCCGCCCGCATCGGCGACGTGGTCGAGCTGATCAACACCATCGCGGGCCAGACCAATCTCCTTGCGCTGAATGCGACCATCGAGGCCGCGCGCGCCGGCGATGCCGGCCGCGGCTTTGCCGTGGTCGCCTCCGAGGTCAAGGCGCTGGCCGAGCAGACAGCGAAAGCCACCGGCGAGATCGGCCAGCAGATTTCCAGCATCCAGGCCGCCACCGAGCAATCGGTCGGCTCCATCCGGGAGATCAGCGGCACCATCGAACGCCTGTCGGAGATCTCGTCGACGGTTGCTGCCGCGGTGGAGCAGCAGGGCGCGGCGACACAGGAGATCTCCCGCAACGTCCAGCAGGCGGCCCATGGCACCCAGCGCGTCTCGACCAACATCGGTGACGTCCAACGCGGGGCCTCTGAAACGGGGTCTGCCTCCTCGCAGGTGCTCTCGGCGGCGCGCTCGCTGTCGGCGGACAGCAACCGGCTGAAGCAGGAAGTCGCAAAATTCCTGAGCTCGGT
>NZ_LWIG01000044.1:20210-25272 GCF_002068095.1 Bradyrhizobium sacchari | reverse complement strand
CTCCAGCGCCGAACAGAACCTCGCCGAAATGGCGCAACGGCTAGAGGCCGCGCTGCGCCGCCCGGCCGGCGAAACGGTCGCGCCTCCGGTTGCGCCGGAGCCGCCCGCCGCTCCCCCGCGCGTGGCACGCAGCGAACCGCCGGCGCCCCCGGCAAAACCCGCCGCGGAGAAGACCAGCTTTGAAAATCTCGAAGACGAGATGGCCTCGCTGCTCGGCCGTCCGAAGCCGTCTTCGTGAGACTGCCGGCCCTCCCGCGTAGAGTTCTTTTTCTTTCTGTCCTGGTCGGCGCGGCTTCGCTCGCAAGCCTTGCGCATGCGCAGGACATCAGCATCAATCTCGGCGGCCAGGGCGGCGGCGTCACTGAGCGCGCGATCCAGCTGATCGCGCTGCTGACGGTGCTGTCGATCGCGCCGTCGATCCTGATCATGATGACGTCGTTCACGCGCATCGTGGTCGTGCTGTCGCTGCTGCGCACCGCGATGGGCACGGCGACCGCGCCACCAAACTCGGTGATCATTGCGCTGGCAATGTTCCTCACCTTCTTCGTGATGGGGCCGGTGCTGCAAAAATCCTATGACGACGGCATCCGCCCGCTCGTCGCCAACCAAGTCAGTGTCGAGGATGCGCTCCAGCGCGCCTCCGTCCCCCTGCGCGGCTTCATGCAGAAGAACGTGCGCGAGAAGGATCTCAAGCTGTTCCTCGACCTGTCCGGCGAGCCGCCGCCGGCCACCCCCGACGACCTCGGCTTGCGCATCCTCGTCCCCGCCTTCATGATCTCCGAGCTCAAGCGCGCCTTCGAGATCGGCTTCCTCCTGTTCCTGCCCTTCCTGATCATCGACCTCGTCGTCGCCTCGGTCTTGATGTCGATGGGCATGATGATGCTGCCACCGGCGACGATCTCGCTGCCGTTCAAGCTGATCTTCTTCGTGCTGGTCGACGGCTGGTCGCTGGTGGCGGGGAGTCTGGTGCAGAGTTACGGCGGCTAGGCGGGCTTTTGGGGGAGTGGACGGCGACCCATCCTCGCCGGCATGAGCGATAGCATCCGGCCCCTCCCCGTCATTGCGAGGAGCTCTTGCGACGAAGCAATCCAGACTGCCTCCGCGGAAGCGCTCTGGATTGCTTCGCTACGCTCGCAATGACGGAGAATGTGGCAACGTTCCAGGCCGCGCCTCGCTGCGGTCGCCCTACCCCTTCACGTCATATTGCTTGCTGAGGTGGTCGCCGATCTGGACCAGCATGGCGACGCTTTCGGGGAAGCCGGGCCGGTCCCGCGTGGCCTGATCGGCGTCGGCACGGAACTCCCAGCTGTCGCCATCGCGAACGATCGAGATGGCGAAGCCATCCGGACCTTCGACATGGGCCTTCAGTTCGGCCCGTGCCATGGCGACGAGTTCGGCTTCGGTCTTGGCAGGCTTGCTCATATCGTCCCTCTCCCGGCATGAAGATGCTTCAGGTTGCCGCCTCGCGCGGCAGCTGTCGAGAGGCCTAGAGGTAGCAGGGTTCTTATCGCGTCATCTTGATCTGGCGCACGGCGGGGATCTTGGGCAGCGAGCCGGTGTGGTCGCTGTCGTCCCTGGCCTGCGGCGAGGCTGGCGCGCGGGCGGTGGCATCGGGGAAGCGCTGCTTCATCTCGCGCAGGAAGCCGTCGAGCGTATCGACGCTGGCGGCGAGCTTGGCGATCTCGGCGAATTCGGCGCTGGAGGCCGCGGCGGGCTTGCTGGCGATGTCGAAGGCGAGACGGTCGGCGCTCTCGCTCATCAGCGGCGCGTATTTCTCGCGGAAGCGCGACAGGCCGATCGAGTCGTCGGCGAGCGCGTAGCCTACGGCGGCGCGGATGATGTCGCTCTTCTCCACCGCGTTGAGCGGTTTGAAGTCGCGGAAGCGCTCGCCGTAATAGAGCTCGATCTGCTCGGCGGACTCGCGCCAGCGCCGCGCCGCCCAGAAGATGTCGGAGCGCAGGCGGAGCACCTCCCGCCCCGAGACGTTGGAGACGATGTCGAGCGCGAGATCGTGGCGGCCGACGTCGCTCTGCGCCCGCGCTTCCAGCAGCAGGCGCTGCTGCCTGAGCTCGCCGGAGAGATCGCTGATGCGGCTCGCGCGCAGCGCCGAGATCGCCTTGTCGGGCCGGCGGTTGGCGAGATAGATCATCGACAGGCGCGCGGCGACCTGGGCGCGAGCAGCGCCTTCGAGGCGGTGGTCGACCTGGTATTGCAGCAGTTCGGCGGCCTGGTCTAGCAGGTCGATCGAGGCGAGACGGTCGGCGAGACGCCGGATCAGCTCGTCGCCGCGGCGGCCGATCGGCGTCAGCTCGCGGAACTCGTAGAACATGCCGAGCGCTTCGACCACCGGCAGCTCGTCGCCCTTCGGCCCCAGGAAGATCTGCGTGAACAGCTCGGAAGCGAGGTCCTGCGCCTGTCGCGAGGCTTCGGCGTTCGGCTGCAGCCTCGTCGCGGTGCGCGCTGCCGTGAGCGCGTCACGGTAGCGTCCGTTCTCGGCGTAGAGCTGCGACAGCATCTGCAGGGTCTTGACCTCGATCGCATCGCCCCGCCAGGTCATCGACAGCGTCTCGAGCTCGCGCAGCGCGTCTTCCTTGCCGATCTCGTCGCGCTTCTGGCGCAGCGCGACCTCGAGCTGCTTGGCCTCTGCCGCAGCCAGCCGATCGTTCGAGGCGACCGCAAATTTGTAGTCGTCGAGCGCGTCCTTGTCATGGCCGAGCGCCTCGGCGAGCCGGCCGCGCAGCACGGCAAAGCCGGGCGCCGCCTCGGGCGAGACGCCGACGACCTCGAGCTCGCCGCGGCGCTTGGAGGCGCCTGCATAGTCCTTCACTTCGAGTGAAGCCCGCATCGCATCCATCGTCACGATGCGCTGGATGTCGAGCGGCAGCGAGGCGATGGCGAACTCGACGTTCTTGAACTTCTCGCGCGCGTCCGCCCATTTGCCCTGGCGCGCATAGGCGAGCGCCTTCCAGAGCTGGGAATCGTGACTGTTGCCGATCACGGGATTGGCGAGGTCCTTCAGGCCCTGCGCCGTCCGGCCGATCAGGATGCTCGCGATCGCGTGCATGATGAGCGCACCGCTCTCCTCCTTGTTGAGCGGATCGGCCAGCATCAATTCGGACACGGCCTTGGCCTCGTGGTACATCGCGCGGGACATGTAGAACTGCGCGAGGTCGAGCCGCGGCAGCGAGCGCATCGCCGGCTCAACGGCCGAGATCGCCGTGATCAGCTCGCTCTGGCGCGCCATGAAGTTTTCCGACTGCCCCTTGCGCCAGCCTTCGGGGCTGAAGATCGGGCGCACCGCGGTCGGCGCCCGCTCGGCCGAGATGTCGACCGGCGACAGCGTTAGCCCGCCCTTCTTGCCGAGAATGACCTTGTCGGCCCCGACCTCGACGGCGACCTCGTCGGAGTTCGGACGGATCGCGATGCCGTGCGCGGATTCCAGCAGCGAGAGATCGACGAGGTCCTGCCGCTTGATGAAGCCGCGGACCGGCCGCTGCGCGGTGATGACATAAAGCGTGTCGCCGGCATCGGGATCGGTCAGCTTGTGCAGCTGGCCCGGGTTGGCAAAGGGGATTGCGATGTTGGCGAGTGCCGGATCGGTGATGTTGCGCGACATCATCAGCGGCAGCGGTGTCGCCTGGATCTTGTCGGCGAGGGTCAGCAGCCAGTTGGTCTCCTTGCCAACCTCCTCGCTCGTCAGCGAGTAGACCAGCGGCCGGGTGAGACGGATGCGCACCGCCTGTCCCTTGTCGAGCGGAACGCGTCCGACCTCCCCGATCATCGCGCCGCCCTTGGTGCGGATCGCCTCGACCTCGATCGGCTTCGGCGAGTCGAACACCAGCCAGATCGTGTCGCCGCGCCGGAACGCCGCCGCAGGCGTCGAGACCTGCAGCGGGAACGTGATGCGCAGGCCATCGCTGTCGCGGCGCGCATCCACGCTGGCAACGGTGGGCTGCGGCGCCGGCGCCTCGGCCTTCGGGGCTTCCTTGAAAGTTTCCTTGGCAGATTCCTTGACCAGCTCCTTCGGCGCTTCCGCCACGACCTCTTTGGGCGCCTCGACCGTTGCAGGCTTGGCAGGCGCAGCCGGAGCTTCGGCGACAGGCGCCGGCTTCGGAGTTTCCTTGGGCGCGTCCGCGGCGCGCGGCGTTTCGGCCGCGACCATGGGAGCCGACTTCGGGGTTTCGGCGGTCGGCATCGCGGCGGGCACTTCCGGCTTCACCTCGATCTTGGCTTCGCGTGCGATCGTCTCGGACGTCGGGGGCGCGATCTCGCGATGCGCATCCTTCGGCTTCTCGGCCGCCGGCTTTTCCGGCGCAGGCGCCGGTGCGTGGCCCGCAGGCTTGGCCTGCGCGATCACGGACTCGGCCGTCGCAGCCATCTTGCCCTTGTCGGGCTGGAAGGAGACGTCGACGACATAGTTCTTGTCGTCGCGAAAGGAGTGCACGTCGGAATCGCCGATCAGCGCGATCTCGACGCTGGTCTGATCAATGTCAGCCTTCTGCTTGATCGAGGCGACGTTCGGTGGCGCGGCAACGACCGCATCCGCCAGGTCGAAATTGAGGTTGGCGTTGAACATCAGCGTGAGCTTCTGCTCGTTGAGCACGGAGGACACGCCGACGCCGTCAGGCATCTCGAACACGAAGCGCACGAAGGTCGGCTGCACCGAGGCGCGAACGCGGATCTGCGGTCGCTTCTTGGTCTCGGCCGCGGCACGCTGGGCGCGCAGCGCCCGTTCCGCGATGCGCGCGCGCTCGGCGAGCTCCTTGACCACGTCCATGGGCAGGCTCGGCGGCGGCCCCTTCCAGCCCTCCGGCAGGAGGTCGACGAAGGTGCGCTCGCCGGCGTTCATGGTGTTGACGGTGACACGCCGCGCCAGCGACAGGCGGATGGCGCCGCCGTCAGGGTCGCGGCGGGCGGAGTTGACGTAGTCGGGCGCGCCTTCCGGAACGCGGTCGACGGGAACGTCGACGGGACGGTCGAAGCGGATGATGAGGATGGAGCCGGCCGTCGTCACCTCGGACGGAACGTCCTCGCCAAGCTTGATGACGAGGCGGGCAAAACC
>NZ_LWIG01000044.1:4233-20140 GCF_002068095.1 Bradyrhizobium sacchari | reverse complement strand
GGAGGCAGACCGCCAGCATCGGCGCCTTGCAGGCGTGACGCGACAAGCCCCGCGCCAAGGCGCGGGCTCGCGACACAAATCCAGCGGCAGCCTCTCGCGCCATTTGCGGCATTTCTTCCGGTTCGGCGGTTCATGCCGGCAACAGGTGCCGGCCCATGCCCTCGAATGTAGGTTTTGCCAATTAAGGACTTCTTAAGTATGAGCCCTCAATTCGGCTTTTGCGTCGGCTTGCCGTCGATCTTGGGCAGATCGCCGACCGAAGCCGATTGATCGCCGCCGCCATTCGCACGGCGGGCCATCTCGACCGTGAGCCGCTCGGCGGCCTCGGGCGACATCAGCCCGAGGATGTCCGCCATCTTTCGCGGCGCAATCGCCGAGGCGATCTCGATCAGCACGCCCATCTCGAGTCGGTCGAACACCCGCGCGGCGTCCTTCGGCTTCATGCCTTCATACATGGTGACGAGGCCCTTCATGCGCTGGGCTTCGGCGGCTTTCTGCTCGGCCTGGGTCGCGGAGATGCGGGTTTCCACCGCCTTCATCTCCTCGACCTTGTTCTCGATGCGCTTCTCGGCGGATTTGAGCAGGCTCTCGCGAATGTCGATCTCGCGCTGGCGGGCCTCAATCTCCTGGCGGCGCGCCTGCAGGCGCTCGAGGATGGCGCGTTCCGAAGCCGAGACCTGCGGCTGGCCTTCCTCGACCTTGACCACGGTGCCTTCGGGCTTGGTCTCGGGCGCAGCGGGCTTCGGCGCCTCCTTCGGCGCGCCATGGGTCGAGCCGGTAATATCCGGATCCTCGCGGCCGGTCGGGAAGTTCAGATTCTCCTGCGCCCAGGACTTCTTGGTCTGGTTCGGCTGATAGTCGAAGACATAGCCGCCATTGATCACGAGGCCCACGACCTTGAGCGTGGCGAGACCTGCGACGGCGACCAGGACAACCGGAATGACGCGGATGTTACGGAAAGACTTCATGCCATGGCTTCATGCGGCAAGGCCGTTGGATCGTCGGCGCTCGGAGAAGGCTTCGGCCGCTGCCGCCACCGCCTTCGCCGAGGAAGGCTTGGCCACGGGCGCGGCGACGGTTTCCGGATTGGTGACGGGGCGCGCGGCGATCGCGATCTTGGACAGGCGCCGCACCACGTTGTCAGCCTCGCCGAGCTGCCTGTAGAGCTGGTCCGACATCTGGGTCGCCGCCGCGAGCTGGCTGCCGAGGTTCTCGTTGACGTCGCGCACGGCGAGCTTCAGCCCGCCGATCGCGCGCTCGGCGATCTCGGTCGCGGTGATCAGCTCGGCGATGACCGCCTTCAGCGAATGCTCGTCCGCCTTCAGCCGCGTCAGCCGCTTGTTCAGCAGGATACAGTAGCCGATCGTGAGCATCAGCAAGATAGCCACCAGCGTCTCGATCGCCATTCCCAGGGAGTGGTTCATGGGGCCTCCATCATCTTGTTCTGCTCGTCCACCTTCTCGAACATCGCAAGTGTCGTACTTGGCTTGCGCAAGGGTTTCGTCACGCGGATCGCAACGCGGTCGCCGACCCGGCCCATCCGCCCCTCGGTCAGCGTGACGTCGCCGCAGCGCACCGTCACGTTGGCGTCGGCGCGCATGTCCAGCGGCAGCGTGTCGCCGACCTTGAGGCGCATCAGCTGCTTGAGCGGGATGTCGGCCTCGTAGAGCACGGCATCGACGGCGATCTCGGCCTGGTTGATCTCGGTGGCAAAATGGCCCTCCCAGATCGGGTCGCGGCCGAACTTTTCGCCCATGAACATCTGGAGCAGCACGCCCCGGATGGGTTCGATGGTCGCGTAAGGCAGCAGCAGCTCGATGTTGCCGCCGCGGTCTTCCATGTCGATGCGCAGGCGCACCAGGATCGCGGCATTGGCGGGACGGCTGATCGCGGCGAAACGCGGATTGGTCTCGAGTCGGTCGATCGTGAAGGTCACCGGCGACAGCGGCCGGAACGCCTGCTCGGCATCGGCCAGCACCACCTCGACCAGGCGCTTGACCAGCTCGGTCTCGATGGTGGTGTAGGGCCGGCCCTCGATGCGGAGCTGGCTGGTGCCGCGGCGACCGCCGAGCAGCACGTCGATCATCGAGTAGATCAGGTTGGAATCGACCGTCGCCATGCCGAAGTTTTCCCACTCCTCGGCCTTGAACACCGAGAGCACGGCGGGCAGCGGGATCGAGTTCATGTAGTCGCCGAAGCGCACCGAGGTGATGCGATCGAGCGAGACTTCGACGTTGTCGGAGGTGAAGTTGCGCAAGGAGGTCGTCAGCAACCGCACCAGACGGTCGAAGACGATTTCGAGCATCGGCAGACGCTCGTAGGAGACCATCGCCGAATCGATGATCGCGCGGATGCCGGAATGGTCGTCGAGCGTGACGTCGCCGACGGTGAAGCCGAGGAGGTTGTCGATCTCCTCCTGCGACAGCACCCGCTCGCCGGAATTCTTGCCGTTGCCGAGATCGCGGCTGCCGTCCTCGACCATGGCCGCCCATTGCAGGGCCATGGTCTCCGACAATTCGTTTTCGGCAGCGGCCTTCGCGGCCTCCGCGGGATCCTCGGAATCGAGCGACGCCTCCCATTGGGCGGCAATCGCATCCTGGTCCATTTGCTCGTTACCGGCCATGACGCTAGCCCGTCACCTTCCGCAGCATCATCACTGGATCACGACTTCCTTGAACAGCACCGCGCTGACCTGGATCGGCGCTACCGCCGCGTTGACGCGCTTGGTCAGCTCTTCCTTGAGGCGGAAGATGCCGGCGGAGCCGTTGAGGTCGGAGGAGCGCAGTTCGCGCACATAGGTCTGGAAGATGTCGGTGACGCGCGGCATGGTCGGCTTGATCGCCTCGATCTGCTTCTCTTCCTTGAGCTCCAGCACGATCTTCAGCTTCAGATATTGCACGCGCTCGCCCGGCGCGCCGGCGAGGTTCACCATGATGTCGGGCACGTCGACGAAGGCCGGCGGCTTCGGCGGGGGCGCCACCTCGGCATGATGCTCGTCGTCGCCGTGACGGAAGAAGAAGAACCAGGTCGCAGCACCGCCGCCGAGGACGGCGAGCAGGCCGACGGCCATGATGATGAGCTTGAGCTTGTTCTTCGGGGGAGCGGCGTCCGCGCCTTCGGCGGCTCCGCCGCCTTCCGCTTCATTCTCTGCCATGGTCGCCCGGCTCGCTCATCTCTTAAAGGAATCGAAAGAGCGAAGCCCCCTGGCAGACAGTGACGCGATACGAATGTCCCAGCGCAATGCGCTCCTCTTGCCCGCAAACGCTACGGTAATAATGGTTAACGGTTTCTTTCGATTGCGCCCCAGCTAGGAAAAATCTGCCGGGCAAACATGGCTAACAGAACCTTTCTGCCGCCTCCCCGCGCCCTCGAAAAATCATCAACTAATTGAATTCTCATCATTTTTCAGGTTGGCACGGCTTTCGCTGAGAGAGGACCGGGACCGAACGGTTTGGGAGAACCGGGCAGTCCCGTTCACGGGGTCGGCCAAGGCGCTTGGGAGAGCGAAATGGCAGATCTCACTCAGGGGAGATCTTCCGATGCAGAACGCGCTTCTGATCGGCTTGTCGCGGCAGATGACGTTGGAACGGCAGATGGATGTCGTCGCCAACAACGTCGCCAATGCCAACACCAACGGCTTCAAGGCCGACCATTCGCTGTTCGAGGAGTACCTCAACTCGAACGCGCGTGAGGACAATTTCATCGGCTCCGACCGCCGGGTCTCCTACGTGCAGGACCGCGGCACCTTCCGCGACGTCGGCCAGGGCCCGATGGAGCCGACCAACAACCCGCTCGACATGGCAATCAACGGCAATGCCTTTTTCGCCGTGCAGGCCAACGGCGCCGAGCGCTACACCCGCGATGGCAAGTTCACGCTCAACAGCACCGGCCAGCTGGTCACCTCCGACGGCAACCTCGTGCTCGGGACCGGCGGCCCGATCACCTTCCAGCCGACCGACCACGACATCAACGTCGCCCCCGACGGCACCGTCACCGTGCTCGAGGGCACCGCCAAGACCGACTCGATCCGCGGCAAGATCCGCATGGTGTCGTTCGACGATCCGGCCAAGCTGACCAAGCTCGGCACCAACCTTTATGCCGGCGGCAGCGCGAACCAGCAGGCCGACACCAAGTCGACCGTGCAGCAAGGCTACATCGAGAAGTCGAACGTGAACTCGGTCGGCGAGATGACCCGCATGGTCGAGGTCATGCGCAGCTACACCGCCATCGCCAACCTGCTGCAGCAGCAGAGCGACCTCCACAAATCGGCGATCGAGAAGCTCGCCGACGTTCCGGCCTGATTGAGGGAGAACTGACATGCAGGCGCTTCACACCGCAGCGACCGGAATGGCGGCACAGGAACTCAACGTTCAGGTGATCTCCAACAACATCGCCAACCTCCGCACCACCGGCTTCAAGAAGCAGACTGCTGCGTTCCAGGACCTGATCTACGAGCACGTGCGCCGCGTCGGCGCGCAAGCCTCGGACCAGGGCACCATCGTGCCGGTCGGCGTCGACATCGGCGGCGGCGTCAAGACCGTCGGCACGCCGCGCAGCATGACGCAAGGTACGCTGTCGCAGACCGGCAACGACCTCGACCTTGCGATCTCGGGCGAAGGCTTCTTCAAGATCCTGATGCCAGACGGCACCTACCAGTACACCCGCGACGGCACCTTCCAGATGGACAACCAGGGCCGCGTCGTCACCGCGCAGGGCAACCCGGTGCAGCCGACCATTACCATCCCGCAAAACGCCTCGGGCATCACGGTGAACGAGCAAGGCCAGGTCTCGGTCACGTTGCCGGGCTCGCCGACCTCCTCGGTCATCGGCACGATCAACGTGACCCGCTTCATCAACAAGGCCGGCCTGCAGCCGGTCGGGAGCAACCAGTTCACCGAGACGCCGTCATCGGGCCCGCCGCAGGACGGCACCGCCAACACCGAAGGCTTCGGCAAGGTCACCCAAGGCAGCCTGGAGCAGGCCAATGTCGACGTCGTCTCGGAAATGAGCGACCTGATCGCCGCCCAGCGCGCCTACGAGATGAACGCCAAGGTCATCAGCGCCGCCGACCAGATGATGCAATCGACCACGGCGCTGTTCCGCTGAGGTGATGACGATGATCCGGACCACCCTCGCCACGATCTCAGCTCTCCTGCTGCTGGCAATGCCGGCAGAGGCCGCCGACGACGGCATCGCGGCGCCGACGCTGCGTGCGAACGTCACCGTGACTTCGGACGTGGTTCGGGTCGGCGACCTCATCGACAATGCCGGCTCGGCCGCGCTGATCCCGGTCTACCGTTCGCCCGACCTCGGCACCACCGGCGCGCTGCCGGTCGCGCAGGTCCTGTCGGTGCTGCGCGCAAAGCAGGTGATCGGCGTGATGACCGGCGATATCAGGGAAGTCCAGGTCACCCGCCTCGCCCGCACGCTCGCCAACAAGGATCTCGAAAACGCCGTTGCCTTCGCGCTCGAGCGCCGCTTCGGCCTTGGCGATGCCGCCAACATCTCCGTCACGTTCGACCGCGGCGTCTCCGACATGCGGCTGGATGCCTCCAACACCGGCGCCTTGCTGCCGGTCGCAACCCGCTACGACGCACGCAGCGGCCGTTTCGACATCGCCTTCGAGATCAACAACGACAGCAACCCGGCGCCGACCAAGCTGCGCTTCAGCGGCACCGCGATCGAGACCGTGGAAGTCGCCGTGCTGACGCGCGACATCGACCGCGCCGAGATGCTGAAATCCTCGGACATCGTGCTGGAGCGCCGGCCGAAGGCCGAGGTCACCGGCGAGGCCGCCTCGCGCGACCGCACCATCGGCATGCAGCTGCGCCGGCCGATGCGGGCCGGCACGCCGATCCGCGTCGCCGACATCGTCAAGCCCGACTTCGTGCAGCGCGACCAGAGCGTCACCATCATCTACCAGGTGCCCGGCCTCTACCTCACCACGCGCGGCAAGGCGATCGAGAGCGGCGCCGAGGGCGACACCGTCTCCGTGCTCAACCTGCAATCCAAGCGCACGCTGACCGGCGTCGTCACCGGCCGCGGCCAGGTCACAGTGCAGGGTGCCAGCCAGTCCGCGCCGATGGCGCCGGCGGTCGAGCAGACCTCCTCGCTCAAGCGCGATGAGGCGCCCGCTCCCGTCGACACGGCAGCCTTCGTCCGGAACCTGGTCCAGGCTCCGGCGTCGTCGGCTCAGATCGCACAAGCCCAGATCCCGCAAGCCCGCCTTTCGCAAGCTCCAGCCAAGTCAGAGTAAGTCATGTCCTCGTTCAGTTCGGCTTTCCGTCTTCGTCGCATCGCGATCTCTGCCCTGCTGCTGGCCTCTTGCGCGCTGGGCGGCTGCTCCTCGATCGACCGCCTGTCGCAGATCGGCGAGCAACCGAAATTGGCCGCGATCGACAATCCGACGACGCAGCCCGGCTACAAGCCGGTGCAGATGCCGATGCCGAAGCCGGAAGTCGCCTCCTACAATCCGAACTCGTTGTGGCGCAACGGCAGCCGCGCCTTCTTCAAGGACCAGCGCGCCCACCAGATCGGCGACCTCCTCACCGTGACCGTGAACATCACCGACAAGGCCAACATCGCCAACGAGACCCAGCGCAGCCGCACCAACTCGGAAAACTCTCAGGTCACCGACTTCCTCGGCGCGAAGACGATCACGCAGGCCAACAAGATCCTGCCCGGCAGCCTCCTCACCGCCGGCTCCACCGCCGCCAGCGACGGCAAGGGCTCGGTCAACCGCACGGAGGCCCTGCAGACCAACGTCGCCGCGGTCGTCACCCAGGTGCTGCCGAACGGCAATCTCGTGGTCGAGGGCAAGCAGGAGATCCGCGTCAACTACGAGATTCGCGAACTCGTGGTCGCCGGCATCGTTCGCCCCGAAGACATCCAGAGCGACAACACCATCGATTCCACCAAGATCGCGCAGGCCCGTATCGCCTATGGCGGCCGCGGCCAGATCATGGACGTGCAGCAACCGCGCTACGGCCAGCAGGTCATGGACGTGCTGCTGCCCTTCTAACCTTCTTCAAGAGCTCCCACATCGTGTTCGCGAACCTAGGCGCGAACGACGATGTACGACGCGGCCTCCGGTAGCTCCCCTGCCGGAGGCCGCATGTATTTTGGGCGGTGGCGGCGCCCCATACGCCGTCATTGCGAGCGCAGCGAAGCAATCCAGACCGTCACCGCGGAAAGACTCTGGATTGCTTCGCTGCGCTCGCAATGACAGCGGAGAGAAAGCACTACTTGAACTCCGCCTCCACCACGCCGAGCCCATCGAGCTCCATCCGCACCTTGTCGCCGGCCTTCAGCCACAGTGTCTTCACCAGGCTTCCGGTGAGAACCAGCTGCCCGGCATGCAACCCCTTGCCTTCCGCGGCGAGATGGTTGGCGAGCCAGGCGAGGGCGTTGTGGGGATGGCCGAGCACGTCGGCGCCGGTGCCGTGGCTGACCTCCTCGCCATTGACGATGGCACGGCCCTTGACCGATTTCAGGTCCGGCACCGACGAGCGCGGAACCGACGGACCCAGCACGCAGCCGGCGGCGAAGAAATCGTCGGCGATCAGCGTCGGCGCGCCCATCGTCTCCCATTTCACGTAACGGTCGTCGACGATCTCGATCGCGGGATGGTAGGACTCGACGGCCTCGCCGACCCATTCCGCCGTGAACGGCGCCTCGCCGGCCGCGAGGTCGCGCTTGAGCCGCACCGCGATCTCGCATTCGACGCCGACGCGGACATATTTGGAGGCCTGAAGCTTCGCGCCGCTCTCGTGCACGCCCTTCTGGAACACGCCGCCGCCGCACGGATGCGGGATCCCGATATACTCCTGCATCACCTGGCTGGTGCAGCCGATCTTGTAGCCGATGAGCGGCCCGACATGCGGCAGCAAGAGATCGTGCAGCGCGCGCTGGACCTGATAACCCTCGGCCTCGTCGTCCGGTGGAACCTCGAGGGCCGCGAGCGGCGCATGGTTGCGGCGCGCCAGCGCGATCGCCTTTGCGGCTTCGAGAATCTTGTCCATCGGCGCCGCCTCCCACGCTACGCAAATCGAGGACGGCACTTCAGCATCCCCGCTCCGGCCTGACAAGCGCGGGCGGCCCCTCACGGCTTGACGAGGCCAAGCCGGATCAGGCTCTCCGCGGTCGCAAGGATCGCCGCATCGTTGCTGCGGGCCTGCCAGCCGAGCAGCGACCGCGCCTTGGCGCTGGTGGAATGCCTGACACGTCCGAGCATCGGCACCACCGCGCGCAGCAGCGGAATCCGGTTCGCGGCCAGGCGCACCAGCCAGTCCGGAGCCTGGAGCCGTGGAACCCGGCGCGCGGCCGGCCCCAATTCCCGCCGCAGCACCCGCGCGATGTCGAGGATCGACATCGTCTCCCCGGACACTGCGATGAAGCGCTCGCCCTTCGCCTCAGGCGCCATCATCGCCCGCAGATGCAGGTCGGCCACGTCGCGCACGTCCACCACGCCGAAATAGACCCGCGGCACCGCCGGCATCGCACCGTCGAGCAACGACTTGACGATCTCGATCGAGCCGGAGAAATCCGGTCCCAGCACGGGACCGAAGATAGCGGCGGGATTGACCACCGATAATTCCAGCCCACCGCCCTCGCGCGCGACGAAATCCCAGGCCGCCCGCTCGGCCAGGGTCTTGGACTTGATGTAGGGCTGCACGTCGGCGCCGCCGAGATTGGTCCAGTCGGTCTCGTCGAACGGTTTTTCGCGCGGCGAATGGCCGTAGCCGATCGCGCCCAGCGACGAGGTGATCACCACCCGTTTGACCCCGGCCTCGCGCGCGACCCGGAGCACCCGGAGCGTTCCGTCCCGGGCCGGGATGATCATCTCGTTCTCGTCCTTGGGAACACTGGTCGAGAGCGGCGAAGCAACGTGGAGAACATAGTCGCAGCCCCTGACCGCCTCCTGCCAGCCGTCATCCCCGGTCAGGTCGGCCGTGACGAAGGATACGCTCTCGGGCGAAGCCGCCCCGCCCTCGCGCAGCATGGCCAGCACGTCGGCCTGACGCTCCGGCCGGCGCACCGTCGTCCGCACCGAATGGCCGGCGGCCAGAAGTTGCAGGACGACATGGATGCCGACGAAGCCCGACCCGCCGGTGACCAGAACAGTGCTCATTGCCAAATTCCCCGCGTTGCGCAGGTCCACGAATTTTGGTTCCACCCAGGCCCTGCTCAAGGCCGCATCTGGTCACTATCTGCTTGCGGACAAGTAGAATGGATGTTGAGACCGGTATGGAAAACCTGACCAACGCTTGCGACGGCGACTGCAATCGGAGCCCCGACCCTGCCCTGCTCGCCGACTTCAAGCGAGCCATCCATGCCCTCGGCGGCAAGTGGAAGCTGGAGATCCTGTTCGCCCTGATGAACGGCGCGGTTCGCTTCGGCGCCTTGCGGCGGTCGATCGGCGGCATCACCCAGCATATGCTGACCATGCAACTGCGCGAGCTCGAGCAGGATGGGCTGGTGTCCCGAACTGCCTTTGCGGAGAAACCCTTAAGGGTCGAGTACGAGCTCACGGATGCGGCCTACGGCCTGCTGCCGGCGTTTAAGGAAATCTTGAGCTGGTCGAGGCTTTATGGGGGCGCACGCCTCGTGGCGTCGCGAAAGGCTTGATTGCAGCGCTGCTTGATGGAGCTGGATCTGGCCCTCAGCATCCGGGCCGATCTCGTTGATGCGACTCGCAAAACCTCCTCGCACCTGAAGTGAAGGCTGTTTCTCATCCGAACTCACGTGAGCTCGGAGGACGTGAGTCTAGCCCATTGATCGCGATTCACTTTTCGCGATTGCGCTCGCGCGTCGAAGCGTGCGGCTGCAAGCGACAGGCAAAATGCCAAGCGCAGCGCGAAATGGCGCCTCGCGTCCAAAAACAAAGAGCCGCATCTCTGCGGCTCGGATCTTATTCGTCGCGATAAACCTTCTCGCGTTTCTCGTGGCGCTCCTGCGCTTCCACCGAGAGCGTTGCGATGGGCCGGGCTTCGAGCCGCTTCAACGAGATTGGCTCGCCGGTGTCCTCGCAATAGCCGTAGGTGTTGTCCTCGATACGCTGGAGCGCGGCGTCGATCTTGGCGATCAACTTGCGCTGGCGGTCGCGGGCGCGGAGTTCGATGGCGCGGTCGGTTTCGGACGATGCCCGATCGGCGAGATCGGGATGGTTCACGTTCTCCTCCTGCAGGGCTTGCAGGGTGAGCTTGGACTCTTTGAGGATCTCATCCTTCCAGGCGAGGAGCTTCAAACGGAAGTACTCCTTCTGCCGGTCGTTCATGAAAGGCTCTTTTTCGGTCGGTCGGTAGTTTTTCAACTTTTCCAAGGGCGGCCTATCTGTCTAAGCAACGACTCGCAAACGGAACGGGGTCCGTTGAGCGGGGCGTTATATAGCGGCCTCCTGTGACAGACAATATTTCCTTAATCACTCGGTTACCGCCCCCAAACCCTTGCACAGGAAGGTTTATCCTGGAGAGCCCGGGGGCGGCCGAAGGCCTAGTAACCGACCGTGAAACGCCGCCTCAGATGGGCCGGCTTCTCGATCTCATCGGCGAGCGCAATGGCGTAGTCGGCGAAGCTGATCCAGCTCTTGCCGTTCGCATCTGCGAGAAGCTGATCGGTGCCGAGCCGGAACTTGCCGGTGCGTTCCCCCTCGATGAACAGCGCCGATGGCGAGATGAAGGTCCAGTTCAGGTCCTTTTCCTGCCGTAGCAGATCGAGAAAGGCGGAGCCCGCCTCCGCCTCGGCCTTGTATTGGGCCGGAAAACCGGGAGTTGTGACCAGTTTCACGCCGGGGGCGACTTCGAGACTGCCGGCCCCGCCGACGACGAGGTAGCGGCCCACCCCGGATGCCTTGGCCGCGCCGATCAGCTTCTGCGGATCGCTGGCCAGGAAGTGCACGGAACTCACGGCCACGTCGTGCCCGGCCCACAGCCTGGTCAAGCCCGCCTGGTCGAGCACATCACCCTTGGTCGGCGTGACGTTCGGCAGGGCTGCGATCTTCTCCGGGTTCCGGGCGATGGCGGTCACGCTATGGCCGCGGCGCGACAGCTCCTTGGTGATCTCCGACCCGGCCCGGCCCGAGGCACCGGCGACTGCGATTTTCATTGGAAGGCTCCTTTGCTTCTGTAGTAACTAACAGTAACTAGATATCGCAAAGGATGCTGGTGTTAAGAGAGCACTTTGTGCTTACCTGATTACACCGGAGTAACCAGACGCGTACCGCAAAGCGACCGCAATGGAATCTGAGGTCTGACAATGAAGCCCGACGTCTATGCCGCGAACTGCCCCACCCGCCAGATTCTCGATCGCGTCGGCGACAAATGGGCGGTGCTGATCCTCTTGCTGCTGCGCGAAGAGCCGATGCGCTTCAATCAGTTGCGCCGCACGATTGAAGGCATTTCGCAGAAGATGCTGAGCCAGGTTCTCAAGTCGCTCGAACGCGACGGCCTGATCAAACGCCGCGCCATCGCAACCGTGCCGGTGACGGTGGAGTATTCGATCACGCAGCTCGGGCTGACGCTCGCCGCCGCCGTCGATCCGCTGCGCGATTGGGCCGAGCAGAATCTGAAAGACGTGCTCGCCGCCCAGCGCCGCTACGACGCGCAGCTGAAGGAGGAAGCGGCGTAGGCCCAAGCGAGAGCGCAGCTTGCCAGCCCAACGTGGGTGTCATGCCAGGCTTGACCGGGGCATCCAGTACGCCGCGGCCTTTCGGTTCAACAACGACGGTCTCTGGGTCGCCGGGTCAAGCCGGGCGACGGACAGCCCGACTACGCCTGCCCCGCCTTCGCCAGCTCGACCTCGACGCGCAGCTCGATCTCCGAGAGCACGGAGTCCAGTCCAGCATCGCCCGAGGACGATTTCAGGTTCGCCGCGGCATCGCGCAACCGCATCACGGTCGATGCGTCGAGATTGCCGGACAGGAGTCCCATCTTGAGTTCGTCGAGCACGTCGAGCGCGGTCTTGCCGCGGGCCACGGAGCGCTTACGGCGCTCGACCGGATCCTCCTCGACGCCTTGCAGCGCGAGCAGCGCGTCGATGTTGGCGGCGGCCTTCGGCGCGGCAGCGCTCCGCGTCTCCTGCGCCGACGACGTGTCGGGCAGCACGAAGGTGCCGGAGCCGGTCCGCCTGGCCTGGCTGGCCGGCGTTCCAAGCGTGGTGCCGTTCGGTCCGTAGATGCGCATCGGAAGCAATCCGGGTGATCGATGCGCCACATTCGCCGTTTTATGGTTAACGCGGCGTAAACGGCCCGGCAAAATCTGCCGACAGGCGGCAGTTTCGCTCCTGAAGGCGAATGCCCTCTGACACCGGTGGAAACAGATTTATTCAACCTATTCAGCGACCTAACCCTTCTGCCTCGCGTTGGCACAGGGCTCGCAAGGAAAGCGCCGGACCAGCTCGTCATGGGAGTGTCGCGCAGGTCTTGTCGATTTGAGGAGGCTCTTTGGAAGCCTTGGGGAGCAGAGGATGCCAGGCGTTCGTTGGGTGAGGATTGTTGGGGTGGCCTGCGCCGCGCTGTCAGCGCTTGCGCTATCGGTCACGTCGGCGGCTGCGACCTCGCGCATCAAGGACCTCGCCAATATCGAGGGCGTGCGGCAGAACCAGCTCATCGGCTACGGCCTCGTCGTCGGCCTCAATGGCACCGGCGACACGCTCAACAACATCCCCTTCACCAAGCAGTCGCTGCAGGCGATGCTCGAGCGCATGGGCGTCAACATCCGCGGCGCCACCATCCGCACCGGCAACGTCGCCGCCGTGATGGTGACAGGCAATCTTCCGGCCTTCGCGACGCAAGGCACGCGCATGGACGTCACGGTGTCCGCGCTCGGCGACGCCAAGAACCTGCAGGGCGGCACCCTGCTCGTCACCCCCCTCCTCGGCGCCGACGGCAACGTCTATGCGGTAGCGCAGGGCTCGCTCGCGATCTCCGGCTTCCAGGCGGAGGGCGAGGCGGCCAAGATCGTGCGCGGCGTTCCGACCGTCGGGCGCATCGCCAACGGCGCCATCATCGAGCGCGAGATCGAGTTTGCGCTCAACCGGCTGCCGAACGTGCGCCTGGCGCTGCGCAACGCCGACTTCACCACCGCCAAGCGCATTGCGGCGGCGGTCAACGACTATCTCGGCGTCAAGACCGCCGAGCCGATCGATCCCTCGACGGTGCAGTTGTCAGTCCCGGCGGAGTTCAAGGGCAACGTCGTTGCCTTCCTCACCGAGATCGAGCAGCTCCAGGTCGACCCTGATCTGGCCGCCAAGATCATCATCGACGAACGCAGCGGCATCATCGTGATGGGCCGCGACGTCCGCGTCGCCACCGTCGCGGTCGCACAGGGCAACCTCACCGTCACGATCTCCGAGAGTCCGCAGGTGAGCCAGCCCAATCCGCTGTCGCGCGGCCGCACCGTGGTCGCGCCACGCAGCAGCGTCAGCGTCACCGAGGACGGCAAGAAGCTGGCGCTCGTCAAGGACGGCGTGTCGCTGCAGCAACTCGTCGACGGCCTCAACGGCCTCGGCATCGGCCCCCGCGACATGATCAGCATCCTCCAGGCGATCAAGGCCGCCGGCGCGATCGAAGCCGACATCGAGGTGATGTGATGCAGACCGGCGCAATCAATACCCCGCACCTCACGACGTACTCCCCGGCCTTCTCGGTCGAGAGCCGCAATGGCCGGCCCGACTTCGAGCTCGCCGCCGCCCTGCAAAAGGTCGCGCCGCAGCAACAGGCCAAGGCACAGAGGACCGCCACCGACTTCGAGGCGATGTTCCTCAACAGCATGTTCTCGCAGATGACCTCGGGCCTGAAGGGCGATGGCCCGTTCGGCAGCACGCCCGGTACCGGCGTGTGGCGCTCGATGCTGACCGAGCAATATTCCAAGAACTTCGCCAGTGCCGGCGGCGTCGGTGTCGCCCGCGACGTCTATCGGACCCTGATCATCCAGCAGGCGAAAACCACACTCCGTACGGCATAAGGTCCAACGAGATGAACCAGTTCAACGCCTCACGTCAGCCGATGCAAGCGCAGCGCCCGAACAACGCGCCCGGCGGCGCCGAAGCGCGCAAGCTCGCCGAGGACCTGATGGATGCGATGAACGCCCTGCTCGAACTGATCGAGCGAGAAACCGAGCTCGTGCGCGCCGGAAAGGTCCGCGAGGCGATGACGCTCGAGAGCAGGAAGCAGGAGCTGTCGCGGAATTATGTCGGCGCGGTCGGCCAGCTGACGGCGAACCAGGCCCAGCTCGCGAAATCGGCACCTGAGCTGCTCTCGACGCTGCATCGGCACCACGATGCGTTCCGCGCGATGCTCCAGGTCAATCTCACCGTGCTCGCGACCGCGCATGCGGTCTCCGAGAGCGTCGTGCGCGGCGTCAACGCCGAGATCCAGAAGCGCAACGTCCCGAACACGTATACCGCCGCCGGGCGTCGCGCTGCCCCCGGCCCGCGCCACATCACCCCGCTCGCGGTCAGCCGCTCGCTCTGAGCGCAGGCGAAAACCGCTCCAATTTTACGAAAAACCGCACGGCGATATCGTCGCGCGGTTAGGTACGTTTCGTTACCGGGTCTTCAGTCCTGGCGGTCCATGGTTGCGTATTGAGAGGGGTTGGGATTTGACTCACGCAAGGCAACCAGGAGGCTGCCATGAGTACAGATTTCAGCATCAGGCCGGTGGGGATACCGGCCCCCGTGCAGGTCGTAGCGACGTCGAATTCGGCGGCGAACGAGGCCGTGCAAACCGATTTGCCCGTGAGCCAGACGGTCGCCGCGAGCGATACCAGCGCGCCCGTCCGCAATGATTTGCCGAACAACAACGAAAACATTTCGCGGCAGGTCGTATTCGACCAGGCAGCCGCATCCTTCGTCTTCCAGGTCGTCAACGACAAGACCGACGCGGTGGTCAACCAGTTCCCCGACGAAGCGATGCTGCGCCGGCGCGCCTATTTCCACGCAGAAGATCTGAAGTCCAAGCCCTCGCGTCCGCTCAATACGGACCTCAGCGCCTGACGGTCAGGCTGCCGCGCGCGGCAATCGGGGTGTCGAATGGATCTAGCCGGTCGTACGATCGGCGACGACGTTCTCATCGAGGCCATCCCCGCGACGTTCGGCGAGAACTGGCATTCCCGAAACGAAACGTGCTGTCGATGAGACGCTCACGATATCGGTCGTGAGAGGTCCCTGTCACGGTCGGCCGGACAGGCCCGCCGCGATGTTCCGGTTGATCTCGATCAGCGGACGGAAGTGATCGAACTGCGGACTCATCTGCAGCGCCGCGGTCTGGCTCAAAACGAACACGCTGATGTTGGCGATCTTCTGCCGGACGTCGATCGGCTGCGGGTTGCTGTCGCGCATGGCCTCGCTCAGGAAGATCGTCCAGAGCTTGCGATTGAACATCAGGGCCTGCATCGTCTGCTCACTGAGCGGATCGGCATTGTTCACCGCATCCTGGAGCTTGTTGGCGGCCTTCAGCAGAGTCTGCGCCTCGATGTCGCGAGGAGATGCGGTGGTCGTTGCGACGCGCGCATAAGCCGAGGCAGCGGAATTCGACATCAATCACACCCTGGAAGTTTACCTAGCCCGTTGAACGCGCTTAAGGATTTCTTTCCCAACCCTAGGCAGCACCGCTTAAGATTTGCTTACGTGTGTGCTTGGAAGCACCCCGGATTATTACGGGTCGCGGAGTTTCTTCGTCGGCACAAACGCTAGAAGCACGCACGCACGATGTAAACTCGCTTCGCGTGATGCGCGTCGATCTCAGCTAATCTTGTCTTAGCGATCTCCCTCAAAACAACGGCGGAGCGTTAGCTCCGCCGCGCCATCCTCATCAGTGATCTTGCGCTGCGAACTTAGCGGAGCAGCTGCAGCACGCTCTGCTGCGACTGGTTGGCCAGCGACAGCGCGGAGACTGCGATCGACTGGCGGG
>NZ_LWIG01000044.1:1865-4189 GCF_002068095.1 Bradyrhizobium sacchari | reverse complement strand
GAGCCGGTCTGCAGCACGTTGATCAGGTTCTTGGAGAAGTCCTGACGCACCTGCACGATCGAGAGGTTCGAGCCGAGCGAGGAGCCTTCGGAGCGAAGCGTGCTCGAAGCGGCGTTCAGGCTGGCCAGCACCTTGTTGGTGGCGCCGTTGTCGATGAAGTCGACGCCGTTGACGAGATTGCTGAGGCCGAGGCCGGCCGCGTTGAACACCACGCCGTTGATGCTGAGCGTCGAGCTGCCGGTCTCGTTGAAGACCAGCTTGAGCGTGTCGCCGTTGAGCAGGTTGACGCCGTTGAAGGAGGAGTCCTGCGAGGTCGTGTCGATCTGCGCAAGGATGTTGTTGAACTGGTTGACCAGGTTGGAGCGCGCGGTCTGCGCGACGGGATCCTGGACGGGCGGCTGCGCCGTGGTGAAGGCCAGGACGCCGGTGATCGTGCCGCCGACCGTACCGCCGGCGGTCGCCGAGCCGAGCGTCGAGGAGGCGTATTCGTTGACGGTGGTCACCGTCAGCACGCCGTTGGCGTCGATCGTCGCCGTCAGGTGGTTGGCCTGCAGCTGGGCGTTGAGCTGGTCCAGCGTCTTGACGGTGCCGTTGGTGCCGTCGCCGAAGGTGACATTCACCGGCGTGCCGCCGTTGAAGGAGGTGAAGGTCAGCGTCTTGCCGCTGATGCCGCCGACGCCCGAGGTGCGCGCCGCGGTGAAGGCGGTCGCCGTTCCGGTGTTGCCGCTGAGACCGAATGCGCTCAGCGCGTTGCCGGTGCCGGTGATGGACAGATCGGCGTTGATGCCGGTGGAGATCGCCAGCTGGCCGCTGGAGTTCACCGACGAGGGGATCTGCCCCGAGGTGGTCGAGAACGTCGCCGCGCCGTTGAAGATGCTCGCGGTCTTGACGCCGGTGGCAAGGTCGATCGAGTTGAGCAGGTCGGTCAGAGTCGCGCTCTGCAGATAGACGGTCGAATTGCCGTTGCCGTCGGTGACGACGTTGCCGCTGACGCCATAGCCGGTGGCGACGCTTGCCGCCGATTGCGGCGTCTGCGCGTTCTTGAAGGTGATGGTGTGGCCGTCGATGTTCAGTGTCGAGCCGTCCTGAACGAGAGTGCCGAGCGAGCCGGCGGTCGTCGAGCGGTTCGCGCTCACGCTCGCATTGCCTGCGCCGGTCGCCGATGTCAGGCCGAGCTTGTTGAGGAAGTCGGCCTTGCCCGTCACGCTCAGATCGGCGCCGGTCGAGCTCTTCAGCGTGATCTGGCCGCCACCCGAGATCGAGGATGGCGTCTGGATCGTACCGACCGTCGCGCCGCTCGTCGCGATGGTCGCCGCGCTCGCGCTGATGGTTGCGGTCTTGACGCCGCTGGCGAGGTCGATCGCAGTGAGGACGTCGTTAATGGTCGCCAAGGGCGCTGCCGCCGTTCCCTCGTAGACGATTGAATTGCCGTTGCCGTCGATGGCGATGTGGCCGCTGGCGTCGAGGCCCCAGCCGGTCGGCTGCGTGCTCGGCGCGGCGCCGGTGCGGAAGGTGATGCTCTTGCCGTTCACCGTGATGGTGTCGCCATCGGCGGGCGGAGCGCCAAAGGTGGTCGAGGCGGTGGTGCCGACCAGCGTGGCAGTGCCGCTGAGCACGGTGGTACCGTCGGCTGCGGTCGCGGCAAATCCGATTAATGTGCCGGCGTTCGAGCCGAGCGAGGCGCCAAGCGCGGCGGTTCCCGTGACGGGCGTCACGCCGCCGGCCGCACCGGTATAGAGCACGTTGCTCTTGGCGGTCGCGCTCGCATAGGAGGTCGTGCCGCGCAGGTCGGCCGGCGTCGCTCCGGGAATGGTGGTGGAGACGTTCGACTTGGTGGAATAGCCGACCGTGGTCTGCAGCGCCTGGTTGGCGATCGACTTGGCGCTGTCGATCAGCTTCTGCAACGAGGTGATGCCGGTATTGGCCGCCTGCAGCACCTGGACACCGTTGTTGATGCCGTCGAGCAGGTTGCTGATGTCGCTCGCCCGGTTGTCCAGCCCCTGCGCCGTGAAGAAGTTGGTGGGATTGTCGAGCGCCGTGTTGACCTTCTTGCCGGTTGACAGCCTTTCCTGCGTCGTGGCCAGCAAGTCGGCCGTCGACTGCAGCGACAACAGGTTCTGGCGAACGGACGCCGAGAGAACGATGTTGGACATTGGCGAGTCTTCCTCTTGGACTGGATACGAATCGGCCGCGCGGTCTGGAAAGCGGGCTTTTGTCCAGTCTTAGGGGGTCTCCTTTAAAGTATGGTTAACGCCGGTTTAAGGGACAGGGTTAATGGCCGGTAAACGCCCCTGCCCGCTTCCGGACGCAAAAAAGCGGCGGGG
>NZ_LWIG01000044.1:0-1710 GCF_002068095.1 Bradyrhizobium sacchari | reverse complement strand
GAGCCGGTCTGCAGCACGTTGATCAGGTTCTTGTTGAAGTCCTGACGGATCTGCACCACCGAGAGGTTCGAGCCGAGGCTCGAGGCTTCCGAGCGCAGCGTGCTCGAGGCGGCGTTCAGGTTGGTCAGCACCCTGTTGGCCGCGGCGTTGTCGATGAAGTCGACGCCGACGGTCAGCGCGGCAAGACCCAGGCCCTTGGAGTTGTAGGTCACGCCGGTGATGTTCAGGCTCGACTTGCCGGTCTCGTCGAACACCAGCTTGAGCTGGTCGCCGTTCAAGAGGTTGACACCGTTGAACGAGGAGTCCTGCGCCGTCGTGTCGATCTGGTTCAGGATGTTGTTGTACTGAGACACCAGGTTGGCACGCGCCGTCTGGGCAACGCCATCCTGGACCGGGGTGGAAGCCGTCGAGAACGTGAGCGCCGAGGTCAGCGTACCGCCGATCGCGCCGCCCGCTGCCGTCGAACCGAGCGTCGAAGAGGCATAGTCGTTGGATGCAGTGATGGTCAGCAGACCGTTGGCGTCGATCGTCGCAGCCAGGTTGTTGGCCTGAAGCTTGGTGTTGAGCTGATCGAGCGTCTTGACCGTGCCGTTGGTGCCGTCGCCGAAGGTGACGTCGACCGCCGTACCGCCGTTGAAGGAGGTGAAGGTCAGGGTCTTGCCAGCGATACCACCAATGCCGGAGGTACGGGCCGCGGTGAAGGCGGTCGCGGTGCCGGTGTTGCCGGCGAGGCCGAGCGCGTTCAGCGCATTGCCCGTGCCGGTGATCGCGAGGTCAGCATTGACGCCGGTCGAGAGCTTGAGCTGGCCCGAGGTATTCACCGTCGAGTTGGACTGACCGGTCGCGGTCGAGAGCACCGCCGCACCCGAAGTGATCTTCGCGGTCTGCACGCCGGTGGCGAGGTCGATCGCGTTGAGCAGGTCGGTCACCGTCGCGCTCTGGAGATAGACGGTCGAGTTGCCGCTGCCGTCGGTGACGATGTTGCCGTTGACACCACCCGAGGTCACGCTGGCTGCCGACTGCGGCGTCTGCGCGTTCTTGAAGGTGATGATGTGGCCGTCGACGTTCAGCGTCGAACCGTCCTGAACCAGAGCACCCAGCGAACCCGCGCTGGTCTGGCGGGCCACGCTCACGCTCGTGTTTCCGCCGCCGCTGGCCGAACTCAGGCCAAGGGCCTTGAGCAGATCGGCCTTGCCGGTCACGTTCAGGTCCGCACCCGTCGAACTCTCCAGAATGACCTTGCCGCCCGCGACGGACGAGATGGTCTGGGCCGTACCAACCGTGGCGCCGCTCTGCGTGATGGTGGCAGCACCAGCGCTGATCGAAGCGCTCTGCACGCCGCTGGCCAGATCGATCGCCTTCAAGAGGTCGTTGACGTTCGCCGTGGCGAGATAGACGGTGGTGTTGCCGTTGCCGTCGGTGACGAGGTTGCCGCTGACGCCCGACCCGGACGGAACCGCGGTCGACGCCGGAGCAGCGCCGCTGCGGAAGGTGATGGTCTTGCCGTTGACCGTCAGCGTGTCGCCGTCGGCAGGCTGGGCGTTGCCGACCAGGCCGGTGGCAGTCGTGGCGCCGGTGGCGATCAGGGTGATGGTTCCGGTCAGGGCCGTGGTGCCGTCGCCAGCCGTTGCCGCGGTGCCCGTGAACACGCCCTGGCTCGCGCCCAGGGTCTTGGCAGCCGTAATCGCGGTCGTGCCGCCGGGAGCGCCG
>NZ_LWIG01000043.1:111924-121446 GCF_002068095.1 Bradyrhizobium sacchari | reverse complement strand
CCCCGCCTCACGCTCGCCCCGCCATCCACCGGCAGCGTCACGCCGGTGATGAAGTTCGCCTCGTCGGACGCCAGAAACAGCGCGGCGTTGGCGACGTCCCAGCCGGTCCCCATCTTCCTGCGCAGCGGCACCTTGCTGTCGCGCTCGGCTTCGACCTCGGCGCGGGTCTTGTGCCATTCGCGGGCGCGGGTATCGACCGCCATCGGCGTGTTCATCAGGCCGGGCAGGATGACATTGGCGCGGATGCCGTATTCGGCGTTCTGGTAGGCGAGCTGTTCGGTGAAGGCGATCATCGCCGATTTGGTCGCCTTGTAGGCGACGTACGGATACGTCGTGATCGCCGCCATCGAGGAGATGTTGATGATGGCGCCGCTTCGTTGCGCGCGCATGATCGGGATCACCTCTTTCGCCGCCAGGATGCAGCTCTTCAGATTGATGGCGACGACGCGGTCGAACGCCTCCTCGGTCAGTTGCAGCAGTTCGGCATCGCCGCCGGACAGGCTGACGCCGACATTGTTGTGCAGCACGTCGATCCGTCCCCAGCGCGTCTGCGCGTCCTTGACCATCGCCTTGATGTCGGCGGACTTCGTCACATCGGCCTTGAAGGCTGCGGCGGTGCCGCCTTTCGCGGTGATCATCGCCTCCGTTTCCTGCGCCGACTCCAGATGATGGTCGACGCACAGAACCTTCGCGCCTTCGCGCGCGAAGGTCAGCGCGGCGGCGCGGCCGTTGCCCATGCCTTCGCCGGGGCTCTGGCCGGCTCCGACCACGATGGCGACCTTGTCGTTCAAGCGCATGTCAGTTCACTCCCGGGATCGGATCGTTCTCATTATTTCGTGCAGATTAGCAATCGCTCCGGCCGGAGAGAAGGCGCGGGTCCTGCGTTCATGTCATTGACATCACATGGAATTGCATGCTGCGGCCGACGGATTGCGCATGGCTGGCCCTTGCGATCCAGGAACCGTTTTCCGGCGATCGCGTTTGTTGCGGAGCCTTTTCCGCGCTAGGCTTTCTCCCGGGGTTTCCCAATCGCCAGTGGCTTGCCGATGAATCTGCTCGATCCACAAGGCCCTGTGGCTGCGGCCAACAGCACCATCCTGGTCGATTCCATCTTCATCATGCTCGTGATCGTGGTGCCGACCATTGTCGCGATCCTGGCCTTTGCGTTCTGGTTTCGCGCCTCCAATACTAAAGCGCGCTTCCAGCCGGGCTTCGTCTACTCCGGCCGCGTCGAAATGGTGGTGTGGTCCATCCCTGCGCTGACCGTGATCCTGCTCGGCGGGGTCGCCTGGATCGGCTCGCACCAGCTCGATCCCGCAGCGCCCGTGCCCGGAACCGGCAGTCCGCTGCGCATCCAGGCCGTCTCGCTCGACTGGAAATGGCTGTTCATCTATCCGGATCAGCGCATCGCGACCGTCAACACGCTGACGGTGCCGGCCGGCGCCGAGCTAAATTTCCAGCTGACGTCGTCGAGCGTGATGAACACGTTCTTCATCCCGCAGCTCGGCAGCATGATCTACACCATGAACGGCATGGTGACGCGGCTGAACCTGCGCGCCGACAACGAGGGCAAGCTCCAGGGCCTGTCCGCGCATTTCTCCGGCGACGGCTTTCCCCACATGATGTTCGACGTCAACGTGGTCTCGCCGCTGGCGTTTCCCGACTGGGTCGCCGCCACGGCGAAGAGCGATGCCGTGCTGAACGAGGACACCTACACGAAATTGAAGCAGCAGGGCATCGAGCGGGGCCGGCCGACCTACCGTCTCGAAGACCCGCGGCTGTTCGACCTGATCGCAACTCAGCACATTCCGCCAGGTCCTGGACCGGAGCTCGCATCCGGGGCCGGCCGTCCGCACAGTGGAGGCCACGATGCTCGGTAAGCTCGACTGGTCGGCCATTCCGTTCGATCAGCCCATTCCGCTCGTCGCAGGCGCGGTGGTGCTGGTCGCGATCCTCGGCGTGTTGTTCTGGGTGGTGGTGAAGGGGCATCTGCCCTATCTCTGGGACGAATGGATCACCAGCGTGGATCACAAGCGCATCGGCGTCATGTACATCCTGCTGGCCTCGGTGATGCTGCTGCGCGGCGGTAGCGACGCCATCATGATGCGGATCCAGCAGGCGGTCGCCTACCAGTCGCAGGGCTATCTGCCGCCGGAGCACTACAACCAGATCTTCTCGGCGCACGGCACCATCATGATCTTCTTCGTGGCGATGCCGTTCGTGATCGGGCTGATGAACCTCGTCGTGCCGCTCCAGCTCGGCGTGCGCGACGTCGCATTCCCGACGCTCAATTCGGTCGGCTTCTGGCTGACCGCGACCGGCGCGCTGCTGGTCAATATCTCGCTGGTGGTCGGCGAGTTCGCGCGCACCGGCTGGCTCGCCTTTCCGCCGCTCTCGGGACTATCCTATTCGCCCGGCGTCGGCGTCGACTATTACGCCTGGTCGCTGCAGATCTCCGGCGTCGGCACGCTGGTCGCAGGCATCAACCTCGTCACCACCGTGCTGAAGCTGCGCACCAAGGGCATGAACTATCTGCGCATGCCGATGTTCTGCTGGACCACGCTGGCCTCGAACCTTCTCATCGTCGCGGCCTTCCCGATCCTCACAGCGACGCTCGCGATGCTGCTGCTCGACCGCTACCTCGGCTTCCACTTCTTCACGAATGAGGCCGGCGGCAACGTCATGATGTTCATGAATCTGATCTGGGCCTGGGGGCATCCGGAGGTCTACATCCTCGTGCTGCCGGCCTTCGGCATCTTCTCCGAGGTGGTCTCGACCTTCTCGGGCAAGGCGCTGTTCGGCTACCGTTCGATGGTGCTCGCGACCATGGCGATCTGCGTCGTCTCCTTCATGGTCTGGCTGCACCATTTCTTCACGATGGGGGCGGGGCCGGACGTCAATGCCATCTTCGGCATCGCCAGCATGATCATCGCGATACCGACCGGCGTGAAGATCTACAACTGGCTGTTCACGATGTATGGCGGCCGCATCCGCTTCGCGACGCCGATGCTGTGGTCGGTCGGATTCATGGTCACTTTCATCATCGGCGGCTTGACGGGCGTGCTGGTCGCGGTGCCGCCGGCGGACTTCATGCTCCACAACAGCATGTTTCTGGTCGCCCACTTCCACAACGTCATCATCGGCGGCGTGCTGTTCGGCGCCTTCGCCGGCTTCGAATACTGGTTCCCGAAGGCGTTCGGTTTCCGCCTCGACGAGCGCTGGGGCAAGGCCGCGTTCTGGTTCACCTTCACGGGCTTCTACGTCACCTTCATGCCGCTCTACATCGCCGGCATGCTCGGCATGACCAGGCGCCTGCAGCATTACGACGTCGCGGCCTGGCGGCCCTGGATGATCGTCGCGGCATTCGGCATGGCCGTGTTGTCGATCGGGGTGATCTGCCAGATCATGCAGCTCGTGGTCAGCATCCGCAATCGCGAGGCGCTGCGCGACCGCACCGGCGATCCCTGGGACGGCCGCTCGCTGGAATGGGCGACGTCCTCGCCGCCGCCTGTGTTCAACTTCGCCTTCCATCCGGATGTCCGCGGCGAAGACGCCTATTGGGACATGAAGACCCGCGCCCAGCAGCAATCGTTCGATCATGACGTGCCCGGATATCAGGACATCGAGATGCCGCGAAACTCGCCGACCGGGTTCATCTGCGCGTTCTTTGCCAGCATCATGGGCTTTGCGCTGATTTGGCACATCTGGTGGATGGTGATCCTGGGCGGCATCGGCGCCTTCGCGACCTTCGTCGTGTTCGCCTGGCGCGACCATGACGAATACGTCATTCCCGCCGAGGAGGTCGCCCGGATCGACCGGATCAATCTTGAGGAGCGGCGCAGCCTCGTCAGCATGGCGGGAGCGGTCTGATGTCGATGACAGCGACCGTCGGCCATGCGCACGCCGATCCCCATCACATCGGCATCGTCATCGAGCATCCCGGGCCGGCGTCCAAGAGGATCGTTACCGCCTACGGCTTCTGGGTCTTCCTGCTCTCCGACATCGTGATGTTCTCCTGCTTCTTCGCGGCCTATGCGGTGCTGTCCGGGCAGACCGCCGGCGGCCCCAGTGGCGCTGAGATCTTCGAGCAGCGGAATGTCGCGATCGAGACGGTCTGCCTGCTGCTGTCGAGCTTCACCTGCGGGATGGCCAGCATAGCCGCCGACGTGCGCAACCGGTTCTGGTTCTATCTCGGCATGGCCGTGACCTGCGTGCTCGGCCTGATTTTTCTCGTCATCGAGTTCCGCGAATTCGCCGATCTCGTCGCGCGTGGCTATGGTCCCTCGCGCAGCGCGTTCCTGACGTCGTTCTTCTCGCTGGTCGGATGTCATGGCCTGCACGTCTCGGCCGGCGTGCTCTGGCTGCTCACCATGATGGCTCAGGTCTTCGCCAAGGGCTTTCGCGCCGACGTGTTGCGGCGGATGATGTGCTTTGCGCTGTTCTGGCACGCGCTGGACATCATCTGGGTCGGAGTGTTCTCCGTTGTCTACCTGCTTGGGGGTGCCCCATGAGCGATCAGACCCATATTCCGGCCGGGCATGATCTCGCGCCGGGCGAGGAAGAGCAGCATAGCGTTGGCGAGCGGATCCTGGGTTACGTCGTCGGACTTGTCCTGGCGCTGCTGCTCACGGCGACG
Source organism: Bradyrhizobium sacchari (assembly GCF_002068095.1). Lineage (GTDB taxonomy): Bacteria > Pseudomonadota > Alphaproteobacteria > Rhizobiales > Xanthobacteraceae > Bradyrhizobium > Bradyrhizobium sacchari. The sequence continues at coordinate 116,810 of NZ_LWIG01000043.1, read as the reverse complement.
TCGTTCTTCATCGCAGGCACCGATTTGGTCTGGCAGCCTTCGATCCCGGTCGCCCTGATCGTGCTGGCGATCGCGCAGATGGGCGTGCATCTGGTGTTCTTCCTGCACATCACCACGGGCCCAGATAACACCAACAACGTGCTGGCGCTGGCCTTCGGGCTGCTGGTGGTCTTCCTCGTGGTCGGCGGCACCGTCTGGATCATGTCGCATCTGAACGGCAACATGCCGCCGATGGACCAGATCATGCGGATGCGGACGTAGGGCACCAAAAAAGAAGAGCCGCTTGTTGTGACAAGCGGCCCAAGTCTAGGGAGGAAACGCCCGAGCAAAGACAATCCGATGAGGATCGTCTGCCAAGGAAACGCTCGCGCAAAGCGCTTGCGTGTGTCTATAAATGGGGCAACTCCCGACGGAGTTCAATTCCGGAGCAATACGGTCTCGGGCTACCACTCACGCTTGCGTGAAGGAATTGTTCACTTTGGCCGGCGGCAATTGTAGGCTTTGCGGAAGCCGGCGGCCTGGGCGTCATCCTCGGAGCAGAACCAGCGGTCCGGCTTGGTGGTTGCCGGATAGCTCGGGCAGCCCCGCAAATGATAGATGCCGATATTGCCCGTGACGCGGGCCCGCACCGCGAGCTTGCCCTTGATGCTGCAGCTCGGCGGCATGGCCAGATCGTCCGGGAACAGCACCGCGCGGATTTCCTTGTCGCGATCGGCGCGGCAGGCGGCGCCCAGCAGGGTGCCGTCCTTCTTGCCGGTGCGGAATTCCTGCGGCGCAACAAAGCAGCCTTTCCAGATCCCGGCCGAGGCGATTTTGGCCTCGGTCGCGGCGGGCTTGACGTTCGCCCTGATTGGCTCGCGGGCGATGCCATAGCCGAGCTTGACCAGCTGTTCGTTCAAGGTCGCCTTGTCACCCTCGGCCGTGCAGAGCGCGCGGTGCCGTTTGCCAAAGCTCTTTTCCGGCCCGACATCGTCGCAGCGCACGGAGCGCTTGTTGATCAGCTTCGCCAATTGGTCACGGGCCTCGATGCCGCAGGTCCAGGGATCGGCGTGATCGTCGATGCAGACCTGGTCCAGCTCGGGCGCGTCGACGCCGTCGAGGCGGTAGGTCACGTCGCCGAGCTGGATGGAGTTGCCGTCGCGGACCGTCGCGGCAGCGGTCACGGCCGAGGCCGGCTGGGAGGACGCCAGAGATCCGGACAAGATGAAAAACAAAACGAGCGCAAAAGCGCGGGCGGCGGCAAAGAAATTTCGGAAGGACATAAGGTCTCGCTATCGATGGCTCGTGCGCCCTTGTTCCTAGCATCGGGACGTGGCGATACCAATGGTCTGCGCCCTGCGAAGTGCGACATTCCGGGCTCGCGGCTTTACTCAGCCGCAGCTCTGACCCTATCGTTCGCCGGCCGCGCGGTGCGCGAAAGGCCGAATCGCCCGGTAAGCGGCGAGGGGGAGGACAAGGTTGCGATGAAAGACCCCGTGGACGTCCTGATCATCGGCGCCGGCGCATCGGGCGCGGCGGTGGCGTGGTCGCTGGCGGAGACCAAGATGCACGTTCTCTGCCTGGAGCAGGGCGGCTGGATGAACCCGGCCGAATATCCGAGCACAGGGCGGGATTGGGAGGCCAAGTTCTACGGCGAGTGGTCGTCGAGCCCCAACGTCCGCGGCCGGCCAGAGGATTACCCGATCAACGACGACAATTCGCCGATCAAGGTCGTCAACTACAATGCGGTGGGCGGCTCGACCGTGATGTACACCGCGCACTGGCCGCGGCTGCATCCTTCCGATTTCAAGGTGAAGACGCTCGACGGCGTCGCCGACGACTGGCCGATTGATTACGACGCGCTGACACCGTTCTTCGAAGAGAACGACCGCATGATGGGCACGTCGGGGCTGTCAGGCGATCCGCTCTCGCCGCTGACGCATCCGCCGATGCCGCAGCAGCCGATGGGCCTGTCCGGCGCCATCATCGGCAAGGCCATGAACAAGCTCGGCTGGCACTGGTGGCCGTCGGACACCACGGTCGCGACCACGGACTATGAGGGGCGGGCGCGCTGCATCAATCTCGGCCATTGCACGCCGGCCTGCGCGCAAGGCGCAAAGTCCTCCACCGACATCACCTATTGGCCGCATGCGATCCGGGCCGGCGTCGAGCTGCGCACCCGTTGCCGGGTGCGCGAGATCACCACCGACGAGAACGGCATGGCCTCGGGCGTGGTCTATTACGACAAGGACGGCGTCGAGCAGTTTCAGCCGGCGCATGTGGTCATCATCGCCTGCAACGGCGTCGGCACGCCGCGGCTGCTCCTCAACTCCGCGTCCGGCCGTTTCCCGAACGGCCTTGCCAATTCGTCCGGCCTCGTCGGCAAGAACCTGATGTTCCATCCCTATGCGCAGATCTACGGCTATGTGAAGGAGGCGACCGACTCTAACCGCGCGCCGCCGACCTGCCTGTGGAGCAAGGAATGGTATGACACCGACCTGTCGCGCGGCTTCGTGCGTGGCTACGGCGTCCAGTTCGTGCGCGGGGCCGGGCCAGTGTTCGAGGCCGTCGTCAGCGAGCAGAAGGGCATCCTCCCCTGGGGCGAGGATCATCATCGCGTCTTCCGCAAGCTCAACGGCCACCGCCTGGGTTTCTCCGCGATCTGCGAGGACCTGCCAGAGGAGCACAATCGCGTCACGCTCGATCCGGTCCTGAAGGACAGCCACGGCATTCCCGCGCCGAAGATCGACTACACGATCAGCGAGAACAGCCGGAAGATGATGGAGCATGCGCTGGCGCGCGGCCGGGAGTTTCTCGAGACGGCGGGGGCGAGCGATATCTGCGTCAACTCGCCGATCCCCTGGGGCGGCTGGCATTTACTCGGCACGGCGCGGATGGGTACCGACCCCGCGCGTTCCGTCGTCAACGAATGGGGCCGCACGCACGACGTGAAGAACCTCTTCATCGTCGATGGCAGCATCTTCGTTACCTCCGGCGGTGTGAACCCGACCTCCACCATCCAGGCCCTCGCGCTCTACATCGCCGACCAGATGAAGCAGCGCCTCGCCAACTTGTTCGACTAGAGGACCGCCATGTCCGAGCAGATGACCCTCACGCCGCGGCAGCGCCAGGACCTGCGCACCATCGCCGCGATGATCATTCCATCGAGCGAGGAATATCGCGTTCCCGGCGCCGACGACGAGATCATCCAGGCGGACATCCTCGCAACCCTGGGTCGGGACACCAGGTTGGTCGCGGCGGCGCTTGACCATCTGGCGCGGCTCGCGGGGATGCCGCTTGCTGATCTCGAGCCTGCCGCGCGCGACAGCGTCGCGCAGCAATTCCGCAGCTCTGGCGGTGGCGCCGCCGCAACGCTCGTCCGCGTCGTGTTGCAATGCTACTACCGCGACGACCGCGTGCTGCGCTCGCTCGGGCTGGAGCTGCGTGCACCGTTCCCGAAGGGCCATGTGCTTCCGGACGGCGACTGGTCGTTGCTCGATCCGGTCAGGGCGAGGGCAGGCACGCTGCGGCGCGCGCCCTAGCCACTTGGGCAGGCCACTTGGGCAGGCCACTTGGGCAGCCCAGCCCTGCGCCCCAGACGGGTCCCTTGCGCGAGAGGGAATAGGCCACCATCTGTGTGGGCCTCAAGGACTCTTGCCATGCTGGATTTCACCTCAGATATCGCCGATGACGCGTCGTCATCGCGAACGGCGGCGGCTGCCCCGGCCGATGACCGGGCGCTGCTGGACGCCTATTCCAATGCCGTGATCGACGTCACCGACCGCGTCGGCCCTGCGGTCGTGCGCGTCGAGACCGGTCCCAAGTTACCGAACGGCCGCGAGCGCGGCGGGCTCGGCTCGGGCATCGTGATTTCGCCGGACGGGCTCGTGCTCACCAACAGCCATGTGGTCGGCACCTCAAAGGAGATCAGGCTGCGCGACGTCGAGGGCCATGTCGGCGATGCCCGGGTGCTTGGCGTCGATCCCGACACCGACCTTGCGCTGCTCCGCGCCAACGGCGTGCGCGATCTGCCCTATGCCGCGCTCGGCAATTCCAAGAACCTTAAGCGCGGACAACTCGTGATCGCGATCGGCAACCCGCTCGGCTTCGAGTCGACCGTGACCGCCGGTGTGGTCTCGGCGCTCGGCCGCTCGATCCGCTCGGTCAGCGGCCGCACCATCGAGGACGTGATCCAGACCGATGCCGCGCTCAATCCCGGCAATTCCGGCGGACCGCTGCTGTCGTCGAATGCCGAGGTGATCGGCATCAACACGGCGATCATCAACGGTGCGCAAGGCATCTGCTTTGCGGTCGCCAGCAACACCGCGCAATTCGTGCTGTCAGAGATCATCCGCCACGGCTATGTCCGTCGCGCCTATATCGGCGTCGCCGGGCAGACCGCGCCGGTCCCGCGACGGCACGCGGTCGTCGCCGGGGTCGAGAACAAGATGGGCGCGCTGTTGATGCAGATCGAGCCCGACGGACCGGCGGCGAAGGCCGGCCTTTTGCCCGGCGATGTCGTGATCAAGGTCGACGGCGTCGAGATCAACGGCGTCGATGACCTGATCCGCGTGCTCGACCGCGACCGGATTGGCCGGCGGCTCGCCATGGATGTGCTGCGGCTCGGCCGCCTGCGGGCGATCGACATCGATCCCATCGAGCGCAAGCCGGCGCGCTAGCGCTCAGGCGCCGGGACGGGGTATGACGGTGTCATGCCTCGCTTCCGGACACCCGCCGCATGATGCCGGCGCACGAGACCTACGACGTCATTGTCATCGGCGCCGGTGCCGGCGGCATGACAGCCGCGGCCGTCGCGGCTGTCGAAGGTCTGCGCGTGCTGGTGATCGAGAAGACGGCCTTCGTCGGCGGCACGACCGCGTGGTCCGGTGGCATGGTCTGGATCCCCG
>NZ_LWIG01000043.1:99701-111900 GCF_002068095.1 Bradyrhizobium sacchari | reverse complement strand
GGCTTTCCGACAGTATCACTGATGCCGTCCAGTATCTGTCGAGCACGGTACCCGAGCCCGCCAATGCGGGCCTTCGCGCCGCGTTCCTCGCGCGCGGGCCGGAGGCTGTCGCCTGGCTCGAAGCCAACACCGAGTTGCGGCTCCAGCCCTTGAAGGTTTGTCCGGATTATTATCCGGAGCGGCTGGGCGCCACGTCCCGCGGTCGTGTGCTCGAGCCGTTGGCTTTCGACGGCAGACGGCTTGGCCGGGCGTTCGCGCGGCTGCGGCCGCCGCTGCCGGAGTCCACGCTGTTCGGCGGGATAATGGTCAACCGGCTCGACGTTCCGCATCTGTGGCGTGTCGGAAAATCGCTGCGCTCGACCTTGCGCGCGGCGCAGCTGGTGTCCGCATACGCGTTGCAGCGGCTCCGCTCGCCGCGCGGCATGATGCTGCATCTCGGCAACGCGCTTGCGGCGCGGCTGTTCGCTTCGCTGTTGGCGCAGCAGGTCGAGATCCTATTCAGTGCGGATGTCGAGGATCTGTCGATGCAGGGCGATCGCGTCGCCGGGGTGGTAATCCGCCATGGCGCGCGCGATCGCCTGATCGCGGCGCGTCGCGGCGTGGTGCTGGCAACCGGCGGCTTCTCGCACGACGCTGCTTTGCGCAAACGGTTCTTTCCTGCGGCGGCGGGATTTGTCTCAGCGACCAACCCGTCAGGCACCGGCGACGGGCTTCGGCTTGCAGCTACAGTCGGTGCCGCCCTCAACACGGAGGCGACCAGCCCGGCCTATTGGGTGCCGGCCTCGCTGTTCCGCCGTGCCGACGGCAGCCGCGGCGTGTTCCCGCATATGGTGACCGACCGCGCCAAGCCCGGCGTGATCGCCGTCAACGCCGCGGGGCGACGCTTCGTCAACGAGGCACTGTCCTACCACGAGGTCGTGCTCGCCATGCTGCGCGACGGCAACGGCAAGCCGGACCGGCCGTTTTACCTGATTTGTGACCACGCGTTCCTGTGGACCTACGGCCTCGGCCGCATCAAGCCGTTCACGCGCAGTGTGCGGCGGTATGTCGCCAGTGGCGAACTGATCGAGGCTCCTGATGTCGCGCAGCTCGCCGCGAAGATCGGCATCAAGCCCTCTGTGCTCACGGCGACGCTTGCAAGCTACAACGAAGGCGCGCGGGAAGGCCGTGACCCCGAGTTCGGCCGCGGCAGCACCAGCTATCAGCGCCATTTCGGTGATGCCGCTCACAAGCCCAACCCCTGCGTCGCTCCGATCGTCCGTGCACCATTCTTCGCGATGCGCATCCATCCCGCCGATCTCGGTACCGCCATCGGCATGAAGGTCGATGCGCAGGCTCGCGTGCTGCGAGAGGACGGCACGCCGGTCGCGGGACTCTATGCCTGCGGCAACGACATGGGCTCGATCATGAACGGCAATTGTCCTGGACCGGGCATCATGTTGGGCCCGGCGCTGACGTTCGGATACATCGCGGGGCGGCATCTGGCGGAGGGTGCGACGATAGCGCCGAGTGCTGCGAAGGCGTCTGTATGATTGTCGTACCCGCTATATCTGCGTCATTGCGAGCGTCGCGAAGCAATCCAGAACCTTTCCGCGGAGGCAGTCTGGAGTGCTTCGTCGCTTCGCTCCTCGCAATGACGGGGAGAGAGTGTGGGCCCTAGCCGTCACTCCGCAGCCGCCGCAAATCGGCTGTTCTCGAGCTCCGCTTCGAGCCGCGCCGTTTCGGCCGCCGCGCGCTTGACATTGGCTTCCTTGACATGGCCGAAGCCGCGGATCGTCTCCGGCACGCGCGCGAGCCGCGCCAGCAGCGGGATCTGCTCCGCGTTCAGCCCGGCGATGCGCTGGTCGATCATGCCGACATAGTCCTCGATCAGCTTCCGCTCGGTGCGGCGCTCCTCGGTGCGGCCGAACGGATCGAACGCGCCGCCGCGCAGGAACTTCAGCTTCGCCAGCACGCGAAAGGCGTGGATCATCCAGCCGCCGAACTCCTGCTTCTGAAGCCGGCCCGTTGCCTTGTCGCGCTTGGCGAAGATCGGCGGTGCCAGGTGGTATTTGAGTGTGAAGTCGCCGTCGAATTTTTCGGAGACCTTTCGGGCGAAGCTGCCATCGGTGTAGAGCCGCGCGACCTCGTACTCGTCCTTGTACGACATCAGCTTGAACAGGTTTTTCGCGACCGCCTCGGTCAGTTCCGTCGAGGCCGGCGCGGCGGCCGTTTCCGCCTTGCGCACGCTGGCGACCGTGGCGAGATAGCGGTCGGCGTAGGCCTTGTCCTGATAGCCGGTCAAAAACTCCGCGCGGGTCGCGATGATGTCGTCGAGCGATTTCGTCGGCGCTGATGCCCGGTTCTTGAACTGGAGCACGCTGCGCACCCGCGGCATGTCGTGGGCGGCAAGGCGGCCCCAAGTGAAAGCGAGCTTGTTCATCTCGATCGCGGCACCGTTGATCTCGATGGCGCGGAGCAGGGCCTCCAGCGACAGCGGGATGGCGCCCTTCTGGAAGGCGAAGCCGAGCATGAAGGGATTGGTCGCGATGCTGTCGCCCATCAGCGCGGCGGCAATGCCCGTGGCGTCGATGATATCGAGGTTCTTGTCGCCGATGGCGTCGCGCAGCACGGTCTGCATCGTGCCCATCTCGAAATCGAGATCGGGATTTTGCACGAAGCTCGCGGTCGGCTGCAGATCGGCGTTGATATAGGCCCTGGTGACGCCGCGTTCGGCGCGGCTCAGCGCGGTCGGGCCGGCCGAGACGATCATGTCGCAGCCGAGGATGACGTCGGCACCGCCGGTGGTGATGCGCACCGCAGAAATGTCTTCCGGCTTCGGCGCGATGCGGACATGGCTCATCACCGCGCCGTTCTTCTGCGACAGGCCGGTGAAGTCGAGCGCCGAGCAGCCGCGGCCGTCGACATGGGCGGCCATGCCGAGCAGGGCGCCGATGGTGATGACGCCGGTGCCGCCGATGCCGGTGACGAGGATGTTGTAGGGTCCGTCCAGCTCACGCGCGGCCGGCAGCGGCAGATCGGCGAACAGCTGGCCGGAATCGACCGTCGAGGTCTTCATCCGCTTCAGCGTGCCGCCATGCACGGTGACGAAGCTCGGGCAAAAGCCCTCGACGCAGGAAAAGTCCTTGTTGCAGTTCGACTGGTCGATCTGCCGCTTGCGGCCGAACTCGGTCTCCAGCGGCTGCACCGAGACGCAGTTGGAGGCCTGCGAGCAGTCGCCGCAGCCTTCACAGACCAGTTCGTTGATGAAGGCGCGTTTGGCGGGATCGGGATAGAGCCCGCGCTTGCGGCGGCGGCGCTTTTCCGCAGCGCATGTCTGGTCGTAGATGATGACCGTGAGGCCCTTGAATTCGCGCAGCTCGCGCTGCACGGCATCGAGCTCGCGGCGGTGATGGACGGTCGCGCCCTGCGGGAAGTAGTTGCCTCCTGGATATTTACTGGGATCGTCGGAGACGATCGCAAGCCGCTTGACGCCCTCGGCCCAGACCTGATGTGCGATCTGCGCGACGTTGAAGCTGCCTTCGGCCGGCTGGCCGCCGGTCATCGCGACGGCATCGTTGTAGAGGATCTTGTAGGTGATGTTGATGCCCGCGGCCGAAGCGGCGCGTAGCGCAAGCAGCCCCGAGTGGGTATAGGTGCCGTCGCCGAGATTCTGGAAAATGTGCGTCTCGGTGGTGAAGGGCGACTGACCGATCCAGTTCACGCCCTCCGCGCCCATATGCGAGATCAGGTCGGTGCGGCGGGTCGGCATGCTCAGGGCCATGCCGTGGCAGCCGATGCCGGCCATGGCCCGGCTTCCTTCGGGCACGCGGGTCGAGGAGTTGTGCGGACAGCCCGAGCAGAAGAACGGCGTGCGCGCGAGCTTGATCTGGTTGCTGGTGGTGACAGGATTGTCGAACGCCTCGAGCCGCGCCAGGCGCTGCTCCAGCACCGGGCTGTGATGTCCGAGCTTACGCAGCCGTGCGAGGAGGGCGGAGGCAACGATCGTCGGCGTCAGCTCACCCTCGCTCGGTAGCAGCGGCGCGCCGCGCTCGTCGCGCTTGCCCGTGACGGTCGGGCGCCTTGAAGCGTCGATGTTGTAGAGGATGCGCATCAGCTGATCTTCGATGAAACCACGCTTCTCCTCGACAACGAGCACGTCCTCAAGACCTTCGGCGAAGCGCTTCGCGCCGCTTTCCTCCAGCGGCCAGGTCAGCGCGACTTTGTAAATGCGAAGACCGAGATCCTGCGCGTCCTTGTCGGTGATGCCCAAATCGGCCAGCGCCTGGCGCAGATCAAGATAGGCCTTGCCGGTGGCGACGATGCCGAGCCGGGCCGGCTTTGAATCAAGCACGATGCGGTCGAGCTGGTTGGCGCGGGCAAAGGCCTGCACCGCTTGCATCTTCGGGCCGAACAGGCGCTTCTCAGCCTCCAGCGGCGGATCGGGCCAGCGGATGTTGAGACCGCCGGGCGGCATTTCGAAATCGTCGGGCAGCACGATCTTGATGCGCTCGGGGTCGCTATAGATCGAGGCCGAGCTTTCCACGGTCTCGCTGATCGCCTTGAAGCCGACCCAGCAGCCGGAGAAGCGCGACAGCGCAAAACCATAGAGGCCGAGATCGAGATAGTCCTGCAGCGTGGCGGGATTGATCACGGGGATCATTGCCGCCGCGAACACCTGCTCGCTCTGATGCGCCAGCGTCGAGGACTGGCAGCCATGGTCGTCGCCGGCAAGCGCCAGCACGCCGCCGTTGAGCGAGGTGCCGGCCGCATTGGCGTGCTTGAGCGCATCGACCGAGCGATCGACGCCGGGGCCCTTGCCGTACCAGATGCCGAACACGCCATCGACCTTGGCGCCGGGAAACAGGCCGACCTGCTGGCTGCCCCAGACCGCGGTTGCCGCGAGGTCCTCGTTCAGGCCCGGAACGAAGGCGATGTCGTGTTGCTGAAGATGCGACTTCGCGCGCCACAGCGCGTGGTCATACATGCCGAGCGGGGAACCGCGATAGCCTGAGATGAAGCCGCCGGTGTTGAGCCCCTGCAGCCGGTCGCGTTCGCGCTGCAACATTGGCAGGCGGACCAGGGCCTGCGTGCCGGACAGGAAGATCCGCTTCGATTCGAGCCGGTATTTATCGTCCAGCTCGACCTGCATCAGCGTCATTTCAGGAGTCCTTGTCGTCGTGGCTCGGCGGGATTTTGCGCTGCGGGAGGGGGCGGCTGCGCGACGCGAATTGTGACAGTCAAAAGCATGGACTACCGAAGTCAATATCGCTGGCCGCATCCGTGGCGGTCCTGTTAGTCATGGCTGCCTGTGGAGGAAAGCCATGACTGCGAACGCGTTCGAGACCGAGATCACCGAGACCGCGGAGGCGCTGATCGGCCCGTGGCGCAGGCCGCGTCAGATGCTGCAGGCGCAAACCTACGACGCGCACGCCTCCATCCACGACGACACCACCGCCCAGAAGTTGGGGTTCAAGGGCGGCACCATCGAAGGTCCGACGCATTTCAGCCAGTTCGTCCCGCTCGGCGCACGGCTCTGGGGACAGGCCTGGTTCGAGAGCGGCTGCCTGTCGGCGCATTACCGCAGCGTCTGCTACGAGGGCGAGGAGGTGCAGGCGATCCTGTCGAAGCCATTGCCGGGCACAAGCCAGTGCCAGATTCAGATGGTGAAGCGCGACGGCACCGAGGTGCTGCGGGGGACGGCTTCGGTCGGCGGCGCGACGGTCGCGACTGCGCTGGAGAGCCGCCTCACTGAGCTCAAGCCGCTGGCCGATTCTGTCATCCTGCGTGACGTCAAGGTGGCGCAGACCAGCAAGCGGCAGACGGTGCGGATGGCGTTCGACCAAAACATGGGCGACCTCTACCCCTTCTCGCTCAGGCAGAAGCTCGCCGTCATCACCGAGAGCTCGCCGTATTATTCGGGCACGGACAACCCGTGGGGCCGACCGATCATCCCGATGGAGATGCTGAGCGTGCTGTTCCAGTACCGCTCCAAGGAGGATCCATTGCCGGCCAAGGGACCTGCCGTCGGCCTGTTTGCCGACCAGGAGATCCGCCTGGTGAAGGGCCCGCTCTTCGAGGGCGAGCAATATGAAGTCGAGCGCGAAGTGGTCGCGCTGTCCGGCAGCCGCCGCACCGAGAGCGCCTGGGTCAGGACGCGCGTGTTCGACAAGACGGGCACGCTGGTCGCGACCATGCTGCTCAACATGGCGACGCTGAAGGACTCGTATGCGCCGTATGAGGAGGAGTATCGGCAGCTGTATGGGGCGGGGCGGTAGTCTCTACTCGTCATTCCGGGGCGCGCGCAGCGCGAATTATGATGCGCAATTGCGCATCTGAGAATCCATTTCACCTCATACATTGTGGGCCAATGGATTTTCGGGCTCGACGCTTCGCAAGGCCCCGGAATGACGGCGGAGAGCGCTCATCCTTTAAGCAAATGCACGTCGCGAGGACTTCGCACAGGGAATGAGCAGACGTCGATCACCGACGTAACCGTCTGACTAAACAGCAAATTCGTTGGCCACTCGCGCCCTCTCGCAATTGTACACAATGGCACGGCGCTTGCAGAACTCCTGGCACAGAGAGTTCTCGCGGGGGCCTGCGTCATGTTGAACTCAGCCAAGCCGACACCGGGCGTCATCAGCGCCGAGCCCGAGCCGATCAAGCTCGACTGGCCCGCCACCGCGCTTCTCATCATCGACATGCAGCGCGATTTCATGGAGCCCGGTGGCTTCGGCGAGACGCTCGGCAACGACGTCAGCCAGCTCGCGCGCGCGGTGAAGCCGATCGGCGCGCTGCTGAAGGCGGCGCGCGACACCGGCATGCTTGTGATCCACACCCGCGAGGGCCATCTGCCCGATCTGTCCGACGCGCCGCCGGCAAAAGTCGAGCGCGGTGCGCCGAGCCTTCGCATCGGCGATCCCGGCCCGATGGGCCGCATCCTCATTCGCGGCGAAGCCGGCCACGACATCATTCCCGAGCTCTATCCGCTCGACAGTGAGGTCGTGATCGACAAGCCCGGCAAGGGCGCGTTCTACGCCACCGAGCTCACGGACGTGCTGGAGAAATACGGCATCGAGAATCTGCTCGTGTGCGGCGTCACCACCGAGGTGTGCGTCAACACCACCGTGCGCGAGGCTAATGATCGCGGCTATCGCTGCGTCGTCATCTCGGACGGCTGCGCATCCTACTTCCCCGAGTTTCACGAGATGGGCCTGAAGATGATCAAGGCCCAGGGCGGCATCTTCGGCTGGGTCGCGGATTCAGCCGCAGTTCTGGAGGCAATGAAGGTTTCGACCACATAGGGGTATTATCATGAGCACATTGACGGGGACGGCCGGCAGTTCTGATCTGAACAAGTCCGATTTCAAGCCGGCACTATGGACATCTGGCGACTGGAACGCGTTTTTCGGCTTCGGCACCAACATCCTCGTCAACATGCTCGTGCTCACGGGCCTGTTGCGCTTCGTCTTGAAGATGCCGGACAGTCTCGTGTTCGGCCGTATCCTGCCCGCGCTCGGGCTGATGATGTGCCTGTCCACCTTCTATTATGCGTATCTCGCCTATCGCCTCGCGCAGAAGACTGGCCGCAACGACGTCTGCGCGCTGCCCTCGGGCGTCAGCGTGCCGCACATGTTCATCGTCACCTTCGTGATCATGCTGCCGATCACGCTGAAGACCGGCGATCCGCTCAAGGGCTGGTCGGCGGGTCTCGTCTGGGTGTTCTTCCAGAGCTTTATCCTGATGATCGGCGGCTTCATCGCGCCGTTCATTCGCAAGATCACGCCGCGCGCCGCGCTGCTCGGTACGCTCGCCGGCGTCTCCGTCACCTTCATCTCGATGCGCCCGGCGCTCGAGATGTACATGACGCCGCAGATCGGCCTCGTCTGCTTCGCTATCATCCTGGTGAGCTGGTTCGGCGGCGTGAAATACTGGCGCGGCATCCCCGCGGGCCTCGTCGCGATCGCGGCCGGCATGATCATCGCCTGGGGCTCAAACCTGTTCGGGCTTGGCCTTGGTGGACTGAGCATTGCGGGCGTCGGCGCGGCCTTCGCCAATTTCGGCTTCTCGGTGCCGCTTCCCGCCGTCGGCTACGTCTTCTCCGGCTTCGAGTTCCTCGGCATCATCCTGGTCACCGCCGTTCCGTTCGGCATCTACGACCTCGTCGAGGCCATGGACAATGTCGAGAGCGCCGAAGCGGCCGGCGACGAATATCCGACCACGCGTGTCTTGACCGCCGACGGCGTCGTCAGTCTGATCGGCTGCCTGATGGGCAACCCCTTCATCAACGCCGTCTATATCGGCCATCCCGGCTGGAAGGCGATGGGCGGCCGGATCGGCTATTCGGCCGCGACCGGCATCATGGTGGTGGTGCTGGCCTGGTTCGGCATCATCTCGGTGCTGCTGGCGCTGGTGCCGGTCGTCGCGATCTCGCCGATCCTGCTCTATATCGGCATGCTGATCGGCGCGCAGGCGTTCCAGACCACGCCGGTCAAGCACGCGCCCGCGATCGTGCTGGCGCTGACGCCGCATCTGGCCGCCTGGGCGAAGCTCCAGATCGACACGATGCTGGCCTCGACCATGACGGCGGCGGCAACCGTCGGCGGCATGGCGGCCGACAAGGCCGATGCGGTCAAGACGGCTGCGGTTGCGGCGCTGCCGCAGCAAGGCGTGTTCTATCACGGTCTCGAGGTGATGGGCGGCGGCTCCATCCTCGGCGGCCTCATCCTCGGCGCGATCGGCGTCTTCATCATCGAGCGCGACTTCGAGAAAGCCTCAGCCTTCGCGCTGGTCGGTGCGGTGCTGACCTATTTCGGCTTCATGCATGGCGAGGCTGTCGGCATCGGCGGCGGTTTCGGCGTCACGCCCGCGGTCGCGCTCGCCTATGCCGTGATGGCAGCCGGCCTGTTCGTGGCCAGCAAGCTCGGCACCACCGAGCACTACGCCGCGCATCCGGAGATGCACGCCGCACCGGCGGAGTAAAGAAGCGAGACATCGAACGCGGCCGGGCGGCAATGAGTTGCCCGGCCGTTTCATTTGTTACCCGCCCTTCACGGCCCCCGCCGTCAGCCCGGCGACGATCTGCCGCTGCGCCAGCACGGTCAGCAGCAGCACCGGGAAGGTGACGATCAGCGCGGCAGCGGCCAGCGGTCCCCAACTGAGCTGGTCGAACGAGATCATGTTGTAGACCGCAACGGGCAGGGTGCGCGTCTCGCGTCCCGCCAGCACGATGCCGAACACAAAATTGTTCCAGGAGAAGATCACCGCGAGGATGAAGGCGACCGCGATGCCGGGCTTGGCGATGGGCAGCGCGACGTGGCGGAACACCTGCCAGCGGCCGGCGCCGTCGATCAGGGCGGCTTCTTCCAGCTCCATCGGCGTGGTCTCGAAATAGCCGATCATGATCCAGATCACGATCGGCACGGTGACGACGAGATGGATGATGATCTGCGGCACCAGCGTGCCGAGCAGGCCGAGCCACTGGAAGAGCAGGAACAGCGGGATCAAATAGGACAGGCCCGGCGTGATGCGGGCGATCAGGATCACGATCGCGGATTTATGCGCGGCCATGCGCGCTATGCCGTAGCCGGCGGGGACGCCGACGAGCAGCGCCAGCAGCGTCGCGCTGCCGGTGACGATCAGGCTGTTCGTGAAATAGGTCAGGAAGCGGTTGGAGGCGAGCACGTCGGCATAGTTCTTCCAGGCGATGCGATCCGGAAAGAACACCGGCGGGTAGGCGGCATTGTCGACCTCGAACTTGAGCGACAGCGATAGCATCCAGAGGAAGAACAGGATCGCCGGCGAGACGATGACGAACACCGAAAGCCACAGGCCGATCTGGCCGATAATTTGACGGGGTGTCATGCGCCGCTCGCGATTTCGGTCCACAGCATGCGCTGGCGGGCGTAGAGCATCACCGCGGCGAGCAGGACGATCAGCAGGAAGAACACCACGGCGATCGCCGAGCCATAGCCGAGGTCGTAATAGGTGAAGGCGACGCTGTAGAGGTAGATGTTGATGGTCTCCGAGGCCGAGCCCGGTCCGCCCTGCGTGATCGCGAAGATGATGTCAAAACTCTTCACGGCGTCGATCATGCGGATCATGCCGGCGATGAACAGGAACGGCATGATCAGCGGCAGCGTGATGAAGCGGAACACCTGCCAGAGATTGGCGCCGTCGATCTGGGCGCTCTCGTAAGGCTCGGTCGGGATTGCGGCAAGGCCCCCGAGCACGATCAGCATCACCAGCGGGGTCCATTGCCAGGTCTCAACCAGCACCAGCGAGGGAATGACGGTTGCAGGATGAAACACCCAGAGCTGCGCGGGAATTCCGACCAGCGACAGCAGGTAGTTCAGGATGCCGAGCTGCGGGTGGAACATCATGGTCCAGACCAGCGCGATCGCGACAGGCGTCGCCATCATCGGCATGATGAAGACGCCGCGCAGAAAGCCGCGGCCGGCGAAGTTCTGGTGAAACACCACGGCCGCGAACGTGCCGAGCACGAGCGGCAGCAGCACGGACAGCGCGGTGTAGACCAGCGTATGCCCGATTGCCTCGATGAAGCGCGGATCGCTGGTTAGCCGCAGATAGTTGGAGAACCCGACGAAACTGGTCGGCGAGCCCACCTTCCACTCGTTCAGGCTCATCCAGATGGTGAAGACCCACGGGAAGATGATGATCGCGAGCACGACGACCAGCGCCGGCACCACGAACGGCCAGTAGGACGGCGGCCGCAATTCCTTCTCCGGCGCGGCATCGGATCGTGCCGCGGCCGGAGTCGATTGTGTCAACGCACTCACGTCTTCTCGCTACGCTCCAGGATCGGCCGGTACTGGTCGTTGGCCTTCTTCAGCTCGGCTGCGGGATCGGCGCCGGACAAGGTCGCGGTGAGCGCCGCGCCGACAATGTCGCGGAATTCGGCGACCGGAATCACGACGGGCAGGCCGAGCTTGCTGATCTTGGCGGAGTCGATCACCGATTGCAGCCACTCCTTGGGCATCTTCACGCCGCTCTGGATCTCGGGATCGTTCAGGATCGAGTTGCGGAACGGCACGCCGCCGCCGGCCTGCAGCAGCCGCGCGCCCTGCTTCTTCGAGACCACCCATTGGCAGAGCAGATAGGCGGCTTCCTTGTTCTTGCTCGCCGCGGCGATGCCGATGCCGTCGCCGTAAGTTGCCGAATACTGTCCCTTTGGCCCGGCCGGCACGACAGTGTAGCCGACCTTGCCGACGACGCGCGAGGCTGCGGGATCCTCCAGCGGTGGCGCCCAGCCGACGCCGTCGATCCACATCGCCGAGCGGCCTTGGGTGAACGAGGCCATCGACTCCATCCAGTTGAAGCCGGCAACGCCGGGAGGGGCCGATTTCGTCAGCAACGTTTGATAGAGCTTGGTCGCCTCGACGGCTTCCGGACCATCGGTCAGGATGTTGCCCTTGGCATCGAGGAATTCACCGCCATAGTCGACGAAGAAGTTGCCCCACAATGCCATGTTGGCATTGCGCAAGCCCCGCCCGACAAAGCCATAGGTGCCTTCCTTGGGATCGGTCAGCTTTTCGGCGGCCGCGACCATCTCGTCGAGCGTCTTGGGTACCGCGACGCCCTTCTTCTGGAAGAGCTCCTTGTTGTAGTAGAGGATGAAATAGTCGACCGACCAGGGCAGGGACAGCATCTGCCCCTTGTCGTTCTTGGCGTATTGCAGGCCGGCGGCCGAGAAATCGCTCTCGACGAGATCCGGCGCGGTCAGCGTCGGATCCTTCATGAAGGGCGTCATGTCCGCGAGCCAGCCGGCTTTCTCAAACTGGCGCTTCTGCACGTGATAGCTGAGATGGACGACGTCGAAGCTCGGCCGGCCCGAGGTGAATTCGATCACGACCTTCTGGCGCTGCTGCTGCTCGGGAATCTGCTCGGATTCCACCTGGATTCCGGTGAGCTCCGTGAACTCCTTGATGTTCTTCTGCAGGTTGTCGCCGCGCGGCCCCTTGGCGAGGATCACCTCAAGCTTGGTGCCGGCGTACTTCTTCCAGTTCAACTCGGCCCGCGCCGGCAAGCCCGTCAGGCTGAGCGCGCCAGCCGCGGCAGTGCCAGTCAAAAGCGTACGACGCGAGATCTTGTGGTTGACCACTTGAGGTCCCTCCCTGTGACTCAATTTGGGGGGATACTAGCGATCGTGCCAAGCCTGCCTAGTCCTAATTCGAGTTGATCAGGGACGTACGGCGGG
>NZ_LWIG01000043.1:77326-99694 GCF_002068095.1 Bradyrhizobium sacchari | reverse complement strand
GCCCTTGACATCAGGTAGAGTTCGAGCGCGACCAGCTCGGGCGAGCCGTAATCATAGGCCTGGGCGCGAACGCCGCTCATGCAGCTGCGCAACCGGCGCTCGATCGATCCCAGTGTCTGCCACTCCAGGCGGTAGAGCGGATAGCCGGTCGGCTGCGCCTGCGTGATCGGGGCGCCCGCGAGGCGCTTGTCGAAATTGTCGTCGTGGCAATTGGTGCAGGCGAGGTTGAGCTGGCCTTCACGCTGCATGAAGAGATCGCGGCCCTGGTCGATGAACGGCCTGAGCTGCGGATCGTCGCCCGCGGTGATCGCGACGCCGCGAGACTGGTGGGCGATATAGGCCGATAGCGCGAGCAGGTCGCGGCTCTCGTAAGGAAGCGGCGTTGCCCGCTGATGATTGGCACGGCAGAGATTGATGCGCTGATCGAGCGTGACGGGGTGCGCCAGCACCTTGTCGAAGGCGGGGTAGCGTGCTGCGACGCCCTTCATACTGCTGTGCGCGTCGCCGTGGCAATCCGCGCAGGCCTTGCCGGCTTCGCCTATCTTCCTGCCCCAGAGCGCCTCGCCGTCGAGTACGAACAGCATGCCCGGATTGGACGTGTCGTCGTCCTGCATGGCGCGCGTGTCGGGCCCCATGAATGAATAGCCGGAGCGGCGCGCATCGGGCGGGATCTCTCCAGCGAGCAGGGCATGGCCCGTGACGAGTAGTATCGCTGCCGTTATCGCGCGCCAAACAATCATTCGACCGTGATCGATGCGGAGGCGGTGGATGAATAGCCGTTGTCGCCGCTCCATTCGAACTCGAACTTGCCGCTCTCCTTCGCGACGGTGAAGAACGACAGATAGGGGTTCGCGGCGATCGCCGGAAACAGGTCGGCGCGAAAGATCTCGGTGCCATTGTAGCGGCAGGTGAAGCTCGTGATGATGTCGCGTGGCACGAGCTTGCCGTCCGCGGTGTGGCGGAAGCCGGTTTCCATGATGTGCGAGGTCAGCGTGCGGATCTCGATGACGTCGCCACGTTTGGCCTTGGCCGGGACGTTGATGAGTGCGGCCATCAGTTCATCTCCTCGGTGCAGGCGGCCAGCGTCACGACGACGTCGGCCATCGCCTGCCAGAAGGTGTCGTCGGACAGGCGCGCGATCGCGACCACCTTCTGGGTGTCGGCGAGGCGGATTCGGGTGGAGACCTGGGCACGGCCGGAGGAGGGGCTGAGATGGAAGTTGCCGATGTTCGGCTGCGGGTTCTTCTCGTTGAAGACGTGGATGCTCTTGACGTAGTCGGTCGCCGTCATCGGGCTGGCGACGCTCACCGTCATAGGCACCGTGTTGCCGTTCTCGACCAGCGGCGGAATGTCGAGCTTGACCCTGCCGGTGCGGATCTGTGCTTCACCGACGACGTTGCGGATCGCGGTGTTGAGCATGGCCGGCGTCGCCTCCAGCGGCCGCAGCGTAACGATCGGGATCGTCCCGGCGGCGGTGACGCCTCCGGCAAGGCTCAGGAATTGTCGTCGCGTGGTTGGCATGAACGGTCTAGTCCCGAAGCGTTGCAAGATAGGCCACGATGTCCTCGATCTCTGCAGCCGACAAGATCGGCTTGCCGACAAGATTGCGCCCGACGCGGACGAGCCCGTCCTTGCGATAATAGGACGGCATGATGGTGTCAGGGTTGAAGCGTGACGCATCGACCAGCCGAAGCCGCAACTGGTTCGCCGACCACCGGTTCCCGGCGCCGGTGAGATCAGGCGCGAGGTCGCCCTGGAATCGCGTTTCCGGAAACGGGCCGGAATGGCAGAGGATGCAGGTGGTCGTGCGCGCGAGCACCAGCGTGCGTCCGCGCGCGGCATCGCCGGGCGTGCCGGTGAGCGATTGTGGAATGCCGTCGCCGACGATCTGGTAAGGCACAAGCTCGTCCGCGCGCGCATCGCCGGCAAAGGCGAAGCTCGTGGCGATAAGCACTGCGATATGCACGGATGCTCTAGCCAAAGGTATCCGCCGTGATGGTTTGAAACCAGCGTTCCGCCTCGGCCGCCTCCCGGGCGCGCAGCTCGCGCGGCGCATCGACCGGACTGGTCGTGCCGCCTTCGACCTCGGCAAAGATGTCGCCCCTGGACTGGTAGTTGCCGGCGAGGGAAAAGCCGTAGCCGGGGGCGACGGTGTTGTAGCAGACGCCGGTCAGTCGCGGCGCCTCCGGCGTGCGGCCTGCGAGGAGGCCGATGATCGCGCTGGCGCAGGCCTTGGCTTGAGCGCTCGCAGCTGCCGCCGATTTGGGGATGCCGCCGCCGAGGCAGGCGTCGCCGATGACGTGGATGTTCGGAACGAGCTTTGACTCGAAGGTGACAGGATCGATCGGGCACCAGCCGGTGTGGTCCGCCGCGCCTGCGATCTCGGCAATGCGGCCGGCGCGCTGCGGCGGGATGACGTTGGCGACGTCGGGGGTGTAGTTGCCGAACTCGGTGATGATGGTCCTGGTCGCAGGATCGACCGAGGTGACGCGGCCACCTTGCGACAGAGAAATGCGCTCGATCATGTCGCCATAGAGCTCCTTCCACGCCTGCTCGAACAGTCGCTGCTGCGAAAAGTTGTCCTTGGCGTCGAGGACGAGCACTTTCGAACGCGGCTTCTTCGTCTTCAGGTAATGCGCGATCAGGCTGGCGCGCTCGTAAGGCGCGGGCGGACAGCGCGAGGGATTGGCCGGGATCGCAATAGCGACCGTACCTCCCTCCGCCATCGCTTCCAGTTGCTTGCGCAGCAGCAGCGTCTGCGCACCGGCCTTCCAGGCATGCGGCATCTTTTCCGACGCGGCGTCGTCATAGCCGGGCAGGGCTTCAGCGTGGAAGTCGATGCCGGGGGAGAGCACGAGGCGGTCGTAGCCGAGCGTGACGCCGTCGGCGGTCGTGACACTGCGCTGCTGCGGCTCGATCCTGGTCGCCGCCTGGGCGACGACGGTGATGTCTTCGGCGGCAAGCCTGTCGTAGCCGAAGTGCTGCACTTCGATGTCGCGCAGGCCGGCGATCACCTCGTTGCTGAAGGGACAGGCGGTGAAGAGCTGGTTCGGCTCGATCAGCGTCACCTGCAATTTCGCATCGGTGCGCTTGAGCGCACGCGCGCAGGCCGCGCCCCCGAACCCGCCGCCGACCACGATAATGCGGCCCGCTGACTGTGCATGCAGGATCGAAGGGAGGGCGAGCGATGTGGCCGCGACGGCGATGCCGAGGACGGCATTCCGCCGCGTCACCGGCGCATTCATGGGTTTGATCCGGAAAATGCCGTGGCGGCGGTCGTGGCCGCCACGGCTCCTCTTATGCGAAGGTAATGTTCTGGTCGCGCAGCGGCACCGAGCGGATGCGCTTGCCCGTTGCCGCGAAGTAGGCGTTGAGCACCGCCGGGGCTGCGACGCCGATGGTGGGCTCGCCGACGCCGCCCCAGAATCCGCCGCTCGGCACCATCACCGATTCCACCTTCGGCATCTCGTTGATGCGCATCGAATTGTAGGTGTCGAAGTTGGTCTGTTCGATCTTGCCGTCCTTGACGGTGCAACCGCCGTAGAACAGTGCGGAGAGGCCGTAGACGAAGGAGCCCGCGATCTGCCGCTCCACCTGCGCCGGGTTGACGACGTAGCCGGGATCGGTGGAGGCGACGATGCGGTGCACCTTGATCTTGCTGCCGTCGGTCACCGAGATCTCGGCGGCGCCGGCGACATAGCTGCCATAGCCCATCACCTGCGCGATGCCGCGATAGACGCCCTGTGGCGCCGGCGTGCTCCAGCCGATCTTCTCGGCGACCGCATTGAGCACCGCCAGATGCTTGGGATGGTTGCCCATCAGCTTGCGGCGGAACTCGAGCGGATCCTGGCCTGCGGCATGGGCGAGCTCGTCCATGAAGCATTCCATGTAGATCGCATTGTGATTGACGTTGACGCCGCGCCAGAACCCCGGCGGAACGTGCGGGTTGCGCATCGCGTGCTCGACCAAGAGGTTCGGCACCGAGTAGCCGAACGCAGCCTCGCCGGATTGGGCGACGCCCTGGAATGCAGCCGGATCCATGCCGTTCTGCAGCGCTTCCGGGCGCAGCGAGAACAGGATGGATTGTCCGGACAGGCGGTAGTGCAGCGCGACCAGGTTGTTGTTGGCATCGAACGCGCCGGTCATCTTGCACTGGGTGATCGGGTGATACCGGCCGTGCGCCATGTCCTCTTCGCGCGACCACAACAGCTTGACCGGCGTGCCCGGCATCTGCTTGGCGATCATCACCGCCTGGCGGACATAGTCCGTCTGGCCGCGCCGGCCGAAGCCGCCGCCAAGCATTACCTTATGGACGTCGCACTTCTCGGCCGGCAGGCCGGAGGCCTCCAGCACCGCCGCGAAGGCGGCTTCGCCGTTCTGCGTCCCGCACCAGACCTCGCACTTGTCCGCCGTATAGAGCGCGGTGGCGTTCATCGGCTCCATGGTGGCGTGGTTCTGGTAGGGATAGCTATAGACGGCCTCGACCTTCTTGGCGGCGCCGGCGATCGCCGCCTTGGCGTCGCCGTTCTTGTTGCCGACATAGGCCGGCTGGTCGTTGTCGAGGCCTTCCGCCAGCCATTTCGCGATCGACTCGCTGGAGACCTTGGCGTTGTCGCCTTCGTCCCAGACGATCGGCAGCGCTTCCAGCGCGGTCTTGGCGTGCCACCAGGTGTCGGCCACGACCGCGACTGCGGTATCGCCGACCTTGACGACCTTTTTGACGCCTTTCATGCCGGCGACCTTGGCCTCGTCATAGCTCTTCAGCTTGCCGCCGAACACCGGGCAGTCCTTGATCGCGGCATTCAGCATGCCCGGCAGCTTGACGTCGATGCCGTAAGTCATCGCGCCGGTGGTCTTGTCGGCGGTGTCGAGCCGCAACAAGCCTTTGCCGATGATCGTCCAGTCCTTGGGATCCTTGAGCTTGACGTCGGCCGGAGGGGTCAGCTTTGCGGCGGCCTCGGCGACCTTGCCGTAGGTCGTGCTCCGGCCCGATGCCTTGTGGGTGATGACGCCCCTGGCCACGGTGCATTCGGACGCCGGCACTTTCCACTCGTTGGCGGCGGCCTCGATCAGCATTACGCGCGCGGTGGCGCCGCCCTTGCGGACATAGTCTTGCGAGGAACGGATGCCGCGGCTGCCGCCGGTGGAGAAATCGCCCCAGACGCGCTTGCGGGCGACGCTCTGGCCGGGGGTTGGATATTCGGTCGTGACCTTCGACCAGTCGCATTCGAGCTCCTCGGCGACGAGCTGGGCAAGGCCCGTGAGCGAGCCTTGGCCCATCTCGGAGCGGGCGATGCGGATCACGACGGTGTCGTCGGGCCTGACCACGACCCATGCGCCGATCTCGGGCGAGCCGTCGGCGGCGCGGACCACGGCGGGGCCGCCGAAGGGCAGGTCGAGGCCGATGGCGAGGCCGGCACCGACGGCGGCGGTGCCGATGACGAAGGCACGGCGGTTCATCTTGGGGGAGACGTGCTTGTTCATGGTGCGGCTCCCTACGCGGCTGCGATCGTGTGGATCGCCTCGCGCACCTGCTGGAAGGTGCCGCAGCGGCAGATATTGGTGATGGCCTCATCGATGTCGGCATCGGTCGGCTTGGGCTTGTCATTCAGCAGCGCCGCCACGGCCATGATCATGCCGCTTTGGCAATAACCGCATTGCGGAACGTCCTTCGCGATCCAGGCCTGCTGCACCTTGTGCAGCACGCCGCCCGAGGCGAGCCCCTCGATCGTGGTGATCTTTTTGCCTTCGGCCTCCGCGACCGAGACGCCGCAAGAGCGGGTGGCGACACCGTCGATGTGAACCGTGCAGGCTCCGCATTGTGCGATGCCGCAGCCATATTTGGTGCCGGTCAGACCGGCATTCTCGCGGATCGCCCAGAGCAGCGGCGTATCCGCCTCGACGTCGAGAGTGAGGCTTTTTCCGTTGATTGTTAGGTTTGCCATCGCAGTCCCCTGATTGGTCCGATCCACCGATCGGACTCAGGGGCGCAATGTGTCCGGCAAACTGGAACTGTTCAAATCAACAGTCTGAGGGGTCGGCGCAGAAGAATCTGGCGGGGGCGGGAAGATAAGGGGGGCCCCGGTGTTTGGCCTGGCCCGGCCTCGCAGGGCCGAACGGGCCCTTCTACGGGCGCCAGCGCCCGGCCTGGGACGACGTCCTGCGGTTCCGCGCATGGGGCCGGCGACAGTTTGTCCCTTTTACCGGGGTGCAAGACGGCACCGCTTTGCTTACACTGCACCCGAGTCAAAAGGAGTTCCATCGACGTGGCTAGCCCTTGCAATGTGCTGATGCTCTATCCGCTGTTTTCGGCAGAGTCCTTCTGGAGCTTCGGCGAATCCTGCAAGGTGATGGGCGTCAAGCGCCCTGCCGCCCCTTTGGGCCTCATCACCGTTGCCGCGATGCTGCCCGAGAGCTGGACGGTCCGGCTGATCGATTGCAACACGCAATCCTTCAGTGACGAGGACCTCGCCTGGGCCGACGTTGTCTTCACCGGCGGCATGTTGCCACAACAGTCCGATACGCTCCGCCTGATCGAGCTCTGCCGCGCCGCCGGCAAGCCGGTGGTCGTCGGCGGACCGGATCCCACCTCGAGCCCCCACATCTACGAGCGGGCCGACTTCCGGGTGCTCGGCGAGGCCGAGGGCGTTATCGACGAGTTCATCGCCGCCTGGGAAAGCGGGGCCCGCTCCGGCGTCTTCACCGCGCCGAAATTCCAGGCCGACGTCACGAAGACGCCGGTGCCGCGCTTCGACCTGCTCAAATTCGAGGACTATCTCTATATCGGTGTGCAGTATTCGCGCGGCTGCCCGTTCACCTGCGAGTTCTGCGACATCATCGAGCTCTACGGTCGTGTGCCCAGGACCAAGACGACCGAGCAGATGTTCGTCGAGCTCGAGACGCTCTACAAGATGGGCTACCGTGGCCATCTCGACTTCGTCGACGACAATTTCATCGGCAACAAGAAGTCACTGCGCCAATTCCTGCCGCAGCTCGCCGAATGGCAGCGGGTGCACGGCTATCCGTTCGAGCTATCGACCGAAGCCTCGGTCAATCTCGCCGACGATCCTGAACTGCTGGAGCTGATGGGGGCCGCCAATTTCTTCGGCATCTTCGTCGGCATCGAGAGCCCGGATCCGGCGACGCTGGTCGCGATGCGCAAGAAGCAGAATACACGGCGCAACATCGCCGAGAGCATCCACAAGATCTACGCCGCCGGCATCCTGGTCACCGCCGGCTTCATCGTCGGCTTCGACAACGAGAAGGTCTCGATGGCCGAGGCGATGATCGACTTCATCGAGGAGGCCGCCATTCCGGTCGCCATGGTCGGCCTGCTCTATGCCTTGCCGAACACGCAGCTCACGCGCCGCCTGGAGCGCGAGGGCCGGCTGCATTCGGGCCACGATGTGGCGCCGACCATCGGTGCCGATCAGTGCACGGCCGGCATCAACTTCGATCCGGTGCGCCCGTTGCGCGACATCCTGACCGATTACAAGCGGGTGCTGGAGCACATCTACAGCCCGGCGGCGTATGCACGCCGTGTCGACCGCCTGATGACGCTGCTCGACCGTTCGCGGCAGCGCCATGAGCTCGCGGAAGGCGATATCCGCGCCAGGCTCGGAGCGATGGAGACGGTGCATCGCGTTGTCACCGCACTTCCCGAGGCGCGCGGGCCGCTGTGGCAGACCTTCATGAACTGCGCCAAGCGCGACACGTCGTCGGCGCGCATTGCCGTGCAGATGATCGCGGCCTATGCGCATCTTGGGCCGTTCTCGCGCAAGGTCATCGAAGCCATCGACACACGCCTCGCTGCGCTCGATGACGAGCCCGTCATCCCGGCGGCGACGATCGACGTGACGGCGGCTCCGCACCTGGCCTGAGCGCTTACTTCACCGCGAGCCGCAAAAAGCTCATCACGCTGCCGAGCGCGGCAAAGCCCGCGCCGAGGGCCAGCGCGACGGTTGCGCCGTCGTGGCCGGCGAGCGCAAAGCAGAGAGCGGCGAGAGCAGCGCCCGTCGTCTGTCCCGTCAGGCGCGCGGTCGCGACGATGCCGGAGGCGCTGCCGCTGCGATGGGGCGGCGCGCTCGACATCACCGCCTTCATGTTCGGCGCCTGGAAGAAGCCGAAACCCATGCCGCAGATCACCATCCGCCAGATGATGTCGGGGATGGCAGGGTTGGACGGCAGCATCGCGAGCAATGCCATGCCGAGGCCGAGCAGCACGAGGCCGATGCCGCCGAGCAGGCCGACCTTGTGACGGTCGGAGAGGCGCCCTGCGATCGGCGCCATGATGCCGACCACCAGCGGCCACGGCGTCATGAAGAAGCCCGTCTCGACCTGCGACCGCCCGAGCACGTCCTCGAAATAGAACGGCAGCGAGACGAAGGCGAGCCCCTGAACGGCGAAGGAGCATACCGCCGTTGCCGCCGATAACGCGAACATCGGCCGGGCGAACAGGTCGATCGGTAGCATCGGCGCGGGATGGTCGGCATGGCGGCGCGTCAGGATGAAGCCGAACGCGATGGCCGCAACCAGCTCGATGCCGACGACGACAGGCGACAGATTATGCGCGGCGCTGCCGATGCCGGTGATGAACAGGCCGAGGCAGGCGGTGGCCAGGATCGCGCCGAGGAAATCAAAGCCGTGATCGGCGCGCGGAGTCTTCGGCAGCATCGCAAAGCCGATGCCGGTCGCGACCAGGCCGAAGGGAATGTTGACCGCGAACAGCCACGGCCACGGGCCGAGCGCGAGGATGGCGGAGGCGATTGAGGGACCGAAGGTGAAAGCGGTCGCGACCACGAGCGCGTTGTGCCCAAAACCGCGGCCCAGCATCCTTCCGGGATAGACGAAGCGCACCAGCGCGGTGTTGACGCTCATGATGCCGCTCGCACCAAGGCCTTGCAGCGTGCGTGCCACCAGCAGGCTGTCCAGCGACCACGCCACTGCGCAGAACAGCGAGGCAATGGTGAACAGGATCAGGCCGCCGAGATAGATGCGCTGATGCCCGACGATCTCGCCGAGCGCCCCGAGCGGCAGCAGGGTTGCCACCAGCGCGATCTGGTAGACGTTGACCACCCAGACCGACTGTTCCGGCGTGACGTGCAGGTCGGCGGCAATGGCAGGCAGCGCGATGTTGGCGATCGCGGTGTCGAGCGAGGCCATCGCCAGCGCCGTGAAGATCGCCGCGATGGCCCAGCGCCGCTGCGCGGCCGGAAGGCCGTCGGACATGGTGTGGTCGGGCTCGCGCGCGGCGGCAGGTAACGTGATTGTCATTGCGTGCGCGCTTTGCTCCGGCGGCTGAGAGGACTTTTGGCATGTACTACGCCGAAGGCCGCTGCCACAGGCATATGCTTGCATGCTGTGTATGCGCGAAGGTCGGGCGATATGGCGGCGCTCTGGCGTATGATTGCGCTGGCTGCTGCAATTATGGGGAAACGCCATGCGAATCGTCGTTCTGCCCGGTGACGGTATTGGCCCCGAGATCACGACCGCGACATCGGGCGTACTGCGCGCGGCCTCCGAGCGCTTCCAGCTCAATCTGCGGCTGGAAGAACATGCAGTCGGGCATGCGAGCCTGAAGCTGTCCGGCACCACCGTGCGGCCCGAGCTGCTCGACATCGTTCGCGCCGCCGACGGCCTGATCCTGGGGCCGACCGCGACCTTCGACTTCAAGGACGAGGCGCATGGCGAGATCAATCCGTCCAGGCACTTCCGCAAGAACCTCGACCTCTACGCCAATATCCGGCCCGCGCGCACCTATGAGGGGCGGCCAGGCCGCATCGGTGATTTCGACCTCGTCGTGGTCCGCGAGAACACCGAAGGGTTCTACGCCGACCGCAACATGGAGCAGGGCAATGGCGAGATGCTGGTCACGCCCGATGTCGTGATCTCGCTGCGCCGTATCACGCGGGCGTGCTGCGAACGCATCGCGCACGCCGCCTGCCGTCTCGCGATGAAGCGGCGCAGGCATCTCACCATCGTGCACAAGGCCAATGTGCTGAAGATCGGCGACGGTATGTTCCTCGACATCTGCCGCGCGGCGGCGAAGAGCTATCCCGGCCTCGAGGTCGACGACGTCCTGGTTGACGCCATGATGGCGCATGTGGTGCGGAGCCCCGATCGCTTCGACGTGATCGTCTCGACCAACATGTTCGGCGACATCCTGTCCGATCTCACGGCCGAACTCTCAGGAAGTCTCGGGCTCGGCGGCTCGCTCAATGTCGGTGACCGCTACGCCATGGCGCAGGCCGCACACGGCTCGGCGCCCGACATCGCGGGGCAGGACGTCGCCAATCCGGTGTCGCTGATCCTGTCGACGGCGCTGCTGCTGGCCTGGCACGGCGAGAAGACGGGCGCCGTCCGCTATGAGGAAGCGGGGCGTGCGATCGAGGCGGCGGTGGCGAAGGCGCTCCGCGAGGGCCGGGTGACGCGGGACGTCGGCGGCAAACTCGGCACCATCGCGGCGGGGGCGGCGATTGCGGAGATCCTGCAGGTGGAGTGAGGGGCGTCTTCGTTTTTCTTGGAGTTTTCTCGGGGCTCGAAACAAAAAAGTCGAAAAACAACCCCATGCACAGTAGAAGGTCCCTTGATCGATAAGGGATTTTCGCGACGTGTCGCGACGGCATCCGCAGCTGCGATCGCGTTGACCCGTCGGGCAAAACACTGGCAAGATGTCATCGTGGCAACCCGCGGGAGCAAGGCTCAGACGCGCGCCGCTCATACTTTCAAAGATGATGCCCTAGGCCCGCAGCCGGGGAAAGAGGCGTATCGCATTCTCTTGGCCGATCGCGTCGAGATCGCTTGTGGAGAGGCCGAGCTTCTGCAACTGCGCGAACTGAGCAAGGCCGAAATACGGATAGTCGGTGCCGTAGGTGATCTGGGAGGCGGGTACGAGCTTGAGCAGCGCGGCCATGGAGGGCGCGAAAGTCGCGTTCGCAGTGTCGTAGTGAAGCCGGCGGAGCTCGCCTTCGATTCCCTCCGGTGCAAACTCCTTCAGGTCGGGCCGCGCCCCGTAGAACGAATTGATGCGCCCGGCCATCATCGGGATAGTGCCGCCGGCGTGCGAGAACAGCCATTTGAGGTCCCGGTAGCGGGCAAATGAGCCGCTGAGCAGAAGGCTCGTCACCGTGCGTGTGGTGTCGTGCGGGACTTCGATCACCGCCGGAAACGTGCCGACGCTGAGCGCGCTGCAGCAACTCGCGACCAGCGGATGCACGTAAACGACCGCTTTGCGGCGGTTCAACTCTTCCAGTACCGGCTTGTAGGCGGCATTGCCGAGCCATTTGTCGCCGTAGCTGCTTTGCAGCCCGATGCCGTCGGCCTTCAGCGTGTCGAAGGCATATTCGATTTCCTTGAGCGTGGCATCGACATCCAGCATCGACAGGGTCGCGAACAGGCCGAAACGGCCAGGATGGTCGCGCATCATCTCCGCCGCGTATTCGTTGCAGGCGCGCGCCAGCCGGCCGGCTTCCGCCGCTCCAAGGTCGAACCATACACCCGGGGTGGAGGCGACCGACAAAATGCCCGCACGTATGCCATTGCGGTCCATGTCTTCGACGAGCTTCTCGCGGGTCCAGGCGACTTGGCCGGGAAAGTGCGGTTGCTTGCGAGCGTCCTCGTAACCAAGCCAAAGCTTTTGATACTCGGGTGGATAGAAATGAAGATGAGTATCGATCAGCGCTGGCGTGGTCTGTCCGCGCGCCGCAACGGTCGGGATCGACGCGGCCAGGCCAAGCGCACCGGCTCCCGCAAGAAAGCCGCGCCGCGACCAGGACGGGCCGCCACAGGTCGAGCAGGGCTGCTGCCCTCCGGATCTCAGCTTCGAGGTGTTCACGTCGTGCGTCTCCTGTGACGAACCGGCTGGGCCCGTGCCGCTTCGATAGGCGGGCGGTTTCGTCGATCCGCCGGCCATTCTGTGTAACTGCGCCATGGGTGGCGATTGTTGGCGGCTGGAATGTGCCGATTTTTCGTCGGGAAGCGACGTCTGCCGTCACGCCTTCAGATTACAGCAGCAACTTTATGTGAGCGCGGCTCCGACGTTGCGGCCTGTGAGCCGCTGTCGCGCCGGATCGCGCCGTTGGCCGTGCCGTCGAGCGGCGCGTTAGCGCTGGTCGTTGTCATCCTTGCCCGGCCGATCGCCCGACGAGCGTTCGTCGTACTCGACCTTCAGCTTCGTGAGCATCGACTGCAGCGTTTCCTGCTCTGTCGTGTCCTCGTCGTCTTTCTGTCTCCGCAGCCGCCGCAGCTTGCTGCTGAGCATGTCGTAGGCCTCCAGGAGGGGCGGCGTCAGTGAAAAGAACGCGCCAAGTGCGATCGCGATGATCACATGGCGAAGCGAAACGGGGGGATCCTCGCGGGACACAGCCGGGTCATTGCGGACCGGGACCGGAGAAAGACCGCCCGACCTGCGATCCGGACCGGACGTTTGCGCCTTCGGCGGCGGGATCATGACGACGACGAAAAGGATGTTGATCAATATCCAGATGCCTAAAATGATGAGCAGCGTACGCATGAATAATCCAAGGACAGCGTTGCCTGAGCCGGCGGCACTATGGTTTCAAATATCGGTGCTTCCAAAATCCAAACACTTGCCGGCCATTCACAAGCAGGAAGAAGCTGGCTGGCGCCGAGCCAGGAAGCCGCGACCTCGACCTCGCGCGTGGATGGCGGAGGTCGGGGACGGCATTGCGCGGCATGATCGTGGTGCGTGCCACGGCGCTACGGGACGCTGAGTTCGACAAGGTGAGTCAATCCGGTCGGGTCCCGTTGGACGGAACAATCGAGGCGATCGAATCCCGCCGCCGTCGCGAGCTTTCGAAGCTCGGGCTCGGAGCGATGTACCAGCTTCCAATCTGCGATGGCCTCCATCCACACGCGAAACGGATTTCCCTCGGCGATATTCGTGAAGACGATCGATCCGCCCACCCTGAGAAGGCGGCGGCGCAATTCCCCCAAAATGGAAATGACCGTCCGGTCGTCGAGGTAATCGGACAGGCAGCCGCAGACGACGACATCGAACGGGCCTTCGTCCTGAACCTGTCGAATCGCCTGTCTCACGTCGCCACAGACGATGTGAACATCGCAATAGCGGCTCAGTCGCTCTTCGGCGAGAGCGAGGGCCTGCCTGTCGAGATCCACGAGAGCGACCGTGGATCCCGTAAATCGATGTGGTGCGATCTGGAAGTCGGCGCCTCCGCCACAACCAATCGATAGAATGCGCCCCGGCGTTGTGGCGCACATCTTGAGGTACTGCCACCAGATCCTGTTTCGGTGCTGCTGCGCGATGGCGGTGTTGAGCGCGTACCATTCGATCCAGTCGCCCGGATCGGCGGTGGTCGGCAGGCTGGCCCCGGCTGCGAGCAATTCGACAGTTTCGAAATCACCGGGATAGCCCCGTGGCCACTCCTGAAGTCTGCGAACAAAGGAGGAGCGGGCGTGGAGATGACGGGCCGGTGCGAGGAGCCTCTGAACATTCGGTGAACTCCAGACCGGAGCCGGAAGCTTGGCCAAGGCGGAGCACAGAGCATGCATCTGGGAGACCGCCCCGTGCATCGCCGCTGCCGGGTCCCTCGGCATCAGCTCGAAGAAGCGGCAGAAGTCGCCCACTTCCCGGTCAAGCCCCTCCAAATCAATCCCGCTATGCGTCTGGCCCATTCACTCCGACCTCCAAGATCGGGATGACAGTGGCGACGGCCGGCCATTCGGGCATGACCCAGTTGGGTTATGCCCGCGGAATTGCCCGAAATTCCAGCGCCCGCAGCGCGTTAACCGGGGCCGGTGTCGATTGACAGCGGCGGGCAAGTATCTAAGGATTGTCCGAATTTGGACGATGTTTTTCTGGGTGATCTGTTTGCGGCGTCTTGATTTCCAGCGATTGGAGCGGTCGAAAGCCCGGTTGGGCGAGGTGGTGCTGGACCCCGGCCAGTGGATACCGCTCATGGAGGACATTTGCTCCGCAACGGCTACGTCAGGCGCGGGGCTGCTCCAGAGTGATGTCCGCACGTCCGATGTCCCGGTGACGCCTTCGACGAAAGAGGCCTTCCAGAGCTACTTTGCGGCCAACCTTCACGTCGAGGATGTCCGTGCCGTCAGGGGCGTTCCGCTGCTGCTGTCCGGCAGGAAGGTTCTGCGCGATCAGGATATCTTCTCCTCCGAACAGGACTTTCTCAGGACCCCCCTCTACCGGCATCTTGGCCACTTCGGCTTCCAATGGTGGTCGGCGATCTCCTTTCTGGCGGGGCCGGCATTGTGGGTCCTCGCGCTCCAGCGCAAGCGTGAGGAAGGAGCGTTCGAGGACGATGACCTGAAGGCGTTCGCGTTGCTCTCGGATGCGTTGACCGAGGCCGCCACGCTGTCCCATGCGGTGGGCAGGCAGGCGTTGCTTGGCTCCTTAAGCGCTTTCGATTCAATCAACGAACCGGCGATGTCAATGACCAGCATGGGGCGCGTGCTGGAGATCAACGCGGCGGCGGCCGAAATTTTCGATGCCGACTTCCGCGTTCACAACAACAGATTATACATGCGCGATGGCAGGGCAACTCGTGCTCTCGACGCGAGGTTGACCAGCTCCGATCGGGAGCTCCGTCTCCGCGCCGGCGGCCGCACCGGTAACATCATCGTTGCGCGGCGAGAGAGCAAGCGTCCGATCGTCGTCAAGCTGTTGCCCGTTCCGGCGGCTGCCCGATCGCCGTTTCTGGGGGCGCGGTTCATCCTGACGCTCACGGACATGGAGGTCGTTCGCAAATCCGAGATCGAATTGCTCGCGGCCATCTTCGCGCTGACGACGGCCGAGGCAAAGGTCGCGCGACTGATCGCTGCTGGATGGTCGCCGGACATGATCGCCGACGATCTGGCACTCTCCCGCGAAACGGTCCGCAACCAGATCAAGGCGGTCTTCAGCAAAACGGCGACCCATCGACAGAACGAGCTGGCGGCTTTGATCGGCCACATGCGCAATCTCTAGCTGGATCCTCTACCCCCGGCCGCAGTTGAAGACGTCGCCGCGTTCGCTCGAGGCTCCGCTGTTGGCCGTGCCGTCGAGCGGCGCGCCTCTCCCGGCCACCGTTGAGCCAGATCAATACTCGTTCCGCGGGCCCACCGGACCTTTCCATCAGCACATCGATGGAAAGGACGGCCCATATGCAAACCCTGCTCAGGGAAATCCGGGATACCCCTTTGCTCTGGATGCTGGCCTTCGTGCCGATCGTGCTGGTGGCCGAGGCGGTGGCCCCGCATTCCCACACGCTGCTTTTCGTGCTGGCGGTGCTTGCGATCGTGCCGCTTGCGGCGCTGCTGAGCCATGCCACCGAAGCGGTCGCCGCGAAGACCGGTGATGCCGTGGGCGGACTGCTCAACGCCACCCTCGGCAATCTGACCGAGTTGATCATCGCCATCACGGCGCTGCGTGCTGGGCAGTACATGCTGGTGAAGGCCTCGATCGCGGGTGCGATCGTCACCAACGCGGTGTTCATGCTGGGGGCCTGCCTGCTGCTCGGCGGCCTGCGCTACCACGTGCAGGAATACAACCGCGCCGGCGCGCGGCTCTCGTCCGGCCTGCTGCTGATGGCAACCGTCGCCCTGCTTGCGCCGTCCGCAGTCGCCGATCTCGAGCACCTGCCGCAGGGCGGAGGCATCCTGAACAAGCTCAGCCTCGGCATTTCCGTTCTGCTCATGATCGCCTACGGGCTCGGCCTGTTGTTCTCGCTTCGAACGCACAAGGAGTTGTTCGCAAGCGCCGATCACGGCGACGACAAGGAGGCGCATTGGCCGATCGGCATCGCCGTCGGCACGCTGCTGGTCGTCACCGTGCTGGTCGCGCTGGTCAGCGAAATCTTCGTGGAATCGGTGCAGAAGGCGGCGGAGACCTTCGGGATGAGCCCGGCCTTTGTCGGTTTCATCGTCGTTTCGCTGGTCGGGGCCGCCGCCGAATTCGCGGTGGCCTTCGGCGCGGCGCGCAAGGACCGGCTCGACATGGCCGTCAGCATCGCGCTCGGCAGCGCCTCGCAGATCGCGTTGTTCGTTGCCCCCGCGCTGGTACTGCTCAGCTATGTCGTGGGGCCGAAGCCGATGGACCTGCAGTTCTGGCCGGGGGCCGTCACCATGGTGATGATCGCGACGGTGACGGCGGCCTTCATCACCGCCAGCGGCCGTTCGGCATGGTTCGTCGGCGCGCTGATGATCTTCATCTACGCGGTCTTTGCGCTGACGCTGTATGTCGTCCCGCCGGCGGGCCAGGGCTGAAGTGCTGCCCGTCGGCGCGTGAAGTGGATCATCTACGAACGGCGGCCGGTGGCCAGCCGCCTTCCGAAGAGACGAAGACCTTCCCGCTAGTAGGCCCAGTAGCTGCCGGAGGGCGGGCACTCACCGCCGCCGTAGCCGTAGCCATAGCCGCCATCATACCCGTCATAGGACGCGGCCGGATAGCCGTAGGCGGGATAACCGCCATAGTAGCCACCATAGCTTCCATAGTAGGCGCTCCGCGCGATCGCGCCGCCGACGATGGCGCCGGCGACACCGTAGCCGAGGCCGCGATACCCGTAGCCGCGGTAGCCCCAGCCGCGATAACCGTAGCCGCCGCGATAGCCCCAGCCGACACCGCGATAGCCGTAGCCGCCACGCCAGCCGCCGACCCAGCGCACTTCGGTCGTGGCCTGATCGACCATCGATTTCATCGTCGAAAGATGCGTCGGGATCGGCCCGGCCTGGGCGCCGGTGCCGAGCAGCACGGCGCCCGCAGCAGCGAGAACCAGGCTACACAGGGAATTCGAGGAGGGCATGATCGATCATCTCCTTGGCTAGGGCGGCGCATTCTGCGCGGCCATCGAGCCCATTCCGTTGTGGCGCTGCCGTGGCGGCCTTGATCTGGATCAAGCATCTGCGGCGTGGCAGCGGAGCGCTCCGGCTGCCTGACGGGCGCAAGTCGGTTTAGCGAGGGGGCGCCTTTGGCCCGCCGGTCATTTCGGCTTTTGACGAAAGCGCGCGGCGTACAATTTTTCCCTCATCCGCTTTGAGCGGTCGTAGACCTTGCCGGGGAGCGATCGGGCAGGCTTGTAAAACGCTCTCGGCGGCGGCAATCTCCACCTGACTGAGGCCTCGATCTGGAGAATCTCGGCTTATGCCGACCGATGCGAGGATCGACGATGAAGCAGCGGCTTATCATGTGGCTTGCTGTTGTTGCGGGCGTCGCCCTGGTGCTCAGCGTCGCCTGGGCTGCCATCCTCTGGATCCGCCCGGAGCCTATTCGCATCGCGTTCGCCAATTCGCTCTCGGGCCCATCCGCCCCGGCCGGGACGGAAAGCCTGATCGCGATGCAGCTTGCAATCGACGAAGTGAACGCCAAGGGTGGCGTCAACGGACGGCCGATTGAACTCGTTCTGTTCGACGACGCAAGCGATCCAGCCGTGGCGCGCGCGAATGCGCGGGCGATCGCCGACAGCCCATGCGTCGCTGTGCTGGGCCATTATCTCAGCTCCGCATCGCTCGCGGCAGCGCCGGCATATAAGGATGCGCGGATTCCGGCGCTCACGGGAAGCGCGGCTGCCGACGAGCTGACATCCACCAATGACTACTATTTTCGTGCGCTGTCTCCGGTCTCCGCACAGGCGCGCTCGATCGCGGAACATCTGCGCGCCGTGATGAAGGAGCCAAGAGTCCGTCTCGTTCACACGCGCGATTCCTACGGCAAGAGTTTTGAGCGTGGATTTGCGGCGGCCTATCCGGCGGAGCAGTTGCGTGTGTTCGGACTGGACGTCGCGGCCGGTCAGGTCCGATCGATGGATGAGGCGCTGGACGCTGCCGTGCAGGAACCTGGTCCCGGTGTCATCGTCGTCGGCGCGGCGGCCGACCATATCGCAGACATCGTCAAGGCGCTGCGCCGCCGCGGCATCAAGGGGACGATCATCACAACCCAGGGCGCGGGCCGCGAAAGCTATTTGAGAAATTTCGTCAACG
The DNA here is from genome assembly GCF_002068095.1 of Bradyrhizobium sacchari. Lineage (GTDB taxonomy): Bacteria > Pseudomonadota > Alphaproteobacteria > Rhizobiales > Xanthobacteraceae > Bradyrhizobium > Bradyrhizobium sacchari. The sequence continues at coordinate 81,745 of NZ_LWIG01000043.1, read as the reverse complement.
AGCCCGAGGAAAAAGCGCGTCCGGGTTTCTTCACTGAGAATCTGTATGCGGCATCGTCGCTGATCTTCGACAGCGCCGGCGTGGCGGCGCAGGCTTTCGCCGCCGACTACAAAGCGAGAGCGGGGACCTCCCCAAGCTGGGTCGGCGGGGGCTCGTATGACGCCGCGCGCCTGATGATCGACGCGCTGCGACGAGCTGCCGTACATCGCCGGTTCATGGGGCAGGGGATTCAGAAACCATCCGACAGCAAGGTTGCGGATCGCGACCGGGTGCGCCTCGCTCTGGCCGCGATCGACAGTCCGAAATCGGCAGTCGTCGGGCTGACGGGGCGGCTGTATTTCAACGCGAACCGCGACATCCCGCGTCCGATCCGGATGGGTTTCTTCCGTTACGGTCGGTTCGTCACGGCGCCGCTGCAACTCGTGCGCATCGATCAGCCGGATGGTATCGATCTCGACGCCGAACGGGAGAAGGGCCATGTCGTCGCGTTCGAAGGTCGGCGCTATTGGATTCAACGCGTCGTTTATACCGGCATCGACATCATTCGCGTCAGTCGGATCGACGTGAAGCAAAATTCGTTCAACGTCGACTTCTATCTCTGGATGCGGTTCGCTGGCGACGATGAGGTGCAGACGCACGTCGAATTCCCGGCCTTGCTGGATCGCGGGGCTTTCGATGCAGCTCGGCCGATTCAGGCTGGACAGGAAGACGGGCTGAGCTATCGGCTCTATCGCATCAACGGCGATTTCAGAACCCGTTTCGATCTCCATGATTATCCGTTCGACACACAGGAATTGCGTCTGCATTTCCAGAACACGGAACAGCGGCGCGAACTCATCACCTATGTCATCGATCGGTTCGGCTTGCGCCTTGCCGACGACGGCAGCTCGCGGGCCGACGACGGGGCCTATTCCGGACTTCCGCTCTGGCGATTTCTCGGGCTGAACTATTTCGTCGAATCCATGTCCAGCGGATCGACGCTCGGCAAAGCGTCTTTGTTTGACGCCGAGGCAACGACGGAATTCGCAGGATTCGATGCGGCCATCGTGCTGCGCCGCAGCTCCTCCATCTACATGCTGAAGAACCTGCTGCCGATGTTCCTGCTCGTGCTCGTCGTATTCGCGACGCTGTTCTTTCCCGAAACCATGTTTCGTGAACGCGTGACGATCCCTGTGACCTCGATCCTGGCGAGCGCGGTGCTGCTCGTGGCGGTGAGCAGCCAGATCGGCGATGTCGGATACACGGTGGTGGTCGAAGAGATGTTCTACATCTTCTTTGTACTATGCCTGATGACGATATTGGCGGGCTACAAGCATGAAAAGCTTCGGAACGCCGGCCAAAAGCGCGCCGCCGTTGTTCTGGATCACGCAGCGCAGGTCGTTTATGCCGGGACGGTCCTCGCTGTCATCGTCGTGCTCTACCGGCGTTATGCCTTGTGAGGCACGCGCTGATACCTCGTCGGTACGCCACACCTTCTTGAATTTGCAGCATGAGTTCGGATCCGGCCCGTCGCCGACGTTCGTTCAAAATGCCGCGATGTTTGCTTCCGAGAGGCGGCTTGCAGGGATGTCGGGAAAATCACTGCGACCTCTAGGGGTATGAACGGATAATCATTCCGAACGCTGAAGTTATAGTCGACCTCGGACTTGGTGCCTTCCAACCCAAGTGGAGCACGAGTGAGCACTTACCCAACGCGCAATACAGGAGGACTCCGATGCGCCATATTCTGTTTGCTGCGGTTTCCGCCATTTTGATCCTGGTCACGGTCGGATCGCTCTCGCCCGCAGTCGCAGATCGCTACTGCCTGCAAGGCCGCCGCTGGGGCTTTCCCGGCAACTGCCAGTTCTCGACTCTCCAGCAATGCAGGGCGGCTGCCTCCGGCACCCACGCGACCTGCGGGGCCAATCCGCGCTATGCATTCGGACGTTCGCGGCAGGGCAGACAGTAATCGAGCGCCGCGGAGGCTGGTGGTCCTTGGTGGACTTGCGTCAGCGCGTGGGATGGGTAGAGCACTTGCGGAACCTATCACGTTTACGTCGGAAACTCTCGATTGATTTCGCTGCGCTCTGCGCATCCTACGCACAGTCACCGTGTCAGGCCAAATGCAGCAGAGGTCACTGTGCTAGCTTGGCGACGCCCATCTGGATGAGTAGCGTCAGGTTGTCTTCGATGTGCCAATTGTCAGTAATGCGGCCATCGACGACCTTGAGCAGATCAGTGGCAATGAACGTGATCGCCTGGCCCTGCCCCTTAGTCGAACCGAAGGTGCCGGTGAAATGCCCCTTGAACTCCATGTGGACGGTAACGTAGTCGCCTGCAACGATCATTTTTCGCACCTCGACGCCGAGGTCAGGCACGGCTGCACGAAAATGCCTGGATGCAAACGCGGGACCTTCCGGCCCCTGCGGCCGTCCCGGCGGCAGGGTGTGGTCAGTGAAGGTCGGAGCAATCGCAGCGAGCGCCCTTTCGTCGCCCGTGTTCCAGAATACATAGAACGCTTTTGCAGCCGTCACGATCGCGGCTTTCTGCTCATCCGTCGTCGTCGCGCTTACGATCAGATCATCGATCTTGACGTCGTCTGCACGTGCCAAGGGAGACAGCAGCGTGGCCATGATGGCGCTTGCAGTCAGGAGAGTTCGCATCGCTTGTTCCTTTTACTTCCGCGTCGGCGGCATCCTCGCCGGAATAGGGCCGAGTTCTATGTCCACCATCGCGCCAGCTGCCAGGGCAATGTGTTCGTTGTGGCCTACGCTAAGTCGCGGACCCCGGCAGTCCGCCGATCGTCGGCGCAGCACGGTCATAGACTGGTGTGATCGACCGATGCTGGAGCGCCCATCGAGCGATCTCGTCCTTACGGGCGAACCACACGCCAGGCTTCGATTTCGCATAGGCGAGGAATCGGTCCAGCACACGCACCCTGTTGGCGTGGCCCGAGATACGGTCGTGCAAGGAGACGACCATCATTCGGCGCCTGTGCGCGCCTTCTTCGTAAAGCTGATCGAACTCATCCCTGAGCGCCTGCTCATAAGCCGACGGATTGTAGCCGACAAAGGGGTATGAAACGATGTCGTTCATGTGAAGCGTATATGGAACCGTCACGAAATCGCCGGCCTTGAGCTTCACGATGAAGGGCTGATCAGCGCTCGGCTCGTCGATGTGATATTTGAAGCCGAGGGAGTGCAGGATGTCGAGCGTGTGCGGGGAATTGCGCATCCAATAGGCGTTCCAGCCGATCGGCTGCTGGCCGGTTACGCTCTTGATAGTTTCCACGCTATCCGCAATGAATTTCCGTTCCGCGTCGGGATCAAGGAAGTAGCTGTTCTGCCAAGCCCGGCCATGCGCGGCCGCCTCATGGCCGCGCTTCACGATCTCCTTTGCGAGATCGGGGGCTTTCCCGACCGCTTGGCCGATCATGAACGAGGACAGCCTGACCTTGTGCTTGTCCATCAAATCGAGGATGCGGGGCACGCCCTCGTATACTCCGTACTGAAAGAATGCGTTGGTCGGCAGGTCGGGCAGCCCCTTTTCGATCGGGTCCGGGATCACACCACCCGCGCCAGAAATCGGCTGGCCGCCGGCCTCGAACATCAGCGAGAAGCTGACGGCAAGTCGTGCACTGTTCGGCCAATAAGCTTCGGTCGCAGCCATGTTGGTCTCCTTGGTATCCGCCGATTGAGGCAGGGCGGGCGCTGCTGCGGCCGTCAAGCCGCTGCCGAGCAACGTCCGGCGGGTAATCGTGGGGCTTGTTTGTGTCATGCGAACAATTTGCGCTATTGCGCGATGTGCGATAAGGCGGTCGATATTTGATGCTTTCTGGAACGAGAGTTGATAATTCGTGCTCGACGATCTCAACGAGCTGAAGACGTTTCGAGCTATTCTGACAGCGGGTAGCTTGTCCGCCGCGGCACAGCGGCTGGGTGTGACGCTTGCGGTGGTGAGCAAGCGGCTGGCCTCGCTGGAGGAGCGTGCGGGAGTCCGCTTGATTCAGCGCACGACGCGAGCGCTGAGTGCGACCGAGGAAGGCGCGCGTCTGCTGGTGGACGTGGAACGCGCTCTCGACACCATCGAAGCGGCGGAAGCGAGCCTGGCAAGCGCTCATGACGAGCCTGTTGGAACGCTGCGCGTCAGTGCCCCGATCGCGTTCGGACGACGCTGCGTGGCGCCGGTGCTAAGCGGACTCACGACGCGATATCCGCGCTTGTCGGTTTCATTGGAGCTCGATGATCGCATGGTCGACATCGTCGACGAGGGGCTCGATGTGGCTGTTCGCATCGGCGCGCTCGCCGACAGTTCAGCGATGATGCGAAAGCTCGCGGACAACCACCGTATTCTCGTAGCATCGCCCGCCTATCTCGATCAGGCTGGCCGTCCAACGACGCCAGCCGAGGCCGCCAGCCATACGTTCTTGCGTTATGGCGG
>NZ_LWIG01000043.1:50201-77286 GCF_002068095.1 Bradyrhizobium sacchari | reverse complement strand
CCGCCGCAAGTCTGTCGGCATCCGCACGTCTGCGCATCGACGACGGCGACGTCGTCCACGAGTGGGCGCTTGCCGGTCATGGCATCATGCTGAAGTCCGAGGTCGATGTGGCCGCAGACCTTGCCGTCGGCAGCCTAGAGCGCGTGCTCCCGGACTGGCATGGCGGAGAGGCGCCGGTGGTCGGTCTTTACCCCAGCGCACGTCACCTGCCTCTGAAGACGAGGATTTTTCTCGACGCGCTCACCGCACATATCGAAAGAGTCGTGAGCAAAAAATAACAACCGTTTGGAGCGACTGTGGTCGCGCTGGTCCGTTTTCTCTGAAAGTGCCACATGTCATTTGTCGACACCGACTCGTTGGGCAAAGGGACGCCGTCCGCTCGGAGAGCAGAGCTTGAGGTGGCTCGCCTTCGCGGTATTCCGTCTCTCTCCGCTTGCGGAGAAGGCCGGAATTCGTACGCGCGGTTTCTGGGCGAGGGGATGCAGTCCCCCTCTCCCGCGGGAGCGGGGCGAGGGGGCGTAGCGCGTGCGCGGCGAGGGTGAAGCCTCAGAACTGATACCTCCGCAAGCCCCCATCCACCGGGATCACCGTGCCGGTGATGTAGCGCGCCACCGGCGATGCCAGAAACACCGCGAGCGCGGCGAGGTCTTCCGGCTCGCCCCAATAACCGACCGGGATCTCTTCCTCCGCAAAGCGCTCGCGATAATCCGGCGGATAGTTGCGGCGGATCTGCTCGCTCATGATGCGGCCGGGCGGAATGCAGTTGATGGTGATGCCGTGCTCGCCGATCTCGCGCGACAGGCCCTTGGCCCAGGCGTGCACGGCGGCCTTCGCCGCGAAGGCGGCGTTGAGGCCTTCCGGCTCGGACTTGCCGGTGATGTTGACGATGCGGCCCCATTTGCGTTCGATCATCTGCGGCAGCAGCGCATGGGCGATGCGGCGGTAGCTGGTGAAGTTCAGCGCGATCGCCTCGTCCCATTTGCTGTCGGGCGCATCGACGGGCAGGGGACGGCTGCCGCCGGCATTGTTAATGAGGATGTCGACGTGGCCGAGCTCCTTCGCCGCGAAGGCTGCGATCCTCTCCGCGGCGTCCTTCGCCATCACGTCCTGCGCGAACGGCGTGATCAGACCGGAGCCTGCTTCCCTCACCAGCTCGTTGAGCAGGTCGGTGCGCCGCGCCACGCCGATGACGCGCACGCCTTCGGCAGCAAGGCCCTTGGCGATGGCGCGGCCGATGCCGATGCTCGCGCCGGTGACGACGGCGGTTTTCGATGTGAGCCCGAGGTCCATGGTGACACGCTCTCTTGATTGCTTGTTGCCGTTCGCTTCCTGCCCGTCCCACCGGCTTTGCGAATTGCCTCGGCGGGACGAGCAGTGGTAACCAAGAGCGACGGTGAAGGAAACATGAAAAGGCGTCTTTGATGGTCTGGGATCCGCAGCAATATCTGAAATTCTCAGGCCACCGGCTCCGGCCTGCCGTCGACCTGCTGATGCGGATTCCGGATCTTGGCCCGCGCGCGATCGCCGATCTCGGCGCGGGCGCCGGCAACGTGACGAAGCTGATCGGGGAGCGCTGGCCGGACGCAGCGGTGACTGGCGTCGAGGGCTCGGCCGAGATGGTCGCCGCCGGCCGCAAGGCCGCGCCCGACGTGGAATGGTCCCACGAGGATCTCGGCCATTGGCGTCCGGGGAAGCAATATGACGTCGTCTATTCCAATGCCGCACTGCACTGGCTGCCCAATCATGCAGCACTGTTTCCCTCGGTGATGGAGAAGGTCGCGCCCGGCGGCGTGCTTGCGGTGCAGATGCCGCGCAACTTTCTGGCGCCCTCACACGTGCTGATCGGCGAGACTGCGCTCGACGGTCCCTGGCGGTCGAAGGTCGAGCATCTCGTCACCCCGCCGCCGGTCGAAGGGCCGGCCTTCTATCATGATCTGCTTGCTCCGATGTCCGCCAATGTCGACATCTGGGAGACCGAATATCTCCAGGTGCTGGAAGGCGAGAACCCCGTGAAGGAATGGACCAAAGGCACCTGGCTGACGCGCTATCTGGACATCCTGCAGGGCGAGGAGAAGGCCGCTTTCGAGGCGGCCTATGGGATGCGCGTCGCGAAGGCGTATCCGAAGAATGCGGCGGGGCAGACGCTGTTCCCGTTCCGGCGCCTGTTCATGGTTGCCCAGCGCAGAGGCTGATCGCATTGCCGCGATGCGACATAACCGCTCGCTGCCGGGGACGGCAGCGGATGCCGGGTTGCGTCAGCAACAGTCGTCAAGATAGCTTGGCTGCGGCGAATTGGGCTTAGGTCTAGTTGTTCGGGTGGCGGATAGCTGCCACTACTGACGTCAAAACTGGACTGCAAAACAAAAAGACCCGGTTTTAGAGGTTGTTGGGAGGTACCTTCATGCGCAAGCTGCTTCTTGCGGTCGCCGCCGCGACTGTCCTCATGGCCCCCGCGCTCGCCCAGGCCCAGAGCCCCATCGTCATCAAGTTCAGCCACGTCGTCGCCAATGACACTCCGAAGGGCAAGGGCGCGCTGAAGTTCAAGGAGCTCGCCGAGAAGTACACCGACGGCAAGGTCAAGATCGAGGTCTATCCGAACTCTTCTCTCTACAAGGACAAGGAGGAGATCGAGGCGCTTCAGCTCGGCTCGGTGCAGATGCTGGCACCCTCGACCGCGAAATTCGCGCCGCTCGGCATCAAGGAATTCGAGGCGCTCGATCTGCCCTGGCTGTTCAAGGACGATGCGACCTATTCCAGCGCGATGAAGGGCACGGTCGGCAAGTGGCTGTTCCAGAAACTCGAAGCGAAGGGCATCACCGGGCTCGCTTACTGGGACAACGGCTTCCACATGGTGTCGTCGAACCGTGCGCTAACCAAGCCGGAGGATTTCAAGGGCCTCAAGTTCCGCATCTCCGGATCGAAGATCGCCGACCAGTATTTCCGCCTGCTCGGCTCGATCCCGCAGATCATGGCGTTCTCCGAAGTCTACCAGGCGCTGCAGACCGGCGTCGTCGACGGCTGCGAGAACACCGCCTCGAACTATCTGACGCAGAAGTTCTACGAGGTGCAGAAGGACATCACCGTATCCTATCACGCGCATCTGCAATATGCCGTGATCGTCAACGCGAAGTTCTGGTCGGGCCTGCCGCCCGACATCCGCGCCCAGCTCGACAAGGCGATGAATGAGGCGACCGACTACACCAATCTGATCGCGCATCAGGAGAACGAGGATGCGCTGGTCGAGATCAAGAAGACGGGCAAGACCACGCTGCATTACCTGACCGATGCCGACCGCAAGGCGTGGCAGGAGGCGATGCAGCCGACCTACAAATGGGCAAAGGGCCGCGTCGGGCAGGAAGTGCTCGATCTCGTTGCCAAGGAACTCGACGTCAAGATGAACTGACGCGGTTTCCGGAGAGGACAATACCAACGGTCGGGAGTGCAAGCACTTCCGGCCGTTTCGTATCGATAGGGGGACCTTGATTTGCTTCGCGTGCTGAACCAGGCGCTCAACCATCTCGAAGAGTGGTTGATCGCGACGCTGATTGCGGCTGCAACCGGCCTGATCTTCATCGCTGTCGTGCACCGCTATGGCGCGGGCGAATCGATCGCGCTCTCCAGGTGGGCGGCCGCGCACGGGATGACTTGGCTGGCGTCGCTGGCGATGGCGGTGTTCACCTTCCTGTCCGAGCTCGACCTGTCCTGGGCGCAGGAGCTCTGCATCTACATGTTCATCTGGATGGCGAAGTTCGGCGCGGCCTATGGCGTGCGCACCGGCATCCATGTCGGCGTCGACCTGCTCGTCAACCGCCTGCCCGAACATTCGCGCAAGCATGTGATCCTGTTCGCGCTGCTGTGCGGTGCGCTCTTCACCGGCATGATCGCCGCCTTCGGCGCCTCCTTCGTGCGCGAGATGTTTCACACCGGGCAGCAGTCCAACGATCTGGAAGCGCCGATGTGGTTCGTCTACCTCGCGATCCCGCTCGGCTCCGGCCTGATGTGCTTCCGCTTCCTTCAGGTCTGCTGGTTCTACTACTGGACCGGTGAGCTGCCGCACCATGACGAGACCCATGTCGAGGGCGTGCAGGCGGACGCGTCGCCCGCGCTGCATCCGCAGCCGGCCGGCGCGGCAACGAAAGCCGCCGCGCGAAAAATGTCTCCGCTCGGCGTCATCCTGATCATGGCGCCGGTCCTGATCTTCGCGATGTGCCTCGCCGAGAAATTCGGCGTCGTGGTGCTGCCGCACTGGATGCGCGCCGCCACCGTGTTTGCGCTGCTGATCGCGCTGATGCTGACCGGCATCCCGGTCTCGATCGCGCTCGGCCTCACCGTGATGACGTTCCTGTTCACGCTGACCGCGGTGCCGATCGAGGCGGTCTCGATGAAGCTCTTCACGGGCATCGAGGGCTTCGAGATCATGGCGATCCCGTTCTTCATCCTCGCCGGCAACTTCCTGACCCATGGCGGCGTCGCGCGCCGCATGATCAATTTCGCGACCTCGCTGATCGGCCATTGGTATGGCGGCCTTGGGCTCGCCGGCATCGTCGCCTGCGCCATGTTCGCGCTGGTGTGCGGCTCGAGCGTCGCGACGGTGGCCGCGATCGGCGCCATCGTGCTGCCCGAGATGGTCCGGCACGGCTATCCCATGCGCTTCGGCGCCGGCATCATCACGGTGGCGGGCTCGCTCGGCATCCTGATGCTGCCCTCGATCCCGAAGATCGTCTACGCGGTTTCCACCAACACCTCGATCGGCGCGCTGTTCGTCGCTGGGCTCTTGCCCGGCATCATGCTGACGACGATGCTTTGCATCGTCACTTGGTGGATCGCCCGCCAGCGCGACTATCCGCGCCTCGCCAAGGCGAGCTGGGCCGAGACCGTCCGCACCTTCCGCGAGAGCGTCTGGGGCTTGATGCTGGTCGTCATCATCATTGGCGGCATCTACAGCGGCTTGTTCACCGCCACCGAGGCGGCTGCGATGGCGGCGGTCTATTCCTTCATCATCGCCGTGTTCGTCTACAAGGCGATCAAGATGGCCGACGTGCCGCGGGTGCTGCTGCGGGCCGCCAACACCAGCGCGATGCTGCTCTACATCGTCACCAATGCGGTGCTGTTCTCCTTCGTGCTGTCGAACGAGAATTTGCCGGCGACGCTCGCCGACTGGATCGCGGCGCAGAATCTCGGCTGGGTCGGCTTCCTGCTGGTGGTCAACATCCTCTTGCTGCTCGCCGGCAACTTCATGGAGCCGAACTCGATCATCCTGATCATGGCGCCGATCCTGGCGCCGGCGGCCAAGAAGCTCGGCATCGACCTCGTGCATTTCGGCATCGTCATGGACGTCAACATGGAGGTCGGCCTCTGCCATCCGCCTGTCGGCCTCAACCTCTATGTCGCGTCCATGATCGCGCGAATGCGGATCACGGATCTCGCGGTCGCGGTGATGCCGTGGCTGATCACCATGCTCGGCTTCCTCGTCATCGTGACCTACTGGCCGGATCTGACGCTGTGGCTCCCACGGGTGCTGGGGATGCATTGAGGGGCCGGCGCCCGCAATGGCAATCGGCCTTGAGATGCGCTTAGATGGTTCCAACCAGAGCGGGGAAGGAGCCAGTCGATGACCGAGATTTCCAGGGAGCCCAAGGACGCAGCGCCGTCCGTCATCGCGCAGCATGATTCCATGCTGAATGCGCTGCCGTTTTCCGACACGCGGGATTTCGACGATGCTGCGCGCGGCTTCCTCGGCACGATCGAGAACGCGGAGATCACGAACCCGCAAGGGCGGACGGTCTGGAGCCTGAAGCCCTATGGCTTTCTCTCGGTCGAGCAGGCGCCGCCGACGGTGAATCCGAGCCTGTGGCGGCAGGCGCGGCTCAACATGCACCATGGGCTGTTCGAGGTGGTGCCCGGCGTCTACCAGGTGCGCGGGCTCGACATCGCCAACATGACGCTGATCGAGGGCGACAGCGGCGTCATCGTCGTGGACACGCTGACCTCGATCGAGGGGGCGCGCGCCGCGCTCGATCTTTACTTCAGGCATCGGGGCCTGAAGCCGGTCGCGGCCGTCATCTTCACCCACACCCACACCGATCACTGGGGCGGCGCGCGCGGCGTGCTGGAGGAGGATGCGCTGGCGACCGGCGCTGTGCCGATCCTCGCGCCGAACCTGTTCATGGAGCATGCCGTCTCCGAGAACATCATCGCAGGTCCCGCGATGCTGCGGCGGGCGCAATATCAGTTCGGCCCGTTCCTCGCCAAGGGGACGCGAGGGCAGGTCGACAACGGGCTCGGCAAGTCGATGGCAGCAGGGGGCGTTGCGCTGCTGCGACCGACAGACCTGATCATGGCGACCGGCGACAGGCGCGTGATCGACGGCGTCGAATTCGAATTCCAGATGGCTCCGAACAGCGAAGCGCCGGCGGAGATGCATTTCTTCATCCCGCGCTACAAGCTCCTGAACCTCGCCGAGAACTGCACGCACAATTTCCACAATCTGCTGCCGTTCCGCGGCGCCGACGTGCGCGACGCGCTGGCGTGGTCGAAATACCTGGGCGAGGCCTTGCGGCTGTGGGACGGCAAGGCCGAGGCCATGTGTGGCCAGCACCACTGGCCGGTGTGGGGACGCGAGCGCATCGGCACGATGATCCGCCAGCAGCGCGACCTCTACAAGTTCGCGCATGACCAGACCATCCGTCTGATGAACCATGGCCTCAACGCCGCCGAGATCGCCGAGACGATCCAGCTGCCGAAGAGCCTCGTGGGCGCGTGGCACGGCCGCGGCTATTACGGGCACATCCGGCACAACGTGAAGGCGATCTATCAGAAATATCTCGGCTGGTACGACGCCAACCCGGTCAATCTCGATCCGCTGTCGCCGGTGGAGTCGGGCAGGAAATACGTCGAGTATATGGGCGGCGCGGACGCCATCCTCGCGCGGGCGCGCGCGGATTTTGACAAGGGCGAATTCCGCTTCGTCGCGCAGGCGCTCGGCCATCTCGTCTTCGCCGAGCCCGACAATGCGGCGGCGCGTCACCTGCTGGCCGACACGCTGGAGCAGCTCGGCTATGCCGCCGAGAGCTCGACCTGGCGCAACGCCTATCTGTTCGGCGCGCAGGAGCTGCGCCAGGGCATGCCGAAGACTCCGCCGCGCCCGCCGATGCCGCGCGAGACGCTGGCGGCACTGCGCACCTCGCAGCTCTGGGACGTGCTCGGCATCCGCCTCAACGGCCCCAAGGCCGAAGGCAAGCACATCGTGCTGAACTGGAGCTTTTCCGACACCGGCGAGACCTTCGTGCTCAACCTGGAGAACTCGGCGCTGACCTATATTGAGGGCGTGCAGGCCGACGGCGCGGATGCCAGCTTCACGCTGGCGCGCGCGACGCTGGACGAGGTGATCGCGAAGTTGACGAGCTTTCCGGAAGCGGTGGCTGCGGGGAAGGTCAAGCTGTCCGGCAATCCGATGAAGCTTGCCGAGCTGATGGGCCTGATGGACGAGTTTCCGAGGATGTTCGAGATTGTGGAGCCGAAGCGGGGGGTGGTGGGGTAGGGATCGCTTTCCGTCATTGCGAGCGCAGCGAAGCAATCCAGAGTCGTTCCGGGGAGACGGGTCTGGATTGCTTCGCTGCGCTCGCAATGACGAGTTGATGGAGTAGGGCGCAACACACTCGGTGTCGTCCCAGCCCCCAGTGCGCAATTGCGCACTAGGCCGGGACGACACCTTTGGTGGGTCTACTTACTCCGCGCTGCTCACCAGCTTGATCCGCGGCGCTTGCTCTTCGGTCAGGCTGCGATAGGCGGCGAGATAGTCCAGTGCCATCCGCCGCGCGGTGAAGCGCGTCTCGAACTGCTTGCGGATCGCGGCGCGGCTCAGTTGCGGAAGCCGCTTGACGACGCCGGCGGCGCTGATGACGTCCTCGACCACGAAGCCGGTCAGGCCCTCGTCGATGATTTCAGGCACGGAGCCGCGGTTGAAGGCGATCACCGGCGTTCCGCAGGCCATGGCCTCGATCATCACGAGCCCGAACGGCTCCGGCCAATCGATCGGCAGCAGAAGTGCGAGCGCGCCGCTCAGGAAGTCGGACTTTTCGTGATCGCCGATCTCACCGATGAACTCCACCAGCGGATTGTTCTCGATCATCGGCTTGATCAGCTCGTCATAATAGTCCTGGTCGGCACGATCGACCTTGGCCGCGATCTTCAGCGGGATGCCGCAATGGGTTGCGATCTTGATGGCGCGATCGACGCCTTTCTCCGGCGCGATGCGGCCGAGCACGGCGAGATATTCCTGCTTCACAGGTTTCGGTGTCAGCAGGTTTTCCGGCAGGCCGTGGTGAATCGTCGTCACCCAGTTCGCCTGCGGCACCGGCCGCCGCTGCGCGTTCGAGATCGAGATGACCGGCATCTTCGAGAAGGTATTGAAGACGGGCTGGTGCTCCGGCAGGTCGAGCCGGCCGTGCAGCGTGGTCAGGAACGGTGTCGGCTGCCGGTAGAACAGCGACCACGGATAGTAATCGAGATGGAAGTGGAGGAAGTCGAACTCCTCCTCGTCACATTTTTGCCGCACGCGCTCCAGGAGCACCATGTGCAGCGCGTTGGGGTCTCGCACGGAACCGTCGAGGCGGAGGGCCCGCGGCCATAATGCATCGAGCTTCGCGGATGTCTGCGAGTCGCCGCTGGCGAACAGCGTCACGTCATGCCCGAGGGCCACCAACTCCTCCGTCAACCAATGCACCACCCGCTCGGTGCCGCCATACAGCTTGGGTGGAACAGCCTCCGTCAACGGAGCTACCTGCGCGATGCGCATCTCGCCATCTCCTTTGCGAACATGATCATTGAAACCCCCAGCACGTCGGCACCGGCTATGCCAGCCAAGGGAACGTTCCCGCAGTTGCGAAGTTCCTTCCCCCGAACGTTACATATTCGACACGTCGGCTGTCGTCGCGATGCTGCCATCACATCTTCGCACATCGTCCGCATCCGCATGTCGTGATGACGTTGCCCGGGAACCGAGGCGAAGCGGTCGATGTTCAGTCGGCTAATAGAAAAACTGGTATCATCACGACGGGGTGGGTAATCACATGGATCAACTTTCTGGATACGCGCGCAGGCCGTTCGCCTTTGTCTTGCGCTATCTCCGGCGCCGCCCCGCATCACATCTGGTGATCCTGACCGCGGTCGTGGCAGCCGTTGCCTGCTCCGTGGGCACGCAATACGGCGTCAAATCCCTGGTCGATAGTCTGTCCGCGGGAACATCGCATGGCGGCAGCGTATGGCTGGCATTCATTCTGCTCATGTCGCTGATCGCCGCCGACAACTTCCTGTGGCGGATCGCGAGCTGGACGGCCAGCTTCACCTTCGTCCGCGTCACCGGCGATCTCAGGCGCGACATCTTTCGCCATCTGACCGGACACGCGCCGAGCTATTTCTCCGATCGCATGCCCGGCATGCTGACGAGCCGGATCACCGCGACCTCGAACGCGGTGTTCACGGTCGAGAACATGTTCGTCTGGAATGTCCTGCCGCCGTGCATTGCCACAATTGCGGCAATCATGCTGATTGGAACCGTCAGTCCCTACATGGCGCTGGGCCTGATCGTGGTCGCCGGCGGCATGGTGATCGCCATGTTCCGCCTGGCCGCCGCCGGCAAGCCGCTGCACGACGACTTCGCCGACAAGGCCGCGGTCGTCGACGGCGAGATGATCGACGTTATCAGCAACATGCCCCTGGTCCGCGCCTTTTGCGGCATCAGCCACGAGCACGAGCGGTTCGACGCGACCGTCAATCGCGAGCTCACCGCGCGCGGCCGCAGCCTGCGCTATCTCGAGAAACTCCGACTGACCCATGCCGCCGTGACGGTTCTCCTGACCGTGGCGCTGATGGCCTGGGCCATCACGCTCTGGCAGAGCGGCGAGGCGACCACTGGCGACGTCGTGCTGGTGTGCACGCTTGGCCTGTCCATCCTCAATGCGACGCGGGATCTGGCGGTGGCGCTGGTCGATGTCACCCAGCATGTCGCGCGGCTGACGGAGGCGATCGCGACACTTCTGGTGCCCCACGAATTGCGCGACCATCCCGAGGCGGAACCCCTGGTCAAGAGCGGCGCCGCGATCGCGTTCAACAACGTCACCTTCGGCTATCCCGGGGGTGAGAAGATCTTCGAGCGCTTCAGCCTGCGGCTGCAGCCCGGCCAGCGCGTCGGCCTGGTCGGCCACTCCGGCGGCGGCAAGTCAACGCTGTTCACGCTGCTGCAGCGCTTCTACGATCCGGACGAGGGCAGCGTCACCATCGACGGCCAGGACATCTCCAAGGTGACCCAGCTGAGCCTGCGCGAGGCGATCTCGGTGGTTCCGCAGGATATTTCCTTGTTCCATCGCTCAATCCGCGAGAATATCCGCTATGGGCGGCCGAACGCGACGGACGACGAGGTGCTGCGAGCCGCGATCGCGGCGCGCTGCGATTTCGTCGAGAACCTGCCCGAGGGCCTCGACACCATGGTCGGCGACCGCGGCGTCAAGATGTCCGGCGGACAGCGCCAGCGCATCGCGATCGCGCGGGCGTTTCTGAAGGACGCGCCGATCCTGCTGCTCGACGAGGCCACCGCCGCGCTCGACAGCGAGTCGGAGGAGGCGATCCGCGAGGCCCTGACACGCCTGATGCGCGGCCGCACCGTGATCGCGATCGCGCATCGCCTCGCGACGCTGCGCAATTTCGATCGCGTGGTGGTGCTGAAGGCCGGCAGGATCATCGAGGACGGCGCGCCCGACCGCCTGATGCAGGGCCACGGACCCTACCGTGATCTGGTGACGCAGGAGATGAGCCGGCTCTCGAAATTCGCGGCGTAGGTCCGACAGTCGCGTTCGCGTTGGTTGCGTCTCGAAACAAGCGCAGGGGAGCAGCTTATGGCAGCCGAAGTCATCACCAAATTCGTCTCGGTGGCACGGACGGTGGAGCAGGTCGCGGAGCAGCCGTTCTACATCCCGATGACGGGTCCGTCGGCGCGGCCGCGACGCTCGCTCAAGCACGACGACACCTTCATCGTGCTCGACAGTCATGGCGACATCGGCGCCTCGGCCGGCGGGCCGGACGGGCTCTTTCACTACGACACGCGCTATCTGGCGCGGCTGGAGCTCGTGCTCAACGATCTCCAGCCCCTGCTGCTCGGCTCGAACCTGCGCGACGACAATTCGGCGCTGACTGTCGATCTCACCAATCCCGATATCTACCGCGAGGGCAGCCTCGTGCTGCAAAAGGACCTGCTGCACATCGTGCGCACGGTCTTCCTGTGGCGCGGCACCGCCTATCAGCGCATCGGCGTGCAGAACCACGGCGACAGGTCTGCCAGCTTCGAGCTGACACTGCTGTTCGACAACGACTTTGCCGATCTGTTCGAGGTTCGCGGCGAGCGGCGGCCGCGCCGCGGGACGGGTACGAGCCGGTTGCTCGGGCCGACCGACGTGCTGTTCGAATATCGCGGTCTTGACGATTGCGAGCGCACCACCGGCCTGCATTTCGACCCGCGCCCGACGCGGCTCTCCGTCAATGCCGCCACTTGGCAGCTCGAGCTGGAACCGCACCAGTCGAAATCGCTTTTCGTGGCGGCGTCCTGCAACCGGCCGCCCGCGGAGAAGCCGGCGCGCTTCTTCAGGGGCCTGCTCGCCCATCGCCGCGAGATGCGGCAATCAACGATGGGCGCGGCCAGCATCGAGACCTCCAACAACATCTTCAACGAGGTGCTGTGCCAAGCCATGGCCGACCTCAACATGCTGATGACGGAGACGCCGCAGGGCCGCTATCCCTATGCCGGCATTCCCTGGTACTCGACGACCTTCGGGCGCGACGGCCTGATCACCGCGCTGCAGATGCTGTGGGTCGATCCGCGGGTCGCCAAGGGCGTGCTCAGACGGCTCGCGCATTTCCAGGCCAAGGCGATCGATCCGCTGGCCGATGCCGCGCCCGGAAAGATCCTGCACGAGATGCGCGGCGGCGAGATGGCGGCGCTGGGCGAGGTGCCGTTCGCGCAATATTACGGCAGTGTCGATTCGACCGCGCTGTTCGTGCTGCTCGCAGGAAGCTATTTCGAGCGCACCGGTGACCAGACAACGTTGATGGAACTGTGGCCCGCGATCGAGGCGGGGCTCGCCTGGATCGACGGCCCCGGCGATCCCGACCAGGACGGCTTCGTCGAATACCAGCGCGCGACTGAGAAGGGGCTGGCCAACCAGGGCTGGAAGGATTCCTACGACGCGATCTTCCACGCCGACGGCCAGCTTGCGGAAGGCAATATCGCGCTCGCGGAGGTGCAGGGCTACGTCTATATGGCGAAGCAGCTGGCGGCGCGCTGCGCGCTGCGGCTCGGCAAGCCGGACCTCGTGCGCAAGTTCGAGGCCGAAGCCAAGGCGCTCGCCGAGCGCTTCGAGCAGGCGTTCTGGTGCGAGGAGCTCGGCACCTACGCCCTCGCCCTCGACGGCAGGAAGCGGCCCTGCAAGGTGCGGACCTCCAATGCCGGGCAGGTGCTGTTCAGCGGCATGATCCGGGAGGACCGTGCGCGTCTGGTCGCCGCCGATCTGATGCGGCCGCATTTCTTCTCGGGCTGGGGCATCCGCACTGTCGCTGTCGGCGAGGTGCGCTACAATCCGATGTCCTATCACGACGGATCGATCTGGCCGCACGACAACGCGCTGATCGCGCTCGGGCTCGCGCGCTACGGCCTCAAGCATTCGGTGGCGCATGTCTTCAAGGGGCTGTTCGACGCCGCCACCTATATGGATCTGCGTCGGCTGCCCGAATTGTTCTGCGGCTTCCGGCGCGAGAAGCGGCGCGGGCCGACGCTCTATCCGGTCGCCTGCGCGCCGCAGGCCTGGGCCAGTGCGACGCCGTTCACGCTGCTGGAGGCGGCGCTGGGTATCGAATTCGACGTGGCGCGCGGCGAGATCCGGCTGCGCAATCCGCATCTGCCGGCGTTCCTGAACGAGGTCATCCTGCGCGACCTGCGCCTCGGCGATTCCAGCGTGGATCTGCGCGTCAGCCGCCACGGCGACGACGTCGCGCTGGAGGTGTTGCGCACGCGCGGCCAGATCCAGGTGTCGATCGTGCTGGCGCGCTAGCGGCGCGCGGTGAGGAGGGTGCAATGCGTGCGATCGGAGCGCTGACTCGAGCGCTAAGCCTGGGCGTAGCCGTCGTCGCGGGCGTGGCGGNGCCGAAGAGCCGCCGGCAGGTCAGACGGAAGCAAATGCGCCGGCGACGGCACAGCCGCCGGCCTCGACCGTGCCCGTCACGCCGAAGGACGCCGCGCCGCCGCCGTCGGTGACCATCATCGGCGCCAGCGATGCACATGGCGTACTCGGCCGCGACGTGCGTAGCGCCGCCGACGAGGACATGGGCCGCATCGTCGATGTCATCGTCGACCGCGACGGGCACGTGCGCGCAGCGGTGATCGATTTCGGCGGGTTCCTCGGCGTCGGCAGCCGCAAGATCGTGGTGGACTGGAACGCGATGCGATTCGGCAAGATCGCCAACAAGAAGGACAGCATCACACTGGAACTGACCAAGGCGCAGGTCGCGGCCGCGCCGGAATACAAGGAAGACACGCCGATGGTCGTGCTCGGGGCGTCCGGCAGCCTTCAACCGCTGCAAGCGATCCAGTGAGGTGCCGGGAGGGCTGACCGCCTGTGCTGTTGTCCAGGAAGCCGAACCATGCAGTTCGCGATGGCCACGTTGAACAGCACAACGTCGCCGCGCTGCCGCCTGCGGGCATTCCGGCGCCGTCGCGTCAGAGCCTGCGCGGCCTCGACTGGTTCATCTTCTTCCTCGCCGACGTGCAGACCGGCTTCGGTCCCTTCATCGCGGTCTACCTGACGACGCAGAAATGGACCCAGGTCGAGATCGGCCTCGTGCTGTCGATCGGCGGCATCGTCGCCCTGATCGGGCAGATGCCGGGCGGTGCGATCATCGATGCCGCGAAGTCGGAACGGCTGGTCGCAGCGCTCGCGATCGCGACCATCGGCGTCTGCGCGCTCGCCTATGCCGCGATGCCGGTCTTCGCCGTGGTGGTGACGGCCGCCACCCTGCATGCGATGGCGAGCTGCGTGCTGGGGCCGGCGATCGCCGCGATCAGCCTCGGCCTCGTCGGCCCGCTCGCGATCGGCGAGCGACTCGGCCGCAATGCACGGTTCGCCTCGCTCGGCAATGGCGTCGCCGCCGCCGTGATGGGCACGGCCGGATATCTGTTGTCGAGCCGCTCGGTCTTCCTCGTCACCTTCCTGCTCGCGATCCCGACCCTGATCGCGCTGTCGCGGATCCGCGAGGAGGAGGTCGACATCAGTCGCTGTCATGGCGAGATGCCGCGCGAGGCGCCAGTTCCCGGCGACACCAATGTCTGGCACTTGATCCGGCAGCGTCCGCTCATCGTCTTCGCGCTCAGCGTGCTGCTGTTGCAGCTCGCGAACGCGGCGATGATGCCGCTGATGGCGAGCGCGGTGACGGCGCGGTCGAGCCAGTGGGCGACGGTGCTGGTCGCGGCCTGCATCATCGTGCCGCAGGCGATCGTGGCGCTGCTGTCGCCGACCGTCGGGCGCAAGGCGCAAGCCTGGGGCCGCCGGCCGCTGCTGCTGATCGGATTCGGCGCGCTGACGATTCGCGGCCTGCTGTTCGCGACCGTGCGCGATCCCTATCTGCTGGTCGCAGTGCAGGTGTTCGACGGCATCACCGCTGCCGTGTTCGCGGTGATGATTCCGCTGATCGTCGCCGACGTCGCCTTCGGCAGCGGCCATTTCAACCTGGCGCAGGGCATCGTCGGCACCGCCACCGGCATCGGCGCGTCGCTGAGCACGGCGCTCGGCGGCTATGTCAGCGACAAGTTCGGCAACGCCACCGCCTTCATCGGCCTGTCCGGCGTCGCCGCGACCGGGCTGCTGCTGATCCTGCTCGTCATGCCGGAGACCCGCCCCACCGGCATGACAGTGACAAAAGAAATGGCCGGCTGAATCAGCCGGCCAAAGTGGGCAGGGAGGAAGAACGTCAGGCGTCGAGATTGTGCAGGCGCTGACGGTTGCGCAGCACGATCTGGCGGGCACCGGAGAAACCGAGAATGCCCTGGGTGTGGAGCTGGGACAGCGCGCGGGAGACGGTTTCGAGCGTGAGGCCGAGATAGTCGCCGATGTCGCGGCGGCACATTGGCAGCGCCATCATGCCGGCAACGGCGAGGCGGCGGTCCATCTCGAGCAGGAAGGTCGCAACGCGCTCCATCGCGGTCTTGCGACCGAGCAGCAGCATGTGGTCTTCGGCGTGACGCAGCTCGGACGCGGTCATGGCCCAGAGCTTGCGGGCGACCTGCACGTCGGTGCCGGCGGCCTTCTCGAGGCTGGCGCGCTTCACGAGGCGCACGGTTGTGTCGATGATGGCCTCGGCAGCGAGGCGGTGGGTGGCACCGGATTCGAGGCCAAACACGTCGCCGGGAAGATGGAAGGCGCCGATCTGGCGGCGACCGTCGGAGAGAAGCTTGTAGCTGCGCACTGCACCGGTGACGACCTGGTAGACATATTCGGCCGGCTCGTCCTCGCCGTAGATCTCCTCGTCCTTGCGGTAGGAGAACTCGGTCGCGACGAGACCGACATGGCCAGTGATCGCACCGAACTGATCGGAAACGGGGTGGGCAGGGGCAATCTTGCCACCGATCTGGGTGTTGATCGCCTGGGTCTTCAGTGTCTGGGTCAGCATCTGCGCCATCTCCGTTGTGATGGAACATTGCTACCCGCGTTTGCGCAATCCGGAAATTTCGCGCGTTATCTTAAGGACGTTTACCTACGTAGAATCCCGTAGGTCAATTGCCGCGGCGGTCCTGGATGGCATGGCGGATGCACTTGACCAGGTTTTCGTCGAGAAGCGGCTTCAGAACCACGTCCTTGACGCCCACTGCAGCCGCCCGCGTCGAGATGTTCTCGTCCGGATAGCCGGTGATCAGGATCACGGGCGTGTCGCCGTCAGACTTGCGCAGGCGGCCGGCGAGGTCGATCCCGTTGATATCGGGCATCTTGTAATCGATCACGTAGCAATCTGCGCCCGGCGCACCGTCGGCGTTGAGCAGCGCCGTTGCATTCCTGAAGGTCCGCACGGCGAAGCCGTCGGTTTCCAGCAGGAAACGCAGGGAGCCCAGCACGGCGGCATCGTCGTCGACCACGTAGACAGTGGGCTTTGCCGATGACGCCATCGGGAGGCGCTGAGGGTGCGAGCCAATCTCGATCATTCTGACTGGCTAGCACAGGTGGGCGCAACCGCCTTGACCTGCCTCAAGCCGACTTGTCTCAAGCCGGTTTTGGCTCAATCGCCGAGCATGCCCGCGCGCATCGCGAGGCGAACCAGCTCCGAGAGACTGTTGGCCTGCATCTTGGTCATGACGTTGGCCCGGTACACTTCGATGGTGCGCGGGCTGATGTCGTATTCGCGGGCGATCAGCTTGTTGGAAAGACCCGCGATCAGTCCCTCCATCACCTGGCGCTCCCGCGGGCTCAAGGAGGCGACCCGGGCGGCGATGTCCTGCGCGACGGCTTCGTTCTTGGCGGCCGGCTCGGCCTGGCGGATCGCCATCTCGATCATCGCGGTGAGACGATCGTCCTCGAACGGCTTCTCCAGGAAGTCGACCGCGCCCAGCTTCATCGCCTCGACCGCGAGCGGCACGTCGCCGTGACCGGTCATGATCAGGATCGGAAACGCGCTGTGCTGCGCCTTCATGCGCTTCAGAAGCTCGATGCCGTCGAGGCCCGGCATGCGCACGTCGGAGACGACGCAGCCGAAGGCGAGGCCCGGCAGGGCATCGATGAAGCTCTGCGCGTTGTCGAACAGCGTGACGCCGAAGCCGGAGGAATCCAGCAGGAAGTTCAGCGAGTCCCGCATCGCATCGTCGTCATCGATGACGTAGACATGTCCTTTGGTCGTCATGCATCAATTCTCGTCGGCTGCCGGGAGGGTGAAGCGGAATGTCGCCCCGCCCGATGCGTTGCTCTCGGCCCACATGCGCCCGCCGTGAGCCTCGATGATCGAGCGGCTGATGGACAATCCCACGCCCATGCCGGTGTCCTTGGTGGTGAAGAAAGTCTGAAACAGATTTGGAATGACGTCGTCCTGGAAGCCCGAGCCGGTGTCGGAGACCTCGATCTCGATCATGTCGTCGGCGACGGGCGTATTGGTGACGACGAGCTCGCGCCGCGGCGAGTGCGCCATCGCCTCCAGCGCGTTGCGGAACAGGTTGACCAGGACCTGCTGGATCTGCACCCGGTCAGCGAGCACGAGGTCGGCTTCCGGATCGAGGCTGAAGCGGAGCTGCACGTTCTGCTCGCGCGCGCCGGCGAGCCCGAGCGCGCCGGCCTCCTCGATCAGCTTGGAGAGGCTCTCGACGCGCTTCTCGGATTCACCGCGGGAGACGAAGTCGCGCAGGCGCCGGATGATCTGGCCGGCGCGCAGCGCCTGCTCGGCAGCGCGGTCCAGCGCGCTCTCGACCTTCGCCGTGTTCGGATCGACGCTGCCCGCAAGCAGCCGCCGCGAGCCCTTCATGTAGTTGCTGATCGCCGCCAGCGGCTGGTTGAGCTCATGGGCGAGCGCGGACGCCATTTCGCCCATGGCGCTCAGCCTGGAGACGTGGACGAGTTCGGATTGCAGCTCCTGCAGGCGCGCCTGGGTCTGCTGGTGCTCGGTGAGGTCGCGGACGAAGCCGGTGAAATAGGGTTCGCCGCCGGACTGCATCTCGCCGATCGACAGGTGCATCGGGAAGGTGGTGCCGTCGCGGCGCTTGCCGGTCACGATGCGCCCGATGCCGATGATGTGGGGGTCGCTGGTGGTGCGGTAGCGCGCAATGTAGCTGTCATGCCGGGAGCGGTCGGGCTCCGGCATCAGGATGTTGACGTTCTGGCCGATCGCCTCGTGCTCGGACCAGCCGAACAGGCGCTCGGCGGCCGTAGAGAACAGCTGGATGATGCCGTGGCCGTCGATGACGATCATGGCATCGGGGATGGTGTGGAGGATCGAGCGCAGGTGGGTCTCGCGAGTCCGGAGCGCGCTCTCGACCTGCTTTTCCTCGTCGATATCGAGGAGGATGCCGCTGAGATGGCGGGCCGTGCCGGCTTCGTCCCGGATGAGACCGGCGCGGGCGCGAATCCACTGTCCGCCGTTGGCGGCGCCCGCGACCTTGAACGATACGTCGAAGCCGCCGCCGCGTTCGCAGACATGCTCGATCGCGTTTTCCACGCGGTCGCGATCCCCAGGCTCGAGCCGCGACAGGAAGAGGTCGTAGCTGGCCGGCTGGTCCTGCCCGATTCCGAGTAGGGTCCGCGCGGTATCCGACCAGTCCAGCGCCCGCGTCCTGAGGTCGAGATCCCAGGTGCCGACGCCGAATCCCTCGATCCGGACCCGAAAATGCTCGCCCCTGCCGTCGTCTGGCGGTTGCGTTACACGGGTCGGCATCCGGTCGTCACTCCCCTTCTCGTGCGGCCAGCAGGGTGCCGCGTGCGCACCGGTAATTTTCGCCCAAGCCCGGGCTGGAGGCAAGTTCCGATGTTTGATTTCGTTGGTGTAATTCCAGTGATCCCGGATAGCGAACGGTTTGATCTATCTCATCCCGCTCCATGTCGGCAGGACTAGATTTCACGCAGTTCATTGCCTCCCGGAGACTCCCGATGACATACGCGACCGTGATGGTGAGCCTGGCGCTCGATCAGCCCAACGAGGCGCGTCTTGCCGTCGCGGGCGAGCTCGCCGAGCGATTCGAGGCGGCCATCGTCGGGGTTGCCGCGGCGCAATTCACCCCGCCGCTCTATTTCACTGACGGCGCCGAGGCCCAGAAGCTGATCGACGAGGGCGAGGCTTCCGTCAAGCGGCGCCTGGCGGGTCTGGAGGCGCAATTCCGCGCAGCGACGAAGAA
Source organism: Bradyrhizobium sacchari (assembly GCF_002068095.1). Taxonomy (GTDB): domain Bacteria; phylum Pseudomonadota; class Alphaproteobacteria; order Rhizobiales; family Xanthobacteraceae; genus Bradyrhizobium; species Bradyrhizobium sacchari. The sequence goes on along the minus strand of NZ_LWIG01000043.1, from coordinate 58,385 downwards.
TCGCGGCGGGCACGTCGAGTGGCGCAGCGCCGTGGATTTTCCGACGCGGTTTGTCCTGGCGCAGGCGCGTTGCGCCGACATCGTCGTCAGCGGCGGGCAGAGCCCCGCATTCTCCGACGCTTTCGCGCTGGCAAGCCCCAAGGATCTGGTGATGCAGGCCGGCCGCCCGCTTCTCGTCGTGCCGGACCGGACCAACTGGCTCGATCTGCGCAGCGCGCTGGTGGCGTGGAAGGATACGCCGGAGGCGCGGCGGGCGGTGGCGGACGCGTTGCCGATGCTGCGCAAGGCGAGGGACGTCACCATCGTCGAAATTCCCGAGCAGGACGACGATTGTTCACTCGTCATGGCCGGCGTCACCGACGTCGCCGCCTGGCTCGCCCGCCACGGCGTGACTGCGACCGCACGCATCTCGGAAGGAGCACGGAACGAACCCGCCGCGGCGCAATTGGAGAAGGTCGCCGGCGACGTCGGCGCCGGCCTGATCGTCGCGGGCGCCTACGGGCATTCGAGGTTTCGTGAACTGATTCTGGGCGGCGTCACCCAGCATCTGGTCACGCAATCCACCCGCTGCGTGCTGCTGTCGCACTGACGGCCGGTCGGGCATAGCGGATTGAGGAGGACGCGCCGTGTACAGATTTCTCGAGCAGACCGCCAGCGGCTACATGACGCGCAACGTCAAGACGGTGCAGCGCGACCTCGACATGCTCGAGCTCAGCGAGATGTTCGAGCGCGACGATTTCAATTCCTATCCGGTCGAGGACGACGGACAGGTGGTCGGCATCGTCACCAAGTTCGACATCCTGAAGTGCTTCGCCTTCACGCCGAGCCAGATGCTGCCGCGCTATCATGACCTGATGAGCCGCAAGACCGGCGACGTCATGACGCCGGAGTTCATCTATGTCAGCCCCGACACGCGCCTGACGCGTGTGCTCCAGATCATGGTCGAGCACCGCATCAGGAGCATCATCGTGCTCGACGGCGCGCAGAAGCTGGTCGGAATCATCGCGCGCGAGGACGTCATCAAGGCGCTCAAGGCCACGGCGCGCGACTGACGCGACAGGTTCCGCAATTTCAAGCTCCGTGAATTCACGGAGGTGAACGGTCGCCGCGTGCGCGACGCCGGATGCATGCGGTTGATATCGTTTGTTGAAACCCCGCCATCTCACATTAACAGAAATCCACCTGTCTTGATTTCAATCAATTCCCCGCGAGGGTGGATGTGGTTTCTGGCTCTGTGTTCTTTCAGAGAGAATCCGCATGAGCCAGCCCTCCATCTCCAAATCCATGACCATCGGTGAAAGCGGCCTGGCTGTCGTGTTCGCAGCCACCGCCTTCCTCTGCGTGATCGCCGCGGCCAAGGCGCTCGACGCGCCCTTCGCCTTCCATGCCGCGCTCGGCGCGGCGGCGAGCGTGGCGGCGGTGTTCTGCATCGTCAACCGCTACTTCGAGCGCCCGGCGGCGCTGCCGCCGGCAGAGATCAACGGCCGCCCGAACTACAACATGGGGCCGATCAAATTCTCCTCCTTCATGGCGATGTTCTGGGGCATCGCCGGCTTCCTTGTCGGTCTCATCATCGCCTCGCAGCTGGCCTGGCCCGCGCTGAACTTCGATCTGCCCTGGATCCAGTTCGGCCGGTTGCGGCCGCTGCACACCTCGGCCGTGATCTTCGCCTTCGGCGGCAACGTGCTGATCGCGACGTCCTTCTACGTCGTGCAGAAGTCCTGCCGCGTGCGTCTCGCCGGCGACCTCGCGCCCTGGTTCGTCGTGATCGGCTACAACTTCTTCATCCTGGTCGCCGGCACGGGCTATCTGCTCGGCGTCACGCAGTCGAAGGAATATGCCGAGCCGGAATGGTACGCGGACCTGTGGCTGACCATCGTCTGGGTGGTCTATCTGCTCGTCTTCCTCGTCACCGTCATCAAGCGCAAGGAACCGCATATCTTCGTCGCGAACTGGTTCTATCTCGCGTTCATCGTGACGATCGCGGTGCTGCATCTCGGCAACAACCCGGCGCTGCCCGTCTCGGCGTTCGGCTCGAAGTCCTACGTCGCCTGGGGCGGCATCCAGGATGCGATGTTCCAATGGTGGTACGGTCATAACGCGGTCGGCTTCTTCCTGACCGCCGGCTTCCTCGCCATCATGTACTACTTCATTCCGAAGCGCGCCGACCGGCCGATCTATTCCTACCGCCTGTCGATCATCCACTTCTGGGCGCTGATCTTCCTCTACATCTGGGCGGGTCCCCACCACCTGCACTACACGGCGCTGCCCGACTGGACGCAGACGCTCGGCATGACCTTCTCGATCATGCTGTGGATGCCCTCCTGGGGCGGCATGATCAACGGCCTGATGACGCTGTCGGGCGCCTGGGACAAGCTGCGCACCGACCCCGTGCTGCGCATGCTGGTGGTCTCCGTCGCCTTCTACGGCATGTCGACCTTCGAAGGCCCGATGATGTCGATCAAGGTGGTCAACTCGCTCAGCCACTACACCGACTGGACCATCGGTCACGTCCACTCGGGCGCACTCGGCTGGGTCGGCTTCGTCTCCTTCGGCGCACTGTACTGCCTGGTGCCGTGGGCCTGGAACCGCAAGGGCCTCTACAGCCTGAAGCTCGTCAACTGGCACTTCTGGATCGCGACCCTCGGCATCGTCCTCTACATCTCGGCGATGTGGGTGTCCGGCATCCTCCAGGGCCTGATGTGGCGCGCCTACACCTCGCTCGGCTTCCTCGAATATTCCTTCATCGAAACCGTCGAGGCAATGCATCCCTTCTACATCATCCGCGCCGCAGGCGGCGGCCTGTTCCTGATCGGCTCGCTGATCATGGCCTACAATCTCTGGATGACGGTTCGCGTCGGCGAAGCGGAAGTCCAGATGCCCGTCGCTCTTCAGCCGGCGGAATGAGGAGCTCAAGCAATGTCGTTCTGGACACGCCACCAAATCTTCGAAAAGAACTCGATCATCCTGATCGTCGGCATCCTGCTGGTGATCTCGATCGGCGGTCTCGTCGAGATCACCCCGCTGTTCTACCTCAAGAGCACGATCGAGAAGGTCGACGGCGTCAGGCCCTACACGCCGCTCGAGCTCGCCGGCCGCAACGTCTACGTCCGCGAGGGCTGCTATCTCTGCCACTCGCAGATGATCCGGCCGCTGCGCGACGAGGTCGAGCGCTACGGCCACTTCTCGCTGGCCGCCGAGAGCATGTTCGACCACCCGTTCCAGTGGGGCTCGAAGCGCACCGGGCCGGACCTCGCCCGCGTCGGCGCCAAATATTCCGACGACTGGCACGTCACCCATCTGATCAACCCGCGCGCGATCGTGCCGCAGTCGGTGATGCCGGGCTATCCGTTCCTCAGCCAGACCGAGGTCGATCCTGATACGATCGCCGACCACATGCGCACGCTCCGGGCCGTCGGCGTGCCCTACACCGACGACCAGATCGCCAACGCTGGCGCCGACCTGAAGGCCCAGGCCGATCCGGACAATGCCGGCGGCGATGCCTTCACCAAGCGCTATGCCAAGGCCGCCGTGCGCAACTTCGACGGCAAGACCGGCACGCCGACCGAGATGGACGCACTGATCGCGTACCTGCAGATGCTCGGAACGCTGGTCGACTTCAAGATCTACAACGAGAAAGCCAATCTTCGCTGAGAAGGCATCAACGATGAAAGCCATCCTGACACTCGACAATCTCGCGTCCGGTCTCGTGACCACGATCTGGACGCCGGTGTTCGTCGCGATCTTTCTCGCGATCATCGCCTACGCATTTTGGCCCCGTAACAAGGCCGCGTTCGACGAAGCGGCGCGCCTGCCGTTGCGGGAGGAGTGAGAGACCATGACCGATCATAGCGAAGTCGATACCGTCACCGGCAAGTCCACGACCGGACATGAGTGGGACGGCATCAAGGAGCTCAACACGCCGCTGCCGCGCTGGTGGGTGATCTGCTTCTATCTCACCATCATCTGGTCGATCGGCTACTGGATCGTCTACCCGGCCTGGCCGCTGATCTCGAGCCATACGACCGGGCTGCTCGGCTACTCGACGCGCGCCAGCCTCGCGGTGGAGCTCGCCAATCTCGAGGCGCTGCGCGGCGAGAAGATGGCGGCGTTGGCGGCGGCGCCGCTCGCCGACATCGAGAAGGACCCGGCCCTGCTGGCGCTCGCCCGCGCCAAGGGCAGGACCGTGTTCGGTGACAATTGCGCGCCGTGCCACGGCTCCGGCGGCGCCGGCGCCAAGGGCTACCCGAACCTGAACGACGACGATTGGCTGTGGGGCGGCACGCTCGACCAGATCATGCAGACCATCCAGTTCGGCGCACGTTCCGGTCATGCCAAGACGCATGAAGGCCAGATGCTCGCCTTCGGCAAGGACGGCGTGCTGAAGGCCGACGAGATCGTCACGGTCGCCAATTACGTGCGCTCACTGTCGGGCCTTTCGACCCGAAAGGGCTTTGATGCGGCCAAGGGTGAGAAGATCTTCGCCGAGAACTGCGTCGCCTGCCACGCCGACGGCGGCAAGGGCAACCCGGAGCTGGGTGCGCCGAACCTGACCGACAAGATCTGGCTCTATGGCTCGGACGAGGCCACCCTGATCGAGACCATCAGCCAGGGCCGCGCCGGCGTGATGCCGGCCTGGGAAGGGCGGCTCGATCCCGCCACCATCAAGGCCATGGCGGTTTACGTGCATTCGCTGGGTGGCGGCAAGTAACCGATCGGCGGCCCAATGGGCTCGAACGGGGGTGAACAAAAGTGCCCCCGTTTGAGCTGGATCAACTGACGCGGCGGCGTCGGGTCTAGGTTTAATCGCACCTCTCGAAAAGCTCAGGCGATGAACAAGACCGTGAACCCGACAGACCTCACTTTGGACGATGACAATGGGCCGCTCTATGTGGCCCGCAAGAAAGTCTATCCCCAGAGCGTCTCCGGGACCTTCCGCCGGATCAAATGGGGCCTGATGGCCTTCTGTCTCGGCGTCTATTATTTCCTGCCCTTCGTGCGCTGGAACCGCGGCCTCGGTGCGCCCAGCCAGGCGGTGCTGATCGACCTTCCCAACAGCCGCTTCTACTTCTTCTTCATCGAGCTGTGGCCGCAGGAGGTCTACTACTTTACCGGCCTTTTGATCGTCGCCGCCGTCGCGCTGTTCCTGATGAACTCCGTCGGCGGCCGCATCTGGTGCGGCTATCTCTGCCCGCAGACGGTGTGGACCGATCTGTTCTACGCCGTGGAGCGCCTCGTCGAGGGCGATCGGCGCGAGCGGATGAAGAAGGATAAATCGTCCGACCCGATGAAGCTCGAGCGCATCTGCGAGATCGTGCTCAAGCACTCGATCTGGCTGATGATCGCCTGGTGGACCGGCGGCGCCTGGGTGCTCTACTTCAACGATGCGCCGACGCTGGTGAAGGAGCTCGTCACCTTCCAGGCGCCGATGATCGCCTATATCTGGATCGCCATCCTCACCGCGTCGACCTATCTGCTCGCCGGCTTCATGCGCGAGCAGGTCTGCACCTACATGTGCCCTTGGCCACGTATCCAGGCGGCGCTGACGGACGAATGGGCGCTCAACGTCACCTACCGCTACGACCGGGGCGAGAAGCGCACCTCGGTGAAGAAGGCGGCCGAGCTGCGTGCGCTCGGCGAGCAGGTCGGCGACTGCGTCGACTGCTATCAATGCGTCGCGGTCTGTCCGACCGGCATCGACATCCGCAACGGGCCGCAGCTCGAATGCATCCAGTGCGGGCTCTGCATCGACGCCTGCGACAACGTCATGGCCAAGATCGGGCGGCCGAAGCGGTTGATAGGCTACGACAACGACATCAACATCCAGCGCCGCCAGGAAGGCAAGGCGCCGATCTACCGCATCGTCCGGGCCCGCACCGTGGTCTACAGCGCGATCATCGCGGCCGTCGGCGGCATCATGATCTACACGCTGGCGACGCGCAGCCTGCTCGACGTCAACGTGCTGCACGACCGCAATCCGGTCGCCGTCAAGCTCAGCGACGGTTCGATCCGTAATGCCTACACGGTGAGGCTGCTGAACAAGAGCGGCTACGACCGCGTCATTGCGATCGACGCCAACGGTCCGGCAAATCTGACGGTCCACGTCATCGGCGTCGATTCCGTGACGCCCGACCGGCCGATGGTCGTGGTCCCCCGCGATTCCACCAGCGAGTTGCGGCTGCTCGTCACGGCGCCGGCGGAAAGCAATCCGGAGAAGTCGATTCCGGTGCGCTTCCACGTCACCGATATCGGCCTCGGCGAGGTCGCGTCCGCCACCGACAATTTCGTCGCGCCGTAAGATCAGGAGACTGCCATGGCAACCAAGCCGCTGACCGGAACCAAGGTGTTCCTGATTCTGGTCGCCTTCTTCGGTGTCGTGATCGGCGTCAACGTGACCATGATGAAGCTCGCGATCGCGACGCTGCCGGGCACGGACGTCGACAGCCCCTATGCGGCGGGCCTGACCTACGACCGCGAAATCTCGGCGGCACAGGACCAGGCTGCACGTAAATGGCAGGTCAACGCTCACATCGAGCGGCGGACCGATGGCGGCGCCGCGATCCAGGTCGAGGCGCGCGATGCGAGTGGACAGCCTCTCGCCGGATTGAAGTTCGGCGGACGCCTGGAGCGGCCGACCGACAAGCGGGCCGATCTCGCCGTCGATCTCGCGGAAGCCGGCATCGGCGTCTATCGCGGCACTGCCGCGTCCGTCGCGCCAGGGCAGTGGGATCTGGTGATCGAGGGTGAGGCGCGGGGGACGCGCGTGTTCCTGTCGCGCAACCGCGTGATCCTGAACTGAAGGATGTCGTCATGCAGGTCACGCGCGATTTCTCTCACTACGTCCGCGACGCCGGCGCGGGCCTGCAGCATATCGACCTCGCGGTCGAGGGCGTTCACTGCGCCGGCTGCATGGCTAAGATCGAGCGCGGCCTGTCCGCCATCCCGGATGTCACGCTGGCGCGCGTGAACCTGACCGATCGCCGCGTCGCGCTGGAATGGAAGGCGGGCACGCTCGACCCCGGCCGTTTCATCGATAGGCTCGAAGAGCTCGGCTACAAGGCCTATCCGTTCGAGACCGAGAGCGCGGAAGCGGCCGAGGTCGCCGAATCCGGCTTCCTGCTGCGCTGCCTCGGTGTCGCCGCCTTCGCCACCATGAACGTGATGATGCTGTCGATCCCGGTGTGGTCGGGCAATGTCTCGGACATGCTGCCCGAGCAGCGCGATTTCTTCCACTGGCTTTCGGCGCTGATCGCGCTGCCGGCGGCGGCCTATGCCGGCCAGCCATTCTTCCGTTCGGCCTGGCGCGCGCTGTCGGCCAAGACGACCAACATGGACGTGCCGATCTCGATCGGCGTGATCCTGGCGCTCGGCATGTCCGTGGTCGAGACCATCCACCACGCCGAGCACGCCTATTTCGACGCGGCGATCATGCTGCTGACCTTCCTGCTGGTCGGCCGCTTCCTCGACCAGAACATGCGGCGGCGGACCCGCGCGGTAGCCGGCAACCTGGCCGCGCTCAAGGCGGAGACCGCGGCGAAGTTCATCGGGCCCGACGAGATCTCGCAGGTGCCGGTGGCGGCGATCCATCCCGGCGACATGGTGCTGCTGCGGCCCGGCGAGCGCTGCGCGGTCGACGGCACCGTGATCGAGGGCCGTTCCGAGATCGACCAGAGCCTGATCACCGGCGAGACGCTCTATGTCACGGCCGAGCAGGGCACGCCGGTCTATGCGGGATCGATGAACATCTCCGGCACGCTGCGGGTGCGGGTCTCGGCGGCCTCCGAGGCGACGCTGCTCGCCGAGATCACGCGGCTGCTCGACAATGCGCTTGCCGCGCGCTCGCGCTACATGCGCCTCGCCGACCGCGCCTCGCGGCTGTACGCGCCGGTGGTGCACGCGACCGCGCTGATCACCATTCTGGGCTGGGTCCTCGCCGGCGCGAGCTGGCATGATGCGATCGTGACCGGCGTCGCCGTGCTGATCATCACCTGTCCCTGCGCGCTTGGACTGGCGATCCCCACCGTGCAGACGGTGGCCTCGGGCGCGATGTTCAAGGCCGGCGTGCTGCTCAATGCGGGCGATGCGATCGAGCGGCTGGCGGAAGCCGATCACGTCATCTTCGACAAGACAGGCACGCTGACGCTGCCGGATCTCGAGGTGATGAATGCGGCCGATATCCCCGCC
>NZ_LWIG01000043.1:0-50150 GCF_002068095.1 Bradyrhizobium sacchari | reverse complement strand
GGTTGCGCAGGCCGCCGGCGCAAGGGCACCCATCGTCAGTGCGGTCGAGGAGGCCGGGCAGGGCGTGCGGGCGGTGGTGGACGGCGCAGAGCTCCGACTTGGCCGTCCGTCCTTCTGCGGCGCAGAGGCGCTGGTTGACGGGGCCATGCTCGATCCGGAGGCCTCCATCGTGGCCTTCAGCAAGGGGACTGAAAAATTCATCCTTTCGGTGCGCCAGGGCCTGCGTCCGGATGCGCAGGCGGTGATCGCCGCGCTGAAGGCGCGCAATATCGGCATCGAGATTCTTTCCGGCGACCGCGAGCCGGCGGTGAAGGCGGCGGCGCATGCACTGGCGATCCCGGAGTGGCGCGCCGGCGTCATGCCGGCCGACAAGATCGCACGGATCGAGGAATTGAAGCGGCGCGGCACGAAGGTGCTGATGGTCGGCGACGGCATGAACGATGCGCCCTCGCTGGCCGCAGCCCATGTCTCGATGTCGCCGATCTCGGCCGCCCATCTCAGCCAGGCCACCGCCGACCTCGTCTTCCTCGGCCGGCCGCTGGCCCCCGTGACCGCCGCCATCGACGCTTCGCGCAAGGCGCTGCACCTGATGCGGCAGAACCTCTGGCTCGCGATCGGCTATAATGTGCTCGCCGTGCCGGTCGCGATCAGCGGCGTGGTGACGCCCCTGATCGCTGCGGCCGCCATGAGCGGGTCGTCGATCCTGGTGATGCTGAACTCGCTGCGCGCCCGCAGCTCGGCGCGGGAGATCGTGTGATGGAAATCCTGGTCATCCTGGTGCCGCTCGCCTTGATGCTCGGAGGTGCCGGTCTCGTCGCCTTCCTCTGGTCGCTCAGGAGCGGCCAGTACGACGATCTCGACGGCGCCGCCTGGCGCGCCATCGCCGACGACGAGCCGCCGCAGGAAGCGCCGGTGAAGCGTTAAAGCACGATCCGGAAAGGTGCGAAGCGGGTTTCCGGAAAAATCATGTCTAAAGCAATGATCCAAAGCGCGATGACGATTCATCCAAATCTCATTGTGCTTCAGCGTTTCAGGGCGACGGTGAGCAGGGCCGCCAGCGCAAGGGCCAGGCCGACACCCGCGACGCAGGCGTGCCAGCCGAAACCGTCGAACAATCGCCCGAGCACGACCGTCCCGACCAGCCCGCCGCAGAAGTAACACGCAAGATAGCTCCCGCTGGCGATGCCGCGGTTGTCGGTTGCCGCCTGCCCGACGAAGCTAGTTGCGGCGGCCTGTGCGAAGAATGTCCCGACGCCGACCAGAACCATGCCGGTGAGGACTTCGCCGAGATGCGGCGCCAGCATCAAGGGCAGGCCGAGCCCGGCGACAGCGAGCGCGCCCCAGATCGTCGGCCGCGTTCCGAGCCGAGCGGCCACCTTGCCGGCCAGAAGCGTCGTGACGACCGACGGCAGGAAGACGAAATAGACGAAGCCCAGATCCATCATGCCCAGCGCCAGCGGCGGCCGCACCAGCACGAAATTGACGAACGTGAAGGTACCGATGAAGGCGAACAGGATGCAGAAGCCGATGCCGAAGGCCGCGCGCAGGCGCGGATTGCGCCAATGTGCGATGGTGGCGGCGAGGGGCGAGGCCACCGGCATCATCGCATGCATCGGCTGCACGCGTCGAATCGTGAAATAGACCAGCACCGCTCCGGCCAGATTCAGCGCTGCGAACAGATAGAAGTTCCAGGCGAGGCCAAGGCCCTCGGCGACCGCTGCCGAGATCAGACGGCCGATAAGGTTGCTGGCGACATTGCCGGTGATGTAGGCGGCAAAGGCGCCGCCGGCATCGATCGCGCTGCATTGCTCGCCGAGATAAGCGAGGGTGAGCGCGAAGGCGGAGGCCATGCACAGGCCCTGCGCGACCCTCAAGGCTGTGAAGACGGCAAGATTTGGCGCGGACGCCAGCAGGCCGGTGGGGATCGCCAGCAGCATCAGGCTGAGCAGGATGCCGGTGCGCCGGTTGATGTGCGGGCTGAAGAAGCCGACGACGAGGCTGGCTGTCGCCATGCCGAACGTGCTGGCGTTGACGGCAAAGCCCATCGCCGCGGGTGTGACGCCGTAGTGCCGCGTCAGCGAAGGCAGGATCGCCTGTGTCGCGAAGAGATCGACGACGGTGAGGAATGCGGTGAGGCCGATCACCAGCGAGCGCAGCGTGAGGCCCGGCGAGTGCGCCGCCATCGTCATCGCAGCCGGTTTGATCGACGCGGAAAGATCAGTCATGGCGTGCATCTCCTTCGACTGTCATTCCGGGCTGGCGCGAACGGGACCGCAAAGCGGCCCGGAGCACCAGACCCGGAATCTCGAGATTCTCAGGTGCGCCTCGCTTCGCGTCCCGGAATGACTGGACACTAAAGGCTCGTCACATGTGATGGTCGTTGGGATCCTTGCGCACATCGCCGACATAGAGAATGACGGTCTCCTTGCCGAGGTTCTTCCACCAATGCGAGGTGCCGTAGACTTCGGGGCGGATGTCGCCGGCCTTGTGCACGATCGGATCGACGCAGTTGGAGGCGTATTCGACGATCTCGCCCTGCTGCACGAAGATCAGCGCAGGGCGGTCGTCATGGCTATGCCAGGGCACGACGCCGCCGGGCGCGATGGTCAGCTTGCGGAAGCGCAGCTCGCGGCCCTCGATATGAGCCGGCTGCTTGCCGAGATCGATGGCGCCGAGCGTCACGTCGGTGACGCCGACCGGCTTGGTGTCGACCATCTGCTGCGCGTTCGGCTTGATCCTGTCGGCGGGACATTCGCCGGCGAAGACCGGCGTTGCGAATGTCAGTGCACCGAGAGCGGCTGCGCCCGCCCAGACCAGGCGCGACAACATCTGCTGCTTGAACATGGGAAGTCTCCTCTGTTGGCCGCAACCTCGCTGGTCGCCGGCTATGGCAGGAGCTTCGTCGAGACCGCATCGCTGTTGAAATGCCGGCTCGCTTTCGATGCGATAGCCAAGCGCTATCTCGATGTCCGGCGGCTATCGAACCGATTGGGCAACGGCATTTCCGCTTCCGGGGCATCCGGCGTCCGATGGCAGCGCGCCCGATTGGCGGGCGTTCACNCAATCCGGAGGAGCGTCCATGACGAAACTGTCAAAAACCCTGATCCTTACCGCCGCAGTCGCGGTGATTGCCACCTCGGCCTTCTCGCAGGCCACCTGGGATTTCAAGGCCGGCATGGCCTATGTCTATGGCGGGCCGGGCAAGATGTCCGCGATGGCCATGGCCCCGGCCGAGAAGAACCATGAGGCCATGATGAAGAACGCCAAGAAGGTGCCCGAGAACACCGTCTTCTTCATGGACAACGGCACGCTGTACTCCACGTCGGGGCGGCTCGATCCCACCGGCAATTTTTACGTGAACTGAGCCGCCCTCGCGCAACGGCCGCCCCTTGTGGGCGGCCGGATAAAGCACCTACTATTCGCCTTCAAATGCCGGAGCGGAAGATGACGTCTCTTTCACCAGCCGACGCCGATCGACTGAGGCTCGCCTACCAGCGCTGCCGCGACATGGAGGGAACGCTGAACGAGCAGCTGCGCGCCTATGCCGATGCGAGCCGCGAGGTGTTTCCGGCCTATGGCGAGGCGGTCGACCGGCTCGTGGTGAGGCTGAACGGCAACGGCGGTGGGGAGACCGCGCCGCGTCCGGGCGATGCGATGCCGCCGTTCATGTTGCCTGACGAGGGCGGGCGTCTCGTGACGCTGCCCGCGCTGCTGGAGCGGGGTCCCGTCGCGGTGATGTTCTTCCGTGGCCACTGGTGCCCCTATTGCCGGCTCAATGTCCGTGCCGTCGTGCAGGCGCAGGAGCGCATCAAGGCGATGGGCGCACAGGTCGTCGCGATCATGCCGGAGATGCAAGAGTACACGAGGCAGGTCAAGGCCGATTCCGGCGCGCCCTTTCCGATCCTGACCGATCTCGACAACGGCTATGCGCTGTCGCTCAATCTCGCGATCTGGCTCGGCAGCGAGCTCCAGAGCCTGTTGTCCTATCAGGATATGGCGAAGTTTCACGGCAATGACGGCTGGATGCTTCCGATCCCCGCCGTGTTCGTCGTCGGCCGCGACGGACTGGTGAAGGCACGCTTCGTCGATCCGGATTTCCGCAAGCGCATGGAGATCGACGATCTGCTCGCGGCGCTGGAGCGCGCGAGCCGGGAGAATTGACTTCACGCACAGCGATCTCTCTTCCTTCTCCCCTTTGGGAGAAGGTGGCGCGAAGCGGAGGGGTATGTCTCCGCGTGCACTGATGCTCGCGGAGACATACCCCTCACCCAAGCGAGTCTGCGTCTACCAGCGTCGCTGCCCTCTCCCACAAGGGGCGAGAACACAGCAATGCGCATCTTGCGTGGTGCAAGACCGCTCATCTGCTACCCCGCGATCGCTCTCCAGTCCGCGCCGCGCAGCATCCGCATCACTGCATTGGCGACGGCCGTTCGCTGACGGCCGGCGACGCCGTAGAGGCTGACGGTGCGGCGGGTATCGAGGCCGGTGACCGCGGTGCGCTTCAAGCTGTCCGGCACCGGCGAGGTGCGCGGCATCATGGCGATGCCGATATCGGCCTCGACCAGCTCGATCAAATCGCGCTCGCTCGAGATCTCGTGGCCGTGATCGACGTCGATGCCCTGCTCGCGCAGGCTGGCGGAGATGCGCCTGGAATGCTCGCAATAGCTGCGGCCGAGCAGTTGCTCCGCGCGCAGATCGTCCGGCTCGACCGTATCTTGTCCGGCGAGCCGATGCTCGCGGCTGACGACGAGATCGAAGCCTTCCGTGAACAGCGGCCACACGTCGAGCCGCTCCCAGGCTTCGTCGATCTCGGCGGCGATGCCGAGCTCGGCTTCACCCTTCTTCAGGAATTCACCGACCTCGCGGCTCGTCCCGCGCTGGAAGCGCAACTCGAGCCGGTTGAACTGCCGCCTGATTTCGTTGAGATGCGGAATGAGCAGTGCGAGGTCGATCGAATGCGTCAGCGCGATGCGCAGCGCGCCGATCTCGCCGCTGCGGAACGAGGAGGCGAGCGAGCGCGCACCGGTGGCGGCGTCGTAGCACTGCTTCAAGAGCGGATGCATGCGCTGGCCGAGCTCGGTCAGTTGCGCAGCGGGCCGCTCGCGGCGGAATAGGTCGCCGCCGAGCTCGGCCTCGAGCTGCTTGATCGCGCGCGTCAGCGAGGGCTGCGTCACGTTGCATTCCTCGGCGGCGCGCGTAAAATTCAACAGCTGCGCGACCGCGAGGAAATAGCGGACCTGGTGCATTTCCATGGATCGGCTCCCAGCTGGATCGGCCGGAATCTAGCCGATCCGGACCGGGAATGACATCCCGGGCTCGATAGCGCCTGCGTATGGTTACGGAAGCCAGCCGGCATTTCCAAAAGGCCCGACAATCGCCGAGAACGGCAGGACGTAACAATGGCCTTACACCTGACGAATGGTAACGATAGGCTCGACGGGAGCGAGACATGAACGGCATGCAGGACAAGGTACAGCGCAGGAGTATGGACCTGCCAGGCCAGGTCGTCCTCGTCCTTCAGGGCGGTGGCGCGCTCGGCTCCTATCAGGCCGGGGTCTATCAGGCCTTGCACGAAGCCGGCATCGAGCCGGACTGGATCATCGGCACGTCGATCGGCGCCATCAATGCGAGCCTGATTGCGGGCAACGCAAGGGAGCACCGGCTGGCGCGCCTGCGGGAGTTCTGGAAGCGGATGGAGCAGCAGCCGGTCTGGGACTGGCGCGCCGCATTTCCCGGCTTCAACGAGAAGCTGGCCTATTGGTCGACCGTGACCCACGGCATTCCCGGTTTCTTCCGGCCCAATCCGCTGGCGCATGCAGGCGATTCATATCCGCTGGGTGCGGATCATGCCGGCTTTTATTCGACCGCGCCGCTGGAGAAGACGCTGCTCGAGCTGGTCGATTTTGATCTGGCCAATCGCTGCGCGCCGCGCCTGACGGTCGGTGCGGCACATGTCTGCACCAGCGAGATGCGCTATTTCGATAGCCGTGACGGCGAGCTGACGGTGAAGCATGTGATGGCTTCGGGCGCGCTGCCGCCGGCTTTTCCGGCGGTGCGCATCGACGGTGAGCTCTATTGGGATGGCGGCATCCTGTCGAACACGCCGACCGAAGCGGTGTTCGACGACAATCCGCGCCGGGATTCGCTGATTTTCTCGGTGCATCTGTGGAATCCCGTCGGGCCTGAGCCGGCCACGATGGCGGAGGTGATGAACCGGCACAAGGACGTGCAATATTCCAGCCGCATCGCGAGCCAGATCGTGCGACAGCAGCAGGCCCACCGCCTGCGCCACGTCATCAACCAGCTCGCGGCGCTGCTGCCGGAGAGCGAGCTGAATGATCCCGCCGTGAGGGAACTGATGAGCTACGGCTGCTCGACCCGCATGCATGTGGTGCGGCTCCTGGCGCCGCAGCTCGAGCACGAGACCCACACCAAGGATATCGACTTCAGCCCGTCGGGGATCACGCGGCGCTGGCATGCCGGCTATGCTCACACGCGATCGGTGCTGGCGCGCAGGCCCTGGATCGGCGAGTTCGATCCGCTCGCCGGCGTGGTGCTGCACGAGCATACGGACGAGATGCCGATTGCGGCGGAGTGAGGGCCCTGTTTTGGGCGGTGACGATGTCAAGAGGCCGCGGTCTGGGCTATTGTCGCGACCTCTTCTCTCGCGAGACTCGCAAGTGGTCGTTGAGAAAGATCTGGAAGCGGCGCTCGATCAGGTCCGTGCTGATGCCGCGGGCGCGGTTGCCGGCGTGTTCGGTCCTGACACGGTGACCTGGCGGATCGACCGGGAGGCCGTGAACTTCCTTGGCGCCGGTCGCGCGCTGCTGCTGCAACTCGCCCATCCGTGGGTCGCCGCCGCCATCGCCGAGCATTCGAAAACATTCGCCGATCCGGTCGGCCGCTTCCATCGCACCTTCGACATCGTCTTCGCCATGGTGTTCGGTTCGCTCGACCGTGCCATGCAGTCGTCCCGGCAATTGCACCGGCGCCACGGCATGATCGTCGGGCAGATGCCCGAGACGGTCGGCCCGTTCGCGGCGGGCTCGCGCTACTGCGCCAACGACATTCCGCCGCTGCGCTGGGTCCACGCCACGCTGGTCGACACCGCGCTGATGGCGCATGACCTCGTCCTGCCACAGCTCTCCGTGGAGGAGCGCGAGCGCTATTGGGCCGAGAGCCGGACGTTCGGTGCGCTGTTCGGGCTGACGGGGGATGATTTGCCGGCGGACTGGGCCGGCTTTGCGGCTTACACCGCGGCGATGGCGCAATCGGACACCCTCACGGTCAGCGCGGCGGCACGTGAGATCGCGTCGCAGATTTTTGATGGCGCGCGTCCGTGGTTACGGCCGCCGCGATGGTATCGCGCGCTTACCGCGAGGATGTTGCCGGAGCGCTTGCGTGTGGGGTTTGGCTTTGAGCTTGACGAGCGGGATGCCAGATCCGCCGACAATGCGCTGCGCTGGATCAGGCGCGTCTATCCGAAATTGCCAGACAGGCTGCGCTATGTCGGCCCCTATCAGGAAGCGCAGGCGCGGCTGCGGGGCGAGTTGCAGCCCGACTGGATGACGCGCTGCCTCAACCGCGCCTGGATCGGCCGGCCGCAGATGGACGTGCGCGGGAAGAGGTGAAGGCCAAATCTCTCGTGTCCCGGACAAGCCGCAACGGGTGAGCGTTGCGGCGCGGAGCTGGGACCCAGAGTCACGGCTTTTCTCTGTGAGACGGGCCCCGGCTCAGCAGCGCACCACGTCGCAAGGCGATGCGCTGCGTCCGGGACACGAGATGGGAGCGAGGCGATACTCTCTCCTCATCGTCATTGCGAGCGCAGCGAAGCAATCCAGAATCCGTCCGCGGAGAGACTCTGGATTGCTTCGCTGCGCTCGCAATGACGGAGTATGCGGAAGCACTCCGGCCTCACACCGACGCCAGTTTCCTATACAGCGCGCTGTAGCTGCCGGCGGAGATGCTCCAGGAGAACGATCGTCCCATGGCGCTGCGGCGCATGGCGTCGAGCTGGTCGTGCGCCATGAAGGCCGAGAAGGCGCGGCGGACGCCGCCGAGGAAGGATTCGTGCGAGGGCTTTGAGAACAAAAAGCCGGTCTCGCCGTCGCTGATGGTCTCGGCGAGCCCGCCGGTCTGGTGACCGATCGGCAATGAGCCGAAGCGCTGGGCGTACATCTGGCTGAGGCCGCAGGGCTCGAACCGTGATGGCATCAAGGTGAAGTCGCTGCCGGCAAAGATGCGCCGCGCCTGGGCGTCGTTGAAGCCGATCGCGACGCCGATGGCGTCGGGACGGCGGCGATGGGCGTCGATCAGCGCCTGCTCGAGCGCCGGCTCGCCGGAGCCGGTGACCACGATCTGTCCGCCGGCATCGATGATCTCGTCGGCCGCCGCCAGCACGAGGTCGATGCCCTTCTGATGCACGAGTCGGGCGACGATGCCGAACATCGGTCCGCGCGACACCGCAAGCCCGAACTGCTTGCGCACGTAATCCGCATTGGCCTTCTTGCCGACCCAGTCGCCGGCACCGAATTGCTGGGCGAGCTGCGCGCAGGAACGCGGGTCCCAGCTCTCGTCGATGCCGTTGAGGATGCCGGTGAGCTCGGCGGCGTCCGAGCGCAGGCGGAGCAGGCCTTCCAGGCCGCAGCCGAATTCGGCCGTCGTGATCTCGCGCGCATAGGTGCCGCTGACCGTGGTGAGGTGTGAAGCGTAGACCAGGCCGGCCTTGAGGAAGGAGACCTGGTCGTAGAACTCGACGCCGTCGATGTGGAAGGAGCTCTCCGGTGCGCCGATCCGCCGCAGCGCCTCCTTCGGGAAGAGGCCCTGATAGGCGAGGTTGTGAATGGTCAGGATCGACGGCAGCTTGGCGCCGCGCCAGGCGAGATAGGCCGGCACCAGCGAGGCTTGCCAATCGTTGGCATGGACCAGGTCCGCTGCCCAATTCTTGTCCAGCCTGCCCATGGCCAGCTCAGCGGCTGCCGAGGCGAAGCGCGCGAAGCGGATGTCGTTGTCGGGCCAGTCGCGCCCGGACTCGTCGCCATAGGGATTGCCGGGCCGGTCGTAGAGCTGCGAGCACAACAGCACATAGACCGGCAGGCCGTCCTTGGTCGCGGCACGGCCGAGCGAACAGGCCGGCAGCTCCGCGAACGGCGGACAGCGACCGACGATCTGGATATGCGTGAGCTGCTCGATGATATCGCGATAGCCGGGCAGCATGATCCGGATATCGGCGAAGGGGCGCAGCGCTCGGGGCAGGGCGGCGGAAACGGCTCCAAGCCCGCCGACGCGGACAAAGTCGTCCATCTCTGTCGTAACGAACAAGACCCTCAAGAACTGCTGCCCTCTTCCGATCCCGTTTGCTGCTATGCAAGAACGGGTCCAGTTGCCCAGGAAATTCTCAAGCCCGCCGCGAGACGCGTCTGCTCGGTAAAGACTTTCCTACTCAGCCGCCGCCCTCTAGGGTCGCCGCACCAACAAGAGAGAACATCCATGGTTCCCGAAGGGAGCCCCAGGGAGACGCGGCACGCATGCAGCTACCAGACAAGCATGAGGGGACGACGACAAAGGCTTTCGCGGGCCTGCGGGTCCTGGATTTTTCGACCACGATCGCCGGTCCCCATTGCGCGCGCATGCTAGCCGACATGGGCGCCGAGGTCATCAAGATCGAGTCCGATGGCGGGGAGACGATGCGGACCCGGCCGCCGCTGCGCAAGGGGTGCAGCACCGCGTTCGGCCAGCTCAATGTCGGCAAGAAGAGCCTGGTGCTCGACCTCAAGTCCGAGGATGGCAGGGAGGCGGTCCGCCGGCTGGCCGCGACCGCCGACATCCTGGTCGAGAACTTCCGGCCAGGCGTGATGCACCGGCTGCGGCTCGACTATGACAGGCTGCGTGCGGTCAACCCGAGACTGATCTACTGCTCGATCTCCGGCTATGGCCAGACCGGCCCCTCGGCCGAGCTGCCGGCCTATGCGCCGGTGATCCACGCCGCCTCCGGCTACGACATGGCGCATCTTGCCTACCAGCCCGGCCGTGTCAGGCCCGACTATTGCGGCATCTACCATGCCGATGTCCTCACCGGCACCTACGGTTTTGGCGCGATCGCGTCGGCGCTCTATCAGCGCACCGTGACCGGGCTCGGCCAGCACATCGACGTCTCCATGCTGGAATCGATGCTGACCTTGACCCTGACCGAGTTGCAGAGCTCGCAATTCGCGGTTGCACCGCCGCCGCGCCCGATGTTCGGGCCGACCGCGACGGCCAGCGGCTATGTCATGATCACGGTCGCCAGCGAGAAGACGTTCCAGGCCCTGATGGGCGTGATCGGCCGCCCCGAATGGATCTCCGATCCACGCTTCGTCAGCTACGCGCCGCGCCGCCAGAACTGGGCGGAGTTGATGGACGGCGTCGAGGTCTGGTCGGGGCAGCTTTCGACCGATGCATGCCTGCTCGCGCTTGGCGCTGCCGGCGTGCCGGCGTCAGCCTATCGCACCGTGTCAGAGGCACTGGCCGATCCGCAGCTTGCGCATCGCCAGGCGCTATCCGAGGTGCGGGACGAGGGCGGATCGTTTAGGGTGCTCAACCTGCCGTTCCGGATGTCCGGCGCCGATACGACGCCGGCCAGGACGGTGGCGGTGCTCGGCGCGCACACGGATGCGTTGCGCGACGAGATCGGCCTTGCGAACGATGCGGCAATTCCGTCAGGCAAAACGGCCGCGCAAGGCTGAATGGCTTCGTGCCGCGAGCAATGCGGCCCTGCGCGCCGTCGGGTTGCCATCCTTGATCGCCGTAAACTAGACAGGAGCGAGTTTGTCTCGCCCCGCCGGCCATGGCATGCTGAGGCGAGAACAAGAAGCATGCCGGGAGGATTGCGATGAAGAGTTTCAAGGTTGCCGATTTCAAGGCGCCGCTGCAGGAGTTCGACGAGGCGACGCCGCAGCCTTCGGGCACGCAGGTGCTGATCAAGGTGAAGGCTGCCGGCGTCTGCCACAGCGACCTTCACATCTGGGAAGGCGGCTACGATCTCGGCCACGGTCGCAAGCCGCTGTCGCTGAAGGACCGCGGCATCAATCTGCCGCTGACGATGGGGCACGAGACCGTCGGCGAAATCCTCGCCTTCGGCCCGGACGTGAAGCCGACCGATCAGGGCGATCTCAAGCTCGGCGATGTTGGCCTCGTCTATCCCTGGATCGGCTGCGGCAAGTGCGCCACGTGCCTCGGCGGCGACGAGAACATGTGCCTGACGCCGCGCTCGCTCGGCGTCTATTGCGACGGCGGCTATTCCGATCACATGCTGGTGCCGCATCCGCGCTATCTGCTCAATCTGAAGGGGCTCGATCCCGCGACGACCGCGCCCTATGCCTGCTCGGGCGTCACCACCTACAGCGCGCTGAAGAAGGTCGAGCAGCATTTCGACACGCCGATCGTGATGTTCGGCGCCGGCGGCCTCGGCCTGATGGCGCTGTCGCTGCTGAAGGCGATGGGCGGCAAGGGTGCGATCATGGTCGACATCGACGCCCGGAAGCGCGAGGCGGCCGAGAAGGCCGGTGCGCTTGCGACCATCGATCCCAAGGCCCCGGATGCGCTGGAGCAGCTTGCGAAGAAGGCGGGCGGGCCGATCCGCGCCGTGATCGACCTCGTCGGCAACTCCGCGACGACACAGCTCGGCTTCGACTGCCTGACCAAGGGCGGCAAGCTCGTCATCGTCGGCCTGTTCGGCGGCGGCGCGACCTGGGCGCTGCCGCTGATCCCGATCAAGGCGGTGACGATCCAGGGCAGCTATGTCGGAAATCTGCGCGAAACGCAGGAGTTGCTCGACCTCGTTCGCACCAAGAAGGTGCCGCCGATCCCGGTGACGACGGCTCCGCTCGCCAAGGCCAACGACGCGCTGGTGCAGTTGCAGCAGGGCGCGGTGGTCGGCCGCACGGTGCTGACGCCGTAGTTACAACTCTTTCCACCGTCATTGCGAGCGAAGCGAAGCAATCCAGAAATCCCTCCGCGGAGACAGTCTGGATTGCTTCGTCGCAAGAGCTCCTCGCAATGACGAGATCACTTTGACCTTCACGCAGGAATCCTCATGTCCGCGAACAACGCCTTCCACATTGCCGTGCTCGCTGGTGACGGCATCGGTCCCGAAGTCATGGCGCCGGCGCTCGAGGTGCTGCGCAAGGTCGGCGCAAAATCCGGGCTCGGCTTCCGCTTCACCGAGGCGCCCGCCGGCGCCAACAATTATCTCGCCACCGGCAAGTCGATGCCGGATACGACGATCAAGCTGTGCGAGGAGGCGGACGCGATCCTGCTCGGAGCCTGCGGCCTGCCGTCGGTGCGCTACCCCGACAATACCGAGATCGCGCCGCAGATCGAACTGCGCTTCATCTTCGATCTCTATGCCGGCGTGCGGCCGGCGCGCCTCATTCCCGGCGTGCCGAGCCCGATTGTGGGAGCCGACAAACGCGGCATCGATCTCGTCGTGATCCGTGAATCCACCGAGGGCTTATTCGCCTCGATGGGCAAGGGCGTCGTCACTCATGAGGATGCGCGCGAGACAATGGTGATCACGCGCAAAACCTCCGAGCGTCTATTCGAATTCTCGTTCCGCCTCGCCGAACGGCGCAAGGCGCGCGGCAAGCCGGGGATGCTGACCTGCGTCGACAAGGCGAACGTGTTCAAGGCCTTTGCCTTCTTCCGCGGCATCTTCGATGAGATCGAGAAGAAGCACCCGGGTGTGAAGAGCGACCGGCTCTATGTCGATGCCTGCTCGGCGATGCTGGTCAAGCGACCCTGGGATTTCGACGTGATGGTGATGGAGAACATGTTCGGCGACATCGTCTCCGACATCACCGCGAGCCTGATCGGCGGCCTCGGCATGGCGCCGTCGGCGGACATCGGCGACAAATATGCCGTGTTCCAGCCTTGCCACGGCACCGCGCCCGACATCATGGGGCAGGGCAAGGCCAATCCCACCGGCATGATCCTGTCGGCCGCAATGATGCTGGACTGGCTCGCCGAGAAGCATGGCGTGGAGAGTGCGGCGGAAGCGGGCCAGACCATCGAACGCGCGGTGGACCAGGTCTATGCCGGCGGCATCAAGCCGATGGAATTCGGCGGCAGCAATGGCACGGCCGACATCACGAAGGCAGTGCTGGGGGCGCTGTAGTCAGCGCGCGCACTTGAAAAAGGGGCCCTCGGGGCCCCTTCATCGTTTACCAGCGACGCCAATGGTGGCCGTAATAGCCATATCGTGGCCCGTAGAAGCGGCGCGGGCCGTAATAGCCATAGGCACCGTAATAGTTCGGTCGCCACCAGCAGCGGCCCCACGCATTGCAGACCATGCGGACCTGATCGACATTCGCGGCCGGACCGCTCGCGATCTGGTCGGCCTGCGGAATGCCGTTCGGCATCGCCGCGAGCGCTTGTCCCGACGCCAGCGCAGCGCCGCCCAGGGCAGCCAGACCGAGAAAAGCAAATCTGAGTTTCATCGCAATCTCCCTCGTTGGTGGCGGAAGAACTTGCGACGGATCAGTTAGTTGCTATCGCGGTGCGGGCGGCTGAGGAATTTAATCTTCCTGAACGTTGGTTCAGGTTCGTCGAGAGTTCCGAGATCTCTCCACCTCGGCATTGCGAGCGCAGCGAAGCATCCAGAGCCTTTCCGCGGAGAGACTCTGGGTTTCTTCGTCGCTGCGCTCCTCGCAATGGTGATGGAGAGATGCGTGGGCTCGGCAATGACGCCGGGACTCACCGCCCCGAGAACTTCGGCTTGCGCTTCTCCATGAAGGCCTGCCGGCCTTCGCGGAAATCCGCGCTGTCCATGCATGCGGTGCCGATCGTCTTGATCGCACCCATGTCGCGCGCACTCTCGTCCTTCAGGACCTGCGCGATGGTGATCTTGGCCGCCTTGATCGCGAGCGGGGCGTTCTGCGAGATGGTCTCGGCAATCGCCATGGTCTCGCCCCAGAGCTCGCCCTCCGGAAACACGCGCTCGACGAGGCCGATGCGCAGCGCTTCGGCTGAATCGATCCGCATGCCCGTGTACATCAAAAGCCGCGCCCAGGACGGGCCGACCAGCGACACCAGGTGCTTCAAGCCGTCGAAGCCATAGGCGATGCCGAGCTTCGCTGCGGGGATGCCGAACTGGCTGCCCTGTGCGGCGAGGCGGATGTCGGCGAGCATCGCGACCTGCATTCCGCCGCCGAGGCAAAAACCCTGGATGCAGGCAATCGTCGGTTTCGGATAGTCGGCGAGCAGCGCGCGCTGGGCGACGCTGCGCCTGGCGTATTCCTCGGACGCGGCGGCGTTGTGGCGGGACTTCTCGAACTGGCTGATGTCGGCCCCCGAGACGAACGCCTTGCCGCCGGCACCGCGCAGGATCACGACGCGCACGGCGTCGTCGTCGCGCAAGGCCGTCAGCGCCTCGCCAAATCCCTCCCACATCTCCAGCGACATCGCGTTGCGCTTGTCGGGATTGTTGAATGTGATCACGCCGACGCCGTCGGTGGCGTGCTGGAGGATCTTGCCGTCGGCGTAGGATTTTTCGTTGGGGAGATCAGGCATCGCGCGCTCGCTCGTCTTGGGCCGAGCGCAATGTGCGACCTTGCCGCGGCCTTGGTCAACCGCGGCAAGGCGAGGGACCCGTGCCGCGATTGCATGGCGCGGAGAGCGCCTATTGCGTCACATGCATGTGTGCGGTCAGCGGATGGTCGGCGGCCCTGCCGAAGAACGCGGCCTCTTCGGCCGTCGCCTCCAGCAGCTGCTCGTCCTGGTTATAGACGTCGTTGCGGAACTGGATGGTCTGGTCCTTGGTCATCCAGGCCGTGAGATAGATCCATGCCACCGGCACCTTCTTCGCCATGGCGACCTCGAGGTGCTGGCCGCTGGCGATCTCGGCGTCGATCGCCGCCCGGCTCCATTTCGGCTGGTCCTTGAGCAGCCAGGCGGCGAGATCGCGCACGTTGTCGACGCGCGAGCAGCCGTGGGAATCGAAGCGGTAGTCGTCGCTGAACAAATTGCGCTGGTTGGTGTCGTGCATGTAGACGGAATAAGAATTCGGCATGTCGATCTTCACCGCGCCGAGCGCGTTGAAGGTGCTGTTGTGCTGGCGCACGGTGAAATTTGGCGTGTGCGTGCCGGACCAGTCGACCGAATGCGGATCGATCGGATTGTCGTGGGCGTCGAGCACCTCCATGTGCATGCGCGACAGGTACGTCGGGTCCTTGCGCATATGCGCCGAGATCTCGGTCTTGGCGATCGAGGCCGGCACCGTCCAGGTCGGGTTGAGGACGACGCTGGTGATCTGAGCCGTCAGCGTCGGCGACGGCTTTTCGGTCTTGCCGACGATGACGCGATAGCGCCGCACCACGACGTCGTTCTCGACCGCCTCGGCGAAGGCAGCGGGGATGTTGACTACGACATAGCGCTCGCCGAAGCCGAAATTCATGTTCTCGAGCCGCTCGAGCGAAGCCTCGAGCTGGCGGATGCGCTTCTGTACGGAGACGTTCATCGCCGCGAGCGTGCGCGGCGTCACCGTGCCGGTCGGCGCGAGGCCGTGACGGGCCTGGAAGCGCTTCACCGCGTCGGCGAGATCCTGGTCGAAGGCGCCGCTGGTCTTGTCGGCGGAAAGATCGCCGGAGAGGATCAGCCGTTTGCGCAGGAGATCGTCGCTCGCGCCCTGGACGCCGAGCGCGAACTTGGCGTCGGCAGGGATCGTCGGCCAGCCGCCGCGCACGGCGAGCGCGGAATAGCTGAATGCGGCCTCCTTGATCCGCTGGGCGGAGCCTTCGTCATAGGTCGGCTCGTGCGTCAGCGCGAGCGCCGCGGCTGAACGGCTTTCCGCCGTAGAGGCGGGCGTCGTTGCGGCCTTCGGCGCAGCTGCGTGAGCCGGATTCGTCGCGGCCGGCACTGTCCCGGCCGTCGCCGGCTTGGGCGTGGCCTGCCCAACGGTCTCGGTTTGCGCGAGCGCCGAGGCGCTGGCGAGCACGCCGACGGCAATGATCATCGCATGGCGTTTCGACATGTGTCCCATCTTCCCCAAGAGAGCGAGGCCCGGACAGGCCCTCGCATTGGCAATCCTCGGCCGCCGCACTGCGTACGCCGATTCGTGAAATCGGCGGAAAATTAGGGCGCCGGTGTTGAGGTCCCATTAAGCGCGGCAGTCGAAAGCTCCGCGCGTCCGCTGCGGAGTCTCTCGATTGGGTCGCCGCAAGGCCGGAATGGGTTCGCGAAATCCGCGATGGAGGAGGGTAAAGGGCGAGAAAAAAGGGCGGTCGGGCCGCCCCGAGGGCCGCGTGCGGATGGCACACGCCAAATCTGGTTCAGAAGATCCGATCCAGCTCAGATCGTCCAATCCGGCCGCGCCCCCGTGACGCGGCGGATTGAACGTTGGCCGTCAAGGCCAGACCGTCGATCGGCTCAGCTTTCGTTGGCCGCGATCGATTCCATCAGCGAGACGAGCTGACGCTGCACCGTCTGGTCCTTGATCTTGCTGTAGGCGCGCAGCAGGCGGAGGCTGAAAGCCGAATCGAGGAAGAGCAGGCTCTCGACTTCGCGCGCCTTGTTGTCGCCGTCGTAGAAGAAGGTCACGGGCACGTCGAGGGCGGAGGCGATCTGCTGCAGGCGGGCTGCGCCGACGCGATTGACGCCCTTCTCGTACTTCTGGACCTGCTGGAAGCTCACGCCGAGCTTTTCGCCGAGCTCGGCCTGCGAGATCTTCATCTCGACGCGCCGCAGGCGGATCCGCTTGCCAAGCTCAATGTCCGGCTTGCCAGCGCTGCGCTGCTTCATTCTTTTCGCCGCTGTTTTCATAGTCGTTTCTCACCGTTCTTCGGTTGAAAATCCCCCGAAGAGCTGGGTCAGGGGTTCGCCCATATACGAGTCCTCGAATTCATGCGGGTGCACGAACTCTTCCTTAAACCACGGGAATCGAGCCGGATTGAAAGCCTCGATCAGCCAGTCAATCATGTGCCGGACGCGTGGGATGCGGCCGCTACCGGGATGGTAGGAAAGCCAGATATCCAGCGGACGGTTCAATTCGACCTCCAGTGGAATCAACTTCCCGCCAAGCGCAATGGCGTAGCTCGGGAATACGCCGATTCCGGCGCCATTCGCGACCGCCCAGTAATTGGCGCTTGAGACGTTCGTCTTCATGACCAGAAGGTCACGTTCCTGAACGCCCGGGAAGAAGCTCTCAAAAGTCTCCTTGGCTGCGAGCTGGTCGGCGAATTGCAGCACCAGGCGGTGCTTGATCAATTCATGGGCCGAGCGCGGCGTGCCGTATTTTTCGAGGTATTTCTCCGAAGCCCAGAACATCAGATGCATGCGGCCGAGCCGCACCAGCTTGACGTCGAGCGCAGAAGGCCGGGACAGGTGGATGGCGACGTCGGCCTCGTGGCGCGAGACGTCGGCCGAGCGCATGGCGCAATGTAGGTCGACCAGGATCTTCGGATAGGCCTGCTGGAATTCGACCAGGCGCGGGGCGAGCCAGAAGGTGCCAAGGCCCTCGGTGACGGCGACGCGGACCTCGCCGGAGAGGGCATTGCCCGTCGAATCACTGGTGCGCAACACGTCGAATGCGGCGGCTTCCATCCGCTCGACGGCAGAAACGACGAGCGCGCCTTCGTCGGTCAGATGAGTGCCATGGACGTCGCGGGTGAACAGGGTGGTGCCGGTCTGGCGCTCGAAATCGTCGATGCGGCGGCGGACAGCATTGATCGACAGCGACAGCCGTTCGGCCGCCGAACGGAAACTTCCGCAGCGGACGACCTCCAGGAAGATGCGCGCCGCATCCCAATCGGAGAGGCTGCTGAGATTTGTTTTTGGGCGTTCCTCTGGAGGAACGCCCCTTTCCGCCAAGGAGTGCATACAAGTCCCTTCGGTTGGTTAAACTGGCAGAATCTGGCGCAAACCACAACCACGGCGGGTTGCGGGGTGGCGAGTTTTGAACGTCATCCTTACTGCCTCGCGGGTGGTATGATGGTGCAGCCACAGGCTGGGAATCAGGCAGACGATCGCCTGAATTGAGGGGTGTCGCGTGAGTTCCGTTGCGAGCCTTCAGATGGCTGCGGGATTGTCGGCCCTGTCCGCAATGGACATCCGTTCGCATGTTGCGCTTCCAGCTCCCGGAATGGATCACGCGCAACGCAGCAGGTGTTCTGTCCCTGGCAGTTTAGACGACGGCCAACGGTGCAGCGGGGCAACGTTCGCCGAAACCGCGGTTTCAGCGCAGAAACACATTGAAATCATGTTCAGAGGCGCTGCGGCCTCGTGTTATCCTTGGTCTCCCATGGGGGCCACAGGGGTCGTCGCACATACGTCTCGCAGGCCGAATTAACGGAAAGAACGCCCGGTGTCGCATTCAGACGAACAATTGCAGTCGGTGCTGGAAACGCTCGAGGGGTGCCGCAGGGCGCTCAACGAGATGAACAGTCGTGAGTCGGCCGAGCTGCTGTCGATTGTCATCCTCGACGTGCGGATGAAACTCAAAGGAATTGACGGCGCCGATCTGAAGGCGCTGTGCGACGAAATGCTGCGGAACGCCGGAAGCGAGCCGCAGCCCCCTTCCAAGCAGACGCAGGACCAGCCCCGGCGTCCGCTGCTCCGCGTGGTGAAGTAGCCGCCCCGCCTGATCTCGCTTTTTGGCGAGGTTTGTGCGCGTCCCGATGCCGCATCTGTGATCACGGACGGCATCGGGAGGAGCCCTGGTTTTGTGCGCCTCTGTTGCGCATTTCCCGGCATCGGCTACACCAGAGCCGGCGCTCCTGGCCGCGCGCATTCCCCGCGTGCCGCACTGGGGCCTGAGATGGCTCCGACTGCATCATGCAAAATGTTTCGATCCCGGCGGCGCTGATTGCCGGCCTCGTCAGTTTCCTCTCCCCTTGCGTCCTGCCGCTGGTCCCGCCCTACCTGATCTATCTCACGGGCGCGACGATCGAGCACGTCGAGAGCGAGGAGCCGGTCGCGGCCTCCAAGCGCGCGATCATGATGTCGGCGCTGCTGTTCGTTCTCGGCTTCTCTACGGTGTTCGTGGCGCTCGGCGCCAGCGCCTCGCTGATTGGCGGGCTGATCCGGGCCTGGTCGGCGGAATTGTCGATCCTCGCCGGCATCGTCATCATCATCATGGGCCTGCACTTTCTCGGCCTGACGCGCATCGGCCTGCTGATGCGCGAGGGCCGGCTGCCGATCCCAAAACCCGTTGGTCTCTGGGGGGCCTACATCATGGGGCTCGCCTTCGCCTTCGGCTGGACGCCCTGCATCGGCCCGATCCTGGCGGCGATCCTCTCGATCGCCGCGGCCGAAGCCACGGTGACGAAGGGCGCAGGCCTGCTCGCGGTCTATTCGGCGGGCCTCGGCATTCCCTTCCTGATCGCCGCGCTGATGATCGAGCAATTTTCCACGCTGTTCGCGCGCATGAAGGGCCAACTCGTCAATGTCGAGCGCGCCATGGGCGTGTTGATGGTGATCACCGGCATCGGTTTTCTCACCGGCGCGGTTTCCAATGTGAGCATCTGGCTGCTCGAGACCTTCCCGGCGCTGCAGACGATCGGGTAGGGCGGAGGGCGGCGTCCGAGGAGAGAACTCGGGGTGCTGCGATCACGTCATGCGCAGCAAAGCCGGAAGGTCGCTCATTCGATGAAAGAGATTGTCGCAGACCTCCGCGAACTCTCGTTCAACACCTGAATCGCCTCCGGTAAAGCCGAGGACTCTCATCCCCGCGGCCTTTGCCGCGCGAACGCCGGACAACGAGTCCTCAACAACGACGCAACGTGAGGGGGGAACGCCCAACGTTCGTGCGGCGTGCAGGAACAGGCCGGGGTCCGGCTTCCACGAACCAACCTCATACGCACTGAAGATGCGTCCTTCGAAATGCTCCAGCAACTTGGTCAGTCCGAGTGCATGCGTCAGCTTCGACATGGGGCCGTTGGACGCCACGCAAACCGGAACGTCGATTTCGGCCAATGCCGCATGGATTCCTTCGACGGGCTTGAGTTCGGCATCAAATGCCAGCGCGGTTGCCCGACGAACGTCGTCGATGAAACTGTCTCGGACGCCGCGGCCTAGCCGGCGCTCGATTTCACGCACGCAATCGGCCATCTTGACCCCACGGAAAGAACGTATGGCGTCTTCAACGCTGATCGATATGCCTTCCTCGGATGCCGTTTGAACCAGCGCGGTCAGTGCAATGATCTCGCTATCGACCAGGACGCCGTCTGAATCGAAAATGACAAGTTCGGGACTTGCAGAGGTCATTCTTGCGAGGCTCCAAGCACATCGTTCACCGGAACGTCTCGCTATATCCGGGACGATGGACGGAGGCCATACTGGCGTCCGGTCGCGGATGCCGAGCGCCTGGTGATTTGCAGCAGGGCGCGTACTCACGAACGTCATGAGCACGCGCCTCTGTTCTCGGCTGACAGGCCGTCAATAGTCCCAGAACACCGGCACCCAGCGGAAGGCGTCGCCATCGACCGCCACGCGGCCCACCGACGGGAACGGCAAATGCGTGGCGACCAGCATCTCGCCGGTCGCGGCCAGCTCGCGCAGCAGGCGGATACGAACGCGCGCCGCTTCCTCGGGATCGTGTTCGAAGCCGTTGTGCCAGTCGGGTTGCTCGAACCCCACGGCAAACACGGCGTCGCCGGCGAAGGTCAGCGCGTCATCGCCGGAGGCGATGCGAACCACGCTGTGCCCGGGGGTGTGACCGCCGGTCCGGAGCGCGACGACGCCGGGTGCAATCTCCTGCGTCTCGCCGAAGGTCCGCAGCTGGTTGCCATACTCGCTCACGAACCGCTTGGCGGTGGCCCGAAGCGCGTCCGGAAAGCCCTGCGGCATGTTGGTGTGGGAGAAATCGGGCGCCTCCCAGAACTTGACCTCGGCAGCCGCCACGTGGATGCGCAGGTCCTTGCGCAGCCGCTGCTTGACGCCATCGACGAGCAGCCCGCCGATATGGTCCATGTGCAAATGGGTCAGCACGAGGTCGGTCACGGCCGAAAGATCGATGCCGGCGGCCTCCAGTCGCTTGATCAACTGCCCGGCGCGCGGAAGGTGCAAGTTCGGGTCGGAGCCGAGGCCGGCGTCGATCAGGATCGTCTTGCCGCCGCTGCGGACCATGACCGCATTCAGCGCCCAGTCGAATGCGTCCTGCGGCAGGAACATGTCGTGCAGCCAGGCCGCCCGCTCGGCCGGGGCCGCGTTGTGCGCCAGCATCGTGGTCGGCAGCGGCAGCACCCCGTCGCTGACCACCAGGACGTCGATCTCGCCGATCTTCAGCGCGTAGCGCGACGGCACCAGCTCTTCGGGGCCCGAGGACTGCGGATATGAGGTGATGTGCAGATTCATGTGTGTCTCCTGTTTCTGGCTGGTCTTGCTGAGTGGTCCGCGCAGCCAGGACACGCGGCCGCTGTCGCTTCGCGTGTCTAGAGATCAGTCACGCGCTCCGGATCGGCCGAGGCGAGCGCGGCTGCGCGCTCGGCCTTCGGCGGATAGATCCAGACGGTGTTGATGTCCTGCTTAGTCTTCTTGGCGACGTCGCCGACCATTTCGACCTTGCGCTCCCAGCCGCGCGTGAACAGCGCGCCGGCTTCGCCGAGGTCGAGGCAGGTGACATAGGCCTTCTGGTGATAGGGCCTGGTCGGAACGCCCAGCAGCTCGGCGGCTGCGTTGTTGCCGGCAAAGGCGCCCATGCGAGTGGCGTGCTGGCACGACATCAGCGCGTAATTGCCGTCGTCGTCGCAAGCCGCGCGGGCGGCATCGCCGGTGGCGAAGACGCCGGCAACGCCGGGCACGCGCAGGTCGCGATCCACCAGCAGCCGGCCGAACTTGTCGCGCTCGGCGGGAATCTGCGCCGTCAATGGTGCGGCGCGGATGCCGGCGGCCCAGACCACCGTCTCGGTTTCGATGTGCTCGCCGGTCGACAGCGTCACGCCGGATTTGTCGAGCGAGGCGACGCCGGCACCGAGCCGAGTCTCGACGCCGAGCTTGCGCAGCGCCTCTTCGATCAGCGGGCGGGGACCTTCGCCCATGTCGGGCGCGATTGCGCCGTTGCGCTCGACGATGACCACGCGTGTCTTCGAATCCTTGCCGAAGATATTGCGCAGGCGCGCGGGCAGCTCGGTTGCAGCTTCGATGCCCGTGAAACCGCCGCCGGCGACGACGACCGTGTCGCGTCCGTTCGCCGCCGGCCGCTTGGCGAGGGCGTGCAGATGCCTGTCGAGCGCGACCGCGTCATCGAGCGAGTCGACGCTGAAGCCGTGCTCCGCAAGGCCGGGAATATTGGGGCGGAACAGGCGGCTGCCGGTCGCGACCACAAGGCGGTCATAGGACAGGGATTTGCGCGTCCCCTGGGAAGTCGCGATCTGCACTGTTCGTGCCTTGGCGTCGATCGTCTCGGCGCTGCCCTGGATGTAATCGACATCGATCGCCTCGAGGAGGTCGAGCAAGGACGCCGTCAGGGTTTCCGGCTTCGCCTCATAGAGCCGGGGGCGAACCACCAGCGCCGGCTCCGGTGCGATCAGCGCGATCTCGAGATCGTCAGGCGAGGCACCCTGGATGTCGCGCAGGCGGGCGGCGGAGAGGGCGGCATACATGCCGGCAAAGCCGGCGCCGATGATGAGCAGTCGCATATGGTTCACTCCTGGATTGGGTTGATCGGGACAGACGTGCGTCATCGCGGCCGCCCAAGGTTCGGCGGAGCGGGCTGATATGACGCGAAGAGGTGAAACGGTGGACGCTGGACCTTACGGGGCGGCGCAGCCTGGCAGTGATGACAGCAGCGCGGGGCTTCCACAGGCCGCCTGGCAGCTTCTCGGGCTCGATGGCCAGCCGCGCAGGGCGACCGGTACCGCAGGTCTCCTCGGCCAGTCGTGATTGATCAGGATTGATGCCAGGGGACTGGCGTTCTGCGTCGTCGCCTCCTCGGCTGTCGGCGAGGTGAGACGCACGGTCAGCGAGAGCCCGTACAGGAGCGCCATCGCGATGGCTTTGCGGCGCGGTGCGATTGCAAGGCGTTTCCAGTCCATTGTTCGTCTCCGTCCGCGTGGTCTGCTGCTGCGATGTCTAGCGAACCAGATACTCGACTGCCCCAGAGCGATTGCCTTCGCTGTCGCGGGATTGCTGCTAACGCGTCCGCCTGCGCCAATCGCTCGGCGTTTCGCCCGTCAGCTTCTTGAATGCCGCGGCGAAGGCGGTCTGCGTGGAATAGCCGAGTGCAGCCGCGATCGAGACGACCGGTTCGTCGGTCTCCCGCAGCATGTTCATGGCCTGCTCGAGCCGGTGCTGGCGCAGCCAGGCGTGCGGCGAGAGCCCGGTGCTCTCCTTGAACGACCGGCAGAAATGGAAGCGCGACAGGCCGGCCTCGGACGCAAGCGCCGAGAGCGAGACGTCCGCATCGCTGTCCGAGCGAAGACGTTCGATCGCCCGGCGCAGGACCGTCGGCGAGAGGCCGCCGATGATCGGCTGCTGCGCGGCCGGCACGCCGGCATGGGCGGCCAGCACGCGCGTGGCGAGGAGATCGGTCAGTTGCTGCCTGAACAGCGTGTCGAGCGTGGCGCAGCCTTCGAGCGAGTCGGCGGCACTCAGCAGCAGGCGGGACGTGATGGCATCTGGATGCCCGGTTCTTTCCAAGAGGTCGCCGGGACTTGCCGTGCTGGCTTCATCGGCGATGCGCAGCAGCGTTCGCTGCGGAAGATAGAGCTGAACGACATGCATGGGCCGGTGAATATCCCATCGCGAGGTCGACCCGGCCGGAATGATCGTGACGACGCCGGGACGCGCCGTGCTGATCGCAGCCGATTTTCCGCTGCGCCGCTCCAACGCCTGTGAGCCCGCGGGATAGGTCATGATGACGTGATCGGCCATGGGTTCGACCACGTCGTGCAGCGGCTCGTGCTTCCAATAGGCAATCGTGCCGCTCTGGGAATCCGAGGCCATGCGAAGCGGCTTGGTCTTGAGCACGCGTGCCATCTCCGCATCGGCAGCGCGCAGCTCGGACGTCGCGTTGTCGTCCGGCCTGGCGCCGGGTGTGAAGGACAAGCCCTTGTGCGAGGGATGGCGCATGAGTGCGGTGCTCCCGGTCATCATGTGGCTCCTCCTGATCGTCTCAGGCTGCACATCAGTCGTCCGTATTTGTACGGGTCGGCGCGTGTTCTATGGCTGCAAGGATTCAGCGTCTTTCCTGAAGCGGCTGTGCTTTGTCCGATCCTGCTCAGGGCGGGCGCGCGTTTTCGCAAGCGCACGCCGGGCAGCGCCAGGCTGTCGCGGTGTTGAACGAAGATCGCGTGAGGGGCGGTTAGATGCCGTTGAAACAGCGTGTGAAAGCGCGGCCAGCCATCATGCGGTGCTGTGCGGCGCTCTCTACGTCATTGCCGGGCTTGACCCGGCAATCCATCATCCTTTGAGGAAGGATGGATGCCCGGGTCAGGCCCGGGCATGACAGTCGCGCATTCGGCGAGTCAACGCGCAGGTCGGCATCATTGCTCGACGGCTCCTGTTCACCTCGCCTCGTCCAGCGTGCAGGTCACGGTACAGACGACGCCGCGCGGCAGGAAGTCGACGGTGGCCTCGCCGCCGAGCTGGTCACGCGCGCTGCGCTCGATCAGGCGCGAGCCGAAGCCGCGTTGCACCGGGGCGGTCACCGGCGGTCCGCCCATCTCGGTCCAGATCAGCCGCAGCCGCGGCTTGGGCGCCTCGCTGATGACTTCCCATTCGAGCGTCACCCGTCCGGTCTCGTTCGACAGCGCGCCGTATTTCGCCGCGTTGGTGGCGATCTCGTGGACGATCATCGACAGCACCACCGCGAACCGAGGCGACAGCGGCACGGCCGGGCCCGCCATGCGGATGCGGTCGGGATTGCTCAGCAGGAACGGCCGAAGCGCCCGGGCGATCACGTCCCTCAGCTCGGAGCCCGCCCATTTCTCCTGGCTGAGCAGATTATGCGCCTCGGCGAGGGCGCCGAGCCGGCCCTCGAACTTGGCTCGCTCGTCCCGGCTGGCGCTGCGGAAGGTCTGCACCGCGATCGCTTGCATCAAGGCCAGCGTGTTCTTGACGCGGTGATTGAGTTCCTCGATCAGGAGGTCATGCAGCATCTCGCCGCGCGCGATCGTGGTTGCCATCCGCACCGCAAAGGTGAGGCCGATCAGCAGCAGGATGCCGCCGATCAGGCTCGTGATCGCGATGTTGCGCCAGAGCGGCGCGATCAACGAGCTTTCGGGGACGCCCGCGGCCACCGTCCAGCCCGTGAGCCGCGATCTTGTGTAGGCGGAGGCGAGCGCAACGCTCTCGAGCGAAACCGACGACAGGGTTGCCTCGGGCGCGCGAAACATTTCCGCGTAAAGCGACGGCGAGGCGCGCTTGCCGAAGTTTTCGTCCGGGTTTGGCACGCGGGCAAACACCGTGCCCTTGGTGTCGAGCAAGGACACCGTCCATTGCTGGTCGGGCCGCTGCTTCTCGATCAGCTCCTGGAAGATGCCGACCGGCGGGCTGAAGCAGAGGTCGTAGATCACCTCGCCGTTCCGAGATACCGGCACCTCGACGGTCAGAACCTGGCGCCCGTTGATCGCGCCGGTGAACAGGTCGGAATATTGCGGCGTCCTGGTCGCGAAAACCTTCTCGATGGTCTCGAGATTGCCCCGCGCCGGCAGGCTCGCGGTGTCCTCCGTCGTCGAGGAGAACAGCAGCCGGCCATTGCGGTCGGAGATCAGCAACAGACCGCCCTTGCCGTACTGGTCGAGGAAGCCGAGCGCGATGCGACGAAAGTTCTGGAAGTCGTCGTTGCGCAGCGAGTTTGTCAGTGCCAGCACCTGCAGACTGCCGGTCATCCGCTGCACCTCGGAATCCAGCACAAGGCGCATGCTGCGCACGGTCTCCAGCACGCGGCGGGTCGCGTCGCTGCGGTCCTGCTGGTAATGATAGAAGGCGATGCCGACCGCGAACACGATCATCGGCAGCATCGTTCCCGCGATCAGGAGAGCGAGCCGGACCGGCAGGGTGAGCTTCGACAAGCGCGCGTGTCCCGCTTCCGGCGCGGCGGCGCCGGCTTATGATTTTGACGAGAACCATACGGGCAGGACCGGCATCGCGCCACGATTTTCGCATGCGGCGACCAGCCGGGTGGATTTTGCAGCGCGGCGCGAGGCGTCCTGCGCTTCAGCTCATGCTGATCGCAGGCGGTATCGGACAGGCAGCCGCCAAGTCGAGGCCGGCGATCCACACCTCTCGATGCGACGTCATGCGGACAACGAGCAAGGGCGGCCGCCTCCAAGGCCGCCGCCCATCCATCAGATCGCGATCAGTCGATTTCTTGCACGACCGTCCGCGTGCCCGGATCCACCAGCATCACGCGTTCGCCTGAATAGACGTAGCGATATTTCGTCAGCGACGGGCCCCAATCGGCCGGAACCGCCTGGAGCTCGACGTCGCTCGGCACCGTTGCGCCGACGATGATCTTCTCCTTCGTCGTGACCGGGCGGACGCGATGCTCGGTGACGTAGGATTTGATTTTGGTGCGATATTCCGGCTCGATCTGAACCGCGGCCGCGTGGCCGGTTCCGGTCGTGGTCACTACGGTCGACTGTGCGAACGCGCCGGTCGAGATCAGAACCGCTGCTGCGGATAGCAAAAATAGCTTCTTCATCTTGTCCTCCTCGCAGGAATGAGCGCCGCAACAACCGCCCGCCGGGCGCGACGTTCCCCGAGGATAGGAACAAAATACCATTTTTTCCCGTTGCTGAATCGACCGGACCGTAGTCCGGCAACTGGAGGAGGAGACCAGATGAAGCTGAAGATCGCGACTGCAGCACTCATGGTTGCTGCGTTTTCCCTGCCGGCGTTCGCGGCCGACGAGTTCTACGTGGTTCAGGACGTCAAGACCAAGAAGTGCACCGTCGTCGACAAGAAGCCGACGGACACGTCCATGACCGTCGTCAGCCCGTCGGGCACGATCTACAAGTCGCGCACCGAGGCTGAGAGCGGCATGAAGACCGTCAAGGTCTGCACATCCAATTGAGGAGGACGTGATGCCAGTACTCATTCTCTGGGCCGTGCCGGCGGTCATCGTGATCGGCGGCGGCATCTATCTGATTGGTCATATGCACTAGGTCTGTCTTGAAGGACGTGCGGATCCTGCATGCAACGCGCGGGTCCGCACGTCCTCCCGTTTCCTTCCGGGGCGGCGAAGCCGCTCATGCGGCGTGTTGGCCGGGCGCGAGTTGCAGTGCAACAGGTCGTGCGGGGGCAGCCCTGCGACGAAGAGCACCTCCAGCGCGCGCGAAATGACTTCCGTCCCGCCGGGGTTTTTCATACCCTTCGCTCTTGCGAGCCACATACCGGCTGCACGCACGGCCCGGCGACAGGGCCGGCACATCAAGGGAGGGGAGACGATGAAGCGAAGATCATTTCTCGCTGGTATCGGTGCGACCACTGCGGCGGCCACGATTGGCATGCCCTCGATCCTCAGGGCACAAGCGCCGATCACGTTGAACGGCGCGGTGCAGTTCAACGACGATCATGCCTTCAACCGGGCACTGATCCGGTTCGAGGAGCTGGTGAAGAAATATTACGGCAAGCCCGTCAATTTCACGCTGCACAAGAACTCCTCGCTCGGGCTCGAGAAGCAATATTTCGAGTACATGTCGCAGGGCAAGGCGGTCGATTACGGCATCGTCTCGCCAGCCCACATGTCGACCTTCGCCAAGGCGGCTCCGTTCATCGATGCGCCCTTCGTGTTCAAGGGCATCGAGCACATGAACAAGGTCGTCGAAGCCAATATCCTGGCGCCGATCGCCGACGAGGTCGCGGCGAAAGCCGAGGTCGTTCTGATCGGCTATTCCGGCGGCGGCATCCGCAACATCTTCGCCAACAAGCCTCTCAAGAATCTCGCCGATCTCAAGGGTCTCAAGGTTCGCGTGCAGGGCGCGCCGATCTGGTCGAAGACCTTTGCGGCCGTGGGCATGAGCCCGACGGTGATCGCCTATAACGAAATCTACAATGCGATCCAGAACGGCGTGATATCGGCCGGCGAGAACGAGGCGGCGGGTGTCGAGGCGATGAAGTTCTACGAAGTGGCCCCGCATCTCAGCCTCACCCAGCACGCCGTTTCGATCCGGCCGATCTGCTTCTCGGTGAAGACGCTGAAGACATTGCCGAAGGACTTGCAGGACGCGATCATGAAGGCCGGCAAGGAGGCCGGCGACTACGGCCGTCAGCTCGAGTCGAGCGAAGAGGTCGTCAAGCTCGACACGCTCGAGAAGGCTGGCAAGCTCAAGCGCGTTCCCTTCGAGGAGCGGGACGCCATGAAGAAGCTCGCCGACCCCGTGATGACCACCTACGCCAAGGAGATTGGCGCGGAGGGAATTTTCGAGAAGATCAACGTCGCCTGAGCTCGTTGCATCCGCCGACGGCAGGTCCGGGCAAGCCCCGCTTCTTGCCCGGCCGTGGCGGATGAGCTGCCGCACGGAGTCCAAATGTCTGATACGCCCCTCCCGTC
This sequence comes from Bradyrhizobium sacchari, assembly GCF_002068095.1. Lineage (GTDB taxonomy): Bacteria > Pseudomonadota > Alphaproteobacteria > Rhizobiales > Xanthobacteraceae > Bradyrhizobium > Bradyrhizobium sacchari. The sequence goes on along the minus strand of NZ_LWIG01000043.1, from coordinate 21,685 downwards.
CACGCCGTCGCTGTGGCGCCGCGTCACGGCGGCCTATGCCAAACTGCTGGAAATCCTGCTTGCGGCCTGTGTCGGCATTCTCGTCGTCCCCGTGACGCTGCAGGTCATTTCGCGCTACACGCCCTTCATCCCGTCCTACATCTGGACGGAGGAAATGGCGCGCTTTCTGTTTGTCTGGACGATCATGATCGGCGCCATGGTTGGTGTGCGGGAAGCGCAGCATTTCGAGGTCGACGTGTGGCCGGATCTGTCGCGACGGTCGGAGGCGGCAGTGCGGATCCTCGCCCGCCTCGGAGTGCTGGCGCTGTCGCTGGTGTTCGTGTCGGCCGGCCTCGAGTTCACCCGCTTTGCCTGGAACAGGACGTCGGAGCTGGCCGATCTGCCGCTTTGGCTGATTCACGTCGCCTGGCCCGTGACCGGCGCGACTTGGATCGTCTTTGCGGGCGAGCAGATCGTCGATGAAATGCGCGTCCTGGTCGGGGCACGGCGATGAGCGGCAATGTACTCTCTGCCGGGCAGGCTGCGATGGTGCTGTTCGGGGTCTTCATCGGCCTGCTCATCGTGCGCGTTCCCGTCGCGTTCGCACTCGGCCTTGCCTGCGTGCCGATCCTGCTGATCGAACCGCGTCTGTCCTTGATGATGCTCGCGCAGGAGACCTTCAATGCGTACAATTCGTTCATCCTGCTGGCGGTGCCGTTCTTCCTGCTGACGGCAAACCTTATGAGCATCGGCGGCATCACCGATCGGCTGGTGGCGTTGTCGCGCTCAATGGTCGGCCACTGGCCGGGATCCCTGGCGCAGATCAACGTCGTGCTGTCGGTGTTCTTTGCCGGCATCTCGGGCTCCTCCACCGCCGACGCGGCGAGCCAGTCAAAAATCTTCATCGATGCGCAGACCAAGGAGGGCTACGATCTCTCGTTTTCCATCGCCATCACGGCGGTGTCGGCGGTCCTGGCGGTCATCATCCCGCCGTCGATCCTGATGATCGTGTGGGGCGGGCTGATCTCGACCTCGATTGCGGCGATGTATCTGGCCGGCATCGTGCCGGGCCTGCTGATCGCGGGCGCGCAGATGGCGACGGTGCACATCTACGCGGTGCGCCGCGGCTACCCGACCTACCCGAAGGCGACCTGGGTCGAGATGCGATGCGCGATCTGGCAGTCGATCCCGGCCTTGATGACGCCATTCATCATCGTCGGCGGCATCCTGCTCGGATGGTTCACCGCGACCGAGTCCGCCTGCGTTGCCGTGCTCTATTCCGTGGCACTCTCGACATTGTTCTACCGAGAGACGGGTCCGCGCGAACTATACAAGGCCTTGCTCGACACAGGACGTCTTGCCGGCGTCGCGCTGTTCTGTGTCGGCACCGCGAGCGCATTTGGCTGGCTGCTCGCCTATTACAGGATTCCGCAGGAATTGCTGGCCAACGTCTCGTCATGGGGCATGGGCACCGTCGCGGCCGGCTTCTTCATCTGCTTCTGTTTTCTGGTCGTGGGCTGCTTCCTCGACGCCATTCCGGCCATCATCATCGTCGGCACCGTGCTGGAGCCGCTGGCCAAGTCCGTCGATCTTCATCCGGTCCAGTTCGCGATCATATCGATCGTGTCGCTGGCCTTCGGGCTGGTGACGCCGCCCTACGGTCTATGCCTGATGATCGCCTGTTCGGTCGCCGGCGTGCGGCTGCGCTATGCGCTGAAGGACACGGCGATCATGCTGATCCCGATGCTGCTCGTGCTGGCTGCGCTCATCGTCTGGCCGAGCGTGTCGCTGTTCCTGCCGCGCCTGATCGTGCCGGAGATGCTGAAATGAGCATCTGTGATCCCGCGGTCGCCGGCTGCGGGATCAGCTCGATGGGTCACAGATTGCTCTCGGTGATGGCGGCGTAGACCATGCTGCGCAGCTCGCGGCGGAGCGGATAGGCGCTCGACGGCAGCACTTGCGTCATGAAGATCGTGATCAGTTCCTCGGCCGGATCGATCCAGAACGAGGTCGTGGCCGCGCCGCCCCAATTATATTCGCCGGGACTGCCGGCGATCAGCGTCTCGGCCGGGCGCATGGTCACTGCGAAGCCGAGGCCGAAGCCGATGCCGTTGTAGGTGGCCTCGGAGAACAGCGAACGCGACACTTCCGGCAGCGCGCGGCCGCCGGGAATGTGGTTGGTCGTCATCAGCGCCAGCGTCTTCGGTCCGATCAGCCTGACGCCGCCGAGCTCGCCGCCGTTCAGCAGCGCGCGGCAGAAGGTAAGATAGTCGGGGGCGGTCGAGCACAAGCCGCCGCCGCCGGAGATGAAGGACGGCGGCGACAGGAACGAGCTCGTCGTCGGATCATCCTGGAGCGTCAGCCCCTCGCGGCGCTGGCCGGCATGAAAGGTCATGCCGCCGCCCGGGTCTGCCGAATAGCAGGCCGCGAAGCGGTGCGCCTTCGAGGCCGGCACGTGGAAATCGGTGTCGGTCATGCCGAGCGGATCGAGAATGCGTGCCTTCAGGAACTGCTCGAACGGCATGCCTGAGATCTTGCCTATGAGGTAGCCGATCACGTCGGTCGCGACCGAGTAGTTCCAGGATTCGCCCGGCGAGAATTCCAGCGGGATCTTCGCCAGCCCGTCGATCATGGTCTGGAGCGTGCCTGACTTCTCGACCTCGCCGAGTTTCTCGGCGCGATAGGCGGCATCGACATTGGAGCGCTGCTGGAAGCCGTAGGTAAGGCCTGAGGTGTGGCGCAAGAGGTCGACGATCAGCATCGGCCGCGATGGCGGCCGGCTCAGAAACGCCGGCGCGGTGCCGGCGACGAACACGCCGAGGTCCTTCCATTCCGGAATGTATTTGGCGACGGGCTCGTCGATCGCGACGAGGCCTTCCTCGACCAGCATCATGAAGGCGACGCTGGTGAGCGGCTTGGTCATGGAATAGATGCGGTAGATGGTGTCGTCCTTGACCGGCACCTTGCGCTCGACATCGGCGAGGCCCTGCACCGAGCTGTGGGCGATCTTGCCGCGGCGATAGACCAGGAGCTGCGTGCCCGGGAAACGGCCGGCATCGATGTACCGCTTCTTCAGATGCGCATCGACGCGGTCCAGCGCGGCCTTGGACATGCCGACGGATTCGGGCGAGGCAGGGGTCGGGGCGAGCATGAGTTCCTCCGGGGCGTTTTGTCGGAAAGTTGATAGCGAAATGGGGGCGCCATTCCAAGCCGGTCGCGCTTAACGCGGGGCCTCCGGCTGGTGTAGTGTCCGGTTTGGAACGCCTCCAGGGAGCCCGGCCGGGCCAACGAGAAAAACGCGAAGGCAAACGCACATGACCCAGTTCAACGAGACCGAACTCACCGAAGCCGTCGTCAAGAGCTTCGATCAGACGCCGAATCCGCGGGCAAAATTCCTGCTGCAGGAATTGGTGAAGTCGCTGCACGATTACGTGAGCAAGACCGGTCTGACCTTCGAGGAGTGGGAATATGCCATCGAATTCCTGACCCGTACCGGGCAGAAGTGCACGGATACCCGCCAGGAATTCATCCTGCTGTCCGACGTGCTCGGCGTCTCCATGCTGGTCGACGCCGTCAACCACAGGGATCGCGAGGGCGCCACGGAGACCACGGTGCTCGGCCCGTTCTATGTCGGCGAGCACAAGGTGACCGCGCACGGCACCGACATCTCGCCGAACAATCTCACCGGCGAGCGGATGTTCGTGCAGAGCCGCGTCACGGATCTGAAGGGCAAGCCGCTTGCGAACGTCCCCGTCGACGTCTGGCATGCCGACGATGACGGCTTCTACGATTCACAGAAGGCCAATTACGACGAGGTCGGCGCCTCGGCGCGGGCGCGCTTCATCACCGACAGCGACGGCCGCTTCTTCTTCCGCACCATCCTGCCATGCAGCTATCCGATCCCGACCGACGGCCCCGTCGGCGAGATGATCATGCAGACCAAACGCCACCCGATGCGGCCGGCGCATGTGCACTTCCTCGTCAATGCGAAGGGTTACGAGCCGCTGATCACCCACGTCTTCATGGACGGCGACAAATATCTCGATTCCGACGTGGTGTTCGGGGTCAAGGACGACCTCGTCGCCAAGGTCGAGCCCCGCAACGATCCTGAGATGCCCGACGGCACCAAGGCGAAGGGGCAGTGGCATCTGATGACCTACGAATTCCACCTCAAGCCCGGCGGCGGCATGGCGCCGAAACCGCTGGGAACGAAGGCGGCGGAGCCGGTGTGATTCGGCTATCGCAGCCGAAGCGCTGCGAGCAGCACGATGACCGCGCAGGCCAGGATCGCCGTGGTCAACTTCCAGAACAGCAGCGGATTGCGCTCCAGCAGGGGCGTGGTCCGCGTGGCGAGATAGGCCGGATTGGGATTTCTGAGCTCGAACACGAACTCGGAGAGGTCTTCGTGGCGCTTGTAGGGATCGGGATGCAGCGCCTTCCTGAGCGCGCCGTCGATCCAGCCGGGAATGCCCCGCTCGGCGTCGATCGCGGGGCGATATCGCAGTTTCCACGCGTCCGATCGTCCCCGGATCTTGGCGAGCTGGGCGCCGTAGGGCAGGTGTCCGGTGAGCATCTGGTAGCAGATGGCGGCCAGTGAGAACATGTCGGACCGGGGCGATCCGCCCTCGCCGAGGAAATACTCCGGCGCCGTGTACTGGACCGTGCCGAGGATTTCCGCATCGGCCGATGCTGGTGCAGCTTCGGCGACGCCCGCGACCCTGACGGATCCGAAGTCGATGATCTTCGCGGTGCCGGTCTTGTCGATCAGGACGTTGTCGGGCCTGAGATCCTGGTGCAGCATCTCCATGCGGTGGAAGGCGCGAAGCCCGGTGGCGATCTGCTCGACGATCCTGCGCACCGTCTCCAGATCGGGACGGGGGTTGTCGAGCATCCATTGTCGCAGCGTCTGTCCTTCCACGAACTCGGTCGCGACGTAGAGATAGTTGCGCCGGGTCGGCCTCGACCGCGGCTTGAGCACGTACGGACTGTCGATCCGCCGCGCGATCCATTCCTCCATCAGGAAACGTTTCAGATAGGCCTGGTTGTCGCGCAGGTCGATCGACGGAATTTTGAGCGCAACCGTTTCCTCGGTCTCCGCATCGACGGCGAGATAGATGTGGCTGCGGCTGCTGCCATGGATCTCCCGGACGATCCGGTAGCCGTCGAACATGGCCCGGGGCTCAAGCAGGGGCGGCAGCGGCAGTGCCGAGCTCCGATCGAAGACGCGGGATTCCTCCTCCGGCACCGCATCGATGCGCAGGATCTGGACGGTGATGTTGTCGTCGCTGCCGCGGCGATAGGCCTCCTCGACGATCGCCTTCGCCGCGCCGTCGAGCGCGGCGGCATGCTCGTTGATTGCGCTCGTGATGAAACGCGGCTCGACGAATTCGTAAGCGCCGTCGGTTGCAAGCAGGAAAGTATCGCCTGCCTGGACCTCGACGGTCTGGTAGTCGATCTCGAGCTGCGGATTGATGCCGAGCGCGCGGCCAAGATAAGTCTGCTCCGACGACACGATGATGCGGTGGTCGTCGGTCAGCTGCTCGAGCGCCTTGCCGGCGACGCGGTAGATGCGACAGTCGCCGACATGGAAGATGTGCGCGGTGGCCGCCTTGATAACCATGGCGCTGAGAGTGCAGACATAGCCCTTGTCGCGGTCATAGGCATATTGGCTCTTGCGCGTCTGCGCATGCAGCCACGAATTGGTCGCCTCCAGCACGCGGCGGGCGGAGGTCTTCACCGTCCAGGATTCCGACGTGCAGTAATAGTCCATCAGGAAGCTCTTGACCGCCGACTCGCTGGCGATCTGGCTCACGCTGCTGCTGGAGATGCCGTCGGCGAGAACAGCTGCGATGCCCTTCAGGCTGAGCAGCGGCTCTTCGGGAATCAGGACGCCGTGAAAATCCTGGTTGACGGGCTTGCGACCCCTGTCGGAGTGCTGGCCGATCGAGATCAGGAGTCCGCGAGACATCGTCATCACCAGGAGAGGGAGCCTCACCCTGCTCGGGCGAGGCTCCCCTGTCGAGACGGATTCGGTCAGGCCGCAACGCGGGGCGGCGTGGCCTTGCCGGCCTGGCGCTTCGGCAGGGTCATGACGTGCGTGGCGTAGAGGGTCATGCCGGTGAAGGCGAGGCCGCCGACGAGGTTGCCGAGCACGGTCGGGATCTCGTTCCAGATCAGATAGTCCATGATCGAGAACTTCGCGTGCAGCATCAGGCCCGACGGGAACAGGAACATGTTCACGACGGAATGCTCGAACACCATGTAGAAGAACACCAGGATCGGCATCCACATCGCGATGACCTTGCCGGGGACCGAGGTCGAGATCATGGCGCCGACGACGCCGGTCGAGACCATCCAGTTGCAGAGCATGCCGCGCATGAACAGCGTCGCCATGCCGGCCGCGCCGTGTGCGGCATAGCCCAGCGTGCGGCCCTCGCCGATGTTGCCGATCGCCGCGCCGATCTTGTCGGGCGCCTGAGTGAAGCCGAAGGTGGTGACGAAGGCCATCATGAAGGCCACGGTAAAGGCACCGGCAAAGTTGCCGAGGAAGACGAGGCCCCAATTGCGCAGCACGCCGCCAAGGGTGACGCCCGGGCGCTTGTCGATCAAGGCGAGCGGCGAGAGCACGAACACGCCGGTCAAGAGGTCGAAGCCCAGCAGATAGAGCATGACGAAGCCGACCGGAAACAGCAGCGCGCCGACCAGCGGCTGACCGGTGTTCACGTTGATGGTGACGGCGAACCAGGCGGCAAGCGCAAGGATGGCCCCGGCCATATAGGCCCGGATGACGGTATCCCGGGTGGACATGAAGATCTTGGACTCGCCTGCATCCACCATCTTGGTGACGAATTCCGAAGGCGCGAGATACGACATCAATGGTTCCTTTTGCTTTCGTAAGTGAGATCGACACGTCCCTTCAGAGGACGCGGCTGAACGTCATTTGGCCGTGCGAACGGTTCTGCCGCGCACGAGGGCTATGGAAGGTCTGGAAGCCTTGGGAATCGCGTCACGAGGACTGAGCCGGAAAGGCTGCGAAGCAGTTGAGCTTCCTGATGCAGCCGCCAGAGGCTGCAACGATGCGGCAAGCCGCAGTCATCGTTGACGCAGTAGGAGCTGCAAATTGCGTGCCGCGGCGGTGAGGTCAGAAAATCGAGTTAGGTCAATCTATTGGTGTCTGCTTTGGTCCGGTTTCGGCGCGCCTTGCCGCCTTTTGCTTGAGCGTCTGCACAACCTTTGTGCGGCGCACAAGTATTGAGCAGATCGCAAATTTCGCGTGCGGAACTGGCCTGCGGCAGTCTGGCGCTGAACATATAAGTTGCTGATTTTTGGCCATTTTCAGCGCCGTCGAGCTTGGCATGAAGCTTGAATAGTTCCAGGCCGACGCCATTGAAGCCGTCCCGCGAGACTTCTCATCCGATTTTGCTGACGCCACCCGAACGGGGGTCTCCCCCGTCGCGCGTTCGCATGCGCCTTTTCTGGCGTCACGGACGGACGGGCTGCTCGTGCGCACTGACGCAATCATTCCGCAACGACGCAAAAGGACGACACCACCGATGACCAAGCGCATCCGCCGGCCCTCCGAGACTGGCCTTAGCCGCCGTCAATTGCTGAAAGCCGCCGGCTCTACCGCAGCCCTTCTCGCCGCCGCCAAGCTCAATTTCCCCGCCGGCGCCTTCGCGCAGGATGCAGGCCCCGAGGTCAAGGGCGCCAAGCTCGGCTTCATCGCGCTCTCCGATGCCGGCCCGCTGTTCGTCGCCAAGGACAAGGGTCTGTTCGCCAAATACGGTGTGCCCGACACCGACGTCCAGAAGCAGGCCTCTTGGGGTACGACGCGCGACAATCTCGTGCTCGGCTCCGAGGGCAACGGCATCGATGGCGCACATATTCTCACCCCGATGCCGTATTTGATCTCGGCCGGCAAGGTGACGCAGAACAACCAGCCGACGCCGATGTACATCCTGGCGCGGCTCAATCTCGATGCGCAGTGCATCTCGGTCGCAAAGGAATATGCCGATCTCAAGCTCGGCACCGATGCAGCGCCGTTCAAGGCGGCGCTCGAGAAGAAGAAGGCCTCCGGCAAGTCCGTGAAGGCCGCGATGACCTTCCCCGGCGGCACGCATGACCTCTGGATCCGCTACTGGCTCGCCGCCGGCGGCATCGATCCGGACAAGGACATCGAGACCATTGTGGTGCCGCCGCCGCAGATGGTGGCGAACATGAAGGTCGGCACCATGGACTGCTTCTGCGTCGGCGAGCCCTGGAACCTCCAGCTCGTCCACCAGGACATCGGCTACACCGCAGTCAACACCGGCGAACTCTGGAACAAGCATCCGGAGAAATCCTTCGGCATGCGCGCGGCCTTCGTCGACAAATATCCGAAGGCGACCAAGGCGATCCTGATGGCGGTGCTGGAGGCCCAGCAATGGGCCGACAAGGCCGAGAACAAGCAGGAGCTCGCCGCCATCATGGCCAAGCGGCAGTGGATCAACTGCCCCGTCGAGGACGTCTACGACCGCACTGCCGGCAAGTTCGACTACGGCAACGGCAAGGTGGTCGAGAACTCGCCGCACATTATGAAGTACTGGCGCGACTTCGCCTCCTATCCGTTCCAGAGCCACGACCTCTGGTTCCTCACCGAGGACATCCGCTGGGGCAAGTATGAGGCGAATTTCGACACCAAGGCGCTGATCGCCAAGGTCAACCGCGAGGACATGTGGCGCGATGCGGCCAAGACGCTCGGCGTCGCGGCCGCGGAGATTCCGACCTCGACCTCGCGCGGCAGGGAGACCTTCTTCGACGGCAAGGTGTTCGATCCCGAGAATCCGGCTGCCTATCTGAAGTCGCTCGCGATCAAGCGAGTCGAGGTCTGATGGAGCCAGCGGCCGCCCATGGGCGGCCGCACCGTCCTTTGCAGCCGGAGAGATATTGTGATGAACATGCCTGCCACGAAGATCGAGGTTGAGACCGCAACGCCCGCGGCTGTTGCCGCCCCGGTCGTCGCGATGACGCCGAGGCGCCCGCCGCGCAGCGAGGCCTATGCACGGATGGCACGGGAAACCGCCGTGCGCGTCATCCCGCCACTGGTCGTGATCGCGCTGCTGACGCTGATATGGGAGCTCGTCTGCCGGAGAGCCGGATCAGCGCTGCCGCCCCCGTCAAAAGTGTTCAAGGACACCAAGGAGCTGATCCTCGATCCGTTCTTCGACCATGGCGGCATCGACAAGGGCCTGTTCTGGCATCTCTCCGCCAGTCTCCAGCGCGTCGCGCTCGGCTATTCGCTCTCGGCGATCGCCGGCATCGCGCTCGGCGTGCTGGTCGGACAGTCGGTCTGGGCGATGCGCGGGCTCGATCCGCTGTTCCAGGTGCTGCGCACCATTCCGCCGCTCGCCTGGCTGCCGCTCTCGCTCGCCGCGTTCCGCGACGGCCAGCCCTCGGCGATCTTCGTCATCTTCATCACCTCGATCTGGCCGATCATCATCAACACCGCGGTCGGCATCCGCAACATCCCGCAGGACTATCGCAACGTCGCCGCGGTGGTGCAGCTCAATCCGCTCGAGTTCTTCTCCAAGATCATGATCCCGGCCGCCGCGCCCTACATCTTCACCGGCCTGCGCATCGGCATCGGCCTGTCCTGGCTCGCGATCGTCGCCGCGGAAATGCTGATCGGCGGCGTCGGCATCGGCTTCTTCATTTGGGACGCCTGGAACTCGTCGCATATCAGCGAGATCATCCTGGCGCTGTTCTATGTCGGCATCGTCGGCTTCGTGCTGGACCGCCTGATCGCGGGCCTCGGCAAGATCGTCACCCGCGGCACCGCGACAAGCTAAGGAGCAGGGACACATGACCGCCTATCTCAAGCTCGACCATATCGACAAGATCTTCACCCGCGGCGCCGCGACGACCGAGGTGCTGAAGGACATCAACCTGACCATCGAGAAGGGTCAGTACGTCTCGATCATCGGGCATTCCGGCTGCGGCAAGTCGACTCTGCTCAACATCATCGCCGGGCTCACGACCGCCACCACCGGCGGGGTGCTGCTGGAGAACCGCGAGGTCAACTCGCCGGGCCCCGATCGCGCCGTGGTGTTCCAGAACCACAGCCTGCTGCCGTGGCTCACGGTCTACGAAAACGTCAGGCTGGGCGTCGACAAGGTCTTCGCCAAGACCAAAACGAAGGCCGAGCGTGACGCCTGGGTGATGCACAATCTCAACCTGGTGCAGATGGCCCATGCCAGGGACAAGCGTCCTAACGAAATCTCCGGCGGCATGAAGCAGCGCGTCGGCATCGCCCGGGCGCTGGCGATGGAGCCGAAGGTGCTGCTGCTGGACGAGCCGTTCGGTGCGCTCGATGCGCTGACCCGCGCGCATCTGCAGGACTCGGTGATGGCGCTGCATCAGAAGCTCGGTAACACGATTCTGATGATCACCCACGACGTCGACGAGGCCGTGCTCTTGTCCGACCGCATCGTGATGATGACGAACGGGCCGAGCGCGCGGATCGGCGAGGTGCTGGAGGTGCCGCTCGCGCGTCCCCGCAAGCGGCTCGAGCTCGCGACCAACACCACCTATCTGAAGTGCCGGCAGCGCGTGCTCGAATTCCTCTACGAGCGGCATCGCTTCGTCGAGGCCGCGTAACGGCTCGTTAACGAGTCGAGCTGCGCGCCCAATTAAAAGCCATCAAGCTCAATCCTTGTGCGCCGCACAGGGATTGAGCGAATCGCAAATTTTGCGAGCGAAATAGTCTTGCAAAAATTTCGGGCAATTCGAACAAGCCCCTGAAATCCTTATATTTCCAGCGCGCGCGCAATTGGCACGGAAATTGAAATGGATTTGCGCGACGCCAACGACGACGTCCCTCAACATCATCAATCAGCATCGTGATCTCGCCACCGGGGAGAAGCCCCGGAGCGCGCCTCCGTGGCCGGAGGCAGAGCCTGCAACGACGCAGCGGTGAGCCTGGAAGGGATAAGCAATGACGAAGAGTCCGACTTGGATTTCTGACTGGCGCCCCGAAGACGAGGCGTTCTGGAATGCGGGCGGCAAGACCATCGCCCGGCGTAACCTGATCTGGTCGATCGTCGCCGAGCATATCGGTTTTTCGGTGTGGCTGATCTGGAGCATCGTCACCACCAAGCTGCCGCAGGCGGGTTTCCACTACACCACGGACCAGCTGTTCCAGCTCGTCGCGGTGCCGGGGCTGATCGGCGCCTTCATGCGCTTTCCCTACACTTTCGCGGTCACCACCTTCGGCGGCCGCAACTGGACCATTTTCAGCGCGGCGATCCTGTTCATCCCGACGCTGTCGCTGGCCTATTTCGTCAGCCAGCCCGACACGCCGTTCTGGCTGATGCTGCTGGTCGCCTCCACCGCCGGCCTTGGTGGCGGCAATTTCGCCTCCAGCATGACCAACATCTCGTTCTTCTTCCCCGACCGGATGAAGGGGTGGGCGCTCGGCCTCAACGCGGCCGGCGGCAATATCGGCGTCTCCAGCGTGCAGCTCCTGACCCCGATCCTGATGACGCTCGCCGTGATCAACCTGTTTCAGGCGAGCCCCGTCGACGGCATCTATCTCCAGAATGCCGGCCTGATGTGGGTGTTGCCGATCGCGATCGCGGTGTTCGGCGCGGTATTTTTCATGAACAACCTGACCACGGCCAAGTCATCGATCAGGAACCAACTCGCGGTGGTCAAGCGCAAGCATACCTGGATCATGGCGTATCTCTATATCGGCACGTTCGGGTCCTTCATCGGCTACTCCGCGGCATTCCCGCTGCTGCTCAAGACCCAGTTTCCGTCGGTGACGATCTCGATCGCCTTCCTCGGGCCGCTGGTCGGTTCGCTGTCGCGCCCGTTCGGCGGTTGGCTCGCCGACAGGATCGGCGGCTCGGTCATCACCTTCTGGAATTTCATCGTGATGGCGGGCGCCACGGTCGGCGTGCTCTACTTCGTCGGGCACAAGGACTTCATCGGCTTCCTGTCGATGTTCCTGATCCTGTTCGTGACAACGGGCATCGGCAACGGCTCGACCTACCGCATGATCCCCTCGATCTTCCGCGAGCAGAACCTGTTCAAGGTGCGCGGCAAGGGCGACGTCGCGCGCGCGGCCGCGCTGAAGACGGCGAGCATCGAGAGCGGCGCGGCGGTCGGCTTCATCGGCGCGATCGGTGCCGTCGGCGGCTATCTGATCCCGAGCGGCTTCGGCAAGTCGATCGCCCTGACCGGCGGTCCGCAGCTCGCGCTCGCGATCTATCTCGCCTTCTACGCCTCCTGCCTCGGCCTGACCTGGTGGTTCTATCTGCGTCGCAGCCCGCAGGGCGAAGGCGCGTCAGGCCTCGCGGAAGCAAGAGTCTAATACTTGGTACGAATCTCGCTTCTCCCCGCACGCGGGGAGAAGACTCTCTGATGACGTTTGACCCATGAACCTTGTCCGCGACGGCGCGGACAAAGGCAGACCGAAACAGACAGGAGACCATCATGACGCCCGAACAAGTGACCCTCATTCAGCAGAGCTTCGCCAAGGTCGCTCCGATCTCGGAGCAGGCTGCGGTGCTGTTCTACGATCGCCTGTTCGAGGTGGCGCCACCGGTGCGCGCGATGTTTCCAGAGGACATGACCGAGCAGCGCAAGAAGCTGATGAGCATGCTTGCCGCCGTGGTCGGCGGCCTGTCGAGCCTCGAGACGATTCTTCCCGCGGCCTCTGCGCTCGCCAAGCGTCACGTCGCCTATGGCGCCAAGGCCGAGCACTATCCCGTGGTCGGCGCAACCTTGCTGTGGACCCTCGAGAAGGGCCTCGGCGAAGCCTGGACGCCCGAACTGGCAAAGGCCTGGACCGACGCCTACGGCGTGCTGTCGGGCTACATGATTTCCGAGGCCTACGGCGCACGGGCGCAGGCCGCCGAATAGGAGATGCCTCGTGAGTGAACCGCTGGTCATCGTCGGTAACGGTATGGCGGCCGCGCGGCTTGTCGATGAACTCGCCAAGACCGCACTCGGCCGCTACGCGGTTGCCGTCATCGGCGATGAGCCGCGGCTCGCCTACAATCGCGTGCTGCTCTCCTCCGTGCTGGCCGGCGAGACCGGCTCGCACGAGATCGAGCTCAGGCCGGCCGATTGGTGGCGTGAACGTGGCGTCACGGTGCGCTACGGCTATCGCGTCACCGAGATCGACGCCGGCCGCCGCGAGCTCAAGATCGCCGGCGAAGAAAGCATGGAATATTCCAAGCTCGTGCTTGCGACCGGATCGACACCGTTGCGGCTCAACGTGCCTGGCGCCGATCTCGCGGGCGTGCACACCTTTCGCGACACGCGCGATGTCGACCTGCTGCTGACGCTGGCTGCGGCGAAGAAGCGCGTCGTCGTGGTCGGCGGCGGCCTGCTCGGCCTGGAGGCCGCCTATGGCCTCGCCAAAGCCGGCGCGCCCGTCACCCTGCTGCATCTGATGGACCGGCTGATGGAGCGTCAGCTCGACGCGCCCGCGGCCGACCTGCTCAAGACGCTGGTCGAGCGCAAGGGCATCCGCATCCTGCTCAATGCCTCGACCGCCCGAATCCATGGCGACGGTCATGTCGAGGCCGTCGAGCTTGCCGACGGCAGCCGCATCGAGGCCGATGCGGTGATCTTCGCCGCGGGCATCAGGCCGAACGTCGCGCTGGCGAAAGAGGCGGGGATTGCTGTCAACCGCGGCGTCGTCGTCAACGATGTGATGCAGACCTCTTCATCCGACATTTTCGCGCTCGGCGAATGCGCCGAGCATCGCGGCACCTGCTACGGCCTGGTCGAGCCGGCCTATGAGCAGGCGCGAGTACTGGCGCGGCATCTCGCCGGCCGGCCCGCCGCTTATCAGGGCAGCGTGGTCTCGACCAACCTCAAGGTCTCCGGCGTCAGCGTGTTCTCCGCCGGCGACTTCATGGGCGGGCAGGGCAGCGAGAGCCTGGTGCTGTCAGACCGCAGGCGCGGCACCTACAAGAAGCTCGTCATCGCCGACGGCCGGCTCACCGGCGCGGTGCTGATCGGCGATACCGTCGATGCGCTCTGGTATCTCGAGCTGATCCGCAATCGCGACAAGGTCGCCGCGATCCGCACCGACATGATGTTCGGCCGCGCGCTCGCGTTGCCTCCGAAAGCGGCGTGAGATGACGGCGATCGATCCAAACCTTCGCACCACCAAGACGACGTGCCCCTATTGCGGCGTCGGCTGCGGCGTGCTGGCGACACCCGATGGCAAGGGCGGCGCCGCGATCGCGGGAGATCCCGATCATCCCGCCAATTTCGGCCGGCTGTGCTCGAAAGGCTCGGCGCTCGGTGAGACGGTCGGGCTGGAGAGCCGGCTGCTCTATCCCATGATCCGCTGCAAGGGCGTGCTGGAACGCGTCGCCTGGAGCGATGCGCTCGACCACGTCGCCCACCGCATGCAGCACATCGTGGCGCGCGACGGCGCCGACGCGGTCGCGTTCTATCTTTCCGGCCAGCTCCTCACCGAGGATTATTACGTCGCCAACAAGCTGATGAAGGGCTTCGTCGGCACCGCGAATGTCGACACCAATTCGCGGCTCTGCATGTCGTCCTCGGTCGCCGGCCATCGCCGCGCCTTCGGCGCCGACACCGTGCCCGGCTGCTACGAGGATCTCGACCGGGCCGACCTGCTCGTCTTCGTCGGCTCGAATGCGGCCTGGTGCCATCCCGTGCTGTTCCAGCGCATGCTGAAGAACCGCGGGGAACGCGGCGCGCGCATGATCGTGATCGATCCGCGCCGCACCGACACCGCCAGCGACGTCGATCTGTTCCTTGGCCTCAAGCCCGGCACCGACACCGCGCTATTCTCCGGCCTGTTCGTCCACCTCGCCGACAACGGCGCGCTGGACCAGGACTACATCGCTGAGAATACCAGCGGTTTCGACGACGCGCTGGCGCGTGCGCGCAACATCGCCGGCAGCGTCACCGCGACCGCGCTGGCTACGGGCCTGTCCGAGCAGGACGTCGCGACCTTCTTCAAGATGTTCCGCGACACCGCGAAGGTCGTCACGCTCTATTCGCAAGGTGTCAATCAGTCGGCGCAGGGCACCGACAAGGTCAACGCGATCCTGAATTGCCATCTTGCCACGGGCCGGATCGGCAAGCCGGGCGCTTCGCCGTTCTCGCTCACCGGCCAGCCCAACGCGATGGGCGGCCGCGAGGTCGGCGGCCTCGCCAATATGCTCGCCGCCCATATGGGCTTCACGCCGCCCGACATCGACCGTGTCAGGCGGTTCTGGAAGGCGCCGCGCATCGCCACCCACGAGGGGCTGAAGGCGGTGCAGCTGTTCGAGGCGATCAACCGCGGCGAGGTCAAGGCGCTGTGGGTGATGGGTACCAACCCCGCGGTGTCGCTGCCCGATGCCGACTTCGTGCGCGCGGCGCTGAAGAAGCTCGAGCTGTTCGTGGTCTCCGAGAACGTGCTCTCCAACGACACCGTCGAAGCCGGCCCGCATGTTCTGCTGCCGGCGCTGGCCTGGGGCGAGAAGTCGGGCACGGTGACCAATTCCGAACGCCGCATCTCGCGCCAGCGCGCGTTCCTCCCGGCACCGGGCGAGGCGCGGCCCGATTGGTGGATCCTCAGCGAGACCGCAAAGCGCCTCGGCTTCGGCGACAGTTTCAGTTACAAATCGGCGGCCGATATCTTCCGCGAGCACGCCGCGCTCTCCGCTTTCGAGAACGATGGCAGGCGCGATTTCGACATCGGCGCGCTGACCTCGCTGTCCGACGACGCCTTCGACGCGCTGAAGCCGGTGCAGTGGCCGGTGCGCGAGGGCGGGACACCTGGCGAGCGCTTCTTCGCGCAAGGCGGCTTCTTCACCAATGACGGCAAAGGCCGCTTCATTGCCCCGGAAGTGCCAGTGCTGCGCGGCGAGACCGGGCCGTCGCGTCCCCTGCGGCTCAACACCGGGCGCATCCGCGACCAGTGGCACACCATGACGCGCACGGGCCTCAGCCAGCGGCTGGGCGCGCATCTGCCCGAGCCATTCGTCGAGATTCATCCCGATGACGCCAGCAAATATGGCATCGCCCATGACGGCTATGCCCGCATCACCACCGATTACGGCCAATGCATCCTGAAGGCCCTCGTCAGTGAAGGGCAGCAGCGCGGCACCCTGTTCGTGCCGATCCACTGGAGCGCGATGAACGCCTCGCACGGCCGCGTCGGTGCGCTGGTGCAGTCCTTCACCGATCCGTTCTCGGGGCAGCCGGAAGCCAAGGCGACGCCGGCCGCGATCGCGCCCTATGAATTCGTCTTCCGCGGTTTCGCGCTGTCGCGCAAGCAGCTCGAGCTGCCGCAGAACCTGTTGTGGACCCGCGTCACGGTGACCGGCGGCTTCGGCTATCTCTTCGCCGACAACGCGGATCTCGCGCGCTGGCCGGCCTGGCTCGAGGGCGTCGCCGGTGAGGACGTTGCCGAGTACCGCGATTTCGGCGGCGGCGTCTATCGCGCCGCCTCGTTCGCAGGCGATCGCATCGAGACCTGCCTGTTCGTCGGGCCCGCCCACGACGCCGGCGATTGGGAGGTGGTGAAGAGCCTGTTCGTGGCCGATCAGGTCACCGACGATCAGCGCCGCATGCTGCTGTCCGGCAAGTCCAGCGAGGGCGCCGCCTCGACCGGCCCGATCGTCTGCGCCTGCTTCGGCGTCGGCCGCGGCTCCATCTGCGACGCCATCGCTGGCGGCGCACGCACCGCCGCCGAGATCGGCGCCAAGCTCAAGGCCGGCACCAATTGCGGCTCCTGCATCCCCGAGCTGAAGCGCCTGATCGCGACGACGGAGGTGCCCGCGCAGCCGGCCAAGGTCGCGAGCGCGGCGGGGTAGGGCCGTCTCTCTCCATCGTCATTGCGAGCCAACGGGTCCGCGCGAAGCGCGGCCCGATGACAGGCTCCGCGAAGCAATCCAGAGTCTTTCCGCGGAGGGATTCTGGATTGCTTCGCTGCGCTCGCAATGACGTGTTTGTTGAGGCGGCGCTCATCCATCTCCCCATCGTCGTCCCGCCGCCCGTGCGCAATTGCGCACTAGGCCGGGACGACGTCGGAGTGTAAGCGCCGGGCACCAATTGCGGCTATGGTATTGCCCCAATCGACGCGCCCGCCATTGTGCCGTATGCTGGCGCGCGCTCCCCCTCAACACCCATAAAAGCAATGATGTACCTGGAAACGCCGCCGCGCCTGATCGAGACCAGGCTCTTCTCCGCGATGCCCGACAAATTCCGCCGCAAGGGCGAGCGGACCGATTGGGCCGACGCCAACCGCCCGGGCGTTGCGACGGACTCCTTCATCGAAGGGCCGTCATTCGACAGGGACGGCCATCTCTACATCGTCGACATTCCGTTCGGCCGTATCTTCCGCATTGCGCCCGACGGGGAATGGTCGCTCGTGATCGAATACGAGGGCTGGCCGAATGGGCTGAAGGTCGCAGCCGACGGCCGCATCCTGGTCGCCGACTACATGCACGGCATCATGGAGCTCGGCGCGACGGCGGGCCGCATCAAGCCGATCCTGACCGCACGCAATTCGGAATCGTTTCGGGGCTGCAACGACCTGCATCTCGCCTCCAACGGTGACATCTATTTCACCGATCAGGGCCAGACCGGCCTGCACGATCCGAGCGGCCGGGTCTATCGTCTCGCACCAAACGGGCGGCTCGATTGCCTGATCGACACCGGCATCAGCCCGAATGGTCTCGTGCTCGATCCAACCGAAACCGTGCTGTTCGTCGCGATGACGCGCGACAATGCGGTCTGGCGGCTGCCGTTCATGAAGGACGGCAGCGTGTCCAAGGTCGGCCGCTTCTGCTCGCTGTTCGGCACCAGCGGCCCCGACGGCATGACAATGGATGCGAAGGGGCGCCTGTTCGTCGGCCATGCCTCGCTCGGCCATGTCTTCGTGTTCGCGCCGAACGGGGAACTGATCGCGCGGATCAAGTCATGCGCAGGGCCGAATTGCACGAATGTCGCCATCGGTGGCGAAAACAAGGATCGGCTCTATATCACGGAGTCTGCGACCGGCAGCGTGCTGGTCGCCGACATCAGCGGTCTCCAGAGCATCTGAAGGAACAAACATGAACACAAAACCCTTCGGCAAGACCGGCGCCAACGTCTCCGTGATCGGACAGGGCACCTGGTATCTCGACCATGGCGACCGCAGGCGCGCGATCGCGGCGCTGCAGCGCGGGATCGATCTCGGCATGACCCACATCGACACCGCCGAGATGTACGGCGATGCCGAGCTCGTCATCGCGGATGCGATCGCGGGCCGGCGCGACGAAGTGTTCCTGGTCTCGAAGGTGCTGCCGAGCAATGCTTCGCGCCGGGGTACCATCGCGGCCTGCGAGCGCTCGCTGAAGCGGCTGAAGACCGATCGGCTCGACTGCTATCTCCTGCACTGGCGTGGTTCGTATCCACTCGAGGACACCGTTGCCGCATTCGAGGAGCTGGTGACATCAGGCAAGATCAAATCCTGGGGCGTGTCCAATTTCGACGCCGACGATCTCGAGGAGATTCTCGATGTCGCGGGCGAAGGGCGGATCGCCTGCAATCAGGTGCTCTATCATCTCAAGGAACGCGCCATCGAGCATGCGGTGATCCCGTGGTGCGAGCAGCATGGCGTTGCCGCCGTCGCCTATTCGCCGTTCGGCCACGACGATTTTCCGGCGAGCAACAGCAAGGGCGGCGCCGTACTCGCGCGTATTGCGGAGGCGCGTCGTGCGACACCGCGTCAGGTCGCCCTGAGCTTCCTCACCCGTGCGACTACGGTGTTCGCGATCCCGAAGGCGTCATCCGCCGAACATGCCGGCGAGAATGCGGCGGCAGGTAGCCTCGTGCTGACGAAGGAGGAGATTGCGGCGCTGGATGCGGCGTTTCCGCGCGGTCCGAAGCCGCGTGGCCTGCCCATGCTGTAGTGCAGCAAAGGCCCATTCTTAATGGAGTCTTGATGCGCGCGGCGGTCAGCGCATATCGGCATCCTGTTTTCGGAAGTTGTGAAAGCGGCGCATTTGTCGTTTTTTACGAACGCACTCGATTCGCATTTTTCCCGAGTTCCAGCCGTGACCCCGCCGCCAGCCGCAGCCGCAAGGCTCGACAGTATTTCCGTGCCCATGCCCGAGAAGAAGCATGTCGGTCGCCGCGCGCCTGCGCGCGTCGATCATCCCTTCAAGGGCATCGCACTGATCCTGCTATCGACGGTGTTTCTCGGCTGCTCCGACACCGCCGCGAAATATCTGTCGACCAGCCTGCCGTCCATCGAGATCACCTGGATCCGCTTTCTCACCTTTGCGCTGATCTTCACGCCGGTGATGCTGCGGTCTTCGCCTTATTACGCGATGCGCACCGAGCGTCTCGGGTTGCAAATGATGCGCGGCGCCGTGCTGCTCGGCTCCTCGCTGTTCTTCATCACGGGGCTTGGTTTCCTCCCGATCGCGGAGGCGTCCGCCACCGGCTTCGTCGCGCCGCTGTTCGTCACCGCGCTGTCGATCATCTTCCTCGGCGAGAAGGTGGGCATGCGGCGCTGGTTCGCGACCGCGCTCGGCCTCGTCGGCGTGCTGATCATCCTGCGACCGGGCACCAGCGCGTTTCATCCGGCTGCTTTCTTCCCGGTGGTCTCGGCGGCATGCTGGGCCGGCACGCTGATCCTGACGCGCATGATGAGCGGACGGGAAGCCGTCGTCACCACCATGGCTTATTCCTCGCTGACTGGCCTTGCGATCCTCACCGCGATCGTGCCGTTCGTCTGGGTGACGCCGTCCTGGACCGCGATTGCGCTCGGCATCTTCATCGGCGTCGCCTCGACCGCGGGACAGTGGATCGTCGTGCTGGCCTATCGCTACGGCGATGCCTCGGTGCTGGCGCCGTTCTCCTACTCGCAATTGTTGTGGGTCAGCATTCTCGGCTTCTTCATTTTCGGCGAGGTGCCGAGCATCTGGACCATTGTCGGCGCGGCCTTCATCGTCGCCAGCGGCCTCTACATCGCCCATCGCGAGCGCGTTCGCCGCGCGCAGCTTCTGGTGCTGGAAGAGCGTTCCCCGAACGCCTGACGCAAGTTCGCAGCTTCCGCCTCGTGCTATCAACGGCTCCAGACGATACGGGAGGAGCCGGATGCGCGCCGCGATTTTCAGGAACGGTGAGATTGTCGTTGGCGAGATGGCCGATCCGAAGCCGGGCAATGGTCAGGTTCTGGTCAGGACGCTCGCCTGCGGCATCTGCGGCTCCGACCTGCATGCGCGTCAGCACGCTCCGAGGATGGTGGAGATAGCCAGGAAGACCGGTCGCACGCCGATGGATCTGTCGCGCGATGTCGTGTTCGGTCACGAGTTCTGCTGCGAGATCGTCGACTACGGCCCCGGCACCGAACGTCGGCTCAAGCCGGGGACGCAGGTCTGCTCGCTGCCCGCGCTGCTGACGCCGGAGGGCATCAAGGGCATCGGCTATTCCAACGAATTTGTTGGCGGCTATGCGGAAGCGATGCTGCTGAGCGAGCCGTTGTTGCTCGAAGTGCCCAATGGTCTTGCGCCGGAACATGCCGCGCTCACCGAACCGCTCGCGGTCGGCGTTCACGCGGTGGCGAAAGCGAACATTCGCGGCGATGAAGTGCCGCTGGTGATCGGCTGCGGTCCGGTCGGGCTCGCGGTGATCGCCGCGCTGAAGATCAGGGGCCTGCATCCGATCGTCGCCGCCGACTATTCCCCGGCGCGGCGCGCGCTCGCGGCAAAGCTCGGCGCCGACATCGTCGTCGATCCCAGGGTGTCGCAGCCCTACGCGACCTGGGCCGAGCATGCGCAGATGTCGGAGGCCGAGAAGGCGGCGCGGCCGCCGTTCCAGGCCATGCTGCCGGCGCTGAAACCCGCGATCATCTTCGAATGCGTCGGCGTGCCCGGCCTGCTGCAGCAGGTGTTCGAGGGTGCCCCGCGCGATGCGCGCATCATCGTGGTCGGCGTCTGCATGGAGACTGACAGAAACGAGCCCATGCTCGGCATCATGAAGGAGCTGAACGTCCAGTACGTGCTCGGCTACACTCCGGAGGAGTTTGCGGCTTCGTTGCGCCTGATCGCGGAAGGACAGGTGGATGTTGCGACGATGGTCACGGCCGAGGTCGGCATTGAAGGCGTCGCAAAAGCGTTCGCCGATCTCGCCAATCCGGAGGCGCACACCAAGATCATCGTGCAGCCGTGGCGGTAGCCGCTTGGTAGTCTCGGAGGGTGGGCAAAGGCGCAAAGCGCCGTGCCCACCATCTTTCCAGATTCAAACGCAGGTGGTGGGCACGCTACGTTTTGCCCACCCTTGTAATAGCGCAATCGGATATTGTCTGGGTGTTCCGAGAGGAATGGCCTGCCGCAGCTGCAACCACGGCAGGCCGCTGGCGATCGGATCGCGCCCACCCTGAGCAGTTTATGGCTGCCCCGTAGCAGGATCGCGCCAGCACCTTCATCGGACCCGGATGGTTGCCGGAACTATTTGGTTCGCTTCACAAGGCAGGGGTCGACGAAGATGACGAAGACTAACATGATTGTGGCCGGCATCGATACGGCCAAAGACAAGCTGGACGTCGCGATTTGCGGTCAGGTTCTGTGTTTGCAGGTCGCAAACTCAATGCGGGGCTGGAAGCAACTGTGCTCGGAGCTCGCAAAGGCGGGCGTCGAGCGGGTCGGGATCGAGGCGACCGGTGGTTACGAGCGTGGGGTGGTCAGGCACCTGC
>NZ_LWIG01000042.1 GCF_002068095.1 Bradyrhizobium sacchari | reverse complement strand
CAGGCCAACAACCTGACGGCAACGATCGACGCCAACGGCCTGCTGACGGTCTCCACCACCAACGACTACGCGTCCTCGACCATCGGTTCGAGCGCCGCAGGTGGTGCGATCGGCGGCACGCTGACGACGGCGCTGACGTTCTCGACAGCTTCCAGCCCCGTCCAGGACACGGTTGCCCAGACGGCGCGTTCGAACCTGGTGTCTCAGTACAACAACATCCTGAACCAGATCGACTCGACGGCGCAGGACTCCTCGTTCAACGGCGTCAACCTCTTGAACGGCGACCAGCTCAAGCTGGTGTTCGACGAGACCGGCAAGTCGAACCTCAGCATCACCGGCGTGACCTACAACTCCAAGGGCCTGGGCCTTGCCGCGCTGACCAGCGGTGTCGACTTCATCGACAACGCCGCCACCAACAAGGTGCTGACCAACTTGAACGCCGCGTCGAGCACGCTGCGCTCGGAGGCCTCGAGCCTTGGTTCGAACCTCTCGGTGGTGCAGGTTCGTCAGGACTTCAACAAGAGCCTGATCAACGTGCTGCAGACCGGTTCGTCCAACCTGACCCTGGCCGACACCAACACCGAGGCGGCCAACAGCCAGGCGCTGTCGACCCGCCAATCGATCGCGGTCTCCGCGCTATCGCTGGCCAACCAGTCGCAGCAGAGCGTGCTGCAGCTGCTGCGCTAAGTCGCGGACGACATCGCAAGCAAGATCCGGCGGCGGGGCTTCGGCCCCGCCGCTTTCTTTTTGCGGCCCGGCACGATCGAGGCGATGGGTTCGGGTCCAGCGAATTGCTCACTCTGAGTTATGGTTGACAAGTCGCAAACGCTTCGTCGCTGTATCAAAAAACATCATCCTATCATGACGATATCGGTGAGCATTATTCGGCTCCGAACGCGTTTATGGTGAATCCGGGCAAGGACTGCTGCGACACGCTTCATGCTTTGTTAGCCCTCGACGTTCACCTTCCCGAGCATCGATTAATCCTAATCGAAGTTTTGTTGCGTTGCGTACCAGAAGGGTAACACTCAATGTCCGGTATCGTTCTTTCCGCGTCGGTTCGTCAGAACCTGCTCTCCCTCCAGTCCACTGCTGATCTTCTCGCTACCACCCAAAGCCGTCTGTCGACCGGCAAGAGCGTCAACTCGGCCCTGGACAATCCCACCAACTTCTTCACGGCACAGTCGCTCGACAACCGCGCCAGCGACATCAACAACCTGCTCGACGGCATCGCCAACGGCGTGCAGGTGCTGCAGGCCGCCAACACCGGCATCACCTCGCTGCAGAAGCTGATCGACAGCGCCAAGTCGATCGCCAACCAGGCGCTGCAGACCACGGTCGGCTACTCCACCAAGTCGAACGTCTCCGCCACCATCTCCGGTGCGACCGCGGCCGACCTGCGCGGCACCACGAGCTTCGCCAGTGCGACCGCGTCGAGCGACGTGATCTACAGCGGCGCTCCCGGCGGCACGACCGCGATTACGGCTGCCAAGACCCTGGGCGCGAGCCAGGGCGTGTTCACGGGC
>NZ_LWIG01000041.1 GCF_002068095.1 Bradyrhizobium sacchari | reverse complement strand
GGCCGAGTGCAGCACCTCCTCCGAGGCCGAGCCGGTCTCGGCGGCGCCGCGGTTGACCTGGCCGATGTCGGTCGCCGCGGTCTGGGTGCCCTGCGCGACGGTCTGGACGCTGCGCGCGATCTCCTGCGTCGCCGCGCCCTGCTGCTCGACGGCGCTCGCGATCGAGGTCGAGATCGACGAGATCTGGCCGATGGTGGCGCCGATCTCCTTGATCGCGGCGACCGATTCGGCGGTGGCGCCCTGCATGCCCGCGATGTGCGAGGAGATCTCGTCGGTGGCCTTGGCGGTCTGGCTCGCCAGCGACTTCACCTCGCTCGCGACCACCGCAAAGCCGCGGCCGGCGTCACCGGCGCGTGCCGCCTCGATGGTGGCGTTGAGCGCCAGCAGGTTGGTCTGCTCGGCGATCGCCGTGATCAGCTTGACCACTTCGCCGATCTGCTGGGCCGCATGCGACAGCTTGCCGATGCGGCCGTCGGTCTCCCGGGCCTGCACCACGGCAGCCTCGGCAATGCGGCTGGAATCGCGGACCTGGCGGCCGATCTCCTCGACCGAGGCCGACAATTCTTCCGTCGCGGTCGCGACCGACTGCATGTTGGAGGAGGCCTGCTCGGAGACGCCGGCGACCTGGCTCGACAGGCTCTGCGTGGTCTCGGCGGTGCGGGTCAAGGTCGAGGCCGCCGATTCCAGCTGCACGGCCGAAGCCGAGACGTTGGAGACGATGGCGCCGACCGCGCTCTCGAAATCATCGGCGAAGCGGATCAGCTCGGCGCGGCGGCTGGCGGCCTGCTCGCGATTCTGGATCTCGCTGGCGGCGGCGTCGCGCTCGGCCTTGGCCACCGCCTGAACCTTGAACTCTTCCACCGCGCCGGCCATCTCGCCAATCTCGTCCCTGCGCCCCAAACCGGGCAGCACGACGTCGAAATTGCCCGAGGCGAGCTCGCGCATCGCCTTGCACATCGCGATCATCGGCCGCGAGATGCCGTTGCCGAGCATCAGCGCCAGCACGAGGCCGATCGCAAGGCCACCGAGCGCCAGCATCAGCATCAACCGCTCGGTCTCAACGATCGTCGTATTGGCGCTGGCCTCGATGCGCTGCTGATCGGCGGTCAGGTCCGAGCGCAGATCGGCCGAGAGCTTGAGGATGGACGCGGCGGTCTTGGTCATCTCGCCATTCGACTTCACGATGACCTTCACGTTCTCGGTCAGCTTCGCGAAGGAAGTGCGGTACTGCTTCAGCAGATTGCCGATCTCGGTGACGCGGTCGGTGATCTTCTGGTCGTTGGCATAGATCGAGACCAGCAGGGTCTCCAGGAACTTGATACGGGCGATCACGCCGTCGGCGGTCTTCGGCTCGGGCTTGGCGACGAAGGCGCTGACCGAGGTGGAGACGGCCAGATATTGCGAGGTGACGTCCTTGGCCGTGGTCTGGACCGAGGCGAGGCCGGCGAGCGCCGCAGTATCGGCGAGGTCGTCGAACTTGAAGCGGATCTTGTTGCCGACGCTGTTGAGCTCGTCGGCCGCGATCTTGTTGTTCTCGCGCGTCAGGGCGATGATCTCACCGAACACCTTGGTGAAGCGCTGGAACTCGGCCTCGAGCTTGCCGACCTGCTCGCGGCGCGCGGCACCGGTCGTGGCCGCCATGGACTTGGCGATCGCACCCTTCAGATTCTCTTCCGCCGCCTTGGCCGCGGTCTCGTCATCGTTTGCGCCGGTCAAGGTATAGGCCCGCGCCAGCCCCTGATAGGAGATCAGCTCGCGGTCGACGGTCCGGGCGAGATCCGCTTCCGACACACTGGTGCGGTAGGAGGCCACCGCGCCGGCGATCCGTTCAAAGCCGAAATAGGCGAACGCCATGCTGACGGCGAGGATGGCTAGCACCGCCACGAAGCCGAGGATGATTTTTGCGCGAAAACGCAAGGTGAGCAGCTTCGATGTATTCGGCTTGGATTTGACGGACATTCCCCCACCCCATTCCATTCGCGGAAAACCAGGCGCAGCCCGGAAGCAGCCCGCTCCCCGACTCGCATGCACGTTAGTTGGCAAAGGATAAGCCACGGTAAATTTATGGCGCCGCAACTAGCGGTTAGGTGTCGCGGGGAATGTTAAGATGCGCTTTCTCGCGCTGCTCTAAATGTTCTCAGTTCGGTGCCACGCCACACGCCGCGGTCGTCCCGGACGAGCGCAGCGAAGATCCGGGACGACAGCGGAGTATGATGCAACGGCGTAGCCTTCAGAGGCAGCGACTTTACGCCGCCCTGATATTCCCCATGAAGCGGTCGAGCTCGGCGCGCAGGCGGG
>NZ_LWIG01000040.1 GCF_002068095.1 Bradyrhizobium sacchari | reverse complement strand
AATGCGTCAATTGATCAACCGCACACGCTTCGTGAAAGCCGATCCATACGATCTTGGCTTGGCGCGCGAGAAGTCGCGGGTGGTGAAAAAAGGGCAGGGTAGTCTGATGGTCGGCGCGGTTGCGGGAGGAGGGCCGGGGAGGGGGGCAATGCCAGGCACAGACAAGGCCTTTGTGAAGTTTTCCGAGGTCCAGAAGACCTACGATGGGGAGACGTTGGTCGTAAAAAATCTGAACCTTGACATCGCTCCAGGGGAGTTTTTGACCATGCTCGGGCCGTCCGGCTCTGGCAAGACGACAACGCTCATGATGCTCGCCGGCTTCGAAGTTCCCACTCATGGTTCAATCCTGCTGGGGGGGCGCTCGATTGAGGCGATGCCCCCGCACAAGCGTGACATCGGCATGGTGTTCCAGAACTACGCGCTTTTTCCTCATATGACCGTGGAGGAGAATCTCGCGTTCCCGCTTAAGGTGCGCAAGCTCGGCAGGACCGAGATCGAGGCCAGAATCAAACGGGCGCTCGACATGGTCCGGCTCGGCAGCTATGGCAAGCGCCGGCCCGGTCAGCTTTCTGGCGGCCAGCAGCAACGCGTCGCACTTGCCCGCGCTCTCGTGTTCGATCCCAAGCTCGTGCTGATGGACGAGCCGCTCGGCGCGCTGGACAAGCAGCTGCGCGAGCAGATGCAGCTCGAGATCAAGCATATCCACGAGGATCTCGGCGTCACGGTGGTCTATGTGACGCATGACCAGGGCGAGGCGCTGACGATGTCGGACCGCATCGCGGTGTTCAACGACGGGATTATCCAGCAGCTTGCCGCGCCCGCCGAACTCTACGAGCGTCCGCAGAACGCCTTCGTCGCGCAGTTCATCGGCGAGAACAATCGCCTGCACGGCAAAGTCCTGGCGATGAATGGCACGACCTGCAACGTGGAGATTGCGGGTGGGAGCAACGTGCAGGCGCTGGCGATCAACGTTGAAGCGGTTGGTCGACCGACCGTGCTGTCGTTGCGGCCGGAGCGAGTGCAGCTGAATCCGACGCCGGGCGCGCTGCCCAATGTCTTCAGCGCGCAGGTGGCGGAGGTGATCTATTTGGGCGACCACGTGCGCACCCGCGTCTCACTGTGTGGCCATGATGATTTTGTGATCAAGCTGCCTAACTCCGAAGGCCTGGTGCAGCTCGAGCCGGGCGCGGCGATCACTGTCGGCTGGAAGACGGAAGATTGTCGGGCGCTCGATGCGCCGTGACGAGGGGGCGAAACCTCGGCTTGGATGAGGTCGGCCTTTGCCGACCCGTCCGAATCCCGGGCGGGGCATAACAGACCAGAGGAACGGCAGACGATGAGCAAGACACCTTTGACGAACGTCGCTGCACTCGCCGCAATCGGCCTGGCGCGCCCGATTATGTGGTCAACGTCTTTAGGGATGATGCGGCATTCCGGGCCGAGAAGGTCTCGCGAAGTAAGCGCCGCGATCGGCGGGGTGGGTAGCTGGCGTTTTCTTTGCCGCTTCGCACGGACGAACTGAGGGAGAGATGAACAGATGGTGACGATAGCCGTCCAAACCGCCGGCGGTTCCGACGGCACGCCGCTGGGAATCGAGCTGCAGCGGGTCGAGCGCCGACGCAAGCTGAGAGCCTTCGCCCTCGTCCTGCCGCTGCTGCTGTTCATCCTGATCGGCTTTGTCTTACCGATCGGCCGGATGATGTTCAACGCGATTCATGACAATACGCTGCTGACCCTGATGCCGCGAACGACGGTAGCGCTACAAGACTGGAACGGCAATGACCTGCCGAACGAGAGCGTCTACGCCGCTCTCGCCGCAGACCTCAAGCAGGCTTGGGCACAGAAGACGGCGAGTGGCATTGCCAAGCGGATGAATTATGAGCTGCCCGGCGCCTTTAGCGCGGTAACGTCGAGCGCTCGAAAAGCGAACATGCTTTCCGCCGGTCCCTACAAGGCGGCGATGATCGAGATCAATCCACTCTGGGGCCGGCAAGACGTCTGGAGCCTGCTCAAGCGCGGAGGCTCCGGCTATACGGCTTACTACCTGCTGCGTTCAGTTGACTTCCAGTATGGTCCCAACAGCCAGATCGTCGCTTCGCCTCCGGAAAACGCGATTTTTCGCGCAATATTCCTGCGCACACTTGCTATCAGCATCGGCGTAACCGCGGCGACCCTGCTGCTGGGTTTCCCGGTGGCCTATCTCTTGG
This sequence comes from Bradyrhizobium sacchari, assembly GCF_002068095.1. Taxonomy (GTDB): domain Bacteria; phylum Pseudomonadota; class Alphaproteobacteria; order Rhizobiales; family Xanthobacteraceae; genus Bradyrhizobium; species Bradyrhizobium sacchari. The sequence continues at coordinate 3,327 of NZ_LWIG01000040.1, read as the reverse complement.
CGACATTGCCGGCCAAGTATAGCAATCTCTTGATGATCATGGTCGTGCTGCCATTCTGGACCTCGCTACTGGTACGCACCACCGCTTGGGTCGTGCTCCTGCAGCAGCACGGCGTTATCAATGAAGTGCTGTTGGGACTGCATATCATTTCACAACCGGCCCAGCTCATCTTTAATCGGATCGGCACGGTGATAACGATGACCCACATCCAGCTGCCATTCACGCTTCTGCCAATCTACAGCGTGATGAAGACGATCCCGCGCACCCATGTGCGCGCCGCCCGCTCGCTCGGCGCCGGGCCATTCTACGCCTTCTGGAAGGTCTACTTTCCCCAGACCCTGCCGGGGATCGCCGCCGGCTGTCTGCTGACTTTCATCCTATCCTTGGGCTACTACATCACCCCAGCGATGGTCGGGGGGGGCGATGATCAGATGATCGGCTATTTCATCGCCCATTACACGAACGAGGAGCTCAACTGGGGTATGGCCTCGGCTCTTGGTGCCATCCTGCTCACCGCAACCCTGCTACTCTACTACGTCTTCAACAAATTGGTCGGCATCGACCGGATCAAGATGGGGTGAGAACGATGGCCGCTTCCACCTATGCCTCTCCAATCGAAAAGGGCTGGTACTATCTACACCGGCTGATCTGTGGGGCAGTGCTGCTGTTTCTGATAGCGCCGATCCTCGTGATCATTCCGCTCTCGTTCAATTCCGTGCCGTTCTTCACCTATCCGATGGCAGGGCTATCGCTGCGCTGGTATGAGGAGTTCTTCCTGACGAGCCTGTGGCAGGGCGCGTTGCACAACTCGATTTTTGTCGCCGTGTCGGTCACCCTCCTGTCGACTACGATAGGCACGCTCGCCGCACTGGGGCTCAGTCGTCCGAACTTCCCCTGGCGTGCGGTGGTAATGAGCCTGCTGATCTCTCCCATTGTCGTGCCGCTCGTGATTACCGCGGTGGCCCTATATTTTTTCTATGCAGAAGTCGGGCTTCTAAACTCCTATACCGGATTGATTCTGGCGCACACCACCACAGCTACGCCTTTTGTTATCATCACCGTGACCGCAACCCTCAGGGGTTTCGATCACTCACTGACCCGTGCCGCCGCTGGACTCGGTGCGCCGCCGATCACCGTTTTCTTCAAGATCACGCTGCCGCTCATCCTCCCGGGCATGATCTCGGGAGCGCTCTTCGCCTTCGGCACTTCTTTCGACGAGGTGGTGCTTGCACTGTTCGTCGCCAGCGCCGAGCAGCGGACGTTGCCCAGGGTTATGTTCTCGGGCATCCGCGAGGAAATCAGGCCGACCATTATTGCCGCGGCAACCGTGCTGATCCTGTTCTCCATCGCCATGCTCACCACTGTGGAGCTGCTACGCCGGCGTTCGGAGCGCCTGCGCGGCATCCGCGACACCTGACCCTAGCTATCGCGGTTGAAGCCCTTATGCGGATGAACGTCAGAGTGGTCGGCGATAAGGTTGCCTACATGCCGATACTGCTGATGCTTCCTCGGATTTTGGCAGCCGCTATCCCACCCGTACAAACAGCCGGACGCCGCCGCTGTTAGTCAGCACTTTCGTTATCCCGCCGCCGGCGCCGCTAGATCACTGCCTTCGGCTCTTCGATCGAGTAACCATTGCCATCGCGGCACGAAGAAGCAGAAGCGGGCGTTTCAAACACGTCCGCGCCAAGCACGTCCGAGGCAGGCTGAACACCGTGCGCCACGACGGCGACCACCACATTGATCGGCAGCAGCAAGCGTCACATCGACCAACGTAACGCAGGTTGGCATCTGCGACTCGATCCTCGATGCAGGATTTCGGCTGCACGAGAGGCTACATTAGCGAAATTCAGCCCAAGAAGCTCGGTAACATTTCGCAAAACACAAAAATACTCTGATCGCCCCTGCGCTCGCAGAGTCAAGCTCAGGAAGGGGAGGAATGCGTCAATTGATCAACCGCACACGCTTCGTGAAAGCCGATCCATACGATCTTGGCTTGGCGCGCGAGAAGTCGCGGGTGGTGAAAAAAGGGCAGGGTAGTCTGATGGTCGGCGCGGTTGCGGGAGGAGGGCCGGGGAGGGGGGCAATGCCAGGCACAGACAAGGCCTTTGTGAAGTTTTCCGAGGTCCAGAAGACCTACGATGGGGAGACGTTGGTCGTAAAAAATCTGAACCTTGACATCGCTCCAGGGGAGTTTTTGACCATGCTCGGGCCGTCCGGCTCTGGCAAGACGACAACGCTCATGATGCTCGCCGGCTTCGAAGTTCCCACTCATGGTTCAATCCTGCTGGGGGGGCGCTCGATTGAGGCGATGCCCCCGCACAAGCGTGACATCGGCATGGTGTTCCAGAACTACGCGCTTTTTCCTCATATGACCGTGGAGGAGAATCTCGCGTTCCCGCTTAAGGTGCGCAAGCTCGGCAGGACCGAGATCGAGGCCAGAATCAAACGGGCGCTCGACATGGTCCGGCTCGGCAGCTATGGCAAGCGCCGGCCCGGTCAGCTTTCTGGCGGCCAGCAGCAACGCGTCGCACTTGCCCGCGCTCTCGTGTTCGATCCCAAGCTCGTGCTGATGGACGAGCCGCTCGGCGCGCTGGACAAGCAGCTGCGCGAGCAGATGCAGCTCGAGATCAAGCATATCCACGAGGATCTCGGCGTCACGGTGGTCTATGTGACGCATGACCAGGGCGAGGCGCTGACGATGTCGGACCGCATCGCGGTGTTCAACGACGGGATTATCCAGCAGCTTGCCGCGCCCGCCGAACTCTACGAGCGTCCGCAGAACGCCTTCGTCGCGCAGTTCATCGGCGAGAACAATCGCCTGCACGGCAAAGTCCTGGCGATGAATGGCACGACCTGCAACGTGGAGATTGCGGGTGGGAGCAACGTGCAGGCGCTGGCGATCAACGTTGAAGCGGTTGGTCGACCGACCGTGCTGTCGTTGCGGCCGGAGCGAGTGCAGCTGAATCCGACGCCGGGCGCGCTGCCCAATGTCTTCAGCGCGCAGGTGGCGGAGGTGATCTATTTGGGCGACCACGTGCGCACCCGCGTCTCACTGTGTGGCCATGATGATTTTGTGATCAAGCTGCCTAACTCCGAAGGCCTGGTGCAGCTCGAGCCGGGCGCGGCGATCACTGTCGGCTGGAAGACGGAAGATTGTCGGGCGCTCGATGCGCCGTGACGAGGGGGCGAAACCTCGGCTTGGATGAGGTCGGCCTTTGCCGACCCGTCCGAATCCCGGGCGGGGCATAACAGACCAGAGGAACGGCAGACGATGAGCAAGACACCTTTGACGAACGTCGCTGCACTCGCCGCAATCGGCCTGGC
>NZ_LWIG01000039.1 GCF_002068095.1 Bradyrhizobium sacchari | reverse complement strand
CGACGCTTCCGCATCCTCAACATCGTCGACGACGTCACCAAGGAATGCCTGGGCGCCATTCCGGAGACGTCGATCTCGGGGCGGCGCGTGGCCCGCGAACTCACGGCAATCATCGAGCGACGCCGCAAGCCAGGAATGATCGTGTCCGACCATGGCACCGAGTTCACCTGCAACGCCATGCTGGCTTGGTGCAAGGACGCAGCCATCGATTGGCACTTCATCGCACCGGGAAAGCCCATGCAGAATGGCTTCGTCGAGAGTTTCAACGGCCGGATGCGCGATGAGCTACTCAACGAGACTCTGTTCTTCGATCTCGACGACGCCCGCACCAAGATCACCAAGTGGGTCGCCGACTACAATCACCAGCGTCCACACTCGTCGTTGAAATACCTGACCCCCGCGGCCTACGCCGCCCACCTCACCGGCAACGGACGATCGGCTGCGCAACCCCGACCAGCTCCGCCGATCGTCCGTTGCTCCACCCGCGCCACTTGGCGTACAAAACTCCGAGACTCTAACTGCCGCTGGATGAAAATTCAGTGGCAGGTCAGTGCCAGGCGACGCGGCTCTGATCTGCCCATGTCAGGATGGCGTTGCTGGTGAGTTCGGTGCCGTTGTCGCTGACCACCGTCTTGGGCTTGCCGCGCTCCATCACCAGCCGGTCCAGCTCCCGCGCCACTCGGGTACCGGAGAGTGAGGTGTCGGCCACCAGCGCCAGGCACTCGCGGGTGCAATCATCGATGACGGTGAGGATACGGAAGCGGCGGCCGTCGGTGAGTTGATCCGACACGAAGTCGAGCGACCAGCGGTCGTTCGGCGCCATCGCCACCGTCATCGGCGCCCGGGTCCCGATCGCCCGCTTGCGGCCGCCACGGCGGCGCACCGCGAGCCTCTCTTCCCGGTACAGCCGGAACAGCTTCTTGTGGTTGACCAGATAGCCCTCCCGCTTGAGCAGCACATGCAGGCGCCGATAGCCGAAACGACGACGTTCCTGGGCGATTGCCCGCATGCGCTGGCGAAGGCCGGCTTCGTCCGCCCGGGTCGTTTGGTATCTCATGGTCATGCGGCAGCAGCCGATGGCTTTACACGCCCGCCGTTCGCTCATCCCGAACGCGCCTCGGAGATGGGCGACAGCTTTCCGCTTGGCCGCGGGCGTCACCATTTCTTTCCCACGAGGTCCTTCAAGGCGGCGTTGTCCAGCATGGCGTCGGCCAAAAGGCGCTTCAGCCGTGTGTTCTCGTCCTCCAGGGTCTTCAGCCGCTTGGCCTCCGAGACCTCCATCCCACCGAACTTGGCTTTCCATTTGTAGATGCTGGCGTCGCTGACGCCATGCTTGCGGCACAGATCGCCGACCGACACGCCGGCCTCATGCTCCTTCAAAATCCCGATGATCTGCTCTTCCGAAAAGCGGCTGCGTTTCATGCTCTGGTCCTTGTTGTGGGCCAGAACGAACTTCAAACTGGATTAAGCCCGTGGGGCAAGGTCAAAAGCTCTACAAAGACCAACACAGGTCAGTCGGCGACCCGGATCGGCGACACTCATCATGTTCAAGACGTTCACAGAGGAACGTTCTGTTTCTCACTGAACTTCGGGGGCTAGTCGCGATAGAAACCTGCGATCCCAGTGGTTCTACTCTCTCTGAGGACGAGATCGACCAAAGCATTCGTGGCGCGCTGCTGACGTTAGAGCAGGCTAGCGATGTTCTAGATATTGCGGCGGAAGGCTCCGCACTCTTTTGCGTAGCAAACATTGATCCGCCCTGGGGACGTTTGTTAAGTCCCCAGGGAACGATACGTAGACGAATTAGATCTTAGCTGTCGCGGCACGCCAATAGGTGAGTATTAGAACCTCAAGATCGCACCCGTCAGGAAGGTAGTTGTGGACGGGTTATCGTAACCGGCGGAGAAGCCTCCGCTGAGCTTCGACCAAACAACACCACCATAAACATCCCAGTGTTTATCGAAAGAATAAACGGCAGAGAGGGACGCGGTTTCATAGGCACCCGAGCAGTACGAGTGGGAATTGTTGGAGCATGGTGTGGCAGTAGCATTCGCCTGGTAGTAGCCTTGCATTGCACGGTAGTATGCCGCTGAGACTGCCCAGCCGCCAATTTCATACTTCGCACCAATCCAGGCAAACCCAACATTCTTGTGGTCAAAGGAATAGGCGGTGTTATTGACCGCACCGAACATGTAGCCGCCGACTGTGGTATCCCCGATAGATAGTGGGTCGGACGGATTCGAATATGTGATATTCTGGTAGCCCGCGTAGAATGTGAGCCTGTTGAGAGGAGCTCCCTTGGCACCGCCAGTAAAATCATAGGCATACTTGCCCATGAGAGCCCACGCATCAGTATTCTGTCCGGTGACAGTAAGAGTACCGCAGCTCGGCGTGCCGGCCACACCGCATCCACCAACCCCGAAGAGACCAGCTCTCACGGCGTCGCGCTCTGCGGTATATACCGCGTCGACATACAGGCCCTGCCAGTTAAAACCGAAGTTAGCTGCATAGGAATCGCCATGGAGAGACGAGCCCTGGTGCTGCCCCTGGGCGAACATGGCGCCAGCGTGAAGAAACTCATTCGTATAGACGTATTTGACTGAATTGTTCCACCTGGCCGCTTCGGTAGCTCCCGCGCCAGCGGAAAATCCCGTCGCCCAAAATATCGCCGAGAAGTCGGCGATATTAACCGCGTCGAAACCCCAGATCGAATCCGCGGCGAGCGAATTATTTCGGCCAACCTGCAGCTGCCCGTAGGTTTTGTTGCTTACTCCGACCCAGACTTGGCGGGTGAGCCCACCGCATTGGTTCGAGTCCCCGCTTGTGGTTTGCTGGCTGTTCGGCTTGCCATTGTTGTCGAGGAGAGTCTTGCAGCCGTCATTAATTTGGCCGGTCAGCGGACTGAAGCCGGTTTCAACCCGGCCGATCGCTTTCCAGTCATATCCGAGGGGTTCCTCGATCCTGAGACCGACGAATGAATAGCCTTGCGTATTTATAGTCGAAATTGGTCCTCGTCCGGGAGGGCTCGCGAAGACGTTCGCATTCACGCCCGCAAAGTAGTTGCCGATCGGAGCAGCATTGTCCGAATAGGCGTATCCAAGATCTAGCGCGCCATAAAGCGTGATGCCGTTCCAAGTCAGCGTATCAGGAATTGGGTTCTTTAGAGCTGGCGCTTTCAGGACCTCGCCCAAATCCGCCGCCTGCGCAGTGACCGTCAAGCCAGCAATGGCCAGCCCTAAAATTACGCCGTTTGCAACCCGTCTCTCAATGGCCGTCATACGCCCCCCTTCATCGCAAGTTAATAAAACCAGGTACATAGTGCTGAGTAACGTTCTTCTGGTCGGATCACGTCATGACAGCACCCATCGTTGTGATTTTGAACAGCACTATTGGCCTAGCCTCGTCATGGATCCCGCGCAGGTCCTCTTCCAAACCCGGTATTAGAGTCCGCGACTACCCATCATCTTGAGACAACCCAGACAGCGAGCTGTTGCTTCTCGACGGCGCGGCAGGGCTCATCCCGTGACAAGCCCGTGAAGCCTAGCCGACTGCATCTGCTTGGAGGCTCGCAAACTTTGTACGTAGCGGACCGCGGAAACTAATCTGCACTGGCAACGTGCTATATTTGCATCACGAGCGTCCGTATCGTGCATTGGCGTTAGCTATCAGAAGGACGCATACGCTGATACGATCTACTACTGGTCGCACGGATCGTGCTTCGTCCGAAACTTGAGAGAACGTCAGCTCCGTTCTTCGACGCTATGAGCAGATCTACCAATGATGCAGCGAGTGGGTAGTAGTTCAGGACGGCGCGGCGCGCGACCAGGGGGAATGCAATCTGCTACGCCTCGAAGAGGTGTATTCGCGGCGACCAATATGTCGCGTGAGGAGATTCTACCTCGTTCGGAGACAGGCCAATCATAACTCGATCGTCGCGGAGAACTGGAGATTTGGCGATGCGAGCGCATCTATTCGCCCAACGAAACGGTATCGATCTCAGCGGCGCAGATGGCCTATTTGCTCAAGGGCATCGACTGGCGGAATCAACAGCTGAGCTGGCGACTGAAAAGCGCGGGCTGAGCGAAGAAGTCTGCGGTTGCAGTCGTTGGGGGAGTCACATCGGGTCCAATCTGTGATTCAGTGCGTCGCCTGACGACCGCGACGCCGTTCCAGATGACCTTGCCGCCCCGGATAAGGGGGCTGACAGGAGCGCGCCAAGGGTTTGGAGATCGCGGCCGAACTCGCGATCGCCCGCGCGAATGCGTAGGAAGACGCGCTGATTGCACAGCAGAAGCTGCAGATCGCCAAACTGAAGCACCAGATCATGGCTGACCGACAGAGCGTTCGGCGCGGCTGATCGAGCAGTTGGCAGGCGCGGGCCGACGCCACCGGCCAGATGAACTTCCCACGGCCAAGGCGCTTAGCGTTGAGCAAGATGCCCAGCCCATCCTGCCAACGAATCTTGGCCAGATCACGCGCGGTAGCCCCGGAAGATGTAGAGGTCGCCGTCAAGGGATAGCGCTTCAAGCTCTGCTGAACCGTAAGAGCCAGGCTTTACATGCCGCGGCGCATGTCGGTGTGGCTAGGGGCGATCCAAACTCCGACGCCGCTCGGCGTCGGGATCGTCCAACAGTTCAAGAACCCGCCGCAGCGCTTCACCATCTACGTCCCGGTCAACGTGCACGCGACAGCCATCGCCAAGCTCAATCTCGATGATTCCGGCCCTCACGCGCTGCGCAGGGGCGAAGACGCCGGTTGTGGCGTGCTGATCGATAGCGGTGCCGGCGCAGGTGTGTCCTCGACAGGACCAAGAGATCCCACGGCATCACCGCCCGATGGCCCTGGCGCGCTTGCCGGCGCCAAGTGAACAGCAGACTCTGTGCCGCGCCAACCCACAAACAGTCTCGCCCGCCCGCACGGTCTCCTCGACGAAGCGAACCTTCTAGTCGTACTCTAGCTGCGCCGGCGTACGACGCCCCATACCTTCACCTGCTTTCGCAAGGGTCAGGCCCCCCTGAGGCAGCTTGTCAACCGAACAAGGCAGCCGCCACCGGAGTGATACGCTTGATCCACCCCACGTCTTTATCGACGATACCTGAGCCAAAACGAACATGACTTGCACCCTGGCAGCACTTGGGTAGCGAGCGGCCCGTCGAAGGCTCCACATGGCCGCTGGCGGACGCTGACCTTCCTTGCTGCGCTGCGCCACGACGGGGTCGACGCTCAATGCGTGATCGACGGACCGATCAACGGCGAAAGCTTCCTGGCCTAGGTCGAGCAGGTGCTGGTGCCAGCGCTCAAGCCCGGCGACGTTGTCATCATCGGCAACCCCGGCCGTCACAAAGGAAAGTCCGTCCGGCGCGCCATTAGCGCCGCCGCTAGCGCAAAGTTGTTCTGCCTGCCGCCCTATTGTCTCGACCTCAATCCGATCGAGCAGACTTTTGCCAGGCTCAAAGACCCTGCGTCGAAAGGCCACCGGCCGAACCGTCGAGGCAACCTGGAAACGCGTCGGCGCTCTGTTCGCCTGCTTCACGCCGCAGGAGCGCGCCCCAACTTCGCCAACGCAGAATACGCTTACACGTGAGGCGGCCACGCTATTGGCTTAGTAAACTGCAATCAGGTTCTCAGACGACAACCTTGAGAGCGGTAGGGCTCTAGGCAGTAGCTGGTCGACTTCTGGACGTCGGATAATGATTCAAGGACTGCTAGAGCGGGCGTTCTTTTGGTGAAATTATTAACTCAGAAGAGGCATAAGCGTCAGAAATAAGCTTGTAGCAGCCACACGCCTTTTGTTCGAGAGCCTTACGCTCATCTATCTGCAAGACGCCGCGTGTTTTACGAAGTAACCTTTGTTGTTGGAATCGGGTTAGTGTTTCTGTTACGCTCGCGCGGCGCAGTCCTAGGAGAGAAGAAAGGTAGCCGTGAGTGACTGGAAGTACGTGAGCGCCGAAAGCATCACTCGCCAGACAAAGCCAGGTAGCGAGCCTCTTTTCGCGATCGTGCCGAACCCCGCATAATCCCGTCTGAGCGCAATGCAGGCTCAGTGCTTGAACATACCGAGAAAGTTGTTCTCGGATTTGGGGACATTCGGCCATGACGCTGCGTAGATCCTCGACAGGAATCCGATAAGCGGTTCCCGTAAAGAGCACTACAGATTGGTGCGTCGAAAGGTGCGCTCCCAGCAGGAGCGAAGCCCCGATTACCCCCCGATGGCCTATAACTGCAGTTTCAAGGATGCTCCCCGCACCGACAATCCTTAAGGATACGAGCCCCGATTCGATAAAGTAGACGTACTCAAGATGGCCCCTCGGGTCTTGCAGAATCATCCTTTCTCTCAGGACGATGGGCTCAAGAAACTGAGCTATTGCCGCGCGGTCTTGCAGAGAAAATCTTGCCAAAATCGCATTTTTCAAAGGCCAAGCATTGCGACGCGTCGCGTCGGACAGGTGGTGCATCGGCGGCGTGACGTATACCGGATCGAGAGCCGAGCGAGCTGAGCCGTCATGCGGTTCGAGGACTGCGGGTACCTGCTGCTGGGTCATGTGCGGTCCGCCTCTTGGCGACGGATCTATGATCCGGCGCCGGCATGGAAATTGACCCCAGAATGTAGCGGGATTCCGATCTGATTTAATGCAGTGAGCCGCGCGTTGGCGCGGAAATACCGCGCTTCCAAGGGCTCTTTCGATGATTTTCGACGAGGCACACGTCGAGATTGATATCGGAGGCCTAGCGGGAGGCGCGGTCGTGTCCCCAGTGATGGTGTAGCTCGGTAGAGCGAAGCCGTCCGCACGCGCGCCCTCAGATAGCGCCGTAGCGGGCGGACGGCTTTGCGGTGGTCACCGGCAGTTCGCCGGTAGGGTTGGGTTGCTGACACCAACCTGATTCGAGGAACCACCGATGACCGACGAGATGATGAACCTTCGCGCGCTCCTGGAGAAGGCCCCAGACGCCGATCTGCTTCGCGAGATGATTGGCTTTGCCGCCCAGCGATTGATGGAGCTGGAGGTCGCCGGGCTGACCGGAGCGGCCTACGGCGAGAAGAATGCCGAGCGCCTTGCCCAGCGTAACGGCTACCGTGACCGGACCTGGGAGACGCGCCGGCGCGGTCGAGCTGCGCATTCCCAAGCTGCGCAAAGGAAGCTACTTCCCGGGCTTCCTGGAGCCGCGTCGGATGGCCGAAAAGGCGCACACCGCGGTGGTGCAGGAAGCCTATGTGCAGGGCGTCTCGACCCGATCAGTCGATGATCTGGTCCAGGCTATGGGCATGACTGGCATCTCCAAGAGCCAGGTGAGCCGACTGTGTGCCGAGATCGACGACAAGGTGAAGGCCTTCCTCGCCCGCCCGATCGAGGGTGACTGGCTGTATCTGTGGATCGACGCCACCTACGTGAAGGTGCGCCAGAATGGCCGGATCGTCTCGGTCGCGGTGATCATCGCGGTCGGCGTCAATAGCGACGGCCGGCGTGAAGTTCTCGGCATGGACATCGGTCCCTCGGAGGCCGAGACGTTCTGGACCGCGTTCTTGCGCAAGCTCGCTCGGCGCGGGCTTCGTGGCGTCAAGCTCGTGATCTCCGATGCGCATGAGGGCATCAAGGCCGCCGTCAGCAAGGTGCTCAACACCGCCTGGCAACGCTGCCGCGTCCACTTCATGCGCAACGTCCTGGCCCATGCCGGCAAGAGCGGAAGACGCGTCGTCTCCGCCTTCATCGCCACCGCCTTTGCCCAGGACGATGCCGAAGCGGCCAGGGCTCAGTGGCGCAAGGTCGCCGACCAGCTCCGTCCCAAACTGCCAAAGCTCGCCGCCTTCATGGATGAGGCCGAGCCAGACGTGCTCGCCTATATGAGCTTCCCGCCTCAGCACCGTGCCAAGCTGCATTCGACCAATCCGATCGAGCGCCTCAACGGCGAGATCAAGCGGCGGACCGAGGTGGTTGGCATCTTCCCAAATGAAGACGCCATCGTTCGCCTGGTCGGCGCGATCCTGCTCGAGCAGAACGACGAGTGGGCGGTTCAGCGGGCCCGCTACATGACGCTGGAAACCAGCGCCGTTGAGCGATGATCCCATCGTCGGCTTGCCCGCCGTGGCAGGCTGATGCCTTCCGNTCCGACCCGCCGGAAAATCGGCGGTGACCTGCCGTCAGCTACACCACGCCACGGGACACGATCGGAGGCAATCCTTGATTCTGCCAAGCATGATTACGGCAGTCGATGTCCTTACAATGTAATCGAGTGGTTGAAAACCACAAATGCCTTCATCGGGTTCGATTTGGTTGGCGCCTGATGGTCGTCCGCTCAGCGGCGGGATCGTCGTCTCGTCCAGCCCACCTTCGCACCGAGTGGCGCATGCCGTCGACTAAGGTTTCTAGCGTCCTCACTCACTGATCATGGCGCCAGTTCGACTACGGTGTCGGCCGCGAAGGCGCCCTACCCGCCTGGCGCCGCCTGCTGTTGAACTGGCGAAGAGATTTGGGATGTGCGGAGCGTAGCTGGAAAACAATTCTCGAACTCAGATTCAGACGAGCTTCGGTGCCGATTGCCCGAAAAGTTTGTATTCTCCGTGCTGAGGCGAAAATTGCGGCTCTGGAAGGCCATATATTGCGGAAATTCAGCTTTGATCGGCTGTAACATCGCAAAAGAGCACTAAGCGGCTCGGCGCAAAAAGCTGTTTCTTGGAGCTGGTTCGAGATGAAGATTGTGACAGTTCGTGACCGCAGTCTGAGCTCGGCGCGGTGTAATGCCCCGAAGCTTCGGCTACAATCGCCGGTCTTCAGCTCAACGCCTCTCCGTAACCGCATGTGATGAGCTCAGGAGGATGGCGCTCGATCGCAACTGCTCGTGACCCGCGCTTCTTCAGATGGAAGAGGCAGCCCTGGCTGGTCGACACAAAGCGTTAGACTAGCGCGAACGGTGAACCAAGAATTTCTAATCTATCAAACCGGATGGAGCTAAGACAATGACGATCAGCAAAGGACCGCAGCTGTTTCCACGAGCAGAATATCTTCGCAGGCTCGCCGCAGTGAAAGCAGAAATGGCTCAACGCGACATTGATGCCCTTGTCGTAACAAGTCCTTCGAACATAACCTACCTTTCGGGCCACACTGCCTATACATCGTACGTCCCCCAAGGCCTTGTTGTCTCGATGCACGAAGAGGAGCCGACGTTCATCATGCGTCGGATGGACGCGCCGGCAGCGATCCATGAGTCATTTCTCGACCGCAATAACGTGATCGGCTATCCAGAAAACCTGATCGCTAATCCTGAGAAGGACGGCTACGACCTAGTCATCGATTTTCTGCACGACCGTGGCCTCGCGAACCGCGGCGTGGGCCTCGAGCCGGGTTTCCTGACGCTTAGACAGTTTGGGCGGAGCCAAGACAAGTTCGCGGCAAGACTGCCAAAAGCTAGGATTGTGGATTGCTCCAAAGCAATAGACTGGATCCGGCTCGTTAAGTCCGATCTGGAGATAGAAGTCATGCGGCAAGCGGCCGCAATCGCTGATGCGGCAATCACGCGTGCGGCAGAAGTGATACGCCCTGGCGTGCGCGAAGCTGACGCGGCAGCCGAGGTCATTGGAACGCTAATCCGCGGTGCCAACGGCAAACCCGGAACAGCTATTGCGCCCTATTGCATGTGCTCCTCGCCGCGCACAGGCACGGCCCACATTCGATGGAGCGACGACGTCTTTCGTGATGGTTCGCAGGTCAATCTCGAAGTAGGCGGCGTTCGCCATGGGTACACCGCTGCGCTGATGCGCACTTACGTAATCGGCAAGCCTTCCGACCGTCTGCGTCGTCTGCATGAAGCGGAGGTCGCGGGCCTGGAGGCTGCGCTGAACACGGTCCGGCCCGGAGCGACCTGTAGTGACGTCGCGAACGCCTTCTACCGCACACTTGAGAAGCAGGGTTTCACCAAGGAATCGCGATGTGGATACGCGATCGGCATTGATTGGACAGAGCCGACTGCGAGCCTGAGGGATGGCGATATGACGGTGCTTAAGCCAAATATGACCTTCCATGTGATGCTGGGCAACTGGGTCGAAGAGGATTTCGGTTACGCAATCAGCGAGACATTCCGCGTTACCGACAATGGCATTGAAGTCTTGACGACCGTACCAAGGAAGCTTTTCCAACTTTAGATTGGAACGCGCGCCGGCCGTCTCGCCTGAACGGGGCCGCACCACGGCCTGGGCGGCCGGCGACCTCGAACACCGGTCTGGCCCTCGTGAGACGGCTCGGTGCGGCGGGGCCGTGGCGTATGAAGGCGGGTGTGGTCAGCTTGACCAACGCGCCCGAGGTGTGCCTGACTTGGCATCTGGCTTCGTCATCAGCTGCCTGGAGCGCTCTACCCTGGAATGCGCATGGCCGATACTGTCGACTGGGCCCCAGTCAAGCGCGTGTGCTCGCCCCAGGATGTACCCAAGAACATCGGTTCTTGGGTCCTAAAAGCGGCGCGGTGCGGCTCGCTACCACTGAAGCACTTGGCGCCAACTGGCTAGGCCCGCGGCTGGTCGACTTCCAATCGGAGCACCCGCAATTACGGATCGATCTCCAGCGCTCCGAAAGGTCGGCGGATATACATTGGGGCGAAGCTGATATTTCTATTCAGATTAGCTGGTCGACCAACCCAGACGCCAAGATCATGCGCATTTGCAGGATGCATGCGAACCGACTGCTTCCCCATCGCATATCGCCAAGCTCGAGATGCCGAGAACAACCGCTGAACTGCGGGACCATCGTCTGGCGTTTCAGTGCGAGATCGAGGAGATCGTTTCCGGGTTGCTTCCGCCGGACGTCAAGCTCCGCGATATAGCCATGTTCAGCACGAACAGCAGCACAGCCCTGCTCTGCACAGTTATCAACGGAGCTGGAATAGGGCTCCAAGCTACATGCATGTACTCTTTCCGGGCATGCTACCCTTGGAGATCGATGCGATCTTCCCGCTCGACATCTGCCTGACCTATCATCCCGACCTCTCCCGCGTCGTCCGCGTTCGATGCGCGCTCGACTGGGTTGTTGAAACCCTCACCCCCAGGGTCTTCCCGTGGTTCCGGGAAGAATTCATTCCTCCGAAGGACCTCCCGGCCCTCTCTACAAAGGGCCGCCGCTCTCGATCCTTCGCCGCGTGGACAGGCCGACACCGAGGGCACAATCAAGCGTCGGGAAGGAAAGGTTCGGCGCAGCTGATGAAAAGTACGCCTGTGAGCCGATGCCGATCGAGCCTATGAACTCCTCAGGAACTCACCAGATCGAGTACGTACCTGACCGCGAGCTCCGTCGTCGGAATGAGCAGATCATCGGCGACGGCGAATGTCGGCGTATGCACCAATGATTCGTTGCCGGCTATGCGGGTACCGAACCAGAAATAAAGCGACGGCACGCAAGCTGCGTAGAAGCCGAAGTCATCGCTACCTGCAGCTCGCTTTTTCGCGGTCAATGCATCGCGGCCGAGCGTGTCATGAACAACTTTCCGGAAACGCCTCACCATTTCGCCATCGTTGACGACCGGGGGCTCGCCTGTGCGGATACTGCATTCGGCATGGCCGCGATGCATCGCAGCGACGCCTTCTGCCACCTCGCGGACGCGCTGCGATAGCAACGCTCGCCGTTCCGGGCTGCGAGTCCTGATTGTTCCCTCCATGACGACGGACGGACAGATGATGTTGGTCGCCTCGCCGCCATGGAAGGTTCCGATCGTGACGACCGCGCCGTCATCGACCGGCATTTCGCGGGAGACGACTTTCTGTACCTCGTTCACGAAGGCGGCAGCGATGGTGATTGCGTCGACGCCATTATGCGGCGCCGCGCCATGGGCCATCTTACCAGTGATGTTGATCTTGAACTGATCTGCGGATTTGGTTATCGAGCCCTCGCAGGCGTCGAACACGCCAGCCGGAATATCTGGACTTACGTGGAAGCCGACGGCTCCGTCAAAGCCGTCCAGCAGCTGCTCTTCTTTCACCGTGCGGCCGCCGAGCGGCTCAGCCTCCTCGGCTGGCTGGAAGAATACACGCACCTTGCCCGAAAAATTGTCGCGCATGCGATGGAATGCGAGCGCCGTGCCGAGTGCGATCGATGCGTGCACATCATGACCGCAAGCATGCATGACGCCGTTGACTTGCGAACGATAGGGCAAATCCTGGCGCTCCTCCTGAATGGGGAGAGCATCAATATCGCCGCGAACGGCGATCGATCGCTTCGGACCGGAGGCGGCGCCTTCGATGTCGACATATAGACCCGTGTTGTGGAAAACCTTCGCACCGTCGAGGCCGAATCGCAGAAGCATGTTGCGAATGCGCTCCTGAGTCTTCCGTTCTGCGTTAGAGAGCTCAGGCTCGCTATGCATAGCATGGCGCAGCTCGATCACTGCTTCGCGCTCGGCATCCGAGAGAAAGCTGTTGGTGCGTGTGTTCATGTGGCTTGAACCTTCATTCCCGTCTCAGACTAATCTGGTCGTTCCTGCCCCTGAATGTGATCGTCGTTGCGGCCGAGGCGACCGCGAAGTCGGAGTCTCGGGAATCGACCTCGGCAAGACGCGGGCGACCGGAATGGCAGGCCGCCCTTTGGGGGTCATACTCGCTATCATAGCTTAAATAGAAGCAATTTTCCCTGATCTTCGGGCCGTGTTCGCGGAAATTGCGCGAGAAAAGCGACCAATGCGAAGCTTTAATGCGGGTCGGCATTCGCGGCTTGTAACATCGTTTACTTTTTTGCTCGGCGCGCGAGGATCTAATCTCGTCTATAACGTGGCCCAGGCAAGAGCAGCGCGGATCGCTCGAAGACACGAGCAAGACACCATCAAGCGCGCGCCATCTGCCGCGCCTTTATCAAGTCGGCGATCGACCTGAAATCCGAATGCGCCGGGTCACTCCGCGCGATCTCGGCTGCCGTTATCAGATGTATCGTATCCGGAGTTAACGGGAGAGACAAAACAACGAAATCGCAGAGCGGAAATGACTCACGTCCGGGTCTTTTCACTCTCAGTCCGAAGCGGCGATGGAGAACGCAAGTCCTGGCGCCGCTTTCGTTGTTCGAAATTACAAAGCCATCACCGCCGATGCGTCGGCCGGCTGCGCCGCTGCCGCGGAACGTCGGACGCCACGCTCATCGCGCCGGTGCCCCGGCCGCTAGAGACGCTGTGCGGCCCACATTCCGCGGCAGGCTTGAATCCTGGTTACGTTGCGCATCACGAAGGCGCGTGAGGACCTCGGAGCGGAATGGCTCAACCTTCCGACTTGCCGCGCCAACGTTGAGCTGCAGCTGCTCCGCTGTCGCTGCCAGCATTTGGTCGTGGTCGTCTATCATCTCTTGATGCAGCACGAAGCGCTTGGCGTCCAGATCGACGATACGCGTAGCGATCGTCAGGCTCGTTCCGGCAGGGATCTCGCGGACGTAGGTGATGTGGAAATCACCCGTAAAAACGGAATGGCCTTCCTTGATATAGGACAGGCCCAGCCCTAAGTCGTGGCAGGCAAGGTCGCCAGCATCGGAAAACACCTCGAAATGCCGGCGGGCGTTCATATGTCCGTTCGAGTCAAGCCAAGATGATCGAACTTGGCAGCGGTAGATGAACATTGATTCCTCGATGGCTTGCTCTGAGGCTCAGAGCTTAGGTTCTGGGCCCAAATCGTGGTCCCGAGTCGAGCGCGCCCGCGGGCGTCCGCCTGCAGCAGCATTTCCGGCCGTACCGGCGAATCGGCGCATTCAAATGGAAATGCGTCGTCTGTCCGTTTGAACATACCAATCAGAGTTTTTTGATCTCCTGCGTTCTTCTCTCGAATTGGCGTCATTTCTGCAAATTGCCTCTCTCTCTTGCAGATTTTCTGCTGACGCATTGTCGCGCGTTGAGGGGGCAGTGATTGCACTAGGGAAACGATGGGCGAGCCTCTCCCTAATGAAATTCGCGGTTTCAAGGCGGAAGGCTACGCGATCAGGCGAGCGGGAAGTTCGCACCGGAGCACGTGGGGTCAGGACGGGCGTTCACTCATTCGCGAGGGTTCGACCGCTCGAGCGTGGCGGCGAGAGCGCAGACCCTCCCCGCCCGCTCGTTGAGTTTACTTCGCAAGCCAAGCGGTAAAGCGTTGTGTCAGCTCATCGCCTTTCTCGGCCCAGAACGCGGCATCATCCCTTAAAGCGTTGGTCATATGGTCGGGCGCATTAGGAAGGTTGGGCAGGACCGCCGGATCCACAAGCGCCAGCGCAGCCTTGTTACTTGGCCCGTAAGGCATGAGATTCGAAAAATCAGCCTGTGGCTTGGGCAAACTCATATAGGCGAGGAGCTTGTAGGCAGCATCCCGGTGCGGGGTACCGGTCGGGATGACCCAGACTCCGACGTTCCACTGGAGGGTATCCCACATGATCTCGAAATGCTTGCCGGACTTCTTGACAGCATCGACGATGCGGGAGCTCAAGGCCGAGGCCATGACGACCTGACCATCTGCCAGGAGCTGCGGCGCCTGTGAGCTGGTCTGATACCAGATGATGTCCTTTTTGATCGTGTCGAGTTTCTTGAAAGCGCGGTCGACGCCCTCGGGGGTACTGAGGACCTTGTAGACGTCGTTGAGGGGGACGCCATCCGCTATTACGGCCCACTCGAGGTTTTCTAACGGCCGCCTTTGCAGTCCACGCTTGCCAGGGAATTTTTGAGTGTCGAAGACATCGGCAATGGTCTTCGGGCCATTCGTAAATTTGTCTTTGTCGTAGGCGACGATCTTGCCGGTTACTACCTCTGGCACGCCACAGTCCGACGTTCCACTCTCAATGAAAGTTGCTCGATCGACACCCAACTTCTTCCAGTCGATCGGCTCAACTGTGCCCTCGGCGCACAGTTGAGCCGCTAGACCGGGATCGAGGTCGACCACGTCCCAGCTGACACTCTTGGACTCGACCATGGCCCGGATCTTGGAGATCTCGCCATTGAACACATCCTCGTTGACCTTGATCCCTGTTTCCTTCGAGAAAGGTTCAAAAAAGGCCTTACGGTCGGCATCCTGCGCTGGCCCCCCAAACGAGGTAACCGTCAGCTGATCGCTAGCAAAGGCGGGTTTCGCCGGCGCGAGCCCTCCCACTGCCAAGCCGATTGCGGCGAGTGCACCGACGTTGATCAATAGTGTCTTACTCATCGTCTACCTTTCCTCTGTTGGTTCATGCCCTATCCAGGATGAGATCGGCGTCAGCAGAAGGACCGACCTCACCCAGCCGAAGTTTCGGCCCGTCGTCACGGGCACATCGAGCTCCCGACTATCCTCCGCTACTTCGCGAGCCAGGCGGTAAAGCGCTGGCGCAGATCATCGCCTTTGTCGGCCCAGAAGGCTGGATCGACCTGCAGAGCATTGGCCATGTGGTCAGGCGTGGTGGGCAGGTGTGGCAGGATCGCCGGATCGACATGCACAATCGCGTCCTTGTTGGCAGGCCCATAAGAGCTGTAGTTGGTCTGATTGGCCTGCGCCTGGGGTGAGCCGGCGAAGGCGATGAACTTGTAAGCGGCGTCTCGCCGCGGACCGCCATTGGGAATTGTCCAGACATTCATGCCGAGCTCCTGGGCGTCCCACACGATCTCGAAATGCTTGCCGGAGTTCTTGTTCGCATCATAGATCCGGCCATTACCGGCCGAGGTCATGATGACCTGACCATCAGCCAGGAGCTGCGGGGGCTGAGCATTGGTCTGCCACCAAAGGATGTCCTTCTTGATCGTGTCGAGCTTCTTGAAAGCGCGGTCGACCCCCTCGGAGGTATTGAGGACCTTGTAGACGTCCTTAAACTGCACCCCGTCCGCGATCAGCGCCCATTCGAGATTGCCGAAAGGGCTCCTCAGCAGTCCACGCTTGCCTGGGAATTTCTGCACGTCGAACAGATCGGCGATGGTCTTCGGGCCGTTCGGCAGCTTGTCCTTGTCATACGCAAGGACCGTGGCGTAGATCGTATTCGGCACGCCACAGTCGTACTTGTTGCCGTCTGTGAATCGGGTTCGGTCGAGGCCCAGCTTCTTCCAGTCGATCGTCTCGAGGACACCGTCGGCGCACAGTCGGATGGTCGCGTTCGCGTCTGCATCGACAACATCCCAGGTTACGCTCTTGGACTCGACCATGGCGCTGATTTTAGCGAACTCGCCATTGTACCCGTCTTCAGTGATCTTGACCCCTGCCTGCATGGCGTAAGGCTCGAAGAGCGCCTTGCGCTCGGCTGCCTGGTACGCCCCACCAAACGATGTAATGGTCAGCTGATCGCTAGCAAAGGCTGGTTCCGCTGGTGCGAGCCCTGCCGCTGCCAGGCCGATTGCGGCGAGTGCAGCGACGTTCGTCAAAGGTGTCTTGCTCATCGTCTGCCGTTCCTCTGGTCTGTTATGCCCCGCCCGGGATTCGGACGGGTCGGCAAAGGCCGACCTCATCCAAGCCGAGGTTTCGCCCCCTCGTCACGGCGCATCGAGCGCCCGACAATCTTCCGTCTTCCAGCCGACAGTGATCGCCGCGCCCGGCTCGAGCTGCACCAGGCCTTCGGAGTTAGGCAGCTTGATCACAAAATCATCATGGCCACACAGTGAGACGCGGGTGCGCACGTGGTCGCCCAAATAGATCACCTCCGCCACCTGCGCGCTGAAGACATTGGGCAGCGCGCCCGGCGTCGGATTCAGCTGCACTCGCTCCGGCCGCAACGACAGCACGGTCGGTCGACCAACCGCTTCAACGTTGATCGCCAGCGCCTGCACGTTGCTCCCACCCGCAATCTCCACGTTGCAGGTCGTGCCATTCATCGCCAGGACTTTGCCGTGCAGGCGATTGTTCTCGCCGATGAACTGCGCGACGAAGGCGTTCTGCGGACGCTCGTAGAGTTCGGCGGGCGCGGCAAGCTGCTGGATAATCCCGTCGTTGAACACCGCGATGCGGTCCGACATCGTCAGCGCCTCGCCCTGGTCATGCGTCACATAGACCACCGTGACGCCGAGATCCTCGTGGATATGCTTGATCTCGAGCTGCATCTGCTCGCGCAGCTGCTTGTCCAGCGCGCCGAGCGGCTCGTCCATCAGCACGAGCTTGGGATCGAACACGAGAGCGCGGGCAAGTGCGACGCGTTGCTGCTGGCCGCCAGAAAGCTGACCGGGCCGGCGCTTGCCATAGCTGCCGAGCCGGACCATGTCGAGCGCCCGTTTGATTCTGGCCTCGATCTCGGTCCTGCCGAGCTTGCGCACCTTAAGCGGGAACGCGAGATTCTCCTCCACGGTCATATGAGGAAAAAGCGCGTAGTTCTGGAACACCATGCCGATGTCACGCTTGTGCGGGGGCATCGCCTCAATCGAGCGCCCCCCCAGCAGGATTGAACCATGAGTGGGAACTTCGAAGCCGGCGAGCATCATGAGCGTTGTCGTCTTGCCAGAGCCGGACGGCCCGAGCATGGTCAAAAACTCCCCTGGAGCGATGTCAAGGTTCAGATTTTTTACGACCAACGTCTCCCCATCGTAGGTCTTCTGGACCTCGGAAAACTTCACAAAGGCCTTGTCTGTGCCTGGCATTGCCCCCCTCCCCGGCCCTCCTCCCGCAACCGCGCCGACCATCAGACTACCCTGCCCTTTTTTCACCACCCGCGACTTCTCGCGCGCCAAGCCAAGATCGTATGGATCGGCTTTCACGAAGCGTGTGCGGTTGATCAATTGACGCATT
>NZ_LWIG01000038.1 GCF_002068095.1 Bradyrhizobium sacchari | reverse complement strand
CCGCACCGAACGGCACGGGCGCGCCATGGCCATCCAGCAAGTACACCCGCGTGTTGGCAATGGGGCGCCCGATGTGAGGCAATTGGGGCCAATATGAGGGATCAGCTGAAAGGTGGTGCTCGGCAATGACGCTGATTTCCGTAGAACCATATTGATTGATCAATCTGGCGTTGGGGTGTGCTTCGAAGAACACCTTAAGCACTGGAGTGGCCTGCAATCGCTCGCCGGCTGTATAAAGCTCTCTTAAAGAAGGCAGCGGCAGGCGCTGCGCGCTCCAGACTTCCGCAAAATGATTCAATGCTACGAATGGGAGGAAAAGCCGCTCGATCGCCTCCCGCTCTACAAATTCCAGCAGGTCGGAGAAGCGCCTCCGGGTCTCTTCACGCAGGAGCACAAGCGCTCCGCCGTCCTTCCAGCAGCTGAACAATTCCTGGCAGGACACATCGAAGTTCAGGGTCGCGAATTGAAGTGTGCGCAGTTTTGACGTGCCAATCCCCGCCAGCGAATTCACAAGCGCGCCGTGGGACATTTCCACGCCCTTTGGGATTCCGGTTGAGCCGGAGGTATAGATGACATAGGCGAGATGGCGCGATGTGAGGCCAAGCGTGCCGGGGTCCGGGTTTGAAGGCGGCCGCTCGTCCCAAGCCGTCGTCGCGGTCGCCAGATCGACCACCGTCATATCAGCCACGGCCTCGGCGCCCAGCGCGGTTCGACCGGCGACATCGCAAAGCAGCAGCTTTGGTTCTGCATCGCCAACAATCTGCCGCAGGCGCGCTGATGGATAAGCCGGATCCAGCGGCAGATAGGCGCCGCCCGCCTTCAGGATCGCCAAGACACCAACCACCATCGCCAGGCTGCGTTCCAGGCATATCGCCACCGGCTGGTCCGGCTTGACCCCGAGCTCGATCAAATGATGCGCCAGCCGGTTGGCCCGCGCATTCAGCTCGCCATAGCTCAGACTCTCCTTCTCATAGACCACCGCCACCGCTTCCGGTGCCTTTTGCACCTGCGTCTCAAACAGCTCATGGATACATCGCTCAAACGAATAAAGCGCCGCCGTCTGATTCAAATCCTCAAGTAGATACGTGCGTTCGTCGGCGGCCAGAATGTCTATTCGGCCGACAGGCTGCCCCGCATCGGCCATCACGCCGCGTAACAAAGTTTGCAAATGCTGCGTCATGCGGTCGATCTGCTTCGACGCTAATCGAGCGGCATCAAAATGCCAGCGGAAGTTCCCATCGAGAGCGCAAACCTCAAAGGTTAGCAAATCGCCGCATAGGGCTTGGCCGGCTTTGTGGCTCGTCGTCAGATCGTCAGCCACGGAACAGTTCTCTGTCCCCGTTGCAATGCCAATCGGCCAGGGCTGGCGCGACCGTAGCGCTTCCACGCCTCGCAATGTCGGGCAGCGCGTGACAAGATCCCGGGCAAAGCTAGCGTGCGTGCTCAGCTGAGCGATTTCGGCTGCTACGGTTTTGCGCACTTCTTCAAAATCATGAGAAAGCTCAATGGAAACGTCCATCGGCACGACGGAGGAGATCAACGCGCCGGCGAGTTTGGAGCCAGTTTGCAATCCATTCGATGCAGGCTTCCATCCCAATTGGAGTTCCGTTTCTCCCGTGATCCGAGCGAGATAGATCAGGCAAGCCGTGACCAAGTACTTCGAGCGATCTTGCGGGGATAGTTCAGCCAAAGTGCTTAGGCTGGACCACGAACTCGACTGCCATCGGGGAGGCGCCGCAGCCACGAACGATGACAGGAAAGGAGGATCTAATCTTCTAAACTGCCCAAGCCTCTGTCGCCAAAACTGCTCCAGAGGCGCCAGCAGTTCATGTGCGGCGCTTATGCTCTGCACCTCCTCATCGCTCAAGATCGGAAGGCGGCTACCTTGATCCACATTGAAATCCCTGGCGAGGGCTCGCGCGTCCAGCAGAGGCCCCTCGGGTTCGCCAAAGCAAACGTCGACATCTTCTGTACCCGTCGCTACACGCCAATGATTGCAGCGGACTTCAAGCAGGGAACCTGCCGGAAGGCCCGAGCTTCGAGTCAATACCTCCAGGTGTCTGACTGCGGCAGCCCGATCGCCTAGGAGAACCTTCGGCAGACACATTGGATTGGAAACGTATGGCTCGAAGTCTTGGGCCCGTGTCATCGCGGAGATCTCTTGCGCAGATTGATCCCATCGCAAACAGCCTGCCGAATTTGGCCGTCGTTGACTGCGAACATAGCTTCTGTCCACCAGCGCCTGCGGAGACGCCGCAAGCTTCCCACTGTTAAGGCCAGCTAAGAGTTCGCGGAAGCCATCGATCGCGGCATCATGACATTTGAGGTTGAGGGTCAGCGCCGTATCAGTGGGCGCAACCAACACTTGGCGCCGAATCACGACGCCACCCACATCAGCACCATTATCGACCCGCTGCCACGTGATGGCATATTCGGCCTTTGACGCTGGTAGTGCCCAGGACGTCGCGTGCGTTCCCGCAAATCGTGGCAATTGACCGTCGTCGTAGTTGAAAGCACCTCGACGCACCCGCCTAAACACGTCCGGTGGCAGTACGAATGGATTACTAATTGAGAAGATCCAATCCACCGGCTCAGCCTTCAAAAAGGAGGAGAGCTCTTCAACACTTTCCACGCACCGAATGTTGGCACCGGCCGCCCACTGAGCAAATATTGAGTCGCCACACAGTGCTGCACCAATGACGTGGTCCATTGCCATGGCCAGCTGAGCGCAGCGAATAGCGGGCGTGCCGCTGCCAACAAACACACTGGAGAAGGTTGATCGCGTGACAGGCGGTCTATCCCGATCGCGTGGTTCGCAGGCGATCGCGCGCCCCAGAGAAGACCGATGGACCATCTCTCTTCACCGTTCAGCAGTTCTCTTGTGATGCTGGCCCATTCTCATCGAGGCGCCGCACTACGCAAATCGTTCAGATGTTCGGATCTGTTCGGGGCTTAAGCTGGCCTGCATTGGTCTGCCCAGACCTCTCAATCTCGTGCCAAGCTCCCGCATCACCACATATGTCGCCGCCAGCACCGCAGCTCCCACTCAACCGCGCCTGAGTTTCTGATGAGCGTTCTCATCTCACGACTTCTCCTCTATGCCTCTTTCAGAGGATTACGCACGTATCGTGCCAAAGTGAAATCGACTGCAATCAATGTGATAGCATTGCCCGTGCTATGTCAGCTATCCCACAGCGCCGCCGGACATCGTACACTTGAGCGGGCTATCGATCGGTATAAGTCTTCGGACTCTCGCCCGGAATTCCAAAAACTCGACTTGGAATGCAAAGTGACTTGTCAGCTCAGCCGAACCGCATTCGCCTCCCCCTCCTAATTTCTGAGGTCGACGCCGTGCGGTAGGAGGCGGTGCCGGATCGCTCGAGTGAATGTTTCTCGCAATTAGCGGCAGCTAAAATGAGTTGGCGTGTCTTCGCATCGCTCAATATGTGGAGCCTGCCGGGTCGTCGAGTTTGTGGCGCTCGGTCCCGGTGAGGGGCGGGTTAAAGATGCTAACGAGGATCATGTCCTCGTCCCGTCCCCCGCGCAGGAAATGCTTGTCATGCTTGTCAAGCACATACATGTCGCCCTTGCGAATGGGAAAGACATTGCCGTCCATGTCCTCGACCTCGCCCTCTCCAGCGATGCAGTAGCAAGCTTCGAGATGATTCCGGTATTGCAGAAGCGAAACGGTCTTAGCGCGCACTACGGTGTGGCAGATGCTAAAACCCATGCCGTCCTTAACCGTCAGAAGGCGGTGGCTAGTCCCATTGCCCCAATCGACGAAGTGATCGGTCGCTTCAACGTCGTGCAGACTACGCACAATCATAGAGTTCGATTTCCCGATGCTGGTTTAGGTGGTGATTGCGAAAGCTGGAGGCCGTTGTTCCGACCTGCGAGCGCGGCTTCCGCGCGCTCCCCAGCGAAAAGGCGATATGATCATCTGAATATTGCGCAGCCGGGCGCGTAAACTATTGATGCTCCACTTTTGCGCGACACCGCCGCTTACATCGACGTAGCCCAAAACGCTGTTGGTGATTTTGCTGGGCCACATGAACTGTTTCCGGTCGTGGCTCGCGGCAACGAATGTGGACTCGTTGCCTGTCAGCTACCAGAGCAAATCCCGTGCCGCGGTGGCAGACAGATAAAGGATGAACTTGTCGGTGTTTTAGCTGGCTAACGAGTGGAAGGATGGGCAGTGTAGCAAATCTGACAAACTACCAAGAGATTTGGCCGAATGCGAGCAAGCCCGCCAACCACGACCGGTCGGACAGTGCGGCTTGTCAATCCCCGATTGGTAGGCATTATGAAGATTCATTGCCGCAACGCTAACGCCCTTCCTGTCGAGCTGATAATCGACTTGCTTCATCGCCAGGAGCGCATCACTCGTGATGCAATGCATTGATAGCAAGTTCGAGCCCACCGCACGGCTGCCCGAGCGCGAAGCCGCATCTCGCGGCATCACCGATTGTTGGACGCCTCAATACTGAAAACCGGCCACTCGCGACTGCCACGCTGAAGGACCGTATTCTGGCCGCCGGCAACGTACCTGCAGCGATGTTCCCCGAGGAATTCGGCACCAGAGCCTGCCAGGCTTCCAAGCGGTTCGACGCGATTATCCGGGAGCGAGGGATCTCGGGTCGCGGTCAGTGCTTCAATGAGTAAAGTGACCCGTCGACTCGGAGATGCCTTCCCCAAAAGAACTGAAGCGCGTTGCTCCGCATGATCTGGTCAATCAGTCCACGGGCGTCCTCAAGAGCAATCCAGCCTTCAATTACCTATTCCGACATAGCCGGGCGATTGCTCGACGCGCAACGAAAGCACGGCAGTAAATTGGTTCAACAGCGACATAAACAATCTGGCCGGCGTCAAAGTAGACACGAACCTGCATGTTGTGCCGTCCGTCTCGAACTTCGCGGTCAAGGGGCTGTCACAGCGCCGGTCCTCTTATTGCGTGTACAGGGACCCTTGTCTCGCACAGAGGCGGTTTTCTGAGCAAGCGCCAAATCTTGAACTTGGCTCCAGCTGCCGGAAGCTCAATCAGCGGCCTGGATGCGGCAGGCGTTGCGCCTGCTGACGCCGACTTTGGACGAATATATGAAGATCTATCGTCAACGCGTATTGCGGGCATCCGACCAGGGCGCGCACAAGAACCTAGGCGTAGTTCTGCTGCTGCCGAAGCCGCATCTCTGGGATTTCGCGATGAGCGATGGCAACCCTTTTCATCGGCAATCCATTGACCGACTATCCGCTTACCAAGGACTCTCTACCACTGCGTATGACACGGTGGACAACGAGGGCATCCATCGCATCGGGCGACGATTGCGTCGGATCGGACCGACGGCAGCGCGCGCACGCCGCCGCCCCCCGCGCATTCAGGCCGGCGCACGTCTAGCCTCCTCCCGCAGCGTCGCTGCGGTAGCGGCTGGTTGAGGTCTGGTAGTACTGCGCGCGGATGGCCGCCATGGCCTCGATCAACGGTCCCCAGGGCGCGGGAAAGCGTTCTTTCGCTATCACCCGATCCAGCATGCGCGTATGGCCGGCCAGCTCGTCGTTGAGGAACTCCACCACAGACATAGTCGGATAGCGCTGCAGCAGCAGGATCGCCGCGTTGTCGGCCCCGACGGCCGACCTGTCCCTGTCGCGTCCATGCAGATCGTTCTGCAGGCGCCCTATCGCGGAGATGAGCCGTAGGACCTGGCGAAACGCAGGACGCGCGCGCATGGTCGCCATGTCCAGTCCCCAGAGCAACGACAGGCAACAGAACACGTTCGTGTAGGCGATCGAATCGATGCCGTTGTGCAGGTACTCGGCGTAAGACCAGCGTCCCGCCCCTGCCGCCTGCGCGTGTCCGGCGCGCAGCGCCGCGCAGTAGCACCGGGTATCGTCGAGAAGCTGAGCATAGTCGCGACGATCGTAGGCGAGCGCGGCCAGCGAAGCGCGCAGCACAGCGCAGCCCTCGAATCCTGGGAGCGCGCACGGCACGCCCTGCCCCAGTGCCTGCTCCACCGCGGCGAGCTGCTCCGGCGCGATCAGACCAAGGTCGTTGCAATCGTCAAGCCAGAACAGCAGCGCCAGTTCGCGATAGAACGCCACGGTCAGTGTTTCGTCCTGCGGATCGCGGCCGGTGCGGGCGCTGATGTCGTGCAGGCTCGGGTGGATGCGCTGCAGGATGTACTGGCCGCCCCTGACCGCTTCCACGGCGTGCTCATCGGCGAACCCGGTCAGGGAACGACCCCACTCCAGCACCTGCTGCAGCGCGCGTTCGGTCTGAATCATGGTGCCGCTCCTGCTCCCTCGGCCAGGACGCGCCGCCCCCAAAAAAGCGCCAGCCACAACCCTGCGAGTTCGGCCACGCGCACGACCCGGGTGGGGCAATACAGTTCCTTGCCGATCCACAGCGGAGTCTGCGGCAATGCGTGCGCCGCATGGCGGGCGAGCATCCACTCCAGCGCACGCGCCACCGCCTGCGCAATGCGCCGCCGCCCTGTCGGCTCTTCGCTCCCGTCCATCACGTGCAACGCGAACAGCGCATAGGCAGTTTCCTCGAATGTGGACGCGCGACCGGCGCCCCAGCCGCCGTCGTCGCGCTGCGCCTGCAGCAGCGCCGCCAGCGCGCGCTCGTCGCGCCACCGGGGCTTGCCTTGCGCCAGCGCTGCGACCGCATGCGCGGTGGGATACAGCCACGAAACGTGCCATTTTTCGTTGTCCCAGAGACCGTGCGGGTTGCGATTGTCCTCGACGTAGGCGCTGGTGCCGGCGGCGGGCTTTCCCAACAGTCGCAGCGCATGCAGGGCATGGATGTTGGTCGACACCGAAGCATTGCGCTCGCCGGGGAAGGTGACGAACAGCTCGCCGATTTCGAAATGGCGCAACGCATCGACCGCCCGGGCCCGGCCTGCAAGGCGCAGGACACACAACGCAACGGCGGTGTCGTCCGCATCTGCCGCAAAGTGCACGGCCGGGCCCAGACCTCGCACGCCCAGGCGGGCGTCGAGCTGCGCGACGATCACGCGCACCGCCCCGGCGAGCGCGGGATGCGCGAACAGACCGGCTAGATGCAAGGTGTACAGCGACCAGCATGGCTCGAACACATTGATCGGCCAGACGTTGGGAACGACACCTTCGATGCCGCTGCGCGTCGCTCGCGCTGCCGCCTGCAGATACGCGTCGGCGCGCCCGACTTGCGGCGTGCTCCCCTGTTTCACGGCCTGCGCACGCCACGCGGCGGTGGACGCCGGACTGATGCCGATGCTGCCGTCATCATCTGGCCATGCGGTGGTCGGCGACGTCCCCCAGGCTTCCCAGGAGTGCAGCAACGGATGGCCGCTCGGCAACGTTGCCACGGC
Organism: Bradyrhizobium sacchari; assembly: GCF_002068095.1. Lineage (GTDB taxonomy): Bacteria > Pseudomonadota > Alphaproteobacteria > Rhizobiales > Xanthobacteraceae > Bradyrhizobium > Bradyrhizobium sacchari. The sequence goes on along the minus strand of NZ_LWIG01000038.1, from coordinate 56,076 downwards.
CGCCAACTTGACCCGCGCTTGCCGCAACGGCAACAGCGCCGGGTGGCGCGGAAACGCCACGCCGCCAGGCAAGAATGCGGCCTCGTCGCAAAACCGCGGCAGGATCAGCTCCGCGCCGATCGGCGCGTCGTCCGGCACCGCATGCGCATAGGGATCGGGCTGACGCTGGAGGAACCGCGTTGCAGCCTGGACAGCGTCGGCAGCGCCGGGAAGAGCGTCGACACGCTGCAATGCCAGCAACGCCGCCCATGTCGGCACATGACGGAACAGGGGGAAGTCCGCACTTCCCCATCCGCCATCGGCCTGTTGCTGCGCGATGAGCCACGCGTATGCGTCCTGCCGCCCGGCAACGTTGCCGTGGAACTGCAGAGCTCGCGCCGTGTCGTAGACGGATGGACCGACGCTGCCGCCATCGCGCATCTCGCTCAGCAGGTGGCGCAATTCGGAAAGGATCTGTTCAGCCAGCGCGTTCACGCGGGATGTTCCTTCTGCAGTCGGTTGACGGGAACCAGGATCGGGCGGACGCCGCGTACGTCGCCGCAGGCCCGTCGCGGCCGTGCTGGGCAATCGCTGCGATCGGCGCCGCGGACTCGGACACAGTGCAGCATGCACCGCTACCGCCGCCCGATCGCAGCGGCACAGGGGCGACTCCATGCGGACGGGCGCTCTTATGCGCATGGCGCGTGCTTGAACAGATACGCGTTGGCCCGTTGCAGGATCTGCGCCAACCGTTCCCCACCCGGTCCCAACGGGGCGACGGCCTCCCCGGCGTCGCGCAACAGATCCAGCACGAACTGGCGCGCTGCCTGCAGCCCCATGATGGACGCGCAGGTCGGCTTCCGGGCCGCCGCGTCCTTGCCGGGGGTCTTGCCCAGCGTCGCGGCATCCGCTGTCGCGTCGAGAATGTCGTCGATCACCTGCAACGCCAGGCCGAAACAGGCGCTGTAGCGATCGAGCGCACAATACAGCGCAGCGTGCGCGGCATCCTCCGCGATGGCGCATAGCGCGCCCATGCGAACGGATGCGCGCACGAGCGCTCCGCACTTCATCCGGTGCATCACCAGGATCCTGTCCAGCTCGACGTGCTTTCCAACCAGCGACAGATCCATGGCCTGCCCGCCCGCGGCACCCTCGGCGGACACCGCCTGCGCCAGTTCGCGCACGAGCGCGATACGGTTGTCGCCCGGCGCATCCAGGCTCGCCAGGGTCAGGAAGGCGTGCGCCTGCAGCGCATCACCGACCAGGATCGCGGTGGCTTCGCCGAACTTGACGTGCACGGTCGGAAGGCCGCGGCGAAGCACGTCGTCGTCCATCGCGGGCAGATCGTCGTGGACCAACGTACAGGCGTGCATCATCTCGATGGCGGCACCGACGTCGTCGAGGATGTGCGCCGGCGTGTCCGCCAGTGCGCCGGCAGCCAAACAGAGCAAGGCGCGGGTGCGCTTGCCGCCATGCAAGGTGGCGTAGCGCATCGCCGCCATCAGCTCGGTCTCACCGTCGTCTTCGGCGCAGAGAAGACGCGCCAGCGCCTGTTCGACCCGCTTTGCGCCGTCCTGCATCCAGATCTCGGGCAGCAGCCTGCCCGATGCGCCGCGCGCCTGTGCGTCCAATCCGCCGTTCGCGGAAACGCCAGCTCCGTCTTCGTGTGGCGTGGAACCGGTCTGCATGTTGTTCATGTCCTTGTACCTGCCAGGAGACCGCCCCGGCGAGCGGCGAGCCGCGGTGTAGCCGGCCTCGCACCGAGCGCGCGCGCCGAGTGCAGCAATGCCGCGCGTCGCTGGCGCCGCTGCCTCACCACGCGGGGCATGCGATGCCAGCTCATGAGAATCCGATGCGGACAGTCATGGACGGATGTGCGGTCGGGTAATAGCGCCGGCCTTTTTCGACGCCGCTCAGCAACCGCGGCCGCACCCCAGCCTCGTGCATGGTCAGCGCCAAGGCGATACAGAACTGCACCAGTTCCAGCCATGCCAGGTGGTAGCCCATGCAGACGTGTGGGCCTGTACCGAACTGCAGCATGTCCACCGGCCGGATCGGCTGGGTGCGTTGCAGCCACCGCGCCAGCCGAAACTGATCAGGCGCCTCGTGCAGCAGCGCCGAGGTCGAGAAATGCAGCAGCGGGATGCACAGATCGGTACCCGTAGGAATGCGCAGTTGGCCGAGTCGCAATTCACGCACTGCGCGACGCACTAGGAGCGGCGTCGCCGGATGCAGGCGCAGCGTCTCGCGGAACAGCGCCTCGGCGACCGGACACTGCGCCAGGTCCGCGTGCCGGGTCGGCACCGCGCCTACGCGTTGCGCCTCCTCAACCAGGGTTTCCCACAGCCCAGGCTGCCGCGCTAGCTCGATCACCATCCAGGCCATCGTCGAGGCGGTGGTGTCATGACCACCAAGCAGCAGCAAGCGGATATTGGCGACCAGGACGTCGTCGGAAAGCGCATCGTCGCTGCGATCGAAGGCGCTCACCATGTCGTTGATCAACCCGGTGCGCGAGGCATGTTCGCGAGCGGCGCGGACGAACTCGCGCAACCGCGCATCGATCCAGTCGCGGGCGGCGCGGCCGCGCCGCAAGGGCAGTCCGGGCAGGTCGACCGGAGGCGCGACGATCAACTGCAGCAGTTGCCGGTACTTGCGATGCCATCCCGGCAGGTCCTGTGCGGGGATTCCCATGAGACTGAAGATGAGCTTGAGCATCAGATCGCCGGTTTCGCGCAGGATGGTGACGTCGCCCCGGTCGCGCCACCTCTGCACGCGCGTCCGGATGACGGGCGCGAACAGCTCGCCGATGCCGGCCTCGGTCAGCCCCTTGGGCAGAAGCGCCGCCTGGATCGCATCGCGCGCCTGCCGGTGCGCGATGCCGTCCTGGGCGACCAGCGTTCCGCCGAACAATTCGGGCGCGATGTCTTCGATCAGCGCCGAGGACACGTCCTTGTGCCGGAGCAGTGCGAGAGCATCCGGATCAAGACTGGTCATCAGGTGTCCGGCAGGGCCGAAATCCAGCCAGAAGTGGCTGCCCAACGTCCGTTCCGCGCGCCGCAGCAGGCGCGGCAGGTCGCAGACGACGGCGGGAAGATGCCCGACCAAGGGAAAAGCGCCGGGCAGGACCGGGATGTCGTGCCGCAGCCGATGCCGACGGTTCAGCGGGTTGAGCAGCATGTCCATCAGCAGCGCGGCGCCGCGTCCGCTTCGGCGGCCTTGCCGGCAGGCCGCGCGGCGCGGCTGTTGCCACCGTCGGCGTATGTCGGCACATGCGCCAGCATGCCTCCGTCGATGCACACGACCTGGCCGGTGATGAATGCAGCATCGTCGGAGAGCAGGAACGCCACCAGCGCGGCCACGTCGTCGGGGCGGCCGACGCGCGGCAGGAGCTGGTGCCGGCGCAGATGGGTTTGCATGCGCGCGTCTAGCTTGGCGAGGAGACGCTCGGTCATGATGAGACCGGGCGCAACCGCATTGCAGCGGATCTGCGCATGACCGTACTGGGTGGCGAGCGAGGCCGACAGCATGTTCATCGCGGCCTTCGATGCGGCGCAGGATGTCAGCGCGGTGTCCCCGCTGAGCCCCTGGCACGACGACATGTTGACGATCGCGCCACCGCCGCGGGCCATCATCCGTGGGATGGCCTGCCGGCAGCAGAGCAGCGTGCCACGCAGATTGGTGGCCATGGTCTGATCCCAGACCGCCAGGTCCAGCTCGAGGATCGCGCGGTCGCGCGGAGTGAGATGCATCGCGCTCGCGTTGTTCACCAGCAGGTCGACCCCACCGAAGTGCCGCTCCGCCGTCTCGAACAGCGCTACCACCGCCTGCGCATCGGCGATGTCGATCGCCAGGGTTAGCGCGTGGCCCGCTTCGGCCGCGATCTGCGCGGTGCAGGCGATAGCCGCCGAGCCATCAATGTCGGCCACCACCACTCTGCCGCCCTCGCGGGCGATGACCAGGGCGCATGCCTTGCCGATGCCGGCGCCGGCGCCGGTCACCACGGCCACTTTGCCTTCAAACCGTCCCATCGTGTCATCCTAGATTGTGTTGGTCTTTCGCGGCATGCCGCTCGGCGTCCGCTGGAGAAGGCGCAGGGTCGGCGCTGGCGCGCTCGCCATCGCAGCGTCGCTTTCGATGACCCGAATGGCGGCGACTGGGCACTGGCTCGCCGCGAGCCTCACGGCGGCGTGCAGCGCCTGCGGGACCGTCGCCACGCACACTTCGGCCACGCCGTCCAGCTCGCGCTGGCGAAAGGTACCCGGCAGCGTCAGCACGCACTGCCCGCTGGTTCCGCACAGATCCTGGTCGACCATGACGCGCATCTCAGCTCCCCTGGGTATGCAGCCGCACCGGCAGCGCGCGGAACGTCCGCAGGAACGCCGAGGGCTCCCGGGGCGGCTGCTCGGCCAATGCCAGCGTGGGGAAGCGGTCCTGGATCCGCGGCAGGCTCTCGGCCAACTGCACCCGGGCCAGTTGCGCACCGAGGCAGAAGTGAATGCCATGGCCGAAGCTCAGCATGATCTTCCCGTCCGTCGACATGCCTGGACTGGTGCCGTAGAACCGCGCGGGATCGAAGCGATCGGGATCGGCGAAGGCGTCCGGATCGCGATTGCCGGACGCGATCAGCACGCGCACGTCTGCGTTCTTCGGGATCACCGTGCCGCCCAGTTCGATGTCGCGCTGGGCGATACGCGGAATGGAGCTGAACATCGCGGGCGCGTCGTAGCGCAGGACTTCTTCGACGAATGCCTTCACCACCACAGCGTCTCCCTGCAGCCAGTGCCGCTGTTGGGGATACGCCAGCATCGCCAGGACCGCATGGTCGATGGTCGCAGCAGTGGTAGCGAAGCCGCCCAGCAGCATGCCCCACAACATGCTGATCAACTCGGTATCCGACAGCGTGTCGGCATCATCGTCATGTGCGCCGACCAGCATCGACACAATGTCGTGGCGGGGATCGGTGCGCTTGCGCTGTATGAGGCAGCTGAAGTAGGCCTTCACTTTGGCACTGGCCGCGTCCGCCGCGGCGAGCTGGGAATCGCTGGCGTGCGGGCTCAGGCCTTCCAGAATGCCGCCGATGCCGGCGGCGAGCCCGAAAATGTCGTCCTGGGGCATGCCAAAAAGTTCGGCGAAGACCAGCATGGGCAAGGTCAGCGCGAATTCCCGATGCAGGTCCACCGCCTCCCCGCGCTCCAGCGCGGGCGCCATGTCGTCCAGTCGCGCAGCGACAATGCGCGCGATGCTCGGCCGCAGGTTGTCGATCTGGCGCATGGTGAAATCGCGCGAGATGAGCCGGCGCAGACGCGTATGCGTCGGTGGGTCCTTCATGGCCAGCGTGGACGCCAGCAGATTGAGCGACAAGCTTCGCGCCGCACGCGGGAAATAGCGCGCCAGTTCGCCCGGCGCCGGTCCCCGAAACGCATCGCCCGTGGCCTTGAACGCCCAGGAGATATCGGCGTGGCGGCTCAACAGAAAGAGGCCCGACGCCGCGCGATGCACCGGATCGTGCTCGCGCAACCACCTCATGAACGGGTACGGGTCGTGGATGCAGGTTGGCGACGCCAGTTCGGCGAAGGCGTCCCGGCATGCTGCCGTGGTTTCTTGCACGTCGATGGTTACCTGTTGGTTGGCTGATCTGACGGGCGTGCGCCAGGCGCGCTGGCAGTTGCGGAGAAGATCGCGATCCCCCGGCGGCGTCCGCGCCTCACCAGAGCACCGGCAACTCCTCGAACCCACCGGTGATGATCTCCTTGCGCAACTTCAATTCTTCGGGCGAGACGGCCAGGCGCAGCGCGGGAAAGCGCTGGAAGATCGAACCGAACACCACCTTGAGTTCCAGCCTGGCCAGCGCCGCGCCGATGCAGGAGTGCGACCCGGAAGAGAACGCCAGGTGCGCCTCTTCGTCGCGTCCGATGTCGAAGATTTCCGGGTCGACGAAATGGCGCGTATCGAACGACGTCGCCGGCAGGCCGACCAGCACCTTGCTTTCCGGGGGAATATGCACGCCCGCGATGGTCACGTCGGTCCTCGGATAGCGCATGATGCCGTCCCAGCCCGCGCCCGGCGGGTACATACGCAGGATTTCCTCCACCGCCTTGTCCACCAGGGATGGATCGCCGACCAGGCGTTCGCGCTGTTGCGGATGGCGGAACAAGGCCAGCAGGCCGAATTCGATCTGCGCGACGGTGCTCTCGTGGCCCGCCACCAGCATGCCCGCCGCAAGGCCGATCGCCTCTTCCTCGGTCGCCTTGCCCTGGTCAACCGCCGCGAGCAGATCCGTTAGCAGGTTGTCGCCCGGATCCTGGCGCTTGCCCCGCATCTTGCCGCGAATGTAGGCGCGCAGTTCTTCCCAAGCCAGGCGCGACGCGGTGCGCGGGCCGCTTTCATGCTGGTGCGTCATCACCTCGTCGGACAGCCCGGCGAAAAAGGCGTGATCCTCGTAGAGCACGCCCATCAGCACGCTGATGACCCTGGCCGGAAGGGGAAATGAGAGATGGCGCCGCAGGTCGGCGGGCTGGGGCTGGGCCGCCAACGTCTTGAACAACTGCGCGGCGATCGCCTCGACCTGCCGGGCGAGCGGCTTCACCCTGTGGTTGCCGAAGGCCGGCGCCACGATCGTGCGTAACCGGGCATGCTCGCAACCCTCGTGCGAGACCAGCCAGCCCGGCGAACCCAGAATCACCGAATCGGGGGTGAATGCCGCCGGCGGCATTCCCGCGGGCCGGAACGCCGCGTCAGACAGCACCGCCTTGGCCTCGTCGTAGCCTGTCACCCACCAACCTTCGTGCCCGGACGGGAAGCGCACGCGGTGGATCGGACCGTTGGCGCGTAGCACCAACATCTCGGGCGAGGGCTCGATGTGATCGACGCGCCACATCGGCAGCATCGGCAAGGGTTGCTCGGACATGGTGGCACTTCACTCTCTAAGCGATGGAAGGGCGGAAGGTGACCAGCGCGCGCTGCGGGCAGCGAATGACGTAAGACGGCATGTAGACGACGTCCTCCGTGGCGATGGTCAGCGCTAGATCCTCCAGCCGCACGGACAGCGCGGGGAAGGCGCATCGCAATTGCAGGAGCGCCAGCGCAGCGCCCAAGCAGAAATGCCGCCCTTGGCCAATCGACAGGTTCGGGTTGTGCCGGGTGACATCGAACCTGTCGGCATCGCCATAGGTCGACTGACCGGTGAAGGAGGTTCGACCGTACCTGTCCGCCAATATAGCCTCCGGACCAGTCCCATACCGCCGGTGGCAGTTTCAATCCTGGCTCAAGGTTCGCCGTTTTGGTTGCACCGCTCGCGACGGGCGCAATTGTTGTGGCTCCCAAAAGAAGCACTCTAGATCGCATCCAACACTTGCCTACATTTTCTCGGTCAACACCGAGCGCCAAGTCACTTCCACAGCAAACCGTCGGAGGGGACCAGACGCGAACGCGGCGGTCCGTCCCGAAGACCATCGCAGTGCGATTGACGACGATGCCGTGAACGGAGCAAATCGCGTGCCGAAGTGAATTTGCAGGCTCAGCAGACACTTCGTAGCGACGCGTAGTGTCAGGTTTCTGGCATTGAGTCTTAATGTCGACAAGCGGCGCAGCAAGTACCCGACAAAGGCCTACTCTCGTGCTTAGTTTGTGGGGCAGCCCTTGCGCAATCGTTCAAGCATTCGGATTGGCTGCAGCAAGTGTGGTTCGCCGGAAACCACTCCGATGTCGGCGGTAGCTACTGAAAACGAAGCCCGCCTCTCCTCGCGCTAGCCGTTGCGCTGCGCCAGCCGCTCGGGATTCTTCTCGCGGTAGGCCGCTCCGGTTTGGCCTTCCACTTCCAGCTCCAAGTCGCTGGGCGGCAAAGCGATCATCTCGCCCCCAGCTGTTTCCGGGATGGCATCTCCGCTTGCGCGAAGAGCGCCGCCGACGGCCGCCGCGCAAGTGATGCTTCGCATCATTGAGACCACCGCGGCCGAGCATGATGTCGCGTTGTTCCGCCGTTTCGAAATTCATGCGCTACTGGCATGTCAAACGTGGTATCCCGATCGATCAGATGATCCGTCATTTCGACGAGGCTGCATCAGAATGATTGGAGCTACAACTGCATAGCTCAAGCCCTCTGTGTGATGGCTTGGCCGAAGCGGCGGTCCGCGGTCTATCTGCAGGCAATACATACCCCTCCTATCCTTGGGATGCTCGACGTCGACAAGCTGATGAACCTTTGCACGGCTACAGCCAAAGCGATTTGACACAAATCCGCGCCATCGCGGAAGAGATCAGCGCCGAACCGGTCGCATCGAAAGTCAGCGCGCCCTCGGCAACGCCCCGCCCGTCCCATGATTAGGATAGCGCGAAGCGCTCGCCGGCGTGATCAATCTGAGGCGGAGCCGGCCGGGTCAGTTCTCAGATCAGTGCGAAGCCCTCGTTATGGCCATACTGCGCCAGCGGATCTTGGCGGCCCTCGAAATAGGACGAGGTCACGTCATAAAGCACCAGCATGCCGTTCTTGAGATGCCGCTTGGCCAAGCCGTTCTCTATCCGGGCCTGGCGCGCAAGGAGCCAATCCAGCGCCTCGTAGGCCTCGCGGTCCTTGACATGGCCAAGACCTAACACATCGCCCAGGCTCGTCGCCGCCCTCTCCTGATCCACCGCACGCACAAAGCCCAGCTTCGAGTGCGGCGCGATCAGCCGGTCGACGATCATCGCCACGATAAGATCGCAACAGCGGCGCGCTTCGGCATCCTTCGACGTGCTCTGGATCAGCTGGTCGAGCGAATCTTGCGGATCATCCCCAAGACCGCCGCGACATGACCGTGCGGCAAAGACCGCCCGATTGATAGCTCCCTTGGCTCCCCACGCAGCAACGTCCCACCTTTGAGCAGCGTCTTCAGCGCCTCGATCACCTCCCAAGGCAACTTGCTTAGATTAGCAAATGTTCGCTTCTGCGGCCGCCCCCGCTCGTCGCGATAGACCTCCCGCAGCAAGACCGCGGGCGGAGACTCTCGGTTTGGCACGAGGTCAATGAACATTGACGCATCGAATCACACCGATCGACTTGGGAATCCCCTTAGACGGATACGAACGGGATGGCCAATCGCGGCTAACCCCTTGGCGCGATTCGCTCTTCAAGTAACGCTAAATGAAAGCTTCGGTTTAACGCGCACGGGTTTCTTACCGCACGCCGAGAAACTTATGCGTCTGAATGCTGACACGCCAGTCGCGCAGTCGTCTCCTGAATGCAAAGCTTCGTCGCCTTCGGGCTTTGGCTCAAGGGCTGCGGCTATATCATCGGCATTAACTCGCGCGGGATGTTGAGGGCCAGGAGCTTCTCGATGTCAGCAGGCTTGCCACGAAACGTTTGATCTCGTTGCCACGCAGCAGTGCTTCATCCTAAATAACGAGCCCGCCGGGCATGCCAACTTTCGGGCTGATGGTCACCCACGTGCAGGGGTGCACCTGAATGGCATGGATGCCCGATGTCTCCACCTGCACCGAGAAGCCAGACTTGAGAAGTAGCGCCGTCAATGGCTGAAGGTCGTACGCTGCGGGTTCGCCACCTGTGATCACGACATGCCGAGCCCCAACACTCCTGCACGGCGAGCAGTATTTCCTCCGGCAACATCATAGGCCAGGTGTTGGCGAAACTTGTCCGTGATCTCGGCTATCGACACTTGGCGTGCTGGATCTGCGACCCAGGTGTGCTTGCTGTCGCACCAGGGCCAACCAACTGGGGCAGGCCTGTAGCCGCAGGAACACGGACGGCGTGCCGCTCTTGCAGCCTTCGCCCTGGATACTTTCAAAGATCTCGTTGACCGGCAGCACGGCTCGTTCCCCGATAGATCGCGCTGTTCGCACCGTGCTCTTTGACTTCGACAGATGCAAGCCGGCAACGCGGAGCAAGTCGCTCTGTCAGCAGCCACTTGCTCGCGATGCCGTAGACGTGCTCGGCAAACTTTTCGCAGCCGACAGCAGGTAGCACAACGATATCCGCCACGCCGCGTCGCGCCGCTTCGTGGAACCATTCAAGCTCCGGATCGTCCGCAGCTACGACCGTCTTATGGTCAAACGTGTCTTCAAGGATCGCTTTCAGCTCTTTGAGGCCGCCAAAATCGACGACCCAATTCTTGTCGTCTAGGGAGTCGGCCTCGAACTCGAAGCGAAATGACAACGAGTAACCGTGCAGCAGACGACAGTGTGATAGCGCGCGCCACTGGCGAAATGTAGTAGATAGTCCGATTTCATGACCGTATGTCTTCGTCGATAGGTACGTCACGGTTGGTCCTTGATCAGTGCCATAAATTCGCTGCGCAATGTCCTGTCGTCGCGGAAAGCGCCGCGCATGATGCTGGTTATCATGATGGTGTCAGTCTCGCGAACACCACGCCAGACCATGCATTGGTGCTGCGCCCTAACGATAACGGCCAATCCCTTCGGCAGGATACGGCGTTCCAGTTCGTCCGCCAGCATAACAGCGGCCTCCTCCTGGATGTGCGGGCGCGACATGATCCAGTTGGCGAGGCGCACAAATTTGCTGATACCGATCACTTTTTCGCCGGGCACCACGCCAACCCATATGCGGCCAGTCATGGGTGCGAGGTGATGCGAGCACGTCGAGCGCACGGTAATTGGACCCAACGTGTAGAGTTCGTCCAGGCCGCTCGCGTTCGGGAAGTCCGCAACCTCGGGCCCGCGCTCAAAGCGCCCGGCAAAAACCTCGCGCACGTACATCCTGGCAATGCGCTTCGCGGTCGCTTTGGTGTTGTGGTCGCGGCTGGTGTCGATAACCAGGGCTTCAAGCACAGCCTGCACGTGCTGCTCGACCTCGGCTTGGATCACCTCAATGTCACCAGGCTGCAGGTATTCTGCGATATTGTCGTTTGCCGCAAACGACGCGCCGGCGTCGCGCAGGCGCTCACGAATTGCTTGCGTTGAGCTCATCAAAACTCCTGTGTCGGGAGCTTCGCTTTTAGTTTGCGTGAACGACATGATCCGCGGTGGTCGTGAAAACGATGGGGGACCCGCGATAAGCCAAGCTTCGATTGGGGAAGTGCTTTACCAGGGGCAGTGTTTGGTATCAATTTGCATACGATCGAGAACTTTCATCTCTCCTGCGCCATTGACCGAGAGACCACGATTGTCGAAAAGGCCCTTGATCGTCGCATTGCAATCAGCATGCCGCAAAAGTATCTGTGCGAGACTTGCTTGAGGAAGAGAAAATCAATGCACTGTGCCGCGCCCGCCGATCATTTGCGCCTTCGTGTCGGGATTTAGACATACACGCCGACAAGCGGACACAATTGAAGCGCCAGAAAAAGCAGCCAAATCTTGCCCGCCCCGAAGTCATCGGACAGTTAACCGACCCGGCGATCGGCGCGAAGAACCGAAGAACGGGATACCCGAACGCATCAAGGTTTTTGTCGCCTCACGCGAGAACAAGAGATCTATACAGGCGTTGCAGCACGCCAGCAGCTGCTCTCGCCAAATCGAGAAGGTCGTGGCCGGACCGCTTCTTTGTTGACGCGGTACATACCGCCGAGGATGTCGGTGTCAAAGCGACCCGACCGGCAAGCCGAGATCATCGTCGAAAATTCCCACACGGTCGAGCAACGCTTGATCGGCGCGGCGTAATGGCCTGACGGCAAAGCTCCGACGCGTGCTGCGAACCTGTGCGCGGGCCTTTTTTGTAGCAAGAGCGCACCAAGCGAGGCGATTCCGGTGCAAATCGACTTTGCCGCGGAGCTAAGGAGTGATTTTCGCGCAGAGCGCGCGGGCAAGGCGTACTGCAAATGGGGGGGATTTGCAGATTTCATTTGTTCGAGCGGGCTTACTGGGCATTCTAATCTCGGCGACTCGCTTGCTGTGCTGACGCATGGTATATTCGGTGCCGGATCCGTGGTGACCGGCTTGTTGCTGGCCTGTCCTGTGACGCTCCTGGTCGCGCTGGGTGAGGGACACGTTGTTGGCTCGTTCAACCTGTGCGATGGGCTGTTCGTCGCCTTTATGGTGACGGTTGGCGTGTCGCTTTTTATCAATGGTCATGGAAGCGACCTCGAGGAGCTGGCGCTTCTGGTGATCACGCTGGGCGGCTACCTCGCGAGGCGCCTTTGCGGCGAGCGCGAGACCCGGCGGAGAGATGATTATCAGGTCCGCGGCGATGGCGGCCGCCGCGCTGGCGACGTTGGTTGCCTTAGTCGAGCAGTGGTTGGCAACGGTGAAATGCGAATAGGGATTTATCGTCTCGAGAGCCGATCGCTCGAGGACCGAGAGGATCCTGTCATTGGCTGTCGAATCCTAGCGGTCCTTCTGGCTGAGGGATTCATGGCTACCATTCCTGAGAGCTAGTCTCCAAACACGTGGCTGGTAAAGGGTTCAGCACCGAGGAAGGAGATGGCAAATATCTATAGACTGCGATCAGAGAGAGATTGAGCTCGGTTCCCGAGCGTCAAAATGCGGTAAGTGCATACACGTCTGAACGGTTTCCTTCTATGTACCGACATCCATCGGCTTTTGGCCTGGAATACGTGATCATCTGATCGGATTGTCGACTCAAGGTCAGCGGCCGCTCGAAGGACCGTTCGACAACGAAGTTCGCGATGATCATGGTCCTATCTTGGAGAGGCGAGCTTTAGCTTCGTGATGAAATGCGACGTGAAAGCCAACGAATGCATCGAAATTCAGTTGTGGACGCTGATTGACAGCTGATATCGCGGGTCATCAGGCGTTTTCATACAACCAAGACCCTCAGCAGAGATCAGCTGATTGGAAAGTGCTCCAATCGGCTCTGGTTCGAGATGTTCGGGAACCTTAGCTAGCCTTGTCTCGGTCTAGCGGATCACTAATGTCACGACGACGCTCGTGGCGCAGAGTGTTTCAATTCCGATACGGAGCAGACAGGAAAGAAAGATGCCGGTCATATCCACACGCCGCGCTGAAGTCACAGATGCCGGAACCGTAGCCCGCTTCGTTCATGCTCTCCAAGTCGAGCTCTTGGGCCGGATGGCCCCGGGGATCGAAATCGTCACGCAAAGCGCGGCGACAGTTCTTGTGGATGTCAGCGTCGTCGCGGTGATCGCCTGCGGAGACAATGAGCCGGTTGGCGTCATGGTTCTAAACGAATGCACTGCGATCTACGCGGGCGGCAAGTTCGGAGAAATTTCGGAGCTCTATGTTCGTCCCGACATGAGATCGCAGGGCATTGCGCCTCATCTGATCGCGGTCGCTCTGTCCGAAGGACGCGAGCGAGGATGGAAGCGGCTGGAGGTCGGAGCCCCGTGGCAGCCGAAATGGAAGCGCACCCTCGACTTCTATCTGCGCAACGGCTTCGAGGAAGTCGGCCCCAGGCTTTGCCGCATGATATGAGCCGGTGGGGTCAACTTAGAATAGTCGTCCCGGAATGACCAAGAAGCTGAGCGGATCAATCATCCAAACGACTCCCGCCTCGGGAAGCGAATCGGCGCTAGCTTGGAACCCAATGTTCTTCGTTAGGGCATTGACCGGAACGAGTAATTGTCTGCGCGTTCTAGACCTATGTTTATATTTTTGTAATGGGCTAATGGCACTGCTATATTTGCCTGTGAGAACGAGGACACTGTCTCTGGTGTGTTCCGTCGGGTAACTGGCATTACAGTTGCAACTTTTGCCTGAGCTGGGCTTTGCGCGTTGGCCCGATGAGCCCTGCGCAACGACTACCATGCGAGAACTTAGGCGTGCGAGATGCGCCGCTGGGCAGCCTTCATGGGATGCGGCGGATTTCCTTGGTCGACAAGCGGATCAAGAACGATGCTTCGGTCGAGGCCGCGGTCGCGTTTTTTTGAGCGACGTCCAGATAGCGAAGGCCAGCATGACGAGTGAGACATGGCGATGCCAGCCAATCGCCATGGTAGTTCTCCTTGATCTCTTTGTTTCCGAGGCCGGACCTTGTTTCGCGAGGGATGACGGCGCAGCCGGCGGGGGATGAAAGTTGCGAGGCCGCTGTTGCCATAGGCGGTCGAGGCTTCTTAGCCGGCCTTCGACCTGATCCATCCATCGAAGAGGCCGTTCGTGCGCTCGATCCGAAACAGAGTTGTCATCAACGAGAACGTGGCGATCCTCGCGTCCCGCAAAGACCGGCGAGCGAATTCAACGGAGACCGGATCTCGGCCGCGTGGCTACGACGGATCAAAACCTCCGCGACCGCACTCGAGCAATACGCCCGCCAACTCGAGTCGGCCGCATTTGTGATCCGCCGCTATTCGGTCGATCGCTCACGACATTCGCCACGTATCTGCCTCACTGCGGTCGAACCGCTACGCTTGCACTGCCCTGAATGTCACCCCAAAAGACGCTGACGGCGTGCGCTCCGGCTGCGTGGTCACGTCAACCTCACGCGACGTGACGTTATCAGCCCATCGCCAAGCCTTGCCCTGCTGGTTCGGACGCGGTCAGTCGCCGGCCTCTGCATGGACAAATCCGTCCACAGCTCGGCTGTCTCGATCATGCAGCTGCCTGGCGCGCGATCACCGTGCGAAACAGGCAATTTCCTGTGGCTGCGCCACATACGCATCCTGTCAGAATACAAGCGCGCTTCATGTCCGAAATCAGCCTCCACCTGTTTTCGAAAGTCACATTGCGCCAAAGGACGCGAGCGTGCCCGTTCTACAGTGCTGGCCCAAATCCTGCACCGCCTCTCCACGTCAGGGCGGCGGCAGCAAGATGGGAGTCGTGTTTGGGCCTCGATCTGTCAATCGACAATGTGGTGGCCGCACCGGAGGTCGCCTGTCTGCACCCCTCTCGGGGAACGGAAGACGCTCCTGCTTGCCACGCCTCGCGCGGATGACGGTTGCTTGCTCACGCTGAAGAGAGGCGTCAATACATGGTCGATGAATTGGATCTGCGAACCTTCACGCCACATCCGCAACGCGATGCCGTGCTCGGCGAAGTGCACGCGCGCCCTTTCACGCGCCTTGTTTCGCCATTCAGCGTGATCCACTTGGCTTTTCTTGCGCAGGGTGAGGCGGCCACAGGCGATCGCTGCCGTTTTATCGATTTTTGTCTCGAGCGCAATCTTCCGCCGCCCGAGCAATCGGCGAAACTTCATCAGATTGTCATCGGGCCCGCTACGCTACGCTGGGAGCAGCATTCGGAATTCACAACATTCACTTGGATCTGGAGTAACACAAATGGTTCTGCCGCAGACCGATTCGACAAAGTTGATAGTACCGTCCGATCGCTGATCCGCGCGTTGCGTCAAACCGGACAGTTGCTGGTCGCGATCCGGCTAGAAGTGGAGCAGGACGCCTCGCCGACCAGGCGCGCCGAACAGGTTTTTGACAAGAACAGCCTGGCCATGGTTGCCACAAAGAGCGGCGCAGGCGTTGCCGCCTCAGACTTCCGCGTAGACGAAAAAGGCTTTACGAAAATCCTCGTCTGCGACCTCGGATTGACGTCGCACGATCTCGGAGCGCTGGTGCAACGGCTCCTGGAGATCGAGACCTATCGTCCACTGGCGCTGCTTGGCCTGTCGGCGGCCCTTGAGCTTGCACCTTCCGTTGATCGTATCGACCGCCGTCTTGTTGAGGCGCTCGAAAAAATGCAAAGCGGTGAGGGGCTGCAGTTCAACAACCATCTGCTTGCCGAGTTGACGGCGCTGGCCGCCTCCTTCGAAAAAGGCGCGACCGGCAGCCTGTTTCGCTTCGGCGCCAGCAGGGCCTACAACGAGCTGGTTCAATCGCGACTGTCCATCATTGAAGGCAACGATGTCTCGGGCTATCCAACCTGGTCGTCGTTTCTGGCGCGCCGCATGGCGCCCGCAATGCGGACCTGCGCGACCGTAGAGGATCGTCAGGCGGCTCTGTCGGTCAAGCTCGCGCGTGCCGCCGATCTGTTGCGAACCCGTGTCGACGTCGAAATCGAACGACAACATCGTGACTTGTTGCAGGCTATCAACGAGCGCGCGAGACAGCAACTTCGGCTGCAGTGCACGGTAGAAGGATTGTCGGTCGGGGCGATAGGATATTATGTGGTCAGCTTGTTTAGCTATCTTGCCAAGGGCGCGCATGATGTTGGACTGCAAGTTGAGCCCTCGTTCCTGACCGCAGCCTTCGTGCCAATCGCGATCGGCGTGATCTGGATGGTGAGTTACAATGTCCGAAAGCGACACCTCAAGCACGACGACGCGACCTCGGTTGTTTGCGACTGAAGCTCCTTGAGGGAAATCAGTGCGTCCATCCTGCGAAGCTCGCATCATCGTGGCGCAGCGCGGGCAGCTCGCGATCTATGGCAAACAGGCCTCTGCAACGCGCGATACAATAGAGCAGGTTGCGAGGCTTGCTGACCGAAACCTTCGCCATCAGCGCGTCCTGCTGAACGAGCTCACGGCGGCTGGCGGATTTCCCCNCCCCGCCTCGAGCCGGCTGGCTGGCGGACGTTCCTGGCCTGGAGCGAGAGGGTGACGATTTCGCCGTTGAACTCGTTGTTGCCGATATTCTTTAAGAGGCATCTTATGGCGACTTGGAAGCGACGATACTCGACGGTGCCCATTGCTAAATGGCAGCAGAAGGCGAACCTCATCGGAAAAGAGACGAATAGGCTCAGCGCCGCCGCAGCACGCGATGATCTCAACCAGATGGATTATTTGGACGACGCGATCATCGAAGCGCTTTCTGACTTTGACGGCTGGGTCCAACAGCAGATCGACCGGGCGCGGGGCAAGTGAGCTGTCGGATCGGTCCCCATGCCAAGCGATGAAAGCCTCACCCCCAGTCCAGGTTCCGGCGCTCATTCCACTGGCATGCAGCGGGTAAGCTCGGGTATCCCGGCTCGTTCATCGCGACTTCTGAGGACTGGGCAACTGCGAAGATATGTTTACGGATCATTCTGCTGCGTAAGATCTGTTAACGTTTCCTCTTGACGCGTCGGATTGATCTGTTTAGGTATCATTTTTTCTGTGCTGGTCCGAGAACATATCATGGTTCGTACTCCAAATCCACTCCTCAGGGAACTCGGCTTGCACTTTCGAAAGGCCCGGATGGCTGCGGGCTTGTCCCAAGAGCAAATCGCCCTTCGAGCGAACATTAGCAGACCCCGCTATCGCGACATTGAAACGGGCGCCGCTGCCGCCCGCGCAACGACACTCGTCAATGTCGCCCGCGCCCTTGGGATGGAGATGATGTTGATCCCGCAGGCGATGGTGCCCGCCATTCAGTCGATGTTGCAGCCCGTGGCCGACGATGATGATCGCCCCGCATTCACGTCAGATGCCGAAGAGGAGGAACAGTCGTGAATCAGGCTGTCCTCCCGGCTGAACGAATCCAGTCGCTTGATATCTCATTGAACGATCTTCCCATTGGCACCCTTGTCCGCACGCCGGGTGACTACAACGCGTTCAACCTTTTGCCCACTTACCGGAGCATGAACAACCCGCCGATCTTCAGCCTGTCGCTTCGCTCAGCGGACGGCGGCCTCCGGCGAGATCCCAAACCTATACGCGGGGCGCTGCCTCCGTTCTTTGCCAACCTGCTGCCCGAAGAGAAACTGCGCGAGGCGATGGAAAAGCACCACGCCGCGTCAGTCAGACCGGGAAACGACTTCGATCTCCTGGCTGCGCTCGGAACCAATCTGCCAGGAGCGGTACGCGCCCTGCCAAGTGGCGGTATCCCCGTTCCAGCCGACCCCGAGGCCGAGGGCAAGAAGAAAGCACGTTTTTCGCTCGCCGGCGTTCAGATGAAGCTTTCTGTGATGAAGAACACTGGAAAGGAGGGCGGGATCACGCTCGCCGTCGATGACGAGCAAGGACAGTACATTGCCAAATTTGCGTCCCTCACGCACATTGGACTTTCGGAAAGCGAATTCGCGATCTTGGCCTTGGCGGAAGCGTTGGGGATGGAAGTCCCGGCGCGCGAACTCGTCGAGAAGACGGAGTTCGCCGGCATTCCGGAAGAGTTTAACACCATATCCACGGGCAAGGTGCTGCTGGTCCGCCGCTTCGACCGCGGCGCTGACGGCGCGCGCGTGCATATGGAGGACTTCGCGCAGGTCTTCGGCCGCTATCCGTCCGAGAAATATACTGGCGCAGCGTATCACAATATCGCGGCAGCGCTTACCAGCGGCGTCTCCTTCGATTCCGCAATAGAGTTTGTTCGGCGTCTCGCACTCACCGCGATCACTGGAAATGGCGATATGCATCTCAAGAATTGGTCGCTGCTTTATCCCGGAGATGGCCGGACGCCAACGCTGTCGCCTATCTACGATGTGCTTTCGACAATTCCTTACATTCCAAAGGACGGGCTAGCCTTGAGTCTCGCCGGCGAAAAGTCGTTCAAGGCGCTGACTCCAGAACGCTGGCGCAGTTTCGCAAACCGCAGCCGTCTTCCGGAAGGAGCTGTGGTGACGGCTGTAGCTGAAACCGCGGCGGCCGTGCGCGACAAGTGGTCAGTTCTTCCAGAGCGCGACGTCGTGCCTGCGCAGGTCCTCGCTCGGATCGATGCGCATATCGATGAAATGGCATCCATCCTTGACCCCTAGGGTTGGCAGGTCGCGAAATGCACATCACCCGATCCCGCCGTCGTATGAGGGATGTTTGACGAATGCGCTTCCTTACGGATTTCCTAGCTGGCCTTCCAGGCCCATCAAGACGCGACGGCTCGTTCTCGAAGGTAGGCTCCTGTCGGCCGAGCGCAGCGACATTCGCTCGCGCGACAGGTCGTTTCTCGATCTCGTCCTAGAAGTCGGGCCAGATGCAGCGGCGGCAATCCTAGCCGCATACAAGAATGGGCGTCTGCACCTTGCGCGCAAGTTAGAAACAGAACACGAACTCTCGTAAGCCTTTCGCGGAAGAAGCGGCGGTCAATCGTCCCCCCCTTGCGCCGGTGGATATGCCTTACGTCGCCTACAAAATTGCTGCTGCTACACGGAGATCGAGCTGTTTCCGGCGCAACGAGGGCAAATCGCGGCGGCAGACCTGGCGGGGCAACGGGTGCTGCCCCAAGCCAATCGTGTGTGTTTCTTACCGCGCGAAGTTGTTCGGCCTTCTTCGTGATGCACTCACCCGTTCGAAGACGATAAGGGCAAGATCACTGTTGCAGGCCTTGTACGCGCGCATCCAAGGATATGCTGGGGCGGTTCTGCGCGTAATCCTCGTGCGCTTTCGAGGGACAATCCCTAGCGCATGTTCGCTAAATGCACCGCGCAGCATTTCTCGCTCTTATGTATCCAGTACCGAAAGTGATTGGGCCCTCTTCGCTGCCGCGGGAATTCAGTCGCGGGCGCGCGGCTCCGCGGCTTGGCTACAGCGTCGCGCGTCACTGCTCTTCGGCTTCGCCCCCTGGACAAATATTCGCCCTTGCCCTCTCTTGAAGAAGCCGAGCACATTCTACTGCATCGCATTGAAGCAATCGCAATTGCGGCCACAGAGCAATTAGCAGCAGATCTCATCGGCTCCCAAGGACGTTCCTAACGAGAGACGCACATTCGCTCTGAATGAAGTCTCACATCAGCGGAACAGCAGCCGCGACGGTCCCGGCGCCCATCACATGACAGCGAGAGGAATGAGGCACAGAACTGCCAAGACACGCTAAATGATCTCGAAGTATCTCAGACGTTCAAAGTCGGTCACTCGATGCTGAACAGCTTCCCACTCCCAACGGCGTGAGCAAGAAAACGCTTCAACAAACCTTTCTCCAAAGACATCGTTGGCCGCTGCAGACTGTGCAAAAAGAGATGTTGCCTCTGATAGGCTTTGAGGCAGTCTCGCGGACGGAAGGCACATTTCTACGCTTGCATCACCGGCGATCGAAGCGGGGAGTGCCACACCTGTCTCGATTCCCAATATTCCCGAACCAATGGCACATGCGAGCGCGAGATATGGGTTCACGTCTGCGCCAGCCAGCCTATATTCCAGACGATGGACAGATGGCTCTCCCGGAATGGCGCGAACCGCGCACGAGCGGTTGTCAACTCCCCAGCTTGGACAGACTGGCGCCCAGCAGCCAGGCACCAGTCTTTTGTAGCTATTGAAGTTCGGCGCGGCGAGCACACAGAACTCATTCATGTATTTTAGTTGTCCGGCGATGAATTGCCTCATAAGCTTTGAGAAGTTGCCGAGCGCGTTGCTGTCGTAAAACGCATTCTGACCATCCGAGGACATCGAGATGTGAATATGGCCGGACTGGCCGGGCCAATTCTCGGAAACCTTGGCCATGAATGTAGCCATCATGCCTCGCCTTTGCGCCCATGCTTTTATCATCGACTTGAAAATGGTTGCTCGGTCGGCAGCTTCCAGCGCATCACAATGACGAAGAGACGCTTCGACGACACCCGGTCCCGTTTCGAAGTGTAGTCCGCTGAGAGGTATTCTAGCTTTCTCACAAAGCGACAAGATTTCATCGAACAGCTCATGTTGAGCGACAGAGCGTACAATCGAGTAGCCGAAGGGGCCCCGTGTTAAGGTAGCCCACTCGCGGAACTGCTTTTGCTCGATTGTGTCGGCATTCTCCTTGAACAACATAAATTCAAACTCGAACCCGACAGCGCATCTGTATCCGTGGTTAGCAGCCCTTCTTAGGACCCTACGCAGAATACCCCGCGGACAGATGTTCTCATGTGCGCCGGTGAACTCGGCGAGGTAGAGACATCGATTCCCGACATGAGACACCGAACGACCGGTAGCTGACAGAATACGCAAATCGGCATCCCCGAATGCTGATAGCGGATTCAGCGTGAAACTGATCGGAACGATCCGATCCGAACAATCCCACGCGAGCACCGCTTCAGAGAACTTGATGACCTTATCTCGATCAGACAGATCTTCACCTAAGACGTGTTTGCCTCGCAGCACACCGTCGAAATCGCTTACGCCGATCATCGACGCGCGAGCTGGCTCCGCTCCGGTCAACATTGCATCAGTAGGCATTAGTCGCTATCTCGCGTTCACTAACTCGAAAACTTGGTCCATCCGCATTGCTCGCAGCTTGCGATAGTCATCATTAAGTTGAGTCATGTCGCTATTCACGAGATAAACGATGCCGGGCGTCGATGCCAAGTCGATGGTCGGAACTAGCTCTTCACCAATCGGGACGAATGCAATGGCATCCGCGAAGCTCGGGAGCTTCCGTATTGCTTCGAGTCCGGGGTAACCGGCAACGACACCGCCCCTATCGGAGATCAGCGAGACGCATAGTGCGTGAGCCTTCCGCTTGTAGGGGCCGCGCAGCCTCATGTACTCACGAAAGGTCGTGACATCTGCGTAACGCCAGGCCGTCAGCGTCATATGGTTATGCCCCAACGCCATGGTTCGTGCTTTTGCCGACATAGTCCCTTGAAGCCTCGCGCCGAAGTCGACCAGAACCGGCCCGCGATGATCGATAATGATCTCAGCGTGAGCCGGTCCGTTGACGATCTGAAGCGCCTGCAACGCACGCTCCAGGTACTCGGACAGCTCCTGAACGATTGGTTCGCTACCCTCCAACAATCTTTCAAGTGAGCAGACCGATGATGCCCCCTCGACGCGAATGGTGTCATAAGTCCAGGCCTCCGTAATGAAGGCTTTCGCGTCGATCGAGACGGCATTTACGGTGTATTGCTGGCCTTTTATTTTTTCCTGCCCGAGGGCAAACCGATTCAACGCTCCGACACGGTTCGTCTTCCCGACAATTACGCCTAGAGCCCGCTGAATATCAGCATCCGTCGAGCAAAAGAAGACATCCTCGGTGCCCGTACTGTTCAGAGGCTTGATCACGATCTCATCGAACTTCGCTTCACGCTTCCAGTTTGCGATCTCTACAGCATTATCGGACACGACTTGTCTGATCGATCGCACGCCAGCAGAGGCGAGCGCGCAAGACAATCGCGCCTTGTCACGCCGAGCAGCCGATAGCGCGGTCCCATTTGAAGGCAAGCCCAGCCGCTCCGATAAAGAATCGGCAAGCTCAACTCCGGTTTCACAGCCCGCGAGAACGAACTCCAATTCTCTGCCATGGAGAGCATGAAGATGGTACTCGACGATGTCCTCATACCCCATGCTCTCGGGGGGACGAATGACTTCATCGTAAAGATCCGCATTGAAATGCGCTTGGAATATGGATGGAATCTGTGCGGCCGACATCACATGCACGGTTCCAATTCCATAACGCTTGAATTCGCCCGGTAGGTATCGGCCAGTAGAGTATGCGTCTACGATTACACAGTTTCGTTCTTTCATGCGGATCTCCGATACTGCAAGCAAATGTTGACGAGAGCGACAACCGTAATGAGAAGATTCCCAACGAGCGTATGCGACGAAGGCACGATGCGAGAATCGAAGTACTGGAACAGGAAGGTGATGATGGGAGCGGTGGACAGGACCATGTTGACGGTGAAGGGCTCTACGAGGCGGATGCCCTGCTGGATCAAGAGCAAAGGAACAATCATTGTCGAAAGACAAATCGCTGCGATCGCAAACCAATGCCGCGAGATCTCAGGCACGATAGATGAATGGTCGACCAGTCCCAGCAGCAAGAGAATGGTTCCATAGAAGCGATGCGCCAGCACTTGCCGGCCGGAAAACCCACGGTCGAACAGGAGTTTGACAAGTATATTCGTGAGGGACAGTGACAGGCCGGCCACGATGGCCAAAACGATGCCAAAGGACGAGCGAGCTCCCCACGCCACGCCCGCGTTGCCGCTGGCCGAGATCCAGATCATGTAACTCCCGATCGTCGCGATCGTAACGCTTACGACAATATCGGATGCTGGAGGGGCACCCTGGCGCCTGATCAGTGCGTTTAACCACACAGTTGCGGTGGGTCCCAACGCCCCTATGAACGCGACGACGATCGCAGGCTCAACGTATTTCAAGCCGACAAATAAGCCGATCCAGCTGATCGCTGTCACCACGTTGAGCGCGACGAAGACGAGGAGCGACCATTTTCCAACTCTTGCCTCGCCTCTGTCGTGACGAGCCAGGAGATTGAACGTCAGACAGACCACGGCGAAGGACAGCAGGAGCGCGACGAACACATCCGCTTGCTGAAGATATGATGCAGCATAAACGTCGCCGGCCGCGCTCACGACGACATAAAGCGCCACAAACAATACTCCTAGAGCGAAGTGGTTCGTCAATAGCCCGCAGTTCCTGTGCCCGCGCGGCGGCGCACGGCCTCCGCAGGACCAGGCGCGTGCACCGGCTTCGAGGGAGCCCTCTTTTGAGTTGCACGGACCACGTTTCGTTTGAATTGTCACAGTCAGCCTCTACTACTTCTTTGTTCGGCAGTACCGAACACACGCCTCTCCAAATGCCTTGAACAGCTGCTTGCTGAGGGGATCGGTTGAGACATGCCATTCAGGGTGCCATTGCACACCGATTTGCAGCGTCGGGGCGCCAACTACCGAAGCCGCCTCGACCAAACCGTCAGGCGCCCAGGCCTCCCGCCTCAGCGCCGAGGCAAGCGCCTCGATGCCTTGATTGTGCAGCGAGTTGACTTGCGCCTCGACCGTCCCCGCGATTGGGAAGAGCGCGCCATCGGAAGATATCCTGACGCTGTGCGCGGCATCGTACTGACGGTCTCTGGGACGATCTGGCTTCTCGGCATGCATGGCGCCACTTTCGTGGCTCCACTCCGCAAGCGATGGGCGGAGTGTGCCCCCGAAATAGACGTTGAGTTCCTGAAGCCCGCGGCAGATGCCTAGAATAGGCATTCCGAGCGCGATGGCGCTCTCTATGGCCACGGCAGAGAGCCTGTCCCGTGGACGGTCAAGGATCGCAGCCTCAACATCCTGCCGATCGGGCCCCGTCAAGGACGCAGGCGCTATCAGAACGGCGGGGTCGATGTTCGATTCATCACCTGTCAACACGAGGCCGTCGAGCCGGCCCATGATGGCCGGAGCGACCTCCTCCCTAGCATCCTCCGCGTCGACGGTCGGCAAAATGACGCAAGCCACTCCCGCATGACGCTGGAGTGCCTGCACGTACTTACGCCGCAACCAGTCACGATGCACACCATCGACCAAAAGACGGTTCGAAGTGACGCCGACCACGGCTCGAGCAGGCACGGACTGTTGCAAGGTCATGCCACCTGGCCTCGCGTGCGAACGGCGGCAACGGACTGCTCGTACAACCGTCGATTTCGCTCTTTCAGCTGAGTTATGACGCTAGGTTGACCTTGGGGTCCCTTGACAAAGAGCCCGCCCCAGGTGGCAGCGACCTGCGCATAGTTCGGATCCTGCATTCGGATTATCTGAGCTTTGCGCAACAGCCAAAACGGGATACCCGGCGAAAGGTGATGCTCAAGGTGGTACTCATCCAGATTCTGTCCGAGGATGACCCGCTCGAGGAAGCTTCCTTTCCGATTCCTGGTGAGATAGACGTTCTGCGTCTCCGTTTCACACATGGGTGAGTGTTCAGCGAGTTCGATAAACCAGCCGAGGACCTGAAACGTGGTGAGATAGGGCACGATCCAGAACAGGACGACGATATGGAGCAGGCCAAGGGCATATGACCCGGCCAGGATGCTGATCCAGAAGAGATAGAAGCCATATCTGTCGATAAGGATGCCTGTGCGGCTCTGGTCTCCGGCATCTTCGATCGAAAACCGATTAGTCCAGAGATACTTCAGATACGCCACTGTCGCGCCACCGAAGATCGGCTTCCAGATGATGTTGAAAGCGTACCGCCCAGGAGGCTGCACGTCATAAACGCCGGTGGCCAGGAAGAACTTCAGGTCAGGATCCTTGTCCGGGTCGCCGAGATAGGGATGATGCAAGTAGACATGTGAGATGCGATACGCCCAGTGGCGCTGGAACAAGGGATAGGAAGCGAAGAGAATGCCGAGGACATAGTTCCAAGTCGTGTTCTTCGCCAGCGTGCGGTGAGCCGCATCGTGAGCGACGGTTGTCAATCCGCGCTGGTAGGCACCAATCAGAAGAACGGCCAGCGGGTAGAACCACCATGTGACCGACAATGTCGCAAGGGTGCATGCTGTGATGATAGCGTAATCTTTAGCAATGTAGGCGGCTCCCGTGATGTTATCGGGCCTTAGCTCCGAGAGCTGCTTGTTGATCTCGCGACTGAATTGAACGCTCTCATAGCGTGTTGACCTCAGTTTCCAAGCGTCAGCCTGATTCATGAGAACCTCTTTTTGATCGCCTTGCGGTTTGTCAGATTGCGGAGAGCGCTTTGTCCAGATCGCGCAGGATGTCGTTAACATCTTCGATGCCGACGCAAAGCCGGATCGACCCGCCAAATATGCCGGCGGCTTCGCGCTTTTCCCGCGGGACCGTGGTGTGTGTCGTCGACACGGGATGAGTTACGAGCGTGCGGGCATCCCCTACATTCGAAACGTGATACATCAAGTCGACGTTCTGGATGAACTTTCGCCCAGCCTGTTCGTCCTCCACTTCGAACATGACCATCGCCCCGTGTCCGTATGCGGTATTGAGTGTCTGTTCGACGGTTTCCCGATCGACGCCTTCAAAGAGACCCGGGTAGAAAACCCGTCGCACTTTAGGATGCTGCTTGAGTACGTCGGCCACGATCCTGGCGTTCGTGCAGTGCTGCTTCATGCGAAGGGGCAGCGTTTCAAGCCCCTGGATCAGTTGAAAGCTCGCGAACGGGGAGATGGCCGCGCCGGTATCGCGCAACCAGGTCATGCGAGCCTTGAGGAGAAACTCGCTTTTTCCTAGATCATCGACATCGCGCACAGCGCTGTGCCAGACAATTCCGCCATGCGCTTCGTCGGGACGGTTGAACACCGGAAAGCGAGAGGCTCCCCGATAGCTAAATTTTCCGCTGTCAACGATTAGTCCGCCGAGGGTCGTGCCATGGCCGGATATATATTTGGTTGCAGAGTACGTCGTAACCGCGGCGCCCAGGTCTGACGGCCGGCATACCAGTGGCGTGGTCGTATTGTCCACGACCAGAGGCACGCCGTACTTTCGGCCGATCTCCGCCAGCTGTGCGACGGGGAGTGGAACCAGACAGGGATTCGAAATCACCTCTCCGAACAGGCATATCGTGCGGTCATCAATGGCACGTTCGAACGTCTCGGGCCTTCGAGGATCTGCTGTCCTCACGGTGATTCCCAAACGCTTTAATGTGTTGTGGAGCAGGTTCCAGGTATTGCCATATAGATACGGCGAGGCAACGATATTGTCCCCTACCTCGCCACTTGAGAGATTGATGATAGCGAGGAAGGTCGCCGCTTGACCTGACGCAACGGCGAGCGAGTCACTGCCCATATCGACGGCGGCATAGCGCTTCTCTAGCGCGCGGGTCGTCGGATTGATAATCCTCGTGTAGGTAAACCCATCGGCCTTGACGTTGTACACGTCAGCAATGTGGTTTAGATCGCCATCGAGTTCATACGCTGTATTCTGGTAAATCGGCACTGCGACGGCTTTCGTCACAGGGTCGCGTCGATAGCCCGCATGCAGAACAGCAGTCTCGGCGGAAAACGGCAGCTGCCGGTCCTCAGCTGCTTGAGCCGGCGACTTTACGCGCGCCCCAAATGCCTCTTGGCGCGACGTCGGCGTCGCTGACCGAGCCTGACCGGACCGGAAATATGAACGAAAAGCGCATCCCAACTGCTCAATCCAGCTGGATTGGATTTCCCCAATGCAACCGACGCGAAAGCTTCGCGTCGCAAGATGCAGCTTCGAGTAGACGTAAAGATTGTGGGCTGCCAAGTGGCGATACAGCCCATCAAATCCTGGCTGGTCCACCATTCCGGGCGGCGCACTGAACGCAACGCAGACCGGCGACTGCAGCTCGGGAGACAGCAGCGGAGACACGATCCCTTCGAGCTCTTTGATGAGATCGTCTCTAACCTTCTCGTACCTGAAGCGTCTAGCGTCGATGCCCTCCTCGTGCAGAATCTTTAAGGCCATGGTCGTTGCCTGAACGATGTGGGTGGGAGGGGTCGACCGCCACTCACCCGTGCGCTCGAGCGAGCGCCATTGATCTCTCACATCGAGCACAAACGACCTTGGTTCTTGAGTCGCATTCTCCAGGAGCTCGCGAGACGCAATTACAAACGCTACTCCCGGCGGCCCTTCTATGCACTTGTTGCTCGATGTGACCAGTACGTCAGGTCCTCGCTGGCTCAGGTCGATATTAAGGGCGCCAAAGGAACTCATCCCATCGATGATGGTCTTTACGCCACGTCGCCTTGCCTCCTCCACGATCTCGTATAACGGATTAACGATTCCGGTTGTCGTCTCACAGTGCACGAAACACAGGTGCGTAACGCCAGGATTTCGGCTCAGATAATCGCCGATTTCTTGCGGATCCAAAGGATCGGTCGCGCGCTTGACAAGCTTCAGCGCTTCGACACCCCACAGTCGCAAGATTTGCAGAATGCGCTCGCCATAGATGCCGTTTATGCAAACGAGCGGCCTGTGGGCTCGGGACACAAAGGAAGAGAGAGCGGCCTCCATTGCAAAGGAGCCACCTCCCTGAATAGGCACCACCGAATAGTCGTCATCACTTCCCAGCAAGCTGAGCATCAACCGCCTCATGCAAGCGGTCACTTCTTTGAACTCGCAATCGCGCGACGCGAGATCAAGCTGCATCTGGCTCCTGACCGCCAACGATAACGACAATGGGCCGGGCGTCAGCAAAGACCGCTGTCTTGTCAAACCATTCCTCCTAAGTTGTATTCGTCGATGACCTGGAGTACGCCGACCAGGGAACCCCGTGGCGCACGCCCCCTTCCTCATCAACAGCTTCGAATGAAGCGCCATAGATCGCGGGCGCGTTTTACGTCGGCGGTCCGAAAAGGCTGCCAGATCACAACCTTCACATCGCCGATGGAGAGCGCTCTTTCACAAAGCTCCCCGTTGATGCGTTTCAGACCTCCCAAATAGCGCTCGGGCGCAACTGGCGCCGACAAACGCTCTCATCCAACCGTCACGCATATGCAGGCGTGAGCGCCCTCGCCTTCTAGCGCCATGAAGCGCCAGTCGGCCGACGATTCACATGTGAGCCTGTCCCAGTCAGGCAAGCTTTACGTCAGGAAGGCGATGCAGCCGGGATCGTCGCGCCAGGATGATAGGCATCGCACACGCGAATCGTCGTTCGCAGCGGGCGTCCAATGCGTTTGCTTGCGACTTGATACATTTGCACTCCGCCGCTCGTTGGAAGATTTGGGACGTTGATGACTGTTTTGGCCATGTCGGAGATCGTACAACTTGACGTTACAGGCGTTTCAACCCCTCTCCGCGGATTTTCTCGCGTGAATTTTTCCTCCCGTACTCCCGTGGGGGCGACAAGCCGACGTAAGCAGCGGAGTACGGAGGATTCACAGCAGGTTCGATAGTTTGAGAGTTCAAATTGGACCTATCGTAAGCATTCCGCCTGCGAGCGCGATTCCTGCAGCAAGGTGGAGGCTAATCGCTCCGTCACGTACGATCCTGACCAAAGCGCCACATGGAGGTACGGAGCTTGTCCATGGCGCCGGCGAGATCCTCCCGGATGCCGGTGCCTGAACGTTTGCCCCCTCGTGGAATAGCTGCTGTCACGTCGTTGCGCTCGAATGGAGCGGCCTTGGCAGCCTGCGATCGAGTCCGATTGATGGCGATTGAGCGATCTTGGATGTTGGCCGCTTAGTAAGGATCAGTTCGACATCGTTCGGCGAGCGGCAGTGAGTCAGAGCATGTCGTCCTGATTTGCTTGGAGCACGTCAAGCCGAGTCCAGTTGAGTGGCATGTATCCATCTTTGAGAGCGATCGCTGGGCTGCAAGCATCTCGGCACGCCGCTTCGCGGCGAAGCGTCTCACCTAGCGATATGGCGGCGGTGAGCCATGCCGTGGTTTACGGCGGCTGCAAAGCGTGAGCCGGCAAGCAGGAGTTCCGCGCATCACCGCACTCGGTGCGCACAAGTACCTCGCCGATGAGGCACTCTGGCTCGGCGATAGTCGCACTTCCGAGCCGCTCCGCTCTTTTCTCCTCTGCAGGCCCGCTCGTTGATGTGAGCTCGCGTCCGACACGGTCTACAGCGCGGTTGAGCACGTAGACGGCTGACCAGAGCAGATCATCAAGAGATCATTCTTTGTCGCCATCCAAGGATGAGCTCCTTTTCAGCCGCGCCCATCGCCGCCTTCGTGCCGATCAACGATGGAGGGCGGAACGGGGCATGGCCCGAACGCGCGGCGGAGCTCGGTAGCGCAGGATGGCTAATGTTCGCGGCGGCGTTGCCTCGCGATGCGAAGGTGCGGGGCGTGCGCCGAGGTGCTCGCCGACGAGCGGCGGCCAAAAGCAAGCAAGCTTGCCGGACGTTACCATCGTCACGACAAATGAATCGTGACCGATTGGTCGGTTCAGACTCGTCAATATACGCAAGCTCGCCGCATAGCCGGCCCTGAAGACCGCGGCCGAACCTTCGTCATGCGCGGCAGATTGAAGCAGGCCTAGTCGCGGCCCCGGCCCGGCTCTAACGCGAGCTCGGCGTGTCTTTTGGCCGCACGCGCAGCAATAAGCGCCAGGCGAAAACTCAACCTAGTGGATGTCGGACTTCCTCTCTGGCCTTTCTCACCGCGTCGTAGATTCTGATCTGCGGCATGGGACGGGTTCTCTTGAGCTCCTCCGCCTTTGACCATGCTCCATCTTTGCTCGCCTACTCGGTTTTGAATTGACCATCCACTTCGAGCACATAACCGGAAGCTGGCAATACTCGAGTGGATGCGACCATTTTATTCCTTTAGAGCGAAACGGTCGATCGCAGCCACAGCCTGAGCCAAATCGCCTGAGTCACGCCAGCAGGATGGATCAGGCGATGCGGGGGCACATCTAACCATCAAGAATTGAGCGCGCCATCAAGACATCCACTACCGCTTTTGCTGAATGCTCTAAGGTCTGTTCCATGGTCCTGAGATGAATGTCCGGTGTTGCTGGTGCTTCGTACGGCGCGTGGATTCCGGTGAAGTTCTTGATCTTGCGTGATTTCACCTTTGAGTACAGCCCTTTTGGGTCTCGCCGCGCGCATTCCTCGATCGGCGTATCGACAAAGACTTCTATGAACTCTTCCTTGCCAACCAGGATGCGCACCCTGTCCCGTTCGGCCCTAGTGGGCGAGATGAACGAGCAGATCACGATCAAGCCGCTGTCTGCCATCAACTTGGCAACTTCACCGATACGCCGAATGTTCTCCGCGCGGTCTGCCAACGAGAAGCCGAGATCCGCGCTTAATCCGTGCCGGAGATTGTCGCCATCCAGCAGCATTGTATGCCGCGACATCGCAAACAGCTTTTGATCAACGAGGTCGGCAATCGCCGACTTTCCCGCGCCAGACAGGCCGGTGAACCAGATGACGCAAGGCTTCTGATTCTTGAGCGCGGCGCGCTCCCTCCTACCCACGGATAGCACTTGCCTAGTAATATTGGTGGCCCGCCGAAGCGGAAAGGCAATCATGCCGGCGCCGGCCGTACGATTCGTGTAGCGATCAATGAAGATAAATGAGCCGGTCTTCCGATTGACATCGTAAGGATCGAATACTGCGGGCATTGTGGTAGCAACATTGCAGAAGGCGATCTCGTTGAAGGAAACCATCCCGGCGGCCAGATGCTCACCAGTGTTGACGTCGATCCGGTGCCTAATTTCGGTGATGCTACCCGAAATCGTCTGCGATCCAATCCGCAGGACGTAGTTACGTCCGGGAGCGAGTGGCTCCTCGTCCATCCAGATCACATAAGCAGCGAACTGGTCTGCGATCTTCGGTCGATCGTCCAGCCGCGACAGAATGTCGCCACGGCCGATATCGATTTCGTCTTCCAGTGTAATAGTCACGGCATCCCCGGCTTCGGCGCCGCCGAGGTCGCCAGCCTGGGTCACGATCCGCTTGACCCGGGTGGTCCGTCCCGACGCGGCGACAATGATCTCGTCCCCGGCTGAGATCTTCCCGGAAGCCACCGTCCCGGCATAGCCCCGAAAATCCGGATTTGGCCGGTTCACCCATTGTACCGGGAAGCGGAAAGCCTGGTTTGGGGTGCCGGATTGGATGTCAATGCTCTCCAAATATTCAAGCAGGCAGGGGCCATGATACCAGTTGGCACGCGCGGAGCGGTCTACGACGTTGTCGCCGTAGCGGGCCGAGATCGGGATCGGAACGATCGAGGTGAAGCCGAGACCGGCGGCAAAGGCCAGATAGTCACGAGCGATCCGATCGAAGCACTCCTTGTCGTATGCGACAAGATCGATCTTATTCACTGCCAGCACGATATGACGAATACCGAGCAACGCACAGATGAAGGAGTGGCGGCGCGTCTGAACCATCACGCCTTTGCGGGCATCGATCAGGATCACGGCGAGCTGGGCTTGCGAGGCGCCGGTAGCCATATTGCGGGTATACTGCTCGTGGCCGGGAGTGTCGGCCACCATGAAGGAGCGGCGCGGCGTAGTGAAGAAGCGGTAGGCAACATCGATCGTGATGCCCTGCTCCCGTTCGGCCTCAAGCCCGTCCACAAGCAGCGCGAAGTCGATGTTGTTCCCGGTGCTACCGTACTTGATGCTGTCGCGTTCCAGCGCTGTGATCTGATCGTGGTAGATCATCTTGCTGTCGTGCAGTAGTCGGCCGATCAGCGTCGATTTGCCGTCGTCCACCGAGCCACATGTGATGAATCGCAGCTGATCCTTCGACCGGGCCGAGGCCGGTAGCGTTGTCGGCTTTGTAAACATCAAAAGTAACCTTCCCGCTTCTTCTTCTCCATTGAAGCGGCTTCATCGGTATCAATTAGGCGTCCCTGGCGCTCCGACACAGTCGCAGTCTGCATTTCTGCGACGATACCTTCGATCGACGTCGCATCGGATTCAATAGCCCCACTCAAAGGATAACATCCAAGGGTGCGAAAGCGGATCATCCGCATTTCCGGAGTCTCGTCGCAGTTAAGCGGCAGTCGCTCGTCGTCAACCATGATCATCGCGCCATTTCGATGCACTATCGGTCTTTGCTTTGCGAAGTAGAGCGGAACGACCGGAATTTTCTCGAACATGATGTATTCCCACACCTCAAGCTCGGTCCAGTTTGACATCGCAAACACGCGCATGGTTTCGCCCTGGCGAATGCGTGTGTTGAACAGGCTCCAGAGCTCCGGCCGTTGGTTACGGGGGTCCCATACGTGTCCGGCCGAACGGAGGGAGAGTATCCGTTCTTTTGCGCGACTCCTTTCCTCATCGCGCCGGGCTCCGCCAAAGGCAGCATCAAATCCGTGGAGGTCGAGCGCCTGCTTCAGGGCGTCGGTCTTCATCACTTGGGTATGGAGCGCGGATCCGGAATCGATCGGATTGATCCCGCGCGCGATGCCGTCCTTGTTCACATGGACAATCAAGTCGAGGCCGAGCCGCCTGGCTGTCGCGTCTCGGAAGCCGATCATCTCGCGGAACTTCCAGGTCGTATCGACGTGAAGCAGGGGGAAAGGTAATTTTGCCGGATAGAACGCCTTTAGCGCAATGTGCAGCATCACGCTTGAATCTTTTCCGATGGAGTAAAGCATGACCGGCCTTTTGAACTCGGCGACCACATCACGCATGATTTCAATCGATTCAGCTTCGAGACGACGCAGATGTTTCGGCAGCATATATCTTGTTTTCGGTGCAGGATTTCTGTTCTTGGCCATTCTATGCTCCAGCCCGGAATGGGGAAATACCGCGGCAGAAACGGCAGGCCAAGGCGCATGGCTCGTCCATGGGGTCACCCCCCTTGGACAGCAGACTTCCAGACGCGCCAGCTTGTCGCACTCTGCAGCTGGTGTCGGCGGCGCCTGCGTCACCTGATCGGCAGATCAGCGTGCGAGTTGAGGATTGGCTAAATCAACCAGCGTGTCTTTGATCGCAAGCATTCAGATCCTTAGGCGATGTTGATGATTTGCTCAAGCCGCGCCACCTCGCCTCCGGATAATGCTCCCGCCTTGGTACTTCGCAAATCCCACCAAGTTCGGAATACCCGGCGATAGAGTTCGGTTACCTCCCGCCCCCTGTCCAGAACTCCGGCTTGCTGCGCATGCAGCAATTCCTGCTCATATCCGAGTTCTATCAAAAGCTCGGCACCGACCAGATCGGTCACGGTTTGCATCTCTTCGACGCTCAATTGAGATTGCCATGACTTGACAGAGCTTGCGTCGACGGCGTTTCGTTCGAGAATCTTTCGATCGCCAAAGCTGCTGGATTGGAGATAGTCTGCTCGTCCCATGCTCGACGATGCGACGCCTCCTTGATCACAGCCGAGCCCTGTCAGAAGACGCTGGATTTCCTCGTCCGGATGCGCCACGAGCAGTTCGTATTGCACCAACTGAGTCCGCGGGCGAGTACGTTTCGCAGCCAGCCTAGGAAGACCCAAAACCAAATCGGCGAGTGAAGATATTATGCCATCGGGTAGACGAAGCATCAAATCAGCGAGACTGGATACGCTGACCGGCTGCGAGCTTTCTGCCCGCAGAGGGATACCCCACGTTGATTTCAGTGAAGCGGCGATGGCGTAGGGATTGCGCATCAGAAGGATGTGTGGCGCTTCTGGATAGATAGATTCAAGAAACTCAAGGGCCGTCCAATAGCGTGGTGTCTTGTCTATGATGATGCGCTTGCCCGCTTTTGCCAGATACTGATCGTATGCAGCGTCCGCAAAAGCGCGGCTAGCGATCGTGCGATCTATCCGCCCTAAGAATTCGGAGGTCGCGGCCTCAATCAGTGAGCTGCCCGCCGGATGGCGCCGGTCCACCCTGCCAAATGCTTCAAGCGCCAGCATCAACCAGGGTTCAGGCGGAGCCACAATGTCGGGATGGTGCTGCAGCAAATGTGCCAGGAGTGTGGTCCCGGATCGTGGAAGACCGAGGAGAAAGCACACCTCAGGTGGACGACCAAGACGTTCGCTCATGGTTCAGACACTCGCTTGGCAAGCGCCCCCTCGCGACGCTAGCTCAATTGGGCGAAACAAAGCCAGCCGCCGGATCACATGAGGGCAACCGCTTGCGTACAAAGAGTCAAAACCGCTAGAATTTCGCCTGGCGTTCATGACTTGAGACCCGTTCAGTTCGATCGGGCGGCATCACAGCAGGATAACTGCAATCGCTTCCTCGATTGCTCGACAAATAAACCGAAGTCAAGCAACAGCTCAATTGCACGAAGATTGATTGCGGATATGGGAAGGTTGAAAAGAACTATACGGACGTTTGCCGAAGACCGCGCGCGGCACATGGAAGCTTACTGCGTATAGTCACGGGATGCATATGCTGGGGCATTGAAGAGGTAAATGCGATATGCACGTCGCTGAGGCTGGGATGCTTGAAACAATTTCGCCAGAAGAGGGGACAGCTTGGCTGAATGCGGCAAGAGGCAGACTATATCGTCATAGGCCCAGCGCGCAGCAATCCAGCCATAACGAATCGACCCAGACGCAAATCTCCCGTGGGCGCTGCCGTTAACCGGTCATCATGCTGAATTATAGTCCTCGCCAGCTTGCTCTCCGCGAGCCCATCCGTCCAAACTGTACCAAGTATCTGAGTTAGCTGATCTTGCCGCGTAGCGCCGCGAATCGGCGCTAAGGAGATTTGCAAAAGCTGGAACCT
This sequence comes from Bradyrhizobium sacchari, assembly GCF_002068095.1. Classification (GTDB taxonomy): domain Bacteria; phylum Pseudomonadota; class Alphaproteobacteria; order Rhizobiales; family Xanthobacteraceae; genus Bradyrhizobium; species Bradyrhizobium sacchari. The sequence continues at coordinate 21,618 of NZ_LWIG01000038.1, read as the reverse complement.
AATTATGCCGCCGGATTACCCGATCCAGCAAGCGACCTTGGCCGCCGCTCTCTGACGGAGACGAGGTTGTCCAGCCGTTCTTATGGGAGATCCTTCGGACAAGGCTTCACCGACAATCGTGGATCCCAAGTGGTCATAGCGGTTGAGACCCTATTCTAAGAAACTCCATCGGGGATGAGAGAGTGCTGGAGCCCGTACCGCGATATTGAAAGACCATCCAGCACCTGCGGAAAAACGCTCTCTCAGCGCGGATCGGCAAAGCACATTTGCGACAAGCTTCTATGGCCGAAGAGGGCGGCCCTGCGAGCCGCCCTACCGCGCCAGTAGCAGCGCTGGCGACAACTAGCGCTGATGTCCGAGTCCAATTCCAAGATTCAAGGCCTTCTGGCGGAGCGCGCCGGCGCTGCGCTTGGTCATCTTTGCTAGTTTAATGACGGGGGTTCGGGCCTTCGAATGGACTTTGAGCTCCTTGATATCTGCCTTCGTCCATTCGCGCCGCTTAACGCGTTTCTTGGTTGCTTTCTTCACGATGAATGCTCCTTTTGAGAGGAGCGGCTTGTAACATAGTTTTTTCAGCGCGACGACCTTAAAAAACGGCAATATCGAAGGAAGTCGCGCAAGGGTATTAGCTCGGTTATGTCTTACGAACGGGAGCCGTCTGGACAGGTGCAGCTTTGGAATTGCAACCTTCGTACAGACGTCGCGCTCTGAAAGGATTCGTGGTAAAAGAGTGCAGCCCCAATCGACACCTTTCTATTCAAGCTAAAGCATGCTGAACGATACGTTCTGAAATCAGCAAATCAACTCGCAGTGAAGCTGAACAACTTCAATCGGGGAGGTTCGGACGGAGAGCGGAAAGAGATCGTGCTTAAGCGCCTGCGGTGATTTCTCAGAGAGCGGCGGCCAACGTGAAGAAGCACAAGCCACGCTTAAGCTTTGATCGCACTCTCTTGGGGAACTTCCCTCTTATGTGAGGTATCCAATTTCGCCTGGAGAGACCGCGGCCGCTAGCATTGCCGACAGCCAGTTGCGAGGGCCCAATCGCTTTCCCCGGGGGCGCTCTGTACGCGCGGTCCTTCAAAACTGCGACGCCAGCAGGGACGGCTGCTCATCTTCGTCCTTGCGCGATCTCGTGATCAACCTGAGACTGCATAACAATCTACCGTTTGACCGTCTCAAGAGCCCTCCTTCCTCCGTGATAATCGGGCTCCCGCCCTCCCGCCCAATCTGCCTTTGGCCGAAAACATCGAGCTGAGACACGCGGCTCGCGATGCGCTTCATACGCGCAGGCCACTCTGGGCAGCTGCTACAAGATAACCACACTGCTTGACGACTTGGATGCCCTCCCGTGCGGCTGGCCAGCACCTATCTTCAGTATGCCCGCCTTTTGAAATAAGCTTTCCTCCTTACGACTAATGCAGCACACCTCGTTGCCCTCGAGACGGTAAGCAACGTTCTCGACGGCTCGAGCCCGAGCTCCGAGGAGCTGGTCCGGCGGAGTTAGCCTTTTTGGTCAAGACTCTGACGAAGTCTCAACTGCCGCCCAATGCCGATTCGAGATCAAACTACGTCCGTGTTAACCGCCCTGCCGCACGTCTTGACGAATGACATTTCTCACTGAAGGCAGCGCCCGCTTCTTTCACTTCGAGTTGCCGTCCAATCTCGCGGCGATCGAAAGCATCTCGGAACAACCAAAACGCCGTGTCTTCCGCTCAAATAAACATCGCACATATCGCTCTTCATTTTGGCACGAGCGTAGATCGCGGGTTCATCTAATGGTTACGTCGAAGCAACAGCCCCGCTTGATGTCACTGGAGACCCAAATGATGGTCGGGGAGCTCGCGTTCCATTCGATGACGAGGACAGTCGCGCGCGAATGCTGCCGGCGGAGGTGAGCGCGTTCACGTCCCAACTTACGGCCCACGGGTCGTGGAACACCGATACTGAGTATATACCCGGACGCGGTATGCGCTTGTGATGACGTGGTATGCTTCTCGGTCCAGCTTGTGGGCGGGACGCCTGACCCTTGGCGGACGTGAAGAAAACACAGATCAGTCTTCGTGACATCGACACCGTGACAGTTATCCGGATCTTAAGAATATTGCCGCTCTTGCCGCAAATAGACGAGAGCAGGCGGAGCGATCTCACTCTTTAGAGTCGAGCCTGTCTAAAATGCGCCTTGCCCTTGAGACCATACAGGTGGTCATCCTACGACCACAGTACCATCATCAGAGGCCTCTGATCGAACCTAAGTGTAGTCCAGGCGACCTTTGATCTCCTCGGGCGGTAGTCGCACCGACCGTTCACAATGGAGATTGAGGTTGAAGCCGATGGCGGCCAAAGCGACGGAGAGAGCCAGCAATGCGCAGAGGGCGCACGCCGGATGTGTGCCATCGCTGCGGCAAACAGGAAACGTGGGAAGAAGCCGAAGACACACGGAAGGCATGCTGTGGATTTCGAGGGGGCAAGCTAGTTTCGTGTTGGCCTTCTTTGAACGCGAGCTCTCAGGGCGACGATTGTCGGCGAGGGACTGATCGAGCCCGATCGATCCCGCCAAAGAGCAGAGGGTGTATTCGCACGGCGGAGCGCGCACGGCCTGTTGTTTGGGCAATCCGTAAGCTGACCTGCATCGTTTTGCCTCTGGATGTCGGCGGAGCAGCGGGTCTCGGCTTGACGCAAGACACACACATTACATCCGCAATACATCTGGATGGCAGCCAGCAAGCGCAATCTTGGAGAAGCCCACAAGTCCGAGGCCCTTGTTTAACGATTCAGCAGAGCGCGGCGTTTGCGGGATGGTCGAAACGCTGATGTGGACGGATTAAGCTCCTGCGGGCGGAGTTCGAAGCTCCATCACATCGGCGACGACTGTCCAATCGCGGACACTCTTTTGCTTGCAGAAATCGATCTCCGCCTGCTGTGCAGCAGCACTCAGTGAGGTAGCATCGACCTTGAACGCTGCTTCACAGGCACGATGCTCGCGGCCGGTATCGTCACAAACAGTCTTAATGAACCGAACGCTAAATGAAGGCATGCTTAGCCCTCTCTTCCTGTGAGTTTCCAGTATTCTGCCAATTCGCGCCACAAGAGTTTTTGATTTGCCTCAAGCAGCATCCAGTTTTCCGCTCCTTCGCCAGATAAGGTCGAGATTTTTGGCCGTGTCGCGCGAGGCTCATGTTATCCCTAAGAACCGCATGAAAGCAGCATGCGCTATTACGCTCGAGATGTTGCTACTGATCTCTATGTCGCACCTAACCGACGGCAACATGGACGCTCGAGATACCGCGAACTTGCGCTACTCGGTCGCCTCAACGAGCCACTGCCGCAAGCATCGATCATTGTGCCAATCACCTGGCAGAGCCATTTCTGAAGTGTCCCGGCGGCGGAGCTAGCCACAGCGATATCGAACACGTGATCGTGGGGCATGAAGCGAGGCGCCCAGACTTGCTTCAGACGGTCCACTCTGCCGCTGTGACAGCAAAGCCGATCATCAGGCTTGTCGCAGCCAACGTTCCGATCAGACTAGGGTCGGAGACTTCAGCGCCAAAGCTTATGGCTGGCATGGGCGCCCGCAAGCTACCGATGACCATTGTAGGTGATCGATCAATTAGCCACCTACCGGCCGCTATCCCAGCAATGCTGTCGTGGCCCATTCGCACGCGATGCGGCTCAAATCAAGCCTGGCTACACCCTGGCATGTTTCAGGCCAACGCGAGGTCCTCGTAGACCGCCGGAACTCGGACATGTCGACTACCAGCGCCCATCTCTGCGGCTCGTAGACGTCGCTCGAGCTCAACCATTCTCTGACGCGCTTCAGCTTTTTGACCTGTATCAATGCTGCGGCCGCGACGTCCTGACAGAAGTGAGATTATCGATTGGCAGACAGAAAGTCTTAGCGCCCATGATGCTTTCATGTCCAAATACCGGCGACCGATTTCAAGGATTGCTTCCGAGCGCGCCGGAGCCGCGTGTCGGTGACCTGCACATGATAAGCTGCCCGCTTGCGATGGCGTCTTCTTGATCAAGATGCGGAGGGGCCCGATGAAGGGCGCCGAACGCTGCTAGGCCCACCGCAACGGTGTCGAGCGACGTTCGAAGTCTTGCCGTTCTCGCTTGAGGATGTGGCCCCTCTCGCAAGGGCTCGGCTGAGGTCTTTGCAAACCTAATGTCCCAGGCTGACGCGGAAGGACGAGGAGCCCTCGCAGCAACAAAGGATGTTCGACATGACATAACAAGGGACCATTTGCCCTGCCGCAGGCCAGCTTTCTGGAGCCGCAGTCCAGTCTAATTTGTGCAGAAAGTGATCAACAACAAACGAAGAGGTCTTGGGCTGAGATCTAGATCGATTCGACGGCAGCTCAGGAGTGGTTTGGCGGCGGCAATCCTCACAGTTCGGTTGGCGAGCGGGTCATGTTACGGCGGGACAGATTCAACGGCGCTACGGCGAATAAACCCTCTGCCCCGGCTGACGGCATCAAGACCGCGCGCCTCCCCGGCGATACTGACCTGAGCCTGTCCGCGCGCAGGCCAAGCGATGTCGTCCCTAGTGTTCACAAGGTTAACTGACTTTGCCAACTCGCAGCGATGAACTCCGTCCAGGAGGTAATGGTGATCTGACCTGGGAGCGGCTCGAAACGGCGCCACCCTTCGATCAGGATCTAGAGATTGCAGTGATCGAAGGTACTTCAATTCACCGGGTGGTCTTTCCTTGCCGCCGGATCTTCGGCCGATGGATCAACGCGAATACGGGAGAGTACGTCGCCGTGCAGCCGACCCATTGGCGCATCTGGCCGGGATAGCGGCGGCCATCCTGCACAATAGATTGGCGTGAATTGGGGCACAACGGCCTCCCTCGTCCTCTCGTCGGAAACAAGAGCCATCGAGACACACCTAGAGTGGAGATTTCTAGATCTCAGGCATCCGGTCGCATTCCACGGCATAATTGAGCTACGCTGAACTTGCGATTTATGTAGGCCCAGAATTTCGCGTGAATGTTCTCGCGTGATCGAGCCTTCGGCTATTCTCCCTCGGCCATAAGTGGCACGACGCCTCAGCGTCGTTCCTCCGAGACTTTACCTCTGCCCGGCCCACTCAGCAAGGCCGGGCAATTTTGGTTGGTCCGAAGGCTCGCCTTGAGATTATGGAGAGCGCAAATGATCGTAAGCGGATTAGCTTTATGAAGAACAGATCCAAGACCGGGACTAATAGCTTTGCGGACTGGAGGCAGCGCGCAGTTCGCGGGCGGCGGCGACCATGTTCGCTAGCGCCGGCCGCACCTCCTCCCATTTGCGCGTCTTCAGGCCGCAGTCCGGATTGACCCAGAGTTGCGAATCCAGCAGCCGTGTCCGGGCCAACGCCATCAGCTCCTTCATTTCGCTTGCCTCGGGAACGCGTGGAGAGTGGATGTCGTACACGCCCGGCCCGATCTGATTTGGATATTCGTACTTGCTGAACGCCTCGAGTAGCTCCATTTTCGAGCGCGACGTCTCGATTGAGATGACATCCGCATCCATTGCAGCGATCGCACCGATGATGTCGTTGAACTCCGAGTAGCACATGTGGGTATGAATTTGCGTTTGATCGGCAACGCCCGATGAGCAGATGCGAAAGCAATCGCAGGCCCAATCGAGATATGACTTCCACTGCGATCGGCGCAATGGCAATCCCTCGCGGAGTGCAGCTTCGTCGATCTGGATCATAGCCGCACCAGCATTCTCGAGATCGCGGACTTCGTCGCGGATCGCGAGCGCAAGCTGACGGCAGACCTCGCTTCTAGGAATGTCATCGCGAACAAAAGACCAATTCAGGATCGTCACCGGTCCGGTCAGCATCGCCTTCATCGGCTTCCTAGTTAGTGATTGGGCGTAACGCCACCAGTCCACAGTGATCGGCTTCGACCGCACTACATCGCCAAACAGGATCGGCGGCCTGACGCAGCGCGAACCATAGGATTGTACCCATCCGTTCCTGGTAAATGCGAAGCCGGCGAGTTGCTCTCCAAAGTACTGCACCATGTCATTTCGCTCAAATTCGCCGTGCACAAGGACGTCAAGACCTATGTCCTCCTGCCAACGTACGGCGCGCGCAGTCTCTTCCTTGAGGAATCCTTCGTACTGTTCGTCGGTCATCGCGCCTCGCGCATGCGCCGCACGAGCATTTCGGACCTCTGTGGTCTGCGGAAACGATCCGATCGTGGTGGTAGGAAAAGCCGGTAGTCCGAAGCGATTTCGTTGGATCTCGGAACGGCACGCAAATGGGCTAGCGCGCCGGCGCATGGTCTGATCGATCGCTCTCATCCGGATGCCGACATTGGCATCACGGATCTTCGGCGACGTCCGGCGAGCAGCCGCGGCGCAGTCTGAATCGGCAAGAGCTAGCCCAACATTCTGGTCGCCTGCGAGTACCCGTGCCAGGATCGCAAGCTCACGCATCTTCTGAACCGAGAACGCGAGCCAGCTCTTGACGTCGGAAGCGAGCCCTGTCTCAAGTTCAACATCGACCGGCACGTGAAGCAGCGAGCAGGATGGAGCGAGCTGTACCCGATCCTTGCCGAGCTTCGCAATCGCGGGTTCCAGCCGCTGGCGAATCGACGACAGGTCCGACCGCCATACGTTCCGGCCATCGACGACGCCGAGCGACATGACGAGATCACTTCGACTGTCAGCGATGATTCTATCCAATAGCTGTGGCGCTCGAACCAGATCGAGGTGCAGACCAGAAACCGGCAGGCTCAAGGCGGTATCCAGATTGTCGCCCAGGTCGCCGAAATAGGAGGCAACCATGATCTTGATGGCCGGAACCTCTTTTGCGAACCGGTTATAGGCACGTAGCAAAGCTTTTCGCACCGCCTCGTCCAGATCAAGGACCAGACAGGGCTCGTCAACCTGAACCCAATCTGCACCACGTTTTGCCAATTCCTGCAGAACCTCGATATACGCCGGCAAAAGATCATCCAACAGGGAGAGGGGCTGGAACGAACTGTCGGCACTCTTGCCGAGTTTTAGGAATGTGACCGGCCCGATCAAGACAGGGCGGGTCTGAAAGCCAAGAGCCTTTGCTTCCTCATACTCCTCAATGGGCTTGCGAGAGCACAGTCTGAACGCCTGTCCCCTGTAAAACTCGGGAACCATATAGTGATAGTTGGTATCGAACCACTTAGTCATCTCCTGCGCGAGCGCGCCAGATCCGCGCGCTCCGTGAGCGACAGTCGCATCCCGGTCGTCGCATTGTGAACCGCGGGCCATGGCGAAGTACGTCTTGAGCGAAACGGATTCTGCTTTCGAGGCGTAGATCTCCGGAATGGCGCCAGCCATGACGGTTGTATCAAGCACCTGGTCATACAGGGAGAAGTCGTTCGATGGAATGATCGAAACACCGATGGATTTCTGACGAGCCCAGTTCGCGGCGCGTAGGCCGGATGCGTCCTCGAGCAACTGCTGTTCGCTGATCTTTCCGGCCCAGTAGCTTTCTAGAGCGAGTTTGAGCTCACGCCTTGGACCGATGCGTGGCGTTCCGAGCGTAGCAACCGGAAGAGAGAGAAGAGACATAGCGTAACCCTTTGTGGGGGCAAAGCCATGGAGGACGCAGGCAGAGCAAGTCGCGTGTGCGACCGCTGCTTGGCGCGCCACCGAGACACCCCGCCCGTGGACCAATATATTGTCGGGGCAGGTCTCCTGGCTTGCTGGTCATCGCTGCTGCCCGGCCTTCCCGAAGCCCTTTAGGCTTCAGTGACATCGTTGGACAGTAGCTCGCCGCTCACAGTTGCGGGGGCAGCGCCGGCATTTGCACCGGCTTCCCTCTTAGCTCCGGATTAGATGGAAGCCGGAGAACCTCGACGATTTGGATTATCGGCAGGAGAGTTCTTCCGTCAACTATCAGATTATGTGCCAAGCTACTGCTGCTACATCCGCTACGCGAATGCTGTAGATCTCTCGGTTGCACTATCTAGAGACACTCTTTATTCAGAGATGTCTAACCAGCATCGGAGCTGCGTTTTGAGGCGCTAAACCCCAGATCGATGTGACAAATGCAGCCTGCGCGGCGAGGACCACCGCTATTTCGACCACAATGCTTTTCATGCGGCTCCCGACTTTCCTAGCGGTTCCCTCAGCACGTCCGCCAGCCATCCGTTGTCTCGACTAAAGGACTCGGAGGGATAAGCCCAACACACGGGGCGAAATCGAGCAACGTCCCGGGCGCGCACATTGATTTGGGTGCGAGTCAGACTCCCAAAACCGGCGATTAAGTTCGACTTCGTGCCGATAGGCCATCGTGTTATGTCGAACACCGACGTTCCGGCGACGATACGGAACCACAGGGTTCAATCCGGGCAAACGCACGCCCAATTCTCATCGGGCACTTGGCATCGAAGCGTTCAGCTCCTCGGCAAATTGTTCGGTACGTAACGAGAAGGCCCAAGCTCGGTGGATAACACCGATGGAAACATTTGAAACGTTCTCAAGTCGGAAAGTCGACAAGAGGACACAAAACCGGTGCGAATTCCCGCCCGCTGCCTGGCACGAAGAATGCAAGCTCACCGAACGCCCAGACCGCTCCTGCTGGGCATGTCCAGCTCAGCACATTGACGCTGTCGCTGGCCACTGAAGTTAGCGGCTCGAGCCATGGCGCTTGTTCGTGCGGGACAGTAGCAGTCGCCCCCGCGCGTCGCCGCTAACTTTTGTGCTCGCTCATAGCAGGTGCAAGGTTGCCCCCTTTGTGGATGAGACGCGATAGGCGTGGTTATGAAGAGAGTGCCTGGAAGAGCCGCGCTATGGTTTTGTCTCGGAAGATCACTTATTTGCCTGGCCTGGCTGGCTGCTATGAGCAACAGTGTTCGCTCCATTGACAGCCCCCTTGTCGAAAAACTCAAGTCAACTTGGCGAGCGCAAGATGGTGAGACGATAGAACAGGTTCTCTCAAACGTCTCGAAGGTGGCACAATTCGTCCCTCAAATGTGGGGCGTCGCCGAACTTGGCCAAGGTGACTTTGTTTTCGTTGCGTGGACCAGGCACCGGAATAACGAGTCTGCCGAACAGTACGTGATCACCTGGAAGATCGGGTCAGACGGTGCGATCGAACTTGCGTCAACCTATGCAAAGCCGATGGAATTGGGCTGGCGCGCCCTGGCGCTCTCGTTGATTGCCCGTGAAGTCGCGGATGGCGAAAGGGACGCAAATCTTCACTTTCTGCATGACCCAACCAATTTCAACTTTGTGACTACCCCGCAAGGCCAGCTCGGCGATCTTCTGCGGCAGGGTCGCTGCACTATTGTTGAACCTGTCGGAGTAGATTACTTGCCGAAGCGCAATGACAAGCCCAGCGAGAAGGGTGATCTGTGGCGCGTTCTACTTTTGGTGAACTGTAATATCCCGGGGCCCCGGTATTTTACGCAGAACGGGGTCATCACCTTCGAGAAGAGCATAGGACAAGGTTGGGAGCCGCAATCCAACTTTGCCAAGCGTATCGCTACCTTTCCTCCTGGTTCCTGGTTCCAACGCATGGAGCCAGATGAAGGGGACGAGTTACGGGACAGAAGGTACCGGTAAGCGATCGCTAACAGCAACATCGCGCCGCAGCTCCTTCAGTTACGTGCGTCTCGGAGCATCTGAAGGGCCTGCCCGCTCTAAGGTCGCGCTGTTTACTGCTCGAAGCAGTCGGCGAGCCTCGCGTGCGGCCTCCAGCGTCATACGAAGTTCGGGCAGCACGATTGCGCCTTTCCCGAGAAGGATCGAGCTCAGCGGCTAGTGATAACTTGCGAGAAGTGGTGCAGCGCTCCGTCTGCCAATGAAAGTTGGCACGAAGCAATCAAGGCTGCTCCTCCAGGCATGACTTCCGCGCGAGCGACGTATCTACACAGGCACCCCATTTTCACACGCGGAAGAATAGTGTTCCAACGTTTGGGTTCTCAGGCATCGCGGGTTCGGGCCGAGCGATGTGGATCTCCTCCTCAGATCAAGATGGTGCCATGAGAGAGGTGGCGATGCATGAAGGACACCGCGGCACGTACAACGGAAGAAACCGCTTGATCCTGACGCAGCGTCAGGTCGTAGATTCGAAATCACGAGCAAGCCTTTATGAAGTACAGGTCGAAAGATGCCGAGGAAAATATCGGACATATAGCGGGCGAATGTGGCGGCACACAATCCTTGTGAACCTGGATCGGGAGCGAAAGGTTATTGCTGCGATGAAACATCGCGCACTGATGGCCGGATTGCTCGCGCTCATCACATCTCCGGTCCACGCGGCGACTTTAACGCCGTTCCGCGCATCGTCGGCGTCAACACGATCAAGATGGAGCAAACCACAATTCAACTCTCAAGCACAGAAGCTCCTGAGACTGATCCGATTTGCGTCGCCGCCCACGGCTCGAAATCGGCTGGTGGCGTAGCTGCTCGCAACGCGCTTATCGAGCGCTCGAACGGACGAGCGTGGGGTTGTCATACGGAAGGTGTCGATGAGCACAGGCGGATCGTCGGCGCGCGTTCGCTCACGATCGACGCTCGGAAAGTCGTGCTCGCATCCGGCCCACTATCGAATCCGCCCTCGGCCGAGTGTCCGATAATAGGCAACGTCGGGCGCCGCGGCGAGCGCATTTATCACGTGCCCGGCCAACTCTAGGGACGATCAAAGTGCCAAAGAAGCGCGGCGAGCTAGCGCTGCAGCGAAGTGGATTCCGAGACCACCGGATGGAAGGCCGCGATGAGCAGATACCCATGCATGCAGACCATTCTCCGAAGATGCACCATCTAAATAAGATCGCGGCTTCGCGCCGGTCGCTGTTGCTATTGGCTGTTTCGACAGTTTTCCTGCGGCTTGGCCATAACATCGTCGATGCGAAGGAAGCAAAAGCGCTGCCCAAGCCAGACAACCTGCTCGCGCCGGATGCTGCCCTGAAGCGGCTGCTGAAAGGGAACGATCGATACGTCCAAGGCGCATCACGAGCCGACGATTTCAGGCGCGAGCGCTCGGTCTTGGTCGAGGGGCAAAATCCTTATGCGGCGGTTCTCAGCTGCGCCGACTCTCGCGTGGCGCCCGAACTTGTGTTCGACACCGGACTAGGTGATCTGTTTGTCTGCCGCGTCGCCGGCAACTTCGTTAACGAGGATACGCTCGCCAGTATGGAATATGCGGTCGCAGTACTGAACACGCCGCTGATCCTTGTACTTGGCCACGATCATTGTGGTGCTATAGACGCCACGATCAAATCGCTGCACAGCGATAAGCCGCCGCCGGGGCACATTTCATCTCTCGTCGCTGCACTTGCTCCTGCAGTAAACGCATCGCGCGAGCAAACCGGCGACCCATTAGCCAAAGCAACCCGACAAAATGTGATCGATAATGTCAACAAACTCAAATCGACAGGCCCGATTCTGGACGCGGCAGTCGAGCAAAACCGACTAAAGATCGTTGGGGGCCTTTATCGGATCGACACCGGCAAGGTCGATATTGTGAGCTGATGCTAGAACCTTCACACCCCGGCTAATCGTTTGTCGCCTGATATAGACCTTATGTTCCGCGCAATTTGCTCGTGCATCACCTGAAGGCAACGCGCCGAATCCGATCCACTCCACAATTGTCAATGCTCCGGGAAGACCTTCGGTATGCGTGGCCTCTTAATTCTCCTCGTGTTCTACGCACTCATGTTGGCAACGCGCGGCCCAGCATCAGAAACACTGATAGCGCGGCCGACGGCATTCATGCCTCCAGGTTGAGCCAACCCTATAGAGGTGGTTCAGGCAGCAGATCGCAATGGGAAGCATGCTGGCTCTGAACTCTCAGGCTCCCTACACGTGACGATTCCGAGAGCTTCTCAGCTCCAACCGGGCAAGCCATCTATGGTCCTGCTTTGATCACCAGGCTGAGCCAGAGCCGAAGATCACATCGGAGCGACCAAGTCGCTGTCGGGCCCCGGGCTGCAGCTGCCACCCGCATCAGTACCGGACGTCTTTCCTGCATAAACGCCGAGACCGCAGCATCGGAAGGCGCCCGCCCATCAATCATTCGTTAGATCGTCTCGTTTTCCGCCAAGGATGCGGCTCACATCGAAAATTGTCAGCGGAGCTTCCAGAATCGGGCTCTTCCGCAACGACCAGTCGCCTAGTCGTACAGAACGTGCGGTGCCTGGTCTCGCAAGACTCGCAGTGCGCGCCTAACTGCTGGGCGCGTTGGACAAGCTCGGTCAAGATCGGAAGCATTGGAAGGTCGAAGAAAGGGGCGCCGGCGCCCGCAAACGGGTAAACCAGCTCAAGGATGCGCGCGAATGTCTTTGTGTTCGGTACGACAGAACGCGGACAGACGTATCAATTGATGGCGAACCTCGGAAACTCTTAAAACCTGTTCGAAGCGTTTGTCGTGGCATGCATAAGCGGGAGCGCTCTTGCCGTGGCCTCGAACCAAACTTGATCGTCAATTGCAGGGTCTGAAGCCGCCGTCCGTTTGTTGAACAAGCCGTCTGGAGGTCCACTTCTAACAATGCGCTCACCCGCAGCCGCGCTAAATAGCACATCGGGCTGTGGGTAACGTCAGGAGATCGGAGCGGGCCCGTACTCTGAGCAGGTAACTCGAAGCCGGTCGGCCACGCTCAAGTTCATTGCTGTCGTCCACTTTCGCGCCTTGTTGGGTTGATGACATGTTGCGCCTGAAAGCAGACACGGAGGGCACGAGCATTGTGCTGGCATGGCATGGGCGGAGCGATCTCGCTCGAGTCAGACAAGACCGGCAGAGGTGCTTAATGGCACGTCGATTGCTGGGAAGATGGAAAAGAAGCCGCAGGCTTGGCCGCCCTCGTGATCACAACTCAGGAATTCAGAACTTGGTTGTACCCGCCTCAGCCCCAAGTGGGGCCATTCGTCCGTTGGAGAAGACATGACGAAGCACTCCCTCGCCCTCAATCGCCGGACACAAAGTGCAGCGAAGATCGATCGATGTCGCCATCGGGTATCGGCTGCTTTGCCGGCTCAACCTCAATCCAAGATCGACCGCTATCTCGCTCAGCCTTCCTACCCCTTAAGTTCGTGATGCGGTTTGGGAAGCTACCGCGTGCAATCTCATGGCATTCCATCTCAGCTGCGCCGGTTTGGCTGATGCCCTTCAGCTGGGTATCACACGACCTGGCCTCGCCATGCGTGCAGTCCATATGAATGATGTGCAGCGTCGATCCGCCCAAGGCACGGAGGACGATTTTATGAACGCTTCACCAGAAAAGATCACTCCCGAAACCTGCGCTTTGGCTGCGTCCTGGGCTAATCTGTCGCCATTACTGGTCGAGATCCGTGCGCGTCGCAGCGAGTTTGGCCGCGCGCAGAAGGTTCCAGAAGAGATCATCGAGGGCTTCAAGCGCGTTGGTGTCTATCGGGCCATGGTCGCCAAGCGATTCGGCGGCGAGGAACGAACGCCGGCCGATTTTTGTCGCCTGATCGAGCGGATTTCCGAAGCCGACGGGTCCGCCGGTTGGGTCGCCAGCTTCGGGGATGGGGCTCGCTACCTCGCTGCTCTTCCAGACGACACTCTTTGCAAAGTGTACGCGAATGGACCCGACGTGGTGTTGGCGGGTGCGCTGTTCCCGCTCCAGCCAGCCAAGCGAACCAGCGACGGATTTGTCGTGAACGGGGTATGGCCATTCGCTAGCGGCTCACCGGGGGCAGATCTGATAGGCGTTGGGATCACTGTGGAAGACGATCCGACCGGTGAGCTTCCGCGTGTAGCTGTGATGCCGGCCGAGAAGGTGACAATCCGGCCCAATTGGGACGTCATCGGACTGCGAGGCACCGGCAGCCACGACGTTGTTGTCAGCGATGTCATTGTGCCCGAGGAATGGACCTTGATCCGCGGCGGTCCGCCGACAATTGATGTGCCGCTCTATCATTATCCGTCTGTGGCTTTCGCTGCGCAGGCACATGCGATTGTCGGCATCGGGATTGCGCGCTCCGCGCTAGACGAGGTGGTTGCCATGGCCGGAAGCCGCGCCTCGATCACTGGAGCGCCCGTGATGGCTGAGCGCGGCTATATCCAGCTGGAGATCGCCAGAGCCGAAGCCATGCTGCGTTCCGCCCGATCCTTCTTCTACGAGGCCACGGAGGAGCTGTGGATGGAAGCGCTCAAAGGTGCGGCAACTCTGGGCACAACGACGCTGATGCGGCTCGCCGCAACAAATGCTGCGCGACAGGGCGCTGAGGTCTGTAGGATTGTGGGCGGTCTTGCTGGAACTGAGGCGCTCGATACCAACAGCAATCTAGCTCGCGCCATGTGCGACAGCTTCGTGGTTGCCCAGCACGCGGCCTTAAACGAGGGAACGCTGCAGAGCGCCGGCCGCTTCCTGCTCCAACGCGCAATACAGCCGGGCTTTCCATGAAGTGGTCCGCACGGGCAAGCCTCACGCCAAGCCAAAGGATCTCGGAGCCTGCGTCATGAGGTGGTCTGCCGCTTAGGACCTGGCGCGTTGTTTCAATGTGAGGAAAGAAGCCGCTGAGCTCCGCCCATCAAAAAAGTAGCATCTGTTCGTCGTCCAAACATAGCGACCCCTCATGGGTCTCTACGCCCCCTGCCTTGATCATTGACGTGTCGAGCGGAATTCAGCTGAATTTCGGTGCGATGGCTCGCGGTTCGAGTCACGAACCTTCCCTAAGCACCGCCCAGAAACGGTGACGCGACGTCCATCCGGTAAGCCCGTACAGGGAGAGATACGCGTTCTTCAACCACCACGACGGGAACGTCAATTCGAATACAGTGAACTATCCGACGCGGTCGGGCTCGAACCTCGGACGCCGGCATTACCGCATCGATGAGCCCCAGGGCCGATTGCTACGACAATGCCCCGATGGAGAGCTTCTTCCATACCCTGAAGGCCGAGCTCGTTCACCACCGCGACTACAAGACCCGCGCCGAGGCCCAAGGCGATATCTTCGCCTTCATCGACATTCCGCGATCGGCTATATCGCACCGATCGAGATGGAGCTAAAAGCCGCTCAAACCCGTCCACATTTTTCAGGGGAGATCAGAACCTCGTGACGTGGAGGCAACCTGGCGAAATGTCGTGAACTCCTCGATCTCTTCTCCCAAGAGAGTGCACCAACTATTTCAAAAACTGTGGCTATGTTTCGGTATAGAAACAGCACGCTCTAGCGAACCTGAACCGGCGGTAAGCGCGCCGCAGGCAAGCGGACGACAATCTGGCTGTCCGTGATGTCGACGACTTCCTTGCGCTTCCTTCCGTCATCGTACCGCAATTCGAACGTCACTCCCGATGCAGATGGGGCAAAGGGCTCAGGCGTAAGGCTGATCCGCCCCTCCCCCAAATTCAGAATGATCGGTCGATCCGCCTGGAACCGGGCGTCGAGCAGCACCAAGTCCAATCGGAGAGACTTGAGCCGCACGTTGAGGCGTCGCCGCACGCCATCACGTGGCCAGATACGCAGGGTGTGAGCGAACGTCTCCATGGTGCCACCGTAACAAACCTGCCCAAAGATGGGATCGTCGGCAACGATCGTCGCGGCAGCGCGGACCGCCCCACAAAATCCCAGGTCGATCTCGCACGAGTAATACCACGTTCCACGGTGATGCGGCTGACCGAGCCATGTGGTCCCGCTCGGCGCCGGCTCGAAGCCGCCACCGGCCGCACCGTCATTCTCCTCGCCCGGATACCAATAGCCATGACCGGCCGACGCAGGGCCGCTGTTCAGCAAAGCCCACGCGCTGAGTTGTGACGCATAGCCGAGACGAAGGAGCGGATGCGGGTCGTCTGCATCGTTCAGCGCATGATCAAGCAGCGCCCAGCCGCCCATCTGCGCCATGTAAGTCAGCGTATAGGCGTCGCCCGCAGTCCCGCGATAATCGCTGCCCAGGTAGTAATAAGTAGGTTCCAGCCAGCCACGGCAGAACAGATTTGCAGCGATCTGACGCTCCGCGAAGGCACGCGCTGCCGCCTTCGAAACCCCCATGGCGACAGGGTCGTCAAGGGCCGAGCGCGCCAGTGCCTGTGTTGATTCGAAGGCTGTGGAATCGAACGGATATTCCGACTTGAACAGGTCCGCCTTTGCATCGACGAAGGCGCGCACCTTACGCGCCCAGTGCGCCTCCAATGTCGCCCCCTCGCGCGTCAAGCCCGCAGTCGTAAGCGCCGAAACCAGTTCGGGGATCACACATTCGTTGTAGAAACCGGTGCGGTAGGCAGACCACATCACGACGCGCATCGGCACCGTGAACATGGCCAGCGCCGTACCGTAGGCGCGTACCAAATACTCTCGTGCGCTCTGGCGGGTGGGTATTGCAGGATGGTCACGGGCGATGCGGTGCATGGCCAAATACATCGCGAAGATGTGCGGATAGTCATAAGGCCGCCAGATATGCAGGCGGCCGTTTGGGCCGGGATCGCTGCTTTCCCGGTTCTGCTTCCAATCGGGTATGCCGTAGAGGCCGTAGGCGTATGCCTCCTGCGTGGTACGTTGCAGCCCACCCCAAACGAACGTATCGATATACCGGTCCAGCGCCGCCACTTCCGCCACATCAGGATGCTCGGCATTCTTGGTCGCGAGGTAAGCGGGCTTGCTCAGCCCGGGATCATCGCACGTCACCTCGTAGATGCGCCAGCCGTTGATCCGGTCGTAATTGTCCGGGCCAAGCAGGACCTGCGTCTCCATGTTCCACTCGCCAAACAAACCGTCGTACCATTTGGACGGGTCACGATGCTGCCGCTTCACGATGAAGGTTGCGCGCTTCTTCATCATCGTTTCGACGGGCTCAGTAGCGAAGAATTCAAGAAAGGTCTGGCGCGCACCCGGCTGGTGCAGGGTCAGCCGGTTCTCGCCCAATCGCAAAAACCGGACCCGCCACAATCGCCTGCCAGCCCGATCCGGCAACCGTTGCACCACCGTGTCGTCGGTAAACTCCGCTTCGATTCGCTCCACCGGAATGGAGGACCCGAGCGCGATGTCCACATGCAGGTCGTTGGGAACCGTCATGCCCGGCATTACTTCCACGTCCACCAGACCGGCGTCCGCGATAGCCCTGCGCGCCGCCTCGTAATCGGCAACCCACTGGAAGCGGAGACGGTACCGCCGTTCCTCGGCCGGTGACAGGGACAGGGAATGGGTCGGCTGTCGCCACCGAGTCCCGCCCGCCATCGCCTCGCCGGCGGCCGCCCCGCCCAAGATGTAGGCGCACCACGTCCCACTGGCTTCGGCCGACCCCTTGTAGACATCCCAATATTCCAGTGACGTGTCCGCTTCCGGTAAGAGCATGAGGAAGGGGCCGGTGCTGTTGCCGCGAATCCAGAAGATGTGCGATCCATGCCCCGAGACGAAGCTGTGCTTCAAAACAGCCGCTGACAACGGTTGACCTGCCGGAAATTCAGAGTTCATCGGCATCGGCAAATAGAGGTCGCCAACCTCCACGCTCGCCATGCCGTCATTCCGGAGCATGATCTCCCACGTCAATCCAACCTCGTCGACTGCGAGGCGGGTCGTGAGAACGACGCCGGCATCGCGGGCTGCTAGTTCAAGGGCCGCGCTATGCATCGGCTTCGTTGCATCAACGCCGGTTCGAAGCGTATGCCACTCGGATCCGGCACGCCGAACTCTAGCGTGAGCCGTCCCCAGCACAGCTCCAGGTAGGACATAATCCGTGTCATACGCATCGTTACGATAACGCAACGAGGTAATGCCGTCTTGTGTGCACCCAACGACGAAGGGAGAGTCGGCCGCCTTCAACACCATGGCAACCTTGCGCTGCGGCCGATTGGGTGTAGGCACCGTAACGCCCCCGAACAACGCGCTACCCAAGAAGCTACTGCCCAATAGGATCGTACGACGCGTATACGTCCAGACGTTAGACATGCCTTTGGTCTTCGTCATCAACCGTATCCGGTATCGCTACATACGGATGATCAAGGCGTGCCGTTTCCTGCCGTAAACGTCAACGCGACAAAGCGACATACGTTCTCAAGTACCGAGCGTTCGGTCGGGACCGCTTCGTCACCATCGGTCCTCACGGTGCCCTTGGACACCAGATCCTGCATGCAAGCAGGCCAAGCTGCTCTTGGGCCCGGTTATCAATGGCAAAGACCCGGTCGACGACAAAGCCGCGTCCATATAAGGATCATGATGCCAGTTCACCCCAATCAGCTGAAGCCATCAAGGGCGTCGATTATCCAATCCCATAGGCGACCGTCTTGCCATCCGCGCTCGCGCCGTCTCGGCAACCCCGACCAGCACCGACGACGCGAGCGCTACCAGCAGAGCACGCTGATCAAAGGGACCCTTTTCGATGCGATGGAGTTCCATTCAAGTGCCGATTGACACTCAAAGGCGTCGCGGCTGATGGGGCCATCGAGCACCCGAAGGACCGATGATGCCATGCGTGGCGAGAGCGGCGAAGCAGGTTGTCGTTTTCCAGTGGCCGTGAGGGATGCTGGCCCGCAGACGTTCGCACGAGCGGAACCGACGCGCGGCGCCAGCAGAGCGCAGATGCCGTCCCGCTATATCGGCCGTTCGATCAATCCCCCTGCCCCTGCCTTCTCGGGACGGCATGGACCTTGAGACTGCCATAGCTGGCCGCGCTCGCGATCGACCGGCCAACGTGCACGCCGGCTGCAATGGTGGCCCGAAGCCGAACTGCCGGTCCGGCTACCGAAACTCCGCTCGCCCCTGATGACTACCGTGGTGCAGCTGGGGGCGACATGAGCCCGCTGGTGAGGCCTTTCCAGCGATGAACGACACGCTCGATACGAGTAGTCACTACGCACGTGTATTTTTGAGCAATACATCACCTTCCACTGCACGCGGATAGTGGGCCGCCACTTCAAATGAAGGCAACAAGTCAAGAATGGCTTGCAGGGTCAACTGCCCTTCGTAGAGCTCGCGGTCGCTATATTCGGTGTAAATGAAGCCCGTGTTGCTCAAGGTCCGCATTCCGCCGGCAATAACATCGGCTTCGGCTCCCTGAACGTCCATCCAGATGAAATCGACTCTGTCCAGCTTGGCTTCGCTGCACCAGTCGTCCAGCCGCCGCGTTTCAACCGAGACAGGGCGATCGAACCGGACCCAATCGTACTCGGTAAGATGATTCTTTGGGCGGCGTATTGAACCGGATAGGTCCCATTCTTTGGCGTCCCCATCCGCATTGCTTGGATGGAAGTCGATCGCGCCGTTTCGATCACTGATGGCGATTTCAAGCAGCTTGACCTTATTGAGGGATGCGCCCAGCTTCTTCTTGAATCGTGCGATTGCTCGGGGGTCCGGCTCAAAGCAGTAGAGCTGAGCTTGCGGGCACAGCTCGAGAAACTTTTGCGTATCGGTCCCGTCATTGCAACCGATATCCAGGATGACGGGATTGGGTTTCTGAAGAAGTGAGACGATGTGCTGATGTACTTCTACGGACGACACAGCTGCTTTTCCATTGGCACGGAGATCGGGTGGATTTCAACGTTGAAGTCGCATCTCATGCCGGAAGCCGCGCCACAACTTATATCAAGGTATACAATTCATATATCCGCCCCCTTTAGCCACAACGGCTGCTTAATGCCGTAACATCAAAACGGACGTCTGTCGAACGCCGTGCACTGCAATCTCCAACCTAGCCTCGGCAGACGCGCCCTCAGCCAGAGAGCGCCGCCTGAATTTCTTTCGGTGGTCGAAAGATCGCCTTTTCGAATGCCACCTATCGGCTTCTCTCCGGAGCGTGGTCATCTCTCATGCGTGGCCAGTAATCTCAATCACAACTGCGCGCGCTCTGCCGACCGACAGCCGCCATCTCAGAGTCGCTGGCGCAAGTAGCTCCGGGCGATCCCTTCCTCGAGTCGTCTCCTCTTCGGAGAGGAACGAAGGCGGTCATAGCAGGATGCTCGCGTTGCTCGGCGCAAGCAAGCCTCCGCGGCGATCGCGGCACACTTCTTCATCGGAGTACGAACGATCAGGGTCTATTCATAAGCTTTGAGCGACCGTGCTGCGGCTGAACATCGTATGATAGTATGTCTTGCAGCACGCCGCGTCTTACCGAGAGCATCACCGAATTCTTTTGAGTCGCCGCACATTTATTCCTATGCACGACTACGGCAGCTTCAACAAGCCGCTCTTCGATCAGGCTTGCGGACGCGCGCCTCTGCGGCCTCAGCTGGTAGATGGTGCCGTCAGGTAAATCATCTGCGACTCAGACGCCGTCGCCGAAATGGGCGGCGCTTCGATTTTAACGCTCCAGGGGCTGAATGCGGGTGTATTGTCGAGACGCAATGTCATTTTCACAACAGCCTGGCGGGCAGTGCACCCCGAGGGTGTTTGCTTCCGGACAAAGATATGTGCAGGCAGAGCAAAGCTTCAGCAGAGCTGAAGGCATGGATCAGTCAGCTTATTTTGGCCTGACTCTTGCTGTGGTTGAGCTGGTCACAAGGTGCCTAACTCCAACTTGTTCAAACGCTCAGGAGACCTCTATGAAATTCCGTCCGCTTCACGACCGCGTCGTAGTTAAGCGCATCGACGCCGAAGAGAAGACTGCTGGTGGTATCATCATTCCGGACACAGCGCAGCAAAAGCCATCGCAGGGCGAAGTCATTGCAGTTGGCCCGGGCGGCCGCGATGAGAACGGCAAGTTGATTCCGATCGACATCGAAGTCGGCGACCAAGTGCTGTTTGGCAAGTGGTCCGGGACCGAAGTCAAGATCGATGGGCAAGACCTGTTGATCATGAAGGAGAGCGACGTTATGGGCATTCTCACCGATGTGTTCTCCAATAAGAAAGCCGCCTAATTCGGAGCTCGCAGCTCACCTCTCCTGAGCGGGCCCACCGGGCGCGCTAAAGGATAAACTGATACGAACTGAGGGACTTTTCTATGCCAGCCAAAGACGTCAAGTTCGGAGTAGACGCGCGCGACCGCATGTTGCGCGGCGTGGACATTCTCGCCAATGCCGTGCAGGTCACGCTAGGTCCGAAGGGCCGCAACGTCGTGCTCGATAAGTCGTTCGGTGCGCCGCGCATCACTAAGGACGGCGTTGCTGTCGCCAAGGACATCGAACTCGACGACAAGTTCGAGAACATGGGCGCCCAGATGGTGCGCGAAGTGGCTTCGAAGGCTGCGGATGCTGCCGGCGACGGCACCACCACCGCGACCGTTCTGGCCGCCGCGATCGTGCGTGAAGGCGCCAAGTCGGTTGCCGCCGGCATGAACCCGATGGACCTGAAGCGCGGTATCGACCTCGCGGTCGAGGCCGTCGTTGCGGACCTGCAGAAGAACTCCAAGAAGGTCACCTCGAATGAGGAGATCGCCCAGGTCGGCACCATCTCGGCCAACGGCGATGCAGAGATCGGCAAGTTTCTCGCCGACGCGGTGAAGAAGGTCGGCAACGAGGGTGTCATCTCCGTCGAGGAAGCCAAGTCGCTCGAGACCGAGCTCGACGTCGTCGAGGGCATGCAGTTCGACCGCGGCTACATTTCGTCCTACTTCGTCACGAACGTCGACAAGATGCGCGTTGAGATGGACGACGCCTACATCCTCATCAGCGAGAAGAAGCTCTCTTCGATGAAGGAGCTGCTGCCGCTGCTCGAGGCGGTTGCGAAGAGTGGAAGGCCGCCGCTGGTGGTGGTCGCTGAGGACGTGGAAGGCGACGCGCTCGCCTCGCTCGTCGTGAACCGCCTG
>NZ_LWIG01000037.1 GCF_002068095.1 Bradyrhizobium sacchari | reverse complement strand
CATGGATGATCTGTTGCGGGAGTTCTTGACGGAGACCAGCGAGAGCCTGGACACCGTCGACAATCAGCTGGTGAAGTTCGAGCAGGAGCCGAACAACGCCAAGATCCTGGATAACATCTTCCGCCTGGTCCACACCATCAAGGGGACGTGCGGCTTCCTCGGCCTGCCGCGGCTCGAAGCGCTGGCGCATGCCGGCGAGACGCTGATGGGCAAGTTCCGCGACGGCATGCCGGTCACGGCCGAAGCGGTGACGGTGATCCTGTCCTCGATCGACCGCATCAAGGAGATCCTGGCCGGCCTGGAAGCGACCGAAGCCGAGCCTGAAGGTACCGACCGCGATCTCATCGACAAGCTGGAAGCGATGGTCGAGCAGGGCATGGCCGCGATGGCCGCCGGCGCTGCTGCTCCTGTCGCCGACGCGCCGCCGCTGGCGCCGGAAGCGCCTGTTGCCGCCGCGCCCGCCAAGGCGATGACCACGGGCTCGCTGGTCGACCAGACCCTGGAGCGTCCGCTGCGCCCCGGCGAAGTCTCGCTCGACGAGCTCGAACGCGCCTTCCGCGAGACCGCGATCGAAGCGCCGGTCCCCGCGCCCGTCGCCAAGGCCGAGCCGGCACCTGCGCCGGCTGCCGAAGCGCCGGCACCTGCCGCCAAGGAAGCTGCGAAGGAAGCTGCGAAGGAAGCCAAGGCGCCCAAGGCCGCGCCGAAGAAGTCGATGGCCGACGAGGGCGCCTCCGAGGGCGACCGCATCGCCAACCAGTCGATCCGCGTCAACGTGGATACGCTGGAGCATCTGATGACCATGGTCTCCGAGCTGGTCCTGACCCGCAACCAGCTTCTGGAGATCTCCCGCCGCAACGAGGACACCGAGTTCAAGGTGCCGCTGCAGCGCCTCTCCAACGTCACCGCCGAGCTGCAGGAAGGCGTCATGAAGACGCGCATGCAGCCGATCGGCAATGCCTGGCAGAAGCTGCCCCGCATCGTCCGCGACCTCTCGAGCGAACTCGGCAAGCAGATCGAGCTCGAGATGCACGGCGCCGACACCGAGCTCGACCGCCAGGTGCTCGACCTGATCAAGGACCCGCTCACCCACATGGTGCGCAACTCCGCCGATCACGGCCTGGAGACCCCCGCCGAGCGCCTGGCGAGCGGCAAGGGCGAGCAGGGCACCATTCGCCTGTCCGCCTATCACGAGGGCGGCCACATCATCATCTGCATCGCCGACAACGGAAGAGGTCTCAACACCGAGAAGATCAAGGCCAAGGCGCTCTCCTCCGGTCTCGTCACCGAGGCTGAGCTCGAGAAGATGAGCGAAGCCCAGATCCACAAGTTCATCTTCGCGCCGGGCTTCTCCACCGCGGCCGCCATCACCTCGGTCTCGGGCCGCGGCGTCGGCATGGACGTGGTGCGCACCAATATCGACCAGATCGGCGGCACCATCGACATCAAGTCGGTGGCCGGCGAAGGCTCCTCCGTCACCATCAAGATCCCGCTGACCCTCGCCATCGTCTCCGCCCTGATCGTCGAGGCCGCCGGTGACCGCTTCGCGATCCCGCAGCTCTCGGTGGTCGAGCTGGTGCGGGCCCGCGCCAACTCCGAGCACCGCATCGAGCGCATCAAGGACACGGCGGTCTTGCGTCTGCGCAACAAGCTGCTGCCGCTGATCCATCTGAAGAAGCTCCTGAAGATCGACGACGGCGCGGCGTCCGATCCCGAGAACGGCTTCATCGTGGTCACGCAAGTCGGCAGCCAGACGTTTGGCATCGTCGTCGATGGTGTCTTCCATACGGAAGAGATCGTCGTGAAGCCGATGTCGACCAAGTTGCGTCACATCGACATGTTCTCCGGCAACACCATCCTGGGCGATGGCGCCGTCATCATGATCATCGACCCCAACGGCATTGCCAAAGCTCTCGGCGCCGCCGGCTCCTCGGCCCATGACATGGGCGACGAGAACGGCGCGCACCACATCGGCTCGGGCGAGCAGACCACCTCGCTGCTGGTGTTCCGCGCCGGTTCGTCCCAGCCCAAGGCGGTCCCGCTCGGCCTCGTCACGCGCCTCGAAGAGCTCCCGGCCGACAAGATCGAGTTCTCCAACGGCCGCTACATGGTGCAGTACCGCGAGCAGCTGATGCCGCTGGTGGCCATGGAAGGCGTCACCATTGCCAGCCAGGGCGCCCAGCCGATCCTGGTGTTCGCCGACGACGGCCGCTCCATGGGCCTCGTCGTCGACGAGATCATCGACATCGTCGAGGAACGCCTCAACATCGAGGTCGGCGGCTCCAGCCAGGGCATCCTGGGCTCGGCCGTGATCAAGGGCCAGGCGACCGAGGTGATCGACGTCGGCCACTTCCTCCCCATGGCGTTCTCCGACTGGTTCACCCGCAAGGAGATGAAGCCGTCGATGCACTCGCAGTCGGTGCTGCTGGTGGACGACTCTGCGTTCTTCCGCAACATGCTGGCACCGGTGCTGAAGGCGGCCGGCTACCGCGTCCGCACCGCGCCGACCGCGCAGGAGGGCCTCGCTGCGCTCCGCGCCCAGAGCTTCGACGTGATCCTGACCGACATCGAGATGCCGGACATGAACGGGTTCGAGTTCGCCGAGACCATCCGCTCCGACAACAACCTCGCCGCGACGCCGATCATCGGCCTCTCGGCGCTGGTGTCGCCGGCGGCGATCGAGCGCGGCCGGCAGGCCGGCTTCCACGACTATGTCGCCAAGTTCGACCGTCCCGGTCTGATCGCGGCGCTGAAGGAGCAGACCGCGGGCGCCGCCGGCGCCTCCGAGCTGAGCCGGGCGGCGGCGTAAGCCGGACAGGGATCAGGAGATAAGCTCATGAGCACCAAGACCCAATCCGCCGAAGGCGCCATGGTCGAATACGTCACCGCGATGATCGGCGGCCAGCTGTTCGGCCTGCCGATCTCCCGCGTCCAGGACGTGTTCATGCCCGAGCGCGTCACCCGCGTGCCCTTGTCCTCGCGCGAGATCGCGGGCGTCCTGAACCTGCGCGGCCGCATCGTCACCGTGGTCGACATGCGCGCCCGCCTCGGCCTGCCCAAGGCCGAGGACGGCAAGGTGCCGATGGCGGTCGGTGTCGATCTGCGCGGTGAATCCTATGGCCTCCTGATCGATCAGATCGGCGAGGTGCTGCGCCTGCCCGAGGCCGGCATGGAAGAGAACCCCGTCAACCTCGATCCCCGCATGGCCAAGCTCGCCGGCGGCGTCCACCGCCTCGAGGGCCAGCTCATGGTCGTGCTCGACGTCGATCGCGTCCTCGAGCTCG
>NZ_LWIG01000036.1 GCF_002068095.1 Bradyrhizobium sacchari | reverse complement strand
CATGGATGATCTGTTGCGGGAGTTCTTGACGGAGACCAGCGAGAGCCTGGACACCGTCGACAATCAGCTGGTGAAGTTCGAGCAGGAGCCGAACAACGCCAAGATCCTGGATAACATCTTCCGCCTGGTCCACACCATCAAGGGGACGTGCGGCTTCCTCGGCCTGCCGCGGCTCGAAGCGCTGGCGCATGCCGGCGAGACGCTGATGGGCAAGTTCCGCGACGGCATGCCGGTCACGGCCGAAGCGGTGACGGTGATCCTGTCCTCGATCGACCGCATCAAGGAGATCCTGGCCGGCCTGGAAGCGACCGAAGCCGAGCCTGAAGGTACCGACCGCGATCTCATCGACAAGCTGGAAGCGATGGTCGAGCAGGGCATGGCCGCGATGGCCGCCGGCGCTGCTGCTCCTGTCGCCGACGCGCCGCCGCTGGCGCCGGAAGCGCCTGTTGCCGCCGCGCCCGCCAAGGCGATGACCACGGGCTCGCTGGTCGACCAGACCCTGGAGCGTCCGCTGCGCCCCGGCGAAGTCTCGCTCGACGAGCTCGAACGCGCCTTCCGCGAGACCGCGATCGAAGCGCCGGTCCCCGCGCCCGTCGCCAAGGCCGAGCCGGCACCTGCGCCGGCTGCCGAAGCGCCGGCACCTGCCGCCAAGGAAGCTGCGAAGGAAGCTGCGAAGGAAGCCAAGGCGCCCAAGGCCGCGCCGAAGAAGTCGATGGCCGACGAGGGCGCCTCCGAGGGCGACCGCATCGCCAACCAGTCGATCCGCGTCAACGTGGATACGCTGGAGCATCTGATGACCATGGTCTCCGAGCTGGTCCTGACCCGCAACCAGCTTCTGGAGATCTCCCGCCGCAACGAGGACACCGAGTTCAAGGTGCCGCTGCAGCGCCTCTCCAACGTCACCGCCGAGCTGCAGGAAGGCGTCATGAAGACGCGCATGCAGCCGATCGGCAATGCCTGGCAGAAGCTGCCCCGCATCGTCCGCGACCTCTCGAGCGAACTCGGCAAGCAGATCGAGCTCGAGATGCACGGCGCCGACACCGAGCTCGACCGCCAGGTGCTCGACCTGATCAAGGACCCGCTCACCCACATGGTGCGCAACTCCGCCGATCACGGCCTGGAGACCCCCGCCGAGCGCCTGGCGAGCGGCAAGGGCGAGCAGGGCACCATTCGCCTGTCCGCCTATCACGAGGGCGGCCACATCATCATCTGCATCGCCGACAACGGAAGAGGTCTCAACACCGAGAAGATCAAGGCCAAGGCGCTCTCCTCCGGTCTCGTCACCGAGGCTGAGCTCGAGAAGATGAGCGAAGCCCAGATCCACAAGTTCATCTTCGCGCCGGGCTTCTCCACCGCGGCCGCCATCACCTCGGTCTCGGGCCGCGGCGTCGGCATGGACGTGGTGCGCACCAATATCGACCAGATCGGCGGCACCATCGACATCAAGTCGGTGGCCGGCGAAGGCTCCTCCGTCACCATCAAGATCCCGCTGACCCTCGCCATCGTCTCCGCCCTGATCGTCGAGGCCGCCGGTGACCGCTTCGCGATCCCGCAGCTCTCGGTGGTCGAGCTGGTGCGGGCCCGCGCCAACTCCGAGCACCGCATCGAGCGCATCAAGGACACGGCGGTCTTGCGTCTGCGCAACAAGCTGCTGCCGCTGATCCATCTGAAGAAGCTCCTGAAGATCGACGACGGCGCGGCGTCCGATCCCGAGAACGGCTTCATCGTGGTCACGCAAGTCGGCAGCCAGACGTTTGGCATCGTCGTCGATGGTGTCTTCCATACGGAAGAGATCGTCGTGAAGCCGATGTCGACCAAGTTGCGTCACATCGACATGTTCTCCGGCAACACCATCCTGGGCGATGGCGCCGTCATCATGATCATCGACCCCAACGGCATTGCCAAAGCTCTCGGCGCCGCCGGCTCCTCGGCCCATGACATGGGCGACGAGAACGGCGCGCACCACATCGGCTCGGGCGAGCAGACCACCTCGCTGCTGGTGTTCCGCGCCGGTTCGTCCCAGCCCAAGGCGGTCCCGCTCGGCCTCGTCACCCGCCTCGAAGAGCTGCCCGCCGACAAGATCGAGTTCTCCAACGGCCGCTACATGGTGCAGTACCGCGAGCAATTGATGCCGCTGGTGGCCATGGAAGGCGTCACCATTGCCAGCCAGGGCGCCCAGCCGATCCTGGTGTTCGCCGATGACGGCCGCTCCATGGGCCTCGTCGTCGACGAGATCATCGACATCGTCGAGGAGCGCCTCAACATCGAGGTCGGCGGCTCCAGCCAGGGCATCCTGGGCTCGGCCGTGATCAAGGGCCAGGCCACCGAGGTGATCGACGTCGGCCACTTCCTCCCCATGGCGTTCTCCGACTGGTTCACCCGCAAGGAGATGAAGCCGTCGATGCACTCGCAGTCGGTGCTGCTGGTGGACGACTCTGCGTTCTTCCGCAACATGCTGGCACCGGTGCTGAAGGCGGCCGGCTACCGCGTCCGCACCGCGCCGACCGCGCAGGAGGGCCTCGCTGCGCTCCGCGCCCAGAGCTTCGACGTGATCCTGACCGACATCGAGATGCCGGACATGAACGGGTTCGAGTTCGCCGAGACCATCCGCTCCGACAACAACCTCGCCGCGACGCCGATCATCGGCCTCTCGGCGCTGGTGTCGCCGGCGGCGATCGAGCGCGGCCGGCAGGCCGGCTTCCACGACTATGTCGCCAAGTTCGACCGTCCCGGTCTGATCGCGGCGCTGAAGGAGCAGACCGCGGGCGCCGCCGGCGCCTCCGAGCTGAGCCGGGCGGCGGCGTAAGCCGGACAGGGATCAGGAGATAAGCTCATGAGCACCAAGACCCAATCCGCCGAAGGCGCCATGGTCGAATACGTCACCGCGATGATCGGCGGCCAGCTGTTCGGCCTGCCGATCTCCCGCGTCCAGGACGTGTTCATGCCCGAGCGCGTCACCCGCGTGCCCTTGTCCTCGCGCGAGATCGCGGGCGTCCTGAACCTGCGCGGCCGCATCGTCACCGTGGTCGACATGCGCGCCCGCCTCGGCCTGCCCAAGGCCGAGGACGGCAAGGTGCCGATGGCGGTCGGTGTCGATCTGCGCGGTGAATCCTATGGCCTCCTGATCGATCAGATCGGCGAGGTGCTGCGCCTGCCCGAGGCCGGCATGGAAGAGAACCCCGTCAACCTCGATCCCCGCATGGCCAAGCTCGCCGGCGGCGTCCACCGCCTCGAGGGCCAGCTCATGGTCGTGCTCGACGTCGATCGCGTCCTCGAGCTCG
>NZ_LWIG01000035.1:8920-17894 GCF_002068095.1 Bradyrhizobium sacchari | reverse complement strand
GTGACGAGGCCGAGCGGGACCGCCTTGGGCTGGGACGAACCGGCGCGGAACACCAGCAGCGAGGTGGTCTGCTCGCCCGAGCCGATGTGGTGCGCGCCGTTCTCGTCGCCCATGTCATGGGCCGAGGAGCCGGCGGCGCCGAGAGCTTTGGCAATGCCGTTGGGGTCGATGATCATGATGACGGCGCCATCGCCCAGGATGGTGTTGCCGGAGAACATGTCGATGTGACGCAACTTGGTCGACATCGGCTTCACGACGATCTCTTCCGTATGGAAGACACCATCGACGACGATGCCAAACGTCTGGCTGCCGACTTGCGTGACCACGATGAAGCCGTTCTCGGGATCGGACGCCGCGCCGTCGTCGATCTTCAGGAGCTTCTTCAGATGGATCAGCGGCAGCAGCTTGTTGCGCAGACGCAAGACCGCCGTGTCCTTGATGCGCTCGATGCGGTGCTCGGAGTTGGCGCGGGCCCGCACCAGCTCGACCACCGAGAGCTGCGGGATCGCGAAGCGGTCACCGGCGGCCTCGACGATCAGGGCGGAGACGATGGCGAGGGTCAGCGGGATCTTGATGGTGACGGAGGAGCCTTCGCCGGCCACCGACTTGATGTCGATGGTGCCGCCGATCTGGTCGATATTGGTGCGCACCACGTCCATGCCGACGCCGCGGCCCGAGACCGAGGTGATGGCGGCCGCGGTGGAGAAGCCCGGCGCGAAGATGAACTTGTGGATCTGGGCTTCGCTCATCTTCTCGAGCTCAGCCTCGGTGACGAGACCGGAGGAGAGCGCCTTGGCCTTGATCTTCTCGGTGTTGAGACCTCTTCCGTTGTCGGCGATGCAGATGATGATGTGGCCGCCCTCGTGATAGGCGGACAGGCGAATGGTGCCCTGCTCGCCCTTGCCGCTCGCCAGGCGCTCGGCGGGGGTCTCCAGGCCGTGATCGGCGGAGTTGCGCACCATGTGGGTGAGCGGGTCCTTGATCAGGTCGAGCACCTGGCGGTCGAGCTCGGTGTCGGCGCCGTGCATCTCGAGCTCGATCTGCTTGCCGAGTTCGCTCGAGAGGTCGCGGACGATGCGGGGCAGCTTCTGCCAGGCATTGCCGATCGGCTGCATGCGCGTCTTCATGACGCCTTCCTGCAGCTCGGCGGTGACGTTGGAGAGGCGCTGCAGCGGCACCTTGAACTCGGTGTCCTCGTTGCGGCGGGAGATCTCCAGAAGCTGGTTGCGGGTCAGGACCAGCTCGGAGACCATGGTCATCAGATGCTCCAGCGTATCCACGTTGACGCGGATCGACTGGTTGGCGATGCGGTCGCCCTCGGAGGCGCCCTCGTCGGCCATCGACTTCTTCGGCGCGGCCTTGGGCGCCTTGGCTTCCTTCGCAGCTTCCTTCGCAGCTTCCTTGGCGGCAGGTGCCGGCGCTTCGGCAGCCGGCGCAGGTGCCGGCTCGGCCTTGGCGACGGGCGCGGGGACCGGCGCTTCGATCGCGGTCTCGCGGAAGGCGCGTTCGAGCTCGTCGAGCGAGACTTCGCCGGGGCGCAGCGGACGCTCCAGGGTCTGGTCGACCAGCGAGCCCGTGGTCATCGCCTTGGCGGGCGCGGCGGCAACAGGCGCTTCCGGCGCCAGCGGCGGCGCGTCGGCGACAGGAGCAGCAGCGCCGGCGGCCATCGCGGCCATGCCCTGCTCGACCATCGCTTCCAGCTTGTCGATGAGATCGCGGTCGGTACCTTCAGGCTCGGCTTCGGTCGCTTCCAGGCCGGCCAGGATCTCCTTGATGCGGTCGATCGAGGACAGGATCACCGTCACCGCTTCGGCCGTGACCGGCATGCCGTCGCGGAACTTGCCCATCAGCGTCTCGCCGGCATGCGCCAGCGCTTCGAGCCGCGGCAGGCCGAGGAAGCCGCACGTCCCCTTGATGGTGTGGACCAGGCGGAAGATGTTATCCAGGATCTTGGCGTTGTTCGGCTCCTGCTCGAACTTCACCAGCTGATTGTCGACGGTGTCCAGGCTCTCGCTGGTCTCCGTCAAGAACTCCCGCAACAGATCATCCATGAAAACAGGCCTTCATACAGGGAGGGCGCGCACGAGACGTGATGCGCCATTTCGGAATGGGGCCAGCTTCACCGCAAAGCGTTTAATATTGGTTGAGTATGTGGAAAAGAACGGAACCAACAAAGAGATAAGGCGCTCCGGACAAGCCGAAGCGCCTCGTAAAGATCCGATTAACCTCTGAACGCGCGGCGCGCGCGTTTACGAAGCGGTAACGATGATCGCTTCGCCCTCCGGCTTGAGCGTCACGGTGAGCCCGCAGGCCTGCGCGAGCAGCCGCGTATAATAAGGCTGGATCGCGTGCGCATCCGCGGCAGGTCCGCGCTCGCCGCTCAGGAGCTCGGAGATGTTCTGCGGCAGGCGCGCATTGTGCCCCGTCGCGGTGATGCGGAAGCTCATCGTCTCGCCCTCGCCGATCGGATCGATCGTCAGCATGCCGCCGCGCGGGATGGTGTGCTGGGCCACGACCAGCATGTTGAGCAGCAGCTTGACGCGGTTCTTAGGCAGCAGGAGCCGCGGCAGGTTCCAGGTGATCGAGCACTTGCCGTCCTCGATATGGCCCTTCGCCATGGTCTGGGCATCGCCGAGGTCGATCTGCGCGCCCGACGAGCCGGCGGCACCGAAGGCGAGCCGGCAGAACTGGANNNGGGCGGAGGCGGTCTTGGCGCTCTTGCGAATCAGGTCGAGCGCGAATTCGCGGTCTTCCGGCTTGGGATCGTCGTCGAGCACTTCAAGCCCGTTGACGATGGCGCCGACGGGGCTGATGAGATCGTGGCAGACCCGCGAGCACAGCAGCGCGGCGAGTTCGAGCATATCGGGAGCAGTAACGGTCGCGGGCGACGAGGCGTCAGACATATAATGGGGTCCTGGAGGGTTCCTGGAATTGCACGGCGCTGGACGCCGCGAATCACGCATGCTTGACGGATGCTGCGGGTTCTAACATTCGCCAGCCTGTGGCAGCTAGCTTGCGATAGGTTCGAAGCGGCCATAACAGCGGCGGCGAATCAACCGAGAGAGGCGAGACTTGCTGACAAAAGAGACTTGCCGATGAATGAGGCATGCAGGTGAGGATCATCGACGCCGAGGCCGCCTCCGGATTGATGGAGCCGCTGACCGCGCTGGTGGTGAAGGCGGGCGAAGCGATCCTCGCCGTCAACCGCGCGGCGATGCGGATCGACGGCAAGCAGGACGGCTCGCCGGTGACCGAGGCCGACCTCGCCGCCGACCGCATCATCGCCGACGGCCTGGCCCGGCTTGCGGGCGACGTCCCGACGCTGTCGGAAGAGCGGACCCAGCTCGCCTCGCCGCCGTTTCAGGGCAGCTTCTTCCTGATCGACCCGCTCGACGGCACCAAGGAGTTCGTCGCCGGCCGCGACGAGTTCACCGTCAACCTCGCCCTCATCACTCGGGGCGTCCCCCTGCTCGGCATCGTCAGCGCCCCCGCACTCGGGCTGCTCTGGCGCGGCATTGTCGGCCGCGGCGCCGAACGCGTGACGTTTGACGGCGCTACCATCGGCGCCGCCGCGCCGATCCACACCCGCAAGCTGCCGGCCCAGGGCGAGCCCTGGGTCGCGGCAGTGAGCCGCTCGCATGGCGATCCCATAAGCGAGGCCTTCATCGACAACAGGCCCAACGCGGTGAGGAAGACCTGCGGCTCCGCCGTGAAATTCGGCCGGATCGCAGAGGGCAGCGCCGACATCTATCCCCGCTTCGGACCGACCTCGGAATGGGACGTCGGGGCCGGCTGCGCGGTCGTGACCGCGGCCGGCGGCAGGGTGACCGACGGCAAGGGCGGCGCGCTCAGCTTCGGCCAGCGGCGCGACGCCGGCTTCATCATCCCGGAGTTCATCGCCTGGGGCGACCCGCAGGCCGCAGGTTGCTACTGACTGAGCTGCTCCTGCAGCGCCGGCCAGCGCTTGCCGACCTCGTAGAGGAAGCGCTCGGGGCTGGCGGCAAAGGCGTCGCGATTGGCTTCCCGGCTGAACAGATAGAGCCGCTGCGCCACGATCGCGAAGAAGCGGGGGTTGCCGGCGATGGTGACGCCGCGGGCGATGTCGGCGGGGTCATAGCCGCCGAATTGCGGCCCATAGACCTCGGGATGGGCCAGGAAGGAGGCCCGGTTGCCCTCGTTGCGGAAGCGCCAGACCGCACCCCAGAGGTTGGCCTCGAACTCCGCCGTCCCCTGCTCGGCCGCGCCATCGACAAAGTAGGCCACCGGGTCGAAGCCCTCGATGGCGACGCCCGAGAAACGGTTGACGACGATCCGTTCGGTGGTGGCGGCCTGGACCGGCAAATCTTGGCAGGCGATCCAAAGGCCCGCCAGCAGGCAGACGAGGCGGCCGATCAAGGCAATTCCGGGGCGCAAAGGGCTATCTTCCTGCCGTTGTGCCGTCATAGTTGCTGCGGATAACATCCGAGTCGAGGGGACATCCGGCGCAACCTAGGGCCGTGCCTGTTGGCGTCAGGTTAAGGAAGCGAACGGATTCGATACCAGGGGTTCTTTTATGACTTTCGCATCACGCCTTGCTGCGCTCGCGCTTGTCGCGATGGTCGGCTGGATCGTGCCGGCCTCCGCCCAGCAGCCGCCGCCGCCCAACCTGCCGCCGCCGCAGCGCACCCCGACGCCCAACACCTATGGGCCGGACGAGCTGGTGACGGCCGGCCACCGCTTCTTCGGCAACGTGTCGCGCGGGCTGGCCTCGATCATCGAGAAGGCCGTCAGCCAGTGGGGCCTGCCGAACGGCTATATCCTGGGTGAGGAAGGCTCCGGCGCCTTCGTCGCGGGCCTGCGCTACGGCGAAGGCACGCTCTACACCAAGAATGCCGGCGACCTGCGCGTCTACTGGCAGGGTCCCTCGCTCGGCTTCGACTGGGGCGGCGACGGCGCGCGCACCATGACGCTGGTCTACAACCTGCCCGCCACCAACGCGATCTACCAGCGCTTCGCCGGCCTCGACGGCTCGGCCTATATCATCGGCGGCTTCGGCATGACGGCGCTGACCGCCAACAACATCGTGCTGGTGCCGATCCGCTCGGGCCTTGGGCTGCGGCTGGGCGCCAATATCGGCTATCTCAAGTATACGCCGCGCGCGACCTGGAACCCGTTCTAGGCGCCTGCTTCCATCCCCTGATGGATCAAGGTTAACGATAGGCCGGGGCTGGCTTTTTGCTGGCCCCGCATGCATTGTCGTTGGTGAATTTTTCCTTAAGCTTGGGAGTTCTGGCCCATGGTCGAACCGATCATGTACCTGGCGATCGGTTTCCTGCTGGCGATGCTGTGCGGGCTTGCCATCGTGCCGCTGGTGCATAACCGCGCGGTGCGTCTGACCACGCGGCGGCTCGAGGCCGCAACTCCGCTGTCGATGGCCGAGATCCAGGCCGACAAGGACCAGCTCCGCGCCGAATTCGCCATGTCGGCGCGACGGCTCGAGATGAGCGTCGAGCAGCTCAAGAACAAGACCACGAGCCAGCTCGCCGAGCTCGGCAAGAAGAGTGACGCCATCAACCGCATGAAGATCGAGCTCGGCGAGAAGAACGCCACGATCTTCGCGCTGGAGGCGCGCGAGAAGGCGGTGAAGGAGCAGCTGCGCGCCACCGAAGAGGAATTCGCCGCCAAGACCGAAGCCCTGCGCGGCGCCGAGAATGCGCTGACCGACAAGCAGAACGAGCTCGCCAAGATCAACTCCGAACTGTCCGACCGATCGATGATGGCGGAGAGCCGCCAGGTCGAGCTGGTCGCGGTGCGCACGCAGATCGAGGAGCTGAAGAACCGCGTCGGCGATGCCGAGAAGGAATTTGCCGCGACGCAAGCGCGTCTGGCGCAGGAACGCACCGAATCCGAGACCGCCTCGCGCGAACTCGGCGAGGCGCGCGGCCGCGTCGAGAATCTAAGCCAGCGCGTCACCGACCTCGATCGCCAGCTCCTCGTGCAGGTGAAGGAAGCCGAGATGCTGTCGGGCCGCGTCGCCGACCTCGAGGGCCGGCTTGCGACGCAGGGCAAGCTGCTCGCCGAGCGCGACTATGAGAACAACCAGCTCCGCCAGGCCAGCGAGACTTCGGAGCGCACCGTCAAGGAGCTGCGCGTCGAGATCGCCGCCCTGAGCGGCGGCAAATCGTCGGCCGCGTTCGAGGCGCTACGCGCGGAGAAGACCGCGCTGGAGGAGCAGCTCCGCTCCGCGCGCGACGAGCGCGCAAAACTCCAGCGCGACATCAACGCGATCCAGCAGCAGGCGGAGAGTTCCTGGGCGACCGAGCGGATGGAGAACGCGCTGCTGCGCGAGCGCATCAACGACATCGCCGCGGAAGTCGCAAAGCTCGCGATGCAGCTCGAAGGCCCGAACTCGCCAATCGAGGCGCTGCTCGCGGCCGAAGCCGGCCAGCCGCCGAAGCCGGCGCCCCGCCCCGCCAACGACGCCGCGACCAACGGCGCGGCCACAGGCACCCTGCCGGAGGGCGGCGGAACGCTGGCCGAGCGCATCCGCGCGCTCCAGGCCCATGCCTCCCGCGCCCGCCAGCAGGGCGCGTAAGCGGGCGAAAATGCGGATTTCCCTGGCCGAGGCAAGGTTTTCCGCACCTGAGGCGCCTGGAAACTTGACACCTCAAGCCTGCACTTCTAAATCGCGGGCTCCAATGCGTCGGCCGGCCGAAAGTCCGGCCGCCTGCATGATGGTCCCGGGCGCATAGCTCAGCGGGAGAGCGTTCCCTTCACACGGGAGAGGTCCAAGGTTCGATCCCTTGTGCGCCCACCATCCATTTTCCTGAAGCTTTCCCGGTTGCGACGATCACCGTAGGCCTGACGGCTATTCGGGACCGTCCGCTCCAAAATCTCGAAAACAACCTCATGCACAGTAGCCGACCTCAGTCGGATCAATGGGATACGCCTTTTCCGAATTCCCATTTGCTCCGTCGGGCAAAACAGCGGCATGATGGCATGATCCGGTATCCCACGCTGCGGGCCGAGCCGCGCGTGATCTTTCCTGCATGATCTTCTGCCGTCATTGCGAGCCAACGGGTCCGCGCGAAGCGCGGCCCGCTGACAGGCTCCGCAAAGCAATCCAGAATCCCTCCGCGGAAAGACTCTGGATTGCTTGCCTGCGCTCGCAATGACGAGCAAGAGATGAGAACCGGCGGTTAGCGCACACGGGAAGCAACCTTCAGGCCGCCCGCTGCGGCCGCCACGCCGCGTAGAGACCGACGAGTGTCCCGATCGCGACCAGCGCCGCGGCCAGCAGCACCTGCAATTGCCCGTCATCGGTGGGGCCAACCGACGACACGAGCCTGGTCACGATGACGAACAGGATGCCGACGGAAGCCGCTGCACCCAGGCAGAGATGGGCGAGCTCCCGCGTCAGGTTGCCGCCAAGCAGCCCGAGTGCCGTGAAGTACATCGCACAAGCGTTGGGATGAACGAACAAGGCAATGCGCGCGTAGGGACCATAGGTGTCGAGGAGAGATTCGCATCGGCTCAGGGCCGCTTTTGAAGCGACCCGCTGCAGCAGCGGTCTGAAGAAGCGCGCCTGACCGTAACTCAAGACGGCGCCCACGATGATGGCCAGCCACGCCATGATGAAAACGGAGACATCTGCGGCCTTCGGATTGAGGGCCACCGACATCAGGATGAGCGCGGTTCCTGGAAAATAGCCGAAGTAAGGGAAGACCGACTCCAGCAGCACGCACACGAACATGAACACCGGAAACCACGGTGACCCGGTTGCGCCCTGCACGATCGCGTTCAGGTCAAACAGGCTCGTCCTGTACAGGACGAGGTACATGCACATGGCAAGTCCCGCCAGCGCGTAGAACGGCAACGCTCCCGACAGAAACCGTCTCATCCAACCATCGGGCTCTTTTTCGCGGACACAGCGAAGGCCATCCTACGCAATCGATACAATCTCGATCTCCTGCGCGCCCGAGCCCACGACATCCCCCACCGCCTTCCCCATCAGCGACCTCGCGACCGGGGAGACGAACGAAATCGATCCCGCCTTCGGATCGGCTTCGTCCTCGCCGACGATGCGATAGGTCTGCACGCGGCCGTCGGCGCGGCTGAAGGTGACGGTGCTGCCGAAGGCGACGGTATCTGACGACTCCGGCTTCGCGACGACCTGCGCGGTGCGCAGCCGCTCGGTCAGATAGCGGGCGTCGCGCAACGGCACCGCCGACTGGCGGCGTTTCTCGTTGACGTCGTCGATGGCTTGCGCGGCCTCATAGGCCTCGCGCGCCTGTTGAAGCTGCGTCTGCAGGGCCTGCAGGCCGGCCTCCGTCACGAGGTTCGGATGGGGCGAGATCGGGCGATCCGGCAACAGCGTCTCGGACGCAGTCTCGGCGCTTTCTTCCTTGGTAAAGGCGACGCTCAATTCAAGATCCTGTCGAACTGTCTAGATCACCAAGACTATATCTCAAGTGCGACGAAACGGCGGAGCTTGAAGACGAGATCCGGCACGGCCTGGCGGAACCGGGTCGCGTTCTGGAGGCTGGTCGAGAACGGCGCGAAGGTGATCATGGCGTTCCAGTGCCGGTAGCCATAGACCGTGACGGAAACGCCGGTCGCCGGGAAATCCTCGATCTTGCGGAGCTCGCCGAGCACGAGATCGGCAATGGCTTCCGCGGGCAGCAATTGCCTGCCGTCCGGTGTCGTGGCGATCTTCGCGGGCGGTTCGGCCGGCCTGATTGCGGCGGGCGCGGCATTGAGCGCGGGATCGGGCGGTTCGGTATCGGGGATCGGCGCCGCGACCTGCTCAAATCCATGCGTCGGGGCCGTCGGCGGAACCTCGGTGAGCGGCGGCGGAGCAACCACGTCTGCGCGCTTGTTGCCCCCCAGGATGCTGCTGATCATGGCCACGAGGCCAGCATCCTTCGCGTCGTCGCTCATTACGTCCCCCGGCACTCCCTTCGGCCTTGGCCTACCTTAACACCGCTCCGGCAGA
>NZ_LWIG01000035.1:0-8876 GCF_002068095.1 Bradyrhizobium sacchari | reverse complement strand
CGGCGCGACGCCTCGTCGCGCCGCCGCGCGATCACTGTTTCTCGAACGGAATATATTGCTGGTACTGCCTCGGCACCGAGCTGCGATAGCGCGCGGGCACAGTGCCGGTATCGACGGAATGATCGATCTCCTGCTGCCGCGTCATCTTCTTCTTCGCCGGCTTTTTCGATGCGCTCTTCTTGGAGTCGGAGGACTGGCCGGAGGTGTCGGCGGTCGCGCTCGGCGCCGTGGTCGCGGTCGATGTCGCCGCAGGCGCCGCGGCCCCCCCGGCGGCCGGTGCGCTCTGCGCCAGCGCGAATGAAGATTGCGCGAGAAGCGCCAGCGCTGCTGTCGCAGCCAGCAAATATGACCTTTGCATCAGTACCTCCAAAAATGAGCCGACCCGAATGAGGAAAGCGTGGGCCTGCGCCGCGCCAAATCCTCTCGCGAAAAGTCCGCTCACGATAGGC
The DNA here is from genome assembly GCF_002068095.1 of Bradyrhizobium sacchari. GTDB lineage: Bacteria > Pseudomonadota > Alphaproteobacteria > Rhizobiales > Xanthobacteraceae > Bradyrhizobium > Bradyrhizobium sacchari. The sequence goes on along the minus strand of NZ_LWIG01000035.1, from coordinate 8,427 downwards.
CGGCAGCCGGTGGCGAACTGTGGCCAAGATCACATTGCCCGCCACAGCCTGCCTCATCATAGGCGCATGTTGAACGCCGCGCCCACTGCGGACACCAAGACAAGCACGACAAAGTGTCGGGCAAGTCCCGGAACACGCAAGTTGAGCTGGTGTTCCTCATTCCACCGTTCTCGCAAGGAGACTGAAATGCGTCGCACCATCCTCACTGTCGCATCGTTCGCGGCCCTCATGGCCGTGATGGCCCCGGCAGCCCAGGCCCAGCCCGCGAACGACAGATATTGCCTGCAGGGCCGCATCTGGGGCTATCCCGGCAACTGCCAGTTCGCAACCTATCAGCAGTGCCAGGCCTCCGCCTCCGGCACGTCGGCCTATTGCGGCATCAATCCGCGCTACGCATTCGCGCAGCAGCGCTATTACTGACGTAAAGCGCGATGAGATTTGGATGAATCGCCATCGCGCTTTAGGTTGTTTTTGCGCATGATCTTTCCGGAAAACCGCTTCGCACTTTTCCGGATCATGCTTTGATTGCGGCGTGCGCGCTGTCACGCGCGCGCCNCCGCCACAATCCTCACATGGCGACGACCGACCGCGCCGACAGATCCGGCGAGTCGACACCGCACGAAGCTGCACGCGCGCGCCGATGACGAGAATGTTATCCGTCATCGGTCCGGGAAAAATTTGCAAAGCGCCGCCGCAGCTTGCTCACACCCCTCCGCTTCGGAACAGCATCGTCATCGCGCACAATGTGAAGCTGCGGCTTGTGGCGTGCCAAGATCCCTGATCTAGCTTCGCCTGCAAATTATGTTGCGAACAACTTTAGCTTTATTCGCTCCGTCGTGACTTTTTCATGGAGGTGTTTTCAATGAGCAGCCGCCACGCAATTGTTCCGCGCGGTCTGAACGCAACCCGTTCGCCGCTTTCGCAAGGCCGCTTCGGCCGCATGTTCCGCAAGCTCGCTCCGGCAAAATTCGGCGCCAGCGATTCCGCCAACGTCACCAACCTGTCGGCGCTGGCCGACAAGATGGTCGGCAAGTTCGACGCACCCAAGGACGGACCGGACGCGGAGGAGAGCGGCATTCCAGCGCTCTACACCTATTTCGGCCAGTTCATCGACCACGACATCACCTTCGATCCGGTCAGCTCGCTGACCAAGCAGCAGGATCCCGACGGGCTCGTCGACTTCCGCACGCCGTCGTTCGACCTCGACAACGTCTACGGCCGCGGGCCGAACGACCAGCCCTACATGTATGACGGCAACAAGTTCCGTCTCGGCGAGAAGCTGAGCGGTACGGGCGTCGCCGACACCCACGACCTGCCGCGCTTCAAGGGCCGCGCGCTGATCGGCGATCCCCGCAACGACGAGAACAGCATCGTCTCGCAGTTCCAGGCCCTGATGCTGCGCTTCCACAACCGCATGGTCGACGACAACGACAGCCTGTCGTTCGAGGACGTGCAGCAGCGCGTCCGCTTCCATTATCAATACGTCGTGCTCAACGATTTCCTGCCGCGCATCGTCCATGCCAGCGTGCTGGACGGATTGAAGACGGCGGGCCGCTACGACCGCAGCAAGCTCGCCCACTACCACTGGAAGACCTATCCGTTCATGCCGGTCGAGTTCTCGGTCGCGGCCTACCGGCTCGGACACTCCATGATCCGCCCCGGCTATCGGCTGAACGATGCGGCCAACATGCTGCTGCAGATCTTCCCTGATCCGAACAACCCCGATCACAACGCGCTGACCGGCTTCCGCGCGATGGGCCCGGGACGCGCGATCGACTGGGGCCGCTTCATCGATCTCGACACCCGCGCTTACGGCGTCGAGGACGACGACACCAATCCCGACAACAAGCGGCGGCTGCAGTTCGCCTATCGCATCGACGCATCGCTGGTCGATCCGCTGCGCAAGCTGCCGCCGGAGGTCGCCTCCAATCCGGCGTCGCTGGCGCTGCGCAATCTCGAGCGCGGCTGGCGGCTCGGCCTGCCCTCGGGCCAGGCCGTCGCCAGGGCGATGAACCTGACGCCGCTCGCCGACGATCAGATCATCATCGGCAAGGCCGTCGACGAGCCCGGCCCTGACGATCCGCAAACCAAGATCGCAGACATTGCGAACGGCGTGTTCGCCGGCAATTGCCCGCTCTGGACCTACATCCTGGCCGAGGCGCGGCAATTCCAGACCGCCGTGCAGATTCCCGCTACCGGCGCACCGGCAGGCGGGGTCAACACACCGCAGCTCGGCCCCGTCGGCGGCCGCATCGTCGCCGAGGTCTTCCTCGGCATGCTGTTCGGCGACAATTCCTCCGTACTGTCGCTCGACCCGCAATGGACGCCGGTGACGGGGCCGAGCTTCGCGCTGAAAGACCTTGTCGCCTACGCTCTCGGCCAGGGCGATCCGCTGCACTGAGCGCGTGACGAACGATGAAAGGCCGCTCGCGTCACGCGAGCGGCCTTGTGCCCACTCGTCGCGTCCGGTTTGCGCCTTGAAGGCGACATTGCAAACGACATGCATCATGTCGGCCTTGGGCCGGAAGCGGAAGTCGCTCACATTGTAAAGAAGCTTAGCGACCGTTCGAGCAGCCAGAAGCCTGCCATCATACCGACGCCGTAGGTGACAGCTGGTCGCATCCTGCTCAGCAGCAATTCACCATCCGGGATGCGCTGAATTATGTGAGCCCCGCCAAGTAACGTAGTGATAAAGATTAGCTGACCGAGTTCGACCCCTAGGTTGAATGCGAGCAGCGCCAATGGCACGTCACGCTGCGGCAGGCCGGTGTCAAGAAGAGCGCCGGCGAAGCCAAGCCCATGCAAGAGTCCGAACGGGAAAACGACAACCCAGGGGTACCGGACGGTGACTCCGATCTCCCCTCTTGACATTTTGACCGCCTCCGTGGCGACGATCATGATGCTCAGGGCGATCATGGCCTCGACGGGCGGACGCGGCAGTTGCAGGACATGAAGCGACGCCAGCGCCAAGGTCATCGAGTGCGCCACGGTGAAGGCCGTGATGGTCCCAACCAAGCGGCGATACCCGCGAACGATCATCAGCATCGCAAGCAGGAACAGTAAGTGGTCGTAGCCGGTCAGGATGTGTTCAATACCCATTCCGGTATAGGTCGCTGCCACCGTCAGGAGGCGGGGGCGCGATTCGATCTGGAAAGACCTCCGAGTTGGGGTCAGGCGCACAACCTGGGCAATCCCGTCATTCCACTCGATGCGTGCCAGAGCATCCGTCAACGTGGCATCCAGCCCGGAGATTGAGATGGTCTTGCCGGCAAGCGCAGTGGGATGTCTGACTTGCCAACGCGAGACAAACGAATTGTTGATGTAGGCCGCGCGGGGTTCGGTGACAGCGACGGTGTCTTCAGGCAGTTCGACATCGATGGCCAGTCGAAGCTGGTTGCCTAACGCAGGCACCTTCCAGAGGACGTCAAAGACATCGCGCCCACTCTGCCGTATTTCCAAATATGCTGGGCGTAATTCATGCGCATTGCCGGGAACGCACATCAAGCCGAGCAGGATAACGAGACCGTAGACCGGGCGCATCATGGCTGTCTCTCGCGCGGCTGTTCGGAAGCCTGCTCAATGACAACGCGATAGCGACTGCGCAGTCTTGCGAACGTTTCCGCGTTTGCCTTGATACGTTCCCGCTCGCTCCATTCGCGTAATAGCGCCGGTCTGGCTTCGTCAAGCGAAGGAAGCCGGCCCTGCTCCCGGCTCGTTACCCGTACAAAATGGACGCCATAGGAAGATCGAAGGGGTCCCTCCCACGAACCGGGCGGAACGTTGGCGAGTTGCCCTGAGAAATCCTCTCCAAACAATCGGGTCAGCTCGTGGGCGGGCATATCGGCAAACGACTGGCCCAACAGGAAGCGGTCGCCGATTTCGGCCGGATCGGTACTCTCGCTCATTTCCGCCAGCTCCTTCCCTAGCGCGTCCTGCCGCTCAGCTAAACGATCTCGATAACGGTCAGGATTGAGAAAGACGTGCGAAAAGGAATAGCGGCTTTCGGTTCTGAACCGATCCGGCTCATTATGCAGCAGACTGTTCAGCTCGTCATCCGTCGGTGCGCGCTGTGCCGCGACGTCTTCGGCTAGAAATTCCAGCTTTTGGCGAAGCCTTCTGCGGATCACGGGGTCGTCATTGTCGAGCCCCATGGCCTTGGCTTCCCGATAGAGGATTTCCTCGCGAACATAGTCGTTGACGAGGTCGCTGAGTTCGTTCGGATTTGGCTCCCGACGCCAGCTGCGGCTGAACATGCCTGCGAGATGCGCAACCCGGCTCCGGGAGACGACGATATCTTGGACGGATGCACTGTCGACCCTTCTAACACCCGCGTAAACGGCGAATAGTAGCGCGCCGAGAACAATGAAGTGAAGCAGGGGCTCGCGGAGAATCCGCTGCATGACCAAACCTGACGCTATTTGGCCGGGGTGTACCAGATCGGAGACGTATACGCCCTCTCGGTCACGGTCATGGTGGTCCCCTGCAGCGGAGTAACGCCAAGCCGCGTGGCGTCATAAGCTGTCCACCGGGGGGTCGGAATCTCGATGACGCGACCATAGTAGAAAGCACGCAGGGAAGGATCGAAATCGGGATCCTTCCACACTGTGATCAGTTCAGGTGCACCGATTGTGTTAGTCCAGATGGCATTGGCGAGGTCAACCGTACTGCCAACCGATGGCAGCTTGCCCGTCTTGGCGTCGGGTTTGCGATCGCCCGACCAGGCCACATCGTAGACCTTCTCCTGCCCGTTACCGTCCTTGTCGAGCCACCCCTTGACGATCTGGTACCGGTCGAGGTTGGCACCGATCGGATCTTTCAGAGCAGCGACGAGGAAAGTGGGAGTTTTGCCTTGCGGCGCTGAGCCGAGATCGCCACCCATGGGCACGCCCTTCGTGTAACCAATGTCTGCCGGCAGCCGGTTATCCGCGTCGCCGGGCGCAAAGTCCCAGCCCCCGAAGAAACGTACGATCATCCGCGAGCCGGTGGTTGCGTAGGTCTCCTTGCGTTGCATCGCGTCCCACAGCGAGGCTCGCGTATTCTCCTTTGCCCAGACCGCCGCGTATCCAGAGGCAGACACTTCCCAGTCCATCACCTTCACGCCAGTTTGGGGATTGTCGATGAAGACAGATGTCATTCGCTTCGGACCTGGTTCCTGCGGCGCGACCTTGCCGAAGAAGTTTTCTTCTTCGATCGCGACGAGGCCAGTATGGGCGTCAGTGCTCCCCACCATGCCGAACTTGTAGGGGTTTACGCCGAGCGATTGTTCCAGCTTGAGGCCGTTCTTCAGGGCCGAGCGTGCATATTCGAACTCAAGCATCTCCTTCTTCTTGGCGACGCTGCCATCGAGATTGCCTTTGTCCCAACGCTCGAAATTCGCGAGCTCGTCATTTGGAGACAGGAAGGGATGAGTCTCGCTATCCCCCTTGGTCTGAGTGGCCTCGTAAAGCCGCTCCCATTTTGCGCGGGTCTCCGCGTATTCACGGTCGATTTTCTTGCCAAATGACTCGACAGTCGGGAACATCAGGCCATTACTGAGATTGCCGTTGTGGCTGATGGCGAGCACGCTCCCGCCAGTCTTTTTCTCGTAGCTATCCATCCACCTCCAGAGATCCACCGGATTGTCGCTGCCGATTGGCGGCGTGACGGTGAACGGATCGACCTGGCTCGCCTTGTCGCCATTGTCGCGGAAGATTACGTTGCGATGCAAATTGTTGCCGCCGGTGTTTGAGGTCCACTCATAGCCGATGAATGCCGTAAAGCGCCCCGGATCGTTGTACTGTTCGGCTGCCGCGACGTTGTCGAGCCACGCATTGTGATAAGCACGGGTACCGGGGGAGTAGAGAAGATCCTTGGGAAATGTCCCGTGCGAGAACGCAGTAATGATCTCGATCGCCGCGTCGGAGCCCTTGCCCGAACGTATCATATCGTACCAGCGACGGCCGGTCGGATCGGCCAGCAATTCCGGCTTGCCTGCCATCATATCGGGGAAGAACCCCATATTGTCGGAGTGATCTGCCACCACCAGGAAGTCGAGCGGACGGGATAATTTCACTGGTTGTCCGCTATTCGACGCGATCTGCTCGCCGCGCGCAAAGCGATAGGCGTCGCGTGGCTTCAAGCGTGCGCCGAAGGCGCCGGCGTCAAACGATACTGCGGTATGCAGATGGGTGTCGCCGAACAACGGTCGGGTCGGAAAGTCACGATCGGCGTAGGGAGAGTAGTTGGCCGGCTTCTTGAAGACGGCTTCCGCCTTCTCGGTGGTAAGGGACCCCGTATCGTCCGCCAGTACGGGCGCGACCATCCCGAACGTGATCATTATCGCCATCGCCAACACACACGGCTCGTTTCGAAGCGCCATCACAATCTCCTTCGAACAAATCAACCCAATCTCTGCGTGCCCCCCGTCCCAGACGTCCCGGGGACTTTTGGCAACGAAATATGCAGCCTGAAAAACGTAGCTGTAGCACCTGTATGAACAGCAGTATCTCCCGAACCGCTGATTCACTCTGCACGAAGACAAAGGCCCACTTCGTTACCGGCCGCGGGCGCGCGCTCCATCACGTCAGTTTCGCTTGCTTATCGGTGTAAGCCTAGGTAGCGCTTCGCACCGGCCAATTGATTCAGATCAAACTCGGGAAGGTTGGACAAGTCGGCAAGTGGTCATGGGCCGATGTGGTAACCTTCGGCGGAATGTTCACGACCGCGAATGAAACAGAGATTTCAATGGACGGCACGGCTTCGGCGTGGATGCGTTCAAGTCTGTTTTGGGTCTTGGGTGTGTGCAAACGGATAGGTCGGCACGCGGCCGTGATTCCAATCGTTGCAGGCGGCCGATGTCTCGCGTCGGAGCGTCCAATGACCGGCCAAAGTGGGTATCGCGGCGGGATATTGCGCTTTTGGAGGCCTTTCCGGCCTTCAGGCGGCGCGGATGGCTGCAATCAGGCTCGGTTTGCCGACGATGTTCATCACCCGCGTGAGGTTATAGGCGAGAACATGCAGCGCCATCTCAGCGGCGACATTCCGTAGCCGCTTCGTCAGGAAGTGGGTCGCACCCATACGGGCTTTGATCGTGCCGAAGGGATGCTCGACTGTCTCGCGCCGCCTCCGCATGGCGTCGGGATCGGAATCGAGCCGTCTCTGGACCTCCTCGACCACATGCTCATGCTCCCAGCGCGTGATGCGACGCTCCTTGGACGGCGTACATTGACTCTTGATCGCGCAGCCTTGGCACGCCGCTGTCGACCAGTAACGGCGCAGCGTCATGCCATGCTCGATGTTGGTGAAGTGATACGGCAGCAGCTGACCGGATGGGCAGCGGTAGACGTCCTCATCAGGCAGGTAGGCGAAGTCCTGTTTGCCGAACCGGCCCTCCGCCTTGGCGTTCGACGTCATGGGCTTGGGCAGCGTGACTGCAACGCCAGCCTCTTCGCAGGCCAATATCTCCTCTCCGTCGAAGTAGCCACGGTCGGCGACCGCCTCGAGTTTGTCCACTTCGAGCACTTCTTTGGCTTGCTTCGACATCCGAGCAAGCTGCCCACGGTCGTTGCCGACGTTTATAACCTCATGCGTAACAATCAGATGGTGTTCGGTGTCCACCGCGACCTGAACATTGTAGCCGACCACACCCGATCCGCGTCCGCTGGTGGCCATCGAACGGGCATCTGGATCGGTGAGCGATATCTGTTGATCCGGCGTGTTGCGCATCTGCGCATCAAGCACTTCCAGGCGGCTCATCTCCTGCTTCAGCCGAGCGATCTTTTCCTTGATCCTCGTCGTCTTGATGCTGATCGCTTCCGATGGATCCTGCCGATCGGCGCTATCGAGTTGACGCAGATATCGACCGACGCTTTCCTCGATCTGCGCCATCCGCCTCGCGATCTTGGCATGCGTGAAGTTGCGATCGCGGTTGTTCACTGCTTTGAACTTGCTGCCATCGATTGCGACGCTTGGGGTCTGCAACAGGCCCATTTGCCGGCATAGCGCAACGAACTTCGCACAAACCTTCCGGATCGCCGCGCCATTATCCTTCCGGAAATCGGCGATCGTCTTGTGATCGGGAGCCAGGCGCCCGATCAGCCACATCACCTCGACATTGCGGCGCGCCTCGCGTTCCAGGCGGCGACTGGATTGCACCCGATTGAGATAACCGTAGATGTAAAGCTTCAGAAGGACTGCTGGATGATAGGAAGGTCGGCCCGTCTCCTTCGCGATCACACGCTCGAATCCCATTCCATGCAGGTCGAGCGCCTCGACAAACACATCGATCACATGGACCCCGTTGCCCTCGTCTACCCAATCCTCCAGACATTCCGGCAAGAGCGTCAGCTGGGATCTGTCCGCGCCTTCAACGAAGCGTCCCATCCGTATCCCCCATTAGGAAACGGAGGAATCGTAACCGACTCGTGGCTTTTCACACAGCCAGGGTCA
>NZ_LWIG01000034.1:6698-28133 GCF_002068095.1 Bradyrhizobium sacchari | reverse complement strand
AGACCTGAACGAAACGAGAATTGTGTTACCCATGTCGTCGGTCTGAACCGTTACCTATGTTGCCGGTTGCTCAGGGGTGAGGGGGAGTCTCCGCGGGGGAGGTGACAGTTGCACTCGCGGAGAGTCCCCCTCACCCGGATCGCATCTGGCGAGGCGCTCCGGCCTCTCCCCGCAAGCGGGGAGAGGCGAAGAAGCTACTCCTCGTCATCCTTCTTCCGCAAAAGATCCGTCGCCAGATCCGACAGCTTCGGTGGCGGCAGTGCCGCGAACGGCAGCGGCCTTGTCACGTCGATCGCGGCGAGGCCCAGCCGTGCCGTCAGCAGTCCATTCAGCACGCCTTCGCCCAGCCGCTGCGACAGTTTTGCCGCGATGCCGTGGCCGAGCATCTGCTGCACCAGGCTGTCGCTCGCGGCCATGCCGCCGGTGATGGCGAGGTGGGCGATGACGTGGCGGAGCAGGCGGATCATGCCGAGCGCGCCGGGACGGCCGCCATAGAGGTAGGCGAGCTGGCGGATCAGGCGCAGCGCGGCCACGAACACGAACAGCACGTCGATCGCCGCGCGGGGCGAGACCGCGGTGACGATCGAGACCTTTTGCGCCGCTGACGACACCAGCCGCCGCGCCTCGGCATCCAGCGGCGACATCAGCTCGCGCTCGGCGAGGCGGATCATGTCGGCGCCGTCGATGATCTCGCCGGCATGGCTTTCGAGCGTGGCGCGGGCGCGCGCAAGCTGCGGGTTCTGATGCGCGATCTTCAGGAGATCCTGCACGATGACGCGGCTCTCCTTGCGGTCGTCGCTGGCGAGCACGGCCGCAGCGCGCTGATGCAGCTTCTCGATGGTCGCAAGACGCGCCAGCCCGAATGCTTCGCGCCCGATCACGACGGCAAGCGCGAGGGCGGTGACGAAGGCGAAGGAAAGGCCGACGAAGCCGAGCGTTTCACTGCGCGCAAACAGGTCCTCGATCAGATGGACCACCCCGAGCCCCGTGCCGAGCAGCGTCAGCCCGGCAAGGCCCGACCAGAGCAGTGTGCCCCAGGGAAAGCCGCGCCGCGCCGGCAGCGCGGCTTGCACCGGCACCGGCAGCGCCTGCGGATCGTGCTCCGGCGTGATCTGGATCGTCGCGCGGGCGAGGCGGCTGGTCTCATCGGCCTCGGTGACGACGACGCCGGGATCGTCGAGCCGGAACGTTGCCGGCCGCCGTGGCTTCGATCGGTCGTTCATGACAGCTTGTCTCCGATCAGGAACTGCAAGGCACGGTCGAGGCGGATATGTGGCAGCACGGGTTCGTCCGTTCCCTCGCGTTCGAGCTTGGGCGGACGGAAGCGCAGGAAGCGGAAATCGCTTGCCTCGGCGGCTTGCGTCGAGAGGCCCTGGAATGCCTCCCTGCCGTTGAACAGCGGCTCGGGATCCAGCGGCAGGTCGCCCGGAAAGGTCGCAACCTCGGTGTTGCCGTCGAAGAACTCGCCGCCGGCACTTTCGCCCGCGGCCGGTGTTCCCAGGATCGACGGCAATTTGTCGCGGCCATGGGCGACCTGTGCTTCGCGCGTGGCACGCACGGCGGCGAGCGCCACCACGTCGATCGCGGCGCCGGTCGTTTCCGCGCGCGCGACGGCGCGGGCGACCGCGCGGCGCAGCACAGCCTCGAGCCGGTCGTGGCTGGAATGATGCAAATGGTCCGCCTTGGTCGCCGCGAACAGGATGCGGTCGATACGTGGCCGGAACAGACTGGAGAGGATGGTGCTGCGGCCGATGTTGAAGCAATCGAGAATGCCGGCGAGCGCGGCTTCGAGATCGTGCAGCGCCTCGGGGCCGGAATTGAACGCGGCGAGCGCGTCGGCCAGCACGATCTGGCGATCGAGCCGTGCAAAATGATCGCGGAAGAACGGCCGCACCACGACGTCCTTGTAGGCGTCGAAGCGCCGCACCATCATCGCCCACAGCGATCCCTCGCCCGCCTGACCGTCCACGGGCACGTCGAGCGGCGCAAAGGTCAGCGCCGGCGTATCGGCGAGGTTGCCGGGCATCAGGAAACGACCGGGCGGCAGCAGGCTCATGGCAAAACGCTCGTCGCGGCAGGCACGCAAATAGTTCGTAAAGAGTCTTGCGGCCGTGAGCGTCGCCTGCTCGTCCTCGCGCGCCTCGGGCTTCAGCGTTGCGAGATGTGCGTGCCATTCGGCCGCCAGATGCGCGCGCGGCGCCTCGCGCGACAGCGCCAGGCTCTCCGTCGACCATTGCTCGTAGCTCTTCTGCAGCAGCGGCAGGTCGAGCAGCCATTCGCCGGGATAGTCGACGATGTCGAGCGTCAATGTGCGGTCGGCGCCGTTCGGGCGCTGGTAGTCGATGACGAGCCTGAGCTCGCTGATGTCGACGGTGGAGTTCGGCCAACGCCGTTCCTCGACCAGTGCGCGCAGATGGTTTTCATAGGCAAAGCGCGGCACGGCATCATCGGGCTGAGGTGCCAGATGCGCCCGCGCGATCCGGCCCGAGGCATAGGCCTCGAACACCGGAAACCGGCCGCCGCGCGTCAGCCCGTGGATCAGCGCGGTGATGAATACGGTCTTACCGGCCCGCGACAGGCCGGTGACGCCAAGCCGCACGGTCGGGTTGAAGAAGTGCTCGCCATAGTCGATCAGCGCCCGGGCCGACAGGCGCGCCTCCTCGACCATATCCTGGAAACTGAATGCCATATGAACGTGAGGGGGCTCGGGCGAGGGATACGCAAAACGGATTAGTCACAAAGGTGGCAACTACCTGAAGAAAATCAAGCTTTCATACTTCCACCGCGTTTGTCGGCAAATCAGCCGTTTGAACGACGCACAGGTCCCGAAAGACCCATAGAAGAGGGCATTGCCTCAAGCTTTCTCGGATTGCCATGACCGTCTTCCAGTTGAAGCAGCTTGCGTCCTCCTCCGTCCACGTCGCCGCCGACGTGATCGGCTGGGATTACGACCGCGCCGAGCTGATCGCCGATGGCGTCGTCCATGCGATCGGCGTTCTCTTCGGCCTCATCGCCGCCACCGTGCTGGTGGTGCTGACGGCGGTCTATGCCGATGCCACCAACATCGTCGGAGTCTCGATCTATGCCGCCGGGCTGCTGTCGATGCTGGTGCTGTCGGCGACCTATAATCTCTGGCCGGTATCGCCGGCCAAATGGTTGCTGCGGCGGCTCGATCATTCGGCGATCTATCTCCTGATCGCCGCGACCTACACGCCGTTCATCCTGGAGGTGAAGGACAGCGTGCTCGCGCTGGTGCTGCTCGCGGGCGTCTGGTGCGTCGCCATTCTCGGCATCGTGCTGAAGCTTTTTTATCCCGGCCGGTTCGACCGCGTCTCGGTCGGCATCTATCTGGCGATGGGCTGGAGCGGGGTGATGCTCTATGGCCCCGTGGTCAACGCGCTGCCGGCGCTGGTGCTGGGCTTCATCCTTGCCGGCGGCCTGCTCTACAGCTTTGGCGTGATCTTCCACGCCTGGCGGCGGCTGCGCTTCCAGAATGCGATCTGGCACGGCTTTGTCTTGGCCGGTGCGGCGTGCCATTATACCGCGGTGCTTGACCTCGTGTTGAGCTGAACTGGAACCGCGGCGCGGAATAAGCGGCGTGGTATAACGCGGTACAAGACGATACGAGACAAGAGGAGACGTCGCATGCAGGTGACCGGCAAGGTCGTGGTCGTCACGGGCGGCGCCAACGGCATCGGCAAGGCGCTGTGCGAGGCTTTTCACAAAGCCGGTGCCGCCAAGGTCGTCGTCGCGGATATGGACGCCGCCAATGCGCGTGCCGTCGCTGCCATGGTCGATGGTGCCGCCTTCAAATGCGATGTCGCGCAGGAAAAGGACATCGCCCACGTCATCGAGGAGAGCGAGCGGCAGTTTGGCCCGATCGAATTGTTCTGCTCCAATGCCGGAATCGGCGGCGGCTTCGATCCGATGTCGGTCAATGCCGGTGGCGCCTCCGACGAGCCGTGGCAGCGCAGTTGGGCGATCCATGTCATGGCCCATGTCTATGCGGCGCGGCATCTCATTCCCCGCATGAAGGCGCGCGGCGGCGGCTATTTCCTCAACACCATCTCGGCCGCGGGTCTGTTGTCGCAGGTCGGCAGCCCGGCTTATTCGACGACGAAGCATGCTGCGGTCGGCTTTGCCGAGAACCTCGCGATCTCGCACAAGGCCCACAACATCAAGGTCTCGATCCTCTGTCCGCAGGGCGTCGACACCAACATGCTGCGCTCGATCCCGAAGGGCCCGCAATCCGGCGACGGCGACCTCACGCCCGAGCAGGTCGCCAAAGACGTGCTCGCCGGCCTCGAGCAGGAGACGTTCCTGATCCTGCCACACCCCCAGGTGCTCGGCTACATGCGCAAGAAGACCGAGAATTACGACCGCTGGATCGGCGGCATGGCCAAGATCCAGGCGAAGATGCGGGAAGAGTTCGGGAAGTGACTGAGAGGTCGTCCCGGGGGCGATGCAACGCATCGAACCCGGGATCTCGAGATTCCAGGCCACCACTTGCGCCAAACAATCGGTGTCGTCCCGGCGAATGCCGGGACCCATAACCACAGGGAGAGATTTGGCGAAGACCGGTAGTTGCCCGTCCCGTGGTACTAACACCTTCGCTTCATCGATAAATCACGCGGTATGGGTCCCGGCCCCCGTGCGCAATTGGGTACTAGGCCGGGACGACGCTGGTGGCTACGCCACCACCTCCTCCATCCGACTCTCCCTCAGCGCCCGCGCATAGAGCATCATCCCTTCGCGCACGGTGCGTTGCTCGGCCGCCGTCAGCGCCGCCAGCGCACCGCGCACCTGCTGCCGACCGAACGCGTGCAGCGCCTCCAGCGTGCGCCGTCCCTTCGCCGTCAGTGACAGCAGCTTGCTGCGCGCATCGAGCTCGTCCGGCGTCTCACGCAGCTCACCGCAATCGATCAGCTTGCGCACCAGGCGGCTGACGCTGGATTTCTCCAGCCGCAGGAAATCGCCGAGCTCGCCCGAATTCATGGGCCCGCGGATGCCGATCTCCAGGATCGTGTGCACGGCCGAGGGCGGATAGTCCGAGGCCGCCACCGTCGCATCCATGAAGCCGAGCTCGCGCACCATCAGCCGCGAGGCGGCGCGGATGTCGTCGACCAGCGCAAGCTCGGCCATCTCTTGACTCCTCGGGTATAGTTGTATCATACAACTATATGTGCGCAACGCCGCGCGCAAGCGTTTTGGAGCGGACCATGACCGGAACTTTGCCAACCGGGATGCGGATGATGGGCAAGATCTGCCTGGTCACCGGCGGCGGCAGCGGCATCGGCCGCGCGACGGCGCTACGGATGGCGTCCGAAGGAGCGGAAGCGGTCATCGTTGCCGGCCGGCGCGAAGCCGAGATCGAGGCGACCGCAGTAGCGTGCCGAGAGCTCGGCGCGGAGGCGATCGCGCTCAAGACCGACATCACGCGCGAGGACGACGTCGCGCGCCTCGTCGGTACCGCCGTCGAGCGCTGCGGGCGGCTCGACGTCGCCTTCAACAATGCCGGCTTCCAGGAGCGCCGCGCGCCGCTGCAAGAGCAGGGCACCGACATCTACGACAGCGTGTTCGACACCAATGTCCGCGCGCTGTTCCTGTGCCTGCGCCATCAACTGCCGGCGATGCTGGCGCAGGGGCGCGGCAGCATCGTCGTCAACGCCTCCGTCAGCGGCCTGCGCAATCCCAATCCCGGCTTCTCGCTCTATTCGGCCTCCAAGGCTGCCGCGATCTCGCTGACGCGTTCGGCGGCGATGGAGAACGCGCCGCGCGGCATCCGCATCAATGCCATCGCCCCCGGCCGCGTGGTCACCGACATGATGCTGCGCGCCGGCGTCGGCGATGTCGCAACCGTCAGCGCCGGCCTGCCGCTGCGCCGGATGGGCAGCCCGGAGGAGGTCGCGGAAGCCGTGGTGTGGCTGTCGTCGGACGCCTCGTCGTATGTCGTCGGCCACGTGCTCGCGGCGGACGGGGGATTCTTGGCGTCGTAGTTACGGGTGGTGGTGCGGCAAATTTGATGTCGTCCCGGCCCCCGTGCGCAATTGCGCACGAGGCCGGGACGACAACTCAATGCTTCTGCCCGTACAGCACCGGCACCGCGGAGTCCACGACCACCTCGACGAGGCTCGTGCCCGCAAACGCCATCCCGCGCTTCAGCGCCTCGCCGAGCTCCGCCGCCTTGCTCACCCGCATCGCATCGCACCCCATGCCCTCGGCGAGCCTGACAAAATCGATCCCCGGCAGCTCCAGTCCCGGCACGTTCCGCACCTGCATCACCTGACTGAACGAGCGCATCGCGCCGTAGCCGGAATTGTTGATGACGACGACGGTCAGCGGCAGCTTGCGCTGTGCGGCGGTCCAAAGCGCCTGGATCGAATACATCGCCGAGCCGTCCCCGATCAGGCACACGGTGCGCTGCTTCGGCTTGCCCAGCGCCATGCCGACCGCTGCGGGCAGCGAATAGCCGAGACCGCCGCTCGACATGGTGTAGAAACTGTCCTGGCCGCGCATCGGCATGAATTTTTGCATCGCGGGGCGGTGTGAAGGGACTTCCTCGACCAGCGAGGCGCCGTCGGGCATCGCCTGCGACAGCGCGTGCAGCAGGAATTCGACGGGGAGCGGATCGGCGGCTTGCGGCGCCGGCGGCAGCGTGCGGCCTTTTGGCGTGGCGCGCCTGCTCTCCGGCAAGAGGTCGAGAAGCATGCTGAGGGCCGGCTTCATCGTCGCGATGATGCTGGTGCCGACGGGCGTCACCGCTGCCGCATCCGCATCATCCGTGATCTGGAAGATCGTCGCGCCACCGTCGAAGATCGCGGCGTGGCCCTCGACATGGAAGGTGAAGACCGGCGCGCCGATGACGACGACGAGGTCGTGCTCGCGCAGCGAGTCGGAGAGCTGTGCCGGCGAGGCATGCAAAAAGCCTGCGAATTGGGGATGCTGCTCCGGGAACGAGCAGCGCGCCGAGAAAGGGCTGACCCAGACGCTCGCCTTGGCCTTCTCGGCGACGCGCACCATCAGATCGACCGCGCCGGCGCGATCGACGCCGGGCCCGACCACGAGCGCAGGATGTTTTGCGGAACCGAGCGCCGCGACCAGCGCCTTCATCGCCTCCGGCTCGGGACCGATCTCGCGGCTCAGTTTCCGCGCCTCGACCGGCGCGCAGGCATGGGCCCAGTCGTCGATCGGGATCGACACGAAGGTCGGCCCGCAGGGCGGCTGCATCGCGGTGTAATAGGCGCGTGCGATCGCGGCAGGCACGTCCTCGGCCCGCGCCGGCTCGACGCTGTATTTGACGTAAGGCCGCGGAAACTCGGAGGCGCGTTCGGCATAGAGGAACGCCTGCAAGGGCAGGATCGAGCGCGCCTGCTGGCCCGCGGTGATCACCAGCGGCGTCTGGTTGCGATGTGCGGTGTAGATGTTGCCGAGCGCGTTGCCGACGCCGGCCGCCGAATGCAGATTGACGAAGCCGGCATTGCGCGTCGCCTGCGCATAGCCATCGGCCATGCCGACCGCGCTCGCCTCCTGCAGCGCCAGCACGTAGTCGATGTCGTCGGGCCAGTCGCTCAGGAACGGCAGCTCGGTCGAGCCGGGATTGCCGAACACCCTGTCGATGCCGAAGGAGCGCAGCAGCTCGAGCGTCGCCTGCTTGACGGTGACGGACTTGCTGCCGGTCTTGCCGTTCTTGGCCATGGTTTCCATCCCCTGTTGTTTATGGAAGGTAGCAGCCTCATCCCGTCATTGCGAGGAGCCCTTGCGACGAAGCGATCCAGACTGTCTCTTCGGAGGGATTCTGGATTGCTTCGCGGAGCCTGTCATCGGGCCGCGCTTCGCGCGGACCCGTTGGCTCGCAATGACGAGGAGAAACAGCGGTGGCTACCACACCGCCGTGCCCTTCATCGTCGGCTGCCCTTCCGCATTCGCGGTCCACAGCTCCATGCTCTCGCCGCTGTCATTGGCGTTGACGGAGAATTCGCTGCCCTCGAACAGCGGCTGCACGCCGCGATAGGTGAATTTCTTCGGCGCCCTGCCGCCATGCAACTTCGCCGCCATCTCGATGATGAGCGCGGCCTGCAGCGGCCCGTGGAAGATCAGGCCCGGATAGCCCTCGACCTTGGTGACGTAGTCGCGGTCGTAGTGGATGCGGTGGCCGTTGAAGGTCAGCGCGGAATAACGAAAGAGCAGCACGGGATCGGAGACATGGGTCTCGCGATGCTGCGCCTTGGGCGGCGGAGCCGGCGCCTTGCCGGCAGCCGGCGCGCTGCTCGTCATCTCGCGATAGACGATGTCCTGCCGCTCGCGGATGGCGGTGCCGCGCGGGGAGGAGATGCTGTGCTCGACCGAGACGAAGCACAGCGTGCCGGTCGATCCGGTCTTCACCTGCACGTCGGCGATGCGCGAGGTCCGCGTCGATTCATCGCCGACGCAGAGCGGCTGCAAAAACTCGATCTCGCCGCCGGCCCACATTCGGCGCGGCAGCGGCACCGGCGGCAGGAAGCCGCCGCGGGTCGGGTGGCCGTCGGGCCCCAGCATCGACATCGGGAACACCGGCTGCGCCAGGCACCAATGCACCGTGAGCGGGGCGGCGTCGCCCTTCCTGGGCTCGCCGACCTCCTGGAACAGCGTCGCGCGCAGGCCCATGACGAGCTGCGCGGTGACGATGTCGGTGGCCTCCGTGCTGCGGCCGATCCATTGCCGCAGGTGATCGATGTCGAGCTTCTCGGTCATGATGCCTCGCTCTGCTACTTCTTGGGATTTTCGCCGATCGCGGGCACGGCACCATAGCTGCGCGTCTCGCCGACGACGATCGGCGCCGGCGCGGGATAGCTGACGCGTCCGTTCGGCGTGTCGACCTCGATGCGGCGCAGATGCGGATGGTTGGTGAGGTCGGCCATGGTATTGACCTCGGCAAAGGCGATGTCGGCATCCGACAGCCGCTTCAAGAGCTCGTCACGCGTCTTCCTGCCGAAGATGTCCGCCACGGTCTTGTCGGTGAAATCGCGGTTGCGCACGCGCTCGACCATGTTGGCGACGCGCGGATCGGCCGGCAGATCCGGCTGGTCCAGCACCTTCGCGCACAGCGTCTTCCACTCGCGCTCGCTCTGGATCGAGATCAGGATGTCCTTGCCGTCCTTCGAGGTGAACACGCCGTAGGGCGCGATCGAGGGATGGCGCAGGCCCATGCGCTTGGGCGGATTGCCGGCCTCGGCGTTGAGCAGCGGCACCGTGCACCAGTCCGCCATCACGTCGAACATGGAGATGCGGATGTCACAGCCCTTGCCGGTGCGCCCGCGCGCGATCAGCGCTTCCAGGATCGCCGCGTGCGCGGTGGCGCCGGTCGCGACGTCCACGATCGACATGCCGACGCGCGAGGCGCCATCGGGGTTGCCGGTGATCGAGGCAAGCCCGCTCTCGGCCTGGATCAGCAGATCATAGGCCTTGCGGTGGGCGTAGGGGCCCTCGTCGCCATAGCCGGTGATCGTGCACGAGATCAGCTTTGGATAATCCTTCAAGAGCCGCTCGCGCGAAAAACCGAGCTTGTCCATCGAGCCCGGCTTGAGGTTTTGAATGAGCACATCTGCGCTGGCGATCAGTTTCTCCAGCTCGGCGCAGCCTTCTTTCGTGGCAAGATCGACCACCGCCGATTGCTTGCCGCGGTTGAGCCACACAAAATAGCTGCTCTGGCCCCTGGCCGCCGCGTCGTAGCCGCGGGCGAAATCGCCCTCGGGCCGCTCGATCTTGATCACCTCCGCGCCGGCATCCGCCAGGCGCGAGGAGCAGAACGGCGCCGCCACCGCCTGCTCGACCGCAATCACCCTGATTCCGTCAAGTGCTCCCATGGCGCAGCCTCAGTACGAGCGCGGCATGCCGAGCACATGCTCGGCGACGAAGGACAGCACGAGGTTGGTCGAGATCGGCGCCACCTGATAGAGCCGCGTCTCGCGGAACTTGCGCTCGACGTCGTATTCCTCGGCAAAGCCGAAGCCGCCATGGGTCTGGATGCAGGCATTGGCCGCTTCCCAGGACGCATCCGCCGCCAGCATCTTGGCCATGTTGGCCTCCGCGCCGCAGTCGAGCCCGGCCTCGTATTTGCGCGTTGCTTCCTTCACCATCAATTCGGCCGCGCGCATCGAGGCGTAGGCCTTGGCGATCGGGAACTGGATGCCCTGGTTCTGGCCGATCGGCCGTCCGAAAACGCTGCGCTCCTTGGCGTAGTTCGTCGCCTTGGCGATGAACCATTTGGCGTCGCCGACGCATTCGGCGGCGATCAGGATGCGCTCGGCATTCATGCCGGAGAGGATATAGCGAAAACCCTTGCCCTCCTCGCCGATCAGATTCTCGGCCGGCACCTTCATGTCGGTAAAGAACACTTCGGTGGTGGCGTGGTTCATCATGGTGCGGATCGGGCGGATCTCGAGGCCATTGTTCTTGGCCTCCCTCATGTCGACGATGAACACGGAAAGGCCGTCGGTGCGCTTCTTGGCCTGCTCCTTCGGCGTGGTGCGCGCCAGCAGCACCATCAGGTCGGAATGCTCGGCGCGGCTGGTCCAGATCTTCTGGCCGTTGACGATGTAGCTGTCGTTGCCTTCCTTGCGCGCAAAGGTCTTCAGCGAGGAGGTATCGGTTCCGCTGGTCGGCTCGGTGACGCCGAAGGCCTGCAGGCGCAACTCGCCGCTCGCGATCTTCGGAAGATATTTTGCCTTCTGCTCGGCATTGCCGTGCCGCAGCACGGTGCCCATGGTGTACATCTGGGCATGGCAGCCGCCGCCGTTGCAGCCCGCGCGCTGGATCTCTTCGAGGATCGCCGCCGCCGCGGACAGCTTCAGCCCCGCGCCGCCATATTCTTCCGGGATCAGCACCGAGAGATAGCCGGCCTCGGTCAGCGCATCGACAAAGGCCTTCGGGTAGGCCATCTCGCGATCGAGCTTGCGCCAGTATTCGCCGGGAAACTGCGCGCAGAGCTTTGCGACGGCTTCGCGGATATCGGCGTGATCTTCGGTATGGTGTTCTTCACTCATGGCGTTTCCCGTATGTAGCGGCAGTTAAGATAACGCCGGCCCATCCTCAGGCGTTGTGAAAACAACGCCAGCTCCCTATGCTCATTTGTTATAGCGTATGGAGCAGCCTTCGAGGGTTGGCAAGCATGGATTTCCGGCAGCTCAGGACCTTCAGTTGCGTGGCGGAGCTCGGCAGCCTGTCCAAGGCTTCCGACACGCTGCGCGTGGCGCAGCCGGCGCTCTCCAGGCAGATCAAGCTGCTGGAACACGAGCTGCGCACCGAGCTGTTCACCCGCAACGGCCGCGGCATGGTGCTGACCGAGGCCGGCCGGCTGCTGCTCGCCCGCACCTCCGGCATCGTCCGTCAGATCGACCAGATCCGCGATGACATCCAGTCGGCGAAGGGGCCGCCGTCCGGCCAGGTCGTGCTCGGTCTGGTTCCGACCGTGAGCTGCGTGCTGTCGGCGCGCTTTGCGCGGCGCTGCGTCGAGAAGTTTCCGGGCATCTCGCTGCGCATCGTCGAGAGCTACAGCGGCCATCTGGTCGAATGGCTGCATCGCGGCGAGATGGATCTTGCCATCCTCTATGGCCGTTCTGCCGACCTGCATCTCAACGTACAGAGCCTGGGACGCGACACCATCGTCGCGGTCGGCCCGCGCGGCTGCGGCCTCGCGCGCAAGAAGAGCGTCGACATCGGCTGGCTGTTGCGGCAACGCCTGGTGCTGCCCAGTCACTCCCACGGTCTCCGCGCGCTGATCGAGCACGCCGCCGCCCAGCGTAAGATCAAGCTCGACGTCCAGCTGGAAGCAGATTCGTTCCGCGTGCTGACCAGCCTCGTCGAGGAAGGGCTCGGTTTCGCGTTGCTGCCGCCCTCCTCGGTCCACGGCGAGGTCGCGGAGGGGCGGCTGGAAACCACCGCCGTGTCCAAGCCGATGACGCGCGAGCTCATTTTCGCCTCTCCAATCGACCGCCCGCCCTCGACGGCCTCGCTGGCCGTCACCGCGCTCCTGCGCGAGGAGGTCGCCGCCTGCCGCAAGGAAGGCGTGTGGGACATCAAGTTGAGTTAGATGCCCGTGTGGTAGAACAGTCGGGCGCCGACTTGCCTTCGCATCTGGCGCGACCTGTCATGCCGAAATTTTATAGCTGGGCCAGAGGCGCTCATGCGCATCCCGGAACTCGTCATTGCGAGCGCAGCGAAGCAATCCAGAGGCCCTCCGCGGTGACGGTCTGGACTGCTTCGCTGCGCTCACAATGACGGCGGAGGGAGCCTACCCCGGAATCCGCACCGGCAGCGACTCGTACCCCTTGATGAAGCTGGAATAGATCCGCTTGGGCTCCCCGACCACCTCGATGCGGTCGAACCGCTTCAGCATCTCCTCCCACACGATCCGCAGCTGCAATTCAGCAAGCCGCATGCCGACGCAGCGGTGAATGCCGAAGCCGAAGGAGAGATGGGTGCGCGGGCGCGGGCGGTCGATGATGAAGTCGTTGGGATTCTCAAACATCTCGTCGTCGCGATTGCCGGAGACGTACCACATCACGACGCGGTCGCCCTTCTTGATGTGCTTGCCGCCAACCTCGGTATCCTGGAGCGCGGTGCGCCGCATATGCGCGAGCGGCGTCTGCCAGCGGATCACCTCCGGCACCATGGAATCGATCAGCTCAGGGTTGGCACGCAGCTTGTCGTACTGCTCCGGGTTCTCGTTCAGCGCCAGCACCGAGCCGGTCATGGTGTTGCGCGTGGTGTCGTTGCCGCCGACGATAAGCAGGATGATGTTGCCCATGAGGTTGTCGGGGTCCATGTAGCGCGTGGCGTCATTATGGGCCATCAGCGACAGCAGGTCGTTGCGCGGCGCGGAGTTGACGCGCTCGTTCCAGAGCTTCGACATATAGGCGTAGCACTCGTCCATCTCGCGGCGGCGCTCCTCGGCCGAGGCGACGATGCCGCTCTTGGGCAGCGCGGTGGAGACGTCGGACCAGCGCGTCAACTTGCGCCGCTCCTCCCAGGGGAAGTCGAACAGGGTCGCTAACATCTGCGTCGTCAATTCGATCGAGACGCGCTCGACGAAATTGAAGGTCTCGTTGCGCGGCAGATTGTCCAGCACGGTCTGCGAGCGCTGGCGGATCAGTTTTGCCAGCTCGTCCAGGTGTAGCGGCGTGAACATCGGCGACACCGTCTTGCGCTGCGCCGAATGCCGGGGCTGGTCCATCGCGATGAAGCTCGGATAGTCGTAGCCTTCCGGCACGTCGCGGATCGAGATGCCGCCGAGCGTCGAGTCCGAGGAGAAGATGCCGTGGTTGGTGTCGACATGCATGATGTCGTTGTATTTCACCACCGACCAGTACGGCTCGATCGGCGCGTTGGTGCAGTAGTGCACCGGCTCCTCCTTGCGCAGGCGCTCGAACCACGGCCACAGCGTGTCGTCCTGGAATAGCCGCGGCGCGCCGGGATGGAACTGCGCCAGCGGCGTCGCATAGGCCTCCTCGCGCGCCCTGCGCATGCGTTCGGCCTTGTCCACTTTAACCGGCGCTTGGATGTTCATGGTCGTGGCTCCAGTGTTTCTCTCTTTTTGCCTCTCCTCGCGCCTGTCCGCCGAAGCTTTGGCGAAGGCGGATGCGGGGAGGGGGAGGTTTCCTACGCCGCAATCTTCACCGGCAACGTCTCAAGTCCCTTCACAAAACTCGAATAGACCCGCTTGGGTTCGCCGACCACGTCAATATGGTCGAAGCGCTCCAGAATCTCTTCCCAAATAATCTTGAGCTGGAGTTCAGCAAGCCTGAGGCCGACGCAGCGATGGATGCCGAAGCCGAAGGAGAGATGCGTACGCGGGCGGGCGCGGTCGATGATGAAATCGTAGGGCTTTTCGATCACCTCTTCGTCGCGGTTGCCCGAGACGTACCACATCACGACCTTGTCACCTTTTTTGATCTGCTTGCCGCGGAACTCGAAGTCGGAGAGCGCCGTGCGCCGCATATGCGCCAGTGGCGTCTGCCAGCGGATCACTTCCGGCACGAAACTGTCGAGCAGTGCGGGGTTCTCGCGCAGCTTGCGATATTGCTCCGGATGCTGGCTCAGGGCGTAGATCGAGCCCGACATCGTATTGCGCGTGGTGTCGTTGCCGCCGACGATCAGAAGCACGAGGTTGCCGAGGAAGTTCTTGGCGTCCATGTCGCGCGTCGCGGCGCCATGCGCCATCATCGAGAGCAGGTCGCTCTGCGGCGGTTGTTCGATGCGCTCCTTCCAGAGACGGGCGAAGTAGCCGGCGCACTCCGTCAGCTCGGCCTGCCGCTCGTCCTCGGTCGCGACGAGGCCGTCGGGGCCGGGAATGGTGGTGGCGACGTCGGACCAGCGCGTCAGCTTGCGGCGGTCCTCCCACGGGAAGTCGAACAGCACGGCCAGCATCTGCGTGGTGAGCTCGATCGAGACGCGGTCGACCCAGTCGAACACCTCGCCGCGGGGCAGGTTGTCGAGGCACTCGGCCGAGCGCTTGCGGATGTTGAGCGCGAGATTGTCCAGGTGCGTCGGGGTGAACATCGGCGCCACGGTCTTGCGCTGCGCCGCATGGCGTGGCGGGTCCATCGAGATGAAGCTCTCGCGGCGCAGATCCGGGTCGATGTCGCGGATGGTGATGCCGCCGAGCGCGGACGCAGAGGAGAACACCGAATGGTTGGTCTCGATCTCCATGATGTCGTTGTAGCGCGTCACCGACCAGTAGGGTCCGAACATCGAGTCCTTGCAGTAGTGCACCGGATCTTCCCGGCGCAGCCGATCGAAATAGGGCCAGAACGTATCGGTCCTGAACAACTCCGGATCGCCCGGATCGAATTGCTCCAGCGGCAATGTCGACGCGCGCTCGCGAAGTGCATCGAGCTTGGACGCGCTCTCGATGGTCCCATGCATGACCGTTCTCCCTGGTGGTCCCTCGCGCGCTTTTTATGAATTCTGCGCTGCGGTATTTGATTTGCAATTACAGCCGGTTGTCTGCGCCGGAGCAAGGGAGACTTTTGCCACATCCAACCCTTGCGAGAGGGGCCGCGCGACATCTCCGGCGTGACCTGCCGCACGCCGTTCGTCAATGAAATCATGCAAGAAATCGACCTGGAAACGAGTAAATCGAACCCGCCGATCTTGGGGATCGACCAATCTGTGATCTATAAGTTTGACCCCGACAGGCCCGCACCCCGAGGTTGCCGCCGTGAACGATATGCAATGGACCCCCATCGGCTCCGAGCCGGTCCCGCCGCCGCTGCCGCCGGCGCGGGTGGATTTCACCGGCAGCCGGTCCGGATTCCTCAACATGGTCACCAAGGGCGCCATGCTGGAGCTGGTCACCTTCGGCTTCTACCGGTTCTGGCTGGTCTCCGATATCCGGCGTCATCTGTGGACGCACACCGCGATCGACGGTGACGCCGCCGAATATACCGGCCGCGGCAAGGAGCTGCTGGTCGGCTTCCTGTTCGCGCTCGCGATCCTGGTGCCGATCTATCTGGCCTATTTCCTCATCGGCATCGAGTTCGAGCGTTGGCAGGGATTTGCCTCGACACCGCTGTTCATCAGCTTCTACGCTTTCGGCCAGTTCGCGATCTTTCGCGCGCGGCGCTATCGCCTGACGCGCACAGTCTGGCGCGGCGTGCGGTTCTGGATGGACGGCTCGGGCTGGGCCTATTCGTTCCGTGCCATGGCGTGGGGCCTCCTGGTGTTCCTGACCCTCGGCCTGGCGCTGCCCTGGCGCGAGGCTTCACTCGAACGTTACAAGATGCGGCACACCCATTACGGCGATCTGCGCGGCGATTTCGAGGGTGACGGCTGGACCTTCTTCAAGTGCGGCTGGTGGCTGTGGCTGCTCAGCCCGATCGCGCTGATCATCTTTCCGCTCGCGCCGTTCTTCTATGCCGAGTTCAAGGCGCGTGAGTGGCGCTGGTGGCTGGATGGCATCCGCATCGGCGGCGTCAGCCTGTCCTCGGAGCTTCCGCACAACGCGTTCTATGGCCTGTACTGGAAGGTGATCGGCTGGTGGGTGCTGCTCTCGATGATCTTCGGTGCCTATCTCGGCGGCGCCACCGCGCTCGTCGTCCAGCTGAGCGGCCTCTCGGCCGAGCAGGTGTTCGGGTCCGGCGATCCCGCCAAGAGCATCCCGATGCTGGTGATCATGGTCATCGGTTACTTCGCGGTCGCCCTTGCCATCAACATCGTGATGCGCGTCTATCTCCAGCGCGATCTCTGGGCCAAGGTGCTGGAGACCGTCGAGGTGCACAACATCGCCGCCGCTGCGGATGTGCGCGGCAGCGGCGAGCTTGCCAGCGCGCTCGGCGAGGGCTTTGCTGACGGGCTCGATGTCGCGGGATTCTGAGCTGTGAGTGAGTTGTCCACCGAGGCCCCGGCGCAGTCGGCCAAGCCGACCATCTTCTTCGACGGCGAATCGAGCCGCAGACGGCAGGTGACGCTGACGCTCGGTGACGCGCTGGAGATCCGCGAGGAGGGTGGAGCGCCGGTTCGCTGGGCCTTTGCCGACATCCGCCGCGCCGACAGTCCCGCCGGGGTCTTGCGCCTGGCTTCGACGTCCGCGCCGCCGCTGGCGCGGCTCGAGATCCGCGACGCGGCGCTTGCCGCCGACGTGACCGCCCGCTGCATGCGGCTCGACGAGCACCAGACCTCGCGTCGCGGGATCACCAAGATCGTTGGCTGGTCGGTGGCCGCAGCCGTCTCCATCGTCTGTGTCGTCTTGTTCGGCGTGCCGCTCGCCGCCGACCGTCTCGCGCCACTAGTGCCCAAGCCGATCGAGCGGCGCATTGGCGATGCGTCGGAGGTCCAGGTGAAGACGATCTTCGGCCGCAACGCCTGCGAAGATCCCGCGGGGAAGGCCGCGTTCGTCAAACTCGTCAATCGCCTGCGCGATGCTGCCGGCCTCGACGACGATTCCATGACGGCGGGCGTGCTGCCGAGCGCGGTGCCGAATGCGTTCGCGCTGCCGGGCGGCAAGGTCTACGTGCTGAAGGCGCTCATCGACAAGGCCGAAAGTCCCGACGAACTCGCCGGCATCCTTGCCCACGAACTCGGCCATCTCAAACACTACGACAACATGCGCGGGCTGATCTACAACGGCGGCACCTCGTTCCTGATTGGCCTGTTGTTCGGCGATGTCACCGGCTCGTCAGCGGTGATCTTCGCCTCGCGCAGCGTGGTCGAGGCCTCCTACTCGCGCGAAGCCGAGACCGCCGCCGACACCTTCGCCATCGAGATCATGCACAAGCTCGGCCGCTCGCCAAAACCCGCGGCCGAGCTGATGTTCCGCATCACCGGCAAGGAAGGCGGCTCGGGTCTGGCAAATATCCTCGCCAGCCATCCGCTCACGGAAGACCGCCTCGCCCGCATGACCAAGGAAGACCGTCCCGCCAGCGGCCCGCCGCTGCTGACGGACAAGGAGTGGCAGTCGCTGAAGGGCATTTGCGGCAGCGGGAAGGTTTGACCTTGGCCGCCTATCGTGTCCCGTAAGCGCGGTCGCCGGCATCGCCAAGGCCCGGCACGATAAACCCGTTCTCGTCGAGACCTTCGTCGACCGCTGCCGTCCAGATCGGCACGTCCGGATGGAAACCGCGCAGCCGTTCGAGGCCTTCGGGCGCTGCGATCAGGCAGGCGAGGCGGATGTCCTTGGCGCCGCGCTCCTTCAGCCTGTCTACTGCCGCGACCGCCGTGTTGGCGGTGGCGACCACCGGGGTCACCACGATCGCGAGGCGCTCGCTGAGATCGGACGGCGATTTGAAGAAATATTCCACCGCGGCGAAGCTGTGTGGCTCGCGGTAGAGGCCGATATGCGCAACGCGCGCGGTCGGCACCAGGTCCATCATGCCGTCGACGAAGGTGGTGCCGGCGCGCAGCATCGGCACGAACACCAGCTTCTTGCCGGCGATCTTGGCCGAGTGCATCGTCGCCAGCGGCGTCTCGATCACGGTGTCGGCGAGCGGCAAATCGCGTGTCACCTCGTAGCACAAGAGCATGCCGATCTCCTTGATCAGCTCGCGAAACGACTTGGTCGAGATGGATTTGTCCCGCACCAGCGTCAGCTTGTGCTGCACCAGCGGATGATCGACGATCGTGACGCCTTCCATGATCGGTTGCTCCTGAAACTCACCGGATCGTCATTGCGAGCGCAGCGAAGCAATCCAGAGTCCCATCGCGGAAAGATTCTGGATTGCTTCGCTGCGCTCGCAATGACACGCTTGGCCAAAAATCTTTATCCATGACCTAGAAAACCGTGCCGTCGCTGATCACCTTGAGCGGCGGCGACCCATCGGGGCGACGTGCAAAGGCGATGGCGCGGCCGGCGGCCCAGGTGCCGCCTTCGAGGATGCTGGCGAGCGGCAATGTCTCGCGCGTGCGGCCGAGCTTGGCGCGAACCAGTTCGGCGAGACGATCCAGCAGCGCAACCGTCAGGGCGCGCCACTCCACGACGAGCAGCGAATCCACCGCATGCGCGCGTCCGGCGTCGGCGGGATCGCGCAGGCGCAGCACCTCGTGATCGACGAACAGGCCGCCATTGCGATACTCGGCAAGACCGGTCAGCCCGTCGATGTCGGTGACGGCAAACCCGGCGCGCTGCAGCGGCTCGATCAGCGAGTAGCTCAGCCATTGCGACAGCTTGTGCAGCGGCACGAGGCCGGCCGTTCCGTCGTCTGCCTTGATCGCCGGATGCCGCCAGCAATCGCCGAGCGGGACGCCCGCGTGCTCGAGCCGAGACGGCCAGATCGGTCCGAGCTGGTTCAGCACCGCCGACAGGATCGCGGGCGCGGCGATGGCGCCGCCGACGGCTTGTGCCGCGATGTGATCGAACAGCCCGCCCGGCCGTGGCGTGTCGTGCAGGCCGAACACGTCCGCCCGCTCCGCCACCTGCTTGCCCAGACGTTGCAGCAGGTCAGTGCGCCCCTCGAGTCCGAGCAGCGGATTGGCATCGCTGACCTGAAAGGCAGATGTAAGGGAGGCGAGGGGCAGCTTTGCCAGCACATCCGCATCAGCTCTGAACGGTGCCTGCGCATTGCCGGAGAAGAGCCCGCTCGCGAACATGTCGAGGCTCGCGATCGCAAGCCCCTCGGACCGGCCGATGGCTTCGCCCGTCACCGCGTCGCGATATCGCCACGCAGCGCCTGCTCCCGCATCGAGCAGCACGCTGACGATCGCAAGATCGAACTCGGCGCGCGCCCGCGCCGCGCGATCCGGCCATGAAGCGGCGTCCGCAAGCCGCGCCCAGCGGTCGACGCCGCCCAGCACAAAGTGCCGCCACCGCGCGTGGAAGGGGACATCCAGCGTCGGATAGGCTTTTCGCGTGACCGCGAGCACCGCATCGGCAACGCCATCCATGCGGCCGGGATCAACAGTGAAATGTGTGAGCTCGCCGGCAAGGCCAAGCTCTAGCATCTGTCCGGCACGCGCACGCACCGCCTTTGCGGTAAGCAGCGAACGGGCCTGCAATTCCAAAGCCTCCGCCATCGCGCGATCAGTATTTTTCCAGCGAACGCCCGACCACGCCGTTGACGTCCTTTTCCGGTGCGATGTCGGTCGAGTAATAGCCGGCCGCCTTCTTCGCGGCGATCTCGACATAGGCGTCGGCGGGGATCAGCTCCGGCGGGATCGGCACGCGCTCGACGATGTCGATGCCTTGCGAAGTTAGTGCGTCATATTTCATGTCGCTCATCGACAGGAAGCGGTCGATACGCTTCAGGCCGAGCCAGTGGATCGTGTCTGGCATGAGCTGCTGGAAGCGCGCGTCCTGGACACCGGCGACGCATTCGGTGCGCTCGAAATAGGCCGCGGCAGCATCGCCGTCCTCCTGGCGCTTGCGTGCATTGTAGACCAGGAATTTCGTGACCTCGCCGAGCGCGCGGCCCTCTTTCCGGTTGTAGACCACGAGCCCGAGCCCGCCCTCCTGCGCGCCGCGCGCGGATTCCTCGATGCCGTGGATCAGATAGGGCCGGCAGGTGCAGATGTCGGAGCCGAATACGTCGGAGCCGTTGCACTCATCATGCACACGGCAGGTGATCTTGGTGCGATGGTCCGGCAGCTTTGTTACGTCGCCGAACAGATAGACCGTAGTGCCGCCGATCGGCGGCAAAAACACTTTCATGTCAGGGCGCGTCACGAGCTCGGGGAACATGCCGGCGGTCTGCTCGAACAGCGTGCGGCGCAGCTCGGTCTCGCCGGTGCCGAAGCGCATCGCAAGGCCCGGCAGGTACCAGACCGGATCGATCGCGATCTTCACCACGGAGACGCTGCCATTGGCGTGCACGACCTCGCCGTCGGCGCGCAGCCGCTTTGCCGCCAGGGCCTCGCGGATTTCCGGCAGGTCGAGCCGCGCCCGCGTCACCGCGATGCTGGGGCGGATGTCGGCGCCTTCGGCGATCTCCTGGCGGAAGTTTTCGGCGACCAGATGCCCCCAGGGATCGAGCGCGACGATTTTTGCGGGATCGCGCCACTGCTCGAACGGCCCGATGGTCGCGGCCGGAAAGGTGTTGGTGAGATCGGGCCGCCGGATCGGATCGAGCGCGCCGGCGGACACCGCGAGCGCCCGGTACATCGCATAGGAGCCGCCATGGCTGCCGATCACGTTGCGATCCCCGGCACGCGACACCGTGCCGATGATCGGCCCGCGGGCGCGCGCGTCAGGGGCACCCCAATGGATCGGAAAGGCGGCCTTCCGGCCCGGCTCCGGATGGGAGGTCAGGCGGATGTGGTCGGTACGGTTCGCGCGGCTCATGTCCAGGCTCCCAAAAAGCCAACGGCCCGCCGCTCGGACGGGCCTGGCTCGCTTGCCTTGCCGGTGCGGACCACCGGCGACGCAAGCTCAATCCAACATATTGTAGCGGTCAGTCGCGACAGACAAGTTAATCGTGCAGGGCGGGCGGGGCCGTTCGCGGCCAAATTCCCGTCATCTGCGGGCTGGCGGACTGGCCAGAACGCGGCGCGCGCGCTGCCTGCACGAGCGATTTAAGGGATTGAAATAGTTCTATTTTTCATGTTTGCAAGGAGCGCTATTGATTTGTGCGGCGCGCGCCGAATCCTGGACAAAATCCGCGTCCGGACCAATCGTACAGATCGCCTTTGCCCTGGAGACCGCCAATGCCCACCGCCGCCTATATCGATCCCCGCATTGGAAAGCTCTATCCCCTCGACCAGCCGCGCTGGTGCTCGGACGAGCGCACGCCGCTGCTGGTCACGCCGGGGGCGGGGATTTCGCGCGAGGACATCGACAGCCGGACGCGCTCGCTGTGGCGCTACCGGGCGGCCCTGCCGGTGGACATCAAGATTCCCATCACGCTCGGTGAAGGCTGCACGCCGCTGGTCCAGCAGGCCTGGGGCGATCTGCGCCCGTTGTTCAAACTCGAATGGTTCAACCCCACCGGCAGCTTCAAGGACCGCGGCTCGGCGGTGATGCTGTCCTTCCTC
>NZ_LWIG01000034.1:0-6630 GCF_002068095.1 Bradyrhizobium sacchari | reverse complement strand
GCGCGTGAAGATTTTGGCGCCCGCCTCCACCTCGCCGGCCAAGATCGCGCAGGTGCGTGCCTACGGCGCGACGGTGCAGCTCGTCGAAGGCCCGCGCGAGGAATCGGAGGCCGAGGCCATCCGGCAGTCGAGCCAGACCTTCTACGCCAGCCACAATTGGCAGCCGTTCTTCCTCGAAGGCACCAAATCGTTCGCCTATGAAATCTGGGAGGACCTCGGCTTCCGCGCGCCCGACAACGTCATCGTGCCCGTCGGTGCGGGCAGCAGTCTCCTGGGCTGCGCCTTCGGCTTCCGCGAGCTGTTGAAGGCCGGGCAGATCTCGAAGCTTCCGCGCCTGTTCGCGGCACAGCCGCTCAACTGCTCGCCGATCGACGCGAGTTTTCAGGCGGCCGTCGACACGCCCGTCGCGCGCGAGGTGCACAAGACCATTGCAGAGGGCACCGCGATCAAGCATCCGCTGCGCCTGCGCGAGATCATCGCCGCCCTGCGCGAGAGCGGCGGTGGTACCGTCGCGCTCACCGAGGACGAGATCGTCGCTGCCCTGCGCCGTCTCGCGCGGCAGGGCCTGTTCGCCGAGCCGACCAGCGCCAGCGCGGCCGCGGCCCTGGACAAACTCGCAGCCGCTGGTGCGATCAAGGCAAATGAGACAACGGTGGCAGTCCTCACCGGCACCGGGCTGAAGGCGGCGACCACCGTCGCCGATCTCGTGCAGTAGGCGCTGCAACTTGCTACGTCATTGCGAGCGCAGCGAAGCAATCCAGAATCTTTCCACGGCGAAAGCCTGGATTGCTTCGCTGCGCTCGCGATGACGGCGTGGCGGCAGCGCGCGCCATTCCATGACCGTCACCCTGGGATGGCCGCTCCTTCAGCGGCCCTCGAAGGGCGACGGATCACCTACTCCCTCAGATCATTCACCCGCTTCACCCAGCCGCGCACATCCGCGAGCACGGCGGGCAGCACGGCCTTGACCTCCGGCACCGTCATGCCGGGCTTGATGCGGGGGTCGTAGAGCAGGTTGAGGATGTACTGGTCGTAAACGTCGAAATAACCCATCGAGACGTTGTCGTTGAACATGGTCCAGGGCACGCTCGTGGTGTCGTTGATCGGCCCAAGCGATTGCAGGAGCTCCTCATAGGCGCAGTCGAGGAAGGTGAAATCGCCGTTGTCGGTGGTGAGGATGACGTCGGAATGCTCGATCTCGAAATTGTCGTTCTTGCGGAAGCCGGACAGGCACTGCGGGTCGAGCGAGGAGCGGATCTCGCGCGCTTTCTCGAGCCCGTAGAAGCTGGTGAGGGTCCGGAACAGATCGCGGTCGCGCACCAGCTTGACCCGCACATTTGCCGCCTCGCTGCTGTCGATCATGGCGATGTCGAGATGCTGCACGCGCTTGCCGATGTCGGCGACGACTTTTGCGAGCTGGCCCTTGCGGTCGGCGCGGTCCCCGTCGGCGAACACGCGCACCGGTCCGTCGAACTTGCGGATGCGGTCGACGCGGCCGGCGAGGTGATATTCGGCGCCGAACGCGGTCTTGAGAAAACCCTCGACGATCTCGCTGTCGGTGAAGCTCTTCTTTTCGGCGCGCTGGCGTGAGGCGATCGCTGGCAGTTCGCCCGCGGCGGCCATGGTAGCGGTGTCAGGCACACAGGTGAGCGTTGCGAGCGCCAGCAGGGCGATGCGAAGGCCGGGCGAGGGCAGGTCCAATGCGCTCATCGTTGCGCAACGCTGCCGTATTCGCGTCGCCTGCACAAGCCCGCAAATGCACGCGCCCTGCGGGTTCCTGCTGTGGCTGTGCGGCCCTAGTTGTTCAGCACCACCACGGTCGTGCCGACCGAGACGCGGCTGTAGAGGTCGGTGACGTCGTCATTGGTCATGCGGAAGCAGCCCGAGGAGACCGCCTGGCCGATCGTCTCCGGCTCGTTGGAGCCGTGGATGCGGTAGAGCGTCGATCCCAGATACATGGCGCGGGCGCCGAGCGGATTCTCGATGCCGCCCTTCATGTGGCGCGGCAGGTCGGGCCGGCGGGCCAGCATCTGCGACGGCGGCGTCCAGTCCGGCCATTCCTTCTTGGCGGTGATCTTGTGCACCCCGCCCCAGCGGAAGCCGTCGCGGCCGACGCCGATACCGTAGCGCAGCGCCTGGCCGTTCTGCAGCACCAGATACAGGCGGCGCTCGCTGGTGTTCACCACGATGGTGCCGGGGGCATAGTTGCCGTTGTACATGACGGTGGAGCGGGGGATCGGGCTCGCGCCGCCACGGAAGAAGTTCGGGCCGCCGCCCATGATGTCGCGCGAGTCGAACTCCTCGGCGAGCGCGCCGCCGGCCGTGGCGGTCAGAAGTGCGATGGCGGCAATCGGCGCGGCAAAAAACCGGATCATTGTATTCCCCCGGAAAAAATCGATTCAACGAAGGCCACAGGCCATATTTACGGGGTTTCCGCAAGCCACGGCCGCGTGAGGGACCCCATGCTTAACCATTGATGTTACCAAATCGGCAACCAGGCGAATTTGCCCAAAAGAGTTAGCCAAACCAGCGCATCGTCACGCGGGGCAGGGCCGCGATGCCCCCTATTGCTTTGACGCGGCCTGCGAACAATGATTGATCGAACGGATCACTCGAAATCACCCGTAGCGGGAGCAAAAAGAATGAACGGTGCGGAAAGCCTGGTGCGGACGATGGTCAAGGGCGGGGTCGACGTCTGCTTCACCAACCCCGGCACCTCCGAGATGCATTTTGTCGCGGCGCTCGATCGCGTTCCCGGCATGCGCTGCGTGCTCGGCCTGTTCGAAGGCGTGGTGACGGGCGCCGCCGACGGCTATTACCGCATGAAGGGCACGCCTGCCTCGACCCTGCTGCATCTCGGCCCCGGCCTCGCCAACGGTCTGGCCAATCTGCACAACGCCAAGAAGGCCAATTCCGGCATCGTCAACATCGTCGGCCAGCACGCGGTCTACCACATCGAGTACAACGCGCCGCTGACCTCCGACATCGAGGGGCTGGCCCGGCCGATGTCGTCCTGGGTCCGGACCTCGCCGAACTCCAAATCGGTCGCCGCCGACGGCGCCGCGGCGATCGCCGCCGCCAAGAGCGCACCGGGGCAGATCGCGACCCTGATCCTGCCCGCCGACACCGCCTGGAACGAGGCCGACGCCATCGCCGAGGTGCCGGCCGAGCAGCAGCGCGCGAGCTACTCGCCGCAGGCGGTCGAGCGGGCCGCGAAGATCCTGCATGGCGACGGCGAGGGCACACTGCTGTTGATGACCGGCAGCGCCCTCAGCGAGCAGGGCCTGGCGCTGGCCGAGCGGATCGCCGGCAAGACCGGCTGCACCGTGATGGGCCCGACCTTCCGCCCGAAGATGGCGCGCGGCCGCGGCCGCTTCTCGATCGACCGCATCCATTACGTGATCGAGAACGCGCTGCCGATGCTGGCGAAATTCCGTCACATCGTGCTGGTCGAGTCCGACGACCCCGTGGCGTTCTTCGCCTATCCGAACAAGCCGAGCATGCTCAAGCCCGAGGGCTGCGAGGTGCATCGCATGACCTCCTGGGGCGAGAATTCGGTCGCAGCTCTCGAGGCGCTGGCCGGCGCCGTGAAGGCGAGCGCCAAGGATGTCAAGCCGCAGGCGTTGCAGGAACTGGCCAAGCCGACCGGCGCGCTGAATTTCGCCTCGATCGCGCAGGCGATCGCCTGTGCGATCCCCGAGAACGCGATCATGGTCGACGAATCCCTCACCACCGGCCGCGGCTTCTTCCCGCCGACTGCGGCGGCGGCGCCGCACGACTGGCTGCAGAACATGGGCGGCTCGATCGGCTTCTCGACGCCGCTCTCGATCGGGGCTGCGATCGCCTGCCCCGATCGCAAGGTCATCACCATGGTCGGCGACGGCAGCGCGATGTACACGATCCAGTCGCTATGGACCCAGGCCCGCGAAAACCTTGACATCGTCACCATCGTGTTCGCCAACCGCATCTACCAGATCCTGCGCGGCGAGTTCGACAATGTCGGCGCCGGCGAGCCCGGCCAGCGCGCCAACGACATGCTCCGGCTCGACCGGCCGACGCTGGACTTCGTGGCGCTGGCCAAGGGCATGGGCGTGCCCGGCCGCGCCGTCACCAATGCCGACGAGTTCAACAAGGCCCTGGCAGAAGCCGTCGCCGAGCCCGGACCGCGGCTGATCGAAGTCCAGATGTAGGGGCTTGGTCGGCCGAGCCCTCTTCCCACGTCGTCCCGGCGAAAGCCGGGACCCATACGCCGCAGCAACAGTTTTGCGAAGACTTGGAGTTACCAACTCGCGTTAAAACCACCTCCCGTGGTTATGGGTCCCGGCTTCCGCCGGGACGACACCGAACTAGGTGCGCGGGATGAGCCCGGAGGCACGATGCAGACCGAGCTGAACAAGGTGATCGCGGCGCTCCGGGATTTCTACGCCCACGAAGGATTCCTGTTCGAGAAGGACATCGGCGAGCGCGCGATCACGCACCGCTTCGCCGTCTATCTGGAGCGGCAGTTTTCCGGCTGGGCCGTCGACTGCAATTACGACCGGCTCGGCGAGCGCACGCTGCATCTGCCGCACGGCACCATCATCTCGACGGACGATCATCTCGGAAAGTCGATCTACCCCGACGTCGCCGTGCATCAGCGCGAGATCCCGAACAATTTGCTCACAGTCGAGATCCGCAAGGCGAGCAATCACACGCCGCTGGAGCACGACCAGCACAAGCTGCGGGCGCTCACCGATGTGCATGTCTGGTTTCCCTACTGGATCGGCGTGCTGCTGGTGCTGGATAGGCAGCATGTGACGATGTCGGAGGTCTATGTCTCAGGCCTCGTCGATGACCCGCTGTCGCGCTGGTTCGCGACGCGGCTTGCGGAGAGCGGCCTCGCGGCGGCGCATTAGGGCGTGTGCTTTTTAAACGTCAGCTTTCGAGGACAAGGCGGAAGTCGCTCCGCTCGGCCAGTGGCGATTGCTAATGACCCTGGCTGTGTGAAAAGCCACGAGTCGGTTACGATTCCTCCGTTTCCTAATGGGGGATACGGATGGGACGCTTCGTTGAAGGCGCGGACAGATCCCAGCTGACGCTCTTGCCGGAATGTCTGGAGGATTGGGTAGACGAGGGCAACGGGGTCCATGTGATCGATGTGTTTGTCGAGGCGCTCGACCTGCATGGAATGGGATTCGAGCGTGTGATCGCGAAGGAGACGGGCCGACCTTCCTATCATCCAGCAGTCCTTCTGAAGCTTTACATCTACGGTTATCTCAATCGGGTGCAATCCAGTCGCCGCCTGGAACGCGAGGCGCGCCGCAATGTCGAGGTGATGTGGCTGATCGGGCGCCTGGCTCCCGATCACAAGACGATCGCCGATTTCCGGAAGGATAATGGCGCGGCGATCCGGAAGGTTTGTGCGAAGTTCGTTGCGCTATGCCGGCAAATGGGCCTGTTGCAGACCCCAAGCGTCGCAATCGATGGCAGCAAGTTCAAAGCAGTGAACAACCGCGATCGCAACTTCACGCATGCCAAGATCGCGAGGCGGATGGCGCAGATCGAGGAAAGCGTCGGTCGATATCTGCGTCAACTCGATAGCGCCGATCGGCAGGATCCATCGGAAGCGATCAGCATCAAGACGACGAGGATCAAGGAAAAGATCGCTCGGCTGAAGCAGGAGATGAGCCGCCTGGAAGTGCTTGATGCGCAGATGCGCAACACGCCGGATCAACAGATATCGCTCACCGATCCAGATGCCCGTTCGATGGCCACCAGCGGACGCGGATCGGGTGTGGTCGGCTACAATGTTCAGGTCGCGGTGGACACCGAACACCATCTGATTGTTACGCATGAGGTTATAAACGTCGGCAACGACCGTGGGCAGCTTGCTCGGATGTCGAAGCAAGCCAAAGAAGTGCTCGAAGTGGACAAACTCGAGGCGGTCGCCGACCGTGGCTACTTCGACGGAGAGGAGATATTGGCCTGCGAAGAGGCTGGCGTTGCAGTCACGCTGCCCAAGCCCATGACGTCGAACGCCAAGGCGGAGGGCCGGTTCGGCAAACAGGACTTCGCCTACCTGCCTGATGAGGACGTCTACCGCTGCCCATCCGGTCAGCTGCTGCCGTATCACTTCACCAACATCGAGCATGGCATGACGCTGCGCCGTTACTGGTCGACAGCGGCGTGCCAAGGCTGCGCGATCAAGAGTCAATGTACGCCGTCCAAGGAGCGTCGCATCACGCGCTGGGAGCATGAGCATGTGGTCGAGGAGGTCCAGAGACGGCTCGATTCCGATCCCGACGCCATGCGGAGGCGGCGCGAGACAGTCGAGCATCCCTTCGGCACGATCAAAGCCCGTATGGGTGCGACCCACTTCCTGACGAAGCGGCTACGGAATGTCGCCGCTGAGATGGCGCTGCATGTTCTCGCCTATAACCTCACGCGGGTGATGAACATCGTCGGCAAACCGAGCCTGATTGCAGCCATCCGCGCCGCCTGAAGGCCGGAAAGGCCTCCAAAAGCGCAATATCCCGCCGCGATACCCACTTTGGCCGGTCATTGGACGCTCCGACGCGAGACATCGGCCGCCTGCAACGATTGGAATCACGGCCGCGTGCCGACCTATCCGTTTGCACACACCCAAGACCC
>NZ_LWIG01000033.1:382712-428429 GCF_002068095.1 Bradyrhizobium sacchari | reverse complement strand
CCCGACTGGATGCTCCAGTGGCGGCTTGAGGCCTATCGGCGCTGGCTGACCATGACCGAGCCGACCTGGGCCCGTGTCGACTATCCCAAGATCGACTTCCAGGATCTCTATTATTACGCGGCGCCGAAGCCGAAGAAGGCGGTCTCCTCGCTCGACGAGATCGATCCGGAGATCCTGAAGACCTACGAGAAGCTCGGCATTCCCTTGCGGGAAGTCGCCATGCTCGAAGGCGTCGAGCCGAAGGTGGGCGAGGAAGATCCGGCGCGCCGCAAGATCGCGGTCGATGCTGTCTTCGATTCGGTCTCGGTTGCGACCACGTTCAAGGCGGAGCTGAAGAAGGCCGGCGTGATCTTCATGCCGATCTCGGAGGCGATCCGCGAGCACCCTGAGCTGGTGCAGAAGTATCTCGGCTCGGTGGTTCCGACTTCGGACAATTTCTACGCGACGCTGAACTCGGCGGTGTTCTCGGACGGCTCGTTCGTCTACGTGCCGCCGGGCGTGCGCTGCCCGATGGAGCTGTCGACCTATTTCCGCATCAACGAGCGCAACACCGGCCAGTTCGAGCGCACGCTGATCATCGCCGACAAGGGCTCCTACGTCTCCTATCTCGAGGGCTGCACAGCGCCGCAGCGCGACGAGAATCAGCTGCACGCGGCCGTGGTCGAGCTCGTCGCGCATGACGATGCCGAGATCAAATATTCGACGGTGCAGAACTGGTATCCCGGCAATTCGGAAGGCAAGGGCGGCATCTACAATTTCGTCACCAAGCGTGGCGACTGCCGCGGCGCCAACTCCAAGATCTCCTGGACCCAGGTCGAGACGGGTTCGGCAATCACCTGGAAATATCCGAGCTGCATCCTGCGTGGCGACAACTCCCGCGGCGAGTTCTACTCGATCGCGATCTCGAACGGCTTCCAGCAGGTCGATAGCGGCACCAAGATGATCCATCTCGGCAAGAACACGTCGAGCCGCATCATCTCCAAGGGCATCGCCGCCGGCAAGTCGCAGAACACCTATCGCGGTCTCGTCACGGCGCACCGGAAAGCCACCGGGGCACGCAACTTCACCGCCTGCGATTCCTTGCTGATCGGCGACAAATGCGGCGCGCACACCGTGCCGTACATCGAGGCGAAGAACTCGTCCGCGACGTTCGAGCATGAGGCGACGACCTCGAAGATCTCCGAGGACGTCCTGTTCTACTGCATCCAGCGTGGCCTCAGCCAGGAAGAGGCTGTCGGCCTCGTCGTCAACGGCTTCGTCAAGGACGTGCTGCAGCAGCTGCCGATGGAATTCGCGGTGGAAGCGCAGAAGCTGATCTCGATCTCGCTCGAAGGGTCGGTCGGTTAACACCGATCCTCGCGGTGCGCACCTCGCGCTCCAACATCAATTGAATAGACTGGATACCAAGATGGCTTTGCTTGAAGTAAAAGACCTCAAGGTTCGTGTCGAGGAGCGTGAGATCCTCCACGGGCTGACGCTGACCGTGAACGAGGGCGAGGTGCACGCGATCATGGGGCCGAACGGCTCCGGCAAGTCGACGCTCTCACACGTCATTGCCGGCAAGCCCGGCTACGAGGTCACCGACGGCCAGATCCTGTTCAAGGGCGAGGACCTCCTGGAGATGGACCCGGACGAGCGCGCCGCCAAGGGCGTGTTCCTGGCGTTCCAGTATCCGGTCGAGATCCCCGGCGTCGCCACCATGACGTTCCTGCGTACCGCGCTGAACGCGCAGCGTAAGGCGCGCGGCGAGGGTGAATATTCGACCCCCGACTTCCTGAAGAAGGTCCGCGAGGTCTCGAAGTCGCTGAACATTCCGCAGGACATGCTCAAGCGCGGCGTCAATGTCGGCTTCTCCGGCGGCGAGAAGAAGCGCAACGAGGTGCTGCAGATGGCGCTGTTCGAGCCGAGCCTGTGCATCCTCGACGAGATGGATTCCGGCCTCGACATCGACGCGCTTCGCATTGCGGCCGACGGCGTCAACGCACTGCGCTCGCCCAAGCGCGCGATGGTCGTCATCACCCACTATCAGCGGCTGCTGAACTACATCGTGCCTGATTTCGTGCACGTGATGTCGCGCGGTCGGGTCGTGAAGAGCGGCGCTAAGGATCTGGCGCTGGAGCTGGAGGCGTCCGGCTACGCCCAGTTCGAGGACGCGTAAGGATTTTTGGAGATGAACGTTGCTGTGGCAAAGACCGGGAACGGCCGCGCGGTGAGCGATCTCTTCGCCAGCGCCGAAGGCCGCTTGCCGGGTTCGTCGGCCGTGGGAGCAGTGCGCCGGGAGGCATTCGAGACCTATGAGCGTCTCGGCCTGCCGCACCGCCGGATCGAGGAGTGGAAATACACCGATCTGCGCGCGCTGGTCGGCGAGGTACTGCCGCTGGCAGCGGCGCCCGATGCGGCCGCGCTGAAGCGCGCTGCGGAAGCCGTGAAGGCGCATGCGATCGCTGGCGCCCGCAAGCTGGTGCTGGTCGACGGTGTGTTCGTGGCCGATCTCTCCGACGTGAAGACACTCGCGTCCGAGGTGAGCGTCAAGACGGTGCGCGAGGTCCTGGCGAACGAGGCCAATCACGCCGCCGGCGATCTCCTCCAAACCGCCGCGATCGATGCGGTGATCTCGCTCAATGCGGCGATGGCGACGGATGGCGTGGTGGTCTCGGTGGCCGACGGCACCCACTTGTCCGCGCCGATCCAGGTCATTCATGTCGCGACGGCGGCTGGTGCGTCCGCGTTCACCCGTTCGCATCTGCGGATTGGCAAGGGCGTGCGCGCCACGATCGTCGAGAGCTTCGTCGCAGCCGGAAAGGCGAGTGGCTACCAGGTCAACGATGCGGTGGTCCTCTGGATCGGCGATGACGCCGACGTTGCGCATATCCGTCTGATGGACGATGCGCCTGATGCGGTGAACGTCACCTCGCAGTTCGTTACCGTCGGTGCCAATACCAAGCTGAACTTCTTCAACATGACCACCGGCGCTGCCGTCAGCCGCCTGCAGGGCTTCATCACGCTGGCGGGCGAGGGCAGCGAGCTCTCGGCCAATGGCGTGAACCTGCTGCAGAAGACCGAGCATGGCGACACCACGCTTGTCGTCGACCATGCCGTGCCGAACTGCGTCAGCCGCGAGACTTTTCGCGCGGTGATCGACGATCGCGCCCATTCGGTGTTCCAGGGCCGTATCATCGTCCGCCCCGACGCGCAGAAGACCGACGGCAAGATGATGACCCGTGCGCTGCTGCTCTCGGACGAAGCCGAGGCGGACAACAAGCCCGAGCTGGAAATCTTCGCCGACGACGTTTCCTGCGGCCACGGCGCCA
This sequence comes from Bradyrhizobium sacchari, assembly GCF_002068095.1. Classification (GTDB taxonomy): domain Bacteria; phylum Pseudomonadota; class Alphaproteobacteria; order Rhizobiales; family Xanthobacteraceae; genus Bradyrhizobium; species Bradyrhizobium sacchari. The sequence goes on along the minus strand of NZ_LWIG01000033.1, from coordinate 425,118 downwards.
CCGCCGGCGCGCTGGACGACAGCCTCTTGTTCTATCTGAAGGCGCGCGGCTTGCCGGAGAAGCAGGCCCAGGCGCTGCTGATCCAGGCCTTTGTCGGTGAGGCGATCGAGCAGATCGCCGACGACAATCTGCGTGAGCACGTGATCGGCATCGCCGAGCGCTGGCTGGAGCGTCGGTCATGAGCACGCATCCCGCGGTCAAGAACGGTGCCTATGACGTCGCGCGCGTGCGCCAGGACTTTCCGGCGCTCGCCATGCAGGTCTATGGCAAACCGCTGGTCTATCTCGACAACGCCGCGTCGGCGCAGAAGCCGAGTGCCGTGCTCGACCGCATGACGCAGGCCTATACGAGCGAATATGCCAACGTGCATCGCGGCCTGCACTACCTGGCGAACGCTGCGACGGAAGCCTATGAGGGCGGCCGCGCCAAGGTGGCGCAGTTCATCAATGCCTCGCGCACTGAGGAAGTGATCTTTACCCGCAACGCGACCGAGGCGATCAATCTGGTGGCGTCGTCGTGGGGTGGCCCGAACATCCGGGACGGCGACGAGATCGTCATCTCGATCATGGAGCACCACTCCAACATCGTGCCGTGGCATTTCCTGCGGGAACGCCAGGGTGCCGTGATCAAATGGGCCCCGGTCGACGACGAGGGCAATTTCCTGATCGATGAGTTCGAGAAGCTGCTGACGGCGAAGACCAAGCTGGTCGCGATCACGCAGATGTCGAACGCGCTCGGCACCATCGTGCCGGTCAAGGACGTCGTCAGGATCGCCCATGCCCGCGGCATCCCGGTGCTGGTGGACGGCAGCCAGGGCGCCGTGCATCTGCCGGTGGACGTCCAGGACATCGGCTGCGACTTCTACGTCTTCACCGGCCACAAGGTCTATGGTCCGACCGGCATCGGCGTGCTCTGGGCCAAGTACGACCAACTCGTCGCGATGCGCCCCTTCAACGGCGGCGGCGAGATGATCCGCGAGGTCTCCCGCGAGGTCGTCACCTATGGCGATCCCCCGCACAAGTTCGAGGCGGGCACGCCCGCGATCGTCGAGGCCGTGGGTCTTGGCGCCGCCATCGACTACGTCAATTCGATCGGCAAGGAGCGCATTGCCGCGCACGAGGCCGACCTGACGGCCTACGCCCAGGAGAAGCTGCGCGAGATCAACTCGCTGCGGCTGATCGGCACGGCGCGCGGCAAGGGCCCGGTGATCTCGTTCGAGCTCAAGGGCGCGCATGCCCACGACGTCGCCACCGTGATCGACCGCCAGGGCATCGCGGTCCGCGCCGGCACCCACTGCGTCATGCCGCTTTTAGAGCGGTTCAATGTGACGGCCACCTGCCGGGCCTCGTTCGGCATGTATAATACGCGGGAAGAAGTCGATCATCTGGCACAGGCGCTGCTGAAGGCGCGGGATTTGTTCGCATGAGTGACACGGCCGAAATCAAAGCCAATCCGATGGAGACCCATTCGGCGCTGCCGCCGGAGGAGACCGAGCGTCTCACCACTGAGATCATTGCCGGGCTGAAGACCGTGTTCGACCCGGAAATCCCGGCCGACATCTACGAGCTCGGCCTCATCTACAAGGTCGAGATCAAGGACGACCGCTCCGTCGACGTCCAGATGACGCTGACGACGCCGAACTGTCCGGCCGCCGGCGAGCTGCCGACCATGGTCGAGAACGCGGTCGCGAGCGTCCCCGGCGTCGGCGTGGTCGACGTCAAGGTGGTCTGGGAGCCACCGTGGTCGCCCGAGCGCATGAGCGACGAGGCCCGCCTCGTGCTCAACATGTGGTGACGCGTACACTCTTGCTTTGACCCCCTGGCATTGAATTCGCGCCGTAACGGACCACATCACTGACATGACACAGGCAACACCAGCATCCACTCCGAAGCCGCGGCGGCCGCGCCCGCAGGTGATGCGGCTGACGGATGCCGCTGCCCAGCGCATCACCGAGCTGACCCAGCGCGCGGACTCGGAGATTGTGGGCTTGCGCGTCGGCGTGAAGAACGGCGGCTGCGCCGGCCAGTCCTACACGGTCGAATACGCCCACGAGATCCGCCCGACCGACGAGGTCGTCGAGGACAAGGGCGTCAAGATCCTGGTCGATCCCAAGGCCGTGCTCTTCCTGCTCGGCACCGAGATGGACTATAAGGCCGACAAGATGCAGGCCCAGTTCGTCTTCAACAACCCCAACCAGGTCTCCGCCTGCGGCTGCGGCGAGTCGGTCGAACTGCGTCCGGCCAAGATCGACGGGTAAGCCCGGCTTTCGCGTTTTAATCAGCCATCGCCCTGGCGAACGCCAGGATCCATACCGCGTGATCTCGCGGTGATGGGCGGCTCAGTATCGACGCTGGTACGACGGGCAGTTTTCGCTAAACTCCTCCCCGGGATAATGGGTCCTGGCGTTCGCCTGGACGACGGTGGGAGAGAGCGTGCGCATGGACCGCGAATTCCTGATCGACCTGTTCGCCGATTTCGGCCCCGTCACCATCCGAAAAATGTTTTCCGGCTACGGCGTCTCAGCCGATGGCATCAACTTCGCGCTGTCGCTGCGCGCCGGCCTGTTCTTGCGTGCCGACGAGTTGACGATCCCGGACTTTGAGGCGGAAGGCTCAAAACCGTTTCAATATTCGACCCGCGCCAAGACCGTGGTGGTCAACTCCTACTGGGAGCTGCCCGCACGCCTGTTCGACGATTCCACGGAGCTCGCACAATGGGCGAGGGCGGCACTCGCCGCCGCGCAGCGCGCCAGGGTGAAGAAGCGGCCGAGGAAGGCGGCGGCGAAAAAGCCTGCGAAAAAGGCGGCGGCGAAGAAACTCGCTGCCAAGACGAAGCGTCCGGCCAAGAAAGCGACCAAGAAGACGGTGCTGTAGGGTTGGGCAAAGCGAAGCGTGCCCACCAATGTCGCAGCATTGCTGGTGGGCACGGCGCTTTGCGCCTTTGCTCACCCTAGGGCAGTTGATGAAAGTCTACGCCACCCGGCTATGGCTCTCGATCGCGAATTCGGGATCGGCTTCGCAGATCACGCGGTTGCGGCCGTTGCGCTTGGCGGCGTAGAGGCAGGCGTCCGCACGTTCGATCAATGCGTCGGTGTCGTCGCCCGGCTTGAGCATGGAGACGCCGACGGAGATGGTGACGCGGCCAAGAATCTCGCCGGTCGACTTCTTCTTCAATTCCTTCGCCATCACTGCGCGGCGGATGTGATCAGCGACGGTGAGGGCCTGGCGCAGCGCGGTGTTGGGCAGCACCACCGCGAACTCCTCGCCGCCGTAACGGGCGGTGATGTCCTGGCCCTTGATGGTCTGCTTCAGCGACAGGCCGACGAGCCGCAGCACCTGGTCGCCGGTGAGATGGCCGTAGGAATCGTTGAACGACTTGAAGTGATCGATGTCGAACAGCAGCAGCGAGAGCGGCTCGCCCGAGGCGAGTGCGCTCTGCACGGCCATGCCGATCATGCGGTCGAAATATTTGCGGTTGCCGAGGCCGGTGAGCGGGTCGGTCAGACTCTCGGCGCGGATCGCCTCGAGGCTCTGCTGGAGATTGCTGATCTCGTTCTTCGACAGCGTCAGCCGGTCCTCCAGCGCCTTGTTGGTCTCGCGCATCTCGCTGGTCGAACGCAGCAGCGTCTCGACGATCGCCTTGATCTGGTCGCGGCTCTTGGCCGACGCCAGCTTTTCGGAGGCGCCCGACAGGCTGGCATCGTAGGAGCCGGTCATCCCGAGCGCATCGCCCAGGACGCGCATCACGTCGTCGATCTCGCCGATGACGCGCGCGCCGACCTTGTCGATGCGGTCGGTGGTCTTGATGTGTGAGAGATAGGTCTCGTAGATCTGCTCGAGATCGGCTTCGGTCAGCTTGCCGTGACGAGCCAGCGTCTCGTTGATGATCTTGTTGAGCGGTGCGTTGTAGCCGGTGGCGTAGACGTACCAGATCTCGTAATTGCGGGGAATTGCAGTCTGTCGAAGCGATCGGATCTGACCGAGCGCCACTTCGGCGAACGCCATCGTGCGTTCGTGTTCGTCGAGAACCTTGACCACAGAACATACCCCACAGCGGTCGGAGCGCCGTCGACCGCAGCAATGCTTAAATTATGTTCGCAGGCTAATGGACGATCGTGAACACCCCGTAAATATACGTTCACGAATGCGTCTGAAAAAGTGTGCAGCAGCCTGTTTCAACCAGCCTGAAGCGTATCGCGCTTCAGGCGCCGGCGGGGGAGCGAACCGGCCGCAACAGGAACGCCGGCAGGTGCGAATGATCGCCCGGCTCGGTGTCGGCCTCGCGCTGGCGGCGCGGCTCGGGACGGCCGATCGACGGCACATGCGAGGTATTGGCCTGCGGGCGGGAGGCGTGACGCGGCTCTGACGCGCGCTTTCCGTCGGACGCGTGCCGTGCTTCGGAAGAATGTCTTGCTTCAGAAGAATGTCTTGGATCGCCACGCGCCTCGCGCGGCTCGTGGCTGCGCTCACGGTCGTGACCGCGCCGCTCGCCGCGCTGCGGCTTGCCGCGCCCTCCACGTGAACGCTCACGGCCGCGCTGCTCGCGCGGACGCTCGGCCGTATCGGAGGCCTCAGTGTGGACTTCGTAGTCGCCCTCGGCGCGCGGAATGCTCTGGCCGATCAGCTTCTCGATCGCCGCCATCGACTTCTGGTCGAGCGGCGTCACGATCGAGATCGCGGTGCCGGTGCGGCCGGCGCGGCCGGTGCGGCCGATGCGGTGGACGTAGTCATCGGCGTGGTGGGGAACGTCGAAATTGAAGACGTGGCTGACCTCGGGAATGTCGAGGCCGCGCGCGGCGACGTCAGAGGCGACGAGGAGCGGCAGCTCGCCCTTGCGGAACTGGTCGAGCGCGGCCATGCGGGCCGGCTGGTCCATGTCGCCATGTAGTGCGCCGACGCTGAAGCCGTGCTTCTGGAGCGATTTGTGAACGATCGCGACCTCGCGCTTGCGATTGCAGAAGATGATCGCATTCTTGAGGTCCTTGGCCTCGCGCAGCAGGCGGCGAAGCAATTCGCGCTTCTCGTGCGCTTCGCGTCCGGCGGGCACCTGGGCCTGCGTGACGGTGACGGCGGTGGTGGCGGGGCGGGAGACTTCGACCTTCTGCGGATTGTGCAGGAAGGCTTCGGTGATGCGCCGGATTTCCGGCGGCATGGTTGCGGTGAAGAACAGGGTCTGGCGGGTGAAGGGGACGAGCTTGCAGATGCGCTCGATGTCGGGAATGAAGCCCATGTCCAGCATGCGGTCGGCCTCGTCGATCACGAGCAGCTCGACGCCGGTGAGCAGGAGGCCGCCGCGTTCGGTATGGTCGAGCAGGCGGCCCGGGGTTGCGATGAGCACGTCGACGCCGCGCATCAGCTTGGCGTCCTGGTCGCCGAAGGAGACGCCGCCGATCAGGAGGGCGACGTTGAGTTTCTGGCCAGCGCCGTAGCGGTCGAAGTTTTCCTTCACCTGTGCCGCGAGCTCGCGGGTCGGCTCCAGGATCAACGTGCGCGGCATGCGCGCCCGGGCGCGGCCCTTTTCGAGGATGGTGAGCATCGGCAGCACGAAGGCCGCGGTCTTGCCGGTGCCGGTCTGGGCGATGCCGAGCACGTCCTTGCGCGCGAGGACGTGGGGGATCGCCTGTTCCTGAATGGGGGTGGGGTTGGTGTAACCGGTGGCCGCCACTGCGGCGAGGACTTTTTCGGACAGTCCGAGATTTGAAAAGGACATTGAGCCTCTGGTCGAAACCGCCGTTCGGAATCGAGGGTAATAAGGCTGGTCGCGTTCCACCCCGAAACGGCGCGCTCTCTAGGAAGCTGGGGGTGCTGACTCACGCGAACAAAGCGCAAGGCTCAGGAATCGCTCTTCGATCCGAGCTGCGTCGCACCGGAACATAGGCAGGAATTGGCCAAAGTCAATGGAGCAGGCGCGGGAAGGCCCTAAAAAACCTGAGGTTTTTAGCCAAATCCCGGGCGCGGCTGGGGTTTTCCGCCCCCGCCATGCGCGGGCACGGGTCGCCCGGGGGACCGGCTAATGCCCTTCGGACCCCTGGGTCCGGAAGTCGCCGGGGGCCATGCCGTAGGCGGCGTTGAAGACCCGGTAGTAGGTCGCAAGGCTCTCGAAACCGCAGGAGGCCGCGATGTCGGCGATCCGCCGTTCCGGCGCCTCAAGCATCAGGCGGCGGCTCTGCTTGAGGCGCTCGTCGGTCACGGTCAGCGAAAAACTCTTCTCGGCGGCCTCGAACAGCATGTGCAGGTGCCGGACGGACACGCCGAGCTGGCCGGCCACCATCGCCGGGTCGAGAGCCGGGTCCTGCAAATGGCGCGAGATCAGGTGTCGCGCCTGCGACAGGCGGGCGGTCCGCAGCGCGGCCTGTCCAAGCCGGCTGCCGGGCCGCACGATGCCACGCTCGATCAGCGCCAGATGCGCGAGAGCCTGGACGAGGGAGGCCGCATCCAGCGCCCCCTCGGCGTCCACCGCGGCTTTGCCGAGATCGGCAAAGCACGCACTCAGCAGCGGCGTGAGGGTAGGATCGCCGAAGGTCCGGGGCACAAGCTCGCGCACCCGCTTGTCCTGCGTGGGGAGGGAGCTCACCGGGACCTTCAGGATGCGCAGGTGGAAGCCGCCGGCGCCGAGCGGCGTGGTGCGGTAGGGCAGGTCAGTATGGCTGGTGGCGAAGCTGCCATTGGCGATCGAAAAGTCGCTTCCGCGCATGCCGCCGAACCAGCCGCCGCTGCCGAGCTGCTGGTAGACGCAGATGCTGTCGCTGGGCGCGTAGGCGATGTCGGAGGTGCTGCGCTCGACCGTGTAGGGAGAGGCCTTCAGCTCGACGAGGCCGGCGCCGCCGAGCTGGCGGAGCGAGAATTCACCGTAGAAGTCCGTCCGTCGCTCGCGCTCGAGCTCGGCGGTGACGCCGAACAGGCCCTTGGACCGGACTTCGCGCCAATAGTCGAAGCGGTCATGCGGCTCCACCTCGTCCGTACACCAGCGATACACGGCAGCCCCCGCTTGCAGCGCAATTGCCCAAGAAAAAGCAGATTCCGCGGGAATCTGCCATAGCGAGATGATGGAACCCGAACCTGGATGGGTTGAACCCCCGATATGGCTGGGCCGACTATCACATCAACGGGGAAGGCTCCAATGAACGACCGTTCGAGGGGAGCCGTCATGGGCCATTCTGCAACGGGTTTTTTCGATGACGCGTCGGCTTTTCAGAATTTTTGCAGCCCTCGGCCTCGCGTTGAGCTTGAGCGGCCTGGCAGCTCCCGCGCAGGCCGAGAAGCGCGTCGCGCTGGTCGTCGGCAACAACGATTACAGGAACGTTCCCAAGCTGCTCAAGGCCGTCAACGACGCCCGCACCATGGGCGATACGCTGAAGCAGCTCGGCTTCCAGGTGATGGTCGCCGAGAACCAGAACCGCCAGCAATTCTCCGAGACGTTGCTTGCCTTCGACCGGACGATCGAGCCCGGCGACACCGCGTTCTTCTTCTACGCCGGTCACGGCTTCGAGATCGCGGGCCAGAACTATCTGCTGCCGACCGACGTGCCGGCGGCGACCGAAGGGCAGGAAGAGCTGGTGCGCGACGCCTCGATCCTGGCCGACCGCATTGTCGAGCGCCTCCAGAACAAGAAGGCGCGGACCTCCATCCTGGTGTTCGATGCCTGTCGCAACAATCCGTTCGAGCGCGCCGGCACGCGCGCGGTCGCCGGCGGCGGCGGGCTTGCGCCGATGGTTCAACTGCCTGAGGGCGTGTTCTCGGTGTTCTCGGCCGGTCCCCGCCAGACCGCGCTCGATCGCCTCTCCAACGACGACGCCAATCCCAATTCGGTGTTCACGCGCACCTTCGCCAGGGAGCTGCTGCAGCCCGGCGAGAACCTCGTGCAGGTGGCCCAGCGCACCCGCCGGCTCGTCAGCGAAATGGCCGACACCGTCAAGCACCGCCAGGTGCCGGTCTATTTCGACCAGATGGTCGACGACGTCTTCCTGAGCGGCATCACGAAAGACGCCGCCGCGCGCCCGGCCGATCCGCCGGCGCAGAAGCTCGCGGCGCTGCCGCCGGTCTCTGTCCCGCGCGTGCCGAAGGAGGAAACCACCAACGCGCCGATCGCGAGCTTTTCGCGCCACAATGGCGGCTGGAGCGTGGTGTTCTCCTTCGCCGACCCGACGCTCGGTATTTCCTGGCGTATGGCAGGTAAGGGCGATTTCCGCGAGACCGGATTCATCGACACGCTCGATCCGCGCACGCGCAAGCGGATGCCGAACCCGTCGATCGAACTGCCGCCGGATGCGCAAGCCGGCACCATCGAGGTCCGCTACGTCGACCAGTCGGGCGACATGCAGGGTCCGTTCCCGATCAGGTTCGATCCCGAGGCCGCACTGATCCGCGACCAGCGCAAGATCCTCGACATGACCTCGACGAGCTGGCTGTCATTCCGCGAGTTCAACGGCCTGCTGGTCTATTACACGCACCTCGTGTCGTATCGCTGCGCCATCCGCGAAGTGCGCATCGGCATCGACACCGCCGTGCCCAATCAGGTGCTGAAGATGCCGAATTGCGACATGCGTGACCCCAGCGCGATCAGCGCCGGCATGCCGCTCTACATGAAGCTGGCACCGGCCACGCAGTTCGTCTCGGTGGAGCTGACCTATCGCGACGGCAGCGTCTCGGAGATCAAGAGCTTTCGCAGCGCGAACCGCAGCAACAATTGATCATTCAGGGGGACGTGTCGAGGGCACGTCCGCTAGAGTGTGATCCGGAAACGTGCGAAGCGGTTTTCCGAAAAGATCATGCTCAAGCAATAACATACAGCGCGATGACGATTGATCGCAATTTCATCGCGCTTTAGGCGCGCCGCCTCCGGATGAAGCGCTTGATGGACTCGAAGGCCTCGATCAACGGAGGCGTCAGCGAGAAGAATGCGCCCATCGCAATCGAGATGACGACGTGGCGCAGCAGGAGCTTTTCCTGCTCCTCGAATGGGTAGCCGTTCTGGTTAATGGGCACCGGCGCAAGCGTACCGGTCGGGCCCGGATCGGGGGTCCGCGGCTTGCGGGGCGGGATCATGACCACGACGAAAAGCACGTTGATCAGGATCCAGACGCCGAGCAGTATAAGGATCGTCTGCACTGCAATTTCCTGAAGCAAATCGAATTTTGCAGAAACGCTAACGGGCATTCGCAACCGCGGCAAATTAAACTTGCTTGCTGCACTGCACAGAAAGCTTAACTCGTAAATGAGGGCGGCCCTTGAACCCGAGTTCCTCCGTAAAAGTGCGGTGTTGCATCGTCGGCGGCGGTCCGGCCGGCATGATGCTCGGCTATCTGCTCGGGCGCGCCGGCATCGACGTCGTCGTGCTGGAGAGGCATGCGGATTTCTTTCGGGACTTTCGCGGCGACACCGTGCATCCCTCGACGCTTCAGGTGATGGATGAGCTCGGCCTGATCGACGGGTTCCTAGAGCTGCCGCATCAGCGGTTGCAGAAGATGGATGGACTGTTCGGCGGTACGCCGGTGCGGATCGCCGATCTCAGCCGGCTGCACACCAAGTACCCGTTCATCGCCTTCATGCCGCAATGGGACTTCCTCAATTTCCTGCGCGAGGCGGGCCGGCGCTTTGCCTCGCTCAAGGTCATGATGAACACCGAGGCCGTCGATCTGATCCGCCGCGGCGACACCATCGCCGGCGTCCGGGCGAAGACGCCGGACGGTGCCATCGACATCGAGGCCGATCTCACCGTCGCCTGCGACGGCCGGCATTCGACGGTGCGCGAGCGCGCCGGCCTCGAGGTCGAGGAGATCGGCGCGCCGATGGACGTGCTGTGGTTCCGCGCCGGCCGCAAGGCTGACGAAACCGAGAACCTGTTTGCGCGCATCGAGCCCGGCAAGATGATGATCACCTTCGATCGCGGTGACTACTGGCAATGCGCCTATGTCATCGCCAAGGGACAGCATGATGCGGTGAAGGCGAGGGGATTGCAGGCGTTGCTCGACGACGTCGTGCGCATGGCGCCGGTCCTCCGGTCCGGCATTGCCGACGTGAAGAGCTTCGATGACGTCAAGCTGCTCACCGTCGCGATCAATCGCCTGAAGCGCTGGACGCGGCCGGGCCTGCTGCTCATTGGCGATGCCGCCCATGCGATGTCGCCGGTCGGCGGTGTCGGCGTCAATCTGGCCGTACAGGATGCGGTGGCGACCGCCAATCTGCTCGCGGACAAGCTTGGGCGCGGCTGTCCGTCCGAGGATGAGCTCGACGCCGTACGCCGCCGGCGCGAATTTCCGGTGCGGATGACGCAACGCATGCAGGTGGTCGTGCAGAACAACATCATCAGCGGCGCGTTGCAGGGCGGCGAGCGGCCGCTGAAGGTGCCGCTGATCGTTCGCCTGATCACCGCGCTGCCATGGCTCCAGGGCATCCCGGCGCGGTTGATCGCGCTCGGTGTGCGGCCCGAGCACGTGCAGTCGAAGGCCGCGGCGGCATCGTAGCAGAGCAATCGGTAGGGATAATGCGGCGTTAAATCGCGCGTGGCGCGTTGCGCGCGTGCAACAGCGAGGGCGGATTCAAAGCGCGCGGATCGCCGATCCCGCGTCTTAACTTTCTTGATTCAAATTTGAGTAAGGGTTGCGTGTGACCGTGCGCCCATCAAAGGACACGGGGTGTACCATGCGTAACAAGTTGATTGCTGCCTTCGCCTGCACGACCGCTCTGGTTTCGACTGGTGCTGCGTCCGCCGCCGATCTCGGTGCGCGCTACACGAAGGCGCCGGCCTATGTCGAGCCGCTGTTCAACTGGACCGGTTTCTATGTCGGCGGCCACATCGGCGGCGCATGGACCAATGAGCAGTTCATCAACAACGGCAACTTCTCGACGTTCGGCGACCTCGTCCCGGGCCAGGGCTTTCGTCAGCGCAATTCGGGCGTCATGGGCGGTGCCCAGATCGGCTACAACTGGCAGGCGAACAATTACGTGTTCGGCATGGAAGGCACGATCTCCGGCCTCGACAACCAGGGTTCGTTCAGGAACACCGTCTTTGGCCCTGCGAACGACGTGTTCTCCTGGCGAGCCAACGTGCTGGTGACGGTGGTCGGTCGTGCCGGCTTTGCCGTGCAGAACAACCTCTTCTACATCAAGGGCGGCTACGCGGGCGTCAACAACCGGCTCTCGGTCACCGACCCGGTCGTGACGACTACCGGCGGTCAGACTCACTGGGCCAATGGCTGGACCGTCGGCGCCGGCTGGGAATACGGCGTCACCCGCAACTGGATCGTCGGCCTCGAATACAATTACGCGGCCTTCGGCAGCCAGACCTATCAGCTCGGCGGCCTCTCGGGTAACTACACCTTCGATGCCAAGCCGCGCGACATCCAGTGGGCCGTCGTACGCGCGAGCTACAAGTTCGACGCGCCGGTCATCGCGCGCTACTGAGCAACGAACGACCAATCAGCAAAAGAAGACGATCACTGCCAAATTCAAAGCCCCGGCCATGCCGGGGCTTCTTTTTGCGCGCAGCGTACGCGCCCCTTCAGGCCATCACCGAAAACCCGCCGTCGACCGGGATCGCGGTGCCCGTAACGAAGTTGGACGCCGGCGAGGCGAGGAACACCGCGATGCCGGCGAAGTCGTCGATGTCGCCCCAGCGGCCCGCAGGTGTGCGCGCCAGGACGCGCTCGTGCAATCCGGCCACCTGCTGCCGCGCGCCTCGGGTGAGGTCGGTGTCGATCCAGCCCGGCAGGATGGCGTTCACCTGGATGTTGTCGGGGGCCCAGGCATTGGCGCAGGCGCGCGTGTACTGCACGATGCCGCCCTTGCTCGCTGCATAGGCGGTCGCAAAGCTCGCGCCGAAGATCGACATCATCGAGCCGATATTGATTACCTTGCCGTTGCCGGACGCTTTCAGCGCTGGATAGGCGAGCTTCGAGCACACGAAGGCGCTGGTGAGGTTGGTGTCGATCACCTTGTTCCACTCGTCGAGCTCGAGCTCGTGAGGCGGCTTGCGGATGCTCATGCCGGCATTGTTGATGAGGATGTCGATGCGGCCGAATTCCTTGACGACGCGGTCGATCATGGCGGCGACGGCCGCCCTGTCGGTCACGTCGGTGGCAACCGCAATCGCCTTCACGCCCCGCTGCTCGAGATCGGCAACGGCCGCGGCCGACTTGGTTTCGTTGCGTCCGACCACGGCGATATCGGCGCCGGCGTCGGCAAGTCCGTGGGCGAGGCCAAGTCCGATGCCGCCATTGCCTCCTGTGACGACGGCGACCTTGCCGCGAAGATCGAAGCGGTTGGATGTCATGCTGTATTCCCTGGTTTCTTCTATTGGTTGCTCTGCCAGATCAGGACCAGTCCGAAGCCGGCCATGGCTGCGCCATAGCCGGCCCATTGCAACTGGTTGACCATGAAGCTCGATCGCGGCCAGGGCACCGTGCCTGTGCCTTGGCCGATCCAGAGCAGCCCGACGGCGGTCGCAAACAGGCCTGCGACTAGCAGAAATCTGCGCATGCTTTCCTCCCGTTGGTCTGATTCTGTCGGGTCTGCGGCATCAACGATTGCCGCGGTTCCGAAAGCTTGCCGCAAGACTAGCCGTTGCTTTGGCTCGGATACAATGGGCCGGGCTGCAGGGCTGCGGGAAGCGTGATGCCTCGGGCGAGATGATCAGCGATGACGACTGGTGCAGGATCGAAAGTCGGCTTCGAAGGGCGCGCCGGTCGCTGAAGGCGAGGGTCATAGCGCTGACGGCCCTCAACAACGAAAAAGCCCCGGGCGATGCCGGGGCTTTGACGTCTGAACTTGCGTTCGGATCAGTGCGCGGTCGCTCAGTACTTGGCGACGACCGGACCGGTCCAGTTGAAGCGGTAGACCAGCGAGGTCGAGATCGTCTGGTTCCAGCTGTTGGCGCGGATGCTCTGGGTGGTCAGAGCGTTCGTTCCGTCGGTCAGAATGTCCGAAGTCTTGGCGTTGTAGAAGGCCGAACGATACTCGGTCTTCATGAACCAGCCCGGGGACTGGATGCCGAAGATGTTCAGGTTGTTCTCGACGCCGCCGCCGATGAACCAGCCGTTGCGGTTGTAGCCGTTGATGTGGACGCCAGCCGGGGTGCCGGCCAAGGTCGTGAAGGTCGTGCTGCCGAAGTGGGCGCCGGAGTAACCGCCGTTGACGTAGGAGAGAACGTTCGGAGCGACCAGCCAGCCGAGGCGGACACCAGCGGCCCAGGAGTCTTCCAGCTTCTGGCGACCAGTGATCGGGCCGGTCGGGAAGATCGGATCCTGCACGGTGCTGCGGATGCTGCCGAACTGACCGTCAGCGAACACGCCGGCGACCCAGGTGCCGCTGAACTGCCAGTCGTAGCCGAGACCGACGGTGCCGAACCAGCCCGAGCCACCCTGGCGCTGGTCGATGGTCAGCGGGAGCGCGGTGGCCGTGGTCTGAATGCGCTGGTCGGAGTTCGACAGACCGCCGCCGCCGCCGCCGAACACGTAGAAGCCGGTCCAGCTGGCAACCGGAGCAGCCACCGGAGCCTTCACGTAAGGACGGGCCGCGAGGTCAGCCGCCGAAGCCGAACCCGTCATCGCCGCAACCGCGGTCAGAGCCAGCACAATCTTCTTCATGATAAAATCCCCAACCTTGGTCTGTAGCAGCGCGAGCGCACTGAAGTTCGTGTCATCTGATGCCCGGACTATAGACGTTTCCTGCCGAAATGCTGTTGCCGGGCAGGCACAGTCGCCGGAAAACGCCGGTCGGCGGGGTTTGAGAGCGGTTGCACCGGCTTTCGGAAAACAGTCGTAAAATCAAAGTGTTGCTGGAATATCGGAGTGCGGGACGAGGTAAGCTTTCGTTAGCAAATTCGGTTTCGTCCGAAATGCAGGCAGTCCTGCCTTCGCCTTGGTGCCGCTGACTCGCTGGCCGAGTCGCAGTCGCCGCCCGGCACGATTCGCCGGTGGCCAATACCCCCCAAATCAAAAAAGCCCCGGACGGGAGCCGGGGCCTTTTGACGGGAGCGCGCGGGCGTCAGACGTCCAGCAGCTCCTCGCTAGCAAATTCCGCCTTGTCCGAGATGAAGGCGAAGCGGGCTTCGGCCTTGGTGCCCATCAGCCGTTCCACCGAATCCGCTGTCGTGTCGCGGTCGTCGGCGAGCAGCACCACCTTGAGCAGCGTCCGCTTGCTCGGATCCATGGTGGTTTCCTTGAGCTGCGCCGGCATCATCTCGCCGAGACCTTTGAAGCGGTTCACCTCGACCTTGGCGTTGGCGTTGAACTCGCTTTTGAGTAGAGCCTCCTTGTGCGCGTCGTCGCGGGCGTAGACCGACTTGGAGCCGTGGGTCAGCTTGTAGAGCGGCGGCACCGCGAGGAAAAGATGGCCCTCGTCGATCAGCCGCGGCATCTGCCGGTAGAAGAAGGTGATCAACAGCGATGCGATGTGAGCGCCGTCGACGTCGGCGTCGGTCATGATGATGATGCGCTGATAGCGCAGATCCTCTTCGCGATAGTGCAGGAGCTGGCCGCAGCCGATCGCCTGCACGAGGTCGGAGAGCTGCGCGTTCGCGGTCAGCTTGTCCTTGCCGGCGGAGGCGACGTTGAGGATCTTGCCGCGCAGCGGCAGCACGGCTTGCGTCTTGCGGTCGCGCGCCTGCTTGGCGCTGCCGCCTGCCGAGTCGCCCTCGACGATGAAGAGCTCGGAGCCTTCGGTGCCGGCATCGGTGCAGTCGGCGAGCTTGCCGGGCAGGCGCAGCTTCTTGCCGGCGGTCTTGCGCGCCGTCTCCTTCTCCTGGCGGCGGCGCAGGCGCTCCTCGGCGCGGTCGATCACGAAGTCGAGCAGCCTGTTCGCCATGTTCGGATTGCCCGACAGCCAATGGTCGAACGGATCCTTCATCGCCTGCTCGACGATGCGCTGCGCTTCGGCGGTGGCGAGGCGATCCTTGGTCTGCCCCTGGAATTCGGGCTCGCGCACGAACACCGAGAGCATCACGGCCGCGCCCACCATCACGTCTTCGGAGGTGACGGAGGCGGCACGCTTGCCCTGGCCGACGCGCTCGGCGTGATCCTTCAGGCCGCGCAGCAGCGCACTGCGCAGGCCGGACTCGTGCGTGCCGCCGTCCGGCGTCGGCACGGTGTTGGTGTAGGACGACAGGAAGCCGTCGGCATCGGCGGTCCACGCCACGGCCCATTCGCAGGCGCCGTGCGCGCCGTTGCGGCCCGACTTGCCCGAGAAGATGTCGGGGTGCACCAGCGTGTCGGCATGGATTGCCGCGGCGAGATAGTCCTTCAGGCCGCCAGGGAAATGGAACGTCGCCTCCGCCGGCACGTCCTCGACGCCCTTCAACAGCTCGGGCGCGCAGTTCCAGCGGATCTCGACGCCGCCGAACAGATAGGCCTTCGAGCGCGTCATCTTGAACAGGCGCTGCGGCTTGAACGCGGCCTTGGCGCCGAAGATGTCGGTGTCGGGCTTGAAGCGCACGCGCGTGCCGCGGCGGTTGTTGACCTTGCCCAGATCCTCGAGCTTGCCCTTGGGATGGCCGCGCTCGAAGCTCATGCGATAGAGCTTCTGGCTGCGCGCGACCTCGACCTCGAGGCGCGAGGAGAGGGCGTTGACGACGGAGATGCCGACGCCGTGCAGGCCGCCCGAGGTCTCGTAGACCTTGCTGTCGAACTTGCCGCCCGAATGCAGCGTGCACATGATGACTTCGAGCGCCGACTTCTTCGGGAATTTCGGGTGCGGATCGATGGGGATGCCGCGGCCGTTGTCGGTGACGGTCAGGAACCCGTCGGCGCTGAGCTCAACTCCGATGAAGGTCGCGTGGCCCGCGAGTGCCTCATCCATCGAGTTGTCGATGACTTCGGCGAACAGGTGGTGCAGCGCCTTCTCGTCGGTTCCGCCGATATACATGCCGGGCCGGCGCCGCACCGGTTCGAGGCCTTCGAGCACCTCGATGTCGGCCGCGGTGTAGTCGGCTTCCCCGCCGCTACCACGCGGCGCCGCCTTGGCGGCTGCGCGGGGCTTCGGCTCATCGCCGCCGAAAAAGTCGTCTTTTGCTTTTGGCTTCAACTGCTTGGACATATATCTTGATGTGCTTGGGGGCCGCGGGGGCGGCGAATCGGTTCAGCGGACTATGCCACTTCTGGCTTGGAAAGGTTACCGCCGGGCCGGCCAAGTGGCATGGTTACGGGCCAATCCCGGCGATTTTACACCCCACTGCCATTAGTTCCCGGCAATTTGACATCTCGCACCCGTTTGGATCGGCTTTTGTGACTTGATGTCACACAAGCCCTTGGCTTACCAGTCGTTTTCATCGAGCAGCACCTTGAGGCGGGCGGGAAGGCTATTTCGGAATGGAGCAGTTTGCGCACGCCCTGGCCGATTTCGTGCGCGCTCACCAGGCTTGGGCAGCTCCGATCGTGTTCCTGCTGGCCTTCGGCGAGTCGCTCGCTTTCATCTCGCTCTTGATCCCGGCCTGGGGCGCGCTGGTGGCGATCGGCGCGCTGATCGGGGTGAGCGGCATCAGCTTCTATCCGGTCTGGATCGCCGGCGGCCTTGGCGCCGCGCTGGGCGACTGGGTCTCCTACTGGTTCGGCTACCGCTACAAGGAACACGTCGCCCAGATGTGGCCGCTCTCGCGCTATCCGGAGCTGCTGCCCAGGGGCGAGGCCTTTGTGCGGAGCTGGGGTATACCCAGCATCTTCATCGGCCGCTTCTTCGGCCCCTTGCGTGCCTCGGTGCCGCTCGCGGCCGGCATTTTCGAGATGCCGTACTGGAGCTTCCAGGCCGCCAATTTCGTGTCGGCCCTGATCTGGTCGGCCGCACTGCTGCTGTTCGGCGACGTGATCGCGAAGATCATGGAATGGATCTGGCGGTTGTTCTGACCGGACCTTGACGGGAACCGCGACTGGCCTTATAGCCGCGCGCCATGATCAACGCCGCGACCATTCTGTTCGCTCGTCGCCGCCGCCGCAGCTTAGCGGTTTGGGCGGTCGATCGCGTTTGAGATCATCGTCTTTGCCGCTGGACCCGATCCGCGGCATCCTCTCTCCTGTCAGCGCGATCTGATCCGGCGGCTCCCCCAAGGAGGCCCAGCAGGAGACCACGATGTACACGCCACCGTTTTTCAAGCAGGACCGCGCCGCGAGCCTGAAATTCGCCGAAGAGCGCGGCTTCGGCACCATGTGCGCCTTCGACGGCAGGAAGCCGATCGCTTCGCCGTTGCCGTTCTATTTGACCTATGCCGCAGATGGCACGCCGCAGGCCGCCTTTCATGTCGCCCGTCACAATCCGCTGGTAAAGCTGGCGGACGGCGCGGCCGCCTGGATGCTCGCGGTCAACGGCCCCGATGCCTATGTATCGCCGGACTGGTACGTCTCGCCGGATCAGGTGCCGACCTGGTTGTACCAGTCGGTGCACCTGAGCGGGCCGGTACGGCCGTTGTCAGACGAGGAGCTCTCGGTGCAGGTCGATACGCTCAGCGACAAGTTTGAGAATTGGCTGCTGCCGAAGAAGCCGTGGACCTCGGGCAAGATGACGGCGGGCCGGCTGGAAGCGATGAAGAAGGGAATCGTAGGTCTGGTCATGACGGTTGAAGAGGTCGAGGGCAGCTTCAAGCTCAACCAGCACAAGTCCGACGCCGATTATACGGCAATCGCAAACGCGCTCGGCGCGCAAGCCGACGCCGATGCCAGGCAGATCGCGCAACTGATGCAGGACGTGAGGCCGGAAGCCTTCGCGGCCGAAACCGACAAGCTCGAAAGGAGCGTACCATGAGCCTCACGGAAACCACGAAAGCCCCGGCCACCGGCGCTGCGAAAAAGCCCGCAACCGTCTTCGTCGACGGCGGCTCGGGCACCACCGGGCTCGGCATCAACGAGCGGCTGAAGCTCCAGAACGACGTCGTCGTGAAGACGATTGCTGACGACAAGCGCAAGGATCCCGCCGCCAAGAAGGCGCTGATGGAGGAGGTGGATCTCGTCATCCTCTGCCTGCCCGATGACGCTGCCAGGGAAACTGTGGCGCTGGTCGACAGCATGGGCGCGGCGGGACCGAAGGTGCTGGATGCCTCGACCGCCTACCGGGTCGCTCCGGACTGGGCCTATGGCTTTCCGGAGCTGGCGGCGGACCAGGCCGGCAAGATCAAGGCGGCGAAGAAGGTCTCCAATCCCGGCTGCTATCCGACCGGTGCGATCGCGCTGCTCCGTCCGATCGTCGATGCCGGCCTGCTGCCGCAGGACTATCCCGTCACCGTGAACGCGGTGAGCGGCTATTCCGGCGGCGGCAAGTCGATGATCGCGAGCTTTGAAGACGGCAGCGCGCCGTCCTTCGAACTCTACGGTCTCGGCTTCGAGCACAAGCATCTGCCGGAGATGCAGCTCTATTCGAACCTGACGCGGCGGCCGATCTTCATCCCCTCGGTCGGCAACTACCGGCAGGGCATGCTGGTCTCGGTGCCGCTCCAGCTCGACACGCTGCCGGGCAAGCCGGGCGGTGCCGACCTTCAGGCCGCGCTGGCCAAGCGATATGCCGGTTCAAAGTACGTCAAGGTGATGCCGCTGCAGAACGAGGCGAGCAAGGGCGGCCGGCTCGAGCCGGAAGCGCTCAACGAGACCAACATGCTCGAGCTCTACGTCTTCGCCAGCGACAAATATCACCAGGCGGTGCTGGTCGCGCGGCTCGACAATCTCGGCAAGGGCGCCTCGGGCGCAGCCGTGCAGAACATGCGGCTGATGCTGGGTCTGCCGGAGGAGTAGGGGCGCGCTGTCATGCCCTGGACGCAGCGCCGCGCCGCTTCGGCGGCGCGCGCGACGTTCCTCATTGGAGAACGACGTCGGCCGGGAACGGCCGAACAGGCCGGCCGGCACACACGTTGATGCGGGCGGTCACGCTATCAAGATGATATTTCTCGAGGTCGCTCAGCAGGCGATTGGAAACATCGCATACGTCCTGATGGTCGCGCGCATAGTCGACCACGGCGCTCCAGGCGAGGGACGCGCTAATATAAGCATCGCAGCGGCTCGACATCAAAGCGCGCGTTATCGGCTTTGAGGCCTCGACCGCCGCGCTACGCAGGCGGATCAACTCAGGGCATCGCGCCTGCGCGCCGGCCTCGCTGCAAGCTCCGGTGAGCGCGATCATCGCGATGATCGGCAAAAGGATCCGCATCACGGCTTCCTCGCTTCGCTTGCCGCCAGCACGCGACACTATCTCGGGATTGCGCGAGCGTACAGCTCGTGCCTGCCCCCATGTCTCAAGACAGCGTGAAACTGCGCGCGGCCAGACGGCAAGCGTCAGATCAATGCGCGTTGAGCGAGCGCGTGACCCGCGTGTGATAGGTCCGAAAACAATTCTTTTCGGTCCGGCTGAGCCGGGCATTTGGATGTTTGCGGAAGGCGGATTCCGGGATGCGGGGCGACGGACGGAGGTATGCTCGACAATTCATCGCGACACTCATTGGTCTTTTCAGTCGCCGGCAAATTCGAAGGCGAGTTTTCCAGCGTCATGCGCAGCTACGCAGGGACGGGGGTCGTCCGTTACGCCTGGTGAGTGCTTGTCGACGGCGAACCTCGACGCCGCTCCTGAAACCGGTAAAAATCCGGGCTGGAGCAGCTGGGCATGAGCCCGCCTCCGGGCGAGGTCAGACCACCTTGAAGATCGCCAGCACCAGCACGGCCTGCGCGAGGAAGCCGACGGTGAAGGCGAGGGTGCGAAACACCGGGATGCCGAGCGCGTACACGATCAGGTGGGCGACGCGGGCCCAGAAATAGACGGCGCAGGCGAGCACGGTCCATTTCGAGGAATAGTCGATCGCGTTCAGGATCAGCACCAGCGGCGCGAACAGCACGAGGTTCTCGACCGCGTTGTCATGCGCGAACATCAGGCGGTTGGCCCACTCGGCCTGAGGCTTGTCGCCGCGCGAGGGGTTGGCCATGGCGCCAGTGAGCCCGCGCACCTGGCAGCGGTTGATGGTGTAGGGAATCCAGAGGATCCCGGTCAGGATCACCGTCAGTGTCAGCCAGAACAATTCGCGCGTCATAGTCCGGTCCCCTCTGTCGTCGCTGAGTTGAGAGCGAGTCTATACAAGAGCACGGCAGCGTCCGCTATGCGCGAACCCTGACATAGCTGCCGGGCGCGTCCTCGATCGGGGGCAGAGCCTCGCTGCCGACGTTGCGCGCCGGGACTTCCTCGGGATCGAGGCTGCCCAGCCATTCGCGCCAGTCCGGCCACCATGAGCCCTTGTGCTCGACCGCACCCTTCATCCATTCGGCGACGGTGACGTCCTTGATGTTGTCGTTGGTCCAGTACTGGTACTTGTTCGAGGCGGGCGGATTGACAACACCTGCGATGTGGCCTGATCCGGACAGCACGTATTTCACGGGGCCGCCGAAGAACTGCGAGCCGTACAGCACCGACTCGGCCGGGGCGATATGGTCCTCGCGGGTGGCGAGGTTGTAGACGGGCACCTTCACCTTGGAGAGGTCGAGCAGGGTGTTGTCGAGCACCATCGTGCCGGTCGAGAGCCGGTTCTCCAGATAGCAGTTGCGCAAGTAGTACGAATGGTTCGACGCCGTCATGCGCGTCGCGTCCGAATTCCAGTGCAACAGGTCGAACGCGCTCGGCTGCTGGCCCTTCAGGTAGTTGCTGACGACGTAGGACCAGATCAGGTCGTTGGAGCGCAGCATGTTGAAGGCCATCGCCATCTTCGAGCCTTCGAGCACGCCGGCCGTCTTCATGTCGTGCTCGAGGGCTGCGATCTGGTCCTCGTCGACGAACACGAGGAGATCGCCCGCATGGGTAAAGTCGACCTGCGCCGCGAAGAACGTCGCCGAGCTCACGCGCTGGCGGCGCTTCTCGGCAAGCCAGGCCAGCGTGGTCGCGAGCATGGTGCCGCCGACGCAATAGCCGGCGGTGTGCACCTTCATCTCGCCGGTGATCTTCTCGATCACGTCCATCGCCGTGAGCGGGCCTTCCTTCATGTAGTCTTCCCAGCTCTTGTTGCCGAGCCGCTTGTCGGGATTGACCCATGAGATCACGAACACGGTGATGCCCTGGTCGACGCACCACTTGATGTAGGATTTCTCCGGCTTGAGATCGAGGATGTAGAACTTGTTGATCCAGGGCGGCACGATCAGGAGCGGGGTGCGCAGCACCTTCTCCGTGGTCGGCGAATACTGGATCAGCTGCATCATCTCGTTCTGGTAGATCACCTTGCCCGGCGTCGTCGCCATGTTGACGCCCACGACGAGGTTGTCCGGGTTGGACTGGCGGATCTTCAGCATGCCCTTGCCGGCTGCGATGTCCTCGGCCAGCATCTTCAGGCCGCGCGCCAGGTTCTCGCCGCTGCTCGCCACCGTCTCGCGCAGCACTTCCGGATTGGTCAGGACGAAGTTCGACGGCGAGATCGCATTGGTGACCTGCTGCACGTAGAACTCGGCCTTGCGGCGGGTATGCGGATCGAGGCCGTCGGCGTCGCGCACCAGCTCTTGCGCCCATTTGGTCGTGAGCAGATAGAGCTGCATCACGAAATCGAAGAACTGGTTCGACTTCCATTCCGGATCGGCGAAGCGCTTGTCGCGCGGCGAGGGCGCGATCGCCGGCTCGACGTCCTGGCCGGCCATGCGGCGCGCCGCCGAGCCCCAGAGGTCGAGATAGTCCTTGGCGAGCTTGGTTTGGATGTCCGACGAGCGGGACGAGTCCGACAGCCAGTACTCGGCGACCGAGGTGAAGGTCTTGACGACCTCGGCAAGCTCGGCCGGCGGCCGGTCCTGCACCTCGCCGCTCTCGCGCGGCTTGAGGTAGGCAGCCAGCGCCTTGCCGCCGCTTTCCATCGCCCGCGCGACATTCATCGCGAAGGCTTCCGCATCGAACTTCGTCTCGGACTTGGCTGTCCCGGAGCCGGGCTTGTCGGTCGTGGCGGTACTCATGGGCAGAACAGTAACGATTCATTCCGTATTCGTCACCGCGAAGCTCGCAGGTTTGGCGTTAAACACGCGCGAAGATGTGCTGCACTGCGACAAGTTTTCTTGGTTCCGTCATAATCAGGCCGCACCGCCCGGCTTGGTAGTGCCGGGCTGTTTTCTCGCTCGGACCATTTGGGCAGCAATGGTTTGAGCTTGGGCACGGGGTCGGGTAGGTTTGCCCCGGGGCCGTGCTTTGGGACGTGTAGGGGATTTCCCAAGTGTTGGCGTTATGGGACCTGCAAAAGTCGCTGCCGATCCGTGGCGCGCTGCTGATGGCAGCGCTCGCGCTGGGCGGCTGCTCGAGTCAGCTCGCGGATCTCACGCCTGCGGATGCGCAGGCCCATCCAAAGGAGCCCGGCACCTATTTGCCGGTGCATGACCTGCCGCCGGAGCGCGATCAGGCGGTCATCCCGCCGGACCAGCGGGCCAAGATCGAGGCGGAGCTCGCCGCCGCGCGCGACCGCCAGGCCGTTGCCGCCAAAGACGCCAAATGAGGCCGTGCAAGGTAATCGCTGGCGCCCCCGTCTTGCCGTGCTAAAAGACCTCAGTTCAGCCGTGAGTCAGGGCGAACGACTTCAGCCTCTGTCGCCGAAAAATGCTCTAAGCATTTGATTTTGAGCCATTTTGCGGCAGAAGCGGGCGCCTTTGCGATCGGCGCTTGTGGCCAGTCGATTCTGTCCTGACCGGTTGCCCGGAGCCCAGAGAGCCATGGAAGAATTTTACCGCATCCGCCGCCTTCCGCCTTACGTATTCGAGCAGGTCAATCGGGCCAAGGCGGCCGCGCGGAATGCCGGGGCCGACATCATCGACCTCGGCATGGGCAATCCGGATCTGCCGGCGCCGCCGCATGTGCTGGAGAAGCTCAAGGAAACGCTCGGCAAGCCGCGCACCGACCGCTATTCGGCCTCCCGCGGCATTCCCGGGCTGCGTCGGGCCCAGGCCGCCTATTACGCCCGCCGCTTCGGCGTGAAGCTCAATCCCGACACCCAGGTGGTGGCGACACTCGGCTCCAAGGAAGGCTTTGCCAACGTGGCGCAGGCGATCACCGCGCCGGGCGACGTCATCCTCTGTCCGAACCCGAGCTACCCGATTCACGCATTCGGCTTTTTGATGGCGGGCGGCGTGATCCGCTCGGTCCCCTCCGAGCCGACCCCGCAATTCTTCGAGGCGGCGGAGCGGGCGATCGTGCATTCGATCCCGAAGCCCCTGGCGCTGG
This sequence comes from Bradyrhizobium sacchari, assembly GCF_002068095.1. GTDB lineage: Bacteria > Pseudomonadota > Alphaproteobacteria > Rhizobiales > Xanthobacteraceae > Bradyrhizobium > Bradyrhizobium sacchari. Next base: position 401,992 of record NZ_LWIG01000033.1, on the reverse strand, counting down.
TCGTCTGCTATCCCTCGAACCCGACCGCCTATGTCGCGAGCCTGGACTTCTACAAGGACCTCGTCGCCTTCGCGAAAAAGCACGAGATCCTGATCCTGTCCGACCTCGCCTATGCCGAGGTCTATTTCGACGAGAGCAACCCGCCGCCCTCGGTGCTGCAGGTGCCGGGCGCGATGGACGTTACGGTCGAGTTCACCTCGATGTCGAAGACCTACTCGATGGCCGGCTGGCGCATGGGCTTTGCGGTCGGCAATGAGCGTGTCATCGCAGCGCTCGCTCGCGTCAAATCCTATCTCGACTACGGCGCCTTCACGCCGGTGCAGGTCGCCGCGACCGCCGCATTGAACGGCCCGGACGATTGTATCAAGGAGATGCGCGACACCTATCGCAAGCGCCGCGATGCGCTGGTGGAATCATTCGGCCGGGCGGGGTGGGAAATTCCGCCGCCGGAGGCATCGATGTTCGCCTGGGTGCCGTTGCCGGAAGCCTTCCGCGGCGTCGGCAGCATGCAGTTCGCGACCTTGATGGTGGAGAAATCCGGCGTTGCGGTGTCGCCAGGCGTCGGCTTCGGCGAGCATGGTGAAGGATATGTCCGCATCGCCATGGTGGAAAACGAGCAACGGATCAGGCAGGCCGCGCGCGGCGTGCGCCGCTTCCTTGAAAGCGGCATCGAAACGTTGCACAACGTCGTTCCGCTCGCCAACCGGCGCTAGTTCTCTTCGACAGGTTTTCTGAAAGCATCATGGTCGCACCCCTGAAAGTGGGCATAGCGGGGCTCGGCACCGTGGGTGCCGAAGTCGTCCGTCTGATTGAAACGCAAGCGCGTGTGCTCACGGGGCGCAGCGGGCGCGGCATTCGCGTCGTCGCCGTCACCGCGCGCTCGAAGGGCAAGAAGCGCAGCATTGACCTTCGCGGCGTCGAATGGGCCAAGGATCCGCTTGCGCTCGCCACCCATCCCGAGGTCGACTGCTTCGTCGAACTGATGGGCGGCGCGGGCGACCCCGCGCTCTCCGCGGTTGAAGCTGCGCTCGCTGCCGGCAAGTCCGTCGTCACCGCCAACAAGGCCCTGCTCGCCAAGCACGGCATCAAGCTGGCGAAGGCCGCCGAAAAGCACGGCGGCGCGCTGAATTTCGAGGCAGCCGTCGGCGCCGCCATTCCCGTCATCAAGACGTTACGCGAAGGTCTTGCCGGAACCGGCATCAACCGCGTCTATGGCATCCTCAACGGCACCTGCAATTACATCCTGACCCGGATGGAGCAGGAGGGCCTCTCCTTTGCCGAGTGCCTGAAGGACGCACAGCGGCTCGGTTATGCCGAGGCCGATCCGTCCTTCGACGTCGACGGCCACGACACCGCGCAAAAACTCGCCATTCTCGCCAGCCTCGCTTTCGGCACGAAAGTTGCTCAAAGCGCGGTGTATGTCGAAGGCATCTCCTCCATCGCGCCGGAAGATCTGCGCGCGGCCGCCGAGCTCGGTTACCGCGTCAAGCTGCTCGGCGTTGCCGTTCGCACCGCCAAGGGCATCGAGCAGCGCGTGCATCCGACCATGGTGCCGAAATCCTCCTCGATCGCGCAGGTGATGGGTGTCACCAACGCGGTCACGATCGATGGCGAGGGCATTCCGCCGATCACGCTGGTCGGCCCTGGCGCCGGCGGTGCTGCGACGGCATCCGCCGTCGTCGCCGACATCGCGGACGTTGCGCGCGGCATCCGGGCCAATCCGTTCGGCCGGCCGATCGCGCAACTGCGCGATACCGCGAAGGCGCCGATGGAGCGGCATGAAGGCGGCTATTACATCCGCCTGCTGGCGCGCGATTTCCCCGGCACTGCCGCCGCGATCGCGACCCGGCTTGCGGAACAGAAGATATCGATCGAGTCGATCGTGCAGCGTCATCCCAATGGCGGCGCTGCGAGTGCCGACGGCAAGGCGGTGCCTGTGCCCGTCATCCTGATCACCTACGCGACGCATGAGGACGCGGTGCGCCGCGCGCTCGCCGCCGTGCAGAAGGACAAGGTGATCCGCGGACGGCCGCAGGTCATAAGGATTGAGAAGAACTAGAGCATGACCGGACAAGTGTGAAGCGGTTTTCCGGAAAGGTCATGCTCAAACAATGACACGGTTCGAACGAACTGTGGGTGTTACGAGTTGATGCGGACGGAGATTTCCGTCCCAAACGTCTTCGAAGGAGTTAGCCGATGTCGACCCATATTGAAGTCCCCCCGCACGCCTTGCTCGAGCGCATTCTCACGCTGGAGATCGTGCGGGTGACGGAGCGGGCGGCGGTGTCGTCGGCGCGGTTGCGCGGGCACGGCAACGAAAAGGCGGCCGACCAGGCCGCGGTCGACGCCATGCGGCGCGAGCTGAACAAGCTGCCGATCCAGGGCACCATCGTGATCGGCGAGGGCGAGCGCGACGAGGCGCCGATGCTTTATATCGGCGAGCAGGTCGGCCTCAAGGCCGGCCCTCAGGTCGATATCGCCGTCGATCCGCTCGAAGGCACCACGCTGTGCGCCAAGAACATGCCGGGCTCGATCGCCACCATGGCGATGGCCGACGGCGGCACGCTGCTGCATGCCCCCGACGTCTACATGCAGAAGCTTGCGATCGGCCCCGGCTACGACAAGGGTGTCGTCGAGCTCGATGCTTCGCCTGCTGACAACGTCCGCCGCCTCGCCAAGGCCAAGGGCGTCAAGCCTGAAGGCATCACCGTTCTCGTGCTCGACCGTCCGCGCCATGCCAGTATCATCGAGAGCGTGCGCTCGACGGGAGCTGCCGTGCGCCTCATCACCGACGGCGACGTCGCCGGCGTGATCCACTGCGCCGACCCCGACAACACCGGCGTCGACATGTATCTCGGCACCGGCGGTGCGCCGGAAGGCGTGCTCGCGGCCGTGGCGTTGCGCTGCATCGGCGGCCAGATGCAGTGCCGCCTGATCCTCGATTCCGACGAGAAGCGCGAGCGCGCCGCCAAGATGGGCGTCAACGATCCCAAGATGATCTACGGCATCGAGGACATGGCGCGCGGCGACTGCCTGTTCGCCGCCACCGGTGTCACCACGGGCTCGCTGCTGTCGGGCGTCAAATTCCGCAAGGACGGCGTGATCGAGACCGAGACGGTGGTGATGCGCTCCGTCACCGGCACCGTGCGCTACATCAAGGCCGAGCACCGCGAGCTCGCCAAGTTCCATTTGGATTGATGTCGCGACCGTTTCGCGTGCGATCCGCCTAGTTCAGTCGGACGCCCCGCCGCGGACTTGATCCATCGTCTGTCTGCTACGGGCTGCGGAGCGGCGCGGGCATGAACAGGAACAAGTCGCACAAGGTCAGGCCGAGCTTGGCGGCCGTCTGAAGCTGGCCGACTTCCTCGGCCCAGGGCTGGAGACTGGACCTCGCAGATGCCATGTCTCCGCTCGCGAGCGCGCGGCGCGCGTTCGTGTCGGCCTCGGCATACTTGTCGGTCGCGATCATGCCCGACAGCGCTTGCGAGATGCCTCGATCGAAGCTCTCGAGGCGGACCTCCGATTGGTAGTGATCCGGCCTGAGCCTGATTTGGTTCTCGGCCTGTGCCGGATCGAAAAGCCCGACTTTGCCCAGCATGACCAGCAACGGATGATTTCGGGCGATTGCGGCGGGAATGATCGGAAAGGTCCTGATTCTCCCGCATCGATCATCGAGGGATGAGAATGAGATGACCGGCCCGATGTTGAAGCGCGAATTGCGGTGAAGCACCGCAACGCGATGATCGATCTCGGAGTCGGGCTCGAACACCGCGCCGCTCTCGGGGCCATCGTCCGAGCCGTTTCCGATAAGGTATGCTGAAAGCTGTGCGACACGAATGGCGACGGTGTGTTGATCGAGCCCATCCACCTCGAACTCGATCTCTCGTCCAGTGAACGCGGACAATCCGACCGTAAAGGCGCCTATGGTCTTGCCCGAACGGTAGGGGACGATCTCCATCCACAATGCGAACGGTTGATCTGGATAAGGGGCAAACGCGCTGCGTGACTGCTCCAGCCACATCTCGGGGGAGCGGCCGATTTTTCCACTCCAGGCGACCCCGAGACAGCCTGGTTGCGACTCGACCAGGCCGCCGACGACGGCCGTCGTGAGACGTGTGCTTTCGATCGTGCTCAGCTCGGCTGTTTCTGCCTCATCCACGGCAGAGCCCATCGACGAGACCATCAGGTGAGCGCGGTGTCGCCTCACCGCTTGGAACGCGTCCGGCCATATCCAGGAGGCTTGCTGCCAAAGCTGCTGTTCGAACGGCATCGGCGCCGAAATCAAGGCGATGGCTATGAGATGATCGCCCGCGCGGATGAGCCTCGCGTTGTCGGATTGCATTTTTGCCGCGGCTGGGCCCCATAGCAAGCCGGGATGTCGGCGGCGTAACGCCTCGATCAGGACCTCCGTGGCTGGAAGGCGGGCATCGTCGAGCAGCACAAAGGCGACAGGATTGGTCATAGCAGCTGCGTTGCCTCCAACCGGTCGAGGCCCGTCACCTCGTTCGTCTTTGACGTGCTTGCTGTGCCGGACTATCGCTATTGTTGCATGGAAACGATCATGCTTTAAAGCCATAACTCATGCGTATTGGGCGCAGTGAATAGCGGAGCAGAGCATGACCACAACATCCGACCTTTCCGCCGTCAAAGCCCTCGTCTTCGACGTGTTCGGTACTGTTGTGGACTGGCGCACCAGCCTCATCACCGACTTCATGTGGTGGAGCGGGCAGCGCGGCATCAGTGCCGACTGGACTGCACTGGTCGACGGCTGGCGCGGCATGTACATGGCCTCCATGGACGAGGTGCGCAAGCATCCCGAGCGCGGCTATGTCATGCTCGATGATCTGCACCGCCGCTCGCTGGAGCAGCTGGTCGAGAGGTTCGCAATCAAGGGCCTCACCGACGCCGATCTCGATCACCTCACCAAGGGCTGGCACCGCCTCAATCCCTGGCCCGACAGTGTCGCCGGCCTGACGCGCCTGAAGACGAAATTCGTGATCTCGCCGCTCTCGAACGGCAATGTCGCACTGCTCACCAACATGGCTAAGTTTGCCGGCCTGCCGTGGGATCTCATCATGTCGGCCGAGCTGTTCGAGCACTACAAGCCCGATCCCGAAACCTATCTCGGCGCCGCGCGCCTGCTCGGCCTCAAGCCGGAACAGGTGATGATGGTCGCCGCCCACAACGGCGATCTCGCCGCCGCCCAGAAGCACGGGCTCAGGACGGCCTTCGTTGCGCGGCCGACGGAGTACGGGCCGCTGCAGAAGGTTGACTTCGAGGCGACCGGCAACTGGGACATCGTGGCGAAGGATTTTGGCGGGATCGCAGACAAGCTCGGCTGCTGATCTCACGGCGCTTGCCGACGACTCTTCCGCGGCGCATTCACGCGCCGCCTTGCGCTTGGTCTTTTGCCACCTGCCAGACCTTGCTGAGCAAGGCCGGGACAAGGCCGTGCGCGGGGCACTCATTCCAGCTACCAGCAAAGAATGCTGATCCCGGATCGGAGGCGCGTTGCTGGTGGGCCGTTTCGACCGCCAGGAGGACCAGCGTCCGCGACCGCAGCCGGATCAAATCGACGAAATCTCCATCGCGCGCCTCGCGGACCACGTGTGCCGGCGCGCGCAAAGTGCGAAGCATCGCATCCTTCGGGTCGATCTTCGCCAGATTGCCGCCCTGCAGCGCCAGCTCGCGCATCAGTTCGATCGATTTGACGATGTTCTCCATGGCGAGCGCGGTCGCGTGCGCGCAAGCCATGTCTCGTTCCGAGACCGCCTCGATTCGATCGAGCGCGGCTTGCAGCGCGCCGCTGTACCTGATCCACCATGCGCGCAGTGGCCAGGCCGCCAACCATGCCTGCAACGTGCGCGCGGCCTCGTAGGACTCTTCGCTCGCGACATAGCCGGGACGGAACAGCCGGCCGACAGCCTGCTGAACGACTACGCCCAAGCTGCGTCGCAGCCGCCCGCCGCCGACATAGTTGCTGAGCTCGGCGATCTCCGGCGCGATCCGCTGCAACAACGGCTCGATATGCGAAAGCACGCCTTCGAGGTCTTTTTGATGCTCCGCGCGCAGCGGATCGTGCCGGTCACGAAACGCCGGCCAGATGTCGCCATCGGGCGTGCGGAAAACCGCAAGCTTCGCCGCGACCGAGCGATTGAACAGGCCTCCGCGGCCGGACAGCGGGCGGGCGACCACGGCCGCATCGTTGACGCGGCGGAGTTCGTCCGGATCGCTGACGATGGCGAGGCGAACGAGGCCCGGGATGGTGATGATGAGGGCCACGGCTCAGCTCCTCAACACGTTCCAGGGCGCAAAGGCGTTGTTGACGCCCTCGAGCGCTGGGCCGAGCTGCGGCACATGCCGCAGCAGGACCGATTTCATTCCGTTGTTCTGGACCCAGTCCAGACCGAAGTCGGTGTAGACCTCCGCCCGGTAGTCGTCGGTGAAGAAGCGGTCGCTCTTGAGACGTCGCGAGGCCATCAGGATGAAGATACGGAAGGCGGTGTCGCTGAAGCCGAAGCCGTCCGGCAGGTCCTCGGCCAACAGTCCGACCATCAGATCAACGCGGTCGACGTCGCCCTTGTAGATCGCGCGCATCTTCTTTGCCGCGCCGGGAATGCTGGTGATTTCCTCGAATGTCCTGACCCGTTTCTTGCCGACCAGCTCGCGAAAGCGGTTGTAGCGCGGCACGCCGCGCTCGCGGTCGCGCATGATGTCGATCGCCGCCATGTCGAGCAGCGGTTGACCCTCCTTTGTGAACTGGCGAAGGAAGTTCGGGTAATTATGCAGGCGAATGGCGCCGGGATGGACCGTGCCGAACGAGTACAGCAGATTGACGAAGCCGTGGCTCTTCATGAATTTGCGGGAGGCGCCTCCCTGCATATCCACCAGCTTGCAATGTTCGACCCCCGCGACGTCGAGCCGTCGTAGGTCAACGTCGTCCGGAATCAGCGGGTGCAGGCGGTAGACCGCGGTGAATTCCTCGGTCATCGCATAGGGCGCGCTGTGCTGGTCCGTCGGAGAACCGATGATGCCATAGGCGGCTTCGCTGTTCTTTCCGAGCACCGCCCGCAGCACCCGGTTCGGTATCCCCGACCAGTTGGCGTGCATGCCGAAGTCCAGCGCAGGATGGCCGAGGATGCCCGGCGTCCATTCGATGGTGTGGATCTTCGCGATCAGGGCCGCATTGATCAGGCGCGCGCGCTGGAACAGCTCCTCGTCATTCCAGCTCGGATACCGCGTCTTCAGGCCATCGCAGATGACATTGTGCTCGCGTGCGAAGAGATTGTGCAGCAGGCTGAGCCCGACCCACCAATTGTCGTTGAAACCGGTGAGATCGGCGCCTTGATGATCTGGATCTGGAGGAAGCATTCCATCGTCGCCGACCTTGATCTTTCCGTCGGCCTTGGACCGGATTTCCATCTGTCTTTCGCGATTGCTGCCGTAGATCTGTCCCGCGTCCCACCAATGTGAGTTGATGTTGCAGAACGTGGGTGTCGCGCCGAGCCATGGTTCTCGCGGCGTGTTGTCAGGAACCGTGCGCCGGATCTGCATGCAGCCGTCGACCGGGTCAGGCCAAGTATCGCCCGGCTCCAGCGGGATCTTGAACGCGTTTTCCGGCCGGGGCAGCCCATGGCTGAACCAGTTGTGCGTTTCGAACTGGATCCAGGCGGCGGCCAGCAGATTGAGGCTGGTCGCGGGAATGAAGGTGTCGCGGGCCAGCAATACCTGCGAAATCACCCGCGGGCTTGGTTCGAGCAAGTTGTCTCCGCTGTCTGGCACGCATTCCGGCAGCGGGAAATTTCGTCCGAACCGGGCACCCGCCATGCCCATGCGCGGGTGGTCGAGGCTGTTGAACGAGCCGTCGGCGGAACGCCAGCGGTCATTGCCGGTCTTCCAGCCGGGTGGTGCAGTGCCGTAGCCGGCGTGGTGGAGGTTGTGCTCCCGCAGCCGTTCGCGGAACACCGAAAGATTGGCTGATCCGAGCAGGGTCGGCAGGTGGTCCCATCTGACGAAAAAGTTGACGACCCGATAGACGACGTCCAGGACCGCTTGGAGCAGGCCACGATGGTAGACAAAGCCATCGTTCTCGCGGGACATTGACGCTCCCAAACAAACGCGTGAAATCATTTAGACTTGCAACCAGTAAATGCACTTCCATACCACCAAAATGCCCGCTTGCCAACGCGACTTGCCGGAGGCCGTGGTCGTCAGGTCGTACACTTTCCCCTGTCGGTTGAATGTTTGCTCGGATAGGATGCCCGGCAGCCGTGGGGTGCATCAGGCGGCCCGGCTGAATTTGCGTGAGCGAGGCGAGGCTGCGCGGCAACGCGCTTCAACCTCGCGAGGACCAGGCCGACACCGGCGTCGGCAGGACAGAAGAGCCATCTTGAGTTGCGTGTTTCGCCGTCAAGGGGGTGACGCAGATGGGCAGTACGGTTCACAATTACGATGGCGGGATCACGAGCTCTCCCGCGCAACTGGTGTCGCCGCGCTCCGTCGACGAGATTAGAGCGATCCTCAAGGATGCTGGCCGCTACCCAAGCCCGGTCCGGGCCATGGGCAGCTATCATTCCTTGACGCCTTGCGCATCCTCGGACGGGACGATCATCGACATGTCCGGGATGAGCCGCATCATCAGGATCGATCCCCATGACATGACGTTCACAGCCGAGGCGGGCCTGCAGTTCATCGTCGCATCTCGGGCGCTGCGGGCGATGAACCTCCAGTTTATGACCAATATCGAGATCGGGAATATGACGCTGGGGGCGGCGGCCTGCTGCCACACCAAGGACGGACTGGATGGCGGCGAGTTTGGCCAGGTCGGCTCGTACATCACGGCGATCAAATGGGTGACGCCCAGCGGGGAGCTCGCAGAAGCATCGGAGGAAAACGACCCGGGTCTGATGTACTTCATGCGTTCGAGTTACGGCTTGTCCGGCGTCATCTACGAGGTGACGTTTCGGATCAAGCCGCTGGAGGCGATCCATTTCCGCTATTTACCGCGACCGATCGGAGAGCTGACCGAGAAGGAGGTGGACGGGATCATCGATGCGTCGCGGGGGCTGATCTGCTGGACAGTCGGCCGGAAGGCGCATTTCCAGACGCGCCACCCGATCGACCGGGTTGGACCGTTCGGATCGCTGTTCGCCGCCAGCCGCCGCACTCTCTGGAATTTTGGAGAAGCCCGCGTCGGCAGGTTCATCGACAGCAGCATTCCGAGCAAGCCTCTCAGGGATGCAACGCTCGACACCTGGTTCGTGGGCAACAAGCTGTTGATGTCGTTCCTGCACCTTGTCGGCGGCGCGACCCTCTACAATCCCGACAAGACGATCGACTACAGCCAGACGCGGCCATCGGCGCGCTATGCATTCACATTCTGGGCATTTCCGCGCGGTGAATGGCTGCAGGTGCTGCGCGACTACGTGGACTTCAGCGAAAAGTATTTCAGGGAGCACGACTTCCGCTGCAACATGGCGCTTGGCTCCTACTTCATCCGGAAGGACGAACATTCGTTGCTGTCCTACTCGCATGACGGGGATGTTTTTTCAGTCGATCCCATTCACGCCTATACGGACAGGCCGGCGTGGGATCGGTTTTTGGAGGAGTTCAATGAGTTTGCATCCAAGAGGAATGGCATTCCTCTGCTGAACCAGAGCCCGTTCATCACGAGGCACCATGTCACGGCGGCGTATCGTGCGAGATGGACGGAGTTCTCTGACCAGGTCAGACGAAAGGATCCGAACGGGCGTATGCTGAATCCGTTCTTCGCGGATCTGCTCAGCCCTGAGCTCGCCCCGAGTAATCGAGACAGTGTGGCTGACGGATAGTCGCTGAACGCGTTATGGACTTGTTTGGGAAGAATGACGCAATCTTGTCACCCCAGGAAGAAGGTATCGGCGCCCGATCGAAAACGCCGAACAATGTCAGAATTCCGGGACGAGTGATGGACGATCCTCGCGACAGAGCAACCGAACGCCGTCAGCTCACGGTCTTGTTCTGTGACGTCGTCGATTCGACGGGCCTCTCGGAGCGCTGCGACATCGAGGATTTGCGCGAGATATTGTTGGAATTTCAGGCGATCAGCTCGCAGTGCATCAGGAATGCCGGGGGCAGCGTCGTCAACTATATTGGGGACGGCATTCGTGCCGAGTTCGGTTATCCGCTCGCATCGGAAAACGAGGCCGAGAGCGCGGTACGCTCCGGCCTGCTGCTGTTGCGGGCGCTTCGCGAACTGAGCGAGCGCGCGACCGCGGCGATCCAGGAGCCGCTTCGGGTCCGGATCGGCGTGCATACGGGAGTAGCGGTGATCGGCAGGGCGGGGCCGGGCCACGTGCACGATGCAACCGAGATCGTCGGCGATACGCCCAATATCGCGTTCCGGTTGCTGGAAATGGGCGAGCCCGATTCACTCGTGATCAGCGGCGAGACCAAGCGCCTGCTGCGCGGCAGATTCGCCCTGCAGCCGCTGGGCATGCGCTCACTCAAGGGATTGTCGCGGAAGGTCGAGGTCTTTCTCGTCGCAGGCGAGGCGTCGGAAGACGGCGCCGGCCACCGCGCCCGCCATCGCAATGCCTCGCGTCTCGTCGACAGGGTCGCCGAACTGGACCAGTTGCTGCAGGCATGGGAGCTGGCGAAGGCCGGGCAGGGACGTACGGTGGAGATCACCGGGGAGCCCGGCATCGGCAAGTCACGCCTGGCATTGGAGCTGATCGAAAGGGCCGCGCTGCCGGACGACCTGATCCTGGCAATCCAGGCCTCCGGCCCCCATCAGAATACCCCGCTATACCCGATCATCAGAGCGCTCGAGCAGCGTGTCGGCATTGGCAGGGATGAAGACGCCGAGGTGAACTCGGCGCGTCTGCGTGATTTCATGGCCGCGACATCCGGCGGCGACGAGGAGCAGTTGACGCTGATCAGTCAGATGCTCGGTCTGCCGGTGCCGGCTGTGTCAGGTCCGACCATTCCCGACGCGCATGAGCAGCGTCGCAAGACGCGCGATGCGGCGGTGCGGCTGCTGATCTCGCAGACACGCGGCGATGCCAGCCTGATCCTGATCGAGGATTTTCACTGGGCCGATCCGTCGACGATCGAGATCGTCGAGCGCATTGCCGGCCAGATCGGGGGCACGCGGAACCTCCTGGTGGTCACCAGCCGGGCATCCGTCATCGGTAACGTGTCGCCGATGATCCAGCGCATCGTGCTTCAGCGTCTCGACGACGAGCACTGCCGCGATCTCGCCGGCTCGGTGGTCCGCGACAAGCAGCTGCCAAGCCAGTTGCTCCAGCAGATCGTCGCGCGATCGGATGGTGTGCCGCTGTTCGTGGAAGAGTTGGCGGCGGCGGCTCTCGAGACCGGGCAGGTCGACCCCGGCGTCAGCAGGGCCGGCGCCAGCGGACCTTCCGAGGTGCCATCGGCGCTCTATGATTCCCTGATGCTGCGTCTGGAGCGGCTTGGCAATGCCAAGGCGGTCGCGCAGCTCGCCTCTGTGATTGGCCGAAGCTTTTCGCACCGGCTTCTCGCCGCAGTTGCGGGCGATCTCCAGGACGCCCTCGAACCCGCCCTCGAGCGGCTGCGAGCCTCCGGACTGATCGGGCTCGAGCGCGATGAGGACGAAAAGGTCTACTCCTTCAAACATGCCCTGGTCCGGGACGTCGCCTATTATTCGCTTCTCAAACGGCAGAGGCGGGAGCTTCACGACCGCGTGGCCGAGGAGATCGAGCTCCATCTGCCGGAGGTTGCCAGCACCGAACCGGGGTATCTCGCGCAGCACCTGTCCGAGGCCGGGCGCACCTCCCGAGCGGCGCAGATGTGGCTCAAAGCGGCCCAGCAGGCCGCAGAGCGCTCGGCAAATCTGGAGGCAATCGCCGATCTCAACATGGCGCTGGAGGAGATCAGGAGGCTTCCCGCGGGGCTCGAACGGGACAATCTGGAGCTGAACGCCCAGATCGCGTTGATCGGACCGACGATCGCGCTGCAGGGATTCGGCGCCGACGCGGTCGCTGACGTGAGCAGCCGTGCGATCGAACTCTGCCGCGCCCTCGACAACGATCCGCGCATCTTCCCGGCGCTGTACGCAAGATGGTCCTACCTGCGCGTTGCAAGCAATGTGCGGGAGGCCGGTACGCTGGCGCGCGACTTTCTTGCGCTCGCCGAGCAAAAGGGAACGAGGGCCGATCGGATGGTCGGCCATCGGCTGCTCGGCACGTCGCTGCTCGACGGGGAGACCGAGCAGGCGTGCGTCCATCTCGAACGCGCGGCCAAGCTCTACGATGCTGTCGCAGACCGTGCGACGGCCGTGACATACGGCACCGACGTGCAGATCACGAGCCTGTCCAACCTGTGCATCTGCAGCTGGCTGGTCGGCCGGGTCACCGATGCGATCACGCACGGCCGGGAGGCACTCGAGCACGCGCAGCAATTGTCCCATGCCCATACCCTCGGCTACGCCTTCGCCCATGTCTGCATGCTCTATACGCTGGAGCGGGACGTGAAGACGGTTCGGGCGCTCGCACAGCGGACGCTCGAGGGCGCGATCAGGCGGGAACTGCCGCTCTGGGTCTCGGTGGCGCGGACATTTCTCGGCTGGGCTGACGTCGAAAGCGGTCGCCTCGCGGAGGGCATCGATGTGCTGGAGAAGCAGCGCGACTTCCTGCAGACGGCGCACCTCGTGTACTGGCTGCCGACCTATCTTTGCTGGCTGGCAGAGGCCTATATCCGTGCCGACAGGCTGGCGGACGCCCGGCGTTGCCTCGATCAGGTGCGCGATGTCTTCGGACGGGGCGGCAACTATTGGTACGAGGTCGAGTGCCTGCGTCTGGAAGGGCGGTTTGCTTCCCATGCGCAAATCAACGACGTCGCGCTTGCAGAGCAGAATTTCGAGCTGGCCATGGCGCTCGCCCATCGGCGCGGTCAGCGGGGATTTGGCTTGCGCGCCGCCGAGGGGCTGGCGAGCCTGCTCGCCGCCAGGGGCGAGACGGACCGTGCACGTGCACTGCTGCAGCAAGAATTGCAGTTCTTCACCGGCCAACCTGACGGCGGCGATCGCTCGGATGCCAAACGGCTGTTGCGCGAGCTCGAGGACCGCTCGCGCAGCTGAGCGCTCAGATCCTGGATCGACCGGCGCGCCGCCCTCGACGCGCGTCGGCCGGCCTGATCCTCGAAGCAGTGATGTCGCATCGGCAAGGACAATCGGGCGAATGCGAAATTGCATCGCGCCGAGGTTTGGCGGCCTACGGCTGGCTCACTTTCGCGAGCCATGCGACGAGCGGCGTTGTCCCGAGCCTGGCCTCGCCGAGCGGGACCAGCGAGGTGTCGTCGATGGGGGAGCCGTAATATCCGGCCTTGGCGTCACCCACCACGGGGCGGCTGTCGCCGGCTGCTTTCAGGCGGCGCGCAACGAACTCGTTGAACGGCGCCTTTTCAGGTCCTGCGATATCGATCGTGCCGTTCAGCGGCCGTCCGGCCGCGACCTCCGCGAGGCAAGCGACCACGTCGTCGGATGCGATCGGCTGGAACGCCGCCGATGGAACGACGATCTTGCCGTCGATCGCTCCCGCGTCGCCAATGGCGCCGAGGAATTCGAAGAACTGGGTGGCGCGCACGATCGAGTAGGGCACTGACGAGGCCTTGACGATGCCCTCCTGCGCCAGCTTGGCCCGGAAATAGGCGATGTCGGGCGAGCGATCTGTGCCGACGATCGACAACGCGACGTGATGCGTCACGCCGGCTGCGGCTTCTGCCGCCGCGAGGTTCTGGCTCGAACGCTGGAAGAATTCGAGCACGGCAGCGGGTTCCCAGGACGGTGCGTTGGCAACGTCGACCACGACGTCGGCGCCGGCCAGCGCGGCCGCGAGACCTTCTCCGGTGACGGCATTCACGCCCGATTTCGGCGAGGCGGCCACGGCTTCATGACCCTGCTGCTTCAGCTTCGCCACGAGCTTGGATCCGATCAAACCGGTACCGCCGATCACGACGATCTTCATGGCATGTCTCCTCGGCATTTTCGAGCCGGAGTGCGCAAGGGGCGTTGCGCTCTCGCGGCGATGAATGATGCGAGCGGAGACTTAGCCGAGCAATGGGGCGGGCTCTTGCCTGGAACGGGCCTGCCTTGCCGAAAAATGCTCCGGAAAATGCTCGACGAGGGGAATTGGTCAGGGACCATTCCCCTAGTCGCGCACGCGGATCAGGTAACGCGCCCGGGCCGCACATGAGCGACCCGGGCGTGATGTCGCCGGCTACAGCGTCATCTGCATCGGTTCGGGATAATAGTGGAACCCTTCACCGGCCTTGGCGACATGGCCGTAGCCGGGCCAGGCGAAGTGATAGGACATCACCGGCGTCTTGTTCGCCGCCAGCATGGTCAGCAGTTTTACGCGCGATTCCGCCGCCTGCTTTGGGTCGGTGTCGTAGGAGAATTCCATCCGCGGCCGCTCCAGCAGCAGCACCGAATGGTGCGAGAGGTCGCCGAGGAAAGCGAACGACTTGCCGGCCGAGGAGACCATGAAGATGGTGTGGCCGACGGTATGGCCGGGCGCCGCGATCGCCTGCACGCCGGGCAGGAATTCCTGGCCGTCCTTGAAGAACACGATGCGGTCGCGGACCGGCAGCAGGTTCTTGCGGGCGTGCACGACGAAGTCCTTGGCCGCGCTCCCCAGCTTGCCTTCGTCGGTCCAGAAGTCGAAATCGGTCTGCGAGATGTAGATCTGCGCGTTCGGGAACAGCGGCTTGCCGCCGTCATCCACGATCCCGCCGATATGGTCGATATGGGCGTGCGAGCAGACCACGGCGTCGATATCCCCCGGCTTGATGCCCGCCTCGGTCATGCTCTTCTGCTGTCGCCCGGTGCTGGAGCCGAACATCTTGGATGAGCCCATGCCGGTGTCGAACAGGATCAGCTTGTCGCCGGTGTTCACGATCGGCGAGTTCTGCTCGAGTACGACGTTGTCAGGCGACAGGAAATTGTCCGCCAGCATCTTCTTCACCTCTTCCTTGGGAACGCCGGTGAAGGTGCCGGACGGATCGCCGAGCGGCAGCGGTCCGTCGGAGACGACGGTCACTTCGGCATCGCCGAGAATGAAGCGATGCCAGTAGGGCGTCTGGGTGCCGAGCTTCGGCGCGCGTGCCATCGCGCTGCTGCCAAGCAGTGCGCTGGCACCAAGGCCGGCACCGAGCGCGAGCAGGGACCGGCGTGAGACATCAAGTGTCATTCGTTCCTCCATTTTCTGTTTTGATCCGCACGATTGTTCGCGCGTGATGCGGCCTTGGGCCGGCCGCGCGATGCTGCGCCGGTTCGGACAGGCTCGCAAGAGGAAACGGATTGGCGGTGATGGTGGAATGAGCAAGGAACAATCAGCGATTGTGTCGCGATTGTGTTCCCTGGATCGTCGCTGCAAAAATCTTATGCGATCCGCAAGCCGAGGTCGCTCGCTTCCATCTCGGCGAAGCCGGCCTGCAGAACCTCCTCGCGCTTGTGGCGCAGATGCGCACGCAGAATATGCGAGAGGCCGGCGCCGTCGCGCCGCTGCAGCGCGTTCAGGATCGCCTCGTGCTCCTTCACGGCGAGCGCCCAGCGCTGCGGCGTCATCGGGGTGACGTAGCGCGCGCGGCGGATGCGCGCGGTCACCGACGTATAGAGCCCGGCCAGCGCGGGGTTTCCGGCGGCGGCGACGATGGCTTCGTGGATGGCGCGATTGCCGCGATAATACTGGATCAGATCGCCCTCGCGATAATGCCGCACCATCTCGTCATGGGCCGCTGCGATCGCACCGATCTCGGCGTCGCTGATGCGCTCGCAGGCGAGTTCGCCGGCGAGCGCTTCGAGGCCCTGGCAGACCTCGAACAGGTCGCGCATGTCCTTGTCGGTCAGTTTTGCCGCGCGCGAGCCGCGATGGGGCAGGAGCTGCACGAGGCCTTCGGCGGCGAGCACCTTCAGCGCCTCGCGCAGCGGCGTGCGCGAGATCTGCAGCCGTTCGCACAGCTCGCGCTCGGGAATCCGCGCGCCCGGCGGGATCTCACCGTCGAGCAGGATGGCGCGGATACGGCCGACGACGTCCTCGTGAAGCATGGCACCGCCGCTCCCGTTTGAATGCAAAAACGCGGTAACTAGTCGAAATCTGCAAGTTCCAGCTTGCTTATCCCAAATTTTGCATTCAAAAATGTAAAAAACAAGAGGAAATGGACCTGGCAGCGGAGGCGGACGACCTCGTTTTTGAATGCAACGACGGCATCGGGCGGATCACCTTCAACCGCCCGCAGGCGCGCAACGCCTTCACCTTCGCCATGTACGAACGCCTCGCGGCGATCTGCAAGGAAGCCAACGATGATCAATCGATCAAGGTCCTGGTGCTGCGCGGGGCCGGCGACAAGGCCTTCGCCGCCGGCACCGACATCAACCAGTTCCGCGAGTTCAAGACGCCGCAGGACGCGATCGATTACGAGAACCGGATCGATCGGGTGCTCACCACGCTGGAGCAATGCCGCGTGCCGACCATTGCCGCGATCAACGGCTTCTGCACCGGCGGCGGCGCCGGCATCGCCGCAGCCTGCGACCTCCGCATCGGCACGCAAAGCGCGAAAATCGGTTTTCCCATCGCCAGGACGCTCGGCAACTGCCTGTCGATGTCCAATGTCAGCCGTCTCACCGCGCTGATCGGCGCCGCCCGCGTCAAGGATCTGATCTTCACTGCGCGCCTGGTCGAGGCCGCCGAAGCCGCCGGCATCGGGCTGCTCGGGGAGGTCGTCGATGACATCCCAGCACTCGACAGGCGCAGTGAGGAGGTTGCCCGGCTGCTCGCCAGCCATGCGCCGCTGACGCTCAACGCGACCAAGCAGGCGGTCGCCCGCCTGCAAAGGCGGCTGACCCCGGACGAAGGCGAAGACCTCATCCTGATGTGCTACACGAGCCAGGATTTTCGCGAAGGGCTCGATGCTTTCCTCAACAAGCGCGCGCCGCAATGGCGCGGCCAATAGGACGCCCGATGCAACATTCGCAATCCATCTCTCGCCGTTCGGGACCGCTGGCCGGCCTCAAGGTCGTCGATCTCACCCATGTGATGGCGGGGCCGACCTGCACCCTGATGCTCGCCGACATGGGCGCCGACGTCATCAAGATCGAGAAATCACCCAACGGCGACGACACCCGTCACTCCGTGCCGCCGAAGATCGGCGAGGAGGCGGCCTCCTTCCTGATGATGAACCGCAACAAGCGCGGCATCGTGCTGGATCTCAAGACCGACGGCGGCAAGCAGGTGCTGCGCCGGCTGGTCGCGGAGGCCGACGTGCTGGTCGAGAATTTTGCGCCCGGCGCCATGGAGCGCCTCGGCTTCGGCTATGAGGAGCTGCACAAGCAATATCCAGCGCTGATCTACTGCTCACTGTCCGGCTTCGGCCGCACCGGTCCCTACAAGGACCGCCGAGGCTTTGACCTCGTCGCACAGGCGATGAGCGGGATCATGAGCTTCACCGGCGAGCGCCCGGATGGACCGCCCGTCAAATGCGGTCCGCCGCTGTCGGACATCACCGCGGGTCTGCTCGCAAGCATGGGCATTTTGGCCGCCTACACCCATCGCCTCAAGACCGGCGAAGGGCAGTGGGTCGAGACCTCGCTCTACGAGGCCGCGCTGGTGCAGACCTATTGGCAATCCACTATCGCGCTCGCCGCGGGCACCGCGCCGCGCGCGATGGGCTCGGCCCATCCGCTCAACGCGCCGTACCAGGCCTTCGAGGCCTCCGACGGCTGGCTCGTGGTCGGCGGCGCCAACAAGAAGCATTGGCTGCTGATGCTGGAAGCGCTCGACGCGAGCGAGCTCGCCGCCGATCCGCGCTTCGTCACCGGCTCCGACCGCATGGCGAACCTGAAGGAGCTCGAGACGGTCCTCAGCGAGCGCTTCCGCACCAGGTCGCGGGCGCATTGGCTGGCGGCGCTGGACGAGAAGGGTGTGCCGTGCGGGCCCGTTCACGACATGCTGGAGGCGCTCAGCGACCCGCAGACGCTGGCGCGTGAGATGGTCGTCGAGGTCGATCACTCCACGCTCGGCCCCGTGAAGACGATCGGGCTTCCCGTGAAGTTTTCGGAGACCCCAGGCAAAGTGCTGTCCGGCGCGCCCCTCTATGGTGAGCATACGCGCGAAGTGCTGGCCGAGTACGGGTTCGACCAGACACAAATCGAAGCGCTCGAAAAAGAAGGCGCGATCGTTGCGGCGGCCATGGGAGCGCGAGGAACGCGTCGCCTGACCGGACGTCGATACGACAAGAACAAAAGAAAATCAGCTGGAGGAAAACATGGGTCGGACGTCAACATTTCTGTTCTCCGCAGCCGCGACCGTGCTCGCCGGCACCATGCCGGCGCTCGCCGCCTGGCAACCGCAAAAGCCGATCGAGTTCGTCGCCACCGCCGGGCCCGGCGGCGGCACCGACAATCTCGCGCGCGCGGTGCAGAACATCATCACCAAGCACAAGCTGACGGAGCAACCGATCGTCGTCGTCAACAAGGGCGGCGGCAGCGGCGCGGAAGGCTATGTCTACGGCAAGGCCTCCGCAGGCGATCCCTACAAGGTGATCTTCGGCACCTCGAATGCCTGGCAGCAGCCGCTCGTCTCCAAGGTCGCTTTCAACTACACCGATCTCACCCCGATCGCTGCGATGGCGCAGGACGAGTTCCTGCTCTGGGTCAAGCAGGATGCGCCCTACAAGAATGCGGGCGATTATCTGAAGGCGGCCGCATCGGGCGAATTCAGGATGGGCGGCGCGCAGTCCAAGGACACCGACGAGGTGCTGACGCGCATGATCGAGAAGGCCGGCAAGGTCAAGCTGACCTACATTCCCTTCAAGAGCGGTGCCGAAACCGCGGTGCAGCTCGCTGGCGGACATCTCGATTCCCACGTCAACAACCCCAGCGAAAGCATCGGCCAGTGGCGCGGCGGCACGCAGCGGCCGCTTTGCGTGTTCAGCCCCAAGCGGTTGCCGCAAGGGCCCAAGGTCACCGCGACCGAAGGCTGGAGCGATGTTCCGACCTGCGTCGAGCAGGGCCTCGACATCAAGCAATATGAGCAGCCGCGCACGGTATGGCTGCCCGGCAAGGTCACGCCGGAGCAGGCCGCGTTCTATGTCGATCTGATGAAGAAGGTGCAGGCAACGCCGGAGTGGAAGGACTACATCGAAAAGACCTCCCAGGTCGACACCTTCCTGACCGGTGCCGAGTTCGACAGGTTCATCAAGGAGGACCTCGATCACGTCAAGCAGGTCGCGGGCGAGCAGGGCTGGCTCGTCAAGTGAGGCGG
>NZ_LWIG01000033.1:354570-382680 GCF_002068095.1 Bradyrhizobium sacchari | reverse complement strand
CCGCCGTATCGCGGCTATCGTGCCACAAACTCCGCTGTCGTCCCGGCCTAGTGCGCACTGCGCACGGGGGCCGGGACGACGCATGAGGGAGGGCGCCCCATGATCTCGCGCCGCGCGCTTGAGCTTGCGACCGCTGTCCTCACCGGCAGCTTCGGTGCGGCCGTTGTCGTCTCCAGCCTCGACAACGGCATCGGCTGGTCGAGCGCGGGGGTGGACGCCGGCACGTTTCCGTTCCTGACCGGAATCATCATCGTGCTGGGCAGCCTCTACAATCTGGTGCGGGGCCTTGTGCCGGCGGCGTCGCTGGCAAACGTGCCCATCGCCATCACGCCGCTCGAGTTGCGCCGGCTCGCGGGCCTGTTCGTGCCAGCTGCGATCTTCGTTGCCGCGATCCCTCTGCTCGGCATGTATCTCGCCTCGGCGAGCTATGTCTTTGCGGTGCTGGCGATCCCGAAGCACCAATCCGTGCTGCGCGCGCTCGCCATGGCGGTCGCCACCGCGCTCGCGCTCTACGTCGTGTTTGAGCGCATGTTCCAGGTCAGCCTGCCGCACGGCGCACTGGCCGCCGCGCTCGGCTTCTGAGGGAGGAGGCCGATGGATAATCTCCAGGAGCTCCTGCACGGTTTCACCATCGCGGTGACGGTGCCGCATCTGGTCCTGATGGCGATCGGCGTGCTGCTCGGCATTCTCGTCGGCGTGCTGCCGGGGCTGGGTGCGCCGAATGGGGTATCGCTGCTCTTGCCGCTGACCTTCGGCATGCAGCCGGTCTCGGCGATCATCCTGCTCTCCAGCATGTATTGGGGCGCGCTGTTCGGGGGCTCGGTCACTTCAATCCTGTTCAACATTCCGGGCGAGCCGTCCTCCGTCGCCACCACCTTCGACGGCTATCCGATGGCGCGCGACGGCCGGCCGACCACGGCGCTCGCCACCGCCTTCGGCTCGGCGGCGTTCGGCGCGTTGATCGGCGTCATCCTCATCACCTTCCTCGCGTCCTGGGTGGCGCAGGTCGCGCTTGCCTTCGGACCGCCGGAGTACTTTGCGGTCTATTTCCTGGCCTTCGCCAGCTTCGTCGGCATGGGCGGTGCGGCCCCGATCAAGACTGTCGTGGCGCTCGCGATCGGCTTTGCCATCGCGGCCATCGGCATCGACACCGTCTCCGGCAGCGTCCGTCTCACCATGGGTGTCGACGAGCTGGTGAAGGGCGTGAGCTTCGTCGTCGCCGTCATGGGCCTGTTCGGCATCGGCGAGCTGCTGGTGGCGGTCGAGGAGGAGTTTCACGCCCGCGCGGTCTCCTCGAAGATCGACTGGCGAGAGGTGTTTCGCGCCGTCGGCCGTCTGCCGCGGCATGGTGTTGCGCTGTTGCGCAGCGCCGCCATCGGCTGCTGGATGGGGATCACGCCAGGCGGCCCGACCGCGGCCTCCTTCATGAGCTACGGCATCGCCCGCCGCTTCTCCCGTCGTGGCCGGTATTTCGGCACGGGCGAGGTCGAAGGCATCATCTCGCCGGAGACCGCCGATCATGCCGCCGGCACGAGTGCGCTTCTGCCGATGCTGTCGCTCGGCATTCCCGGCTCGGCCACCGCGGCCGTCATGATGGGCGGACTGATGATCTGGGGCCTCAATCCCGGACCGATGCTGTTCGTCGACCAGAAGGATTTTGTCTGGGGCCTGATCGCCTCGATGTATGTCGGCAACATCGTCGCCGTTGCGCTGGTGCTGCTGACCGTCCCGGTCTTTGCCGCCCTGATGCGGATTCCCTTCGTCGTCATCGCGCCGCTGATCGTGATCATCTGCGTCGTCGGCGCCTATTCGGTGTCGAACTCCTATCTCGACGTCGTCATGATGCTCGGATTCGGCATCGTCGGTTATCTCTTCAAGAAGCTGTTCTATCCGCTGGCGCCGCTGGTGCTCGCGATCGTGATCGGCGACAAGGCCGAGGATGCGTTCCGCCAGTCGATGCTGCTCTCCAAGGGATCCCTGGGCATCTTCTTCGCCAACAAGCTGGTGACGTGCCTGATCGTCGGCGGCATCGCGCTGCTCCTGCTGCCGCTCGTGTTGCAGCTCGCGCGCCTGCGGCGCAAACCCGCGCCATCCGCCGATGAAACGACAGTTCAAGATGCAGCTCGAGAGAAGGTGATCATATGACCGTAAAGCCGCTCATCGCACTCGCGATGGGAGATCCCGCCGGCATCAGCCCGGAATTGACGGCGAAGCTCGTCGCGGAGGACGACATCCGCGCGAGCTGCCGTCTGGTCGTGATCGGCGACCGCCGTATCTTCGACGAGGGCGCACGTGTCGCGGGTGTCTGGCCGGACCTGACCATGGTGGAGCAGGGGACCGACCTTCGCGCGGCCAAGGGTGATGCGTTGTTTGTCGATCTCCGCCACCTCGATCCCGGGCGGGTCGAGCCGAAGACTGCGACCCTTGCCGGCGGCAAATTCGCGCTGGCCAATTACAGGCATGCGCTCGAGCTCGGCCGGGACGGCCGTGTCGACGCCGTCTGCTTCACCCCCTTCAACAAGCAGGCGATGCGACTTGCCCGCGCCGAGTATGACGACGAGATCGCGTTTTCCGCGGAAGTCGTCGGCCTCAAGACCCCCGCGAGCGAGTTCAACGTGCTCGACCGGCTCTGGAATGCGCGGGTCACCTCGCATATTCCGCTGAAAGACGTTGCTGCGAACCTGTCGAGCGAGCGCATCCATCGTGCACTCAGGCTGACCGAATCCTGCATGCGCAACGCCGGCTTTGCCCGGCCGCGCATTGCAGTCGCCGGTCTCAACCCGCACGCCGGGGACGGCGGTAATTTCGGCCGCGAGGAGATCGACGTGATTGCGCCCGTGGTCGCAGCCGGCCAGGCCGAAGGCATTGCCGCCGAGGGGCCGTTCCCGGCCGACACCGTGTTCTTGCGCGCCAAGGGCGGCGCCTTCGATGCCGTGCTGACGATGTATCACGACCAGGGCCAGATCGCGATGAAGCTGATGGGGTTCGATCGCGGTGTGACCTTGCTCGGCGGCTTTCCTTTCCCGATCTGCACGCCCGCGCACGGCACTGCTTACGACATCGCCGGACAAGGCATCGCATCGATCGGCGCCAGCCGGGCTGCCTTGCTGCTCGCTGGGGAGATGGCGGTGCGACGCACCCTCTGATTTACACGCTCAAAGAGAGCGCGTGCCGACTGCGCTCGCGCTGCGGGCAGGATTAGACTTTACGGGAAAAACCGGAAACTTCCGTCGTCGCCACGAGTTGGCGTCCCATGAACATCTCCACGTCGGAGCTGGGAAAATGGTCGACGACAGCCCACTGCGAACAGCGGTTGATACCGCTTGGCGCGTGTATCGCGCCCGGCATCGCGATGTCGATGCTGCAGACGGCCGTCGCTGTCTCCTCGAGCGTCATCTGCAAGGGAGGCGGGAAGCGCGCGAGACGAACGGCGATGCCCAGGACCTTGCGGGGTTCGGGCTGGCCTATCTTGAGCGGCTTTCCGGTGACGAATGTTAGCGATCATTGAGAGCCTTGCGCGTCGCCTGGCGAGCCGAAGCGCAAGGCCGGATTGGACATTGCTTGCGATTTCGAACCTTCTGTCCGCAGCCATCGTGCTGATCCTCCGGTCAGCGGTGTAGCAGGCTCTCATGCGCATCGCTCAGCTCGCTCCCCTCGCCGAAAGCGTTCCTCCGAAGCTCTACGGTGGCACCGAGCGGGTGGTGGCGTGGCTGGTGGATGAGCTTGTCAAGCTCGGCCATGACGTCACGCTGTTTGCGAGCGGCGACTCCCGTACAACCGGCAAACTTCACGCGGTGTGGCCCCGTGCGTTGCGTCTTGGCCGGAGGGGCGCCGATCCGAGTGCTGCCTGCACGATGCTGATGGAAGCGATTGCGAAGCGAGCCAGGGATTTTGACGTGATCCACGCCCACATCGACTGGCTGCACCTGCCATTGCTCAGTCGCCTCGGCGTGCCGTTCCTGACGACCATGCACGGCCGCCTCGACTTGCCTGGGCTGCCTGACGTGGTTCGGCAGTTTCCGGATGCAAGCTTCGTGTCCATTTCCGATCACCAGCGTCTGCCGCTTCCGGATGCGAAATGGAGCGGGACCATTCAGCACGGATTGCCGTCGGAGCTGTTGCGTCCCTTTCATGAGGAGGGATCCTATCTGGCGTTTCTTGGCCGCCTCACGGCAGACAAGGGGCCGGAGGACGCCATTCGCATTGCGCGCGCGGCCCGAATGCCTCTCCGCATCGCCGCGAAGATTCCACGCGCCGAGACCGCTTACTTCAAGAAACACCTCGAGCCTCAGATCGACGGCGAGACGATCCAGCTTGTCGGCGAAGTCGACGACGTGAAGAAGCAACCCTTCCTCGGCGGGGCCGCCGCTCTGTTGTTTCCGATCGATTGGCCGGAGCCTTTCGGGTTGGTCATGATCGAGGCGATGGCCTGCGGCACCCCGGTGATCGCCTACCGCTCTGGATCGGTCCCCGAGGTCATCGAGCATGGCTTGACCGGTTTCATCGTCGAGAACGAGGAGCAGGCCGTCAAGGCGGTCGGTGAACTGGGCAAGCTGGATCGAAGGAGGGTGCGCGCCCGCTTCGAGCAGCGCTTCACTGCACGCCGAATGGCGCGACAATACGAAGGCCGGTACAGCGAGCTGGTTGGTGCTGCAGCCGGAAAATTTGACACGGAACGGTTGGAGATTTGAAAGGAGGCGGCGATGTCGCTGACGAAAACGGGGCAGATCTGCGTCTTTCTTGTCTTCGCCCTGGCAGCGTTGCCGGTGTTCGCCTCCGAGATGACCGCGGATGCCATCAATTCCGCCGAGCCGTCGAAGAAGACGCTCTCGAACGAGAAGCCGACCCCGGCGGGCGTGCGGCTGCAGGTGCTGCTGGACAGGGCGCATTTCTCGCCCGGCGAGATTGACGGCAGGTTCGGCGAGAACGCGAAGAAGGCGCTGCGCGCCTTTACGGAAGCCAGGCAATTGCCGGGCTCGGACACCCCGACGGAGGAGGTCTGGAAGGCGCTGCGGGCGGACGACCGGCCGGTCACGCTGACCTATGCCATCACCGAGCAGGACGTGGCGGGTCCGTTCCTGAACAAGCTGCCGTCGAAGATGGAGGACATGAAGGACATCCCGAAGCTCGGCTTTGTCAGTCCGCGCGAGGCTCTCGCCGAGAAATTTCACATGAGCGAGCAGCTCCTGACGGCGCTCAATCCAGGGCGCCGTTTCGACCGGGCGGGCGACACCATCGTCGTCGTCGACACCGCGAGCGCAGGCGAAGGGGCACCTGCCAAGGCCGACCGAGTCGAGGTCGACAAGGTCAGGCAGACCGTCAAGCTGTTCGACAAGGCCAACGCGCTGATCGGATTCTATCCGGCAACCGTCGGCAGCGAGGACAAGCCGTCGCCGTCAGGCACGCTCAAGGTCACGGAGGTCAGCAAGAATCCGCTCTATCGCTACAATCCAGCTTATCACTTCAAGGGTGTCCATTCGCGCAAGCCCTTCACCATCAAGCCCGGTCCGAACAATCCGGTTGGAACGGTGTGGATCAACCTTTCGGCCGAAGGCTACGGCATTCACGGCACGCCTTCGCCGGACAAGATATCCAAGGCGGAATCCCACGGTTGCGTGCGTCTGACCAATTGGGACGCCGAACGTGTCGCCGGCAGCGTCACCAAAGGCACGCCGGTCGCGTTTGTGGAGGGGGCCAGATAATGCTTGAACTGTCATCGGAAGACGCACGGCTAAAGCATGATCCGGAAGAGTGCGAAGCGGCTTTCCGAAAGATCATGCGCAAACAATATCCTAAAGCGAATGGCGATTCATCCAAATCGCATCACGCTTTAGACTTGTGATTGGCTCGGGGTGGAGGGCGTTGATTGTAAATGGCCAGCGTTCAGCGCGGCCTTACGATCATGGATGAGATTTTCGAGACGGTGCGCCGCCACGTTCAACGTGGCCGCATCCAGCGTGTTTTCATCCCCATCGGACTTCGCGCGCTGTGCGCGGAGCACGTTGTCGATCTGAGTTTCGATCTCCGAAAGTTCCGCTTCGTTTTGCGAGCGCCGTATTTTGCTACCGAGCGCATAGAGCACGTCGAGTGCCGGCTCATGCGGCTTGGCTTCGCCGGACCTGAGAAATTGCCAGAGTGCTGCCACGACCGAGGCCAGTGCGCCCAGGGCCATCGGTGCCAGGAAGATCGCGTTGCTCCACTTGTCGAGGAAGGACACCTGGCTGCCGTTGTAGAACTCCGCGGCGCCGGCATGAACCGGGAGATAGGCGCCCGCGTCGGTATCGGGCGCCTTGACTTGTGCGAGGATCGGCCAGTCCGGCAAGATGTCCCTGCGCGCGGCCGTGAGCGCCTGCGTGAGGCCGGCGATGGTGTCGTTATCGAGATCTTTCTTGCCGACCACGTAGTAGGACACGCGCAAGGTGGTTACGTCATCGCTGGGGATTGGAGGCGATCCTCGCAACGTTCCCTTGGGAATGTCGAAGCTTTCATAGGCGCGCTCTTTCTCCGCGATCGCTCCCGCGTTCTCGATCGGGATCAGCACCGGCGCGGTCTTGACGTTCTGCGGGAACAGCCCCCGCACCAGTGACAGATATTTCTCGCTCAGCGGTATGACGAAAAGGACCGCACGCACCTCCTTGCTGTCGAAGGCGCGGCGGACCTCGTCCAGTGCAAGGTTTTTGAACACGACGTTGGCGCGGTCCAGATCATAGGATCTGGTGAGGACCTGGACGATCCTCTGATTGGTATCTCCGGCGACAACGCCCACGGTCGTGCGCTTCAGACCGGCGACATCCGCAATGGTCGACCCGGGGGGCGCAACGAGCATGGCCACGGCCTCGGCGAGAACGACAATGGCTTGCGCCTGCGACAGGTCGCCGACGTCGCCGCGAACCACGGCGAGATCTGTCTTGCCGGACGCGAAGGCGGTCGCCGACTCGAGCGGGCCGCTGGTCTCGATGACCTTGAGCCGGGCCGGCGCCTTGTTCACGACAAGCCGGCTGGCAAGCGCAGACACGATTTTGGGGGCGTCGCCATCCAGCGAGCCCACGGCAATCGACAGCGTGACGGGGTTGGCGTACCAGCGATATGCCAGCAAGCCCGCACCGGTGGTGAGCAGGACGAGCGCTGCGACCGCGACGATGCGAAGCCAGATCGGCAGCCTCCCGGCATCAATGCCAAATTTCGACAGCTCGTCCATGGCGCCGCTCGTCCGGAAAGGTTGCCCACGAGCATCATTTGCCGGATGGCAATCCGGTGTTGATTTGCATCAAGACGGCGGCCGACCGGAGCGGGCGGGGCGGCCTCGCCGGGGCTGCGAGGAGGGGCGAAAAACACGAGCAAAAACAACCCGCCGCCTACTGTGCATGGGGTTGTTTTCGCCGTTTTGTTGTGGCGCGGCGCGGCTCGCGGCGGCCTCACGCCCCNCCGCAGACGATCACGCCGTACCAGCCGAGGCCGCGATAGGTCTCGTATCCGGGCGTCGCATGGAAGGCGACCATCGCGCCCGAGCGGTCCTGATAGAAGCCGGAGCGCTGGCCGTTCAGCGACAGCGAGACGCGCTCGCTGAGGATGCCCTGGCCGTCGGAGGCGGCGATGACGCGGAGGTTCGAGTCGACCAGCAGCACGCGGGCCTTGTCGATGTCCCCGACGCGGACGCCTTGCACGATGGCGCGGGCCTGCGGCTCCCAGTCGAAATGGATGGCGAGCACGCCGATCGGCGCGCCGTTGGCCTGGCCGCCGGCGCGGACGCTGGCGCAATAGGTCGCGACCTGCGCGTTGCCGAGCAGCGGCTGGTTCTCGACGTCGCCGGCAACATAGTCGTCGCCGGAGCGCAAGGAGCGCGCCTCGCGAAACCATTTGGTGTGAGCGACGTTCTGGCCGACCACGCGGAAGCGGTCGGCGCGGCCGTTGGCGATGACGTTGCCGTCGAGGTCGCAGAGCCAGAGGTCGAGATAGACTGTATAGGCGCCCAGGATCACGCCGAGGCGCTGCGAGGCATAGGTAACCGCGGCCGGCGTCGGCGAGGCCGCGCAGTCGACCAGGGCGGAGTCGGTCGCCCACCAGCGCACGTCGCAGGTGCGCTCATAGAGATTGCGGTCGATCAGCTCGACCGCGTTGAGGGACAGGTCCACCATGCGCTCGCCGCGCGAGCGCTGGCTCATGCGGTCGATCGAGGCAACGAGGTCGCCGGTCCGTTTGGTCAGCTGGGTCTCGAGCTCGCGGGCGATGGTCTCGACCTGCTGGCCGACGCCGCGCACCTCCTGCGCCACCACCGCGAAGCCCGCGCCCTGCGCGCCGGCGCGCGAGCTTTCGATCAGCGCGTTCAGCGCCAGCATCTTCATCTGGTTGGTGATCTGCTGGATCGCCTTGGTCTTGTCGACCGCGATCTGGTTGACCTCCGCAGTCAGGCGATTGATCAGCGCGGAGATGTCGGAATCGTCGTCAGTGGGTTCGGTGGCGGTCGGCCTGGCCTTCAGACCCAGCGCAGCAGACATCGGGGACTTCCCTTGGCAATGAGGTCTGATCTGCAATGAACCCGGAACTACAACTTACAGATCGAATAAGATTCTTTTTCGCGGATTCCGCCTAACGCCTGCTTAATTTGCTGTTCGGCGGAATGCCTAAATGATAGTCACCCCGGCCCATCCCCGGCCATCCACCGCTTTGTGCGGCCGGGCCGTTGCAAATCGCCGGAGTTTCCCGGCCAATCCCCTCAAGCCAGTCCCGGGCCGCCAGCGTGATCGCCCGGAATCCGAGTTCCCCAACCGATAGCCCCGTCATGACGCCGCCTGCCACAGCCTTGCCTGTCGAAGCGCCCCAGGCGTTCCTGGGGGTGGCGCGCTCGCTGACCGACAAGCTCTGGCGCGACCGGCTCGACGCCCGCGGCGCGGCTCGGGCGCTCGCCATCGTGCAGCGGCACCAGCTTCCCGAACTGCTGGCACGGGTGCTGGCTGGCCGCGGCGTCGATATCGACGCGGTCGCCGACTTCCTTGATCCGACCATCCGCAAGCTGCTGCCGGACCCGTTCACGGTCACGGAGATGGAGGCTGCCGCCAAGCGGATCGCGGATGCGGCGGTGAGGGGCGAGAAGGTCGCGATCTTCGGCGACTACGACGTCGACGGTGCGACCTCGGCTGCACTGCTGGCGTGGCACCTGCGGCACTGCGGGCTCGATCCGCTGATCCACATTCCCGATCGCATCTTTGAGGGCTATGGCCCGAACGTCGAAGCCGTGCGAGGGCTTGCGGCAAAGGGCGCGAGGCTGCTCGTCACCGTCGATTGCGGCACCACCAGCATCGAGCCGCTCGCCGAGGCCAAACGCCTCGGCATGTCCGTGGTGGTGATCGACCACCATCAGGCCGGAACGGAGCTGCCGGAGGTTGACGCGTTGGTCAATCCGAACCGGCTCGACGATCTCTCAGGCCTTGGCCATCTTGCCGCCGTCGGCCTCGTGCTGGTGACGCTGGTCGCGGTCAATCGCGAATTGCGCAAGCGTGGTTTCTGGACGAGCGAGATGCCGGAGCCGGATCTGCTCGGCATGCTGCATCACGTCGCGCTCGGCACCGTCGCCGACGTGGCCCCGCTGATCGGCCTCAACCGCGCCTTCGTCGCCAAGGGCCTGATCGCGATGCGGCGGCGCGACCATGTCGGCCATACCGCGCTGATGGACGTGGCGCGGCTCAACGGTCCGCCCGAGGCCTGGCATCTTGGCTTCATGCTGGGGCCGCGGGTCAATGCCGGCGGCCGCATCGGTCGCGCCGATCTCGGCGTGCGATTATTGCTGGAGGGCGACAGCGTCGAGGCGGCGCGGATCGCGGCCGAGCTCGATCGCCTCAACAGCGAGCGGCGCGTTATCGAGCAGGCGGCTGAAGCCCAGGCCGAAGCCGAGGCACTCGCCTCGATCGGTCTCGAAGACAAGCTCGGCGTCATCGTCACGGCGTCGCAAGGATGGCATCCCGGTGTGGTCGGCCTCGTGGCCTCGCGCCTGAAGGAGAAGTTCTCGCGGCCCGCTTTTGCCATTGCGTTGGAGCCCGGCGGCATCGGCACCGGCTCGGGCCGCTCGATCGCCGGCGTCGATCTCGGCAAGGCGGTGCGGCAGGCGGTCGCCGACGGCATTCTGCTCAAGGGCGGAGGCCACGCGATGGCCGCTGGCGTGACGCTGCGCAAGGAGAAGCTCGCCGAATTCCGCGCCTATCTCGAGAACGCGCTGGCGCAGGATGTTGCGGAAGCGCGGCACGTCAACGAGCTCTACATCGACGGCGCGGTCTCCGCACGTGCGGTGACGCCGGAGCTTGCAACCACGCTCAACCGCGCCGGTCCCTTTGGCAGCGGCAATCCGGAGCCGGTGCTGGCGCTGCCGGCGCACCAGCTCGTATTCGCCGACGAGGTCGGGCAGGCGCATCTGCGCCTGCGATTCAAGTCGGGCGACGGCGCCATCGTCAACGGCATCGCGTTCCGCTCGGTCGGCCAGAAGCTCGGCAATGCGCTGCTCGCCAACCGCGGCCAGCAAGTGCATGTCGCGGGCTCGTTGTCGGTGGACCGCTACCAGGGCGCCGAGCGCGTGCAGTTTCGCGTCGTCGACATCGCGCTACCGGACCAGGGGCCATCCGTGATTAGATGACGCATGATCCGGAAAGGTGCGACGCGGTTTTCCGACAAAGATCATGCGCAAAAATAAGACGGCTGCGAACAACAAAAAAGGGAGTGAACATGGCAGGTCAGGTTGAGGGCAAAGTCACGCTAGTGACGGGCGGCGCCTCTGGAATCGGTGAAGCCATCGTCGAGTTGTTCGCACGCGAAGGTGCCACCGTCATTGCGACCGACATCGACGAACTGCGAGGTCCGGAGCTCGCCAAGCGAGTCACAAAAGCCGGCGGCAAGGCGATCTTCCTGGAGCAGGACGTGACCTCGGAGGAGCGCTGGATCGAGGTCGTCGCCGAAATCGCCAAGCGCTACGGCCGGCTGGACGTGCTCGTTTCCAACGCCGGCATCGGCATTTCCGTGCCATCGATCGTCGACATGACGCTGTCCGACTGGCGCAAGCAGAATGCGATCAATCTCGATGGCGTTTTTCTTTCGGTCAAGCACTGCCTGCCGTTGATGCGCAAGACCGGCGGCGGCTCGATCGTCATGATGTCCTCGCTCGCGGGCCTGCGCGGCTCGCCGGGGCTGTCGGCCTATTCGCTGACCAAGGGCGGCGTGCGGCTGTTCGCCAAATCCATCGCGATGGAGTGCGCAGCTGCCGGCGACGGCATCCGAGTCAACTCTGTCCATCCCGGGATCATCGACACGCCAATCTGGGGCAAGATTCCGACCGGGGCGACCGGTGCCGGCCAGAACGCGCCGATCGATCCGGAGGAACGCGCGCGGGTGGTCACTCCATTGGGCCGCGCCGGGCAGGCTGCCGAAATCGCCTCCGGCGTGCTGTATCTGGCCTCCGATGCCTCGCGCTACGTCACCGGCAGCGAGCTCGTCATCGACGGCGGCATGAATGCCGGCGGCGTGCCGCGGCGCGCATGAACGGCGCAGGGCAGGGTGGCGCCCTCAGGGGCTGACGCGCAGGCGCAGCCCCTGTACAACGTCGGCAACTTCCGACCGACAAGGGTGTCTTTCGCCATGGCGCACAGCCTTCATTCGTCTTCTTCCGCACCTGCGCCGTTCCGCTCGAACCGGCCCGACCTTGCCACCGACGCGATCCGCACCGCGCGCGAGGACCTCGCCGCCTGCTTCCGCATGGCTGCGCGCAACGGATTTGAGGAGGGCATCTGCAACCATTTCTCGGCCGTCGTACCCGGCCATGACGATCTCTTCCTCGTCAATCCCTATGGCTACGCCTTCCGCGAACTCACTGCGTCGAAGCTTTTGATCTGCGACTTCCACGGCAACGTGCTGGATGGTGAGGGCGTGCCCGAGGCGACCGCCTTCTACATCCATGCCGAGATGCACAGGCTGCTGCCGCGGGCCAAGGTCGCCTTCCACACCCACATGCCCTATGCCACGGCGCTGTCGATGACCGAGGGCGATCCGCTGATCTGGGCTGGGCAAACCGCGCTGAAGTTCTACGGCCGCACGGCGGTGGACCGCGACTACAACGGCCTCGCGCTCGACAACCGCGAAGGCGCTCGCATCGCTTCCGCTGTCGGCGATGCCGACATCGTCTTCATGAAGCACCATGGCGTGATGGTACTGGCGCCGACTATCGCGGAGGCCTGGGACGATCTCTACTATCTCGAACGCGCCGCCGAGGTGCAGGTGCTGGCGATGTCGACGGGGCGAAAAGTGCTGCCCGTCGATCCCGCCGTGGCGGCGGAGACCTATAGGCAGATGCGCGAGGGCGATTCAGAATCCGCGCGGCTGCATCTCGCCGCGATCCGGCGCCAGCTCGACGCGGAAGAGCCGCAATACAGGCATTGAAAGTAGGGATGTCATTCCGGGGCGAGGCGAAGCCTCGAACCCGGAATCCGGAGATTGTAGCGCGAGATTCCGGGTTCTCGCCACGCGGGCCCCGGAAGGATGGGATATCTACGATCCCTGCCGCAGCTTCGCCAGCACCTTCAGCCCGCCATAGCCGTCGGCAGGCACGATCCCGGCCCGTTGCTGAAAATCCTTGATCGCCTTCATGGTGTCGTTGCCGACGCGGCCATCGGTGCCGCCGGTGTCGAAACCGGCCTTGGTCAGGCGTGTCTGCATCTCCTGCACCTCGGCGAGCGTCAGCGCGCGCTCGGAGCCGGGGAAGGGCTGGATGAAGGGCGGCGCGCCGAGACAGCGATCGCCGAGATGGCAGATCGCCAGCGCATAGTTCATGGAGGGGTTATAGCTCTTCACCGAATAGAAGTTCGGCCCGAGCAGGAAGGTCGGTCCGCCCGCGACAGGCGTCCACATCTGCGCGGTCGCGTTCGGTTGCGGGAACGGCTGGCCATCGGCGCGGGAGACGCCCGCCGCCTGCCAGGCCATATAGGTCCGGCTGCCGCTCATCTCGCCGGATGCGCGAACCTCGTAGCCCCAATGCTCGCCGCGATGCCATTTGCCGCGATTGACGAGATATTTTGCGGTCGAGCCCAGCGCGTCGTCGGGCTTGCCGAACGGCGAGACCTTGCCGTCGCCATCATAGTCGATGCCGACATTGAGCCAGACCTCCGGCATCCATTGCGAATGCCCCATGGCGCCGGCCCAGGAGCCCTTCATCTCCTCCGGCGTGCTCCAGCCCTTGTCGACAATGCGCAGCGCGTTGATCAACTCGGTCTCCCAATAGGCCTTGCGGCGCGGCTCGTTCCAGGCGAGCGCCGCGAGCGAGGGAAACACCGGCGTCATGTGGTTCTGCTGCACCAGGGGATCGCCATAGGCGGACTCGACGCCCCACAGCGCCAGCAGCGTGCCGCGCTCGACGCCGAAATCGCGCTCGATACGCGCCAGCAGCGCCTCGTTGTTCTTCAGCGCGATCTTGCCGTTGATGATGCGCCAGTCCGAGACGCGGCGGTTGATGTATTGCCAGACCTGCTCGTGAAATTCGGGCTGGTTGCGCATCTGCTTGAACACGCTCATGTCGGGCTCGACCCGCGCCATTGCGCGCTGCCAGGTCGCAGCCGAAATGCCCTTCGCCATCGCCCGAGCGCGGAACGACTCGCGCCATTCGTCGAAGCCGGCTGGCGCGGCGGGGAGGCGTGTCGGAAGCGCCAGCAAGGCGGCTGCACCGAGCGTCGACTGGAGCAGGGTGCGGCGGGTGTGACGGGGCGAGGAATCAGCGTGCTTCATGGGCCCATTCTAGCGGGAAACAGGGTGTCTGTGGGGCGGTTCCGGGAACCCGACGGCCAAGCGGCGGGCCGGCGTTCACCGGAACAAATTGTCTCGCTGCTGCATTCCCTCCGAACACGGTCTGTTCATCGAAATATTCGAGGTGGGATGAAGATACGCGCGCATGCGGAAAGCCACGTCGTCGAGCTCGATGACGGATCGCAATGGCAGATCTTTCCCGGCGATCTCGCGACCACGCTGAGCTGGAAACCCGAGACCGATTTGCGTCTGGAGCCGAGCGACGACCGGGTGAGTTCGCATGTGCTGGTGAATGCTGCGGACCAGACCCGTGTCCGCGTGATCGCCGCAGGCGAGACCTGGTCGGACGGCGAAGTTAAGAAATCGTTGAAGGGCGGATAAGCCCTTCCGCAAGCCTGCATATCCCCAAATTTGGGCGTGACGTTTTACCGTCGGTTCGTTGTTGTCCCGCATGATGCGGGCATGCGGGAGCTGTTCGACATCATCCGTGCCAATCCCTGGCCCTTCGGCGCCGGCTTGTTCGTCGTGATCCTGATGATCATCGCCGAGAACTTTGGCCGCGGCATTCAGGGCGATGGGGGCGCCGGCGACCTGCCGGATCTCGATGGTGGCGGGGGATGCGGGGATGGAGGCGGCGGCTAGGTCCGCCTAGTCCTCCTGCAAATCGGCCGCGATGCCAGCAAGCCAGCGCCGGATCGTTGTTTCGCCCTTGGCATCCAGATTCCGGGCGAGGCGTTTCTCCAGCGCGATGACCCGTTCCCGACAGGCCCTGAGCAAGGTCGCCCCGCGCGGCGTCAGCGTCCATTGCTGGATCCGGCCGTGGACGGGATGGGGCGTCATCACGATCGCGCCGTCGCGCTCGAGGTTGCGGATGATGACGCCGACGGTCTGCGGCGTCAGGAAAGTGAGGCGGGCGACGTCGGCGCCCGACAGGCCCGGATAGGCGTTCAGCATCGTCAGCACCGCAAATTGCGGCGAAGTCACGCCGAGATCGGCGAGCGTCCGTTCCATCGTCAGGCGGACTGCGGCATGGGCCTGGCGCAGCAGATAGCCGAGATAACCTCCTTCGCCGCGCTTGCCTTCGCCGGGACCGGGCACGCGAACGGCATTCGGCCCCTGCGGGTCCCGCCGGGTTTTCGATCTCGTGATATCAGCGGACTTGCGCGACATGTAAGTGCTCTTATAAAGTATCAGTGCTCTTACAATAATATGAGGTGCACCGCAATGTCATACGCCCGCAGCGAATACGAGGATTTCAAGAGGATCGCGCCGGACGCGTACGATCTGGTCCTGGCGCTGGGCCAGGTGGCGGCCAAGGCGGGTCTCGACAAGCAGCTGCTTGAGTTGGTGAAACTGCGCGCCTCCCAGATCAACGGCTGCGCTTTCTGCGTTCAGCACCACGTCCTGTTGTCGGAGCGCATCGGCGTGCCGGTCGACAAGCTCCATCTGGTCGCGGTCTGGCGCGAAGCGCCGATCTTTTCCGCGCGCGAGCGGGCGGCCCTTGCCTGGGCCGAAGCGTTGACCTGCCTGTCAGATGGGGTCAGCGCGGAGGTCTACGCGGAAGCCTCGCGCGAATTCTCCGAGACGGAGCTGACGTATCTGACCTCGGCGGTCGCCTCGATCAATGTCTGGAACCGTTTTGGCGCGGCGTTTCGCTGGACGCCCGCAAAGCGCCCGGTCGCAGCGACCAGCGCGACATCCTGATTTGTACGAAGGAGAGATCACGATGACAGCCATGAGTTGTTCTGCCGTGCAACGTCCGGCGCCATCACATTCGGCGGTGCTCGCAGTCGTCGCCGGGCTCGCCTGCGCGCTTGCGATCGGCAAGGCGCTGCCGCTGACGATGGATACGGTCTCCGGCGCGCTGGCGCCGCTCTGCGCCGCTGCGGCCGAGAGCTCGCCGCTCGACAAGGTCGAGCCGATCGGCTCCTACGCACTGCCAAACGTGCCGGGCAAGCGCGTCACCATCGTGCGCGTCTTCTACGGTCCAGGCGGTTTCTCGCGGCCACATCGCCACGCCGGCTCGGTGACCGCGTACATCACCAAGGGCGAGATCCGCTCCCAGCTCGGCGGCGGGCCGGTCGAGACGTTCGGCGTCGGCCAGTCCTTCTTCGAGCCGCCGGGCTCGACGCATCTCGTATCGGCGAACGCGAGCGCGACGGAGCCCGCCGAGTTGATCGCGGTGTTCGTGGCGGACGAAGGCGCGCAGCTCACGACATATCTGGATTGACCGTAGCCCGGGTGAGCGAAGCAACACCCGGGCAGTCGTCGTGGAGGCCCCGGATGTCGCTGCGCTCATCCGGGCTGCGCATCAGCGGGCTCTCTCGTCAGCCGCCATACGACGCCGGATCGGGATTGTCGGACGGGTGCTCGAACGACTTCTTCATCGACACCGGCATCGGCACGTGGAAGTTCAGGCCGCGCGGCGGCACCGGCTCCATGAACCATTTGTTGTAGATCTTCTCGATCTCCGGGCTCTGGTAGAGTTTTGCGGTGGCACGATCGACCACCGCCTTGAACGGCACGTCGTCCTTGCGCAGCATGATGCCGTAGGGTTCGGGATCGGAAAAAGCGCCGGCGCTGATGGCGTAGAGCGACGGATCCTTCGCCGAGGCAATCATGGACGCAAGCTGGATGTCGTCCATGACGAAGGCTGCCGCGCGGTCGGTCTCGACCATCAGGAACGCCTCCGGGACATCCTTGGCATTCATCACGGTGATGTCGAGCGAGCGGGCCGCATTGGCCTTGTTGAGCTGGGTGATGTTGGTGGTGCCGGAGACCGAGACGACGGCCTTGCCTTTGAGGTCATCGACCTGGTCGAGCTTCGAAGCCTTCTTGGACACGAAGCGGCTTGCCGTGAGGAAATGGGTGTTGGTGAACCAGACCTGCTTCTGGCGCTCGGCGTTGTTGGTGGTCGAGCCGCATTCGAGATCGATGGTGCCGTTGGCCATCAGCGGAATGCGGTTGGACGAGGTGACGAGGTTCTCGTTGACCGCGAGCTTGTCCAGCTTGAGTTCGGCTTTGATCTCCTCGACGATCTTCATGCAGATGTCGATGGCGTAGCCGACGGTCTTCTGCTTTTCGTCGATGTAGCTGAAGGGCACGGAACTGTCGCGCACGCCGAGCGTGATCGCGCCGGTATCCTTGATCTTCCTCAGCGTGCCGGTCAATTCCTGCGAATGAGCCGGCACGGCGAATGCAACGGCCAGGACGACCGTCGTGGTGAGACAACGCATGTGCTTCCCTTCTCCAGTTTGCCTGGCGACAGCCAAGCAATTCCGGGGCCAGAGAAGGCCGATGCTTCGGGAGGTGCCTGCCGTCGATCCGGTCAGTCTGCGTGCGTATGGAGCGGGAAGCGGCGCGACGAGGCGCAAGCTGCCTCAATTCTCCTCGCTGCTCGATCCCTCGCGCAGGTCCGGCTTGATGACGTCCTCCGGCAGCGCATGCGCCACAGGCTGGGCCGTGACTGCGATCTCCGGGCCGATCTCGCGGCCGCGGGCGCGGATCAGGCGCTCATAGGCCGACACCAGCGTGACGTAGGGACTGACCCAGTTCCAGCCGTCGCGGGTGAACACCTGGACGTCGAAATGCAGGTGCATCGAGGTGCCGGCGGGATGGTCGAGATAGTTCGAGACCACGCCGATCTTCTCGCCTTCGGCGACGATGCGACCGTTGAGCAGGCCATCGGCATTCATCGCTTGCGGATTCATGTGCATGTAGCGGAAGCGGATGTGCTCGTTGCGGCTGTTGACCTGAAGCGTCGCGGCCTGGTCCTTGGAGGCGCGGATCACGACCGCGTCGCGCACCGCGACGACGGCGCGCTGCTTGGGATCGCAGGGTTCGCGGCCTTCGCCGGGCGGCGGGCACTCGGCCGCACGGATGTCCTCGCCCTGATGGCCGTAGCCGCCGGTGCATTGCCAGACTTCGAAGCTGCGGGACTCGCAGAAATTGTCGCGCCAGGGATAGGCGGTCGGACCATCGTTCCTGTCGCGCTTGGCATAGGACTGCGAGCGCACGAAAGCAGGCACCTTCTCCAGCGGAAAGCGGATCTGCGCATAGGCCATCGTATCGGGACGGCCGCTCTTGTTGCGGTAGCCGGTGTTCGGGATGATGTCGCCGCTCGGCCGGTAACTGAAATCGCTCGAACGTCCCGAGGGACGATCGATGATGTCGGAGGCGACGTCCGTCAGCGGCCGCATGCGCTGACCGCCGGCGATGCGCAGGGCCTTCAGGAAACGCTCGGCAACCGGATAGGCCTCCTTGCAGGCGAGCCGCCGCGGTTTTGCGACACTGTCGAGGCATTGGACCGACACCACGTAGGCGACGCCGAAGCGCGTGAAGGCGTAGCGCACATAGCCTTCGCGGATGAACCTGCGCAGGTCCGGATAGATTGCCGCTAGCAGCTTGACCGGCTCGCCCTTGCCGCCGGCGGGATCGGCGATGTCGTAGAGCAGCGCCGAGCCGGTGATCTGCACCTCGACCGGTTTTGCGAAGACACGCGAGGGCATGCCGTCGCCAGCGCCTGGCTCGAGCGAGAAAGTCGCGCTGTAACCGGCAGGACCGGCATCGAACATGTCGACCGGATTGAAATCGGCCTGGTAACGCGACAGCGACAGGCTCGCTGGCGCGCCACCGCGCCTGGCCTCGAGGTAGGCGCCAGCGTCGAACGGCAGCAGTACAGGCACGGCACTGCGGCCGATGCCGGTAAAGAATTGCGAGGAGATCCCGTTGAGCTGCACCAGGGCCGGCGTTGCGCGCGGATCGTAGCGCGGCACCGACCGGCGGGGCACGAAGATGAAATCGCCGGCGATCTGCGGATGGCCGTTGATCTCGGCGCGGAGCTGGTCGAGCGCTGCGCGCCAATCGACGCGCAGGGCCGTGAGTGAGGGGCTGCGGAATTCATCCGCGGCCAGCGGAGCGGCAACGAGGAACGATAGGGACGCCAAAATGAGCGAGACGAAGCGGAAACTCTTCCTACCCACTGTCTCGCCCCCCGGCGGCACCTGTTCCGTTCCTCGATTGCTGGCTTAGTCCTTGGCGCGCTCGGAGTAGGAGCCGTCTTCGGTCATCACCACGATACGGGTGCCGACCGAGATGTGCGGCGGCACGGTGGTGCGCACGCCGTTGGAAAGCACCGCGGGCTTGTAGGACGACGAGGCGGTCTGGCCCTTGGTCACGGGCTCGGTCTCAACCACCTCCAGTGTCACGCGCTGGGGCAACGCGAGCGAGACCACGTTGACATCGTGGGTTGACAGCTTGACGGTCATGTCCGGTTGAAGATACGCGGCTGCGTCGCCGACGACGTCCTTGGAAACCTGGACCTGATCGTAGGTCTCGGGGTTCATGAAGTGAAAGCCGTCGCCATCTTCATACAGGAAGGTGTAGTTGCGCTCTTCAATCGTGGCCTTTTCGACCTGATCGGTGGTCTTGTAGCGCTCGGAGATCTTTACCCCGTCCGAGATTCGGCGCATTTCGATCTGGCTGACCGGGGTGCCCTTGCCGGGATGGATGTTCTCGGCGCTGACGACGACGTAAAGCTTGCCGTCTTGCTCGATCACGTTGCCCTTGCGAATAGAACTGGCGATGACTCTCAAAGCTGTATTTCCTGCTTGCTTGGCCCGGCTCCGGCCAGGACGTGGTCAAATTGATGGGGGACTTGGGGCCTCAAATCAGACCTCGGCGCCCGTTTCGGGCCGCAACATACTGATTTTGCCGCTGGATGCCAGCTTTTTGCTGACCTGCGGAGCGGTCGGTTAATGGCTGGGGACAAGCCGATCTCGCCGTTCTGGTCGCCTTCGCGGCACCTCGACCGGCGGCCGTTCCTCCAGGCCAGGGGTACTGTGACCGGGGCTTTACGGGGCTTTTTCGCTGAACAGGGGTTTATCGAGGTCGAAACCTCCGTGCTCCAGGTGTCTCCGGGCAACGAGACCCATCTGCATGCCCCCCGGACCGAGATCATACGTCCCGATGGCAGCCGGGCCAGCCGATATTTGCGGACCTCCCCGGAATTCGCCTGCAAAAAGCTGCTGGCGGCCGGGGAGCTTCGAATCTTCGAGTTTGCCCGGGTGTTCCGCGACCGCGAGCGCGGCGACCTGCACCTGCCCGAATTCACCATGCTTGAATGGTACCGGGCCGGTGAGCCCTACAATGCTATCATTGCCGACACGGTCGCCGTCATCGCCCGGGCGGCGCAGGCGACCCGAATCGGGAGGTTCTCCTTCCGCGGCCGGACCGCCGACCCCTTCGCCGAGCCGGAGCTGCTGACGGTTGCGGGTGCCTTCGAACGGTTCGCAGGAATCGATCTGCTGTCGACAATCTTGGGCGGCGAGGGTAACCGTGCCGCGCTCGCCCGGATGGCCGCCAGCAAGGTCCGCGTCGCCGAGGATGACACCTGGTCCGACATTTTCAGCAAGGTCCTGGTCGAGCATGTCGAGCCGCATTTGGGGCAGGGATGTTTGACCATCCTATTCGAATACCCATCTCCCGAGGCAGCGCTGGCGCGGGTGAAGGCAGACGATCCCAGGGTCGCCGAGCGGTTCGAGGTCTATGCCTGTGGCGTCGAGCTCGCCAACGGATTTGGCGAACTGACCGACGCCGAGGAACAGCGCCGCCGTTTCACGGACTCGATGGCTGAGAAGCAACGCCGTTACGGCGAGGCCTATCCGCTCGACGAGGATTTTCTGGCCGCGGTCGCGACCATGCCGGAGGCGAGCGGCGTCGCGCTCGGCTTCGACCGGCTGGTGATGCTCGCGAGTGGTGCAACACGGATTGATCAGGTGGTGTGGACGCCGCCTGCGGGTGAGAAATGACGAAGACCAATCTTGCACGGACATTGCGCGAGCCGACCGAGCTCGTGGCCGAACGCTTGGCGCCTGCCACGGCGCTGCCGGCGCTCGAGCGCGTCGCCGCGCGCTATGCGGTTGCGATCACGCCGGCGCTGGTCGAGCTGATCGACACGTCCGATCCCGACGATCCCATCGCGCGCCAGTTCGTGCCGACCGCCGCCGAGCTGGAGATGCAGCCGGGCGAGAACGCCGATCCGATCGGCGATCACCCGCATTCGCCGGTTCCGGGTATAGTGCATCGCTATCCCGATCGCGTGCTGTTCAAGCTCGTGCACGTCTGCGCGGTCTATTGCCGCTTCTGCTTCCGCCGCGAGATGGTCGGCCCCGGCAAGGAGCACGCGCTGTCGGACGACGCGTATCGTGCGGCGATCGATTACATCCGCTCGCACGACGAAATCTGGGAGGTGATTCTGACCGGCGGCGATCCCCTGATGCTGTCGCCGCGTCGCATCAGCGAGATCATGGCCGATCTGGCTGCAATCGATCACGTCAAGATCATCCGCCTTCACACCCGCGTGCCCGTGGCTGATCCGGCGCGAATCAGCGACGAGATGGTCGCAGCGCTAAAGGTTGCGGGCGCGACCACCTGGGTTGCCCTGCATGCCAATCATGCGCGCGAGCTCACGGAAGACGCCCGTGCCGCCTGCGCGCGGCTCGTCGATGCCGGAATTCCCATGGTCAGCCAGTCGGTGCTCTTGCGCGGCGTCAATGACAGCGTCGCGGCTTTGTCGGATTTGATGCGAGCTTTCGTCGAATGCCGGATCAAGCCCTACTATTTGCATCACGGCGATCTGGCGCCGGGGACTGCGCATCTGCGTGCCACGCTGGCCGAGGGGCAGGAGTTGATGCGGCAGCTGCGCGGACGGGTGTCGGGACTGTGTCAGCCTGACTATGTCATCGATATTCCCGGCGGCGCCGGCAAGTCGCCGGTAGGACCGAATTATGTGTTGGCGGTGCAAAATACCGCAGGCGAGGCGCGTGAAGCTGAATCAGAAACGCGCTATCGTATCGTGGACTATTGCGGCGAGGTTCACCTCTATCCGCCCGAGACGTGAGCGGTGATGGTGGGAGCGCCCGTTGAGAATGGAGGATAAGGACATGACGAAGATCATGCTGGCAGCATCGCTCGTGGTCTTGCTCGGCGGCGCGGCGGTTGCACAGACCGGCGGCTCCAAGGGATCGACATCGAGCGGTGCATCCTCCGGGTCGGTGCTGCCGGCCCCTGT
This sequence comes from Bradyrhizobium sacchari, assembly GCF_002068095.1. Taxonomy (GTDB): domain Bacteria; phylum Pseudomonadota; class Alphaproteobacteria; order Rhizobiales; family Xanthobacteraceae; genus Bradyrhizobium; species Bradyrhizobium sacchari. The sequence continues at coordinate 360,839 of NZ_LWIG01000033.1, read as the reverse complement.
CGGCCATCGCCAGCCGCGCGCCAGCGACGTGCCGAGCGAGAAGAACCTGAGCGATCCGAACAATCCCGTGAACAAGGAAGACGCGGCGCTCGACAAGAAGATCAAGAGCATCTGCCGCGGCTGCTGATCACAACAGCGGGCAGGGCGCGAACAGCATCGCCCCGCCCGCATTGGTCTTAACCTCAGGCCGACCGTTCGTGCAGCCCCGCGCGCCGGGTGTTGCGGCGGATTTCGACCGCGTCAGCGAGCCGCTCGAGCACGGCTGCCGTGGTCGCCCAGTCGATACAGCCATCCGTGATGCTCTGGCCGTAGGTGAGCGGCTTGCCCGGCACCACGTCCTGGCGCCCGGCGACGAGATTGCTCTCGATCATCACGCCCATGATGCGGTTCTCGCCGCCGGAGATCTGGCCGGCGATGTCAGCCATCACCAGCGGCTGGTTCTCGGGCTTCTTGCTCGAATTGGCGTGGCTCGCATCCACCATCACCAGCGGCGCGACGCCGGATTTCGCCAGCTCGTTGCAGGCCGCCGCAACGCTTGCCGCATCATAGTTCGGCTTGCTGCCGCCGCGCAGGATGATGTGGCAGTCCTCGTTGCCTGCGGTCGAGGCGATCGCCGAGCGGCCGAGCTTTGTCACCGCCATGAAATGATGCGGATGCGAGGCCGACTTCACCGCGTCGGCGGCAATGCGAACATTGCCGTCGGTGCCGTTCTTGAAGCCGACGGGGCATGACAGCCCGGAAGCCAGCTCGCGATGGATCTGGCTCTCGGTCGTGCGCGCGCCGATCGCGGCCCAGGAGACGAGGTCGGCAATGTATTGCGGCGTCGTCATATCCAGGAATTCGGTGCCCGCCGGCAGGCCGAGATTGTTCACCGCCGACAGCACGTTGCGCGCCAGCCGCAGGCCCTTGTTGATGTCGAAGCTGCCGTCGAGATCGGGATCGTTGATCAGGCCCTTCCAGCCGACGGTGGTGCGCGGCTTCTCGAAATAGACCCGCATCACGATCTCGAGCTGGTCGGCGAGGTCCTCGCGCAGCTTGGCCAGGCGCTCGGCGTAGTCGAGCGCGGCCCGGGGATCGTGCACCGAGCAGGGGCCGACCACGACCAGCAGACGGTCGTCCTGGCCGGTGAGGATGGCATGGATGGCGTTGCGCGCGGCCATCACAACACGCGTTGCGGTGAGCGTGCGCGGAACCTCCCGCATCACCTCGTCGGGCGTGCTCAGCTCTTTCAGTTCGCGGATACGAAGATCGTCAGTCGTGCTCAGCACGGCGGGCTCCTGTCTGTTTTAGAACCTGCCGGCAATAAAAAAGCCGCCAGGTCTGGCGGCTGTTCGGACGTTTGCTTCAATAATTCAGATTGAGCGCGATCCTCCTGCCGCCAGCGAGCTGTCGTAGCTAAAGTACCAAAAATAGCTGGTGGCGACGGTGATCATGGGCGCCATATAGCGTGCCGTTGGCGCCTTGTCACCCCCCAATCGGCCTGCCCGGCGACGAGAGCCCTCAGGTGTTGCTGTTGCGTGCCGCCAGTGCCATGCCGATCAGGGTGGCGCCGCCGAACAGCAGGTTGATACCGACGAGGACGCCGATCGCCCATTCCGCCGAGCTTGGCAGCCCCGTGATCACCATGAACGAGATGGCGATGTCGACGAGGCCCGAGATCAGCAGCCACGACCAGCGGCCGCTGAGCTCACGGCGGTGCTCCAGTGCGTACATGATAGTGGCGACGCCCTCGGCGAGGAAATAGGCGCCAAGCACGATGGTCAGCGTCAGCACGGCCTGAATGGGGCGGGCCAGCAGCAGCATGCCGGCGAGGCAGGCGAGCGCGGCCGAGATCAGCGACCACCAGAAGCCCGGCATGGTGCGTGCCCAAAAGGTGACGATCAGCCCGCCGATGCCGCTGATCAAAAATACCCAGCCGAGGAAGATCGCGGTCGCAAGGCTCGCGAGCGGCGGCACGATCAGCGCGGCGATGCCGAGCACGGCGAGCAGGATGCCTTCGAACAGGAAGGCCTTCCAATGCGCTTTCACCGTCTGGCTCATCGCGGATTGCAGCCGTGAAAAATCCTCGGGCGATGTCATCGGAAAGCTCCGGCTTGAAAGGTCTGGGCTCAATCTAGGATGCGCGCGGCCTGCTCGCCATCCCGCGGTTCAGCCGCCGCCGTGCGCAGACGAAAAACCTTCGCCGCTGGTGCGAACGCGGTTGCGGCCGAGAATGTAGATCGCGATCGTGACGATCAGAAGCGCAAGGCCCAGCAGGATCGAGACGAAGCCGATCGGGATCAGCGCCAGCGTCAGGTTGCGCTCCGGGTTGATCAGCCAGTGATGGATCGAGGTCAGCACGAAGGCGAGGCCGAGGAAGCCGACGCCGCCGCCGGCCAGCAGCAGCGCCCACATCCGCCGCAACTGGCTGAGCCGCTCCCGCGCGACGTCGGTGCGCGGCGCGTGATGGCGCGCGACGCGCCGGACCAGGCGGATGGCGAAGGCGATCGAGCTGAAACCGATCAGAAGGCTAGCGCCGCCCAGCCACATCCGGATGGTCGGATCGAGATCGGGCATTCTTTGCAAGGTCAGCAGCGGGAAGTCGAAGGCCGAATGCAGGGCGAGCGGGCCCGCGAAGATCAGGAGGCGGCTGGACAGGCGGGCCCAGTCGCGATGGTGTCGGTTGGCGCCAAGCGCCGTGCCAGCGCGGGCGATCGTGAGGTAGGCGCCGGCGATGATGCCGAGCGCGCCGTGGAACGGCACCGTCAGCACGCTGCGCAAGGCGGCCAGCGAGCGCCACATCTCGGCATGCTGGACGAGGTAGGCGAGGTTCTCGTAAGCGGCAAAGCCGAGGCCGACCGCCGCGCCATAGACGACGGTATCCATCGGGTTGGCAAAAGTCCGCCGCTTGGTCGAGGAGATCAGCACGATCGCGATCACCTTCACGGCTTCCTCAGGCAGCGCCACGCCGAACACCGAATGCATGGCCAGCGCCGCCCAGGGGTTGTCGGGGGCTGCGACCATTTTGGCGAAGGGCGCGCGAGCGAGGCCCAGCAGGGAAATGCTGGCGGCACCGAGCAGGAACGCGGTCCAGACCTGAGCCGGGGGGCCAGGGCGCTCCTCGGCGGCAATGACAAGCCACAGCATCAGCAGCGCCGGGGCGACGGCGGCAGTTCCGATGACTGTGGGCAACGCTTCAATCAGATACATCGGCGCCGAAAATAGGTTCCCTTGGTCCGCTTAGCTACTTCTACCGATGCGACCATGTGTCATGCGCTGGCTGTCGCTTCGCTTAACGAGCGCAACAGCCTGCGTTCATCAGAGGCGCCAGATCCAGGATGCGAGCACAATCAATTGCATGACAGGACGGCTTCGTCATCAACGATCACGATTCCGCCTCGTCGCCAGCAACGGAATCGGCAAGTCAGATCAAGGAACTGCGCAGGTTTCTTCGATTCACGATGGATCTCCTCGCGGGTCCCGAGACCGATTGCCCCGGTCCGGGGGTACGCACGGCGGAATGCAGCGGCCTAGTCGCATTTCGTTGGGCGGTCGCGCGGTGGCGATGCGATCCGGCGGGCCCGCACCTGCTCCAGCTCCCAGAAGACGCGCACGAGGCACGTGCCGAGGCCGAACACGATGAGCAGCAGCAGGAACGCCTGGTCGACGGCTGGGATGTGTATCATGGCGCAGACGAAGCAACGCGCATGCCATGCGCTCCCGCATCGACCTGCGGTGTGTGCAGCCGCGCCTTACGCATAGCGCTGCTTGTGCAGTGCGAATCGTCGCCCGCGCAGAGTGGCTGTAGCCTGCGTCCCCAGCCTCAGTGCGTGGTGAACGGCGGCGTCGCCCCGGGCGCGATGTCGAAGGCGCCGAGATGGAATTCCTCGCCGATGGACGCGTCCGCCTCGGTGTGGTGCGCGAGCAGGGTGAACGCCGCCTCGGGGTATTGCTTCCAGATCGCGAGATCGCCGGCCGTGATGGTGAGCCAGCCGAACGTGTACATGTAACGCCCGGGCTCGGTGACCCGGCCGACCCTGTCCCAGGTAATCTTGTTGACTGGCATCCGGTCCCCCGATCGCAAGTCCGCAAATTGACGTCCGGCACGAGGCTCGGACGGTCGAAAGCTGATCCCGCAATGGGGCCGCGATAGGGCGGCGATGCGGAGGCAAGACGAGAAAGAACTGAGGTCGCCCGGCGCGGCAGTCACGCCGACTGCTGCAGGGGCGAGCGCACGATCAGGCGGGCGAGATCGTCCCGCGATTGTTTTTCGGCGAATTTGACCGCAAAGCCGTTGTCGAATTTGCGAATGACGCGCCCGACGCAGGCGCCGACCGCAAGCGCGGTTCCGACCGGTGGGTCGTACTCGCAGGATATGGCGACGCCGGCCGTGGAGACGTCGATGATGAAGCAGGGATGGATGCTGCCGTCGGCGAGTGTCAGGAGGGTGTGCGAGATCTGCGGAACGAAGCGAGCGTCACGCCGCAACTCCTGGACGCTGGCGTCCTTCTGCTTCTTCTCGAGCCAGGTCAGCTTTTCCGACATCCAGGCCCGCCGCGCCCGCGTCATCTCGAGCTCCATCAGGAAGCCCGCCTTCAGCGTCGCGCTGATGGTGCACTGGAATTCGCCGAAATCCTGGAAGTAGGAGGTGACGCGCTCGCCGACCTTGCCGACCACGGGCACGTCCACGATCATCCGGAACGGCGAGACGCGCTTGGTCCGGCAGGCGAAGCTGCGCAGCTTGCCCTCACAATCGTACCAGCGGGGCAGCGAGTAGCTGCCGCTTACCGCGACTTCCACTGCACGCTGCCTCAGGAACTCTGCGACGGACATTGGGGGCCAATCGTGTTTCGGAGTGTTTCCGTACTTCCACGGTAGCCGTCAAATTCTAAGCAAATGATACCGGCACTCAGGAGTGGGGGTAAATTTCCGGTAAATGCGGGGGGCGTCAGGACGCCGGAGTTTGCGGCATAACGACCCGATTATGCGCGACTGCACGAGGAGCGCGATGATGCCGAACAGGAGCGTAACCGATGGCGTTGCCGAGCACAGTGGCGCCCGCGCAGGCGCGGAGGGTGGTAGATTCGCCGCGGCGGCCCGCGCACTGTCCCGCACGTGGCGCTCCCTAGCGGAATCGAACCGCTCTCTCCACCGTGAAAGGGTGGCGTCCTAACCGATAGACGAAGGGAGCAAACGCAAAGCCCTGCCGCTTTGGGCGGCGCGGCCACTGGCCAGTCCGAGTCGTACCCGGCGGCTGGCGGCGGGCGAACGTATAGTGGCCTTTGCGGCCGCGGGCAAGCCGTTCGGGAGCGTCTTTTGGAACCGGTGGATAGCCTCGGCGCCGGGATCATTCCGGGGCGATTTCAACGGTTTCTTAGGGTTGCCTGAGCTAGCGCTGGAGGCGGAGAGTTTTAGCCGATGCCACAACCCAAGAAGCGCGCGGCCCGCAAGCTGCTGTCGCGGCATGCCTGGATCACGCTCGAGGGCGGGTTCGCGGCACGGCATTGCCTGGTCCAGGACATCTCCGACACGGGCGCGAAGATCACGATGGACGAGGACGCGAGCCAGCTTCCGGGCGTGATCCGGATGGCGTTTGCGCGCGATGCCCGCACCGGGCGGAGCTGCCAGGTGATCTGGCGCCGCGGCAAGTCGGCCGGCGTCAGGTTTATCTGACCACGCCCGCACTGGGCTGGATGGCGCGCGGCGCCCGTCCGGGCTAGAAGGTCGGCATGCGTGCGATGCTCCTCGTCCTGATCTCGTTGCTCATCACGTCCGCGGCCGGGGCCGAGGCGTTGCGCCTGCCGGCCACTGATCCGCCGCGAGCGGGCAAGGCGTTGCCGTTGAAGGGCGCATCTGCCACCGCGAAGACGAATGCCTGCGCATCGTATGGGCGCGGTTTCCATCTGGTCGAGGCGACCGGCACCTGCGTGAAGATCGGCGGCTCGATCAGCGTCGACGCCGGCGTCAGGCGCTAAGCCGCATGCCGCCGGATCTGTTGCGGCTCGATATCATCGTCCCCGTGCTGATGTATTGCGCGCTGCTGTGGTGGGTCGGCCGCGGCCTCAGCTGGACGGCCAAGCTTGCCACCGCAGTGGTGACGCTCGTGCTGATCATCTGCGTGGTGCTGGTCGAGCGGCGCTAGGCGCGGCCGTCAAAATAAAAAGTGCGAAAACAACCCCATGCACAGTAGCCGTCAAGCGAAACGGTGACGGCGAAGATTTGCGGCCAAACGGCGATTTGCCGTGCACGCGTCGAGCCTTGAGCCGCGCCGCCGCTCACGACATCGGCGG
>NZ_LWIG01000033.1:354297-354529 GCF_002068095.1 Bradyrhizobium sacchari | reverse complement strand
CGGGCCGCTTGCCGAGCTCGGCGAGCCAGCGCGTCAGGTTCGGCTGGGCCGGCCGGCTGATGCCCTCGACGCCGAGCCAGCGCCGCGCGTAGGAGCCGATCGCGATGTCGGCGAGCGTGAACTGGTCGCCCTCGATGAAGCGGCGCGAGGCGAGCAGATTGTCGGCGATCGCCCAGACCTCGGCGGCGGCATCGGCATCGCGCTGCACCTGGATCATGTCGCGCTCGGCGGG
>NZ_LWIG01000033.1:331283-354281 GCF_002068095.1 Bradyrhizobium sacchari | reverse complement strand
AGAACACCGGGCGGTCCACCGGCTGCACCGCCGACAGCGTCCAGTCGAGCCAGCGGTCGACGCTGGTGCGCAGCCTCACTGCCTCCGGATAGATCGGCGTGCCGCGTCCATGCGCGAGGCAGACATAGCGCATGATCGAGTTCGACTCCCACAGCACGAAGTCGCCCTCGACCAGCGTCGGGATCCGCGCATTGGGGTTCATCGCGAGATACTCGGCCTCGCGGGTCTTGCCGTATTGCATGCCGGCGTCGATGCGCTCGTAGGCGAGGTCAAGCTCGGTGAGGCACCACAGCACCTTCTGCACGTTGACCGAATTGGCGCGGCCCCAGATCGTCAGCTTGGTCTCAGGCATGAAGCTTCTCCCGCGGCGTTTCCACCTCGCGCGGGTGATAGCGGAATTTCGCCGCCCCAGCATCGGCGATCGCGCCGGACCCCTCATGCAAAAAGCTCCGCCCGAGGCGGAGCCTTTCATCGCAAACTGAGCCTGACCTCAGTGGCCGAAGAACAGCCACAGCAGGATGATCACCGGGATCGGCACGCCCAGCAGCCACAGCAATATTCCGCGTCCCATCGCGTTCTCCTCCAATCGCTTTGTCCTGGGGTGAACGCGGGTCGCAGGGGCTTGTTCCTACTGATGCGGCCTACCAATGGCCGGTGTTCGGCATCGACAGCCACGGCTCCTGCGGCGGCTTGGGCTCGCCCTTCTGCAACAGCTCGATCGAGTGCAGGTCGGGCGAGCGGACGAAGGCCATGTTGCCGTCGCGCGGGGGCCGGTTGATGGTGACGCCGGCCTTCTGCAGCTTCTCGCAGGTGGCGTAGATGTCGTCGACCTCGTAGGCGAGATGGCCGAAGAAGCGGTCCTCGCCGTACTTCTCCTCGTCCCAATTGTAGGTGAGCTCGACCAGCGGCGCGCCGCGCGTCTTGGGCTGGTCCTTCAGGGCGTCGAGATCGTCCGACGAGCACAGGAACACCAGCGTGAACCGCCCCTTGTCGTTCTCGATCCGCCGCACCTCCTTCAGCCCCAGCGCATCCTGGTAGAACTTCAGCGCGACATCGAGATTGCGCACGCGCAGCATGGTGTGGAGGTAACGCATGGTTGTTGCTCCCTTTGACAGTCGGAGGGTTTTGCTTTGGGCCGGGACGGCGGGGATAGGAGATAGCAGGAAACGGGGAGAAGGGGCAGGGGGCGGGGGCAAATGTGCGTGAAGCCTGTCCGTTCGGCTCACTGCGTCACGTCCGAAGCAACGCGACCATCTCTTGCCAATGATAGATTCGGACCCTCTCCGTTTGATGCCGTGCGGCCTTGGCGATGGCGTGCGCGATCTCGTTGCCGGTGAGCCCGCGATACCGGTTGGCTGAGCCAACCAGCAGCGGATTGAGCACGCGCCATATCGCGATGATGAGACGTTCGCGCGGGCGGTCCTCGTCGCGCTCGCCGAGGATCATCGACGGGCGGAAAATATGCGTGTGGTCGAAATCGAGCGCGAGAATGTCCCGCTCCACCTCACCCTTGGTCCGGACATAAAACATGCCGGAGCCGGCATTGGCGCCGACGGCCGTGACCAGGAACACGGAGCGCGCGCCGTTCGCTTTGGCGGTCTCGGCCGCCAGCAACGGATAATCATGATCGATCTTGTAATACTCACCCGCGTCAGGCGTGTGCTTGCGCGTCGTTCCCAGCGCGATGAAGATTTCGTCCGCGACCAGCTGCGGCTTCAGCGCGGGCAGGGAGGCGAGATCGCCGATCAGCACCGTGAGCTTCGGATGGCTTACCGCCAGCGGCTTGCGAGCCACCGCGATGACCCGCGAATAGTCAGGGCTGTTCAGGAGGTCGCCCAGCAAGTGAGCGCCGATGAAGCCAGTTGCGCCGAAGAGAAGTGCAGTTTTCATTCAAGCCACCGGTTTGGGTTGATTGGCTGATCGCTTGTTGAGGGCCAGGAGATTTGGCGGATTATCCGAAAGTTAGGCTGACAGTGCACCCAATTACGAATTTGGTGACAGTGCACTGAACTCCAAACGGCAGTTAGGCGAGTTTAGTGCACCGTCACCGAAGCCAAACCTTTGACGGGCAACGGCGGTTGGGCACTGCGTCTTCTTCGTGTTGGCCATTTCTGTGCTCAGCGCTTTAAGCTCCTCAAGTGCTGCTTTTCCGCACGAATTCCTCGCTGCGCAGTATGATAGACCCGATGTCTCTACTTCTCCTCCGCCGCCGTCGCCGTCGCCGGGCCTTCGCCCATGATCAGCAGCACGGCGTCCTCGTCCTTGGCACCGTCCCAATGCACCTGCTTGCCGGTGTGGGTGACGAAGCTTCCCGCGGGCATCGGCACGGTGCCGTTGTCGGGGTCGAATTTCGCGCCCGAGCCGACCCACCATGTGCCTTGCAGCACGACGATGTAGCGGTCGTTGGGGTGGAAGTGCGGGCGGCTGAAGTGGTTGCCCTTGGTCCACTTGTTGTAGACCATGTAGAAGCCGGGCTTGCTGGGATCGCCGACCACCACGGCGGTCTGCGCGCCGCGCGCGTCGACCGGGCCCCAGGGGATCTGGTCCGGCAGTTTGTAGGTGACGGCGGCTGGATTGAGCTCGGCGGCGAAGGCGACGCTCGGCGTGGCGGCGAGGGTGAGCGGCAACAGCAGGGTGCGGCAGGCGCGGCCTGTCCTCATGGTGGCCTCCCCTTGAGCGGCGCCGATTGACCTGACGCCTTGTGGTTGCAGAGGGGATGCTAGCCGGTCCCGTCGCCAATGCAAGCGATTGCGGCGACCGCGCATGCAATGACGTGTCTGCGGGGACGAGCGAAGCCGCAGAAATGACCGGGAGGCACGATAGCCAACTAAAGCGATGCGCTGTCGCGGGCACGTCGGGCTATCGCGCCTTCCTTGGTGAAGATCAGTTCGTCGGAAGTCCGTGGCGCGCAAAGCAGGATCTGACCTTGCCAGCATAAACCGTGGGGACACGATAGTTGCGCCAATCTTCCTGCGTGTATCCGACGGCGCTCAAGCATGCAGTCATCGCAGTGTCCCTGCGCTTGGATTCAGCAACCGTGGTGCCGTCGCGTTGTGCCTGGCAGACGGGATCGTGATTGCAATTGATGCGGGCCTGGGCCGTCGTGACACTCATGGCGAACGAAGCCAGCAGCAACATTCCTAAAAGTCTCATGCTCGAATTCCCCCCAGTTGAAAGTGCCCCCACAATAATGAGAACGATTGGGACCACAAGGGATCCTCATCAAGTCACGTACGTCGGGGATCATGCTCTCATTGAGAAGATCATAGAGCCGTCCCCGGGGAGGCGGGTGCCAACGCAAAGGTCAACGCGAGGCGGAGGCCGTGCGCGCGGCACGAACAACTTTGCCCGAAAATTGGCGCAAGTTGGGTATCGAAGTGCGACCTCCATTCGTGCAACCTTGAGGAGAATCAAGGATGAGCGCCGTAACCGCGGGATTCATCTATGTGATGCTTTATTTCATCCTGTTTTGGGGGCTGTCGCTGACATTCACCGACCTTGCTCGAATGTATTTTCCGAGCGCGGCACTTTACGTGGATGTATCGACCCATGTCGTTGCCACGTTCTTCCTGGCTTGTGCGGCTTACGTCCTCAAACGAAACGAGAGGACGTTCTATGGTCTTCTGGGGATGCTGGTTTTCGGGCTGACCTTGTTCGCGCTGTTTGTCAGCGTTCCTCATCCGGAGGATTGGAGGACGTGGTCGGCTCAAACGGCGATTGTCCTGTCGCTCCTGACGGCCCTCGTTGTCGGCGTGCGGTCACTTGAAGACATCGAGGCCGGGCTCTCTGAAGACGCGCTGGAATGGTGGGAGCGGTTTTTCCCGAAGCGTCAGGAGAATTGAAGCCGCCTGTCAGGCGACGACCGCTTCTGGCTCCATCGAGCGCCGGACAGCTGGCGAGGCGGGATTACCGTGCAGTTGAACCCGGCCAGAGATGGGGGCGACTAAATGCCATGGCCGCATTCTTCGCAGAACTCCTGTTCGACCTCGTCAGAACCCTCGTGGGGAGCTGGCTGAGACAGGCCGTGGTGACCGTTTGTGCGTCGCTGGACACGAAGATTCACGGCCGCACCGCCCGCTTCGTGGTGGGCGGCCTTCTCGGGGGCGCCGCCTATTTCCTGTTTCCGATCCTGATCGGGCTGCTGGGTCTTTGATGCCCTCCATGAAGACGAATCTCGTCATCGCATTGGCCGTCGGGGCGTTCGTCTCGGCGATGCTCCTCGCCATCGAGCCGCTGACCGACTTCGCTTATCTTTCGCTGGAGTGGCCTGGCATCACTGTCGCGTATTTCTTCTGGGGAGCGATCGGGGGACCCGCCTTCCTCGGCATTGCCATTTCCTGGCTCGTGAATGCGCTCATCTACGGTCTGGGTGCTTTCGCCATTCTGAGCGCTGTAAAGGTGCTGAGGACAGGATGAAGCGGTGGCTTCAGAAGCTCGGAAAGGTTGCGCGGGTTGCAGCGCTCTGCGGCACCATCGCGTGGCTGATGCTTTTGACGATCTCTCCGCAAGTGCCCGATGCCGCCCATCCCGAGCGTTACGCGCACCGGCACGACGTCAGATACGTAAGCGAGGGGACAGAGCTGGCGCTGCGAATCCTCCTCGGCGCGTCGTTTACTCTGGCCCTGCTGGCATTTGGATGCCACTTCGCAACCAAGGACATGCAGGAGTGAAATAGCCGGCGGATTTCGATGGCATCAGCGACCTTGATGAAGTGCTGTCTAACGCCTTGAGCCCTCCTTGCTGCGCCGGGCCTCTTCGGCCTCGAGCTTGAGCGCGGCGCCGTCGTAGCTCAGCCTCAAGCCGCGGCCGACGATCCATATCCAGCCCTCGCGGGCGTCCTTCGTCGGCTGGGCGTCGAACTGGTCGGAGATCGATTTGACGGCAGCGTCTTGCGGCCCCGGATTGCTCAGCTCCGCATTCACGCGCCAGATGGAATGCCTTGCGTCTGTCTCGTCGCTGTCAATCGTGAGCCTGGCGCCATCGACGGCGCATTCGAGGGTGTAGTCGCGAAGCTGGCGGCAGCGGTAGCGGCGCTGCGTGATGACCTTGCTCGTCTCCTCGAACGTCATCCCGGGCGAAAAGCCGAGGATGTCGGACTTCTTCACATTGGCCAGCGACGCAGGTCGCAAAAACCCTGGCTGGATCGCCACGACGGCGGCAATTGCAACAACGATCAAGCCGGCGATAACAATGGCAATCTTCATCAGCCCCTCGCAAGAAACGTCCGACCATACAACAGCCGGCGCGTCCTGCCAGTCGGGCGTGGCGTCATCGGTTGATAAGATCGACGCGATGACGGTGCGTTCAATCGACGCTGTCAGGGCCCGCTCTTCGTCGTCCTGGCGGTGGGCGGCTTACGTTGGCGCGTTCACGCTTGGGAAGTCGTGACGGAGTCTTGCGCCGCAGCCGGCGGACTCCTGGCTGGTTGTGTTGGCCAACGGGAATAGGGACGGACCTACCCCGGAAGGTTTTTCGAAACCGGCTTTCACGCGCCCACCCGCTGATGTATGTTCACCGGCGAGCCGCCAACGAGGTGTGCCGAAACCTCGTCAGTACCTGGCGGCGTTTATGCCCACGGCGGGCTGTATCCTCCATTCATTTCAGATCCACCGTCGCGACGATCTGCTCGTCATGATGCGCGTCTTCATTTCAGAACGGAGTAAGCCATGCATTTCTGTCTCACAGGGCAATACACGCCGCGCGCTCTCAATGCCATTCTGGAAAACCCTGCGACCAATCGCCAGGAAGCGGCGAGGAAGCTGATCGAGGCGGCCGGCGGTAAGCTGGTCTCGATGTACAGCGTCGCGACCGACGGGCCCGGCGTTCTCGTGATCTTCGACGTGCCTGATCCCAGTGCGGCGCCGGCCATCTCCGGTCTCACCGTCACGGCGGGCACCTTGCAGAACGTGAAGCTGATGCGCCTGTTCACGCAGGACGAGATCAAGCAGGTGCGGCAGAACGCGGCGAAGCTGCGCGCGTCCTATAGTCCACCCGGCAGCTGATCGTTCGAACTGCCTTCGCAGCATGCGAGGCCGGGGACCGTCGCGCGCAGCGGCGGTCTCGCGAGCTCATTTCATGTCTGCTTCGAGCCGCTCTGCGCGTCCGGCGCTAAAGCGCGATGAAGATTGAAGAACCATCATCGCGCTTCAGGTTGTTGCTTGCGCGTGATCGTTCCGGAAAACCGCTTCGCACTGTGCGCTAACGCGGTCCTTCGGATCCGGATCATGCTTTGGCGCCGCGCCGCAGCTACGCGGCAATCCGCTGCGGGGCGGGGGCGGTCAGATATTTGAGCGCTTTCGCATGCGCGAGGTCGGGAACCGCGATCGCCGTGTGGCTGTAGATCGCATGCGTCCGCGATGTCGCGATCCGGTCCAGGATCTCCTTGCCCTTGATGACATGCAGGCCCATGCCTTCCGCGGACGGGAAGATCGCCAGCACCACGTCATAGGCGGCGATCACCGCTCTCAGCGCCTCGGCCTTGTCTTCGGCGACATCGACAAAAACGCGAACATCGGCTGCGAGTTCACGCAGCTCGTCAAAATCCAGCACTGTGGGGGTACTCCAACGCAACGATACCTAACGGAAGCTTGGATGCGTTAGGTTACTGAAGTCTCAACAATGCGCATTTCACCACAAGTTTCACGGTGAGGTGACTCCGCGGATTGGGACCGGCTTCGATCGTCCTGCCGAGGATCTGCACGACATCTGTCTCGTCATAGGCCGGCCATGCCGGCAGGCCAGCCCATTACCGCGCGTCGCGAATTGGGCCCATTCGTCATCGGCGTCTGTTCGCGCGGCAGCAAAAAGTGACGGGATTCACGTGAAACTGCGGCTTGCGTTTTCGGCCTCGATGGGTTCTAAGCCCCGTGACTTCCTGACCACCGGCATGACCACGAAGCGCGCTGCGCGGTTTTGTCATGTGCCCGGCAGAGTGACCTCAACGCATACGCACACCCAATTCAGAAGGATTCCAGACATGGCGAAGATGACCAAGACTCAACTGATCGATGCGATTGCGGAGGGCACGCAGCTTGCGAAGAACGACGTGAAGTCGGTCATCGAGTACATGGCGACGGTCGGATACAAGGAGCTCAACGAGTCCGGCGAATTCGTTATTCCCGGTTTCGTGAAGATGTCGGTCGTGAACAAGCCGGCCACCGAAGCGCGGATGGGCATCAATCCCTTCACCAAGGAGCCGATGCAGTTTGCGGCCAAGCCGGCGAGCAAGTCGGTCAAGGCCTCGCCGCTGAAGGTGGCGAAGGACGCCGTCTGATCCGGCGCCCGCGCGCGAGCCTTGCGTGCCCAAAGCCCCGTTCCGACGCATCGGAACGGGGCTTTTGCTTTTGATTTGAAGTGCAGGCCGGCCGCCCACAAAAGCGAAAACCCCGCCTGGGGGAAGCGGGGCTTTCTGATGGGGTAGCCTTGGGTGAAGCCTTGGGGGAAGCTTCAAATAATTAGATGCGCCAACCTGCCAAAGGTTCACGGTCTGACGAAGAGATAATGCTCGGCGATCGCGAGCGCGAACAGTCCCCCGAGCGCGAGGATCACCCACAGCACTTGCCGGCCAGCCCGCGAAGGGGCGCTTTGAGGCTTGCCGCAGTAAGGACACAAGGCGAGACCGACCGGGATCTCCCTCTCGCAGAAGTCGCAAATCATTGCAGGCTCCAACAAGAAAAACCCCGCGCGATACGCGCGGGGCTTTCCAAACTGACGGCGATGGGATTTCAGCGCCTGGCCGTCAGTCATACCTCAAACTTAAGGTTGAAAATCCAAAATGCAACAGCGCCGCGGCGACGGAATATGTTCGTCACGCGGCGCTGCTATGTGACTGGGCGCTGAAATCCCCAGCCTTCATGAGTCTGCGCAGCGCCCGGAAGGTTCAAGACGCTTTGCGTGGGAAATCTCGCGCAACGGGGCTGGACTTCGTGTTCTCTATTTGTTCTAATGGGCCGCCTTGGAGGTGACTCATGACCGTCGAAAAACAGCGCGAAGTGATCCGGCTCTGGAACGAACTCAGGAAGGTCGAGGGCCCGGCCGCGGAAGAACTCCGCATCCAGATCCTCGAATGCTTTTCCGCGAAGGGTAAAGGCAAGCGGGCGGCTTGAACCGCGTTTGGCCGACAGGGACGACATCCGGCAAAGCGCGACCCGTCGTGAACGGCCCACGCCTGGTCGGATGGCGTCGAGGGGGACGCGGGGGGGGGCGCGTTGAGTTTTGATCGTATGCCGGGGCATGGCGCGTGGCGTTGCGTTCGGCTGTCCCCGACGCTCGCTTAGGAACCATCATCCTGCATCAGCGTTCGCGCAACATGACATGCCCGCAATGCGCCAGGCCGATGACGGCAATATCGCCCAACAGCTTTCGATGCGAACCTTGCCGCGAGATCGTCATCGTGTTTGCGGTCGTCTCGACATTCGTGCCACCGAAGGTATCTGCCGCTGACGCAGCGGCATCGAGCGACTTCATCGATCGTTAGGAAACGCTCCGCGCTGATTTTCTCGACTCCGATTCGTTCTGCGAGAACGAAATGGAGTCGGATGCAGAACAAGCCGCGGCTGTTCGAATCCCGATGCGGATGCGCAGCCAAGATCTTGATGCTGCATGTGGTGCCGCGAACGCGATCGGGATGCGGTGGCCGGCTCTTCGCGCGCGTGATCCATACCTCTCATTAACAGTTGCTCCGGGCCTATTTCTTCGATTCCGATTCGTTCCCCGAGAACGAAATGGAGTCGAAGCTGGAACAAAACCGGCCGGCGATTGCCATGGATCTTCGGCTGCGGTCTGGATGCAGCAGTGCGTGTTGCGGCCACCGCAACCGGCGCCCCTCGAAGGAGTTCGCAAGGCGCCGCGGCGCGTGCCGCGAACGCCTAACGAAAGCTTACGCGTAAGCCGATAACCCTATTCGGTTAGGTTAAAACCCCAATCGCGTTGCGATAGCTGCGGACTGCAGTAGGTATCTGGCCAAGACAAGCAAGCAACGGCTTCGCCAAGAAGCGACTTTGCAAGAACGACTTCATGACACCTTTTTCAGAACCGTCCTTTTATCAAGGCGATCGGCACACCTACCGGCGGGTCGCCATCGTCGGAATGCTGTTCTGCCTCGCTTTCGTGGTGATCAGCTTCTCGCTGCGGCCGCAAGCTGAGGATACCCGCGTCGCGGTCAAGGCCGACAGGCTGGTGCGCACGGCGGGCACCGCGCCGCGCGCCAATTAACGCTCGCAATCAACGCTCGTCGGTGTTGATCCGGCCGGACGCAGACGCATCGCCGGACGGAGCGCCGCGCGTTGCAAGCGCCACGAAGCCGGCGAAGCCGGACAGGTTGAGCAGAACTTCGAGCCAGGCGGGCATGGCGGGCCTCGCTTTTCCTGAAAACAACCTCAACGTGCACGGGGGACGCTTGTTCCACCCGCGCAAAAAATCCGGCTAGAGCCCGGAGGAAGGGTCTAGCCGCCGGCCGAGGGTGGCGACGGATTTGGGCGAGGGCCGTTCCTTGAGGAACTCGGCGATGGCCCGCGCAAGCTCGCCGTCGCTCATCGGCGTCGGCGGCGGGCGCAGCGTGCCAACGCCGAAATTTCGCACGATCTCGTCGTAATGCTTGTCGTCTGACCTGGGAACGAGCCGGCGGATGCGCTCGAGCAAAGCGGATATCGGCAATCTCTCCTCCTCGTTTTCCGCCCGTTGGCAGCTCTTTCCGTCGGCTGCCAGTTGTTCCCCTGGAACTGAAAACCCCGCCAGCATCGCGGAGGATACTGACGGGGCTTCCGTGCTTTTGCCTCTACCGGATAGCGGAGGCTCTGCACTTGCAAGCTCAATCGCCGGCCATGTGATTTCGTTCCGCTTGCACTGGCATTTTTTTGACAGCCGCCGGTTCCGCCGTGCGCGCAACCATCGCAAAGGACCTGCGTTGCGTTTCCTGATGCGAAGGAGGAGATCATGAAGAAGACACTGGCAGTTCTCGCCACCGTCGCAGCCGTCGGCGTGACCGCGGCCGCGGCGCCCGCCGAGGCGCGCGGACGCGGCATCGGTCCGGGCCTCGCATTCGGCCTTGCCGCCGGCGCGATCACTGCGGGCGCGGTCGCCGCGTCGCAGCCATACGGCTATTATGGGCCGGGCTACGGCTACTATGACGAGCCGGGCTACTATTACGGACCGGGCCCGTACGCCTATTACGGCGGACCGTACCACCGGCACCACTACTACTATCGCCACTGGTAACGGCTCAACAATGCGAAAAGCCCGGAGCGATGCTCCGGGCTTTTTTCATGGGTAGCGATCAGACGTGTCTTACGGCCAGAGCGAGGGCCGTTCCACCTTGCGGGCGTTCTCGAGCGTCGACACGAAATACTCTTCGCGTTCGCGCTTGAATTTCTCCTGGGTGGCACGGAAGGCGGCGACACGGGCGGCGATCTCTTCGCGTTCGCGGATCTTGCGTTGTTCGTCTTCGGTCATGTCCATCCCCTCTGTTCGCACTTGGACTTTGTCTTTTGGACTCTGTCTGCCGGACTCTGTGTGCATGCGCGCTCACGCGCTGCCGCCGCATCGCGCGGTGAGTCGCATACAACATATGCATTGGCGCTTCTGATTGGGGCGTCAATGGGGAGGAGGCATTGCAGGATTGTGATAAGCGATGGGCGGAAAAAATTGCCGAGCGCGCATCTTTCCGCGCGTTCTGTTCGCCGTGGATAAGAGCGTCAACAATCTTGTCGCTTGGCTGTGAGGCAACTAGCGAACGGCCGCCTGACGCGCGCTGAGTCTGCTGCGGGCCAGGGGCGCACCTGACGAGATGACCACAGCGTCGGCGCGGGCCATGCTATAGAGCCGTGCACGAACGTCAGGATGGCTCGCCCATGATTGCATCAGATCTTCGCAGCGGCGTCGAACGTCTCGGCGACATGATCGCCGAGGCCCGGACCATCGTGCCGTTCACCGGCGCCGGCATCTCGACCGAATGCGGCATCCCGGACTTCCGCTCGCCGGGCGGAATTTGGACGCGCTACCGTCCGATCGAGTTCGGCGAGTTCGTCGCCAGCCAAGAGGCTCGCGACGAATCCTGGCGCCGCCGCTTTGCGATGGAAGAGGTTTTTGCGGCGGCAAAGCCCGGCCGCGGCCATCGCGCGCTGGCATCGCTCTACCGGGCCGGCAAGGTTCCCGCGATCATCACTCAGAACATCGACAATCTGCACCAGGCCTCGGGCTTCGCCGCCGAGCATGTGATTGAGCTGCACGGAAATACCACTTATGCGCGCTGCATCGGATGTGGGCAGTCCTATCAGCTCGACTGGGTGAGGCGACGATTCGACGAGGAGGGCGGCGCACCCAACTGTACCGTGTGCGATGAGCCGGTGAAGACGGCTACGATCTCGTTCGGTCAGATGATGCCGGAGGATGAAATGCAGCGCGCAACCGAGCTGTCGCAGCATTGCGACGTCTTCATCGCGATCGGTTCCTCGCTCCTGGTCTGGCCGGCGGCGGGCTTTCCAATGATGGCGAAGAACTCCGGTGCACGTTTGGTGATCATCAATCGCGAGCCGACCGAGCAGGACGACATCGCCGATCTCGTCATCCGCCATGACATCGGCGAAGCCCTCGGCCCCTTCGTCGGAAATTGAGGCGTTAATTTGATTCGCGGCTGTGCAAGCTGTTCATAGGTTCCGGCGAATCTCTTTTTTGTCTATGCCTCGCAACCGGGAGTGTTATCTTTTGAGTCGGAAGATTCGCGTCGCGTCGAATTGAGAACATTCTCTTAAGACGCGTGATTCGAGCGCCGCCAATGTGGCGGGTTGCATGGCATGTGTGGGGTCCGGGGTTATGGGGTCGTCGGACGGATTTGAGTCCAAGAAGCTTGGAGTTCCCGGACAGGGCACTTCGCCAGGGCGGTTGACGCCTGGCGAGCATGGAAGCGCCGGGCGTGACAGTGCACTCAGTCCCTTCACCGGACTGGGCGAGGCCAGCGCCAACCTCGTCGAGGTGACCGGCGTCATCAAATGGTTCGACGCCTCGAAGGGTTACGGCTTCATCGTTCCCGACAATGGCTGGCCCGATGTCCTCCTGCACGTTACCGTGCTTAGGCGCGATGGCTTCCAGACCGCCTATGAGGGCGCACGCATCGTCGTCGAGTGCATCCAGCGCGCCAAGGGCTACCAGGCCTTCCGTGTGGTCTCGATGGACGAGTCGACCGCGATCCATCCGGCACAGATGCTGCCGCCGCGCACGCACGTCACGGTCACGCCGACCAGCGGGCTGGAGCGGGCCCAGGTGAAATGGTTCAACCGGCTGCGCGGCTTCGGCTTCCTGACCTGCGGCGAAGGCACGCCCGACATCTTCGTGCACATGGAGACGCTGCGTCGCTTCGGCATGACCGAATTGCGTCCCGGCCAATATGTGCTGGTCCGCTTCGGGCCCGGTTCGAAGGGCATGATGGCGGCCGAGATCCATCCCGAGACCGGATCCCCGGGCTTGCAGTCGCACTAACGCGGCACCAATTCCCGCAATCGTGAGCAGAGGCGCGCTGGCAGACCGGCGCGCCTCTGGCTTTTCGGCCGGTCGCCGCGTAGGACTTGTTCCATTCCCACGCCGCGAGTGCCATCCCCCATGCGTTCTGCCATGAATTCCAATCGACGGCCGATCTTGCTCCAGGCCATGAGCTGGCTTGCCGCCATCCTCGTCATTGCCGGCTTTACCGTCGCGAGCGCGCCTGTCGGCGCCGCGAGCTTCCAGCCGCTCGAGATCGTCACCAAGAACGGCGTGCAGGTATTCTCGGTGGAGATGGCGACGACGGAGGAGGAGAAGCAGACCGGCCTGATGTATCGCAAGGAACTGGCCGACGGCAAAGGCATGCTGTTCGACTTCAACCCCGAGCAGGAAGTCTCGATGTGGATGAAGAACACCTATGTCTCGCTCGACATGATCTTCATCCGTGCCGACGGCCGCATCCTGCGGATTGCCGAAAACACCGAGCCGCTGTCGACCAAGATCATCTCATCGCGAGGCCCCGCCCGGGCGGTTCTGGAGGTGGTGGCCGGAACGGCGCAGAAATACGGCATCCGTCCCGGCGACCGTGTCGGCCACCCGCTGTTCGGCAGTAAATAGGGGCCGCCCGGCGGGGCATCGCCAACTTGGCTGGCGCCGGTTTGTAAGCTTGCTGGCGCCTTTGGAAGCGTGTATCGACGGGGTTCGCCGGACATTCGGGGTATAGCGCAGCCTGGTAGCGCGGCAGTTTTGGGTACTGCAGGTCGTTGGTTCGAATCCAGCTGCCCCGACCAACTAACCCGCTGAAACTGCGGCGACATTTCATTCTCCTTTCCATGCTGGTTGCGCCCGCGCTACCGCCGGGGAAGCACCGGGGAAGCACGAGCGCGAATTTTAGGCCATTTGGGCGGCATTAGCACCGCCTCCGTAGCCTCAGTTCAGACGCTGCCGACCCTCAGCGGTGGCTTTCGCCTCCAACATCTGAGTCGCGGCGGCCAAGGTCACCGCGGCGTCAATCTCGACCAGGTTACCGGACAGGGCGCGGAATTGGCCGGCAGCGCGTCCCTTCAGTGGTGCGAGCATCGCAACGGCGATCGCCGAGCTGACCTGACATCGAATGAGGGCGTTGCCGTCTTCAACGGCCAGAATGAGATCGGTCCCGCGACGAGCGAGCAGGGCGCCAAGATCAGTCGAGGGGGGCGAGATGCGGAGGGCGGTTGAGTTGCGCATAGTGTTTTGCCTTTCGAGCAAGATGCGAGTCCAGGGGCGAAATGACCGACACTAGGCGGCCCCGCGCACCTTTGGGCGTGCGCCTTGGACATACGCGCGCGGCCCCTGGACAAGATTTGTGATTGCCGCTCACCGGATTGGCTCTCGGCTAGTGTTTCGGGCTTTCGACCCGCGATCAGGATGCCGCGCGTCTTTTCACAAGTCTTGTCTGGAAAAGTCTAATACGTGAAACCAGACGGCGAAGTGCCTGAGGTCTTTCGCGGATTTATCGATTTCATCGGAATTGTCGGGTTTTCAAGTCGCGCAATACAAGACAATCACGCCTGTTGCACAGGGGCTTTCGTGACTAGGAATCTGGAATGATGCCAGCGGCTTAGTTGGTATGGATTGCCAAGCGTACCGAGCCGGTTCGCATCTTGCCGGACGCCGCAGCCAGATGTTGGTAACGCGCTCGCACGCTATCGCTCCTGACCCAGGTCCGATCCACCGCCGACCTCGCCTGCCACCCCTCGGGGGGAGGCGCCGCCTCGCAGTCCAAAGTTCGCAAGGCCGCTCCGCCAATTATGTAAATCTGAAAAGTTTGGGGGCGATCGTTCAAAAATACGACGACGTCGCGTTCGCTCAAACCGACGAGCGGCCGAAAAAGGGAGGAGAGGAGCAGCGCCGGTCCTCCTCCGGCGAGCGAATTAGAATGCCGCGATCCGCTTGAACTCACCTCGTTGGGCCTAGGGGCCAACAGCCCGTTTCGACAATAGAACTATGGACGTCACGCCCCCGTAAGTTGTAGTGTCGCTAATTCAGCAATAACATCTCGGGGGGAGTTACATGACTGAGAAATCAAAGCTTGCGTTGTCACTGGGCGCTGCGCTTGCATCGCTCTCCGGAATGATGGTTCAGGGCGCCGAGGCCAAGGAAGTAACTGCCGATAATCCGACCGCGGAAGCGGCCGAAATCACCGGGGATAAGCCCAAGGCCAATGCTCACTTTCAGGTCGGGGAAGATCTTCTTGGGTTCGTCATGACGAAGCAAGCCGATGGCACCATCATCGCGGGGCATAGTTCCCACGCGTCGCATGCTTCACATGCGTCCCATGCCTCCAGCCGCTAACTTTCCAGCGGCGTGTCCGGTCGAGGCAGTTGTCGAGTTCGATTCAGGCGTCCAAAGCCTCGGCCCCTTGGAAGGGGCGGCTTATCGTCTGATTGGAACAGCGACCTGCCAAGTTGACCGCGCAGGTGATCGTTATGTTTGTCGCTTGGTTTCTTCGATCAATCCGCAAAAGGGAGCCGCGCTTAATTCAGACGAGTTGAAGGAGCGGTTTTTGAATCTCGTCGCCGACGAGAACTTGAGGGCTCGTGTTGCGGAAAAATCCGAAGGCGTTCGGAACGTAATTCTCGCACTCGCCTTCGGGTCGTTAGTTAATAACCAAAATGATGCCGGATAAGGTCCAGCAGGAGGACCATGGCGAAATTTCTACGTCCTGAGAGCTTCAGCGCGGCGACCGAAGATCTTTCGTTGTTGCCTTTCAATTTTGAGCGCACCGGAGCCAACCAATATCTCGTCGCCAACATGGTCGGCGATTTCGTCCACCTGTCTGAAGAGGAACTCAACCGACTCGTCGACCTTCAGGTTCGCCCCGGCGACGGCCTCTACGAAAAGGCCTACGCTGCTCATCTGGTTACAGGCGCCAATCAGAAGGCCCAACGGCAACTATTGGCGGCTCGGCTGAGAAGCCGGATGTCGTTCCTGCAGCACACGACTCCGCTCCATATTTTTGTCGTGACGCTTCGCTGCGAACATTCTTGCCCATATTGCCAGGTCTCGCGTCAAAGTACCGACCGCTCACGTTTCGACATGAGCGAACAAACAGCGATGCGTGCGCTAGACGTTGCGTTCGGCAGCCCAATGGCGCGGATCAAGATTGAGTTTCAGGGTGGGGAGCCGCTTCTCAATTTTCCGCTCATCAAGAAGATTGTTGCCGCTGCGAAGCAACGGCCTGGCAAGAAGCTTGACTTCGTCATCGCCTCAAACTTGGCCCTGTTGGACGACGCCGTTCTCGAGTTTTGCAAAGATAATAACGTCCTGCTCTCAACTTCTCTCGATGGTCCGTCCGACTTGCATAATAAGAACCGTCCACGACCCAGTGCAAACAGTCATGAACTAGCTGTCGCCGGAATCAAGCGAGCCAGGGAGACTTTAGGTCCGGATAGGGTCGGAGCCTTGATGACCACCACGGAGGCGAGCCTGGAGCGGGTCGATGAGATCATTGGCGAATATCTGCGGCTAGGTCTCGATGGCATCTTCCTCCGCCCGCTTTCTCCGTTCGGGTTTGCGGTGAAAACGAAGCAGTATGCCAAGTACGACGCGCAGAAGTGGCTTGCGTTCTACGAGCGAGGATTGCGCAGAATTCTGGAGATCAACCGACAAGGCACCCCGTTCCGGGAGTTCTATGCCGCGCTACTTCTAACACGGATGCTTTCGGACCGACCAATCGGCTATGTTGATTTGCGTAGCCCCGCCGGCGCCGGCCTCGGCGCGCTGGTCTACAATTACGACGGTAGCGTTTTCGCTTCGGATGAAGGCAGAATGCTAGCCGAGACCGGGGACGACACTTTCCGGCTCGGCCACGTCGAACACGACAGCTACTCTTCGCTCATCCTGTCGGACAAGCTGATCGGCGCGATTTCGTCATCGCTGACGCAATGCGCGCCCGAATGCTCGACCTGTGTGTTTGAGAGCCATTGCGGCGCCGACCCTGTCTATCATCACGCCACGCAGGGTGACGCTTTAGGAATCAAGCCGTTGTCGGCGTTTTGTGCTCGCCAAAAAGGCATTATGGGACTACTGCTGGACATTCTGGAGCGCTCTCCAGAAGATGCCGCTATCCTGCGACGATGGGCCGCCGCATGACGCTTCCTCTTTACGGCACCGCCTCGCAGAGCGCCGGATTTTTCTCGGACAAACCTCGATCGGTCCTCAGGCTCCGATCGGTAGACAGTGCCGCCGAACGTCTCGCGGCTGATTTCGCGATCGTGAGAACGCCAGACGATATCCGCCGCGCGATAGAAGCCGATTGGCCGTCCGTCCTAGTCATCTCCGACAGCTCAATCGATTTACCCGGCACGTTCAACGGAAGGCTGGCCGTGGTGCCCCCTAAATACGACTATCTCGCGGACGGTGACGTCATCGGTTTCGATCATGCGTCCAGGAAATTTCGCACGCTGTTTCGTCGGAATTCGGCGCACAACTCGTTTCTGGTCACGGAACGGTGCAACAATTACTGCCTGATGTGCTCGCAACCACCGAAGAATGTCGATGATCGGTGGCTCCTCGGCGAAATCAAAGAAAGCCTGCCTTTGATCGATCCAGCGATCCGCGCGCTGACGTTCACCGGCGGAGAGACCCTGTCGGATTGGGAAGACTTCATCGCCGTCCTGAAGGAGTGCCGGGATCGGCTGCCGGCGACTGCCGTCCAAGTGCTGACCAACGGCCGGGCGTTTGCCGACTCGCGGATTGTCGACGCCTGGAAGGATATCGGTCACCCGAACCTGATGGCTGGAATTCCGGTCTATGCTTCGATCGACTATGTCCATGATCACGTCGTGCAGGCCAGGGGCGCGTTCGACGAGACGATCCTTGGTATTTTAAAGCTCAAGGACCGGGGACAACGGGTCGAGATCCGCGTCGTCCTGCATGCATTGACCGCGCCGATCATCGAGGACACGGGTCGGTGGATTGCCCGCAATTTGCCATTCGTCGACCACGTCGCGTTGATGGGCCTCGAAAACACGGGCTTTGCAATTGCAAACGATGCGATGCTCTGGATGGATCCGGTGGACTATAGCAGCGGACTCGCGAGGGCTGTCGATCACTTAAGCGCAGCTGGCGTCAACGTGTCTGTATACAACCTTCCCAGGTGTATTCTTCCAAAGTCTGTTTGGCCGCACGCGCTCCAGTCGATCTCAGACTGGAAAAACGGCTTCGTGGAAGAATGTGATCGTTGCGACGCAAAGACTAGCTGCAGCGGCTTTTTTACGACTGGGCGCCCTCGGTTCAGTCGCGGCATACAAGCGATCACTGCCGGATAAGAATTAATCGAGCTCGCCGTTTAATAGGCAAAAATCGACATTCTCTGCCTCTGGCCTTCTTTGAGCACCACCAATATCAGTGGTGGTTGGACAGCCCTAACTTTTCGCTCACTTTGATCCTCTAAAGTAATCCTTACGGACGCAACGCCGCTTCGCCGACGGCACCCACCGCGCAATCCTGCGCCCTTCCTCTCACCCCGTCGGCGAGCAATGTCATCAACGCCCTACAACCGTCAGACGTCATTCGCGCTTTTTAGCGCGGAAAACCCGACCTCGCAGCAGTCAGGCACCTCGCTGGATGCCGAGTTCAACGCCGTCAAGCTGGCGATGGATGACACCCAACAGAACCTCGCCAAGATTCAGGACGACGATGGGGTTCTGAAGCGCGGCTCCGTCGGCCGGGCGCAGTTCGACAGCAGCGTCACGCTCGGTTTCGCGGCTCCGTCGCAGTGGGAAAGCGGCGTTGTCTACGACGCCAACATCAGCACCGTCTTTTACAGCTCGATTTTCTACATCGCGAACACCACTCACACCTCGGGCGTCAGTTTCGATGCAAGTAAGTGGGATGAAATCGCTGATTTCAGCGCCGCAGTCGCGATCACCGACGGCTCGATCACGTCGGCCAAGCTGGCCGACGGCGCGGTGGCCGCGAACAAGCTGGCCGACGGCGTGGTTTCGAGTTCGAAGCTAGCGACCGGCTCTGTGACCACGAACAAAGTAGCTGATCAGGCCATCACCAGTCCCAAGATTGCCGATGCAGCGGTGGGCATCACAAAATTGGGGCCTGACGCGAACCAGGTGATCCCCGCCGGCGCGCTGATGCCGTTCGCCGGGGGGGCGGTACCTACCGGCTGGCTGATCTGCGAAGGCCAGTCGGTGCTGCGCTCGGACTATCCAGCGCTGTTCGCCGCGATCGACACGCGGTACGGAGCAGCCGATGGCACTCATTTTAACGTGCCAGATCTGCGCGGGCGCACCGTGTTTGGTCATGACACCAGCGGCACCCGGTTGACGACAGCCGGTGGCGGTATCGACGGCGCGACGCTTGGTGCCTCCGGGGGCCAGCAGAACCGGACGTTGGTGACGGCCAATTTGCCGCCGTACGCGCCCGCCGGCACAATCACGAACGGTGCTATCTCTATTTCGCAAAACGCCATTTCAGGCAGTACCACCACGGGCGGCGGTGGCTTCCCGGCCGGCGCCAATAGCGGTGCGACGATCACCGCCTCGCAGGGGGCGTCGACGTTCACGGGCAGCCCTCAAGGCGGCACAAGCACGCCCGTTCAAACGCTCCCGCCAGGACTTGTCCTTAACTACATCATCAAGGCGCACTGAGAATGCCTCAGATCATAGAATTTGAGGGCCAGCGGCACGAGTTTCCGGATGACTTCACGCAAGCAGACATCCGACGCGCGTTGAGCTCGTTGCCGCCGGCATCGCAAATGCATGATGTATCGACGTCCGAACGGCGCTTTCCGATGGTCAATGGCACGGTCGCCGTTCCAGCGTCACAGCCGAAGGCAGTCACCGATCCCGCGTTGATCGCGCAGCTCGAAGGCTCACCGGCAGCCAAATCGCCAGGGATGTTCGACGACCTCATTCCGAAGAAGACCGGCCGCACCTTCAATTTCACCTCGCCAGAAGGCAAAAGCTACACGGTCACGGGGCCGGATGGAGCGTCTCCGGAGCAGGCGTTTGCGATCCTGCAACAGCAATTGAAAGTGCGGCCTCCGGCGCAGGCCGCCCCCACGCAGCCGAAACTCGTCCCTGTGGATCACGACCCGTTCGCCGCACCTGCTCCTGCGGCCCCGGGCGTCGGCGCGCAGAACGCGGCAGCGGCGGGTCGCCTCTACGTCACCCCCGAGCCGCCGAAGCCGATCGAGCGCCCGGCGTCGATCCTGCCGAGCAGCGTCGGCGGCGCGGTGCGCGACTTCCAGGTCGGCGCGCAGGGCGTCGGCAAGGGCCTCACCGACATCGTCACCGGCATCCCCGATCTTGTGGCCGGCGCGCAGAACGCCGCTACCGGCGGCATCAACCGGCTGTTCGGTACGAACATCCCGTACGCCATTCCGGCTTCAAAACTGGTCGAGAAGGCAGTCGACGCAAGCGGCATCCCCGTCATCGATCCGGCCACGATGTCGCGCAGCGAGAAGCTCGCTTACGACGTCAACCGGTTCGGCACGCAGGCGGTCGGTACCGGCGCCATGCTGGCGCAACGGGCCCCCCAGGTGGCCGAGGCCGTCGTTCCGTCCGAGACGTTCATGGGGCGTGTTTTAGATCGCATGGCGCGCCCTTACGCGGAAGCGCCCGCCCGTACGTTGGTCGGCGACGCTATCGGTGGAATGGGCGCGGGTGTGGCCGTGAATGCCTCCGACAACTACGTCCCTAACGACGCAATCGTCTTCGGTCATCATGTCGGGCATGGCCTCAAGAACGTCGCCAACGTAATCGCACCGTTGGTCGGTGCTTCTGGCGCGAATACATTGCAGTCCGGCGTGGAAAGCCTCGGTGGCTTGATCCGCAACATGGCTTCTAAGACATTCACTTCCGCACCGGCGCCAATCCCGCTCAACCCAACCACCAAAGCGCCGTACAGCAATGCCGACGTAGATCGCGCCGCGGCGAGGCTTCAATCCGCGGCTACAGGCGCTCCTCGAGCCCTGGCCCAAGACATCCGCGAGAACGCGGCCGCGCTTGCGAGCCTAGACGAAGGGACGGCGCTCCACGCCTCAGCAATGCCGACTTCGGGACTGCTCTCGCGAGATCCCGGCTTGATCGCCGCAGAGCAAGCGGCCCGTCTGAAGTCGTCGCCCGACTTCGTCAAGCGAGATCAGAATGTCAAAGCTGCGGCCGCCGAGCGTGTCGAAGCCGTGCGCGATCCGGGAGCGGATCTGAGTTCCGTCATGCGCCGAGCGGCCGAAGCTCGAGCCGAACGTGTGAACGCAGCCGAGAGCGATGTCTTGCAGCGCCAAGACGCCCTCAATTCGATCGACCAGATCCGGCACGATCAGGGGCAGCCCCTTAGTGGCGTGGCCAACAGCGAAGCCAGAGCTGACGCATCCCGGCGGCTCGATCGGGCACTGGTAGAGCAAACTTATCTTGCGGCCCGAACTGAGAAGAACCGCCTCTTCGACACCGCGCCCGGCCGCAACGACCAGCTCCCGGCCGACGATGTCTTTGGCGCGATCGACCGCATTCGCGGCCAGGCGAACGACCTCGCGCCCGGCACGCTGCCCGAGGACTTCATGCGGCGCCTCGACGCGCTGCGGCCGGTCATCGATCCCGAGACCGGAACGAACCTTGGCGGTCCCGGCACGGCGCTCGGCGGCGATCTGGCCGACCTCCGCAAGTTCATTGGCCCGGCGCAGCAGCAGGCGCAGGCCCGCGGCAATTTCGACCTGGCCGACAACCTCGGCCGGCTCCGCGCCGCCATCAATCGCACGATCGAGGAGGCCCCTGGCTATTCCGAAGCGAACGCCAACTATCAGCAGTTCGCCGAGCGCTTCCGCCCCGAGCCGAACGACCCCGGCGCCAAGTTCACGAAGGCCATCGACCGCGGCGGCCAGAACGCCGACGGCGAGCTCAACCGCGGCGCCACGCCTCCGGGCGACACCGCTGGTCGTTTCCTCGCGTCGCCGGAAAGCGCAGCCACTCTCCCACGAATGCTTCAAGGCTCGCCGGCGATGACGGCTGCCGAGACAGCACTGCGGGACCATTACCGATCAAGCTTGGCCATGTCCGCGCTGAACGCGGACGGCACGATTAATCCGATCCGGGCATCAGCCTGGGCAAACAGCCACGCGGAGATCCTGGCGCAGTTCCCGGCGATCCGCCGGGAGTTTGACGACATCGTCGCTCAGGCGCGCCGTGGCGAGCAGCTGTCGATGCAAGCGCGTGCTGATCTGGAGGCAGCTCGGACGGCTCGAAACGCCACTGAAGCTGAAGTCGACCGTTCGGCGATCGGTACCTTGATCCGCGAGGATCCGCGCGATGCCGCCACCAAGATCCTCAACGGCGGCTATGATTCATCTCGCAGGCTCGACGAGATCAACGCGCTCATGAAGAATGACGCGCAAGCGCAACGCGGTTGGAAGGCAGCTATGTCGGAGGTACTGGCGGACAAGGTGCAGGGCACGCGGCAAGTGGGCGAAACTCTCGAGGTCCAGTTCGCTCGGTTGGCCAAAGAGTTCAAGGACAACGAGCAGCTCATAGCGAAGGTCTTCAGCCCCGAGGAGATGAGTAATCTCCGTCAAGCGCACAAGATCCTGTCGTATTTCAAGGAGGCCGAGAAGCGCGCCTCAGTCGGCAGCGACACCGCGGAGAAGATCAACATCCCGGGGTGGGCCCAACTGGCGGTTCGTCACTTCAAAGGAGATCTCGCCGGCGGCGGGTTGATCAAGAGATTTAAGCTGCTGCTTGAGATGCTGCCTTCAAACAAGCAAAACGCTGACGAAATCATCCACCTGGCTTGGTTTGATCCAAATGTGGCGGCGTACCTGCTCGAGCGGCCGGTAAAGAATCCGGACGTGCCGCGATACAATATCGACTTGCGTCGTCTTATCGCTGCTGCGAACGCGGCGCGCGACAACTGAGGGGCTCGCATGCCGTCGATTGCATCATACGACCTCACTGAACAGCAGCGGACGCTAGTACGCCTTATTGCCAATGAGGGCAGACGACCTGAGGAGGCGGCGGAACTCGCCGGCTATCATCCGAAGTCGGTGTACAAAACGATGCGGTTGCCAGCGGTCGCCGCGGCGATTTCCGAATCCATTCAACTCGATCTTGCAGTTGTCGGCGCCCCACTAGCTTACCGGGTAGCGAAATCGCTACTCCAGGACGCCAGCGTTAGCGCGCGCGTTCGCGCGGACCTTTCCATCAAGGTGCTGGACCGGGCAGGGCACATAGCTCCTACCCGCAAGGAAACATCTTCTCAGCAAAAATCGCTTTCGGAAATGTCGCGCGATGAGCTCGCAGCGTTCATCGAGCGCAATCAAACCGAGATTGATAAGATCGAGGCAGAGCTCGCGTCGCGGGCCAAGGATGTTTCGTACTTAGGGTAGGTCCGTCATGCCGTTCCGATCGAGACCGAAAGACAGCGCTGGGCAGCCGCAGCGGTGATGACGGCAATGGTCCTCTCTGCTTCGCGCATGAGCACGCAGGCCGCGGTCGACGTGGTCGACGGCGACACGGTGCGGTACCAGGGGAGGTCTAT
>NZ_LWIG01000033.1:267286-331224 GCF_002068095.1 Bradyrhizobium sacchari | reverse complement strand
GGGGGCGCTTGCAGTCGGCGGCGGCGACGCCGGGCAGTTCCTCATAACGAATGCATGGCGCGGCCAAATGTGTGCGGCACGGGATGCCCGCCGCGCGCAGCGTTTGTGCTGATCGCCCCTTCAGAGTTCGCGGCTCATGCCGGATGGGAGTGGTTTTTGATTTTGCGCCATTCATGGGTCCGGCCAGCGACGTAGGGGCGATCACGGCGCTTGGAGACGATGCCCTCGAGGCGGAGATCGCACGCCGCGCGAAAGAGGTCCGGGCCGATCGCGCCGCTTTCGAACGGCGCGATGAAGATGCCGTCGGGCCGGCCGCGCAACACACGCGCGAGATTGGTCTTGCGCGTCTCCAGCGGCAGCTGGCGCAGATCCTCGCCTCCGACCGTGAGCACGTCGAAGGCATAGAGCTGCACCTCGTCGTCGTGCTGGCGGGAATGCAGGGCATCAAAATCGGAGACAACGTCGACGCCGAGAATAACGGCCTCGCCGTCGATGACGAATTGCTGCTCACGGTTGCGCAGCGCCGCCTGCATGATCAAGGGGAAGCGGTTGGTCCAGTTGTAGGCGTTCCGAGTGATCAGGCGCACGCCACGGCCGTTGTGCTCGAGGCGCAAGCGATAGCCGTCATACTTGATCTCGTGGAACCAGTCGGGGCCTTCGGGGACGGTCTTGGCCGCGGTCGGCAGGCAAAACTCGAATGTGCTGGGCATGAGAACGAGATAGTCACGCGGCCGCGAATATGCGAATCTGCGGTTGATTTGAGCGTCGGGATTTCGTCAGTGAGGGACCGATGACAATTGCATTGCCATACCTTGGAATTGCGGTCTGCTGCTCACTCGCTGTGTGGTTGGTGAGCCTAGTGCTTTAGGAACGGCTTCGAACCGTTATTGACGCCAGCCGTCCTTGTCGATCTCGACACGGATGCCTTCGGGCATGCGCGGCATCTCTCCATCTGCAGGACCCAGGCCGGGCACGGCACGCCGGCGCCGCCGCAGGTACATCCCCGCGGGCCGTCCCAGGGACGGTCGGGGTGGTTCTCGCAAACCCAGCCGGTGTCATCGCAAATAGTGCAGGGCTGCATCGGCTCTTCCTCGATTTCCTGGCCGTGCAGATGATCGAGCACCTCGCCGAGGTCTCTCATGTCCAGCAACTCGCCGCAGATCGGGCAGCGGATGTAATGGTCGGCTTCGCACTGCGGCCGCCAAGAGCCGCTTGGCTTCCCTTTTTCAGCCATCACCGGCGATCCTGAATGGGAGTGGCAGCTGGACGCCGAGGGCGCGGCCGAGCTGGCTCTCGACGAAATCCTTCAAGGCATCCGAGATCTCGTGACCTTCAGCGGCAATCCTGCGCTCGAGCTCGCGGGCAACGTCCTCGGACGCGTCGCGCGACCAGCCCTCGACCGGGTTGAACGCGACCACGCGAAGCACCCGGTCATATTGCCCGGTGAGCAGGTCGTCGATCAGTGTGGAATAATCGATGCCTTCGTCGGTCTCACGGAATGCCGCACCGTCGCGAAACTCCTCCAGGACTAGGTAAAAATCCTTATCGAGGCGATCGTTCGGAACGATGGACGGCGCGGCCATACGCGATAACTCCATTGACCGGGGTCAAATCTAGGCGGCCTTCCGTCCGAAGGCGAATCGGAACCTGCGGAATTTTTGTCGCGTTGCCGTCGTGCCAGCATACCTACGTCCTCAGGAACGCTTCTTCGCGTTCCAACCCCTTCACCCGTGTCGTACTTTGTCGTCACGCACCAGGCGGGCAACACACCGGGGTCCGTCCCAGACCTCAACGGAAGCGTGGGCTTCTAAGAATTTCTCGGATCGAGCTTGGGCTTCTTTGTCCGATGGGCAATTGATTTCATAAACTGCACGGACAACGCCTCCTGCATCGACCGCGTACGCAACATATCGCATCGCAGTTCCCACTTTGACGAGAACTGCTATCAAGATTCATTCGCCGCTTGATCGTTCCTGCGGCTGCGTCTTGTCATGAAGGAGGGGCGCCGGTCGACGGCGCTGGAAAGGCTCGCGCGAGTATGGCGTTTGCCGAGTGGGGATGCGGTCCACTCGCAATTGCTGCGACATCCATTCACATTGCGGAAATCAGCGAAAGCGGGAAAACTCGGCAATGCCGGGGCTGGCGAAGGCATTTCATTTCGGAATTATTGAACCCGGCAGCGTGAGGGGCCGCTGCCCAAAGGCAGCGGTCCTTTGCTTTGCATCATTTACGGGTGCGTCGGAACCGGTCGACATTTCCTCAGTTATCAGCTCGCATCTGTTACCCACCCCAGATGCCCCAGCAAGGCCCAAGCCGGGTCGCCCCCATACCGGCTTGGGCCTTCTTTTTTCACGCATGCAGATTGGGACGCCTGCAAACGCGGCCAGTGCAGTGATGTTGGGGTTGGTCAGCGCTGCTTTCGCGCGTGCTCGGCTCGACGGCGCGCAGCAGGGCGGCAAGGCTGGGATATTCCACGCCATTGCGGTTGTAGCGGTTGACGCGCTCGAGATAGCGGGCCGATCCGTCGGGCTTGCCGCGCCAGCTGAACAGCAGTACGGCGCTGTTGTGCTGGCGCAGAACGTGCCCGGCGCCATTACCGAAAGACTTGCTCATGGCGTGGGGCTTCATGGCCGCGCCTCCAGCTTCGCCAGCTCGGACTCGTCCATTCCCGGATAAGCATCCGGAGCGGGGACGTTCCCAATGTGGGGCGAGGAAAGATTCGGCGGGGGTGAACAGCTTCACACTTCGTGGTTTTCACTGGCCGGTAAACCGGGGCTTTCCCACCATTGACATTCTTGTCACTTCGCGGCCGTCGCCAGCAGATCCTCGCCAGCTTTCTTGAGCCGCACATAGGTCCCACTCTCGTGCAGCTCGAGCCAGTCGTGTTCGACGGCGTATTTGATGCCGGCGCCGAATTCGGCGCCCGTCTGACGCCTCGATACCTCTCGCGGAGCGCGCGCGACGACATTGTCGCCAATACGTTCCTGGAGCTGTACGAGCGGCGCATCGATCGCGCTGGAATGCCCGCATGCATCAAAGCGATGGTGACAGCGCACAATCGAGATAACCCGATGAATGTGTACGGCGACATTCGCGCGCCGCTGCCTCTCGATGCGCCAGCCTATCTCGACGGGACGATGTCGCGCGTTGAGATTGTGTCGGAGGGCCTCTGGGCGTGAATTGAGAAGACAGGAGGTAGGCCTGCCGGTTCACGCTGGCGGGCCTTCCTTGGGCAATTTACGAGCGACCGCCCGCGGCGTTGATCCGCTGATACAAAGACATTGGGATTGTGGTTCCGATGGCGGTCGGGGGAAAGAAAAGGAAGTCTCGGTGTCCGCCAAGCCCGAACTTTGCGTGCGGGATCTCCCACCCAACTTGATAAGGCAAGTATACGTTGTCCAAATACATTGCGCCGAAGTAACCGAGACCCTCAAAAAACGAGAACAGGTCGCAGGCATTTGCGGAAAGACTTTCGAATTGTATTACGGGCCGATACGTCTCGATGACACGCCGGGCGCCTGCGAAGGTTCTTAATTCGTGGCCCTCGACGTCACATTTGATGAACTTGAGATTCGGGAGATCGAAATCATCAAGAGGCACGAGAGGAACGGAGAGCGCCTGATCACTAGCCTTCCTCCGCTCTTCGCACAATGAGGCGCTTCCGTCGCCAACTCGTTGCCGGGCCAGTTGGGCGGTACCGCGGCGATCCGACAGAGCCGTCTCAACCATCTCGACGTGATCGAGGGCGAAATGCCTCTTTCGGTCCCGGACATAGCTAACCATCTCAGGCTGAGGTTCGAAGGCGAGAACCCTGCCGGACGGGCCGACCGCGCGTGCCAACCAATAGCAGTAGATTCCTTTGTTGGCGCCAATATCAACCACGGTTGCTCCCTCTAGATTGAGGAGCATCAGCGTCTTCAGAGGAAGCTTTTCTGTGTGGAAGCGATAGCGAAGGCACCGTATAAAAAAATGCGCGTCTTCAATAAGCATTATTACTACCCACCAAAGGGCCTCAAGATACACGGTGGGGTTGTTGTGCTCAACAGTCACCTTTGTTGCATTGCATCAGTGGTGAGGCCCAACCCATACGGATTCGGGTGACCAACTCGACCGTTGCGTCGCCAGATGATTGATTGATGCGAAGGCGGGAAAAAGATTGGGGCTCGCAGTGTCGGAACCGGGCTGCCTCGTTCGTCTTGAATCCGTGCAACAACGTTTCGGAGTCCCGCGTTCATGGCCCCCCGCGCCAACTGGAAAGGCTTCCTTCGGCTATCTCTGGTCACTTGTCCGGTGGCGCTCTACCCGGCCACGTCCGAGTCCGAGAAGATCTCGTTCAACCAGCTCAACCGCCAGACTGGCCACCGCATCAAGTACCTCAAGGTCGACGCCGACACGGGCGACGAGGTGCCGAACGAGGACATCGTCAAGGGCTACCAGATCGAGAAGGACCAGTTCATCGAGGTGACGAAGGAGGAGCTCGAGGAGGTCGCGCTGGAGTCCACGCGCACCATCGAGATCGACGAATTCGTCGACAGGTCCGACATCGACCCGCGCTACCTGATCCGCCCCTATTACCTGCGTCCGGATGGAAAGGTCGGGCACGACGCCTTCGCCGTGATCCGCGAGACCATCCGTGAGATGGAAAAGGTAGCGATCGGTCGGGTGGTGCTGACGAACCGCGAGCACATCATCGCACTCGAGGCGCGCGACAAGGGGCTGATCGGCACGCTATTGCGCTACCCGTACGAGGTCAGGGGCGAGCAGGAATATTTCGACGAGATCCAGGACGTGAAGGTCACGAAGGATATGCTCGATCTCGCCAAGCACATCGTGAACCAGAAGGCGGGGCGCTTCGATCCGGAGAAGTTCGAGGATCACTACGAGAGCGCTCTGGTCGAGCTCATCAACCAGAAGCGGGTCGGCAAGGTCATTCGTCCGAAGGAGCGGCCGAAGGGCGAGAACGTCGTCGATCTGATGGACGCGCTGCGCAAGAGCGTGGGTGGCGCTACGGCCGACGCGGCGGCGCCGAAAAACCCCGCCAAGAAGCCAAAGAAGGCGTCTGCTGGCCAGAAGGAAATGCTGATGCCGATCGCGGGCAAGAAGCCGGCCAAGGAGGGCGCAGCCAAGAAGCCGGCGGCCGGGCCCCGGCGGAAGTCGGCCTAGGAACCGAGACGCGGGAGGCCGGTTTCTGTGGCGCCACTCTGGGAGGTTCGCATGGATATGAAAGAATCGTCGGCGATGACGGAGGCATCCGGATTGACGGGCGAGCAGACCGCCCTCGAGCGGGCTTCGGTGGACCGGTCGAGCGCGAATACCGGGTCCGCGGACGGGAGGGCAACCACGCCAATTTCGCGGGATGCGGCGGTGCGCTGGGCCGAGCGATTGCGCGAAGTCACCCTGCAAGCCCCGCTGCAGTCGCTCCTTGTCGCGTTTCTGCTCGGCATTTGGTTTGCTCGTCGCCGTTAGAGACCGCCGATGAGGACGCGAATCGCAAGGCTTGGGCCAGCAGCGCGAACCGGGCTGCCGAGATACCGTTGATCTGGCGCAAGCGTCGGACGTCGAAGCCGTGAATCCTACGGACATGAAAAAGCCGGCTGGCCAGGTCCAGCGCAGCGAGCTGAATTCCAGGAAGGCTCGCCTGGAAGAGGCGCGTCGGGCCGCGGAGGAATACGCCGCTGATCTCCGGGAAATCATCAGAAAGCTTCGTGCGCGTCTGCTCAATTGAGACCGGGGCGCGGCATCAATGCTGGCCGCGCGGTGGAACTCGCTCGCTTGGCGGTCGTTGCATGGCCGCGGCAAGCAGTAGCGGGTAGGAGAGCACGTGAACCGACGGCAACTTGTTCAAGGGTCGGCGTTGCTGCCAGCATTGCTGCTCGCCTCGCGCAGCGGTTACGCCGCCGCGTCGGATGACGTGTTTGGGCCGTCCACGGTCAGGGACTTGGCCCGTGCGCTGGCCGGCAAACCGTACGAGGCGCCGGACGAGAAGCTCCCGAGCGGATTGAAGGACCTGGACTACGATCAGTATCGTTCGATCCGCTTTTTGCCGGAGCGTGCGCTCTGGCGCGGCAAGAATCTTCCGTTCGAGGCACAGTTCTTCCATCGCGGCTTCTTCTACAAGAACAGGGTGACCATCTTCGAGGTCGCTGACGGAAAAGCCACCGAGCTCAGGTACCGCAAGGACGACTTTGCCTTCGGCGAGAAGGTCCCGGCGTTCGAGGACGTCGATCTCGGGTTCGCGGGCTTTCGCATCCACGCGCCCATGAACCGTCCCGACTATTACGACGAGGTCTGCGTCTTTCTCGGCGCGAGTTATTTCCGCGCCGTGTCCAAGGGGCAGACGTACGGGCTCTCGGCTCGGGGACTTTCGATCGATACAGGCGAAGCCAAGGGCGAGGAATTTCCGGTCTTCAAGACGTTCTGGCTCGAGCGGCCGGCCCCGGGTGCGACCTCGTTGGTGATCCATGCTCTGCTCGACAGCAAGAGCTGCGCCGCGAGCTACCGATTCACCGTCCGCCCTGGGGACACTACGGTCTTCGACGTCGAGATGTCGGTCTACCCGCGCGTCGAGATGCGGCGCGCCGGGCTCGCACCCATGACGAGCATGTTCTTCTACGGTCCGAACGACCGCAACGACATCGACGACTTCCGTCCGTCGGTCCACGATTCCGATGGCCTCGCGATCTTCAACGGCAAGGGCGAAAGCCTGTGGCGACCGCTCAGCAACCCCCGTGATCTCCAGATCAGCACCTTCCAGGATCTGAATCCCCGTGGGTTCGGGCTGATGCAGCGCGAGAGAAACTTCTTCGCCTATCAGGACATCGAATCCAACTTCGAAAAACGCCCAAGTCTCTGGATGGAGCCGATCGGCGATTGGGGCGAGGGCGGCGTCATGCTGTTCGAGATCCCGACCAAGGAGGAGGTGCACGACAACATCGCCGCATTCTGGCGGCCAAAGAATCCGCTGCAGGCAAAGGGCGAACACAACTACACCTACCGGCTGCACTGGGGACCGGACAGTCCGAAACCGAATTCGCTGGCCCGCTTCACGCGAAGCGGAATAGGAGCGAGGGGCGAAGACGCCCGCCTCTTCGTCCTCGATCTGGTCGGTGAGCACCTCAAGGGCATCGATCCGGCCGGCGTCAAAGGCGTCGTGACGGCGGAGAAGTCCGAGGTGAAGAACATCGTCACGCAGCCCAATCCGTACACGGGCGGTTGGCGGCTGAGCTTCCAGTGCCAGGTGAAAGGGGAGCCGATCGAGCTACGGGCTTTTCTGACCGAGGGCGACAAGCCCTTGTCGGAAGTTTGGGTCTACCGATGGGCACCCTGAACACGGCGCCCCGGCCGGTCGCCGGCGATATCGTGACCCAACGCCTGCTGCCGCGCGAGTCACCCCTCCCGATGGCTCCCGGCGACCTCGGAAACAAAGGGGTCCCCGACCGCGTCCCTGCGCCGGCTGCGCCCGCGATGGCCTGGCGACGCGGCCTCATCCTGCTCACGACGGCGGCGCTCACGGGGGCCGGCGGCTATGAGATGTATCGCGTGCTGGAGGTCGGCGGCGTCACCGTCCTCGAAGCCATGGTGCTGGCGCTCTTTCTGATCCTGCTCGCCTGGGTCGCCTTCTCGTTCGCCTCCGCGCTCGCCGGCTTCTTCGTCCTGCTGTCTCATGGTTCGAACGCCTACTCGCCGGAGGCGGAGCCGCCTGCGATCGCGAGCCGCACCGCCATGCTGCTGCCGACCTACAACGAGGACCCGCACCGATTGACGGCACGGCTGCGGGCGATCATCGAGTCCTTGGAAGCGACGAACCATGGAGAGCTGTTCGACTGGTACGTTCTGAGCGACAGCACCGATCCGGACATCTGGGTCGCCGAAGAAAAGGCACTGCTCGCATTGCGACAGGCCGTCGGCACATCGCGGCTGTACTATCGTCACCGCGGCGACAACACGGCGCGCAAAGCCGGCAACATCTCGGAGTGGATCACGCGGTTCGGAGCTGTCTACGACTTCATGATCGTGCTCGACGCCGACAGTCTCATGAGTGGGCAGACCATCGTCCGATTGGTCCATGCCATCGAGACCAATGCCACCGCCGGCCTCGTCCAGTCGCTGCCCCTGATCGTCAATGCGCGAAGTCTGTTCAGCCGCGTCCAGCAATTCGCGGGACGGTTATACGGACCGATGATCGCCGCCGGCGTCGCCTGGTGGCACGGCTCCGAGGGCAATTACTGGGGCCACAACGCGATCATCCGGGTGAAGGCGTTCGCCGAAGCGGCGGCGCTGCCGCAGCTGCGGGGGCCCAAGCCGTTCGGCGGGCACATCCTAAGCCACGATTTCGTCGAGGCCGCGCTGATGCGGCGCGCCGGGTGGGGCATCTACATGCTGCCGATGCTTGGCGGAAGCTACGAAGAAGTGCCGCCTTCGCTGCTCGACTTTGCCGCGCGCGACCGTCGCTGGTGCCAGGGTAATCTTCAGCATCTCGCTGTCGTGCCGGCGCGAGGTCTCCACTGGCTGTCGCGCCTGCATTTCATGGTGGGGGTAGGGGCCTATCTGACGGCGCCGCTATGGCTGCTGTTCCTGCTACTGGGGATGCTGATCTCGCTGCAGGCGCGCTTCGTGCGTCCGGAGTATTTTCCGAAGGGTTTCTCGTTGTTTCCGACCTGGCCCGCACAGGATCCCGTGCTGGCCGTCTGGGTATTCGTAGCCACGATGGGT
This sequence comes from Bradyrhizobium sacchari, assembly GCF_002068095.1. Taxonomy (GTDB): domain Bacteria; phylum Pseudomonadota; class Alphaproteobacteria; order Rhizobiales; family Xanthobacteraceae; genus Bradyrhizobium; species Bradyrhizobium sacchari. Next base: position 322,512 of record NZ_LWIG01000033.1, on the reverse strand, counting down.
CTGCTGCTGTTGCCGAAGCTGCTCAGCCTCGTGCTCGTTTGGATGCGGGTAGCAGTGAGGCGCCAATTCGGCGGCGCGTTGCGGACCTCGGCCGGAGTTCTCGCAGAGGTCGTCGTATCCGCGTTGATGGCGCCCGTGATGATGATCTTCCAGTCGATCGCGGTCGTGGAGATATTGTCCGGCCGCGATGCGGGCTGGCAGACGCAAAGGCGCGACGACGGCACGGTGGAGCGCCGCGAGCTCTACCGGAAATACGGCGTTCCGACCCTGTGCGGCGTTGCGATGGCGGCAAGCGCGTACGCCGTTTCGCTGCCCCTGCTGCTCTGGATGTCGCCGGTCATCGTCGGCCTGCTGTTCGCCGTTCCTATCGGCGCGCTGACCGCCGGGCCCGCCCTCGGCAAATTGTTCGTCACGCCCGAAGAACGAGAGCCGCCCCCGGTCCTGCGCCGGGCGAACGAATTGAGCGCTTCGGCGGATCTCGGAGCCCGGCCCGCTCTGGTGGAACTTCGCGAGGACCCAGCGCTGTTGGCCTTCCACCTGGCGCAGCTGCCGCCTCCTCGCGCCGCTCGGCCCGACATGATCGATGCCAACCTGGCGGTCGGCCGCGCCAAGGTCGATGCGAGCGATACCTTCGAGGAAGCTGCGGCGCATCTGTCTTCGCGGGAAGTCCTCGCGATCTTGAACGACGATCCGACACTCTCGACCGTGCTGCAGAAGCGATGAGGATTTGGCCTAGCGGGCAGTTCGAAGGAGCAGCGAGAGGATCGGCTCGTATAGCTGGTTATTCGATCAGTTCGTCCGCTTCGATCAAAATGGATGGAGGCACGGCGAGACCGAGTGTCTTGGCCGTTCTTGTGTTGATGACCAATTCGAACTTCGTCGGTCGCGAAACCGGAAGCTCGTCCGGTTTCGCGCCTCTAAGGATTTTGCCAGCGTACGCGCCCAACTGGCGATACGTGTCGGAGAGGCTGGCGCCATAGCTCATGAGACCCCCTCCAGCCGGGAATTCCCGGATATGGAAGATGCCCGGCAGACGATCCCGAGCCGAAAGTCTCAAGATTTGCTCGCGGCGGCTGTCGAAGAACGGATCATTCTGCACGATCAGTCCTGAGATTCCTGCCTTGAGCAGCTCCGCGACACTGGAGTCGATCTCGGCGTCGGTGCTCGCCTGCTGGACCCGGATTTCGCGCCCGAGCGTGCGGGCGGCGGCCGCGATGGATTGCTTGTGTTCTTCGGCCGCCTCGGCGCCGAAGCGCGGGTTCACAAGTAGTCCCAGCACTTGGGCCGCAGGAACCATCGAGCACAAGAGGGCTAGTCGCTTTCCTCCCAAGTCGCCGGTGAAGAAGTTGACGCCGGTCGCCATGCCGGGACGATTCATGCTCTTCACAAGTCCAGCCTGCACGGGATCTTCGCCGACCACGAAGACCATCGGGACCGGAAAGTTCGCTGCCTTCGCCGCCTTCGCGGCGGGGNNNNGGCGAGCCGGGGCAATTGGCCGTAATCGCCTTTCGCCCAGCGGTACTCGACGACGACGTTACGGCCCTCGGCGTACCCCATCTCTTCGAGCCCCCGCCGAAAGGCATTCGTGTGGGTTTGGGCTTCTTCTGGCGAGCGGGTGCTGAGAAATCCGAGGACGGGTTGCCCCTGCTGGGCACGTGCGATTGCGGGCAGGCCGGCCGCGACGGCAAACGCTCGGATGAAATCGCGCCTTCGCATTGTTTCCTCCGCTCTTACAGCTAAGGTACACATTTTGTCGGTCCCGCGCAGAGATTTCGGATGGACGAAGGGATCGCCACCGTGATCGGCGACGCAGCGGTCGCGGACAGAACCGAATTCCTTCGATGCAGCTCAACTTCGTGGGACCCCGGCGTTGGGAACAAATCCATCAAGATCCGCTTGATGCCGGGCGCGATCCCGCGCGGGAGGATTTTCGGTGAAGAAGTTCGGATGGACGGCGATAGTATTGACTATAGCGATGCTCGGCGGCGCGCATATGGCTTCGGCGAGATTGGGCATGGCGCCCACGGCGACGCAGGACGAAAGCCTGATCCAGGTGAAGGGCGGGCATGGTCACGGTCACGGGAGAGGCCACCGCGGATGGCACGGCAACCGCGGCCACCACTACGGATGGTACATCGGACGCGGCAACCGGCCGCATCACCACCACTGAGGTCCGCTATGGCACCGCCCGTCCTCCGGCGGTTGTCCACGGCTCCCTGCTCCATTGAGCCAACAATGTGCATCACCCCGCGTGTCCTCCCCTCTGCCTGTCTCGATTACCATCTGAAGGAGGACGCGCGGGGCTGCGAGGATGCGCTCATTCGATCAGTTCGTCGGCTGAGGCGAGCATGGTATCCGGAACGGTCAATCCAAGCCTTTTGGCGGTCCGCATGTTGATCACGGTCTCGAATTTGGTCGACCGCTCGATCGGCAACTGCGATGTCGGCGCGCCCTTGAGGACCCGGTCGACGTAGTAGGCCAATCTGCGATAGCTTTCGGAGAGGTTGGGCCCATACGTGCAGATGGCGCCGCTCTTCGCGAAGACCTGCCAGCCCGAGATGACAGGCGCGCGGTGCTCGATTCCGAAGTCAATGATCCGTTGCCGGTACTGAATGGCGAAGCCGTCGGAAAAGAGCGACATGGCCTGCGGAGGGCTCTTGCCCATGGTCGCCAACGCGTCTGCGAGCTGGCTCTCCGTGCCGGTCCCATACCTCTTCGGAATAGGCCCGCTCGATCTGGGACCCAGGATGTTCGGGATTGGCGATGATGGCGACGCGCGCACCAGCACGACAGTTCAAGGAATCGCATACCGCGCTCCCGCTCGACTTCGCCCGCGCGGACGCTATATCCGGAACCGGATCTCCGGAACCGAAACTTTTTCAGGCCCTGATGAATCCAGGATAGGGGCTGCAACGCGAGGCGCAGCCAATGTCCAGCATACCGGTGGGCGACATGGTTTTCACGGTCGCCGTCATGACAATCGCCTTCGTGGGCGAAGTCGCGGTCTTCGCCCTCCTCGGGATCTTCTGAGGGGGGGCGCGCCACTGGAACGAGGCACGCCGGCGCACCGCCCTGAAGGAGCCTGCTGGAGTAAGTGCGATGTCGACGGTGGCGAACCTGCTCGCGCGGAAGCAACAGCTGCTCGAGCGACTGGAGAACGATCCGGGCTCGAACGAGCGCGATGAAATCGAGAGATTGCTCGCCAAGATCGAGACCGCCCTGATGTGGCTGGAGTCCAACGACCCGGTCGAGGAAGGCGGACCGCTGTAGCTCTTCGACAGACAGACTCCTTGGAACGCAGACAGTCGTTCCGCTTTGCCCAAGGCACGACATGCAGGCGCTCGCGAACGTTGGGAGGAGATTTCGATGAGAGTGACGGCACCGGCGATCGCGTTTGTATTCGCCGTCTCGGCATCGGCCGTCTCGGCACAACCCGTCAGGTGGACCACCTACAGCATCCCCCAGACCGGCACCTCGGTCGACTTCCCGTCCTCGATCTTCACCGAGGAGGCGGGCCGACCGGATGGATATGGGCAGCGCTTCCGGACCGCCGACGGCCGTGCAGACATCACGATACAGGCCGCCCCCAACGTCGCCAACGATTCGCCGGCCGCCTTCCTCGCGAAAAAAGGTCCGCCGTCACGCATTCAGTACAAGCGGGTGACATCCCGCTTCTTCGCGGTTTCCAGCTACAAGGGCGACAAGGTCTGGTACGACCGCTGCAACTTCGCCGGCCGGCTGGTTCATTGCGTGCTGATCAACTACCCCGCCCGCGAGGAGCACGAGTGGGACGACATCGTCACGCGCATTAGCCTGTCACTTCGCAGCAAGTAGCGGTCCGAAGCAGGGCTCGCTCTGGTCTGTCGCTGTGCTGACCCAAGCCCGATGCTCCACGAAAGGGTCAGGCGCTTCCGGAGACCCGGGAAGAAACCAGCCTTCATGACCCCGGAGTCCTACGGTTCGATCGCTCCGGGATCGTTTACGATCATCGACTATATATATACGCCCGATGCAGATCGAGTACGACCCCGAGCGTGAAGCGGTCGCGGCGATGAAGCTCGCCGCTGACGCCGACGGAGCCGAGCGGCAACGCTGATCATGCTCGCGCTGGCCTGGCACGAAATTGCCCGGCTCCCGGGTCCGTTCCCCGGAGCCAAGCCTGAACCGGCGGCTTAGCCTCAACTTGGCGGGCACTCGGGACAGGTATCGCCGACGGAATACAGGAGCTCGCGGACTTCCGCGGTGGCTTCATCCGGAGTAACCCCGGCTGGCGGGTCCTGTCTGGCGATTTCGAGAGCGCGCTCGCGCGCATGCGGATCGGCCCGGTCCTGCATCCAGCTGTGCTCCTCGCATTCGCGGATGGCGCCCGCCTCCTGCAGGATCGAGATCGCCCAGCCGCGTAGCGTCCGGATCGCTGGCCTTTTCTCTTTCGTCATCAGCATCGAGATCGCTCCTGCCGGGAGGAATCCTTCCACCCGCCGCTCGTTCCGGGCGGTTAGCACGGGGGAGGGATTCACAATTGGCGGGGCTTGGGCTTGTCCACTTGTTCCACTGCGCCTGTGCAGAACGTTACGCTCCCGGTGCGGGATCTTCCTTCATGCCGCGAGCCACGATCCGGAGCGCCCCGTCCGGCAGCGGCCGCTGCAGCCTCAGAGCTTCGTCCGCAGGAGCGCTCATCCAAGTTTCGACCTCGTCGGACGTCGTCAGGATCACGGGCATCGCCTTCGGATGGATGGCACCGACTTCGGCGTTCGCCTCGGTCGTCAGGAACGCGTAGAGGTCGTTGGTGGTCTCGCCTTCCTTGACCTTCCGGACTGACGTCCAGTTGGTCCAAATGCCGGCGAAGCACGCGAGCGGGCGGCTCTCGTCGAGTGCGAACCAGATGTCGCCGCCCTCGGCCTTGTTGAACTCACTGAACGAGTTGAACGGCACCACGCATCGGTGCTCCGGTCTCAGCCAGCGTGTCCAATGCTTGCTCTTTACGTTCCGGATATTGGTCGTGCCCCCGTCCGGTTCCATCCGGAGTAGTTCGTTGAAGTCGACCTCCTTGCCTTTGGCTCGCAGCTTTTCGGCGCGCTTCTTCGTCGCGTCCATGAGCGCCTTCTGGGAAGACGGCATGCCCCATCGCGCGGTCGCGAGCTCCCGGCCATCGGCACCGGTCCGGACGATCGGCGCCTTATAGTCAGGAAAAACGCCGGGCATTGGTGCGAGATTTCCGACGTACCGGTTGATGACGCGAAACAACGCCTGAATGGCCATCTGGTTGGTGGTGACGCTGTAGAGGTTGCACATGAATCCCACTATCCTCATTCCAGGCCAAAGCTAGCGCTCTTCGGTCGGGTGCACCCACTTGTAAGGTGTGATCTGCCGCGATTCGGTCAACTTGATCATTCGCGCGGCCGGAGCGCGGCGAGGCGTGCGGCACGATCGACACTTTAGAGAAGCTTCGAGCTTCCAGATCGGCGTGTCCTTCGGCCTGCGGATCGCATCCAGCGGTATGCTGGCGCGGGTCTTACAGCGACTGCACTCAACCTCGAGCCAAGCAAGCCCGCCGTTGAGACATTGGCCAATGGTTGGAGAGGGCTGGGCAGGACCGCCGTAACCTTCCATCCGGACGGACCAAGCCTCGGCCTCCGCGCGGTCCGCCTCGCGCACGGCTTCCTGGGCCCGCTCGCGTGCTCCCTGGGCGTGGATCTCCGCACCCATGATCCGGCCGCCCCAGATGACCTCTCGCGACTTGGTGCTCATGCGAAATAGATTCCGGCGAACGGAGCACGAGGCAAGCCGCTAGACCTAGAGAGATCGCGTGGCACCGTGCCAAAGGGTTGGTCAAGAGCCCGCAGTCGGCTTGAGAAGTAATTTCGAAATACCGAAATATTGGTTGCTCCGTCGGGCAAAACAGTGGTTCATAAGGCGCTGGCTCTAACTGCGTTGAGAGGAACCAGCGCTATGGCGGATGAAGCAGAGGTCTCTTCCGAACTATCGAAAATTGCCAAGCTGAACGGGGATTTCAGGAAGAACTACGGCACATTGCTTGGCGCAATTCTGTATCTGCGCTCGATCAGCGTGGTGCGCCGCAGGACGTTTTGCGGTGGCGTGATTGTCGCCCTGCTTGCGTCCATCGCTCCCTGGCTGGCGAAGGTGGGGTGGTCATGGTTTTGTCCGTGACTCATCAAGACGTGAATTTGAAGTCTCGTTCGAGCAGGACTAGGCTTTAGCCTGGAGCATCGTTTGATGGCTAACGCGCTCGTCCCTCGCAACATCCGGTTGCCGCAGACCGATCAGACGGCGCGCGCCGCGCAATATGTCCGCATGTCGACAGACCATCAGCGGTACTCCATCGAGAATCAAGCCGCCGCCATCGCCGCGTACGCGATGGCACATGGGCTGAAAATCGTTCGCACCTACCGCGATGATGGCGTGAGCGGTCTTGGGATCAAGAACAGGCCCGGCCTGAGTGGATTGATCGCCGACGTTCGCCGCGGTATGGCCGATTTCGATCACATCCTGATTTATGACGTAAGCCGCTGGGGACGCTTTCAGGATGTCGATGAAAGTGCTCACTACGAATTTGTCTGCAGGCAAGCAGGCATGACGGTTCGCTATTGTGCGGAGCAATTCGAGAACGATGGAAGCCTGGTTGCTGGCATCGTGAAGAATCTCAAGCGGGTGATGGCGGCCGAATTTAGCCGCGAGCTATCCGAGAAGACGCACGTCGGCGCGTGTCGTTTGTCGGGGCTTGGTTTTCGACAAGGGGGAGCCGCTTGCTTCGGACTTCGCAGAGAGCTGTTTGATGAAAACGGGCGATCCCGAGGGGTGCTGGAAAGAGGACAATGGAAGTCACTTCAATCCGACCGCGTCATCCTGCGGCCAGGACCGCAACGAGAAGTCGAGGTGGTTCGGCTTATATTCGATCGTTTCGTAAATGGTCATCTTACCGAGACGAAGATCGCGCGGGAGCTCAACCTTCGTGGCGTTCTCAATTCTGGTCGACCTTGGACCTTCTCAAAACTCCATTACCTGCTCCAGAATGAGAATTACATTGGCATCAATCGTTACAATCTCCACAGTTGCAAACTGCGAACAGTTCGAAAGAAGAATCCGCCGGCAGATTGGGTACGAAAGGAGGACGCATTTGAACCGATAGTGGACAAGGCAATTTTCGCAAAGGCGCAGCAGATGCTCGTAGATCGGCGAAATCGCTGGGGAATGTCAGACGAAGAAATGCTGAAGCGATTGAGGGTCCTGCTTCACCGAAGAGGGCGGCTGAGCAGGGACATTATCAACGAGACGCCGGGTATCCCCGGCTCGGTATCATACCTAACGCGATTTGGGAGCTTGAGGGCGGCTTATCGCCTGATCGGCTACAGCCCGAAACGAAAGTATGAGCACGTTGAGTCGCGTGCTGTCCGCCGCGATATGATCAAGACGCTGGTCTTGAAGGTGGCTGCAGAGCTCGCAGAGTCTGGAGAAGATGTCAGGGTAGACCAAGTTCATCAGATCCTCAGGATTCACGCTGTTGCGATATCGTTCCGTGTGGCCCGCAGCCGCCAACCTCGCGCGGCGACACACCTCAGTTGGGTCATAATACGTGGCCGCCAATTGCCGCCCGGCCTTGTCGTCGTGATCAGATTGGGCGATGGCAACCGAGAAATTAGAGACTATCTCGTGATGCCAGCATCCAAACTGGTCGGGCGAGATCTGCGGTTTAGTGAGAGGAACCGGGAGCGTTTCGGGCTGCGACGATATGGGACCGTTGTCGGACTAGGTGAAGCGATCAAACGGCGCTTAAGCAATCTTGCCTATCTGACCAGACGGATTCAAGCTGACGTCGAGAGGGGAATGTGCGCTACGCCGACACAGCCGGTCCGAACCACGTCGTGAGCGCCTCCTCTAGCCCGCGTTGGCCCTCATCTCCCACCCACGCCACATGACCGTCGGGTCGCACCAGCACGGCCTTTGGTGCGGCGACTTGTCCGATCGCCGGTAGCTCCCATGCGCCGTCGTAACTAGTGCGGATGAACCTGACGCGATCCGCCCAGAGCGAGATGTCGAAATCTGGCGCTTCGCTGAAATGGAGCAGCAAGCCGCGCGCCCCGTGCAGCTGTGTGAACAGTCTCAGCGGCCGGCCATCGATCGTCACATCGAGGTCCGGCATGCGACGACCGAGCAGCGGGTGTCCGTCGCCGAGATCATAACGTATGTCGAGCCCGCTCATCATTGCGCCAAAACGCTGACGCGGCTCGTCCATCGCGAGCAGTTCGGCGACGGCTTCGCGCGCGGCCTTGAGGCCGTCGTCGCCGCGGCGGAGCAGGGCGATCTGCGCCATGGTGTTGCGCAGGACGCGCGCGGCAACGGGATGACGCTCGGCGTGGTAGCTGTCGAGCAGGCTGTCCGGAGAGACACCCTTGACGACTTGCGCCAGCTTCCAGCCGAGATTGACCGCGTCCTGCACACCGAGGTTGAGGCCCTGGCCGCCCACGGAATGATGGATGTGCGCGGCATCGCCGGCGAGCAGCACGCGACCCCTGCGATAGGAGGCGGCCTGCCGCGCCGCATCGGTGAAGCGGGAGATCCAGGCGGGATTCTTGACGCCGAAATCGGTGCCGTAGACGGCTTGGAGCGCCGCGCTGAGATCGCGCAAGGAGGGCTCGTTATCGTGCGCGAGGCTTGCCTCCGTCAGCACGACCAGCACGCGCCCGCTCTCGGTTTTGCTGAGGCCGTGGAAGCCGAGCGCGTCGTGACGCAGGCCGAATTCCGGCGCTTCGCGCATCTCGACCTCCGCCATGAGGTTGCTGAGCGTCGGTGCAGAGCCGGGGAAGTCGATGCCGGCGCTCTTGCGTACCAGGCTGCGGCCGCCGTCGCAGCCGGCCAGATAGAGGGCCCGCAACAGCTCGCCGCCGGATAGCGTGACGTCGAGGCCGGCTTCGTCTTCCGCAAATCCCGTAACCTCGCGGCTGCGATAAATCGGCACAGCGAGTTCGGCGACCCACTCGGCCAGGAGGCGCTCGATGTGGTTCTGTCGTAGTGCGAGGCCGTAAGGATGGCGGGTGGGGAGATCGCCGATGTCGAGCTTGGTCCAGGCGAAACCGGCGAGCTGGGTGATCTGTCCTTCGCGCAGGAAGCGATCGGCGATGCCGCGCTGATCGAAGATCTCGATGCTGCGCGCGTGCAGTCCGCCGGCGCGCGTGCCGACGAGGTCCTGGTTCGCACGCCGCTCGACCACCGCGACGTCGACATGCGCCAGCGCGAGCTCCGCGGCAAGCATCAACCCGGTCGGGCCGCCGCCGGCGATGACGACCGCATGTCCGGTGGCTGCCGCGCGGCTTGCGCTCGTCCGTGAGTGGGATGTTGGAAACAGTACAGGCATGTCACGACCCCGACTGGTTGCTCGAGTCGAGGCTTCTACGCGATCATCGGGGGCTTGAATCAAGTCCTTTGCGCATCACATATTGAGCTGGGAGGAGGAGCTTCCTTTTTTTGCGCTTCGATGGGCACGTCAGGCAAGACACCGGCAGAATAGCATCATCGAGATGCGCGCCGGCCGCCGGTCGGCCTAATCATCCTTCGACAAATCGCTAGGTTTGGTGGGAAGGTCGACGGGGCTGGCTCGCGAGGCGGCCGTCAAACACAAGCCCAAGACCTGATCGTTGCGTCTGCAGTGACCCTAGTTTCGTCTCCGCTGGAGCGAATGTTCGAGAAAGAAACGCAGCATCTCCCTGGTCGCATCCGGTCCGTCCGGATCGGTGTAGGATCCGGCGGGGCTGCCTCCCGACCATGCGTGTCCGGCTCCGTGGATTTCCCAGTGTTCGAGGATTCCGTGCCCGGCAGCGTCGGTGTGGACCGTGCGGGTGTAGGCATGCCCTCCGGGTACCCGCCCGCGATGCACCTTGGCCTTCGTGCGGGATCTGCCGATCGACTGTCGGATGATCCGATCGCCGTTCTTGGAATGCACGGTGGTGTCGCGATCGCCGTGAAAGACGATTGTCGGCACGGGCGGGCCGTCGCTCGGCGCTGCCTCAGGTCCGCCGCCTTGCTTCATGGCCATCAATGCGGAGGGTAGGTCGCTGGCTGCTCCGCAGGCCAGTCCGGAATGAATGCCGATCGCCGCGTACAGGTCGCCGTACGTCGATCCCATGACGGCCGCGGCCGCGGCCCCGGCGGACAGTCCGGCGATGTAGACGCGTTCCGGATCGACCGAATGGTCGCGCACGATCTGGCGGGTGATGCCGGCGATGAGCGAGGGCTCGCCTCGGCCACGCTGCTGGTCGGCCGGCCGAAACCAGTTCCAGCATTTCGCCTGGTTCGCTTCCGCCCGCTGCGCGGGATAAGCGACCAAGCAGGTCTGTTCTTCGGCGATGAAGTTCATCCGCGTGCCGGCGGCGAAATCCTCCGGTGACTGCGTGCAGCCGTGGAGCATGATCACCAGCGGAATGGGCTGTCCATGATAGCCGCTGGGGATGAAGAGCCGGTAGGCGCGGCTTCCCGCGGCATTTGCGTAGACGCCTTCGACGAACCTGGCGCAGTCCGGCACGATGTCCGCCATGGAAGGCGGCACACGCCTCAGGGCTCCTCCCAGTCCGAGCCTGTCGAGGTTTTTGGCGATATCCACTGCCGGCTGGGCCGCCCGACGCGGACGCTTCGTCTCGGCGTTCGCTTGGGCGTCAATGGTCGGCGGCTCTCTTCCTGCAGCAAGGGCGGGGCGGCGGGTCGTCGGGGTGGCAGGGTCCGGAGCTTTCTCGCCTCGAAGCATGCGCTGAAGCAGCGCGGTGGCCTCGACGAGTTGGCCCGAGCGTGTGAGGCGTGTGGCTTCGCGAATGATGTCCTGGTTCAGCATGGTGTCACCTAGTCCTATCAGCGAGTGCGGATTTGACGGCCGGACTGGCGTGCAGCGCTCCCAGTACCGAGACCGAGGCGATCGTCGCGCGGGCAAGCTCAGGCGTGACGTCTTGGGCGATGGTGGCAAGCCCAAGAACATTGATGTGCAGCATCTCGCCCGCCCGCCGCGCCGCCTCGAGATCCTCGCGGCTGTAGTTGCGCAAGCCCAGGTCCAGGCTCTTTCGCGCCGTGGACTGCTTGACCACGTCGGCGTGACGTTCGAGTTGGTTGCGGATGGCGGTCCGGATGAAATCTGTGCGGTTCGAGTAGAAGCCCTCCTGCACCATCAAATCGACCTGACCGAGATCGACAAAACCAAGATTGATCGTGATTTTTTCCGTGTCGGCCGGTTTTGGTCGGATTTCGTGAACGTTGCCCGGCATCTGACCACCTTCCCCTTGGCATCCAGTTGGATGGTATATGGATGGGCGGGGTTGGACGTTCAAGGGTATGAGGAGCGGAATATCCGCGGATTCAAGACGGCTCTGGCATGGAACGAACTCACGCGTCTGCGGGCGGCCAGTGAGGACGGTCGGGGGTGAAGCCGCCTAGTCGGGCACTCCGGGCAGGTGTGGTCGATCGCTTCTTCCAGGACATAGCGGACCTCGGCTACGGCCTCGGCGGGGGAGATGCCGGATCCCGACGTGCCATGTCGAGGGCGTACTCGCGCCCATGCGGGTCGGCGCGGTCCTGCATCCAGCCGTGCTCCTCCGATGGCGCCGGCTTCCTGCAGCAGGGAGATCGCCCAGCGGATCGCCGGTCGTCGTTCCCTCGTTATCAGCATCGAGATCGCTCCTGCGGGACGAATCCTTCCGCCCTCGTGCTCGTTCCGAGCGGTTAGCACAGGGCAGGGATTCGCAACTGTCCAGGGTCGATCTTGTCCACCCTGTTGCGGGAGTCCGGCGACAGCTACCGGTCGGACCTCAAGAGCTTCCGCGGAAGGACGAGCACTACATTGATCTCACGATTTAGGATCTTCGAGGCGATGATCGAAATATGCAACGCGAACGCGTCCTCCATCTCTGCTGCTGAATCTTCGTCTTGTGCATAGACGTAGAGGATATCACCATCTACTTCATCGAACCTGACTGCTCGGAAGAGCTGATCAAAGCGAACTGCGCCTACGATCAGCGCCATTCGCGCGGCAATCGCCTGATCCTGTACCTCAGTAACAATCATTCTGAGGCCCTTAATTTCCCCTGTCAGGGTCCACTGCAAAGACCTGGTAGTATTGCCCTGGCGTCGCCTGCGTGAACACGATCTCTAATGCGACTATCTCTGCATAGCCTTCGGCTTCGTCGCCGACATTGATGAGGTCTGCCACAGTCAACCCTTTGCCGGTGTCGAAATTGGAAGCTGGCGCGCCGGGAATCCGGATTAGACCGTGCATACTTATCGTGCGGATGGCGACTTTGATCTGCGGCGCATTCCGGCGGGGCAGGTTCGAAGACGGGAAGCCGATCCTTTGCCACTGATAAAGGTCGCCGGAGGCGCGACCGACGTGCATGGTGTCGGCCAATGGCTCAATTGCCACAATGGCCGGCGCGACGAGCGCACACAGGCCAATGAGAACGAGCCGCGATGTTCGGCGCATAGCAGCAGTCACAGAGAGACCATCATCAGAAAGGGGGCGCACTCCCCTTTATCTGGCGAGCCCGCACATTGCTCGCTTCTGTGCAAAGGGAATCCGGTACTTTGGTCGGCTCACAGCGAGCCTGCGGCAGGGCGCAAGAGGTTCAACCGATCGATATCAGAGGCACTGTTAGCCGGGGGCTGGGAGGGGAGGAAACCGTCGCCCCTCCCAGGACAGCGGAACGCTGCACCAAAGGCCTCGAATTTTGACGAAGACAGAAGCGTACCGCTCTCTTGTGCTCGAGCGAGGGATCAGTATCGGTGGCTACGCGGCCGCCCCTAACCTCCGACCGCCAGAAGATCAAGCCGCGCAGAGAATCCAACGCCAGGCGCTTCGGCCGCGGAACCGTTGGCTTGCAGGCTATCGCCGCTAATAGTGCCGGTGAGGCGGATCGTCACCTGGTCTTTGCCGAAAACAGATACGGGGCCCTGGTGGTGTCTTGCCGTTTTCACCTCGGCGGTGAACTTGTCGCCCGACACGGCGTACGTTCCGACATAGTACATGCTCGAGTCACCCCCGCTCAATTGACCATTGAGCAACATGACGACGCCGCCGCCTTCGCCGAATGGCGTCTTAAACGACGCGGAATACAAGCCGTTCTTCATTGCAATATGCTCCCCTTTCGAAATTCCCGGCGTTTTGCCTGAATCCATAAATGGTGCAGCGGTTGGTTGTATCAAGGCCGGCGCACGCACCGCCCGCGGGTCCACCCTGGTGGAAGGAAAGCCGGCGACTCGGGCCTCCACTTTTCGTCGGCTGCGGGAGTCAAATCGGATGCTACAACGCTTTTTGGGGCTGATTACCGTCGGGGATGGTCGGATAATCGGGTCAACAAGTCCACCTTGAGCTGCCAGGTCGAAAGCGGCGCCCGCCGGAGTCCTCCGATGGTAGGCAGCGTCGCAGTTCCTCACGCTCCAGCCGGGCCTTGAGCAACGTCGATAACGTGGCGGTCGGGGCCCACGGTGATGACGATCGTATACGTCTTTTGGCCGCCGCCCGTGTCCGTTGGCGGTGCTAGGTGCAGTTGGCCGCCGTACCATTCGCCGGGCATAAGCGTGTTGTCCTTGATGACTGACTGCTCGAGCACAGCCATGTTGCGTTGGCCGGCCTCGACCGTGTTCGCGATCATGGCGTCGTTCTGGGCGGCAGCGTTGCTCTGCGCGATCACGGCCGCCGTTGGGCTGTAGAACGTCCCGGTGCGGCCGCTCGGTGTCGTGTAGTGGCCGTATCCGGCCCGGGAGGCACTATACGAGTTAGCACCGGCGGCAATCCCGGTTAACAGGGCGGCCGCCACCTGCCGGTTCTTTTCCTCCTGAAATAGCATCTCATAGGTCACGATCTTCATTTCGAAGTCCGAGCCCGCGGCGTGCTGCACCGCCTCCACCTGTCCGACCCGAAACTCGACAGGCTGCCGGCTCAGGTTATTGATGCCCACCACGAATACGGGCCGGCCGTTGACCTGGAGCTGTCGAGCTGCCGGTCGAACGAGGACCAGGGAGCTTTTCTGTCGAGAGACGAGGGCAGGCTGCCCGTCCCTCATGAGAGCTTGTTGCTGCGGGTTAGAGGCCTTGAATGAGACCGTCTCGCCCGCTGTCATGCAGCCGGCCAGGGCGGCGCAGGCCGCCGCCGTAATGAAAATGCGCATGCTGAAATCCCCCGTCGCAAGGAGCTATGCAAGCGCAACTTACGCGCGAAAGCAAGCGCCCGCATCGCGTTCCCCCGGCGGAAGGAGAGCTTTTTGGCTCGGCTGAACTAGCGATCCAACGGCGTACGTGTTGCTCGGGATATCGCCAGCGATCCCGATTGTGACCTTGATGCGGGCACGGCCGTAAGCGCGGTTGATACCGCCGCGGCCAAAATTGCGCGGCATACGGCTGGTGTGGCAGAAGTCTGAGTTGCCCGTCGGACTAGCACTTGCTGGCCAGCGCTGCCATCATGCTCTTAGCGTCTCTGGTAGGTAACTCGGTGAAATACTGTTTGGTGACGCCGCGGATCGCAGCCATTGCGTTGAACAATTGTAGTGCGACATCGGTGAGCTCGCGCAACTCGGCTGGAGAAACCTTTGCTAGCTCAAAAACATCATTGTAGGTAATTGCGCTGGTGCGATGGGCGAACGCGTTGTTACGTAGAATGGCCACTTTTCTAGCTGCAGCTTTGGCGGTCAGCATGAGCGCCGCAACCTCTGCTTCTTGCGAACCCTGCAGATGTCCGGCCCCGGTCATGTCGCGGATCAAGGTGCCGAAATTTATCGTGTCGCGCCTAGTTTCGAACGCTCCTGCAATGTAGATGCAGTAGGTGAGAAGATATGCGTGCGGAGTGAACCGGAAGAACTCATTGTATTCGCGCATCGTCTCGATAATGTGCTGTCTGGTGTCATCTAACTCGAAGTAAGACCAGAGATCCAAAAACAGACGCGATCTCACGACATGCTGGCCGAGGCGATCCAAGCGTTGATCGATCGATAGCTGATGCTGCGCCGTCCCCAAGCTCGTTGTCATGGCCCTATCTCACAACAGACCGATCGAAGCTCGCGTTGATAGACGGGTGTTTCCGTAGGTCAGCCCAACTTAACTCGATCAGGTGTACGCTGCCTCCTGTCCTGACTTTGATGCGACCTGGTCGATGGAGCCAGTGCCCCAACGCCGGGCTTCGCGCGACATTAGGAGCTGCTATCATTAGAACGAACTCCAATCCTAGAAAGTTCGTCCAAAGGCCGACGAGTTCCTGCCTTGACTCGCCATACCAGGGCTGGATCTGAATTCTTGTGTTGTTGATGAAGCGGCTGCCGGAAGGCATCACGAAATATAGACCAGTCGCAGTCGCCCAAGACAAGGGATTTTCGATCATTCTCACGACATCGACGTCGCCCTGGAATAAATCTGGCAATTTCACCCTGCCGCTAGCAAGATTTCCGGATGCCGCCATCGCCTTCAACGTTTTCAGTAACCAGCGCTCCAGATCATGGCCAGACACTAGTAGTGGATGCTCTGCATTAGCCTTTTCTAGACTATGTTTGAGTGCGGAAAAGAACAGTTTCGCGCAATCATCGAGCGGATGGATGGCGCTGTTGTGTCCCTTGCATAGGCATTTCGCTGTCAGATTCCCGGGTGCTAGAGCTTTTGTTTCCCCGGACCGGAGCCATGGCAAGCCGCCGACAGTAAATTCACCTCCTGAGGACAAAATCTCGATAACGCTCTCGGTGATGATATGCTCGCGCGATATTGGCGCTTCGCAGTTGCCCAGCGTTCGCATGTAGCATCGATCCAGCGGCGGTGCAGATCCCGGGAGCCGCAGCCGAAGAGATGCTGGAGACTTGTGCCAGCGGTCGCCGGATAGGCAGCAGATGCCTGCGATCCGCCCGGACCGGCATCTACAGGGGCTTCCTTTCTGTTGTTCACGCTCCCTCTTGGCTTGAAGCATCAGCGAACGTTGTCGTCTGGTCACCGCCCGTGTTTATCCTTCGTCGTGCTCATAGTAGCCATCAATGAGTTGATCCAGATCGATCTTCCTGATTGATGCTACGATCGATCGGTCCACTTTCCATATGCGTGGCTGCGCAAATTTCCAGCGCAGGCATAGCTCTATCTGGCTTTCGGAGCTGATGTCGTCGTAATCGCGAGGCTTAAAGATCGGGAGAACGGCCTCCGCACCTCCGTCGAGCGAGATCGTCGTTTCGCCATCAAACATTGTTTGAAGCACGCCTTCCAACGATTGCCCCTTGGCGACGCGCATCTTTCTGTAATCTCCGTTATTCCACGACACCAAAATGGGTCGGTCGCTGGGGTTTTTGAGATGCAGGAAGGGGGCTATCTGACGGCTGCCTGCCATGAGCGGTCTAGCGACGACGACAGCCACGGGGACGTGCTTAACGTAACGATCCCAAAGTAAGAGGCTGATAGCCAGCAATCCGGAAGCGGCGCCGACAGCCTTGGCAATCTCGTAGAGGGTATCCAATGTTAAACCTTTCGAATCGCTGATCGCGGTGCGAGGCAGGTGGAATCAGCGGACGACCGATCGATATGACTTAATGAACGACGGGCAGTGGACAGAAAATTCGCGATCACCGCGAGGATCGTTCGCGCAGTAAACGCAGCACGAGGCGGCGTTCGCTGACGGGGCGGGTGAGACGTCTAGGCCGGAAACGCCAACGCAAGCAGATATAAAAAAAGGGCATAAACGCTGCCTCCCTGCTCTATGACCTGCCATTTTTGACAGGTGCATCCCGCCCTGAGATGAGTGCATGCTCGGCACAAAAGACGAGGTCTTCGCTGTGCGACGCTACTATTTTCCGATCATTAACAATGGGCAACTCCAGGCGGGCGATGCGGGAGAAATGTTCGAATCTGCCGATCTTGCAATGCAGTATGGCGCTCGTGTCGCTCGGGATATTGGCAGCGATCCCGAGTACGATCCCGTCAACAGCACAGTGGTAATGGTCGTTGACGGCGCCGGCACAGAGATCGCGCGGCACCTGATTAGCGAACGGGGCAACTAGTCTTTGGGCTTGGCCTTCAGCCACCACAGCTGTTAGAGAGCAACCACTTCGGCGAGTTTGGCCGCGACGTTTGCCATCGTATTGTCTGCAGTGACTGTCAGGCCGCTTCGCGAAGCGAGCATGGGGCTGACATCGCGGAGAGCTTCGAACGTCGTGCCGTACGCCACGGGAACCAGTTGGTCACGTGCTAGGAGGACCGATAGTTCTTTGTCGGCGATGCCCTCTCCTTTGAGGCGGCTCAGCAGCGCAGGGGTCACCAGTACGATCCCAATTCGCGATTTCGCCAATCCCTTGTCGATTTCGCGGAGCAACGACGTGCCGAGGGCGACGTCTTTCTCGCTGAACCAGACCTTGACGCCGCATGCCTCAAGGAGATCGTGCAGCTGTTTGGCTGCCCCCTGACGGTCATCCCACGCATGGCAAAGGAAAATGTCCCGGAGGTCGGGTCGGGGCGCTTGCTTTTCGACGGTCTCGCGGATCGGCGTGAGTGTCTGCACCTCTGCAGGTGTGTACGACACGAACGAACCAGCCTTCGACCATCGCGGCCTTGTACTGCTGCCGGAGCCGCCGCCGCTCCGGCCGCTCCCGCTGCTCACGGGCGAGGAGTAGTAGGATGGAGACGAATACGATCCATAGCCACCGCCATAGCCGCCGTAGCTTCGGTAACCGCCACCACCACATGCGGGGCATTCCGCTCTCGACCTCGCAGAGCGATGGCCCCTTACTGGTGCAGTGCATCTAGCCATAGGGCTGATTCCCTTGGAGAGATCTGCGCTCGCGAATCAACGCAAGCAGGTTGCACTGACATATACCCTGCAACCGGCCGGTTCCGGTAGCGGTGGTCGCGCGTTATTCCCCTTTTTTCCACCAGAGCGCAGGCGATCTTGTCGCCGATGGCCGCGCGACGGCGCGGTCTTACTTGTCCCACCAGAGCGGGTCAGAGGGCCGGATACATTGCTGGGGCGTGGCTCGGCTTTCGACGGTCTCGGCGCAGTACCGTGGCTCACCCGTCGCCCGCCGGCGACAGGCGCGATGATCCCAATGTTTAGAAGCTGTTCGAGCTCGTGCCTTCTCAACTTGTAGCTCGAGCAACTCGTACTCTTCCTAGAGCGGCGGATCGGTCCTCGTCGCGTTCAGCCCACCACGGCAACGCGCGTCCATCGGATCGGGCGGTTAGCAAAGCTCGTGTTGAAGTAGCCCTTCGGAGGCGTAGGCACCTCATAGAGTTTGCAGATGCGTATGAGCACGTGCTTCTTGATCCCGACGCGTTTTGCGACTTCGCCCATTGGTGCGTTCCAGACGCGCAGGCCTAGCTCAGCACGAGAGACGCCGGTGTATTTGATGATCTCTTGGTTTTGAAGCGCGGCGAGGCGATCGATCACTCGCTGGGCGGTAGCCGCAGCAAGCATGGCCTGCTTGATTTCAGGTGAGACATCGTGCGGCGCTTCACGCTGCGTCGCAGGCGGGTGCTGTGGCTGTTGGTCGGCGGCGACGGCCGACTGATGCGGCGGCAGTTGATGGTCGTCGGCAAATAGCGTTGCGGTGTCGAGCTCTTCCATTTCTTGGCGCATGCTTTGCTCTCCTTGAGCCCCAGCATGCGTTTGGGATCACTGAAGGCGAGCTTGGTCAACCGTGAGAGTTTGTCGATTATGTCGACATTGCGCGAATACCTGGAATTGAAGGGGCTGCGCCGAACGTGTCGTCCTTTGCGTGATTGCAAGCTTCGCAAAACTCGGCGGGCGAGGGCAGAGCACTCCGAATCAGCTTGATCTTCTACACTGCGCTTGTCGATTTTGTGCGTTTTAGCCGTTTTGAAAGGCGACTTGGACGACCGATGGCTGATGTTTGGCGCGATCTGGTGAGGCGGCGGGGTACAATTCCCTGCCATAGTTCGGAAAGATGACTTTTCGGGGCGTGGCGCCTTGTGGGCCGGCTTGCGCGACAAGCGCGCTCGCACCCAACTTCATGATTTAAGCGGGCGGGCGAATTTGCACACCTGCGGCCGCGGCAGCGTGGAGCATTTTCTCGCGACCGAAGAGATTGAACGGTTTCCCCTCACTCTCCTCAATTATGGACTGCGCCTGCAGTCTCATGAACTCGTCCGCATACTCGCAGCCCTGGGTCTGTGCGATTGCGGTGTATTGCTGGTTCAGCCTCGCGATAAGACGATCGCCGGACCAACGAACAACAGCCTGCTGGATCCGCACAATCCAGTAAGCGACGAACACAGCCGCGCCGGCGACGATCAGGCCGGAGTACAGCGGGGAAAGGTGGTTGCCGTAAGCGCCAAGCGCCCATGCAATGCGCCAAGTAGGCTCGTGCCAGAAGAATAGGACTACCCCGGTTACGATCCCAAGTATTGCGATGGCGCTGGCAAATCCCAGGGTGAAGACCGTGTAGAACTGGCCGCGGGGCATAGAAAACCTCCGTTTTGGGGCTCAACGCCAGATTGCCGTAGCTGGACGGCCCCTGCAAGGCGTCAGAAGGCCCCTCAGTCCAGATAGGAGGGCCGCTGGACGCGTTGCATGGCGACGAGGGCCCGCTGGACCGCACGCTCCCGACGAGCCGCCAGGCGGGCCGCCGCCGACGGCTTCTTCAACCGGATCTTGGGGCGCTTCTTGCGCACCTTCTTTGCCTTCCTGACCGGGATCGGAACGCCTGGGGCATGGTGGAGCTCGCACCGCTTGTTCAGCTGCCCTCTGCGAATGCGGGTTTTGGTCGTGAGCGCGATAAACGTGCGCTTGCAGCCAGGCTCCGCGCAGACGGACTGATAGCGGATCATCTCGACGTAGCGTCCATCCCGCATCCAGTGATCCTTAGGGCCGAGGATCTGATACGGCCGGCCTCGAGACTTGAACGTGCGGCCGGGGGCGAAGCGGTTCATTGAGGTCTCCCTGAATTGCGGACGCGGGCCGGGGATATGAATGGACGCAATAGCCGGCGCGGGCGCCTCGCTCGGGGAGGAGCGGCCAGCGGCGGGGGTGTCAGCGGTGTCAGCGGATTCCGGCTAAACGGGCTCGGAGGAAGAAAGAGGGAGGAGGGGGTAAAAAGCCTTGGTGTTTCCGCGCGCGCAAGTGACACCGCTGACACCCCCCGCGCTGGCGGGGGCTTCGAAGCCGCTTTACCGTCAGCGGTGTCAGCGGGTGTCAGCGTGACGACGCCTACGCTGCCCGCTTTGTGAAGCTGCAGATCAGGGCCTAAGGGCGCTGACAGCGTTGACACTCGCTGACACCGCTGACAGGACCGAACCATTATGCCGCGCCTCCTTGCGCCCGCCGACTCGCGGCTGCGATCGCGATTTCGCCGCGGACAGCTTCGCGACGTTCAGTTTCGGCGCGCCGGATATCGTTGAAGCGCCCGTCGTGAACGGCAGGATTGATCCGCCAGCTGGGGGGATCTGAGGTGACCAGACGCACCCAGCCGTCCACCTCAAGCTGGCCCATCACCGCCATCAGTTGCCTGGGGTTCTTGCCGAGACTGCGCGGCCGAGCCCGTTTGACCTCCCTGGCCGAAAGCCGTTGGACGTTCCGGCTTAGGATGTAGCCCGCGACCCATCGCGCCTCGTGATCGTGGCCGCCGCCATCGAACACTGTGGTGTGGATGAAGAGGGCGTGAGCGTAGAGAAATTCCTCGACGTAGCGCCGCGCCCTCCTGGCCGTTGCGGCGGAGATCAGATCGTCAGGAGGAAGCTCGATCGCTTCAGCGACAATAGCCCATTCGATCAGGTGGAAGGCGAGGGCATACCGACCGAACTCTGCATCAGTCTTCGCCAGCCACGTTTTCAGTCCCGAGGGAATGTCGGGACGGGCCATCTCGCGCGCTTTGAACGCCTTGATAGCCCACAGCTCCTCTGCAGCCGCGGTGGCGAAGCGATAGGTTGCCTCGCCGAGGCCAGCGAGTGCCAGGGCGATGCGTGGGATTGCGGCCTCAATGGCCGGATCTTCGGCATTGTCTTCGCCGAGCCCCAGCTGCCGAATGGCGATCAGGGCGAAACGCTGCAACAGCCCATCGGTCTCGAGATCGGGAGCTAGTCGCGCGATGAGATCATCTTGAATGCCTCCGATGATTGACACCGCCAGATTCGGGGCTTCGACCGATCCGCGGCCCTGGCGATCGACGCGGTAGGAGGCGCCTTCTTTGGCCTCAAGCCAAAGCGCCCTGTCTTTGGAGCCCTTTGCCCGGTAGGCGTCCATACCTCCGAGCCAACCGGAGAGCTCATCGGAATATTGGATGAGCGGCGCAACTTCCGGCGTTTCTGCCAGGCGCGTTACGATCGCCTCGGTGGTGCTGTCGTTCGAGATTTTCGAGCGGGACTTCGGCGGTGTCGGCTTCGCCATGACGTCCGCCGGATGCCCGTCCGGCTCAACCGGCTCTTCGGTCTTTTTCTTCTTCGAGGTACGAGCCGAAAAGGCGAGCTCCGCCCGATCGTAGTTGGCCATTTCCTTGGCAAATGCCGCCGACCAGGCTTTGTTGACGGGATTGGCGAAGGCAAGCGCCGCCTTCACCGCAGCCGACTTGGCTGAGCCGGGATCGCCGACAAGCGCTGTCCAAAGCACACAGAGTACCGACCATGAACTCCGGTTTTGGAACATCTGCAGCCGGTTGCTCGCAGGGATCAGTGAGCCCACTACCGCCACAGCCGCGGCCGTGATTGCGTCCGAATTTACGCCCAGCGAGCGCGCCCGATCCCTCCCGAATGCATTCAGGAAGGGCGGGACGATCCCTTCGAGCATGTCTGCTGGCGGCTTCCCCTGTTTCCAAAGATCGGCCGGTTCGTCCCAATTTCCGGCCGGAGGTTGCCGTGGGGCGACGTCGAGGGCCTCAAATTCTACCTCGGCGCACGCAATACCGGCGGGATCCTGTGCGTAAGTGTAGGCATTGCGAACCCGGGTTTCGATATGGTCGTACGTTTTTCCGTCGGCGCCCGGCCAATGTTCAACAATCAGCTCCAGGCACTTCTCCTGGCTGATGCCAAGACCGCGAACGTGGCAGGCCACGATGTAGGTCCCGTGCGAGGGAGCGCCCCCGGCGAGATAAGCGATCGCGCGTTCGATGTTGAAGGGGCCGTCCAAGTCGACCAAAGGAACAGCTCGGTCGAGTGCTGATCGCTCTCGAGGGCGGCCGCAAGCTGCAGCCCAGCCCTCCGGGAGTTCCGCGATTCCTTCCTGGTTCGCTAGATCATATGCTCTTCCGTCGACTGTACTGCCGCAACCGACGACATAGCCGCCAACACCTTTAACGTCGATGCCGGGTCCCAACTTCGAGTTGCTATTTCCAAGCGGCCATGGCGCGACAAAATAGCGGTGCTCGCCACCAGAGGCCGTCCGGAAAGTTGTCGTCGCGGGTAGTTTGCCGAGCTGTTCCTCAAGCTCGGCGATCGACTGCATCCCCGGCTTTCCATCCTTAGTGTCGATATCGATGACGACAAGGAAGCCGTTCTGGAAGGGCATGCCGGTGCGAATGCCAATATTTCGCGCGCGATTTTCGCCAGACCAATGCCGCTTGATGCGGGCGGGATCG
Organism: Bradyrhizobium sacchari; assembly: GCF_002068095.1. Classification (GTDB taxonomy): domain Bacteria; phylum Pseudomonadota; class Alphaproteobacteria; order Rhizobiales; family Xanthobacteraceae; genus Bradyrhizobium; species Bradyrhizobium sacchari. The sequence goes on along the minus strand of NZ_LWIG01000033.1, from coordinate 299,986 downwards.
CGACTGGCAACATCCTTCCAGTTGTCACGCAGCGCTGGCGTTTTCTGATTGGGCAGTAACGGAAAAACGTCGAACCCAAGCTCGGCAAGGCCAAGCGCGGTTCGTTGATTGTCAACGATCGTTGTGGTATTCATCTCTCAGGTTTTCAGCTTGTGGCCCCGTTCGACCTGGCAGTCGGCGGGGCCATTCTTTTGGCGCCCGACGGGGGACGTTGTTATTTTGGCCTCTCATTGTCTGGTGTTTGGGAATGCTTGGCCGGCGAAAGCGCGCTAACGCGCGCGAAGGGTTAGGCGGCCGTTTCGGAAGTCGACTTGCGCCGACGGCTCCACATCCAAGCATCAAGGTCGGTCACGTCGTAGACCACCTTAGAAGGGATTGGCGTGATGTAGGTCGGGCCCCCGCCACGAACGCGCAGGCGTTCTAGCGTCGCAGTCGAGAGGCGCACGTGCTTGGCTGCCTCTTTTGTATTCAAAAATTGCTGCATCCGTTCTCTCCATTTGGAGGAGCCGGCGCTCAGCAAAGAAGCGACCGGCGCCGACTGACTGGATCAGATGCTAGCCACGGCCATCAGAAGCCGTCTCCCCTTGCATTTGTGGGTTTGTCGATTTTTGCGATTCACAAACTCGCAATTCTGCGTTCTCCCTCGGTGATCGATACTACGTTCTCGCCTGCGAGGATCGGTTTCGGCGACGGCAAGGCTCGATTTCCGACGATCTTTCTCAGCTCAGTTTCCAAGATCGAGGCGACGAGCCGCTTCTCTGGCAACATGTCGTACTTGTCATACGTGGCGGTGACGTCGCCCTCCAGGTGATCGAGCAGCGCCTTAACGTCCTCGCGTTTGGCCCCACCGCGACGCGCGATCGTCGCGGCAGTGCGCCTGAGATCGTGCGGTGTGAAGTGAGCCATGCCGAGATGCTCCCGGATGCCCCTGCGCGCCGGTCGTTTGCCTTTGGCCGGCCGGCCGTTCAAGGCTGCGGACAATGAGTCTCGGGTGATCGGCAACAGTAGTTGCCGCTCCGCTTCCGTCCGTCTGCTGTTTGCTCCTTCATCGGCGGCTGTGGCGGCCTGGGTCGACCAGGAACAGAAGACGGCGCCTTGATCGTCGCGCGTTATTGCCTCCCGAACACTAGCAACGGCTAAAGCATTCAGTGGGACAATTACTTCGCGGCGCTTCTTCACCCGATGTTTTGGGATATGGTACTGCGGATCCTCGCTGGTGAACCCGACTAACTCCGGGATGAGCAGGCCGGCGGACTGGCCAGGCCGGACCATAGTTGCCAGGATAAACCGAAGGGCGAGGGCGACAGAGCGTCCGGCGGGCAACTCGGGGTCGTCCAAGCCCCACCACAAGGTCCGGATCTCCTCATCATTGAGGATGCGTTCACGGGCAGTTTCTTGGTAGCGCCGGCGCATGTCCGCCACCGGATTGACTGGCACGTGCTTACGCCCCGGTTCCTTGGCCCAGGAAAATAGGGTGTGCAGGATTGATTGCGTCCGGTTCGCCCCGACGGGCGCCGTGGCGCCGATCTCCTCGAGGAGCTCGGCAACATCGTCGTCGGTGATTTCGGAAGCGATTCGGCGCTTCCACTTGGCTCGGGGCTTCTTTAGGTAGCCTTCGTCATTCTTCCAGCTCGATTTCCGTACCTTGGCATATTGGTCAAGGTAGAGCTGGGCGAGCTCATCAAACGTCAGGCGGTCCCGTTTGGGCCGATTCGCTCGCTTCTCGGCGGCGGGGTCGGCGCCATTGGCAATGTTCCCCAGCAGGATCTTGGCTTGGGTGCGGGCTGCCTCTGGCGCCAGCTTGCCGACTGCAGCCACGGTGTAGCGCCGGACCGGCGCCGTTCGGCCGGTTCCCGCCCGGTAGACGATGATGAAAGACTTGGCCCCGGTGGGGCGGACACGCACCCCAAACCCGGGAAGCTTCGCGTCCCATACCGTGTATTCGGACGCCTGCTTTTCGAGGCCGTCGACCAGGCTCTTTGTGATGGTTTGACCGCTCATTTTTCCACCGGGAAGCACGGGGGAAGCACCGCGGCGCCAATCACAGCAGGCAAGGGATAGCACGAGGTTATGGCCGGCCGGCCTTTCTGCCGGACATTACGAGTGCTGAGGGTGGATGAGGGTAGGTGAGGGAATAGCTGGTATGTTTTGGGTACTGCAGGTCGTTGGTTCGAATCCAGCTGCCCCGACCAGTCCCGACGTTGAATCTCCTAAACTTTTTCCCTGCGGTTCTGACGTGATTCTGACGCGCCGGTTCTTGAATGCCGGTGGCGTCAAGCAGGCCGGCAGAGCGTCCGCCGCGACATGTTGTCCACGACGCAACCTCCGCGACAGCCTCGCATGCACTATCTCTGCGCGTGCAATGGGGAATGTCAGGACATGTTGAAAGCTCTCTGCGGTGTGGCGATTCTCGCGCTGTCTGCGACGGCGGCGTCTGCGGCAGATCTTGCGCTGCAGGTACCTCCAGCGGCGGTGGCCACCTTCAACTGGACCGGTTGCTATGTCGGCGGTCATCTCGGCGGGCTGGCGAGCGACGATCGCACGATCAACATTGTCGGGGGGACGACCGATTTCGGCGCGGCGGGATTTGTCGGCGGCGGACAGGCCGGCTGTGATCACCAATTCGCATCCAACTGGGTCGTCGGCGCCGAGGGCCGTGCTGCATGGTCGAGTTTGTCGAGCCAGCACGGCAGTAGCGTCAGATTTCCCGCGTTCGGCAACCTCGCGGTGCCGTCGCGGTTCGGCCTCAAGAACGATTTCCTGGGCTCGGTGACAGCACGGCTCGGCTACGCCTATGGCTTGGGCTGGCTGTTCTACGCGCGGGGCGGCGTCGCCTGGACTCACGAGAAGGTCGATGATGCCTATGTCAGCCCGGCGACCGGGCTTGCGATCGATCCCAGCGCGTCGGTCCTGCGGACAGGTTGGACGTTGGGCGCCGGCGTAGAATGGGCGTTCGCGTCAAGTTGGTCGGCCAATGTCGAATACAATTACCACGACTTCGGCACGAAGAGCCCGATCCAGTTGATCAGTCCGGTCGAAAGCGTCACCGTGGCGCATCTCAAGGATACGATCCATGCCGCAACGATCGGCGTGAACTACCACTACTGATATGGCGGAAGGCAGGCCTGTCATGGCTGCGGCTGCTGTTTCAGAACAGCAGCCAGTCGACGAGGCGCCAGGCGATCCAGGCGAGGGCGGAGATCCAGCCCAGCATCACGATCCCCGCGACGCCGAGCCCGCAGAGCGCAAACAGTGAGCTTCCTGTCTCCGGTCCCTCGGAGAGTTTCTCGGTCGTATCGATCTGGCTCACTGTGCCCCCTTGCCGTGCGGCCCGCTGTTCATTGGTCTCTGCTCGGTCGAAGAAATTCACCGGCCGCGCTCCAGCTCACACGGACGTGAGACGAGATGACTATCCATCCACGAGGGCGCGCTGATCAGGCCGTTCGCGGATGTCCCGGACAGGCGGGAAGAAGCTGCAACGCGCGGCACCGCGTTTGGTTGCTGCGATCAGGTCCGGAAAATGGGAGCCGCAGCGACTTTTTCATGCCTCAAGCGTCTGCTGGGCCCCGTCCGCCGCGTTGAAGCGAGGGTGACGCTCATTGCACGCAGAGCATGACTTCCGCGCGATGTTTCAACGCGTTGGCATAGGAGCAAGGGGTGCAGAATTACCCAAGATCTATCGAACCTTTGGCTGTCGCCACAGACATATCGATGTTGGGGATTTCAGCGCCCAATGCCTAAACGGACGCCGCCAAGCGATGATATTCCGCTTGTGCGGCGTTGCGCTTTTTCAGGCATCTCGTAGCCTGGCTTTGTATCCGGGTTTGGCAATCAGCTCGAGGCGTGCCAGCCGGGCGGAAACGGCACGAACGGCCAGGCCGCTTGGTTGTCGTTGGCGGGTTTTGGCGGCTCCTGAACCGACGTCCGGAGCAGCGGGGCAGGCGGAATCAATCGTACCGCCAGGCGCAGACATACACACTGCAAGTTCATTGCGATCGCCCCAGCCCGATAAGTCATTCTTCAAAATCAATCGCAGTTAAAATCACTACGCATCCAAAACGGGCGCGCTCGTCCTCAAATCGCGCATGCATTGTAGAAAAGCCTGGGTCGGCTTTCAACCGGGCCCGCCGGCTGTCCACGGCAGGTAAGGTTGATCGGTTAGGTTAAGGGCGAGCGGCTGTTGCAGGCGTTTCGGGGAGCGTTATCAGATCAGTCCCGGCTCGCGATGGGCTGCCTGGAATCCGTGCTCACACAAGATCACAGTTCGTCGCGGCACGCGTATTCTGTGAGTTCAGCGTCATGTCTTTCGATCGCAACGTCAAAACCGTCACTACGCAATCGAGCTGGACCGAAATCTGGCATCTCTGGACCGTGATCGTGCCACGCCGCTCGATTAACGGGCAGCTCGTCTACGGCAAGGTCTGGCGGCGGCACGATGGCCGCGACTGGATCTACAAGAAATTCACCGAGTTCGACGGCGAAGAGGCGGCCTAATCATGATCCGGAAAAGTGCGAAAGTGGTTTTCCGGAAAGGTCATGCGTCAACAACAACCTTAAGCACGATGACGATTCATCCAAATCTCATCGCGCTTTAGCTGCCGCCTCCCTCAGGCCGCCTTGGCCTCTGCTGCCGGCTTGGCCGGTGGCGGCTTCAGCGGCTTGTCCTGCTTCTTCGACCACGAGATGTAATAGGCCACGGTCGTCATGATCGCGATGCCGGCGATGCTGACGAAGAGCTGTGCGAACAGCGAGCCCGAGCTCATCGACAATTCGAAATGGCCGACGAAGGACAGGAAGACGCCGACGCAGAACACCGCGAGCGACTGCTGGCCGCACACGATCAGCGGGTCGAATACCTTCCATTCCAGGCCCGGCCAGTCCTTCGGCACGAAGCGGATCACCAGGATCACGATCACGACGAAGTGGATGAAACGGTAGGGCGCGAGATTGGTCTTGTCGTTCGGGTTGAAGGCCGAGAACAGCCATTCCGGGAACATGCCGCCGAAGGCGGGGAAGCGACCGGCCATGGTCATGACCAGCGCGAACAGGAGATAGAAGAGGCAGAGCCACAGCGTGATCGGCGAATTGATCAGCGTCATCGAGCGCCGTGCGCCGCCCATGGAGCACCAGGCGCCGAACACGAACAGCACCTGCCAGCAATACGGGTTGAAGTACCACTGGCCGGCCGGATAGGCCGTCAGATTCCAGCCGAAATGGCGCGCGGCGAGCCACAGCACGATCGACAGCGCCATCGTCAAATCCGGCTTGCGCAGCATGAACCACAGTACCGGCGGAAACAGGCCCATCAGCACAATGTAGAGCGGCAGCACGTCGAGATTGAGCGGCTTGAAGCGCAGGAACAGGCCCTGGCGCAGCGTCTCGGTGGCATTGTCGACGAGGCCGGCGACGTTGAACTCGTTGATCATCTCGGAATCGCCAAAGCGCAGCGCGAGATAAGAGATCGAGGCGATGTAGATCACGAACAGGATGATGTGGGCGACGTAGAGCTGCCAGACCCGCTTGGTGAGCCGGGTGGCGCCTACGATGAAGCCGCGGTCCAGCATCATCCGCGCATAGACGAAGGAGGCGGTGTAGCCGGAGATGAAGACGAACAGGTCGGCGGCGTCGGAAAAGCCGTAATTGCGGGTGGTGATCCAGTTCACCACGTTGTCAGGGATGTGATCGAGGAAGATCGCCCAGTTCGCGACGCCGCGAAACAGGTCGAGCCGGAGGTCACGGCCTTTCTCAGGCAGCGTGGCGTTGATGTTCAGGAAGGCCATGCGACGGGAGCTTTCGGAGGGGACGGATACGCTGATGTCGGCGAGGCAGAGCCGCCGGGCGGGATCCCGGCGCGGAAGGCGGGTACGCAATTGTCACGGTGCAGCATAATGACTATACCGTCGCAGAGGTTTACCGGGGCCGGAATCACCAATCAGTTCCCGATCGGTGTCTCTATACTATCCCTGAGGTTTCCTCCAACTGCCACCCTGACGCATCGAAATCGAACGAAAAGACGAAAAACGAGGCCCGGACCACCCATGACCGCACGCATTTTCAAGCCCGCCAAGAACGCGATGCAATCCGGCCGGTCCAAGACGAAGGAATGGCAGCTGGACTACGAGCCGGAGCAGCCGCGGGCGGTCGAGCCGCTGATGGGCTGGACCTCATCCGGGGACATGAAGCAGCAGATCACCCTGCGCTTCCACAGCAAGGAAGAGGCGGTCGCCTATTGCGAGCGCAAGGGCATCGCCTACCAGGTCATCGAGCCCCACGATTCGATCCGCCGGCCGGTCGCCTATGCCGACAATTTCTCGTTCCGGCGCGGAGAGCCCTGGACACATTGAAGCTCGGCACGCTCTGTCGCCGCGTCATGCCCGGGCCAGGCCCGGGCATTTACGTTTTGGCAGCAGGGGTGAGGTCATGACTGCGGGGGGCGGCCCTCCTCCAGCCCCTTGGCACCAATCCCGCCCCATGCTTCGCTGTCGCGCATCACACGACCATGGCGAGGTGGGGGATGGCGGGGCGTGACCAGCTCGACGGCGTCGATCTGAAAATACTTTCCGAGCTGCAGCAGGACGGGCGGGTTCGCAACAACGAGCTGGCGCTGCGCGTCGGCGTCTCCGCGCCGAACTGCCTGCGGCGGCTGAAATTGCTGTTCAGCCGCGGTGTGATCCGGGCGGTGCGCGCCGTGATCGACGAGCGCTTGCTCGGCTATGAGGTGGTGTCGTTCGTCTCGATCCAGCTCGGCAGCCAGGCGCAGCCGGTGCTGGAGGCATTCGAGAGCTCGATCGCCGCGATTCCGCGCATCCTGCAGTGCTGGCGGATCTCGGGCGACACCGATTATCTGCTGAAATGCGTCGCGCCGAGCGTCGAGAGCATGCGCCAGCAGCTGCTGCATTTCGCCGCGATGCCAGACGTGAAGAACGTCCGCAGCTTTCCGGTGCTGGGGGTTGCCAAGGACGTGCCGCTGCCGTTGCAGGAGATTACGGCGTCTCCGGCAGGATAGGGGATCGTGTCCCGCAATGAGGCTCACAGAGACTGCGAAGGAGCTGACACCATGTACGTCGCGGGCTTCGTTATTCCTGTGCCGGAGGACAAGATGGAGGCCTATCGCCGATGGGCCGAGAATGGCTCAGCCCTGTTCAGGGAATACGGCTGTCTGGAGATCGTCGAGTCCTGGGAGGACAATGTCCCCAGCGGCGCGCAAACGGACTTTCGCCGCGCCGTGAATGCGAAGGCGGGCGAGAAGATCGTCTTCACCTGGCAGGTCTGGCCCGACAAGGCGACGCTCGAAGCCGCCGAAGCCGCGATGGCCGACGACAAGCGCTTCGAGGCTGAGGGTGAAATCCCGTTCGATCCGAAGCGGCTGATCCTGGGCTGCTTCAAGCCGATCCACGTCATGAGACGCTGAGGCCGGCGGAGACGGCGCCGTAGCGCAATTAAATACCTTAGTAACTCACCTAACTGTGACATGTGATTTGCGAAGTCCTGCAATGCGCCGAGCCGTGATTGTCGACTGCCGTACGCCGCCTAGATGCAAGGTGTGAACCTCAGCCTGCGTCGCACGGCGAGGACTCTTTTGTGGGACCCTGAAGCAGGAAAAGACAACATGACATCGATCTCGAAGACGTTCGCAGCTTCCGCTGCAACGCTGTTCGCGTCTGCATTTCTGGTTCTGACTGCGCCGGCTGCGCAGGCGGAAGAATACTGCATCACGAACGGCGCCCAGGCCGCGCACGGCTGCGGCTATCCGACCATGGAGGCCTGCCGCGCAGCGGCCGGCGGCATCGGCGGCATGTGCTCGCAGAGCGGCGGTTCGAAGACCAGCAACGACGCGCTCGCCTTCCAGCCGAAGCAGACCAAACAGCCCAAGCTTCGTTCGGGTGCGCAGACCAACTCGAACTGACGTCCTGATATCGAACCGGTTTCGAAACGTTGCGGCCTCCGGGATTGATTTCGGGGGCCGTAAACCTGCCAGAGCGGCGCCTCAGCGATACCGGCCGCGAAATTCACGCGGGCTGGCACCGGTCCAGGTGCGGAAAGCGCGCGAAAAGCTCTTTTCGCTGCGGAAGCCGGCGATCTCCGCGATCCGCTTGATCGGCGCGCGGCCGCGCATCAGCTCCTGTTTTGCCAGCTCGAATTTTGCTTCTTCCTTGAGATCGCGCAGCGAGGTCGACTCCTCGCGCAGGCGGCGGTGCATGGTGCGGGTGGAGAGCGCCAGCTCGCTCGCGACATCTTCGGCGCCGAGGCTGCGTCCGCGCGCATTGCGCAGCACGCGCCGCACCCGCTCGACCAGCAGCCGGTCGCGCCGATAGGGCAGCACGGTGAGCCGTAAAGCGCCCTTGAGCATGTTGTCGAGGTCGGCGGCACTGCGGGTCAGCGGCAGCGACAGATAGTGCTTGTCGAAGATGATGCGGGCATGGGGCGCATCGAAACGAACGTTTCTGCAAAAGATGGTGGGATAGACCGAGACGTGGCCCGGCTCCGGGTGGGGGAATTCGGCGGCGCGGAGCGCGATCCTGGAGTCCACCGCCCAGCAGGAGTAGCCGAGCACGTAGCGGAGCAGGGTGACCAGGCAGAACTCGCGGAAGCCGCCGAGGTCGTGCCGCTCCCGGATCGACAAGACCGCGGTCTCCTCGCCGACCTCGAGATCGAGCAGCACGTCCTCGGTGAGCAGGCGATGATGCCGACACCAGCGCTTGAGCGCGACCTCGAGCGTCGGCGCCGTGATCGAGGCGCGGCACAGCATTCCGTAGGTGCCGAACGGCAGCCGGCGCGAGAACCAGCCGAGCGCCTCGTCGTCGAGTTCGCGCATGGCATGGCCGGCGAGGGCCTCGAACTGGACGGCCGTGACCCGCCCGTCCGGCGAATTGACAAGGTCTGGCGCTATTTGACCCCGCTGCAACGCTTCGGCCGGGTCCAGTCCGTAGCGCGCATAGGCGGCCACCACGCCGCGGACAAAGGCGGCGGGGGTCACGGCGCGGCGCGGGATCGCGGTTGCGGCATGAAAAGTCATCGGAAGTACCTCCCGAAAATCCTCGCCAAGTTTGGCGGAAAATGCAACCTTTTCGACCGCCCGAGGGCCCTGAGACCGCTAGGTTCAGTCCTCAAATCACGGAGGAATCGCCTTGAATATCCCGAGCATCGATTTCGATCTGGGCGAAGACATCGGCATGCTGCGCGACACGCTCCGCGCCTTCGTCGAAGCGGAGATCACCCCGCGCGCCGCCGAGATCGAGAAGGCCAATCTGTTCCCGGCGGACCTGTGGAAGCGCCTTGGCGACCTCGGCCTGCTCGGCATGACCGCCCCGGAGCAATATGGCGGCTCGAACATGGGCTATCTCGCCCATATCGTCGCCATGGAGGAGATCTCGCGGGGCTCGGCGGCCGTGGGCCTGTCCTACGGCGCCCATTCCAACCTCTGCGTCAACCAGATCCGCCGCAACGGCAACGACGCCCAGCGCCAGCGCTATCTGCCCAAGCTGATCTCCGGCGAGCATGTCGGGGCGCTGGCGATGTCCGAACCCGGAGCCGGCTCCGACGTGGTCTCGATGAAGCTGCGCGCCGATAAGCGCGGCGACCGCTATGTGCTCAACGGCTCCAAGATGTGGATCACCAATGGCGGCGATGCCGACGTGCTGGTGGTCTACGCCAAGACCGATCTCGAGGCGGGTCCGCGCGGCATGACCGCCTTCCTGATCGAAAAGGGCTTCAAGGGCTTCACCCACGGCCAGCATCTCGACAAGCTCGGCATGCGCGGCTCGAACACCTATCCGCTGTTCTTCGACGAATGCGAGGTGCCGGAGGAGAACGTGATGGGCAAGGTGGGCGAGGGCGTCAAGGTGCTGATGTCCGGCCTCGACTATGAGCGCGCGGTGCTCTCCGGTGGCCCGCTCGGGATCATGGCGGCCTGCATGGACGCGGTCGTGCCCTACATGCATGAGCGCAAGCAGTTCGGCCAGCCGATCGGCGATTTCCAGCTGATGCAGGGCAAGCTCGCCGACATGTATGCGACCTGGCAGTCGGCCCGCGCCTATGTCTACGCGGTCGGGCGCGCCTGCGATCGCACCGACCACGCCCGCACCCTGCGCAAGGATGCTGCCGCCGCGATCCTCTATTCCGCGGAGAAGGCGACGTGGATGGCGGGCGAGGCGATCCAGGCGCTTGGCGGGGTCGGCTATACATCGGAATTCCCGGTTGGTCGCCTCTGGCGCGATGCCAAGCTCTACGAGATCGGCGCCGGCACGTCGGAAGTCCGCCGCATGCTGATCGGCCGCGAGCTGATGGCGGAGACCGCGTAAGCTCCTTGCAATTGGAATTGCCGCGGAACTGGTCCAACCTGCCCGCGGCCCCTCACGACATCACCAGCCACGCGGGACTGAAATGCCGCTCCATTCCAGCATCGATCCTTCTTCGTCGGACTTTGCACGCAATTCCGAGGCCATGCGCGGCCTGGTCGCGGACTTGCGCGAAAAGCTCAGCCAGGTCGCCGGCGGCGGCGGCGAGGCCTCGCGCAACCGCCACACCGCGCGCGGCAAGATGCTGGCACGCGAGCGCGTCGACCTCCTGGTCGATCCCGGGACCTCGTTCCTGGAGCTGTCGCCGCTCGCGGCCTACGGCCTCTATGGCGGCGACGTGCATTCGGCGAGCGTCGTCACCGGAGTGGGGCGGATCTCGGGCCGCGAGTGCGTGATCGTCGCCAATGATGCCACCATCAAGGGCGGCACCTATTACCCGATGACGGTGAAGAAGCATCTGCGCGCGCAGGACATCGCGCGGCAGAACAACCTTCCTTGCGTCTACATGGTGGATTCCGGCGGCGCCTTCCTGCCACTTCAGGACGAGATCTTTCCGGACGAACGCCATTTCGGCCGCATCTTCTATAACCAGGCGCAGATGTCCTCCCAGGGCATTCCCCAGATCGCGATCGTGATGGGATCCTGCACCGCCGGCGGCGCCTATGTGCCGGCGATGTCCGACGAGAGCATCATCGTGCGCAACCAGGGCACCATCTTCCTCGGCGGCCCGCCGCTGGTGAAGGCCGCGACCGGCGAGGTCGTGAGCGCCGAGGAGCTCGGCGGCGCCGACGTGCATTCGCGGCAGTCGGGCGTGACCGATCATTATGCACAGAACGATGCCCATGCGATCGGCATCGCCCGGCGCATCGTCGGCACGCTGAAGCCGTCGGGGCGGCCGAACCTCAACATGCATCCGCCGCGCGATCCGCTGTTCGCCGCGGAGGAGATTTATGGCGTGGTGCCCGTCGATGGCCGAAAGCCGTTCGATGTGCGTGACATCATTGCCCGCATCGTCGACGGCTCCGAATTCGACGAGTTCAAGAAGCTTTACGGCACGACGCTGGTGTGCGGCTTCGCCCATATCTGGGGCTATCCGGTCGGCATCATCGCCAACAACGGCATCCTGTTCAGCGAGAGCTCGCTGAAGGGCGCGCATTTCATCGAGCTGTGCTGCCAGCGCGGCATTCCGCTGGTGTTCCTGCAGAACATCACGGGCTTCATGGTCGGCAAGAAATACGAGGCCGGCGGCATCGCACGCGACGGCGCGAAACTCGTGACGGCGGTCGCGACCGCCTCGGTGCCGAAATTCACCGTCGTGATCGGCGGCTCCTACGGCGCCGGCAATTACGGCATGTGCGGCCGCGCCTATTCGCCGCGCTTCCTCTGGATGTGGCCGAACGCGCGCATCTCGGTGATGGGCGGCGAGCAGGCCTCGATGGTATTGAGTCAGGTCCGCCGCGACAATATCGAGGCCAAGGGTGATAGCTGGTCCAAGGAAGAGGAAGATAAATTCCGTGAGCCCATCCGCGCGCAATATGAGAGCCAGGGCCATCCCTATTACGCGACCGCGCGTCTGTGGGACGACGGCGTGATCGACCCCGCCGACACGCGCCTCGTGCTCGGCCTTGGCCTCTCGGCGGCGTCGAATGCCCCGATCGAACCGACGAAATTCGGCCTGTTCAGGATGTGAATGCGATGGACAGCTCAAAGCTCTACCGGCGTTTTCGCACGCTCCTGATCGCCAACCGCGGCGAGATCGCCTGCCGCGTCATCCGCACCGCCCGCGCCATGGGTCTGCGCACGGTCGCGGTCTATTCCGAGGCCGACAGTGACGCGATGCATGTTGCGCTCGCGGATGAGGCCGTGCTGCTCGGGCCCGCGCGCGCCCGCGACAGCTATCTCAATGTCGAGCGGCTGATCGAGGCCGCGCGCAAGACCGGCGCCGAAGCCGTGCACCCTGGCTACGGCTTCCTGTCGGAAAATGCCGAATTCGCGCGGGCCTGCCTGGACGCAGGCCTCGTCTTCGTCGGCCCGACCGCCGGGATGATGACGGCCATGGGCTCGAAATCCGGCTCGAAGGAGCTGATGGAGAAGGCCGGCGTGCCGCTGGTGCCCGGCTATCACGGCGAGGCCCAGGACGAGGCGACGCTTTCGAAGGCCGCCGACAGGATCGGCTTCCCCGTGCTGGTGAAGGCTTCGGCCGGCGGCGGGGGCCGCGGCATGCGCGTCGTTCGCTCGGCAGCCGAGCTCGGGCCCGCGATCGTCAGTGCCAAGCGCGAAGCCCTGGCCGCGTTCGGCGACGACCGGATGCTGATCGAGAGATACGTCGACAATCCCCGGCATATCGAGGTGCAGGTGATCGGCGACAGCCACGGCAATCTGCTCTCGCTGTTCGAGCGCGAATGCACGCTGCAGCGCCGGCACCAGAAGGTGATCGAGGAGGCGCCGTCGCCGACGCTCAATGCCGCCCAGCGCGAGACGGTCAGCGCCGCCGCGCGAAAGGCGGCGAGCGCGGTGAACTATGTCGGCGCCGGCACCATCGAGTTCGTCTCTGACGGCAAGGACGTGTTCTTCATCGAGATGAACACGCGCCTGCAGGTCGAGCATCCCGTGACGGAGCTGATCACCGGGATTGATCTGGTCGAATGGCAGCTGCGCGTCGCCTTCGGCGAGGCGCTGCCCTTGAAGCAGGACGAGATCCGCCTCAACGGTCACGCGATCGAGGCGCGCGTGTACGCGGAGAACCCGACCAAGAACTTCATGCCCTCGGTCGGCAGGATCTCGACCTGGCGCCTGCCGGCGGAAACCGGCGGCCTGCGCATCGACGCCGGCTATCGCGAGGGCGATATCGTCTCGCCTTACTACGATGCGATGCTGGCAAAAACGATTGCATGGGCGCCGACGCGGGACGTTGCGATCGACCGCCTCAACCGAGGCCTCGAAGAGTCCGATGTCCGCGGCATCGTCACCAATATCCCGTTCCTGTCGGCGCTGATCACGCACCCGAAGGTGCGCGCGAATGCGATCGATACCGGGTTCATCGAGCGTGAGCTGGCTGTGCTGACGTCCGCAGCTCCGGCGCCCGGCGAGCTCGAGCTCTGCGCCGCAGTCGCTGCGATCGTCAATGACGAGTGTCAGGCCGCGCAAGCCAAGGCGAATTCGCCGTGGCAAACCTTTGGCTGGCAGCCGGTTGGCCGGCGCCAGCGCAGATTCGCCTTCCGCGTCGGCCATGGACCGGAGCAGAAGATCACGCTGAACTACGGCAGCGGACCCTCCACCCTGGTGATCGGTGACCGCGAACTGGCGTTCACGATTGCGGCGAAGGACGGCGGCTTCGATCTCACGCTCGACGGCGTCAAATCGTCGGTGGCAGCGGTGATCGACGGCCATGAGCTTTACCTGCGCACGCGCAACGGCCGCTTCGACCTGCACTGGGTCGATCCGTTCGGCGGCGAGAGCGAGGAGCATGTCGGCGAAGACAAGATCGCCGCGCCGCTGCCGGGAACCGTCGTCGCCGTGCTGGCAGAGGAGGGCGCCAAGCTGGAGAAGGGCGCGCCGATCCTCACACTGGAAGTCATGAAGATGGAGCAGACGCTGCGCGCGCCCTTTGCCGGCGTGCTGAGGTCCATCAAGTGCAAGGTCGGCGACATCGTCCAGGAAGGCGTCGAGCTCGCCGTGGTCGAGCCTTCGGGAGACTGACATGAGCGATCCCGTCCGCATCATCGAGATGGGGCCGCGCGACGGCCTCCAGAACGAGAAGACGCCGCTCAGCGTCGAGGCCCGCATCGCCTTCATCGAGGCGCTGGTCGGGGCCGGCCTCGATACGGTCGAGGTCGGCGCCTTCGTCTCGCCCAAGGCGATTCCGCAAATGGCAAGCTCGGATGCCGTCCTGCGCGGCGTCAGCCATGTCAAGGGCGCAGAATTCCACGTACTGGTGCCGAACGAGAAGGGTTATGACGCCGCGCGCGCTGCCGGCGCCAAAGTGGTCTCCGTGTTCGCGGCGGCCTCGGAGGACTTTTCCCGCGCCAACATCAATTGCACGGTCGCCGAATCCATCGAGCGGTTCAAGCCGGTGCTGGCGCGCGCCAAGGCCGATGGCGTGAAGGTGCGCGGCTATATTTCCTGCGTACTGGGCTGTCCGTTCGATGGCGAGATCAAGCCGAAGGCCGTTGCCGATCTTGCGGGCACGCTGTGGGATCTCGGCTGCTATGAGATCTCGCTCGGCGACACCATCGGCGTAGGCACGCCTGACAAGGCCAAGGAGATGCTGCGCGCGGTTGCCGGCAACATCCCGCCGGCAAAACTCGCGATGCATTTCCACGACACCTACGGCCAGGCGCTTGCCAACCTCTATGCGGGGATGGAGGAGGGCATCCGCGTCATCGACGCCGCCGCCGGCGGCCTCGGCGGCTGTCCCTACGCGCCGGGCGCGACCGGCAATGTCGCGACCGAGGATGTCGTCTACATGCTCGAAGGCATGGGCGTCAGGACCGGCGTGGATATGGAGAAGCTGCTGGCGGCGACGAACGCGATGAGCATCGTGCTGGCCAAGCCGCCGGTCAGTCGCGTGGCGTCGGCGCTGAACGCGAAGAAGAAGCGGGCGGCTTCCTAATTCTCCGTCATTGCGTGCGCAGCGAAGCAATCCAGAATCTTTCCATTGAGGCCGTCTGGATTACTTCGTCGCAAGAGCTCCTCGCAATGACATTGAAAGAGCTTCCTTGGGTGGGCACGGCGCTACGCGCCTTTGCCCACCCAAGGAGACCTGTTGTCAGGCCGCTTTCAGCCCGACATCCGGCAGCTGCGGCCGGTTCTTCAGCGCGCGAACCATCATCGCCTCGACCTCGGCCTTCTCCTGCGGCAGCAGCGCAAGGCGCGGCGGGCGGGTCAGTGCGGTGCCGCGGCCCATGATGTGCTCGCACAGCTTGATGCACTGGACGAGGTCAGGACGGGCATCCAGATGCAAGAGCGGCATGAACCATTCGTAGAGCGGCATCGCCTCGGCCAAGCGGCCGGCCTTGGCCAGGCGGAACAGCGTCTCGCCCTCGCGCGGGAAGGCGTTGGACATGCCGGAGACCCAGCCCACGGCGCCCATGGCGACGCTCTCGACGATGACGTCGTCGAGGCCTGCGAACAGCACGAAGCGGTCGCCGACCATGTTGCGGGTGTCGATGAAGCGGCGCGTGTCGCCCGAGGAATCCTTGAAGCAGACCACGGTCTCGACGTCGGCGAGCGAGGCGAGGATGTCGGGGGTGACGTCGTTCTTGTAGATCGGCGGATTGTTGTAGAGCATCACCGGCAAGTCGGTCGCGCTGGCGACGGCGCGGAAATGCGCGGCGGTCTCGTGCGGCTTGGAGGAGTAGACCAGGGCCGGCATCACCATCACGCCGTCGATGCCGACGCGCGCGGCTTCCTTCGCCGTCTCGACCGCAAACGCCGTGGTGAATTCGGCGATGCCGCACAGCACGGGCACGCGGCCGGCCGCGACCGCCTTCGCCGTCTCCATGATCGCGACCTTCTCCTTGCGCTCCAGCGAGGTGTTCTCGCCGACCGAGCCGCAGACGATCAGGCCGGAGACGCCATCGCGGATCAATCCATCCATCACCTTCGCGGTCGCGTCGATGTCGAGCGAGAGATCGTCGTGGAATTGGGTAGTGACGGCCGGGAAGACACCTTCCCAGGAAACGCGGCGGCTCATGAGTTCACTCCAAGTGAGTTTGCCGGCGGGGGCTGGGACCGCCGGCTGTGGTGAAGAGGATGGCGAAAAGGATCAGAGCGTCGCGCCGACCTTGCGCAGCTCGGCGAGGACAGGCGCCTTGGGCAGCCAGATCTTGTCGAACTCGGCGATGACGGCTTCGGTGTCGCCGGTGGGGACCTGGCGGATCGGGATCGGCGCGTTCTTGAAGTTCTCGATCAGCGCGGGCTCGTTGCCGGCGAGCTCGTCGATTTGCGCGTCGAGCGTCGTCTTGATCGTCTTGGTGATCAGCTCGCGGTCGGCGGCCGGGAGCGACTGCCAGACGCGGCCGGAGACGACCGCGGCCATCGGCATGAAGACGGCGTTCATCTGCAGAATCACCTTCGATACCTTGTCGAAGCGCTGGTTCCAGGAGAATTCGAGGTCGGCCTCCAGGCCGTCGACCTGGCCGTTGGCCATGGCGTCGAACACCTGCGGCGTCGGGATCGGCGTCGGCGCTGCGCCAAGCGAGGAATAGAAGTCGCGATAGACCGGCGTCGGGTTGATACGCAGCTTCATGCCCTTGATGTCGGCGAGCGTGTTGAGGTCCTTGGACGAGAACACCGCGCGCATGCCGGTGATGCCCCAGCCGAGGCCGATCGTGCCGGTCTCCTGCGGCAGCACGTCGAACAGTTTGACCGCCGCCGGATGCCGGACAAATTTCGCTACCGCCGGCGTCGAGCGGACGATGTAGGGGGCGTTGATCGCGGCGATGTGCGGCACGCGCGAGCCGAGCTCGGCGGCCTGGATGAAGCCCATGTCGAGCGCGCCGGATTGCAACTGCTGCATCATCGCGGGTTCGTTGCCGAGCTGGCCGGAGTGGAACACGGTCAGGGTCAGGCGACCGTTGGTGGCGGCCTTGAGCTCATCGCCGAACTTGAGCGCGGCCTTGTTCCAGGAATGGCCGTTCGGCGTGATCAGGCCGAGGCGGAATTCCTTGGCCTGGGCGAGCGCGAGCGAGGGCGCGAACACCGATGCGGCGGCGCTGGCGGCGAGAAAGCGGCGGCGTGAAAGCGGCATGGTCGGGCTTCCTTTTGAACGGGCCTATTTGACGAGGATCAGCGAGAGCGAGGGGTAGAGCGAGAGCAGCACCAGCAGCACGCAGGAGATGACGAAGAACGGCAGCGTCACCATGAACATCTTGCCGGGCTTGGCGCCGGTGACGGCGGCCGCGACGAAGAAGCAGAGCCCGACCGGCGGCGACAAAAGCCCGAGCACGAGGTTGATCACGACGACGACGCCGAACTGCCGGGGATCGATGTGATAGACGTCGGTCGCGACCGGCAGCAGGATCGGCACCGTCATGATCAGGCCGGGAATGCCGTCGATGACCGTGCCGATGATCAGCAGGATGACGTTGCAGATCAGCATGAAGCTGATCGGGTCCTTGGCGGCGGACTGGATCCAGCCGGCTGTTTCCTGAGGTACCTTGCCGAAGATCAGGACCCAGGAGAACACGGCCGCGGCCGCCACGAGGAACAGCACGATCGCCGAATAGATGCCACTGCGCAGCATCATCTGCGGCAGCTGCGAGAATTCGAACTCTTTGGTCCAGTATTTGCCGACGAGCGCCGCGGCGACCGCGCCGACGGCGGCGGATTCCGTGGCGTTGGCGAGGCCGCTTAGAATGGTGCCGACGATGACGATCGGGATCAGCAGCGTCGGTGAGGTCCGCAGGATCGTCATCAGGCGCTGGCGCGGCGTCTGATAGTCGGCGCGGGGATAGTTGTACATGTAGCCCATCAGCGCGATGACGAGACAGAACATCACGGTGAGGATGACACCCGGCACGATGCCGGCGATCAGCATGTCGCTGACGGAGACCTGGGCCAGCACGCTGTAGACCACGAACATCACCGACGGCGGAATGATCGGGCCGAGCATGCCGCCATAGGCGGNCCGCCGCAAACGTCTTGTCGTAGCCCTTCTTCTCCATCTCCGGCACCATGATCTGGGCCATGATCGCGACCTGCGCGGTCGCAGATCCCAGGATGGAGGAGATGAACATGTTGGCGAGGATGTTGACGTAGGCGAGCCCGCCCTTGAGCGAGCCGACGAAGGCCATCGCCATGTCGACGATGCGCCGGGTGATGCCGCCGCCGTTCATGATCTCGCCGATCAGGATGAACAGCGGAATCGCGATCAGGCCATAGCTGTCGACGCCGCCGAACAGCTGGAGCGGATAGGACTGGAACAGCACGGGATTGCCTGAGGCGGCGATATAGACGAGGCCGGCGAGGCACAGGCAGAGGCCGATCGGCACGCCGACCAGCATGATCGCGACGAAGGCGGCTGACGTGATCATCAGTTGACCCCATCGAGCTCTGAGAGCTGAAACCCCTTTGGCGGCGTGCGCGGCACCAGCTCGAGATCTTCCAGCAGATTGGCGAGGCCGTGCACGGTCATCGACACCGCGAAGATCGGCAGCGTCAGATAGAGCACCCAGGTCGGCCAGTTCAGCGTCTGGGTGTGCTCGGTATAGAGGAAGTTGAAGGTTTCGGCCGCGAGCTTGCGCCCGTCGAAGCCGGCGCGCGCGAGCCCGATCGGGTCCATCCAGAGCATGCAGGTGATGATGAGGGCGATGCCGAACACGACGACCATGCCGGTCGAGATCGCTTTGGCGATCTTCTGGTACTGCGGCGAAAGCCGCTCCGTCAGCATCGTCACCGCGAAGTCGAGCCGCAGCCGGGTCATCGCGGAAGCGCCGATGAAAGTCAGCCAGACCACGCAATAGACGGCGGATTCATCGATCCAGTAGATCGGGAAATGCGAGTAGCGGGTGACGACGTTCACCAGGATCAGGCCGGTGAGCAGGTACATCAGGCCCATCAGGGCGAGGCGCTCGAAGGCGAGCAGGGCGCTGGACATCCGGACGACCGTACGTCGGAGGCTGAGCGCGCGCGTGGCCGGCATCGTCTGCTCGATCATGAAAGAGGCCCCACCCCGGAAGATTTGTCGTGCGATTGGCAAATGTATAATTTATACATTTTACGAGTCAAACGGAGATTGCGGTCAATTGGGCGGCAGGACGCGCTTTTGCTGGGCACCAGCTTTTGCCGAGCACAGCTTTTGCCGGCAGCCCAACATGCAAGACAGGGACCGCTTGGGACGGACGAGTCGGAAAGCAGGACGGACGATCAGATGAAACAGCCTCTGAAGCATCGCACCCTGTCGGCCGCGATCGTCGACCAGCTCCGCCAGGCGATCCTCGATGGCACCTATCCGGCCGGATCGCAGCTCCGCCAGGACGCGCTCGGCGAGGCCTATGGCGTCAGCCGCATCCCGGTGCGCGAGGCGCTGTTCCAGCTCGAGGCGGAAGGCTTGGTGCGCATCGTCCCGCAGAAGGGCGCGATCGTCTCCGAGCTGTCCCTGGACGAGATCAACGACGTGTTCGATCTGCGCTGCATCCTGGAGCCGCGCCTGCTGGCGCAGTCGGCGCCGCATTTCTCCGCCGATGATTTCGACGCACTCGCTGACATCCACAGGCAATTCGAGAAGGCCATCAAGGCCAAGAATGTCAGCGACTGGGGCCAGCTCAACGCCGACTTCCATTTGGCGCTCTATATGCACGCCCCGCAGCCGCGCACCCGCGCGATCGTGCTATCGCTGCTCCAGACCAGCGACCGCTACACACGGCTGCAACTCTCCAACACGAAGGCGATGGGCATTGCCGAGAAGGAGCACGCCCATTTGATCGCGCTCTGCCGCGCGCAGAAGGTGGAGGAGGCCTGCCGGTTCCTGGAGCGGCACATCGAGGCCGTGCGCAAGGATCTGCTGCAGGTGGTGGCGAATGCGCCGAAGGCGCGGAGGAACGAGAAGTCGTAGAGTGACTTAGCCTTGCGGCCGCACCGAGCGCAGAACTCGTAGGGTGGCAAAGGCGCGTAGCGCCGTGCCCACCATCTCTCCGTGGTCGCTGACAGGTGGTGGGCACGCTGCGCTTCGCCCACCCTACGGCAGTTATGGTCGTCGCTACCTGCTCCCGTCCGGCCCCATCACGAGATCCGGCAGCCAGGTTGAAATCCCCGGCACGAAGCACAGCAGCAGCACCGCGAGCATCATCAGCAGCACGAACGGCAGGGTGCCCCAGATCACCTCGCGCAGGGGAATGTCGGGCGCGACGTTGCGGATGACGAAGATGTTGAGGCCGACGGGCGGATGGATCAGGCCCATCTCCATCACGATGGTCATGACCACGCCGAACCAGATGATGTCGAAATTGGCGGCGCGGAGCGGCGGCAGGATGATCGGCGCGGTCATCAGGATGATCGAGACCGGCGGCAGGAAGAAGCCGAGCACGACCACCATGACGAGGATCGCGAACAGCAGCTCCCAGCGCGGCAGGTGCATCGCGACGATGGATTCGGCGACCGATTGCGAGATGTGCAGATAGCTCATCACATAGGAATAGAGCAGCGACATGCCGATGATCATCATCAGCATGGTCGATTCCCGGATCGTCGACCTCATGATGGGGGCAAGGTCACTCGGCCGCCACACGCTGTAGATCGCCGCGATCAGCGCCAGGGCGAGCAGGCCGCCGAGGCCCGCCGTCTCCGACGGCGTCGCGAAGCCGCCATAGAGCGCGATCATGACGCCGGTGAGCAGCAGCACGAACGGGATCACGCGGGGCAGGACGCTGAAGCGCTCGGCGAGGGTGTACTCGTCGCGGGCGAGGATCGGGGCCTCCGGACCGCCATTCTTGAAGATGGCGTCGGCCGCCGCGTATTCCTGGCGGAAGCGGAGCACGGCATAGACGCCGAACAGCGAGACCAGCAGGAGGCCGGGACCGATGCCGGCAAGGAACAGCCGTCCCAGCGATTTTTCGGCGGCGACCGCGAACAGGATCATGGTGATGGAGGGCGGAAGCAGGATGCCGAGCGTGCCGCCGGCGGCGATGATCCCTGCGGCAAAGCCGCCGGAATAGCCGCGCTTGCGCATCTCGGGAATGCCGGCCGAGCCGATCGCCGAGCAGGTTGCGGGCGAGGAGCCTGCCATCGCCGCGAACAGCGCGCAGGCGAACACGTTGGCGACGCCGAGGCCGCCGGGCACGCGGTGCAGCCAGGCGTGCAGCGCCGAGTAGAGATCCTGGCCGGCGCGCGACTTGCCGATTGCGGCGCCCTTCAGAATGAAGAGCGGGATCGACAGCAGCGTGATCGAGGCCATTTCCTCGTAGACGTTCTGGGTCACCGTATCGAGCGAGGCCGAGGGCATATAGATGCCCATGAACACGACGGCGACCGCGCCGAGGGCAAAAGCAATCGGCATGCCCGAAAACATCACTAGCAGCGTCGCGATGCCGTAGGCGAGGCCGATCCCGAAAACGCTCATGGCCGCCGGCCTCCAGCAAAGGGCAGCACGAGCTGCACGAGAATCTGGACGCAGAGCAGGCTCATGCCGAGCGCCATCAGCGAATAGGGAATGGCGAGCGGCGGCGACCACATCGAGTTCGAGACCTGGCCGTCGACATAGGCCTCATGGGCCAACGTCCAGGACTTCCAGGTGAAGAAGGCGCAGAACAGCAACGTCGCAACGTCGACCAGCCAGAGCCGGACCCTGTTCGCGAACGGCGAGAGCAGGCCGACAAAGGCCTCGATGCCGATGTGGCCGCGGTTCTGCTGCACATAGGCGGCGGTCATGAAGGTGGCGCCGACCAGCAGGAACACGGCGGCCTCGTCCTGCCAGTAATTGGCGGCCTTGAACAGCGCGCGGCTGAGCACGCTGTAGCTCAGGATAGCACAGGCAGCGACCAGCGCGATCGCGGCGAGCACGACGATGATGCTGTTGAGGATAGCAAGACCGCGATCGATCGCCGCCGCAGGGCCTGCGCCCGCGGCGGCGGTTGCGTGGTCGTCACGATCCGGAAGCGGACCGTGGCTCATGCCGCGACGTCAGTGGCGAGCTTGAGCAGGTTGGCGGCGGTCGCGGTCTTGGCGCCGTAGTCCTTCCACGCGGTGTCGCGAGCGATGTCGCGCCACTTGCCGACGATCGCAGCATCGAGCACCGAGACCTTGGCGCCGGCTTTCTCGTAGACCTTGGCGACCTCGACGTCATCGTCCTGCGCACCCTTGCGGCCGAAGGCCTCGAGCTCGGCGCCGACCGTGAGCAGGACGTCCTGCTGGTTCTTCGGCAGCTTGTCGAAGATCGCCTTCGACATCATCAGGGGCTCGAGCATGAACCAGTAGGAGGCTCCTGCGCCGGAGGTCAGCGACTTGGCGACCTCTTCGAGGCGGAACGAGATCAGGCTGGTGGAGGAGGTGATGCCGGCATCGCAGGCGCCGGTCTGCATCGCCGCGTAGATCTCGTTCGACGGCACCGACAGCACCGAGGCGCCCGCGGTCTGCAGCACCATGTCCATCTCGCGCGAGCCGCCGCGCACCTTCATGCCCTTGGCATCTTCTGGCGCGACGATCGGCTTGGAGCGGCTGGCGACGCCGCCGGCCTGCCATACCCAGGTGAGCAGGATGATGCCCTTGTCGGCGAGGAAGTCGATCAGCGCCTTGCCGACCGGCTCCTTCTTCCAGCGCAGGCCCTGGTCGTAGGTGGTGACGAGGCCCGGCATCAGGCCGATATTGGTCTCCGGCAGCTCGCCGCCGGCATAGGGCATCGGATAGAGCGAAATGTCGAGCGCGCCCTTGCGCATCGCGGAGAACTGCGCGTTGGTCTTGATCAGCGAGGAGTTCGGATAGATCTCGGCGGCGATGTCGCCGTTGCTGCGCTTACTGACTTCAGCGGCAAACATGCGGCAGAGCCGGTCGCGGAAATCGCCCTTGTCCACGGTCCCGCCCGGGAATTGATGCGAGATCTTCAACGTGGTGGCGGCGTGTGCGGTGCCGGTGCCGAAGCGCAGGATGGCGGGCGCGGCGACAGCGGTCGCGATCAGATGGCGGCGCGTAATCATGGTGTGATCCCCTTGAACGTTTCTTTGAACTGTTCTTGTTGGTGTGATTGGTTCGTCTTGTCAGACCGGCGTTTGGGCCCATCCTAGCCGGTCTTCGAGGCGATGTTCTCTCATCTGATAGTTCGAGACCGAATGTCGCGGCAAGTGCCGGTCGTGCTGCGCTGCACACTTGTCGTCAACCGTCCTTCGAATGGAGGCCGGATATCGCGGGTGCGATTGCGGCGAATGCGCGGAGGCCCGGAGAAATCTTTCGCCAAGGCCGTAACAAGACCGCTCCCTGATCCGTCGAGATCAATTAGCGGCGTCCGTCGCTGACAAACACATCTCGAAGGGAAGATGATCCATGACCATTCGTACCCGTATCGCGCTCGGCGTCTCGGTTGCCGCTCTCTCGCTTGGCCTCGCGCTGTCGCCGGCCGCCTTTGCCCAGGACAAGATGGGCAAGGACGACGGCATGATGAAAAAGGACACGATGTCCAAGGACGGCATGAAGAAGGATGCCATGTCCAAGGATGACGGCATGAAGAAGGATCACATGTCGAAGGACGGGATGAAGAAAGACGACGGGATGATGAAGAAGAACTGATCTTCTGTCGTCACTGGCGCGCGTGCGAGAGGCAGATGCGCGCTCGGAAGAGTCCGGGGGGCGGTCGCATGGACCGCCCCGAAACGATGTCTCAGTTCAATTTCAATTGAACGTGACTACTGCGTGTTACTTTGTGAACGTTCTTTCGGAACGTTACTTGCGCTTGGCCTTGCGGGCGGCGTAGCGGGCGTCGCGCTTGGCTTTCTGCTCGGCCTCGAGCGCAGCCTGCTTGGCGACCGCTTCCTCCGCTTCGCGCGCGATCCGCGCGGCTTCTGCGGCCTTGGCTTCTTCCTCGATGCGCTTCTGCTCGGCCTTTTCCGCCTCGCGCGCAGCCTTCGCCTCGGCGCGCTTGGCCGCAAGGGCCTCGCGTTCGGCACGGCGCGCGGCAACGGCCGGATCGTCGGGGCCCGGCTGCGACTTGAATTTGTTCAAAAGATTTTTGCGGGCGTCCTGCGCCGCCTTTTGCCGGTCTGCAAAGCCGGGTTCCCTGAATCCACTCATCGACGAGCCTTGTCTTCCTCGCTTTCAATCCTACATCACTGATCGTGGGTACGTCGGCTGGGCATAGCGCGGCGCCGCGTGACGGAATGCGTGTACATCGGCGCGCGTCACGACGCCATACATAATCGCAGCCTATCAGGTAGACGAAAAATCGCCCCCGACGATCTCTCGTAGCCCGGAAAAACTGCCGAACTGTGATGTCCCTCATAAGAGGCGACTACGGCGGCGCCTAGCGTCCGCCTGATACGCGACGGAGCACGGGCATGACCATCTTCCAGCTGAGCCTCAAGGCGCTCGCGCTCACCCTCGTGGTGGCCGCGCTGGCCGGGGCAGCATTGCTGTTTGCCCGTCCGCAACCGATCGAGAACGCCGTCCTGGGCGCCGATTGGGAGTGCAGCCAGACCGCCTTCGTGCTCACGACCTGCGCACCGCGGGCCCGCGAGGCGATCCCGGCAGTCGAAACCTCGCGCAAGGATGCGATCCACCAGACCCGGGGCTGAACCGGCCGGGACGGCCGGGATGTGACGCCTCGTCGCAGAGGTGATAAAGGCCGGCTTGCCGTGCGATCAGGTGGCCATGTCCGAGTCCAAGCCCGAGTCCAAGCCCGAACCGGGCGAGAAGCCCAAATCCCTGCGACGACCTCCCTCCGGCGACAACCGCCGCGGCGCCATCGCGGGCCTCGTCATCGCCATCGTGATCCTCGGAATTGGCTGGTGGCTCGCCCGCGATCTCACCTCTGCCAGCAAGATGCAGGACTGCCTGATGTCGGGGCGGACCAATTGCAATGTCATCGAGCCGGCCCGCTAGACGCGCTTCCGCGCGGCCTCCGCCGCCCTTTGGGCCGGAAAATTGCCGTGATCTTAATCATTTGTAACGGGACTTAGCAGATCAAGCAGGTCAGTTATGCCAGCCGGCATCACCCCGGCGCGAGGCGAATCGTCTATCGCGCGAGGAAGCGCGGCGAGCGAGAGAGTAGGGGGCAAGCACGCATGAGTGCGTCCAGTCGCAAGAAGATCATCATTCCCTTGGTTTCGGCCATGTCATTGGCGCTCTCGGCGCAGGCGCAGGAAGCCAGGCCGCCCAGGGATGCAGCCCAGCCTCCGGCTGGCCAGGGCGCCGGCGCTCCGCCGCAGACCAATCAGAACATGCGCAAAGGACCCCCGCCGCAGCAGGCAGCCCGACCCGCGCCGCCGCCCGGTGGCAGCCAGCCTCGTGCCGGCGGCCCCGGTCCCGGCCCGCACCATGCCGCTGGTCCGTCGCCCGGCCACAACTACGCTCGCGGCCCCGCGCCGGCGCGCGATTGGGGCGGACATGCCTATCGTGGCAGGGTCGCCTGGGATGGCGGGCGCTGGCGCCACGAAGTCCATAACGGCCGATCAGGCTGGTGGTGGGACGTCGGCGGCGTCTGGTATTATTATCCGCAGCGGATGGCCGGTCCGCCCGCCTATATATCGGAGGAGTATTACGACGATGTGCCGGTGGCCTACGCCCCGGCGCCGCCTCCGGTCGCCTATGAACCGCCGCCCCCGCCGCCGCCGGCCGATCCCGGCGTAAGCGCGCTTGGTGGAGCGATTGTCGGAGGCGTGCTCGGCGGGCTGATTTCGGGCAATGCAACGGGGGCCGCCGCGGGCGCGGTTCTCGGCGGCGCGACCGGCGCGATCGCCGGCGCGACGGCGGCTTCGCGCCCCGGCTACTATCTGGCCGAAGGCAATTGCTACTACCGCTATCCGAACGGACAGTATGTGCAGGCCGATCCGCGCGCGTGCTATTGAGCATCTGCACAGGATCTGAAACTGAAGAGGCGGGCGAAAGGCCCGCCTTTTTGGTTTCGTGCCGGTGTGTGCGGATGAGGGCTGATCGTCTCGCGCGTCAGGATACCAGCCAATTGAAGAATGCCATCGCGCCCCAGACCAGACCTGCGATCCAGGCCAGCATCACGAGACCGATCGCCGCAAGACAAGCGATGCCGAACAGATCGGATCGCTGTCGTTGTGTCGGGGCCCTCGCTTCGGCGGCTGCTTGCTGTGCCATGACGGGAAAGACTCCCACGCCGCCTCGCGCTTTCCGGAGGCGCTGAGACGATGTCTAGCGCGAGACGCCGGGCGCTGGCTGTGATGCAATTCACAGATAAGTGGGAATGGGGCCGAGCCTTAACCTGCGACGACGAGGCTGAAACCGCCAGTGACGTTTCATGGCCGGAACAATCTGGGCGTGCCGAAATCGCTCGCGACAACGTCCGTCATCCGCAATCATACGGACGAAATTGCCACGCACTTGTCCAGATCGAGCGGTTAAAATCCGACTCATGTGTAACAAGTACGACCCGCAGCACGAAGCCGAAGCCGCAATGAAGCGCGCCGCTGCGTCCGAGGGCGCCGACCGGCAACGCCTGATCGAGCTCGCCATCGCCTGGCACCAGCTTGCCCGCGAGCGTCGCGAGGATGAGCCGACGGAATAGCGGTCACGCGCAATCAGCGCTACAGCAACTCTCTATTAAGATTTGCGCAGCGCTGATTTTCGCGATCGCGATTCGTGCTTTGCGAACGAAGCGGAGTCGGATCGTGAACAATCAAAACGCTGCCGAAGGGGCTCTGTGTTGTCACGCAGCTTCCGACTTCGGGACCGCGTCGGCATTGACCGAAAGCTTGACGACATCGCCCTCGACCGCGCCGACATATTTGGTCTCGATGTAGTGATGGTGGTCCTTGTGCCCTTCCGGGCTGTCCTCCCGGGTCAGCTTGATGCGGTTGCCCTCGAGGCGGTCGACGGTGCCGACGTGCACGCCGTCCTTGCCGATGATTTTCATGTGTTCCCTGATTTTCGGCATGATGTCCTCCTTGGGCAGTCTCAACGAAGCAGACGGCTCTTCGTTGCTCGGCGCAGCGTGCCGCAGTTTGGACCCCGGAGGCGCGCCGGACGTTGAAGGAGGGTTGCAGCTGACAAGCGTCGTATGGAGACCATCAAGGCCTATCTAGAACGCAAGCACAGGGAGATCGGGCTGCTGAATGGCTGCCTGAGCAGCCCGCGACACATGCCGTGCCCACGTTCGGTGGACGAGGTCATCAGGACGAAATTCCAGCTGACCGCTGCCTTGCGCGCCGAGCATGCGCTGCAGGACTGGAAGGCGACGGAGACATCCTGGTCGGCCACGGCGTCTCCGACCAGCGGTCCGTTCACATTCAGCTACGACTACCAGCGCGCAGATCTGAAGGTGAACGGTCCCTCGTTCTATGAACGCGAGGCCGGCAGCAGCGGCGAGACGATCTATACCGCCTCCGGCATGGCCGCGATCGCGGCGCTGCTGTTTGCCGCCACCCGGATCGTCGCCGGTGCTGACGTCCTGGTCCTGCCGGGCTCCTACGGCGAGACGCTGGAGCTGATCGACCGATTCGTCCCGGATTTGCGGCTCGTCACCTTGAGACCACCGTTGGACGATGGGTTTGCTCCGGCCGGCGGCCTGCGAATTCTTCTGCTGGATTCCTGTGTCTCCGCGACCGCATTTGAAGCGGCGCTGCGCTGCGACGGTTCGACGCTCGATCTCCTGATCTTCGACACGACATGCTTTGCCGGCCGGTCCGGCCGCATCCGTCGTGTCCTGCGCTTGGCCCGGCGAAGCGGAATTCCCGTCGTGATGGTGCGAAGCCACACCAAGCTCGATTCGCTCGGTGCGGAATACGGCCGGCTCGGCTCCGCGGTGTTCATGCGCTGGAGCGAGGAGGGCGCCGAACATTCGTTGTCTGAGCGCCTCGCCGCGGAGACGCGCGATGCCGTGCGGCTGCTCGGCGGCGCGGCGTTGCCGGCACATTTCCCACCCTTTGTCGGCACGACGGATTATTGGGTCTTAACGAAGCGGCGCGTCGCAGCCATCCTGCGTAACGGCCGCCAGGCGGCCCGACTTTTCGCGCGCGAGCTTGCCTCGCTCTCGGCCGAGCTCCACTTCACCCACGGCCTCTACATCACCCTTCGCAGCAGACGCCGCCTTGATGAGGCCAGCGCGCGACAAGCCGCAGATGCGATGAGCCACGATCTCGGCCGCGCCGGCTTCCCGATTCGCCACGCCGGCAGCTTCGGCTTCGACTTCGCCGCGACGGAATGGTTTCACGACGCGACCACGGACGAATACAGCGTCCGGGTCGCGGTGCCGGATCTGCCGACCGAGCTCTGGAATGATCTGGCGGCGGCGATTGCGGGTTGGTGGCGGGCGCACGAGTAGGCGGCCGGGAAATGATGCGCAGGCAGCGCACCTGGATCAATCGATCGCCAGGCACTGCTCCAGCGGCTGCTTCTCCTGGAGCGGCTTGTCATGATTGCCTCGCGACCACGCCTGAACGACGAAGGCGAGCTCATGCTGGCGCACCACCGCGTCCGTAATGGACGCCCGCGCCGTCTCGACGCGCTTTACGATCGCGCCGGCGTTCACGTCGACGCCAGCATCAATTGCCAGAAATGATATTGCGATGACGGCCACCGCAGATGCGATGGCCATCCTCGTCCACTCGGACGATGGCATCAGAGTCCTTCTCGGGCGCACGTTGCCCGGCGCATAGATAGGACCGATGAGCCCGGTTCAAAGGGCCGGCCACGCGTTCGTGAAGGACGACGGATCGGCGAATGAACGTCGTCTGGCGCGTAACCTCGGCTGAGTGGTTTGCCGGCTCGACGGGAACGAGGGTCTGGTGGCAAGGCTTGGCGGCAAGACGGAGGCTGGCGATCCCGGCAGGACTCGAACCTGCAACCCGCGGAGTAGAAATCCGCTACTCTATCCAGTTGAGCTACGGGACCGTCTTGGGCCGCCCGGTTCGGGCGGCTGGCCGTTCATCTAGCATGCCAATATGAAAAATTGGGTGTTTCGCCAAGTCTGAACCGAACCGTTTTCCTCAATGGCGCGACAAAGCGGAACGGTGGGGTGTCAGGGTGCCGGGTTGAGCGGCAGCGGACTGGACGATGGATCACATCGCCGGGAACGCTGAACAGCTTCCGGGACACGGCCGCCGGTCGACCGGCTGGGTGTTGCTGCGCCATCAGGACGGCGTGCGCGGCGATATCTTGATCGGTCTCCTCTGGGCCTGCCTTGTCATGGCGAATGCGACGTTTTGCACCTCTGGTTCCATCGCCTTGAGTCCGTCACCTTTCCGCGCATTTCTTGCGACAAGCGGCGTTCGTCCGCGATTTCCGGGAGTCCATCCATGATCGGTCTTGTTCGCGCCGTCACAATCTGCGCCGCGCTGGCGCTCGGCCTTAACGCGGCGCAGGCCGCCGACAAGGCCTTCAAACGCGACGATCTCGCCGATTCCGCGATCAAGCTGGAGGCGCAGATCAAGAGCGAGGCGGGGCCGGTCGCCAAGACCAACGCGACGCTGCGCACGGATGCCGACGCCGCCTTCAAGCGCAATGATTACCGCACCGGCCTGTCAGTGCTCGGCCAGATTGCCGCCACCACGCCCGAGGATGCCGGCAACTGGCTGCGGCTCGCCAAGGTGATCTTCCAGATCTGGCCGAAGAACTCGAGCGAGCAGACCTTCCTGCTGGAGCGCGCCTCGACCGCGGCCTATGTCGCTTACATGCGCGCCGGCAATCCGGGCGAGGAGGCCGACGCGCTCGCGGTGCTCGGCAAGTCGCTGGCCGAACGCAAGCTGTGGCGGCCGGCGCTGGATTCGCTGCGGCTGTCGCTCGACCTGCGCGAGGTCGCCGATGTCCGCGGGCAATATGAGAAGCTCCGCGACGAGCACGGCTTCCGGCTGCTGGACTATACCGTGGACTCGGATTCGGCGAGCCCGCGCGCCTGCTTCCAGTTCTCGGAGGAGCTCGCCAAGCGCACCGACTTCGCGCCGTTCCTGGTCCTCGCAGGGCAGGACAAGCCGGCGCTGTCGGCGGAAGGCAAGCAGCTCTGCGTCGACGGGCTTAAGCACGGCGAGCGCTACAACATCAACTTGCGCGCCGGCCTGCCGTCCACGGTCAAGGAAGGCCTGCCGAAATCGGCCGAGTTCAACGTCTATGTACGTGACCGCAAGCCCTTCGTGCGTTTCACCAGCCGCGCCTATGTGCTGCCCAGGACCGGCCAGCGCGGCATTCCCGTGGTCAGCGTCAACACGCCCGCGGTCAACATCAACGTCTTCCGGATCGGCGACCGCAACCTGATCAACACGGTGGTGGACAGCGATTTCCAGAAAACGCTGACCAAATACCAGCTCAGCGATCTCGGCGACGAGCGCGGCGTCAAGGTCTGGTCGGGCGAGCTTTCGACCGCGATGACGTTGAACCAGGACGTCACCACGGCATTCCCGGTGGACCAGGCGCTCGGCGAGCTCCAGCCGGGCGTCTACGTGATGACCGCCGCGGCCAAGGGCCCCGGCTCGGACGACGAGTACCAGCTTGCCACGCAATGGTTCATCGTCTCCGACCTCGGGGTTACAGCTTATTCCGGCAATGACGGCATCCATGTCTTCGTCAACTCGCTGGCCTCGACCGATCCGGTCGGCAAGGCCGAGGTGCGGCTGGTCGCTCGCAACAACGAGATCCTGGCGACGCGCAAGAGCGACGAGACCGGTCACGTGCTGTTCGAGGCAGGCCTTGCGCGCGGCGAGGGCGGCCTGTCGCCGGCGATGCTGACGGTCACGGGCGAAAAGGCCGACTATGCCTTCCTGAGCCTGAAGACCTCCGCCTTCGACCTGTCCGACCGCGGCGTTTCCGGGCGCGCCGTGCCCGCCGGCGCCGATGCCTTCGTCTATGCCGAGCGCGGTGTCTACCGCTCCAGCGAGACCGTTTTCCTCACGGCTCTCTTGCGCGACGGGCAGGGCAACGCCGTGAGCGGCGGGCCGATGACGCTGGTGATCGAGCGCCCCGACGGCGTCGAATATCGCCGCGCGGTGCTGCCCGACCAGGGCGCCGGCGGCCGCACGCTGTCCGTGCCGCTCAACTCGGCGGTGCCGACCGGTACCTGGCGCGTGCGCGCCTTCACCGATCCGAAGGGCGCGTCGGTCGGCGAAACCACGTTCATGGTCGAGGACTACGTTCCCGATAGGATCGAATTCGACTTGTCGGCCAAGGACAAGCTGATCAAAGCTAACGCTCCAGTGGAGCTTAAGGCGGACGGCCATTTCCTTTACGGCGCGCCGGCCTCGGGTCTTGGGCTCGAAGGCGACATGCTGGTTGCGCCTGCGGCCGGACGTCCGGGCTTTGCCGGCTACCAGTTCGGCGTCGCCGACGAGGAAACCACCTCGAACGAGCGCACGCCGCTGGAGAATTTGCCGGAGGCCAATGCCAACGGCGTTGCGACCTTCCCGGTGACGCTCGACAAGCAACCTGCCTCGACGCGCCCGCAGGAGGCGCAGATCTTCGTGCGCATGGTCGAGACCGGCGGCCGCGCCGTCGAGCGCAAGATCGTGCTGCCGGTCGCGCCCGCCGCTGCGCAGATCGGCATCAAGCCGCTGTTCGGCGACAAGAATGTCGCCGAGGGCGACAAAGCCGAGTTCGACGTCGTGTTCGTCTCGCCGGAGGGCCAGACGCTGCGCCGCGACGGCCTGCGCTACGAGCTCCTGAAGATGGAGTCGCGCTACCAGTGGTATCGCCAGAACAATTACTGGGAGTACGAACCGGTCAAGTCGACTTCGCGGGTCGCCGACGGTGATGTCACCATCGCCGCTGACCAGCCTGCGCGCATCTCGCTCACCCCGCAGCCCGGTCGTTATCGGCTGGATGTGAAATCGAACGATGCCGACGGCCCGGTGACCTCGGTGCAGTTCGACGTTGGCTGGTACTCCGACGGCAGCGCCGACACGCCGGACCTGCTGGAAACCTCGATCGACAAGCCGCAATATTCTTCCGGCGATACCATGACGGTGTCGGTCAACGTCCGCAGCGCCGGCAAGCTGACCATCAACGTGCTCGGCGACCGCCTGCTGACGACGCAGACCATCGACGTCAAGGAAGGCACCGCCCAGGTCAAGCTCCCGGTCGGCAAGGACTGGGGCACCGGCGCCTATGTGGTGGCGACACTGCGCCGTCCGCTCGATGCCGCCGCCCAGCGCATGCCGGGCCGGGCGATCGGCCTGAAATGGTTCGGCATCGACAAGCAGACCCGCACGCTTGCGGTGAAGCTGACGCCGCCGGCGCTGATCCGCCCCAACGCAATGCTGAAGATACCGGTCAAGCTCGACGGGCTCAATCCGGGCGAGGACGCCAAGATCGTCATTGCCGCGGTCGATGTCGGTATCCTCAACCTCACCAATTACAAGCCGCCGGCGCCGGATGATTATTATCTCGGCCAGCGTCGCCTGAGCGCGGAGATCCGCGATCTCTATGGCCAGCTCATCGACGGCATGTCGGGCACGCGCGGCCAGATTAAGTCCGGCGGCGACGCCGGCGCGGCCGAGCTGCAGGGCTCGCCGCCCTCGCAAAAGCCGCTGGCGCTCTATTCGGGCATCGTCACCGTCGCTGCGGACGGCACCGCCGAGGTGAGCTTCGAGATTCCGGAGTTCGCCGGTACCGCGCGCGTCATGGCGGTGGCCTGGACCGCGACCAAGCTTGGCCGCGCCAACACGGATGTCGTGATCCGCGATCCCGTCGTGCTGACCACGACCCTGCCGCGCTTCCTGCTCAATGGTGACCACGGCACGGTCAATCTCGAGATCGACAATGTCGAGGGCCAGGCCGGCGACTACGTCATCAACGTCAAGACCGGCGGGCC
>NZ_LWIG01000033.1:240777-267281 GCF_002068095.1 Bradyrhizobium sacchari | reverse complement strand
CCCCGCCACCACCGTGAAGCTCGCCGCCAAGCAGCGCAATGCGTTCTCGCTCGCGCTTGATGCGACTGCGGCGGGGCAGGCGACGCTCGACGTCGACATCAAGGGGCCGAGCGGCCTCGCGTTGGCACGCCATTATGCGTTCGACGTCAAGGCGGCCACGCAGGTGCTGGCGCGGCGTTCGATCCGGACACTGGCGAAGGGCGAGAGCCTGACGCTGACCTCGGACATGTTCTCCGACCTCGTGCCGGGCACGGGCAGCGTCTCGGTCTCGGCCAGCCTCTCGACAGCGCTCGATGCGGCGACGATCCTGAAAGCGCTCGACCGCTATCCCTATGGCTGCTCGGAGCAGATCACGAGCCGGGCCATGCCGCTGCTCTATGTCAACGAGCTTGCGGCCGGCGCTCATCTCGCCATGGACACCGAGGTCGACCAGCGCATCCGCGACGCCATCGAGCGGCTACTGGCGCGCCAGGGCTCGAACGGCTCGTTCGGCCTGTGGTCGGCGGGCGGCGACGATGCCTGGCTGGATGCGTATGTGACGGACTTCCTCACCCGCGCCCGCGAGAAGGGTTTTGCGGTTCCGGACGTGCTGTTCAAGAACGCGCTCGACCGCATCAGAAACTCCGTCGTCAACGGCAACGAGCCGGAGAAGGACGGCGGGCGCGATCTTGCCTACGGCCTCTACGTGCTCGCCCGCAACGGCGCAGCTCCGATCGGCGACCTCCGCTATCTCGCGGACACCAAGCTGAACAACCTCGCGACGCCAATCGCGAAGTCGCAGCTTGCCGCGGCGCTGGCTCTCGTCGGCGACCGCAACCGCGCCGAACGCGTCTATGGCGCGGCGCTCGACAGCCTCGCGCCAAAACCGGTGCTGGAGTTCGGCCGCACCGATTACGGCTCGCAGCTGCGCGATGCCGCGGCGCTGGTGTCGCTTGCCAGCGAAGGCAACGCACCGAAGGCGACGCTGACGCAGGCCGTGTCGCGGGTCGAGACGGCGCGCGGGCTGACGCCCTACACCTCCACGCAGGAGAATGCGTGGCTGGTGCTGGCGGCGCGGGCGCTGGCCAAGGAGAACCTCTCGATCGAGGTCGACGGCCAGCCGGTCAAGACCGCGCTGTACCGCAGCTACAAGGCGGACATGCTGAGCGGCAAGCCGCTGAAGATCACCAACACCGGCGATGCGCCGGTGCAGGCGGTGGTCTCGGTGTCGGGCTCGCCGGTGACGCCGGAGCCTGCGGCGTCGAACGGCTTCAAGATCGAGCGCAGCTATTACACGCTCGATGGCAAGCCCGCCGACATCAGCAAGGTCAAGCAGAACCAGCGCTTCGCTGTGGTGCTGAAGATCACCGAGGCCAAGCCCGAGTACGGCCATATCATGGTGTCCGACTATCTGCCGGCGGGCCTGGAGATCGACAATCCGAAGCTGGTCTCGTCCGGCGACAGCGGTACGCTGGACTGGATCGAGGACGGCGAGGAGCCTGAAGACACCGAGTTCCGCGACGACCGCTTCACCGCGGCGGTTGATCGTGCCTCGGATTCCAAGTCGGTCTTCACCGTCGCCTATGTCGTGCGCGCGGTCTCGCCCGGCAAATACGTGCTGCCGCAGGCCTATGTCGAGGACATGTACAATCCCTCGCGCTATGGCCGGACGGGTACGGGGACGGTCGAGGTGCGAGCGGCGAAGTGAGTGAGCTCGAATCCGAGTTGAAGTGAATGAGCGCAGCGGAGCCACATGATCAGTCGTCATGCCCGGGCTTGACCCGGGCATCCACGGCCGCACGGGCGGTGGGCGACGGCGTGGATGGCCGGGNGTCAAGCCCGGCCATGACGGGCGGAGAGGGCAGCTCGCCTTTTGCCTTCTCTCCGCCGTCGCCTTCACCCTCATCCTCACTCTCATCGGCTTCGTTGCCTGGGTGTACTCCCTCGGCCCGCTGCCACTCGACGAGGCGCGCCAGGTCTCCACCACCATCGTCGACCGCAACGGAAAACTGCTGCGGGCGTACGCGATGGCCGACGGCCGCTGGCGGCTGCCGGTCGACGCCAAGACCAATGTCGATCCGACCTATCTGAAACTGCTCTTTGCCTATGAGGACCAGCGCTTCTACGCCCATGACGGCATCGATCCGCTGGCCCTGGGCCGCGCCGCGTTGCAGCTCGGAACGCGCGGCCACATCGTTTCCGGCGGCTCGACCATCACGATGCAGCTGGCGCGACTGATGGAGCCGCGGCGGCAGCGCTCGCTCTATGCAAAATTGCGCCAGATGGTGCGCGCCATCGAGATCGAGCGCAGCATGAGCAAGGAAGAGATCCTCGATCTTTATCTGGCGCTCGCGCCCTATGGCGGCAATCTCGAAGGCATCCGCGCGGCCTCGATCGCCTATCTCGGCAAGGAGCCGAAGCGGCTGTCGCTGGCCGAGGCCGCATTGCTGGTTGCGCTGCCGCAATCGCCGGAGACGCGTCGGCTCGATCGCTATCCCGAGGCCGCGCGCAAGGCACGCGACCGCGTACTCGATCGCATGGTCGAGGAGCATGTGGTCAACGCTGACGACGCGGCGCAGGCCAAGGCCGTGCCGGTGCCGAAGCTGCGCAAGCCGATGCCGATCCTGGCGCCGCATGCCTCCGACACCGCACTGTCGACCATGAAAGACAGTCCGGTCATCAAGCTGACGCTGGATGCGACCTTGCAGAAGGTGCTGGAGCCGCTGGCGCGCGACCGCGCCATCGCGCTCGGGCCCAACATTTCGGTCGGCATCATCGTGATCGACAATGAGAGCGGCGATGTGCTCGCGCGCGTCGGCTCGGCGGATTATTTCGACGAGACCCGGGCAGGGCAGGTCGACATGACGCGCGCCATCCGCTCGCCGGGATCGACGCTGAAACCCTTCATCTACGGGCTCGCCTTCGAGGACGGCTTCGTTCATCCCGACAGCCTGATCGACGATCGCCCGGTCCGCTTCGGCTCCTACGCGCCGGAAAATTTCGACATGACCTTCCAGGGCACGGTGCCGGTGCGGAAGGCGCTGCAATTGTCGCTGAACGTTCCCGCCATCGTGCTGCTCGACCGCGTCGGGTCGAGCCGGCTGGCCTCGCGGCTGCGGCAGGCCGGCGGCAATCTGATCTTGCCGAAGGACGAAGCGCCGGGCCTGGCCATGGGTCTCGGCGGCGTCGGCGTGACGCTTCAGGACCTTGCCCAGCTCTATGCCGGGTTTGCCCGTCTTGGAACCACCAAGCCGCTGCGCGAGATCGTCACGGCCAAGGACGACCGCGAGCCGTTGCGGCTCCTTGATCAAGTCGCTGCCTGGCAGGTCGGCAACGTCCTGCTCGGCACGCCGCCGCCGGAAAACGCCGCGCATAACCGCATCGCCTTCAAGACCGGAACCTCCTACGGCTACCGTGACGCCTGGTCGGTCGGCTTCGACGGCCGCATGACCATCGGCGTCTGGGTCGGCCGTCCGGATGGCGCGCCGGTTCCCGGCCTGATCGGGCGGGTCGCCGCAGCGCCCATCCTGTTCGACGCCTTTGC
This sequence comes from Bradyrhizobium sacchari, assembly GCF_002068095.1. GTDB lineage: Bacteria > Pseudomonadota > Alphaproteobacteria > Rhizobiales > Xanthobacteraceae > Bradyrhizobium > Bradyrhizobium sacchari. Next base: position 263,758 of record NZ_LWIG01000033.1, on the reverse strand, counting down.
CCGGAGCGGTAAAACGCTCGCCCCCTTGCCCAAGCCGCCGAAGGGAACCCTGGTCGCCAGCAACGCGAAGTTGCCGTTGCCGCTCAAACGGTTCCGCCCGGTCGGCGAACTGGTGCGGACCGGGAGCGAGCAGGCCCTGCATATCCAGTTTCCGTTGAACGGCTCGCGGATCAACGTCGATCGCTCGGGCGGGCCCGAGAGCGCGGCCATGCCCGTCAAGGTCGCCGGCGGGGTTCTCCCCATGACTGTCATGGTAAACGGAACCGCCCTCGGCGAGATCGACGGCCGGCGCCAACGCCTGATCGATCCGCCCGGTCCGGGCTTTGCGCGGCTCACCGTGATCGATGCCACGGGCGCCGCGGACACAGTTGTCATTCGAATTCAATGACCCTGCCTTAAGCGGTTGTCGCGACGGCGGTTTCAGCGTAAGCGGAACCAATGGCCGAGACCTATCCCAGCCCCCGTTTTGGAGCGCCCCGTGAGCCGAAATCGCCCGTGAATCCGGGCAGCCGGCTCGTGACCATGCTCGATATCGCCACGGCCAGCCACGCCCGCGCCGTCGCTTTTCTGCTGCTGTGCGCACTGCTGCTGTTCCTGCCGGGCTTCTTCACCATCCCGCCCGTGGATCGCGACGAGGCGCGGTTCGCCCAGGCGACCAAGCAGATGGTCGAGAGCGGCGATTATGTCGACATCCGCTTCCAGGAGGACGTCCGCTACAAGAAGCCGGTCGGCATCTACTGGTTGCAATCCGCCGCGGTCGAAATTGCCTCGGCGCTCAAGCTGCCCAAGGCCGAGCTGCGGATCTGGGTCTACCGGCTGCCGTCGCTGCTAGGTGCGATCGGCGCCGTGCTCATGACCTATTGGGCCGCGCTCGGCTTCGTCTCGCGGCGCGCCGCGGTGCTTGCAGCACTCCTGATGTGCGCCTCCGTGCTGCTCGGCGTCGAGGCGCGGCTCGCCAAGACCGACGCGATGCTGCTGTTCTGCGTGACCGCCGCGATGGGGGCGATGGCGCGGGTCTACCTGTCATGGCAGCGCGCCGAAGACGAGACCCATCCGCCCTGGAGCTGGCCCGCGATCTTCTGGACCGCGCTCGCCGTCGGCATCCTGATCAAGGGCCCGCTGATCCTGATGTTCGCGGGCCTCACCATCGTCACGCTCGCGATCCTGGACCGCGATGCCTCCTGGCTATGGAAGCTTCGCCCGGTCTGGGGCCTGATGTGGATGCTGGTGCTGGTGCTCCCCTGGTTCGTCGCGATCTTCTGGCGCGCGGGCGATGCCTTCTTTGCCGATTCCGTCGGCGGCGACATGCTGAGCAAGATCGGCGCGCAGGAATCCCATGGGGCGCCGCCTGGCCTTTATGTCGCTCTGTTCTGGATCACATTCTGGCCGGGAGCGCCCCTGGCGGCGATGGCGGCGCCCGCGGTGTGGCGGGCGCGGCGCGAACCCGGCGCACAATTCCTGCTGGCCTGGCTGATTCCGTCCTGGATCATATTCGAGGCGGTGCTGACCAAGCTGCCGCACTATGTGCTGCCGCTGTATCCGGCGATCGCGATCCTCACCGTCGGTGCGCTGGAGCGGCGCGTGCTGTCGCGGTCCTGGCTGATGCGCGGCTCGGCCTGGTGGTTCGCGATCCCCGCGGCGGCCTCGATCATCGCGGTGGTCGGCGCAGTCATGCTGACGCGGCAGCCGGCATTCGTGGCCTGGCCGTTCATCGCGGCCTCGCTGATCTTCGGCCTGTTCGCCTGGTGGCTGTTCGACACCAATCGCGCCGAGCGCTCGGTGCTGAACGCGCTGGTCGCGGCGCTGATGCTCGCGGTCGTGGTCTGGGGCATCGTGCTGCCGTCCCTGACGCCGCTGTTCCCGAGCATCGAGATCGCGCGGGCGCTGCGCAACGTCACCTGCGTCGGGCCGAAGGCGGCCGCCGCCGGTTATCACGAGCCGAGCCTCGTGTTCCTCACCGGCACGCAGACGCTGCTCACCGACGGCTCGGGCGCGGCGGACTTCCTGCGCCAGGGCAGCTGCCGCTTCGCCCTGATCGAGCAGCGTTCGGAGCGGAGTTTCGTGCAGCGCGCCGAGGCGATCGGGTTGCGCTACAAGGTCGGCGCGCGCATCGACGGCTACAATATCTCGCAAGGGCGCGCGATCTCGATCTCGATCTTCCGTTCGGAAGGCACTGAATAAAATGCCGGCCCCGACCGATATCGCGCCGCGCGCGGGCTATCCGGCGCAGTTGCTCACCGTGACGGGGCGATCGCTGGCGCAGCTCGTGCGCTCGCCGTCGCATTCGCGCCGCGCCGAGGCCGCCCGGAAGCTGGCGCGGCATTCGCTCTGGCTTAGCGCTGCGGGCGCGGCCCTGGTCATCGCGCTGATGCTGGCGTTCGACCTGACCGAGATCCAGCTGATGCCGGCACGCGGTACGCCCGGCCTGTGGCCGATCCGCATCCTCACCGATTTCGGCAAGGACGAGTATTTGCTCTCGGCGCTGGGCGTCGCGCTCGTCGTCGTGGGGCTCGTTGCGCCAGGACTTCACGGCACCCGCCGCGCGCTGCTGCTGGGCTTGGGCACGCGGCTCCAGTTCCTATTTCTGTCCGTTGCGCTGTCGGTGTTCGTCGGCGAGATCCTGAAATATTTCATCGGCCGCGGGCGTCCATTCGTCGGCGGCAAGGCCGATCCGTTCAACTTCATCCCGTTCGAAGGGTCGGGAGCCTATGCCAGCCTGCCGTCGGGTCACGCGATCACAGCGTTCGCGCTGGCGTTTGCGGTCTCCGCACTTTGGCCGCGGCTGCGTGTGTTCATGTTCACTTACGCAATCGTGATCCTCCTGACGCGGCTTGTCCTGCTCGCGCATCACCCGAGCGACGTGACGGCCGGGGCCCTGGTCGGCATTGTCGGTGCCATGGCCGTTCGCTACTGGTTTGCCGCGCGCCGGCTCGCCTTTGCCATCCGCGCCGACGGCACCATCGTGCCGCTTCCGGGACCGGCCACAGGACGGCTCAAAAGGGTTGCCCAGGTGGCGTCTGCCCCATAAAAGCGGCTGCCTGCCGGGGTCACCGGTTCCCCGAGGGGCAGGCCAATTCCAACCACGAGCCTTGATTTGTCGACGTCCCAGCCTTCGGTTTCCATCGTCGTTCCCGTGCGCAACGAAGCCGACAATATCGCGCCCCTGATCGAGGAGATCACGACGGCGCTCGACGGCCGCTGGGATTACGAGATCATCTACGTCAATGACGGCTCGACCGACACGACCGGCGAGCGGCTCAAAGCCATCATGGCGCAACGGAGCAATCTGCGTCAGCTCCGCCACGCCAGATCAGGCGGCCAGTCGGCCGCGGTGCGCAGCGGCGTGCGCGCCGCGCGCGGGGTGATCGTGGCAACGCTCGACGGTGACGGCCAGAACAATCCCGCCTTCCTGCCGGACCTGATCTCGGCCGTGGAAAAAGGAGCAGGGCGCGTCGGCCTCGCCGCCGGCCAGCGCGTCGGGCGCAAGGACACCGGCTTCAAGAAATTCCAGTCGCGCGTGGCGAACAAGGTCCGCAACGCGATCCTTCAGGACGGCACGCGCGACACCGGCTGCGGGCTGAAGGCGTTCCGCCGCGAGGTGTTCCTGATGATGCCCTATTTCGATGGGCTGCATCGCTTCCTGCCGGCGCTGGTGCGCCGCGAGGGCTACGACATCGCCTATGTCGACGTGATCGACAGGCCGCGGCGTTCCGGCGTGTCCAACTATGGCTTCTTCGACCGGCTCTGGATCGGCATCATGGATCTCGCCGGCGTGTGGTGGCTGATCCGCCGCAAGAAGCCGACACCAGATGTGACTGAGGTGAAGGCATGATCATCCAATACGGTCAGGCGCTGAGCAACTATCTCTACGACGTCTTCGTCGCCAAATTCGATTTCTGGCTCGCGTTCGGTCTCGTCGCGCAGCTGTTCTTCACCGCGCGCTTCCTGGTGCAGTGGATCGCGAGCGAGCGCGCCGGCAACAGCGTGGTGCCGATGGCGTTCTGGTTCTGCTCGATGGGGGGCGGGCTGATGACGCTGGTCTATGGCGTCGTCAAGCGAGAACCCGTGATCATCCTCGGACAGGCGCTCGCGACCATCATCTATGTCCGCAACATCATGCTGATCATCAAGAACCGCGGCCGCGCCTCGAAGACGCTGGAGCGCTGACCGCGTCCGACGACGGGAGGGCATCCGGATGTTCCAATCGGCATGCGCAAATCACCGGTAGTTCTGTTCGTATCGATTGTTCTGGTCGGCCTCGTCGTGCTCGGGCTCGGCCTTTTCGAGCTCGGCAATACCGTGGCATTTCTCGCAATAGCCGAGCAGACGGAAGCGCGCTTCGCCGGCGCCGTCGCGCGCAGCGGCGGAAATCATGGCGGGACGTTTCTCTACCCGACGTTTCAATTCCAGACGGCGGATGGGCGCTCGATCACGTTCACATCCTCATCGGGGTCGACCAGCCAGCCCTATGCGGAGGGAGAGCGCGTCAGGATCGTCTACAATCCCAGGCGGCCTGAGGATGCGCGGCTGCTGTCGTTCCTGGCGTTATGGATTGTGCCTGTCCTGCTCTGCGGCGCCGGCCTGCTCCTGACGGGAGGGGCCGTTCTTGTTCGCGCCGCCTTAGCGCGGCACTGCCGAAGCCGCGCCTGAGTCGGGCAGGGTGGCCGTCTCCGCTTCGCTCCTGCGATAGGGCTGGCCGGCGGCATCCAACACAGGATAGGCGACCGAGCAGATATGCGAGTGGATGCGCCGCAGATCGCGCAGCACGTCGAGATGCAGCGAGGTGGTCTCGATGGTCTCGGGCCGGCCCTCGCGCAGGCGGTCGAGATGGCGCTCGACCGCGGCGAGCTCGGTGTTCTTCAGCGTCGTCTTCTCCACCAGTAGCTTGCGCGCTTCGTTGGCGTCGCCCGACATGAAGACGCCGAAGGCGATCCGCAGCGATTCCATCGTGCGCTTGTGGAAGGCGGCGAGCTCCTCGGCCCCCTCGGTCGAGAACTGGAAGCGGCGCTTGATCTTCTTGGTCGCAAGCTCGCTCAGGCTCTTGTCGATGATGTCGCCGATATGTTCGAGATTGATGGCGAAGGAGACGATTTCCATCGCGCGTCGTCCCTCGGTTTCATCGAGGCTGCCGCGCATGAGCTTGGTCACGTAGAGCTTGATGGCCTCGTCGAGACCGTCGACGGCATTGTCCATCTTCGAGACCTGATCGACCAGCGCGCGGTCGCCAGTCATCATTGCGGTCATCACCTTGCGCAACATGATTTCGACGAGGTCGCCCATGCGCAGCACCTCGCGAGCGGCATCGGCAAGCGCCAGCGACGGTGTCTCCAGCGCGCTCTCGTCGAGATAGCGCGGCCGGGCCGGATCGGTCTCCTGCACGCGGTCCGGCAGCAGCCGCGTCAGCAGGCGCGACATGGCGTCGAGCAATCCGATGAAGATGATGGCGGTGCCGACGTTGAAGGCAATATGGAAGGCCGCCGTCATCTTCGCGAGATCCGGCTGCCAGGCATGCATGTGCGCGACGATCGCTCCCAGGAACGGCAGGACGAGCGCGATCCCGACCACACGGTTGATGAGATTGCCGACCGGCAGGCGATAGCTCGCGGGATCGTCGCGCCTGGCGCCTTCGAACACGGGATTGATGGCGCTGCCGAGATTGGCGCCGAGCACCAGGGCCAATGCGGCATAAGGCGTGATGAACTGCGAAAAGGCCAGCGACATGATCAGCAGCACACTGGCGACGCTCGAATGCACCGCCCAGGTGACGAGCGCCGCGATGACGATGCACAGGATCGGATCGCCCGTGATCGCCGACATCATGACGCGGACGCCCGGTGCGTTCTCCGCCGGGGCCAGCGTGTCGAGCAGGATGTGCAGCGACAGCAGCATCAGGCCAAGGCCGATGCAGACGCGGCCGATGTCCTTGATCCGCGAGCGCGGGCCGGAGCGGAATGCGACGAGGCCGAGCACGAACAGCACGGGCGCTATAGCGGCGATATTGAACGACAGCACCTGCACGATCAGGGTCGTGCCGACATTGGCGCCCAACATGATCGCGAGCGCGGCGGCGAGGCTGACGAGGCCTTCGGCTGCGAACGAAGAGGTGATCAGGGCGGTCGCCGTGCTGCTCTGGAGCAGCGCGGTGAGCCCGAGGCCGGCCGCGAATGCGCTGATGCGGTTGCCAAGCGCCTTGCCGAGCAGCCGCCGCAGGTCAGGACCGAAGGCGCGCAGGATTCCGCTGTGGACCATGTGCAGGCCCCACAGCAACAGCGCCACGCCGCCCATCAGATCGAGCAGAACCAACGTACCCATGCTCCGTGTCCGGATTGGAGTCGATTGGTGAGGCTAGCGCCAAATGCTTGAGGATCAAACCCTTTGTTGGCGCATCGGCGTTAACGTTTGCGTCGGTTGCTCGTTCCCGCGGCGCAATGCCCGGTGAGCAGGCCTACATTGCCGCCTTGAGGGCAGCGAAGCCGCGATCGAGATCGGCCTTGAGGTCGTCGACACTCTCCAGGCCGATGTGGAGTCGCAGAGTAGGGCCGCCGGGCGCCCATTTGGTCGCGGTGCGATAGGCGTCGCAGTCGAAGGGAATTGCAAGGCTCTCGAAACCGCCCCAGGAAAAGCCCATGCCGAACAGCTTGAGCGTGTTGAGCATGGTGTCGACGGCCTTCTGCGGCGCCGGCTTCAGCACGATGCTGAACAGGCCCGAGGCGCCGGTGAAGTCGCGTTTCCAGATTGCATGACCCGGATCGCTCTCGAGCGCCGGATGCAGCACGCGCGCGACCTCGGGACGGCCGGCGAGCCAGCGCGCCATGTCGAGCCCGGAACGATGATGCTGCGCGAGGCGTACCGACAGCGTGCGCAGGCCGCGCAGCGCGAGAAAAACGTCATCCGGACCGGCGCAAACGCCAAGCAGACGGATGCCTTCTGAAATCTGAGGCCAAGCCTTGGCGTTGGCCGAGATGGTGCCGAACATGATGTCGGAGTGGCCGCCGATATATTTGGTGGCGGCCTGCATGCTGATGTCGACGCCCTGTTCGAGCGAACGGTGATAGAGTGGCGTTGCCCAGGTGTTGTCGTCGATGACGAGCGCGCCGCGCGCGTGCGCGACCTCGGCGATGGCGCGAATGTCGGGCATCTCGAACGATTGCGAGCCGGGCGCCTCCACCAGCACCGCGCGGGTGTTCGGCTTGAACAGCTTCTCGATGCCGGCGCCGATCAGCGGATCGAAATAGGTGGTCTCGACACCATAGCGGGTCAGCATGCCATTGCAGAAATTGCGCGAGGGCCGATAGATGTTGTCGACCACCAGAATATGGTCGCCGGCCTTCAGCACCGAGAGCAGGGTGGTGGAGATCGCCGAGAGCCCCGACGGCACGATGCCGACGCCGGCGCATTGTGGCCCCTCCAGCGCCATCAGCGTGTCCTGGAACGCCCTGGTCGTCGGGGTGCCGTGGCGGCCATAGGTGAACTCGCCGCGATGAGCGTGCAGGTCCTCGGCGGTCGGATAGAGCACGGTGGAGCCGTGGAACACCGGCGGATTGACGAACCCCTTCTGCGCCTTGGTGTCGCGGCCGGAGGTGACCAGCCGGGTCTCGGCCTGCTGTTGGGAGGGGTGCGAGGAATCCATGCGCCTGCTTTCAAAACCGCGTTTCCGCCGGGGCCCTTGCGCCGTGCGAGCCGGCCGAAAGGCCGCTGTCGTTAATAACAGAACACAGAAGAGTCCCGTCAACCCCTTGACCCCGCTCGCCAGTCGTTCTGTGATGCGCAGGTGCTATTCAGTCGCCGCATGTTGAGGGGCCTGCCGCGACCTTCGATCCATCGTCTGACCGGACCTTGCGTCCAGCCATTATGGCGGGCGCCTGCGGCGGGGATTAAGGTATGGCCTCCCGGGATCGGCGAATGTTCGGCAAGGTTTCCCAGCATGACTCTTGCAGGGCCACCCCTGGCAGAGTCGATCCTGAGACAACATTCCTGACCTTGAGACGACCTTGAAAGGCCTTCAGCCCATGAAACGCGTAACCCTGGCTCTCACTCTCGCTCTTGCCGCCGGCCTGTCCGCCGAGGCCGCCGATGCGCAAACGCTCAAGACCGTCAAGGACCGGGGCACGCTGTCCTGCGGCGTCAGCCAGGGCCTGCCGGGTTTCTCCTCGCCCGACGACAAGGGCAACTGGACCGGGATCGACGTCGACCTCTGCCGCGCCGTTGCTGCGGCCATCTTCAACGATCCGACCAAGATCAAGTTCGTGCCGCTATCCGCCAAGGATCGCTTCACAGCGTTGCAATCCGGCGAAGTCGACGTGCTCTCGCGCAACACGACATGGACCATCTCGCGCGACACCTCGCTCGGCGCCAATTTCACCGGCGTGACCTATTATGACGGGCAGGGCTTCATGGTGAAGAAGTCGCTCAAGGTGAATTCGGCGCTCGAACTCAACAGCGCCTCGGTCTGCGTCCAGACCGGTACCACCACCGAGCAAAATCTGGCCGACTACTTCAAGGCCAACAACATGAAGTACGAGGTGATCGCGTTCGCCACCAACGACGAAACCGTCAAGGCCTATGAAGCCGGCCGCTGCGACGTCTTCACCACCGACCAGTCGGGCCTCTACGCGAACCGCCTCAAGCTCGCCAATCCCAACGACCACATGGTGCTTCCCGAGATCATCTCGAAGGAGCCGCTCGGGCCGATGGTGCGCCACGGCGATGACCAGTGGTTCGACATCGTGAAATGGACGCTGTTTGCGCTCGTCACCGCCGAAGAGCTCGGCGTGACCTCCAAGAATGTCGACGAGAAGGCCAAGCTGGAAAATCCGGAGCTGAAGCGCGTGCTCGGCACCGACGGCAATTTCGGCGAACAGCTCGGCCTGACCAAGGACTGGGTGGTGCGGATCGTGAAGGCCACCGGCAATTACGGCGAGGTGTTCGATCGCAACGTCGGCGCGGGTTCGCCGCTCGCGATCAATCGCGGCCTCAACAATCTCTGGAACAAGGGCGGTCTTCAGTACGCGCCGCCGATCCGCTGATTTGCACGATCCGCGGCTGCGATGAGCACCGAGGCCCGTAAACCGCCACCCCAGATCGCGCTGAAGATCAGGCGCGCTCTGGGGGGCAAGTCCGGCTGGAACGGCATCGTCGTCCAGTTTGCCTTCGCGGCGATCCTCGGCTGGATTGCCTATGAAATCGTCTCCAACACCCGCGCCAACCTCGAGAACCAGCACATCGCGGCCGGCTTCGGCTTTCTGCGGAACAATGCCGGATTCGACGTCAACCAGACGCTGATCTCCTATACCGGCTCGGACACGTTCCTGCGCGTGTTCGTGGTCGGGCTGTTGAACACGCTCGTCGTCTCGGTGGTGGGCATATTCTTCGCCACCGTGATCGGCTTCATCGTCGCACTGTGCCGGCTGTCGCCGAACTGGCTGCTGTCGCGCGTCGGCGAGATCTATGTCGAGATCATCCGCAACCTGCCCGTGCTGTTCCAGATCCTGTTCTGGTACCTGGCGGTGCTGGCGGCCCTGCCCAATCCCAGGCAGAGCATTTCGCTGCTGGGCATCGCCTTCATCAGCAATCGCGGCCTCGTCATTCCCCGTCCGATCGGCGAGAGCGGGTTCGAGCCGTTCCTGGCGATGCTTACCCTCGGCATCGTCGCCTCGCTGGCACTGCGCTTCTACGCAAGGCGCGCGCTGTTTGAGCGGGGGCAGATGATCCGCATCTGGCCCTCTGTGCTGGCCTTGCTGTTCGGGCTTCCGCTCGCCACCATACTGGTCTTCGGTCTGCCCTTCACCTTCGAGCTGCCGCAGCTCAAGGGGTTCAATTTCGCCGGCGGCTCGCGGATCATTCCGGAATTCGTGGCGCTGACGGTCGCCCTGTCGACCTATACGGCCGCCTTCATCGCCGAGATCGTGCGGGCCGGCATCCTGTCGGTGCACAAGGGCCAGATGGAGGCGGGGTCCTCGCTCGGCCTCAGCCGCGGCGCCACGCTGCGGCTGATCGTCGTGCCGCAGGCGATGCGCGTCATCGTGCCGCCGCTGACCAACCAGTACCTCAACCTCACCAAGAACTCCTCGCTGGCAGTCGCGATCGGCTATCCTGACCTCGTCTCGGTGTTCGCCGGCACCTCGCTGAGCCAGACCGGGCAGGCGATCGAGATCATCGCCATGACGATGGGGGTCTATCTCCTGATCTCCCTCGTGACCAGCGCCGTCATGAGCGTCTATGGTTGGCGCGTCAGCCGGAGCCTTGGCGCATGACCGATATCGCCTCATCCTCCTTTGTCCGGCACGATCTGGTGAGCGAACGTCCCGCGCCGGTGAAAACCACCGGCTTCATCGGCTGGGTGCGGACGCGCCTGTTCAACTCGCCGACCAACATCCTGCTCACGATCCTCGGCGCCTTGCTGCTCTGGTTCACCATCATTCCCAGCGTCAGGTTCCTGATGGTCGATGCGGTCTGGAGCGGCAGCGACCGCACCGCCTGCCTCAGCGAGAACGCCGGCTTTGCCGTCGGCGCCTGCTGGCCCTACATCCAGGCCAAGCTGCCGCAACTGATCTACGGCTTCTATCCCGAGGCCGAGCGCTGGCGGGTCAACCTCACATTCGTCCTCGCGGCGGTCCTGCTGGTGCCGCTGCTCGTTCCGCGCCTGCCGGCGAAGGGCTTGAATGCCGGCCTGTTCTTCTTCGCCTTTCCCGTCGTCGCATTCTTCCTGCTGCATGGCGGCGGCATCAAGGGCTTTGGCTTGAGCTGGACGGCCGGCCTGCTGGAGCTGTTCGACGAGAGCATCATCGGTGCCGGAAACGTCCTGCTCAATCTCAGCAAGACCTCGGCCGTCGCGCCGCTCCTGTGGGCCGCCGGTAACCTGATCGTGCTGATCGGTACGGCGATCCATTGGCTTGTGTTCCCGCTGATCTGGCTACGTGACCAGATCCAGGACTCGGGCCAGTCGGTCTGGGTCGACTTCGCCGTCACGACCGTGGTGGTCTGCCTGATCGCCTTCTTTCTCGGTGGCGGCTTGCGCACCGGCTGGCGAGCGCTCGCATCGAGCTTCGCGACGTTCGTCGCCATTGCCATCGTCATCAAGCTGATGGGGCTCGACCACGGCGGACTGCCGATCGTGCTGACGAATCTGTGGGGCGGACTCCTGGTGACGCTGGTGGTCTCCGTCACCGGCATCGTCACCTCGCTGCCGATCGGCATCGCGCTCGCGCTCGGCCGCCGTTCGACCATTCCGCTGATCCGGATCTTCTCGATCGCCTTCATCGAGTTCTGGCGCGGCGTGCCGCTGATCACGGTGCTGTTCTTCGCAACCTATATGCTGCCGCTGTTCCTGCCCGGCAATTTCACAGTCGACGGTCTCGTGCGCGCGCTGATCGGCATTGCGCTGTTTACGGGCGCCTACCAGGCCGAGAACGTCCGCGGCGGGCTTGCCGCGATCCCGCGCGGGCAGGGCGAGGCCGCAGCGGCGCTGGGACTGTCCTGGTGGAAGACGACCTCGTTGATCGTGCTGCCGCAGGCGCTGCGCCACGTCATTCCCAACCTCGTCAACAGCTTCATCTCGCTGTTCAAGGACACCTCGCTGGTCTCGATCGTGGCGCTGTTCGACCTCCTGGGCTCGCTGCGCGCCTCGTTCTCGGACCCGAAATGGTCGACACCATCCACCGCGTTCACCGGCTTTGCCTTCGCCGGGATCATCTACTTCATCTTCTGCTTTGGAATGTCGCGTTACTCGCTGTTCGTCGAGCACCGCCTCAACGCCCACCGCCGCAACTGATCGAGGCCATCATGTCCGACCCCATCGTCAAGATTTCCGGCCTGAACAAATGGTACGGTGAATTTCACGTCCTGCGCGATATCGACCTCGAGGTCCGGAAGGGGGAGCGCATCGTGATCTGCGGTCCCTCGGGTTCGGGCAAGTCGACGCTTATTCGATGCATCAACGCGCTGGAGGAATTCCAGGAGGGCGAAATCGTCGTCGACGGCATCGAGCTCGGGCCGAACCTCAAGCACATCGACGCCGTGCGCCGCGAGGTGGGCATGGTGTTCCAGAGCTTTAATCTGTTCCCGCACCTCACGGTGCTCGACAACTGCACCCTGGCGCCGATCTGGGTGCGAAATATCCCCAAGAGGGATGCCGAGGCGACCGCGATGAAATTCCTGGAGCGGGTCAAGATACCGCACCAGGCCAACAAGTTTCCGGGCCAGATGTCCGGCGGTCAGCAGCAGCGCGTCGCGATCGCCCGCGCCCTGACCATGAATCCGAAGGTGATGCTGTTCGACGAGCCGACCTCGGCACTCGACCCCGAGATGGTCAAGGAGGTGCTCGACACCATGGTCGACCTTGCCGAGGAAGGCATGACCATGCTGGTCGTCACCCACGAGATGGGCTTTGCCCGCGAGGTCGCCAACCGCGTGGTCTTCATGGACGCCGGCCAGATCATCGAGGCCAACACCCCGAACGAATTCTTCGCCAGCCCGCAGCACGCCCGCACCAAGCTGTTCCTGAGCCAGATTCTGCGGTGAGGAGCGCCTGCAATCCGGCGGCCTCGCCAGCCTGACCGGCGCGCAAGCTTGGCACCATGCGAATCGGCTTGGCTCTTTTCGGACCATTCTCCGGAGAGAAGCCTTGCAGAGCAGTCTCGGCGCGCGCGTCCACCAGAACGCGCGATTGCAGCAGAAGTTGAGGGAGCAGGCGGACGCCGTCATGTCCTTCGCCATTGAGGCGCTGGGGCAGGGCAGACGTGATGAGGCCGAGAATCTCTGCCGCGAGATCCTGAAGGAGGTTCCGGATCATTTCCACGCCACACACCTGCTTGGCCTGCTGGCGTTCGACGGCGGGTGGCTTGAGGACGCGCAATTCCTGCTCGAGCGTGCCACCATGCTCGATCCGCGTTCGCCCGATGCGCACAGCAATCTCGGCGCTGTGTATTTCGCGCTCGAGAAGTTCAAGGACGCCCGCGCATGCCAGGAGAAGGCCATTGCGCTGAAGCCGGATTGTCCGATCACCCTGACCAATCTCGGCAATACGATGCTGCACCTCGGCCAGGCCAAGGAGGCCATCGAGCTGCACGAGCGCGCCATCAGGCTGAAGCCGGACTATGCCGACGCATTCTGCAACTGCGGCATGGCGCAATTGATGATCGGTCAGTTCGAGCTGGCCGGAAAGAATTTCGATCGCGCCCTGTCGATTCAACCGCGTCACGCGGAAGCGATCGCCGGCAAGGGCATGGTGAGCCTCGAGCTCAGGCATTACGAAGCGGCGGAAGCCGCGTTCGACGCTGCGCTCACACTCAAGCCGGGCTCGCCGAGAATTCTGGTGCAGCGCGGACGGCTCTATTTGACCCTGTACCGGCTGCAGCAGGCGGCTGCGGATTTCGATGCGGTGCTTGCACAATCGCCACGGAACGAGCTCGCGCTGTGCTGGAGGGCGCAAGTCGACCTTTTCGTGAGGAATACGACGGGGGCGATCGCGGCCGCCAAGACCCTGCTCGAGGTTAATCCGCAATCGGAGGCCGGCATGTCGCTCCTGGCCTATTGCCATGCGAACCAGGGGGACGTCCCGACGGCACTCGAATATCTCGATGCGGCACTGGCGATCGCGCCGGACTTTCCTGAGGCCATCGGATACAAGATTTTCGTGCTGGATTACCTGAGGGAGGCGGATTTCGCGGTCCAGCAGGCGGCGCGGAAATACTGGTGGGATCAGATCGGCGCCAGACTTCCGCAAAGGAGCCTGTCGCCGCGCGATCTCGATCCGGAAAGGCAGATCGTGATCGGATATGTCGCTTCCGAATTCAGGCAGCATTCGGCGGCGTATTCGCTGTTTCCGGTGCTGCGCCATCATGATCACGCCAAATTCAAGATCGTCTGCTATTCTTGCTGGCCATTGCAGGACGGGATGACCGAGGTATTCAAGTCTTGCGCAGACGTCTGGGTCGAGGCCGCGCAGTTCTCGGATGACGAACTGGCCGATCGTATCCAGGCCGACGGGATCGACATTCTGATTGATGTGTCCGGCCATACGACCGGCAACAGGCTCAATGTGTTCTCGCGGAAGCCGGCCCCCATCCAGGTCACGGGCTTCGGGCACGCCACCGGCACGGGCCTGCAGACCATGGATTATGTGTTCGCGGACCCGATCTTCATTCCGCAATCGGCGCGCCACCTGCTGGCGGAAAAGGTCTACGACCTGCCGTGCCTGATCACGATCGATCCGATCCTGGACGTGCCGCCTTCGGAGCTTCCCATGCTCCGCAACGGCTATGTGACCTTCGGTGTGTTCAACCGCATCTACAAGATATCGGACGAGGCCATCCGCGTCTGGTCGAAAGTGATGCGCGAGGTGGCCGGATCGAAAATCATCATCAAGCATAACCTGCTCGACGATCCGCTGCTGCGCGACGGCCTGATCGCCCGGTTCGTGGCACAGGGCGTTGCCGAGGAGAACGTCATCTGCATGGGCACGACGCCGCGCAACGAGCATTTGCGGGCCTTTGCCAATGTCGACATCTCGCTCGATACTTTCCCGCAAAACGGCGGCATCAGTACCTGGGAATCCCTCTATGCGGGCGTACCGGTCGTCGCCCAGCTCGGCAAAGGCTCGTCCTCGCGCGCCGGCGGTTCGATCGTGGCGGCCGTCGGTCTCGACGACTGGATCGCCGCGGACGACGAGGGTTATGCCGCGATCGCGATCAAATATGCCACCCAGCCAGCGCATCTGGCGAAGCTGCGCGCGGATCTGCCGGCCCGGATCGCAGCTTCGCCCGCTGGCAATGTCGAGATCTACACGCGCAAGGTCGAGGCCGGCTATCGCCAGTTCTGGCGCGACTATTGTGCCTCGGCCTCGGGAAGCGGCGAGGGGGCGTAGAGATCGGTGCGTCGGAGGGCCTTACGTGACCACCGGGAAATTCCGGGGGCGCTGCAGGTCGAGCCGGCCGGCTGGCCAGGCTTGCGAATCAGTTAGACTCGTACCGGGCCATCCTCCGGAGAGCAACCTTGCAGAACAGCGGCGCCGGCGCACGCGCGTTCCAGAACGCGCGATTGCAGAAGAAATTGATGAAGCAGGCGGACACCATCATCGCCGCCGCGGCCGCCGCCTATGGCCAGGGAAAATATGCCGAGACCGAGGCGCTCTGCCGTGAGATCCTGAAGGTGCTTCCGGATCATGTGGACGCCATGCACCTGCTCGGGATGTGTGCGCACGATGGCCGGCGCCTGCAGGAGGCAAAGGAGCTGCTCGAGCGCGTGATTGCGCTCGATCCGCGTCTTCACGATGCCCACAACAACCTCGCAACCGTGCATTTCGACCTCGGCAATCTGGAGGAGGCGCGGCGGTGCCAGGAGAAGGCCATCGCGCTGAAGCCGAATTTCGCGGTGGCGCTGACCAACCTCGGCAATACGCTGATGCATCTGGGACAGTACCAACAGGCGATCGAGCTGCACGACCGCGCCATCAAGATCAAGCCGGACTATGCCGATGCCTTCTGCAATCGCGGCATGGTCGAGATCGTGCTGGGACAGATCATGCGCGCCAAGGAGAGTTTCGATCGCGCGCTGCTGTTTCAGCCGCGTCACGCCGAGGCGATCGTCGGCAGCAGCATGGTCAGCACGGAACTGCGGCACCACGACGAGGCGGCAGCCAAGCTTGCCATGGCGCTCGCGATCAAGCCCGGCGCGCCGAGGATCCTCGCCCAGCGGGGGCGGCTCAGTTACGAGTTGCAGCGCCTGGAGCCAGCGCTTGCGGATTTCGAGGCGGCGCTTGCGATTTCGCCCAAGCTCGAACTGGCTCTCCGGGGCAAGGCTCAGGCTTGCCTCGTGATGGGAAAGACCGCGCAGGCGATTGCAGCCGCCACGGCGTTGATCGAGCAAAATCCGCGCTCCGAGATCGGGCTGGCGTTGATGGGCTTTGCCTATTCCAATCAGGGAGAGATGGATGCCGCGATCGAGTATCTCGATCGCGCGCTGGCGATCCGGCCGGACTACGGGGACGCGATCCGGGGCAAGATCTTCTTGTTGGACTATCTCGCGGAGGCCGATTTCGCGGTCCAGCAGGCGGTGCGAAAGTCCTGGTGGGATGCAATCGGCTCGAAGATTCCGCAAAGGAAGCTGCCGAAGCGGCCGCTCGATCCGGACAAGCAGATTGTGGTCGGCTATGTCGCTGCCGAATTCCGGCAGCACTCGGCGGGTCTCACCCTGCTGCCGGTGCTGCGCCATCACGATCACGCCAACTTCAAGATCATCTGCTATTACTCCTGGCCTGGAGCGGACGAGTATACCGCCATGTTCAAGTCGCTGGCGGACGTCTGGGTCGACGCCTGGGGGCTTTCGGACGACGAACTCGCCGATCGCATCGAGGCCGACAAGGTCGACATTCTGATCGATGTGTCGGGCCACACGACCGGAAACAGACTGCAAATGTTCGCACGCAAGCCGGCTCCCATCCAGGCCACCGGCTTCGGACATGCGACCGGCACGGGCATGCAGACCATGGACTACGTGCTCGCGGATTCCGTTTTCATACCGCCCTCGGTCCGACACCTGTTTCCAGAAAAGATCCACGATCTGCCGTGCCTGATCACGATGGAGCCCGTGACGGATCTACCGGCTTCCGAGCTGCCGATGCTCCGCAACGGCTACGTCACCTTCGGGGTGTTCAACCGCATCTACAAGATCTCGGATGATGCGATCCGCGTGTGGTCGCGGCTAATGCGGGAGCTGCCGGGATCGAAGATCATCCTCAAGCATGGTTTGCTCGATGATCCCCTGCTGCGCGATAGCCTGGTCGCGCGCTTGGTGGCGCAGGGCATTGCCGAGGCGAGCATCACGTGCCTCGGCACCACCTCGCGCAAGGATCACCTGCTGGCCTTTGGCAACGTCGATATTTCCCTGGATACGTTCCCGCAAAACGGTGGCATCAGTACCTGGGAATCCCTCTATGCGGGCGTTCCGGTCGTCGCCAAGCTCGGCAACGGCGCCTCCTCGCGCGCGGGAGCCTCGATCGTGGCCGCCGTCGGTCTCGGCGATTGGGTCGCCGAGGACGACGAGGGCTATATCGAGATCGGTCGCAAATTTGCTTCGCAGCCCGCGCTGCTGGCGAAGTTGCGCGCAGATCTGCCGGCCCAGATTGCGTCCTCGCCCGCCGGCAATGTCGAGATCTACACGCGTGAGCTCGAGGCCGGTTATCGCAAGTTCTGGCGCGACCATTGTGCGGCTGCCTCGGACAGTTGCGACGCTGCGTAGGCAGGTCAGAGGCACGAATCAGTTAGACTCGCTCGCGGGTCATCCTCCGGAGCGAAACCTTGCGGAGCAACGGCGCCGGCGCGCGCGCATTCCAGAATGCGCGGTTGCAGAAGAAGTTGATGAAGCAGGCGGACGCGATCATTTCGACCGCGAATGCGGCCTATGGCCAGGCCCGGTATGCGCAGACTGAGGCGCTCTGCCGTCAGATCCTGAATGAACTCCCGCAGCATTTCGGGGCCTTGCACCTGCTTGGCTTGTGCGCATTCTCGGGCCGCCACTTCGCGGCAGCGAAACAGGCGTTCAAGCAAGCCGTGACCGTCGACCCACGCTCGGCACAGGCATTTTCCGATCTGGGAGCCACGCATTTCGCACTTGGGGAATACGAGGAGGCGCGCACGTATCTGGAGAGGGCCATCGCGTTGAAGCCGAACCTCTCGATGGCCTTGGCGAACCTCGGCAACACCTTGTTGCACCTCAACCGCGTCGAGCAGGCCATTGAACTCTATGATCGTGCCATCCGACTGAAGCCCGATCATGCCGATGCGCTCTGCAATCGCGGCGTGGCAGAGCTTGCGCTGTGCCAGCTTGATCGCGCCAGGCAAAGCTTCGAGCGGGCGCTGCAGTTTCAGCCGCGAAACGTGGAGGCGCTCGTCGGCAAGGGTTTGGTCAATATCGAGCTCAAGAACTTCGACGAGGCAAAGGGCGCACTCGAGACGGCGCTCGCGATCAGGCCAGGTTCGGCGAAGATCCTGGCGAACCGCGGACGGCTCAATTTTGAGATCTCGAGGCTGGAACAGGCGGCGGCGGATTTTGACGCGGCCCTTGCGATTTCGCCCAAGCTCGAAGTGGCCTTGCAGGGGAAGGCACAAGTCTCGCTCGCCATGGGAAATACGGCGCAGGCGATCCTGGCCTGTACCACGTTGCTGGAGGAAAATCCGCGCTCCGCGAACGCGATGGCGCTGATGAGTGCTTGCTTTGCAAACCAGGGAGAGATCGCATCGGCGATCGAACTTCTCGATGCTGCCCTGGCCATTGTGCCGGATGCCAGCTTGATCGGGCGAAAGATCTTCTTTCTGGACTATCTCTCCGACGCCAATTTCGCGGTTCAGCAGGCTGCACGAACGCAGTGGTGGGATGCGATCGGCGCCAAATTGGCGCAGAGGAAGCATGCGCCCCGGCGGCTCGATCCCGATAGGCGGATCGTGATCGGCTATGTCGCGGCCGAGTTCTGGTTCCACTCGGCAGGGTTCACGCTGCTGCCGGTGCTCGCTCATCACGATCATAGCAAGTTCGAAATCGTCTGCTATTCGTGCGCACCGGTACGAGATGAGATGACCGCCAAATTCGAGTCGCTGGCGGATGTCTGGGTCGAGGCCGGGCGGCTCTCGGACGATCAATTGATCGATCGCATCGACGCCGACAAGGTCGATATCCTGATCGACGTATCTGGACACACGATCGGCAACCGGCTTCCTGTCTTTGCGCGGAAGCCGGTCCCCATCCAGGTCTCTGGATTCGGACACGCGACCGGCACAGGCCTTCGGACCATGGACTATTTGCTCGCGGATCCGGTCTTCATTCCACAATCGGCCCGCCACCTGCTGGCCGAGAAGGTCCATGATCTGCCTTGCCTGATTACGATCGATCCGATCCTGGATGTGCCACCCTCGGAGCTTCCGATGCTCCGCAATGGCTACGTGACCTTCGGCGTGTTTAACCGAATTTACAAGATTTCGGACGAGGCGATCCGCGTTTGGTCGCGCATCATGCGCGAGGTGCCGGGCTCGAGGATCGTGGTCAAGCATACGCTGCTCGACGACCTCCTGCTGCGCGACAGCCTGCTCGCGAGGTTCGTGGCGCAGGGCGTCACTGAGGATCGTGTCACCTGTCTGGGTTCGACACCGCGGGCCGAGCATCTGCGGGCGTTCGCGAATATCGACATCTCGCTGGATACGTTTCCGCAGAACGGCGGAGTCAGCACCTGGGAATCCCTATATGCCGGGGTGCCAGTCGTCGCCAAGCTCGGCCACGGCGCCTCTTCGCGCGCAGGCGGCGCCATCGTGACGGCCGTCGGTCTCGGCGACTGGGTTGCCGAGGACGACGAGGGCTATGCCGAGATTGCCTGCAAATTTGCAGCGCAGTCCGATCATCTGACGAAACTGCGCGCGGATCTGCCGACTCGGATCGCAGCCTCGGCAGCCGGCAATGTCGAGCTCTACACGCGTGAGGTCGAAGCGGGTTATCGCCGGTTCTGGCGCGATTATTGTGCCGCGCAAGGCGGCAAGGGCCCCTGAGAGCGAGATAAAAGCCTAAAATTTTACGCAATCCCATCGCCGGCAAAAAACCATGCCGCTTGCGACACTCCGCCGCTTCACGCGTCCGAAAGCTCTTTCCGCGCATAAGGCCCCAAAAGGGGATGCGTCAATGCTCGGTTTCGTCTTCGGCTTCAACGCCCGGCTCGGGCGATTGCATTTCTTCCTCGCCTCGGTCGCGCTGGCGGTCCTCATGACCGCGATCTGCTTTGCGATCGCGATGGCCGTCCTGCACGACACCTCGCCCGCCGTGATCCGGCCGGATGAGCTGATGAAGAACCGGGCGATCATCGCCGCGATGGCGTTGTTCGGACTAGCGACCTTCATGCTGCAATCGATGCGCATCCGCGACATCGGTTGGGATCCGGTCTGCGTGGTGCCGGCCTGGATCGCGCTCATGATCGTCGATCACGTCGTCGCTGGCCGCTTTCCGGCCTGGGCCATCGGCCAGGAGCACCAGGGCACGGCAGTTGGCGCGTTGGTCAATCTCGCTCTGATGCTCGTAGTCACGTTCTGGCCGAGCGCCGGCAGCGAGGGCGCTTGTGCCAACCCGTTCCAGTCGCGCACGCCGGCGGCCTCGCCGCCACTGACGAACGAGCGCCTGGCACGCGTGTCCCAGGGCGGCTCGCGACCGACCTGGAGTTGATCCTGCTCGAGAGCTAAACGAACGGCGGTTTGATGTTGCTGCGCTTCTCCAGCCATTCCGGCACCGGAAGGTTCTTGGCGCGCATGAAATCCGCGTTGAACAGCTTTGACTGATAGCGGCTGCCGGAATCGCACAGCACGGTGACGATGGTCTTGCCCGGCCCGAGCTGCTTTGCAAGGCGCATCGCGCCCGCAATGTTGATGCCGGTGGAGCCGCCGAGGCACAGGCCTTCGTGCAGGAGCAGGTCGTAGATCACCGACACCGCTTCGGTGTCCGGAATCAGGAAGGCATCGTCAACCTTGGCAGTTTCGATCACGGGCGTGACGCGGCCGAGGCCGATACCCTCGGTGATGGAGTCGCCCGGGGTCGATTTGGCCTGGCCGTTCTTGAACAGCTCGTACATGGCAAACCCCTGCGGATCGGCGCAGGCGTTGACGATGCCGGGATGCTTCTCCTTGAGATAGCGGCTGGTGCCGGCCAGCGTGCCGCCGGTGCCGACCGAGCAGATGAAGCCGTCGATCTTGCCGCCGGTCTGCTCCCAGATCTCGGGGCCGGTCGACTCGTAATGCGCCTTGGCGTTGTCGAGATTGTTCCACTGGTCGGCGAACAGCACGCCGTTCGGCTCGGTCTTGCGTAGCTCGTCGGCCAGCCTGCGGCCGACATGCTGGTAATTGTTGGGATTGGCGAAAGGAAGGGCCGGGACCTCGATCAGCTCGGCGCCGCACAGCTTCAGGAAGTCCTTCTTCTCCTGGCTCTGGGTCTCAGGGATGACGATCAGCGTGCGGTAACCGCGAGCGCTGGCGACGACCGCGAGCCCGATACCGGTATTGCCGGCGGTCGATTCCACCACCAGGCCCCCGGGCTTGAGTTCGCCGCGCTTCTCCGCCTCCAGGATCATCCATTTGCCGGCGCGGTCCTTCACCGACTGGCCGGGATTCATGAACTCGGCCTTGCCCAGGATGGTGCACCCGGTCAATTCCGAGGCGCGCTTGAGCTTGATCAGCGGGGTGTTGCCGATGGCTTCGACAACGTTGGTTCGAATGGTCATGTCGGGGGAAATCACTGGCAAAGGGTTGATCTGGCTGGCCAGAACCTAGTGCCTGGGAGGCCAAAGGGGAAGGCTTTTGCGCTGCGGCGAAGGCGACGCAGTCGGCCTGCGGAGCGCTCAGATTCGGCGGCAGAGAACGACACGAACGATGCTGGCATGCGATCCCGGCTACTGGCGGGACGAATATGTCCGGCGACTGTCGGGGCATGGAAGATATTGGTCGTCGCGAGCAGATCTCGCAGGCAATCTCCATCGAGTCCAAGCCGGACCGTGATCGTGTGCAAGCCGGCTTCGCCGCATGTGGTTCCCCGACGTATGGAGCGCATGCGCAAGACGGACGGCATAGACCTGCGGCGCCGGCTGTTCGTGCTCGGTCGTTGATCGGCTTGCGAGAGGCGTTCGCTGTGCCCCGAGACGGAGCTGAGGCCGCGTGCAGCTCGTTGCTGACCAGTGCAGCTGGACCAGCCGCGCTCATGCGGGGTGTGGCGCCAATATCACATGAAATCTTGGTAAGCTTGAATGCCGTTTCCGACGCCTTGGAAAGTCGAAAAGTCGCTGCAGGACAGGGATATTTCGTATTTTCCTGGTCCCGACGGGGAGGTTCGGGAGAAGCAATCTCGCACCTGCGGGACTGTCCCGCTGTTCCGCGCCCGGCTAGTATGAATCTCAAGGTTCCGCAGAAAGCATCACTGTGAACGAGTTGCCAAAAGCCCCCCGACTGCCTGCCTGCGAATCGGTTAATCCGGCTGCGCGGTGGCGGCTCGATCTGCCCGGCGGGGGGTGGATGTGACACAGCTTGTTCCGGTGATCGCCCTCCGGCGGTCTCTAGGGTCTGCGTTTCCGACGCGTCGTGCAGCGCGCTGGCTTGCGGTGTTGTGCCTGGCCGCAAGTTCGGGCGCCTGCGTGCTGACGCAGGATCTTCCCGATCCCGCGCTCGATGTTCCCGCGCAGTACAAATATGCCGGGAAGGGCGATGCGCCGCCGTCGCTGGATTGGTGGCGCGGCTTCCGTTCCGCCGAGCTGACGCAGTTGATGGAGGAGGCGCAGACCGTCAACCTCGACATCGCTGCCGCCGTCGCGCGCATCGTCCAGGCTGACGCACAGGCGCGGCAGGCCGGCGCGGCATTGTTGCCGAGTCTGTCTGGCACCGGCCAAGAGACCTATTCGCGCACCTCCGGCTCGTCGGCCTCGGGGCTCACCAATGGCGGCCGTGAGGTCGTCAACTATCAGGCTTCGCTCAGCGCGAGCTACCAGCTCGACTTCTGGGGGCAGAACCGGGATGCGCTGCAGACGGCGGAAGAGACGGCGAATGCCAACCGTTTCGATCGCGACACGGTCGCGCTGACGACGCTCGCGAGCGTCGCCAATGCCTATTTCCAAGTGCTGGCCTCGCAGGATCGTATCAGGACCTCGGAACGCAACATCGCGAGCGCGCAGCGCATCCTCGATGCGGTGAGGGAACGCCGCAAGGCCGGCACCGGCACCGATCTCGACGTCGCCCAGCAGGAGAGCGTGCTCGCCAACCAGAAGGCGCTGGTGCCGCCGCTGCGCCAGACGCTGGACCAGAACCGGAATGCGCTCGCCGTGCTGGTGTCGCGGCCGCCTGAGAGTGTGCGCATCGCCGGCGGCTCGCTGAACAGCATCGCGATCCCGCGCGTCACGCCCGGTCTGCCGTCGGAGATCCTGACGCAGCGGCCCGACATCCGCCGGCAGGAGGCACAGCTGGCCTCCGCCACCGCC
>NZ_LWIG01000033.1:227689-240704 GCF_002068095.1 Bradyrhizobium sacchari | reverse complement strand
CGGTTATCAGAGCTCGGCGCTGGTGTCGCTGTTTCAGCCGCATGCGGCGTTCTTCCAGCTCGTCGGCAGCGCGACGCAGCCGATCTTCGACGGCGGCAAGATCCTCGGCAATTTCGAATTCGCCAAGGCGCGGCAGGACGAATTGCTGCAGACCTACCGCAAGACCATCGTCCAGGCCTTCACGGACGTCGACAATGCGCTGTTCTCGATCAGGCAGACCACCATCAAGCTGCAATTGCAGCGCGACGTTGTCGCGGCGTCGCGGCGCGCCTTCGACCTGTCGGAGCAGCAATTGCGCGCCGGCACCGCCGACATCGTCACCGTGCTCAACACCCAGCTGACGCTGTTCACGGCGGAGGATGCGCTGTCGCAGGCACAACTCGCGCGGCTTCTCGCCATCGTCAGCCTGTATCAGGCGCTCGGCGGCGGCTGGGAGCCGCGAATGGAGAAACCGGTCAATGCTCTTTAAGCCGGACACCAAGCAAGGCGCGAAGGAGGGCACGGCGAAGAGGTCGCGCGGCCGCGGCTTCGTCATGACCCTGATCACGCTCGCGATCCTCGGCGGTCTCGGCTATGTCGGCTGGACCGTCATGCACCAGCAGCAGACGAACACCCGCAACCAGCGGCCCGATCTACCGGTGCCGGTGCTGGCGGCGACGCCGCGCATCCAGGACGTGCCGGTCTATCTCGACGGCGTCGGCGCGATCCGCGCTCTCAACACCGTGACCGTGCGCTCGCAAGTCGATGGCAAGCTGATCGCGGTCAACTTCACCGAAGGTCAGGACGTCAAGAAGGGTGACGTGCTCGGCGAGATTGATCCGGCGCTCTATCAGGCGACGTACGATCAGGCGGTCGCCAAGAAGGCGCAGGATCTGGCCCAGCTCGCCAACCAGCGCATCGACCTGACGCGCTACGAGCAGCTCGCTGCCTCCAACGCCGGCTCCAAGCAGCAGGCCGACACCCAGCGCGCGCTGGTCGCGCAGACGGAGGCGCTGGTCAAGGCCGACCAGGCCGCGATCGACAATGCGGCGGCGACGCTGAGCTACACCAAGATCGTGGCGCCGCTTTCGGGACGCGCCGGCCTCCGCCAGGTCGACCAGGGCAACATCATCCACGCCGCCGACACCACCGGCCTCGTGGTGATCACGCAATTGCAGCCGATCGCGGTGTGGTTCAGCCTGCCGCAGCAGCAGATCATGCGGGTCAACGCGGCAGCGGCGAAGGGGCCGCTCGCGGTCGACGTGTTCGGCAATGACGGCGTCACCGTGATCGACACCGGCAAGTTGACCGGCATCGACAACCAGGTCGACCAGACCACCGGCACGCTCAAACTCAAGGCGGAATTCCCCAACGCCAATTACCAGCTCTGGCCCGGCCAGTTCGTCAATGTCCGCCTAAAGGTCGAGACCTTATCGCAGGCGCTGGTGGTGCCGACCTCTGCCGTGCAGCGCGGCCCGATCGGCACCTTCAGCTATGTTATCGGCGAGGACAATGTCGTCTCGGCCAAGCCCGTGACAGTGACGCAGCAGAACGAGCATGACGCCGTAATCGCCAGCGGCCTATCGGCGAGCGACAAGGTCGTCACCACGGGCTTTGCCAATCTGTCCGACGGCTCCAAGGTGATCATCGGCCGCGACGACCAGACCCCGTCGGCCGACCTTGCCCCGCGCAAGCGCTCGCGCGGCCCGGACGCCCAGAAAAAGGACGGTCAGAAGGATTCGCAAAAGGACGGACAAGCCAACGACGGCGAGTTCCGCGCCAAGCGAAACAGTAGCGAAGGTGACCAGAAGGGACAGACCGGTCCGGCACCGGGGCCGAGGGCATCGGGATCTGGAGCGAAGCAGCCATGATCCCGACAACAGCCGCCTAGGCGGCAGGCGTATTCCATGGGAGTCTCCGAACCCTTCATCCGCCGGCCCATCGCGACTTCGCTGCTCGGTATCGCGCTGCTGATCGGCGGGTTGCTCGGCTATTTCGCGCTGCCGGTCTCGGCGCTGCCGCAGGTCGACTTCCCGACCGTGCAGGTGACGACGCAGCTGCCGGGCGCGAGCCCCGACGTGATCGCCTCGCTGATCACCGCGCCGCTGGAGCGGCAGCTCGGCCAGATCCCCTCGCTGTCGGCGATGAACTCGACGAGCTCGTTCGGCGTCAGCCAGATCTCGCTGCAGTTCGACCTCAACCGTGACATCGACGGCGCGACGCAGGACGTGCAGGCCGCGATCAACGCGGCCGCCGGTGTGCTGCCCAAGACACTCCCTTACCCTCCGACCTACGCCAAGGTGAACCCGGCGGACGCGCCGGTGATGACGCTGGCGCTGCGCTCTGACACGATCTCGCTGCGGGTGATGAGCGATATCGCCGACACCGTTCTGGCGCAGCGGTTGAGCCAGATTTCAGGGGTGGGGCGCGTCTCCGTGCTCGGCGGGCTGAAGCCAGCCGTGCGCATCCAGGCGGATCTTGCGCGGCTTGCTGCCTATGGCATCGCCATGGAAGAACTGCGCACCGCGATCGCCAATGCCAATGTATCAGGACCGAAAGGCTCGCTCGACGGCGCGCAGCAATCCTACATCATCGCCGCCAACGACCAGATCGCCGCCGCGGAGGCCTACAAGCCTGTTATCATTGCCTACCGCAACGGCTCGCCGGTCACGATCGCCGACGTCGCGCAGATCGTCGATGGGCTCGAGAACGACCGCACCGGCGGCTGGTACCAGGGCACGCCGGCCGTCATCATCGACATCCAGCGCCAGCCTGGCGCCAACGTCATCGACGTCGTCAGCCAGATCCGTGCCGAAATTCCCAAGGTCCAGCGCGCCATTCCGGCCGGCGTGAATCTCACCATCGTCTCCGACCGCACCGTCACCATCCGCGCCTCGGTGCGCGACGTGCAGTTCACTCTGATCCTCAGCGTGGTCCTGGTGACGCTGGTCGTGCTTTTGTTCCTGCGCTCGCTGCGCGCCACGCTGATCGCCGGCGTCGCGCTGCCGCTGTCGCTGATCACGAGCTTCGGCATCATGTATTTTGCCGGCTTCAGCCTCGACAATCTGTCGCTGATGGCGCTGACCATCGGCACCGGCTTCGTGGTCGACGACGCCATCGTCATGATCGAGAACATCGTCCGTCACATGGAGAACGGCGACGGCCCGATGCAGGCCTCGCTGAAGGGCGCCAGCGAAATCGGCTTCACGGTGATCTCGCTGACCGTGTCGCTGATCGCGGTGTTCATCCCGCTGCTGTTCATGTCGGGCCTCGTCGGACGCATGTTCCGCGAATTCGCTCTGACGCTGACGATCGCGGTCGTGACCTCGGCGGTGGTGTCGCTGACGCTGACGCCGATGATGTGCTCGCGGCTGCTCAAGCACGCGCACGAGGAGCTGGCCGTGCCTGGCCTCGCCGCGATCAGCCGCTTCATCGACCGCACCGTCGCGTTTTATCACCGGACGCTGCTTGTGGTTTTGCAGCACCAGCGCCTCACGCTGGTCGTGACCTTCGCGACGCTGATTGCGACCCTCGTTCTCTACGTCGTCGCGCCAAAGGGCTTCCTGCCGCTCCAGGACACCGCTTCGATCACGGCGGTGACGGAGGCGGGGCCCGACGTCTCGTTCGCGGAGATGCAGAAGCGGCAGGCCGAGGCCGCCGCTGCCATCAAGGCCGATCCTGATGTGGTCGGTGTCGTCTCCGTGATCGGCGCGGGCTCGGTCAATCCGACCACCAATGTCGGGCGTCTGGTCATGACGTTGAAGCCGCGCGGCGAGCGGCGCGACGATGTCGGCGTGGTCGTGACCCGGCTCAAGGAGCGGGTGGCGGGTATCCCCGGCATGACCGTCTATTTCCAGCCGGTGCAGGACGTGCAGATCTCGACCCAGTCGAGCCGCTCGCAATACCAGTACACGCTGACCGGCACTGATGCGGCGCTGGTGTCGGAATGGGCGCGCAAGCTGGTTGCGGAGATGCGGCGCGATCCCTTGTTCCGCGATGTCTCCTCGGAGGCGCAAGAGGGAGGTCTGCGAGCGCAGCTCGATGTCGACCGCACCCGCGCCGGCCAGCTCGGAGTCAGCCTTCAGGCCGTCACCGACACGCTGAACGACGCCTTCGCGCAGCGCCAGATCTCGACCATCTACGGCCAGGCCAACCAGTACCGCGTGGTGCTGGAGGCGCTGCCGATGTACCAGCGCGACCCCTCGATCCTGTCAAAGCTCTATCTGCCGGGAGCCGCGAGCGCCACCGCCGCGGCGCCCAGTGCCCAAGTGCCGCTTTCTGCGGTGGCGACGCTGAAGCGGACCACGGCGCCGCTCGCGATCTCGCACCAGGCGCAATTCCCGTCGATCTCGCTCAGCTTCAACCTCGCACCGGGCGCCGCGCTTGGCGATGCCGTCGAGGCGGTGAAGACGATCGAGACCCGGATCGGCATGCCCAACAGCATCGTCGGCGTCTACGCGGGCGATGCGGCCGAATTCGCCAAGGCACTCGCCGGCCAGCCCTGGCTGCTGCTTGCCGCCGTCATCACGATCTACATCGTCCTCGGCGTGCTCTATGAAAGCTACATCCACCCGATCACCATCCTGTCGACGTTGCCGTCGGCAGGCGTCGGCGCGATCCTGGCGCTGGTGCTGTGCGGGCAGGATCTCTCGGTGATCGGCCTGATCGGCATCATCCTCTTGATGGGCATCGTCAAGAAGAACGCGATCATGATGATCGACTTCGCGCTCGAGGCCGAGCGCGGGCAGGGGATGTCGCCCAATGAAGCCATCGTGCAGGCGTGCCTGTTGCGCTTCCGCCCGATCATGATGACGACGCTGGCGGCGCTGTTCGGCGCGCTGCCGCTGGCGATCGAGAGCGGCACCGGCGCCGAGCTGCGCTTTCCGCTCGGCATCTCCATCATCGGCGGCCTTTTGCTGAGCCAGTTGCTGACGCTCTACACCACGCCCGTGATCTATCTCGCGCTCGACCGCATCAACCGCCGCCTCGAGCAGGCGCTGCCGCCGGCCGAATCCGGCGGCCCGCCGGTCGCAGGCGCGACCGAGGGGATGTGAGTGATGGCATCGATCTCGGAGCCCTTCATCCGCCGTCCGGTCGCGACCACGCTGCTGTCGATCGGGCTGTTCCTGCTGGGTGTCGTCGCCTACGAGTTCCTGCCGGT
Organism: Bradyrhizobium sacchari; assembly: GCF_002068095.1. Lineage (GTDB taxonomy): Bacteria > Pseudomonadota > Alphaproteobacteria > Rhizobiales > Xanthobacteraceae > Bradyrhizobium > Bradyrhizobium sacchari. The sequence goes on along the minus strand of NZ_LWIG01000033.1, from coordinate 235,564 downwards.
CGCCTCGGTCCCCAATGTCGACTTCCCCGCCATCTTCGTCTCGGCCAGCCGGCCGGGCGCCGACCCCTCGGTGATGGCGGCGACGGTGGCCTCACCGCTGGAGCGGCGCCTCGGCGAGATCGCCGGCATCAACCAGATCACCTCGACGTCGTCGCTCGGCGTCACCAACATCCAGCTCCAGTTCGACATCGGCCGCAACATCGACAAGGCTGCGCGCGACGTGCAGGCGGCGATCAACGCCTCGATGGTCGACCTGCCGAGCGACCTGCCGACCCTGCCGAAATTCAGGAAGGCCAACACCGCCGGCGCGCCCGTCTTCGTGCTGGCCCTGACCTCGAAGACGCTGTCGGCGAGCGCGATCTATGACGTCGCCGATACGGTGCTGGCGCAGCGCATCTCGCAGGTGCCCGGCGTCGGCGACGTGACCGTGAGCGGCGCCGATCAGCCGGCGGTGCGGGTGCAGCTCAATCCCGTCGCGCTCTCCAACGCCGGCATTGCTACAGACGACGTCCGGACCGCGATCGTCAACGCCAATCCGCTCGGTCCCGTCGGCATCTTCAACGGCGAGCGCCAGAGCGAGACGCTGTCGCTGAACAAGCAGATGCGCACGGCGAAAGAGTTCCGCGACATCGTCATCAAGAGCTCCAACGGTAATTTCGTCCGCCTCTCCGACGTCGCCGACATCGAGGACTCCGTCCGCAATGCCCGCTCCATCGCCTGGTTCAACAAGCAGCCGGCGGTGCTGATCCAGATCACCAAGCAGGGCGATGCGAACGTCATCGACACCGTCGATCGGGTGAAGGCGCTGATCCCCGAGCTGAAGCAGTGGATCCCGGCCGGCGTCGAGATCTCGACCCTGGTCGACCGCACCGGCACGATCCGCGCCAGCGTGCTGGACATGCAATGGACATTGCTGGCGACGGCCGTCCTGGTGATGCTTGTCGTGTTCGTGTTCCTGCGGCGGCTGACGCCGACGATCGCGGCCGGCATCTCGGTGCCGCTGGCGCTGGCCGGCACCTGCGCCGGCATGTGGGTCGCGGGGTTTTCGATTGATAATCTGTCGCTGATGGCGCTCGCCATCTCCGTCGGCTTCGTGGTCGACGACGCCATCGTCATGATCGAGAACATGTTCCGTAATCTCGAGCATGGCATGCGGCCGTTCCAGGCAGCACAGGAGGGAGCAAAGCAGATCGGCTTCACTGTGGTCTCGATCAGCCTGTCGCTGATCGCCGCGTTCACGCCGCTGATCTTCATGGACGGCATCGTCGGCCGCCTGCTGCGCGAATTCTCGCTGACGCTGACCTTCGCGATCCTGGTCTCGACGCTGGTGTCCCTGACGGTGACGCCCATGATCTGTGCGCATTACATCCGGCAGACCACCTCCGGCACCGCGACGCTGTTTGACCGGATCATCGAGGGCTCGCTGTCGCGCATCGTCGCCTTCTACGCCCGGACCTTACGGACCGTGCTGGACTATCCGATGCTGACCTTGCTGGTGTTCTTCGCCACCATCGGCCTCACGGTGACGCTCTACATCAAGGTCCCCAAGGGCTATTTCCCGACCGACGATTCCGGCTTCGTCATCGGCGCGACGCGGGCCTCGGCCGACATCTCGTTCCAGTCGATGCTCGGCCTGCAGCAGCGGCTCGCCGACATCGTGATGCAGGATCCGGCGGTGGCCGGCATCGGCTCCACCGTCGGCAGCGGAGGCGGAGGGCCGGGGGCTGCGACCTCGAACCGCGGCACCATGTTCATCAGCCTGAAGCCTCCGGAGGAGCGCGACCACGTCTCGACGCAGGTGGTGATCGACCGTCTCCGGCGTGCCTTGTATCCGGTGCCCGGCATCCGCCTCTTCATGTTCGCTGCCCAGGACGTGCGCGCCGGCGGACGGCAGAGCGATTCCGACTACCAGTATACGCTCTCCTCGACCGACCTCGATCTGTTGCAGAAATGGGCGCCGATCGTCGCCAAGCGCATGGAGAGCATCGAAGGCATCACCGACATCTCCAGCGACCGCGATCCCGGCGGGCTTCAATTGACCTTGTCAATCGACCGTCAGAAGGCCTCGGCGCTCGGCGTCCGCGTCCAGGACATCGACAACGCCCTCAACAACGCCTTCTCGCAGCGGCAGATCTCGATCATCTACACCCAGCGCAACCAGTATATGACGGTGCTGGAGATCGACCCGAAATTCCAGGTCGATCCGTCCAATCTCGATCGCATCTACGTCGCCGGCGCCGGCGATACGCAGGTGCCGCTGTCCGCGGTGGTGCGCGCGACGCGCGGGCTGGCCGCGCTGGCGGTCTATCATTCGCAATCGTTTCCTTCGACCACGGTGTCGTTCAACCTGCTGCCGGACGTGCCGCTACAGGCCGCCACGCAGAACATCCAGCGTGCGGTCGAGGAGCTGCACATGCCGGAAGGCATTCGCGGCAGCTTTGACGGCAATGCCGGCGATTTCGCCAGGACCAGCGGCCGTCAGCCGCTCTTGATCCTCGGCGCGCTAGTGGCGATGTATATCGTGCTCGGGGTGCTCTATGAGAGCCTTGCCCATCCGCTCACGATCATCTCGACGCTGCCCTCGGCCGGCCTCGGCGCGCTGCTGGCCTTGCAGGTCACCAACACACCGCTGACGGTGATCGCTTTCGTCGGCATCATACTGCTGATCGGCATCGTCAAGAAGAACGGCATCATGATGGTGGACTTCGCGCTCGATGCCGAGCGCCAGCGCGGGCTTTCATCCGCGGAGGCGATCTTCGAGGCCTGCCAAGCGCGCTTTCGTCCCATCCTGATGACGACCATGGCGGCGCTGTTCGCCGGCATCCCGCTGGTGGTCGCGACCGGCCCCGGCACGGAGCTGCGGCGTCCGCTCGGCATCACCATCATCGGCGGCCTGTTCGTCTCGCAGATCCTGACGCTCTACACAACGCCCGTGATCTACCTCCTGATCGACCGCCTCCGCCGCCGCGGCCGCTCCGAGCGGCGTCCGCTGCCCGCGCCCGCGGAATAGGTTGTTGCAGCGCCGCGCGAAGCGTATAGCGGCGACCATGTCGAATCCGCACCTGACCCCGGCCGCCGCGCCCGAGCCGATCCCCGAATGCCCGCACTGCCAGAAGCCGCTGCCGCTGTGCATCTGCGACAGTGTCACGCCCATCGAGAACCGGCTCTCCCTGCTGATCCTCCAGCATCCGCAGGAGCAGGACAGGGCGCTCGGGACTGCCCGCCTGCTTGCGAAGCACTTTGCCGACGCCACGGTGCGGGTCGGCCTGTCCTGGCCGAGCCTGTCCAAAGCACTGGGACGACCGGTCGAGAATGCTGCGCGCTGGGGCGTGCTCTATCTCGGCTCGGCCCGCGCGGCCGATCTCGAGGCCGAGGGCGAGATCGTTGCGCTGACCCGCAAGGGCGAGGTCGCGGAGAACCAGCGCGCGATCCTCGGCAAGCTGGAAGGTATCGTGCTGCTCGATGGCACCTGGAGCCAGGCCAAGGCGCTGTGGTGGCGCAATCCCTGGATGCTGAAATGCCAGCGGGTGATCCTCAACCCGTCACGCCCTTCGCGCTACGGACGTCTGCGCAAGGAGCCGCGCCGCGACGGCCTCTCGACCATTGAAGCTGCCGCAACGATCCTCGCGGGCCTCGAACGGCGTCCCGACATCGCCGAGACATTGCATGCCAGTTTTGAACGGATGTTGGCCCGTTACCGCGAGGTCCAGGCCGAAATGCCGGAACTGGCGCCAAAGCCCGCCGCGAAGGGCCGCCGCGATTTCAGGCGCCGCAAGGGCGCCTGACTTCGGCACTGACAACCGTTCGAAGGCGGTTGCTTAAGCCATTGATCCCCTATATTGGTCCGCCCTTACGGGGCCACGTGGCGGAGTGGTTACGCAACGGTCTGCAAAACCGTGTACACCAGTTCAATTCTGGTCGTGGCCTCCATCAAAATCTCTGATTTTCCAACAAAATCTGATCGCTGCGCGGTTCCTCCGAGGCCGCATGCGGCTGGCAGCCAAGCCGCGCTGCGGGCGCCACCACCGGGTCTGCCCGGGGCTTGGCGGAACCCGCGATTCGGGCCCTCTGGCACAGACTTCGCATCTGCGAAGGGACGCATTCCCAACCCTGGAGCTGGAGAGCACGTGGGCGACGTCGTTCGATTTGTCCCGAAATCCGAGCTGGAGCGGGCCCGCCTCATTGCCGAGGCGCGCGCGATCTATGACAGCATCTTTCCGCCCGCTATACCCGACCGGGTGCCGCGGGATGGCGAGGAACGCGTCAAGACCTGATCGGAGCTGCGCCCGTCCCGGGCACCTGGTGACGCCGAACCGCCCGCGAGGGCGGTTGCGTCAGGTCACGCCAAGGCAGGCCTCAGCAGGCCGCGTACCAGCCGTCCGGAAACGGCAGCAGGGGCCAGGCGCCCTCATTGTCATTGGCGGCCTTCGGGGTTGCGGCGTACGACCAAGAGCGGGGCACGACATTCTCCTCCGGCTCAGGCGCAAAATCTTCGTTGATCATGGCGTCCCGGACGGCATCCAGCAGCAAGTTGAATTCGGCTTCGCTCATCACACCCTCGCAGAACGCGGATGGCGCAATGTCGCAAAGCCGGTTTGTTACCCGATTGAGCCGATCGTTCGCATTTTAACGATCCGGCGATCGGGTCCAGTTTGGTTAGCGATTCCTGAAAAAATCCCCGCGGGAACCTTGGCGTCCACGGCCTGTCGCCAGTGTGAAAGAGATCACATTCGCGGCGATTTATTTCTCCTACCCCTTCGCAATGACCGGCCAACGCTGGCCGGGAGCGGGCGGGCAGAACGGGAGACTTGGTCATGAAGACAAGGTTCTTGCGGTTTGCGGCAGTTAAGAGCCGGGCGCGTCGGGCCTCGACCGTCGGGCTGTTCCTGACGCTGTTTGCCTCCGCGGCTCACGCGCAGCAGGGGACGCCCGAACAGCGCCGGGCCTGCACCCCCGACGTCTACCGGCTCTGCGCCGGCGAGATCCCCAACGTCCGCGCCATTACCGCGTGCCTGCGGCGTAACCGTTCGAGCCTGAGCGAGGCTTGCCGTACCGTGTTCGATCAGGCCGGCGGCTGACACGCCCCCTGTGAGTTTGTGCGCAGCAAGTGGCCCGTGCCGGCTCGCGAATCCGCTCTCGATGGGCTGTGGATATGCTGCGGACAAGCTGTTGAGTAATCCTCCGGTCGGGCAAGGCCTGTCCGTCGAGATCGCCCCCAGCCGACGCGCTCCTGGCGTTTCGCGCCTCACCCAGAGTGCGAACGGGTCGCAACGCTCAATTTCTGGTTGATGGGCGCTCCTGCCTCGGCTTAGACTTGCCGAAGGGGGACGAAAATGGCTGGTTCGTTCCGACGCGCGCTGTTTGCATGGCGCGATTTTTGGGGTCTCACGAGACGAACGCCGCTCTGCAGCTTGGTCGCAGCCTGCCTGCTTGGGCTTGCCTTCGCTACCACGCCTGCGCTGGCTGCACCCGATCCGCCGACCACTCCCGCCCTGAAGCTGAAGACGCCCGACGCTGCGGTCCGCCTGTTCGGCGCAAGTCCACCTCCATGGCGAGACCCCATGTGAGTGGCTGCGCCGCTCTGCTGCTCGCCAAGAGCAAAGCAGCGGGCCACAGGCTTTCGCCGGCGTAGATAAGGCAGGCTCTCATGGACAGCGCCGACAGGGTGCCGGACATGGACGAGCCATTCAGCGCTGACTACGGCGCCGGTCGGGTGAACTTGTCCAAATTGCTGGAACAGGCTGGAATCAAATAGGTCTGTATCGGATGAAGAGTGTCACATTCACATTCCGGGATCAGGCCTCCGACGAAGCGCAGGGGCGGCTCCGTGATCAGGTCCTGAGCCTCCCTGGCGTTCGCAACGTCGCCCGCATTAGCCCGGAAGCAAGAAAGCCGGCATTGCGCCGCATGTGGTACGCCGAAGTCGCCGACGATGCCGCAGCCTCCACACTGATCGCGCATCTGCGCGATCACGACGATATCCAGTCGGCAGACGTGCCGGCCGAGCGCGTTTGCTCCACCCATGCGCACCAACCTGCGCGCGCAAGAACTCTTGATGGTCCGTGAGTGAGCGGTGATTGCCGGCCTTGAACGCACCGCCTGCCGGCCGCGACTAACCGACAGAGTGCAGAGGGATCATTGGAACGTGATCGCGCTTCCTCTTCCTAAAGTACCAAAATGGTGCTTTAGTGCTTTCTATGAGCCAGTCTACCCGAACCGCGCTGTCGGCGCTGCGTTACAGGCTTGCCCCTGACCCGGCCGCCAAGGCCGCCATCGAGGCGACGTTCAGAGCTTACGACCGCATGATGGAGATCCTCGACGAGGTGGCGCGGACCCAAAATGTCGGGTCCAACGTCGTCCTGCTCCATGCCCATGCCTATGAGCCGATCCGGAAGAAGACAGCGCTGCCCTCGCGGCTGGTGACGCTGGGCCTGCGCGACCGCGCCGATTATCGCCTCGCACAGGGGCGCCGGCTGCCGCTCGACGACAAGCTCGCCAAGATCAAGGGACCCGCCACCATTTCGATCGCGACCGTGCAAGGGCGCTTCAGCGTGCCCTTCGACTACGCCGGCTATGCCGAGGGCTGGGGGCAGAGCGTGCCAGCGCACCTCATCCGCACTGACGACGGTTTCGAGGTTCACTACGGCGTCACGCCGAACAGTCTGCCAGAGGAGGAGAACGCCATGGATACCATCGCTGCCGCCCCCGACAACTTCCTGTCCCGGGTCGGGCGCCTGATCGCCGGGATCGCCTATGACGCGATCGAGCAGGCGGAGGGCAAGAACAAGCTCAAAGTGGTCGGCCAGGCCATCCGCGAGATCGAGCGTGCCGAGAGCGAGGCGCGTGACGCGCTCGCGGCCGCACGGGCCGAGGAATACCGTCTCAACGCGCGCCGGACCGAGATCGAGCGCGAGATGACCGATCTTGCCGCCAAGATCGAGGGCGCGATTGCGGACGGCCGCGACGATCTCGCCCGCGGCGGCATCGCACGGCAGATGGATCTGGAGGCGCAGTTCGAGGTGCTCTCTCGCGCCATCGACGAGAACAACGAGAAGATCGAGCAATGCGTGACCTCGCTGCGCGCGGTGCTGTCGGCGCTCCAGGATGCCGAGCAGCGCCGTGCCGACCTCGAAAAGAGCGAGGCGCACGCCAGCCATCAGGCCGCGACGTCGCCCCGGAAGTCGGGCGGCGCTTCCGCGGCAGCCAAGGCTATGCGTGCGGGCAGGGCGGTGGCGCGCGCGACCGGCGTGCCGCAGGGCATCCCTTATTCGAGCGACATCGATGAATTGAGCGCGCTCCATCGCGACAAGGAAATTGCAGCGAGGCTGGCGCGGCTGAAGTCGCGCTCGTGAGTGCCGTGTCATGAGCGCACTGCTCGAACACGTCATGTCGCCCGAGGTCAGGCCGTTCGCGATCGCGGCGGCCATGATCGTCATCGTCGGCTCGCTCGAGGTGGTCACGATGCTGATCGGGGCTTCCCTCAGTGAAATGCTCCGCACCAGCTTCGATTTCAGCCATCCCAGCGACAATGGCGTGCTCAACGCCATCTCCTGGATCAATGTCGGTGGCGTGCCGCTGCTGATTTTCCTGCTGCTGCTGCTCGGCGCCTTCTCCATCACCGGCTTCCTGATCCAGGACGTCGCACGGATGGTCGCGGGCCCCTTGCCGGCGGCGCTCGCCTCGGTCGGGGCGGTCGTCGTCTCGGTTCCGCTGGTCCGCGCCGCCAGCGGAGCCATCGCGAGGATCATTCCCAAGGACGAGAGCTATGTCGTCGGCCTCGGTGATCTCGTCGGCCGCGTCGGTGAGGTCGTCGTCGGTCCGCTCGACCAGGGGCCGCCCGGCCGCGTCAGCGTCGCCGACGTTCACGGCAACCGC
>NZ_LWIG01000033.1:222220-227679 GCF_002068095.1 Bradyrhizobium sacchari | reverse complement strand
CGCCACTTCGTCCTGGCGGTCGCAGCACCTTCGTCGTCGCCCCTGGCGCAGGGAACCCTGGTCCTCCTCGTCGATCGGGATGGCACCCGCTTCGTGGCGGTGAAGGCCGAGGATGAACTCAAGCCGTCCAAACCGACTCTAAGCAGCTAGTCGTCATTCATTGGAGAAAGTCATGTTCGACATCGCAGTCCCGGCCATGATCGGCGTCGCGCTGATCGTCGTCCTGGGGATCGTCTTCACCATTCTCTACAAGCGCGCCACACGTGACGAGGCCTTCGTGCGCACCGGGCTCGGCGGCAAGAAGGTCGTGCTCGACGGCGGCGCCATGATCCTGCCGATCTTCCACTCCTACGCCAGCGTCAACCTGAAGACGCTGCGGCTGACCGTCGAGCGCAAGGAGCGGGAATCCCTGATCACCAAGGACCGCCTCCGTGTCGACATCGTCGCAGAGTTCTACGTCCGTGTCCGCCCCGATGAAGAGAGCATAGCGCTCGCGAGCCAGACGCTCGGCGCGTTGACCAACGATGCCGAGGCGCTGCGCAACCAGGTCGAGGCGAAATTCGTCGACGGCCTCCGTTCGGTCGCGGCGACCATGACCATCCTGGAGCTGCAGGAGAAGCGCTCGGACTTCGTCAAGCACGTGCAGTCCACGGTCGAGTCCGACGTCAAGTCGAACGGCCTCGAGCTGGAATCGGTGTCGCTGACGAAGCTCGACCAGACCGACGTCAAATTCTTCAACCCTGAAAACTTCTTCGACGCCGAAGGTCTGACCCAGCTCAAGACCATCACCGAAACCCGCCGCCGCGACCGCAACGCCATCGTGCGCGATAACGAGGTGGCGATCGCCCAGAAGGACCTCGAGGCACGGCAGCAGACCCTCGGCATCGAGCGGACCAAGAAGGAGGCCGAGCTGTCGCAGGAGCGCGACATCGCCAACAAGACCGCCAGCACTCGCGCCGAGGTGGCGACCGCGACGCAGACTGCGCGCCTCACCGAGGAAAACGCCCGCATCGACACCGACAGGGCGGTCGCCGAGAAGGAGGCCGGTGCCAAGCAGGTCAAGGAGACCGCCGTTATCGAGTCGGATCTCGCCATCAACAAGCGCAGAACCGACGCCCAGCGCGAGATCCAGATCGCCACGCAGGAAAACGAGATCCAGATCGCGTCCAAGAGCAAGCAGACTTCGGAAGCCGTCGCCGAGGCCAAGGCCGCCGAGGCGCTGGCCGTCTCCGCAGAGGAAAAGGTCGTGACCGCGCGCGCGGTCGAGGTCGCCGATCGCGCCCGTCTCACCCAGGTGCTCGCTGCACGCACGGAGGCCGAACGCAAGTCGACCGAGGTGATCGTCGCGGCCGAGGCCGAGAAGAAAGCCTCGCTCGATCGCGCCGAGGCCGTCAAGACGCTGGCGACGGCGGAGGCCGAGTCCAACAAGATCAAGGCGGTCGGTGTCCGCAACATCGGTGAAGCGGAAGCTGCCGTCATCACCATGAAGAACGAGGCGCAGAACAAGCTCGGCAGCAACGTCATCGATTTCGAGATCGCCAAGAAGCGGATCGAGACCATGCCCTCGGCGCTCGCCGAGATGGTGAGGCCGATCGCCAACCTCAAGGATGTCCGCATCCTGCACACCGGCGGTGCGTTCGGCGGCAATGGCGCAGGTGGCGGCAACGTCGGTTTCGGTGAAGGCCTTGCCGGTGAGTTGCTCAAGGTGCACGCACTGCGTCCGATGATCGACGAGATCCTGCGCCAGAGCGGCTTTGCGCCGGGCGACGATCCTGTGAAGGCGCTGGTCGGCGCCGTGACGGGCAAGAGCAACGGAGCCGCGGTGCCGGCGCCGGAGAAAACAAACGCCGCCGATCTATGAATGCCGGTTCATTGCTGCGGACAATTCCGAACGATAAAAACAGGCCCCGCGCGTCTCGCGTCGCGCAACGTCCCGGAGTGTGGATCGACGCGTGTTGAATCCGTCGATCGCACGCCGGACCACCCTTTGAGGCAACGCCATTCGTTGCCGCGGTGCCTGCGCCGATCGACGTCAGGCGCTTACAGCCTGTTTCGATCGGGAGCATTTCATATGAAGTATTTTCTGTCCGGACTGATCGCGATCGGTCTGTCGATTGCCGCCACGGCGTCGTTCGCCGCCGACGCCCGCAACGTCACCGTCGTAAACGAGACCGGCTATGCCATCAAATTCCTCGGCTTCAATGCGCCGGACGATGGCCTGGACGAATGGGAGAACGAACTGGACAAGGTTTTGCAGAACCAGGCGAGCACCTATGTCGAGTTCGACGAGGACGATGAGGGCTGTGTCTGGAACATCCGCGTCGACTGGCAGAACTATGACGAGTCGGTGCTCTGGAAGAACGTCAACCTCTGCAAGTTCACCGCGCTCCGGCTGCGCTACGACTCCGGCACCAAGACCACGTCCTTCGTCGCTGAATAGTTTGCGCGGCGGGGAGGAGGGGCCTCCCCCCGCCCTTCCTCAGATGCGTTGCGGAAGATGGCGAATTCGTCCTTTGCAAGCGCAACCGGCTTTGTTATACGCACCCGCGCGCGGACGACAGTTCGCCCTTTTCCTCGGTAGCTCAGCGGTAGAGCATCCGACTGTTAATCGGATGGTCGCTGGTTCGAATCCAGCCCGGGGAGCCATTTGGCTCTTTATGTATTGATTTATCACGGTTTTTTCGCCTGGTTGGCTAACTGGATAATTGGGTTAGCCACTTCTGTTCCTGATATGAGCTTAACCATCGCCCGTTGCGCGGCCCTTTTACGGTCCCGCGTCTCGGTGTAGCGCTGGACTTCCTTCAGGCTGGCATGGCCGGTTATGGCGGCGATCTCCAAGGGGTCGCAGCCTACGTCGGCGAGGCGCGTTGCCGTGGCCTTGCGCAAGCCGTGGAACGAGCAGTGCTTGAGCCCGGCCTCATTGCAGCGGTCGCGGAACCAGTTCCCGAAGCCAGCGGCTGTGAACGGAGCCCCAAATTCCGTCACAAGGAATGTCAGGTGGCCGCTGAGGGTGGCGTCGATGATTCGGCGCAGTTCCGGATGTACCGGGATCGCCAGTTGGTAGCCGGTCTTGGCTTCGGTCTTCTTGCGCACCCAATCCAGCACCTCGTTGCTGATGTGCTGCTCGCCCATCACGATGACATCCTGCCGCGCCTGCCCGGTGTAGAGCCCGAGCGCCATCGCCAACCGTGGCCTGGTGCCGATGGGGTGGCGCTTCTCGAATTGCGCGATCTCGGCATCGGTCCAGCGATGGAAGCCGCCCGTCCTCTTCGGCTTCAGTTTCTTCACCCCTTGGGTAGGATCGTCCTCCCGCCAACCCAGCTTCTTCGCCACCTTCATCATCTCGCGCAGGACCTTGCGCAACCCGTTGGCGCTATCGGGCTTGGCGGCGCGCGCCCCCATCAGGTTTTCGATGTGATGAGGTTTGATGGTGACCGCGCTCTTGTCGCCGTAGGCTTGACCGTCCTTATCGGTCTCGCGGCAGAAGCGATCGATGATGTTGCGATAGACCTTTTGTGTGCTGTCCGGGTCCAACGCCCTGAACGCTGCGCTATCGTAATAGGCGACTGCCAGCGCCCGGATCGAATGCGGCACAACGCGATCGGCGCCAATGTTGAGCACCGGTTTTTCCGACATAGCCTTTTGGTAGCCCGCCATGAATTCCGGTGACCACGGTAGCCCCGGCAGGGACACCTTCTGGAAGCCCTTGCGGCGGAAATAGAAACGAGCCTTGCCGTGTCGATCGACAAACCCGTGCACCCACTTAGGCGAGCGTGCCTTCAATCCCATTCGTTAGTACTCCTGGCTCCGCCGGTCTGTTCTTTCAGCTTGCTAGCGACGACCACGATCTTTCCATTTTTGTCTATTTCGACACGTTCGATGTCGATCCCCGCTGCGGCAGCTGCCCGCAACGCCCGGGTGACGTCCTGCTGCCGAAACGTGGACGGTCCTCGCGACATAAATCCCGCCTTTTCTGCATGAACAGAGGACCCACGCGGCTAATGCAGCCGCGCAGTTGTCACTTCTTGCTGAGTTGGCGCCCACGGGTTGCCATCTCCCAAAAAAGCCTTTGGGTGCCAGTGGCGGTCTCGGCGGATGTTTGCCAGTCTAACCTATTGATAAACTTAGGCCGGGGCACCCCAGCCCGGGGAGCCAAATTTCACCGTAAAATCAGCATCTTATGAGCGCATTCTGATGCGGCGCGCGATGCTGCTCGAGCCATCTCTGAAGACCCGACGCGTCTGCTCGAGGCAGAATCGCGCTCAAGCATAGGTGTGCGGACGTACCGTCGCAGGCCCGGGGACGGCACCAAATCGACTTAATTGACATCAAGCTTCGCCGGGCCGGACTCCTACGGAGCTGATTCCCATGCCCGACATCCAGATCGACCGCGCCCAACTGGCTCCCTCGATTTTGCCGGCCGACGTTCCCGAGCTCAGCGACGACGAATGCCTCGCCTGCCTTGCGCGTGCGGTCGAGACCCCCGATTCGGCGCGGCTGGATGAGGTGGCCGCCCTGATCGGCCGCCTTGCGGTGACGATCGAATAATCCGTACTCGTCCCTGGTGCGGTGAGTTGCTGAGGGCCGTGGCCGGTCAAGGCCAACGGCCATGTTGCGTTTTCGCCGGGCATGTTCCAAAGATGCCGCCAACTTCTCTCAGCGGCTTGGTCCGCATTTCAGGGTCCGCAAATGTCCGGTTTCTCGACCGCGCGCCTCAAAATGGTCGATGGCCAGGTGCGCACCAATGACGTCACCGACCGCCGTATTCTCGATGCCATGCTCACGGTTCCGCGCGAAGCCTTCGTGCCGGCGAGCCGGCAGGCCTTGGCCTACCTCGACCTCGACCTCGATGTGAGCGAGGCGGCCGCTGCCAAGCGGTTCCTGATCAAGCCGCAGCTGACCGGCAAGCTGCTCCAGGCCGCCGAGATCGGTGAGGGCGACAGCGTCCTGGTCGTCGGCTGCGCCACCGGCTACCTCGCGGCGCTGGCGGCCAAGCTCGCCCGCCATGTGACTGCGACGGAATGCGATTCGGCCCTGGCGGCGAAGGCCAGGGAGGCATTTGCCGTCCTCGGGCTCGCCAACGTCACCTGCAAGGTCGCTTCCTGCACTGAGGGGGATCCGTCAGCCGCACCCTACGACGTGATCGTCCTCAATGGCGCCACCGAAGTCACTCCGGAGGGGCTGTTCGGGCAGCTCAAGGAGGGTGGGCGGCTGGTGGGGGTGTCGGCCGAATCGCGGCCTCCGCGGGCGATGATCGTGACCCGTACCCACGGCGAATTCGGCCATCGGGCGCTGTTCGACGCCGCTGCTCCGGTCCTTCCCGGGCTGGAACGGGCCGCTGCCTTCGTCTTCTGACGGCCCAAAGCCCGTTAAATTCCCGTTCCAAATCATAAGTGTGGCCGGGATGCTGCACGTGAAGAGTTTCCACCGAGAACTACCTTGAGGTAGTTCCGTCCCGC
>NZ_LWIG01000033.1:220162-222194 GCF_002068095.1 Bradyrhizobium sacchari | reverse complement strand
GGCGGGGCAACGACTCCACTCGGTAGACGCTAACCCGGCTCGCGGGCACGAGCCGGGCGTTAAAATGAAACGGAAATTTTGGGATGCATGGGGTGAAGCTCTTCACCGGAGCTGCGGTTTCGGTCCTGCTGCTGGCGCTGGCTGGGCCGACGCCTGCCTTGGCGGACACGATCGAGGCCGCCTTGGTGCGCGCCTATCAGAACAATCCGCAGCTCAACGCACAGCGCGCCCAGGTGCGCTCGACCGACGAGAACGTGCCGCAGGCCCTATCGGGCTATCGCCCCAAGGTCAATCTGAGCGTCAGCGCAGGAAATCAGTATCAGGACATCCAGCAGGTGCAGAAGGGGCCAACCATCCATGGCGACCTTCAGCCCAACAGCGCCAGCCTGACCATCAACCAGACGCTCTATAACGGCAACATCACCGCCAACAGGACGCGGGTGGCGGAGAGTCAGGTCTCGGGATCCCGCGAGGCGCTGCGCAGCCTCGATCAAACCGTTTTGCTCCAGGCCGCGACGACCTACATGGACTATCTGCGCGATGCCGCCACGCTGGAAGTCCAGCGGAGCAACGTGCGCGTGCTCGAGCAGACGCTGAAGCAGACCCGTGATCGTTTCAACGTCGGCGAAGTGACGCGCACCGACGTCGCGCAATCGGAAGCGCAACTGGCTGCCGGCAAAACGCAGGCGCTCACCGCGGAGGCGAACCTCACCACGACGCGGGCGAATTTCCGCCGCATCATCGGCAACGAGCCGACGAACCTCGCACCGGGCTCGCCGGTCGACCGGTTCCTGCCGTCGACGCTCGCTTCGGCCATCGAGCTCGGCCTCATCGAGCATCCCAACGTCACGGCCGCAATGTATGGCATCGACGTCAATTTCTTGCAGGTCAAAGTCGCCGAAGGTGCGTTGCTGCCGACGGTCACGGTCCAGGCCGGCATCACCCAGTCGTACCAGCAGACCCTGACCGTATTCCGGACCACGACCGCTTCGGCCGTCGCGACAGCCTCTGTGCCGATCTATCAAGGCGGCATAGAATATTCGCTGATCCGCCAATCCAAGGAAAACCTGGCGCAGCAGCGTCTCAACCTCGAAACTACACGCGACCAGACTCGTGCGAACGTGGTGCAGTTCTGGGGGACGTTGCAGGCCGGCAAGGCGCAGGTGCAGTCTGCGCAGGCGCAGGTGACGGCGTCCGAGATCGCACTTAACGGTGTGCGCGAGGAAGCCAAGGCCGGTCAGCGCACCACGCTCGACGTGCTCAACGCCCAGCAGGCGCTGGTCAATGCGCGCGTTGCATTGGTGACCGCGCAGCACGACCGCGTGGTAGCATCCTATAACGTGCTCGCCGCCGTCGGCCGTCTGTCGCCGCAGGTACTCGGCCTTGCGACCACGGTCTATGATGCCAGCGTTCACTACCATCAGATCCGCGACAGCTGGGGCGGCGTACGTACGCCTGACGGGCGCTGATTTCCGTAGTCATCCGGTCGGCCTCGCAAACAGCCGGGGCCGACCGGTGCTTTGCTTGCAATCATCAAAATCCCTGACATAGCCTTGCCATGAAGAGGCGGGTCGATTCGCTCCGCAACCGATGTCGTGTGCGTAAAGCTTGAGTGCCGAGGGCAGGGGCGCACCGCTGCACATTGAGCCGTGAACTGGGGACAAGTCGGGCTGTCGCGACGAAAATGTCGGGGCGCTCGTTGCGGAACCGGCCAATCCTGTCGTGCTTGGTGTAAAACAACGCATGCGAGGGCGTTGATGATGTGGAGTCGGAGATGACGCAGCCTGCAAAGGTCACAGAACCCTCCATGGAGGAGATTCTGGCCTCGATCCGGCGCATCATTGCCGACGACGAGGCCAAGCCGCCGCCGGCAGAGGCTGCCAAGCCCGAGAAGGCTGCGGCGCCGGCCGCGCCGCCTAAGCCGATGAACGACACCCCTCCGTCCAAGGTCTCGCCGCCCAAACCCGCAGCCGAGAAGCCCGCGCCGCCTCCGGCCGCAAAGCCGGCTCCTGCACCGCCGCCGCCCGCGCCC
>NZ_LWIG01000033.1:206246-220086 GCF_002068095.1 Bradyrhizobium sacchari | reverse complement strand
CGACGCGGCGACACCTGCGCCCGAGGTCCGTGCTCCGGAGCCTGAGCCTGAGCCTGAACCCGACGTGCTCGAATTGACCGACGAAATGGCGATGGACCCGGCGCCGACGCCGCCTCCGCAGCCGCCGAGCTTCCGCAAGGTCGAGCCGCGCGACGATCTCGAATTCGCCGAGTCCCCGCCGCCGCGTCCGGCGCCGTCGCCGTCCTATGCGCCGGTGGATTACGATGCCCCGCCATTGCCGCCGCAACAGCCAATCCTGGCACAATCGACGGTTTCCGCGGTGGAATCCGCCTTCAACTCCCTGGCCCATACGGTGCTGAGCAGCAATGCGCGGACGCTGGAGGATCTGGTCAAGGAGATGCTGCGTCCAATGCTGAAGTCCTGGCTCGACGACAATTTGCCGGGCCTGGTTGAACGCATCGTGAAGGCCGAAATCGAGCGGGTCTCGCGCGGCGGCAGGTAAAGCCGGCCACAGAGCCCTCATAAAGCCCGGCTTGCAGGTCATATTCGGCTCTCAACCGGGCTGGAAAGCGCTGTTGCCGCCTCGCTTTTCGTTGACTTTTCGTTGACTTGGCCCCCGTGCGCGGCTTTCTAGCAGCCCCATGATCGAGAAAAATTACCAGCCCGCCGATATCGAAGCCCGCATGTCCGTGGTGTGGGAGGACAGCCGTGCCTTCAAGGCCGGCCGTCCCGACCGCCGCGACGCGCTGCCCTTTACCATCGTGATCCCGCCCCCGAACGTGACGGGCTCGCTGCACATGGGTCACGCCCTCAACAACACGCTCCAGGACATCCTGTGCCGTTTCGAGCGCATGCGCGGCCGCGACGTGCTGTGGCAGCCCGGCACCGACCATGCCGGCATCGCCACCCAGATGGTGGTCGAGCGGCAGCTGATGGAGCGCCAGCAGCCCGGCCGCCGCGAGATGGGCCGCGAGAAGTTTCTGGAGCGGGTCTGGCAGTGGAAGGCCGAGAGCGGCGACACCATCATCAACCAGCTCAAGCGGCTCGGTGCGTCCTGCGACTGGTCGCGCGAGCGCTTCACCATGGACGAGGGCCTGTCGAAGGCTGTGGTCAAGGTTTTCGTCGAGCTGCACCGCGATGGTCTGATCTACAAGGACAAGCGGCTGGTGAACTGGGACACCAAGCTGCTCACCGCGATCTCCGATCTCGAGGTGCAGCAGACCGAGGTCAAGGGCCACCTCTGGTATCTGCGCTATCCGATCGAAGGCAAGACCTTCAGCCCCGAGGATCCCTCGACCTTCATCGTCGTCGCGACCACGCGGCCCGAGACCATGCTCGGCGACACCGGCGTTGCCGTGCATCCGGAGGACGAGCGCTATCAGAAGCTGGTCGGCAAAAACGTCGTCCTGCCGCTGGTCGGCCGCAAGATCAAGATCGTCGCCGATGAGTATTCCGATCCGGAGAAGGGCTCGGGCGCGGTGAAGGTGACGCCGGCGCACGACTTCAACGATTTCGAGGTCGGCAATCGCCACGGTCTGCGCCGCATCAGCGTGCTCGACAAGGAAGGCTGCCTCGATCTCCTCGACAACGAGGACTATCTGCGCGACCTGCCGGAAGGCGCCACGCAATTCGCCGAGGAGTTCAACAAGGTCGACCGCTTCGCGGCGCGCAAGCGCATCGTCGAGCGGCTGGAATCGTTCGGGTTCGTCGAGCGGATCGAACCGCACACCCACATGGTGCCGCATGGCGATCGCTCGAACAGCGTGATCGAGCCGTACCTGACCGACCAGTGGTATGTCGACGCCAAGACGCTGGCCAAGCCCGCGATCGCCGCGGTGCGTTCGGGCGAAACCACCTTCGTGCCGAAAAACTGGGAAAAGACCTATTTCGAGTGGATGGAGAACATCCAGCCCTGGTGCATCTCGCGCCAGCTGTGGTGGGGCCACCAAATTCCCGCCTGGTACGGCCCTGACGGCAAGGTGTTCGTCGCCGAGACCGAGGAGGAGGCGATCAGCCACGCGCTCGGCTATTACGTCGAGCAGGAGGTCATCACGGTCGAGCAGGGCCGAGAGATGGCGCTCGACCGCAACAAGCGCGAAGGTTTCATCACGCGCGACGAGGACGTGCTCGACACCTGGTTCTCCTCGGCGCTGTGGCCGTTCTCGACGCTCGGCTGGCCCGACGCTACGCCCGAGGTTCAGCGCTATTATCCGACCAACGCGCTGGTCACCGGCTTCGACATCATCTTCTTCTGGGTTGCCCGCATGATGATGATGGGCATGCACTTCATGAAGGAGATCCCGTTCTCGACGATCTACATCCACGCCCTCGTCCGCGACGAGAAGGGCGCCAAGATGTCGAAGTCGAAGGGCAATGTCATCGATCCGCTCAACCTGATCGACGAATACGGTGCCGACGCGCTGCGCTTCACGCTGGCCGCGATGGCGGCGCAGGGCCGCGACATCAAGCTCGCCACCAGCCGCGTCGAGGGCTATCGCAACTTCGCGACCAAGCTCTGGAACGCCTGTCGCTTCGCGGAGATGAACCAGTGCGCCGTCCCCGATGGTTTCGAGCCGGCGAAGGCAAAGGAGACGCTGAGCCGCTGGATCGCGCATGAAACCGCGCACACCACGCGCGAGGTGACCGAGGCGATCGAGGCCTATCGCTTCAATGATGCGGCCGGCGCCATCTATCGCTTCGTCTGGAACGTCTATTGCGACTGGTATGTCGAGCTCGCCAAGCCCGTGCTGCTTGGCCCCGACAGCCCGGCCAAGGACGAAACCCGCGCCATGGTGGCGTGGGCGCGCGACGAGATCCTGAAGCTGCTGCATCCCTTCATGCCCTTCATCACCGAAGAGCTGTGGGAGGTGACGGCCAAGCGCGAGGGTCTGCTCGCGCTGGCGCCGTGGCCGCTGAAGCCGTCCGAGCCTACGCCGGAGCAACTTGCGATGCTCGCCGCGGCTGCGGGGCCGACCGATCCGCTGATCTCGCCGGCCCTGGTCATGCCGATCTTCGACCATGCCGATTTCACCGATCCCAAGGCGGAAGCCGAGATCGGCTGGGTCATCGACCTCGTCACGCAGATTCGCTCGGTGCGCGCCGAGATGAACATCGCGCCGGCGACGCTGACCGCGCTGGTGCTCGCGGGCGCCTCGGCTGAAACGAAGGAGCGTGCGCCGCGCTGGACCGAAGTCATCAAGCGCATGGCGCGGCTGTCGGACATCTCCTTCGCCGACCGCGCGCCCGACGGCGCCGTTCAGCTGCTGGTGCGCGGCGAGGTGGCCGCGCTGCCGCTGAAGGGCGTGATCGACGTCGCCGCCGAGCGCACGCGCCTCGACAAGGAGATCGGCAAGGCCGATGCCGACATCAAGCGCGCCGAATCCAAGCTGGCGAACGAGAAATTCGTCGCCAACGCGGCCGAGGAGGTCGTCGAGGAGGAGCGTGAAAAGCGCGAGGCAGCACTGGCCCGCAAGGCCAAGCTGCTCGAGGCGCTGGAGCGGCTGAAGCAGGCGTCGTGAGACGTTCGTCATTCCGGGATGGTCCGAAAGACCAGACCCGGACTCTCGAGATTCTCCGGCGTGCAATTGCGCGGCTCTTCGAGCCGCGCAGGAATGACCATCAGCGAGGAAACGGCTTGCTCAAAAACTTCGAGCCCCTGACGCCGTAGCGCCACGGAAGCTCGACGGCCTTGGTGATGCCGATCCGGATGCCGGTTGCGACTTCCATCTCCTCGGTGCGCGCGTGCAGCGCGATCGGCGGCCGGTCGAGCGGCAGGGCGTTGTGCGCAATGGTGATGCCGAGCGCCTCCGTCAGCTTGCCCGGACCCGAGCACAGTGCGTGCAGATCCTGGAGATGGCGGCGGCGGCGCATAGCAGCCACGCCATGCGTCGGTTCCAGCGCGCGGATCAGCACGGCGCTGGCTGAGCCTTCCTCCTCGCAGACGAAGTTCACGCACCAGTGGATGCCGTAGGAACGGTAGACATAGGCATAGCCCGGCGGGCCGAACATCGCCTGGTTCCGCGGAGTCGGGCCGTTGTAGGAGTGCGCCGCCGGCTCGGTATGATGATAGGCCTCGACCTCGACGATGCGGCCGCCGACGCCATCGATCAGCATGGTCGCACCGATCAGGTCGTGGGCGACCTCGCGTACGTCGCGCGCGAAAAAGGCACGCTTCAGGGCCTTGCCGAGCCGCGGGGTAGAGGTCTTCGAGACTGGAGCCATTCGAGGTGAGAATCGCCTGAGAACTGAGCAGGATATTGCCCATATCTGCCATGTTCCCTGAAGCGGTGCGAGCCGGGTTGCGATGCCGGGCCAGACCGACTAGGTAGGACCTGAACAGACCGGATACCCCATGGTCGTTATTGTCGATACCATCTCGAACCCGCTGCGCCCGCGCCACCCTGAAAAGGTGAATCGTCCCGATTCCGCTTCGCCGCCGAAGCCGGACTGGATCCGCGTGCGGGCGCCCAACACCCGCGGCTATGCCGATACCCGCAACATCGTGCGCGCCAACGGCCTGCACACGGTGTGCGAAGAGGCGGGCTGCCCGAACATCGGCGAGTGCTGGGACAAAAAGCACGCGACCTTCATGATCATGGGCGACACCTGCACCCGGGCCTGCGCCTTCTGCAACGTCAAGACCGGGCTGCCCAATGCGCTGGATGCGGCCGAGCCGCAGAACGTCGCCGAGGCCGTGGCCAAGCTGGGGCTCGCGCACGTCGTCATCACCTCGGTTGACCGTGATGACCTCGCTGATGGCGGCGCCGAGCATTTCGCCCAGACCATCCGCGCCATCCGCGCCGCGTGCCCCTCGACCACGATCGAGATCCTGACGCCTGACTTCCTGCGCAAGGAAGGGGCGCTCGAGGTCGTCGTCGCCGCGAGGCCTGACGTCTTCAACCACAATCTCGAGACCGTGCCGTCGCGTTATCTCACGGTGCGGCCCGGCGCGCGCTACTTCCATTCGATCCGGTTGTTGCAGCGGGTCAAGGAGCTCGATCCCACCATCTTCACCAAGTCCGGCATTATGGTCGGCCTCGGCGAGGAGCGTCACGAGGTGCAGCAGGTGATGGACGATCTGCGCTCCGCCGACGTCGACTTCCTGACCATCGGGCAATATCTGCAGCCGACCCGCAAGCATCACGCGGTGATGCGCTATGTGCCGCCGGATGAGTTCAGTTCTTACGAAAAGATCGCCTACACCAAGGGCTTCCTGATGGTGTCGGCGAGCCCGCTCACCCGTTCCTCGCATCATGCCGGCGAGGATTTTGCGAGACTCAAGGCCGCGCGGGCAGCTAGCGCCCGCTGAACCGCCATGCCCAAATTTTCGAGCAAGCGCCGTGTCAATCACAGCGCGTCCGAGATGTTTGATCTGGTCGCCGACGTCGAGCGCTACCCCGAATTCGTGCCGCTCTGCAGCGCGCTCAAGGTCCGGCAGCGCCTGGCGAAGCCCGACGGCACCGAGGTGCTGGTCGCGGACATGACGGTGTCCTTCAAACTGGTCAAGGAATCCTTCACCAGCCGCGTGACACTCGATCGCGCTAATCTCAAAATCCTGGTCGAATATCTGCAAGGTCCGTTCAGCAACCTCGAAAACCGCTGGACGTTCGAGCCCAAAGGCCAGCAAGACGGCAAAGACGTCTGCGACGTCGGTTTCTTCCTCGCCTACGAATTCAAGAGCCGCATGCTGGCGATGCTGATGGGCTCGATGTTCGACGCCGCCTTCGCGCGGTTCTCGACCGCGTTCGAGAAACGGGCGGATGCGATCTACGGCCGGCCGAGGCTGGCGCGGACGTAGTCTTTACGTTCGGGTACGCTCTCTCCACCGTCATTGCGAGGAGCTCTTGCGACGAAGCAATCCAGAATCCGTCCGCGGGGAGACTCTGGGATTGCTTCGCTATGCTCGCAATGACGACGGGAGGCGCAGGCGCGCCAAGCATTCAATCCACCGCCTTCACCACATCCGGCGGCTGCGAGGCGTAATATGCTGCGGCCTGGTCGATCTCCTGCGGCGTCATCGCGCGCGCGATGTTGCGCATCTGCTGGCTGATGTCGTTGCGGCGCTCGCCTGAGGCAAAAGCATGGAGCTGCGCCTTCATATAGGCTTCCGACTGTCCCTCCAGCCACGGGCTGCCGGTCTTGTTGTCGAGGCTTCCATGGCACGAGCCGCAGGGCGCGATCCCGCGCATCGGCGCGCCGTAGATGACGATGTTAGGCTTCGGCAGTTGCGGTGTCGGATGATAGGCGGGCAGCCGCGGTAAGTACGCGTAGTAGAGCGAGAGATCAGCGATCTCCTGGTCCGTTAAATTCACAGCAAAGGGCGACATCACCGCATTGGTGCGTGCGCCCGAGCGGAAATCGTGCAGCTCCTTGTAGATCACGGCCGCATACTGGCCGGCGAGATTGGGCGAGTCCGCGCGGCTGATTCCGGTCGGGCCGTGGCAGATGGCGCAGCGCTGCGCCAACGTGGCGCCGCGGCCGATCGCCTCCTGGCTCGGGCGCGACAGCGTGTTTGACGTCAGCACGACCTCGGACAAGCGCTTGTCCTGCCCGGGCGCCGTGATGGTCGCGGCGCGTTGCGGCACACCGGCGGCGCTGCAGATCGCATCCCAGACATTGGCGAACTGGACCCAGGGCTGGGCGAAGGGCAGCACGATGAAGCCCGTGATCGCCGTCACAATCAGAATCGCAGCGGTAATGCCGACGCCTCGCGTGAAATGCGGATTGCTGAAGGTGAAGAGGTCGCGCGCGCTCATCATTGCGCCCCCACATAGACGGCCGGCACCGACGTGCCCTCGGTCATCGCGAGCGTCAGGATCGGGTAGCCGTAATTGGTGAGGGTCAGCGCGATCATCAGCGCCACCCAGAGGGCGTGGGTGTTGAGCGCAATCGGCACGGTCGCGGGCTGATGCACGGCCAGCGCAAAGCGATAGGGCCCGGCCTCAGCCTGCGGCGCGCGCATGCCGCGGGCGAGGATGACCAGGAACAGGATGCCCGAGCTCAGCAGGATGAAGCCGCCGATTGCGGACAACGTGACCGAGAGCGCCTGCGGCGCGATCGCGGGATCGCCAAAGTCGAAATAGGCCATGCGGCGCGGCATGCCGAGGATGCCGACCCAGTGCCATGGGAACGTGGTGACGATCATGCCGATGAACCACAGCCAGAGCTGGGTGCGGATCAGTCGGAGGTCGATCAGGTCGCGTCCGGTCAGATGCGGCCACAGATCATAGGCGATCGCAAAGTACATGATCACGATGGCGCCGCCGAAGATCAGGTGGAAATGGCCGGTGATCCATTGCGTGTTGTGGATCGACGCATCGAGCTGGTAGCTCATGTTGATGAGCCCGCCGGCGCCGCCGAAGCCGAGCATGATGAAGGAGAAGGCCAGCGCCAGCAGCATCGGATTGTCCCAGGGCAGCGCCCTGATCCAGCCGAACAGGCCGCGGCCGCCGCGCAGGCGCGCCGCGATCTCGATCGAGGCGCAGATCGTGAACACCGTCAGCAGCGTCGGCAGCGCGACCAGCGCCGTGAAGGCGGAATGGATGAACTTGAATCCGGCGCCGACCATCGGATCGGCGAAGGTGTGGTGCATGCCGATCGGCATCGCCACCACCAGGAACAGGATGAAGGAGATCCGGGCCATGCTGTCGGAATAGACCCGGCCGCCGATCGCCCGCGGCACGATGGTGTAGTAGGCGATGTAGGTCGGCATCAGCCAGAAATAGACGATGGCGTGCAGCGTCCAGGAGAAGAACACGCGCGCCAGGCCGGCGTCGATGGTGGCTTTCAGTCCGGCCGCCACGGGAATGATCTGGAGCAGTAGCTCGAGCGCGGCGCCAACCGCGGTCCAGGCCCACAGGTAAGAGCCCGCGACATTGGCGTACATGGCGAGCGGCACCGCCGCGCCGGGATTGGCCTTGCGCCAGACGCGCAAATTGATCGACATCAGCGCGACCCAGATCCAGGAGCCGACCACGACCAGCACGACGCCGAGATAGTAGAAGACGTTGCCGATCAGCGGCGGATAGAACGTGTACAGCACCGAGGCGCGCCCCAACGCAACCGGGATCACCGCCATGATGCTGCCGATGACGATCAGCCAGAACCCGCCCCAGGCCCAGCGCACGCCGACCAGGCGCTGCTCCAGCGCGGACTCGCTGATGGCATAGCCAAAGCCCATCGCGACCAGGGTCGGGAAGACATAGCCCATCACCGTGCCGTGCGCAGTCAGCGAGCGGTAATAGAGCTCGGGATTGGACAGCCAGGTGCCGATCGGACTGCGGATGAACATCTGCCAGGCGCCGAGCGTGAGCGCGACGCCGAACACGGCAAAGGCGAGCCAGAAATGGGCGAGGATGAGCTTCCTATTGGCCAACACAGCTCAGCCTCCCGCCAGCCTTCGCGCGAGCAGCGAAGTCAGTCTTGTCGATCACCTTGACCTTGCCCCACATGCCCTCGTGGCCGAAGGAGCAGAACTCCTGGCAGGGCATCAGATAGTCGCCGGTCCTCGCAAAGCGCATCAGCTGCTCGGAGACATAGCCCGGCACCAGCATGGTGTTGATGTTGGTGCCCTGGATCAGGATGCCGTGCACGACGTCGGCGCTGGTGGCGCGCAGCGTGATCGGCGTATCCACGGGCACCACGATGCAGGCCGGCGTAAAGGAATATTGTTGGCCGATCGCGCGCACGGTCACATTGCCATTGGCTTCCAGCACGCTGCCGAGATTGCTCTCGACGAATTCGCCGGACAGGTGAATCCGCGAGGGATCGGTTGTCTCGACGCGCGGCTGCGGCATGGTCGCGCGATGGATGCCGGCGAAGGCCGCCAGCAGCGCCATCATCACGATGATGATCACGGCGATGGTGGCCCAGCGCCGCTCGACGCGGGCTGCGACCTCGGCGCTGCCATGGATGTCCTCGGCGCTCATTGCAGCGGTCCGCGCGGCAGGAAGACAAACAAATAGAAAGCGAGCCACATCGCAACCACACAGGCTGTCGCAATGCCGGCCAGCACAAGCGCCCCCGAGGGGCCTTGTGCCACGACCTCTTCCACGGCCTGATCGGCGGCGGCGGGGCTGGTCGGCGGGTCGGAATTGATCATGACGTCTCTCAATTCAGCGGCGCGGAGCGCAGCTCGTTGGCCTCGCGCGCCGAGACCGGCGTGCCGCGATTGCCCCAGGCGGTGCGGATGTAGGAAACGACGGCGGCGACCTCGTTGTCGGAGAGGAGCCCTGCGAAGGGCGGCATGCCATAGGGCATCGGGTTGCCCTTGGTGCCCGGCGGATAGCCACCATTGAGCACCATGCGGATCGGGTTCACCGCCGACTCCATCTCGATCGACTGGTTGTTGGCGAGCGGCGGCCAATGCGGCGGCTTGCCTTCGCCCTGCGTGCCGTGACAGCTCGCACAGTTCTTGTCGTAGACGGTCTTGCCCAGGCTGATCAGCAGGCTGCTCTCCGTGGTCGGAAGCGCCGAGCTTGCCGGCGGCGGCGGGGAGGGCTCCGAGATGCCCTTGAGGTATACCGCCATGGCGCGCGTGTCCTCGTCGCTGAGATATTGCAGGCTATTATGCACGACCTCGGCCATCGGGCCGTAAACCACGCCGCGCGCCGAAACGCCGGTCTGGAGCAAGTCGGTGATGTCCTTGATGCTCCAGTCGCCGAGCCCAGCCTCGCGGTTGGAGGTGAGGGACGGAGCGTACCAGTTCTGCATCGGGATCAGGCCGCCCTTGAAGGCGTCCGATTTCGAGGTGCCACCGAGCGCGTTGATCGGTGAATGGCACATGCTGCAATGGCCGAGGCCTTCGACGAGATAGGCGCCGCGATTCCATTCCGCCGATTTTGTCGGGTCGGGCTTGAACTCGCCTTCGCGGAAATACAGCGTGCGCCAGCCGAGGATGAGCTGGCGGTTGTCATAGGGGAAGCGGAGGTCGTGCGGCCTGTTCTTCTGGTCCACCGGCGGGATCGAGCGCAGATATGCGAAGATCGCGTCGCTGTCGGCACGCGTCACCTTGGTGTAGGACGCGAACGGCATCGCCGGATAGATCAGCCCGCCATCCGGGAAGCGGCCGCTGTGCATCGTCTTGTAGAAATCGTCGGCACTCCATCTGCCGATCCCGGTCTCGGGATCGGGCGTGATGTTGGAGGTGTAGAGCGTGCCGAACGGGGTCGGCATGGCGCGGCCACCGGCGAACAGACGGCCCTCCGGCGCGGTGTGGCAGGCGGTGCAGTCGCCGGCGCGCGCGAGATATTCGCCGCGCGCGATGATGTCGCTGCTCTTGTCCTGCGCCTGTGCGACCGTGGTGAGCGCAGCGAGTGCGAGCAATGTGATCGACAGTTTGGAGCCCATCATCCGCCTCGTCAGTTGGGCTGGCTGCCGCAGCCGAACGGCAGCGCATAGGTGCCTTTGGGCACGGGGGCCGGGTTGGTGGGCGCCGGCCGGGTCGCGAGCCACGCTGCGACCGCGGTGACGTCCGCCTCGGTCAGATGTCCGGCGACGAGTTGCATGCAGTCGGGCGACTTCGCTGTGCGCGTGCCGTAGCGCCAGGCGCCAAGCTGGGCGCTGATGTAAGCGGCGCGAAGGCCAAGCAGACCGGGGATACCGGGCTGCATGCCCGTCAGGCCCGGACCATGGCAGCTCACGCAGGCCGGTATGTTGCGTCCCGCATCGCCGCTGGTGGCGAGCAACTCACCCTGCGCCAGCACATCCTTGCTGACCTCGCTCGGCGCCGGCTGCGGCAGCGGCGGGTGCTCGCCGGCGAAATGCTCCGCCATCGACTCCAGGTAAGGATCGGGCAGAAACTCCAGGAGATAGTTCATCGGCGGGTATTTGCGCCGGCCGCTGCGGAAGGCGAGGAGCTGGTTGTAGAGATAGCCGGCGGGCTTGCCGGCGAGCCGCGGAAAATAGACGTCGCTGGTGCCTTCGCCCTTGTTGCCGTGACAGGGCGTGCACGCCTCCACCCGCGCCGCCATCGTATCCGGCGGCTGGTTGGCGGTTTGTGCAGCCGCGCCATCAAAGACAGCCAAAGTGACGATGACGAGGGCCGAAGCCGCGACGCGAGCGAACACTTTCGTCGCCCTCCACAAGACTGGTCCGGTTGATTCCGGATCACACCGTAAGGCGGCATTATTGCGCCAATATTTTCCGGTGCAAGTTCAGACAGCGGCGACGACGTTTGGTCGCGCCTGCACATTTACGATCTCGATCGTTTTCGACAAGAATTGCGTGCTTTTTGAAAAGCAAACATGACGCTATGCTCTCGCGGCGATTGTCGCCCGAGCTTTGCATCATCGTGTCGCCCTCAGATGTCAGAGGGCGCAGGGAAGGCCGGGTGCCGGCTGGCACCCACGGTCCACTGTGCGTAAGTTGAGAAGAAGCTGCACAGCGGCATACAGGTGAAGCCCAACACACGGCCTTCCCTGCGCAGTGGTTTGACCGCTTATGCCGTGCTCTCCCCGGGGAGCGATGCACTATTGCCCCCGTCGCCTTGCCGATCGCTGATGCACGTGCCCGGTCGGACCGCCGCATCACCGCAAGACTTGGCGCGCAGACCCCGGGCGCCAGGACGACACGGTTTTGCCGTACGCAAATCACATCGGTCGTGTGCGCGATGGCCGTCGCTCACGGTTGCCCGCCCTGCGATACCTGTCGCGCCGATGTGACGAGCGTCCACCGCAGCTCACCCCACGTTTCGTGACGATCGCGATACGCCCCTCTGACCGGGATGAGGTGATGCAGGAATACGCCAAAGCCGAATTTCGGTAAAGTGGAATATTTTTGCGCACAGCCGTTGACCCGACGCTCGTGTGTTTTGGCCGACGGGCAGCACAAGGGCTTGTAGCGACGGGCGGACATCCGCGGGTCCTTTGCACAATCCGGCACTAAGCCTTCGGGCGGTCGAAGGCGACAAGTGCAGTTTGTGCCAAAACGCGAAGCCGTGACGGAACACCCCTTGCCGCGAGCGGCACACCTGCAAGGGCTGTATTTCGTCGGACGCTCAACTAAAATCCGAGTCGGGCGCGGGGGCTTGTGAAGTGGGGGAACCTGGAGATATGGCGCGCTGGAAGCAATCGTGGAGCGAGGACGACCTCAACCGGCTCAGGAAGCTCGCAGGCACCAAACCGATCACGACGATCGCGAAGGAACTCGGACGGACCACGGGAACGGTGCTCGCGAAGGCGATCGAGCAAAAGCTTCCCGTCATCTGTCGGATCGAGCGAACGGCGCAATGACCGCAGCCATATGCGGGGTTTTGTTGCGGCTGTCCCGGGTATCGCTTCCGCCCCCGCTCGTTGAGCTACGTCGGACAGGTCGCTCACCCCGGGCGACGGGCTTCACCCCCTTGGCGATCGTGGCGACCGGCGCTTCGCCACATGCCGGCGCGGCGAGCGGGTGACGCGCGGGCGCAGGCGGCTTGCAGCGGTGCGCTGCGGCTTGGCCTGGACCTGCGGACCGCGGGCGAGGTCCATCAGCATGCGCAGCGCCTCGACCACCGCGCGGGCGCGCACGGCGCTGCGGCCGATCGCGCCAAAACGGTGCTCGCGATGGATGATGCGGCCGTCGCGCGCGGCGGCGGCGAAGTGCACGAGACCGACCGGCTTGCCCGGCGTGGCGCCGCCGGGGCCGGCGATGCCGGTGATGGCGACGGCGAGATCGACATCGGCACGCTCCAGCGCGCCGATCGCCATGGCGGTCGCGGTCTCCTTGCTCACCGCGCCGAAATTCGTCAGCGTGCTGGCTTCAACCCCCAGCATCGCGCGCTTGGCGTCGTTGGAATAGGTGACGAAGCCGCGATCGATGACGTCGGACGAGCCGGGAATGTCGGTCAGCGCGCCCGCGACCAGGCCGCCGGTGCAGGACTCCGCCGTCGCGATCGTCAGCTTGCGCATCCGGCACAAATCGAGCAGCGAGCGGGAGAGGGCGCGTGCGTCGCTGCCGCCCATGGCCTAGATGCTCCAGGGCAGGCGGATGGTGGCGCTCGCGGTGGCTGCGATGCCTTCCTCGCGGCCGGTGAAGCCGAGCCGCTCGCTGGTGGTCGCCTTCACCGCGACGCGCGAGATGTCGACGCCGGAGATCTCGGCGATACGCGCGCGCATGGTGTCGCGCAGGGGACCGATCTTCGGTCGCTCGCAGATCAGCGTGACCTCGAGGTTGGCGACGCGGCCGCCGCGCTGGGCGACCCGCTCGATGGCGTATTTCAGGAACTGGTCGGAGGAGGCGCCCTTCCATTTGACATCGCTCGGCGGGAAGTGCGAGCCGATGTCGCCATCGGCGAGCGCGCCGAGGATGGCATCGACCAGCGCATGCAGGCCGACGTCGCCGTCCGAATGGGCGAGGAAACCTTTCGTGTGCGGCACGCGCACGCCGCAGATCATGACATGGTCGCCTTCGCCGAAGGCATGCACGTCGTAGCCGGTACCGGTCCTGATGTCGCCGAGCTGGGCAGCCAGGCGCGCTTCCTCGCGCACGAAATCCTCGGGGGTGGTGAGCTTCATATTGGCAACATCGCCTTCAAAGGTTGCAACCGTCAATCCCGCCCATTCGGCAATCGCGGCATCGTCGGTGAAATCCGAGCGTCCATCCTTCGCCGCGCGACGATGCGCCTCGAGGATGACGTCGAAACGAAAGGATTGCGGCGTCTGCGCGATTCTGAGGCGCGCGCGGTCCGGCGTGTCCTCGACATCGCCGCTCGCGCCGGTGATCTTGATGGTGTCGGTGACGGCAACAGTGGGGATCGCAGCGCCAGTGCGGCTCGCCGCCTCGATCGCGCGCGAGATCACGCCTTCGGAGACGAAGGGCCGCGCGGCGTCGTGGATCAGGACGATGTCCGGCTTGTGCCTGACCAGCGCTTCGAGACCGGCAAGCACCGAAGCCTGGCGGG
>NZ_LWIG01000033.1:162741-206105 GCF_002068095.1 Bradyrhizobium sacchari | reverse complement strand
CCGCCACAAGGACAACAGCGGTGCGTTGTGATTTCGCCATAGGACTCAAATACTCAGTTGCCAATGAAAGAGCAGGGGGTGATTTGCCGGCATGCCTCTAGCACGGCAGGCCCGCAAAAAAAGGGGGTTTCCCCGGATTGTGGGAAACAGCATTTTGCTGCACTGCACTTGAAAGATCTGCAGAACTGTCTAAACTGTAGGCATGACGCTTGACTGCACAAGAATTGTGCGCAAGATAGGTCATGGCCAGCGCGATGAGGCGCGGCCTAGTTGACGAGACCCCTGTGACCGGCCCGGCAGTATCCGGCTCTAAGCCGTTGAAAATAGGCGATATTGAAGTCGCCACCCCGGTCTTCCTGGCGCCCATGTCGGGGGTGACGGACTCGCCCGTTCGGCGGCTGGTGGCTGAGCTCGGGGCCGGTCTGGTCGTGTCCGAGATGACCGCAAGCGATGAGCTTGCCAACGGCCATCGGATGTCGCGGTTGCGCTGCGAAGCAACGGGAATCGGCCCGCATGTGGTCCAACTTGCCGGCTGCGAGGGGCACTGGATGGCCGAGGGCGCCCGGATCGCGGAAGCCGAGGGCGCCGATATCATCGACATCAACATGGGCTGTCCGGCCCGCCACGTCACGGGCGGTCAATCCGGCTCGGCCCTGATGCGCGATCTCGACCACGCCGTCAGCCTGATCGATGCGACGATCGCGGCGGTGAAGGTTCCGGTGACGCTGAAGATGCGGCTCGGCTGGGATGACCGCAGCCGCAATGCGCCGGACCTGGCGCGGCGCGCGGAAGCCGCCGGCGTCAAGCTCGTCACCGTTCACGGCCGCACCCGCTGCCAGTTCTACAAGGGGGAGGCCGATTGGGATGCGATCCGGGCCGTGCGCGAGGCGATCTCTATCCCGCTCATCGTCAATGGCGACATCACGTCCTACGAAACAGCCCTCGCGGCGCTCGAAGCATCGGGTGCCGATGCCGTGATGATCGGCCGCGGCGCGCAGGGCCAGCCCTGGCTGCCGGGCCAGATCGGCCGCCGCCTCATGGGCGGGGCGGCCGAAGCCGCGCCGTCGCTCGAGAGGCAGCTCCATTACGTCCGTACGCTCTATGAGGGCGTCTGTGCGCTCTATGGCCTGCGCGTCGGTCTCAGGCACGCGCGCAAGCATCTGGGCTGGGCGCTCGACGTCGCGGCCGATGCGAGCCGCGCGCCGGCCGAGAAGCTGAAATCCTGGCGCCAGAAGATCCTTACCGCCGAGGATCCGCGCCTCGTTCACGGTTCACTGCAAGATGCCTTCGACGACTTCGCATGGAGCGCTGCTGCATGAGCTCAGCCGCTGAACATCGTCGGCCGCTTCCGTCCGACAGCGACGCGATCCTGGACGCGCTTCCCAATCCTGTGCTGATGATCGGGCCGGACGGCAAGATCGTCGCCGCCAACATCGCGACCGAAGCTTTTTTCGAGATCTCGACGCAGTTCTTGAAGCGTCAATCGCTGAAGGAGCTGGTGCCGTTCGGCAGCCCCTTGCTGGCGCTGATCGA
The DNA here is from genome assembly GCF_002068095.1 of Bradyrhizobium sacchari. Taxonomy (GTDB): domain Bacteria; phylum Pseudomonadota; class Alphaproteobacteria; order Rhizobiales; family Xanthobacteraceae; genus Bradyrhizobium; species Bradyrhizobium sacchari. Next base: position 204,572 of record NZ_LWIG01000033.1, on the reverse strand, counting down.
CCAGGTGCGCTCCTCGAACTCGCCGGTCAACGAATACAAGGTCGATCTGGGCACGCCGCGCATGGGCGGCGACCGCCAGGTCGATCTGCATGTCGCGCCGCTCACCGAGCGGCCCGGCCATATCGTGGTGATGCTCCAGGAGCGCACCATCGCCGACAAGATGGATCGCCAGCTCACCCATCGCAGCGCTGCGCGCTCGGTGATCGCGCTGGCAGCGATGCTCGCGCATGAGATCAAGAATCCGCTGTCGGGCATTCGCGGCGCGGCGCAGCTCCTGGAGCAGCAGGCCTCGTCCGAGGACCGCATGCTGACGCGGCTGATCTGCGACGAGGCCGACCGCATCGTGACGCTGGTCGACCGCATGGAGGTGTTCGGCGACGAACGCCCCGTGGTGCGTGGCCCGGTCAACATCCATTCGGTGCTCGACCATGTGAAGCGGCTGGCGCAGTCCGGCTTTGCCCGCAACATCCGTTTCATCGAGGATTACGATCCCTCGCTGCCGCCGGTGCTGGCGAACCAGGATCAGCTGATCCAGGTGTTCCTCAACCTCGTGAAGAATGCCGCCGAAGCGCTGATCGACGTGCCCGACGCCGAGATCCAGCTCACCACCGCGTTCCGCCCCGGCGTGCGCCTGTCAGTCCCCGGTCAAAAATCCCGGGTATCCCTGCCGCTCGAATTCTGCGTGAGGGACAATGGACCAGGCGTGCCTGACGACCTTCTGCCCAACCTGTTCGATCCCTTCGTGACCACCAAGCAGACCGGCTCGGGCCTCGGTCTTGCCCTGGTCGCCAAGATCGTCGGCGATCACGGGGGCATCATCGAATGCGAATCTCAGCCGCGCAAGACCACCTTCCGCGTGCTGATGCCGATGTATTCCACATCGGTTAAACATGCCGATCAAAGCAGTCGCGACGGCTCTGCCGGGAAGTCGTCGTCTGTGTCACAGGGGGCAAAATGAGGATTAACGATGCCCGCAGGTAGCATTCTCGTCGCTGATGACGACACCGCCATCCGCACGGTTCTCAATCAGGCACTTTCCCGCGCCGGCTATGAAGTCAGGCTCACCGGCAACGCCGCAACGCTGTGGCGCTGGGTCAGCCAGGGGGAGGGCGATCTCGTCATCACCGACGTGGTGATGCCGGACGAGAACGCCTTCGACCTGTTGCCGCGGATCAAGAAGATGCGGCCGAATCTGCCCGTCATCGTCATGAGCGCGCAAAACACCTTCATGACCGCGATCCGCGCCTCCGAGCGCGGGGCCTATGAATATCTGCCGAAGCCCTTCGACCTGAAGGAGCTGATCGCGATCGTCGGCCGCGCGCTGGCCGAGCCGAAGGAGCGGGTCTCGACGCCGGACGAGGACGCCGAGATGGAGGCGATCCCGCTGGTCGGCCGCTCGCCGGCGATGCAGGAAATCTATCGCGTGCTGGCGCGCCTGATGCAGACCGATCTCACCGTGATGATCACGGGCGAGTCCGGCACCGGCAAGGAGCTGGTGGCGCGCGCGCTGCACGATTACGGCAAGCGCCGCAACGGCCCGTTCGTCGCCGTCAACATGGCGGCGATTCCGCGCGACCTCATTGAATCAGAACTGTTCGGTCATGAGCGCGGCGCTTTCACCGGCGCCAACACCCGCGCCTCCGGCCGGTTCGAGCAGGCCGAGGGCGGCACGCTGTTCCTCGACGAAATCGGCGACATGCCGATGGAGGCGCAGACCCGCCTGCTGCGCGTCCTGCAGCAGGGCGAATACACCACTGTCGGCGGCCGCACCCCGATCAAGACCGACGTTCGCATCGTCGCGGCGTCCAACAAAGACCTGCGCGTCCTGATCCAGCAGGGCCTGTTCCGCGAAGATCTGTTCTTCCGCCTCAACGTCGTGCCGCTGCGCCTGCCCCCCTTGCGCGAACGCATCGAGGACCTGCCGGATCTGGTGCGGCACTTCTTCGCGCTGGCCGAGAAGGACGGCTTGCCGCCGAAGAAGCTCGACGCGCTGGCGCTGGAGCGGATGAAGCAGCACCGCTGGCCCGGCAACGTGCGCGAGCTCGAGAACCTCGCCCGGCGCCTCGCCGCGCTCTATCCGCAGGACGTGATCACGGCCTCCGTCATCGACGGCGAGCTGGCGCCGCCCTCGGTCAGTCCGGGCGCCGCGGTCCAGCAGGGTGTCGACAATCTCGGCGGCGCCGTGGAGGCCTATCTGTCCTCGCACTTCCAGGGCTTTCCGAACGGCATGCCGCCGCCGGGCCTCTATCACCGCATCCTCAAGGAGATCGAGGTGCCGCTGCTCACGGCAGCGCTCGCCGCCACCCGCGGCAACCAGATCCGCGCCGCCGATCTGCTCGGCCTCAACCGCAACACGCTGCGGAAGAAGATCCGGGACCTCGATATCCAGGTGTACAGGAGCGGGGGCTAGTTTTTCGCGACAAACGCTAAACGCGTTGGCGCGGGGTGGCTCAGCTCCCCTACCACAGCGGAGCTGAGCCTGTCCGGATCGCGCTGGCCGTTGTGGCTGACGCGGTGAGCAGAAGTCCTGATAGGGCCGAAATGTTCCGCCGGAACATCCAAATCGGTCGTTCGGCCGCTAGGCGCTGAGTCGCACCTACCTCACCAGACGGCTGGACACGGGTGGCACGTTGGCCAATTGCGTCGGCGGCGGCTGCAGGCCGACGCCGTTGACCAGAAGGTCGGCGGCCACGATCAGCAGCAGCACGGCCGAAACTATCGTCGCAAGAAAGAGCCTCTCCATCCCGGTCAATCCGGAGACACGGCAATCCGTTCCCGGCAACGAGGGCCGATCAGGCCTATCCCTGTGGATTGCGCCAAATCCTGGGGCGCATAAATTACTTATATATTGCAATACCTTATGAGGTTGAGACATGCCAGCCTTCGCCGCGGCCGCTTGATTTGGATCAAGAAGGCCGTGTGACGGAGGCCGCTACGTCCATTGCATTGCCGCACTCCGGGAAGGACAGCGTCGTCTTGAACACACTTCGCAAGCTTCTCTCCGCGGAGCAGATCGTCCAGCTTGTGATCCGTCTCGGATTGCTGGCGCTCCTGATCGCGTGGACGTTTCTGATCATCCGCCCCTTCGTGCCGATCCTACCTGGAGCGCGGTGCTGGCGGTTGCGTTCCATCCTGCCTTCAGCTGGCTCGCCAAACGCCTCGGCGGCCGGCCCCGGACGGCCGCAGCCATCCTCACACTGACGACGCTTGGCATCGTCATCGGTCCGGCGGCATGGCTCGGGCTGAGCGCCGTCGAAGGCATCAAGGACCTCGCCACCCAGATCGGCACGGGCGATCTCGTGCTGCAGGCGGCGCCGGAATGGCTCAAGGGCTGGCCGCTGATCGGCCCCCAGCTGTTCGATCTCTGGACGCTGGCCTATACCAACATTCGCGCCGTTCTGCGCGAGGTGGCGCCGTATCTGAAACCGCTGGCGGGGGTGATGCTGTCCTTCGCCGGCAGCGCCGGCGTCGGCACGCTGCAGTTCCTGCTGTCGGTGCTGGTCGCCGGATTCCTGTTTCCGTACGGACCGCAGCTCGTTGCTGCGGTCCGCGGTTTCCTGTTCCGCGTCGTGCCGGAGCAGAGCGAGCATTTTCTCGAGCTGGCGGGCGCGACGATCCGGGCGGTCTCGCAAGGCGTGATCGGCGTTGCGATCATCCAGGCGCTGCTCGCCGGCATCGGCCTCAAGCTTGCGGGCATCCCGAGCGCCGGCCTGCTCGCCATCCTCGTTCTGCTGCTGTCGATCGTGCAGATCGGCGCTGCGATCGTCCTCGTGCCCGTGGTAATCTGGATCTGGATGGACAAGGACGTGACAACGGCGGTGCCTCTGACGATCTTCCTCGTCGTCGTCGGTCTGCTCGACAACATCCTCAAGCCGCTGGTCATGGGCCGCGGCCTGAGCACGCCGACGCTCGTCATCCTGATCGGGGTCATCGGCGGCACATTGGCGCACGGCATCATCGGTCTCTTCATCGGCCCGATCATTCTGGCGGTTGCCTGGGAGCTCGCGGCTGCCTGGATCCGGATCGACCGTTCCGCAGCGCTGCAGGCGCAGGACGAGTCCGAGATGTCGACTGCCGTCCAAAGATGAGTCCACGCTCGCGGGGCAACCCCTGATGCTGCTTCAAGTCGTCGTCGGCGCGCTGGTCAGCGCGATCAATATCGGAATCCATGCGTTGGCGACGGTCTTTGCCGTGTCGATCGCGCGAGCCGCCGGTCTGCGCCACACCAACAGTCCCCGGCTGCATTTGATGGGGGTGATGGTCGCAACGGCCGCAGCGCTGAGCGTCGCGCACACCTTGGAGGTGCTGGTCTGGGTCTGCACGTATTGGCTCGTCCAGGCGGCGCCGCCGGGGAGCGACATGCTGTATTTCGCCTTCGTCAACTACACCACGCTCGGCTATGGCGACATCACGCCGGTGTCCGAATGGCGGCTGATCGGGCCGTTGACGGCCATGAACGGCATCCTGCTGTTCGGCTGGTCGGCGGCCATCCTGTTCGAGGTCCTGCGCAAGACGCTCGAGCATCTCGAAGCGATCGAACGGCTCCCGGGCAGGAACGGGCAATGAGCATGCCGCTCAGGGCTGAAGATCGAGGTTCGCGAGTTGGTCTCGGTCCAGGAGCACGATCTGGCGCTGGGTGTTGCCGATGAAGCCGAGGATGCCGAGGTCATGCAGCCGCGAGAGGGCGCGAGAGACGGTCTCCAGCGTCAAGCCGAGATAGTCGGCGATATCGCGCCGCGACATCGGCAGCGCGAGGACGCCCGCAGCGGTCAGCCTCTTGTCCATTTCCAGCAAGAAAGCCGCGACCCGCTCCAGCGAGGTCTTGCGGCCGAGCAGCAGCATGTGATCTTCCGCATGCTGGAGATTGTTGGTGGTCATGCTGAGCAGGTTTCTGGCCACCATGACGTCGTTCTCGGCCACCATCTCGAGGCTTTGCCGCCTTACGAGACGCACCGTGGTGTCGACGATCGCCTCGGTGGTGAAACGGTGCTCGTTTCCGTTCTCCAATCCGAAAATGTCGCCAGTCAGGTGAAAGGCGCCGATCTGTCTGCGACCGTCCGAGAGCAGCTTGTAGCTCCGCACCGCGCCGGACTTGACCTGGTAGACATATTCGGCGGGTTCTTTCTCGCCATAGATCTCGGCGCCTTTCTTGTAGGAAAATTCGATTAAACTGACGAGCGCATTTGAATCGCTCGTCATGCCGAGGTCGCGAAGGGAGTTGGGACGCAGCGCGGAATCGGTGGTGATGCGAACGAACATGGGCCAGCTCCTCAGCTTGCCGCCGAATTGGTCTTTGAGACAAAATCTCTTGCCGCGGAAATGCGCCGCGCAATCGCGCTCCCGCCGAGGTTGATTTACGACTAACGAGGTATTCCAATCCATTGTCCCAAGGGTCATTGTCCCAAGGGACAGCGGGGGGCACTCGCTGCGCGGAGTGAGAAGTTCTGGATGGGGGCGGAAGAGTATTTTGTTGCGAAGCATATGTTTGGTTTGTTGAACCGTTGGCAACCACGCGGCCTCGGTTAAAGATTGCGGCTTGTGGAATTTCGCGCGAGGTGAATGGTGCCCGGCCTTGTCCATGTGGTCGATGACGACGCATCGTTCCGGACGGCGATCGAGCGCAGGCTGAAGCTTGCCGGTTATGACGTCGTAACCTACGCGTCGGCGCAGGACTTCCTGGACGCAGCGCTGGATGACGAGCAGCCGGGATGCATCCTGCTCGACGTGCGGATACCGGGCTTGAGCGGGCCTGAATTGCAGAACCGCCTGATCGCCGCGGGCTCGACGTTGCCGATCATATTCCTGACGGGGCACGCCGATACGCCGACGACCGTCCAGGCGATCAAGGCGGGAGCGGAAGACTTCCTGACCAAACCGGTTTCGTCGGAGCTGTTGCTCGATGCGATCGCGCGTGCGCTGGTGAGACAGGATGCCGCACGCAGCCATCGCGGCAAGCTCGAAGCATTTCGCGCGCACCTGGCGACGCTGACGCAGCGCGAACGGCAGGTGTTCGATCTCATCGTCCGCGGCAAGATCAACAAGCAGATCGCGTACGAGCTCGGAACGACCGAGCGGACCGTGAAAGCGCATCGCCATCAGGTGATGGAGAAGATGCAGGTTCATTCGCTAGCCGAGCTCGTCTCGATCGCGGAACGGCTTGGGATGCTGGATTCGAACGGCGGTTAGCTGCCACGTCGCTTCGAACGCAATTCCTGCGGCGTCACTGCCCTAAAGGACAATATGAAGCGCGTTGACGTGGTGATGCGATGCGATCGCGGTACAGCCAGTGATTGCAGCCGTCGCGTCACCATCGTGCCGAGGCCTCGAGGGCGCTTTCCTGCCGATGCGCGAATCCGTTTTCATCGTCGACGACGACCCATCCATGCGAGTCAGCATCAGCAGGCTGCTGCGCGCGCACGGCTTCGCGGTGACGCTGTTCGATTCCGCCGAGGCCTTGCTTGATCACGGCGATTTCGACACGGCGATCTGCATCGTCCTCGACATCAATCTCGACGGCAAGTCCGGCGTCGATCTGCGCCGCAAGCTGGCGGAGGAGGGCGTCACGGCGCCCGTGATCTACATCACCGGCGATGACAGCGCGGTGAACCGGTCGGCCGCCGTTTCGTCCGGATGCGTCGCCTATCTGACAAAGCCGTTCACGGCGCAGTCATTGATCGAGTCGGTGACTCGTGCGGCCGCGGCATAGGGGCAGGGCCGGTCACTCATCGACATACTGCTCCAGCGTCTTGGTGGGGGCGCCCTTGCGGACCGCAGCGAACTGCGCCAGGGGCACTGTCGTTGTCAGCGCCAGCAGGTTCGAATCGACGACCTCGAGCGTCAGCGTCTTCCCGGACTCCAGGTCCTTGATGATGCCGGCAGGCGCGACGTCGGCTGCGATGCAGGCGTTGGTCAGACACCAGCTATAGGGAACACTGAACGACCTGCCCTGGTCGACCGACAGCTTGGCCGGCCTTTGCAGGTACATGCCGACGGGCACAAAGAGTTGCAGCCGGGCCGTCGGACTACCTTCGCGTTCGATCAGGTCGACGCGCACGGCCATCTGGCCGGTCGGGAATGTCCCGGTGATGGTGGTCCGGCACAACATCGGCGCTCCGCCCGCCTTGAAGCAGAGCTTTTGCCAGTCACCATAGGTGATGTCCTTGGCTTCGCGCTGGCCGCGCGTGGCGACCTCGGGAGGTTTATCGGCACGTGCGGCTTTCGGCGCGGCGATGGCAGGATAGGTCGCCGCTACGACGACGGTGGCAACCAGGAGGCCACGGAGACAATCACGGACAGGGGACATGGTTGCGCCTCCAGGGCTGGTTCGTCCTCGGCATGGGCCGGCGCCGCGAGGCCAATGAGAAGGCACAGAACGATTGCAGAGATGCGGACGATTGCAGCTGGACCAAAGCGCATCCCGGCCTCCTCAACCCGTGAACGTGGCGGCCACCACGATCGGACCGAGCACGGTGAGAACGACATTGCCGACCGCGTAGGGGACGGCGACGCCGAGCACCGGGGTCTGGCTTTCGGCAACGTCGCAGGCACCGGTGACGGCGGCGTCGACCGTCATGGCGCCGGCGAGCGCCCCGCAGGTCACGACCGGGTTCATGCGCAGCACATAATAGGCAACGAGCGTTCCGACCGTCATCGGGACCAGTGTGACGACGATGCCCATGCCGACCAGCAGGAGGCCGTGCGCCTGGATCGCCGACCAGGCGGCGAGCCCGTTGCCAAGCCCAACGGCCGCGATGAAGCCGCCGAGCCCGAGATCGCTCAGTGTCTGCTGTGCGGCAGGCGGCATCGCTCCGATGCCGGGCTTGCGCGTCCGCAGCCAGCCGCAGACGAGCCCGGCGATCAGCGCGCCACCGCCGCCACCGAGCGTCAGCGCGACAGTACCGACCTTGAAGCTGGCAAGACCTGCCAGCAAACCGGCGGCGATGCCGACCGCAAGGAAGGCGATGTCGGTCCGGTCGCTGGTATTGAGGGCATGTCCCACCTGGGTCGTGGCCCGCGCGATATTGCCGGCGCTGCCGACCAGTGTCATGACGTCACCGATATAGACACGCGTGTCGGGACTGAGCGGCACCTCGCGCCCCATGCGCGTGAGCGCCCGCAGAAATACGCCGCGCGTATTTTCACCCAGCCGGTCGACGATCTCACGGAGCGAGCGGCCGTGCAGATCGCGGTTCTCCACCAGCACCTCGATCACATTGCCGGGCAGATTGCGCAGCAACTCTCCCGCATCGATCTCGGCCCCGAGGACGGGCTTGGCCGCAACGATTGCGGCGGTCGGACCTGTGACAACGATGTCGTCACCGGTCTCAAGCACGGTGTCCGGCTGCGGCTTGACGTCGGTGCCGCCGCGCACGATCCGCTCCACCACCGTCCGACTGCCGATCTCGGCCTCGATCGCCGCGACGGAGCGGCCGGCGCTGGCCGAGATGCGATAGGCGCGGGCCTGGAATTTGCGATACGAAAGGTTTTCCGTCTTCGGCGGCGCGCCGCCGGCGAGCTCCGCCTCGAGCTTCTTGGCCTCCGCCTTCAGATCGATGCGCATCAGCCGCGGCGCGACGAACGGCACGAACAGCAGCGTGAGGATGTAGCCGAGCACGTAGGTCACCGCATAGCCCGCCGCAATGTTGGCTTCCTGCTGCTTCAGCACATCGCTCGGCAGGCCGAGCTGGGCCAGCGCACCCGAGGCCGTGCCGATCACGGAGGACTGGGTCAGCGCGCCGGCGGTCAGTCCTGCCGCTGTGCCGGTGTCCAGCGTGAACACGCGGGCGAAGACGAGCACCAGCACGAGCCCGGTGGCTCCGATCACCAGCGCCAGGCCGACCTGGGCCAGGGTCCGAACGCTCAAGGAGGCGAAGAACTCCGGCCCCGAGCGATAGCCGATGGTGAAGACGAACAGGCTGAACAGGACCGCCCTGAGGACCGGCGGGAACGTAAAGCTTCCGAGCTGTCCGATCAGCACCGCGACGATCAGGATGCAGGCCGTGGTGCCGATCGAAAAGCCTCGGATCCTGATGCGGCCGAGGATGGTGCCGATCGCAATTGCCAGCAGCAGGAAGATTTCCGGTGCGGTGGTGACGATCCACCTGACGGTGTCCATGGTCGCATTTCCCCCGGCGCATTGCGGCGGATTTGATTGTGGCGCGGCGAAGATTGCTTGATCCAGATCAAGCCTTGCCGCGGGCAAGCCGCCGCCAATGCTGTGATGAAGTGTTCGCGACAGCATCCGTTGCCGACATGAGTACGCTGGACGTCGCAGCCGGCGCGATCCGCCGCGATGAGACGGTCGAAATCGTGATGCTGCTCGCTTTCGCCGGCGGCTATATCGACGCCTATACCTGGATCATCCATGGCGTGATGGCCAATGCCCAGACCGCCAACGTGGTCTTGCTCTGGGTCTACGCGATGGCCGGTGATTGGATGCAGGCAGTTCACTTCGCACCGCCGATCCTGGCTTTCACCGTCGGCATCGTGATCGCCGCCTGGCTGCGCCGTGTTGCCGGGGACCGCGCCGGCGCGCTCAGCATCCTCGTCGAGATCGTGTTCTTGATCACGGTCGGCGTCCTGCACAACCGGCTCCCGGATCTGGCCGGCACGCTCGGCATTTCCCTGGTGGCGGCGATGCAGGCGGCAATGTTCGTGAAGGTCGAGGGCTCCGTGTGCAGCACGGTGATGATCACCGGCAACCTGCGTCAGTCTGTCGAAACCATTTTTGCGGTCGTCTATGGAGGGGCGCCGCCCGGGACGCTGCGCAAGTCCGGCATCTTCTTCGCACTATGTGCGGTGTTCGGCTGCGGCGCTGCTGCCGGCGCCTTCGCCACCAAGGCCTTTCCCGACCTCGCGCTCGGCATTCCCGTGGTTGCGCTGCTGATTGTCCTGCTGCGCTGCGAAGCAACGCCACGTGGGGCCATCAGATGAACGCGCCGCTTGACGTGAACTGGATGCGCTTCTTTCCGCCGGCAGGCTGGCTCGCCCAGTATCGCCGTGAATGGCTTGTCTCCGACGCCGTCGCCGGCATCACACTCGCTGCCTACGCGATCCCGGTCTCGCTGGCCTATGCCGCGCTCGCGGGACTGCCGCCGCAGGTCGGCGTCTACGGCTACATGCTCGGCGGCCTCGGCTATGCCTTGCTCGGCTCGTCCAGGCAGCTTGCGATCGGCCCGACCTCGGCGATCTCGCTGATGATCGCCGGCACTGTCGGCGCGCTCGCGGGCGGCGACACCGCGCGCTATGCGCAGATCGCGAGCCTTGCGGCGTTTGCAGTGGCGGTGCTGTGCTTCATCGCCTGGCTCTTCAAGCTCAGCGTGCTGGTTCGCCTCGTCAGCGACAGCATCCTGGTGGGCTTCAAGGCCGGGGCAGGGCTCACCATCATCATGAGCCAGTTGCCGAGCCTGCTCGGCGTCGCCGGTGGCGGTCATAACTTCTTCGACCGGGCCATCAAGCTGATCGGGCAGCTCGGCCAGATCCATCCGCTGGTGCTTACGATCGGCGCGGTCGCGCTGCTGCTCCTGCTGTTCGGGGAACGGCGGCTGCCGGGCAAGCCGGTCGGCATCACCATCATGGCGCTGGCGATCCTGGTTGCGACGATCCTCGGCTTTGCGGCGATGGGTGTGCCCGTTACCGGGAAGATACCGGAGGGGCTACCGGCGGTAGGGATGCCGACCTTCGGCCTGCTGGAGTTCGACGAACTGTTTCCGCTCGCGGCCGGCTGCGTGCTGCTGGCCTATATCGAAGGTGTCTCCGCCGCGCGCAGCTTTGCGGCCAAGCACGGCTATGCGCTCGACGTGCGGCAGGAATTCCTGGGGCTGGGCGCCGCGAACCTGGCTGTGGCGTTCGGCCATGGCTATCCCGTCGCCGGCGGCCTGTCGCAATCCGCGGTCAACGACAGCGCCGGCGCGCGAACGCCGCTGGCGCTGGTGATCTGCTCGGTGACGCTTGGGCTCTGCCTGCTGTTCTTTACAGGACTGTTGACCAATCTGCCCAAGGCGGCGCTCGCAGCGATCGTCTTTGCCGCAGTCTACAAGCTCGTAGATGTCGGCGCGCTCATGCGGATGTGGCAGGTCAGCCGGATCGACTTCCTTGCCGCATCCATCGCGCTGGTCGCGGTGCTGCTGCTCGGTATTCTCCAGGGCGTTCTGCTGGCGTCCATTGCATCGATCTTCCTGCTTCTGGCGCGAGCCTCGCGGCCGAACGTGGCGTTTCTCGGCCGGCTGCCGGGCAGTGGCCGCTATTCCGACAGCGCCAGGCATCAGGGCGTCGAGCCGCTGGTCGGCGTCATCGCATTCCGCCCCGAGGCCTCGCTGCTCTACATCAACGCCGAGACGGTCCTCGATACCGTGCTGGGCGTGCTGCGTAGTTCCGACGGCACCAGGCTGGTCGCCTGCGACCTTTCGGCATCGCCCTATATCGACCTCGCCGGCGCGCGCATGCTGCACGATCTGACCGATGAGCTTGCCGCGCGCAAGATCGCCTTCTGCATCGTCGGCGCACACGGGCAGTTGCGCGACCTCCTGCGCGCCGAGGGATTGGCGGAAAGGACCGACAGCGGCCAGTGGCTGCGTTCGCTCGACAGCGTCCTCGGCGAGGATCATGTCGGAACGGCGCAACGCACCGCCTGACGAGCTGTGCTGCGTTGCAAAGAGCGGCGGCTGGATTGGCTGTCAATCATAACGCGAGACCGTTGACTTGGATCAATGGAGCCTCGGCCTGCGCACTCACGATCCGCCATCACCTTCGCCCAATGGCCGGCACGGATCGGGAGAGAGACATGTCCAAGGACGCCAACCCCGCACAGAAGCGCATCGACCAGTTCTTCTCCGGGCCCGGCGGACGGGCCGACGATTGGCGCGACCTGGTGGAGGCTGCGAAGGCGTGGGCCCGCGGGGGCAATCGCGCCGCCTATGACGCGGCGCTGGCCGAGCTCTCGATCACGGAGGAATATCACGGCTATCCCGGTCTGCAGCTGATGGCCGCGCTGCGGGAAGCCGCGGCCGCAGGGGACGGCGCGACATCGTTCGCTCTTGCGACGAAGATTGCCCAGGCCCTGGCGACGCGATCCTTCCGTCAGCACGCCGGCGACTGGAGCGCAAAGGATGACGGCAACGGCGACGCGCCCGAGCTGGTGCCGCCGAGCTTCGGTGCGCATGCGGTGCGCCGGCCCTATTTCGAGACGCTGATTGTCACTGGCGTATCACCCAGCCAATGGCCGGCACTGGCCGCGGAATGGCGCAAGCTGCGGCGGCCGGTCGATGCCTTCGTCTACGAACCCGTCATCGTCGGCAGCCTGGAGGACGCCTTCTGTGCCACGATGCTCAATCCGAACATCGGAGCGGTCATCATCAACGAGGGCTTTGGGCTGCGTTCGCGGCACAATGCGCCGGTGCTGCGCTCGATCATGGCCTCGGCCAGTCTCAACGAGGAATCCGATGCGTCGGCGCTGCGGCTCGCGCAGATCATCAAGCGGGTCAGGCCTGAGCTCGATCTCTACATGATCTCGAACCGCGACGTGGAGGAACTTGCCGGAAATCCCGACGCCGATGTCGTCCGCCGCATCTTTTACTCAGTCGAGGAGCTGCTGGAGCTGCATCTGTCGATCCTCGAAGGCATCCAGGACCGCTACGACACGCCGTTCTTCGACAATCTCAAAAAATACGCCCAGCGCCCGATCGGAACGTTCCACGCGCTGCCGATCGCCCGCGGTAAGTCCATCTTCAAGTCCGACTGGATCCGCGACATGGGCGAGTTCTACGGCCCGAACCTGTTCCTGGCCGAGAGCAGCGCCACCACCGGCGGCCTCGACAGCATGCTGGAGCCGACCGGCAACATCAAGAAGGCACAGGAGAAGGCGGCGAGGGCGCTCGGCGCCGATCGCGTCTTCTTCGTCACCAACGGCACCTCGACGTCGAACAAGATGGCGGTGCAGGCGCTGCTCGCGCCCGGCGACATCGCGATCGTCGACCGCAACTGCCACAAGTCGCATCACTACGGCATGGTGCTCGCCGGTGCCCAGCCGATCTACGTCGAAGCCTTCCCGATGACGGAATATTCGATGTATGGCGCCGTGCCGCTGAAGACGATCAAGCAGGCGCTGTTGAACGCCAGGGCCGACGGCCGGCTCGACCGCGTCAAGATGATCGACCTGACCAACTGCACCTTCGACGGCCACATCTACAACACCCGCCGGGTGATGGAGGAGTGCCTCGCCATCAAGCCGGACCTGATCTTCCTGTGGGACGAAGCCTGGTTCGGCTTCGCGCGCTTCTCGCCGTTCCTGCGCCGCCGCACTGGCCTCGGCGCCGCCAACGAGATCGAGGCGTGGATGCGCGATCCCAGATCGGTCGCCGCCTATGAGAAACAGCAGGCCGAGCTCGGCAAGAACCCATCCGACGAGGCGCTGCTGAAGATCCGACTGATCCCCGATCCCAGGCAGATCCGGCTGCGCGTCTACCAGACCAACTCGACACACAAATCGATGTCGGCGATCCGCCAGGGCTCGATGCTGTCGGTCAAGGACGTGGAATTCCACACGGTTGAGCAGCAATTCAAGGAGGCGGTGTTCACGCATGCATCGACTAGTCCAAACCAGCAGCTGATCGCGAGCCTTGACATCTCGCGGCGGCAGATGGAGCTGGAAGGCTATGGCCTCGTCGCTAATGCGATTGAGATCGCCTTCGCCATCCGACAGGCGGTCAACACCAATCCGCTGATCTCGAAATATTTCCGCATCCTCGGCGCCGACGCCATGGTGCCGGCGCAATACCGCCAGAGCGGCTTCACCGACTATCTCGCCGATGGGGTCAACTGGGCGAATACGCTCAAGAGCCTGGACGAGGACGAGTTCTGCCTCGACCCGACCCGCATGACGCTGGTGTGCGGCATGGCGGGCTTTGACGGCACCCAGTTCAAGGGCATTTTGGCCAACGAGTACAACATCCAGGTCAACAAGACCTCGCGCAATTCGGTGCTGGTGCAGTCCAACATCAACAACACCCGCAGCGACGTCGCGCATCTGATCCGTGTGCTCGCCGAGATCGCGGGCGAGATCGACCGCGGCCTTGCCCAGGGCGGCGCCAATGCCAGGAAGACCTTCGAGGCGCGGGTGACGAGCCTGATGAAGGATGTGCCTGATCTGCCGAACTTCTCGCATTTCCACCCGAGCTTCCGTGGCGATGCCGGCGCCAAGACCAACGAAGGCGACATCCGCACCGGCTTCTATACGGCCTACGACGTGGCCGGCTGCGAGCACATCCGCCTCAACGATCCCGAGATCGACCGGCGGCTGAAGGCCGGGCCGGAACTCGTCTCCGCCAATTTCGTGATCCCGTATCCGCCGGGCTTCCCGATCATGGTGCCCGGCCAGGTGATCACCCAGGAAACCATCGACTTCATGCGCAAGCTCGATGTGAAGGAGATCCATGGCTACGACGCCAAGGAGGGACTGAAGCTCGTGCGCACGGAAGCCCTGGCGAAACTCGGCCGGCCGAAGCCCGCTGCTCAGCCGAAGCTGAAAGCCGCGTCATAAGGCTTGGAGGGGACGAACATGCAGGCGTTCTTCACGTTCCTGCAGCAGAACCCGTATCTGCTGCTGTTCTTCGTCGTCGGGCTCGCCGTCTATATCGGGCGGGCCAGCATCAAGGGCTATGGCCTCGGCATGGTCGCCGGCGCCATCGTGGTCGGCGCCGGTCTGTCGGTGTGGGCCTCCACCTATGGCGTAAAGCTCGAGCTGAACAATTTTGCCAAGAGCCTGTTCTATTACCTCTTCATGTACGGCGTGGGCTTGCGGGTCGGTCCGTCCTTTATCAACAGCCTGAGGGGCGACGGCCTCAAATTCTGTCTGCTGGCCCTGGTGTCGAGTGTCATCGGCCTCGCGCTGGTCGTGATCGGCGCCAAGATGTTCTCGCTCCCGCCCGGCGCGGCCGGCGGCATGCTGGCGGGCTCGCAAACCATGTCGGCGGCGATCGGTTCGGCCGAGCAGGCCGTCAGCTCCGGCGTGGTCAAGCTGCCAGCCGGAATGAAGCCCGAGGAAGCCTCGGGCATGATCGCGCTGTCCTACGGCATCACCTACATCTGGGGCACCGTCGGCATCATCCTGATCTGCAAATATCTGCCGCGCTGGTGGGGCGTCGATGCCAGGGCTGCCGCGAAGCAGTATGAGCAGGAGTTCGGAGTCAAGGATCTCGAAGGCGGCGGCCTGACCGGCTATCGGCAGTTCGGTCTGCGTGCCTATCGGCTGGACAATCCGGCGACGGTCGGCATGAGCATCGCGAAATTCCGCGCCGTCAATCCGGAATACCGGATCGTCAATGTCGGACGGAACGGCGAGCCGCAAGGGGCCGATCCCGAGCTCGTGCTGCAGAAGGGTGACATCGTCGCGCTCGGCGGCTCGACCGAGCATCTCACGGAGAAGATGGGCCTGATCGGCCCGGAGGTCGCCGATGCCAAGACGCTCGGCATTCCCATGGACCAGGCCGAGATCCTCATCACCAACAAGGAGGTCGTGGGCCGCACCTTCGAGTCGTTCCGCGATACCGCGATCGCCGGCCAGTTGCAGGTCACCAAGGTGGAGCGCGGCGGCGTGCAGATTCCGGCTGGCCTGAAGACCAAGCTCGAGCGCATGGACATCGTCTCGGTGGTCGGTCTGAAGTCCGCGGTCAACGAGCTCGGCGAGATGTGGGGCCGCATTGCGCGGGCCAACACTTCGACCGATCTGCTGACGCTGGCCGTCGGTATGATCGTCGGCTTCCTGATCGGCATGATCGAGTTCCCGGCCTTCGGCGCCAAGGTCGGCCTCGGCAACGCCGGCGGCCTCTTGCTGTCGGGCGTGATCGTGTCCTCGGTCGTGTCGCGGCTGCGCTTCTTCGGCAATACGCCGAATGCCGCGCGCAACGTATTGGAGGATCTCGGCCTCGTGGTGTTCGTCGCCATCGTCGGCATCAATGCCGGCGCGGGCCTTCTGGCACAGCTCACCGGCGCGGTTGCCTTGAAGATCTTCCTGGTCGGCTTCATCGCCTGCACGATCCCGCCGTTCATCGTCTGGGCGATCGGCTATCACGTCTTCAAGATCAATCCGGCCGTGCTGATGGGCGGCGTCGCCGGCGCCCGCTCGCATTCCGGCCCGTGCCGCGAGGCGGCCGTCGAAATCCAGAGCTCGGTGCCCTGGATCGGATTCCCGGTCGGCTATGCCGTCTCGGGCATCCTGCTCACCGTGTTTGGCTACTTCGCCATGATCCTGGCTCAATAGGGGGAAGAAAACGTCATGAGAAAGTTCACCATCGGCGCCGTCCTTGTCGCCTCGCTGGCAGCCGTTGCCGGATCCAGCACGCTCGCGCGTGCCGAGACCGGCGACGTTGCGGTCGTCTTCACCAAGGGCGGATTCGTGGTCGGCGTCGGCGGCGGGGAGGGCGTGCTGCTTCTGCGGGGCAAGAAATATCCCTTCACTGTATCGGGCATGAGCGTCGGCTTCACGATCGGCGCATCGACCAGCAAGTTCGTCGGCAAGGCCTTCAATCTGAAGGGGCCCGCGTCCATCGAAGGGTCCTATGCGGTGGGCGGAGCCGGTGGAGCGGTCGCAGCGGGCGCCGGTGCGGTCCAGTTGCAGAACGGCAATGGCGTGATCCTTCAGCTCACCGGTCCCAGGGTCGGCGCAGAGGTGTCGGCCGCGGTCGGCGGCGTGACGATCCGGCTGAAGTAGGCTCGACGAGAGTCTCGACGCAAACGGGCTGCGTCGCCGCAGCCCGTTCCGCTTTCGATATCGCGCGGTTCAGTAACGTTCCTCGACGAACTTCAGTCCGCGCAGGCTGGCCTGGTCGTTGTAGCGTCCCTTGTGCGAGCGCGGTGGCAGCTTGACCTTCTCCCGCTTGACCTTCTTGTAGGGGATGGTTCTCAGGATGTGCGAGATGACGTTGAGCCGTGCGCGCCGCTTGTCGTCGGAGCGGATCAGTCGCCAGGGCGCATGTTTGGTGTCGGTCGCCTCGAACATCATGTCGCGCGCGCGCGAATAGTCGTACCAGCGCCCGAACGACTCGGTGTCCATCGGGCTCAGCTTCCACTGCCGCAGTGGATCCTCGATGCGCGCCATGAAGCGGCGCTCCTGCTCCTCCATCCCGACCTCGAGCCAGAGCTTGATCAGGATGATGCCGGCGTCGACGGCGAATTTCTCGACCAGCGGGCACAATTCCAGGAACCGCTTGTGATCGGCCGGCGAGCAGAAGCCCATGACATATTCGACGCCGGCGCGGTTGTACCAGCTGCGGTCGAAGATCACGATTTCGCCGCCGGCCGGAAATTGCTCGATATAGCGCTGCAGGAAGAGTTGGGATTTCTGCCGGTCGGAGGGCGCGGGCAGGGCGCAGACGCGGAAGACGCGCGGGCTGACCTTTTCGGTCAATGCCTTGATGGTGCCGCCCTTGCCGGCGGCATCGCGGCCCTCGAAGATGATGATCACCTTCAGCTTCTGGGTTCTGACCCAGTCCTGAAGATGGCACAGCTCGACCTGGAGCTTTTCCAGCTCCTTCTCGTAGTCCTTGCGCTTCATCCGCTCGGCAGTATCGTCCTTGGCCATGCCCGTCCTTCCGCGGCTGCGCGCTACTCGTCGCCCCAGGAAATGGTCACGCCGATATCGCCAGGCATGCCGCCCGGAAATTCGATGACCTGATAGGCGATGCGATAGCCGCGCGGCTTCAGATAGTCGGTCCAGAGCTGGAAGATCTCCTTGGGGATGCCGGTCAGCGTATCTTCCCAGCCCTTTTCCATCTGGTTGATGGCGCGTCCCTTGTCGGTGCAGAGCGTGTTGGGAAAACGATACACCATGACCTCGGTGAGCCCATTTCGCACTGCGCGCTGGATGATCGTGGAGGCGAGCTTGATCTTTTCCTCTTCGGTCTTGCCGGAAGGCTTGCTCAGGCGCTCGATCAGGGCGCGCTTTTCGGCCTCGGCCGCCGCGGCGAGGCGGACATACTCTTCCGCCTTCTCGGCCTCCTTGAGCGCGGCCTCTTTGCGGATCTGCGTGGCGCTGGGAATGAGTTCGTCGAGGCCGGGCATGGCTGCGGCTCCCTTGGATTGTGCATTCGGCTTTCGGGGACGCTATGTCCGACGGCGGGCATTCCCTTGATTCAAATCAAGCAAATCGGGAGGCGACCTGAACACAGTACCGAAAGTGCTCGTTTGCTGCCCGGGAGAGACGTTTGAGCGACCAGCTTCATCCGATGGCCCCGCACCATCTGCCGTTCTATCTCGCGCCGGGAAGCGGCACCGATACGCTGATGGTGGTGATGGGCGTGTTTCTGATCGGCACAATCCTTTGGGTCGGCACGCTCTATTGGAAACTGCATAGCCTGCCGGAGCGGATGGCGCACAAATCGCAGAAACTGCAGTTCGAGTTTGTCGCCGTGCTCGGCCTGATCTCGTTGTTCACGCACATGCACATCTTCTGGGTCGCGGGTCTTCTGCTTGCGTTGATCGATCTGCCCGACTTCGGCACGCCGTTGCGCAGCATAGCCGGGTCTGTCGAGAAGATTGCCGACGCGACGCCGGCTGCCGATGGCGGCGGGGACGTTCCGGCCGAGGCTGCGGCGGCGCCGCCTCCGGCTGACAAGCCGGGATCCGCCCGGGAGAAGGAGCACAGCCATGTTTGAGCTGATGTTCTGCTCGCTGCTGACGATCCTGCCCGACTACCTCTACCGCCGTTACGCCCAGGGCAAACGCTTCGGCAAGGAGATCACCTTCTTCTCGGTCTGGTACGAGCTGCGCTGGGGCATCACCGGCTGCCTGATGTTGACGGTGTCGCTGATCACCATGATCTTCTACTTCCACCCGACGACGTCGTCGGCCACGTTGTACTTCCGCACGGTGCCCATCCTTCCCGAAGGCTCGGGCCGTGTTGCCGAAGTCAAGGTCGGCTTCAGCGCGCCGGTCAAGAAGGGCGACGTGCTGTTCACGCTCGACAGCTCGAAGCAGCAGGCTGCATTCGAGACCGCCAAGCGAAAAATTGCAGAGGTCGATGCCGCCATCCAGACGGCGCAGGCCGACGTGGTCAAGGCGGAAGCGCAGATCGGAGAGGCGAAAGCCAACTACCAGCAGGCCAAGGACGAGCTCGAGGTCAAGAGCGAACTGCAGCGCCGCAACCCCGGCATCGTGCCGCAGCGTGACATCGAGAAGCTCCAGGTCCTGGTCGATCAGCGCCAGGCCGGTGTCGATGCAGCAACCGCCGCGAAGCAATCCGCATCCTTGCAGATCTCCACCCTGCTGCCGGCGCAAAAGGCCAGCGCCGAGGCCGCGCTGGATCAGGCCCAGGTCGATCTCGACAAGACTGTCGTCCGTGCCGGCGTGGACGGGCGGGTCGAGCAGTTCCTGGTTCGCCCCGGTGACGTCGTCAACCAGCTGATGCGCCCGGCCGGCGTCCTGATTCCGGAAGAGGCCGGCCGAAAGGTTCTCCAGGCCGGCTTCGGCCAGATCGAGGCGCAGGTGATGAGGACCGGCATGGTGGCGGAGGCGACCTGCATTTCCAAACCGTGGGTGATCATCCCGATGGTGATCACGACCGTGCAGGACTACATCGCCGCCGGGCAATTCCGGTCCGGCGAGCAATTGCTGGAAGCGCAGAACGCCGTTCGTCCCGGCACGATCCTCGTGTTCCTGGAGCCGCTTTACAAGGGAGGGTTGGAGGGGTTGACGCCGGGCTCGAGCTGCATCGTCAATGCCTACACCAGCAACCACGAGGAGATCTCCGCCAAGGATACGCCGACCAGCCGGAAGATCGCGCTGCACGTCGTGGATGGCGTCGGCCTTGTCCACGCATTGCTGCTGCGGATCCAGGCGCTGCTGCTGCCGATCCAGACACTTGTGCTGAGTGGCCATTGAACGGCGAGAAAGGACGGATCACATGGCTTCACGGAAATGGGGCACGCTCGGCGCGACGGTCATCTCGCTGGTCGTTGCAGCCGCCAGCGCCGAGGCCCTCGATCTCAACGGCGCCTGGGCCAGCGATGCCGACAATTGCAGCAAGGTGTTCGCGCGCACAGGCGCGCAGCTCGGCTTCACCGATATGTCGGACGTCTATGGCGGCGGCTTCATCGTCGACGGAGATCAGATTGTCGGCAAATTCGCGCGCTGCCGGATCAAGGCGCGGAAGGACAACGGCCCGAACGTCAACCTGGTTGCGGCCTGCGCCACCGACATGATGCTCTCCAGCATTCAGTTCAGCCTGAAGGAACTCGACGCAAACAGCATCGTCCGGCTGTTCCCGGGCATGGAGGACATGGAGATCCGCTATCACCGTTGCCCGGCCTCTTAACAAGAGGTCGCTCTCGCGGGCTGTCCGAGCGCGACGATTGTCGCTAGAATTGCCCGGAAAGCAGCCGCCGGAAGCTGCGGGGATTGGAGCTGAGCGGACGCATGTCCTCTGACTCGGTCAGGTCGTGGTCGGCCGCACTGTTCTGCCTGGGCCTGTTCGTCGCCACGTGCATGTCGCCTGATCGTGCCGATGGCGCCGAGCGAAGCCTGCGCGGCGAGCTCAAGCGCGTGCTGGTGCTGCATTCATTCGGCCGCGAGTTTCGGCCGTGGAGCGAATACGCACGCGACATCAAATCCGGGCTCGAGCGGCAATCGCCATGGCCGCTCGACATCCAGGAGCATGCGCTGCTCACGGCGCGGTTCAACAATCCCGGTCCCGAGGCGCCCTTCGTCGAGTATCTGCACTCGCTCTACCAGGGGGCGTTGCCCGATATTGTGCTCACCATTGGCGCGCCCGCCGCCCGCTTTGCCCAGAAATACCGCGCGAGACTGTTTCCCGATGCGCCGTTGATACTTTCCGCGGTCGAGTACCGGCTGATCGACCGCGCCAATCTCACCGACAACGACGTCGTCGTGGCGATCCGCAACGATTTCGTGGCTGCCTTCGACAACATTCTTCAGGTGCTGCCGGATACGAAGGCGGTCGCAATCGTGATCGGTGCCTCGCCGCTCGAGAAGTTCTGGATAGAGGAGCTGAAACGCGAGCTGAAGCCGCTGGAGGAGCGGTTGGAGCTCATCTGGTATTCGGACCTGTCATTCGAGGAGATCCTGAAACGTGCGGCAAGGCTCCCCCCGCACACGGTGCTGTTCTGGGGCCTGATGTCGGTCGACGCAGCCGGAATCGTCCACGAGAGCGACATCGCCCTGCGCAGCCTGCACGCGGTTGCGAATGCGCCGATCTTTTCCTACCAGGACCCGTTCTTCGGGGGCAGCACCGTCGGCGGCCCCATGCATTCGGTTGCGGAAACGAGCTCGAGGACCATCAGCGTCGCTCTCCGTGTCCTCGGAGGGGAAAAACCCGCGAGCATCAGCTATGAGCCGCTCGGTTTCGCAGCGCCGAGATATGATTGGCGGGAATTGCAGCGCTGGGGCATCAGCGAGAGTCGCTTGCCTGACGGCAGCGAGATCCTGTTTCGCGAACCGAATATCTGGGAGCGCTATCGCTGGCAGATGCTGATGATCTCGGCCGTATTCCTGGTGCAGGCCGGGCTCATCAGCGGGCTGCTGCAGGAGCGCCGCCGCCGCCGGCTTGCCGAAGTGGAATCGCGCCAGCGACTGGCGGAACTCGCCCACGTGAACAGGTACTCGGCCATAGGCGAGTTGACGACCTCGATGGCGCATGAATTGAACCAGCCGCTCGGATCCATTCTGACCAACGCGGAGACCGCGGAGCTGATGCTGAAGGCGACTCCGCCCGATATCGACGAGATCAGGCAGATCCTCGCCGACATCAGACGTGACGACCATCGGGCGAGCGAGGTGATCCGCAGGCTGCGCAGCGTCCTGAAGAAGACGCCGTTCGAGGTCAGGCATATCGAGCTGAACGACACGGTGCGGGAAGCGATCGGGCTGGTGAGCGCCGTCGCCGACGGCCGCCGCATCGCGCTCACCTACATGCCTGCGTTTGCGGATCTGCATGTCAAGGGCGATCCCGTGCAGCTTCAGCAGGTCGTGCTCAATCTGGTCATCAACGCGATGGATGCAGTCTCGGACGCCGGCATGAAGAAGCGCGAAATCACGGTCTCGACCATGCGCGCCGAAAACCAGGCCGAGATCAGGATTTCCGATACTGGTCCAGGCATTGCCTCGGCGGATCTCGGAAACGTCTTCAATCCGTTCTTCACGACCAAGCCGCAGGGCATGGGAATGGGACTTGCGATCGTGAAGACCATCATCGAGGCCCATCACGGCACGATTGCCGCTGAGAACCAGCCCTGGGGCGGTGCCCTGTTCACGATCCGGCTGCCGCTCATTCGCTGACAGCGGTATCTTGATCTCGATCAAACCTCCGTCCCACTGAAGCCGTTTCCTTTCGCGGTTGCGTCATGGCCGGGCTGGGCGCGGGCATGGTGGGGGTTAATGGTTTGATCATGAAACGCCGCGAGTTCATGGCTCTGCTTGGCGCGACGGCTGCGTTTCCGGTCGCGGCGCGGGGGCAGGAGAGGGCACCGTGGCAGTCGATGCCGTCGGTGGGTGTGCTGACAGGCAATGTTGCGGGCGATCCCGGCGCCCAGATGCGTGTCGATGCATTCCAGCAGGGGATGGCCGATCTCGGCTGGATCGCCAACCAGAACTACCGGCTTGAAATTCGCTGGCCGGGTCCCAATCCGGCGCGGCAGAAACTGGAGGCGCTCGAGCTCGTGGCCGCCATGCCGGACGTCCTGTTTGCGACCAGCACGGGCACGACCCGGGCACTGCGCGAAGCGACCCAGAGGATTCCGATCGTCTTCGTCGGGCTCTCGGATCCGGTCGGGACTGGCCTGGTCGCCAATCTGGCGCGACCGACCGGAAATCTGACCGGCTTCTCGCTCTACGAGCACTCGATGAGCGGGAAGTGGCTTAGCCTGCTCAAGGACATGGTGCCCGGCATGACTCATGCCGCGGTCCTGTTCAATCCGGACTCGGCACCCTATGCGCCATTCTACATCGAGGCCGCGCACCAGATGGAAAGCCGCCTCGGCATGAAGATCGCCGGCGCGAGCGTTCGAAGCGGAGCCGACATCGCCGGGGTGATCGAGGCGGCGGCGCGCAATGGAGCAGGCCTTGTCGTGCTGCCGGACGGCGGTTTCTTCGGCGCACAGAGCGCGATAACGATTCCCCTGCTGGCACAGCGCCGCGTGCCGGCCATCTTCGCAGTTCGCTTCTATGCCGCCAATGGCGGCCTGATGTCGTATGGCGCCGATCTGACCCAGCAGTTTCGCGATGGTGCCGGCTATGTCGATCGCATCCTGCGAGGCGCAGACATCCGCACGCTTCCGGTGCAATTCGCCAGCAAGTTCGAGCTCGTCATCAACATGAAGGCGGCCAATGCGCTTGGGCTGACGGTGCCAGGCCGGCTTCTGATGGAAGCCGAGCTGATCGAGTGAAGCCTTCGCTCTCGCGTTGCAACAGATGCGCAGCCTCCGGTTTCGTTGATCTCGATCAACAAACACCCATGCCACGGCCCCGATCTTCGCGGGCGGAAAGTTGGATGGAGGGTGGAATGTCTCGCTGCAGCAAAACCCTGATCGCGGTTATGCTGATGCTGGCGATGCCGGTAGCGGCCATGGCGCAGACGGCCGACAAGCCGGCGACGCCGAGCGCGCAGGCACAGCCGGCTACACCGCCGGCGCCGGCAGCCGAGCTGTTGAAGCCGGAGCAGCTCGAGGCGCTGGTTGCACCGATCGCGCTCTATCCCGACGAGCTGCTCGCCAACGTGCTGGCCGCCTCGACCTATCCGCTCGAAGTGGTGCAGGCCGATCGCTGGCTGAAGGAGCATAAGAACTTGAAGGGCGACGCGCTGAAGACGGAGGTCGACAAGCAAGGTTGGGACGACAGCGTCAAGGCGCTCGCGAGCACGGCCGAAGTCCTTGCCATGATGAGCGACAAGCTCGACTGGACCCAGAAGCTGGGTGATGCCTTTCTCGCTCAGCAGCCCGACGTGATGGATGCAATCCAGCGTCTGCGCAACAAGGCCTATGACAACAAGAAGCTCGTCACCACCAAGCAGCAGAAGGTCAGCGTCCAGTCACAGGAGGGCAAGCAGGTCGTCGTCATCCAGCAGGCCAATCCGGCGGAAATGTACGTGCCGTATTACGATCCAGCGACGGTCTACGGCACCTGGCCCTATGCGGAATATCCGCCGTATTATTGGGGCTATCCCTCCTATATCGGCGCCGGCGTCGTCGCGGCCGGGCTCGCCTTCGGCACGGCCTGGGCGATCGGACGCTGGGGCAATTACTGGGGCGGCGGCTGCAACTGGGGCAACCGCAACGTCTACGTCAACCATCGCACCACCAACATCAATGCCGGCTGGCAGCACAATCCGGCGCACCGCCAGGGCGTGCGCTACAGCAACACCAATGTGCAGCAGCGCTTTGGCAACAACAATCTGAAGGCCGGCGTATCGGACCGGATGGATTTCCGCGGCCGCGACGGCAACCAGGTGCTGCGTCCGAACCAGGGCGCTGGAGATCGCGCCGGCGATCGTGCAGGTGATCGTGCAGGTGATCGTGCAGGTGATCGTGCAGGTGATCGTGGAGGCCCCGGTGACCGCGCTGGCAACCGCGGCGATCGTCCTGGTGCCGGAGATCGCCCCAGTGCGGGAACGCGCGATCGGCCGGGCGGCGGGGATCGTGCCAAGGGCGGCGGTGACCGCGCCAAAGGCGGCGGAGATCGCGCCAAGGCCGCGAATCGGGCCGGCGGCGGTGCGGCCAATCGTGGCGGTGGCGGCAATCGCGGGGGCGCAATGAACGTCTCCTCCGGCCGGGCGGCGGCCGCAGCTTCGGCGCGCGGACGCGCCAGCATGGCGAGCATGCCGCGCGGTGGCGGCNGCCAAGCTTTGCCGGTCGCGGTGGCGGGGGCGGCATGGCGATGCGTGGCGGCGGAGGCGGCGGCTTCCGCGGGGGAGGCGGAGGAGGTGGTTTCCGCGGCGGCGGTGGCCGGCGCTCCGATATCGCCCTGAAGCACGACATCGCGCTGCTCGGCCATCTCGGCAACGGTCTCGGCTATTATCGCTTCAGCTATATCGGCAGCGACAAGGCCTATGTCGGCGTCATGGCGCAGGAGGTCGAAAGCGTGATGCCCGATGCGGTGACGCGCGGCAGCGACGGCTATCTGCGCGTCCACTACGAAAAGCTTGGTCTGAAATTCAGCACCTACAGCGATTGGCTCGCCGGCGGCGCGAAGATTCCTGCGGAGGTCGCGCCATGATCGGTCTGAAGTCGCTCTATCGCGCGGTACTGCCGGGCATCGTGGTGCTGGCACTGCTGGGATCGGCGTCACACGCGCAGGAATCCTACAAGACGCCGGAGGATGCAGCCGCGGCCCTCGCTGCTGCGGCCAAGAGCGGTCCGCGCGACCTCCTGAAGGTGCTGGGCCGGGCAGCGGACGACATCGTCTCGTCCGGCGACGAGGTCGCCGACGCCGACATCCGCGCGCGGTTCGTTTCGATGTATGAGGCCAAGCACGCGATCAAGGCCGAAGGCAACAAGACGGCCACGCTGCTGCTCGGGCCGGACGACTTCCCGTTCCCGATTCCGCTGGTCAACAACAAGAACGGCTGGGAGTTCGACACCGACGAAGGCCGCATCGAGGTGCTTCGCCGCCGCATCGGCCGCAACGAGCTCGACGCGATCCAGACCGCGCTCGCTTATGTCGACGCGCAGAACGAATATGCCGACAAGGATCGCGGCGAGGGCGTCGGCGTCTACGCGCAACGCTTCGTTTCCACGCCCGGCAAGAAGGACGGCCTGTTCTGGCGCGATGATGCGGATCCGAGTCCGCTCGGCGCGCTGGTCGCGGAGGCTTCGGCGGAAGGCTACAAGCAAGGCGCGGGCGATGAGCCGGCTCCCTATCATGGCTATTTCTTCCGCATCCTGAAGGGACAGGGGGCCGATGCGCCCGGCGGCGCACTCAACTACGTCGTCAAAGGCAAGATGATCGGCGGCTTTGCGCTGATCGCGTGGCCTGCGGAGTACGGCAATTCCGGCGTGATGACCTTTCTGGTCAACCATGCCGGCACCGTCTACCAGAAGGATCTCGGCACGCGGACCGGCTCCATCGCGCCGCGCATGACGCTGTTCGATCCCGACCAGACGTGGAAGAAGGTCGATGCCGAGAAGCCTTAGACCAGACCGCGTCCTGCGCGCCATCGCAGCCGGCCTCGCAGCGCTGACGCTAGTCCTGCTTGCGATGCCGGCTACGCCATCGTTTGCACAGGCGAGCGGGCAAGTCCGCGTCAAGTTCGTCAAGGCCGGTCTTCTGGTCGGCGGCGGGGCGGGCAGCGGCGTGTTGACCTATCGCGGCCGGAACTATCCTTTCAGCATCGCCGGCCTCAGCTTGGGCATCACGGCCGGCGCGAGCGTCGGCCGGTTCGAAGGGCGGGCGTCGGGAATCCGGGAGGTCGCCGACTTTAGCGGGACGTACAGTTCCGTCGGCGGCGGCTTCGCGCTGGTTGGCGGCATCAATGGCATTCAGTTGCGCAACGAGAAGGGCGTGACGCTGGTGCTGCAAGGGCCAAAAGCCGGCCTGGAGCTCGCGGCCAATATCAGCCAGATCACGATCTCGCTGAAATGAGACGGTCCGGGACCCCGCCGAGCAGCCCGTCGCCGTCGAATCCTATCGTCCCCGATTTGGTAAATCGTGGCCAAAAGAAGAAGTTGAATTCCATAAGCTACTGAGATCACGTGGTTATTTGACACTGTAGTGTCTCGGCAACAATGTGGTACGAATACATCAGTCTCCGCCCGCCGCGGACCCGTTTTCAGCACCCATTGCCGGAATGACCAGCGCAGATACCTCGGCCGCATCCTTTGACACGGCCCCAGCCGAAGAGCCGCGGCGCTGGTCGCCCCGGCGCTGGCTGGCGCCCTTTGCCGTGGCGTTGGCTCTGCTGTCGGGCCTGCTGACCTTCCTCGTCCTGACTGGCCTCACGCGGATCGACCCGACGCCGGAGGTGGTCCGCTCGTTCTACCTGATCAACGCCGGCACGATCCTGCTGCTGGTCGGGATCATCGTCCGGGAACTCTGGCAGCTGATCCTGGCGCGGCGGCGGGGAAGGGCGGCAGCGCGCCTGCATGTCCAGATCGTCAGCCTGTTCTCGATCGTCGCCGTGCTGCCGGCGGTGCTGGTCTCGGTCGTCGCCAATATCACCCTCGAGCGTGGCCTCGACCGGCTGTTCTCCGGGCCGACCAAGGAGGTGATCCAGAACTCGCTGGATATCGCGCGGGCCTACATGCAGGACCATGCGCAGCTGATCCGCGGCGACATTCTCGGCATGGCCAACGACATCGCCCACGCGAGGCCGCTCTACGACCAGGACAGGCGCTCGTTCCGAGAAATGCTGACCGCCAGTGCCAGCTCCCGCAACCTGCCGGGCGCGATGATCATCGACAAGAACACCAACATCCTAGAATCCGCCGACACCGGCATGCGGCTGGCCTATTCGCCGCCGGCGCCGGACTTTCTCAGCAATGTCAGCGACACTGAGCCGGAAATCGCGGTCCTGCCCGATGCGAGCTTCGTCGCCGCCGTGATCCGGCTGCGGGCTTTCAACGAAACGTTCCTCTATGTCGCGCGGCCGCTCGATCCGAAGGTGGTCAACCAGCTCAAGCAGACCGAGATCAGCGTCGCCGAATATGCCCAGATCGAGTCGCGACGGCTCGGCATCCAGGTCGCCTTCGCGCTGATGTTCGCGGTGATCGCGTTGACCATCCTGATGGCCTCGGTGCTGATCGGGCTGAATTTCGCCAACTCGCTGGTGGCGCCGATCCGGCGGCTGATGAACGCCGCCCATACGGTTTCAACCGGCGATCTCCACGTGAAGGTGCCGGTGCACCAGTCGGAGGGCGACCTCGCCCAGCTGGGCGAGACCTTCAACAAGATGACGCAGGAATTGCGCAGCCAGCGCGACGAGCTCGTCAACGCCAGCGACCTTATCGACAGCCGCCGCCGCTTCATCGAGGCCGTGCTGTCGTCGGCGAGCGCCGGCATCATCGGCGTCGATACCTCGGGCAGCGTCGGCATCCTCAACCGCTCCGCCGAGAAGCTGATCGGGCACTCCGAAGCGGAGACGCTGGGCCATCCGCTGTCCGACGTGCTGCCCGAGCTCGACGAGATGATGAAGACGGCGCGGGAAGGGACCCAGCGCCTGGTGCAGGGCCAGATCACGATCACCCGCGACGGCACCGAGCGCAACCTCTCGGTCCGCGTCAGCGCCGAGAAGAACCAGCCGCACGACAGCTACATCATCACGCTCGACGACATCACCGAGCTGGTCTCGGCGCAGCGCACCTCGGCCTGGGGCGACGTCGCGCGCCGCATTGCCCACGAGATCAAGAACCCGCTGACGCCGATCCAGCTCTCCGCCGAGCGTATCCGCCGCAAGTTCGGCAAGGACATCACCGAGGCCAAGGACAAGCAGATCTTCGATCAGTGCACCGACACCATCGTGCGCCAGGTCGACGATATCCGCCGCATGGTCGACGAGT
Source organism: Bradyrhizobium sacchari (assembly GCF_002068095.1). Lineage (GTDB taxonomy): Bacteria > Pseudomonadota > Alphaproteobacteria > Rhizobiales > Xanthobacteraceae > Bradyrhizobium > Bradyrhizobium sacchari. The sequence continues at coordinate 176,079 of NZ_LWIG01000033.1, read as the reverse complement.
TCTCGCGCTTTGCGCGGATGCCCAAGCCCGTGATGGAGGGCGAGGACGTCGCCGACACAGTGCGGCAGGCGGTGTTCCTGATGAAGGTCGCCCATCCCGAACTCGATATCGAGGCGGAATTCAAAGAGGATCCGCTCCGCGCTCAGTTCGACCGGCGGCTGATCTCCCAGGCCGTCACCAACATCGTCAAGAACGCCACCGAGGCGATCGAGCAGGTCCCGCCGGAGGAGCTTGGCAAAGGCCGTATCGACGTCGTGGTCTCGCGCGTGGGCGAGGACGTGCTGATCGACGTGATCGACAACGGCATCGGCCTGCCCAAGGTCGCGCGCTCGCGGCTGCTCGAGCCCTACGTGACCACACGCGCCAAGGGCACCGGCCTTGGCCTTGCGATCGTCGGCCGCGTGCTGGAAGACCATGGCGGGCGCATCGAGCTGAAGGACGCCTCCGACTTCCGCGAAGGCCAGCGCGGCGCCTGGATGCGGATGCGCTTTGCGATTTCCGGCCAGGCCAAGAAGGCCGAGGGAGCCGAGCCGGCACCGGTCGCGAAGGACGCGGCCGGAGCACAGGCCAGCGATCCGGTCAAGGACATGGCGCCGGAAACAAAAGAGCCGGCGGCCGGAACCAAAGAGCCGGACGAAAAGACCAATGATTCAACGAAAATCGAAGCCTCAACAGGCAGCTGACAAGACAGGCGCGACCCATGGCTAGTGAAATTCTGATTGTCGATGACGAGGCCGATATCCGGGATCTCGTCGCGGGCATTCTCGAAGACGAGGGGTTCGTCACCAGGACCGCACGCGACAGCGACACGGCGCTCGCCGAGATCGCCAATCGCCGGCCGCATCTGGTGTTCCTCGACATCTGGCTACAGGGCTCCAAGCTCGACGGCCTGCAGCTCCTGGAGCAGGTCAAGAAGGACAATGCCGACCTGCCGGTCGTGATGATCTCCGGCCACGGCAACATCGAGACCGCGGTCGCCGCGATCAAGCGCGGCGCCTATGACTTCATCGAGAAGCCGTTCAAGGCCGACCGGTTAATCCTGGTCGCCAATCGCGCGCTGGAGAACTCGCGGCTGAAGCGCGAAGTCAAGGAGCTGAAACAGCTCGCGCCGAGCGCAAGCCAGCTCGTCGGTCGCTCGCCCAGCATGAACCAGCTCCGCCAGACCATCGATCGCGCCGCCAAGGCCAATAGCCGCATCCTGATCGTCGGCCCCGCCGGCGCCGGCAAGGAGCTGACCGCGCGCACGCTGCATACGGCCTCGGGCCGCGCCGACGGTCCCTTCGTAGTCATCAACGCCGCCGCGATCACGCCCGAGCGGATGGAGCACGAGCTGTTCGGCATCGAGCAGTCCAACGGCGAGCAGCCGCGCAAGCCCGGCGCGCTCGAAGAGGCGCATGGCGGCACGCTCTTCATCGACGAGATCGCGGACATGCCGCGCGAGACCCAGAACAAGATCCTGCGCGTGCTGGTCGAGCAGTCGTTCCAGCGCGTCGGCGGCACCGCCAAGGTGCAGGTCGACGTGCGCATCATCTCGTCCACCGCGCGCAACCTGGAAGAGGAGATCGCGGCCGGCCATTTCCGCGAGGACCTCTATCATCGCCTCTCGGTGGTGCCGATCCGCGTGCCGGCGCTGTCGGAGCGTCGCGAGGACATTCCGGAGCTGATCGACTATTTCATGGAGCAGATCTCGGCCGGCAGCGGCCTCCCCAAGCGCCAGATCGGGCAGGACGCGATGGCGGTGCTGCAATCGCATGTCTGGCCCGGTAATGTGCGCCAGCTCCGCAACAATGTTGAAAGAGTCATGATTCTGGCCGCGGGCGGACCGGAGGTCATCATCACCGCCGACATGCTGCCGCAGGACGTCGGCTCGATGGTGCCGGCGATGCCGACCAGCAACAACGGCGAACACATCATGGGCCTGCCATTGCGGGAGGCACGCGAAGTGTTCGAGCGCGACTACTTGATTGCACAGATCAGCCGCTTCTCAGGAAATATTTCTCGAACGGCCGAGTTCGTTGGCATGGAACGGTCGGCGCTGCATCGGAAGCTGAAGGCACTCGGCGTCGGTTAATACCGGCCCGCATACAGAAAACGCGCAAAACGAAGAAGGCCAGCGCCGCGACGTCGCGGCGGCTCGTCAGGGATAAACGAGGAAAATCATCGATTTCCGTAGTTTTTCGGGGCAATAGGGCATGGGCTGCCGCGTGAAGCGGCTTGCCTAATATCCCGACCTGTCCTCTAATCGAACCGCTGTTCCTTCCGAGGGGGATCTCATGAGGAGCGGCAACCGGAAGAGGCTCCGAATTTCACAAAGAGGGCCGCATCCGGCGCAATAAAAAGAAACTCAAAGCGAGAAAAAAACAATGGCGGCAGACCGCGCACAAAACCTACAGGACACCTTCCTTAATCACGTTCGCAAAACCAAGACGCCACTGACGATCTTTCTGGTCAACGGAGTGAAGCTCCAGGGCATCGTGACCTGGTTCGACAATTTCTGTTTGCTGCTTCGGCGCGACGGTCACTCGCAGCTGGTCTACAAGCATGCGATTTCGACCATCATGCCGGGCGCCCCGATCCAGTTGTTCGAAGGCGGCGAGGATCAGCCGGCTTGAGAGTGATCTGATTGGAACCCCGGAATTTCGACGGGGATGCCGACCGTCCGCGGCCGGCAGGGGCTAAGCAGACGGGGCGGGTGCTTGTCGTCGGCCCCTATTTGCGGGTGCGCGCGGGAAGTGCCGACGCGCAGTCGGAGAGCCATGTCGTGCGAGACGCCGAGGCCCGGCTCGATGAAGCCGCAGGCCTCGCGCGCGCGATCGACCTTGTCATTGCCGATGCGATCATCGCGCCGATCAGCCAGATCCGGCCCGCCACCTATATCGGCAAGGGCAAGGTCGAGGAGATCGCTGCGCTGGCCAAGAGCCTCGACGTCGACCTCGTGGTGATGGATTGCGCGCTGGCGCCGATCCAGCAGCGCAATCTCGAAAAGGAGCTGCACGCCAAGGTGCTCGACCGCACCGGTCTCATCCTGGAAATCTTCGGCCGCCGCGCCAAGACCAAGGAAGGCTCGCTCCAGGTCGAGCTCGCCCATCTCAACTACCAGCGCTCGCGCCTGGTTCGTTCGTGGACCCATCTCGAACGCCAGCGCGGCGGCTTCGGATTCATGGGCGGTCCGGGCGAGACCCAGATCGAGGCCGACCGCCGCCTGATTCAGGAGCGCATCACCAAGCTCGAGAGCGAGCTGAAGAAGGTGCAGGCGACGCGCCGGCTGCATCGCGCCGGCCGCCAGCGCGTGCCGTATCGCGTCGTCGCGCTGGTCGGCTACACCAATGCCGGCAAGTCGACGCTGTTCAACCGCCTGACCCGCGCCGACGTGCAGGCCGCCGACATGCTGTTCGCAACGCTCGATCCGACCCTGCGCGCGCTCAACCTGCCGCATGGCGGCAAGGCCATGCTGTCCGATACTGTGGGCTTCATCTCCAATTTGCCGACACAGCTCGTCGCCGCCTTCCGCGCCACGCTGGAAGAGGTGCTGGAGGCCGACGTCATCCTGCACGTGCGCGACATCTCGCATGAGGATGCCGAGGCGCAACAGAGCGACGTTGACGCCGTCCTGCGCCAGCTCGGCATCAATCCGGATGATAGCGGCCGCATCATCGAGGTCTGGAACAAGATCGACCGCTACGATCCCGAACAGCGCGAGGAGCTTCTGAACGTCGCCGCGCGCCGGCCGGAGGATCATCCGGCGATGCTGGTCTCTGCAGTGTCAGGCGAGGGCATCGACGCGCTGCTCGCCGCGATCGAGCAGCGGCTCGCCGCCAAGCGCACCACGCTCGATCTCTCCATCGACGCCGCCGACGGCGCCGGCATCAGCTGGCTGCATCGCAATTCCGAGGTGCTGGCCAAGGAACTGCACGACGGCCGCTTCGACATGACGGTGCGGGTGGACGAGACCAAGCGGGATATCGTGGTGAACAGGTTCGATGCCGTGCCGCGCGTGGCGTGACTATCTCCGTGATCGTCCCGGATCTGCGCGCGCTTGGCCGGGACGACCGCGGAGTTAGCGGCGGGCCTGGTTGGTTCTCTCGGCTGTCGTCAGCTGTTGCTCCTCGCCCTTGGCCGCATTCCACAGCGCGTCCATCTCCGCCAGCGACGCCTGCTCCAGCGTCCGCCCCTGCGCCTCCAGCGCCCGCTCGATGAACGCAAAGCGTCGCTCGAACTTTGCGTTGGTTGCGCGCAACGCGGCTTCCGGATCGGCGTCGACGTGGCGGGCGAGGTTGACCAGCGCGAACATGAGGTCGCCGGTTTCTTCCGCCAGCTCCTGCTTGTCATTGCGGTCGAGCGCCGCTTCGATCTCATCGGCTTCCTCGCGGATCTTTTGCAGAACCGCGCGCGGGTCGTTCCAGTCGAAGCCGACGGTGGAAGCCTTGCGCTGCAGCTCCATGGCGCGGGTCAGCGCCGGCTGGCCGGCCTTCACGCCCGATAGCAGCGACTTGTGCGCCGGCGTCTTCTCCGGCGGCCGGCGGGCGGCGCGCTCGGCCTTCTCCTCGGCTTTGATGCGGTCCCAGACCTCCTTGACGTGGTGGGGGGCGAGATTGCCGTTCTTGTCGGCGAAGACGTGGGGATGGCGCCGGATCATTTTTCGCGTGATGGCCTCGACCACGTCGCCGAACGCAAAGGCGTTCTGCTCTGAGGCCATCTGGGCGTGGAACACGACCTGGAGCAGGAGGTCGCCGAGCTCCTCGCGGAGGTCGTCGAGGTCGCCGCGGGTGATCGCATCCACCACCTCGTAGGCCTCCTCGATCGTGTAGGGGGCGATCGTCGCAAAATCCTGCTCAAGGTCCCAGGGACAGCCTGTCACCGGCGTGCGCAGTGCCGCCATGATCTCGATCAGGCGGGAAATGTCGCGGGAAGGGGTCATTGCGGGGCGTCTCCTGGGTCCGAAACCTTATGCCAAAAGCGGGCCGCCGATCCCAGCGCCGGCATGCGGAACAGGCCGATTTCCACCGATTGGCTGATACGTTTTGCGGTGCTAAAGCGCGGGCCATGAGTGACGCATTTTCCTCCGACACCGCGCTGGTGCTGTTCTCCGGCGGCCAGGATTCGACCACCTGCCTCGCCTGGGCGCTGAGCCGCTTTGCCCGGGTGGAGACGCTGGGCTTCGAGTACGGCCAGCGCCACGCCATCGAGCTTGTCTGCCGCGACCGCCTGTTCGACGGCCTCAAGGGCCTCCGCGCCGATTGGGCCGCAAGGCTCGGCGAGAGCCACACGCTATCGATCCCGACGCTGGCGGCGGTGTCCGAGACGGCGCTGACGCGCGATGTCGCGATCGCGATGGGCGCCGACGGCCTGCCGAATACGTTCGTGCCGGGCCGCAACCTGGTGTTCCTGACCTTCGCCGCGGCGCTGGCCTACCGGCGCGGCATCACCCATATCGTCGGCGGCATGTGCGAGACGGATTACTCCGGCTATCCCGATTGCCGCGACGAGACCATCCGCGCCATGCAGGCCGCGCTCTCGCTCGGCATGGCGCGCAAATTCGAACTGCATACGCCGCTGATGTGGATCGACAAGGCCGCGACCTGGAAGCTGGCCCACGACCTTGGAGGCGACGGGCTGGTCGATCTCATTCGCGAGCAGTCGCACACCTGCTATCTCGGCGAACGCGGCGCGCAACACGACTGGGGTTACGGCTGCGGGGCGTGCCCGGCTTGCAGCCTGCGGGCAAAGGGATGGCGGGAGTTCGTGGCCGGGAAGTAGCGTTCACCCCCAAACAATGGCCACAGGCAACGGATCGATCGCGCGTTCCGGGGCCGACCTTGTCGAGGGCTTTCACGTCACTTGCCCAAGGGCATGAACATCAGCCGAAGGGCGGCGTCCGAAGCACAAAGCTTGTCTTGATTTGCTCCCAGGGTCTCCACGGATCCGAACGGTCACCGCAGCCTGATTTGTAGGCCGTCGACACGGCAGACAGGCTCGCCGCGGTCGGCTTCTCGATCAGCATATTCCCGACCAGAAGTCCTTCGACATTGGTCGCCTTGGGGTCCGTGAAGCCCACAATGAGATTGACGAGTCTCTGGTTACCACCTCCGGAATCGAGCAAGACCAGCATCTGCGCCGAATATTTGGTGAGTAGCTGCTTGTCCGGCGCGAGGAAACATCCATACCGGATCGACGCACCGATCGGCCAGCCCGCGATCTTCGCCGCGAGAGAATCCTTGAGCACCCCGGGGCTGGGTGGCAAGAGATCAGCCGCGTCGAACGACTCGGTCGCGACCCTTGCATCGAAGTACGGCGCCAGCTTTTTGGCACGAGCTTCGGGTGAGAGGTTCGTCGCGGAGATCGAACTGAGCGCGCGACCAAATTCGTTGAGAAACTCCTTGATCGCGCTCCAGCGGATCGGATCCGTGGCGTCCTTTGCCGGATCTCGCGGGAGATCGCTGTTCTCCTGCGGCATTGCGCGGGCGCCGAGGGGATCTGTCAGTCCCATGGTCTTGAGGGCCTCGCGTTCGATCGCCCTGAAGCAGGGATCCTTCAGATCCTTGACTGTATCGTCTCCGAACTTGTCGAACTCCTTGGCAATCTCTTCCTTCGTGAAGAGATATCCGAGCGCCTCACGAATCTTGCCGCATCCTGTCCTCGACGTGTCGACGTCCTTGCTGATGACCATCGTGTCCCAGTTGCCTGCCTTTGTCGTCAGATAGGCAGCAATGTCGATCCCCGTCTTCTCGGATATGAGCTTCTGGAGGGGAGCGCCTGGCGCGTTCAGTTTCGGGCCGGTGAACGTCAGGAAGGCAGAACGTTTGCCAATCCGGGATATCGTGAATTTCGAATTGTCGGAGAGGATGAGGGTCACGCTCTGTTCATTGACGTCGAACGTGGTCTGGGGCTGCTGCGTGTTGACTTCGTCGAACGCCTTGGCGATCTCGTCAATATCTCTCTTATTATCCTTGATCGCGTCGCTGATCTTTGTGGCTTCCGCGGCAATCACCGCGCCGACCGGTCCCGCAAAAACGAAACCAAGCACTTTCGAAAGGATGCGGATGGCACTTCGAGGTCGACCGAAAGAGCGAATTCACGATTTTGGGACAGCAGCCCGACGGACCACGCGCGATCGACAAACTGCCGTGCGAAGCGCTCGAAAATACGCAACTATTGATTGCAATAGACTGTTGGCAAGCGCCAGGATGATACAACCGCCGATATGGATTTGAAGAGGTTTTTTTGCGATCTGAAGTGGCCGGGCGTACCAGCTAGCCAAAATCTTCCGGCCTGAGCTCAATCGGCTTGCCATGCGGCGTGCGATCCGCGGCGTGGTCCCAGGCGTTGCGATAGCGATGCAGCGTCTCCGGTGACGCGACGCCTTTGCGTGCGACGAGGCCTTCCAGCGTGGCGAGCCAGTGCAGGTAGTAGGTCTCGCCCGTATCAGGATCGCCGGCGGCCTGCGCGCGCTTGATCTCGTCAGCGAGCGCTGCGGCCCATTCGGGCCAGGTGAACACGCCACGCTCGTGGAGCGTCAACGCCATCGCAAAGGCATGCGCCTCCCATGGCGCGCGAAACACCGGGCCGTCGTCGTCGCGGGGAATGCTCGGAATGGCCGCCGTCGCGGCGGCAGCAGCCGTGCTGCTCATCACGCCGGGTCCAGATACGGCTCAAACGCGTCGATCGACACCTTCAGCGTCGGGTCGCCATCCTCGCCCCAGAGATCGCGGCCATCGAACACGACGGTGTAGAGCCATTGAGGATTCTCGCCGCGCTCCATCGCCGCCGTGTCAGGAAACACGTGGCAGCCATGGTTCAGCTCGACCACGCCGACATGGCCGCGCACATAGCGCGGCAGCCGCGTGTGCGTCGCCGGATGAATGTTCTTCGCGCGCACGCGGTCGCCGATGTTGAATTTCGCCGGTTCAGGGGCAGGGCGGGCAAACTTGCCGCGCACCATGACGCGTTCGACCTGGGTGAGATCGAACTTGCCGTGTTTGAGCGCCTTTCCCGGCTGCATCGCGTGACCGGCGGCGACTTCCTCCCGCGTGAGGTAGCCCTTCTCGATCAGCATCTCCTCGAGCCCGAGGAACCACTTCTTGTAGTAGGAGCTCGAGAGGTAGACATGCGGCGGGATCGTTTCGCGATAGAAGCGCGAGGTGTCGATGTTGAAGGCACCGGCCGCGCCCATCGCGCGCACCATGGCCAGCACACGCGACTCCCACTCCTCATGAAACATCGGCTCGTTGAGCTCGGCCTCGACCTTGCCGAACCCGTCCATGCCGCCCATGTCGTGCACGCCGTTCATGACGGCGCTCCCGGCGTCTTCGGGAATCCGGTCCCGATCATGGAGTCACGCGTGACCAGCTCGGCGAGCTGCTCCTCGCTCCAGCCTTCGGTGCCGGCGGGGCGCATCGGCAGCACCAGGAAGCGGGTCTCGGCAGTCGAGTCCCAGACCCGGATCTCCATGTCCTTCGGCAGGGTCACGTCGAAATCGGCGAGCACGCCGCGCGGATCCTTCACCGCGCGCGAGCGATAGGGCGCGGCCTTGTACCAGACCGGCGGCAGCCCCAGCATTTCCCATGGGTAGCAGGAGCACAGCGTGCACACGACCATGTTGTGTCGCTCAGGCGTGTTCTCGACCACCACGAGATGATCGCCGACGCGGCTGACATGACCGAGCGTGCCGATCGCCTTGCTGCCGTCCTCCAGCAGCGCCTTCTTGAAGGCCGGATCGGTCCAGGCCTTGGCGACGACGCGCGCCCCGTTGTGCGGACCGATCTTGGTCTCGTAGGCCTGGATGATGGCATCGAGCGCGGCCGGCTCGACATAGCCTTTTTCGGTCAGGATCGTCTCGAGCGCGCGCACGCGCAGCTCGGTCTCGGACAGCTCGGAATGGTCGTGATCGTGGTCGTGATGATGCTCGCTCATGGCGCGAAGATAGTCCTAGAATCCGGGCCTTGTCGAGGCGAAGACTCTGCTAACATCGCCCCATGGGCTTGGCTGGACGAACCGGAATAGCCGCCGCAATCGCGGCTCTTGTCGCACTTGCGGCGCAGGATGCGCGCGCCGCGAATGGCGCCTATGCGGTGGATGCCGCCGACATCTCCGAGGTCGGATCCTGCAAGGTCGAAAGCTGGATGTCGGCGGCGGCCAACAGCGATTTCCTGGCGGTCGCCAATCCCTCCTGCGTCGTCGATCCCTTCAGGCCGATCGAGCTGAGCATGCAGACCATCCGCGCCCGCAGCGATGGCGACTGGAGCACGACGGTCGCGCCGAAAGCCAAGACCAATTTCATCCCGACCGGTGTCGGCCGTTGGGGTTTGTCGGCCTTTGGCGGCGGATCATTCGACGCGGCGACCGGCGAGGCGCTGTCCGCCTTTGCTGTCATCCCCGCGACTTATCGCCTGTCGGAGACCATGCGCATCAACGTCAATGGCGGCTGGCTCTGGGATCGCACGGTCGATCGCCACTACCTGACCTACGGCATCGGCTTCGACTGGAAGTTCACCGACACGTTGCAGTGGACGATCGAGGCCTTTGGCCAGGCCGGCGCATCCGAGGTCGCGAGCGTCGTGCAGCCGCGCTTCCAGACCGGCGTCCGCTATAGGCCGAACGAGATCTTTTCCGTCGACGTAATCTACGGCCGCAACATCACCGGCGAGAACGCCAACTGGATCACCATCGGCACCACCATCCGGTTTCCGGCCCATGGCAGCGAGCCGGAGCATCGGCGCACCGGACATTTGTGAGCCTGCGGAAAATCGGGCGCGGAACGACCGAACCCGCGTCAGGCCATTGATCGCGCTGCGGACAGTTCGTATACGCCGAGTTGGGACAAAGCGGCCCGGCCAACGGGCTCGCACAATACGACGACAATCGAGGGGGAGGGCCCATGGCCGCTAGCTCGCAGGCGCCCGAGGGACAAGGGTTCCGCTGGAAGCTGATCGCGCCGCTCGTGGTGTGGCTGGCGATCTATCTGTGGCCCGTTCCCACGGGGCTCAACCTCAATCAGTGGCACTATTTTGCCGTTTTCGCGGCCGTCATCACCGGGCTCATCCTGGAATCGATGCCGGTCGGCGCGGTCGGCTTCATCGGCCTGACGGTCGCGGGCGTCGCCGGCTATGTCGATCCCGATCCCGGTAAATCATTGCGCTGGATGCTGGCGGGCTTTGCCGAGAGCACGGTTTGGCTGATCGTCGGCGCCTTCGTGTTCTCGATCGGCTATCGCAAGAGCCAGCTCGGCCGCCGCATCGCGCTGGTGCTGGTGCAGCGGCTCGGTCGCAACACGCTCGGCCTCGGCTATGCCGTCGCCATGTCGGATTTCCTGCTCGCGCCGGCAACGCCGTCCAACACCGCGCGCAGCGGTGGCATCGTCTACCCCATCATCAGCAACATCCCGCGCATCTACGGATCCGAGCCGGGTCCGACCGCCGGCAAGATCGGCACCTATGTGATGTGGACGGCTTTTGCTGCGACCGCCATCACCAGCTCGTTGTTCTTCACCGCGCTCGCCCCCAATGCGGCGGCGCTGGCCATCGCCAAGAAGACCGCGGGCGTTGAGGTGAGCTGGGCGCAATGGTTCATGGGTTTTGCACCGCTCGGCATCCTGCTGATGGTGCTCGTTCCGCTGCTCAGCTATCTGGTCTGTCGTCCCGAGGTGAAGCGCAGCCCGGAGATTTCCGAATGGGCAGCGAAGGAATTGTCGGCCATGGGGCCGATGTCGCGCAACGAATGGATCATGCTGGCGCTGATCGTGCTCGCGATGTTCCTGTGGATCGCCGGCTCGAGCCCGGACATCCATGTCCCGGTGCTCGGCTCGAACTTCGTCAACGCCACCACCGTCGTCTTCATCGTGATCTCCCTGATGCTGGTCACGGGGGTGATCGAGTTTGCCGACATCGTCAGCGAGAAGAGCGCCTGGGAGGTGTTCTTCTATTTCACCTCGCTGCTGACGCTGGCCTCGGGCCTCAACGAGATCGGCTTCATCAAATGGTTCGCGACCGAATACGCCAAACCGCTCGCGGGGCTGTCGCCGGCGACCGCGATGATCCTCCTGGTCGCGCTGTTCTTCTGGATCCACTATTTCTTCTCGAGCATCACCTCGCATGCCGCCGCCGTGCTGCCGGTGGTGCTCGCGGTCGGCTCCGGCATCCCCGGTCTGCCGGTCACGACGCTGGCCATGCTCTGCATGTATTCGCTCGGCCTGATGGGCGTGATCTCGCCCTATGCGACTGGACCGGCGCCGATGTATTTCGGCAGCGGCTATATCGGGAAAGGGCAGTTCTGGGGTTTTGGGCTGATCTTCGGGGTGCTTTATTTCGCCGGGCTTCTGCTGATCGTGCTGCCCTGGTTGCAGGTCCGCTCAGCCGGCCCCTAGGCTGATACCCCCTCGCGGGAGAATATTCTTCTCCGGGGAGGGATTGGGGAAACTTCGTCCAACTCCCCGCAAATGTCTGAAATTGCAAGAAAGATCAGAAAAGGCGATAGTGTGTTGCAGTGCAGCGCGCCGCCCCCGACGATCCTGCTGCTGTTCCACCCCCGTCGCTGCTGCGACCTCGTCTGTGCGCCTTCGGGGCAGGCGAGCTAGATATCGTGCATGAAAGCTGTTTCCATGAACGCGCGCCCATCGCTGCTGGTCGGAGAGCCGATCGAGACACGCCCGGCGATCGCCGCCGAACCGGACGCCATGGTCCGTTTCGAAGGCGTCTCGAAAACCTATCCGGCCTATCGCGGCAAGCCCGGCGTCAACGCGCTGCAAAACATCGATTTCGCGATTCCGCGCGGCTCCATCACCGGCGTGATCGGCCGCTCCGGCGCCGGCAAGTCGAGCCTGGTGCGCCTGATCAACGGGCTGGAGAAGCCGAGCACGGGCCGCGTCATCGTCGACGACAGGGACATCTCGGCGCTCGCAGGCCGCGAGCTGCGGCTGGCGCAGCGCTCGATCGGGATGATCTTCCAGCACTTCAACCTGCTGTCCTCGCGCACCGCCGCCGACAACATCGCGCTGCCGCTCGAGATCGCCGGCTGGACCAAGGCCGACATCCGCGCGCGCGTCGCTGAGCTGCTCGCGCTCGTCGGCATCGCGGACAAGCATGATCGCTATCCGTCGGAACTCTCCGGCGGCCAGAAGCAGCGCGTCGGCATCGCGCGAGCCCTCGCCACGCGACCGAGCGTGCTGCTGTCGGACGAGGCGACTTCGGCGCTCGATCCGCAGACCACGCGCGCGATCCTCGACCTGCTCGCCAACATCAACCGCGAATTGGGGGTGACCATCGTGCTGATCACCCACGAAATGTCCGTGGTGCGCCAGCTCGCCAAGGAAGTTGTCGTGCTTGACGCCGGGCATGTGGTCGAGAGCGGCCATGTCGCCGACATCTTCACTCATCCCAAGCACACGATCACGCAATCCTTCCTGGCGGAGGTGATCGGCGACAGCCTGCCGGTGTCGCTGGCGAGCCGGATCGTTCCGGAGCGATCCGCTGGCGGGCAGGCCGTGATCCGCATCCAAGTGCGCGGGGCAGGGGCCGGCGACACGGTGGTGGCGCGCCTTGCGCGCGATCTCAGTCTCGACGTCGCGCTGCTGTCGGCCCGCATCGACGAGATCGGCGGCCAGCACGTCGGCTCGCTCGTTCTCGGTGTCCCCGGCAGCGAGGACGTGCAGGCGCGGGTCCTTGGCTGGCTGTCTCAATATCAATTCTCGGCGGAGCATCTCGGCTATGTCGCCTGAACTCATCAATCTGATCATCCAGGCCACGGGCGAGAGCCTGTACATGGTCGGCATCGCGGCAGCTCTCGGCACCGCCTTCGGCCTGCCGCTCGGCGTCTTCCTCGCGACCAGCCGGAAAGGCGAGCTGTTTGCCGCGCCACTCGTCAATCGCGTGCTCGGCGCCGTCGTCAATGCGACGCGGTCCACGCCCTTCATCATCCTCGTCGTCGCCATCATCCCGTTCACCCGGCTCGTTGCCGGCACCTCGATCGGCTCGACCGCGGCGATCGTGCCGCTGACCATCGCCTCGGCGCCTTTCATTGCGCGCCTCGTCGAGGCCGCGATCCGCGAGGTCGACGGCGGCCTGATCGAGACTGCGTCCTCGTTCGGCGCCTCGCCCATGCAGATCGTGCTCAAGGTGCTGATCCCCGAGGCGCTGCCCGGTCTCTTGCTGGCGTTGACGCTCGCGGTGGTCAGCCTGCTCGGCTACTCCGCCATGGTCGGCGCGGTCGGCGGTGGGGGACTGGGCGATCTCGGCATCCGCTATGGCTACCAGCGTTTCATGCCGGAGATGATGCTCGCCGTCGTGGTCGTGCTGATCGCGCTGGTGCAGCTCGTGCAGAGCGCCGGAGATTATCTGGCGCGGCGGG
>NZ_LWIG01000033.1:155207-162698 GCF_002068095.1 Bradyrhizobium sacchari | reverse complement strand
CCGCCGGCTGCGGCATCGCTGAGGCAATTCAGGCCGCCAGCCTGGCGCGCCGCAACGTCTCCGAGGGCTTTTCGGCGAGGTGGCGTTTGTAGTCCATCGAGAACTGGCTGAAGCCAGAAGCCGTGCTGCACGGCGACGTCATAGATGGACGTCTCGGGGGCGCCGCCGGCGCGTTTCAGCTCACGCCGCACCCGGTTCAGCCGCATCGCCCGCCACTAATGCATCGGGCTCCCCGAGCTGGCCATACTGGCGGACCTGCTGGCTGTCATGCCGGTCGAATATGCCGGCTTCATGCTGAAGCCGACCGGCTTCTTCGCGGCCAATGCGGCCTTCGACATCCCGCCAGAGCGCAATAGCCGCAGCGTGCTCGCGGGCGAGGAGAAGGGTGGCGGCGCTGCGTGCTGCCACAAAGCCTAGCGGCGCGGTATTCAGCCTGCCGCCAGTTCGGCGTCGCTCGCCGGCACTTCGATCGATGCCGGACCGGCGACGAGGCTGTCGAGATCGACCAGCAACAGATCGGCAATGTGCGTGAGCTGGTGCAGGGGGATGCTGATCTCACCGTTCTCGGCTCGCGACACGAATTCGGGCGAGACGCTGATGAGGTTCGCAATCTGCATCTCGGTATAGCCACGCGCCTCGCGCGCCGCCTTGACCTGCGCGCCGAGGTGCCGCCGGTGCAGAGCCTGCTCTTCCTCGGTCATCATCAGGGCCTGCTCGTCCAGGCTGGCCACGCCATCGACAAAGGCAACCCCGAGCAAACGTCGCTTCTGCCAGGCCACGCGACAGGTCTTTCGCAAGCCATCAGCAAAGATCAGCGTGGCCTCTTTCGGAAACGCCAGCGACCAGTCGAGCTTCAGCCTTGCTCCGGTGCCTGAGACGTCCGCGATCGTGCAGGGGATGCTGACGGTGCCCCTGGCGCCGTCAAATTCGACGATTCCTGTCCTCGCGGTCGATTGCCTGGTCGCGGCGCGCAATTCGCTCATGGACGTCGAACCCCGGATGGCCAGCATGTGCTGGCACAGAACGTTGCGTCACGGTCTGCAACGCGAACGAAATATCCCGCAACAGATTCTACCCTCGGGGTTGCTCGGTCTCAATCGCGCTCCGGGAGGATGGTAAAGGATTCGTTCTCCGCGCTTCCTTCGCCACCGCCTCGTTCTGTCGATCGATTGCGCCCGTCTGGAAGGATTCCAGATCTTGAAGACGATTCACGTCATGGCGCGCCTGAGCGCATTCGCCGCACATGCTGCGCACAGGTCTGGAGAAGTTCTAACCCGGTTCCTATCGCACTCCGAAATCGTCTGCGTTACGGCGGGACATCAAAAACAGTACCGGCGAAGCCGGCAGTGCGTGGGGCTGCTAAGACGTGACTGACTTCCAACTTCCTTCGCGTTCAAACGAGCGTCTTCGACAAATTCAGGTGCTCTTCTTCGGAGCCGTCAGCACATTCGCTCTCACCACTCCCTTTGATCCCGTGCAGGCGCAGACACAACTTCCCTCTGTCACCGTTGACGCGCCGGCCCGGCGCGAGCGTCCTGCAGCGACTGCCGTGTCGCGACGATCGGCATCGACGCGTGTCTCCCGCGCCCTCCGTCGCGCTCCCACGCAGCAGGCCGCGCCGACGCAGTCGCCGTCGAATGGCGCAACGAGTGAACGCGCCGGCGGTCCGGTGCGCGGGTTCGTCGCCACGCGCAGCGGCACCGCCACCAAGACCGACACGCCGCTGATCGAGACGCCGCAGTCGGTGTCCATCGTCACCACCGATCAGGTCCGAAACCAGGGTGCAGTCTCCATCGGCGAGGCCCTGCGCTACACGGCCGGCGTCAGCGGCGACGTCAATGGCGGCTCGGACACCCGCTTCGGCGGCCTCCAGATCCGCGGCTTCGACATGACCATGCCGGGCCTCTATGTCGATGGCCTGAGAATCCCCTCCAGCAATTACGTGCACTTCAACGGGCTCGATCCCTATGGCGCCGAGCGCCTCGAAGTTCTCAAGGGACCGTCTTCCGCGATGTACGGCGGCAGCGGCACCGGCGGCCTGCTCAACTACGTCACTAAACTGCCGACGGCGCAGCAGTCCGGCGAGGTCTCGATCTCCGGCGGCAGCTTCAACCGCTATCAGGGCCAGTTCGACATGGGCGGCCCGGCCAATAAGGAAGGCACCGTGCTCTGGCGCCTGACCGGCGTGGTGCGCGACGGCGAAACCCAGGTCGACTTCAGCAAGGACAACCGCGTCTTCATCGCGCCCGCCGTCACCTTCAAGCCGAATGACGACACCACTATCACCGTGCTCGCCAACTACCAGAAGGACCGGGCGGGGTGGGGCCTCCAGTTCCTGCCGGCCTCCGGCACTGTGTGGCCGAACCACGGTCGCACCATCCCGGTCTCGTTCTTCGCGGGGGTGCCGAGCTTCGATGCCTTCAACACCGAGATCGCAACAATCGGCTACCAGCTCTCGCACGATTTCACCGACTCCATCACGTTCAGGCAGAACCTCCGCTACGCCTATCAGCACAACGAGGAGAAGGTGTTTTACGGCGGCGGCTATACCGACGAGACTGCGGGCCAGCTCGCGCGGTACGGCAGCACCAGCAACTCCTACATCAATTCCTTTGCGGTGGATAACCAGCTCCAGGGCAAGTTCACGACCGGCATTCTCGGTCACACCACGCTGGTCGGGATCGACTATCGCAACACCACGTTCCGCGACGCCGCTTTCAGCGTCACGACGTCGGCGCCCGAGATCAACGTCTTCAATCCGGTCTACAGCTACGACTGGACCATCGGCGCGATGAGCGACAACACCGGCGTCAAGCAGTCGCAGGCCGGCCTCTATGCGCAGGACCAGATCAAGCTCGGCCGGCTGTCGTTCCAGCTCGGCGGCCGCCAGGATTTCGTGACGACGCAGGTCGATAGCGGCATCGCCAACACGTCCGTCTCGAAGGATGCCTCGGCCTTCACCGGCCGCGCCGCCGTGATGTACAATTTCGACAACGGCATCGCGCCGTATTTCAGCTACTCGGAATCGTTCCTGCCGGTGCTGGCGACGGGGCCGGGCGGTCAGATGCTCAACCCCGAAACGGGTGTCCAGTACGAGGTCGGCGTCAAGTACCAGCCGCTCGGCTGGAACGCGCTGTTCACCTTCGCCGCCTTCGACCTGACGCGCGACAACGTCGTCGTCTATGCGCCGGGGTCCGTCTTCGCCGAGCAGAGTGGCCAGGTGAAATCGCGCGGCATCGAGCTCGAAGGCACGATGTCGCTCGCCGACGGCTGGAACCTGCGCGCCGCCTATGCCTATGTCGATGCCATCGTGACTCAGGATCCGGTGAATGTCGGCAAGGCGCCGGTCACCGTGCCGCTCAACCGCGCCTCGCTGTGGAGCGACTACACGCTCCAGAATGGACCACTGGCAGGCGTGCAGTTCGGCGGCGGCATCCGTCATGTCGGCGCGACCTGGGGCGATGCAGCCAACACGTTCACGGTGGGGTCATCGACGGTGCTGGATGCTCTGCTCGCCTATAGCAGGGACAATTGGCGCCTGTCGCTGAACGTCACCAACCTCGCTGACACCCGCTACGTCGCCGCCTGCTACAGCCTGTCGGGCTGTTTCTACGCGGAGGGACGCAAGGCCATCGGGAAGCTCACCTACCGGTGGTGAGTTCAATTGAAGCCGGTCCGGCACGACAGCCGGACCTGCTGGATGAAAGTCGAAGACGATGAGAGCGATATTCGGGCGACTGCATCGCTGGGCGGGCCTGCTGACGGCCGGCTTCCTGTTCTTCTCCGGTGTCACCGGCGCGATCATCTCCTGGGACCATGAGATCGACGACGTCCTGAACAGCCATCTGTTCGATGTCTCGACCAAGGGCCCGGCCATTCCCTCGATCGAGCTCGCGAAGATGATCGAGCAGCGCGATCCTCGTGCGCGCGTTGTCTATCTCTTCATGACGCCGGAGGAGGGCCACTCGCTGTGGTTCTTCGTGATGCCGCGGATCGATCCGGCAGCCGGCAAGCGCTATGCACTCGACTACAACCAGGTCTTCCTCGACCCCAACACCGGCGTGGAGCTCGGCCGCCGCTATTGGGGCGCGGTGTGGCCGGTCACGCGCGAGAACTTCGTCTCGTTCCTCTACAAGCTGCACTACACCATGCACATCCCGGAATTCTGGGGCAGCGACCGCTGGGGCATGCGCGTGCTCGGCGTCATCGCCATCATCTGGACCATCGACTGCTTCGTCGGCTTCTATCTGACGCTGCCCTCGCGCCGACGGGCCAAGGCAGCGCGCCCGCCCGAGGTTTCGCGACAGCTCGGGCGCGGCTTCTGGGCGCGCTGGGCGCCGGCCTGGACCATCAAGACCTCGGGCAGCGCCTACCGGATCAATTTCGACATCCATCGGGCCTTCAGCCTGTGGACCTGGGGCGTTCTGTTCATCATCGCCTTCACGGCGTTCTCGCTGAACCTCTATTTCGAGGTGTTCTCGCCGCTGATGAAGATGGTCTCGAACTACACGCCGACGCCCTACGAGCAGCGGCCCTATCGCGACCTCGACGATCCCATTGAGCCCAAGGTGACGTTTGCCGACATCGCCGCCCGCGCCGCTGCGGATGGCAAGGCGCGCGGGTGGACCACGCCGGTCGGCTCGATCAATTACGGCCCGGCCCACGGCGTCTATGCTGCCGCCTTCTTTCACCCCGGCGACGACCATGGCGCCGGCGGCGTCGGCCCGGCGCAGCTCTATTACGACAGCGCGGATGGCCGTCCGATCGGCGAGCGGCTGCCCTGGGTCGGCACTGCCGCCGACATCTTCGTCCAGGCGCAGTTTCCGCTGCATTCGGGTCGCATCGTCGGACTGCCCGGCCGCATCCTGATCTCGATCATGGGGCTGGTGGTGGCCGCGCTCTCGGTCACCGGCGTCGTGATCTGGTGGCGCAAACGCCGCGCCCGTATCCGCGTGCGCGAGACCACAGCGATGCGCCTGAGCCGGCAGCTGACGCCGGCGGAGTAGGGTGCCGGCCTCGCGGATGAACCTTCGCGCGCGGCACCGGCACAAAGACTGGAGGTCGTTTCCAGTCTTTTCGGATATTGCAATGAGATCGCTCGCTTTGCTCTGCCTGCTTGTCCTGGCGATGCCCGCGCGGGCGGCAGCGCCCGAGCAGCATTATCTCGACCTGCGCGACCGCTACATCGCAAAGTTCTCCAAGGCCAAGGAGAACGACGAGACCTTCAAGCAGCATGACGCGGCACTCGAGGAGCTGACGCGCGTTCTGCGCGGCCTGGTGGGTCCGGCAACGATCAAGGGCCTCCCGGCAGACGGCAAGTCGAACGTCGACACGTTGTTCAAGGGTGACTCCGGCTTCGGCCATCTCGACGGGCTGGGCTTCGCTTCCGACGGCGATAAGATGCAGGCCGTAGTGACCACGACCGGGCTGCTCAAGCACTGGCTGCGCGAGCATCGCGAGGACGGCATGCCGCAGGAGATCGGCGCGGCCTTCAAGTCGGACCGCTTCTACTATCTGGCCATCCAGGACGGACTCAGCCTTCGCCAAATATGCCGAGCTGCCGGTTGCGAAGCCCGCATCCGCCAGTGTCGCCGTGGCGGTGCTCGGCGTGCGCGGCAATGGCGAGCTGAAGGCGCCGCCGCGTGAAATCGATGTCGTCGCGATCCAGGGCGACAAGGTCTTCTTCCTCGCCGCAACCGACGCCGTGAAGACGGCCGAGATCCCGGCCTGCGAAAAGGCCTGGAAGCAGATGATGGCCCGGAAGACCCCGCAGGACGCCATGGCCAAGGAAGACCAGGCCATGGACGCCTACACCAGATGCTTCGCCAAGGAGGCTCCGAGCCAGAGCTGGTTCGCGGGCGCGGTGAAGAAGGCGCAGAACCAGCTCGAGCTGCTGCCGCTGCGATAGGTTTTTTGATTTTGGGTCGAAGCGCTGGTTCGAAATGGAACCGGAATTGAGACTGTCTCCGGCTAACGCCCGTGCCTGAGGTCCTCGGTCGCGCGCCTGAGGATATCGTGAAGCCAGTCATGCGCCGGCTCACCCTCGATACGCTCGTGCCACAACAGCCGGACCTCGACTGGAGTTGTGGCGTAAGGCAGCTCGTAGGCGGTGACCGCATGCGCGCGTTCGAAGGCCCGCGCCAATGGGCGCGGAACGATGGCCGCCAAGTCGGAGTCCGCGAGCAGGGCGGGCAGGGCAAGAAAATGCGGCAGCGAAACGGCTATGCGCGGCGGCCGGTCGCTTTCCGACAGGGCCCGTTCTAACGCCCCGCGGTCATACATCTCCGATCGACGGGCAAGACCGCGCTCGGAGATGAAGCCGCCAATCGCTCCTTCCTGCTCGCCGCCGAAGGAGACGACGACCAGCGGCATGCGCGCCAGCGCCGCGTTGGTGATCCGGCCGAGCTTGCGCTTGCCGCCGACGATCAGCACGTCGTCATATTCGAACAGCAGCGAGGTGCGGAAGCGGGCCGGCGGATCCGAAAAAACGCCGATCGCCACGTCGATACGGCCGAGATCGATCTGCTCGGCGAGGTCGATGCGCGTCACCGGCTTGATGATCAGGTCGATCGCGGGCGCTTCAGCCTTGAGTATCTTCAGCAGCGGTGAAGCCAGCACCATCGTGGTGAAGTCGTTGGCGGCGAGGGTGAACTGCCTGGTGGAGGCCGACGGAACGAAGCGTGGCTGCTCGACCGCCGCCTCGAGCGATCGCAGGGCCTCGCGAACCTGCGGCGCCATCGTCAGCGCGCGTGCTGTCGGCTGCATGCCGGTCGCCGTGCGCACGAACAGATCGTCTTCGAGCATCTCGCGCAGCCGGGCGAGCGAATGGCTCACGGCGGATTGACTGAGGGCAACCCGCTGGCTTGCCCTCAAAACGCTGCGCTCCTCCATCACGGCGTCGAAGACCTTGAGCAGATTGAGGTCAAGAGTCTTGAAGGAAACAGCCACGCGCAGCCCACCGTCTCAAGGCGGATCGCGCGCCCGTTGCTTACCTGCGATCGCGTCCAGTAAAGGCCAACCGCGCAGCCGACGCAACCGAGCAGGGCGCCCAGATCGCTTGCCGTGCGCCCTCCCAATCTGAAGCCGGTTCAGGATCACTCTGCAAGAGTTTCACTTCCGCAATCGCGAGATGCCGTCATGATCCCGGTGCCGGATTTGGAGGAGACAGGCAAATGAAATCCTGCGGCATGTCGATCGGAGCTCTCGGAGTTGCACTATCGCTGTGCACAGCGCCGGCCGTTGCGCAGGATGGCCCGGTGAAGCTCGGCGTCCTCACCGACATGTCCTCGCTCTATGCCGACAATGGCGGACAGGGCTCGGTGGTCGCAGCGCAGATGGCCGTCGACGATTTCGGTGGTCAGGTGCTCGGACGCAGTATCCAGATCGTTGCCGGAGATCATCAGAACAAGGCCGACGTGGGAGGGACCATCGCCCGGCGCTGGCTCGAAAACGACAACGTCGAAGTCATTCTCGACGTACCGAACTCGGCGG
>NZ_LWIG01000033.1:151268-155160 GCF_002068095.1 Bradyrhizobium sacchari | reverse complement strand
GCCACTGGCGCCGCCACATCGCGCCTGACCGGCGACGAATGCTCGCCGACCGGGATTCACTGGACCTACGACACCTACGCGCTGTCGCAGGGAACGACGCGGGCAATATCGCGTCTCGGCGCAAACTCCTGGTTCTTCGTTTCAGTTGACTATTCTCTTGGCGCCCAGCTCGAGGCCGACAGCCGCAAGGTCATCGAGGCCATGAACGGCAAGGTGATCGGCGCAGTGAAACATCCGCTCAACACGCCGGATTTCTCGTCCTTCCTGCTCCAGGCGCAGTCGTCGAAGGCGGAGGTGATCGCGCTCGCCGATGCCGGCGGCGACTTCATCAACGCCGTCAAGCAGGCCGGCGAATTCGGGATCACGCAGCGGCAGAAGCTGGTCGCTCTGCTTGCCTTCATTGCCGACATTCACAGTCTCGGTCTCCAGAGCGCCCAGGGCCTGATGTTGAGCTCGGCGTTCTACTGGGACCTGAACGACGAGACGCGGGCCTGGTCGAAGCGCTTCATCGCAAAGACCCAGAAGGTCCCGACCATGATCCACGCCGGCACCTATGGCGCCGTGATGCACTACCTCAAAGCGGTTCAGTCGGCGGGTACGCTGGATGGGCCGACCGTCGCCGCCAGGATGCGCGAGATGCCCGTGAACGATTTCATGACGAAGAATGGCCGGATCCGTGAGGACGGCCGGCTGGTCCGCGACATGTATCTGTTTCGCGTCAAGTCGCCCGAGCAGTCGAAATACAAGTTCGACTATTACGAGCTGCTGGCGACGATCCCGGGTGACGAGGCTTTCCGGCCGATGGAGCAGGGTGGATGTCCGCTCTTGAAAAAGCCATGACCGACGCTCGAACGGCAGCACGAAGCCCGATCGACGAGATCATTGCGGGCCGCTTTGCGTGCCGCGACTTCTCAAACGCGCCGGTCGCGCGAGAGACCATCGAGCAGATTCTACGCGTGGCCCGGTTTGCGCCAAGCGGCGCCAACATCCAGCCTTGGCACGTCTACGTGCTGGCGGGGGCCGCGAAGGACGGGGTGTCCGCGGCATTGCGCGAAGCGCATGAAACCGCTCGCGACGCGCACGTGTCGGAGTACAGCTACTACGCCAGCGACCTGCCCGAACCCTATCTGCGGCGACGCCAGGAGTTTGGCCGGCTGTTCTATGGCTCGCTCGGCATCGCCCAGACCGACAGCGAAGCCAGAAGCGGCCAGACTGCCAAGAACTATGCGTTCTTTGGCGCACCCGTCGGGCTGATCGTCACGATCGACCGGCGCCTGCAGGTGGGCAGCTGGCTCGACCTCGGCATGTTCGTCCAGAACGTGCTGCTGGCCGCGGCAGGCCACGGGCTTCAGTCCTGTCCGCAGGAGACGTTCTCGAAATACCACCGGATCCTGCGTCCGTTGCTGTCGATCCCGGCGGAACAGATGGTGGTCTGCGGCATCTCGATCGGCCACGCCAGGGACGTCGCCAAGGGCAGGCTGATGCCGCGCGCGGATATCACGGAGTTTGCCTCGTTTGCGGGCTTCGAGGACCAGAGTGCAACCCAATTGGAAAGGACATGGCCATGGGAAACCGAGACGAGCTGATCCAGTGCAGCATTCCGTTTCTGCGCGAGGTCAAGGACATGACGCCGGGCGCGGAGATGGAACGGTGGCTCAATCAAAAATACGGCGAGGGTAGCCAGCTCTACCAGGACCTGGCGCGCCTGATTAAACTCGGGGTCGAGGAAGGCTGGGCGGCGAACCAGGAAGTCGAAGGACCCAACTACCGGCGCAGCCGCATCCTGGAGCCGGTGCCCGAGACATTCCAGTTCAGCATCACGGCCGTCTACATGAACAGCACCGATCCGCGCCGCTTCAAGGACGAGGACGACCACGACGTGCTGCGCGGGCAGTATCACGGCCACCCCTATGGCGAGCTGAACCTGGTCGTGCCGCTGGACAAGGGCGCCGAACTTAGGGGGCTCCAGGGCTGGCAGGGGCCCGGCTGGACCGCACCCGATCCCGGCAGCCGTCACTATCCCGAGGTCCGCGGCGGCGCCGTCATCGCGCTGTTTTATCTGCCCGCCGGGCGCATCTCCTACGACTTCGCCGCGCCGTCCTGACGGCCGGCCGGCCCACGGGTGATGCCGGACGCTAGCGTCGCTCAATTGCAAGATGGCGCAGCCGAGGCCCGCGCGGGTGACGATGAGTCGCGACGGCCAGGCTGCGGCGCGGTCCGGTTATCAACGGTGAGGAGGGATTTCGGTGGCCTGACGCGAAGCGCGCCAGCCCTGACGGCCATATCCGTAATTCGCATAAGGTATATTATGGAATATATTTATATACAATCAGATCAGTTATTTAGGAAGAATTCCTCTCACCGCGCCTTCGCTCCAGTGACGTTTCCGGCCTGGCTCTCGGCCGTCGTTCCAGCCCTTGACGGCTACTGTGCATGGGGTTGCTTTCGCATTTTTTGGATCAGGCCCCACGTGCCGAAAGCCGATATTGCCGTGACGTTGTCCGGCTGCAATAAGCGAGCTTCGCGAGATCGCAGATGACCTTCTGACGCGACGTCCGTATAGGTTTGCATCTCAGAACAAAAACAATCCTTCCGAGGAAGCAGACCCATGGTCTTTTCAACGCGCTTTTCCCGACGCACGCTTCTCAAGGCCTCCGCCGCGACCGCGGTCCTGGGCGGCATTGGCGCGCCCCATGTCGCCCGCGCCCAGAGCGCCCAGTTCACCTACAAATATGCCAACAACCTGCCGGACAGCCATCCGCTGAACGTGCGCGCCAAGGAGATGGCGGCGGCAATCAAGGCCGAGACGGGCGGCAAGTTCGACCTCCAGATCTTCCCGAACAACCAGCTCGGGTCCGACACGGACATGCTGAGCCAGATCCGCTCCGGCGGCGTCGAGTTCTTCACGCTGTCGGGCCTGATCCTGTCGACCCTGGTGCCGGCGGCGTCCATCAACGGCATCGGCTTTGCGTTCCCGGACTACGACACGGTCTGGAAGGCCATGGACGGCGATCTCGGCGGCTTTGTCCGCGGCGAGATCAAGAAGGCCGGCCTCGAGGTCATGGACAAGATCTGGGACAACGGCTTCCGCCAGACCACGTCCTCGTCCAAGCCGATCACCGGTCCGGATGATTTCAAGGGCTTCAAGATCCGCGTCCCGGTGTCGCCGCTGTGGACCTCGATGTTCAAGGCGTTCGACGCCGCGCCCGCCTCGATCAATTTCGCCGAGGTGTATTCGGCGCTCCAGACCAAGATCGTCGAGGGCCAGGAGAACCCGCTGGCGATCATCTCGACCGCCAAGCTCTACGAGGTGCAGAAGTACTGCTCGCTGACCAACCACATGTGGGACGGCTTCTGGTTCCTGGCCAACCGGCGCGCCTGGAGCGCGCTGCCCGAGGACGTCCGCACCGTCGTCGCCAAGAACATCAATGCCGCCGCGGTCAAGGAGCGCGAGGATACCGCTAAGCTCAATGCCAATCTCCAGCAGGAGCTCGCGGCCAAGGGCCTGACCTTCAACCAGCCTGCCGTGGCGCCGTTCCGCGACAAGCTGCGCGCCGCCGGATTCTATGCCGAGTGGAAGGGCAAGTACGGTGACCAGGCCTGGGATCTCCTGGAAAAGGCCGTCGGCAAGCTGTCGTAACGCGTGGGGCCGTCATGGCTCATGTCGAGGTTCAGGTGATCGAAGTGACGGGCGAGGCGGCTGTTCAGTCCCCTCGCCGACCTTCCTTGCTGGCCTCGACGGAGCGCCTCCTCGGCCTTCTGGTCGAGGTCCCGGCGGCCATTCTGGTGGTCGCCGAGATCGTGATCCTGTTCGCCGGCGTCGTCGCACGCTACGGCGTGCACCGGCCGCTGATCTGGTCGGACGAGCTCGCCTCGATCCTGTTCCTGTGGC
>NZ_LWIG01000033.1:130513-151216 GCF_002068095.1 Bradyrhizobium sacchari | reverse complement strand
CGCATGACCGCCGTCGTCGCGAGCGCCGGGCCCGCGATGCGAGCCTATCTCGACATGGTCGCGACCTGCGCCGCGCTGGCGTTCCTGGCGCTCATCGTCTGGCCGTCCTGGGACTACGCCTACGAGGAAAGCTTCATCACCACACCGGCGCTGCAGATCTCGAACATGTGGCGCGCCGCGGCGCTGCCGGCCGGCATCTGCCTGATGGCGGCCTTCGCGCTGCTAAGGCTGCTGCGGGCCGCCGATGTCCGCATGGTGCTGACGGCCGTGGTTTCCGTTGTCGTCATCGTCGGCCTGTTCTGGCTGGCGCAGCCATATTTGCGGCCGCTCGGTAATCTCAACCTCGTCATCTTCTTCGTCGGCGTCGCCGGTTTCTGTGTCTTTGCCGGCGTTCCAATTGCGTTCGGCTTCGGGCTTGCGATCTTCGGCTATCTGGCGCTGACCACGCGCACCCCCGTGATGGTGCTGGTCGGGCGGATGGACGAGGGCATGAGCCACCTGATCCTGCTCTCGGTGCCGCTGTTCGTGTTCTTAGGCCTGCTGATCGAGATGACCGGCATGGCGCGGGCCATGGTGGCCTTCCTGGCGAGCCTCCTCGGCCATGTCCGCGGCGGCCTGCATTACGT
This sequence comes from Bradyrhizobium sacchari, assembly GCF_002068095.1. Lineage (GTDB taxonomy): Bacteria > Pseudomonadota > Alphaproteobacteria > Rhizobiales > Xanthobacteraceae > Bradyrhizobium > Bradyrhizobium sacchari. Next base: position 150,590 of record NZ_LWIG01000033.1, on the reverse strand, counting down.
GCTGGTCGGCGCGATGTATCTTGTCTCCGGCATCTCCGGCGCGAAGGCCGCCGACATGGCCGCGGTCGCGCCGGTGCTGTTCCCGGAGATGAAGCAGCGCGGCGCCAGGCCCGGCGACCTCGTCGCGCTGCTGGCGGCAACCGGCGCCCAGACCGAAACGATTCCGCCGAGCCTCGTGCTGATCACGATCGGCTCGGTCACCGGCGTCTCGATCGCGGCGCTGTTCACCGGCGGCCTCCTGCCCGGAGTCGTGCTCGCGGTCACGCTCTGCATGCTGGTGTGGTGGCGCTACCGCCACGAGGACATGAGCCACGTCCGCCGCGCCACCGCATCCGAGATCGGCAAGACCTTCGTCATCGCCCTGCCCGCGCTCGCGCTGCCCTTCGTGATCCGCTACGCCGTGGTCGAGGGCATCGCGACCGCGACCGAGGTCTCCACCATCGGCATCGTCTACGGCGCCCTGGTCGGCCTCCTCGTCTATCGCCGCTTCGACTGGCGGCGGCTGTTTCCGATGCTGGTCGAGACCGCGGCGCTGTCGGGGGCGATCCTGCTGATCATCGGCACGGCCACCGGCATGGCCTGGGGCCTGACGCAATCCGGCTTCTCGCGTTCGCTGGCATCCGCCATGACCGGATTGCCGGGGGGAGCAGCGACCTTCATCGCCGTGTCCATCCTGGCCTTCACGATCCTCGGCAGCGTGCTAGAGGGGATTCCTGCGATCGTGCTGTTCGGGCCACTGCTGTTTCCGATCGCCCGCGCCGTCGGCGTGCACGAGGTGCACTATGCGATGGTGATCATCCTCGCCATGGGGATCGGACTATTCGCCCCGCCCTTCGGCGTCGGCTATTATGCCGCCTGCGCCATCGGACGCGTCGATCCGGCCGAAGGCATCAGGCCGATCTGGGGCTATCTGTTGGCGCTGCTGGCGGGATTGATCATCGTTGCGATCTTCCCCTGGATCTCGATCGGATTTCTTTGACGCGGTTTAAGGAGGATGTCGATGAGCGAGCGACAGAACCCGTACAATATCGGCCTCGACAAGACGCAAGCCAATTACGTACCGCTTAGCCCGCTGAGCTTCCTCGCCCGTAGCGCGGCGGTCTATCCCGACCACGTCAGCGCCGTCTATGAAGGCCGCAGCTTCACCTGGGCGGAGACCTATGAGCGCTGCCGCCGCTTTGCCTCTTATCTCGCCGGCAAGGGCATTGGCGTCGGCGACACCGTGGCGGCGATGCTGCCGAACATCCCCGCGATGAACGAAGCGCACTTCGCCGTCCCGATGACCGGCGCCGTGCTCAACGCGCTCAACATCCGCCTCGATGCACCCTCGATCGCGTTCCAGCTCGATCATGGCGGCGCCAAGATCATCCTGGTCGATCCCGAGTTTTCGGGCGTCATCACCGATGCGCTGGCACAGATGAGCGGGCCCAAGCCGTTCGTGATCGACGTCGACGACGCCGCCTTCAAGGGCGGCAAGCGCATCGGCGAAATCGAGTACGAGGCCGCTGTCGCGCAGGGCGATCCGAGCTTCGCGGCGATCCCGCCGGAAGACGAATGGGACGCGATCGCCCTGAGCTACACCTCGGGCACCACGGGCAATCCCAAGGGCGTCGTCACCCATCATCGCGGCGCATATCTGAACGCCGTCAGCAACATCCTTGCCGGCAATCTCGGCCAGCATCCAGTCTATCTCTGGACGCTGCCGATGTTCCACTGCAACGGCTGGTGCTTCCCCTGGACCATCGCGGCCGCGGCCGGCATCAATGTCTGCCTGCGCAAGGTCGAGCCGACAAAGATCTTCGAGCTGATCAGGCAGCACGGCGTCACCCACATGTGCGGCGCGCCGATCGTCTACAACACTTTGATCAACGCGCCCGACGCGCCGAAGGGTAACGCCGCGCGCCGCGTGGTCGGCCTGATCGCCGGCGCAGCACCGCCGGTGGCGGTGCTGGAAGGCGCCGAGAGCATCGGCATCAAGCTGACTCATGTCTACGGCCTGACCGAAGTCTACGGCCCCGCCTCCGTCTGCGCCGAGCAGCCCGGCTGGGACGAGCTGCCGGCGCCCGAGCGCGCGCGCATGAAGCGGCGGCAGGGCGTGCCCTACCCGCTCGAGGAAGCCGTCACCGTCATCAATCCGCAGACCATGCAGGAGGTGCCGCGCGATGGCGAGACCATCGGCGAGGTCATGTTCCGCGGCAACATCGTGATGAAGGGCTACCTGAAGAACGAGAAGGCGACCAAGGAAGCCTTCGAGGGCGGCTGGTTTCACACCGGCGATCTTGGTGTGCTCGACGAGCACGGTTACGTCATCATCAAGGACCGCTCCAAGGACATCATCATCTCCGGCGGCGAGAACATCTCCTCCGTCGAGGTCGAGGACATCCTCTACAAGCACCCGGCCGTGCTGTTCGCGGCCGTTGTGGCAAAACCCGATCCGAAATGGGGCGAGGTGCCCTGCGCCTTCGTCGAACTGAAGGAAGGCGCCAGCGCGACCGAGGCCGAGATCATCGCCTTCTGCCGTTCGCAGATGAGCGGCTTCAAGACGCCGAAGGCGGTCGTGTTCGGACCGATCCCGAAGACGTCCACGGGCAAGATCCAGAAATTCCTGCTGCGCAACGAAGTGGGCTCAGCCAAGGCGATCTCGGCCTGAGGCGATTCCATGGACCGTCTGCGCTTTGAGGCATTCTTGCCCGGTGCTACGCCGATCCGTGGAGGGGTTGCTACCGGTCGCCAGTCCCCTCTCCGATCGTGGCTGGTTGCAGGTCTGCACCCGCTCCCGGCATCCGCCTGAGCCTTTCATCGACCGCGACGGCAAACAGATCGTTCCGCTTCCGGCTACCCAGCAATCGCCATCGATTCCGACGCGGCAAGGCCGTACTGCGCTACGCTTGCTGACCACGCCCCATCAGCGCGTCTCCAGCCGCAGCCCATCATAGGCCGGCACCACGCCCGCGGGCAGCGATTGCCTGAGCACCTCGTAGTCTACATCGGCCGTCATGTTGGTGATGACCGCGCGCTTCGGCTTGAAGCGTTCAATCCAGGACAGCGCGTCGTTGATGCTGAAATGGCTGACATGGCTGGTATAGCGCAGGCCGTCGACGATCCAGAGGTCGAGATTTTCCAGCGCACCCCAGCTCTCGCGCGGGATGTCGTTGAGGTCGGGCGTGTAGGCGGCATCCCCGATGCGATAGCCGAGCGCGGGAATGGCGCCGTGCTGCACCAGGAAGGCCGTCATCGTCACGGCTCCCCCCTTCCCCAGAATGGTCCGGCTTTCGCCGGCCTCGATCGAATGCCGGGTCAGGATCGGCGGATAGTCGCTGCCCTCCGGTGAAATGAAGCAATAGGAGAACCGCGCCATGATGTCCTTGGCGGTCGACTGGTTGAAGTAGGTCGGGATGCGATGGCGCATGCGCATCACGACCGAGCGCAGATCGTCCATGCCGTGAGTCTGGTCGGCGTGCTCGTGGGTCAGGAATACCGCGTCGATATGGTCGACGTTGGTTGCGAGCAATTGTTCGCGCAAGTCCGGCGATGTATCGATGACGATGCGGGTGATTCCGTGCTCGGCGGTCCGTTCGACCAGCAGCGAGCAGCGGCGACGCCGGTTCTTGGGATTGTTGGGATCGCATGCGCCCCAGCCTAGTGCCGGGCGCGGCACGCCGGCGGAGGAGCCGCAGCCCAGGATCGTCAGCGTCAGCGTCATGCGGCTTCCAGTCTCAAGCTTTCACCTTGGAGAACAGGCGGAAGAAGTTTTCGCTTGTTTGGCGTGAGATCTCGTCGAACGACACGCCGCGCGTCTCGGCTAGCACTTTGGCCACCTCGACCACATAGGCCGGCTCATTGCGCTTGCCCCGGAACTTACCCGGCGCAAGATAGGGCGAATCTGTTTCAACCAGAATACGGTCAGCCGGCAACTCTGCCGCGAGCGCGCGCAGGGGCTCCGATTTCTTGAAGGTCAGGATGCCCGTGAATCCGATGTAGAGCCCGAGCGATATCGCCTTCAGCGCCAGCTCGCGCCCGCCCGTGTAACAATGCAGCACGGCGCGAAACGATCCGCGTGCCACCTCCTCTTCCAGGATGCGGGCGCAATCGGCGTCGGCCTCGCGGGTGTGGATCACGAGCGACAGGCCCGTTGCGCGCGCTGCGGCGATATGGGCGCGAAAGCCCCTCGCTTGCGCTTCCGGCGAGCCATTGTCGTAGAAATAGTCGAGCCCGGCCTCTCCGAGCGCGACGACCTTTGGATGCTGCGTCAGCGCGATCAGTTCGTCCGGCGCGATGCCATCCTCCTCATCCGCGTGGTGTGGATGAGTTCCGACCGAGCAATAGACGTCGTCGTAGCGCTCAGCGATCGCCAAAAGCTGGTTCAGCTTCCGCACCCGCGTCGAGATCGTGACCATGCGCGCAATGCCGGCCGCTCTCGCCCGCGACACGATCCCGTCGAGGTCTTCCGCAAAGTCCGGAAAATCCAGATGGCAATGACTGTCGACCAACATCGATCGAACGCCTCAGGCTGCCGGCTCGATGTAGCGCGGGAACGCCGGTGTCGGCGCCGGCAGTGTCGAGCCCGGTGCAATCCGCCTCTCGCCGCCCAGCATCGCGAAGCTGCGCTCGCCTTCGGGGATGCCGAGGCTGTCGAGCAGCTTGCTAGAGGCGGTCGGCATCGCCGGCTGGGCCAGGATCGCGATCTGGCGCACGACTTCGGCGGTGACATAGAGCACCGTCTTCTGCCTGGCAGGGTCGGTCTTCGCGAGCGCCCACGGCGCCTCGCCTGCGAAATAGCGGTTGGCCTCCGCGACCACGGCCCATACGGCATTGAGCCAGTGATGGATCTGCTGCGTCGCCATTGCCTCGCGCGATGCGGCGATCATGCCGTCGGCCATCGCCAGGATCGCCTTGTCGCTGTCGCTGAACTCGCCCGGCTCCGGCAGCACGCCACCGAGTTGCTTGGCGATCATCGACAGCGAGCGTTGCGCGAGATTGCCGAGGTCGTTGGCGAGGTCGGCATTGATGCGCGCGACGATGGCTTCGTGGTTGTAGTTGCCGTCCTGCCCGAACGGTACCTCGCGCAGGAAGAAATAGCGCATCTGGTCGACGCCGTACTGGTCGGCGAGGTTGAAGGGGTCGACGACGTTGCCGACCGACTTCGACATCTTCTCGCCCCGGTTGAACAGGAAGCCGTGGGCATAGACCCGCTTCGGCACGGGAATGCCGGCCGAGATCAGGAACGCCGGCCAATACACGGCGTGGAAACGGATGATGTCCTTGCCGATGATGTGCACGTCAGCCGGCCAGTAGCGCCAGTTCCCGTCGCTCTCGTCGGGAAAGCCGACACCGGTGATGTAATTGGTGAGCGCGTCGACCCAGACATACATCACGTGCTCGTCGTCGCCGGGCACCTTGACGCCCCAGTCGAACGTGGTGCGCGAGATCGAGAGGTCTCGCAGGCCACTTCTGACGAAGCTCACCACCTCGTTGCGGCGCGAGTCCGGGCCGATGAAGTCGGGATTGTCCGTGTACAGCTTCAGGAGCTTGTCCTGATAGGCCGACAGGCGGAAGAAATAGCTCTTCTCCTCGACCCACTCGACCGGCGTGCCCTGCGGACCGAGGCGCACGCCGTCGTCGTTCAGACGCGTTTCGTCCTCGGCGTAATAGGCCTCATCGCGCACCGAGTACCAGCCGGAATAGGTGTCGGCATAGATGTCGCCATTCGCTTCCATCCGACGCCAGATCTCCTGGGTCGAGCGATGATGCTGTTCCTCGGTGGTGCGGATGAAACGGTCGAACGACACGTTCAGACGCTCGTCCATCTCCTTGAAACGGCCGGCGTTGCGGGTCGCGAGCGCCGCAGGGGTCAAGCCTTCGTTCTGCGCGGTCTGGACCATCTTCAAGCCGTGCTCGTCGGTGCCGGTCAGGAAGAACACGTCCTTGCCGTCGAGCCGCGCAAAGCGCGCCAGCACGTCGGTCGCGATCGCCTCATAGGCGTGGCCGATATGCGGGCTGCCATTGGGATAAGCGATCGCAGTCGTGATGTAGAACACGTTGTCGCGCGCCGGGGCCGCTGCGGGCACAGCGGCTGGCGCAGTTGCGACGGGCTTCGGCGCAGAGGGAGCCTTCGGCTTCGTGATCTTGGGCTTCGACACCTTAGGCGTTTCAGCCTTCGGGGGCGTGGCGACAGGAGCCGGTGCAGCGATCACGGCAGGTGCAGCCGGCTTTTTTGCGACCGTCTTCGCCGGAGCCTTGTTCTTCGCTGTAGCCTTGGCTGCCTTCGTCGCGGTCGTCGTCGTCGAGGCTTTCTTGGCAACGACCTGCTTCTTCGCAGCCTTCTTGTTGCCGACCTTCTTTGACGTCTTCGCAGCGCTCTTCTTCACGCCCTTCTTGGCGGCCGCCTTCCTAGTCTTCTTGGCGGCCTTGGACGCACGCGCTCTTACAGCCTTCTTCGCGACTTTCTTTTCGACCTTCTTGGCAGCCTTCTTCTTGCTGCTCTTGGCTTTGACGATTTTCTTAGCTCGCGTTGCCACGACGAATTCCTTTACCGGCTTCTCGAAATCTGAAAACGCACCTGAGTAGGTTATTGTTTGAGCATGATCCTCTCGGAAAACCGCTGCACGCTTTTCCGGATCATGCTCTAGCGCGTTGCGTCCGCCAGCCAGCCGAACACCGAGAAAACCAAGGGCTTTCGCTCCAGATTGTAGGTTTCGGTGTCGCGCGCGGCGCGGACGATCTTTTCCCATACCTCAGCTAGGCGCGCAAGGCGCGGCAGGTTCTGGTTGGCATTGGCTTCGTCCGCATGCAGACGCTCCGCGATCCAACGATCGATGCCATCGATGAAGGCCGCGAGCGCGACGCGGTCGCTGGTGCCGAGTGAATCGCCGAGCGTATGCAATTCGCGCGGATCGACCTGCGGCAGCCGCGCCAGCAGCGCCGCCGTGCGTTGTTGGAGTTTCAGCGCGTCGCCGCCGAGCAGCGTCAAGGCGCGCGCGACGCTGCCCTCGGAGGCCTCCGCGGCCTCGCGCAGCGCCAGATCGGTCGGCGCAAGATCGGCTGCTGAGGCGGCCGCGCCGATCACCTCATCCGTTCCGAGCGGTCGCAGGCGCAGCTTGCGGCAGCGCGACTGGATCGTGGCAAGCACGCGCGCGGGCGCGTGGCTCACCAGCAGGAACAGCGATTGCTGCGGCGGTTCCTCGAGGATCTTGAGCAGCGCGTTGGCCGCATTCGGATTGAGCTCGTCGACGGTGTCAACGATGCAGACCCGCCAGCCTTCTGCCGCCGCCGTCGAACCGAAGAAGCCGATCGTCTCGCGCGTCTCATCCACGGTGATGACGGTGCGCATCACGCCGCGGTCGTTGGCGCTGCGCTCCAGCGTCAGCAGCCCGCCATGCGATCCGGCCGCGACCTGCCGCGCCACGGCGTCATCGGGATCAATCGCGAGGCTTCGGGCGCTCTGCACGGAAGGCGCCAGCGGCTGACCGTGGCTGAGCACGAAACGCGCCATGCGATAGGCCAGCGTCGCCTTGCCAATGCCCTGCGGCCCGCCGATCAGCCAGGCGTGCGGAATCCGTCCGCTGCGATAGGCCGTCAACAGTGCCGTCTCGGCCTCGTGATGGCCGAACAGAATCGATGTTTCGCGCGGGTGCGGAATGGCGGTCTCACGCTCGGCCTGACGCGGGCTCATGCTGAGATCACCGAGGCTGGCGTGGGGAGGAGACGCTCGCGTACCGCGCTCCAGACGCGGCCTGCGACGGTTTCAGGATCGGAATTGGCATCGATCAGCACGCAGCGCGCGGGCTCTTCCTCGGCGATCTTGAGATAGGCTTCGCGCAACCCCTGATGAAAGCCGAGCTTCTCGCTCTCGAATCGATCAGGCGTGCCGGTGCCGCGGCGTAGCGCAGCACGCTGCAAGCCGATCTCGACCGGCAGGTCGAGGATGATGGTAAGGTCCGGCTTGAGATCACCGATCGTGACCCGCTGCATCGCGTTGATCAGCCCGATCGGGACGCGGCCGAGGCTGCCCTGATAGGCCCGCGTCGAGTCCGCAAAGCGGTCGCAGAGAACCCATGCGCCCTGGTTCAGGGCGGGCTGGATCACGGTGCGGACATGGTCGTCGCGCGCGGCGGCAAACAGCAGCGTCTCGGCTTCGGGCCCGAGCAGCTTGCCCATGCCGGACAGCACCAGATGACGCATGATCTCGGCCCCCGGCGATCCGCCCGGCTCGCGCGTGACGAGGATGCGCATCCTGGCCGCCTTGAGGCGGTCTGCAAGCTTCCTGATCTGGGTCGACTTGCCCGTCCCCTCGCCGCCTTCAAAGGTGATGAAGCGTCCGCGTCCGGACGGTCGCTGTGTCGCCTTGTCACTCATGGTCAGAGCTTCTCGGCGCCTGCGCGGAACATGCCGATCACGAGCTCGCTGGCGCCGTCGATCGCACGCCGCATGGTCGAGCCGGTGCCGATCGCTTCACCTGCATAGACCGGCGTTTCCACCGCGATGTTGCCGCTGCGCCAGACCTTGACGACACCGACCTGCTGGCCCTCCTGAACAGGCGCGCGCACCGGACCGTTATAGACGACGCGCGCGATCAGCTTGTCGCTGCCGTTCTTGTGCACCATCACCTTCACGGGCGTCTTGGCAACGAGTTTCACCGAGCGGCTCTCGCCGCCGAAGACCTTTGCGTAGCCGACCGGCTGGTCGGCCGCGATCAGGGTGCGCGTCTCGAAGTTGCGAAAGCCCCACTCCAGCATCTTCTTGGCTTCGGTGGCGCGATCCTCGGGGTCTTCCAGCCCGTTGACGACGACGATCAGCCGGGTGCCATTCTGCACCGCAGAGCCGACCATGCCGTAGCCGCCTTCCTTGGTGTAGCCGGTCTTGAGGCCATCAGCACCTTCCATCGAATTGAGCAACGGATTGCGGTTGGGCTGGCGGATCTTATTCCAGGTGTACTCCTTCTCGCCGAACAGCTTGTAGAACTCCGGAAAGTCCAGGACGATGTGCCGAGCGAGGATCCCGAGCTCCCGCACCGTCATCTTGTTGCCGGGATCGGGCAGACCGTTGGAATTGGCGAAGGTCGATTTGGCGAGCCCGAGCTCGCGAGCTCGCTTTGTCATGAAGTCGGCGGCGAAGATCCGCTCGTTGCCCGCCATGGCTTCGGCGAGCGCGATGCAGGCGTCGTTGCCGCTTTGGATGATCGCGCCATGCAGGAGATCGTCGACGGAGACCTTGCTGTTGATGGCGGCGAACATGGTCGAGCCGCCGGAGGGCGCGCCGCCCCTGCGCCAGGCATTCTCGCTGATCCGGTACTCGTCGGTGAGCTTGATGTCGCCCTTCTTGATGGCGTTGAACACGACCTCCGCCGTCATCAGCTTCATCATGCTGGAGGGGGCGCGCAGCTCGTCGGCGTTCTTCTCGAACAGCACGCTGCCGCTGGAGGCCTCGATCAGGATCGCGGTGGGCGCATCGCCATCGAAACCGGCCTCCTCTGTCTTTTTGACGCCCTGGACGCTCTGATTGGCCGCATAAAGCGCGCCGCCCCAGCCAATACCTGCAACGAGCGCGACAGTGACCAGCCCGCGCGCCATTGCTCCGGTGGTGAACCGGGCGCGACGGAGCGAAAACAGTCGAAATGCCATGGCCAAGCCCTGAGAGCGGCGTTCTAACAGTTGGAACCGGAGCGAACAACTTCAGGCTGACGCCGGCGCCCGAGTTTGCATGATTCTCGTCACGCCCCTATCGTGACACCTCATATTTATCGACCAAACCCCTGAAACAAGGCGGAAAAGCGATGTCTTCCACCCGCATGATCAAGGCCAACGGCATCGACCTGTACATCCGCGAGGCCGGCCAGGGTCCGCTGGTCGTGCTCTGCCATGGCTGGCCCGAACTGTCCTATTCCTGGCGTCACCAGATCCCGGCGCTGGCGGACGCCGGGTTTCACGTCGTCGCCCCCGACATGCGCGGCTACGGCCAGAGCGCGGCGCCGGCCGACGTGAACGCCTACTCGATCTTCGACACTGTCGGCGACGTCGTCGGCCTCGTGCAGGCGCTGGGCGAATCCAAGGCCATGGTTGTTGGCCACGATTGGGGGGCTCCGGTCGCCTGGCATGCGGCGCTGTTCCGGCCTGACATCTTCACGGCCGTGGCGGGCCTAAGCGTGCCCCCGCCCTTTCGCGGCCGTGGCAAGCCGCTCGACCTCCTGCGCGAGGGCGGAGTGACCAACTTCTACTGGCAGTATTTTCAGGCGCCGGGCATCGCCGAGGCCGAGCTCGAGCGCGACGTTGCCCGCACCATGCGCATCGTGCTCGGCGGCCGCGGCCTCAGCGATCCCACGGCCGCCATGTTCGTGCAGGCCGACAAGGGATTTCTCGGCCACGCGCCGGCCGGAGAGCCGCTGCCCGCCTGGCTCGGCGAGGCTGACCTCGCCTACTTCACCGAAAGCTTCCGCAAATCCGGCTTCCGCGGCGGGCTGAACTGGTATCGCAACCTCGACCGCAATTGGGAGCTGACGGCGCCCTGGCAGGATGCGCAGATCCGGCAACCGTCCCTCTTCATTGCCGGCTCGAAAGACGCCGTCATCACCGGGCTGATCGGGGCCAAGCGCGTCAACGAGCTCGAGCGCGTGCTGCCCAATCTCAAGCGGAAGCTGATCATCGAGGGCGCCGGCCACTGGGTGCAGCAGGAACGGCCGGACGAGGTGAATGCCGCGCTGGTGACGTTCCTGAAGGAGAGCGCGGCTTAGTAGAGGCCGCGGCCGCTGAGGATGCTGCGGGCTTCGGCCGCGCCGTCCGAGGTATAGGGGGCCGTCGCAGCGCCCTCGCTCGCATAGCGGCCGTCCTCGTCATAGGACACGGCGCGCGCGTTCTGGAGCGCCCGCCCCCGGCTGCGGCTCGAGGCCGACATTTCCGAGGTCGCATTGAGCGAAGCCATGTCGGCGGAGGTATTGCCGAGATTGTAGGGCCGCCCCTCCGGCATCGGAACCTCGCCGCGAATGGCGCCGCGGGTCGATGACGGCAATTCCGGCACGAAGGGCTTCGCAGAGGCAACCCGGACCATCGAAGGTGACGGCGCCGGGATCCCGGTCCGCAGGGTGGCCATCAGCTGACGGTCGTCGGAGCCTTCGAGCGGCGCCCGGCCGACATATTCGACACGGACCTTGGCAACGCCATTGCCTTTGAATTCAAGCAGTTCGGCAGCTTTGTTCGAGACGTCGATGAGCCGGTTGCCGTGATAGGGGCCGCGGTCATTGACGCGGACGATCAGCGACTTGCCGTTCGAGACGTTGGTCACCCGGGCATAGGACGGCATCGGCAGGGTCGGATGCGCCGCGGTCAGCGAGCCCATGTCGAACACTTCGCCATTGGCGGTCAGGCGGCCATGGAAGTCATCGCCATACCAGGACGCCATGCCCTCGGCGCGGTAGTTGACGTCTTCCTCCGGCACGTAGGTCCTGCCAGCCACCACATAGGGCTTGCCGACGCGGTAGGTGCCGCCGCCCTTCGGGACCGGATCGCCAAAGGCAACAACCCGGGGGCTCGAGGACACGCCGTATTTCGGATCGACGCGGCTGGCGAATTTGCCCGACGAGGCACAATTGGCGAGCGCGAGGCAGGTCGCGGCCGCCGCAACACCTCGCGCGGCCCGCATAACCGAATCTGACCGTCGGATCCCCATTCGCCCCAAATACCATTCCGCCGGTGGCATACCCAACCCGCTTTGGTGACGGGCGCGCGCTGTCCGGTCCTTTGCCCCGATGCGGCCCACCACCGCATCGGATGTGGTAACGATAACGCAATCGGAACACGGCGGAAATGGGGAGCTCACGGCGATCACGCCGAGATGGTAAACACCCGGTTCGCTTCTCCCCGTTGATCTACGGGGCGCAAGGGCCTGCTCTGTCCCACTCCTGGACATTCTGTTGCGCCAAATCCTCACTCCACCCCCATTGTCACGCCACTCACGGGAATTCTTTTGACTGTGCAAGGCCGCACGCGTTCTCTCGCATGCAAGGGCGGGATTTGGAATTTAACGATGATCGAGACGGTTTCGGCACTGATGGGTCTGGTAAGCGCGGGGATCTTCCTGGCCCATGCGTTCGAAGGTTACCGTACGAGGGCCTGAAGGCACTCGCACTGATCGGCAAGCATCACCTCTTTCAAGGCGGCACGTTCGGACTGATTTTGATCGATCCGACCGGGCATCGAACACGAGAGCGGCAGGTGTCCCATGCGTAATCATGACCTCGTATCCGATGGCTTCCTGGCATTGACCGCAGGCGGCTTGGTGCTGTTGTGCTCGAGCCTGGTGGCGCTGGCCTTCGGCTGATTCCGGACCATCGTTTCTCGTCTTCTCAGACAAGCACAGTACTGCGCTGCAACAGGGCGTCGGCCCTGCTCCCATTTAGTTGATTGAATTTCTGCGGTCGGCGCCTCGACGCATTTCAAGAGGCCATCACCAACGAAGGTGACAGACATGCTTTCCGAGAAATTCATCCTGGTCCTGGAATCGCTGATCCGCGGCGGCCGGACCCACCCGGACGGTAGTCCGAGGGTCATCAGCACCTCCCCGCACGTCCCGGTGAAGCTGCCGGGCCAGAAATAAGTAGGCCGTTCCCGCTCCGTCAAACGGCTCAGCGCACGCCGAGCAGCGAGCGACGATACAGGCCGTCGCGGGCTTCGCCGAGGCAGACGAAGCTGCCGTCAAAACCCTGGCCGTACCGCTTCTGGCCCTTCGCGTAGTAGATGCCCTTCCTGAAATCCAGCCAGACCACCTGGTCATGTGGACAATGGCGCTGCGCCTGCGCCTCGTAGCGAAACGGCGTCAGCGGCGTAGCCGACACCTCGGCGGCGCCGGCGCCAAGCATCATCGCCGCAACAAGCAACACAGTTCTCTTAAACCCCGTCGCCAAAGCCATTGCGCAACATGCCCCTCCCGATCCGCGCCGTCGAAGGACGGCCGCGTCCACGCTAGCACGAAACTACACGATCGCCCGAAGCGTTGCCTAATGCACCGCACGTCTTCCGCAGGCCATCTTGTCGGGGTACATGAAAGCGAGATCGTCTCTGCTTGCGAGGATGCTGCTTGAATGTCGGTTGAACCCGAGACCAGGACCGAGCCCCGCCTGCCCGCGCCGCGTCTCGGCCTGCTGCCGATGATCATCTTCGGCTCGCGCTGGCTGCAATTGCCGCTCTATCTCGGGCTGATCGTAGCGCAATGCGTCTACATCGCGCTATTCCTGAAGGAGCTCTGGCATCTCTCCTGGCACGCCCTCGATCTCACCGAGCAGCAGATCATGATGAGCGTGCTGGCGCTGATCGACGTCGTGATGATCTCCAATCTGTTGGTGATGGTGATCGTCGGCGGCTACGAGACGTTCGTCTCGCGGCTCGACCTCCAGGGCCATCCGGACGAGCCGGAATGGCTCGGCCACGTCAATGCGAGCGTCCTCAAGATCAAGCTCGCCATGGCCATCATCGGCATCTCCTCGATCGCGCTGCTGCGCACCTTCATCGAGGCCGGCAATCTCGGCTCGAGCCGCGCCGGCTTCACCGAGACCGGCGTGATGTGGCAGGTGCTGATCCACATCACCTTCATCGTCTCGGCGCTCGGAATTGCCTATGTCGACAAGCTCAGCGATTCCGGAATGCGCAGACATGCCGAGTGAGAAGCACGCCCCGTCCGCCGATGAGGAGATGTCCTTCAGGCCGGCGTGTCCGGACGATGCGGAGACCGTGTTTGACATCACCAAGGCCTCGATCGCGGGTCTTTCGCGGGGATGCTATTCGCCGGCACAGATCGAGAACTGGATGGGCGAACGAACACCACGGTTCTACGAGGAGCTGATCGCCAGGGGGCGAATGATCGTTTGCCTTCGCAACGACGTCGTCATCGGCTTTGTCGATGCCGAGCCCGGCGAGGTCACCCGATTGTTCGTGCTGCCCGAGGCGGCCGGCTCCGGCGTCGGGCAGCGGCTGCTCGACATCGGCGTGGCCCAGGCGCGGCTCGGTCATGGCGGCGGACCGATCCGCCTCGAAGCCACGATCAACGCCGAGGCGTTCTACCGACGGTATGGCTTCAGAAGCATTGGTCGGGGACAGTTCTCCCACGGCCTCGGCGGCGAGCCCATCGAGATCGTCCACATGGAGCTGTGAGCGCGGCGCTCACGCCTTTGCGCCTTACTCCTTGGCTTCGAGCTGCTGCATGGCCTGGTGCAGGCATTCCTGGAGCTTCGCGGCGACCTGCTCGCGCGCCACTCCTTTGGCGGCAAGATCGCCCGAAACCTTGTCCAGGACCTCGACCATCGTCCGGCTCTCGAGGTGGTCCGTGACCAGCGCCGCCGAATAGCCCGCGGCCGCCTCGCCGCTGAGACCGAGCTGGCTGGCGGCCCAGAGTCCGAGCAGCTTGTTGGACCGGGCCGTCACCTTGAACATGAGTTCCTCGTCGTGGGCGAATTTGGCCTCGAAGCCCTGCTCGCGCTTGTCGAACGTGGTCATGGTCAGCTCCATTGCGTTTTCGCTGATGGGATCGGACTGGCTGGAAAGAACGTCTCCGTATTCACGTCAGTTGTGAGTCATCTGAAGCTTCCGGCGGAAGGCAAACGCCGTCAAGTCTTGCGCTTGCGGCAAGCCCGGACGTTCACCGCTGCGCGCCGGCGCGGTCGGTGGCTGGAAGATGCCGTTTGTCAGGTTGAAGCGGATCGAAGCATGACGGCCCCCGCGCGCATTCGCGGGGGGCAGTCCAGGCGCTCAAGCTGGCCTCGCGCGCGAAACGCGATGTCCTCACGTCAGACGATAGATCCTGGTGGTATTGGCGCGCTGCGGATCGGGCGCGGTCAGCCCTTCGCGGCCGCAGCCTCTCGTGCGAGCCGCTCGGCCTTCAGCCGCTCCTTGTTGGCGTAAAACGCCTTCTGCGCCGCTTCGTGATCGCGCATGGCCTGTTCGGCCTCGATCCGGCGAGCGGCATCGCGCGCCTGGCGCTGTTCGGGAGTTAAGGGTTTGCGTCGGAAGGAAAGGTCATCAGTCATGGCGAGGTAACGTGGAGGCGAGGAAAAAGTTCCGCTCGCCGCATTGCGCGCGCTTCGTGAACAAGGCCGAAACGCCCGGTGATTCAAGGCCTTACCGGAAGAAAATCGCGTCCTGGACCGGGCAGTCGCGAAGCGGAAAATTACAGCCGTCCACGCTGCAGGATGGCCTCCCAACAAAAACATCGAAAACAACCCCATGCACAGTAGCCAAGTCGTGTCAGCGCAATGACTTTTTTTGCACCCGCGAAAGGCCGTTTGACCCGTCGGGCAAAACAGTGGCATCCCGCCATCTTCGGAAAATCGCTCGCCCAGGCGAATGCGCAAAAACCGAACTTCATCCAAAAGCAGCCCGGGACAAGAGCCGATAACAGGTCGGTGAATGAAACCGCTTATCTCCCCGAACGAAGCATCCCGGAAACATAACGCGGCTAGTTTCACCCCGCGCTTTAAGGGGAGACTAAAGATGATTGCTCTGAAGGTGATCGCGCTGACTCTCGGTGCTGGAATTGCAGTCTGGGCGTATTCAGGCGACCTCGGAGCCGACGTCGCACTCGCCATCCTGGCCTGCCTCGCATGATGGGAAAGACCCGCCGGTGCGGGCCAGCCGGTTTTCCGGGGACATAATCCGTCGGCCGGGCCGACCCTCGTCCCGATTTCCCGAACGACCATGAGCCTCGCCCATTCCGCTGGGCTTGTTGCAAAACGATCGTCCACCGCGCTCGTCAGGAACCTTACCAACGCACTCGCATTCACAGGCGATGAAGCGTCTGGTTTTCGGGTTCGCGGCGCTTTGCGGCACGCTGCTTTTGGCGCTGGTCTGGCTTGGCCAGCACGAACGCCAAGCAGCGATTGAGCGATTGGAGAGGTACGAATTCTCGCCCCGCTAAGACGCAATCAGCGCCGCCCATAGGGTCGCAGCACTGTGACGGCAGTCGCGGCTGCGAGTCTTCGCGGTGCGAGAGCTGACAGCGGAACCGCTGCCGGAAAACGCGGCGATGCGCCTGACCTCCACACCCGCAGCGATGAATCGGCAGCACCGCAGGGCGGTGGCGGCCCCGGCTGTAGTGGGGGGCTTTTGGGGTAAGGCCGGGGCCGCTGGGGGCTGACCTTGGGGAAGGTCAGCAACCGCAGCCTAGGAAAATTCGGTAATCAGCTCTGTTCGCTTTCGCACAGTCCGGCGTGGATTTTTTACGGCGCGCCCCTCGCAACGGCAGCCCAGTCATGGACCGTCCCGACACACAAGGGATGGACCATTGCGCAAACCGGCGCGGCATCACGTCATCGTCGTCGTCGGCATTTGCCACGGCATCCGTCACCACACGTCGAAAGACGCGCATCGACTTGTCGTCATCCTTGTCCGTGAGGATGATCGTGAAGGCATTCCCCAGGCGCGCGCACCAGCTCACGGGACGCCCAAACGCGACCGCAAGATTTGCCGGAGATGTGCCCAAAACCAGCTTTATTCGCCTTGCGTCCAGGGCGGCCATTCGCTAAGTGCCTGACCTTCCAGCGCTGGAAGGGTGGCCGAGTGGTTTAAGGCACCGGTCTTGAAAACCGGCGTGCCCGCAAGGGTACCGTGGGTTCGAATCCCACCCCTTCCGCCAGTATCGAGCCATTGCGCCCGTCCCGGCTTCACAGCGATATCGAACAGCGTCTCAGCGCAGCGCCAAGCGCGCGCTGATCTCCCCATCCAGCACGAGGTCATCGCGTGCGCCGAGCAGCCAGAGCTCGTCCGCCTCGACCCGCAGCAAGGTCCGTGACCACCAGCGCTCGATCATCGCCGCCAGGATTGCGGCCTCGTCGGCGTCGAGATCGTCCATGAGATTCCAGAGCCCGACCACGTAGAGGTCCGTCGTCGGGCGGCCGAGCGCGCGCTGGACCGCGTAGAAGAGGTTCGCGCCATCGCGCTGCTCCGGGTAGACGCGCAGATAGACCCGTCCCCGGTTCACGTTCCCGGAGAACAGGCCTCGGACCTCGGCCTTGATGGGTCCGAGCCCGGCCAGGGCCGAGCGACGGGCGAGGTCGATGACCGGGGGCTCGGAGCCGAGGCCACCGCAGACGGTGGCGTGCAGACGGCCCCTTCGCCTGTCCATCACGTGCCACGCCACCTTGTGCGCAAAGGGAGCCGTCCGCAGCTCTATCTCAAGCGCCTGATAGGCTGGCGAAGCTTCGAGTGCGTCGGCTGAGACGGGCAGCACCACCGAGTAAGCCGTGGGGTGGCGTCCCCTGTCGTAATCGGTGCCTTCCTTCGCTGCGATCACGCGAGGATCGTTGGGGGCGACCAGAGGCAGATGCGCCAGACGATAGGCATCGTCGAGCAACATGCCTTCGCCGGCGGCGAAATGCGTCCGGCTGCGTTCGTAGGCGAGTGCGTCGTCGCCGCAAAATATGTCCGCCATGCTTCCTTCTCGCGATGGCCGACCACGACAGGGGCGGTCGGATGCACCCGGCTTTTGTCATGTCCGCCGTCTCGAAAGCGCGTTCCGCGCAACGTGGAGACGATTGGGCAACGTTTCTTTATCCGTGATCTGTCAGGCGAGCGTCAGCCTGTTCCCCTAGCCTGCTCTTCTCAGCATCCCTGACACTGGCGACATCTCCCAGGGCGTCGCCGGTTACGAGGCCCGGGTTGGGTTCACCGCCAATTCCGGGCCTCGTTTGCGGATGTACAAAAGAAAACGGCGCCCCGTGGGAGCGCCGCTCGAGAAAGTTCATTGCTGCGCCGGCTCAGTAGCCGCAGGACGCGCAGCCCATCTGCACCGGGGCGTAATAGGAATAGCCGGGCGAGACCATCTCGACACGCTGGCGCGTGGCGTATTGCGGCGGAATGCGCTCGTACTGGACGCCCGGCGGCGCCACCATCACGGTCTGCGGCACCATCACGGTGCGGTATTGCGCCGGCGTGCGATGCGCGACCACGGAGCCGGGCGACACCATCACGGTCTCGTCGACGGTGCGGTATTGCGGCGCGACGTATTGCTGCTGGTAGCAGGTCTGGCACGGCGGCGGCGTGTAGCAATTGTAGCAGCCGGCGGATGCTGCGCCCGTCATCGAAATCGCAGCGACGGCGGTGGAGAAAACAACAGCAAGAGTACGAGACATTGGATGTGGTGCCCCAGTTGCCCGAAATGAATTTGCGAAGGTCACTGAAGTATACGCCGCAAAACCTTGCTGTGCTGAAGTTCGTTGAGGCATCCTTAATGCGAACGGCCGGTTTTCACCGGCCGTTCAGAACTTATTGACCATGCACGTGAGGCGCGAACGATGCAGCGCTCAGTTCGAGCGGCGCTTCACCTCGCGCACCGCGCCGCGCGCGGCGCTGGTGGTGAGTGCGGCGTAAGCCTGCAGCGCGGTCGAGACGTTGCGCTTGCGGCCGGTCGCCTGCCAGGCGGCATCGCCCTTCGCTTCTTCCGCGGCGCGGCGCTTGGCGAGCTCTTCGTCGGAGACCTCCAGCGTAATGCTGCGGTTCGGAATGTCGATGGCGATGACGTCGCCGGTGCGCACGAGGCCGATGTTGCCGCCCTCGGCCGCTTCCGGCGACAGATGGCCGATCGACAGGCCGGACGAGCCGCCCGAGAAGCGGCCGTCGGTGACGAGCGCGCAGGCTTTGCCGAGACCCATCGATTTCAGATAGCTGGTCGGATACAGCATCTCCTGCATGCCGGGGCCGCCGCGCGGGCCTTCATAAATGATGACCACGACCTCACCGGCCACGACCTTGCCGCCCAGAATGCCTTCGACGGCAGCGTCCTGGCTTTCGAACACGCGCGCCGGACCGGAGAATTTCAGGATCGAGGAATCGACGCCGGCGGTCTTCACGATGCAGCCGTCCTGCGCGAGGTTGCCGTAGAGCACGGCGAGGCCGCCGTCCTTGCTGAAGGCGTGCTCGAGATCGCGCACGACGCCCTTCTCGCGATCGGCATCGAGTTCGTCATAGCGACGCTCCTGGCTGAAGGCGACCTGGGTCGGGATGCCGCCAGGCGAAGCGCGATAGAAGGTGCGCACTGCCTCGCTCTTGGAGCGCTTGATGTCCCAGCGCTCCAGCGCCTCGTTCATGGTCGGTGCATGCACGGTCGAGACCGAGGTATCGATCAGGCCGGCACGGTCGAGCTCGCCCAGAATGCCCATGATGCCGCCGGCGCGGTGCACGTCCTCGACATGGACGTCGGCAACCGACGGCGCGACCTTGCACAGCACCGGCACGCGGCGCGACAGGCGGTCGATATCCTGCATGGTGAAGGCGACCTGCCCTTCATGGGCGGCGGCCAAGAGATGCAGCACGGTGTTGGTCGAGCCACCCATGGCGATGTCGAGTGTCATGGCGTTCTCAAACGCCTTGAAGTTGGCGATGTTGCGCGGAAGGACCGACGCATCGTCCTGCTCGTAATAGCGGCGGACGAGATCGACGATGGTGTGACCGGCCTCGACGAACAGGCGCTTGCGGTCGGCATGGGTTGCGACCACCGAGCCGTTGCCGGGCAGCGCCAGGCCAAGTGCCTCGGTCAGGCAGTTCATGGAATTGGCGGTGAACATGCCCGAGCAGGAGCCGCAGGTCGGGCACGCCGAGCGCTCGATCACCTTGACGTCGTCGTCGCTGACCTTGGAGTCGGCCGCGGCGACCATGGCGTCGATGAGGTCGACGGCCTTGGTCTTGCCGGCCAGCTTGACCTTGCCGGCCTCCATCGGGCCGCCCGAGACGAACACGGCGGGGATGTTGAGCCGCAGCGCGGCCATCAGCATGCCGGGCGTGATCTTGTCGCAGTTGGAGATGCAGACGAGGCCGTCGGCGCAATGGGCGTTGGCCATGTACTCGACGCTGTCGGCGATCAGCTCGCGCGACGGCAGGCTGTAGAGCATGCCGTCATGGCCCATGGCGATGCCGTCGTCGACGGCGATGGTGTTGAACTCTTTTGCCACGCCGCCGGCCTGCTCGATCTCGCGGGCGACGAGCTGGCCGAGGTCCTTGAGATGGACGTGGCCGGGCACGAACTGGGTGAAGGAGTTGACGACCGCGATGATCGGCTTGCCGAAATCCCCGTCCTTCATGCCGGTCGCGCGCCAGAGGCCGCGGGC
>NZ_LWIG01000033.1:103037-130448 GCF_002068095.1 Bradyrhizobium sacchari | reverse complement strand
AAAATGTGGAGCCGCCTCAGGCCTTTCCGGCCGGATAGCGCACGGGCCGGGCCGGCGCAACGGGAACTTGGGCCGGACAGGGCTCCCCTGCTCCCGGCGCGGGCTATTGCGAGTTCGTCAGTGCCGGACAGACGCTTGTAGCTAGGGCTTCGGCTTGGGCAGCACAATTCTCCCGTGGGAGGCAATGCCACCCCATTTGGCGGACCAGCCGATTTCCGAGGCCGAGGATGGCTCAATGCTTGCCGGACCTCGGGCGCCCTGCAATGCAAACAGGGCACCTTGGGGATCGACACATCGTGCGATCCAGCAGCCATCCGGCAATTCGATCGGACCCTGGAGGATCCGGCCTCCGCCAGCATTCACATGTTTCGTGGCAGCACCGATGTCGTCGACATTGAAATAATGCAGCCAGCTCGGCTGCGCGACGCTCGGAAGCTTCGTGAGCATGCCGCCGACCGTCTGTCCACCTGCCGAAAACAATTGATACCAGGCCGCTGGTTCGTTTTGAGCGTCGGCCTTCTGCCAACCGAAGAGTTCTCTGTAGAAATCGAAGACCGCGGTCCGGTCGACAGCCAGTAGCTCATGCCAGCCGACGCGGCCCGACTCGTCCGGCCGGCCCGGTTTCCGTCGGCCATATGTCGGTTCTTTGATCAGCCCGAACGTCGCCTCCTGCGGATCGGCAACGACTGCGATGCGGCCAATATTGGTGTCGGTCGGCGGCACAAGGATCGAGCCTCCAAGACGCCTGATCTGCGCGGCGGTTGCGTCCAGGTCGTCGACGGCGACGTATCCCATCCACCGCGGCGTCGCCCCCAATCTCCGCCCCTCTTCCGGGATCTCCATAAGTCCGCCCAGCGGAGCGCCGCCGCTACGAAGCACCGCATAGGGCAGTTCCGGGGTCGATTCATCCTTCACATTCCAGCCGACGGCCGTGCGGTAAAAAGCCCCCGCCGCCGCGACATCCGTGGTCAGGAGTTCATACCAAGCGAAACGCCCCGATCGATCTGCCACGCCGATCTCTCCGTTCGAGATTCGATGCGCTTGCGGCACTGCACCAAGCTGCATGAGCACCAACAGCGCGGATCGTTGATGCGTCGTGTCAACTCGCCGTGCCGATTCCGTTCATGAAGATGAATACATCCTGACCGTGCGCCACCGCGCGTTCGTGCGCGAAATTGTTGCTCGCGCACCTTCCCGGGCGTAGGCTTAGCGCGGCTGGGACACTTCTTGCAATGCTCGGAGGTTTGACCATGCGGCAGGCGAAGAAGACTTCCAAAGGGAAGAAGCGAGTCACCAAGGTCGCCGTGCCGGCGTTCGGAGCCGCAGGGTTGACGTTCTCGCTGGCGGGAGGCGCCTCGGCGTCCGCGGTACCGACAGCCGACACACAACAATTGCCTCATCTTGGAGTCGGTCAAGCCATCACGCTCGATGAAGAGGAGATGGCTGACGTCAGCCTCGCCACCTTCCATCTCTTCGACAAGGAAAACGCGGGTAGCCGCGTGCAGGTGGCATGGCGCGGATGCGGCGGTTGCCGCGGCTGCAGAGGCTGTCGGGGTTGCCGTGGTTGCCGATGCGGCGTCGGTTGCCGATGTGGCGTCGGCTGTGCTGTCCTGGGATGCGCCGTATCATGCGCGGGTTGCTGCGCATCGTGGGGCCGTTGCCGCTGGTGCTAGGCCCCCGGCGCGTTCCGAATGTCAAATTCACGGGTTGATAGGTCATTGGCCGGCCTCAAGAGTGGGGCCGGCCAATTGCTCGACATCGCTACGACACTTGCATCGGCAACAGGATCAGCGTGCTGACCCAATGACTGCAACTCGCAAGGCCCGCGTTGCGCGGCAGACCCGTCAAGACATTCTTCGATTTGCGCCGAACTTCACCGCTTACGTCCTGCCTCCCGATGCGGTCTGCCTCTATTCCGAGGACCGCAAGTTCTTCCTGCACGGCGAGCTCTACTGTGCCTTGGCCACCGCGATCGGACAACATGGCAAGGCTTGGCCGGAGATCATTCGCCAGCTTTCGAAGCACTTTCCGGCCGACAAGATCGAGGAAGCGATCAAGCGGCTCCTCGATCGCCGGTATATCGTTGCACGGACTTCGAAAGCATTCGACGATGCCGTCGGCGGTTTCCTGGCAAGCCTCGGCATGCCCCTGGAGATCGCGGCACAAAATCTTCGCAATTGCCCCGTGCAGGTCGAGTCGATCGACGTCAAAGGCGCCAAGGAGCTGACCGCGGCGTTGAGCAAGCTCGGTGTTCAAATCGCCAAGCGAGCGCCGAAGTTGACGATCACGCTGGCGAACGACTATCTCGACCGGCGACTTGCTGAACTGAACCAGGAACGTGTGTCCGGCAAGACGCCCTGGTTGCTGATACAGCCATCCGGCCCGTTTCCCTTGGTCGGGCCCGTGTTCAAACCCGGCGAGAGCGCCTGCTGGACCTGTCTGTTCGATCGCATGATCCGCAACAGGGAGATCAAGGGGTTTCTCGACCGGGGACCGGCGCGTGCGGTTGCCACATCGCCGCTCGTCAGAGAAAGCGTGGGCCAGACCGGAATCCATTTTGCGGCCGTCGAGATCGCCAAGGCAATTGCCTCGGATTTTCGCACCGATTTGCGCGATCACATCGCAAGTTTCGACCTGACCGGCGCTGCCATCGCCAAGCACTACGTGACGCGGCGTCCGCAATGTCCGACCTGCGGCAACAGGAAGCTGAGCAACCCACGCCGATCTCCGGCCCTGGTCGAAATTGCCGAGGGCAAGAGGCTCGTTATGACCAGCGGTGGATATCGCACCGTGACGTCGCGGTCGACGGTGTCGCGCTTCCGCAAGCATGTGAGCCCACTGACAGGGGTGGTGACCAGGCTCGAACGAATCGACGTCGATCTGCCGATGAACACCAACTATTTCGCCCAGCATAATTTCTCCGCGCCGGCCCACAGCATCGACCAGCTCAGATCCGGATTGAGCGGCGGCAGCTTTGGCAAGGGCTCGACCGCCGAACAGGGCGAAGCCAGCGCTCTGATGGAATCCATCGAACGCTATTCGGGCATTTTCCAGGGCGATGAGATCAGGACGACGCGTCGATTTGCCGATTTCGCGCCTGGCGAGGCGCTTCTTCCCAACGATGTCCAGCTCTTCAGTGAAACGCAGTTCAAGACCAGGTTTCTCCAGCAACCGGACGATCCCCATCCGGTTCCCGAACCGTTCGATCCCTCGACGAGGACCGAGTGGTCGCCCGTTTCATCGTTGCGCGACAAACGCTTCAAATATCTGCCGACGGGCCTCCTGTACTTCTTCTATGGCGGCTTTCACACGGATTCCAACGGCTGCGCGGCCGGCAACACCCGCGACGAAGCGATTGTCCAGGGCTTCCTCGAACTGATCGAGCGCGATGCCTACGCGATCTGGTGGTACAACCGGGTGCAGCGCGCCGAGGTCGACCTCGAGCAATTCGACGATTTCTATGTCCGGGATCTCCGAGCTCAATTTGCGGAAGCCGGGCGCAAGCTGTGGGTGCTCGATGTCACCACCGACCTCGGCATTCCGACTTACGTGGCGATCATGCACTGGATGCAGGATGGACACGAGAATATCGAGTTCGGCTCCGGCGCTCATTTCGACCGTCGCATAGCCCTGTTGCGCTCCCTCACCGAGCTGACCCAATTCATGTCTGTCAGCATGATGAGCGGTGCGAGCGGCGAGAAGCCGACCCTCGACGGTGTCACACCATTGCGCCTGGAAGACTACCCGTTCCTGACACCCAGCGATCGGCCGATCGTCGCCCCAGCGCCGAGCCTCGAGCTTCACGACAACACGCGGGACCAGGCCATCGCTTGCGTTGAGATCGCCGCCCGCGCGGGCTACGATTTCCTCGTCCTCGACCAGACACGTCCCGACGTCGAGGTTCCGGTCGTCAGAGTGCTCGTCCCCGGCCTGCGTCATTTTTATCGCCGCTTCGCACCGGGCCGCCTTTACGATGTGCCGGTGAAGCTCGGATTGCTGGATCGGCCGCGACAGGAAAGCGACCTGACCTCATTCCTTCCACACACCTGAAGGGTTGCTCTTTCGTGCGCGCTCCCCGGAAAACGCCGACCAGGAAGATCGCGCCAGACATCGCCGCCCGATTGAGCCATCGCTTCTCCCTCCAGATGCAGCCGGACGGAAACATCGCGGTCTTTCTGGGCGACTATTCCGTCAACCTCGGACAATTCAGCGCAGCCGCGATGGACCGAGCGCGACATCTGGGCACCGGTCTTCCGCTTGCTTCGTTTGCAGGCAAGAGCATCCTCGCCAGGGAAATCGACGCACTGGTGCATCGCTTGGCCCGGAAGGGCCTTCTGGAATACCGCCTCTCCTCTTCGCGTAACACGCAGGATTTCGTGATCATCGAGCCTCAAGTCCCCGACTACTGGCCGCGACGCGCGAAGCTCGGCAAGCGTGATACCGTCGTGTTGTCGCGCTTTGCCTATCTGCGCCGGCGCGGCAATGAGATGGTGCTGGAATCGCCACGCGCCGGCGCGCTGTTCCGGATTGGCGATCCCGCCATCGCCGCCACCCTTGCTGCGCTGTCGCAGCCTCAGAAGATCGGCAAGCTCGACCAGAAGATGGCTTCCTCCACCCTCCATCTGCTCGAACTGTTGCTGGACTGTCAGATCCTGCTCAAGCTCGATGCGAAGGATGGGCAAGGCCTGCGGGTCAACGAAGGCGACGGCAACCTCGTACTCTGGGATTTCCACGATCTGGTGTTTCACACGCGGAGCACGGAGGGTCGGCAAGCCAATCCGGTCGGCGCGGCCTTCACCTATGCCAGTGTCGTTCCGCCGTCGCCGGCGGTGCGTCCGCCCTGGGCCGGCAGCAGGGTTGATCTGCGCACATTCTCCTCCCCCGCGGAGCCGAACTCTCTCCTCCGGAAGCTGTTGCGCGAACGCCATTCGACACGGGATTTCGACGACAAGAATCCGGTCACGCTCGGCGAACTCGCGCAGTTTCTCGACACCACCGCGCGCGTTGTGTCCGAATGGAAGAGCGAGCCATATTTCGAGGGCGGTTCCGAAGTCGCCTATAGCGCGAGGCCTTATCCGTCGGCCGGCAGCGCGTACGAACTCGAATTGTACCTCACCGTCGCGAACTGCGACGGGCTTGCGCGCGGACTCTACCACTACGACGCAGGGAGCCACGCGCTGGTCGCAATCAGCGCCTCCGCCCAACAACTCCAGGCTCTCTCAGTGGCGGCTCAGTTCGCCATGGACGCGCCTGGTCAGCCGCAAATCCTGATCACGATCGCGGCGCGCTTTGGGCGGGTCTCCTGGAAATACAGCTCAATCGCATATTCGTTGATCCTGAAGAATGTCGGCTGTCTGATTCAGACGTTCTATCTGGCCGCAACCGATATGGGCCTTGGTGGCTGCGCTATCGGGACGACCAACATCGATCTGTTCGCGAAAATGACGGAGCTGGAATTACATATCGAGGGCCCCGTCGGTCAATTCGCGCTCGGGCGCGGCAAGAAGCCCGAGGTCCAACGCTAGACGCAGCGGCAGATCGGCACACAGCTCAAGCCAGTCGCGCTATTGCAGCGTCGGATCACGCGGTCGCGCAGCCAGTCGCCGATGACGATTTCAGGATGGTGCGACGGGTGAGTTTTCTCATGACGATAAGCCCTGCCCTCTGTGATGTGTTATTCGGCGAGACCAAGCGCGGCGAGATGGGCGGCGCCCTTGCGGGCGTCGTGGTTGCGGAGTTCCAGGATCAGTCGCGGGTTGGAGGTCAGCCGTCCCAGCGCGCGGAACACGGCGACCCAGGGGATATTGCCTTCTCCCGGAGCCCAGTGCCGGTCCGCAAAACCGATGACGGGAGCAGCGCCAGACCAGTTCGGTGACAGGGCCGTGAAACGAACATTCCGCAGCGTCGAGCAGCTGTGGACATCCCGCGCATCCCCAGCATCGATCTTGTGCAGCAGCGCTGCCGTCGATGCAGGCACGTGCAGTTGCCGCAGAAGCAAGCTCAATCGTCTCCGTAGTGATCCGGAATGGAATCCTATTTCGATCTCGCGTACATCGCGCGACATCGATCGGCGGCCACTTCCAAGGGCATCACCCTCTGATCGCGCACCAAGGGGTTGGGGGACCACATGGGGCGGGGGATCGAAGGCTGGGGCAAGGTGACGAGGTCCGGACTCCTAGGCACTCCGGACCTCGGAACTTTTCCAGATTGAACGCGAACGTCACGCCGTCCGGCTGTTCAGCCGAGCGGCGCGTTGTCGTTTCCAGGCCGTCTTGCCGGCTTCTCGCTCAGCGAGTTTGCGGCTCGAGCGTGATCGTGCAATCACCCTGCCCTTGCGTCGCGACGACGATGTCTCCCGCGGCCGCGCCAAGGGCGACCGGCGCAGACGAGCTGCCATCGGGCATCTGAACCGTCACGCTCAGCGAATCCGTGCGCGCGGTCGAGCCGACCGTCGTCGGTTCTGCTTCGGCGACATTACCCGAGGCATCCCGCCGCATGATGCGGCAATTCACGTTGCTGCTCGCATTGCTGCCCGCGGCAGCCACGCTCGATGTGCCAGCGCCGCCCATTTGTGCGCGGGCCCGCGATGGATCGCGCGGCACCTGGCTGACGATGCGATGCGTCCGCGGCTCCACGATGACGACGTCGTCATCGGTGGCAAAATACTCATAGTCTCGATATTGCGGCTCGATCGAGACGATCTCGGGCGGCAGCTGATAGAGACGCACGTGCGATGGAATCGTTTCGCCGACCCGGATCGAGATGTTCAGATTGCGCTCCGGCTGGGCGAGGCGTGCGCGGCTCACCGTTTCCGAGAGCCGCACCTGCCTCTCCGAAGTCACCTGTGCCTGCTGATTGACCTGCGTATTGGTCTGGGTCGTCTGGTTGGCCTGATTGGTTTGCGTGCCCGTCGCAGCGGGAGCGCTCTGGGCGTTGCTGGTCGGAGCCGTCCGGCTTGTATCCGTCGCGGTTGCCGGCCGGTTGCTCTGCTGCGGCGGAGGCGATTGCTCTGCCGCATTGCGCGGCGGCTGAGTCTGGTTGTGCTCGCTCTGCAGGGCAGCCGGGCCGGTCTTGGACTTCTCCGACTCGGCCGTTGATTTCTGCGGCGCGGACTTGTCCTGCTTGGTCTCCGCGCTGCTCTTGCCGCTGTCGCGTCCCGCTTTCTCGGCCTCGCGGTTGCGATCGCGCGCAGTCTCGCGAGAATCCTGCGCCTGATCCTTCGCCTTCGGCTGATTGCGCTCGGCAGACGGGGTCGGCTGGCGCTTGTCGTCGCTGGCCTCGTGCTTAGCGCCGCCCTTGTCCTCGCGGCTCCCGCCCTGCATTCGCTCCTGCGCGCCTTGCGCGCGTTCCTGGACGCGATCTTGACCGCGTTCTTGGAGACGTTCCTGGGCCGCACCACCGCGTTGCGGCGCAGCGCCCTTCGCCGGTTCCTCGCTCCGTTTCGGCTCGTCTCTGCGCTCGGGCGCCTGGGCATAAGCGAGCCCGGACGCGAGCATGAGGCCGACGGCTGCAGTCGATAACATCAAGTGCTTACGCATTGTCCCTCTCCTCGACAAATCGCAACAACAGACGCGAACGTTCTGTGCGTGCGAATGTTCCCGAGCGGGAACGGAGCCATTCAGGGGTGAGCGGACCGGATCCTGCTCACATCGCATCCTTCAGCGTCAGCCGCGCCGTGAACGTCACGCTGATCTTGCCGACAAGCGCCATTCCCTCGACTACGGCGCCGCCGGGGAAATAGTCGCCGGAAAAGCCGCAGGTGACCTCCCTGCCCCCGAACACGAGCGTCCGGCCGACCGCTTCGGTGTGCTGGTTGACGATCATGTCACCGCGCCACTTCCCGTTCCGGAAGGTGTAGCTGCCGGTGTAGGAGAAATAGCTGTCGCCACCCATGATGCGGCCGTCGCAGAGCACGACCACGCCTCTCGCCTGTCCGCGCTTGCCCTCGCGCATCTCGATGTCGAAGATGTAGAGGCCGTTGACGACGCTTGCCCCTTCACCTGCTTCCGAGCCTTCCCCCGCCGGCATCAGCTCGTCTCCCCCATCGATCCGCCGTGCCAATCAGGTCGGCACGTTCCGTTCGAGATCCTCCAGCCAGGCCGCGGCGCTCGAATCCGACGGCGCGCGCCAGTCGCCGCGCGGCGACAATGAACCGCCGGCCGACACTTTCGGGCCGTTCGGCATGGCCGAGCGCTTGAACTGGCTGAAGGCGAAGAAGCGGCGCAGGAACACCTCGAGCCAGCGGCGGATCTCCTGCAGATCGTAGGCCCGGCGCTTATCGCTCGGGAACGCTGGCGGCCATTCGCCCTTGGCGACGTCCTTCCACGCCTGCAGCGCCATGAAGGCGATCTTGGAAGGCCGCATGCCGAAGCGAAGCGTATAGAACAGGTTGAAATCCTGCAGCTCGTAGGGGCCGACCGAGGCTTCCGTGCTCTGTGGCTTCTCGCCGGGCTGCACGGGAACGAGCTCGGGCGAGATTTCGGCCGACAGGATCGAGCCCAGGGTCCGGTTCACATCGCCGCTGAACTGCTTGGAGGCGATCACCCAGCGGATCAAATGCTGGATCAGCGTCTTCGGCACGCCGGCGTTGACGTTGTAATGCGCCATCTGGTCCCCGACGCCATAAGTGCACCAGCCGAGCGCGAGCTCGGAGAGGTCGCCGGTTCCGATGACGATGCCGCCGTGATGATTGGCGAGGCGGAACAGATAGTCCGTGCGCAGGCCCGCCTGCACGTTCTCGAAGGTGACGTCGTAGAGCTTCTCGCCCTGGCCGAAGGGGTGGCCGATGTCCTTCAGCATCTGCGTCGCGGTGGTGCGGATGTCGAGCTCCTGACCCGTCGTCTGCAACGCCTTCATCAGCGCCACCGCATTGGTCTTGCTCTCGCTGCCGGTGGCAAAGCCCGGCATGGTGTAGGCGAGGATGTTTTCACGCGGCAGGCCGAGCAGATCGACCGCCTTGGCGGCGACGATCAGCGCATGGGTGGAATCAAGACCGCCGGACACACCGATCACGACGCGCCTCGTGCCGGTCGCGCGCATGCGCTGCACGAGTCCCGCGACCTGGATGTTGTAAGCCTCGTAGCAATCCTGTTCGAGCAGGCTCTCGTCGCTCGGCACGAACGGGAAGCGCTCGATCTTGCGCATGAAGCCGATGTCAGCGGCCGGCGGCTTCAGGGGGAAGGTGATCTTGCGGAAGAACGCCTCGCGCTGCCGGCGGTTGTCGTCGAACGTGCCCATCAGGACGCGCTCCTGCCTGAGCAGATCGAGATCGACGTCGGCGTAGGTGATCTGGCCACCCTGCCGGAACCGTTCGCCCTCGGCCAGCAGCACGCCGTTCTCGTAGATCGAGGTCTGGCCGTCCCAGGCGAGATCCGTGGTCGATTCCCCTGCCCCGGCGGCGGAATAGACATAGGCCGCAAGGCAGCGCGCCGAGGTCGACTGGCACAGCAGCGCCCGCGAGCGGGCCCGGCCGATCGTGATCGGGCTGCCCGAGAGGTTGATCAGCACGCTGGCGCCTGCCAGCGCCAGCTCCGAGGCCGGCGTCACGGGGATCCACATGTCCTCGCAGATCTCGATGCCGATGGTCAGGCCGGGGACATCCTCGGCCGCGAACAGCAGGTCGACACCGAATGGCGCGTGCAGACTTCCAAAGGAAATGGTCTCGCCGGCGATGCCGGCGCCGGAGGCGAAATGACGCCCCTCGTAGAACTCGCGGTAAGTCGGCAGGTAAGACTTCGGCACGACGCCAAGGACGTTGCCGCGATGGATGACGACGGCGCAATTGTAGATGCGGTGGCAAAAGCGCAGCGGCGCCCCGACGATCAGGACGCTCATCAGCGCGGCCGAGGCCTCGACGATACTGGCAAGCCCACGCTCGACCGCGTCGAGCAGCGGGTCCTGCTTGACCAGGTCCTCGATCGCATAACCGGACAGGCACAGCTCGGGAAACACGGCGACCGCCACCGACTGCTCGTGGCAAGCATTGGCCGCTGCCAGGATCGCCTTCGCATTGGCCGCGGGATCGGCCACATGGGAGGTGGTCACGCAGGCTGCCACGCGCGCAAATCCGTGGGTGTAGATCGAGTGGAAAGTCATCGAGCGCAGTACCCCAAATCTCGTCCCGGCCGCCGCCGGCTGGGTTCAAATGTAGCCCATCGATCCGGCCCCGTGCAGGCCATCCGCCATCATGCATAACGGATTTGCGTGCCGAGCCCGCCCGGCGCCTTAAGGATCAGGCGCTGCGGGCCAGCACGCCGGACAGATCGTCCCGCAGCCATTCGGCGATCCGCGGCCAGGCATGCAAGTGGGTCCGCGCGCCCATGAACAATCCGAGATGGTTGCTCGGTTCGGAGGCCGCCGCAATGAAGGCGGGCGGTGTACCAACAAGCTGGGCGGTGGCGAGCGCCTGTGTCGCCGGCACCACGTCATCGTCGAGCCCGGCCAGCAGGAAGATCGGCGCCTTGACGTCCTTGAGACGAACCTTGCGGCCGAGCGCGACGAAGTCGCCGCCGGCAATCCGGTTCTCCCGGAAAATCCAGTTGACGATCTCCAGATAATAAGTGCCGGGCAGATCGAGGGGCTCCACATTCCATTGGTCGAAGCGCGCGAGCAGTGCCGCACCTTCCTCGTCCGAGAGCTCCCTCTGCAAAGCGGTTGCGACATCGTCGCGACTTGGCGTTTTCGACCAGAAGCGCAGCATCTCGTCGCCGCTGACATTGCCACCGCCACGCGCGACGAGCTGGTCGTAGACCATTCCGGGCGCGTTGCGGGCGAGCCGCGACATCGCCGAGTCGATCGACAAATCGACGGGCGCGCCTGCCAGCACCAGCCGCCGCACCTTGGCGGGAAAGCGCGCCGCATAGAGCAGCGACAGCCAGCCCCCCTGGCACAGGCCGACGAGGTCGACCGGGGCGCCGATCTCATCGATGGCGACGTTGAGATCGGCAAGATAGCTGTCGATCGAGAGATAGCGCATATCTGATGTCGCCGACCGCCAGTCGGTGAGATAGACCCGGTCGACGCCGCCTCTTTGCAGCGACTGCACCACGCTGTGCCCGGGGGCGAAATCGGCGATCAGGGCCCGATGCAACGCATAGGGCGCGCAGACGAGCGCGGGCTGGCCGGATCTGTCCGTGGTGCAATCGCGCAGACGCATGGTCGCAAGCTCCAGCGCAACCGAGCCGGGCGTCGTCCACGGCAGACTGCTGTCGGTCGGCTCAGACGGCCCGCGCTCCATCCACCAGAAGCAGGCATCCATCGCGAGCCGCGCCGCTGCAAACGGCCACATCAGCGGGTCGTCTTGGACCTGGTCCGGTCCGCCCGGCTGTTTGCCTGTCTTCTGCGCCACGTCTATCTCGCGCTCCTCACAAGAATGCCTCGAAGCTGATGACGGAAATGCCGAGCTCGCCAAAACTCCGATGCGCCGCCGCCATGGAGCCGTCGAGGTCGATGCCACGACAGGCATCTTCGATCACCGCGACCTCGAACCCCGCCTTGCGCGCATCCTCCGCTGAAAAGCGGACACAGAAGTCCAGCGCTAATCCCGCGACGAAGATGGTCTTCAGCTCACGCTCGCGCAAATAGCCGAGCAGGCCCGTCGGCGTCCTGTGGTCGTTCTCGAACAGCGCCGAATAGGAATCGATGCCGCGCCGAAAGCCCTTGCGCACCACCAGGCTCGCCCTGGTGACGTCCAACTCCGCGTGGAATTCGGCGCCGGGCGTGCCCTGCACGCAATGCGACGGCCAGAGCACCTGGGTGCCGTAGTTCAGCTCGATGGTCTGGAACGGCTTCTTGCCCGCATGGTTCGGCGCGAAGGAGACATGATCAGCCGGATGCCAGTCCTGGGTCAGCACCACATTGGCGAATTTTTGGGCGATGCGATTGATGGCGGGCACGACTTTCTCGCCGCCGGGCACGGCCAGCGCCCCGTCGGTGCAGAAATCGTTCTGCACGTCGATCACCAGCAGCACGTCGCGGTCGGAAATCTTCATCGCAAGGCCCCGTTCCACCGCTCGGCCACAGGCGCCGAAGGCTCCGTTCAATGTCGACCTTCCGGCGCAGCTTCGCAACCACCGACAGCGTGCAACGATACCGCGCCGATGGCCAGGAGCCATGCCAGGATGCAACGGTTTCGCCCTGTCCGTGTTGACTAGGCACAATCAAGCGAGGATTCTCGGACCGTCCGCGCAGTTGCGGATCGGATCAGGAACGGAGACAGGGGTTCCCGTAGGCCGGCAAGGCCGCGGCAGCCGCAGGGCCATGGCTATCGGCAAGACAGGAACGGTTCTTCTCGCCGATATCGGCGGCACCAATGCGCGCTTTGCGCTGAGCCAGGGCGACCAGACTGGCGCGATCGACTATGTGAAGGTCGCCGACTTCCCGACTGTCCGGGAAGCCATTGCCGACGTGCTGGCGCGCAAATCCGGCGGCGAGCCGCCGCGACGGGCCGTGCTGGCCGTGGCGGGTCCCGTCACCAACAACCGCTGCGTCATGACCAACAGCCCCTGGGTCATCGACGGCAACGAGCTGCAGCCGGCGCTCGGCTTCGACAGCGTCCACGTGCTCAACGATTTCGAGGTTGTGGCCTGGTCCCTGCCCGCCCTGCAGCCGGCCGATCTGATCCCGCTCGGCGGACAGGACGGCCTGCCCGGAGAGCCGCTGCTGGTGGTCGGGCCTGGAACCGGCTTCGGCGTCTCTTGCCTGGTCGAGCGCCATGGTTCGCGCCTGGCCGTCGTCACCGAGGCCGGACACGCGACGCTGCCGGCGGAGAACGAGCGCGAGGAGCGCGTGGTCGCGTGCCTGCGCCGGCGCCTCGGCCATGTCTCGATCGAGCGTGGCGCGCTGTCCGGCTCGGGCTTGCAAAGCCTCTACGAAGCTCTCGCGGAAGTCGACGGCGTCCAGGTGCCGCAACGCGATGCCGCGGCCATCACCAAGGCGGCCCTGGATGGCAGCTGTGCGCACAGCCGCGCGACGCTGGAGATGTTTTGCGCCACCCTCGGCTCCGTCGCGGGGAATCTTGCGGTGACCTTCGGCGCCCGCGGCGGCGTCTACATCGCCGGCGGGATCGTGCCGCGCTTCCCCGACTTCCTTGCCGCCTCGGCCTTCCGCGCCCGCTTCGAGGCCAAGGGGCGCTTTCAGGATTACTTGCGCAATATTCCGACCCGGCTGGTCACCAGGCCCGATGCGAGCTTCCTCGGCCTGAGGGCGTTCGCCGACCACAATCCGGATTGAGGTGCGGCCGGCAGTGACAATCCGGTCCGTCAACTAATTCACAGCTGATTGCATGTAAGCGTGGTTCCACGCTGGATTGTGCTTGCCCGATTGTTTCCCATGGGAAACAATCCATCAGGTGTGTGGCGTTAGTTGCGGGGGCGTGACATGCGTAAGCAGGACGTAGGATTCGACTACCACCGCTATCACCGCCTCCTGACCGAGGCGGACGACGAGGACAAGCGGCTCGCCCTGATCGAGCTCTTGATCGAGGAGAAGGCGCGAGACCGGCTGGCCGCCCAGCGCGCGTCGGATCGCGCCGCTATGACCGCCCATACCATCGCCACCGTGCTGAAGAACGGCCGCACCTGAGACTTGCGATCCCGGGGCTGCACGCGCGACGGTACGCGCCGGTTGCGATTCCGTTAAGGATCCCTCGCAATCTCACGTCAAACTTTTTGCTCTAAGAGTTCCCTCGCCTGATGCAATTCAGGATCAACAAAGGGGGGAATGAACATGAGCATGATTTCGCTCGCCGCGATGCCGGCCGTTGCCGAAACGCGTTTCGCCAGTTCTTCGTTCAAGTCCATCTTGCTGCTCTGCTGCACCGGCCTCCTCGCCTCGTTCGGCCTGATGGCGCGCGGCATCGATCTCAGCGCCGGCCTGATCTGAGGCCACGACGGATCTCTTCGTGACATGGCCGCCCGCACGGGCGGCCATTTTCGTCGGCGCCCCTTTGCCGTTGTTCAGTGCGGCGCCTGCGTGGTGGCTTCCGGAAACAGCGAATCGATCATCGCCTTGAGCTGATCGATCGAAATCGGCTTGCGCAAGATGGGCCTGCGGCGAAGCAAGGACGGCAGCAATTCCGGCCCGTAGCCGGTAGCGAACAGAAACGGCTTGCCGCGGCGCTCGATCAGGTCAGCGACAGGGTCGACGTAGAGACCCTTGAGATTGATATCCAGGATTGCGAAATCGTATTGCGCGGTCATCGCAAAGGCGCTCGCATCCCGGACATTATCCGCTTCCGCGACGACGTGGTGGCCGAGTTCCGCCACCATGTCGGCGATCATCATCCGGATTAACGCCTCGTCTTCGACCAGGAAAACGGAGAGTCCGTCCGCCATATCAACCCCGCCATCAGCCTTGCGGAGCTAATCATAACCGAATTGCGGAGAGGATTCACGAATTCGTGGCGAGCGCCGTTAATTCAGGCGCCCGCAATCCGATTCAACTTGATCAATCCAGTCCGCGCTCGTGGCTCAGACGGACCATCTCCTGGATGAAGACCTGCTTCTGCTTGTCATCGAGGCTCGAATAGAGCGGTTCGGCGGCATCGGCGACGTTGCGCTGGTCGGCGGCGCGGTCGATCAGGAATTGCGCCTCGTTGCGCATCTGCTCGATGATATCGTCCGGCGGATCGCGCTTGGCGCGCGCCACGCGCAAGTTGAGCCGCTCTGCACCATTATGTCCAAGGTAGTGCATGGCGCTCGAGAAGCCGTACCAGTGCTTCTCCTGATCGGGTGTGAGGTTCAGCTCGGTCTTGATCCGCTCGATATAGGAATCGCTGTTGGCCACGATCTGCTCCGCGGTCTGTTGCGGCGCGCCGGGCTGGGTGAGCACGGTGACGTCCTTGTCCTGTGACGCGTTAGGCGCGTTCTTGGCCTCCTTGCTCGCCTTGCTGCCCTTGCCCGCCTTGGCGTTCTCCTTGGCGTTCTTGTCCTTGCCGGCGCCCTGCTGCTTGGCGTCTTTGCTGGCGGCGTCCTTGTTGGAATCCTTGGCGGCCGGCGCCTGATTGGCGTTGTTGTTGTTGCCGACCCCGAGCACGCCGGTGAACACACCGACCACACCGCCAATCGCGCCGCCGAGCACGCCACCGACCGGACCGGCCGCCTTGTTCCCGGCCGCCGCCCCCTCCTGGACGCCTTTGACCAATCCTTGAGCGTTCGCGACTGCGGCCGCGCCGAGCAGCAACGCGAGCACAGACCCCAGCGCGAGCGATCGTCGCAAGTAATGTCGCGCTAGCGGCGCCGGGTCGATCATTCTCGTCTCCATCGTCGAACTGGTTGGTTTGTCGGGACGGGAGCCCCCGCCGGTTGCAACATTATCGTTTCAGCCGCTTCGAGGTCCAGACGCAGCCGATTGCCATCCACGCCCGAAAAGTGTTTCGCGCGAAGCGGTTATGGAGGCTTATTCGAAACTGCGGCGTAATTGCGCATGGATCGTCCCGCCCTGTCCCCACGCGATGTGTGCGTCGCAAAACAAACGCACGAGGTTCGCGTCCGGCGCGCGATGCCGGAGGCGCTGCCGCACATTCGGGCACAACGTTAGTTCTAGACGAAGCGCCTTCGGCTTTCTCGACAGACGGGTTCAATCATGATCTGATCGCGCTACCAATCTGCCGCGCTTCGCATGATCTGCATCGAGGCTGGCGGCAACGAAAAGAAGCGACCAACAAGAAACGCCAACAAGAAAATCAAAAGCAAAACTCGGAAGAGTTCAGAGGAAACACCAGAACAATAAAACACCCAAGCGAGGAAACGAGATGTCACGCAAGACACTGACGCGACGTCAATTTGTGGCTGCCACTGCAATGTCCTCCGCGGCGCTGATCACGGCGCCCTATGTCCGGGGCGCTCATGCTGCCGGCAAACTCTCAATCGGCTTCTGGGACCATTGGGTGCCGGGCGCCAACAAGGCCTCGACCGACCTCGTCAACGAATGGGCTGCGAAGGAGAAGGTCGAAGTCTCCATCGACTACATCACCAGCAACAACAAGAAGATCGAGCTGACCGCCGCCGCCGAGGCCCAGGCCAAGTCCGGTCATGACATTCTGCAGATGCCGAGCTGGTGGCCGCAGGCCTATGCCGAGAATCTCGAGCCGCTCAACGACATCATGGAGCCGCTGCTCAAGCAGAATGGCGAGGTGAACGGCACCGTCAAATATCTCGGACAGTCGGGCGGCAAATGGCTCGCGGTGCCCGCGACACCCGGCAGCCAGATCAAAGGCCCCTGCTCGCGCATCGATCTGATGAAGAAGCATGCCGGCATCGACGTGCAGGAGATGTATCCGGCAGGCGGCCCGCCCAAGGTCGAAAACTGGACCATGGATACCTTCCTGAAGGCGGCCGAGGCTTGCCAGAAGGCGGGCTTCGCGTTCGGCATCGGTCTCGGCGAGACCACCGACAGCGTGGACACCGCCGGCGCGATCTTCCAGTCGTTCGGCGCCGAGCTCGTCAATGCCAAGGGCGACATCACGGTGAAGACCGACCAGGTTCGTCAGGCGATGGAGTTCTACAAGAAGCTGATCGCCTTCCTGCCGCCGGATGCGCCGTCCTGGGACGACGCCTCCAACAACAAATGGCTGATCTCCGGCCGCGGCGCGATGATCCTCAATCCGCCGAGCGCTTGGGCCGTCGCCAAGCGCGACGCGCCGCAGGTCGCCGAGCAGTGCTGGACGCACGGCTTCCCGTCCGGTCCGAAGGGACGGTTCGCACCCTACCTGCCCTACTTCTGGGGCGTCTGGAGCTTCGGCAAGAACAAGGAGGCGGCTAAGAGCCTGCTGGTCCACCTGTCCTCGCCATCGTCGATCGAGAAGTTCGTTGCGGTGAGCGGCGGCTATGACCTGCCGGCCTACGCGAACATGTCCAAGTTCAAGACATGGGAGGAGGAAGGACCGCCGAAGGGAACGCTCTTCCACTATCCGGATCCCTACAAGCATCAGACGCTGTCGATCGCAGCGTCGCCCGCGCCGCCCAAGATCGCGCAACAGATCTACTTCCAGGCGACGCTGACCAAGATGGCGCTGCGTTTTGCCCGCGGCGAGACCATGGAGCAGGCGCTCGCCTGGGCCGAGGGCGAGTGCGAAGGCTTCATGAGGAGCTAGGCCGGGGTTGTGCCCGGGCGGTTCACGTCGTGTGCGTGGGCCGCCCGAATCCCGTCGTCCGATCCGCATGAGCGCGAAGCCGACCCATCGGCCGGCCTCGCGGTTGGACAGTTCGCAAAGAAGCAGCCCCAAGGGAGCTGACTTAAGGAAGCTGACATGGCCGATGTCGTCGTTGACAGAACTCGCGTCACCCGCGCGACGGGCGCGCGAAAGGGAACGAGCCTGCGTAACGCACTGGGACGAAAATCGACGGTTGCGTTCTTCCTGACGCTGCCGCTGATCCTCCTGATCGCGATGCTGGTGCTCTATCCCGCATTCTATTCGCTCTATCTGGCGACGCTGAACAAGGCGATG
Organism: Bradyrhizobium sacchari; assembly: GCF_002068095.1. GTDB lineage: Bacteria > Pseudomonadota > Alphaproteobacteria > Rhizobiales > Xanthobacteraceae > Bradyrhizobium > Bradyrhizobium sacchari. The sequence continues at coordinate 113,002 of NZ_LWIG01000033.1, read as the reverse complement.
ACGAAATTCGTCGGCCTCAGCAATTTCACCTTCCTGTTCAAGCGCGAGACGTTCTGGATGGTGGTGCAGCAGTCCTGCATCTTTGCGATCACCGCCGTGATCTTCAAGGCGCTGATCGGCTTCATCGTCGCGCATTTCGTCCACAACATTCCCGGCAAGAAGCAGCGCAAATGGCGCGGCATGCTGCTGGTGCCCTGGGTGATTCCGCCGGCGATGAGCACGCTGGCCTGGCTGTGGCTGTTCGATCCGTCCTACAGCGCCTTCAACTACACGCTCTCCTTCTTCGGCGTCGGTCCGATCCCATGGCTGGGTGACACCTTCTGGGCGCGCTTCTCCGTCATCCTCGTCAACGTCTGGTACGGCGCGCCATTCTTCCTGATCATGTATCTCGCCGCGCTGAAGTCGGTCCCCGACCAGCTCTATGAGGCGGCCGCGATCGACGGCGCCAATTGGTGGCAGCGGATCTGGTACGTCACGCTGCCGATGATGCGCAACATCATCGCCATCACGACGCTGTTCTCGCTGATCGTCACCTTTGCCAATTTCGACATCGTGCGCATCCTGACCTCGGGCGGTCCGCTGGATACGACGCATCTGTTCGCCACCTGGGCGTTTCAGGTCGGCATCCAGAGCAGCGACATTCCGCTCGGCGCCTGCGTGTCGCTGTTCATGGTGCCGATCCTTGCCGTCGCAGCGATCTTCATCCTGCGCGATGTCAGCAAACGCGGGAACGAAGCCTGATGAGCACGCTCACAATCGACAAGGCCGGCCCCTCCCGCAAGGTCAAGTATGGCAGCATGAGCCGGGACCGCGCCTGGGCGCTGCGCTGGTCCTATTTCTTCCTGGTGCTGTTCGCGATCTTCTTCCTGACGCCGCCGATCTACATGCTGATCACCTCGCTGAAGAGCAGCGCGGAGATCTCGGCAGCCACCAATCCGTGGTGGGTGTTCCACCCGACGCTGTCGAACTATGCCGAGCTGCTGACCTCGAACCAGTTCCTGCGCTTCTTCTGGAATTCGTCGATCGTGTCGATCGTGGTCGTCTTCATCACGATGCTGATCAGCATCCCCGCGGCCTTCGCGCTGGCGCGCATGAAATTCTGGGGCTCGGCGACCTTGGCCACCGGCGTCTTCCTGACCTACCTGATCCCGGACAGCCTTCTGTTCATCCCGCTGTTCAAGATGCTCGGGGTGGTCCAGGATTACACCGGGATCACGCTGCTGAACCGGTGGTACGTGCTGCTGTTCATCTATCCGACGCTGACGGTGCCGTTCTGCACCTGGATCATGATCGGCTATTTCGCCTCGATCCCGAAGGAGCTGGATGAAGCCGCCCTGATCGACGGCGCCTCCTGGCTGCAGACCCTGACGCGCATCTTCATTCCGGTCGCGCTGCCCGGACTGATCGCAGCGACCATCTTCGCCTTCACGGTGTCCTGGGCGCAGTTCCTCTATCCGCTGGTGTTCACGACGTCGATTGATCAGTTGGTGCTGCCGGTCGGCATCACCACCACCCTGATCAAGGGCGACGTGTTCAACTGGGGACAGATCATGACCGGCGCGCTGCTCGGCGCTGCGCCGCCGTTGATCATCTACGCATTCCTGATGGACTATTACATTGCCGGCCTGACCGCCGGTGCGACAAAGGGTTGATCGCTCATGGCTGACGTTGCTTTGCGGAAGGTAGTCAAGCGTTACGATGATGTCGAAGCCGTGCGCGGCATCGACCTCGACATCGCCGACCATGAGTTCATCGTGCTGGTCGGGCCCTCCGGCTGCGGCAAGTCGACGACGCTGCGCATGATCGCAGGGCTGGAGGACATCAGCGACGGCGACATCATGATCGGCGGCGACGTCGTCAACGACGTGCCGCCGAAGGACCGCGACATCGCCATGGTGTTCCAGAACTACGCGCTGTACCCGCACATGACCGTCGCCGAGAACATGTCGTTCGGGCTCCGGCTGAAGCATTATCCCAAGGCCGAGATCAAGGCCCGGGTGACGGAAGCTGCCCGCCTCCTCGACATCACCGACCTGATCGACCGCAAGCCGAAACAGCTCTCCGGCGGCCAGCGCCAGCGCGTCGCGATGGGACGCGCGATTGTGCGCAACCCCAAAGTCTTCCTGTTCGACGAGCCGCTGTCCAATCTCGACGCCAAGCTGCGTGTGCAGATGCGGATCGAGATCAAGAAGGTGCACCAGAAGGTGCGCACCACCACGGTCTACGTCACCCACGACCAGGTCGAGGCGATGACGCTGGCCGATCGCGTGGTGGTGATGAACAAAGGCCGCATCGAGCAGATCGGCACGCCGAACGAGCTCTACCACAAGCCGGCGACGCGCTTCGTGGCGGGCTTCATCGGCTCGCCCGCGATGAACTTCATCCCCTGCCGGCTCGAGGATGTCGGCGGCGCGCTTCAGATCCGCCTCACCGACCGCATCGCCTTTGCGCTGCCGCCGGCCCGCGCCGCGCGCTACAACGCGCTGCCGCGCACCGACAAGCTGCTGCTCGGCATTCGTCCCGAGCACCTCACCGAGTCGCATGCGCATCTTGCGCCGGGCGTCGAGACCTTCGACACCGTGCTCGACGTCACCGAGCCGATGGGAATGGAGACCCTGGTCTATTTCGGGCTCGACGGCACGCCGGTGTGCGGCCGCGTCGATCCCAATGCCGGCGCCAAGGACGGGGCTCCCATGCGTTTGGCGATGGACCTCAACAACATGCACCTGCTAAACGAAGAGACCGGCGTCGTGCTGTGACGCCGGCCTAAGAAACGCGAGCAGGCAGGGAGCGATGGCGACCAACAAGAAGAAGATTTTCGTTACACAAACTTTGTCGCAAGGGGCACGCGCCCTCCTCACGCAGCGGGATGATATCGAGCTCGTCGAGTTTTCCAACCTGATCTCGGCCAAGGACTTCGAGGCGCTGCTGAAGAGCCATGCGCCGGTCCATGGCGTCGCGCTCGGTGCCACCGCCTTCGGCGAGACCGAGCTCGAGGCCTCAAAAGACATGAAAGTGGTGACCCGCATCGGCGTCGGCTATGACGCCGTCGACGTCCCCGCCCTCTCTCGCCGCAAGGTGCCGCTGATGGTGGCGGGCAGCGCCAACTCGCCCTCGGTCGCGGAAGCGGCGCTGTTCATGATGCTGACGCTCGCCAAGCGCGCGCAGGAGCTGCATGCCTGCGTCAAGGACGGCACATGGGCTAACCGGCTCGGCATGCTGCCGTTCGACCTCTACGGCAAGACCCTGCTGATCATCGGCTTTGGCCGCATCGGCAGTCGCACCGCCAAGCGCTGTTCGGCGTTCGAGATGAAGGTCCAGGTCTACGATCCCTACAAGCCCGCTGCCGATATCAAGGCGGCCGGATGCGAGCAGGTCACTGACCTCGACGCAGCGCTGCCTCACGCCGACTTCGTCACCATCCACTGCCCGAAGACGCCGGAGACCGTCGGCCTGTTCGATGCTGACAGGATCGGCCGCATGAAGCCGAGATCCTACCTCATCAACACCGCGCGCGGCGGCATCGTGAAGGAAGCGGCGCTCTATGACGCGCTGACGTCCGGAAAGCTCGCAGGCGCCGGCATCGATGTGTTCGAGGTGGAGCCGCCGCCGGTCGGCAACGCGCTGTTCGCGCTGCCCAACGTTATCATGGCCCCGCACGTTGCCGGCGTCACGGTCGAGGCGGTCCAGCGCATGAGCGAGCAGACCGCGCGCAACATCCTGAGCGTCCTGGACGGCGATCCGATCCGGCAGAACGTCATCAATCAGGACGTGCTGGGCTGAGCGCCTGCCGGGCGGACGGCTAAAGCGCGATGAATCGTCATCGCGCTTTAGATCGTTGTTTGAGCATGATCTTTTCGGAAAACCGCTGCGCACTTCTCCTGGTCATGCCGCCTTCGGGACGCCAGAAAGCGTCCCATTTTGGTGCAGATCGGGCCCCAACTCAGCCTTAATCAAACGCGCCTAATGTTCCCGGCCGCGGCGGCAGTGGGACAGACTTGCCGGCCGCGTCGAGCTGGAGGATGGACCCTTGTCAGAGATCGACCCGACCGACCATGCGCTGGCGACCATCGCCAGCATCCTGGAGCACCCCGAGCCCGTTCTCGTCGTCCGCAACACCGAGACGCCAGCCGCCGACGAGGAGCCGGTCTCCGACGAATATCCGGCCGCCGCTGACGAGCATCCGGTGGCCGCCGAGCACGAACATCCCGTGGTCGAGGAACAGCCGCTGGTCCCGGAGCACACCGATGCCGATGGCTACAGCAAGGTCGGACCGGGGCCGATGGTGGCGATCCGCCTCAAATGGACGGTTCATCGCGGCGATGACGGTCAGTACTACGTTCACGAGACTATCGGCGAGCAGTCCGCGCCCGTTGTCAGCGACCCGATGACGAGCGAGGCCGCGGTGCGTTTCGTCGACGCGCATGAGGACGAGGCCCACAAGCGCTTCGAGCTGCTCCGCAGCGAGATCGCCGGCCGCAGCTCGCTCGCCGAATTCGAACGCAAGGGCGAAGCCTAGGGCTTACTTCCTTCCAAGATAATCCTTCTTCACGAGCTCGACGCCGGCGTGCCGCAACAGGTCGTAGGCAGTCGTGACGTGGAAGAAGAACTGCGGGACGCTGAACGTCAGGAGCAGCGTCCGCCCCGTGAACGGCAGCTCGGTGCCGTTCTTCAGCCTGAAGAACACGTTCTGCTCCGCCGCTGCATCGATCGCCGCGCGCGGCAGGCTCTCGATAAACTCGATCGAAGTCGCGATACGGGCCTGCAGCCCGGCCATGTCGTGCTCCAGCACCGGCAGCACCACCGGATCACGCTGCGCCAGCAGGGCCGGCGCAACCGTGGCGTGGCGGCAGGCCTCGCCGACCTGCTGCGCCAGGTCGTACATGTTCGGCGCAAGGCGCATCCCGAGCAGCACCGCCGGATTGAACTTGCGGGTCTCGGCATAGGCGACGCCCTTATCGAGCAGGACGGACAGGTTGCGCAGATAAGGCACGAAGAGGCCGACCGAGGCCTCGTACATTGAGATCGTCACCCCAAGCTTCCTTTCAATTCTGCCTCGCCAGCAACGGGCATCTGGTCTAAATCCACGTTCGAGGAGCTGCACAATGACAGCTCGGGCATGGGTGGAAAAGAGATGACCGTTCGAATATCCGTTCGCGTTTTGGCGGCTTTGGCCGCAGCGCTGCTGATGAGCCTTTCGGCCCACGCCCAGCAGGCGGCGCCGTCGCGCCTCGACGAGATCATCAAGCGCGGCACCTTGCGCGTCGGCATGACCGGCGACTACAAGCCCTTTACCTATCTGGACAAGGCCACGCAGCAGTTCTCCGGCTTCGACGTCGACATGGCGGAGGCGCTCGGCAAGGCGCTCGGCGTCAAGGTCGAATTCGTGCCGACGGCCTGGCCGAAGCTGATGAAGGATTTCGAGGCCGACCAGTTCGACATCGCCATGGGCGGCGTCTCGGTGACGCTCGACCGGCAGAGGAAGGGCTTCTTCTCGACGCCGATCATGCGTGAGGGCAAGACGCCGATCGCACGCTGCGCCGACGTCGGCAAGTACCAGACGCTCCCTGACATCGACAAGAAGGGCACCCGCGTCATCGTCAATCCAGGCGGCACCAACGAGCGCTTCGCGCGCGCCAACGTCAAGGACGCCGAGATCACGGTCTTCCCCGATAACACCGAGATCTTCAACGAGATCGCCAAAGGCAATGCCGATCTGATGATGACCGACGCCTCCGAGACGCGCTACCAGCAGAAGCAGCATCAAGGCGTGCTCTGCGCGGTGCATCCGGACAAGCCGTTCGACTTCTCCGAGAAGGCCTACTGGCTGCAGCGCGACATGGCGCTCAAGGCCTTCGTCGACCAATGGCTGCACATTTCCATGGAAGACGGCAGCTACAAGAAGATCTACGCCGCCTGGTTCGACTAGGCCGTTCCGGCTCGCTGAAAAGTGCGTCAATACTGAGCGCTGGGTCTCGTTCCGATTTCTCCGGGACGAGCGTCAGGCGCGTCTTCCTGTCGCTTGCCTCGGCCAAATTGTGGACGGGTTCCGGGTGCATTGAACCCGTACCTGCCGGAGCACGACTCATACGGACGACAGTGATCTAGATCACTCTTTGCGATCGCGCTGGCGCGTAAGCGTTGGCCCGGGGGATTATCTGTTCAGGAGATGCGAAATGAGGAAGCTGTTGGCCGCGGCCGCATTCCTTTTGTTGGCAAGCACCGCTGCGCAAGCGCAGTACACCTTCGAATATGGCGGGCGCACCATCCGCATCGATCCGGACCGCGGTACGGTGCAGATTCCCGGCGTGTACGACAACACCGGCCAGGCCAAGGCCAAGAAGGCCAAGAAGAACGAGGCGAGCCCGGGCCAGCAGGCGCCCCAGGAAGCCAAGGTCGATCCGCAGCCGCCGGCCGCGCCGGCGCCTCCACCGGCCGCCGCCGCCGCGCCGCCAGCCGCTGTGCAGGCTCCCGCGCCCGTTGTATCCGCGCCGCCTCCCGCGCCACCTGCTCCGCCACCGCCGGCGACCGCCAATGCTGCGTCGGCTGATGCGGCTGTCGTGCCTCCGGCCGCACCGCCGGCCCCCGCTCCTGTCGAGCAGCAGACAGCTCCCGTGGTGGCGCCCCCGCCGGCCGCTGCCGCCGTTGCGCCGCCTGCGCCCCCGGCTCCGGCTCCGGCCCCCGCTCCCGTTCAGTCCGCCGCAGTCGCCCCAGCTCCGGCAGCCGCGCCCACGCGTGATCTCAATTCGCCGCTCGGCGTCTGGCTCACCGAGGAAAAGGAGGGCAAGGTTCGCATCGAGCAGTGCGGCAGCAACCTCTGCGGCTATTCGGTCGACAGCAAATCGAACCAGAACGGCGAGCAGGTCCTGATCAACATGAAGCCCGGCAAGGACCAGAAATGGTCCGGCCGCATCCTCGATCCCAACTCCGGCTCGACCTACGATTCAACGATCGCCATGAAGGGCACGGACCGGCTGCGCGTGCAGGGCTGCGCCTTCGGCGGCATGTTCTGCGGCGGCCAGACCTGGACGCGCGTGAACTGAGTTAGACATCGACGCTCTGACTACAATGAGGGGCCCGTGATCCGGGCCCCTTGTCTTGTCCGCAGTGGCATGGCGACGTGCGCCACCTCACAGAGCCTGCTGCAGGCGTGAGCCTCCTCACATCGCCAGTTCCGCGCGCCGTGCCACGTTCCCCCGCATGGTCAACCACAGGGGCGTGCCATGAACGGCATTCGCAGAGGACTCTTCGTTATCCTTATCGCCATCGCCTTCCCGCTGACGCAGGCTGATGCGGCGACAAGCACTTTCGACGGCACGTGGAATGTCCGTATCTCGTCATCCAGCCAGACCTGCGGCAATGGCTCGACCGTCGCGATCGGCATCAACAACGGTCAGATCGCATCGAGCAGCGCGGCCGTGACGGCGTCGGGCCGCGTGGCGGATGCCGGCAGTATCAACGTCACCTTGAGCAGCGGCATCAAGCGCGCTGTCGGCTTCGGCCGGCTGAGCGGCACGTCCGGCTCCGGCACCTGGCGCGGCGCGATGTGCACGGGTACGTGGACCGCCGAGCGGATGTGAATTGCAGTGTCCCGGATGCGTGCAGCGCGTAACGCTGCGCCGCAAAGCCGGGACCCGGCAATGTGGATCGCCCGGAGGATTCTGGCCCCGGATCGGCGACGCATCGCCAAGGCCGATGCGTCTTGTCCGGGGCGCGCGCGTCAGCCGATCGCCGCGCCGTACTCCGCGTCCGTCACCGGCTCCAGCCAGGTCGAATAGACGCCGTCGAGCGCTTCCTGCATGGCGATGTGGCACATGCCGTTGGTTGGCGATGCGCCGTGCCAGTGCAATTCGCCCGGCGGAATCCACACGGTATCCCCGGGGCGGATCTCGCGGATCGGCCCGCCCTTGGACTGGACGCGGCCGACGCCTGAGATGACGTACAGCGTCTGCCCCAGCGGATGGTGGTGCCAGTTGGTGCGTGCGCCCGGCTCGAATGCGACGCGCGAGCAGTTCAGCCGCGCCGGCGCCGGCGCCATGATGACGGGGTCCTGCCACACGGTGCCGGTGAAGTTTTCCTTGGGCGCGCGGCGGGTCGGCCGCGTGCCTGCGACAGTGATCTCCATGGGGGTCCTCGCTTCCGTTACTTCTTGCTGGCGGCGTACCGCGCCTTGGTTTCGGCGTTCATGGGATAGAGGCCCGGCAGCACCGCGCCATTGTTCACCTCGTTGACGATCCAGGCTTCCATGCGCTCCTGCTCGACGCCCTCATTGAGCACGTGATCGAGCATCGCCTGCGGGATCAGCACGCAGCCGTCCTGGTCGGCGACCACGATGTCATTCGGGAAAACGGCAACGCCGCCGCAGCCGATCGGCTCGCCCCAGCCGACGAAGGTGAGGCCCGCGACCGACGGCGGCGCGGCGCAGCCGTCGCACCACACGGGCAGGTTGGTGCCGAGCACGCCCTCGACGTCACGCACCACGCCGTCGGTGACGAGCGCGGTGACGCCGCGCTTGACCATGCGCGCGCAGAGGATGTCGCCGAAGATGCCGGCGTCGGTGATGCCCATGGCATCGACCACGGCGATGCAGCCCTCCGGCATCGCCTCGATCGCGGTGCGCGTCGAGATCGGCGACGACCAGGATTCCGGCGTCGCCAGATCCTCGCGCGCCGGCACAAAGCGCAGCGTGAAGGCAGGTCCCACCAGGCGCGGCAGGCCCGGGCGCAACGGACGCGCGCCGCGCATCCACACGTTGCGCAGGCCCTTCTTCAGCAGGACCGTGGTGATGGTGGCGGTGGTGATGCCGGCGAGGGTCTTGCGGGCTTCGGGGGACAGCGACATGGACGAGGACGAGCTCCGGATAGGCGGGAAAAGAACGCGCGCATCTTGCGAGCCGGGCGGTTTCCGTCAAGGGCCAAAAGCTTCTCAGGAATGCAGGGCCGCCGAGCCGTTATGCGACGCGATAACAAGGCTTTATCGTTTCCCCCTGCATTAATTTATTGGACTTGCGGGCGCATTTACGCGAAGCAGGGAGAAAGCGGAACTCAAGGCTGAGCCCGCGTTTCCTGAGAAGCCCGATTTCGACAGCGCTTTGACAGCTCAATGGCCGCGACGCTTCCCCCGCCCCGCCTTCTGCCCAGTGGCGACAGTGCCGTCACGGTCGAATTCAGCCGCACCATCGACGACGACGCCAACCAGCGCGTGCTCGCGCTCGACAAGGCGCTTGCAGCAAGCCCCATCGACGGCATCACCGAGACCGTGCCGACCTATCGCTCGCTGCTGGTGCACTACGACCCCGGCAAGATCGGCTTCGACGCGCTCGGCGAGAAGATCCTCCCGATCGCCACGCGGCCTCTGCCGCCGGCCACCACGGCGCGCCGCTGGCGCATTCCTGTGGCCTATGGCGGCGAGCATGGCATCGACCTCGAGGATGTCGCCAAGGCGCTCAACACGACGCCGGACGACATCATCGCGCGACATGCGCGCGGCGACTACAAGGTCGCCATGATCGGGTTCACGCCCGGCTGGTCCTATCTCAGCGGCCTGGACAAATCCCTGCACATGTCGCGGCGGCAGTCGCCGCGGCTGCTGACGCCGGCCGGCACGATCTCGATCGGCGGCATCCAGGCCGGAATCCAGTGCCTGGCCGCCCCGAGCGGCTGGCACCTGCTCGGCCGCACGCCCGTCAGAACCTATCAGCTCCACCGCAATCCGACCTTCCTCACCGAACCCGGTGATCGCGTGACGTTTTTCGCCATCGACCACAAGACCTTCGAGGAGATGGACCGCGCCGCCGAGGCAGGCGAGATCGTCGCCGAGCAGGTGGTCGCATGAGCCGGCTCGTCGTCGCCAGCATCGGCCCTGCAAGCTCCGTCCAGGACGGTGGGCGCCACGGCGCGCAGCGCTACGGCCTGACCGTCAGCGGGGCGATGGACCGCCTGTCGCTCGCGGCGGCGAACACGCTG
>NZ_LWIG01000033.1:83496-103014 GCF_002068095.1 Bradyrhizobium sacchari | reverse complement strand
GGTCGGCAACGAGCCGCTCGCGGCGGCTGTCGAGATCGGCCCGTTCGGCGCGACGTTCACCGCGCGTGACGGCGCCGTGCGCGTCGGGATTGCCGGCGCGCCGCGCAATGCCGATGTCACCGGGAAACCGGTGGCGATGGACACGTCGGTGACGCTGAAGGACGGCGAGACGCTGACGCTCGGGTTTGCCCGCGGCGGGGCATTCACGTATCTGGCGATCGAGGGCAGTATCAAAGGCGAGCTGGTGTTCGGCAGCCTCGCGGTGAACGCCCGCGCCGGCCTCGGCAGCCCCTACCCGCGCCCGCTCCAGGCCGGCGACGAGTTCAACGTCGATGCCGCGAGCGGCGCGCCCGAGCTGCGGATCGAATTGCCGAAGCCCGCGACAGGTCCGATCCGCGTGCTGCTGGGACCGCAGGACGATGAGTTCGATGATGCCAACAAGGCGCTGTTCCTGGATAGCGAGTGGAAGATCTCGGCAACATCGGACCGTATGGGCTACCGGCTCGAAGGCCCCGCGATCAAGCACCTGCACGGCCACAACATCGTCTCCGACGGTACGGTCAACGGCAGCATCCAGGTGCCCGGCAACGGCGCACCGATCGTGCTGATGATGGACCGCGGCACCTCCGGTGGCTATCCGAAGATCGCCACCGTGATCACGGCCGATGTCGGCCGCCTGGCGCAGACCTCGGCGGGAACCGCGTTCCACTTCAAGCAGGTCAGCATGGCGGAAGCGCAGGACGAGGCGCGCAAATTCGCCCAATTGATCCGCAGCCTGCCGGAGCGCCTGCGCTCCTCCGACATTGTCGAGCTCAACATCGAGGCGCTCAGCGATGCTAACGTTGCCGGCTACGCGGTGAGCGCGGTCGATGCCGGAACGTGGCAGGTCACGGCGGAACCGTAGGCGGCAGGAAGACCAGAAGCGGAGAGCAACCCATGAAGACCATCGATCTCAATTGCGACCTCGGCGAAGGGTTTGGCGCGTGGGAGATGGGCAACGACGCCGCGATGATCGAGCTGGCAAGCTCGGTCAACGTCGCCTGCGGCTTCCATGCCGGCGATCCCGACATCATGCGGCGTACCGTGGAGCTGGCGAAGGCGCGCGGCGTCTCGGTCGGCGCGCATCCCGGCTATCGCGATTTGCACGGCTTCGGCCGGCATCCGATCGCTGGGCTCAAGGCTTCCGAGATCGAGAACCTCGTCGCCTACCAGATTGGCGCGCTGCAGGCGATCGCGACCGCGGCCGGACACAAGGTCACCCATGTGAAGGCGCATGGTGCGCTCTCCAACGTCGCCTGCGAGGACGACATGACCGCGAAGGCGATCGCCGCCGGCATTAGGGCGGTCGACCCGAGCCTGATCTTCGTCGTGCTCGCCAATTCGAAGTTGGTGAAGGCCGGCGAGGACGCCAATTTGCCGATGGTGCACGAGGTGTTCGCCGACCGCGCCTATGAGGACGACGGCAACCTCGTCTCCCGCAAGAAGCCCGGCGCGGTGCTGCACGATGCCAAGGCGATCGCCGAGCGCGTGGTGCGCATGGTGCAGGACGGCGCGGTGGTGTCGGTGACCGGCAAGGTCATCAAGATGCGGACGGATACGGTGTGCATCCATGGCGATACGCACGGCGCCGTGGAGATCGCACGGACCTTGCGTCAGGCGCTGAAGGATGCGGGGATCGAGGTCGCGCCGTTCAAGCGCGGGGCGTGAGGATTGTCGTCATTCCAGGATGATGCGAAGCATCAGACTATGGTGCGCAATTGCGCACCTGAGAATCTTGAGGTTCCAGGTTCGGCTTCGCCGCGCCGGAACGACCATTCAGAACGGATGCACCGACAGCGTGCCGAAGACGATCGCCGCGATCACGGCAAACGCGCTGTAGAGCGCCAGATGATGAGCGCTCGCCCCGGTTCGACGCGAGAGCGAGCGCGCGTAGAAGTGCAGTCTGGCTTCCGCCGATAGTTCGCGCATGGTCGATCTCCAACGCCCCATTTGCGGGAGTATGAAGGATCAACCCTGGCGGGAGGCAAGACGGCGGCGGAAATAGCGATGAGGGTTCTCTGAAGGCACCCCATCGCAGGTGTAAATTCTCCTCACCCGCAGGTTCCGAGAATCTTATTCGTTAAAGTCCGAGGCAGCAGGAACCAGGATGAATGACGATGGGATGACAGCCGGATTGAGGTGTCAGAGGCCGGCCTCAGCGTGACGCCCGGCAGCTGCGCCCCCGGACGTTTGCGCCGATCGGCCGATGAAGCGAGCCCTACAATCCCGGTGATCTCGCCGCCCAAGCCTTGGTGGCTTGGCAGCTTTCCATCGCTCGGGCGTAGGCAGGGCGTGCCGTCGTGCGGGCGAGATAGTCTCGTTCGGTCGAACCGGGGACGTAGTTGCCAGTTCGCAGGCCGAGCAGGAGTGCGTAGCTCACCGAGATATCGGCAGCTGTGAATCTGTCACCGGCGAGATAGGGGCAATCCGCGAGGCGGCGGATCACCAACCCCAGCCGGCTCTCGAAGGTCTCCCGTGCCCAGCGGGTCACGCGGGCATTTCGCTCGGCTTCGGGAGCAAGTTGACGACCGACCAGGACGGCGTTCATCGGTCCGGCGAGTCCGGCCTCGCCCAAGTGGAGAAATTGCAGATAGGAGGCGAAGGCGGGATCGTCCGGGGCGACGGCAAGCAAACCTGAGCCATGGCGGGCAAGCAGGTACTCGAGAATCGCGATCGATTCGACCATGATCGTTTCGCCGTCCTGCAGTGCGGGAATGAAGCCGGCGGGGTTGATTGCGAGGAACTCGCGATCAAGCTCGGCTGCCAGCAGATCGACCGGGTGCAGCCGATAAGCCAATCCCAGCTCCTCAAGTAGCCACACCACACGACCTTCGCCATAGACGGTGAGCATAGCTGAGCGTTCCCGGATTGAGCCAGATATACTAACTCGCAGAGGTAAGCCCGTCGCGCAATCAACTATCGATGGCGCATCATGCCCTCGAGACTTGGCGCATATTCGTCATCCTGCCGCGCGAACCTTGCCATTTTAGGGGTTCGCGACCTAGTACACGTCAGCCTGGAAGCGGCCGGTCTTCTTGAGCTCGGCGACGAAACTGACGGCCTCGTCGGTCGAGCGCGCGCCGAACTGGGCGACGATGTCGACCAGCGCGCGCTCGACGTCCTTGGCCATGCGCTTGGCATCGCCACAGATGTAGAAATGGGCGCCCTCGGCAAGCCAGGTCCACAATTCGCGGCCGACCTCGCGCATGCGGTCCTGCACATAGAACTTCTTCTCGCCGTCGCGCGACCAGGCCAGCGACAGGCGCGTCAATTGGCCCGACGTCTTCATCGCATTGAGTTCTTCCTGGTAGAAGAAATCGCAATCGCTGCGCTGGTGGCCGAAGAACAGCCAGTTCTTGCCGGGAGCGCCGGTCGCCTTGCGATCGAGCAGGAAGGCGCGGAACGGCGCGATGCCTGTGCCGGGGCCGACCATGATGATCGGCGTCTTCGGATCCTGCGGCAGGCCGAAATTGTGCGCCTTCTGCACATAGACCTTGAGCTTCTCGCCCTCATTGATGCGCTCGCCGAGGAAGGTCGAGGCAACGCCGACGCGCTTGCGCTTGCCGATCACGTAACGCACGGAATCGACCGTCAGCGACAGCTTTCCCGGCGTCGCATTGTGCGAGGACGAGATCGAATAGAGCCGCGGCTGGAGCGGCTCCAGCGCCTCGACGAAGGCTTCCGGATGCGGCCGAGTGCCGGAAAACTTCTGCAGCGCCGCCATCACGTCGAGGGTCGCGGCATCGCCATCGGGATCCTCGCCCTGCGCCAGCGCCCGCGCCTTCTCGCGCTGCGCGCCGCCGGTGATGAAGGAGATCAGCTCGAACAGCGAGTCGGGTGCCGGCGACAGCGAGACGTCGTCGATCAGCACCTCGCGCAGCGTCTTGCCGTTGACCTTGGTGGTGTGGGAGGCGCCGAGCAGCGCGATGATCTGGTCGACGAGACCGACATCGTTGCGCGCAAACACGCCGAAGGAATCTCCGACCACGTAGTCGAGCTTGCTCGCGGAGAGATCGAACTCGATGTGATAGGTTTCCTTCTCCGACTTCCCCTTGTTGAGGAGACGACGCGACAGGAAGGTCGCTTCAGTTGGATTGTCGCGCGAACGGCCGGGCTCGGCGATGGTCACGGTCACCGCGGGCGCGGCAACCGCGTCGGTCTTCTCGGGTGCTTTCGCCGCCGGCGCCTTGTCCAGCTCCTCGTACAGCGACTTCAGCATCCGCGCGGTTTCCTTGCCGCCGGGGACGCAGAGATTGAGCCGCGCTTCGCTGCGGCTCGCGATCGCCTCCGAATAGTCGTGGCAATTGTAGCCGCACTGGCCGCAATCCTGCTGCGCCATCGCCGCCATCATCTTGCGGCGCAGGGGACGGCCCTCGGCGAGCTTCATGCGGTCGGCGATCGGCATGGTCTGGTCGTGCCATGGCGCGTCGCCGTCGTCGCCGTCTCCGGCCTGCATGACGGCCGCGCCCTGCTCTGCCGATAGCGGCGTTGCCACGTCGGGCGAGAGCAATCCGGCAAAGAAGCCGTTCAGCCAGGAGCGCTGCGCGTCGGAGAACGGCGCGCTGGCGGGAATGATGTCGAGTTTCGGCGGAGGCGTGATCTGGTTCATGCGGACACCTGTGCATCGGCAAGCTTGCGCAACGTTTCGCCGTCATGGCGGCGCGCAAAGGAGAGGAAGGTTTCATCCGGCGAGGCGCGATGGGCGAGATAAGCCTTGAGCAGCGCCTCGACCGTCTTCGGCGCGTCCTCGGCCTTGAGGTCATGGTAGACCTCCTGCCCGACATCGGCGTCGGGACCGAACCCGCCGCCGGTGAAGAGGTGATAGCCCTCGACCGTGTCCTCCTCATTGATCGGCACCCGCGCCCCGATCAGTCCGATGTCGCTGATGTAATGCTGCGCGCAGGAATGATGGCAACCCGTCAGATGGATGTTGACCGGCTTGTCCATGGCGACGCGCGGCTCGCACCAATCGCCGATCTCGGCGGCATTGCGCTTGGTGTTGGACGCCGCGAAGCGGCATCCGGCATTGCCGGTGCAGGCGATCAGGCCGGCGCGGATGTGCGAGGCCTCGACCGCGAGCCCGATCTGCTTGATCGCGGCAATGGCGAGCTCGACATTCTCGTCGCGCACGCCCGAGATCAAAAGGTTCTGCCAGACCGTCAGGCGGATCTCGCCGTCGCCGAGGTCGCGCGAAACCTTGGCAAGGCCGCGCATCTGGTCACAGCTGAGCTTGCCAAGCGTTAGCGCCACGCCGATCCAGTTGAGGCCGTCCTGCTTCTGCTTGTGCACGCCGATATGGGCCATGCGGTCGGCCCCGGTCCGCGGCACGAAGGCTTCTTCCGGGACACGCGCGAAAGGCGCCTTCAGCCGCTCTTCGACCAGCTTGAGAAAGCCATCATGGCCCATCGCGTCGAGCACGTATTTCAATCGCGCCTTGTTGCGGTTGGTGCGGTCGCCATGGTCGATGAAGACGCGCACGATGGCGTCCGCGACGGCGGTCGCCTGCTCCGGTTTGACGATGATGCCTGAATATTTCGCAAAGTCCTTGTGGCCGGTGATGCCGCCGAGGCCGAGCCGGAACCAGACTCCGGGTTCGACACCGAAACCGTCCTTCACCTCGTAGGCGGTAAAGGCGATATCGTTGGTCTCTTCCAGCACCGCGACCTTGCCGGCACCGTCGAAGGCGACGTTGAACTTGCGCGGCAAGCCGTAGAGCGAGCGGTCGTTGAGGATGTGGTAGTGCCACTCGCGGGCATAGGGCCGCGTATCGATGATTTCCTGCGGATCGATGCCGGCGGTCGGCGTTCCGGTCACGTTGCGGATGTTGTCGGCACCCGAGCCGCGCGAGCACAGGCCGAGATCCTGGATGCCTTCGATCATTCGGATCGCGTGCTTCGGCGGAATCTCGCGCAGCTGGAGATTGGCGCGGGTCGTGACATGGCTGTAGGGACCGCAGAGCTCGTCGGCGAGATCGGCAAGGCCAGACAGCTGCCAGTGCTTCATGATGCCGTTCGGGATGCGCAGGCGGCACATGTAGGAGTCCTGCGTCGGCGCGACGTAGAAGATGCCGTAATAGCGCCAGCGGAAATTGTCCGCAGGGCTCGGCGGGGTGTTGTCGAGCGCCTGCTGGCGCAGGCGCGGATAGGCATCGAAGGGATGCTCGTCGCGCTTGAACTTCTCCTGGTCGGCGAGCTTCTTGCCCGCTGCGATGACCTTGTCCTGTGCCTTGATGTGCACGGCGTCGGGACCAACAGGCTCGGCATTCGCCTTGCCGCCGGCACCAAGGCCGCGACCGACGCGGCTGATCTGCAGGCCGGTCGTGAAGCCTTCGAGATAGCGTTTCTGCTCGTCGGTAAAGTCGACTGAGACCGTATCGATTTTCATGGTCGGTAACGAAGCTCCTGCGGCCACCTCGGTGGCATCGACGGAAAATTGCGCGACCCGCGGGACACTCAGCTGGCGGCGTACGCCTGCTTCGCTACCCGACGGTCCAATCAGCTTCGTTGCTGTGGGACTTGGCTCAGCAGGCACCAATGACAAGCTGGCCGCAGTGCAACATACAAGTTGCGTGCCAGCTTTTGCGAAAGAGAAAATCTCTATGTTTCAATGGAGTACGGGCAGCTCCGGAAAGGTACAGGCCCGGAACTCAAACGAAATTCGAGCACTCGGCCCAAAATATAGCCACTGCTGCTCATCGCCCAAAAACGATGCAGGAGCGAATCAGGCCTTCCAGCGGCCGACCTCGAAGGCCTCGAGGTGCCCCCGGATGTTGTCGGGATCGAAGACGGGTCCGGCGAACGCGCCAAATGGCGCGGGCGCCTCAGCGGGCGGCTGGCCGCCGACGGCTGCGTCGTAGAGATCGGGCCTGAACACGGCCATGGCCGTCTTGACCCCGTCGGGCGTCAGTGCCGTCTGCCCCCAGCGTACCATCTGGGCGTAGGCCCAGGCGGCCTGGACCGGATCGGGACGCCCTGCCCCTTCGCGTCCGACCAGCAGGTAGCGGCCGCTCTCGCGGATGGTGCCGTCGGGCGAGATCTTCAGGCGTCCCGTCAGGGTGCGCTGGATGACCTCGGCATCGACGCCGATCCGCTCGGGCTGGGCGAGTATCTGCGCCGCCTCGGTGAGGCTCGCGGGCTGCTCGATGAACTCGGCGCCCTTCACGGCCGCACGCACCAGGGCTGCCACCACGTCCGGATTCTTGTCGGCCCAGACCTGACGGACGGCCAGCACCTTTTCAGCGGCGCGCACGAGGATGTCGGAGACGAAATGCAGGATGTGACCGATGCCGAGATCGACGGCGACCGAATTCCAGGGCGCCCCGACGCAGAACGCATCGACATGGCCGCTCTTGAGACTCTCGACCATATAGGGCGGCGGCAGAACGACGAGGCGGACGTCCTCGTCGGGATCGACGCCGGCCGCCGCCATCCAGAACCGCAGCTGATAATTATGGGTCGAGAACGGGAAGGTCATGCCGAAGGTCAAAGGCTCCGCGCCTGCCTTGCGACGCTTGGCGACCACTTTCGCCAGCGCTTTCGCCGTGGCCATCGGATCAAAACGGTCGCCGTCGATCTCTTCGATCAGCGCCGCATGGAGCGTCGGCGACACCGTGATCGCATTGCCGTTGATGCCGAGATTGAAGGGCGCTGCGATCGGCACCTTGACGTGGCCGAGCCCGAGCGAGGACGCGATCGCGACCGGCGCCAGCAGGTGCGCGGCATCGAACAGGCCGATATTGAGCTTGTCGCGCACGTTGGACCAGGAGACCTCGCGCACTAGCTCGACCTCGAGCCCTTCGGCGGCGGCAAAACCCTTGTCGACGGCGACGATCAGGGCTGCGGCATCGACCAGCGGGATGAACCCGATGCGGAGCGGTCCAGTCATTTCAGCATCTCCGATGCGGTGATGATCGACTGGGCGATCTCGCCGATTTTCTTCTTCTCGCGCATCGCAGTCGAGCGCAGCAGCACGTAGGCCTCGTCCTCGGTGAGGCCCTTCACCTTCATCAGGATGCCCTTGGCGCGTTCGATGATCTTGCGGTCCTCGAGCTGCGACTTGGTGCGTTCGAGCTCCTCCTGGAGTTTGGCGAAGGCGTTGAAACGGGACACGCAGAGGTCGAGGATCGGCTTGATGCGCTCCTTCTTCAGCCCGTCGACGATGTAGGCCGACACCCCCGCCTCCACTGAAGCCTGGATCGAGGCTGAATCGCTCTGGTCCACAAACATCGCGATCGGCCGCTTCACGGCGCGGCTGACCTGGAACATCGCCTCCAGCACGTCGCGGCTGGGGTTCTCCAGATCGATCAGGATGATGTCGGGGTCCACCGCATAAATACGGGCGAGCAGGCTCTGCATCTCGCGGATATGGACGACCTGGGTGAACCCGGCCTCCCGCAATCCTTCCTCGAGGATCGCAGCCCGGATCGGGCTCTCGTCGACAATCACGATTTTGGGCGACTGTTCGGCGCTCATGGCTCACTCACGGCAGGTGGTTCATCCATAGCACGCTGGAGGGCCATGCAAAGGGTTGTAATTATGGGCAATTGGGACTAGCTCAGGCCTGTCAATCAGGCAGATCGGATATGGATCAGACGGCTGCGCCCAAGGTCAGCTTCGTGTCACTCGGGTGTCCCAAGGCATTGGTGGATTCCGAGCGCATCATCACGCGCCTGCGCGCGGAAGGCTACGAGCTCGCCCGCAAGCATGACGGGGCCGACATCGTCATCGTCAACACCTGCGGCTTCCTCGACAGCGCCAAGCAGGAATCGCTGTCGGCGATCGGCGAGGCCATGGCCGAGAATGGCAAGGTGATCGTGACAGGCTGCATGGGCGCGGAACCCGAGCAGATCGAGCAGGCCTATCCCGGCGTGCTCTCCATAACCGGCCCGCAGCAGTACGAAAGCGTGCTGGACGCCGTGCATCGTGCGCTGCCGCCCGCCCACAATCCGCACCTCGACCTGGTGCCGCCGCAGGGCATCAAGCTGACGCCGCGCCACTACGCCTATTTGAAGATCTCGGAAGGCTGCAACAACCGCTGCACCTTCTGCATCATCCCAAAGCTGCGCGGCGACCTCGTCTCGCGCCCGGCCAACGACGTGCTGCGCGAAGCCGAGCGCCTGGTCGGCGCCGGCGTCAAGGAGCTCTTGGTGATCTCGCAGGACACCTCGGCCTATGGCGTCGATCTGAAATATGCCGAGAGCCCGTGGAAGGACCGCCAGGTCCGCGCCAAATTCCTCGACCTCGCGCGCGAGCTCGGTGAGTTAGGTGCCTGGGTGCGGCTGCAATATGTCTACCCCTACCCGCATGTCGACGAGGTCATCGCGCTGATGAACGAGGGCAAGGTGCTGCCCTATCTCGACATCCCGTTCCAGCACGCGAGCCCCGAGGTGCTGAAGGCGATGAAGCGTCCGGCGGCGCAGGACAAGACACTGGCGCGGATCAAGCGCTGGCGCGAGGAATGCCCCGATCTCGCTTTGCGCTCGACCTTCATCGTCGGCTTCCCTGGCGAGACCGATGCGGACTTCGCCTATCTGCTCGACTGGCTTGATGAGGCCGAGATCGACCGCGTCGGCTGCTTCAAGTATGAGCCGGTTGCGGGCGCGACATCGAATGCGATCGAGAATCCGGTGCCGGAAGAGGTCAAGCAGGAGCGCTACAACGCGCTGATGGCCCGCCAGCAGAAGATCTCCGCGCGCCGGCTGAAGCGCAAGGTCGGCACGCGCCAGCAGATCATCATCGACGAGGTCGGCCCGACCGTCGCCAAGGGCCGCTCGAAAGCCGATGCCCCGGAGATCGACGGCGCGGTCTACCTGTCGAGCCGCCGCCCCCTGCGCGTCGGCGAGATCGTCACCGCGAAGATCGAGCGTGCGGACCAATACGATCTGCACGGCAGCGTCGCCGGATTTTGAAGTTCACGACGCCGCCTGCCCTGCCATTTCGGCGCGCAACGCCCCGGCCTGGATGCGCGGGCGAGATCGGCGCACTTCGTCATGCCACTTCTCCTGATGCCTGCCGTCCGTCATGCGCGGAAAACACCTCCTTGGCCGCGAACAACCCGTTCACTGCCGCCGGGAAGCCCGCATAGACCGCCATCTGCATGATGATCTCCACGATCTCGTCGCGAGACAGCCCGACGTTCAGACCCGCCTCGATATGCACTTTGAGCTGAGGCGCGGCATTTCCGAGCGCCGTCAGCGCGGCGATCGTCGCGATCTCTCGATCGCGCAGGCCGAGGTCCGGGCGGCTGTAAATGTCGCCGAAGGGAAACTCGATCACGTATCGTGCGAAATCCGGAGCAATGTCGGCGAGTGAGGCGACGACCTTTTCGCCGGCACGGCCGTCAATGCGTGACAGGGCCCGCTGGCCGCGATCGAAGCGGCTTTCGGCTTGTGTTTGGGCGTGCGTCATTTTTCTTCGTCCTCTGTTCGTCGCCGGCATAGCCGGCGATCTTGGTATCAAGGACGAGCAGGCACTCCTGGAGTTCGGCAATCTGCGTGCGGACCTGTTTCCGGTGGATTTCCAGCATCTGCCGCCGGGCTGGCCCGGTGGCTTCGCCTTCATCGCGAAGCGCCGCATAACGCAACATGTCCCGGATCGGCATTCCCGTGGTCTTGAGCCGACCGATGAATGTGATCCATGTGAGGATCGATGCGTCAAAGTCGCGCTGGCCGGAACGATCCCGGTCTGCGTATGGCAGCAGGCCGATGCGCTCATAATAACGCAAAGTGTGAGTCGACAAGCCGGTTCGTTTTGCGAGGTCGCCGATCTTCATGTGTGCCCGTTCTCGTACTGACGCACATACAGATACCCCTTCGAGCGCACTCTAAGTCAAGGGGGATCGAAGGTGCCGCTCCCGCGAGGTCAAGTTGGCACGACAGCCGAAGATTTCGGCGCGCCGGCTGGGCGCCACCATCGCGGGATTCCGAGCTTCAGCATGCCGCCAGCCATTTCGGCACCCAGCGCTCAGGTCTTGGTGCGCGGGCGAGATCGGCCTTCGCCTCAGACAGCCGCGCCGGCTCGCCATCGATGGTCGGACGCAGATCATATTCGAAGCTCGGCATGATGCGGCCATCGGCATAGAGGCCGAAATTCATCACGTACCACAGGCCAAGCTCCGGCTGCGCGCGGCGCATCTCCTCGCGCAGATCCCGCAGCAGCGATTCTATCGCGGAAGCTTCCTCGAATGGCTGCGGTCCGCGCGTCAGTACGCGGGCCTGGTATTGGCTGCCGACGATCGCGATCTCGAAACGAGTCCTGTCCCAGGGATTCTTGCTCTTCGGCAGATGGGCGGCAAGCCGCCAGCCAAGCTCGGCCATCAGCCGGTGGTTGGCCCAATAGTCCTCGCGATCCCGGCTCCATTTCTCCACGAAGCCGCGGAAATCAGGCAACACCGATGCGCCGTCCTCCGGCGCAGCCGCTTCGCCTGCCAGACGTCCGGCGAGCCATTGCGCAAGCTCGACCGTCTGGCTCTCGACCTCCTCGTGCGGCTTGAGATCGCTCCAGGCCTTGTCGAATTGCTGCGACGTCAGCTTGGTGAGCAGCCCATCGAGGCTCGGTGCAAGCAGCTCGTAGTCGCCCTCCGATCCCAGTCCGACGATCGGCGGGTTGTCGCGGTCGAGGCCGGCGCCATACCAGCCGCCGACGGCCGAGCCGTCAGGCAAGCGCATGAACAGTGAAAACCGGTCGCGCAACGGACTACCGTCGACGATCGGCGCGGAATCGGAGAACTGGCCCTGCAGGGAGAAGCAGCCGACGCTGCCCCAGGGGCGCCCCTCGAGCCATGCGGCAAAGTCGACCAGCAGCGGCGGCGCTTCGATCCCCGGCGGAAACGCGCCACGAATGCTATCGAGATCAATCGGGTAAGCGGTATCGGACAAGGCTGAAAACTGTCTGGTTGGTCCCGTCCCCCTTGGTCTGAACCGAGTCGTGTTCGGTTCGAACCAATTGGCGTCCGTTGATCACAAACGCGCTAGAGACTCAATGGTTTCTGCGCGGTGATCGATGAAATACAATCACAAGGTTGGTATCCGGAGCGGGCTGTACGCGATTGGCACAGCATTGATCCTGCTCGCGCTTCCCGCCGCGGCCCAATCCCCATCGCCCGCGCAGGCGCGGCAATGGTGCTTCGGCACCGACGAGGTCAGCGACGGGCAACGCCTCGCGGGTTGCTCGGCGGTGCTGAGAACCAACCCATCCCATGCGCGGGCGCTGGCCAATCGCGGCGAAATCTTCCGGCGCAAGGGGGAGATGGAGCGGGCTCTGTCCGATCTCAACCGCGCCATCGATCTCGATCCCAAGGACGCCATCGCCTGGTACAATCGCGGCATCGTCTATGACGATCTGCGCGATCGCGACCACGCCATCGCCGACTACACGAGCGCGATCCGGCTCAAGCCCCGTGATCCGCTCTACTACAACAACCGCGGCAATTCCTACATCGGCAAGGACGATTACGCGCATGGGATCGCCGATTACGATCAGGCCATCAAACTCGATCCAAAATTCGCGCTCGCCTATTACAACCGCGGCTCGACCTATCGTGAGCACGACGAGGCCGATCGCGCGATCGCCGATCTCGACATGTCGATCAAGCTCGACCCGAATTACGGCCAGGCCTATGGCAATCGTGCACGCATCTATCGTGACCGCGGCGACCGTGCCCGCGCGCTGGCCGATTTCGACAGGTCGCTTCGACTCTCTCCGAACAACGACCTCGACGCCTATGCTCGCGCGAGCATGTATTTCGAGACGCATGATTACGCGCTGGCGCTGGAAGATTACGACCGCGCGATCAAGGCCAATCCGATCTATTCCAGCGTGTTCAATTCGCGCTGCATGACGCGCGCGATCCTCGGACGTTTGCAGGAGGCGCTGGCCGATTGCGAGCAGTCGCTGCGGATGCAGCCCAACGCCCCTGATACGCTCGACAGCCGCGCCCTCACCTATCTCAAACTCGGCAATCTCGACGCGGCGATTGCCGACTATGACGCTGCGCTGCGGACCAGGCCGCAGTTCGACAGTTCACTTTACGGCCGTGGGCTTGCGAAGCGAAAGAAGGGCGACAACGAGGGCGCCGAACGCGACATCGCGGCCGCGAAAGAGATCAACGCCGGCATCGCCGACGTGTTCGCGCGTTACGGTGTGGAGTAAACCTCTCGCGCCGCTCTGCGGGCGCGAGCAATGTGACACTATAGTGCATTCACGCAGGGGTCACGGACTCGTCCTAATTCTCGCGCGCCTTTCAACGCGAGTGAGGATTTTGGATGAGCCGCCTGTCAGACATGCTGCGCACGCAGCGCTTCGACGATTACCGCTTCTACCACCAGAGCACCGTCAACCAGACTCTGCACCTCGTCAGCGCTGTGATTTTCCTGGGCTGCTACGCGCTGCTGTTCAAGGACCCCGCAATCGCGGGTCTCATCGGCTGGCTGGCGATGCTGACGCGGCAAACCGGGCACTTCTTCTTCGAGCCGAACGGCTATGATTCCGTCAACGACGTCAGCAACGACTACAAGGAAGCGGTCAAGGTCGGCTACAACCAGACCCGCAAGATCCTCCTGCTGCTGGTCTGGGGCAGCGCGCCGATTGCGCTCTATGTCTTCCCGACCTTGTTCGGCCTGTTCGATCTTCCCACCGACCGCTTCGACTTCGTCCGCCATGTCGGTGCGCTCTGGCTCGCGATTGGGATCGGCGGAGGGCTTGCCCGCATGCTCCAGCTGTTCGCAACGCGCGACGTCACGACGGGCCTTGTCTGGGTGTTCAAGGTGCTGACCGACCCCTTCCACAACATCGCGTTGTACTGGAATTCGCCGTTCAAGCTGATGCGTGGCGAGCTCATCGACGCCTCGATTGCCGATGCGGACTGGGGCGGCGACGACGCCGAGGAAGCCCCACACCTGACCTGACCGGTGCACGCTCGGCGGGCAACTTGTAAAACGCTTGCTTGACAAGGCCTGCCATTCGGCTGTAGGGACGCGCCCCATGATCAACTCTCGGACCCACCGCCGCGCAGCTTTCCGTCGTCGCACCCGCGACGATGATGGGTTGCGCCATGTCCGACGACGCCGCTGATCGCCTGAAATCAGCACAGTTTTCGAGAAGGCCGCACCCGCAAAGTGCGGCCTTCTTGCTTTTCGCGCGCCTTTTCCACCCGCCTCCAGAGGAGTTCGACATGACCACCGCCACTCATCCGTATGACGCGCTGATGGACATTACCGCACGGCCCAAGGCCGTGTTCGTCCGCGGCGCGGGCTCGTACCTCTGGGACGACGGCCGCAAGCGCTATCTCGATTTCGTGCAGGGCTGGGCCGTCAACTGCCTCGGCCACTCCCCGCCCGCGATCGCCGATGCGCTCGCAGCTCAGGCCAAGCGGCTGTTCACGCCGAGCCCGGCCTTCTACAACGAGCCGAGCCTCAAGCTGGCGCAGGCGCTGGTCGAGAACAGCGCGTTCGACCAGGTGTTCTTCGCCAACTCGGGTGCGGAAGCCAATGAGGGCGCGATCAAGCTCGCGCGCAAATATGGCAGCCTGCACAGGAACGGCGCGTTCGAGATTATCAGCTTCGAAGGCGGCTTCCACGGAAGGACGCTGGCAACGATGTCGGCCTCGGGCAAAAAGGCGTTCGAGCCGCTGTTCGAGCCGAAAGTATCAGGCTTCAAGAAGGCGAAGCTGAACGACATCGCATCGGTCGAGACGCTCATCAACGCCAACACGGTTGCTGTGATGCTCGAGCCGATCCAGGGTGAATCCGGCGTGTGGCCCGCGACCGATGCGTTCCTGAAGGAGTTGCGCGCGCTGACCAAGGCGCACGGTCTGCTGCTCATCTTTGACGAGATCCAGACCGGCATGGGCCGGACCGGAAAGCTCTTCCACTATGAGCACACGGGCATCGCGCCCGACATCATGACGCTCGGCAAAGGCATCGGCGGCGGTGTGCCGCTCGCGGCGTTGCTTGCGACCGAACGCGCCTCCTGCTTCGAGCACGGCGACCAGGGCGGCACGTTCAACGGCAACCCGATCATGTGCGCGGCGGGGCTCGCGGTGCTGGAGGAGATCTCCAAGCCCGACTTCCTGAAGTCAGTCGCGGAGACCGGCCTGCTGCTCGAAAGCGAGCTGCAGAAGGTTTCGGCCCGGCACGGCCTCGGCGGCGTGCGGGGGCGCGGGCTTCTGCTGGCACTCGACCTCAAGCTGCCGATCGCGCCCGCGATCGTCGCGCAAGCGTTCGAAGCCGGCGTGCTGCTGAACGCGCCGCAGGTCGACAGCTTGCGCTTCATGCCGGCGCTGAATGTCGCCAAGGCGGAGATCGCCGAGATGATCGATTGTCTCGACGGCATCTTGATCAAGGCAGGCGCGGCGAGACGGGTGGCTTAAAGCGTCATTGCGAGGAGCCCTTGCGACGAAGCAACCCAGACTGCCTCCGAGGAAAGATTCTGGATTGCTTCGCTTCGCTCGCAATGACGAGACGCTACGGCTTCAAAATCGATGCACCCGTCGTCTTGCGGCTCTCGAGATCGATATGCGCCTTGGCGGCGTCTTTCAGCGCGTAGGCGTGGTTGATCGGCACGTGGAGCTTGCCGTTGATGACGGCGGCGAACAGCGTGTCGGCGCCCTCCAGCAGCTCCTTGCGCGTGCCGATGTAGTCGTTGAGCTTGGGCCGCGTCGCAAACAGCGAACCGTGATTGTTGAGCTCGGCAATCGAGAACGGCGGCACGGGCCCCGAGGCATTGCCGAAGGAGACGAACATGCCGCGCGGCTTCAGGCAGGACAGCGAGCCCGGGAACGTCGCCTTGCCGACGCCGTCATAGACGACGTCGCAGCCCTCGTTGCGGCTGATCTGCTTGACGCGGGCGACGAAGTCCTCCTCGTTGTAGAGGATGACGTGGTCGCAGCCATTGGCCTCGGCGAGCTCAGCCTTCTCGCGCGAGCCGACCGTGCCGATGACATGGGCCCCGAGCGCCCTCGCCCATTGGCATGCGAGCAGGCCGATGCCGCCGGCGGCGGCATGGATCAGCACGCGATGATGCGGCTCGACCTTGAAGGTCTTGTGCAGGAGATACCAGACCGTCAGCCCCTTCAGCATCAGCACGGCGCCCTGCTCGTGGGTGATGTGGTCGGGCAGCTTGACCAGCTTCTCCCAGGGAAGGTTGCGCTCGCCGGTATAGGCGCCGAGATTGTGATAGTAGGCGACGCGGTCGCCGGGATGGAAATGCGTGACGCCCGGCCCGACCGCGACGACCTCGCCGGAGGCCTCGTTGCCGGCGATGAAGGGCAGCCCCGGCGCCTTATAGAGGCCGGTGCGGTAATAGACGTCGATGAAGTTCAGGCCGACCGCATGCTGGCGGATGCGCACCTCGCCGGGGCCCGGCGCCGGCACCTCGACGCTCTCATAGACCAGGGCTTCGGGGCCTCCGACCTTGTGCACACGAATGGCTTTGGTCATCGCCTGACCTCCTCTTCTCCAAGGCGGAGCGAAAGACATCGCGCCCGCCTTGTCAACTCAACGCCCACGGGAAAGCTAGGCCGACGGCTTGCTCGCCTTCTTACGATTACGCTTGGCCAGCACGTTGAAGAACTCCACCGCCGCCGAGAACGCAATTGCGAAATAGATATAGCCGCGCGGAATGTGGAAGTGGAATCCGTCCGCGACCAGCGCGACGCCGATCAGCACCAGGAAGGCCAGCGCCAGCATTTTCGTGGTCGGATGTTCGGCGACGAATCGCGACACCGGCCCGGACGAAATGTACATGATCAGGCAGGCGATCACGACGGCCGCGATCATGATCTCGATATCCTGTGCCATGCCGATCGCGGTGATGATCGAGTCCAGTGAGAACACGATGTCGATGATCACGATCTGGACGATCACCCAGAAGAAGGCGCTGCCGCCGGACTTCTCATCGCCCTCGTCGTCGTCGGCCTCGACCTCGGCGTGGATCTCGTGCGTGGCCTTCGCGATCAGGAACAGGCCGCCGCCGATCAGGATCAGGTCGCGCCAGGAGAAGTCATAACCTGCAGCCGAGAACACCGGCGCGGTCAGGCCGATCAGCCAGACCAGCACGCTGAGCAGAATGATGCGGAAGACCAGCGCCAGCGCGAGTCCGATCTGGCGGGCGCGGTTGGCCTGTTGCTCCGGGATGCGCGAGACGATCACCGACAGGAAGATGACGTTGTCGATGCCGAGCACGATCTCGAGCGAGGTCAAGGTGAGGAGCGCGGCCCACGCCTCCGGACTGGTGATCAGGTGCATCATGCGAAGGATCTTGCGAGGCGGATCAAGGCGTCGCTGAAGCTGATCCAGAGCGCGATCGCGCACAGCGCGGCCGTCACGCCGATACCGACGTGAAAGTCCATCTCCAGCGTGTAGAGGGACAGCAGCGCCCAGATCGCGATCAGCGACATCGTCAGCCAGCGCAGCCGCACGACGCGGACCGGATGCAGCACATGGAACGGCACGAAGGTCAGGACCACCAGCGCCGCGACCAGCAGCGTGGACCACAGCGGCGACCAGTGCAGCAGGAACAGGTAGAAAGCCGCCGCATTCCACAGCGCCGGGAAACCGCGGAAATGATTGTCGTCCGCCTTCATGCGCAGATCGGCGAAATATAGTGCGCTGGTGACGATGATGGCGATGCCGAGCAAGGGCGCCGCGACCGGCAGCAGCAAGCCGCTCGCCACGATCGCATAGGCCGGCACGAACACATAGGTGACGAAGTCGACCACGAGATCGAGCACGTCGCCCGACCAGTTCGGCTGCACGTTCTTGACGTCGAGGCGACGCGCGATCGGACCGTCGATCGCATCGATGATCAGCGCGACGCCCAGCCATTGAAACATCGCCGCCCAGTGCTCACGCACGGCTTCCAGCATCGCGAGCAGCGCGATCGCCGCGCCGAACGCGGTGAAGATATGCACCGAGAAGGCCGCAGCGCGGACCGCCGGTCTCGGCTTCAGGGAATCCTGCTGAATATCCATGGCTCCTGCTATCAGAACGGGGGCGATTTGCACATAAGCCATTGCGGCGCCCGGACGCACAATTCGTCACAAAATCAGGGAAATATAGGTGGGCTTGAATTTGTCGCGGGGCGTGTCAAATGTCGTTCCATGACCGACGCATCGACACATTTTGACGCAGCCGTGATCGGCGGCGGACCGGCCGGGCTCGCAGCGGCAATCGCACTGGCACAGGCCGGAGCACGGACCGCGCTGGTGGCACGGCGTCTGCCCTATGCCGACAATCGCACCACCGCGCTTCTGGGTGCATCCGTCGATCTGCTGGAGAGCCTCGACATCTGGCCGCGCTGCCGGGACAAGGCAGCCGCGCTCGAGGTCATGCGGCTTGTCGACGACACCGGCCGCCTGTTCCGCAGCCCGGAGGTCCGTTTCTCCTGTCACGAAATCGGGCTCGACGCCTTCGGCTACAACATCGACAACCGCTCGCTGATGCTGGCCCTGGAAGAGCGCGCGGCAGAGCTATCCGGGATCGTCCGTTTCGACGACGAGGCCGAAAGCGTCGTGATCGAAGCCGACGATGTCGCGATCCGCACCGCCTCCGCACAATTCCTGACGGCCCAGCTCGTGGTCGGCGCCGACGGGCGACATTCGCTGTGCCGGGAGGCCGCCGGCATCACGGTCGCGCGGCGCGAGCTGGCACAGACCGCGCTGACCTTCAACGTCGGCCATGGGCGGCCGCATCGCAACGTCTCGACGGAGTTCCACACGCCGCACGGGCCTTGCGTGTTCGTGCCCCTGCCGGGCGACCGCTCCAGCATCGTCTGGGTCTCGGCGCCCGCGGAGGCCGAGCGGCTGCGCGGCCTATCCGACGAGGAGCTATCCGCCGCGATCGAGAAGCAGTCGCATTCGATCCTGGGACGCATGACGGTCGAGCCCGGCCGCAACCTGTTTCCGCTGGCGATCGAGCGTCCAAAATCCTTCGGCCGCGACCGCATCGCACTGGTCGGCGAAGCCGCCCATGTGGTGCCGCCAATCGGCGCCCAGGGCCTCAATCTCGGCCTGCGTGATGCCGCGGACATCGCGCGGCTCGCGGGCGAGGCTATTGCGGCTGGCCAGGATCCCGGCGCGGACGTCGTGCTCAATCGCTACGACCGCGCCCGGCGGCCCGACATCCTGAGCCGGACTTTTGCGATCGACATCGCCAACCGCTCACTGCTCAACGATTTCCTGCCGCTCCAGCCTGTCCGCGCCGTCGGCATGCACCTGCTCGGCGCCATCGGCCCGCTCCGGCGTTTTGCCATGCGCGAGGGCCTGACGCCGACCTGGCGGCGGTAGCCCGACGGACGGGCTCCGCCTCGTTATCTGGCGACGGTCATGGAGGGCTGGAACGCAACGTTCAGTCCGAACTGCGCACCGTAGGTGGCGACATTGTCCTGGCCGAATTGAGAATAGAGCGCCGCGAAGGCGGTCGTATTCGGCGCGAACTTGACGCGCGTGCCAGCCGTAGCCGAGCCCCAGTCCTTTCCAAGCGCC
>NZ_LWIG01000033.1:58981-83472 GCF_002068095.1 Bradyrhizobium sacchari | reverse complement strand
CCGCCGGCAGCGAATAGCTCGGGGCGGTGATGCTGAGCAGTGAAGCCGTGACGAGCCGGCCGCTGCCCGCGAGCTCGTGATTCCAAACCGCCCTCGCGTAAGGCTCCCAGATGCCGAGGTTCAGGCTCGCCTGATAGCCAAGCTCGCTCACCGCCGAATTACGAAGCTGGCTTGCAAACGCCAGGTTGGTCGGAGCACCACTCGCATTGGTTTCCGCAAACCCGTTGATGTGCACCTGCTGGGCGATGATCCCGACGATGGGCCCGTGCGTGAGATAGATCGGCGCGGCTGCCGGCGCCTTAAGAGCCCTGCCAGCTCCACCGGGAAGCGCTCCGACAGCGGTCCGGAAGTTATAGCCCGTCTCGGCCGCAACCGAGATGTTGGTACCGGTGGTGCTTCCTCCATTGGACTGCGTCGTGATGCCGAGCGGGACCACGCGATTGATCCCGTCGCTCAATGCGCCCCAAGTCGCGATACCATTCAGCCAGAACGCATCCTTGCGATAGGCACTGTAGAGGCTGATCGCGTATTCGGTCTGTCGGTAGTCGCCACCAAGGCTGAAGCTCTGCTTGGTGGTGCCGCCGGAGAAGGCCGCGCCGACCAACCAGTCGCGTGTGACCGCGTAGTCAAATCCGGCCGTCGCCGCCACCGGCGTGCCGGGATCGTCCGGAAAACCTGGAGAGCTGTTCGTTACCTTCAGCCAGGAGACGTCGCCGCTGACCCAGCCGTGGAACGTTCCCGGGGTGCTGAAAGAAAGCGGGATCTGGTTGGTGATCGCGTTGACCACGCCGGTTCGCGTCTTCACCGGCGCCTCGGCCAGGTACGATATCTGGCTTGGCGCGACAATCAGGCCGTAGAAATAGTCCGCTTCGATTTTCTGTCCGGTCGGCGAAAGATGCTGGTCGTCCGAAAACAGACTCGTCAGCAAGGAATTCTGCGAGTTGAGATACGCCGTGCCGTTGATACCGGCACCGGCCGGCGTGGTCGAGGGAACGCAAATCAGTCCGTAGCCTTGTGCGGCTGGAGCACCGATCGGCGTGTTACAACCGGAAACGCCGCCACTTCCTGTCGGCAAAACCGATGTGAGGCCGAACGCCGCCGGGTTCGCAGAGACGAATTGTCGAAGTGCGCCTGAATCCGCCGGAATGAATTTGACGCCGGCGGCTGAGAGGTCTCCCCAGAGCTGCTGGTGGTAGGCCACGAAATCGGAATTGGTCGTGAAGTAGGTCGGCAAAATGATGTAGCGCGCGCCGGCTGCGCTTAATTGTCTGATCGACCCCTCCAGCACCGCCAGGCTGGGCTGCACGGCAACGTTGAACAAGCCGGCCGGCGGCGAGGCACCGCCGTGGGTGGCCTTATAGGCGTTGACGAAGGCCGTGCGATCGTTACCGCCGGAGCGGATGATGTAGAGAGCGTCTGGATTGGCCTGCCCGCCGGTCGAAGCAAGATAATTGCTGATCTGCTGCACAGTGGACGGGCTGGTACCTCCTCCGATGTTGGGCGAATTGTTCTCCGCGCCGGAGACGGCAAAATTGGTTCCTCCGCCTGGCGCATTGCTCGGCGCCAGCGCCAGCCCCAAGGAGGCGGCCAGGAAATCAGTGTTCATGAGTCCAGCGGACGGCGTGATCGACGCGCCGCTGGCTCGCGCTGTTACAAACCGGGCTTCATTCGTCCAGCCCGTGGGCGTGTACCGAAAATAGCCGCTGTCGAGCGAACTATCGCCAAATCCAACCAACTGGTTGAAGGTTTGAGCAGGTGACGCGGTCGCGGTCAGCAAAGTGCCAAGGATTGCCAAACGGAAGCTGAGATTCAAAACTGCCCCCTAGGAAAAATAAAAATCTAGAAACAATTTATATGTAACGTAACGGGAATATAGAGTCTGTTGCAAACCAGCAACAGGTCCGAACGATTGGAACTTTCGCCAGCTCGCGCGCCCGAACCGATTTCTCTATGGAAACGCCAGTCGCCCGGTCTGGATCGCCCACATCACACTCGTGAGCGTGACCACCGACGCAAACGTCCCGAGCAGCACTGCGACGGAGGCGGACTCAATCCAGGCATCGTTCTGCCGGGCAATCACGAACACGTTCAGTGCCGGTGGCAGCGAGGCCATCAGCACGGCGGTCGCGGCCCAGGGTTGCGCGAACGGGCCGAACGCCAGCATCAGGCCGAATGCCGCGAGCGGATGGATCAAGAGCTTCACCGCGATCACGCCGGGCACCTCCCACGGCACGCGGTCGAACGGGCGCAGCGCCACGGTCACGCCGAGCACGAACAGCGCAGTCGGCGCGGCCGCGTTCTGAAGGAAAGTGATCGTGCGATCGAGCGCCACCGGCAGCTCGATGTGGAGCGCTGCAACGGCCGCGCCAAAGCAGGCCGACATGATCAGCGGGTTAAGCACGATCTGCTTCAGCACCACGCCGAAGGCATGCACGATCGAGGGATGATCCCGATCGGACAGCTCGATCAGGAGCGGCACGATCGTGAACAGGAAGATGCTGTCGCAGCAGAAGATCAGCGCGGTCGGCGCCGCGGCCTTGGTCCCGAGCACCGCGAGTGCCAGCCCCGGCCCCATGTAGCCGATATTGCCGTAGCCGCCGGAGAGACCGGCGAGCGTCGCCTCGCGCAGGCTCAGCCGTCCGAGCACCTTGCCGACGACCAGCGCGAGCGTGAACGCGGCCACCGTCGACAGCGTCGTCGCGATCAGGAACGGCGGGTTGTTCAGCTCCGCAAACGGCGTCTTCGACATGATCGCGAACAGCAGCGCCGGCAGCGACACGTAGAGCAGGAAGAAGTTCATCCAGGCGAGGCCTGATTCCGGCAACGCCTTGACCTTGCCGCAGGCGAAACCAACGAAGATCAGGCCAAAATAAGGTAGGGCCAGATTGAGGATATCGACCATTGATGAAGTGTTTTCTGAAGACTTGGGGGCTATCCGCCCCGGATGCGAAGGTTAATTCCCGATAAGGCCACTAGCATCGGCCACAATCCTGGTCTATCGACGAGGGATGATTAAAGCGCGGACCGCCAAATTCCAGATCGGACAGGTCGTGCGCCACCGGATCTTCTCGTTCCGGGGCGTGATCTTCGACATCGATCCGGAATTCAACAACACCGAGGAGTGGTGGCTGTCGATCCCCGAGGAGGTGCGGCCCCACAAGGACCAGCCGTTTTACCACCTGCTCGCGGAGAACGCGGAGTCCGAGTACGTCGCCTACGTCTCCGAGCAGAACCTGCTGCCCGACGAGTCCGGCGAGCCGATCCGGCACTCGCAGGTCGCCGAGATCTTCATCAAGAACAAGGATGGCGGCTACCGCCCGCGCAATCCGTCGCTGAATTGAATTTTCAGCCGGGGGCAAGCGGACAATAAAAAAGGCGCTCGAGACGAGCGCCTTTTTCGTGTCCGGACTCTTCGCCCGATTACTTCTGACCCGCCGGCGCCGCGCCGGGGGCACCGCCACCCTGCTGCTCGAGCTTCTTGCGCTGCTCGTCAGCCTTCTTCTGAAGCTCTTCCTGGAGCTTCTTCTGGGTTTCCTCGAACACCTTCGGATCGGTCGGCGGACCGTCATAGGCCTTCTGGAATTCACCGGCGAGCGGCAACGGCAGGGTCAGCGGCGCGCCATTGGCGTTGATCGCCTGGACAACGAGATTCTGGCCCTTCTTCATGCTGGCGATGAGTTCGGGCGTGGCCTCGTAGTCCGACATGCAGCCGTTCTGGAAGCAGATCACATACGGTTGCTGCAGCGGCGCGTTGCTGTCGACGATGATGCGGGTGCCGTGGACGAGCTGCATGCCGAGCGGCAGCGTCACGCGCAGGATCTTCTTCGGCTCGCCTTCCGGCTCGATGATCACGGCGGCAATGACCGGCTGGCCCGATTCGATGCGGCCGTCCTTGCCGGTGAAGCAGACCTGCTTGGCGTTCGCGTCCTGGCCCTTGAGGCAGAACTTGGTCCAGGGGGCGTAGATCAGCTGGATCTGCTGGTCGGCGGGCTGGGCAGCGCCCTGCTGCGCCGGAGCGCCCTGGGCGGGGGCCTGCTGGGCCGGCTGTGCCTGGGCAGGCGCCGGAGCCTTGGGGGCAGCCTTCGGAGCCGCCGCCTTCGGGGCCGGGGCCGCCTTGGGCGCGGCGGGTGCACCCGGAGCCGGCGCCGGAGTCTGGGCTTCAGCGGCGAACGGGACGGCCAATGCCGTCGCCGTCAACAAGGCGAGAAGTCGCCCGCGCGGCCGGACGGACGCGGCCAAATAACAGAAATTCATTGCAGAAAACCCTTTCTGAACGGGAAGTGCCCGAACCGCTCCGAAGCACCGAACCAAGCCGCCTTGGGCGCGGCTCTCTCCCCGTCAATTGAGGCGGATAAGTGACGGGCTCGGCGCTCTTGCGCGATTGGGTGCCTTCTTAGCGTGGCCGACGAAAAGATCAATGCCGACAGGCGTCTTTGACCACATCCGCAGCTGCGCCCAGTGAAATTCCCTGTGATAGGATTCAAGCCCGCCGGTCCTCGAATCAACGTGTGCCGATGTTCATGTTCCAGCGCCTCTTCGAGGGCCCCGGTCTCCGCCTCTGCGCGCTTGCCTTTGCGCTCACGTTTGCGCTTGCCTGGGGTCTGTCGGCACGTTCCGCACGGGCCGAGGAAGCCCATGCCATTGCCATGCACGGCAAGCCGGCCATGCCCGCCGATTTCACCCACATGCCCTACGCCAATCCCGATGCCCGCAAGGGCGGCCGGCTGACCTGGGGCATTCTCGGAACATTCGACAGTCTCAATCCCTTCATCGTGAAGGGATTGGCGGTGCAGCCGATCCGCAACTACGTGGTCGAGAGCCTGCTGGCGCGCGGCCAGGATGAACCCTTCGCGCTCTATGGCCTGCTCGCGCGGACCGTCGAGACCGACGACAACCGGACCTACGTCACGTTCCGCCTCGATCCTCGCGCCCGCTTCTCCGATGGAAAGCCGGTAACGGCCGAGGACGTGCTGTTCTCCTGGCAGCTGCTGCGCGACCACGGCCGCCCGAACCTGCGGCAATACTATGCAAAAGCCGCCAAGGCCGAGGCGCCCGATCCCTTCACGGTCCGCTTCGATCTTGCCGGGGCCAACGACCGGGAATTGCCGCTGATCCTCGGCCTGATGCCGATCCTGCCGAAGCACGCGGTCGATGTCGCGACCTTCGAGGAGACGACGCTGACGGGACCGGTCGGCTCGGGCCCCTATCGCGTGATCGCTGTGAAGCCGGGCGCCAGCGTGACGCTCGCGCGCAATCCGGATTATTGGGGCCGCGACCTCGCCATCAATCGCGGGCTCTACAATTTCGACGAGATCAGGCTCGACTATTTTCGCGAGGCGAATGGCCAGTTCGAAGCCTTCAAGCGCGGCCTTTACGACTTCCGCGTCGAGCACGAGCCATTGCGCTGGCACGATGGCTACGATTTTCCCGCCGCCAGAAGCGGCGAGGTGATCCGCGACACCGTCAAGCCCGGCGTGCCGCAGCCCTCGGAATTCCTGGTGTTCAACACGAGGCGGCCGATCTTCGCCGACATCCGGGTACGAAAGGCGCTGACGCTGCTGTTCGATTTCGAGCTGGTCAATCGCAACTACTTCTTCGGCCTCTATGCGCGCGTCGCCGGCTATTTCGCCGGCTCGGAGCTGTCGGCCTATGGCAGGCCTGCGGATGCGCGCGAGCGCGAGCTGCTCAAACCGTTCGCCGCGCAGATCCCACCTGACGTCATGGACGGCAGCTACCGCCTGCCCGTCACCGACGGTTCGGGCCGCGACCGCACCACGCTGCGCGCCGCGCTGAAACTGCTGTCGGAGGCCGGCTACGATCTCGACGGCACAGTGCTGCGCAACCGCACGACCAGGGCGCCTTTCACCTTCGAGATCATGGTCACGACCCGCGACCAGGAGCGCATCGCGCTCGCCTTCCAGCGCGACCTCAAGCGCGCCGGCATCGAAGCCAGCGTGCGCGCGGTCGATCCCGTGCAGTTCGACCAGCGCCGGCTCGGCTACGAGTTCGACATGATCCAGAACCGCTGGGACCAGTCGCTGTCGCCCGGCAACGAGCAGTATTTCTATTGGGGCAGCGCTGCCGCCGACAATCCGGGCACCCGCAACTACATGGGCGCCAGGGATCCCGCGATCGACGCCATGATCGGCGCCCTGCTGGAGGCCCGTGAACATACGGAATTCGTCTCGGCGGTGCGCGCGCTCGACCGCGCCCTGATCGCGGGCTGCTACACAATCCCCCTGTTTAACGTATCCGAGCAATGGATCGCGCGCTGGAATCGGATAGAACGGCCGAAGGCCACCGCGCTGTCCGGCTACCTGCCGGAGACCTGGTGGTCGAAGGATGAGCCTCAAGCGACGCAAGCGAAGTGACGCCGTGAACCAGCCAGCCGTATCGCCGACGCTCGACACGCTGTTTCAGCGCACGCTGATGCGGCAGCCGCATGCGGCCGCTCTGCTCGACCCCCTCAACAAGGCGCGCGTCACCGGACATCAGCCGCGGCGCATGAACTATGCCGAGGCCGACACCGCCATCGAGGCATTGTCGGCCCATTTCGTCGAATCGGGTCTGCCGGCCAATTCGGTCATCGCGATCCAGCTGCCCAACACGGTCGAGTTCGTGCTGACCGTGCTCGCCGCCCACCGCGCCGGTCTCGTCGTCGCCGTGCTGCCGCTGCTGTGGCGGCACGCGGAGCTGACCGCGGCGCTCAACCGCACCGCGGCGCGCGCCATCATCACCATGAGCACGGTCGACGGCGTCAGCTATGCCGACCTCGCGATGCACGCCGCCGCCGAGGCATTCTCAATTCGTCATGTCTTCGGCTTCGGAGCCGACCTGCCCGAAGGCATGGCCTCGCTCGACGACGTGCTGGCCCGCCCGCCCGGCACCACGCGCGCCGTGATCCAGGATGGCCGCAAGGCGGCGATGATCTCCTTCGACGTCACGGCAGAGGGCTTTCGCCCGGTGCCGCGTCCGCATTTCAGCCTGATCGCCGGTGGTCTGGCCATGTCGCTTGAAGCCGACATCAAGCAGGGCGCAACGGTGATGGCGGCGTTCACGCCGATGTCGTTCGCCGGCCTGGCCTCCTCGCTCGCGGTGTGGCTGCTCTCGGGCGGCACGCTGGCGCTGCATCACCCGTTCGAGAACGAGGTGCTGGAGCAGCAGATCAACGCGCACGAATGCGAGGTGCTGATCGCACCGGCGCAGCTCGCGCTGCGGCTCGGCGATGCTGATCTCGCGGCGCGGATGCCCACCTTGCGCAACGTCATCGGCCTGTGGCGCGCGCCGGAGCAGGTGGCGGCGAGCGATGCCTGGATCGCACCGCATGCGCCGCTCACCGACATCTATCTGTTCGGCGAAGCCGGATTGTTCGGCGCCCGCCGCGGCGAGGACGGCATGCCGGTGCCGGTGATGCCGGGGGCGCACGGCGCGCCGCGCGAACAGGCCGGCTCCTCCATTGCGGGCGAGATCCTGCTGACGCCGAAGGGCACCCTCGGCCTGCGCGGGGCGATGGTGCCGATCGCGGCCTATGCGCCGCCGCAGCCGGTCGGCGAGACGCTGATCGCGCAGCCGCCGCGCGACTATGTCGACACCGGCTACGCGGCGCGGCTCGACCGGCCGAGCGGCGCAATCTGCATCACCGCGCCGCCCTCCGGCATCATGGCCGTGGGCGGCTACCGTTTCCTCTCCAACGACCTCCAGGAATGGGCGCGTCGGCTCGGCCAGGGCGCCCTGCTCACCGCGCTGCCCGACCGCCTCTCCGGCCACCGGCTGGCAGGGCGGGCCCAGGACAATGCCCGCGCCCGCGAGGCGCTCAGCGAGCTCGGGCTTAACCCTCTGATGGTCGAGGCTTTTCGCGACCGCTCCGGGCCGGCTTGAGCACAGTTTCGCCTGAGACGTTGACTCAGCATTAAGGCGGCCAAACTAGATTGCGCGGCACCTGTTGCGTGATCAGAGTTTCCGAATGTCCCAGGCGGGCCCGATCCTGTTTGTGTCCAATACCGAGCGTCCCGCCTTCGTTGCGGCGCTGGACGAGGCCCGGCTCTTTCCCGTGGTCGACACCGATTGGGCCAGCGCCACGCGCGCAGTCGAGCAGGTGCAGCCGGCCGCGGTCCTCGCTGCGATGCACAGCGGACATGAACCGCATCTGGCGTTGCTGGCCAGGAAGATCGCCGATCAGTCGCCCTACCTTCCCTTCGTGGCCCTGGATGCGGCGGGCACGCTCCCGCACAACGCCCTGCCCTTCGCCTCGCGCGGCGGCCATCCCGATCGCCTGAGCGCGCGGTTGCGCGCCGCGCTGCGCGTCCGCACCCTGCACGCGACCGTGCTGCGCCGGCTGCCCGAGGTGAAGGTCGCGCTGCCCGAGGGCGATCCGTCGCGCGATGCCACCGTGCTGCTGATCGGCCGCGGTGCGGCTTATCCGGCACTCTCCGTCGCGCTTGGCGAGCGTGTCGGCGTGGTCGGCGCGCTCTCGATCGAAGCGGCGGCGAAGCATCTCAACACCCGTGAGATCGACGGCGTCGTGCTCGCCGAAGGCTTTACCGCGCGGGTGACCGATGCCTTCCTCACGGTGCTCGCCGAGGACACCCGATTCCGCACCCTGCCCGTGGTCGTCACCGCGCACCAGCTCGTGCAGAGCTACGACCTTCCCAATCTGGAGCTGATCGCAGGCGAGCCGGCGAGGATCGCCGCCAATGCACTGCCCCTGATCCGCCAGCACGCGATGGAAGCGCAGCTGAGCCGCACGCTGCGCTCGATCGATGCCGGCGGGTGGCTCGATCCGCGCAGCGGCCTGCTCACCACGGAAGCCTTCGCCCGCGATTTTGCCAAGGTGGTCGAGCAGACGCAGTCCCGCGGCGGCGGCCTGTCGGTGGCGCGCTTCGCCTTCGATCCCAGCAATCCCCGCGCCCAGCTCGACGCCGCGCGCATCCTCAGCCGCCTGATGCGGCAGATGGATTTCGGCGCGGCACAGAAGGACGGCTCGGTGATCGTGGTGTTCGCCGAGACCGATTTCCGCACCGCGCATATGATCGCCCGCCGCCTGTCGGCGGTGATGCGTCACACCTCCAACGGCAAGCACGAGATGCGCAGCGATCCCGTCATCAGCGTCGACTCGCTGTCGGCGTCGGATACGGCGCGGTCGCTGCTGGCCCGACTGTCGGCGGACGCATCGCGGGCGGCGTCGTAGTTTTCTCGCGGGCTGCCGCAACAAACACCGTCATTGCGAGCGAAGCGAAGCAATCCGGTCTGTCTCCTCGGAGGGATTCTGGATTGCTTCGTCGCAAGAGCTCCTCGCAATGACGTGGTGAGGCTGGTGCCCCTACGCCGCCTTCTTGCTCTCGGCGAGCTGCGCCAGCTGCCGCATGATCTCCGTGGTGCCGGCGAGACGATCCTCCGGCGTCTCCCAATCCTGCAGGAACACCACCTTCATGTCGGGCCGCACCTTGGCGGCCTGGCCGTAGCTGCGAATGAAGGTCACGAGGCGATCGGGATAGGCGAAGGAATTGTCGCGGAAGACGATGACGGCGCCCTTCGGGCCGGCATCGATCTTCTCGACATTGGCCCTGCGGCAGAACGCCTTGATCGCGGCAACCTTGAACAGATAGCGCACCTCGTCCGGCAGAACGCCGAAACGGTCGCGCATCTCCGCGCCGAAATTCTCGATCT
This sequence comes from Bradyrhizobium sacchari, assembly GCF_002068095.1. Classification (GTDB taxonomy): domain Bacteria; phylum Pseudomonadota; class Alphaproteobacteria; order Rhizobiales; family Xanthobacteraceae; genus Bradyrhizobium; species Bradyrhizobium sacchari. The sequence continues at coordinate 73,806 of NZ_LWIG01000033.1, read as the reverse complement.
CCTCCTCGGTATCGAGATCGGCAAGGCGCCGGTACAGCGACAGCCGCACCGAGAGATCGCTGACGTAGTCTTCCGGAATGAGCACGGGCATGCCGATCGTGATCGATGGCGACCAGCGGTCGGCGGCGGGCTCGGAGACGCCGGCCTTGAGGTTGACGATCGCCTCTTCCAGCATTGATTGATAGAGCTCGAAACCGACCTCCTTGATGTGGCCCGACTGCTCCTCGCCGAGCAAATTGCCGGCGCCGCGGATGTCGAGGTCGTGGGACGCGAGCTGGAAGCCTGCGCCCAGCGTCTCCAGCGATTGCAGCACGGTGAGCCGGCGCTCCGCCTGCGCCGTGATCTTCTGCTGCGCCGGCAGCGTGAACAGCGCATAGGCCCGCAGCTTGGAACGGCCGACGCGGCCGCGCAGCTGGTAGAGCTGGGCGAGGCCGAACATGTCGGCGCGATGCACGATCAGCGTGTTGGCGTTGGGAATGTCGAGGCCAGACTCGACGATGGTGGTCGACAAGAGAATGTCGAACTTGCCGTCGTAGAACGCGGTCATGATGTCCTCGATCACGGCGGGCGGCATCTGGCCGTGCGCGACCGCGACCTTCATCTCCGGCACGTTCTTGTCGAGGAAATCCTTGACCTCGGCGAGGTCGTCGATACGCGGCACGACGTAAAATGCCTGGCCGCCACGATAGCGCTCGCGCAGCAGGGCTTCGCGGATCATCAAGGGATCGTGCGGGGCGACGAAGGTACGAACCGCGAGGCGATCGACCGGGGGCGAAGCGATGATCGAGAGCTCGCGGACACCCGTGAGAGCCAACTGAAGCGTACGAGGGATCGGGGTCGCCGACAGCGTCAGCACGTGCACCTCGGCGCGCAGCGCCTTCAGCCGCTCCTTGTGGCTGACGCCGAAATGCTGCTCCTCGTCGACGATGAGCAGGCCCAGGTCGCGGAATTTGATCGCCTTGCCGAGCAGCGCGTGGGTGCCGACGACGATGTCGACCGAACCGTCGGCAATGCCCTTCTTGACCTCGTTGAGCTGCTTGGTCGGGATCAGGCGAGAGGCTTGTGCGACGTGAACCGGGAAGCCTTTGAAGCGCTCGCTGAAGGTCCGGTAGTGCTGGCGCGCCAGCAGCGTGGTCGGCACCACGACTGCAACCTGCTTGCCCTCGAGGGCAACGGCGAAGGCCGCGCGCAGCGCCACCTCGGTCTTGCCGAAGCCGACGTCGCCGCAGATCAGGCGATCCATCGGGCGGCCCTTTTCGAGATCCTTCAGCGTGGACTCGATGGCGCCGAGCTGGTCCTCGGTCTCGTCATAGGGGAAGCGCGCGCAGAACTCGTCGTAGAGGCCCTGCTGAACCGGTAGCTTCGGCGCCTCGTGCAGCATGCGCTCGGCCGCGATCTTGATCAGCTCGCCCGCGATCTCGCGGATGCGGTTCTTCAGCTTCGCCTTGCGGGTCTGCCAGCCGGAGCCGCCCAGACGATCCAGCTCGACCGTGGTCTGGTCCGAGCCGTAGCGCGACAGGAGCTCGATATTCTCGACGGGGAGGAACAGTTTTGTCTCGGCGGCATAATGCAGCTCGAGACAGTCGTGCGGCGCGCCGGCAACGTCCAGCGTCTGCAGGCCGATGAAGCGGCCGATGCCGTGCTCGACATGGACGACGATGTCGCCGGCGGCAAGGCTCGTCACCTCCGAGATGAAATTGTCGAGCTTGCGGCTGGCCTTGCGCGGCCGCACCAGGCGGTCGCCCAGAATGTCCTGCTCGCTGATGAGAGCGATCTCATCGGTCTCGAAACCGTTCTCGAGGCCGAGCACGGCGAGCATGGTCTCGTTGCGCGGCGTCGCCTGCACCGTCCGCCAGCTGTTGACGCTGGTGGTATGGGCGAGCTTGTGGTCCCGCAGCATCGAAGTCATGCGGTCGCGCGAACCTTCGGTCCAGAGCGCGATCACGACTTTCTTGCGCTGGGCCTGCAGCGCCATGACGTGGCTGACAACGGACTCGAACACGTTGACCGTGGTGTCGTTGCGTTCGGGCGCAAAGTCGCGGCCCTTGCGCGCGCCGGCATCGACCACGCTGGTTCCGTCGGTCGGCACGGAGAACGGCGTCAGCCGCGCCAGCGGGATCTCGCTGAGGCGCCCGGTCCATTCCTCGTCGGTCAGATAGAGCCGGTCGGGCGGCAGCGGCTTGTAGATGGCGCCGCCGCCGGGATGCTCCATCGCCTCGCGGCGGGCCTGGTAGTAATCGAGGATCTGCTTGAAGCGCTCGCGTACGGCGTCCTCGGCCTGCGGCTCGATCGCGACAGTTGCGCCTTGCAGATAGTCGAACAGCGTGTCCATCCGATCCTGGAACAGCGGCAGCCAGTGCTCCATGCCGGGATGGCGGCGGCCCTCGCTGACGGCCTCGTACAACGCATCGTCGCGCTCCGGCGCGCCGAACTCGGCGACATAACCCATGCGGAAACGGCGGATGGTGTCGGTGACGAGCTGGAACTCGGAGACCGGCACGAGGTCGAGCGAGCGCATGTCGAGCAGCGTGCGCTGGGTCTCGGCATCGAAGGAGCGAATCGATTCCAGGCTGTCGCCGAAGAAGTCGAAGCGGACCGGCTGCTCGAGGCCGGCCGGAAACAGATCCAGGATGCCGCCGCGCACGGCGTATTCACCGGGCTCGCGCACGGTGGAGGAGCGGTTGTAGCCGTTGTGCTCGAGCCAGGCGACGACGGTGTCCATCGGCACGACATTGCCGGGGGCGACCGACAGCGCCTGCGCCGCGACCAGCTCGCGTGCGGGAACGCGCTGCACCACGGCGTTCACCGTGGTCAGCACGATCAGCGGCTTGTCGCTGCCGGTGAGCGAAGCCAGCCGCGCCAGCGTGGTCAGGCGCTGCGCGAGAATGCCGCCATGGGGCGAGACGCGGTCGTAGGGCTGGCAATCCCAGGCCGGAAAGGTCAGCACCGGCAGATCGGGCGCAAAGAATCTGAGCGCGCGTTCGAGCTGCTGCATACGCCCGCCGTCGCGGCAGACCACCGCAAGGCTGACCGCCGGCTTCTTCGGCCGCGCCGCGATCGCACGGGCGAGGTCGGAGACGACGAGGCCTTCGGCGCCCTCAGCGACATTAGCAAGCGTCAGCGCGCGGCCGGGCGTGAGCAGCTCGGCCGGCGATTTCATCCCCTGCTTCATGCGTTGCCGTCCGCGATCGGAAACGCCTTGATGCGGGCGAACAGCGCGCCGGTGACGTCGGCCGGCAGCACCTTGTCGCCGGTGATGGCGGCATAGAGATCGGGATCGTTGACCTCGAGCAGGGTCTCAAGTTCGTCGAGTTCTGCATCGGACAGGTTGCCGATCTCGGCGTCCGCGAAGCGGCCGAGGATCAGGTCCATCTCGCGCGTGCCGCGGTGCCAGCAGCGGAACAAAAGCCGCTTGCGGCGATCATCCAGCCCGCTGCTCGATCGTGTCGTTCCCGTCATGTCTCAAATCCAGTCAAACGCAGAAAGCCCGGACGTGCCGGGCCGGTGTGATATAGCCACTCGGACCGCCGGTGTCAGCCCTTTGTTATTGCAATTGTTTGGGGGGTGTCATTGCCGGGCTTGACCCGGCAATCCATCGTCATTGAAAAGATGGATGCGCGGGTCGAGCCTGCGCATGACGAATGTTGCGAGAATGCGCCCCAGCCTGCTCAATCCGCTGTTTGCTCCCGTGACCAGCCTGCCTGGCGTCGGTCCGAAGCAGGACAAGCTGCTGCAGTACCTGCTCAGCCGCAACGAGACGCCGCGGCTGGTCGACCTGCTGCTGCATCTGCCGAGCCAGGTCATCGACCGCCGGGCGCGGCCAAAAATCCGCGACGCGGCCGTTGGAACCATGGTGACGCTGGAGGTCACCGTCGATCGTCATCGCCCGCCCCCGCCACGCAACTCGCGCGCGCCGTATCTGGTCTATGCCAGCGACGACACCGGCGACGTCGTGCTCACCTTCTTCCGCGCCAAGCCCGGCTATGTCGAGAAGCTGCTTCCGATGGGAGAAAAACGCTACGTCTCCGGCACGCTGCAAATGTATGAGGGCATCCCCCAGATCGTTCATCCCGACCGCGTGCTCGACGAGGAGGCGATCTCAAAGCTCTCCGGCATCGATCCGGTCTATCCGCTGACGGAGGGGCTGGCGCTCGGCTCGCTGCGCCGCGCGATCGCGCAGGCGCTGCAGAAGCTGCCGTCCCTGCCCGAATGGATCAGCCCGGAGGTGCTGCGCCGCTGCCACTTCCCGCCAATTGCTGAGGCGCTCAATCGCGTGCATCAGCCGGTCGAGCTGACCGACATATTGCCGGACCAGCCGTTCTGGTCGCGCCTTGCCTTCGATGAGCTGCTCGCCGGCCAGCTCGCACTCGCTCTGATCCGCGCCCAGCTGCGCCGCCCCGCCGGCGTCCGCAATGCCGGCGACGGGCACCTGCGCAACAAGATCATCGACGCCCTTCCCTACGCGCTCACACCCTCACAGCGCAGCGCCGCCGCCGCCATCGCCGAGGACCTGAAGCAGCCGGTGCGCATGCTGCGCCTGCTCCAGGGCGACGTCGGTTCAGGTAAGACCGTGGTAGCCCTCTTGGCTGCCGCCGCGGTGACCGAAGTCGGCAAGCAGGCCGCGCTGATGGCACCGACTGAAATCCTGGCGCGCCAGCACATCAAGACCATTGCGCCGCTCGCCGAGCGCGCCGGCATGCGGGTCGCCATCCTCACCGGCCGGGAAAAGGGCAAGGAGCGGCGCGAGATCATCGCCCAGCTTGCCGAAGGCGAGATCGACCTCCTCGTCGGCACCCATGCGCTGATCCAGGACGACGTGGTCTTCCATGATCTCGCACTCGCCATCGTCGACGAGCAGCACCGTTTCGGCGTGCGTGAACGGCTCGCATTGACCTCGAAGGGCGAAGCGGTCGACGTGCTGGTGCTGAGCGCCACCCCGATCCCGCGCACGCTTGTGCTGACCTATTTCGGCGACATGGACATCTCCGAGCTGCGCGAGAAACCGGCCGGCCGCCAGCCGATCGATACCCGCGCGGTGCCGATGAGCCGGATCGGCGAGGTCATGGAGGGTGTCGGCCGCGCGCTCGAAGCCGGCAAGCTGGTCTACTGGATCTGCCCGCTGGTGGATGAATCCGAGGCCGAGGGCACCGAGCACCTCACCAATGCGACAAAACGTTTCGAGAGCCTGCAAAAACGTTTCGGCGGCCGCGTCGGCCTGGTTCACGGCCAGATGAAGGGCATCGAGAAAGACCGCGTCATGGGCCAGTTCGCCGCCCACGAGATCGGCCTGCTGGTCGCGACCACCGTGGTCGAGGTCGGCGTCGACGTGCCGGCCGCGACCATCATGGTGATCGAGAACGCCGAGCGCTTTGGCCTAGCCCAGCTGCACCAGCTGCGCGGCCGCATCGGCCGCGGCTCGGAAGCCTCGACCTGCATCCTGCTCTATGGCGAGCCGCTCGGCGAGATGTCCAAGGCGCGGCTGAAAGTGATCCGCGAGACCACCGACGGCTTCCGCATTGCCGAGGAGGATCTGAAGCTGCGCGGCGAAGGCGACGTGCTAGGGGTGCGCCAGAGCGGCCTGCCCGGCTACCGCATCGCGCGCTCGGAGGTGCACGGCCAGCTCATCACCCAGGCCAGAGACGAAGCGCTGCGCATCCTCAAGGACGATCCCAAGCTGAAGGGCGAGCGCGGCGAAGCACTACGGTGCCTCTTGTATCTCTACGAGCGCGACGAGGCGATCCCGCTGATCGGCGCGGGCTAGCCTCCCGCCGCTCTTCGGCGCCCTACCTCGTAGGCGGCAACATGCGCGCGGGCGAGATCCAGCAGCGGCGTCTCGACGCCGAGCGTACGGGCACGATTGGCCAAATCGCCCAGAATATGCTCCGCCTCGGTGACCGAACCGCGTTCGATGTCGCGCAGCATCGAGGCTTTGAGCGGAGAATCCAGCGTGGTGAACAGTTTTCGGTCAAACTCGATGAACGGTGCGCGCGGCTCATAGCCGGAGGCGGTCGCAACGGCGCAGCATTCCGCGAACAGGCGGAAGATCGACTGCTCGCCGTTCGGAACTGCCAGGATGTCCCCGATGCTCGCGCGCATCAGGCAGGTGATGCCGGCGAGCGTGCTGAGCTGGACGAATTTCTCCCACATGTCCTGCATGATCGCTTCGCTGGCGCGCACGTCGATACCGGGGACCTGGAGCAGTGTCTCCAGCGCAGTCGCCCGCTCGCTCAGCGCTCCCGCGATCTCGCCGAAGACAATGGTCTGATTGGCCATGAACTGGACGACACGGCCATCAGCATCGAGTCCGGCACTGACGTTCGCGAGCCCGCCGAGGACGCGTGCGGCACCGAACCTCGCGGCCAGCGCGTCGATATGTTTCAGCCCGTTCAGGATGGGCAAAATCATCGTGCTGGGGCCGACGGCCGGCGCAAACTGGCTCATCGCATCGTCGAGCGAGTAGGCTTTCACGCCGACGAGCACGACGTCGAAGGGCTCCTTGAGATCGCCGGCCAGAAGGATCTTCGGCTGCACGGCAAAGTCGCCGTGCGGGCTCACGACCTCTAGTCCATCCCGCCGCAATTGCGCGGCCCGCTTCTCGCGCACCAGAAAGGTCAAGTCGCGGCCCGCTCGGACCAGGCAAGCTCCGTAATAGCCGCCAAGCGCGCCCGCCCCGATGACAAGCACTCTCATTCGAACTCCCGCATGTGTCTGCTCCGGCAGGATGGTAGCAGATGGAGCGTGCGACGTCTCGTTCTCGTCATTGCGAGCGCGGCGAGGCAATCGAGAATCCCTCCGCGTAAAGATTCTGGATTGCTTCGCTTTGCTCGCAATGACGGCGTGGGTAAAGATCGGCACACGTTGAACGGGCGGGCCCGCGGCGACGTTCCTCACCCCGCATGTGCGCGCAGGAACCTGCCGTGCTCGGCTTCGGTCGCATCATTGGCGGGGAACATGCACTCGAGCCGCAGCTCTTCGGCCGTCACGGTCTGCGGCGTTCCGACCGTCGTGATCAGGGAGAAATAGTCGAGCGTTACACCGTCCTTGACGAAGCTGAGCGGAATCATCGGCATCGCATCGGAGGCCGAGGGCGCGCGCCGTTCCGGCTTCACGCCCGGATAGCGCGACAGCTCTTCCAGCAGCGCCTTGGTCCTGACGTCGACGACATGCCCGACCGCCTCGCGATGGACGCGAGCCAGCAGGCTTCTGGCGGTCTGCGGCCAGTTCGCGATGAAGGGGCGCATGCCGTCGGGATCGAACATGAGATGCAGCAGGTTCCGCGGGGTCGGGCGTGCCGGAAGGTCGATGAAGCAGTTGAACAGACGCGGCGCGGCCTCGTTGGTCATCAGCACGTTCCAGTACCGGTCCATGACGATGGCCGGAAACGGCTCGTGCTGACGCAGCATGCGGCCAAGCGCGCGGTTGATGCTGGTCATGGCGGGCGCCGCGAGCGCAGGATCGGAATAGGACGGCGCGTAGCCAGCGGCCAGCAGCAGCTCGTTCCTCTCACGCAAGGGCACGTCGAGGGCCTGCGCGAGATCGAGCAGCATCTGTCGGCTCGGGACGCTGCGGCCGCTCTCGACGAAGCTGATATGCTTCTGCGAGACGCCGGCATCGAAGGACAGCTCGAGCTGCGTCTTGCCGCGAATGTCCCGCCATTGACGCAGCAGCGCGCCTGCGGATGTCGCGCGGGCTTTGAGGGCAGCGGCCGTCGCTTTCATGGTCGAAAAATCCTTTCGTGGTGCCGGATCGCCAACGCGCGAACGCTGGCGCCCCGGATCAGCCGAGGCACCATGTGGGTCGCCGATGGCTGACGATCAACCGAACGCGACGGGTCCCACGGCACCTACCCAGTGCCGCACCTTGGTCTCGTCCCGCGCGTCCATGTAGAAGAAGTGCGTCATCGTCGGATACACTGTCGACATCGAGGGATCATCGGGTGTCATATCGACGACACCGCGAAACACCTTCAGCGAGCCGGCGTCCCAATATTCGGTGACGTGATGCAGCGCCGTGAAGCCGGTGTCGATGAAGGCCTTCAAATTGGCGCGGATCGCTTCCCGCCCCTTCCAATCGGCGACGCCGAGATTGCAGACGGCATCCTCCGCGAAGCAGTCGAAACCTCGTCCAAACGTCTTGTCAGCGATCTCCTTCCACATGTCGAGCAGCCATTGCGGCGGCTCCTTCTTGGTGAACACGATTTGCATGTCTTTCTCCTCATGCGGTGACGATGGTCGAAAGACTAGTCGGGCCGCGAATTGGCTCAATTACATGCGAGGTAATAAAGCGGGGACCGGATGGCGCGATCTTTTCTCGATGCCGATTTCGTGAAACCCTGCGTGCATGCGCAGGATCATCGTCATTGGCTCACAGGGAAGCGGAAAGACGAGCCTCGCCCTGAAGCTCGGGCGAAAGCTTGGGCTGCCCGTGGTGCATCTCGACGTGCTCTACTGGCGCCCCGGCTGGAAGCCGTCCGACACGGCGAGCTTCCGGCTGCGCGTGGCCGAGGCGATCGCAGGCGATGCGTGGGTGGTCGACGGCAGCTTTTCTGGGCTGGCCTTCGACCTCACGCTCGCGCGCGCCGATGTTCTCGTCGTGATCGACCGCCCGCGCTGGCTCTGCCAGTGGCGCATCCTCTGGCGCTCGGCCTTCGATCGCGATACGGCGCGGCCCGATCTACCTGATGGGTGCCCGGAACAGTTTGACTGGAAACTGATGCAGGAGGCGTGGCGCTACGACACCGAGCGCGTGCCGGTCATCGAGGCCGAGCGTATCCAGTACGGGCCCGATGTTCCGGTCGTGCGCCTGAGACGCGACCGGGACATCCAGGGCTTTCTGGAGTCCGTTTCAGTGGACGGCGACTAGTGACGATCAGGCCTTCTTATTGCGTGCTACGCGCGGCAAACGCCCTCAGCAGCTCCGCATCCACCGCCTTGCCATTCGCGTCCTCCGCGAGATGCTCGAACCAGCGCGCAAAACCCTCGTAGATCTGGCTGGCGGGATGATCGGCGCCGAGGAAGCCGGAAATCTCCCGCATCTCCGCGACCCAGCGATACGCTTTCGGAATCATGTCGGGCAGCGCCACTTCGAGCCGTGCCAGCATCGCGGGCTGGCTCAGCGCCAGCTCGTCGCGCAGCGCATCCGCCGCGCCCGCTTTCGTGGCCGCGATCACCATGGCCGAGCCGATGCCGGCGAGGCCCTTGACGATGCCGGCGTAGGACATTTTCAGCGCGGAGGCGGCGCCGACCGGTCCCTCGACGATCCGCACGTCGAGACCGAGATCCTTGAGCACGGCGACGTCCTTTGCGTGCTCGCCCGACATGTAGAAGGCCGGGCTCTTGCCGCCTCGCTGCGGCGGAAAGCCGATGATGCCGCCGTCGACGAACGGCGCCTGTGCCGAGCCGATGATCTCCTCTATCCGTTGCACGGTGTCGACGTTGACCGCGTTGCAGTCGACCACGACCGGCTTCTTGGCGCGCCGGACGATCAGCCCGGCCAGGCGTTCGGCGAGCGCAACGGCTTCGCCCGGCGGCACGATCGAGAGGATAATGTCGGCGTCCGCGATCGCCTCGTCCTCGGCGCCGATCATGCCGGCATCAGCGGCGCGCTGCTGCGTCGCCTCGCTACGACCTTTCAAGGACGTCAGCACGCGCGCGCCGTTTTCGCTGAGGCGGCGGGCCACGGCGCTGCCCATGGCGCCGGGGGCGAGGATCGCGATCGTTTTGGACATCGTGCACTCCAGGTCGAATTGCGAGCGAGGCGCTCAATTCGACCGGAACACTAGCAGAGGACGAAAGTGCTGGCGTGAATACGGCCATCCAAAACAGGAATGGCCCTACTCCACCTTCGCAGGCTGGGGCTTGAGCGTCGAGGCATTGGCGATGCGCGCGGCATTCGCCATGCCCGCGAGCGCAGCGGCCTTCTTCGGGTCGGGCGCTGAGCCCGGCTGCACCACGCCGGCCGACATGATCAGCGTTGCGGCATCCTCGGCGCTGAGGTCGACCTCGATGATCTTGCTCCTGGGCACGTAGAAGAAGAAGCCGGTGGTCGGGTTCGGCGAACATGGCAGGAACACCGAGACATGCTCCTCCTGCCCCGGCAGGCTGCGCGCGATGTCCTCGCTCGGCGATTGCGAAATCAGCACGATCGACCACATGCCGGGCGAAGGAAACTCGACCAGGCCGACTTTGCGGAAGCTCGAGCCCTTGCCCGAGAACAGCGTCTCGAACACCTGCTTCAGGCCGCGATAAATGGCGCGCACCGCGGGAATGCGGCCGAGGAACGTCTCGCCGACATCGACCAGCGTCCGGCCGATCAGGTTGGCCGCGAGGAAGCCGACCAGCGTCAGCGAGAAGAATGCAACAATCAGTCCCCAGCCGGGGACGCCATAGGGCAGATAGGTTTCGGGCCGATAGGCCAGCGGCACGAACGGCCGCACCACGCCGTCGACCCAGGTGACGAACCACCAGACGAGATAAAGGGTGATCGCGATCGGCCCCGTCACGACGAGGCCGGTCAGGAAATAATTGCGGAAGCGGCCCATCAGGCCGGTATGCGGTTCCGGCGCGGGATCAAGCGGCGCGGGGACGTCGTCGCGGGGGGTCATTCGGGTTCCAGGTCGGTCGCAACACACAAGCTAGGGTCTTCTAGCAGGTTTTGGAAGACTGCGACCGACCGATATCCCTTCTGCCTATTCCACGGTCACCGATTTCGCGAGATTGCGCGGCTGGTCGACGTCGGTGCCCATGATGACAGCCGTATGATAGGCGAGCAGCTGCACCGGGACGGCATAGATCATCGGCGTGAACGCCGCGGCCATATCGGGCATGACGATGGTGACGAGGGAATCGACAGTTGCCTCCTCCGCGCCCTTGGCATCCGTCATAAGGATGATCTTGCCACCGCGGGCGGCGACCTCCTGCATGTTGGAGACGGTCTTCTCGAACACCCGGTCATAGGGCGCGATGACGACGACCGGCATGGTCTCGTCGATCAGCGCGATCGGCCCGTGCTTCAGTTCGCCGGCGGCATAGCCCTCGGCGTGGATGTAGGAGATCTCCTTCAGCTTCAGCGCGCCTTCGAGCGCCAGCGGGAAGCTGGTGCCGCGGCCGAGATAAAGCACGTCGCGCGACTTCGCGATCTCGCGCGAGAGCTTCTCGATCTGGAGTTCGGCGGTGAGCGCATCCGACATCAAACGCGGGACCTCGACCAGGCCGTGGACCAGCTTGGTCTCGTCCTCGTCAGACAATTCGCCTCTGGCCTTGCCGGCCGCGATGGCGAGGTTCGCCAGCACCATGAGCTGACAGGTGAAGGCCTTGGTCGAGGCGACGCCGATCTCGGGTCCGGCGAGCGTCTGCAGCACGGTCTCGCTCTCGCGCGCGATGGTCGATGTCGGCACGTTGACGACGGCAATCGTGTGCACGCCCTCGGCCTTGGCGTAGCGCAGCGCCGCCAGCGTGTCGGCGGTCTCACCCGATTGCGAGATGAAGATGGCAAGATCGCCCTTGCGCAAGGGCGCCTCACGGTAGCGGAACTCGGAGGCGACATCGACCTCGACCGGGACGCGCGCAAAGCGTTCGAACCAGTATTTTGCGACGAATCCGGCATAGCTTGCCGTGCCGCAGGCGGTGATGTTGATGCGGCGGATGTCTTTGAAATCGAACGGCAGCTTCACCGGCAGCGCGACCCGCTCGGTCGCCATGTCGACGTAGCGCGCCAGTGTGTGGCCGACCACTTCCGGCTGCTCGTGGATCTCCTTGGCCATGAAGTGGCGGTAATTGGCCTTGTCGACCAGCGAGGTCGAGGCGGCATGCCTGATCTTCTCGCGCTGGACAGCATGGCCGTCCTTGTCGAAGATGGTTGCGCTCTTGCGGGTCAGCACGGCCCAGTCGCCGTCCTCGAGATAGCTGATCGTGTCGGTGAACGGGCCGAGCGCAATGGCGTCCGAGCCGAGATACATCTCGCCGTCGCCATAGCCGATCGCGAGCGGCNGGCCGTTGCGGGCGCCGATCATGAGATCGTCGTCACCGGCGAAGATGAAGCCTAGAGCGAAGGCGCCGCGCAGGCGTCCCAGCGCCAGCTTCACCGCCTCCACCGGCTTGTTGCCGCGCGCGAGCAAATCGTCGACCAGATGCAGCACGATCTCGGTGTCGGTCTCGGTGTGGAACACCGTGCCGTTCTTCTCGAGCTCCTCGCGCAGCTCGCGGAAATTCTCGATGATGCCGTTGTGGACCACGGCGACGCGCTCGGTCGCGTGCGGATGGGCGTTGTTGACGGTCGGTTTGCCGTGGGTGGCCCAGCGGGTGTGGCCGATGCCGGTCGTGCCCTTGAGCGGCTCGGCCTCCAGCCGCTTCTCCAGATTCTTCAGCTTGCCCTCGGCGCGTCGGCGCTCGAGATGCTTGCCCTCGAGCGTGGCGACGCCCGCGGAATCGTAGCCGCGATATTCGAGACGTTTGAGCGAATCGACCAGTTGCTCCGCAACCGGTTCGCGCCCGAGAATGCCGACAATCCCGCACATGCGGATCAATATCCCCCAAATCGTCGAAAAATCGCCAAAACGACGCGCTCAGTTTTTAGCGAAATTCCGAGGGAACCATATACTCAATAATTATTGCTGATTGAGACAGCATTCGCCGGCACCCATTGTCCCGGCCCGCGTCGATGTGGCCGGCCTTTAACCCTGCGCATTAACTTGTTGTCAACATGTTTGGCCAACGATTCCGGTCAGGAGAACAAGGCCATGAAAGGCTCATCCGACCGCAAAGGTCTGTCGTCGCTGTATCTGCGCGCCAGCGAGACCTCGGGCACGCACCTTGCGCATTGGCCGCCGCCCCAGCGCGGCAAGGAAAGCAAGCCGGTCTTCGTCAAGCATGTGCAAGGCGAACCGGCCAAGCGCGCCAAGCCGCGCGGCTGGCGCCTGACCCGCGCCATCTTCTCCGAATTCGCCGACGACGAATAGCGACGAGTCTTACCACCGCAGCACCAGGGCAAAGACGAGGAAGACGACGAACGCCCAGAACGCAAGGCCGGTAACCAGCGATGCGATCTCGGTCGGGCGGGGCTCGCCGACCTGTTCCAACACCCACTGTCCCGGCGGCATGATGACGCGCTTGACGAGGAATCTGATCGTATCGTCGATGAGGTCATCGTCCATGAGCGCAGCCCTAACAACACCGATCGGGGGCCGGCACTGGGCCGCTCAGTTCTCCGGCTTCTTCTCGGTTTTCTTGCCGCCGGTCTTCATCTCGCGATAACGCGCCGCCCCGCCTTCCCTGATGGTCTGCTGGTTGCGCTCCAGCGCCATGGCATCGTCAGGCACGTCGCGCGTGATCACCGAGCCCGAGCCGATATAGGCGCCGTTGCCGATTTTCACCGGGGCGACCAGCGAGGAGTTGGTGCCGACGAAGGCGCCCTGCCCGATTGTAGTCTTGTGCTTCTTGAAGCCGTCGTAGTTGCAGGTGATGGTGCCGGCGCCGATGTTGGAATTGGCGCCGACGGTGGCATCGCCAATGTAGGAGAGATGGTTGACCTTGACGCCGGCCTCCAGCGTCGCGGCCTTGGTCTCCACGAAATTGCCGATGCGCGCACCGTCGCCGAGCGAGGTGCCGGGCCGCAGCCGCGCGTAGGGACCGATCGAGACATTCTTGCCGAGCGTGGTCTCGACGATGTGTGAGAAGGAATGGATCACCGTGCCGTCGGCGATCGATACGCGCGGGCCGATCACCACGAACGGCTCGATGGTGACGTCCTTGCCGAACACGGTGTCGGCGGACAGGTACACGGTCTCAGGGGCGATCAGCGTGACGCCGGCCTCCATCGCCGCTTTCCGAAGACGCGCCTGCATCACGCTTTCCGCCTCGGCGAGCTGCGCCTTGGTGTTGATGCCGCGCACCTCGTCCTCGCTGGTCTCGATCACCACCGACTCCCATCCATGCTTGCGGACGATTTCGACCGCGTCCGTCAGATAATACTCGCCCTTGGAATTGGCATTGCCGATCTTCTCGAGGATTTCGAGCGCGCGGCGTCCGTCGATCGCCATCACGCCGGCATTGCACAGATCGATCTTGCGCTCTTCCGCGCTGGCATCGGCCTGCTCGCGGATCGCGACCAGCCGTTCGCCCTCGACGATGAAGCGGCCATAGCCGGTCGGATCGGCGGCGCGGAAGCCGAGCGCGGCGATCGCGGCCCCTTTTTCAAGCGGCGCGCGCAGACGCGCAAACGTCTCGGCCGAAATCAGCGGCGTGTCGCCGAACGCGATCAGCAGATCATCGACGCCGCGCGCGATGGCCTCGCGCGCCGCCAGCACGGCGTGGGCCGTGCCAAGGCGTTCGCCTTGCACGAAGGTGAGCGCGTCGGGGCGGATGCGCCTCGCTTCATCCGCGACCGCCTGATGGTCGGGGCCGATCACGACGGCGAGCGAGGTGCCGGATCCCTTCGGTGCGGCGGCGAGCACATGGGCAAGCAGCGTCTGGGAAGCCACGGGATGCAGAACCTTGGGCAGGCTCGATCGCATGCGCGTGCCTTCACCGGCGGCGAGCACGATCGTGAGGCTGGAACGGGCGGTCATCGAAATCCTGTCAGATACGGCCGAATCAATTGGCGCGGCAGGCGGTGCGCCGCCCTCGTGAGCTGCCGCCTTGCTACCCCCGCAAACGCCCGGAATTCAAGTGCGACGGAGTTTTCCTGTTAATGTTCCTTGATTGATTCGGGGAAGCCGGACAGGGGCTGGGCATTTAACGTTCATGGCAAAGGATTCCGACCCACTGGCGGACGCCTTCGGCACCAAGGAAACCGGCGGGCTGTTCTCCGGATTTTTGGCCGAGGAAAGC
>NZ_LWIG01000033.1:29838-58903 GCF_002068095.1 Bradyrhizobium sacchari | reverse complement strand
CGGCGCCGTCGTCGTTGCTGTGATGGCCAACCAGGCCCAGCTCGGCTGGCGCCGTGACCAGGTGGCCTCGGCCGATCTCGCACGCCAGGCCGACCGGTTGCAGCTGCTGACCAGAGAAAGCCAGAACGAGGCCCGCCGCCTCGCCGCCGCCATCGAGACGCTGAACACCGATCGCGACCGACTCTATTCGCGCGTCACCGTGCTGGAGCAGGGGCTCGATTTCGTCACCGGCGCCATCGCCAAACAGAGTGCGAAGCCGCAGGACACGCCGGCGCCTGACGCACAGCCCGCGGCGGCCGCGCCCAGCGTCGGACCGGTCGCCTCGGTGCCGGCGCCATCGGGCGACAAGCCGCGCACCCCCGCCAAGGATCAGACGAAGGAGCCCGCAAAGGACCCAGCAAAGGAGCCGGCAAATCCGCCGCCGCAGAGCGCGGCCGCCGCCTCGCTAGTCTCGCAGGCGCCGACAACGACCTCGGCGCTGCCGATGCTTCCGCTGGTGCCGTCCAAATCGATCATGGCGCCGCCTGATCCCGCCGCATCCAGGCTGGTTCAGCCCGAGGCTACAGAGAAGGCGGTCGAGAAGAAGCCCGAAGTGGCGCCTGCCCCGACCGAGGTCGCCGCAGCCAAGCCGCCGGAAGCGGTTGAAAGCGAAGCGCCAGCCATTGCGGTCCAGCAGACGCGCTTTGCGATCGACCTCGGCGGCGCCAACTCGATCGACGGTTTGCGCGCGCTTTGGCGCGGCGTGACCAAATCCAATCCGGAAGTCGCAGCGCTGCGGCCGATCATCATGATCAAGGAAGGCACGAGCGGCCTCGGCATGCAGTTGCGCCTGGGCGCCGGTCCGCTGATCAACGCCGCCGCCGCCGCAAAGCTCTGTGCGGGCCTGTCCGAAAACGACCGCCACTGCGAGACCACTGTGTTCGACGGCCAGCGACTGTCGATGCGGGGCGGCTCGGAGAAGGGACAAGAAAAGTCCCAGGACCGGGTTCAGGAGAAGAGTTCCGAGAAGAACCAGGACGCGGCACCGCAAGCCGAGACCGCCCCCGTCGCAAAACCCGAGAAGCCAGACAAGCGCCGCCGCAGCTACTCCTCAAAGCGCTCGTCGAAGCGCGAAGAACCCGCACCCGCCCCGCCGCCGCAGCCCGCGCCGGCCAAGCCGGAGACGGCGTCGGCGGGATCGACGCTGACGTCGTTCTTCAGACGGTAGACTTCCCTCTTAGGAAGCAGAAAGTCGAAGCGCTGGCGTTCGGCAACACATTCGCGCTGTGATTCCGTTCCAGATTTTCTCAGGCAGACCTGCCAAAAACCTCGGACTGCCCTGTTGCTCCCTTCCGCCATCCCGACCATATTGCGGCCATGACAAAAAAGCCCTTCCGCCTCACGCCCTACCAGGTGCAGTTCCTGATCGTCGTCGGCTTCGCATCCGTCGGCTATGCGCTTTACCTGCGCTATCTCGGCATCGAGCTCTCGACCGTCGGGCTTGCCTGCGACGCCGGCCTGCAGACGCTGATCTGCAAGGCGCGCGCGGTGTCGACCGTGCTGTTCAAGAATTCGGTGTTCGGCATCGTCGCGCTGGTGGTGGCGACGCTCAACCTGATGCGGCCGTCGATCGTGCTTCTGACCGTCGGCATCATCGCCGCCGGCCTCGGCATCGTGCTTTACAACGTGGTGCTGTCGGGCCTTGCGATCGGCCTGTTCATTCTTGGGTTTGCTCGGCCCGCGCCCGCCACAGCGTGAGCGCGAACAGCAGATAGATCGCGCAGGTCCACAGCGACTGCCAATTGTCGCGTCCCTCGTTGAACAGCACGTAGATCGCCGACAGCGTCAGCACGCCGGCGAACACCGCTTCAGCGATCGGACGCTGGCCGATCTGCGGCCGGTTCAACATCAGCAATGCGAACGGCACCACCGCCATCGTCAGCGAGGCGTAGGGGAAGTCGTGGTAGCGCGGGTCGAACACGAAGCCGAGTGCGGTCTGCGCTGCGATCACCGCGGTCACCGCCAACGTCAGACCGAGCACGGCGGTGAGCTTTGACCATTTGCGGCCCTCGCGCGGGCCGAGCAGATCGAGGAAGGTCGGCAGGCTGCGGCCGATCACCATCGCCTGCGCGCAGAAGACCGGTGACAGGATGCCGGCAAGCAGTAGCGCACCCCAATGCAGCCAGCCGCCAATGCCATAGCTCTCATAGTACATCTTGTCGGCGCCGATCCCGAGCAGGATGCCCGCCGAGGTCGCCGAGATCGCGACACCGAGCCAGGCCGAGAAGCGCGGCGTCCATGGCCGCCGGCGCAGCGTGATCAGCGCCACCGCGAACACCAGCACGCACAGGCCCATGCCCGCGCCCATGTACCATTTCCAGTACGGGAAATTGCTGATCGGCTGCCCGGGCGGATATTTCAGATTCCGGCGCACGGAATCGTAAAGGCCCCAATAGCCGCCCACGGTGCCTTCCAGCTTGCGCTTCCAGGGCTGGTCGTACGACTCGATCAGGTTGACGCGAAACTTGTTTGCCTTTGCCAGGCTCAGGATTTCCGAGACGACGCGCGCCTGGTTGGTGCGTGACGGCAACGCGCCCTCGCGCATGCGCCCCGCGCTCGGCCAGCCGGTTTCGCCGATCAGGATCTCCTTGCCGGGAAACGCCACGGCCATCCGCTCGCGGATCGCCTCGACATGGGCGGCTGCGAACTTCGCCTTGACCGGGAAGTCCTCCCAATAAGGCAGGATGTGGATGGTGACGAAATCGACGGCGTCATAGACCTCGCGGTTCTTCAGCCAGAACTCCCAGACATCGGCATAGGTGACGGGCACGCTGACCTGCGCCTTCACCGAGCGGATGATGGAGACGAGGTCAGCGGTCGTCATTTCGCCGCGCAGCAGCACCTCGTTGCCGACAATGACCGCGGTGATGACGTTGGGGAAGTCCTTGGTGAGACGGACGGCGAGCGCGGCCTGCTCGAAATTCTTGGTGCGGTTGCTGGAGAGCCAGATGCCTTGAAGCACCTTCAGCCCGCCGACCTTGGCGGCAATCGCCGGAACCTGGTCGAGCCCATTCTCCATGGAATAGGTGCGAACGCAGTCGGTGATCTCCTTGAGCTGGCGCAGGTCCTGCTCGATCTGGTCGGCCTCGATATGGGTCCATGCGTTCAGCGGCGACTGCTCGCCGCGGAACGGCGCATAGGAGACGCACTGAACCTTGTCGGCGGGATCGATCGGGGCGCGCGCGAGCGTGATTGGCGTGGCCAGCCACCACCACACGGCAGCGATCGCACCCAGTGAAACGAGCAGAAGCGCCAGTGGCGTACGAAGAGAAATCGGTTCCGTCCTCCGCGAGGTGCCGTCGATTACCTGCTCGCACGCCATCTGCCAAGGGGGCACCCGGAGCGGATCCGCCACGCCCCCAAGGAATTTACCTGCGGCCGTTCGCCAGAGCCCTAGGATCGTGACTTTGCTGGACAAAATTCGAAATACAGGTCATGGGACTCGGCGGGAATTTTCCGCCGCATTGGAGACCCATTTGGACGCCATCACGACGCGTCCGCGGGATCCTGACGCGGGCGGTCAGTGGAGAAATTGGGGAATTCATGCGGCAACGGGTGCGTCAGTCACGAAATGCGGTCCTGCGGCAGTTCGCCGCCACCTTGGCCGTCTCCACCCTTCTTGGTCTGGCCGGCCTTAATAGTGCCTCCGCCCAGAGCGGGACGCCCGCCCCCGACCAGGGCAAGGCTGCGGCCCAGCCTGCCGACGCCGCGGCCAAGGACGCCGCCCAGAACCAGCGCCGCACCGACGAATTCGCCGAAGCCGCCCAGGTCATCAACGGCCCGGCCGGCAACCCTGAATGCGTCTGGCTCGGCCGGCGAGTGGTGCGGCTGATGTGGCGGGATGACCTTGATACCGCGTTCCGCCATCTCGACCTCTATGACCGGTTCGGCTGCCCCGGCGGCCACATCCAGGCGGCTTTCCGCTGCCTGACTCGCTTTGGCGGCCAGATCGATCCCAAGGTCGCCGAGACCTTGGACAGTCGTGTGCACGCCTGCTGGATTAACCCGGCCTCCCAGCCGCAGCAGGCGGCGGCGGCCGCGTCCCAGCCGGCAGCGCCGACCACCGGCAACGCGCCGCCCCCTCAGCCCGCCGCGAGCCCCTCGCCTGCGGCAAGCCCGACGCCGGCGCCCCAGAAATAGCCGCCGGTCGCTTCAGCCTCCGTTCAGGAACGATCGGCCATAGACGCGGTTGGCACTGCCACGCGTCGTTCGAAAAGCCCATGCCCTCATAAGGACATGAGCCAATGACAGTTGTGAAACCGCGCGGCAGAGGTATGCTCCATTTGCCGCGGACTCGGTCGGATCTCGGGGTCGGATCCGCTTCCCTGCCACCTCAGCCCCTTTTGGTTTAGCCGCGATGCGCGTTGTCGCCGCCGTTCTGTTGCTCGTGTCCGCGCTTCACGCTGGGCTGTGGGGAATCCTGCGCGACAAGGAACCCGCTCCCGATTTCAGGGGCCTGCTCCCCAGCGTTTCCTATGCGCCCTTCGAAGGCTCGGCCCATCCCGACATCGACAACATCCCGAGCGTCGAGAAAATCCGCGCCGACCTGAAGACGCTGTCGACCATGACGCGCGCGATCCGCCTCTATTCGTCCACGGGCGGCGTGGAACTGGTGCCGCCGATCGCGGCCGAGTTCGGCCTCAAGGTCACCGTCGGCGCCTGGATCGACAAGGACAAGGACCGCAACGAGCGCGAGATCAAGGCGGCGATCGAGCTTGCCCGCAAGAACAGCAATGTCGTGGGAGTCGTGGTCGGCAACGAAGTGATCTACCGCGGCGAGCAGAAGGTCGAAGACCTCATCGATATGATCAAGAAGGTGAAGGGCTCGGTGCGCGTGCCCGTCACGACCGGCGAGATCTGGAACATCTGGCGCGACAATCCCGACCTTGCCTCCAACGTCGACTTCATTGCCGCCCACGTGCTGCCCTACTGGGAAAACTTCCGCTCGGACCAGGCGGTCGACCAGGCCGTCGACCGCTACAACCTGCTGCGCAATCTGTTCCCCGGCAAGCGCATCGTGATCGCCGAGTTCGGCTGGCCGAGCCAGGGCTACAATTTGCGCAACGCCGACCCCGGTCCGTTCCAGCAGGCTCTGACCCTGCGCAACTTCGTCAGCCGCGCCGAAGCCATCGGCATGGAATACAACATCGTCGAGGCCATCGATCAGCCCTGGAAATTCTTCGAAGGCGGCGTCGGTCCATATTGGGGCATCCTCGACGCCAGCCGCGAACCGAAATTCGCCTGGACCGGCCCGGTGGAGAATCCTGATTACTGGAAGCTGATGACGATCGCGCTCCTCGTCGGCATCCTCCTGTCGCTGCCGATCCTGCGGCTTGAGCAGCCGACCGCCAAGCAGGCGTTCCTGCTGTCGGCCACNCCGCCAATGGCGTCGGCGCCTGGGCTGCGACGGTGTTCGCCTTCTGGAACGGGCACTATTTCATCTTCGGCTCGGCGTTCGCGCTGACGCTCGGCATGATCCTGCTTGTTCCGCTGGTGCTGATCGCGATGGCACGCATCGACGAGATCGCTGCCGTCGCCTTCGGCCGGCCGCCGCAGCGGCTGCTCGCCAGGGGCAAGCCGGTCGAGAACGTGCCGGAGAACTACTATCCGAAGGTCTCGATCCATATCCCGGCCTATTTCGAGCCTGTCGACATGCTGAAGCAGACGCTCGATGCGCTGTCGCGGCTGAACTATCCGAACTACGAATGCGTCGTCATCATCAATAACACGCCCGATCCCGCCTTCTGGCAGCCGATCCAGGACCATTGCCGCGCGCTTGGTGAACGCTTCAAGTTCATCAACGCCGAGAAGGTGCAGGGTTTTAAAGCCGGCGCGCTGCGCATTGCGATGGACCGCACCGCCGTCGACGCCGAGATCATCGGCATTCTCGACGCCGACTATGTCGTCGAGCCCGACTGGCTGAAGGACCTCGTGCCGGCCTTCGCCGACCCGCGCGTCGGCCTCGTGCAGGCGCCGCAGGAGCATCGCGACGGCGATTTGTCGATCATGCACTACATCATGAACGGCGAATATGCCGGCTTCTTCGACATCGGCATGGTCCAGCGCAACGAACTCAACGCCGTCATCGTGCACGGCACGATGTGCCTGATCCGCCGCGCCGCGATGGACATGGCCGGCGGCTGGTCAAGCGACACCATCTGCGAGGATTCCGATCTCGGCCTTGCGATCCAGGAACTCGGCTGGGTCACGCACTATACCAACACCCGTTACGGCGCAGGCCTGTTGCCGGACACCTACGAGGCCTTCAAGAAGCAGCGTCACCGCTGGGCCTATGGCGGGCTCCAGATCGTCAAGAAGCACTGGCGCCGCTTCCTGCCGGGCGCGAGCCGGCTGACCTCCGACCAGAAGCGCGAATACGGCCTCGGCTGGCTGAACTGGCTGGGCGCCGAAAGCCTCGGCGTGGTCGTGGCGCTGCTCAACCTTGTCTGGGTGCCGATCGTCGCCTTTGCCGACATCGCCATTCCCGACAAGATCCTGACGCTGCCGATCATCGGCGCCTTCATCGTCTCGCTGGTGCACTTCCTGTCGATGTACCGCGCCCGCGTCGCGATCAAGCCCGGCCAGATGCTGGGCGCCATGATCGCGGCGATGAGCGTGCAGTGGACGGTGTCGCGCGCGGTGGCGCAGGGCCTCATCACGGAGCACATCGCGTTCGCGCGCACGTCCAAGGGCGGCCTCAGCAGGATGTCGATCGAGTTCCAGGCGTTTTGGGAGGCCGTGATCGGCATCCTGCTCCTGGTCGGCGCCGGCGTGCTGGTTGCCTCCAACAGCTTCCGGCAGATCACCGAGATCTACATTTTCGCCGGCGTGCTGGTGCTGCAGAGCCTGCCGTTCCTGGCGGCCGTCGCCATCGCCATCCTCGAGCTCAGCCGCATCAACTCGTTCCAGTTCTGGCGCGACAGCGCGATCCGCACCGCCGAGCTGATCGGCCTGCGCCCGGTCGCCCTGCCTACCCGGGCGGGAACGCCGCAGCCGGTGCCGAACGAGGTTCGGCGCGAGGCGAACTGACGGACCCAAGACGTCGCGGCGCGGGCGAGCCCCGCGCCAGCGCCGCCCCATACGGCAGTTCGGCGTGGATGACGGTCCGCCAATCGAGTTGAAAATTCCGGCCTAAGCTGCCGACATCCCAAGCAAATCCCCACCCCTGCCGCGAGTTTCGGCAGCCACCCGCGCTATTGACCTCCGCAGCCACTCCCCCTACACAGCGCGGGCCGAAGGCATGATCCGGAAACAGCCGGTTTTCCCCGCGACGCAAGCTTGAGCGCAGCGGCAAGACATGCTTCTCGAATGTCCGAAGACGATGGCGATCTCTTTATCTTAGCCATCAGCGGTCATGGGAGCGCGTAGCTCAGCCGGTAGAGCACGTGACTTTTAATCACGGGGTCCTGGGTTCGAGCCCCAGCGCGCTCACCACATTGGTCTTCATGCAGATTTTGCAATCCGGGATCCGCCTCACAAGCTTACCGATCGTCGTCCGCTCAGCAGGAGGCCGGCAAAGGGGATGGTGATGCGGAACGGATCGATTGGCAGCTTTACGGTTAAGGTTTGATCGTCGCTGTGATCCTGACCGCCTCGACGCTCTATACGGTCGCCATGTCGCTGCAATTTGTTACCGAGACTTTCTCTGGCGGCCCGGAGTTTTGGCTCAGAGTGGAGAAGAGCCTTTATCGGTTTGCGGATCAACCCGATCTCCCCCCGGAAAAGAAGGCGAAGATCGTCGCTGCGCTCAAAAAGATCCGCGAGAAGAACCAGCCCTATATCGACGCGCTTACCGGTAAAGAGTAAGGCCCGCCGGCGTGGAGCGACCCTCGCCGAATGATGTTTGCTGGAGGCGAGATCAATTCAGTGCGCGGCCAACGTCATTGCAGTTTCAAAGCACCCGCGGCTAGAGGCATCCCCGGCGCTCGCTGCGGGCATTGGGAACGTTTCCACGCGCGGGGACTCTTACAATCGCAATCGATCCTGTGTTGCTCGTGGATCGAACGATGGAAAAAGCGCTTGCCTATGCCATCTCGGCTCTCCTCGTGGCCTTCGGTGCCTGGATACTGATCGCTGGCCTTTCCTCCGGCTCACCCGCCCTATGGACCATCGTGGCGCTGGTCCCAATCACGATTGGAATCGTGAGCGCCTTTGGTCCGGTGTGAGCGATGGGGGAAAAGCGGGGATGGGTCAGCGCGTCTGCATTTTCCGAATCGGCGTTCCGTGGTCGCTCCGCACATACGTCGCGTGCAGGGATGTAGGCGTGAGCCAGTTTCTATCGATGCTGCTGTTGGTGGCCGCCGTCGTTCTGACCGTCTGCTTCGGAGTGGCGGCCTGGCGCCTCTCTGACGAGAAGGATCTCGACGTCACCGGCCAGATCGCGCGTCAGTCCTACGGATGGAAGGCAGCTCCGACCCGATAGCCATGCGCTCGCTCTCGGCATCAGCCGGCGGCCGCAGGGCCCTACATTCCGCCTTTGTGTCGCTCCAGCATCGCCAGCTCGACGTGCTTCGCGAGCACGGTCAGATGATCAGCCAGCCGATCAAACAGCTCGCGCTTGGCTTTGTCGGTCGCAAGATCGCGGATCAGTGCGCACTCGGCCGCGTCCGTGCGCAACTTCTCCAGCTGAGCCTGATAGTCTTTCATCGCTCACTGCCCGATTGCCACTTTTTCCCGATAATTCGACAGGGAAGCTACAGAGTCAATCCAGCTTGCGGAGGAGGACCTGGCCCCAAAACGCCGCGAGACAACACGCAAGAAAGGTGTAGGATTCGAGAAAATAGGAGGGAGCGGCATGTTTGAAATCAACGGCTTCGACACGGCGGGCGTCGTCAACCTCAAGCGGTTGTCGCTCGCGGCCGCCCTCAAGAAGGCCAGGGAACTGGTCGAGGACGGGTGCTGGGACGTTCAGGTCGTTGATCCCACGGGCCGGGTCTACACCTCATTTGAGGAGCAGGCCGCCTAACCGCTCCGCCTTCGCTCGGAAATCAGCCACCCCATCAGATCGCCGGCGCGGGCCGACAACGCAAAGGCTATCCGCCTCGGCCGACATTGGACGAGGCGCTGTTCAGCCAGCGCCGCGTTGCCTCATCGCTCCAGCCGGGAACCGCAAAGCGCGCCCGCGAAGTCACGTCCGCGCCGGAACCATCGGTCGCTGGGTGGCGCGGGTCATGCGCACGGGAGCGATACGCCGTCGCAGCGTTCGCAGCGGTGCACAGCACAAACATCAGACCCATGGCCAGGACAGACCGCATCGTACCAGCTCCTATCGGGCAACCGCCCGGGGCTGATGTCATGCGCCATTGATCCCGCCGCAACATCACGGGACATCACAGCTTGGCGATGGATGCGATGAACATCGCCGTCACTCAAGCGGAATGGTCTCGGCCTTCAGCTCTGTCCTGCCCTCAGCTTTCCGGCGCTGAAACCGTAGCCGGCACGGTCAGCGGAGCTCCTCCAACCGAAACAGGTCCGACGGGTTTCGACTCCTGAGTCAGCCGCTTGCGCATCGCCGCGGACAATCCATAGCGCGCGTGCGCCCTTCGAATGGAGGACGTGACGTCCGACATCATCGTATTTTGCAGCGAATCGACCTTTGCGATCAGTGTGGACAGCTGCGAGGAAATCTTCCTCACATCGACCCGCTCGTCGGTGATGCTCTGTCGCAGGGACAGGAGCACCAATGTATCCTGCTGCTGCAGAACTGCATTTTGCTGCACCAAGGCGTTGTTCTCCTGCAGCGAAGCCGTGTGTTGCTGCTGGGCCGACTGGATATCCTTCAAGGCGGCGATGACCGGATCCGGCTTTGGTGCGGACGATTCCGGACGGGGAAGCAGGTCGGCAAGCTTGCGGACATTCAGCGACGGAAGCTCGGACGGCAATGTGTAGATGGCCGCCGAACCGTTGATGGCGAGGGCGCATACCGACAACGCCAGGATCGATTTCCGGCTCGACCGCCTGGTCGGCACGGGAGCTTCCGGGGCTGCGGGTTCGGGTGACGCGGCGGCGGCGAGTGCGGCAGGGTCGAATTGTTCGACAAGGCCCTGCGCTTCGGATGTCGTGGTCATCTGCATTGACCTCATGAGCGAGCAAAAGGAAGCCGTCGCCGGAACGTCCTCGCGACGCCTCCTTTACGCAGCACCCATACACAACTGCCTAAAATTGTGGGCTTTTCTGATTAATTCCACGTTAGCGGCCAGACCGCTGACGGACCCTGCCACTCCGGCCGATTACGGGGAACGTGCAATGGGGAGTGCCCTATCCCCCATCCAGCACCTCGAACAACTCCTCCACCCGCTCGAACGGCGCATCGCGCATCGGGCTGTGATAGACGACGCGGTCGCCGTCGCGCTGGAGCGACTTTCCTCTCGACTTGCGCAACCGTCCCGGCAGGAAGGTCGCAGCCACCGCGCCGGGGCCGACGTCGAGGCGGATGATGCCGCGTCGCTTGCACTCGATCCTGAGCTTGACCGCGGCGAAGAAGTCGCGCGCGACCTTCGGCAAGGGTCCGAAACGACGGGAGGTTTCCTCCTCGAGGTCGTCGAGATCGTCCTCGTTGCTGCATCGTGCGGCGCGCGCATAGAGCTCCAGCCGCACGGGCTCGGACTGCACATAGGTCTCGGGGAGCATGTCCCCGACCGGCAGGTTGAGGTCGGGCACCCACACCGCGGCGCGCTCCTCGTCGACCTTCTCCGAGGCCATTTTCAAGAGATGGCTGTAGAGCACGGGCCCGAACACCTGAACATGGCCGGATTGCTGCTCCGAGAACAGATCGCCCGCGCCTCGCAGATCCAGGTCGCGCTCGCTGATGGCAAAGCCCGCCCCCGGCCGGCTGAACTCCTCGAGCACGGCGAGCCGCTTCTCGGACTGGCCGGACTCGGTCTCGGTCAGGAGATGGGCGAAGGCGCGGATGCCGCCGCGGCCGACCCGCCCGCGCAACTGATGAAGCTGGGCGAGGCCGAACTTTTCCGGCCAGCACACCACGATGGTGTTGGCACGGGGAATGTCGAGGCCGCTCTCGACGATGTTGGTTGCGAGCAGGACGTCGGCCCTGCCCTCGACGAAGCTCATCATGCGGTCATCGATCTCGTCTGCCGCCAGCCTGCCGTGCAGACAGACGATGCGAAGGTCGCCGGCCACCGCCTGCACCCGCGCCAGCATCGGATCGAGGTCCTGGATGCGCGGGCAGATCAGGAAGCTTTGCCCGTGCCGGCGTTGCTCGCGCAGCAATGCGGACGCAATGGCGGCATCCGATAGCGGCGCAATCCTGGTCGCGACCGGCAGCCGGTGCACCGGCGGTGAGGCGATCACGCTGAGGTCGCGGAATCCGGCAAGGCCCGCGGCGAGCGTCCGCGGGATCGGGGTCGCACTCATCATCAGCACGTGGACATTCTTCGCAAGGCCGGCGAGCTTTGCCTTCTCCGCCGCACCAAAATGCTGCTCCTCGTCGATGATGACGAGGCCGAGATCATCGAACTTCACGTCCTTCGCGGTGAGCGCCTGCGTCCCGACCACGAGCTTGATCCGGCCGCTGCGAAGGCCCTCCCTGGTCTCGCGCAGCACCGCGCCAGAGGTTGCCCGCGACAGGTTTCCGACCTCGATGCCGAACGGAGCAAAACGCTTCTGGAACGTCGCGACGTGCTGCCGGGCCAGCACCGTCGTCGGCACCGCGATCGCGACCTGCTTGCCGGACAGCACCACGGCGGCGGCCGCGCGCAGCGCCACCTCGGTCTTGCCAAATCCGACATCGCCGCAGACCACCCGGTCCATCGGGTGACCGGACGCAAGATCATCCAGCACGTCGTGGATCGCCTTGGCCTGGTCGATCGTGGTGAAATACGGGAAGCGCGCAACGAACTTCTCGTAGGCCGATCCCGGTGGCACCAGTTTGTCCGCATGCCGCCGGCGCCGCTGGCTGATGTGCTTGGCCAGCACCTTGCCGGCGATCTGGATTTCGCGTTCGGCGGAGGTGCGGCGCGCCCACCATGTGCTGCCGTCCGCCTTGTCGAGCGCGAGCTTGCCGAGCTCGGCCGCGTAAGGCCACATCATGGCGAGATCGGGCGGCGGCACCAGAACAGCGTTGTCGCCTGCGAACTTGAGACGGATCATCTCCCGCATGGCGCCGCCGCCGGTGTTGACGGTCTGCAAGCCGTCGAGCACGGCAAGGCCGCGCTGGAGATGAACGACCACCGTGCCCTGCTCCGGCACATCGGCATGGTCGAAGGCCGGGCTCCAGGCGCGCGCCATCGGCTGCGCATGATGCGCCCGGCTGCCGAGCACGTCGGACGCCGTCACGACGACCAGAGGCTTTTTTCCCGGCGCGACGAAACCCGCATCGAGATCGGCCAGCAACGCCGCCTCGCCACTTACACCGCGGCTCGCCTCGTCCCAATTCTCGCAGCGCGGCGCCTTGACGCCGCTCATCCGCTCCATCACGCGCAGATCGTCCTCCTGCGCTGCGACGAGGATCAGCCGGGAACCGGCGCGTCGCGTCTCCTCGACGAAGGCGCGCAGCGCCTTCCTTGCGGAAGTCAGCTTCGAGAACTCGGGCACGGCCTGGAACGAGGCCGTCCGCGGCAACACCTTCATGCCCCTGGAGAGCTGCTTCCAGTCGCGCCGTCCGAGATATTCGCGCTCTCGCTCTGCGCGCGGCGCGGCCTCCTCGATCGTATCAAGCCAGCCCTCGGCGTGCGCGGGGACCCCTGCATCGGCGATCCATCTGGCGCGTCCGCAATAGTCGAACAGGCTCGCGCGCTTGCCACCCTTGCCGGCAAAGCCGAGCCGCTCCGACATCGGATCGACCACGAGCTCCGTCGTCTCGAAGATGATGTCGTGCTCCTTCGGATCGAATGCCACGATCCGGTCGATCGTGCGCCCCGAATGCTCGATCCGGAACGGGCCGAGCGCGCCTGCGGGAAATATCTCGAAGGTCTGTCCATGAAACAGCGCCCCGCCCGGGTAGTCCGGCTCGTCGTCGAGATCGTAGCCCAGGGATTCAAGCTGGGCCTCGAGCTCTCGCTCGGAAAACCCGCCGCCCACCTTCAGGCTGATACTCAGGCGCAACAGGCTTGACGGCAGCGGCAGGCGCTCCATCACCGCCTCCGCCGTCGAGACGAGAAACAGTGGCTTCTTGGATCTTGCGAGGCGACGCAGCACGGAGGCTCTGCGCCCTGCGAGTTCGTGGGACGGCTCGAGCTGATCGAACGGCAAGGTGTTCAGCCGCGGAAACACCAGCACCTCGCAGGACGGATCGAACGCGTGAATGACGCTGCCCAGCCGCTCGGCCCTGCTCTCGTTCTCGGCGAGGAACACGATGCCGCTCGGACCGGACTGCTTCCATTGGGCGAGCAGATGGAGAGCCATCGCACCGAGGGGCGATGAAGACGAGATCGTCGCGCGCTGCGCCCCCTCGCGCTTCCTCGGCGATGCTTTCGTCTTGAGCGACGCCTTGGTCTTAAGCGTCGTGGCTTTGAGCGATGTCCTGGACTTGGGCGATATCCTGGTCCTTGGCGATGCCTTCTTTAACGAAGTCTTGGCCGCCCGCGCCTTCTTTGCAAGCCTCACGTGAATCCGTTTCTGGTCGTAAACCGCCGCCGACTGAACACGCGCCGTCCGCGTTTCGATTCGGCGACGCGCCGCCATGCATATGGGATTTGCCCGGCGAACGCACGCCTCGCGGCAACGTTCCGTGCCCTCGCACAGCGGAACCGAGCCTGTTCCAAAGCATCCACGCGCGGCGCAAGATCATGCCTCACGCGAGGCAAAAGCTGATGCGATCGGGCACACCCGGTCGCCAATGCGAAAAACCCCGGCGCTTGGACACCGGGGCGTTTCGTCGGAAAATGGTTTGGTCAATCAATGATGCCTTCATAGCAGCGAATGGGGCGAACGCTTGTGAACTGGTTCACAGGCCCTGTCATCGCCGGTGGGGCGGAACGGGCTACCGCAGAGCTCCGTTTGAGCGTTGCCACGCTGCGCGCTAGGATGCCTCCTTTTACGGAGGCTCATTTGAAACCATTCATTTTCATCGCCGCCATCGTGCTGCTTGCAGTCCCACCTACCCGCTCGCAGCCGCTGGTCGATCCCAGCAAGGTCGCTCCCGAATACCGCGAAGCCGCCGAGAAGCGCCGGGCCGAGCAGTTGCGGCAGCGCGAATGCGCGTTGAAGGCGGATCTCGAGAAAGTACTGCCCCGGGATCGCACCGCGTTTCTCAATCATTGCCTGGACGCGATGGCAGCCAAGCAATAGCGCACGCGTGGCGCGAGCCCTGCGGACATGCTCGCGCCTGCTACATCGGCCGCGGCAGACGACTTGAGCTCGCCAGAGCCCTTCAAGCTTTCTTCAGACATTTGCGATCAGCTGACGATCCACTTCCAACAGTCGATCGCGCATGGGCTCCGTCCAGATTCAGTGCACGCGCTGCAAGAACGTGTTCCGCGATCGCGCCGCGCGGTTGCAGGACGGCTATTCCCGGCAATGTCCGAGCTGCGAGGTGGTGCTGTTCTTCGCCGAGGATTCCCAGCACCCCTTCGTCAGGCGCGCGATGCGCAACGCGCGCAAGGCCCGCAAGGAGCTGCGCGAGGCCGAGGCGATGAGGCGCGCCGCGCCGGAGTCGCGCATGGCACGGTCGTTCGCCGGACGGACGCAATCGGCGGAGCGAGAGGACTAGCTCAGCTCCGCCGCCGCTTCCTCGGAAACAGGCGGTCGCGGATGTAGCGCGAGGTCGGCGTCAGGCGGATGCCGCGCGGCTTCTGCCAGGCGGCGCGGTCGATCTCCTTCTTGTCGCCGATCGCCAGCCTGCCCTTGGCGCCCTTGGCGATGAAGATTGCATCGCTCATCTTGCGTCCAGAGCGTTTGTTCCGGGCCTTCACTTCCTTCCAGAGGCTGATCCTGCCGAGCTTCAGCTTGGGCAGCTCCTCCTTGATCTCGCGCCGCAGGCAATCCTTCTCGGACTCGCGCGAGCGTTTGCGGCCGCCCGGGAACATCCACAGGCCGTCCGACCGGCGCCTGACCAACAATACCTTGCCGCGCTTGGCGGCAACCAGCTTGGAAGACTTCGCCATTTCTGCCGTAATCGAGAACAGAATCGGCCCGATCGTAACTTGTCTAGTTGGATAGACAAGTTCGAGGCGCCTCTTGATCACAGGTTGCGGGCCGCCGGATCGGGGCACTCCGAGAGCGCAGGATAGCACCGGTCGACGCGCGATATCAGCCTTCGCCGACCCTCGCCCCGGCTTCCGCCCGGTCCTCGGTCCTGATCCAGGCCATCATCATCTCCCATGCCACCGACAGGATGATCGGCCCGATGAACAGGCCGACGATGCCGTGGGCCAGCGTGCCGCCGATCACGCCGACGAAGATCACGATGGTCGGCGTGGTCAGGCCGCGCCCCATGACGAGCGGCTTCAGCATGGTGTCGATGAAGCCGACCAGGACGAGAAACACGGTGAGCACCAGCGCGGTGGTGACGTCCTTGGCGGTCCAGATCCAGATGATGACCGGCAGCAGCACGAGGAAGGCGCCGATCTGCACGATCGAGAGCAGCAGCACGATGAAGGCGAGCAGGCCCGCGCTCGGCACCGCCGCAAGCTTGAAGCCGATGCCGGCGAGCAGTGCCTGCACAATCGCGACGCCGATCACGCCCTGCGCCACGGCGCGGATGGTCGCGCCCGCGAGCCCCAGGAAATGCTCGCTCTGCTCGGGCACGATGCGAAACAGGAAGCCACGGCCGGCCGCGACCAGCCTCGGCCCATGCGGGAACAGGAAGCCGGCCACGAACACCGAGACCAGAAACTGCAGCGTGCCGACGCCGGCATCGCCCGCGAGTGACAACAGCGGCCCCGCCAGCGGCTGAAGATACGGCGCCACCTCGCGCAGCACGGCGCGGATGTTGGTGTAGGCCTGGTCCCAGAGATCATAGAACCAGGGGCCGACCAGCGGCCAGGATTTGAGCTGCTCCGGCGCCGACTGCAGCGCGAGGTCGCCGGTGCCGAGCTGGTGCGCCAGCTCGCGCACGCCGTCCACCGCGCTGATGCCGAGCCAGGTCGCGGGACCGATGACGATGCCGAGCGTGATGAGGGTGAGGATCGCCGCCGCAGTCTTGGGTCGACCGCCGAGGATCCTGGCGACCCAGCTGAAGGCCGGGTAGAACGCCACCGCGAGCACACCGCTCCAGGCCAGGATCGGCACGAAGGGACGGATGATCAGGAAGGTCCAGATGATCAGCAGGGCAAGCAGGCCGAGCCGGATCACCAGCTGAATGATGTCCTCTCCCGTGAGGAGCTGACGGAGGCTTTTCACGGGCACGACCTTGCTTGCGGCATCGACGCGGGTTCCGGCACTGGCACACCGGGGTTATTGCCAGCCCCGCATCAGCCGTCAAGACGACCAGGCCCATACCGCGCGCAAGGAAGGCTGCCGCTGCTCGCCATCCGGCGCGTGCCGCTGCGGATCGACCGCGACATGCGGCCGCAGCGGACCGGGGGCTGATCCTGGCGTTGCCAGCGACAGCAGCGCGGCCGTCAAGACGAGCCTCGTCTACACGATCTTCCCCCATTGACGCGCCCCTCAATCGAGGCGACCAAGGTGAAATCTAGCTGCCGGACCAAGCGCGCGCTTGGACGTACCGGCGAGGCGATTGGACTGACCGGCGCTGCGCGGACCGGGAAACTCCTGCAATGCCCGCGCCTGGGCCCGCTTTGGCTAACGGCGATTAACCGGATTTCCGCCGACCGGTTTACGCCGATGCAAAGGCCCGCTCCTACGCTATGCCGAGGTCCCAACAAGCATTGCGAGCAATGGCCAACAGCATCTGGACGATCGAAGAATTCACCTGCACCGGTTGCAGCATGAACTACACGGCGACGAGGGAAGAACACGCTGAGGCGCATGTCGGTCACTTCAGGTGCAGCATCTGCAGCAGCGTGGTGCACAGCTGGTCCGGCAAGCATCACTTCTTCGGCTGGCAGGCGGTGAAGACGAAACCGCCGGTGTTCGGACGCCGCTGGGCGGGCGTGGAGTGGTAGGCTGACGGCGCCGTTGCGGTCTGCACGAACGAAGACTTCTGCCGGTTTGCGGCGCGGGCTACACTCCCCTCCCCGCAACCGAATCCGACACGCAATGACCGCAGCTTTCGTTCCCCAGATCGCCCTCTACCGCAACTGGCTCGCCGAACGGCGCGGCCTGTCCTTCGCGAGCTACGAGGACATGCGGCAATGGTCGGTACGCGATCTCGACGGTTTCTGGCGCAGCATCTGGGACTATTACGATCTGCAATCGCCGAGGCCGTTCCAGACCGTGATCGCCGAGCGCAAGATGCCGGGCGCGGTCTGGTTTCCCGGCGCCCAGGTCAACTACGCCCGGCAGGTGTTCCGGCATGTCGAGGCGGCCGATGCCGCGGGCCTGCCCGCGATCGTCAGCAGCGGCGAGGATGGCGAGCTCAGGCAGACGAGCTGGCCGGAACTGCGGCGCAAGGCGGCAGCGCTCGCGCTGCATCTGATGGAGAAAGGCGTCGAGCCGGGCGATCGCGTTGCGGCCTATCTGCCCAACATCCCCGAGACCATCATCGGTTTTCTCGCCAGCGCCAGCATCGGCGCAGTCTGGAGCGTCTGCGCGCCCGACATGGCCGCGCCCGCCGTGATCGACCGCTTCAAGCAGATCGAGCCAAAGGTGCTGATCGCCTGTGACGCCGTGACCTATGCCGGGCGCCGGCATGACCGGCGCGACGTCGTTGCCGAGCTCCGGCGATCGCTCCCCACGGTCGAGCATGTCATCCTGCACAGTGAGACCGGCGCAGTCGCCGCACCCGACGCCTTGCTCGCCGCGATCACCGCAAGAGCCGGCGCGGCGATCGACGCATTCGAGCCGATGTGGCTGCCGTTCGATCATCCGCTCTGGATCGTCTATTCCAGCGGCACCACCGGCCTGCCGAAACCGATCGTGCACGGCCATGGCGGCATCATCATCGTCGTGCTGGCGCTGCTGGGGCTGCACAACGACATCGGCTGCTCCTATCACCCGAACTCGTTCGGCGAGCGCTATCACTGGTACTCTTCGACCGGCTGGATCATGTGGAACAGCCAGGTTGGCGGCCTGCTCGGCGGCACCACCTGCTGCATCTTCGACGGCAGCCCCGGCGGCGCAAAAGACAAGCCGGACTGGGCGACGCTGTGGCGCTTCGTGGCGCAGTCGAAAGCGACCTTCTTCGGCGCCGGCGCGGCGTTCTTCGCGAGCTGCGCCAAGGCCGAGATCGATCTTGCCGCCGCCGGCGATCTGTCGCGGCTGCGCTGCCTCGGCTCGACCGGCTCGCCACTGAGCGCCGACACGCAAGCCTGGTTCAACGCGCGCTTGGCGGGCCTGTCGAAGATCAACGGCAGCAAGGCGCAGGCCGACATCTGGTGGGCAAATATCTCCGGCGGCACCGATTTCGCAGGCGCCTTCATCGGGGGAAATCGCGAGCTGCCGCAGACGCCGGGCGCGATGCAATGCCGCCTGCTGGGTGCGGCTGTCGAAGCCTTCAGCGAACAGGGCCGCCCCGTCACGGACGAGGTCGGCGAGCTCGTCTGTACCGAGCCGATGCCGTCGATGCCGCTCTACTTCTGGAACGACAAGGACGGCGCGCGCTATCGCGCCAGCTATTTCGAGACCTATCCGGACAATTTCGACGGCAGCGGCCGCGGGCCGGTGTGGCGGCACGGCGACTGGCTCAAGGTCAATCCGGACGGCTCCTGCATCATCTATGGCCGCAGCGACGCCACCATCAACCGGCACGGCCTGCGCATGGGCACGAGCGAACTCTATTCGGCGATCGAGGCACTCCCGGAGGTGCTCGACAGTCTCGTCGTCGACCTCGAATATCTCGGCCGCGACAGCTACATGCCGCTGTTCGTGGTGCTGCGCGAGGGCACGGCGCTCGACGCCGGGATGCAGGCCAAGATCAACAAGGCGATCGAGGCCGGCCTGTCACGCCGCTTCCTGCCGAACGAGATCTTCGCCGTCGCCGAGATCCCGCGCACGCTGTCGGGCAAGAAGCAGGAGCTGCCGATCAAGAAGCTGCTGCTCGGCCAGCCCGTCGAGAAGGTCATCAACAAGGAGGCGATGGCCAACCCCGGCTGCCTCGACTGGTATCTCGCCTTCGCGCGCGACCATCTGGCGCGAGGCGCTGCGTAGCTTCGATCAGCCTCCGCCGAAATTGGATGGATCGAGATTCCTGTTCTCCGACGGCGGGATCGGCGGCCAGCCGGGAAATTTGTACCAGCCGGGCGGCACCGGCGCGTCCTCGGCCGGACGGACCACAATGGAGTGGTGCGCGCGGGCGTGGTGCGTAGGCGCTGCAGCGGCCGCCGCCGATGCCGACATCAAGAGGGTCATAATCGGGATAAACCGCATCGCACGGGCTCCAAACGTCCACCCGGGCTGACATGTGGTGCGGGAACCATGCCGTGCCCACGCATGGGCGGCGTCACGATCGGTCACAACGGCGGCACCGCGACATGCGGACGATCAGCCCAATTGCGCCGATGTCGTTTGCACTCCGTTCACCGATCGCCGCTAGATCGGGACGGATCCTCTGCGCCGAACACCTGACATGGCCGACCTCAACGCTGTCCTCGCCCGCCTCAACGACCGCCTGCTCCGTCTCGAGGGCGAGCTGTTCGTGCTGCGCTCGCTGGCGCGCGCGACGCTGACCGCGGGCGACGACCATGCCGAGCGCATGCGCAAGCTGGTCGAGGCCGCCAAGGTCGCGCTCGACGACGAGGCGCAGCGGCCCCTGGACAAGCCCACGCGAAAATATGTCGAGGCCGCGAGCGCCATGGTCGACGAGCTGCTGGTCGAACCGACCAAGGCCCGACCGCTGTTCACGGTGATCGACGGCGGCAAGTCCTAGCGACCGTACATGCGGGTCGTCCCGCGCCCCTCGCAAGACTTCACCTCGCTGAGCCGCGCTACGCCGCCGTGGAATTCGCCGCCTTCAGCCGGCTGAGGCCTGCTTCGATGATCGCGATCTCCTCGTCGATCTGGCCGATCGGCAGGCTAAAATCGTAGCCGGATCTGCTCTTCAGATCGACCGCGAGCCGCTGCCTGTGCATCATCAGCTCGTCGAGGCCACGGCGGTTCTTCAGCCGCACGTACGCGTCCACAATCTGCTCAATTGCGCTCGGCATCAAATCGGCCCCGGCGAAAAGGCCCGCGCGGCGCACCCACGCCGGCGGGACATTTTCGGTGTCGCGGTACGCAATACAAATCCGCGACGGATTCGTCGATACGACAAGCTGGTTGAGAACGTATTACCGCCAGATGATTTCTTGACGCGCGGCATGAAAAGGCCGCTGGCAATTACGCCAGCGGCCACAGCCGGGTTCGAAAATGGATCCGGATTCAAATGTCGCCAGCCCCGGTATGGCCATTCTAGCGGCGGGACGGATTCCTTCTGTTCGGAATGAAACACAGGAACTGTCGCATCCGTCGCTTGTCGACCAACCGTGGCCGTGCGGCAACGCTGGTCGGCGGACAGGAGGGTCGGCCGCGCAATAGCCGATTTCGTCGTGTCTTGCGCCCGGCACATTGTTGATAACCAGCCCGGACGTCCTCAATGTGGTGACACGGCGCCCGGACGTGTTATCGGGGGTATGACGCAGTTGCGAGACGGATCGGACCCCCATGCGCATTACCCTCGTCGGCTCCCGCCATTTCGGTGTGACCACCCTGAACATGCTCCGGGAGCACGGCGTCTCGATCGCACGGGTTGTCGTGGCCGACGCCGAGGATCGCCTGGCCGCGGCGGCCAAGGCGGCTGGCATCGAGGTCGTGGTGCAGGCCAATCCGAAGCTCGTGGTGGCCTCGGAGATCGCTCCTGACACCGATTTGATCATCACAGCGCATAGCCATGCCCGGATCGGCAAGGATGCGCTCGCCGCCGCCACGTATGGCGGGATCGGCTACCACCCCTCGCTGCTGCCGCGCCACCGCGGCAAGGCCGCCGTGGAATGGACCATCAAGGAAGGCGATCCGATCGCCGGCGGCACCATCTATCAGCTCGCCGACCGCATGGATGCCGGCGCCATCGCCGCGCAGGACTGGTGCTTCGTCAAGAAGGGCGAGACCGCCCGCGAGCTCTGGGAGCGTGCGCTCGCCCCGCTCGGGCTCAAATTGCTGGCCGACGTGATCGATTATATCAAGGTTCACAAGGCGCTGCCGTCCAAGATCCAGGACGAACAGTTCGCGACCTCGGCGCCGAGTCTCTCCTGACGTTTACCCTTAACGTCAGGCCGCATTGATTCTGCTTGAAAAATTGGGGCGAAAAACGCAAATAAACCCTTGTTCCCACAGGAACAATTTTCGATTTGGCATTGCAACAAATTTCCGTCACATTTCGTCCGAATAACGACAGCATCTCAGACATACTCAAGGACGGAATTCATGCGTTTGGCTCGCATCGCGGCGTTCTGTGCCGCTTCAGTTTTCACCGGCACCCTCGCCGCTCCCGCCTTCGCCCAGAGCCCCTATGACGGCAACTGGCAGGTCACCATCGTGACCAAGAGCGGCTCGTGCGAGCCGACCGCGAGCTCGATGCTGACGGTTGCCGACGGCAAGATCACCGCGCCCGGCGCTAACGTTTCCGGCACCATCGGCAGCGGGGGACTTGTGAAAGTTTCGATCAATGGTGCATATGCCAACGGTCAACTCAACGGCAACGCCGGATCGGGGAAGTGGAATGGAGCATCTGCAGGCATACCGTGCAGCGGGCGGTGGGAAGCATCGCGCCAATAAACCAATCGAGGCTCGCGCCCGGAATCGGCGGCTGCTGATGGCGGCCGCCGTTTTGTTTGTGGCGGGACTCGTCAATTCTGAAAGCAAGGCCCAGTCCGGCCCGTTCGCCCCGCTGGCAGGCACCTGGAGCGGCGGCGGCACCGTTACGCTGGATGACGGCTCGACCGAGCGGATCCGCTGCCGGGCCAAATACGCCCCGATCGGACCGACCATGGAGATGTCGCTGACCTGTGCCAGCGATGCCTACAAGTTCAACCTCGGCGCCAATGTGAGGGCTGAGGGTGGCGCCATCGCCGGAAGCTGGTCTGAGGCCAGCCGCAACATCTCCGGGTCGCTCCAGGGCCGTGGCGCCGGCGGCAATTACGAGCTGGTCGCCTCGACCGCCGGCTTCAACGCCAATATCTCGCTGAAGACAGCGGGCAACAAGCAGAGCGTCTCGATGCGCGCGGACAGCCAGTTCCGCGGCGCCAATATCTCGCTGTCGAAGTAAGACCAATAAGTGACGCGACAATCGACCCGGCGACCTCGCCGGGTCGATTTCGTTTATGAGACCGGCACGAACGCGGTGACCTCGATCTCGACCTTGGCCCGGTCGTCCACGAGCCCGCCGATATAGAGCAGCGTCGAAGGCGGGTAATTGCGTCCCAGCGTCTCCTTCCAGGCCGCGCCGATCCCGGCTCCGGCCGCCTCGTATTCGCTGCGACTGGTCAGGTACCAGGTCAGGCGGACGATGTGCTCGGGGCCCGCGCCGGCCTCGCCCAGCAGTTTGATGATCCGCTTCAGCGCAACTGCGACCTGCGCCGCCATGTCGGGTGCGTAATTGCCCGCCTCGTCGCCGCCGGTCTGCCCGGCGAGCACCACCCAACGGCCCGGCCCCTCGACCACGACGCCGTGTGAAAAGCCGCGCGGTTTTTTCCATTCGGCTGGCTGCAAGATGCGCATGAGCAAGATCTCCCGATTTTTCTCGTCGTTGGCCGAAGCCTTAACACGCCGCCCTGCATCGCTGCATCGGCAGATTTGGCCGTTGCAAACGGCGGCCATGTCGCCGATACCGGCTGTCCCTTCGCATTTCACCCTTCCACATCCGCCACAATGAGCACGACACCGTCCAAAACGATGGCTGCACTGTGGATGGCCGGCTGGCTGTCGCTGATGCTGATCATGGCGGTGGCCGGACGCGAAGCCACACGCGAGCTCAACGTCTTCGAGATCATGGAAATCCGATCGCTGGCGGGCTTCGTCCTGCTGGCGCCGATCATCTATCGCGCCGGCGGCTTCAGGGTGCTCAGGACATCACGCCTGCAACACCACGTGGCGCGCAATCTGGTGCACTATGTCGCCCAGCTCGGCTGGTTCTTCGCGCTGACGCTGATCCCGATCGGCCAGGTCGTGGCGATCGAGTTCACCATGCCGATCTGGACCGCAATTCTCGCAGCGAGCTTCCTCTCCGAGCGCATGACGCCGTGGAAGATCGCCGCCATCGTGCTCGGCCTCGTCGGTGTGATCGTGATCGTGCGGCCGGCCACCGGCGAGATCAATCCGGGCCAGCTCATCGCGCTCGGGGCCGCCATGGGATTTGGCGTGTCGATGGCGCTGGTGAAATCGCTGTCCCGCACCGAAAGCGCGCTGTCGATCCTGTTCTGGATGCTGGTGGTACAGTCGGTCGCGGGCTTCGCGCCGACGCTGCTGGTCTGGACCTGGCCGTCGGCCCATATGTGGGCCTGGGTCGGTGTGATCGCCGTCTGCGGCACGTTCTCGCACTACTGCCTCGCCAGCGCGATGCGCTATGCCGATGCGACGATCGTGGTGCCCATGGACTTCCTCCGGGTTCCACTGACGGCGACCGCAGGCTGGCTGCTGTATTCGGAGCGGCTCGACGCCTGGACCGTCCTCGGTGCGGCACTGATCCTGTGCGGCAATCTGCTGAATTTGAAGCCGGCGCCGGTTCCCGCTCGCGCGCAGTGAACCTCGCGCCGCCTCGCGCGACAAAACCGAGTGGCCGTGTGATTTGGATCACGTTGGAGAGCCCCTCCATCGTGCACATTCGGCCACACAGCAGCGGGTTGAACGCAACGGACCGCCGTTTTGGTGGCACGAAGTCGGGCACTTCGTGTAGGTTCGTTGCCAATTTGTTGCTGCCTGCAATTCGATTCTGGGGATTTCAGAATGCGCTATCTCACCCTCCTCGCCTCGCTGATGTGCGTGGCACTGTCGGTCAGTGCTGCGAAGGCCGACCGCCGCGTCGCCTTCGTCGTCGGCAACGGCTCCTACAAGAACGTCGCGCAATTGCCGAACCCGCCGATCGACGCCAAGGCGATGGCATCGACGCTGCGCAACGTCGGTTTCGAGGTGATCGAAGGGTCCAACCTCAGCCGCGACCAGATGACGGAGAAGCTGCTCGACTTCGGCCGCAAGGCGCAGGGCTCCGACATTGCGCTGTTCTATTATGCCGGCCACGGCATCGCCGTCGGCGGTACCAACTACCTGTTGCCCGTCGACGCCGACATCAAGACCGAGATGGACGTCAAGCTGGGCGCTGCCATCAACATCGACCTGACGCTCGAGCAGACCATGGGCGATGCCAAGGTCAAGCTCGTCTTCCTCGATGCCTGCCGCGACAATCCGTTCGCCGCGAAGATCAAGTCGAACTCGGCGACCCGCAGCGTCAACGTTCAGAGCGGTCTTGCCGAGATGAAATCCGGCGAGGGCACGCTGATCGCGTTCGCAACCGGCCCGGGCCAGACCGCGCTCGACGGCCAGGAAGGCAACAACAGCCCGTTCACCCGTGCGCTGATCGACAACATCACCAGGCCCGGCGTCGAGATCCAGCAGGCGATGACCTCGGTCCGCGCCCAGGTCAACGAAGAGACCCACAAGGGCCAGCTGCCCTGGGGCCATACCAACCTGATCGGCGCCGTGTATCTCAACCAGGCTCCCACGACGCAGGTTGCCAACGCGGCGCCGACAGCGGCTGGTAGCGCTCCTGCGGCGACCGCCGGCAGCTCGGATGGCGTCGAGCTCGAATACTGGCGTTCGGTGAAGGAATCGAACAAGCCGGAGGAGCTCAACGCCTACCTCACCGCCTATCCCAACGGCCAGTTCAAGGCGTTGGCGCTGGCGCGGCTTGCCGCGATCAAGAGCGGACCGTCGACGACGACCCGCACCCTCAATGCCGGGGTCGATCCCGCAGCCTTCACCGATGAGGCCTCTCAGCTCACCGAGGACCAGATCGGCCTCGACAAGAACCAGCGCCGCGACGTGCAGCGCCGCCTCACCGGGCTCGGCTTCGACACCAAGCAGACCGGCGTCTTCAGCGACGAGACCCGCGCGGTGCTCAAGCGCTGGCAGGCCGCGCGCGGCTATCCCTCGTCAGGCTACCTCAACAAGCCCCAGCACAAGGCCCTGCTCTCCGAGGTCGTGGCCGCACCGCCGACCGCGAGCGACAGCAGCCAGAAGGCCGCCAGGCGTGCCAGCGCCCCCGCAGCCAGCAGCGCGCCGGCGCCGGCTCCCCAGCAACGCAGCAGCCCGGGCGATGCGGCCGGTGCGGCCTTCGTCGGCGGCGTCGTGGGCGGCATGATGGGTGGCATGTTCCGCCGCTGAGACGGGATCACACTCCTAGACAAAAGCCCGGCTCACGCCGGGCTTTTTCATTGGTGCGGACAGTGTCGCAGCGTACTCGCAATGACGAGATGGGGATACCGATGCAAGCACAGGAACGTCCCGGCCTGCGGACCGCGCCTACTTCCCCGCCGCCTTTCGCAGCGCCTCATTGATGCGATCCTGCCAGCCTGGGCCGCCCTCCTGGAAGAACTCCAGCACGTCCTGGTCGATGCGCAGCGTGACCTGCTCCTTGATCCCGGGAACGGCGGTCTGCTTGGGCGGCGGCGCGGCGACCTTCGCCGTCACCTTCTTGAACGCCGCCTCGGCTTCGGTCCTGGCATCGCCAAGTGTGCGTGGCCGCCTAGGTTGATCCGCCATGCGCTAGATTCCTTCAAACAGGGCCGTCGAAAGATACCGTTCCGAGAAGGACGGCACGATCGCCAAAATGGTCTTTCCCGCAGCTTCCGGCCGCTTGCCGATCTGGAGGGCTGCTGCGATCGCCGCGCCCGAGGAGATGCCGCCCGGAATGCCCTCATGCCGGGCCAGCGCGCGCGAGGTCTCGATCGCGGTGGTCGAATTGATCTTCACGATCTCATCGATCACCGAGCGGTCGAGGATGTCAGGCACGAAGCCGGCGCCGATGCCCTGGATCTTGTGCGGCGTGTGCTGGCCGCCCGACAGCACCGGGCTCTCCTCCGGCTCGACGGCGATCACCCGCAACGATGGCTTGCGCGGCTTGAGCACCTGGCCGACGCCTGTGATCGTGCCGCCGGTGCCGACGCCGGCGACGAAGAAGTCGATATTGCCGGAGGTGTCGTTCCAGATCTCCTCGGCCGTGGTGCGGCGGTGGACTTCCGGATTGGCGAGGTTCTTGAACTGCTGCGGCATCACCGAGTTCGGCGTCGTCTTCAGAAGCTCCTCGGCGGCGGCGATCGCGCCCTTCATGCCTTGCGCGGCCGGTGTCAGCACCAGCTCTGCGCCGAGAAAGGCCAGCATCTTGCGCCGCTCGATCGACATGGATTCCGGCATCACCAGCTTGAGCCGGTAACCGCGCGAAGCCGCCACAAAGGCGAGTGCAATGCCGGTATTGCCCGAGGTCGGCTCGATCAGTACGGTGTCGGGCTTGATGATGCCGGCCTTCTCCATCGCGATGATCATGGCCGCACCGATACGGTCCTTCACGCTCGCGGCCGGATTGAAATATTCGAGTTTTGCCAAAATCGTCGCATTCACCCCGTGCTGGCCCGGCAGGCGGCGCAGGCGCACGATCGGCGTGTCGCCAAAAGCCTCGACGATTGAATCGTAGATCCGGCCGCGGCCGGCTTGGTGCGCTGCACCCGTTTTGGACGATGCGTCCATCGTGAACTCCCTTTGGCGGCAATTTGGACCGCTGCCGCAGCTGTTCCGCAGTTACAGACAGCTTGCGGCGACACGCAAGCGGCAATCGCGTGACCCGGCCGGCCCCTGTTGCGCCCCATTTGCTGGAGGCCGGAGTTTACCGCCCTGTCCGTCGCCGTTGTCAATCTGTTCACGATTGCCATGCTGAACTGCCAGACCAGCGTCCAGTTTTCCGATCATCGCTTGTGCTTTAGCCAATTAACCCTCCCGACAGGCGACGTCCGTTGCGGGCGGCGGGAGCGCAGAGAACGCCTGATGTATCAACGGCTCGCCTTCATCGATACCCTGCGCGGCATCGCCGTCCTGTCGGTGGTGGTTCAGCACGCACTTGAGGTGATCGTGCGAGAGCACCCGACCGGCGCCTATCATTCGATCATTCACGACGCGATCGGCTACTACATGAATTTCGGCCGGTTCGGTGTCGTTCTGTTCTTCTTCGTCAGCGGCTTCGTCATTCCCTTCAGTTTTCCGGCCAGCGCGTTTCCCGTGAACGACTTCGCGGTCGGCCGCTTCTTCCGCCTCTATCCCGCCTACTGGACCTCGATCGCGATCGGGCTCGTCACGATGCAGGCGGTGGAGTCCAAAACCTATCCGCTGGCGCAGATCGTCGCCAACGTCACCATGCTCCAGAGCTTCCTGGAGGTCCGTCACCTCTGGGACTTCTACTGGACGCTGACCATCGAGCTGCTGTTCTACGTCGTCTGCATCATTCTCTTCGCGGCAGGACTGCTGACCCGGCGCCTCACCGCCGTTGCGATCGTCGTTGCGACCGCGCTGGCCGGGACGGCGGTGGTAGTCCTGGTCGAGGAACGGGCGGCCTGGGTGATGATGGAGATCGGGCTGAACCTTTCGGCGATGTTCCTCGGCAAGATCATCCGCGACACCGTCGTCGGCGGAACGCTGCGATGGCGGCATGTGGCCCTCTGCACGGCGCTTTACGCCGTCTTCGCGATCGCGCTGGCCAGCAGGCGCTATGGCGGGGCGTACGAGGACAACTTCTTCTACAGCTATTCGATCGGGGCCGCTTATGTCTGCGCGGCGCTCGTCTTCATCGTGTTTGCCGCCTTCGGTGAGCGGATGGCTTGGCGTCAGCTCGCGTTCGTCGGCCTCATCAGCTACTCGGTCTACCTGATGTCGCCGTTCGCAATGGTCTGGGTTCATCGTTACGCCTGGCCTGGCGACGGGCCGCTGGCCTGGCTCGTCTTCGTCGCCGAGGTCGTGACGTCGTCGATCCTTGTCAGCTGGATGACATACACCCTGGTCGAGAAACCCTGGATTTCGTTCGCACGCAGGCTCCGCACAGACTGCAGCAAGTCGGTCGCCCTCGAGCC
This sequence comes from Bradyrhizobium sacchari, assembly GCF_002068095.1. Taxonomy (GTDB): domain Bacteria; phylum Pseudomonadota; class Alphaproteobacteria; order Rhizobiales; family Xanthobacteraceae; genus Bradyrhizobium; species Bradyrhizobium sacchari. Next base: position 30,767 of record NZ_LWIG01000033.1, on the reverse strand, counting down.
AGCTCTCGGCCGCCAGGGTGCGGCGCAGTAATTGAACGTCATGACCCGTGAAGCTTGGTGACCTATCGCAATGCACACGGCCTGTTTGCGCTGCGATACCGAGACCGCGAACAGGTCAGCTGTCACGTCGTGGTGACGGCAATTTTATAAAAGCCAGCGCGTTTGTGTTGCGACCTCGTCAAGTACTTCTGCTTATGTTAGACTTACGTCTCAAAGCAGGGAGGTCACCACGATGTCAGCAGTTGCTGAAGTGTTGTCGACCGTCGCGCAAAACCGCGATCCGCGTTGCAGCGAGTTGCCCACCTGTCCCGTCTGTGCCGACTCCATGGTCGCCGCCGAAGCTTCCGCCTACGTCTCGGACCACATGATCAGCTATCTCTGGACCTGCGACAATTGCGGCTACGGCTTCGTGACCAAGCATGCCGTCAGGCAGCGGATCGTCTGCAATTGACGTTGGTCAGCGCGGGGCGATATCTCCCCTCGCCCAGTCCTCGCGCGTACGCTGATAGAACTCATCGAACGTTCCGTGTGCGACCGCGTCCCTGATGCCCTGCATCAGGGACTGGTAGTATGCGATATTGATCTCGGACAACAACATCGCCCCCAGCGTCTCGCCCGCCTTGACGAGATGATGAAGATAGGCGCGCGCGCAGTTGCGCGTCGACGGCCATGAGCTCTCTTCGTCGAGCGGGCGCGGGTCGTCGGCGTGGCGCGCGTTGCGCAGATTCACCTGACCGAAGCGCGTGAAGGCCACGCCATGCCGGCCATTGCGCGTCGGCATCACGCAATCGAACATGTCGATGCCGCGCTTCACCGCTTCGAGGATGTCGTCGGGCGTGCCGACGCCCATGAGATAACGTGGCCGCTCCTTCGGCAGCATCGGCGCGGTCTCGTCGATCATGGCCAGCATCACTTCCTGCGGCTCGCCC
>NZ_LWIG01000033.1:0-29821 GCF_002068095.1 Bradyrhizobium sacchari | reverse complement strand
CCGCCGATCGCATAACCGTGGAAGCCGATCTCGACGAGGCCTTGGGCGCTGGCGTGACGAAGCTGCGGAATGTCGCCGCCCTGCACGATGCCGAACAGCATGTAGCCGTCGGGCGCGCTTTCGAAAGCCCGCTTCGAGCGCTCGGCCCAGCGCAGCGACAGGCGCATCGCGCGGTCGATGTCGTCGCGCTCGGCGGGCAGCCGCACGCATTCGTCCATCTGCATGGCGATGTCCGAGCCGAGGAAGCGCTGCACCTCGATCGATCGCTCCGGCGACAGCTCAACCTTGGCGCCGTCGATATGCGAACGGAAGGTGACGGCGTTCTCGGTGACCTTGCGCAGGTCAGCCAGCGACATCACCTGGAAGCCACCGGAATCCGTCAGCATCGGCCCGTTCCAGCCGGTGAACCGCTGCAAGCCGCCGAGCGCTGCGATCCGCTCCGCGCCGGGGCGGAGCATCAGATGATAGGTGTTGCCGAGCACGATGTCGGCGCCGGCCTCGCGCACTTCGCGCCAGTGCATGCCCTTCATGGCGCCGGCGGTGCCGACCGGCATGAAAGCCGGGGTTCGCACCACGCCGTGCGGCGTGGTCAGGCGGCCGGTTCGCGCCGCGCCATCGGTGGCGAGCAACTCGAAATGATTGGGAAGATCAGTGTCGGGACGATTCATGGCCGTGCTTATTGCGTGCCGGGCGAGGCCGATCAACCCGCTCGGACCACGCAATGCCCCAGGCTTGACCGATTTGACGCGGACGTGAGTTCCGCCCGGGTTGCCAAATAAAACGACACAGTGTAGTTTTATCCTGGGCTGGACGGGAATGCCGCGGTGAATGTGCCGGCGGCTGTATTTGTGTGATCCGCCAGCCGCCGACAATGCCTTTCCCTTCATGTTCGACCGAAATGTCCGTGCCTTCGCCGGGCGGAATACGACAGTCCGCCACCCGCCTGACCGGACTTCTGGCGCTGGGATTAAGCCTGGCCCTTGGCGCCTGCACCTCCCTGCCGCGCACGCCCTACACGGCTGCCGAAGCCCAAGCCTCGCGCGTGCTCGATATCGACGGGCTCCGCCGCTACGCCGACGACCCCGTCACCAAATTCAGCTTCGAGAAGGACACCAACACCGCGACGAAAACCTATCTGGCGCTCTCCGGCGGCGGTGCCGATGGCGCCTACGGCGTCGGCGTGCTCAACGGCTGGTCCGCGGCCAGAACCCGTCCCACCTTCTCGGTGGTCTCGGGCGTCAGCACCGGCGGCCTGATCGCGCCGTTTGCATTCCTCGGCTCGCAATATGACGACACGCTGAAAGAGGTCTACACCAGCGGCATCGCGGAGAGCCTCTTGAACGATCCCAGCATCATGCGCGTGCTGTTCGGATCCGGCCTGTTCGGCAACACGCGGCTGCGCGAACTCGTCGCCCGCTATGTCGGGCCGGAGATCATGGCGCAGGTCGCGCGCGAGAACGCCAAGGGCCGCAGGCTGCTGATCGTGACGACCGATCTCGACACCCAGCGCACCGCGATCTGGGACATGGGCAAGATCGCGGCCGTCGGCACACCCGAGGCGCTCAAGCTGTTTCGCGACGTGATGGCGGCTTCCGCCAGCATTCCCCTGGTGTTTCCGCCGATCATGATCGACGCCGAAGGCGAAGGCCGCCGGTTTCAGGAGATGCATGTCGATGGCGGCGTGACGGCACCGGTTCTGACGCTGCCGGAAGCCCTGCTGTTCCAGGGCAGCCGCCTGCCGGGCAGCGCAAGAATGGACATCTACATCCTCGTCAACAAGAAGATCGAACGCAATTTCGAGCTGGTGTCCAACAGCACCATCGACGTCGCTTCACGCAGTCTGTCGGCGATCACCCAGTCGCAGACCCGCTCGATCATCTTCTCGACCTATGATTTCGCCAGGCGCAACCACCTCGGCTTCCATCTCTCCTACATCGCACGCGACTATCCGGCGCCGCCGTCGGAAGGGTTCGACACCGGCTATATGCGGGCGCTGTATCAGTACGGCTATGAGAAGGCCGCCTCCGGCCAGGCTTGGAGTTCAACGCTGCCGTGAACCCTCGTGACGGAACGACACATTGCCAAATCCGTTGACGATACGGCCAATTCGGCCAGATTCGCGATGACGCCCCCGCTCCTGCGCGATATAGAGCGAATGAGAGGCAACGCGCAGGAATCATTGGGCATGGGATTGACTGCGACCAAACCACGATCGGCAGCGCCACGGCGCGAGCTGCCGAAGTCACGCGGCGGGCGGCCAACGAAGACCGCCGCCATCGAACGCGACCAGCGGCTGATCGAAGTCGCCACCCGCCTGTTCCTGGACCGCGGCTTTGACGCGACCTCGCTCGATGCGGTCGCGGAAGCAGCGCGGGTCAGCAAGCCCACCGTCTATTCCCGTTATGGCGACAAGCGCGGCCTGTTTGCGGCCGTGCTGAGGCGCGAGATCGAACGCTGGCTTGCGCCGCTATCGGCTGCGGCGGAGACGCAGCTCTCCAGCGCCGCCGACATCTCCGTCGAGCAGCGGCTGGTCGAGATCGGGCGCGAAATGCTGACCTTCACCTGTGGGCCCGATGCCATCGCCTTCAGCCGCATGATGACGTCGCAGGCCATCAACTTCCCCGACGTTGCCAAGCTCGGCAAGGAGGAAGGCTGGCTCAAGGCTGTCGCCACCACGGCGCGCTTCTTCGACCACCTGGTGGCGCAGGGCGCGCTGGACATCGAAGACACCACCATCGCAGCCGAAGTGTTTCTCGACGTCGTTGCCGGCCACAACCACCGCATGGCGACGTTCGGAATGGCGATCGAGATGAAGTCCGCGGAAAAGCGGATGCGCGCCGCGATCAAGCTGTTCCTGGCCGGTGCGCTGGGCCCCGCCGACCGCGTCAAGGACGCTGCCAAGGGCACGCCGCGCCGCCGCCTCCCCCGCTGACAATTCCGTGAGCTTGCGATTTTCCCCCAAGGGGCCGGCGCAGCCGCATTGACCAAAATAAAACGATACGGTATGGTTTTGTTATAGCAGCACTGACCGCTTTTTCACCAGCCCCAAAGAGGTTCGTGCTGTTTCGAACGCGGCGGGCACAACCTGCTACGACGCTCCGCGGCCGGCCTTTGCCCAAGGTCGGCCGCGAATTCTTTACGATCATTCGGCACACTCGCTGCCCGAGGGTTTCGAGCATGACGACAGCCAAACGATGGACCTCGCTACTGCTTGCGATCGCCTTGGCTGCGCTGCTCATTGCCGCGCCGGCACAGGCCATCGTGAGCGCGGGCACGCCGACCGCGCTTCACAGCGACACAGATGGTGATGCTGAAGCGGATCGCCAGGCGGTCAGCCGCGAGATCGAACGATTTCGCAGTTCCTCGATCACGATCAGCCAGGCCATGGCAATTGCGGAATCCCGCCATGCCGGCGCCACGACTGCCGATGTGAGTTTCGACGGCGCCTCGGGCGTGCCGGTCTACCGGGTGAAAACCCTGCACAACGACCGCATCTGGCGCCACACCATCAATGCCGCGACCGGCGAGCTCGTCGGCGGTGAGGCCGCCCTGCCCCTGGCCGAGCTCGACCTCGAGGATCGCAGCAACCTCGCAGCGCTCGGTGCCATCAGGCACCGCCTAGTCGATGCGGTGCGCGTCGCCGAGCGGGCAGCCTCGGGCAAGGCCATCAGCGGCGGCCTCGTGCGCGAGCGCGGCCGGCTTAGTTTCGCGATCGTCGTAATCAGCGGCGACGACCTCAAGGAGGTCATCCTGGAGCCGCCGGCCGCCCGGGCCAAATAGCGCCAGGCTTGTCCGCCGCACCCGGCGGGGCGAAAAGCCATTGACGGGCGCAAAACTCTCCCGCATAAGTCGCCGCCATGTTCACGACCACCAAACGCACGACCAAAACCACCACGGCCCGAGGGGCCCGGGGAGGCGTGCGCGCGTAGGTCGTCGACTTAAACGCATCAGCTCTACCGAAGCCCCGCCCTCGATGGTCCGGGGCTTTTTTGTTGTCTAAATCTCAAATCCAATGGAGGACAAAGTGAGTAACGATCCCGTCGTCGCGATTGTCGGCGTCACCGGTGCGGTTGGCGCCGAATTCATCGCCACCATGGACAAGCGTGGCTTCCGCGTCGGCAAGCTCAAGGCGCTGGCCAGCGCCCGCTCGGCCGGCAAGACGGTGTCGTTCCGCGGCCAGAACGTCGTCATCGAAGAGCTGAACGAGCGCGCCTTCGAGGGCGTCGACATCGCCCTGTTCTCCGCCGGCGGCAGCATCTCCAGGAAGTTTGCACCGATCGCGGTCAAGTCGGGCGCGGTCGTGGTCGACAACTCCTCCGCCTTCCGCATGGATCCCAACGTGCCGCTGGTGATCCCCGAGATCAACGCGAACCGCATCCGCGACCACAAGGGCATCATCGCCAACCCGAACTGCGCCGCGATCACCGCGCTGGTCCCGCTCTGGCCGATCCACCAGAAGAACCGCATCAAGCGCGTCATCATCTCGACCTATCAGGCGGCCTCCGGCGCCGGCGCCGCCGCGATGGAGGAGCTCGTCGAGTCCACCCGCGCCAATCTCAACGGGCAGGTCTATACGCCCAAGGTGATGCCGCACCCCTACGCGTTCAATCTCTTCAACCACAACACGGCGGTCGACCCCGAGACCGGCTACAACGACGAAGAGACCAAGGTCATCAAGGAAACCCGCAAGATCTTCGAGGACGAGACCATCGCCGTCGGCGTCACCTGCGTGCGCGTGCCGGTGCTGCGCGCCCATTGCGAGGCCATCACCTTCGAATGCGAGAAGCCCATCAGCGAGGACCAGGTCCGTGCCATCATGGCGCAGGCCCCCGGCGTGAAGGTGGTCGATGACCGCGTCAAGAACTACTTCCCGATGCCGATCGACGCCTCGGGCCAGGACGACGTCCTGGTCGGCCGCATCCGCAAGGACCTCAGCGATCCCTCAGGGCATTCGATCTCGATGTTCGTGGCGGCGGACCAGCTGCTCAAGGGCGCGGCTCTGAATGCGGTGCAGATCGCCGAGCTCTTGCCGCAGCGGGTGATGGCGTAGAAGGAATCGTAGGGCAGGCAAAGCGAAGCGTGCCCACCATTACGTCCCGTGCACTTGATGGTGGGCACGGCGCTATGCGCCGTTGCCCATCCTACGGCCCCGTCCGGAACAGCAAACACGCATCCCCGTACGAATAAAACCGGTACCCATTCGCGATCGCGTGCGCATAGGCCTGCTTCATCGTATCGAGCCCCGAGAACGCCGACACCAGCATGAACAGTGTCGACTTCGGCAGGTGGAAATTGGTCATCAGGATATCGACGGCGCGGAAGCGATAGCCGGGGGTGATGAAGATCGAGGTCTCGGCTGCGAACGGCTGAACGATCCCGTGTTCACTCGTCGCGCTTTCGAGCAGCCGCAAGGACGTGGTGCCGACGGCGACGATGCGGCCACCATTCTTCCGCGCCGTGTTGAGCTTTGCGGCTACGTCAGCCGGGATCGTGCCCCACTCGGCATGCATCTTGTGGCCGTCGGTGTCGTCGACCTTGACCGGCAGGAAGGTCCCCGCCCCGACATGCAGCGTAACGCTGACGATGCCGACGCCGCGCGCGCGCAACGCCTGCTCCAGCGCGGGCGTGAAATGCAGGCCCGCGGTGGGAGCCGCGACCGCCCCCTCGTTCGCCGCGAACATGGTCTGGTAGTCCGCAAGATCCTGATCGTCGGGCGCGCGCTTGGAGGCGATGTAGGGCGGAAGCGGCGGGCTGCCGAGATCGGCAATGGCCTGATCCAGTGCTGGACCATGGAACGAGAACGACAGCGTCACCTCGCCCTCAACGCCCTTGGCCTCAACCTCGGCATCGAGATGGCCGAGCAGACAGACCTTGCCCTCATTGCCGAAGCGGATGCGGTCGCCGGCAACAAGCTTCTTGGCAGGCTTCACCAGCGCCTGCCAGCGCGAGCCGTCGAGGCGCTTGATCAGCGTCGCCTCGATTTTCGGCTCGGTCTCGCGGCCGATGCGGCGGCCCTTCAATTGCGCCGCGATCACCTTGGTGTCGTTGACGACGAGCTGGTCGCCCGGCCTCAGCCATTGCGGCAGGTCGGCAATGATCTGGTCACGCAGCGCGCCGTTCTCGACGACCAGCATCTTCGCGGAATCGCGCGGACTCGCCGGGCGCAAGGCGATGCGCTCGGCGGGCAGGTCGAAATCGAAGAGATCGGTGCGCATGAGCGCCGTCGCGCCTTAGTTCGCGTCATTCCGGGGCGATGCGCAGCATCGAACCCGGAATCTCGAGATTCAGGGTTCGGCGCATACGCGCGCCCCGGAATGACCGCTACGCGGTCATTCCTTGTCCGCGGCCATCCGCGCCTTGACGATCTTGTCCGGGTTCTGCACCGGCTCGCCGCGCTTGATCTTGTCGACGTTCTCCATGCCCTCGGTGACCTTGCCCCACACCGTGTACTGGTTGTCGAGGAAGCGGGCGTCGTCGAAGCAGATGAAGAACTGGCTGTCGCCGGAATCGGGACTTGCGGCGCGCGCCATCGAGGCGGTGCCGCGCACATGCGGCTCCTTGTTGAACTCGGCCTTCAGCTTCTTGCCGGAGCCGCCGGTGCCGGTGCCGTGCGGGCAGCCGGTCTGGGCCATGAAGCCCTCGATCACGCGGTGGAACACGATGCCGTCGTAGAAGCCCTCACGGACCAGTTCCTTGATGCGCGCGACATGGCCGGGCGCGAGGTCGGGCCGCATCTCGATGGTAACGGGGCCCTGCGTGGTCTCGAGGATCAATGTGTTTTCGGTGACGCTCATGCTCGTCTCTCTTGCGTTGGGGGTGAAGTCTTGCGGTTACGGAACTGGATCGCGAAGGGACGTCCCGCCGCGGCGCCGGCCATTGCATCGGTAAATGGCATCGGCGTGCAGCGTTGCAACGCCTCCATCACCGCGATCCGGTATTGCAGCCGGTCGTTGTCGGAAGCCTCCGCGGATTCGTAGGTAATCCGCGGATGGCCCAGAATGTCGCCGGACCGGTTAAAGCTCACGACGACGGTGATGTCGAGTGGGCGGGCCTTGGCTGGCGGCGGTGGCTTCCAGCAGGTGCGCAGATGCCGGAAGACGTCCTGGATGGTGTTGACCTTCGCCTCCTCGGCAACCGCACCGGAGACGCCGAGGAGCAGCACTACAGCAACCAGCGGAAGCCTGCTGCAGCGCGCCATCGCGTTTTCCTACTTGATGTCGGAAGCGACCTGCACCTTCACCATCTTGTCGGGATCGGTGACGGTGCCGCTGCCTGATCCGGGAGGCGCCTTCTTCAGCTTGTCGACGACGTCCATGCCCTGCACGACCTCGCCGATCACGGTGTACTGGCCGTCGAGGCTGCCGCCATCCGCGAACATGATGAAGAATTGCGAGTTGGCGCTGTCGACGCTGTCGCCGCGCCGGGCCATGCCGACGATGCCGCGGGCAAAATGCACCTTGGAGAATTCCTGCTTCAGGTTCGGATATTTCGAGCCGCCGGTGCCGTTGAATTTCTCGCCGTCGCCGGTCTGGGCCATGAACCCATCCATGACGCGGTGAAACGGCACGTTGTTGTAATATCCCTCGCGCGCAAGCGTCTTCAGGCGCTCGGCGTGCTGCGGCGCCAGATCTGTGCGCAGTTTGATGACGATGCGGCCCTTGGTGGTGTCGATGACGAGCGCGTTGGCCTTGTCGAGGTTCGCCGGCAGCTGCTGCGCCATCGCCGGCGCTGCACTGAGGAGCGCGACAAACATCGCGGCAAGGATTGCGAGACGACGGATCATGAGAACTCCGGATCAGGTGGGATGAAGACGCACGCCGTTATCCGGCGAATTTGGCCTTGAGCAGGCTGGCTACGAGCGGCGGCACGAAGGAGGAGACATCTCCGCCCATGCCGGCGATCTGGCGCACCAAAGTGGCGGTGATCGGGCGAACCATGGGCGAGGCCGGCAGGAAGACCGTATGCACCTCGGGCGCCATGGCCTCGTTCATGCCGGCAAGCTGCATCTCGTAGTCGAGGTCGGTGCCGTCGCGCAGGCCCCGAATCATGATGGTCGCGCCGTGCTTGCGCGCCGCGGTCACCGACAGATCGTCGAACGTCACGGCTTGGAGCACGCAGCCGGCCTGGGCCGCGATCGGACCGCAGACGTCCTCGAGCATCTGCAGGCGCTCCTCGGTCGAGAACAGCGGCTTCTTGCCGGGATGGACGCCAATCGCGACCACCAGGCGGTCGCACAGGGGAACAGCATGCCGGACCACGTCCAGATGGCCGTTGGTGATGGGGTCGAAGGAACCTGGATAGAAGGCAATGCGCGGCATGGCCCCCTCCTACCGCGCCCGGCCCGGGCCGGCAAGCCGGACAGGTTCCTTGCCCGTTCCGTGCCCGTTTGCCGGAAAATGTCCGCGAGAGGTGTCGGCAACAGCCGGATTGTTTCGTCCTGGGGCCGGCGACGAAACAAAGCAGAGCGCGAACGAAACCATTTCCGGCGTCCGCGAAGACGTCCGGAAACTGGCCATGGTTACTAATCCGGCCAACGAACGACGGGTCGCAGACTGGGCGTAGGCGGCCGCATCACAGGGGACTGTCAATGATCAAGGCTCTTTCAGCGATCGCTCTTTCTGCGTGTGTTGCCGCAGCCCTCACCCTCCTGCCCGGCTTTGCCCCGACCGTCGAAGCCAGCGTGCCGCAGCCGCTGGCCAAGAGCGACCGGCTCGATATCCGCACCATCGGCCGTGACTGCTCGCAGCAGGCCTGGCCGAATTTCGAGGCATCCTGCCTGCGCCGCGCCGGCAGCAAGGCCAATATCCGCGAAGCCCGCCTCGTGACCGCCGACCGCACGCCGTAGTCGGATCTGTCAGTTTCGCGTCAGCCAGGCCCCTCAAGATAAACCCCATGGATATTTGCGACGTCTCGTCGCAGACTGCGTGATGCTCGCGCCCGTCGGAATGGCCCGCCGGGCTCGGTCCCATCGGGGGGTGTCATTGTCCAGTACGCCAGCAATCGCTTCCGGCCACCATCCCGATCCACTGCCGCTGGCCATGACCATGGGTGCCCTCGGGGTGGTCTATGGCGATATCGGCACCAGCCCACTCTACGCCCTCAAGGAAGCCGCCAAGGCGGCTGCCCATGGCGCTACACTTACTCCCGACGCTGTCCTGGGGGTTGCCTCGCTGATCCTCTGGGCCCTGCTGCTGATCATCTCGCTGAAATATGCGCTGCTGATCCTGCGCGCCGACAACCGCGGCGAAGGCGGCATCGTCGCTCTCTTGGCCCTGCTCCACGCGCGCAACGCGCAACCCGGCACCTGGCGGGCGCATCTGCTGGTGGTCGGCCTCGTCGGCGCCGCCCTGCTCTATGGCGACGGCGCGATCACGCCGGCGATCTCCGTCCTCAGCGCCATCGAGGGCCTCAAGGTCGACGCACCCTCGCTGGCGCCGGTGGTCGTGCCGGTGACCGTCGCAATCCTGATCGGCCTGTTCATGATGCAGAAGCAGGGCACCGGCTTCATCGGCCGCATCTTCGGCCCGGTGATGCTGGCCTGGTTCGGCGTGCTCGCCGCGCTCGGCATCCACGGCATCGTCAAGGCGCCGGCGGTGCTGGCGGCACTCAGCCCGCTCTACGCCTTCGAGTTCCTGATCCACCAGGATTTCCACGTCTCCTTCGCGATCCTCGGCGCCGCTTTCCTCGCGGTGACCGGGGGCGAAGCCATGTACGCCGACATGGGCCATTTCGGCCGCCTGCCGATCCGGCTTGCCTGGTTCGCCATCTGCCTGCCCGCGCTGGTCCTCAACTATTTCGGCCAGGCCGCGCTGCTGATCACCGATCCCACCATGATCGAGAACCCGTTCTTCCAGCTCTGCCCGGATGCCCTGCACTATCCGCTGGTCGCCTTCTCGGCGGTCGCGACCGTGATCGCCTCGCAGGCGATCATCTCCGGCGTGTTCTCCCTGACCCAGCAGTCGATCCAGCTCGGCTTCCTGCCGCGCATGCTGATCCGCCACACCACCAGCGACGCGATCGGCCAGATCTACGTGCCGCTGGTGAACTGGCTGCTCGCCGCGGCAACGCTCGGGGCGGTGCTGAGCTTCGGCACCTCGGACGCGCTCGCCGGCGCCTATGGCATCGCAGTGTCGCTGCTGATGGCCATCACCACGCTGCTGGCCGCGCTGGTTGCGATCCAGTGGGGCTATTCGCCCTGGCTCGTGGTCGCCGTGAACGGCTTCTTCTTCGTCATCGACGTGATCTTCTTCTCGGCGAATTCAATCAAGCTGTTCGAGGGCGGCTGGTTTCCGCTGCTGCTCGCCGGCCTCGTCGCCTTCCTGATGTTGACCTGGCGCGCAGGCGTGAAGCTGGTCGAAGCAGCCCGCGCCCGGCTGCGCCAGCCGGAGGAGGACCTGATCGAGACCGCCGTCAACAAATGCAGCGCCAGGCTGCCGGGGACCGCCGTATTCCTGGCCTCCGCGCCGCGCGGCGTGCCGCTCGCGCTGACCCAGTTCGTCAAGCACAACCACGTACTGCACGAGCGCGTGCTGCTGGTCACCGTGCTGATCGAGGAATCCCCGCACATTCCCGACGAGGAACGCGCAGAGGTGATCGAGATCATTCCCGGCATCACCCGCGTGATCCTGCATTACGGCTTCATGCAGAACCCGACCATCTATGAAGGACTGCAGCTTACTTGCCGCCACGGCAAGCTGCCCGGCATCAACCTCGCCGACATCACCTACTACGTCGGCCGCGAGACCATCATCCCGCGCGAGGACGTCCCGGGCATGTGGGTCTGGCGCGAAGGCTTGTTCGCCTTCCTGCAGCGCAACGCCGAACGCTCGGCCGCGTTCTTCGGCGTGCCGACCAAGCAGGTCGTGGAGTTCGGCACGGAGCTGGAAATTTAGCGCCGCAACATCTTCGGTGTCCTGCCCGCGGACCCGGGGACCCATAACCACAGGGAGCAGTTCCGGCGCGAGACAGGCAATTCCGAGTCTTCGCCAAACGTCTCCCTGTGGCTATGGGTCCCGGAACTGCGCTTCGCTTGTCCGGGACGGCAATGGAGAGTGGGACGCTAGTGCCAAAGGCTGTGCGTTACTCTCCGTTGGTCCCATTGCCGCTCTCGGCCTCTTCCGTGATGTGCTCGACCGACACCACGTGCTCGTCCTCGGCGGTGTCGAACACGATGACGCCTTGCGTCGAGCGGCCGGCGATACGGATGCCTTCGACCGGGCAGCGGATCAGTTGGCCCCTGTCGGTGACCAGCATGATCTGGTCGGCCTCCTCCACGGGGAAGGATGCGACCAGGTTGCCGTTGCGGTTGTTGACGCTCATGGCGACGATGCCTTTGCCGCCGCGGCCCGTGGTGCGGTACTCGTAGGACGAGGTCCGCTTGCCATAGCCGTTGACCGAGACGGTCAGAACGACCTGCTCGGCCGCCGACATCTCGACATAGCGCTCCTGCGGGAGCTGGAAGCTGCCCGAGGTCTCCTCGGCCTCGGCATCCACAGGTGCCTCTTCCGAGGCGGCCTCGCCCGCGACGGCGCGGCGCATCTTCAAATAGGCCGAGCGCTCGTCGGAGGTGGTGTCGACATGGCGCAGGATCGCCAGCGAAATCACCTTGTCGGCTTCGGCAAGCGCGATGCCGCGCACGCCCATCGAGGTGCGCCCGGTGAACACGCGCACGTCGGTGACGGGGAAGCGGATGCACTGGCCTCCGGCCGCCGTCAGGAGCACGTCGTCGCGCTCGGTGCAGATCTGCACGTCGACGATCGCCTCGTTGTCGTCGAGCTTCATCGCGATGATGCCGGAGCGGCGGACGTCGACGAAGTCGGACAGCTTGTTGCGCCGGACGTTGCCGCCCGTGGTGGCGAACATCACGTCGAGCTGGCCCCAGGTCGATTCATCCTCCGGCAGCGGCATGATGGTGGTGATGCGCTCACCCTGCTCCAGCGGCAGGATGTTGATCATGGCCTTGCCGCGCGCGTTGGGAGCTGCCATCGGCAGCCGCCAGACCTTTTCCTTGTAGACTTGGCCGCGCGAGGAGAAGAACAGCACCGGCGTGTGGGTGGAGGCCACGAACAGGCGGCTGACGAAATCCTCGTCGCGGGTCTGCATGCCAGAGCGGCCCTTGCCGCCGCGGCGCTGCGCCCGGTAGGCCGACAGCGGCACGCGCTTGACGTAGCCTGCGTGCGAGACGGTGACGACCATGTCTTCGCGCTGGATCAGGTCCTCGTCCTCGACTTCGCCCTCCTGCTCCATGATCACGGTGCGGCGGGGGGTCGCGAACTCGGCCTTCACCTCGGCAAGCTCGGTCTTGATGATGTCGAGGATGCGGGCGCGCGAGCGCAGGATCTCGAGATAGTCGCTGATCTCGCCGGCGAGCTTTGCGAGCTCGTCGCCGATCTCGTCGCGGCCGAGCGCAGTGAGGCGCGCGAGCCGCAGCTCGAGGATCGCCCTCGCCTGCTCCAGCGACAGGCGAATGGTGCCGTCCTCGTTGATGCGATGGCGGGGATCGTCGATCAGTGTGATGATGTCCTCGACGTCGCGCGCGGGCCAGTCGCGCGTCATCAGGGTCTCGCGCGCGGCAGCCGGCGTCGGCGAGTGCCGGATCACCTTGATGATCTCGTCGATATTGGCGACGGCGATGGCGAGGCCGACCTGCTCATGCGCGCGCTCGCGCGCCTTGCGGAGCTTGTATTTGGTCCGGCGGGTGACGACCTGCTCGCGGAAGCCGACGAAGATCGTCAGCATGTCCTTGAGGTTCATCGTCTGCGGACGGCCGCTATCGAGCGCGACGGCGTTGACGCCGAAGCTCGTCTGCAGCGGCGTGAACTTGTAGAGCTGGTTCAGCACGACGTCGGGCACGGCATCGCGCTTGAGCTCGACGACGACGCGATAGCCGTCGCGGTCGGACTCGTCGCGCAGGTCGGAGATGCCCTCGATCTTCTTCTCCTTGTAGAGCTCGGCGATGCGTTCGACCATCGTCGCCTTGTTCACCTGATACGGAATCTCGGTGATGACGATCGCCTCGCGTTCCTTCCGGACCGTCTCGAAGGTGACCTTGCCGCGCATCACGATCGAGCCGCGGCCGAGATGGTAGGCGCTGCGGATGCCCTGGCGTCCGAGGATGATACCGCCGGTCGGGAAATCCGGGCCCGGGATGATGCCGTTGAGCTCGTCGATGGTCAGCGACGGATTGTCGATCAGCGCGACGCAGGCGTCGATCACCTCGCCAAGATTGTGCGGCGGGATGTTGGTGGCCATGCCGACCGCGATGCCGCCGGCGCCGTTGACCAGCAGGTTCGGAAACCGCGCGGGCAGAACCACCGGCTCCTTCTCGGAGCCGTCGTAATTGTCCTGGAAGTCGACCGTGTCGTCGTCGATATCCTCGAGCAGCTTCAGCGCGATCTTGGTCAGGCGGGACTCGGTGTAGCGCATAGCCGCCGGCGGATCGCCGTCGACCGAGCCGAAATTGCCCTGCCCGTCGATCAGGGGCGCGCGCATCGAGAAGTCCTGCGCCATGCGCACCAAGGCGTCGTAGATCGCCTGGTCGCCATGCGGGTGGTACTTACCCATGACCTCGCCGACGGCACCGGCGGACTTCTTGTGCTTCTTGTCCGGGGTGTCGCCGCGATTGTTCATCGCGAACAGGATGCGGCGGTGCACCGGCTTCAACCCGTCGCGCGCATCGGGCAGCGCACGCGCCACGATCACGCTCATGGCGTAATCGAGATAGGACTTCTTCATCTCCTCGTAGATGGAAACGGGACGAATGTCCGAGGAATGCGCCGGCTGGTCGCCGGGCTTGTTGTCGTCGTCAGCCAAGGGGGAATCCGGTGAGTTTTTGTCTGGGAATCATATAGCGCATCACACCCCCGATAACCACCCTTGCCGGGCCTCGAGAAGCGGTTTTTCCGACTGTTTTTCCAGAGACTTACGCCCTTCCCGGCATCGCTCGCGACGGGGCCGGAACGGATCGGGCGGAACCCGCTCTCAGGCCCCGAAGATCACCCAATGCATGATCCGTCCGGGCACGCGTGAACAGCCCCGCCACCACCAGCGCGCTGGCAAAGATGAACATTATCATCCGCCGGTGGTCGGCGATGCGATGGGTGCGCGCCCGCCACATCGCCATCATGCGAGGAGCTTCCTCAGGAAGCGCAGCCGATGTGAAGATGGTTAACATAATGTTAGCATCATTCACATCGCGCCCCGTCAAAGACTTGAGGCTGCACATGGCAAGACCGGAAAATTCGAACTCTGTCCGCTAATTGGTAAGAAAACCTGACCCACCAGGCGAACCGCGACTCTCGCCGGGCTCAATCGTCCGATGGTCCAACGATACGAACGAGGAGAGACGCCCCCGCGAGCACCGGCGGTAGCGCGAGGCACCAGACCCCGAAATGCACGAACAGCAGCGCCGCAATTCCGCAGCCCAGTGCGAACACAAGCACGTTCACTGACATCCGGCCGAGGCGTGCGCGGGTCTGGCCCTTGGCATCCCCCGGCAGGATCACATCCGCGATGTCGAGCATGATCTGGGTGGTCGTGCCGGTCATCAGCGTCGAGGGCGGCGCGCTGCCGAGATAGAGGCGGTGGATCGCGTTCTGGATCGCCATGGCGGCGACGAGCACCATTCCGGTCAGAATGGCCTGCCAGCTGTCGCCATCATGGAAGGGACCGAACCTGAGCGCGAGCGCGCCTCCGATCGCCAGCAGCAGCATCTTCAGCCCCAGCAGGACCTCGAACACCGGCCGCCAGCGCCGCGACATGACGGTGGCGAGCAGCCGCACGGCAACCACGACCGCGCAAAACACCGGCAGCGCCAGCAGTTTTGCCAGCACGCCCGACGCACCGAGCGCAAGCGCGGCCCCGAGAGTGACGAAGTTTCCGGTGACGTGGGCCGTAAACAGGCCCTGGAGGGCAAGAAATCCGGCCGTGTCGACATAGCCGGCCGTAAAGCTCAGGAGCAGCGGCAGCAAGAGCCGGTTCTGGGTGTCAGCCATCAGAGTGCGTATTTCAGTTCGAGCCCGAGATAATTGCTGTCGTGTCCGCCGGCCTGCCGGATCGTATCACCGATCTTGTAGTGCACAGCCTCCAGCGCGCCGGTCAGATGGGCATCGAACCGATAGTCCAGGCGAAGCTGCGCATAGGCCCCGGACCAGGCGGTCCCCTTCCCCGCGGTACCCAAGACGGCGACGTTGGGCTGGACGTAGACGGCATCGGCCGTCGTCTCTCGCCATTGCAGGCCGATCGCCGCCATCAGCGCCAGGTTCGCGACAGGCCTGACCGTCACCGACGGCTTGAGATGAATCAGATTGGTGTATCCGGTGAAGCCCGCAAGCGAGAAATAATATCCGTTCGGGAAGAGCGGATTGAACGTCCCGAGCGTGGTGTCGCCGGGATGATGATCTCCTGACGCGCCGTCGGCCTGCAAGCCCAGGCGCGGCTGCCAGGGCACACCGGCAAACGTGTACCCCATGCGTGCGCCGGCGCCCCAGGCCCGGATCTCCTTGCCGCCGATGAAGCCGGTCTGGCCCATGGCCTCGATGTCCCAGTCGACATTGCCGAGCTTGCCGGCGAAACGGACGTCGAAGACGTTCCGCTTGTCGTCGCCGGCGGCATCGAGATAGCGCACATTGTCCTTCTGGTAGAACGCGTAATAGGCAGACAGCTCGTTAGTCCCAAGCACCTGCCGCTCGACACGCAGCGTGTGAAAGCGGAAATGGCTGTTCGACCCATCGTCGAACGGATGCTGCAAATCGTACTGCACGGGCTGGCTGATGAAGCCGATGAAGCGCCACGGCCCCGTCTCGAAGTCCCCCCATGCCGCATCGAAGGACTGGCGCACGTTGGGCCCGTCGCGCGACGACACGAAGCGTTGCAGGTCGAAGTCGAAATCCTGCCGCCCCACGCGAGCCTTGAAGGTGCCCGCTTCGGTCTCATTCACATAGGCCAGAAAGGCAAGCCGCATGTCCAGCGGATCCTGGTCCACGAGCGTGACAACGTTCTTGCCAAAGGCGCGATCGTCCTCGAATTGCAGGAAGAGCTGCCAATGTTCGTTGAAATGGGCATCGGCATGGAATTGAAGCCGCTGAATGAGGTAGTTGTCGGACTTGTTCGCGCCTGTGCCGAACGCCGCGGTGCTGACGCTCTCAAACCGTTCGCGCAAGGTCGCCCCGAACGAGACGTAGCTCGCGGGATCGCCCGGCATCAGCGGGATGTACTTGATCGGGTCGAACGGATCGGTCCGCAGCGCCGGATTGGCGAGTGCCGACCAATCCTCCTGCCAGCGGTTGGTTCGGATCTCGGGGCGCCCGGTGTCGTCGTTGGCGCGCGCCGGAGGCACGCCCGCGAACAGACAGGCCGCGGCGGAAAGCCCCGCCACGCACCATGCCATTGCTCGGTTCAATGCCGCCCCCGGGCTATTTGGCGGCAGCATGAATCTCGGCAACGTAGCCGCCCGGAAACTGCACCATCGCGGACTGCCTGCGGTCCGACGTGAACGGCTCGACGAGCACCTTCGCGCCGGCGCCGGTCGCCTTCGCTAGCGTGTCCTTCAGGTTGGCAACCTCATAGCCCGTCATCTCGCGTCCATAGGGATACGGCAGATGTCCGTCGGTAACGAGCACGGTCATCTTGCCGAACGCGGATTCGATGCGGATGCGCCGATAGGTGTCGTTGGGGCGGCCGATCTCCACGCCGGCTGCTTTGCTCTCGTCCGACACGATCTTCCCATGTGAGAAGCGAACGAAGGCACGCGCAAGCGCGTCCGCGCGCTCGGGAGAAACATAGACCCTGTTCTCGGGAACGGTTTCGAACGCTGCGTAGGATGGCTTGGTCGTATGCCAGTAGAGCTGCATGTTGATGCCGCCCGGCCACTGGATCACGGCATCGCGCCCGATCGGGTCCGGAAAGGTCGCGACCACGACATCGGCGCCGGCCGCCCTGGCCTGCTTGATTGCCTCGTCCATGTCGGTGACGAGATAGCCGGTCCGCTCTGCCCCGAACGGATAGGGTATCGGCGTCTTGAACCCGAACAGCGAGACCGTGCCGACCGGCGTCTGAAGCAGTTGGGAGGTCGTGCTGCTCGGCGTCGGTGTCACCGTGGCGACGACCTGTTTGGTGCTCTGCCCGCCGAAGGTCGCCAGGAAGCTCGCGACGAATTTTTCCACGTCTTCGGGCGCGACGTAAACGTGCGTCGTATCGTATTGCGCACCGACGCCGACGTGCGCGGCCGGATGCTTCGCCGTGTCCTTCGCCATGGCCGCGGAAACGCCGGTCAGCAGCGACGATATCAGGAAGACATTGATCAGACGGCGTTGGAAAGACATGAAGAGGCCTCGTTGCGTTTAAGTGGCCTGCTTGCGCAGGCCCAGGATAGAGACAAGCACAAGGCCTGCGATGAGCCCGAGATGCTCGAAGAAGGCGTTGACGGCCATGAAGCGATCGTGACCGGTCTTCGCCCAGAAATCATTCGCGGTGAACATGGCAATTGCGGTCAGCACACCGAGCCCTCCGGCGCCGAACCACACCCATCGCCCTGCTATCACCAGCAGCGAGCCGCCCAGCTCGACAATGATGGCCGCCACGGCCCAGACCGCCGCGGGCTCGAGCCCGAAATGGGCCTGCTCGGCAACGGCAGCGGGAAAATCGGCGAGCTTCTGGACGCCGCCGATCAGGAACGCGGAGACCAGGCCAAGCCGTGCAAGCGGCACGATCCAGGGCCAAACCAGAATGGCCGCGACCCAGCGCGGCGTGCCGCTTGGCGACATCATCTCAAACGGCCCAGCAGGCGCAACCGAGCGCGCCCCAGAAGCTCCTGAGATCGGCAACGGGAAGCTGCCCCGACCAGGCTCGCGCGTGATCATGGCCATGAACGCCGCAAGCGCTGGCGCAGCCGCACATCTGCATGGCCTGCGACCGGATCGCCTTGGCCTTGCCGTCCGTTCCGACCCAATTGCCGTATCCGCCAAAGCTGCGAACTGGTGACCAGTCCGGCATTGCCGGCGGAGGGACGCGGTCGTCGAGGGCCTTGAATTCGCCGGCGGCATAGACGACGTGCCCGCCGACCAAAGTGAGCTCGCTCGTCGTGTCGGCGATCTCGCTCTCGGCGCAAGAGAAGAAGTCGCGGTCCGGTACGATCAGATCGGCGAACTGTCCGACCTGAATGCGCCCCTTCTTGCCTTCCTCATTAGAGAACCAGGTCACGTTCTCGGTCCACATCCGAAGCGCGGTCTCGCGATCGAGGCAATTGCGCTGCGGAGTGAGGCGAAGCCCGCCCACCGTCATGCCCGTCACCAGCCAGGCCAGCGAGACCCAGGGATTGTAGGAGGCGACGCGGGTCGCATCGGTGCCGGCGGAGACCTTGACACCCTTGTCGATGATCTTCTTCACCGGTGGCGTCGCCTCTGCGGCGCCGAAGCCGTAACGCTCGACGAAATATTCGCCCTGATAGGCCATCCGGTGCTGCACGGCGATGCCGCCGCCGAGCGCCGCGATGCGGTCGATCGACTGATCGGAAATCGTCTCGGCGTGGTCGAAAAACCAATGCAGGCCGTCGAGCGGCGTATCCTGATCGACCTTCTCGAATACATCGAGCGCGCGCGAGATCGTCTCGTCATAGGTCGCATGCAGGCGCCAGGGCCATTTGTTCTGGGCAAGGATGCGGACGACCTCTTCGAGCTCGCCTTCCATCTCAGGCGGCATGTCGGGGCGCGGGACACGAAAATCCTCGAAATCGGCGGCCGAGAACACCAGCATCTCCCCGGCTCCGTTGTGGCGGAAATAGTCGGTCCCCTGCTTGTAATTCGACGTCCGGGTCCAGTTCAAGAAGTCCTGCTTCTCGCCCTTCGGCTTCTGCGTGAACAAATTGTAGGCCAAGCGGATCGTGAGCTGTCCTTCATCCGAGAGCTTCTGGATGACTGCATAGTCGTCGGGATAGTTCTGGAAGCCGCCGCCGGCGTCGATCGCGCCGGTGACGCCGAGGCGGTTCAACTCGCGCATGAAGTGGCGGGTCGAATTCACCTGATAGTCGAACGGCAGCTTCGGTCCCTTGGCGAGCGTCGCGTATAGAATATTGGCGTTTGGCTTGGCAAGGAGCAGCCCGGTCGGATTGCCCTTCGCGTCACGCACGATTTCGCCGCCCGGCGGCTCCGGCGTGTCCTTGGTGTAGCCGACGGCGCGCAGCGCGGCGGCGTTCAGCATGGCGCGATCGTAGAGATGCAGGATGAAGACCGGCGTATCGGGCGCGGCGGCGTTGAGCTCATCGATCGTCGGCAGCCGCTTCTCGGCGAACTGATGCTCGGTGAAGCCGCCGACCACGCGAACCCATTGCGGGGGCGGCGTGATCGCGACCTGCTTCTTCAGCATCGCCATCGCGTCCGCGAGAGACCAGACGCCGTCCCAGCGCAGCTCCATGTTGAAGTTGAGCCCGCCGCGGATGATGTGGAGATGGTTGTCGATCAGGCCCGGCAGGACACGGCGCCCCTTCAAGTCAATGATTTTGGTTGAAGGACCGGCCAGCTGCATGATGTCGTGATCGTGCCCTACCGCCGTGAAGACTCCGTCCTTGATCGCAACCGCGCTCGCGATCGGGTTCGATCGGTCGAGCGTGGTGAACAGGCCACGGTGAAAAATCGTGTCGGGCGCGCTCATGATGCCTTCTCTGCGACGTGATTGGTTGTCTTGTTCTCGTCGGCGTGCCGCCCAGGCAACATGCCGAACATGTGGGGCGCGCATTTCGCTTGCCGCCATGCAGCGGCAAGCCCTTCGCCAGTCAGTACTTGCCTTGCGACCGGGACGATCTGTTCGCCGGCGAGAATGCCGAGCAGCCCCACCAGCGCCACAAGCGGCGGCGCCGGTGAGCGCACGTTGAGCAGGCTGTAGACCACTCCGACGAGGAGGCCTGCTCCGAGCGATAGAAGATAGATCCTCATGACCCGACTGCGTACTTAGCGAGGCCCCGCTTCCGAGGCGTGCTCGCCCAGCGCCCATTTCGAGAAGCGGACCTGGATGCCGTAAGGTGAATGCGCCTTCAGTATCTCCATCATGCCGTCATAGGTCTCGGTGCGCGCCCAATCCTGCTGGAGCTCGAAGGCATACTGACAAGAGGTGATCGGAACAGCGCCGGCCTGGATCGCGCGCTCCATCGAACGGTTGTGTGCTTCGACCGAGAGATCGCCGCACGCATCGGCCGGAATGTAGACCTCATAACCTTCCCGCAGCATGTCCAGCGTCGGAAACATCACGCAGGCCTCGGTCCAGAGCCCGGCGATGACGAACTTCTTGCGCCCGGTCGCAGCCACGGCCTTGCGAAAATTGGCATCGAGCCAGGAGTTCATCGAGGTGCGATCGATGATGTCATGGTTGGGAAACAGCTCGGTGACCTCCGGCATGAACGGACCGGAAAAGGAATCCTTGGCAACCGTCGTCAGCACCGTCGGGATCTTGAACAGTTTTGCGGCCTTGGCGAGGATCTGGATGTTGTTGAACACGACCAGACGGTCGTGCGACTGCACGCCCTGGTACATCGCCGGCTGATAGTCAATCAGGGCGATAGCACTGTTCTCTGGCGTGAGCATCTCGAGCTTGGACATGTCGGTCTCCTTGGCGGTCATGCGGTGGCGGCGATGGGAGTGAATGGGCGAGCGGGATCGCAGCCGTGCGCGAAAAACACAGCACCGTTCTTGGTCCGGATCATTGACGCGCCTTCTGCCTCACTTCGACTTTCTCTGACGTCGATTTCAGTCTGGTCGCGTCAGTCGTTGCGATGCTATGAAGCGAGGTGCGCGCGCGTACAATGATTGAACAAGGCCACGTGACTGGCTTTGCAGGGCCAACACAATTGTCGCAGGGCCAACACAATTGTCAGAGAATCGAAAAAGCTCATCGGATCGAACGACGTCGTCAGCGTGGATGCGCGGCGTCGCCAATACACTTCAACAGCAGGGATTGGATTCGGCCGCCTTGTTCGGGGAGGTTGGCCTGTCGATCAAGGATCTCGACGACCCGGACTTTCGCTGGCCGACCGAGGAAATCAGCCGTCTCTGGACACTTGCCGCTGAGAGATCGGGAAATCCCGATATCGGCCTGTTCGATCCGCATCTTCCGCGTCCTGACCAATACGGGCTCGTCGGATACGTCATGATGTCGAGCCCCGACCTATTGACCGGCTTGACGCGATTTATTCGCTATATCTGTCTCGTCAGCGATGCCCTCACCGCCACATTGGAGCCGGGCGACGGCGGTCGTTGGGTCAAGCTGGATCTGTTCGGCGGGGAATGCCCGATCCCGCGTCAACGCTACGACTATGCGGTCCTGAACCTGCTGACCTTTTGCCGGTGGATGCTCGGCCGCCCGCTGACACCGGAGGCTGCTTGCTTCGCCCATGCGGTGCCGGCGTCGACGGCAGCGTACAACGACGCGTTCGGATCGCCGTTGCAGTTCGAGGCGAAGTTCAACGGCTTACTGATCTCCAGCAAGGATCTCGCCAGTAAGCTACCGACGGCAATCCCGGAGCTTGCAGATGTGCACGATCGTCTCGCAGGCGAGGCTTTGCGCAAACTGATCACGACGGATACGGCACATCGCGCCAGACAAGTCATCGCGCGGCACCTCCATGACGGCAGCCCATTGCGCGCGACCATCGCGGCCGAGCTCAACATGAGCGACCATACGTTGCAGCGCCGGCTCGCTGATGAAGGGACCGCGTTCACCGACGTCGTCGAGGACACGCGACGTGAGTTGGCCCAGCACTATCTCGCGGACCGGCGGATTACGATTGCCGATATCGCGTACATGTTGGGCTATTCGGATCAGAGCACCTTCTTCCGCGCCTCCCATCGCTGGTTCGGCGAGTCGCCAGGTGAATATCGATCCCGCGTGCAGGAAGGGCATCAGCAGGAAATAGAGGCCGCCCGGAAACGATAGCGAACGCCGCTAACGTTCTTTCCGGATGGCCTCTCTCGGGCTTTAGAACGGGATGTCGTCGTCCATGTCGCTGTTGCGGCCGCCGCCGGCGGCAACGGGGCGGCGCGGCGCGCTGCTGACCGGACCGGAGGAGCCGAAATCGCCGCCCGGCTCGTCGCCGAAGCTGCCGCCTCCGCCGCCGCCTCCGCGGCCATCGAGCATCGTGAGCGTCGAATTGAAGCCCTGGAGCACGACCTCGGTCGAGTACTTCTCGACGCCGCTCTGGTCGGTCCATTTGCGGGTCTGGAGCGCACCCTCGATGTAGACCTTCGCGCCCTTCTTCAGATACTGCTCGGCGACCTTGCAGAGCCCTTCATTGAAGATCACGACACGGTGCCACTCGGTCTTTTCCTTGCGCTCGCCGCTGTTCTTGTCACGCCAGGTCTCCGAAGTGGCGATGCTCAAATTCGCGATCGGCCGCCCGTCCTGAGTGCGGCGGATTTCAGGATCCTTGCCGAGATTTCCAACCAGAATGACCTTATTGACGCTTCCCGCCATCGCCGCTCTCCACTCCAAATGCCACTGAATTTCGCAAAGCCTGATTTCGTAGGCTGAATTCGTAAGCCGCGCCGCGCGCCCCGCTGCAACCTGATTGAGGCGACCCTATACGCTTGCGCAGACCGATCAGCCCGCCGGCCCTCGGGTTATCCCCACATATAGCATCGGCCGCCGCTTTGTTCCAGATTTGTTCCAGTCGAGGCCCAGCATAGGCCATGGGAACCGGGTGTGTCCGCCGGCCGCCAAGTCTAGCCCGGGCGCAGGGAACCGGGCCCGGCTCCCGCGAACTGCGAAAACCAATTAACATTCATCAAGTTAGATCCGTCTCACTCGCCGCCTGACTGTTGCATTTGGGCGACGGATTTTGCCTCCCGCTTGAGCTAGGGTGACCTTGCAATTTGTTCATATGGGCGTCGCGCCTGATCAACCGCTTCGGGGACTTCGAGAAGCGGACGAAACTGGGGAGACTGCAATGAATAAGATCTTGATTGGTGCAATTGGCGCCGTGGCTTTGGGCCTGTCCGCCCCGGCAAGCGCGGCGGACCTCGCGGCCCGTCCCTATACCAAGGCGCCGGCCCCGATGATCGCCACCATCTACGACTGGAGCGGGTTCTACATCGGCATCAACGGCGGTGGCGGCAGCAGCCGCAAGTGCTGGGACTTCGTTGCGCCGACCGTGGGTACGCTCTTCGCCGATGGCTGTCACAACGCGGTCGGCGGCACCGTCGGTGGCCAGGTCGGCTATCGGTGGCAGTCGGCCAATTGGGTGTTCGGGCTCGAAGGCCAGGGCAACTGGGCCGACTTCTCCGGCGACAACATTGGCACGACCACCGCTCTGCGCAATCGTTCCAAGATCGACGCCTTCGGCCTGATCACGGGCCAGGTCGGATACGCCTGGAACAACGTGTTGTTCTACGTGAAGGGCGGCGGCGCCGTGGTCGGCGACAGTTACCGGGGCTACACCGTCGCGACCGGTCTCGAATTCGACCGCGCCAGCGAGACGCGCTGGGGCGGCGTGGTGGGCGCAGGTCTCGAATTCGGCTTTGCGCCGAACTGGTCGGTCGGCATCGAATACGATCACCTCTTCCTCGGGAATCGGACCATCGCCTTCGCCGGCTCAGGCAACGCCGCCGCACTCGGCGCCTTCACGCGCTCCGAGCGCATCAGGCAGGACGTCGATATCGGCCTGGTCCGCGTGAACTATCGCTGGGGTGGCCCGATTATCGCGAAATACTGATATCCCTCTGATATCATTAGGAGATCAAAGGCCGGCCTCGCGCCGGCCTTTTTGTTGTGGGAAAGCGAAGGGATATCCCGTCAGCGAGTATGACGTTTTGTGGGTGTTGTGGCATTTCGGGTACACAACTTGCGGCTTCGCTGGTGTAAGCACGCCGCTAGTTGGACCACAACGTCCGATGCCCTTCCCCCGCGCGGAAGGCAACAACAGAAACTGGGACTGGGATTTAGTTGAAAATGAAGAAGGTTTTGTTGGCTTCGGCCTGTTTATTCGCACTGGCTGCCCCCGCGTCGGCGGCTGATCTCGCGGCCCGCCCGTACACCAAGGCCCCGGTGGCTGTGGCTTCGGTCTACAACTGGACCGGCTTCTACCTCGGTATCGTCGGCGGCGGCGCCTGGGAGAACGGCTCCGGCGACCCGAAGATGAAGGGTGGCTTCGTCGGTGGCACCGCCGGCTACAACTGGCAGACCGGTAACGTCGTGTTCGGCGTTGAGGCTGATGGCGCCTGGGCTGACGTCAGCGCCTCCGCCACCGGTACGGTTTTCGTCCCCGGCGTTGGCGGCATCCCCGCCTCGCTGACCTCCAAGACCGACGCGATGGGCACCGTGCGCGGCCGCATCGGCTGGGCCGTCAACAACGTCCTGTTCTACGGCACCGGTGGTTACGCCTGGATCGACAACAAGCTCACCGCCAGCCTGGGTGCGCTCTCGGTCTCCGACAGCAAGTTCCACTCCGGCTGGACCGTCGGTGCCGGCGTCGAGGCGTTCTTCGCTCCGCAGTGGTCGGTCAAGGGCGAGTATCTCTATCGCAGCCTCGGTGGCGAGACCTACTTCTCGGGCGCCATTCCCACCGGCACGCTCAACCTCCACACCGTGCAGGTCGGCGTGAACTATCACTTCGGTGGCCCGATCGTCGCGAAGTACTAAGCCTCGCTACGACGTCAGATCGTCACGAAAGGCCGGCCTCGCGCCGGCCTTTTTGTTTGGCGGCACGCTCCAGCGACGTTCCACGCTCCGCGCTGCTGCCAGATGCCGCCAGCGCGCCAACATTCCGTTGACGATTCGCAACTCCCTCTGGAAATCCGCCTCCGTTCTTCCTACGTTCGCTGCCATACCCATCGGCGCCGATCCCGGTTCCGGGCGAAGCGCGCCTTTTTTGTTGGCGCGATCGCGCGCCTTTGGGCTTCCTTGAGGGCAACTCGGATGGATGAAGTGATCAAGGCGAAGCGCCAACAACAGAACGCGGGCTCGAGCCTGCGAGCAATTACGATCCGCGGCGCGCGCGAGCACAACCTCAAGAACATCGACGTCGAGATTCCCCGCGACAAGCTGGTGGTGTTCACCGGCCTCTCCGGCTCCGGCAAATCCTCGCTCGCCTTCGACACCATCTATGCCGAGGGCCAGCGCCGCTACGTCGAATCGCTGTCGGCCTATGCGCGCCAGTTCCTGGAAATGATGCAGAAGCCCGACGTCGACCAGATCGACGGCCTGTCGCCTGCGATCTCGATCGAGCAGAAGACGACCTCGAAGAACCCGCGCTCGACCGTCGGTACCGTCACCGAGATCTACGACTACATGCGCCTGCTCTGGGCGCGCGTCGGCGTGCCCTATTCGCCGGCCACCGGCCTGCCGATCGAGAGCCAGACCGTCTCGCAGATGGTCGACCGCGTGCTGGCGCTGCCCGAAGGCACCCGCCTCTATCTGCTCGCGCCCGTCGTGCGCGGCCGCAAGGGCGAGTATCGCAAGGAGCTCGCCGAATGGCTCAAGAAGGGCTTTCAGCGCGTCAAGATCGACGGCGCCTTCCATGAGCTTGCGGAAGCGCCGACGCTCGACAAGAAATTCCCGCACGACATCGACGTCGTCGTCGACCGCATCGTGGTGCGTGCCGACATCGGCCAGCGCCTCGCCGAAAGTTTCGAGACCGCGCTGAAGCTCGCCGAGGGCCTCGCCGTCATCGAGTTCGCCGACGCGCCGGCCGCCGCGCCTGCGGAAGAGAAAAAGAAGACCGCCAAGATCCACGACAAGAGCGGCCCCGAGCGCATCCTGTTCTCGGAAAAATTCGCCTGCCCGGTCTCCGGCTTCACCATCCCCGAGATCGAGCCGCGCCTGTTCTCGTTCAACAACCCCTATGGCGCCTGCCCCGCTTGCGGCGGCCTCGGCGTCGAACAGCATGTCGACGAGGACCTCGTCATCCCCGACAAGGAGCTGTCCCTGCGCAAGGGCGCGATCGCGCCCTGGGCCAAGTCGTCCTCGCCCTATTACGAGCAGACGCTGACCGCGCTCGGCAAGCACTACAAGTTCACGCTCGACACCAAGTGGAAGGATCTCGCCAAGAAGACCAGGGACGCGATCCTCTACGGCTCCGGCGAGGACGAGATCAAGTTCTCCTACCAGGACGGCGTGCGCTCCTACGACACCAAGAAGCCGTTCGAGGGCGTCATCACCAACATCAACCGCCGCTACCGCGAAACGGAAAGCGAGTGGGCCCGCGAAGAACTGGCAAAGTATTTCCACGACGTGCCCTGCGAGGGCTGCAAGGGCTTCCGCCTCAAGCCCGAGGCGCTCTGCGTCAAGGTCGGGGGCAAGCATATCGGCGAGATCTCGGAGCTGTCGGTCAAGAAGGCCGGCGAGTGGTTCGAGACCGTGCCGGAGGCGCTCAACAAGCAGCAGAACGAGATCGCAGGCCGCATCCTGAAAGAAATCCGCGAGCGCCTGACCTTCCTGCTCGACGTCGGCCTCAACTACCTCACCCTCTCCCGCTCCTCCGGCACACTGTCCGGCGGCGAAAGCCAGCGCATTCGCCTGGCCTCGCAGATCGGCTCGGGGCTGACAGGCGTGCTCTACGTGCTGGACGAGCCTTCGATCGGCCTGCACCAGCGCGATAATGCGCGCCTGCTCGACACGCTGAAGCGGCTGCGCGACCTCGGCAACACCGTGGTCGTGGTCGAGCATGACGAGGACGCCATTCGCCTTGCCGACTACGTCCTCGACATCGGTCCCGGCGCCGGCATGCATGGCGGCAACATCGTCGCCGAAGGCACGCCCGCCGAGATCATGCGCAACCGGAAATCGCTGACCGGCAAGTATCTCACCGGCGAGCTCGAGGTCGAGGTGCCGGAGCGGCGCCCGCCGAACCATCGCCGCACCATCAAGGTGGTCAACGCGCGCGGCAATAACCTCAAGAACGTCACCGCCGAGATTCCGCTCGGCCTGTTCACGTGTGTCACCGGCGTCTCCGGCGGCGGCAAGTCGACGCTCCTGATCGACACGCTCTACCGCGCCATCGCCCGCAAGCTGAACGGCGCCAGCGAAGGCGCCGCCCCGCACGACCGCATCGAGGGCCTCGAGCACATCGACAAGATCATCGACATCGACCAGTCGCCGATCGGCCGCACACCGCGCTCGAATCCGGCGACCTATACCGGCGCCTTCACGCCGATCCGCGAGTGGTTCGCTGGGCTCCCCGAAGCGAAGGCGCGCGGCTACGAGCCCGGCCGCTTCTCCTTCAACGTTAAGGGTGGCCGCTGCGAGGCCTGCCAGGGCGACGGCGTCATCAAGATCGAGATGCACTTCCTGCCCGACGTCTACGTCACCTGCGACGTCTGCAAGGGCAAGCGCTACAACCGCGAGACGCTCGAGGTCCTGTTCAAGGGCAAGAGCATCGCCGACGTGCTCGACATGACCGTCGAGGAAGCCGCCGAGTTCTTCAAGGCGGTGCCGCGCGTGCGCGAGACTTTTCAGACCCTGCACCGCGTCGGGCTCGATTACATTCACGTCGGCCAGCAGGCGACCACGCTCTCCGGCGGCGAAGCCCAGCGCGTCAAGCTGGCGAAGGAGCTGTCCAAGCGCGCCACCGGCCGCACGCTCTACATCCTGGACGAGCCCACCACCGGCCTGCACTTCCACGACGTCAAGAAGCTCTTGGAGGTGCTGCACGAGCTGGTCGCGCAGGGCAACACGGTCGTCGTCATCGAGCACAACCTCGAGGTCATCAAGACCGCGGACTGGGTCATCGACCTCGGCCCCGAAGGCGGCGACGGCGGCGGCGAGATCGTCGCCTGGGGCCCGCCGGAGGATATCGCCAAGGCGCCGCGGAGCTACACGGGCAAGTTTTTGGAGCCGGTGCTAAAGAAGGCGCGGAAGCCGAAGCGGCGGAGCACCAGCGAGGCGGCGGAGTAGAATCTTGGGATCGATGCCGCGCAGGGCAGATTAGCGAAGCGCATTCGCCCTGCCCCGCCGGTTGGACAGCTGGGCCACGCTTCGCCATCCTCGCCGACGAACCACGCAGGATCCGGGAGAGAGCCGACATGTCCGCTGGACTCGTCCAAACCTACCGCGCCTTCGCCCACAACAATGCCTGGGCGAACCATCGCCTGCTCGCCGCCTGCGCCGCGCTGTCCCAGCCTGAATTCGAAGCCCACCGCACCGGCTTCTTTCCAAGCCTGCAGCGTACGCTGAACCACATCTACGTCATCGACCTCTTCTACATCGATGCGCTTGAAGGTGGATGGCTCGGCCCCGCAGCCTGGAAGAATGAAGTGCCCTTTCCTGCCCTCACCACGTTGAAGCCTGCCCAGGCCGCAATGGACAAGCGCCTGATTGCGATCTGCGATGCACTGACGCCTGCGCGGCTCGATGACGTCGTGAAGATCAACCGCCCCACGAGCGTGCAGACCGAGCGGCGGGACCGACTGCTCATGCATCTGTTCCAGCACCAGATCCATCATCGCGGGCAGGCGCATGCCATGCTGTCCGAAACGGCCGTTGCGCCCCCGCAGCTCGATGAGTTCTTCGCCGAAGGCGAAGCGCCGCTCCGGGCCGCCGAGTTCGCCGAGCTCGGCTGGACCGAAGAGACCGTCTGGAAATCCGAGATATAACCTGCGCAGGAACTCTCGCGGCACGTCGTCGGTCAGCCACACGCATCGGACGACACAGACCTGCATCAAGGACATCGATCTCGACATCAATGTTCACGTGCGCAAGTTGCGGTGAGCAACAGTTATACGGGGCGACAGAAGGCGAGATCGAAAACGAACCTCGTCAATCACGACGTAACGGCCGGATAGACCAGGCCTGGAGCGACATCGGCCAGATCATCGGCCGCAAAAGCTGGGCTGCCCTGATGTCATCGGGCGCGAGCCGCGGGTGCTCCGCGATGATGGCTTCGGTGGTCATACTCGCGCCCAGTTCGCGCAACACCAGTTCCACCAGCACACGTGTCCCTGCCATCATGATCGCCGGGTTGATTTCAGTCCGCTCGTGCCGCATGGCTGTCCTCAAGTCCGGCCAACGAAGTCCTATCCCGCTTGTCAGCGAGCCCGAAACCCAGCCCCATGCCGTACTCCCTCGCCATCTTCGATCTGGACGGCACGCTCGCCGATAGTTTTCCCTGGTTCCTGCGCACCATCAACGATGTCGCCGACCGCTTCGGCTTTCGCCGCGTCGCCGATGAGGACATCGAACCGCTGCGGCATGCCTCGAGCCGCGAGATCCTCAGTCGGCTGGAAGTGCCGCTGTGGAAGCTGCCGGCGATCGCGCGGCATGCGCGGCGGCTGAAGGCTGAGGCTGCTGGCGAGATCCCGCTGTTTGCCGGCGTCGAGACGATGCTGCGGACGCTGGCCGAGAATGGCGTGCAGCTCGCGCTGGTGACCTCCGACAGCGAAGCCAATGCGCGGGAGAAGCTCGGCGAGGCCGCGGCGCTGTTCGCGCATTACGACTGCTCGGCATCGCTGTTCGGCAAGGCCGCGAAATTCCGCCGCGTCGTCCGCCGCGCCGGCGTGGAGCCGAACCGCGCGATCGCGATCGGCGACGAGGTCCGCGACATCGAGGCGGCGCGGACTGCAGGCGTTGCCTGCGGTGCGGTGAGCTGGGGCTATGCAGCGCCGGCGGCACTGCGGGCGCTGGGGCCGGATCACATGTTCGAACGTATGGATGAGATAACGGACGCTTTGTGCCGGATTCGGAGGGTGGGTTAGCGTCAGCGCAACCCACCACGTCTTGGACACGGAAACTGAAGAGGTGGGTCACGCCTTGCCGCTGCGCTCCGCGCATCCGCAAGGCTAACCCACCCTTGTAATAGCGCAATCGGATATTGTCTGGGTGTTCCGAGAGGAATGGCCTGCCGCAGCTG
>NZ_LWIG01000032.1:41423-90166 GCF_002068095.1 Bradyrhizobium sacchari | reverse complement strand
ACCGAGGTGATCGACGTCGGCCACTTCCTCCCCATGGCGTTCTCCGACTGGTTCACCCGCAAGGAGATGAAGCCGTCGATGCACTCGCAGTCGGTGCTGCTGGTGGACGACTCTGCGTTCTTCCGCAACATGCTGGCACCGGTGCTGAAGGCGGCCGGCTACCGCGTCCGCACCGCGCCGACCGCGCAGGAGGGCCTCGCTGCGCTCCGCGCCCAGAGCTTCGACGTGATCCTGACCGACATCGAGATGCCGGACATGAACGGGTTCGAGTTCGCCGAGACCATCCGCTCCGACAACAACCTCGCCGCGACGCCGATCATCGGCCTCTCGGCGCTGGTGTCGCCGGCGGCGATCGAGCGCGGCCGGCAGGCCGGCTTCCACGACTATGTCGCCAAGTTCGACCGTCCCGGTCTGATCGCGGCGCTGAAGGAGCAGACCGCGGGCGCCGCCGGCGCCTCCGAGCTGAGCCGGGCGGCGGCGTAAGCCGGACAGGGATCAGGAGATAAGCTCATGAGCACCAAGACCCAATCCGCCGAAGGCGCCATGGTCGAATACGTCACCGCGATGATCGGCGGCCAGCTGTTCGGCCTGCCGATCTCCCGCGTCCAGGACGTGTTCATGCCCGAGCGCGTCACCCGCGTGCCCTTGTCCTCGCGCGAGATCGCGGGCGTCCTGAACCTGCGCGGCCGCATCGTCACCGTGGTCGACATGCGCGCCCGCCTCGGCCTGCCCAAGGCCGAGGACGGCAAGGTGCCGATGGCGGTCGGTGTCGATCTGCGCGGTGAATCCTATGGCCTCCTGATCGATCAGATCGGCGAGGTGCTGCGCCTGCCCGAGGCCGGCATGGAAGAGAACCCCGTCAACCTCGATCCCCGCATGGCCAAGCTCGCCGGCGGCGTCCACCGCCTCGAGGGCCAGCTCATGGTCGTGCTCGACGTCGATCGCGTCCTCGAGCTCGAAACCAAAGTGCAAATGGCTGCCTAAGCCAACGAAACATCGAAGCCGGAGAACCGAAATGAAAACGTGTTTGGTGGTCGATGATTCCAGCGTCGTACGCAAGATCGCGCGCCGGATTCTGGAAGGGCTGGAATTCGAGGTCACCGAGGCCGAGGACGGCTCGAAAGCGCTCGAGATCTGCCAGCGGCAGCTGCCCGACGCGGTGCTGCTCGACTGGAACATGCCCGTCATGGATGGCTTCGAGTTCATGGGCCATATGCGCCGCCTGCCAGGCGGCGACCAGCCGAAGGTGGTGTTCTGCACCACCGAGAACAACGTGGCTCATATCGCCCAGGCGCTCAGCGGCGGCGCCAATGAGTACATCATGAAGCCCTTCGACAAAGACATCATCGCCGACAAGTTCGCCGAAGTTGGCTTGATCCCGGTCGGACAAGCCATGGTCTGAGTGTGTCTGGCCCGCATATTCCGGCCAGAGTGTTCCCAGTACAGCTTCGAAGAGGCCATCCGTGACCCCGACCGAGTACGAGTATCTGCGTAAGTTTCTGAAAGATAATTCCGGTCTCGACCTGTCCGCAGACAAGCAATATCTGATCGAAAGCCGTCTCCTGCCGCTCGCCCGCAAGGCCGGGCTCTCCGGCATCGCCGAGCTCGTGCAGAAGCTGCAAGGCGGCTCGCGCACGCTGATGACCGACGTGGTCGAAGCCATGACCACCAACGAGACCTTCTTCTTTCGCGACAAGGTCCCATTCGATCACTTTCGCGACCATATCATGCCCGAGATCATCAAGGCGCGCGCGAACAAACGCAGCGTCCGGATCTGGTGTGCCGCCGGCTCGACCGGGCAGGAGCCCTATTCGCTGGCGATGTGCCTGAAGGAGATGGGCGCGTCCCTCACCGGCTGGCGGGTCGAGATCATTGCGACCGACCTGTCGCAGGAGGTGCTGG
Source organism: Bradyrhizobium sacchari (assembly GCF_002068095.1). GTDB lineage: Bacteria > Pseudomonadota > Alphaproteobacteria > Rhizobiales > Xanthobacteraceae > Bradyrhizobium > Bradyrhizobium sacchari. The sequence goes on along the minus strand of NZ_LWIG01000032.1, from coordinate 88,264 downwards.
AGAAGGCCAGGGCCGGCGTCTACAGCCAGTTCGAGGTGCAGCGCGGCCTGCCGATCCAGATGCTGGTGAAGTATTTCAAGCAGACCGGCGAGACCTGGCAGATCAATCCCGAATTGCGGGCGATGATCCAGCACCGGCAGCTCAACCTGCTGCACGATTTCTCCCAGCTCGGCACGTTCGACGTCATCTTCTGCCGCAACGTGCTGATCTATTTCGACCAGGACACCAAGATCAACATCTTCAACCGCCTGGCGCGCCAGATCGAGCCCGACGGCTTCCTGGTGCTCGGCGCGGCGGAAACCGTGGTTGGATTGACCGACACATTCAGGCCGATTCCGGACCGGCGCGGCCTCTACAAGCCGAACGATCCGCGTGCCGCGGCTGCCAAGCCGGCTCTCGCCGGCGCGGCGCCGCGCATGGCGGTCATGGCAGGACGATAGGCATGGCCGAAGATGGCAAGGGCGCCGAACGCGTCACGTTCAGCCGCGGCTATGATGTCTGCATCATGGCCATCGACGGCACCTGGCGTCGCGATTGCAAGCTCAACGCCATTTCCGACACCGATGCCATCCTGACGGTTGAAGGCTCGATCCAGGGCTTGAACCTGAAGGAGTTCTTCCTGCTGCTGTCGTCCACCGGCCTTGCCTATCGCCGCTGCGAGCTGGTGCGGGTCAACGGCGCCGAAATGGACATCCAGTTCCTGCGCGGCAAGAACCGCAAGAAGCGCGGCGCAGCCGGCGGCCACGACGCGGCCGCCTGACCGGCACGTTGGCGCCCCGCGCTTTCCGCCCCGTTGCTTTACATTTGCTGAAACATCCGGACGAATTTGCAGCAGTGGCTTTACGTGGCCTAAGCGCGCGCCGTGTATCCATTGCCCGTCTCAATCCCAGGAATACGGCAATGCCCAGAAGTTCCCTGTCCCCCATCCCGTCAAACCTGCCCGACGTCGCCGAGCGGCGCGCGCTTCAGCTCCTGGTGGTCGATGACGACGCCACGCAGCGCAGCCTGATCACGGTCGCGGCCAAGCAGGCCGGCCACGAAGTCACCGTGGCGCCGTCCGTGGCGGAAGCGATCGAGAAGCTCCGCACCGCGCGCTTCGACTGCGTGACGCTGGATCTCGTGCTGGAGGATGGCGACGGCATCGACGTGCTGCGCGAGATGGCCGAGGCGAAGTTCGCCGGCGCGGTGATCGTCATCAGCGGCATGGACGGCAAGCGCCGCAGCGCCGCCCGCAGCTTTGCCCGTTCGGTCGGAATCGAGCTCCAAAGCCTGCCGAAGCCGCTCGATCTGGCGGCCCTGCGCATCAGCCTCGCCAATCTGGGCAAGACCGCGATGGGACTGCCGGCGATCCACACCTGGGGTGGTGTCGCCAGCGACGCGATCGTGGAGCGGCACCGCACCTAGAGCATGATCCGGTCCCGAAGGGCCGCGTCAGCGCAAAGGGCGCGGCGGTTTTCGGGAAAGATCACGCTCAACCAATGTTCTGAAGCGCGATGAGGATTCGTTCCAATCTCATCGCGCTTGAGGCTGCGAGCCGCCATGGTTGCGTCGGGCAGACAGTGCGCGATTGCGGCCTATACGGGACTGTCCGACTCCGACAACTGCTGCAGGGCGTGGTCGAGCTCCATCCGGCAGGCGTTGAGGGCAGCGCTTGCCGTGGCAAAACGGGGCGTGACGTCGTCGAGCACGAAAATCTCCAGGGAACCCGCGGTAGGGCCGTCGTCCTCCGGCTCTACATCGTGCGAGGTCATGGCCGCGTCGATCAGACGCATGCTGAGGTCGATGCGCGCGATCAGAGAGCGAAGTTCGGCCGCGATCAACTGACGGCTGTCTGTGTCAGCCATTGCGGTGAGCGGGGGGATGCCTGCGTAATTTAGCATGGATATTCTCCGTCTCCCGCAATAAGGCACCCTGCCGCTACTTGTGCGTTAAGTCCATGTCCCGTACAAATACGGGTGGGCCGAATCCGCGCCGAACGCCATAACGGGAGGCGCGGACGCGAGTCCTTCATGCCAACTGGATGTGGCACATGGCCGAACAAAGCTCTCGCGGTGAAATCTTCGTGGTCGACGACGACCCTGCCGTTCGCGACACCTTGTCGATGGTGCTCAAGGCGGCGGGCTATGAGGTGATCTGTTTTGCCGACGGCGCAGCGCTGCTCTCCGTCGCGCGAAATCGCACACCGGCTGCGATCCTGCTCGACGTGCACATTCCCGGAAAGTCGGGTCTCGACATTCTGAGGGAGCTGCACGGCGAGGATTATCCGGCGCCGATCTTCATGATCTCAGGGCAGGGCGACATCGCGATGGCGGTGAGCGCGATCAAGAACGGAGCGCTCGACTTCATCGAGAAGCCGTTCCGTGGCAGCGAGATCGTCGGCCGGCTCGACGAGGCAATCGGCGCCTATGCACGCCGGCAGGCGGAGAGCGCGTCGCCGAAATTCGGCTCGCTGCATTTCCCCGGACGCGAGCCATTGACGCGCAGGGAGCGCGAGGTGCTCGAGCAGTTCGCCTCCGGTGCGTCCAACAAGGAAGCCGGCCGCACCCTCGGCATCAGCCCGCGCACCATCGAGGACCACCGCGCCAACATCATGAAGAAGCTCGGCGCGCGCAATGCCGCCGACCTGATCCGGATCGTGATGACCGCGGCCCAGCGGGCGTCGTAAAATGGTCGCGTGCCCCGGACGCGGTGCATCATGAAATGATGCGCCGCTGAGCCGAGGCCCATCTCTCCAACTCCACGGCTGACGGCTCCGGGTCCCGGCTCTGCACAGCAGCGCTTGCGCACTGCAGTGCGTCCGGGACACGGGAGCGGGGCCTCACCCGTTCAGCGCCTTGCGGATGATCCGCGCCAGATCCGACTTGCGATAGGGCTTTGCCAGCAGCAGAACGCCGGAATCCAGCCGGCCATGATGGATGATCGCGTTCTCGGTATAGCCTGACGTGTAGACCACCCTGAGATCGGGGCGCGTCTTCATCAGCTCGTCGGCGAGCTGTCGTCCGTTCATCTTGCCGGGCATGATGACGTCGGTGAACAACAGGTCGAACGAATTTCCGGCGGCGACGATCGCGAGCGCCTCCGCGGCGTTCGCGGCCTGCAGGGTGACGTAGCCCAGCGAATGCAGCTGCGCCAGCACGTAGTCCCGCACCAGCCGATCGTCCTCGACCACGAGAATCGTCTCCTGTCCGCCCTCGATTGTCGCGGGCGTCACGCCGTCGCCGACCGGCGTCGCGGTCTTGCCGGGCGGCAGATACATCTTGATCGTGGTGCCGTGGCCCTCCTCGCTGTAGATCTTGATGTGGCCTGCGGACTGCTTGATGAATCCGTAGACCATGGAAAGCCCGAGTCCGGTGCCCTTGCCCGGTCCCTTCGAGGTGAAGAAGGGGTCGAACACCCGCGCCAGCATGTTGGATGGAATGCCGGTGCCGGTGTCGCTCACGGCGATCAGCACGTAGTGTCCTGGCCGGACGTCGTTGACGCTGGCATAGACCTCGTCCAGATAGGCGGCGCCCGTCTCCAAGATCAGCTTGCCGCCGCCGGGCATGGCATCGCGGGCATTGAGCGCGAGGTTGAGGATCGCCGTGGTGAGCTGGCTGGGATCGACCATCGCGACACAGCTCTCGTCCTCGAACACCGATTCGATCTGGATCTGCTCGCCCAGCGTCGGCCGCAGCAGCTTTGCGGTGTCGACCATCAGCGAGTTGATGTCGATCTCGCGCGGCTGGAGCGGCTGCTTGCGCGCAAACGCAAGCAGGTGCTGGGTCAGCTCGGCACCGCGTCCGGCCGCCTCGTCGATCATCTTGGTGATCGCCGCGAGCTCGGGTTCCTTGGCCACCGCTTCGCCGAGGATTTCGATCGTCCCGGTGATCACGGTGAGGATGTTGTTGAAGTCGTGCGCCACGCCGCCGGTGAGCTGGCCGACCGCCTCCATCTTCTGGGCGTGGCGGATGCGCTCCTCGGCCGCGATCTTGTCGGTGAGGTCGCGGTAGAAGACGTTGAACAGGGTGCCCTCGCGACGCTTCAGTGCCGCGACGCTCAGCTCGGCTCTGAATTCCTTGCCGTCGCGGCGGCAGCACATCAGTTCGCGGCGGCGGTTGAGCATCTGGCCGCCCCTGGAATCGAGGAAGCGCCCGAGGCCGTCCCTGACCCTCTCGCGCTCGCCGGGAGCGACGATGAGATCGATCGAGCTCCGGCCCAGCGCTTCGTCGCGGCGCCAGCCGAACAGCTCTTCGGCCCGCGAGCTCCAGTTCAGGATGATGCCGCGCTCGTCGGTCTGGACGAAGGCGTCGAGCGCGGTCTCGACGATGTTGCGCGCGAGCTGCTCGCTCTCGCGCAGGGATTCCTCCGCGAGTCTCGCCTCGGTCATGTCGCGCCCGACGAAGAAGAAGCGTTCGGCCTTCTCGGACCAGTTGCCGAGCCAGGACAGCCAGACCTCACGCCCATCCTTGTGAATGCAACGGGTGTCGGCAAGCTTCGGGTGCTCGCCGCGCCTGAGCGCGCGCATTTCCTCGCGGGATCGCCCGAGATGCGAGGGATGGATGAAGTCCGTCCCGCTGCGGCCGATCATCTCGTCGGGCCGGTAGCCGAGAATGGCCTCGCTGCTCGGGCTGATCTGCACGACATGGCCCCGCGAGTCCATAATCATGATCAGGTCCTGCGAGGCGTCGAAAAGCTGCCGCCGCTCCTCGAGCTGCTGTTGCAGCGCCCGCTCGGCCCGTCGCGCCTCGGTGAGGCTGCGCGCGGCTCCGGAGGCGCCGACGATTTCGCCCGAGGGCCCCCTGATCGGCGAGAGGCTGAGCGAGATTTCGACCGCTGTGCCGTCCTTGCGCAGGCGTATCGTCTCGAAGCGTTCGATCGGCTCGCCCCGGGCGATCCGTCGCAGATAGTCCTTGCCCTGCTCGCGGCGGTCGGGCGGCACGATGATCGCAGTGGATTGCCCGATCGCCTCGGTCGCCGCATAACCATAGAGACGTTCGGCGGCGGGATTCCAGCCCGTGATGACGGCATCGAGCGATTGCATGACGATCGCATCGTCGGATGATTCGACGGCCGCGCTGAACAATTGCTCGCGCGCCGCATGATGGCTTCGTGCCGCCTCGGTGCGGCGATGCTCCCGGATCTCGCGTTCGAGCGCGGCTGTCTTCGCCTGCGTCTCCTCGACCATCCGGGCAAAAGCCCGCGCCAGCACGCCGGTCTCCCCGCTCGCATCGACGGGGATGTCCGCGGGCCGTCCGCTGCCGATTGCCTCCACCGCCGCGGTCAGGCGCCCGATCGGACGGGTCAATGAGCGCGCCAGCAGCACCGCGAGCGCGGCTGCGGCGAGCACGGCAAGGACGCCGACGAGAAGGGACGTCTTCTGAATGGCGGCCGGCACGCGACCGAACACGGACGGGGGAATGGTCACGATGATGGCGACCCATTCCTTGCCCGCGAGCAGCGCCGGCGCGATCGCCGCGCCGCTCGGACGGCCTGACCCGTCGGTTCCGAGCCGCGTGGCTACGTCCGGCGTGCCAGCCAGCGCTGCGAAGAACGGAAAGTCTTTGCGCCAATCGGTGGGATGGCCGCGCAACGAGCCGTATTCCTGCGAGCGGTCGGGATGGACGAGATAGTCGCCGCGCGAATTCACGACGTATATCTCTCCTCCCGAACTCGTGGTCGAGCGGACGCGGTCGAGCGCCGGACGCATGTCGATATTGGCGATGACGATCCCGAACGGCTTGCCGTCCGGCGTGAACAGGGGCATCGCGACGCGAAGTGTCGGAATGTGGAGGCCCGTCGTGCCGCCCTGGCGGGTGGCGAGATCGATGGGCGAGACATAAATCTCGCCGGGTGCCAGCCGTATCGTTTCCTGAAAATAGGTTCGCTCGCTCTTGCGCTCCAGTTCGCTGTCGGGGACGATCCGTACCGTTCCATTCGGGCCGGAGCGATCGACGCGGACCAGCTCGCGCTGGTTATCGTCGAGACCGATGATGCGAAATTGCGCATAGCTGGGCTTGGCCTCGATCTCGGCGACGAGCCGCGCCGCGATGCGCTCACGCCAGGTCTGCTCTGAAACGCCGTCGGAAGCGTCAATGCCTCCACCGAGGTGAGCGCGGATCAGGCCGTTGATGGCTGCGGCGGAGCGATAGCCGGTCAAATCGCCGCGCGCGCCGGCAACGTAGGATTCGAGATTGGTTGCCAGCAGGCGTGACTGGGCCTCGACCCGCTCGAGGACCCGGGGAATCACCGCTTGTGTGGTGTTGCGATAGCCCAGCCAGCCGACGGCAGCCACGGTCACCGCCACCAGGAGGATCATCGCGATGGCGAGGCGCGTTGCGAGCGTCATGCGGATGTTCGCCGGATTTGCCGGAAGGCTGTGCCTGCTCCGCTCCGGTGCAGAGAGGAGGGTCTCGTCATCGGCGGCCGGAGTTGACATCGGATTCTTCCGGCACGCTCACCTTCAGGCAGCCCTCGACCGCTGCGAGCAGCGCATCGGGCCGGAACGGCTTCTGAAGGCTCGCCACCGCGCCGAGCTTGGTTGCCATCTTCAGAAAATCGGGCTCCGCATAGGCATCCGGCGTGATCGAGCGCCCGGAAATGACGATGATCGGAGTGGCCGGGGCCAGCGCCCGGATGTGGCGCATTGTCTCCAGCCCGTCCATGCCGGGCATGAAAATGTCGAGAAACAGCAGGTCGAATGGGCTGGCCTCGAACAGCGCGAGTCCCTTGCGGCCATCGCCGGCGACGGTGACGTGATGGCCGGCTCTCTCCAGAAGCAGCCGGATCGTGATCTGCACGGCCGGGTCGTCATCCACGATCAGGATGTTGGCCACGTCTGAAATCCTCCGGGTCGGATGGGACGTTCCAGCGACCTCAAATCAAAGCAACAAATGCGAAATTGTTGCGCGGATTCTGTCCGCCCCGCAAGCGCCTCGCGCTCGCTGCGATTGCCTTTCCTGACGCGCCGGAAGCCGGTTCCCCGAGCATGATCCGCATACGCACTCTTGCGTGCATATGAAGTCGAGATCTGGTTTCGAATGTCGTAACCCATTGCAGCAACGGAGGATATTTCTCTCGCCGTAGTTGTGCGGGGTCCACGCCTTCACGATGGATTAAAGGTCCCAAACTACAACCACCGATAGTTCCCGTACCCGTATTCGCGCATTCATTTCCGCTCCTGACATCCGGCGAATCCGGCCGCCAACCCGGCCATCAGCACGAGACCCCTCATGTTCAGATCGATCGCGAACACCGGAATTCGGACCCGGCTGCTCGGCGGCTTTGCGCTGATCTGCGTTCTGCTCGCCGCGACCGTGATCTACACCGTTGTGGCAATCTCGCAGATCTCGTCGCGCATCAAGACGGTCGTGGACCAGCGGGCGCCGGTCGCGATCGCGAGCACGGAGCTCGTCGGCAATCTCTATTCCACGCTTTCGACGCTGCGCGGCTATCTGCTGACGGGTGATGCGCAGGGCAAACGCGACCGCGCCGCAGTCTGGGCTGAGCTGGATCGCACCGCCGCCGCGGTCGACCGCATGGCGGAGGACTTTTCCAATCCGCAGAACAAGACCAACTGGAGCGAGGCCAGGGCGCTGATGGCGGAATTCCGCCAGGCCCAGGACAGGGCCGAGCTCGCCGCCTTCACGCCGTCGGCCTATCCGGCGACCGAGCTGCTCGCGAAGGAGGCCGCGCCGCTGATCGCGACCATGTTCGCCGAAATCACCGCGATGATCGACGAAGAGGAGGCACTGGAGGCGACGCCGCAGCGCAAGCGCCTGCTCAAGACCTTTGCCGATGTGCGCGGCAACCTTGCCGCGGCCGGATCGCAATTGCGCCTCTACGTGGCCTCGGGAGAGGCCGCCGACCGCGACAAGTTCGAAAAGCCGCTCGCGACCTTCAGGGCCGCGCTCACCTCCGTCGGGACCCAGGCGGATCTGCTCACTGTAAAGCAAACGACGGCCTACCGCGCCATCGTCAAGGCAAACGAAGCCTTCACGCCGCTGCCGCAGAAGATCTTCGCGATCCGCCAGACGCCGCAATGGAACGCGCCGGTCTTCATCCTGTCCACCGAGGCGGCGCCGCGCGCGGCCCGAATCCTCGACCTGCTCGACGGCCGCAAGGACGCCGAAGGCAGGCGCTCGGGCGGTCTGAAGAGCGACCAGCAGTCGAGGCTCGCCGACGACGCCCGCAGCGTGGCCGATGCGGTCGAGAGGTTGCTGCTGCTGCAATGGATCCTGCTCGCCGCGGGGCTCGCGCTCGGAACGGTGATCGCGATCCTGGTTGCGCGCTCCATCACCCGTCCGATCGTCGAGCTGGTGGGCGATTCTGCGCGCCTGTCCGGCGGCGACACCAGCGTCGAATTCAGGACGGCCGAGCGTGGTGACGAGATCGGGGTGGTCTCGCAGGCGGTGGCCAAATTCCGCGACAATGTGATCGCGCAGCAGGAGGCGGCGGCGTCTCTCGCGCGCGAGGCGGAGGCGCGCGAAGCGGCCAACCTGAACATGGAAGACGCGGTAGAGGAATTTCGCGTCACCTCGCGCGACCTGCTCGCGCTGGTCGGCGAGAATGCGGGCACCATGCGGCAGACCGCTGAGAGCCTCGGCGGCATCGCCAACCATGCGACGAGCCAGGCCGCGTCCGCAGCGACGGCCTCCGAACAGACTGCGGTCAACGTCCAGACCGTCGCATCGGCGGCCGAGCAGCTCGCGAGCTCCATCGTCGAGATCGGCCGGCAGATCGAACTGTCCAACACGACCGTGCGGTCGGCGGGCGAGGTGACCGCGCGCTCGGAGAGCGAGATCGAGGGTCTCGCGCACGCCGCGCAGAGCATCAGCTCGGTGGTCGATCTGATCCAGGCGATCGCGGCCCAGACCAACCTCCTGGCGCTCAACGCCACCATCGAGGCCGCGCGCGCCGGCGAGGCCGGGCGCGGCTTTGCCGTAGTGGCGTCCGAGGTCAAGGCGCTGGCCGACCAGACCCGCAATGCGACGCAGGACATCGTCCAGCACATTGCCGCGATCCAGAACGCGACCGGCAGCGCGGTCGCCTCGGTGAAGGAGGTCGCAACCGCGATGCGCCGGATCGACGAGGTGACGGCGGCGATTGCCAGCGCCGTGGAGCAGCAGGGCGCGGCGACGCGGGAGATCTCGCAGAACGTCCAGATGGCGGCGTCGGGAACACAGACACTGGCAAGCAGCATCGGGACCGTCTCCGGCGCCATCGCGGAAACCAACCGCTCGGCCGACGACGTCATGGGGGCCGCGAACCATGTATCAGGGGCGGCCGAACGCCTCGCCGCCGAGGTTCAGGCTTTCTTCGTCAAGCTGCGCAGCGGCCGCGACGCAGCCTGATTCAATCCGTCAGATATTCCGGGTGGTGGCTCCGGATCTTGTCGAGTTCGCTCAGCGTGCCCGACAGATGCTTGCGCAGATGCTGTTGTGCGGCATCGGCATCTGCGGCTTCGATCGCGCGCGTGATCAGCTTATGGTGGCGCACGATGTTCTGGGCCTTGCCGGGTGAGGGCAGATGCAGCCGGCGCAGCCGGTCGATATGTCCGCTGCGGCTGCGCACCAGCGCCCAAAGCTCCTCCTTGCCGGCGGCAGCATAAAGCTGGGCATGGAAGTCGTTGTCGGCGGCCATGAAGGCCTCGAACTCGCCGGCTTTGGCGAATTGCTGCTGCAGCGCAATGGCATGGTCGAGGCGGATGATCAGCGCGTGGTCATGCATGTCCGCGAGCAGCCGGACGATCTCCAGCTCCAGCGCCTGGCGCAGGAAATGCGCCTGCTGGGCGCGGCCGATGTCGATCCGGCTGACCACGGTCGCATGCTGCGGAAAGACGTCGACTAGGCCCTCTTCCTCAAGTCGCATCAGGGCATCGCGCACCGGCGTCGAGCTGATGCCGAACTGGGCGGCGAGCTCGGCGCGCGACAGCGGCGCGCCGGGCGGCAGCTCCAGCGCGATGATCGCATTGCGTAGCCGCTCGAACACTTGCGGCGCGGCCTGACGGGCGCGGTCGAGCCGGGCGGGTCGTGACGTCGCGCGCGCGGCGGTATGGGCTGCTTCCATGTCGGGTCCCGCGGGCTTGCCTTTGATGCACTAATATATTAGTGCATCACAGGGGTCAACGCAGCGCAATCTGCACCCGGAGGAAACACACAACAATGATCCAGCATCTTCGCAGCAGGCTTGCGGCCGCTGCCGTGATCGCCGCCGCACTTTTCGCGCCCGCGGCGCATGCGCAGCAGAAAACCGAGATCGCGCTGTCGCGCCAGCCCGGTATTTTCTACATGCCGAGCCACATCCTGGAGAAGCTGAAGCTGATCGAGAAGCACGCGGCGGCTCTCGGCGTTGCCGGCGTCACCACCAAATGGATCACCTTCTCCGGCGGCGGCGCGCAGACCGATGCGCTGCTCGCGGGTGGCGTCGACATCCTCAACACCGGCACCGGCAATCTGCTGCTGCTGTGGGACCGCACCCGCGGCGGCGTGAAGGGCATCGTCGCGACCTCGGCGCAGCCGATGACGCTGATCAGCCGCGACGCCAACATCAAGTCGATCAAGGATTTCGGCCCCAGCGACAAGATCGCGGTGCCGACCGTGAAGGTTTCCACGCAAGCGATCGTGCTCCAGATCGCGGCCGCCGAAGCCTTCGGCGCCGATCAATGGTCGAAGCTCGACGCCAACACCGTGCAGCTCGGCCATCCCGACGCCTATGCGGCGCTCGCCAATCCCAAGCACGAGGTGCACACCCACTTCTCGATCCCGCCGTTCACGTTCCTGGAGCTGAAGAACGTGCCGGGCGCGCATGTCGTGCTGAATTCGCCCGACGTGATGGGCGGCCCGCTCAGCCAGGCGCAGTTCTTCACCACGACCAAATTCGCCGACGCCAATCCGAAGATCATCCAGGCCGTGCGCGACGCCACCAAGGAGGCGCAGGATCTGATCCGCAGCGACACCAGGCAGGCCGTCGAGATCTACAAGGAGATCACCGGCGACAAGACCTCGGCGGAGGAGCTGCTCGATCTGCTCAGGGAGCCCGGCATGATGGAGTGGAATCTCGAGCCGCAGGGCACGATGAAATTCGCTGCCCATCTGTTCAAGACCGGCACGCTGAAGAACCAGCCCAAGGCCTGGACGGACTATTATCTCCCCGTCGCGCATGATCTGAAGGGCAACTGATGGCACTGCTCGACGTCAGCGGCGTGACGCTGCGCTACAAGACCTCCAGCGCCGTCGTCACCGCCACGGAAAGAGTCTCCTTCACTGTCGACAAGTCCGACCGCTTCGTGCTGCTGGGGCCGTCCGGCTGCGGCAAGTCGACCTTGCTCAAGGCCGTCGGCGGCTACATGACGCCGAGCGAGGGCCGAATGACGATCGGCGATCGCGAAATCCGCGGTCCGGGCGCGGATCGCATGATGATCTTCCAGGAGTTCGACCAGCTGCTGCCCTGGAAGAGCGTGCTCGCCAACGTGATGTTTCCGCTGCTGACCGCGCGAAAATTGTCGCGCAGGGACGCCGAGGCGAAGGCGCGGGCCTATATCGAGAAGGTCGGCCTCACGCGCGTGGTCGATGCCTATCCGCACACGCTGTCCGGCGGCATGAAGCAGCGCGTCGCGATCGCGCGCGGCATGGCCATGGAGCCGGACATTCTGCTGATGGACGAGCCGTTCGCAGCGCTCGACGCGCTGACCCGCCGGACCTGCCAGGACGAGTTGCTCCAGCTCTGGAGCGAGACCAAATTCACGGTGCTGTTCGTGACCCATTCGATCGCGGAGGCGATCCGCATCGGCAACCGCATCCTGCTGCTGTCGCCGCATCCCGGCCGCGTCAAGGCCGAGGTGATCGACGTCGACAAGGTCTCGAACGAAGACGGCAGCGCCGGCCGGCTGGAAAAGGAGATCCACGATCTCCTGTTCGCCGGCGAAGCCACCGCGCATTGAAGGAGCCGGTCATGGGCGAAGCGAGAATATTGCTGCGTGACGCGCCGGTCGCGGCAGTCGGAGGTGCGGGCGAGGTCGAGCGCAGGCTGAGCTTTGCCGAGTTGCTCTGGAACGACGGTTTTATCCGCAAGGCCGTCATCATCCTGTTCCTGGCGGCGGTCTGGGAGGCCTACGGCGTCACGCTCGACAATCCCCTGCTATTTCCGACGCTGCACGACACGATCGCCACGCTCTACGACCGCGTCAAGGACGGCACGATTCCGATGCGGGCCTGGGCTTCGCTGAAAGTGCTGTTCATGGGCTATTCGGCCGGCATCGTGCTGGCTGCGATCTTCACAATCCTTGCCATCTCGACCCGGATCGGCACCGATTTTCTCGAGACGGTGACGGCGATGTTCAACCCGCTGCCGGCAATCGCGCTGCTGCCGCTGGCGCTGATCTGGTTCGGGCTCGGCAATGGCAGCCTCGTCTTCGTGCTGATCCATTCGGTGCTGTGGCCGGTCGCGCTCAACACCCATTCCGGCTTCAAGAGCGTGTCCAACACGCTGCGCATGGTCGGGCGCAATTACGGCCTGCGCGGGCTGCCTTATGTGGCCAAGATCCTCATTCCCGCGGCCTTCGGCTCGATCCTCACCGGCCTCAAGATCGGCTGGGCCTTCGCATGGCGCACGCTGATCGCGGCCGAGTTGGTGTTCGGCGTGTCCTCAGGGCAAGGCGGGCTCGGCTGGTTCATCTTCGAGAACCGCAATCTTCTGGACATACCTGCGGTCTTCGCAGGCCTCTTGACGGTGATCATCATCGGGCTCTTTGTCGAGAACCTGATCTTCCGCGCCATCGAGCGGAATACCGTCCAGAAATGGGGCACGCAATCATGACCAAGAAGAAAACACCCGATCAGCTCCGCAGCGCGCGCTGGTTCGCGCCCGACGATCTCCGCTCGTTCGGCCATCGCTCCCGCACCATGCAGATGGGCTACGCGCCCGAGGAGTGGAAGGACCGCCCGATCATCGCGATCCTCAACACCTGGTCGGATGCGCAGCCCTGCCACATGCACTTCAAGTCGCGCGTCGACGACGTCAAGCGCGGCATCCTGATGGCCGGCGGCCTGCCGCTGGAATTGCCGGCGCTGTCGCTGTCGGAATCGCTGCTGAAGCCCACCACCATGCTCTATCGCAATTTGCTGGCGATGGACGCAGAGGAGCTGTTGCGCAGTCACCCCGTTGACGGCGTGGTGCTGATGGGCGGCTGCGACAAGACCACGCCGGCGCTGCTCTTGGGCGCGACCTCGATGAACATCCCGGCGATCTACCTGCCGGCCGGCCCTATGCTGCGCGGCAACTGGAAGGGCAAGACGCTCGGCTCCGGCTCCGACGGCTGGAAGTACTGGGACGAGCGCCGCGCCGGAAAGATATCCGACAAGGACTGGCTCGACATCGAAGCCGGCATCGCCCGCAGCTACGGCACCTGCATGACCATGGGCACGGCTTCGACCATGACCGCGATTGCGGAGGCGATCGGCATGACGCTGCCGGGCGCCTCCTCGATTCCCGCCGCGGACGCGAACCATATCCGCATGGCCAGTGAATGTGGCCGCCGCATCGTCGAGATGGTATGGGAGGATCTGACGCCCAAGGTGATCCAGACCCGAGAAGCCTTCGAGAACGCGATTGCCGTCGCCATGGCCATGGGCTGCTCGACCAACGCGATCATCCATCTGATCGCGCAGGCCCGCCGCGCCGGCCAGGACATCGGCCTCGACGATTTCGAGATCGCAAGCCGCAAGGTGCCTGTGATCGCGAATGTCCGGCCGAGCGGCGATGCCTATCTCATGGAGGACTTCTTCTATGCCGGCGGCCTGCCGGCGCTGATGGGCGAGATCAAGCAGCACCTGCATCTGGACTGCATCACCGTCACCGGCAAGACCCTTGGCGAGAACATCGCGGGCGCAGAAGTCCACAATGCCGATGTCATCCGCTCGGTCGACAATCCCATCTACAAGGAAGGCGCGCTCGCCGTGCTCAAGGGCAATCTCGCGCCCGACGGCTGCGTCATCAAGCCCTCCGCCTGCGCGCCGCGATTCCTCAGGCACACCGGCCCGGCGCTGGTGTTCGACGACTATCCTTCGATGAAGAAGGCCGTCGACGACCCCAATCTCGACGTCACCGAGGATCACATCCTGATCCTGCGCAATGCCGGTCCGCAAGGGGGCCCCGGCATGCCGGAATGGGGCATGCTGCCGATCCCGACAAAGCTCGTGAAGCAGGGCGTGCGCGACATGGTGCGGATTTCCGACGCGCGCATGAGCGGCACCAGCTATGGCGCCTGCATCCTGCACGTCTCGCCGGAGGCCTATATCGGCGGCCCGCTGGCGTTGGTGCAGAACGGCGACCGCATCACGCTGGACGTGGCCGCACGCACCATCAATCTCGATGTTCCCGAGGCCGAGCTCGCAAGGCGCCGCGCCGCCTGGAAGCAGCCCGAGCGCCGCTTCGAGCGCGGCTACGGCTGGATGTTCACTAAACACATCAAGCAGGCCAATGATGGCTGCGACTTCGACTTCCTGGAGACCGATTTCGGCGCGCCGATCGGCGAGCCGTCGATTTACTAACACCGTCGTTCCGGGGCGCGAAGCGAACCCGGAACCTCGAGATTCCGGGTGCGATGCTTACGCATCGCCCCGGAATGACGAAAGAGAGAGTGTACCAAATGACCAAACTTTCCGAAGCCACCCGCAACAAGCTCAAATCCGTCTCCACCGCCACCGTCGCCACCGCGCTGTTCAAGCGCGGCCTGCGCATCCAGATGATCCAGGACGTGCGCCCCTTGAACCCGGACCAGCCGACGATGGTCGGCGAGGCCTTCACGCTGCGCTACATGCCGGCGCGCGAGGACCTCAACACCATCGACGTCTTCAGGGATCGTTCCCATCCGCAGCGCAAGGCGGTGGAGGATTGTCCGGCGGGCGCGGTGCTGGTGATGGACAGCCGCAAGGACGCGCGCGCGGCCTCGGCCGGTGCGATCCTGGTGACGCGGCTGATGAAGCGCGGCGTTGCCGGCGTCGTCACCGACGGCGGCTTTCGCGATTCCGCCGAGATCGCCAAGCTCGGCATCCCCGCCTACCACCACCGACCGAGCGCGCCGACCAATCTGACGCTGCACCAGGCGATCGAGATCAACGTTCCGATCGGCTGTGGCGACGCGCCGGTGTTTCCCGGCGACGTCATCCTCGGTGATGCCGACGGCGTCATCGTGATCCCCGCGCATCTCGCCGACGAGATCGCCAACGAAACCTTTGAGATGACCGCGTTCGAGGACTTCGTCACCGAGGAAGTCGGCAAGGGCCGCGGCATTTTTGGTCTCTATCCCGCCACCGATCCGCAGACCCTCACCGATTTCGCGGAATGGCGGAAGAAGAACGGCCGCTAAGGCCGAGACGAACTCGCATCAAGAAACAGGCCGGCCGCATCAAGCGCCGGCCTTTTATCGAGCAGGGAGGACTTTTATGAATTTCACGCGACGCAATCTCATGGCCGGCGCTGGCGCCGTGGCAGCATCCACGCTTCTCGCCCGCGCCGCCGGCGCCCAGTCGTTCGCGTTCACGCCGAACCAGCGCTATCCGGATCCCGCCGTCCAGATCCTCGACCCGAGCTTTGGAAAATACCGGCTCTATTCCTCGACGGTCGAGCAGGTCGCAACCGGCATGCGCTGGGCCGAAGGCCCCGCTTATTTCCCCGAGGGCGGCTATCTGCTGTTCTCCGACATTCCCAACAACCGGATCATGAAGTTCGACGAGAAGACCGGCCAGACCAGCGTGTTCCGCGCCAATGCCAATTACGCCAATGGCAATGCGCGCGACCGCCAGGGCCGCCTCGTCACATGCGAGCACTCGGTGACGCGCCGCATCACCCGCACCGAGAAGGACGGCAAGATCACGGTGCTCGCCGACAAGTTCGAGGGCAAGCGGCTGAACGCGCCGAACGACATCGTGGTGAAGTCCGACGACAGCATCTGGTTCACCGATCCCTTGTTCGGCATCAACGGCGAGTGGGAAGGCAAGAAGGAAAAGGCCGAGCAGGCCACCACCAATGTCTACCGCATCGCCAAGGACGGCAAGATCAGCGCCGTGCTCACCGACCTCGTCAATCCCAACGGCCTTGCCTTCTCGCCGGACGAGAAGAAGCTCTATGTGGTCGAGTGGAAGGGCACGCCCAACCGCAGCATCTGGAGCTACAATGTCGGCGACGACGGTGCCTTAAGCGGCAAGACCAAGCTGATCGACGCCGCCGACCAGGGCTCGCTCGATGGTTTCCGCGTCGACCGCGACGGCAATCTCTGGTGCGGCTGGGGCTCCAACGGCGCCCTGCAATCCGAGCCCACCGACGTCGGCGGCCGCAGGGTGTTTCAGCTCAGGGGCAAGTCGGAAGATCTCGACGGCGTGATGGTGTTCAACCCCGAAGGCAAGCCGCTCGCCTTCATCAAGCTGCCCGAACGCTGCGCCAATCTCTGCTTCGGCGGGCCGAAGAACAACCGGCTCTACATGGCCAGCAGCCATTCGGTGTATGCGCTCTATGTCGAGGCGCATGGGGCGGTGTGAGGCGCCTGCGCCTCTCCCCGCTTGCGGGGGAGAGGCCTTAATTCAAGCGCAGCTTGAATTACGGGTGAGGGGGACTCTCCGCGAGTCCATCTTCCGCCGTCCTCGCGGAGACTCCCCCTCACCCCGACCCTCTCCCCGCAAGCGGGGAGAGGGAGAAGATCAGGCCTCCGCGATTCCCGCCGCCCACAGCGCGAACGCGTAGACGATCGCGACTTCATCGAGCCGGTCGAACCGTCCCGAGGCGCCGCCATGGCCGGCGCCCATGTTGGTGCGGAGGAGAACCGGGCCGCCGCCGCTCATGGTGGCGCGCAGCCGCGCGATCCATTTGGCGGGCTCCCAGTAGGTGACGCGCGGATCGGTCAGGCCGCCCATCGCCAGGATCGCGGGATAGTCCTTCGCCGCGACATTGTCGTAGGGCGAATACGACAGGATGGTGCGAAAATCCTTCTCGCTCTCGATCGGGTTGCCCCATTCCGGCCATTCCGGCGGCGTCAGCGGCAGCGTGTCGTCGAGCATGGTGTTGAGCACGTCGACAAAGGGCACCTCGGCGACAATGCCGGCGAACAATTCGCCAGCGCGGTTGGCCACCGCGCCCATCAGCATGCCGCCGGCCGATCCGCCGTGGCCGACGATGCGTTTTTCACTCGTGTATTTCGCCGCGATCAGTGCACGCGCGCTGGCGGCGAAATCATCAAAGCTGTTTGTCTTCTTCTCGCGCTTGCCGTCGAGATACCAGCCCCAGCCCTTGTCGGCGCCGCCGCGGATATGGGCGATGGCGTAGACGAAGCCGCGGTCCACCAGCGACAGGCGGTTGGCACTGAACGAGGCCGGCATCGCCATGCCGTAGGAGCCGTAGCCGTAGAGCAGCAGCGGCGCCGTGCCATCGAGGTTGAGCCCGCGGCGATGGAGGATCGAGACCGGCACCTCGGCGCCATCCTGCGCCTTGGCCATGATGCGCGTGGTGACGTAGTCGGCAACGTTATGGCCTGACGGAATCTCCTGCCGCTTGCGCAGGGTGCGCGTGCGCTTGACCATGTCGTAGTCGTAGACCTCCGACGGCGTCGTCATCGACGAATAGGCAAAGCGCAGATTGGTCGTCTCGAATTCGTAGGAGCCCATCGTATCGAGCGAATAGGCAGCTTCGTCGAAGGCGATGGCGTGCTCGTCCTTGGTCGCGAGGTCACGGATCACGACCGACGGCAGCGCATTGGCGCGCTCCAGCCGCACCAGATGTCCGGCATAGAGGTCGAGGTCGATGATGTAGATGCCGGGCCGATAAGGGATCAGGTCGCGCCAGTTCTTGCGCTCGGGCGAGCCAAGCGGCGCGGTGACGATCTTGAAGTCGATGGCGTCGTCGGCGTTGGTGAGGATGAACAGCTCGTCGCCGCGATCGGCGAGCGAATATTGCACGCCGTCCTCGCGCGCTGCGACCAGGCGCGGCGGTGCTTCGGGATGAGCGAGATCGATCAGCCGCTGCTCGCTTGTCTCGTGATCGCCACCGGCGATCACGCAGAAACGGCCACTGGTGCTCTCGTGCAGATGGGTGAACCAGCCGGCATCCTGCTCTTCATAGACCAGACTATCGTCGGCCTGCTTGGTGCCGAGCTTGTGCCGCCACACCTGCATCGGGCGGTGATTGTCGTCGAGCTTCACATAGAAGAAGCTCTTGCAGTCCGCGGCCCAGACCACGCCGCCGTCGGTCTCCTCGACGAGATCGTCGAGGTCCTTGCCCGTGGCCCAGTCGCGGACGCGGATCGAAAAATATTCCGAGCCCTTGGTGTCCGCGCTCCAGGCCTGCAGCTTGTGATCATAGGAGTGGCGGCTGCCCCCGAACTTGAAATATTTGTGGTCCTTGGCGAGCGCATCGCCGTCGAGCACGATTTCGCCCTCGCCGCCGTCGCGCGGCATGCGGCCGAACAGCTCGTGCTGCCCGCCTTCGCGGAACCTGCGGAAATAGGCGAACGGACCGTCCGCCGACGGTACGCTGGAATCGTCTTCCTTGATCCGTCCGCGCATCTCGCCGACCAGCGTTTTCTGCAGGGGCGCGGTATGGCCGAGCAGGCTCTCGGTATAGACGTTCTCCTCGTCCAGATATTTGCGGATGTCAGGATCGAGTATCTTGGGGTCGCGCAACACCTCCTGCCATTTCGCGTCCTTCAGCCAGGCATAGTCGTCGGTCACGGCGATACCGTGCCGCGTGAAGGAATGCGGCCGGCGCGGGGCGACGGGGGGCTTAGAAGGCGTCTTTGCTTGTGTCACTCGGTCCTCGTTCGTCAGCGCATCGTCTTGTCTTAACCTCGCCCCGCTTGCGGGGAGAGGTCGCCGCGAAGCGGCGGGTGAGGGGGTACAGGTCCCCCGACCATCTCGCGTGTGGAGAGAGGCCCCTCACCCCAACCCTCTCTCCGTAAGAACGGGGAGAGGGAGAAGAGGGGCCGCCGCCTTGTTCGCGCGTTCCCTTATATCGTTCCGATTCCGCGGATTGCCAGCGGGACTGCGCCAAGTCGCCGGGTTGTTGATCCGCCCCTTGTATGCTTAGGCTCCGTATCCCCGCCGCCGGTCCAGCCTGATGCTGTTCAACTCCTACCCGTTCATCCTGCTGTTCCTGCCGGCCGTGCTGGCGGGCTATTTCTGGCTTGGGCGGCGCAGCAATCTGGCGCCGGTGATCTGGCTGGCGGCCGCCTCGCTGGCCTTCTATGCCATTGGCAACTGGCAGTTCGTGGGTCTGCTGCTGTTGTCGATCGCCTTCAATTACGGCGTCGGCTATCTCCTGATCGCAGCCGAGCTCACGGCGTCACAGCGCCGGGCGGCGTTGGTCCTCGGTGTCGCCGGTGATCTGCTCGTGCTCGGCATCTTCAAATATGCGGGCTTTGCGACCGAGAACATCAACGCTTTGTTCGGCACGCATCTTGCGATCCAAATCCTGCTGCCGGTCGGCATCTCCTTCTACACCTTCACCCAGATCGCGTTCCTGGTCGATGCATATCGCAGACAGGTCTCGGCCTATGCGCTGCCGCACTATGCGCTGTTCGTGACCTATTTCCCGCATCTGATCGCGGGGCCGATCCTCCACCACAAGGACATGATCCCGCAGTTCGAGCGGGAGGACTCCAAGCATCCGCGCGCGCATCTGATCCTGTGCGGGGTCATCATCTTCGCCATCGGCCTGTTCAAGAAGACCTGCCTTGCCGACGGCATCCAGCCCCTGGTCGCGCTCGCCTTCGAGGCACGCTCGCCGAGCTTCGATCAGGCCTGGCTTGGCGCACTCGCCTATACGTTCCAGCTCTATTTCGACTTCTCCGGCTATTCCGACATGGCGATCGGCATCTCGCTGATGTTCGGTATCTTCCTGCCGGTCAACTTCAACTCGCCCTACAAGGCTTCCAGCATCGTCGAGTTCTGGCGGCGCTGGCACATGACGCTGTCGCAGTTTTTGCGAGACTATCTCTACATCCCGCTCGGCGGTAACCGCCGCGGCCGCGTGCTGCGCTATGTCAATCTGATGCTCACGATGCTGCTCGGCGGGCTCTGGCATGGCGCCGCTTGGACGTTTGTCGTTTGGGGCATGCTGCATGGCGCCTATCTCTGCATCAACCACGCCTTCAACGCGCTGGTGCCGAACGTTCCGGCGTTGCTTGCGCGTCCGGTCCGTATCGCCGGCGCTGTGCTGACCTTCTTCGCAGTCGTCATCGCCTGGGTGTTCTTCCGCGCCGAGAGCGTTACCTGGGCGCTGCGGGTGCTCCACGCCATGGCCGATCCCTCAAACATCGTTTTCGGCCGCGAGGAGATCGCAGCGCTGGTGCTGGTCATGATCTACGCGGCGCTGGTGTGGCTGGCGCCGAACACGCAGGACATCATGGGCTATGATCATGGCAACCGCCGGGTCGGCGAAGCCTTGCAGACAGGACGCATGCGGCCGCTGGCCCTCTATGCGGCGTCGCTGGTG
Organism: Bradyrhizobium sacchari; assembly: GCF_002068095.1. GTDB lineage: Bacteria > Pseudomonadota > Alphaproteobacteria > Rhizobiales > Xanthobacteraceae > Bradyrhizobium > Bradyrhizobium sacchari. The sequence continues at coordinate 67,810 of NZ_LWIG01000032.1, read as the reverse complement.
CTCGCCTTCGGGATTCTGGGCATCCAGAGCCACAGCGAATTCATCTATTTCCGGTTCTGATGCGCGGATCGTTCACCAGCCTGAAGCGCCTTCTCCTCGCCAGCATGGTGTGCCTGCTGGGCGCGGCGGTGCTCACCTATGTCGTCGATCCCCTGCAATTGTTTCGTCCCTCGCGACGGGCGTTCTACTCCGACGATACGCGCGTGCAGAATGCCGGGCTGATCCGCAGCCAGTCGTTCGACACCGCCTTCATGGGCACCTCGCTCGCGATCCATTTCCGTCAGAGCGACATCGACCGCGCGCTCGGCGTCCGCTCGCTCAAGCTGGCGATGACCGGCTCCAACTCGCGTCAGCAGGCCTTCGTGCTGGAGCAGGCGATCGACCGCGGCGCGCGGCGCGTGATCTGGGCGATGGACGATTTCAGCTTCGTCGACGCGGCCGATATCGAGGCCGACCCCTATCTGTCCGTCGATCTCTATCGCAGGACGCCCAGGGGGATTGCGTCCTACGTCTTCAGTGCGGCGATGGCGAAGGAATCGCTGTTCGTGCTGCTGCGATCGATCCCGCCCTTGCAGCAGCCGCTTTCTCGCGCAGCACCGTTTCTCCCCGTCAAGTTCGCGCTGTCCGAGGTCGACGACATCTACGCGCTGCCGCGGAATTTCGATATTGCGCGCGATTACAATGCGACGAAGACGCTCGCCGCCTTCGCCTACATCACCAGCCCGGTGCGCAGTCGCTTTCTCGGCGAAGGCTATGGTTATGAGGCCATGGTCCGGCACTTCGAGCACGATGCCGCTGGTCTCATCACGCGCCATCCGGACGTGACCTTCGACGTCTACTTCCCGCCCTATTCGATCCTGCAATTCGTCGCGATGCGCGATGCCTCACCCGAGACGCTGAAGATCGTCACCGATCTCACGGCGGTGATTGCGCAGCGATTGGCGCAGATTCGGAACGTGCGCCTGCACGATTTCCGAGCGATCAAGGCGGTGACGCACGATCTCGACAATTACAGCGACGTCATCCACCATTCGCCGGTCGTGGACGCGTTGGTGCTGAAGTGGCTGGCGAGCGGAGAATATCGCGTCGATCCGAAAGCGCCGCTCGCGTCGCTGGACGAACTGAAGAAGCAGGTGGAAGCGTATCGCGTGGAACAGTGATCTTCCCCTTCCCCCTTGTGGGAGAGGGTGGCTCGCCGCGCAGCGGCGAGACGGGTGAGGGGTCTCTATCCGCGCATCAAACTCTCGCGATGAGATTCGCGGAGACGACCCCTCATCCGGCGCTTCGCGCCACCTTCTCCCACAAGGGGAGAAGGAAGAAAGAAGCCTTCGCCGGGACGACAGCGGAATATTTACGCCGCCACTTCCTCACCGAGATACGACACCGCCGCCTCAAGCCCGCCCTTGCCGTGCGGGATATTCAGCGCATTCAATCCGATCTCGATCACTCCGAGCGTGCCGAGCAGCATCGGCGCGTTGACGTGACCCATATGGGCGATGCGGAAGGCCTGTCCCGAGAGGTCGCCGATGCCGGTGCCGAGCACGACGCCGCATTTGTCCTTGCAATAGCGTTGCAGCACCGCCGGATCATGGCCGTTGCTCATGGTCACCGTGGTCACGGTGTTGGAGCGTTCGCTGGCTTCCGCAACGTTGAAGCCGAGCACCTGACCTTCCGACCACATCGCAACCGCGCGGCGCGCGGCCTCCGCGAGAAGGCTGTGGCGGCGGAAGGCGTTCTCCAGGCCCTCCTCGTGCAAGAGGTCGATCGCCTTGCGCAGCGCGAACAACAAGTGCACCGGCGCGGTGCCGGCATATTTGCGGTAATTCTCGGCGCCCTCGCGCTCGCTCCAGCTCCAATACGGCGTCGACATATTGGCCTTCCTGTGCACTTCGAGCGCGCGCGTATTGGCGGAGACGAAGCCGAGGCCGGGCGGCGTCATCAGGCCCTTCTGCGAGCCGGACATCGCGACGTCGACGCCCCATTTGTCCATCTCGAACGGCATGCAGCCGAGCGAGGCGACGGTGTCGACCATGTACAGCGCGGGATGGCCGCTCGCCTTGATCGCCTTGCCGATCGCCTCGATGTCGTTCTGCACGCCCGAGGCCGTATCCACCTGGACGACGACGACGGCCTTGATCTTGTGCTCCTTGTCGCGGCGCAGGCGTTCCTCGACCTCGTGCGGCCGCACCGCGCGACGCCAGTCGCCCTTGAGCACCTCGACCTCGGCGCCCATCAGCGCTGCCGCATTGCCCCAGCCGATCGCGAAGCGGCCGCTCTCCAGCACCAGCACCTTGTCGCCGCGCGACAGCACGTTGCTCAGTGCAGCTTCCCAGGCGCCATGACCGTTGGCGATGTAGATGTAGGACTTGCCCTTGGTCGCAAACAGTTTCGAGATGTCGCTAAGCAGGCTCTCGGTCAGGTCGAGCATCTCCTTGGAGTAGATGTCGATCGCCGGACGGTGCATCGCCCGCAGCACCTCGTCGGGCATCGTGGTGGGCCCGGGGATGGCCAGAAATTCCCGGCCCGCGCGAACGGTCATTGCATTGGTCCTTGTTGCTTGAGAACAGGATGGTGGGTTGCTGAATCTCACTTTTACGCGGCGTGGAGATGCAAGAAAAGCACCCAAAACGCAGGTCTGACGTGGGTTATCTCTTGGTCTCGCGGCATCCGGCGGCTTCCGCCTCCTCGACCGAGCAGAACCAGCGGGTGCCCTTGCTGATCTTCATCTTGATCTGGGTGTACCAGCGGCTGGTCGGCTGGTGATAGATGCACTCGCCGGCGCTGTTCACGTTGCCCTTGATGGTGCAGTCCGGCGAGGGCGCGACCGGCCCCGAGGCCGAGGCGAGCAGCACGGAATGCGCGCCGTCCGGCGGCTTGGTGGCGCCCAATATCGTCGTCTTCTTGTTGCGCACGCGCCAGTCCCAGGGCGCGATGAAGGCGCCCTGCCACATGCCGGCCTTGGCCTCGCGCGCGGCCGCTTCATCGGCGTCGTAGTCATGGGAGACGCGGGTGTAGGACAGCGCCCAGCCGCTGCGCACCAGCCATTTCTGGATGTCCTCGCCGCCGACGTCGCAGCGCGCGACGGTGCGGCCGCGGCGGTCGATCGCGCGGGTGTGACAGACCCAGGTCTTTCCTTCGGTGTATTTGGCGAGTTCCTCGCGCGCGGCCACGCCGCAGGTCCAGCGTTCGCTCTTGGTGTTGAGACAGAGCTGGTCGGAGGACGGCGCGTCGATGCCGCCGAGCCGGATGCGCGTGTTGCCGATCACGATGGAATCGCCGTCGCGGACCTTTGCAGTGCCGGTGATGTCGGCAGCCTGGGCGAGCGAAGGGGCAAGCAGGAACAGCGCAATCAGGAATTTTCGCAACATGCCGGTCCGGGTGTTCAGGAAAATCTCGATAAGCCGCGCGATTGTGGTCGGCTTTTGGCCACTCGGCCAGCATATGCCTAACGGTTGGGCTTTCAACTTCCTGTCATTGTAGCGGCTTTGCTTACCCTCCCCCTCCAGGGGAGGGTAAGAGGATTCATCACCCCCGCGCCATCGCCCGCTTCGCCACCGCCAGTCCCATCAGCACGAACGCCGACGTCACCTCCGGGCCGCCGACCAGGATCCGCGTCGGCGTCTTCATCTTGTTCCATTCATAGGCGCGGAACGGGCCGCGGCGGCCACCTTCGCCGAGGTTGGCGATGATGACGTTCAGCGCCGGCGCAAAGGCACGCGGGTCGGCGCCGAGATGGCCGAGTGCGATCAGCGCCAGCGCGGCGTCGAACACGTTCATCTCCGCGGCCATCAGCTCGCCCTTGACGTAGGAGAGCACGCGGTGGCGGATGAAATCGAAATCGCCGTCGGGGTCGATCGCCGTCTGCGCCGCCAGCGGCAGCGCCAGGAAGGCTGCATAGCAGCGGCCGAAATAGGCGCTGTAGAGCTCCGGCAGATAATAGATGTGCGAGCGCGGATTGGCGAAGGCGCCGCTCGCCGCCAGGCGCTTCTGGAAGCCGATGATCCGATGCACGGTGGCGAGCCGCGCCGGTGTTTCCAGTACTTTCCAGCGCGCCAGGTTACGAAAGCTCACCTCGAGTATGTCGAGATTGAGCGTCGGATCGAGATCGTTGCCATAGGGCCGCTCGCCCTTGAGATTGTCGATCCAGGTCGCAACCCCGCCTTCATAGTCGATATTGTCGTTGAGCGGCACGGTGACGCGCGGCTCGTTGACGCCGGCAAGCACCTGATAGCCGCTATAGAAGTCGAGCAGCGGCTGGTCGATGATCGCATCAAGGCAGCCGGCCTGCGTCGCCGCGGAGATCGAGCACGCCGTGGTGTCGCAATCCGGCACATAGACGCCGAAGCCGAGGTCCTGCTTGATCTGCGCGAAGAAGCGCGAGAAGCGCGGATGCGGCGCTGGCGCCAGCGCGGTGATCACGTTGAAGCGCGTCCCATCGATGCCCTCGACCTCTTCGCGGCTGATGTTGACGCAGAAATCGACCATGTCGGCGATGGCGCGCTCTGCTGCGGTCTTGTCGGCCAGCGAGGCGAGCCCGGTCTCGATGAAGCTGAGCAGCGCCTCGATGAAGAACGCATCGTAATAGGCCGAGCGGTGGCGGATCTGCACCGGCTCCCACATCGGCTCGGCGATGCCTCTCCAGGGCGGATTGACCACGGCGCGCGCGGGCGAGCGCGCGATGAAGACGCGTGCGAGGTTGAACAGCAGCGAGGAATTCTTGTAGCCGCGTGCGTTCAGCCCCGTCAGCGCCATGATCAGCTCGCGGCCGCGGACATCGGGATCGCCGATCAGGTTGAAGGCGGCATAGGTCGGCAGAAAGCCGTTTCGGCGGTACGAGCCGAGCAGGTGCTGGGCGCAGTCGCGGATCACGCCGTCGATCTGCGCCGGCGGCGGCGCGGAGCCCGTGAACATCGCCGGCGGCGGCCTCGGATGGTCAAGCGCAATGCTGTCGACGAGATCGGCCACGGGCTGGCCGACCGCCGCCCAATCCGGCTCGGCCTCGTCGCGGGCACGCACCAGCGCCTGGCGCAGCCGGGTCAGCTTCGCTTCCTCGCGCAGCTCGGGCAACCCGGCCCGCCGCAGCAGCATCCGCAATGCGGGATTGCCGAGTGCGGTCTTGTAGAACTTCGCCAGATGCGGATCACCGCTGGCGCCAGCCGCCAGCACGGGATCGCAGACCTCATAAAGTGAGGGACCGTCCTTCCGCGCCGTCAGCGCCCGGCAGGCGGCGCCGGCAAAATAATGAAAGCTCATGAAATACCTGGTCGCGGGGCCTTGCCCGGGAACAGGAGCGCGCACCCATCCGCCCACCACCCCCCGCAAGTCTTTGAAAAGCTACTCGGATTCGCAGGAAAAACAAATGTGATGGTGATCACAGAAATATCCGGCACGAGGCCTGCATGATGAGACGCCCGGAGGGTTACGGGAATGCAATAAATCGAGAAATCCGGCGTGGAGAATTAATCAATATCTTCAGCGACTTAGCTCAAATTTTGGACGATCTATTGCCGGCAGGGCGATATCCGGTTAAGGGTTTGTTTGGTGCGGCGCCGCAAATTGCGCGCAATTCGGGGGCACTCCCCCGGCCAATCCCTCAAACCTAAAGACGCTATCGCGCTACTCAAACAGTGTGCGCGCGCTTGGCTGGTCTTTGGCACTGACAGGAATGAACCGAGATGAATGTAAGGCAGCTCGACATTTCCCGACGCACCATAGCGGTGGCCGCAGCCCTCATCGGCACGGTCTCGCTGGTGATCGGCGCCCATGCTGCCCTCAACATGCGTGCGCTCGATGCCGCCAAGGCCGTGACGACCGACCAGATCACCGGCTCGATCGGCCAGACCTCGCGCCTCGCTCTCGTCATCGGCAATGGACATTATCCCGACGCCAGCGCGCCGCTGACGCAGTCAATCAACGACGCCCGCGCGCTCTCCTCGTCCCTGCGCAAGAGCGGTTTTGACGTCGACATGGTGGAGGACGCGACCAAGGACGACATGGTCCGCGCCGTCAATCGCCTGAAGTCGCGGATCAAGCGCGACACCGTCGTCATGCTGTTCTTCGGAGGTTTCGGCGTGCAGGCTGGACGCGAGAGCTACATGCTGCCGGTCGATGCCGTGATCTGGAAGGAAAGCGACGTTCGGCGCCACGGCGTCTCGATCGAGGGCGTGCTGGAGATGATGAAGGAGCAGGGCGCCAAGGCCAAGCTCGTCGTCGTCGATGCCTCCCGCCGGAATCCCTACGAGCGCCGCTTCCGTTCCTACAGCCATGGCCTCGCGCCGATCAACGCGCCCGACAATGCGCTGATCCTCTCCTCGGCATCGCCCGGCAAGGTCGCCGACGACGGCAAGGGCGAGCACAGCGTGCTGGTCGGCGAGCTGCTCGGCAATCTCAATGCGCAGAGCGGCAGCGCCGAAGCCGTCTTCAACAAGACCCGCGTCGCCATCTCCCGCGCCTCCGAAGGCGGCCAGGTCCCGACCGTCTCGTCCTCGCTGCTCGAAGACGTGCAGTTCGACCAGGCCGGCGGTTAGTTTTCTAAGAGCTCGCGAACTCTCGTAGGGTGGCAAAGGCGCAAAGCGCCGTGCCCACGACCTTTCCAATGTTTCGATAGAAGACGTGGGCACGCTTCCGCCGTCGCTCTGCGAGCTATGGCGGACAAGTCGCTTTGCCCACCCGACGGCATGCGTGCGTGGCGCATGACTGCCTCTCCATCGTCATTGCGAGCGCAGCGAAGCAATCCAGAATCTTTCCGCGGAAAGACTCTGGATTGCTTTGTCGCAAGAGCTCCTCGCAATGACGATCGTGGCTGCTACTTCGCCGCTTCCGCGCTCGCCATCGCGGGGCGCACGGGGTCGCCTTCGCGGAGCAGCGCGCCGGCGCGGGCGACGACGACGTCGCCTTCGTTGAGCCCGTCGCGGACCTCGATATTGCCGCCCGACATCAACCCGATCTCGACACGCTTGGTCTCGACGCGGTTGCGGCGGATCACCTGCACCACGGTGCCGGCCGACGAATATTGCACGGCGGTGAGCGGCACTGCGACGTTGCAGCTCTGGCCGGTCTTGATCAGCGCACGCCCGCTCGCGTTCAGCAGCAGCCGTTTCTGCGAGGAGATGCCGATATAGACCATGCCCTGCTGGATGTTCGGCTCGACGGTCGGGCCGATGCGGCGCACCTTGCCCTCAAGGTCGCCGGCGCCGGCGATCCGCACGGTCGCCGGCTGATTGACGGCGAGCTTGCGCACGTCGGTGGTCGCGACCAGGCCCACGAGATCGTATTCGCTGCGCGCCACGATGGTGAACAGCGCCTCGCCCTTGGCCGAGGCGAGATTGCCGATCTGGGCGGTGGAGGTGGCGATCACACCGGCCACGGGGGCCGTGACCTGGAGCGTGCCGCCTTCGGGCAGCGCGAGGCGCGCCAGCACCTGGCCGGCCGTGGTGGTGTCGCCGGCCTCCGCCAGCACTTCCGCCACCTTCAGGCCCGGACGTTCGGGCCGGACCGAGGTTTCCTCGCGCGCGATGATGGTGCCGGTGGCCTCGACGATGTCGGAGAAGCAGGATTTTGCGACTTTCAGCACCGTGACCGCCGGCCCCTTGGGCGCGTCGTCTTCGGCGGCTCCGGCCGGATAGGGACCGAGGACGAGCGCTCCGGCGATGGCTGCGGGATAGAGGCTTCGAACGACGGCACGGGACAAATGACGCATTGGAAATTCCACGGGGGCTATGCCTCCAACCGATAGCAGATGGCGGGGGTCCGGACTACGGCGGCGTTGTCCCACAGCGGGGATGCCACGCCGCCCGGGCTGACGCGGCAAGTCCTTGATTAGTCGCGGGATTGGGAAACAGGTTCGCTGCCCTCCATGCCGGCCCCGAGCGGACAGCTCAGCTCCGGCGATCGCCGAGCAGCCTGCCGGTGGAACGGTCGATCAGGTGCAGCCGCGTGCAGGCCGGGCACGGCACGGGCACATGCGTGCGATCGGCCGGCGCGTCGTCGAGCCGATGCTGCACGTTCATGCCGGTCTGCGGGCATTTGAAAAGGATATGGCGGTCCATGACCGTCATATGATGGCAACGCGGGACTTCTGAAATTGCGGATGATTACGTAGGTCGGTCGCGGCGCCTCACGGCAGGCTCAGGAATTCCACCCAGTTCGGCTTTTTGCCGGTGGGGTAGGATTTCAGCCTGGCCAGGGCGCCGCTGCCCTGGTCGATCGCATAGACCGTCATGCCGTCGGAGAGTTCGCCGACCGCAGCAAGGTAGCGCCCGCTGGGATCGATGTTGAAGCCGCGCGGCTGCTTCTCCGTCGAGACGCTGCCGATCGCGGTCAGCTTGCCGCTCGTCGCATCGACCTTGTAGGCGGCGATCGTGCTGGTGGTGCGCTCGGAGGCGTAAAGGAAGCGCCCGTCCGGCGTGACGTGGATGTCGGCGGCCCAGGGTTTGCCGGTGAACCCTTCAGGCAGTGCGGTGGTGCGCTGGATCTCGCTCCATGCACCGCTCCTGGCTTCATAGGTAAAGGCGGCGACATCGCCGTTCAGCTCGTGGAGCAGGTAGACGTACCTGCCATTGGGGTGGAACACGAAGTGCCGCGGCCCCGATTTTTCCGGCACCTTGTAGGCCGGCGGATCGCTCGGCGTCAGCGAACCGGTGGTGGGCTCGAACGCAAAGCTCAGCACCTGGTCGGAGCCGAGATTGGTTGCGAACACGAAGCGGTTGTCCGGCGAGGGCAGGAAGGCGTGCGCGTTCAGCCCTGTCGGGATCACCTGCGTCGGCGCGGACACCACGCCGTTCGCTCCGAGCGGATTCACCGCGACCTTGTTGCCGCCATAGGAGGCGCTGAACAGCACCTTGCCGCCGCGGTCGGTGGCGATGTTCGCCATGCTGTCGGCGAGCGGCCCGTTGCCGATGTGGTTGAGTTGGCCGGTTTTGGGGTCGATCGAAAAGCTCACCGCCTGGAACGGCTGCGAGCGCACGCCGGCGATCAGCACGCGGTGGTCCGGCGTGATCGCGAGCGGCGTCGAGGCTCCAGGTTTTTCCACACCCGTGAAGGCGGCGGTCTGCACCGGCGTCATCTCGCCGTTCTCGGCCAGCTTGAACACGCTGATGTCGTTGCTGTCGGCGTTGCCGACATAGGCGAAGGTTTCGGCCATGCCGGCACGGGCTCCCAGAGTGAGGGTGAGGAAGGTGAGAGTGGTGGCGATCGCAGCGCGAGGCGTTTTGGACGCGATGCGGCGGGTCGGGCTCGACATGGGCGTTCTCCTCAGCTCGCCAGTGTGGCGTTGTTGTTTTGCCGGACAAGATAGCGGGCGGCGTGTTGCCGCACCAAAATCCAGTTGAGATCGATCGATGCCCAAATTGTATCGATTGTGTCGGCGCGGCTATCGCACCGCCGCCGTCAAATCGCGGGAGGGCAGATGCGGGCCGGCGGGGGGTTCAGGCGGCCCGAGCACGGTCCACACGGCGACCGCGAGCAGGGCGCAGGTCAGGATCGTCCAGGCGACCAGCCGTTTTCGCATCAGGCCAAATCCCGTTCGTCGAATGCATGCGGCGACGCACGCTGAAGCATGATCCGGAAAAGTACGAAGCGGTTTTCCGAAAAGATCATGCGTAAACAACCACCTGAAGCGCGATGACGATTCATCCAAATCTCATCGCGCTTCAATCCATCGTGCACTGCAACGGACGACACGCCTATGAACTCGTTCACAGGCGAAAACCGGACAATGCGAGCGAACCAATGCCGCGCGCAGGTATTGATCCTGCATGACCCGCGAAAACGATCTCGAAGGCAAGCCCGACATGGGCGGCAAGCATGGCGGCCAGGCCGGCCAACCCAAGCTGCCGCCGCGCCCACGCGAAGGCTCACGCGATGAGGATGTCGTGGCAAAGCGCCACACCGGTCAAACCGATCGCGCATCGCCGCCGACCAAATCCAAATAGCGCCTCGCCCGCGCGCGCTCGCGTCAGGAACGACAGCCTCGTCTTGCCGTTACCTTGATCCCGCAGGCAGAGGACGCCAAAACGGAGGGTGGCACGTGTTTTGGATTTATTGGGACACCGCCTGGTCGATCATCATCAGCGGCATCATGTTCACCACCATCGTCACGCATCCCGACGCCGAGTTCGTCGAGATCCAGGCGGCCAAACAGGCGAAATGAGCCGGTCCCGTTTCAGGCCCCCGTTTCCGTAGCGCGATCTCCGTAGCTCGCCTTGGGCGGCTCGCCCCTGTGGGCGAGGGGCATTTGGTGAACCAATTCTTAGGGGGAGACCGGTATTTTTCTGCATCTTTTCCGCAGAAGACCCGGCGCTTCCCATGGCATTGTTCGGCAATCCCTCCATTCGCTCTATTCTCGGCGCCATCATCGGCGTCCTCGGCCTGTTCCTGGTCGGGCAGCTCGCGATCGGTTTATTGGGGGCCGTTGAGCGCAACGGAGCCGCGCAGAAGGTCGAGCGCTTCGCCAGCACCGACCAGCAGCTGTTTGCGACCCTGCTCGGCTTCCGCCTCGAACGCGGCACTTTCCTGTCGGCACTGGTCGCGGACGCGCCGGCCAATGCCAACGCCGACAACCGCATCGCCACCAACCGGCAGTTGTCGGAAGCCGCCTATAAAAGCGTGCTCGAGCGCCTCGATGGCGTGTCCGATCCGCGCCTCGCCGGTGCGCTCGGCAAGCTCGTCGCGATCCATGACGCGCTCGTGCCGTTGCGGCCCAAGGCCGAGGCCGCCATCCATCAGGCCAAGGCGGAGCGTGATCCGAAGGTCGGCGACGAGTTTCGCAAGGCCGCTCAGGACTATCTCGACGCCATCTTGGCACTGACTGCCGAGCTCGAGAACGCGCTCAAGCTCACCGATCCCGTGGTCGATCACCTGCTCGCCGTGAAGCAGTCGGCCTGGGCCGCGCGCAATTTCGGCGGCCTCGTCGCCATCCGTCTCGAAGCTGCGGCTGCGAGCGGCAAGCCCTGGAGTGCTGCCGACATGGTCGGCGCCGCCGAGGACACCGGCCGCGCCAAGCAGGCCTGGAGCCAGGTGCTCGACGCAGCCGCTCGCCCTGACGCGCCGGCAAGCCTCACCGACGTCATCGCGCGCTCGAAGCAGGGCGAGGCCGCTTCCATGGCCGAGCGCCAGCAGGGCTTCATCAAGGCACTGAGCAACAACCAGACCATCGATATCAAGATCGAGGATCTGTCGAAGCTCAACACCGCCCTCCTCAATGCCAGCGTCGAGGCCGGCCAGGCCGCGCTCGCCGAGATGGTCGCCCGTGCCGGGCAGCAGATGATATCGGCGAAATGGAGCCTGGCGCTCAATGGCGGCATGATGCTGGTCGCGCTCGCCGTCACATTGTTCGGCTTCATCCTCGTCAATCGCCGCGTCAGCACGCCGATCCGCAAGATGACGCAGGCGATGCGCCGCCTCGCGGAGCGCGATTATGCGATCGAGCTCGCCGGCATCGAGCGCGGCGACGAGATCGGGGAGATGTCGCGCGCGGTGGCCGTGTTCAGGGAGAACATGATGACCGGCGACCGTCTCGCCGAGGAACAGGCCGCCGAGCAGGCAAAGAAGGAGCGGCGGCAGCTCGCCGTCGAGCGGCTGATCGGAGAATTCGAGAACACCGTGACGCAATCGCTGCACACGCTGGCCTCGGCCTCCGGCGAGCTGAACGCCACCGCGCAGTCGATGTCGTCGACCGCCGAGCAGGGCTCGTCCAAGGCGGCCTCGGTCGCGAGCCTCTCGGGTGATGCCTCCTCCAATGTGCAGACGGTCGCCGCCGCCACCGAGCAGCTCTCGGCCTCGATCAGTGAGATCAGCCGTCAGGTCGCCGAATCCTCCAGCATTGCCGGCGCCGCCTCCGCCGAAGCCGACCGCACCAATGCCGAAGTGCAGGCGCTGGCCGATGCCGCGCAGCGCATCGGCGACGTCGTCGCGCTGATCACAGGCATTGCCGAGCAGACCAATCTGCTTGCGCTCAATGCCACCATCGAGGCTGCGCGTGCCGGCGAGGCCGGCCGCGGCTTTGCGGTGGTCGCATCCGAGGTGAAGAGCCTCGCCACGCAGACCGCGAAGGCGACCGAGGAGATCACCGGCCAGGTCGCCGCGATCCAGGGCGCGACCCAGTCGTCGGTGACCGCGATCCGGTCGATCGGCGCGACCATCCAGCGGGTCAACGAGATCGCGGCCGCGATCGCCGCCGCCGTCGAAGAGCAGGGCGCCGCGACGCGCGAGATCGCGCGCAACGTGCAGCAGGCCTCGCAAGGTACCAACGAGGTCTCGCGCCACATCTCCGGTGTCTCGCAAGCCGCCGGCCAGACCGGTGCTGCCGCCGGCGAGGTGCTGGATTCCGCAAAAATGCTGGCGCGCCTGTCGGACGATCTCAAGCGCGATGTCGACCGCTTCGTCGGCGACCTCAGGGCGGCGTAGTTCCCGGTGGTCTCGTGCCCCGGACGCTGCGCAGCACCATAAGCGCGTCTACGCGCGTCTTCGACGCACTATGGTGATAAGCTGCAGAGCCGGGGCCCATGCCGAGGCATTCTGGGTCCGGTTCAGCAGCGAGACGAGCGCCGATCACTGCACCATCGCCGCAGCGATCTTCTCCGCCGTCATCAGCACCGGAAAGTTGGTGTTGGCGCACGGCACCACCGGAAAGATCGAGGCATCGACGACCCGCAGGCCCTGGATGCCCTTGACGCGGCCCTGGTTGTCGACCACCGCCATCGGATCGTTGGCCCGGCCCATGCGGCATGAGCATGAGGCGTGCCACACGCCGATGGTCGCCTTGCGCACGAAGGCTTCCAGCGCCTCGTCATCGTTCATCACCTGGTCGAAGGTAAAGCCTTCGACCACGAAATTGTCGATCATGTAGTGCCGCAGCGCCGCCGGCCCGTCCATCAGCGCCGCCGCGATCTGGGTCAGGATTCTGTTCCTGGTATTGACGACGCCGATCTTGCGCACGCGGTCGGTATAGGCGGCGGGGAACGGCTTGTCCGTCACCTTCCTGACGATGTCGCTCATCTGCACCGCCGCCATCTTGCGGAAGCCGCTCATCAGGCGATCGAGGTCGCGCCGGTCGGACAGCAGATTGAATTCGACGATCGGTTCTGCCGAAGGATCGGGCGAGGCAAGCTTGACCTGTCCGGTCTCGGAATAAGTCTTGTTGACGAAGGTCAGCAGCGAGCCGATCTGCGCGCCGACCGCGTGCCAGGCCGATTTGCTGATCACGACCACGAACATGTCGCCCTTCGGCACGCCGGGGAGACCCGACGAATAGCGCAGGCCGAGCTGCATGTGGCGCCTTGTGTGCTCGTTCATGCGCGCGCCGCGGCGGACGAAGGACGACAGCGAGATCGAGGGATGATCCATCAGGCGCTGGCCGACGCCCGGCAGGCCCATCAGCACAGGAATCCCCAACTCCTTGAGGTGGCCGACCGGGCCGATGCCGGCGCGCAGGAGATGCGCCGGCGAATGGATCGCGCCGCTGGAGAGAATGATCTCGCGCCCCCGGAATTCCTGCTCGCGCCCGTCGACAACGGCCTTCACGCCGACGCATTGCGTGCCGTCGAACAGCAGCTCCCTCACCTGCGTGTTGGTGGAGATGGTAAGGTTGGCGCGCTGGCGCGTGTCGCGGTCGAGATAGCCCATCGCGGCCGAGACGCGCTGCTCGGCCTGGTTCGAATGGGTCACCGGGAAATAGCCGTCGACGAACTCGCCGTTCTGGTCCGGTACGAACTGATGGCCGGCCTGCTGGAAGGCGTCGGCGAACGCCTGCGAATGCCGCGTCCAGTGCTCCCTGGGAATTCTGCGGACCGGAATTCGGCCGTCCTTGCCGTGATAGGGCCCGTCGAAATCGAGGTCGCGCTCGACCTTCTTGAAGAAGGGCAGCACGTCGTTCCACGTCCACCCCTCGGCGCCCCGCGCATCCCACTCATCGTAATCGGTCGGCGCGCCGCGATTGGCCATCTGGCCGTTGATCGACGAGCCGCCGCCGAGCACGCGCGCCTGCTCGTATTTGCGCAAGGGCGGCCGCGCTTCGTGCGGATTGTTGTGGCTGACGACCTGCGTCGTGACCTTGAGCTCGGTCCAGTGAAAGCGCGGATCGAAATATGCGGTGCCCGGATAGCTGTCCCTGATCTCGGCCGGCTCGTTGCCGGGTGGCGTGTCCTGTCCGGCTTCGCAGAGCAGGACCTTGTTGGCGCTCTTCGCGGAGAGCCGGTGGGCCAGCACGGACCCTGCCGAGCCGCCGCCCACGATAATGTAGTCGTACACGATTGACGCTTCCTCTTGTTCTTGTCGGAAAAGGGTAGCGTGGTTTTGTTTCGAGGTCACCTCACAGCTACGCTGTTCGTGACTGCGGCATCGACATGACTGAGATGACGCCCGCCATCGATTCAAACCGCGGACGTCGCGTCATGGCGACGTCCGCGTGCGGCACAGAGCGTCGTGTCTGGACGGTTGTTGGGCTCAGGCCGGCTTGGTGGCGGCCGCCGCGATCTGGGTCGCGAAGCTGCGGTAGGAGTACGGCGGACGACCCAGAATCCTGGTCAGACGCGCAACGTCGCCCTCCTCGGGAATCATCCCGTCGCTGACATAGCGCTCGGCCATCAGGCGCATTTCGTAGGCCATCCATTTCGGCATGAAGTTCGCCAGATTTTGCTCGAAGGCGGTGGGATCATCGCCGCCATAGGTGACCGGGCGGCCCAGAATGTCCGACCAGATATTGGCCACGTCCGAACCGGTCAGCGTGTCGGGGCCGACCAGATTGATGGTCTCGATCGGCAGCTTGCCAGGTGCCCGCTCGCGCCGGATCAACTCGATCGCTGCGACCTCGCCGATGTCGCGTGTGTCGACCATGGCGACACCCTTGCTGCCGATCGGCATCGGATAGACGCCGTGGTTCAGGATGACGTCCCGGATCATCAGCTCATTGTCGATGAAGTAGGACGGACGCAGGATCGTGGCACCGAAGCCCATCTGTTCGATCATCCGCTCGGCGCCGGACTTCACCGCGAAGTGCGGTACGTTCACGAAGCGATCGGCGTGGATCACCGACAGATAGACGAGCCGGTCGACGCCCGCCTCACGGGCGATGTTCAGGGCGATGATCGCCTGGGTGAATTCGTCGCCCGTCACCGCGTTGAGCAGGAACAGCGTGCTGACGCCGTTCACTGCAGTGCGCAGGGAGTCGATGTCGAGCAGGTCGCCCTTCACGACTGTCACGCCGGCCGGAACATCGGCCTTCGAGGGATCACGGGACAGCACGCGCACGTCCGCACCGCGCTTAACGAGTTGCTGGACAACATGGCGGCCGACACGGCCGGTGGCGCCGGTAATGAGGATGGTCATGGGGGTCACTCCTTTTTTGGGATTGAGAAGACACCCGCAAATTAGTGATCCACATTCGGGCCTATAGACGCTAATTATAGACCAAGTGTCTCATAAGTGGAACAGATGGACCTGCTTGCGCTCGCGGACTTCAATCTGGTCGCCCGGCACGGAGGCTTCGGCCGGGCCGCACGGGCCTCCGGCCGTCCAAAGGCGACGCTGTCCCGCCGGGTCTCTGAACTGGAGGGCAGTCTCGATCTGCGCCTGTTCGAGCGCGGCGCACGCGAGCTGAAGCTCACCGAAGAAGGTCGCGCGCTCTACGAACGGACGGGAGCATTGCTCGCGGAGCTCGACGAGACCGCCGCCGCAATCGCGTCAGGCGGCGACAGGCCGCGTGGCAGATTGCGGATCAGCGCGCCGCTGCTGTTTTCGCAGACCGCGATGGGAAAACTGGCTGCCCTGTTCGCGCTGAAATATCCGGAGGTCCGGCTCGAGGTCACCACGGAAGATCGCGTCGTCGACATGATCGAGGAGGGCTATGACCTGGTGATCCGCGTCAACCCGGATCCGGACGAAACTCTTGTTGGACGAATCTTCCTGCGTGACCGGCTCGTGGTCGTGGCGAGCCCGGCCTTCGGTCGTCCCGCGGGCGATGTCGCTGTGCCGGCCGTCGTGCGCGGAGCAAGCGATCTGAATTCCGTCTGGGATTTGATGCAGTCCAACGGAAGCTCGCGTATCAGGGTCGAGCCGGTGCTTCGCCTGTCGTCGCTCGTCATGGTCCGCGATGCGGTGCGCGCTGGCGTCGGGGCCGCGCGGCTCCCCGTCTCGCTTGTGAGTCACGATCTGGCGGCCGGCAGGCTCGTGCATTGGGGTGATGTCGATGGACCCGAGATCGCTCTCTGGACGCTCTATCCATCGCGCCGACTGCTGAGCGCGCGCGTGTCCGCGTTCCTCGATTGTCTCAAGGAGGCGTTTCCCTCCGGGACTCCGGAGGAGTTTGCATCATTTATCGATTGAGCTCTATTGCAGGACCTTCGGCATGACGACAACGACATCGATCTGCTTGCCCAGCACCCGCGATGCGAGCGCGGCGATGAGAGGCGCGTAGCCGTCCTCGATGTCGGACGCGACGTCCTCGTTCCTGGCGATGGCGTAGAGCATCGTACCCTCGATCTCGTCGAAGCGGATGCCCGCGAAGACGTGATCGAATGTTTTGGCGCCGACTATACCTGCCATCAGCGCCTGGATGGCCTGGTCCTGCACGAGTGTGAGCTTTATCATGCCGATGAGATATGGAACCTCCGCGCGATTGCAAGGCGCCGAGGAAAAAGTCTCAGGCCCACGCCGCAGGTCATGCTCAGCGCGCGCCACAATTCCTGCTCCAAGTCCCTTGCTCCAAGTCCCTTGCTCCAAGTCCCTTGCTCCAAGTCCCTTGATTTGAATCAATGTGACATCGCCCTGCCGACCATTGTTAGCGTGGTGCCTGGGGGCTCCTCACCTAGGAGGTCGCCGATGATGAAAATAGTCGTGATCGGAACAGCCGCACTCCTTCTTGCCGCGCCGTCGATTGCCAGCGCGCAAGCTCCGTCCCCTGCGACGTCAGAACGCCTCAACGCAGTGGACCGGAATACATTGATGGACATGCGGATCGATTTGACCAAGGCCGCATTGCAGCTGACACCTGACCAGGAAAAACTCTGGCCGCCTGTCGAGAGCGCCATTCGTGCCAGAGCGGAGGATCGGAAGGCCCGTGTTGCAAAAATCTCGGAAACAGTGGGTAGACGGGCCGACCAAAATGCCGTCGAAACGATACGTAATCGTGACCCCATCGCCTTCCTGCAGCGACGCTCGGAGGCATTGGCTCAACGATCCGCCGATTTGGATAAACTCGCCGAGGCATGGCAGCCACTCTACAAGACCCTCAATCCCGAACAGAGGCAGCGCATGGGGGCCCTCGCGGTCCTTGTCCTTCACGACATGAGCGATGTCGTGGAACGACGTCGTGCGCAGGCCGAGGATGAGGACTGAAACAGGATGTTGATCCATACACGCCGCGTGATGGCCTGAACCCGCGCGGCTAATTTGAAGCCTGGGGATGTCCCCTTTGCCAAGGGCGACATCCCCAGGCCGCATGCGCGACCATCGAGGGGCCGCGCTTGTCCGAGCTAATCCTCCTGATCAGCTCGAGATTTGAGGAAAGGCCAGCCATGATCGAAGGTCTGATCTATCTGGTCGTCAATATCGTTGTCGTCGGCCTCGTGATTTGGCTTTTGCGCTTCTTGATCGAGTTGAACCCGCTTGGCGGGCCGTTCCGGCGCGTGGGAAACGTCGCCGTGGTGGTGATGGGTGTGCTGATAACTGTCATGTTGCTGATGAATTTCGTGGGCAAGCACCTCATGGCCTGACGCTCGCCTACTCGGGGCAAGCGGCATTTGGGGCTTCCCCTTCCTGATCGTCAGCCAGCCAGGACTGGATGCGAGACGCCGGAATGAGTTGCTTGGGAGAATGCGGATTGATCGTGCCAGCTAACAGGATCAAACCGTCCTCAAGCTTTGACCGAGCGAATGCCTTGGCCTCGGCCTCGGTCGCAAACGTCCTCGTTTCGTGGGGACTTCGCGGCTTCCGAAGCAGGCCATGTCTGCGAGCTGCAAAGGTTACATACCAAATTGCCGTCATCTCCGTTCTAATTACAGCGGGTAGTGATAGTTCCGTCGCCGTCTCGGCGCTCCGCGAACCCCACCGTCAACGCCAAACTCGCAGATCCCGGGCATGACGGGCTTACGGCAGCCTCTCTCCATCGAGCCTGCTCGCTGTTTTGAAGAGCGAAACAATCCTGACTCCGCGCCAGTCGTCCTTGGGCGGATGCAAACTGCTCTTCATCCAACCCATGACGATCGGGGACGTGAGCGGATCAAGAGAACACTCATTTGACGCACGAGGCTTGTGGCCCGCCGTGAACCACGCGCGCACACTGATGCGCGGGCGCACAGCCCGCAGGGAACACAATTGTCGCCATCCCCGGACAAGCATGGTTCACCTGTACTGTTCTGGAGCCCCGCCAAGCCAACCTCCGGGCGCACATTCACGCGAGAGGTCAGCCGCTAATTTGGAGCTTGAAACTGCCGCTCGCACCATTGTCCGAAGGGGAAGCTGCGGTAACACGTGACGCCTGCGTGGCTTCGCAAGTGTTCGCTCGTCCGACGCGAGCCAGGCGCGGCGAATGACCTCTTCTCGCGTCTGAACTGCGGGTGGCCGATCAGATGCCTGCGCGATGATGGTTCACTGATACTGCGCGCAAACGCCTGCATTCCATCGCACGCACCTGCGGACGTCCCGGCGGGTTTGACGGATTGTGGTTCTGGCTACGCACACGCCATTGACCATTGTCCTGCCCGGCCCGCAGCCGGCAGCGACTTGCGTGATGAGGTCGTCCGACTGAATCGGCGCGCGTGGCATTGCCTGCGTCGATGTCGCGATGGCTAGCGCAAAACTTGCGACAGCAAATAACCTGATCATCGTCACCCTCCTCTTGAAATCAAGCAGAGCGAGGTTGGCTTCGCTTCGAAGGCAACATCAGTCCGCATGCAGGACCAGAAAGAGTTTGATCAGGAGGCGGCCGTGTGGGCCGCCTCCGGGCCGAAGTCGATATCCGCTGTACCCGCTTTCGTCCGTGTCCTACGGGCAGCGGAACGGCAAGCCGTTGGCGCCTGTGACCAAGGTCCCCGATGTGCAGGCCATGCCGGTAGGCCCTATGTACCAGCCACTGCTGGAGGCGGCTGCGGGCGCACCATAGTAGGCGTTGGCTGCTCTGACGTCGCCACCCGTGTAGTAGCCCGGACCCGTGGAGTAAGGCCCGCCGCCCCATCCCCAGTTGGGTGATGTGGCCGCCACAGCGGCGGCCGTGCCCACGGCGGCCGCGCCAGCGACGCCAGCGCCGACGACCCCGGCTCCATACCCATATGCAGCCCGCCGATCGTGCCGGCGAGCAACACCTGCGACGCTCATTGGGGTCAGCGGTCGACCGACCCTCGCTTGGGCACTCTCCACTGACAAAGAGATGCCGCGTTGTTCAGACCAGCTAAACGAGAACAGTGCCGCGCATGCGACGGTTGAGCTCGCGATTGCAAGTTTTGTCAGATGCATCTGTCTCATGAACCTGCTCCGTGACTGGCTTGCCCCATACTCAAAAAATGCTGCTTCCCCGCCGGGGCGAGCATTGCGCTAGATCAAGGATGGGCGAGGCGGCTTGCGGGGCCCGGATAAGGCAGAGACATTGACGCTGCCGACGAGTTTTCGTCGAGGTGCGGGTCGAGCGAGCCGAGCCCGCGACGGCGGGAATGCACCGCTGTCAGAATGAATGAGGCGGCGCTTGTGCCGCCTCTCCTTGTGGCTCGCGTGCTTACTGGCAGACGTACATGATTCCGTCGGCGCCCTTGATCAATGTACCCGGCGTGCAGCCAATGCCGTTGAGCTTCGCATAGCTATCCCAACCGTCGTAGCAGGTATAGGAAGCGCGTCCAAAGACACCAACGGTGGTGCTGTATCCGGACCTGCCGCCGACGCCACACCAGGGGCCGCCGGTGTAGTAGGCCCGCACTGCGTACCAGGGGAGGCCGGTCTGATCGGGTATGTAGTGATTATAGGGATACGGGCTGACATAGAGTCGCCTCGCCTGGACACTCTCAACTGAGAGCGAAAGCCCGCGCTGCTCAGACCAGTCGACGGTGAACAGTGCTGCAAAAGCGATCGTCGAAGCTGCAATTGCAAATTTTCTAGAAGCCGTCTGCTTCATCGCTTTCCTCCTATGCTGTCGCCCGCCCCTTGCGTAAGAAGTCCCGCCGGGTGACGCCGACATTGACCAAGATCAACGGCCTTGGCCTGTCTCGTGACTTCAAGTTGTGTCTCTCGACGAGCTGTGCACGTAACCGTGCGCACGGCGGTAGCGGAGGGATGTCGACGCGTCGCGCTCTCTGGAGCGTTTGCTCGGTGCCATGTCGGGACTGGGGCCGGCCGATCGCTTCAGGCACTCCAGGATCTTCTTCGAAATCCTGTCGTACCCGGACGACAGTGCTGATCCTAGGCAGCCGCCTGCGCCGACAGCAGCTGCTTCAGCTTCGCTGCCGGCACGGCCGGGCTGAACAGCCAGCCCTGCATCTGGCTGCATCCGAGCTGGCGCAGCACCTCTCGCTGGGCTTCGGTCTCGACGCCTTCCGCCGTCGTCGCCATGTGGCGGGCGGCGGCCATGTGCACCACGGCCTGCACGATCGGCGAGGAATCCTCGGGTTCGCCGATGTCGCTGATGAAGCTGCGGTCGATCTTGATCTTGTCGAAGGGGAAACGGTGCAGATAGCTCAGCGACGAATAGCCGGTGCCGAAATCGTCGAGCGCGATGCGCACGCCGAGCTCGCGCAGCTGCTGCAGGATCGTCAGCGCCTCCTCGTCGTCGCGGATCAGGACCGTCTCGGTGATCTCGAGCTCGAGCCGTCTGGGCGCCAGGCCTGAGTCCGCAAGCGCGGCGGCGACCTTCAGCGCCAGCGACCTGGAACGGAACTGCACCGGCGAGACGTTGACGGCGATATGGATATTGTCCGGCCAGCCGGCGGCCTCGGCACAGGCCTGCCTCAAGACCCATTCGCCGATCTCGCCGATCAGGCCGGTGTCTTCCGCAACCGGGATGAAATCGGCGGGCGAGACCATGCCGCGCTCGGGGTGGCGCCAGCGCAGCAGCGCCTCGCAGCCGGTGACGACGTCGGCGGCGAGATCGACCAGCGGCTGGTAGTGCACCTCGAACTCGCCGCGGGCGAGCGCCTGGCGCAGATCGAGCTCGAGCTGTCGGCGCATCCGCGCCTTGGCGTCGTATTCGGGCACGAAGATGCGGAAGGTGCCGCGGCCTTCCGATTTCGCGGCGTACATCGCGAGATCTGCGCGCTTGAGCAAATCGTCGAGATTGTCGCCATGCTCCGGCGCGACCGCGATGCCGATGCTGGCATCGGTCGGAACCTCCTGGCCCTTGCAGTTCACCGGCACGCGCAGTGCATTGAGGATCGATTCCGCCAACACCGTCAATTCGGCATGATCGCTTGTGCCGGCCTTGACGATGGCGAATTCGTCGCCGCCGAGCCGGGCGACGAGGTCATTGCCGCTGACGCAGGCGCGCAGGCGGCTCGCGACCTGGCGCAGCAGCTCGTCGCCGACCTCGTGTCCCAGCGAATCGTTGACGCCCTTGAACTCGTCGACGTCGATATAGAGGATCGCGAACGGCTTGCCGTGGTGAAGCTCCGCGACGCGGCGTTCCAGATGGCCGCGCATCAGCACGCGGTTGGGCAGGTCGGTCAGCGCGTCGTAATGCGCCATATGCGCGATGCGTTCGTTGGCGCGGATGCGCTCGGTGACGTCGTCATGGGTGGCAAGCCAGCCACCGGCGGCGCCGGGCTGGTTCTTGATCTCGATCAGGCGGCCGTCACCGGTCTCCACGATTGTGCTGTGCGTCTGCTCGACGCTGCCCAGAATGCCGTCGCAATAAGCATCGACATCGCCGTCGAAGGAGCCGGTGTCGTGGCGATGCTGGATCACGTCGCGGAAATGGGCGCCGGGCTTCACCACGTCGGTGGAGAGGCCATACATCTCGATGTAGCGCCGGTTGCAGACGATCAGCCGCTCGTCTTGGTCGAACATCAGGAGGCCCTGGCTCATCGTGTTCATCGCGGTGTCGAGCCGCTGCTTCTCGAGCGAGAGCCTGTGCGTCACCTGGCGGAAGATCAGGAACAGCGTCAGCACGAGCAGGCCGATCGACGTCACGGCGACGGTGACGAAGAATTTCGTCTGAGTGCGCCATGTGGCGAGCGTCGCATCCAGCGACCTCGTCGCCACCACGACCAGCGGCTCGCCGGTCAAGAGGCGCGAGGCGACGATGCGGTCCTTGCCGTCGATCGGGCTCGCGAGCTGCGTCGTGACGAAGGTGCGCTCGAACACCGCCATCTGCTCCGGCGTGCCCTGGCGAAAATTCTGGCCGATCATGGCATCGACATGCGGAATGCGCGCGAGCAGCTGGCCGTTCTGGTGGTGCATCGCGATCGAGGATTCTTCGCCGAGCCCGGTCGAGGCAAAGAAGGCTTCGAGCTGCTCTGGAGCAAGCGCGCGCGAGACGATGCCGAGGAACTCGCCGCGCGGGCCGGAGACGCGCCGCGCGAACACGATCGCCGGTCCGTTGCCGAGCCGCCCCGGCACGACCTCGACTTCTTCTTCCGCAATCGGGTCGTTCTTCAGTCGGTTGAAATAGTCGCGGTCGGCGACCGAGACGTTGGCGACCGGCCAGCGCCGCGACGAGTTGATCAGGATGCCGCTTGCGTCGAACACATTGGCGCCGGCGACGTCGGACCAGGCGCTGGCTTTGGCGCGCAGCACCTCATGCATGGCGAGCGTGCCCATCTCGCTGCGGAAGACGTCTGCGGACGCGATGCCGTGGCTTTCGAGCTCCGCGATGATGCTCTTCTGCAGCACCGCGAAATCCTCGAACTCGCGGTCGAAATGGCGGGCCAGCAGGCGGACGGCGCTCTCGAGACTGTCGCGGCCGCTCTCGATCGCATTCTGGCGGAAGCGGTCGACGGTGAGCGCTGTGCCGATGGCGGTCGCCAGCATCAGCACGAAGCCGCCGGCGGTCAGCCATGTCAGCGGCGCCCCACGCCAGCGGCGCAGCAGCGCGCGCATCCGCGCGGTCCATCGGATCGATGTGCCCATCCAGCCCTCCCTTGGGATGCAAGATGCAGCAAAACCGACAAGACCCCGTTACCATTGAGGGTTAGAAAAATATGAATCGGAGCGGAATCAGTGAGTTGGTTCCCAGTGCGCACCGTGACGAGACCGCGGGGCGGGCACGCAATTGCCCAGCCGACGAAGCTGCGACGCTACGCAGCGGCACTCACCGCTTGATCTCCCAGTTCAGCGCTTCCGCATTGTCCTTCGCGAACATCGCCGGCACGTCGAACTTGCCGGTCTTGAGGTCATAGCGGCACGTCCAATCCCCCAATCCCTTCACGGCGACGTTCTTCGGGTGCTTGTCCATCGCGCCCGACAGCGAGATCAGGAGATAGCGGTTATTGGGCCAATCGACGCCGAGCCAGCGATAGGCATCCTCGGTGCCCTTCATGAGGTCGGCCGAGATGTGGTAGTCGAGCTTCATATTCTTCGTGTCGGGCCGGCTGTGGAAATAGGCCCAGGCGAGCTCGCTGAGCGATTTCTTCGTCGCGTTCACGAAGGCGCCGTTCTCGAAATGGTAAAGGAAGAGATCCTGCGAGCCCGAGCCGGTCTTCTGCATCCGCACCAGCCATTGCGAGTCGCTGGTGAAGCGGAAGCCGGCGCCATAGCCCTGCTCGGGCTTCAGCTCCGTCATCTGGTCGCCGCGCCGCGCCCAGACCTGCCATTTGATGCCGAAAAGGTCCTCACTGTCCTTCATGTACTGCTCGAGCTTGGTGGCGCCGTCGGGCGAGGTGAAGGCGAGGTCCTCATCGTCGGTGAGGACGTAGCCCGGCGGTGGGCCGGACGCCGCGAGCGCGGGGGTTGCAGCGAGCATCAGGGCGAGCGCCAGCCATGGCGCGGTGCGAAAGGGTGCGGTCATGGAAAAATCCTTGAAAAATAGCCGCAGCGGGGCCTCGCACATTTGACGCCGAGGGGGCGGTGTCGGTTCATCCGCGGCGTGCGGGAACGATGGCCGATCATCCCTTTGAGCGACTTGCTGCCGAAACCAAATCGGCGCACTTTGTCCCCCATCGGCTGATTTGCCAGCAAGGGTTCGACCTCTGATGATGACCGCAACCAAGGCCCTCATTGCGTTCTGCCTGCTCGCGGTAGGCGGCACCGTCCTTGTGATCGGTCCCGCCGAGTTGCGCCGCCTGTTGCCGGGCGGAACGGGCACCGAGATTGCTGTCGCCGCCAAGCCCGAGATCAAGGTCGAGCCCAAAGCCGAAATCACGGCAGCGCCGAAACCCGAAGAACCGAAGCTCGCCGCCGCACAGCCCGCGCCAGCGGCCGCGCCGAAGCTGGCGGATCGGGCGGCCGAGACGCGGACGCAGGTTACGGCCGCGCTCGCCGATCTCGCCCCGGTCAAGCCGCCTCCGGCCGTGACGGATGCCGGGCCCCGGTTCGACGTCGCCCGCATCGACGATCATGGCGAGGCCGCGGTGATCGCGGGCCAGGCCGCGCCGGGATCGAAGGTCGAACTGCTGCGCGACGGCCAGCCGCTCGATTCGGTGGTGGCTGATGCGTCGGGTCAGTTCGTCATGACGCCGCCGCAGCTTCCTGCAGGCAGCTACGAGCTGACGCTGCGGGCCAAGGCGCCCGACGGCACCGTCACGCAGTCCAGTCGCACCATGCCGGTGACGGTTGCCGCCGCGGCGCCGCCGCCCGCGCGTCTCGCGCCTGTTGCGAAGCAGGCCGAGAAGGTCGACGACAAATCGGATATCGTGGCGTCGCTGCAATCGGCCGCACCGCACCTGGCGTCAACGTCTCCCGCCCTTCGGATGGGCGCGGCAAAGCCAAGGGCCATGGCGCGGGTGCCGGCGGCCACGACGGTCGCGTCGGCCTTGCCGGCCGACGCCCTCAGCGCCGCACCGGCGGAAGCGGGCGCCAGCCGTGTGATCTCCCGCGGAGACAGCCTGTGGGCCCTCAGCCGGCTCGCCTATGGCGACGGCGCCCGCTACGCTGTGATCTTCAAGGCCAACCGCGACAAGATCCACAATCCCAATTTGATCTATCCCGGCCAAACTCTCGTGCTGCCGCAGAAGACGCCGTGACGCGGCGCGTTGGCGCTCCGTTGCGCGCCAGCGACGTTTCGCCTGTGTACCTCCGGAACATTTAGTTCCCTCGCGCGTCATTATGGTGAGGCACATTGCGCGCTTCATGCGGGAGGGAGGGCCAGAAAGTGGCCAAAGCGGCGGTCATGTCGGGACGCATGGGGCTGGTGCTCGCTGGCGCGACCCTCCTGATTGCGGCAGTGCTGCTGCCGAATAGTGCGCAAGCACAGTTCGGACTGCGAGGTGGGCCGCTCGGTGTTGCACGCTTCGCCGTCGGCCACGTGATCGGCCTGTCACGCCTGCGCCATGCCCGCATGGCGGTGCGCGGGGGCCGCTACCGTTCCGCTGCGTTGCGGTCCCAAGATCCTCGTTACGACCCGCGCGGCGCCGAACGCGGCCAGCCCGCCAATCCTTACGTCCTGCGTGCGGCGCTGACGGCGCAAGCCGCGCTGTCGGGCTGGCGCGGTGGGCGCAGCCCGCAGGGCTGGTGGCGCCACCCCGACGGCAGCTATGGCTGGGCCGGTCCGGTGTTCTGGCCGTTCGCGCATGACGACCTCACCAACGCGATCATCTTCGGCGATACGACCAGCCTCTCGCTTTACGGTTACGGCGACATCTATGCGGCGATCTTCGCGCCGTATGCGGCCACCGAGCTTGCCGCCTACACCGCGCCGCAAGGCCGGCGCGCGCGAAGGGTCCCCTCGGTCGAGAGCATTTGCGATGCCACCGACACCGGCGGCCTGCCGGTCGATCGCATCGCCGCGATTGTGGCGCCCAACGAGTTGCAGCGCGCAGCGCTCGATGAGCTCAGTGCGGCCTGGAATGCAGCGCGCGACGGCATCCGCGCCGCCTGTCCGGCGCAAGCGCCCGCGACCGCATTGGAGCGCCTCGGCCTGATGCGCGAGCGCATCGCGGCCATGATCAAGGCGACGGATGCGATCGAAGCGCCGCTCGCGAAGTTTGCGGGCCTCCTTAACGACGACCAGAAAGCCAGGCTCAATGCCCTCGCCAATGATCGTCGCGCTCAGCTTGCGTCTCGCCAGCCCAAGGATCAGTCCAGGGACGCGCAGGCCGCCGCTGCTTGCCGGCCCGACTACGATCCTCGTTACGACGAAAAGGCGCAGCGCCAATATGAGCAGCTCGTGCAGCAGCAATGGCCTGCGGACGACATCGCCGCGACGCTTCGCCTCGACGACACCGGCCGCGCCCGCTTTGAGGTACTCCAGGACACCACGCTGCGCACCATGGAGACGCTGAGCGCCTGTCCCGCGGAGGCCGCCGCGACGCCGCTGGCCC
>NZ_LWIG01000032.1:0-41369 GCF_002068095.1 Bradyrhizobium sacchari | reverse complement strand
AGGCGGTGACCGGCGTCACCGATGCGCTCGACGATTTCGAGGCCGATCTGAGCGACGAGCAGAAGGCGGGCTTCGAGGCGATCGGGCCTAAGCGCGGGGCGTGAGGGGCGTCCAAGCCGGCGGTTACATCTTGAAACGGCATGATATCTAACTATGATATACATGAAAAATGTATATTGTGGAGGGTTCCGTGCTGGTTTCCAAATGGGGGAATAGCTTGGCGGTTCGCCTGCCCAAGGCTCTTGTTGAGGCACTGAAGCTTTCCCCCGGTGACGAGCTCAATGTGGTGGAGGCCTCCAAGGGCCGGCTCGCAGTGGAGAAGATCGACAAGCGCGCGGAATTTCTCAGGCAGGCGGAGCAATTCCAATTTCCCCTGCCCGAAGGCTACAAGTTCGACCGCGACGAGGCGAACGAGCGGTGAGCGCGTTCTTCGACAGCAATATCCTGATCTACGCCTATTCGACCGACGCAAGGCGCCAGCGGGCGCTGATTACGATCGCTGGCGGTGGTGCCATCAGCGCGCAGGTGCTGAACGAATTCACCAATGTGTTGCGGAAGAAGCAGAAGCAGGATTGGCCGGTCATCGAGGCAGCCCTGCAGTCTCTGCGTTTTCGTTTTCCCGACATCGTGCCGCTGACATCGGACACGCACGCTGCGGCCCTTGCGCTTGCCCGCGATCATACCCTCGCCTTCTATGATGCGCTGATCGTCGCCGCAGCGATCGAAGCCGGTTGCGACACGCTCTATAGCGAAGACCTCCAGCATGGCCGCAGTATTGGCGGGATCACAATCGTCAATCCGTTTCTAGGAGGTAGGCGAGGAGACCCATAGCCTCACCCGCACGCCCAGTCGAACTTCATGTCCTTGAAGTCGAGCTGCGCGTTGCCGCCGCCGAAATTGTAGCCGCCGAAATACTCCTCGAACTCGATGTAGAACGGGCTCATCTCCGGCACCGCCTGGCACGGCCGCATGGTGCCGCCGAGATGGTTGTGGGCGTGGTCCTTGCTCCAGTCGTGCAGGCGGAAATTGTCGCGGCCCGGTACGCCGCCGACATAGTAGTAATAGGGCTGATAGCCGGTCGGTGCGACGCGGCTCGTGTACTCGTCCTGCGGTCCTTTGCCGGCATTGGGATCGCTCGCGCGCGGCGATAACGCGATCGCGCGGGTTTCGGTGAGATCGGCGCGCGGTGCGCCGGCAAACATCTTCCTCGCGTAAGGCGCGGCAGCCTCGAAGAAGGCGCTGGCGCCGCCGACATCCAGCCAGCGCGGCCGGTCGGCCGTCGCCAGCGCGAGCGGCGCCGGCGGTGTCGCGAACGCGCCGTCATATTCGGCTTTGGTCAGCAGCAGCGCCGCATATTCGTAGTTGAGAATGTCGGTCATGCGCGACAGGCGCGGATGCGATGGTCCCGCCATCACGGCCTCGCGGATTTCCGGATCATCGGGCGCGCCGCCGTCATTGTGATCCGGCGCGGTGGCAAAGAACGACACAGCGACGATGTCCTCGCCATGCACGCGATAGTCCTCCGGCAGCCTCAAGGTAAAGCCGTGCATCAGCGGATAGCCCGTGACGGGATCGAGCGGCCATTGCTCGCTCGAGATGCCCGGCGGCAGCCCATAGACCCAGCCCTGGTCGCGCGCACGATCCGCGGGCCGGTCCAGCATCTGCAAATCATACGCACGCGAGGGCAAGGCAAGGGCCACAGCTCGTCTCCCACGAAATCCGCCTCGCCGTTGAGGCGATGGTTAGTCGCGGGGAGGCGCGATATGGTTCGTGGAAGGCGGGGGGGCATGCCATTCTGCCGGTGTTTTGCCCGACGTGTCAAAGCCTCTAGCAAGCCAGGCCTTGCATCCTTCCCTAAGGCACTGATCTTACAAGCCCCGTCTACTGTGCATGGGGTTGTTTTTGCACTTTTTGTTTCGGCTACCCGCGCCGGCGCACCGCCGACGCATCCACCACGTTCTCCACTTCCTCGCGCCAGCTCAAAATCTCCATCGCCAGCACCGGGTGATTGAAGCCCTTGAGCTGGAGATCGTCGAGCGCGCGCGCCTCGACCCAGGGCTCGACGATACCGTAGACGCGGCGGCTGACCACGATCTGGTTGGGTTTGGCCTCGCTGCAGAGGCGCGAGGCGAGGTTGGTGACGCTGCCGATCGCGGCATATTCCAGCCGCTGCTCGAAGCCGACCTGGCCGAGCGTGGCATAGCCGAGCGCGATGCCGATGCCGAATCCCAGGCTGTGGCCCCGGTTGCGCCAGCGCTCGGTCAGCGGGCCGATGGTGTCGCGCATCTCCACCGCCATCTTCACCGCGCGCTGGGTATGGTCTTCGAACTGGATCGGCGCGTTGAACAGGATCATCACGCCGTCGCCGGCATATTTGTCGAGCGTGCCCTCGTATTTGAAGATCAGCTTGCCGAGCGCGGCGTGATATTCGCGCAGCACGTTCATCGCCTCTTCCGGCTCGGTCGCTTCCGTGAACGCGGTGAAGCCGCGCAGGTCGCAGAACACGACCGTGACCTCGCGGCGCTGGCTCGTGAGCAGCCCCTCGGGGCTGTCGGAGGAGGCGATCAGCTGCGCGACCTGCGGCGCCAGGAAACGCTCGAGCTTGCGGATGCGCTCGATCTCGCCGAGCTGGGTCCTGACGCGCTCCTCCAGCGACTTGTTCCAGTCCTTGAGCTGCTCGGTCTGCACGCGCAGCTGGTCGGCCTGGGCGCGCACGGTCTCGTTGGCGGCCTCCAGCGCGTGGCTCTTGTGATCGACCTCGGTGAACAGCCGCGCGTTGCGCATCGCCAGCACCGCCTGGTTGGCGAAGGTGCGCATCAAGCCGATGAGGCTGCCGGCGAACTCGCCACTGGGGCGCCGCAGCACCACCAGCGCGCCGAGCGTGCCCTGCTGGTCGACCAGCGGCACCACCAGCACCGAGTGGAAGCCGGCCGCGATCGCGGCCTCGCGCAGCGGCTGCGCGGCCGCATGGTCGAGATCGGCAAGCGCGATCGGCTCGCCGCTTCTGGCGGCATCGCTCAGGATGTTGTCGCCTTCGTCGATGGTGACATGGGCGCCATCGGCCGATCTGTCGATGCCATTGGATTCGACCAGGTTGAAGCGGCGCGTCTCGGCGTCATAGCCGTAGATCAGCACCGCGTCGGCGTGGGTGATCTCGATCGCGCGCGCCGCAATCGTCGGCAGCACGGCGTTGAGATCGAGCGAGGAGGAGACCGCGCGGCCGACCTCTTCCAGCACCTTGAGCTCGTTGATCGACTGCGCGAGATCGCGGGTGCGCTCCTCGACCTTGGTCTCGAGGTTCGAATAGGTCTCCTGGAGCTGCGTCGCCATGCGGTTGAACTGACCGGCGAGGTCTTCGAGCTCGTCGGAGGTGTGCACGTCGATGCGGTGGCTGAAATCGCCTTCGCCGAGCTTGTGCGCGCCGTCGCGCAGCGCCGTGATCGGGATGATCATGCGGCGCGCGAGCAGCGTGCCGGCGAGGATCGCGACCAACAGCCCCATGCCGATCAGAAGCGCGATGCGGACGAGCTGGTCGCGGATCGGCGTCAGGGCCTGCGTGGTCGGCTGCTCGAATATCACGCTCCATCCGAGTTTCGGCACGGTGCTTGCGGCTGACAGCACCGCATGACCGTTGAAGTCGGTGCCTGACGTCTCGGGCTCGCGGCCGGACGAAATCGCGGCCGCCACCTGCGGCAGCTTCGACAAATCCTTGCCGACATCGGGGCCCCTCGAGGACGTCACCAGCACGCGGCCGCGCGGATCGACCACATAGGCGAAGGCGGCCTTGCCGA
Source organism: Bradyrhizobium sacchari (assembly GCF_002068095.1). Taxonomy (GTDB): domain Bacteria; phylum Pseudomonadota; class Alphaproteobacteria; order Rhizobiales; family Xanthobacteraceae; genus Bradyrhizobium; species Bradyrhizobium sacchari. Next base: position 37,578 of record NZ_LWIG01000032.1, on the reverse strand, counting down.
CCTGGGCGTCGGACAGGAAGTCGGAGAGGAAGCCGAGGTCGATCTCGGCCACCGTGACGCCGGCGTTAAAGCCGGAATGCGCCACCGAGATCGACATGAATGGCGTCTGGTCGGAGAACCAGGCCGGCGCGTAGCTGACGCCGCGCGCGACGGTGTCGGTGAAGCGCATGTCGCGGGAGAGGTCGGCATTGCCGCCCGTCGTGGTGGACTGCCGCGAGACGCGCAGCACCTCGCGTCCGTCGCCATTGAGCTGGAACAGCTGGTTGACGACCGAGACCTGGTGCAGCAGCTGGGCGTAGTCGGCGCGGCGCTTCTCCAGCGTGTCCTGGCTCGCCCGCGTCACCCAGCTGATCTGGCGCTCGAGCTCGGAGATCGACTGCTCCATCCGCCGGGCCGCGGCCTGCGCCTTGTCCTCCAGCCCGCCGGTCAGCTGTGTCTTGGTGGCGCGGTAGGAGATCCAGGTCTCCATCGCGCCGTTGACGGCGAGCACGAACACGACGAGGCCGACGAGGGAGACGACGTATTTGGCGAACAGGCCCTCGCGCAGAAACCGTGTCTTGTCGTTCGCCCCTGCCATCCGGATCCTCTCGCGCCGCCATCGACGCCGGCGCTTCGGGCCGCGCGGGCCCCGGCGGCCTTTCTATCACAATTTGGGACAACGGACCGGTGGACCGGCCGGTGTGGTTACCCGTTGGGGACGCCGGGACAGGCGGAAGGGTGGTGAATTGTCGCAGCCTCATCTGTTCGGAGGAAGCCGCTGACGGGGAAGCCGAGGTAAGGGGATCGGCGTGACATCATCGATTGAAGAGCTGCCGCAGCACGTCATTCATCGGCTGGCTGTCCTGCTGCGCCACCGGCGGGTCCTCCTGAGCGGGGGACGCGGGCGAGGCCTGCGGCGCAGGGGTCGAGGGTGTTGCCGGCAGGCCGCGGCTGCGGCCGGTATTGGCTCCAGCTCCCGCACCGCTGGAGAGCCCCTGCTGGATCAAATTGCCGATTGCCTCGCCCAGGGGGCCGCCGAGCAGATTGTTCTGCCCCGGTTGCTGGGTTTGCGGATTCGTATTTCCAGTTGCATTGCCGCCACCCGGCGCGGTCGTGCCGCCAAGTCCAAGGTTACTGCCAAGGTTACTGCCGAGGCTGCCCAAAATGTTGCCAAGCCCGGCGCCATCGGGGCCGAACAGACCTTTGCCCATCTCGCGCAGCTTGGCATAGGCGGCATCGGGGTTGTCGAGCATGCCGGCCATGTCGGGGTAGATCTTCGGCTGCGACCAGCTGCCCTGGATCATCACGGGGATGCCGAAGCCGACCGGATCGGAGGTGCGGCCCTGGCCTTCGGTTGTCATCACCAGCTTGGGCTCGACGCGAAAGCCCATCATCTTGGTGTCGAGCGCGATGGTGCCGGCGCCGGTGACGCGCACCAGCGGCCCGATCAGGTTGAGATCGGTCGTCACGGCCTGTCCCTTGTCGATGCGGAAGGAGGCCGAGAGCTGCGACAGATCCGTGCTCTGCTCCTGATTGTTGTTCTGGCTGCCGTTCTGGCTGTCTTGCCAGCCGCTGAGCGTGCCCGTCGTCAGCGAGCGGATCATCTGCGCGACGTTGATGCCGCGGATCGCGCCGTCCTGGAAATTGACGAAGGCCGTGCCCTGCATGTTCGCCATCAGCGCGCGCTGGCTGGTGCCGGCGCTGCGCAGAGCGAGCTTGGCCTGCAGCTTGCCGTCGATCCGGTCGAATTCGGCGAGCCCCTGGAGCAGCGGCAGCGCGCGCACGCCGACGAGGTCGGAATGCATGGCAAAGCTCGGCGCGCCGGTGGTCGCATCCAGGATCACCTCGCCCGAGACCTGGCCGCCATAGGCGCCGAGATTGGCGGTGCCGGCCTTCAGCACGCCGCCGGCGAGCTTGGCATCGAGCGCCAGCGGAGCCAGGCGCGCATCGCCGATCACGGCCTCGTTCGCCGAGATCCGCAACTGCGCATCGACATAATTGAGTCCGGACACGTCGATCGGCGCATTGCTCCAAGGCTGTCCCGGCGCGCCGTCGGGCGTCTTCGCCAGCGGAATCGCGAGCCGCTGGAAGTCGAGATCGACCTTGACCAGAGGCTTGCTCGCGATGTCGACCGAAGCCCAGCCGTTGAAGGCGCCGTCCCCGAGCCGGCCGCTCACGCCGTTGATCATCACGACATCGCCGCTCAGCCGCATCTCGGCATGGCCGTTGAGCTGGGACTTCAACACGTCGGGCATGTCGATGGCGAAATCCACCGGAATGGTCGGCCGCTCGGCCGGCGGCATCGGCGCCGTCGCCTTGATGTCGAACTTGGTCGGGTGATCGCCGACGCGCGCGGTGCCGGTGATGTCGACCTTGCGGTCGCGGCCGACGACGGCGGCGGAGTTGATGGCGCTGATGCGGCCCTCGACGCGGTCGCGCAGGCGCGCGAATGCGACCTCGCCGTCGATCACCTTGATGCGATCGATGGTCGCCCCGGCCGTGTCGAGCGCGATCGGCTTCGACGTGGCGCCGGCATTGGGCAGGCGCTCGCGCAACAGCGGCTGGTAGAGCACGGGATGGGTGACGACGAGCTCGCTGATCGCAGGGGTGCCCGACCACACGCTGGAGAGCGACATGTCGGCCTGCACGCTGTCGACCGTCAGGCGCGTGATGCCGCTGCGGTCCTTGGGGTCCTGGAGGGTAAGGTCGTTGAGGGTGACGTTCAGCGTCGGCCACAGGCTGATCTTCGTGGTGCCGTCGATCGACAGGCGATAGCCGGTGGCGCTTTCGACGCGCGAGGCAATCGTCGAGGTCAGGAAGCCCGAGGGGATCCCGACCACGAGCAGAAGCGCGATCACGACGATGACGGCGGCGACCGCGGCGCCGGCGAATTTCACTGCTCTCATATCGACTTTCCAACGACGTACGAACGGCGCCGAAACCGGCCGCTCACCCGTCCCTTGTGCGTGAGTTTATCCCCGGACGGGAAGCCGCTCCAAGCGGTCAAAAATAGTCAGGGGGTGCTGCAAAGTTATGTGACTTATGACACACTTCTCCGGCGCGGTTTTACGCGATCCTGGTGCTGATGGTTCCAAGCGATTGCCGGCGACATTGACAAGCAAATTTACAAGGACGTTGAAATGAGCAAACAGGCCGAATTTGCGGTCATCCTGAAGATGAACCCGATGTTCGCCGATCTCGGCGCGGACGAGCTCCAGCGGCTGTCCCATCTGTGCCATACCCAACATCTGGCGAATGGCGAGGTGCTGTTCCAGAAGGGCGATGCCGGGGACGCGCTGTTCGGCGTGCGCCGCGGCCAGGTCCGCATCGAGACCGGCGCCTCCGACGGCAGCCGGCTGACGCTGAACTTCATGGGGCCGGGCGATCTGTTCGGCGAGGTCGCGGTGCTGGACGGCCAGAACCGTACGGCAGACGCAACAGCCGGCGAGGCCAGTGAACTGTTCGTGCTGCGGCGCGAAGACTTCCTCGGCTTCCTCGAGCGCGAGCCGAAGGTCGCGATCAAGATCATCGCGCTATTGTGCCAGCGCATCCGTTGGCAGAGCGAGCGCATGGAAGAGTCCATGCTGCAGCCGCTCCCGGTGCGCCTGGCGCGACGGCTCTGCGCGCTCGCCGCCGATTTCGGCTCGGAGGTGCATATCTCGCAGGAGCAGCTCGGCGTCTTCGTCGGCGCCGCCCGCGAGAGCGTCAACCGCCAGCTCCAGGCCTGGCGCAAGGAAGCCATCCTCGATCTCCAGCGCGGCCGGATATTGCTGCGGAACATGACCAAGCTGACGGCGATCGCGCGGAACGAGTGAAGTCGCTAGCTGCGCACGTCAATCGCGTCGGGGCGCGATAGCTCCTCAGAGGAGCCCCAACTGGAGACCCCCGCTTTGACGGCCTCCAGCGGTACGGCTTGACAGGTGCGCTTGAACGTTTCGTAGCGAAGACGATGTTCCGCAATGTCAGGCTCATGAGCGTCGCTTTGCAGGCACGTCCTGTGCTTCTGGCATCGCGACTACTCCGCCGCCGGGTGCACGATGCTCTTCGGCGCCGGCGGCGCCGCCGCTGGCGCGGCTCCGTGATGACCGTCCGTTTCCGCATCCTCGCTGTGCACGATCAGCCGCTTGCCAAACCGCCAGATCAGGGCGCCGAGATCGTCCATCACCATGAACATCGCGGGCACGAACACCAGCGACAGGATGGTCGAGAAGATCAGGCCGCCGATCACCGCGAGCGCCATCGGCGAGCGGAACTCGCCGCCGGCGCCGACCGCGAGCGCGCTTGGCATCATGCCGGCGGCCATCGCGATCGTGGTCATCACGATCGGGCGGGCGCGCTTCATACCGGCGTCGATCATCGCTTCCTCGCGCGGCTTGCCGTCGCGGATGGATTCGATGGCGAATTCCACCAGCATGATCGCGTTCTTGGTGACGATGCCCATCAGCATCAGGATGCCGATCCACACCGGCGTCGTGAGCTGCTTGCCGGTGATGAGCAGGGCGGCGATCGCGCCGCCGATCGAGAGCGGCAGCGAGAACAGGATGGTGATCGGCTGCAGGAAGGTGCCGAACAGCAACACCAGCACCGCATAGACCATCATCAGGCCCGCCGTGATCGCGGTGGCGAAGCCGTCGGACAGTTCGTTCAGGCTTTCAGCATCGCCGGAGGGTGAGACCTTCACGCTCTTCGGCAAGGTCTTCATCACGGGCAGATCGTAAATTTTCTTGGTGGCGTCGCCGAGCGCGGCGGAGCCGACGAGATCGGCGGCGACGGTCGCCTGCCGCTCGCGGTCGTAGCGGTTGATGCTGGTCGGGCCCTGGTCGAGCTTGACGTCGGCGATGACCGAGAGCGGCACGCCGCCCTTCTCGCCGTGCTCGCCGAGCGGCACGCGCAATTGCTCGAGCGTCTTCAGATTGCCGCGCGCGGCGTCCTCGAGCTGCACCCGGACCGGCACCAGGCGGTCGCCGACGTCGAACTTCGCGAGCGCCGGTCCGACGTCGCCGATGGTGGCGACGCGGATGGTCTGCGACAGGCTTTCGGTCGAGACGCCGAGGCGCGCGGCGAGATCGGCGCGCGGCTCGATGCGCAGCTCGGGCCGCTCCAGCGTGGTTTCCGAGATCACGTTGGAGATGGTCGGAATCCGCTTCATCTGCGTCGCGAGCTCGCTGGCGACGTTGTTGACGATGTTGGCGTCGACGCCGGTCACGACCAGCGAGATCGCGCGCAGGCCGTTCTCGTCGAGGAACCAGAAGCGGATGTCCGGGATGTTTTCCAGCTCCTGGCTGATCGAGAATTCCAGCTCGCGCTGCGTGATGTCGCGGTCGGCCTTGGGGGTATAGTTGATGATCAGGGCGGCGCGCCGGACTTCCTGGGTGCCGGGCGGGACGCGCCCGCCGTCCACGAAAATGCTCTTCACCTCCGGCCGCTTGCGCAGCCGCGCGACGATGTCCTCGGTAACCTTCTCGGTGTAGGCGAGCTGGGTGCCCGGCGGCAGCTCGAGCGCCAGCAGCGAACGCGCGCTGTCCTGCGCGGGCAGGAAGCCCTGCGGCAGCAGCGTGATGCTCCAGATCGAGGCCGCGAAGATGCCGAAGCCGATCAGCACCGTGATGAAATAGTGCTTCACCGACCAGGACACGATCCCATGATAGGACCGCAAGATGCGCCCGGGCGGTGGCTCCTCGTGATGGCCATGCTTGAGGAAGTAGGCGGCCAGCACCGGCGTCACGAAGCGCGCGGCGAGCAGCGAGAAGAACACCTGCACCGACACGGTTATGCCGAACTGCTTGAAGAACTGCCCGGCGATGCCCGACATGAAGCTCGCGGGTGCAAAGATCGCGATGATCGTGAGCGAGATCGCGATCACCGCGAGGCCGATCTCGTCCGCCGCTTCCAGCGCGGCACGGTAGGGCGATTTGCCCATGTTCATGTGCCGGACGATGTTCTCGATCTCGACGATGGCGTCGTCGACCAGAATACCCGTCGATAGCGTGATGGCGAGGAAGCTGACAAGGTTCAGCGAGAAGCCGAGCAGATCCATGGCCCAGAATGCCGGGAAGATCGACAGCGGCAGCGAGATCGCGGCGATGATGGTCGCGCGCAGGTCGCGCAGGAACAGCAGCACGATCACGACGGCGAGGATGGCGCCCTCAAACAGGGTGGAGATCGCCGCTTCGTAATTGCCGTTGGTGTATTCGACCGAGGTGTCGATCAGCTTGAGGTCGACGTCGGGATAAGCCGCCTTCAGCGCGTCGATGCGTTTTTGCACGGCGGCCGCGACCTTCACGTCGCTGGCGCCCTTGGAGCGCTTGATGCCGAGCGCGACCACCGGCTCGCCGTTGAAGCGGGCGAATGTGCGGCGGTCGGCGATGGTGTCGGTGACGGTGCCGAGATCGTCCAGCCGCACCTCGCCGCCGCCGAACAGCGGGACCATGGTGCCGGCGAGATCGCTCAGCGTCTTGGCGCCGGCGAGCGTGCGGATCGCCTGGTCGTTCTTGCCGATCTCGGCGCGGCCCCCGGCGACGTCGACATTGGTGCCGCGCAGGCTCTGGCTGACATTGACCGCGGTCAGCCCCATCGCCTGCAGGCGGTCGGGATCGAGCGAGACCAGGATCTCGCGCTCGACACCGCCGATGCGCTCGACCTGGGCGACGCCGCGCACGCCCTGCAGCGCGCGCTTGACCACGTCGTCGACGAAATAGGACAGCTGCTCCGGCGTCTTGCCGGGCGAGATCGCGGCATAGGTGACGATCGGCAGGCCGATCACGTCGACGCGCTGGATCAGCGGCTCGGTGACGTTCTGCGGCAGGTTCGAGCGCACGCGAGTCACCGCGTCCTTGACGTCGTTGAGCGCGCGGTCGGTGTTGGTCTCCAGCGCGAACTGGATGGTGGTCAGCGACAGGCCGTCGGTGATCGACGACGTGATGTGCCTGACGCCCTCGACGCCGGACACCGCGTCTTCGATGGTCTTGGTGACCTGGGATTCAAGCTCGGCCGGGGCCGCGCCGAATTGCGACACCGCGACCGAGATCACGGGGATGTCGGCCGAGGGCAGCCGCGTCACCGCGAGCTTCACGAACGAGGTCCAGCCGAGCACCAGCAGGATGATCGAAAAGACGACCGACGGCAGCGGGTGACGGATCGACCATGCCGAAATATTGAGAGCCATCAGCGTACCCGCGTGCGATCGAGTTCATCGGCGAACATGGTCTTGATCTGGTCGCCGTCATGCAGCGAAGAGCCGGCGTCGGCCACGACGATTTCGCCGACGTCGAGCCCTTCCAGGATTTCCGTCGCGGTGTCGGACGACAGTCCGACCCGCACCTTGCGCGTCTCGACAATGTTGCCTTTGACGACCTGCACGGTGAGATGGTCGATCGCGGTCTTGGGAACCGCGACGCCGCAGCTTCGCTTGGCGTCGATCGAGGCGCGCGCGAACACGCCGACCTTCAGCGAGGGATTGTTGGTGACGCTGATGCGGACGCGGCCGAGCTGCGTGGCGCGGTCGATCTCGGGTGCGACCAGCCGCACGCGTCCGATCAGATCGGGCGCATCGTCGCGGCTGATGCGCACGGTCGCGCCGGGGCTGAGCTTGGGCATGTGCACTGCCGGAACCTGGGCGTCGAGCTCGATCTCGTTGTTCACGGCAATGCGGAACATCGGGCCGGCCTGTGGGGAAGCGGGCGCGCCGACGATGGTACGCACCTCGGTGACGAGACCAGGCGCAGGCGCCTTCAGCGAGATAGGGCCTTGCGGGCCCGGCCGCTGCGGCTGGCCCGGGATCTGCGGCGGCGCGGTCAGGCGCGCCAGCTCCTGATTGTCGGTGACAAGAGTGCCTTCGGTGACGAAGAGGTCGGTGACCCGGGAGCCTTCCTGGTCGGCGACGACGACCGCCTCGCGGCGCGGCACGAAGAAACCGGTCACCCGTACCAGATCGGAGAAGCAGGCATTGGTCGACTTCGTCACGATAACGAGCGCCTCGCTCGGCGTCTCCTTCACCTCGGGACGACGCCGATGCTCGAACAGATAATAGCCGACGCCGAGAGCGACGACGAAGGCCACGGTTCCGGCTGGCTTGAGGTATTCGGAGAGGTTCATCGCCGGATCATCCTGGCCTGGCTCACGGCCATCCGTACGAGGTCCATGAAGAGCGTTTCCCTGAAATGAAGCAGCGTCCCGCACGGCTGCGGGACGCGCTTTGGAAGCGAGACTTTACACCACATCACGATTGGTCATTCAAAGGATTGCGTCGCGCCTATTTCGACGCAGTGGTCTTGTTTTCCATATTGACGACCTGCACGCGGCGGTTGACCTCGGCCATCGGCTGGCTCGGGTCCTTCAGCTTGCTCTTGCCGTAGCCGACGGTGACGAGATCGGTCGCGGCGATGCTGTACTTCTCGACCAGGTAGCGCTTGATCGAATCTGCGCGGCGCTCCGACAGGTCCTGGTTGTAGGCCTCGCTGCCAGCGGCGTCGGTGTGGCCGGCGACCACGAAGGTCGAGCCCTTGAGGTCGGGGCTGGTCAGCGCGCGGCCGAGCGCCTGCACGGAAGACATGGATTTGGCGCTGATATTGGCCGAGTTGTAGTCGAAGGTGATCTCGAGATCGATGTTCGGCTTGTCCTTGGCGGCAGAGGCGATCTCCTCGCGCTCGGTCGACGACAGCGAGCGCGTGGAGCGGCCGCGCACGGACTGGATCAGCTTGGTCTCGGCCGCATTCGGCGCGGGGTCGGCCTGCGGCGCGCCGATCGAGAGGCCGCGGGTCAACGGCTTCTTCGCCGGGGGCGCCAGCGCGCGCACGATCTCGTCCTCGGTGACGTTCTTGCTGTTGCCGTCATCGCCGGCGAATGCGGGGGCGGCCGGCAGCGACAGCGTCGCGCCGATGGCCATGATGGACAGAATCGCGGTCAGTCCCTTTGCAGCCAATCTCATAGCAAGTCCCTCCTGCGCCGCGAGCTCGCGCGGTTCCAAAATTCCTGCAATAGGCGGCCCGGGAAAGGCCGCCTGCGGCATCCGACCGTTAGTCTTCCGTGAGCCGCCAAGGTTCGAGGCGTCAGCTGCCTGAGCCCAAAAAAATGCTAGCGGACTCCGTAGCTTGCGAATTCCTGAACGATGTTCGGATCCATCGCCTTGGCGTTGGCAATGTCGAGGGCGCCTTCCTGGGCGGAGCCGTTACGCTGCTTGGCAAGGCCCCGTCCGTAGAGCGAGGAGGTCAGGCGCGGATTGATCCTCAGGGCCGCATCGAAATCGGCGATCGCGTTCTTGACCGCACCCGACTTCAGATTGACGAGGCCGCGGCTGTCCAGCGCATCGACGAAGTTCGGCCGCAGCCGCAACGCCTCGTTGCAATCCTTCAGCGCGCCCTGGAGGTCGCCAACCACGGTGCGCGTCCAGCAGCGGTTGTTCAGCGCCTCGACATCCTTCGAATTGATCCGGAGCGTGTCGTCGAAATCCTTGATGGCGAGGTTATAGGCGCCCTTGCTGGCATAGACCTGGCCGCGCCGGTACAGCGCGTTCACGTCATCCGGATTGGCGGCGAGCTTGGCCGTCAGGCCCTTGATGGTGGGATCTTCCGCGAGAGCCGCCGCGCTCGGCCCGCCATCCGCGTTCGGCGCGGGTGCGGGATCGGCCGGTTTCGCCGGCGGTGGCGGCGGGGGCAGGGCGGCCTCGACCTGCGGCTTCGGTGACGGAGCCGGAGCGGGCGCCGGTGGCGGCGCCGGCGCAGCAGCCGTGTCGGCCGGCTTCGAGGGCGCGGGCGGTGCCGGCGGTGACGGTGGCGTGGGCGGTGCCGGGGGCGGGTTGTTGGCGACCACGGGCGGCGCCGGCGGCGGTGCCGTGGTCGTTGTTGTCGGGCGCGACCCGGCGGCTCCCGGAATGAAGGAGAAATCCTCGGCCAGCGAGGAGGAGATCCACGGCACCTGCTCGCCGCGCGAGGCGCGGGTGACGCCCATCTTGGTGCGGTTCAGCGTCTCCTCGGCCATCAGGTCGGGGACGCGGATTTCCTTGAGCAGTTCCTGCACGAACAGGCTGTGCTCGCCGCCGGCGTCCGAGACCACCGAGGCCAGCGCCGCCGAATACATCACCAGCGTGCCGTTCGGCGCGATCACGGGCGTCAGGCCGGCCGAGAAGCTTCGGAACCGGCGTTCGAACGGGTTGCGCCGGGAGGCGTCGATCAGCGCGATCTTGACGCCGGCGCCGCGCGTGTTGAGTTCGCCGAGCACGGTCTCGAGGCTGAAACCGTCGCGGCGCACGTCGGATTCGGTCCAGATCTGCGCATCGACCGGCAGCATGTAGCTCTGGCGCGCCGACTGGATGCCGAAGCCGCTGAAGAACACCAGCGCCACCGAGCCGGGCTTGATCTTGCCATAGAGCTTGTCGAAGGCGCGGCGCATGCCGTCGCCGGTCAGATTCTCGCCGATCTCGACCGAGAAGCCGTCGCGCTTGAGCTCGTCGGCGATGTCGCGCGCATCGTTGAGGGGTTCCTTCAGCGGAGCATCCGCATCGGGATATTTAGCGTTGCCGATGACCAGCGCAAAGCGGTCGCCGGCCGCCAGGGATGGGGCAGTCGGGACGAGCGAAACGAGCAATGGGAGAAGGAAAAGGAAGCGAATTTTCATAATCAGCGCGGTCCAGCCAAAAAGGCGCCGTTCCAGCTTGCGCCGCGGCGACCTTAACTTACGCAAAGTGCATTATCAAACCGGGGGAGGGGGGCGTCAACCGCTTGGAGATTCGGCATTATCGCGACGAATGACCGCAACGCATGGGTGCGCCGGTATCGGCATGAACGGGCTGTCATCTTTGTGCTCGACGCGACCTGATTGGGCATTGCAGCTTCCGTGCTGGAGCCGTGTTAGGGGGGACTCATTAGGAGACTCATGGCGACGAAAATGTGATTGGTCTCACATTGCAGGCTTGCCGCCATTGCAACCTCAGGAGTTTGACCTTTGTGGCGGACGATGGCTTGGTGCGTCCGCTCGTTCAGGTCCCCTTACAAAAAAGCAAAGAAGAGCCATGGGAAACGTCTACGAAATCTACGCCCTGCGCTACGCGACGATGTCGCCGCGCACCCCCAGCATGAACTTCCTGGCGCCCGACCCGCATGACAGCGCGGCGCAGGACCTCGACTATTTCGTCTGGCTGATCCGAGGGCATGGCCGCGAGATCCTGGTCGATACCGGTTTCAATGCCGAGGAGGCGAGCGCGCGGGCGCGCAAGCTGACGCTCAACCCGGTCGATGCGCTCGAGCGCTTTGGCGTTGCGGCCTCAAGCATCCGCGACGTCATCGTGACGCATCTGCATTACGACCACGCCGGCAATCTCGATCGCTTCCCGAATGCGCGCTTCCATCTCCAGGAGCGCGAGATGGCCTACGCGACGGGGCGCTGCATGTGCAACGGCCTGCTGCGCCATCCGTTCTCGGTCGAGCACGTGACGCAGATGGTGCGCCATGTCTATGGCGAGCGCGTCACCTTTTATTCGGGCGACGGCGAGGTCGCGCCCGGCGTCACCGTGCATCGTGTCGGCGGCCATTCCGACGGCCTGCAGGTGGTCAAGGTCGAGACCGCGCGCGGCGCCGTGGTGCTGGCCTCCGACGCCGCGCACTATTACGCCAATCTGCAGCGCCGCAGCCCGTTCCCGATCGTCTACAATGTCGGCGACATGGCGCAAGGCTGGGAGACGATCGAGCGCCTCGCCGGCCACCCTGACAGGTTCATCCCCGGCCACGATCCGATCGTGACGGAGATCTATCCGCGCGCCAGCGACAAGGTCGATGCCTGGGCGCTGCATCTGCCGCCGACGCGATCGTTTGCGAAGTGACGCGATAGCGTCATTCCGGGGCGCGCGCAGCGCGAACCCGGAATCCATTTATCGACATAACCGGTGAGGCGATGGATTCCGGGCTCGCCGCTTTGCGGCGCCCCGGAATGACAACGGGGCTAATGCGCCTGCTTGGCGTCGGGCTCTTCGCTGGTCTGGATCAAATCGAGGCACGCTTCGATCTCGCCGAGCAGGGCCGAGAGCGCCAGGGTCTCAATCGGCAATTCCGGTCTGGCCCTTTCTCCGGACACGTCAGTCTCCGGAGACGGGCGACTGGCGTGAGGTGTCAACGAGCGCCGGCAGGATTCCTGCAAGCAACGATATCGCGGGGAGATTTTCGAGCCGCTGCATCTGGCGGAGAGAAAACCGCCAAATATCCTCCGTCACCTGCGAGCTTATGTGTGGCGACCTCGCGATAGCCGACGGCGGTCAATTCGCAACGCAAGAGCTCAATTGGCGTGCCATGCTTCGACGTCGGAAGCTCGAGATCGACAATTCCGACCCGCGCACCCGGCTTCAAGGCGGGTGCGAGGTTGTAGAGGAAGGCATAGGGTTGGGCTATCTCGTGATACATGTGCACGAGGATTGCGGCATCCAGCGAGGAAGCGGGTAGACGCGGGTCGTGTGGTTCGCCGAGAGCGAATTGCACGTTCGTCAACTTCAGACGTTGTGTTCGCCTCGCGAGTTCGATGAGGTAATCCCGCGTGACGTCCTCGGCAACGACAGAGCCGGCGGGTGCGACGAGGTGCGAGAGCCTGACCGTGTGGTAGCCATCGCCTGCTCCAATGTCGCCGACTGTCATGCCTGGTTTCAGTTCAAGAACACGTGCGATTTGACCGGCCTCATCGAGGGCGTCGCGACGCTCTTCGGCGGCGCGACGTGGGCTGACGATCCGCGCAACAGGACGCTGTGGTGAAGGAAACTCGTTTGCCGCGACGCCGGGGGGAGCCAAATAACCTATGTCAGCGGCGTATGCGCGAGTCGCGATAAGCGCCGCAAGGAGCATCGCTATATAAGCCAGTGCCGTCACGGGCCTACCAAGCTTTCTTAACCGGCCCCCGAAATGCCGACGTCCACGCCTCTATGAGTCCCTAATACGCCTGTTTCGCATCCGCCTCTTCACTGGTCTGGATCAGATCGAGGCTCGCTTCGATCTTGCCGAGCAGGGCCGAGAGCTGCTTGCGCTCCTGCGCGGAGAGGCAGGCAAGGATCTCGTCCTCACGCCGCAGCAATTGCGGGAACAGCTCTTCATAGAGCGCGCGTCCCTTGTTCGTCAGTTGCAGGCGGAATTCGCGGCGGTCGGCTTCGTTCTCGACGCGCTCGATCAGTTGCTCATTGAGCAGCGTGGTCACCGCCCGGCTGATGGTGGATTTGTGCGTGCGGGTGCACTGCGAGATGTACTGCGCGCTGCAGGCATCATTGCGGAAGCCGAGCGTGGCGATGACGCGCCAGGCCGGAATGTCGAGACCGTGGCGCTCCTGATATTCGACCGCGAGCGCGGAACTCACCTCCGCCGCCAGCCGGTTGAGGCGGAACGGCACAAACTTGAACAGGTCAAGCCGCGTCTTCGGTCGCGGAGAAGTCTCGCTCGCCTCTTGTCCCTTCAGCGCGATGTCGCTGGATGTCCTCGCCAAGGCTCGCTCCGAATTCCAGTTGACGGCCGGCCGGCTCCGGTCCAAAATAGTTGCACGTGAGACTATCTAGCAGATCAGTCCTGTTCTGACCAGAGCCGAGGTTAGTGTATGGCGGGCGCCAATACGCATCAGGCCAAAACCCAGTTCGGCTATCGCCGTCATCCCGATCAGGATCGCGCCGGGCCAAGGCCCGCGGAACATCCGGTCGTGATCGTCGGCGCGGGCCCTGTCGGGCTGTCGCTGGCGATTGATCTTGCCCAGCGCGGCCAGCGCGTTGTCCTTCTGGATGATGCCGACCGCATCGGCGAAGGCTCGCGCGCGATCTGCTTCTCGAAGCGTTCGCTGGAATATTGGGACCGGCTCGGCGTCGGCGACCGCATGGTCGACAAGGGCGTGGTGTGGAGCGTCGGGCGAATCTTTCACGGCGAGTGCCAGCTCTACCAGTTCAACCTCCTGCCGGAAGACGGCCACAAGCGGCCGGCCTTCATCAACCTCCAGCAATATTACGCCGAGGCCTATCTGGTCGATCGCATCAACGAACTGCCCGGGATCGACCTGCGGTGGCGCAACAAGGTGACGGCGCTCGAGCAGCGCAACGATTCCGCGCTGCTAACGATCGAAACGCCGGAGGGCGCCTATCGCCTGACCGCGCAATATGTCATCGCCTGCGACGGTGCGCGGTCCTCGCTGCGGCAGATGGTCGGCGCTGAATTCGCGGGTCAGGTGTTCGAGGATCAGTTCCTGATCGCCGACGTCAAGATGACCGCGGAATTTCCGACCGAGCGCTGGTTCTGGTTCGATCCGCCGTTCCATGCCGGACGTTCGGCGCTGCTGCACCGACAGCCCGACGACGTCTGGCGCATCGACCTCCAGCTCAATCGCTATGCCGATCCTGTGGTCGAGAAGAAGCCCGAAAACGTGCGGCCGCGGATCGCGCGCATGCTCGGCCACGACAAGTTCGAGTTCGAGTGGATCTCGCTCTACAAATTCCAGTGCCGCCGGATGGATCGCTTCATCCATGGCCGCGTGATCTTCGCCGGCGACTCCGCGCATCAGGTCTCGCCCTTCGGCGCGCGCGGCGCCAATTCCGGCCTCGAGGACGCCGAGAACCTGTCCTGGAAGCTCGACCGTGTGCTGCGCGGCACCTCGCCCGCAAGCCTGCTGGAGAGCTATCACGTGGAACGCAGCATGGCGGCCGACGAGAACATCCGCGAATCGACGCGCTCGACCGACTTCATGGCGCCGAACTCGCATCAGGAGGCGCGGCTGCGCAAGGCGGTGCTGTCGCTGGCCAAGGAGACCGAGTTCGGCAAGCGCATGGTCAATGGCGGCCGGCTCTCGGTGCCGTGCAGCTATGATACGCCGCTGTCGTCACCCGATGCGGACGCGTGGGCCGGTGGTCCCCGTCCCGGCTGTTCCATGCTCGACGCCCCCGTCGCCGATCAGGCCTATCTGACGGACGCCTTCCGCAAGGGGGGAATGGACTTCGCCTTGCTGTCGTTCAGCAATGGCGTCGCGATCGATGCGCCTGACGGTGTCAGGGATATCCGCATCGGCGGCGCCGGCGGACTTGCCGATCCCCTGGGCCTCGTGGCGAAGCGCTATGACGCCGAGCCGGGGACGACTTACCTGCTCAGGCCCGACGGCTATGTCGCCGCGCGCTTCCGCCATCCGACGCGCGAGTCGGTTGCGGCCGCGCTGTCGCGGGCTCAAGGCTTCAATTGAGGTTTCGCATGCCGCTCTCCACCAGCTCCAACTTCGCGCGCCCCGACGATGCCTTCCGCGCCATCGTCGAGGCGCATCGCGGTCTCACGGAGGAGCAGAGCGCCGATTTCGACGCGGCGCTGGTGCTGATCCTCGCCAACCATATCGGGGACATCGAAGTCCTGCGGGAAGCGATCGGGCTCGCCAGGCGCCGCATGATCGACGGCCAGCAGCAACAACAGCAACAGCAATAAACCTGTAAGGACCAACTGATGGCGAAGAATTTCGCATCCACCGGCGATCTCTCCGAGAAGACAATCACCTTCTCCGAGATCGGCCCCGATCTCTATGCCTTCACCGCCGAGGGCGATCCGAACACGGCCGTGATCGTCGGCGACGACGGCTGCCTCGTGTTCGACGCGCAGGCAACGCCGGCGATGGCGAACAAGGTGATCGACCGCGTACGCGCGGTCACCGACAAGCCGATCAAATATGTCGTGCTGTCGCACTATCACGCCGTGCGCGTGCTCGGGGCCTCCGCCTACAAGGCGCAGGGCATCGTCGCCTCGCAGGAGACCTATCGTCTGATCGAAGAGCGCGGCAAGCAGGATTGGGATTCCGAATACGGCCGCTTCCCGCGCCTGTTCCAGGATGCGCAGAGCATTCCCGGCCTGACCTGGCCGACGCTGACCTTCGAAGGCGAGATGTCGATCTATCTGGGAAAACGCGAGGTGCGCCTGATGCAGCTCGGCGCAGGCCACACCTCCGGCGACATCGTCGCCTGGGTGCCTGATGCCGAAGTCATGTTCTCGGGCGACCTCATCGAATACCACTCGGCCTGCTATTGCGGCGATGCGCATCTGCGCGAATGGCCGATGACGCTGAACGAAATCCGCAACTTCAATCCCAAGGCGATCGCGCCGGGGCGCGGCGATGCGCTCAAGGGCACCGCCACCGTGCGCGAAGCCATCGCGATGACGCGCGATTTCGTCACCTCGCTCTATGGCGCCGCCGAAATCTCGGTCGCGAAGGGCCGCAGCTTAAAGGAATCGATGGCGGCGACGCGCGAGGTGATGGATCCGAAATTCCACAGCTTCGCCATCTACGAGCACTGCCTGCCGTTCAACGTGTCGCGCGCCTATGATGAAGCGTCGGGAATCGACGATCCCGTGATCTGGACCGACAAGCGCGACCAGGAAATGTGGGCCGCCCTGCAAGGAGGAGGATAATCATGAACATCAATACCTCGCCTGATCAGATCGTTCGAAGCTCGGCCCAGGTGACGCCGGGCTATATGTCCGGCTTCGGCAACAGTTTCGAAACCGAGGCGCTGCCGGGCGCGCTGCCGATCGGGCGCAATTCGCCGCAACGCTGCGCCTACGGGCTCTATGCCGAGCAGCTCTCAGGCTCGCCCTTCACCGCGCCGCGCGGCACCAATGAGCGCTCCTGGCTCTATCGCATCCGTCCATCGGTGAAGCATTCCGGTCGCTTCGAGAAGGTCGATGCCGGGTTGTGGCGCTCGGCGCCGTGCCACGAATACGATCTGCCGATCGCGCAGCTGCGCTGGGACCCGACGCCGCTTCCGAAGGAGGAGGTCACCTTCCTTCAGGGCGTGCAGACCATGACGACGGCCGGTGACGTCAATACGCAGGCCGGCATGGCCGCGCATGTCTACCTCATCACCAAGTCGATGGTGGACCAGCATTTCTACAATGCCGACGGCGAGCTGATGTTCGTGCTGCAGCAGGGCAATCTTCGCCTCGTCACCGAGTTCGGTCGCATCGATGCCGAGCCCGGCGAGATCGTGGTGATCCCGCGCGGCGTCAAGTTCCGGGTCGAGATTCCGAATGGTCCCGCACGCGGCTATCTCTGCGAAAACTACGGCGGCGCCTTCACGCTGCCGGAGCGCGGCCCGATCGGCGCCAACTGCCTCGCTAATGCGCGCGACTTCCTCACGCCGGTCGCGAACTATGAGGACAAGGACACGCCCACCGAGCTGTTCGTGAAGTGGGGCGGCTCGCTGTTCAAGACCGCGTTGCCGCATTCGCCGATCGACGTCGTCGCATGGCACGGCAATTACGCGCCGTACAAATACGATCTGCGCACCTTCTCGCCGGTCGGTGCGATCGGCTTCGATCATCCCGATCCCTCGATCTTCACGGTGCTGACCTCGCCGTCGGAGACCGCCGGCACGGCGAATATCGACTTCGTCATCTTCCCCGAGCGCTGGATGGTGGCCGACAACACCTTCCGCCCGCCCTGGTATCACATGAACATCATGAGCGAGTTCATGGGCCTGATCTACGGCGTCTACGACGCCAAGCCGCAGGGCTTCGTCCCTGGCGGCATCTCCTTGCACAATTGCATGCTGCCGCATGGCCCCGACCGCGACGCCTTCGAGCACGCCAGCAATGGCGAATTGAAGCCGGTGAAGCTGACCGGCACCATGGCCTTCATGTTCGAGACCCGCTACCCGCAGCGCGTCACCGCGCACGCCGCGAAGTCCTCGACGCTTCAGGACGACTACGCGGATTGCTGGAAGGGCCTGGAGAAGCGGTTCGATCCGAGCCGGCCGTAGTTTGCTCTATCGTCATTCCGGGGCGATGCGGAGCATCGGACCCGGAATCTCGAGATTCCGGGTCTGGTCCTTCGGACCATCCCGGAATGACGGCAAGAATCATTGGAGACTTGTGTGCCCCACCCCAACGACCCCAGCCTCCGTTCCTTCATCGACGTCGATCCTGCCTCAGACTTCCCGATCCAGAACCTGCCCTATGGCGTGTTCTCGACCGCGGCCAATCCGACGCCGCGGGTCGGTGTGGCGATTGGCAATTACGTGCTCGATCTCTGGGAGCTCGAGCAAGATTCCCGGCTCGATGTCGGCCCGCTCGGCGTGTTCTCCGGGCCCTCGCTCAATCCGTTCATGGCGCTGGGGCCAAAGGTCTGGACCAAGACGCGGGCGCGGATCAGCGAGCTGCTGCGGCACGATCATCCTGAGCTGCGCGACAATGAGGAGCTGCGCAGGCAGGCGCTGGTGCCGATACAGGACGCAAGGCTGCACCTGCCGTTCGCGGTCTCCGGCTACACCGACTTCTATTCGTCGAAGGAGCACGCCACCAATGTCGGCGTGATGTTCCGCGGCAAGGACAATGCGCTGCAGCCAAACTGGCTGCACATGCCGATCGCCTATAACGGCCGCGCCTCCACCGTCGTGGTCTCCGGCACCAGGGTGAAGCGGCCGCGCGGGCAGCTCAAGCCGCCGAATGTCGAGCTGCCGAGCTTTGCGCCGTGCAAGCGGCTCGATTTCGAGCTGGAGGTGGGCGTCGTGATCGGCCAGCCGTCGCCGATGGGCGGCATGCTGAGCGAGAGCGAGGCCGAGGAGATGATCTTCGGCTTCGTGCTGCTCAACGACTGGAGCGCGCGCGACATTCAGCAATGGGAATATGTGCCGCTCGGCCCGTTCCTCGCAAAGGCGTTCGCGACCTCGATCAGCCCGTGGGTGGTGACGCGCGAGGCGCTGGAGCCGTTCCGTCTGAAGGGACCGGAGCAGGAGCCGGTGCCGCTCGACTATTTGAAGCAGACGAGGCCGCAGAACTACGATGTCGAGCTCGACGTGTCCTTGCGCGCTGCGGGCGCCAGCGCGCCCGCCAGCATCAGCCGCACCAATTTCAAGTACATGTACTGGTCCTCGGTGCAGCAATTGATGCACCACGCCTCATCGGGCTGCGCCATGAATGTCGGCGATCTCTTAGGCAGCGGCACCATCTCCGGCCCCGAGAAGAACCAGCGCGGCAGCCTGCTCGAGATCAGCTGGAACGGCACCGAGCCGGTCGAGCTGCCCGGCGGCGCCAGGCGTTCGTTCCTCGAGGACGGCGACAGCCTCGTGATGCGCGGCTGGTGCCAGGGCAACGGCTATCGCGTCGGCTTCGGCGAGGTCGAGGGGACGATTTTGGCGTCGGAGTAGCCTCGGTCCCTGCCACAAACACCGTCATTGCGAGCGCAGCGAAGCAATCCAGAATCTCTCCACGGCGGCAGTCTGGATTGCTTCGTCGCAAGGGCTCCTCGCAATGACGTGGAGAGAGCCTACCGCCTCTCCGGCGGCACGTCGCGCACCCTCGCGCAATGCGCCGCGACGTCCTCCATGCTGTACTTCAAATGCACCCGCTTGTCCGAGGGCACTTGTTTGGTAGTGCACGCCCCCGGCCGCCATTCCTGCGTCGGCCTGATCGGGCGCGGGGCAAAGCCGCCGCCGCAGTTCGGGCAGACGTTGAAGAGTTTTGTCTCGACGCAGTCCGCACAGAACGTGCATTCGTACGAGCAAATCCGCGCATTCGTCGCGTCAGGCGGCAGGTCGCAGTCGCAATATTCGCAGTTCGGTCGAAGCTGTAGGGCCATGGCTCGATCTCCCGGATTGACTGGATCATCGCAGACCGCGCCCACAGCGCGAATGCCGTAGTTCCCTGGATTTCAGCCAGCCTTCAAATCCCTCAGCGGCAGCTTCGCGCTTTCCTTGAGACGGTCGAGCACGATCGAGGAGCGCACATGCGCCACGCTCTGATGCGGCATCAGCACGTCGTTGACGAGGTTTGAGAGGCCCTTGAGATCGCGCAGCACGGCCTTGAGCACGTAGTCGGCATCGCCCGTCAGCGAATACGCCTCCTGGATCTCGTCGATCCGGTTCACCAGCGCGCGGAAGCGTTTTGAGTTGTCCGGCGAGTGCGTCGCAAGCCCGACCTGGATGAAGGCGATCACGCCGAAGCCGAGCGCCTCGCTGGAGAGATCGGCGTGATAGCCCGAGATCACCTTCTCCTCCTCCAGCCGCATCCGCCGCCGCGAGCATTGCGAGGCCGAGAGCCCTGCGAGCTCGGCAAGCTCCTGGTTGGTGAGCCGACCGTCGTCCTGCAGTGCGGTCAGGATCTTGAGGTCGAAGGCGTCCACGGAGATCATGCGTGTTTTCTCCTTTTTATGCACGGATCGTGCATACGATAGCCAAATCACGTCCCGTTTGCACGCTCCTTGCGCTCCAGATGAAGGATAGTTCCTCCCGGCAGCCATTTGGGAGAGCAGCATGGGTCCGTTTCCGCACGATGCACCGCCGGCCACGATCAGCGCCGATAATCCGATGGGCACTGACGGCTTCGAGTTCGTCGAATATGCGCATCCCGATCCGGGCGAGCTGCACGCGCTGTTCAGGCTGATGGGCTATGCGCCCGTCGCGCGCCACAGGACGAAGAAAATCACGGTCTATCGCCAGGGCGACATCAACTATCTCGTCAACGAGGAGCCCGGCACTCACGGCTATGAGTTCGTCGCCGCCCACGGCCCCTGCGCGCCGTCGATGGCGTTTCGCGTCGTCGATGCCAAGGCGGCCTATGACCGCGCCATCGCGCTTGGCGCCGAACCCGCCGACGTGTCATCGGCGCAGAAGACGCTCGACGTGCCCGCGATCAAGGGCATCGGCGGCAGCCTGCTCTATCTCGTCGACCGCTACGGCGCCAAGGGCTCGGCCTATGATGCGGAGTTCGAATGGCTGGGCGCGCGCGATCCGCGGCCGGTCGGTGCCGGCCTGTTCTATCTCGACCACCTCACCCACAACGTCCATCGCGGCCGCATGGATGTCTGGGCCGGCTTCTACGAGAAGCTGTTCAACTTCCGCCAGATCCGCTTCTTCGACATCGAGGGCCGCGCCTCCGGCCTGTTCTCGCGCGCGTTGACCAGCCCGGACGGCAAGATCCGGATTCCGATCAACGAGGACGCCGGCGATTCCGGCCAGATCGAGGAATATCTGAAGACCTATCGCGGCGAGGGCATCCAGCACATCGCCTGCGGCTGCCGCGACATCCACGGCACGATCGAAGGCCTGCGCGCGGCCGGCCTGCCCTTCATGCCGTCACCGCCCGACACCTATTTCGAGAAGATCGACGCGCGCCTGCCCAAGCACGGCGAGGATGTCCCTCGCTTGCAGAGGAACGGCATCCTGATCGACGGCGAAGGCGTCGTTGACGGCGGCCAGACCAAGGTGCTGTTGCAGATCTTTTCGGCCAACGCGATCGGCCCGATCTTCTTCGAGTTCATCCAGCGCAAGGGCGACGACGGCTTTGGCGAGGGCAATTTCAAAGCCCTGTTCGAATCGATCGAGGAGGATCAGATCCGGCGCGGGGTGCTGAAGGTGGGGAACGCGGCGTAGGGCGGCGTTGTTGCCTGGATTGCCGCCTCAGAACAGCTGTCGTCCCGGATCGGCGCGCGCTTCTGGCGCGCTTGTCAGGGACGACGAGGAAATTGGTGCGGCAGCGGAGATTCTATCTCTTCCACGCCTTCGTCACCGCTGCGATCTCCGCCGCCTCCGGCTCGCGCACGGCCGACGGCGTGCGCGAGAAGCGCGGCGCCGGGGCCGGCTGCTTCACGCCGTGACGCTCGACGAAGACGTTGCGGGCGACCATGTGCGGATGTTGTGTCGCTTCCGACATGGTCAGCACCGGCGCGAAGCAGATGTCGGTGCCTTCCATGATCTTGCACCAGTCCTCGCGCGTCTTGCTCTTGAACACCGCCTTCAGCTTCTCCTTCAGCGCCGGCCAGGCCTTGCGGTCCATCTGCGCGTCGAAATCCGCATCGTTAAGGCCCGCATGCTCGCGCAGCAGCGCGTAGAATTGCGGCTCGATCGAGCCGATCGAGACGAAATGGCCGCAAGCGCATTCATAGACGCCGTAGAAATGCGCGCCGCCGTCGAGGAAGTTCTGGTCGCGACCCTCGGTCCAGCGTCCCAGCGTGGTCATGTCGAAGAAGAACGACATCAGCGAGGCCGCGCCGTCGCACATCGCGGCGTCGACCACCTGGCCCTTGCCGGACCTCGAGGCTTCCAGCAATGCCGCGAGCACGCCGACGACGAGATAGAGCGCGCCGCCGCCGAAATCACCGACGAGATTGAGCGGCGGCACCGGCGCTTCCTTCGTGCCGATCGCGGCGAGCGCGCCGGTGATGGAGATGTAGTTGATGTCGTGGCCGGCGGCGTTCGCAAGCGGGCCTTCCTGGCCCCAGCCGGTCATGCGGCCGTAGACGAGCTTTGGGTTGCGCGCGAGCACGACGTCCGGCCCGAGCCCGAGCCGCTCCATCACGCCGGGACGAAAGCCTTCCACGAGCGCGTCGGCGTTGGCGAGCAGATCGAGCACCTCTGCGATCGCCGCCTTGTCCTTGAGGTCGAGCTCGATCACCTTGCGGCCGCGGCCGGCCACAGACTTCATGCTCTTCTTCGCACCGATCCGGTCGAGCGTGACGACGTCGGCACCCATGTCGGCCAGCATCATGCAGGCGAACGGGCCGGGCCCGATGCCGGCGAATTCGACGATACGGAAGCCCGCGAGCGGGCCGGAGGTCCGGACGGACGAGGTGGGGGCTGATTTATCGAGCACGTTGTTGTTTCCTCGGGTCGCGGGCAGGTGCCGGTGATCCGGCAAACGCCTCACGTTGCTGCCTTACGTCGCACTTGGGGCGAGTTAATCGGCTGATTAACTTTTCTCGCCTTCCCGCCAGCGAGGCAAGCGGTTTTCATGCATGGGCGCATAATAAAAGCGGCGCGCACCGAAATGCGCGCCGCGGAAAATTTGCGTCGAGTCGCTAAAGGGTGATGGTCACCCGGCAGCAGCCACTGCGCGCTGCGCCATCACCTTGACGAGGTTGGCGCGGTACTCCGCCGTGCCGTGGATGTCGGCCAGCAATCCGCTCGCGGAAATGCTCACATTATCGATCGCCGACGGCGACCAGTTCGCCTTCAGCGCGGCCTCGATTGCCGGCACGCGCATCACGCCGCTCTGCGACGCGCCGGTAGCCGCCACCCGAACGTCGCCCGACTTGGTCTGCGCGACGAACACGCCGGTCAACGCGAAGCGCGAGGCCGGATGCCGCATCTTCTCGTAGCCGGCCTTCGCCGGAACCGGGAACGACACCGCGGTGATGATCTCGCCGTCTTCGAGAGCCGTCGTGAACAGGCCCTTGAAGAAATCATCCGCCGCAATCGACCGCTTGTTGGTCTTCACGGTGGCGCCGAGCGCGAGCAATGCGGCCGGGAAGTCTGCGGCGGGATCGTTGTTGGCGATCGAGCCGCCGATCGTGCCGCGGTAGCGCACGGCGGGATCGCCGAGCACCGAGGTGAGATAGGCGATCGCGGGGATCGCCTTCTTCACGTCGGCATTCGTCATGATGTCGTAATAGGTCGTGGCGGCCTTGATGGTCAGCGTATCCCCCGAGAGCTCGACGCCCTGCAGCTCCTTGATCTTGCCGAGGTCGATCACGTCGGAGGGGCTGGCGAGCCGCTGCTTCATCACCGGCAGCAGCGTCTGGCCGCCGGCAAGGAACTTTGCGTCGCTGCTCTTGCCGAACAGGCTGGCGGCTTCGTCGACCGAGGAGGCACGATGATAGGTGGTCTGGTACATGTTCGGTCCTCCCTCTCAAGCCGCGTGGATCGTGCGCCACACCCGGTCCGGGGTTGCGGGCATTTCCAGATTGTTCTTGCCGATCGCGTCCGTGATCGCGTTGATCACCGCCGCTGACGCCCCGATCGCGCCGGCCTCACCGCAACCCTTGATGCCCAGCGGATTGCCCGGGCACAGCGTCGTGGTGTGGGAGAGGTTGAAGGAGGGCACATCGTCGGCGCGCGGCATGGCGTAGTCCATGAACGAGGCCGTGACCGGCTGGCCGTTGGCATCGTAGATGGCGTGCTCGAGCAGCGCCTGTCCGATGCCCTGAACCAGGCCGCCATGGACCTGGCCTTCGACGATCATCGGGTTGATCAGCCGGCCGAAATCGTCGGCCGCGACGAAGTTGACGAAGGAGGTCTTGCCCGTACCAGGGTCGACCTCCAGCTCGCAGATATAGGTGCCGGCCGGGAAGGTGAAGTTGGAGGGGTCGTAGAAGGCGCTTTCCTTCAGGCCCGGCTCCATCCCGTCAGGCAGATTGTGCGCGGTGTAGGCCGCGAGCGCCACCATCGGGAAGGCGATCGCCTTGTCGGTGCCCGTCACCTTGAACTCGCCGTTCTCGATGACGATGTCGGCCTCGGAAGCTTCCAGCGCATGCGCCGCAATCTTCTTGGCCTTGGATTCCATCTTCTCCATCGCCTTCAGGATCGCGGTGAGACCGACGGCCGCCGAGCGCGAGCCGTAGGTGCCCATGCCGAACTGCACCTTGTCGGTGTCGCCATGGACGATCGAGACCTGGCTGATGGGAACGCCGAGGCGATCGGCGACGAGCTGGCAGAACGTGGTCTCGTGGCCCTGGCCGTGGCTGTGCGAACCGGTGAGGATCTCGATGGTGCCGACCGGGTTGACGCGAACCTCGGCCGATTCCCACAGGCCGACGCCGGCACCTAAGCTGCCGACCGCCTTCGACGGCGCGATGCCGCAGGCCTCGATGTAGCAGGACACGCCGATGCCGCGCAGCTTGCCTTGTGACTTTGCCTGCGCCTTGCGTGCGGCGAAGCCGGCATAGTCGATCGCCTTCATCGCGGCGTCGAGCGAGGCGTTGAAGTCGCCGGTGTCGTAAGCCATGATCACAGGCGTCTGGTGCGGGAACTGGGTGATGAAGTTGGTCCGGCGCAGCGCGGCCGGATCGACCTTCAACTGCCGCGCGGCCGTCTCCATCAACCGCTCGATCAGATAGCTCGCCTCGGGCCGGCCCGCGCCGCGATAGGCGTCGACCGGCGTGGTGTTGGTGTAGACGCCGATCACCTCGGCATGGATTGCCGGGATGTTGTACTGGCCCGACAGCAGCGTCGCGTAGAGATAAGTCGGCACCGACGAGGAGAACAGCGACATGTAGGCGCCGAAATTGGCGTAGGTCTTCACCTTCAACCCGGTGATCTTGTTGTTGGCGTCGAACGCCATCTCGGCATGGGTGACGTGGTCGCGGCCATGCGCGTCGGTCAGGAAGGCTTCGGTCCGGTCGCCGGTCCATTTCACGGGGCGGCCGACCTTCTTCGAGGCCCACAGCGCCACCATTTCTTCCGGATAGATGAAGATCTTCGAGCCGAAGCCGCCGCCGACGTCGGGCGCGATCACGCGCAGCTTGTGCTCGGGGGCGATGTTGTAGAACGCCGACAGCACCAGGCGGGCGACGTGCGGGTTCTGCGACGTCGTGTAGAGCGTGAAATGCTCTTCCGCCGCGTCGTAGTCCGCGATCGCCGCGCGCGGCTCCATCGCGTTCGGCGCGAGGCGGTTGTTGGTGACATCGAGCTTGACGACGTTGGCGGCCTTGGCGAAGGCCGCATCCGTCGCACCCTCGTCGCCGATCACCCAGTCATAGACCTGGTTGCCGGGAGCCTCGGGATGAAGCTGCGGCGCGCCAGATTTGATCGCGGCATGGACGTCGGCAACCGCGGGAAGCTCCTCATAATCGACGACGACGGCTTCCGCCGCGTCGCGCGCCAGATTCTTGCTGTCGGCGATCACCACGGCGACGGCCTGGCCGACAAAGCGCACCGTCTCCGGCGCCATCGCCGGCCATGCGCCCATCTTCATCGGGCTGCCGTCCTTGGAGGTGATGGCCCAGCCGCAGATGAGATTGCCGACCTTGTCGTCGACCAGCTGCTGGCCGGTGAGCACCGCGACCACGCCCGGCATCTTCAGCGCCGCGGACGAATCGATCTTCTTCACCTTGGCATGTGCATGCGGGCTGCGGATGAAATGGGCATGGGTCATGCCCACCAATTTGATGTCGTCCACATACCGGCCC
The DNA here is from genome assembly GCF_002068095.1 of Bradyrhizobium sacchari. GTDB lineage: Bacteria > Pseudomonadota > Alphaproteobacteria > Rhizobiales > Xanthobacteraceae > Bradyrhizobium > Bradyrhizobium sacchari. The sequence goes on along the minus strand of NZ_LWIG01000032.1, from coordinate 11,730 downwards.
TTGCCGGTAATGAAACGCTTGTCTTCCTTGCGCACGACGCGCGCGCCGATGCCTTCAACACCCATGACTGGTCCTCCCGACCGGAAGTTGCTTCGACTGCGCTTTCCCTCGAAAGCAGCAGCGGTGGTTCTTTGTTCGAGGCGGGCGGCCTTACTCGGCCGCCTGCGAGACCTTCATGCGCCCGGCCGCATCCAGCACGGCCTTGACGATGTTGTGGTAGCCGGTGCAGCGGCAGATATTGCCTTCGAGCTCGTGGCGGACCGTGGCCTCGTCGAGCTGGCCGCCGTGACGATGCACGATGTCGATCGCCGACATGATCATGCCCGGCGTGCAATAGCCGCACTGCAGGCCGTGATTGTCGCGGAAGGCGGCCTGCATCGGGTGCAGCTCGTCGCCCTTGGCGATGCCCTCGATGGTGGTGACGTTGGCGCCGTCGGCCTGGCCCGCCAGCATGGTGCAGGATTTGACCGCACGGCCGTCCATGTGCACGACGCAGGCGCCGCACTGGCTGGTGTCGCAGCCGACATGGGTCCCTGTCAGGTTGAGGTGATCGCGCAGCAGATGGACCAGCAGCGTGCGGTCCTCGACGTCGACGGCAACGGCCTTGCCGTTGACCGTCAGTTTGACTGTAGACACGGCGTACTCCTCCCGAATGTTTGTAGTTATTCCAATTAGAGACAGCGCGAACGGAACTTTGCAACTGGGATTTTGGTGGCCGCGCGTCATGGAAAGGTCATCGTGACGGTCGCCGCAGATGTACGATTCGGTCACGACATTCGTGCCGCCACCAGCGCATGGCGCGACCTTGCAAATGAGTTTGCGAAAACGGTGTCCACGTCGTCAGCTGCGGCCTGCGCTCAACCGCGATCGCGCGAAGCGCTGGCCTTGAGCACTGGCCTTGAGCACTGGCTTTGGACGTCGCGCTCCTCGCGCGTCGTTTCTCCCTTTGCTGCCTTGTTCCTTGCCACGAATAGGAGCACGCGCTCACACCCTTGTAACCGCGATCTTGGTAGTAGGCGGAAGCGAGTTAAGTCGTTGATTTTGCTTGTGGCGACGCAGCAAACCGTGCCGACACTCCACTCCGTCATTCCGGGGCCCGAGCGAAGCGAGGGAGCCCGGAATGACATCGACTGAATGAGGCGCGTCCAAGCAGGACTAGTACTTCCTGGCGATTGATCGCAGCCGGACGTCCCCCTAGTCGAACCGTGCAAGCAACGGTCAAAAGGGGTGGAAGCGATGCAGATGAATGACAGTCAGCGTATTCCGGCGTCGAAAGCCAAAGTGTGGGCTGCGCTCAACGATCCCGACATTCTCAGGCGCTGCATTCCCGGCTGCCAATCGCTCGAGATGGCATCGCCGACGGAGATGACGGCGACCGTGGAGCTGAAGGTCGGCCCGGTGAAGGCCACGTTCAGCGGCAAGGTGACGCTGACCGATATCGACGCGCCCAACGGCTACCGCATCGTTGGCGAAGGCGCAGGCGGCGTCGCGGGCTTTGCCAAGGGCGGCGCGAAGGTCAGGCTGGAAGAGGAATCGCCCGATGTCACCATCCTGCATTACGACGCCGACGCACAGATCGGCGGCAAACTCGCGCAGCTCGGCTCGCGGCTGATCGACTCGACGTCGCGAAAACTCGCCGCGAACTTCTTCGAAAGTTTTGCAGGCCTGGTAGCGCCATCATCGTAACCGATACCCAGCATCGCTGCGCGCGACGATGCAAGATCGTCCAAACTCACCTGTCGTCCCGGACAAGCGTAGGCGCAGATCCGGTATAACCACAGGCCGACGTGGTTACGGGGACTCGGAGTTATCAGCCTGCGCCACACCAACTCTGTGGTTATCAGCGCCCACTCCGTTCGCTTGTCCGGGACGACGACCGAGCGTGAGGCGATGTCGTCGTCCCACACCGCTTGGTGCGTTTTGCACTGTAGATCAAGGCAAAGACGCAAGCGAGCACAACGAGATGAGCGGCGAAAGCCGCCGATGATCCGCACTACTACCTTCCGCCTATACTAAGCGCGAAACGGCGATGCTGTAATTTCCAACGATGGTTCGCAGGAAAACTGCGCATCACGAGCGCAGCTTGCTCAGGCGCCCAACGAGGCGTTCACAACAACATCGCGGAGGGAATACATGACCTTTGGAACGAAGGGCTTCTTGGCCGGCATCTCCATGATTGCGATGCTCGCCGCCACTACATCCGGCACTCGCGCCAACGAGACCGTGCTCAAGGCGCAATCGGATTCGAACCAGTGGGCCGTCGCGGGCCACGACTACGGCAACACGCGCTTCAGCCCGCTGAAGCAGATCAACACCGAGAATGCCGGCAAGCTCACGCTCGCCTATTCGTTCTCGCTGGCCTCGCTGCGTTCGAACGAATCCTCGCCGATCGTCATCGGCAACACGCTCTACGTTTCGAGCTCCTGGGGCCCGAAATACGTCTACGCGCTTGATGCGGCCACCGGCGCGCGCAAATGGACCTGGGAGCCCGACATTCCCGAGGACGTGCTGCAATACGCCTGCTGCGACGTCAACAATCGCGGCGTCACCTACGCCGACGGCAAGATCTTCGTCGGGCGTCTCGACGGCAAGCTGACGGCGCTCGATGCCGCGACCGGCAAGGCGCTGTGGACCACGAAGGTGGTCGACTACAAGCAGGGCTCGGTCATCACCTCGCCGCCGCTCGTCGTGCGCGACAAGGTCATCACCGGTTTCGGCGGCGGCGAGTACGGCGTGCGCGGCTCGCTCCAGGCCTTCGACATCAACACCGGCAAGCAGGTGTGGCAGACCTACACCGTTCCTTCGCCGGATGAGCCCGGCGGCGACACCTGGAAGGGCGACTCCGCCCAGCACGGCGGCGGCGCGGCCTGGCTGGTCGGCTCCTACGATCCGAAGACCGACACGGTCTATTGGGGCACCAGCAATCCGGCCCCGTGGAACACGGCGGTGCGCTCGACCGGCGACGGCAATTTCGGCAAGCTGACCAACCTCTACACCGCCTCGACGGTGGCGTTCGATCCCAACACCGGCAAGATCAAGTGGCACATCCAGACCACGCCGGCCGACGCCTGGGACTATGACGGCGTCAACGAAGCCGTGCTTGCGGATCTGAAGATCGGCGGCAGCACCGTTCCGGCGCTGATGAAGGCGGATCGCAACGGCTATTTCTTCGTCGCCAACCGCGAGACCGGCAAGGTGCTGTCGGCGGAGAAGTACGTGTTCTCCAACTGGGCCAAGAAGTGGGATGTCGCCACGATGCGCGCGGTCGAGGATCCCGACAAGCGTCCCGGGCCGAACCATCCCGCCAAGGACATCTGCCCGAACCTGATCGGCGGCAAGAACTGGCAACCGATGTCGTTCAATCCGCAGACCGGGCTCGTCTACATTCCGTCCAACAATGTCTGCATGGACTGGTCGGTCTCCGACGTCTCCTACAAGCGCGGCGTGTTCTATCTCGGCGCTGAATTCCCGACCAAGGAAGGCCCCGGCGGTTTCCTCGGCGAGCTCGTCGCCTGGGACCCGGTCGCGCAGAAGAAGGTCTGGTCGATCAAGGAAGACCTGCCGTTCAACGGCGGCACGCTGACCACCGGCGGCGGTCTCGTGTTTGCCGGCAACATCCATGGCGACTTCCGCGCCATCGATGCGAAGTCCGGCAAGGTGTTGTGGAGCAAGAATCTCGGATCCGGCATCGGCGCAGGTCCTGTGACCTACCAGGTCGACGGCAAGCAATATGTCGCCATCGTCGTCGGCCGCACGGCTGCGCTGCCTGCGTTCCTGGGCGAGGTAGGAAAGAAGATGACGGCCGCAGCTCCCGAGGGCGGTTCGCTCTTCGTGTTCTCCGTCCAGTGACCACTCGCGCGCGTATCCTCTCGAGGTGACGGGATACGCGCGCGCTTTTTCCAGACCTTGATTGCGGCCTCGGCAGATGCCTGGTGCCGCCGCGCCTGGTTCAACAAGCTCCGGCCCAACAACGCTACGGGAGACGAGGATGCGTACCAACCATTCTGACATTGGCGTGAGCCGACATCGCGCCATCGCCGGCCTGCTCGCATGCGCCGCCGCGCTGGCCGTATCCGCCTCGCCGCTGCATGCAGACGAGACCCAACCGCTCCGTCTCTGTGCCGATCCCACCAATCTTCCGTTCTCGAGCGATAGTCCGTCGCAGCCGGGCTTCTATGTCGAGATCGGACAGGCGCTGGCGCAGGCGCTCGGCCGGCCGGTCGCCTACGACTGGTACAAATCCTATTTCGGCAAGCGCACGGTCCGCGTCACCCTGCTCGGCAAGCAATGCGATGCCATGATCGGGCTGCCTCGGTCCGAGGATTTCATGGGGCCGGCCGTGATCTTCTCCAGGACTTTTGCGAAGGAGGGCTATGCGCTCGTCGCCGCCAAGGAATCTGCCAAGGGGCAGGCGCTCGGCGGCATCGACAGCCTCAGGGGCAAGCGGGTCGCCGTGCAGTTCGCCAGCACGCCGCAAAACCTGCTCGCGAGCCGCGACGACATCCAGAAGGTGACGGTGCTGTCGCCCGAGGAAGGCATGCAGGCGCTCGATCAGGGCAAAGCCGACGTCGCCTTCATCTGGGGACCGGTCGCCGGCTGGCTGAATAAGACCAGCTACAACAGTCGCTACCAGATCGAGCTGATCGAAGGCGAAGGCCTATCGTGGGATGCGGCCATCGGCTTTGCAAAGACTTCGACGGAGCTGCGCGATCGCGTCGATGCCGTGTTGCCGCAGCTGCAGAGGACGATCGGCGAGCTCGCGGTGAAATACGGCTTGCCGACCGGCGCGCCGGTTCGCTTCGGCGAGGGCCGCACGGGGCCGGCGGCAACGACGACGGGAACAGGAGCCGGAGCCGGCGTGACCCAAATCGCCAATGTGGTGGCGACCGAGACCAAGGGCGACGCGGCCGCGCCAAGCACTGAGGCTGTCGGCGCGGGCAAGGAGATCTTCAACGGAACCTGCGCGCACTGCCACGGTCCCGACGCGGTTCAGAGCGAGCGTAAGATCGACCTGCGGCTGCTGCGTCATCGCTACGGCGACGAGATGCGCGACAAATTCTGGACGACCGTGCATGAGGGACGGCCGACCAAGGGCATGCCGGCCTGGAAGGAGGTCTTCACCGACGACCAGTTCGACAACATCTTTTCCTTCCTACTGACGGTCCAGTCCGAATCGAATGATTGAATGGTCTTGACCGAACGCGATCGGAAGGATGTGGTAGCGTCCGTCCGGCGTCGTCCCGGCGCCGGACGGGTCTCGCATGGATGTGCTGCTTCCGCGGATGCGCGTGCGGTGCAGTCTTGGGAAAGCGCCATGACCAGCTTCCTGATCATTGACGATCATCCGCTGTTTCGCGAGGCGCTCGGCAATGCGGTGCGGCTGGCCTTGCCGGAGGCGCGGATCTTCGAGGCGATGTCGATCGGGGATGCCCTGCATATCCTGTCGTCCGAGCAGGGCATCGACCTCGCGCTGCTCGACCTCTCACTGCCGGATGCGACCGGCTTCTCCGGCTTTCTGCGCTTGCGCGAGGCCTATCCGCGCCTTCCCGTCGCCATCGTGTCGAGCGAGGAGGACCAGCGCGTCGTTCGCGAGGCGCTGGCGCTGGGCGCCGCCGGCTATCTGCCCAAGTCGACGTCGAAGCGCGAGCTGGCGCAATCGATCGAGGGCGTGCTGAGCGGATCGGTGTCGGTGCCGAAGGATTTCGTAGCGACGCCGCGGCGGCGGGCCGATGCCAGCAAGGCGCTCGAGGTCAAGCTCTGCGATCTCACACCGCAGCAGCTTCGCGTGCTCGACCTCCTGCGTCGCGGCTATCCGAACCGGCAGATTGCCCAGGAGCTTCAGCTCGCGGAATCCACGGTGAAGGCGCACATCACCGAGATCCTGCGCAAGCTCGGCCTGTTCAGTCGCAACAAGGCGATCATCGAGATCGGCAAAATGGATTTGCCCGATCCAAAGGCCCGACCCTATGCGCGGACTGATCGCGGCAGGTCGCAATGACGCGCGGTCCCGTCCTTGACCTGGATCAAGTCGGCGCAGCCCCGCTGAGCCATTCTCGGCGCGCTCAATTCGACGTCGATCCCGGCGGGGATCTTCGGCAAGGTCTTCAGCAAGGTCTTCAGAATGATGGCTCATCCATGATGCGATTTCTGATCGTCGAGGACCATCCGCTGTTTCGCGAAGCGCTCGAAGGCGCGCTCCAGATGGTGGCGCCGGCGGCCGAGATCCTTCAGGCCACGTCGATCGACGGCGCGCTGGAGCAGGTCGCGGCGACCACAGGGCTCGATCTGATCCTGCTTGACCTGTCGATGCCGGGCACCACGGGTCTTTCGGGCATCATCCGCATCCGCAAGGCATTCCCCAAAATTCCCGTCGTCATCGTCTCCGGGCATCAGGATCGGCAGATCATGTCCGGCGCATTGTCGCTCGGCGTGTCCGGTTACATCCTCAAGTCGTCGTCCAAGCAGGAGCTGGCGCAATCGATCGGCGAGGTGCTGCGCGGCGCGGTCTGTGTTCCCGCCGCCTATCGCGGGCTGGTCCGCCCGCAACGCCCATCTGGTCCCGCACAGGATCTGTTGAAGCGTCTGCACGATCTGACGCCGCAGCAATTGCGCGTGCTCGAAATGCTCAAGCGCGGCCTGCAGAACAAGCAGATCGCCTACGAGCTCAAGATTTCGGAGACCACGGTGAAGGTCCACGTCTCCGACATCCTGCGCAAGCTCAACGTGCTGAGCCGGACCAAGGCCATCGTCGAAATGTCCAGGATCGATTTCGCGACGCTGGCCGCCGAGGGCAGCAGGCACGAGCGCGCCCAGCCCGACCAGCCATGACGCGATTGTCGCCCGTTTTGTCTCGCAGACGGCGCCCGCACGATCGATGATCTTGAATTCAAATCATCAGCTTGGCCGGATGTAAGATATTACCGGTACTGTGCATGGGGTTGTTTCGACACTTTTATTTATTGGGAGCCTAGCTCAGCAGGAACGACAGCAGGGCCCGCATCTCGGCCGGCTTGATCGGCTTCTTCAGCACTTCGAGCCCGTGCAGGCTCGCTTCCTTCGCGGCCTTCTCCGAGTAGTCGGCGGTGATGATCATGGCCGGCGTGTCGAGCGTCAGATGCCGGCGAACATCGGCGATGGCCGACAGGCCGCTCTCGCCGTGATCGAGATGGAGGTCGGCGATCACGGCATCGGGGGCGCCGCCGAGCTCGCTGAGCCGCAGCAGCGCGTCCGCCGCCGAGCGCGTGGTCGCGACGTCGCAGCCCCATCCCTCCAACAGCGCGGCCATCGCCTCCGACCCGTTCGGGTCGTTCTCGATCAGCAGGATCTTGGCGCCCTCGAGCCCACTGTAATTGTAATGCCGCTCGGCGAGCTTGACCTCGTGCACCTCGTCGCTGATCTCAGTGAGATCGGCCGGCTCCAGCTCCAGGGTGAAGGTCGATCCCCTCCCGACCTGCGACGACAGCCGCACCTCGTGCCCCAGCACGGTCGCGAAACGGCGGACGATGGACAGGCCGAGCCCGAAGCCGGCCTGATCGGTCGCGGTTGCCTCGCCGCGCTGGAATTCGCGGAAGATCGCCTCCTGCTGCGCCTGCGCAATTCCGGGTCCGGTGTCGGAGACCTGGATGCAGATATGGTCGCCCCTTGGCCGGCATCCCATGATGACGCCGCCGCTGCCTGTATAGCGGATGGCGTTGGCGAGCAGGTTCTGCAGGATCCGCCGCAGCATCATCGCATCCGAGGTCACAGCGAGCGGTGAGGTGCGGATGCGCAGGGAAAGACCTTGCCGCGCCGCGACCGGCTCGAATTCGTTGCGGAGCTGCTCGAACAGCGGCGCCAGCGCGATCGCGCGCACGTCGGGCTTGAGCGCGCCGGCGTCGAGCTTTGCGATCTCCAGCAGCGACCGCAGCAGGTCCTCCAGCATCAGCAGCGAGCGGTCAGCCTGGTCGATGAGCAGGCCCGCCTCCTGCGATTCCATCATCTCGGTCAGCGCCGACAGCGTCAGGCGCGCCGCGTTGAGCGGCTGCAGCAGATCGTGGGTGACCGAGATCAGCACCGAGGATTTCAGCGAGCTTGCGGCTTCGGCCTGTTGCTTGGCGCGGTAGAGCCCCTCATTGGCGCGCTCGACCGAATGCAGCGCCTCGCGCAGCTGGTGCGTCCGGTCGCGAACCTTGTGGTCGAGCGCAATGGCGGTTTCGAACAATGAAAAGGCGTTGAGCTGCTGATCCATCGCGCGCTCAACGCGCGACATCAGCGCGGCATTGATCTTCTTCAGCTTGGCGGCCTCGCGCCGCAGCTGATCGATCGCGTCGGGGCCCTGCCACATGTCCGTCACGACGGCCGCCGTCCGATCGCAACGCCCGTGAAGGTCTGGTTCACATGCATGGAGCCGAACTGCTCGCCATAGGTGTGAAAGCCGACGACCCGGTTCTGCCGGTACAGTTCGGACATGTCGCGGGTGAGCTGATGCTGCTCGGCGTCGAGCCGCCGGAGCAGGCACTCGAAGCCGATATAGAGCGAGACGTCGCCGATCTGGTCGCGGATTTCGGCGAAGGTGTCCCGCGTCGAGCCGACCAGGCTGCGCGACGTCGCCGCCGTCAGCACCATGCCCTCGTCGATGGCGCAGAAGAAATGCAGCGAGCCGTCAGGCTCGACGCGCTGGATCGATCGGGCGTAGTAGGCGCCGCCGACGCGCACCAGCACGGGGTGGGACGCGAAGGAGAACGGATCGAGCTTGGCGTCGATGATCCCGACCATGCGCGAATATTCCTGGGCTGCAGGCTCGGCGTTCAGCTCCCTGACCGTCCGGTTTTCGATGTCGGCCTCGGTGACCACCATCTTCTGCGGGCTCGGCTCGAAATTGTCGCATTTGAAGACCCGGAACGGCAGCGAGGTGTTCAACAGGATCAGGAGGGCGGCATTGGAGTGGGCCTCTCCGTCGAAGAACACAAAGGTCTTCTCGAAGCGCATCCCGTCGCCCGCGGACCCGCCGACGACCGGAATGTCATCCAGCGAGGCATAGATCGCCGACATCACCGCCTCTTCGCGCCGGCAGAGGCCGTCGATCAGCACCAGGCCGAAGGGATTGCCGCGATCGACCTGCGGGGTGATCCGCAGCAGCTCGTGCCGGAGCTCACCTCCGATCCTGCGGCCGTCCTCGACGCGGAAGCTGTCGAGGTTGAGGATGGGTCGCACCGCGGCAGAAAAATCGGCACGGCTGAACGCCAGCGCCACGACGCTGTTCTCGTCCCAGCCATCGGGGGCAAGCTCGCCCGCGGTTGTGCAGCCGCAGACCTGGGTCTCGTCGAACTGCCGGGTGATCTCGGCGATGAAGTGATGGGGGTCGTAGCGGGGGGAGAGGAAGACCAGAATCAGTGCGAGGTCGTCGGATGGGAGCTGGGCCGCGAGCTCGGTCACGGCTTCATCGACGCTCGCGGCCTTCGATTTGGCAACGGCAACGCCAGACGTACCGTCAAACCGAAAATCGGTTTGCCCCACTCCGTTTCTCCCCTCAAGGACCAGCCTGGTCTGATGCCAAGTGCCTGATAAGTATTCGAGCGTAAGGCGTTTTCCTGATAGCCGCAACACGGCGCCGCTCGGCCCCGGCAGGGCCGGACCAGCCTCTCGAGGGGGAACTCACGTCACTTGGGACGCCGGTCGGACGGATTTACCACCCCTTGACAATTCTGCCTTAATTTTTCGCAGCGGTTCGGAAGGGGCTGTTTCCGAGCCGCGTCATCGTTGCAAGAACACAGGCTGGGGGTAGGAATGACCGGGCGTATCGCGTCGCCGTCCAAGCGCAGGGCATTTCCGACCCTCAAGTTCCGCGCCAAGATCATCCTGGGCTTTGCCGCAGTGCTGGTCATCTCGGCCGGCAGCATGGCTTTCGCCTATTTCGGCTTCGAGCGCGTATCGTCCGGGGTCGGATCCTATCGCAGCAGCGTGTCCGAAGCCGACCTCGCCCGCAACATCGACCGTGAACTGCTCGCCTATCGATCCGCCGTCAAATATTTCGTCGTCACCGGCAAGGAAGACGATGCCAAGGCAGCGCTCGACGCCGAGGCCAGCCTCAGGAGCGCCATCGACCAGGCCATCAAGAGCGCCAAGAAGCCGGCGCGGCAGGAGAGCCTCAATAAGCTCGCCAAGGAGTTTTCCAATTTCTCCGCGACCTTCGCGAAGGTGCTGCAAGCCAAGCGCGACAGCGCGCTGCTGGTGCAGAACCAGCTCTCCCGCCAGGCCAATCTCCTGAAGTACAAGCTCGATGATATCGGCAACAACGCTTCCGATTCCGAGGCGCAGGCGATCGAGTTCGGCACCAAGCAGGTCAACGCCCAGTTCCAGACCGCGAGCGCGGCGGCGACCAATTTCGTGCTGACCTCCGACCAGGCGATCGCGACCAGCGCGCTGGCGCGGCTGAAATTCGTCGAGAACTCGCTCGGCGCGGTCTACTCCATGGATGACAAGATCGTCGCCGGCCTGAAGGACGCCAAGACCATCCTCGTCGCCTATCGCGAAGCGCTGGAGAAGCTGATCGCCAACGCCAAGATGGTCGATGAGCTCGTGACCGAGATGAGCGGCTCGGCCGGTGCGATCCTGCAAGGCGCGACCGCCATGAAGGCGGACCTCGTCGCCGAACAGCAGCGGCTGGATTCAGAGTCGGAAGCGACCATCGGAAAGACCGAGCAGCTGGTGCTGATGCTCGCCATCGGCGGTACGCTGTTAGGTGCGGTCCTCGCCTTCCTGCTCGGCACAGGCATCTCGCGGCCGATGATCGCGATGTGCAAGGCGATGCGCGAGCTCGCCTCGGGCAATTTCGACGTCGTGCTGCCCGGTTTGGGGCGCAGGGACGAGATTGGCGAGATGGCCGGCGCGGTGGAAGAGTTCAAGGTTCAGGCGGTGGCCAAGGCCGAGCGCGACGCCGCCGCCAGCGAGATCCAGAATCGCGAGCAGGCCGCCAGCCGCCGCGCCGAGCTGATCCGCTTCGCCGATGATTTCGAGAGCGCGGTCGGCGCCATCGTCTCCAACGTCTCGGCTTCGGCCGTGCAGCTGGAATCGGCGGCCTCGACCTTGACCCGCACCGCCGAGACCACGCAGAGCCTGTCGAGCCAGGTCGCCGGCGTCTCCGAGCAGGCCTCCTCCAACATGCAGTCGGTCGCGACCGCGACGGAAGAATTGTCGGCCTCGGTCGAGGAGATCGGCCGCCAGGTCCGCGATTCCAGCCGCATTGCCGAGGCTGCCGTGGTGCAGGCCCGGGAGACCGACGGCCGCATCGGCAAGCTGTCGCATGCGGCCCAGCAGATCGGCGAAGTGGTCAAGCTGATCACGGCGATCGCCGAGCAGACCAACCTGCTGGCGCTCAACGCCACCATCGAGGCGGCACGCGCCGGTGACGCCGGCCGCGGCTTTGCGGTGGTCGCGAGCGAGGTGAAGTCGCTGGCGAGCCAGACCGCCAAGGCCACCGACGAGATCTCCTCGCACATCGCGGGCATGCAGGGCGCCACCGCCGAATCGGTCGCCGCGATCAAGGAGATCGGCGCCACCATCGGCCAGATCTCGTCGATCTCGACCTCGATCGCGAGCGCCGTCGAGCAGCAGGGCGCGGCGACGCAGGAGATCGCGCGCAGCGTCCAGACCGTCGCGCAGGGCACCCAGACCGCGGCGACCGACATCGGCCAGGTCAACCGCGGCGCCGCCGAGACCGGCTCGGCCTCGGAGGAGGTGCTGCACTCGGCC
>NZ_LWIG01000031.1 GCF_002068095.1 Bradyrhizobium sacchari | reverse complement strand
TCGATCCTGCTGTGGGGATGGCCGTCGATGATCGCCTCGAGTGTTTCGGCGATGTAGGCAGCAGGGTTTACGTCGTTGAGTTTGCAGGTGGCGACGATCGAGGCGAGCAAAGCCCAGTTTTCCGCCCCGATTTCATGTCCGGCGAAGAGCGCGTTTTTCCTGGTCAAGCAGATCGGCCGGATGGCGTTCTCGACCGGGTTGGTGTCGAGCTCGAGACGCCCGTCTTCGAGGAAGCGGGTCAGCCCCTGCCAATGATTGAGCGCATAGCGGATATCCTCGGCGAGCGTCGAACCGCTGGAGATCATCGACAGCTGTTTCTCGAACCAGGACTTCAACGCGGCGACCATGGGCAGCGAGTGCTCCTTGCGCGCGGCCAGCCGGATGTCCGGCGATGCACCGCGCGCCATGGCTTCGATGGCGTAAAGCTGCGCGATGTGCCGAATGGCGGCCTCGGCGATCGGCGACTTGCTGTTGCGGGCCAATTTCACAAAGCGCCGGCGCAAATGGCTCCAGCAATGCACGAGCGTCCAAGGCCCTTGCGGTCGAACGACTTCGGTCAGCCGGTCATACCCGTCGTAGGCATCGCATTGCAGGAAGCTTCCGCCAAAGCCGTCCAGGAACTGCTCCGCGAAGGCGCCGCTGCGACCGGGGGCATATCGGAACAACACGATCGGTGGACTTGGACCGCTGTGGCCACGGTCGTCTGACGCGATCGCCCAGAAGTAGCCTTTCTTCGTTTGACCTCGCCCCGGATCAAGCACCGGTGCCGTGGTCTCGTCCATGAACAGGCGATCCGCCATGGCCAGGTGGCGGCGCATGTGGTCCGCGATGGGCTGAAGATGGAAGCAGGCGCGGCCGGACCAGTTGCCCAGAGTCGCCCGATCAAGCCGAATGCCTTGACGCGCATAGATCTCGGCCTGACGATAAAACGGCGTGTGGTCGCCAAACTTGGAGACGATCACATGAGCGATAGCCGCTTCGGTCGGCAGCCCGCCGGGCACGACGTGTTCCGGTGCGTGCGCCTGCGCGACAGGGCCCGAGCAGCGGCGACAGATGTATTTCGGGCGGCGTGTGACCAGCACGCGCCATTGCGCCGGGATCACGTCGAGTCGCTTGCTGACGTCCTCGCCGATCTTCGTCATGGCGCCGCAACCGCACGGACAGAGCGTGCTCGCAGGCTCGATGATCCGTTCCACTCGCGGCAAATGGGCAGGCAGACAGCCGCGATTGCGATGGGAGCCTCGATCGTCCGGATCGCTGCGCGATCGACCCTGGATGACCTTCTCGGCTCTTTCCTGCGCCGCGTCCAGAATGCCTTGCGCGATCTCCACGTCTTCGAGCGGCAAATGGAACTGATCTGGTCGTAGCTTCTCGGATTTCGAGCCGAACTTGTCGCGTCGCAATTCGCCGAGAATGACCTCCAGCCGACGCCGCGCTTCCTCCGATGCCGCCAGTGCCCCCTGATGCTCGCTCAAGGCCGCCTGCGTTTGCGCCAGAAGCGCCTTTAGGCGTTCGTTTTCGTCGCGCAGTGTCGCGATGCTCATGCGCTATTTCGAGCACATCGCCGCCGCCCGTGCCACGATCAAAATAGCTGCCGAGTCATTCTGCCGCAGTTATCCCGCCACCTGCGGGCGCCGTGCTTCTTCCGGGCGGACCAATCTCCAATCCAGCCCTTCGAACAAGGCAGCGAACATCGCCGGCGACATGCGCATCACTCCGTCCGCGATCGTTGGCCAAACGAACTTGCAACCTTCGAGGCGTTTGTGCACCAACACCAGACCCGTTCGATCCCAGACCAAAATCTTGATCCGGTCCGCTCGTTTCGATCGGAACACGAAGGCTGCGCCGCTGAACGGATCGAGACGAAGCATCTCCTGTACCTTCGCCGCAAGCCCGTCGTGGCCACAGCGGAAGTCGATCGGCCGCGTGGCAACGTAAATCTTCAGATCAGCACCGGCCGCGATCATCGTGACGCTCGCACCGCACGGATCACCCGGGATAGCTGGTCAGCATCTATGGCTGTGTCAGTCCGCAGCACGACATCGCCGATCGCAATCTCAAGCTTGACCGCCGGAGCCTGACGCTCCTTCAACGCATCTTCCACAACCAGCGGCGCAAACGTTGGTGGAGACGCCTCGCACGGCGGCAACATACCTCGCTGTCGAAGCCGCCGTCGCCAATCGTAGACCTGCCAGCGCGTCACTCCGTGCTTGCGCGCTACCTCGGATACCTGGACGCCGGGCGACAGACTCTCCGCGGCGATCCGCGCTCTCTCAGCTTCCGACCGCACACGACGTCCTGACGGCCCTTCAAGAATCTCCAGCCGGCTCACCGACCCCGCCGATGAGCCGTCCAAATAGACGTCCTTTTTGCTGTCCAATCCCATCCGAAGCCTCCGTCCCAACCGGAGGCTTCTTCGCACAGCTATCCCAGTCCCGATGCAAGGGTTCCCGCTTAGCGCTTACGGTGCTTCTCGTCTAGGCGCCGCTCGCCACGTGCTTTAGCGAGGCCAGGACCAGTGTCGTCGCCGTGGGGACGCACCGTGCCGATGAGGTTCTGCGAGGATCAATCCAGCGCAAAGCACTCAGGCAGAATTGCTTGACGAGCTGCTGGGTCCGCCCTTCCATCGCCACGCGAACTCAGGCGGGGTATCTCTTTTATGGAGCCGCAGAAGATCACCAGATGGAATGCGAGCCGCGGTCCTTGCTCGATCGCCAGACTTTACCAAGCATTCCGAAGCGTCCCGATTGGGCACTCGCCGATAAGGCCCGGTCGTCTGAAGGCTGCTGGGGCCCCCCATAAGCAGCATCACCGCCCCATCAATTTCAGCTCGCTGATTATGCAGTGTGAGCACAAATTCGGGTTTGGCGATCTGCTGATCGTTTTTACCGGCGCGCCATTGGTGCCAACCCGACGCGCGCAGATCGTCGGTGCTAGATGTGGCTGCGGCCCTGTTCGCTGGGGGAGACTTGAGGCGATTGGAGTAGGGCCACACTTTTGGCCGCCAGCCAAACGCGTAACCTGCGCCAGGTTCGGCCGTCGAGCCCATATGGAAGGCGCTCAACGCCACGATTCCTAAATTCCGCAGCGGGATCTCTCCTGGGCAACCGTGACCGCGGCGAGCCCCAACGTCACTTCGCCGTCGAACCCGAAATGGAGACGATAGAGCCACCAGATTGCGCAGCACCGGTCGAGATCCGAGATGGCTAGCGCGCGCCGAATTGCTGCGACCATCCGCGGCATGGGCTTCATTCCGCGTATCGTCTGAAAACCTCGACGTCTCCGGGCCAGAGCTCTCCATTTCGTGACCTTCGATCGGTGATGGCTCGCTGTGGAGCTCGTGCTTCCGGCGATAGATCGGGAGCTGAGATTGATGTTCGCCATAGCGTTCTTTTCCTCGGTTCGAAGCCGTTCACACACGCCTATGTGCATGCGATCTTGCGCTGACCCTACGGCGGAGCTATTGCTTGCAAAACGCTCAGATTTGGTAGCGCCAATAGATAGGACTCAATCCGATAAATACGCTCACGTAATCCCACTGCTACGCAAAGCGACTGCGCCACTTGCGGCGATCGTTGCAGCTAGGGGACCTTTGCTGCCTTTTCCTTGAGAATACCTGAGCGTCCGCCAAGACTATCTAAGCTCGCACCAGCAGGGGCTACGCTGTTTCCGAGTAAGCCTCCACGGTCGCTGGTTTCGCTGCCCAATTCGCGCGAACCCAACCGACATCGAGCGCTGGCTGGCGGCCGAACCCCGTCTGACAGCGCTGGCAATTCTCGGTCATCTCGCGGAGCAACACCCCAAACAGTTCGGCCCGCAGCACACCATCGTGCAGTGCTTGTTAAGATCGCTCAGACGCAAAGCAGCCGAGATGATGATCCCGCGCAGACGAAAGGTGCGGCACGGCCAGTGATCCCCGGAACTGGGGCGCGGCGGCGTGCAATGGGCACTCCGCGACGTCCCCAGTGCTGCCGATCCTGCCTGAAACCTCGGACTGGCCGACAGCCGGAGCTTCATCGGTCAAGCGAAGGTAACATTCTCATGTGAGGGGATACGGGGCAATATTGCAGGCCGGATGACAGGTCGGCACCACGCAGACGAAATGGCCAGGATGACCGTGCATCTTGTGGGCTGCCAGTGGGTCCGATGACGCGTACCCACTGGCGGCGCAAACAATCCATCGGTAAGCGGTGAATTGTCTATCCAGGTAAGGACAACCTAAGTGATCGCGGGGCTCCAGTCCGGCGCGGTCGGTTCAACGTTGGGTTGCGTCTCATACCCGCGTAAGCTTAACGAACCCACCTTCAGCTAGCTCGGCTTTGTAGGCCCGTTCGTTAAGCAGGATTGTTGTGGGGTTATTAGCGGTCGGCATGAAACCTTCTTCGCGCAGCTTGTCCATTAGGGCAGTTGAGGCCCATTGCTCTGGTAGCGGCGTTCCGTAGCGCCGGTTCTCAATGAAGAAGGCCCCGAAGTCCGGTACCCCGGCCCGGCCGGCCCGAACGACCTGGTCGTCCGCTGGGTTATGAACAAGAAGAACACGGTTGGACTCATCCAAACCGGCCGTGTAGCGGTGACCTCGGATTTCATAGGTCATTGTCGGCTGGTCCGCGTCCGGCAAGAGACCCCGGTGGAACAGCCTATCGACCATCACGTCTGGGGCGATTTGCGAACCGTGTGAAAATCTCTGGGGAGCGGCGAATGAGACATCTACCGCTTCCTCACGTGCGGCAGATGATGATGGTCCAGCTTCATTCATGATCTGACTGAACAAATCATGATCTTCCTGTGTCCAGACGAGCGCCGTCGGTGATTCCGGTGAACGGGCATTATCTATCCGGTTCGGATCCATAAAGCTCTCCTTTGTGTTATGAGGACAAAGGCCTCTTGAAAATTTCCCCATCGAATAAGCTGAAGTTCATCACGAATTCAGACATGTCGAGTTTCGTCACCAAGAGACCAAGTTTGAGTGTTAAATAGGCTGGCTTTCGAGAACCTGACAAAGGTCGAAGAAGGGAGACAAACCCGCGGCCGCATCTGCCACGTCTGGTGCGATCATCTCCGAGCCAAGTCTCATTCCGCCTGGCCTCGCAATCGGCGCGCAGCGTCTGCTGTCGTGCATCGCCTTCACCCACCGGCAAAGCTGGTTCGGAGGTCCAGGCGGTGCGGACGGCAGCCAGACCCAGCCTTGCACCGAGCATGTGCATTTCGAACTCTGCCCAAGGACCAGTCGTTCTGGCCTAGACTTCGAGCTACGCGCGGGCCGCTAACCAGAATGACCGCGATAGCCGCGCCAGCGCGTGAACAGACGAGAGCGCGACCTATGAAGGCTCCGGCATACGCGGAAGCGAACTGTCCGCCTGATTAGATGAAGAACGAAATCGCTCAAACGCAAAGTAGCCGCGGCGATCATCCCGCGCACGGCTGCGGCGCTGGCCAATGATCCCGGGACTGGGCCGCCGCGGCGTGTAATGGGCACTCCGCGACGTGCCCCAGTGCCTCCGATCCTGCGCGCCATGATGAAACGTCGGACTGGCCGATAGCCGGAGCTACATCGGTTTAGCGGAAGTTACATCCTCTACAAACCGCCAACTTTGTCCCGGCTGCTATTGACGTTGGGCGTCATGCAGCTGGCGCTCCTGTCAGGGCGTTGGAAAGAGAATTCACCCGCTTCCTGAATCAGAAGATCGTCGTAATTGGTGCGGGCGGTGGCGAAGCCGCCGCTGAAACGTCCACTTCCTCTAAGCGTCCGTTGGTGAGCAAACGCAGGCCTCATTCGTGCTCGCCGAGTCTGAGCAAACGAATGGTATCTCCTGCGTGTGGCGTCACTGGTTTGCCTTAACAGCTTCTCAAGGTTCACGAAGATTGCGCCCCTGACACTCGCGCTCACCTAACAACTTGAGGTCGGCACTCTCGGTGTCTGGGCCGAATAGCCCGGCCTTCCCCCCGTCCCGCGTGACGCGCTCGCGGTGGAGATAGCCAAGATGCGCGGCGAGCGGCGCCGAACGTACCTTATGATGGACGACCTGGGGGGTCTTGATGGTCGCCAGACCCAAGCGGCCCGTGAGCAGGCGGTTCGCCCCCTCGCTGGCGATCAGGCTGCGTCGGAAAGGTGGAGCTCCGATCAATGGTGATCTTGCTCGCGCGCGAGAGACCGCCGCAGGCCGCTGATTGGCGGCAAGCGCCTGGGCGATGAAAGTCGGAGCCCACTGGATCCTTAAGGAGCGGACGTAATCAGGCGAAGCTGAAAATGGCTCGAGTCGTGTTGGTCGTGTTCGACGCCCGCTAATTTTGTCGCAAACTCGCCACAGCAGCGCAATGTCGGCGGCGCCCGACAACTGCGGGAGGTTCTCGTATTTGTCTTGCTGGCAAGGCTAGCCATCAGATGAAGGGCTAAATGGGCCGCGAAAGACCGGCATTTTTATTGCAGACGTCACCCTGAGCTTCGTCTGACACTCTTCAGCCTGCATGTGGATAGGCGCAATGGCGGCGAGAGACGAGTTCGGGCAAGTGGAATGCAACTTTGCGCGATCTGTCTGCTCGAAATGTTCGGGCCAGGCATCGCGCTCCAGATTAGGTCGAGGATGGCGAGGCAATTTACTCGAAAGAGGCTGGAGCGGGCCGTCGGTCCGGCAGACGAACGCCTGACAAGGCGCGCGGTATTGGGCGCAACCATCGGCAATATTCTCGAATTCTACGACTTCGCCACCTATAGCTTCTTCGCAATACAGATCGGTCAGGCGTTCTTCCCGGCAACCAACCAGTTCGCCAGCCTCATGCTGTCACTCGGAACCTTCGGCGCGGGTTTTGTGACTAGGCCGATCGGGGCCATCGTGCTCGGCTCGTATTCGGATCGGGCTGGCCGCCGGCCTGCGATGACCGCCAGCTTTGCTCTGATGAGCGTCGCGGTCCTGTTATTAGCCATAACGCCATCGTACGAGACAATAGGACTTGCCGCTCCGTTGCTAGCCATCTTCTCACGCTTGCTGCAGGGCTTTGCTCTCGGAGGTGAAGTCGGTCCAACGACAGCCTACCTGATGGAAGCAGCCCCGGTTAAAGCCCGCGGTCTTGCGGTCTCCTTTCAGCCCGCGAGCCAACAGGTAGCTGCCACGGCCGGAGCGTTGGTTGGAGAAATACTCTCGCTCACCATGACAAGTGAGGCGCTCAATGCATACGGATGGCGGATCGCGCTATTGCTCGGCGCCGCTACGTTGCCGTTCGGACTTTGGTTGCGGAGCGTCCTACCCGAAACGTTGCACCGCCCAGAGGCGCCGGTTCTGGCCACCCAACCTGTAAGACGATCGCCTGCTGCTCGCCGCATTATAAGCTTTGGATTTGTCATCTTAGCCAGCTGCACGATCAATGCTTACGTTACCGGATATATGACCACTTACGCGCTGAACACGCTCCACGTTTCCGCACCTCTCGCCTTCGGCACCACGCTCATCAGCAGCATAGCAGGCATTGCCGCAGCGCTGCTTGGCGGCCTGCTCGCCGACCGCGCGGGCCGTCGGCGCATCATGATATGGCCGCAGGCCGCTGCATTGCTGATGACCTATCCAGTATTCTTGTGGATTGCAGAGAGCCGCAGTGCCCTCGCACTTCTAGGAGGTCTCGGCGCGCTCACCCTGATCGGAACGATTCCGTATGGCGCCTTCTTCGTGAGCATGGTCGAAAGCTTGCCCAGGAACATTCGTGGTGGCGCCTTCGCGACGATCTACGCTTTTGCGATAGCGATTTTCGGAGGCACAGCTCAACCGATCGTCACCTGGCTGATCTATCTTACCGGGAGCGCTCTCGCGCCCGCTTGGTACATGCTTTTGGCTAGCGCGGCCGGCCTCTTTGCCATGCTGATGATGCCGGAGACGGCGCCACTCAATTGTATGCCCAACCATAGACGAACGTCCACAACGCCACGGCCGCTGCCCTAGGCGTAGCCGAACAGGTAAAGGATGACACATCTATCACGTCCGAAATGCGGAACATCGAGCAGGAGGACGCTGTAGGGCGTAACACGGAGAAGCAATTTATCCTGAAAATTGGACCGGCTTGACATCGAGCAGGAGCTCCTGTCGGAACGGCAGCGTCGCGGTCTAGAACGCGTTTTCCCGTTCACCCAACGTTCGCCGATACGGCAGTTGCGCGTTTTGCGGTCGTGACCAACCAGCTGTAAGTGAGCGATGGCGCTGATTATCTTTAGAGACCAAGAGGGAGCGGCTTGCAGTATCCGCCAGCGTAACCGCAGGGCATAAGGATGCGGCCGCTGACGGAGCAGCGGCCGCACGAGGCTCGATCCTCATTCTCTGCTTGATTGTTTTCCGGTGTCAGTGCAGCTCGCACGAGGGATCGGTCAAGCAAAAAAACAGATCGCAGATACCATTCAATGGGTCATCGGCGCACTGAGGATATGATGTATCGGCTACCTGCACGTTGGCGGTGAGCGGTTGCGCGACAACTTCAGCAGCAAAAGGAGGTACCACCGCGGTTGCAAGCGCGAGGGCGCTCGCCGTCACCAAAACAGACTTTTTCATGTGAGAGATCGCTTCCCTAGGTTAGCCCCAGCCGGGGGGACGGTCTATATGATGATAATGCAAGCGGTAAAATTGATTTTCTTGATCAGATCTATCGACCGAATGGATAAGTTCGGACATCACCGTATCGCTCTGTCTACCCGCTCGGAATCGGACAATCTGTTCTAGGGTCGAACGCTCGACGGCCTCGGTTGTTTCACATCTCGGAGCACTCGAGCAGAACGTGTTGTGGAATCTGACCAGTATGGTCCGGGCCAGGCCACAGTCGGTCGCATGGTCTCGAACATGGGCCCGAACGCACTTGCGTCGCAATTGCACCCGCGATTGTTCATCACCGGGTGAGAGGACCGCGAAGAACCGCTGACCAATTCTCTTGTTGGGCTGCGCTGCAGGACACGAGGCACGGCTTCGATGGAGCGGCCACGGCGGCATGCTTGCAGCTTAGCGCGACCACATTCCTGGCCAGAACTTGCCATCGCCGCGATATGGTTGTCTGGCGCAGCCCTTTCCCGATCCTGTAAGACTAGTCAGTCGAGGAGCGAAGACGCGAGAGTGACGATGACGGCATCTCGGGCGAACTCATCTCAGGCATTGACAATGGACGTCTAGCACAGCTGCAAAGGCCCGAACTTTCTTAAGCGACGAGACTAGTCAGCTTCTCGACAGCTCAACGCCCGAGGATGATAACATCTCGAACCGGACAAAAGGCTCGACCTGATCAGCCCAATCTGGAAGAGGAGCAGCCGGATCCCTCTCAAGATGCCAAGTCTTTCGAGAATCAGGTTTGTGCGGGCATCTCGCAATCTGGTGCGCCGGATCAGCCAGTGTTCGGTCCTTCCAAGTTGGGCCGCGCTCCTTCGTCTTCTCGATGGATCGTCGCCACGATGACAGACCGGCTTTGGGGAAGCGGCGCGTCAGCGCATTTGTTTCATTTTGTCATGTGAGGCGGCAGGAATGAATACAGATCGGACGCAGCTTGATGGTGATGCTTTTTTCTCAGCTTCCGGCACCGAAGGATCCCAAACTGAAACCTCAGAACCCGGCGCTCCCGTTGCGGCGCATTGAGACGAGGCTTTGTCGGACGCGCGGCCGTCCGCTGCCACTGCGGCCGGGCCGCAGGACCAGGTTATGGAGGCGCGGGCGACTGATGAGGGGCAGGGCGAAGACGAGAACCGTCAAACAGCCGTCAATGAAGCGAGAGCTTTGCCGGAGAATGCTAGTGAGGAGCCGGACCTGTCCTTCCTCTCCCTGACCACATTGCCAGCCGCCCTCCCGCGCGAGCTTGAGGTCTTTCGTGTGAGAGACAATCAATTGACGCGCTTGCCTGTACTTCCTGACGGGCTCCGCGTGCTCAATGCAGCGCGCAATCGGCTGACCAGCCTGCCGGCGTACCTGCCCTCCCGGCTCCGCTCCCTGATCGTCGGCGAAAACTCGCTAACAAGTCTACCCGCCCCTCCGGCAACCCTTCGGGAACTCAGCGCTTACAGAAACCATCTGACGAGCCTGCCTGCGCTTCCAGCCGGGCTGGAGAGCCTCGTCGTCGAGAATAATCAATTGACCAGTCTGCCCGCTCTTCCAACAACGCTTGAGGAGCTCTACGCCGCAAGCAACCAGCTGACCAGCTTGCCTGAGCTTCCAGCCGGACTGCGGAGCCTCGTCGTCGATAATAACCAATTGACCAGTCTGCCCGCTCTTCCAGCAAGGCTTGAGGAGCTCCACGCCGCAAGCAACCAGCTGACCAGCCTGCCTGACCTTCCAGCCGAGCTTCAGAACCTGGACGCCGGTGGCAATCAACTGGCCAGTCTGCCCGCGCTTCCTGCAACGCTCCGCGATCTCGCCGCGCCAAGCAACCAGCTCACCAGCCTGCCTGATCTTCCAGCCAGTATTGAAAGCTTGGTTCTCGATTACAATCAGCTGACCGAACTGCCTGAGCCGCTCCCGCCGACGATCGAATTACTAACGGCCAGCGACAATCAACTGGTCCGGCTGCCGGAACTCCCCGCTCCCTCGAAGTACTTGATGTTAGCAACAATCGGCTATCGGATGTACCGCCGAGCCTGCTGCGGCTCCGCAGCGATGCGGCTATCGATTTGACGGACAATCCGCTGCAAGAGCGGCTTCAGAACAATTTAGCAAGAGCAAGGAGTGCTGCGGACTATGCCGGCCCGCAAATCGTTTTCTCGTTGAGCGAAGCCGCAATGGAACCTACGCACCGGCCGCTGCACGAGGCTGTCGCAGACTGGTTTGGGCAGGACCCAGCCTCGGTGGCAACATGGCAAAGCTTCGCCGATGAGCCTGGTGTGCAAGACTACGCTCGTTTCCTCGACCGGCTTGCCGGCACCGTGAACTACGGCCATAACGAATTCCGGCAGGCCGTGGTCGAGGATCTTCGGCAGGCATCGGCGAGGCCTCGACTGCGCGAGTTGTTTTTCCAGCTGGCTTCCGATGCATGTGCGAGCTGCCAGGATCGCATCACTGGAACGGGATGCAGACCGCACGCCTGAACGCCGACATCGAGGATGGCCTGTACGACGATCGCCTCGCCGAGTTGGTGCAGCATGCCCGCGTCATGTTCCGCTTGGAGGCGCTTGACGGAATAGCGCGCCAGACGGTCAATGTCCTTCGTCACTCCAGACCGGTCGACGAGACCGAAGCCTATCTCGCCTACCAGACCCAATTGCGCGATCCACTGGAGCTGCGACACGTCGCCCCAGACATGCGCTTTTTGACAGTTTCTGGCGTCACAAGCGGCGACGTTGAGAGGGCGATTGCAACGGTGCGGCAGCAGGAAACGACAGGTTTTGCCGACTATCTAGCAACGCGCTGGCAACCTTGGGAAGCGGTGCTGAGGCGCATTGCTCCCGAAGAACACGCTGCAATGGACGATCGGCTCATCGATGCGATGGGCGACGAGTTTCAAATTCGGCTGAACCAACGGCTCGCCGAAGCCAGTCTTGCGGGCGATGCAGACGCCGAACGGACGCTCGGACCTCAAATCGTCAACGAGATCGCCCGCGAGATCAAAAGCGAGGTAATGCACCGGGTGCTTAGGGCGCACGGCATCGAGCTGCAAACAATCGGTCAGACCCATCATACGGATTTGCTCTCGTGAGCTCGCGCCATGACTCAATGAACTACCCCAAGCTGATCGGGCGCCGGGCCTGCTCTTCCGGCGATGCAACCTGGCGTCGGGCTGAAAAAAGCGGTGGAAATGATCAACCATTTGGCCGTGTACTGAATTTGTGTCTGCAGCGCTCGGCGCCATTGTCAATTGAAGTGAAGCAGCTCCGATGTCACTCGGCTCGAGATGCTCAACGAAGAATGACAAGCCCAAGCATCGCTTGGGGGGCAGGGAGGCGTGATGCTGGGGCGGTCGCAGCCTTATGCAAGAGTAGCAAACAGGCAGCGTTGTTGTGCACCGCCCGATTCGATCTGTCAAAGCAGCCGTGATGCTCAGCTCCCGAGCATCCGTTCCCCCCCGGTCCGTTGAAGCTCCGCAGAGCGATCGCGTGCCAGTTCGCCGCCGGCAGACAGGCGAAATCACTGTTACGTCCCGACGGCTCGCCTCCGGCATCAGATACGTGTTCTTCGTCTGCAACACTCAGCGGCCTAGCTTCTCGCCTGAGCGCCGACGTTCGCCACGCCCCGAAATAGCAGCTTGAATATGCGATGATCGACATGCTCCGGATCGCCGGCTTATAACCCTCCCGCAAGGTGTCTTGTCTCCAGGGCTCCATCTTTTTGTAAGATGGAGCACGAGGGGCTCGGCGCTGCTCAAGCAATCCGCCGAGCCGATCAGGAGGCATGAACGCTGCCACCGAAAGGCGCACCGCCGTAAAAGAAACAGCTCACGAGATTCCCAGTCGAGCCATCTGCGCCGACAAATGTTCCGGATCGGTGAGGAGCTGCCACGGCTGGCCAGCGGCGGTGCTCAACAAGGACCTACAGAACCCAGGGGTGAGCTTGCCGCGATGGATCACGACGTTCTCGTGCCCCTCGGCGGCCCGTGCGCTCTGCCAGTGCTGATTGTAGCCGCGCTGTTCGTCGGACTTCACGTGGCAAGCGGCGAATTCGCGATCGCCCAGCGTTGCCAATTGCCAGGCATGTACCGGCCGCTTGGTATGGATGTGCACCCACATCGGCCTCGCCGTCGCACCACTGCGCAGCGTCTTGGGCTGCAGCTTGATTTCAAACAGCGTGCCTGGGTCTCCCTTCAAGGCGCGCGGTGGATCCACCGACGCCAGTTCTCCCGCTTCCCGCAACTGGTCAAGGTATTTTTGCGATGGAAACGCATAGGTCTTCATGCAATCGCTCGTGATTTCTGCCTTTCGCTCGTTCAATGAATTTGCCTGTCCCTGAACCTCGGACCACATCCTTTTGAGCCGGACTATTTTTTCGTGCACTTCGGGCAGCTGCGCAGGCGTGAGCAGGCCGCGTCGGCGAGGCTCCTCCAGCGCGGCTACGCAGGCCTCAATCTCCGATGCCTGTGTCTGCAAGCGCTTGATGACGCGACTCAAGACGTGTTCGGCGTCCTCGGGCTTCATCTGGCGCGTTTGCGAGACGGCGCTTTGCTGAGCCGGCAGATCGAACTGCAGCAGCTCGTCCAATCGGTCAAGTAATCCCGGCAGTGCTTTCCTGGAGGGCGCAGCCTGCCACATCTGGAGGTGATCGGCCGCAGAGGATGACGCGCGCGCCTCCTCCGCCGTGGCAAGTTTTTTTGTACCGAGATCCGTGAGCACGATGACCTTGCCAGTCGGGGCCGTGGCACCATCGGGCCTGGCGAGTTGCGGCGCGGGTGGGCTGGCTGCCGAACTCCCCTCGCCTGCGGCCGCTGCACGCCTTGCTTTGCCCTTTCTGCGCGCTGGAGTGCCTTGGCCCACCACGGCAGTGTTTTCCGGCAGCGCAGCCCAAGCCGGCGGTTCAATCGCCACTTCCGTCTTTGGCTGCAATGCCAGCAGCCGCATGACTTCGTTCGCCGTCACCCACGCAGCTTCCACGATCTCGTCCAGCAACTGCAACGGAAGGTCAGCTTCCGTTCCAGCCTCCCTCAGGCTGTCA
The DNA here is from genome assembly GCF_002068095.1 of Bradyrhizobium sacchari. Lineage (GTDB taxonomy): Bacteria > Pseudomonadota > Alphaproteobacteria > Rhizobiales > Xanthobacteraceae > Bradyrhizobium > Bradyrhizobium sacchari. Next base: position 76,968 of record NZ_LWIG01000031.1, on the reverse strand, counting down.
AGCATGCCGCTCAGCCCCGATGCAAACTCCGAAAGCCGTTCCATGACTCCTTCCAGAACAGCGCGGTGCTCCGCGCCGAGCGCCGCTCCATCGCTGTCCAGAACGGCGTCGCGCGTCGAAACGAATGCAGGAAAAACTTCTCGGACGAAGGTGCCGAGCAGTCGCACGCGACCGCTCTCGTCCATGAGGGCGTCGCGCACGTCTGGTTCGAACGTGTTCGCTTGCGAATTGACCAAGAGCTCCGCGAGAGCGATCCGCGATTGCACGTATATGCACTTCATATAGACTGCCGAGCCGGTATGGAGCCTTAGTGCGGCATCTTCGGCCTCGCGCATCTCGGGAGTGCTGCTTGGCAAGTGGGCAGTAGCCGCGCAGACTGACTGCATCCGCTCCAAGCGCAGCACCTTCTTTCCCCAACACTCCATGCAGGCTACATAGCGGTTCGCAACGCTTGCAAACAGGCGGCTCCGTTGGGCGGGCGAAGCGATGTCTTTGAGCTCGTCGAGTAAGCCTTGTGCTTTCCTTCTGCTCTCCTCCAGATCGTAGATAATCCAGGTCGCCACTTTGTTACATTCTTCAGCTTCCATGACAGTGTCATCACGGAGCCGGCGAGCCTGATCGTCTGGCAGAATGCTGCGCGCCAGATCGGGGGGCAGATTCGCGTAGTATTCCAGAACTGTTGAGCCTGCTTTGACGACTTGATCCATGAGATCTTGCCTCTCTGGCAAGTTTCGGGCGTGCGCGGCCGCTTGACGGCAAGCTTCCAGCTCCCCAAGCAGGCTGCTCAATTTTCGCTCTGCTGCCTCGAAATCGTCCCGCGCTGGCGCCGCAACGTCCGAAGTTGGTGGCGGGTTCGCAAGGGCCGCAGAGCGCATCCGATCCACGACAGCATCGAAGAATTGATCGCGTTCCCCAGGGAGGAGACCAGGCTCCAGGCTCGAACGGCTCCATTCCCCAGTGCAGTCGCCCTCGGCGGCGTCAACCTGTGATGGATCAGCTCGGCCAACGCCCGTCATACTTCATCTCCAAATAGTCGATAGTGCGCAGCCTGTCTGGATAGACCGCCTGGCTGACGACTAGCTGACCAAGAGCATTCATCCGGATACGCAAGAAAGAAGATGAGGCCGTGTTCCAGCTCCATCGCAGCTCCTGTGTTGCTGACCGCATCAGTGCCCGGTGTGATCCGCTGAGACGTGACGGAGGGCCCGGCGCGCCATGCCCGCGAGATAGTCCGCCCCAATGACGTGGCTCTGTGCACGCGGGCCAAGTCATCCCAAACGCGAGAGCAGCCAGGAGAGCGCTCGCCTCCCTAATTGGCAAGCATGTGTCGATCGGCAGAGAGCGCTCGCAACACGCGTCCCACCATACGCTGACTTGGCATCGGAGTTGCCGTTGAGGTTGCCTTTTCGGCATCTCAGGGTTTGCAAGTCGAGACGCTTGCCTGACGTATCGCTTGTCACAGGCACTTCAAACGTCTCGCCGTTTCATGAGTGGCTGCCCGCAGCAATTGTTTCGCGCTCGTCTGCGCAGCTTCAAGAAGCCAAGATAGTTCAGATCAGTCCCCCCACTGCCCATCGGCGGCCGAGACTGGCCTAGGCTTCGATCCGCACGGGCAGAGCGGAATAGCCGTGCACGAAGTTAGAAGCAATTCGCTCGGGTTCGCCGACGACCATGATCTCCAATCCCGCATGCAAAATCTCTTCCCAGAGGACTCTCAACTGCAGTTCCGCAAGATGTCGACCAAGACAGCGATGAATTCCGAATCCGAACGAGAGGTGATGCCGCACATTCTTGCGGTCGATTACGAACTTCTTGGCGTTCTCAATGATCTCTTCGTCTCTATTGCCGGAAATGTACCACATGACGACCTTGTCGCCTTTCCTGATCTGTTTCCCCCCAATGATGCAGTCGACCGCGGCGGTGCGACGCATATGTGCGATCGGCGTCTGGTATCGAATGATCTCGGACACAGCGCTCGAGATCAGCTTGGGATTGTCAGTAAGTTTTCGCAGTTCGGAGGGGTACTGGCTCATGAACAGGAGGCCGCCGGTAATCGAGTTGCGCGTGGTATCATTGCCGCCAACGATCAGCAGAATCAGATTCCCCAGAAACTCACTCGGTTCCATATGTCGTGTGGCGGGCGAATGCGCCATCAAAGAAATCAGGTCAAGGCGCGGCTCGGCATTGATGCGCTCGTTCCAAAGCCGATTGAAATAGTCCAGGCACTCGGACAAGATTGTGCTTCGCTTGTCCCAGCTGTCGATCTCATGGCCTGCTTTCGGAGCTGTAACGGCTACGTCTGACCAATAAGTCAGGAGTCGTCGATCTTCAAACGGAAAGTCGAAGAGTGTGGCGAGCATTTGCGTCGTCAACTCTATGGAGACCATGTCCACCCAATTGAAGGTTTCATTACGCGGCAAACCATCGAGAATCGCTCTGACCCGAGAGCGGATCAAGGTTTCGAGCTTTGTCAGACTTTCCGGTCCGACGATCGGGCTCACGGTATTGCGCTGCTCGGCGTGCTTGGGAGGCCCCATCTTGATGAAACTTTGGGTCCAGTTCTTGCCAGGCACGTCGACAATAGTGACACCTTGCTCTGACGAGAACGCGTGGTGATTTGTGTCTACCGCTACGATATCCCGGTATTTCGTTACGGACCAATATGGACCATGAGCGCTATCTTGACAGTAGTGAACGGGATCATCCTTTCGCAATCGCTCGAAGCAAGCCCATATGGTGTCGTCATGAAAGCGCTTGCTCTCACTTACATCCAGCTTGCTGAGCGGGATAACACACGAATCGTCGACCCTATGATATTCCAATCGCCTGGTCATGATCATCTCTGCAGATACTGCTCTCGGGAGCTTACGGCTTAGGGCGCTGTTCATCGCTTCGAGCTGCCGCGGCGCTTTGCTGCCACGGGCTTATGGACCAGACTACCTCACAGTCAGCTGGGCTGGCCCTACCATGTCGGGCAGTTAGAATTGCATTGACTTTCGTACTTTCTACTCAATGATCATTGAGAGCTGCCAGCACTCGTTGAATGAGGTTGTCCACGGAGGACAACATCAAGCCGAACAGACATCTCACAAGGCAGGCCCCGTTTTTTCGGCCTTTCACCGCTTCCACGTGCTTCTTTGATCGTTCCAACTCTTCCCGCCTGCAGGACAAGCCACGACAACGGTCTTTCGATTTGTTCGCAGGTTATTGGGCTTCAGCCACGAGTTCCCCTCGCCCGTCAACGACGAGAAGGATATCCTCGATGTCACGACTGCCTATGTGATCATCGTTGCCGCGACCGAGATATGCCTCCAACTTTGTCGCCACGAATAGTTCCGGCGAGAGGCGCTTGATGTTCAGTACCTCGTTCAGGGGACACGTGACTGCCGTCTCGATGCCTTTGGCGTACCAGCGATTGCTAAAGCCGAGAATGCTTTCATCATCCGACATGAATCGACTTTGAGTTCGCCGAGCCTCATGCGGCAAATGACCTCGTCTTCCGGAGACTCCACGAACCCCTTCTGACGCAACTGGTCGTGCAGTTGAGCCCATTGCGCATGTCCAACGAGATCAACGATGAGATCTACGTCGTCGGCTGGGCTGCTTAGCGGGACCCGCGGAGATCGTGATGTGGTAAGGAGGATGGACTGCCAGGTTGCTGCGCACGCAAGTGTGTCCGTACCGAGTGCGAACCTACATCACATTCAAGTCGGCGATGGCGGCTTTGAGCGGGCGATACATCCGCGGATTGCTGAAGCCCCCAATATAGGACTGCATAAACTACACAATAGTGAGTGAACTCGAGTCGGTCGTCATGTTCGCCGCCGTCCCTGGAGACTTGCTGGGAGTGGAACACCGAAGCTCGCGTATTCCGTAAAGCTGATCGAACAGCTTTCTTGGCGTGGTTGGCCCGATCTTTGATAGCTGCTCCTCACAGAGAAAAGGAGACGACAATGAAGACCGATATGTCAGCCTATGGCCTAACCGAACTGACTCCTCAAGAAGCATCTGCAACTTCGGGGGGCTGGTTTTGGGCTATGATGGCGGTGTTGGCGGGCCTAGCAGCATCCATCGCCGCTGGCGGCCTCTTGCCTAAATCTTGAAGCTAAAAAAGAGAATGTGGTCCTACCCGTCGCGGGATGCTGCCGCGCAGGTGCGTTTTGAAACGCAACTCTAGGAAGCGAGTCTTGGTCGGACGGAGTTAGATGTTAGATGGGGGATTCGGCTGTTGCTGAACTCCGCGGCAGTAGGGTGCTGCGCTTCGCGCGGCGGTACAGATTGCGGCCAGACTTAAAGTCAGCGAGGCGACGGTGAAGGTGCGTCGCGCTCGTACGATGCAAAAGCTGCAGCTGCGTTCGCCTATCGAGGTGGTGAGGCTCGTCGACAGCACCAGGCTACACTTTGCGACAACGCGCCGTGGCGTCGAACGGACGCCGAGGTTTCGCGCGGCATCTGAGCCCATTGTTCTCACTCTCGCGAGCCCAATGGCCCGGACCAGCCGCGGTTGATCGCCCCCTTGTGACTCGATGGAAAACGGTCAATCGACGTCAACGGGCCCTCGCGACTCTCTCAGGCCGTTAACTGCCATTTTCGTAGTTTTCGCAGCTTCCTGATCCGCCTCGGCCTTCCTCGAAGCTCTGATCGCGGCCGCCCCCTACAAGTTCCACACAGTTCTCACCGACAATGGGATCCAGTTCACTTTTCCACCGCGCTACGCGGACGGCCCGACGGCAAGATACACGACACATACGTTCGACATGCGTTGCCGAGAGAACGGGATCGAACATCGGCTGACCAAGATCAAGCATCTCTAGACCACTGATGTGATCGACAAGCCCTCTATTCGTGGATTTGGGTTATTCTCTCCCGGCGGGCGCCCGCGTGGCGAAGAGCAGGGCGAGAGGTGAGAGCTTGCCGCACAGCCATCATCATCGTTCCTCAGTTGCGGCGCCCGCACGTACTCTCTTCGGTCCGCGCGGATTCCAGCCTGTCACGAAGCGCGCATAAGCCGTTTCGGCCTGCTCGACCCAGCGGCGCTCCTCCTCACGCAAACTCTTGATGTTGTTAGCATGCGCCGGCCCCTTCTGGCCGCGTGTGGCCTTGTGGCCGGCCTTGAGTTCGAGATCGCGAAGCTTTTTTGCGTGGAGCAAGGGACGCGCCCACACATAGCTCTCGCCCTTGGCCAGCAGGTGCCAGATCACGACAGCAAGTTTGCGGGCCGTCGCGAAGGCTGCGACATGCTGACCGCGACGGGCCCTGACCCTGGCTGTGTGAAAACGCTGTGCCGCTGCTATGATTCTCCGGTGATTCTTTTTGGGGGAATCGATGAGGCGCTTCGTTGAGGAGGCGGATCGTGGGCAATGCACGCTGTTGCCGGAATGCCTCGATGATTTCATTGACGAGAGTAATCCTGTCCGTGTGATCGATGCGTTTGTCGATGCGCTCGATTTGGCCGAGATGAGCTTCGAGGTTGAGCCGGCGGCGACCGGTCGGCCATCGTACCATCCCTCGGTTCTCTTGAAGCTCTACATCTATGGCTATCTGAACCGGGTGCAGTCGAGCCGGCGGCTCGAACGAGAAGCCGGACGCAATGTCGAACTGATGTGGCTGCTGGGTCGGCTCACTCCCGATCACCAGACGATTGCCGACTTCCGCAAGGACAATGGCCTGGCGCTGCGCAGGGTGTGTGCGCGCTTCGTTGAACTCTGCCGTGGGATGGGTCTCCTGACGACGGCGAGCGTTGCCATCGACGGCAGCAAGTTCAAAGCGGTGAACAACCGGGACAGGAACTTCACCCGGGCGAAGGTGGAGCGGCGACGCTCCCAGCTGGAGGAGAGCGTCGCGCGGTATCTAGGCCAACTTGACACGGCCGACCGGCAGGAGCCGACGGAGGCCCTGGCCACGAAGGTGACGAGGCTTACCGAAAAGCTGACGAAGCTGAAGGAGGAAATGGGCAAGCTTGCCGCTTACGAGAAGCAGATGCTTGCATCGCCTGACCAGCAAATCTCCTTGACTGATCCCGATAGCCGCTCGATGGCGACGAGCGGCCGCGGCTCCGGCGTCGTCGGCTACAATGTGCAGGTCGCCGTGGATACCGAGCACCATCTGATTGTGACCCATGAGGTAACGAACAGCGGCTCAGATCGGGCTCAACTGGCCAATATGGCAAAGCAGGCGAAAGAAGTGCTCCAGACCGATGCGCTCGAGGCCGTTGCCGATCGCGGCTACTTCAGCAGCGTGGAGATCCTCGCGTGCCACGAGGCCGGCATCACGGTAACTCTGCCCAAGCCACAGACGTCGGGTGCCAAGTCAGATGGGCGCTTCGGCAAGCAGGATTTTGTCTATTTGCCTGAAGAGGACGCCTATCGCTGCCCAGCTGGAGAGCAACTGCCTTATCGCTTCACGAGCGAGGAAGACGGGAAGCGGCTACGGCGCTACTGGACCACGGCCTGTCAAAATTGTTCGCTTAAATCGCAGTGCACGACAGGGCCAGAGCGGCGGATTCCACGATGGGAGCATGAGCATCTGCTCGAGGCTGTGCAGCAGCGTCTCGATGCAAACCCACAAGCCATGCGCCAGCGTCGAGAGACAGTCGAGCATCCGTTCGGCACGATGAAGGCCCGCATGGGAGCGACACACTTCCTCACCAAAACGCTTCCAAAAGTAGCCGCCGAAATGGCACTCTCGGTGCTGGCCTATAATCTGACACGGGTCATGAACATCGTCGGGATCAAGCCGCTGATCGCTGCGATCGGGGCCTGAGACACACGCGGCTCCCCGCTTCCGGGACCGACGCCCTTTGAGATCGTTTTTACACGGCCAAGACCCGGAGAAGAAAGCCCGCAGCGGACCCGGTGCCGTGCTGCGACCCAAGCCGCCTCGACCATCATGCCACGGGCATGGCCGCGGCCCTGCTTGGTGATCCGTCCATGGTAGGCCGGACCTGGCCCGGATTGCCGGACGCTCGGGTTCAGGCCGAGGTCTGCGGATCGCTGAAACGGGCCACGTCGCCGATTGCCGCCATCATCGCAAGCGCGACGATCATGTCGACACCTGGGATCGTCATCAGCCGCTTGGCGCCGTCGTCCGCGAGTGCCGAACGGGCGAGGTCGCGCTCGATCACGGTGAGATCTTCGCCATGCCGATCGAACTCGAGCAGATGTCGTTCGATGGCGAGCCGTTCGTCCTCTGGCACGATCTGCTCGGCAAGCCATGCACGGCCCTTGCCGCCGTACAGGTCGGCATGTGGGCAAGACGGAATCAGATGCGCGTGCAGGATCGACTGGATGATGTTCTTCAGTCTCGACCGCTGTCGCACGATCTGGTTGCGGCGTGTCACCTGCCGGCGCAGCGCCTGTGTCGGTTCGTCCGGAACCCAGACTTCCGGCAGAAACCCGCTGGCGTAAAGTTGGGCAAGAACGCCGGCGTCGGTCGTGTCGGTCTTGATCTTCGGACGCGCGATGATACGCACTTGTATTGGGTTTGCGATCACCACCTTCTTCACCTGCGGCCCGATGACCGCCGCGACCGCTGCGGCATTCCCCGTTGCCTCGACGACGACGACATCGTCCTTCGAAAGCCGTTTGGCGAACGTCGTCAACAGCGCACGTCGCATGTCCACGCGGCCGAGACGTCTGAGTTTGCCATCCTCCCAAGCCACCGCTTCCGCAAAGGCGCGGTGGATATCAAGTCCGATGCGCATGTCTGCTCCCTTTCCGGTCTGACGAAACGGGAGCTGGCGGGCAACACGACATCTACTGATCCGCGCTCGCGGCGCATCCTGGAAAGTCGCAAGGGGCGGCCATGTAACGAGCTCGGGCTCTCAGCCTACTGTCTATCGGCGGCCTGCCCGCACCTTCGTGCTCCCGGTGCCCCGCGTCCCGGATGGGCTCACCATAATGCCGTTCTCCGAAGAGAACAGCCGGGCGAAAAGGCACCACAGATCACATACCGGATAATGGCCAGGTCGAGCGCATGAACCGCACGATCAAGGAAGCGACAGTCCAACGCTACCATTACGATCGACACAGCTCGAAGCTACCTCGCCGACTTCATCAACGCCTACAACTACGCGGTGGCTAAAGACCCTGAGGGCCTCACACCTTACGAATACATCCGCAAATCCTGGACTTCCCAGCCAGAGCGATTCAAGCTCATCCGCTCCAGAAAATGCCGAGGCTAGACACCTAAACAAACAGGATCAGGACATGGCTAGTGGGCCTCTTCGCCTGGGCCATCAACCACCTTCTCGGCGGCAAAACTCGGAGATGTTCTCGTCGCCACGCAATCCTTCCAGTACAATGCGGATATTCTCTTTCGTCGAATACTGCCGGCGGGTCTAGCGCCGAATGTCCTTTAGCGCTTGTTCTACCGGCGCTTTGCCCGGTCCGGATTTCTGCTTCATCTTCGCTCCTGATGGCTATGATGAAGCAGAAATCCTCCTCCCGCAAAAACCCTCTCTTTGTCTCACAGACCCTGACGGCGGACAATGCGCAAAACTCGTCCGGAGACGGGCGCGCTCAGGAGCGTCTTCTCGATCGTCGGGCGAATGGTGCCGATGCCCTGAACAGAGACCGCTACAGTGATGAGGGACAGGGAGACCAGCGCCGCAAAAACGGCGAGCACAATGACCTTGTAGTCGGTCAAGGATCGTCCTGGCCGCCGGGAGAAAATGCCCTCCTCAGGGTGGCCGACTACCGCCGCTAGAAGTAAAGATATCATTCATCGCGCATCATTCATGATTACTCACGATGCATGAAGATCGGCAGCTTCCTTGAACCTGCCAATCCGACATGGCGAGTTACCGCTGAATACGTTCTTCAGCTTAGCGCCGTTTATGTCTGATTATCACATCCGCTACGCACGCACCTGCAATTGCCATGATCCCCACCACCAATCCCGCTATTCCCAACCCAGCTATGAGCGGCAACCAGCTTCCTCCAAAGGTTGCCGACGCTTCGTCTGAAGTTAACTCGACTGCACCATAGGTCGACACATCAGCCTGCATTGTTGATTCCTTTTTCAACTGAGGGGATCATAGTTACTCGGCAGCTCTTGCTGTTGCGCGAATGCGGCGATCAGTCAGCAACATGGCCGACTTCCAGCCGCGCAAAGAGAGACCATCAAGAGTCGTGCCAACTCCGCAGGAAGATAAGAAGAGAGCTACCGAAAACAGTTCTACCCCTCCTCCTTCATTTTATGCAACGGCGCAGTGAGAGTGCGGCGGCACGCGGCCGACCATCGCCGTGTTCTGAATGCGACAATACCGACAATGGATGCAACGAGATACATCCGGAGAGCGCCAGGCGGCAAACAGACCTCAGCTTCCACGTGGACAATCATCCCTACGACGATCGATTGGCCTACGGAGCATCTCGAACGAGAATCCCGAACTATTACGTTCAACATTTCTGATGCGCGTCAGCGCGCTGTATAGATCTGCGGCATCCGCGCGGCGCGTCGCCGCGGCTTCCATTTGCCGGACAAAGCCTTGACGGCGGCCCCGAGCGCCTTCCGGTCGACGACTTCGGATCAAACCGCTCCCGGCCCCAGAGGCGCCGTTTGTTCGTGCTCCGGATGGGCGGGGTCACCGATGCAATCGAGGTATGCGGCATAGCCTGGCGCACCGCCTATGTCTTCCGGTGGACAGCGACCGGCGGCCTCGAGCAAGAGGGGAAGTTCCTCTGTCGTCGTGTTGTCGAGAGCCATGTTTCGAGTTCGATCCCATGGTCCCCAGCCATTGCCACTCGTTGCGCGACTTTGTGCGCTATCCTGTCCCTTTAAGACACGGAGCACGCGGGTTCAGGAGAAGGAGAGCATCACTCGTTTTGCGCATCTGGTGAGCGCTCAGCTCTCACTCTGTGTTTCTGCATCCCAATACCAACAGGCGTGCCAGCTCGGTCAGCACGCATCAAGCGCGTGACTATGCTTTGAAAACTCCAAGGCGCTCGAAGCGCAGCCGGTGTTTTGAACCTGACGGCCTTTGTCCCGTGTCAGAACTTGGACATGAAGCGCGCGCTTCGCGACACCAGAAAACTGGTTTGTGAGCCACCGAATGGAGCCTGCTACCCCCTTTCCCCGCGACGCAGGATGAGAGGAGAACTCGATGCAGATCGGAATTCCATTTCACAGTTGGCACGAGACTTGAACTTGCTACGGGGTCGGTAGCAGTTGCTGACCGGCCACATCCGCGGCTATTGAAAAGGAACACACATGAGAAGCGATATGTCAGCTTATGGCGTGACGGAAATGACTCCTGAAGAAGCATGGGCAACTGCGGGAGGGGAAGGAATCGCTCCGCAGAGTTGCGGTTTGGAGATCCGTCCCATTGAGGGCGGTGGTTACAGCATCAATCCAATTCCTTGCCCCGAAGACCCTAACCCTTAATTGTAACAGTGCCTGCAGCCTGCCTGCGACGCCCATCCTGCGACGCTAGGCAGGCTCTTTTTCATGCCACCCCGCGAGAGTCCCGTGCAGGACGAAGGGTCTTTGGGCGCGCCGCGGTCGAATGAGAAATTCGGTTCAACGGCTCTGTCGCGGACGCGACGCTAAGATTTCACCAGCTTGCGGGAGCTCTCAGCTAAGTGGCTAGATCGAATGCGAAACGGCTGTTCTGGATTTCTTGCGGAGCAATCGCATGATTGCTCCACACCTCTCTCTTCAGGTTAGTCGAAGAAATTTGCCGAGCAGGACCAGCGAGTGTTCCACATCCGTCAAGCAGTTAACAATGAAGGCCGATATATCGCAGTAGGATGAAACCGAATGACTGCTGGAGGTCTCGGATTATGTGCAGCAGTTGTTGCGACGATGTTCGCAGCTATAGCTTCGTGGGAGTTAATGCGTTAGTTAACTGCCTTCTGTGAAGGACATAGCGGGCGCACACCTTCCCCGTGCGTCGCTCAATCCTGATTAGTCGTTTGGCACTGCCGATCGTCGTACATTCCGTGACAGAGCTATCATGACTGATGTCTTACTGCCTCCGGAGATGGCCAGCTACACTGCAGAGAGCATCCTATCGCGAGAATCAGGACGATCTTTGGCGATCTACAAGATAATTATGTTGTCTGTTGTTGCGGCGTTGGTGTCGCTGCCGTTCATCACGGTGACGCTGTCTGTTCAAAGCGCCGGTGCCATTCGTCCCACCATCGAGAAGACTCCTCTGATAGCGCCCGTCTCCGGACGGATCTCTCGTGTTCTTGCCGTCGAGAACGATCTCGTTGCACAAGGTCGAGAGATCCTAGCTCTCGACGATATGGTCATAGAGGAAAGGATTGGTGCGCTTACGGGCGAAATCCGTCTGAGGCGCGACCGTGCCCGCGACCTCCAAACTCTGATCTCTTCCGGCGCGCAGTCCGATGCCCCCGTCCACCTCCGGACAGAGTCCGCCATGGCGGAGCGGCTGCATTTTCTCAACCTGTTGCGGGAGAACCAATATGCCCGCAGCAACGCCGCGGCGGAACTCCAGCGCGCTCAGCGACTCGTCGCGGTTGCTGCAGCGCCCACCAAGGCGGTTGAGGAAAAGGCTTTCGCGTTGCAGAGCCTCGAGGTGAAAGGTGAGATCCTCGCACGGAGCAAATCAGCCGAATGGAATCAGCTGCTTTTCGACACGAACCTCCGCCTTCAGGAACTCACGGCCAGCTTGCATCAACTCGAGAACGAACGCAATCTGACCCGCATTCGCGCGCCCGTGTCAGGCGCTCTCGAGCAGTTCAACGGCCTGACCCCGGGGAGCTACGTTCAGGCGGGGCAAACCGTCGGTTGGGTCTCGCCCGACCGCGAATTGGTGGCGGAGATCTACGTTTCGCCCAAAGACATCGGGTTCGTGCAGCCTGGCCAGGCGGTGAGGCTCCAGGTCGATGCTTTCAACTACAATCAATGGGGGGTGATTGACGCGACAGTGCTAGACGTCGCGCAGGACTTTACCCTGCAGGACAAGAACCCGGTCTTCAAGGTCCGCTGCGCGCTCTCTCGCAGTTACCTCGAACTCCCAAATGGCGTCATTGGTCATCTGAAGAAAGGCATGACGGTGAGAGCCCGCTTCCTCGTGGCGGAGCGCAGTATCCTGCAACTCCTCTACAATGAGATCGACGATTGGCTCAACCCGCTCCTGGCGGCTCGTTAATTATCATGTCCAAGAAGCCAGTGAGCCGCCATGTCGGGTAAAATCATCAATTTCAAGCAGCGCGACATCACGGATTGTGGGGCTGCCAGTCTTGCGTCCGTTGGAGCCTTCTACGGGTACAAGTTGCCATTGTCGCGGATCCGCCAATATGCCTCGACGGACCGATCCGGCACCACCGTGTCGGGTCTTCTGCAAGCGGCTCAAAAGCTGGGGTTCATTGCCAAGGGCGTCAAGGGAGGCTTCGACAGCTTGTACAAGATCCCCAAGCCGGCCATCGCGCATGTGATCGTCAAGGACGTCTTGCACCACTTCGTAGTCGTCCAGGCGATCGAGGCGAGGTGGGTCACCATCATGGACCCCGCGTATGGCGAAATCCGCAAGCTGTCGCATGAAGAATTCAAGAGGCAATGGACGGGCGTCCTAGTGCTCCTGGTTCCGGCAGACACCTTCAAGCGCCGCGATGAGACCACCTCACCTCTTCTCCGCTTCGCCCGGCTGCTTGCGTCGCACAAAACGGCGCTAACGCAGGCGCTCGTCGGCGCACTGGTAACAACCCTCCTCGGGCTGTCGACGGCCATTTACGTCCAGAAGATTGTCGACCACGTTATCACAGCGGGCAACCGCAATTTGCTCAATCTCATGAGCGTCCTGATGCTGCTGATCCTGGTGCCGCAGATCGTAATCAACCTACTCAGAAACCGGTTAGTCCTGCAAACAGGGCAGAAGATCGATGTCTGCTTGATCCTTCGCTACTACAATCACATCCTAAGCCTACCACAAGATTTCTTCGACAGCATGCGCGTGGGAGAAATCGTCTCCCGGATGAATGATGCTGTGAAAATCAGGAGCTTCCTAAACGACGTCTCGATCACCATGTTCGTCAACCTGCTAGTCATACTGTTCTCGTTCGGGTTGATGTTCATCTACTCGTGGAAGATAGCCGTGGTCGTGGCTATCTCCATCCCACTATATGTCTTAGTCTATTGGACCATCAACCGGCTGAATAGGAAGCGCCAGCGCGCAATCATGGAGAATGTCGCCGATCTGGAGGCGCAATTGGTCGAATCCCTCGAAGCTGTTTCCACGATCAAGACATTCGGTTTGGAGAGCTTCGCTTGCGCTAGGATTGAAACTCGCTTCGTCAAGACCCTGCATTCGGTCTACAGCTCCGGCCTCATCTCGATCGCCGGAGACAATGCCTCGAGCTTCCTCTCAACTCTCTTCACAATCCTGCTAATGTGGTTCGGTACGACGCTCGTTCTGGATCAGGCTGTCACTCCGGGTGAGTTACTTTCCTGCTACGCGCTGCTCGGCTATATCACCGGGCCTGTCGCCACCCTGATCCATAGCAACAGAATCGTTCAGGACGCCTTTATCGCGGCGGATCGCTTGTTCGAGATATTCGACCTTGAGCCGGCACGCGGCGGCGACATTGATGCTACCAAATGCGAGCTTGGTGACATCTGCCTGGAGAATGTCACGTTCCGCCATGGCTCACAGCCGAAACTCTTCGAAGATCTTAACGTCACCTTTCGTCGAGGCGAAATGGCGGCCGTGGTGGGAGAGAGCGGCTCGGGCAAGAGCTCCCTTGCGGCGTTGCTGCAGAACGTCTACCCTCTCGAGAGTGGTCGCATTCGGATCGGTCCCTATGACCTCAAAGACCTCTCGACCGTATCCCTGCGTAAGATTGTTGCTGCGGTACCGCAGTCGACGGACGTATTCTCAGGCTCGGTCATCGAGAATATCGCGCTTGGCGAGTTCGAACCGAAGATCGACAGGATTATGAAAGTCTGCGATCAAACTGGGCTGCGGGAGGTGATCGAGCGTTGGCCGGGAGGCTTCCAGACCTATCTAGGCGAAAACGGCGCACGGCTCTCTGGCGGAGAAAAGCAGCGCCTTTCGTTGGCTCGAGCTCTGTATCGGGAACCGGACATCCTGATCCTTGACGAACCGACCTCCTCTCTCGACTCCCTTGCCGAAGCCACTATTCACCGACTCGTCGATGATTTGCGTCGTGCGGGAAAGACCATCGTGATCATCTCTCACCGACTTAGCACTATCTGTGGTGCCGACAAGGTTATCGTCCTAGACAAGGGGCGGATCGTTGCGGAAGGCCGTCATACAGATCTGCAGCATGAAAACGCTTACCTTCGCTTGTGGGGGGCGCAAACGGGGCCAGCTAAAGTTTCAGATGATGGCTGATCGCGCCTAACGCTCGCTTCGTGCTAGAAATAAGCAACGAATAGACACCCTTTGCTCATTCTGCTTAGCCCCACCATTGCGTCTCCGGCGTTTGGCTGGGAAGTCCACCGATTCAAAATGCTCCCGGGACGTACCGCGATCGTTGCTCAACTGCGCAGCGCTGGCGAGACGCTGTATGTCGGTCGCAGCAAGGGCGAGGCAACGCCGCTCCTGAAGTTCGATACACATATCGGCTCGGGAAGGAGTCCCCTGAGCTACAGGCTCGACGATGGTCCGATAGTGCAGCACTATGCCATGGTAGACTACGACGGTCGCTCTTGATTTCGCAATTGGACGCCGGTGAAGCAGTCAGCGCCTATGGGCGCAAGACGACTTACGGCCAGCCTACTAGTAGTAGCTTGCCACGAATCGAAGGGTACCCATAGGGCGAAGCACTACGTCCATAATTTTCATCGGCTGAAGCGAGACGGTGAGCGGTATCGCCTACCGCTCACCGTCTAACCAAAATGTTTGCGTTTAGTTATCGAGCTCCGGGCAGCCTGGGTGGTTCCATTCACCGGGGTGGCGGTGGCACGGCATCACATCGTGACCTCCCGAAGCCGCACATGCTTCCTCAAGGGTCAATTCGTTCACGCCATAGGCTGATACATCGCTTTCCATGTTTTCTCCTTTCGCACGCTTGCCGGTCAGCAACTGCTGCTGCCTATAACGCAGGGAAGAGCAAGCCTCGGGCCAACCGCGCGCGCAGCATTTTCAGCTTGACAGTCAACGTGCAACGGCCGCTCGAACGTCGTGTTGCGAACACGACCAATCGAACAGTCGGGAACAGGACATGCGCCAAGAAGCAAGCGAGCGTCACCGGGATGCGGATCAGGCGAGGCCGCTACGTCATTGTTCAATTTTGCGCCTCAATGCACGATGGCTGGTCCAAGAAGTTCCCCGAAGCTGTAAGCGTTGCCTGCCGGGCGACAGCGCGGCGACCTCTGGCAAAGTGAAATGATTTGCGTCGTGAGACGGCAGCGCTGAAGGAAGTCGTGGCCGATCTTCCTTTGGAGAACCGGTTGCCAAGACACCGCATTGGCGCCGCACGGGAAGCAACAGGCAGAAGTCTCCGGCGTTTGAGAAGGCCGAGATCATCCTCGGTTGAGCAATCGCATCCTCCAGCAAAGCGCATCCTGGACAAGCTTGGAATCCTACGCGCCCCGCGCTCTATCGCTAGTATGACCGCCACTGCGCGGGCGGCGCCGCCGCGCTGGCCGACATCGATCTCCACCGGAGTGGGTCTGGACCCGCATCCCGGACATATGCGAGGTCAGATCATCGACCTTGCGCAGCCGATTCCGCAGCTGTTGCCGCGCGGTGGACCAGACTTTAACAACGACGCGCACGAGTCCATCCCGAAGACCATCGCACTGCGATGCGGTGAACAGCAAACTGCGTGCCGAAGTGAACTCGCAGGCTCTGCAGGCGCTTCCTCGCGGCGTGTAGCGTCAAGTTGCTGACATTGGTCTCAATACCGACAGTCGGCGCAGCCAGCGTCCACGAGCTATTGCTGAAAGCTGGTGACGGCGGGAATCGGAAAGGAGCCATTTCATGGGGGTGCTTGACGCCTCCACTTCTCCACCGAAGGAGCGATATGCCGTGTCCAAAGATAACATCATCAAGCTGATTCAATTAGGAAATGTCGACGGTCAACTCACTGAAATCTTGCGCGTGCCCTGTGGGCCCAGGCGGTCGAGGCCAAGGTCGCGGATTTTCTCGGCGGGCACGCCGATCTGGAGACCGCGGACGGCTACCAGCGCGTCCTGCGCCACGATCACTTGCCGGAGCGCGAGGTGATGACCGGTATGGTCCGGTCGCGGTCTGCCAGCCGCGTGTACGCGATCGCGAGGCGGACGCTACCGACTCCGACGGCATCCGGTTCTCTCCGTCAATCCTGCCGCCCTACATGCGCCGCTCGAAATCGACAGAGGCTGCTGCTCGCGGCGGAGACGTGTCCAGCCGCATCAACAAGCCGGATACACGTCTGCAGTTATAACCGTCTATTCTGATCAAGCCGGTCGTTGCATTCGGCCGGGGTCCATATACGCATCCTCCGTTTGGTCTACCTGGGCCTAGAAGATCCCATCATCTTTTCAGCCCGCCGATTCGAAATTGTGAATGGGTTATCTGGTAGCAGGTCTAGCGCCTTCGCCTCGGGGGGCGCATCCACCGGGCCCGTTAAGAGAGTGGTCACCACTCACTGTCACCATGTCCGTATCAGGTCGCCATAGGCGGCAGCCAATTCTGAGAACGTCAAATTTTTCGACACGCCCGGTTGGCGGTCTCTTTCAGGAGGGGCCCAATGTTTAAGGGCTTCACAGTGACGATTGCGGCGGTGGTCTTCTCAGCGCACCTGGATCAATACCTCACGTACGGTCGGTACACCGACGCGGCCATAGCTATGTTGCGGCAGATCAGGCATGCGTTTGGGTTTTGAAAAAACGGAGCGCATGATAGAAAGCATTTCATGGGCTGATCTCGAGGCGGAGGAGCAACGCGCCATAGCGATATTGGGAGCTGGGCTCGCTGTAACTGCGCGACCCCGTTGCTCTCCTGACCTTAAGGCGGCTCGGTCTAATCGTAAGCTGCCATTTGACGGCTGCCGCGCACGAACTACGGACGCGCGTTGTCTTAAGCGAACTTGGACACGTGAGGTGATGACCAGATGGTCAACGCGCGGGATCTGACATGACGGTGAGCGACAAAGCGCCCTCTCCGAGTCGATTTTTGGTTCGTCAGGGGGCTCGCGGCTGGATGGTTTACGATCGGCAACGGAAGGGACCCGCTTTAATTGGGATTAGTTGGGCGGTCAATTTGACCAAAGAAAAAGCGGATGACCTCGAGCGGAGATTAAGGGACGAGCACGAGGGCAGACTATAGGAAGCCTGGTGTTGGATGGATGCAATATTGTGTCGTAGCCCAAGTATATGGAAGAGAGAGAGAGAGAGAGAGACGCATACTCGTAAGCGCTCGCGGTCAGCACGTCGATGTCTGCTCTACTGGCTAGACCGAGGCCATTCTCAGGGGTTAACGAAATCCCGGTTGCCGTGGGCAGCAGACGTTGCCTTAAGAGGCCAAGCCCTAGTCAGGTGAATCTAAAGTTCGCCACATAAAGTCTGCTGGGCTTTGTGGCAGAAGCGTTTGACGGAAGCCAAAATCTGGTCAGCGGACTTGGTCCATTTGAAGGGCTTCGGGTTGTTGTTGTGCAGGGCGATGAAGGTACGGATGTCGGCCTCGAGCTGCCTGACGGAGGTATGAACACCTCGCTGGATCTGCTTTCTGGTAAGTTCAGCGAACCAGCGCTCGACCTGATTGATCCATGACGCAGAAGTCGGCGTGAAGTGGACATGATAGTGCGGCCGGCGAGCGAGCCACCCTTTGATTTTGGTGTCTTGTGGGTGGCGTAGTTGTCCATGACGATATGGCAGCGAGCCCCTCAGGGATTTGAGCCTCGATCTCTTTGAGGAAATTCAAGAACTCGACCGCCCGATGTCGCTTGTAGCATTTGCCAATGACAAAGCCGGAAGCGACATCGAGCGCGGCAAACAGCGTGGTCCTGCCATGCCGCACATAGCTGTGCGTGCGACGTTCCGGCACCCCAGCCATCAGCGGCAAGACCGGCTGCTCGCGATCGAGTGCCTGGATCTGGCTTGTCTCATCGACGCTGAGGACAACGGCTCGGTTCGGTGGGGACAGGTAAAGCCCGACAATATCGCGCACCTTATCGACGAATAGCGATCGCTCGACAGTTTAAATGTCTGGCTGCGGTGCGGCTGCAAGCCGAACGCCGTCCACATTCGGCGGATCGTGGTGTGAGAAAAGCCAGTTTCCGCAGCCATCGAACGGATCGACCAGTGCGTCGCGTCGGACGGCGTCGTACGCAATGTCCGCTCGATTACCTCATCAACCTGATCGTCATCGATGGTTCGAGGGGCGGCCAGGGCGGGCTTCGTCAAGCAGGCCATCACAGCGATCCTTCAAGAATCGGCGGCGCCACTTGCCAACGGTGTGTTCGTGAAGGCCGAGTTCGGCAGCTACAGACTTGCTTGGCTGTCCATCCGCGTATCGCAGGATCGCGCGGCACCGCTCAAATAGCGACCGGGCAACACGATGACGACAACTTGCCTCTCCAAGTACGTCCGCTACTGCGGACTAAGCACCAATGGCGCGATCGGCCGACCTCGCACACTGCATTCGCCACTAGCGCTCTCCTCTCTAGAGATTCGAGCAATCAGCTAATGCAACGAATTTGCGTTCCAGATGACTAGATCATTTCCCTTTTACCAACTCGAAAGCTACGAATGTAATACCCCTGCCGCTGAACGGTTGATTTTATCTCGTAGCTGACCTTAAGAACTCTCGTTCTGCTCTTGCGCCATTTATTCGAAGAGTAGAGTGCGGGCATCGGAGAACCGTTGCTTATGACGAGGAAGTCCCCCTTGTGATTGCGATAGACATCAAACATGTCATCCCCGCAGAACTTTCGAGTGGAGCAAATATGTTTGTGTAACGGCCCCTTCAGCTTAGTGCGCTGGGCGCGCGAGCGGGTGGTAGTCTGACTTCGCGGCCTGTGAATCTCGGGGAAATGTTAGCGCAGCTAAGTGATCAGCTCGGCTTCCTTTGCACGTTGTTCCCACGCCACGCCAGCGCACTAGTTTTGTGAAGATCATGCTATGAATATTCGTCTGGCTACGACTGCTCAGGCAGATCGATCCAGAGATCCGGAGCACCATTTAGAAGTGTATCCTGATCCGGAACGTAGATACTATCGAAAATCCTGAGGCCATGAGCCATTGCTGCTCCAACAATTATGAAAGGGAGCTTGACCTGCTGTAGATCTTCGAAGTTGTCAGCGCCGACAATCCGAACAAAATCGAGTTTAAACCGTCGGAACTTGACCCGAGATGTAGCCGACGCTACCAGATCCTTGACGCTCGCCGCTCCTCGGGCGATCTCTTGCCTTGCATGGTCGAGGGCCGTGAACAGACACGACAGCTCATCAAGCTCCGAGCGGCTAAATCGCCTCAAGCGAGACGAAATGGGAACTCCATTCTTGTATCTCACGGTCGGCACAAACCTTATCTCGCAATCGAGAAGGAGGTCTGCGGCGGCGCGCTTCACCAGGATCGCCTGACCGATATCTTTCAGGCCGAAGTAGCTGCGCGTCGGTCGCGCATAACAGATCCAGCGGACTGCTCCGGTAACGGCTTCCTTCAAGCACGCCTCAGGCCCATCTAAACGCAAATGATAGTCACCTTGCGATACAAACGTTCGATAGTCAGGCGGGAACATTTCGGCGTCGTTAGAGGAAATCACGGCAGTCGCTCCCGCACGTAAGGCAAGTCCAATATCATCGTCCAAATTGAAATCGTAGCTCCTGCCTGGTCTAAGCTGGATCTTGTTGGGGTACACTGTGACAATCGCGACATCATTCTCCAATGCCGCTCTTCTGATCAGTTCTGCATGCCCGAGATGCAGAGCGCCGAGTGTGTGTACCGTCCCAATCGCCTGACCTGTTCTCGCGACCTCCCGGATGAACGCCTTGCCTGCGGAAAGACCTGCCAGATGCATTTTCTTACTCCAGTTTTTTGAACCCGAAAGAGTGGCGCGCTCGGATCGCGGAAGGTGCGCGCCCGTAGCGTCTCGCGCGCGCCGCGCACGCCAACGAGCTCCAAAGAGCTTTAATGTCCGCTCAGAGCTCGAACGAGCGCAACTAGGTGTTGTAAGCTCACGGGCGCTGTAGTCCCCTCTATTTTGCGGTTTCCAAGCAGTCAGGTTGACCCTTCTCGGCTACGCCTGATCAACGATGAGAATTCGGCCAGATAGTTTGATGGCTCGCGGGGCTGGTCGCCCTCCAGAGCGACCTGCAGTCCGCGACAACGGTCAGCAAAAAACGGTGGCTCGAAAGTGGTTATCTTAGCACCCGAAAAGTCGACCTTTACGAAGCTGGCCTGGAAGGGCGATATCCCGCTCAGATTCGCATCGCGCAAGGACGATTGGTTCATGCGAACGTATGCGGCCCGCGTTGCCTCCAGGTTGCTGTCGGTCATACCCGCGGCAAGGTATGCCTGAACGAGATTGGATCCTTCGAGATTTGCGTGATCCAACGCCATTGATTGCGGCGGATCCCCGGTGATCATCGACCTGTAGAGGTAAGCCTGGGATAAATCCGCATGTTCGAGATCGCAGTCGCGCACAAAGGCGCAGCGGCCACGAAAACCGGTGAGTTTAGCGGCTCGCATTGTGCTCTCGGTTATCGAAATGCTTTCGCCTGACGCGCGAGATAGGTCCGCTCCATCCAGCTGACAGGCATGAATAGATGCACGGTTCAACACAGCACCGACGAGGTTTGCGTCAGACAACCCTACGGACAGTAGCCGCGCCTCGGTCAAGTCTGCCTGCTCCAGCTCCGCACTCGCGAGATTTGACAGGTGAAGATCAGCAAATGGGGCGCTCAAGGCTCTCGCCGTAATCCGCCCGCTCACCTTTGACAGTCTCAGATAAGGAAGATGAGCGCCTTCCAAGACAAGACCGTCGACGGAGGTTGGACGCACGATCGATAAGCAGTCCCCCTTTGATTGGAAGAACGAGCAGTCCGCCAGATGCGCCTTCGTGATCGTGACTTGGCTCAGCTTAGCAAACCGGAACGAAGCGGAAGGAAGGAAGCATTCATTGATGGTTGACCCCTGTAATTCCGCGCCATCAAATACAGCATCACTCGCGTCGCACTGGTAAACGAGGAGCCCGCTGAGCATCGCGTTGTCAAAGCGTGCCCTTTTCATGCTGCAACCGTGAAAAAGGCTGCCGGTTGCATCAATTACATTGCGCAGACTGGCATCATCGAAGTTGCAGACCTGCGCTGCCATCCCATGCATATAGGCAAAATCGAGCTTGGCCCCGAGGAAACTTGCCCGCTCTAGCCCCGGACAAATAAGGTTCGCCCCGGAAAGATCTGCGCGATCCAACTTTGCTCCGTAGAGCTGCGCACGATTGAGAGTACAGCGTCGCAAGGGGAAATCTGAGAGGTCGTGGCCGGTAAAGTTCTCCGAGGAGAGCTGCAAACCGATACCGGTCCGTTTGATCGACTCCTCGGTTCGCCTCCCGACAGCTGCGACCGCGCGCAGCCGATCGGCAGCTCGGCTCCAGTACCGAACAAACTCGCCATCTGATGCAATCTTGTTTTTCGGATCTGCGCAGTGCTCTGCCCCTTCATCCACGGTGCACTCGCTATCAGCGCCGATCCTTTGCGACATGTCGAGGATTCCGTTGTACGGATTACGAGGGGCCTGTTACTGACCTTTTTGCGCTCGGCCTGGACGCAAGCTATGCGCTTTGTGGCGAACTCGTCTGCATTGGCGACACGTTGCGTCGATGCGGCTCCTATTAGGTCGGTGCGCAGCTGACGCTTGAGCACGTCAGCGGACTTCTAGTCATGCTCCCCACTGCTACTCGGCGCGATTGTTCACCAAACTCGCCACCTTTGATAATGAACGTTCGTTTGACACTGCCGATATGTGCAAAATTGCGGTTTTTTCGTCAGCTTTTGGACAATCCACATCACTCTCCAACAAACCGAGTGTGCAACATTTTGGTCCTGCTTCTTTTTCAGAATGGACCCGCGGCTTACGGGCACAAAAATGATCGTTCATCTAATTCTGCACTCGGCTGGCTTCACCCTATTGATAGCAACGACCGTGCCAGCCGCATCAGTCGGAATAACCGGCTGAATAGGCGTCATGAAATCGAAATTGATATCGAATGTTTTGAATCTGACGAACACGATCTTGCTGTCAGGAACCGCACCATGATTGCTAGGCTATCGTGGAAGCAAAGATCCCGAGGTCGTTTGCAGGTGAGCAAGAGCTGCAATTGCTTGCGGGCAGGCAATCGATGATTTGCGATTCCGCACTTGCGGATCGCCGGCCTCACGGACCATTACAGCAGGATTGGGGCGATGGCGCTGACCGCCCGAGAGCTCGAGCGGTCCTCGGTCTAGCAAAGCCAGGGATAGTCCCATCATATCGAGAAGCTCGATGGCGCTCCTGCCGCTTGCTCCGTGTCTCAACGTCGCTCGAAAGGCTGTCGCATATGATGCGTCCGACCGTCCAATGTGGACCAAACGAGCCAAGACGGTCCTGGTAAATCATCCATATCGAGCGCCGCCGAGGCCGCCGTTCCCGTTCGGCAAGCGTGGTCCAAGATCGGCCTGCAAACTGAACGGCTCCCCGGTCAGGCTCGTCGAGCGCCAGTATAATGCGCGCGGTCGTTGACTTTCCTGATCCGGGCTCACCCACGATGACCAAAGTCTCGCCGGATCGCAGTTCGAAGGGACGCCGTCCACCGCCGCCCGTAAAGCGCCGTCCGGGGCCTCAAAGCGCTTCACCAGACCTGTCGCTTCGAGCAGGATGGAACGAGCTTGCGGCAGTGATTGCACGTGCGTGGGGCTGCGCTTGCCGACCAGGCGAACGCACAATAGTCGATGGTGAGAGATGTGAGCCGCGCGGCTGGCCCGATGGCATGATGTCCAGCAGCTGACGAGTATAGAGGTGTCGCGGATCTTTGAATATCTGGACGGCGGGATCGCTTTCGACGACCTCTCCTCCTCGCATGACGAGGATCTCATCCGCGACGCGGGAGACCCGTGCCAGATCGTGACTGATCAGGATCAGCGCCTTGCCCCGCGCGGGTCGTGTTTTGCGACCGGCGCGCCGATGCGCCCCCTCGCATCAGCAGGCCCAACCGAGGATAATGAGGTTCACGCCACCCGGCCCGGTCACGAATCCGATGACTGCAGCCAGATTCAGCTGTTCGGATCACAGCTTGCATCTTGCCGAACATTTCAAGGACATCCACTCGCAGCCCATGCAAGCTGGCCCAGTCAGACTTCTCCACGCAGCTCGAGCTCACCGATTGCTGCGCTTCCGCCGGGCTGCTTCTCCCGGCCCTTTCCCACGGTGCTGCCGTGGAGCGGGACAGCAACAATGGCGCCTCATCTCGCCAAACTCAGCTCTGAACCGGGCTATCCAGCACAGCCGCAAGGGTCCCGATTTTTCTTCAAACAATGAGTGTGGTCAGCTGTTCGACAGCTAAGCCTTCTAGCATAGCAACATCTCTATCCAGACAGGGCGCCGACTTGATGGCTCATAATCTGGAAGAAAAGCATGACCTGGGTCCCGGGTCGGGTCCCACCCGTATGCCCTCAACACACCGACCCGCTCGAGAACCAGGCCCGGCGCGTTTTATAGACATTGTGCGCGTCTCGGTTGTTGATCCTTATCAGATCAACTTTGCACGAATGAGTTTATTGACAAGCCTGCCAAAGGGAGAACGGAATGGCCCCATTTGACAACGTCAAGCCATCCGAGGCTCGGATGAATTACCTCGAGCCGCAACAGGATGAGACAGCACAAGCAGACTTTGAGCAGCAGCTTAGAGAGTCTCAGCCAATCCTCGCAGCCTCAGGTGCACCCGGGGCTGGATCGAACCAGACTGTAACGGATGGCAACAAGAGAGCACGAGCTATCCCAGAGAACGAACGGTGCGCGGTTGCATCCTTCGTCAGAACGCGCGCTCAGCTTGCCGCAACACTGACCTGCGCGAACATTGCGGAACTCAGAAGAGAAATCGAGCTTGCTGGGCAAAGATCAGCACAATGGTCAAGAGCGACCGGACCATCAGCCGTCCGCATCGATAGTGGCCGCATTTACGACGACGTGATGGCATCGTCATACGCGGAGCTGCAGCGCCTTCAGAACCACGCCAGCGATTGCAAGCCACATGGGTTGGACGGTCAAAGCGCGATGGCTCATTTGCGCTCCATGGCGGCTTTGCGTTACCGCGAAGCTCCCTGGAATATCTGGGGAGGCCAACGACTTGATCTGGGTCGCGCAGCGGCAGAGCACATGAGGGGCGACACCAGTTCTTCGCCTTTTGTGTCACTGTCCGAGGAGGCCTCACAACTGCCCTTTCGCCGGACGATGACAACGAGTATGGTGCCAAAGTCATCGCGGAGAACGCGAATGAGTTGCACACCTACACGGTGCCGAGGGTTGCAACTTGGACGGCGGAAGAGATCGTCAGTATTCTTGAGGACGGGACTGAGGATGATGAACCCGATCTGGCATGGGTGAGCGATACCCCAACTGAAGAACGAGAGGTACTGTTTCTGGGTGGGAATCTGGATGACTATCGGACCGCTAGCACATCGAATCCCTACAGAAAGTCAGGAACAGGAGGCTGATGGAAGAGGCTCCGGAAGGGTGATTTGCCTTTCCGATGCTCGGAACAGTCGAAAGCAGCGTTGGCGCTATAATGCTCCGGTCTAACTGCCAGCGCGGGGGGACTGGTCACCTACCGCGCTTGGAAAATCAGCCTCAGCCGAAGCCTGTACCGTCTCTAAATTCGGAGCATTTGTCCTCAGGTTGTAAAAGGCACTTGCCGACCATTATCATTCTATCTTTCTGCCCGGCCAGGTCCGTTTTGGAAAGCTAACGTGAGTAGCGAAAGAAGAGGGAGCGATGCCAGCTTCGGGAGCTTGAGTAGCTGCCTGAGGTGTGGACGAGCACCTCGTTCGGCCAAGATTGCGGCCGATGGAAGAGAAGGGCGCGACCACCGGTGGGTTGATCGCGTTATATCGATCAATCCTGCAGTCCGGCTTGGTACACTTGAGCGTCAGATCTTAAGCCGCTGAATCAATCACGTTGTGGCTGCATTCGGCAGCACCGCAATTCAGATGAAAGGCTCCCACAGGACGTGGAATGAAAATACGATAGCATCCCGGATTGGCCTAGGGTCGAGTATCATCATCGCGAGCCCACGGCTGAATTGGCATGGAAATAACGTTCTCACAAAGACCGCGAGACAGCGTGCGGACGTAGCTTGGCGAGCTCATCTGGAGCGTTCAAGTGAGAGGCTTGGCCCCAACCTGTAAGGCGACCGCCTGAACCGCCGATCTTCCAATCCTGACATCGACTGGAGATCGACGGCCCTCATGAGTTATCTGAGCAGCAAGTGCGTGCAACTTGATCCTCCCCGACGAAAGGGCGGCTAGAAACCCTCTGACCGTTCCTGACGATCGAAAAGGATCCGTATCATGCCGCACGAAGGTGTCCGCACGATTAAAGGATCAGTCTTTGAGGCGCACCCCTGTTCTGTGCTCTTCGTTACCAGATGAACTTTGCTCCATCCGGCAGTTCGCAGATGAATTCGCCTTGGTTCACGAGTTCGGTGGCCCCGACGACAAGTTTCGAGGCTCGCACCGTCAGCTTGCCTTCGCGGCTAAGACTATGGCGGATGTATTCGGTCACGGCACGTCCGGAGCTGTCGACCGTTTGATGAGCATTGGAGAAGCTGATGCCGTTCTGGACGGTTACCCTGAAAGCATTGATGACCAGACCGGCCTGCGTCGCCGAGGCAGGCTTGCCACCCTCCGCGCTGCTACAGCGGCTCATGTCCAGTATGAGCTTCACATTCTTCCCCGCCTGGAGGGCACCGAGCACCTCGGTGTATTTCGGCGAGGGCTCATCGGCTCTCGCCGGCGCGCTCGCGGCCGATAGCAAGGACAACAGGATCGTTAGTCCTCGGCCAGTAAACTTCATATGCTCTTCTCCCTCGATAAGTACTGTAGATGGCATTTTTCAAGACGTCGTTCTCGCAAGCCGTTTGGTTGATTCCAGACAACAAACGAGTTCGCGCCTGTACAAAGCAGCCTGCCGCAACGACGCGCAAGTAGTTGTCACGGGTATTCCGACATCACAACCTCGTAGGTCAGTTTTTGCTGAATGGTTTAGCCCCGCGCGCGTCGACCAGAACGATACGATCGAGCGCCGTCCGCCTGGACACCACAAAGCGGAAACCGGTTGCGCTCATTCCCGCTGGGCATACGAGCGAGAGAATGCAATTCTCACATCTGCATAAGCGGGCGATGTACGAAAGACCTTTTCGACCGGCCGCAAGCGCCAGCTTGTCTATCTTGCCATGCAACGACTGTCTGCCAAACGCGCTCGCAATGTGGTGGTGAAGCGAACCTGATGCGAGGCACCGAACAAGCTCAGTCAAGACACGCGACCTCGGCCTAGTGGAACAGCAATGCCATAAGGCTCAAGGCAGCACAGCATTTTGAACCGTCGCTTTGCGCAGCATCCATCCAGCTGACCGCACGCCTCGCTGACTGGCTCCATTCGGCTTCCTCAAGAAGCTGAAACTAAATGGCCGTCTTCCTGGCCCGTCAGCTTCTCGAAAGCTGAACCTGCAACAATCTACGCCGACATCCGGCACTTCGAAGGGCAGAGAGAGAGATGAATGTTGATCCACGAAATGCCGCACCCCCCCTTCGAGGCTCACAACGCGTTACAACAGCCGCCCCACGGCCAACAGGACGAGCTTGACGCCCAGATCGGCACACCGGCACACAATTCAGAAGATCAAGCAAGCTTCGAGCAGCAGCTGAATGACTTAGATCTAGACGACCTAAATTCGATCTCCCCACCGTCGGTTTCAGTCTCCTTAGCGCCAAACTCCGCGACTGCCACGTCCTCGTCCGTGCCAGGCGAGGCCGCCTCGGGGAGCAGTCGCTATCCGGCCTCATCATTTGTCAGCGCGCGCGCTCAGCTTGCGGCAACACTGACAGGTGCAACTCTTGAAGCGCTTCGGAGTGAGATCGATCTTGCCGAGCAGCAAGCGGCACGTTGGTCACCTGCGACCGCATCTGCCGTTGATCGAGACAGCGTGTTCAACGACGTGGTGCGGTCGTCATATGTCACATTGCGGCGTTTTCAGAATCGGGACAGTGATTGCAAGCCGCACGCAGAAGAAAACACCCGCGCAATAGTGCATGTCCGCAATACGGCTCGGGATCATTCTTCAGTTGGAGATCATCCGGAGCGGTATCCCATTGACCGAGCGCGCCAAGCTGGCTGGCATATGCGCGGCAAGACAACAACATCACCCTTCGTATCATTGGTCGAAGATCCGGCAAAACTCGTCGCTTCTCGCGATCACTTGGCGAGAGCGATCGCCAACAATGCAGACGCGCTGCACACCTACACCTTGCCGAAGCTCACTGTCTGGACGCCCGACGACGTGCTGAGTAGCATTGCGCTTAGAATGAATGCCGAAGATCACGACAACATCGATGCGGACGTCGATTTGATGTGCTCGCTGGGCAGAACCCCAACCCGAGAAACCGAGCGGCTGTTCCTGGGTGGAAATTTGGAAAGCTACCGCACCGGTAGCGGAAACAATCCCTACAAGCGGGATAGTAACGAGTAGATAGTCTGTCGGCCGCACCATTTGGCGGGTTGGTTGGCGTTCAAGCACCACAACACCCACAAGGTAACACAAGGTAGAGGTGGAAGCGGCGCACCAACTCCAACTCGCGCACAACGACCTAAACACAATGAGGGCGACCGATGGCCCGATCAACTCTTATCGAGGGGTACAGCCGTTGAGGACTCCGACGGAAGACGCACTTCCGATGGTCGGGAGGACGCCGGACCATCCTCTCGCCCGTGAGTTTCCGCTCTTTTCAGCATCCCGGCACCTTGGATGCCCTGAGAGATCGAACGACATGAATTTTTTGACGCCCTCACGGTTGGCAGACGGCTCGGTGAAGTAAGCCGCTGATCGCGCAGCATCCCGTGTTAGCTAACTCGGCCTGACATTGACGGCGCGATCAACCAACAGATGTTTCGGCCGAGATCGCATCGGGTATTCACTCGTCCGCGGCAACCGGCGCTGTTACAGGGCAGCCAATCCGACATCTGGATGCGTTCCATAAAAACAATCGATTTTGCCGCGCGTGCCTAAACGCCTCATAGTCGATCGCAATGTATGGAGGCCGCATTCAAAATGACATCTGGCAATCGATTCTCTCCGCAGTCCCCTTGCCGAACAACTTGGCTCGCGCGATCGGCAGTCTACAAGTTAGCTCCTGTACGTCACGCGGACGCTCCCTCGCCACGGTCTTCCCGCTAAATTGACACGTATGAGGCGGATCGGAACGCCTGATCCTGGCGTCATGGCTTACCCGACGCTTGCTAAGAACGCCTGCCTCTTCGCCCACTGCTCTACGCTTAATTGGACGGACAAATGCTCACGATCTTGGACAGAGCGAGACGGACGGCCGCGCGCAGCTCGACGACATGCCGCACTGTGTCGCCGTTTCGTCACAACGCTTCCGAATTTGATGGCACCGCTACCAACGAGCATTTAAAGACACTTGAATCTCACCCCGCGTCAGATTGTAGGATTTCCGACAGTCTCGCGATACAATCCGCTCGCGTGAACTCTTCCTGACAGGTGGCAATATTGCAAACGTCTCAAAACCTCAATGCTGGTTCGATCGACCTGGCCACACTCGACTGCTCCTCTTCAGAGCTTGCATCGTTCGTCTGCTGTAGGAGCGCGGGACGAGCGACCGAGCTTCACAACAGTTGACATCTTGCTTGGCTATCTCCGGCTAGCGAGAGGATGTCTATCTCGGGCGCGTTGATCGCTTCATCGCATCTCGGCCTTTTGCAGCCCGTTGGCCGACACATAGCGCGTTAAGTGTCTTTAACGCGGAACACTTGCAATGCCGTGACTTGACGGCCTTACGAGCTCAATAGCCTTGCAAGACTGACCGCGAATCAAGACGGATTGGGGAGTTTTCAATGTTGTTCTCGCAAGTCTGTTCGGCGGCAAATACAGCTTCTCTCGCCCGCGCTTTGATTTCGCTCGGGCGGCTTGGCGCGATCGCTACTGCAGGCGTTCGCGTCGCGCATCCAGGCACGGCAATGCTCGGGCAACAGATGCAGCAACGCGCCGACGGGACTCTCAGCCCCGTAAGAGATTGCAGAGCTCTTGCCTGCGTAAAGGATATATTGAACCGCGCCGCCCGCTCCGGCGCGCGCCCGCAAGCCACTTATCCGATGGCGATGGACGCGCAGGCATCGGTTGCCCGCCAACAAGCTATTGCGCATCGTTTACGGCTTTTCGAATTCACGCCAAACCGGCAGCATCTGGCTTCCGCCGGATCTCATGGTCAAACGTGACACGCTCAAGTCCTGCAGGGGATGGACGAGAGGCGATGAATGCGAATTCTCCTGGTTGATCATCATGCGGACTTTGGCCGCGCTGTGAAGGCAACGCTTCTGAATTGCGGGTTCGTGGTCGACGTGACCCCCACGCTAGATGAGGCCTCAGCCGCGCTGGATTGCGCGAACTATCACATCGTACTGCTCGAATCCGTCTTGCCGGATGGAGATAGTTTGGACTGGTTGAAGCAGTTGCGGCGCGAAGGACGATCAATGCCGGCAATGATGATGAGCAGTCTCAATGATCTCAACCGGCGAATTGCAACCTTCAATGCCGGGGCAGATGATTTCCTACCCAAGCCTGTGTCGATCGACGAACTCATCGCTCGCATGCGGGCCATTTTGCGACGGTCAACGCAAATGACGGCGCCGGTCGTGACATTCGGGAATCTTCATTTCGATCCGATCGCCAGACAAGTCTCGGTCGGTGGTCGAATTCTGCGGATTGCCCGGCGTGAGGTGTGCATTCTCGAACATCTGCTCAATCGCGCCGGCCGCACTGTGCCGCGCACATCGCTGGAGGATAGCCTGTACGCGTTCGACGACGAGGTCTCGACCAACGCGCTGGAGGTCGGGATTTATCGCTTACGCGCGCATTTGAACCAGGCCGGTGCGACGCTCAGGATCAAGACCGCGCGCGGCGTCGGTTACACACTTGAACTCATTGGCACGGCATCGGCTGCGGAGCAGTCTCACTTAAAGGCAACAATCTCTTGAAGGTCCTTAATAATGCCGCCGGCGCTATTCAGCCGCCTACGATCACCAGCCCACGCGGCTCTGCCGCTCTGCCACGTCTCTGCTATCTCGTATGCGGATTTGCTTTGCTGTTTCCGCTTGCAGCCTCAGCCGAGACGAAGCGGGACGGCAAAGGAGAGGTGCCACGTGCGGCACCTGGCAGCACCACGGGCACGCTCAACCTTACCTCGTCACAGGGAAAGACAGTTCATCTGAGCGCGCCGGCCGCGACCATTTTTGTTGCCGACCCGACCATTGCCGATTATCAGGCTGCCTCGAGCAGTACAATTTTCGTGTTTGGCAAAAAGTCCGGGCGGACGAGCCTGTTCGCCCTGAACGACAACGGAGAGGCTCTTGCCGAGCTGCGGGTTGTTGTCACCCAACCGATCGAGGATCTGCGGGCCGCGCTCAGGGCCGAGGTCGGCGATTATCCAATTCAGGTCAGCTATACCCCGCGCGGCGCGATCCTTAGCGGGACGGCGCCCAATGCCGATGTCGCTGAGGCGGCGAGGAAGGTCACTGAGCAATTTGTTGGCGCGGGCGCGCCGGTTGTCAACAAGATCCAGGTCGCCGGCTCACTGCAGGTGAATCTCAGCGTGCGGGTGGCAGAAGTCTCCCGCAGCGCCGTCAAGGATCTAAATATCCGCTTCACCGCCTCCGGCCCAAATGGCGCTTTCCTTATTACCGGCAAACCGGGCGGGTCCGGCGCGGCCGGCGGCGGCGGCACGATCGGGGTCGGGATTAGCGCCGGCAATACCAACCTCAGCGCTGTTCTCGACGCTCTCGCCAGTGAGCACCTCGCCTCCATCCTGGCTGAGCCAAATCTGACAGCGATGTCAGGGGAAGCCGCAAGCTTCCTCGCCGGCGGCGAATTTCCGATCCCGGTCATGCAGGATAACCGACAGGTTTCGGTCCAATTCCGGCAGTTCGGTGTGAGCTTGGAATTCGTCCCCACTGTGCTCAGCAACAACCAGATCAATGTCCGTGTGAAGCCGGAAGTCAGCGAACTGTCGAGCGAAGGCGAGGTCAAGATCAATGGTATGGCGGTCCCTGCCCTCTCGACTCGGCGGGCGAGTACCGTGGTCGAGCTCGCCAGCGGCCAGAGCTTTGCAATCGGCGGCCTCATCAGGCGTAACTTCAACACTGATATCGGCGAGTTTCCCTGGCTCGGCGATGTACCGATCCTGGGTGCGCTTTTTCGCTCTTCATCGTTTCAAAAACGCGAAACCGAGCTGGTTATCGTTGTCACACCTTACATCGTGCGGCCGGGATCAAATCCAAGTCGGATAAGTGCGCCGACCGACCGCATCGCACCGCCATCAGATGCAGGCCGCATTTTGACGAACACGCTGGCACGGCCGCCTCAAGGCCGCGATGCGCCGCGCGCGAGCGCACCAGGATTGACGGGCAACGCCGGCTTTATCATCGAATGAGGATCGACAAATGACCCTGCGATGCTTTTCCCATTTGATTGTCATTGCCGCAACATTGGGGGGCTGCGCAAATAGTGCCTCGCTTTACCCCAGGGCTGCTGAACAAGGAGTCCAGATCGAACAAAAAAGGCGAGTCATGTTCCTGCAGAGCCTCCGCGCCCCCGAGAAGCTTCAGCTGCGTAGTTTTATCGCCAACGTAAGTGGCGGCCGGCGGGACGCACTCCATGTGGATGTCAGCGGCTCCCCTAAGCTCATTGCGCAGGTGGCGCACGAGGCCCGCGCCATGGGCGTAGATCCCTATAACATCCGCCTGTCCGCTTCTCCCCTAAATTTACCCGGCCGTTCCGGCGTCAGGATCGAGGCGATCACGTTCGAAGCGCATCTTCCGAACTGTCCGTCGCTTTCGATCGTGGGACCAGCAGTGAACGACAATTCGTTCGAACCGACGCTTGGTTGCTCGACCAAAAACAATCTGGCCGTTATGGTGAACGATCCGCTCGACATGGTAGATAATCGGTCTGTCACCACGGTTAATGGCGATCGCGCCGTCGCTCCTCTTGCCAACCACACGACTCTCGCCCCGCGCAACAAGAGCAACGGAGAAGAGGGAGCAGCCGCGGTAGCGTCGGACGCGGCGGGAACGACAACACAGAATGTGCAACCGCTCCGATAGCCTGTTTAGGCGCATGTCCGAACTCACTGTGCGACGGCTTTGGCTTGAACGCCGTCACCACGTCCGTAACACGGCGCCGGCTCTGTGTGTCACGATCATGCTGTGCTTATGACGCAAGGGTCGAGTGTAGCGCGCATTGCGCGAGGGGCGCGTGCTTACTACTCCGGGTGAATAGCGAAGGGACCCGACTCAATTTCGATGCTTTCCAATGGCGCGCTCGATTCTCGACCGGCGGTGGTCGACAACTGGCGAAGCAAGACCACCGACGACTACTTCCCCGGCCACATCAAGGGTAGCGAAGGACGCTCTTTCCGCTTTGACGTCGAGCCTTGTGAGTCCGTCTCGACGATTGCGATGCGCTCTCCGTTCCTCATTAGCGCAGTGCAATTCCGGCGGCCGGCGTGCTCCTACCGCTTCCCCCTTTTGGGTGACCAGAGCAAGGGCGTACATCTCATGCGCGTCCGGGATGACAAGGGCTGCAACGCACGACTTTTCCAAAAAGGGCCAACTTACCTCGCCAATCGAGAAGAACATTAAGAGTGAGCTGGCACTCACAGCCAATAAGAGCGATCATTTACGCCTCGGCCGAGGCCAGCAATGCCAGCGCAAGCCTTTTATTGAAAAGGCGCGAACTGAGGGAGTTCTCGCGCTGCTAAGCGTGTGGCGGACCTATGCCGCTCAAGCAACCGCGTCGCATTTGGCGCCATGCTTTCTGCGAGCGCAGCTGAGCTGTTCGCGCGGCTCGCTCGGCGGCCGTGCAAAACGCCTCGCCATGGTGAATGGCGCGCGACCCGGATTGCTCTCCCATCATCTCGTGCAAGATCAGGCCGCACCAATCGAAGCTCATCCAGTGCGTTTGTCCTGACGACGTGACAGATCGCCGATTGCCCCAGTTTGATTCAAAATCGGAAATGGTGATTCACGCCAAACCTGATTGTATGAAACTGCTGTTTGAAGGTGAGTGGCGGTCCGCCTCCAACGTCAAGGGCGCGGGCCGGGCCGTCGCCAGCAATCTGTACTTGCCCCGTTACCAACACAGGGAGAGTAGCGTCTGCTGAAATCGAAGTTGTCGTATTCAAGCTTGGCTGCCCCGCCGGGTACGAAGCCATATTCGACGTCTGCACCTAATGTGCGCCGAAGATCGTTTTGGTCGTTCCTGCTACCGATGGTCGCATTCGCAGCAGAGCCTGTCGCAATGCAATAACAGCCGGTTGATCGATGCCGGTGCTGGAATGAGCCCGCAGTGCGCCGCCCTTGATATAGAGCAAAACACGATCGCCTAGCGCGACGCTGAGCTGGCCGATGATGTCACTGATCCGCTTGGTTTCGTACCTGCACAGCTAATCGGCTGCAATGTCGATTTCGATCTGCCGCCACTCAGTTGAAGAAGCTCATTTTCATTCCGACGCTTTCTCTCGCCGCACGAGCGATGCAGCAGCGCCGTAGAGACGGCACTTGCCGGCTATCATTTACCTTTCATTCTATCTTGCCTTCCCGGCTCGCCACGTCAGGTTTTGGAAAGCTAACGTGAGTAGCGAAATAACGAGAAAATGAGGCCAGCGGACTGACCATGGACCGATTCAATACGATCAACCCAGCCGACAACGGGTCAATTGGGTCAGATGCCATAGTGGAACAGCCGCAAGCAGCGTTTGATCAGCACCTGGCAGACGTGCGAGAGGCGGGCCCCCTATATCCTCACGCAGAGCTATATGATGTCACTGAGGAAGACGATCGCCTTATCCAGGCAGCGTCCCGCGCTGCGCTCGAGCGAGGTCATCCGAGTTCTACCACAGTCAGTATTTATGATCGTCGGCTTCGCCAATTGGCTGACGGTCTGAAGCAGTCCGGCAAATCAATTTCTGGGCTCGATGACGATACGTTACTCGCTTACGCCAGGAAGCTGCTGCCAAAGGACAAGGTCATCGCCCCAGCATTGTTTATGGTCAGTCGGTACCGCGAGCCTGACGCCAACGCTCACCCCCTCTCAACACATTATCGTCCTTCCAGGGAAGATGAGAGGCTCATCAGGGATGCCGCCGAGGCAGGTTTTGGTCGAAAGATCGCCCCGACAACGGCCAACGGCTATGCGAGCGGTCTGCGGAAGTTGGCGGCAGCCCTTCGACCCTCGTCCATTGCCAAGCTTAGTGATGATACGCTGCTTGGCCACGCGGACAGATTGTTTCCGAAGGACAAGACGCTCATCGCCGCCTTGAATGGTCTCCGCGATTATCGCGCGATTACCCCGCAGAACAATTTAGCCGGAGAAGGAGGCAGTTCGCGTCAGGTCATTCAGCCGTCTGTCCCGTCGCCTATGCCGGCCGATGAGCAGCCGATCGGGAGCGTTGCGGATGGGCGCGGCTCATTGCCGCCGGGGTTCAATGCTCCGCAGGCCTGGCCTGCAATGGGGTTAGCCGCCCATTCTCCTATAGAAAGTGTCGCCCAGGACGTGCTCTTCGATGCCGCGGATGGCGAGAACCTCTTGCCGGCGACAATGCTTGAGCTAACGGTCAGTTCAATGGCCCACTCGCCGGTGCAAAGTGTCGCTCAGGATGCGCTTTTCGATGCCGCGGAGCGCGAGAACCTCTTGCCGCCGGAGGCCTTCGATACACCGGCGCCTTGGCCAACGATGAGTCCAACCGTCCCCTCGCCGGTGCAAAGTGTCCCTCAGGAAGCGCTTTTCGATGCGGCGGAGCGCGAGAACCTCTTGCCGGCGGAGGCCTTCGATACACCGGTGCCTTGGCTAACGATGAGTCCAACAGTCCCCTCGCCTGTGCAAAGTGTCGCTCAGGAGATGCTATTCGATGCCGCGGCCTGGCAGCCGAGCTCGCCGCAGCCGAATTCCGCCTCTGAAGACCACTCTGGACGGATGATGAACCAAGGCGCTGCGGCCCAGACCGCAGTTGAGCAGACGTTCGCCGCAGCCGGCGACGCCTTTGATGCGTCTTTGAGCGTTCCCGAGGATTTCTCCCACGGCACCCAGGCCGCGCCGAAATTGATGCGCACCAGGCTTGGCCGCTGGGGCCTCTTGCCGGATGCAGCACAACGGGTAAAGACCTACGACATTTGCGGTGAACGCTATACGGCCGCCTTGGGACCGGGAGGGCTCGACGATGTTCAGCTCGTCCATCTGCGGTCGCCCGCTATCGGCGATACTTTTGATGTTTCGTTCGCCGTTCCCGAGAATTTTTCCCATCGCACCCAGCTGGCCCCCGACAGGATGCTGTCCACCTTGGGCAAGTGGGACTTCTTGCCTGTTGAGGAACATCCAATCATGAATTACGAGATCGGCGGCGAACGCTACACCGCCATCTTGGGACCGGAAGGGCCCAACGACGTTCAACTCATTCATCACCCTCGGCCCGCATTGCCGGGTGAAGCTACGCCGGCGGCACCAAGGACTTCCTCAGATATCTATGGCGATCTTGCGCCAGGGTTTGCTTCGCCGGCACCTTTCGAATCGGGTGAGGACGCACCTTGGGCGCTGGCGCCAAACCTTCCCCTGCCGTCTGCCGGACCGGCATCAGGCCATCAGCCAGTCCCGCAAGTGCCTGAACTGGGAGGGTTGTTAGGCGACGGCTGGACGCACGCCTCCCAAGAGGCTTCACCTGCCGTGATCAACATATTGCAGAGCCTGGGTCTTCTGCCGAGCCGGGACATCCTAATAACCGTTTTTTCGATCCACGGTCAGTTCTACACCGCCGAAAGCCTACCGGGAGGCCGCGTTCTTCTCTTCCATCAGCCACAATTTGGCTGAATGAGGGGCTCGTCGGCACCTCAAACAGCTGCTCAGGCCGCCCTGAAACCACGCCGGATGCTCTGCTTCCGGAGATCTTATAAGTACGCTTCAACGATGCCGGGCGGTGAGCAAATCCGCACTTTCCAGCGCCACCATGATCTCAAGCAGCTATCAATCAAGTACGCATTCGGCAGCACGGCACTCTACAGAGGCGTCCACTTCATGGGCAATGCGCTGGCGCATGCCGGCAAGAGCGCACGGCGCGTCGTCTCCGCCTTCATCGCCCCGGTGTTCCCCGCGGACGACGCCAAGGACGGCCGGGCCCAATGCGCCGCGTCGCCGACCAGCTCCGCCCCACACTGCAAAAGCTCGCCGACTTCCTCGACGAGGCCCGAGAGATTATTGCCCAAGCCCACGGCATGATCCCGCCCAAGACGGCCGCCGAATTGTTGTCCTGGATCGAGCGTGCTAGCGCCAGTCGTGTTGCCTCATCCGCCCGCGCCTTACGAACGACGAAGCGGCGGTTCGGGCGGCGATCACCTTGCGTTGGCCCAAAGGACAGACCGAGGAGCAGATCACGCGCCTCAAACTCAAAGTACGGCCACGGCAAAATCGATTTGCTCCCAGCGAGACCAATCGGCGCGGAGCGATCGGAGCTGCACCAAAATTGCGTCAGGGCCAATATTGCAGTCAGAATGACAATCGCGATGATCGCCTAATGGAGTTGACCGGAAACAGAATCTCAAGATCGTGCAAACCGATGTCCGGGATTCGCCGGTGAGTGCGGCTCTTCCGATTAAAGAATTCGAAAACCCGCGAATTCAGTTCGGCACGAGGCCTGCGGCGCCAGGGCCGCCCATCATGAAGCGCGGCCGATCTTCGTCGGGCCCCACAACGAGCGCCTGGCGCGGTTTGGTACGACGCGCATCGTACAGCGTGCCCTGGTGCGACGATCACCACATCGTAAGTCCCAAGGTAGTCACTTCGAGATCACAGCCCAATGATTAACGTCGAAGTTTTGTCCGCCTGGGGACGAGGTTATCTCAACGCCGTATTGGACGCTGCCGACGATTATGTCACCGAAATATCCTTTCGACTTTATCCATTCTAGGATACTTTTGATATCCACAGTCTCGCTATTGGTCTTGGATGTGCGCAGGAACGAGATAACCTTGTGTTTGTTCCAGCCTTCAAACACGTTCCAAGTGGCTCCCCCCACACTTACACCTGTGAAAACGGGGATCGCGGAGGTGCCTGAAGAATTATATTTGTAAGAAATGGGCTTAACATCACCGCTTCCGTCGGGATTTCCGGTGTAGTTGGTCCAAAGCATTATCTCATAGGCATTTGAGCTATCCCAGATATCGTAGGCGAAGTTCCAGCGGCCGCTAGTCGGGACGCACTGATTAAAGCTTGAGCTCAGGTTGTTGATCGCGCTCAGCGGTTTCCCAATATTGAAAGCTCCGTGGGGATAGCTCTTGATGCCGGCAGTATCAGGTTGGTTCGACCACACGCTCCATTGGTTGACGGAATGTACAGAGATGGTCTGAGGTCCAGCACCTTGACCATATACGTCGTTGTTCCAGGAATAGCCGTCAAGGGAAAAACTACCGTACTGATCGCTCGAACTCCAGATCGGCGCTTTTGCGGATGCCGGGAATAGCGCAATCATTGTCGTAAAAGGCAGCGCAAGTACGTTCAGCTTCGAAAACGCAGACATTCTAATCTCCACCTGAGATCTGCCGTCCAGCGAACCAATAGCAAAGTGAGGTCATCCGAGAGCGGCGAATGATTTGTATGTTCGCGTGATGGGCCCGCACGTGGCGAGCGGTTGCAGGTCCGCCTCCAGCGCGTCAGCAATCTCTTTGGCAACGGTCGTCCACGTAGAGCGAAAAGGACTTCAAGTGTTTTTCCTCGAACCTAACCTGTCGCACCCTTTGCGATCGCAAGAGCTGCTCTCCGGCTCGCATCGAAACCAGGATTTCAGTTGGCCTAGCACTGAGTTCGCCTTCGACTTGATGAAACACACGCCTACTTCATCATTGCTTCGACCTCTGCTCGAAAGGCCTGGCGCGAGGCGTCGCGTGAATAGAACATGTGGCCGCCCGAATAGGCCACGAGTTTGACGCGATGCACCGCCGAGGCAAAGGGTGGCAATTGATCGAGCGCCATCTTCGAGCCGAAATAGGGGGTGACGAGATCGAATAGGCCATGTCCGACCAGCACGTTCATCTTCGGGTCCGTCGCAAGGATCTGGCGCAGCTCTGAAAGCGATTCCGGGGGGCGGCCGTTGCCGAAATTCCAGGCCGGACCGACGGCGCGGTTCAGCAGTTCATAGGAGCCGTCCGGCCGCCAGTTAAGCTTGCGCGTCAGGACATCCACGGCGGCACTCGCCAGCGGCCCCGCCAGCGCATCCCCCGAGGGATCGCCAAAGCGGTGGCCATCTGAGTCCGGATAAGGATCGAGGCCGCGCGCGGAGGCGTCATAACCGCCAGTCACTTTGCCGCTCTTGCGATCAAACTCGCGGCGGAATTCACTGACCTGAAAGCGCCCTGCCAGCCGTCGGCTTACCGCTTGGTCGATACCAGTTAGGGCGGCGACCTTGTCGGCGAGTCTGTTGGTCGCCTCCCTGTCTGCCTGCCCCTTGACGAGGTCTGCCAAGAATTCGCCACGCGCGTAAGCTTCGACATCTGTGAGGTCGGCGCGTGTGACGGCTCCCCTGCCTTCGCCCTTGGCTTCGCGTGCCACCGCGACATAGCTTGGCAGCGTGGCGACATATTGCAGAAGGCTCGTGCCTGCGACGCGGTAGTCGAACAGTGGCGAGACCAGGATCAGACCCTTCACGCCAACGCCCTGCTGAATGTGCAGATTGCGCACCACCTTGGGCCCGCGAATGCCGCCATAGCTTTCCCCCGCGATATATTTCGGCGAGGAGAGCCGCTCGTGCTTTTCGAGCCAGCGACGCATCACAAGCGCGATCGAACTGGCATCGCCATCGACCGAATAGAACCGCTTGCGCACATCCTCGCCGGTCGCCACGAAACGGCTATAGCCAGTGCTGACGGGATCGATGAACACGAGGTCGGTAAAATCGAGCCAGGTCTCGGCGTTGGGCCTGACCTCCGGCGAGGCCGAAGGCGTGACGGTCTCCGCATCGATCGGCAGCCGCCAGGGCCCGGCACAGCCGAACTGCAGCCAAGCCGAGGATGAGCCTGGGCCGCCATTGAAGAGAAACGTCACCGCACGCGTGGCGCGATCTGTGCCCTCGAGCTGATAGGAGGTGTAGGCGATGTCGGCCTGCGGCTCGCCCTTGTCGTCCAAAACGCGGATCGAACCAGCAGTCGCGGTGAAACGAAGTGTCCGGCCGGGCAGCTCCAGCGTGTGCTTGGTGGTAGAATCCGGCGGCAGGCGATGCTGATCGGCGGTCGCTCGGGAACTCGGCGGGGAGCCGAGGCCTGGCGGCGTATCATCAGCCCCGGCGCTGCCTATCACGGCGCCGGCAAATAGGGCTATCGCAAGCGAGGTGCGGCGTAGCGCGGTCAAATCGAACAGCATTGAGTTTGTCCCGGTCCGGCCGCACGTTGCTCTTCACTCAAGAAGGAGCTGATCAGGCCCGGGCCGCGCTGCCAAATGCGGAAGTTGACGTTGCGGGGCAATCCGAACTCGCACGGTTGATTCTCGCCTTCTGTTGCACGATAGGTGTTTTCACAGCGGCGCTACTCACTTAGCTGAAAATCGGAAACAACAGACCTACTAAAGCTGGTAGTCTCTATCATTGGGCGAAGCGTCGGCGGCTTGCCAGCGCATCCGCAGGTCGTGGCTTCAGTTTTCAAATTTGCGCGTCAAGTCGAACCCCGGTACGGCGGCCGGGCCCCTCACCGTGCATTAACCGCGATGGATCAGTCTGCGGATCAGCGTATTGCTGTTTGTGCTCCGGACCAAGTTGATGGCCGATAGCATCCGCTTTGTTGCAGAGCCTTCCAGAATTGGCGATCTTCCTGTTGTTCCTGCGTCCAGCATCCAACGTCACCGCTGAGAACGGCCAGCTGGGATCGCGACCCGGTTTGTGATCCGGCTGCTGCTTAGGCAGATTTGCGGTCTATCCCTTGAGGGGGTGTGTGCGAGCCTGGCCGAACGCCCCGTATTTCCAATACTTCAGGCGTAGAGTTCTTTCAGCCCGCCTTCCCGCACGAGCGCTCGGAACCGAGCCCAATGGCGCAAGCGACTTGGCGACAAGCTGAAGCTGTTGCGGGCCGAGAGCCTGCTGCTGGCGCAAGGCCAGCCCGTTCTGCAAGGCGGACCTCAAGCGGGTCACCGTCGACACCACCGTGCAGCCGAAAGCCATCACCTTCCCAACCGATGCCAAGCTGCTGCGCACAGCTACCAAGGGGCTCAACCGCCTGGCGATCAAACGCGGGCTCAAGCTGCGGCAGTCCTATCTTCGCATAGCCAAGACGGCGACGATGAGTAAGCGGCAAGCTGCGGCCGTCACACGGCGTGGTTCCACGGCATGAGCGCGTCGATTTCGCTGCTCGGCCAGCCGTTGGCGATACGTTGAAGTGTTAGGGCGAGCCAAGCGAACGGATCGACGTTGTTCATTTTCGCCGTCTGCAGCAGTGTTGCGATGGTCGCCCAGGTTCGTCCGCCGCCATCGCTGCCCGCGAAGAGGCTATTTTTTCTTGTGATTGTCTGTGGCCTGATGGCGCGCTCGACGATGTTGGAGTCGAGCTCAATGCGGCCGTCAGTGAGGAAGCGTTCGAAGAGGGAGCGGCGCGAGACGGCATAGCGGATTGCCTCGGCCAGTTTTGACTTGCCGGAGATCCGCCGCAAGGTGTGCTGCCAGAGATCGAAGAGATCTGCGACGACCGCAGCGGAGGCTTGCTGGCGCGCTGCAACGCGTGCGTCGGGGCTTTGGCCGCGCACGGTCTTCTCAACCTGCCAGAGCTTTGCCATCCGTTCGACCGTCGTCGTTG
Organism: Bradyrhizobium sacchari; assembly: GCF_002068095.1. Lineage (GTDB taxonomy): Bacteria > Pseudomonadota > Alphaproteobacteria > Rhizobiales > Xanthobacteraceae > Bradyrhizobium > Bradyrhizobium sacchari. The sequence goes on along the minus strand of NZ_LWIG01000031.1, from coordinate 35,976 downwards.
CCACTTTCGAGCTTCCTGCAACATGCAGCTCATAGAACTTGCGCCTGCTGTGTGACCAGCAGCCGGCCAAGGTGATGCCATCATTGCCGCGATCGGGTCGCGCCAACTTGTTATAGGCGGCGTATCCATCAACCTGCAGGATGCCGCGATAAACATTGAGATGCCGGGCCGCACATTCGCCGGAGCGGCTGTCTTCGAAGCGATACGCCACCATCGGCGGGCCGCTGCCGCCAAAGGTTCGATCATCTCGGGCATAGGCCCATAAGTAGGCCGTCTTCGTCGATCCGGAACCGGGAGCGAGCGTCGGCAAGGTGGTCTCGTCGGCAAAGACCCGTTCGGCCTTCTTGACCTCGCTGAAGATGTAGTCGGCCACGATCTCCAGCTCGAAGCCGAGCTTGCCCATCCATTGCGCCATCAGCTGGCGGTCAAGTTCGACCTGGTCGCGGGCATAGATGGCTTCCTGCCGGTAGAGCGGTTGGCCATCGGCGTACTTGGACACGGCGATCTGGGCCAGAAGGGCTTCGGTCGGAATGCCACCCTCGATGATGTGGGCTGGGGCCGGCGCCTGGATCACGCCGTCCTCGTTCTTGAAGGCATACTTGGGACGGCGCGTGACGATGACGCGGAACTTCGCCGGCTCCACATCCAGACGCTCCGACACGTCCTCGCCGATCAGCACCTTCTGCTTGCCGGCATGCTCAGCCAACGCTTCCGGCTCGATGACAACCTCGATCCGTTCCAGATGGGACGCAAAGCCCTTGCGCCGACGAGGTGCGCGTTTGCCATCCGCACGCTCGCGGCCCTTATTGACCTGTGCCCTGATCGCAGCGATGCCGGTCTCGATCTGCTCGAAGGCAAAGGCTTGCTGTTCGTCATCGATGCTCGCAGGGCCGAGCTTCTCCGATCGTCGGCCGAACCGGACGCGGTCAAAGGCCTTCAGGATCTGCGTCAGCCGCGCGATGCGCGCGTCGGCATCGGCGTTGCGGGCCTTGAGATCGTCGACCTCGCTCTCCAGAGCATCGACGCGGGCCGCCTTCTCAGCCATGGCAAGCACCATGGCCTTCAGCGTCTCTACATCATTCGGGAGGTCGAAATTGGGCGGCGTCATTGACCCGACCAGAGCACATTTTGCTCCGGTTCTCTCGCCCTTTCAGCCGGTTGATTCACTTCGCCGCAGCGCTTTTACCCAACAATCTCCGGCGGCCTAACCGGCACAGCCCGGACCCGCTTCCAGTCCATCCCATCCACCAGTGCCATCAACTGCGCGGAGGTGAGCTGCACCCGATGATGCCCGATCCGCCGCCAGCAAAACGTCGCCTTTTCAAGGCGTTTCAAATAGAGGCACACGCCGGAGCCATCCCACCACACGATCTTAATCCGGTCGGCTCTTTTGGCCCGGAACACATGAAGCGCCCCATCGAACGGATCCGAGCCGGCATCGCGCACAAGCGCAACAAGACCATCAATGCCCTTGCGGAAGTCCACGGGATGGCTGGCGAGGAACACCTTCACACCAGAGGGGATCATGCCGATCGGACCGATCACCCGCTGCAAGTGTGCCTCGTCGACATCGACGCTGGCGCGCACGACCACCCCGCCAATGGCAATCTCGATCACTGCGTCTGACATGCACGCCACCGCGGCTTCGCGACTGGAAGGCCCCGAGCGGTAGGTTCGTTCGGCCCGAGCATCGCGACGCCAGGCGAAGAGCTGCGAGGGGTGAATGCCGATCCGATGGGCGATCCCCGATACACTCGCGCCGGGCTCCAGCGCCTCTGCCACGACTTGTGCCTTGAACTCGTCCGACCAGCGTCGGCGAAGTTGTCGCGGCGCCCCCTCAAGACGCTCGGCGACCGCTTCGATCATATGGAAGGTTCTAGTTTCAGAACTAGGCGCAGACATAGAAGCTCACATCGGCTCGCAGACTCCGCAGCCGATAGCCGATCGCTCATCCAGTCCGCCGGATGGGGTCTCTTTGCCGCTTACGACGATGATGGCTTCCCGCTATGCTCATGCGAAGCAATTCAAGCGCATCAGCGGCAGTTGGGCATCCTGCGCAGCCGGCTGCGCAGAATGATCCGCGATATCCCCGTTAGATCGAAGGTCAGTCTTCGCTCGAGAACGCGTTCGTCCTCTCGCTAGCGGGTCACCCAGATGCGGTCCCAGCAGCAGCCCAGCGCGGCTGGAAGCTGTATTCCTTCCACGCCCCGGGAGGTGGAGTGCATCGGAAAAAGGCAAGGCCCGCTCACCTTACCATTCGGTGTCAAAGCCTCCTTCGTCACCAACAATCCCGTGCTCCCGCTGGTCTGTTCGTGCTGCATGCCAGGACGCTGCCTGATAAGCCGTATGACGGTCACACCCTGTGGGACGTCATCGCGCGCCGAGACGTTGACCGGCCCCGCGATCGCGCGCGGCCGTGTCGACAACGAGATACCGCGGCCATGAGGCGCAGAACCCGCATCGCGTCTTCATCTTTGGCCAAGAGCGCGGGGTCCTCGGCATCATCAAGCGCGAGCTGCGCCGCCGCTCCGCCATCGAACCCATTATCGGACACATGAGGGCCGACAGTCACCTCGGCCGCTGCGACCTCAAAGGCCACCCCGACGATGCCGTAGGTCATCCTCTCCGCCGTCGTTCATAAGTTCCGCCCCATCCACACCTGGCTGAGGGCTCTTTGGCGTCTCTTGCTGACCACCATTCATCGCTGCCCCAACGACCAATCACCACTGAATCGGTTCTTAATGGGCGATTGATTATAGTGTTCGACGAACTGACTTTCGAGATTATCGGGTAGGTCTTAGTTATTGAGCAGGATGCGGTTCTTCAGCGTCTCATGCCGCCGCTCGATCTTTCCCTGGGCCTGAGGATGTACGGAGCGCCGCGCACGTGCTGCATGCCCCTGGTCGAGCCACTCGGCCAGATCGTCCGCCGCGTAACTCGAACCATTGTCGCTGAGCAGCCTTGGCCCGGTGCGATGCTCTCGCGCTGCTTCGCCGAGCGACCACAGCGCGTTCTGCAGACCCTCGGCCAGGGCGACGAAGCTCTCGCCCCAGGACTGGTAGTCACCTCAGGTGGCTTAGCGGTCAGCTTCGGACGCAGGCAGCGCGGGCGCGACTTGCCGCCTTGGCTGACTTCAATCGGAAGCCTGTTCAGGTTCTGCGGAGAAAAATCTCATCTTCCGAGCCTGGCGGACCGATACTGGCTGTGTAGTTCACGTCCCGGAGAGTGAGGCTTTTCTTTGGCTCAGACACGGATGGCAGAAGGTTGTGCAAACGCATTCCCAACTTGAGCTCTTCCGGCGCCCACTGGTCTCCGTGCTGCCAGCCCGCAGGCACATAAAGAGACAAACTTGGCAGCGGCTGGTTGCGCCGCAATTGCGGCCCATGAGGCCAAGCTGTTAAATTGAAGCCGTCCATGTCCACCCCTGAACGCTCAAAACCACTAAAGCTGACACAGACGGAAGGTCAGCGACAGGAAGCAGCGCGGGCGCGGCCTGGCGCCTACCGACCCGGGGGGCTGGATAAAGGGACTATGCCTGCCGCACCCGCACTGCCGTTGAGTTTAGCGGAAAGCGTGACTCGGCGCTTACCGTTCTGGATAGATAGCGCTGTCCCTGCCACGTCCCGCTAACCACAACGGCTCTGTATCCGGCCTCGCTTACTGAAAGCTGACGAGACGCGGCAATTATCCAACGAAAAGCGGCCTGTGTGGACCGGTTGCCGTCGAGAGTGAGAACGACCTTCCGGCGACAGGCCCTCGCGCGACGCGACTACGCATTTCATTCATCAAGTTCGTGTCAAGCTCCCTTCGACAAAGAGAGTTATCTACGGCAATACGAACCGTAGATAACTCGCGGCATTCCGAGTTCAGAGCAATCGTACGAATACCTGGCGGGTCAGCCGAAGCCAATGCAGCGCTCCACACCGTCGTCCGTGGGCGACATATGCCCTCGGCTCAGGAGAAAGTAGCTGCGATCGGGGTCTTATTACAGGCTCAGTGAATCGCTTGCCTTCCCGCAGGTGATGGCTGTGGCTTGAGATAATCCAATATCTTCGAGCCCGCGCTGAACGACCTCGACCAGAATTTATCCAGGAGGTCCAGGTGACAACTCAAGAGCTCGGCCGGAGTTTTGGAGTCCGCAACATTCTTCAGAAAGGTGGCCTGGTCGTGCACAATGGAAGCAGTCAAACCTAGTTCGTCTTTCAGTGCCCTAGCGAACAGGTTGCTTGTCGCTTCGATCGAGCTCTGCCATTCCCGAAACGTAAATGGAATCCGCGCTGCAGCTGTCGTGAATTTTCCAGCGCCATCGGCGGAAGCGGCCGATGCCAGAGCCGGTTCAGGCCCCACATGTGGCCGCCGCTCGTGTTTCTCGTTTTCGCTTGCATTCGCGGGCATTCGACATCTCCTACCCTGAAGGGCTTCTAACGCACAGACTTGTTCGCTGCTCATTACGATCGTCGCCTAGAAGGTACCATAATTGCCATCATGCAACACCTACCTCATAGGGTGGGGTCGCACCAAAGGAGGAAGTGAACGCGGTGCGCAAGAGCGCATCGGCCTGTAAAGCGCGCGCCCGTGTGCTGTCGGGTTGCTCACTCGCGCTCACCAAGAGGCTGAGAACTGCGTGATCGAATGCAGGATACTACCCGCTGCGCGTAGTTGGCTGGCGGCGTCAAAGTCGCTGAGCGCAGTAAATGGAGGAGCACTCAACACTCAATAATTATTGAGATTGGCCAAGCCCCTGAGACAGGCGATCGCCTCCACCGTCGACGGCTTCACCCGCAGCCTGCACGGCCTGCTGACGGGCCCGCCCCTCTGAGCTAACGAGCGCTCCTGGAGCGCTACGTGAAAGCCAGTTTGGATCGCGGTGGATGCCGTCGATAGTTGGAAGCAGACACGGCCGGCTCCGTAAATGATCTAATCAGAAACCCTCTCGGCGGCTCGCGCAACCAGGCGACCGTAACCGCCGCGGCACCGCAATACCTGATCACCTAGACGTTCTTGCCCGATCGCATGCGAACTGGATGCTTCGGTACGAGCGATCTAACTATCGGCGGAAAGCCGCGAGGTTCGGCGCGAAACTTGTCGGTGTCAGCTAGCGGGTTGGGTTAGATGACGCAGTAGAAATTGCAGGCCCCTGCGCGGGAAGACCCGATTGATGGTCAACGGCGGCAATACCTTGCGTCCCGAGTTAAGCTAGACGCTCTCCTTTTTCCCTCGCGCGCAGGCTTGCAGCTCTCGAACGCGCGCGGCTCAATGCGGCGCTCGCCCTACACTTGAGAGGTATAAACGCAATGATGGTATCAAGCTTTAGCGCGCTGCTCGAGATAGGCGACCATCGAAAAACAGGGCCTCGCTGAGAGCGTGCGCCAGATGGAAGCCGTCCTAATTGACGATCAGAACTACCGGCTCGTCATCCGAGTGGCAGCGCCTCTCTAGCCAGGCGGTACAAGTAGACGTCCGTGCAGGACGCTGAAGCTCACAAAATCGGCAAACAACTGTTGCGCTTGGCGCCGGGGGGTGATCCGGTACTCCGGTCGGCGAGGCGCGGTCCAGCAGTTAACGGGCCGTCCCATCGGACCCTGGCGTACGAACCGAGCGTCCTTCAGGCGCAAGTTGCGGATCGTAGCGTCGGGACGGGACGATCTAGACCAGCCCAGCCGCATAAAGCGCTTTTGCGACCGACTCGAAGTATTGCGAGGGGATCGGGTTGCCGAGCTTTGCTTTGCCGAGCAGCTGACGTGCCAGGACATCGTCATCCACAATGGTGAGGTGCAGCGCGCGCGCCTCACCAAGTAGCTGTGAGGCAGCTTCGCCCTCGCCACGGCAGACCAAGACCGGTACGCCGGTCTCGCCGCGAACATAGCGCAGCCCAATCAACGATGCCGATCCCCGCAATATCAACGTGGACCGATTGATGCCGAGCGGAGCCTCGTTGGCCGACTCCTGCCGCAGACGCCGGTGCTCACGCTTCACCTGCGGATTGCCTTGCTGTTCCTTGTTCTCCCGCTTAGCCTCCGTTTCCGTCATGCGCATGTCCTGCATAAATAACCAGCGCTGGATTAGAAGGTCAGCCAATCCGCCGACCAGAAAAGCTCCAGCGGCAATCCCCGTCAGCAGTCTAACCTCGGTGAAGACGAAGCCAAAACAGCCCATGCCGCAGACTGGCAGGTACACCAGCGCTTTCCAGCTCGCGGTCACGGCAAGAAAGAAGGTCGCACCAACCAAAATCGCTTTAGCTAGCGTCTTGCCGAGCTCGATGGCCGAACGTTTCGAGGCGATGCGTTTCAAGCCTTTGACAGGATCCAGTTTCTCAAGCTTCGGCTTGAGCGGCTCCGAAGCAAACATAAAGCCGCCATTGGCCAGGACATTGGCCAGAAGAGCTGCTGTCACGGCAGCGGCGAGCAACGGAGCAACCGTGGAAATCGAAAGTTCTAGCAAGCCGCTGAGCGCTTGTGGCACCGCGCTTGTGAACGGCTGCCCCTGCAGTTTATCGACCAGTCGGACCGTCTCTTGCCACTTGTCCTCGATCGCACCCGCTCGCCACCACAGGCAGCCGAAACCGGCACAGGCGCTGACGCCGCTCACCAGATCGGAGCTGCGCGCGCTCTGCCCCTTCTTGCGCGCATCGCGCAGCTTCTTGGGCGTCGGAGGAAGCTTTTTCTCCTCACTCGTAGAGCTCATTTCAACAGCTTCTTCAGATACTCGAGCATGTTGTTCGAGGTCAGGATTTCAGCTCCGGCGTATTGTAGCAGATAGACGGTGTAGCTGACCATGATGACCCCGAATGCAACATTCTTGATCATCGGGGAGAGATCGTTCATCTTGAGCTGAGATGCAAAGCGGCCGAGCATCATGACCGAGATGTCGACCAGCAGCAGCAGGGCCAGCACCGGCCCGGCGACTAACAAGGTCGTCATCATGATACGATCCAGAAGGGCCAGACATTCCATTGCCCCTTGCGCTGTCACGGCAGGCAGAAACTGATAGACAGGCCACACTAGGTAGCTGCCATAGAGGCCGCTCACCATGGTCTGCAACCCGCCGACCAGAACGAAGATCGTAACCGCCGTAACACCGAGAAAAAGCCCAGTTCCGGACGCTTGGCTGTGGGTCGCGGGATCCTCCCCCGCCACTTGGCTTGAAATTCCTCGTTGGGTATCGATGATATCTCCGACTGCCTGTACGCTCCATAATGGAATACTGAGCAGAATGCCGAGCATAAGACCGACGAACACCTCCTTTAGGCCAAGCATGGTAACGCTGACCAGGCGCGTGTTCGGGTCCAGGGCCTGCAGACCGAGCTTGATCTGACCGAGGCACGGCAGGCCGATCGCAATCGTCAGGCCTCCCCGAACCAGGCCGCTGATACGCGGCCGGGTGAAGACGGGAAGCACCAGCATAATGCCGAGGGCGCGGGCCGCACTCAGACCGGTTGCGGCGACAAATTCGATCATGCCCTGAACCAGAGCTTGCGCTTCTGCGGGTGACAGGCCGGCCATCCAAGCTCTGTTAGTATCTTGCTGTGAGTGCTGGGAACTCGCTGAAGATGTGCTCGGCCTGGTCGATCAGTGGAGCGCTGAGCACGGGAGAAAACCCGGCGAGCACGGCGACGACGACCAAAAGCTTTACCGTCAGCGGCAGGGTTTGGTCCTGGAGCTGAGTTGCCGCCTGGATGAGGCCAATGATCAAGCCGGAGATCAGAGCTGCGAGCAGCGGCGGCAGAACCCAGATCATGAAGAGCACGAGCGATTGACTGAGGTGCGTAAGGATGCTGGCTTCGTTCATGGTTAACCTCCTGGCGTCGTGTAGCTTAGTACCAGCCCGTGCATGAGACGCGACCAGCCGTCGATAGTGACGAACAAAAAGAGCTTGAAGGGGACAGATATCACCGTGGGAGATACCATCGACATGCCCATGGCCATCAAAATCGTCGTGACAATCAGATCGATCGTGATGAATGGAAGGTAGAGAAGAAAGCCAATTTCGAACCCACGCTTGAGTTCAGAAATCAAAAACGACGGCACAAGAATTGCGAAATCATCTGCCGTTACGCTGCCGCGCATCTCCTCCGACCAGACATGTTCGGTGGACGACAGGAAGAAGCGGCGCTGCTCTTCGTTGGTGAATTTCTTCAGATGAGCACGCAGCGGCTCCTGCCCCTCCTTGGCGGCCGTCACCCAGTCATCGAAGCTTTGGTAGCGAAGTTGCGGATCGGTAAGGCGGTTATAGGTCTGCTCGAAGACCGGAGCGCTGATGAAAACGGTCAGGATTAGTGCCGCTCCGTAAAGGACGATGTTCGGCGGTATCGATTGAGTCCCCAGCGCATTGCGCACAAGGAAGAGAACAACCGAGACCTTGATAAAGGCGGTAGTTGTGACGACAGCGAAGGCCAGGAGGCCAAGGCCGACCGTAATCGCAAGAAGCGCAAGAATGCTGGGTTGGATCTCAGTCATTAAGCGCCAACCTGCCGCGTAACCTGACGGCCAGCTCCTCGCCGATCCGCACGATGTCGCCGCGGCCGATACGTTGGCCGTTGGCAAGGATATCGACCGGGCCATCAAGAGGACGGCCAAGGTCGAACACGTGGCCTTCGTTGATGGTTCGCAGGGTTCCCAACGGTACCGGCCAGCGGCCACATTCGAAGACGAGTGTGATCTCGATGCTGTCGATATCCGCCTCGGTCGGGGGCTGCTGTTGAGCCTGGCTTTGGGGCATCACATCTTCACTTTTTAGGGGGTGGGATTGCAAGCGGAATGGTCCTCGCAGCATCAGCCTATCGCCGGCAATCTCTGCAGGGGCCCACAATCTGTCTGCAGCGAGAATGATCTGGCCTCGCGCGAGTGGAATTGCGTCCGGGAGCAGCGCGTCGCCTTGCTCTGCTTGGCGAAGAACGCCGATCGCGACGCGGAGCGAACCGATATGGCCTGCAACGGTGACCGGGAGTTTGGAAAGCAGCTTGGCCGTCTGTCGCGGTAATCGGCCGAGAAGCTCGCCGAGAACGGCGAAAGCCGGCGGAACGGAACCGTCGAGTGGCGAGAATAGAAGGAGCCGAGCCTTGCTCGCGAGCTCACCATAGGCGACGTCAAATTCAAGATAAGGCTTCGTACTCCGCGCTTCCTCGGTGCGGACAAGCTGCAGATTCCGCTGCGTCATTCTTTCCAGCGGAGCAAGCAAGGGTTCAAGCGCAAGTTCCAGGACCAGCGAACGCGTCGGCTCAGAAGGTAAGGTAAGCCCATCCTGCACGGCCCCAACCAGCGCTTCCGCAACCTTACCGGGCAAGGACAGGATCAAGGCTTCACCATCTACTTCGAAGACGCAGTCAAGCATCGATGTCGTAGCCGGCTCCGCCTGCCAGACGATTCGGCTTACACGCACCGAGAGCGGCTTCTCGCCGAGGACGCCTTGCAGAGGCGCACGCAACGCTGCGATCTCGTTAAGCCACGAGGCGACGGCGTGCGAGAGGATCAGCGTCGGCATGAAGGCTGCGGGCTCAGCCAGCCGATATGACGCCGGTGCGGCTTCCGCGTCGCAGGTCGCTAGCTGGCGCGGAAGAGGATCTGCCATCATGTTGGCTCACCTGCCGTCTGCCCTGATGGGCCTCGTCGGTAGCGGAGCAAGACTTCATCTTCGGCTTCGATTTCGGCGGCGGCTTCGAAATGAGCATTCGTGATGCGCCGAACGTCGTGGTCGATCTCACGCCATTTCTGGCTCGCCGCCGAACGCTTGGTCCAAACGGCCTGTGCCTCAAGAACCGCAGCCTCAGCTTGCTCTTGAACAACACGGGCCTTGTCAAGAGCGCGCTGCGCCGCTGTGATCTCGTCTGTGAGCCGCCCGATGATGAGATGATAGCGTCGCAGCAGTTCGCAGACAGATATCGCATCGGCCGCTACCATCTCGCGATAGAGCTCCGCCTCGATATTTGCGCGGCGCTCTTCGGCGTGTGCAAGATGCTGGCAAGCTTCTCGGACAGCTTCAATCGCGAGGTGGCGCTTGGCCTCGCTGTTAGACAATTCACGAATGGCGCTTCGCTCTCGCATGTCTTTGACGAGCCGCAGCTTTGAGGCGTGAACAGGACTCAGGCGGTCAGACGCGATATCCATGCGATCGTCTCCTCGAAGCTGCACCCCTCGCCCTGCCCCTGTCGCAAAAAGGCGCGCAGCTGCTCGATCGAGGCGATCGCGCGATCGGTCAGCGGATCAGAGCCTTGCTTGTATTCACCGACCTTGATCAAGAACTCGGCCTCAGCGTAGCGTGAGAGCAGATCGCGGAAGAAGGATGCCGCCTTGCGATGGGGCACAGACACGATCGCATCCATGACGCGACTGCGGCTCGACAGCACATCGATAGCCGGAAAATGCTCTCGAGAGGCCAGCGCGCGGGAGAGAATAATGTGGCCATCAAGGATGCCGCGTGATTCTTCCGCTATTGGATCACCCGTGCCGTCACCTTCGACGAGCACCGTATAGAAGGCCGTAATGGAGCCATGCTCACCCATGCCGGCGCGCTCCAACAAGCCGGGCAACAGAGCAAAAACGGAGGGCGGAAATCCCCGCCGGGTCGGCGGCTCTCCTGCGGCTAGGCCGATTTCACGCATGGCGCGGCTAAAGCGCGTCAGAGAATCCATCATCAGAACGACGCGAAGGCCCTGATCACGAAAATATTCGGCCAGCGCTGTCGCCATGTGGGCGCATTGGGCCCGCTCCATTGCCGATCGATCGGAGGTCTCCACCACAACAACGGAACGGTGAAGGGCTTCTCCAAGATGACGTTCGATGAATTCACGCACCTCTCGACCGCGCTCGCCGATGAGCGCAACGATGGTGACGTCGGCCGCCGCGCCTCTTACGATTTGCGACATCAGCGTCGACTTGCCGCAACCGGCATCACCATAGATTCCGATCCGCTGACCTTCTCCACATGTCAGGAGACCATCCAGGACACGGACGCCGAGCGGGAACGGCTGTTCAATCCCGCGCCGTTTCATCGGATTGGGCGCCCTGCCGCGCAGCGGTCTGGCCTCGCCAGCTTTTATCGGGCCCTTGCCATCGAGCGGTCGGCCAAAACTGTCGATGACGCGGCCGAGCAAATCGGGGCCGACAGCCACCTCCTGCATTCGCCCGGTCGTAACCACCTCCGCGCGATTGGACAGCCCCACCATGTCCCCGATGGGCGTGAGTAACACCCCGTCGGGCAAAAGACCGATCACCTCGGCCTCGAGCGACCATCCGCTGCGAGGATCCTGCAATAAGCACAGTTCGCCGACCCTGGCCTCCGGTAAGACGGCGTGCAGCAGCGTGCCCACCGCCCGCGTGATCCGGCCGCGGACGGCCCGTGTATCGATGTGCTTGGCGGAAGCTCTCAAGGACGAGAGTGCGGCTTTTACAGTTCCTTCTGCGGCCGCGGCATCATGGGTCGGTCGTTGCACGGTCACGATTCAGCTTCCTCTGACAAGCCAAACCCGAGACGCAGCGCGCGCAGCTGCGCGGCAAGTCCGAGATCGACATTGCCAAACTCGCTCCACAAGACACATTGGTCCGCGCTCAGCGCCGGATCCGCCTCAATCCTGACCTTCGGCCGGCCCTCGAGTCCATCATAGTCCTTGAACTCACTGGCTAGCAGGTCGGCTTTCAGTGGGGATACGTGAAGGCAAACTTCCGTGTTCTTATACCTTTGCTCGATGGCATGACGAACGCTTTGGACCAGCATCTCGCCCGGATCAAACGCGCCAAGCAGATCGCGAACGATCTCAAAGACAAGTTGCGGCAATTCCCGCTCTAGAAGCGCCTTGCGCTGGGCCAGTTCACAAGTCGCCTGCGCAATCAGCCGCGCCATTTCCTCTGCGCCAGCCTTTGCACCCTCGGCGCGCCCCCGCGCCCGTTCCCGCTCATAAGCCTGGCGAGCCCACCCGCGAACCCGCTGCAGATGCCGCTCGGCAGCGGCCCGCGCCCGTACGGCATCCTGCCAGATCTCAAGCTGCACAGCTGGGATCAGCGGTCCAAGAGGCCGAATCTGCGGGGCCGCCGGCGGTGGTGGGGCATCGGCCGTCATGCTCCGGCAGCCTCTGTACGCAAATGAGCCATCACGAGCGAAAGCAGCTGGCCTGCTGCGCTACGGTGTTCAGCAGTTGGACTCTCGGCGGCCGTCCCAACTGGCAAGCGTAGAAGCACGCAGATACGGGCAAGCGATGACGTCTCTTCGAGCCAGGCGCCGAGACAAGCATGCCCGTCATATTCGATCTGTCGGGACAATTGCTCCGGGTCGACGATTGGGGTCGTTGCGACGGCACTGGATAAATTCCGGACTGCGAAAGCATGCGGTTCGGGACCGATCAACTCCACCAATTTCGGCAGATCGTGCCTGGAAACCAGCTTGAGGATCGAGCGTGCATGCCAGGTGCTGCCCGCGAGCAGCGCAGCTCGCCGCGGATCATGCCCCAGGAGAGCATCTTCGTTCCAGTCGGCACAGCTCACCTCCACGTTGCTGCCCAGGAGCAATTCGGCCAGCCTTGGCTGCAGCCTGGCACTCTGCTGTAGCCTTGCCAACGTGGAAGGCGAAAGTAGCGGGTCAAGAAGCCCAGCAAAACGACCGGGATCGACCGAGGCAGCAAGCTCGCGCAGCCGATCGGGTACGAGCGTGAACGAACGATTGGATTTTGTGGATGACATCGATGCCGACATGAGCGTCCAGACTACGTCGCATCAGCAATCATCTTTTTGTCCGCCGCTTGCTCAGCAGACACACGCGAGCCCCTACCGAACATGCTCAGCTTACTCGGTGATTGTCCAAAATGACGCAAGCGCGGCCCCAAGAATACGCAAGCGACAATGCCGAATACTGCTCCGGCGCCTCCCATAGCAAGCGCAAGTAACGGCACTGAACCGGCTCTGGCTGACTGAGTCGTAGGGACTACCGGCGCGGCAGACTGCTCGAGTGGAGCGCGCTCGACCGGCACGAAGACGACGGCGACCTTGTCGTAGGACAGCCCTTCAATGCTGTTTGCGACGAGCATCTTGATCTGCGGCAACAGTGCCGAGAGCTTAGCGCTGGAGCCATGGCGAATGAAAACCGAGGCTGAGGAAGGGGTCGCATCTTGCCGCAACAAGTCGTTCTTCGGCAGAACGACATGGACGCGCGCTGAAAGCACGCCATCTATATCGCTGATCGTGCGCGACAATTCTTCGCTCAGAGCATAAACGTAGCGTGCCCGTTCCTCGATCGGCGAGGCAACGAGGCCCGACCCTTTGAACACCTCGCCAAGATTTTTGAAGGATTGGCGCGGCAACCCCTCAACGTTGAGCAGGTCAATCGAATAAGCGAGCTGCTTTTCCTCGACCTGGATCGTGCTGGTTCCGTCCTTGGCGACAACACGGACAGCATCAACACCCTTGCCAAGAAGAAGGGCGAGCATCTCATTGGCCTCGCGCTCCTGAATTTTGGTGTAGAGATCAGCCTTACAGCCGATCAGCGAGACGAGAAAGGGCAGAGCAAGACACATGCGAAGCTGCCGCCACGATAGACGGCCGCCCCAGCTACCCCTTTTCATATCGCCAGTCATCAGCTTGCTCAGCCGGCCGATAGCAGCTTGTTTAGCGACGAGCTGACGGCGCTGGTTCCTTTGGAGACGAGGGAAACCTGAATAACGTCCCTGTATACATCTCGCAGATTCGTCATCATCGATTCAAAATCGGCTCCAACCGGTTTAACAGTTGCATGTGCACCGACGTTATCCGCCTGCAAAAGCAGCTGCGCAGCGGGTCCAGACTGCAAACCTGTCACGGGAGCCGGCGCACTCGCCGGAGGAAAGGCGCGGCCCTGGTGGATACTGGAAAGCGTTTGAAGGATTCGGTCACCGGGCGGACTTGCCAGCACATTCGTGCGCTGGACCTCCAATATCGGCGGAGCCGCTGTGGGCCGATTCGCGAGCGGGAAAGCAGACCCTTGATTGGAAGCTACTTGCGCCAGGGACTGCTCGAAGCGCGCCTGCTCGCCAGCAGCTGCCGGCGAGCAGGTAGCGGAAAGACAGTCGGCTGAATTGGGATGGATCGGCGCTGCGCCTAACAACATGGAATGAGTCATTGTGCTCGCGGGATGAGACCTGGGCGTTTAACCGATGAATCGATCAAGTTCATAGGCCGGCGAGCTGACGAAAACCTGACGGAGATCGGGCTGACTGCGTCATCTAAAGATCACGTTTGGCTTCCAGGCTGGGACGAAACTCCAACTTCATGATGAGCGGAAGGCGTCCGGGAATGCTCGCGCGATCCACGATGGTACATATCTTAGAAAGAATTCTTTGTGCCGGCGTTTTGATCTGTATCGGAATAATGCGCTCGTCTGCTGCATCCCTTTCACTGCCGTCCGCTCCTTATAGCTACACCGTTCTCGATCAGGATCTTTCTGCGGCGCTGCAGGAGTTCGGAAACAATCTCAATATCAGGGTCAATGTCAGCGCCGACGTCAGGGGCCGGATTCGCGGACGAATGCCGGACCTGCCGCCACGAGAATTCCTTGACCGTTTGACTGCCCTGTACAATCTTCAGTGGTATTACGACGGGCTCGTCCTTTACATCTCAGCCGCCCACGAGGCGCAAAGCCGGCTCATTGTGTTGAACCCGATCAGCTTCGATGCGCTCAAGTCCGCGCTCGACGCGCTCAACATCTCGGATGAGCGCTATATCGTGAAACCGGCTCCCGGAGAGGGCCTCATCCTTGCTTCTGGCCCACCGCGATTTGTTGCGCTGGTGGACCAGACCCTTAAGGGCCTTATGGCGGAAGCGCAGGCCCGGCGCAGTCCCGTTGCCGTCGAGAGGTCACACGAGTCGATTTTGATGCTGTTTCGCGGCTCCTCGAGCACGGTCTTCCGGAACGGGCGGCCGGAAGGTTCTCCCGAAACGCCGCACCATGAGGGAGTTTTGCGCGAAGCCGGTCCAGGCCAGAAGTGATGGTCGAAGAGGCAAGACCGCTCCGAGCGAAGTCGGTCCGTCCGGCGCCTGCCTATATTCATCCGATCGTCAGCTTTTTGAAAGCTAAGGTCCCCAGCATGAGCCTGCGAGGTCTTGGCGGCTGCTTTGCTTGTGACAGCCCCGATAGATGGATCAGAGACCGGGTGCTCGAGGGAAATTGGGTTGCGCTGCCTTTGCACGCAGCGCGAGGCATTAAAGATCAATGTGGGCCTCCGCACGCGTCCTTCCGAGCTAGCTGAGGCTTAGCATAGCTTGATGCGCGTCATCATTTGGAAGGAGAAACAGGGTGGATTTCAATACAGTCGCCCCGGCGAATACGAGCCCGGAGTCCGACACAGCACGCACAGCGACAGATGCAACCGAGTTCGAGCGGCAGCTCAGCGGCATAGAGGCTCGCGCTTTGGCCCAGGGCGTTGTCCATCCCGTGCTGCAGGGCGAGGCTTATTCACCCTATCTGGACGCGGGCCATCCCTACTCGCCATACTTCGATACTGGACACCTCTATCGGCCTCACCCAGATTTAGCGCATCCCCATTCGTCAGGTTGGGGTCGGCTGGATGATCTATATGCCCCGCCTGCGGCCGTCGAGGCGCCAGAGCCGGAAAAAGGCCCGCCGCATCTCTCGCCCCAGACCATTGCTCAGGCCATCGACGACCATC
Source organism: Bradyrhizobium sacchari (assembly GCF_002068095.1). Lineage (GTDB taxonomy): Bacteria > Pseudomonadota > Alphaproteobacteria > Rhizobiales > Xanthobacteraceae > Bradyrhizobium > Bradyrhizobium sacchari. The sequence continues at coordinate 20,351 of NZ_LWIG01000031.1, read as the reverse complement.
CCGGCTTCGATCAAGATCTGATATGGCAGAATCTAGATGTCGGCCCGACGGATGCCGAGCCGCTGCACGGTGAGCCACAAGCGGGGACATCGCGTGCGGGACCATCCCGCACCGCCCCTTTTCAGGGTGCGCCGTCGCACGCTGGCCCCTCCCACGCCCCACCATTGCAGGCGGGGCCGCCCCAAGGTGCGTCTTCCGCAGCTCCGCCAGAACTTTCCGAGTTCCGTATGTGGGACGGACATCTCGCGAAGGACTACTGGGTGTTTACTGGTCAAACAGCCACAAGCGCTCAGATCGACATGCTGGAGCGCAGCGGAGTGAAGCCGAGCAAGGACCACCCGACGGCAATTTTCACCATTCTTGGGGTCCCTCATATTGCCGAATGGAGGGGGGAGGACTTCATTCGTCTCACACCCTCGCTAGAGCCGACCCTTTGGCCTGAAGAGGGAGAGCAAGAGCAGCCTGTAGACACGGAAGACCCGCCCACCCGCTAACGGCGGCAGCCAGCAATTGCAAGGCGATCTCCGCGGGGCCGACACCGACCTTACCGATGGCAAAACACCTGGCGAGTGGCGCGGCGACGTTCTCCTTTCCGGGCCACTACAAAAGTGCCAGGCGCCCTCGTGCGAGGGCACTGGTCGAGTCAAAGACCGCGCGAGCCGGATGCATGACATAGTCCTTCTTATGGCCCGGTGAGAACACAAGGGCCAGCATTGCAATTTGGCTGCGAAAGCAAGTCTGGCGCCCAGCCCGGCGAGTCACGCGGCGATCTAGACGGACCGCGAGAAGATTATGTCGTCGAGATGAAGGTAAACGCGTTCCGGACCAGGATAGTCAGGGTATGACGCTCCCCTGAGCACCTTCAATGCCGAAGTGCTTGCTCTGCCGCTCCCCTCATTCCTTCGAACGATTGATCATTCGCAACACGAGGACTCTAGCATCTGGTGGCAATAGCCTGACTGATAGCAGCGCTCAGAGAGGTACGCCCGCGGGCCATCTAAAGCATGAATATCTTCAATGATAGCTCTAGACGGATTGAGCCGCGAAAACCTCTGTTCGCCACCCCAATGTCTCTCATCTCAGCATTCCACTCGATGACCTGCCTCAGAAGTCGGGCAAGGTGCACCTCCCTCGTTCGCGTCATTTTTTCTAGAATCGTGAGACAGGGGCCAGCTCCCTATCCCAGAGTAGCGGAACACAGATGCCATCCGATCCACTGGCTCTCAGGCCCGCCTGGAGCCGGACCAATGCGTGCCGATGTTCGGCAGACACGCAGCGGCCGGATCATTCAAACCAGCACAGTCCTTTGCGCATCACAATTCCAAGACGCGAGGTCACCTGAGATCACTGAGCGCAGGACTCACGAGATCAATACAGCCTCACCATTCGTCAGCTTCTTGCAAGCTGTCCCTGCTAGCAGGACAGGAATAGGTCATTCGCGGCACCGCCGCTAGCTGGGTTTTACGACATGGACACAGGCGCAGCCGATACCGCAGCAACGGCGCCAGAAGCTGGCACAAACACCGATAACGCCCCGAACGGCGGCGACAATTCACCCGCAGCATTGTTGCAGCGAGCCTTCGAAAAGGCTCTGGTTGCCGTCGCCACCCAAGTCATAAGCGATTCTCAGTCAGATATGGATGACGCTATGAGCGAGCTAGACGATGGGTAAAGGCCCGGATTATCAGACGCGCACAGGGAAGGGTCTGACGGAAGGCAAGCCGAACCGAGAACGATCGGGCGAAGAAGGTCGACTTGGCACATAACAGCCGCTAGATGCGGCTTAGGCGATCCTCCAGGTCGCCGGTGCGGCCGGTCCGCAAATCCGATCGCGCTGGGAACTTTGGGAAGACGCCGCAGCAACTTGCGCATGCGGCCGCGCCCACATTATTCGATGAGGGCTCGTCAGGAGCGCTCTTTAGTCAGGACAATAGACGTTTCAAGCGAACCAATGATCAATTGCGTCAGCTGGCTATCCTCGATTGGTATCGTGCACCAGAGAGATCCTTTGAGATTTTCCGTAACATCGGCGAACCTTGGCGCTCGCCGCGCCCATACCTGCGCGACTCCTGGATCCCTGACACAAGAATCGAAACAAATGTTGCGGGTACCTGATCCCGAGGTCACGGCGCGTTTGTCGACACGATTGGCGCCAACTCAGACCGCCCCGATCCCGCGATGAGAGCGGCGACCCTGGATCGATACGCCGCCGCACCTCATATCTTCATCTTCCTCGCCGACACGAAAAGCGGGCGCTAGCGCCCGCTTCAGTGACTTATCCGAAAGCTAGGAACGCCTCCCAATACTAACCAGGCGCGCGGCCGACTCAAGCATCCGACGATGTGCCGGGATTCTCATTGCTGTCGATGATCTCCTGGTTCACCTGGCGTCCAGACCGATCAACCCAGCCCGAGCCTGGTTGTTCATAAATCGTCTGGGCTCCATCCGAAGTCAGCTGATCAAGCGTACGGCCCGCATTCGACTGCGTCACCTTAAGATTGTTCTTACCGTCGAAGCGGTCTCCAAGCCCTTCGACGACCATAGCATTGTCGCCGTTGGTAATGGTCAGCTTCGAGGCCATCGTTTTGCCATTGCCGATATCGACGGTGTCGACAGTAATTTTAGTGCCGTCGTCGAGCTGGAAAGTCATGTTCTTCTTGAAGTCAAAATCGATCTTGCCGTCACCGTCGGCGTCGACGTGGGGATCGCCATGAATCGCCGTGACCTTGCCTGTTTGATTGTTACGAATGAGCACCGTTCCGTCATTTTCGTCGACCAACATCGAATACTTATCACCAAGCTTGATCTCGGCCCTGCCGTCTCTGACCTCATGCGACCACACCGGCGCCGGCTGAGAGGACTGCGTGGGCACCTGGGCGGCTGCAACCGGCACCATCGCAAGAGGCGGCGGAGGAGGAGGAACGAAGAAGACGGGGGCCGTAGAGGCAGGCGCTGTGCTTGCATACTGACCTGGCCCGCGCCCTTGTTCGCCTGCATCGATACTCGCCTGATTCACCGCGCGTCCGGCGCCATCGACCCAGCCTTGGCCACTCTCATGGATCGTTTGGGCACCATCGGACGTCAACTCGTCAAGGGTCATCCCAGCATTGGACTGCGTCACCCTCAGATTGTTTTCGCCATCCTTGTCGTCGCCGAGCCCCTCGACAACCATCGCGTTGTGGCCGTTCGTAATGGTAAGCTTTGACGAGATGGCCTCACCATTACCGTAGTCGACATTATTGACAGTAATCTTCGTGCCATCGTCGAGCTGAAACGTCATATCCTTCTTGAAATCGAAGTCATCCTTGCCGTCTCCATCAGCATCAACGTGGGGGTCGCCATGAATTACCGTGACATGACCGGTCTGGTTGTTGCGAACCGTCCAGGTGCCATCCTTCTCATCGGCCGTAATCGTATACTTGTCTCCAAGGTTGATCGTGGCCTTGCCATCCTTGACCTCATGCGTCCACACCGGATCCACAGCAGACTCCGAATTCTGACTCAGCTGGCTCATCAGCATGGTGGGAGGCGGAGGCGCCATCATGTACGCCTGGGTCGTCACGACGGCTGGCGCCACGACGAGCGGAACGACACTCGCAACGCCCGGACTGACGACGGCCGATGAGGCTACCGGCAGATACTGGTAGCTTGCCGGAGCATACTGCCCCAACAAGGCGTTGAAGGCGGGAGTGACAACCGCCCCTTCTGGCACCACTCCGTTCATCGAGTCGGGCGCGCCCACCACTGGGAGACCGGCCACGGGAAGATACGGCATTTAGTTTACTCCTGTTGCATAGACGAAATCTGCAAAAGCGTGAGCGTTACGCGCATAGCAGGCACCTCGCTTTCAGATCTGCATGAGAACGCACCATTAGCTCATCCGAACGAACGACTACTTTTCTTGCCAGAGCCGGCAGCCCAATTTAGATCCTTCCTCTCGCCCCACCACCGTAACTGCACGAGCACATCACGCGCATTTAACTCACAGAGACGGTAGCTCGAACACCTGTCGAAAAGCTGACGACGATGAGCGAGCTAAGTCGCACTCACGTTCACGTCGATCGGATGCCCGAAACGCATCCCTCGCTGAACTAATCGCAAGCTTCAATGCCTCTTTTGGCAAGACTCGCCTGGTCCCAGAGGCGTCCCTATGTCTTCATGACAAGTGACGCGACGTCTGCCGGTTATCAGCCAATCATCCCGCCTCACCGAGCAATCAGCGCTCCCGCCGGTCGGGCACACATCTGCGGGGAGCGATCGATAGCTTGAACACTCGCGTCGAACAGCCCCCCAACATTAAGACCCGCGAACCAGACTTTTCGCAAGCAGCCATGTTAGCAAACGAGCCAAGGGCCGGCTGAGACCCGCACAACTTGATGCCTTATCCCGCTTCCGCACTCTACGCTGCAGGCCACGCGCCTGCGCAGGCTCCCCCAGGTAAAATGATTCCTGAACGCGCAACTAAGCACCGCTCAACCCGCATTGAGCCAAGCTGACTGTAGGCGCGGCTGGAACGCCCGGGTGAGCCGATGATTACCAGCAGATCCAAGGCGACAGCATAAAATCAACCCACACGCAACGTGCGACTCGTCAGGTTTTCGAAAGCTAGCCCCCCTAGCATGAGGCCGCTGAACTCTAGGCGAGCAGTCGTCTATTGAGCGCAACAAGACGAGCATAGGAGAATGCGATGATCGGAGAAATGATCGGAAGCGCTGCCGGCGGATACCTTGGCGGCCCGGCCGGAGCGGCGATTGGTTCGGCAGTGGGTGGGACCGTGGACAAGGTCTTTGACAAGGTAGTCCACGCCTTGGTGCCTGACAAGGGTAGCCATGATAAGGCCGCAGACCACAAAGACGTCGGCGAAAAGACCGAGGTGCAACCCAAGCCCGAGACTGCCTGCAGGAGCCCGGAGCTGAACCTTGGGCTCAGCACGCTCGGCGGTACGCCGATGTTCCTTTCTATTCCTGCGTTCGTCTCGCCGGCCCGCACCTCCTAACAAATCACAACCAAGGTTATCCCGGAAGAAAGGTAAATAGACATGGCAGTTGACAATGTTGGCGGAAATGGCGGGGCTGCTGGTGTTCAGCAGACCGGCGATACCGGCTTCCAGAACCAGATGGCTGAATTCGAGCGTGTGAGCCAGAAGGTTCAGGCCCAGGCCGTGGCAATGCGCAGAATCACGACCGAACTCTCGTCCGAGAAGAAGGTCGCCGACGAGCGCGTCCAGTAATTCTGCAAGACGGGTGACTCACCGCGTTGCTACCGTCGCCGCGCTGTGAATGACGAACTCTGGATGAGCCGTACGGCACCGCCGTACGGCTTCTCTCGTTATTCAGGAGATTATCGTGAACGACCCTGTTTCGCTCGAGTTCGAGGTGCTCTCGGGGCTCTATACCGGGCTCAAAGGAAAGACGGCGGGCGGCGAGAGCATTGTGGGCAGCGGCCTCGATGCCGACATGATCTTCGTTGAACAGGGGCTCGAGCTGCATCACCTGCGCATCATCGCACAGAGCGATTCGATCGAGGTCGAGGCGCTCGCTCCCAATATCAGCTTAGAAGGTCGCGCGAGCCTCACTTCAGGTGAGCGCGTCAGAGTGCCCCTGCCCGCGATCGTTCATGCCGGCGCGATGTCTATCCGCTGGTCGACGGAGGATTTCGAGCCAGCTGCTTCGAGCAGGCGATCTCGCAGGCCGATCGTGGCACTCAGTCTGATATTGCTCAGCGCTGTCGCGATCGGCACCGTCTCAACTATCGTCGACCTCGGCGACAGGGCGGAGGCGCCAAGTGCCGAGTCATCGCGCGCGGTCGAGATTGCGGCTAAACCAACCGTCGATCATTCTGACGCGAGAACTGCTGATGAAATGGCCGCATCGCTGCGCCAACAGATCGAACAAGAGGGTCTGCTTGACGTCAAGATCGGGCGCGGGCCCGGCGTCGTGACCGCGGAGGGCACAATTGCCCCGAACTTCGTCGCAAAATGGAAAGAAATCCAGCAATGGTTCGATCGTCAAACCAACGGTGCCCCGCCCCTTGTAAATGCTGTCACGGTGAAAGAGGAAAAGACACCGTCTTCGATTGCTGTCCAAGCCGTCTGGCGTGGAAGCGAACCTTATCTGCTTATTGCCGGGCAGAAGTATTTTGTCGGCGCGCTCTTGAGTAATGGATGGACCGTTGATCGAATTGAGGATGGACGAGTTCTGCTCAGCCGCAACGGCCGATCTGCCGCTTTGCAATACTAAGGTCTCTACCCTGCAAGAAAGAAGGAGAAGGCGATGGCTAGGCTGCCCCAGCACTCCGTAGGGCCCAGCACCTCATCGCAGGGCTTAGATGCGGGCCAGCACGCACCGGTCATCGGCTCGCCTCCCTCGCGAGGTGACAAACTGGAAGTCGGAGGCGCCCATGCGGATAGCGGCACGAAGCGCGCGTCGTGGCGGGATGCGGTTCCGCCTGATCTGCCAATTGATGGTGCGAGCGACGCGGCGCTCGAGGTCAATTCCGTCGGCGCCATTTCGCGCGTCACTTTATTCGAAAGTGAGGCAGGGGCAAATGAGCTAGATCCACACGCACTCTTAGCTTCCCTTTATGGTCCCAATCTGTCCCGCGGACTGCTCTCTTTCGTCGTTCCACGCCTCCGTCATCCGGACGTGCTGCGCGCCGACAAGCACGGTGTTCTTCTGGAGCGCTTGACGCGAACGTTGCAGGCGACGCCGGAAGACAAGACGGCGCGAGAGTGTTTGGCAATCCTGCAGCAGGAACTTCAGCGGTTACTAATGCTCCGGCAAAATCAAAACAGCTTAATCAAGGGATAACCATGGCCGATCCTGACGGATTGCAGCACGCCGCTCCCCTGATTCCAGAAGTCTCCGAATCCAGTGATATTCCGTCGATCTCCGGGCCGGAGCGCGACCTGCTTTGCGCACTGTCATATGTCCATCTCGCGTGCGGGCAGAGCGCACAGAGTCTGGCTCTACTGCGAATTGCAGCTCGCGAGCACTCCAGTGACGTCGGTTTACTCCGCATTCTAGCCTACACGCTGATCGCCGAGGGCCTTGGCGAGGAAGCACTCCACGTGCTGGATCGGCTGGACGCACTTGATACGCAACCCTCTTCCCGCATACCGATGACGCTGTTGCGCAGTCACGCACTGCGGCACGCTGGCCGCATGTCCGAGGCTCGCGAGGTCTTTCAGCGCTATGTCTCACTGCGCGCGAGCATCGCCCTCATCAAATAGCAATAGGGATCTATCATGGCCAACGTTTTGCGTGACTTCATCGTGCGCGCTCCGGCCCACCCGGATTTCATGGTTGCCTTGATGCTGCTTCTGGCGATCGGCATGATGATCATGCCAATCCCGATCATCGTGATCGACATGCTGATCGGCTTCAATCTTGGCTTTGCCATATTGCTGCTGATGGTTGCCCTCTATCTCAGCACACCTCTTGATTTTTCGTCCTTGCCGGGCGTGATCCTGATCTCCACCGTATTTCGGCTGGCACTAACGATTGCGACAACGCGGCTGATCCTTGCCGAAGGCGATGCCGGCAGCATCATTCACACCTTCGGCGACTTCGTCATTTCAGGGAATATTGCGGTCGGAATCGTCATTTTCTTGATCGTGACCATGGTCCAATTCATGGTTCTTGCCAAGGGTGCCGAACGCGTCGCAGAGGTATCTGCGCGTTTCACGCTTGACGCACTACCAGGCAAACAGATGGCGATCGATGCAGAACTTCGCAACAGCCACATTGATCAATACGAAGCACGCCGCCGGCGTGCCGCCTTGGAGCAAGAAAGTCAACTTCATGGCGCTATGGATGGTGCCATGAAGTTCGTTAAGGGAGACGCCATCGCTGGGCTGATCGTGATCTGCATCAATATGCTGGGCGGAATCAGCATCGGCCTGCTCTCCAAAGGTATGTCGCTCGATGAAGCGCTGCATCACTATACACTCTTGACGATTGGTGATGCGCTCATTTCGCAGATTCCGGCGCTACTCCTGTCAATTACCGCCGCGACCATTGTCACGCGCGTCAGCGGTCCCTCCAAACTCAAGCTCGGCGCCGATATCGTTCACCAACTTACCGCAAGTACGCAGGCACTTAGGCTAGCCGCCTGCGTCTTGGTATTCATGGGGCTCGTTCCCGGCTTTCCTTTGCCGCCGTTTGTCGTGCTGGCCGTCCTGTTCGCTGCCGCAAGCTACGTCAAGGTCGCTCCCAAAGGCGACAAGCCTGCCGCCAAAATAGGAGCTAGCGCCGCTGCTTCGGCGCCGACTCCTGCAGCGGCTCAGAAGCAGACCGCACATGCGGAAGCACTTCCGATCGCGTTGTTCCTTGCACCGAACCTGACGGATTCAATCGACAAAGACGAACTGGAAGAGAGCATTTTGCGTGTTTCAAAGCTCGTATCGGCGGACCTCGGCATCACCATTCCGCGCATTCCTGCCCAGATTGGCGAGAGCTTGTCCTCGTCGCAATTCCGGGTGGATGTCGATAGTGTTCCAGTTGAGCGCGATGTGATCAATCCTGGCCACCTGGCGCTCAACGACGATATGGCGAACATCGAATTGAGCGGCATCCCCTTTCAGCAAGACCCTGAAACGAATCGGGTCTGGATCGAAGAACGGCATGCAGCGGCCCTCAAGGCCGCCGGAATCGGATATCATCGGCTGAGCGAAGTTCTAGCCTTACGTCTCCATTCTACATTGACACGCTATGCACAGCGCCTGGTGGGTATTCAGGAAACACGCCAATTGCTCGCCCGGATGGAGCAGGAATATCCTGACCTGGTGAAGGAGGTGCTGCGTACGGCCACCGTTCCTCGGATCGCCGAGGTCCTGCGCCGCTTGCTCGACGAAGGCATTCCAATCCGCAATACTCGCTTGCTTCTGGAGGCATTGGCAGAATGGAGCGAGCGCGAGCAAAACGCCGTCCTGCTCACCGAATATGTTCGTGCTACCTTAAAGCGGCAAATATGCTTTCGGTATGCTAATGCTCATCGCGTCGTGGTCGCCTTTATCATTGAGCGTGAGAGCGAAGAAATCATCCGCGGCGCAGTACGGGAAACGGCCGTCGGCCCATACCTCGTCTTGGATGAATGGCAGAGCGAAAAGCTGCTTGCACAATTTCGTCAGATCCATGCGACCATCGCGCAAAGCAAGAGCCAGCCTGTCGTCCTAGGTTCGATGGATATCCGGCGTTTCGTACGCGGTTTTCTCACACGCAATGGGATCGACCTGCCCGTTCTGTCCTATCAAGATCTTGCCGCGGACTTCACGGTCCAACCGATTGGATCCGTCAAGCTTCCCAAGGCGCCGTCCTCGGGAGGGCTCCTAACAACTGCAAGCTAAGAGTGCGCAGCGCTTCCTCGTGAGTCGCCTATGAAACGTAATGAAACCAGGTACCGGCGGTATTTGTGCTACGCCAGTCCAAGGCCGCGGCCGGCTCTGCTTGCGATGCTAGCTATTGTGCTGCTCGCCGGCTGTGCTACCCCAGATAAACATGGCCTTTCACCGCAGCAAACGTCCACATCAGACCTCGCAGACAGCAAAGAGATCGACCCTGCCGTGCGCGAGCGCATTTCGTACGCGCTCGGCCGAGGTCCTGATGAAGGGGCTCTGCGCGATGCATTGAAGCAACAGCCGAACAACATCGATGCGGCGATTCCTCTTGCGCGAGCCCTGCTGGCACGCAGTTGTCCTAATGATGCGCTCGAGGTGCTCGACGGCGTGTTATTGGCAGCCCCTGGCGACCTGCGCGCATTGAATGCCAAAGCAGTTGTTCTCGATCACGAGGGCCGACACCGGGAGGCCCAAGACCTATACCGCCAAGCTCTCGCGGCGGAACCGGCAAACCCGATGCTGCGCAACAATTTCGAACTGTCCCTCGCCCTTGAAGGCAAGACGGAGGCTGGCGATGCCGACCTGCACCGCAGGCGGACGGCCCGGACGCATGGGCTCGCTCAAGATAGCGTGGCAATCAAGAGCGGGGCGGAATAGCGAAGTTTGATGCTTACCTGTCGGCTTGCCGACAGCTAGGCTTACTATGAGCGCGGAACCTCAATCGGCGCAGCCCTCGTCGACACAAATAGGACGTGTGAGCGTAGCGGATGGCGGAACTGCGCCGTGGATCCTCTTCGTCTGGCGCAATCAAGCAGGCGTGCAGCAGAAGAAGCAAGGTATCTCTCGAGGTTCGTAACCGCGCGTTTCTCCCAATCTGCAGCTTGCGCCAGCCATGAACGTCCTTGCATTGGCCGAAGTGCCGCGGTCTGGCGGCACAGCGAAGCTATCGCGCGATAGAGGGAACGTTTTCCATAAATGGCCAGTCCGCTCATGTGTGGATCACCTCCTCCGCTATCCCGGTCAAGAACTTGCTCAAGAGCCGTATTGATCCGTTGGTCGTCGGGAGCGGATGGCATGCTTGGCTGGCAGAACCTTGCCGGCATGATGGCGGCCGACATGAACGTCCTCCAGCAGGAACAGATCCACATCAAGACCGCCCGGCCGTGCCGCATTCAGGCGCGTTTGGCATCTTGTTGTTCAGATAACGGCGAGGAGAAATAGCTGACGTGAGCGAGTCGGGCGGCTTGCAACCACGATCAGATGACAGTGATCGAGCGTGTCTTTGGTACCCTTAATCTGAAAGACCTGTTTATTGGTGATTTAAAGACGAAGAGCGGTGCTACTTGGTGTCCCTTTGCCTTCATAAGCAGCGACGGCACGCGAAGGTGATTTCCTCCGTCTCATCGAATGTCGGTTATCATACGAAATCCGCAGTTCTCCTGACGCGTTGTGCGCAAGGTCGTGTTCACGACACGTCGACGGTTTACATTTAGCCAGAATATTGCGCGTCGGTTCTCTTTGGTGTCCCTTTGCGTACGCGAGGCGCCGTCCGATGATTGGTCCGGTTTTTGCTGCGCTGCTCGCCAAAACGAGGCGCGGCTCCGCGCCCTGTCGGATTTCCCCACATAGTGACCAGTATGGAACGAAAGGCGATGCCATGAAGAACCGGCTTTCGGCCACCGCCAAGGCGGCAGGCACCGCCGCTGAAGCCTCTGACTCGACGATGCGCACGGCCCCGGCGGTCGAGCATCGAACGGATGATGGCACCGGCTTATACCTTCCTGATCAGGCCAGCGTCTTTGCCGAGACGGCGAGATCAGTTCGACCAGCAAGCTTCACGCTTCAGAACGGCCTGCAGGTGGTCGTGATCCCGGATCATCGGACACCCGTCGTGACTCAGATGATCTGGTATAAGGTTGGTTCCGCGGACGAACCGCCTGGCAAATCGGGGCTTGCGCATTTCCTTGAACACTTGATGTTCAAGGGCACCTCCAAACATCCAGCGGATGAATTCCCCAAGGCCGTCCTGCGCGCCGGCGGCTATCACAACGCCTTTACCGGATTCGACTTCACCAGCTACTTCCAGCACGTGCCTCGCGAGCACCTCGGCGAGATGATGGAATTTGAAGCCGACCGAATGACCGGTCTCATTCTCAAGGACGAGAACGTGCTATCCGAGCGCGACGTCGTGCTGGAAGAGCTCAATATGAGCGTCGCCAATCGTCCAGGTAACCAACTTGCTGAGCAGATGATGGCGGCGCTTTACCTCAACCACCCCTACGGCCACCCCATTATCGGGTGGCGCCAAGAAATCGAAAAGCTTACCCGAGAGGACGCACTTACCTTCTACAAGCGCTTCTATGCACCGAACAACGCGATCCTGATCGTCGCTGGCGACGTAGCTGCCAACGAAATGCGCTCGATGGTGAATGAGACGTTTGGCGGCATCCCCACGCAACCATCGATTCCCCAGGAGCGCCAGCGGCCGCAGGAGCCGACGCCGGCCGCGCAGCGCAGAGTAACGCTGGCAGATTACCGCGTCGAGCAGCCAGCCCTGCACCGCTACTATCTCGTACCGTCGGCTCGCACCGCGGACGTGGGGGAGGGTCCAGCGCTTGAGGTGCTCGAGCAGTTGATCGGCGGCGGCGTCAACTCATATCTTTATCGCTCGCTGGTACTCGAAAAGCAGCTCGCGGTCACGGCCAGAGCGAGCTACCACTCTGCCGCGCTCGATCCCTCGCTGTTCGAGATTTCCGCCATACCAAAACCTGGCGTCAACCTCAACCTGATCGAGCGCTGCATCGACGAGGTAATCGCCGACATTATCCGTAATCCCGCGAGCAGCGAAGATCTCCAGCGGGCGCAGACGCGGCTGATCGCGCAGGTCACCTACGCCCAGGACAGTCAGGAAATGCTCGCGCACTGGTATGGCCGCGGCCTGACAACGGGACAATCTATCGAGGATCTTCAACGCTGGCCCGACGACATCCGCGCGGTCGGTGCACAGCAGGTGCATGAGGCCGTGCGGAAATGGCTCGACAAGAAACGAGCCGTGACGGGCTATCTCATCAAAGAGTCTGCTCCGCAACACTGGGAGAAGCTCTAGTGATCAATCCTTGCACACGACGTGGGATCCTCCTCGGGGGAGCCTCGCTGTCCATCGCGATGCTCGCTTCGCCAAGTTCGGCTGCCGCCGCGAGAGCACTTGGCCGGACCAGGATCAAGCGCCTGATTTCGTCTTGCGGTATAGAAGCCTGGTTCGTGCAGGATTCCACTGTCCCATTGATCTCGATGGAATATGCCTTCACCGGCGGCGCGACTCAGGACCCCGCTCAAAAGGCGGGCGTGGGACACATGGTTTCTGGCCTGCTCAAGGAAGGTTCCGGCGACTTTGACTTTAAGACCTTTCATCAGCGGCTGGACCGCCGTGCCATTGAGCTGCGTTTTCACGTGACCCACGATCACTTCCGTGGTGCCTTGCGCACGATCGAGGACAACGCGGACGAGGCCTTCGAACTTTTACGGATCGCGCTAACCTCGCCGCGTTTCGACGCCGCCGACGTCGAACGGATCCGTGCGACGGTGCTTGCGCGCCTTCGGCGCGACTCGACCGATCCTTCGTCTCTGGCTCATCGCAGGTTCCTGGAAGTCGCGTTTGGGGATCATCCTTATGCTCGCCCAACCGAAGGCTCCCTGGAAAGCGTGCCGAAGATTGAGGTCGCGGATCTCAAGGGTTATGTCCGACGCGTGATCGCAAAAGACACGCTCAAAATCGCGGTGGTCGGCGACGTCGATCCAGGGGTCGTCTGCAAGCTGCTCGACACGACCTTTGGCAGCCTGCCGAGCAACGCGGAAGCAATGCCGGTTGCCGAAGTCACCGCAGCAAAGCCGCCACAGCAGGTCTTCATTCGGTTCGATGTGCCGCAGACAGTAGTGACTTTTGGCGGTCCAGCCGTCCGTCGCAGCGAGCCGGATTTCATGCCCGCCTATATCGTCAACCACATCCTTGGCGGCGGCGGACTGACGTCCCGCCTTTTCCGCGAAGTCCGCGAGAAGCGTGGACTGGCCTATTCCGTCGGTGAGCGCCTTGTCTGGTTGGATCATTCAGCCATGTTTCTCGGCAACAGCGGCACCAGCGCCGATCGCGCCGGCGAAACGGTCGACGAAATCGAAAAGCAGGTCCGTCACATCGCCGAGGAAGGACCGACTCAGCAGGAACTCGATGACGCAAAGTCCTACCTGAAGGGCTCGCAACTGGTGGCTGTCAACACATCATCAAAGCTTGCGCGAACGCTACTGCAGCATCAGCTTGACAAGCTGCCCATCGACTATTTCGAAAAGCAGAATGCCGTGATCGATCGGGTGACGCTGGAGGACGCCAAGAGAGCAGCGCAGCGGCTGTGGGGCCAGGGTCTGCTCACAGTTATCGTCGGCCGCTACCAAAAGGACGCAGCGCAACCGATTACCGTGCCATTGGGGCCCGCACCCCCGCCAGGCGTCGATCAGTAGACGCCGCCCCAACGACGCCGCCCAATTTAGCTTTCTAGCAGCTCAGACGCTTAGCAAGCGCCTCGCGCTTGCGCGCAGAGTGCGTCTAGCCACTCGCTTTTAGCTAGTGGAGATATTCGTTGGCTACGCAAGTTCCATGCCGTCGCTCGAGGCCGCTTTTGCGCAAACGCGTTCAAACAAGGCGGCAGTCCGAGTTAGAATCTTCCCGTTAACCAAATACGACAGAGATTTACAACCTGCCAAGAGATCCCCGGATCTGAGCTCTTCGCAGCACTAGGGGATCGCTATGAGTTCGACCCTTCCTGCTTTTCAGGCATCGCTCAATTGTTTCAGTGAGTATCCGGCTTAATCGTGTTCAGGAGTGTTCGAGTTGCGTTGCCTTGACAGGCCGGCGTTATGTACCGTTGCGCCGGCAGGATCGATGCCCCCTGGAGCGCAAACTGTAGCTGGCGGCCTGACCAAGCTCCGGTTGTAACTGCATATGAAGTTGAGCATGACGTAGCTTTAGGCGGAGGCCGAATTTGCAGATCAAATACGTAAGGCGCGATCGATCAAAAGAAAGAGAGCTTGACGCGCAGCTCGCAACCCATTTCAGGCGGTCTTGCCCAGTATATCGAAGGGTGGTCAGAGTGGGCGCTTTAAAGCCATAGCGTACAGTGTCTGTCGCCCTAAGGAAGCGCCCAACGAGAGTGCACTCCCGCCAAGCTCGTTCATTCCACTAAGGGTCCTTCCCTGTAGGACTTAGCTCGGCGACGATTGTGTCCAAAACAAAGATCACCGGTTCCGGCCACTCGACGGTGACTTCTTCTAACGGAGCGTCCGATAACGCTTCCCCACTGGTACTGCGCCGTCGGCCGGCGCCCTGCTCTCCCTTCCATTTGGTCTCCGTGACACGATAATCTCGCCGAAGAGCGAACAGATGCATGGTTGCTATTGAGTCACCAGCGCGTTTCAGCTTTCGCATATCCTGACATTCTTCAGCAGGGTGAGCGCTCGGTCGTTCAGGTTCACCTCTCGGAGATTAACCCGCCGTTTTGCTCTCTGTCGAAAAGACGATCTGATCCAGGAGGCCCTTGATGATCTGCCAAGCCATAGTCCGAGCGCCTAGGATCGGCTTCATTTGCGCGTTCATCGAGCTCGCAATCGGACGCTACGTAAGACTCGCTCGCTCATAAAAATTAGATAACGGCAGCGACGGGATCCATAGCTCACCTATGGCAATGCAACGATCACCGCCGGCAGACAGTTGTTTCTTGGCTCGCGCATTCCAGCTGTCCACAAACCTCACGTAAATCATCGATACAAGTGATTACTCCATTTCTCGGCCCTGCATCATCACACGACGTGTTACTCGCTTGATGTTGAAAACGTCTATCAATCGCAGAGCCCTCGCGTCGAAGTTTCATTACCCCTTCTTTCTGCCATGTTCGCAACGAAAGCAGAGTCGCACCGATTGCGCACCTTTGCGCGCGGCAATAGCGAGAATCTCAGGAGATGTTTCTATGGTGAAGCCAGTGGTAATTGTGGTCGGCGCGGACAAGGGAGGAGTCGGCAAGACGACCGTATCACGAACGCTCCTGGACTACTTCAGCGTCAATAACGTGCAAACACGCGCATTCGACACAGAGTCGCCCCGGGGAACGCTGAAGCGCTTTTATCCCGGGATTACTGAGATCGTCGACATGACGACGACAGCGGACCAGATGAAGATCTTCGATACCTTGAATTCAGGGCTGTCCGTCACTGTCATCGATGCTCGCGCAGGCCTACTGTCCTCTGCGCTCGCTTCCTTGCGCGACATCGGCTTTCTGGACTCGGCACGGTCCGGCCAGATCACATTTGCCGTGTTCCACATCCTGGGATCATCCATCGCGTCGCTAGACGAGATCGAGGAAACTGCGACTTTCATGAGCGGCGCAAAGTACTACCTGGTCAAGAACTTCATCAACGACACTCAATTCTTCCAGTGGGATCAGGCGACTTACAATTCCTATTTCCACCGCATCAAACATGCGACTGAATTGACCATACCGAAGCTTAACGAGATGGCCTATGAGCAGGTGGAGATCGCATCCGTCCCATTCATAGACTTCGTCGCAAACAAGGGACGGAACGATGAACCCGCGACCAACTCCTTCGTGCTGCGCGGCTATGTCCGGCACTGGCTGGCAAATGTTTGGAGCGAATTTGATCGCATCAACTTGACGGAATTGGCCGGGGCCAAGTCCGCCACCCGGGCCGGCGAAAAGTAGTCGCATATTCGGCGAGCTCAGGTCGAGCCCACGTACGGAACGAAATTGATCTGCTGGCTATGTTAGCGACCCCTATCTACATCATCTGCTCTCCTAGCCCGCAGGTCGGTAAAACCCTCATCGCTCGTGCCATGAGCGAGTTTTTGCTGCTGAAAAACGGCACAGCGCTGTCGTTTGATGTCAACTTGAAAGAGCCGTCATTGCTCGACTACCTCCCGAACATCACGGAGACCGCGGATGTGATCGACACTTATGGCAAGATGCAGCTGATGGACCCTCTAATCATCCACGATCGTGTAGCCAAGGTAATTGACCTCGGCTTTCACGCGTTCGACGAATTCTTCAAGATGTGCGAGGAGATTGGCTTCATGAAGGAGACAGCGCGCTGCTACGTGACCCCTATCATTCTCTTCGTCGCGGGTGCAGACCGTATCTCCTTTCGCGCTTATGAAATGCTGCGGCGGCGGATTCCGCCGGCGTCGCTGGTCACCGTCCACAATGAATTCGTGCTGCGCGGCGGATTGCCTGAAGCGATGGATGGCGAGCGAGTGATTCGGATTTCCGCACTTCCGCTGTTCCTTAAGAGATATATAGACCGACTTAGTTTTTCCTTCACTGGCTACCTGCGTAATGAGAAGGATTGGTCCACCGAGTTACATCAATGGATCCGACGGAATTACAGCATGTTTCGCGATCTGGATTCGAGCGTGACGCTACGAAGCTCCGATCGGCCGCGGGGGACGGATATCGATAGCCTACGTTGCACACGGGCCACTTGAGGGTTCGGTCTGATCGCCATCTACTCGTCCGGGCTACGAGTGATCGATGATCGCTGACTTCATTGACGGAGCTCATTCGCCAGTGGCTCATGCAGACAGCCCATGCTCGAAAGAGTCGATGACCTACTTGACTTTGTGAGCGGCTAGCGAATCGATGGGACCTTTCTTCGCAAGGCGCTCATAGCTCGAGGCCGAGTTTCCCGAGCACCTGATGCATGACCGCGCTTTTGATCTCGCGGGCAATCTCGTTTCGTATCTGGGCGCCGAGGACCCGCTCAGCATCGGCGTCGCCTGTCAGACCATGCTCGGCCAGTCGCTCATCCAAGCGGGATTCAAACTGTACGCCCATCGCGTCGACGAGCCGCTCCTGCATTTCAGCATAGTCTTGGGGTGCGATGCGCCTCACCACGCTTTCCCATGGTTGCCAGCGCGCAGCCAAATAGTCCGGAAATTCTGCCGCTTCCTGGTCCCGCACCGTTTCGTCGGCACTGGCTACATCGTCCTCGGTCACGTGAGAGACGTTCATGAAGCGCATGTCGGGAGCGATGTGCCGCAGCTCCAACGCGTCACGCAGCTGGGTCTGGTAGGCAAGGTAGACCTCGATATCATCAACGTCCGCGTCGGGATCGGCACGACGAAGTGAGTTGACCTTCTCGCGCGCGATGCCATCAAGCGCTTCCAGGCGAAACATGACGCGGCCGTTCTGAAGCAATTCGCCCAGTCGGCCGTCATAGGCGCCGTCCTCGACATCAGCGTTCAGGCGTGCAGTCTGCATGCCGTTCCAGACCAAAGTCACGCGATCTTCGCAGCTCGCGTTCGCTCCCGAAGCCAACTCGAAATACTGCTCGCGCAAACGCGGCCTGACGGCTGCCTGCCGCAGATCTTCGGCAACCGCCTGGCGGAACGTCTCGTGATGGTAGTTCACGGTGCCCCGAAGCCTGTCGAGGAAGCGTGCATAGTCCGCGGCCCCCGCCTCATGGCCGAAGTGCTGCCAGGTGGCCACTACCGTGGGCTCGCCCTCGAGCCAGTCCGCGGCAACCTGTTGCAGTGGCCGCGGCTGGACCTCCAACGCTCCAACAGTGTCCGAGAAGAAAACCTGAGGGCCGGCATAGTGTTCGAGCTGCATCGCTGTTGCCAGGCCGACCTGCACCCAATCGGGCAGCGGATTATTCTCCAGATTAACGCTCGACTCACCGCTCAGGCGCGTCAGCAGGGTCTCGGGCACGCTGGTCAGCTGATTGTTGCTGGCGCCGAGCCATATCAGCTGGTGGGGGACCGTCTCAGGCAGGTTGGTCAGCCGGTTGTGGCTGGCGCTAAACCATTCGAGCCCGGCCGGAAGAGGCTCGGGCAGCTCCGTTAACTGATTGTACTCGACGTTCAGAAACTGGAGCCCAGCCGGAAGCGGGGGTAGGTGGGTCAGGCGGTTACGGCTGGCGTCCAAGTCCTGAAGCGTTGCTGGAAGGCGTTCGGGCAGGCTTGCCAGCTGATTGTTTTCGACATTCAGGCGGCGCACGCCGGCCAGAATGGGCGCAGACAATGCGGTCAAGGACAGAGACGACAGACCTAGCGGCTCATCAAGCTCACCCGTGCCCCGCCAAGCCCTCGTTCGACTTACCGCCTGTTGCCGATCCTCATGTTGCCCCTGCCCGTCTTCGGCAGCCCAGTCGGCCAGCATCTCCTCGTGCCAGGCAGCCACCTCGGCAGCGGATGCATGCACGTCCCTCAGGGCCTCTCCCCACTGCGACGCGACCGGAGAGCCCGGTTCGGAGCTTTCCGAATCGGAAGTTGCGGAAGGAGTACCAGCGCCGAGCTGTTCTGCGTTCATCGATATCGTCTCTTCGGTAGCAAAATGGAGCGAACGCGCCGGGTCGGCGCATCTTAGGATTCGTAATCCCCCGCTATGGCTGACATCCCGACGGCCAACCGCAATGAGGTGCGATCCCACAATAGGGCCGTCCCGCACGACTGGCGCGAATACGCTTCTAAAAGCACCACCGAGCACCTGCAGGTAGTGGAGCGAACCAGGCGACATCTCGCCCGTGGATCGGCCGATATTGGAGTCCACCCCGGTCTCGCCTTCGAGATCTGCGCCTTTTGAGCCGAGCCAGCGAGCCAGTAGCGGTGTTGATGATATGGAAGCTAGCTGTCGATAAGCTGACGGCCCCGGAGCGACGAAAAGACGGATGGCCCGAGACTGCGCAGACGAATGAGTTCGAGCTGGACCGACTGGTGCCGGGGGCAGGCACGCCGGCAGCGGCGCCCTTACGCCCTCAACTTTGCTGTGGCTTGGGGCCAGGTGGCCCCACTTCTTCCCACGTTCAAACGCGTATGTGATAGCTGAGTTTAAAAGCTTGCAACCTATCGCGCCTAACGCGCTCGCCCTTGGCTACGAGACGCGGCGCGCACCCGGTGTTCACAACACGGGCTCGCTAACTTTCTCGGGTGAGGAGTTCCCAGCTCATTTTGACATCGGCCACGTGAATCGGCCCTCCCCCTCGAGCGCCCGTCGGGCGTTCTTTACCGTATGCATTCGACTGAACAATCGGAAGCTGCATCTGCACTGGCGCGACAGAGCTTCTATGCCGAGCTCAGCGTGGTCGAGCCGCGCCGCGACCAATGAACTCAAGCATCTACCGCACCTTGTTGATCTCGCGTGAGTCACGTTTGAGTGCCCGTATTGACATCTCCCTGTCGCGATCAGCCGCACCTTCTCGGGCGCTCCTTCAATGCATCAGCTGCTCCTCGGAGGGAGCGACACCCTTCTGCGACAAGCCGGTCGTCAATGATGAGAGCATGTGCTCGACGACGTCATTCTCCGCCTGGCTCTGGACCTAGTCATTTGATTTTTGTTCAGTTCTGTAATTCTTGGCGACCACATCGCCACGTTGTTGCTGCGAAGAACAATCGTCTTCGACATCGCAGCAACATGCTTAGATATGAACCGTCTGCCGTAGTCTCTGCTTGCGAGTTGACCGTTCACCCAGCGCGCTTTCCCTCGACCGGCTAAAGACGCGGCTAGGCTGGGTCGGCCACATCTGCTGCCTGCATCATTCCATCATCCATGCGATCTCGCAGCGCCAACTGGCTAAAGCACGATGGCACTAGATTCCATAGCCTGAATTTTTGAGGTAGTTGGCGTATTGCTCGGGGGTGAAGGCATCGAGTGCTTGGCCAATTGCGGCGCAGACCCCGTCGACAGTTCGCGCGGCAGCTTTGCGGAGCAGGTGCTTGAGCTTGGCAAAGGCCTGTGCGATCGGGTTGAGGTCGGCGAGTATTGGGCACGAAGTACAGTTTGGCGCCGACCGAACGGATGAGGTGGTGAACTGCTTTGCTCCTGTGCCAAGATTGTCCAAGACAACGATATTGCCAGGTCGAAGGACGGGCAGAAGAACCTTCTCGACATAGGTGCGAAAGCTCACGCCATCGATCGGCCCTTCGATGAACCATGGCGCATCGATCCGGTCATGGCGCAGG
>NZ_LWIG01000030.1 GCF_002068095.1 Bradyrhizobium sacchari | reverse complement strand
CGACGCTTCCGCATCCTCAACATCGTCGACGACGTCACCAAGGAATGCCTGGGCGCCATTCCGGAGACGTCGATCTCGGGGCGGCGCGTGGCCCGCGAACTCACGGCAATCATCGAGCGACGCCGCAAGCCAGGAATGATCGTGTCCGACCATGGCACCGAGTTCACCTGCAACGCCATGCTGGCTTGGTGCAAGGACGCAGCCATCGATTGGCACTTCATCGCACCGGGAAAGCCCATGCAGAATGGCTTCGTCGAGAGTTTCAACGGCCGGATGCGCGATGAGCTACTCAACGAGACTCTGTTCTTCGATCTCGACGACGCCCGCACCAAGATCACCAAGTGGGTCGCCGACTACAATCACCAGCGTCCACACTCGTCGTTGAAATACCTGACCCCCGCGGCCTACGCCGCCCACCTCACCGGCAACGGACGATCGGCTGCGCAACCCCGACCAGCTCCGCCGATCGTCCGTTGCTCCACCCGCGCCACTTGGCGTACAAAACTCCGAGACTCTAACTGCCGCTGGATGAAAATTCAGTGGCAGGTCAACCGGCCTATCGCCCCAAATCGATTCCGCGGCCTCTTGACGCTGATACACAGATCCTTGCTCCCCGGCACAGTATTCCTCACCAGAGTAGGTAGCTTTTTGGTTCAAATTAATGAGGTACAGCTTCGGACCTCCGTGTAGTCAATGACGGCGCTCATCACGATAGTACAAGGTACAGCAATGGCACGCGTTGTAACTCGTTGCGCGTCTCTCGCTTCCTTCGAGCAAACGACAAACGCCCATGAATGAAATGGCAACCAAAACGGTCAATACGAGCCGCACCGAGTCATTGGCTGCGACCTCGTTTGCTCGGCTACAGATTGTTGCGAATGAGGAGCTACGCGTTGCTACGATCGAACGCCCCTTGATAGTCCCCGCCCGATCATCGATGGATTCTTCATTCATTGCGGATCGGCCGAGATTGAGGATTTCCGCGCGGGACCCTGGCTCTCGAGATCAGCACTTGGCGTGCGCTGCTAATTGGAACGGTCGTGCTCGCGTTGGCAGACTTGGTTTATCTCCCTGACACCTCAAGGTTTCCGATGATGCCCCCTATAAAATCAACACAAAACCCGCTGCGAGAGCGTGTCGCGAATGCGCTGCGCCAGATCGAGGCGCTAGAAGCCGCATATGAGACCATCACGGTCGGACAGCTGATTGAACGGCGCGCGAGAACGCACGGCTCAACCATCGCAATTGACGTCTTCGATCGCGGCGAGCGCGCGACCTACTCCGAGATGGATCGATGGTCTAACAAGTATGCACATGCGCTGCGTGCATTCGGCGTGAGCAAGGGCGATCGCATTGGGGTGATGCTGCCCAATCGCATCGAATTCCCGATCCTTTGGTTCGCGATAGCGAAGCTGGGTGCGGTAACCGTCCCAATCAACATGCGTTATACGCCTCGGGAGATCGAATACGTTCTCAGCGATACACAGGCCAAGTTCGCCGTCGTCGACGAATCCGCATGGTCAGTATTCTCAGCGATGGACCCTTGGCCTGTCGACCTCGCCACCGAGCGAGCAATTCGCGTCGGAGAGGATTCGGATGGGACAGCCACTCCCTTAAATGAGTTGCTCCGAGGCGTCAGCGACTCTCCTATCGAGGAGGACATCCGTCCCGACGATCTGTTGAATATTCAATATACCTCGGGAACTACGGGCTTTCCCAAGGGCTGCATGCTGACGCACGACCACTGGGGCGTGTTCTCGTACCAGGCGACCTGCTGGGAGCAACCGTACCAGAGGTACCTGTCTGCGCAGCCATTCTTCTATATCGATCCGCCAGGGCATCTTTTGAAGTCGTATAGGCAGGGCGGCACACTCTACCTGGCTCCGCAGCTGAGCTCGACGCGCTTCATCAGTTGGGTCAAGCAGTGCCGCATCGAGTGGTGTCAGGTTCCCGAGCTGATAGCGCGACGGGCCGAGGCAGTCGACGAGGATGGGACGACATGCCTGAAGCAGACCCTGAATTGGGGCTGGAACCCGGATACCGTACGCCAATTCCGGAAGCGGTTTCGAGCGCATACGCAGGATGCTTACGGGATGACCGAAATCGGCTTCGCCACGCGAATGACGAACGAGTTCGATGAGCGGGCCTACTCGGGTTCAGTGGGGATTCGCTCGCCGTTTCGAGAGCTGCGGCTAATGAACGATGATGGCAGTCCGACGGATGTCGGCGACGTCGGCGAGCTCTGGGTGAGGGGACGCGGAATCTTGAAGGGCTATTGGAATAAGCCGGAAGCAAATGCCGCCTTATTTGAAGGCGAATGGTTCAAAACCGGTGATCTGATGCGTCGCGATGAACTCGGCTTTTATTGGCTCGTGGGACGCACGAAAGACATGATCCGTCGCTCGAGTGAGAACATCGCTGCACGCGAGGTGGAGGCGGTCATCCGCGAGATTCCCGAAATTGTCGATGTGGCCGCCTTGCCCGTTCCCGATTTGAAACGCGGCGAGGAAGTCAAGATCTGCGTCGAACTGAGGGAAGGCAACACGCCGGGCAATCAGGCCGCGGAGCGCATTCTTGAGCATGCCCGTGCGCGTCTTGCGGTGTTCAAAGTGCCGCGGTACATTGCCTTTACCCCGGCGCTTCCTAGAGCCGCCACTAGCAATAAAGTCCTCAAACGTGAGCTGATGGCGGTGAACGACCCGATCGCCGGCGCCTACGACGCTGAGGAGAAGCGCTGGCGCTGAACCCGATTTGTACAAGGATAGTTGATCCCGTGCGATTTTTCGCAAGCCGCTCATTTTGGCGGCTGCGACCGCGGGTCGCTTGCGAGATGAGAAGTAAGGACCTCTGAGGATGATTCATCCACCACAATGTTACAGGCCGGCCGGAGCTTGAGGCTGCGTTCGAGCAACCGCTCTGGCGCGCCGCACAATTCCGATCTAAAGGGCAGCGCCAGCATGGATACAAACTCTACCTTCCACGCGCCCTAGTCGAATGCATCGGCAAGGGCAAGGCCTCGGCAATTGATGAGGTTTGGCGTCAACGCCTCGATCATCGCCACTCCAGGGGGGTGGTCCTGTCCTGCACGCCAAGGCGCTGCCGGGCAAGCCATACGAGGGCAGACGCTCAGTCACTGCGCGTTCCAGCCGATCGTTTCCAGCCTATCGTGATCGCTATTTCCAGCGATCATGATCGGGGACAACCAGGAGCCGCGCACCGCTGGCAGTCTGCAACTGGGGTAGGTCGGTCTTTTGCCCAATAGCAGAGAATCGAGATGCCGACAGAGAGACTGTCCATGCGCCACATTCGCGAAGTTCTACGCCTGCACTACGGGGCATGTCGCACACGCCGTTGCCCGGTAAGCAAGTACGTGAACCGAGTCCGCCGCGCCGGTCTGACCTGGCCGTTGCCAACGGAGTTGGATGACGACGTCCAGCTCGAGAGCCGCTTGTATCCGCCGCCTTTCGACCCAGCGAGGAGTATCCGCAGCCGAATTGGGGGCTCATGCATCGCGAGCTGCAGCGCCGGAACGTCACGCTGATGCTGTTGTGGGAGGAGTATTGCGACGCAAACTCCAACAGCTTCAGCTATGCGTGGTTCTGGGAACGCTGCAGGAAATGGGCCGGCCATCTCAAGCCAACGCTGCGCCAGGTTCATGTCGCCGGCGGGAAGCTGTTCATGACTCTTCCGGCCACACCATGGAGGTGGTTGACGGGCTCACCGGTGAGCTGCGCAGTGCGCAGATCTACGTCGCCGTGCTCGGCGCCTGGAACTACACCTACGCCGAGGCCAACCTCAGCCAGAGCCTGCCGGACTGGATCGCCTCGCGTTCGGGCATTTGCGTATTTCGGCGGCGTGGCCCGGCAGACGGCGAGCGACAACCTGAAGGCCGGCATCACTCGGCGTGCTTTCACGAGCCGATGGTCAACTGGACCTATGCCGATCTCGCCCGCCATTACCGCACCGCCATCGTTCCGGCGCGGCCGTATCGCCCAACGGATAAAGCCAAGGTCGAAGTCGGGTCCAAATCGTCGGGCCATGGATTCTGGCGCGCCTGCGCAACAACCGCTTCTTCTCGCTCATCGCCCTCAACGAGGCAATCCACGCGCTCCCTTCGAGCTGAACGATCGATCTCTCCGGAGCTGGGGGCGAAGTCGGGAACTGTTCGAGGAGCTCGATCATCCGGCGCTCACCCCCTTCCCGGATGATCCGTACGAGTACGCCGAGTGGAAGCGCTGCCGGGTCAACCTCGATTATCACATGGAGATCGCCAAGCATTACTACAACGTCCCTCACTGTCTCGTACATCAGAAGGTTGAGGCTCGCATCACCCAAAAGACCGTCGAGATCTTCCTCCGTGGCAAGCGCGTGGCCTCGCATCTGCGCAGCACCTTGCCGCATCGCCCGACCACGATCGCGGAGCATATGCCCAGTCCGCATCGCCGATATCGCGACTGGACCCATGAGCGCATTCGTTCCGAAGCCACCAAGGTCGGTCCCGACGCCGACAACCTGATCCACGTCATCCTGCGGTCGCGGCCGCATCCGGAACAGGGCTTCCGCTCAGCGCTGGGGCTCGTCAAGCGCTATGGCCAGGAACGCGCCGACGCCGCTTGCGCACGTGCGCTGGTGCTCAACGCCCCTTCGTACAAATCGGTCGCTGCCATCCTCAAGAACGGCACTGACAGAACTCCTCCTCCCGCCCAGGCGGCGCCCATCCTCTTCCACGCCAACATCCGTGGCCACAGTTACTACAATAGATCAGGAGAAGATTAGCATGCTCATTCACCCCACCGTCGATCGCTTGCGGGCCCTCGGCCTTGCCGCCGTGGCCGATATCCTCGTCGAACTGCAGAACAATCCCGCGGCGGCCGAGATGCCGCACGCCGATTGGCTCGGCCTACTCGTCGATCGCGAGGTCACTGCCCGCAACAACCGCCGCCGTTACGCGCCGCTTGAGCAGCGCCATCGTACCGCCCGTGGTCTCGACCGTTCGCACTTCCAGATCCTCGCCACCTGGCAATGGATCCACGAGGCCAACCACCTGGTCATTGTCGGCCCAAACCGGTGCCGGCAAGTCCTGGCTTGCCTGTGCGCTCGGCAACAAAGCTTGCCGCGACGGCTTCTCCGTCCTCTATAAGCGGGCGCCCCGCCTGTTCGCAGATCTCACGCAGGCGCGCAGCGAGGGTCGTCGTCTGGCCCGCCGGATTGCCGCGCTGGAGCGCGTCAATCTCCTCATCCTCGACGACGGGGACCCGAACCGCTCACCGCCGACCAGGCGTCAGGCTGGCGAAAAGAAAAGCTCGTGAGCACCTCGCGCACGATCGTCCCGCCGGCCCACAGCCCCCCGCGCGTCGCTCCGTCGCTTGTGGGGGCACTTCGCGCCGCGCACGGGGCCCTCCCATGGACCGCCGCGGCGATCTCCAAACCAACCCGCCAGCCTTGACCAAGAGACGATTTCCAGCACACATAAATCCGTCAGTCGTGTTCGTCTCCGCACCTGATCACGATCACAGGAATCCGTGATCACCATCGCTGGAATGCGCAGTGACATCATCGAGGCCAGCGAGAGGCTTACCGGCTGCGGAATTGCAGCACACCATTGCGACGTTGGTCCTGGCCACAAAACGAGAAGCTCAGGCCGCGTCTTCTCTCCAGCCAGAAGCGTGGGGTCTTCAGGGAAATCAACCAGGCGCCGCTCAGCCATCGAACCCGTGATCGACCACGTGAACTCCGACGGCCCCCCTGTTGCCGCTATCTCTACAGCGCGAGAATGATGCCGCCAACATCATCCTTAGCGTTGTCCGTCGCACCTCCTTCTCGCTTCGCTGAGGCTTCTGATGCGCCGATCCTGACCGCTTCATACAACTGAATGCCACCCAAGCCGCGCTCAAATGGGCTTCTTGACCGGCAACTGCGAAAATCATGCGCTAGCTGCCGAAGGCGGTCCGCTGTCGGGCCAACGGCCATATAAATTCGGGACAACGGATGCGCTGCAAGTATCTGTGACACCGTCACCGCGCTGTCATCACCGCCGTCTTGGCTGGCTCTGGCCACAGCCTACAGCGGCTGATCTGGCGGAGCTCTTCCTGTTTCCAAAACCTCACCCAGCTGACCGTACTACCTAACCTCGTCCCTGGCTGACGTTTTCTTCACGGACGAAAAACTTAGTTGCCATTTTTGAGGAGGTCGTCTGGAGGTGCTGGGCGATTTCGGCTTCGCAACTCGGCCATCGGGTCGATCACGGATCTTGGGCCCCCCCTGTTCTTGGTAGTGTTACGGCTGCTCGATGAGCTTTACACTGCGGCCTCTGCAGACGACGAAGAGCTTCGAACGGTGTCGCTGTGGTCCCAAGACGCCCGTTGGTCCGGCTCGGCCGCTGCAGATGACTGGGCCCGACTAATGGTTTTTTATGAGGTTTCCGATGGCGTATGGTACCATTCTCTATGCGGCGGAAGATCGAGTCGCGTGGATCACTCTGAATCGGCCGAGCAAAGCGAATGCGTTGTCTCTGAAGCTCTGTGCCGAATTCCA
The DNA here is from genome assembly GCF_002068095.1 of Bradyrhizobium sacchari. Classification (GTDB taxonomy): domain Bacteria; phylum Pseudomonadota; class Alphaproteobacteria; order Rhizobiales; family Xanthobacteraceae; genus Bradyrhizobium; species Bradyrhizobium sacchari. Next base: position 13,422 of record NZ_LWIG01000030.1, on the reverse strand, counting down.
AGATGCGCTCGCGTCAGCCGAGCGTAATCCGGACGTGCGTGTAATCGTGGTTAAGGGAGCGGGCGACCGAACATTTTCTGCTGGCTTTGACATGGACGAAGACAGATCAGAGGTCGGGCCGTCAAACCTGGACGATTGGGACTTGGATGATTGGACACGGTATTTCGATTTAGGCGTGAAGTTCATACATTCCGTGTTTAACTGCTCCAAGCCAGTTATTGCGATGATCAACGGCTATTGCTTAGCTGGGGCGTTGGACTTCGCCATCAGTTGTGACATCCGCTACTGCTCTGACGATTCGCGCTTCGGTGTCATCGAGACCCGAATGGGAATTGGCGACACGGAGCTGCCGATGATGTCGCACTTGATCGGTCAGCGTTGTCGCGAGCTGGTCTACACAGGAGATATGTTCGATGCCCAAGAGGCGTACCGACTCGGCGTGGTAAATCGTGTCTTCCCTAAGGATCGCCTTGAGGAAGAGGTCACGCTCGTCGCGAAACGGATGTCTCGGGTAGCACTGCCAGCGTTGGTGTGGAACAAGAAGGCACTCAACCATACACTCCTTGCGGCAGGACTCGATTCTGCTCTGCGATACAGTTTCGCCGTCGACTTGATCATTGGCAAATCGGACTCCGAGTTCAAACGCTTCCGCGAAATTCAAAAAAGTGAGGGTGCGAAGGCCGCATTCAAGTGGCGTAACGCGATCTTCGAACCGTTTGAATCCGAGACATCGGGGCTTTCCTCCCGTCCGGCATCCAAACAGGCCGCTAGGACTCAGAATGGGGTGGGTTGAATAGACTTGAACCAAATTGCTCAGCAACGCGGGTGCGAAGGGGACGAAAAGTGAGAGTGAGCGCCTGGCGGTAGCGAACGCTCTCTCGACAACGACTGAGTGGTGAAAAAAGCACAACGCTCAACTCAAATTCGTACTCGATCGCTTGTCCGCCGCCAAGCTTGAACAGGTTGCCGAAATTCTGGGTCCAGATCGGGTGCGCTTCGCACGCGATGGCGCCGCAGGCCGATCGAACCTCCGGCGGCTGAACGGTATTGCGAACGCAATCCGTCATTCATCGCCCGCGGGGCGCGCCTTCGTCACGCAACGGTCGGCTGACAAAGGCCGTATACTCCCCCTCATCGACGGCTCCGAGCAAAGATCGCTGGGCGAGGCGTGTCGAGATTCCGCTCTCTGTGAAGCATTAGCGCAAAAGGGCGTGAGCTTCGTCCGTGACGAGCACGTTAGCCGCGTGCCCCGGTCGACTGTCGTCGAGGTCGAGGTAGGGCACGTTGTCGCCAAGCTGGCCACCAAAGGCAACCATAAAACTACAGTGTATCACTCCAGCCGTGTCTGGTTAACTACGGCGACGTTGGAACTCCTACGACGTGCGGCATTATTTTAAGAGCGGGCTGCTGGCTGCATCTGTTTTCTCTCGCCGCGCAAGTCGCGGGAGGCATTCCGCGAGTGGCACGCCTATTGCTGTGACGAGGACTACCGCAACCAGGGCGTTTGCAGCGGCCCTGCCGCCAGGGGAAATTTGCTGTGGGCGGCTGAGATCTTCGCGTCGATCGGCGAGCGAATGATAGGGCTGGATTCGATGCGCCAGGAGCTGAAGCTTAGAGCGCTATGCTGAGAGGGCGAAGGTGATGCTTGAGACCTCCAACATCAATGAGAAGCTGCCACGGGCAGTCGGCCTACTCGGGGGCGGAGTTATTGGCAGCGGATGGGCGGCACGGTTCCTTCTCAACGGAGTGGATGTGCGGCTGTATGGTCCATCACCTGATGCGGTTGAGCGCGTCCAGAAGACGCTGGCAGACGCGCGGCGCGCGTATCGAGAGCTGACGCTGATGCCACTTCCGCCGGAAGGTTCGCTAACGGTGGTCGAGTCTGTCGCGGATGCCGTGCGCGGCGTGGACCTCGTGCAGGAATCCGCGCCGGAAAGCTTGGAGCTCAAGCAAGAGTTGCTCGCGGCCGCCAGCCGCGCGGCAGCGCACGGCACCCTGATCTGCTCTTCGACCTCGGGGTTTCGGCCGTCCTTGCTGCAGGCGGAGATGGATCGCCCCGAGCGCTTGCTCGTCGCGCGCCCGTCCCAACCTGTGTACTTGTTGCCGCTGATTGAGCTGTGCGCCGGAGAACGTACCGCCTCCGAGGCGCTTGAGCGGGCGACGACGATCTACGAGGCGATTGGGATGCACCCACTGGTGGTGCGCCAAGAGGTCGACGGGTTTATCGCAAACCGGCTGCAGGGTGCGATCTCGTGCGAGGCGCTGTGGCTGGTGCACGACGATGTAGCTACGCTGCAGGACATCGATGACGCTCTCCGCTACTCGTTGGCGCTGCGACATGCGACTATGGAGCCCTACCGCATGGCTGGCGGCCGGAAGGGCCTGCGGCAGAACATCGAGCAATGCGCATTGTGGCCGAGGTTAACCGAAACGCCTGACATCGACGGCGCGTTCCTGGGGAAGGCGGTCGAACAAGTGGATGCGTTAGTGAAGTCGGACCCCTTGGACGCTCCCGCGGTCCAGAAGCGCGATGATTTGATCGTGGCCCTGCTGCACGCGTTGCGTTCACAGGGCTACGGCCCAGGCGAAACGGTCGCTCGTTGGGAACGGTCCCTGCGCGACCGCACTCCCCCGCAGACCAACTGTTCCGGGCCGCTGCGGATGCCGACAGTGGAGATGCCGTCTCACTGGAGCGACTACAGCGGCCACATCAAACAGAGCCACTATCTTCAGCTCATCAGCAATGCTTCCGACGCCCTACTCCGTTCCATCGGCATCGACTGCGAGTACCGGTCAAACAGCGGCAATTATTATACAGCCGAGACGCACCTGACACATCTCCGGGAACTGCACGCCGGCGACCGCGTCCGGGTGCTCACGCAGGTGCTCGGCGTCGACGACAAGCGCCTTCATCTCTATCAAGCGATCACACGCGAGGGTGACGACAGGCCGGCGGCCACCGGCGAGCAAATGCTGATTCACGTGGACCCCACCAGCAGACGCAGCGCACCGGCAAAGGGCCGTGTGCGTGAGCAGTTGCTGGAGCTGGTGCGGCTGCACGCAAAACTGCCCCGCCCGGAGCGCGCCGGCGCAGGCATCGGGATGCGCTGAGCCGCAACCGGCCTCTGCCGCGCCGCGAAGCCGCAACGGGCAGTTCCGTCGCCAAACGCCCGCCTTGGAGCCAGAGAGGCTGAGAAGGCTTGTTTCTTGAACTTCGGCTAAAGGCCCGCTGGAACGTCCCCGCCGCTCAGATCGATCAGATCATTAGTCATTGATCACACCGCTTGTTGCTGCCCATACAGCCGCACGTCCACTCCGTTGAGGACAAGCCGCGCACCCACCCGCCGCCGATGACCCCGCCTCCCGGCAGTCCCGCCGCTCACGGCCGCTCCTCAGACATTGAGAGCGGACGCCGCGGATCCGTACAGGGAACATGCGCGAGCGTGTGCCGGAGTTTAGCGCAGCTGCACTCCGGGCTGCTCCGTCCGGAGCGCGCCGGCGCAAACGTCGGGCTGCGCTGACGTGAACTCACCGGCGGGTTCCGACATCTTGCCAAGATCGCAGAGAGCAAGACGCTCACCTAGTTTCGGAGAACTGAACACTTAGAGTGCCTTCCGCCCCCACTAGCACCAGCGCAATTCGCCGATGCGCCGGCGGAATACGGCCATCTGCTCGCAGTCAAATCCACCGGTGAGAACTGATGCCTAGCCGCGTGCCGCGTTCTGGCCGCAGGCCTACTCGCGATGATGAGTGCTGGGGCAGACAATTCAACTATCGACCTTGGTCGTTTCAAAGTGTCCTGCGTTCGTTACAATGCGACGACTATGATCGGTGTGTGGGCTTCAGATTCGAAAGCGATACAGGTCTGTCGGTGTTGTTGCCTCTTTCGAGGTGAGCGCGGGCTAGCATTAGCAATTCTCTCACCAAGAAGATTGTCATGGTGGACCTTCGCATTTGATGCTTGAGCCCCTTGAGTCGCCCGTTGCGCTATTCGCTCGATGTTGCACTCAGCAGCGCAAGCCGCTGTCACGCTGTCCGACCGGTTCGCTTGCCGGTCCAAAATGCGCCGAAAGATGACCCCGTCACGACAGCAGCCCACATTTGGAGACAGTACTTGCCAAACGTCGCATGGCCGAACGGCGCGAAGATCGCCGTCAATCTCACTTTCGATTTCGATGCGGAAACCTTATGGCTTGGACGCGCCCCGACCAATGTCGATCGTCCCGGCACGTTGTCGCAGGGTACCTACGGCGCCAAGATAGGCGTACCCAAGATCCTGGAACTCCTCGCCGACGAAGAGTTGTCGGCCACTTTCTTCGTGCCCGGCTGGGTCGTCGACAACAGAACTCCTATCGTCGAGAAGATTGTAAAAGCTAATCATGAAATCGGCCACCACGGCTATCTCCACAAATCAATTGATCCAAACAATCTGGAGATGGAGCTCGAGGAGCTTGAAAAGGGCATCGAATCGATCAAGCGCATCATCGGTGTTGCTCCCGTAGGCTATCGCGCTCCATCAGGAGAAACGAGTGCGAACCTAATCCGCCTGCTGACCGAACGTGGCTTCATCTACGATAGCACCATGCTGGATGATATCGAACCCTACCGCCACGTCTTGGAGGACGGAACCCCGGGCGTCCTCGAGTTGCCCTGGCACTGGAGCCTGGATGATGCACAATATCTTTTGACCAGCGTCAAGTCTCCCCGGCCGATGGCTACCAACGATCACGTGCTCTCGATTTGGAAGGCGGAATTCGACGAGGCTTATCTGTCGGGCGGCTACTTCAATCTCATCATGCATCCGCAATTGACGGGACGCCCCTCGCGCATCCGCATGCTGCGCGAATTCATCTCTTATATCAAAAAGTACGACAACGTCTGGTTCGCACGAAGCCGTGAGGTGGCGAATGCCTGGCTAAAGATTGCGAACACGCGGAGTGAAGGACCGATCGTCTCCCCGTTTCTACGACAGAACGAGAACGGGACTATTTCGCAGCGGTAAGTCGCGTGGAAGATGCCCTCGTAAGCGGTCCCTTCGTAATCGTTCCCCATGCCCTACTCTCGAAGAGATCCAATGTCTATGCGAGATCCGTGCCTTCGCCGTATGTCTTCGGCTCTCCCGACCTCCGAGTAATATCAGTCAGTCTGACTTCGACCCAGTCATCAGACCCCTCTCACCTCATCGGCTTGGCAGCTCCTATAAGCTTGCGCTTGAACCGGATGGATCCCCTTGTTCACGCGCTTCCTTTGGTTGCGTGCTGGCGGTACGAACCCCGGGAGCACCTCAGCCCGGTCGCGATGACGCGGCTTGCGATTCCGCCTTCCCCTTTGAGAGACAGGGTCGGCTACTCCGATCACGTTCGATTTTGGGGCTATCCTCCCGTTCACTTGATTCCGGCCTACAACCTCCCTGTCTACGCTTCGTAGCGGCCGTTACCGGACGTTACGCAAGACCGGTTCCCGGCTGCTCGTTAGGCTTTGCCGCGGCCGGCAGACCTCGACGCGCTTGCAAGGCGCAACCCTCACAGATCCGAGCGTGAAGCGTTGGCCGGTAGGCTGGTGGACTCTTGCCGTCGGCCTCTTATAGATCCCAGCGTGAGGCGCTCGCCCCACTGAGGCTCCCATCGGCGAACGAGCCGCGTCTACCGATCTTCCAGTATGCAAACATTCCGGGGCGTTCTCGAGATAGTTGCGAGAGGACGCAGCCGGGCGCGCCCGCTACATGACCTTGGAAACCGTCGCGCCCTTAAGCAATGATCCAACCGTCAGCCTTCGGGCAATCGCCGGCTGACGACCGGGCTCATGCCGGCGATCGCGGTAACCAGCCGCCAGATCCCCGGGGACGCGATCGCTCGCTAGTAAGGTTCAGCGTAAGCGTAGCTCTGAGGCCCATTTGATCGGCGCTTGACGTCTATTTTGAGCGCGTCGTGCGCCGGCGCGGCTTCCAACTGTCGGACAACGCATTAACAGCGGCCTCAAGCGCCTTCCGGTCGATGACGTTGGGATCGAACTGCTCCGGGCCCCAGAGGCGCATATGTTCGTGCTCCGGATGGGTGGGCTCGCTGATGGCGTCGAGGTATTCGGCATAGCCTGGCGCACCGCCGACATCTTCCGGAGGACAGCGGCCGGCGGCCTCGAGCAAGAACGGAAGTCCCTCCGTTGTCGTGTTGTCGAACCACTTTTCAAGCTTGATCACGTGATCCCAGCTGTCGCCGAAGTCGTAGAGATAATGGATTGTCTTCGCGCCGGTCTCCTGAACGATATTAGAGAGCCGCGTCTTGCGGGCATCGATGGGCTGAGGGCCAAAATCTCCATCGGGATCAGGGATACCCCAACGTCCTTCGCCGGCCAGGAACTCGAAGAGATGGCTGTTCGTCCAGCCAAACGCCGACTGAAGCGTCAGATGCAGCCGATCAAGGCGCAGTGTGAGTGGCACGACAAGGCATCGCATCACTTCCGGTCTCACATCCTTGAGGGTCACCTTGATCCGGACCGCGGTCTTGTTCAGGCTCATGCCGCCAGCCTCGGATCGTGTGCATGCATCGTGTAGATCGACGCCCAAGGGAGCAGTTCGTCCAGTCGCGCCGCAGGCCAACCATTGACGAGTTTGGCGAGAACATCAGCGAGCCAGTGCTCGGCACTGACGCCATTGAGTTTACAGGTCTCGATTAACGAAGCCAGAACTGCCCAATTCTCGGCGCCCTCGTCGCAACCGGCAAAAGAGAGTTCTTGGCGTTGAGCTTAATCGGCCGCATCGCACGCTCGACAGCATTCGTGTCCATCTCGATGCGCCCGTCATCAAGGTAGAGCGTCAGGCCGTCCCAATGACGCAGCGCGTAACGCAAGGCCTTCGCCGTGTCGCTCTTCTGTGCAAGGTGATCAAGCTTGGCCTCAAACCACTGCTTCAAGGCTGTAGCCAAAGGTCGCGCATGCACCTGCCTGCCAGCACGGCGCTCGGCATCCGATCGGCCGCGGAGCGCTTTCTCGACCGCGTAAAGCTGGGCGATGCGCTCAAGAGCCTCGCGGGCAACCGGAGCTGGCGCGGGAGCCGCCTCGCGCTCGATCTTCACAAACTGGCGCCTTAGATGCGCCCAGCAGAAGGCGAGCGTTCCGGACAAGGCGTCCGCACGCGTCTCTCGGGTCATGGTCTTGTAAGCCTGATAGCCGTCGCAGTGGATGATGCCGCGATAGCCCTCAAGCAGCCGCAAGCCATGAACGGCCCCACGGCCCGGTGCATAGGCGTAAACCACGCCAGGTGGGTCAGGTCCGGCCCAGGGCCTGTCATCGCGTGACAGCGCCCAGAAGTAGCCGGTTTTAGTCCTGCCACGTCCCGGATCCAACACCGGGGCGGGGGTCTCATCGACACAGAGCTTCGAAGAGGCGAGCAGAAGCTGGCGCAGACGATGCCACAAGGGCTTCAATTCCTGGGCGGCATAGCCGACCCAGAAGGCGAGCGTGGAACGGTCGATGGCGATACGGTGCGTCGCCAGCATCTGCGCCTGACGGTAAAGCGGCAAATGCCAATGATACTTGGCGTCGATCACATGCGTGACCAGTCGCTCGGTGGGCAATCCTCCTTTGATCAGCCGCTCGGGAGCTGCGTGCTGGAGGACGGCGCCATGACAGGCGCGGCAAGCCAGTTTGGGCCGGCGGGTCACGATCACTCGGTATTGCACCGGAACACGTCGAGCCTCTGACTCTCATCGCAACCAATCTCGACGAGATCACCTTTGCAGCACGGGCAGCAGGTTGCAGCCGGCAAGTTCTGGGATTGGCGCGATCCTCGGCTGCTTCGAGGGCCGCGACGGCCTCTTCGATGTCCTCCAGTACAAGCTGCAGCTGATCAGCGTCCAGCTTTTCCGAGGACCGGCCGAACTGCGCATCTTTTGCAAGCTTGAGCAACCGCTCGAGCCTGGCGCAGCGATCCAGCAGAGCCGCGGCAAAGACACGCAGCTCGACCGGATCGCTCGGCAGCTCATCAGGCAAATCACTCATTGGCCCAAGTCTGCCATGCTTCGCGCCCCGATGCAGCGAAGATTTGTATCGTTACGCAAGCGCTTTCGGCTGCGGGGTTCGAGGCGCGTGCATCCGCGTCCAATCCATGCCGGCCAGAAGCGCGGACAGCTGCGCGGCATTCATCCGCATCACGCCGGCTACGATGGGAGGCCATTTGAAGCCGCTGCCATCGAGCCGCTTCCAATACATCACAAGGCCGCTGCCATCCCAGACGACAATCTTCACCCGATCGGCGCGCTTCGCACGGAACACCACCGCCACGCCCGTCATAGGGTCATGGCCTAGCGTCTCCTTCGCCAACAGCGCCAAGCCCTCCGCACCTTTTCTGAAGTCCACAGGTTGCGTCGCCACGTAAATCATGAGGCTCGCGGGCGGCGTCAGCATGAACGTGTCCGCCGAAGCGCCAAGAACACATCACTCAACACAGCAAGGCCAGGCGTCCCTCGCACCTCCACTCGTGCCCCCTGGAGTTCAATCGTCACAACGGCTGCTTCCGGCGACCCGGCAGGCTCTGCGGCTGCCGCTAGTGCCGATTCCGATACCACCGGTACGAACGACAGCGTGTCCGCCGGAGCCGGCAGCACTAACTGGCCCAAACGCGCCCGGCGACGCCAGTCGTGCACCTGCTGGGGTCGGCACCCATGGCGACGCGCGACATCTGTGACAATCGCCCCCGGCTCAAGGCTTTCCGCGGCAATCTGTGCCTTCAAATCGTCCGGCCAGCGCTTTCGACCTGCGCCTGCGTACACTTCGATACGCGGCGATAACGGTCGTCTTATGTCGTCCGAATGGTCGTCCATTGTGAGCACCCTTGCAGAAGGTGACTCTTCTAGCGGTGCTCTCAGGACTGTGTACAAACATTCTCAAGGGCCTCCACGCCACGCTTACGGTTCAGCGAACCATTGACGATGTGATGAGATGTGTGCGGCTGCCATGGTAGGCAGGTTTGACATAAACGATCCCGCAAATCTGTCTGAGCTGATCGGTGCGCTTGGCGCACATGGCGAGACGAGCGCGAAAAGCCGTTTAGGCGGCCGCGAAAGCAGCTTGGAGATCTTGCAGAAAGGCCAGGCGGAGAGGATTTGCATCGGAAAAGATCGTGTCAAATTTTCGGTTTTGAGAACCCTCAAAACCGATCCTCGTAAACGGAGTGGTATTACCACCTCTCCTCAACACCGTGCCAGGGGCTCGAAGCCCATACTGTCTCAAAAGGCCCACGTCCACTCAACGCAGGGCACATTCTTCACGGACGATTGCTCACACCCGCCTGCGCGAACCGATTCGGCGGCAGCTTGAGACCAAGACTCTCTCTCAGAGTTTGCCTGGAATACCCGGTTCTAAATTTGCCTCGTCGGCGCAATTCGGGAACGACGAGATCAACAAAGTCCTTGAATCCGCCGGGAAGGGTCGCCGGGATAACGTTGAAACCGTCAGCCGCACGCTCGTCAAATGCTTCCACCATGGCGTCTGCGATTTCGTCCGGCGTCCCAACTACCATGAGATGGCCTTTGGTATCCGATATAAAGCGGATCAGTTGTCTCCAGGTGAACTTCTGGCGTGCCGCCATGTCGAGGTACAATTTCTGACGACTCTGTATGAAATTTGTCTGTGGTAAGGTCTCGGGGACCGCTGCGTCAAGGTCCAATGAACGCAACTCAGCGACAGACCCCAGCCCACGATTGGCTGCTCCTATTTGCGCATCGATGTGCTCATACGAATGTAGCCTTTCGAGTTTGTCAGATGCTTCTTGCTTAGTCCTCCCAACGATTGGGATAAGGCCTGGCATGACTAGCACCTGGTCGTCTTCCCGCCCGTGTGCGCGCGCTCTCTCCTTGAGAGTTGAGTAATATTTTTGACCGTACTCCAGGTAAGGCGCCGCGGTGAATACAACCTCACCGAATTCAGCAGCGAACTCTATTCCGGTATCGGATGCGCCGGCTTGAACCAATACGGGATACCCTTGCGGCGGCCTTGCGATGTTCAGCGGGCCTCTGACCGATAAGTTGTTCCCCCGGTGGTTAAGCAAATGCAGCTTCTTGATATCAGCGAAAATACCACTTCTTTTGTCGCGAATGAAGGCGTCGTCCTCCCATGAGTCCCAAAGACCCTTGACGACTTCGACGAATTCCCTCGCTCGAGCATAGCGCGCGCAATGATCTGGAAGTTCCCTTTCGCCGAAATTGGCGGCTTCCAGCTTAAACCCAGAGGTGACTATGTTCCATCCGGCACGTCCCCGCGATAGGTGGTCGAGCGAGGCAAACATGCGTGCAAGATGGTACGGCTGGTTATACGTGGTCGTCGCCGTCCCGACAAGGCCGACACATTCTGTTCTCGATGAAAGCGCCGACAAGAGAGTGATTGGCTCGAATCCATCGTTTCGGCTTGAACGAGCGATATGTGCATCGTCTAATTCAGATACACTTGGGGTATCGGCAAGAAATATCAAGTGAAATGCTGCACTCTCGGCGAGCGCCGCTAGAGCAGCATAATGGCCGACATCAACTCCACAATTCGCGGGCGCGCCCGGATCGCGCCATGCGCCTTCGTGATATCCTGCACCCCAAAGGAACAGTCCGAGCTTCATCTCATCATTGCGATGCATGCTGTATCTCCTTTAAGTTTGACGAGCTTCGGATCGCATTTTCAGCTGGCCTGTCGCTTGGCTTCGCGGAATAGGCGCGAGTGAACGCTTGATCGTAGTTCCAGAGATCTCGCCGAGCATGCCTTTGGACAAAGTCGCTCCGATAACCTCTCGTGGCAATGGTTGAAGAGCGTCCTGAAAACCAGCCAACACCATGACTTGCACCAAGCGTTCCAAGCATCCTCTAACCTCACCTTCTATCGAAGTCCGAGAAAGACTGTCGCAGAATCCGGACACACATTCGCGCCGAGATCCACTAGAACGTCGCCAGACCGGCGATGCGTTGTTCGCCTGCTCTAGTGGTTCACGATCGCTCGCATACAATTCTCGTCGGAAGGACAGAGTTTGCGTGGCAGCAGGTTGCAGCAATCAGAGCGATTGTAAGCCATAACAAACTCCGTGAAGGTGACCGCCCTTGCTTATCGAGCCGTAGATGGCCACACTTCTATACCTTGATCAATTGCTAGCATTGGTAGTTGACTGATTCGAAACTGTTAGTTCCCACAACTACTACCGACCTCTCGAACTTCGTTGATCGTCGCGATCGCTCGCCGATGTTATGCGTGCCGAACCGAGTTCGCCGATATCGCCGTCGTCTTCCTTGCCATGAGCCCCTCTCCGGTTCTGGTCGTGAGAGACTCCGCATGCATCGGAAAGCGGCTCATTCGTCGCCCGTGAAGTAACGCGAACAGCCTGAAGTTACGGGCTAATTCGAGGAATGCCGGCGATTGAGTTTGCCGGCAATCGCAATGGCGGGCCGATTTTCTTGCAAAATCGAATGAGGGATTCCGTCGAATCGGCGGCTGTAATTCTCTGCTCGTCAGTGCATGAGCGGAGGTTTGGATGCGGCCACGGGAGCGGCGCGAGATCGGCGAGCAGGATCTGTTTCGCTCCCGGCTCGATCAGATCATCGACATGAAGCATTCGCTGGTGACGCTGGCGCGCACGGTGGATTGGGGCTTCCTGGAGCGCGAGTTCGGAGCGGTCTATCCGGACGGCCCCGGCCAGCCGCCGCTGCCGACGCGCCTGATGGCGGGCCTCGCGATCCTCAAGCACGCCTATGACCTGTCCGACGAGGTGCTGTGCGAGCGCTGCAGGTATGAGCCGTCAAACTTTTTTCTCACATAAGACATCCTCCGTCGGCTGATCGTACGCCAGGATGGGAAACTCCAACAGCAGCGAAGAACTCGCTGAACCTTATATCCGGTCGGCTTCGATGGCCGGGCCAAAATCCCTCATTCAGGGAGGAGGAGTTTCCAGGATTACGGGACCAATCTATTACGGCGGCCGGCCGAAGCCGAGCCACGGGTTCTCGCGGTCACCGGTCCATCTTGGCCATGGCGAAGTGCGATCTTCGCTCTTTCTTGTTAGGCCTTCAGCTCCGCGTTGTCGGGCGCGAGACCCGTTTCGAGATATCGCCACAGGGCAATGATGAGTTTGCGGGCCATAGCAACGATGATGATGCGCCGAATCCGCCCCTTCAGGCCGTTCGTCCGCTCATGGAACCATCGAGCCAGAGTGCTCTGGGGCTGATATCTGAGTCACAACCACGTGAGTTCGATGCTAATCGTTCTCGCTCTCGGATTGCCATGCCACCACTTTGGAAAGGACTCGGCGTCAGGCCGAGGTAACTGCCCAAGCCGCGCCGATTTTTGAACCTGCGATAGAATACTTCCAGGAATTCTCGCTCGCGGTGCTGGCGTTTCGCGTCTTCCTCCTCGATTGATGGTGGCTGAACCACACTGCATACCTTCGGCTCGCCACGCCAGAAAGCCATAAGGACTCGGACGAGCTTTTCAGCATCGAGCCGGCCGGTTTTCGCGCGCCGAGCTTTGCGGCTGACGAGCAGGCTCCCCGCATCGATCACGTGATTTGTAACGCCGTGCGCATCGAGAACGCGATGGAGCCAAAATCCGTCATAGCCGGCCTCATAGCATGAAACCATCCGCGCAGGCTGTCCTGTTGCCCGCAAGACTTTGTCGAGGGTCCGATCGATGATCTCGATGAGCGATTGCACGGCTCCGCACGGAATACTCCGAAGCGAGATTTTGTCCGACAATGGCGTCAGCATCCCGACCAGCCCCTTAGCCTTGCTCAGTTCGATCGCCATGAAACAGGTGCTTTTAATCCTATCCGTTGTTTCGTGCGATAGTTGTCCATGGTCTTTCTCCGGATGTTTAGCGTCGGCAGCAGATGATAACCTCAAGCCGCCCCCACCTGCATAGGATCTATTATCAGTTCTTCTGCGGCGAGGAGTGTTTCCAGCACCGTCCGGTGTTCGATCGCTGTTGACGCGCTGGCGCAACCGGATGGGCGAGGAGCGCCTGAAAGCCCTGCTGCAGGAGAGCCTGTCGGTCGCCGTCAGGACCAAGGCGATCAAGCTGTCCGAGCTCTCCCGGGTGATCGTGGACACGACTGGTGCAGCCCAAGAGCGTGATGTTCCCGACCGACGCCAAGCTTCTGAACCGGGCGCGCGAGAAGCTGGTGCGGCTGGCGCAACTGATAGGCGTCGAGTTGCGCCAGTCCTATGCGAGGGTCGGCAAGTTCGCCCTGATCAAGCATCAGCGCTACGCCCATGCCAGCAGTTCAAGCGTGCCAGGCGTGCGCTGAAGACGTTGCGCACCTATCTCGGCCGGGTGATGCGCGACATCAGCCGCAAGATCGCGGGCGACGCCGCGCTCGAGGGGAGGTTTTCGAAGCTGCTATTGCTGGCGCGCCGCATCCACGAGCAGCAGCAGCGCCAGAGCGGGACGAAGGTCTATTCG
>NZ_LWIG01000029.1 GCF_002068095.1 Bradyrhizobium sacchari | reverse complement strand
GAATCTAAAGTTCGCCACATAAAGTCTGCTGGGCTTTGTGGCAGAAGCGTTTGACGGAAGCCAAAATCTGGTCTGCGGACTTGGTCCATTTGAAGGGCTTGGGATTTTTGTTGTGCAGGTCGATGAAGGTACGGATGTCGGCCTCGAGCTGCCTGACGGAGGTGTGAACACCTCGCTGGATCTGCTTTCGGGTGAGCTCAGCGAACCAGCGTTCGACCTGATTGATCCATGACGCGGAAGTCGGCGTGAAGTGGACATGATAATGCGGCCGACGGGCGAGCCACGCTTTGATCTTGGGTGTTTTGTGAGTGGCGTAGTTGTCCATGACGATATGGACATCGATCCCTTCAGGGACTTGAGCGTCGATCTCTTTGAGGAACTTCAAGAACTCGACTGCCCGGTGGCGCTTGTAGCATTTGCCGATGACGAATCCAGAGGCGACATCGAGCGCGGCAAACAGCGAGGTCGTACCATGCCGCACATAGCTGTGCGTGCGCCGTTCCGGTACGCCCGGCATCATCGGCAGGACCGGCTGCTCGCGATCCAGGGCCTGGATCTGGCTTTTCTCATCGACACTGAGGACAAGGGCTCGGTTCGGTGGGGAAAGGTAAAGGCCGACGATATCGCGGACCTTGTCGACGAACAGCGGGTCGCTCGACAGCTTGAATGTCTGGCTGCGGTGCGGCTGCAGGCCGAACGCCGTCCACATTCGGCGGATCGTGGTGTGGGAAAAGCCAGTTTCCGCAGCCATTGAGCGGATCGACCAGTGCGTCGCGTCGGGTGGCGTTGTACGCAATGTCCGCTCAATTACCTCAGCAACCTGATCGTCGTTGATGGTTCGAGGGCGGCCCGGGCGGGCCTCGTCAAGCAGGCCATCACAGCGATCCTTCAAAAATCGGCGGCGCCACTTGCCGACGGTGTGTTCGTGGAGGCCGAGTTCGACAGCCACAGACTTGCTTGGCAAGCCATCCGCACACCGCAGGATCGCGCGGCAGCGCTCAGATAGCGATCGGGCAACGCGATGACGACGAACTTGTCTCTCCAAGTACGCCCGCTCCGGCGGACTAAGCACCAACGGCGCGATCGGCCGGCCTCGCTCACCTGCATTCGCCACAAGCTCTCTCCTCTGTAGAGATTCGAGCTATCAACTAATGTGACGAACTTGCGTTCCAGATGACTAGTACCAATTTTGTTGCTTTGTACGTGAGCAATACTCAGTTGCGGCTTACCTGTCTGGCTTGAACGATGGGCCGAGCCGCATTGAGCGCGGGCTTGCATCGATGGCCAACATCTGATCGCGCTCAAGCGCGAAGAGCGGTGGAATTTCTGTGTCCGCCATCTGGGAAGCTGGCCATACGCGTTCCAAAGAGTGAGGCCCGAGAGCTCCTCGTCAGGAGGGACCTGCTCAGGTTCGACACGCAACTTCGCGTAGGCCTCTGCCGCGGTGAAGGAATGCGGGCAATCGGCGTGAATTGTTTACGCTTCGAGCAGCGCACCGTCAGCCTCATGCGCAGGCCTATAGTTTCCGGCGAATTCCACCAAGCTTGCATTAGAGCTCGGCGCTTCTAAGAGCATCACTTCAACGTTAGGCGCGCGGCCTGGTCTCCGACGAGACGCGACAGTGCAGCCTCGGCGATCTCGCTTGCGAAATCCGTTGTCGCCGCACCAATCCTGAAGGCTCGAGCGGAAGCCGTTGCACCGTGAATTGTTCGTGGCCGGTGCGACACACCGCCAATGACAATGTCGCTCAACCGGCGGCTCCCGCCAAGGAAGGCGAATTCGCTCCGCCGCTTGCCTTCCAGCCTGTTTGAGTATTAAAGCGCGACTTACATGCCGTGGAGCATCCGTCGCGGTCGCGGAAGCTGCGGTCGTTTTTGGATAACTGATCGGGGATTGATTCGGCCGGAGATCCGGCCTCTTCTTAATTACCGCGGATTAGAAATTGATTCCGCTGAAAATGTGCATCTTCAGGTGAAAACTGAAGGAATAATGCGTCGAATCTATCTAGCTACTGAGTCTATCTGTTGATCGGCGGTTTAAAGGCGGCGAGTGCTGCTTTCCTCCCGGAGTGGGTCCAATCGAGGTCCCCCCGACAAACGCGATGGTGTCTCGTGCCACATTACGATCTTGTTAGTGGTAGCCTTGCATTGATAGCGGTTGGCCTCGCGGTCCTCTGGTCAAGCCCGCTCGCCTTGGCCTTCGTTTAACGCCGACGTGTTGATTGCATTTCGCGCACACCGAAGACGGCTTGGCCTTGGAGCACCACAACATGCCTGATGCGTTCTGCACCAGGGGCAGCAAGAACTTCAATGCCAGCCGCCGCCTGATGCGCCGAACAACATGTCGGCGTCGGCGGCTATCATCGATAATCAGTTCCGATCGACGCTCTTCCATCAAGTGAGTCATGCATGAACAAGGTTTATCCCGACGCGAAGTCGGCACTCGACGGCATTCTGAAAGACGGCATGATGATCATGTCCGGCGGTTTCGGCCTCTGCGGCATCGCCGAGGAGCTGTCGGACGCGATCCGCGACTCCGGCGTCAAGGGCCTGACGGTCGTCTCCAACAATGCCGGCGTCGACGGCATCGGGCTCAGCCGCCTGCTCGAAACCCGCCAGATCAAGAAGATGATCTCGTCGTATGTCGGCGAGAACAAGCTGTTCGCCCAGCAATTCCTCGCCGGCGAGCTGGAACTCGAATTCAATCCGCAGGGCACGCTGGCCGAGCGCATCCGCGCCGGCGGCGCCGGCATCCCGGCCTTCTACACCAAGACCGGCGTCGGCACGCTGATCGCCGAAGGCAAGGAAGTGAAGGAGTTCGACGGCGAGAAGTACCTGATGGAGCGCGGCCTGTTCGCCGACCTCGCCATCGTGCATGCCTGGAAGGGCGACACCGCCGGCAACCTCATCTATCGCAAGACCGCGCGCAACTTTAACCCGACGATGGCCACCGCCGCCAAGATCACGGTGGCCGAGGTCGAGCATCTGGTTCCGGCCGGTGAACTCAATCCCGACCACATCCACACTCCCGGCATCTTCGTGAAGCGCATTGTCGAGGTCGGCACGGCCAAGAAGCGCATCGAATTCCGCAACACCCGCCCGCGCACCAGCGCATGATCCGGAAAAGTGCAAGCCGGATTTCCGATCAGATCATGCGCCACTAAAGAATCGACAGGAGCACAACGATGGCCTGGACCCGTGAACAGATGGCTGCGCGCGCCGCAAAGGAATTGCGTGACGGCTACTACGTCAATCTCGGCATTGGCATCCCGACGCTGGTCTCGAACTACATTCCCGACGGCATGGACGTCTCCTTGCAGAGCGAGAACGGCATGCTCGGCATGGGGCCGTTCCCCTATGAAGACGAGGTGGACGCGGACCTGATCAATGCCGGCAAGCAGACCGTGAGCGAGCTGCCGTCGACCTCGTATTTCTCGAGCGCGGATTCCTTCGGCATGATCCGCGGCGGCCATATGGATCTGTCGATCCTCGGCGCCATGCAGGTCGCTCAGGACGGCGATCTCGCCAACTGGATGATCCCGGGCAAGATGGTCAAGGGCATGGGCGGCGCGATGGATCTCGTCGCCCGCGTCAAGCGCGTCGTCGTGGTGATGGAGCATTGGGCCAAGGACGGCCCGAAGCTGCTGAAGCAGTGCAACCTGCCGCTGACCGGCGAGCGCGTCGTCGACATGGTCGTCACCGATCTTGCCGTCTTCACCATCGACAAGCACGGCACTGGCGGCATGGCGCTGATCGAACTCGCCGACGGCGTCTCGCTCGACGAGGTCAAGTCCAAGACCGAAGCCGAATTCCGCGTCGCGTCGAAGGATACCTGAGCCGGCGGCCACGGGGCAACAGCAGCAGAACAAGAAAACAACGACGACGTTATCGTGGTGGGCCTTCTTGGACACCTATCGAACGTTATGCATAGCACCACCCCGAGAAATTCGGGAAACCTTCGAACAAATTCGGATGGGTTAATGTGCCCGAATTCGCTAATTTGCTGGTCGCTCACTAAACGCAGCCGATTTGCTTCCGGGCCAAGCGGTAAGGCAGCGGATTTTGATTCCACTCGGAATGGCCATTTTTATGCTGTTTCGCCCCACCGATTAGAGCGATCGGGCGTCTCTGGCGAAGAGTCGGGAGCAGAGGTTCTCGGTAGCCGGTCTTCGCGCAAACGGGCAATATCTGAACTTGACCGCTTTATCGCCACATTCGTCTCCATCGCGGTAGGCCGTACGATCGAGATAGGCTCTGTAGCCTAGGCGATTCTGCCCCTGCCGGCAATGAAGCGCAGCCGGCCATCCCCACGATCCGACACGAGAGGGTTAGACCGTCTTTACCCCGATTCAATCGCGAGAGAGGCCCAAGTCGAGCGGATAGCGTGTAGCAGGCTTCGGCTCGTTGACGGGTATACGTGCATGGACGAGCTGAGCGCGCATCCAACCGTCACGTTCAGAGCGACCTTGATGTTTTGCAAGCACCACACGTGCGATACGGATGGCTTCGCGGAATTCTCGCGCAGAGTCGGATGTGCCCTCGACCCTCTCTTTCGCCAGTTCTGCAAAATCGACCCACCAATGATCGTTGTGCCCCCAATGAAGGAACGTTCCTGGATAAACATCCCCTTCCCACAGGCGCATGAAGTCAGCCTTTTCGAGGTGCGTTCCGAGAAGAGTGCACGCGACCGGATGGTCAAAAGTCCGATAGAGCCGCCGGATCAGGCAGCAATATTTGAGTAGTTGATATTTGCCCGTGCCGCCGACATGGCCACTCGTTGGATGGTCCCAATGGAAGGTGACTCAACGAAAGTCATCAATCTCAGCTGCCACGATGGATTCAAAATCTTGCTCACTCTGTCTCACCGCCGTGGATTGACCCGTTGGATTGAATCAAATTGCTCTTCTGCGCCTCTATAATCTCCTCCGGATCAACGAGGAAGGGGGTCTGTTTTCCTTCGAGAAGCCACTGCTCGCTTATGCCCAAACGCCCGCGCGACGTTGACCAGCTCCGATGCACTGACATTGGAACGGCCCTCTGTAATGGCATCGAGCTTGCGCCAGTCGGGAAATCCAAGGTGCTTCGAAATGCTCTGCAGGGTGAAGCGGCGATGGAGTTGAGTTCATCTACGAAATTGAGTCGACATAAGTCCTCATAAATGTCCGCCTTTTCATCAGGTCAGGGTTGCCGATCTTCGCCTTAGGGGGCAATATTGCAGGCTGAACGACACCGGAATGCGCTCACTGTCGGGCGTCATGACCGCCAGCCCGAATTAGTCCTCAAACCGGCCGCCGCGTGCCCGGCTCTCTGCGGCTTCGTTCTTGCGCTCCTTGGCGATCGATTCCTGAAGGTCGGTCTTGGCCTTGTTGAGGGCATTGGCAAGTTCTGGTGTGTGGTCGGCCGGAAGCTGTTCAAGCAGCTTCAACCGTTCTTCCAGCTTCGTCGCGAGTGATCCGCTCCAGCTCCACGGACGTAAGCGCCGCACGATCTCATTCAATGCGGCATGAGGATCAGGAGCCTTGTAGAGCGGCTTCGATGCCAGGGGAAGCCACTCATGCGGTTCGTTGTTCGCAGGGCGCTTAAACAGGCCCGCCGATGCCGCCATGAGAGGATAGCGGACCGCCGGATCAGCATCGCACCACGCGAGAAGTACGTCATCCGGCACGACATCCAGCGGGTTCTTGTGGAAACGCTGAAAACCGACGAAGGCCTGCACCGCTTTTCCCCGCGCCTTGGCGTCGCCCGAGAAGGCTTCATCGAGCACGACCTTCGGATGCACGCGAAGCAGTCCCGTTACCAGATCATCCTGATCATATGCGTGAATGTCGTAGCGGCCGACCGCGGCCATCATTTTGCGGATGATGCGTCGAACGATCGGAACGCCTTCGTCGCCGGACAGCGACACTTGCGCAATTCGCCCCAGCTCCCGATCCTCACGATCTGTGCGCCCGTTCTTCTCATGGAATTCAAAAGCGTCCAGCAGAACGCGTCCAGTCTCGGCAACTTCGGGTACCGGCTCCCGCTTGTCGATCCCATTTGCAACCAGGCGCATTGACAGGATCTCCAGCGCGACCGTCAGGCCGCCGGGCTTGCTCGCGATGGCGAGGAGAAGATCGCGAAATTGCGGTCCCGGAACATCGTCGCTGGCGCGGCCATAGCCCAGCGCGTAATATAAGGTGATGTCGGCATTGCCGACTTCGAGTGCCCGGCGCAAGCGCCTGACACCTTGAACATCGACCGTGACCCGGGCCTGAAGGTGAGGAAAATAGACCCCAACCGACGGGTGTTCGACGGCCTCGTCCAACATCTTGTTTGTCAACGTGGCATCCCGCTTTTGCAGACCCGTCAAGAAGCCGCCCATCAGACCTGTGTCGGGCTTATCCGTTGCCGCGAATTCGGTTACGAAGGCCTGCCAAATCTCGTAAGGTTTCGCAGTGCTGCTTCCGAGGCCAAGAACATCACGCATACGATGCCATCGACCGCGCTGAGTCCTCCGCCCTCTTTTTCATCGCCCGTCTTGATACGGGCTTCAGCATCGAGCAGATATGAATCGTCAGTTCCGCCGGGCGCACGCGACCAGGAGCCAAACGACTGCCAGCCCGGGATGGATTTGCCGATCAGGGACCGCACCCACGGAATGAGCCCGGGATGATCACGGAGCCACGACCCGGTTGCGATCGTAGAAATCGAGCGCGAGCTTCGAAGCATCCTCGACCCCTTCAACCGCGTCGGCCATGGCCTTTTTGCGGTTTTTGAGCGCAGAAAAGGCAGTCGACCCCGTCGAGCTTACAATGATGTATGCCCCGGATGCCTTGGCGAGATCGACGATGACCGGGCGCACGACACCGTCCGCCTTCATTTCGTCAAGAATTTCCCCGTGGGGCATATCGGGCTTCTTAACTTGAAAGCCTGTCTCGGGCCGGGGGATAAAACCGCCGACGTTTGTGCCGGGCGGGAGCGCCACATGCACGTCGAGCCCGCCATCTTTTGCCGTCTGGTTGCCGCCCCACGTTACGTGGGACACGGGATTACCTTGCCGGCGGAGCTCGGCCTCGCAAAGCCGCCCGATCAGCGCGCGCAGATCCGTGTCGTTGAGGAGGGCAATAGCGTCCCCGGTGATCTCAAACATGATTCGAAGCTAGGTAAGACACAGAGTTGCGTCAATCAAAGATAGAAAACCTCTTTGGATATCGTAGTGCCCATGTCCTATACTTGGACCAATCCCAATGTGTCGCTCCCCGCAGGCCCGCGCGCGAGGGGCCCGCGTCCATTGCATTCCGGCGTCGCTATCACTGCCCATCGCGCGGGTGCCTTGTGATCCGGCCGCCGATATGATTGGGAGGCTTCAGCGGCCCCCCCCCTTCCGCCGGTATTGTCGTCCGTCAAAAGGTGGTTGTCGGGGGCCAACGCGTTGGCCCGTCACCAGACCGTCATAGTCGCGGCAGCGGGGGGCCGTCCGGGCGAGCACGTCGCGGATGAATCGCTCCAATCGCGGGTCATACCGGTACCCAGCAGCGAGCCGGCCGCCCCAGCCGTTCGCGATCTGCGCTTTCTGAAGAAGATGTAGTCCGACCGGTGGAAAAAGAACCGCCGCGCTTGTGCCGCCATCAGCGTGCTTGACGCAATTGGCGTATCCTCATTGTCATCCGCAACGACATCGGCTCATTCAGCTTGCTCCGAGAAAGCCGTGCTGTAGAGCTCCTCAATCTTTTCAACTTCTTCCGGCGTCAACTGAGCGAACTCGTTCTCCCTCGCTCCCGACGCGTTGGTATCACTGATCGGCTGGCATTGCTCGAGATTTCGATCTTGGCGCTCGCCGATGGTGCCTGGCCCGCAGGGCGAAATGTCCAACATATGACAAAGAGCAGAAAAACTGTCAGGTTCAAGCCGCTGGGTGTCTGAAAAGCAGAGTGTTTCATACCAGATTCAGGACTCAATGCGAACTGAAACGCTGGCACGGATGTTGCTATTTAGAGACGTCGACTATGAGTGGACGCAAGACGGGGAGCCCCTCGTTCTTTGCAATCGCAATTCGGAGGCTACGGATCCGTTTGCACTCGATAGATCCCTCTGGAGAAGAATCCTAACGTTGGAGAATACCACTATGAGCGAAGCGGCCTTCATAGAAATAGATAGTGTCATTCCGCGTGCCGATGTCGTCAAGCGCACAGCGCGGATCGGCGCGGAAATCAGGAATCTCAAGCTCTCGGGCGATTTGCCGGACCAGACGATCGCCGCGCTCAATGGGGCGTTGCTCGAGCATAAAGTAATCTTCTTCCGTGACCAAGGTCATCTCGATGACGCCGAGCACGAGCGCTTTGCTCAACGTTTTGGAAGGCTTGTGCCGCACCCAATCATGGGCGCTGCCAAGGGTACGACATCGGTCCTCGAAATTGATTTGCGCCAAGCCGGTAATCGAGCTGATCTTTGGCATGCCGATTTGACCATGATCGATGCCTATCCGAAGATTGTGGTGCTGAGAGCCGCTGTAATCCCACCATTCGGCGGCGATACAGTCTGGTCCAACACTGTTGCCGCCTATCTCGACCTGTCGCCGCCACTGCAACGGCTTGCGGACGAGCTCTGGGCCGTTCACAACAACGCCGTCGACTATACGGTAATGCCCCGCGCCAGGGAGGTCGACAAGGAGTATTGGGATAAGGTCTATACCAGAACGATTTATGAGACCGAACATCCCGTTGTACGAGTCCACCCCGAGACGGGCGAACGGGCACTAGTGCTCGGTGACCCGGTGCGACGTTTTATTGGCCTCCCGAAATATGACGGCCAGAGGTTGTTCGATCTTTTCCAGTTTCATATCACGGCGCCCGAAAACACCGTGCGTTGGAACTGGAGGGAGGGTGATGTCGCGATGTGGGATAACCGGTCCACGCAACACTATGCAATTAGTGATTATGGGGACCAGCATCGCCAAGTTCGCCGCGTTACCATCGACGGCGAGGTACCCATTAGCGTCGACGGCAAGTGCAGCGTAATGCGAATCAGGCCCTCCAAGTAGCCCGCGCAAGCATTCGCAAGGATTTGTCTATAGAGACTCGGCTGGTGCAGGCCGTGCTCTTATCCGCTCGTTTGTTGACCGCATCACGCAGTTCAAGCGCGCACGTCTGGCGAGGGAGCGTGCTCGCGGTCCGTCCCTCGGCCATGAAATGGGTCGGACTCCGTGAACGCCACGGGCAGGCGCGGGATGTCCTGGGCTGTGGGCATCCCTCGGCACCAGAAAGTGTATCCGGTCGATGTGAAGCTCATTTGGCCGATTACCAAAGTCCGCGGGACACCACGAAAGCACCACGTGCCCGATATATTGTCGATTGCGGCAGAACAAATACTGGCTAGCGCCAAATGGAAAACTGTGAGTTGGCAGCGCCTGCTCACAAATCCATCGTGCCTTGATAGTGGCAGCCAGCGTGCGCAGATCCGTCATCGCCGGAACATTCGCGAGATAGTATTTCTTCTCCCCCGAGGCGCGCATCAACAGTTGAACGAGGAGCTTGGACTTGATCACTTCGAGGGGCGATCATGGCAGGGTCTTCATAGCCACGCACTGATGACAAGGATTGCCTATGCCTTCCTGCAACATCGTCGCCTCCTGTACGCGGAGCGGGAATCAACGGGCCTCCGCCTCAAACAACCATGCCCGCCGTACGTCACGCCATCGTCGATCTCATCCTTCGGTCGCCGTCTCAGCAGTGCCGATATTGCCGAAAGCAAATCCTTGAAAAACAGCCGCCAAAACACGTTCTGCCAAAGTAGTGTTAGAGCTCGCAGATGACCGGCTCGAGGGTGCCGCGCCGCGGCATCTTCGGCGTCATCTGCCGCTTCAGCCTAGGGGTGAGCAGCCTGAACTTGGCATCGGGTGAGGGGCATTTTGGCCGCGATAGCCTATATCAGCGAGGATGCGCTCAATGGAGTTGCCGATCAGCTCCTTCATACCGGTGTCGAGCTGGTCGCCTCTCGCAAGCACCTGTATCGCAGTAACCGAGACCCTGACGCCCACGTATGAGCCACGCTCGCGTCACAAGAGAAATCGACAAAGAGATGGACAGGTTTGCGCCGATCTATCGGCTTCGATTTGTGACTGTCGCTCCGAGCCATTCTGGAATTTCCGCCTAATCATCGCCAATGGCCGGTTGCACTGGTTCGGGGAAATGGCCTTCCAAGCGCAGATGTAGCGGGTTAGATGCTGACGGCATGACGGGTCTACGGCGCTTCAATCGCCCCCTCCAGATAAATTATGCAGCGCAGCCGGAGATGTCGTGCGGCTGTTCGAAGCCAAGTATCCCCTGGCGTCGGCCGCCTTGTGTAAGTTTGAGAGGCGGCCCGAGGATTTGGCCTTAAGTCTAACTTTAAGGTCACGTGGCGAATGCAGGTCAATCTTTTGGGCGCCGAGCGTCGGCGGGGATGGAGTTACGACGAGAAGGTTCGCCTTGTCGAAGAGACCTTGCAGACTGGCGAGACGGTCTGCGGCGTCGCGAGCGCCACCAGGTGGCTCACAGCCTGCTGTTCACCTGGCGTCTACAAGCGCGCCAGGGGTCGACTGGGCGGGGATTCCGTGCCAGCTCTCGTTCCCGTCGAGATCACGCCGGTGGCGGCTCCGATCTCGAGCGACGTGCCACAACCGGCGTCTCCCCCCGCCTGCGCAGCGTGCAGGCTGGAATCATCGAGATCGAGCTTGGCGGCGGCTGTCGCGTTCGCGTTGACCGTGACGTGGACGTTGAGGCGCTGCAGCAAGTGCTTGAGCTGCTGCGGCGACGATGATCCCGAGTCCGAGCGGCGTCAGGGTTTGGATAGCCACTGGCCACACCGACATGCGTCGCGGCATGCGAAGCCTGGCTCTTACAGTTCAGGAGATTCTGAGCGCGATCCGCACGCCGGCGATCTCTACATCTACCGCGCCGCCGTGGCGACCTGGTCGAGATCTTCTGGCATAACGGATTAGGCATGTCGCTCTACGCCAAGCGTCTGGATCGCGACAAGTTCATCTGGCCGTCGGCGTCGGCCGGCGCGGTGTCAATCTCTGCGGCGCAGATGACTTACATGCTCGAGGGCATGATTGTAGGAATCCGCAACTAAGCTGGCGGCCGCAGAGCGCGGGCAGAGCGAGGAAACTACGGATGCAGGCAGTTTTGGGTGGTTCCAACGCGTCCAATTTTGTGATTCACTGCGTCGCTGGATGAGGATCGCTGCGCTGTTCCGAATGACGTTGCGGCTCTGAGAGAGGCGCTGGCGGTCGAGCGCACGAAGGGTTTGGAGATCGCCGCCGAGCTCGCGGTCGCCCGCGCGAAAGCGTCGGAAGGCGAAGCGATGATCGCCCAGCAGCAGCAAATTGCCAAGCTGAAGCATCAGATCTATAGGCAACGGTCGAGCGCTCGGCGCGGCTGATCGAGGAGTTGGCGCTGACGTTCGAAGAGTTGGAAGCCGATGCCACCGAGGACGAGCTTGCGGCGGAACGAGCCGTGGCGAAGACGACGACGGTGCGCGGATTTACGCGCAAGCGCGCTGAGCGCCAGACCTTCCATGAGCACCTTCCCCGGGAGCGGGTGGTGATCGAAGTACCTACGGCATTGTGAATGCTGCGGCAGCAATCGCCTTCGCAAGCTCGACGAGGACGTGACGCGCACGCTGGAAGTAGTGCCGCGCCAGTGGAAGGTGATCGAGACGGTGCGAGAGAAGTTCTCCTGCCGCGATTGCGAGAAGATCAGCCAGCCGCCGGGACGCTTGCGGCTTATGGGAGCTTAGCCGCACGACCCCACGGGTACGGTGTTCCTTGATCATGTGCCTTTCCAGCCATTGTGGTAGGTGTTGCGATTTACTTCGGCATGGCAAAAATGTGGTTGGTGGACACCGTAACCGGCATTGTTCTTACTCAGAGCGTCGGCGCTACCGGCTATGCCGTCGTCATCGTGTTGGCCACGCTGGCGACTTTTGACCGCCGCCTCGAGCGGGCCGCGCTGAGCACGCAGGCGAGCCCTATCCAGACATTCGTGCGTGACCCTAGCGCCTCCGACAATCCGTCCACTTTCGGGAGATGTCTCGACTTGCCACGAGACCTCAAATCCGGATTCGGCTTCTGGTTGGTTATGGATCGACACAAAGAACATCCATGCCTACGAAGACAAGTACGTTCACTCGGCGACCCTTTCCGCCTTCGATGTGATCGCCCAGACGATCAAGGATCTTGGAGGTGAGAAGGCATGCATAGGCGTTGGGTTGGGCGGCTATTACTATTCGGCGAAGGCCCATGCGGACCTGATCCGGGCGTTGCCGCAGGCGAGCTTTGTCGATGCGGATTTGCTCGTAAACTGGATCCGCATCGTCAAGAGCCCGGCCGAACTCGCACTGATGCGTCAAGCCGGGCAATTGCTGATGCGATGATGCGACGCGCGATCGATGTCGTCGCCCCGGGCGTTCGCGAGTGCGACGTTGCCGCGGCGGTTTATTACCAGATGGCGGCCGGCACGCCCGACTTCGGAGGCTCGTACGGTTGTGCTCCTCCGTTCCTTTGCGTCGCCGAGCGCGCGGTTGCTCCGCACGCGGCCTGGACCGACAAGCCTCTGCCAAAATTGACAACGTCAATCTTGAGCTGTTCGGAAACCGACTTCGGTATCAGGTGAATCTCAGTCGCTCGATCGCGGTGGGGCCCCCATCGCCGGCCTTCCAAAACCTGTCCGATGTGGCAGTTGAAGCGATGAATGCGGCCTTGGACCACGTCCGCCCTGGCATTGCCTGTTCCGAAGTTGAAAGCGTGTTCCGCCGCTCACTTGTCCGCCACGGATTAGAGAAGGAAGCACGGCTGGGATATTCGATTGGCCTTGGTTATCCGCCTGGTGCGGTCGAGCGAACAGCAAGTCTGCGCAGGGGTGACGAAACAGTTCTCCAACCTGGCATGTGTTTCCACATGATGCCAGGCTTGTGGCTTGACGATGTCGGTGTTGCCATTACGCAGTCATTTGCCGTCACCGAAACTGGGCATGAACCGTTGTCGTCAACACCTCGCAAACTTTTTGTGAAGTAGAGAGCGCCACGAAAAACGCGATGCGATCTCGATGAATCATCATCGCGCTTCTAGTCGTCCTTTGAGCGGCATCTTTTCTAGTGTTCCGTAATTATGCTCCCGATGTTTGGACGTTGAAGGCGACTCAATCGTAAGCGCCTCCTTAGGCCTCTGCTGTTCGGTTTCACCCGTCAGCGCGACACTGGGATCGCCCACTTCTAAAGAACCTTACCAAGCTTCATCATGCCGTGCCCTACCGAGATCGAACCTCCCGTCCGGAGCACAATCTCATACACCACCGCATCGACCTCACGCGAGCGGCCGAGGAAGTCGGCGCTACCGCCCCCGATTGGCTGACCAGCATTGTAATGGATTTGCAGTCGCCCAGATGCCCGAAGGGCACCGGCCGCGTGCCCGGAATGAGCTTCACTACCTCGGTATCCGCTTCCGCGATGAAGGCAGGTACGGCCGCCATCGGCACGGAGATGTCGTACTTGATTGAGCGGCCCTCAGGCCTCTGCGCCCTCGCCAATTCGTGGCGCAGCTTTCAAAAATCTGCGCGTTGGAACAGGCTGGCCGCAATGACCGCATTCTCGACGATATCCTCTTCCACCGAGCGAGCATCGCTTCCAGCGCGGCCCGGGCATCCTCGCGCGGCGAGGACACTTCCTTCAGAACGTACCAAGAATGTCATTTAGAGAGAGAATCGGGGACGTCGATGCCGTGGCGGACCGAGAAATCGACCGCAATCTCCGAGAGCAGTTCAAAGCTCGTCAGCGTGCCCCGCGGCGTCGTTCTTGAGAGACGGGGAGTAGCTTCAGCGCTAGGTCCGGCGATTGCAGCCCGACGAATACGGTCTCGATCGCTCGCGGCTTCGGAAACAGTTTCAACGTTGCCGTCGTAATGATGCCGACCGTACATTCTGCGCCGATAAACAGGTTGACGCAGATCGTAGCCGGTGTTGTCCTTCTTCGACGGCACATTAAGCACGCGCCCGTCCGCCAGAGCAACCTCAAGCCCCAGCGCCATCACGCGAGTCACGCCATAAGCAAGCGCCATCGTGCCGCCCGCATTCGTCGAGAGATTGCCGCTGATTGTGCAGCTTCCCTCTGAACCCAACGAAAGCGGAAACGGACGATCGACATCGGAAGCTTTTTTCTGCGCGACCTGCAGCACCACACGGCCTCGCAGATCATGGTGTTTGATGCCGGATCGATATCGCGGATCTTGTTCAGATGCCGCAATGACACGACCACCTCGCCATTGTGCGGCGTCCGGCCCCGGACTAGGCCGGTGTTGCCGCCCTGCGGCACCAGCCCAATGTCGTACTTATTCGTTATCTTGCAGTTGCGGCCACCTCGGCCGTCAAGGGCGCAGGACCAAGAAAGAGCGGCCGGGAACAGTTTGCGCTCCTCGGTGACGTAGGGCTCGATATCTGCCGCATCCGTCAGGACATATTTGTCGCCGACGATTTTCTTGAACTCTGCGATCAGCTCAGTCGAGGGTGGGGCTGGTGCTGGCCGGACCATGCTCATGCATACTTTCTCTTTTTTCATCGCGCTTTCGAGCAGAGGGCCGTTGAGCAACGAATCGGTCCGTCGCAATAGAGAGATCTCCCTTGGTCCGACATGCCAACTCGTCCGGATCGACGGGTGGTTTCAGCTGCAGCGATGGAAGGATAAAGCGGTTTAGCCCAAAAGCCCTCGTGTTCGGTGTCCATCCTTGTCGAGACCCTTGTTAGCTGAACAGCCGGAGCTGCAACGCCACAGTAGAGCACGCGCGCATCTGCTGACTTCGCAGTCTCTATCGGGTCTTAGAGCGAGCAGCGGCCTTTGGAATGCCGCCGCCGGGTCAGGTGTGACGGAAATTCGATGCCAGCGACATCTCCAGAGGAGGAGCAACATGATCTGACAGCGGCGAGACATACGGCGTCTTCGCCTCCGCTTCATCAAATCTGCCTTTGCAGCTGCGATCAGCTCCGGCTCGTTCAATGCCTTGATGCCGACGCTGGCCATGGCCTTGGCGGCTTGCACGATCGCCTTATGAGCGTGTGGGCTCTTGCCCTGCGCCACCACCTGCCAGGTGTGCAAGGGCGTGCCGATGGCAAGCGTAGGAGCGTGAACCTCAACGGTCGGCACCACCCAACTCACGTCAGCGACGTCGGTCGAGCCGACCAGCGGATTGCGTTTTGCCTCGATCGGCACCAGGAAATGGGCCAGCGGACGGTCGTTCGGATCCATGCCGATTGCGTAGTAGACCGAGGCGATGTCCTTCTCGGTCAGGGTCGCGCGAATCCGGCTGGCGAAGTCCCGGTCTGCGTCATCGAAATGCGGTGGCCCGAGCTCTTCGGTGACTCTGTGCAGGGCCTGTTCGAGGGGAGCGTGGGGCAGGATATTCGAGACGGCAGATATGATCGTCATCTCCATTTTGGTTTCGGTCATCAGCCCCGCTCCCTATGCTATCTTCCGCACCCGCCCGACCAACTCGTTCATGCCTGGCAGGTCGCGCGCACGGATCGCAAGCGTACGCGGGCGTGGGCCTGCACCACGTTCGGGGCGATGCCGCCTGTCTCGAGCAGCGCATAGTGCACGCGCGCATCGCTCGGCATATGCTCGCGCATGTAGTTGAACCCGACATTCATCAATTCCACTGGTCGAGCGCCGAACGACCAAGATGCGGCGAGAACCGCAGCGTGCGAGCTGCGTCCGGTGAAATCGGCGCGTGGATTGGCAAGCGATGGCGCCATCACGACTTGCCAAAAGCTCTTTGGATGCCAAGTGATGGCGATATCGGTATCCTCGAACGCGCCGCTGCGCACCATGGAGGTCTTTGCTGCGCCGCCTTCCGCCGGGCAGCCATAACAGAGAACGGGCCCCGGCACCTCGTCAATTCTTCAAGGCGACTGCTGCAAGCAACGCCCCAGCACCAAGCAGGGTTGTGACCGCAGCCATGGCTGGGGCCGCCGGCTTCGATTCGGGCGAGCCTCAGTAATCCCCGCCTCCTGGCTCAAGCCCGGCAGCGCGTCATATTCACCGAGAAAAGCAACGACCGGTCCGCCTTCGCCCCATTCCCCCATCAGCGCGGTCGGAATGCCAGCGATGTTCTCGTTGATCCGGAAGCCTTGGTGGCATAGTTCGGCACGGTGCTCGGCGGCAGATCGCGCCTCGGTGTAGCACACCTCGGGCATTCCCCAGATCTTGTCGCTCAAGGCGATGAAACGCGCCTTGATTGCATCCACCATCCCGCGCCAGATCTCATCGTACCTGTCCATTGCCTGCTGCGATCCCCGTGACGTGCCACTGAATTTTCATCCAGCGGCAGTTAGAGTCGGAGTTTTGTACGCCAAGTGGCGCGGGTGGAGCAACGGACGATCGGAGGAGCTGGTCGGCGTTGCGCAGCCGATCGTCCGTTGCGGTGAGGTGGCGGCGTAGGCCGCGGGGGTCAGGTATTTCAGCGACGAGTGGGGACGCTGGAGATTGTAATCGGCGACCCAATTGGCGATCTTGGCGCGGGCGTCGTCGAGATCGAAGAACAGGGTCTCGTTGAGCAATTCATCGCGCATCCGGCCATTGAAACTCTTGACGAAGCCGTTTTGCATTGGCTTTCCCGGCACGATGAAGTGCCAGTCGATGGCTGCGTCCTTGCACCAAGCGAGCATGGCGTTGCAGGTGAACTCGGTGCCATGGTCTGACACGATCATTCCTGGCTTGCGGCGTCGCTCCACGATTGTCGTCAGTTCGCGGGCCACGCGCCGCCCCGAGATCGACGTCTCCGGAATGGCGCCCAGGCATTCTTTGGTGACGTCGTCGACGATGTTGAGGATGCGGAAGCGTCGGCCATTGGCGAACTGGTCGTGGACGAAGTCCAGCGACAAGCGCGCCTTCGGCCTCGCCTCGACCAGGATCGGGGCACGGGTCCCCACGGCCTTCCGGCGAGACCGCCGCTTGCGGACGGTGAGCCCTTCCTCGCGATAAAGCCGGTAGATCCGGTTGATCCCCGATGGCTCGCCCACCCTCAGCAGTAGGACGAACAAACGGCGATAGCCGAAACGCCGCCGCTCGTTGGCGAGATCGCGCAATCGGCCTCGCAGACCTGCGTCCGGCGGGCGGCTGGAGCGATAGCGGATCATCTTCCGATCCGCCTCCACGATCGAGCAGGCCCGCCGTTCCGACAGGCTCATGACGGCCTGCAGATGCGCGATCGCAGCGCGCTTGGCGGCGGGCCCTACCATTAATCCGTCCTCCTCCCTCATTATAGGAAGCTCAGATCAAAAGAGGAGAGTATCATGGCCCATCGCAATTTGCCGCGACCTGCGGCTGTCTATGGAATCGACATTGGCAAGAACCTGTTCCACGTCGTTGGCCTAAGCTGCGACGGCACACTGTTCAGAAAGCTCGCTTTCGACGGGAGACCCTTCTTCAGTTCTTTGCTCGGTTTTGTGAACAGGCAGGCGCCCTGGCCGTCATGCCAGATCACCTTCAGCAGGTTGCGGCGGCGACCGCGGAAGCAAAACAGGTGGCCGCCCAGCGGATCGGGATGCAAGATCTCCTGGACCTGCAATGCCAGCAACGGAAAGCCCTTCCGCATGTCGGTATAGCCGGTCGCGAGCCATACCCGCACGCCGGCAGGCAACGGGATCATCGCGGCCGTCCATCCGTCAGCGCCGCCACGACTGCGGTTAGCGTCACCGCGTCAACCGCACCGGAGGTTCAATCGGACGCGCGTTCCGAACGGTGACGTCGTAGGTTAGCATAGGCGGGGCTGGTCTACGTGATCAAATACCATGTTGGAAACGGCTGCCGATAGCACAACTTCGGGAGCTCTTCGTCGGATGTGCGTCCAACAAATCTGCGCTTTGACGCATGCAGCGAATAGACCTTCGTCCCGCTCTGGCGCTGCTGCTGCTCGTGGATGCGGCGCGCCAGCAATAGCAGCTTCGAAAACCTCCCCTCGAGCGCGGCGTCGCCCGCGATCTTGCGGCTGATGTCGCGCATCACCCGGCCGAGATAGGTGCGCAACGTCTTCAGCGCACGCCTGGCACGCTTGAACTGCTGGCATGGGCGTAGCGCTGATGCTTGATCAGGGCGAACTTGCCGACCCTCGCATAGGACTGGCGCAACTCGACGCCTATCAGTTGCGCCAGCCGCACCAGCTTCTCGCGCGCCCGGTTCAGAAGCTTGGCGTCGGTCGGGAACATCACGCTCTTGGGCTGCACCAGTCGTGTCCACGATCACCCGGGAGAGCTCGGACAGCTTGATCGCCTTGGTCCTGACGGCGACCGACAGGCTCTCCTGCAGCAGGGCTTTCAGGCGCTCCTCGCCCATCCGGTTGCGCCAGCGCGTCAACAGCGATCGAACACCGGACGGTGCTGGAAACACTCCTCGCCGCAGAAGAACTGATAATAG
>NZ_LWIG01000028.1 GCF_002068095.1 Bradyrhizobium sacchari | reverse complement strand
ATCTAAGAGTCTGACTCAAAATTCATAACTTGAGGTTCGCGATCCTTGCGATGCGCCGCGCCAGTAGCCTTGTAGAGGCAACGAGGAGCCATGCTTCGGCCGAAGCGATGGAAGCCTCCCAGTCTTTGGCCAGACGGCGGCAGCGATTGAGCCACGCGAGGGTGCGTTCGACGACCCATCGTCGAGCGACGATGACAAAGCCGATGGCGTCGTCGGTACGCCTGACAATTTCGATCGCAGGACCCTCGATCTCCTCAAGCGCGTTGGCGAGCTTTTCGCCTGCATATACACCGTCAGCAAACAGGTGCGCGATCGTCGGATAGCTCGCACACGTTAGACTGACGACGGCTGGTGCGCCGTCCCGATCCTGAACGTTGGCCGCATGCACAATGCCACACAGCAGATTGCCTTGCGTGTCCGTGACGATGTGGCGCTTGCGACCCTTGACCTTCTTGCCCGCGTCAAAGCCGCGCGGTCCCCCGCTCTCGGTCGTCTTGACCGATTGGCTGTCGATAATGGCCGCCGTCGGGTGCGCTTCCCGTCCGGCAAGCCTGCGGGCGATTTCAACCAAGGCCTCATTGATCAGATCCAAAATGCCACCGTCGCGCAGTCGATAGAAATGGTACTGGACCGTCGTGAAGGCGGAAAATCCTTCGGCAAAAGAGCCCATTGGCATCCCGTCGTCGCAATGTACTGGATTGCATTCCACACCGAACGCATACAAGTCGTGCGTGGCCGCCCCACTTTGCTCGGCCCTGGCATCAACAACGCGATCCAGCCCATTCACTATCCGTACAATCGCTTGCATAACGCAGCTCACGTCTGTCGTGCTCCCGTCGGGTGATTTCGGTCCAGGTCATCTGATTCTCCGATGGCTTCGAACACCTCCGAAGAATCACAACCTCCTGAAATCACCCAACTTTAATTTGCGGTCGGCCTCTATGGAGCCGTCTTGCCCACGGTGATTGTGATTCAGCTCAGCCACGCCTCCATTTTTTCCCTCGCGACGGCCACTGCTCTGCTCGTGACGGGGGCCATCAGGCTTAGCTATTTTGCAAATTTCGGCAGATCGTCCGACGGGCGCTTCTTGGGTGTGCCTTTGTCCTACGACGTCCCGCTACTGGCTCTCTTGTTCCTTTTACAGCCGTTCATTGGAGCCGAACTATTTGAGTGGTTCGTCAACGTCTGTTTCCTGCTGCTTGCCGCCGCTCACGTGGCGTCTATTCGCGTGCCGTCACCCAGCCCGGCAATGTATGCGGCAATCAGCATCTTCGTCGTGGTGTCTTCGGCCGCCTTAGCCATGGGCAGATTGTCGAGCTATGTATAGGCAGGCATGATCCGAGCAGCTGGTAGGGTTCTTGGCCGAACGACCTGCTATATTCGGGTCCGTAGCCGCTTGCCTGAACGTTGTATCGCTCTGAGCTCCGAAACAGCTCGGCATCACGTACTTGGTCGTGAGATACTTATCGTCGGGCCGTTCATCGTACCTGCATCGAGGTGGCTGGCATGACCATCCGGCCTGAACTCTTGCAGCGTCCCGATCTGCGTCAACTCGAGTACGAGCGAGGCTGGATCTTTCGGGAAATCGGCGTCGAGCCGTTCATTCAATGCGCCGGCGTGCGCACATTATATGGAGCAAGCAATCCGAGTGACGAAGTCATCGCAGCCATGAACGCGGCTGCAGAAGCTTTCGTCGACCTGGATGAATTGGCTGAGGCTGCAGGTCGACGGCTCGCTGAACTTACGGGCGCCGAATGGGGTGTGATTACCGCCGGCACTGCGGCGACACTGGCGCTAGCCACAGCGGCGTGCATCACCGGAAACAATCCGGAATTGATGTTGCGATTGCCGGAAACTCGGGGCTACCCAACAAGGTATTGATCCCCTCTGACCAACGCTTTTTCTATGAACAAGCAATCCGTATCGCAGGCGGCGAGATTGTGAGTGTTGCCACTGTAGAACGGCTTGCAGACGCATTGCACGGAAGCGCCGCGATGATCTGCCTGCTCGGTCGCATGGATTCCGCGTCCGTTTTGCCATTGAGCGCAGCATCCCTCTCGCCCGTGCAAACGGCGTGGCCATTCTATCGAGGCCGCCGGGCTTTCGCCAGAAAAGTCTGATCGCTGGCTCAAATGCGGCGCCGACCTGGTGGTTTATGCGGGCGGCAAATATCTCCGGGCCCCACAATCCACTGCGATCGTGCTTGGTCGTGAACGGCTATGCAAGGCAATCTGGTGGAACGGAGCGCCTCACCAGGCCTTCGGTCGGGCGATGAAGCTAGGTAAAGAGGAGATTGTGGGTGCTATCGTGGTACTACCGCTGGCTCAATTTTCCAACTGCAAAACACGACCGTGACCAATGGCTTCCGCGCTTAAAGCTGATTGAAGCGGAGCTCATTTCCCAGCCTGGCATCAGAACTGAGGTGCTGTCCTGGCCTGGTTCTGTCACAGCAGTTCGGCTCAAGGTGAGCTGGGACGAGAAAGTCGTTCCATTCAGCGCGGAAGATCTCCGGCTTGCGCTCTTACGGCAGCGACCACGGATTCTCATCCACGATTTTTGGTCGACCCCGGCCTCGATCGTGCTTGACCCGGTTAATCTCGCCAATGACGAGGCGGAGATCGTCGGACGTGCTTTGGCCCGCGCATTTCGGCGTCGGTGCATTGCTGAACGACCTTCAACGCGTCAGGCCGAAGCTGACGTCTCAGGAGCTTGGCGTATCGAAATTCAATTCCTTCATGGCTTGGCGACACATCATCTCGATCTTGAGCAGGATGAGGTGCTCATATCAGGCGTCCATCACACCGGATCATCTTCCGGCCACTGTCCGGTGAGATTCACGGCGACCACATCCGCTTCGAGGCTGCACACGAGCAGATACCGATGTCTCTATTCTATGGCTTCGAGGGCAAAGTCGCCGATGGGACTATCAGTGAAACGGTCCAGCTCGGTGGCAGCGCAAAAGAACATCTTGGACCTGTTTCAAGGGTCAATACGGTTCGGCGGAATTTCATGCATCGCAAAGTTCCCGCAACTCCCGATATCTCGACCAAACATTATCGCGCCGAATCCAGGAGAGATTCAAATGAACGTTCAGACGATCGAAGCAGGATCCCAGCATCAGATGAGCTTGCATGGCAAGGTAGCGTTGATCGTTGGTGGGTACGGAGCGATCGGCACAACAATCTCGGAAGTGTTGACCCTTGCGGCTGCGACCAGCATTGTTGCGGGACGAAGCGGCGACCTGGCGTGGGCTCTTGCCGATGAGCTGGCCACGCAAGGCTTCTCTGCCCATGCTGTCGAGCTAGACGCGTGCGATGTCAACGCGGTGCATGCGGTTTCTGCGTCCTTGAAGCAACAACATGGTTCTATAGATATTTTGGTGAACTGCACTGGCTTCAACAACGAGCAGATGCTGTTCGAGGTAACGCCGGAAGCCTTCGATGAGGTTCATTCCAGGACATTGCGCGCCGGAATGTTTCTCTCCCAGGCGGTCGCTGCTCAGCAATTATCCGGCAAAAGAGGCGGGAGCCATATTCATCTTCTTTCTGTGCGCTCATCGCTTGGCGTCCGAAACCGCGGCTATAGCGCCTTTTGCGCCGCCAAAGGCGGGCTCGCGGTATTGTTGAAGCAAGTGGCAACGGAATTGGGGCCGTACGGCATCACCGTAAATGGTGTCGCGCCTGAGGTAGTACGGACGCAGAAGAACGAAAACGCTTTAGATGACCCGGCCGCATTCAAGCGAGCCACCGCGAACATCCCTCTTGGGCGATTGGCTACGCCTGACGATGTCGCGGGAGCTGTGCACTTCTTCGCGTCTTCGCTATCCAGGTTCGTGACGGGCCAGATTCTTCGCATCGATGGCGGGCTCACCGCCAGTACTTGAGCAGATTTTCCAGGAAGGAGGAGCCGATGAAAATCGGAGTCATCGGGGCTGGTATCATTGGCAGATCCATTGCCTATCACCTCGGGAAGGCCGGTGCGCAAGTGACGGTTTTCGATATTGGGGAACCTGGAAACGGCGTCTCCTCCACGTCATTTGCGTGTCTAAATGCGTTTGGCCAAGCCGAAGCCGACCTGCCGTTTAGGCTCGACGCTATCAAGTACCACAGCATGATCGCTCGCGACGTCGGAAGCGAGCGACACCTCCACACGACTGGAACGCTGCGGCTCGCTTCCTTTGGGAATGCTGCTGCAAAACTGGAACAGCATGCCAAGACCCTTTGCAAGTACGGAAGTCAGGTGGAATTCATTTCACCGGCCGCAGCAGGTCGCCTCGAGCCATCTATCAGGACTGAATCGGCCGCCGAAGTCGTACTTGTCCCGGAGGAAGGATGGGTGCATGCGGGAGCGCTATGCCGGGCTCTGATCGACCTCTCTACCAAACGGTTTGCGGTTCGGTATCGGCGGGAGCGAGTACAAGGCCTTGAGAGGCTGTAGTCAATGGCACGCTTGCGCCTAACGACAGGAATTGAGGAATTCGACTCCCTCGTGTTGGCGGCCGGCAATGACACCAATGCACTGCTCACGCCGGCCGGCGTTCATGCCACTTAGATTGACAGCAGCACCTGGACCGCTCGTGGACCTCTTTGTGCGCTGGGCACGCAAGGCGTGCGACGGGCCATCTACGCCGACAAGCTCCATATCAGGCCGGGCGACCACGGAGGTTTTCTGGCTGGCGTAGCTGCGGCCGCTGGTGACGGCCACGAGCCCGAGCGAATGGAGGAGGAGCGCCGTTCTCTGACTAGCTCGGCAAGCCACTGGATCATGAATTTCGCGGAAATGGGGCAAAGATGGGCAGTTGGTGTACGCCCGATGCCGGCGGATGGTCGGCCCATGATTGGCGCTATTGACGAAGACCGCACCATATACGTAGCGGTCATGCACGGCGGAATAACCCTTGGTCCTTTAGCAGGACGCCTCGTCGCACATGAAATAGTGCAAGAGAATGAGGCCATCGAGCTAAGCGCCTATCGGCCCAGGCGATCAATTGCGCAAGATGCCGATTGGCGTGAGCAAACGCTGTCACCGGTCCGTTCAATGTAGCTCGCAACGCGCCGGAACGTGATCATGGATACAAAGCTTAATCAAAAAAGAGAGCTGGACGCAGTGTGAGCAGACTGACTTGTCAGCAGCTGCCGTCCACAAAGTCGGAGACGTTCATCTCTTGGCGACATCATGATGCAAGGGATGGCTGACGACGTTTTGCTTGCTCGAAAGTGCCACGATTGCGGGACTGTAGAAACCGTGGCCAAAGCTAAAATGCGTTAAATGTCCTTACTATAGAATCCGTTCAGACCACCGGCTCGGCGCTGTTTGAGACGTGATCAAATAGGAGAAGCCGAGGTCCAGCGCATTTTGAAAGTCGGAAGACGCAATCTCGTAGGCATTCACGCTCCCGGTCATCGAGCCGCACAACTGTATGTGCATCAAACCGTCGGTGGCTTTCTTTTGACTGACAATCGCAAGTCCGGCGCGTGTGAGTTCGTTGGCCATCTCGTCAAGCTTGATTCCACTGCCTTCGGCAAAAAGGATAGTACCGTCATATTTGTAGACAACCGCAGTCTTTAGGAAACACCCCTGTCGGCGTTGGCTTTCGATCCTTCCTTGCTCTGTCCGAGGGGCCTCACCGACTTTTGCAGCTTGCGCGCGGGCGGAACCGATAGTGCTTGGCAGCAGTCTTCCTGCGGCAGCCGCGACAGGCGGCCGTCGCGCGTCCAGGTGCGATCGAACCGCTCAACTGCGAGCACGCGGCGTCCGGCGAAATCGATCCTGGCTGGCTTCTCTATCGAAACAGGATCAACTGGAGGGGAGATCAATTATCTGAAGCCGACGCGCGACCGAGACCGCCAGGCATGTCATAAGAGCCACGGCAACGGTCGAATCGACTTGGTATTCTACCAGAACTAAGACGCTGACGGAGTTCACGCCGCTCAACCGGCCCCGACTTCAATCCGATCGAGAACGCCTTCGCCAAGCTCAAGGCGCTTTTGTGTCAGGCCGCAGAACGAACCGTCGACAGCCTCTGGAGCGCGATCGGTCGCATCATTTATCGCTTCACAGCTCAAGCCCGCGCTTCCCGAGCACCTGGCGCATTAGAGGGTCCTTAATCTCGCGCGCGATCTCCTCGCTGATCATCCGCGGCTGGAAAAAGCAGATCTTGATTGCCCCCTTGTCCAGAGAAGGCGGGCGAATCCGAGGGCAACCGCGAGGTGCCTTGTCCGACGCGATCCCCGTGCGGCATTCTCAAAAAATCCGCATCTCTGTTCGACACAACGTCGCAGTCGCCGAGGCTATTTGAATGCTGGGGCGGGCGCTCGTGCGGATGCAACTCGTCCAGGTGCTGCTGAAACCCCGCCTCCTGCTGCTGTTCCAGCTCGTTGTCGTACGCCGGCTCGACATCTGGGGTCTCGAATGGGTGGAGGTGGTTTAACGCATCCATCCGATTCTCCTGACAAATCTGATCAGCTAACGCCGAACCTGGATAAACACATTCTCGCTACGAGGCTTTGCTTTCGAGAAGCTGACGAGGAAGCAGAATGATTGTAACTGCCCTGTTATATTAGATCTCAGCGGGAGGCTTAGCGCTTGAATGCCCGCACTGCAGTCCGACATGCCGAGGCCGAACCATGTCGGGGTTTCGAGAAGCCGATTTCTGAGCCTTTCAAGAACGTCCGCGCTTGTGGGCGCAAAATTCATGCTGGGAAGCATCGCAATGTCGGTTCCCCTGTGGTTACTGAACATAAGGTCATATGTCCGCCGCTGCATGGTCCATATCTTCCGACACCGCCTTGCTAGCGACGGTCCGGCGCGCCTTTGTGAGAGGGCGGCCAATTGCTCCGAAGCGAGAGCCACGACGTAAGCGGCAACTTTGACGAAGGTAGAAATCCAAAGAATCGCACGTTGACCGTGCCGCGGCTGGTACGCATCCAATGACCACTCCGCGATTCGCAACTGGAGCGGGCCAAGCGTTTGGAAACAAGAATTTAGAGGCAAGAATTTGGAGGCAAGAGTTGGAGACAACGACCAGCATAAGGCGCGGCGGCTTGCGGAGTTCGTCTCCTTGATGGAAAAGAAGGCTACGACATCAGTACGAAGCTCGCCGTAACCTGGGCGCTCTACCACTCGATCGGTACGCATCATGTCCTTGCGATTAACCGCCGTTTGCGGTTTCGCCACGTCGCGGATATCGTGCCGGGAGCAGACATCTTGCTATCCGGCGGGCCGCCGAGCGACATAAGCGATGCGGAAGATCGGGTGCTACGGGGTAAACTCCTTCGTCATCTTCGAGCAGCGCCTTGAGTGTGATGATCGTATCCTTGTGCGGAAATCGTCGGGCACGCGCCCCCGAAGCCTTGAGCGCACATGTGCAGCCACGTGTTCCGCCGGTGAGGCAGGCGGGCTCGGCTTTCTAGCGACATGCGCCTATTCCTAGGGCGATGGGGCTGCTGCGCCCTCCGGCGCTGGCTCCGCTTGTTTCACCCGCTCCAGGTAGCCGCGTGCCCGCGAAATCACCGCCTCGACCACAGTGTCCAGGACGGGATCGCGCCGGCAGGCACGGCTTCGACCTCGGCCTTGGCCGCCATTGCATGGTGCGTCACGGCCTGAGCGATCTCGGAGACGCGCCGGATCGTCTGCGTTGGAGAGAGTTTGCAGTCGATGGCGAAGCGCTCCCAGTGGTTGCGTCCGAGCTGTCAGCCTGCTTTTGCCCGCCGGTCTTCTGCGCCATGTTGCGGGTGATCTTCGGATATGGCGCCGCGCAGACGATGTGTTACCTGGCGCCATGGTAGCGCCGCGAGCCGATAACATCAGCGAGGAATTTTGGCGGTAGGAATCCGTGTTCCACACCACCGGATTGAAGATGGCAAGATCGACGAAGCGGGCGGTCTCCTGTGCTGTCACGTGGCGCTCGGTCACGCCGACCATGTCGGCCAATGATGGTCCTTTAGGCCTCTATCGTTGTTCTGGCACTTGGCAGCAGGCGGTCGGCCCAGGGCTTGACAGAAGTCCTCCTGATGCAGCCGCCGCCACCTCTTGCCGTCATGACGGCGGTCATAGCGCTCAACCAGCAGGTAGCTACGTTCGCCTGCCGTCCCGGTCTCGTCACCGTCGGTGTGGAGATTCCGATCATGCGCGCGAGCGTTAGGCAGAATGCCTCGTTCTGGACGGCGCCAGGCAAGCGCTCGCCATCGGGCTTGATGATGTGGGTCGACGGCGCGCCGTCGATCGGTATGTACAGGGTGTCGCCATCCAGAGCGATGGCGAGCTTCGTCTGCTCACCCGCAAGCGACATCGACACGCCATCTTCGCCGACGAGGAAAGGCTTGCGGGGTAGCTCATTGAGGATGCGCTCGAGCGAGGCCTTGTCGGGGATCTCTCGCCATTTGCCGGCGATCAGCCCGGTGCCAGGTTGTCCGACGGAGAGCGCGCCGTCCGCTTTTGGTTCACAAGCTCTCATCCTCCTTCACAGTGAGGAATAACCGCTTCAGGATGGCCCCCGCGGCGCTCCGCCGCGCCGGTTGAAATGGCCGGTTTAAAATACAGTTAAAATACTTAATATGACTGAGCGTTATGGAAAGCTAAACCTCCTCCAACATACCTCCCGGCTGTTCGACGAGCTGCCGCATAGCGAGAGCTTCCACCAGGCCGAGATGCTTGTTGACGGCTTCTGCAAGCTCAATCCCCGCAAGCTGCAAAAGCTGCTGGACAATTGCAGAAGCGTGAAAGTCAAAAGGCTGTTGTTCTGGTCTGCCGACCGGCACAACCATTTTTGGCTGGAGCAAATAGACCGTGACAAGGTCGATTTGGCACTGCGACTGGCTGGGAAACGCTGTAACTCTGGCTGCAGCGATTGGTCAACGGCTTCGGGAGATCGAGGCTTTCAACCGGTTTGCGAGATAGCCCATGCCTGGAAGAGAAGGTCGAAAGGCCGAACGCCCAGCACTGTGACAAGGCATCCCCGGACAGGTGCGAGAACACGCTTTGCAGAGACAAGGCGGGTCAGATCAGCCAACCCGGAGATCCTCAGCTGACATCTTACCCGTACGCCCGGCCTTGAGCTGATAACTTACCCGGGCCCCCTCTTCGAGCGTGGTGTAACCGGCTTTTTCGACGGCACTGATGTGCACGAAGACATCGGAACTTCCGTCCTCAGGCCTGATGAACCCATAACCTTTGGTTGAGTTGAACCACTTCACAATACCCATTGCCACGGCGGCATCTCCATAGTGAACCGTTATGATCTAGCGAAGAGTCTCCCGGCCATCAAGTGGGTAGGCAAGAGACGAGTCGCTGCGCTGGTCACGTGATTGTTTTTATCACGTGGTTTAGCTGCGGCCGCATTGTGCAAGCGACAAAAGCGTCCTGACGTCGACGACACTTCGCCTCGAGGCTTCAGCCTAGATGACGTTTTGACCTTCGCTTCACTCGCCGCGAGCGACCCGCTTAAAGACTTGCGGAGCCTCGAACATGCCGCGCTCATCCAGAGCCGGCGGATGGTTTCGACGTTGAACAACAGGGCGGTCGTGAACTCCTTCACAGCGTCGAGCAAAACTATCGATGCGCGCATGCCTGCATTGAAGCTACCTGACACGCTTTCTCAAGTACGAGGACGGCCGCAGGGCTGCCCTTTGACTGTTCGTCTTCGGATGTCAACCGCACGTCGCGACCTGTCGAACGAACAGGGTCTGCTGAGACAATCCTGAAGGAAGCGCATTTGGCAAGTTATCCGCTCGTCATGTTGTGTTTGGGAAGCCGGAAAACCCGCTCGGCAACGGTGGATCCTGTTCAAACCGGTAACTTGCGCATCTGACGAACTTCGTCGCGCCGCCGGGCGGCTCTTCAGCCTCTCGCCTTGGGTTCGACGAATTCAGCCAAGCACCGTGAAGACGTTGAGATAACCAATGGTCTGCATTTTATCTGCTTCGATCAGGCCGTCCGCCGAACTTACTCAGAACAAAGCCGCCTCGATGCATAGGTGTATTCAAGGGCCAGTTGGCGCGCATATTCCCTGAGATTGGCCGCGGCACTGTGTCCCCCGTCGATGTTCTCGTAATAGAAGTAAGGCTGGCCCAGCGCGGCGAGCTTCGCGGCAGCTTTGCGGCCGTGCGCTGGATGAACGCGGTCATCCTTGGTGGAGGTAAGAATTAGGGGAGCGGGGTAAGTCTTGCCCGTCATCAGCTTCTGGTAGGGCGAGTAGCGCTCGATCCACGCACGCTGCTCGGCAATGGCAGGGTCACCGTACTCGCCGATCCAGGAGGCGCCTGCGCCCAGTTTGGTGTATCGAAGCATGTCAAACAGCGGCACCTTGACAATGGCCGCGTTGAAGAGTTCGGGACGTTGGGTGATTGCGGCGCCAACGAGCAGGCCGCCCTGG
This sequence comes from Bradyrhizobium sacchari, assembly GCF_002068095.1. Taxonomy (GTDB): domain Bacteria; phylum Pseudomonadota; class Alphaproteobacteria; order Rhizobiales; family Xanthobacteraceae; genus Bradyrhizobium; species Bradyrhizobium sacchari. Next base: position 19,519 of record NZ_LWIG01000028.1, on the reverse strand, counting down.
CTGCCGCCAATCGCGCCTAGCCGGCGCGGACTTGTGATCTTGCGGCGGATCAGGTCCTCGGCAACGGCAATGAAATCGTCCCATGTCGTCTGCTTCGTTGCCGCCTGGGCTGCTTGATGCCAGTGTGGACCAAACTCGCCGCCCCCGCGCAGGTTCGCCACGACATAGGCATTGCCCTGTTCAAGCCAGAGCCGCCCCACCGGTCCCAAATAAGAGGGCAGAAGCGAAGCCTGGAAACCGCCATAGCCATAGAGAAGTGTCGGGATCGTCCCGTCAAACCTTGCGTTCTTCGGCCGCACCAGAAAATAGGGAATTGACGTGCCATCACGCGAACTGGCTTCGAGCTGCTCCACGACATGGTTGGACACATCGAAGGCAGCCGGTGTCGTCTTCAATTCCTCAAGGCTTTTGCCTTCGGCATCAAAATACCAGACTGAGGTTGGTCTGAGATAGCTCGAGACCGCGAACATCGCCTGGTCCGCTTCATCGGAGGTGGCTGACAGGCTGACATTTGCATGTTCCGGCAGTGGGATCGGCGTCGCCGACCAAGCTCCCTGATCGTACTTATAAGCGAACGCTTTGCTCTGAACGTTCTCAAGGATCGTCATGATCAACAAATTCTTTGTGGCGCCTAACCCGCTGAGGGCCTGGCGGGGCCCAGGTTCGAAGACGAGCGAGGCTTTGGCGCGCAGCGGATCCTTTTTCCATTCGGCCAGGTCATACGAAATCAGCGATCCGGCGGCGAAGCTGATATCGCCTGGCGCCGTCCAATCTTCATCAAGCCTTACAAGCAGGCAACCACCGAGGAGACCGATTATCGCGGCCTTCTTCGGTAGATTGAGCTTGACGGGCCCATCGGGGCGGAAGACCACATACTCGGACTCGAAAGAGCTGATTGCGCGGATCGCGCCGGTCGCATGAATATTGCCCTCGCTGTCACGAAGCACGAAGGGGGACGTCAGAACGTCGGTGGGCTCGCCACGAAACATCTCGCGAGCCTCACTGAGCGGCTGAGCGCGCTTGAGCTCCTTCACCACAAAGGGGTAGCCGGCTTGCGTCAAAGTCCCCTCGCCCCAGTCCCGTGCAACAAAGAGTGTGTCACGATCGACCCAGCTGACGTGCTGCTTGCCCTCCGGGAGATAAAAACCATCCGCAACGAAGGTCTTGGCGTCGCAGTCGAACTCTCTTATGGACGCGGCATCCTTGCCGCCATCGGAAAGACTAATCAGGCAGAGGCGCTCTTCAGGCGGAAGGCAGCCGCTACCTTGAAAGATCCAATTCCTGTTCTCGGCGACCGCCAAGGCGTCCACGTCGAGAATGGTTTCCCACTGTGGGTCTTTGCTACGATAGCTCTCGAGCCTGGTGCGCCGCCAGACGCCGCGCACCTGGGTCTCGTCTTGCCAGAAATTCTCCAAACCGCGCCGTCCCAACGAAACGTATGCGATCCTATCCTTGGCCTCCAGGATGGAGAGCGCCTGTTCGTAGAAGTGCCCATAGCGAGGATCTGACTGGAGCACCCCGAGGGTCTTCTCGTTCTCGGCGCGGGCCCAAGCCACTGCGTCTGGCCCTTCGATCTCCTCGAGCCAAAGGAATGCGTCATCAGTCACCGCTCCGTTCGCTCCTGTGAAAGCCCCGTGGAAGTGAAGCGGGATTCGAAAGCGGCGTGGCGGACAAGAGTGATGTTTTCATGGACTTGCTCCGGCTGAGGTCCAGCGGCCACGCTCGCGGGCCCTTGCGCGTCAAGCAGACGCGGCGGAAAGCACGCAAGCGCGTGACACAGCGCCGCTTGGGCTATGTCGCGGATCTATTCACTGCAAGCTGCGTGCCGGCTAAAGAGTCGCAAGTTTCAGCCGTTCGGAGCTGCGCGCCCCTGTTCGGTTGCCGACATTATTGCCAAGCGGACATCACAGCGTCTCGGCCAACCGCCTGCCAGACAGCGCCAGCGTTTTTGATCTTCAGTGGCAACAACCCGGGACGCAGCAATGCTGCTTTCCTCCGCATATGAGCTTGTTCCTTCTCGCTGGCGTCATCGGGCAGACTTGTCGACGGGCATCATCCCCACGAAGAGCAGAGCATTGATCAGAGCCAGGTCGACATCGGCAAGGGTGGTGTGCATGGCGAGCTCCGACGTTTAACTGCAAGCGCAACGTTGCCGATTTGGACGACCTCTTTCTCGCGAAACCCACTAGTCACGCCGAAAGATCGGTTCCTTGACTGATTGCCGAGAGGATTGCGCTCGAGCCGAGGAGAGTAAAAGCGTCCTAGAAACGGCCTACGTTGCAACACGTCTTGAGATTGAGCCAAAAATCAACAACAGGTACGCGCACCAGATCAGATTCTTCGGCGGCCGCCCGCTCCGGCATCCCGACGGTACGATATAGACGGCCATCATAGGGCTCCTGGCATCGTCCTCCGTGGCGCGTCAGCGCGCATCCGATACGAGGTAGAAACCTGCAGAGAAGCTTCTTTCAAGCCGCCGCGGCCACGACCTTGGCTCTAACAAGTTGCGGCCCTGGGCGGCGATACGATCCCCTTCCCATGACATGCCTCCTTTCATACCGTGAGGAGGATACCTCCGATGTGGTCGGCTTGATGCTCTGCCGGCGGCACGAACAATGCGGCCGGCCCCTACTATGCGACGGCGAAATTGCAGCTCGCATGGTTGACCAGTTGAACGGGCGTGCGTCGTTAATGGCTCCGTACCCACCTCGCGGAGATCTATATGAGCTGTTCATTGCGTAGCGATTTGTGGTCGCGTTGCGCCCCTCGAATCCTCCTACACGCCGCCCCGATACTGCCAATTCGACGCCCTCTGACCGTGGTCCCACTCAGTCACATCGACTTCGGGTCGCCTGCCTTTCCAGAAACACCCAGATCGCGGCCCGCCGCAAACATGTCGAGCTTATGATGCGAATGCGCTAGATTATCAAGAAACGCAACCTTCGCGTTACCGGTCCGCGAAAGGATAGTTCAGGTAGCTAACGAGGTTGCGAGGATCGCCCGCACTTGGTTGAACGCGCAGAACGCTAGAGGATGGTGCAACGTCTACCAGCAGCACGCTTTTGGAACTACATTTGCGAACTATCACTGCGGTCTTCGCGTCCGTCCTAGGCCGTCTACTCCGCCGTTCCTATGAGCACGACTTCAGTACCTAAGCCGCTACGATCAACCTCTCTTCAACTTGCGACACACATATCCGCGTCCGCAGCAGGGGGGCCGGATCGATCACGACGTTAACACAAAGAATCCTGACGGCCATCGAGCTTTCAAGAGCGTTATGCGCCCCTGTCTCACCTCGGCTCGTAATCTACAGCGGCCCGCGACAATCGGCGACGAAACAGAAGCGCGCCTGTTCATAGTAACAGGGCCTATATTATGATCTACAGCTGCGGCCGCGTAAGTCGCTTCGGTTTCGGCCGGAGCAACCCACGGTCGCCCCTTACATTTCGTTCGATCTGCATCAGCGCAAAGGAACCGCGGCCGCCACTAAATAAGACCCAAACGCCGCGCCTCGACGACGCACTGGGTCCGGCTGGTTGTATCCAGCTTTCGCATCGCATTCTTGATATGAAAGTTGACGGTGTTATCGCTCACGCTCAGGATGACTGCGATGGCCCAGGATGACTTCCCCTTCTCCACCCATCGCAAACACTGTCTTTCCCGTTCCGACAGCACAACTTCTTGCGCATCCGCCATGAATTTCTCCTAGACTCGAGAGATCAGGAGAGGCACCGGCAAAAGCCATGCCACTCAGTGGCGACAGCAAACATCGGCGAGGCAGGATAAATTCTCGCCGATTGCCGCGACGTTCGCGCGAGGCCGCCATCCCACTGCAGCCCTGTCGTAGGGCTTGCGACATATGTCATTAACCCGACAGCAGCACTACGACAATCGTGGCTCTCGATATTTGTGTCCAACTCTATGCGAGCCGGATATCACCCCTTCACTAAGCGCTCCTCCCCGGCACGGAGTGCGGAATTCTCTCTAGGGGCCGTGCACCAGGTTTGGGAACCCAGGTCATTTCAACTTGCATCAACGCCCCTTCTTCAGCCGTTAGGCACGACGCTCATCAACCCATAACGAAGCTTCGCGTTCAGCCGCCAAGTCTATGGCAATGATGCAAGTCTGCGCGTCTCAATAAACTACCAATGCTGGTCATTGATCGGCGTCACGTTGAAGAGATATGAACAGTGACATTGGCGCCAATCGAAGATCGGCTTCCAGGATTTAGGCATGCAGTATCAACCACAAGCCGTTCGGCCTGCCGCAGGTCGTCAATACGCACAGCCGCCGGCAGTCGAAATGCTTCGCGCCCAGGTCTGCTCGAATGATGAGCTCTCGTTTCTGATGGAAGCGCATGATGGCCTATCCGCAACAATCGCCCAGCGCTCAGGATTCAAGGCGCTCTGGGCGTCTGGCCTGTCGATTGCCAGCTCGCTCGGCTATCGCGATGCCAATGAAGCTTCATGGACCCAGCTCGTCCAGAGCGTGGAACGCATAGTGGACTCAACCGAGCTACCCGTGCTCGTTGACGGTGACGGCGGCTTCGGCAATTTCAACAATGCTCGCCTCCTCGCACGCAAACTCCGTCAGGCTGGCGCGGCGGGCGTCTCGCTTGAGGACAGCTGCTTTCCCAAAATGAACTCGCTCGTTGGCGAGCGGCATCCACTCCCCGATATCGATGAATTCTCCGGTCGTCTACGGGCTGTGAAGGATGCAGTGGCCGAACAACTTGTCCTCGTCGCCAGGATCGAAGCGCTGATCGCCGGCCATGGATTGGACGAAGCCATCTTGCGCGCTCATGCTTATGCCGACGCAGGAGCCGATGCAATCTTGATTCACTCGCGGAAGAGTACCGCGAATGAGATGCTTTCGTTCGTCACCGAGTGGAGAAACCGGCTACCTGTCGTGATTGTTCCGACGACATACTATCGAACTCCAGTCTCGGTCTATCGTGATGCGCGCATCTCCACAGTCGTCTGGGCCAATCAATCCATGCGAGCTGCGGCAGCTGCAATGCGGCGCATCTGCGATCGCATCGCAGCTCAAGAGAGCGTTGCGAGCATCGAATCGGATATCGCGCCGCTGAGTGAGATATTCGAGCTCCTGCGGTATGACGAACTCGCCGCGGCCGAAAAGCAATATCTGCAGCCCAGCTAGTCCATGTCAGCAGGGGTGGCACCTAAAGTGTCCTTCCTTCAAAACCCGGCCGATCCGCCTCTGACTTCTCGTCGGTCTCCTCCAGTGTCACCCAGCAAAGCCACGACCCAACATCCTGGACAGCTCCGGGCATGGCTAAATATCTGTCTCTGATACTCAAGGCAGCTCACACAGCGGCTGATGCAGGTGTATGCGTTGATGACAATTCACACACCCCCTTCAATATCTGGTGTGGTCGGACAAGTCTACGGCAGGTAACACTAACAGAGGAGTTCACGATGCTTGCGGAGCGACACTCGGGATGAAGAAGGCGAATGAAATGCCGCTGAATGCTCCCAAGCATGCTCTTATTCTCGCCGCCGGAGTGGGCTCTCGACTGCGACCGCTAACGGATCTAAACCCGAAACCTCTAGTCCAAATCCATGGCACTCCCATCCTGCACAACGCGCTACATAATCTTGGGCGTGTCGGCGTGGAACAGGTGACGATTGTTGTCGGGTATCGCAAAGAGGCGATCCAAGACGCCTGTGGCAGCCGCTTTGGCGATGTTACGATCAAATACGTCGAATCCCCTGTTTACGACCGTACTGGGAGCGCCTATTCGCTCTGGCTGGCGCGTGACGCGCTCGTTTCCGGGGACCACTTCCTTCTTGAGGGCGACGTCTTCTTCGAGGAAAATGTATTGCGGCAGCTGATCATTAGCGAAGCGTCGGACGCGGCTGCTGTCGCTCCCTTCCATGAGCTAATGCAGGGATCAGCGGTCCTGTTGTCCGATCTTGGCTTCATTTCACAATTTCGCTTGAAACAGACAGCGAGAAATCTCATCGCGGATGACCCGCCTCTTTACAAGACGATAAATCTATTACGGCTGTCCGCGTCTACTCTGCGGACAGAGGTCGTTCCGGCCTTACACGATATGATCAAGGCCGGAGCTACCCGGGCCTACACTGAGGAGCTTCTTTCCTATCTCGTGGAAACACAAGGCCTGCAGCTTGCTGCCGTGAGATGCGATGATCTCAGGTGGTACGAAATCGATGACGCAGAAGATCTGCGTATCGCCGAGCGCATCTTCGCAAAAGCTGACACGTTCGATCCAACCGTCCGCGGGTGAGATTCACGACGGTCCGGAAGGTTGCCGTCGGCTCTCTTCAGGACATTCGCGGCTGCCTCTGACGTCGGCTGCCCCTGACGTCGGCCGCCGGAAGAACACCTACGAACCGCAAGCTTGACGGTGATGAGCCGCAACCAGCGCGGCGGCCGATTGATCCAGCTGAACGCCTGCAGTGCGTCCCGGCATGTAGCGGGAAACTGCCTGCTTCGAGCGATGATTGTAGCGGAACAGTTATTTGGCCGGCTGCGCTTTGACTGCGGAAATGGGACTATACCTAGACCTTGAAGGAGGCAGACGATTTTGATTTGCTCGTTTGCGCTTTTCCGGATCGAGGCTTTCCTGCACGCGACTGCTCTGGGGAACCAATCTCTCTGAAGTCGAATCTGAAGCTGATTCTTGGCGGAGCAGTCTCCTGCTCAAGTGCCCGAATGGCATATCTTACGGTGTGCCGGTTGACACCATGTTCCAGAGCAAGCTCTACGTCGTTCGGAAGTTTTTCGCCTGGCCAAAATCGGCTCGAGGCAATGGCTTCTTCGATGTTCGACCGAACAAACTCCCCGCGCTTTCCCTGCTACATAGGCCAAATGGTCCTTGGTTCAGGCTTTCAATTGCGTCGGATCAGCGTCAGGTGATCATTCTTCGGTTGCGCGAGCCGGGTTATGGCCGCTCCCCTCAGATAAAGACGTTGTCGGTAACGCTCCCGGAAGACAGTTGCCCGGCGCACTGAAGGGGTAGCAACAACTCCGCTTATAAAGGCATTGCCAGCAAGGATGCATAATGAAGACAACTCATGCGCCGAAAGCCCCCCGTGCATGCCAACGCCGATCGGATAGGCCAATCGTAGTACACAGCATCGTGTGAAGCGCTCCGATTAGCCGCGCCGCAATCGGTGAGAACAAACGACAGGTCTGCACTTCGTTCGTGTTCGGCCATGACAGCGGAAAGCGGGAGGGTGTCGGCGATGAGTGGAGCGCCATCGGAAGCCTTGGGCGTTTCGTTGGGCTTCCTCGCTGCCGAGCTTGCCGGACTGATCGACGAGGGACTCATGGCACTCGTCGATATGCAGGCTGCCGTGCCGTTCATGATGACCGCACTGCTTGTCATCACGATATTTGGCAATTCGCTGGCACTCTTTGTCTGTCTTGTGGGCTTGTACGGTTGGGAGCGCCACGCCCGCCTCGCGAGGGGCTGGCTTTGGTGGCCGGCAGCCGGCTCTGGATGACCACGTAATGCGGTGAGGCGCTTAACGACATCCAGGCTCGTTGCCCCAGGCAGCCGAACCAGGACGTGGGCGAGCTTGAGGGATTCTGCTACCTCGACAGCATAAGGGCTTTCACCGTACACATCACCGCCTACCATTCCAGTAAGCATGTCGGCTTTTGTGCCGAGTGCGTTGAAAGCTCGAAACCCAACACACTGGAGGTGAGACCTCCGGAAAGCAACGCCGCGAGTGTGGGGCAGCAAATGTTCCCTCCACAGCGCTGCCGATCAACGTTTCGAGAGAACTGCAATCACCACCATTATCGAGGCGGGCAGTATCCCACCAACGTGTGAGCTCGTGCGATTGAGCCGTGATTTTCAACCAGCTTCCAGGTGGCAGCTTTCGAACATCTGCAAACAACGTCCGCTCGCCGTAGACAGCACGGTAGGAGAGGAAGCTTGATAGTCCAACCGGATCGAGCTTAGATCGAGCCTCAATGTTCTTCTTTCTGCCGAGGCCGATCGAAAATCACTCGCGTTGCGGCCGCTTGCAATAGCATGCGATTTGACGGAAGCCTGTCATGCCGCTTAAGAGCCGCGCGAAGGTAGCCCAAATGGGCCTTGGGTTCGGTCGAGATGATGACTTTTGCGCCGGGACGCGCGAGCTATAAGGACGTCCTCCCCATGGCCGGAATACCAGATCGCGTGCCGCCTCAGATCCGGTACCCATGAAAGGCTCGCCGGCTTGCATGCGCGTTCGGAAAAGGGCATTCACATCGTCTCGCATACTCTCGAGCTCGACAACATGGCAGGCGGATGCTCGACCGCTGGCAATGGGGTCCTCGATCAGAGAGATATACTTCGCCCGGGCGTAAGGACCGAGCCCGACAAGAATGATATCTCCTCGCATGCCTTCTGATACTCTCTCGCTTTTGCCTCGATCAGACTTCGGACATGATGAGGCCAGACACGGGGGCGACCAGGCTAGGTTCTGACACGCCGTGATACCGCCTCCTCGCGCGTCTAGGACCTCCGATATGGAGACCGCTTTTCATTCATCGATCGCTTGGTCAGGCACAGGCAAGCGCACGGCTCTCGACATTCTTCAGGAGGGCGACCTGGCTCGGGCGTTGGCCGCAGCTACTGTTCGCCCGGACTTTCTCGAGAGCCGGCGAGGTACGCCAAACCTTCGCCAGGTCGAATTCCCGCGATCGGATATTGCCGAGGAGGAACTCGCGGCTATCGGGATCCCCGACGATGAAGGAACAGGGATACAAATCGCCGTTTGTAGAGAGATAGACAGCGGTGGTACCACAGTCGCATTTGGTATATCTGCCGTTTGGCCGCGGCTGCGAGGTATCGACGAAAATCGGCGGCGGCACTTCAAGGCGCGCTGAGCTGGGCTGCGCAGCAATCCCCCTCAGGGCTTCCTGCAGTTCTCGAATTTTGTCAGCCGAGCTCAAGCGCGCATCCTCATTGCCGAGGGCAACACCCGCAGGGACGCTTGGTCCTGAAGGAGTCGATGCCGACCGACGACAGAAACCGATAGGCGTCCAGCGCCTCATCGATGTTGTGCCGGTTGGCTGTCATCCTGGCTTGCACCAACACCCGCAATTGACCGCCTCCGCCATCTGCCGGAGTGCGGAGTCGTAAACACCCGACTTGCCCCGAAAGCGGTCCACGGTCTCCCGCTTTGCACCGTCAAAGCTGAACTGGAAGGCCAGCTTCTTGGGATCCTCGAAAATTGAGACTACATCAGAAATCCGTACCTGGCCGAGCCCTCCTGTGTTCAGTTGCACGTGAAGCCTCGCTTATTCGCATGGGCCATCACGGAGCCGCCGCGCGCGGAAACACGCGCTTGAGAAGCGGCCGCCACCCGGCAACGAGACTTTTCTGAGGGAATATCTGTCGACGCGAAGGTCGACGAAATCTCTCATCTCCTCGTATAACTGTGAAGGCTCCAACAGCCACTTGTACTCTAGGTACTCTTCGGGAACATAGCAGTGCTCGCAATGAATTGCAGTGGAAAGATGCGCAAATTCTCGCGTGGTTGAAGACAATGGGAACCGGACTATTGACTGGCATGGCGTCCTTCCGGCTCTCCAGAAAGGGTGAAGCAGAATTTATGCCAATGCGACGCGGCGAGACGCCGACAATAGTTGCGGGCGCAATGTCGCGGTCCAAACAGCTTGGCGGGGTCTAGACATCACGTGCGTTCGGTTTCGGAAAGACGCACACGCACGCCCTGGCGGCAGCCAAGCCAGTCTACGAGCTCCCGACATGCCGCCTCGGCTCAACCGGCATTTTCACCCGCGGCATCGGCAGCGATGAGCCGTTCATTTCCTACTCCGTAAACGTCGTGTGGTCATCCCCATGACCACAAGCGTGCATCCATGAGCAGAGCGTTCTCGGCAAGCGCCGATTTGTACGCACAGCTCTTCTTCATCTGCGCGCTATCGAGCAGGAACTTCTCCCACCCTTCTGGTAGTCCGGGATGCCGGTTTCGCAAGATGATTTGTCGCGTAACACACATTCCATTGCTCTCGAAGTTCGCGAAGCCGTTGACCCTATCAGCGTGTCCAAGGGTACGGTGTCAGACGTGCACGCGTAAAGCAATGCGCGCATCAGATTCTGCAAAATGGCACGCCTATTGCTAAAACGAGGGAGAAGCCGCCGATACGGTTGGTTCATTTCGGGAAGCTACCAATGACACCTCGCCCGATCGATCCTGAAGAATGCGTTGACGACGCTTGTAAGTCGCAACGCCGAAGCAACGAATATCACCGTCGCGGTGTGCGGCGACCTTCGCCGGGCTGAGCGGGTCTGTTGTCACTTGCAACAGCAAAGGGCCAAACGCAATGCTGCACGTCGGAGCAAGCTGCCACCTTTAACGAGAGTCGCTTTGGAGCGATGTAACTCACGTTTCCGTGCTAGAGACCTATGAACGGTATGGATTCAGCAAACGTCGGCTGAGGAACATACCATTCAGGCTTATGGAAGGATGCTGATCATGAAGCTTGTCGAACCTCCTTCGTGCAGCCCCGCAGCGCCGGGCGTCTTTGTTGGCAGAAATCGTCGCGGCAACTGGATTGTCCGCGAACAGAATGGCGTTTTTGGCGGCGTCTTCGTGAACCGTGCCCATGCGTTCAAATACGCATTGCGCGCGAATGGCCATCATCCGGAGACCATCGTCGAGTTGCCGCGCGAAATCGAGCTCTATATTACCGCCAGTCCGCAAATCATCAGCTCCAGACGCATGGCCTCTCAAATCCAAGCAATTCGGGAATGTCGAGTGGCTGCACTTTGCTACGCATCCAAGAGAGCAAATCGTCAATACCATGATTGCGTTCACGCGGGACATCCGGTTTGGACAGTGCGATCATCATCGGTAGCAGCAATGGAAATCGATCTCTCGCGAAGCGGACGGATTCGGTCGAGGCGCCGGGCTCGCGACACGCCCTGCCATGCCACCGAGTGCCAAGAAGAAGGAGAAGCGGATGAATATTCAAGAGACGGCCTCCAAACTCCGTGATCCCGATCACCCCGTAGACCGGATATTCGTCGACCGCTGGTCACCGCGCGGCTTCACTCAGGATCCGCTTCCCGAAAGGGTCCTGAACACCTTCTTCGAGGCCGCTCGGTGGGCGCCATCGGCGTTCAATTCCCAGCCATGGCGCTTTGTCTATGCCTTGCGCGGCCAGTCAGAATTCGAAGCCTTTCTTGCTCCTTTGATCGAGTTCAACCAAGGTTGGGCGCGCCACGCGGCCGCTCTAATCTATCTACTGTCGAGGAAAGAGTTTGCGCCACCCGGGAAGACCGAACGGCTATTCTCGCGCACGCATTCCTTCGACAGCGGAGCCGCCTGGGCGAACTTTGCCAATCAGGCAACGGCCGCAGGTTGGGCTGCACACGGCATGAGTGGATTTAACTTGGGGAGGGCGCGCAGGATGCTTAGGGTGCCCGAGGGTTTTGCGGTCGAGATCGCGATCGCCGTTGGACGTAAGAGCGACGGCGCAGGCCTGCCGCCTGGCCTATTGCAGCGTGAACAGCCGAGCGGCCGCTCTCCGGTCGGAGATTTTGTCGGCCGCGGCTTCTTTCCCGAACGGTTCAGGAGCTAACGAATCGGCCGAACACGGATCGACGACCCGTGCAGGCGAGAACGCCACAGTCGCGGCACCAACAAAGCGCGGCACCGCAACTCCACAGCGGCGGTTGGTAGGCATGCGCAACTCCTTCGTCCAGCAAGGCTGGCCGATCAAACTCACCGAGTGGCATGCCGATTGCTCGAACAAAGAGAAACATGTCACCGCGAACGGCCGTCAAATAGTTACCGATGGAACCTGCCCGATTAGTCCAATTAAATCCAATGAAGGGTATGTGCTCCGTAACTCCAAAACCGCGAATATCAACGCGGCTGCCGTGAACTTCACCGAAGCCGCCAGGGGGATCGTTGGAGCATCCAAACGCAAGACCAGCCATGACATGCTGAGCCCCGGCATAAGCCGGACAATCTTATGGATTTATTCGTCAACTCTAAAGGTTCAGCGGCTTCTCACGGCCGAGCCCCTCACTCAGGATATCTATCGAGCCATGGTCTCGCGGCTCCAAAACGCCGCATTCGGAGAGAACTCGCATGCTGGCGAAACGGACAATGTTTCTGAAATCGTCGGCGACAGCGACGTGGACTGCCGCCGAAGCAATTGCCGCATGCAGCGACCACATTATCGACTTAAGCATTGAAGAGATCTGCAGCGAATTAGCTCCATCGATACGCGAGGGCGCGATCGCCGCGATAAATCGCAACCTCAGCCGCCACACCGACGCAGTCGATCTGCCGGAGTTGCGCAATGCGCTTGCTCGCAAGATTTCCGACGAGACCGCCCAGCCGTGGTCGGCAGACGAAATCGCGGTGACGAGCGGCGCCAAACAGTCACTCTTCAATGCAGTCATGGTTCTTCTGAATCCCGGAGACGAAGTGCTGATCCCCGCCCCTTACTGGACCCCTCTGCCGGCCCAGATCGGCATTGCGGGCGGCACGCCGGTCTTCATCGAGACCCGCCATAACAACTATCTACCCAAGCTTAGTGACCTCACGGCCGCTATTACAGAAAAGACTAAGGCGATCGTGGTCAACACGCCGAGCAATCCGACCGGCGCGATCTACAACCGTACCACTCTTGGTGACATTGCTCAACTCGCGATCGACCGGAATCTCTGGATCATCTTCGATGAATGCTGCGGGAATTTCATCCATGCCCCACATACCCATCACCAGATCGTCTCGGTGACTCCTCGGGTACGCGCTCGTACTTTGCTCGTCAATTCGCTGTCCACGTCACTGGCTCCAACCGGCTGGCGAATTGGCTATCTAGCTGGCCCCAAGGCAATTATCAGCGCGGTTAGGGCGCTACAAGCCGATACATCCTCTCCCAATCTCACCGGCCAGCATGCGCTTCTCCATCACCTCGAGTCCGCCGACTCTGCCTTCGAACTACGACTGCAGCGCCATGTTAGCAACGCGCGGTCGCTCGGTCTCTCCATACTTTCGACGCTAACATCGGTACCCCAACCTGCCGCCCAGGGTGGATTCTACTTTTATCTCGATCTCACCCGATGGTTGCGACGCGTCAACGCTCATGGCCGTGACATCAATGCCGATGACGTCGTTAACGTGTTGCTGATGGATGCTGGTGTCGTAGCAATTTCGGGCACAGCCTATGGCGACCCCGTTGGGGTCCGGCTCTCCTACGGCATCGATCTCGGATTACTCGACAAAGCTCTGCGCCGTTTGGCGGTAACTCTAAACACGTGGAATTGAACTCTTTCCTCGCTAGATGCCTCGATTGAACAGGTGACCGCACGGTGGGGTTCAACCGACATCATCATCCCTCCAGCAGAGCGGGCGGCGACACATTTGAGAACGTGCAGACCACGTTATGTTGGACAATTTAAGCGTGAACGTACCAGTGCTCCGAGCAGGGCCGCGACTGGCTGCCGGAAGAGCGACGTCGCGGTCGAGTTTTTGGCGACCGTGCTGACCGCCCGCCGGCGGTCACCCCGGCGTCGACAAAGTCGTTGCGGAAGACTTCGTCGACGAGCTGCGCTCGACAAACGAGACCCCGCATCCTGCACAGAGCACCAGCGGGTGCCGAGGAGATATTCGGCAGATTCAAGACGGTCGCCGGACAAGAGAAGACCAGCTTCCGCTGGTGGCGATCACGTCGAGTGGGCTTTTACGTTTCCTGCCGCCTACAATCTGGTGCGCCTACCGATGCGGATAAGGGAGGGCCGCAGATCGCCAAGGCGCCCCGCTTCGCGGAGACATATGGAGGCGCCTGGGCGCATCGTCAACCTGGATCAACTCAATAGTGACTGCCTCAAGTCTTGGTGAAGAGAAGCATCTCAGCTAGAGGGTAAGTCCGACGGGGAAATTCCTTCGGTGCTAAGGGACTTTTTGACGACGCCCCTGCGCACGAGACGATCTGGAGTGGGTTCTTAAGACCGGACTGCGGCAGGCGGCTGATTTGACCGCCATGCGGATACCTTGATTCTCGAGCTGTCGCGGGCTGAGATAGCCGAAACCCGAATGCAATCGCCCCGGGAAGATCCTCTACGAGGTCTTCACACTTTTCGTACGCCGCGGTTCATAGCAAGAACAGGGCTCGTCATCCGTCAACATCAGGTAAGATTCGAGCTCGGTACGAGAGATGATCGCCACTATCTTCCCGAAATCTTTACTGCCGTCCATGCCTTGAGGACCTTACGCCTGGAAGCGGATAAATGCGTCCAGCCATTCCACGAGGACGCGGAAGTACACCTGCTGCTTTCCGCCAGCAGGCGCGCATTGGCCCGCGAGCGCGCCTGATCGGACTCGGCCCGTGCCGCATGCACAGACGTGCTAGGACAACCCGGGACATGGCGACGAGAGAGCTTTCGCGTCCTCACAAGATCAGATGCATGCCAGCGTCAATGCGGACGCATTCGCCGGTCATATTGTTCGATTCCGGGCTTGCGAGGAAGCAGACGAGCTGTGCTACATCCTCAGCTGTGGAGACAACCTCGAGCGGCACACGCGCCAGCACTGTATCCCGCACCTCGCGGGCGCGCGCCTCGCCACGGCCCTTGGTGAACCAGGGCGTATCAATATAGTCGGGACAAACCGTGTTGACGCGAATGGAAGGCGCTAGCGCGCGCGCCAGCGGCAGCGTCATGGTATTCAGGGCGCCCTTGCTCGCTGAGTACGCGATCGATGAGCCGTCCCCGTTAATGGCTGCGACCGATGAGACGTTCACCACCGCGGCCGGCCGTCCGCTCACTTTCGCGCCGATTTCGAGCAGCGAGCGCGCCGCACGGATCATCTGGTACGGCCCGATGGTGTTGACGGCATAGATGCGCTGAAAATCCTCGGCCGAGAGGCCGTCGAGATCACGATGTGGCACATGTTTTGTGATACCGGCATTGTTGACGAGCACATCGAGCCGTCCCCAGGATGCCGCAGCTGCGACGATCTTTCTGCAATCCTCATCGCGCGAGACGTCGCCCTGCACCACCAGGACGTCGGCAGCCCCCGCGTTGCGGCAGGCTTCGGCCGTTGTCTCGGCTTCTTTCTGGCTGTTGGAATAGTTGACCACGATGCGCGCCCCGCGTTTGGCCCAGAGTCCCGCGGTCGCCGCTCCAAGCCCTGACGCAGAACCTGTAATGATCGCGCACAATCCATCCTTCGACATCATTCCCTCCTCTTGAGCATTCAAGCCACATGTTACCGGCCGGGAACAGCCCTGCTCGCCCGTGGCCGTCAACCCTTTGTCGTGTTTCTCGCGCGAGCACGTTGAAGAACTGAAGTGCTTGTCCTCGGCGAGCAGGGCGTTCGGTGAATTCATCTCCGCCTGCAGCGACGATGGCCAAAGCCCAGTCTCGAGGAGCGGATTAAGGGTCAAGGCCCCCGCCGCCGTTAGCGCCCCCTGCGCCTACCCGCCGCCGATGCCCCGCCCAGCAGCCTGACCTCTCGCGGCTGGCTCTCAAAGGAGTCTGAGCGCTTCGGCATCAATCGGATTTCTCAACCATGAACTTTGAGCGCGAGCCTCTCGCGCACCTGATCTGGGCCCATCACCCGCACCCCGATCCGGTCGAGAATTTCTACCGCCCGCTGCACGAGTTCGGCATTAGTCGCCAGCCGCCCGCGGGAGAGGTACAGGTTGTCCTCCAACCCCACTCGCACGTTTGCGCCGAGCAAGGGTGCCAACGCCACATACGGGAGCTGCATGCGTCCAATTGAGAAGGTTGAGTAGATAGCGCGCGGCGGGAGCCGGTGCACCAGGGCCAACAGCGTGGTCGGATCGCCCGGCGCGCCGTAGGGAATCCCCATGCACAGCTGGATCAGCGGCGGATCGTCAATCAGCCCCGTTTTTATCAAATCGTGCACCATCACCAGATCACCGGTATCAAACACCTCAAGCTCAGGGCGCACCCCCAGCTTTTGCAGGCGTGCTGCCATTGCGCGCACCGTCGCGGGGGTGTTGACCACGATCAACTCGTCACGAGTGCCGTAGTTCAACGTTCCGCAATCCAACGTGCTGATCTCGGGGCGCAGCTCTTCGATGTGCACCAACCGCTCAGTCGCACCTGCCATGTCCGTTCCGGCCGCGGTCGGCAACGGAGACTCCGGCCCGCCCATCACCAGAGCGCACCCCATCCCCGTAGTCAGATTGATTACCGGATTCACATTTGACTTTCGAATGCGCTGCACAACCTCCCGATACAGCGCCGGTTCTCGCGAGCCCTGCCCCGTCTCGGGATCACGCACGTGAATGTGCACCTGCGCCGCCCCTGCGCGCGCCGCCTCGATTGCCGAGTTTGCAATCTGCTCCGGGGTTACCGGCACATGCGGGCTATGTTTCGGGCCGCTCCCGCCCCCCGTGACCGCACAGGTGATGAACACCTCGGAAATCATGCCTACCTTCTCCTCTCGCTAAAAGCTCGACCTGTCCCAAGCCGAGCCAGAATGGCGATAAGTTCTATTTCATGATGTTTAGGGCTTTCGGAGTTCTGAACGCAAACAGCGTCGAGTCGTTAACTCGGGTGGAGCGGGTCTCATCGGGAATTCCAGGCGACAGGCCTAAGAACGCTGTGGCTGCGGCATTCCGCAACACAGCAATCGGTGTGCCAAGTCGTAGCCTCCGTGCGCGAGGCGTGAGAAAGCGCGTCCAACTAACAGCTTGCTCTTGGAATGGCCTTGCAGGTTGTCAGAGTTCCAACAACGCGGTAGCCAACCTGCCACGTCTGACAGGACTAGATGAAGCCTTGGATGCTGGTCGTCCGCGTGCCAGCCTGAATGCTGCTCAACGCGGGTCCGCCCCAGAGCGACGGCCGAGCGCTTGACATCAGAGCATCGCCCGGTGCGCTTTGCTACGATCGTGCGGTCAATGACGGTTGCGATCGAGGCACCCGGCTACGACATGATGCAAGCGGCGCTGTGATTGCCCTTCTCCCTGTCCTTCTCCGTTTTGCGGCTCGGGCGGACACTCAATGCGCGCTCTGAACTCGCAAAATGCCCCCATCGGCCGCGTTAGTCGACCGTGAAGATTCGTATTTTCAGGTCGGATTGAGCAGCGGCGGGGTGAAGAGTGCGGCCAGGATTTGGTGCAACAAAGGCCTGAGCAAGCGGAGGAGGCGGCGGAAGTTGTAGCCGACAGCGAGCACGGCATTGTTGGCATCGCCGTGCTTGAACCAGAGATAGTTGCGTTCCATGCGGTGCTCGGCCTTGAGATGGCCGATGACAGGCTCGATGGCGGATCTGCGGCGCATGGTGCGCTTGATCGACGGCGTGACGCCTCGCTTCTGACCCGAGATGAAGACCCTGAACTTGTAGTCCGGCGGCGCGTTGTGGCCGCGGTATCCCTTGTCAAGGATGAGCCGCTCGATGATGTTGCCGACGAGCTTTTCCATGTCTGGGATGACGGTTTGCAGCGTGTGGCCGTCATAGGGATTGCCGGGCAGCGCCTTCACATGGGTGACGAACTGGCCGCCCCGGGCGTGGCTGAGCGTGGTTGCGACGGAGACCTTGACGCCGATCTATGGACCACGCCCGCATTGCAAGAGGAATCGACATACGGATGAAGCGGTTTGCGCCAATCTATCCGGCTTCAATTTGGGGCTGTTGCCCCGAGCCATCATGGATATCCGCCCACTTCTGTCCTCAATAACTCGCCGGCCTCAAGAAGGGCCTGGAGTCGAACCAGGCTTCAGAGGTGTCGGTGGAACCGTTTCTCCATTCGTTCTTTCCGTCTCGCAAACCTCGACGGGTTAGTGTAGTCCGACCTTCCTTTCCGGCCCTGTTTCTTATGCGGTGCGGCCCAGGCGGTTGGCGTCGTAGTCACGGCCCTTTGCGAGCATGCTCCAGGCCATGCGCGCGAGTTTTGCGGCCAGGGCAACAACCAAGACATTGGAGTGGAGCCGCTTCGACGCTGCCTCCAACCGGGCTGCGAAGCCATGCCGAGGCCAACTCTGACGGTGCAGGAGTACGGCTCTGGCACCTTGAATGAACAGCGTTCGCAGGTACCGATTACCGCGCCTCGATATGCGCCCGAGAATGGTTCGATCGCCGGTCGAGATTTGCTTCGGTACCAGGCCAAGCCATGCTGCAAAGTCTCGGCCTTTATGGAAGGTATCACCGGTTCCGATGGCGGCGACCATCGCGCTTGAGATGATCGGCCCGACGCCGGGCGCACTCATTAGGCGGCGACAGTGTGGATCTTGATCAGCAAGTTCGTCGATTTCTTTCGTCATTGACGCGACCCGTCGGTCGAGATAGCGCCAGTCCTCGGCTAAGTCTTGAATGAGCTGGATCACTCGAGACGATAAGCCGTCCTTTGGCGCGGAGAGAATCTGAGGAAGTGCCAGTCGGAGTGCTGCCGCTCCCTGCCGCACTGGTAGCCCTCGCACAAGCAAAAAGCCCCGGATTTGATTGATGACCGCCGTTCTCTGCGTCACCAGTCGACTGCGAACTCTGTGGAGTGCCTGTAAATCAAGTTGTTCGGCTGACTTCACTGGGACGAACCTCATTGTCGGGCGCTGAGCGGCCTCGGCGATCGCTTCCGCATCCCGAAAGTCATTCTTGTGACCCTTGAGGTATGGTTTGACGTACTGTGCCGGCAAGAGCTGTACTTGATGGCCCAATTTCTCGAGTTTGCGCCCCAGATGATGTGCGCCTGCACACGCCTCCATTCCGATCAGACAACGCGGAACATTGCCCAGCGACTGGTCAAGCTGATTTCTCAATCGCTTCTTGCGTAGGATGATTGCCCCTGTGGCATCGAGCCCCACGACATGGAATGTATTCTTCCTGAGATCGATACCGATTGTGGCAATGTTCGTATTCGACATGGCTTGTGCTCCTGCTGCTGCCTCGCGGGGCTCGACCTTGCCGCCGAGAACGGGCGTGGTCCATGCCATTAACTCGTAAGGGCGATGGGCCTTGCCCTTGCCGATGCATTCGATCTCCGGCGCATGCAACGAATAGACCTTCGTCCCGCTCTGGCGCTGCTGCTGCTCGTGGATGCGGCGCGCCAGCAATAGCAGCTTCGAAAACCTCCCCTCGAGCGCGGCGTCGCCCGCGATCTTGCGGCTGATGTCGCGCATCACCCGGCCGAGATAGGTGCGCAACGTCTTCAGCGCACGCCTGGCACGCTTGAACTGCTGGCATGGGCGTAGCGCTGATGCTTGATCAGGGCGAACTTGCCGACCCTCGCATAGGACTGGCGCAACTCGACGCCTATCAGTTGCGCCAGCCGCACCAGCTTCTCGCGCGCCCGGTTCAGAAGCTTGGCGTCGGTCGGGAACATCACGCTCTTGGGCTGCACCAGTCGTGTCCACGATCACCCGGGAGAGCTCGGACAGCTTGATCGCCTTGGTCCTGACGGCGACCGACAGGCTCTCCTGCAGCAGGGCTTTCAGGCGCTCCTCGCCCATCCGGTTGCGCCAGCGCGTCAACAGCGATCGAACACCGGACGGTGCTGGAAACACTCCTCGCCGCAGAAGAACTGATAATAG
>NZ_LWIG01000027.1 GCF_002068095.1 Bradyrhizobium sacchari | reverse complement strand
CTACGGCCTCTATGTCGACGACATCGACGCCGACGTGCGTGCCCTGACGCTGGAGCTGGCCGCGATCGGCGTCGGCCTGATGCTGCTGATGGCGACCATGTCCTGGCTGATCGCCCGCGACGTGCTCGGTGCGCTCGACCGCCAGAAGAACCGTATGCAGGCGATTTCCGAGGGCGCCATCGACAAGCCGGTCGAGGAGACCGACCGCGGCGACGAGATCGGCCGCATGGCCGAGACCCTCGAAGTCCTCAGGCAGACCGCGCTGACGGCCCGCAATCTGGAGGCCGAGCAGGTCGCCGCCAAGTCGCGCAGCGAGCAGGAGAAGCGCGAGGCGCTGATTGCACTTGCCGACCGCTTCGATGCCTCCGTCGGCCAGCTCGTCGGCCTGATGGCCTCCGGCTCCGGCGAGCTCGAGACCACCGCCAAGTCGATGTCGTCCACCGCCGAGGGCACCAACCGCCGCGCCGCCGTGGTCGGCTCGGCCGCCAATGAGGCCAGCCAGCGCGTCCAGACCGTGGCCGCCGCGGCGGAAGAACTCTCCTCCTCCATCACCGAGATCAGCCGCCAGGTCGCGCAGTCCGCCGAGGTGACCGGCCGCGCCGTGGACAGCGCCCGTCGCACCGACACCATCGTACGTGCGCTCTCGGACGGCGCCCAGCAGATCGAGCACGTCGCCGAGCTGATCTCCAGCATCGCGGCGCAGACCAATCTGCTCGCGCTCAACGCCACCATCGAGGCGGCGCGCGCGGGCGAAGCCGGCCGCGGCTTTGCCGTCGTCGCTTCCGAGGTGAAGTCGCTGGCGAGCCAGACCGCGGAGGCCACCCGCGAGATCGGCGACAAGATCGCCCAGATCCAGGGCGCCACCAGGGAGGCCGTGGACGCCATCGGCGGCATCACCGCCACCATCGAGGAGGTCAGCCGCATCGCCACCTCGATTGGCGCGGCCATCGAGGAGCAAGGCGCCGCCACCGCCGAGATCGCCCGCAGCGTCTCGCAGACGGCGGAGGCAACCAGGGAGGTCACCACCAATATCGGCGGCGTCTCCACCGCCGCCAACGAGACCGGCAATGCCGCCGGCATGGTGCTCGCGGCGGCCTCAAACCTGTCCAAGCAGGCCGAGCAGCTCTCCGGCGAAGTCGGGACGTTCCTGAAAGGCGTGCGCGCGGCGTAAGCCGCGCGACGTCCGCGGCTCGAACACGACGTGCATCGACGAATCGATGCGTCGATTGAGCCGGCGCTCGACCGCGTAAACACGACGATCCCAATCTTTCCCGGACACGTCGCCGCAGGCGTCGGCCTCACACCTGCATATGCGTGTCCACGGCTGCGCGAATTGCGGCGCTTCTGAACGCGCCATCCGCTGCATTCAGGAATGGTAAGAACTTCCTGATACGGCTGCGCGAGAACAAGCATTCTACAACCGCTCCCGAGGCCGTCATGACGCTGCTCTCTCATCTGAAGATCCGCACCAAGCTCGCCAGCATGGTCTGCCTCGCGGCACTCACGGTCACCGCGCTCATCGTTGCATCGGCCTATCTCAGCAAGACCCGCATGCTCGACGATCGCGCGCGCCAGATGCAGACGGCGGTCGATCTGCTGCACGGCTTCGCGCAGTCGCTTCATGACGAGGTCGCCGCCGGCAAGATGACGCTTGCCGACGCGCAGGCCCAGTTCAAGCTGCGCGGCCGGCAGATGAAGTTTGGCGGCGGCCAGGGCTATCCCGTCGTCTACACTGCCGATTCAACCGTCATGATGAACGGCGGCGCGCCTCAGCTCGAGGGCAAGAACAACGGCATCAAGGATGCCAATGGCATCGTGATCGGCGATGCCACCGTCAACACAGCCAGGCAGGCCCCCGAAGGCGCCGTCCTGTCCTATCTTTTCCCGCGTCCGGGCGAGACCGTTCCGGTTCGCAAAATGGTGTTCGCTCGCTACTTTACTCCCTGGAACGTCGCAATTGCCTACGGCCTCTATGTCGACGACATCGACGCCGACGTGCGTGCCCTGACGCTGGAGCTGGCCGCGATCGGCGTCGGCCTGATGCTGCTGATGGCGACCATGTCCTGGCTGATCGCCCGCGACGTGCTCGGTGCGCTCGACCGCCAGAAGAACCGTATGCAGGCGATTTCCGAGGGCGCCATCGACAAGCCGGTCGAGGAGACCGACCGCGGCGACGAGATCGGCCGCATGGCCGAGACCCTCGAAGTCCTCAGGCAGACCGCGCTGACGGCCCGCAATCTGGAGGCCGAGCAGGTCGCCGCCAAGTCGCGCAGCGAGCAGGAGAAGCGCGAGGCGCTGATTGCACTTGCCGACCGCTTCGATGCCTCCGTCGGCCAGCTCGTCGGCCTGATGGCCTCCGGCTCCGGCGAGCTCGAGACCACCGCCAAGTCGATGTCGTCCACCGCCGAGGGCACCAACCGCCGCGCCGCCGTGGTCGGCTCGGCCGCCAATGAGGCCAGCCAGCGCGTCCAGACCGTGGCCGCCGCGGCGGAAGAACTCTCCTCCTCCATCACCGAGATCAGCCGCCAGGTCGCGCAGTCCGCCGAGGTGACCGGCCGCGCCGTGGACAGCGCCCGTCGCACCGACACCATCGTACGTGCGCTCTCGGACGGCGCCCAGCAGATCGAGCACGTCGCCGAGCTGATCTCCAGCATCGCGGCGCAGACCAATCTGCTCGCGCTCAACGCCACCATCGAGGCGGCGCGCGCGGGCGAAGCCGGCCGCGGCTTTGCCGTCGTCGCTTCCGAGGTGAAGTCGCTGGCGAGCCAGACCGCGGAGGCCACCCGCGAGATCGGCGACAAGATCGCCCAGATCCAGGGCGCCACCAGGGAGGCCGTGGACGCCATCGGCGGCATCACCGCCACCATCGAGGAGGTCAGCCGCATCGCCACCTCGATTGGCGCGGCCATCGAGGAGCAAGGCGCCGCCACCGCCGAGATCGCCCGCAGCGTCTCGCAGACGGCGGAGGCAACCAGGGAGGTCACCACCAATATCGGCGGCGTCTCCACCGCCGCCAACGAGACCGGCAATGCCGCCGGCATGGTGCTCGCGGCGGCCTCAAACCTGTCCAAGCAGGCCGAGCAGCTCTCCGGCGAAGTCGGGACGTTCCTGAAAGGCGTGCGCGCGGCGT
>NZ_LWIG01000026.1:593898-614123 GCF_002068095.1 Bradyrhizobium sacchari | reverse complement strand
TGGATAGACAGGCGAGCGGACCTTTCGTGCTGGGGGGCTTCTGCAACGGCGCCATTGTGGCATTCGAAGCAGCTCGCCTGCTGATGGCAGCCGGCCACAGGGTTGGTAGGGTCGTCATGGTTGACCCGCCGACCGTTAGTGCCCGTGCGGCGGCGCAAGCGATCCTCAGACCGATGAAGCGACTAGTCTCGCCTTACAGTCTGCGCTGGACCTATCAGCTGATGGTCAGGCTCGAGCAGTTCTTCTACGGGTCGACGAGCAAGCGGGTTAGCCAGCTGTATACCGCTCTAACCAATCCCAAGAAGCTGCATGATGCAGTCTTCAATCCCTATGATACGATTCCGCGCGCGTTATGGGAGCCTTATTCGCTCGCAATGGCGCAATATCTTCCGGCACCGCTCGAGGTTCCTGTGACGTTCTACGCAGCAGACCACGACGGTCGCGCATGGCGAGCTCTCAGTTCGCAACTCGAGGTCATCCAGGTGCCTGGGGGACACGGTGGGTGCCTGACCATCGGCCCGGAACGTCTGGTTGCTCATCTTCGGCAAAGAATGGACGCTGTGCCTGACGGCGTGTCCTCTACCATTGAACTGTACACGTCGCCGATCTCCACGGGGAGCATCGGCGACCCTGTGAGAGACGAAACCTGATTCCGGTATTGGCCCACCCGGACCCATGGCGGGGTCTGCTATCGCGCCGCTATCAGGGGTACAGCAGACATCGCGCCGCGATCTACTAGCGCCGTTGAGGTGCTCGGCCACCATGCCTCGCTGGGCCAGGAGGTCGCCCGACAAATCCTCGGGCTCAGCGGACCAGATTTGCGCACCTTCAGGTCTTCTCTGGGGCGATCGGCATCTCTCGTGGCTTGCGCGCCGCACGCGCCACAGGAAGGAATGCTCGCCCCCTGTCGCGAGCTTCACACAGGAATCGCCTGACCAGCGCCCATGCAGACGGTCGCGCCATCTTGATGTGACGATGGTCAATCGTACCTAAATTCGATGAAATCAACTCAACAGCCTCCCCGGGCACCACGTCAAATGGCGTGTTCGCGTGAACAAGCACGCTTCGCCTTCCGGGGACAACTTCGCTCTTTCGAATTAATCGGAACGCGCCCGCTTTTTGGAGATCCGGCCCAATTATCATCATTGATGACACGCCCTCTGGCACGCGCAACTCAAGGCGGCAGGAGTATGGTTGTATCCACAGCCTGCTATTCTCCTGCCGAGATAGGTAGTTCGACCGCAGTATTGTTTCGAGGCTGCACCACTGCACGTCCCCTAAGGAATTCACCGTCGCGGCACAATCGGAAAACAGGTCAAGGCCTCCCGCCGCACATTCGTGATGCCCACCGAATATGATCGGTGCGCCGAGCATCGCGGAGATGACAACATCACCTTCGCAGGCCGCAGACAGCTCAATTCGCCCCAATACAGGGAATCCGCCGCTCGTCATTTCGGCCATTCGTAACCCGAAAGTCGGCCGATTTACCATTTCGGGGTTCCGATCACGTAGATCTGTCATCGCAACTGCGGCACCTTCGAATCCCGACGCCAGCAAAAGCGGGGCTATTTTGTCGGATAAGGCGTTGTGAGGTGGCACCATCACCCGGTCCACCCGCAGCGCGGTGGTTTTTTCCAACCATTCGATTCTCGAAAGACTTTGGCCTAAAATTGCCAAAGTGCGCTCGCGTGGGCGAGACCGGCTTAGTTCGGCTCGCGTATGATTGTTGCCATGAATAAGAAGCGAGACATACCGTGAGCTGCGCTTTATCAAACTCACAGTGTTTGAGTGCGTGCTCCAAACGTCAACTGGTATCATCGCCAGCGCAACATGAAAGTGGTGCTTTTGCGCTTGCTCGACAAGTTCGCGATAATTCAAAAACCCGTACGAGGGTAAGCGCAAATTTGGATCATCGAGAGTAAAGCACGCACGCAGTGGCGCGTGTCTCCAACCAATTTCTTCAGTTTCCTTAACTAAAAACTGCAACAGGGGTAAGAGCTGCATGAAATTGCTGCCATTCAAGTAATCCAATGGCTGTTCCCCCGGTCGTAAAGCTGGCAGAGGAATAGAAGCCATCTGGCCAACGCATCCGTCTTTTCTTGTTTCAACCCACACTGGGCGGCGATCAAAATATGCAAGGACTTCGCCACCAGGATCTCGCAGCACGGGAACGTTGGAAAATGCGGCGTGTTGCAATGCCCGATTCCGCAGGAGGGGCTTGAGCTGCCTGGACCCAGTGAACACGACTTTGCTGCTATTGCCGGTGGCGCCTCGCTCAACCCGGTAGGGCATGGCATGAAAGTGCCGGACCTGACGTTTCCATAATTCCTCCGCGACTCTCTCGTCCCCGGAAAGGCTGAGCACGACATCCCCAGGCCGGCGCTCGAAGAG
This sequence comes from Bradyrhizobium sacchari, assembly GCF_002068095.1. Classification (GTDB taxonomy): domain Bacteria; phylum Pseudomonadota; class Alphaproteobacteria; order Rhizobiales; family Xanthobacteraceae; genus Bradyrhizobium; species Bradyrhizobium sacchari. Next base: position 611,732 of record NZ_LWIG01000026.1, on the reverse strand, counting down.
ATTCTGGCAGTCCTTGAACCGTATAGCGGTAAGACTCTCCAGGACATCCTTTATCATCGGATCAAGCGAGCTGATCGCTGGGTGCACGTAGACGTCGACTACTGCCTTTTCGGCGGTGATCGTCGCGTCCACGCGGCTCTGGATCATTTGAGCAAACTCCTGAAGAGTGACTCGCGTTGCCACTTTTTTGGCGAGTCCAAGCTAACGGGTTGTCAGGAAACAGTGGCCGCTGTGTCAGAGCTTGAACTGGATATCGAGCCCGAGCTATCTCCAATACGTCGAGCGCAACAGCCCGGAGGGATTACTCCCAACAGCGAGGCCTTCCGAGGCGAGGTTCGGATGAGCCTGGTTCTGGCCAGCGCAGCGCATCAAGCCGGGCTGCAAGGCCTGGCGGACGCCTATGGCCGCGTGACCCTGGCAGGACCACGGCATCGTTGCCGTGACTTGATCGCTCGGCTTGAGGCGCTCCATCAGCTACACTAATCCGTCTCATCTGGCGGAACTGCTGCGCCGGCCCCGGGAACGGCCACACGTCGCTGCGCCGAGAAGCGAGATGAACTCGCGACGCCTCGTTACAATAGCATCATGCTGGATCGAATTGACCTTGCCCCTTTGGCTTACTCCGGTTTGAACCGCGACCTCGAATTGTGCTCCTCTTTGGGAAGTCCTATACAAAAGCTCGCTTCCCACTGACAGAGGTCGGCGCAATGGGGCTCTCAGCGAACATATCTGCGGGAGGTGATCCGCCCGGCGCGGTCCTTATCATCGTCGAGAACCTGCCGGTGCCGGTCGATCGCCGGGTCTGGTCCGAGGCCACAGCGCTGCGACAGGCTGGTTACACCGTTTCAGTCATTTGTCCGAAGGGGAGGGGATACGACAAGGCATACGAGCAGATGGACGGTGTGCATATCTACCGCCATCCACGGGGTGTGGAAGGCTCGGGCGCCGCGACCTATCTTCTCGAATATACTGTCGCCCTTTTTTGGCAATTCGTTCTGTCGTTGAAGGTGGCGCACAGGCATGGATTCGATATTCTTCAAGCGTGCAATCCGCCGGATCTGACATTCTTGATCGCGATTATTTACAAGTTCTTCTTTGGCAAGAAATTTCTGTTTGATCAGCATGATCCCTCGCCCGAACTTTATGAGGTCAAGTTCGGCCGCCGGGATTTCTTTTATCGTCTCCTGCTCGTGTTTGAACGCTGGACGTTTCGCTTGGCCGACGGGGTCCTCGCGACAAACCCAACCCTAAAGCAGCAGGCCGTGGAGCGAGGGGGAATGCCGCCAGACATGGTCTGGATCGTCAGAAGCGTCCCCGACATTAGGCGATTCAGCCAGGTCAAGCCCGACCTGTCGGTCAGGCGGACCTTTCGATATCTCGTCGGCTATGTGGGAATGATGGCCGACCAGGACGGAGTAGACCTCCTGGTCAAGGCGATGGAACACATCGTCAAGCGCATGCATCGAACGGATATCGCCTGCCTGATCATCGGCGATGGGCCGGAAGCAGGTCGGGTCAGGACGCTCACAGGCGAACTCGGGATTGCCGGCCATATCGAATTTGCCGGTTACATTTCGGGCGATGCGCTTCCCGCCATGCTGGCGGCTTGCGACATCGGCGTCGTTCCGGATCCGCCCAATGCCTGCAACGCGATTATGTCGATGATCAAGGTCTTTGAGTACATGGCCCTCGGGCTGCCGTTCGTGCTGTTCGACTTGGCACAGGCGAGGGCTGATGCAGGCGACGCCGGCCTGGTGGTGGCGGAGCCGACGCCGCGGGCGCTCGGCGAAGGAATCCTCGCGCTGCTTGAAGATGAGGCCGGGCGCGAGCGGATGCGGAACTCCGGCAGGAAACGTGCCTACGGTGACTTTCAATGGGAGGTCGAAAAGCGTTCCCTCTTGGCCGCCTATGCGCGGTTGGTGCCGAGGCGCGCACGTGCACATGCAGGGACACCAGCCAATTCGAAAGCTCCCTAAGAGCGGAAGCAATTAGCTCAGCGCTGGATCGGGTGAACTGGTCGATCGCGAGGTCGCCGACGTCTATGTGTCTGGGGCGGTGCTCTTTTTGGTCTACCCCTTTCAATTCTTGTCCGCATGTTTGAATGCGATCGTAAATCGTCGGCCCTGAGGGCGGCGGCCACGCTGCGATAGACGTCGCGCCTGATCTTATCAGTTGAGGAGCGCGAACAAGTGGCCCCGATGCTAATGGATGGGCCCGCCGCCGTGTGCCGCGCGCCTTGGTAGGCCACCCGGTTCGCCTCTCTTCCGAATGGCGGGCGGAGGCACCGGCAACGCGTTCAACGTCCAGGTCGTACTTGAGGTCAGCCTCACCTGGAGCGCAATCTGTTTGGCGGCAAGATGACTCCGCTATGCCGCTCAGAGGACTCGCAAGGCCACTTGCTCCAAACAGATCGAGAAGCAACGCCACATCGCATATCTATCGGCGCAGCGTTGCCACGTGCACTTCATGCGCAACACGCTGGCGCTTGAGGGCAAAGGCTGACGGCGCGTCGTCTCCGCTTCCATCGCCACCATTCGCCCAAGCGGCAGGCGCCAGTGCCCAAGACTGATGTGCTGTCCTACACCGCCGTACTTTCCGAACCGCGACACAAGCTGACACGAAAAATCGAGTGCGTGTCTTGAACCACCAATTCAATACGTGGCGCAATATAGGCGCGTATGAGGCAAGTGCCTGGCACTACCTACTTGAGTATAAGTCACACTTTGAAAGTTTTTTCGCCATTTTTGCTCATTAGGCAACCAACCCAGCAGTCGGGGGGCACCTTCAAAAATCCCACTGCTTTGGAGTCCGCTCGCAGTCCGAGACTGCGATGCGTTGGAATCCGCGCGCGGTCCGTGACTGTGATGCGTTGGAATCTGCTTGCGGCCTGAGGTTGCGAGCACGTGGTATGTCGCGCGCCTTCTTGATGCGCGGCAGTGGAATTCCCTTGTCAACGTCAAAGACTCAGCAACAGAACGAAAGGTACGCATGTCGTTCAACTTGTCATCCACTCCGTTTTCGTCGGGGTCGCTTTGGAACCAGCAGGTCAATACCGGAGCGACGTATACGTCGATCAACTGGCCCACATCGACCGGATGGAACTACGCCGCGACGGACCTATTTCCAGTCTACGTCGCCTCGTCGTCGGACCCGGTGGTGCAGGTGACTGTTCCCGAGACCTATGGATGGCCCGCCGGGACCATCAGCGTCCATATCCCGGTAGGGGCGACCGGCGGGGGCGGCGCGGGATATGGGTCAGACCCGAATCCCGACAACCCGATGATCGTCATCGACGGCGACATCGCCTACAATTTCTGGCGATGGAACTGGACGAGCAACACGACCGCGACCGCCCAGGCGTATGGTGAGGCGAACGTGGTCACGGGCACCGGTTGGGGCGCCCTCCGGACACCCACTGCGGAAAATAATTGGTCATCCGTGCTGGGTGCAGGCGTCTCTGCCGACGGCTCGAGCGAGCTCGGCGGGCTCCTGGTCAAGGCGCAGACGGACACGGGCACGATCAATCATGCCCTGCAACTCGCCGTCGACAACTCGCTCTTGGCGCCAGGCTACGTAGCCCCCGCCATCGGCACCGACGGCTACACTGCCGGTGCTCCCTTGCAGGAAGGCCAGCTTCTGGCCATTGCGCCCGGAACGCCGATGCCGTCCGGCCTTTCGCCGCTGGGCCAGGAGGTGTTCCGTGCCCTCCAGCAATACGGCGCCTACATCACCGAGCGGGGAGGCGGCCAGACCGCGCTTCGCATCCAGCAGAACGCCTATGACGCGACGACGATCAGCGCCCTCGATGCGGACGTGAACAAGTTGCTTCCAATGCTCAAGTTGGTGAGCGGGGGCACGCCGACAACCTCGCCCACCACCCCAACGGTCACGCCGGCGGTGACGCAGGCCACGGCTACTCCCGGGACGGGAATCGAGCATGCCGGCGACGTCATCACGCTGGCGCTCGGCTTCAACGAAGCGGTGACGGTGACGGGCACGCCCACGTTGCAGCTCAACGACGGCAATGTCGCCACCTATGCGGGTGGTTCTGGCACGAGCACGCTCACTTTCAAGACGACGGTTGCGGCGACCGACACGAATACCTCGGCGCTTGCCATCACCGGCGTCAACCTTCCGAGCGGTGTGAGCATCAAGGATGCCGCCGGTGTCGCGGCGAACCTGTCGGGTGCCGTGAAGACCTTCACCGGCCTCCAGATCGATCCGGTCTTGCCGGCGGTGACGCAGGCGACGGCCAACCCGACAACGGGTACCGAGCACGTCGGCGACGTCATCACGCTGGCACTCGGTTTCAACGAGGCCGTGACCGTGACGGGTACGCCCGCGCTGTCGCTCAATGACGGCGGCACGGCCACCTATGTCGGCGGTTCGGGCACGAACACGCTCACCTTCAAGACCACGGTCGCCTCGACCAACACCAGCACGTCGGCGTTGGCCATCACCGGCGTCAATCTTTCGAATGGAGCGATCAAGGACGCTTCCGGTGTCGCTGCCAATCTTGCTGGCGCCGTGAAGACGTTCTCCGGTCTGCAGATCGACCCGACGTCGACGACGACGCCCACGCCGCCAACCACGCCCACGGCGCCGACCACGCCCACACAGCCGTCGACTCCCTCCGTGATTTCGCCTGACCTCACCATTGCGGATGACACGCTCTGGGTGGCGGGGCGAGGCGGTACTGTCGATCTCGGGACGAAGGTGACGACGACCGATTCCAACGATCGCGTGACCGTGCACATCACGGGATTGCCGAAGTATGAATCGATCACAGACAACCTCGACGGCCAGACGTTCCGGGGAAGAGACATCACGTTGACGGCCGCGCAGGTCAACAGCGGATTGACTCTGACCTCGACCTACAGGGGGGGCGGCTATCCGGTTGCGGAACTTACCCTGACGGCAAGCGCGACGGATCCGTCGACCGGTGCCGTTGCGACAGCGGCTCCGCAGACCATCACCGTGACGGATCCTCGCCCGACCACAACGACGTCGTCGCACGGCCATCACGCTGCGACGGATCATCACCCGGTCGCCGCCACGACGGCCGTGACCCCGACGGTCTCGCAGACGATCGAGCCCACGGATCATCAACAGGTGGCCGGTGCCAACACGGGATGCCTGGCAAACCGGGGCTTTGCGCTGCTCCAGCAGCTCTTCGATCCGGCCGGCAGCAGCCTGGCAACGACCGCGGCCCATCCGGTCATGGCGGCAGATCATCCGTCTGCCAGCGGGAGCACGATGGCGTCGCTGGCAAGCCAGAGCTTTGCGCTGTTGAACCAGTATCTGGCCGCCCACACCGGCGCGGTGGATCCCGGTCAGATCGTGGCGGCTGTGTCGCAAGCGACCGGTTGGGGGCACGACGCGTTGCTGGCCAGACCGCAACACTAAGGCCAAGCCGCACCCAGGCTCCGCGCCTGGGTGCGGCACCCGCAATGTCTTGGAATGCATGAGAAGGAACATCATACGCGGCCGGTAGCCGCGAAGGGTTGAGTATTAAATGGCGATCCAGAATGGAAATGCCCATGCCGCAGATCTCGGGCTTCGATCCCTGGCTCTGTTCCTGCGCCTTCATGGTGTGAACGCCGAGCCCGAACAGCTCCGCGACCATTGCGGAGACAGCGCAATCGGCATCCGTGCGATGCTTCGCTGCGCCCGCGATTTCGGACTGAAGGTCGGTTCACGCACGGCCCATTGGAAGCAGCTCGCAAGCATCAGTCTTCCCGGAATTGCAGCGCTGCGCGATGGCGGATTCCTGCTGCTCGGGAAGGTCGAGGACGGCGCGGCGCTTGTACTGCATCCGACCGCGACACAGCCGAAGTTGATGCCGCGCGCCGAGTTCGAGGAGATCTGGGACGGCCGACTGATCCTGAGCGGATCTCAAAGCCTCGCCGACCGGGCACATCATGCGTTTGCCGGTCTGATCACGCACGGGCGCGATCTAGCTGTCCGTGCCGGCGACGCTCTGATGCGGGCATATCACTTCAATCGCCGCGATACGCGCGCCCAGAAGCCCGGTCCTGAGCCTGTGGACGGCGATGAGTCGGGACTCATTGCAATGGCGATATTGCTGCGTTGCCATGGCGTTGCGGCCGACCCGGAGCAAATTCGCCATCGCATGGGCACCTCGCGCGTGGGTGTGACCGAAATCCTGCGTTGCACCAGGGACTTCGGCCTGAAGGCCCGGGCACAACGGTCGAACTGGAGCAGACTCGCCGTCACGCCGTTGCCGGCGATCGCCGCGCTTCGCGATGGCAGCTTCCTGATCCTGGGCAAGGTCGTCGACGACACGCTTCTAGTTCAGCGTCCATTGTCTTCCCGACCTGAATCGATGACCCAGGCCGAACTTGAGGCGATCTGGGACGGCGACATCATCCTGATGACCCGACGTGCGTCCCTGACGGATCTCTCCAGACGATTCGATATCGGCTGGTTCCTCGGCGCGGTTCACAAGTATCGCCGCCTTCTCGGTGAAGTGCTGATCGCCTCGTTCTTCCTTCAGGTCTTTGCGCTCGTCGCCCCGCTGTTCTTCCAGGTCGTCATCGACAAGGTTCTGGTGCATCGAAGCATCAGCACGCTGGATGTGCTGGTCGGGGGCCTCGTCGCGCTGACCTTGTTCGAGACCGTCCTCGGCACGTTGCGCGTCTATTTGTTCGCGCACACGACGAACCGTATCGACGTCGAGCTCGGCGCACGGCTGTTCCGTCACCTGATGGCGCTGCCGATCGCCTATTTTCAAACACGCCGCGTTGGCGACTCCGTTGCCCGCGTTCGCGAGCTCGAGAACATCCGTCAGTTCCTGACGAGCTCGGCGCTCACGCTTGTCGTCGATCTCCTGTTCACCGTCGTCTTCCTTGCGGTGATGTTCTACTACTCGACACCGCTGACGCTGATCGTTCTGGCTTCATTCCCCTTCTACATCGGAATCTCCGCCGGCGCCGCGCCGCTGTTTCGCCGGCGCCTCGATGAGAAGTTCAATCGTGGATCGGAGAACCAGGCCTTCCTGGTCGAGAGCGTCACGGGCGTTGAGACACTGAAGGCGATGGCGGTCGAGCCGCAGATGCAGCGCCGCTGGGAGGAGCAACTTGCCGGCTATGTGGCCGCGAGTTTCCGCGTGCTCAGCCTGAACAACACGGCGAGCCAAGCCGTCCAGATGATCAACAAGCTGGTCACGGCCGCAACGCTCTACTTCGGCGCCAGGTACGTGATCGGCGGCGACCTGAGCGTCGGTGAACTGGTCGCGTTCAACATGCTGGCGGGGCGGGTGAGCACGCCGGTTCTACGGCTTGCGCAGATCTGGCAGGATTTCCACCAGGCGCGGCTGTCGGTCGATCGCCTCGGCGACATTCTCAACACCATTCCGGAGCCAAGCTTCAGTTCGGCCCGCGCCGGGCTGCCGCCGATCCGCGGCAAGGTCGTGTTCGACCACGCGACCTTCCGCTACCGCGCCGACGGCCCCGAGGTGCTGCACGATGTGTCCTTCAGCGTCGAGCCGGGCCAGGTCATCGGTATCGTCGGCTCTTCGGGCTCGGGCAAGAGCACCATCGGCAAGCTGATCCAGCGCTTCTACGTGCCGGAGAGCGGACGCGTCCTGGTCGACGGCGTCGACCTCGCGACTGTCGACCTGACCTGGCTTCGCCGCCAGATCGGCGTGGTGTTGCAGGAGAATGTGCTCTTCAATCGCTCGATCCGCGAGAACATCGCGCTCGCCGACCCGTCCATGCCCATGGATCGCGTCATCGAGGCGGCTTCGCTCGCCGGCGCTCATGACTTCATCCTGGAGTTGCCGGAGGGCTACGACACCGTCGTCGGCGAACGCGGCAGCACCTTATCCGGCGGGCAGCGCCAGCGTGTTGCGATCGCTCGCGCACTCATCACCAACCCCCGCATCCTTATCCTCGACGAGGCGACCAGTGCGCTTGACTACGAAAGCGAGCGGGCCATCCAGCAGAACATGAAACGGATTGCCGCGGGCCGGACCGTGTTCGTCATTGCTCATCGGCTCTCGACCGTGCGCAATGCGAACCGGATCATCACACTCGAGCACGGCCGAATTGTCGAGGACGGCAGCCATGATGAGCTGGTCCGCTCGAACGGACGCTACGCAAACCTCCATTACCTGCAGGCCGGTATTCATGATGTCCGCTAGCCGAAATATCGTTCCGTTCCCGAGAGCCGAAGTTCGACGGCGCGAGCATGAGATTGCGTTTCTGCCTGCGGCGCTCGAGATCGCCGAAGCGCCGCCGTCTCCGGTCGGTCGCGCGATCGGGGTGAGCATCATCGCGGTCTTCTGCATCGCGCTGCTGTGGGCATCCCTTGGCAGCGTCGACATCGTCGCTACCGCGACAGGCAAGATCGTGCCCGGTGGCCGCACCAAGGTGATCCAGCCGTTCGAGACGGGCGTTGTCCGCGCAATCCACGTACGCGACGGACAGAGCGTCAAGGCCGGCGACGTTCTGATCGAGCTCGATCCGACGATGACGGAAGCCGATCAGGAGCGCCAGAGAAGCGATCTCGTTGCCGCCGAACTCGACGTCGCGCGGCTGCGCGCGGCGCTCACTGATGACCCGCTTGCCGCCTTCCGATCGCCGCAGGGCGCAAGCGCTGCGGAGATCGAAATGCACCGCCAGTTTCTCATCAGCCAGCGCGCCGAACAGAGCGCCAAGCTCGCGGAGATCGAGCGCCAGCAGGGTCAGAAGGAAGCCGAACGGGCGACTACCTCGGCGAGCGTGGCGAAGCTCCAGGCGACGATACCGGTGCTCCAGGAGCGGGTCGACATTCGCAAGAATCTGGTCGACAAGGCCTTGGCCTCGAAGGTTGTCTATCTCTCCGAGTATCAGGAGTTGGTCGGCCTCCAACAGGATCTGGTCCTCCAGCAGAGTCGGCTCCGCGAAGCCGACGCCGCGATCGCTTTGCTGAAGGAAACGAAGGACAGGACCGCCGCGGAGTATCGCCGTACCACCTACGATGCACTTGCGAAAGCAGAGCAAAAGGCGGCAAGCGCTGCGCAGGAGGTGGTCAAGGCGGAGCGCCGCACGAAGCTTCAGCATCTGACCGCGCCGGTCGACGGCACGGTGCAACAGCTCGCCGTTCACACGGTGGGAGGTGTGGTGACACCGGCGCAGGCGCTGGCCATCGTAGTTCCGACCGAGAGCCAGCTTGAGATCGAGGCCATGCTCTCCAACCGCGATATCGGATTCGTTCATCCCGGACAAAAGGCGGAGATCAAGATCGATACGTTCAACTTCACGCGTTACGGGCTTCTCTCCGGAGATGTGCTGAGCGTGTCGACGGATGCCATCACGCGCGACAGGCAGGGCGGATCGAACGAACGCGCGTCGGGGACCGTGCAAGGCAGCAGCGAACCGAAAGGCCAGGAGCTGGAATATGCAGCGCGCATTTCACTCGACCGCACGCACATGCAGGTGGAGGACAAGCTCGTCAAACTCGGCCCGGGCATGGCGGTGACGGTCGAAATCAAGACCGGCGCGCGCAGGATCATCAGCTACCTTCTCTCGCCCATCGCAAGATATAGGCAGGAGGCGCTGCGGGAGCGGTAGACGGAAGCGGATCTTCTGCGTCGCAATTGTATGGGCTACCTGCGGCACGGTCGAGATCGTCGCCACGGCCAACGGCAAGATCATCCCCAGCGGCAGGACCAATCTGATCCAGCCGCTGGAGACCAGCGTCGTTCGCCCATCAATGTCCACGAAGGCCAACTGGTCCGTGCCGGAGAAAGCCTGATCGAGCTCGATCCGACTATGACAGCGGCCGAGCGGCAAATCTTAGCAGGGCGTCGCATGTTGAAGTTGGATGATCCAGCCGCCAATCGGATAATTATCATCCTTCAATAGATCGGGAGTGTAAAACCTATCGAGAGAATTCGCACCTGACACCCCGAGCCTAGTGGGACAGTCGCACGCGCCGCTGGACTCCGGCAAAAGGATAAAGGTGTCGCCATATCTTCAATTCAAAAGGGATTCCAAGCGTCTGGCTCCGGTATCCGCCACCGCTGCCTCGCCCCATCGACGATGCCACGCCTGAAACATTAAGACATTCCAAATCAGGAAATACCGCCGATCATCCCCGCTCAAAAATTCGGTCCAGAGCGAGCGAATGGCATCGACGTAAAAGATATCATCGGCGCTCAGGCAAGCTTCGCTCATCAGGTCTTCGGCCCAATTCCGCAATGGACCGCGCAACCAATCTCCGAGCGGAACCCCGAATCCCATTTTTGGGCGCTCGACCAAACGATCGGGCACATGACGAGCAAGAACACGCCGGAGCAAATGTTTGGGGCGCCGGGCACGCGCGTTCTGAATTGACGGCAGCTTCCAGACCCATTCAACCAGTCGATGGTCGAGGAGCGGCACACGCACCTCAAGAGCCACAGCCATAGAGGCCCGATCAACCTTAGTCAGGATGTCATCGGGCAAATACGCGCACATATCCAGATAGCGCATACAGTCCACCGGATCTGGCAAGAGGACCTCGAGGTTTTGGTCCCAGCAGGCCGTCCGCACCTCTTGCGATCCTTTTACAAGATCGTCGTCTTGGATCTGTGAGATGAGTTGATAGTACACGGAATCGATCGATGACATTGAGAGGAGTTGCGCCAGCCGGTGAGCCTTTTGGCCAACACGTGGGAGGCGCCGAACGTATGGTACATAGCGCGCTATGCTGTCGAAAGTGCTAGGAGGCACGGCGCGAATGCTTGAAGACACGAGGCGGCGGAGCGCAAGCGGCACTTTCGCACTTGGTCGCCAAACGTTCTCCGTCCGTTGATAGCGGTCGTATCCCGAAAACAATTCGTCTCCACCATCTCCTGACAGTGCCACCGTGACGCGTTTTCGCGTCAAGGCGGAAACAATATGGGTCGGGATCTGGGAGGGATCGGCGAATGGCTCGTCATACATCTCGGCCAACTTCGGCACTACATCGAGGGCATCAGCGCCACTAACGGGAAACGTTGTATGGTCGGTCCCAAGATGTCGCGCGACAGCCTCCGCGTGCTTCGCCTCGTCGAATACCGGGTTCTCGAAGCCAATGGTAAACGTCCTGACTGGTCTCACAGAAGCTTTCTGCATCAGTGCGACGACAGTAGATGAGTCATAGCCGCCCGACAGAAAGGCGCCAAGCGGAACATCCGCTATCATGCGGCGCGATACTGCATCATCCAGGAGAGCCTCAAGCTCATCGACCAGTTCCTCTTCGTTGGCTCGAAGCGTATTGCGTTGCCCCTGCGAGACAACATCGGCCAGATCCCAGTACACGCCCACTTCGGGGCCGCCGCCGTGCGCAATTTTGACGAACCCGGCGGGCGGCAGTTTGTAGACATCTTCATAGATCGTGAATGGACCCGGCACATAACTATGCCGAAGAAAAGCGGCGATCGCTCCACGATTGAGAGTTGGCTTCCAACCGGGATGAGCGCGCAGCGCCTTCAATTCTGATCCGAACAAAACTAGTCCATCGAAAATCGCCCAATAGAGCGGCTTTTCGCCCATTCGATCACGAGCTAGGAACAGTTGGCGCTCTCGGGCGTCCCAGGCGGCAATTGCGAACATCCCGTTCAGGCGGGCGATAGTCGATTTGACTCCCCATTGGACGAAGCCTTCGACAATAACTTCTGTATCCGAATGTCCGCGAAACTGAACTCCGCGGCGCTCCAATTCGGCCCTCAGTTCTCGGAAATTATATATTTCACCGTTGAAGGTAATTGTATATTGCGCGTTGGCCGAGACCATCGGTTGATGGCCCATTGGGGACAAGTCGATAATTGCAAGGCGACGTTGCCCGAAGGCAATGCTGACTTGTTCGCTTAACCAAACTCCGCAGTCGTCGGGCCCGCGGTGGCTCAGGGTCTGCGTCATTGCAGACGCCCGCCTTTTCAGATCTTGAAGGCTGCAGCCATTGCGTTCCCAAATGCCAGAAATGCCGCACATGCTTGAAAAGGCTCACCCGATAAGAGGACGTCAACGCATGGCATCCAAACCCACACCTCACGAGCATAGTATTTTGAACCGGTCCGCGGCTCGCGCTCACCCCGAACCCGTAAGGCGCGCTGGCCTTGTCTTTGCCGATATTTCAGATTGATGATCTGATCGGAGCACGTCCGGAATAGGTCGCTCGATCCAGTCATCTTGTGCGCTTCGACGAGGTTCCTGCCCGATGGCGAGAATTTCGGACAGTTCACGGAGTATTCCGATAGCGATGCCAAGAAGCGCTCCCGCAACAATCGCTGCTCCAAGCACGACTCTGGCTTTTGGCGAACTGGCCCTCAAAGGAGGCGACGCCCCAGTGATGAGACTCGCCTCAAACACCGGCAAGGATTGTTGTCGCGTGGCTTCCATCTTACGCAGAACGTGGCGAAAGTTATCATAGGCGCTTTTGGATGATTCAGCAGCGGCTGCCAGTCTATCGATAGTAGCAGCGGAATCCGCTGTATCTTTCCTGTTTCTACTGAAATCCTCCAATGCTTTTTGGGCAGCTAATGCTTGAGTGCTCAATTCGTTCAATCGATCCTTGATCCACGAATCATCTCGTAAGCCGGCATAGTCCATTTGACGGGTAATATATTTTTCTGCCACGGCGTTTAGGATCTGCGCCGCTCGATCAGGATCTCTGGAGTCGAAGGTAATCTCGACAAGATACGTAGGGCCGAGACGCTTGGCTAAAAGCTTGCGTTGGAACGATTCCACAATATACCGCGCCGCATGAGCTTTCGTTTCCGGCTTACTCCAGCCGAGCAAACGGGATATCGAGCTGGTCATGCTGTGCAGGGGGCTGGCTTGGCTGGCCTCAAATTCCGGATCTTGAGCAAGACCTAGCTTTTCGATCACAGCGTTAGCGATGCTCTCAGACGTTATGATCTTGATCTGGCTTTCCACGATCGTTGACACCGAGGTAGGGTCGACCGCTCTCGAGTCCACCACGAGTTCCGCCTTCGCCGTATACGTGGGTGTCGCGGTAATGAGGTAGATTATGGCAATGACAAGCGTTGCCAAGGTTGCCAGCGATATGATCGAGAGATGTCGTCGTATGAAGGCTAGCACTTCTACCAGGGACATGGTGGGTGCCGGACGAAAGTCAGGCGGCATATTGTCCCGATTTACCCAATTATCCGTTCTATTGGTCTGCACCATTTTCACACCAGCGCTGATAGTTGAGGCTTCGCGACGATGACCAAGCTGTCGATAAGGCGATGGTCGGTTGGCGGAAGATGCAGCAGATGAAGTCGCGCAAGGCAACTAGCCGTCGCCTACCGACGCTTGGTGGGACCGCCCTGCCGCCGTCGACTAAATGTGCCGGAAACTGTGTAGAGCCCGGCAAATCGGTGAAGAACCCAAAACCCATGGCACTCTACGACCCAGTCGCTCATCTGCGTTTGAATCAGTACATTCCACCTCACTGGTTGGGAAAGGCAATAAGTAGGTAACTAGGATGGTCCATTGAGCCGCGGCGCTACCGGTTTAGAGCCGCCAGCGCGCCCATGAGCCTAGCGGGACTGTCGCTCTGATCCGTCACTTGGACGAGGGCGAAGTACTCAGCAGGCAAGCGCATTTTGGTCCGGGCACGCTGCCCTGCGGCACTCCACCGGAGTTTGGTGGGAGGACAAGCTCGTCAAACTCGGTCCCCGCATGGCGGTGACGGTAGAGAACCGGCGCGCCCAGGATCATCAGCTACCTTCTCTGGCCCCTGGCGAAATATAAGCAGGAGGCGCTGCGGAGTGTTAAGTAGGCGGCCAGTTCTCGCAACGCCGATACTCGCCGTCCCCACAAGGGGTACGTCGACACTGTCCGCATGCTGTTCGCGCGAAGGCGGCAGGAAAGGTATCCTGCCGGGATGCCTGTCGTGAAATGTCGCGGCTTGCACCCGTAATGGGAGCATTCCGATGGTGGGAGTCGTCTCCGGCCCCTTGGACTACTTGTACAACCGGATCGCCGCGCCGGACCCTCGATCACTGCCCTTGCGGATCCGGCCGTCAATAGGCGTCGTCGCTGCGTGATCGGGGATCAAGGGAGGCGTCTGATTGAGATGATCCGTCTCAGAGATCATCTTGAGTGGCGTCACGACACCTGCACCTGCATCGATGGCTGTCGGCGCATGATTGTTTGACGCGCGAACCTGCGATTCATGGTTCATTCCCCAGATCGCCGCCTGCGTCCGGTTCTGAACTCGTATCTTCCGCAAGATCGCTTTGACGTGGACCTTCACGGTGGCTTCGGCGATATCGATCTTTCGAGCAATGCCCTTGTTGGAATCGCCTTCAATCAGGCAGGATAGAATTGCCCGTTCGCGCGGAGAGAGCTGCGGCGAAATCGCGTCCGCTGGAGCAACGAGGATAGCGTTTTCAGTCTGGCCGCATTGCGTCGTTTCGCGTTCGTGTTCACGACTGCCGTCAAGAGCGAACCGCAGCAACGCAGGTGGGAAGACGGTCTCGCCCATCGTCACGAGTTCGACCGACTTGATGAACGCGTCGCACGAATTGACGTTGACGAAGTATCCATTAGCGCCTGCGCGAAACGCGGAGGCAAGCTCGGTCGGCCGATAGTTGTCCGACACGACCGCAATGGGCGCGTTGGGATAGCGATCCTTCAAATATCCGATCTGCGCTATCTCGATGCCAAAATCATCATCGCTGTGGATGATGAGAAACATCAGTTTCTCGGCTTGAAGGGAGCTTGGCAGCTCCTCAGGGTTTGAAGCAGAAATGGCAATGCGAAAATTTGCCGTATGCAATATTCTGGCAATACCTTCACGGATCAAAACGTTTTTTCCGAGAAGTACCATTCCGCAAATTTGACGCCTCCTCATTTTTATCCTCCAACTAACGCACTGACACTACAGGAACAAAATCAATTGTTTCTCGCGAGGGGGTGACCAGTTGCCGTCTTCGCCTCGCCTACACACTTTTGGGCTAGTGAATTTTCCTTACTCCGAAGGTCTACGCGGCATCGTCCGCAAGCCATATCCCTCCACGTTGTTGAATCTTTTAGGAATGTTAAATGCGAATTTGCGATAGCCCTATATATCCTTTGCTATAGGTGTGCAGGTGCCACAGTTCGGCTCGTAACGCTGCGTTTTGACGCAGTTTCTGCGTGAACTGCATGACCATGTTTATTAAAAGTGGAAAAATGCGCTCGGACCTTTGGTCGTCAATGCCGCCTCCGCGATACTACGGCCATCGAATTTTGCTGCGCACTGGCCCGTCCCTAGTGTAGTCTGGGGGGCGTTGCGTCGATTAGAATCGTAGTCGCAGCGTGTGGGTCGGAGAGCGAGCAGAGCAGTGCGTCAAGCCAGCCCAATATTGCGCTGCGAAATAGGCATCGGTAGTATAAAAAGAATATTTCGAGAGGGTCGTTCTGGGTTCGCGGAAATAACGGTGGGTTCCTGGAGTTAGATTGTTTTGGGGGCGCAGGCTGAGGAGCGCCCAATGCGACGTACTAACGTAGTCATTGCAGACCGGCATCCGGTTGTCCTGCAGGGACTGAGCAATGTGCTCAGTACTGCGGAGGACTTCAATATCGTTGCATCTTGTAGCGACACTGCAAGCTGCATCCAGGCGATTCGTAACCTTGCGCCCGACATCGCGATTGTTGATCCTGCGATGCCGGAGCTCGCCGCGCTGATAGTTCTTTCCATCAATTCAGAAAATCGTTCGACGCATTTGGTGTTTTTCGCCTCGAGTGAAGATTGCGAATTGGTTTTAGATGCAACCCCCTTTGCCTGCAGCATCGTCTTGAAGGATACGGAGCCAGAGGCGCTCGTGCAGTCCTTACGGCACATCGCCAATGGCCGAAGTTTGCTGCCGGCGATGTCAGCCGGTTCGATGGTGCCGCAGGAACAGAGCGCGAATTCGGACAAGATGATGACGGCTCTGACAGACCGCGAGCGTCAGATCATGCGTCTGGTATCCGAAGGATTGTCGAATAAGGAAATCGGAAGACGGCTGACCATTTCGGTCGGCACCATCAAAGTGCACCTCCACAATATTTTTCAGAAACTCGAAATCAGTAATCGGACGGTGCTCGCGGCATTGGCTATCGCGCAACACGATCGTCCGACAGGTGGGGAGCGCTAAGAGGGTCGTCGCGATCCGCCAATGCCGGTCGCGCCTCCGACTGCAATGAGTAAGCATGCAATGGGCAAGCGTGCGGTGAGAACGCGCCCTCGAACGGATGCGCCGGTCCGACTCGAAAGAATCTCCCCAACGAGCCCCGCTTTCGGGCCCGAGGGCCAGGTCTCCGTCGCGAGTGCGATAAGCCTCCGACCTCGGTGGCCACTGCGCCCGCGGCAAACTGAATGGAGTAATCCGTCAGGACTGTCAGGTCATCCGGAATGGCAGCCAATGCAAGGAGAGAAAGCGCTATTCATTCATCAGCTGCGGCTCTGGGTCGATCGTAGCGGTCCGCTGTCAGGTAAAGCGTCGTCGCGGGCTATGGCGAACGGCTCGAGATAGCATCGCAGAAATGTGCCGATTGAAACTCGGCAGCTGCGGAGCGGCGGTCCTGGCCTTTCCTTCCTGCCCCCCAGCGGTCAGGGCCGTTCCCCCTTCGGGCCTTGCCGGCAAGATGATAACTCTGTGGTTGAGATGAAGGCCAGTTTGGGGCGCAGCTAGATGTCCCTCGAGTTTCACCGTGCCGTCGAGAACATGGAAATCTGGAGCGCGACAGGCGACGGCTTTTCGTTTGTCATCACGTACGAGAGCCCGGCTGGCGCAGGTTTTCATGGACGCGCGGGCTATGTGGCGTCATGGCGGCCGCTTTATGGAGGGAACGGGGCGATCAAGATCGGTGGCTCGGCGTTTGTAAGTCTTGCGGAGGCGGAGAAGGCCTGCAACACGATGCTCGGACATCTGACGGGGTGTCGCTGAGGAGCCGTGCACCCTGCGTCGGACATGCGGCCAGTACGCCAGTGGTGTCGATCCCGGCATTGCGATCACGTTGTAGTCTCTGGAACGGCGAGCCGACCCGCGATGGCCAATCCGATACAGCGCCTATCGGCGGGGACGACGACGTTACGCATCGGTGCGCGCCAATTTCCCCGCTGCCGTCACCTCGAGCCGCTCGACGAAACGGATCATCGCGGGAACCTTCCATGCTGCCAGGCCGTCCTTGCATCGGCTGAGTATCTCTGCGCGGATGGTCTCCTGGCGCGTCTCATCGGTGCCGACCCTGAGGACGACATCGGCAACCACGATGGCGCCCGTGATCGGGCTCCTGCGCGATCGCGCTCGCGACATCTGAACGCAGGCGTGACGATTGATCACGGCCTCCACCTCTTCCGGATGCACCTTCAACCCGCCGATATTGATAATGCCGCCTCGCCGGCCGACGAAATGGTATCGATCGCCGCGTAGCTCGACGATATCGCCCGTATCGACGAAGCCCTCCTCGTCGGCGAGCGGCGGCGCATCGGCGCCGACATAGGCGCGCGCAGTGCGCTTGGAGCGGATCCGCAACGAACCTTCGACAATCTTCATCTCTACGCCGTCGCGATGCCCGATCAAGTGAGCAGGAAATCCCTCGCGCCCATCGTCGACGCTAAAGCCAACTCCGGCTTCTGTTGAGGCATAGGCATGACCGATCGACGCGTGCGGAAATGCCTGAGCCAAGCCGTCGAGCACTGCCTGGTCAGCGATTTCGCCGGACAAGCGGATATAGTGCGGCGAAAAGTCGGCGGGCGTGCCGCTCATCAGAAGCTTGCGCCAGTGCGACGGCGTGCCGGAGATGTGGCTGACGCCGCTCGCGCGCAGTCGCGCCACATGGGCCGCGATGGTTTCCCCGGGCTCGGACAACACCATCGACCCACCGCCG
>NZ_LWIG01000026.1:557572-593865 GCF_002068095.1 Bradyrhizobium sacchari | reverse complement strand
GGCGGATATCGTAGAACGTTGCCCAGATTGCGTCACTGTGACGCGCAGGCCCCTCGGAAAGGATCGCACCGGCGAGCCCGTCGAGTGTGTGTCGGACGATCTTCGGCAGCCCCGACGTCCCCGACGTCAGCATCAACCATTCGGTCGCATGGTCGACCGTCCGTCTCGCAGCTCTCGATTTGGGCAGGTCGATGCCGATAACACTGCATCTTCCAACACAGTATTCGGGTGGCGGTTGATCGGTGACGATGGTGTCGATGCCGGCCTGCTCGACGAGAGCCCGCAGGCGTTCCCAATCGAGATCGGGCGGGCATAGAAGCATGCGGCGTGCGAGGCCGTCGAGCTCGATCATGGCAAGCGCGGAGAACAGCTGTCTCGATGTCGCAAGCAGCACCGAACGGCCAGACGGTTCGCAGCATTCGCCAGCGAGGCAGCTGTGCTCGATCATGTCGGCCAGCGATACACTGTGCCGGGCATCGGAAATCGTGCGATCCTTCGGTCCCCGGCCGAGGTAGTGGCGTAGCCCGATGATGTCAGGCAGGGACATTCTCATAGGCTCTGACAAACTCACCGAGGGTAGACGGGAAGGCCGCGTCCTCGGCAACAGTGAAGGGATCTATACCGAGCTCGTCCTCCAGCCGCGCAACCAGGATGGCGAAGGCCAGCGAATCGAACCCGGTTTCGTTTAGGGACAGGTCGTCCTGAAGCCGCGGAAGCGTGACTTTCTGTTCCTCGGCGATTTGGTTCATCGCGGAGAAGATCTTCGTTCTGACCGACATGGTACCACCTCACATTTCGGCCTCCGGGCCGATACTAGACTCTGATTGCGCCCTCGACGATGCGCGCGTAGACGGCCCGATCGATCGGGCGATAGTGACCGGTCGCCAGATCGCGCACGAAGAGCGGGTCGTCCACGACCGAAGGATCGAACCCCTCACGGATCAATCGCTGCTTCTCCTTCCTGAAGGTATCAGTCGTATCCAGCGCCAGGCACAACCTGACGAAAGCTGGGATCGCGTAAGGCGGCAGGCGATGCGAAAGGTGCTCGCTGAACATCTCGAAATCGAAATTCTGGTTCACCACCAAGGCCGCCATGCCGGCGCGGCCGTCGGTCCCGGACACCGCAACTCCATAGGTTGAGGCGTCGAGAACGCCGGGGCAGTCCGCGATTGCGTCGTTCACTTCGCTGGTCGCGACGTTCTCGCCCTTCCAGCGAAAGGTGTCGCCGACGCGGTCGATGAAGTGGAAATAGCCCTGCGCGTCGCGCATCATCAGATCTCCACTGCGGAACCAGGCATCCCCCATTGCGAAGACGTCGCGCAGAATCTTCTTCTTGCTCTCGGCTGGATCGGTGTAACCTTCGAAGGGTCGCCCGTCGGAATTGGGCTCGCCAATACGTCCGACAGCCTCACCGATCTCGCCAGGAGCGCACGTGATGCAGAGCCCAGCGTCGTTACGGACTGGGCGGCCGCGGTCAGCATCGACCTTGACGATCGAGGTCGGAAAGCGATGCGCCAGAACAGGCGGTATCCGGCCGATCGCTCCCGGCTTTCCATCGACGTTGAACAGCGAAAAATTGCCTTCGGTTGCAGCGTAGAATTCGAGAATCTGCGGAATGGCGAACCGGTTGGCGAACGCCTCCCAGATGTCGCGGCGCAATCCGTTGCCGATAGCCAGCCGCAGCCGGTGCCGCGTCTCTTGGTCGGATACCGGTGCCTTCAGCAAATAGCGGCAGAGCTCGCCGATGTACTGGAAGACGGTACAGTCGAAGCGCTCGATGTCGCCCCAGAAGCGGGCCGCGGAAAATTTCTCCGCTATCGCAACCGATCCGCCCGCGCAGAGCATGCTGCAGGGAGCCGTGACGCCACCCACGGAGTGGTGGAGCGGCAGGCAATCGTAGAGACGATCGTCGATGGACGCGTCCGCCAATCCGGCAAACCACCCGCCCCAGGCGAGAACACGGCGATGACTGACGTTCGCCGCCTTTGGTAGGCCGGTGGTGCCCGAGGTGTAAATGAGGAGCGCGCGTTTATCGATCGTGACATCGCCACGTTCGGCGGAGGACAGCGGTCGTGGCTCGAAGGTGGTGAGCGCCGCATCCAGATCGTCGCGTTGATCGCCGCTGCCAAGACTCCAGCATCGCGGCACGCGGTGCAGGTGCGGACGGGCGCCCTCGAAGGCATCTACGCAATCGGCGGCCAGGATGAGGTGATCGGCGTGAGCGACATCGATACAGTGGGCGAGAGACCGGCCGACCAGCCTGGTGTTGATCAGCGCCACCGTTGCGCCGACCCTGCTGATACCGAGCCAGCAGGCGAGGTAGTCCGGCTGGTTCGGTGCCAGTAGGCAGACGGTGCGGCCGGCTTGAAGGCCAAGGTGCCGCGCCCAACGCGCATACCGGTTGATCCGGTTGGTGAGTTCGCCGTAGGTGAAGGATTGGCCATCCGAGAGCAGGGCAGGTCGGCCGGGCTGCCGTTGTGCCCAATCCTCGACGATGTCGGCGAACAGACGATGCGGCTGGGCTTCGAGCCGTGCGGTCAGTGCGATGGCTTGCAGCCAGGCCTTGGCCACGGAGCGCCGCGGAACGTCGCGCCCGATCGCGCGCTGGATCACGGCTTTGTCTAAAGTTTGATCATGCGGCCGGGCTGGATCGGTATGCTCGCGCACCCGCTCGATGCGGCTTGCCTGGTTCTCGGAGCACAATCTTTGTTCAACTGGCTTCATCCCGCCCCGGATCCGAGCTGGTTGAGGATCATCCGCTCCATCGCCTTCACCGATTGGAAATTTTCGGGTGTGATCTCGAGCTGGGGAAGGATGAGGTCGAACTCGGCTTCGACTTTGAGCATCAACTCGACCATGCCCATCGAGCTCAGCCCAATGTCCACGAGTCGCGACTCCGGGTGGACCTCAGCAATGATTGCGTTCTGCTGGAGGACGCTCCTGACGACCGATAGGACGCGGTTCTGAACGTTGACGGCAAAGTCGTGCATTTCGGCCGGTCTCCTGCCGTGGCCAGGCGTGATGACATGGTGGGCGACGATACCCAACCGTACCTTCCGCCAATAGCTCTGCTTCGGAGGTACCTCGCCCGGGAGCGGAAGCTTCCTGATACCCACTTCTGCGCTAAGGACGCGACGAGGGAAGTGGTTTAGTTGTCGGTTTTGCAACGGAATCCTTCGAGACCTGGCTCGCATCGTCCAACCATGACATCCATGACGCGGGAGGCTCTGGCCCATGACTGTGCAGGAAGTTCAGTTCCGCAACGGCGCTCCTGAGTTCGGCCGAACCGCATTCTCTTCCGACGAATCTTCGTTCCAACAGCGAACGGCAGATGTCGCGGAGGTCGCCGCGGCGGAGGCAGAGGCGGTCGATCGCGAGGCACGCTTCCCGCAGAAGGCGATCGACGCGGCGCGGAAGGAACGTCTTCTCGGAGCCCAGATTCCGATCGAGTTCGGCGGGGAAGGTGCGTCGATCTCCGAAATCGCGGATATGTGCTACGCGCTCGGTCGCGCCTGCGCCTCAGTCGGGATGATTTTCGCGATGCATCAGACCAAGGTCGCGTGTCTGGTTCGCCACGGCGCGGGAAGTTTGTGGCACGAAAGTCTCATGCGACGTGTGGCTGCCGAGCAACTGCTGCTGGCATCCTCGACCACGGAAGGCCAGAACGGTGGAAACATACGCTTCAGTTCGGCCGCGGTGGAGCGCGCAGGCGGCGAGATTTCGCTGCTGCGCGACGCGACGGTGATTTCGTACGGCGCCGAGGCGGACGGCATCGTCACAGTGGCCCGCCGATCCGAATCTGCTGCCGGATCCGATCAGGTGCTGCTGGCCATCACCCGTGATGATTATACGCTTGAGCGCACCATGGGGTGGGAGACGCTCGGAATGCGTGGAACCTGCAGTGCAGGTTTCAAGCTGAACTTCAGGGGCACTGCGGACCAGATATTCCCGGTAGCATACGAAAAGATCCATGCGCAGACGATGACGCCCGTCGCCCATCTGTGCTGGTCCTCGGTCTGGGCCGGAATCTCCGCAGCGGCAGTGGATCGGGCACAGCTCTTCGTCCGCAAGGCCGCTCGCGGATCGGGCGGCAATATGCCTCCTGCCGCGGCGCACTTTACCGCCGCCAGGATGACGCTGACGAAATTACGCGCCATCATCGCGGCAAGTCTGCAATTCTATGAGGTTCGTGGACAAGACGTGCGCGCGCTGTCGTCCGTCGACTTCCAGTCCTCGATCAACCTTCTCAAGGTGGAGGCCTCCGAGCTTGCGGTTGCGACCGTCATGCACGCGATGCGCACCTGCGGCCTCTCCGGTTACCGCAACGACACCGACGTGAGTATCGGCCGCCACCTGCGTGACGTGCTTTCCGCTCCGATCATGATCAACAACGATCGCATCCTCGCAAACATCGGCCCAGCTACGCTCATGAGCACGGTTCCGGAGTCGCTGTGTGATTGATTTTCTCTGGGAAGGAGAGGGCCTGATGAAAGTGGCAATTGTTGAAACACCAGCAACCTCCACTCCGCTTCAAGCGGATCCATTGGACCATCTCGCCGATGCACTGTTCCACGAGATGGGCTCGCCCGGCGTCTATGGCCGCACCGCACTCTATGAAGACATCGTGGAGCGAATTGCCGTGGTGATCTC
The DNA here is from genome assembly GCF_002068095.1 of Bradyrhizobium sacchari. Classification (GTDB taxonomy): domain Bacteria; phylum Pseudomonadota; class Alphaproteobacteria; order Rhizobiales; family Xanthobacteraceae; genus Bradyrhizobium; species Bradyrhizobium sacchari. The sequence continues at coordinate 589,215 of NZ_LWIG01000026.1, read as the reverse complement.
GCGAAATCGCGACCCGAACACCGAGGTGATGCGTTTTCCGCCTGTCATGAACCGCGCCCAGCTCGAGAGGTCGGGCTACCTGAAGAGCTTTCCCAACCTCCTCGGCTGCGTCTGCGGCTTGCACGGCATGGAAAGCGAGATTGACGCGGCGGTCAGCCGCTTCGATGCCGGCGGTGACTGGACCACCTCGCTATCTCCGGCCGATCTCGTTCTGTCGCCGGCCGCCTGCTATCCGGTCTATCCGATCGCGGCGAGCCGAGGGCCCGTGCCTGCCGGCGGCTGGACCTTCGACGTGGCCGCCGACTGTTTCCGTCGCGAGCCGTCGCGCCATCTCGACCGGCTGCAGTCCTTCCGAATGCGGGAATTCGTCTGCATCGGCAGTGCTGATCACGTCTCGGCGTTCCGTGAGCGCTGGATCATGCGCGCGCAGAAGATCGCCCGAGCTCTCGGCCTAACCTTTAGGATCGACCACGCCAACGACCCGTTCTTCGGCCGGGTCGGGCAGATGATGGCGGTAAGTCAGAAGCAGCAGTCGCTGAAGTTTGAACTGGTGGTGCCGCTGCGCTCGGAGGAACGGCCGACCGCTTGCATGAGCTTCAACTACCACCGGGATCATTTCGGCACGACCTGGGGCATCGTCGATGCAGCGTCCAGGCCGGCTCACACTGCCTGCGTGGCGTTCGGAATGGATCGTCTGGCGGTCGCCATGTTCCATACCCACGGCAAAGACGTCGATCGGTGGCCGACCGCAGTGCGCGAGCTGCTGGACTTCGCGCAGGCCGACGACCGAGCACCTTCAGCAAGCGGGGAGGTCCGATGCGCCAAGGAAGTCGGGAGCTAGCCCGGGGCCGGAGAACCGAAGGGCCAGCTACCATGAGAAGAGAGACTGTCGCCGTCCACGGCGGCTTCGACGACGATCCGGCAACGAAGGCCGTTGCCGTGCCAATCTACCAGACGGCCTCCTATGCATTCGATAGCGCCGATCACGGAGCGGCGCTCTTCAACCTCGAAGTTGACGGCTTCCGTTATACCCGGATCGGCAATCCAACCAACGCTGTATTGGAGAGGCGTGTCGCCGCTCTTGAGGGAGGCGTCGAGGCACTCAGCGTTGCCTGCGGGCAGGCTGCGGTGAACTATGCGGTCGTAAACATCGCCGAGATGGGTACCAATATCGTCTCGGTTCCGCAGCTCTACGGCACCACACATACGCTGTTCGCGCACATCCTGCCGAGGCAGGGCATTGCCGTCCGCTTTGCGGAAGACGACCAGCCGGAAAGCGTTGAACGGCTGATCGACGACGATACACGGGCGGTGTTTTGTGAGAGCGTCGGAAATCCGGCCGGCAACGTCTGCGACATCGAGGCGATGGCTGATGCCGCGCACCGGCACGGCGTTCCGCTGATCGTCGACAACACCGTGCCGACACCGATCCTTCTCAGGCCGATCGAGTACGGCGCCGACATCGTTGTGGAGTCACTTACGAAATTCATGGGCGGGCATGGCACCACACTCGGTGGAATCATCATCGACAGCGGTAGGTTTCCTTGGACGGAGCATCGTCGACGCTTCCAGATGATGAACGAACCGGAGAAATCGTACCACGGTCTGGTCTTCACCGAGCGCTACGGCGCCGCTGCCTACATCGCGCGTTGCCGCGCCGTTTCCCAGAGAACCACAGGCGCCGTGCTGGCACCGATGAACGCTTTCCTGCTGCTCCAGGGCATCGAGACCGTTGCGCTCCGGATCGAGCGGCACGTCGAGAATGGCGCAAAGGTCGCGCGATACCTGCGCGATGACGGCCGTGTCGGGTGGGTAAATTATGCGGGCTTTCACGATAGTCCCTATTTCGAATTGACGCAGAAGTATCTGGATGGTCGGGCGTGTTCGCTGCTGACTTTTGGTGTCGCCGGAGGTTTCGAGGCGGGCAAGCGGTTCTACGACAGGCTGAAGCTCTGCAAGCGACTGGTCAACATCGGCGATGCGAAAACGCTCGCGTGCCACCCCGCATCGACGACGCACCGGCAAATGTCCGTCGAAGAGCAGGAGAGGGCTGGCGTGCGGCCCGAGATGATCAGGCTGAGCGTCGGAATTGAGCACATCGACGACATCCTCGCGGATCTCGATCAGGCGCTCTGCGGCGCGAATGTTTCGGCAACCGTGAAGGCATTCGGATGACTGTCTTAATCGATATAGATTCGCACGAGCACCACCTCTTCTCCAGGACGCCGAGCGGCGCCTGTGCGAAGGCGCCCTTGGGGAGCCGGGGAGATTGTATCGACATCGGCCTTATCAACAACATGTCGGATGCCGCCCTGATGTCGACCGAGCGCCAGCTGTTCGACCTGCTCGATGCGGCCGCGGGACGAGTTTGCGTCAGGCTGCACTTCTATACGATGGAGTCGACCCCCCGTTCGGAATGGGGGCGCGACTACGTGCGCCGGTACTACCGTGGCATCGGTGACCTGCTGAACAGCAGCCTGGATGGAGTGATCGTGACGGGCGCCGAACCGCGAGCCGCCAGCCTGACAGACGAGCCATATTGGACCACCTTTGCCGAGATCGCCGACTGGGCGACGAAGAATACCGTGTCGTCGGTGTTTTCCTGCCTGGCTGTTCATGGAGCTGTCCTGCACCTGGACGGCGTTGCGCGCCACAAACTGCCTGCCAAATGTTTCGGTGTCTTCGCTCAAACAAAGACGAGACATCATCCCTTGATGCAGGATGTACCAAGGACCTTCCGAATACCGCACGCCCGTTGGAATGAGGTGCAGGAGGAGGATCTCACGGACTGCGGATACTCGGTTCTCACCTGGTCGGCGGAGGCCGGGGTCGACTGCTTCGTCAAGCAGCAGAAGAACAGTCTTTTCATCCATTTCCAGGGCCACCCCGAATATGAGACCCAGAGTCTGCTTGGTGAATATCGAAGAGACATGGGGCGTTTCCTCCGGGGAGAGAACGAAGTCTGTCCGACGATACCGAGAAACTATTTGAACGAGGGTGCGGAAAAGATGCTGATCGCGTTCCGACAGAAAGCTCTTTCCGACAGAAGCCCGGAGCTTTTTGCCGAGTTTCCGGCCGATCAGCTGGCGAAGGAACTTAGCAATGTCTGGCGTCTTCCGGCCCGGCGGATATACCGCAATTGGTTACACTATATTGTGTCGCAGCGGGCCCGACGCTCACATTCGGTGCGAGACGCAGCTCTCGCTGCAGCCGCAATTCCGCCGCATCGTCGCGGACGCAAGTTGGTTGCCGCTCCATCCGCTCGTCTGGCACGCTCGCCAAACCCCGGAACCACCAGGCGGCTTTGATACAGGGAGTGAGAGTTCAGACGATGGTCCGATGTCGTGAGATAGGAGCAGCCGATCTCGACGCCGTCGCCGATCTCCTGACAACCGGCTTTCCAAAACGCTCGCGGGAGTACTGGATCGAGGGGCTCAGGGCGCTGCTCCAACCATTTGAGCGGCTGGTCAGGAGGCTGCGTGTGCACCGGGAGATCAAGAAAAATCTCATCACAGCCAATGTGAGCCAGCTTGTGGCGCGTGTGCAGGACTTGAACACGAAAGCATCGAATTGCCTCTAGCGCGATCGCTACCCCGCTCGAAGGACGCCGGTGCGCGAAAGTTGAAAGCGGTGATCATCACGAGGCGTCAGCGGGGTAGGCCGGCACCGTGAAGTGAAAAATCGCACCTCGCGGCAGATTGCGGGTCACCCATAAGCGCCCGGCATGAGCTTCGATGATCGAGCGGCAAATCGACAGTCCGACCCCCAGGCCGCCCGGCTTCGTCGTGTAGAAGGGGTCGAAGACGCGTTCGAGATTTTCCACGATCAATCCCGGTCCGGAGTCCTTCACCTCGACGAGAATGCACTCAGGCGCAGCCTGCGCCGTGGTGATCAGCACTCTTCTGGGTCCGTCCGCGACCGTGCCTATTGCCTGGACGGCATTGATAATCAGATTGAGTATCACCTGCTGCAATTGGACGCGATCGCCCTCGACAAGCGGCAAGCTGTCTGCAAGTTCGGTCTGCACCGAGACGTCGTTCTTCATCGCTTCGCCGCGGGCAAGCTCAATCACGTCCCGGATCGCCTCATTGATGTCCAAGCGACCCTTCCGGGGCGGCGCTTTCTTGATGAGATCACGAATTCGTTGGATGATGTCGCCGGCCCTCGCGGTGTCGTTGATAATCCAACCCAGTGATTCCCGAACTCGCTCGAGGTCGGGCGGGTTTCTGTCAAGGAATCGCGCGGCCGCACCAGCATTCATGGATGCCCCGGCAATCGGCTGGCTCACTTCGTGGGCGATCGAGGCCGTGAGCTCGCCCATGGTGGCGAGGCGGTTGGCATGCGCCAACTCCCTCTGCATCTCGCGCAGGGCCTCCGCGGCCCGCTTCTGTTCGGTGACGTGCCGTCCGACGCCGCGATAGCCGGTGAACTGCCCGGCCTGATCGAAAACCGGCATCCCGGAGACGGCCACGTAGCGCTTGCGGCCGTCGGGCGTTGGGCGCGCAAGTTCGAAATCGCGGAACGGCAGGTGGGCATCGAGGGTCTCCCGATGCTTGCGCCAGGCCTCCTCGTCGGGCTCCAAGTAGGGCACCTCCCAGCGGGTTTTACCAAGTTCAGAGCCCGCGGCGGGCGTGTCAACCAAGCTTTCGGCGAACTCCTGGCGGATGAAGCGATGGTTCGCATCGGATTCCCAGTACACGTCGAAAGAGAACTGTACGAGAGTACGAAAACGCTCCTCGCTCTCTCGCAGTGCTTCCTCGGACCGCTTGCGCTCCGTCAGGTCGACGACAAAGGAGACGCCTTGATCCCGTTGAGCGTCGAACGCAGCCATTCCGATCAACACCGGGACGCGGCTTCCGTCCTTGCGAAAATACTCTTTCTCGAACGGCTGCACGCTGCCCGACTTCTTCAGTTCCGGGATCCACCATCGCTCGTGGCGGTCGAGCCATTCCGGCGGTGTCAGCTTAGTCCAGAGCAGGCGGCCCGAGGCGAGGTCCTCACGGTCGTACCCGACGATGCGCAGAAACGCATCATTGGCCTCCAGAATTGGACCTTCAAGCTCCCAGATAATGATCCCGATGATGTTGGCGTCGACCAGGCGGCGGATCTTCGCTTCTCGTTCTCTGAGATCGCGATACAGGGTCGCATTTTCCAGCGCGATTGCCGCTTGCGAGGCGAGCAACTTCATAACAGCAACGCGCGCGGGTGCAAAGACGTGGGGCGCCAGTGTATTCTCAAGGTAGAGCACCCCGATTGGTTTCGCATGGTTGATCAGGGGCAGGCACAGAATGGAACGAGCCTTGCGCTGATTAACGTAGGCGTCCGTGGCAAAAGGAGGCTGAGACGCGGCATCCTCGACAACAGCGCACTCTCTGGTCCGCAGTACGTATTGCAGAACGGGTTCCAGAAGAACAGCCTCGGTCACGGCTGCATCGCGCAGTTCGACGGTAACTCTATCGCCGACCGTCGTGGCTTCCGCCTCGATGCGTGGCTCGTTTTCATGCGACAGGATCAACAGACCCCGTTCGGCTCCTGCTTGTTCAATAGCCGTGTGCATCAGCGTCTCGATGAGCTTTTCCAAAACCATCTCGCCTGATACCGCTTCAGAAACCTTGATGACGGTCGCGAGATCGAGATGCTCCACCGGTGCCCCGATAGTGCTCATCGGGCCCGGCTCTGATCTCGCCTCCTTGAGGTGCGGATGGATATCCTCTAGTTGCCGCACCTTGCCGACCGCCCCCCAGCGAACATAGCAATCGCGCGCTCTTCGCAGATAGATGCAGGCAAACTCTTCGAAGCCACGCGTGCCGTAAAAGCGCGCGGCCAATTCGTAAGCGAGCGCCTCGTGGTGGACGAAGCCGTTGTCGCGGGCGTAGCGGATGGCTTGTTCATAGAGACGCTCGGCGTCAAGTTCTCTGCCCTGCAGGCGGGCGATTTCGGCGCCCGCGAGCACGGCGCGATCCGCGAAATTCTCGGGGCAATCCTGCGCCCACAATTCGAGCTGCCGCTGGTGCGCGGTCAAGGCGCCAAAGTGCCCTGGCCGTTGTTCGGGGGAGGCCGAATCCCAACATGCAGCGTGCGATAGTGCTGCATAGAATTCGTATTCCGCCGTTTCGAACAGTTGCGGCGATGACCAGGGTAGCCTGCGCGCCTTGTTTGCGGCATCGACCGCTGACACATAATTACCCGCAAAAAAGCATGCTTGCAATTTTCGGATCCAGTACCAGCTTTCAGGCAGTGCGAATGCCGGATCGGCGGCCAAATGCCGCTCGAACCGAAACTCGTCGGACTGATCGTCGTGAAGAGCGCCGAACCGCCGCGTCAGGCCGCGGAGCATCCGGATCAATCCAAGCTGCGGGGTTATGATGTCGCCGATCAGGGCGAACTTCGCCTTCTCCGTCCACCGCAATCCGTGCTCGGCTTCGCGCTGTGCTTCTGCAAGCGGATCGCCCGCGGCGAGGAAATTCGTATTCAGGCTGGCGCAACTGAACGCCGCGAATGTGACGTCACCGCTGTTGCTAGCGGCCTCAAATGCGCGGCGAAACGCGTCTCGGGCATGCCGGAGGTGCTTGGTCCATGAAAGGACAAGGTTGCCATAGTTCAAGTAGGTCCTTGCGTGAACGCGCGAAAATTCGCGCCGCTCGACGAGCTCAGTGCCGATACCGCTGAATCGAAGCCCCGTCTGGTAGTCGCCGAAACGCGTGCCGGCGATGGCGCCGAACATGACGTAAGGCACGCATGACGAATCGCTGTTTCCCCACTCCAGGCTGAGATCGACCGCTTTAATGACCACCAGCGAGCGAAGGTTTGCATCAGTGAAGAATGCCGGCGGCATGAGCGCCATCAGAAGATCCAAGGTGGCCAATGCGAGTGCGTCGGTCATCAGTGGCAGGTCCAAGAGTGCCTCGATCGGCCGATCCCCGAACCGAGATAGGACGCGCTCGTATTCCTCTCGGACGTAATCATCGCTTGGGTGGGCCACCCATCGAATCCCGAGTTGTTCCAGACAGCTGAGACCGATGCAGACTGCGCGGGCCGGCTTGCTTAGCGTAGTATACAAATCCACCAGCCGCCGCGCGACAACAGCAAGGTCGGCTGCATTCGCGCTTCGCGTCGTCAGCTCTTGTAAGCGCTGTTCCGCCTCGATCACGGCGCCGGTGACGAATTCGCATTCGGCGCGATGCAACTCGAGCGAAAAGGCAAGCTGCTGGCAGCGCTTCCAACGGTCGTCTGGTAATAACGTCGCACCGGCTGCGGCGTAGCTCAGCGACGAGGCGTAGGCCGCCGAGCCTCTCGCACGCAGGCTGGCCGTCAGATTGAGCTCCGCGATCTGCTCGCGTTCGTCCGGTGAGGTGATCAACGCCGCGCCCCGATTCAGCTGATTGACGATTGCGAAGATCGCCTTTTCCCGCTTCTCCCCGGATGTCTGCGCCAGCAACTGCCGCCCGATTCGTAGATGTAGCGCCGCCCGTTGATGATCCGGGATCAGCGAATAGCAGGATTCCTGCACGCGGTCATGGACGAACCTGTAGGCGCCGTTCTGTTGCTCGACCAATTGCTGGCGGGTCGCTTCCCAGAGCGCCGCATGAACCTGCTGCTCGGAGCCCCCGAGAACGATCGAGAGCGTCGTGGTTTCCACGTAATTGCCGAGGCAAGCCAACGCCTGCAACGTGTTCTGTGTGTCAGCTGGCAGCTGGGACAGCTTTGCGATCATCAGGTCCACGACGTTGTCGGTGTGCGCCTTGACGTGGATGCGATCCAGATCCCAGCACCAGCACCCTTCGTCATGATCAAAGCGGACCAGCCCCTCGTCGGCAAGCATGTGAAGGAACTGATTTACGAAGAATGGATTGCCAGCCGTTTTATCGTGGATCAGCTGCGCGAGTGGCGCGGCACGCTGCAAATCGCAGCCAAGGGCATCAGAAAGCAGCTGCGAAATCTGGTCGTCGTCAAGCGGCGCTAGGATGATCTGCTGGAGGTTAGCGCCAGCTTTCCTTAAGGCCTCGAGCCCGCGTCGCAACGGATGGACGGCATTGACCTCGTTGTCCCGAAAGGAGCCGATCAGCATCAGGTATTGCAGATCGGGCCGGGTCAGCAGGTCCTCAAGCAGGTCCAGCGTGGCAGCGTCAATCCATTGGAGATCATCGAGGAAAAGCGCCAGCGGATGCTCGGCACGTGCGAAGACCCCGATGAAACGTCGAAGCATGTGATGGAAGCGGTCTCGTGCTTGCCTTGCAGGGAGCTCGGGAACGGGCGGCTGCTCTCCCATTATCAGCCGTAATTCAGGGATCAGGTCGACAACGAGGCGGCCATTTGCGCCCAGGGCATCATGAAGGGCTTGGCGCCAGCTCGCGAGCTCGGCGTCGTCCTTGCCGAGGAGTGACCTCACAAGGCTCTGAAAAGCCTCGACAAGCGTGGAGTAGGGAATATCGCTTTTGTACTGGTCGAACTTGCTTGATGCGAACAGTCCGTGCGACGGGACAAGCCGACGATGAAGTTCATTGACTACTGAGGACTTGCCGACGCCAGAAACGCCAGAAACCAGCACCAATTGCGGCGCGCCGCTCTTGATCATGCGGTCGAAGGCAGCCAGCAAGCTCTCAATCTCGCTCTCTCTTCCGTATAGCTTTTCGGGGATCAGCAATCGGTCGAGCGTGTCATATTGCCCGAGCGCAAACTCTTCGATGCGACGTTCGGTTTCCCACTTATTCAGGCACCGTCGTAGATCGTGCTCGAGGCCTGATGCGCTCTGATAGCGTTGCTCGGCGGATTTGGCGAGAAGCTTGAGGACGATGGCTGAGATTGCAGGCGGTACAGTGCTCACCCGCTCGCTGGGCGGCACCGGCCTTCTCGCAATATGGCAATGTACCCACTCCATCGAATGTACCGCGGTGAACGGTAACGAGCCGGTCAGCATCTGATAGAGCGTCGCACCAAGCGAATAGAGATCGCTGCGGAAATCGATCGAGCGGTTCATCCATCCGGTCTGTTCGGGCGCCATGTAGGGGAGCGTGCCGACGATGAACTCGGGCGGTCCTGGCGTGCGTCGCTCCCGGGCAAGACGCGAGGCGATACCGAAGCCGGTGAACCGGATCCGTCCGTCCTCACAGTTCACCAGGATATGCGCCGGCTTCACGTCCTTGTGAACGAGGCCGCGCTGGTGCACCTTGTTCAGGGCTGTCGCGATACCGATCGCCAGCCGCAAAAAACGTCCGATGTCCATGGGCGTGCCGAGCAACTGCTCGAGCGGCTGGCCGCCAGGATCATCGAGCAACAGAACCGGGCGACCGCCGTCGTACTCCAGTCCGAACGGCCGCATTGCCCACGTCCCATCCAATTGGTCCTTCAGTGCGAACTCGTGAGCGAGACGATCGAGGATGCCGGACGAAACGTGCTCCGCCCTAGGACGTATCGCCAATACTGATCTACCGGTGCCATCTGCATCCGTGCGCAGCGCCCGGCAGAAGAGGCGGGCATCGTCTTCCCATAGCACTTGGAACCTGCTGTCCATGCGCGTCGAAGCGAAAACTGGGTTCAACCCGAAGCCTCCGCGTGCCCCTCTGTTGCCACTCGACTCTGCCATAAACGCGCGGGTGTGCCCAGCGTAAGCTGCGACGCCGGCCCAAGCACGGCGAAGAAGCGGTGCGGATCGCCGCAGGTTTTCTCACAATCAATGGTTTATACCCGCTCAGAGCTATCGGATGCGGGACTGGATCGCGCTGTGCGCGCCATCCGGTGACAGCACATCACTTGCTCCGACGCATCGATAATGCAACTTCGTGCCCGAGCTGGCTTCAGTTTATTTGCGCAATGCCGCGTGCGGGATGGTCATGATCGCGCCTCGCGAGATCGGTTGCGCAGCAGTGGATGAGGCCGTCCCGACGTCAAGAGCTTCCCGCAAGGAGGACAAGCTTTGCGCTATAGCGGCCTCTTCGCCGACATAAGACGGATGCACATAATCGATTTCGAGCGCGAGGAGTCCCGTGTAATTAGCGCGCCGCAGCAGCGCTAAAGCCTTCGGAATGTCGATGAGGCCCCGGCCCAGCAGAACGCTCGGCCAGAAGCCGAAGTCGCGAGGACTGCCTCGAAACGCAGAGATGTCCTCAATGTTAACCGTCGGTCCGGTGATGCCCGCGGCATTGACCAGCACGTCGATGCTGCCGAAGCGATCTATCAGGCGCGCCATTTTGACGGCGACTTCGCTGGTGAGATCGATCCGCGAGTGCGCCTTCGGCAACGTCCCAGACGATGACGGTTGCTCCGGCGGAGGTCAGCCGCGCACGCGCCGCCTGGCCGATGCCACCGCAGTCACCTGCGATCACGCGACACGCCCTGGGAGATCAAGGCCGCTCATGCGGAAAGCCCTCCGCCCGCGGCCGCGGCCACAACGCGGCGAGCCGCCGCGAGCGCGCGGCGCCCCCATTCCTCGGCCCCAAGCCTGGGCAGCCATTCATCGTTCGGGATTTCGAGACTGAGCGGCAGATCGTCCGGCAGTGCGGAGACGATGCCGGCCAGATCGATGCCGCCCTCACCCGGGATGAGCCGGGCGCAACGAGCAGTGTGAATCAGTTCGTCGTTCGTGGTCGGAATGCGCGCTGGCGCGTCGCAAAGCTGGGCGTAGCTGAGCAGGTTACGCGGCAGTGCTGCGATATCGTTCAAAGTGGTGGCCGAGCGCGCCGCGTGAAGCGCGTCGACCAACACCCGGCCATTCGGTTCGCCAGCCTTCGTCACGATGCGCAGGGCGGCCTCGGCGTTTTTCACCGCGGTCCACGGCATGAATTCAAGATCGGCTGTCAAACCATAGGACGCCGCTGCCTTGCAGAACTGTGCAAACGAGTCGGTCAGCCGTGCTTCATCCAGATCATCGCCGGCGACCAGAATGGCACGCGCCTTCAGCTCGCCCGCCGCTTCGAGGAACGCGGCGAACTGATCGACTTCGAAATCTGCACGGAGCCGGGCAATTTCGACGTCGAACACGGTTATTCCGGTGTCATCGATGCCGCGGATGGTTTCGAGCAGCAGGCACGGGTCGGTTGCCAGCGGAGAGAAGTCGCCGCCGGGCGTCGCCGGCGCAACCCGCACGCCGATTGCCTGGTAGCCGAGCTTTTGGGCGAGCAGAAGCGCGTCCGGAGGCGCCATCGGCGCTGAGGTGAGATAGGCGAGGGAATAGATGTGCGTCATGGCGGGCACCTCGCATCAGGCCAGTGGCGAAACCGATGTCGGCAAGGCGACGATCGAGCGCATGTCGCCGGTCCCGACGCAGCAATTTGCGCCCGCCAGTCTTATCCGCAATACATTTGAAGCTGAAAAACCTCGCAGTCTCTAGAGTGTCCCTCGGATGAGGGGCGATCTAACTCCGACGAGGTTATTCAACCCGATCGATGTCATATTGGGGCGAAGACAAAGGCTTCTTCCGGAAATGGATTTCGGTTCCACGGTTGCTGACTATTCGCTCTTGGATTTAATTTGTTCGTGAACGCGCTGGGCGCATCATTACAACATGCAACTTTTGCTTGCGTGTCGTGCGTTTCCTGTTATTCTGAAGCGGAAGCCGACGTGCATACGCATCGAGGTGAGAGGGCAGGGGCGTTTGGCGTGATGCAGCTTATCGCTGCGAACCGATCCAAGCAATCAAAGAGCATCTGAGTGCTGTAACAGGCGATTCGCATCGCGATGCCGGGTTATCGCATGCTTGCTCCAGTCGACTTCGTGGCAGGTTTGGCAGCGACAGCAAAGCAGCTCGGCTCAGCATTGCGCTCACGACATTTCGAAGTTCCTCGCGAAAGGTCCGGCTGATACCGGCGAACGAGCTGCTGGAATCTTCGCTGATGTGCGATCGACCTTGCGGTTCCATCCAGGCCGGCTCCCAAGCATTCCGCTGCCCCACAGCACGCAAAATGAGTGTGGATAGTACTGACATGGCCGGGGGCTAGTCGAGTGGATCGTGTCGTTCCTTTCTTGGTTGGCGCTGCCATCTTGTTCTTCGCGAACAGGCAATCGTTCTTTCTGTTTTTGTGGGGGTAAGGCCGGATTCGGCGGCATGTCTGTCGGCACTCTTCATCTACGGCTGCCTGTTTCTCTTGTGCGACTGGATGCGCTCGCGGGATGAATTCAGGAAGCCGGTCTACTTCTTCTTTCGTGGTGCAACTCTTGCTGCGCTCTACCTGGCTCCGTACGTCATCCCTTCCGGGGCGACTCCAGTGGGATCTTCCACGCATGTCGCGCTACTTGTCATCGTGGGCGCGATCATCATTTTCGCCGGTCAGATTCTGACGCGCGTCCTATTCTCCGCGGCCGAAGAGCGGAGCTTTTACCGGTAGGCGTTCTCCATGAATCGCCAAGATCAGATCAACGAGGGGAGGAAGCATAATGCGTGACGATCGATCTGGGTGGGACAAGGCATATGAAGAGTGCGTGGGCGCCATGGGCATGACCGGGGGTCTCGTAGGTGCGGTTGCATCATCGCGGTGCGAAATCCACCCAATGCCTACAGAATCACCGGGCCGAAAGAGCCGATGACCAGGCGGCATCAGCGCAACAAATGGTTCATGCCGTTCTGCCGGCGTCTCGACATGGAATATCCGTCCGGCATCCGACACATCATCTTCAATTGCGCGACGCCAATCTCGGATGGCCAGATCCAGGTCGTTCAGCTCCTATTCCGCAACGACAGCGAGGTGGACTGCTCGACGCAAGAGCTGATTGATTGGGATGCCGCTATCATTGCCGAAGATCGCGACATGCTGGAATCGACGGACCCCGACGCCATCGTCGATATGGGTCGCAAGATCGAGATGCACATGCCTTCCGACCGTCCCGGCATGATCATGCGCAAGCGCCTGCTCGATCTTCTTCGGCAGCACGGCGAAGAGGAGCAGCCGCGGACGTATCAGGCGTAGGCTTGATCCTGGCTGCCTAGGTCTGCCAGCCGCAAGGTTTTCCTTGGAATCAGCGTCCGGCCCAGTGGACGAACCGGCGCTCGATCACGAGAAATATGAGGTTCAGGGAATAGCCCAGCGCGCCCGCGGCGAAGATTGCGGCATACATTGCGGGCATGTCGAAGAGCTGCTGGGCCTCGAACACGCGCTGGCCGAGCCCGTCAGTCGAGCCGATGAACATTTCGGCGACGACGATGATGACGAGAGCCAGCGACACACCGTTGCGCAGTCCGACGAAGGTCTGCGGTAGCGACTCCCTGAGCATGACGTCAAACAGGACGCGCGCACGTGAGGCGCCCATCACCTTGGCCGCGAGCAGCCGCGTCTTGCGCGCGTTCATGACGCCATAGGCGACGTTGAACAGGATCACCAAGGCTGCGCCGAAGGCCGCCACCGAGATCTTGGTGCGATCGCCCACGCCGAACAATACCAGGAATAGCGGGAACATGGCCGAGGCCGGCGTCGAGCGGAAGAAGTCGATCAGGAATTCGACCGAGCGGTAGATCTTCTCGGACGAGCCGAGCACGATCCCGAGCGGGATGGCGATGACCGCCGCAATCGCTGTTGATGTGATGGTTCGTATCACCGTCCTGGCGAAGTCGACGCCAAGCTTTCCGGAGTACATGCCCTCCCAGAGCGTGCGGAAGGTCGCAAGCGGCGAGGGCAACAGCACCGGATCGACCAGCCTGAGGAAGGTGACGAGCGACCAGATCGTCAGCAGGATTGCGATGCCGACCAGCGGCAACAGGGCGTGAGCGCGTCTCATCCGCGATGCACCTCGTGCTGGAACAGCTGCAGACAATGCGCCTTGGTGGCGACGAAGCCGGGATCGGACATGGTGCGATCGGTGCGCGGCCGGGGCGCGTCGAACTTGACGAACTCGACGACACGGGCGGGATGCCGCGACAGCAGCAGGACATAGTCCGAGAGGTAGACGGCCTCCTCGAGATCGTGCGACACCAGCACCATCGTCGTCGCCGTTTCCACGAATACGCGTTGCAGTTGCTCGCGCATGAACAAGGTCATCTCATAGTCGAGCGCGGAGAACGGCTCGTCCAGGAACAGGATTTCGGGCTCGACGATCAGCGCACGCATGATCGAGACCAGTTGCTGCTGGCCGCCGGACAGATGATACGGATAGAGCGACAGATCGACCTTGACGCCGAGATGCGCGACCAGGCGCTCGACGCGCCGCTCGCGCTCAGCCTTGGGAACGCCCACCAGCTTGAGCGGGTAGGCGATGTTGTCGAAGGCGCGCAGCCAGGGGAACAGCGCTTCGCGATAGTTCTGGAAGACATAGCCGAACTTGACCTTGCTGATCGGCCGGCCGTCGAACAGCACTTCGCCGGCGTCCATCGGCACCAGGCCGGCGATCATGTTGATCAGCGTGCTCTTGCCGCATCCGTTTGGCCCGAACACCGAAATCAGCTTGCCGCGAGGAATATCGAAGTCGAAATTCTCGTAGATGACGGCATCGGTGTAACCCTTGCAGAGCCCGCGGATGGTGACGTGAGGCGCGGTCCTGTGCGACTCGTCGCGGGCACTGGTCGGCCAGTTTGGGACGGCGCTGCTCACGCGACGCTCAAAACTTCTGCAGGAATTTGGCGGCGTCGACCTTTTCGGGAATGACGCCGATCGACGCGCCGAAATCCGCCAAAGCTTGCAGGTCGGAGACCTGCTCCTTGCTCATGTCGGACGCCATCACGTAACCGAGCATCGGCACCATGTCGACGACGTTATCCGGTGTGAAGGTGTTCTTGAGGAGATGCTTGCGGGCCTCGTCCGGGTTGGTATTGATGAACGCGATCGCCTTGGCCCAGGCCGCGGCGAAGCGCTTGGCGACATCAGGACGCTTCTGGATGAAGTCGCTGGTCACCGCGCAGCCAGCCGCATAGGCGTTGGCGCTTTCGTTGCCAAGAATGTATTTCGAGATCACGCCGGCCTCGAGCGAGCGCGCAACGCCGGCCTTGATCATCATGGACGCATTGGGCTCGAGTGTATATCCGCCGTCGAAGCTGCCCGACGTCATCGCATTGACGTGCTGGCCCATGTCGAGCTGATCGATGGTGTAGTCACCTTCCTTCAGCCCGTTCTTGGCAAGGATGGCCTTGGCGGTGTTCAGATTGGCGGGGCCAGGCGCCGACATCAGCTTGGCGCCCTTGAGGTCGGCGATCGAGTTCGCCGGAAAGCCGTTGCGGACGACGAATTGCTCCATCTTCCAGGTCTTGGTCTGGCTGTTGAGCGCAATGTACATCGCAACGCCCGGCTTCTTGACGTTGGCATTCAACCCCTCGATCGTGACAAGGACGGCGGCAACCTCGATCTGGTTGGTCATGAGCGCCGCGACATTGGCCGGCCCGCCCATCAGCCTTGTCATCTCCGGCTCTATGTTCTGTTCCTTGAAGAACCCGCGCTCGAGGGCGACGAAATAGGGCAATGACGAGCTGAGCGGGAAGACGCCGACCGAGACTTTGTCCTGCGCTCGTGCGGGATTTGTCAGCCCGCCAAGGCCCGCGAGCAGGAGGAGTGTCGCAAGCGTCTTCGTCGTCCAGTTCATGGGGATGTCCGTCCGGTGGGTTCGATTGAATGAGCGGTCGCGGACCGAAGGGAGGACGGGACGCCGGCGCGCCCGTCGTCGCCCTGGGTCACTTCTTCATCGCCTCGATGACGGCAAAGCTGTAGGCGCCTTCGGGCTTCTTGGTGATGACGGGATCGGAGCCACCCGACATCAGGGTCGCCACCGTGCGGTCGTAGTCCTTGACGTCGAGCTTGCCGTCGGCGTCCCCAAGCAGCTTGCCGATCTCGCCCATCATCCGCTTCTGATCCTTCTCGGTCTTGGCGCCGGTCGTATCGGCGGCGAGGATGATCTTCACGGCCTCGTCGGGATGCGCCTTGGCGTATTCCCAGCCCTTCATCGAGGCCTTCACGAACTTCGCCATCTTGGCGACGAAGGCTGGGTCCTTCAGGTTCTTCTCCAACACGTAGAGGCCGTCCTCCAGCGTGGCAACGCCTTCGTCCTCGTATTTGAAGACGACGAGCTGGCTCGGCTTGTAGCCGCCGTCGATCACCTGCCAATACTCGTTGTAGGTCATGGTCGAGACGCAGTCGGCCTGCTTCTGCAGGATCGGGTCGACGTTGAAGCCCTGCTTGATCACCTTGACGCCGCCAGGCGAGCCGTCGGTCTTGAAGCCGAGCTTCGACATCCAGGACAGGAACGGATATTCGTTGCCGCCGTACCAGACGCCGAGCGTCTTGCCCTTGAGGTCGGCAGGCTTCTTGATGCCGGTATCGGCGCGGCAGGTCAGCTCCAGGCCGCTCTTCTTGAAGGTCTGCGAGATGTTGACGAGCGGCACGCCCTTCTCGCGCGAGGCGAGCGCGGACGGCATCCAGTCGACGGTCACGTCGGCGCCGCCGCCGGCGATCACCTGCGGGGGCGCCACGTCAGGGCCGCCCGGCTTGATGGTGACGTCGAGGCCGACCTCCTTGTAGAACCCCTTGTCCCTGGCGACGAAGTAGCCGGCGAACTGCGCCTGGGCGACCCATTTCAGCTGGATGGTGACGGATTCGGCTGCCTGTGCGTTCGAAAGCGTCAGCCCGAGCGATAAGCCTGCGGCCAGTGCCAATGCGTGCTTCATGCAAGACTCCAAATTCAACGTGGACCTCGCCGACCTAGGTCCGATAGGACGGATGCCAAAACGTTGTCGCGCGTTCGGCCAGCGTGACAAAGCCGTAGAAAGCCATTCCGGCGAGGGCGGCCAGCGCAATCTCCGCCCAGACCATGTCGATGGCCATGCGGCCCGCCTCGGTGGAGATGCGAAATCCGATACCCTGCGTCGGAGTTCCGAAAAACTCTGCAACGATCGCGCCAATCAGGGCTAGCGTGGCGTTGATCTTCAGCGCGTTGAAGATGAACGGCAGCGCGGCCGGCAGATGCAGCTTGGTCAGCGCCTGGGCGTGGGTGGCGCCGTAGGAGCGCATCAGGTCGCGTTCGATATGGCCGGCCGCGTTCAGCCCGGCGATGGCGTTGACCAGCATCGGGAAGAAGGTCACGAGCACGACCACGGCGGCTTTTGACGGCCAGTCGAAGCCGAACCACATCACCATGATCGGTGCGACGCCGACGAGCGGGAGCGCCGAAAAGAAGTTGCCGAGCGGCAGCAGACCGCGGCCGAGGAAGGCATAGCGGTGTGCCAGGATCGCGAGCAGAAGTCCGGCGCTGCAGCCGATGACGTAGCCCGCCAGCACGCCGCGGACGAAGGTCTGGACGAAGTCGGCACCGAGGGTCGGCAGCGAATGGATGAATTTCGTCGCCGCCGCGCTCGGTGACGGCAGCAGCACGGCCGGCACGCCGAAGCCGCGCACCGCGACTTCCCAGAGATAGAACATGGTGAGACCGAACAGGAGCGGGACCAGCAGATCGACCGCGCGGCGCCGTCTGCCCCGGACTTGATGCGTCCCGGCGAGATTGACCACGCCGAGTGCCGCCGACAGCCAGCACGCCATCGCGATGATCCAGAAGCCTGAGCGTGCCGTCCCCGCCACGGCCGGATCGTTCAGCAGGAGCAGCGACGCAATCGCGGCAAGCGTCGCGCCGGCAAGACCAGGAATCGTCGCCGGCCGATCCGACAGCCAGGCCGCCAGCAGGAGCAACAGGCCGGCTGCGCCGACAATGGACCGGACGACGGGATAAGCCGACAAAGGCGGCGATTGCGGCGCGAGCGGCAGCATGAAGGCGAGCGCCAGCGCGGCGGTTGCGGCGATGAATCCCAGCCTCAGCTTGTGCGGATCCATCAATGCACCCCCATGCGCCGGCCGACGGCGCGTTCGATCAGTCCGATCAGCGCGATCAAGCCGGAGGAGAGGACGGCGGCGGCGACCAGCGCCGACCAGAGTTGCACCGTCTGCCCGTAGTAGGAGCCTGAGAGCAGCCGCGCGCCGATGCCGGCTTCCGCGCCGGTTGGCAATTCCGCGACGATGGCGCCGATTAGCGAGATGGAGACGGCGACCTTGAGGCTCGCGAACAGATAAGGCACCGACGCCGGCCAGCGCAGCTTCCACAGCACCTGGCGCGGCGTCGCCGACCACGTCCGCATCAGTTCGAGCTGGAGGGGATCGGGTGAGGCAAAACCCTTCACCATCCCGATCGTAATGGGAAAGAAGCACAGATAGGCCGAGATGATCGATTTCGGCAGCAGGCCGTGCAGTCCGAGCGCTCCCAGCACCACGATGAAGATCGGCGCGAGCGCCAGCACCGGCACCATCTGCGAGCAGATGATCCAGGGCAATAAGCTCCGCTCCAGCACCCGGCTGTGCAAGATTAGCAGCGCCAGCACGATCCCGAAAAGCGCGCCGAGCACGAAGCCGAGCAAGGTCGCCGACAATGTCACCAGCGAATGGTAGATGAGGCTGCGCGGCGCCAGCGGCGGATAGCCGAACACCGAATCGAGGAACGCTGTGGCGATCTGGTGCGGGGCCGGCAGCAGCGGCCGCTCGGCCTCCATCGTGCCGGCGAGCACGTCGCTTATGGTATAGGGCGTCTCTTCGCGCTCGAAGCCGTCGCGGACCAGCGACCAGTTCATGGCAACGGCCGCGACGTACCAGATCGCGACCAGCGCCAGCACCATGGTGAGGACCGGCGCGCAACGCGTAGCCAGGGGGTGATCCCGAAGCGCGCGCGCGGGACGCAAGGGCAAAGCGAGCGCGCTACTCGTCATAGGAATGCCCCGCGCGCAGGCCGTTGCGGACGCGCTGCGCCACCTTCAGGAATTCCGGCGTCTCGCGGACTTCCAGCGACCGGTCGGCCGGGAAATGGCAGTCGATGACATCGATGATGCGGCCCGGCCGCGGCGACATCACCACGATCCTGGTCGACAGGAAGACGGCTTCCGGAATCGAATGGGTCACGAACAGCACGGTCTTGCCGGTCGATTTCCACAGCTGGAGCAGCTGCTCGTTGAGGTGATCGCGGACGATCTCGTCGAGCGCGCCGAACGGCTCGTCCATCAGCAGCAGCGCGGGATCGAAGGACAGTGCGCGCGCGATCGAGACCCGCTGCTGCATCCCGCCGGAGAGTTGCCAGGGAAACTTGCGATCGAAACCGGTGAGGTTGACCATCGACAGATAGTGCTCGACCCGCTGCTGCTGCTCGATCTCGGAATAGCCCATGATCTCCAGCGGCAGCTTCAGGTTCTTCTCGATGGTCCGCCAGGGAAACAGGGCCGGCGCCTGGAAAACATAGCCATAGTTGCGGGCAAGCCGCGCCGCTTCCGCGCTCATGCCGTTTACCGTGAGTGTGCCGCTGGAGGGCTGCTGCAAATCGGCGATCACCCGCAGCATCGTGGTCTTACCGCAACCGGACGGTCCGATGAAGGAGACGAACTCGCCCTCAGCGACTTGCAGATTGACGTCGGAGAGCGCCTCGACCCGGCCGTCGGCCGTGTCGAAGGTCAGCGAGATGTTTTGTGCGTCGACGACGAGCCGCCTTGGGGCGTGGTCCGCGACCGGTTCGTCGAATGTGGAATGACTTGGCTTTGGCATGGCGATGCGAAATATTGTCGCAAAAGCGGATTGTCGTGGCGCGCCCAATGTTTGCGCAGGCGGAGCGCATAATAAGCAGGTTTTTGTCTGATTTCGACGCAATTGACGCGCGCGTGGCTTTTGACTTGCCTCGTTCACAGCAGATAGTTTCGTGTTCGCTTTCGCAACAAGCGCGCGAGCCCTCGATATGCGAGCCATATGAAGCCTGCTTCATTCAAATACGTCGCCGCGTCGTCGCTCGACCATGCGCTTGCGCTGAAGGCCGAACATGGCGACGAAGCGCGCTTCCTCGCGGGTGGCCAAAGCCTTATCCCGGCGATGAATTTTCGCCTGGCGCGGCCTTCGGTGCTGGTTGACATCAATGCGCTCACCGGGCTTGCCGGCATCGATCACTCGGAGACGGGGCAGGTCAGGGTAGGGGCCCTGACCCGGTATCGGGCGCTCGAGCGGGATCGCGATTTTCTAACGAGCTGCCCGCTGTTCGCCGATGCGTTGCCGCATATCGCGCATCCGCAGATCCGTAACCGTGGCACCATCGGCGGCAATCTCTCCCACGCCGATCCGGCCTCGGAACTGCCGGCGCTCGCCGTCGCCATGCAGGCGGACATGCGGATCAGGTCGGCGGCAGGGGGGCGAACAGTCGCGGCATCCGACTTCTTCGCCGGCCTGCTCACCACCGACCTCGCAAGCGATGAGATGTTGGTCGATATCACCTTTCCGGTCTTGGCCCCACGCAGCGGCGCCTGTTTCATGGAGATCGCCCGCCGCCGCGGCGATTTTGCCATCGCCGGCGCTGCGGCCATCGTGACGTTGGACGAGGAGCGCCGCTGCACGAGCGTCCGGCTCGCGCTCTGCGGCGTCGGCGAGACGCCGGTTGATGCCAGCGCCGCCACCTCGCTCATGATTGGCAGCCGCGTGACGGGCGAGGCAATCGACGCAGTCGCGGCGGGCGTGCGGGAGCTCATTGCGCCGTCCGGCAACGTTCACGCCAGCCCGGACTACCAGCGGCATGTGGCTGGCGTGCTCGTCCAGCGCGCTATCCGCACCGCTCATCAACGGATTAGCCATGCAGCCTGACCACCACGAAATTGAGCTCACGGTGAATGGCACCCATTATCGGCGCACCGTCGAATCGCGCCTGTTGCTGTGCGATTTCCTGCGTCATGAGCTGGGGCTCGCCGGCACCCATGTCGGCTGCGAGCACGGCGTGTGCGGGGCCTGCACCATCCTTCTCGACGGCGATCCGGTTCGTTCCTGCCTGATGCTCGCGGTGCAGGCCAATGGCCACACGCTCGCGACGGTCGAGGGGCTGGCGCCTGCGGGCGGGGAGCTGCATCCGTTGCAGCAGGCAATGCACGCGCATCATGGCCTGCAATGCGGCTATTGCACGCCCGGGATCCTGATGACCATGACGGCCTATCTGACCGAGCATCCGTCGCCGTCGGAGGACGAGGTGCGCGAGGCGCTGTCCGGCAATCTCTGCCGCTGCACCGGCTATCAGAACATCGTCGATGCGATGATGGATGCGGCTGCGCGGATGCGGGAGGCGCCATGAGCACCCGCTTCTTCGGCGCGCCGGTTAAACGCAATGAGGACCGGAAGCTCCTGACCGGACAGGCTCTCTTCGTCGACGACGTCGAGCTGCCGGGCCTGCTGCATGTCGCATTCCTGCGCAGCCAGGTCGCGCATGCCCGCCTGAAGCATATCGACATATCGCGCGCGCGGAAGCGGCCGGGTGTCGTCGCGGTCTATATTGCCGAGGACTATGGCGCCTATTGGCAGCCCGGTCCGCTTCTGGTGCAGCCGCCGCCGATTCCCGGAAGCACCTTCAACCCGCGAACCCAGGTGCCGCTCGCCAGGGACAAGGTGCGTTATGTCGGCGAGCCGCTGGCCGTCGTCGTCGCGGAAAGCCGCTACCTCGCCGAGGATGCGCTCGATGATATCGATGTGGAGCTCGAGCCGTTACCCGCGGTCGTCGACATGGAGGAGGCGCTGACAACCGCATCGGCGCGGGTCCATGACGATCTCGGCTCGAATGTCGCGGCCCATGTCCACCAGGTCAAAGGCGACTATCGCAAGGCCGCCGCGAACGCACAGATCATCCTCAAGCGCCGCTTTCGCTACGAGCACGGCATCTCCTCGCCGATCGAGACCCGCGGCGTGGTCGCGCATTGGAATGAGCGCGGCCAGCAGATGACGATCTGGGACACGACCCAGGCGCCGGTCTTCATCCGCAACGGCCTCGCCGCCATGCTCGGCCTCGGCGAACGGCAGGTGCGCGTCATCGCGCCCTTCGTCGGCGGCGGCTTCGGACCGAAGATCATGATGTTCTATCCGGAAGAGGTGGCGCTGCCCTGGATCTCCATGCGGCTCAACCGTCCGGTCAAATGGATCGAGGACAGGCTCGAGCATTTCGTTGCGACCACGCACGAGCGCGGCCAGATTCACGACGCCGAAATCGCAGTCGCAGCCGACGGCCGCATCCTCGGGGTCAAGGACGTCTTCCTGCACGACACCGGCGCCTACAATCCCTATGGGCTGACGGTGCCGATCAACAGTCAGTGCACTTTGCTCGGCCCCTACGTGATCCCGGCCTATGACAGCACGTTCACGGCCGTGTTCACGAACCTGCCGATCGTCACGCCCTATCGCGGTGCCGGCAGACAGCACGGGGTTTTCGTGATCGAGCGGCTGCTCGATCTCGCCGCGCGGGAGCTTAACATTGATCGTGCCGAGATCCGGCGGCGTAACCTGATTCCGCAGGACGCCTTTCCGTACAATAACGAGATCATCTTCCAGGACTTTGCCCCGCTCAGCTACGACAGCGGCAATTACGAGCCGGTGCTTGCCAAGGCGCTCGACGCGATCGGATATCAGCGCTTCCTGACGGAGGAGCAGCCGAAGGTTCGCGAGGAAGGGCGCTGCGTCGGTATCGGGATCGCCTGCTACGTCGAGGGGACCGGGATCGGCCCCTATGAGGGCGCCAAGGTGCAGGTGCAGGCCAACGGCAAGGTGAACGTGGCGACCGGCATCGGCACACAGGGGCAGGGGCATTTCACGAGCTTCGCGCAGATCGTCGCCGACCACCTCGGCGTCGATCCGGCCGACGTCGATATCGTCACCGGTGATACCGACCAGTTCTACTGGGGTGCCGGCACCTTTGCGAGCCGCGGCGCCGTGGTGGCAGGCAACGCCGTCAGCGAGGCATCGGCTGCCGTCCGGCGGAAGGCCCTGAAGCTCGCGTCCGACGCCTTCGAATGTGCCGAGGAGGACCTCGTTCTCGCCGACGGCAAGGTGTCGATCGCGGGGATTCCGGGAAAGTTCATCCGCCTCGGCGAACTCGCGCAGCGCGCCAATCCGATGCGCGGCGCGGTGAAGCCGGGCACCGAACCGGGGCTCGAATCCACGCAATATTTCGGCCCGCCTTCCGGCGCGACCGCCAACGGCGTTCATGCTGCGATCGTGGAGATCGATCCGCTGACCTTCGAGCTGAAGGTGCTCAAATATGTCGTGGTCCACGATTGCGGCACGGTGATCAATCCGATGATCCTCGAAGGCCAGATCCACGGCGGCGTGGCCCAGGGCATCGGCAACGCCTTCTTCGAGAAGCTTGCCTTCGACGATCAGGGGCAGCTTCTCAACGCCTCGCTCGCCGACTATCTCCTGCCGACCGCGCTCGACGTGCCGCGCATGGAGCTTGACCATACGGTGACGCCGTCGCCGCTCAACCCGCTTGGCATCAAGGGCGCGGGCGAGGCGGGAGCCATTCCGGTGGGGGCGGTGTTCGCGCAGGCGATCGAGGATGCGCTCCAGCTGACCTCGCGCAAGGTCGAGCTGCTCGAGATTCCGCTGAGTCCGAGCCGGCTGTTCGAGCTGACACGACAGGAGGTCCCATGAGGACAGCCCGCGTCTTCCGATTGTCGATGGCCCATCCCGGCGACCTCTCAGAGCTCGAGGATCTGATCGAGCGCGGCACGATCAAGGCGGCCGACGTCGCGGCCATCATTGGCAAGACGGAGGGCAATGGCGGCGTCAACGATTTTACCCGCGGTTACTTCACCCAGACGCTGATGGCGCTGCTGTCGAAACACCTCGGAAGACCGGCTACCGAGCTGATCCGCGAGATTCCCTGCGTGCTGTCTGGCGGCACCGAGGGGGTGATGAGCCCGCATTACAGCGTCTTCTGTGTGAGCGAGGGGGCCGCAAAGCGCCATCCGTCAGCGCTTGCGATCGGAACCGCCTTCAGCGCGCCGGTGCCGGCCGAAGAGGTTGGCCGGCCCGCCCATGTCGAAAGCGTGGCCGCAACAGTGCGCGCCGCCATTCTCGACGCCGGAATCGAGCGGCCCGAGGACGTGCATTTCGTGCAGGTGAAATGCCCCTGCGTGACGGTGGCGCGGGCGGCCGCGGCGATCGCCGCCGGCAAGACGCCACTCACCAACGATCCCAACAAGTCGATGGCCTTCGCGCGCGCCGCCGGGGCCTTTGGCGTTGCGATGGGGCTGTCCGAGATCGGGCCGGATGACTTCACGGATGCGTCGCTGCTGGCCGATTTCTCGATCCAGTCGCCGCGTGCCAGCATTTCCTCGGGCGTCGAGGTCGAAAGCAACGAGGTTGTGGTGCTCGGCAACAGTCCGGGATGGGCGGGCGATCTGCGCATCGCGCACCGGCCGATGGCGGATGCCCTCGATATCGGTGCAGTAGTCGACGTGCTCGCTGATCTCAGCATCGCGGCCAGTCCGCAGGTTTCCGCCGCGGATGCCGGGCGCATCGCCTCGGTCCTGGTCAAATGCGAGCCGGACCGGCGCGGCCGGATCCGCGGTCATCGCCACACCATGCTCGACGACACCGACATCAACGCGCAGCGCCATATCCGCGGCGCGGTTGCCGGCCTCGTGGCTGGCGTGATTGGCGATGGACGCATTTTCGTGTCGGGCGGCGCCGAGCACCAGGGGCCGGATGGCGGCGGCCTGATCGCCGTGATCGCGTCGCAGGAGGAGGCGGGCTAGATGCGGATTGTCATCATCGGTGCCGGTGTTGCGGGATGCGTGATGGCGCGGCGGCTCTCAGCTCTCGAAGGCGTCGAAGTCACCTGTCTCGAGCGCGTTAGCCGTGACGACCATTCCGAGGCCGGCACCGGGCTCAATGTCGGACCGAACGCAGTGAAGGCGCTTCAAGCGGTCGATCCGGAACTTGCCGCGCGGATCACGGCCGCGAGCTTCGTCTGGACGAATTGGCGGATCTCGCTCACCGACGGCACCGTGCTGTTCGACCTGCCGCTCAAGGACGTTGCCGAAGGTCCCGGCTGGCGCATTCGCTGGTCGGAGCTCTATCGCGTGCTGCGCGAGGCGGCCGGCGCGAGCGTCGCCTATGGCTGCGAGATCACGCAAATCGCGCGCGACGCCGCCGATCCGCGCAAGACAAACGTCGCCTGGCGTCAGGACGGCCGCGAGCATGGGCTTGACGGCATCGATCTCCTGATTGCCGCGGACGGCCGGTACTCCGATGTGCGGCGGACCATCTCCGGCGAAGTGCCGGTGCGCCTCACGGGCGTCGCGATCTCGCGGCTGCTGGTGCCGGACACCTCGCGCGGCCTGATCGACGACTATGAGCAATGGTTCAACGGGCCGAACCGGCTGCTGGCGTTCCGCGTGCCGCCGGACCACGTCTATCTGGCCGGCACGTTCCCGATCGAGTCTGAGATTCCCGAAGCCCGCAAGGCGCCCGATGCGCTGCGCGCCGCCTATACGCCGGCTCAGGCGCCGCCGAGCGACCAGGCGCGCTGGCTGATCGACCAGCTCTGCAATGGCGTCACTGATACGCATTGGGCGCGGATGCAGGAGCATGATTTGCTCTACCGCGCCGCCGACTGCAACGTGCTCTATCTTGGCGACGCCGCGCATGGCATGGTGCCGACGCTCGGCCAGGGCGCGACCCAGGCGATCGAGGATGCCGCCTGCGCGGCGGCGCTGATCGCGCAACGCCATCAGGCCGGCGCACGCGATGTCGCGCGGTGGCTTGCGGAGATCGAGGCGCTGCGGTCTGATCGTATGCGCTTCGTGATGGAGTTTTCTCTGGCCGCGAGCGACACGATTCTCGCCGGCGGAGATCCCGTCGCGGGTACGCGCAAGAAGAGCGACGAACCGTTTCGCAACAATCTGAAGGCGCTGTATCGTCAAATCGGCCTGCCGATCGACGGCGGCCAAGCGTGAGGAGATATTGAGATGACCGATCTGCCGCTCGCGACCGTCCATGGTCTCTATCACATTGCGATCAAGACCGATGATCTCGCTTCGACCCGGAAGTTCTGGACCGGGATCATCGGGCTGCGCGAATTTCCCCGGCCCGATTTCGGCTATCCCGGTGCCTGGCTCGGCTGCACCCAGCCGGGCGGACTCGCCATCATCCATGTCTATGCCGGCGGTCCCGCACTTGGCCCCGAGGGCAAGGCCCCGGCAGGCACGGCGGCAATCGATCACGTCTCGCTGTCCTGTTCGGGCTATCGCTCCTATGTGGCGCGCTTCAAGGCGGCCGGGCTCGACTGGCGCGAGTTCATCGTGCCCGGCACTTCGCTGTGGCAGCTCTTCGTCTATGACCCCTCCGGCGTGCAGCTCGAACTGACCTTCGAATCCTTCGGCGAAGGCGACGAGAAGCCGGACATGTCGCCGGGCCGCAAATATGTCGCGGGCGCAAGCTTCTTCGACAAGGCGACCTATCCGAAGCTCGCCTGACGCATGGCCGCCTCTTGTCCGCTCTGGGCGCTATCGGCGAGTGAGCTTGCCGCGGCGTACGCCGATGCGCTGTCGCCGCGCGCGGTTTGCGAGGCCACGCTTGCGCATGTCGCCGAGGTCAACCCGCAGCTCAATGCCATCGTGACATTGGATGAGGCCGGCGCCTTGGCCGCGGCGGACGCAAGCGCCCGGCGCTGGCGGGAGGGACGCCCCGCAAGTCCACTCGATGGCATGCCGGTCACGATCAAGGACAACATTCTGGTCGCGGGCCTGCGTGCGACCTGGGGCTCAAAACTCTATCGCGATTATGTGCCTGATGAGGACGAGCTGCCGGTGCGTCGGCTGCGCGAAGCCGGCGCGGTGATCCTCGGCAAAACCAATGTCCCCGAATTCACCGTGCACGGCTATACCGACAACGCGCTGGTCGGTACAACCCGAAACCCCTGGAATCCTCTGCTGACTCCAGGCGGGTCGAGCGGCGGCGCCGTGGCTGCCGTCGCATCCGGCATGGGGCCGCTCGCGCTTTGTACAGATGGCGGCGGTTCGATCCGGCGGCCTGCGGCGCATACGGGACTGATTGGCTTCAAGCCCTCGCGCGACATGGTTCCGCGCGGCAAGGGTTTTCCAGCGATCCTGCATGACTTCGAGGTCGTCGGCCCGATCGCGCGCTGTGTCGACGATATCATTCGCAGTATGGATGTGGTTGGCGGCCCGAAATGGAGGGCGACGGCCGATGAGCCTGGGCCGCCGCGGCTGCGCATCGCCTATGCACCGAGCTTTGGCGACGCGCCGGTCGATCCCGTCATTCGCGATGTGATCGAGCGGACGATCGCCCAAGCGCGCACGCTGGGTCTCGACATCGAGACGCTGTCGTCGTTCACTCTGGCCGATCCACTGGCCGAGATTTGGCCGGTCATCAGCCAGACCGGCGTTGCTTGGCTTCTGAACCAGCACCGCGATTGGAAAGACAAGGTTGCGCCGGCCATTGCGGAGATGGCCGCGGCAGGCAGCAAGTACAGTGCGCGCGACTATCTCGGAGCGCTGGATGGAATTGCCGCCTTGCAGCGGTCGTTCGAAGCGCTTTTCACGCAGTACGATTTTCTGCTGACGCCGGCCGCCGCGGCCATGCCTTGGCCCGCCGGCGAGCCCCATCCCAGCATGATCGACGGCCGTCCGGTCGGCCCGCGCGGCCATGCCGTGTTCACGCCGATCGCAAATGCGCTTGGGCTACCGGCGGTGTCTTTGCCCTGTATCGTCGTCGACGGCGCACTTCCGGTTGGGCTGCAGGCCATTGCGGCAAGGGACCGCGACAGGACATTGCTCAGCTTCGCTCGCGAGCAACAAGGCAGGCTGTTCGCGCATCGCTGGCCAGAAGCGTTTCGCTAGTTTGGGCATATGGATTGCCGGGTGGCTCCGCGGACGCGCGGTGCGGGTCTACGATTGTGAAGGTTTGTACAATCCAAGCCAGCCCGTCACAATCAGTTGAGGTGTTGGACCTTGCGTGCCGAGAATGGACCCAGATCGACCCTTTTTACCGGACTCGTGATGGGCGTGGCCCTCTTGGAGATGATACGGATTCATACCACTTGAACGCGCCGCGCGTTCGGGCCAAGGATGGGCGCGCGCCGGCTCAAAACGGTCGCCACGAAGGGAACGCTTGATCCCACCGCGTGAAAAGAAGTTAAGGATTTGAAAGCACAAGATTACCGATTTTCCGTGGCGCCCATGATGGATTGGACCGACCGGCATTGCCGGGTGTTCCACCGTCATCTCACCCGGCGGGCGCTGCTCTACACGGAAATGCTGACGACTGGCGCCGTGATCCATGGCGACCGGGAGCGGCTGCTTGGGTTCGATCCGATCGAGCACCCCGTCGCGCTTCAGCTCGGCGGCTCGGATCCGCGTGAACTCGCGCTGGCCGCGCGGATCGGCGAGGAGTTCGGCTATGACGAAATCAATCTCAATGTCGGCTGTCCGTCCGACCGCGTGAAGGATGGCCGCTTCGGCGCCTGCCTGATGGCGGAACCTGAACTCGTGGCGCGATGCGTCGATGCGATGAAGCGCGCGGTTGCCGTGCCCGTCACGGTGAAATGCCGTATCGGCATCGATGATCAGGATCCTGAAGCGGCGCTCGATACGCTCGCGCGCGCCGTGGTTGCATCCGGCTGCGACGCGCTGATCGTGCACGCCCGAAAAGCCTGGCTCAATGGATTGTCGCCGAAGGAAAACCGCGACATCCCGCCGCTTGACTACGATCGCGTCTATCGTCTCAAGCGCGCGATGCCGGAGGTGCCTATCATCATCAATGGCGGCGTCCCTGATATCGACGCGGCGAAGGCGCATCTTGCGCATGTCGACGGCGTGATGCTCGGCCGCGCCGCCTATCAGGAGCCCTGGCGGCTGCTCGCGGTCGATGACGAAATTTTCGGCGCGCCGGCGCCGCACGCGACTATGCAGGACGCGCTCGCAGCGATGATGCCCTACATCGAGGGGCAACTCGCGCGCGGCACACGGCTGCACGCCATCACGCGGCATTTCGTCGGCGCCTTCCACGCCGTTCCCGGCGCACGTGCGTTCCGCCGGCATCTCGCCGAGCAGGGCGTAAAGCAGGGCGCAGGTCTCGACGTGCTGCGTGATGCGATCGCGCGCGTCGGTGCGCGCGGGCCAGCGGAGGCCGCTGCTTAGCCGCCCCCATTATGAAGAAAGAGCCGGATCGCAGGATCCCGCCCCTATGTCCGTTCGCAATCAGCGGAACAGGCAGCGGGTTGCCTGAGATCGTGGTTGAGATGGAAGGACTAGTCGATCGCTGTACGCGGGCGGCGATGGCTGCTCTGCAGCTCGGGATAGCCCGTGAGCATCAGCTTGTCGGCGCGCACGCCCCAGCTCTCCAGGCGGTCGAGGAAGCTCATGCCGAGCAGATTGGTCTTCATCTGGCCGCGCTGCACGACCAGGGCCGGCACTGATTTCTCGACGAGATGGCCGACGGCGAGACGATCGAGCGTGAGCCGTGCCGCCTTGGTGTGGCCGCCTGCGGTCTCCAGGTCGACGTCGTATTCGAGCATCTCGAGCGGCAGCCCGATCGCTTTCGCCGTTTCCCAGGTCAGCACCACCGAGGTCGCGCCGGTGTCGATCACCATCGGCGCGGCGACGCCGTTGATCTTCGCGCGCAGCGCGAATTCGCCCCCCTGGCCGCGCGGGATCTGGACGGCGGGGGCCGGGGTGGTGGTCTGTCCGCGGAAGATGTGCGTGACCTTGTGGCTGGCGCGCGCGATCTGGTCGGGGTCGCCATAGGCGACGACGGCGCCCGCCGTGCCGGCGAGCATGACAAGGACGAGGAGGAAGCGGATCATTGCGCACCTCCGCAACCGCGCAGGCCGGTCAGGCGCGTTTCGGCGATCCGGCGATCGGCTGCAGACCGGCGTCCGCCATGCGCGCCGGCAACAGCGCCATGACCGAGAGCCGTTCCGCGCTTTCCATGGCGTGCCAGCGCGCGATCTCCGGCAAGGTGCGGCCGCAGCCGAAACACAGCTTGGTCTTGGGATCGATCATGCAGACGGCGACGCACGGCGTTTCTTTGCTCATTCGGACATAGTGAAGGATTGTCGGGCATGTCTGCAAGCATCTGGTTAAGAGCCCGTGCCGGCGCTCATGATCGGCTTGTGACGCGGACGGCGTTTCTCGTCGACAACAATGGACTCTTCCGGCTGGAGCGGCGGAGAATCGTCCGATAGCGGCGCCAGCGCGCTCATCACCCGCTCCGGCGGGAAGGTGACGATCACCTCGGTGCCGATGCGCAGCTTCGATTTCAGCGTGAAAGTGCCGCCATGCAGGTCGATCAGGTTCTTGGCGATCGGCAGGCCGAGGCCGGCGCCCTGTTCGGCCGACTTGATCGAGTTGGAGCCCTGACCGAAGGATGCAAGCACGACGGGGATCTCGTCCTCGGGGATGCCGGAGCCGGTATCCTTCACCGAGAGATATTGTCCGCCCGACGCGGTCCAGCCGGCCTTGAGCCAGATCTCGCCGCCCTGCGGGGTGAATTTGATCGAGTTGGAGAGCAGGTTGAGCACGACCTGGCGGATCGCGCGCTCGTCGGCCCATAGCCGCGGCATGGCCTGCTCGAACACCTCGTGGATGGTGATGCCGCGGCTGGAGGCACGCAGCTTCATCAAATGATGGCAGTCGGCGACGATGCCGACCAGCGACACCGCTTCCTCATTGAGCTCGTAGCGGCCGGCCTCGATCCGCGACAGGTCGAGGATCTCGTTGATGAGGTTGAGCAGGTGCACGCCGGAATTATGGATGTCCGCCGAGTATTCCTTGTAGACCGGCACCGCATGCGCGCCAAAGATCTCGCTCTTCATCACCTCGGAGAAGCCGAGGATGGCGTTCAGCGGCGTGCGCAACTCGTGGCTCATCTGCGCGAGGAAACGCGACTTGGCGACGTTGGCGGATTCGGCGCGGTGGCGCGCTTCGTCCGAGATTGCTTTCGCCTGTTCGAGCTCGCCGATCAGCGCGTCCTTCTCGGCGCGCGCCTCAAGCGTCGCAAAGGTCGAGGAGTGCAGGCGATGCGCCAGCAGCACGAAATAGCCTTCGGCCGCGATCGCGAGCGCGGCCAGGATGTAATTGTCCAGCGAGCCGGTCATCACGAAGCTAAGCGCCATCGCGACCGCGACTGGCGCGGTGGCGGCAAGGGCGGCG
Source organism: Bradyrhizobium sacchari (assembly GCF_002068095.1). Lineage (GTDB taxonomy): Bacteria > Pseudomonadota > Alphaproteobacteria > Rhizobiales > Xanthobacteraceae > Bradyrhizobium > Bradyrhizobium sacchari. The sequence continues at coordinate 558,314 of NZ_LWIG01000026.1, read as the reverse complement.
ATCGGCAAGTTCGCGGCCAGCATGCTCGATACTGCGATCACCAGCAGCATCAGGAACATCATCAGCGTTTCCGTGACCATGTCGAGCACCGGATGGATCAGGATCGCCATCCAGCACAGGCCATAGAGCAGGTCGAGCACGACGAAGCGGGTCCGCCAGGCGCGCGTCGCCGCGGGCGAGGTGGGCTCGACCAGGAAACGCCGGCAACTGCGGACCATCGCGCCATGGATGCAGAGCATGCCGGCGGTCCAGAGCGCGGCCGGGATCGGCTGCATCCACAGCCCGAACAGCACACCGGTGGCGACGACCAGCAGCATCACGACGTAGGAGGCGGACAACCGCGTCTGCGCATATTGGCGCAGCATCTCCGCGTCGAAGGCCGGCCGGGTTCCGCTGGTCGACGTTAACTTATCGCGTGCCTCGCGCACCCGCTGCGCCGCAGCCCTTCGGCTGCTCGCCGATGGAGCGCTCACCGGCTCGGCCGGAAGCTGCACTACCTCAGGCTTTTCAGCGGGGTTACTCATCGAACAACACGATTCCTGCCCGCGCCGGGCGCGGGCCTTCTGCATTGTCTATCTCTGGCAAGAAATCCTTAAGAGGTGACTTAAGGAGCTAAAGAATTACGTTAACCTGGCGTTAATTTTGGGCCGGCCCGCGCCGTCAGTGCAGTGCGGCGTGCTGGGCGACGTAGACCGCAGCTCCCGCCAGATAGCCCGCCAGCGCGGGAGGCGCGATGCGGCGG
>NZ_LWIG01000026.1:493391-557535 GCF_002068095.1 Bradyrhizobium sacchari | reverse complement strand
CCGAGCCGATGATCAGGATCGAGCCGCCGGTTCCGGCGCAATAGGCGATGAACTCCCAGATGAAGCTGTCAGGCGGATAATGCGCGAGGTCGTACATGCCCATGGTCGCCGCGACCAGCGGCACGTTGTCGATGATGGCGCTGAGCAGGCCGAGCACGACGACGATGACGTCCTGGCGACCGATCGCCGTATCCAGCCAGCGCGCAAGCATCGAGAGCAGGCCGGCGTGTTCGAGGCAGGCGACAGCGAGCAGGATGCCGACGAAGAATACGACCGAACCCATGTCGATCCGGGTCAGCGCGTGCACCAGCGTGAGAGGCTGGCGCACGTGCTCGTCCTTGTGGCGATGCACGATCTCACCGACCAGCCAGAGCACGCCGAGCCCGAACAGGATGCCCATGAACGGCGCCAGATGCGTGACCGCCTTGAAGGCCGGCACCGCGATCAGCGTGCCGAGCCCAAGATAGAACATCAGATTGCGCTCGAACCGGGCGACGGCCAGGAGGCCATTATCCTTCGGCGGCGGCGCGATGGTCTTGCCCCTGAGCGAGAAGCTGATGAAGGCGAGCGGCAGCAGCAGATTGAGCAGCGAGGGCAGGAACACTGCGCTCATGATCTTCAGCGGCGTGATCTGGCCGCCGATCCACAGCATGGTCGTGGTGACGTCGCCGATCACGGTCCAGGCGCCGCCGGCATTGGCGGCGACGACGATGAGGGAGGCGAACAGCAGGCGGTCGTCGCGGCGGGCGATCAGCTTCTGGATCAGCGAGATCATGACGATCGTGGTTGTCAGATTGTCCAGGATCGCGCTGAGGAAGAACGTGACGAAGCCGATCAGCCAGATCAGGGTGACCTGGCTCGTGGTGTGGATCAGGGAGGTGATGACTTCGAAGCCGTCATGGGCGTCGATCACCTCGACGATCGTCATGGCGCCGATCAGGAAGAAGACGATCTGTGCGGTGGAGCTGACGGATTCGTCGAGCTGGCGGCCGACCAGCGCGTGGTCGCCGGTCGCGACAGCGTAGATGGTCCACAGCAGCCCCGCGCCGAGCAGCGCGGAGGCGCTCTTGTTGACGCGAAGCGGGTGCTCGAGCGCGATCGCCGCGTAGGCGAGGACGAAGATAGCGGCGATCGCGATCAGCAAGATGGTTTCAGGTCGTCAGCTATCAGCGATTGAGGCGGGCGAGCAGGCTTGACGTATCCCAACGCTTGCCGCCCATCTTCTCGACCTCGGCGTAGAACTGGTCGACCAGTGCGGTCACCGGCAGATTGGCGCCGTTGCGGCGGGCTTCGGCGAGCGCGATCGAGAGGTCCTTGCGCATCCATTCGACCGCAAAGCCGAAATCGTACTTGTTCTCGTTCATGGTCTTGTAGCGGTTCTCCATCTGCCAGGACTGCGCGGCGCCCTTCGAGATGGTCTCGATCACCGCGGCGACGTCGAGGCCGCTCTTCTTGGCGAAATGGATGCCCTCGGAGAGACCCTGCACCAGGCCTGCGATGCAGATCTGGTTGACCATCTTGGTCAGCTGGCCGCTTCCGGCGGGCCCGAGCAGTTTGCACATCCGCGCATAGGCGCCGGTGATGATCGGCTCGGCGCCGGCATAGACATCCTCGGCGCCGCCGCACATCACGGTCAGCACGCCGTTCTCGGCGCCGGCCTGGCCGCCGGACACGGGTGCGTCGATGAACTTGAAGCCGGCCTTGGTGGCGGCCGCATCAAGCTCGCGCGCGACTTCGGCGGACGCGGTGGTGTGGTCGACGAAGGTGGCACCCTTCTTCATCCCGGCGAATGCGCCATCCGCGCCGATCGTGACCGAGCGCAAATCGTTGTCGTTGCCGACGCAGCACATCACGAAATCCTGGCCCTCGGCGGCCGCCTTCGGGGTGGCCGCGGTCTTGCCGCCGAACTTGTCCGCCCATTCCTTCGCCTTGGCCGCGGTGCGGTTGTAGACGGTGACCTCATGGCCCCCTTTTTTCACGAGGTGTCCAGCCATGGGGAAGCCCATCACGCCGAGACCGAGGAAAGCGACTTTAGCCATGTGTGTGTCCGTAGCTTGAGTTTTACGGTTGCAGCCGGGCGAGGGGCCCCAGCCGGGGGTCCTTGAGGTTCCGCCTTGGGGCGGAACGGGCGCACCATAAACCGTTAGGGGCGGAGGGCAACGGCTTCGTTTGGCGGCCCCCTGTGCTAGGATGGCGGGACTCCAAGGACTTCAAAACAAGGGAGCGAAACATGGCATCGGGCTTGGGCGGCGTGAGCGTTGGCGTCCTCGATCATTTCAACATCCGGACCCGGAATCTGGCCGAGACGGTCCGCTTCTACGAGGACGTGCTGGGCCTGGAAAAAGGCGCCCGGCCCAATTTCGCCTTCCCGGGGGCCTGGATGTACAGCGAGGGCAAGCCGGTGGTGCACCTCGTCGATATTTCGCCGACCTCGGAGCCACAAAAGCCGGATTCCGGCGTTGTCCACCATGTCGCCTTCGTCAGCCGCGGCTTCGACGGCATGAAGCAGCGACTGACGTCCAAAGGGATGAAATTCGACTCCCGCCAGGTGCCCGGCGGCGACCTCTGGCAGATCTTCGTCCACGACCCCAACGGGGTCATGATCGAGCTGAACTACGAGGCGGCCCTGGAGCAGGGCGCCGCGCCCGCCGAGATGGCTGACGATATCGGCAGGCAGTAGCCTTTTGGTCGTTTCCGCTCTAATGGGGCATCCTGAAGCCTTGGGCCTGATCTGACCGGATCATGCCCCGTTTGGGAGATGCGCTTTGAGCGTGACGCAGCAACAGGTTCTCGACAGCCTCGCCCGGATCAAGTCGCCGCGCGGGGTTGCGCTCACCAATGCCAATGTGCTGAGCCCGATCAGCGCCTCCGACGGCAAGGTGTTCTTCTCGATCAATGTCGATGCCGCCGAGGCGCGGGCCTGGGAGCCCATCCGGGGCGAGGCTGAGGCCGCGGTGCGCAGCCTTCCCGGCGTCACCACCGTGATGGTGGCGCTGACCGCCGAACGCAAGCCCGGCTCCGCACCTCCGCCGCCTCCGCAGCCGAGCCGCGGCACGCCGGGCGTGCAGCCGGTCCATGCCCACAAGCCGCCGCCGCAGGGCGGCGCCCAGTCGCCGATGGCGCGGCAGTCGGAGATTCCGGGCGTCGCCGCGGTGATCGCGGTCGCCTCGGGCAAGGGCGGCGTCGGCAAATCGACCACCGCGCTCAATCTGGCGCTCGGCCTGCGCGACCTCGGCCTCAAGGTCGGGCTGCTCGATGCCGACATCTACGGCCCCTCGGTGCCGCGCTTGACGGGCCTGCACGACAAGCCGGAGCTGGATGGCGAGCGCAAGATGATTCCGCTCCGGCGCTTCGGACTTGCCATCATGTCGATCGGCTTCCTGGTGGAAGAGGAAACCGCGATGATCTGGCGCGGCCCGATGGTGATGTCGGCGGTGACGCAGATGCTACGCGATGTCGCGTGGGGTACGCTGGACGTGCTCGTCGTCGACATGCCGCCCGGCACCGGCGATGCCCAGCTCACGCTGGCGCAGAACGTGCCGCTGAAGGGTGCCGTGATCGTCTCGACCCCGCAGGACCTGTCGCTGATCGACGCCCGGCGGGGGCTTGCGATGTTCAGGAAGGTCAACGTGCCCGTGCTCGGCATCGTCGAGAACATGAGCTATTTCCAGTGCCCGCATTGCGGTACGAAATCCGACATCTTCGGCCATGGCGGGGCTCGGCACGAGGCCGAGAAGCTTGGCGTACCGTTCCTCGGCGAGATCCCCTTGCACATGGCGATTCGCGCCACGTCGGACGCCGGCAATCCCGTCGTCGACAGCGAGCCAGACGGTCCTCATGCGGCGATCTACCGCGCCATTGCAGAGCAGGTCCGGGACCAGCTCAAGGGTGTCATCGCCGCGGCCTGAGCCGGCCTGCGGCCCCCGGGCATGCGACTTTCGTAGAGCCCCGTCATGCCATTGTCGCGTTCCGAAAGCGCCCCTTCCGTGTTAAACGCCCACGGCAGTCAAGCCCCTTCGGTTCGACGCGGCCCGAGCGCGTCGGCGGACTGAGCGGCGGCAAAAGAGAAGTTAAGGGGAAACGCCCCAGCAAGGAGAGACCTGAAGATGAAGCGTCGTGATTTTCTCAAAGTGTCGGCAGCAGGCGCGGCGGCGACCGCTGTGGCCTCGCCGGCGATCGCGCAGTCCTCGCCCGAGATCAAGTGGCGCCTGACGTCGAGCTTCCCGAAGTCGCTCGACACCATCTATGGCGGCGGCGAGCAGGTGGCGAAGTACGTCGCCGAGATGACCGACAACAAGTTCCAGATTCAGGTGTTCGCTGCTGGCGAAGTCGTCCCTGGCCTGCAGGCGCTCGACGCGACCTCGAACGGCACGGTCGAGATGTGCCACACCGTCTCGTACTACTATGTCGGCAAGGACCCGACCTACGCGATCTTCGCCTCGGTGCCGTTCGGCCTCAACGCAAGGCAGCAGAATTCCTGGCTCTATCAGGGCGGCGGTAACGAGCTCGCCAACGAGTTCTTCAAGAAGTCGAACGTCATCGGCTTCCCCTGCGGCAACACCGGCACCCAGATGGGCGGCTGGTTCCGCAAGGAGATCAAGACAGTTGCCGATCTCTCGGGCCTCAAGATGCGCATCGGCGGCATCGCCGGCCAGGTGCTCCAGAAGGTCGGCGTGGTGCCGCAGCAGCTCGCCGGCGGCGACATCTATCCGGCGCTGGAGAAGGGCACGATCGACGCTGCCGAGTGGGTCGGCCCCTATGACGACGAGAAGCTCGGCTTCGCCAAGGTCGCCAAGTACTATTACTATCCTGGCTTCTGGGAAGGCGGTCCGACCGTCCACTCCTTCATCAACCTCGACAAGTGGAACGGCCTGCCGAAGAACTACCAGGCAATCCTCACCAACGCGATGGCCAACGCCAACAGCTGGATGGCCGCGCGCTACGACATGCAGAACCCGTCGGCATTGAAGCGTCTGGTCGCCGGCGGCACCCAGCTTCGTCCGTTCACCAACGAGGTGCTGGAAGCCTGCCTCAAGGCGACCAACGAATTGTGGGCGGAGATCTCGGCCAAGAACCCCGACTTCAAGAAGTCGATCGACGCCATGCAGGCCTACCGCTCCGACGAATATCTGTGGTGGCAGGTCGCTGAATACACCTATGACAGCTTCATGATCCGCTCGCGCACCCGCGGCTGATCTTTCGAACCTGTCGCAAAAGCGGAAAGCCCGGCCTCCAGAAGAGGCCGGGCTTTTTCTTTGCTGCGACGCGTCCGAAGGGCCAAACAAAAAATATCGAAAACAACCCCATGCACAGTAGACACGGGGTCAGGGGACGTTGCCTGGAGACGTGGCTAATCGTTTGACATGTAAGGAGAAATCAACGCGACGGGGCAATCATGGCGCGGCCGTTGCCGACGCGGCGATTTTTGCTTGGCACGACCGAGATCGTCATTTGGCGCGCCTCTTTTTCCAGGTCGTCATTGCGAGCGTAGCGAAGCAATCCAGAACCCCTCCGCGGAAAGACTCTGGATTGCTTCGCTACGCTCGCAATGACGAGCGGGTGGAGTTGGGGCTCAGCCGAGCAATGAGTCCGTTTTGACTCGTCGGGCAAAACAGTGGTAGAAAGCGATAATCGCATAATCCGAAATCTTGGTTCGGCCTGATCATTGGAGCTGCGATGCGCTTCGATCCCGACGACGTTCAATGCGCGCTGCGCAAGGCATGGTCGCTGTCGACGGCGAGCCAATGGACGGAGGACAATCCGGCGGCGGGGCAGTGCAACGTCACGTCGCTGCTGATCCACGAACTCTTCGGCGGCGACTTGTTGAAGACGCCTTTGCCGGCCGGCGACCATTTCTACAACCGGATCGAAGGCAAGCGGTACGATTTCACGGCGAGCCAGTTCGATCAGCCGATCGCCTACATGGACGTGCCGACGGGACGGCCCGACGCAGAGCTGGGAGCGACACACGACCAGCTGGCTCAACTCAGAGGGGCATTTCGGACGCACCACATCGGCTCGACCTAGAGTCAGCAGCTGACGGTGTGCGCCGTGATTCGGACGCGGGGCTTGATGCCCGCCATCCCGATATGAGCGCGATACGTATTTTTTCGGTGTTCCTTTTGCGGAACGATCAGGCTATCGGAATCCAGCAATCGGGCTGAAGCCGCGGCGGAATCATCACCGCCGTTCAGGCTTCACGGGACGGTCTACCGGACCCAACAAGTCCCGACGGGAATTCAACCTTCATCGAATACGGCGGCATCTCGATCCCTGATCGGGATGCCAGGACGGCCGTTGCCTGGGGACTTATCAGTGACAATGGCAATTGAGATTCTAAAGCTTCTGGTACGATCGGCCGACAGTTGGATTTTTGAAGGCAGCCTTTCGGGGCTGAGCGATCGGGAATGGATGGCCTTGCGTTATCTCGCCCGCGCAAACAAGTTTTCGAGGACGCCGAGCGCCCTTGCCAATTTTCTGGGGACGACCCGCAGCGCCGCATCGCAGATTGCCGCCGCGCTGCAGAGCAAGGGTTTGGTGGCCCGCAAGCCGTTTGCAGAGGACAAGCGCTCGATTGCGCTCTGTCTCACGGAGGAAGGCGAGAAATTCCTCAAGCGTGATCCGATGAACGCCCTGCGAGATCGGCTCGTAGCACTCGACGTCACCGATCAATTCCGGCTGCGCGATACGCTTCGCAGTGTCCTCGACGGGCTCGATGTCGGCAAGCGCCGCCATCATGCCGACATTTGCACCGAATGCATGTTCCTGATCGAGAGAGGAGAGGGAAAGGACCGGCATTTCAGGTGCCAGCTCTTTCGAAAATCCATCGCCCAAAAGGACACGACCCAGCTTTGCGCCTATTTCGAGGGACGGAGCGAAAGAGGTCAGTTGCAGGCAGGCGTGTAAGTCCTCTTGGCGAGGGGCATGCTCCCGCGATACCGTCTCCGACGTCATCAGCGACGAACAATATCGCAGGGATAGGCGCGCAGAGCCGCTATGTCCGGCTGCGCTCCGCCAGGAATCAGGGAGCGGCGCATGGCGATCGTCTTCATCACGGGCAGCACGGATGGTCTTGGCCGGGCGGCGGCGCAATCGCTGCTCGATCAGGGACACCGCGTGGTGCTGCACGCGCGATCGGCTGAGCGCGCCGCGGCGGTCGCGGACTTCGCCGCGCATGCCGCGGGCATTGTGATCGGCGACCTCAGGAGCGCGGCGGATACGAAGGGCATCGCGGACCAGGTCAACGCGATCGGACGGATGGATGCGATCATCCACAATGCCGGAGTCTACACCGAGCGGAGCCGCGGCGCGACGGCGGAGGGCCATGCCGGCACGCTGGCGATCAACACGCTGGCGCCGTACATGCTGACGGCCCAGATCGCGCGGCCGAAGCGGCTGGTCTATCTCAGCAGCGGCCTGCATCGCGGCGGCGAGGGCTCATTGCGCGACCTCGACTGGACCCGGCGAAGCTGGGATGCGGCGAAGGCCTATGCCGAAAGCAAGTTGCACGCGGTCGCGCTCGCTTACGCACTGGCGCGGCGCTGGCCGCACGTGCTGAGCAATGCGGTCGATCCCGGCTGGGTGCGCACCAGAATGGGTGGTGCGGGCGCCCCCGTGGATCTCGACACCGGACAGCGTACGCAGTCCTGGCTCGCCGTCAGCGAAGAGCCGGCCGCGCTAGTGAGCGGCCGCTATTGGCATCACCTCAGGCAGGAGCAGCCGGCCGGTGAGGCGGCAGACCCGGCATTCCAGGACGCGCTCATCGCGGGACTCAGCGAGCTGACAGGCGTGGCGCTTCCAGCGGTGTAGACTGCGGCTTACATGAGCCTGACAGGGCACAAAAAGGCGGGCGAGCCCGCCTTTTTGCTGGCCGAAACCGTGCGGATGGTGGAAGAGAGCGAAGATGCGGCGCGAGCCGTGTGGTGAGTATGATTGCGGACATGCGATGCGGCTCCTGATCGTCGAGGACAATGCCGAGCTGTCGCGGCTCGTGGCCAGCGGGCTGTCGGCGGCCGGCTATGAGAGCGACATCGTGGGCAGCGCGGCCGAGGCGCGCGAGGCGGTGAGCAGCGTCAGCTATGCCGCGATGATCCTCGACCTCGGGCTGCCCGACGGCGACGGCCTGTCGGTACTGCGCGAGCTGCGTCGGCAGATGGAACCGCTGCCGGTGCTGGTGCTGACGGCGCGCGGCGGCCTGCAGGATCGCGTGAGCGGCCTGCGCAGCGGCGCCGACGACTATCTCGCAAAGCCGTTCGCGATGGAGGAGCTGGTGGCGCGGCTGGAGGCGATCCTGCGCCGGCCGGGCCAGCTGCTCGGCCGCTCGCTGCATCTGGCAAATCTCGTCTACGATACCGAAAGCCGCCAGATCTTCGTCGACGACCAGCCGCGGATCATCTCCGCGCGCGAGACCTCGGTGCTCGAAATCCTGCTGCGCCGGCAGGGGCGGGTGGTGCCGAAGAAAAACGTCGAGGACCACATCTTCGGCCTCGAAGGCGAGGTCGCCTCCAATGCGGTCGAGGTCTACGTCTCGCGGCTGCGCAAGCAGCTCGCCGAGCACGGCGCGAGGGTCGTGATCCACACCATCCGCGGCGTCGGCTATTTGATGGCCGAGGAGAAATAGCGTGTTCGCCGCCCGGTCATCCGCCAGGCCGACGTTCAAATCGCTGATCTGGCGCATCGTGTTCCTGCACATCGTCGCCGTCGCGGTGGTCGCGATCTTCCTGCCGCTGGTGCTGTTCTGGCTGCTCAACTCCGAGGTCGATCAGCTCCATCGCGACGCGATGCGTGCCCAGGCCGAAGTGCTCGCCGAGCGCATCGTCCCGCAGGCGGACGGCAGCCTGACGTTCAACCTGCCCGACAGTCTCAGGGGGCTCTATTCGGAAGCCTATGGCCGGTACCTCTACGATATCCGCGACGAGGACGGACGCGTGCTGTTCTCCTCGCGGCGAAAGAGCGGCGACTTCGCGCCGCCGCGTCTGTCCGAGACGATTTCCGGTGCCGGCGTCAGCCGCGTGATCGAGGGCAAGACGGTGCGCATCCGCGTCGCCGAGGACCTTTCGCATCGCGACGTCATCATCGACGACATCATCTCGAACTTCTTCCGCCGGGTGGGATGGATCACCATCCCGATCCTGCTGGTCCTGCTCGCCACCGACATCATCATCTTCCGCCGCGCGATCGCGCCGCTGTGGAAGGCCTCTGAGGAGGCCAGCAATATCGGCCCGGCGCGCACCGACATCCGCCTGCCGACCGAGCAGATCCCGCGCGAGATCATGCCGCTCGTCACCGCCGTCAACCAGGCGCTCGATCGCCTCGAGGACGGCTTTCGCGTGCAGCGCCAGTTCACCGCGGATGCCGCGCACCAATTGCGCACGCCGCTCGCGATCCTGCGCACGCGAATCGAGACGCTGCATGACGGCGCGGCAAGACAGGCGCTGCATGCCGACATCGAGAGCATGAGCCGCATCGTCGCTCAGCTGCTGGAGATCGCCGAGCTCGACACGCTGGTGCTCGATCCCGGCGAGACCGCCGATTTGCGCGCCGTCTGCACCGAGGTGGTCGGGTCGATCGCGCCGTTCGCGCTCGCCCAGCAGAAGGACATCGCGCTGAAGGGCGCCGATGCGCCGGTGCTGATCCACGGCAATGCCGAGATGCTCCAGCGCGCGATCTTCAACCTCGCCGAAAACGCCATCAAGTTCACCGCGAAGGACAGCTCGGTCGACGTCGAAGTCGGCGAGGACGGTTCGGTACGTGTCCGCGATTGCGGTCCGGGCATTGCCGATGCCGAGCGCGACCTGATCTTCCAGCGCTTCTGGCGCGCCGATCGCCAGCGCAGCGACGGCGCGGGCCTCGGGCTCTCGATCGTGCGCGGCGTTGCCGAAGATCACGCCGCGACGGTGGCGGTGGAGAACCTTCCGGGGGGCGGGGCGGAGTTCACGCTGCGGTTCAGATTGGCGGAGGGAGGCGGCGACGTCGCGTCGAAGATGGCGCGGCATTGACGTTGCACCCTCTCTCCTGTGGAGAGGGTGGCTCGCCGCATTAGCGGCGAGGCGGGTGAGGGGTTCTCTCCGCGAGTCCGACTGCGAGTTCATTGCGCGGAGAGAACCCCTCATCCGGCGCCATAGCCGAAGCTTCGCTTCGGCGTTCTTAAGAAGGCAGCCGTGTGCCGCCTCTGCCACCTTCTCTCACAAGGGGAGAAGGGAAGAGAGCGGCGGCGAGAGGATTATTTCACCTTGCCGTTGGACAGATCCATGATCATGCGCGTGGTCAGGTAGAGGCGCGGCACGATGGAGTCGAGCTTCACATATTCGGCATCGTTGGAATGCGCGCCGAAGCCCGAGAGGCCCATGCCTTCGACCACGGCGCCCTTGGTCTTGAGCGCGGCAAAGGCGGCGTCGGTGCCGCCGCCGGTCGCCTTCTCGTCGACCTTGAGCGACATTCCGAGCTCCTGATAGATGGTCTTGCCGTAGGCCGCCACGCGGCGCGAGGCGTCGTTGGCCTCGAGCGGTGGGCGACGCACCTCGAATTTCAGCTCGACCCTGGAATCGGGCAGCAGGCGGTTCTTGATCTTCGCCTGCAGCGCTTTTTCCAGCTCGTCGAAATCCGTGACCTTGAGCGCGCGCGCATCGGCCTGGGCCGTGGCTTCGGCCGGGATCACGTTGCGGTTGGTGCCGGCCTTGGAGACAGTCCAGTTCAGCTTCAGGCCTTGCTCGGGCTTGGACAGGTCCTTCATCTGGAGCACCTGGTGCGACAGCTCGTAGAGCGCGTTGATGCCGCCCTCGGGCCGTGAGCCCGCATGCGACGACTTGCCCTGCACCGTGAGATAGGCCGAGCCGATGCCGCTGGTGGCGAGCCGCAGCGTGCCGTCGGAGCCACCGCCTTCGAACGAGAACACCACGTCCTGATCCGAGGCGAATTTCGTGATGGTGCTGCGCCAGCCGGGCGAGGAGATCTCCTCGTCGCCATTGGTGAGCACCGTGAGCGTGCCGTACTCCCTGAAGTTCAGTTTCTGCAGCATCGCCACGGTGTGGAGAATGAGCGCGACGCCCTGCTTGTCGTCGGCAATGCCGAGGCCATAGGCCTTGTCACCGTCGATGCGGAACGGCTGGTCCTTCAGCATGCCCTTCAGGTACACCGTGTCCATGTGGGCGATCAGCATGATCTTCTTAGCTCCGGTGCCCTTGAAGGTGGCGTGCACGGCCGGACCGATCTTCTCGGGCGTGTCGTCGAGGCGATAGATGTCGGTGGGCTGCAGGATCTCCACCGTGCCGCCGAGTTGCCTGAGCTGGTCGGCCACCCGGGCGGCGATCTGGTTCAGGCCGTCGAGGTCCCTGCTGCCGGATTCGATGCCGACGAGATCGCGCAGCGTGTCGAGCAGCGGCTGCTGCTCCTTCTGTGCAAGCGCATGGAGATCGGCCACCGGCTCGGCGTGGGTGACGGTGGCGGCACATGCCAGCCACAGCGAGGCGATCAAGGGAGCAACGAGCGAGGGAACAGGGTGCGATCGGGGCATGCGCGGCAGTCCATCGATTGGAGGATGGGCCGGTATGCCCGTCTTCGCGACGCTTGTCACGCGGCGGGGAAACACCTCTCCCCCCTGTGGGAGAGGGTGGCTTCGCGATAGCGAAGCCGGGTGAGGGTTCTCTCCGCGAGTCCGACTCTCACTTGAGCTCGCGGAGACAACCCCTCATCCGGCGCATAGCCGAAGCTTTGCTTCGGCGTTCTTAAGAAAGGCGACCGAAGGCCGCCCATGCCACCTTGTCCCACAAGGGGAGAAGGAAGAAAAGCGCGCACTTACTTCTGCGGCGGGCCGAGATCCAGCGGCGGCAGCTCGATCTGCGGGACCTCGATCTTGACCTTGTCGAGGTCGACGTTGAGCGGCTTGTCGAGCAGGCCCGTGACCACGGACGGGAAGATGATCACCAGCAGCACCATGATCATCTGCAGGCCGATCCAGGGCATCGCGCCCCAATAGATGTCGGAACTCTTCACTTCCTTCGGTGCGACGCCGCGCAGGTAGAACAGCGCGAAGCCGAACGGCGGATGCAGGAACGAGGTCTGCATGTTCACGCACAGCATCACGCCGAACCAGATCAGCGCCGCGTCCGGTCCGACCACGGGCGCGAGGATCTTCTGCGCGATCGGCGCGATCATCGGCAGGATGATGAAGGCGATCTCGAAGAAATCGAGGAAGAAGGCCAGGAAGAAGATGAAGAGGTTGATGAAGATCAGGAAGCCCCAGACGCCGCCGGGCAGCGAGGTCAGGAGATGTTCGAGCCATACGCCGCCGGAGACGCCGAGGAACACCACCGAGAAGCAGGTCGAGCCGATCAGGATGAAGGTGACCATGCAGGTGAGGCGCATGGTGGACTCGTAGCCCTGCTTGATGAGGTCGCGCAGGTCAGGAATGCGCGCGGCCTGGAAGCAGATCCACGCCACCGCGAGATAAGTCACCGCGAAGGCGAGCTTGAAGATCAAATTCTCGCTGAACAGCATCGCGACGATGGTGCCGATGCCGGCGGCGATCACGCCGATGACCAGAACCTTGCGGTCGGTCGAGGTGAAGTCCTTGTGGTGGATCGCGGCGAGCACGATGGCGCCGACCGCGCCCATGGCGCCGGCTTCCGTCGGCGTCGCAAGGCCCATCATCATGGTGCCGAGCACGACGAAGATCAGCACGGCCGAGGGGATGATGCCCATCAGGCATTTCTTCCACAGCGCCCAGCCGGTCAGCGTACGCGCTTCCTTCGGCACCGCGGGCACGTGGCCCGGCTTGATCAGGCCGAGGATGAAGGTGTAGCCGGCGAACAGCATGATCTGGAACACCGACGGGCCCCAGGCACCGAGATACATGTCGCCGACCGACTTGCCGAGCTGGTCGGCGAGCACGATCAGGACCAGCGAGGGCGGCACCAGCTGCGTGATGGTGCCGGAGGCGGCCAGCACGCCGGTGATGTAGCGCATGTTGTAGCCGTAGCGGATCATCACCGGCATCGAGATCAGCGCCATGGCGATCACCTGCGCCGCCACCGTGCCGGTGATGGCGCCGAGGATGAAGCCGACGATGATCACGGAATAGCCGAGGCCGCCGCGAACCGGGCCGAACAGCTGGCCCATCGAATCCAGCATGTCTTCGGCGAGCCCGCATCGCTCCAATATCGAGCCCATGAAGGTGAAGAACGGGATCGCCAGCAGCAGCTCGTTGGAGAGCACGCTGCCGAACACACGGCCGGGAATGGCCTGCAGGAAGTTGAGGTCGAAGAAGCCGAGATGGATGGCGAGGAAGCCGAAGGAGAGGCCGACCGCGGCGAGCGTGAACGCCACCGGGAAGCCGATCAGCATCGCCAGAACCAGGCCGCCGAACATCAGCGGCGGCATCATTTCCAGCGTAATCATTGGGTCGGCCTCTCGTACTTGGCGTCGATCGTCACATAGCCCTGGAGAGCCGCGATACGCTTGATGACTTCGGAAATACCCTGGAGCGCCAGCAGGACGAAGCCGGCGGGAATCACGAACTTGATCGGCCAGCGGATCAGGCCGCCGGCGTTGCCGGACATCTCGCCGACGTCATAGGCCTGCATGAAGAACGGCCAGGACAGATAGGCGAGCAGGAGGCAGGCGGGAATGAGGAAGAACAGCGTGCCGATCAGGTCGAGCAGGAGCTGGCCGCGCTCGGACAGCAGCAGATAGAAGATCTCGACCCGGACGTGCTCGTTGCGCTTGAAGGTGTAGGAGGCGCCGAACATCACCAGGATCGCGAACATGTACCATTGCATCTCCAGCCAGCCGTTGGAGGAGTAGCTGAAGGCGTAGCGGATCATGGCGTTGGCCGCGCTGACCAGGCAGGACAGAAGCACAAGGAGGTTACAGACGTAGCCGATCTTCTCGTTGAGAAGGTCGATGGCGTTGCTCACCGCCAGCAATGGACGCATCTTACTTTTTCTCCGTCGCCGTCGCGGCCAAACACTTCACGGGAGGCTTCAGCGCGCATCGCCAGGCCGGCGTGCGAAAAGCACGCGGCCGCAGGAATCGGTTTTCCGAAAGCGATTGCGGCGTCCGTCCTCCCCTCGTGCCTTGCCGTCTTGACCGCGACCGCCAAAAGGGGCGGGGCCGGCTTATGCTGCCGGGCAAGCAAAGGCGCTGGCACCAAACCAGCGGGCCAACGCGCCGTCAATCGGAAAATGGACAAATTGACGCGCAGTCAAAAGCTTAGGTTGGCGACCGTGGCGCGAATCCGGTCAGCCTCCGGTGACGCTCATGTGCCTGGAGACGCTGGGGCGGTCGTGGCGGCGGTCGATGATGAAATCGTGCCCCTTGGGCTTCAGCCCGATGGCGCGGTCGATCGCATCCGCAAGCAGCATATCGTCGCTCGACGCACGCAGGGGTTTGCGCAAATCGGACGCATCCTCGTGCCCGAGGCAGGTGTGCAGTGTTCCGGTACAGGTGATGCGCACCCGGTTGCAGGATTCGCAGAAATTATGGGTCATCGGCGTGATGAAGCCGAGCTTGCCGCCGGTCTCGGCGACGCTGACAAAGCGCGCCGGTCCGCCGGTGCTCTCCGCTAAATCCGTCAGCGTGAATTGCTGGGCGAGCCGCGCGCGCACCAGCGACAGCGGCAGATACTGGTCGATGCGGCCCGATCCGATCTCGCCCATCGGCATCACCTCGATCAAGGTCAGGCCCATGCCCTTGCCGTGGGCCCAGCGCATCAGCGAGGGCAACTCGTCCTCGTTGAGGTTCTTCAGCGCGACCGCATTGATCTTGACGGCTAGCCCAGCGGCCCGCGCGGCCTCGATGCCTTCCAGCACCTTGTCGATCTCGCCCCAGCGGGTGATCTCGCGAAATTTTTGGGGATCGAGCGTATCGAGCGAGACATTGATGCGGCGGACGCCGCAATCGGCAAGCTCTTTTGCGTATTTCGCGAGCTGGGTGCCGTTGGTGGTCAGCGTCAGCTCGCTCAAGGCGCCGCTCGTCAGATGCCGCGACAGCGAGCGCACCAGCGTCATCACGTTGCGCCGGACCAAGGGCTCGCCGCCGGTGAGGCGCAGCTTCTTCACGCCCTTGGCGATGAAGGCCGAGCAGAGCCGGTCGAGTTCCTCCAGCGTCAGCAGGTCCGCTTTGGGCAGAAACGTCATGTCTTCCGACATGCAGTAGAAGCAGCGCAGGTCGCAGCGGTCGGTGACGGAGACACGCAGGTAGGTGATGGTCCGCCCGAACGGATCGGTCATGGCGCTCGACAGCGCTGCGCGGGGATTCGCAGAAGATCCGTTCATACCAAATGCCTTGTCACTTACGGCGGCGGGCGCACCTTTGCTTCAGCGGTGCTCTGGAAGCAATCTAAGCATCGGACGCGTCAAGGACAATCGGGTGGCATACGTAACTCAGCACCTTTGGATCAGCGTTTACCCGCGTTCGGATCGGGGAACGGCGAGCCTGCGGCGGGTGCCGCGTCGGCCGGTGCCGCGGCGGTCGCGGCCGGCTTCGGCTTTTTCGGCCGGTGCGGTTTCCTCGCTGGCTTGGGCGGCACCGCCGGCTGCAGTTCCGCAAACACCGGGTTCGGATCGGTGGTGACCGAGGCGGGCGTGGTGAAATCGCCGGGATTCTTGACCACGTTCACCGACACGCTCGCCGGCTGGTGCTTGGGCAGCGCGAAGGCGACCGTGAACGGCGCGTCAGGCGCGGGAACAGACACCGAGCAGGGGGTCTTGCAGCCCTGGCCGAGCGAGGTGGTGGCGTCAGCGCCGGGGGGATTGGATTCGAGCCGGACCTGAACGGTCGGCGGGGCTGACTTGAACATGTCCCAGGACATCGAGGAGCAGCCGCCAAGACTTGTTGCCCCCAGGAGGCTCGCTCCCGCCAGCGCAATCGCGATCACACGACGCATGAACCACCCACATTGACTGCGGCGAACCGCCACATCCCCGCGCGGACCATAGGGGCGTCGCGGGGGGCGGGCAACCGGCGCGCCGCGCATGGTTAACAGTTGATTAATGCGGGGGTAGCGTCGCCTTTTTACTGGAGTTTCAGGGCCTTGCCGAACCCCTAGGCGGTCATCAGGCTGCTGGCGGCCGCCGGCAGGTCGCGCATGTGATGGATCAGCCGGTCCGGCTTCAGCTCGGCGATGGGCACGTCCGTGTAGCCGAAGCTGACCCCGATCACGGGAACTCCGGCCCGCCGGGCAACCCCGACATCGGTTCCGGCGTCGCCGACCATGATGCTGGCCTTCACGTCGCCGCCGGCCCGGGCCACCGTCTCCCGGAAGATGGTCGGATCGGGCTTCTGGACGCCAAAGGTGTCGGCGCCGCAGATCGCCGCGAAGCGGCGGCTGAGGTCGAGCTGGTCCAGGAGCCGCTTGGACAGCCATTCCAGCTTGTTGGTGCAGACCGCGAGCCGATGGCCCTGCGCCGCAAAATGGTCGAGCGCCGCCTCGAGCCCGTCGAAGGGGCGGGATTCGACTGCAATATGCTCGGCGTAATAGGCGATGAAATCCGCCGTCATCCGGTCCATGTCCTTTGGGGTGACGGTGCGGCCCTCGGCCTCCAGCCCCCGCTCGATCAGCTTTCGGGCGCCGGCGCCGATCATGTTGCGGGCGGAAGCCATCGGGACCGGCGGCAGGCCTTCGCGGGCGAGCACGTAGTTCAGCGCGGTGATCAGGTCCGGCGCTGTATCCACAAGCGTGCCGTCGAGATCGAAAACGAGGGTGTAGGGGGAGATCGTGGAGGACGAGGTCATGGGCCAAGCGCTATCGGGCCGGCCGGATCGGCGCAAGAGGTGGCGCCATAAGATCAGCTTATGGGCCTGTTCCCGCGCGGAAAACGAGGCTACATAGGCCGCCGCAAGCGGCTATACCGGCGGCACTCTCAAGCCAGAGGCGGGCGCAAATTGAACATGGACCAGTTGAAGCGGCAGGCGGCGGCACGTGCGCTGGAAGAGGTGCGTGACGGCATGCAGCTCGGGCTCGGCACCGGCTCGACCGCAAAGCACTTCGTCGAGCTGCTCGGCGAGCGCGTGGCCGGCGGGCTCAAGGTGATCGGCGTGCCGACCTCCGAGGCGACGCGGGCCGACGCCGAGCGTTGCGGCGTAAAGCTGACCACGCTCGACGAGATCGACCATCTCGACATCACCGTTGACGGCGCGGACGAGATCGATCCCGAGCTCAACCTGATCAAGGGCGGCGGCGGGGCGCTGCTGCGCGAGAAGATCGTGGCCGCCGCCTCGGATCGCATGATCGTGATTGCCGACGACAGCAAATGGGTGCCGACGCTCGGCAAGTTTCCGCTGCCGGTCGAGGTCATCCCGTTCGGGCTCGGCGCGACGCGCCGCGCGATCGAGAAGGCATTTGCGGACTGCGGCGTTTCCGGGCAAATGGCGGTCCGCAAGGCCAAGGACGGCCACGTTTTCGTCACCGACGGCGGCCACTGGATCGTCGATGCCCAGCTAGGACGCATTGCGGATCCTGCCAGCCTTGCCAAGGCGTTGAGCGCGATTCCCGGCGTGGTCGAGCACGGATTGTTCATCGGCCTGGCCAGCTCGGCCGTTTTGGCGGGCGGCGGGGGAATCCGCGTGATTGAACGGCGAAAGCCCTAAGGAGACTAGAAATGAAGAGCGTTTTGAAATTGTTGCCGGCCGCGGCCGTTGCTGCTGGCCTCGCCGTCTCGGCGGTCCCGGCGATGGCACAGCAGGCGGCACCGGCCCAGCCCAAGGCGGCCGCCGCGCCGGCCCAGCCGAAGTCCTCGCCTGCAGCGATTGCCGCGGCCAGGGAGATCCTGCAGATCAAGAACGCCACCGGGATGTATACGGGCGCCGTGCCCGGCCTCGTCGAGAAGACCAAGATCGCGCTGATCCAGCAGAACCTGAATTACCAGAAGGACCTCAACGAGGTCGCACCGATCGTGGCCCAGCAGCTCCAGGGCCGCCAGAACGAGATCGGTGAAGGCATGGCGCAGATCTACGCCAGCGAGTTCACCGAGCAGGAGCTGAAGGACCTCGTCACCTTCTACAAGTCGCCGCTGGGCAAGAAGCTGATTGACGCCGAGCCTCGCGCCATCGGCCTCAGCATGGCCTTCATGAACTCCTGGGCCCAGAACTTCTCCGAGACCGTGATGGGTGCCTTCCGCGCCGAGATGCGCAAGCGTGGCAAGGAAATCTGACAGTACCTATCTGAGAGAGGTAGCTGATCGGAACGCCCTGGAAGAGGTCGGAGTGGACAATGGCTGAATTCGACGTCGACCTCTTCGTCATCGGTGGCGGCTCGGGCGGCGTGCGTGCCGCCCGCATCGCGGCCGGTCACGGCGCCCGCGTGATGATCGCGGAAGAGTACCGCATGGGCGGCACCTGCGTGATCCGCGGCTGCGTGCCCAAGAAGCTGTTCGTGATCGGCTCGCATGTCCGTCACGAGATCGAGGATGCCGCCGGATTCGGCTGGACCATCCCGTCGGTGAGCTTCGACTGGGCGACGCTGATCGCCAACAAGGACAAGGAGATCGCGCGTCTTGAGGCGGCCTACACGACGAATGTCGAGAAGTCGGGCGCGCAGATCGTCAAGAGCCGCGCGGTGATCGAGGACAAGCACACCGTCCGCCTGCTAGCGGACGACAAGAAGATCACGGCCAAGTACATCCTGATCGCCACCGGCGGCGCGCCCAACCACGGCGCAGCGATCCCCGGCATCGAGCACGTGATCTCGTCCAACGAGGCATTTCATCTGAAGAAGCTGCCGAAGCGGATCGTGATCCAGGGCGGCGGCTACATCGCGCTGGAGTTCGCCGGCATCTTCGCCGGCTTCGGCTCCGACGTCACCGTGATCTATCGCGGCGACAACATCTTGCGCGGCTTCGACGAGGACGTGCGCGCCCATGTCCGCAGCGAGATGGAGAAGCAGGGCATCACCATCCTCACCGGCTGCACGGTGGCGAAGGTCGATCGCCATGGCGACGAGTTCACCACGCATCTGTCGAACGGCTCGAGCGTCGCCTCGGACCAGGTGATGTTCGCGATCGGCCGCCATCCCAACGTCGCGAGTCTCGGCCTCGAGAACGCCGGCGTCGCCATCAATCCGAAGAATGGCGGCATCGCGGTCGATCATTTCTCCAAGAGCTCGGTCGACAGCATCTATGCCATCGGCGACGTCACCCACCGGTTCAACCTGACGCCGGTCGCGATTCGCGAGGGCCATGCCTTCGCCGATACCGTGTTCGGCAAGCGCGAGGTGCAGGTGGATCACGCCAACATCCCGACGGCCGTGTTCTCGCAGCCGGAGGTCGGTACGGTCGGTTTGACGGAAACCGAGGCGCGTGCTCAGTTCAGCCACGTCGACATCTACAAGACGACGTTCCGTCCGATCAAGGCGACCATGTCGGGCCGCGACACCCGCGTGCTGATGAAGCTCGTCGTGGACGGTTCGACCGATCGCGTGCTCGGCTGCCACATCGTCGGCGATTGCGCCGCCGAGGTCACCCAGGTGGTGGCGATCGCGGTGAAGATGAAGGCGACCAAGGCCGATTTCGACGCGACCATCGCGCTGCATCCGACCGCGGCCGAAGAGCTCGTCACCATGCGCACCCCGACCGCGCGCCATGTGCGGCAGGCGGCGGAATAGCGCCTACCCGTACAGGTACCCGACCGGCTTGCCTTCGGTGCGGAGGGGACGGATGTCCTTGTGGGTGATGATCTGGCCGGCGAGGCCGTCGATCTCGTCGCGCTGCGTCGGCGTCCAGCTGCGCAGCTCGTTCATGCCCTTGAGCAGGCCGAGGCGGAGGACCTGGGTGTTTTCGCCGACGCCGACCAGGCTGATGGACTCCTTGCCCGCCGTCACCACGTCGCCGGCTGAGAGCTCAAAGCTCTCGCCGGACTTCTTCTTGAACTCGGCGGTGCCGCGAATGACGCGATAGATAACGACCTCGCCCTTGGCGAAACAGGTCGCGTCCGCAGCGGCAGACGTGCTCTTCGGCAAAAGTGCGTGGCCCCGCGGGTCGGTGGCGATGATGTGGCCGGTGACGAGATGCCCGCTCGGAATTTCGATGCCGATGTCGCGGACGTAAACCGGCATGCCCGATTTGATCGAACCGTCGGTCAGTGGCTTGAACAGAGCGTCCAGTGCCAGGGGATCCTGAAGCCAGAAGCCGGCGTCGGCCGGACGATCATGCAGCGGATGGCTCCAGGCCACGCGCGGCGTTTCGTCCTCGTTGATCTGATCCGGGCCGACAATGGTGGGGTTCGGAAAGGTCGTGGGATCGGTGATGAAGGCTTCGAGGAATTTGCCCGAATAGCCCATCGAGATCGGATCGGGCACCACCGTCTGCGGCGTCTTCAGGTTCTCTTCGGTCGACAGGCCCGACCAGGTGTAGAACAGCTGCCGATGCACGATCGCGCTTTGCAGCATCACCGCGCCGGGGCCAACATTGTACCAGCGCCCGTCATAGTCGAAGGTGAACGCGCCCGAAGTGACCAGCACGAGCTGGAAGCCGCCGGGCGGAAGATGCAAATGGAAATCGGTGGGGCCGGTGTCCGGACGATAGATCGGAAGGTTGGTCGCGACCTCGTGCAGCAGGAAAGTTTCGTTATTGGCGTGAAAGCCCTCGTTGGCGCGGTTGTAGAGCGCCTGCGGCCGGTAGGTTGCCTCGAACTTTGCATTCTTGTCGCGGTCAATCGCGACGAAGTCCTGATCGTTCAGGCGAAGGGGTGCGCCATCCGGACGAGTGAGGCCGGTGAATTTGAGATCGCCCGCAGCATGCACGTTCATGGCATTCTCCGATGTGAGGCCGTCATCCCGGAGCCGGGCGCACGCATCTTGCTGCTCCTGTGGAGGGAGGGCAGGGAATTCGGCGTAACGCTGTCTTGCGAATTTTGGGCCAGTCGGCGCGAGGCGCCGCGCGCGGGCGCTCCGGCCTCGCGCGGCGAGAGAAAAATCGAGGTCGCGCCTGAGGTTAGATAGCGCGGTTCGCCGGCCGGCGGCCCCTGTTCGCAAAGCCTGCACGCCAGGTCGAGGAGCGCATTTTGTCTAATTTGTCGGCATGTCCTGCAAAGGACATGCAGGCGCGCAGGTCGCGGGGACTGGCAAACGCCGTCGGTTCAGCTACCGGGACGACTCATTCGAACGATTGACGCACGCTCCGTTCGGGCTTGCCGGACGGGCTGTCCGCCCACTTCGCCATGTCCATCGCGCGCGCGTCGATGCCTTCGCACCAGAGGCAGCTCAGCTCCGCGCGGCCCTTGGCCGTCAGCATCGGGACAAGGGGATGGCCGCAGCCGGCGCAGGACGTGATGCTATGCATGCGCTTCTCCGCGATCATCGAACTCATGGACGGCATTTTCGCTGCCGAAGCTTGCGCGGGCGCTATGACGCATAAAAACTCTCCCGTATCCATCGCTGATGACTCCTACAGATCGATCACGATGTCACCTCGCGGGCGTGAGCAGCAGATCAGCACATTGCCGTCCGCCGGCGGGTCGAGCGGATCGGGTACGTAGCTGACCTCGCCGGCGACAAGCCCGCTCTCGCAGTTGTGGCAGACCCCCGTGCGGCACGACCAGCGCACCGGGACGTCGCAAGCCTCTGCGAGCTCGAGCAGGCTGGCATAGGATGGTGCCCAGTGGACATTGAGGCCGCTGCGCGCGAACGACACCATCGGTCCCGGGCCGGGAGCTCCGGCCGGCAAATGTGCTTGCACTTTCGGCGCAGCGGCGATGCCTGGTGTTAGCGAGGGCTTGCTGCCGAACAGCTCGGTGTGGATGCGATCGGACGCGACGCCCAACTCCGACAGGCTGGCCGTGAGGTCGCTCATGAAGGCGGCCGGTCCGCAGAGATAAAAGTCGCCGTCGCGAGGTACGTTGAGCCGTTCGAGCAAGCGCCGGTCCAGATGTCCGGTGCTGTCGAAATCCGCACCCGGACGGTCGGCCGGATCGGGCGCGCTGAAGCAGATATTGGTGTGATGGTGAGCGAGCCGGGCGAGCAGCCCGCGCGCCTCGGCGGCGAACGGATGCTCGCGGCCGTTGCGAGTGCCGTGCAGCCACCAGACGTCCCGCGTCGCGCCTTCAGCGGCGAGCGCGTGCAGCATGGCTAGCACTGGCGTCACGCCGATGCCGGCGCTGAGCAGGACGACGGGCCGGGTATCCTGCCGGAGCGTAAAACTGCCGCGCGGCGCACCGAGCTCGACGACGTCGCCAGACCTGAGCTCGTCGGCGACATAACCGCTGGCCGCGCCGTGCGTCTCCCGCTTGACACTGATGCGATAGGACACGGCATCGGTGCGCCGCGACAGCGAATAGCTCCGCGTCATCGCGGATGGGCCGAGTCGCACGATGACGAACTGGCCGGGCAAGGCGGTGGCGACGGCGCCTCCGTCGGCGGGTTCGAGGATCAGCGATGTCACAGTGCTGCTCTCGGCGATTTTGTGCGCGACGCGGAACGGCCTGAAACCCCGCCAGGCCGGCGGCGGGCTTGCGGCCGGCCCGAGCCCGGCGTTCCCCGAAGCCGGTTTGTCCTTCTGCTGCTCGAGCAGCGCCGCAAAGGAATGATTCCAGCCGCGACTCAGCGCCGGAATTTTCAGCGCGCGTTCCAGGCGCTCGCGCGGATGAGGCGGCAGGTAAAGCAGCGCATTGATCTCGGACACGCTCATGCTCTCAGGACCGCTCGTGATCCGCGTGATCTCGTCGCCGGCCTCGACGTCGCCTTCCTCGATCACACGAAAATAGAAGCCGGGCCGGCCGTGCTTGACCAGCAGCGAGGGCATGTCAGGCTCGTCCATGCGAATACCGAGCCGGTAGCAGGTGACGCGCGGCTGCGTGACTTCGAACAAGGCCGAGCCGATCCTGTAGCGGTCTCCGATGCACACGTCGGTGTCGGCGAGTCCTTCGACGGTGAAATTCTCGCCGAACTGACCATGAACGAGATCCGGTCGGCCCAGTTGGCCCTGCCAATAGCGATAGGATTCGACCTGATAGACGAAGACTGCGCGATGCTCGCCGCCGTGACCCGCGGTATCGCCCTGGCCGTCGCCGTCGATGTTGAGGCGGCGTACCCTGCGTCGTCCTGAGACGGGACGCTTCCAGATGCCGGTGTGGACGGTTCTGCCTTGCCAGGCGACGTCGCGCGGCAGGCCGACATTGACGGACAGCAGACGGGCCATGAACAATTCCCCCGGGTAACCAGCGCGGCTCCGCAACCCGGCGAATTCCAGATTGCTGCAGCGTCAATCTGCATCCAGATCGGGGTTTTAGCCCGTTAGTGATTGTTAGACGTTGCTAGATTGCCTTGCGACCGGCCCGGTTCGCTCTGTCAGGTAGCAGCGGTGCTCCCGCGCACACGCCGTCATTGCGAGCGCAGCGAAGCAATCCAGAGTTTTTCCGTGGAGGGCTTCTGGATTGCTTCGCTGCGCTCGCAATGACGGTGTTGAAACAGGCATGCAGCCCCCGTGCCCCGGACGCGGCGCTTCCCCGGCGATGCGAAGCATCGTCCAGTAGCGGTGCGCTGCAGAGCCCGGGCCCATGTTGCAGCGGAACGCGTGGCTTTCCGGTGCGCAGCAGCGTTGTACGCTGCAGCGCGTCCGGGGAGCGGCGTGCGCAACTGCTTAACCAAACATGGCAACACGGAACCGATGCGGCGGCTGGTCGCAGCCGCATCGCCTTGATTCCGACAGACCCATCTTTATCTCTGGCGCGAACAAGAATCCGGGCCCCTCTGGCGAGGACGTCGACCAATGTCGGCAAACCTCGCGATGTCGGATGACCTGTCCCGCGCCAATGCGATGGATCGGCCGATCGTCGGGCCTTCTCGAGTTCCTTCCGACACGTCGTCCCATCGCAGCTCCGCGGCCATTTCGCTAGCCAAGGGTGCAACGATGTCTGACGCAAAATACTCAAATCCAATCGAGCTCGAGATCGCCGAGCCGTCAAGCCTGAACGAGCAGGCCGCGGCCGCGTTGGTCATTGCCGGCGCGCTGGTCGCGGTGGCCGACCGGCGTGTCTCGCCGGTCGAGCGCGACGAGGTGATCCGCTTCATCAGGGATCGCGGATTGGCGCCCCATATCGGCGACGAGCGGCTGTCCGCGATGTTCGACGAACTTGCGGAACGATTGGAGGAGCCGGATTTTGCCAATGTGGTGATTGATACGCTGCGGCCGGTTTCGAACATGCCGCTGTCGTCGCATCTGATCGAGCTGTCGGAGCGCGTCGCGGCCGCGGACGAGGACGTGCATCCCCATGAAGTGCAGGCGATCAAGCTGCTGCGGCTTTTGACGCTGGTACTGCCGCGGGCAAAGCAGGTTGGGCCGGGTGCGGTGAGCATCGCCCCAAAGGAGTGAACATGAGTACAGCTTCGGACGAGTCTACGACCGGGACCGAGGGCGCGGCCAGCCAGATGGCTGGCGGCGACCCGCGCCTCGACAAGCTCGTCCGCCGCCTGCCACCGCGCATGGGCGACACCGTCACCTATCTGCTCAAGCCCTCCAGCCGCTGGGTGCGCATCCCCTCGGGCGCGCTGCTCGTCGTCGGCGGCGTGTTCTCCTTCCTGCCGGTGCTCGGTGTCTGGATGCTGCCGCTTGGACTTGCGCTGCTCGCCGAGGACGTGCCGGCGCTGC
Source organism: Bradyrhizobium sacchari (assembly GCF_002068095.1). GTDB lineage: Bacteria > Pseudomonadota > Alphaproteobacteria > Rhizobiales > Xanthobacteraceae > Bradyrhizobium > Bradyrhizobium sacchari. The sequence continues at coordinate 532,960 of NZ_LWIG01000026.1, read as the reverse complement.
GCTCCTCGCGGTCCAAGGTCCTCGACTGGGTCGAGCGCAAGAAGCCGGGATGGCTCGATCCGTCCGCAGCGAAACATGATCAATCATGACCGAATTCATCACCACTGACGCGCTGACTGCGCTGCTTCAGGTCATCCTGATCGACCTCGTGCTCGCCGGCGACAATGCCGTCGTCATTGGCCTTGCCGCCGCGGGCCTTCCGGCCGGGCAGCGCCGGCGCGCCATCATCGTCGGCATTGCCGCCGCCACCGTGCTGCGCATTGCCTTCGCCGGCGTCGCGACCCAGCTCCTGCAAGTGATCGGCCTTCTGCTCGCCGGCGGCGTGCTGCTGCTCTGGGTGTGCTGGAAGATGTGGCGTGAACTGCGCGAACAGGCGCATGCGGGCGAGCTCGCGTTCGGCCATGCCGGCGGGGCCGGTGCCGCGCCGGTGCAGCGAAAGACCTTCGGCCAGGCCGCGGTGCAGATCGTCGCCGCCGACGTCTCGATGTCGCTGGACAACGTGCTCGCGGTCGCGGGCGCCGCGCGCGAGCATCCCTACATCCTGGCCTTCGGCCTGCTGCTGTCGGTCGCGATGATGGGTGTTGCAGCGGATCTGCTCGGCCGGGTGCTGCAGAAGCAGCGCTGGATCGCCTATGTCGGTCTCGCCATCATCGTTTACGTCGCCTTCGAGATGATCTATCGCGGCTCGCTCGAGCTTGCGCCCGTGATCGCGAGTCTCTAAGCGCACGCGTCCTGCCTGCATTCCGGAGTGATCAATGAAGTCTGAACCCAAAGCACATTTGGTTGCGCCGTCGCCGCGGCCGCAAATCGGCCCATTCGCGCAGCTGATCTTCGGCTCGCGCTGGCTGCAGGTGCCGCTCTATGTCGGCCTGATCATCGCGCAGGGCGTCTACGTGCTGCTGTTCCTGAAGGAGCTCTGGCACCTCGTCGTGCATTCCTTCGACGCCAGCGAGCAGCAGATCATGCTGGTCGTGCTCGGACTGATCGACGTCGTGATGATCTCGAACCTCCTGGTGATGGTGATCGTCGGCGGTTACGAGACGTTCGTCTCGCGGCTGAACCTGAACGGCCATCCCGACGAGCCGGAATGGCTGAGCCACGTCAACGCCAGCGTGCTCAAGATCAAGCTGGCGATGGCGATCATCGGCATCTCCTCGATCTCGCTGCTCAGGACCTTCATCGAGGCCGGCAATCTCGGCACCACGCGCAGCAATTTCACCGAGAGCGGCGTGATGTGGCAGGTCCTGATCCACCTGACCTTCATCATCTCGGCGATCGGCATTGCCTGGGTCGACCGGCTCAGCGAGAACGGCCACCGCAAGCAGGCAAGCCACGGCTGAGCGCGAGCGCGCTTGACGCGATCACGAGGTCGGCGGATAGGCCGCGTTCTCCCGACGCTCGCGCTCGCCCAGTTCGCGCACCAGCTCTTGAAGAAATGACTCGGTGTAGGCGGGCAGGGTGCGCTCGGCGCGGACATAGATGCCGAGGTCGGACCAGACCGGGCTGCCGGCATTGTCGAGCGGCAGGAAGACGAGCTGGCTGTCGCGCGACAGACGGCCGATGCCGAGCTGGGTCTGGAAGGCGACGCCGACGCCGCGCGCGGCAAGCTCCCGCATCAGGTCGATCGAGTTGGCCTGGATCGCCGGCTCCGGCGTCTCCGAGAGCTGCGCGATCAGCGGCTGCAGCAGATGATAGATCGACAGCTCCGGCAGCGCGTTGATGACGGGGAAGGCGAGGCATTGCTCCAGCGTGACCGTCTTGCGGCGCGCCAGCGGATGCTCGCGCGCGACCACGGCGCCGAGACGAAACCGCTTCAAGGCGACCTGCCGCAGGTCGGGCGGATGGCGGAGCGCCATGGCGATGCCGATGTCGGCCTCGCCTCGGCTCAAGGCCTCCAGCACGTCCGCCGATCCCTTCACCTCGGTGGTGAAGCTGACGCGGCGGNNGGGCGCGGCCGCGATGGGCCGCGATCAGGTCCGGCAGCACGGATTCCGTCAGCGATTCGATGCAGGCGATGCTGACGCTGCCGTGCCAGGCGCCGGACAGGGAGGCGACGTCCGAGCGGAAGCGGTCAAGGTCCTGGAGCACGTTCATGACATGCCGGGCCAGCATCTCGCCGACCGTCGTCAGCGTCAGCCCGCGCGCATTGCGCTCGAACAGAGGTGATCCAACCTCTTGCTCGAGCTTGAGAATCTGGCGGCTGACGGCCGAGGAGGCGACGTTCAGGACGCGCGCGGCCGCCCGGATCGAGCCGGTCCGGCGGACGGCATGGAAGTACTGGATGGACGGTGAGTGAAAGCGCATGGGACCCCCGTCCCAACTATAGCCGCTGCCGAAACGGCATCAACCCGTACGAAATTCTCTGCTTTTCGAGAGCGCTCCATCACCCTAGGTTCGCCGCCGGCTTGGCCGGCCCTGCCGGGGGAGACGCCACGCCTTGCGCAACGACGCGCCAGGGGATTTGGGGTGGACGAGAACATTGTTGTTTGCGAGCCCGAGGCCGTGCCGGAGACCCGTCTGGTCGACCGCCGCCGCGCCGCGGCCTATGTCGGCGTGACCGCCGGCCGCTTCGAGCAATTGGTGCGCGACAGCGTCGTGCCGCCGCCGGTGATGGTGGACAACAAGCGGCGCTGGCCGCTGGCCTTGCTCGATGTCGCCAAGGCGGCGGTCATCAGCAGCATGCCGTGCCTGCCGGCCATCGTGGCTGACGCCGTCATTGAGGGGCGTCCTTTCGAGCGCGACCCGACGCCGCCTTCGCACGAATTGCCCGATCAGGAATGGTTCGAGCAGCGCGCGCGGTTCGTGCAGCGCGTCCGCCGCTCGCTGCTGTCGGGCAACGAGATCCGCCTGCTGCGCGAATTCAAGCTGCTGAAGCAGAACGAGATCAGCATGTTCGGCTATTACGGCAGCTTCGAAGCCCTGATGGTGCGCGGCTACATCGTCGAGACCGCGCGCAAGCCGCCGTCGAGCCGTCCGCTGGTGACCTATCGCCTGACCGAGCGCGGCGAGCAGGTGGTGGCGGCGCTGAAGGACGAGCCGCTGATCTGATCGGCCGCGTGGCGCTGCCAGGACCGTGTCGCCGTCAGAAATCGAAGCCGCGCTCCCCGGGTTCGAGACATTCCAAAAGAACCGGCTGGACCCGATCGCACGTATCGCTATATCGTATAGGATATAGCGTAACTGCGCTCCGGGGTTCTCGATGGAAATCAAGGTCAGATCGCTCACGACCTGCGAAGTGGCCGCCGATGGCGGCGCGATCTCGCTGGGCTTCGAGGACGTGACGGGGAATCCTGCGGCCGTCAGCGTCTCGCTCAACCAGGTCGGGGCCCTCATCATGACCCTGCCCGGACTGCTCGAGGCGGCGCTGAAGGCGCGCTACGGCGACCAGGGCCTGCGCTACGCCTATCCGCTGGCGTCCTGGGTGCTAGAGCAATTGACCGACACCACCCAGCGCATCATCACGCTGCAGACCGAGGACGGCTTCAAGGTGCGGTTCTCGATCCCGAAGGCGGAGCAGAGCCTGCTGGGGGAGGCGCTGACGCAGCCGATGCCGGAAGCGGCGGTAAGGCCGAACTAGCTGCCATCACGATTTGCGCGACCTGGCGATGTCGCTCCTGAGCGCTTCCAGCTCCTTGTGCACGGCGCGCGCGGCCTCGCGCTCGATCTTGCGGTAGCGCGCGACAAGCTTCTCACCGAAGGGCGTCAGCATTGCGCCGCCGCCGTTCTTGCCGCCGGCCTGCGGCTCGACCACGGCATGTCCGCAGATGCGCTTGATCTCGTCGACGAGGTCCCAGGCGCGCTTGTAGGACATGTCCATGGCGCGGCCGGCGGCCGAGATCGAGCCCTGCTCGCGGATCTGTTCCAGCAGCTCGATCTTGCCGGGCCCGATCCGGTGGTCGCTGTCGAGGTCGATGCGAAGGCTCAACTGGGGAAGCGGTTTGGCGCTCGCGCGCGACATGATTGGGATCTCTTGAACTCTGCTTGATGACATTGCCACTCTTGCCCACCGCGGACAAGGTGAGCGCGCGCCATCACCGCACGGCGTGCAGCTCCAGGAACGCCTTCACGCCGGTGACGGTGCCGGTGTCCGACGGCACGTAGCCGGGGAGGGTGGCGACGGCGGCGCGAAAATCTGCGCTGCGGATGATCTCGAGGATGCGCTGCATCGGGGCGGTATCGAGGAAGGCGCGCTTGCAGACGAAGAAATAATCCTCGGTGAGGATGCGGATGAAGTCGAGGCCGAATTGTCGCGCGGCCGCCTCGACGCCGAAGCACGCATCGGCCATGCCGCTCGCGACATAGGCGGCGACTGCGGCATGGGTAAACTCGATCTGCTGTGCGCCGTTGATCCTGCTTTCGTCGATGCCGTTTGCTGCGAGCAGCTGGTCGAACAACAGGCGCGTGCCGGAATCATGGTCGCGGTTGACGAAGCGGACGTTCGGCTTGATGAGGTCGTGAAGCGAGGCGATCCGCAGCGGATTGCCGCGGGCGACCATCAGGCCCATCTCGCGCGTGACGAAGCTGATGATGCGATGCTCGCGCGGATCGAGCCATTCGCGCGCGGCCTTGATGCCTTGCGCGCGCAATGCGCCGTGCGGCAGATGCAGGCCGGAGAGGTCGCAGGCGCCTTGTGCCAGCGAGACCAGCGAATGCTGGTTGCTGACATAGCGCAGGTCGACGCCGATGCCGGGCTCGCGGTCGAGGAATTCGCGCAGTTTTGCCACCGCAAAGCCGTGGCTGGCGTGCACGCGGATCACGGAGGGGCGCTGTTCGAGGAACGGCTTGATCTCGCTGGCGAGCTCCTGAGCGAGGTTGTCGAGCTGCGGCCCGAGCCGCGCCTGCATGCGCTCGCCGGCCCAAACCAGCCGCTCGCCGAACGGCGTGAGTTTTGAGCCCTTGCCACGCTGGGTCTCGACCAGCGGCGTGCCGAAGAACTCAGACCATTGCTCGATCAGATTCCAGACATGCCGGTAGGACAAATGCGCGTCGCTGGCGGCGCTGGTGATCTTTCCGGTCTTCCGGATTTCGTTGAGCACGCCGAGCATGATGACGGCGGTGCGCGGGCTGCCCTCGCGGCGAAACCGCCAGACGGCCTCGATCTCGATCTGAAGCATTGGCCTACCTTATGAACTCGGATTCATATGTGCGGCGCCCATTTGCACATCATATCATATTTACTCCGGCCAATAGGCGCCTAGTCTGGTATACCAGAATAGGAGGAAATATGATGTCTGTTGCATATGACTTTGCGCATTCGCCGGCGACCGAGTTCATGGCCCGGCCACAGCATCTGCTCATCGACGGCCGCCGTGTCCCCGCGAGCTCCGGCCGCACCTTCAAATCCCTCAATCCCGCGACCGGCCAGATCATCGCCACCGTCGCCGAAGGCGGCGAGGCCGATGTCGAGCATGCGGTCGCCGCGGCACGCCGGGCTTTCGAAGGCCCGTGGCGGACGATCCGCGCCTCCGAGCGCGGCCAGATCCTGCTGCGCTGGGCAGATCTGCTCAAACGTAACGCCGAGGAAATCATCGAGCTCGAGTCGATCGACGCCGGCAAGCCGATCTCGGCGACGATGCGCCAGGACTTTCCCGCAGCCGTTGACACGCTGATCTATTACGCCGGCTGGGCCGACAAGATCAGCGGCGACGTCGTCCCGGTGCGCGACGATGCGCTGACCTACACGATGCGCGAGCCGGTCGGCGTGGTCGCGGCGATCGTGCCGTGGAATTTCCCGTTGATGATCGGGATGTGGAAGCTCGCTCCTGCGCTGGCCTGCGGCTGCACCATCGTGATGAAGCCGGCCGAGCTGACCTCGCTGTCGGCGCTGCGCATCGCCGAGCTCGCGCTCGAAGCCGGCCTGCCGGCGGGCGTGTTCAATGTCGTGACGGGGCCGGGACGCATCGTCGGCGACGCGCTGGTCAACCACCCCGACGTCGACAAGGTCACCTTCACCGGCTCGCCGGGCGTGGGCCGCGGAATCATGAAGGGCGCGGCGGGCAACTTCAAGCGCGTCTCGCTCGAGCTCGGCGGCAAGTCGGCCAACGTCATTTTCGACGACGCCGACCTGGAAGCCGCGAGCAAGGCTGCGGCCTCCGGCATCTTCTTCAATGCCGGCCAGGTCTGCTCGGCCGGCTCCCGCGTGCTGGTGCAGGAGAAGGCTTACGACGAAGTCGTGGAGAGGCTGGCAGCGCGCGCGAAATCGCTCAGAATCGGCGATCCGCTCGACCGCAAGACGGCGCTCGGGCCCGTCATCTCCGAGAAGCAGATGAAGTCGATCCTCGACTATGTCGATATCGGCCGGAAGGAGGGCGCGAGCCTCGTCACCGGCGGGACACGGGTTGGCGAGCGCGGCTACTTCATCAGCCCCGCGGTGTTTGCAGGCGTCGCGCACGAGATGCGGATCTCGCAGGAGGAAATCTTCGGCCCGGTCGTCAGCGTCATCAAGTTCAAGGACGAGGCCGATGCGCTGCGGATCGCCAACGGCACCGCCTACAGCCTCGCCGCCGGCGTCTGGAGCCGCGACATCGGCAAGCTGCAGCGCTTCGCCAAGCGGGCCCGCGCCGGCACGGTCTGGATGAACACCTACGGCTATACCGATGTCCGCCTGCCCTGGGGCGGCGAGCGCGACTCCGGGCTCGGCCGCGAGCACGGCACCGCCGCGCTCGACAATTTCACCGAGCCCAAGGCTGTCTGGATGAATCTGGCCGTCTGAGTACCTCCCGATCGGCCAATCCTGGGCCCGCCTGATCGTCCGGTCAGGCGGGCTCTTTTTCGGGATCGATAAAATCGTCTGCATTCGGCTCAGCGGCCGCAAACCCTCTCGACAAGAAGCAAGGCGCCTTAAACCAGAGCTTTGGAACCGGGATGCATCCTGCCCGCAAAAGGGCAGGGCATCATCATGTCAATCTTCAGGGAGATCGTCGTGGCGGTTGCGGGAGTGTACGCACTCCTGTTCGCCTGCGACGCAGTGTTCGGGGTCGGCGAGGCGCGCTTCGACGATGCCTATTACAGCGCCAGCTTCTACGCGCCACGGCCGAAGGAGTTTCGGTTCGCGAGCGACACGCCGCCGGCGGTCCGAGTCAGCGACGCGTTTGCGCAGTTCTCTGCGACCGACGCCAAGCCGAACAGGCGCTATTCGTCGCTGACGACGATCATCCGCTGACGCCTCACTCGCCCTGAATCCACTCCGCCACCCCGCGCCACAGCGTGTCGCGGTGCTCGGGGCGGAAGAAGCCGAAATGGCCGATGGCCTTGGCGCCGACGTCGGAGGGCTTCACCGTCAGCACCTCCGGCTTGATCGCGGTGAAGCCGCCCGTGAGCAGCTCGACCGCGGGCCGTGTCGCCCAGGGATCGTCGGCGAAGCACAGCGCGCGCAGCTCGCCCTTGAAGTTCGCGAAATTGTCCAGCGCCGGCAGCTTTGAATCGAACAGATAGCGCGGGCTCCGGACCCACTCGGCCCATTGCAGGAACACGCCCTTGGGCAGATCCTCGCCGATGCCGGCCCAGCCCGGTGCATAGCCGAGCGCGTGCGCGAGCGGAACGCCGATGAGGTTCATGAAGGCGAAGACGCGGTACTTCTCCGGCGAGGTCATCAGGCGCCAGGTCGCGGCCTGCGAGGCCACGAAGGCGGCACGGGAGATCTCGCTGTTGTTGGCGATCAGGCCGAGCGCCTGGCCGCCATAGGAATGGCCGACATAGGCAAGCGGCAGCGTGTTGTACCGCTCGCGCATCCAGCGTACCGCGGCGGTGACGTCGAGCGCGGCCCAGTCCGACATCGAGGCCTTGAACCCGACCAGCGATTTCGGCTGGTTGTAGCCGACCATCGCCGGCAGCCGGGAGTCGCCGATGCCGCGATAGTCGTAGGTCAGGACAGCGCAGCCGCGATGGGCGAGGTAGGAGGCAAAGCCCCGATATATCTTGCGTGGGACGGCGGTGGCCGAGTTGATGAGGACGGCGTGGCGCTTGGCGCCGCGCGGCAGGAACAGGGTGCCGGTCAACCCATACCCATCGGTCGCCGGTAAGCTGATCTCGTCGATGAAAACGTCGTCGCGTGCCGCGTCCATGGGCGGAAAGTGTCTTGCCGGTTTCCTCGTCACCCCTAGCAAATGCGAATTCGGCTTTCCCCGCAAGGGCTTGCAATGCGAAACGGATTTACAACTGGCGATGTCGTGCCAGCCTGTGTATAAGGCGGCCCTCGCAACCCCTAGATCAGGTTGTGCTTTTTGCTTCACGGAGAGATTGCGATGTCCGAGCGGTGGACGCCCGAGTCCTGGCGCAGCAAGCCGGTGCTACAGGTGCCCGATTATCCCGACGCCAAGGCCCTGGCCGACGTCGAGGCGCAGCTTGCGACCTTTCCGCCGCTGGTGTTCGCGGGCGAGGCGCGCAATCTGAAGAAGGCGCTGGGCCGTGTCGCGGCCGGCGAGGCCTTCCTGCTCCAGGGCGGCGACTGCGCCGAGAGCTTTGCCGAGCACGGCGCCAACAACATCCGCGACTTCTTCCGCGTGCTGCTGCAGATGGCGGTGGTGCTGACCTATGCCGGCGCCGTCCCCGTGGTGAAGGTCGGCCGCATCGCTGGACAATTTGCAAAACCGCGGTCGTCGCCGACCGAGAAGGTGAACGGCGTCGAGCTGCCGAGCTATCGCGGCGACATCGTCAACGACATCGCCTTCACCAAGGAAGCGCGCGTGCCGGATCCGCAGCGCCAGCTGATGGCCTATCGCCAGTCGGCCGCGACGCTGAACCTTCTCCGCGCCTTCGCCACCGGCGGCTACGCCAATCTCGGCAGCGTGCATCAATGGATGCTCGGCTTCCTCAAGGACTCACCGCAGTCCCGCCGCTACAAGGAGCTGGCCGACCGCATCTCGGACGCGCTCAACTTCATGCGCGCCTGCGGCCTTGATCTCGAGGCCCACCCCGAGCTCCGCGCGACCGACTTCTACACCAGCCACGAGGCGCTCTTGCTCGGCTACGAGCAGGCCATGACCCGCGTCGATTCCACCACCGGCGACTGGTACGCGACCTCGGGCCACATGATCTGGATCGGTGACCGCACCCGCCAGCTCGATCACGGCCATGTCGAATATTTCCGCGGCATCAAGAACCCGATCGGCCTGAAGTGCGGGCCGTCACTGAAGCCCGACGAGCTCCTGAAGCTGATCGACGTGCTCAACCCCGACAACGAGCCGGGCCGGCTGACGCTGATCGGCCGCTTCGGCTCCGACAAGATCGCCGAGCATCTGCCGAACATGATCCGCGCCGTGAAGCGCGAGGGCAAGGTGGTGGTCTGGTCGTGCGATCCGATGCACGGCAACACCATCACCTCCACCACGGGCTACAAGACGCGGCCGTTCGACCGCATCCTGTCCGAGGTGAAGTCGTTCTTCGCGATCCACGCGGCCGAAGGCACCCATGCCGGCGGCGTGCATCTGGAGATGACCGGCAAGGATGTCACCGAATGCCTCGGCGGCGCCCGCGCGATCACGGACGAGGATCTCAACGACCGCTACCACACGGTCTGTGATCCCCGCCTCAATGCCGAGCAATCCATCGACATGGCCTTCCTGGTCGCCGAGCTGCTGAAGCAGGAGCGTGCCGGCAAGACCAAGCCGATGCCGGTCGCAGCGGGGCTCTGAAACCTTGCTGCGAATCTGGAAGGCCACGATCAATTCCCGCAACGGTCTGGCTTTTGCGTTCCGCTCGGAACAGGCCGTTCGCGAGGAGATCTTTGCGCTTCTCGTGTCGCTGCCGTTGGCCTGGTTCATCGGCGCGACGGCGATGCGGGCGGTTGAACTGGTTTGTGCGGTCGCGTTCGTGCTGACGGTCGAGCTGCTCAACACCGCCATCGAGAAGCTCGCCGACCGCCTGACCTTGGATCACGACAAGCAGATCGGCCGCGTCAAGGACATGGGCTCGGCCGCCGTCGGCGTGGCGCTTTTGATGGCGGGCGCATTCTGGATCTTCGCCATCGTCGAGCGGTTGGGTTTCGTCTAAAGCACGATCTGATTTGGATGAATCGTCATCGCGCTTTAGGTCGTTGTTTACGCATGATGTTTTCGGAAAACCGCTTCGCACTTTTCCGGATCATGCTTTAGCCACGGGAAAACGGATAAGGGCGGCCATGACCGAACGTCTCAACGCATTCGCGGTCACGCTCGCCCAACTCAATCCGACCATGGGCGATATCGAGGGCAATGCCGCCAAGGTGCGCGCCGCGCGGGCGCAGGCCGCCGGCGACGGCGCCGATCTTGTGCTGTTTCCGGAATTGTTCATCGCCGGTTATCCGCCGGAAGATCTGGTACAGAAGCCGGCCTTCCAGGCCGCCTGCCGCGCCGCGATCGAGGCGCTCGCCCGCGAGACCGCGGACGGCGGGCCGGCCATGCTGGTCGGCACGCCCTGGGTCGAGGACGGCCGGCTCTACAATGCCTGCGCGCTGCTCGACGGCGGCCGCATCGCCGCGCTTCGCTTCAAGTGCAATCTGCCGAATTACGGCGTGTTCGACGAGAAGCGGCTGTTTTCGCGCGGTCCCGCGGCCGGCCCCGTCACGGTGCGCGGCGTCCGCATCGGCGTGCCGATCTGCGAGGACATCTGGCTGGAGGAATCCGAGGACTACGAGAACGTGGTCGAGACGCTGGCGGAGACCGGCGCCGAGATCATCCTGGTGCCGAACGGCTCGCCTTACGCCCGCGACAAGAACGACATTCGGCTGTCGGTCGCGGTGGCGCGCATCACCGAGAGCGGCTTGCCACTGGTCTATCTCAACCAGGTTTGCGGCCAGGACGAATTGGTGTTCGACGGCGCGTCTTTCGCGCTCAACGGCGATCTGTCGCTCGCGGCGCAACTGCCGGCGTTCGAGGAAAGCGTCACCACACTGCGCTTTACACGTAACGGCGACGACTGGCGCTGCACGGGGCCGATTGCGCAGCAACCCGAAGGCGACAAGGCCGACTACGCCGCCTGCGTGCTGGGCCTGCGCGACTATGTCGCCAAGAACGGCTTTCCCGGTGTGCTGCTCGGCATTTCCGGTGGCATCGATTCCGCGCTGTGCGCAGCGATCGCCGTGGACGCGCTCGGCGCCGACCAGGTGCATGGCGTGATGCTGCCCTATCGCTATACGGCGGCACACTCGATCGCCGACGCAGGCGAGCTCGCCGGCCATCTCGGCATCCGCTACGAAGTGTTGCCGATCGCGGAGGCCGTGAACGGCTTTGAGACGATCCTCTCGGGCATCTTCAAGAATCTGCCGCCTGACATCACCGAGGAAAACCTGCAGGCCCGCACCCGCGGCACGCTGCTGATGGCGATCTCCAACAAGACCGGGCTCATGGTGGTGACGACCGGCAACAAGTCGGAGATGTCGGTCGGCTACGCCACGCTCTACGGCGACATGAACGGCGGCTTCAACCCGATCAAGGATATCTACAAGACGCAGGTGTTTCGCCTGGCGGCGCTGCGCAATGGCTGGAAGCCGGATGGCGCGCTCGGGCCCGCGGGCGAGGTGATCCCGCCCGACATCATCACGCGTCCGCCGACGGCGGAGCTGCGCGAGAACCAGACCGATCAGGACTCGTTGCCGCCCTACGACGTGCTCGATGCCATCCTCGAGCGGCTTGTCGAGCGCGAGGAGCCGCTTGATCAGATCATCGCCGCCGGCTTCGACCGCGACACGGTCACCCGCATCGACCATCTGCTCAACGTCGCCGAATACAAGCGCCGCCAGGCCGCGCCCGGCGTGAAGGTGACACCCAGGAATTTCGGCCGTGACCGCCGCTATCCCATCACCAACCGTTTTCGCGACAAGGGCGAGGGGCTGCCCGCGCCGGACGAGGCGCTGGTCTCGCGCGGCAGCAAAGCGTCGATCGACGCGTTCGAGGGGTGAGCCCCGGCTTGAGCGACGGCGGAGCTATGACGGGCTTGCGAAAAACAGCACCCGCAGGAAGTGCGTGTATTCGGATTCGAGCACCATGATCGATACAAATACCAATACCGCGATCGGCGGCAGCAGGATGGCGTAGGCCAGGGCCAATCGTTCCCAGGCCATGTGCATGAAGACGGCGACGATCAGACCGGCCTTCAGCATCATGAACAGCAGGATCAACGACCACCTCAGATAGCCTTGCAGGCCAAAGTAGTCGACGAGATAGGAGCCCGTGCTGAGCACGAACAACCAGCCCCAGACCACGAGGTAGAGCTTGATCGGGTGCTGTTGCCCCTTGGTGTGAACGGCTTCCGTTGCGACTGCGCCATGCGCCGGGGCGTGGAGCTGTCCTTCCATGTGTACCGCCGCGTTTGTCATGCGCCGACCTCACCAAAGATAGAAGAATGCAAAGATGAAGACCCACACGAGATCGACGAAGTGCCAGTACAGGCCCATGATCTCGACGATCTCGTAATAGCCCTTGCGGCTTGTGAAAAAGCCACGCCTCTCGACATCGAAGTCTCCCCGCCAGACTTTTCGCGCGATGGCGATCAGGAAGATCACGCCGATCGTCACGTGAGTGCCGTGGAAACCCGTTATCATGAAAAAGCTCGAGCCAAACTGCGCCGCGCCCCATGGATTGCCCCAGGGCCGGACGCCTTCCCTGATCAGCTTGGTCCATTCGAATGCCTGCATTCCGACGAAGGTTGCGCCAAATGCCGCTGTGACCAGCATTAGAATTGCGGTTCTCACGCGATCGCGGCGGTAGCCGAAATTGACCGCCATCGCCATTGTTCCGCTGCTGCTGATCAGCACGAAGGTCATGATGGCAATCAGGATCAGGGGAATGTGTTTGCCCCCGATATTGAGGGCGAAGACCTCGCTGGGATTCGGCCACGGCACGGTCGTCGACATGCGCGCCGTCATGTAGGAGAGCAGGAAGCAACTGAAGATGAAGGTGTCGCTGAGGAGGAAGATCCACATCATGGCCTTGCCCCAGGACACGTTCTTGAAGGCGCGCTGGTCCGAGGCCCAATCGGCGGCGATGCCGCGCCAGCCTTCAAGCCGCGCAGTCGGTTGGCCAGAATTTGTCAGCACGGTCTCGGCCATCTGGTCTTGCCTCCCTAGCTCAGCAACCTGCGGCAGATGTCGACGAAATCATCGGTCCAGCCGGTGAGAAGCCCGAGCAGGACAAGCCAGACCAGCAGCATGAAGTGCCAGTAGATGGCGCATAGTTCCACGCTCAATCGCATCTCGGCGATCTCGGCGCCACGCCATACCTTGGCTGAGGTTCGGCCCAAGGCCACCAGACCGCCGGTCAAATGCAGTCCATGCACCGCGGTCAACAGGTAGAAGAAGGCATTCGCCGGATTGGACGCCACGAAATATCCGGCAGCCCCGAGCCGTTGCCAGGCCAGGAGCTGTCCGGCGAGGAAGATCACGGCAGATGCTCCGCCTGCGAGCAGACCGATCATGACGCTCTCGGTGTCCTGTCGCCGAGCAGCCACGTACGACCATTGCAGCGCCACACTGCTCACGACCAGGACGCCCGTGTTGACCCACAGCAGCCGCGGTACCGGCAGCGGCCGCCAGTCCACCACGCTCATGCGCATCGAGTAGGCGCTGATGAAGAGAACGAATAATGCGCTCGCGACAGCGAGGAACACGCCAAGTCCGACCTTCGCTGCCGGCCAGGTCATGGCATCGCCGCCGGGGAAGTCGCCGACCGCGCCTTCCTCCAGCCAGGGCTTGGCCATCAGCCGCTGCTGCGACAGCCACCATCCGGCGATCACCGCAAGCACAGCCAGGAACAGGATGATGGCGCTCACGAAGCAGCTCCCTGAACGAGCTGCGTCGCGCGCGGCGGCTGGTTCTGCGGAATGAAGTCCTCCGCGGCGCCGGGCACACTGTAATCGTAAGCCCAGCGGTACACGACCGGGAGCTCCTTGCCCCAGTTGCCGTGTCCTGGAGGCGTCTCCGGTGTCTGCCACTCCAGCGTCGTCGCCCGCCAGGGATTGCCGCCCGAGGCCTCACCCTTGAACAGGCTCCAGGCAAGATTGAACAGGAACACGATCTGGCTGAAGCCGACGGTCAAGGCCACCACGGAGATGAAGGCGTTCAGCGAATAGGCCGAGGAGGGGATGAAGGAGGTGTCCCCGAGTTCGAAATACCGGCGTGGAACCCCGAGCAGTCCAAGATAGTGCATCGGGAAGAAGATCAGGTAGGCGCCGAGGAAGGTGACCCAGAAGTGAAACTTGCCGAGGGTATCGTTGAGCATCCGCCCCGTGACCTTGGGGTACCAATGATAGATCGCGCCGAGCACGACCATGATCGGCGCCACGCCCATCACCATGTGAAAGTGCGCGACCACGAACATGGTATCCGAGAGGGGCACGTCCACGACGACGTTGCCGAGGAAGAGGCCGGTGAGCCCGCCGTTCACGAAGGTAATGATAAAGCCGAGTGCGAAGAGCATCGGCACCCTGAGATGAATGTCGCCGCGCCACAGGGTCAGCACCCAATTGTAGACCTTGATCGCGGTGGGAATGGCAATGATGAGCGTCGTGGTGGCGAAGAAGTATCCGAATTGCGGGAACATGCCGCTCACATACATGTGGTGCGCCCATACGATGAAGCTGAGGGCGCCGATGGCCACGATCGCCCAGACCATCATGCGGTAACCGAAGATGTTCTTGCGCGCATGCGTGCTGATCAGATCGGAGACGATGCCGAAGGCGGGCAGGGCGACGATGTAGACCTCGGGGTGTCCGAAGAACCAGAACAGATGCTGGAAGAGCAGCGGGCTGCCGCCGCCATACTTCGACAGCTGTCCCATCTCGACGAGCGAAGGCATGAAGAAGCTGGTTCCCAGGAGACGATCGAGCAGCAGCATGACCGAGGCAACGAAGAGTGCAGGGAATGCCAAGAGCGCCATCACGGTCGCCGTGAAGATCCCCCACACCGTCAGGGGCAGGCGCATCAACGTCATGCCGCGGGTGCGTGCCTGGAGCACCGTGACCACGTAGTTCAGCCCGCCCATGGTGAAGCCGATGATGAACAGGATCAGGGACGACATCATGAGAACGATGCCCCAATCCTGTCCGGGCGTTCCGGAGAGGATTGCCTGCGGCGGGTAGAGCGTCCAGCCGGCGCCGGTGGGGCCGCCGGGCACGAAGAATGTCGAGGCCAGCACCAGGACCGCGAGCAGGTAGACCCAGTAGCTCAGCATGTTCACATAAGGGAAGACCATGTCGCGGGCGCCGACCATCAGCGGGATCAGGTAGTTGCCGAAGCCGCCGAGGAACAATGCGGTGAGCAGATAGATCACCATGATCATGCCGTGCATGGTGATGAACTGGAGATACTGGTTGGCATCGATGAAAGAGAAGGTGCCGGGGAATCCCAGTTGCAGCCGCATCAGCCACGACAGCACCAGGGCCACCAGCCCGATGGCCGTCGCCGTCAGTGAATACTGAACGGCGATCACCTTGGCGTCCTGCGAGAAGACATACCGTGTCCACCAGCTCCTCGGATGATAGAGCTCGACGTCAGGTACTTCGGCAGGCGGGATGCCTTCGATCCCTTCATATGGAATATCGACCATAGAGACCTCCTCGGTCGTTTCCATCGGAAGCACGGCGTTGCCTCATGCACCCGATCTGTTTCGCGGCGGCAGCTTGCTACTTGCCGCCGGATTGGTACGTCGCCTTCACGACGGCTCTTGCCGGCGACAATTCCGCAAACGTCTTTTGTTGCTCCAGCCAGGCGTGATATTCGCGCTCTTCGTCGACGATGACCTTGGCCCGCATCTGATAATGAGCAGCGCCACAGAGCTCTGCGCAGAGAACGTCGAACGTCCCGGTTCGGATCGGCGTT
The DNA here is from genome assembly GCF_002068095.1 of Bradyrhizobium sacchari. GTDB lineage: Bacteria > Pseudomonadota > Alphaproteobacteria > Rhizobiales > Xanthobacteraceae > Bradyrhizobium > Bradyrhizobium sacchari. The sequence goes on along the minus strand of NZ_LWIG01000026.1, from coordinate 517,170 downwards.
ATCCAGAAATAGGTCACCATGCCTGGGACCATGTCCATCTTGGCCCGGAATTCGGGCACGTAGAAATCGTGCAGGACGTCGACCGAGCGGAGAAGAACCTTGACCGGCTTTCCCACTTGAAGGTGCAGGTCCCCGTTCTCGATCACGACGTCGTCCTGCGCGTGTGCGTCGTCACGATTGAGCCCCATCGGATTGTCGGGAGCGATGTTGCGGACGTCGGATGTGCCCAACCGCCCATCCTTGCCCGGAAGGCGGAAGCTCCACTGCCATTGCTGGCCCATGACCTCGACCTCGGTGGCATCCGCAGGCACCGTCACGAACTGGTGCCAGACCACGAGGCCGGGCGCCAGCATGGCCGCGACGCCGACGCCGGTGCCGACGCTCAGCCACCATTCGAGCCTTTTGTTTTCCGGATTGTAGTCGGCCCGTCTTCCCTCTTTGTGGTGAAAGCGGAAGACGCAGTAAGCCATGAAGGCGATGACCGCCACGAAAACAAAGCCCGTGATCCAGAACGTGATGTTGATGGTGTGGTCGATGTAGGCCCAGTTCGTGGCGATCGGCGTCCACCACCACGGGCTGTAGATGTGAAACAGCACCGAGCCGATCGCGACCAGAAGCAGTATCAGTGCGACAGCCATCCTGATCCATCCTTGCCATCGAAGGCTACGGATACGAATCCAGGGCGGAGCTCATGTCTGTCGCGATGGCTGGCCTTTCTGGGTTGGCATTCATGCCATCGCCGGCCTTTTGCCTCGCCCATTCCACTGGTCGCGATATCGAGAGAACGCGCGCGACCATCAACTGTAAGGGCGTCTGTGTCTAAAATGATACCAGCCCAATCCGGCGTCAATAGAGCAATGTAGGTGCTCCGACATGGCGTGGTTGACCTTGCCCGGCCAGTCGACAACGCATCAGGCGCGCATGTCGGATGGCGGCGTCTTGGCGATGCAACGCACAAATCGACAATTCACCGAACCGTGAGTGCAGCCATGCCCCGCGCGCGCTAAGCTTGCGAAGCAGGTCGCGACGGGTTCCGTCCGGCCAGGCTCTGTTCGCTGAACCTGGGTTGCCGTACCCGACCCATCGCGTTTCCTGCTCCTCAGGCGGACACGCGTGGCTGAAAAGCGCGTGTTATCGAAAACCGCGATTTTCAGCACGGGAGGGTCCGTTCATGGCCACTCTGTACTCCCATAATATCATCAGGCGGCACGCGTTCGGCGAAGCGGCCTCCTATCCCATTCGCAAGATCGGCTTTTCCGACCTGACCGAGGCCTTGCGCCTGGGTTGGGAGGATTTCCAGGCGATGCCGAGCCACGCGATCATCGTCTGCGTGATTTATCCCGTTCTCGGTCTCGTCCTGTTCAGGATGGTTCTCGGCTATTCGGTGCTGCCGCTGCTGTTTCCGCTGGCCGCCGGCTTTGCCTTGGTCGGGCCCTTTGCCGCGATCGGTCTCTACGAACTCAGCCGGCGTCGCGAGCGTGGCGAGGAGGTCGATGCGTGGGATGCGATCAAGGTGCTGCGCGCACCGTCGTTCGGTGCCATGGTCGAACTCGGCGTGCTCCTGCTGGTCCTGTTCGGAGCCTGGATCGGTGTCGCGAACGCAATTTATGTCACGATCTTCGGTCACGCGGCGGCCGCGAGCATTCCCGACTTCGCAACGCGCGTCCTGACGACACCGGAAGGCTGGTCACTCATCCTCGTCGGTTGCGGTGTCGGCTTCCTGTTTGCGGTTGTGGCCTTGTGCGTCAGCGTCGTGTCGTTTCCGTTGATGCTCGACCGGCATGCGACTGCGATCGACGCGATCCGCACGTCGCTCCGGGCGGTAGGGACGAATCCGGTTGCGATGGCCGGATGGGGCCTCATCGTGGCGGCGCTGCTCGTGATCGGCTCGCTGCCGCTCTTCGTTGGTCTTGCTGTTGTTCTGCCGGTGCTCGGTCACGCCACCTGGCACCTCTATCGGCGGATGGTCGAGCCCAATCCGAATCCGCCAGACGAGCTGCCGCCGCCCCCGAAGGGAAAGCGCTACGCGGCGGACTTTCCGGCTAACCTCTTTCCCTGGAGTCGCGAGGGCGAGCAGTAACGGGGAGACGGCCGCGCCTGGCGGCCGCCATCGCAACGGCACGACGGGTTAGGGCCTACTTCTGCTGCTGCGGCAGGAAGGTGGGGCCGACCGAGCGGATCGGCTTGTTCTCCGAACTGGGCGCAGCCGTGCTGGTGTCCGCCGGCGGGGGCGCTGCCGGTGCGGTGGCCGTCGTCGGCGCGGACGCTGCGCCCTTCTTGGCATTATTGGCAGGCTGCGGCGCGCCCTTGTTGAGCCGCTGCTGCTGCATCTTCCTGGCGCTCTCCTCGGTGACGATGATGTCGCCCTGCTGCTCGACGGTCGCCTTGTCGTCGGCGGATTTGAGCGCGTCCGCCCAGGTTTGTCCCGCCGCCTTGCAGGAGCAGGACGGGTTGAACTCGCTGCGGAATTTGAACGCCGTCGGCAGCGCCGTGTACGGCTGGCCGCCGATGGAGACCGCCGAGTTCATGTCCTCGCCGGGATTGCGGTGGGTGTAGAGCACGGCTTCCGCGGCCGGGCACAGCGCCTTGCAGGTCTTCTCGTCGTCGGGAAAGCGCGCGGGCACGGTCGCAAAGGAGATCGGAAAATAGGCGCCGTCGCAGGTGCGCACGCATACGGTGCGGAAGGTGCCGGATTGCGGGCCGAGATCGGAAGGCGGCACGGCTTGCGGATTGTTGGGGTTGTTGCCGCCGAACAGATTGCTCAGGAAATTGCCGCCCTGCGACTGCGCGGCGTTGGCGTATTGCGGGCCGCAATTGTTCTGGGCGAGGGCCATCAGCACCGAGCGGCGCTGGTTGTCGCGCTCCGGGCCACCGGCGCCGCCGCGCAGGCGCTCGAGATTGCCGGTGATCTGGTCCAGATTGGCGCGCATCTGCTGGATCTGGGTGTTGACCGGGCCGCATTGCGCCTGCTGGCCGTTGAACAGCGAGAAGAAGCCCGAGGAGTCGCAGCCCATGCGCTTGGCCTGCATGGTGACGCGGTCGAGCTCGGCCTGCTGCTTGGCCTGGGAATCCTGATAGCGGCGAATCTGCTCGTCACGCGCGGGGTCGCCACCGCCGCCGCCACGATCGAGCGCGGCGAGCTGGCCTTCCAGCCGCGCGCACATCGGATTGGGGCCGAGCCCGTTCTGGCCGGGTTGAGGCGGCGGGCCGGGCGGACCGGCCTGCGCGAAAGCGCCATTGGCGAGCACGACGGTGCCGAGGAGCACGGTGCAGGCAAGGAGGGAGCGGGCACGGGAGGGAGACAAAAATTCAGGCATATCCGCCATTCTAGCGAGGTCGCGGCCCAGCGTGATGAGGGGGGCCGAAGCGCGCCCTCCAATAGCCGCTTCCTGCGGCATCGTCACGTCGTTTCAGGGGCCGAAGACCGGTCCTAAGGTCCGCCAGGTCCGAGGGAATTCAGCGCTGGCAGGTGATTGCGACATATTCGTCGCAATGGCCATGGGAGCAGTTTGCGCCGGTTTTGGGGACGGAGCCGGTAATTTCGTCGGGATCGACCCGGCGATAGCTTGATGCCCGGGCAAAATCCCGTGACTGGCAGTAGGTGCGCGCGACCTGGGCGCCGCATTTGTCGCCCTTGGCCAGACACTGGTCGACGCCGTAGCCGTCGGCCTGGTTGGCGATGATGAACACGCGGGTCTCGGCGAATGCGCCGGATGACGCGACAAGGTAGGCAAAGGAGACGAGCGCGAACAGGGATCGCATGGGGGTACCGGGGGCTGGAGACCGCCCGCTCTTAATAAACTCAAAAGGTTAAGGGGAATGGAACCATTGCGGCGGGCCGGCGGGCATTGCGGGGAGAAGACGGCATTTTCGTCGCTCCCTTGACGTCAGGGGCCCTCTTAGCCCATATGTTCCCGCATGAACGGTCTCCTCGCCATTTGCATCATTTGCGAGATTACGAGCTAGCGATTCGCTGGCTGGAGCCGTCTTTTCTCAAACACATTGAGAGCACTGGACGCCCGGCCAACAGCCGACAGGTGTCCTTATGGAATTGCGCCTTTACGATACGCTGACGAAGGAGAAACGCCCCTTCGTGCCGCTCGATGCGAAGAACGTCCGCATGTATGTCTGCGGACCGACCGTCTACGACTTCGCCCATATCGGCAATGCGCGGCCGGTGATCGTGTTCGACGTGCTGTTTCGGCTGCTGCGCCACACCTACGGCGAGGCGCACGTCAAATATGTCCGCAACATCACCGACGTCGACGACAAGATCAACGACCGCGCCGCGCGCGACTTTCCCGGCCTGCCGCTGAACGAGGCGATCCGGAAGGTCACCGAGCAGACCGGCAAGCAGTTTCACGCCGACGTGGACGCGCTCGGCGCGCTCAGGCCGAGCGTCGAGCCGCGCGCGACCGAGCATATCGGCGAGATGCGCGAGATCATCGAGAAGCTCGTCGCCGGCGGCTTTGCCTATGCCGCCGAGGACCACGTGCTGTTCTCGCCGCAGGCGATGAACGCGGCCAATGCCGGCCTGCCGCGCTACGGCGCGCTGTCCAATCGCTCGCTGGACGAGATGGTCGCCGGCGCCCGCGTCGATGTCGCGCCCTACAAGAAGGGCAACACCGACTTCGTCCTGTGGAAGCCGTCCAAACCCGGCGAGCCGTCATGGCCGTCGCCGGCCGGCATCGAGGCCGAGGGACGTCCGGGCTGGCACATCGAGTGCTCGGCCATGGCCTGGAAGCATCTCGGCGAATATTTCGACATCCATGGCGGCGGCATCGATCTCGTGTTTCCGCATCACGAGAACGAGGTCGCGCAGACCTGCTGTGCCTTCCATCAGGAACGCATGGCGAACTACTGGATGCACAACGGCTTCCTGCAGGTCGAGAGCGAGAAGATGTCGAAGAGCCTCGGCAACTTCATCACGATCCACGAGCTGCTCAAGGACTGGCCGGGCGAGGCGCTGCGCCTCAACATGCTGAAGACGCATTATCGTTCGCCGATCGACTGGACCATGAAGTCGCTGGAGGAGAGCGCCAGGACGCTCGACGACTGGTATCGCGTTGCGGCCGATGTCGCGCCCGGCAAGCCGGCCGTCTCCGTCGTCGAGCCGTTGCTCGACGACCTCAACACGCCGCTGGCGATCGCGGCGCTGCACGGCTTGCGTGGCGATGCTGCTGCGTTGTCGGGATCATTGCGGCTCCTCGGTTTCCTGTCCGAGAGCGCGGCGCAGTGGGAAGCGCGCAAGCAGCGGGCGAGCGGGGTCGATGCCGGGGAAGTCGAGCGCCTGCTTGCGGAGCGGACGGCTGCGCGTGCGCGGAAAGATTTCAAGGAATCCGACCGCATCCGCGATCTGCTCGCCGCGATGGGCGTTGCGATCAAGGACTCCAAGGACGGCACGACCTGGGAGGTCGCGCGATGAAGCGGCCCGACACGCCGTTCCCGCGGCACTGGCTCTATTACATCGCGCTGAAGATCCTGCTGCTCGGCGCCGCGGTGGCGATCGTGCTGAAACTCTATGGGATGTGGTGAGGACGATGGGACAGACTTTGCCGAAGCCCGCACTCAGGCCCTTCCTGCCCGATGACGTGCCGGTGCTTGCCGCGATCTTCACCGCCAGCATCGAGCAGCTGACCGGCGACGATTACAGCGAGGCGCAGCAGCAGGCCTGGATGGAGGCTGCGGAGGACGAGGAGTTCGGCAAGCGGCTGGCATCCGACCTGACGCTGATCGCGACGCTCGAGGGCTCGCCCGTCGGCTTCGCCTCGCTGCGCGGCGCCGATCACATCCGCATGCTCTACGTGCACCCGGCCGTGGCCGGGCAGGGCATCGCGACCATGCTGGTCGACGCGCTGGAAAAGCTCGCCGGCAGCCGCGGCGCCAAGAGCCTCTCGGTCGATGCCAGCGATACCGCCGAGGGCTTCTTCGCCAAGCGCGGCTACACCGCCCAGCAGCGCAACAGCGTCACTATCAACGACGAGTGGCTCGCCAACACCACCATGAAGAAGACGCTTGGAGCGGCACCATGAGCAAGCAGCGTCTCTATCTGTTCGATACCACGCTGCGCGACGGGGCGCAGACCAATGGGGTCGATTTCACGCTGGCCGACAAGCAGATCATCGCTTCGATGCTCGATGACCTCGGCATCGACTATGTCGAGGGCGGCTATCCCGGCGCCAACCCGCTCGACACCGAGTTCTTCGGCTCCAGGCCGAAGCTCAATCATGCCCGCTTCACCGCCTTCGGCATGACGCGGCGGGCAGGGCGCTCGGTTTCCAACGATCCCGGTGTCGCGGGCCTTCTGGAAGCAAAGGCCGATGCGATCTGTTTCGTGGCGAAGTCCTCGGCCTATCAGGTGCGCGTCGCGCTGGAGACGACCAAGGAGGAAAACCTCGCCTCGATCCGCGACAGCGTCGCCGCAGCAAAGGCGGCCGGCCGCGAGGTCATGCTCGACTGCGAGCATTTTTTCGACGGCTACAAGGAGGATTCGAGCTTCGCGTTGGCTTGCGCGAAAGCTGCCTATGAAGCGGGCGCACGCTGGGTGGTGCTGTGCGACACCAATGGCGGCACCATGCCTGATGAGGTCGAGGCCATCGTCGCCGAAGTGACGAAACACATCCCCGGCGATCACGTCGGCATCCACGCCCATAACGACACCGAGCAGGCGGTGGCCAATTCGCTCGCCGCGGTGCGCGCCGGCGCGCGGCAGATCCAGGGAACGCTGAACGGCCTCGGCGAGCGCTGCGGCAACGCCAATCTCTGCTCGCTGATCCCGACGCTGAAATTGAAGAAGGGCTTTGCCGATTTTTTCGAGATCGGCGTCACGTCAGAGAAGCTGGCGACGCTCGTCAAAGTCTCGCGCACGCTCGACGACATGCTCAACCGCGTGCCGAACCGGCATGCGGCCTATGTCGGCGAAAGCGCCTTCGTCACCAAGACCGGCATTCATGCCTCCGCCGTGCTGAAGGACCCGCAGACCTACGAGCATGTGCTGCCGGAGCTGGTCGGCAACCATCGCAAGGTGCTGGTGTCCGACCAGGCCGGCCGCTCCAACGTCATCGCCGAGCTTGACCGTGCCGGCATTGCCTATGAGAAGAGCGATCCGAAGCTCACGCGCCTCGTCGAGGAGCTCAAGGAGCGGGAGGCGGCCGGCTATGCCTATGAATCCGCTAACGCCTCGTTCGATCTCCTGGCGCGCCGCACGCTCGGCAAGGTGCCGCATTATTTCGAGGTCGAGCAGTTCGACGTCAATGTCGAGCAGCGCTACAATGCGCTCGGCGAGCGCGTCACGGTGGCGTTGGCCGTGGTCAAGGTCGACGTCGCCGGCGAGCATCTGATCTCGGCCGCGGAAGGCAATGGTCCCGTCAACGCGCTCGATGTCGCGCTGCGCAAGGACCTCGGCAAGTACCAGAAATACATCGAGGGCCTGACGCTGATCGACTATCGCGTGCGTATCCTGAACGGCGGCACCGGCGCGGTGACGCGCGTCTTGATCGAGAGCGAGGACGAGAACGGCGACCGCTGGACCACGGTCGGCGTGTCCCCGAACATCATCGACGCCTCGTTCCAGGCGCTGATGGATTCGGTGATCTACAAGCTCGTGAAATCGGGCGCGCCGGCTTAGGGTTTTGTCTCGTCATTCCGGGGCGATGCGAAGCATCGAACCCGGGACCTCGAGATTCCGGGTTCCCGCTTCGCGTGCCCCGGAATGACTGTGGGAGGGGAGTGCAGGCATGATCGACCACATCTCCGTCGGCGTCAGTGATCTCGATCGCGCCGCAAGATTCTACGAGGCAACGCTTGCTGCCCTCGGCCTCACGCGCCTCGTCACGCGGCCGCGGACGATTGGCTTCGGCAAGGCCTACCCGGAGTTCTGGATCAATTTGCGCGAGGGCATGCCGCGCGTCGAGCCTTCGAGCGGGGTGCACATCTGCCTGCGGGCGAAGACCACGGCCGAGATCGATGCCTTTCACGCCGCCGCGTTGTCCGCCGGCGGCGCATCCGACGGCGCGCCGGGCATTCGCCCGCACGATCGCGTGCGTTACTATGCGGCCTTCGTCTTCGATCCCGATGGTAACAGGATCGAGGCGGTGACGTTTCCGCAGGAGTGATCAGAGTTTGCGCGCGACTTCCGGGGCGAGCTCTTTTTCCGCCTCGGCGATCTGTGCCGCGGCTGCCTTCAGCTTCGGCAGGATCTCCTCGACGCGATCGGCCTTGATGATGTCGACCGAGAGGCCGGCGCGAATGAACTCGGTCTGGCGCATGTGCGACAGCAGCGAGAACAGCGGTTCCCAGAAATTGTCGATATTGGCGAGCAGCACCGGCTTGGCATGACGGCCGAGCTGTTTCCAGGTCAGCTGCTCCACCAGCTCCTCCAGCGTGCCAACGCCGCCCGGCAGGGCCACGAAGGCGTCGGAGCGCTCGAACATCAACCGCTTGCGCTCGTGCATGTCGGGGGTGACGATCATCTCCTGCACGCGCGTCAGCGCGTTCTCGCGCTTGCGCAAGAATTCGGGAATGATGCCGGTGACGGTGCCGCCGTGATCCAGCACGGAGGTCGCGACCGAGCCCATCAGGCCAAGCGAACCGCCACCATAGACCAGGCGGATGTTGTTCTCGGCGAGGGCTTTGCCGAACGCCTTGGCGCCTTCGGTGAAGCGGGGATTGGTTCCGGGGCCGGAGCCGCAATAGACACAGACAGTTTTGATCGTGCTCATTGGTGCCATGATGCATTGCAGCGAAGAGGCGTCAAGCCCATTCGGTGATTCGGGCTGTCCGGAAATCTACCGGTAAATGGCGAGAAACAATCGAAGATTCGCCACCTGGCGGGGTGCGCGGGCATCGGGAAGGCTCTATATGAAAGGCGAAAATCGTTAATCGCAGCGACGCCCGCACCCGGCGGGCCTTCAGGCTTCTTGTTGATGGACCAACCTCAATCGTTCGGCGGCGCCGACGTTCCTGATCCTGTCGGCGGGCCGCCGCGTGCCACGCTGATGGGCACGCTGGCGCATCTGTGGCCCTATATCTGGCCCGGCGACCGCTTCGATTTGAAGATGCGGGTGGTGTGGTCGCTGGTGCTGCTGCTCGCCGCCAAGCTGATCACGCTGGCGGTGCCGTTCAGCTTCAAATGGGCGACCGATGCGTTGACCGGCGAAAATACCGCGCCGGTCGCGGCCGACAATTGGCACCTCTGGGTGATCGCTTCGCCGCTGCTGCTGACCGCGAGCTACGGCATCATGCGCATCCTGATGGCGGTGCTGACGCAGTGGCGCGACGGCATCTTCGCCCGCGTCGCCATGCATGCGGTGCGCAAGCTCGCCACCATCACCTTCATCCACATGCACGAGTTGTCGCTGCGCTTTCACCTGGAGCGCAAGACCGGCGGGCTGACGCGCGTGCTGGAGCGCGGCCGCGAGGGTATCGAGGTCATCGTGCGCATGGTGATCCTGCAGCTGATTCCGACCATCGTCGAGGTCTCGCTGTTGATGGCGGTGCTGCTCTGGCAGTTCGACTGGCGCTACGTGGTCGCAACCCTGATCACGGTCGCGGTCTACATGTACTACACCTACATCGCGACCGAGTGGCGGNATCGGCATCCGCCGCAAGATGAACGATTCCGACACCGAGGCGAACACCAAGGCGATCGACTCGCTGCTCAACTACGAGACCGTGAAATATTTCGGTGCCGAGGCGCGCGAGGCGCAGCGCTATGACCGGTCGGTGGAGCGTTACGAGGATGCGAGCATTCGCACCTACACCTCGCTCGCGGTGCTCAATACCGGCCAGGCCGTGATCTTCACGCTGGGACTGACCGCGACCATGCTGATGTGCGCGATCGGCGTGCGCAACGGCACCAATACGGTCGGCGACTTCGTGCTGGTCAATGCCATGATGATCCAGCTCTATCAGCCGCTGAATTTCATGGGCATGGTCTATCGCGAGATCAAGCAGGCGATCATCGACATCGAGAAGATGTTCGGCGTGCTCCACCGCGAGGCCGAGATCAAGGACGCGCCGGACGCGAAGCCGCTGGTCGTCTCCGCCGGCACGGTGCGGTTCGATGACGTGCGCTTTGCCTATGAGCCGGCGCGGCCGATCCTGAAGGGCATCAGCTTCGAGGTGCCCGCCGGCAAGACGGTTGCGATCGTCGGTCCTTCAGGCGCCGGCAAGTCGACCATCTCGCGCCTGTTGTTCCGCCTCTACGACGTCTCCGGCGGAAGGATCCTGATCGATGGCCAGGATATCCGTGCGGTCACGCAGGATTCGCTGCGTGCGTCGATCGGCATGGTGCCGCAGGACACCGTGCTGTTCAACGACACCATCCGCTACAACATCCGCTATGGCCGGTGGGACGCTGGCGATGCCGAGGTCGAGGAGGCGGCGCGCCTCGCGCAGATCGATCATTTCATCCGCATGGCGCCGAAGGGCTACGACACCCAGGTCGGCGAGCGCGGCCTGAAACTGTCGGGCGGCGAGAAGCAGCGCGTCGCGATCGCGCGTACCGTGCTCAAGGCGCCGCCGATCCTGGTGCTGGACGAGGCGACCTCGGCGCTCGATACCCATACGGAGCACGAGATCCAGGGCGCGCTCGACCGCGTGGCCAAGAACCGCACCTCGCTGGTGATCGCGCATCGGCTCTCGACCATCGTCGGCGCCGACGAGATCATCGTGCTGGATCAGGGCCGTATTGCCGAGCGCGGCACCCACGCAAAGCTGCTCGCGCAGGGCGGTCTCTATGCCAGCATGTGGAACAGGCAGCGCGAGGCCGAGGCGGCGCGCGAGAAACTGGCCAAGATGGCCGACAGCAGCGAGGCGCCCAACCGGGAGCCGCCGTTGGTCGACGATCCCGTGACGACGCCGGCGGCTGCGGAGTGACCTTGTCTCCGGTCCCAACTCTGTCCTAAACAAGCCCGCGCGACGACCCGCGCCATCAACCCCAGGCGGCAGATAACGATGTCCATTCTCGATTCGATCCAGCGTCAGATCCCGCCGATCCACAAGGAGGGCTATCCCTTCATCGGCGGCTTTGCGCTGGCAAGCCTGATCCTGTTCTGGCTGTGGTCGCCTTTGGGATGGATCGGCACGATCCTGACCGTGTGGTGCGCGCTGTTCTTCCGCGACCCCGTCAGGGTGACGCCGGTGCGCGAGGGGCTCGTGGTATCGCCGGCTGACGGCCGCGTCTCGATGATCACGATGGCGCTGCCGCCAGCCGAGCTCGGGCTCGGCGACCGGCCGCTGCTGCGCGTCTCGGTGTTCATGAGCGTGTTCAACTGCCATGTGAACCGCGCGCCCGTAGCTGGCAGGGTTGACCGCGTCGCCTACCGGCCCGGCCTGTTCATCAATGCCGAGCTCGACAAGGCGAGCGAGGACAACGAGCGCAACTCGCTGGTGATCTCGACGCCGACGGCGCGGATCGGCGTGGTGCAGATCGCGGGCCTCGTCGCCAAGCGCATCGTCTGCTTCGTCAGGGAAGGCCAGGCGATCGGCGCCGGCGAGCGCTTCGGCCTGATCCGCTTCGGCTCGCGGCTCGACGTCTACCTGCCCGTCGGCACCAAGGCGCTGGTGTCGGAAGGCCAGACCGCCATCGCCGGCGAAACCATTTTGGCCGATCTTGCCGGCGACGACCCGAGCCGAGCCTTCCGCGCCAATTAACCAAAGGTCGGTCCTTGGGGGGCCTTCCGCCGCAATGGCGGAGGGGGACGGGGCTTGCTATATCTCGCTTTGAGGTGAGGACCAGCAATGACGCCCTATGACTTCAAGAATCCTGACGTGCGCCGCCGGCGGTTCCGCCCGATTCCGGTGCGGATGCTGGTGCCCAACGTCATCACGCTGCTGGCGATCTGCGCCGGGCTGACGGCGATCCGGCTGTCGATCGAGGGGCGGATGACGCTCGCCGTCTACGCCATCGTGTTCGCGGCAGCGCTCGACGGCATCGACGGTCGCATCGCGCGCATGATCAAGGGCCAGTCCAAGTTCGGTGCCGAGCTCGACAGCCTCGCCGACTTCGTCAATTTCGGCGTCGCGCCCGGCTTAATGTTGTATTTCTGGCAGTTGCATGAACTCGGAAATGCCGGCTGGATCGCGGCCATGGTGTTTGCGATCTCTATGTGCCTGCGGCTCGCGCGCTTCAACGCCACGCTTGACGATCCGAACAAGCCGGCCTTTGCCGCCAATTTCTTCACCGGCGTGCCGGCGCCGGCCGGCGCTATCACCGTTATGTTGCCGATCTATGTGGCGTTCCTCGATCTGGGACGGTGGCCCGCAGCCCTGACGGCCGGCTACACGCTGCTGATTGCCTTCCTGATGGTGTCGCGCCTGCCAGTGTTCTCCGGCAAGAGCATGCGCATGCGGGTGCCGCCCGAACTGGTGCTGCCGGCGTTCGTTGCGGTGATCTTCTTCATCGCGCTTCTGATCAGCTATCCCTGGTACGTGCTCTCGATCGGCACGGTCCTGTATCTTCTCGCGTTGCCGCTCGGCTACAAATCCTATCGCGACCAGGCACGCGCGATGGAGGCCGCCGCGCCTGCGGGAGGAGAGATCTCGTCGCCGCCATCGGCGCCGACGCTGGCGAATTTGTCGGAGCCGCCGCACGACGACGACGACCGGCCGGGACGGCTGCACTGAGCGGCCGTCCTGCGCGGATATCTGCCATGAGGCCCCCTGAGTTGGGTTGAGGCCTGATCTCGGCTATATCGCCCTTTGCCGGCGGCATCGCGCCAACAGCGACCGCCAATTTGGGAGAGAACGCCGTGACTGATAAAGCGACCGGGCCGCTGCCCGCTTCCGTCCTCGAAGCTCTGGGCCGCTACGACACCCCGACGATCTGCAACGCCATGGAGATCGTGGCGCCGGAGCGCCGGCTGATCGGTTACACCACCAAGCAACTGGTCTGCCCATTTCCCGATTTGCCGCCGATCGTCGGCTATGCCCGCACGGTCGCGATCCGCTCGGTGCTGAAATCCTCGCTTGCACCTGAAGAGCAGTCGAAGCGCCGCATCGAATATTACGAGTACGTCGGAACGGGTCACGGCCCGCGCATCTCGGTGATCCAGGACATCGACGGTCCCGATGTCGGCTATGGCGCGTTCTGGGGCGAGGTGCAGAGCAACGTGCATAAGGCGCTTGGCTGCCTCGGCGTCATCACCGACGGCTCGATCCGCGACATCCCGCAATGGGCTTCCGGCTTCCAGGCGCTCGCCGGCTCGATCGGCCCGTCGCATGCCTGGGTGCATGCGGAAAGCTTTGGTGGCGAAGTCCGCGTCGCTGGCATGACCGTGAAGTCTGACGACCTCATCCACGCCGACCAGCACGGCGCCATCGTGATCCCGCTCGATGTCGCGGCGAAGCTGCCGGAAGCCGCCGAGCTCTGCGGCCGCCGCGAGACGCCGATCCTGGAGATCGCTCGCAGCCCCGACTTCTCACTGGAGAAGCTGAAGGCCGCGCTAAAGCGCTCGGCGGAGATCCACTGACGGGAGATTGGGCGATCTACGGCCGCGACGCCGGCCGTAGATCGCCTTGTTCGGTCAGAAGCAGTGCGGCCTGATCCGGCTCGCCGAGCACAGCGGCGGCGCATCCGATCAGTGTGAAGCCGCCGGCAAGATCCCACAGGGTGATGTCGTCTGCGCTGTCGGGGCCGTGAAGCAACCGCGCAGCGACCACGGCGAAGGCAGCCTCGACAAAGAGCAGGACGCTGAACGCGGGCAGCACGATCTCCGGCTCGAGCAGATGAAGCGCCAGCACCGCCGGCAATGCGGTGAGAAGACTGAACAGCGTCAACATCGCGATGGCTCCCGCGATCGAGCATGTCGGATGATCAGAAGATACCAAATGGCCGATGGCCTCGATGTGACGCAGGGCCGCAGCCGGAGCGCTGTTCCGCGCGCCTGCTTATGGTTAGCGAAGTGTTGAGATTCCCGTCGCTGGCCGGCAAAGCGGCATCCTCCGGGCGCTCTGGTCGCCACCGGCGCGCCGGCTCAACTTAACCTTTACGCGGCTTTAAGGGCGGCGCTCTAGGGTTTCCGACGCGGTTCGGGGTTGGGCCGCGCCAGCGGCCAGGACGGCCGTTGTTGCGTACGCGTTGGAGTCTCCCATGGATATCATGACGGGCGTTGGGCTCACGGCCGGCATCATCGTCATCACGGCGATGATCCTCATGGGCGGCGACCTGCACATGTTCATCTCCGAACATGCGATGATCATCATCTTCGGCGGCTCGATCTCCGCGACCATGATCCGCTTTCCGCTCTCGGCGCTGCTGCATGGCCTGCCACTCGGCGCCAAGTTCGCCTTCACCATGAGCCGCCTGTCGGCCCACGACCTCGTCGACGAGCTCGCCCGCATCGCCGAGATCGCCCGCAAGCAGGGCCCGGTGGGCCTCGAAAAGGTCGAGACCGACGAGCCCTTCCTCGCCAAGGGCATCCGCTACGTCGCCGACGGCTACGACCTCGACTTCATCCGCGACAATCTCGAGCGCGACCGCGACAACTTCCTGATGCACCTCGACGAGGGCAGCAAGATCTACCGCGCCATCGGCGACTGCGCCCCGGCCTTCGGGATGATCGGCACCCTGATCGGCATGGTGCAGATGTTCGCCAACATGACCGACCCTTCCAAGCTCGGCCCGTTCATGGCGACCGCGCTGCTCGCCACGCTCTACGGCGCGCTGGTCGCGAACCTGTTCTGTCTGCCGATCGCCGACAAGCTGCACGGCAAGCTGCTCGACGAAGAGACCAACCGCACCCTCATTATCGACGGCATCCTGATGATCCGCGACTCCAAGAGCCCGACCCTGGTGCGCGAAATGCTGCTGGCCTATCTGCCGGAGAAGCATCGCCACGCCGAGGGCGAGCCGGTGCCGGCGTAACGCCGCTCCCCGGGATCAACAGCGATGGCCAAGAAGAAGCGCGGCGATGCTCACGGCGGCGGTCACGGCTGGTTCGTGACCTTCGCCGATCTGATGGGCCTGATGATGAGCTTCTTCGTGATGCTCGTCGCGTTCTCGACCCAGGACGCCAACAAGCTGAAGATCGTCGCCGGCTCGATGCGCGACGCCTTCGGCGTGCAGAGCGAGGCGCGCTATGCCGGCATCGTCGAATCCGACGGCCTGCCGACACGCCCGCGGCTGAAGAACGTCGATCACATCCAACCCGAGGATGCCTCCAACACGCCGACGCCGGACCAGGAGGATCGCGACCGCACCTCGGGCGCCAAAATGAAGATCGACCGCAATTTCGCGCTCGCCGCGGCTTCGCTGCGGCAGGCTCTGCAGGACATGCCGGAACTGACCGAGATGTCCAAGCACATCATGTTCGAGGAGACCAAGCAGGGTCTCAATCTGGAGATCGTCGACCAGGACGGACGCTCGATGTTCGCCGACGGCTCCAAGGTGCCCTATGACCGCACGCGCCGGCTGGTCGAGAAGCTCGCCATCCCGCTCAAGGCGACGCCGCTTCGCGTCTCCATCGCCGGTCACACCGCGGCCGGATTCGTCCCGACCCGCAGCGATTACGGCGCCTTCGATCTGTCGGCCGACCGCGCCAATGCCGTGCGCCAGATCCTCGAGCGCGAGGGCCTGCCAGCCTCCCACATCTTCGCGGTCTCCGGCAAGGCGGACACACAGCCGCTGTTTCCGGACGATCCCTCGCTCGCCGCCAACCGGCGCGTGACCATCACGCTGATGCGCGAAGATCCGCCGCTGCCGCCGAATTTGAAGCCCTAATCCCCTTGCGCTACCATCTTACCTGAGGCATCTCGTCGCGCTGGCGGGATGCCTGGCCACGCCGTCGCGGCAACCGGCTCCCCAACCTGCTATGCTGTCCCGATTGACAGACGCGCAGGAAGCGTCAAAAGGCGCCGGATCAAATTCAGGGACGAAGCGTTTTTCCACCCTCATGGCGGCGAGCATCACACAGACCGAGACCCAGGAAGGGCCGGTCACCTCAGGTTTTTGGGCCCTTACGCTCGGGAGCATCGGCGTTGTCTTCGGCGACATCGGTACCTCGCCGCTCTACGCATTCCACGAGGCTGTCAGGGGCGCCGCCGGCGGTGAGCCGGTCTCGCGGGTGATCGTGCTCGGCGTGCTCTCGCTGATCCTGTGGGCGCTCCTGATCGTCGTCACCGCCAAATACGTCCTGCTGCTCTTACGCGCCGACAATAATGGGGAGGGCGGTACGCTCTCGCTGATGGCGCTCGGCCAGCGCGCGTTGGGACGGCGGAGCTGGTTCCTGCTCGCCCTCGGCGTCGTCGGCGCTTCCATGTTCATCGGCGATTCCATGATCACGCCGGCGATCTCGGTGCTGTCGGCGGTCGATGGACTGAAGCTCGCGACGCCTGCATTCGAGCACTATGTCGTGCCGCTCACGGTCCTGATCCTGGCGCTGCTGTTCGCGGTGCAGAGCAAGGGTACGGCGCTGGTGGCGTCCGCCTTCGGGCCGGTGATGGTGGTGTGGTTCACGGTCCTGGCGGTGATGGGCGCGGTCCACATCGCCGACGATCCGTCGGTGCTGGCGGCGATCAATCCCTATTACGCGCTGCAATTCCTGCTGACGCACGGCACGATCGGCCTCGTGACATTGGGAGCCGTGTTCCTCGCGGTGACCGGCGGCGAGGCGCTTTACGCCGATCTCGGCCATTTCGGCCGCAAGCCGATCCAGTCGGCGTGGATGTTCTTCGTGCTGCCCGCGCTGCTGATCAACTATTTCGGGCAAGGCGCCCTGGTGCTGTCCGATCCTAGCGCGATCGAGCACTCGTTCTACCGCATGGTGCCCGAGAAGCTCGTGCTGCCGCTGGTGGGGCTTGCGACCGCCGCGACCGTGATCGCGAGCCAGGCGGTGATCACCGGTGCCTATTCGCTGGTCTATCAGGCGGTGCAACTCGGCCTCCTGCCGCGCTTCGAGGTGCGCTACACCTCGGAGACCCATGCCGGCCAGATCTATCTGCCGCGCGTGAACCGGCTGCTGCTGATCGGCGTGATGCTGCTGGTGCTTCTGTTCCGCACGCCCAGCGGCCTCGCCTCGGCCTATGGCATTGCGGTCTCCACCACGATGGTTGCCGACGGCATCATGGGCTTCATCGTGATCTGGAAGTTGTGGAACTGGCGCGCTGCGACCGCTTCGGTCGTGATCCTGCCCTTCGTCATGGTCGACATGACCTTCTTCAGCGCCAATCTGCTCAAGCTGCTCGAGGGCGCCTGGGTGCCGCTGCTGTTCGGCGCTGCAATGGCGGGGACGATCTGGACCTGGCGGAAGGGCACCGGAATCCTGATCCAGAAGACGCGCCGGATCGAGGTGCCGCTGGATGACCTGATCCGCAGCCTGGAGAAGCGACCGCCGCACATCGTCAAGGGCACGGCGGTATTCCTGACCAGCGATCCTTCTTTCGTGCCGACCGCGCTGTTGCACAATCTCAAGCACAACAAGGTCCTGCACGAGCACAACGTGATCCTGACCATCGAGACCGCGCAGACGCCGCGGGTCGATCTGTCCGAGCGCTTCCGCATGGAGAAGGTCAGCGACAAGTTCTCCAAGGTCCGGTTGCGCTTCGGCTTCATGGAGCAGCCGAACGTGCCCAAGGCGCTGGCGATCGCGCGCAAGCAGGGTTGGCAATTCGACATCATGTCGACATCGTTCTTCGTGTCGCGAAGGTCGCTGAAGGCTTCGGCGCAGTCGGGCATGCCGCTGTGGCAGGATCATCTGTTCATCGCGCTGAGCCGGTCCGCCAACGACGCCACGGACTACTTCCAGATTCCCACCGGCCGGGTGGTTGAAGTCGGGACCCAGGTGACTATTTGAGAAGGCAACTGCCGGATCTATGCGAATTTCGCATGGCTAGGGCCCAGATTAGGGCTAGGCTATGCCGTTAGCGCAGGACTATAAGCCCGCGCTCTTCCGCCGTTGTGCAGTGAAGCATTTTTAGAGGCCATCGGGCTCTCCCATGACAAGCGACGTAGCAGTTCCCGCCCCGGAAACGGCGGCGGCCAATGGGCATGGCGAGGCCCACACCACCGCCCGTTTCGGCGCGCTGACGCTCGGCAGCATCGGTGTCGTCTACGGCGATATCGGCACCAGCCCTCTCTACGCGTTCCGCGAGGCGGTGATGGCAGCCTCGGGAGCCGAAGGCGCGCCCACATCAGCAGCCGTTCTTGGCGTGGTCTCCCTGATCCTGTGGGCGCTCATCGTGGTGGTGACGCTCAAATACGTCGTGATCCTGCTCCGCGCCGACAACAATGGCGAGGGCGGCACGCTGGCGCTGATGGCGCTGGCCCAGCGCGCGGTCGGCACCGGCGGCGCGACCATCGTCTTGCTCGGCATCATCTCCGGCGCGCTGTTCTACGGCGATGCCGTGATCACGCCGGCGCTCTCGGTGCTGTCGGCGATCGAAGGCATGAAGGACGTCACCCTGACGTTCGAGCCATACATCGTCCCGCTGACCGTGGTGATCCTGGTCTGCCTGTTCGCGGTGCAGTCACGCGGCACGGCGCGCGTTGCCGCCTTCTTCGGCCCGATCATGTGCGTCTGGTTCGCGGTGCTCGCAGTGGCGGCGATCCGCCCCATCCTCGAGCAGCCGCAGATCCTGTTCGCGCTGAACCCGCTTTACGCGGTGTCCTTCATGCTCCACCACGGCATCATCGGCTTCGTGACGCTGGGCGCTGTGTTCCTGGCCGTGACCGGCGCCGAGGCGCTCTATGCGGACCTTGGCCATTTCGGCAAGCGGCCGATCCAGACTGCCTGGCTGTTCATCGTGCTGCCGTCGCTGGCGTTGAACTATCTGGGGCAGGGGGCGCTGGTGCTCGGCGATCCCGGCGCGATCGTCAGCCCGTTCTTCCAGCTCTTTCCGCAAGGCTTGTTCCGCGGCACCATGGTCGTGCTGGCCACCGCCGCGACCGTCATCGCGAGCCAGGCCGTGATCACGGGTGCCTATTCGCTGACGCGCCAGGCGATCCAGCTCGGTCTGCTGCCGCGCTTTGAAATTCGCCATACGTCTGAAGCCCATTCCGGCCAGATCTTCATCCCGCGCATCAACCAGCTGCTGCTGGTCGCGGTGGTGCTGCTGGTGCTGCTGTTCCGCTCCTCCAGTGCGCTGGCCTCGGCCTATGGCATCTCGGTCACCGGCACCATGGTGGTCACGGCGATGATGGGCTTTGTCGTGGTCTGGAAGGTCTGGCGCTGGTCGCCGTTCGCGGCTGCTGCCCTGATCGCCCCGTTCCTGTTCCTCGACCTGACCTTCCTCGCCGCCAACCTCTTGAAGGTGTTCGAGGGCGGCTGGGTGCCGCTGGCGCTCGGCGCGGTCATGATCATCCTGATGTACACGTGGCGGCGCGGCAGCCGGCTCCTGTTCGAGAAGTCCCGCAAGCTCGAGTTCCCGCTCGCCGATCTCGTGGCAATGCTGGAGAAGCGGCCGCCGCAGCGGGTGCCCGGCACCGCCGTGTTCCTGACCTCGGATCCGCTCAGCGCGCCGACGGCGCTGATGCATAGTCTGAAACACTACAAGGTGCTGCACGAGAAGAACGTTATTCTCACCATCGAGACGGCGCAAACCCCCCGGATCGATCCGGCCGAGCGCGTCCGGCTGGAGCAGATCTCACCGACCTTCTCCAAGGTGACGCTGAAATTCGGCTTCATGGAATCGCCCAACGTGCCGAAGGCGCTGGCGATCGCCCGCAAGCTCGGCTGGCAGTTCGACATCATGTCGACCTCGTTCTTCCTGTCGCGCCGGGCACTGAAGCCTGCCGCCCATTCCGGCATGCCGCGCTGGCAGGACCGGCTGTTCATCTCGCTGAGCCGCTCCGCCAACGACGCCACCGACTATTTCCAGATCCCCTCTGGCCGCGTCGTCGAGGTCGGCACCCAGGTGACGATCTAAGGCGGAAAACCAACGCCGGACTTCAAGTCGCTGCGATTTAGCTTTAACTTGCGCCGCGCGGCTCAAGCCATTGTGGCGCTTGATTTTCGCTTCCCGAGAGGCGAGGTTGCCGCGCGCCGGGATCGCCCCGGCTTGCAGCCCGCGACGTTGGAGGATGAAGTGGCAAACCAGGTACAGGATCTGACCCCGGACGAGGTCTCCAAGGGTGTCGCGGAAGGGCGCTATCTGCTCGTCGACGTCCGAGAGCCGAACGAGGTGGAGGCCGAAGCCTACCCTTACGGCGTCGTGGTTCCGCTCTCGACCTTCGACCCCAAGGCGATCCCCGATCCGCAAGGCAAGCAGGTTGTGTTCGCCTGCCGCTCGGGCAAGCGCTCGGTGACGGCTTCGCTGGCGGCGCAGGCGGCGGGCCTGCCTTACGACAAGCATCTGGCCGGCGGCATGCTCGGCTGGAAGGCGGCGGGTCTTCCCAGCAAGGTCGGTGGCTGACCTCGCGATGACGACCAAGAGCGCTTCGCTGAACAAGGTCTTCGCCGACCTTCCCGTCACCATATTCGAGGCGATGTCGCAGGCCGCGCGCGACAACAACGCCATCAATCTCGGCCAGGGCTTCCCTGACGATCCCGGGCCTGAGGACATCCGCCGCGCCGCGGCCGAGGCCTCGCTGAACGGCTACAACCAGTACCCCTCGATGATGGGCCTGCCGGAGCTGCGCCAGGCGATTGCGACCCATTACGGCCACTGGCACGGCCTCAAGCTCGATCCGATGAGCGAGGTGATGGTGACCTCCGGCGGCACCGAAGCACTGACCTCGGCGATCCTTGCGGTGGTCCAGCCCGGCGACGAGGTGGTCTGCTTCCAGCCGGTCTATGATTCTTACTTGCCGATCATCCGCCAGGCCGGCGGCATTCCGCGCCTCGTTCGCCTCGAGCCGCCGCACTGGCGGCTGAACCAGGACATGCTGAAAAGCGTGTTCAATTCAAAGACCAAGGCGGTGCTGTTCAACAATCCCTTGAATCCGTCTGCGGTGGTCTATCCGCGCGAGGACCTCGAGCTGCTCGCGCGATACTGCCAGGAGTTCGACGTCATCGCGATCTGCGACGAGGTCTGGGAGCACGTCACCTTCGACGAGCACAAGCACATCCCGCTGATCACCATCCCCGGCATGCGCGAGCGCACCATCAAGGTCGGCTCGGCCGGCAAGATTTTTTCGCTGACGGGGTGGAAGATCGGCTTCGTTTGCGCGGCACCGCCGCTCTTGCGGGTGGCGGCCAAGGTGCACCAGTTCCTGACCTTCACCACCGCGCCGAACCTGCAGGCCGCTGTCGCCTACGGCCTCGGCAAGTCCGACGACTACTTCCTGTCGATGCGCAAGGATTTGACGCGGAGCAGGGACCGCCTGACCAAGGGACTGGAGAGCCTCGGCTTCCCCGTGCTGAAGTCGCAGGGCACCTACTTCCTCACCGTCGACCTGTCGCCGCTCGGGCTGAACGAGAGCGACACCGAGTTCTGCTGGCGCATCGTGAAGGACTACAAGGTCGCCGCGATCCCGGTCTCGGCTTTCTACGAGCAGGACCCGGTGACCTCGGTGGTGCGCTTCTGCTTTGCCAAGAAGGACCAGACGCTCGACACAGCGCTGGAGCGGCTGTCGGACGCGGTGCGTGGACGCAAGAGGTAGACAGAGATGACGAACGTCAGGCGCTCGGCTTTTGGCCTCGGTTTCGCAATCGCCGCCGCGCTGACGTTGTTCTCCGCCTCCGCAGGGGCCGAGGAGCGGGTCGTCAACTTCTACAACTGGTCCAACTACATGGCGCCGGATGTCTTGGAGGCCTTCACCAAGGAGACCGGCATCAAGGTGGTCTACGACACCTTCGACGCCAACGAGACGCTGGAGACGCGCCTGATGGCCGGCAAGTCCGGCTATGACGTCGTGGTGCCCACCGCCTATTTCCTGCAGCGCCAGATCAAGGCCAACATCTTCCAGGAGCTCGACAAGTCGAAGCTGCCGAACCTCGCCAATGCGTGGCCGGTGGTCACGCAGCGCCTTGCCACCTACGACCCCGGCAATGTCTACGCCGCCAACTACATGTGGGGCACGACGGGCATCGGCTACAACGTCGCCAAGGTGAAGCAGATCCTCGGGCCCGACGCCAAGATCGACAGCTGGGACATCGTCTTCAAGCCGGAGAACCTGGCAAAATTCAAAGACTGCGGCGTGCACATGCTCGACTCCGCCGACGACATCTTTCCGGCGGCGCTGAGCTATATCGGGCTCGATCCGAACTCGACCAAGCAGGCGGACCTCGAGAAGGCCGCCGATGCCGTTGCAAAAATCCGCCCGTCCGTGCGCAAGTTTCACTCGTCCGAATATCTGAGCGCGCTCGCGACCGGCGAGATCTGCTTCGTGGTCGGCTGGTCCGGCGACATCATGCAGGCGCGCGCCCGCGCGGCGGAGGCCAAGAGCGGCGTCGAGATCGGCTACACCATTCCGAAGGAGGGCGCGCAGATGTTCTTCGACAATCTCGCGATCCCTGCGGATGCCAAGAACGTCGCGGAAGCCTACGAGCTGATCAACTATCTCTACCGCCCGGACGTCGCTGCCAAGAACTCGGACTTCCTATCCTACGCCAACGGCAATCTCGCCAGCCAGAAGCTGGTCGATCCGAAGATTCTGAACGACAAGAACATCTATCCGGACGAGGCGACGCTTTCAAAGCTGTTCGTCATCACGGCGCGCGAGCCGGCGACCCAGCGCATCATCAACCGGCTCTGGACCAAGGTGAAGACGGGGCGGTAGGCCTTCCCGCGGCCAGCCTCGAATCCAAAACCTGAAAACAACCCCATGCACAGTAGAGCCGGGACCGAAATCATTGGGCTTTTTTTATTTCTGGAAATACGAAGTATTCGGTTGCGGCGTCGGGCAAAACAGCGGCAGAATGGCATGATGCGGTTGGCCTGTGCTGTGGCCCTAAATTCCTCCGTCATGCCCCGCGAAGGCGGGGCATCCAGTACGCCGCGGCCTCTCGGTTCAACGACAACTGTCACGGAGTACTGGATCGCCCGGTCGAGCCGGGCGATGACAGCTAACTGTGACGAGGGCGCCGCTCACCACTCATATCGCACCGTGCCCTTGCCCGTGTACGTCTGCGTGCTCTGCGAGAACTCGCCCTCGACTGTTCCAGCGAGCGAGAAGCCATTCCGCCATTTCATTTCCGCGCGGCCGCCGACCAGTG
The DNA here is from genome assembly GCF_002068095.1 of Bradyrhizobium sacchari. GTDB lineage: Bacteria > Pseudomonadota > Alphaproteobacteria > Rhizobiales > Xanthobacteraceae > Bradyrhizobium > Bradyrhizobium sacchari. The sequence goes on along the minus strand of NZ_LWIG01000026.1, from coordinate 494,077 downwards.
CGGAGTCGGCCGCCGGTTGCGCGCCGTTGACGGTGAAGGCCGCGCCCGGCAGCGTCTGGAAGGCGGCGCTGACGAGGCGGTTGGTGTTGGTGTCGTGCGCCCAGGCGAGCCGGCCGCGCAAGGTGAGCACGCCGTCGCTGACGAGGAAGCGCTGGTCGGTGCGGGCGCCGAGTTCGGTGCGGACATTCGTCGTGTCCTGCGCGCTGTAGGATAGCCCGAACTGGTTGCTGCCGACGATCGCGGTCTCGCCGTAGCCGGGGAGGTGGAAGGTCGTGACTTGTGCGGCCGCGTAGGGCGTGACGCCGAAGCTGGAGGCGGGGATGGGTGCGAAGCGCCAGCCGGCCTCAAAGCGGCCCGAGAAGGTGCTGGCCTTGAAATTGGCGGTGAGCTTGTCGGTGCCTGACACCGTCACGGTGCGATCTGTCGTGATCTCCTGCCAGCCATAGGCGAGGGCGGCGGAGAGATAGGCCGGTCCGAAATTGTGACGGCCATAGAAGCCGGCCTGGAACAGATCGGCGCGGCCGCTCCCGAGGCTGTCGGACAGCGAGAAATTATAGCCGGCGCCGCCGAGCGCGAAGCCGAGCAGGGTGTTCGGCGAGACGCGGTAGTCGGCGCCGACCACGGTGCCGTAGATGTGGCTGGTGGTGGTGCTCGAACCTGATGCGGCGTTGCCGTTCAACGTGCTG
>NZ_LWIG01000026.1:479716-493346 GCF_002068095.1 Bradyrhizobium sacchari | reverse complement strand
GGTCGACGACATCGTCCCTGGCATCGCGCGGTGTCACCGCGGCATAGGCTTCCCGCACCCTGGCGTCGTTTGGTGCGGTGGACGCGTAGCCCAGCGTCCCGCCGTCGCCGGCCGTACCGCCACGCTCGCCATCCGTGCCGCCGCCGAACGGATCAAGCATGCCCACGAACTGCTGCGTGGCATTGAACGCGGCCTGCGTGCCGGCGGCGCCGGGCTGGCCGGAGACCTGGCTGAGCCCGCGGTTGAGTTGCGCGCCGCCCATGTTGAGCAGCGCATCGAAGCCGGCCGGCGGCGTCGCGCCGCTCTCGACCGCCTTGTTGATGCCGTTGGTGACGCTGGCCTGGTTGCCGCTGCTGCCTGCCGGCAGCACGATCGTGCCGGGATCGAGCACCAGATAGACATTGCTCGAATCGTAGGTGAGGTGCGGATTGCGGGCAGGGCTGAAGCTGTTGGTGACGCTCAGCCCGGCGAACTGCGTTCCACCAAGGCCGCCGGTCGCATTGAGAATGGTGTAGGTCTGGCTGCGGAAGCTGCCGGGCAGCGCCACCGCCTGCACGGTGGCGCCGGTCAGCGTCGCGGTGCCGGTGACATTGGTCCGGTCGGCGGCAGTGGTGGAGACCTCGATCCGGTAGAAGCTGCCTGCACCGAAGGCGAGGCTGCCGCTGACGGAGAGCGTGCCCACGGAATTGCCCGGCGCCAGCGTGCCGCCGCTCGCGATCGTCGTGTTGCCGACGATGCCGGTGCCACCGAGCGTGCCGCCGCTGTTCACCGTGACGCCGCTGGAGGATGCGAGCGAGCCGTTCACCGCCAGCGTGCCGTCGTTCACGATCGTCGCGCCGGTATATGTATTTGCGCCCGACAGCGTCAACGTGCCGCTGCCGCCCTTGGTCAGCGCGCCGTTGCCCGCGAGACTGGCGTCGATAATGCCGGCTCGTACGTCGAACAAACCGGACGATGACAGCGTGCCGTTGGTTATGCGACCGCCCGTCACCGTCACGCCACCGTCCTGGGTCTGTGCCGTGCCGCCAAGATCGAGCGTGCCACCCGCAACATTTGTGCCGGCGCTGCTGGCGCCAAGCGTGCCGGCGCCCGCGATCTTCAGCGTGCCCGCATTGATTGTGGTGCCGCCGGTATACGCATTGCCCCCCGATAGGGTCAGCGTGCCGGAGCCGATCTTCACCAGCGAGCCGCCGGCGCCGTTGATATCGCCGCTCACCTCGGTCGAGAGATTGTTCGAGCCGACGGTCAGCTCATTGGCGCCGAGCAGGTAGAGGCCAGCGCCCGCGATGGAACCGGCGCTGATTTTGTTGTCTCCGTTGGGACCCGCGGTGGGACTGAAATCGACCAGGCTGCTGGCATTGCTGATGATGACCGCGTTGCCGGCTGTGCTGTTGGCGAAGAACGTTATACTACCGTTGTTGGTGATGGTTGCGTTGCCGCCAGTGGCGGAGCCGTAGAATGCGATGCCGCCATTGTTGGTGATACTAGCGCTCGCCGCCGTGCTGCTGTCCCGGAAGTACAGAGCATTCGCGTTCGTGATGGTTGCGCCGCCGGCGCTGCTGGCTTCGAGGAAATTCATAGTGCCAAAGCCGACGTTGGAGATCGTGGCGCTGCCCGCCGTGCTGCTGTCCCTGAAGAGCGCGTCATTTTCGTTCGTGATGGTTGCGCTGCCGGCGCTGCTGGTGTTGAGGAAAGTCAGCCTGGCGCCGCTGGTGCTGACGATCGTGGCGTTACCGGCCGTGCTGGTGTCGCGGAATTCCAGAGTGCCGGTGCCGTCAGTGGTAATGGTCGCGCCGCCGGCAGTGGCGTTCGCATTGAACGACAGAGTGCTGTCGCTGAAGATCGTAGCGGTGCCCGCCGTGCTGTTGTCCAAGAAATGGATGATCCCGTGGTTGGTGATCGTCGAACTGCCGGCCGTGCTCGATTGGTTGAGGGTGATGGTGCCGGTGTTGGTGATGCTGGCGCTTCCGGCCGTGCTCGAGCCGCCGAAATACATATTGTAGTTATTGACGATGGTGGCGCTGCCAGCCGTGCTGTTGTCGACGAAACTCAGCAACATATTGTTGGTGATGGTCGCGCTGCCAGCCGTGCTGCTTTCGCCGAAAATCGTCGTGGCAAAGGAGCCGCTGTTGGTGATGGCCGCGTTGCCGGCGGTACTTGAGCCGTTGAAGGTCAAGGTGCCGATGTTGGCGATGGTTGCGCTTCCGCCCGTGCTGCGGTCGTAGAAGTTGACGGTGCCGGCGGCCGTGTTGGTGATGGTTGCGCTCCCGGCCGTGCTGTCGTCGTAGAACGAGAGGCCGCCGCTGTTTGAGATATTGGCGGAGCTGGCGCCGCTTCCGTTGTGGAAGATCGTGGTTCCGCTGTTGGTGATGCTGGTGATGCCGCTGGTGTCGCCGTTGAAGACGCTGAACGTGCCGCTGGCGCCAACGGTGACGGTCCCCACAATGGAGCCGACGCCGCCGGCACTGCCGAGCTGTAACGTGCCGCCGTTGATCGTGGTGCCGCCGGTATAGCTGTTGGTGCCCGACAGGGTCAGCGTGCCGGTGCCGACCTTGACCAGCGAGCCGCCGGCGCCCCAGATGGCGCCGCTGACCTCGGTCGATGCATTGTTCGAGCCGACCGTCAGTTCGTTGGCGCCGAGATTGTAAGAGCCGGCGCCCGCGATCGAGCCGGCGCTGATCTTGTCGTCGCCGTTCAATCCCGTGGTGAGGGAGAAGTCGACAGAGGCGCCGCCATTGTTGATGATGGCGGCATTGCCGGCCGTGCTGTTGTCCCGGAACCGGACGATGTAACTGTTGATGATGGTGGCGCTGCCGGCCGAGCTTGAATTGTAGAAGGTTAGTATGCTGCCAATGTTGCTGTTGTTGATGGTGGCATTGCCGGCCGTGCTGTTGTCCACGAACTGGAGGTCGCTATTGTTGTTGATGGTGGCGTTGCCGGCGGTGCTTGAACTAAAGAAGACTAAACTACTGTTGTTGTTGATAGTGGCGCTGCCGGCCGTGCTGCCGTTGAGGAAATTCAGGGTGTTGTAGTTGTTGATGGTGGCGCTGCCGCCGTTGATGCTGATGCCGGCACCCGTGAAGTTCAGCGTGCCGACGTCAAACGTGTAGCTCGAGGCGCCGGCGTTGAACGTCCAGCCGCCGACGCTGGCGCTCGAAATCGTCAGGCTGGTGGTCGCAGAGGTGCCGAAGGAGGCCGTGCCCACCGGCACGAAGCCGCCGTCCCAATTGGCGCCGTTGCCGTAATCGTTGCTGCCGGGGGAGGCGAGCCAGGTGCCATCCGACGCGGCACGCGCAGGCCCGGCCGGCAGCGCCCAGGCCAGGGCCAGCGCCGACGACGTCAGCAGCGCGGTTCGCAGGCGGCGGGTCGCCTTGAAATAATGTTTCCCCGTCTTCACCACTTCCCCCAACACGCAGGTCCCGAGTCCTCGACGGGATTCTTCGCACCGGGCGGGAGTGGTGTCCTGATAAGGGGTTGGCTAGTTTCTGAAAGTTTCTGATATTTGTATTTCAGACCCGATTTTCGGGCATTTCCCGCAGACTTCCGCTATATGAGCCGCGTTGAGAGACGTTTTGGGGGATAGCTTGCTTCGTTTCGCCGGCTTCGAGCTGGACCTGCAGCGCGCGGAGCTGCGCGGGCCTGAGGGCACGCCGATCAAGCTTCGGCCCAAGACGTTCGAGATGCTTCGGCTCTTTGCCACCAGCGGCGGCCGGGTGCTGAGCAAGCAGGAGCTGATGGAGGCGGTCTGGCCGAACGTCCATGTCGGCGAGGACAGCCTGTTCCAATGCATTCGCGAGCTCCGCACCGCGCTCGGCGACGAGCGGCGGCAGCTGATCAAGCTTGCCTCCGGCGGCGGCTATCTGCTGGCGACGGAAGTTGAGGCAGCGCCCGAATCCGGCCCGGCGCAGGCCCGGCCGGACGCCGACGAGGTCGCGGCCCCGCCACCGGCCGAGGTCGCCNCCGCCGCAAGGCCACAGCGCGCCATCTTCGGCTTGAGCCGGCAGGCCACGGTCGCCGCCGTGGTCGGGCTCTGCGTGATCGTCATGGGGCTTGCGGTTGCTGCGCCCGTGCTGAAACCGGACCTCCTGTTCAGGCGAACGCCGCCGCGGCTCGCGGTGATGCCGATCGCCGGCGACCGCAACGACCCGCGCGGCGCGGCGATGGCCGCCGAGGTCACCGCTCGTCTCACCGATGGTTTTGCCAAGATCCAGAACATCAGCGTGGTTGCGCCACGCATGGCGGCCAGGGGCGGCGATAGCACCGCGGCGTCCGCCGCATCATCCGATTATGAGCTGCGCGGCGAACTCGAGCGCAGCGACAAGTCCTGGACGCTGCGTGCGCGCATCATCAAGGCCGCAACCGCCGAGGTGCAGTCGGTCGTCGCAGCGTCCGTCGCCGCGGACGAGGCGGACGCGCAGCTCGCGCAGTCGCGCCTCGTCGCCGGCGTCGGTCATGGGCTTGCGCGCCGTCTCAACGAGATCCTGGAGTCGCGTGCGCCGCGCCCTCTGGCAGCCGGGGCGTCGGCCGGCGGCGACAAGGTCGCCGTCGAGCAGGCGCTGGCCTCGATCAACCAGACCACGCGCGAGCGTTTTGGCGCCGCGCAGGCCATGCTGCAGAAGGCGCTCAGTGACGATCCTGACAATCTCGACATCGCGGTCGCGCTCGCTTCGCTGCAGATGCGCGGCATCCAGATGGTCTGGTTCAGCCCGGAGGAGGCGGTCGCGGTCGAGGCCAGGGCCAATGCGACGCTGGAGCAGGCGCTGCGGTCGAAGCCGAATTCGATTCCGGTGCTCGAGGCCACTTGCCGCTTCCTCAGCGCGACCAATCATTTTGTCGAGAGCCTCGTCACCTGCGCCAAGGCCCTGAGCTTCGATCCGTGGAACGGGTCGGCGCTCTATCTGATCGGCCTCGGGCAGGTCTATCTCGGCCGCTTCGACGATGCGCTCGCAACGTTCCAGCAGGCCGATCGTTACGACACGCCGCCGGCCTCGCGCTGGACCTGGCTGCTCGGCGCGGGCATGACCTATGCCTTGATGGGGCGCTTTGAGGAGGCATTGCCGTGGCTGCAGCGCTCGATCGCGGTCACGCCCGGGACCGGCCGCTCGCATTTCCTGCTCGCTGCCGCCTACCAGAGATCGGGGCGCACCGAGGAGGCGAGGGCGGCGATGCAGGAGGGGCTGCGGCTGCGGCCCGGCACGACGAAGCGCAACGTCTCGCCGCCGATGAAGAACGCAAGTCCGGTTTGTCTCGCAGCCTGGGAGCGTGTCGTGCAGGCCGAGGTGGATGCGGGACTGCCGCAGCAGTAGGGCAGGGCCTGCTACCAGCCCTCAATGCCCGTCATTGCGAGGAGCCCTTGCGACGAAGCAATCCAGGGTGTCACCGCGGAAAGAATCTGGATTGCTTCGCTGCGCTCGCAATGACGGAATAACTACCGCCACCTGCGGTGCAGCCACAGCCACTGCTCGGGATGCTCGCGCACCCAGCTTTCCACGACGCTGGTGATCGCCTGCGTCGTGCCCTGGATGTCGATCCTGCCCTCGGCATCGCGCACGGGCGGGACCTCCTCGGTCAGCTCGCCGCGGAAGCGGCCGCCGGGCAGGCGGATGATGCGGACGCCGTGAATCGGGCATTCGACCTGGCGGAGCAGGCGGGCAAGCATCGGATTGGCGCGGGTCTTGCGGCCGAAGAAGGTGACCTCGACGCCGCCGGTCAGATACTGGTCGATCAGCATGGCGACATGCTTGCCGTCCTTCAGTGCCTGCGCGAGCCTTAACGGAGCATCGCGGCCCGCCGGGATCAGCGTGCCCATGTTGACCTGGCGCATCTCCTGGATGATGCGGTCGGCGGAGGCGATGTTGGGCCGGCGGTAGAGGATCGCCGCATCCAGCCCGTGGGCGACGGCGGCGAGCGCCGGCAATTCCCAGTTCGCGAGATGCGCGGCGAAGATCAGCGCCGGCTTGCCGTCGTCGCGGATCTGGTCGAACAGCTCGATGCTGCGCGCCGGGAGTTCGATCCGGCTGTTCTCCGGATGCTCGCGGTCGTAGTCCCAGACATGGTCGATATGGGCGAACTCGGCGCCGACGCGGCCGAGATTGTCCCACACGCCCATCAGGATCTCTTCGATCTCTTCGGGCGATTTCTCGGGAAACGCAGCAGTGAGATTGGCGCGGCCGATGCGGTGCTCGCGCAGGCGCGGGCCGATCCTTTTCACGACGCGTGCGAAGAAATCCGAGGTCTTGACCGGATCGAAATAGCGCGTGGTGCGCAGCATGCCGACCGTGGCGGCGCCGATCAGGCTGCCGCCGATCGATTTGGCAGCCTCCCGCGCGCGGGCCTTCGTGCTCGCAGTCAGCAGCGCCATGCGTCCGGTCAGGCCGGTTCGCGGGTCAGGATCAGCGAGGCGTTCTGGCCGCCGAAGCCGAACGAGTTCGACATCACCGCGGTCACGCGGGCATCGCGCGCCGTGTTGCCGACGACGTTGAACAGGATCGTGGGATCCGGGGTCTCGTAGTTGATCGTCGGCGGGATGCGCTGGTGCTCGAGCGTCAGCAGCGAGAAGATCGCCTCCACTGCGCCCGCGGCCGAGATGGTGTGGCCGACCATCGACTTGTTCGACGTGACCGGAATCTTCTGCGCGAGCTCGCCGAACACGGCCGATGTCGTGTTGAACTCCATCTTGTCGTTCTCGGGCGTCGCGGTGCCGTGCGCGTTGATGTGGTCGATCTGGTCCGGCGTCATGCCGGCATCGGCCAGCGTCTTGTTCATGCAGCCGATGATCGGCTTGCCATCAGGAGACGAGCGGGTGCGATGGAAGGAATCGGTGAGCTCGCCGCAGCCGGCGATCACGCCGAGGATTTTTGCGCCACGCGCGGTAGCGGCTTCATAGCTCTCCAGCACCAGCGCGCCGGCGCCTTCGGCCATGACGAAACCGTCGCGGTTCTTGGAGAAGGGGCGGGAAGCTGCCTGCGGCGGATCGTTCTGGGTCGACAGCGCCGAGAGCAGCGAGAAGCGCACCAGCGCTTCCGGATTCACGGTGCCGTCGGTTGCCACGCACAGCGCCGCATCGGTCTCGCCGCGGCGGATCGCCTCGACGCCAAGCTGGATCGAGGTGGCGCCGGACGCGCAGGCCGTCGACAGCGAGATCGGCGAGCCCTTGGTGCCGAAGGTCTCGGCGAGGTGAGCTGCGACCGAACCGAACATGAAGCGGTGGTGATAGGCGCTGTACTTGCCGCCGCCGGAGATGCGCAAGAGATCGTCATAGTTGAAGTCCTGCGCGCCGACGGCGCGGCCGAGCTCACGGCGCTGCGGCCATTCGACCTCGACCGGCGCGACCGCCAGGAAGAGGGGGCCCGGGAAATCGGCCTTGGCGCCGATACCGGCCTGCTCGAGCGCTTCCTGCGTCACGATCTCGGCCATCCGTTCGGACAGGCCGGTTGAGGAGAACGGATCGACGCTGACGAAATCGACGGTGCCGGCCATCGTGGTCTTCAGGCCCTCGACCGGAAAGCGCGTGATGGTGCGGATGCCGGATTCGCCGGCAACGAGCTTGGCCCAATTGTCGGCCTTGCCCGCGCCGAGGGAGGTCATGATGCCCATGCCGGTGACGACGACGACAGGACGCCCGAATTTGTCGCGTGGTGCAGTCATGTGTCCCCCGATCAAGCTAGAGCATCATCCGGCCAAAGCGCGAGGCGCTTCAGCCGACCGCCTCGACCAGCGCCATGCCTTCGCCGCGCCAGTGTCCGGCCCCCACCACCACGATCTGGGTGGGCGCCCCCTGCATTTCAATCTCGGTCCCGGTCGAATCGTTCGGCGGGAACAGCGCGCCGCGCGAGATCGACAGCGCGGCGAGCGCGATGCCGAGCGGGAATTGCGTCTCCATGGTGTGACCGAACATCGTACCGGTCGAGCGCACCGGGAAGTCGGCATGGCCCTTCAGGAAGCCGCGTTCCTCCGAGGTCGCAGGCTCCGCGCCGGTCGCGCCCGTGATGATCGCGCCCTTGCCCTCGCGTTTCGGCAGCTTGGCCCAGAGCTTCTCGAGCGTTGCGGCCGTGTCGCCAGGCTGCTTGCGGCGGGCGAGGTCGGCAACGACACTCGACAGCTTTGCGAACGGCTTTGCGCCGCGCGCCTCCGCATGCGCACGCGACTCCAGTACCAGGAACGCGCCGGCCGAGCCGAGCGCGAAGCCGGCGTGGTCCTTGCGCGCCCACACCGGCGCGAATTTGTCCTTCAGGTTGAAGTCGCCGAATTCGTAGAGGACCAGGAGGTCCTTGCGCTCGCCATTGTGCGAGCCGCCGACGAGCGCAATGTCGCTCTCGCCCGAGGCGATGCGCGCAAGCGCGATTCGGGCGGCATCGGCGCCGGCGACCTCTTCGCCCATGAAGGTGCGCGAGGTCCCGCCAAGGCCGTGCACGATGGCGATGTTGCCGGCGAGCAGGTTGGAGAGCTGGGCCAGAAACAGCGTCGGCCTGAGATCGCTCATCAGGCGCTCGTTGAGGAAGCCGGGCGCGTTGGCTCCCTTGGCTTCGGCCGTGAGCACGCCGGTGTCGACGTTGAGGTCGCGCTCACCGCCGCCGGCGGCGACCACCATGTCGATCTTCGACAGGATGTCCTTGTTGCCCTTGATCCCGGCGGAGTCGAGCGCGAGGCCGGCGGCATAGGTGCCGATGCGCTGCCAGGCTTCCATCTGGCGCTGGTCGCCCTTCTTCGGAATCTGGCTGTCGAATGAGACGGGCATCAGGGGATGCACGATGTAGGGTGCAAAACCCTTCTCATCGACATTGATGCGCTTCTCCTGGAGCGCGGCCCAGTTGGCGTCGAGGCCCTCGCCGAGCGAGGTGGCGAGGCCAATGCCGGTGATCCAGACTTCCGTCTGGCCGGGCTTCGAAGCGGTGTCAGTCATGGCGATACGGCCTGTTGCGGAAAGCCGACGCGCTCGGCGACCTTCGCCATGTACCCGCGCATATCCGCGTTGGGGAAGGGAATCAGCGTGAAGGTGAGGGCAGAATTGGCGCGCAGCTTGCCGCCAACCCTGATCTTGGCTTCGGTCATGGCGTAGCCCGAGCCCTCGTGGGTGAGGCTCGCCTCGATGCTCATGAGATCGCCGGGGAACACCGAGCCGCGCACCTTGCCTTCCTTCACGGCGGCCAGGATCGGCATGCGCTCGAACTTGAACACGCCGAGCTGAAGCCAGCCCGAGGCCTGCGCCATCGATTCGATCAGGAGCACGCCGGGCATCAAGGGATACCCCGGGAAGTGCCCCTCGAAGACGGTGCTTTCCTTGGGAACCTGGGCCTCGACGACGATCTTCTTCTCGTCGACGTTGAGGTCGACGATGCGATCGATCATGTGGAAGTATTCGAGTTGCATGACCGCCCGATTAGGCGCTCGCGCCCTTGGCGGCAACCAGTTCGTCGATGCGCGCGCACAGGTTCTTCAGCACGAAATATTGTTCGGTGGTGGCTTTGCCGTCGTTGACCTCCTGGGTCCACTTTTCCAGCGGCAGCTTGATGCCGAACTGCTTGTCGATCGCGAAGGCAATATCGAGGAAATCGAGGCTGTCGATGCCGAGGTCATCGATTGCGTGGCTATCCGGCGTGATCGTGTCGCGCGGGATGTCGCAGGTTTCAGCGATGATCGTGGCGACCTGATCGAATGTGGAAGACATCACTAAGCCTTTGATATATTGCGGATATTTGTCAGATGTTCCAGAGTGGCGCGATGGGAGGGCATCGCGCCCCTGATGACGCCCTCAAACCCCCCTCTGGCCGGGTCGAAAGCCCGTATATCGGAGCGCCGCCCTGAGTTCAATGGAGCCGGACGGGGCCAAGGGGGACAGCAGGGACAGGGCTGGGGACGCCGCCAGCAGAACCCTCCGGCCGGCGGCGGGGCCTAGATGTGCGGCGTCGTGATCTTGGCGCAGTCCCGGCGGCCCATCAGGACGCAATCCTGGGTCCGGCGCAGGTCAGCGATGCTCACCGCGAGCCAGATCCCGATCGCGGTCAGCGCGACGGTGAAGGCAAGCGCGGCGATGTTGGCGAGCATACGATGGCGAAAATCGTCCGGCTCGGCGCGGGGCTGCTCGTAGCGCGACAGGTCAAGCGGCTCGGGCGCAACGCGCAACGGCTGCACGGTGCCGCCGCCCCGGTGGGCCGCGGGGGTGGACGAGGTGCGCGGCCTGAACTGGAGCACCCGGTGCTCGTCGTCAGAGCTTATGGGCCGCTGGGTTTTCATGGTGCGAGGATCACTCCGGAGCAGCGATTTTTAGATAGCATACGTGGTGAAAACGTTGCAGAAAATCTTCTCAACGCAAACGTGCATTGTGCCTTTTGCACGCCCCCTCGCCGAAGGAGGGATCGCGCACCGGGTCGTCACGCACTCGGACAGGATGGGCGGGGTGCATTGCAGCAACGCAAGATGGCGCCGCGTTCGGCGTCGTGAACATCGGCTTATGATCTGCCTGTGCAGGTCAAACGCATTTGCCGCCATGGGGCCCATGGGATAATCCAGGGAACCCGGACGACCGGTTGCAACGTGTGAGGGGCCCTCAAACCATGACCACGACCAACGCGCGCGAACCCAGAGTGCATCCGGTGTCGATCCTGTCGCTGCGACCGACGCAGATGACGGTCGGCATGCGCGAGGTCAAGGAGAAGCGCAAGCGCTGGCGCGAGCACGGCAAGAAGAAGCAGGCCGATCTGCTCGGCACCCACATGATCCCCGTCGTGCACGGACCTGACGAGCGCTATTACGTGATCGACCATCATCATCTCGGCCGCGCGCTGCACGACGAGGGCATCAAGGAGGTGCTGGTGACCGTCGTCGGTGACCTCCGGATGGTCGAGCGCGAGGCGTTCTGGGGCGTGATGGACAACAAGCGCTGGGTCTATCCATACGACTCCAAGGGCGAACGGCGGCCATTCCGCGACCTGCCGAAATCGGTTGCCGATCTTAAGGACGATCCGTTCCGCAGCCTTGCCGGCGAGCTCCGCCGCATGGGGGGCTTTGCCAAGGACACGACGCCGTTCTCCGAATTCCTGTGGGCGGACTTCCTGCGCCGCAAGCTGTCGCGCAAGGCGGTGGATGCCAATTTCGACAAGGCGCTGGAGAGGGCTCTGGCCGCAGCCAAGAGCAAGGATGCGATCTATCTGCCCGGCTGGTGCGGGCCGGCCGACGATGATTGAGCGCGCGCGCTCACATCAGTCTCGCTGGAAGATCTTGGCGCCGGGATAAACGCGGCGGGCGTAAGTCACGACCAGCGCGCGGTCCTGGGTTGCCAGGAAGGGCGTCCGGATCTTGTACGACCCGACGATGAGGTGCCATAACCCATTGAGCTTCTGAATGACGACGTTCATTTGAGCAGTCCTTGATGACTCCACATTCCAGCGAATGCTGCTTGTCGCTGCGTTCTTCAGGATCGCGGCCGCAGCTGAAAATTCCCGACGCGGCTCGCTCTCCTGCAAGGCACGCCGACTATTATTAGTTGGTTACGGCAGCCGCCCTGATAAGCCGGATCGCATCACGGCTGCTTGAGCGAAATCAATTTCCGCGCTCACGAAACCGTCCTGAAACAAAGCCGTCCCATCTATTTGTGGTGTCCGGGTTAAACAACAGGAGGCCAAGATGCGCCGGCTGATTTTCGCCCTTGCCGTGCTTGCGGTCGCTTCAGCAGGGATATCGGCATCGTTTGCTGCGGTTCACCACGCCAAGACATTGACGTTTGCCGAGCGCTTTGCCCCGGCACTCGACTTGATGGCGAAGCAATAAAGGCATGGCGTCTCGGCGCCGTGCGGTCATTCCGGCGCTTATTTCGGCTCTTGCGGGCCGGGTGAAGAGAGCAGGCGTTCCATCTCGGCCGCGGCCTCGCCGTCGCGCGCCTTCTGCAGCAGCGTGCGACGCTCGCTGCCAGCCGGCATCTTCATTGCGGCGGCGCGGGCTTCCTTCGTGAATTTGTTCAGGCGCTCCTGGAGCGAGAGGGCCGGTCGCGTACGATTGCGCTTCTTGGTCATGAATTGCCCTTTCCGCGCGAAGCCAACCACAGCGGCGCGAGCAACGTCCTTAACTTTTGTTGGAACCGCAGGCTGATGGCCGGTTTTTCATTCGTGCGGCTGCGCAGGCTCCAATTTTCTGGGCCCAATCACCGGTCACCGAGACGGAGCGACCTCCAGTGGCTACCGATGCAATCCGTGCGGCGCTCATCAAGCGCCTGCGCACCTCCTCTGGAATTTCGGACGAGGACGCCGGGGAAATCGAAGCTCTTCCGATCGCGGTCCGGCACTTCCCGGCAGAGAAGCCGGTCGTGCGCGACGGCGAGCGGGCGACGGATTGCTGCCTGATTGCAGAAGGCTTCTGCGCGCGCTCCAAGACGATCCCCAACGGCAAGCGGCAGATCCTTTCCATCCACATCCCCGGCGAAATTCCCGACCTCATGAGCCTGTTCCTGCACGTGATGGACCACGATCTCTCGACGCTGACGCCGGCTACGCTCGGCTTCATCAGTCACGACACGCTGCGAAGTTTGCACCGTCGCAATCCGAACGTGGCCGAGATGTTCTGGCGAGACACGCTGGTCGACGCGGCGATGTTTCGCGAATGGATCGTCAATGTGGGCCAGCGCCCCGCGCCCGCGCGCCTGGCGCATGTCATGGTCGAGCTGCGCGAACGGCTCAAGCTGATCGGGCAGATTGACGGAACCAGCTTCGACATGCCGCTGACCCAGGAGCAGATCGGCGAGGCGTTGGGCATCACCGCGGTGCACGCCAACCGCGTCATCAAGCAATTGCGGCTGGAGGGCATCGTCGAGCTTCAGCGCGGCCGGGTCACGGTGCTCGACGACCGGAAACTTTTGGAACTGGCGGATTTCGACGGCCGTTACCTGCATCAGTCGCCAGTGCTCTGAGGGAGCCCGATGCCGCGCTTCCACTTCGACGTCCACGAGAACGGCCGGGTGATTCCCGATGAAGACGGGCAGGAGCTTGCGAACCAGAACGACGCGCGCAAGGAGGCAGTCATGAGCGGCGCCTCCATCGCCCGCGATGCCTTCGTTTCGGGCAGTGCGCGGCAGGTGGTGGTCGACGTTCGCGAAGACGGCGCGCCTTTCCTGAAGGTGTCGATCACGCTCGAGGTGGACGAAACCTAGGCGGCTTGACTGCTCCTGACGGGGCCGGTTCGAGCCTGCGGCAGAGCAGCGCAGATCACCTTGACGTATCGCAAATGGGCGCGGCCGGCGGCCGCTAAGGTCCGCCCGCATGACTGCTGAACCAGCGTTGCGCTCCCGCGTAGGCAAATGGGCTCCGGATCATGCCGATTTGGAGACACCACGATGAGCCTGATCCTTCGCATTCTGTTCGTCCTCGCCGGAGCCATCACCGCGCTGTTCGTCGCGCGCGATGCGCTGAACTTCACCATCATCCAGACCTTCGTCGCCATTCTGCTCGTGACCTCCGTCCTGCTCGCGGGAAGCCTCTGGAGCCTTCGGCGGAAGACGTGAGCGGGAAGGCGGATACGCGACCCGCCGGACTGAGCGAGGCCGAGGCCCGGGCGCGGCTGGACGAGGACGGCGCCAACGAGTTGCCCCGGCCCGAACGGCGCAGTCCGCTGCGCATCGTGGTGGAAGTGCTGCGCGAGCCGA
>NZ_LWIG01000026.1:462448-479682 GCF_002068095.1 Bradyrhizobium sacchari | reverse complement strand
GCGGGTTGATCTATCTCGTGGTGGGCGATCTCAAGGAGGCGCTGATCCTCCTGGCCTTCGGGGCGATGTCCATCGTGATCACGGTGGTGCAGGAGACCCGGACCGAACGCGTGCTGGAGGCCCTGCGCGACCTGACCAGCCCGCGTGCGCTGGTGGTGCGGGACGGCGCGCGCCGGCGAATTCCAGGCCGCGAGGTCGTGCGCGGCGATCTCCTCGTCCTCGGTGAAGGTGATCGGGTTCCCGCCGATGCCGTACTCGTCGATGCGCGCGATCTGCAGATTGACGAATCCCTTCTCACCGGCGAGTCCGTGCCCGTCCGCAAGCAGGTCGCCGACGGCCTAGCAATGGCCGATCACCGGCCCGGCGGCGAGGATCAGCCCTTCGTGTATTCCGGTTCGCTCGTCGTACGCGGCGAGGGGCTGGCTCTGGTCGAGGCCACCGGTCCGCGCAGCGAGATCGGGAAGATCGGACTGTCGCTGCGCGGCTTGCAGGCCGAGCCGCCGCGGCTGCAACAACAGACCGCAAGGCTGGTGCGGCTCTGCTTCCTCGGCGGCGCCGTAGTGAGCCTGGCCGCGGTTGCGCTCTATGGCGTCTTGCGCGGGGACTGGCTGCAGGCGCTGCTCGCAGGCATCGCCATCGGCATGTCGATGCTTCCGGAAGAATTCGGCGTCGTCCTCACCGTCTTCATGGCGATGGGCGCGTGGCGCATCTCGCAGGCCCGCGTGCTGACGCGGCGCGCCGCCGCCATCGAGGTTCTGGGGTCTGCAACTATCCTGTGCACCGACAAGACCGGGACGCTGACCCAGAACCAGATGTCCGTCGCGGAGCTGCGGCTGCTCGACGGGGCGCGGATGCGCCCCGCGGCCGGCGAAGATCGCGGCCCGGCGGAATTTGTCGAGCTGGCGCGCTGCGGCGCCCTGGCGAGTTCGCCGGAACCGTTCGATCCGATGGAGAAGGCGCTGCACCAGTTCGCGCGCGACGCCCTGCGCGACGGTGATGCGATGGACGGCGAGCGGACGCTGCTGCGCACCTACGGTCTGCGCCCCGACTTGCTGGCCATGACCCAGGTCTGGCGGACAGCCGGCCGCGGGGACCTCCTCGCATGCGCCAAGGGCGCGCCCGAGGCGGTTGCGCGCCTGTGCAGGCTGAACGATGCCGATCGGGAATTGGTAGGGGATGCCGCCAGCGCGATGGCGAAGGACGGGCTTCGGGTGCTGGGCGTCGCCGTTGCCGTCTGCGATGACAGCTCATTGCCGCAGTCACAGCAGGCCTTCGGATTTCGCTTTGTCGGCCTGATCGGGCTTGCCGATCCGCTGCGGCCCCATGTCCCGGAGGCGGTTCGGGAATGCCGTACGGCCGGAATTCGCGTAGTCATGATCACCGGCGACTACCCGGCAACGGCCGTCGCCATCGCGAACGAGGCTGGCCTCGACGTCCAGGATGTCATGACCGGCGATCAGGTCAGGCTGGCGGATGATCCGGAGCTCGCACGGCGCGTCAGGCATGTGAGCGTGTTCGCGCGGGTCCTGCCGGAACAGAAGCTGCGCATCGTCCAGGCGATGAAAGCCGACAACGAGATCGTGGCCATGACCGGGGACGGCGTCAATGACGCGCCATCGCTCAAGGCCGCTCATATCGGCATTGCGATGGGCGGGCGCGGCACTGACGTCGCGCGAGAGGCGTCGTCGATCGTGTTGCTCGACGACGATTTCGGCTCGATCGTCTCGGCCATTCGCCTGGGGCGCCGCATCTATGACAATCTGCGCAAGGCGATGGCCTTCATCTTCGCCGTTCACGTCCCGATCGCCGGACTTGCGCTGCTGCCGCTGGTGTTCGGGCTGCCACTGATCTTCAGTCCGGTGCACATCGCGTTTCTGGAGCTGATCATCGACCCCGTGTGCTCGCTGGTGTTCGAGGCGGAGCGCGAAGAGCGCGATGCGATGACGCGCCCGCCGAGACGGGCCGATGCCGAGCTGTTCTCCTGGGCCCTGGTCGGCTGGAGCGTTCTTCAGGGCGCGCTCGCCTTCGCCCTGACCGCCGTCATATTCGTCGGCGCGCTTCGCTCCGGCCTTGCCGCCGACGAGGCGCGGGCGCTGACCTTCGTGACGCTCGTGGTCTGCTTCGTCGCGCTGGTCCTGGTCAACCGCTCCTTCAGCGCCTCGTTCATGTCGGCTTTCTTCCGGCCAAATCCCGCGCTGGCCTGGATCTTTGCAGCGGTCGCCGCCGTTCTCGCCACCGTTCTGCTCTGGCCGCCGGCCTCCAGCCTGTTCCGCTTCGGTCCGCTGCATGCCGATGATCTCACGATCACGCTCGGCGCGGGATTGCTGCTGCTGACGCTGCTCGAAGCGTTGAAGTCGCTATGGGCGCGGCGGCTTCGATTCTGAAGTGCGATGAGATTGGGATGAATCGTCATCGCGCTTCAGGCTATTGTTTGTGCATGATCTTTTCGGAAAACCGTTTCGCACTTTTCCGGATCATGCTCTAGTTTCCGCCCGGAGAGCCCGGCCTCGCTGGCCCATCGCTTTCTTGCGTCTCGTGCCTGCCGCCGAGCATCCGGTGCAGCCAGTGCTCGGTGCGGTTGCCGACGGTGAGGATCAGGAAGGCCAGTGTCAGCGCCGTGCCGACGATCGGCCATTGGCCGATGCCGCAGGCGATGCCGAGGCAGGCGGCGAGGAAGGTGCAGGCGGCGCTGGTCAGGCCGCGGACGCGGAACCGGTCGCTTTCGTGGACGATGACGCCGGCACCGAGGAAGCCGATGCCGGTGAGGATGCCCTGGATGACGCGGCTCGCCGCATCGTTGATCTTGCCGGGCTCGGCGAACTGCATGGCCAGCAATACGACGGTCGCGGTCGAGAGCCCGACGATGCCAAGCGTCTTCAGCCCGATCGGCTTGCCGTGCAGGTCACGATTGAGGCCGATGGCGCAGCCTGCGAGCGTGGCAACGCCGAGGCGCAGCAGGATCTCGGGCCAGTCCAGCGCGGTCATTTCTTCGGCAGGCGTCCCATCAGGTAGAACTCCTCGTTCGGCCGCATGCCCGTGAAATTCGCCAGTCGGTTCGACAGCGCGAAGAAGGCGGAGATCGCGGCAATGTCCCAGATGTCGTCGTCGCTGAAGCCGTGCGGCCCGAGCGCGGCGAAATCTTCCTCCGACACGCGCTGCGCATCGGCGGAGACCTTCATCGCGAAATCGAGCATCGCCTTCTGGCGCGGCGTGATGTCGGCCTTGCGGTAGTTCACCGCGACCTGGTCGGCGATCAGCGGATTCTTGGCGCGGATGCGAAGGATCGCGCCATGGGCGATGACGCAATACTGGCACTGGTTGGCGGCCGAGGTCGCCACCACGATCATCTCGCGCTCGGCCTTGGTCAGGCCGCCGTCCTTCTCCATCAGCGCGTCGTGATAGGCGAAGAAGGCGCGGAACTCGTCGGGGCGGTAGGCCAAGGTCAGGAACACGTTCGGCACGAAGCCGCTCTTTTCCTGCACGCCGAGGAGGCGGGTACGGATGTCCTCGGGAAGCGTGTCGAGGGCAGGAGCGGGGAAGCGTTGCGCGGCGGTTTTTGTCATGTGCATGGATTCCGGCATTTAGGCCGGCAACCATAGTCGATGCGGGCGGTGGGCTCAATCTGGCCGGCCGCGTTTGCCGCGAGCAAAGCGCGAGTTATGGGCGCTCCATCCACCGTCATTGCGAGCGCAGCGAAGCCAATCCAGTATCCCTCCGCGGAAAGACTCTGGATTGCTTCGCTGCGCTCGCAATGACGGTGTGGAGAAAGTGCGGCCTTACCGCAGCGGCTTCTTCAAGAGCGAGAAGCGGTCCGGGTCGAGGCCCATCGAGGGCTGCAACATCGGCGCTTCGGCTGGCGCGAGCGACTTGGCCGGCGGTGCGGAGAACACCGGATCGTTCGGCACGTCGCGCTGCGAGGTGGCGCCGCGCCAGCGCTCGAGCACGGCCCCGACGAAATGCATGTCGTGGCCGGATGTGAGAGACGGAACGCTGCTGATGGTGGCTTCACCGCGCGGCAATTGATGCGGCGGCACTTCCTTGAAGCGCAGGCGGGTCGGCAGCGCGACGCCTTCGCCGAACGCCAGCACTTCGCGGGTGCCGAGCGAAGGCACGAAGGACAGGAGGTTCGCAGCCGCATCCGACACCGCGGCGCGCAGCAGCGCCTGGTCGCGGTCGTTGGCAAGACGCATCGTGAACAGCGTGTTGCACTGGGAGATGATGGTGGCGTCGAGCTCGGCGGGGCGCTGCGTGATCAGGCCGAGATAGACGCCGTATTTGCGGCCTTCCTTGGCGATGCGGGATACCGCCTTGCGGGTCGGGCCGAAGCCGACATTGCGGTCGGCGGAGGCGTAGCGGTGCGCTTCCTCGCAGACGAAGAGCAGCGGCGAGACGCCGTCGCTCCACAGGCCGAAGTCGAAGGCCATGCGGCAGAGCACCGAGACGACGGAATCGATCACCTCCGCCGGGAAGCCGGCGAGCTGCATCACCGTCATCGGCTTGCCGTTGGCGGGCAGGCGGAACAGATGGCTGATCACCTCGGCCATGGTGTCGCCGCCGACATTGGCGTTGTCGAACATGAAGGCGTAGCGCGGGTCGTTGCGCACGGCGTCGATGCGCGAGATCAGCTTGTGATAGATGATGCGCGAGGAGCGGTTCTCCAGCTTGCCCATGCGCTCGTCGATCAGCGAGACGAGGTCGACCAGGCGGTACGGCACCGGCGTGTCGACCGTGTAGCCGATCTGCTTGGGATCGATGCGCTTCAGACCGATGCGGTCGGCGTTCTGGTACTGGGTGTAGACGCCCTTGGCGATCGGGATCACCTCGGCGAGGATGTCGAGCTCCTCCGGCACGCCGGGGCGGCCCGCGAACAGCACGTCGACGATTTCCTCGAAGTTGAACAGCCAGAACGGCAGCTTCAGGTTCCGCGGGTTCAGCACCAGCGCGCGGTCGCCGAAGCAGCGGCCATATTCGTTGTGGACGTCGAGCAGGAAGATGCGCAGGTTCGGCCGCGCCTTCAAAATCTCGTTGAGCAGCAGCGAGACACCGGTCGATTTGCCGACGCCGGTCGAGCCCAGCACGGCAAAATGCTTGGACAGCATTTCCTCGACGTCGACATAGGCGACGACGGAGCGGTCCTGCTGCAGGAAGCCGACATTGATCTGATCCGATCCGGTCGGCGCGTAGATCGTGCGCAGCTCCTGGCTGGTGATCAGGTCGACGGCATCGCCGATGGTCGGATAGTTGGTGACGCCGCGCTGGAATTTGGCCTTGTCGGCGGCGTTGAGAATCTCGCCGAGCAGGTCGACCGAGGCGATGGCGATGTAGTTGTCGGTGCTCGACAAGTTCTCGCAGGAGACCTCGGTGATCATCGCGACGATCACCGAGCTCGCGCAGCGAATGCTGACGAAGCGGCCGACGGTGGCCCGAACCTCCGAGATCGGCATCTGGCTGGCCGCCAAGAGCCCGACCCGGGCAAGCGATCCACGTACCGAAATCACGCGTCCAAAGGATGTCACGATGAATCAACCCGGCAAGAGCGAGGAATTTGTTCCAGACTATGCGCGGCGGTCGCTGGACAAACGGTTAAACGCGGGGCGCGCCCGCTCCGTTAAATCCGCGGCAATTGGGTCAGGAGCTTTGTCGCCAATGCATGCTTTTGGGGGAATCGGCCGGAATATTCCGCATTTCTGGCCGCCAAATCGGCGATCTTAGGGAAGATTTTACCATTTGGGCAGGCTGCCGTCCGTTCCGGAGACGCGCAGCGGGTCCGCCGCGCGCCATTCGCGGAGGACGGTGGTTGATTTGTTGACGAGACCTAATCATTTGTACATTAGTACAAATGAAATCGTCGCCGCTAACAGACGCGCGTCAGCACGCCTTGCGTCTCTAGCGCGCCGTCGGCCAGGCGGAACGCAGCTACGCCTTACTGGACAAGCCCCGGAGGACATCATGCAGCCCGAACCGATCCTCGATCTCGCTCATCTCGGCCACATGGAACTGCTGACGCCGAAACCCGACGAGAGCCTGAGATTCTTCGTCGACGTCATGGGCATGACCGTCAGCGGGCAGAAGGGCGAGTCCGTCTATTTGCGCGGCTGGGACGACTACGAGCGCTATTCGCTCAAGCTCACGGCATCGAAGACGTCAGGCATGGAGCACATGGCGCTGCGCGCGCGCAGCCAGCAAGCGCTGGAGCGCCGCGTCGCCGCGCTCAAGGGATCCGGCTTCGACATCGGCTGGGTTGACGGCGACATGGGGCAGGGGCCGACCTTCCGCTGCCGCGATCCCGATGGCCACATCGTCGAGCTCTATTACGAGACCGAATGGTATCAGGCCCCGCCGGAGCTCAAACCCGCGCTGAAGAACCAGGCACAGCGCTTTCCCGCTCGCGGCGTCAATGTCCGCCGCCTCGACCACCTCAACTGCCTCGCCGTCGACATCAAGGCCAACCGCGAGTTCTTCGAAAACTATCTCGGCTGCCGGCTCACCGAGCAGATCGTGCTCAACGACGGCCGGGAAGCTGCGATGTGGCTGACGATGTCGAACAAGAGCTACGACTTCGCCTATTCGCTGGACCATTCCGGCGTGCCGGGCCGCTTCCACCACGTCACCTACGCGCTCGACAGCCGCGAGGAGATTTTGCGCGCTGCAGATATCTTTCTTGAGAATGGCATCCACATCGAGACCGGGCCGCACAAGCACGCGATCCAGCAGACCTTCTTCCTGTACGTCTACGAACCCGGCGGCAACCGTGTCGAGGTCGCCAATGCCGGCGCGCGCCTGATCCTCGCGCCCGACTGGAAGCCGATCGTGTGGACGGAAGAGGAGCGCAAGAAGGGCCAGGCCTGGGGGTTGAAGACGATCGAGTCCTTCCACACCCACGGCACGCCGCCGGTGGAGGTGAAGCACGGGTAGCGTTGTGGCTCTGGCGTTTCATTCAGCGTCATTCCGGGCTCGCCGCTTCGCGTCGCCCCGAATGACATCTAATGGGTTGAGCTGCGCACCCTTGCGATCGTCTCGCGCACGCCGGTCCATGCCGGTCTGTCCGGCGCGAACTGCTTGCGCAGGAAGGTGACGAGCTCCTCGAGCTGTGCGTCGCTCATGCTATTCCTGAACGCGGGCATGTAGCCGAGATCGCTCGACACAGGCTCGGCAATTCCGTGCAGGATCACCTGCACGAGATTGTCCGATGTCGCGCTGTGCAGATTGCTGTTGAGCGCGAGCGAGGGCCGGCTGCCGAACAACGGCAGGCCGCCGACCTCATGGCACACGGCGCAGGCGCCCTGATAGAGGCGTGCGCCGGTGGAGGCGGCGGTGGTGACTTGTGTTGCGCTTTCGAGCCTTGCGGCGAGCGCATCCTGTGCCTGCGTCGCGGTATCGTTGAACGAGCCGAGATAGACCGCCATCGCACGGATGTCCTGATCGGGCAGGGCCTTGAGATCCCGCACGATCGGCGCCATCGGGCCGGCCGCGACGCCGTGGTAGCGCGAATGGCCGGTGCGCAAATAAGCGTAGAGCTCGTCCTCGCTCCAGGGGATCGGCGCATGCGAGAGCGAGGTCAGCGGCGGCGCTTCCCAGCGCTCGGCAAAACCGCCTGCAAGATAAGCGTTGCGCTGCTCGGCGCCGAGCGCGTTGCGCGGTGAATGGCAGCCGCTGCAATGGCCGAGACCTTCGACGAGATAGGCGCCACGATTCCAAGCCTCCGATCTGGCGGGATCGGGCTTGAACTCCTGCGGTTGATGGAACAGCGCATTCCAGCCCGCCAGCAGCGGGCGGAGATTGAACGGGAAGGCGAGCGTGTTCGCGGGCGCCGTCGCGCGCACCGCGGGCTGGGCCATCAGGTAGGCGTAGAGCGCCTGCATATCGGCGTCGCTGGTCCTCGCAAAATGCGTGTAGGGGAAGGCGGGGTAGAGCTGGCGCCCGTCGCGATGCAGGCCATCGCGCATCGCGCGCTCGAAGGCGGGATAGGACCAGGCGCCGATGCCGGTCTCGACGTCGGGCGTGATGTTGGTGCTGTGGATGACGCCGAACGGCGTCTCAAGCGCGCGGCCGCCAGCGTTGGGCATGCCGCCGAGATTGGTGTGGCACTCCGCGCAATTGCCGAGCGCCGCAAGCTGCTCTCCGCGCGCAATTGTTGCCGCGGAATAGACCGATGCATCGGGCCGCGCGATCGGCGCGATCGCGCGCCCCGGAAGAAGCGCTGCGCCGATGCCGATCGCGGCGGTGCAGACGGCGGCGATCGTTGCGAAGATGCCGGCGCGCTTGGCGAAGGGATTTTCCCAAATGCGAGACGGCTTCGGGGCTGCGGGCGCGGGCAGGGCCTCCGGCACGGGTGACGCTTCACCATGCAATCCCCTCAGGATGCGTTCCGGCGTGAATGGCGGCTCGCGGAAGCGCACGCCGGTGGCGTCGAAGATGGCATTTGCGATCGCCGCCGCGCTCGGCACGGACGCGGATTCGCCGACGCCGAGCGGCGGCTGGTCCTGCCGCGGGAGCATCAGGACGTCGATCTTGGGCACGTCGGGGAAGGGGATGATCGGATAGGCGCCCCATTCGCGCGCCGCCACCGCACCGCGCTCGAACGAGACCTCCTCCATCAGCGCGCGGCTGGTGGACTGGATGACGTTGCCGTGGATCTGGTGGCGCACGCCGTCCGGATTGATCATCAGGCCGGAGTCCTGCCCGGCGACGACGCGCGTGACGCTGACATCGCCGGTGGTCTTGTTCACCGCGACGTCCGTAACCCACGCCGACCACGCCGCGCCATAGCCTGGAAACTTGCTGTGGACGTAGAGCGCATAGGCAAAGCCGCGGCCGTGCACGACCTCGCCGTCCTTCTCCTCGCGGACCGGGCGCGGCGTCCAGCCCGCGCGTTCGGCGACAGCATTGATGAGATCGATCGCGCGCGGGTCTTTGAGATAGCGCAGGCGGTATGCGATCGGATCGACGCCGGCCTCGGTCGCGGCTTCGTCGATATAGGATTCATGCGCAAAGGTATTCGGCAGCGCCGAGACGCCGCGAAACCATGAGGCACGCACGATCGGTGCCATGTCGCGGGCGACGACGCGCATGTGGTCGTAGTCGTAAGGTGGGATCGCGGTGCGGTCGCCCATCTGCAGCACGGCGGGATCGGGCGAGATGCGGCCGGTCAACAGGAGTGCGAGCGTCGGTGCCGCATTCGACGGATAGCGCGTGGCGAGATCGTAGGCAGCGATGCCGCCGTCGGCGTCGAGCCCGCCGTTGACGTCGATCAGTTGCGCGGTGCCCTTGGGCTCCCAGGCATGCTCCTGCTCCCGCGTCAATTGCACGCGGACAGGCCGGCCGACGGCGCGCGATAGCAGCAGCGCATCCGCGGTGACGTCGTCGGCACAGTTGCGGCCGTAGCAGCCGGCGGCCTCCAGCCTGACGACCTCGATCTCGCTCTCGGGGCGTTCGATCAGCAGGGCGAGGTCGCTCCGCAGCACATGCGGATTCTGCGTGCCCGACCAGACGCGGATATTGCCGTCCTGGAAATCGGCGACGGCGCAGGACGGGCCGATCGATGCATGCATCTGATACGGCCAGATGTAAGTGCGCTGCATCGGCTTGGCCGCGCCTGATATCGCCTTGTCGACCTCGCCCTTGTCGATCAGCGTGCGCGGGCTCGAGGGATTGGTGCGCAGCGCGGTCTCGACGTCAGCGAGATCGGTGAGCTTCGGCGTCGGCTTCCAGCTCAGCTTGAGCTGCTCGGCAGCGCGAATCGCATTCTCTTCGCGCTCGGCGACGACGCCGACGAAGTCGCCGATGTGCACGACGGCGACGAGGCCGGGGATGTCGCGTACCGAGGATTCATCGACCGCGAGCAGGCTGGTGCCGACGAACGGGCCGGCATCGACGCCGGCATAGGGCGGGCGCACCACGCGGCCGTGCAGCATGCCGGGCAAGCGAATGTCGTGCACGAAGGTCAGCTCGCCCGTGGCCTTGGCCGGCAGATCGACGCGCGGGACGGAGTGGCCAACGATGGCGTAGTCGCCGACGGGTTTCACAGTGACGTCGTCTTCGAGCTCGAGCCGGATTTCTTCGCCGCCGATCAGCTCGCCATAGCTGACGCTGCGGTTGTCGTGCCCGCGCACGAGGCCGTCTTCGATCTTGAGGTCGGTGGCCGGCAGCTCCAGGCGTTCGGCCGCGCGCGCGATCAGGAAGTGCCTTGCCTGCGCCGCGGCCCTGCGCAGGGGCACGGCGGTGATCTGGATGGTCTCGCTCGCGATTGTCGCGCCCTGGTTCGGTACCACGGCCGTGTCGCCGAGCACGACGACGACGCGCGCAAAGGAGACGTCGAGCTCTTCGGCGACGATCTGGCCCAGCGCGGTGCGGATGCCCGTGCCGAGATCGACATGGCCATTATAGGCAGTGACCGAGCCGTCCGCGGTGATGCGGACGAAGGTCTCGGATGTAACCTCATCCACGCTGCGGGCGACAATGAGCGAACCCGATGGGCGCACAGCTCCGTTCGAAACAGGGGAAGCCATCAATCTGCGGCCTCGGTGAGCTGGCCCGACGCGCGCATCACCGCGCGCAAGATCTCGACATGCGTGCCGCAGCGGCAGAGATTGTAGCGCAGCGCCGCCAGCGCCTCCTGCTCTGAAGGCTGCGGGTTGATGGCGAGCAGCGCCTTGGTGGTCATGATCATGCCGTTGAGGCAATAGCCACATTGCGCGGCCTGCTCGTCGATGAAAGCCTGTTGCACGACGTCAGGCTTGTCGCGTGTGCCGAGCCCTTCGAGCGTCACGATGTCGCGGCCGGCGCAGCCGCCGATCGGAATGACGCAGGAGCGCGCCGCGGCGCCGTCGATCAGGACAGTACAGGTGCCGCATTCGCCCAGGCCGCAACCATATTTCGGGCCGTTGAGCGCGAGATCGTTGCGCAGCACGTAGAGCAGCGGCGTCTCGCGCGCTGCTGTGACCTCGTGGATCCTGCCGTTCACGGTGAGGCGGATCGGTGTCTGCGTCATCCTTGTTCCCAAACCCAACACGATGCAGTCGTAAAAATTCTACGTCGTGACGATACCGTTTGTACACAAACGTGCAAGCCGTGCATGCCGCACTGCAGCGCGACTGCCTTCTTTGTGGACAGAGCCGATAGGCAAATGAGGTTTTATGCGGCAGGCGCATCTTTTGCGCTGCACCGCCGCTTGACAGGCCTGGGGGACCACGCGCAACATCGTTCGTATACGAATGATAACGACGTCTCCGCTGGCTCCGACATGGTGACTGAAACAACGAGCGCTGCCACCGACAAGATCCGCTGCGATGCCTGTCCGGTGATGTGCTACATCAAGCCGGGCGCGGCGGGCGCCTGCGATCGCTATGCCAACCACGACGGCAAGCTGGTCCGCGTCGATCCGCATGTGATCCTGGAGCGTACCGTCTCGCATGGCGGCAAGCTCGTTCCGTTCAGCCGCACCGAAGATTGGGACGGCAAGATCGTCCACGAGCCTTCGACCTTCGTGACGGCGATCGGCGCGGGCACGACCTATCCCGACTACAAGCCGGCGCCGTTCATCGTCTCCGCAGAGGTCGATGGCGTCGACATGGTGACCGTGGTCACCGAGGGCATCTTCTCCTATTGCGGCGTCAAGGTGAAGATCGACACCGACCGCTATCTCGGCCCGGAGACCGCGACCGTCCGCGCGCAGGGCGAGGCGGTCGGCCACGTCACCACCAGCGAATACGGCTCGCAGATGCTGTCGCTCGGCGGCGTGCATCATCTGACCGGCGGCTCCAAGAAGGAGGGCCGCGTCACCTGCGACACGCTGATGGACCTCGCCAATTGCAAGCCGGTGGAACTGACCATCGACGGCGGCGCGACGGTGGTGGTGCAGGCCGGCCAGCCGCCGATCGTCAATGGCGTGAAGGAAGAGCGCATGCGCGTCGGCTGCGGCTCGGCGACGATCGGCATGTTCGCCAAGCAATGGCACGGCAAGGTCGACGAGGTCGTCGTGGTCGACGACCACATCACCGGTGTGCTGAGCGAGCATCAGGCCGGCAAGCTGCTCGACATCGCCGACACTGGAATCAAGATGAAGGGCCGCCGCTCGACGCCCGGCCGCTACTTCCAGGTGGCCGATCCCGGCACCGGGTGGGGCGGCACCAACATCTCCAATCCGCTCGCGATCCTCGGGCCGTTCGACAAGAAGGAAGCGAAGGCCGGATTGACCATGCTGATGGTCTCCACCACCGGCGAGCATTCGTCCTATTACGTGCTCGACGAGGCCTTGAATCCGATCGAGACCGAGATGCCGCCCGATCTGAAGTTCTCGGTCGAGCGCATCCAGGAAAACTGCGAGCCGGCGCTATGCACGGTGCTGTTCATGGCAGGTGCCGGCGGCTCGCTGCGCGCCGGCGTCACCGACAATCCGGTGCGGCTGACGCGCTCGGTGAAGGACGCGCTGACCCGCGTCACCAGCGGCGGCGCGCCTGTCTATGTCTGGCCGGGCGGCGGCATCACCTACATGGTCGACGTCACGCAGATGCCTGCGGGTGCGTTCGGCTATGTGCCGACACCGGCGCTGGTTGCGCCGATCGAGTTCACGATGAAGCTGTCCGACTACGCCGCGCTTGGCGGGCACATGGATTATGTCAAGCCGCTCTCCGAGGTGCAGAACGGCGACGATGTCCGCCAGTTGCCCTGGCAGAACCCGATCCCGGGACCTCGGGCATGACGCGGCTCCCGCAAATCGCATTGCTGTCTGATGGCCGGCGGCTGCATTTGCAGGATGGACCGATTGATCTGGTCGTCGAGGCGAGGGGGCCCGCCGGCGTGGTGCGCACCGCCTACGAAGCTGCGGCGCAGCGGTTCACTGGACTGCTTGACGAACTCTGCGCGGAATTGCCGGAGCTGCGCGCGGCCGCAGGGGGGCAGACCTCGCTGAAGGGCGTTGTCGCGCGCCGCATGCACGCCGCTGTTGCGCCCTATGCCGCCGATTGCTTCATCACGCCGATGGCCGCGGTGGCCGGCAGCGTGGCGGAGGAGATTTTGCGCGCAATGCTTGATTCCGCGACACTCGATCGGGCCTATGTGAACAATGGCGGCGACATCGCGCTGCATCTCGGCAAGGGCGAGCATTTTTCGGTCGGCCTGATGGATCGGCCGGACCGCGATGGCTTGATGCGGACCATGAGGGTCGAGGCGAACGATCCCGCGCGTGGGATTGCGACCAGCGGACGCCACGGCCGCAGCTTTTCGCTGGGGATAGCGGACGCCGTGACGGTGCTCGCGGCGACGGCGTCGCAGGCCGATGCGGCCGCGACTGTCATCGCCAATGCCGTCGATCTGCCCGGGCATCCCGCCATCGTCCGCAAGCCCGCGAACGGGATTCAGCCCGACAGCGATCTCGGCGCGCGTCTTGTCACCCGCGAAGTCGGTGAATTGTCGCAAGACGAGATCGCAGCCGCGCTGGAATCTGGCGCGGAATGTGCACGGCAATTGTTCGATAGAGGATTGATCGAGGGTGCCGTGCTGCGGCTTTGTGGTGATATGCTTGTCGTCGGAACCAAAGATATAGAAGAGCAACGAACGCGCCCGCCTGTGCTGGAGAACGCGGTCGGTGCCTGACCAGGGAAGCGAAGCATGAGCGCGATCATCCGCAAGATCGTCACCGTCGTCGAAGAGACGCAGATGGAGATGGGCCGCCAGGTCTCGCCGCCGACCCGGCGTGCCGCCGCGATCGCCGTGATCGAAAATCCATTCGCCGGAAAATATGTCGAGGATCTCTCGCCGCTGATCGCGATCGGTGAGGAGCTCGGCGAGCTCCTGTCGAAGCGCGCGGTGGCAGCGCTCGGCATCGAAGGCGCCAAGGCACAGAGCTATGGCAAGGCCGCGGCCGTCGGCGAGAACGGCGAGCTGGAGCATGCCGCCGCGATCCTCCACCCCAAGATGGGTGCGCCGGTGCGCAAGGTTCTGGGTAAGGGCGCGGCGCTGATCCCGTCGTCGAAGAAGCGCAGCGGTCCGGGCACCACGCTCGACATTCCGCTCGGCCACAAGGACGCGGCCTTCGTGCGCAGTCATTTCGACGGCATGGAGGTGCAGATCAACGATGCGCCGCGCGCCAACGAAATCATGGTCGCGGTCGCCGTCACCGACAGCGGCCGTCCGCTGCCGCGCGTGGGCGGGCTGACGGTTGCGGAAGTCAAGGGCGAAGACGGTTTGAGATAGGGTTTGAACCGGGGAGGCGGGCACAGCTTCCCCGACAAGATCACGCTGAAGACGTAGAGAGTTCAAAACTGGAGGTTGGGATGCGAGCGAGAAACTATTTTGTGGGCGCGGCCTTCGCGCTTTTGGCGGGCGGCATGGCCCATTCGGCCGTGGCGCAGGACATCAAGATCGGCGAGATCAACAGCTACTCGCTGCTGCCGGCATTCACCGAGCCCTATCGCAAGGGCTGGCAGCTTGCTGTTGAGGAAATCAACGCGGCCGGCGGCATCAACGGCAAGAAGCTCGTCGTCATCTCCAAGGATGACGGCGGCAAGCCGGCCGATGCGCAGACCGCGGCCAACGAGCTCGTCTCCAGCGAAGGCGTCGCGATGCTGACCGGCACGTTCCTGTCGAACATCGGCCTCGCGGTCTCCGACTTCGCCAACCAGAAGAAGGTGTTCTTCCTCGCGGCCGAACCGCTGACGGACGCGGTGACCTGGTCCAAGGGCAACAAGTATACCTTCCGCCTGCGTCCTTCCAACTACATGCAGGCCGCGATGCTGGTGGAGGCTGCCGCCAAGCTGCCCGCAAAACGCTGGGCGACGATCGCGCCGAACTACGAATACGGCCAGTCGGCGGTCGCGGTGTTCAAGAAGCTGATGTCGGAGAAGCGCCCGGACATCCAGTGGGTCGACGAGCAGTGGCCGCCGCAGGGCAAGATCGACGCAGGTCCCGTGGTGCAGGCGGTTGCCGCGGCCAATCCCGAAGCGATCCTCAACGTCACCTTTGGTGCCGACCTCGTCAAGCTCGTGCGCGAAGGCAACACCCGCGGTCTGTTCAAGGGGCGCGAGGTCGTCTCGTTCCTCACCGGCGAGCCCGAATATCTCGATCCGCTCAAGGACGAGACGCCGGAGGGCTGGATCGTGACCGGCTATCCCTGGTATTCGATCAAGACGCCCGAGCATGATGCGTTCCTGAAGGCCTACCAAACCAAGTACAACGACTATCCCCGTCTCGGCTCCATCGTCGGCTACCAGACCATCAAGGCGGCGGCCGCAATCCTCGCGAAGGCCGGCTCGACCGATCCGGAGAAGCTGATTGCCGCGGCTGAAGGACTGTCGATGGGCTCGCCCTTCGGCGAGATCACCTTCCGCAAGATCGACCACCAGTCGACGCTCGGCGCTTACGTCGGCAAGACCGCGCTGAAGGACGGCAAGGGCGTGATGGTGGACTCCGTCTACAAGAAGGGCGCGGACTACCTGCCGAGCGACGCCGAGGTCGAGAAGCTGCGCCCGAAGGATTGATCGTTCTCTATCTCTCCCTCTCGCCGCTCTTCGCGGGGAGAGGGTTGGGGTGAGGGGGAGCCTCCGCGAGGGAGGTGACAGTTAGCCCTGCGGAGACTCCCCCTCACCCGGATCGCATCTACGATGCGATCCGACCTCTCCCCGCAAGCGGGGAGAGGTGAACGAAGCCTCGCATGCCGCGGCATGCAACACCAACCCGGACCGAAGATGGCCTTTTACGTCGTACAGTTTCTGACCGGTCTCGCCAGCGCAGCGTCGCTGTTCCTGGTGGCGTCGGGCCTGTCGATCATCTTCGGCGTGACGCGGATCGTGAATTTCGCGCACGGCGCGTTCTACATGATCGGCGCCTATATCGCCTTCACGCTGACCGAGCGTCTCTCCGGCGCGCTCGGCTTCTGGGGCAGCATCGTGCTGGCGGCGCTCGCCGTGGCGCTGATCGGCGTGCTGGTCGAGATGGTGCTGCTCCGCCGCATCTATCATGCGCCCGAACTGTTCCAGCTGCTCGCGACGTTCGGTCTGACCCTGATGGTCGAAGATCTCGTCGTGCTGATCTGGGGGCCCGACGATCTCGTCGGCCGCCGCGCGCCGGGCTTCAAGGGTGCGATCGACTTCTTCGGCCAGAACATCCCGAGCTACGACCTGTTCCTGATCGTGCTCGGCCCGGTCGTGCTCGGCGTTCTCTGGCTGCTGTTCCAGCGCACGCGATGGGGCGTCTTGGTGCGGGCGGCGACGCAGGACCGCGACATGGTCGCAGCGCTCGGCGTCAATCAGAAATGGCTGTTCACATCAGTGTTCGCGGTCGGCGTCTTCCTCGCCGCGCTCGGCGGCGCGCTCCAGATCCCGCGCGATGCCGTGCATCACGCCATGGACCTGCGCATCATCGTCGAGGTCTTCGTCGTGGTCGTGATCGGCGGCCTCGGCAGCATCGTCGGCGCCTTCGTCGCGGCGGTGCTGGTCTCCGAGCTCAATGCCTTCGGCATCCTGATCTTCCCGAAGATCTCCATCATCCTGGTCTTCCTGGTGATGGCGGTGGTGCTGATCGTGCGGCCCTGGGGCCTGTTCGGCAAGCCGGAGGCAGCGGCGCGCAAGACGCCGGGTCTCACCGTCAATCCCTGGCGTCCGCTGACCTCGAACGAGCGGTTGGCCTCGCTGGCCGCGCTCGTCATCGCCGCGACGCTGCCGCTGTTCGCCGGCAATTACGCCCTCACGGTAGGCTCGGAGATCGCGATCTTCGTGATCTTCGCCGTCAGCCTGCACTTCCTGATGTCGGTCGGCGGGCTCGCTTCTTTCGGCCACGCCGCCTATTTCGGGCTCGGCGCCTATGGCATCGCCTTCCTGGCCAAGATGGCGGGGTTGCCGATGATCGTCTGTCTGCTGCTTGGGCCGCTGCTCGGCTGCATGGGCGCGGCCGTGTTCGGCTTCTTCGCCGTGCAGCTCTCGGGCGTCTATTTCGCCATGCTGACGCTCGCCTTCGCCCAGATCGTGTGGTCGATCGCGTTCCAGTGGGTGAGCGTGACAGGCGGCGACAACGGCATCCTGGGTGTGTGGCCGGAGAAGTGGGCGGCGAGCCCGTCGAACTTCTACTGGCTGGCGCTCGGCGTCGCCGCGCTCGTCACGATCGCGCTGCGGGTCATGGTGTTCTCGCCGTTCGGCTACGCGCTCCGCGCCACGCGCGACTCGGTGCTGCGCAGCGAGGCGATCGGCATCAATGCCAAGCGCATCCAGTGGACCGCCTTCGTCATCGCGGGCACCACCGCC
>NZ_LWIG01000026.1:453161-462433 GCF_002068095.1 Bradyrhizobium sacchari | reverse complement strand
GGCGGTGCGCTGTTCGCCTACCTGAAAGGCAGTGTCTTCCCCGACAATCTCGGCATCTCGCTGTCGGTCGATGCGCTGGTCATGGTGCTGCTCGGCGGCGTCGAGACCGTGTCGGGCGCGGTGATCGGCGCCATCGTCTACAAGGCCCTCAACATCTGGCTGGTCAGCCAGACCGATCTGTCGAAACTCGTGCTCGGCGGCTTCATCGTGCTGATCGTCGTCGTCTTCCCCAAGGGCATCGTCGGCATGCTGGAGATGCTGGCGCAGCGCCGCAGGAAGTCATCGCCGCCGGGATCCCCCTTGCTCGCCAAGCCGATCGAGTCTGCCGAATGAGCGTTGCACCCCCACTTCTCGCGGTCGAAGGCCTGACCAAATCCTATGGCGGCATCCATGCCGTGCGCGGCGTCTCGTTCTCGCTGCGTGCCGGCGAGATCCTGGCGCTGATCGGTCCGAACGGCGCCGGCAAGAGCACCTGCTTCGACATGCTCAACGGCCAGAACACGCCGGACTCCGGCCATGTCCGCCTGCTCGGCGAGGAGACCACGGGCAAGAAGCCGCGCGAGATCTGGCGGATGGGAGTGGGACGCACCTTCCAGATCACCGCGACCTTCGCCACCATGACCGTGCGCGAGAACGTGCAGGTCGCGCTGATCTCGCACGGCAAGCAGCTCTACAATCTCTTCGGCTCGGCGCCGAACTTCGATCGTGGCGAGGCCGGGCGGCTGCTCGAGCTGGTCGGCATGGGCGGCTACGCGGATCGACCCTGCGGCGAGCTCGCTTATGGCGACCTCAAGCGCCTCGAGCTCGCGGTCGCGCTGGCCAATGAACCGAGACTGCTGCTGATGGACGAGCCGACCGCCGGCATGGCGCCGCGCGAGCGCGTCGAGCTGATGCGGCTCACGGCTCAAATCGCGAAGGAAAAGGCGATCGGCGTGCTCTTCACCGAGCACGACATGGACGTGGTGTTCGAGCACGCCGACCGCATCATCGTGCTCAATCGCGGCACGCTGATCGCGGAGGGCTCGCCCGCCGAAGTGCGAGGCAACCCGCAAGTGCAGGCGATCTATCTCGGCGAGGGGCTACTCTACGAGGGCGGGCATCGCGAGGGAGCATCGGCATGAAGCTCACGGTGCAAGACCTCAACAGCCATTATGGCCCGGCGCACATCCTGTTCGACATCGGCTTCGAGGTCGGCGAGGGCGAGGTGGTGGCGCTGCTGGGGCGCAACGGCGCCGGCAAGTCGACGACGTTCCGCTCGATCGTCGGCCTCGTCGCGCAGCGCTCCGGCCGTATCCTGTTCGAGGGCAAGGACTTCTCGGCGAAGCCGACCCACGAGATCGTGCGCGAGGGGCTCGGCTACGTGCCGGAGGAGCGGCGCATCTTCACCGATCTGACGGTGGAGGAAAACCTCGAAGTCGGCCGCCAGCCCAAGCGACCCAACGCGCCATACTGGACGCGCGAAAAGCTGTTCACGCTGTTTCCCAATCTCGGCGAGATGAAGAACCGCCCGGGCGGGCGCATGAGCGGCGGCGAGCAGCAGATGCTGACCATCGCGCGCACGCTGATGGGCAATCCGTCCTTGGTGTTGCTCGACGAGCCCTCGGAAGGCCTGTCCCCGAAAATCGTGGAGCAGATGGTCGATGCCATCCTGACCATGAAGAAGGAGGGCGTCAGCATCGTCGTCTCCGAGCAGAATTTGCATTTCGCGCGGTTGATCTCCGACCGCGCCTACATCATCGAGCGCGGCCGCATCTGCTTCGGCGGCACCATGGCCGAGCTCGACGCGCGTCCGGACATCCGCGACGCGCATCTGTCGTTGTGACGGCAAAGGGAAGGGCAGCGGGCGGATGGCGAAGAGCGTCGCGGCGAAGAAGAGCCTCAAACCGGCCAAAGCGTTTAACAAGCCGCCTTACGTGCTCGACGAGCAGGTCGGTTTCATCCTGCGCCAGGTCTGGCAGCGTCACAGCTCGATCTTCTCCCGCGACATCGGCACCAATTTGACGCCGACGCAATGGGCGGCGCTGTCGAAGCTCGCGGAGACCGGTCCGTGCTCGCAGAACCAGCTCGGCCGGTTGACGGCGATGGACGTTGCGACCATCAAGGGCGTGATCGACCGCCTCACCGCGCGGGGCCTGACCGAGACCAGCCCGGATCCCGAAGACGGCCGCCGCCTGCTCGTGAGCCTGACGCGTGCCGGTCAGCAGCTTGCGGAGAAACTGGCGCCCAATGCGCTCGCGATCACCCGCGAAACGCTGGCGCCGCTCGACGCCAAGGAGCGCGAGACGCTGATGGGGCTTCTCAATAAGCTGAGGTGATGTGCCTCGTTATTCCGGGGCACGCGCATCGCGCGTGAACCCGGAATCCGGAGATTGTCGCGCGATTCTCAGGTGCGCGAGTGCGCACCATAGTTCGCGCTCACGCGCGCGCCGGAATGACGGCAAGAGCCGTCACTTCGCCACCACCTCCGGGACCTTCCCCGCGGGCGGCGTGTTGCGGCTGCGCTGGGTGCGCACGATGCCGTCGATGATGGTCATGCCGATGCCCGGGAGGTCGCCGAGCTGGACGCTCTCCAGGATGTTCTTGCCGGGCGAGTGCTGGGCCTTGTCCATGATGACGAAGTCGGCGGAACGGCCGACTTCAATGAGGCCGCAATCGAGCTGCCGCATCCGCGCGGTGTTGCCGGTGGCAAGGCAGAACGCGAGTTCGGCCGGCAACTCGCCGAGCGAGGACAGCATCGAGACCATGCGCAGAATGCCGAGCGGCTGCACGCCGGAGCCGGCGGGGGCGTCGGTGCCGAGGATGACGCGGTGCAGGTCGCCCATCTCGCGCGCGGTGCGCAGCGTGAACAGGGCCGAGCGCTCATTGCCGTTGTGCACGAGCTCGAGGCCGCGCTTGCAGCCCTCGCAGATGCAGCGGATCTGGTCGTCGGGCAGCGCGGTGTGGCCGCCATTGATGTGGCCGACCACATCGGTGTCGGCTTCCAGCACCACGTCCTTGTCGATCAGGCCGGAGCCTGGGATCGAGGGGCCGCCGGTGTGGATGGTGCTCTGGATGCCGTATTTGCGCGCCCAGCCGACCATTTTCCGCGCGGTGGGGCCATCCTTGACACCGCCGAGGCCGACCTCGCCGAGCAGCTTGACGCCGTTGGCGGCCATCTCCTTGAAGTCTTCTTCCACCATCTCGCATTCGATCACCGGCGCGCCGGCGTGAACCTTCACCCCGCCGGGACGCAGGGTCCAGAACGCGCGCTGGGCGAACACGGCCATCGCCTTGAGGCCGACGACATCGCGGGGCCGGCCGGGCATGTGCACTTCGCCGGCCGAGATCATGGTGGTGACGCCGCCATGGAGATAGCTGTCGATCCAGTTGATCTGGTTCTGGCGCGGCGTCCAGTCGCCGGCCACGGGGTGGACGTGGCTGTCGATCAGGCCCGGCGCCACCGTGGTGCCGTGGGCGTCGACGATGGTGGTCGCGCCCTCGGTGTTGCAGTCCTTGTAGCGGCCGATCGCGGTGATCTTGCCGTTCTCGGCGACGATGGTGTCGCCGTCCAGGATCGGCTTTTCCAGCGCGCCGGACAGGATCAGGCCGATATTTCGGATCACGAGCTTCGAGGGTCCGGCGGCCTGGGGTGCGTCATGCGCCATGGAAGGGGCTCCTTATTCGTAACTGCAACGCTTCCGATCTTGGGCAGCCTTGACCACCGGATCAAGCCGGATTATTCATTAGTATACGAATGATCGTGTACAAACGACGCATAGCTGACCGCCTCGGAACCGCAAGCAAGCGACACGGAAGGGTGAGATGAGCAATTTCAATCAGGAAAGCGTTTTGAGCGTCCACCACTGGACCGACACGCTGTTCTCCTTCAAGACCACCCGCAGCCCGACCTTCCGTTTCCGCAACGGCGAATTCACCATGATCGGGCTCAAGGTCGGCGAGAAGCCGCTGCTGCGGGCCTACAGCGTCGCCAGTGCCAATTACGAGGACACGCTGGAGTTCTTCTCGATCAAGGTGCCTGACGGCCCGCTGACCTCCCGCCTCCAGCATCTGAAGGAAGGCGACGAGATCATCGTCAGCCGCAAGGCCACCGGAACGCTGGTGATCGACAATCTGGAGGAGGGGCGCAACCTCTACCTGATCGGCACCGGCACCGGCCTTGCGCCGTTCCTGAGCGTGATCAAGGACCCCGAGACCTATGAGCGGTTCGAGAAGGTGGTGCTGCTGCACGGCTGCCGGCACGTGAAGGAGCTCGCTTATGGCGAGATGATCACCGAGCACCTGCCGAAGGACGAGCTGCTCGGCGAGTACATCCAGAGCCAGCTGATCTACTATCCGACGGTGACGCGCGATCCCTTCCGCAATCGCGGCCGTATCACCGACCTCATCACCTCAGGCAAGCTGTTCGCCGATATCGGCCTGCCGGCACTGGAAGCCGCCCACGACCGCGTCATGATCTGCGGCAGCCCGGCGCTGGTGGCGGACACCCGCGTGCTGCTCGGCGAGCGCGGTTTCGTCGAGGGCAACCATGGCGAGCCGGCCCAGTTCGTGGTCGAAAAGGCGTTTGCCGAGCGCTAAAGCGTTTTCAAGCGAGGTGGATGCCGGTTCTACGCGTCCAAATAAGGATCTAGAGCCCGTTCCGGGGCTTTAGGTTCAGAATTTCTGCGCGAGAAGATCGTATTTTCGCCACCGCCGGGGCGTTGCGGCTCCGATTCGGCGCACGATACACTGTGGGACCGAATCAGCGGAGTTCCCACATGGTTGCGGACAGCGACAGCAACATCGCCTGGCACCGGGTTCAGTTGAAGAAGAACCGCGCCGAGTTGAAGGCGCTCGAAACCGCGCGCTTCACGATGGGCGAGATCGCCACCTCGAAGCGGAACGGCCAGACCCAGAAGACGATCGCGGAACTCCAGCGCAAGATCGCGCAGTCCGAGCGCGCGATCGCCGATCACGACAAGCGCACGCGACGTCCGCTCGGCACCGACCTGCAAAGCCTCAGCAACGGCAGCTGGAGCCATTGGGACTCCTATACCAACCAGCAGCAACGCAAGACCGGCCAGCGTTCGCCCGGGCGCGGATAGGCTCTACTTGTCCTTCCGCCGGTTCAGGCACTTGCGCGCTGCCGCGCGCACACCATCTGGTTGAGGCGCCAACCATTACGGTGATCCCATGGCACCGCGCCTCGATTTCACCAGTGAGGCCTTCTTCCGCGATCCGCCCAAGGCGATCGCGGCATTACGCGCATCCGGCCCCGTGGTCGCGACGCGCTTTCCCCTGGTGGGCGAGGTCTGGATCACCACCACGC
Organism: Bradyrhizobium sacchari; assembly: GCF_002068095.1. Classification (GTDB taxonomy): domain Bacteria; phylum Pseudomonadota; class Alphaproteobacteria; order Rhizobiales; family Xanthobacteraceae; genus Bradyrhizobium; species Bradyrhizobium sacchari. The sequence goes on along the minus strand of NZ_LWIG01000026.1, from coordinate 457,128 downwards.
ATGACGCCACGGCGGAGGTCCTGAAGGACGGCGCGACCTTCACGCTGCGCAAGGAGGATGGCGACGTCGCGGGTCTGCGCTGGTGGATGCCGAAATATGTGAAGACCATCGCCAACAACATGCTGACGATGGACGAGCCGGATCATACGCGGCTGCGCAGCATCGTGGACGAGGCCTTCCGTCGCCGTGCCATCGTGGCGATGGAACCGCGCATTCGCGCCATCGCAGACGGTCTTGCCGACGAGCTGTTCGCCGCCGGCAGCCCCGCAGATCTCGTGCAGCGCTACGCCCGGATCCTGCCGATTTCGGTGATCTGCGAATTGCTGGGACTGCCGGCCGCCGATCGCCCGAGGTTCATCGCCTGGGCGAATTCAATGTCGTCGCTCACGAACGTGCTCAGCTTCTTTCGGTTGCTGTTCGCGTTCCGCAAGATGCGGCGTTATCTCGAGGAGCAGTTGCGGATCGCGCGCGTGCAGGGCGGCGAGGGCCTGATCGCCGAGCTGGTCCAGGTCGAGCGCGAGGGCGGCCAGATCACGCCGGATGAAATGGTCTCGATGGTTTTCCTGCTGCTGGCCGCGGGTTCGGAAACCACCACGCATCTCATCAGCGGTTCGGCCTATGAACTGCTCAGGAATCCGGCCTTGCGCGACTGGCTGGAAGAAGACTGGGGCCGTGTCGGTCTCGCGGTCGAGGAATTTTTGCGCTTCGTCTCGCCGGTGCAGTTTTCAAAACCGCGGTATGTGCGGCGAGACATCGCGCTTGCGGGCGTGCCGCTGAAGAAGGGCGATCGCGTCATGGTCATGCTGGCCGCGGCGAACATGGATCCGACGGTGCACGATAAGCCCGAGCGCCTCGACCTCGCGCGCAAGCCGAACCGCCACATGTCGTTCGGGACGGGAATTCACTTTTGTCTTGGCCATCAGCTCGCGCGGATCGAAGCGGCCTGTGCGCTGGAGGCGCTGCTGACGCGATGGCCGAAACTCGCTCTCGCCGTCGATCCCGCGGACATTCGCTGGCGCAAGCGGCCCGGGATGCGTGCGATCGCAAGGTTGCCGGTCGTTGCGGGTGGGGCCGGACGACCGCGCCTCGCTGCGGCCGCCGCCGAACCGCTGCCAGCGGATTAACACCGCACCGGGAACAGGGCGCGTCATCTTGCGCAAGGCGCGAAACAATCCGGATTGCGTACGCGTTGCCCGATGCACGCAACAGCAAGGGAGCAGCCCATGCCCAACGGCGGCAAGACGCATATCGGATCGGGCGCGCATGGCAAGGGCGCCGGAACCGGCGCACTGACGGATATCCCAAAGGACAAGATCGGCGACAACATGATCCTGTCGAACCGCGACAAGGCGCAGCATTCCGACATTCGCGGCATGGATGGCAAGTTCATCCAGACGGAGCAGTACCAGGATCATTCGGCCAACCGATTGAGCGACGACGAGGAGGCTGAGGATTAGGCGCTCGCCAAGCGGCAGCCTCAGGAGCCGGTCGACTTCCTGGATGCGGCGATATCGCGCTCCCAGCCGAATACGGAGCGGCCGTCGAGATCAGGCGAGGCAGCACGTTCGCCTGCGATGAACGATTCCACCGACGGCCCGCGCGCGGTACGCTCCAGCCGCCGCGCCTGGTCGTCGAGACGCCTGATCGCCTGCATCTCTTCCTCGCGCCCGAGCCTCGCGCTCTGGATCGCGCCCTTCAGCACGCGGATGGTTTCGTCATAGACCTTGATCGGAACGGGGTAGGGATGCCGGTCCTTGCCGCCATGGGCGAGCGAGAAGCGGGCGGGATCCGTGAAGCGATAGGGCGCGCCGTGCACGACCTCGGCGACCATCGCCAGCGAACGCACCGTGCGCGCACCGACACCGGGCGTCAGCAGCAGATCCGGAAAGTCGACCGGACCGCGCTCCGCGGCCGCAGCCAGCGTACCGTGCAGGCGTCGCGCGAACACGTCCTTGGGGCGCACGTCGTGATGCGCCGGCATGATCAGATGCGGCAGCATCGCTTGCGCAGGCGCGGGCTCGGTGCGGGTGAGGCGCTCGAATTCCGTGAGGATGCGATCGGGGCCGAGATCATTGAGGAGTTCGAGCTGCGCGGTGCGCGCGACGTCGGCGCGGTGATCGGTGAGGTTGACGATCTCACCCTGCTGTGGGCCGTCGATAGCGCTGTGGGGCGCGTCGACAAAGCTCTTCAGCGCCTCGGAATGCCAGTGATAGCGGCGGGCCTGGCGCTTGTCGCCGTTCATGCCCTGCTGCACCACCGTCCACTTGCCCTCAGCGGTGACGAAGAAGCCGTGGAGATAAAGGTCGAAACCGTCCTGGACCGCAGCGCTGTCGACCTTGGCCACCAGACGGCTGGCGCGCGTGAGTTTTTGGCCATCGAAGCCGACACGATCGCCGAGCTGCAACAGCTCGTCCGGCGTCTTGCGCGAATGCTGGCCGCGGCCGCCGCAGACATAGATGCCGAGCTCGTCCTGGAGCGGGCCGAGTCCGCGCTTCAGCGCGCCGATCACGGAGGTGGTGATCCCCGAGGAGTGCCAATCCATCCCCATCACGGCGCCGAACGACTGGAACCAGAACGGATGCGATAGGCGCTGCATGAACGCGTCGCGCCCGTAATGATGCACGATCGCCTGCGTGACGATCGCGCCGAGCGTGGCCATGCGGCTCGCGAGCCACGGCGGAACCCGTCCGGTGTGGAGAGGGAGATCGGCGCTGCCGGTTCGTCTGGTCATGCGGACGACAACCTAGCGCAGCTCGGCGACGGTTGCACCAGCGGAATGCTGCATTGCACGGGGCGGGGGAGCGAAGCCGGCCGCGAGGCGTTGAGCGCTGACGCGCATGTAAGGCGGGAACAGCAATGAATTGGCAGGCCCTCATGGCCGACATCGACAAGATGTTCGGGTGGATACCATCATGGTTCATTGGTCTTGGCCTGGTCGCCGGGGCGATGCTGCTTGCCCTGTCGTTCTATCGATTTGCCGTTTGGCTGCTGAATCGCGCCTTTGGGGCCCGCCTTCCGCTTCTGAGCGTGTTCATCGAGCGCACGTCTGGTCCGGCCCAGCTGGCGCTGTGTCTTGCCGCCGTCGCCCTGGTCCTGCCGCTCGCGCCGCTCGACGACACCATCCGTACGCCGCTCACGCGCCTGTTCGTCGTCGCCTTCATCGCGCTGATCGGCTGGATCTCGATCCGCGTCGTGGACATGAGCGCGGCGCGCTATTTGCAGAACTTCCGCGACGTCACCGAGAATTTCGTCGCGCGCAAGCACGTCACGCAGGTGCGGGTGTTCAAGCGCGTCACCGATACCATCATCGTCATCATCACCGTCTCGGCAGCGCTGATGACGTTCGATTCGGTGAGGCAATACGGCGTCAGCCTGTTCGCCTCCGCGGGCGCTGCCGGTATCATCGTCGGTCTTGCCGCGCGGCCACTGCTCAGCAACCTGATCGCGGGCTTGCAGATCGCGATTACCCAGCCGATCCGGATCGAGGATGCCGTGATCATCGAGAACGAGTGGGGCTGGGTCGAGGACATCGCCTCGACCTATGTGGTGATCCGTCTCTGGGACTGGCGACGCATGGTGGTGCCGCTGTCCTATTTCATCGAAAAGCCGTTCCAGAACTGGACCCGCGATACCGCTTCCCTGATCGGCGTCATCGCGCTCCATGTCGACTATCGCGCCGATGTGCCGCGCATCCGGCGCTGGCTCGAAGGTGCAGTGAAGGAGTCCAAGCTGTGGGACGGCGCCGTCGTCAATCTCCAGGTGATCGACGCGGATTCGCGCACCATCGAGCTGCGCGCGCTGGTCAGCGCCAGGAATGCGCCGCAATCCTGGGACCTGCGCTGCGAAATGCGAGAGAAGCTGATCGCCTTCATCCGCGACGAGATGCCGGAAGCCCTGCCGCGTGAACGCGCGATCCTGATCCCGCAAGGAGGAGGCGACGACATCGAATTGCTCCAGCGCCCCGCCG
>NZ_LWIG01000026.1:406438-453120 GCF_002068095.1 Bradyrhizobium sacchari | reverse complement strand
GGCGGGGCTTCCTTTATTGAGCCGTGGTCGCGTCGCGCAGAGCCGCTTGCTGCTGCAGGGCGATGCGCGCAATGTGCCCGGAGGTCCTCATGAAAAGAGCCCTACTGCGCGCGGATGTTCGCGGCCCTCAGCACCGGCTCCCATTTGGTCGCCTCGGCATGCATGTAGGCGTCAAAATCCTTGGCGGAGGAGCCGACGGGGGCTGCGCCGATCTTGCCGAGCGTCGACAGCACGCTGGGGTCTTGCAGCGCGGTCTTGAGGTCGGTCTCGAGCTTCGCGACGATCTCCGGCGGCATCTTCGCCGGACCTAGCACGCCCCACCAGACCGAGACGTCGTAGCCGGGCACGCCGGCCTCGGCGATGGTCGGAACGTCCGGCAGCGCCTTGGAGCGTTCCGCGGAGGTCACCGCGAGCGCGCGCACTGGGCCGCCCTCGAGCTGGCCGATGGCTTCTGCGAGCGGATTGATGCTGAGCGGGATCTCGCCTGCGATCACCGCCGTCAATGCCGGCGCGCCGCCCTTGTAGGGGATCGCGACGATGCTAGTGCCGGACATGTATTTGAGCAGCTCGCCGGCGAGATGCGCCGAGGTGCCGTTGCCGGACATGCCGTAGGAGAGCTTGTCCGGCTCTTTCCTCGCGGCGGCGAGGAGATCGCCGAGCGTCTTGTAGGGGCTGTCCTTGGCGACCACGATTGCGAGCGGCGAAGAGGCCACTTCGGTGATCGCGGTGAAATCCCTGAACGTGTCGTAGGGCACGCTCGGATAGATGAACTGGTTCAGCGGATGGCCGCTCGCGACCAGGATCAGCGTGTAGCCGTCGGGTGCGGCCTGGGCGAGCGTCTGCGAGGCGACGATGCCGCCGGCGCCGGGGCGATTGTCGATCACCGGCTGCTGGCCCCAGGTTTTTGCGAGTGCCTGTCCCAGCGTGCGCGCGAGCACGTCGACTGCGCCGCCGGCCGCATAGGGCACCAGGATGTGGACCGGCTTGCTCGGATAATTTTCGGCCTGCGCGACGCTTGCCGCCAGCAGCACGCCTGCGCCGACCGCAAGCCGGCCGATTGTCGTACTCAAACCCAGCATTTCCAGCACTCCTTGCGGGCATTCCGTCCTTGGTGGCGGTCCCAGACGTTGCCCATGGTTTTTGTTGACGAGACCTGATCTTTTGTACGATAGTACAAATCACATGGTACGCAAGCCCACCAGCAGGGAAACGGCCCGTAAGCCGAACATGCGCGAGGCAATTCTCGCCGCGGCCGAGGAGCTGTTCGCCACCAACGGCTTCAATGCCGTCTCGGTGCGCGACATCGCGCAGGCGGCGGGGGCCAATCCCGGTAGCGTCACCTATCATTTCAAGACCAAGGACGGCCTGCTGCTGGAGATCTACCGGCGCCATTGCGGGCCGATGAACTTGCGCCGTTCCGAGCTGCTCGCCGCCGCCAAGCGCGTGCGCGATCTCCAGGACCGGCTGGAGGCGATCGTGCGAGCCTATGTGGTGCCGGCCTTCACCTCCGGCAGCGATCTTGCCGGCGGCGGGGCACGCTTCACGCGGCTGCGTGCGGTGATGTCGGCGGAAGGCAACGAGGTCGCGCGAAAAATCATCGCGCAGACCTTTGACGACACCAGCCACGCCTTCATCGACGCCATTCACGAAAGCCTACCCCACATTCCGCGCACCGACATCGTCTGGCGCAGCCATTTCCTGCTCGGCGCACTCTATTACTCGCTGGTGACGCCGGACCGAGTCTCCCGTCTATCTCGCGGCGAGGCCGACGGCAGCGATGCGGCGGGCGCCATCGAGCAGCTGGTGCAGGCAACCGTCGCCGCGTTCCAGGCACCGGCGCTCGATCAGGCCGCACCTGCGCGGCGGCGACCGGTCGCCAGCAGCAAGACTTGAAGCAAGCAGTCTCGCTCGTCGATTCAAGTGATGACGATGATGTACACGCCGACCATTCCGCCACCCGATCCGGACACGCGCACGCCGAAGTTCAGGCTGCCAAAACTGTCCTGCGATGCGCATTGCCACATCTTCGGGCCCGGCTCGAAATATCCCTACGCGCCTGACCGTTCCTACACCCCGCCAGATGCGCCGCTGGAGGATTTTCGCGCGCTGCACGCCAAGCTCGGTGTCGAGCGCGCGGTCATCGTCAATGCCAGCGTGCACGGCACGGACAACACGGTCGCGCTCGATGCGATCGCGCAGAGCAATGGCGCCTACCGCGCGGTTGCCAATATCGACGACAGCATCACCGAGCGCGGGCTTCGTGTGCTGCACGAGGGCGGTTTTCGCGGCTGCCGCTTCAATTTCGTCCGTCATCTCGGCGGCGTGCCCGACAAACGCGTGTTCGACCGCATCGTCGCGATGGTCACGCCGCTCGGCTGGCACATCGATCTGCACTTCGATGCGATCGACCTGCCTGAATATGCCGACATGCTGACCAGGCTGCCGCTCAGCTACACCATCGACCATATGGGCCGGGTGAAGGCGACGGAGGGGCTCGAGCAGCTTCCGTTCAAGATCCTGATCGAGCTGATGCGGCGCGACGAGAAGTGCTGGGTGAAGATCTGCGGTTCCGAGCGCGTGTCCTCGGTCGGTCCGCCATTCACCGACGCGGTGCCGTTCGCACGCAAGATCGTGGACACCGCGCCCGACCGCGTCATCTGGGGCACCGACTGGCCGCATCCCAACGTCAAGGTGATGCCGAATGACGGCGACCTCGTCGATCTGATCCCGCTGTTCGCGCCGGAGCCAGAGTTCCAGCAGAAGATCCTGGTCGACAATCCCGCGCGTCTGTTCGAGTTCGACCGATGACGTCGCTCGCGATCGACAAGCCTCGCGGCCGCGCCTGGTGGAAGGAGCTCTGGATCCAGGTGCTCATCGCCATGGCTGCCGGTATCGCGCTCGGGATTGCCAGTCCCGAGGCGGGCGCCAAGATGCAGCCGCTCGGGGACGCCTTCATCAAGGCGATCCGGATGCTGATCGCGCCGATCATCTTCTGCACGGTCGTGCACGGCATCGCGCACATGGCCGACATGGCGCGGGTGGGGCGCGTCGCGGTGAAGGCGATCGTCTATTTCGAGATCATGACCACCATCGCGCTGATCATCGGTCTTGTCGCGGTGAACCTGCTGAGGCCTGGCGTCGGCATGAACATCGATCCCGCCAGCATCAATGCCAGCGCGATCGAGCCCTACGTCAAGCAGACCGGGGCGATCGGCTTCGTGCCGTTCCTGATGAACATCGTGCCGGCGACGTTCATCGGCGCTTTTGCCGAGGGCAACATCCTGCAGGTGCTGTTCATCTCCGTGCTGTGCGGTTTTGCATTGGTCCAGCTCGGCGAGAGGGCCGCGCCGCTGGTCCATCTGATCGACATCGCCGCAAAAATGGTGTTCGCGGTCGTCGGCTTCGTGATGTGGGCGGCGCCGATCGGCGCGTTCGGCGCCATCGCCTTTACAGTCGGAAAGTTCGGCGTTGGTTCGCTGGCTTCGCTGGGCAAGCTGCTCGGCGGCTTCTATCTCACTTGCGCGGCCTTCATTGTCATTGCGCTCGGGCCGGTGGCGCGGCTATGCGGCTTCTCGCTGCTGAAGCTGATCCGCTACATCTGGGAAGAGCTGCTGATCTGCATCGCCACGACCTCCTCGGAGACGGTGCTGCCGCGGATGCTGACCAAGCTGGAGAAGGCCGGCTGCGAGAAGAGCGTGGTCGGGCTCGTGATCCCGACCGGCTATTCCTTCAATCTCGACGGCACCTGCCTGTACCTTGCCGCGGCCTCGGTGTTCCTGGCGCAGGCCACCAACACGCCGTTCGGGCTCGCTGAGCAGATCGAGCTGCTCTTGATCCTGCTCGTGACCTCCAAGGGTGCGGCAGGGATCGCGGGCGCCGCCTTCGTCGTGCTGGCGGCGACGCTGTCGGCGACCGGCACCATTCCGGTGACCAGCGTGGCGCTGGTGCTCGGCATCCACCGCCTGATGTCGCAGGGGCTGACGCCGACCAATTTGATCGGGAACGCGGTTGCGACCATTGCGATTGCCAAATGGGAAGGCGCGCTCGACGGCGAGCGATTGCAGCGCGCGCTCGACGGCGAGGAACCGGCGGCCGCGGCGGCCTGAATGAACTTGCTACCTGCACGAGGCGGGCAGCTTATGATGCTTGCGAACGAAAGAGGGGAGTTCTCCCATGAAGACAGGTCTCGTCGTCACCGCCCATCCCGGCGATTTCGTCTGGCGCGCCGGCGGTGCCATCGCGCTGCATGCGAAGAAGGGCTATCGCATGAAGATCGTGTGCCTGTCCTTCGGCGAGCGCGGCGAGAGCCAGTTCGCATGGAAGGAAAAGGGCGCCACACTGGAATCGGTCAAGGCCGGCCGCAAGGACGAGGCGGAGCGGGCTGCCAAGCTGCTCGGTGCCGAGATCGAGTTCTTCGACTGCGGCGACTATCCGCTGAAGCTCACCGAGGCGCATTTCGACCGTATGGTCGACATCTACCGCGAGCTCAATCCGAGCTTCGTGCTGACGCATGCGCTGGAAGACCCCTATAATTTCGACCATCCGAACGCGGCGCATTTCGCCCAGGAGACGCGCGTGGTCGCGCAGGCCATGGGGCACAAGCCGGGCGCGCAGTACAAATATTCCGCGCCGCCGGTATTCCTGTTCGAGCCGCACCAGCCCGAGCAGTGCAATTACAAGCCGGATCTGTTGCTCAAGATCGACGAGGTCTGGAAGGAGAAGTACGAGGCTTTCCAGATCCTCGCCGCGCAAAAACATCTCTGGGGCTATTACGAGCGCGTCGCGCTCAACCGTGGCATCCAGGGCAGCCGCAACACTGGCGTCCCCATGACCTATGGCGAGGCCTATCAGCGCCTGTTCCCGACGGTTGCGGAGGAATTGGCATGAAGCCGGTCGTCGTTCGCAACATTGAGCGCGCCGATCCCGCCGGGATGGCGGAGTACGGCGTCTCGACCGTGCACGAGGCCTATGGCCGCATCGGCCTGATGAAGCCTTACTTGCGTCCCGTCTGGGCGGGGGCGTCGATTGCCGGTCCTGCGGTCACCGTGCTGGCGCAGCCCGGAGACAACTGGATGATCCATGTGGCGGTCGAGCAGTGCAGGAAGGGCGATATCCTCGTTGTCGGTTGCACCACAGACAATACCGACGGTATGTTCGGCGAACTGCTCGCAACCTCGCTCCAGGCGCGCGGCGTGCAGGGGCTGGTCATCGATGCTGGCTGCCGCGACGTCAAGGCGCTGCACGAGATGAACTTTCCGGTGTGGTCGCGCGCGGTCTCGGCCAAGGGCACCGTGAAGGCCACGCTCGGCTCGGTCAACGTTCCGGTCGTTTGCGCCGGTGTGAATGTCGATCCCGGCGACATCGTTGTCGCAGATGACGACGGCGTCGTGGTGGTGCCGAAGCGCTATGCCGGTGAGGTCGCCGAGAAGGCGAAGAAGCGCAACGCAGATGAAGGCGGCAAGCGCAAGCGCCTCGCTTCGGGCGAGCTCGGCCTCGACATGTACAGCATGCGCGAGGCGTTGGCGAAGGCCGGCCTCGTCTATGTCGACAATCCCGAGGACGTCTGAGCGGAATAAGAGAAGCGGAGCGGGCGGATGGATCGTCTCAAGCTGAAGGCCGTGCTCGGCAATCATCCCCATGTGCAGGCGGTGAAGAGCGGGGCGCTTCGCTCCGACCTCTTCGATCTCGACTTCATCGAGTACACGCCGACCAACACAGCCTTCAAGCCGATGGTGCGCGAGCAGGCCTTCGACGTCTGCGAGATGGCAATCGTGACCTATCTGATGGCGAAAGCGCACGGCAAGCCGCTGGTGCTGCTGCCGGCGACCATGCTCGGCCGATTCCAGCATTCTTATGCGCTGTATAATCCCGCGCATGGCACGCTCGGGCCGTCCGATCTCGAAGGCAAACGCGTCGGCATCCGCTCGTTCACGACCACGACGGGAGCCTGGATCAGGGGCATTCTCGCCAACGACTACAGCGTCAATCTCGACAAGATCCGCTGGGTGACGTTCGAGGATCCGCACGTCGCGGAATATGTCGACACCACCGAGCGCGCGCCGAAGGACAAGAAGGTGTTGCAGATGCTGCTCGACGGCGAGCTCGATGCCGTCCTTGGCGAGACCTCTGATAATCCCAAGCTGAAGCCGCTGTTTCCCGATCCGGCCGCGGAGGCCGCACGGTGGTACGGCCGGCGCGGCGTCGTGCCGGTCAACCATCTCGTGGTCGTGACCGAAAGGCTCGCGAAATCACGCCCCGACGTGATCGCGGGCGTCTATGATCTGCTCAAGCGGAACAAGGCGCAGGTGGGACCCGTGGCAACGCCGGACCTCGTTCCGTTCGGGATCGAGGCCAACAGAAAGCCGCTCGAGCTGATCATCGACTACGCATTCCAGCAGGCGCTGATCCCGCGCCGCTACGTGGTCGAGGAGCTCTTCGACGAGACGACGCGAGGATTGAACTGATGGCGGGTGATCCCAGGCGGTGGCAGATCGGGTTGGTCGGCTATGGCGAGGTCGGCAGGATTCTGGCCGAGGATTTACGCCAGCAGGACATCAAGGTCTCAGCCTACGACATCAAGCTCGGTGGCGAGCAGGGCGTGCCGCTGCAGGAGCACGCGGCGAAGCACGGTGTCACCTTGGCGACATCTCACGCCGAGCTGACCGCGAAATCCGACTTCGTCATCTCCGCCGTCACGGCGAGCCAGGCCGTCCCGGTGTCAAAGGCCTGCGCGGCCGCGATGAACCAGGGCACCTGGTTCCTCGATTTCAACTCGGCCTCTCCCGGTGCCAAGCAGCGCGCCGCCGCGCTGATTGACGGCGCAGCCGGGCGCTATGTCGAGGGCGCGGTGATGACGTCGGTGCCGCCGTATCGCATCAAGGTGCCGCTGCTGCTCGGCGGGCCCGGCGCGAGGGAGCTGGAGCCGCTGCTGAACGCGATCGGCTTTGCGGCGAGGGTTGCCAGCGACAAGTTAGGTGTGTCCTCGGCGGTGAAGATGTGCCGCAGCATCATGATCAAGGGCCTCGAGGCCATGGTCATCGAGAGTTTTACGACCGCGCGTGCCTATGGAGTCGAAGACGCCGTGCTGGCGTCACTCACCGAGACGTTCCCCGCCATCAACTGGGAAAAGCAGGGCGCTTATTTCTTCCAGCGCGTGATCGAACACGGACGGCGCCGTGCCGAGGAGGTGCGTGAGGTCGCCGAGACCGTGCGCGAGGCGGGACTGACGCCGTGGTCGGCGCAGGGCACGGCCGAGCGTCAGGCCTGGGTGGCTGATCTCGCCGATGAGGGGCTGTTCGGACCCAAGGGGACCAAGGAGTTTGCCCGCAGCGCGGACTGGCGCACCGAGGCGGATCGGATCCTGGCGAAGATCAGCCGCGCGAAATAACGCGGCTCCGGTTCAGGACTTCGCCGTGCAACAGCCAGTGAGCCCGTCGCGGGCGCGCTCGATCAAATCTATCAGGCCTTTGGCTTCCCGGACAACTACGGTCGTGCGCTCGGTGCGGAACTCGACGAGGATCATCCGAATGCACTTGTCGGCGGTCTCGAGCGTCCACAGCGCGCGGGCCATGTCGTCCTCTGTGCGGATCGTTGAGATATCGAGGTCCGACAAGACTTCGCCGATACCGTTCAGCCGCTTGACGGCTGTCTCGGCGGGCGTCCGGGCTCGAATTGAATGAGAGTCGATGCTGCTGAATGCGCTGAACACGGCCATGCTTCCCGGTTGGATGCAGACATCAGTGCGGTCTCACAGGACCGGCACCGCGGGACTTGCAATGCGCGCACCTATCGGGAATCGGAGAGAATCCACTATCCGGTATAGTACCGGATTCGGAATTCTGGAACGGTGGGCGGTAACATCGAACGGTAATTCGGCGTGCTCCGCAATGCAGATATGCGCTTAGGTCCGTTCACGGCCCGGGCGGAACAGCGTGGGCCGCTGCCGCGCAAAGGTCTGCCGGCCTGCCTTGAAGCCCATCACGATATCCGGGAGTTCGGCGATGGCAAGGCGGCTGTCCTTGATATCGAGCACGACGAGATCGGCTGGATTGCCGATCTTGATGCCGTAATCACCGAGGTTCATCAGCCGTGCTGGCAGTTCGGTCACGAGATCGAGGCAGGTGTCGAAGTCGCTCACCGAGGCGTGCGCGACATTGGCGTAGAAGTTCGCCATCCGCAGCAGCGAGGCATCGCCGAACGGCGTGAAGGGATTGAGCACGTTGTTGGTGGCGACCGAGCACAGCACGCCCTCGCCGGCGAGCTTGTGGGCGCGCGTCAGCCCGCGCGGTGCGTTGTGGGTGGCCTCGCGGCCCATCAAATAGAGATCGGTCGCGGGCAGCACGGTGACGGCAACGCCGGCCTTTGCCAGTTGCGCGCTGGCGGCCTTCAGCCGCTCCGGCGGCAATGCCGAGAGTTTGGTGGCGTGGCCGATCGCCACGCGCCCCCCGTAGTTGCGCCGCTCGGTCTGCCGGCAGACCTCGTCGAGATGCCACCAGGAGGGATCGAGATCGAAATCGAGATGGAGGTCGACGTCGACGTCGAATTCCTGCGCGAGATCGAAGATGCGCGCGAGATGGGCGTTGGGATCGGTGTCCATGTAGGGACAGCCGCCGATGACCTCGCCACCGTCGCGCAGCGCCTGGATCAGCAACTCCTCAGATCCGGGATCGTTGGTCAGGCCTTCCTGCGGGAAGACGCAGAGTTCCAGATCGATCGCCCAGGCATAATCCTGCTTCAGCGCCTTCACCGCGTCGTAGCCGCGGAGACCGATACGCGGATCGATTTCGACATGGGTTCGCATCCGCGTCGTGCCGTGCACGATGGCGCGTTCGAGCACCTTTGCGCCGCGTGCGTAGACGTCCTCGACCGTAAAATCCCTTTTCATGCCGGCGACGGCGCGGATCGCGTCCGAAACGCTGCCGTGATCGTGCCCGCAGCGGCCGAGCAGGCAGGCCTTGTCGAGATGGATGTGGGTGTCGACGAAGCCGGGCAGGGCAAGGCGGCCACCGAGATCGACCTCGGCGGCCTCGCAGGCGAGCTTTGGCGCGATCGCGGCGATGCGGCCGCCTTGCACACCGATATCGACGGGTGCGGCGGATGATCGCAACAACGCGTTGCGGAAGATGAGGTCTAGGGCGCTTTGGGTGGTCATGACGTGGGATTCAGCTGTGGTAGCCTAGCGGAACGTGTGAAGGCGGGCAGCCCCAGATTGTGTGCAGTTCTGCTGCCAGAATGTTCAAAAAATGTGCATGCACTTTCACGCCTGAATTGTAGAATGCCGGCACTCCGGAGAACCCGTCATGTCCGCTCCCGTAAAAGCCGAACGTCCGATGACCGACGCCGAGATCGTGGAGGCCTATCTGACGGCCTCGATGATACCCGATCCCGACGCTGCGGCAGCCTATATGAAGCCGGGCACGGTGATCACCTTCACCGGCGGGCGCGAGTTCGATCATCCGCACGGGCCGACCGGCTTCAACGCCAAGCGCTATCGCTGGGTCAAGAAGAAGATGGATCGGTTCGACGTGTGCCCGGGCGCGGACGAGACCGTCGTCTATAGCGTCGGGACGCTCTATGGCGAGTGGATCGACGGCACGCCGTTCGAAGGCAACCGCTATGTCGATCGCTTTGTCGTCAAGGGCGGGCAGATCGTGAAGATGGATGTCTGGAACGACAGTGCCGAGCGCATCCTGGTCCAGCGCGGGATCGAGGCTTAGCCGCGCATGATCCGGAAAAGTGTGCAGCGGTTTTCCGGTAAGATCATGCGCAAACAAAAACAGCTAAAGCGCAATCTATTGCGCTTTAGCGCCTCGCCACCTTCGGCAGCTTGACGACGCGGTCGCTCGTTACCTCATCGGCATAAGGCGCCAAAATATCGAGCAGGTCGCGGCCGCGCTGCGGGGTGGGAGCCACCAGCGCGCGATTGGCCACGGAATCCAGGTGATGCCGCATCAAATCCATCACCTTGGTCTCGTCGCCCTTGGCAAGCGCCGAGATGATGGCGCGATGCTCGTTGATGGCGCATTCGGTGGAATGCGGCCGGCTGTAGAGCGACAGCGTCAGGCAGCAGCGATAGGCGACCTCGCTGACATAGCGCACCAGGATCGGGCTGTTCGTCATGTGGGCGAGCAGGATGTGGAATTCGGTGGCGAGCCGGATCGACATCGCATCCGTGCCGCCGCGGGCGCGATCCTCGGCGTCGACATGGGCATTCAGCTCGGCAATCTGGGCCTTGGTCAGCTTGCCCGCGAGCTGACGGACGACAAGACGCTCGAGCTCGATGCGGATGTCGAAGGCATCGCGCGCCTCCTGCCAGCTCGGCGTCGCCACCACCGCGATCCGGTTGCGTCGGAGCTCGACCAGGCCTTCGGCCGCGAGTTGCCCCAGCGCGTGACGGGCAATGGTGCGGCTGACGCCGAAGCGCTCGCCAAGCGAATCCTCGGGCAGTTTCGCGCCGGGCTCCAGCGCCTGCTCGATGATCGCACGTCGCAGCGCGCGGCAGATCACGCTGACCTTGTCCGACGATTCAGAAGTCTTGCTGCTCGCGCGCGCCGTCATCGGCGAATCCTTGAGGGGACGGTCGAAGGCTCTCTTTAGCACAGCCCTTCGCCAATTCCGCGCTCCAATTGCATGCAGTTTGGTGTCCGGATTGCCTAAATCGAATCCGGCCATCCAACGCGGAGGATCCGGCGAGGCCATTGATTTTGTGTCGGGCGCGGGCTGGCACTCAGCTTGCATGCACTTTTGGTGTGATGCGCATGCAACCCAACACCCGGTTTGATGGACGGCCCGTTCCCGAAGGCGCGGCCGCGACCGCCATTGAGCTGTCCGCGGCCTCCGTGACGTTCGGACGCGGCGAGCGCGCCGTGCCCGCTCTCTCGGAGACCACTTTACGGATCGCCGACGGCGAGTTTGTCGCACTGGTCGGCCCGTCCGGATGCGGCAAATCGACCATTTTGCGTCTGGTCAGCGGCCTGGTGCAGCCGACCAGCGGCGTCGTCATCGTCGGCGGCCGCGAGGTTGCGGCGCGGGCGATGCGGGTCGGCATGGCCTTCCAGAACCCGACCATGCTGCCGTGGATGACGATCGAGCGGAACATCATGCTGCCGTTGAAGATCGTCGAGCCGTTCCGCTCCAACTTCCGCAGGCTGCGCAAGACCGAGTTTCGCGACAAGGCCAACGCGCTGCTGGAGCAGGTCGGCCTCAAGGGCTTCGGCAACCGTTATCCCTGGCAGCTCTCGGGCGGCATGCTCCAGCGCGCCAATCTCTGCCGCGCCCTGATCCACGAGCCGCGCATGCTGCTGCTCGATGAACCCTTCGGCGCGCTCGACCAGTTCACCCGCGAGGAGCTGTGGGCGATCCTCCAGACCCTCTGGATGACGCACAAGCCGACGGTGCTGCTGGTCACCCACGATCTGCGCGAGGCCGGCTTCCTTGCCAGCCGCATCTGCGTGATGAGCGCACGGCCCGGTCGCATCCTCGACGACAGTCGGGTCGACTTCGCGCGGCCGCGCACCGTCGCCATGACCTTCGAGCCGGATTTCGTCGCGCTGAACCAGAAGCTGCGTGCTTTCATCGAGGATGCGCGGAGCGCGGCCCAGCAGGGAGCAGGCTGATGTTCGGGATCGATATCAGACAGAAGGCGTGGTCGGCGGGCCTGATCGTGCTGTTCTTCGTCTCCTGGGAACTGTTCTGCCTGATGACCGGCATGTCGGACCTGGTGCTGCCGCGGCCCTCGCAGGTGTTCGTGACGCTGGTCCAGCGCTTCCCCGTGCTGTGGCCGCACATCGTGCAGACGCTCGCCACCACCATGTTTGGCTTCGTCCTTGGCGTTGCGCTCGGCGTGGCTCTCGGCGCGATCATCGGCGTGTCCAGGACGGCTTACGACACCTGCTATCCGCTGCTGATCGGCTTCTCCTCCATCCCCAAGGTCGCGGTGGTGCCGATCTTCGTGCTGTGGTTCGGCTCCGGCACCGTGCCGGCGGTGCTGACCGCGCTGTCGATCTGCTTCTTCCCGATCGTCGTCAACATCGCGACGGGATTGGCAACCACCGAGCCAGAGCTCGAGGACGTGTTGAAGGCGCTCGGCGCCAGCAAGCTCGATATCCTCTGGAATGTCGGCCTGCCCAGGACCATGCCGTTCTTCTTCGCCTCGCTGAAGGTTGCGATCTCCTACGCCTTCGTCGGCGCGGTGCTGTCGGAGACCGTCGCCTCCAACCGCGGCATCGGCAACGTCATGATGACCGCGTCCTCGAATTTCAACGTGCCGCTGGTGTTCGCCGGCCTGTTCGTGCTCGCCGGGCTCGGCGTCGCGCTATACGTCGTGTTCTCGCTGATCGAAGGGCAGGTCACCGGCTGGGCGACGCGCAAGAGCGACGTGATCGCCACCTGATGTCTCAAACCGTCACGCAACGAAGCTGAGGAGGTCTCGATGTTGAGAAAAGTAACTGCCGCGCTGCTGGGATTAGCCCTGTCCACGGGCGCTGCCGTGGCCGAGGAAACCACGATCAAGTTCACGCTGGGCTGGAAGACGCAGGGCAGCGACGCCGCGTTCTTCTATGCCAAGGACAACGGCTACTTCAAAGAAGAAGGCCTCAACGTCGTCATCGATCAGGGGGAAGGTTCCGGCGCCACCGTCACGCGCGTCATGTCCGGCGCCTATGATGCCGGCTTCGGCGACGTCAACGCGATCATCCAGAACGCCTCGACCAAGCCGCAAGAGGCGCCCGTCATGGTCTACATGATGTGGAACCAGCCGCCGTTCGCGATCGTCGCCAAGAAGACCAGTGGCATCAACACCATCAAGGATTTCGAGGGTCACACCCTCGGCGGCGCGCAGGGCACGCCGACGACGCGCCTGTTGCCAGTGTTCACGCGCAAGAACGGGCTCGACGGCGAGAAGATCAAGATCTCCAACATGGCGCCGAACCTGCAGGAGCCGATGCTGATCAAGGGCGACATCGACGCGGCGCTCGTCTTCAACATCACCAGCTACTTCAACCTGGTGCTGAACCGCCAGGACCCGGACAAGGATTTCAAATGGTTCTCGTTCGGTGAATACGGCCTCGACCTCTATTCCAACGGCGTGATGGTCTCCCGTAAGCTTCTGGCGTCGAACCCGAAGGCCGTCGCTGGCCTTGTCCGCGCCATCAACAAAGGCGCGATCGCGGTCGCCAAGGACCAGAACGCGGGCATGAAGGCGGCGCTGAACTACGACAATCTCATCAATGCCGATGTCGAGAAACGCCGGCTGCAATATTCCTTCGAGAAGCTGATTGTCTCGCCCGAGATGAGGGAGATCGGCATCGGCGACATCAAGGACGACCGCATGACCCGCGCCATCGGCATTGTGGTCGAGGGCTATCAGCTGGCGCGCGCACCAACGCCGGCAGAGGTGTTCTCGCGCGAATTCCTGCCGCCGCGCGCGGAGCGGGAGCTGGTGTATACTGCCAACTGATCTTGGAGAGACCGTCATGGCCACGGAGATATCGGCCGCCAGCCTGTTCCTTGGCCCTGACCGCGGCGTCAGCGACAATGTCGTGCTGCGGCACGACGGCGGCGTCATCACCGATATCTCGGAAGCCGCGGGGGCCGCCAGCGGTTCTCGTTCGTTCGTCATCCCGGCTTTCGTCAACGCCCATGACCATGCTCGCGCCACCGCGTCGTCCTTCGGCGCGGTCGGCATGCCCCTGGAAAGCTGGATCCTGCGCGCGGCGCTCGGCACGCCTGTTGATCCTTATCTGACCGCAGCATCCGCGTTGGCCCGTTCGGCCAGGGCAGGCTGTGCCGCCATGATGGTGCACTACACTCGGCCGAGCGGGACGATGCCGCTGGTCGACGAGGCCAAGGCCATCGCGAAGGCTGCGTCCGACGTCGGCATCCGCATCGCCTTTGCGCTGGCGGTGCGCGACCAGAATCCGATCGTCTACGGTGACGCCGAGTCGGTGCTTTCGGGACTTCCCGGGGATGACCGCAAGACCATCGAGGATCTCTTCGTTCGCGCGCCGATGTCGCCCAAGGCGTATATCGAGCTGACTGACGCCATTGCCGCAGGGATCGCCGGCCCGATGGTGGACGTGCAGCTCGGGCCTGCCGGCGTGCAATGGTGCTCGAAGCCGCTGCTGGAAGCGGTGGCGGAGAACTCCGCCCGGATCGGCCGGCGCATCCACATGCATCTCCTGGAAACCGTGCACCAGCGCGCTTGGGCCGACCAGCACTTTCCCGACATGGTGCGCTGGCTGCGCGATGTGGGCTTTCTCTCCGAGCGGCTGACGCTGGCGCACTGCATTCACGCCCGCCCCGACGAGCTCGAAATGATCGCGGCTTCCGGCGCGCGCATCGTCACCAATTTCAGCTCGAACATGCACCTGCGCTCGGGCCTCGCGCCGATCGCCGCCGCACACAAATGCGGCTGCGCCATCGCTGTCGGCGTGGACGGGTTGGCGCTGGATGAGGACGACGATATCCTGCGCGAAATGCGGCTGGTGCAGATGGCTCATGGCGGCCTCGGCTTCAAGGCGACATGGACACCAGCCGAGATGTTTTCGCACGCCATCCGCAACGGTCGCCGCGCGACCGGCGCGCCGGGAAGCGGGGAGCTCGCTGCCGGCAACCCCGCCGACTACGTTGTGATCGATCTCGTGCGGCTCGATCGCGACCGGATCATGCCGGTCGATCCCATGGCGCTGCTGTTCGCGCGCGGCAACGCCTCGCTGGTGCAGGAGGTCGTCGTCGCCGGCAAGTCGGTCGCGCGGGACGGGGGCTGCCTGGGCGTCGACCTGCCGGCCATCGAACGGGAGTTGCGGGACATGTACCGCGCCAATGTCGGCAAGCTCGAAAGCTTCCGGCGGTTGTGGCCTCCGCTGTCGCAACGGCTAGGCGGCTGGTTCGAGCAGCAGCTGACCTGTCAATGAGGCGGCTGACCTCGACCGGGATGTATATAAAAAGACGATAGCTGGTAAAACCTGCCTCGTCTGGCGCCCGGGGCATCTATGCGCTATCAGCTCCGCAATTGTGTCTGGACACCGGTCCATGACCCCCTTTAGGAGCCCTCCAATGCGTCTTCCCGCCATTTTTCTGGCCGTGACATGTCTTGCCGGCGCAGCTTCAGCCGAAGACCTCACGGGCACCCTCCAGAAGGTGAAGGAGACCAGGAAGATCACGCTGGGCTATCAGGAGGCCTCCGTCCCGTTCAGCTATCTCGACGGGAACCAGAAGCCGGTCGGCTTTGCCATGGACATCTGCCTCAGGATCGTCGATGCGGTGAAGAAACAGCTCGGCATGCCCGACATTTCCGTCGAGACTCTCGCGGTGACGTCGTCGAACCGCATCCCGCTGATGGTCAACGGCACGCTCGACCTGCATTGCTCGGCGACCACCAACAACGCCGACCGCCAGAAGCAGGTCGCCTTCACCAACACGCATTTCCTCAGCGCGACCCGATTTGCAGCCAAGAAGGCCGCGAACATCAACACCATCGACGATCTCAAGGGCAAGGCGGTCACGGCGGTGGCGGGCTCGGTCAACCTGAACCAGCTCGCCAAGGTTAATACCGAGCGCAATCTCGGCATCAGGATCATGCCGGCGGTGGATCAGGCCGAAGCGTTCCTGTTGCTCGAGACCGATCGCGCGCAGGCCTACGCGCTCGACGACGTCCAGCTCGCGGTCGCCATTGCGCGCTCGAAGGAGCCGGGCCTGTTCATGATCAGCGAGGAGACGTTTGCGAAGGCCGAGCCCTTCGGGATCATGCTGCGGCGGGAGGACGCGCCGTTCAAGGCGCTCGCCGACCGCGCCACCGCAGAGCTTTATGCGAGCCCGGAGATCGAGGTGCTCTATCGGAAATGGCTGGAATCGCCGACGCCGCCAAACGGCCTCAACTACAACGTCCCGATGTCGCCGGCCTTGCGCAACGCTTTCAAGAAGCCGAGCTCGAGCTTTGATCCTGAGGTGTACGTGGTGAATTGAGGCGAGGGCGTCAACGCGCCCGCTGCGTGTCGAGCAGCTGGCCGGCCAGTGCCGCGCCGACTGCCGCGATCGCGGCCATGACAAGCGCCCAAGGGACGAACAGCCGATGACCGATCAGCGCGCCGCTCAGGAGCGGGGCGCTGATATTCGCGCCTGACATCAGCGACTGGTTGAGGCCCATGATCATGCCCTGGCGGTTGATCGCGGTCGAGCGCGACAATTCCGCCGTCAGCGTGCTGCGCGCAAACATGGTGCCGACGATGATCAGCGTCAGGTTGACCACGAGCAGGCCGACATTGTTCTCGGCCCCAAGACCTGCAAAGCCGAGGGTCATGCAGGCGAATGCCGCCATCACGATGCTGCGGTCGGATGCGATGAGGTTCACGCGTGTCATCAGAAGGCCCTGCACGACCATGTTGATGAAGCCGGCGTAAGCAAAGATCCAGCCGAGCTCGCGCGCGCCGAAGGCACGGCCGTCCCAGGAGAACCGCGCCGACAGGAATAAGCCGATCTGCGAGAGGAACATCGAGTTGACGAAGAAGAACACGATGAGCAGGCCGAGCAGCCGCCAGGCGTAGTGCATGCCGAACAGGCTGCGCGTCAGCGTCGGCTCGGGCACGCGATGCTGGTAGAGCGGTTCGGACGCCGGATGATCGGGCGGGAGCAGGGCGATCGTCGCGACGACGCTGATCAGCGAAAGCGCGGCGGCGGCCCATACCGGTGCGGTCTGGCCGTAATGCACGAGGAGGCTCGACAGCGCCGGGCCGAGCAGGAGCCCGGTCCCGATCGCCCCGCTGGTCATGCCCAGCGCCTGCTTGCGCGTCGCGGGCGCGCTATGCTCGGCGGCATAGGCATGCGCGACCGAGATGTTGCCTGATGTCAGGCCGTCGATGATCCGGGCTAGAAAGACGAGCGCGAGATTGCCGGCGAGAGCCAGCAGGACGAATCCGGCGAGCGTCCCGATCTGGCTGACGAGCAAGACCTTCCGCCGTCCGTAGCGGTCCGAGAGAATCCCGACCACCGGACCGGCGATGAGCTGGCAGACGGCATAGGCCGAGATCAGCGCGCCGAGCAGGAACGGCGTGGCGCCGAGGCGCTGCGAATAGAACGGCAACAGTGGCAGGATGATCCCCATCCCGGTGGCATCCACGGCCACGACGACGAAGGTCGGGACCAGCGTCAGCGCGCCGTGGCCGGCCATCGTTTCCGCTGCACGTGCCGGGGAACCCGGTCCCATGGCGCCCGTCCTCGTTATCTTCTGCGTGATCGCCGCTGCGATGCCGGGGTATATAGTTGCAAACTAATAGTTTGTGTCCTATCTAATTTGCATGGCTCCCTCGCAGGCTCATATCCACGCCGAAATCGGCCGGCTGATCGCGCGCCTGGGGCGGATATGGCGGCGCGAGTCGGATTCTGCCCTGTCCGAGCACGGCCTGTCCTATGCGACCGCGATTCCGCTGCTGGTTCTGTCGCGCCAGGGCGAGAATGTCCGGCAAGGTGTGCTCGCGGACGAACTCGGCATCGAGGGGCCGTCGCTGGTGCGCCTGATCGATCTGCTCCAGGCCGAGGGCCTGGTCGAACGTCGCGAAGACCCGACCGACCGTCGTGCCAAAACGCTACATTTGACGAAAGCGGGCATGGCCAAGGTCGAGCAGACCAACCGCGTCCTGCGCCGGGTGAGGGCCAGCCTCCTGAAGGATATCGCGCCTGAGGAACTTGCGATAACATTCAAGACTCTCCAGCGCATCGAACAGCGGGCCAGTCGCCTGCAAGACCCCGAGACTGGTTCCGGGAAGACTGGTCCCGAGGCGAGATAGCCATGCGCGCAGACGAGCCGTTCCTGGTCCGCCACGCGGACCTCATTTTTGCTTTGAAGACGTTCGCCGCGTCGATGCTGGCGCTCGTCATCGCGCTTGCGATGGACCTGCCGCGGCCCTATTGGGCGATGGCGACCGTCTACATCACCTCGCAGCCGCTGGCGGGGGCCACCAGCTCGAAAGCGTTCTTCCGCGTGATGGGCACGCTGGTCGGTGCCGTCATGACGGTGGCGCTGGTGCCGAACCTGATCGACGCGCCGGAACTGCTCTGCCTCGCCATCGCGCTGTGGGTCGGGCTTTGCCTCTATCTGTCACTGCTTGACGGCACGCCGCGCAGCTACGTCTTCATGCTGGCCGGGTACACGGTGGCGCTGATCGGTTTTCCGGCGGTCTCCGAGCCCGGCGCCATCTTCGATACCGCCGTGGCAAGGCTCGAGGAAATCTCCCTCGGCATCATCTGCGCCAGCCTGGTCTCGACCATCGTGTTTCCCCGCAGCGTCGCGCCCGCGGTTGCCCATCGCGTCGAGAGCTGGCTATTGGATTCGCGCCGCCTCAGCCAGGTCGTGCTGCTGCGCGAGGGCACTGGCGAGACCCGCCGCGGCCAGCGCCTCAAGCTTGCGACCGACATCGTCGAGATCGACACGCTCTCCACCCATCTTGCCTACGACCGGTTGACCGACCGCAATGCCGTGACCGGCCTCGGCGAAATCCGGCTCCGGATGTTGACGCTGCTGCCCGTGATCGCCTCGATCGAGGATCGACTGGCCGCGCTGGGCGAGGAAGCCCTGCGGCGGCAGCCCGAGCTGAAGCGGCTGCTGAGAGACCTCGCGCAATGGGTCGCGAGCGACGTCGGCGCACGGCAACCGGCCGAGCGGATCCGCGCCACGATCGCGGAGCAGCAGGCGGTGCTCGACGACAGCGCGGACTGGGAACGGATCATCACAACAAGCCTGCTGTTGCGGCTGCGCGAACTCGTCGACCTCTCGCGCGACTGCCGCAAGCTGACCGAGGCGATCGCCGCGAACCGCAGCGTTTCGACGCTCGACCTTGCGTTCCATTCCGAGGCGGGCGCTGCGCCGGCGCGCCACAGGGATCGTGGCCTTGCGCTGTGGTCGGCGGCCGGCGCCGCCACCGCCATCCTGATCTGCTGCGCGCTCTGGATCGGCACCGGCTGGCCAGACGGCGCCTCGGCGCCGATGATGGCGGCAGTCGCGTGTTCCTTCTTCGCCGCGCAGGATGAGCCCGCGCGCTTCATCCGCAGCTTTGGCCTGTGGTCGCTGGTCGCGATCATCGTCGTTGCTGTCTATCTGTTCGCGTTGGTGCCTGCGATCTCCCACCTCGAGGTGCTGATTGTCGCGCTGGCGCCGACGTTCCTGCTCTATGGTTTCCTGATCAGCCGGCCGGCGACGGCGGGCACCGGCATGGCGCTTGCGGCGAACACGGCGACCTTGCTGGCAATCCAGTCGACCTACAGCGCAGACTTTGCGTCCTACGCCAATTCCGCCGTCGCCTTCTTCGTCGGCGTCCTCGTTGCCGAGATCGTGACGCGGATCGCGCGCGGGGTAGGAGCTGAGTGGGTCGCCAATCGGCTGGTGCTGTCGAACTGGAAGACGCTCGCGGTCGCGGCCGAGCGGCGCGGCAAGCGCGATCGCGCGGAGTTCGCCGGCCTCATGCTGCACCGGCTCGGGCTCCTGGTGCAGCGTATCGCCTTCCTCTCGGAGAGCGACCGCCGCGACGCCGACAGCCTGGTCCAGCTGCGCATCGGCATCAACATCATCGACCTGCGCCGCGCCCGCTATGGGCTGGCCGCATCCACGATTGCCGTCATCGACGACATGCTCGATCAGCTCGCCAAGGCGTGCCGCAGCTACGCGGGGGATGGCATGCCGGCCCGGCTGCTCACAAGCGTCGACCGGGCGCTGGCCCAGGCAGTGAAGGACCCCAATGACAGCGCGCGCGAGGACGCCCTGATCGGCCTCGTCGGTATCAGGCGCGGCCTGTTCCCGGACGCGCCGGCCTACCGGCCGCCCGCAGAGAGTGTTGCTGCATGAGATATGTGATCGACATCTATGGCGTGCTGGTGCCGGCGTTGCTGCTGTGGATCATCGTCGCCTATGTCCTCAGCGCGATTCTCCGCCGGCTCATGCAGCGCTTCGACCTTTACCGGCTGGTCTGGCACCGCGCGCTGTTTGATTTCGCGATCTTCGTCTGCCTGCTCGGCGGCGTCGTCTATCTCTCGGAGTACGTCACATGAAGGGCAATCTTGCCTGGCTCGGCCGCATCGCGCTGACCGTCATTGCCGTCGTTGCCGCGCTCGTCGTCGGACGCGAACTCTGGGTCTATTACATGGAATCGCCCTGGACCCGTGACGGCCGCGTCCGCGCCGATGTGGTCCAGGTCGCCCCTGACGTCTCCGGCTTCGTCACCGACGTGCTGGTCAAGGACAACCAGAAGGTCCGCCGGGGCGACGTCCTGTTCCGGATCGACCGCGAGCGGTTCGCGCTGGCGCTGCGGCAGGCGGATGCCGCGGTGGCCGGCCACCAGGCGACGCTCGACCAGGCCAATGCCGATCTCAAGCGCTACAGCGCGCTGACCACCGATGCGGTCTCGCAGCAGAAGCAGGAGCAGGTGCTTGCCACCCAGCTCCAGGCCAAGGCGGCCTTCGAGGCGGCCGTCGCCGACCGCGCAGTGGCTCAGCTCAACCTCGACCGCAGCGAGGTTCGTGCCTCCGTGAACGGCGTGATCACCAACATGGATCTGCGCCCCGGCGCCTACGTCGCGGCCGGGAAGGGCGTGATGGCGCTGGTCGACACCGACACGTTGCATGTCGAAGGCTATTTCGAGGAGACCAAGCTCGCGCGCATCCGCGTCGGCGACAGGGTGCAGGTGCGCCTGATGGGCGACAAGACCACGCTCACGGGTCACGTCGAGAGCATCGCCGCCGGCATCGAGGACCGCGACCGCGCGGAAGGCGCGAGCATGCTCGCCAACGTCAATCCGACGTTTAGCTGGGTGCGGCTCGCGCAGCGCGTGCCGGTGCGGATCGCGCTGGACCCGGAGCCTGAAGCCTTGTCACTGGTGGCGGGACGTTCCGCGACCGTCGAGGTCTTGGACTAACGCCGCGGGCAGATGATCGCGTTCGGGCCTGGGGAAAACCGGCAACAAGCATTTCAATGCCCAATCGTAAGGCTAATCCTGACTCGCGAGTGTTGAGTCGGGGGACTGTATGGGCATTTGGTTTTTAGTCCTAGCAGCCTGTGTCGTCGGCGCGTTGCTGATCTTGGCGTTCTGCCGATAGCACCGATTGCAGATGCAATTGTTGCGGCGAAGCATCAGCGAGCCGCGGAATGGCGGTTCCGGCGCGATGGTTTTTGACTGTGCACGGATGAACGCGTTCACTCCCGGGATCGGAGGCGGACGTGAGCTGGTTGTTTGTGTTTCTCATTGCCGCAAGTGCAGCCGTTCTGATCGCCCATGCGATTGACGCGATGCGCTCTTGATACGGCCTGCAATCGGTTTCGTCGGTAGCGCGGTAAGCGCCACAAATGTTCCGAGGCGGGCGAGCGTCAATTTTGAGGAACCTGGCCCTGCAGGCCAAGGTTGTCACAGCAGGAGGAATACGATCATGCTTGCGTTCTATCTGCCGTTCATCATTTTCGGAGCGATGCTCGAAGCGATTTCGAATCAGAATGTATCAGCGCCCATCCAGCAGGAGCCGCCGAGCTTCGACTAGATTCCCTTGCGCAGTCTCTAGGCGTGGACTCATGACGCCCAGCCAGCCATAGCTGGCTCAACGCGAGCTGAACGATTGCAAGGTAGTTGGCGGCAAGCCTCTCGTAGCGCGTCGCCACGCGACGACATTGTTTAATCCTGTTGTGTGCGCTGGCCGATAATCTGACGCGCGTGCTCAACATCGTCGGCGTCGAGCCTCCGTCCGTTATTTACGGTCCGTTATTTTACGCAATGATCTGAAGGCTGCGCGTACCTCATCTGAAAACAGCTTCGGCTCCTCCCAGGCGGCGAAATGTCCGCCACGTTCGACCTCGCTGAAGTAGGCGAGGCTGGGGTACATAATCTCGACCCAACTTCGGGGCGCAGCAAAGATTTCGCCGGGGAACGTCGTAAATCCCACGGGAACCGCGACCGCCGGGGGGGCCTTGCCGGCTGCACGCGCCGCGGCCTGTCCGGCCTCCCAGTACCACCGTGCGGCCGAGGCCCCGGTGCCCGTCAGCCAGTACAGCGTGATGTTGTCGAGGATGTTGTCCCGGGTGAGATTGCCCGCGGGCTTACCCTCCACGAACGCACGGGAAATCTTGTAGTAGCTGTCCGTGTCATGGTCGAGCATCCAGCTCGCGAGCCCCAGGGGTGAATCCAGCAGGGAGTAGCCGATCGTCTGTGGCCGCGTCGACTGCTCCAGGAAGTAGCCAAAGCCACTCGCCCTAAACGTCGCGGCCGCCTTCTGCGCCGCGCGTTCGCTCTCGGATTCTGCGGGCAGCTTGTCGGACATTGCCGCAACACCCGCGAGCAGGTTGACATGGATGCCGAGAAGGCCCTTGGGGGCCTGGCGCCCCATCGCATCCGTTACTGCGGCTCCTACGTCGCCACCCTGGGCGACGTAGCGCTTGTAGCCGAGGCGATCCATCAGCACCGCCCACGCACGCGCGATGCGGGCGGCGTCCCAGCCGAGTTCGGTCGGCTCACCCGAGAAGCCGTAGCCAGGCAAGGACGGCAGCACCAGGTGGAATGCATCGTCGGGAGCGCCACCATACTTGGTCGGGTCAGTCAGGGGGCCGACGGTATCGAGGAGCTCGACTACCGAGCCAGGCCAGCCGTGCGTGATGATCAGCGGCAGTGCGTTCTCATGCCGGGACCTGACGTGGATGAAATGGATCTTCACCCCGTCGATCACGGTCGTGAACTGTGGCAGCGCGTTCAGCCGTGCCTCGCACTTGCGCCAGTCGTACTCAGTCGACCAGTAGCGGGCGAGCGCCCGCAGCGTCGCGAGCTGAACACCCTGCGACCGATCCTCAACGAGCTCTTTGGTGGGCCAGCGCGTGGATGCGAGGCGCCGGCGGAGATTAGCGAGGTCTTCACCTCGGACATTGACGTGGAAGGGGAGAATTGCGTCGGCTTTGGTCGCACCAAGCGGGGACCCTCCTTGCTTCGCTTGCGCGCGTGCGGCGACGAAATGTATTGGAAGCAAGCTGACGGCACCAGTTGCGGCTGCCCCTGCGAGGAGGCTTCGCCGGGTGGGTGAGGAGGAGATTGCAGTCATGTTCGGCCTCCTTGTTTACAAGCTCGCTCCTATACTCGTGAACTGCGATGCGTCGGCCAGCTTCGAACTGTCAAAATGATTGCAGCTGTGTCCGGGCCAAGCGTATGGGCAATTGTTCGGATGATACCTTTGGTATGGGCTGCCCAGTGATCGTGCAACGAACAGTATATAACAGGGGCCGTGCTACAAACAGTATATGGTAGAAGCCACCCAGCGTCTGATGGCGTTGGGGGCAATATCTTTCGAGTTCATAGGTACACAGCCCAGTACTGACGCGCCAGCGTCGGCTCAGGCATTCGAGTATTTCTTCAGCTCGAATCGCGCGATCTGATTCCGGTGCACCTCGTCTGGTCCGTCAGCAAGGCGCAGCAAGCGTGCCGTCGCATAGGCCTGCGTCAAACCGAAATCGTTCGAGGTGCCGCCCCCGCCATGGGCCTGGATCGCCCAGTCGATGATCTGGCAGGCCATGTTGGGGACGGCGACCTTGATCATCGCGATCTCGCTTTTCGCAACCTTGTTGCCGACCGTGTCCATCGCGTAGGCGGCGTTCAGCGTCAGCAGACGGGCCTGCTCGATCATGATGCGGGCTTCCGCGATCCGCTCCTGTGTCACCGTCTGCTCGGAGACAGGCTTGCCGAAGGCGATGCGGCTGCGGACGCGGCGGCACATCTTTTCCAGCGTGCGTTCGGCAAGGCCGATCAGCCGCATGCAGTGATGGATGCGGCCAGGGCCGAGCCGCCCCTGCGCGATCTCGAAGCCGCGGCCTTCGCCCAGCAGCATATTCTCTTTGGGCACCCTCACATTGGTGAAGACGACCTCGGAGGCGCGGTCGGGCACGCCGTAGAAGCCGAACACGGGCAGGGGACGCTTCACATCGATGCCTGATGTATCCATCGGTACCAGGATCATGGATTGCTGCTTGTGGCGATCCGGGTTGTCAGGATCGGTCTTGCCCATGAAGATGCAGATCTTGCAGCGCGGATCGGTGGCGTTGGTCGTGTACCATTTGCGGCCGTTGATGACGTAATGATCGCCGTCGCGCACGATCGAGCTTTCGATGTTGGTTGCGTCGGACGACGCCACGGCAGGCTCGGTCATGGCGAAGCAGGAGCGGATTTCGCCCGCAAGCAGCGGCTTCAGCCAACGCTCCTTGTCCTTCTCCGAACCGTAGCGCTCCAGCACCTCCATGTTCCCGGTATCGGGCGCGGAGCAGTTGAACACTTCAGGCGCAAGGTGCGAGCGGCCCATCACTTCGCAGAGCGGGGCATATGCGAGATTGGTGAGCCCGGCGCCGTGGCTGGATTCCGGCAGGAACAGATTCCAAAGGCCTTCGGCGCGCGCCAGCGGCTTCAGTTCCTCGACGACCGGATAGACCTTCCACGGTCCGAGCTCCTCCGCCTCGCGATAGAAGCGCTCCTCGTTCGGATAGATGTGCCGGTCCATGAAACTCTCGAGCTTGCGCTTGAGCTCGACGACTTTGGGCGACATCGGGTAGAGCATCTCTGGTCTCCTTGATCGCTGGACGGCGCTGATTTCAGCGTGACCGTCCATCGCTTTATTCGGCGTGGTAGTCCTTGAATCTCTCCCGCAGCGCCGACTTCAGCACCTTGCCGGTACCGGTCATCGGGAATTCGTCGAGGAATTCGACGGCGTCGGGTAGCCACCAACTCGCAACCCTCGGGCGCATGTGGTCGAGCAGGGTCTTGCCGTCGACTGTCGCGCCTTTCTTGCGGACGACGAGGAGCAGGGGGCGCTCCTGCCATTTCTCGTGCGCGATGGCAACGACGGCCGCTTGCAGCACGTCCGGATGGGACAGGGCGATGTCCTCGAGCTGGATCGAGGAGATCCACTCGCCGCCGGACTTGATCACGTCCTTGGAGCGGTCGGTGAGGGTGACGTGGCCTTGTGCGTCGATTACGGCCATGTCGCCGGTGATCAGCCAGCCGTCGCGGTCAAGGCCTTCCTCCAACTTCATATAGCCGGAGGCGACCCAGGGACCGCGGGCACGTAAGTGGCCGACCGTCTTGCCGTCGCGCGGCAGCTCAACGCCGGCATCGTCGACGATGCGCAAGGCCGTGCCGAAACAGGCGCGGCCCGACACCTGGCGCCGGTCAAACTTCTCCTTGTCGCTGAGATGCTCCGAGCCCGGCCGCAAGCCCGGCATCGAGCAGCCCAAGGCCTCGGTCATGCCCCAGGCCTGGATGTAATCGACATTGTACTCACGCTTGAGCTTCTCGACCATGGCGCGCGGCGGCGCCGAGCCCGAGGACAACGTCGCCCGCAATGTCGAGAATCTGCTGCCCGTCCGCCCCAGCCAGTCGAGCAGGATCAGCCAGAAGCTCGGCACGCCCGCCGACAGCGTCACCTTCTCGCCTTCGAGCAATTCATAGAGCTTGTCGGGTTCGTAGTAGCGGCCGGGCAGCACCAGCTTCGAGCCAGTGTAGGGCGCGGTGAACGGCATGTTCCAGCCATTTCCGTGGAACAGCGGCGCCATCGGCATCATCACCTCGCGCACGCCTTCGACATGGCCCGGCAGGAAATCGAAATTGCAGCAGGTCATGGTCTGCAGGATCGCGGCACGATGGGAATAGATCACGCCCTTGGGATTGCCGGTCGTGCCGGAGGTGTAGCAGATCGTGGAGGCGGACTTTTCGTCGAACTCCGGCCAGGCGAAGCCGGCGTCGTTCTCTTTGCCCAGCAATTCCTCGTAGCAATGCACGTTGGCAAGCTTCGTCTCCGGCATCCGCTCGCGCGATGACATCACGATATAGGCTTCGACGGTCTTCAGCTGTGGGGCGATCGCTTCCACGATCGGCAGCGTGGCGCGGTCGATGAACAGCAGGCGGTCTTCGGCGTGATTGATGATGTAGACGAGCTGCTCCGGAAACAGCCGCGGATTGACGGTGTGCAGCACATAGCCCATGCCGGGCGCGGCATAGAACATCTCGAAATGCCGGTGGGTATTCCAGGCCAGCGTGCCGACGCGGTCGCCTTGCTTCATGCCGAGCCGCTTGAGTGCCAGCGCCATGCGCTTGATGCGGGGATGGGCGTCCGCATAGGTGTAGCGATGGATGTCGCCCTCGATCTCGCGCGCGACGATCTCCGCTTCGCCGTGATAGTCGGCGGCATACTGGATCAGGCCGCTGATCAGCAGCGGCATGTCCATCATCAATCCCTGCATGGTCTCCTCCGGGCCGCCACGTCGTTGCATGGCGTAAGCTTGTGATTTGCGCGGAGGGTAGCGGAACGTCGGGCGGCGTTCACGCAAAAAACAGCGGACGTGATTGCATGCGTCACTTTTTCGGGGCTAACGTGCGGTGCGCTGCGGGCAAGGCAGCGTCCGCCGTGGAGGAAATGAATGTCAGCGGAAAGACACAAGACCGGCACAGCCGGCGCATCTACGGTCGATGTTTCCGCACTCCGTGCGCGCTATCGCGACGAGCGCGACCGTCGTCTGCGCGCCGAGGGCAAGGCGCAATATGTCGAGGTCACGGGCGAATTCGGCCGCTATCTCGACGACCCCTGGGCCGATCCCGGCTTTGCGCGCGAGGCCGTCAGCGAACAGACCGAAGTGCTGATCGTCGGCGGGGGCTTCGGCGGCCTGCTCTGCGGTGCACGTCTGCGCGAAGCAGGCATCGGAGATTTTCGTATCGTGGAAAAGGCCGCTGATTTCGGTGGCACCTGGTACTGGAATCGCTATCCCGGAGCTGCCTGCGATACTGAGAGCTACATCTATCTGCCGCTGCTGGAAGAGACCGGTTACATGCCGGTGCGAAAATATGCGCGGGCGCCGGAGATCTACGAGCACTCGCGCCGCATCGGCGGCCATTTCTCGCTCTATGAGCGCGCGCTGTTTCAGACCGTGATCTCGCGGATGACCTGGCAGGAGCAGGAGGCGCGCTGGCTGGTCGAGACCGACCGCGGCGACCGCATCCGCGCGCGCTTCGTCATCCTCGCCGGGGGACCGCTGAGCCGGCCGAAGCTGCCGGGCATTCCTGGCATCGAGAGCTTCAAGGGCCACAGCTTCCATACGAGCCGCTGGGACTACGCCTACACAGGCGGTACGGCCGAAGGCGATCTCACCGGACTTGCCGGCAAGCGCGTCGGCATCATCGGCACCGGCGCCACCGCCGTGCAATGCGTGCCGCATCTCGGCCGCTCTGCGAAAGAGCTCTACGTCTTCCAGCGTACGCCATCGGCAATCAGTGTGCGCGATGACCGGCCGACGGATCAAGCCTGGGCGGAGAGCCTCAAGCCCGGTTGGCAGCGCGAGCGCATGGACAACTTTACGGCCGTGATCTCGGGTGAGCCGTTCGAACACGATCTGGTGCAGGACGGTTGGACTGGCCTGCTCGGCGAGATCCTGCTGGCGCCGCGCCGGCAACCGCAACCGGTGACTTCGATGGAAGAAGCATTGAGGGTCATCGAGCAGGCCGACTACCGCAAGATGGAGGAGATCCGCGCCCGCGTGGATGCCGTGGTGAAGGACGAGGCGGCCGCGGCCGCGCTAAAGCCCTGGTACAAGGCGTTCTGCAAGCGGCCGTGCTTCCACGACGAATATCTCGACACTTTTAATCGACCCAACGTTCATCTGGTCGACACCAAAGGGCGAGGCGTCGAGCGCATCACGGAGAACGCCGTCGTCGTCGACGGCAAGGCCTACGAGCTCGACTGCCTGATCTACGCCAGCGGCTTCGAGGTCGGCACCGACTATGCGCGCCGCATGGGATTTGAGGTCTATGGCCGCGACGGTGTGAGCCTGTCCGAGCGCTGGCGCGACGGCGTCAAGACCATGCACGGCTTCTACAGCCGCGGCTTTCCGAACTGTTTTCTGATCGTCACGGTGCAGGCGGGCCAGAGCGCCAATTTCCCGCACATCATTGACGAGCAGTCGCAACATATCGCCTATGTGATTGCCGAAGCGCGCAAGCGTGGCGCCAGGACCTTGGAGCCGACGCTCGCTGCCGAGAGCGCCTGGGTCGAAGAGGTGGTCAAGGCTGCGATCGGCCGGCAGACCTATCTCGCCGAATGCACGCCGGGCTATTACAACAATGAAGGCGTGTTCGATCCCATCGCGGCCAGAAATAGCCAGTACTGGCGCGGTCCGGTGGCGTTCCTGCGGATGCTCGGCAAATGGCGCAAGGAGGGCAATCTGGACGGATTGGAATTGAGTTACGGGACCGCCGCGGAGGCCCGGGCTTGAGCGCCGTGACCCCGGCTCGACAGCTGCCAGGCGTCTCCACGTCATCGGAGGCGGTCCATTGCGCAGGTGCACCCGTCGGGACCGGCACAGACACGTATCAGCAGCACCAGAGCATCGTGGTGGATTTTCTGCTGGGCGCGGAGGGGGCGTGAGGCGCCGGTGTCAAGGGCCTTGCCTTTATTGATTGTAGCCATCGGGACTTGAGCGATTGCAGCTGACGTAGGATCATGCGCTTGCGCGAGCCGGTCGCGCACCAGAAAGAGGAATGAGCAATGATCAAGGGCAAGACAGTCGCAACGGCGGTGATTGGCGCGACCGCGCTGCTACTTTCTCTGCCCTCGGCCGAGGCGGCGCAATGCGGCAGCTCGGCGGCCGGCTTCGAGGCCTGGAAGCGCGAGTTCAGCGCGGAGGCGCAAGGAAAGGGTATCGGCCAGACCGCGATCTCGGCTTTGATGCAGACCAACTACGCCAGCGCGACCATCGCAGCCGACCGCGGCCAGCGCAGCTTCTCGCTGTCGCTCGACCAGTTCCTCGCCAAGCGCGGCGCCACCACCATCGTCGCCAAGGGACGGCAGCTCAAGCAGTCGCAGGCTGCCTTGTTCGCCTCGATCCAGCAGCGCTACGGTGTCCCGCCCGGGCCGCTGATCGCGATCTGGGGCATGGAGACCGGCTTCGGCAGCCAGCGCGGCAACCAGAACATGCTCTCGTCGATCGCAACGCTCGCCTATGACTGCCGCCGT
The DNA here is from genome assembly GCF_002068095.1 of Bradyrhizobium sacchari. Lineage (GTDB taxonomy): Bacteria > Pseudomonadota > Alphaproteobacteria > Rhizobiales > Xanthobacteraceae > Bradyrhizobium > Bradyrhizobium sacchari. The sequence goes on along the minus strand of NZ_LWIG01000026.1, from coordinate 424,122 downwards.
CCCGAGTTCTTCACCGACCAGCTCTACGCCGCGCTGAAGCTGATCGACCGCGGCACCCTGTCGGGATCGACCCGCGGCTCCATGCATGGCGAGGTCGGCCAGACCCAGTTCATGCCCAAGAACATCCTGGCTTATGGCACCGGCAATCTCGAGGTCGCCGCCAATGCGCTGAACTCAACCGCCAATTTCCTCAAGGCCCATGGCTGGCGTGCGGGAGCCGGTTACCAGCCGGGCGAACCGAATTTCGCGGCGATCGAGGCCTGGAATGCCGCCGGCGTCTATCAGAAGGCGATCGCACTGATGGGCCGGCAGATCGACGAGGGGGGAGGGGCGGCCGCATCGCGCTGATGGGTGCGCGTTACGCGAAACGGCCTCCACTTCGCTCGAAAACGCTCTTGCTCAGCAAGGCGTGATGCACTGGTGCGAGAAAGTTGTTGCCTTCAGGAACCGACGGCATGAGGTTTGCTTTGATCGATTCAGGGCTGGGCATGAGGAGACTCAACTATGGCAACCCAGATCGTGATGGACCAGACTGGCGACACCCGCCACGAGTTTGATCCTGGCAATGCCGAAGCGCTGGCGCGGGCCGAACAGCGCTTTCGGGAGCTGACCGGAGCCGGCTTCACCGCCGCCTTCCGCACCGGGCCCGGCGAAGTCACCCGTATCAAGTCGTTCGATCCGACCGCGCAGGAAACGCTGTTCTATCCCCGCCTGGTCGGCGGCTGATCTGAGCTGCTCATGTTCGCGGCATTGTGGTTCCGCGCGCCCGCGCGTGCCCGTTTGCACGCGCTGCGCGAACTCTACCGGCGCTTCTTCGGCGAGAACACGCCCGATGCGCGGGGCCGCCGGCTTCTGGCCGACTGGCTGACGCCGGCGCAGCGTGCACAGTTCGAGCAGCACCGGTATTTTGACGTCGTGGGCTGCGATACCGGCAAGAAGTATCGCATTCATTATGGCACCGCCGCCAACGTCCATGAGGTCGACGACGCCGGTCACGCAACGATGGGATGGTGCTTCGTCCCCTCAGGCTTCCTCGTGCCCGGCGACGTGATGCTGGCGCAGAAGATCGCGCTCGAGACGGACGAAAAGGCCGCGCTCGCGCTCGCCAACAGGTTTCCGCCGGCAACGCATTCAGAGCACTTTTACCGGCGGCCGTTCTAAAGCACGATCCGGACCCCAAGAGCCGCATTAGCGCAAAGCGTGCGGCGGTTTCCCGGAAAGATCATGCTCAAACGAGGAGCAGTCGCTCAGTAATGCGTGGTGCGGTAAGCATCGAGCGCATGCGCCGCAAAGACGCCGATGCTGCAAAGGGCAAGCACGGCCGAGATCAGCTCGATCATAGCTCGTCCTCCCGTGGCGACGCGACGAGGTTCTGGCAGCAGGCATAGTCGTAGATCAGGTCGAGGAGGAATTGCATGGTGGCCGTCCCTGTATTTATTTTGACAACGACTTAACCGGCCATCTGTTTCAGGGGTGTTTCGTCGCATTTGGAAAGAGGTTTCGCGGGGAACCCAGGGCTGGCTTGTGCGCTGCGAACCCGTTACATCGCAATTTCGCTAAATCCCTTTGGCCGCGCGCTCCCGGCAGCGGCGCACCATACTGCGAGGCAAAATCATGGCGCAGGTCGAGTGGTTCGACGATCTCACCATCGGAATGCGGTTCAAGTCGCCCGAGGTGGTGGTCAGCGAGGCCGACATCAAGCGCTTCGCCGCGGAGTACGATCCGCAGCCGATGCACCTCGACCATGAGGCGGCGAAGGCGACCCTGTTCAAGGGGCTGGCTGCCTCGGGATGGCACACCGCCGCGATTGCCATGAACCTCGCGATCCAGGCTCGTCCGTTCGGCCCGCATCCGCTGATCGGCGCCGGTGTCGACGGGCTGCGCTGGACCATTCCGGTGCGGCCCGGCGACCGCCTGCATCTGGTCGGGGAGGTCATGAGCCTGACGCCTTCGAAGTCGAAGCCGCAGGGCATCGCGCTGGTGAAATGGACGATGTTCAACCAGAACGGCGAGGAGGTTTACACCTTCACCCCGATCGCGATCGTCCCGCGACGGGGGTAGGACGCCGCCGGCCGCTTGCCTCGCCGGCTGCCCGAAACCCTTGCGGGCCGCTGGCGGAGATGGTCATCTCGGCGTGGGGAACGCGCTGGAGGCAGACATGAAACGATTTCTCCTCGTCGCCGGAATTCTCGCGGGCATCTTGAGCGCAGCCGTCTTGAGTTCAAGGCCTGCGCTTGCGCAACAATCCAAGGTCGGCGACTGGACTATCGAGAAGCGGACCCAGGACACGCATTGCAACGCGAGCCGCGGCTACAAGGACAAGGAGGACGAGAACCGCGATTACGTCATCGTCATCACCTATTCCGAGAAAGCAATCGTGATCGTGGTGATCTACGACGGCTGGGAATGGGACAAGGTCGGCGAGATCCTCCGGGCCGACGTCGGCACCGATGACGCCGACATCATGAAGAAGGCGAAGTGGGAGGTCATGGACAAGACCACCGTGCGCGGCATCTTCGAGTACGACCAATCGATCATGGACCGGCTCTCGAAGGCCAAGCGCCTCACGCTTGATTTCGAGGACGATGACGAGGACAGCATCGAGATGCAGATCCCGCGCGCCGGCGAGGCGCTTGCCGCGCTGAAATTCTGTGAGGAGAACCGGAAATAATTCGCCGACGCCGGTGTTCGGTCGTCAGGATCGGCGGCAATGCGTGACCGACGACACGCAGCCGGGCCGCTGTTCGCATGAATCCTAGTCTTTGGCGAAAACGTCCAAGCCTCATCCTGTGGTTGACGTTACGCAAGGACGATGTTCGATATTCCAGCATTGCGCTGTCGCATTTCCTCATCGTCCGAGACGGCGACTGATCGGCTCGTCTCCTCTGCTGGTTCCCGACGCGCTCGGCCCTCTCGCGGCGAGCGCAACACGCAGATCGCATTGCCCGGCCGATGACGAGCCTGCAGGCAAACCGGTTCTCGTCGCTTGTCGGCGAAATCTACGATGCGGCGGCCAATCCGGCGCTACGCAGCGCCGCATTGGAGCAGGTCTGCGATTTCGTCGGCGGCTGTGCCGCGACCATCCTGTCGCGGGACGCCGCCGGGCTTTCAATCGAGATTCACCAGCATTTCGGCACCGAGGCCCGGTTCCGCCAGCTCTATCGCGACAGATATGTCGAACTCGATCCGCTGCTCGATCGCCACCTCGGTCTCGCGACGGGGCGAACGCTCGGCGTGACCGACGTGATGCCTTATTCGGAGTTCGTGGCGACAAGCTTCTACAGCGACTGGTTGGAGCCGCAGGGCGCGATAGACCTTGCGGCAGTCACGCTCGAGAGATCGGACGCGCGCACGACGATCCTCCAGGTGTTGCGGCACCGGTCCCGCGGGGTCGTCGATGAGGCGATGCGCGAGCGCATGAGGCTGCTTGCGCCTCACCTCCAGCGATCGCGAGTCATGGGCCGCCAGATCGGGGCCCGCTCGCATACCGTCGAGGATCTTGCCGGTGTCCTGGACGGACTGAGCACGGCGATCTGCCTGCTCGACGCCGAAGGGCGGGTCGTTCATGCCAACGCGGCCTGCCGTCAGCTCTTCGCCGACGCCGATCTCTTCGCGATGGTCGGCGACAGAATCGTCGCCCGCAACACCCAGGCCGACAAAATATTCCGCGGCCTGTCCGAAATCGTCGGGGATGCCGGGACTCATTCAGCCCGTCGCCGTCAGATCAATCTCGTGACATCGTCCGACGGTCGGCATTATCTGCTCCATGCCTTTGCGCTGAAGCGGGAAGGTCATGTGCCGCGCGATATGGCGGCCACCGTGCTCTTCGTTCAAAGGGCTTCGATGGTATCGTCGCTCGTGCCCGATGCGATCGCCGCGGCATTCAGGCTGACTCCGTCCGAATTGCGTGTGCTGATGGCCATCGTCGAGATCGGCGGTGTTCCCGATATCGCTGCCAGGCTCGGTGTCGCCGAGACGACGGTGAAGACGCATCTCGGCCGGCTGTTCGAGAAGACTGGCGCGGGCAGGCAGGCCGATCTCGTCAAGATCGCCGCCGGTTTTGCTGCGCCTTTTGTCCGGAGCGCCGGCAGCGGCGACGCGGTGTGATCCATTTCACATCGCGAACTGTGTTCCTGCGGAATCTCAATCCATTGTGATGAGCGGGGCTCCCGGGTCATCCAAACGCAGGACGCGAGCCGCCTGAGACTTTCGTATATGGCGCCACCTGAAATGAGAAGGGCAGCGTGTGCCGCCGACACAATGCGCGATGCGTATCGAACGCGGAGCGCGGCGCGATGGCGGTGCATGGCCAGGCTTGCTCGTTGGTTGGAGAGATTGCAGTGAGCGGCAAGGATGATTTTTTTATCTTCAATGTTTCAACGGACGACATTCCCGAAGACGAGCGCGTGCCTCTGCTGCGCGAATTCTACTGTCGCGGCGTGCTGAGGGCGGAGGTCGAGGCAAGGGACGGCAAGCCGGCGGCGGCAAGCTTCACCTCTCACGTCCTGCCGGAAGCCCAGTTGCTGATCGGCGGACTATGCGGAGCGCGGGTCATTCGGACGAAGCAACTGGTTGGAGATGGCGACGACAGTCTTGCCTTGATCGTGAACAGGTCCGGCGTTCTCGGGATATCCGAGCGAGGCCACGATCTGAGGCTCCAGGCGGGAGAGGCGGTCCTGACGAGCGCGGAGGACGTCACGACCTTCGAGCGGCTCCTGCTGGGAAGCGGCTTCTCCTTGCGCGTACCTCGGCGCGTGCTGGCCCCGATGATCGTGGACGTCGACGATGCGGTGATGCGCGTCATCCCGGAGAGCACCACCGGGCTTCGGCTGCTCGTCGACTACGCGATGGCACTGGTGCGCGACAAGACGCTGGAAGTGCCTGCGATGCGACAGCTTGGCGTCGCGCATCTGCATGACCTTCTGGCGCTCGTTCTCGGCGCGACGGACCACGCCCGCGACTTGTCCGGCCGGCGCGGTGTGAAGGCGGCGCGGCTCCAGAAGGCGAAATTCCTCATCGCCAACAATTGCTGGCAGCAGGACCTGTCGGTGACAAGCGTGGCCCACGAGCTCGGCGTGACGCCGCGCTATCTACAGCGCCTCTTCGAGGCGGACGGCAAGACCTTCTCCTCCTTCCTGACCGAGCAGCGCCTCAAGCGCGCCCATCGCATGCTGCGCGAGCCGGATTTCGCGGCGCGGCCGGTGAGCTCGATCGCCTATGACGTCGGCTTCGGCGATCTCTCATATTTCAACCGCTGTTTCCGGCGGACCTATGGTGCGACGCCGAGCGACGTCAGGAGCGGCGGGGCACCGTAGCGGGTCGCGACTGAATTTCAGCTCACTGCCATTTCAACCGGGTGAAAGGAATTTGACATGTTCCTTGATCGAAAAGTCATGATTGTGCAAAGCGTGCTTTATCGCAGCCTTGTTCTGGCAAGCGTGCTGCATGGATCATCCGCCCTGGCGGCAATGCCGGACGAGATCAGGGTTCCCGGCGAACTTCCCGGCGCCGCGCTGCACGCCGAAGGTGCGCAGATCTATGAGTGCAAGGCCGGCGACGCGAACCAGCTTGTCTGGCAGGCGCGCGAGCCTGCCGCCGCGCTGATGGATGGCGACAATTCGGTGGGGCACCACTACGCCGCGCTGCATTGGGAGACCGTCGACGCGCGCACGCTGGTGTGGGAGCACAAGGACGGCAGCTTGGTCAAGGCCAGGATCGTGGCACGCGCCGCAGGCCGCACGGACGGCGATCTTCCCTGGTTGAAGTTCGTTGTCATCACCCAGACCGGAAATGGCCTGTTCTACGGCGTGACCCACGTCCAGCGCATCAACACGCGATGAGGTGCGATGAGCGGACCCTGCATCGAGGCGGGAGCCTATCGCAGCGTGCCGTATTCGGCCGACTACGTCTTCTGGCGTGCGGAGTAGGTCAGGGCCGTGTCTTGGGCGGTGTCGAGTGTTGGAGTCTGGAATGCGCCGTTTCTTCTTTGATCTGCTGGTCGACAATGTCGTGAAGATCGATCCCGGTGGAATGGTCTTCGAGCAGCCCAAGGCCACGTTCGTCGTGGCCGATGAGATGGCGCGGCACCTCTTCGTCTGGCGTGACGATCTGCGCGATCGCGACGCCTGGATCCGCGTGCGCGACAACGGCGGACGCGAGATCTATCGCGCCGCGGTCTGGGCCGAGAGTGCCGAGAAGGTCGGCTGGGACCAGGCGTGAGCGGCGCGGGTGGTGTCGCCACTTTGCACCACTTCCGTGCGAAGCGCGTTCGGTTCGTTCCAGGCCCAAACGCCGTCGGTTTCGTCCAAGTCGGATGAGTGGCGTCCTTCTACCTTGGCGGTCACTGATTCAGAGCGCGTGACGCCGGTCTCGTCCAATCGGAGGAGGCGGCGATTGCGGGCTGGGCGAAGGATACCAAGATGCTGGGAATGAACTGGTCCATCGCGCAAAGCCATCGGCTTCTGCGAGGGGCATCGACGACGGCGCTCACCCTGGCGCTGGCGCCTCTGGTCGTCGGTAGCGGGGCCGAGGCCGCGTGCACGCCGCCGTCGCCGGTCAGCGGCACCGTCGTTACCTGCACCGGGACGACGGACAACGCCAATGGCACGATCGGCTATGGATCGACGACCGACACCGGCAACACCATCAATGTGGTGGCCGGCGCGCGGGTGTCGGGGACCAGCTCGGGCATCGCGCTCCAGCAGGGCACGGTCAACATCGCCGGCAATATCATCGGCGGCGACATCACGACGACCGGCGCCACAGGCATTGCTGCGGGGGGAGATCTGAGCCTCAAGCTGGACGGTAACATAGCCACAACGGGAATTCTGGCGACTGGAACCAACGCCATCGGCGTGAGCAGCGGCGGCACGGTGACGATCGACAATGCGGGAAGCATCACCGCCATCAGCGCAGGCGGCGGCGGGATCTCGGCAAGGGCCATCAACCTCACCAACACCGGCGCGATCGCCGGTTTCAACGCGGCCCTCTCGGCGGGTACCATCGCCACCGTCGACAATCGAGACGGCGCTACGATTACTGCCGCAGGAGCCAGCGGGGTCGCGATCGCTGGCGCAAGCCTGCTCGTCAACAACGCGGGAACGATTGCAGCGACGGGCAATCGTGCCGTCGCGATCAACGCCATCGACGCCGCAGATATAAATAACGGCAGCAGCGGTCATATCGAGGCGCTCGCTACGGGCGGCATTGCAATCTTCAGCAACGGAACGACCGCGATCGCCAATGCGGGCCGGATCGTCGGGGCCGGAAACGGCGTGGAAGTGCACGCCGCCCTGACCGTCACATCCAATTCCGGCCTCATCTCCGGTGCGCAAAATGGGATCGCCGCGGACGCGGCGACGATCAGGAACGACAGGGGCGGCACCATCTCGACCAGCGGCGCCAGCAGCGCCATCGGCGCGGCGACGATAACGCTCTCGAATGCAGGGCAGATCCTTGCGACGGCGAGCGGCGGCGTCGCTGTCACTGCGAACGAAGTGAAGGTCACGGACAACACGGGCCAGATTTCTGGCGAGGCCTTCGCGATCCAGTCGTTCGGTGCCGCCACCGTGGCCAACAACGCGGGCGGTACGATCAAGAACACCAACGTGAGCAATGCGGCGATCGTTGCAAACACGAGCCTGAACGTCAGCAATGGCGGCGAGATCACCGGCGCCGGGGGAGCGCTCCTTGCGAGGCACGGTGATGTGAACCTGATCAACACGGCCACCGGCGTGATTTCCTCGGATGCCCACGCCGTCGAGGGCCAGAACGTGAAGCTGGCGAATCTCGCCGGCGGCAGCGTGAGTGGTCAAGTGGCTGTCTTTGCCAACATTTCCGCCATCGTCGATAATGCCGGCACCATCACGGGCGTTGGAAACAGCGGCATTGGCGTCGAGGCGGACGTTGCGGACGCGACCGTTCGCAATAGTGGCACGATTTCCGGGCTGCGTGCCGGCATCATTGCGAACATGACGGCTAACGTGGTCAACAGTGGCACCATCTCCGGCAGTACGGGCGCGATCGAGGCCCATACGATCAACGCAATCAATACGGGTTTGATTTCCGCGAGCGGCGACGGTCTGAGGGGCACAACGGTCAACCTCGACAATACCGGAAGCATCACGGGCGGCCGCGCGATCAACGCGCAGTTTGGAAACATCAGCAATTCCGGAACGATCACCGGGCGCGACGCAGCCATCAACGTAAACGCGGCCAACGTGACCAACTCCGGCCTTCTCAGTGCGACGAACGCCAGTGGTACTGCCGTCGTATCGTCCACCGCCAACATCACCAACGCCGGTACCATCATCGGTTCGGCGGGTATTTCGTCGAATGGCGGCGCGACGATCACGAACTCCGGCACGATCACCGGAACAGGCGGCACGGCAATTCAGTTGTCGAGCTCCGCGGACACCCTGACCCTGCTGCCGGGCTCGAAGATCAATGGCGTCGTTGATTTCGGCCGCGGCGCCGACGTGCTCAACATCAACCTGTCGCCCATCAGCAGCAAGGTGTCGTCGCTGACGACGATCAGCCTGCCGACTTTCATCAATTTCGAGGGCACCATCAACACCAATGTCTCCAATGGCGGCTTCAACGGTCCGTCGGTAGTCTCCGGCACCACGCTGGCTACCCTCGATCCCACCGCGCTGGCGCAGACCGATCGCACGCTGATGGATTTTAGCAGCGGTGTGTCCTCGCTGGTGCAGGGCCGGCTGAGTAGCGGCGGCACGGCCGGCAGCACCATGATGGCGATGGCCTACGCGCCGGAGACGGCGCAGGCCGGGCCCTTCACCAAGGCGCCGCGCAGCCTTTGGACCGATCCGACGCCGATCACGGTCTGGGCCAACAGCTTCGGAGGCCAGCGCATCCAGGACGAGACCGCTTCGACGCTACGCGCAACCTCAACCGCCTGGGGCGGGGCGCTCGGCATCGACCGCAAGGTGCAGCCGAACTGGCTGGTCGGTGCGTTCCTCGGCGGCGGGCAGGGCGGCCTCTCGGTCGCTCTCAACTCGCAGTCGGTGGACACCAATTATGTTTTCGCCGGCGCCTACAGCCGGTTCGAATGGGCCGCGCAGTTCTTCGACTTCACAATCCAGGGCGGCAACGCCGACAATAGCTCGCGCCGCCTGGTGCTGAACAATGCGGCGGTGGGCGGAATGGAGACCGCAATCGCGAACTACAGCGGCTGGTACGTCAGCCCGGAGGTGGCCTACGGCTACAGGCTCAATGTGGGCAACGGCTATGTGCTGACGCCGACGGCACGGCTGCGCTATGTCGTCGGCCGGTTCAATGGCTACAGCGAGACAGGATCGGCGCAGGGGCTTTCGGTTGGCGGCCGCACGCTGCAGGATTTCGAGGAGCGGGCCGAGGTCGATCTCTCCCGGGTGACGAGCCTCGCCGGCGCCGAGCTCAAAGCGAACATTCATGGCGGCGTCATTGCGCTCCAGCGCGTGGGCGATGCCACGATCAACACGGTGCTGCTTGGACAGAACCTGTCCTTCGTGACGCCCGGCAGCCGCAGCACGGTCGGTGCCGTCGCCGGTATTGGCTTCGACTTCCGCACCGGACCCAACCTGTCCGTGTTCGGGGCGGTGGAGGGCGCGATGATGTCCGATCAAAGCCGCACCGGCACGGCGAAAGGTGGCGTTCGCGTCGCGTTCTGAGCCGGCACCAGCCCTGGCGGCCTTAACGCGATGCATGCCGGCCGGGCGCCATCCGCTCGGCCGGCGCCTCCTCCGATCGGAGGATCGCGGCGGGATTCGCCAATCCGCTCGTCAACTGATCAGCAAACCGCAGCCGGAGTTGAACCTTTTGCTTCCGTGACAGACTCACAAAAGCCGCTGGGCACGAAGAATATTTCGCAGCCTCCATGCTTGATCACTGGCGCTTCCGATGCCCCGCCCTCCGAAACATTCCGAGTTGATCGAGAGCATCTATGACGCCGGTCTCCACCCTGAGTTGTGGAGCGAGGTGATCGTCAAGGTTAATGCGTTCATCGGCAGCCGCGCCTGCGGCCTGATCTCAAAGGATCCTGTCAGCAAGTCCGGCGCGACGCATTTCTATTGCGGGGTCGATCCGCACTACATCCGGCTCTACGCCGAGACCTACGCGCAGTACGATCCGCTCGCCAGGCTCCCCCGTTATGGCGAGGTGCGCAACATCCCGGATCTCGTGGATTTCGAGGATTATCGCCGCGGCCGCTTCTATCAGGAATGGTTGCGCCCGCAGGGCTGCGCCGACGTCGCGAATGTGGTGCTCGAGCAGTCACAGTCGCCGTGTCCGATGTTGCTGACCGTGATCCCGGGCAGGGACATGCTCGATGCAGAGAAGCGGGCGCGGATGCAGTCCCTCGTCGCGCACACCAGCAGGGCGTTGCTGATCAACAAGGCGATCGAGCGAAAGCAACAGCGCGCGATCGCGCTGGCCGATGTGGTCGACCGGCTGAGCGCCGGCGTCATCCTGCTCGATGCCACCCGCAACATCGTCCACAGCAATCCTGCCGCGGAGGCGCTTCTGACCGAAGCCGACGTCCTGCGGTCGGTCTCGGGCCGGCTCGTGGCACGATCGTCCGAGGCAAATCGGGCGCTGCGCGATATCTTCCGTGACGCAGGACAGGTCGCCATTGCTGCGGCGGCAAGCCGGAAAATTCCGCTGATGTCGCACAGCGGTTCCCATCATGTTGCCAACGTCATCGCGCTGCCGTCGTTATTACGCGATGGAGCGACCGAGCGCACGTCGGCCGTCGGCGCCCTGTTCGTCTGGAAGGCGGAACTCGATGGCCGCTTGGCCGCCAGCCTCATCGACCGCACGTTCGACCTCACGCCTGCGGAGCTGAGGGTGCTGCAGTCGATCGTCGAGGTCGGCGGCGTGCCCGAGACGGCGATCGCGCTCGGTATCGCGGAGACCACGGTGAAGACACATCTGCATCGGGTCTTTGCCAAGACCGGCGTTTCGCGCCAGGCGGATCTCGTCAAGCTTGTGGCAGGATTTTCCAATCCGCTCATGCACTGACGTGCATTTGAGCAGCGTGCTGCTCACTGCAGCTCGCAAAAGGTTCGAATTGAGGCATCATTAGAAAGTTATCGCGCCTCATTCGATCGAATGACGCGATTTTCGGCGTTCTCTTCTAAAGAAACGTCACATGATTTTTTGTTTCGGTCTCCATCTTCGTGTGAAGCAGCTCACAGCAGGCGGAAGTGAATCCCGTCAGTCTCTCGTGCCATTGAGAGGAGATTGTCATGCGAACGGCATCACCCGCTTTGACCGCCAGATTCAGCGACATCGTCGCGCGTGTCGGGGATGCCCTTCGCAGCCAGCGCGAGATCGATGCCCGGCGCGCCTTGCAAAGGTACCGCCATTTGCTGGGAGAAGCGCACGATACATTGCCTTTGAATGAAATGATTCCGGTCAGCAACGAAGAGGATATTTCAGGAAATGCCCACCGATCTGATGCGTGTGAGCGCGCCGCCGGCCACCCCACATTCGAACGGGCGTAACGCCAATATCGTCGCGATCGCACTCACCGCAGCACTCATCACGCTTCAGTTGATCGGGTTGGCAGTCCTGGAACGGTCCCACGCCCACGCGATGCATGTGTCGTTTCCACGCGAGCCGGCGGCTTGCACCGAGGGCGCCCCCGCCGTGGTCTCGCAGATTCCCTACGATTGAGCGGAGGATTGAAGTGCCCGATGCCACGACTCTGATCCTGCTCAGCGCCGCCGTCTTCGCCGGCGCGTTCGTCTCGGGGCTTTCGGGCTTCGCGTTCTCGGCGGTGGCGGGCGCGATCCTGCTGCGGGTATTCCAGCCGTTGGAAGCCGTGCCGCTGATGATGGCGTGCAGCATCGGCGTGCAGGCGACCAATCTCTGGGCGCTTCGGCGCAACATCCGCTGGGAGGGCAGCCTGCTGCTGATTGTCGGCGGCTTGATCGGCGTTCCCATCGCAGTCTCGCTGCTGCAGACGACGGACACGCATCTTCTGCGGCGCGGCTTCGGCATCATCGTCGCACTCTATGCGGCCTACATGCTGCTGCGACCGACTCTGGTGACGGCCGGCGAAGCCGTCGGCCGGCACTGGGTAGCACTGATCGGATTCGGCGGAGGCCTCGTCGGCGGGCTGACCGCGATGCCGGGCGCGATCCCGACGATCTGGTGCGACATGCGCGGCATGCCCAAGAGCGAGCAGCGCGGCCTGGTGCAGCCGTTCATCGCCGCGATGCAGGTCTTTGCCATCGTGCTGCTGGTCGGGCACCAGGATCTGTCGTCAAAGGTCTTCGTCGACCTCGCGATCAGCCTGCCGGCCCTGTTCGCCGGATCCGTTCTCGGCGTGCTCGCCTTTCACCGCGTCAACGAGACGGTCTTTCGGAAGACCGTGCTCGTTCTGTTGCTGGTATCAGGGATTTCCCTGATCTAGTGACTTACGCCCTGGACCGGCGCCGCACTGATGTCGTTGCCGTGATGAACCAGCGGCTTGTTACCGGTGATGGTTCTGAGCAGCACATAGAACACCGGCGTCAGGAACAGGCCGAACACGGTGACGCCGATCATGCCGGAGAACACCGCGACCCCCATGGCCCGCCGCATCTCCGAGCCGGCCCCGGTCGAGAGCACCAGCGGCAGCACGCCCATGATAAACGCCATCGACGTCATCAGGATCGGACGCAGTCGAAGCCGGCTCGCCTCGATTGCGGCGCGGATCGGCGTACGGCCGGCGAATTCGAGCTCGCGCGCGAATTCGACGATTAGGATCGCGTTCTTGGCGGAGAGACCCACGAGCACGATGAGGCCGATCTGGGTGAAGACGTTGTTGTCGCCCTTGGAGATCCAGACGCCGAACATCGCCGCGAGCAGGCCCATCGGCACGATCATGATGATCGACAGCGGCAGGGTCAGGCTCTCGTAGAGCGCGGCCAGCACCAGGAAGACCAGCAGGATCGCCAACGGGAACACCCAGATGCCGGAATTGCCGGCGATGAACTCCTGATAGGTCAGGTCGGTCCATTCGAAGGCGAAGCCTGGCGGCAGTACTTCCGCCGCGATCCGCGTCGCCGCCTCCTGCGCCTGGCCGGAGGAGAAGCCGGGCGCGGCCGCCGCGTTGATGTCGGAGGACAGGAAGCCGTTGTAGCGGATCGCGCGCTCCGGCCCCGCGCTCTGGCGGATCTTGAGCAGTGCCGACAGCGGCACCATGTCGCCGGAGGATGAGCGCACCTTCAACTGTCTGATGTCGTCGGCGCGCGCGCGGAAGGGCGCGTCGGCTTGAACCCGGACTGAATAGGTGCGGCCAAACTTGTTGAAGTCGTTGACGTAGTAGGATCCGAGATAGATCTGCAGCGTATTGAACACCTCCGTGACGGGGACGCCGAGCTGCAGCGCCTTGGTGCGGTCGATGTCAGCGAACAGCTGGGGCACATTGACCTGGAAGCTTGAGAACACGCCGGCGATCTCCGGCGCCTTCTGCATCGCCGCCATGAAGGCCTTGGTGGCTTCGTTGAGCGCCTCATAGCCGAGGCCAGCGCGGTCCTCGATCTGCAGCTTGAAGCCGCCGATGGTGCCGAGGCCGTTGACCGGCGGCGGCGGGAACATGGCGATGAAGGCTTCCTGGATGCCCGCATACTTCTTGTTCAGCTCGGCTGCGATGGCGGGACCGCCGAGCGCGGGATCCTTGCGCTCGTCGAACGGTTTCAGCGTCGAGAACACGATGCCGGCGTTGGAGGAGTTGGTGAAGCCGGAGATCGACAGGCCCGGGAAGGCGACCGAGCTCTCGACACCGGGCTGGGTCAGCGCGATGTCGCTCATCTTGCGGATCACCTCTTCGGTGCGGTCCAGCGTCGCGCCATCGGGCAGACGGGCGAAGCCGACCAGATACTGCTTGTCCTGACCCGGCACGAAGCCGCTCGGCACCTGCTGGAACAGGAAGGCGGTGAGGCCGACCAGCACCACATAGAGGCCCATCACCGCGGCCTTGCCCGAGATCACCTTGGTCACGGTGCCGCTATAACTCCCGGACGAGTAGGTGAACGCCCGATTGAAGCGGCGGAAAAACCAGCCAAGGCTCCTCTCCATGATGATCGTCAGCTTGTCTTTCGGCTCGTTGTGGCCCTTGAGCAGCAGGGCCGACAGCGCCGGCGACAGCGTCAGCGAGTTGACGGCGGAGATCACCGTCGAGATCGCGATCGTCAGCGCGAACTGCTTGTAGAACTGCCCGGTGAGGCCGGAGATGAAGGCGAGCGGCACGAACACCGCGATCAGCACCATCGCGATCGCGATGATCGGCCCCGACACCTCGCGCATCGCCTGATAGGTTGCATCGCGCGGCGACAGGCCGGCCTCGATGTTGCGCTCGACGTTCTCGACCACGACGATGGCGTCGTCGACGACGATGCCGATGGCGAGAACCAGGCCGAACAGGCTGAGCGCGTTGATGGAGAAGCCGAACACGTGCATCACCGCAAACGTGCCGACGATCGACACGGGTACTGCGAGCAGCGGGATGATCGAGGCCCGCCAGGTCTGTAGGAACAGGATCACCACCAGCACCACCAGCGCGATCGCCTCCAGCAGCGTGTGGATGACGGCCTCGATCGAGGAGCGCACGAACTGGGTGGGGTCGTAGACGATCTGGTAGGACACGCCTTCCGGCATGTTCTTCTTGATCTCGTTCATGGTGGCGCGGACGTTATCGGAGATCTGAAGCGCGTTGGAGCCGGGCGCCTGGAAGATCGGGATCGCCACCGCCTGCTTGTTGTCGAGCAGCGAGCGCAGCCCGTATTCGGAAGCCCCGAGCTCGATGCGCGCGAGATCACGCAGGCGGACGACTTCGCCGCGGGTGCCGGTCTTGACCACGATGTCGCCGAACTGTTCCTCGTTGGCGAGCCGGCCTTCGGCATTGACCGAGAGCTGGAGATCGATGCCCCTGACGTTCGGGGAGGAGCCGACCACACCGGCGGCGGCTTCGACGTTCTGCGCCTGGATCGCCTTGACAATGTCGCTGGCGGTGAGGCCATGCTCGGCCGCCTTCTGCGGATCGACCCAGACCCGCATCGAATAGTCGCCGGCGCCGTAGAGCTGGACGTCGCCGACGCCGTCGATCCGGGCGAGGCGATCCTTGACGTTCAGTACCGCGTAGTTGCGCAAATACGTCATGTCATAGCGGCCGTTCGGCGACAGCAAATGGACCACCATGGTGAGGTCTGGCGAGGACTTCTTGGTGATGATGCCGAGCTGGCGTACCACGGCGGGCAGGCGCGGCTCGGCCTGCTGCACGCGGTTCTGCACCAGCTGCGTCGCCTTGTCAGGGTCGGTGCCGAGGCGGAACGTCACCGTCAGCGTCATCGCGCCGTCGGTGGTCGCCTGGCTCGACATGTAGAGCATGTTCTCGACGCCGTTGATCTGCTCCTCGATCGGCGTCGCCACCGTCTCCGCGATCACCTTGGGGTTGGCGCCGGGATAGGTGGCGCGCACCACGACGGAGGGCGGCACCACATCGGGATATTCCGAGATCGGCATCGCAAACAGCGAGATCAGGCCGGCGAGGAAGATCAGCACCGACAGCACACCGGCAAAGATCGGACGATCGATGAAGAACTTTGAGAGATTCATGGCTTTGCCCCTGGGCAATATCTTGGTCGTCCCCGGACAGCCCCGCCGTCATTCCGGGGCGCGCGAAGCGCGAACCCGGAATCCAGAGGTGATGTGCCCGGAACCTCGTAACTTCGAGATTCTCAGGTGCGCAATTGCGCACCGTAGTTTGCGACTTCGTCGCGGCCCGAAATGACGGAGACCACTAACGTTGCACCACGTCCTGGTTGCTGTGGTTCGAGGCCTGTTGCCCGCGTGCGCCCATCGCCGCGACTTCCGTCTTGAGGAGGGCGCCGGGACGCACGCGTTGCAGACCATTCACGACGATGCGGTCGCCGGGCTTGAGCCCCGCGGTGACGATGCGCAGGCCGTCGACCGCGCCGCCAAGCGTGATCGGCCGGTACACCGCGCGACTGTCGTCACCGACCGCCATCACGAACTTCTTGTCCTGGTCGGTGCCGATCGCGCGCTCGTCGATCATCACCAGCGCCTGCTGCTTCGGCTGGCCCATGCGCACGCGGGCGAACTGGCCGGGGATGAGACGCCCGTCATCGTTCCTAAACACCGCGCGGACGCGGATGGTGCCGCTCTGGCCGTTGACCTGGTTGTCGATGAGCTGGATGTGACCCTTCGCCGAGAGGCCGCCTGACGTCGCCATCTCCACCGGGATCTGGTCGAGCTTGCCGCGTTGGCCTGAGGCGTCCGCGATCGAGTTCAGGGCGCGCAGCACCACCTCTTCATCCGCATCGAAGGACGCGTAGATCGGATTGACCGAGACCAGCGAGGTCAGCACGGGGGAGGCGGTGCCGGCGGCGACAAGATTGCCGACGGTGACCTCGATCTTGCCGACCCGGCCGTCCACCGGCGCGCGCACCTCGGTGTAGTCGAGATTGAGCTTTGCAGTCTGCAGGGTCGCTTCCGCCGCCTTGACGTTGGCGATCGCCTCGCGATTGGCGTTGTCGCGCTGGTCATAGTCACGCCGGGTGACGACGGCGTTGCCGACCAGCTGCGCACCGCGCTCGAGCTCGCTCTGGGTGAAGACAACGCGCGCTTTCGCAGCTTCGAGCTGGGCGGCAGCCTTGTCGACCTCGGCCGCGTAAGGTGCCGGGTCGATCTTGAACAGCACGTCGCCGGCCTTCACCAGCGCGCCTTCGGTGAAGTTGGTGGAGAGGATCGCGCCCGCAACGCGCGGGCGAAGCTCGACGCGTTGGATGGCTTCGAGCCGGCCGGAGAAATCGTCCCACAGCACGGTTTGCTTGGGTTCGATCAGGGCGACCGTCACGGGTACGGCTTGCTCGGCCGCGGCCGCCGTTGCGGTCGCCTGCGCGGCACGGAAGTAATGACCGGTCGCGATCGAGCCGGCCACGACGAGGGCGCCCACGATGGCGACGCCGCCGAGAAGGCGGCGGATACGGCCGGCGGGGGAGGTATTTTGGGACGGGGGCATTTGCGCGCTCCAGATATGTAGTGTTCACTACAGATGTGGAGCTGGATATCGCAGCGCAAGATACTTATGTACCGTTCGCTAAGAAAATTGTAGCCGCTTACCGCAAGAATGGGAAGGCGAAAGAGAAAATAAAGCGAGAACAACCAGATAGCATCGGGCGTTGATTGGGGCGAAGCGCCGATTCCGAGGAGACTAAAGACATGGGCATGGGACGCCCCCGCGAATTCGACGCCGATCTGGCGTTGGACCAGGCGATGGAAGTGTTTTGGCGCCATGGCTATGAGGGCGCCACGATTGCCCAGCTCACCGAGGCGATGGGCATCAATCCGCCGAGCCTCTATGCCTGCTTCGGCAACAAGGAAGGCCTGCTGAAGGCCGCGCTCGACCGCTACACCAAGCTGCGCGGCGCCTGGATGGACGAGGTGGTCGCAGCCCCAACCGCCCGCGAGGTCGCCGCGCGGATGCTGATGGGCATCGCCGACAAGCAGACCGATCCCGCCAATCCGCCCGGATGCCTGCTCGTGCAAGGCGGCATCGCCTGCGGCAGCGGCTCCGAGAACGTCCCGTTCGAACTTGCCGCCCGCCGCGCCCAGAACGAAGACCAGCTCCGCGACCGCTTTGTTCGTGCCAAGGCGGAGGGCGATCTCAAGGAGACATC
>NZ_LWIG01000026.1:405939-406333 GCF_002068095.1 Bradyrhizobium sacchari | reverse complement strand
GGCGGTCGAGGCGCAGTCGGCCGACAAAACTTAGCTATTGCCTTGCAGCCAAGGCCGGCGGCGAGACGAAGCCGCCGAACTCGCACTCGATCAGTCCGGCCAGCGCAATCGTCGTCCGATCCTCCAGATACGGCCCGATGATCTGGACGCCGATCGGCAGGCCTGACGGCGTACGCTCGATCGGAACGGCGGTCGCAGGCAATCCGCAGGTCGAAGCGGGGTCGGCCCAGATGAAGCAGGCATCGGAGTAGTTGTAGAGCTTGCCATCGATGTCGAGCTGCCGCGCGTCGAACGGCTCGGAATGGTCATGCGGAAAGGCCGGCACGGCGGCGACGGGGTAGATCACCACGTCGAACTCGCGGAAGAATTGCTGCCAGCGCTGCTGCAGCTGCAG
>NZ_LWIG01000026.1:405368-405879 GCF_002068095.1 Bradyrhizobium sacchari | reverse complement strand
GCCAGTCCCGATGGCTCATGCCCCAGCCGCGGGCGCGCTCGGCCTGCAGGCTGCGATCGTCGGGCGAGAGCGCCGCGGCCACTTCTTGTGCCTCGGCGAGGGCTGCCGGTGTCAGGCGCGGGCTTCGCGCAGCGTTGAGCAGCTTCATATAGAGCCGCGCGGAGGCGACGAGATCGGGCAGCGAAGCGCTGACGCGCGCGACATGCGCGCCTGACCGTTCGAGCCGCTCCGCCAATCGTCCGATGGCTGATCGCACGGCGTCGCCCGTCGGCATCAGCGGATGGGTGTCGATCACGAGGATCCTGAAATCGCCGAGCTGGTCATGGCGCGGGGCGGGCAGCGCAAGGCGATAGCCGACGCCGTCGCGCGTCTCGTCGGGGCCGGCTATCGCCTCGAGCGACAAAGCAAGGTCCGAGGCCGTTCGCGCCATCGGCCCGACGACGGCGAGGTCGCCTTGGCCGGGAACGGGCGGGGCCGGCGGCAGGCTGTAGCCCCGAAGCGGTACTAGGCC
>NZ_LWIG01000026.1:395391-405299 GCF_002068095.1 Bradyrhizobium sacchari | reverse complement strand
GAGCCGATCGAGAGCGAACCGAAACCTGCGGCCAGCGCCGCTCCGCATCCGCCCGACGAGCCGCCGGGCGAGCGGCCGAGGTCCCACGGATTGTTCGTCGTCCCGTGGATGTCGTTGTAGCTTTGGAAGTCCCGCAGCCCGATCGGGATATTGGTCTTGCCGATGATGACAGCGCCCGCCGCTTTCAGCCGCGAGACGACAAGGGCATCTTCCGTCGGCCTGAAATCCCTGAAATGCGGAAAGCCCCATGTCGTCGGCAGGCCCGCGACGTTGAACGGTTCCTTCAGGGACACGGGAATGCCGAGCAGCGGCAACCGCTCGCCGCGGCCAAGCGCGGCATCGGCGGCGCGAGCGGCGTCTTTTGCGCGATCGAAATCGCGAACGATGATCGCGTTGATCGGCCCGTCCAGCGCCTCGATGCGGGCAATCGTATGGGCGAGCAGTTCCGATGCAGATAGTTTGCGCGCGTGCAGGGCGCCAAGGAGCGCGCCGATCGAGCCGTAGTTCAGGTCAGTGGCGTCCGCGGTCATCATGAACTCCATCGTATCTCATCGCTGCGTCGAAGTTATTCCCGCCGCAGATCGCCCGGGGGCGAACGTGCGATCCCGAAAGAGGGGTGAGGGGCGCCGCTACGGGCACCAGGTATGTTTGCCGATTTGAGCGGAGCAGTGTTTCGAACCGACGATACGTTCCGAACGGACAACGGCCCCGCTGCGGCTGCGAAGCCAGGATCGGCGATCATGCAATTCTGCACCTGTTTTGCCCGACGGAGCAAGCGAACAATTCGCGCTTACCGAAATTGAGAAAACCTCAATGATTTCTGTCCGGAGCCTACTGTGCATGGGGTTGTTTTCGCATTTTTTTACCGAGGTATCACCACGCGAGGGGGTTGGGGCAGAAGTCACCGGGATTGAACGGCCACTCCTAAGAGTTTCTACATACAGTTCTGGCACGTTCCGCGCGTCAATATCCGCAACCTGCATCGTCGCCTCTCATTGCGCGCACGAAAAGACGGGGCGGAGATCGAGGGGGCGTATGCCATGACTGCACTTGCTTCGGACGCCGGTCGCGCCAGGGGCGGGATCGTGCCGATCCTGTTGTGCGTCGTGCCGTTCAGCCAGATTCCGCTCGACGCCTACACGCCCGGCCTGCCGCAGATGGTGGTGGACCTCGCGACCGATTCCGCATCGATGCAGAACACCGTCACCGCCTACATGCTCGGCATGAGTCTGGCGCTGGTGCCGGTCGGCATCGCCTCCGATACGCTCGGCCGCCGCAACGTCCTGCTCGCTGGCCTATCGGTGCTGATCGCGATGAGCATCGCTTGCGCGCTCGCCGCCAGCGCCTCGCTGCTGCTGGGCTTGCGCTTCCTGCAGGGCATCGGCGGCTGCACCTGTCTCGTCGTCGCCTATGCGGTTGCCGCTGATTGCTTCCGCGGCCGCGAGCTCATGGCGATCTCCGGCCTGCTAGGTGCCGCCTGGGGGCTTGCGCCGGTGCTGGCGCCGGCGGCCGGCGGCTTCATCGTCGAGCTGACCTCCTGGCGCGGCGTGTTCGTCGTCGTTGCCGTCGCCGCCGCGCTCGTCGCCACGATCGTCGTATTTCTTCTGCCTGAAACATTGCCCGCCGACCGGCGCGCGCCGTTCGATCCGCGCCGCACCGCCGGCATTCTTCGCGATGCGATCGTGCGTCCGGGCTTCATCGCTTTCGTGCTGGTCTTCGCAGCCGCGGCAAGCGCGCAGCTGGCGTTCGGCGTCGTCGCGCCGTTCTTCTACCAGACCGGCCTCGGTTATTCCGCGGCCATCTACGGCCTCGTCGCCCTCGGCCTTGGCGGGGTCAATCTCGCCGGCGAGCTCGGCTGCGCGCATTTCGCGCGCTTCATGCCGGCCCGCATGCTGGGCTTCGGCGCCTTCGCGCTGTTTCTCGCAGGCTCCGCGGTCCTGACCGTAACAGGCATGACCATCGGTCTCGATTTCATGTCGATCACGATCGGCGGCGCGCTGGTGCTCGGCGGCTGCGGCGTGCTCTGCCCGATGATGTACGGCATGGCGCTCGGCCTGTTCGAGCGCGACCACGGCCTGATCGGCGGCCTCATCAGCGCGCTCTGCTATCTCGCCGTTAGCGGCTCCATGGCGATCGCGGCGGTGCTGCCCGAAGCGACACAGGCGCCGATCGGATGGCTCTATCTCGGCCTCTGCATCATTGCGGGCACGCTGCTTGCGATCTCGCTGCCCTCGGCGGCGCGGGCCACACAGCCTTAAGGAAGGAACCAGATCATGACCACTGTTGGTATTCGCGGCACGTTCTTCGATTTCGTCGACGATCCCTGGAAGCACATCGGCAACGAGCAGGCGGCCGCGCGCTTCCACCAGGACGGCCTCATGGTTGTCACGGACGGCGTCATCAAGGCGTTCGGCCCTCATGACAAGATCGCCGCCGCGCATCCCGGCATTGAGGTTACCCATATTAAGGACCGCATCATCGTCCCCGGCTTCATCGACGGCCACATCCATCTGCCGCAGACCCGCGTGCTGGGCGCCTATGGCGAGCAGCTGCTGCCGTGGCTGCAGAAGTCGATCTATCCCGAGGAGATCAAGTACAAGGATCGCAACTATGCGCGCGAGGGCGTGAAGCGCTTTCTCGACGCGCTGCTCGCCGCCGGCACCACCACCTGCCAGGCCTTCACCAGCTCCTCGCCGGTCTCGACCGAAGAGCTGTTCGAGGAGGCGAGCAGGCGCAACATGCGCGTGATCGCGGGCCTCACCGGGATCGACCGCAACGCGCCGGCCGAATTCATCGATACGCCCGAGAACTTCTATCGCGACAGCAAGCGGCTGATCGCGCAGTACCACAACAAGGGCCGCAACCTCTATGCCATCACGCCGCGCTTCGCCTTCGGCGCCTCGCCGGACCTGCTGAAGGCGTGCCAGCGCCTCAAGCACGAGCATCCGGATTGCTGGGTCAACACCCATATCTCCGAGAACCCGGCCGAATGCACCGGCGTGCTGGTCGAGCATCCGGATTGCCAGGACTATCTCGGCGTCTACGAGAAGTTCGATCTGGTCGGGCCGAAATTCTCCGGCGGCCACGGCGTCTATCTCTCGAACAACGAGTTCCGCCGCATGTCGAAGAAGGGCGCCGCGGTGGTGTTCTGCCCGTGCTCGAACCTGTTCCTCGGCAGCGGCCTGTTCCGTCTCGGTCGCGCCACCGATCCGGAGCATCGCGTCAAGATGTCGTTCGGCACCGACGTTGGCGGCGGCAACCGCTTCTCGATGATCTCCGTGCTCGATGACGCCTACAAGGTCGGCATGTGCAACAACACGATGCTCGATGGCAGCATCGATCCCGCGCGCAAGGACCTCGCGGAAGCCGAGCGCAACAAGCTCTCGCCCTATCGCGGCTTCTGGTCGGTTACGCTCGGCGGCGCCGAAGGCCTCTACATTGACGACAAGCTCGGCAATTTCGAGCCCGGCAAGGAGGCCGATTTCGTCACGCTCGATCCGAATGCCGGCCAGCTGGCGCAGCCCTGGCACCAGTCGCTGGTCGCCGACGGTGCTGGTCCCGGCACGGTTGACGAAGCCGCGAACATGCTGTTCGCCGTCATGATGGTCGGCGACGATCGCTGCGTCGACGAGACCTGGGTGATGGGCAAGCGTCTCTACAAGAAGAGCTGAGACGGCAGCTCATGACCTCATCCGCTGATCCAGCCGGCCAGCCGGTCGCCCTCGTCATCCAGCGCCGCATCGCGGACGATGGTTTTGCCGCGTTCGCGCGGTGGAACGGCGAGGTCGGCGAGGCGCTCAAGACCTGGCCCGGCTTCCTCAGTCGGGAGGTGGTGCCGCCGCAGCCGCCCGCGCATGTGGACTGGGTGACGATCGTGCGTTTCGCAAGTCCCGCCGCAGCGCGCGCCTGGCTCCAGAGCGAGGTGCGGGCGAAGCTGATTGCGGAGATACAGCGCTTCTTCGTCGGCTCGGAGGATGTCCATATCCTGCCCGACACCGGCGTTCAGCGCGACAGCGCAGTCTCCGCCGTCATCTCCTTCAAGGTACCTGCAGGGTTGGAGGACGCCTTCCTCATATGGCAGCAGCGCATCCAGGCCGCGGAAGCCGAGTTCAAGGGATTTTTGCGGCACAAGATCGAGCGGCCCATTCGGGGCCTGCACGATGAGTGGATCATCATCCTGTCGTTCGACAGCGATGCCAACCTCAACGCCTGGCTCGACTCGCCCCTACGGCAGACGCTGCTGAAGGAGGGCGCGCGCTTCAACGCCGGCATGAGCGTGAAGCGGGCGAGCTACGGGTTCAATTTCTGGTTCCCGACGGGAAAGGCTCAGGCGCCGGAGCAAAGCGCTGGCTTGATCTGGAAGAGCAATCTCATCGTCCTGCTGGTGCTCTATCCCGTGGTCTATCTCTGGGGCTTTTTCATCAGCAGGCCGCTGATCGACAGCCATGGCGTACCGGTCTGGCTGTCGCTGTTCGTCGGCAATCTCGTCAGCACGCAGCTGCTCGGCTGGTGGTTGGTGCCCGCGGCTTTCAAGGCGCTCGACTGGTGGGTGGCGCCGAAGGCGGCGATCAGTCGTCAGATCGCCGGCTACCTGCTGCTTGCCGCGCTCTACGCCGCGTCGATGGGGCTGTACGCGCTGCTGCTCGCATGGCATTGGGGACGGTGAGCCTCGGGGCTCACGATCTCGCGATCAGGTCACGCTCGACAGGAAGCCCGCCAAGATTGTTCGGCTCTGGCTGAGCGTCTCGATACGCTCGTCGATGAGGCTGACCTGATCGGCGAGTATTTTTCGCAGATTGTTGCACGGCGTGAATTCCGGATCGTTGTTCCTCACGCACGGTAGCAATTGCTGGATTGTTTCAAGCGTCATCCCGGCCGCGCCGAGCATCTTGATCCGCCGAACGGTCTGCTCTTCCGCCGGGCCATAATCACGATAGCCGGAGCCGGTGCGCTGCGGCGCAAGCAGCCCTTCGGCTTCGTAGTAGCGCAGCATCCGGACACTGACTCCCGTCCTGCGGGAGAGTTCGCCAATCTTCATTGAAAAACCTCTTGACCCTGACAGTGCTGTCAGACCTTACAGGCTGTGCTCGTCCATGTGAACACTCATGCGGAGGAGCAACAATGAAAGCCTACCATCTGAACAACCATCCCGGTGCCGGCGGCCTCGTGCGGGTCGATGTCAGCAAACCCGAACCCGCGAGTGGCGAGGTCCGCATCCGGGTCGAAGCAGCAAGTCTGAACTATCGCGACCTGTTGATCCTCGACCGCGTCGGCAAAGGCGAGCTCAACGGCCGCGTGCCGCTCTCCGACGGCGCTGGCGTTGTCGACGCCCTCGGCTCCAACGTCACGCAATGGAAGGTCGGTGACCGCGTCGCCGCATCGTTCTTTCGCGATTGGGTCTCGGGGCCGTTCAGGACCACCTATGTTGCCTCATCCCTCGGCGGCGACACGACGGATGGCATGCTGGCCGAGTATGTCGTGCTGCCGGCATCGGCGCTCGTCGCCGTGCCGGCGCACCTGTCCCTGGTCGAAGCCGCGACCTTGCCTTGTGCCGGCGTCACGGCGTGGCACGGCCTCATGGCACGCGGCGGGATGGGCAAAGGCGATACGTTGCTGGTCCAGGGGACGGGCGGCGTGGCGCTGTTCGGCCTTCAGTTCGCTGCAGCGCTGGGCGCGCGCGCGATCGTGATATCGTCCTCGCATGAGAAACTCGCCCGTGCCAGGGCGATGGGCGGCTCGATCCTCATCAACTACCGCGACACGCCCGACTGGGATGTCGCGCTGATGAAGGCGACGGATGGCGAAGGCGTCAGTCATATCCTCGAACTCGGCGGTCCCGGCACCTATGACCGGTCGCTGCGATCGGTCGCCTCGGGCGGCAAGATCATCCAGATCGGTGTCTTGACAGGGTTCGGCCCAAAACCAGACCTCGCGAGGCTTCAGTGGGAAAATGCCGATATCATCGGTGTCACTGTCGGATCGGTCGAACATTTCGCCGCGATGAATCGTTTCTTGACCGACAAGGCAATCCACCCGATCGTCGATCGGACATACGATTTTGACGATGCGCCGGAAGCGTACGCCTATCTCCGGACCGGCTCACATTTCGGCAAGGTCGTTGTGAAACTATAGGGCCTCAGACGAGTCAGGGCGGCAGAGCTCCCCAACTCTGGACAGGCGGAGATCATGTTTGCCCTGACATTTCTTGGGACCTCGGCCAGCGTTCCCTCGGCGGACCGCAATCATCCGGCCCTATTGGTGGAGGCGGCGGGCCAGCGCATCCTGGTCGATTGCGGTGAGGGCACGCAGCGGCAGCTGCTGCGCAGCGGCGCCGGCTTCCGGCGGCTCGATCGTATCCTGCTGACGCACGCGCATCTCGATCACGTGCTCGGCATTCCCGGCCTGTTCTCGACACTGGGCTTGCGGAAGACCTCCGACGTGATGACCATTCATGGCGGCCAAGGTACGCTCGACCTCGTCATCCGTATGCTCGCAGGTCTGTGGGGCGCGGGCAGGGCGCCGATCCCTGTGGAGTTCGCAGCGCTGACCGAAGGACAGGTCGTCGACGCCGGCGACTTCACCATCGACTGCTTTCCGGTCCGCCACCGTGACACCGACAGTTTTGGTTTCGTCTTTCAAAGTCCCGCACGCCGCCACCTTCAGTCGGATCGCCTCGCGGCACTCGGTGTCCCCGACGGTCCCTCGCGCGCCGAATTGGCAGCCGGCCGGCCAATCGTCATCGATGGCCGAGCGATTGATCCGGAGGATGTGCTGGGGCCGCCGAGCGGCGGCAGAAAGCTCGTCGTGATCGGCGACACCGAAACCACCGAGGGGCTGTCGCAATACGTTGCCGACGCCGACATGCTGGTGATCGAGGCAACGTTTCTCGATCGCGACGCGCTGGCCGCGCGGAGTTACGGCCATCTCACCGCGGCGGAGGCGGCGTCCTTTGCAGCCGCGAACAACGTCGGCCAGCTCATCCTGACCCACATGTCGGGACGCTACGAGGATGAGGAGATCCTGGCCGAGGCAACAAGGATATTTCCGAACAGCCGGATCGCCGCCGACTTCGACCATATCGTTATCTAGTCGCAGCGACCCGTGTTCAGCCTGACAATCCCGACTTGATCGCGAGATCCTGCACCTGGCTCGTCACCCGCACCAGCCGCGGCAGCGCCTGGTCGCGAAAGGCCGGCATGTCCATCCGCATCGCATCGACGGTGACGCTCAATCCGGCGATCACCAGACCTTGCGCGTCGAAGATCGGTGTTGCCAGCGTGCGCAGGCCATAGGCGTTCTCTCCGTCGGAGACGGCATGGCCCTTCTTCTTCACCTGATCGAGCCGGGCGAGCAGGGCATCGAGATCGGTGAGTGTTCGCTCCGACAGCTTGACACGGGGGCGCAACTCAAGCCGAGCGATCTGCTCGTCGCGGGCCAGATGCGCCAGCATCACGTGGCCGAGCGCGGCGCTGTAAGCGGGGATGCGCGTGCCCGGTCGGCGGTCCATCTTGTGGCGATCGAGGCCGGCGCCGACGCGCGCAAGATAGACCACGTCGCCGCCGTCGAGGATGCCGAGCGAGGCCGCATCGCCCGCCGCAGGTACGAGTTCGCGCAGCAGCGGCTCGACCATGGTCCGCAAGGATCCGTGTGACAGCACGGTGTAGCCGAGATCGAGGCACGCGATGCCGAGGCGGAACCGCCGGCTCTGCGGAACCGCCTGGAGGTATCTGAGCTCGGTCAGGGTCTGGATGAGCC
This sequence comes from Bradyrhizobium sacchari, assembly GCF_002068095.1. Classification (GTDB taxonomy): domain Bacteria; phylum Pseudomonadota; class Alphaproteobacteria; order Rhizobiales; family Xanthobacteraceae; genus Bradyrhizobium; species Bradyrhizobium sacchari. The sequence goes on along the minus strand of NZ_LWIG01000026.1, from coordinate 397,544 downwards.
GGAAGGCGGTCCCGCGATCGAGATCGGCCCGTGCGGCAATCTCACTCAGGGTGAGCTCGAAAGCCTCGCTGGTGAAGCTCTTGAGCACGGCAAAGGCCTTGCCGACGGACGCGACGTAATTCTTTGGGTTCTTTGGGCTAGCGTCCAACGTACGCTTCGCGGCCTTCCGTTGGACCTTGGCCATGCTCGAATGTCCCGCCATGACAGCCATCACCCTTGACGCTGCGAGCTGCTGATTTTACGATAGTGCTAGCAAATAACAAATGTTCGCATTCCGAACAATATTTGCTCTGCCGATCGGAGGAAGTTTTGTCGACATCACCGCTCCATCCTCATGGCGTGTTCTCCGCCGCGTTGACGCCGCTCGATGCCGAGCTCGCGCCCGATCACGCGCGTTTCGTGGAGCATTGCCGCTACCTGCTGGACGAGGGCTGCGACGGCATCGCGCTGCTCGGCACGACCGGCGAGGCCAATTCCTTTTCCGTGGCGGAACGCACAGCGTTGCTCGAAGCCGTGGTGGCTGCCGGCATTGCGCCGCAGCGGCTTCTGCCGGGTACCGGCGTCGCCGCGCTCACCGAGACCGTCGCGCTGACCCGCCATGCGCTTTCGCTCGGCGTCGAGACCGTGGTGATGCTGCCGCCGTTCTACTACAAGAACGTCAGCGATGACGGCATCTATGCCTCCTACAGCGAAGTGGTGCAGCGCGTCGGCGATGCGCGCCTGAAAGTCGTCCTCTATCACTACCCGCAGATGTCGGCGCAGCCGATCTCGCACGTGCTGATCGAGCGGCTGCGCAAGACCTATCCGGCGACGTTCACCGGCATCAAGGATTCGTCCGGCGACTTCGCCAACATGACCGCGATGGTGGAGCGCTTCCCCGGCTTCGCGGTCCTGGGCGGCGCCGATCCCTTGATGCTGCCGCTGCTGCGCAAGGGGGGCGCAGGCTGCATCACCGCGACCTCCAATGTCGTTGCGCGCAGTCTTGCCTATGTCTTCAAGCATTTTGGCGACAGCGATGACGATCCGGCGCTCAAGGCGGCGCAGGCGCGCATCGTGAAGGCCCGTGAGCTGGTCTCGCGCTTCCCGCAGATGGCCTCGCTGAAGGCGCTCGCCGCCGATCGCACAAAACATGCCGGATGGCAGCGCCTGCGGCCGCCATTGGAGTCCTTGCCGCCGGATCAGCTGAAAGAGCTGCTCGCGAACGCCGCGGCCTTCGCTGCCGCTTTCTAGGCCCGGGCGGCGAGCGATCCGATGTCCGACTCCTCCCAGGATGCCTTGGCCGGGCTCGCCGCCATCGTCGGCGACAAGCACGTCATCGCCTCCGGACCCGAGCAGGAGCTCTATGTGGTGGACTGGCGCGGGCGCTATCGCGGCCGTGCGGTTGCCGTGGTGAAGCCGGGCTCGACCGCCGAGGTCGCCTCTGTCGTCAAGTTCTGCGTCGCAAGGCGGCTCGCGATCGTGCCGCAGGGCGGCAACACCGGCATGTGCGGGGCGGCGACGCCGGATGATCACGCCGGCAATGTCGTGATCCGGCTCGATCGCATGCGCACCGTGCGCGACGTCAGCCCGCTCGCCAACACCATCACGGTGGAGGCCGGCTGCATCCTCGCCGAGGTGCAGAGCGCGGCGCGGGACGTCGATCGCTATTTTCCCTTGAGCCTTGGCGCCGAGGGCTCCTGCCAGATCGGCGGCAACATCTCGACCAATGCCGGCGGCACCGCCGTGCTGCGCTACGGTCCGACGCGCGATCTCGTGCTCGGGCTGGAAGTCGTCTTGCCCGATGGTCGTGTCTTCAATGGGTTGCGCGCGCTACGCAAGGACAATACGGGTTACGCGCTCAAGCAGCTCTTCATCGGTGCAGAGGGCACGCTGGGCATTGTCACCGCGGCGGTGCTGAAACTGTTCGCGCCGCAGCGCAGCTCGGCCCTGGCGCTGTTGAAGCTGCAGGGCATCGAGCAGGCGCTCGAGATCATGCAGCGCCTGCGTGGCGCGGTTGGCGACCGGCTCGGCAGCCTCGAGATCATGTCGCGCTCGCAGATCGAGGCGATCGCCGCGACCGTGCCGCATGTCACAATTCCGTTCGAGCTGACGACGCCGTGGTATCTGATCGTCGAGCTGACGGACACGCTTCCAAACGTTGACCTCAACGAGCC
>NZ_LWIG01000026.1:308848-395343 GCF_002068095.1 Bradyrhizobium sacchari | reverse complement strand
GGGGCTGGCCGAGGACGCCATCTTGGCCTCCAATCTGGCGCAGGCGAAGGCGATCTGGGCCGTGAGGCACAGCGTCTCCGAAGGCAACAAGCGCAGCGGCTATGTGGTGTCGCATGACAGCGTGGTGCCGCTGGAGCGTCAGGCGGCGTTCGTCAACAATGTCCAGGCACGGATCAAGGCGGCCGTCCCGCATGCCAACGTCGTGATGCACGGTCATATCGGGGATGGTAATATCCACGTCGTGGCCCTGATCGATCGGGTGCATTGCCAGGACGGGGATGCGACGGCGAGGCTGGTGGCTGAGATCAACGAAATCGTCGATGACGAGACCGCGGCGCAGGGCGGGGCGATCAGTGCCGAGCACGGCATCGGCATCACCAACCGCGGCAGGCTTGCGCGGGTCGCCGATCCGCTCGATATCGAGCTGATGCGCGACATCCAGCGATTGCTCGATCCGAACGGGTTGATGAATCCCGGCAAGATCTTTGGCGCGGGAGCGAGATGACAATGACGAGCGTCCGGCTGCTTGCTGATGACCTGACCGGTGCGCTCGACACCGCCGCGGAGTTCGTCGGCCTGTGCGGACCGTTCGACGTCACCTGGGCCGGCACGTCTGTGCCGCAAGCCGCCCCGAGCCTCGCGATCGACAGCGGTACCCGCGAGCGCTCGAAGGAGGACAGCATCGAAATCGTCGGACGGCTGGCGCCGCAGCTCTGCGGAGCGACGATCGCCTACAAGAAGGTCGACAGCCTCCTGCGCGGGGCGTGGGCGGCCGAGCTCGGCGCCTGCCTGCGCAGCGGCCCCTGGGCATCCTGCGTGGTCGCGCCCGCTTTCGATTATCAGGGACGTCGCACCGCGGGCGGCCAGCAATTCGCGCGCACGGTGCAAGGCGAGTGGCATCGTGTCGGCGACAATCTCCTGGCGCAATTGCAGCTCGAGGGTATCGAGGCCCGACAGGGCAGCCCTGATTCGCTTTCGCGAGGCGGCGTTCTGGTCTTCGATGCCGAAAGCGACATCGATCTCGACCGTGTCGTCGAGATGGGGCGGCGCATGCCGGGTCCCGTGCTGTGGTGCGGCAGCGGCGGACTGGCTGGCGCGCTCGCGCGCAGCCATCGTGCCGACGCGCCGGGCCAGTTGAAGCTGCCGGTGCTGGGGCTGTTCGGCTCCGACCAGCCCGCCACCGCCTCTCAGCTGGCTGCATGCGGCGCGGCGACGATTGCGCTTGCGGAAGGCGAGGGCGCAGCGCGCGTCCAGCGCAAGCTGGCCGATGACCGCGTGGCCATGGTCAAATTCTCTCTCGCCGAGGGCCTCGCGCGTGCGGAAGCGGCGCGGCGGATCGCACATGAAATGACGGCGCTGATTGCGGCGCTCGATCCGCCTGGCACGTTGATCGTCGCCGGTGGCGAGACCCTGAAGGCCGCCTGTGTCGCCCTTGGCGCGCACGCGCTGCAGGCGACGGGCCGCATCGTGCCGGGATTGCCGCGTTCGATCCTGCAAGGCGGGCGCTGGGCCGGCGTCGAGGTTGTTTCGAAGTCCGGAGCGTTCGGCAACAGCGAGCTGTGGCGCGACCTGCTCCGGGACAATCACCTGCTCAGGAGTCCGATATGACCTCTCGTCATCTTGCCATCACCATGGGCGATCCGGCCGGGATCGGGCCGGAGATCATCGTCAAGGCCTGTGTCGGATTGAAGGACCGGATCGCAAAGGGCGATCTACGCCTGCTCGTCATCGGCAGCGGCGCGGCGCTGGAAGGCGCGAGACAAGCGCTCGGCGCCGATGTTACGATTCCGGAGGTCGCGGCCGACGATCGCGAATGGCCCAATCTCTGCTACCTGCAGGCCGACGCCGAGGGCGACCCGATCAAGCCGGGCGTGCTCAGCGCTGATGGCGGCCGCTTCGCCTACAAGGCGATCGAACAGGGCGTGCGCCTCACTCAAGCCGGCCGCACCGCGGCGATCGTCACCGCGCCGCTCAACAAGGAAGCGCTGAACAAGGCCGGCTATCATTTCCCCGGCCATACCGAGATGCTGGCGCATCTCACCGGCGTGCGCGGCTCGGTGATGCTGCTCGCCCATGGCAACATGCGCGTCAGCCATGTCTCGACCCATGTTGCGCTGGAGGACGTGCCGAAGCGCCTGACGCCGGAGCGCCTGCGCTTGGTGATCGACCTCACCAACGACGCGCTGCGCCGGCTCGGCATCGCCAGGCCCAAGATCGCCATCGCCGCGCTCAATCCGCATGCGGGTGAGGGCGGCCTGTTCGGTCGGCAGGATATCGACGTATCTGCGCCGACGATCGCAAAAGCGGTCGCCGACGGTCTCGACGTCGTTGGTCCGGTGCCGGGTGATACCATCTTCGTCAAGCTGCGCGCCGGCCAGTTCGATGCCGCGGTCGCGATGTATCACGACCAGGGACACATCCCCGTCAAGCTGCTCGGCTTCCAGGTCGATCCCGCGACCGGTCGCTGGCAGGAGCTCTCCGGCGTCAACATCACGCTGGGCCTGCCGATCATCCGTACCTCCGTCGATCACGGCACCGCCTTCGACATCGCCGGCAAGGGCATCGCCAACGAGCACAGCCTGATCGAGGCCATCGACTATGCCGAGCGGCTCGCCGCCGGCGCCTCCGCATCGAAGTCATGAGATCGAGCCTATGACCAACGCCTTCACGCCCATCGAAATCCAACGTCCCACCATCCTGGAGTTCGGTAACGGCACGATCACCGCCGCAGCGCGTTTCGCCGAGCGGATCGGCGCCAGGCGGCCGCTGGTGATCTCGGACGCGTTCAATGCTGCCCGCGTCGACATGCTGGCGCTGCCGGGCGCCGTCAAATTGTTCGGCGACGTCAAGCCCGAGCCGGACCTACCGAATCTCGAAAAGGCCGTGGCCATGGCGAAGGAGGCCAGGCCCGACCTCGTCGTCGGCTTCGGCGGTGGCAGCGCGATGGATCTCGCCAAGCTGGTCGCGGTGATGTGTACCTCTGACGTCTCCTTTGCCGACATCGTCGGGCCGGAGAAGGTCGCCGGCCGCAGCGTGGCGCTGATGCAGATTCCGACCACGTCGGGCACCGGCAGCGAGGCCGGAACACGCGCGCTGGTCACCGATCCCGCCAGCCAGAACAAGCAGGCGGTGCAGAGCCGCTTCATGCTCGCCGACATCGCCATCGTCGATCCTGACCTGACGATGACTGTGCCGAAGGACGTGACGGCGGCGACCGGTGTTGACGCGCTGGCGCATTGCGTCGAGGCCTACACCAGCCGCAAGGCGCACCCGACCATCGATCTCTACGCGCTCGAAGGCGCGCGGCTGGTCGGACGCTATCTCAAGCGCGCGGTGGCCGATGGCAGCGACCGTGAGGCGCGCGCCGGTCTTTCCCTGGCCTCGCTCTATGGCGGCTATTGCCTGGGACCGGTGAACACCACAGCAGGCCACGCGGTGGCCTATCCGCTCGGCACGCGCCACCATGTCGCGCATGGGCTCGCCTGTGCGGTGATCTTCCCGCACACGCTGGCATTCAACATGCCTGCGGTGGAAATGAAGACGATCGCCGTGCTGGATGCGCTGGGGCTGCCCGAGCAACGCGATCCGAAGCTCGCGTTCGAGGCGACCTGCGCATTCTGCAAGGATCTCGGCATCGAGATGCGGCTGTCCGCACTTGGCGTCCCCAAGAACGACCTCGGCGTGATGGCCGATGAGGCGCACGCCATCCGCCGCCTGCTCGACAACAATCCGCGCGATTTGAGCCGGGATGCGATCCTGAACATGTACGAGGTCGCGTTCTAGTTGCTCGCTGCCGCGCGCGGCCAATCAACAACACAGTGAAGGTAGAGGAAACTTCGATGAGATCGATTTGGCTTGGTCTTGTGTCGGCAGTGCTGCTGGCGGCGTCGCCGGTGCAGGCGCAGGACGCTTATCCGTCCAAGCAGGTGACAGTGATCGTGCCCTTCGCCGCCGGCGGCACCGCCGACATTTTCGCGCGCATGGTCTCGAACCATCTGCAGGTGAAGCTAGGCAAGCCCTTCGTGGTGGAGAATGTCGGCGGCGCCGGCTCGATCCTCGGCGTGACGCGGCTGGCGAAATCTGCGGCCGACGGCATCACGCTCGGGCTTGCCAGCACCTCCGCGCTCGCGATCAATCCCTCGCTCTACGGCCCGAAGCTGAGTTACCAGCCGGACAAGGATCTGGTGCCGGTCGCCCAGATCAGCGTCGTGCCCAACGTGCTCGTGGTGAACCCCAACAAGATCAAGGCGCGCACCGTGCCGGAGCTGATCGCATATCTGAAGGCGAACCCGGACAAGATCTCGTTCGGCTCCGCCGGCGTCGGCACCTCGCAGCATCTCGCGGGCGAGCTGTTTCAGCAGATGACCGGCACCAGGATGGTGCATGTGCCCTACAAGGGCTCGAGCCAGATGCTGACGGACCTGCTCAGCGGCCAGATCGATCTCGCCTTCGACAACGTGCCGCTGCTGCTGCCGCAGGTGAAGACCGGCCAGCTCGCGATGCTGGCGACCGCAACGCCCAAGCGCGCCGACTTCGATCCGCAGGTCCCCGCGGTTGCCGAATTCCTGCCGGGCTTCGAGGCCGTCGCCTGGCACGGTTTCTTCGTGCCGGCGGGCACACCGAAGCCGATCGTCGAAAAGCTCTCGGCCGAAATCCGAGCCTTCATGCAGCAGCCTGAGACGGTGCTGAAGATGGCCGAGCTTGGCGCGACCGCGGTGGCCGTGGATTCGGAGCCGTTCGCGGCCTACATCGCCGCCGAGACGGCGCGCTGGAAGAAGGTGATCGAGGCCGCGAACATCAAGCTGGACTAGGGGCGAGGGCGTTCTTCCCAAGGCTCGTTCCAAGGCTCGTCCTTAGGCCTTTGGCTGTCGCACTTGATCAGTGGATCGCAGCGCTTGCCAGCCTAGGTTCGAGCGGGTAGAACGCTGCCACGCCTGAGCCGTGATTTGCGCCAAACGCGCTTCCGGCCGCAGTCGGACAAATCAGTAGGCTATTGAATTTGTTCGACTATTCCGTTGGGGAATGGTGTAACGGTAGCACAACAGACTCTGACTCTGTTTGTCTTGGTTCGAATCCAGGTTCCCCAGCCACACTCGGCAACCCAATCAACCGCTTGATTCGAACAGGCTTTTCGCCGCAGACGATGGACCGTCAACTCCATCTTGGACCACGTTTGTGGATCATGCAACGTACCCTTCTGCATGCCAAAATTGCCGCTACCAAAGGAGGTTGCGGCAATAGCACGAGGGAATGAGAGTTACTCGAGGATCGAGACGCTGCTAGGCTTGGCGCTACGGTTGCGACTCACAGACCGCTAAGAGACGTGAGGTGAGTGGGGCACAGCGCGGCCAGAATGAACGTTGTCCGGATAGGCGATCTCGATCGCCGAGAGAACTAGCGGATGGCGATCCGAGCGCAAGGCACTCGCGGCAGTGGCATAGAATGCGTTCGCAGCGTCGCCAAGCGCTTAGACGATGCGAGTATAGAGAACCAAACCGTACGACGTCCAACTTGAGATCGACGCCTGCCTACGTGAAGCGGCAGCAAAACCAAAACTTAGGGACGAACTGTGCGGAGCAAATTTTTCTCAGCCAATACGATGGAAGAACGGCAAGATATTTTCGAAGAGTACTTCAACCGAGATTTGGAATCCTACTTTACTTCAGGCATTTCGTGTTGCGAGCACTGCTACGATGACTTTTGCCGCGAATGGCCCGGCACCGCGGCGCGTGACGAACGCTTTCTCAGATCTGGCATTGAAGTGAGCCTTTTTCTAAGCCAGAGCCGGATTGCGGAGGCCTTCTACCCCGAAGAAATCGAATGCTTTGCCAAAGAACTTAGATGCCCGAACTGCTATGCCGTGCTTGACGGAGTGTTTTACATTTTCGAGCACCCGTTCAAGGTGAACGAATTTCATCTCAACTCAATAGCCGATCTCGCACACACCTCGCCATTTCTTCTTCTAAGCCATCCATTCGCTGCGAAGGTCTTCGAGGTGATCACGCGCAAAGCCGTTATCGCAGAAACGCTGCCGTCCAAGTCGATTTGGTATCGTGGGCGGATGGCCCGTGATCTTCCGGCCTCGTCAACGCTAACTGATTTTGGTCCACCGCCCGCCGCGCGGGTTGCCGAAGGTCGCTACAACCATGCTGGTCATTCGATGCTCTACCTAGCAGATTCCCCCACCACTGTTCGGGGGGAAATGCGTACATCCGAGCCTATATGCGTCGCTCAGATTGAGCTCGAATTCTCATGTAAGGTACTGGACCTGATGATCTCCGACGATGTCGGAGACGGCGATGATGAGGTTATTCAGTGCCTTGCGCGCTCCGCTCTATGCGCGGCCCCGCGAAAATCGGAAGGATGGGATAGGCCCGAATACGTATTCACAAGGTTTGTTGCCGATTGCGCTCGCCACGCAGGGTTCGGAGCCATCAAATACGGGTCAGTGCAGTGCAGCGAAGGCGTAAATGTTGTCGTCTTGGAGCCGCCGATTGAATTTGCGTCGGCGGCTCGTCTCATTCAGATCGTTAGAATGTCGGGCTAGTTCTTTCGAGCGCGTCTGCGTTTCGCTTGGCCACCACTATCCCGTTTCGCTTTGAGGCAGCGGCTGGTCACCGACGCGGTTCAGGTGCATAAGCCATCTTTTCCAGGGCCTTGTTTGCCTCGCGACGGCCCAGGTAGGTGCCAAGCATCTCACCTTTGTCGCTGACGTCTTCGACGCGGTGCAGTGTCCAGCGTTTGTCCTTACCCTGCACGATGCGAAAAGCGCGACCATTGCGGCGACAATAGAGAGCTTCGGATTTCTCGATCTTCGTCCACCCACAATCGGCGCCGGATGAGAATCGCTGCTCCAACTTGGCGCGTTCGTCTGCTTTCAATCGACGCCAATTCTCCTCTCGCTCGCGCCTCAATCGATCTTCCTCGCGTTCAATGTGTTCCTGAAGCGCTCCGATGATCGCTCGCATTTCGGTGCCCTGTATTTCCTCTGATCGATACAAGGCGAGACAGCCTTCCTTGAGCTCATCATTCGGATAAGTCGTATATGGCTCCTCCCAGATCGCACGAAGTCGTTGTTCGACGTCTGTTTTCGTCAAAGATGGACCGGGCAATGTATTCAGAAGCGCTCGGAGATGCTCGATCGGGATCCAGCACGGAGCTGCGGCCTTGACAACCTCTTCCCGAGATCTGTCCCATTTCTTCCAAATTGAGCTAGCCCCATCCAGCGCCTGCACGATTTCTCGTGCCAGCTTGTGAATGCTGTTCGGGTCTCGCAGATGCCGCAGCGACGGGCTCTTTACATACTCGAACAATCTGCTGGTTAGCCCCGTAGGATGGTGCGTTCGAACAGACGTCCCGCAACGGTGGCGGGATCCACTGACACGCCAATATTGCGCGCCGCGCTTTCGACAATGGGACGATACCGGTCCATTGCCGCGTCGCCCCTCAGGGCGCGGCCGATCGCCGCCTTCTCACGGTCGGCAAACCGGTCCGACAAGCGCCGAAACAGGCCGTCGAGCTCGCGCGCGTCATCCTGTCCCATCCGTTCAATTTCAGGCTGATCGAAATATTCGATACCGGTCGTTGCCGGCCGAACTTCGTGGCGCCAGACGCAATCGTCGATCCAGCCGCGAACCAGGCCCTCCAGCTCGGCCCGGGTCGGTAACTTTTCGGAGGTGGTCATGGCCTCAATACGCAGAACTAGGTTGAGCGCCCGCCGACGCGCGACCCTAAAATCGGTGGTCTTTAGGCTGCGAATAAGCTCACCTGAGAAACCGAAACCCGCAAGGCGGCGGGGGAATTTCCACCGAAAAAACCAGGTGTGACCGCGGCGTCGGAGGTATCTCGGCATGGGGGCGCGGACTCGGAGTGGACCATAGCGGTGGACCACCGTCTGCCGGCGCCAAAGGCGCCCGAGCCAAGCCATTGATCAGATTCATCTATTTCCGAGTCTGGCTGGGACTCCAGGTTCCCCAGCCAGTTCCGGGCACTTTTCTGAAGACTGATATCGCCGGCTCCGGCTCCGGACCATGAATTGGAAGCCGGCGTGACGCATGGTTGCTCGCGACGGTTTGCCTCAGTGGAAATGGCGGCTTCGGCGCCGGCCCGCCGCACGCTCGGTCGTCCTTGGGACACACAACCCAAGGAGATCCCTGATGGCCTATGTCGATGGTTTCGTACTGGCGGTGCCGAAGGACAAGATCGAGGCCTACAAGGCCCTGGCGCGAACGGCCTGCGCGGTCTGGATGGAGCATGGCGCGCTCGACTATGTCGAGTGCATCGGCGACGACGTGCCTTACGGCGAGCTGACGTCATTTCCGCGCGCGGTGATGGCGAAGGAGGAGGAGATCGTGGTGTTCTCCTGGATCGTCTATCGCGACCGCGAGACGCGCGACGCCGTGAACAAGAAGGTGATGGCGGACCCGCGGCTCAAGCCCGACGACATGCCGTTCGACGGCAAGCGCATGATCTATGGCGGCTTCACCACACTGCTGAGCGCGAGCGGCGTCATGAGTTGAGCGAGGTGGAGCAGGCAGACCCCTAGCCCGGATCAGCGAAGCGACATGCGGGGATGCGGCCGCTGTTGTCCCGGGTGTCGCTTCGCTCACCCGGGCTACATGTTCTTGCACCGGCAATCCTCGTTGGAGTTGTTATCCTGACACCAAGCGACGTCAGATTGAGTTGGCGTATTCGCTGCTCCCTATGCAGCATCGTCGCAGGCCGTTTCACCTTGCCGGTCTCCGGTCGGCATGCCATCCTCCCGCAGCCAGGCATAATCAAACGGAGGCGGGCGTTTCGCCCAGGCTCTCCAAAAAATCTTGGTTGGGGAAACCCTTTGGGAGGTCTTATTTCATGACATTGAAGCACGTCACCGGGCTGCTTTGCGCGGCCGCGATGTCCCTTGCGCTCACGGCTGGTGCGCAGGCGCAGGACAAGGTCGTCAAGATCGGCGTGATCATGCCGATGTCCGGCGGCACCGCCTCGATCGGCGCGCATGCCAAGGCGGCGCTGGATGTCGCAACCGACATCATCAACAATGCCCATCCCGAGCTCGGCAATTTCCCGCTGGCGAAGAACGCCGGACTTGCCGGCCTTGGCGGCGCCAGGGTCGAGGTGATCATCGCCGACAACCAGGGCAACCCCGCAACGGGCCAGAACCAGGCGCTGCGCCTGATCACGGAAGAGAAGGTCGCGGCCGTGTTCGGCTCCTATCAGTCCGGCGTGACGCTGACCTCGAGCGCCATCGCCGAGAAGTACGGCGTCCCATTCCTGAACTCGGAGTCGGTCGCCGCCAACCTGACCGAGCGCGGCTTCAAATGGTTCTTCCGCACCACCCCGATCGCCACCGACTTCGCCAAGATCTATGTCGACTTCCTCGCCGACATCAAGGCGCAGGGCGCCAAGACCGACAGCATCGCGGTGGTCCACGACAACACCGAATACGGCACCTCGGTCGCGAACACGATTTCAGGCACCTTCAAGGAGAGGGGCCAGCCGATCGCGCTCGACGTCGCCTATCCCGTCAACGCGACCGACGTGCAGGGCCAGGTGCTCCAGCTCAAGGACAAGAAGCCCGACGTCGTCATCATGATCAGCTACACCTCGGACGCGATCCTGTTCGCCAAGACCATGCAGTCGCTCGACTACAAGCCGGCCGTGCTGCTGGCCGACGATGCCGGCTACTCCGATCCGTCCTTCACCAAGGCGGTCGGCAAGATCTCGCAAGGCGTCTTCAACCGCTCGTCCTGGGTCGTGGGTCCGGCCGGCTCGCCGTCCGCCATCATCGCGGACATGTACAAGAAGAAGAGCGGCGAGGAGATGGACGACACGGTCGCCCGCCAGATGCAGGGCTTCTTCGTGCTGGCCGATGCGATCGATCGTGCCGGCTCGACCGAGCCCGCCAAGATCCAGGCCGCGCTGAAGGCGACGGACCTCAAGCCCGAGCAGCTCATGATCGGCTACAAGGGCGTGAAGTTCGACGACAAGGGCCAGAACATCCTGGCCTCGGGCGCCATCATCCAGCTCCAGGATGGCGAGAATTACGTCTCGGTGTGGCCGAAGGCGAATGCCGAGAAAGCTCCCGTGCTGCCCTACAAGGGCTGGTGACATTGCCTGAAGGCGGGGCACGCGCCCCACTTTTCTCAAACTGATTTGATCAGAGCAGCGCGGCTCATGTCCTTCGTCCTCGTGCAGGTGATCGTCGGCGGGCTTCTGCTTGGCGCCGTCTACGCCCTGTTTTCCTCCGGCCTCACGCTGGTCTGGGGCATGATGAACATCGTCAATTTCGCGCATGGCGACTTCGTCATGCTCGGCATGTATGTCGCCTATGTCGTCTACACGCTGATGGGGGGAGGGCCGATCCTCGGCGCGCCGCTGGCGACGCTGGTGCTCGCCACCCTCGGCGTCGTGGTCTATTTCGCCCTGATCCGCGGCATCATGAAAGGGCCGATGCTGGCGCAGATCCTCGGCACCTTCGGCCTCGCGCTGCTGCTGCGCTATTCCGTGTTCTGGTGGTTCGGCGCCAACTTCCTGTCGATGCCGCCGAACATCGTGGGCGGCACCTATGCCTTTGCCGGCCTGCGGATCGAGGCCTCGCGGCTGCTCGCCGGTGTCGTCGCGCTCCTGGTGACGCTTGGCCTGCATCTGTTGCTGACGCGCACCTCGCTGGGCTCGAAAATGCTGGCGGTGGCGGAGGATCAGACCGCGGCCCAGCTGATGGGCATCCGGCCCGACACCATGCAGGCGATCGCCTGGGCGATTGCGGCGGGCGCCACGGGCCTCGCCGGCGCGCTGATCGCGAACTTCTTCTACATCGTGCCGACCGTCGGCGAGACCCTTGGCATCGTCGCCTTCGTCACGGTGTCGCTCGGCGGCTTCGGGAGCGTGCCTGGGGCGCTGGTTGCGGGCCTTCTGATCGGCGTCATCGAGTCGCTGTCGGGCTATCTGATCGGCGCGATCTACAAGGACATCGTCGTCTACGTCCTGTTCCTGTTCTTCCTCTGGTTCAGGCCACAGGGCCTGATGGGGAAGATGTGATGCGGCGCTGGATCTGGCTCTCGGTCGTCGTAGCCTTCGCGATCGCCTATCCGCTGCTGTTGTCCTCGCCGTTCCAGCAGCGCCTCGGCGCGCTGGTGCTGCTCTATGCGATTGCCGCCTCGGCTTGGAACATCGTCGGCGGCTATGCCGGGCAGGTGTCCGTCGGGCACGTCGTGTTCTTCGGCTGCGGCGCCTATGCGGCGATGGGCGCTTACGCCAAGTTCGGCCTGTCGCCGCTGTTCGGCATTCCCGGCGGCATCGTGCTGGCGGTCGGCCTCGCCGCGATCGTCGGCGTGCCGACGCTGCGGCTGTCCGGGCATTATTTCAGCATGGCGACGATCGCGGTCGCCGAAACGATGCGGCTGATCGTAACCAACACCGAATGGCTTGGCGCAGCCGTCGGTCTCTCAGGTCCGACCGTGCCGCGCAACATCTTCGATCTCTCGTTCCTGTCGGCGCTGCCGTATTACTATCTCTTCCTCGCCATCCTCTCGATCACGCTTGCGATCACCTGGTGGATGACCAACAGCCGGATGGGTTTCTACCTGCGCGCGATCAAGGATTCAGAGCGCGCCGCGCGCTCGCTCGGCGCGCCCGCCAGCCGCACGAAACTCTACGCCTACATGCTGAGCGCGGCGCTGACCAGCGTTGCCGGCGCGCTCTATGCAATGATGTTCGGCTTCGTCGATCCCGAGTCCGGGCTCGGCATCCTGATCTCGGTGAAGATCCTGATCATGGCGGCGCTGGGTGGGGCAGGGTTGCTGTTCGGGCCGCTTGTCGGCGCTGCGATCCTGGTGCCGCTGGAGGAAATCTCCAACAGCTGGCTCGGCGGCAAGGGCGCAGGCCTTACCTTCGTGGTCTATGGCGCGATCATCGTGCTGATTGCGCGCTTCCAGCCCGGCGGCCTGCTCAGCCTGCTCACCCGCCGCAGTCGGTCCAAGGTTGATACGGGAGCCGGCTATGCTCCTTGAGGCACGTGGAATCACAAAGGCGTTCGGCAGCTTCAAGGCGGTGGACGACGCCTCCGTGACCCTCGAGCAGGGCGATATTCTCGGCCTGATCGGCCCGAATGGCGCTGGAAAATCCACCTTCTTCAACTGCCTCACCGGCGACCTTAAGGCCACCTCCGGGCGCGTGCTGTTCGAGGCGACTGACATCACCGACTTCACGCCGGAGCAGCGTGCCGGGCTCGGGCTCGCGCGCACCTTCCAGGTGCCGCAGACCTTCGAGGGCATGACGGTGCTGGAGAACGTCATGATTGGCGCTTTCCTGCGCACCGCGCATCGCAAGGAGGCGGAGACCAGGGCGCGAGCCGTGCTGGAGCGCGTCGGCATGAGCCGCCTTGCGGAGGCGCCGGCGCGCTCGCTCGGCACCCCCGGCCGCAAGCGGCTGGAGATCGCACGCGCGCTTGCGACCGAGCCGAAGGTGCTGCTGCTCGACGAGGCCATGGCCGGCCTCAACGCACATGAGGTGAGGCTCGCAATTGATCTCGTCCGCGACATCCATCGCTCCGGCATCACGCTCGTCATCGTCGAGCACATCATGGAAGTGATCATGTCGCTGGCAAGCCGCGTGATGGTGTTCCACCAGGGCAAGGAGATTGCGCGCGGCTCGCCGCAGGAGGTGACATCCAATCCGGCGGTGATCGCGGCCTATCTCGGCACGCGTGCCGCGAAGGCGGCTGCCGGCCACACGCCGGTCGAACTGATGGGCGGGCCGGACCCATGAGCGGGGCGCTGCTCAGGATCGAGCACCTCGAGGTGCGCTATGGCGACCTCATCGGCGTCTCCGATGTCTCGCTGGAGGTGCCGGAAGGGAGCGTCGTTGCGCTGCTCGGCTCCAATGGCGGCGGCAAGACTACGACGCTGAATGCGATCGCCGGTCTCATTCCCGTGCATTCCGGATCGATCAGTTTTCGCGACGAGGAGATCGCGGGACAGAAGGCTTTTGCGATCGTGCGCAAGGGCCTCGCGCTGTCGCCGGAGGGCTGGCGGCTGTTCGTGCAGCAGAGCGTCGAGAACAACCTCATGCTCGGCGCAACGCCGCTGCACGACAAGTCGCGTCAGGCGACGCTGCTGGAGCGCGTCTACGAGATCTTCCCGCGCTTGAAAGAGCGCCGCAACCAGCGCGCCGGCACCATGTCCGGCGGCGAGCGGCAGATGCTCGCGGTCGGTCGCGCGCTGATGAGCGACCCGAAGCTGCTGATGCTCGACGAGCCCTCGCTCGGCCTCGCGCCGGCGGTGGTCGAATCCATGTACGAGACCTTCGGTCGCCTGCATCGCGAGGGCCTGACCATCCTGCTCGCCGAGCAGTCGATCGAGCTGGCACTGGAAGTCTCGGACTTCGCCACCGTGCTCCAGGTCGGCAAGAGCGTGCTGTCGGGCACAGCGGCCGCGCTCGCCGAGGACCCGCAGGTGCAGAAAGCCTATCTCGGCGTGGACTGACTGAGCTACGCCTGGAGCAGCAACAATGGGCAGCCGGCGAGCGGAATTTCCATCTCTTTCGACCGAAGCAAGGGGCGTCGCCGTATCCGCGCCGTCATTGCGAGCGTAGCGAAGCAATCCAGACTGCCTCCGCGGAAAGATTGCTGGATTGCTTCGCGAAGCCCGTCATCGGACCGCGCTTTGCGCGGACCCGTTGGCTCGCAATGACGAGATGAGAGAAGCGTGTACTCCAGCGGGAAACGGGAGCAGCCCTTACTTGATCTTGTCGTAGGCCGCCGCGAAGTCGCCGAGCGGCACCGGGATTGCGATCGTCTCCTTGGCCATGTTCTGGAAGGAGACCTTCAACTGCTTGCCTGCCTTCAAAGCGCTCAGCAGGTCCGCCGCGATCGGCGTCGAGGCGTAGCACCCGCGGCTCTCGCAGGTCTGGATCTGCAGATCGACCGTCTTGCCCTCGTCGACCTGGAGCTTGGCGCCGACGGGCAGGTTGAGGCCGAGCGGCAATTGCAGCAGCGCAATGGGCGTACGGGTGTCGGGCGCGATGCGGATGTTGATCAGGACGACGGTCTGGCCGGTCTTGGTCAGCACCGCGTTCTGCTCCATCGCGCATTCGAGCGGCGCCTCGCGGCTGGCGCTGGTGCAGCGGACGATCCAGCCGGGCTGTCCGGGAGCGCCGTCAGCCTGCGGCTGCGTCGGGGCAGGCGTCGGCTGTGCCGCGGGAGCGGGAGGAGCCCCATTCTTCTTGGCGCCCTGCTGGGCCTGCGCGGCGCCCGCCGACAACAGGAGGGCCGCGGCGAGGGCGGCAAGTCTGGATTGCATGGGCATGGCGAAACCGCGTTGGCGTGAACCAGGGGTCTCGCTGTAGCGTCGCGGGAGCCGCGACGCAAGCTTACTCGGCGGCTTGCTTGACGCTGCCGTGCTCTGGCGTCTCGTGGCCTTCGCCGTCACCCGTGCGGCCCCAGCCCGAGAACCAGTTGTTGAGCTCATCGAGATAGAGATAGACGACCGGCGTGGTGAACAGCGTCAGGGCCTGGCTGACGATCAGGCCGCCGACCATGGCGTAGCCGAGCGGCTGGCGGATCTCGGCGCCGGTGCCGTGGCCGAGCATCAGGGGCACGCCGCCGAGCAGGGCCGCCATCGTCGTCATCATGATCGGGCGGAAGCGCAGCAGCGCGGCCTGACGGATCGATTCCGCCGGCGTCTTGTGCTCGTCGCGTTCGGCGGCGATCGCGAAGTCGACCATCATGATGCCGTTCTTCTTCACGATGCCGATCAGAAGGATGATGCCGATCAGCGCGATCAGGCTGAAGTCGAACCCGGCCGCCATCAGGATCGCGAGCGCGCCGACGCCGGCCGAGGGCAGGGTCGATAGAATCGTGATCGGGTGGATGTAGCTCTCGTAGAGAATGCCGAGGATCAGATAGACCACGACGAGGGCCGCGAGGATCAGCAGCGGCACGGTGCCGAGCGACTGCTGGAACGCCTGCGCGGTGCCCTGGAAGCTTGAATTCAGCGTCGGCGGCGCGCCGAGCTCGGCCATCGCCTTCTGCACGGCCTCGGTGGCCTGGCCGAGCGCGACGCCCTGCGCGAGGTTGAAGCTGATCGTGATCGCCGGGAACTGGCCCTGGTGGCTGATCGAGAGCGGGCGGACCGGATCGGTGGACCAGGTCGCGAAGGTCGACAGCGGCACCTGGTCGCCGGTCAGCGGCGATTTCAGGTAGAGCTTGTTCAGGCTGTCGAGATTGCCCTGCAGCTCCGGCAGGATCTCGAGGATCACCTTGTAGGTGTTGAGCTGGGTGAAATACTGCGTGACCTGCCGCTGTCCGAAGGCGTCATACAGCGTGTCGTCGATCAGCTGCGGCTGGATGCCGTAGCGCGAGGCGGTGTCGCGGTTGATCTTGAGCTGGACCGTGGTGCCCTGGGTCTGCTGGTCGGTGGCGACGTCGCGCAGCTCCGGCAGCGTCTGCATCTTGGCGAGGATCTTCGGCGCCCAGTCGTTGAGCTCGGCGAGGTCGGCGTCCTGCAAGGTGAATTCGAACTGCGTGCGGGTTGGACGTCCGCCGAGCCGGACGTCCTGGGCCGCCTGCATGTAGAGGCGGGCGCCGGACACCTTCTCGAGCTTGGGACGCAGCCGCGCGATGATCTGCTGCGCGGAGGCCTCGCGGTCGTTGCGCGGCTTCAGCGTGATGAACATGTTGCCGTTGTTGCCGGCGCGGCCGCTGCCGCCGATGTTCATCGCGATCGTGGCGACGTCGGGGTCTTCCATCACGATCTTGCCGAGCTCGACCTGGCGGCGCTGCATCTCCTTGAACGAGATGTCCTGCGAGGCCTCCGAGGTCGCGGTGATCAGGCCGACGTCCTGCTGCGGGAAGAAGCCCTTCGGGATCAGGACGAACAGGTAGATCGACAGTCCGAGCGTGGCGAAAAAGATCGCGAGCGTGGTGCGCCGCCAGGCCAGGGCATGGTCGAGGCCATATTCGTAGCCGCGCAGCATCGCATCGAAGGCGCGCTCGCTCCACTGGTAGAAGCGGCCGTGGCGCACCTCGCCGTGGGCGCGCAGGAAGCGCGAGGCCATCATCGGCGTCAGGGTCAGCGACACGAACATCGAGACGAAAATGGTCATCGCCAGCACGACGGCGAATTCGCGGAACAGGCGGCCGATGATGCCGCCCATCAGCAGCAGCGGGATCAGCACCGCGACCAGCGAGATGCTGATCGACACGATCGTGAAGCCGATCTCCTTGGAGCCGCGGAAGGCCGCCGCCATCGGCGATTCGCCTTCCTCGATATAGCGCGTGATGTTCTCCAGCATCACGATGGCGTCGTCGACGACGAAGCCGACCGCGATGGTCAGCGCCATCAGCGACAGATTGTCGAGCGAATAGCCGACGACCCACATCAGGGCGCACGCGCCAAGCAGCGCCAGCGGAACCGTGATGGTGGGGATGACCGTGGCCCAGAAGCTGCGCAGGAAGATGAAGATGACCATGACCACGAGGGCGATGGTCAGGAGCAGCGTGAACTGGACGTCCTCGACCGCGGCGCGGATGGTCGTGGTGCGGTCGCTGATGAGCTCGATCTTGATCGCGGGCGGGATCGCCGCCACGAGGCGGGGCAGGGTCGCCTTGATCCTGTCGACGGTCTCGATGACGTTGGCGCCCGGCTGCTTGAAGATCACCAGGAATACGCCGCGCTTGCCGTTGGCCCAAGCCGCCTGCTTGGCGTCCTCGGCGCCGCTGACCGCCTGCCCAATGTCGCGGATCCGCAGGGGACCGCCGTTGCGATAGGCGATGATGACGTCGTTCCAGTCCTTGGACTGGGTCAGCTGGTCGTTGGCGTAGATCGTGTAGGCGCGCTTCTCGCCGTCGATATTGCCCTTGGGGCTGTCGACCGTGGTGATCGCGATCTGGCTGCGCACGTCCTCCATCGACAGACCCTTGGCGACGAGCTTCGCCGGATCGACCTGGATGCGGATGGAAGGTTTCTGCTGGCCGCCGATGAACACCTGTGCGACGCCGGAGAGCTGGCTGATCTGCTGGGCGAGCTGGGCGTCGACCGCGTCGCTGACGCTGGTCAGGGGCAGCGTCTCGGAGGTTGCCGACAGCAGCAGGATCGGCGCGTCGGCCGGGTTGACCTTGCGGTAGGTTGGCGGCGAGGGCAGGTTCTTCGGCAGCTGGCCGCTGGCCGCGTTGATGGCGCCCTGCACGTCGTTGGCGGCGCCGTCGATGCTGCGGTTGAGGTCGAACTGGATGGTGATCGAGGCGGTGCCGAGATAACTCGTCGAGGTCATCTGGGCGATGCCGGGGATCTGGGCGAACTGGCGCTCCAGCGGCTGGGCCACCGACGAGGCCATCGTCTCGGGGCTGCCGCCCGGCAAATTGGCGGTGATCTGGATAGTCGGGAAGTCAACCTGCGGCAGCGGCGCGACCGGCAGCAGCGGATAGGCGACGAGACCGACGAAGAGGATGCCGGCCATCAGCAGCGAAGTGCCGATGGGATAACGGATGAAAGGTGCCGAAATCCCGCCCTCGGTCATTCCTGTCGCACCTTGTTCTGGGCCGGGTCCGAACTCGCCACCGCCGTCGAGACGAGGCTTCCGGGCTGCACCTTGAATTGACCGCCGGTGATCACCTGCTGCCCGGGCGTGAGGCCTTCATCGACGACCGAACGTCCGTCGATGCCGTAGCTGACCTTGATCTTGCGCACTTCGGCCTTGTTGTCCTGATTGACGGTGTAGGCATACAGGCCGTTGGTCGAATGCTGGACCGCATCATCCGGAACCACGGTCGCATCCTTCAGCGTCCGCACCAGAAGGCGCGTCGAGACCGACTGTCCCGGCCACAACGTGTGGTCCTTGTTGTCGAACACCGCCTTGAGCCGAATAGTCCCGCTCGTGGTGTCGACCTGGTTGTTGATGACCGCGAGCTTGCCCTCGGCCAGCGTCTTCTTGCCGTCGGTGGTGAAGGCGATGACCTTGAGCGCGCCGGCCTTCTGGCCTTCGCTGATATAGGGAAGCTGGTCTTCCGGCGCCGTGAAGATCACCGAGATCGGCTCGACCTGCGTGATGGTGACGATGCCGGTCTGGGTCGAGGCGTTGACGATGTTGCCGACATCGACCTGGCGCAGGCCAGCGATGCCGGTGATCGGCGCCTTGACCTGGGTGTAGTCCAGCTGGGTCTGGGCATTGGCGATTGCGGCTTCGTCGGCGGCGATCTGGGCGGTGAGCTGGGCAACGGTGGAGCGCTGGGTATCGACCCGCTGTGCGGTCGCGAATTCGCCGAGCTTCATGGCACGCTGGAGCTCGAGATTGGCATTGGCCAGATTGGCCTCGTCCTGCGCCTTTTTGGCCTTGGCCTGGTCAAGCGCGGCTTGATAGGGGCGGGGATCGATCGAGGCCAGAAGCTCGCCCTCCCTGGTGATCTGGCCCTCGGCGAAGGCGATCTTGTCGATTTGGCCGTCCACTCGGCTGCGGACCTGGACGGTGTTGAAGCCCTGAACCGTGCCAAGACCGGTCAGATAGACCGGGAAGTCGACCTTCTGCACCGGCGCCACGCTCACGGGGATGGCGGGCGCGCGAGGCGGACCTTTCTGGGCTGTCTGGGATTTTCCGGGGTCCGGCGAGCCGTATTTCTGCCAACCATAGTAACCCGCGGAGGCCACGGCCGCGAGGATCAGAATCCAGAGGATCGGCCGTGTTTTTTTCATATCGGCTCGTGTCGGCTCTTGTGCCCTAAATTACGAATTTTGGGGCAATCATTGAGTTCCAGCGCGTTTGTATAATACACGCCAAGTTCCAGTGTAAACAGCACTATCGGCTGAGAAATCTAAACAATTGGAAAGCTTTGCACTGCCTGGGCAACTCGCTGGCGCGCCGGTGTGCAGTGCTGCATTTTCCCGCTTTGGGCGATCGGCGCGTAAAAATAAGGCAGTGCTCGCAGAGGCTGTGGCGGCGCGCGGCGCGACTGGCGAAACACACCGGTCAGCCCCCGGGAACGTGCGCTTTGCAAGAACGGTTCTAAATCGCTCCGGTCCCGTTTCGGTTGTCAGGAAAATCGGCATCGTCCATATCGGCGCCGCCACACATGGAGCGCAGGATGGACGAATTGAACGGCAAGCTGATCGCGTGCCAGATTTTGATCACGGGATTGATCGCGCGCGTCGCCAACGAGCAGCGCGATCCCTTGCGCTTCCTCACCGACTTCCGCGATGAGATCAAGGCCGTGGTCAATGGCGTCAACATCGCCGGCATGGAGAGCACCGATCGTGTGCGGGCCGTCGCGCAGAAAACCGTCGACGAATTGTTCTCGCTGATGAAGCCGCCGAGCAGCGAGTGATGCAGTGAGCATGATCGCCGATTTCGCGGTATTTTTCGTGCGCGTTTTAGAACGAGTCCAATCTATCTTTAGAACCGTTTCAAACTGAAATTTAGAATCGTTTTGATCTGGACTTATTCAAGGGTTCTCGCGGCTTGCGCGCATTGACCCACTATTTTGCCGCCGATACCAACAGCCCAATCGCTCGTCGACGTGAGTGAGCGAACAAGAAGATGGGGCGTGGTGTAATGGGGCAGGTGGTCGCACCGAAGTCGTTGCGTTCGGTGGCAGCATTCAATCCGGTGGACGAAAAGTTTTCGGGCATTTCCGGCAAGAAGGTCTCGGCCGTGGCGAGCCTGATTGCGGCGGCATCGGTGTCGAGCGGCGCAGAGGCGCAGCAGTCGAACCTGCCGCCGGTGACGGTCGACGCACCCGTTCAGCGTCCGCGCCCGGTCGCTTCGAGGCCTACGCCGGATCAGGTCCGCGCCCGCAACGCGCTTCGCCGCGCCGCGCAGCGGCAGCAGGCCCAGCAAGCTGTTCCGGCGGCGCCCTCCGGCCCGGCCGACGCCAATCCTTATGCCGACCCGGCCGCGCCCTACAAGGTCGACCACGTTCAGGCCGGCGGCAAGTTTCCGGAGAAGCTCGTCGATACGCCGAAGTCGATCACGGTTCTCAGCAAGGAAGTGCTCGAGGACAAGAACGCCACGACGCTGAAGCAGGCGATCCTCAGCACGGCCGGCGTGACGCTCGGCTCGGGCGAGGGCGGCAATGCCTTCGGCGACCGCTTCTTCATCCGCGGCTTCGACGCGCGCAACGACATCTTCATCGACGGCGTGCGCGATGCCGGCGTCAGTGTGCGCGAGAACTTCTTCACCGAGCAGGTCGAGATCCTGCGCGGTCCCGGCTCGACCTTCTCCGGCCGTGGTGTCGCCGGTGGTGCGATCAACATCGTCACCAAGCAGGCGACGACGGCAAAGAGCTTCTACAACATGGACACCACGTTTGGCACCGACCAGACCAAGCGTGTCACGCTCGATGTCAACCAGGTGATCGACCCGACACTCGCCGTTCGTGCCGGCGGTCTGTTCCAGGACGCCAATGTCGCTGGCCGCGACTACGTCACTGACAACCGCAACGGCGCCTTCGTCGCCACGAGCTGGAAGCCGACCGATACGGTCAAGGTCACCGGCAACTACATCCACACTGAGCTGACCGGCCGTCCGGATTTTGGCGTGCCGTACTATCGGCCGAGCACGACGTCGACCGCCGGCGGTCCGTTCCCGGACTTCGGCGTCAACCGCAACAACTGGTATGGTTTCGTCAACCGCGACTTCTTCCGGACCGGCCAGGACATCGGCACGATCAACGCGGAAGTTCAGATCACGCCCGATCTGATGGTCAGCAACAAATTCCGCGCCTCGCGTTCGACCCAGAACTACATCGGGACGCTGCCGGAATCGCCCTCGCTGAAGGACCCGCTCTCGGCGTCGACGTTGACGTCCAACCCGCAGAGCCGTTTCCAGATCACCGATGTGCTCGCCAACCAGACCGAGGCGACCTACAAGTTCCAGGACGGGGCCGGGTTCAGGCATACCGCGCTGGCGGGTATCGAGGTCGATCGTGAGCGATCGTCGATCGACAGATATCTTGGGCTCACCTCGGAGGCGACCGGCATTCCCTCGAGCCCGTCCGGCTCGCCGAACAACACCAGCGTCTTCTTCCCCCAGAACACGTATCTGCCCTTCGGTATCCCGTCGCTGTCGGGCCTGCCGACCAAGATCAGCATCGACACCGTCAGCGGCTACGTGATGGACAGCGCGAACTATCGCGATCTGGTGATCCTCAACGGCGGTTTCCGCTACGACGACTACAGCATCAAGTCGACCGGCTATGCCGCGAACGGCGCGTTCGGGCAGCAGTCGGCGGAATTCCTGATCCCCAACTTCAACCTCGGCCTGACCTTGAAGCCGGCGCCGAACGGCAGCGTCTATGTGGCTTATGCGACCTCGGCGAATCCGGTCGGCGCTGAGTTCGACGGGACCAGCACCGCCTATGGCGGCCTCAATCCGACCCTTCCTGGCGGCAATACGCAGATATTCGGCCCCGAGAAGAACAAGGCCATCGAACTCGGCACCAAGTGGGAGCTTTTCGATCGTCATCTGCTGCTGACCGCAGCGTTATTCCAGACGACGAAAGAGAATGCACGCGAGTCGCAGAACGTTGGCAGTGCGACTGCGGCCGCCCCCCTGGGATGCGTCTATCCGACCGGGACGACGGGCAACATATCCTGCATCACCGCCGGTGCCGCCTACCGCATCCGCGGCATCGATCTCGGCGTCGGCGGCAAGATCACCGACAAATGGAGCGTGTTCGGCGGGCTCGTGCTGATGGAGTCGGAGGTCACGAAGTCGCTGGCGCCATCGGCCAACACGACCCTGTATCCGACCAATGTCGGCCGTCCGCTCGCCAACATCGCCCACCAGTCGTTCAGCCTGCTGACGAAATATCAGCTCACCGATGTCTGGGAACTGGGCGGGCAGGCGGTCTACCGTTCGAAGATCTACGGCGGCACTTTGCTCGCGGCCAACCAGGGCACATCGCTTCCGAGCTATTGGCGGTTCGACGTGTTCGCGGAAGCCAAGATCAACAAGAACTGGCAGGTCAAGCTGTTCGTGAACAACATCTTCGACAAGCGCTACTACGACGCGCTGTACCAAAGCGCTGCGCCCTTCGTGCTGGAAGCACCGGGCCGTGCCGCCTATGTGGTGCTCTCGGCGCGCTACTGATGGAGCAAGAACCAGTTTCATGCTGACATGCATCGAAAACGTTCTCAGCAAAAATGATGTGGCGGATTTCCGCCGCATCATGGACGCCAGCGAATGGGAGGACGGCCGTTCCACCGCGGGCGCGCAGTCGGCGATGGTCAAGCGCAACGAGCAACTGCCGCCGGACAGCGAGGTCGCGCGCAAGCTCGGCAACCGCATCATCTCGGCGCTGACGTCAGACCCGCGCTTCATCGCGGCGGCAGTTCCGCTCCAGATTTTCCCGCCGCTGTTCAACCGCTATGCGGCAGATAGCGGCCACCATTTCGGCCTGCATGTCGACAATGCGATCCGCGGCGACCGTCTGACCGGCCTTCGCATCCGCACAGACCTGTCGGTTACGCTGTTCCTCGCCGAGCCGGAAGAGTACGACGGTGGCGAACTTGTGATCGAGGACAGCTACGGTTCGCACGAAGTCAAGTTGCCAGCCGGCGACTGCGTGCTCTATCCCTCGACCAGCCTCCATCTCGTCACGCCGGTGACAAGGGGGACACGGGTTGCGTCTTTCTTCTGGCTTCAGAGCATGATACGGGACGATCAAGCTCGGAGCATGATCTTTGACCTCGACACCGCGATACAGGCGCTGGTGGAACGGCTCGGGCGTGACGATCCCGAAACGGTCAAATTGACGGGTATCTATCACAATCTCATTCGCTACTGGGCCGAAGTATGAAGAGCACAACCTTCCAAGCCAGCCTCGCCGCAGCCGTCCTTCTGGCGGCTGCCTGGCTCGCACCGCCTGTTTCTGCCCAGACACAAACCCAGCCGGCCGCACCGGCCCAGTCGAAGGCTCAGCCGGTCGCGCCCGCTCCGGCGGCGGCACCTTCGGCAACGGCACCTTCGGCAACGGCGCCTGCGGCTGCGCCCGTGACCGCCCCGGCGCCTGTGGCTCCCTCAGGCGCCGCGGCTCCTGCGGCCGCCGCACCGGCGGCTGCGAAGTCCGAGGCCATATCGACGGCCCCCGCCATGAAGGAATTGTCGCCCTGGGTGATGTTCATGTCGGCGGACGTCATCGTGAAGGCGGTGATGATCGGGCTCGCCTTTGCCTCGCTGATGACCTGGACGGTGCTGATCGCGAAGTCGATCGAGCTGTCGGTCGCCTCGGCCAAACTTCGCTCGGCGCTGAAGAAGATCGCGGAGGCGCGCTCGCTCGCCGAAGCCCAGATGGCGCTCGGCGCGAAGGAGGGCATCCTGCCGTCGTTCCTGGCGGCGGCCCTGCGCGAGGCGCGGATGTCGGCCGGCCTGTCCAGCGACGCCGGCATCAAGGAGCGCGCAGCCTCGAGCTTCCAGGAGATCGTGCGTGCGGAGGCGCGGCGCATCCGCATCGGCATGGGCGTGCTCGCGACCATCGGCTCGACGTCGCCCTTCGTCGGCCTGTTCGGCACGGTCTGGGGCATCATGAACAGCTTCATCGGCATCTCGAAGTCGCAGACGACCAACCTCGCTGTGGTTGCGCCCGGCATCGCCGAGGCGCTGCTCGCCACCGCGATCGGCCTCGTCGCCGCCATTCCCGCCGTCATCATCTACAATCACTTCTCGCGCGTGACGAAGAGCTATCTCGAGCTGGTCAACCGTGCCTCGGGCGCGGCGGCGCGGCTGCTCTCGCGCGACCTCGACCGCAGCCACGGCAGCGTGCATTCGCGCGCGGCGGAGTGAACCATGGCCGTCTCGCTCGCAGACAATGATGATGACGACGATTTCTCGGAAACGCATGACATCAATGTCACGCCGTTCATCGACGTCATCCTGGTGCTGCTGATCATCTTCATGGTTGCAGCGCCGCTCTCGACGGTCGATCTGCCGATCGATTTGCCGACCTCGAGCGCGACGCCGCAGAAGAAGCCGGACAAGCCGACCTATCTCAGCATCAAGCGCGATCTGACGCTTGCGATCGGCGAGGACTCCGTCCACCGGGCCGATCTGATCGCCACCCTCGATTCAATGTCCGACATGAGCAAGGACAAGTACGTCTTCCTGCGCGCCGATCGCTCAGTGCCTTATGGTGAATTGATGGGCGTCATGGAGCTGTTGCGCTCCGGCGGCTACTCACGGGTCAAGCTGGTTGCGCTGGAAGGTCCGGCCGGGCAGGCGGGAGCGCCTGCCGCAGGTGCTGCGCAGCCATAGGGATCGCCATGGGGATCGCCATGTCCAGCGCCGAGCACGAACCCAGACCATCACGGAAGCTGTGGATCCTGGCCGCGATCGCTGCGGTCGCGCTCCATGTGGGTGGGGCCGCGCTCGCGCTCGCAAACCTGAAGGCTGATGACGGTGACGAAGGGCTGGGAGCTGCGGGTGCGGAGTTCGCCGTCGAGATGACGTCGCCGCCGGCCCGAGAATCCGATATGCCGCCCGGGCCGACTGATGCCGACGAGCAGGAGGAGCGCCCGGCGCTGCCCGAGCAAAAGGCTGAGGTCAAGGAAACGGATCTTCCTCAGGATCGGCCGCAACAGGTCGAGGAGGCCGACCGGATCGTCACCGAAAACAAGCCGAAGAAGGAGCAGGAGGACGATCCCAAGCAGGCTGTCGTTGAAACGCCGGCCATGGAAGCATCGCAGAAGTCGGTTGCCATGGAGCGGCAGACCTTCGAGGACGCCACGCGCGAGGCCGAGAAGGCGATGGCGCCCGTGCTCGGCATCGGCAAGGACCTCCTGAAGCTGACCGCCGACTGGAACCGGAAGATCAGCGCGCATCTTTCGGCGCATAAGGTCAATCCGGAGGGCAAGGAGCCCAATAACCAGACGGCAAAGGTGAGCTTCGCGCTGAACCGGCGAGGCAACGTGCTGTCGGTCGATGTGGTGCAGTCGTCCGGGGACTCAGCCTACGATGCGGCCGCGATCTCCATGGTGCACAAATCGGATCCGTTCCCGACGCCGCCGGCCGCCCTGACCGAGGATCGGTTCGAACGTACCGTCGACATCGTGTTCAAGCCGCCGGACGAGAAGAAAAAGAAGAAGTCGGCTCAGGCTCAGCGCCAGTAATACCGGATCCCGACATAGACCACGACGAGGCAGGCGAAGATCAGCGCCACCGGCAGCGGCCGTTTCTGGGCTCCGGCGGCTGTGCCAGCCCCGAAAAAGCTGGTGGTCTTCGTCTTCGGTGCCGGGCGTCGGAAAGCGGTAACATTGTCCGCCGCCGGCTTGGCCTGGCGCGGGCGGACATCGGGCGGGGTTCCCCCGCCACCCATCTCGGCATAGTAGGCTCTGTAGATCGCGACGATGGTGGCCTCGGTCGCCTCGCCCTCGCTCGTCTGCGCCAGCAGGTTCTGATAGCTCGCCAGGAACTCCTGGGCCTCCGGAGGCAGTGCGGACGCCCCATTGAGCTTGGCCATCATCTTCCAGGTGGCGAAATCGGCGCGGGCACGGGTGTCCGCGCGTCGCGCGATCAGCATATCGGCAGCTTTGACCAAGTCGGCCTCTGGCCCTTCGGCGTGTCTTCGGAGTGGTCTGTTCAACTACGCATTGCCGGTCAGGAAGAGAACAGCCTGAATCACATAACCGGTCAACGTTCGCAGTATTGCTGAAATAACATCAAGATTTAGACCGAACTGCGAGCCCGCCAGCGGCAGCAGGATCAACAGCCCGATCAGGATCAGCATACCGAACGGCTCGAGTCGGGCCAGTGGCAGAGCGAGGGGGCGCGGCAGCAGCCCGACCGCGACGCGCCCGCCGTCGAGGGGCGGGATCGGCATCATGTTGAAGACGGCCAGGATCGCATTGATGAGCAGCGCATTCTTGAGGTTGTCGAAGATCCACTGCGCCGACCCCGCTGGCGCCAAGGGCAGGGCGTGCAGGGCAAGAGCCGCCGCCAGCGCCAGCAGGATGTTGGTTGCGGGCCCGGCCAGCGCCACCCAGACCATGTCGAGCCTGGGGTTATTGAGCTTGCGGAAATTCACCGGCACCGGCTTGGCATAGCCGAACAGGAACGGCGAATGCGCAAACAGCAGCATCGCTGGCAGGATCAGGGTGCCGAAGGGATCGATGTGCTTGATAGGATTGAAGCTGACGCGGCCAAGCTGCCAGGCCGTGTTGTCGCCGAGCCGGTGGGCCACGAAAGCGTGCGCAGCCTCGTGGAAGGTGATGGCGAGTACCAGCGGCAGCACCCACACCGAAAGGTCATAAAGGGAAATGTTCACGGCTCGTCCGTCCCGGTTTGCTCGCGGCCTTGCAGCCGTCCCAGCCAAACCGGTCGTGCAGCAACGCGTCAGGCCAGGATATGGGGCGCCGGTTACGTAATCCCAAGCTGTAAATGATCCGCCAGCAGGCTGCCTGCACGCGACAGGTTGCGTGCGCGGTGGAGGCGGATGTCCGCCCCCGGCAGCGGCGGCAGGCCGTCCGACAGGATATGCAGGCGAGGCGGCAGGGTGCGGGCCTTCACGACCGTCATCGCAAGCCCCTGCGCCGCGATGGCTTCTACCGCCGCAAGCGTGCAGCTGACGAAGGCGAGCCGCCATGGCAGGCCGGCGGCATCGAGGGCGTCCGCGGCCCATTGTCGGAACAGGCAGCCGGGCGGATAGAGCGCAACGGGCAACGGGTCGTGCGGCCGGACCGAATATGACGTTGCGGCGGCCCAGACCGCCTGCTCGCGCCGCAACAACTCGCCATCGCGGTGTCCTTCCGGGTGCATGGCGATGACCAGATCATAGGCCTCGCCGAGCCGTGCCGGCATCGTTGCCGTCAGCCCCGTCTCCATTTCAACCCGGATCTCCGGATGGCTTTTGGCGAATTGCGCCAGCAATGGCGGAATGACGATGGTGCCGTAGTCGTCCATCACGCCGAGGCGGACCACCGCTGCGCGCTTGCGCGTGCGGAGTGCATCGACGGCCTCTGCATTGAGGTCGAGCAGCCGCTTCGCATAGACGAGGAGTTCATCGCCTGCTGCGGTCAGCGCGATGCCGGCCCTGGCGCGCTGAAACAGTTTTGTGCCGAGCCGCTCTTCCAGGCGTCTGATCTGGACGCTGACCGCCGATTGGGTCCGGTTGAGCGTCGTGGCGGCGCGCGTGAAGGAGCGATGCTCGGCGACGGCGGCAAACGCCTTCAGGAGATCAGGATCGAGAACAGGTGGGCTCATGACGAAAGCTTATCCTGGCATGACGGAAATTCCATTCCCTGTTTCGGCGCGCCTCCTATGCTGCTTGCAAAGGCATCAACGGGGGAAAGCGTGGGCGAGATTCTTGGCGTTCTGGCTGCTATGCTGTCGAGCGCGCTGGGTGGGACTTCGATCGGCGCCACGCGCTATCTCGTCGGCAGCATCGATCCGCTGGCGATTGGCTCGTTCCGGTTCGGCATCGGCTTCGTCTTACTGCTGCCGCTGACGCTGCTGCGCGGCGATCGCTGGCCGGAGCGAGGCGACTGGGCCACCGCCGCCGCACTCGGCATTCTGTTCTTCGCGTTGTTCCCGATCCTGTTCAACGCGTCGCTGATCTTCACGACGGCCGCGCGCGGTGCGCTTGCCCTGTCAACGCTTCCTTTGTTGTCGCTCGTGATCGGTGCCGCGCTCGGCGCCGAAGCCCTGACCTGGCGCAAGTCGATCGGTGTCGTGATTGCGACGTGCGGCGTTGCGCTCGCGCTGCTCTCCGACCTCACCACGGCACCGTCAGGCGCCTGGCGCGGCGATCTCCTGATGATGGCGGCTGCGCTGTGCATGGCGCTCTACGGCATCTGGTCGAGGCCACTGATCCGGCGCTCCGGCCCGATCGCCTTCACCACGATGAGCATGGCGGCGGGGGCGGTCTGCCTGATCCTGCTCTCCTATGTCCACGGCAGCTTTTCACCGGTCGCAGGCTTCGGCACCCCGCAATGGCTGGCGGCCCTCTATCTCGGTGCCTTCGGCGCGGCGCTGACTTTCTATCTCTGGGCCTTCGCACTGGAGCGTACGACGCCCACGCGGGTCGCGATCTCGGTGACCGTTAATCCGATCACCGCGTCGCTGGTTGGCGCCTGGCTTTTGAACGAGCCGCTGCGCTGGAATCTGGCGGCCGGCATCGTCGCGGTATTTGCCGGGATCTGGATCGCGATGACGAGCGGACGCACTGAGCCGGCAAGTGCGCCTGCATCAGGTCAGGCCCGAGGTCAGGCCGGGATCGTCCCCTGATATTGCACCAGATCGTCATCGATCTTCACCCAGGCGAGCTTCTCGCTGACCCAGATGTGCTCGGTCGGCGCGAAGGCGTTGCGATCATCGAAGGTCGCGAGCGCCACGCCGGCCAGCGTGCCGTTGCGGCGCCAGGCGAACAGCCGTGTGCCGCACTGCTTGCAGAACACGCGGTCGATGTTCTCCGATGACGCGTAACGCCCGGTCTCGCCCTCGACGGTGAGCGCGCGCTGGTCGAACTGCGCGCGCGCGAAGTAGGGCGATCCCATCGCCTTCTGGCAGGTGCGGCAATGGCAGACGCGAACATTGAGCGGCTCGCCCTCGGCCTTGAACCGCACCGCGCCGCACAGGCATCCTCCTTCCCGGATCATGGTTCAAGCCACCCGCAATTCGCCGACCTGGCGCGCCATGGTCCAGTTGAGATTGTCGAGATCGCCATCCATGTCGGAATTCCCGCGTCTGGTGTTGCCCGCAATCCTCATGTCGGTCACCCGCGCAGCGCGCCAGCACCTCGCTGCGGACATGCTCGGCATAGGGCCGCCCGCTGCAACCTTCACGAAATCCCGACGACCGAATTGCATGATCCGGCCCCCCGGCGGCGAGTGCTTCAGTAGGTCGCCCGTCCACCGGAAATATCAAACACCGCGCCGGTGGAGAAGGCACAATCTTCGGATGCAAGCCAGCTCACCATCGCGGCGAGCTCTTCCACCAGCACGAAGCGCGCTTTCGGGATTTTTGACAGCATGAAGTCGATATGCTGCTGCGTCATCTGGTCGAAGATCGCGGTTTTGGCAGCCGCCGGCGTCACCGCGTTGACGAGAATGTCGTGTGCGGCGAGCTCCTTGCCGAGCGACTTCGTCAGCGCGATCAGGCCGGCCTTGGACGCCGAATAATGCGCAGCGTTCGGGTTGCCTTCCTTGCCGGCGATCGAGGCGATGTTCACGATGCGTCCGTATTTCTGCTTGAGCATTTCGGGCACGATCGCCTTGCAGACGATGAAGGGGCCGTCGAGGTTGATGCGCAGGACCTTGCGCCATTCCTCGAGGTCGGTCTCCCAGACCGGCTTGTTGATGCCGGCAATGCCGGCATTGTTGACCAGGATGTCGATCTTGCCGAAGGCTTTGAGCGTCGCATCGCGCGCCTGCTCGACGGCTGCGGTGTCGGTGACGTCGACCTTGAAGACTTTCGTCTCGCCGCCGATCTCTTTTGCGGATTTCTCGGCCAGCGCGGCGTCAAAATCCCAGATCGCGACCTTGGCGCCGGAGGCGACGAATCGTTCGGTGATGGCGCGGCCAAAGCCCTGCGCGCCGCCGGTGACGACAGCGACGCGGCCGTCAAGGTCGATCTTGTTCATGCCGGGGCCCTCTGGCGTCAGAGCATGTAGCCGCCGTCGACGACGAGGTCGACGCCGGTGGTGAAGGCGCTCTCGTCGCTGCCGAGATAGACCGCCATGGATGCGATCTCCTCGGCGGTGCCGAGCCGGCCCATCTTCTGGCGGGAGATGAACATCTCCTTGCCCTGCGGTCCCTGCGCCGCGGCGCGGTCGAGCATCGAAGGCGTCTCGACGGTGCCGGGGCAGATCGAGTTGCAGCGGATGCCCTTGGTGATGAAGTCGAGCGCGACCGCGCGCGACAGCAGCGACACCGCTGCCTTCGACGAGCTGTAGACGTAGCGGTTCGCCGGCGGCCTCAGGGCCGCGCAGGACGAGATGTTCACGATGCTGCCGCCGCCGCCCGCGATCATGTCGGGCAGGAAGGCCTTGATGGTCCGGTGCATCGACTTGACATTGAGGTCGAACGAGAAATCAAAATCCTCTTCGGAGCATTCCAGGATGGTGCCGTGGTGCACGAAGCCGGCCGCGTTGAGCAGGATGTCGATCTTGCCAATGCGCTTGGCAAAGGCATTGACGTCGGCGGTATTGCGGACGTCGAGCTTTGCGACCTCGGCGATGCCTTCCTTGATCAGGCCGGCGATGCCGGCCTCGTTGATGTCGGTGGCAATGACGGTTGCGCCTTCACGCGCGAATGCGATGGCGCAAGCGCGCCCAATGCCTGCTGCCGCAGCCGTGACGACGGCGCGCTTGCCCTTGAGGCGGTCTGCCATTTTCTTCTCCCTCGTGTTCATTCGAATGCCAAGCCCACGTCATTGCGAGGAGCCTTGCGACGAGGCAATCCAGGGTCTCTCCGCGGAGGCAGACTGGATTGTTCGCTTCGCTCGCGATGACGGTGCGGCCGCTAGTGATTATCCCGCGCCACACCAAAGGTGCCGGCGACGTTCTGGTAGCGCGTGGCGAGCTCCATGCAGGCGCCGGTCGATTGCTGGCCGACGGTGTTGCGGTAGATCTCCTGCCACGGCGTCTGGTTCGGCGGATGCTTGAAGCCGCCGCTGGCCTTGAGCTCGGCGTGGCGCTTCTTCAGCTCCTCGTCCGAGATCAGGATGTTGGCGCTGCCCTTGTTGAGGTCGATGCGGACCTTGTCGCCGGTCTTGAGGATCGCGAGGCCGCCATTGGCGGCGGCTTCCGGCGAGGCGTTCAGGATCGAGGGCGAGCCCGAGGTGCCGGACTGGCGGCCGTCGCCGATGCAGGGCAGGGACAGGATGCCGCGTTTGATCAGCGCCGCCGGCGGCTGCATGTTCACGACCTCGGCGCCGCCGGGGTAGCCGATCGGCCCGGTGCCGCGGATGAACAGCACGCAGCGCTCGTCGATGTCGAGCGCGGGATCGTCGATCCGCTCGTGGTAGTCCTCCGGCCCCTCGAACACGATGGCGCGGCCCTCGAAGGCGTTCAGATCCTTGGGGTTGCTGAGATAGCGATCGCGGAATTCCTTGGAGATCACGCTGGTCTTCATGATCGCGGAATCGAACAGGTTGCCTTTCAGCACCAGGAAGCCGGCATCCTTCACCAGCGGCTTGTCATAGGCCCGGATCACGTCGTTGTCGGGCTTGGGCGCGTCCTTGCAGTTCTCGCCGATGCCGCGGCCGTTGACCGTGATCGCATCCTCATGGATGCGCTTGTGCTTCATCAATTCGCGCACCACGGCCGGCACGCCGCCGGCGCGGTGGAATTCCTCGCCGAGATAGAAGCCGGCCGGCTGCATGTTGACCAGCAGCGGCACGTCGTGGCCGACCTTCTGCCAGTCGTCGATCGACAGCTCGACGCCGATGTGGCGGGCCAGCGCATTGATGTGGATGGGCGCATTGGTCGAGCCGCCGATCGCCGAGTTGATCACGATGCAGTTCTCGAACGCCTTGCGGGTCAGGATATCCGAGGGCTTCAGATCTTCCCAGACCATCTCGACGATGCGCTTGCCGGTCTCGTAGGCGATCTGGCCGCGCTCGCGATAGGGGGCGGGGATCGCCGCGCAGCCCGGCAGCGAGAAGCCGAGCGCTTCGGCAAGGCCATTCATGGTCGAGGCGGTGCCCATGGTGTTGCAATGGCCGACCGAGGGCGCCGAGGAGGCCACGATCTCCATGAACTCTTCGTAGTCGATCTCGCCGGCGGCCAGCCTCTCGCGCGACTTCCAGACGATGGTGCCGGAGCCGGTGCGCTCGCCGTCGTGCCAGCCGTTCAGCATCGGGCCGCCCGACAGCACGATCGCCGGCAGGTTCACGGTCGCCGCCGCCATCATGCAGGCGGGCGTCGTCTTGTCGCAGCCGGTGGTCAGCACCACGCCGTCGAGCGGATAGCCGTAGAGGATCTCGACCAGGCCGAGATAAGCGAGGTTGCGGTCGAGCGCGGCGGTCGGGCGCTTGCCGGTCTCCTGGATGGGGTGGGTCGGGAATTCCATCGCGATGCCGCCGGCCTCGCGAATGCCTTCGCGGACGCGGTGGGCGAGCTCGATATGGTGGCGGTTGCAGGGGGAGAGGTCGTTGCCGGTCTGGGCGATGCCGATGATCGGCTTGCCGGACTGCAGCTCGGCGCGGGTGAGTCCGTAGTTCAGATAGCGCTCCATATAGAGCGCGGTCATGCCCGGATTATGCGGGTTGTTGAACCATTCCTGCGAGCGGAGATGGCGGCGGGTGCCGTTGCCGGCGGGTGCATGCCCATTGGTTGGCTTTTTTGTCATTGGTTTCTCCTGCAATGCAAACGCACTGGCGTTGGTCACCGGCGTGGATACTGGGCTGTCGGCTTGTGCGATGCCCAACGGCGTGAGCAATGGTCTGCCTGCCCGCTGGCGGGTCGTTTCCTCACGAGCGCGATACTAGTCATGGCTACTTGGTAACGCTACCATTTTGTTCGCCGTGCCCCCGCCCGACACGGCTGGCCTGTTATCCGACGGCCGCGACGACGAGCTTTGCCGTTCGATCACCTTGAAGCCGAGATCGAGCACCGGCAGCTCCGGGCGCCGTCCCTCGATCGCCTCGATCAGCATGGCGGCGGCCGTCTTGCCCATCTCATAGCGGTTGGTGCGGACGCTGGTGAGGGTGGGGACGGCGGAGGCCATGAATTCGAGATCGTTGAAGCCGACGATCGCGATCTGCTCGGGCACGCCGATCTCGCGGCGGCGACACTCGAACAGCACGCCGAGCGCGAGGTCGTCATTGGCGCAGAACACCGCGTCGAGGTCGGGCTCGCGCGCCAGCAGATCGGTGAACAGGGCGCCGCCGAGCGTCACCGAGGTCGGCGTCGCCGTCGTCACGACGAGGCGCTGCTCGAACAGGCCGGCGTCCTTCATGGCCGAGACATATCCGTCCAGCCGCCGCTGCACCCTCGGATCCATGCGCGCGCCGACGAAGCCGATCTTGCGGCGGCCTTGCGCGAACAGATGTGCGACTGCCGCGCGCGCTGCATCATAGTGGGAAAAGCCGATCATCATGTCGACCGGATTGGGGCCGATCTCCATGATCTGCACGATCGGGCAGTCGGCCGCCTCCAGCATCGCGCGCGATTCCGCGGTCTGGTCGATGCCGGTGACGATCAGCCCGGCCGGCTTCTGCGCCAGGAACAGGCGCAGCAGCTTCTCCTCCTGAAGGATACTGTAACGTGTGTTGGACAATTGGATCGAGTAACGGCTGCCTTCGGAGGCGTCATAGATGCCGCGCAGCACGTCGGAGAACACGTTGTTGGTGAGCGACGGAATCAAGACACCGATCACCTCGGTGCGCTGCGAGGCGAGGGCGCGTGCCGCAAGGTTCGGCACATAGCCGAGCTCCTTGGCCGCGCTTTCGACCCGCGTCCGCTTGGCCACCGACAGCGCCTCCGGATTGCGGAAGAAACGGGACGCAGTAATCGGGCTCACGCCGGCAAGCTCGGCGACTTCCGCCAGCCGGATCTTGCCTGACTTGGTGCGTTTTCGACCCATTTGCTGCTCATAGCATAGCCATTGTCGCAAACAAAGGATCGTTGACAGCGCTACCAGCAACGACTAACCAAAGACAAATTGCCAAAGCCGCGCAAACTGCCGACAATGTCGCCTGTTAGGGTGGACTTCGTTCGGCGAAGTTCAGAAAAACAAGACGGTGGCGGCGCGAGGGTTGCGCTGCCCGAGTCGGAGGAGGGAGCTAGATGTCGTCTGTGCAAATCCGCGACGTGCGGAAATCGTTCGGCAATTTTGAAGTCCTGCACGGCGTCACGATTCCGATCGAGGACGGCCAGTTCGTCGTCCTGGTTGGCCCCTCCGGCTGCGGCAAGTCGACGCTTCTGCGCATGCTCGCCGGTCTCGAGAACATCACCTCCGGCACGATCTCGATCGGCGACCGCGTCGTCAACAATGTCCAGCCCAAGGAGCGGGACATTGCGATGGTGTTCCAGAACTACGCGCTCTATCCGCACATGACGGTCGCCGACAACATGGGCTTCTCGCTGAAGCTGCGGAACGCGAGCTCCGACGAGATCAACAAGCGCGTCAAGCGCGCCGCCGAGATCCTCGCACTGTCGCCGCTGCTCGATCGCTATCCGCGCCAGCTCTCCGGCGGTCAGCGCCAGCGCGTCGCCATGGGCCGCGCCATCGTGCGCGATCCGCAGGTGTTCCTGTTCGACGAGCCCTTGTCGAACCTCGACGCCAAGCTGCGCGTCGCCATGCGCACCGAGATCAAGGAGCTGCACCAGCGGCTGAAGACCACCACCGTCTACGTCACCCACGACCAGATCGAGGCCATGACAATGGCCGACAAGATCGTCGTCATGCATGACGGCATCGTCGAGCAGATGGGCACGCCGCTCGAGCTCTACGACAAGCCCGACAACCAGTTCGTCGCCGGCTTCATCGGCTCGCCCGCGATGAACTTCCTCAAGGGCCATGTGCGCCTCAACGGCGTTGCGACCTTCGAGGGACCGAACGGCGTCAAGCTGCCGCTCAAGAGCGCGCCGGCGGGCTCCGACGGCCGGCCTGCGGTTTACGGCGTGCGGCCCGAGCATTTCACCATCGCCGATGACGGCGCCGAGGCGGAGATCATCGTGGTCGAGCCGACCGGCTCGGAGACGCAGGTGTTCGCCAAGGTCGGCGGCGAGCAGGTTGTTGCGGTCTTCCGCGAGCGCCACCAGTTCAACCCGGGCGACAAGGTCCGGCTGAAGCCCGATCCGTCGCTGGTGCATCTGTTCGACGATGCGACGGGCAAGCGCATGAACGCCTAGCGCATAAGACGACAAAGCATAAGACAACAAAAAGCATCACAGGGAGGACGACATGCAAGACTTTACCCGCCGGGCTCTGCTTCAAGGCGGAACGGCTCTGGCTGCGACCGGCATGCTGACGGGGCCGGCTCTGTTCGACTTCGCCAGGGCCTGGGCGCAGAGCGCGCCGTGGAAGGCCGAGCCGGGCGCCAAGCTGACCGTGATGCGGTGGAAGCGCTTCGTGCCGGCGGAAGACGATGCGTTCAACGCGATGGTGGCGGCGTTCAAGGCCGCGACCGGCACCGAGATGAACGTGTTCAGCGAGTCCTTCGAGGACGTGCAGCCGAAGGCCTCGGTTGCGGCCAACACCGGCTCCGGTCTCGATCTCGCCTGGGGTCTGCACACGCTGCCGCAGCTCTTCCCCACCAAAGTGCTGAAGATGAACGACGTCGCCGACTATCTCGGCAAGAAATACGGCGGCTGGACCGACGCGGCCGCCAAGACCTGCAAGCTCGGCGACGACTGGCTCGGCATTCCCGTTGCGACCAACGGCGGCTACATGACCTACCGCAAGTCGGCGCTCGACAAGGCCGGCTTCAAGGAATTCCCGAAGGACTTCCCGGGCTTCCTCGAAATGTGCAAGGCCCTCAAGGCGAACAACACGCCGGCCGGCTTCGCGCTCGGCCACGCCTCGGGCGACGGCAATTCCTGGCTGCACTGGGTGCTGTGGGGCCACGGCGCCTACACGGTCGACCAGAACGACAAGATCATCCTCAATTCGCCGGAGACGGCGAAGGCGCTGGAATATTGCAAGGCGCTGTACGAGAGCTTCATTCCGGGCACCCCGTCCTGGAACGACTCCTCCAACAACAAGGCGTACCTCGCCGGCGAGCTCTATTGCACGGCGAACGGCATCTCGATCTACGTCGCCGCCAAGACCGATGCGACCAAGAAGGAGCTCGCCGAGGACACCTATCATGCGCTCTGGCCGGTCGGCCCGGTCGGCAAGCCGACCGAGCTGCAGCTTGCGCTGCCGATCCTCGCCTTCAACTTCACCAAATATCCGAACGCGGCAAAGGCCTTCGTCGCCTTCATGCTGGAGAAGGAGAACTACGAGAAGTGGCTGGACGGCGCCCAGGGCTATCTGACGCAGACCCTGAACGCCTACGAATCGGCGCCGATCTGGACCGCCGATCCCAAGAACTACGTGTTCTCGCAGGCCTCCAAGCGTACGCTGCCGGCGTCCGGCATCGGCACGGTCGGTGAGAAGGCGGCGACCGCGATCGCCGACTTCATCGTCGTCGACATGTTCGCCAACTACTGCACCGGCGCCAAGGATGCGAAGGGCGCGATGGCGGAAGCCGAGCGCCAGCTGAAGCGAATCTATCGCTGACGGTCACGGAGCGGGCGGCCATCCGGCCGCCCGCTCGTCAACATTTCGATCAGGGATATCGGGCATGGCTGATGTCGCAATTCCCCGGGCCAAGCCTCAGATGAGCGAGGACAGCGCCTGGACCCAGCTCAAACACAACCGCAACTGGCTCGGCTTCTGGTTCATGGTGCCGGCCATGGCGTTCCTGATCTTCTTTCTGGCCTATCCGCTGGGGCTCGGCATCTGGCTGTCCTTCACGGACACCCGCATCGGCAGGGTGGGGCACTTCATCGCGACCGAGAACTATGAGTGGCTGTGGGACGATTCCATCTTCTGGCTGTCGGTGTTCAACACGCTGCTCTACACCTTCGTCGCCAGCGCCCTCAAATTCGCGATCGGCCTTTATCTCGCGCTGCTGCTGAACGAGAACATGCCGTTCAAGGCGATGTTGCGCGCGATGGTGCTGATCCCCTTCATCGTGCCGACCGTGCTCTCGGCGCTGGCATTCTGGTGGATCTTCGACTCGCAATTCTCCATCATCTCCTGGTCGCTGAAGCACCTCGGCTTGATCAACCAGAACATCAACTTCCTTGGCGACACGACGTGGGCACGCATCTGCGTGATCTTCGCCAATATCTGGCGTGGCGTGCCGTTCGTGGCGATCACGCTGCTCGCAGGCCTGCAGACGGTGTCGCCGTCGCTTTATGAAGCGGCAACCCTCGACGGTGCGACGCGCTGGCAGAATTTCCGGTACATCACCTATCCGCTGCTGACGCCGATCATCGCGGTCGTGATGACCTTCTCGGTGCTGTTCACCTTCACTGACTTCCAGCTGATCTGGGCCATGACTCGCGGCGGCCCGGTCAATGCCACCCATCTGATGGCGACCCTGTCGTACCAGCGCGCGATCATCGCCGGGCAGCTGGGCGAGGGGGCCGCGATCTCCAGCGCGATGATCCCGTTCCTGCTTGCCGCGATCATGGTCTCATGGTTCGGATTGCAGCGTCGGAAATGGCAGCAGGGAGAGAGCAATGACTGACCTGCCCACCAGATCCATCGATCTAAAGAACGTGCTGTCGGGCTCGGCGCCTACGGCCGATCACACCGAGGGCATGAGCTACCTGCAGTCGGTGCCGCGCAGGATCGTGACGCTCTATCTGCCGCTCGCGATCATCGTCATCGTTCTGCTGTTCCCGTTCTATTGGATGGCGTTGACGTCGGTGAAACCCGATGAGCAACTGCTCGATCTCGACAGGTACAATCCGTTCTGGACCTGGAATCCGACGTTCAAGCACTTCCACAAGCTGCTGTTCGAGAGCTACTACCCGCACTGGCTCTGGAACACGATGTACGTGGCCGTCTGTGCGACGGTGCTTTCGATCATCGCATCTGTACTTGCGGCCTACGCCATTGTGCGCTTGCGCTACAAGGGCGCCAATCTCGTCGGCGGCCTGATCTTCCTCGCCTATCTGGTGCCGCCGTCGATCCTGTTCATTCCGCTCGCCACCGTCGTGTTCCAGTACGGCCTGTTCGATTCGCCGCTGGCGCTGATCCTGACCTATCCGACCATCCTGATCCCGTTCTCGACCTGGCTGCTGATGGGCTATTTCAAGACCATCCCGTTCGAGCTGGAGGAATGCGCGCTGATCGACGGGGCGAGCCGGTGGCAGATCCTGATCAAGATCGTGCTGCCGCTGGCAATTCCAGGCCTCATCTCGGCCTTCATCTTCTGCTTCACCCTGTGCTGGAACGAGTTCATCTACGCCCTGACATTCCTGCAATCGACCAGCAACAAGACGGTGCCGGTCGCGATCGTCAACGAGTTCGTGGACGGCGACATCTACCGCTGGGGCTCGCTGATGGCGGGGGCGCTGGCCGGCTCGCTGCCGCTCGTCATCCTTTACGCCTTCTTCGTGGAGCATTATGTGTCGGCGATGACCGGCGCCGTGAAGGAATGATCGCGGGGCTTGCCTGAGGGCGCGTCTGGAGCGGCGCGTTCCGGCCAATAAGAAGGAGTTGAGCTCTTGCACATTCTGGTTCTCGGCGCCGCCGGCATGGTCGGCCGTAAATTCTGTGAACGGCTGCTGCGCGACGGCCGGCTCGGCAAGAGCGACATCACCAAGCTCACCATGCACGACGTGGTCGAGCCCAAGAAGCCGGAAAAGGCCGGCTTCCCCGTCGAGATCGTCTCGGGCGATTTCGCCGTCCCGGGCGCAGCCGAGAAGCTGATCGCCGGCCGCCCGGATGCGATCTTCCATCTCGCCGCGATCGTGTCGGGGGAGGCCGAGCTCGATTTCGACAAGGGCTATCGCATCAACCTCGACGGCACGCGGATGCTGCTCGACGCCATCCGCCTCGTCGGCGGTGGCTACAAGCCGCGCGTGGTGTTCACGTCCTCGATCGCGGTGTTCGGCGCGCCGTTCCCGGATGCGATTGGCGACGAGTTCTTCCACACCCCGCTGCTCAGCTACGGCACCCAGAAGGCGATTGGCGAACTCCTGCTCGCCGACTATTCGCGCCGCGGCTTTCTCGACGGCATCGGCATCCGCCTGCCGACCATCTGCATCCGGCCAGGCCTGCCCAACAAGGCGGCATCGGGCTTCTTCTCCAACATCCTGCGCGAGCCGCTGGCCGGCAAGGAAGCCGTGCTCCCGGTCTCCGAGGACGTCCGCCACTGGCACGCCACGCCGCGCTCCGCGGTCGGTTTCCTGCTGCACGCCGGCACCATGGATCTCGCGGCCGTCGGCCCACGCCGCAACCTGACCATGCCCGGCCTGTCCGCCACCGTCGGCGAGCAGATCGCAGCCTTGAAGCGGGTTGCCGGCGACAAGGTCGCCGCCCGCATCAAGCGCGAGCCCGATCCCTTCATCGTCGGCATTGTCGGCGGCTGGCCGCGCAATTTCGACGCAAAGCGGTCGCGCGAGCTCGGCTTCACCACCGCCGAGAAGACTTTCGACGATATCATCCGCATTCACATCGAAGACGAGCTCGGCGGCAACTTCGTCGCCTGACCTAACCGATGAACAGCGTGGATATGACGATGGCGAGCGTTGCTTGCATCGGCGAATGCATGGTCGAGCTCCGGCAGGCGCAGGGGGCACAGTCTGCCGGGCAGGGCGGCGGCCTGTATTCGCGCGGCTTCGGCGGTGACACCCTCAACACGGCCGTGTATCTCGCGCGGCTCGAGATCAAGGTCGATTATCTCACCGCGCTCGGCGACGATGCCTTGAGCGATGAGATGATTGCCGCCTGGAATGCGGAGAGCGTCGGCACACGGCGCGTGGTGCGGCTGCCGGGCAAGCTGCCCGGGCTCTACATGATCCAGACAGATGCCAAGGGCGAGCGCCAGTTCTTCCACTGGCGCGACAGCGCGGCGGCGCGCGAGTTGATGAGCCTGCCGGAGACCGACGAGCTGCTCAACTCGCTGATGAGCTACGACATCGTCTATCTCTCCGCGATCACGCTCTCGATCTACGATCAGGCCGGGCGTGATCGCCTGTTCGCGGCGATCAAGCGCGCGCGCCTGCTCGGGACCCGTTTCGTGTTCGATACCAACTTTCGCGCACGCGGCTGGCCCGATCGCGATGTTGCGCGCGACGTGTTTGCCGCGGCGTTCGCGGCTGCCGACATCGTGCTGACCTCGACCGAGGACCTGCTCGCGCTCTGGCCGGGCGAAAGCCACGAGCAGCTGATGGCGCGCATTCCGACGCCCGAGCTGGTGTTCCGCCTCGCCGAGCCGGTCAGCCTCTTGCGCTTCCCCGGCGGGACCCACGAGGTCCGCGCCGAGCCCATGACCAAGCCCGTGGTCGATACCACGGCGGCCGGCGACAGCTTTGCGGCGGCCTATATCGCGGCCCGGCTTACCGGCGCCGAGCCGGTCGAGGCGGCCCAGGCCGGCCATCGTCTCGCCAGCCTCGTGATCTGCTATCCCGGCGCCATCATTCCGGGCTATGCCATGCCGCCGAAGAAGCGGCACCGGCCCTCTCGTCAAGCGACCAAGTGAATCGAGACCTATGACCACGACTGCCCAACAGAACCACCTCGTCGCGCTATTCAAGGCCGCGACCGTCATTCCCGTCCTCACCATCGAGCGGATCCAGGACGCCGTGCCGCTGGCGCGTGCGCTGGTCGCCGGCGGCGTCCGCACGTTGGAGGTGACCCTGCGCACCCCCGTCGCGATCGAGGCGGCGAGGGCTATGATGGCCGAAGTCCCCGAAGCGATCGTCGGCATCGGCACGATCCTCAATCCGGCCGACTTTACCCGTGTCGAAAAGCTCGGCGTCGCGTTCGGCATCAGTCCGGGCCTGACCCCCGATCTCCTCAAGGCCGCAGCCCACAGCTCCCTGCCGTTCGCGCCGGGCATTGCCACGGCCTCCGAGCTGATGATGGCGCTGGCGGAAGGGTTCGACGTTGCAAAGTTCTTCCCGGCCGAGCAGGCCGGCGGCATCAAGGGCTTGCGGGCGCTCGGCGGCCCTTTCCCGAACGTGCGGTTCTGCCCGACCGGTGGGGTGGGCGAGGCCAATGCGGCGACCTGGCTGGCCGAACCCAACGTGGTCGCGGTCGGTGGCTCCTGGCTATGCCCGACGGCGGAAATCAGGGCCGGGAACTGGGCCGGCATAACTGCCATCTGCCAGCGCACCCTCCAGGCCCTTAAACCTGCGTGAAGTCTTGCCATCCCTGGGCTAAGACTTAGCTCAGGTGAAAGACTTGAGGGAGAAGAGACCATGACCGCCAGCATCGTCGGATGGGCGCATACGCCATTCGGCAAGTTCGACACCGAAACCGTCGAAAGCCTCGTCACCCGCGTTGCCAATGAGGCGCTGGCAGATGCCGGCATCTCGGCGTCCGATGTCGACGAGATCGTGCTCGGCCATTTCAACGCCGGCTTCTCGCCGCAGGATTTTACCGCCTCGCTGGTGCTCCAGGCCGACCCGAAGCTGCGCTTCAAGCCGGCGACTCGCGTCGAGAACGCCTGCGCCACCGGCTCTGCCGCGGTGCACCAGGGCCTGCGCGCGATTG
This sequence comes from Bradyrhizobium sacchari, assembly GCF_002068095.1. GTDB lineage: Bacteria > Pseudomonadota > Alphaproteobacteria > Rhizobiales > Xanthobacteraceae > Bradyrhizobium > Bradyrhizobium sacchari. The sequence continues at coordinate 354,199 of NZ_LWIG01000026.1, read as the reverse complement.
CCGCGGGCGCCGCCAAGATCGTGCTCGTCGTCGGCGTCGAGCAGATGACCCGCACGCCGGGTCCGGAGATCGGCAAGAACCTGCTCAAGGCGTCCTACCTGCCTGAGGACGGCGACACCGTTGGCGGCTTTGCCGGCGTGTTCGGCAAGATCGCCAGCTCCTACTTCCAGAAATACGGCGACCAGTCCGATGCATTGGCGCTGATCGCGGCCAAGAACCACAAGAACGGCGTCGCCAATCCCTTCGCCCAGATGCGCAAGGATTTCGGCTTCGACTTCTGCCGCGCCGAGAGCGAGAAGAACCCTTACGTCGCTGGTCCCCTGAAGCGCACCGATTGCTCGCTGGTCTCCGACGGCGCCGCGGCGCTGGTTCTGGCCGATGCCGAGACCGCCAAGGCCATGAGCAAGTCGATCGGCTTCCGCGCCACCGCGCATGCCCAGGACTTCCTGCCGATGTCCAAGCGCGACATCCTGCAGTTCGAGGGCTGCACGGTCGCCTGGCAGCGCGCGTTGGAGAAGGCGGGCGTCAGCCTGTCCGATCTCTCCTTCGTGGAGACCCACGACTGCTTCACCGTCGCCGAGCTGATCGAGTACGAAGCGATGGGCCTGACGCCGAGGGGGCAGGGCGCCCGCGCCATCAAGGAGGGCTGGACCCTCAAGGACGGCAAGCTGCCGGTCAATCCATCCGGCGGCCTGAAAGCCAAGGGCCACCCGATCGGCGCCACCGGCGTCTCCATGCATGTGATGACCGCGATGCAGCTCGCCGGCCAGGCGCCCGAGGGCATGCAGCTCAAGAACGCCAAGCTCGGCGGCATCTTCAACATGGGCGGCGCGGCGGTTGCCAACTATGTTTCGGTGCTCGAGCCTCTCAAGTAAGCTCTCGCAGGGTGGGCAAAGGCGCGAAAGCGCCGTGCCCACCTTTTCCTTGCGCTAGATCATGGTTGGCACGCTTCGCTTTGCCCAACCTACGGCTCCTGATTGATTTGCGGAAAAAGCATCATGAGTAATGAATACGAAGATTCACTTTCCCTCGAAGCACTGAACGACCGGATCGCAATCCTGGAGGACAATATCCGCCAGCTCATCGAGCAGGCTGCGGCCGCTTCCGGCGAGCAGAACGAGTCGCGGATCGCCGACCGCATCAACCAGCAGAATGACGAGCTCGACCGGCTCCTGAAGATCCGGGAATCCCGCCAGAAGAAATAGCAGCCGATATCGCCGCGCGGCGCATGCGGCCATACCCCGGTCGCCCTTGCGCGCGCGGCGTCCCTGTCTTTAGCTGGACTGAAATCGCCGGGCCGCTTCCAGAGCCCGCGCAATCGGGAGCGAACGATGGGGCCGCTAAAGGGCATCAAGGTCATCGATATGACCACCGTGCTGATGGGGCCCTACGCGACCCAGATGCTCGGCGACTACGGTGCTGACGTCATCAAGGTGGAATCGCTCGACGGCGACGTCACCCGCCTGATCGGCCCGATGCGCCATGCCGGCATGGGCCCGGTGTTCCTCAACACCAACCGCAGCAAGCGTTCGATCTGCCTCGACCTGAAGAAGCCCGCGGGACGTGAGGCCGTGCTGCGCTTGCTGAAGGACGCCGACGTGCTGGTCTACAACGTCCGTCCGCAGGCGATGGCGCGGCTGCAGCTTGGCTATGACGTCGTCTCCGAGATCAACCCGCGCGTCGTCTATGCCGGCGTGTTCGGCTTCGGCCAGGACGGGCCCTATGCCGCAAAGCCCGCTTATGACGATCTGATCCAGGGCGCGACCGCCTTGCCGGCGCTGATGGCGCAGACCGGCGACGGCGTGCCGCGCTATGTGCCGAACGCGCTGGTCGACCGCATCGTCGGCCTCACCGCGGTCGGCGCGATCTGTGCCAGCCTCGTGCATCGCGACCGCACCGGCCGCGGCCAGCGCGTCGACATCCCGATGTTCGAGACCATGGCCGGCTTCGTCATGGGCGACCACATGGGCGGGCTCACTTACGAGCCGCCGCTCGACAAGGGCGGCTACGCCCGCCACCTCTCGCGTGACCGCCGGCCCTACAAGACCTCGGACGGCTATCTCAGCGTCATCGTCTACAACGACAAGCAGTGGGAGAATTTCTTCAAGGCGACGGGCCGCGCCGATCTCCGCGCCGATGCGAAGTTCGCAACTTTCGCCGGCCGCGCCGCCAATATCGACGTCGTTTATGCCGAGCTCGCACGCATTTTCGAGACGCGCACGACGGCAGAGTGGATCGACTTGCTCACGAAGGCCGATGTGCCTGTCATGCCGATGCATGACCTCTCGTCGATCCTGCACGATGAGCATCTTGAGGCGACCGGTTTCTTCCCGATCGTCGAGCATCCGACCGAAGGCCCGATCCGCAGCATGAAGGTGACGGCGACGTGGTCGGAGACTGAAGCGGAACCAATGCGCCTGGCGCCGCGGCTCAACGAGCACGGCGCGGAGATTCTGCGCGAGATCGGTTATTCCGCCGACGAAATCGCCGCCATGGTCCGCGATGGCGTCACGCGGGCGGCGCCGGAGTAAGGGGGAATAGATGACGCCAACTCTGTCATCCGTCATTCCGGGGCGGTCCGCAGGACCGAACCCGGAATCTCGAGATTCCGGATTCGATGACGACGCATCGCTCCGGAATGACAGTGGGAGCGCCTCATGAGCTTCATCACCGGCGTCGGCCTCACGCCTTTCGGCAAGCACGAGGGTTCGTCCTCGCTCGACCTGATGAGCACGGCCGCGCAAGCCGCGCTCGACGATGCCGGGCTCAAGCGCACTGAGATCGACGGCATTCTCTGCGGCTACTCCACCGTCTCGCCGCACATCATGCTCGCCACCGTCTTCGCCGAGCATTTTGGCATTCGCCCGTCCTACGCCCATGCTGTGCAGGTCGGCGGCGCCACGGGCCTTGCGATGACCATGCTCGCGCATCATCTGGTCGAGGCCGGAGTCGCAAGGCACGTGATGGTCGTCGCCGGCGAGAACCGCCTCACCGGGCAGAGCCGCGACGCCTCGATCCAGGCGCTGGCGCAGGTCGGTCATCCCGATTACGAGGTGCCGCTGGGGCCGACCATTCCTGCCTATTACGGCCTCGTTGCGAACAGGTACATGCACGAATACGGCGTGAGCGAAGAAGATCTCGCCGAATTCGCGGTGCTGATGCGCAGCCACGCCTGCACCCATCCCGGCGCGCAATTCCACGACCCCATCACTGTCGCTGAGGTCATGGCCTCGAAGCCGGTGGCGATGCCGCTCAAGCTGCTCGACTGCTGCCCGGTGTCCGACGGCGGCGCGGCCTTCGTCATCAGCCGCGAGCGGACGGGTGAGGCTGGCGTTCGCATCCGCGGCTGCGCCCAGGCGCATACCCATCAGCATGTCACGGCGGCACCGGCGCTCGGCGAGCTCGGCGCAGAGATCTCCATCGCGCGTGCGAAGGAAGCCGCGGGCCTCGCGATCTCCGACGTACGCTACGCCGCGATCTACGACAGTTTTACGATCACGCTCGCGATGTTGCTGGAAGACCTCGGCCTTGCCGGCCGCGGCGAAGCGGCCGCCCGCGTGCGCTCCGGCCATTTCGGCCGCGACGGCGCGATGCCGCTGAACACCCATGGCGGGCTGCTCAGCTACGGCCATTGCGGTGTCGGCGGCGCCATGGCGCATCTGGTCGAGGCGCATTTGCAGATGACGGGGCGGGCGGCCAGCCGCCAAGTGCGCGATGCCTCGATCGCACTGCTGCACGGCGACGGCGGCGTGCTGTCGTCCCATGTCAGCATGTTCCTGGAGCGGGTGCGATGAGCGAGCGAATCGCGGATTGGACCAAGGGCGAAGAGGCCATCACCTACCAGGCCTGCACCTCATGCGGTCATGTCCAGTATTTCCACCGCGCCTTCTGCACGGCCTGCGGGGCGCCCGACCCGCGCGAGCAACGCGCCAGCGGCAAGGGCAGGGTCTACGCGACCTCGCTGGTCTGCCGCGCCGCCACGCCCGAAACGCGCGCCCGCGTGCCCTACAACATTGTGCTGGTCGATTGCGCCGAAGGTTTTCGCATGATGGCGCATGGTGACAACGGACTCGCCATCGGCGATTCGGTTGTCGCAAGCTTCAGGCCGTTCGCCGGAAAGCTCGTGCCGTTCTTCATAAGAGAACGTAGCGGGATCCGTCATTCGGGGGCGGTCTGAGCGACCGAACCTGGAACGGGAATTCTGGGTCTGGCTTGTGCGAGGGCCACCCCGGAATGACGAAAACTCTACGACTCCAACTAACGCCCGTAGAACAAGATGCTGGCGATGACGAGCATCGCCGTCACCGCCAGCATATGCGCGAGCGCTCCCGAGGCCGCCCCCTTGGTGGCTTCCTTCATGCCTTTTCTCCCTAGACTTGGGCGTGACTCATCGTTGCGCGGCAAGCGCGCCCGACGGCCAATTGTTTTACTCGGAACACCCCTTGCGAGTATCCGCCGCGATTTGTCCCCACGCGGCGAATATCGACTGTGTCAGGGTCGATCAGCAATGCGGCGGCAATTTGACTCGATGATGTTGCTCCTGCGTCCACGCACGAATAGAGTCGTCGGGAACTTTCGCCGGTGGCGACAAAAAGCATCAAAAGATCAGGGAAAACTTCAGGAAAATCATGGCCCGCATTCAGTACAGCGATCCGTCCAAGGCATCCGACCGCACCCGCGAAATCCTCGATAAGAACCGCCATGCCAACATCTTCCGGATGATGGCACACTCGCCGAGCTACTTTGAGCAGTACTGCCGTCTGGGCGGCGCCATCCGGCACAAGGGCGAGCTAGATCCGGTCGTGCGCGAGCTTGCGATCACGCGCACCGGTATCCTGTGCCAGGCGCCGTACGAGATCGTCGCGCACAAGCGCATCGGCAAGAATGTCGGCGTCACCGACGAACAGAACGAGGCGCTCGAGAACTGGCAGGCCGCGAGCTGCTTCAACGAGGTCCAGCGCGCCGCGCTCGCCTTCACCGACGAGATCATCAAGTTGAACAAGCCGACCGATGCGACCTTCAAGGCGATCGCATCGAAACTGACGCCGGCCGCGCTGGTCGAATTGCAGCTCTCGGTCGGCTTCTACATCATGACGTCAAAGTTCTTGGAGACGTTCGAGATCGATCTCCAGCCCGTCACCGAAGTGGTGGGCTGATCGGAAAATCCGCGGCGAGGGATGCTCATGACGATCGATGAATATGCGGCCTGGGCCGCGAGTATCGCGAAAGTCGACGAGCGTCCGTCCAACGAGCGGCTGTCCTATCTCGGCCTCGGCCTTGCCGGTGAATCCGGCGAGGTCGCCGACCACATCAAGAAGCTGCTGCGCGACAACTGGCTCGACCAGGCCGGTCTCGTCGATGAGCTCGGCGACGTCATCTACTACTGGGCCTGCCTGTGCGCGGCGACCGGCCAGAAGCCGTCCGAACTGCTCGAAGCCAGCGCTGCAAAGATCAAGCGGCGGTTGGGCGAAGCCGCGAGCCGCTGAGCCGCGGCCGCAGCTCACGTCGACGTCAGAATATCCACCTTGGCGTTGGCGACGATCAGGCGCTCGGCCAGAAGCTGCGCGAGGTTGCGCATGATACGCTCGCTGGCGCGCGGGTGCTGCTCGCGGAAGCGCTCGAAATCCTTCAGCGGCGCTTCGAACGCCGTCGCCGCCATGTCGGCGAAGACGTCGGCCGAGCGCGTCTGCTCCAGCAGCGCCATCTCGCCGAACGCCATGCCGGCGGTGAGCGTCGCCAGCCTCACGCCGTCGGGCAGCGTGACGTGCACCGCGCCGCTGCGCAGGAAGAACAGCGCGTCGGCGGGATCGCCAGTGGTGAGGATCTTTGCGCCGGACTGATAGGTTCTGACGGTGCAGATCGCGCCGAGCTCGGCCAGCTCGTCCGTGCTGAGGCCCTCGAGCAGCGGCTGTTCGGCAAGCTCGGTGGTCTCGTGGAAGTCGATCGAGCCGCCATAGCGGTAGACGATCTGGTCTTCGGCCCATTCGATCGCGGTGTCGAGCAGGTAGAAGTCACGCACGTTCTTCAGCTCAGCGGTCCACTCCCGCAGGCTGTTCCACTCCTTGGAGGCACGCCGGACGCCGGACAGGACAACGGTGACATTGAGTGCGGCGAGCTCCTCGAACGCCTCGGCCACGAGCCGCGCCCCGGCGCGCGTCGTCGAGGTGACGCGATGAAGGTCGAAGATCACGAATTGCGGCCGCGGCCGCCCTGCAAGCCGCCGCGAAACATAGTCCACCGCCGACAGCGACAGCGTGCCGACCAGCTCGATGATCCGCACCTCCTGTTCGTGCGCGGCGAGGATCTCGCGTTCCTGCGGCCGGCGCACGCGGCGAGACGGGCTCTTGCCGATGTCGTAGTCGGCGATGACGGCGTTGCGCGCGTCGTCGCTGCGATTGAGCATGTGCAGGTCGTAATGCGAGGACAGCGCCTCGCAGACCTTGATGCCGCGCACGCTGTTGCCGTGCTTGTCGAGCTTTGGCGAATAGCTGCCGAGGCCGAGGCGCGCCGGCAGGGCCGCCAGGATGCCGCCGCCGACGCCGCTCTTGGCGGGAATGCCGATCCGGTAGATCCATTCGCCGGCATAGTCGTACATCCCCGACGAGGTCATCACCGACAGCGTGCGCGAGATCGCGTAAGCGCTCAGCACCTGCTCGCCGGTCACCGGATTGACGCCGCGATTGGCAAGCGTTGCCGCCATCACCGCGATGTCGCGCGCGGTGACCAGCACGGCGCATTGCCGGAAATAGACGTCGAGCACAGCGGCGACGTTGTCGGAGATCACGGCGTTGGTCTTGAGCAGATAGCCGATGGCGCGGTTGCGGTCGCCAGTCTGGCTCTCGGACGTGTAGACGGCCTCGTCGACAGCGAGATCGCGCCCGGCAAAGCGGCTGAGCGCGAGGCGGATCTGCTCAAAAGCTTCGGCGCCCTTGCTGTCGTAGATCAGCCCGGTGCAGGCGATCGCGCCGGCATTGACCATCGGGTTGAACGGATGGTTCTCGGAGTTGAGCCGGATCGAGTTGAAGGGATCGCCCGAGGGCTCGACGCCGATCGCGCTCTCGACCTTGCCTGCGCCGAGCAGGTCCAGCGCCAGCGCAAAGACAAACGGCTTCGACATCGACTGGATGGTGAATGGCACCCTGGAGTCGCCGACCTCATAGACATGGCCGTCCAGCGTCGCCAGGCTGATGCCAAAATAGGCAGGATCGGCCTTGCTCAGCTCGGGAATGTAATCCGCGACATTGCCCGAAGTTTCGGCGGAGAATTCGCTGAGGCAATTGTCCAGAAACCGCAGCAAAGGCGGCTTCGAACGGGTCCAGGCGTTGGCGAGATAGAGCGGTTTCATCGCCCTTGTTGTGCAACGCAATCAGGGCGCGCGCAACCCGTCAGGAACCATGGCTTGCCGCCTGACCAGCAGCAGGGCAATCAAAACTGTGGGCACAAGGATGGCGAGGCCGAGCAGCGTCACCTGCATCTGTGACAACGGCATGATCCCGCCGCCTGGCGTGGCCACCACGAAGCCGCCGATCACCAGCAGCACGCGCAGCGGCCACTCCAGCAGGCCGGCACCGCGCAAGTCGCCGACGAACGCCTGATAGCCCTGGATGCCGCCGCAGATGAACATCGTGCCAAACGCGGCGAGTGCCATCAGGCCGAGGCCGGCGAGATAGGGGCTCGACCCCTGCAGCACCAGCGCTGGATTGAGCACGAAGAAGAACGGAATGAAATAGATGATGCTGCCGACCCACATCGATTCCCATCCTGTCTTCATCGCCGGCGAGCCGGCGATGCCCGCCGCCGCGAAGGAGGCGATTGCGACCGGCGGCGTGATCGACGACAGCATGCCCCAGTAGAAGATGAACATGTGCACCGCCATGCGGTTGAGCCCGAGCTTCTCCAGCGCGGGCGCGACCAGGATGACGAGGAAGATGTAGCAGGCCGTCGTCGTCAGCCCGAGGCCGAGAATGAGGCTGGTGAGCGCGCACATGCCGAGCAGCAGGAACGGATTGTCGCCGGCAATGTGCAGCAAGTCGTTGGCAAGGCTCGAGACCACGCCGGTCATCGAGAACGCGCCGATCAGCAGGCCGCAGCCGGCGAGGATGCCGACCAGCTCGACGAAGGTGCGTCCGTTGACCTCCAGGAACTTGCCGATGGTCGCCAGCGTCCAGCGCGTGTCCTTGGAGAAGAGCTGGTTGAGCACCAGCAGCAGCGCGGTGGCGTAGAACGGCGCGTGGCTCTCGCGCTTGAAGTAGAGCAGCATTACGATCAGGAGCGCGATGACGAAGACGTAGTACCAGCCGTCCTTGATCGTATCCATGACCCGCGGCAGCTCGGCGCGGGGAATGCCCTTCAGCTTGTGGCGGGCAGCGTAGGCGTCGACCTGCATGAACAGTCCGACATAATAGAGCGCGGCCGGAATGATCGCGGCGACGGCGACGTCGGCGTAGCTGACGTTGAGGAATTGCGCGATGACGAAGGCGGTCGCGCCCATCACCGGCGGCGCCAGCACCGCGCCGGTCGAGGCGCAGGCCTCGATTGCGCCGGCATAGGAGGCGCGGAAGCCGCTTTTCTTCATGACCGGGATGGTCATGGTGCCGGCGGTGAGCACGTTGGAGATGATCGAGCCCGACATCATGCCGAGCAGGCCGCTGGCAAAGATGCAGACCTTCGCCGCGCCGCCGCGAAACGTGCCGCACAGCGCGAAGGCGAGGTTGATGAAGAATTTTCCGGCGCCCGTCATCATCAGCGCGGTGCCGAACACCAGGAAGCCGATCACGGTGTCGGCGAAGGCCTGGATGGGAATGCCGAGCAGGCTCTCGCCTGACAGCACGTGATAGGCCGTTGCCTGCTCGATCGTCGATTGCGTGCCGCGGAACGGGCCGAGCCAGCCGGCTTCCGCGAACAGCGGGTATACGGTGAACGGGAGCACGCTCAGCAGCAGGCTCCAGCCGCCGGTGCGTCGCAGTGCCTCCATCAGCATCGCCCACATCACGAGGCCCGCCGCGATCACGATGTTCGGCGCGCCGCCGAATTCCCAGCCGGCCTCTGCCGCCTTGCGCACGCTCGACATCAAGAGCAGCGCTGCGGCGAAGGTCACCGCGAAGAACAACAGGTCATACCAGGGAATGCGGTCGAGCGGCGCTCGTTCGGTGCCGGGAAAGATCAGGAACGTGAACGGCAGCATCAGGGCGATCAGGAGGTAGAAATACTCCGTGTTGAGCTGGGTGTAGCCGATGAAGAAGCGCAGCGAGAATTGCTGGTTGATGCAGAGCAGGATGGTCGCTGCGGTTGCGACGATCAGCGTCCAGCGCCATGCACCGCGCAACGTGCGCACGCGCGTCACCTCGGCCTCCTGCATGTTGCCGGCCGCGCCGTGCGGATCGTCGAACACGATCCGCCTGGTCTCGTCCTTTGGGCCGGTGGAGGTGGAAGCAGACATGAGCGACCCCGCGCGTGGGCTGGTAACAGCCGGTGGACTAATCCTCGAACCCGTTTGGCATGTCGGCCTTCGCAAGTGCCGCGGCGCGGACCTTCATCCAGCCGTCGAGGAACGCCTTGTCATCCGACGGCGGACTGGATTTGCCGTACTCGGTCCATGCTGCCGCCAGCACCTCCTGCCGCTTGAACAGCTTGTTGTTGTGCGCGTCCTGCGCGTCAGACCATTGCCCCGCCTCTTTAAGCGCCTTCACGGCGCCGGGATGCACCGGCACCACCCAGTTCTTGGTCTGGCGGTCGGCGGCAAGGCCGCCAGCGCCCGGCGCGGAATCCTTGTAGGCGTCGTAGTTCACGATCATCGCCTTGGTGATGGCGTAGACCTGGTCGGGTGCTTGCGAGGCGTAGGCGACGAAGATCGGGTAGGGGTAGTTGCCGAGCTCGACCGGTTTCTCCGGCGAGATGCCGGCGCCGCAGGTCGCGACCTGCGGGAAGAAGAACGAGCCGACCTTCTGCATCCGCGCCCAGCCCTCCTTGTCCCTGGCCGGCAGCGGCGGCCAGATCAGGCCGCGCGGCGAGGTCTCGGCTTCCTTGGCCGGGCCGGTGATGGTGGTGCCGAAGGCGGCATCCACGTCGTTGTTGATCAGGCCCTTCCACATCGCGCCGTAGCTTGCGAACTCGACCGCCTTGACGTCCTTCTGCGTCAAACCTGCGAAGGCGAGCACGGCGAGCGAGTTCTGGTTCAGCGCGGGCGAGCCGACCACGAAGCCGACGCGCTTGCCTTTCAGGTCTTTCAGTTCTTTCACACCGGTGTCGGCTGCGACGCCAAGCGAACCGCAATTGCAATCGACCGTCGAGAGCATGATCTGGAGTGGCTGCGGGCCCCATTCCTTCGAGCCGAACTCGAACACGCCTTCTTGCGCGAAATAGGTGCCCGATCCCATCGCGGCGGAGGCCGCGCGCTTGGCGCGCAGCGGCGCGAGGCGGGCGACATCGTTGCCGGCCGGGAGCACGCGCACGTCGGTGCCGTATTTGTCCTTCATCATCTTGCCGACGCCGACGGCGATGTTGAAGCCGGCGGTGCCGGTGTCATAGGCCGTGAACGTCAATGTCGCCGGCAGCTTGATGTCCTCGGCGATTGCATAGCGTGTAGACGCAAAAGAAATGCCCGCCACCAAGGCAGGCGCGAGCACGAGCAGCCCACGAAGCATGTTTCCCTCCGATGATCTCCGCTTTGCCGCGAAGATTTTCATTCTTTGTTTGAAACAGATTTTGCTTGAGACGGATCATGTCATCGCGATCAAGCGATGGCAACGTCGTCCCGAACGTGCAGAGATGCAGCTGACAGATTGTCGCGGAAACCAGGGAAACGCAGTCAGTTCGCCACGATCGCAATCGCCTGTCCCTCGGCAACGAGATCGTCGAGCTTCACCAGCAGCGATGTGATCGTGCCGCTGGCGGGCGAGAGCACGGGAATCTCCATCTTCATCGCCTCGACCACCACAACGTCGTCACCATCGGCGACGGTTCCTCCAACTTGCACGGGAGTTGCGCAGATGCGCCCCGCGACTTCGGTGACGATCTTTATTTCTGGCATGCCATCGCCTTTTTGTTGTCGTCGCAAAATGCCTGAGGTAGCGTCGTCTGCAAGTGGAATTTAATTCCGCAGAGCGGAACAAACGGTAGGGAACATGGGACGACGTTCGGAGCGGTTGAGTAGGCAAGGTGCGCTCGCTGGCGATGCCGGTGAGGGTGATGTCATCCAGGTGGTGTCGCGCGCGTTCGATGTGCTGCGATGCTTCGAGGGCCACGATAGCAGGCTCGGCAATCTCGAGATTTCAAACCGCTGCGGCCTGCCGCGCTCGACGGTGTCGCGGCTCACGCACACGCTGACGCGCATGGGGCAGCTCGTCTATCTGCCGCGCGACCAGAAATATCGCATCGGCCCGAGCGCGGTGGCGATGAGCGCCTCGATGATGAAGGGTGCGCAGCTGCGCAGCATGATCCGCCAGCGGCTCCAGGAAGTCGCCGAGCAACTGCCGGGCACGGTCGGCTTCGTCGTGCCGGACCGCTTCCATCTCGTCTATCTCCAGTTCGCGCGTTCGGCTTCTGCGCTCGGCCTGCACGAGGGCACCGGCAGCCGCATCTCGATGGCATCCACGGCCGCGGGCGCGGCCTATACCGCGGCGCTGGCGCCTGAGATCGGCGATGCCTTCATCGCGGAGATGGAGCGCGAGGCGCCCGAGGCTGCCAAGATCCTCAAGCCCCGCATCGAGGCGAACCGGCAATCGCTGCGCGAGCGCGGCTATGTCGTGGCCTGCGGGCTGTGGAGCCCGCACATCAACGGCCTCGCGGTGCCGATCTGGTCGCCGCAATATCAGACCTTCGTCGTCATCACGATCGGTCTTCTGTCCGCGATGTATGACGAGCAGCGTCTGCATGACGAGGTCGCGCCGCTGATGCTCGCGCTCGGTCGCTCGCTCGGCAGCCTGATGGAGGGCGCGGAAGGCGACGTGTTCAACAACCGCATCTCGCGCAAACCGGTCGCGATTGCTGTGCACAACAATAACAAGCCGATCCATTCGGAGGGAGTGAATGAACTGGAAGCCGGAACTCGACGAGCTCGCCCGGCGCGAAGCCTTCGCGCGGGAGATGGGCGGCGTTGACAAGGTCAAGCGACAGCATGACCAGGGCCGGCTGACTGTTCGGGAGCGTATCGACAAGCTGATCGACAGAGGCAGCTTTCACGAGATCGGTGCCGTCTCCGGCATCGGCGAGTACGATCCCAACGGCGATCTGACAAAATTGACGCCGGCCAATTGCGTGTTCGGCCGCGCGCGTGTCGACGGCCGCACTGTCGTCGTGGTCGGCGACGATTTCACCGTGCGCGGTGGCTCGGCGGATGCGTCGATCTCCGCCAAGCCGCTGATGGCGGAGGAGATGGCGCACGACTTCCGCCTGCCCATCGTCCGCATCATCGAAGGCTCCGGCGGTGGCGGTTCGGTCAAGACCATCGAGACCAAGGGTGCGGCGAACTTGCCGGGAGGCATTGGCAGCACGCGCTGGTACCGCTTCACCACGGAGAACTTGGCGCGCGTGCCCGTTGTCGCGCTGGGCCTCGGCTCGGTCGCAGGGCTCGGTGCTGCGCGTCTTGCCGCCAGCCACTATTCCATCATGACCCGGAAGTCCGCGATGTTCGTCGCGGGGCCGCCGGTGGTGAAGGCGCTCGGACAGGACCTCTCGAAGGAGGAGCTCGGCGGCGCCGAGATCCAGACCCGCGCCGGTGCGGTCGATCATGCCGTCGATACCGAAGAGGAAGCGTTCGCCTGCGCGCGCCGTTTCCTCTCCTACCTGCCGTCGTCCGTCTACGAGCTGCCGCCGACCTTGCCCTGCAGCGACAGTCCCGAGCGCAGCGACGAAGCGCTGATGAATGCGGTGCCGCGCAACCGCAAGCAGGTCTACAAGATGCGGCCGATCATCGAGTCCGTCGTCGATAAGGGCTCGTTTTTCGAAGTGGCGAAGAACTTCGGCAAGCCGATCATTGTCGGTCTCGCGCGGCTCGAGGGCCGGGCGGTGCTGGTGCTGGCCAGCGACAGCTTTCACTATGGCGGCTCCTGGACCGCGGATGCCTGCCAGAAGGTGGTGCGCTGGGTCGACTTCGCCGAGACCTTCCATCTGCCGGTCGTCTATCTCATGGACTGCCCCGGCTTCATGATCGGCCTCGATGCCGAGAAGGCGGCGACCATCCGCCACGGCGTCCGCGCCATGGCCGCGGTCAACCAGACCACCGTGCCCTGGTGCACCGTGATCCTGCGCAACGCCTTCGGCGTTGCCGGCGTCGTTCATCAGCCCGCCGACCGCTTCTCGATCCGCTACGCCTGGCCGTCAGCCTATTGGGGCTCGCTGCCGCTCGAGGGCGGCATTGAAGCCGCCTACCGCGCCGACATCGATGCGGCGGAGGACAAGGCGGCAAAGCTGAAGGAGATCGAGGAGCGGCTGAACAAGCTGCGCTCGCCGTTCCGCTCCGCCGAAAAATTCTGGGTCGAGGAGATCATCGATCCCCGCAAGACGCGCTCGCTGCTGTGCGAGTTCGCACGTCTCGCCGAGCCGCTGCGAAAAGCCGGCCCGCCGGAGAACATGACGATCAGGCCGTAAAGCCCGGTTGTCGCGGCGAACACCACCGTCATTGCGAGCGCAGCGAAGCAATCCAGGGTCCCTCCGCGGAAAGATTCTGGATTGCTTCGCTGCGCTCGCAATGACGGGTTCGTAAAGCCGAGCTTAATCCTCGGCGCGGCATCGTTCGGGCACGAAGTAACCTCGACCTCCGCCGACGCGCCCCGAAGCCGCCCGGCGATCGGGGGGCTCGTATTACGCGTCCCTCCACTCCATGGCTGCAATCTCCGAGAACCTGTTTATTTGGCGTTAATGATGCCCCCTCAATAAGACACATCTCAATTTGTTGCGGTCCATGTTTATGGACCGCCCGTAAGCGTTGATTAAGAAGCCCCTCCTCATATTCCGCCCGTGATAGGGCGCTGAATGGGGCCGAAAAACCCGTCGATCCGCCCCCGATCACGCCAGGAAAGTGTCGCTGCCGCAAACACGGCAATCAGGGTCAAGGGCATGCTCCGCCGCGCAGTGTTTCGTTTCGCGAGAGACCGAAAGGCCAATGTCGCCATCATCTTCGCGCTGATGATGGTGCCGATCATCTTTTTGCTGGGCATGACGCTGGACTACACGCTGGCCCTGCGCAAGCGCGAGCAATTAAATGCGGCCGCCGACGCGGCTGCGATCGCCGCCGTCCGTCCGGCGATGCTCACCCAAAGCGACCCCGCGGTGGTCAAGGCGACCGCAGCGGCCGTGTTCGCGTCGAAGGCGAATCTTTCCGGCTTGGCGGCGGTGCCGACGCCGACGATCACGGTCACCGATTCCGGGCTCTCGCGCAGCATCACGGTGTCCTACACGGCAGCCTCGGTCAACAATTTCCCCGGCGTGCTCGGCAAGCAGACCTGGCAGATCGGCGGTTCGGCGACGGCAAAGGCGTCCAGCGCGCCCAACATGAATTTCTATCTGCTGATGGACGACTCGCCGTCCATGGGCATCGGCGCGTCCGCGAAGGACATCAGCAATCTCATCAAGTTCACCGCGCCCGCGTACCAGACAGCGGGCGCCTCGCAGAACTGCGGCTTCGCCTGTCATCAGACCAACATCGCTCACGACGGGGGGACCAAGGATAACCTCGCGATCGCACGAGCCAACAATATCACGTTGCGGATCGATCTCGTGACGAGTGCCGTCAACCAGTTGCTCAATACGTGGTCGAACTGCCCGCAGTCGGGCATTTCGGGAGGCGTCATGCAGTGCATGGCGGCCTTGAACAACACCACCTACAAAGCGGCGCTCTATACGTTCGACCTGACCTTGAACGAACTGGCCAAGCTGACCACCCCGAGCCTCGCCGGAGCCCAGGTCAACAACATCTCGCTGATGCCGGTCGCCTACCAGAACTGCGTCGTTCCGACGACCAACTGCAAGACCGACAACGGTACGGATATCGCCGGCGCGCTCAAAAGCATCTACGACATCATGCCCACTCCCGGCCTTGGCAGTAACGCGCCGGGAGATACGCCGCAGGAAGTGGTGTTCCTTGTCACCGACGGCGTCGAAGACAAGATCTCCGCGACTTGCCCCAACGCGAGCTTCGCCTCCAACAGTCGATGCCAGCAGCCGCTCGACACGACGATGTGCACGACCATCAAGAGCAAAAACATCAAGATCGCCGTCCTCTATACCGAGTATCTGCAGCTCATTGCCGATCCCCTCACCGGTATCCAGAAAACGGACGGCTGGTACATGAGCTGGATCGACAAGTACGATCAGCCAACATCAAAAACAGGCCAGATCGCACAGAATCTGCAATCCTGCGCGTCGCCCGGTTTCTACGCGAGTGTTCAAAGTGGCGGCGACATCTCCAAGGCCCTGACGGACCTCTTCATCAAGGTCGCGTCGAGCACGGCCAGCCTTGTGCAGTAGAGAAAGCGCCATGACTGGTCCAAAGGGTACAACGAAAAAGGGGCGCCGCCGTCGCTGCGCTGCTTTCGCGCGCGACAGCAGGGGTGCCACGGCCGTTGAATTCGCGCTCGTCGCGGCGCCATTCCTCGCCCTCATCATCGCACTCCTTCAGACGTTCCTCGTCTTCTTTGCCCAACAGCTGCTCGAAAACATCGCGCGTCAGTCCGCGCGTCTCGTCATGACCGGGCAGGTGCAGTCTGCGCAGATGAGCCAGGCCGCCTTCAAGCAGAAGGTCTGCGACCAGATCTCGATCCTGTTCACTTGCAGTGGTCTGATGGTTGACCTGCAGGTGGCCAATTCGTGGTCCGCCGCCAACACGGGCATGCCGACCTTGACCTTCAACGCTTCGGGAGCCGTCACGAACACCTGGCAATACAATCCGGGAGATGCGGGCGACATCGTCGTTCTCCGGGTGATGTACATATGGCCCGTCCAGCTCGGGCCGCTCGGTTTCAACCTCTCGAACCTTTCGACCGGCAACCGGCTGCTCACCTCGTCGGCCGCGTTCCAGAACGAGCCAGGAGCCTCCTGATGATCGCCGCCTTGTCGTCTCGCGCTCGGCGCCTGCTAGCCGACGACCGCGCTGTTGCAGCGACGGAGTTCGCCATCGTGGCGCCGTTCATGCTGGTGCTCTACATCGGTGGCGTCGAGCTCGGGAACGGGCTGGCGATGAACGTCAAGGTCAGCGCCACCGCGCACAGTGTCGCCGACATGGTCACGCAGAACACGTCGATCAGCACGACCCGCATGCAGGCCATTCTCGGCTCGGCGCAGGCAATCATGGCGCCTTATGCCGTCAAGGATTCCAGCGGGGCTTCGCTCATTACGATCACGGTGTCCCAGGTCTCCACCGACGGCAATGGAAACGCGACCGTGCAATGGAGCGAGTCGACCGCCGGTGCGACGGCGGCGAGGAAGAAGGGCGATCCGATGACCTTGTCATCGTTCACCGCGCCTGACCCGAACAATCCCAGTAATAAGAACATCTCGCTCATTCTGAGCGAGGTGACCTATAATTACACGACGAACCTCGGCTACACCATTGCCGGCACGGTTAAGCTGAGCGACAGCTATTACCTGTTCCCGCGCTGCTCGACGAACAGCCCGGCCTCGTCGAGCTTTCCGTACTACGACGTGAAATATACGTCGACGTCGACGACCTGCACCTGCATCCAGCATCTGCAGCAGAAGAGCTGCTGAGGCATCATCCGGAACAGCGCACGGTGGCGTCAGCCCCATCACGCGCCTCCGCGGAGCGGCGGAGAAGGAAATTCGGAATAGTCGCATTATGCCCCTGTTTTGCCCGACAAGTCAAATCGCCGGGCCGGCGCGCTAAGTCATTGATACAGCACGCCCCGGCTACTGTGCATGGGGTTGTTTTCGCACTTTTTGTTTGGACGCTTCCAGAAACCGAGTCTCATGCGCTCTCGGTCTCCCGGTGCACGTCGTGCACGACCAGCCCCATGCCTTCGTCCGGCATCTTGATCCAGTCGCGGCGCTTCAGGGTGCGCTTGGTGTCCTCGTAGCCGGACGCCCAATGCTCGCGCATCGAGGTGCCCGAGAACTCGTGGTCCTTGGCGTCGCCCTCATAGGCCTTCTGCTGGTAGATCAGGTGCAGGATCGCGATCTCCGGCATGTTGCGCAGGCTCGCTTTCAGCTTTCGCTCCTCCTCGGAGAGCTGCTCCTCCGGCAGCTTCGCCAGCGCCTTGTAGAGCAGGACCTTGAGATTGTGCGTGCGGCGGTAGACGTCGGTGTTGTGGCGCGTGCGCGAGGAATACATGATGTCCTTGTGGCGGGCCATCACGTCCTGGATCGAGCGCGGCAGCACGCCGCGCGCGCTGAACAGGTCGACCTGGAACACCAGCGAGTTCAGGTCATCCTCCTGGTCGAGCAGATGCTGCAGCGGTGTGTTGGAGACGATGCCGCCGTCCCAGAAATGATCGGTGCCGATCCGCACCATCGGCAGCGCCGGGGGCAGGGCGCCCGAGGCCATGATGTGCTCCGGCCCGATCTCGTCATGGGCGTTGTCGAAATAGATGAAGTTGCCCGAGAGCACGTTGACCGCGCCGACGGCGAAGCGGACCTTCTTCTCGTTGATGAGATCGAAGTCGACGAGTTCCTTCAGGCTGTCGCGCAAGGGCGCCGTGTCGTAGTAGCTCGTCGCGGTCCTGGCGCCGACCGGACTGAACCAGGGATTGACCTGATGCGGGGTGAAGAAGCCGGGTTGGCCCATCGCCGAGGTCATCCACGCGCTGGTGAGGTTGCGCCACTGGCGGAAGACGTCGCCGTCGGGCGTGTAGTGCCAGATCTTGCGGTTGGTGATGCGCTCCCAGAAGATGCGCAGCGCCTCCAGCCGTTTCTCCGGCCGGTTGCCGGCGATGATCGCTGAGTTGATGGCGCCGATCGAGACGCCGCAGACCCAGTCGGGCTCGATGCCGGCCTCGTGAAGCGCCTGGTAGACGCCGGCTTGGTAGGCGCCGAGCGCACCGCCTCCCTGCAGCACCAGCGCGACGCGGTCGCAGCGCTCGGGGCGCCAGCCCCGCGAAGGCGGCTGACGGGTCTGATATGCCGGTTGCGACGTGTGGGCGTCCATGGTGATGCCTCCCTGCCTTCTCCAAACGATTGCGTCCGGCGGTGACGGCGTGATGACAAATTCGGAGCCGATGCATCGGCTGCATGCAGGATAGCCAAAGCGGGAATGGCAGCAGGTCGTGCGGCTGACGGAAATCCTTCACATCGCAGTCAATGACGGCGGCTAGCAATTTGCATCAAGCCTTCGAGCTGCCGGGCCGACATCTTTAGACATCACAGGAGAGGCGCGATGCGCAGGGAAGATTTGCTGAGACTTCCGTCCATGCCGGCGGCAGGGCCGAGCTATCCGGCCGGGCCTTACCGTTTCGTCAACCGCGAATTCCTGGTCATCACCTACGAGACCGACCCGGAGCTGATCCGCGCCGGCCTGCCTGAGCCGCTGGAGCCGATCGAGCAGCCGATCGTGCACTACGAGTGGATCAAGATGCCAGACTCCTCCGGCTTCGGCAGCTACACCGAATCCGGCCTCGTCATCCCCGCGCGCCTCAACGGCGAGGAGGTCAACTTCGTCTCGCAGATGTATCTGGACGACGATCCGCCGATCGCGGCGGGCCGCGAGATCTGGGGCTTCCCCAAGAAGTACGCCCATCCCAAGCTCGAGATCGTCAAGGACACGCTGACGGGTACGCTGGAATATGCCGGCCAGCTCGTCGCCATGGGCACGATGGGCTACAAGCACGAAAGCATGGCCGGCAACGGCGATCTCACCCGCGCCACGCTGTCGAAGACGCAAATCAATCTGAAGATGATCCCCGGCGTCGACGGCCGCCTCGAGGTCTGCCAGCTCGTCGCGATCAATCTCGTCGACATCGTGCCGAAAGGCTCCTGGATCGGACCCGGCCGGCTGCACCTGGTGCCGCATGTGAATGCACCGGTTGCGGATTTCCCGGTCCGCCGCTGCATCGGCGCGCATCATTATATCGCCGACCTGACGCTGCCGTTCGGCCGTGTCGTGCACGACTATGTCAAGGAAGCCGAAGCCATGGCCGCGACGGCGCTTGCCGCAGAGTAGGGCGCCATCATCAAACTGTAACATTGGCGTAATTGAGTATCCGCGAGAGCCGGACGATGCCGTCAGCCATCGGCCGGAGGCGGGGCATTGTTGACGGTTGGGGCTATCCATGGCTGAGCCGGCAAAGCTAGTCAGCGCGATATTGGAGACTGTGCCTGCCATTCCCGGCTTGGTCTGGGCGTTCCGTCTGCACAGCGACGGCAGCGCCGAGGCGCTGGCGATCGACCAGCCGATCGAGTTCAGCCATGACGGCCGGCTCTGGCTGCATTTCAACCTGACGGACGCGCGCGTGCGTCCATGGATCGCGGCGTCAAGCCTGCCGCCGCTCGCGCGCGAACTGCTGCTCTGCAACGACACCTTCCAGCAGCTCCACGTCATCGATCATTGCGTCTACGGTGTGTTCTCCGATCTCGTCCGCGAGATCGACAGCCCGACGGAGGAGACTGCGTTCCTGCGTTTCGCCATGACCGAGCGCCTGCTGGTCAGTGGCCGTCATCAGGCGCTGTGCTCGGCCGATGCGACGCGCCGGGTGCTCGAAGGCGGCTACCGCGTCGACAATGTCGCCCATCTCCTGGAAAAGATCGTCGACGAGGTCGCCGACACGCTCGACCGGATGGCCGACAAGCTCGGACAGGAGATCGACGACATCGAGGAGCGCATTCTCGCCGATGACGCCAAGCCCGAGATGCGCCGCAACCTGGGACGCCTGCGCCGGACTTGCGTGAGGCTGCACCGCCAGCTCACCGGCCTGCGCGTGCTGTTCCACCGTCTCGACCAGAAGAACACCGATCACCTCTCGCCCGCGCTTCGCATCCACGCCGGCAAGTTGGCGCAGCGGCTCGACGGTCTCGATCACGACATCGTCGAGCTGCGCGAGCGCAGCCGCCTGCTCGAAGAGGAGTTGCGCTTCAAGAACGAGGAGGAGAGCAACCGCCACCTCCACACGCTCTCGATCGTGACCTCGCTCTTGCTGCCGCCGACGCTGATCACCGGCATCTTTGGCATGAACACCAAAGGCCTGCCGCTCACCGACGTCGAGACCGGCTTCCTCTGGGCGGCAGTGCTGATGGCCTCGTCCGTCGGCGCGGCCTATCTCTTCATGCGGCGGACGGGCATATTCAAGTAGAGTATGCCACCGGATATCGGCCGTGATCGGGACTGCCCATAGCTTTCTGTTGTGCCGCGCGGCTGCCATGGCGCTGGCCTGCACGGCAGCCAGCACCAGCGCATTCGCCGGTGCCAAGGACGAGAGCGCGGCCGAATGGCTGGCGCCGAAATGGTTCAACGAGTGGCATGACGGGCTCGCCAACAAGGGCCTCAACTTCGGTGCCACCTACATCGCGGACAACATCGCCAACGTCTCCGGCGGCGTGAAGCGCGGCGCCATCCATTTCGGCCGGCTCGATCTGTCGGTCGATGCCGATCTCGACAAGCTGGTCGGCTGGACTGGCGGGCGCTTCTACGCCAATGCCTTTGTGATCTACGGGCAGGGGCTCTCCCGCAACTACGTAATGAATCTTGCCACCATCAGCGAGATCGAGGCGCTGCCCGACCAGCGGCTCTACAGCGCCTATTTCGAGCAGAATTTTTTCAACGGCGCCCTGAATATCAGGGCCGGCCAGCAGGCGGCGGATGTCGAGTTCTTCGACAGCGAGACCGATGACCTCTTTATCAACGGCACCTTCGGCTGGCCGGCGATCAAGGCGAGCAACCTCCCAGCCGGCGGCCCGGCGCCGCCGATCGCGGTGCCCGGCATTCGCGTCAAGGCCGCGCTGTCGGACCAGGTCACATTGTTCGGCGCGGTGTTCAACGGCGATCCATCAGGACCGGGCGATCAGGACCCCCAACTCCGCGACCATCACGGCCTCGCATTCCGCGTCAACGATCCGCCCTGGGTGATCGGGCAGGTCCGCTTTAATTACGACATCGATATTGGCGGCCATCCTCTCGCCGGCAACTTCACGCCCGGCGCCTGGAGGCACTATGGCGCGTTCGACAGCCAGCGTTTAACGGCGGAAGGCCAGTCGATTGCGGATCCCGGCGGCAGCGGCATTCCGGCCAAGCTGCGCGGCAACTACGGCGTCTTCGCCGTGATCGAGCAGGTGCTCTATCGCCCGCCGGAAGTGAAGGAGAACAGCACCTCGGCCTCGCTCCCGGGCATCACGGCGTTCGCCCGCATCGCCTACAGCCCACCGGACCGCAATTTGATCGATCTTTATCTGGACGGCGGTATTGGCTTCGTCGGCTTCACGCCCGGCCGTCCGCTCGACCGCTTCGGCATGGCGATGGCCTATATGCGGATCTCGAAGCCCGCGCGCGATCTGGATATCGATACGAATTTCTATACCGGCGTCCAGGGGCCGGTGCGCAGCAACGAGACCCTGCTCGAGATGATCTACGAAGCGCACATCAAGCCGGGCTGGCTGATCGCGCCTTACTTCCAGTACGTCTTCCGCCCCTCGGGCGGCATCCCGAACCCGAATGATCCGACCGGGGTCTTGCGGATCGGTGACGCCGCAGTGTTCGGCGTCACCACCACGATCAGATATTAGGCCATCGCCGGCTTCGGCTCGGTCTTCGGCTGCCGCGACAGCGCCAGCACGATCAGCGCGGCGAACACGCAGAGCGCGCCGGCGATGAAGAAGGCCGGCAGATAGCTCTGATACACCGTCCGCGAGAAGCCGGCGCCGAACGCCGCAGTGCCTGCGCCGAGCTGATGGCCGGCAAAAATCCAGCCGAACACCAGATTGGCGCGCTCGGGCCCGAACTTCTGCGCGGTGAGGCGCACGGTGGGTGGCACCGTGGCGATCCAGTCGAGCCCGTAGAACATCGCGAAGATCGAGAGCCCATAGAACGAGAAATCGCTGAAGGGCAGGAAGATCAGCGAGAGCCCGCGCAGGCCGTAGTACCAGAACAGCAGATAGCGGTTGTCGTAGCGATCCGACAGCCAGCCCGACATGATGGTGCCGAAGAAATCGAAGATGCCCATCGCGGCGAGCAGGCTTGCGGCCTGCACCTGCGGAATGCCGAAATCGAGGCACATCGGGATCAGGTGGACCTGGACGAGGCCGTTGGTCGAGGCGCCGCAGACGAAGAAGGTCGCAAACAGGATCCAGAACGCGGTCGACTTCGAGGCGTCGCGCAGCGTGCCGAGCGCCACCGCCGTGATCGAGCCGTGGCTGACGGGCGGTGCGGGCAGGGGCTCGGTGCCCTCGTCACCGAAGGGGCGCAAGCCCACATCGCTCGGCCGGTCGCGCATCGCGAGCAGCACGGCCAGCGCGGAGACGCCGAGCATGATGCAGACGAAGCCGAGCGCCAGCCGCCAGCCGAAGCGTTCGGTCAGGCTGGCCAGCAGCGGCAGGAATACGAGCTGGCCGGTGGCGACGCTCGCGGTCATGATGCCGACGACGAGGCCGCGTCTTGCCGCGAACCAGCGCGTCGCGATGGTCGCACCGAGCACCAGCGCGGTCATGCCGGTGCCGATGCCGATCACGACGCCCCACAGCGCGATGAGCTGCCAGATCTCGGTCATGCCGAGCGAAAGCACCAGCGCCGTGACGACGATGAGCTGCGCGGCCAGCGTGACGTTGCGCAGGCCGTAGCGGTTGAGCAGGGCGGCGGCGAACGGCGCCATCAGCCCGAACAGGATGAAGCGGATCGACAGCGCGGAGGAGATCTGCGCCGTGCTCCAACCGAACTCCTTCTGCAGGGGAACGATGAACACGCCGGGTGCGCCGACCGTGCCGGCGCTGATCAGCGCGGCAAGGAAGGTCACGCCGACCATTACCCAGCCATAGTGGATATTGCGGCGGGACAGTGCTGCCGCGAGCCAGTTCGAGATCATTGGGCCTCAGTCTTGTTGGCGAGCCCCAAGGACCCGCGCCATCGTTGCAATCTGACACAGTTGAGGCAAGTCTGAAATGCCAGACTTCCCTCAATTTCGGACATTGACGCTAATGCGTTTGGCGCTCCACCGCGATCGCGGTGGCCTCGCCGCCGCCGATGCAGAGCGCCGCGATGCCGCGCTTGAGGTTCTGCGCCTCCAATGCGTGCAGCAGCGTCACGATCAGCCGCGCGCCGGTGGCGCCGATCGGATGGCCGAGCGCGCAGGCGCCGCCGTTGACGTTCAGCCTCTCTCTGGCGATGCCGAGATCGCGCTGCGCCGCCATCGCCACCACGGCAAAAGCCTCGTTGATCTCGAACAGGTCGACATCGCCAGCACTCCAGCCGACCTTGTCCAGCAGCTTGCGGATCGCCGGGATCGGTGCCGTGGTGAACCATTGCGGCTCCTGGCTGTGGGTGGCGTGGCCCTTGATCTCAGCGAGTACAGGCAGGCCGCTGCGGTCGGCGAGCGAGCGCTTCGTCAGCACCAGCGCGGCAGCTCCGTCGGCATTGGCGGAGGAGGCGGCCGGCGTTATCGTGCCGTTGGCGCGGAACGCCGGCTTCAGCCCGGGGATCTTTGCGGGATCAACTTTCAGCGGATGCTCGTCGTTGGCGATGACGCGCGGGCCGGCCTTCTCCGTCAGCGTGATCGGCGCAATCTCCGTCGTGAACGCGCCGCCTTCGACCGCCCTGCGGGCGCGGCTGAGCGTCTCCATCGCGTAGGCATCCTGGTCCTTGCGGGTGAACTGATAGGCCTCCGCGGTCGCCTCGCCGAAATCGCCCATCGAGCGGCCGGTCTCGTAGGCGTCCTCGAGGCCGTCCATCATCATGTGGTCGATGATGCGATCATGGCCGGCGCGGTAGCCGCCGCGCGCTTTTGCCAGCAGGTAGGGCGCGTTGCTCATGCTCTCCATGCCGCCGGAGACGACGATCTCGGCCGAGCCGGCGCGGATGATGTCGTGCGCCAGCATGGTCGCCTTCATGCCGGAGCCGCAGACCTTGTTCACCGTGGTGGCGCCGGTGGCGTCGGGAAGTCCGGCGTTACGTGCCGCCTGGCGCGCCGGCGCCTGGCCTTGTCCGGCCGGCAGCACGCACCCCATGAAGACCTCATCGACCTTTTCAGGCGCAAGCTTCGCGCGCTCCAGCGCCGCGCCGATCACGTGCGATCCGAGCTTGTGCGCGGGAAGCGGCGACAGCTCGCCCATAAAGCGGCCGAGCGGGGTGCGGGCGGCGGAAACGATGACGACGGGATCGGCGGCTTCGGCCATGACGGGACTCCCTGGCGATGATGGGTAAGATTATGAGCATCATATGATGCGGCGCAAAAAAAGCAACCGCGGCGAGGATGAGAAAATCTTGCGCTTCGCATGAGATTTGATCGTGCGAGCGGGGGAGGGGCCAGGTGGCGTTGAGAGCGCCGTGCTCGTTCCACAGACACTGCTGTCATCGCCTCTAGACCGGGCGATCCAGTATTCCAGAGACGAATGTGGTTGAGCCGAGAAGCCACGGCGTACTGGATGCCCCGATCAAGCCGGGGCATGACACCTTTAGAGTGGAGAGAGCTTAACTGAGCGCGGTAGCGCGTCTAACCCTTCCGGTTCACAAAAGCGCCCATCAGCCGGGTCGGCTCGTCCGTCAGGAACGACTCGCCGAACACCTTGATGCTCAAATTCACCGACTCCGTCAGCGGCAGCTCCTCCCATTGCCGCAGCAGCGCCTTCTGCGACCGCAGCGCCTCGGGGCCGCATTCGAGCAATGCCTTCACCAAGTGCTCGATCTCGGCATCCAGTCCGCCCTCCGGCGCGACCTTGTCGATCAGTCCCCAGGCCAGTGCGGTGGCTGCGTCGATGTTCTCCGCCGTCATCACCAGCCAGCGTGCGCGGGCCCAGCCGATCAGGCGCGGCAGCAGGGCGGCATGGATCACCGAGGGGATGCCGACGCGGACCTCCGGCATCCCGAAATGGGCGTCGTGCGCGGCGACGCGGAAATCGCAGGCGGCGGCGACCTCGAGTCCGCCGCCGAGGCACCAGCCGGGCATGCGTGCGATCACCGGGGCAGGGAATTGGCGCACGGCCTCGCAGAGATCGCGCAGGCGGCTGATGAAGGCTTCTGCCGATGTCTGGTCGAGCCTGATCATCTCCTTGATGTCGGCGCCGCCGATCATGCTCTTCTCGCTTTGGCCGCGCAGCACGACGACGCGGATGCTGCGGTCGGAAGAGAGCTGCTGCAGGCCTTCGCGCACCGCGTCGGTCACGGGCGAGCTCAGAATATTCAGCGGGCCGGCGTTGCAGATCGCGACATGGACGACGCCGCGCGCTTCGCGTGTGATGCCGCAGTGGTTGTTGAGCATTTCCATTTTGGATCTCGGAGGTTTCGTGGACATGCGCGAGGCGCGCCGATCGAACCACTTCCGGGCCGAAACGTCCTGCTTGTCAAGCGGGCGGGGGCGCAGAAGCGGAGTTGCCAGCGTGAAGTCCGTGGCATAGTATGACGTATATCATTCAATGAGGCTGCCATGACCGGTAACGATCAACTTGACCTGTTTTCGCCCACGCAACGGCGTGAACGGGTGGTGGACTGGCAGATGCCTGCACCGGTCGCCAAGGTGGCCATGGGCCTTTCAGGCATGGACGCGATGCTCGGCATCCGCGACGGCCGGCTGCCACCGCCGCCCTTCGCAAAGCTGATCGGCTTCACCATGGCCGTGGTCGAGCCGGGCCGGATCGTCATGGAACTGGAGCCGCGCGAGGATCTCGAAAATACCATCGGCCTCCTGCATGGCGCGACCGCTGCCGCGCTGATCGATACCGCCATGGGCTGCGCGATCTCGACCCGGCTGGAGGCTGGGCAGTCGTCCGTGACCCTCGACCTGAAAATGACCTTTCTGCGCCCGCTGTCGGTCCGTTCCGGGCTGATCTCGGCCGAAGGCAAGATCATCAAGCTGGGACGCCAGACCAGCTACACTGAGGGATTTGCCCGCGACGGCAAGGGTGCGCTGGCGGTGCATGCAACTGCAACCTTTTCCATGATCGGCAATGTCTGAACGCGAATTAATTCATCGCCTAGTCCATTTCTGTGTTATGAGATGATCTCCGACATGCAATGAGACGTCCATGCGCTATTCCCGGGAACACAAGCAGGAAACCCACGACCGGATCGTCAAGAAGGCCTCGGTGCGGCTGCGCGAGAAGGGCGCCCATGGCATC
This sequence comes from Bradyrhizobium sacchari, assembly GCF_002068095.1. Taxonomy (GTDB): domain Bacteria; phylum Pseudomonadota; class Alphaproteobacteria; order Rhizobiales; family Xanthobacteraceae; genus Bradyrhizobium; species Bradyrhizobium sacchari. Next base: position 328,003 of record NZ_LWIG01000026.1, on the reverse strand, counting down.
GGCGTCGCCGACCTCATGAAGGAGGCGGGCCTGACCCATGGCGGCTTCTACGCGCATTTCGATTCCCGCGAGGCGCTGGTGATCGAGGCCTTTGGCTACGCCATGGACCGCTCGATGGAGCACTGGCGCAAGATCACCGGCGAGGCCGCGCCGGACAAGCGGCTGGCGCTGATCGCGGAGGCCTACCTGTCGGGGCTGCACCGCGACAATCCCGGCCATGGTTGCTCGATCCCTGCACTCGGCGCCGAGATCGCCCGCGAGAGCCCGAAAACGCGCAAAGCCTTCGCGGGCAAGCTCGACGAGATGATCGAGATGATGACCGACTTCATTCCGAACGTGCCGCGCAAGGCCGCCCGCAAGCAGGCGATCGCGACGCTGGCGACGATGGCCGGCACCATGCTGCTCGCGCGCATCGCCGGCTCCAGCGAATTGTCGGACGAGGTGCTGAAGGCGGGCAGGGACAGCGCGCTCGAGGGCGCCAAGCGCGAGCCGAAGGTGGCAGCGGCGAAGAAGGCGAAGCAGAATTAGGAGATATGCCGTTGAATGCGTAGGGTGGGTGAGCCCTGTCGGCCAGGCGACGCGCAGTCGCCGGGCGTAACCCACCGCTGTGTTTATCCGCAGAGGCAAGAGGTGGGTTACGCCTTCAGCTAACTCACCCTACGAAGGCCTTCCCGCAAACAGCGCCCGCTCGCGCTCCACGATCTCACTGACGTAATCCGCTACCGCCCTGATCCGCGCCAGGTCCTTGCTGTCGGCATGCATCAGCATCCAGAATGTCCGCGTGATCGAGATCTCGTCCGGCAGCACCGCGACCAGCTGTGGATAGTCGCTTGCCATGAAATGCGGCAGCACGGCGATTCCGAAGCCGGAGAGGGTGGCGTTGAGCTGCGCGATCAGATTGGCGCTGCGGAAGCGCGCGGAGATCCGCGGCGACACCTGCGGCAGATAGTCGAGCTCCGGCGTGAACAGCAGCTCCTCGATATAGCCGACGAAGCGGTGCTGCACCAAATCCTGCCGGGAGGTGATCTCAGGGAAGCGGTCGAGATAGCCCGGCGCGGCATAAAGCCCGAGCCGATAGTCGAGCAGCTTGCGGCCGACGATGCGGCCTTCCTTCGGCATGGTCAGGCTGATCGCGATGTCCGCCTCGCGCTTGGAGAGACTGAACAGCCGCGCGGTAGCCACAAGTTGCAGGTCTAAATCGGGATAACGGTCCGCGAACGGCGCCAGCCGTGGCGCCAGGAAGGCGGTGCCGAAGCCATCAGGGGCGCCGATCCTTACCGTCCCGGTCAGCCGCGCCACCGAACCGCCGACCTGCTCCTGGTTGGCGACGATGGTCGATTCCATCGCTTCGGCGCTGTCGGCGACGCGCTGGCCGGCCTCGGTGAGGAGATAGCCGGTCTTGCGCCGGTCAAACAGCTTGGCCGAGAGGTGCTTTTCCAGCCGGTCGACGCGGCGGATCACGGTCGCATGGTCGACGCCGAGCTGTTTTGCCGCAGCCGACACCGAGCCGCCCCGCACGATGGCGAGCACGAAGCGAAAGTCGTCCCAGTCGATAGCGCCTTGATCCAGCATTTTCGCACATCTATGGTGCATTATCTCAGACTTGAATCCTATAAAATGCAGGTCAATAGGATTTGTCAAAGCGTTCCAGCTCGGCCTGAAGGAGACCATTCCATGCGTTCAATCGGACATTTCATCGGTGGCAAGGAGGTCAAGGGCACCTCTGGCCGCACCGCCGACGTTTTCGAGCCGATGACCGGTGACGTGCAGGCCAAGGTGGCGCTGGCGTCCAAGGCCGAAGTCCGTGCCGCCGTCGAGAATGCCCGCGCCGCGCAGCCCGAATGGGCCGCGACCAACCCGCAGCGCCGTGCCCGCGTCATGATGAAGTTCGTCGAGCTGGTGCAGCGCGACTATGACAAGCTCGCCGAACTCCTCGCCCGCGAGCACGGCAAGACCGTGCCCGACGCCAAGGGTGACATCCAGCGCGGCCTCGAAGTCGCCGAGTTCGCGTGTGGCATCCCGCATCTGATGAAGGGCGAGTACACCGAAGGCGCCGGCCCCGGCATCGACATCTACTCCATGCGTCAGCCGCTGGGCGTCGTCGCCGGGATCACGCCGTTCAATTTCCCGGCGATGATCCCGATGTGGAAGTTCGCTCCCGCGATCGCCTGCGGCAACGCCTTCATTCTCAAGCCGTCCGAGCGCGACCCCGGCGTGCCGATGCTGCTTGCTGAACTCATGATGGAGGCGGGCCTGCCGGCCGGCATCCTCAACGTCGTCAATGGCGACAAGGAAGCGGTCGACGCCATCCTCGACGATCCCGACATCAAGGCCGTCGGCTTCGTCGGCTCGACGCCGATCGCACAATACATCTATGAGCGCGCCGCCCAGACCGGCAAGCGCTGCCAGTGCTTTGGTGGCGCCAAGAACCACGCCATCATCATGCCCGACGCCGACATGGACCAGGCCGTGGACGCGCTGATCGGCGCCGGCTACGGCTCGGCCGGCGAGCGCTGCATGGCGGTTTCCGTCGCCGTGCCCGTCGGCAAGTCCACCGCCGACCGGCTGATGGAAAAGCTGATCCCGCGCGTCGAGTCGCTCAAGATCGGCACCTCGATCGATCCGTCAGCCGATTACGGTCCGCTGGTGACGCGCGAGGCGGTCGAGAAGGTCAAGGGCTACATCGACATCGGCATCAAGGAAGGCGCAACGCTGGCCGTCGATGGCCGTGGCTTCAAGATGCAGGGCTACGAGAAGGGCTTCTATCTCGGCGGTTCGCTGTTCGACAACGTCACCAAGGACATGCGGATCTACAAGGAAGAGATCTTCGGCCCGGTGCTCTCGGTCGTGCGCGCGCATGACTACAAGGAAGCGCTGGCGCTGCCGTCCGACCATGACTACGGCAACGGCGTTGCCATCTTCACCCGCGACGGCGACGCCGCGCGCGATTTCGCGGCCAAGGTCAATGTCGGCATGGTCGGCATCAACGTGCCGATCCCGGTGCCGATCGCCTATTACACCTTCGGCGGCTGGAAGAAGTCGGGCTTCGGCGATCTCAACCAGCACGGTCCGGATTCGGTCCGCTTCTACACCAAGACCAAGACGGTGACCTCGCGCTGGCCGTCCGGCGTCAAGGAAGGTGCGGAGTTCTCGATCCCGCTGATGAAGTAAGGCTGTAGCCCAGCCTGTCATTGCGAGCGCAGCGAAGCAGTCCAGGATCTTTCCGCAGAGACAGTCCGGATTGCTTCGTCGCTTCGCTCCTCGCAATGACGAGAATAGTGAGCAGCCCAGCATGCAGTTCGCTCTGAACGAGGATCAGGTCGCGGTTCGCGACATGGCGTTGGCGTTTGCGGCGGAGAAGATCGCGCCGCATGCGTTGCGCTGGGACGAGGAGAAGCATTTCCCTGTCGATGTGATGCGCGAAGCGGCGACGCTCGGCATGGGCGGCATCTACATCCGCGATGATGTCGGCGGCTCCGCCATGACGCGGTTCGACGCGGCGCTGATCTTCGAGGCGCTGGCGACGGGCTGCCCGACCACCTCCGCCTTCATCTCCATCCACAATATGGCGAGCTGGATGATCGATGCCTTCGGCAGCGACACCCAGCGCCATCAATGGTTGCCGAAGCTCTGCACCATGGAGCTGATCGCGAGCTACTGCCTGACCGAGCCTGGTGCCGGCTCGGACGCCGCGGCGCTGCGCACCCGCGCAATACGTGACGGCGACCATTACGTCCTCAACGGCCAGAAGCAGTTCATCTCCGGCGCCGGCGGCACCGACCTTCTGGTCGCGATGGTCCGGACCGGCGGCGATGGCCCGGGCGGCATCTCGACCCTTGTCATCGAGGGCAAGACGCCCGGCGTTTCCTTCGGCGCCAACGAGCGCAAGATGGGCTGGAACGCGCAGCCGACCCGTGCGGTGATGTTCGAGAACGCCCGCGTGCCTGTTACCAACCGCCTGAGCGAAGAGGGCGTCGGCTTCAAGATCGCGATGGCCGGTCTCGACGGCGGCCGCCTCAACATCACGGCGTGCTCGCTCGGCGGTGCGCAGACCGCGCTCGACAAGGCGCGCGCCTACATGAAGGAGCGCAAGGCGTTCGGAAAGCGCCTCGACGAATTCCAAGCCCTGCAGTTCCGTCTCGCCGACATGGCGATCGAGCTGGAGGCCGCGCGTACCTTCCTGTGGCGCGCAGCGGCAGCGCTGGACCGCAAGGACCCCGACGCCACCATGCTGTGTGCGATGGCCAAGCGTTTCGGCACCGATGTCGGCTTCGAGGTCGCCAACCACGCCCTGCAGCTCCACGGCGGCTACGGCTACCTCAGCGAATACGGCATCGAAAAGATCGTGCGCGATCTGCGCGTGCACCAGATCCTCGAGGGCACCAATGAAATCATGCGGCTCATCGTGGCGCGCAAACTGATCGAGGGCGCACGATGAGTGGTGCGGAAGAGGGCGATCTGGTCGCCCGCGTCGAGGGCGCCGCGGGCATCATCAGGCTCAACCGTCCCAAGGCGATCAATGCCGTGACCCTGGAGATGTTTCGCGACATCGAGAAGGCGCTCGATCGCTTCGAGGCAGATCCTGCCGTTGCATTGATCCTGCTGGAAGGCGCCGGCGAACGTGGCCTCTGTGCCGGCGGCGACATCCGTACGCTCTGGGAAAGCTCGAAGGCTGGTGGCGACCTCGGCAAGATCCTGTGGCGCGAGGAATACATCCTCAATGCCCGGATCAAGAAATTCCCGAAACCGTATATCGCCTTCATGGACGGCATCGTGATGGGCGGCGGCGTCGGGCTCTCCGCCCATGCCAGCCATCGCATCGTCACGGATCGCACGAAGCTGGCGATGCCCGAGGTCGGGCTCGGTTTCTTTCCCGACGTTGGCGGCACCTATCTGTTGTCACATTCGCCGGGCGAGATCGGCACCTATTTCGGTCTCACCGGCCAGACCATGAATGGACCGGACGCGATCCACGCGAAGTTCGCGGACTGGGTGGTGCCGGCTTCGAGGCTGCCCGAGCTGCGCGAGGCGCTGACGAAGGTGCGCCCGGGCGCGACCGCCGCCGAAGTCGGGAAGCTCATCGATGGTTTTGCAACCGGCGAGACCGCAGGGCCGGTCGCCGCGAAGGAGCCGGCGATCGACGCGCTGTTCGGCTTCGACCGGATGGAGGATATCGTCGCGGCGCTGAGGCGTGACGGTTCCGACTTCGCTTTAGCCACGTTGAAGACGCTCAGCGAAAAATCGCCGCGCGGCATGGTGGTGACGCTGAAGCTGCTGCGTCTTGCGCGCAAATCGTCGAGCCTGGAAGAATGCCTGGTGCGCGAATATCGCGCCGCGCTGGAGGTTTTCCGCAGCGACGATTTCCGCGAAGGCGTGCGCGCCGCCGTGATCGACAAGGACCGCAACCCGACCTGGTCGCCGCGAGGAATCGAGGATGTGACGCCGGACATGCTTGCGCCGTATCTCGCCGAGATCGGGGCCGACGAGCTGAAGTTCAACTAATCAACGCTACAGCGGAGGAAACGACAATGGCCACGATCGCATTCATCGGTCTCGGCAACATGGGCGGCCCGATGGCCGCCAACCTCGTCAAGGCCGGCCACAAGGTGGTGGCGTTCGACCTCGTCGAGGCCTCGCGCAACCAGGCCAAGGCCGACGGTGCCGGCATCGCCGACAGCGCCGCGGGTGCGGTGAAGGGCGCCGATGTCGTCGTCACCATGCTGCCGGCCGGCAAGCATGTGCTCGGCGTCTGGAACGAGGTTGTGCCCGCCATGGCCAAGGGTGCGCTGATCATCGATAGCTCCACCATCGACGTCGAGAGCGCGCGCCAGGCGCACGCACTCGCCGCCAAGAATGGCGTGCTGTCGGTCGATGCGCCGGTCTCAGGCGGCACCGGCGGCGCCAAGGGCGGGACGCTCACCTTCATGTGCGGCGGCGACGACAAGGCATTTGCCGCGGCAAAGCCCGTGCTCGAGAACATGGGCAAGAAGATCGTGCATTGCGGCGGCGCCGGCGCGGGGCAGGCCGCCAAGATTTGCAACAACATGATCCTAGGCATTTCCATGATCGCGGTGAGCGAGGCGTTTGCGCTCGGCGAAAAGCTCGGGCTCTCGCACCAGGCGCTGTTCGACGTCGCCTCGACCTCGTCGGGCCAGTGCTGGTCGCTGACGACCTATTGCCCGGTTCCCGGCCCGGTGCCGACCTCGCCGGCGAACAACGATTACAAGCCGGGCTTTGCCTCGGCGCTGATGGTGAAGGACCTGACCCTGGCGCAGGATGCCGCGAAGGCCGCGGGCGCGGCCACGCCACTCGGCAAGCATGCGCAGGAGATCTATCAGTCTTTCGACGCAGCCGGGCAGGGTGGGGTGGATTTTTCCGGAATTATCAAGCACGTTCGGAGCCTCGCTGGAAAATAGCGAGGCTTTGCCCGTAGCCGGATGGAGCGAAGCGAAATCCGGGACGGTCCCTTCGAGTTGCAGGCCGCCCCGGATTGCGCTTCGCTTCATCCGGGCTACGCGCGAATGTCAATCGACGGGCCCGGACACCATGACGACATTTCAGGACGCGCGCGCGTTTCTGCTTCAGAACCGCACCGACTACGAGACAGCGGTCAAGGACTTCCGCTGGCCCGATCCAGTCCCCTTCAACTGGGCGCTCGACTGGTTCGACGCCGAACTCGCGACCAATGCGGACAGCAAGGACCGGCCCGCGCTCTGGATCGTCGACGCCGCGCAGGACAAGCAGACAAAACTGTCCTTCGCGGCGCTCTCGCAGCGCTCCAACCAGGTTGCCAACTTCCTGCGCGCGCAGGGGCTGAGACGCGGCGATCATCTTCTGCTGCTCCTCGGCAATGTGGTTCCGCTGTGGGAGACGATGCTCGCCGCGATGAAGCTCGGTGTCGTCGTGATTCCCGCAACCACGCTGCTCACCGCCGACGAATTGCGCGACCGCCTCGAGCGCGGCAAGGCGAAGGTCGTCGTCGCGGCGCAGGATCAGGTCGCGAAATTCGCGAGCCTGGGCGCTGAGAACATCGTCCGTATCGTGGTCGGCTTGGCCTCCGACGGCTGGATTGCGTATGACGAAGCGGCAAAGGCTTCCGAAAGCTTCACGCCGGACGGTTCGACCAATGCCGACGACCCGATGCTGCTCTATTTCACCTCGGGCACAACGGCAAAGCCGAAGCTCGTCCGGCACAGCCAGCGCAGCTACCCCGTCGGCCATCTCTCCACGATGTACTGGATCGGCTTGATGCCCGGCGACGTCCATCTCAATATTTCCTCGCCCGGCTGGGCCAAGCATGCCTGGAGCTGTTTCTTCGCGCCGTGGAATGCGGGCGCGACAGTGTTCGTGGTCAACCAGCCGCGATTCGACGCCAAGGCGCTGCTCGCCACCATCGGCCGCTGCGGCGTCACCACGCTATGCGCGCCGCCGACGGTGTGGCGGTTGTTCATTCAGGAGAACCTCGCCTCGTTCAAGATGTCCCTTCGCGAAGTCTGCGGCGCCGGCGAGCCGCTCAATCCTGAGGTGATCGACCAGGTGCAGGCCGCTTGGGGCCTTACCATTCGTGACGGCTACGGCCAGACCGAGACCACGGCGCTGGCTGGCAACTCGCCGGGCCAGCCTATCAAGATCGGCTCGATGGGCCGTCCGTTGCCGGGCTACCGCGTGCAGATCAGCGATGCCGACGGTAATCCCGCAAAGGAGGGCGAGGTCACGCTGGTGCTGGGCGATGACCGACCCGCCGGCCTGATGCAGGGCTATCAGAGTGACGACGGTAACTTGTCCGGCGCGGAAGGTGCGCTCTATCGCAGCGGCGATGTCGTGTTTGCGGATGAGGACGGCTATCTCACCTTCGTCGGTCGATCCGACGACGTGTTCAAATCCTCCGACTATCGCATCAGCCCGTTCGAGCTGGAGAGCGTGCTGCTCGAGCACGAGCTGGTCGCGGAAGCCGCGGTGGTGCCGAGTCCCGATCCGATCCGGCTCGCGATTCCCAAGGCCTTCGTGCTGCTGATTTCGGGCGCGGAGCGGACGCCAGAAACGGCGCTGTCGATCTTCAAGCACCTGCACACGCGCCTGGCGCCGTTCAAGCGCATCCGCCGCCTTGAAATCGTCACCGAGCTGCCGAAGACGATCTCTGGCAAAATCCGCCGCGTGCAGCTACGACGGCTGGAGCGCGACGATGATCGGGGCGATCCTTTGCGCGGCCGGGAATTCCGTGAGGAGGAGTTTCCGGAACTGCCGAAGACACGGAGTGAAACCTAAGTGAGATTTCGTCGTTCCGGGGCGCGCGAAGCGCGAGCCCGAAATCCATTTCGCAGCAGGCTCTGCTGTGTGATGGATTCCGGGTTCGATGCTCCGCATCGCCCCGGAATGACGGCGCCGGGAGTGACTAAATGAACGAAGTCTGGAAGAAGCCGCCGATTGCGCTCGAAGCCTATCAGGCCATGGTCGGCAAGGAGATCGGCGTGTCCTCGTGGCACCTGATTGATCAGCCCCGCATCGACACCTATGCCGACGTGATCGAGGATCACCAGTTCATCCACGTCGATCCGGAGCGAGCGAAGAAGGAAACCGCCTTTGGCGGCACCATCGCGCACGGCTTCCTCACCATGTCGCTGCTGTCGATCATGTCCTATGAGGTGATGCCAGTGATCGCCGGCACCACGATGGGCGTGAACTATGGCTTCGACAAGCTGCGCTTCATCTCGCCTGTGCGCTCGGGTAAGCGCGTCCGTGGCCGCTTCGTGCTGGCGGAAGCAAAGCTCCGCAAGCCCAATGAGTTGCAGTCCCGCACCAACGTGACGGTCGAGATCGAGGGCGAGGACAAGCCCGCGCTGGTCGCCGACTGGCTGGGCCTGATCTATTTCGCCTGAACCACGCCGTCACGGCCGGGCTTGACCCGGCCATCCATCGCTGCTCAAAAAGGCAACCCAGAGCGGGGTTTACCCCTCTCCCCTTGCGGGAGAGGGTGCCTCGCGGAACGCGAGGCGGGTGAGGGGTCTCTCTCCGCGAGCGAATCTGCCGAGAGAGACCCCTCATCCGGCGCTTCGCGCCACCTTCTCCCGCACGGGGAGAAGGGAAAGAGAACAGAGACTCATACTCATGGCAATCAGGTTCGACGGACGCGTCGCCATCGTCACCGGCGCAGGCAATGGTCTCGGACGCGCGCATGCGCTGGGGCTGGCGAGCCGCGGCGCGAAAGTCGTGGTCAACGATTTCGGCGGCGCGCGCGACGGCACCGGCGGCTCGCTGTCGCCGGCCGAAGCCGTGGTCGAGGAGATCCGGAAAGCGGGCGGCATCGCGATGGCTGACGGCGCCGACGTCTCCAATTTTGAGCAGGTCACCGCCATGGTCGAGCGCGCCACCAAAGAATGGGGCAGCGTCGACCTTATGTGCGCCAACGCCGGCATCCTGCGCGACAAGTCGTTCGGCAAGATGGAAGCCGCCGATTTCCAGAAGGTGCTGGACGTGCATCTCGTCGGCACCTTCTATTGCTGCAAGGCGGCCTGGGCGGGCATGCGCGATCGCAACTACGGCCGCATCGTGCTGACGACCTCGTCCTCCGGCCTCTACGGCAATTTCGGCCAGGCCAATTACGGTGCGGCGAAATCCGGCATGGTCGGGCTGATGAACGTGCTCGCCGAGGAGTGCCGCAAGACCAACATCCGCGTCAACATCATCTCGCCGACGGCGGCGACCCGCATGACCGAAGAGCTGCTGCCGCCGCAGGCGCTGCAACTGATGAAGCCCAATGCGATCACGCCCGCAGTCGAGTACATGCTGAGCGAGGACGCCCCGACCCGCACCATCATGGGTGCAGGTGCCGGCTCCTTCGCGGTGATCAAGATCGTGGAGAGCGAGGGCATCAATCTGCCGGAATCCGAATGGACGCCGGACGCGGTCGCCGCCCACTTCGCCGAGATCAGCGACATGTCGAAAGCCAAGGCGCTGCAGGGCGCGTTCGAGCAGACGCAGAAATACGTGGCGCAGGCCGCAGCGCGGGCGGGGATCAAACTCTAGCTCCAACCTCCGCCGTCATTCCGGGGCGATGCGAAGCATCGAGCCCGGAATCCATCGTGCTTCAGAACCTGCCGCCCAATGGATTCCGGCCTCGCGCTACGCGCGCCCCGGAATGACGAGCTTGGCGCGAGAATCTGGCTTAAACTCCCGCCATGACCACAACCGACAACCACATCGCCGTCATCGGTGCCGGTCCCGCCGGGCTGATGGCGGCGGAGGTGCTGGCGCAGGGCGGTGCAAGTGTCACCGTCTACGACGGCATGCCGTCGGCTGGTCGCAAATTCCTGATGGCCGGTCGCGGCGGCCTCAACCTCACCCACACCGAGCCGCTGCCGGATTTCCTCACGCGCTACCGTGAGGCGACGCCGCATTTGCGCACCGCAATCGAAGCATTTCCGCCCGATGCGCTGCGCGACTGGAGCGCGGCGCTCGGACAGGTCACCTTCGTCGGCAGCAGCGGGCGGGTGTTCCCAAAAACCTTCAAGGCCTCCCCCTTGCTGCGCGCCTGGTTGCGGCGGCTCGATGCCGCCGGCGTCCGGTTTGCCTTTCGCCATCGCTGGACGGGCTGGGACGGCGAAGGGCGGCTGCTGTTTCAAACACCTGCTGGCACGTCAGCCGTCGCCGCGCGCGCCACCGTGCTCGCGCTCGGCGGTGCAAGCTGGCCGCGCCTGGGCTCGGATGGCGGCTGGGTCAACATCCTCACTGCCAAAGGCATTGCGATCTCAAGATTGCGCCCAGCCAATTCCGGCTTCACGGTTACATGGTCCGATGTTTTCCGTGACCGCTTCGAGGGGCAGCCGCTCAAGGGTGTGGCGCTGACGGTCGGCGCGCACACGGTGCGCGGCGAAGCGATGATCACCCGCAGCGGCATCGAAGGCGGCGCGATCTATGCGCTCTCGGCCGAGCTGCGCGAGGCGGTGCTGGATCTCGGAGAGGCGCGGCTGACGATCGCATTGCGGCCTGACCTCGACGCCGGGGCGCTGAACACGCGCCTGTCGGGCACACGCGGCAAGCAATCGCTGGCAAACTTCCTGCGCAAGGCGGCGCAATTGTCGCCGGTCGGTATCGGCCTGATGCAGGAAGCCGCCATCGCCTCCGGCCGGCCGCTGGCCTCGTTCTCGCCGGCGCAGCTTGCGCAGCTCATCAACGCCATTCCGCTTCAGCTCACCGGTACGGCCCCGATCGAGCGGGCCATCTCGACGGCGGGCGGGATCGCCTTCCCCGAGCTCGACGACCACTTCATGCTGCGCAAATTGCCCGGCGTGTTCGCCGCCGGCGAGATGCTGGACTGGGAGGCGCCGACAGGCGGTTATCTGCTGCAGGCTTCGTTCGCGACCGGGGCGGCCGCGGGCAGGGGTGTGCTGGAGTGGTGCAGTCGCTAACCAACGTCATGCGAGCGCGGCGAAGCAATCCAGAATCTCTCCTCGGCGGTAGTCTGGATTGCTTCGTCGCAAGAACTCCTCGCAGTGACGGCCGCGGGAACGGCGCGCGCCTACCGCAGCTTCCCGCGCGCCGCCACCGGCAGCGTGCCGATGATTTCCTCGCCTCGGACCATAACCACCTCGTCCATCATGTTGACGACGACGCAGACGTGGTTCGGCACGATGCGGACGACGTCGCCGACATTCGGGCGCGTGTTGCTGCGGGAGAGGTCGAGGAAGCCGTGCTCCTCGGCAAATTTTGCGATCTTGGCCTCGGGGTGCTCCAGGATCAGGCCGTGGCCATCGAGGCCGCCGGTGTCCGTGGTCAGCGTCTTGGAGCCGGCATCGAGAATGCCGCGCTCGGGCGCGGCGCGGCTCACCACGGTCGAATAGATGTGCAGCGCGCAGTCGTCCCAGGTGGCGGATCCGGCCGCGACCTGCATGCGGTCGTTGTAGATATAGGTGCCGAAGCGGTGCTCGGTGCCGCCCTTGAGCTTGCCGATATTGACGAGGTTCGGCGTGCCGCCGGTCGAGACGATCTTTGCGTCCAGCCCGTGCGCGCGCACGCCCGCCAGCGCTTCGTCGTAGAATTTCTGTGCGTCAGCCCAGCCGGTTTCGGTGGGGTAGAGCATGAAGCCGGCGAACTGGAGTCCCTTTGACGCGGCGATCTCGCGCGCCAGCGCGATCGCCTCCGCCGGTGTCTCGACGCCCGCGCGCTTGCGGCCCGTGTCGCACTCGACCACGACCGAGAGCGGGCGGCCGGATGCCGCGGCGGCCTTCGGCAGTCCGGCGACGACGGTGGAGTTGTCCGCGGCGACCGTCATGCTGGTCTTGGCATTCAGCGCGCCAAGCCGCGCCATCTTTTCCTCGCCCAGCAGATTGTAGCTGATCAGGATGTCGTCGATGCCGGCATTGGCCATGATCTCGGCTTCGCCGATTTTCTGGCAGGTGATGCCCTTGGCGCCGGCCGCGACCTGCATCTTGGCAATCGTCGGATTCTTGTGCGTCTTGATGTGGGGGCGGTTGGCGATGCCGGCGTCGTCGCAGGCTTTCTGGATCCGCGCGATGTTGCGCTCGACCCTGTCCATGTCGATGACGGCGCAGGGAGTGCCGTATTCGCGGGCGATCTTGGCGGCGAGGGAAGTGGTCATGGGAGTCTCTTAGTTGGCGCGCATTCTGATCGCAAAACCGGTACCCACTTTTGCGGAATGCGCGCTAGGCCTGTTCTATCTCTTCGCGGAGCATTTCAAGTTCGAGCCAGCGCTCTTCGGCGGCAGACAGTTCTTCGTGCGCCTTGGCGATCGCGGCCGACGTATCGTCAAATTTCTTGCGATCTTTCGCATAGAGATTGGGATCGTCGAGCACCCGCTGCAATTTTGCAATATCGGCCTGCAACGTCTCCATCTTCTTCGGCAGCGTTTCCAGCGCGTGCTTCTCGTTGAAGCTCAGCTTCCGCTTCGGCGCCGATGACGGAGCAGCGGCGCGTTCCTCTTTCTTTTCCGCGGCCGGCTGCGCCTTCGCGGTCTCGCGTTTCAGGTCGGCGCCGCGCTGCGCCAGCATGTCGCTGTAGCCGCCTGCATATTCGATCCATTTGCCGTTGCCTTCCGGCGCAATCACGGAGGTGACGACGCGGTCGAGGAAGTCGCGGTCATGGCTGATCAGGATGACGGTGCCTTCGTAGTCGCCGAGCATCTCCTCGAGCACGTCGAGCGTTTCGAGATCGAGGTCGTTGGTCGGCTCGTCCAGCACGAGGAGGTTCGACGGCTTCGCAAGCGCGCGGGCCAGCATCAGCCGGCCGCGCTCGCCGCCGGAGAGCACCTCCACAGGCGTGCCACGCTGCTCCTGGCTGAACAGGAAGTCCTTCATGTAGCCGACCACATGCTTCGGCCTGCCGCCGACCATGATCTGGTCGCCGCGGCCGCCGGTCAGGGCTTCGGCCAGCGTCGACTTCGGGTCGAGGCTTTCGCGGTGCTGGTCGAGCGTGGCTATCTCCAGATTGGCGCCAAGCCGCACGATGCCGGCGTCAGGCTGCGCGCCGCCGGTGAGCAGATTGACCAGCGTGGTCTTGCCGGCGCCGTTCGGGCCGATGATGCCGAGCCGGTCGCCGCGCTGGATGCGCGTCGAGAAGCTCTCGACGATCTTTCTCTCGCCATAGGCCTTGGTGATGGCCTTCGCCTCGATCACCAGCTTGCCGGATTGCTCCGCCTCGGCCGCGGCGAGACTGGCGGTGCCGGCGGTGCCGCGATAGTTGCGGCGCTGGTCGCGCAGTGCGTGAAGATTGGCGAGGCGCTTGACGTTGCGCTTGCGCCGGCCCGAGACGCCGTGGCGCAGCCAGTGCTCCTCGTCGACGATCTTGCGGTCGAGCTTGTGCTGGTCGCGCTCTTCCTCGGCCAGCACCTCATCGCGCCAGGTTTCGAACGAAGCAAAGCCGCGGTCGATCTGCTTGATCCTGCCGCGGTCGAGCCATGCCGTCGAGCGCGACAGATTGGTCAGGAAGCGGCGGTCGTGGCTGATGATCACCAGCGCGCTGCGGCGGCCGTCGAGCTCCTGCTCCAGCCACTCGATGGTGGAGAGGTCGAGATGGTTGGTGGGTTCGTCCAGCAGCAGGATGTCGGGCGAGGGCGCCAGCACGCATGCCAGCGCGGCACGACGCGCCTCGCCGCCGGAGAGATTGTGCGGGTCCTCGTCGCCGGTGAGGCCAAGCTGCTCGAGCAGGTAGCGCGCCTGGTGATGGTCGTCACCCGGCGCGAGCCCCGACTCGACATAGGCGAGCGTGGTCTTGTGGTCGCCGAAGTCAGGCTCCTGCGGCAAATAGCGGACGGTCGCGCCGGGCTGCACGAAGCGGGTGCCGCCGTCGGGCTCGACGAGGCCCGCCGCTATCCTGAGCAGCGTCGACTTGCCCGAGCCGTTGCGGCCGATCAGGCAGACGCGCTCGCCTGGCGCGACATTGAGTTCGACGCCCGACAGCAGCGGCGTGCCGCCAAAAGTCAGCCTGATGTCTTTCAGTTGGATCAGCGGCGGCGCCATGACTAACCTTGGCCCAAATTCTGGCTCGTGGCGGCCTGGTCGGCGCGGCGGCGCTGAATCCGGCGCAGCGTCTGGTCGAGCGCGGAGAGGAAAGCGGAGCGGTCGCGCTGCGCGAACGAGCGCGGGCCGCCGGTGACTTCGCCGGCCGAGCGCAGATCCGTCATCAGGTTGCGCACCGCCAGCGTCATGCCGATCGACTCCTCGGTGAACGGTTTTCCGTTCGGTGCGATCACATCGGCACCTGCCTTGACGCAGCGGCTGGCCAGCGGAATGTCGGAGGTGATCACGACGTCGCCGGGCCTGGCGCGCTCGGCGATCCAGTCGTCGGCCGCGTCCATGCCGCTACCTGCGGCGATCCGCTCGACGAGGGGATCGTGGGGCACGCGGATGAAGTTGCCGGCGACAACGCTCACAGGCACGCCGTGCCGGATCGCGACGCGATAAATCTCGTCCTTCACCGGGCAGGCGTCGGCGTCGACATAGATGCGGGTGGGAGTCTCGGTCATTCCGCCGCGTGGTACCGCATTCGGGCCGCAAAGGCGAGGGGATTGACCGCTGTTCCCTGGGCCCTACGATCGGCCCCGAAACAACAAGAATACAGGGACAATGCCCCATGCCGAACCGGCTTCAAACTTGGCGCGTCGAGGCCTACAACACCGCCAAACAGTCCGAAAACAAGATGCATGACGACAATGTGGCGCGCCGCTTCGGCTTCGAGGGTGGGCTGGTCCCCGGCGTCGACGTCTTCGCCTACATGATGCACGTGCCGATCGCGCGCTGGGGCTGCGATTTCCTCACCCGCAGCTTGGTCGAAGCGCGCTTCATCAAGCCGGTTTATGACGGCGAGGCCGCCGACGTCGATGCCACCGAGCACAACGGCCTGCTCACGATCGAGGTCTTCAGCCGCACCACGCTCTGCGCCACGGGGACGGCATCGCTGCCGGCGGCCGTGCCCGCGGTATCGCTGAGTGACTACGTCGAGGTCCCCGCGATCGCCGAGCGCAAGCCTGTCAGCCCGGGCACCTTCGAGACCGGCAAATGGCTCGGAACGGTGCCGCGCCACTGGGCCGGGCAGGCGGCGAGCGAGTATCTCGCCGACATCAGGGAGACCGACCCGATCTTCGCGCGCGAGGGCCTCGGCCATCCCGGTCTGATCCAGCGTGTCATGAACCGCGTGCTGGTGGACAACACCATCCTCGGGCCGTGGATCCACGTCGGCAGCCGCATGCAGCTGCTATCCGCCGCGCGCGCCGGCGACGAGATCACCGCGCGCGCAAAAGTCACCGCCAACTACGAGAAGAAGGGCCACCGCTTCGTCGAGCTCGACGCACTCGTCGTCGCCAACGGCACGACGCCACTGGCGCACTGCCTGCACACCGCAATCTACCAGCCGCGCGAGCAGGCGGTGGCGTAGGCCCTTCGCCTCGCCCCGCTTGCGGGGAGAGGTCGGCGCGAAGCGCCGGGTGAGGGGGAGTCTCCGCAAAGACGGTGAGAGTTGGACTCGCGGAGAGTCCCCCTCACCCGAAGCCTCGCTACGCTCCGGCTTCGACCTCTCCCCGCAAGCGGGGAGAGGTGAACAACGAGTTACGCCGCTTTCCCCTTCGCGTCCTGAATCGCGCGCCACACCCGCTCCGGGGTCAGCGGCATGTCGATGTGCTTGATGCCGTAGTCTGATAGTGCATCGAGCACCGCGTTCACCACGGTCGACAGGCTGCCGGCACAGCCCGCTTCGCCGCAGCCCTTGCTGCCGAGCGGGTTGGTCGTGGCCGGCACCGGGTGGTCGCCGACGGTCATGAACGGCACGTCCTCGGCGCGGGGCAGGGCGTAGTCCATCAGCGAGCCCGTGATCGGCTGGCCGCTCTCGTCGTAGCGGACATGCTCCATCAGCGCCTGGCCGATGCCCTGGACCACGCCGCCATGGAGCTGGCCTGCGACCAGCATCGGATTGATCACCGTGCCGAAATCGTTGACGGCGCTGTAGCGCACGATCTGCACCACGCCGGTCTCCGGGTCGATCTCGACCTCGGCGACGTGGCAGCCGTTCGGGAATGCGGACGCGACCGGTTCGCTGGTGTGGTCGACGTCGAGCGAGTCGGGCACGCCGTCCGGCACCTTGCTGTCATGCAGCTTCCTGGCGAGCTCCATGATGTCGATGCTGCGGTCGGTGCCGGCGATCGTAAAACTGCCGTCGGCGAACTCGATGTCGGCCTCGGACGCTTCGAGCATGTGGGCGGCGGCGCGCTTGCCTTTCTCGATGACGAGTTTTGCGGCCCCCACGATGGCCTGCCCGCTCGCCATGATCGAGCGCGAGCCGCCGGTGCCGTTGCCGGTGTGAACGATGTCGCTGTCGCCCTGCACCAACTTCACGCTCTCGAAGGGTACCCCTAACTGCTCGCACAGCACCTGCGCGAAGGGCGTCGCATGGCCCTGGCCGTAATCGAGCGTGCCGGTGATGAGCTGCACGGTGCCGTCAGCGTCGAACACGATCTTGCCGAGCTCGGGGCTCGGCGGCGCGGTCACCTCGAGATAGGAGCCGACGGCGATGCCGCGCAGCTTGCCGGCCTTCTTGCTCTCCTTCTTGCGCTTGGCGAAGTTCTCGTGGTCGGAGATTTCGAGCGCCTTGTTGAAGACGGCCTGGAAGTCGCCGCTGTCATAGGTGACGCCGGAGGATGCCGCGAACGGGATCTGGTTCGGCTTGATGAAGTTGCGCTTGCGCAAGGTCAGGCGGTTGATGCCCATCTCGTCGGCGGCGCGGTCGATCAGCCGCTCCATGTAGTAGTTCGCCTCGGGGCGGCCGGCGCCGCGATAGGCACCCATCAGCGTGGTGTTGGTCAGCACCGTCTTGATGTCGACGGCCATCAACGGCGTGCGGTAGACGCTGGAAAAATTCTTGCCGGTGTTGAGCGAGAGCGGTCCCGGCGCAACGCCGGTGATATAGGCGCCGAGATTGCCGTAGCCAGACAGTTTTGCCGCGAGGAAATGCCCCTCGGCATCGAGCGCCAGCTCGGCATGGATCTTCTGCGCGCGGCCGTGGCTGTCGGAGAGGAAGCTGGTGGAGCGTTCGTCGAGCCACTTCACCGGCTTGCCCAGTTCCTTCGCCGCGTACAGGATGCACATGTATTCGGGGTAGTTGATGTTTTTCATGCCGAAGGAGCCGCCGACATTGGCGGTGAGGATGCGCACCTTCTCGTTCGGCACCTTCAGATTCTTGGCGAGGTTGGCGCGGTTGCCCGCAACGCCCTGCGTCGGCACCTGGAGTGTGTAGCGCTCGGTCTTCTTGTCGTAGGAGGCGAGCCCTACGCGCGGCTCCATCGAGACCACCGCGACGCGGGTGTTCTCGATGTCGATCCTGGTGACGTGGGCGGCGCTGGCAAAGGCCGCATTGACCTTGTCCATGTCGCCATAGTGGTAGTCGAGCGCGACGTTGTTCGGGATGTGGTCGTAAAGCTGCGGCGCGCCGGGCTTGGCGGCTTCCTCAGGGTCCGTCACCGCCGGCAGTGGCTCGATATCGAGCTCGACCGCCTCGGCAGCGTCGCGCGCCTGGGCCAGCGTCTCCGCCACCACGAAGGCGACGGGATCGCCGACGAAGCGGACCTTGTCGGTCGCCAGCGGCTGGCGGTTGGTCTGGAGCAGGGGCGAGCCGTCACGGCTCTTCAGCGGCAGGCCGCAGGTGAAGGGGCCATAGCCGGCGGCGTCGAGGTCCTTGCCGGTCCACACCCCCAACACGCCCGGCATCGCCTTGGCGGCATCCAGGCCGATGCCGCGGATGACGCCGTGGGCGTGGGTGGAGCGGACCACCACGGCATAGGCCTGGCCGGGCAGGTTGAAATCATCGGTGTAGCGGCCCTTGCCGCGCACCAGGGTGTCGTCCTCCTTGCGGCGGACGGGCTGCCCGAGGCCATATTTTTGCAGTGCAATAGCGTTTTCGAGCGTGGACGATTTGGTGTGTTCTTGCATGGAATCGACCTGAAAAGCCGGCATTTGCGCGATTTCGCGGGCGCCTGGAGGGGGGCCGGACCCCTATTCAGATAACCCACGGACCCGTTCACGACAACGCACGAATGGGCATGGTCCTATGTGATGCGTTGTTGCGCAGGCCCGCCGCGCTGCTAATGTTTCAGGCGAAAAAGCAATTCCTGACCGGCCCAAGCGGCCTCGGAAAGACAGTTTGTATGAATGACCACACGCGGCTCCGCGACGGCCATGGGCCGCACGGTGAGCTGGAGGGGTCGATGGCGGCGGTGGCGTTGGCCACCGAACCGGCCGTCCCCGCGCAAGTGGCGGGAACCGGCGTCTACGCGGCGCTGGACCTCGGCACCAACAATTGCAGGCTGCTGATCGCCTGTCCGACCCACGACGGCTTCCGCGTGGTCGATTCCTTCTCGCGCATTATCCGGCTCGGCGAGGGGGTCTCGGCGACCGGCTCGATCAGCGAGGCCGCGATCGAGCGCGCCATCGCGGCGCTCAGCATCTGCCGCGACAAGATCAATCTGCGCAAGGCGCGGCGGTTGCGGCTGATCGCCACCGAAGCCTGCCGCGCGGCCTCGAATGCCGAGGGGTTCCGCAGCCGCGTCGCGGCCGAGACCGGGATCGAGCTCGAAGTGATCGACCGCGAGACCGAGGCTTCGCTCGCCGTGCTCGGCTGCTCGCCGCTGGTCGATCCCAGGGGCAGGGGCGCGATCCT
>NZ_LWIG01000026.1:263275-308684 GCF_002068095.1 Bradyrhizobium sacchari | reverse complement strand
CTACGGCGTGGTCACGCTCGCCGAGCAGTTCGGCGGCCGCGACGTGACGCCGGAGACCTATGCCGCCATGGAGCGCGAGGTCGCAAGCCACGTCGCACCTTTCGCCGAGGAGCACGGCCGCGATCTCGCTGAGATGCATCTGCTCGGCACCTCGGGCACGGTGACGACGCTCGCCGGCATCCATCTCAACCTGCCGCGCTACGACCGCCGCCGCATCGACAGCATCTGGATGAACGATTCGGACATCACCGCGACCATCAACAAGCTGCTCGGCATGAGCTACGAGGAGCGCGCCAACAACAGCTGCATCAGCGTCGAGCGCGCCGACCTCGTGCTGGCCGGCTGCGCCATCCTCGATGCCATCAGGCACGCTTTTCCGCTGCCGCGCCTGCGCGTCGCCGACCGGGGCTTGCGCGAGGGCATGCTGGTCGAGATGATGCGCGAGGACGGCGCGCTCAGGAGCTGGTGAGATGGCGAAAGACACCACCGGCCGCTTGCACGTCCAGGTCAAGACCGGCGGCAAGCGCAAGCTGTCGTCGAAGCTGTGGCTGGAGCGACAGCTCAACGATCCCTATGTCGCCAAGGCCAAGGCGGCGGGCTATCGCTCGCGCGCAGCGTTCAAGCTGCTCGAGATCGACGACAAGTTCCGGTTGCTGAAATCAGGCATGGCTGTGGTCGACCTTGGTGCTGCGCCCGGCGGCTGGAGCCAGATCGCCGCCAAGCGCGTCGGCTCCACGGAAGGCAAGGGCAAGGTGGTCGCGATCGACCTCCTGGAAATGCCCGAGATTCCCGGCGTCGATTTCGCGCAGCTCGACTTCATGGACAATGACGCCCCCGGGAAGCTCACCGCGATGCTCGGCGGCGGCGCCGACGTCGTGATGTCCGACATGGCCGCCAACACCACCGGCCACCGCAAGACCGACCAGCTCCGGATCGTCGGCCTGGTCGAGACCGCGGCTGCGTTTGCCTGCGACGTGCTCAAGCCCGGCGGCACGTTCCTGGCCAAGACCTTCCAGAGCGGCGCCGACGCCGATCTGCTCGCCCAGCTCAAGCGCGATTTCGCAACCGTGCGTCACGTCAAGCCCGCCGCGAGCCGGCAGGATTCATCTGAACGCTACGTGCTGGCGACGGGATTTCGGGGTGGGTGACCACACCCACCGCTGTCGTCCCGGACAAGCGAAGCTCTCGGCAACGCGAAGCGTTGTCGAGTGCGGAGCGCCGATCCGGGACCCATAAACACAGAGAGTGGTTAGGCGAAGGCTCGTAGTTGCGAGCTTCGCGACTGGCGCCGCATGCCGCTAGTCATAATGCCCAAGCATCAGCTCCAGTGATGGAGCTGCGATCGTCGGTGCCGCGCGCGGCAGCAAGGTCACCGCCGTCAGAGCGTGGAGCATGACGAAGCCTGCCGCGATGATCGCCAGTAGCACGTTCTCGCTCAGCAGCGGGGCCTGAATGAAGCTCTCGCGCTGTTCTTCTTCTCTGATCGACATCGTCAGTGGCTCTCCAGGCTTGGCGTAATCATTGGCATCATCAGAAGCCGTACTTCACTGCCCCGCGCAGCCGCTGGCTTTCGACGCCGTTGAGGGAGCTCGTCAGCAGATATTCCAGATCGAGGCTGAGCGCGTTGCCGACGTCGGCGCGCAACGAGAGCCCGCCGGTCATGGTGTCGCGTGCGGTCGAAGTCCCGCTGAGCGCATAGCCGGAGGTCAGGCCGGCAAGATCGACGTAGTTCAGGCCCTGCACATAGCCGCCGTCGAAGGCGTGCCGCCATTCCGCGCGGACGGCCGGCGTCAGCACACCCCAGTTTTGCAGCATCGGATAGGCGAGGCGGCCGCCGAGAATGCTGGCGACGCTGGTCGCGTTCATCCTGTCGTAGCTCAGCGCCCAGGCGCTCGAGCCCGTCTCGCTGTAACCGTCGAGGCTCGCCCTCACGACGTCGAGCCGTCCATAGGACGAGAGCCTGAAGCCGTCCCATTTGGAGACGTGGCTCACGCCGACCGTGCCGAACACGTCGCGTCCCGAGCGCACGCCCGAGAGCATGACGTTGCCATCGCTGGACCAGCGCTTGCTGTCGAAGCGGAGCGTACCGTAACCGCCGGCGACGTCGAGATAAGTGTGCGGCAGGAAGCGCCAGCTCGCGTAGAGCGTCGCATCGAAGCTGCTCGCATCGATCCGCGAGCCGTCGGCCCCGACGTCGGTCCGCTCGAAGCCGAGGCCGACCGCCATGCCGGCCTTCAGGTCGTCGAGGATCCGCCGGTCGAAGCCGAGGGTCAGGCCGGAGGTCGTGAAGCGGTTGTCGAAACTGTTGTCGTTCTGCAACCGGCCAAATCCGACCGTTCCGGATGCCCAGACGTGGAAGGGCAGCACATTGGTCTTGTTGAGCGCATCGAGCGCCTGCGGAAGCGCTGCCGAAAGCTGGCTGACGGCGCGGCCGGCATCGTTCTGTGTGGCGAGACCGGTGCGGATCGGCAGATCGCTGGCATAGCCGAGCGCGGAGGCCGCGCTGGCCTGGCTGTCGAGCGGGTTCGCGGCGTGCGTATCGCCGGCGGCCTCGCCGCCTGCCGATGCGATGTTTCCGCGGCCTGTTCCGCCCTGGACCATTTGGCGACCGCCGCCGGTGCCGTTCGCGGCGCCATCATCCTCGTCGTGCAGGGCTTCGAAACGGCTGAAGATGTTGCCGATCTGGGTCTGCCCGAAGCGGACGGCGCTCGAGACTTGCGAGCTGACCAGGCCGCGCACGGTCGTATCGCTGGTGGGATCGGATCGCCCGACCTGCACGACGGTGACCGTCCCGGTACTCGAGGTCACCGACGCGTTGTTGGTGTCGCCATTGTACACCGCCGAGATCGTGTGCGCTCCCATCGCGAGAGGGGGGACCATCAGGATGGCGGTGGCGCCCGAGATCGTCGCATTGCCGAGCTGCGTCGCGCCGTCGTAGAAGGTCACGGTCCCGCTCGGCAAGGCGCTGCCGGACATCGTCGCGACCAGCGCGACCGAAGAGCCGTAGCCGATCGAAGAGGCCGACGCGTTGAGCGCGATCGAAGGCGTTGTCTTCGTCACCGTCACGGTCGCCGCGCTGGCCGACGTTGCGGCTTCGTGGTTGGAGTCACCGCCATAGCTCGCTGTGATCGCATGCGAGCCGACCGAGAGCGTGCTGATCGTCAGGCTCGCCGTCGTTCCCGAGACGGAGCCCGTGCCGATCGGTGCGCCGTTGTCATAGAAGGTGACGGTCCCGGTCGGCGAGAAGGCGTTGCTTAGCGTCGCGGTAAGGGTCAGCGGGTTGGTGTACGTCCCGGAGGACGGCGCCGAAACCGACAAACCGGGGGATGCTTTAGCGATGGTGATGTCGTACCCCACAGAGAAGAACGCGCCGCCAATGACCGCGTCGCTCGGAAATTGCGCGGAGCTGGTATGGAACTGGTAAGTCCCGGTGAAGGTCCCTGCGGCGGTGGGAGTGCCGTCGAGCCTGAAGGAGCACGTGAGCGAGCTCGACGTGTTCGTGAGTGTGAGGCCCGGGACGCTGAACGTGTTCAGCCCGTAGTTGCAAGCCAGTGTATCCGTATAAACGGCCGCGTTCTGCGAATAGGGAATGCCGACGGTGCCGCTGGCCAATATTCGATTGGCGTGCGCGCTTCCGTGCGCCGCGAAGCACAGCAAGGTCGCGAGCAGAATAGCGAACCAATCGAGCCCGATCTGACGCCGGCCGCGCCGCGCAATCACATCAAAGAAAAAAGACAGCATGCCCTATCCCCCAAACACCGGAGTGTCTGGTAGGCGACGGGAGCAAAATCGGCCATCAACGTGCGTTGATTGAGAAGTGATGGCCCGGACCGCGACCGCCCGAACGTGCGCGCAGCCTCAGAACCCGATCTTGAGATGGGCGCGCCCGCGCTCGCTGCGCGCGTTCTGGGCGATCAGTTCGTCAAGCTGGATGCCGAGACTGACGGACCGGTTCACCTGCAGCTCCAGGCCGAGACCGATCAGGGCATGGCCGCGCTTCTCCGCCGAGCCGAACATGCCGTAGATGGTCGTCGGATCAAAGCTGTAGGCGACCGCTTGCGTATAGGCGCCGCTGAAGCTGCGGCGATAGGCGAGCTCAAGGCTCGATCTGAGCGTGCCGGCCGAAGTGTCCGTCACATGGTTGAACCTGGTCCCGAGCACGCCGGCGAGATCGACGGCCGAGGTCTGGTTGAAGGCCAAGTTGTAGATGCCCGCGCCGGTCTCGACATAGCCGTCGAGCCGGATCCATTGCAGGTCGAGCCGCGCATAGGGCGCGATCTTCCAGCGGTCGAGCTTGATCTCACGGCTCACCGACAGCGAGCCGAACAGATCGTTGGCGCCGCGATGTCCGGAGCCGAAGGACTGCGCGGAGGCGTCGTAGCGATAATTGCCGAGACTGCCGACGGCATAGCCGAGGACGGCGTCGACGGACCAGTGCGGGGCGACTCGGTAGCTGGCATAGGCCTGTGTGGACCAGACATTGGCGTTGATGTGCGAGCCATCGCTGCCGATGGTGGCACGATCGATCCCGAATCCGACGGCGACACCGGCTTTCAGATTTCGGGCGAGGCGCGTGTCGACGCCGGCGGTCATGCCGGTCGAGGACACGTTGTACCTGGCATCGGCATAAGTCGTGTCCCGGCCGAACAGCAGCGCGCCCGCGGTCCAGTAGCGCAGCGATGGATCGGATCCGGGCGGCAATGGCACGGCCTGTCGATCCTTCGTCTTCTTCCGGGCCTGCGCCATGTCGGGTGCGGAGATCGTATTGTCGGCGAGATCCGCCGGCAGGCCGTATTGCCTCTGGGACGCCGGCATCTGCGCGAAGGACGCCCTGTTGCTGACCAGGGGCACGTCATCATTGTGCAGCTCGATCAGCCGGTCCTGCACATTGTCGATCTGCTGCTGTCCCATCACCTGCACGGTGTGCACCTGGAAGTCGACCATCGCTTTCACGGTCGGATCGGCGGTCGGGTCGGGCATGGCCGCGTAGCGATAGATGGCCGTGCCCGTGGCGGAGCCGAGCGGCGTGGTCACGGTGACATCGACCGCGCCCGCCGCATGCGGCGGCGTCACCACGGAGATCTGTGTCGCGCTCAGCACCGTAAATCCGAGCACGTTCACGCCGCCGAATTTGACTGACGTGGCGCCGGAGAGGTGCTGGCCGATGACGATGGTGGTTTGCTGTCCGGCGATCGGGCCCGATGCCGGATTGGTGCTGGTCACTACGGGGCCGGGGGCGGGGATGGGGCTGGGAGCGGCCGCACAGGTGACAGCGACGTCGATCCGCGACGGCAGGCCTTCGCTCAGGGAGCGCCAGCTGAAGGTCTGCGTGCCGGTCACTGCCACGGTGACCTGCAGCGTGCCCGACACCACGCCGGAGCCGTCGGCATAGTGGCCGCCGACACCGAGCTCGATGCCGTGGAAGAAGGTCGTGTCGACGACGAACGTGTAGTTCAGCTTGATGACGTCGCCGGCGGTCAGCGTCACCGGCGTGTCCGCCTGGAAGTCGGCGCCGCCCACGTTGAACGCGCCGGCATTGATGCCGGCACAGGTGGTCGCCGCGAGCGCCGGGCCGATGCCGGTTGCCTGAAGCAGAGCGAACAGCACGAGCGTGCGGAGGAGGGCGATGGGCGCCTGCTTGAAGCGGACAAGACGCGCGCACCTGTCGAGACCAACGAAAGCCATACCCCAATTCCCACTCGTCGAGATCCCCGGCCGCGATTGGCCGTGACGCGAGACCGCTTGTGATGCGACGTCGGACGTGTCTGGGATCGATTGACGGGGGCTGGTAGGCGAAAGGCGCGGAAACGACCATCAATGCGCGTTGATCCTGCCGCCGGTTGGAAACGAGACAACCGCCGACATTGGCTCTGGACGAGGGTGGATCAACTCTGCAATGGAAGAGCTCAGGGCGAATGAGCGCGAGGATTGGCCGGGATGCCGGCGGTAGAATTGGACCTTCAGGGACGCATCGGGACCAGCGGCGAATTTCGTGACCCGAAGACGGAGGCGGCGTTCTCCGAGAGTGTCTGGCGGTCGGCGCGCGCGATGGCTCTGCTGTGCGTCCTGGCCGACACCGCCGCGAGCCTCTCATTCCTGCCGCTCGACGTCATGACATTGGGCGGCTCGCGGCTCGTGTTTTTCCTGGAAGTGCGGCTCCTGATCGCGGTTGCGGCGGTCGTCGCCGTGCTGGCCCTGCTGCGGACGCACGGATATGTGCGCATTTTCGCGGTCACCTATGCGCACCAGTTTGCGTTCTTCACGCTCAACGCTCTGGTCTTCAACCATCCGAGCCTGACCCGTCACGGCGGATTGCTGCTGCCGCTGATCGCCATCGCGCTCAATCTGTGCCTGCCCGGGCGGTTTCGCTGGGTTGCGTTGATGAGCGCCTATGCGCCGATCGTCAGCCTGTTGTTCTGGGCCGTGCTCAGGCCGGATCCGGAGAGTCCGCTCGATCTCACGATCATCGGGCTGGTCGTGGCGGTCGGCTACGTCGTCGGTGCGGTCGCGCGCACGCAGTTCAACCGGCTGCGGCGCGAGGAATATCTGCGCATCGCGCGCGAGCGGCAGGTCAACCTCGATCTGCGCGAAGCCAAGGATGCGGCGGAGGCGGCCGCGAACGTCAAGGCCGACTTCCTTGCCGTCATGAGCCACGAGATCCGCACGCCGATGAACGGAATCCTCGGCATGGCGCAACTGGCGCTCGACGAGCCGCTGCCGCCCTCGCAGCGCAAGCGCCTGTCGATCATCAAATCGTCGGCGGAGGGGCTGCTCAACATCCTCGACGACATCCTGGATATCTCGAAGCTCGAACGCCAGGCCGAGATCTACGAGCGCGCGCCGTTCGACCTCCGGCAGAGCCTGCGCGAGATCGTCAATCTGATGACGCCGCGCGCGCACGAAAAGGGGCTCAGTCTTCAGCTGGAGCTGTCGCCCCTCGTGCCGCAATGGGTGCTCGGAGATCAGTCGCGCGTAAGACAGATCCTGTTCAACCTGATCGGCAACGCGGTGAAGTTCACGAGTCAGGGCAGCGTTACCGTCGAGGTCACGGCGGCCGGAGCGCAGGACCGGGCGCGGATCACGTTCTGCGTGTCCGATACCGGCATCGGCATCACGCCCGAGCAAAGGGCGCATCTGTTCCAGGCCTTCGGGCAGGCGGACGCGTCGATCCGGCGGCGCTTCGGCGGCACGGGACTTGGACTTGCCATCTGCAAGCGGCTGGTCGACGGCATGCACGGCGAGATCTACGTCGAGAGCGCGCCGGGAGAGGGCAGCCGCTTTCGCTTTTGCCTGCCGCTGCCGGCGATCGATGAACCGGCCGGCGGCGATGCGATCGATGCGGCAGCGCCGCAGGTCCGCCCCCTCAATCTGCTGCTCGTTGAGGATCTCCCCATCAACGCGATGGTCGCGCGCGGGATCCTGGAAAAGGCGGGGCACAGCATCGCGCTCGCCAGGTCCGGCGAGCAGGCGCTCGAACTGGTGCGGAGCGCCAGGTTCGATGCGGTCTTGATGGACATGCAGATGCCCGATGTGGACGGGCTGGAGGCGACGCGCCGCATCCGCGCCCTGCCGCCTCCGCACAGCGAAGTCCCGATCGTCGCGCTGACGGCCAACGTCATGTCGCAAGATGTCGCTGCGTGCCTTGCTGCGGGCATGGACGGGCACCTGGCGAAGCCGATCGACGTCGCGGCGCTGCACGCGGCGATCGAGGCGGCGCTGGAAGCCCGGCACTGGCCCGCATCCGGCCCGAGTGCGCCGCTGAAGGCCGGCGGCGATGTTCTCGTCGTCGGCGATGCGCGCAAGGCGACGCACGGTCCGCTTGAGGAGCTGGGTTTTCGTGTGTTTCCGGCGCAGTCGTTCGAGGCAGCCGGTACGATGGTCGCCGCGCGGGAATTCGCGGCGATCGTGGCTGTCGGCCCGCCGTCGGAGTTTGTCCGGTCACTGCGCCAGCGCGCGGCTGGAGAGGTCGGGGGCATGTTCATCGTCGGCGTTCCCGCCGATGGCGATGCCGCGGGACTCCTGGAGGAAGGCGCCGACCTCGCGCTTGCCGCGACGCTTGCGCCGGACGACATCGCCTGGAAGATCGGGGCCTTCCTCGCCTCGCAGCAGGCGTCCGGATCATTCGCGCTCGAAGAGGTTTTTGAGCGTGACCGCATCGACGAATTGCAGGGGCTGTTTGCCGCCAGCCTCAAGGAGCTGGACCGCGCTCTGGCGCGAGGCGACCTGGCACCGAGGGATCTTGCAGGCGTCGCGCACCGCATCAAGGGAAGCGCGGCAAACCTGCGAATGCCGGAACTCGCCGCGCGTGCGGATGATGCGCTGACGGCGGCAAGGGCCGCCGGAGCGAGTCGCGGCGGCCTCGACGAGGCGGTCGGGGCGCTGCGCCGGCAGATCGCCGTCGTCCTGAGGGAATTGGAAGCCGCCGGGCGAAGCAGGCTGGTGCCCGCCTCCGTCAACAGCGAGTTCGAGGGAGCGGATGTCGACGATCGTACTCGTGGTTGAGGACGCGCCGGAGATCCGGCTGATGCTGACCTCGTTCCTTCACGACGAAGGCATGGTCGTCCATGGCATGGCGACCGGCGGCGAGCTGCGTGCGGGGCTCGCTGCGCTCAGGCCCGACATTGTCCTGCTCGACATCAATCTGCCCGATGCCGACGGCATTGCGCTCGCGCGCGAATTGCGGCTCGGCGAGCAGTGCGGGCTGATCTTCGTCACCAGCCGGGATTCCGACGACGATGTTCTGTCGGGGCTGGAGGCGGGGGGCGACGACTATATCTCCAAGCCGATCAACCTGCGCACGCTGCTGGCCCGCATCCGCAGCGTCCTGCGCCGGACCAAGGAATCGGTCATCACCTTCGACGGCTGGATTCTCGACCCGGTCCGGCGTGAGTTGTTTCGTCCCGACGGCAGCATGGTCAAGCTGACGTCGGGCGAATTCAACATCCTCGCCGCGCTCGCCTCGCAGATGACGCGGCCGCTCAGCCGCGATTTCCTGCTCGACGTCATCTCCAATCGCGACCCTCGCGAGATCAGCGAGCACACGGTCGACAATCTGATCGTGCGGCTGCGACGGAAGATGCAATATGACGGAACGGCGGCGCCGATCGCAACGGTGCGCGGCGTCGGCTATGCGCTGAGGCCGCTGCAGCAATAACGCTGCTAGCCCAGCCGCTGGTCCCGCACGTCCTGGGTGTCTTCCGTCGCCACCTTTACGGCGGCCTTGGCTGCGCCTTTGCCGGCGCCCTTGCGGCTCGCGATCTCCACCGCCTTGCGGCCGGAGATCTCGTGGCCGGCATCCGCGGGCATCTGCCAGAAGAACCAGCTCGACGCCGCCGAGGTCAGCGCGACCACGACGAAGGCTGGCGCGAACACGGTGGCGTTGAGCTCGCTGACATGGCTGAGCCACATCGTCGTTTCCACCGAGGCGGCGCCGACGGCAACGCCGGCGGAGACCGCGAGCTGCTGGTTGACGCTGACCAGCGTGGTGGCGCGGCTCATCTGCGGGCCTTCCACGTCGGCATAGGCGACCGTGTTGATGGCGGTGAACTCGAGCGAGCGGAAGAAGCCCCCGACCACCAGGATCACCATGATGATCAGCAGCGGCGTCGTCACCGTGAACAGCGCGCAGACGCCGAGGAAGAACGCGCTGACGATCGCGTTCACCGTCATCAGGTTGCGGAAGCCGAAGGTGCGGATGATGCGCGCCGCCAGCGTCTTCATCCCCATGGCGCCGAGCGAGGAGGCGAAGGTGACGAGCCCGGAATGGAACGGCGACAGGCCGAAGCCGATCTGCATCAGGAGCGGCAGCAGGAACGGCAGCGCGCCGATGCCGAGGCGGAACAGGAAGCCGCCGAGAATCGCCGCGCGCAGCGTCGGCAGCTTGAGCAGCGAAAAGTCCAGCACCGGCGACCCCGTCCGCCGCGCGTGCAGGACATAGAGCGTCATCGAGATCGCGCCGCCGACGACCAGCGCGGCCACCGTGCTCCAGGGCAGCAGGTTGAGCCCGGCCACCGAGAGACCGAACGCGATGCCGGCAAGGCCGATGCCGGCGAGCACCATGCCGTAGAGATCGAACGGCTCCTGGGTCTCGCTCTTGATCGGATCGATGAACTTCAAGGCCATGAAGATGCCGAGCAGCCCGATCGGGATGTTGATCAGGAAGATCCAGTGCCACGATGCGTAGGTGGTGATGAAGCCGCCGAGCGGTGGTCCGATCACCGGGCCGATCAGGGCCGGGACCGTCACCCAGGCCATGGCATTGACCAGGGCGCTCTTGTCGACGGAGCGCAGCAGCACGAGGCGTCCGACCGGTGTCATCATCGCCCCGCCCATGCCCTGCAGGATCCGTGCGAACACGAAGTCGGTGACCGAGGTCGAGAGCGCGCAGCCGACTGAGCCGACCATGAACACGCCGACCGCGATCGCGAACACCATCCGCGCGCCGAAGCGGTCGGCGGTCCAGCCGCTCGCCGGGATGAACACCGCGAGCGACAGCAGGTAGGAGGTGATCGCAAGCTTCAGCGTCAGCGGGCTGGTGCCGATGTCGGCCGCAATCGCCGGCAGCGAGGTGGCGATCACAGTCGAATCCATGTTCTCCATGAAGAGAGCAGTGGCCACGATCAGCGGAATGATGCGTTGCTTGTCGACCATGACGGCTTGTTAATGAAAATCGGAAGAATGGGCGAGACCTGCGGCTTATCACTGCCACCCGGCCGGGACCATTGCGGATCGACGCATAGCACCTAAATCCTGTGCTCGCTCCTCGTCATTCCGGGCTCGCGGCTCCGTCGCGCCCAGGAACGACGGTGGGTGCCAGGCTATCCACGCCGAATTTACCCTAAAAAATGCCTGTGCATGGCTGGCCAGCGGCTCGAATTGCTTTGATTCGTCACGCGGGCGTGCTATCGACCCGCGTCAACCCCACCGATGGGCTCCGATTCTTAAGGCGATGCCGCAAGGTTCGCCGAGGGCGGCGCTCATCCATAGCTATTTGCGGCAGGGCCGCAGGAAGGAGTTGGCAGATGGCCACGGTGCAACTTCAAGGCATCCGCGAAGCCTTTACGTTCGACGACGTGCTGTTGAAGCCGGGCCTTTCGGACGTCATGCCGGGCGAGGTCGACATCCGCTCCCGCGTCACCCGCGCCATTCCGCTCAATATCCCGATCATGGCCTCGGCCATGGACACGGTCACCGAAGCCCGCATGGCGATCGCCATGGCGCAGGCCGGCGGCCTCGGCGTCATCCACCGCAATTTCGATCCCGAGGGGCAGGCCGCCCAGGTGCGGCAGGTCAAGCGCTACGAGTCGGGCATGGTGGTGAACCCGCTCACCATCAGCCCCGAGGCCAGCCTCGACGACGCGCTCAAGCTGATGAGCGACCACGGCATCTCCGGCATTCCCGTCGTCACCGGCGCCGGCAAGAACACACCGGGCAAGCTGGTCGGCATCCTCACCAACCGCGACGTGCGCTTTGCCACCGACCGCCGCCAAAAAGTCTCCGAGCTGATGACGCATGAGGGCCTCGTCACGGTGCGCGAGAATGTCAGCCAGGACGAGGCGCGGCGGATGCTGCATCAGCATCGCATCGAGAAACTGCTGGTGGTTGACGAGCAGTATCGCTGCGTCGGCCTCATCACCGTGAAGGACATGGAGAAGGCGGTCGCCCATCCGCTCGCCTGCAAGGACGCGCAGGGGCGCCTGCGCGTCGCTGCCGCCACCACGGTCGGCGACACCGGCTTCGAGCGCACCGAGCGGCTGATCGATGCCGGCGTCGATCTCGTCGTCGTCGACACCGCGCACGGCCATTCCCGCCACGTGCTGCATGCGGTGAACCGCATCAAGCGTCTGTCCAACTCCGTGCAGGTCGTCGCCGGCAATGTCGCGACATCGGAGGGCGCGCAGGCGCTGATCGATTCCGGCGCGGATTGCATCAAGGTCGGCATCGGCCCGGGCTCGATCTGCACCACGCGCATCGTCGCCGGTGTCGGCGTGCCCCAGCTCACCGCGATCATGGATGCGGTCGAGGCGGCCAAGAAGTCCGACATTCCCGTCATCGCCGACGGCGGCATCAAGTTCTCCGGCGACCTTGCCAAGGCGCTTGCCGCCGGCGCCGACATTGCCATGGTCGGCTCGCTGCTCGCCGGTACCGACGAGACCCCGGGCGAAGTGTTCCTGTGGCAGGGCCGGTCCTACAAGGCCTATCGCGGCATGGGCTCGGTCGGCGCGATGGCGCGCGGCTCTGCCGACCGTTATTTCCAGCAGGACATCAAGGACTCGCTCAAGCTCGTGCCTGAAGGCATCGAGGGCCAGGTGCCCTACAAGGGCCCGGTCGGCAACGTCATGCACCAGCTCGCCGGCGGCTTGCGCGCCGCCATGGGCTATGTCGGCGCCAAGGACATGAAGGAGCTGCACGACAAGGCCCAGTTCGTCCGCATCACCGGCGCGGGCTTGCGCGAAAGCCACGTCCACGACGTGACGATCACGCGCGAAGCCCCGAACTATCCGGGCGGGGGTTAGTCGGTCCGCTCGCGCTGCGCGTTAGGTTTAATGCGCTCGCCTCAATGACGGTGTCATGCCCCGCGAACGCGGGGCATGACAGTACGCTGCGGCTTCTCGGCTTGATCACTACTGTCTCTGGAATACTGGATCGCCCGCCTTCGCGGGCGATGACACCGAGTGTGTGGAGGTGGGTGCCACAACCTCGTCATTGCGAGCGCAGCGAAGCAATCCAGTCCTTTTGTGTTGACGCGGCTGGATTGCTTCGCTTCGCTCGCAATGACAGAAAAGTGGAGGAAGCCATGTCCCAAGCCAAGCGCATCGTTCTCGCCGCGCGTCCCGTTGGCGAGCCCAAGCCATCCGATTTCCGTATTGAGGAATTCGCTGTCCCGACGCCCGGCGCAGGCGAAGTCCTGCTGCGCACGATCTGGCTGTCGCTCGATCCCTATATGCGCGGCCGCATGAGCGAAGGACCGTCCTATGCCGCACCGGTGCCGATCGGCGGCGTGATGGAGGGCGAGGCGGTCAGCGAAGTCGCGGCCTCCAACAATCCTGACTTTGCTAAAGGCGACATCGTGCGCATCCGCTCCGGCTGGCAGACGCATGCGATCTCGAACGGCAAGGGGCTGAGCAAGGTCGATCCGAAGCTCGGGCCGATCTCGACCTCCATCGGTGTGCTCGGCATGCCCGGCATGACGGCGTATACGGGTCTGCTCGACATCGGCAAGCCGCAACCGGGCGAGACCGTCGTCGTCGCCGGCGCCTCCGGCGCGGTCGGCTCGGCGGTGGGGCAGATCGCCAAGATCAAGGGCGCCCGCGCGGTCGGCATTGCCGGCGGCAAGGACAAGTGCGACTACGTGGTGAAGGAGCTCGGCTTCGACGCCTGCGTCGATCACCGCGATCCTGATCTTGCCGCCAGGCTCAAGGATGCATGCCCGAAGGGGATCGACGTCTATTTCGAGAATGTCGGCGGCGCCGTGTTCGAGGCGGTGTTCCCGCTGCTCAACCCGTTCGCGCGGGTGCCGGTCTGCGGCCTGATCGCCCATTACAACGACACCGAGGCCAAGCCGCCGAAATGGGCCGCCAGCATGATGCGCGCGACCCTGACCAAGCGGCTGACCTTTCGCGGCTTCATCGTCTCGGACTTCGCCGCCCGCCACGGCGACTTCCTGCGCGACATGTCCGGCTGGGTCCGCGACGGCAAGGTCAAGTACAAGGAGTTCGTCACCGAGGGCCTGGAGAGCGCCCCCGGCGCCTTCATGGGCCTGCTGAAGGGCGCCAATTTCGGCAAGCAGCTGGTACGGGTCGGGCCGGATAAGACCTAAGCATGATCCGGAAAAGTGCGAAGCGGTTTTCCGGAAAGATCATGCGCAAACAATAACTTAAAGCGCGATGATGATTACATCCAAGTCTCATCGCGCTTTAAGCGACACGGACGCGGACTCCCGTTGCTCCACAGCCACATGCCGGCTGGGGATAGTTAAGAAAGAGTCACCAAATGGTCACACCTGCCCGCAAAAGCCGCAGGTGTGACGGCCTGTTCATTGACGCGCCGGCGAAGGCATTGAATCATCGCGCATATTTCAGGTGCTGCGATGTTAGAGATTGTTCTTTTCTGCGTAATCCTCGTTGCCGCCGGCTATTGGGCGACGATGTTCGTCATGGGCCGCCGCGACGATGTCATCCATGGCAAGTTCGTTCATGCCGAGGAGGAGGGCGATTTGGCGCCAGCCGCGATGCCGGCACCGCCGCCGTTCCCGAAACGGCCGGTCAAGGCTGTTCAGCCCAGCAGCGTCCAGCCCGCGACCGCCGAGGCCAAGCCGGTGAACAGCGCCGCGCTGGAATCGCTGCTGGCCGCGATTCAGCAGGATCTGAAGAGCGTCGCGTAAGCACGCTCAGACGCTGCCGCGCTCCACGAGGAACAGATCGATCGCGAGCCGCTGCTCGGCGAGTGGCGTGCCGGACAGGCGCGCCAAAAGCAATTCGCCCGCGATACGTCCCATCGCCGCCGCATCGAACGAAATGGTGGTGAGGCCGGGCGTGATCTGATCGGCAACGTCGTTGTCACCGAAGCCGAGCACGGCGAGTTCGCGCGGCACGGAAATCCCGCGGGCGCGGGCCTCGATCAGCGCGCCGGTCGCGAGCAAGTCGTTGGCGCAGAACACGGCATCGGCCTTGCCGCCGCGCTCGAGCAGGGCGGTGAAGGCGGCACGGCCGTCGACCAGGCCCGTGATTTCTCCCACACCGATCTCGTGGACGATCTCGAGCCCAAGTTTGGCTGCAGCGGTCCGAAAACCGTCGCGGCGCAATGCGCCACGGCCGCTGCTGCGGCCGATGAAGGCGACGCGGCGATGTCCGGCCTCCGCCAGCCTGCGCGCCGCGATGGCGCCGGCATCCGCGTTGGGCAGACCGACCAGCATGTCGATGGGATCGCGCGGAAACGCCCAGGTCTCGATCACGGGAATGCCGAGCTCGGCCAGCGCTGTGCGGTTCTCCTCGAGCTCGATGACGCCGGTGAACATCACTCCTGCGGGACGGATGCCGCGCAGCGACTGGATCATCGCGACCTCCTTGGCATAGGAGTAGGAGGTCTGGCCGACCAGAACCTCGAAACCTTGCGGCTCCAGCGTCGCAGCAAAGCTGCGCACCGCAAGGCCAAACTGCTGGCTGAGGATGTTGGAGACGAAGGCGACGACCACGTTCGAGCGGCCCGAGCGCAGCGCGCGGGCATGCGGGTTGGAGGCGTAGCCGGTTGCTTCGATCACCTCGAGGATGCGCTCGCGGGTCTGTCGATTGACCTTCTCGGGGTGGCGCAGCACCCGCGATACCGTGATCGGCGCGACGCCCGCGCGCTCGGCGACTTCCTCGATGCGCGGCGGCCGCCCGGTCGCATTGCTGCGGCCGGGCGGCGCCGGAATGCGCACGACGTCGTCGTAACCTGGCTTGGCCGGATCGGTCATCGAATCCTGAGGTTGGTCGCAGTCGGTATCGTCGCCAAAGTTCAGCGCGCGGGCAACTCCTCGCGTGACAGCGCGCGGCCGACCTGGACCAGGCAGTCGCCGCTCTGGCTGTCGGTGTGCAGGCGCTGCGAGATCACGATGCCGTCGGCGGGGAAGCGCAACACCTCTTCGGCAAGCTCGGGACGCTCGAAGTCGTGATACCAGCCGGCAATGTCGCCCGCCTTGACACGCGCACCGACGGTGACAGCGGGCTCGAACCAGCCGCGCCGCGTCGCGAACACCGCCTGGGCATGGCTCTGAAGGGCCAGCAGCTCTGTGACGCGCTCGACCGGCGCATGCGGCCCCAGCACGGGCGCTTGGACGAGGCCAAGCGCGAGCAGCAGCCGGTCGACCGCGCGCGCGGTGAATGCCATGGTCTGCGGCGTGACGGTGCCGCCGCCGCCGAATTCACCAGACAAGCCGATCGCGCCGGCGCGCGCGGCCGCGGCCATCGAGGTCGGCGCCGTCGCGCCGTTCTCGGCGACGAAGGCGAAGGGCATGCCGAGCCCCTCCATCAATCGCAGCGCGTGGCCGAACATTTCCGGCGGGCCCTGCCGCTCGATCAGTGCGCACGGCACATGCGCCATCGAGGTGCCGCCGGAGTGGATGTCGAAGACGACATCGTGGCGCGGAAACAGCTCGTGCTCGAGGAAATGCGCCAGACGGAATGTCGGGGTGCCCGCGGCATCGCCGGGGAAGGCGCGGTTGAGATTGCCTTCGTCGAGCGGCGAGCGCCGCCGCGCCGCCATCACGGCGGGCAGATTGGCGAAGGGCAGGACGGTGATCTCGCCCTTGATGTCCTTCGCATCTAACCGGCGATACAGCCGCGTCAGCGTGATCTCGCCCTCATATTCGTCGCCGTGATTGCCGGCCATCAACAGTAGCTTCGGCCCGGCGCCGTTCTTGATCCGGAAGATCGGGATCTTGACTTGGAAGTAGGGGGAGCGGTCGATCGAGAAGGGAATGCCGAGATGGCCGGACCATTTCTGGTCCTTCTCGAAGTCGATCTCGTGAAAAAGTCCGGTATGCATGGGAGCCTCATGGCCGCGTCGTCGCCGACGCTGGCCGAAGGTTGGGAGAAGTGGTCTTTACAGCAGAGCGACTGCGGTCATCTCGACGCGCAGATCGGGGTCGGCGAGGCGGGCTTCGACGCAGGCGCGGGCCGGCGGATTGGCGGGATCGATCCAGGCGTCGTAGACCGAGTTCATGGTGTCGAAGTCGATGATGTGCGGCAGGAAGACGTTGACCGCGATCAGCTTGGAACGGTCGGTGCCGGCTTCCTTCAAGAGCGCGTCGATCTTGGCGAGCACCTGCTGGGTCTGCGACACGATGCCGGCCTTGCGGTCATCGGCGACCTGGCCTGCGATGTGCACCATGCCGCCGGCGGCGACGGCCTGGCTCATGCGCGAGCCGACAACGTAGCGTTTGATCATCTCAATTCTCCTCGTGAAGGTCGGCTCCCGCTGATGCGGGAGCCATGTGCGAGCTTACAGCGTCGGCAGCGACTGCTCTTCCTTGAACCATTTCAGCTGCAGGGCACCGAGCTTGCCGTTGAGCTTGTTGAAGAAGATGTCGGTGTTGATCCAGTTGAGCAGGTTCTGCTCGCCCTGGCGCACGCCGACATGGGCCGGCGACTGCCGGATCAGGAATTTCAGCTCGACCTCCTTGGTCGGGTTCTGGTCCTGGACCTTCAGCGCGATGGCGCTGTTCTCGGCGAAGGTGTCGGCCTGTCCGGCGAGATAGGCTGCGATCGCAGCCGGCGTGTCCTCGAAGCGCACAAGCTTCACCTTCGGCGCGTTGTCGGTGAGCCAGACGTCGAGCGTCGAGCCCTTGGCCACAGCGACGCTGCGGCCGTCGAGATTGTCGGGCTTCTTGCTGGTGGCTGCGGGAAGCGACTTGGCACCGTAGACGCCGAGATTCACCACCGCATAGGGCTGCGAGAACATGACCTGCTGGGCCCGCTCGGGCGTGGCGCCGAGACCGGCGATCAGCATGTCGATCTTGTCCGAGAGCAGGCTAGGAATGCGCGCCGCGCCCGTCACTGGCACGATCTCGAGCTTCACGCCCATGTCGGCGGCGATCAGCTTGGCGAGATCGGCGTCAAGGCCGGCGATCTCGCCCTTGTCGTCCTTGAAGCCCCAGGGTGCTGCATCGGTGAGGATGCCGACGCGAATCTTGCCGGCGCCGAGCACGTCCTGGAGCTTGTCTGCCCTGGCGACGTTCGGTCCGGCAAGGACGGCGAGGGCGGCCGCCGCAATGGTGAAGAGGGACTTTAGATGTCTCATGACTCTCTCCTTGAGGGGGAAGGTTCTCACTCGGAAGGTTTCACTTGGAAGGTTTTATTTGGCAGATGCGATGAAGCTTGCGAGCTCGGGGGTTTCAGGGTTGGCGAACAGCTTTGCGGGCGGTCCCTGTTCCCAGACGCGGCCCTGATGCATGAAGACGATGCGGTTGGCGACGTTGCGGGCAAAGCCCATCTCGTGGGTGACCAGGATCATGGTCATGCCCTGCTTCGCCATCGCCTCCATCACCTTCAGGACTTCGCCGACGAGCTCGGGATCGAGCGCCGAGGTCACCTCGTCGAACAGCATGAGGTGAGGGGACATGGCGAGGCAGCGCGCAATCGCCACGCGCTGCTGCTGGCCGCCGGAGAGCTGCTCGGGCCAGGCGTCGATCTTGTCGGCAAGGCCGACGCGGGTCAGCACATCCTCGGCCAGCGCGCGGGCCTTCGCCTTGTCGATGCGGCCGGTGAGGAGCGGGGCCAGCGTGATGTTGCGCTCGACCTTCAGATGCGGAAACAGATTGAAGGCCTGGAACACGATGCCGACGCGCTGACGGAATTTCTTGAGGTCCGGCATCCCAGCGTGGACCTTCTGGCCCTCGACGCGAATATCGCCGGAATCGACGCTCTCGAGCGCGTTGATGCAGCGGAGCAGCGTCGACTTGCCCGAGCCCGAGCGGCCGATGATGGTGACGATCTCGCCTTCCTCGACATCGAGCGAGACGCCCTTGAGCACCTCGACCTTGCCGAATGTCTTGTGCACGTCGCGGATTTCAACGAGAGCCATCGAGGCGGGCCTCCAGGGAACGGGACCAGAGCGTGAGCGGCAGGCACAGCGCGAAATAGATCGCAGCGACCAGCGCGTAGGTGAGCAGCGGCTGGAACGTCGCCGCGCTCACGACTTGGCCGGCGCGGGCAAGCTCGACGAAGCCGAGGATCGAGGCGAGCGAGGTGCCCTTGATGAGCTGCACCAGGAAGCCGACGGTCGGCGGCAGCGACAGCCGCAGCGCCTGCGGCGCGATGATGTGGCGGAATTGCTGCCAGGCAGAGAGGCCGAGGCAGGCGCCGGCCTCCCACTGCGCCTGTTTCACGGCCTCGAGGCCGCCGCGCCAGATCTCGCCGAGGAAGGCCGCGGTGTAGAGCGTATAGGCGACGGTCACGGCGACAAGCGCCGGGACCTGGATGCCGAGGAAAACCGGCATGCCGAAATAGAAGAAGAACAACAGCCCGAGCAGCGGCACGCTCTGGATCACCTGGATGCACGCCGCCATCGCCCAGCGCAGGCCAGCGAAGCGGCTGATACGGCCCAGGGCGAGCCCGAGCGCCAGCGGCGCGCCGAAGGCGAGCGCGAGCACGACGAGGGCGATGGTCCAGCGCAACGCCGCGAACAGCGAGACGAAATCGATGAGGGAGAAAGATCGCATCGCTCGTCCCTCAGCGCCGCCGCGGCCAGCGGAAGGCGGCGAGACCGACGACAGCGAACAGCGCCTTGAACGACATCGCCATCGCGAAATAGACCGCGCAGATCACCGCATAGACCTCGAAGCTGCGATAGGTGCGGCTTTCGATGAAGCCGGCGACGTGAAACAGCTCGTCGGCGGCAACCTGCGAGGCGAGCGAGGTGCCGAGCAGCAGCAGCACGAACTGGCTGGTCACGGCCGGATAGGCGTTGCGCAGCGCCGGTGGCAGGATGATGTGACGAAACACCTGCCAGCCAGATAGCCCGAGGCACTGTCCGGCCTCGACCTGGCTGCGCGGAATGGAATCGAGGCCGGCGCGGATGATCTCGACCGAATAGGCGCCGAAATAGAGCGACAGCGCCACGGCGGCGGCCTCGAAGGCCGGCAGCTTCAGGCCGAAACTCGGCAGCACGAAGAACACGATGAAGATCTGGATCAGCGACGGCGTGTTGCGGAACAGCTCGATGTAGAAACGCACTAGAAAGCGCAGCGGCACGATGCGCCCCTTCAGCACGACCGCGCCGGCGATGCCGATCAGGAGCCCGGCCAGCGCCGAGATCACCGTCAGCTCCAGCGTGACGATGGCCCCGTCGATGAGCTGGTTCTGGTAGCGCCACAGCGGCAGGAAATTCATCGCGCCCGCTCTCAGCCGAACTGGGTGGGAAGGGCGCGTGTCACGACGCCGTCGGCGTCGAGGCCGAAGATGATGCGCCAGCGGTCGAGGCAGGTGCAGGGATGCGAGATGCCGAAGGCGATGATGTCGCCGACCGCGAGCGCGGCGTCTGGCGCGACCGAGAGGAATGCATGCTGGTCGTTGAGGCGGGTCACGGTGAGTCTAGCGGCAAGGCCTTGCTGCTCGACGCCGTCGCGGACGACGCGCAAGGGCACGGGCAGTCCCTGGTCGAACGAGGCGTCCCGCATGCCGAAGCCTGCGATCGCAAGCTCGTCTTCGGGCCGCGACAGCACTTCGGCCCAGAGCGTCAGAGCGGGCCGAAAGCTCGCCAGGGCGGAGTGCTGCAGACCGTCGACGAGGAGGCCGCCGCGCCGGTCGATCTCGGCAAAGGCGCGCGCATAGATGCCGTGATCGGCAAAGAACAGCGCGCCTGAGCGCAGGAGCACGCTGGCATTTCCATCGGCCAGTGCCACCGGCGCCAGCGCGTTTGCGACGATATCGAAATAGGCCGATCCACCAGCGCTCATGATCAACGGCCGCTGAGGAGCGGCGGCGCGCACCAGCGCAAACGTCTCCATGGTGCGCTCCATCAGGATCGAGATCGCGCGCAATGTCGCGTCGATATCGGGCGTTGCGACCGCACCTTCGTAAGTGGCGACACCGCCGAGCACGAGCCGGTCGGCCGCAAGCACGGCCGCGATCGTCGCCTCGACCGCGGCGCGATCGCGCGCGCCGGCGCGGCCGGCACCGAGCTCGACCAGCACGGACAATTCACCGCGGCCTGCGATCCGCGCGGCTTCGGCGAGCGCTGTGACCGCAGCCGGTGAATCCGCGAAGGCGTGAAATTCGACGTCGGGATAGGCGCTCAAGAGCGCGCCGAGCCGTCGGCCGGCCGCCAGCCCGCCGATCTCGTTGGCCAGCAGCAGACGCCGTTCGCCGCTCGCGAGCAGCACGGCGGCCTGCTGGATGTTGGCGACCGTCGTGCCCCAGGCACCGGCTGCGCGCAGCGAGCGCGCCAGCTCCGGCGACATTGGCGTCTTGGCGTGGGGCGCGACGGCAACGCCGGCGTTCGCGCACCATTTCAGGAAAAGGTCTCGGTTGGCTGCGAAGGCGGCCTCGTCGAGGGTGAGGGCGGGCAGGGCGAGATCGCCGTGCGCAGGTGACCAGCGCTGGCTGGCGATGTCCTGGGTAGCGACGCCCTCGACCAGGGGAATGCCCCGAATGGTCGTGGAAAGGCGTTGGCTATCCCACCGGGACAAGAACTGCATGGTCGCTCCCCAGCGGCCCCTCGACCGCTGGAACGAACGATATGTCCGAATGACAACGTTGTCATTACACAAATATCGCCAAGCTGGGGACAACTTCGATGCAATGCGGTATTAAGATAAGGATAGGTGCCGCCGGATTGAGCTAGTGCTCGCCGCCCATCTGGGCGAGCACTTCCTCGATGTCGATATCGGTCTGGCCGGCCGCCCGGACGTGGCGGACCTCAAAACTGTCCCGCCGGAAGCGATACTCGACGAGGCCGGTCTCCTTGATCGCGATGCGATCCTGGCGGGCGTCGTTGATCCTGAAGCCGACCGACGGCGCCCAGATGTGACGGGTGTGACGATAGGCGAAGTCGCGGCGCTGATGCACGTGGCCGCTGGCGATAAGGCGCAGGTCGACAGGTGCGAACATCTCGATCAGTCGTGCCCGTGCCGGCTGCGGTACGTAGCGAATCGAGGTCTCCGGGGTTTCAGGGTCGTCGGGCAGGTTGAGGAACAGCGGCTTGTGCAGGAACAGCGCGACCGGCCTGCCGTTCACGCGCGAGATCTCGGAGGCGAGCCAGTCGAACTGCTCGGTCTCGAAGGCGAGGCCTGAATTCATGACCAGCGTGTTGAGGCCGATGAAGCGCCAGCCGGCGGCCTCGAACGACCAATGGTCTTCGCCGATGACGTCGTAAAACTGCCGGCGGTGCGCTTCCGTGACCGGCGGCTTCGGCGCAGGACCGATCGCGGTCGGATTGTCGCCGATGTCGTGATTGCCCGGAATGTAGCGGCAGGCGACGGGCAGGGCGTCGTGCAGGCCTTTTGCGAAGGCGACATCGTCACGGCTGGTTGGCCCGTCGAAGGAGACATCACCGGTGTTGACGACAAGGTCGGGCCGCCCGGTGTCGATGTGCTCGCAGACACGATGGAAGTTTGCAATCAGGCCAGGAAAGCGCCGGCCGAGATGCGTGTCGGAAATCTGCGTGAGGCGAAATTCGGACATGCGGTGATCGTATCCGCATTCGCACGTCGAAACGATGACGCACGCGCATGCCTGGCCATGAAACAAAGTTTAAAGCAGGCGGTGGTCGTCGCTCGCGAGGGAAGGCCCTATCCGCCGTCAAAGCAGATCCGTCCGACGGGTTTACCATTGCTGCGGTCCTTGAGCTGGTACGGACAACGCAGCCGTTCCAGCGCCTTGCCGGCATCTTCATTGCCGAGCGCGGCCGCGCGCTTGTAAAAGGCGATTGCGGCCTTGGCATCCTTCTCGCCGGCCCGGCCGGCCTCGGCATAGGCGCCCAGCCGCTCCAATGCGTCGGCATGATCGAGCGCGGCGGCCTTTTCGAACAGCGCCTTGGCCGCGACATCGTCTTTCGGGCCGCCGTCAGCGTCCTGCATCATCAATCCCAGCTGATACATGGCCTCGGCGGAATTCGCTTCCGCGGCCTTGGCGTACCATTTGCGCGCCAAAGCCAAATCCGACTTACCGCCGATACCGGCGCCGTAGAGCGAGCCGAGGTTGAGCATGCCCTCGACATCGCCGGCATTCGCCGCCTTCTCGATCAGCACGCGACCCTCGGCGATATCCTTCTTGATGCCGTTGCCCTGGAGCAGGAGCACGCCAAGGCCGGCCATCGCGGTGGAGCTGCCGGCATCGGCCGCCTTGCGATAGGCGTTTGCCGCCTCAGCGATCTGCCGGTCGAACTCATAGGCGCGGCCGAGCTCCGTCCAGATCCGGCGCGGCGCGTCGGGCATTGCTGCGGCCGTCTTGCAGGCCTTCAGCGCGGCAGGGACGTCGGCGATATTGAGAGTGCCTCTGACATTGGCAGGCTTGTCCGGATCGCTGGGGTGGGCGGCGAGCCGGTCGCAAGTCGCGATGTCGGCCGGCGCGGCGATGGCGATGGCTGGCATCCACAGTGCGGGACCAAGCAGGGCAGTGAGGACAAGCGCCGCGGCGGCGCGAAAGCGCATTTTGGGCATGATGTCACAGCACGCGATAGCGGATCGTGTAGGCATCCTGTGCGGCGACGCTGCCCGCCACAGGCGAGGCGATGCGGTCGGCGAGGTGCCAGGGGCCGAACTGCTCGGAGCGATGCGGCTCGGCGGGCAGGCGGAGGCGGAATTCAAACGTGCCCTTGCCCGGCAGATTCACGACCAGCACGCGGTCCGCGGTGCGATGGTTGAGCGCGACCGCGCCGCGCAGCACCGCGCGTCCGTCCGCGAGGTCGCGGACGCCGTCGACCAGCGCCAGCGTCTGGTTGCGGTCGGTGTGCAGCTCGATCTGGCTGTCGGCCACCGTCGTCAGCGTCTCGCGGGGCATGCGGATCTCGAACTCGACCGCTGGCTTGGAGGGGTTGAGGCCGAGATAGGCGAGCGCCGCGTGGCGCATGTCGTAGGCGGCGAAGGCGAACAGGACGAGGGCGGCGAGCGTGGTGAGGCCGTGCCTGACGACGTCCTGCCAAGTCCGGTAGCTCAGGCGGAAATACACCGTCATCGCCAGCGCCACCGCGAGCGCCGTGGCGATCCCTGCCAGCGCCGACATCAGGATGCCGAGCTGGCCGTCAGCGGATTCGGCGAAAGCGCCGATCAGGCCGGAGAGGGTGTTCATGGTGGTCTCTCGCCTTGCGCCCCCGACAGGGGCGAAATCGCCTTAACAATCGCTGGTTGGTCGCAAGATCGGGAACACCGGTTCAACTCGCTGATTGTCAGCGTCAGAAGTCGCGGCTAATGACGGTCCGCGGCGATCCGCCTTACGGGAAAGCTCCGATGTCCGTCCAAATGGTCCTGCTGCCTGTCTTCGTGCAGGTCGGTCTCACCTTCGCGCTCCTGATCGGCATGATGTTCGGCCGCCGGAAGGCGCTGCTCTCGGGCGAGACCAAGATCCGCGACATTGCGCTCGGCGAGTTCGAGCTGCCGGTGCTGTTCTACGCCCTGATCGCGCTGGCGCTGCCTTTGCGCCA
This sequence comes from Bradyrhizobium sacchari, assembly GCF_002068095.1. Taxonomy (GTDB): domain Bacteria; phylum Pseudomonadota; class Alphaproteobacteria; order Rhizobiales; family Xanthobacteraceae; genus Bradyrhizobium; species Bradyrhizobium sacchari. Next base: position 284,567 of record NZ_LWIG01000026.1, on the reverse strand, counting down.
TGCAGATCTCTTCATCGTGCTGATGTCCTGGGTGTTCGTGGTGACGCGCTTTGCCCATGCCGGTGTGTTCGTCTCATCCGATGATCTCGGCCGTCGTTCCACGATCTGGCTCGCGGGCGTCCTGGTGCTGCTCGCGATGTGGATTTATTTCGCGCTGAGAATGCTCTTGGTGATCTGAGCCTTATGTGCCGGATCTAATCTGAAAGATTTGAAATGACCCCCGCTGCCCGGCTGTCCGCAGCCATTGAACTGATTGACACCATCGAGAGAGACCGCGTGCCCGCGGCCAAGGCGCTGAAGGAGTGGGGCACCGCGCACCGCTTCGCCGGCTCCGGCGACCGCGCCGCCATCGCTGGCCTGGTCTGGGACGTGCTGCGCCGCTACGCCTCGAGCGCTTACCTGATGGACGCCGACACCGCGCGTGCCAGGCTGATCGGCATGCTCCGCCTCGAACGCGACATGGACACGGCGACCATGGCCGCCTTGTTCGACGGCAGCCGGTTCGCGCCGGCGCCGCTGACCGAAGCCGAACAGGTCGCGCTCAGCCAGCGCTCCCTCAAGGACGCCCCCGCCGCCGTCGCCGGCGACTATCCGGAATGGCTCGATCCGCACTTCGCAAAAGTATTCGGCGACACCCGAGCGGCGGAGACGGCCGCGATGGCGAGCCGGGCGCCACTCGACCTGCGCGTCAACACGCTAAAATCCAATCGTGACAAGGTCCTGAAGGCGCTTTCTCATCTTCATCCGAAACCGACGCCTTGGTCCGCAACAGGCTTGCGCATCGAGCTTTCGGCCGATGCGCGCAACCCCGGCGTCCAGGCGGAAGAGGATTTCATCAAGGGCGCAATTGAAGTGCAGGATGAAGGATCGCAGCTTGCGGCCCAGTTCACCGCGGCAAAACCGGGCGAGCAGGTGATCGATCTCTGCGCCGGCGCCGGCGGCAAGACGCTGGCGCTCGCGGCCTTGATGCAGGGCAGGGGCCGGCTGATCGCAACCGACCGGGACAAGCGCCAGCTCGCCCCGATTCACGAGCGCCTCTCGCGTGCCGGCGTGCACAATGCCGATATCCGCACGCCCAAGGGCGAGGCCGATCCGCTTGCCGACGTCCGCAGCAGCGCCGACCTCGTCGTGATTGATGCGCCCTGCACGGGAACCGGAACCTGGCGCCGCAACCCCGATGCCAAGTGGCGCATGCGGCCGGGTGCGCTGGAGATCCGCCTGCGCGATCAGGCCGAGGTTCTGGAGCGTGCGGTTCCCCTGGTGAAGGCGGGCGGCCGCATCGCCTACATCACCTGCTCGGTGCTGTCGGAAGAGAACGGCGAGCAGGTGCGGGCGTTCATCGGCCGCCATCCCGAGTTCGCTGTGGTCCCGCCCGAGCAAACCGCCAGCGTGCTCTGGGACAAGGCCGAGGCGTTTGCCGACGCCGCGCTGCAGTCGGGCGAGGGCTGGCTGATGACGCCGCGGCGGACCGGCACGGACGGGTTTTTTGTCTCGGTGCTTAAGAAGGCGGGATGATCAACGTTGTCATTCCGGGGCGCGCGTGGCGCGAGCCCCGGAATGACGGGGGAGCAAAAACAAAAGCCCCGCCGACCGGTCCCGGTCGCGGGGCTTTCGAGTTCTGGCGTTCTGCCGGTACGTCCGTGGTCAGAACGCTGCGCCGGCGTTAGCCGACGCGGAGATTGTCAGCCGACGACTTGCCGCTGCGGCGGTCGGCGACGATGTCGAACGAGACCTTCTGACCCTCGTTGAGGGAGGAGAGGCCAGCGCGCTCGACGGCGCTGATGTGGACGAAAACGTCCTTCTGGCCGTCGTCCGGCTGGATGAAACCATAACCCTTTTGGGTGTTGAACCACTTCACGGTGCCCATAGCCATGGGAAATTTCCTTCAGTTAGTTAGAGACAGTACGCACGTGGACCGGTACGCGTCACTGCGCCCATAGCCCTGATGAGTCGATGTTTTGGAGAAATCATCTGAAGCGTGCGCGCCTGTCTTAGACGAGGCGAAGCGGCCCAGTCGTTCGGCCAAGTATCGATGATCACAATATAGCGAGATAATTGGACTTCTTCAAGGCACCACCCGTGGCCCGGCACGTCGCGCGGATCTTCTATTTTGCGGTGCAAATACACCGTGCCCACCACCCTCAATCGACGATGAAGAGCGTCGCCCCGGTGGCCGTCGAGGACCGGTGCGCGGCGTCGCCGAAGTCCGAAACCTGGTAGCTCATGCCCGCCGTCAGCTTGAATTTGCGGCCGTCGCGAAGTTCCGAATCGAGCTCGCCCTTGACCACGAAGATGACGTGGCCGCGGTCGCACCAATGGTCGGCGAGATAGCCCGGCGAATACTCGACCATCCGCACCCGGAGATCGCCGACGGTGAGGGTGCGCCAGAGCGCTTGCCCGGTCTCGCCGGGATGCGTGGTAGCCTCGACCTTGCTCCAGTCGGTGACGGTGAAGGGGGAGGTGGGAAGTTTCATCGGGGGATCCTGTCTCTGGGCCGGCGGGCGAGTGTTAGCGCACGCGTCCGCCCCAGTCTCCGTCATTGCGAGCAAAGCGAAGCAATCCAGAAATGCATCTGCGGAGACGGTCCGGATTGCTTCGTCGCAAGGGCTCCTCGCAACGACGCTTGCGGCACGCGGCGTACTGGATTTCCCGCTTTCGCGGGGAAGGACGGCGGTGGGTTGGGCCGCACCGTCCAACGCAGCGAGCCTTCACTCGACCAGATGGTTCGCCGACCCCTGCACGATCAGCCCGGCATCATTGACCCGCAGATACTCGCAGATCTTCTTGCCCCGCTCGTTCGCATAGAACACCACGACGCTGTCAGGGCTGACGAACACATCGATCAGCGTAAAGTGCAGCTCCGGCAGCAGCCCCAGCGCCTTGCCCCAATAGGCCCGCAGCGCATCCTTGCCGCGCACGGTGCCGCTGGCATCGAACCCCATCAGGGGAATGCGGTCCGAGGTCATCACGGCCCCCTCGTCGTAGAGCCTCAGCACGCGCTCGAGGTCGCGCGCATTCCAGGCCTCGACCCAGGTGCGGCCGAGCGCGGCCAACGTTGATGGCTGATGATGCTGTGACATGCGTTTTCTCCCTTGATCGGCCCCTGTTGGACGGTGGGGCAAATTAGGTCAATAATACTGACGTATATCCATTTGTCCATGCCCAAAGAAGAATGTGGGCGCACGGGCCAGCGCGGTTGCGGGCCGGGGCTCCGTCGCGTATCTGCTTGCCATGACAGCAGCACAGCACGACCGCTCCGCGTCGACGCCCTCATCGGCCTCGGCGCATGACAAGATTCTCATCGTCGACTTCGGCAGCCAGGTGACGCAGCTGATCGCGCGTCGCGTGCGCGAGGACGGCGTCTATTGCGAGATCGTCCCGTTCAACAAGGCGGAAAGCGCCTTCAAGGAGATGAAGCCGAAGGCGGTGATCCTCTCCGGCGGGCCGGAGTCGGTGCACGAGGCCGGCTCGCCCCGCGCCCCGCAACTGATCTTCGATTCCGGCGTGCCCGTGATGGGCATCTGCTACGGCCAGATGACCATGGCCGCCCAGTTAGGGGGCGAGGTCGAGGGCGGCCATCACCGCGAATTCGGCCGCGCCGATGTCGAGGTCAAAGCCGGGAGCAAGCTGTTCGAGGACGTCTGGACATCAGGCAGCAAGAACCAGGTCTGGATGAGCCATGGCGACCGCATCACCAAGATGCCGCCGGGCTTCTCGGTCGCCGGCACCTCGCCGAACGCGCCCTTTGCGATCATCCAGGACGAGACGCGCAAATATTACGGCCTGATGTTCCACCCCGAAGTCGTGCACACGCCCGACGGCGCCAAGCTCATCCGCAACTTCGTGCGCAAGATCGCCGGCCTCACCGGCGACTGGACCATGCGCGCCTTCCGCGAGGAGGAGATCGCGAAGATCCGCCAGCAGGTCGGCAAGGGCAGGGTGATCTGCGGCCTCTCCGGCGGCGTCGATTCAGCGGTCGCGGCCGTGCTGATCCACGAGGCCATCGGCGACCAGCTCACCTGCGTGTTCGTCGATCACGGCTTGATGCGCCTCAACGAGGCCGAGCAGGTCGTGGACCTCTTCCGCCACCACTACAACATCCCGCTCGTGCACGTGGATGCCTCGAAACAGTTCTTGGGCGAGCTCGAAGGCGTCACCGATCCCGAAGTGAAGCGCAAGACCATCGGCCGCCTCTTCATCGAGGTGTTCGAGCAGGAGGCCAAGAAGATCGGCGGCGCCGACTTCCTCGCCCAAGGCACGCTCTATCCTGATGTGATCGAGAGCGTCTCCTTCACCGGCGGACCTTCAGTGACCATCAAGTCGCACCACAATGTCGGCGGTCTGCCCGAGCGCATGAACATGAAGCTCGTCGAGCCGCTGCGCGAGCTGTTCAAGGACGAGGTGCGCAAGCTCGGTCGCGAGCTGGGCCTGCCCGAAATCTTCGTCGGCCGCCACCCCTTCCCGGGGCCGGGCCTTGCCATCCGCTGCCCGGGCGACATCACCCGCGACAAGCTCGACATCCTCAGGAAAGCGGACGCCGTCTACATCGACCAGATCCGCAAGCACGGCCTCTACGACGAGATCTGGCAGGCCTTCGCCGTGCTGCTCCCGGTCAAGACCGTCGGCGTCATGGGCGACGGCCGCACCTACGACTACGTGGTGGGCCTCCGCGCCGTCACATCCACCGACGGCATGACCGCCGACTTCTACCAGTTCGACATGAAGTTCTTGGGCGAGACGGCGACACGCATCATCAACGAGGTGAAGGGCGTGAACCGGGTGGTGTACGACGTGACCAGCAAGCCGCCCGGGACGATTGAGTGGGAGTAGGGGGCTGCCGCCATTCCCTTTGTCCCGGGTCTAACGGACCTGCGATCCAGTCAGCTCGCCATCGTCGCTGGCGCCGTGTGGATCATCTCCACTAAGGCGGCGATGGCGGGCGTATTCGCCCGGCGGCCGACCTTTGCAATGTATTCCACGTCGGGCAGGGACGGCAGGAAAGCCGCCTCTGGCCCGAGGATGCGCAGCTCGGGGCCGACCAGGCTTCGCGGCAACGGCGTAATGGCGATCGCCGCGGCCGCTGCAGCGCGGACGCCGGCAAGGCTGCCGCTGGTGCAAGCGATGGTCCAGCCCTGGTTCGCCCCGCCAAGGGCGCGAAGCGCTGCTTGGCGGTACGGGCAGGGCTCCGGGAAGAGCGCCAGGCGGAGAGGCGCGGGCGGCTCGCTCTCGCGCGCGAAGGCCCAAACCAACGGTTCGCGCCACAGCCTCGTCCCCTCCGTGTCTTCGGCGCAGCGGCCAGTGACCATGACGTCGATCTCCCCTTTGTCTAGCCGCCTCAGCAACCGGGGTCCGATCCCGATTTCCAGGTCGATCGCCACTTGCGGGAATTGGGTCACGAAGCGTCGCAGGAGGCGGGGGAGCCACGCGCCGGTCAAATCCTCCGACGATCCCAGCCGAATGCGACCGGCCGGTACGGCGCCGGAAAGACGCTGCCGCGCATCCTCGTTGATGCGCAGGATCGTCCGAGCATAACCGAGCAAGGTGTCGCCCGCTGGCGTGAGCTGCACCGAACGCGTGCTTCGAGCGAAGAGCGCTTGCCCCGCCTGATCCTCCAGGCGGCGAATCTGCGCGCTGACTGTCGACTGGGTGGAATGCAGGACCTCTGAGGCGCGGGTGAACCCGCCGCACTCGGCGACCGTGACGAAGACGCGCAGTAACTCGGTTTCGAACATGAGACCTCGCTGCCTTGGATTTAACACGTTTCTCACTGAATGCCAGCGGAATTACTCGTTTGCTAAATCTATCCGGAAGCGGGAGGTTGAGGTGACCGGCGCGGTTGTGCGCCTCGCAGGAATCGATCGCCATGACCAAACTGCTCTATCTGGAAGTTTCTCCCCGCAAGGCGGCGTCCGCCTCGATCGAGGTGGCACGCGCCTTCATCGACGCCTATCGCGCCGCACACCCCTCGGATGAGATCGAAACCCTCGACCTGTGGTCGTTGGACCTGCCGCCACTCGACGAGGACGCGCTGAATGCGAAGTACGCCGGCATCTATGGCGAGGGTCGCTCGCCGGCGCAGGCGGCGGCATGGTCGCGAATGGAGGCGCTGGCCGCGCCCCTGCTCGCCGCCGACAAGCTTCTGATGGCGGTCCCGCTCTGGAACTTCTCCATCCCCTATCGCCTGAAGCACTACATTGACTTGGTGTCGCAGAAGGACATCCTGTTCTCGTTCGATCAGACCGGCTTTGGCGGTTTGATGAAGGCGACGAAGGCGGCGGTCATCTACGCGCGCGGCCTGGACTATGCGCCGACCAGCAACTGGACCCCGGGCGAGCTCTACGATTTCCAGCGCCCCTATCTGGAGGCGTGGCTGCGGTGCATCGGCCTGACCGACATCCGGGGCCTGGTTGTGGAGCGCACCTTGTTCGGTCTCGAGGCCGACGCGGAGGCGCGGCGGGCGGCCGCGAGCGAGGCGCGCACCATGGCCGAAGACTTCTGACGTGACGAGCAAGCCGCCTGGGACGATTGAGGGGGAGTAGGCGTATGCCTGCTCCTGCATGGTCAGATTGAGAGTTCTCTCCCAGAGAGATCACGCGCAGCCCGTAGGATGGGTTGAGCTCTTCGCGAAACCCATCGCTTTTGCAGAACGAGATTGATGGTTGTCGCTTGCGCTCCACCCATCCTGCCAACGCCTGCAAAGCCGCTTTCGTTATCCGTCACCACCAGACACTCATTTCATCTATTCCGGTCCCGAGTACCATTTTGGCAGTTTGCGGATGTCTGGATCGAGACGGTCCCAATCGTACCCGCGCGAACAGAACAGCACGACGGAAGGTTTGAATGTGCTGGCGTCGTCCAGCGTCCCGACATAGATGCCGATGTAGTCCGGCTTTTCGTCCGGCTGGTTGTAGATTGGTGAGCCGCAGTTTGGACAAAACCCCTTGCGTTTGACTGCGCCGCTGTCTGCGGTGCGTGCGATCTCGCGCACCTCGCCGGTCACCGAGACCGCGTTTCGCGCGAATACGAAGACGGAGCTGTGGCCGCTCCCGGTATCGCGTTGGCAGTCGCTGCACTGGCATTGAAAGCCGCGGATCGGCGCGGCGGCAATGGTGTATCTAATCGCGCCGCAGGCGCAGCGCCCGGAAAAATCCATTGCTCAATCTCCCACGACGATGCCGACGGGGTCTGATCATATCGCCGGGGCGCGTTTCCCCACAAGGCTGGACGCCAGCCCGTAGGATGGGGAGGGCGCAGCGAAACCCATCGCGCTTGCAGAACGAAATTGATGGGTATCCTTGCTGCCAGTCGCTGCATCCGCCCGCACGACGCCTTACGCGGCGCCTCTGATCGTCGTGCAGGTCCCCTTGCACAAACGCAGGATCTAACGTCGTGCTCTCCTATGCTACGACATCGGCATTCCCTCTGGAGCCCGTGTTCATGTCTGCTGCGACTCAAGCGCCCGCCACCGCCACCGAAACCGATCCTGAAACGCTCGGCTGGATGAAGGGTTTTCCGCCGGCGCCGGATCGCACCATCACGTTCCAGAACGGCTCGTTCCGCAGCTTCCCCGAGCTGCGCTGGGCCTGGAGCAACGTCCGCCAGCTGGTGCCGACAGTGAATGTCTGGCGGGGGGCAGGGCCTGCATCCGTGCTTCCGCGCGCGGATCACGACATCGGCGCCGTCGCTTCGACCACCATGGATGGCCGTCCCATGACCTTCGCAAAGATGCTGGAGGAGACCTACGCGGACGGCATCGCGGTGCTGCACCGGGGCAAGCTGATCTACGAGCGCTACTTCGGCGCGCTCAAGCCGCACAAGCCGCATATCGCGATGTCGGTGACGAAGTCGTTCACCGGCGTGCTCGCAGGGACACTGGTCAAGGAAGGGAAGATCGATCCGCAGGCGCCTGTCACGGATTATGTGCCGGAGCTGAAGGCCAGTGCATTCGGCGATGCGCGCGTGCACGAGGTCATGGATATGACCACGGGGCTCGAATACACCGAGGTCTACACCGACAAGAGCTCGCATGTCTGGGGCCTGCGGCGCGCCAACGGCATGGCGCCGATCCCGCCCGACTATGACGGCCCGACCACCATCTTCGACTTCCTCGTCGCGCAGAAGAGGCAGGGCGAGCACGGCAAGGCCTTTGCCTACAAGACCGTCAACACCGACGTGCTCGCCTGGATCATCAGGCGCGCCAGCGGCATGACGCTGTCCGACCTGTTGTCGGAGCGCATCTGGGCGCCAATGGGCGCCGAGGAGGACGCGCATTATCATGTCGATCGCATCGGCACCGAGAGCGGCGGCGGCGGTCTCTCCACCACGTTGCGCGATCTCGCTCGCTTCGGCGAGACCATGCGCAATCACGGCCGCTTCAACGGCCGCCAGATCGTGCCGTCGCAGGTGGTCGAGGACATCGCGCGCGGCGGCGATCCCGAAAAGTTCAAGCCGGCCGGCTACACCACACTTCCCGGCGCTTCCTATCGCAACCAATGGTGGGTCACGCACAACGCCCACGGCGCCTACATGGCGCGCGGCGTCTACGGCCAGGGCATCTACATCGATCCCAAAGCCGAGATGGTGATCGCGCGCTATGCCTCGCATCCCGTCGCCGGCAACGCCGCCAACGATCCCGTGACGCTGCCGGCGTACATGGCATTGGCGAAGGCGCTGATGGCAGGCGGGTAGGGTGGATTAGCCCGCGGCTGCGCGAAGCGCGGTCCGCCGGCCTAATCCACCATCCTTCGTCGTGCCGTGTTGTTAGATGACGGATTACGCGTCGCCAATCCGCCCGGCAGGTTCTGCCAAACCGCAAGATCGGTCGAGCGCGTCATGGCCACCAGCGGCTAACTGAGGCCGCCACGGAGGAAAGAAGATGAAGGCGGCGCTGCAGAACTATCGGGCGCGGATGCGGCGGGTGCTGGACCATATCGACCGGCATCTCGACGACGGTCTGGACCTGGAAAGCTTGAGCACCGTTGCGGCCTTCTCGAAATTTCATTTCCACCGGCAGTTCACGGCGACCTTCGGTCTGTCCGTGCATCGCTATGTCCAGCTGGCCCGTCTGAAGCGCGCTTCCTATCGGCTGGCCTACAGCGACGCCCTTGGGGTCACGGACATCGCGATGGATGCCGGCTACGACGCACCGGATGCCTTTGCCCGCGCCTTCAGGCAACGGTTCGGGCAATCGCCGTCGTCGTTCCGGAAATCTCCCGACTGGGAGCCGTGGCTTGCGGCCTTCGGGCCTCTCGACAACGCGAGGAGCAAGCTCATGCAGACGACCTTTACCACCGACGACGTGACCATCCGTGACGTGCCTGCCACGAAAGTGGCGATCATGGAGCATCGGGGCGACCCGGCGACGCTTGGCGCCACCATCCGGCGCTTCGTCGCCTGGCGCAAAGCGGCAAACCTGCACCCCAGCAAACATCCGACCTTCAATGTCTGGCGATCCGAACGGCGTCCTGCTTCGCCGGCCGATTACAGCGTGGACCTTTGCGTCGGCACCGATCAGCCGATCGCGGGATGCGGCGAAGCGATCAAGGCCGGCGAGATCCCCGGCGGCCGCTGTGCCGTGCTGCGCGTCGTCGGCTACACCGACAATCTGGAGCCCGCCGCGCTCTACCTTTATCGCGACTGGCTTCCCGCCAGCGGTGAGGAAGCGCGCGACTTCCCGATCTATTGCCAGCGGCTGAGCTTCTTTCCGGAGGTCCCCGAGCACGAGACGGTCGCCGAGCTGTTCCTGCCGCTGAAGTAGCGGTCTCCGGCGGNGGTGCCTGTATTTTCGATCGCAAGAAAAGCGGCAGGCCGCCATCGACGTTAAGGTTCGCGCCTTACCCGCGTGCCTCCTGCCAATGCGGATAGGTGACGTAGGCGGTGACGGCGCCTTGCTCATGGGAGTGGATGGTGACCGTCTCGCCCTTCGGCATGTAAACGATCTCGCCGGGACCCGCGGTGACGGTGCTTGCACCGCTCGTCACCGTGAGCTTGCCTTCCAGCACGAGCATGACGTCATCCACGGTGAGCTTTTCATCAAGGTGCTGGTTTGGCGCATAGCGGCCGAAGCCGATGGTGATCGGTCCACGCGTTGGTCGACAACGTTGCCGGCGAAGATCTCACCGTTTTGACCAGGCGATCGCTCGAACGAAGCGTCGGTGATGGCGAATTTGCGAACTTTCATGACTGTTTCCGTCTTGTGCGGGGACTTGGGTGGGCTGGGTCTTGGCGGAGTGGGGACACGTCGACGCACGAGCAAAGGTTTTGTTCGACGGGCTCCGCGAGGCGGTTTGACGCAGCCAGGCCGTTATATAAGTATTGACTTATATTAGAATCAAACGATATTCATGTCCGCGCTCAACGACGGGGAGATTTGCTATGGAGATCGATGTCGCCAGGGTGCTGGGGCTTGTCGCGCGGTCGGTGAAGAACTTCGAGAAGGACGGAAGACCGGCCAGCACGGTGACGCTGTCGCGTCTCTACGAGACTGATGTCGACGATCTCTGGGACGCCGTGACCAGCAAGCAGCGCATCCCGCGCTGGTTTGCGCCGATCGAGGGCGAGCTCCAGCTCGGGGGAAGGTACCAGATCAAGGGCAATGCCGGCGGCACCATCACGACGTGCACGCCGCCGACGCACTTTGCCGCGACATGGGAGTTCGGTGGCGCGACGAGCTGGATCGATGTCAGGCTGACATCGGAGCGCAATCAGGCGCGTTTGACGCTTGAGCACACCGCGATGATCGAGGATCATTGGAATCAGTTCGGTCCGGGCGCGGTGGGGATCGGTTGGGACCTCGCCCTTGCGGGACTCGAGCGATACCTTTCGTCCGGGGCATCGGTGGACCATGAGACGGCTGAGGCATGGATGGGCTCGGCTGAGGGCAAGGACTTCATGACGACCAGCGGCGAATATTGGTGCGCGGCGCACGTCGCAAGCGGGGTGGACCCGGCTGTGGCAAAGGAGCGCTCGGATCGCACCATCGCGTTCTATCGCGGCGAGATGCCGCCCGGCGTCGCACATCCGGGCACGGGAAGCTGATGCACGTCTTCGAGGTCCTCGCCGATCCCGTTCGCCGTCGCATCCTCGAGCTGCTCGGCCCCAAGGAGATGGCGTCCGGTGAGGTCGTCGAGGCGATCGGGGCCGAGTTCGGCATCACCCAGGCGGCCGTGTCGCAGCACCTCAAGGTGCTGCGCGAGAGCGGCTTTGCAACGGTCCGGGCGGAGGCGCAAAGGCGCCTCTACTCGGTTGACGTCACAGGGCTTCAGGCGGTGGATGCGTGGATCGGCCGGTTCAGGACATTCTGGGAGCCGAAGCTCGACGCGCTCGCGACCGAAATCGCGCGCGGCAAGCGGGAGCGTCGCAACGCGCCCGTGATCAAACGAGGCGGGAAGAGGGCCTGAGCAGCCCGTACCCTGCGCCGGGCGGCATCAGTTTGGACCCACACGCCCACGCCGCGCCGCCACGATCGCGGCGAGGATCCAGAATGCGCAGGCCAACGCGATATGGTAGGCAAGGCGCTCTGCCTCGCTCACGGGCGGTGCGAACACGAAAGTCGTCGAAGCCGTCAGGGAGCCGTGCATCAGCACCGCCAGGAGCAGGCTCCCGGTGCGGTCATGAATCCACAGCATGAGCAGTCGATAGGGCGGCAGCACACCGGCATAGAACGCGATCTGGGACAGCAACATCACGGGCGCGAGCTGGCCGGAAGCCGTTCCGCTTCCCCACAGCGCCACCGCGGAGTGCCACAAGGCCCAGAGGCCGCCGACGATGAGTCCGGAGGCGACGAAGCCGAGCTGCGATCTGAGGCGTGGTATGGCGAAGCCGGTCCAGCCGATCTCTTCGAACAATCCCGCGACCAATCCTGCCGCAAGGCCGGGAAGGAGGATCGCCGCCTTGTCCTCGGCGCCAAAGATCGTCGGCAAAAAATGAGGCGACACCAGCGCCAGCGCGAGCAGAACCGCAACAACCGTCAACGGCGCGATGAAGAGCGCCGCAACATACCATATGGCGCCCACGCGCCATGTCAGGATGCGTGAAAGCAGCGTGCGCAGACCCGCCGCGCGCGACACATAGACCGTCATGAAGATGCTGGCGAGCGAGGGGCCGGCGACCATCGCCAGGACCACGGCGGGCAGCAACCGTTGCAACTGGCCGGCGTCCGCCGGGAAACCCTGGGGACCACCTACGATCGCCAAGACGCCGCCCCAGGATATTGCGAACGCCAGGACGTAGAATGAGAGGACAGCGTTCGCCCTGATCAAATCCCGCATCGTCTGCCCCGGCGACGTCTCAGCTGCGCGACATCTTCTCGAACTTCTTCACCAGCCGCTCCCGCTTCAGCCGCGACAGCCGCTGAATCCAGAACAGGCCGTCGAGCTGGCCGATCTCGTGCTGGTGGCAGACCGCGCGCAAGGCTTCGGACTCTTCGGTCTGCGGGTTGCCGTCGAGATCCTGATAGCTGATGCGCACGCTGGCGTGGCGCTGCACCTCTGCGTTGACCCCGGGCATCGAGACGCTGCCTTCCCTGTGCATGATCATTTCGGACGAGGCCCATTCGATTGCCGGATTGACGTAGGTCTGCGGCCCCGTCTTGGCGTCGAGCTCGAGCACCACGACGCGCAAGGGCACGCCGACATGCGGCGCCGTGATGCCGATGCCGGGCGCGGCGCGCATCGTGTCCAGCAGGTCTGCGGCAAGCTCGCGCAAACTCTCGTCGAACGCGGTGACGGCGCGGGCCGGTATCGCGAGCCGGCGGTCGGGATAGCGGACGATCGGGCGAATGGTCATTCAATCTCCTACCACTCACGGATCATTGAAGCACCTGTTCTTGACCCCCTACCAACTGGAAGGTAGCTTACGGCCATGACCAACGTTTCCTCGACCGCCGACGACATCCTGGCCTGCGCACGCGGCCTGATCATCGCGGGCGGCTATAACGGCTTCAGCTATGCCGACATCGCTGACGTCGTTGGAATCCGCAAGCCGAGCATCCACCACCATTTCGCCAGCAAGATCGATCTGGTCCGCACCCTCGTGGCACGCTATCGCGAGGAAGCGGAGGCGGGGCTGGCGGCGCTCGAACGCAATGTTCCTGATCCGCGCGACCAGCTCAAAAGCTATGTCGGGTATTGGGAAGCGTGCATCACCGATGCAACGGCGCCGTTCTGCGTCTGTGCGCTCCTGGCCAGCGAACTTCCGATCCTGCCGGAGGAGGTCGCACTCGAAGTCCGCGCGCATTTTCGCGCGCTGGCGTCGTGGCTGACGTCCGTGATGGAGCGCGGCAAGCGGAAGGGGCGGCTTCACCTCTCGAGCTCAGCCAAGGTCGAAGCTGAAGGATTCATGGCAACCATTCACGGTGCGATGCTGTCGGCGCGCGCCTATGGCGATCCCAAAATGTTCGGTGTGATCACCACCCCGCTGCTGGACCGGCTGTCCGCCAAGCACTGAAAGATATCGGCCGGACGACAACGACACGCATGCAAGCGCGCAGGCGCGCAGGCGGCGAGGGCGATTTCCTGGTAATCGAAACTACCAACTAGTAGGTAAAGGAGAGATGCAAATGTCATATCATCAACCGGATCTCGTTCGGGCCGATCGCGAGCGATGGCTGAAGCAATATTACTTCATCCGGGCGGCGTTCTCCGTCACCTGGGTTGTTGCCGCGTTTGCTGTCGGGAGATCATCCGTGATCGCAGGCGCCTTGCTCGTGCTCTATCCCGCCTGGGACGCGGCGGCGAATGCCGTGGACGCGCTCCGCAGCGGCGGCTTGACACAAAGCCGCACGCAGGCACTCAACGTCCTGGTCAGCCTGGCGGCCACTATCGCGGTCCTCGTCGCCTTGCAGATGAGCATGAACGCTGTGCTCGCGGTGTTCGGAGCCTGGGCGATCCTGTCCGGATTGCTCCAGCTCGGCACGGCCATCCGGCGCTGGAAGAGTTTCGGCGCGCAGTGGGCCATGGTGCTCAGCGGTGGTCAGTCGGCGCTGGCCGGTGGCTTCTTCATCTTTCAAGCCTCGACGCCCGCGGTGCCGTCGATCGCGACGGTCACAGGTTATGCCGCCGTCGGCGCGCTCTACTTCCTGGTCTCGGCAATCTGGCTCACCGTCAGCGCATGGCGGCGTCGGGCGAGGCACGCTTACTGAGCGGAGATCGGCAGGAGCCGCGAGCGACCAGGAATGGACCTCCGAAATTGCTTTGCATTGACGCTTCGCCTAACGTTGCCGCCAACAACAAGCATCCGGGAGGACCAACCTCATGCGCACGATCGCGATCGCCCTGGCGGCAACCCTTGCAGCGGCAACGCCTGTTAAGGCCGATTACCTCGTCAAGGAGGTCGGCAGCTTCCACATCGGCGGGCACACCGAGACGCTGAACGGGCTCCCATCCAAGGAGATCGTGTTCTCGCCCGGCGCGCCGCCGATCAAGGTCGATCCGAATGGCGAGTTCGAGGTCGAGCAGATGTATGTCCAGTTCGTCAAGCAGGCGGCGCCGAAGTCGAAATGGCCGCTGCTGCTCTGGCACGGCGGCGGCCTCTCCGGCGTGACCTGGGAGACCAAGCCCGACGGCAAGCCGGGCTGGCAGCAGTTCTTCCTCAATGCCGGCAATGACGTCTACGTCTCCGATGCGGTCGAGCGTGGCCGCGCCTCCTGGGCGCGCTACCCCGAGATATTCAAGAGCGAGCCGTTCTTCCGCCCGAAGAAGGAGGCCTGGGAGCTGTTCCGGATTGGGCCGAGCTATGAGGTCGGTGGCAAGCGCGAAGCGTTCGAGGGCGGGCAGTTTCCGATCGAAACGTTCGACCAGTTCGCCAAGCAGAGCATTCCGCGCTGGGCGACGAACGATGCCGCCACGCAAAAAGCATATGACGCGCTGGTGCAGAAGGTCTGCCCATGCATCGTCATCGTTCACAGCCAGGGCGGCAATTTCGGCTTTACCGCCGCGCTGAACGCGCCCGACAAGATCAAGGCGCTCATCGCCATCGAGCCGTCAGGCGCGCCCGATCCCGCCAAGGCCGATGCCCCGAAACTCAAGGGTGTGCCGCATCTGATCGTGTGGGGCGATTTCCTCGACAAGGTCCCGGTGTGGTCGAAGCTCGTGGTCAACCCGACCAGATGGGGGCAGGCCATCGCGGCGGCCGGCGGCAAGGTCGATACCTTCGAATTGCCGAAGATGGGCCTCAAGGGCAACACCCACATGATGATGATGGACCGCAATTCCGACGACGTCGCCAAGCTGGTCAACGACTGGATCGGGAAGCAGGGGCTGGAGAACTAGGGCGTTTAACGCGCGGCTAGCGATAGCCGGATGGATGCGAGTTGGACCAAGACAAGTAGTTCCCGCGAACCTGCCGTAGCGCGTCACCTCACGACGGCACAATCTGCGCTGAACCGTCGAAAAGGCCCCATAGAGAGGGGTGTTTGCACGTCCGGAAGTTGCCAATTCCGGGAGAACTCGCGTATGCACTATGCAGGATCGTAATGTGAGCAATTCAAATGGCGAGGGGCGCGAGCGGTGAGGGATTTGCGACGATTGCCGCTGACGGTCGCGTGTTGGATTCCTGGTTTCCTCAGTTGCGTCTCGTTATGGGGGCCGACAGGGCTGCAACGGTACGGCTGACGGAAGACGAGATCGAGAGATCGTTGGGTCAGTCGGCGAACGGATATGCGCGGCACGACGACATTCGCAATGTCGACATCGTTCCAATCCGTACGGAAATTGACTCCCTTGCATCGGCGCCGACGGATGTGCACGACACCTATCTTCGACTTCATCTATTGAGCCACCGGCTCGTCCGGCCTCATTGCCTGAACCTTGAAGGCGTTTTCAGTCTGTTGCCTAACGTTGCCTGGACGATCCTCGGTCCCTGTGAATGCTCTCGTGTACCGGAAGCGCAAATGCTGGCACGAAAGCGTGGCCTCGCGTTTGAGGTGACAGGCGTGGATAAGTTTCCGCGCATGACTGACTATGTGACGCCTGCGGACGTGAGAATTGCGGATGCGGATCGTGTCAGGCTCGGAGCCCATTTGGCGCCGGGCACGACCGTTATGCATGAAGGCTTCTGCAATTTTAACGCAGGCACGCTCGGTCCCTGCATGGTCGAAGGTCGGATCAGCGCCGGCGTTGTGGTGGGACGTGGCAGCGACGTTGGTGGCGGAGCGTCGATCATGGGCACTCTGTCCGGAGGAGGGAAAGAGACCATTACAGTTGGCGAGCGCTGCCTGATCGGAGCCAACGCCGGAATCGGCATTTCACTGGGCGACGATTGTGTCGTCGAAGCAGGCTGTTATGTCACGGCAGGCGCGCGCGTTCTTCTGGAAGATGGCCGGGTCGTGAAAGCCAGAGAGCTGTCAGGCCAAAAGGGCCTTCTTCTACGTCGCAACTCCCAGAGCGGCGCTCTCGAGGCAACCAGACGAAAGCCAAATTGGGACGGCCTCAACTCGCAGCTTCACGGCTAGGCGGCTTACGCAAAGAAGTCGTCGTCGGCATGTGGCGCGTCAACGGCATCGCCTTCACGGGCTGGCATCGCTATGGCCCTCGTAAGTCATTGATCCCGCTGTGGCCGGCTACTGTGCATGGGGTTGTTTTCGAAACTTTTTGCTGGCACGTCACAAAAGCGTGCGGCAAAAATCGTCTGCCGCTGTCGGCCGGCCCGGTTCCCATTCGTCTTCCACCCAGACAAATCTGACGGGAGAACGAAATGACCTCTTTCCCCTATCGCTGGGTGATCGTCGCCGCCGGCGGCTTGCTGGGCTGCGTCGCGATCGGTGGCATGTTTTCGCTGCCGGTGTTCCTGCAGCCGATCGCCAAGGACACCGGCTGGTCGGTGACCGGCATCTCCAGCGCGATGACGATCGGCTTCCTGGCGATGGCCTTCACCAGCATGGCCTGGGGCACGGCGACGGACCGGTTCGGGCCGCTGCCGGTGGTGCTGACCGGATCGACCGTGCTGGCGCTGAGCCTGTTCGCCGCCAGCCATGCGACCTCGCTCATCGCGTTCCAGTTCGTGTTCGGCCTTCTGGTCGGCGCGTCCTGCGCCGCGATCTTCGCGCCGATGATGGCAACCGTCACCGGCTGGTTCGACACCAATCGCAGCCTCGCGGTATCGCTGGTCTCGGCCGGCATGGGCATGGCGCCGATGACGATGGCGCCGCTTGCGGCCTGGCTCGTCTCCGGCCACGACTGGCGCACCTCGATGCAGATCATCGCGCTGGTGGTTGCCGTCATCATGATTCCGGTCTCCTTGCTGGTGCGCCGTCCCCCCGCGCTCGCGCAGGCCGCGGCCGCGCCAATGGCAGAGGGGACCGAGCAGAGCGAGATGTCGATGGGCGAGGCGCTGCGCTCGCCGCAATTCTTCATTCTGCTTGCCACCAACTTCTTCTGCTGCGCCACCCATTCCGGCCCGATCATCCATACCGTGTCCTATGCCATCAGCTGCGGTATCCCGCTGGTCGCGGCGGTGACGATCTACAGCATCGAGGGGTTTGCCGGCCTCGGCGGCCGCATCGCCTTCGGCCTGATGGGCGACCGTTTCGGCGCCAAGCGCGTGCTGGTCTCGGGCCTGCTGCTGCAGGCGTTCGGCGCGCTCGCTTACGTCTTCGCACATCAGCTCGCGACCTTCTACGCGGTCGGCGCCATCTTCGGCTTCATCTATGCCGGCACCATGCCGCTCTACGCCGTGCTGGTGCGCGAAAACTTTCCGCTGCGGATGATGGGCACGGTGATCGGCGGCACGGCGATGGCCGGCAGCCTCGGCATGGCGACGGGCCCGCTCGCCGGCGGCCTGATCTACGACGCGTTCTCCAGCTACGCCTGGCTCTACATCGCCTCCTGGGCGATGGGCCTGGGGGCTTTCCTGATGGCGATGAATTTCAGGCCGTTCGCCAAGCCGCAAGGCGAGGTGGCGCCGGCGGCGGCGTGAGCTCCGGGTCGGGGCGCGGCGTCAGAGCTGCGCCTCGATCGCGGCCTTGTCGATCACCGACGACACTTGCCAGATCTTGCCCTCGCGAAACTCATAGAACACGTTCTCGAAGAACGTCACGCGCCTTCCGTTGACGGCAAGTCCGAGAAATGTCCCAACCGGCGCGCAATCGAATTTCAGCCGGGCGGCGATGTTGGGCGGGTCGGAGACCAGCAGTTCGATGTTGAACCGCAGATCCGGAATCTCCCGAAAATCCTGCTCCAGCATGGCGCGATAGCCGGAGAGTCCGAGCGGCCGCGCGTTGTGAATGACGTCGTCGTGCACGAACTGCCCGAGCGCCGGCCAATCCTGCCGGTTCAGGCAGGCGATGTAGTCGTGATAGAGGGCGGCAAGCTCATCCCTGGTCACGGCAGATTCCTTTGGCTGATGCCGCGCCGCTGCACATGCTCGATCAGCGCGCGCAGCTTGGGCGCGACGTTGTGGCGGCTCGGATAATAGAGATAGAAGCCGGCGAAGAACGGGCAATAGTCTTCCAGGATCGGCACCAGCTCGCCGCGCGCGATCGCGGCGCGGAAGCTCGCCTCCATGCCGAAGGTGATGCCGGCGCCGGCGACCGCGAGCTTCATCATCAGCGCCATGTCGTTGGTCGTGATCTCCGGCGCGACTGCGACGCTGAACTCCTTGCCGCCATCGGCGAACTCCCAGCGATAGGGCGTGACGTTTGGCGCCGGGCGCCAGCCGATGCAGCGAAAGGACGTCAGTTCGGACGGGTGGGAGGGTGCGCCGAAGCGATCGCGGAAGGCCGGCGCGCAGACCGCGAGCTGGCGTTCGTCGCCGGCGATCGGCAGCGCGATCATGTCCTGCTCGATGATCTCGCCGAGCCGCACGCCGGCGTCATAGCCGGCGGCGACGATATCGAACTCCGCATCGCTCACGGCGATGTCGAGCTGCACCTCCGGATTGGCTTCGGCAAAGGCGGCAAGAAACGGACCGGACAGGAAATGCTCGGCGATCGAGGAGACCGCGAGCCGCAATACGCCGCGCGGGCGCCCACCCAATGCCTCGGTATTGCCGAGCGCGGCGCGCATGTCGGCGATGGCGGGCGCGACCTGCGCATGCAGCCGCTCGCCGGCCTCGGTCAGGCTGACACTGCGCGTCGTGCGCTGGATCAGCGCGATGCCGAGCGTTTCCTCCAGGCGTCGGATGGTCTGGCTCACGGCCGAGCGCGTCACGCCGAGACGGTCGGCGGCAGCGCGAAAATTCCGCTCCTCGGCGACCAGTGCAAAGACGGCGAGGGCGTTGAGGTCGGGTTCCATCGGTTAGTGCAGCTTGCCAGCGTGGTTAGACGTCATCGTCTTATCACAGCGACGGCATCGGTCCATCTTCCAGCGATCACTCGGAAAGCGACGGGAAGCCTCATGCCAATCGACAAAGTCATTCTCATCACCGGCGCCTCCAGCGGCATCGGCGCCGGCATCGCGCGCGAGCTGGCAGCGGCCGGCGCTAAGGTCCTGCTCGGCGCACGGCGTGCCAATCGTCTGAAGGATCTCGCGGCCGAATTGAACGCGGCCGGCGGCACGGCGCTTGCGCATCCCCTCGACGTCACCGATCGCGCCAGCGTCGCCGCCTTTGCCGACGCCGCGCGCGGCGTGTGGGGCCGCGTCGACGTCATCGTCAACAATGCCGGCGTGATGCCGCTGTCGCTGATGGCCTCGCTCAAGGTCGAGGAGTGGGACCGGATGGTCGACGTCAACATCAAGGGCGTGCTCTACGGCATTGCCGCGGTGCTGCCGGAGATGGTGGCGCGCGGATCGGGCCACGTCATCAACATCGCCTCGATTGGTGCCTTGAGCGTGTCGCCGACGGCGGCCGTCTACTGCGCCACCAAATATGCGGTCCGCGCGATCTCGGACGGCCTGCGCCAGGAGCACGACAACATCCGCGTCACCTGCATCCATCCCGGCGTGGTCGAGAGCGAGCTCGCCGATACCATCACCGACCCCGCGGCCGCCGCGGCGATGAAGACCTATCGCGCCATCGCGCTTCAGCCTGACGCGATCGCCCGCGCCGTGCGCTTTGCCGTCGCGCAGCCCGACGATGTCGATGTCAACGAGATCGTCGTGCGCCCGACGCGGACGACCTGACGATGTCCGGCAGCGTCAGATGCCTTTCTCGAAGAACAGGTCAGGGTAGGGATCGTCATTGAAGCGCGGTATCTCGCGCCAGCCCGTCGTGCGGTAGAGCTGGCCGGCTTCGGGCAGCGCGCTGTTGGTGTCGAGCCGCAGCAGCGTGATGCCGAGCTCGCGCGCTGCGTCTTCCGCCGCCTCCATCAGACGCCGCCCGAGCCGCAGCCCGCGCGCGGCGGGGGCGACCCAGAGACGCTTGATCTCGGCATAGCCGTAATCGGTTCCCTTCAAGCCCACGCAGCCGATCGGCAGCGCGTCCGACATCGCGACGATGAAGGTGCCGCGCGGGCGGCGCATGTCCTTGGCGTCAGGATCGCGCGACAGCGAGACGTCAAAGCCCTGCTTGAAACGGCGGCCGAGCTCGGCATAGTACTCGCCGAGACAATAGCGTGCCTGTCCGCTCCGTGGATCCATCTCCTCCAGCGTGACGCGTTCGCGGGTCAATGCCGAGGCAATCAGGTCCATCGCCGCCAGCAGCGCCTCGCGTTGTGAATGTTGCGCCAGGAAGTCCTCGGCCTGCGTGTTCGAGAGCGCCTCGTAGGCTGCGAACTCGCGCCGGCCCGTGCGCGTCAGCCGCGCGACGCGGCGGCGAGCGTCGTCCGCATGGGCCGTGGTTTCAACAAGTCCCTCGTCCTCGAGGCTGCGGAGCAGCCGGCTCATCAGTCCGGAATCGAGACCGAGATAGTCGCGGATTTCCGCAACGTCCGCCCGCCCGTGCCCGATCGCATTGAGCACGCGCGCAGCACCTAATGGCCGTCCGCGCCCCAGAAACGAGGTGTCGAGTGCTCCGACGGCGGAGGTGACGGCACGGTTGAAGCGGCGGACACGGGAGACGGGATCGAGCATGATGTCTGACTTTAGTCAGATATCTGGCTTGGGTCAATCGGGGCCGCCGGCCTCACTTCGCCAGCGTCAGAAGCGGCTTGTCCTTGGCGACGATATAGGTGGCAAGCTCGCTCGCAGACTCAACGCCGACATTCTTCGCCGCGTGCACCGTGCCGGCGGGAATGAACAGCACGCCGCCGGCCCTCAGCGTCACCGGCGGCTTGCCCTCGACATCGTATTCGATGGCGCCCGCGAGCACGTAGATGATCTCTTCGCCTGGATGCGTGTGCCGGCCGAACGCGACGCCGGGCGCGAGATCGACGCGTACCTGCACAGCCTCGCGACCGGGCGCGCTGAGATCGTGGCGG
>NZ_LWIG01000026.1:185361-263231 GCF_002068095.1 Bradyrhizobium sacchari | reverse complement strand
AAGGTCGGTGCGCGTGACGCCAATCTCCGCCGCCGCGACTGGCAGTGTGAACAGGTTTGCCGCGAGCAGGACCGCGCTTGACAGCAGGCGCAGGGCTCGCAGATGACGGTGGCTCATGGTCGGCTCCTTGTGATCATTGGGCTTGTTCGCGCCGCGCGGGCCCGGCCGATGCCGGCCGGTCCGCCTCGTGGCGCTTCAGACGAGCGTGGTGGTCACCTCGATGTTGCCGTGCACTGCCTTGGAGTAGGGGCAGATGCCGTGCGCAGCCTCGATCAATTCCTGCGCGACCGCGCGATCGACGCCGGGAACGCTGACGTCGAGACGGGCACGCAGGAAGAACGCGCCGCCGGCATTGTTCAGGTCGATCGCGGTATCGACCGACGGCTCGCTCGGCAGCTTGAGCTTGCGTTGAGCAGCGGCGAGCCCGAGTGCGCCGAGATAGCAGGCCGACCAGGCCGCGGCGAACAGGTTTTCGGCGGCCGGGTGCGGCTGGGCCAGCTTGACGTTCAGGAAGCCGTCGCTGGAACGTGCGGCGCCGTCGGCGCCCGAGGTGACGTGGGTCTTGCCAGTAAAGAGAACCTTTGCAGCGGAGGTCATGGTCGTAATCCTTCGGTGATTATTAATCGCATCCGATCTAATCGGATACGCTCCGAAATAATCCCGTCGGGCGCCGGGGTCAAGCTCTTCCGATTTAATCGGATACGATTTATATGGGTGCGCAGATCACGAATTGCGGAGGTTCCCGTGGCCCGTTCCCCCAAATCAGCCGGCAAAGGCCGAAAACTGTCGAATTTCCTTTGCTTTGCGATCTATTCGGCCAATCTCGCCTTCGGCCGGGCCTATAAGCCCCTGCTGGACAAGGTGGGGCTCACCTACACCCAGTACATCGCTTTGGTGGCGCTATCGGACGAGGACGAGCAGACCGTCAGCGCGCTCGGCGAGAAGCTGTTCCTGGAATCCAACACGCTGACGCCGATCCTGAAGAAGCTCGAGCAGATGGGGCTGATCAAGCGCCACCGCGATCCCGCCGACGAGCGGCAGGTGCGCCTGAGCCTGACGCCTGCGGGGCGCAAGCTGATCGAGCAGGATCTCGGCGAGTCCCTGATCGAGGCGACAGGTCTTGGCGACGATTTTCCGGTGGTGCAGAAGACGGTGAGCCGCTTGCGCGACAATCTGCTGCGCGCGACCAATATTGATGGCTAGCGTATCGCGACACACGTCGGGCGTTTCCGCCGCGGCGCGCTCGTCGCCGAGGTTGGGCCCATTACAGGAGAACATCGTGAGCAAAGTGACTGAAGCGGCGGACCGGTTGGTCGCAGCGAGGGGCAGCGGGCAGCCGGTCGCCTGGCGCGATATTCTGCCTTCGGACCGCGCCGGCGCCTACGCCATCCAGGATGCCACGCTGGCCCGGATCGGTCCGCTCGGCGGCTGGAAAGTCGGCGCGGCGGGCCCGGACGCCGAGCCCGTCTGCGCGCCGCTGCCTGCGTCCGGCCTGCTTGGCTCCGGCGCGCGGCTTGGTCCGGAATTCCGCCTGCGCGGAGTCGAAGTGGAAGTCGCACTCCGGGTCGGGCGAGCGCTCACGGCCGACGACGCAGCGTTGCCCGATCGTGAACTGGCACGTGCCATCGACGCTGTCTATCCCGCGATCGAGGTGGTCGAGACGCGCCTCGATGACTGGACGAACAGCGCCGCCTTGGCCCAGCATGCGGATTTGCAGAGCCACGGCGCGCTGCTGATAGGAGCAGCCGCGACAGTCAGCGCTGCTTCCATCGATCTCAGGAGCGTCGAGGCGGATCTCTCCATCGGCGAAGACATTAGCCGGCGATCCATTGGAGGCAATCCCGCAGGCGATATCTGGCGCCTGCTGCGCTGGCTCATTCGCCATTGCGCGGACCGGGGCGTGCCTCTTTCGCCGGGCCACATCGTCACGACGGGTTCGTGCACAGGCATGGTCTTCGCGGAAGCCGGAACCCGCGCCCGTGCGCGCCTTGTGGGTTTCGGCGAGGTCGCCGTCGACTTCTGAGCAGGAAGAATGAAGGTCCAGCATCGTCGCGGGCGCAGCGATGGTCACGCCGGCGGAGCGAGCCCCAGCGCCTTGCGGGCCCTGCGCGTCAGCTTGGCCACGATCAGCCCATGGGCCTGCACCAGATAGGCCGTGAGCTCGGCGTCCGACAGCGCGTTGTTGCTGACGAGCTGCACCCATTTGGCGCGGGCGAGATATGGTGCCGGCCGCGCCACGCCGTGCTCGATCAGCATCCCGTAGGCCATGTCCGAGACCTTGAACATGTAGCCGCCGGAGCCGGCGGCAAAGCCGCCGCCGAGCGCGAACATCTTCCCGCCGACCTTGAATACGGAGGTGCCTTCCCACTGCACCACCTTGGTGGCCGCGGGCAAGCGCAGGCAGCGTGCTTCAAATATCTTGGGTGTCATGCGATCACTATCGAGGCGCAGGCAGAGCCCTTGTGGCAGTATGCGCGTTCCAACCAGGGATCAATTGCCATGTCGCGTGTTTCGATCAAGACCAGGGACGACCTGCCGGAAGCCTTGCGGCCGCTGTGGGACAAGATGACGAGCTACGGCGCGTTCGAGAACCAGGCCGGTGTCATGGCGCACCGGCTGCCGATCTTCAAGCACATGTGGTCCCTGCTGGTCGATCTTGCCGAGGACGGAAATCTGTCGAAGCGCCATCTCGAGCTCGCGCTGGTCACGGTCTCACTGCTCAACAAATGCGACTATTGCGTCTCCCATCACGCGCCGAAACTGGCGGTGCAGGGAGTGTCGGAGCAGGGCGCTGCGCGCCTCGTCGACTACAAGGATCATCCCGAGCTCGACGTGCTCGACAAGCTCGTGGTCGAATATTCCATCGCCGTCACCAACAACTGGAACAAGACGCGGGACGAGATCTTTGATCGCCTCCGCGCGCATTTCTCGGAAGCGCAGATCGTCGAGCTGACCTGGCGTATCGCGCTGTGCGGTGCCTTCAACCGCTTCAACGACATCCTGCAGCTTGAGGTCGAGCAGGGCGTGCCCCATAGCGAAGCCGCCGAGTAAGGCTGACGCAGGACCGGTCCCGGACCGAGGCTCGGCGGCCGATCACGGACTGGTGGCTTGTGCTCTGACTTCGGCGGCCACGTCATGAACGACAATGCCGAGCCTGACTGCCTCGATTTCATCCGCGCTCCCAAGAACGGCTTCGTCTCGATGACGCAGGCGCTCAAGGGCGGCACAGAGCTCAGTCTGAAGCTGGCGTAACGGAATCCCCGGCGCGATAGGCCTCGGGCAGGATGAACACCTCGTCGGCTCGGCCATAGCCGCCGTCGGGGACTTCCTCGATCAGCACCATCGTATGCGGCCGCGCTGCTTCGCCGAAATAGTGGACGAACAGCGCAGTGAGGTTGTGCACGATCTCCGCCTTCTGCGCCCGCGACAGTGCGGCCTGGGGGATCTTGATATTGGCGAACGGCATGATGTCTCTCTCCTGTAAAACGTCGCGTCAGACCACGCCGCCATTGGCGCGGATGATCTGGCCGTTGACCCAGCCGCCGTCGCTGCCAGCGAGGAAGGCGACGACGCCGGCGATGTCGTCGGGCTGGCCGAGGCGGCCAAAGGGGTTCATGGCGGCGATGGCGCGCACCTGCTGCTCGCTCTTGCCCTCGAGGAACAGCCGCGTCTCGACCGGCCCGGGCGCGACCGCGTTGACGGTGATGCGGCGGCTGCCGAGCTCCTTGGCGAGGATGTGCGTCATGGCTTCGACCGCGGCCTTTGTTGCAGCGTAGACGCCATAACCGGGCTGGTAGAGGCCGACGACGCTGGACGAAAAGCTGACGATGCGGCCGCCGTCCCGCAGCCGCCGCGCCGCTTCGCGTAAGGACCGGAATACGCTGTCGAGGTTGATCGAGATCTGCCGCGCGAACGCTTCGTCGGTCACCTCCGCGAGCGGCCCGAGCTCCATGACGCCGGCATTGTTGACGAGGATGTGCACGCGCCCGAAGGCGCGCTCGGCCGCATCGAACAGCCGCGCAGGGGTTGCCGGATCGGCGAGGTCGGCCTGAACGGCGATGGCGCGTCCGCCGGCAGCCTCGATCTCGGCGACGAGCGCATCGGCGGCGTCGCGGCCGCTGGCATAGTTGATCGCAACCGCGATTCCGTCCCGGGCAAGCCGACGGGCGATGGCAGCGCCGATGCCGCGGGAGCCACCCGTCACGATGGC
Source organism: Bradyrhizobium sacchari (assembly GCF_002068095.1). Lineage (GTDB taxonomy): Bacteria > Pseudomonadota > Alphaproteobacteria > Rhizobiales > Xanthobacteraceae > Bradyrhizobium > Bradyrhizobium sacchari. Next base: position 259,021 of record NZ_LWIG01000026.1, on the reverse strand, counting down.
GGCGCGTTGAGATGGATGGGTCATGGCGGGTCTCCTCGATGCTGTTGGCCACGGGGATACCTGATCGCTGCGGCCGGATAATCATCCCGGACTTGCCATCACTTGTCGGCTGTGGTGAACAATCGGCCATGGACCGCTTTGACGCCATGCGCCTGTACGTCCGCCTCGTCGAACGGCGGAGCTTTACGGCCGCGGCAGCCGATCTCGGCATTCCGCGCTCGACCGCGAGCGAGGTCTTGCGCAGTCTCGAGCAGCATCTCGGCGCACGGCTGCTCGAACGAACCACGCGCCATGTCACGCCGACGCTCGACGGCGAGGACTATTACCGCCGCTGCGTCGCCATCCTGGCCGAAGTCGAGGAAGCCGAAACCGCGATGCGCGATGCGCGGCCGCGCGGTCTGCTGCGCATCGACGCGCATCCCTTGCTGACCCGCACCTTCATCCTGCCGCATCTGCCGGAATTCTTGGCGCGCTATCCCGAGCTCGATTTGCAGATCGGGCAGGGCGATCGTCTGGTCGATCTCGTGCGCGAGGGCATCGACTGCGTGATCCGGTCGGGCGAGCCCGAGGACAGCGGCATGATCCTGCGCCGGCTCGGCACGATCGCGGAGATCACGGTGGCGAGCCCGGCCTATCTCTCCAGGCACGGCATGCCCGCGACGCCTGATACGCTCGACGGGCACCAGATGGTGGCCTTCGTCTCCTCGCGCACCGGCGATGTGCTGCCGCTGGAATTCTCCGTCGCCGGCGCATTGCGTCAAATCGTGCTGCCGAGCCGCGTGCGCGTGAACAATTCCGACACCATGGCCGATCTTGCACGTCTCGGCTTCGGCCTCGTGCAGGCACCGCGCTATCGCTTTGCCGACGATCTCGCCAGTGGCGCGCTGGTCGAGGTGCTGGCCGACTACCCGCCGTCGCCGACGCCGCTGTCTGCACTCTATCCACAAAACCGCCAGCTCGCGCTGCGCCTGCGCGTCTTCCTCGACTGGGTCGCCGGCATCTTTGCCGAAGCGAAGCTGTAGAAGGCACCCGGGCTACGAAGCGTTGGTGGGAAGGGCGTTCCACTCGCTCCGTCATTGCGAGCCAACGGGTCCGCGCGAAGCGCGGCCCGATGACAGGCTCCGCGAAGCAATCCAGAGTCTTTCCGCGGAGTGATTCTGGATTGCTTCGCTGCGCTCGCAATGACGATTTTGATGCAATTGCACGCCTCTTTGTGAGTTGTGCGGGGGCCACGGACGGCTACGATGCGATCGTTCCCTGGCATGGAACACACAACGACCGGGAGGCAACATGAGCGGGCAGGACCACAAGGTGAAGGGATCGGATCTGTTTGTCGCCGCGCTTGAAAACGAGGGCGTCGATCGCATCTTCGGCGTTCCCGGCGAGGAGAACCTCGATCTGGTCGAATCGCTGCGCAACTCCAGCATCGAGCTGGTCCTGACCCGTCACGAGCAGGCCGCTGCCTTCATGGCGGCGACGCACGGGCGGCTGACCGGCAAGCCGGGCGTGTGTCTCTCCACACTCGGCCCCGGCGCTCTCAACCTGTCGACGGGTGCGGCCTATGCGCATCTCGGCGCGATGCCGATGATCCTGATCACCGGCCAGAAGGCGATCATGAGCAGCCGGCAGGCGCGGTTCCAGATCGTGGACGTGGTCGCTACCATGAAGCCGCTGACAAAATTGTCGCGGCAGATCGTCAGCGCCTCCAGCATTCCGACCGTGGTGCGCGATGCCTTTCGCGTCGCGATGGAGGAGCGGCCGGGCCCGGTGCATCTGGAATTGCCCGAGGACATCGCCGGCGACGAGGTGCCGGCCGTCCCCGTGATTCCGATTCATCCGATCGAGATTCCCGTCGCCCATCGTGCCGCGCTCGACCGCGCCGCCGAGATGATTTTGGCGGCGAAGCACCCGCTGGTGATGATGGGCGCGGCAACGAGCCGGCCGCGCTCGACGCACGGCATCGCAAGCTTCGTGCGGCGCACCGGCATTCCCTTTTTCACCACGCAGATGGGCAAGGGCACCGTGCCCGGCGGCACCAATCTCTACATGGGCACCGCTGCGCTGTCCGAGCGCGACTATGTCCATGATGCCATCGACGCCGCCGACCTGATCGTGGCGATCGGTCACGATCCGATCGAGAAGCCGCCCTTCATCATGGGGCCGTCGGGGCCGAAGGTCATTCACGTCAGCTACACCTCGGCCAGCGTCGAGCAGGTCTATTTCCCCGACGCCGAGGTCGTCGGCGACGTCGGCCCGAGTCTCGAGCTTTTGGCCGACCGTCTCGAAGGCAAGCTGCCGCAGGCGGCGGCGCTGCTGCCGCTCAGGGAAGGAATTCTCGGCCATATCGCCGACCGCGCCACCGAGGCGCGCTGGCCGCCGACACCGCAGCGCATCGTGCACGACATCCGCCAGGTGATCCCGGAGAACGGCATCGTCGCGCTCGACAACGGCATGTACAAGATCTGGTTCGCGCGCAACTACCGCACCCGCGTCGCCAACACGCTGCTGCTCGACAACGCACTGGCGACCATGGGCGCCGGCCTGCCGTCGGCGATGATGGCCGCGATGCTCTATCCCGAGCGCCGCGTGCTCGCGGTCGCCGGCGACGGCGGCTTCATGATGAACAGCCAGGAGATGGAGACCGCCGTCCGCCTCAAGCTCAACCTGGTCGTGCTGGTGCTCGAGGATAACGCCTACGGCATGATCCGCTGGAAGCAGGCCGTCGATCACTTCGCCGATTACGGCATGACCTTTGGCAATCCCGATTTTGCGCTGTACGCAAAATCGTACGGAGCCAAGGGGCACCGTATCGCGAGCATCGACAGCTTCGGCCCGACGCTCGAGGCGGCGTTCAAGGAGGGCGGCGTGCATCTGGTGTCGATCCCGATCGACTATTCGGAGAACGTGCGGGTGCTGGTGGACGAGCTGCGCGCGCATGAGAAGGCAAAGGCGTGATTGATGGAGGCGAAGCTTTTTCCACATCGTCATTGCGAGCGCAGCGAAGCAATCCCGACTGTTTCCGCGGAAAGCCTCTGGACTGCTTCGCTGCGCTCGCAATGACGGAGGTCCGGGCGGGACCTTCAGCTAACATGAGAGCCGCACTTGTATTGCCGCCACCGAACGCCGACATTCGTAACAACCACCTCACCAATCACAGGACTATGAAATGACTCGCGTTCGTTGTGTCACCGAGATGGGCATGGGCGTCGACGTCCACGGCAGGGACGCCACCAAGGCGGCCAAGCGAGCGGTGTCGGATGCCATCAGGCATTCGAGCCTCGGCTTCTTCCGGATGATCGGCAAGACCGCGAACGACATGTTCGTCGATGTCACGATCGGTGTGCCCAACCCCGAGGCGGTGGACAAGGAAGCCGTTGCAAAGGAGCTGCCCTACGGCACCGTGACCGTGACTGCGGTCAAGGGCGGGCTGGAGATTCCTTCGGCCACGGAAGTCGCCAACGACCCCATTCTCATTGCCAATGCGGCCGTCATCGTCAGCTTCGACAAGGATTAGGCCGGTGTCCGACAATGATGTGGCGCTGCTGGATCGCCCGATCTGGAGCGCGTTGACGACGAGCCAGAAGCATCTGGCTGAGGGCGGTCCGAAAGCGCTGCGCTATCCCATCGACATGACGCCCTTTGCCGACATGGCCGACATGTCCGCGGCAAGCTTTGCCGCGCTTCGCGATCTCCTGTCGGGCACTGAGGTCGCCGCGCTGTTCACGCCGGAGCCGGTCGACGTTCCCGCCGGCTTCAAGGTCGTTCTCGCCGAGACCGGGGAGCAGATGATCGGCTCGCCCGCCGACAGTCCGTTGCGCGACGGCGAAATCGTGACCTTGGGCGCTGCCGACGTTCCCGCGATGATGGCGCTGACGGAGCTGACCAAGCCCGGGCCGTTCGCGCTGAGAACCCATGAGCTCGGCACGTTCCTCGGCATCCGCACCGGCGGCGAATTGGTGGCGATGACCGGCGAGCGGATGAAGCCGGGAAAATTCGTCGAGATGACGGCCGTCTGCGTGCATCCGGACTATCGCGGGCGCGGCTATGCGCAGGCATTGCTGGCGGCGGTCGCGCGCCGGATCGAGGCACGCGGCGAAATTCCCTTCCTGCACGTGTTCTCGAACAACACGTCGGCGATTGCGCTGTACCGGAGGCAGGGCATGCGGGTCCGGCGTCGGTTGTACGTGACGGCGCTCATGAAGGAAGGATAGGCGCCCTCGGGTGCCCTTCATTTCCCGCGAATTTTCGCTATATCGATCCCGACCAAAATTTGGGGGAAACACGTGCACGCCAGAACGACAGATTTTTCCGCCGCACGGACGGCGATGCAGCGCTACGTCGATCAGGAAATCATTCCGGGCGTGTCCTGGGCGGTGCTGCGGGGCCGCGAGGTGGTCGACCAGCAATGCGTGGGCTTTGCCGACCGTGAGGCGAAGACGGCGCTCCGGCCCGACCATATCTTCCGTGCGTTTTCCAACACCAAGATCTTCGTCACCTGCGCGACCATGCTGCTGGTCGAGGAAGGCCGGGTCGGGCTTGACGACGCGATCGAGACATTCCTGCCGCAGCTCGGCAATCGCAAGGTCCTGAAGCAGGGCGCGACGGGCCTTGCCGACGTCGAGCCGGCGAAGGGCCCGATCACGGTCCGCCAGCTTCTGACCCACACTTCCGGCCTCAGCTACGGCATCTTCGATCCCGGCACGGTGCTGTTCAAAGGCTACAACGAGGCGCGCGTGCTCAATCCGCTGACGCCGCTCTCCGACATGATCGACAAGCTCGCCGATCTGCCGCTGTCCTATCACCCCGGAGCGGGATGGGAATATTCGGTGGCGACCGACGTGCTCGGCCGCATCGTGGAGGTCGTCTCGGGCAAGTCGCTCGATGTCTTCCTGAAGGCGCGCATCTTCGATCCCCTCGGCATGACCGACAGCGGCTTCTACGTCCCCGAAGCGCAGCAGGGCAGGCTGGTCGCGCTCTACACTGGCGCCGACGTGCTCGACCCGATGAAGCCGGGCCTGACGCGCGCGGACAATCTTCCGTTTCCACAGGCCTATCGGCGGCCGTTCCCGCGGCTCTCGGGCGGTGGCGGCCTGGTCTCGACCTTGCCCGACATGCTCGCGCTGGTGCGTGCATTGTTGCCCGGCTCGGATGCGCTGCTGAAGCCGGAGACGCTGCGGCAGATGATGACCAACCAGCTGCCTGCAGGTCAGACCATCCGCTTTGCCAATCTCGGCCCGATCCCCGGCAAGGGTTTTGGCCTCGGCGGCGCCGTCACCTTCACGCCGACGCCGTTCGATCCGCCGAACTCCACCGGCGAATTCCAGTGGGGCGGGCTTGCCGGCACCCATTGGTGGATCTGCCCGGCGGCCAATACCGCGGGCGTCCTGATGGCGCAGCGCTATATGGGCTTCTGGAATCCGTTCTTCTTCGAGTTCAAGCGCCTGGCCTACCAGGCGGTCGAGAGCTGACCGCAAATTTATTGCACGCGCCCGCGAATCCTTTTCGGCGGGCGCGCCCTCTTGATGGTCGAGGCGGTCAGCCTCGGCTCATCTCGGAGGATGCGATGGCATTTTACAGGAAGAACATCGGCGGCCTGCACCAGGCGGTGCGGATTGCCGCAGGGGTAGCGGTCGCGGTCGCGGCATTGGTTTATGTGGCCGGCGCGACGGCGTGGCTGGTGGCGCTCGGCGGCGCCGGTTTCGCGCTGACGGGGCTCGTCGGTTATTGCCCGATATGCGCAATGGCGGGGATCGGGCGAGGAGGCGTGTCGTGAGTGCGGTTGCGATTTCGCCGAACCTGTTCGAGGCCGCCCGGCTCGGCGATCCCGAGGCGATCGCGCGCCTGCTCGAGACGGCGCAGCCGGACATCCGCCGCTACGCGCGCGCGACCTGCCGCAGCTCGGCGGATGCCGAGGATGCGACGCAGGAGGCGCTGTGGATCCTGTTCCGCCATGTCGGTACGATCCGCTCGCTGCTGGCATTTTCGGGCTGGCTGTTCAGCGTGGTCCGCCGTGAATGCCTGCGGCTTGCGCGCAAGACGGGCCTCGTGCCGGCCGTCGACGAGAGCGGGGCGGAAGCCGCGCTGCTGTTGCGCCCCGAGGCCGATCTGCGGCTCGACGTGGCTGCGGCGTTCGAGGCGCTGCCGCCTCACTATCGCGATGTCGCGCTGATGCGCGACGTCAAGGAGATGACGATCGATGAAATCGCCGCCGCGCTCGGTGCGACCAGGCAGACCGCGAAGGCGCGGCTGCATCGCGCCCGGGCCTTGATGCGCGAATATCTGACGAGATGAGACATGACCGACTATCAAAGCCCTGACGATCTGCGATCGATTCCGGCGTTCGTCGCACTCGCGCCGGTCGAGGCCAATGCGTTCCTGGCGTTCAACCATGCCGTCGAGCGCAAGGACGGATTGATCCCGCCAAAATATCGCGAGCTGATCTCGCTCGCGGTCGCGCTGACCACGCAATGCGCCTATTGCCTCGACGTGCATACGGCGCAGGAGGCCAGGGCCGGCGCGACGCGCGAAGAGGTCGCCGAAGCCGCATTGATCGCGGCCGCCGTGCGCGCCGGCGGCACGCTCGGCCACGCGCTGCTGGCGCAGCGCCTGTTCGAGCGGCATCGAGACCGCGGCACGGGGTGACCGAACGTCGGCAGAGGCTGGATCGTGCGCGTGAATAGCTATCTCGGCCTCGACGGATTTAGCCTCGGCTGGGTCGCCGCCTGGATCGACGAGCGCGGCGATCACGGCTTCGACTATTCACCGGGCTTGATGCGCCTGCTCGCGATCCCTCATGCACGCGCGATGATCGACATGCCGATCGGATTGAAGCCGAGCGGCTATCGCGAATGCGATCTGCGTGCGCGCGAGATCATCGGGCCTGCCGTGTTTCTCGGTGCGCGCAGGGACGTCTGGACGTTTTCCGATATGGCGGAAGCCAATCGCTACTATTGGAAGCACGAGGGCAAGGGCAGGGGCGTGTCAGCGCAGCTCTGGAACATCAGGGACAAGATGAGAGAGGTTGACGAGATCATGACGCCGGCACGGCAGGCGACGATCGGCGAGGCGCATCCTGAGTTGATCTTCTGGAATCTCGCCGGGCGAGTCCGTCTTGCGAGGAAGAGGTCGGCGCGCGGTCGCGAACAGCGCATCGCGCTGCTGGAGCGACGCGGCTTCACGTGTTTGTCGAAATGGTTGACGCTGCGTCACGGCACCGGCATCGGCCGCGACGATCTCATCGATGCCTGCGCTTGCGCGGTCGCGGCACGTGACAGCACGCAGCGTGTCGGCGGCGAGGAGATCGATCCGCGCGGATTGCGGATGGAGATCAATTTTTGAGGCCGATCAGCTTTCCGATCGCCTTGGCTTTCGCGGTGCCCGCGGCTATTGCGAACCGGATTCGACGGAGGCGCCCTCGTCGTCCAGACTAGTTGCTCGCGCTTCATACTCGTCAGCCATCGCTCGCAACCGTTGCGCGGCTTCGCGATGAGAGAGCTCGTTCGCGACGCGGCGACAGCGTTCAGCATGGTCGAGCAGGGCGCGCTTCTCGATGTTCATGCCGCAACAACGCGCGAAAAAGCCATTGGTCCCTGCGCAGGCTGATCGGAACAGTGCGATGGCTTAGCAGGAGATCGGGAAAAAATGGCAATATTTTCCTGTCGCCTCGGAACGTGGCGCTTGCGCCGACGTTTACGCAAAGGCTGTTGAGGGACAAATACCATGTACGACGTGTGCCAATGGGCGACCGCGATGCTCGCGATTGCCTTTACGGCCTTGCTGTTGGTCTCGGGCCAAAGATTTATCGAGTATCGATTGCAACATGAAGCAATGACCCCGATCGTGGCGATGGCAACGCTGCCGCGATAGCTTGCGGGATCGCCGGGGCGAATAGTGACTTGCGCGGTGCGGCATCTCGCCTAGATTGAGCTCGCCTCAGTCCATGCACCAAAGGTTCCGATGTCCGATCTCTTCGCCTTTTCCATCACCAAGCGCTGGCCTGCCAAACATCCCGAACTGCTTCAGCTCTATTCGTTACCGACCCCGAACGGCGTCAAGGTCTCGATCATGCTCGAGGAGATCGGACTGCCCTACGAAGTCCACCTCGTCGATTTCGGCAAGGACGACCAGAAGACGCCGGAATTCCTCTCGCTCAATCCGAACGGCAAGATCCCGGCGATCCTCGATCCCAACGGTCCCGGGGGCAGGCCGCTGCCGCTGTTCGAATCCGGCGCGATCCTGCAATACCTCGCGGAGAAGACCGACAAGCTGCTGCCGCGGGATGCCGCGCGCCGCTACCAGACCATCCAGTGGCTGCATTTCCAGATGGGCGGCATCGGGCCGATGTTCGGCCAGGTCGGCTTCTTCCACAAATTCGCCGGCAAGGATTTTGAGGACAAGCGGCCCCGCGACCGCTACGTCGACGAGGCCAAGCGCCTGCTCGGCGTGATGGAGGCGCATCTCGCCGGCCGGCAATGGTTCATGGATGACGACTACACCATCGCCGACATCTCCATGCTCGGCTGGGTGCGCAATCTCATCGGCTTCTACGGTGCGGGCGATCTCGTCGCGTTCAGCCAGTTCAAATCCGTCGGCGCCTGGCTCGAACGTGGGCTCGCGCGGCCGGCGGTGCAGCGCGGGCTGAACATTCCGAAGCGGCCGTAGGATCAGCTCAGCGCCTTGGAGGTCATGTAGAGCGCCATCAGCGAGACGAGGGCGATCATGGCCCGGCGCAGCGCCGATTTGCTGACGACGTTGGCCGCGCGTGCGCCGAGATCGGTGCCGACCCACAGGCCGGCCAAAATGCCTGTTATGGCCGGCCAGCCGACCATGAGGCCCTTGCTCCAGTAGATCGTCGCGGCGGGAATGTTGGTCGGGATCACCGAGAAGATCAGGCTGACCAGCTGCGCCTGATGCTGCGGCACGCGTAGGCCCGCCGCGAGGCCGACGGTGATTGCGAGGCCGCCGCCGATGCCCATGAAGCCGGAGGAAAATCCGGCCAGCGTGCCGATGAGGAGTAGGGGCAGCCAGGGCAGATCGTCCTGTGTGCCGGCCTCGCCGCCGGCGTCCTTGCGGTCGCTGCGCAGAAGCAACATTGCGATCAGTGCGACGAGATAGACGACGTAGGTCCATTGCAGCACTGCGTCGGACACCGCCGCCGCGGCATAGCCGCCACCCGCGCCGCCGACGAGAAATCCGAGGCCGATCCAGACGATCCACGCCAGAGGGCTGCGATTACCGCTCTGCCAGTAGCGGCGCGCACCCGCAAGGCCGGTCGGAGGGATCTGCGTGATCAGGGACGTTCCTTGCGCGACGTGTTGTTCTGCCCCGAGCAGCAGCACGGAGAAGATGACGAGGCCGCCACCCGGGCTCGTGCCCGTGAAGCCCGATGCCAACCCCGCGACCAGGCCAACGCCGCCGCCGGCGAGGAGTTCATGAATGAAGCTCATCGCTCATGTCCTGGTCCGTCGCTTGACGTCCGACTTGGTCGTGCGCAGGCCATCGATCACGTCATCGACGGCCGCGACGCAAGTTGCGACATCGAAATCCTCGCCCCAGCTCTTCTGCAGCACGAAGCCCTGGAAGATCGCGATCAGCATGCGCGCGATCGCTTCGGCGCCGGGGCCCTGCCTGATGAGACCGTCATGCTGACCACGCTCGACCAGTGCCACGATCAGGGCGCGCGGCATGTCGATGCCTTCGACGACGCTGCTGCGGACGCGGCGGTTGCGCAGCGCTTCGGCCCAGCCATGGATGCCGACGCGCCGCCGCGCTTCGCCCGCGGGATCGGTGAGCCATTGCGCGTAGACGCGAACCAACGCGTGCAGCCCCTCGATCGGATCGCCCGACCCTTGCGCCACCGAGTTGAGCACGGCCTCGCGGCGATGCCGGTCGTCGGCCAGCGCCTCGATCAGATCGTCCTTGCTCTGGAAGTAGAGATAGACGGCGCCGTGACTGAGCCCGGATCGCTTCACGATGTCGGCCATGCCGGTCTGGTGAAAGCCGTCTTCCGCAAAGCAGGCGAGGGCGGCTTCGAGGATCTGCTGCCGCCGGCTTTCACGCTGCTTGTCGCTGATCTTGGGCATTGCGGCTGTCCGTAAATAACTGACAGATCGATCGTTTAGCTGGTCGCGGGGTGAGCCAACGGAGCTGGGCAGAGCAAAATAAAAAACGATCAGTCAGTCATTTTATCGCCAGAGGCGATTTCGGTCAAGCCCGGGCCGCCGGAGCCGCAAAAAGAGGAGGATTAATCGGTTGCGATGCGCCGGACTGACGGCGGCTCGGCTCGGTGGCGCGCGGCTAAAACAGCCGTCCGCCGTTCGGCACGGGCTTGCTCGGCTGCACCAGGACGACCTTGCCGTCGGCATCGGGGAAGCCGAGCGTCAGCACCTCCGAGACGACCGGCCCGATCTGGCGCGGGGGAAAGTTGACGACGGCCGCGACCTGTTGTCCCACCAGCGTCTCGAGCGGATGGTTCTCGGTGATCTGGGCCGAGCTCTTGCGCACGCCGATCGCCGGGCCGAAGTCGATCCAGAGACGCCAGGCCGGCTTGCGCGCCTCCGGGAACGGCTTGGCGTCGATGATCGTGCCGACGCGGACGTCGACTTTGAGGAAGCTGTTGAAATCGATGGTCGGCGAGGCGGCCGCGGCGGGATCGTGGGTGACGTGCATGATGTGTTCGCTCGGGGAGTTCGAAAGCTTCACTCTCAATATTGTCGCGCCAGGCGGAGTTTCGTACAACGCCGCCGCCGAAGCAGCACGCATGCGCGAGGACCGTCTTGCCCAACATCATCTACGGCATCAAGAACTGCGACACCATGAAGAAGGCCCGCACCTGGCTCGACAGTCATGGTGTGGCTTACGAGTTTCACGACTACAAGGCAGCCGGCGTCGAGAAGGACAAGCTCAAGCAATGGAGCGACAAGGTCGGCTGGGAGACGCTGCTCAATCGCGCGGGTACGACCTTCAAGAAACTTCCCGATTCCGACAAGGAAGGCCTGACCGAGAAGAAGGCGCTGGCGTTGATGTTGGCGCAGCCGTCGATGATCAAGCGGCCGGTGCTGGAAGTCGGCGGCAAGCTGCTGGTCGGCTTCAAGCCCGACATCTATGCCAAGGAAGTCAAGAGCAAGTAAGCCGGCTCTAGCTCAGCTCGATGATCTCGATGGCCTCGCCGGGGTGGTCGGCGAACTCGACGATGTCTGCCGGCGCGATGCGGCCGGGAGCGCGATGAAACAGGTCGCGATCGATCACGGCGGATAATTTGGGACGCGGCAGCGCGTCATTTCCGCGCATCAGATTCTTGATCTCGAAGCCGCCGTCCTCGCAGAAGGTCTTGAGCGAGGCGATGACGTGGCAGACCTTGCCGTCGGTCAGGAACGGCAGCAGCAGGCGCTCGTAGGCGACGACGCGCCCATAGATGTCGTCGACGTCGGCGACGCTGTAGACCGGAAGCCCGCGCGCGACGCATTCATGGTAGATGGGCATCACGGAGGGCACGAGCCGCGGCCCGATATACTCGTCCAGCGGCACGCCCTTGCCGGTGTGCCCGTAGGCATGCGAGATGCGCGTGCCTTCGCTCTGGATGATGAGGCGCGGGACGGCAGCCGAGTTGTCCACCGTATAATAGATCAGATCGGACAGCTCTTCCTCGAGCCGTGTCGGCTGATACTCCCAGATCGCCGGTGTGATCTGCTGGCGCGCATAGAGTCGCAGCCACGTGTTCAGCAGATCACGCTGCCTGATCGACTTGACGACGGAGGGCGCGGCGCTTGCGAAATCCAAAATACTATTCCCGGCAGATCGAAACCTGCAGCATGATGCCGCTCGCGGGAAAATTTTTGATGAAGGCTGGTCTACCGGACGAAAGACCGTTAACGACGGCTTGATGGCCGGTGCTTTTGCGAACCGGGAGGCCGGGCAGGCACGACATCAAACATCTCCGACTAAGGGAGCATTTGTATCCCAGCCGGAGGCCTGATCTGCTCAGCTTTCCGCCTTGCCTAACCCCCGTCACCTCCGGCATATTCCGCGCCCGGAGGCGGCGTTCCGGACGGGCTCCAAGACCTCCGGAATGCCGAAGCAACAAGGACAGCCACGCGCGTCGCGGGCAGGGGGAAATCTGTTTGGCCGATGAGTTCATTCTCGAAACGGAAGGCTTGACCAAGGAGTTCGCGGGCTTCTTCGCCGTCCGCGACGTTGCGCTCAAGGTTCGCCGTGGGAGCATTCATGCATTGATCGGCCCGAACGGTGCCGGCAAGACGACGTGCTTCAATCTTCTGACCAAGTTCCTCAAACCGTCCGCCGGAAAGATCCTGTACAAGGGGCAGGACATCACCGCGATGGCGCCGGCGGACGTCGCCCGCATGGGACTTGTCCGTTCGTTCCAGATTTCGGCGGTATTTCCGCATCTCACCGCGCTGGAAAACGTCCGCGTCGCGCTGCAGCGCCAGCACGGCAGTTCCTTTGATTTCTGGCGCTCCAAGTCCGTGCTCAACCGTTTCAACGATCGCGCGCGCGAGCTTTTGAACGACGTCGGCCTCAGCGAGTTTGCCAATACGCCCGCGGTCGAGATGCCCTATGGGCGCAAGCGTGCACTGGAGATCGCAACCACGCTCGCGCTCGACCCCGAGATGATGCTGCTGGACGAGCCGATGGCCGGCATGGGCCACGAGGACATCGACAAGATCGCGGCGCTGATCAAGCGCATCTCCGCGAAATACACCATCCTCATGGTCGAGCATAATTTGAGCGTCGTGGCCAATCTCTCCGACATCATCACCGTGCTGACGCGCGGGCAGGTGCTCGCGCAAGGCCATTACAGCGAGCTCACCAAGGACGAGCGCGTCAAGGAAGCCTACCTGGGAGCCGGTCATGCCTGACACTGCGATCGCCGAGGCTCCGGCCAAGGCTGCAACCGGCGGAAACATCCTCCAGGTTCGCAACCTCGAAGCGTGGTATGGCGAGTCCCACATCCTGCACGGGATCAACTTCGACGTGAATGCGGGCGAGGTCGTCACCCTGCTCGGGCGCAACGGCGCCGGCAAGACCACCACGCTGAAGTCGATCATGGGCATCATCGGCAAGCGTGCCGGCTCGGTGAAGTTCAACAACCAGGAGATCATCCGCGCCACCTCCGACAAGATCGCGCGCATGGGCATCGCGTTCTGCCCGGAAGAGCGGGGGATATTCGCCAGCCTCGACGTCCGCGAGAATCTGATGCTGCCGCCGGTCGTGCGCGAAGGCGGACTGCCGCTCGATCAGATCTTCGATCTGTTTCCGAACCTGAAAGAGCGACTCAACAGCCAGGGCACGAAGCTGTCCGGCGGCGAGCAGCAGATGCTCGCGATCGCACGCATCCTGCGCACCGGCGCGAGCTTCCTGATGCTGGATGAGCCGACCGAGGGTCTTGCGCCCGTTATCATCCAGCAGATCGGCCATACCATTGCGCGGCTCAAGAGGGAGGGCTTTACGATCCTCCTGGTCGAGCAGAACTTCCGCTTCGCATCCACCGTCGCCGATCGCTATTATGTGGTCGAGCACGGCAAGATCATTGACGGATTTTCCAATTCGGAGCTCGCCGCCAACATGGACAAGCTCCACGCCTATCTCGGTGTCTAGAGCATGTCGCGGTTTTCCGAACAGATCGTGCTCAAGCCGAACAACTGCCAATGAGAAAATTCAAAAAGGAAAGTTGCATGAAGACCAGGTCGATTGCGTCATTGCTGCTGACCACCGCGCTCAGCTTGGCCGCGGCAGGCGTCGCGTCCGCGCAGGACAAGACCGTCAAGATCGGCGCGCTGTCCGATCAATCCGGCCTCTACGCCGACCTCGGCGGCCCCGGCTCGACGCTCGCCGCGCAGATGGCAGTCGAGGATTCCGGCCTTGCCGCGAAGGGCTGGAAGATCGACATCATCTCCGGCGATCACCAGAACAAGCCGGACATCGGCACCGCGATCGCGCGGCAGTGGTTCGACGTCGACAAGGTCGACGTCATCGTCGACGTGCCGAATTCCGGCGTGGCGCTCGCCGTCAATAACGTCATCAAGGAAAAGAACGGCGTCTACATCAACTCGGGCGCCGCGACCTCGGACCTCACCAACGCGCAGTGCTCGCCCAACACCGTGCACTGGACCTACGACACCTACATGCTGGCCCACACCACGGGCCAGGCGCTGGTGAAGGCCGGCGGCGACAGCTGGTTCTTCCTGACTGCGGACTACGCCTTCGGTGCGGCGCTCGAGCGTGACACCACGGCCGTCGTCACCGCGAATGGCGGCAAGATAGTCGGCGGCGTCAAGCATCCGCTGAACACGCCGGACTTCTCGTCCTTCCTGCTCCAGGCGCAGGCTTCCAAGGCCAAGATCATCGGCCTTGCCAATGCCGGCGGCGACACCACCAATACGATCAAGCAGGCGGCCGAGTTCGGCATCGTCAAGGGCGGCCAGAAGCTCGCCGCGCTGCTGCTGTTCCTCACCGACGTCAAGGCGATCGGCCTGGAGACCGCGCAGGGCCTCAACTTCACCGAGACCTTCTACTGGGACATGGACGACAAGACCCGGGCCTTCTCCAAGCGCTTCTCCGGGAAGATGAAGAACAGCGCTCCGCCGACCATGGTGCAGGCGGGCGTCTATGCCGGCGTGCGCCACTATCTCAAGGCCCTGGAAGCCCTCGGCGGCAATCCTCATGACGGCGTCAAGGTCGTCGAGAAGATGAAGTCGATGCCGACCGAGGACGATCTGTTCGGCAAGGGCGAGATCCAGCCCAATGGCCGCACCATCCACAACGCCTACCTGTTCGAGGTGAAGAAGCCTTCGGAGTCCAAGGGGCCGTGGGACTTCTACAAGCTGGTCGGCACGGTGGCCGGCGATCAGGCCTTCACACCGCTGTCCGAAAGCAAGTGCGCGCTGCTCAAGAAGTAAGGTCAACGGCCCGCCGGCTACGAGCCGGCGGGCGCTCTAGGGAACGCCGAAGGGACCGGGTGCGGGATCGATGCAGGCTCTTTACGCTCAGCTACTGGTGGGACTGATCAACGGCTCGTTCTACGCGCTGCTCAGTCTCGGGCTTGCCGTGATCTTCGGCATGCTCAACATCATCAACTTCGCCCATGGCGCGCTCTACATGATGGGCGCCTTCGTCGCCTATTTCCTGCTGAACCTCGGCGGCATCAATTACTGGTGGGCGTTGCTGCTGGCGCCGATCATCGTCGGCATCTTCGGCATGATCCTGGAACGGACCATGCTGCAATGGCTGACCGGTCTCGACCATCTCTACGGCCTGCTCCTCACCTTCGGCATCGCGTTGATCGTGCAGGGCGTGTTCCAGAACTATTTCGGCTCCTCCGGCCTGCCTTACGCCATTCCGGACCAGCTCAAGGGCGGCATGAATCTCGGCTTCATGTTCCTGCCGATCTATCGCGGCTGGGTCGTCGTGTTCTCGCTGGTGGTGTGTCTTGCCACCTGGTACCTGATCGAGAAGACGCAGCTCGGCGCCTACCTGCGCGCCGCCACCGAAAACCCGACGCTGGTGCGCGCCTTCGGCATCAACGTGCCGCGCATGATCACGCTGACCTACGGTCTCGGCGTCGGCCTTGCCGCGCTCGCCGGCGTGCTCTCGGCGCCGATCAACCAGGTGCGCCCGCTGATGGGCGCCGACCTCATCATCGTCGTGTTCGCCGTGGTGGTGATCGGCGGCATGGGATCGATCATGGGCTCCATCATCACCGGCTTCGCGCTCGGTGTGATCGAGGGCCTGACCAAGTATTTCTACCCCGAGGCCTCCAACACCGTCGTGTTCGTGCTGATGGTGCTGGTGCTGCTGGTGAAGCCGACGGGATTGACGGGAAGGGCGGCCTGATATGACAACCCTGACGGACGATACGCTGCCGACGACCCCGCGTGCGATGCGCGACGAGATGACCGTGTTCGTGGTGATGGCGCTGCTGCTGGCGGCGGTGCCATTCACCGGGGTCTATCCGTTCTTCGTGATGCAGGCGCTGTGCTTTGCGCTGCTTGCCTGCGCCTTCAATCTCCTGATCGGCTATGGCGGCCTGTTGTCGTTCGGCCATGCGATGTTCTTGGGGACCGCCGGCTATTGCAGCGCGCATGCGCTGAAGGTGTGGGGGCTGCCGCCAGAGCTCGGCATCCTCGTCGGTGTCGCTGCGGCTTTCGCGCTCTCGATCGTGACCGGCTACATCTCGATCCGCCGCCAGGGCATCTATTTCTCGATGATCACGCTGGCGCTCTCGCAGCTGCTGTATTTCATCTACCTCCAGGCCCCTTTCACCCATGGTGAGGACGGCATCCAGGGTATTCCGCAGGGACACATGTTCGGCGTCCTCGATCTGTCCAAGCCGACGGTGCTGTATTACGTCGTGCTCGCCGGCTTCCTCGCCGGCTTCCTGCTGATCTTCCGCATCATCAACTCGCCGTTCGGCGAGGTCCTGAAGTCGATCCGCGAGAACGAACAGCGCGCCATTTCGCTGGGCTACCGCACCGACCACTACAAGTTCCTGGCCTTCGTCCTCTCCGGCACGCTGGCAGGCTTTGCCGGATCGCTCAAGGTGTTCGTCGCACAGAACGCTTCGCTCACCGACGTGCACTGGACCATGTCGGGCGAGGTCGTGCTGATGACGCTGGTCGGCGGCCTCGGCACCATCTTCGGCCCCGTGGTCGGCGCCTTCGTGATCATCGCCATGCAGCAATATCTGGCGAGCTTCGGCCAGTGGGTGACGGTGATCCAGGGCTCGATCTTCGTGATCTGCGTGCTCACCTTCCGCCGCGGCGTCATCGGCGAAATCGCGCATTACTTCCGGCGTTCGCTTTAAGTCTTTGATTTGACTTGAAATTACCCACCTCTTGAAAGCGGTGGATGATCCGGCTTCGCGGGCGTGAGACGACACGCGCGCGGATCGAAAATGGTCTATGACAGTTTCATGACGGCCCATCCGGGCCGGGCCATTTCCAACCGGTAGCCTATCCCCATGATGCGATGGTTTCGCGCGTTCCTGCCCAAGGAAGAACGGTTCTTCGACCTGTTCGACCGCCATGCCCAGACCGTGATCCAGGGCGCGGTCGCACTCCAGGGGATGCTGAACGGGGGTGAGGAGACGCCGGTCTATTGCCAGCGCGTCAACCAGTTCGAGAACGATGCCGACAACATCACCCGCGAGGTGCTGACGGCGGTGCGCCGTACCTTCATTACTCCGTTCGACCGCGGTGACATCAAGAACCTGATCACCTCGCTCGACGACGCCATCGACCAGATGCAGCAGACGGCCAAGGCCGTGATGCTGTTCGAGGTCCGTTCCTTCGAGCCGCCGATGCGGGAGATCGGGGGGCTGCTGATCGAATGCGCCAATCTGGTCGGCCGGGCGCTGCCGCTGATGCAGGAGATCGGCAAGAACGTCGCCATGCTGACGGCGATCACGGAGGAACTCGGCAAGCTCGAGGGCCGCGTCGACGATCTCCACGACATCGGGCTGAAGGAACTGTTCCTCAAGCATCGCGACGGCAACGCGATGGACTTCATCGTCGGCGTCGAGATCTACGACCACCTGGAGAAGGTGGCCGACCGCTTCGACGACGTCGCGAACGAGATCAACAGCATCGTCATCGAACAGGTGTAGCGCATGATCCCGAAAAATGTGCAGCGGTTTTCCGCTCAGATCATGCGCAAGGGGTAGGGCAGGCCCGTGGATGCTGCGTTGGGTGTTCCCGTCCTGCTCGGACTGATCGCCGTCGCGCTGCTGTTCGATTTCCTGAACGGCCTGCACGACGCCGCCAATTCGATCGCGACCATCGTGTCGACCCGCGTGCTGCGGCCGCAATTCGCGGTGTTCTGGGCCGCGTTCTTCAATTTCGTCGCCTTCATGGTGTTCGGGCTGCATGTCGCCCAGACCATCGGCACCGGCATCATCGATCCCTCGATCGTCGATGCCCAGGTGATCTTCGCCGCCCTCGTCGGCGCGATCGTCTGGAACCTCGTGACCTGGGCGCTCGGCATTCCCTCCTCGTCCTCGCATGCGCTGATCGGCGGCCTCGTCGGCGGCGGCATGGCCAAGGCGGGGATTTCGGCGGCGGTCTGGAGCGGCTTGACCAAGACGGTGCTCGCGATCGTGCTGTCGCCGCTGGTCGGCTTCCTGCTCGCGATGCTGTTGGTCGCGATCGTGTCCTGGCTCTCGGTGCGCTCGACGCCCTTTGCGGTGGATCGCGCCTTCCGCATCCTGCAATTCGCCTCCGCCTCCCTTTATTCGCTCGGCCATGGCGGCAACGACGCGCAGAAGACAATGGGCATCATCGCTGTGCTGCTGTATTCGCAGGGCCATCTCGGCAGCGAATTCTCGGTGCCGTTCTGGGTGGTGCTGTCCTGCCAGGCGGCGATGGCGCTGGGTACCCTGATGGGCGGCTGGCGCATCGTCCGCACCATGGGCTTGCGCATCACCAAGCTGACGCCGATGCAGGGCTTCTGCGCCGAGACCGGGGGCGCAGCGACCCTGTTCATGGCGACCTTCCTCGGGGTTCCCGTCTCGACCACCCACACCATCACCGGCGCCATCGTCGGCGTCGGCGCGGCGCGGCGCGTTTCGGCGGTGCGCTGGAACGTCGCAAGCTCGATCGTCTATGCTTGGGTGATCACGATCCCGGCCTCCGCGATCGTGGCCGCGCTGACCTGGTGGGCGGTCAAGATCTTCGTCAGGTGACGAGCTTCAGCCCGACGATGCCGGCGACGATCAGGGCGATGCTGGCGAGGCGGAAGGCCGTGGCCGGCTCCCCGAACAGGACGATGCCGAGCGTTGCGGTGCCGACCGCGCCGATCCCGGTCCAGACCGCATAGGCGGTCCCGACCGGCAGCGATTTGAGCGCGAACCCGAGCAGGATCACGCTGCCCGCCATCGCCGCGAGCGTGATGACGGAGGGAACAAGCCTGGAAAAGCCCTCAGTGTATTTCAGGCCGATCGCCCAGGTGACCTCGAGAAGGCCGGCGACGAACAGGATGCTTCAGGCCATGACGGCCCTCCATTCACGGCAGGGTCGTCCCCGCGGCAGATATGCTGGTGGGATAGGAGGGTCGTCCCTCCCAAAGCGGCGATATGGGGCTGGCCGAGGGGCTCCGCAATCGCCAAATCGGGCTTGATCGAGCCCATTTTCCCTGCCAAACGCTCCCGCCATGTCCGACATCGCCACCACCGCAGCCGAATCGCCGGCCCGTTCCCCGATTGCCACCGAGGTGGCGCGGCGGCGGACCTTCGCGATCATCTCCCACCCCGACGCCGGCAAGACCACGCTGACCGAGAAGCTGCTGCTGTTCGGCGGCGCCATCAATCTCGCCGGTCAGGTCAAGGCCAAAGGCGAGCGGCGCAACACGCGGTCGGACTGGATGAAGATCGAGCGCGAGCGCGGCATCTCGGTCGTGACCTCGGTCATGACCTTCGAGTTCGAAGGCCTCGTGTTCAACCTGCTGGACACGCCGGGCCACGAGGACTTTTCGGAAGACACCTATCGCACGCTGACGGCGGTCGATTCCGCCGTGATGGTGATCGACGCCGCCAAGGGCATCGAGGCGCGCACCCGAAAGCTGTTCGAGGTGTGCCGTCTGCGCGACATCCCGATCATCACCTTCATCAACAAGATGGACCGCGAGAGCCGCGACGTGTTCGAGCTGCTCGACGAGATCGAGAAGACCCTGGCGCTCGACACCACGCCGATGACCTGGCCGGTCGGGCGCGGCCGCGACTTCCTCGGCACCTACGACGTCGTCAATGGCGGCGTGCGCCTGCTCGAAGGCGGCGGTGCCAAGACCGGCGCGGCGCAGCAGATCGAGATCGCCGAGCTCGCCAAGCTCAACGCCAACCTCGACGTCGGAGCCGTAAAAGACGAGCTCGAGCTCGTCACCGAGGCATCAAAACCCTTCGAGCTCGGCGCCTTCCGCGAAGGCCATCTGACGCCGGTCTATTTCGGCAGCGCGCTGCGCAATTTCGGCGTCGGCGATTTGCTGGAAGGTCTCGGCAAGTTCGCGCCCGAGCCGCGCGCGCAGGAGAGCGACCAGCGCAAGGTCGAGGCGACCGATCCGCGCATGAGCGCCTTCGTGTTCAAGATCCAGGCCAACATGGATCCGAACCACCGCGACCGTATCGCCTTTGCGCGCCTCTGCTCCGGCAAGCTGAGCCGCGGCATGAAGGCGAAGCT
Organism: Bradyrhizobium sacchari; assembly: GCF_002068095.1. GTDB lineage: Bacteria > Pseudomonadota > Alphaproteobacteria > Rhizobiales > Xanthobacteraceae > Bradyrhizobium > Bradyrhizobium sacchari. The sequence goes on along the minus strand of NZ_LWIG01000026.1, from coordinate 238,841 downwards.
CGTGCGCACCGGCAAGAGCATGCCGCTGTCGAGCCCGCAATTCTTCTTCGCGCAGGACCGTTCGGTCGCGGACGAAGCCTTCGCCGGTGACGTCGTCGGCATTCCCAATCACGGCACGCTGCGCATCGGCGACACGCTGACCGAGGGCGAGGATTTCACCTTCGTCGGCGTGCCGAGCTTCGCGCCGGAAATCGTCCGCCGCGTCCGTCTCACCGACGCGATGAAGGCGAAGAAGCTGAAGGAAGCGCTGCAGCAGATGTCCGAAGAGGGCGTGGTGCAGGTGTTCCGCCCGCGCGACGGCGCCCCGGCGCTGGTGGGCGTGGTCGGCGCGCTGCAGCTTGACGTGCTGAAGGCGCGCCTGGAGGCCGAATATTCGCTGCCGGTCGAATTCGAGGTCAGCGAGTTCCAGCTGGCGCGCTGGGTCTCCTCGGACGACCGCAAGAAGCTCGACACATTCATCGCGGCCAACACCTCGAGCATCGCGGACGACGTGGACGGCGATCCCGTGTATCTCGCCCGCAACGAGTTCTATCTCGGCTACACCCGAGAGCGCGCCGAGGGCATCGAGTTCGCGAACGTCAAGGACGTCAAGAAGAAGGGGTAGGGCGCCGCCCTTCGCGCGCGAGCATGTGAACGCGCGCGGACTTGACGTGTTCATTGCCGATGCCACGTTTGTCCGAGTGACATCGCGAGCTCGCATCATGTGGCGCGGCATTCTCGTTTTCATCCTGCTGGCGATATCGGCTGGCGCCGCCGACGCGCAGCGACGCCAGATCAATCCGATTCCATTTTCGCACGAGCCGTGCAGCGTGCTCGACGGCCGGCCCTGCACGCCGTCTTATTGCAGCCCGCTCGAGCCCGGCCCCTGCATTCCCGAGATGGACTATCCCTACGGGCAAAATCTCCAGCTCACGATCGAGAGCGTTCCGTCCGAGGCCGACCGCGCCAAATACCAGAAGCCGGATCACGATCTCGACACGATCGGCGACCTCTTCGCCGAGCTGCGCAGCTGCTGGTCGCCGCCAGCCGACAATGCGCGGGCGGGCATGCAGATGTCGGTGCGGTTCAGCTTCAACAAGGCTGGCGGCCTGATTGGCCCGCCGCGCCTCACATACGCGACCGCGAGTGCACCGACAGATATCCGAACCAGCTATCTCGACGCGATCAATTCATCGCTGAAGGCTTGCCTGCCGCTGAAATTCACCAGCGGTCTCGGCGGCGCACTGGCCGGCCGGCCGATCGCGATCCGCTATGTCGATAACCGCGAGCCCGGAAAATAGCGTTATCCCCTCATCCTGAGGAAGCGCGCTCGCGCGCGTCTCGAAGGATGAAAGGCCCGGTCGTTGCGGCAGCCGGGCCTGCATGGTTCGCCTGGCGATGCGCAGCATCGTCCGGCAACGGCGCGCAAGGGCGCGCTCCTCACCATGAGGGGTGAGAGTTGCGACCACCGGCCAATCGATGATACGCCAGAGACGGGGCGCTTGCCAAAAGGGGAGGATGTCGTGGGTCTGCTGGTCATGATCCTGGGGCTGGTGCTGTTTTTCGCGGCCCATGTTTTCACCACGAAACGCGAGGCGCGCACGCAGGCCATCGCCAGGCTGGGCGAGGGGACCTACAAGCTCCTCTATTCGGCGGTCTCGCTTGCGGGGCTGGCGCTGATCATCTGGGGCTTTTCCCATTATCGCAGCTCCGGCTGGATCGACGTCTGGTACCCGCCGAAGGCGCTCAAGCACATCACGCTGGCGCTGATGCTGCCCGCCGTCATCCTGGTGGTCGCCTCCTATTTGCGCGGCCGCATCTATGCGACGCTGAAGCATCCGATGCTGGCCGGCATCAAGCTCTGGGCGGCCGCGCATCTGCTCGCCAATGGCGATCTCGGCTCCATCATCCTGTTCGGCTCGTTCCTGGGCTGGGCCGTTTATGACCGCATCTCGCTCAAACATCGCAAGGATGCCGGCGGCCCGCCGATTCCGGTGGGTGGCGTTACCAACGATCTGATCGCGGTTGCTGTCGGCGTCGTCGCCTATCTGGCGCTGGCCTTTGCGTTCCATCCCGTCGTGATCGGTGTTCCCGTCGTGGGCGTCTAACCGATCGGCGCAAGACGGCTCCACGTCGCCATGCGCGGAAGGTGACAAAGCAACAAGCGGAGGCCCTCCGATGGACTGGTCACAATCAAATATCCCGCCGATGCGGCACGAGGCGCGCTTTGGCGACCGGGTGGTGCCGGCGTTCCGCGACCGGCCGGGGAGTCTCTGGGCGATGATCGCGGAAGCCTGCGCGCGCAATGGCGATGGCGAAGCGCTGATCGCAGGCAATGTCCGCCTGAGCTGGCGGCAGGCGGTGGAGCACGCCGCGCGGATCGCCTCGGGCTTTCGCAAGCTCGGCCTGCAGCGCGGTGATCGCGTCGCGATCCTGCTCGGCAACCGCATCGAATTTCCGCTGCTGCTGTTCGCCGCCGCGCATGAGGGCCTGGTCACGGTGCTGCTCAGCACGCGCCAGCAGAGGCCGGAGATCGCCTATGTGCTTGCCGATTGCGGCGCGAAGATCCTGATCCACGAGGCGGGGCTCGCCGGGCGGCTGCCCGATGCCCGCGACGTTCCCGATGTGATCCACCGCATCGCTGTCGGCGACGATCCGCATCTGTCGCACTTTGCGGTGCTCGCAGACAATCCGCTGGCCCCGGCCCCGGTCGAGACGAGCGAAGAGGACACCGCGATGATCCTCTACACCTCGGGCACGACAGGCAAGCCGAAGGGCGCGATGCTGGCTCATTGCAACATCGTCCATTCCTCGATGGTGTTCGTGTCCTGCCTGCAATTGACGGCAGCGGATCGTTCGATCGCAGCTGTGCCCCTCGGCCACGTCACCGGCGTCGTTGCCAACATCACGACCATGATCCGCTGTGGTGGCACGCTGATCATCATGCCGGAGTTCAAGGCGGCCGATTATCTCAAGCTCGCCGCGCGCGAGCGCGTCACCTACACCGTGATGGTGCCGGCGATGTACAATCTCTGTCTGCTCCAGCCCGACTTCGACAGCTATGATCTGTCGAGCTGGCGCATCGGCGGTTTCGGTGGCGCGCCGATGCCTGTCGCCACCATCGAGAAGCTCAAGGCGACGATTCCCGGCCTGAAGCTGATGAACTGCTACGGCGCGACGGAGACGACATCGCCCTCGACCATCATGCCCGGCGAATTGACGGCGAGCCATCTCGACAGCGTCGGCCTGCCGTGCCCCGGCGCGCGCATCGTCGCGATGGGAGCGGACGGGCGCGAACTTCCACCTGGCGAGATCGGCGAGCTCTGGATTCAGAGCGCCTCCGTCATCAAGGGCTACTGGAACAATCCGAAGGCCACTGCCGAAAGCTTCACGGCCGGGTTCTGGCACTCGGGCGATCTCGGCTCGGTCGATGCGGAAGGCTTCGTCCGCGTGTTCGACCGGCAGAAGGACATGATCAATCGCGGCGGCCTGAAGATCTATTCGGCCGAGGTTGAATCCGTGCTGGCGGGCCATCCAGCGGTGATCGAGAGCGCGATCATCGCAAGGGCCTGCCCGGTGCTGGGCGAGCGCGTCCACGCCGTGGTGGTGACGCGCGCGCCCGTTTCCGACACCGATTTGCGCGCCTGGTGCGCTGAGCGGCTGTCCGACTACAAGGTGCCCGAGACCATGGCGATCACATCGGAGCCGCTGCCGCGCAACGCCAATGGCAAGGTGCTGAAGCGGCAGTTGCGCGAGTTGTTGGGATGAGCTTGGGAACCTGAGCGAGCAGGCGGCTCCCGGGCTCGGCCGGGTGGTTAACGCCTTGATCGGGCTCGCTTTGCCTTGCCACCGCCATATCGTTAGGGTACCTCGCCGCCACACGGGGACGGGATTCCTGACGCGAACGCTTTGGCGCGCGTACCCGGACGGGCATGGGATTAGCATAAGTGTCTGAATTATTTGACGAAGTCGACGAGGAAGTACGTCGCGAACAGTTCAAGAAGCTGTGGGACAAGTATTCGATCTACTTCATCGCCCTGATGGTGCTGATCGTGGCCGCCGTCGGCGGGTGGCGCGCCTACCAGTATCTGGAGGCCAAGAAGGCCGCCGAGGCCGGCGCCGCCTTCGAGCAGGCCGTCACGCTGTCTGAGCAGGGCAAGCATGCCGAGGCCGAGACCGCCTTCACCGAGCTCGCCGCCAAGGCTCCCTCCGGCTATCGCACCCTGGCGCGGCTGCGCGCCGCCGCCGAGGCTGCCAGCCGCGATCCCAAGGCGGCTGCCAAGATGTATGACGACCTCGCCGCCGACCGCGGTGTCGGTGGCGAATGGCAGGATCTGGCCAGGATCCGCGCCGCCGGCCTCCTGGTTGACAGCGCCTCCTACGCCGACATGCAGCAGCGGCTGGAGGCCTCCGCCACCCCCAAATCGACCTTCCGCCATACCGCCCGCGAGATGCTGGCGCTGTCGGCCTGGCGCAACAACGATATGACCGCGACCCGCAAATGGCTCGACGCGATCGCCGAGGACGGCGAGACGCCGCCCGGCCTGCGTTCCCGTGCCGAGGCGCTGGCGGCCCTGCTGCCGCCCGTCGCCAAAAGCTGACCAAGAGCTGACCGACGGGCTCTCTGACCTGACGAGATACGATATGCGCCGTACGCCACGCTTGATCGCAGCCGCCGTCCTGATCGCCTTCACCGGCGTCCTGGGCGGCTGCTCCAGCTTCGATCCAAGCGACATGCTCGACTTCCTCGACACCAAGAAGAAGCTGCCGGGCGATCGCAAGCCGGTCTTCCCCGAGGGCGTTCCGGGCCTCGAGCAGGGTGTCCCCAAGGACATGTACAAGGGCGCGCAGCAGCCGGATCCGAATGCGCCCGCCGTCGCGGCTCTGCCCGCCGAGCCGCCGCCGGAGCCGGCCAAACCGGCCAAGGGTGCCAAGGCGAAGAAGACTGGACAGCAGACCCATCAGCCGGTCGCCGCCGCTGCGCCTGCCGATGCACCCGCCGGCGAGGTCGATGGCGAGGCCCAGCCCGAGGCCGCGCCGCCCACGGCTGCGCCCCCGCCCAAGCAGAAGATCGTGCGCAAGCGCACCACCGCGCCGCCGCCGGATCAGCCCGTTCAGCAGGCGCAGCCGACCCAGACCACGCAGCAGCAATCGCAAGGCGGCTTCCCCGCGCCGCTGCCGAGCGGCAGCTTCTCGCGCTAATAGTTCCACCTGCATTGACAGGCGCAGCCCCGGCAGCGCACGAATGACCGATGTCCTTCACGATCGCCATCATCGGCCGGCCCAATGTCGGCAAATCGACGCTGTTCAACCGCCTGGTCGGACAGAAGCTCGCGCTCGTCGATGACCTGCCGGGCGTCACCCGCGACCGCCGCGAGGGGGAGGCCAGGCTCGGCGACCTCCAGTTCACCATCATCGACACCGCCGGCCTCGACGAGGGCGCCAGGGGCTCGCTGACCGCGCGCATGCAGGAGCAGACCGAGACCGCGATCGCGCAGGCCGACGCGCTGTTCTTCGTCATCGATGCCCGCATCGGCCTCACGCCCACCGATCGCGCCTTCGCCGATTTCGCCCGCAAAGCCAACAAGCCGGTGCTGCTGGTCGCCAACAAGAGCGAGGGCAAGCACGGCGATGCCGGCGCGATGGAATCCTTCGCGCTCGGCCTCGGCGATCCCATCCAGATCTCGGCCGAGCACGGCGAGGGCATGGGCGAGCTCTACGACGCGCTGGCCAAGCTCATGCCGGAGCCGGTCGAGGACGACGAGATCGAGGACGACGAACAGCTCTCCGAGGAGGAGGCCGCGACGCGCCCGATCCGGGTCGCCATCGTCGGCCGGCCCAATGCCGGCAAGTCGACGCTGATCAATCATCTGCTCGGCGAGGAGCGCCTGTTGACGAGCCCGGAGGCCGGCACCACGCGCGATTCCATCGCGGTCGAGATCAACTGGAAGGGTCGCGATTTTCGCGTGTTCGACACCGCCGGCCTGCGCCGGCGTTCGCGCATCGAGGAGAAGCTGGAAAAGCTCTCGGTCGCCGACGCGCTGCGCGCGGTGCGCTTTGCCGAAGTCGTCGTGCTGATGATGGACACGCAGAACCGCTTCGAGGAGCAGGACCTGCGCATTGCGGATCTGATCGAGCGCGAGGGCCGCGCGATCGTGCTCGCCGCCAACAAATGGGACCTGATGGAGACCAAGGGCGGCGGCGCCATCTCGAACTTGCGCCGCGATGCCGATCACTGGCTGCCGCAGGTCAAGGGCGTGCCGATCGTCGCGGTATCCGGCCTGATGGGTGAGGGCATCGACCGCCTGATGCAGGCGATCCAGGACGCCTATGCGGTCTGGAACAGGCGCGTGCCGACCGCGGCGCTCAATCGCTGGTTCGAGCAGGCGATCCAGGCCAATCCGCCGCCCGCGGTGTCCGGCCGCAGGCTGAAGCTGAACTACATCACGCAGACCAAGGCGCGTCCGCCGAGCTTCGTGCTGTTCTGTTCGCGAGCCGATGCGGTGCCGCAATCCTATCTGCGCTATCTGACCAACTCCATGCGCGAGACCTTCGAGCTGCCGGGCACGCCGGTGCGCATCACCCTGCGCGAGAAGGCCAATCCCTTCGCCCACAAGCGCAAGCGGCCGTCGTGAGCGACGCGATGACGCAGGGCGCACCGCCGGTCCGGCGCGGCGCGGTCGCGTTCATCTTCGTCACCATCCTGCTCGACATGCTCGCGATCGGCGTGATCATGCCGATCCTGCCAAAGCTGGTCGAGAGCTTCGTGGGCAACGACACCGCGCATGCGGCGCGCATTTTCGGACTGTTCGGCACCGCCTGGGCGCTGATGCAGTTCGTGTTCTCGCCGATGCTTGGCGCGCTGTCGGATCGGTTCGGACGGCGGCCGGTGGTGCTGCTGTCGAATTTCGGACTTGCCGCCGACTATGTGCTGATGGCGCTCGCGCCGTCGCTGACGTGGCTGTTCATCGGTCGCCTGATCTCCGGCATCACCTCGGCGAGTATCTCGACCGCCTTCGCCTACATCTCGGACATCACGCCGCCGGAACAGCGGGCGGCGGTGTTCGGCAGGATCGGCGCGGCGTTCGGCGCCGGCTTCGTCCTGGGGCCGGCGCTCGGCGGTCTGCTCGGCGACATCGATCCGCGCCTGCCGTTCTGGGTCGCGGCGGCCTTGAGCTTTGCTAATGCGCTCTATGGGCTCTTCGTTCTGCCGGAATCGCTAGCGCCCGAGAAGCGTGCGCCGTTCCGCTGGACGAGTGCCAATCCGGTCGGCGCGTTCCACCTGCTGCGTTCCAACGCGGCGCTGGCCGGGCTGTCGATCGTCAATTTCATCGCGCAAGTCGCGCATGTCGTGCTGCCCTCGACCTTCGTGCTCTATGCGACTTATCGCTACGGTTGGGATTCCAAGACCGTGGGCCTGACGCTGGCCATGGTCGGCGTCTGCACCATCGTGGTGCAGGGGCTCGCGATCGGCCCGCTCGTGCGCCTGCTCGGCGAGCGGAACGCGATGCTGATGGGCTTGTGCTGTGGCGCGATCGGCTTCGTGATCCTGGGCTCTGCGCCGACCGGACCGCTGTCCTGGCTCGGCATTCCCGTGCTGTCTCTGTGGGGCATCTCGGGGGCGGCCATGCAGTCGCTGATGACGCGGCTGGTCGCGCCCGATCAGCAGGGAAAGCTGCAGGGCGCGACCGCGAGCGTGCAGAGCGTATCGCAGCTCGTCGGCCCGTTCCTGTTCACGCTGACGTTTTCGTTCTTCATCGGCGCCAGCGCGCCGCTGCATCTGCCTGGCGCGCCGTTCCTGCTCGCGGCGGTGCTGATGGTCATCTGCGTGGCGATTGCGCTGCGGGCGCTGCGCGCGGCCAAATCGTAGGGTGGGTTAGCCTCGCGGATCGCGCAAAGCGCAAACCGCGAGGCGTAACCCACCTCTTTCATTTTCGCAGGGACAGACGTGGTGGGTTACGCCAGCGGACTGCGCTTCGCACAGCCGCGTGCTAACCCACCCTAGGACTTTCTTATTTCTTCACCAGCGGACAGTCGCTCGCCTCGAGCGGCTTGGCGGCGTCCTCGGGCGCGATGGTGGCGACCAGCTTGTAATAGTCCCACGGTCCCTTCGATTCTTCCGGCTTCTTCACCTCGAACAGATAGGCCGGGATGAGGCGGCGGCCATCGGCGCGCAGCGGGCCCTTGCCGAACAGCGGATCGTCGGTCGGCAGCTCCTTCATCTTGGCGACGACCTTGGCGCCGTCATGCGGATTGCCGCCGAGCGCGTCCATCGCCTTCAGGTAATGCAGGATGCCGGCATAGAGCCCCGCGACCGTCATCGACGGCATCGAGCCCTTGGGCGAGACCTTCTGGAAGCGCTTCGACCATTCGCGGGTCTGGTCGTTGAGATCCCAGTAGAAGGACTCGGTGAAGGTCAGGCCCTGCGCGGTCTTCAGGCCCAGCGAGTGCACGTCGTTGATGAACAGCAGCAGCGCGGCGAGCTTCTGACCGCCGGAGACGATGCCGAACTCGGCGGCCTGCTTGATCGCGTTGGTGGTGTCGCCGCCGGCATTGGCAAGGCCGATGATCTTCGCCTTGGAGGACTGCGCCTGAAGCAGGAAGGATGAGAAGTCAGCGGTGTTGAGCGGGTGCTTGACGCCGCCGAGCACCTTGCCGCCATTGGCGGTGACGACGGCCGAGGTGTCGCGCTCGAGCGCATGGCCGAAGGCGTAGTCGGCGGTCAGGAAGAACCAGCTGTCGCCGCCGGCCTTGGTCAGCGCCTTGCCGGTGCCATTGGCGAGCATATAGGTGTCGTAGGTGTAGGAGATCGTGTTCGGCGTGCAGGCCTTGCCGGTGAGATCCGCGGTGGCCGCGCCCGAATTGAGCAGCACCGAATTCTTTTCCTTGACGAGGTTGTTCACCGCGAGCGCCACGCCCGAGCTCGGCGTGTCCGAGATGACGTCGACCTTGTCATTGTCGATCCACTGCCGGGCGATATTGACGCCGATGTCGGGCTTGTTCTGGTGGTCCCCCGAGAGGACCTCGATGGTCCAGCCCTTGGCCTTCAGGCCGGAATCCTCGACCGCCATTTTCACCGCCGCGACCGAGTTCGGGCCGCCGATGTCGGCGTAGAGGCTCGACATGTCGTTGAGCACGCCGATCTTGACGGTCTTGTCCTGCGCGTAGGCGGATGTTGCAAAACCGAAAGTGGCACATGCCAGAAAAGCCGCGGTGCGGCGCGCGAACGTCGTCGTCATAATAGGTCTCCTCCATTGTCAAATATTCGGACGGCTCTCTTGCGGAGCCTTGTTCCTGTCGATGGCTCTACCGTGTCCCAGGGCCGGCGGCAATGCACCTAAATGCGGATGACGCTGCGTCGTAGCGTCATCCGTCGGTTAACTTTTGGGCAAAATGCGTTGAGACGCTATTTGAGCGCGTCCGATGTCAGCTTGAATTTCTGGATGCGCTTTCCGGTGTCCACTTCGGCGGTATAGACGTTACCCTTGGCATCGATGGCCATGGCATGCACCCAGTGGAACTGACCGGCGTTGCGGCCGCTATGCCCGAAACTGCCGACCACGCTGCCGTCGTCGCGCTTGATGACCCGGATCTCGTTGTTCTCCCCGTCGGCGCTGAGCAAATAGGTCTGCTTCGGATCGGGCCAGATCGCGATATCCCACACCGCGCCGTTGCCAAGCGTGTTCTTCTCGAAGAAAAATTCCTTCACGAAGGTGCCGTCCTTCCTGAACACCTGGATGCGGTTGTTGATGCGGTCGCAGACATAGACGAGGCCGTCATTGGCGAGCTTGACGCAATGGACGGGGTTGCCGAATTGCTGCGCGACGGGGGCCTTGGGGTCGTAGGGGGCCTGCTTGTCGTCGTTGGGCTTGTTGCCGTAAGCGCCCCAGTGCCGCTTGTAGGCAAGCGTCGTCGCGTCGAACACGATGACGCGGCGGTTGCCGTAGCCGTCGGCGACGTAGATCTCGTTCGCCGCCTTGTCGATCGCTGTCTCCGCGGGCTTGCCGAGCTGTGTCGTGTCGTTGCTGCCGAGGCTCGGCGCGATCTTGCCGATCTGGGCGACGAACTTGCCGTCGAGCGTGAACTTCAGGATCGCGTTGTCGTTGTCGGCGTTGCCGCCGACCCAGACGAAGCCGCGCTCGTCGACCTCGATGCCGTGCTCGCGGCCGACCCATTCATAGCCTTCGCCTGCACCGCCCCATGAGCGCAGCAGATTGCCGTCGCTGTCGAATTCGAGCACCGGCGGCGCCGACACGCAGCATTTCGAGCGCGGCGGATTCAGGGTCGCTCCTTTCTCGTCATCAGTGAGCGAGCGCGGGCGATGGATCACCCAGATGTGGCCCTGCCAGTCGACGGTGATGCCGCCGACTTGGCCGAGGATCCAGTTGTTCGGTAGCGGCTTTGGCCAGGAGGGCTCGACGGCGAAGGTGGGGACGTCGCCGGCGGACGCCGTGCTTGGAAATGCGAATGCGATGGCTGCGATCAGGATGGAGAAGGCGTGAAAGACACGTACGAGCGCACGCGAAAACCCTGCGCGATCATGCCATGGCGCCATGGCAACCTCCCTTTTTGTTGGCTTGCGGCTTGCTGCCGCCTGAGCGCGGGCAGTCAATCGCGGGGAGGGCCTCTAGTCAATCACGCCGGCGCGCGGAAGCTCATCAGGCTGCGGCTCTTGTAGTCGTAGAACTTGCCGGTCTCGGTCCAGCCCGGCGCGCATAGCGGCACGATGAACTCGGCGACCTGCTCGGGCGTATCCAGCGTCTCGGGATCTTCCCCCGGCATCAGGGTGGCGCGCATGCGGGTGCGGATCGGTCCCGGGTTGAACAGATTGACGCGCAGAGCCGTATTCGCGGTCTCCTGCGCCCAGGCGCGCGCCAGCGTTTCCAGCGCCGCCTTGGACGCGGCGTAGGGGCTGACATAGGCGGTCGCCTTGTTGGCGGCTCCCGAGGTGATGAACACGGCGCGGCCGGCATCGGACTGCCTCAGCAGCGGCTCCATGCAGCGGATCAGCTGGAAGTTCGCGGAGACATTGACGGCCATCACGTCGGTGAAGGCCTTCAGCTCGATATGTCCGATCGGCGAGGAGGGCCCGAGCACGCCGGCATTGCCGACGAGAATGTCGAGCTTGCCGTAGCGTTCGTGTAGCCCGGCGCCGAGCCGCGCGATGCCGTCGGAATCGGTGAGGTTCAGCGGCACCAGCGTGGCGCTGCCGCCGACTTTGCGGATCTCGTCGTCGAGCTCTTCCAGCCCGCCCTGCGTCCGCGCCACCGCGACGATATGCGCGCCGGCTTTGGCCAGCGCGAGTGCCGTTGCGAAGCCGATGCCGCGCGAGGCGCCGGTGACGAGAGCGATGCGGTTGGCGAGGGATTTTGTCATGGCGGGGTTTTACAGGCGTGGATGGCCGGGACAAGCCCCCGCAACACGGTCATTCCGGGGGCGATGCAAAGCATCGAACCCGGAATCTCGAGATCCCCGGGTTCGATGCTTTGCATCGCCCCGGGATGACGGCTGCGCCGTCAGCTCGCTTCCGCGAGCAGCGACAATTGCCGCGGCTGCGGCTCGGTCTGGGTCTGGTCGGTGAGGTGGGTCGGATAGGCCCCGGTGAAACAGTGGTCCGAGAACTTCGGATTGGCGGGGTCGCGGCCGGGCTCGCCCATGGCGCGGTACATGCCGTCGATCGACAGGAAGGCGAGCGAGTCGGCGCCGATGATCTCGCGCATCTCCTCCAGCGAATGCGTCGCCGCGAGCAGGCCGCCGCGGTCGGGCAGGTCGATGCCGTAATAGTCGGGATAGAGGATCGGGGGCGAGGCGAGGCGGAAATGCACTTCCTTGGCGCCGGCATCGCGCATCATGCGCACGATCTTCTTCGAAGTGGTGCCGCGCACCAGGGAGTCGTCGATCAGGATGATGCGCTTGCCTTCGATCGCGGCGCGGTTGGCCGAGTGCTTCATGCGCACGCCGGATTCGCGGATCGCCTGCGTCGGCTGGATGAAGGTGCGGCCGACATAGTGGTTGCGGATGATGCCGAGCTCGAACGGCACGCCGGAATACTGGCTGTAGCCGACCGCGGCGGGCACGCCGGAATCCGGCACCGGCACCACCACGTCGATCGGCACGTGGCTCTCGCGCGCGAGCTGCGCGCCGAAGGCCTTGCGCACCTCGTAGACCGAGCGGCCGTGGACGATGGAATCCGGCCGCGAGAAGTAGATGTATTCGAAGATGCAGGGGCGCGGCGCCATCGGCGGGAACGGCTTGTGGATGTCCTGGCCGTTCTCGTCGAACACGATGACTTCGCCCGGCTCGATGTCGCGCACGAAGCGCGCGCCAATGATGTCGAGCGCGCAGGTCTCCGAGGTCAGGATCGGGCAGCCGTCGAGCTCGCCGAGCACCAGCGGGCGGATGCCGCGCGGATCGCGCGCGCCGACCAGCTTCTTGTTGGTCAGCGAGACCAGCGCATACGCGCCTTCGATCTCGCGCAGCGCGTCGATATAGCGCTCGATGAAGCGAGCGCGCTTGGAGCGCGCGACCAGATGCAGGATCACCTCGGTGTCGGTGGTCGACTGCATCATCGCGCCGTGCTTCACGAGCTCGCGGCGCAGCGTCAGGCCATTGGTGAGGTTGCCGTTATGGGCGACCGCGAGGCCGCCGGCATTGAGCTCGGCGAACAGCGGCTGCACGTTGCGCAGGATGGTGGCGCCGGTGGTGGAGTAGCGGACATGGCCGACCGCGACATTGCCGGGCAGGCGGTCGATCACCTCGCGGCGGGAGAAGGTATCGCCGACGAGGCCGAGGCGGCGTTCCGAGTGAAAGCGGCTGCCGTCGTAGGAGACGATGCCGGCGGCTTCCTGGCCGCGGTGCTGCAGGGCGTGGAGGCCGAGCGCCGTGATGGCGGCCGCGTCGGGGTGGCCGTAGATGCCGAACACGCCGCATTCCTCGCGCAGCGTATCCCCTTCCAGATCGTCCTGAAGCTCCAGCGCGGACGGGCTCAAACCGGCCTTGGCGTCGAGATCAAGTTGAGCGTCCTGGTCAGGGTGTCGCATCTCGTTCGCGCCTCTCTCTGGCTCAAGTCAACGTGCCGCGGGTTTCTCGATCAGTTTCTTCAAACTGTCACGAGCTGGTTTACTGTATCCGTCGCCACTGCCCGAAGGCTGCTGCTCGGAATCAGCTTGATCATCATCTGGTTTGTTTTTCTTGAATCTCTTCAAGATGGTGTTCTCGGGGTCGTCAGGCAAGAGGGCCATCAGCCAATCCCCGGTTCCCTGGAGCACAACACGGGATTTTGCCCCCGTAACCCAGTCCGGGCGCTGCTTGTCCGGCACCAGCCAGGTGAAGAACAGGAAGGCGACCACGACGATCAAGAGCCCGCGAGCCAGGCCAAACAGGAAGCCGAGGGTGCGGTCCAAGGCGCCGATGCGCGAATCCAGGATCATGTCGGAGATCCGGACCGTGATCACGGACACCACGACGAGGGTGCCGACGAACACGCCGGCCACCACGACCACGCTCGCCACCGTGTCGTTGTTGAAATAGGTCTTCGCGGTCGGCAGCAGCTTCGAGAACGAGTACAGTGTCACGATCGCCGCGGCGCCCCAGGCCGCGATCGACAGGATTTCGCGCATGAAGCCGCGGACCATCGCGAGCAGGCCCGAGATCAGCATCACACCGAGCAGGATCAGGTCGAGGAGTGTTACTGGCATCGGCTGGTCTGGTCCGCTCGTACTTCAAAGGTGCTCAGCGAATCGGTGTTTGGCCGCCGCCCTAAAAGAAGGGCAGACGGCGTTCCCGGCAAGGCCGCAACCACGCAATCCCATGCTGCTTTTGTGACGGCTGTATAGCGGCGGTGGCCTCCGACGTCACCTCCGGCTACCCCTCTGAACGGCGGAATCTTGCCGGTGTGGCATTTTTCTCTGCTGATGCACCGGATTCGCCCCGGCGCGAGCCCCGGGCGGCGATCTCGGCCACCAATGTGGTCAGGCTGTTGACCGCGTTCAGGGACAGTCCTGCGTCACCACCGGCATCGCCGCGGGCCGATTCGGGCAGGACGGCGCGCTGGAAACCGAGCTTTGCGGCTTCCTTCAGCCGGGCCGGGGTCTGCGCCACCGGGCGCACCACGCCGGACAGCGAGATTTCGCCGAAATAGACGGCATCGGTGGGTAACTGCGCATTAACCAGCGAGGACACCAGTGCGGCGGCGGCGGCGAGATCGGCCGCCGGCTCGTGGATGCGCAGGCCGCCGGCGACGTTCAGATAGACGTCGTGGCCGGACAGCTTGACCCCGCAATGGGCCTCCAGCACGGCCAGCACCATCGAGAGCCGGCTTGGATCCCAGCCGACTACGGCGCGGCGTGGGGTACCGAGCGAGGTCGGAGCGACAAGGGCCTGCAATTCGACCAGGACGGGCCGTGTGCCCTCGATCCCCGCAAAGACCGCGGTGCCGGGCGTGCCGAGGTCGCGCTCGGAAAGGAACAGCTCGGAGGGATTGGTGACCTCGCGCAGGCCCAGGCCCGTCATCTCGAACACGCCGATCTCGTCGGTGGGGCCGAAGCGGTTCTTGACGGCGCGAAGGATACGGAACTGCTGCGAGCCTTCGCCCTCGAATGACAGCACCGCGTCGACCATGTGCTCGACGACGCGGGGGCCTGCGATCTGGCCGTCCTTGGTGACATGGCCGACCAGGATGATCGCCGCGCCCGTCTTCTTGGCAAAGCGGATCAGGGCCTGCGCCGAGGCGCGCACCTGCGTCACCGTTCCGGGCGCCGATTCCACCGTGTCGGTCCACATCGTCTGGATCGAGTCGATCACGATCAGCCGCGGCACCGCGCCCTCAGACAGCGTCGAGACGATGTCTTCCACCGAGGTCTCGGCCGCGAGCTGCACCGGCGCGTCCGACAGGCCGAGCCGCTCGGCGCGTAAGCGCACCTGGGCGACCGCTTCTTCGCCGGAGATGTAGACGATGCGATGTCCGGCGCGCGCCAGCATGGAGGTCGCCTGCGTCAGCAATGTCGATTTGCCGATGCCGGGATCGCCGCCGACCAGCAGCACCGAGCCGCGGACGAAACCGCCGCCGGTGACGCGGTCGAGCTCGGTCATGCCGGAGGACAGCCGCGGCGCATCCGGGCTCTTGCCGGCAAGGCTCTCCAGCGCAAACGTTCGCCCCTTGCGCTTGGAGCGGATCGAGACCGGCACGCTGCCGCTGGTGTCTTCTTCGGCGAGCGTATTCCACTCGCCGCAGGACTCGCACTTGCCCTGCCAGCGGTTATAAGCCGCGCCGCAGTTCTGGCAGACGAAGGAAAGCGTGTTCTTGGCCATTTGGATGGTTGAGTCGGAGCTGTCGGGGTCTGCTGATAGCACGGAATGGCGGGCCTTGAGGCCGCTCACCCGGCGCCCAATACCGAATTCATCGCACCGATACACCCTTTGTTAGCTCTAGGTCATCGCGCCGCGCCTGGTTTTGCCAAATGTTAGCGGACGCCGGTCCAGTTTCGGAACCGATACGGGATGGCGCGAATAATGACGATATTTTTGCGGATGTTGCTCGCTGTGGGCATGGCCTGCGGCGCGCTGGCGCCGGCCGGCGGTATCGACGCGGCCGCCGCCAAATCCCTCGACATCGTCTTCGTGAGCCCCGGCAAGACCGGCGAAGTTTACTGGGACATGGTCGCGCAGACCATGCGGGCCGCCGGCCGCAAGCTCGATGCGCATGTCGAGGTGCTGACCAGCGAGCGCAATTACCGCACCATGCAGGAGCTCGGCTTCGGCGTCGTGGCGCGTGCCGATAAGCCCGACTTCCTCATCCTCTCGAACGAGGAATCCGCCGCCGTTCCGATCCTGGAGGCGGCCGAGGCCGCCGGGGTCAGGACGCTGCTGCTCTCGAACACGCTGATCGGCGAGGATGCAACCCGCTTCGGGCCGCCGCGTCAGAAGCTCAGGACCTGGCTCGGCGACATCACGACCGATCTTCAGACCGCGGGCGCGCGGATGGCGAACGCGCTGATCACCACGGCGCGCGCCGAGAAATGGCAGAGCCCGGACGGCAAGATCCACATTCTCGGCATCGGCGGCGACGAGATCACGCCGGCCTCGATCGCCCGCAATGCCGGTCTCAAGCTTGCCGCGGACGCCGCGCCCGACGTGGTGGTGGACCGGATGCTGTTCGCAAACTGGACGCAGTCCGAGGCCGAACACGTCACGGCGAATTACCTGGGCTGGGCCGCGCGCAAGGAAATCCGGCCCGCCGGCATATGGGCCGGGAACGATCCAATGGCGCTCGGCGCGCTCCGCGCGATCGCCGCTGCAGGCCTCATACCCGGCCGGAACATCGAGGTGGTCGGCCTCAACTGGTCGGATGACGCGCTGCGCGAGATCAAGGCGGGCCGCCTGCTGCTGACCGACGGCGGGCACTTCCTGCTCGGCGGCTGGTCGATCGTCCTGCTCCGAGACTATGCCGACGGCTGCGATTTCGCCGACGCTTCCCCCCGGGTCGAGGTCAAGACATCCGCCATCACGCGCGACAACCTCGGCTCGGTCGGCGACCTCATCAAGACGCGCGCCTTCGACCGGATCGACTTCACGCGATTCAGGGCGAAGGCGGGACAGTGCGGCCGGTATGACTTTTCCCTCGATGCGCTCATCTCCTCCCTGGCGCTTCCGGACGGCGTCGGTGATTGATGCGCGAGGGTGAGGCGATGACCGGTCCGGATCGCAACGCGCAAGGCGCGCCGCGGCGCTTGCGCTCGGTCGTTGGTGCGATGATATGGGCCACCGTGCCGGTCCTGCTGCTGGTGCAATTGCTCGCGTCCGCAGGCGTCGAGGCCACGAGCTTCTGGTCGCAGATCCGCCAGCTCGACGCCCGCATTGCCCGCACCGCCGAGAGTCGCGCCGAGCTGATCGCCGAGCCCCTCTGGAAGATGCGTTATGACCAGGTCACGGGCGTGCTCAACGAGATCATGCACGACGAGACCATCGCGGCGGCGGCCGTCTATGACGACACCGGCGCTGCGATTGCCCGCGTGGTGGCGCGCCCCTCGGACCAGGCGGTCGCGGAAGTCTCGCGTCCGATCAAGTACAGCAACGGCAACATCGCCGTGCAGGCCGGTCGCATCGCGATCGCCTATTCCTACACGACCGTGTATGCCGACACCGGCAGCCGGCTGTTGCTGCTGCTCATCGTCGGCCTGCTCGCAACCCTCGCCACCGTGGTGGCGATACGCATCTCGGCCAACGTCTTCATCGGCAGGCCGCTCGCCGCGATCATGTCGGCGATCCAGCGCAGCAAGCAGGATGGCCGGGCCTATCCGGCCGAAATCAGATCGTCGAACGAATTCGGCCAGCTTGCGAGGGCCTTCAACGCCATGCAGCACACGACGTCGGGCGCGCTCGACCGGCTTGGCCACATGGCATCGCACGATCCGCTCACGGGACTGCCCAATCGGCGCTCGCTCTCCGAGCGCCTGGTGACCTTGAGTGGCGATGCCGGCTCGCCGGACTCGCTGATCGCCTTCTGCTTCATCGATCTCGACGATTTCAAGGGCATCAACGACACCTTCGGCCATGATGCCGGCGACAAGTTCCTGGTCCATATTTCCGAACGTCTTCGTGACGCGGTCGAGCCGCAGGACTGGGTCGCGCGTCTCGGCGGCGACGAATTCGTGGTGATCCGCCCCGAGGTCAGCAACGAGGCGACGGCGCAGGCCTTTGCGCGCCAACTGCTGGATGCGATTTCCGAGCCGATCCGGCTGCACGACAAGCAGGTTGTGCCGCGCGCCAGCATCGGCCTTGCCGTCCGTCGCGCCGGCGATCCCGAATTGTCGCATCTGCCGGCACTCGCCGACATCGCGCTCTACCATGCCAAGAGCAAGGCGCCCGGCACCGTCGCGGTGCTGGACGAAGCGCTCCAGCGCGACTATCGCCGCCGCAGGGATCTCGAGCTCGCCATTCCAGCGGGCTTTGCCGAGGGACAGTTCGAGGTCTGGTATCAAGGCCAGGTCGACCTCGAGAGCGCGGCCGTCGTCGGCCTGGAGGCGCTCATCCGCTGGCGCCATCCCGACCATGGCGTGATCGGTCCCGGCGAATTCCTGCCGCTGATCGAGCGCAGCGGCAACAATGCCCGCCTGACGCGCTATGTGCTGACCGACGCCTGCCGGGCGCTGCAGCGCCTGGCCGCCGCTGGCAGGCCGGATATCAGGATCGCGATCAATCTGCCGCCGTCAGAGCTCGCCGACCATTCGCTCGCCGCCGAGCTGCGCGCGACGTGCGCGCGCTTCGACATCGCGGCATCGATGCTCGAGCTCGAGATCACCGAGGGCTCGCTGATCAACAACATCGCCAGCGCCTCCGAGACGTTGCATCGGCTGCGGCGGCTGGGAGCCACGATCGCACTCGACGATTTCGGCACGGGCTACTCTTCGCTCGCGCATCTGCGCCGGTTTCCGCTCGACAAGGTCAAGATCGACAAGGCCTTCATCAGCGAGATTCCCGACAGTGCGGAAGACAAGGCGATCGTCGGCGTCATTGCCTCGCTCGCGGGCACGCTGGGATTGACCCTGGTTGCCGAAGGCATCGAGCGGCCCGAGCAAGCCGCGGCCATGCGCGAAATGGGCGTGAGGTTCGGGCAGGGCTTCCTCTATCAGCGGCCGCAGCCGCTCGCGGCGGTGCTGCAGGGGCTCCAGCGGCGGGTTGCCGAAGATCGCGTCCGCGTCGACAGCCCGTCGATCGCGCCCGAATTCGCCGCCTGAGCGCAGCGATTACGGCTGCGCCGCATTCCAGAGCATCGAGAGCCCGGCCGCAATCATGATCGCGTCCATCAAGAGGCGGAACACCTCCGGCTTGAGATGCAGCACGAAGCGTTTTGCGATGAAGGCGCCGGACATCAGCGAGGCACCCGCGATCAGGCCCTTGACGAACACCTCGCCCGTCAGCGCGCCGAAACGTTCGAAGGTCACTGATTTCGCGAAATAGAGGCCGAGCGAGGAGGCGGCTTCGGTGGCCAGGAAGGCGCCCTTGGACAGGCCATAGAACAGGAACAGCGGCACGCTGAGCGGGCCGGTCGAGACCACGATGCCGGTGAGATAGCCGATGACCGCGCCGCCGATCGCAAGATGCCAGAGATTGGCCTTCAGGTCGTGCCGCGCCAGCCAGTGCCGCACCGGCACCATCACGATCAGGAAGATGCCAATGGTCAGGTCGACGGCATGCGAGGGCAGGGCCAGCAGCGTCCGCGCGCCGAGGGCGGCGGCCGGAATGCCCGTGACCGAATAGGCTGCGCAGGCCCGCCAGTCGACCTCGCGCCACCAGGCCAGGATTCGCGAGAAATTCGCCATCACGGAGGCCACCGCCATGATCGGCACGGCCTCCTTCGGCCCATAGGCATAGACGAGTACCGGCATCAGCATGATCGATGAGCCGGTGCCGACGATGCCGGAAATGGTGCCGGCGATGAGGCCGACGGTGAGGACGAAGAGAAAGGCCACGAGCAGGGCTCCGGGAATCGGATGAGTGTAGCCGGGGCAGGCGGTATCCGCGATGCGGTCGCTGCACGCTCGACCTGTTCCGCGAAGGCTGGCGCTTAGTCATTGAATCAACTAGGGGCGGCTACTGTGCATGGGGTTGTTTTTTCATGTTTTTGTTGGCCCGCCCCGGAAGGCCGCTGACCCGGGCCACGCGAAGTGCGAGGACAAGACTTGCTGCTGACAGCATGTTGGCAGCAGAGGCCGGCTACGACCACCTCCTGACAAATGGGGAGAGCGGGTCATGCCGATCGAGGCAAGCTGTCATTGCGGTGAGACGGTGTTCGAGGTGACGGAGGCGCCCTCGAGCGTCACGCGCTGCACATGTTCGCTCTGCGCCAAGCGCGGCGCGCTGTGGGCATACTACACGCCGGCGCAGTTTCGCCTGCTGTCACCGGCGGACAATGTCGCGACCTATCTCTGGGGCAGCCGCACAGTCAAACATCATTTCTGCGCCAGTTGCGGCTGCGGCACCTATTCGGAATCGCCGGACTGGTCGAGCGGCAAGCCCGACTTCGAGAATCCCAAGGTCGCGGTGAACGCGCGTCTGTTCGACGATTTCGATCTCGACGCCGTGCCGGTGAACATGATCGACGGCAAGAATCTGTGGTGAGCAACGCAGACGCGCGCAGCCCCTGCTGCGCTACCGTCCTCTTGAGGCCATCTTGAAAAGCTGGTTTGTTTCCGCCTCTAGAAAAAGGGGAGGAAACCCATGATGCGTCCTTTTGCGCGAGTGATGCTCGCAATGTGTCTGGCCGTTGCAGCCGGCTTCAATGCACAGGCGCAGACCAAGCCGAAGGTCACTTCGCTCGGACCTGACTTCCCCAAGGCGGCGCTGTTCGTCGGCAACAGCTTCTTCTACTACAACAACGGCATGCCCGGGCATCTCACCTTCATGGAGCGGGCAGCCGATGCCGAGAACAAGGCGGCCTATCGCAACACCATGGTCACGATCGGCGGCTCCGGCCTCGACTGGCACGACATGGACAATCTGCTGCGGCCGGGCGGGATCGGCGCCTATTCCTTCGACGAGCAGAACGTCGTGATCTTCAACAAGCCGGGCAAGCAGTTCGAAGCCGTCGTCATGATGGATTGCAGCCAGTGCCCGATCCATCCGCAATTGAAGGACGCGTTCACGAGCTTCGCGAAAAAGGACAGCGACATCGTCCGCGCCCACGGCATGCGGCCGGTGCTGTTCATGTCCTGGGCTTACGCCGACAAGCCGGAGATGACGGAAGGATTGGCCGAGGCCTACACCATTGCCGGCAACGCCAATGACGCGCTCGTCATTCCCGCCGGCCTCGCTTTCGCGCGCGTGCGCAAGCTTGTGCCCGAGCTCAACCTGTATGCCCCGGACAAGCGGCATCCGAGTCCGGCAGGCACGTATCTGTCCGCCTGCGTGACGTTCGCCGCGCTGACCGGCCGCTCGCCGGTCGGCAATTCCTACAACATGGGGCTCGATGCGGAGACGACGCAGCTGCTGCAAAAGGCGGCGTGGGACACCGTGCAGGATTATTACGGGCGGTGATCGGGCGTAGTCATCGGTCCTTCAACACCACCCACGCCGGCGCATGATCGCTCGCGCCGTCCTCCCCGCGCTCCTTCTTGTCGACACCTGCCTTGGCCAGCCGTGAGACGAGGGCAGGGCTGAGCAGGAGATGATCGAGCCTGAGGCCCGCATCGCGCGGCCAGCGGTTCCGCTTGTAATCCCAGAACGTGTAGATGCGTTTGTCCGGATGCAGCGTGCGGATCGCATCGCACCAGCCTTGTTCGATCAGCGAGGCAAAGGCCGCGCGGCTCTTCGGCTGGATCAGGGCATCCTTGTCCCATGAGCGCGTTGGATAGATGTCGATCTCCGTCGGTGCCACGTTGTAGTCGCCGGCGAGCACCACAGGCAGATCCTGCTTGATGAAGGTTTTGGCGTGGCGCCTGAGCCGCGCGAACCAGTCGAGCTTGTGCTCGAATTTCGGGCCCGGCTGCGGATTGCCGTTGGGCAGGTAGATGCTGGTGACGATGACGCCGCGTACGGCGGCCTCGATGTAGCGGGCTTCGAGATCATCAGGCTTTCCCGGCAGGCGATCGCGGGTGAGCACCGGCTCGGCGTTGCGGGCGAGGATGGCGACGCCGTTCCATGTTTTTTGTCCACGCCACACCGCGCCGTAGCCGGCCTTTTCGATGGCTGACGCCGGAAATTCGCCATCACTTGCCTTCAACTCCTGAAGCGCGACGACATCGGGCTTTGCCGCGCGCAGCCATGCCAACAGATTGGGCAGGCGGCGGTTGACGTTGTTGATGTTGAATGTCGCGATCTTCATGTAGAGCTACCGGCTCCCGCCTTCCGTCACCGGAGATACAATGTCCAAGTTGTTGAGCTTTGCTGCCATTGCATTCGTCGTCGCGTTCTCCGGGGCCACTTCGGCACAGTCGGCCGAAACCCGCGGCGCGTGCAAGGCGGACTATGACAAATTCTGCGCCGGCATCGCGCCGGGCAGCGGCATCGTCGCCTGTCTGAATGCCAAGCGCGATCAGCTCAGCGCGACCTGCAAGGCGGCGCTGGACAGCAGGAAGAAGAAGTAGGCCTCGTGTCCCGGACGCGCGCCGCGAGCCGGGATCCAGAAGGCGACACGGTACGCTGTAGAGAGGGGGCCCGGCTCTGCAGCGCATCGCTGAATCGGGCGATGCTTTGCATCGCCGGGGGAGCGCTGCGCTGCGTCCGGGGCATGGGAGCGTGCTCAGCTCGGCAGCGGCGGCGGAGCAGGCTGCTCCATCGGCGGCGGTGAGGGCGGCTGCTCGGCTGCCGTCGCCGGCTTTGCCAGCGGCTCGACCACGTTGCCGCCCTTGTAGACGCGGGCATAGCGATGGCCGAGGCTGGTCAGCACCTCATAGCCGATGGTGCCGAAATGATGCGCGAGCTCGTCGACGGTGATGCCTTCGCCGAGCAGGGTCACCATGTGGCCGCGCCGCGCTGCGTTCGGGGCCAGGTCGGTGATGTCGATCGCGATCAGGTCCATGGAGACGCGGCCCGCGACCGGGCAACGTTTGCCCGCGACGATCACCTCGGCGCCGCGCGTGCCGTCGTTGGAGCTGGCGGCGCGGAAATAGCCGTCGGCATAGCCGACCGCGATGATCGCGAGCTTGGTCGGCCGCCGTGCGGTCCAGGTGCCGCCATAGCCGACGCTCTCGCCGCGCTCGACATTGCGGATCTGCACGATGCGCGCCTTGAGGTCGACGACCGGCTGCATCGGATTGTCGGCCTCCGGGGTCGGATTGACGCCATAGAGCGCTGCGCCCGGCCGCACCAGGTCGAATTGGAACGGCGCGCCAAGGAAGATGCCGGAGGAATTGGCGAGCGCCGCCGGCACGCCGGAGAATTCGCTGGCGATGGCGCGGAAGGCAGCGAGCTGCTTGGCATTGACGGGGCTGTTGAGCTGCTCGGCCGAGACCAGGTGGCTCATCACCAGCGTGATGCCGTGATCGCCAGCGTTGATGCGGGGAATGATGGCCTGTGCTTCCGACAGCGTCAGGCCGAGCCGGTTCATGCCGGTGTCGATGTGGATCGCGGCGCCGCCGTTCCAGCCGGTGCGGCGACAGAACACGTCCCATTCGGCGAGCTCGTTGAGATCGCCGATCACAGGCCGGCAGTTGATCTGCGCGTAATGCTCGCCGGTGTTCTGGAAATAGCCGCCGAGCACGTAGATCGTGGGCTCCGGCACGGCCGCGCGCACCTTGCGCGCTTCCTCGATGGTGGCGACGAAGAAGGTCCTGCAGCCTGCTTTGCTCAGCGCGCGTGCGACCTGCTCGGCACCGCAGCCATAGGCGTCGGCCTTGATCACCGCGGAACATTCGGCCGGCACCGCCGTCTTCTCGAGCTTGCGCCAGTTGGCGATGATCGCGTCGAGATCGACGGTGAGCACGCCGCCGTAGGCCGCGAGCGCGGCGGCCTGATTGGCCTCCGCGGAGAGAAGACCGGATCGCGGGTTCATTTTCGGGTCGGACGCCATTGTCATGGCGCCGTTTTACGCAAGAGGCCGGTCCGGTTCAAGGAACTCAGTAGTCGTTGCCGCCGCGAGCCGGCAATTGACTGTCCGGCGCGAGGTCGCCGAACCGCGTGACCGAGGCTTCGAACGCCAGATCGACGGTACCCGTCGGGCCGTGGCGCTGCTTGCCGATAATGACCTCGGCTTTTCCGTGCGCAAGACTCATGTCCAGCTGCCACTTCTCGTGTTCAGGCGTGCCCGGACGGGGCTCCTTCATCGCGAGGTAATATTCCTCGCGGTAAACGAACAGCACGACGTCGGCGTCCTGCTCGATCGAGCCGGATTCACGCAGGTCCGAGAGCTGCGGACGCTTGTCGTCGCGCGATTCCACCTGGCGCGAGAGCTGCGACAGCGCGATCACGGGAACGTTGAGCTCCTTGGCGAGCGCCTTCAGGCTGGTGGTGATCTCCGTGATTTCCTGCACGCGGCTGTCGCTGGCGCGCTTGCCCGAGCCCGACAGCAGCTGGATGTAGTCGATCACGAGGAGATCGAGGCCCTTCTGACGCTTCAGCCGGCGCGCGCGTGCCATCAGCTGTGCGATCGACAGGCCGCCGGTGGCGTCGACATAGAACGGCAGCGATTGCAGCTCGATCGAGACCTCCCGGATCTTTTCGAAATCGGCTTCCGAGATGCCGCCGCGGCGGATGTGGGAGGAGGGAACGCCGGTGCGCTCGGCCACGATACGCGTGGCGAGCTGGTCGGCCGACATTTCGCAGGAGAAGAAGCCGATGACGCCGCCATTGGCGGCCTTCGTGGTGCCGTCGGCCTGGAGTTCCGGGACGTAGGCCTTGGCGACGTTGTAGGCGATGTTGGTCGCCAGTGACGTCTTGCCCATACCGGGACGTCCCGCGACGATGATCAGGTCGGAATGCTGCAGGCCGCCCATCTTGGTGTCGAGGTCGCGCATGCCCGTCGAAATGCCCGACAGCTTTCCGTCGCGCTGGAACGCCTTTGCCGCGAGGTCGACGGCGACCGCCAACGCCTGCGAGAATTTCTGGAAGCCGCCGTCATAACGGCCGGACTCGGCGAGTTCGTAGAGCTTGCGCTCAGCGTCCTCGATCTGAGCCCGCGGCTGGAAGTCGACCGGCGCGTCGTAGGCCACGTTGACCATGTCCTCGCCGATGCCGATCAGGTCGCGTCTCAGCGACAGGTCGTAGATGGTGCGGCCGTAGTCCTGGGCGTTGATGATGGTGGTCGCTTCGGCGGCGAGCCGCGCCAGATATTGCCCGATGGTCATGCCCCAGACATCGGTATCGGCGGGCAGGAACGTCTTCAGCGTGACAGGCGTGGCGATCTTGCCCATCCGGATCAGGCTGCCGGCAGTCTCGAAGATGGTTTGGTGCAGCGGCTCGAAGAAATGCTTCGCCTCCAGGAAGTCGGAAACGCGGTAGAAGGCATCGTTGTTGACCAGGATCGCGCCCAGAAGGCTCTGTTCCGCCTCGATATTATGCGGCGCGCTCCGATAGGCGGGAGTGCCGGCTTCGGGCGCGAGTTTGAGAACGTTCGAATCAGTCAGGGCCATGGTCGGACGTGCTTAGCAATTTTCTTGGGCGTATGCGGGGCCGGGATAAAGCGCCGCCTCACGCCAAAGCGGAAGCGAAAGCTGTCCGCTATCAACCGCTCAGTTAAAATGGTGGATGATTAGCAGCCGCAGCATGCGCCGCGCTTGACGGATTTTGGCGGAACTCGCCCGCCCCGGGGCGGCCGGGACCGCGCCATGGAATAATCCTGCGATCATGAACCTTATGGATTGGCCCGCAGACCTATCTGGAGGCGCGCGAAATGACGTGCGCAGGCCGTCTTCGGCTCGGTTTCAGACCAGCAGGAGGTAGACCAGCGCAACCAGCGCCGCCCCAACGCCCGTGGCGATCAGGGCGTAATCGGTGCGGAGGTCGTCCTGCACGTCGAATGAGGTCTGGGGCTCTTTGCTCATGGCGACGGTCTAGGCCAGACCCGACGAGAGTTATGTGAAGCAGATCACATCTGCCAGGATTCTTTCGGGGTAGGGCGGGAACAGGCGGCGGGCACGGGGATTGTCTCAGTCCCGCCGACAGGAGACGAGGCAAACGATGCGGCCAGGACGGCAGCAGCAGATTTGGCGGAGCGAGGCAGGCAGCCGGCTTTGGCTGTCCGGGCTGGTCGCGGCGATGCAGCACGCCGAGCGTCCTGAGGTGCGCTGCCAGCCGATCGCGCCCGAGATTCTGGTGGAGCTGCGGGCACGATTGGCGTTAACGGCGTCTTTCCGCTCTTCCCCGATATCGATCCTGCGCCACTAGAATCTATTCACCTGCAAGCTTCAGCCTCGTCTTGGCGCCGCCTTCGATCGCCCGGAGGCGGGTTTCGTTGCGCCCGATGTAGTCACGGGTCATCGGCACCACGCCCTGACGCCTGGCGAGCTGGATCTGGAAGTTCATCATGTCCTGCTTGCGGAACGTCATCTCGCAGGCCGCCAGATAGAACTCCCACATCAGCGCGAAGCGTTCGTCGTAGAGCTGTACGGCTTCCTCGCGTCGGGCCATGAAGCGCTCGCGCCAGGCTTTCAGCGTCTCGGCGTAATGCAGGCGCAGGATCTCGATGTCGCAGACCAGAAGGCCCGCACGCTCGATCGCCGGCAGCACCTCGGAGAGCGCGGGGATGTAGCCGCCCGGGAAGATGTATTTGGCGATCCAGGGATTGGTCGAATCCGGCCCTTGCGAGCGGCCGATCGAATGCAGCAGCATGACACCGTCCTCGTTCAGGAGTTCGGCGCAGCGCTGGAAGTAGGCATCATAGAATCTCGCTCCGACATGTTCGAACATGCCGACCGAGACGATGCGGTCGAACGGCCCGTCAATGTCGCGATAGTCCTGGAGCAGGAATCTGGCCGATCGGGTCAGTCCCTTTTCGGCCGCGCGCGCGTTGGCGATCTGGAGCTGCTCGGTCGACAGCGTGACGCCGGTGACGTCGGCACCGGCGATCTCGGCGAGATAGAGCCCAAGCCCGCCCCAGCCGGAGCCGATGTCGAGCACACGCTGGCCGCGCTCGACGAGCAGCTTCGCCGCGATGTGACGCTTCTTGGCCAGCTGCGCATCGTCGAGCGTCGCGTCCTGCGTCTCGAAATAGGCGCAGCTATATTGCTTGTCGGCGTCGAGGAAGAGCGAATAGAGCCGGGCGTCGAGATCGTAGTGATGGGCGACATTGGCACGGGAACGCGAGCGGGGATTGAATTGCTTCAGGTGCCGCGTCAGGTAGCGCAGATGCCACCAGGGCTTTGCCCACTGCGGCAACAAGTCGGGTTGATCGAGCAGGATCGCGAGGGCATCAGCTATGGTGCCGCGTTCGACCACGAACTCGCCGTCCATATAGGCCTCGCCAAGCCCGAGTTCGGGATTGACGAGGGTCTTCCGCTCCGCCTCAGGGGTGATGAAGCGCACTGCCACCGGCTCGCCGGAGCCGTCGCCGACAGTGAACTTCGATCCCGCCGCCGTGGTCACCGTCATCGACCCGCGGCGGATGAATTGAGACAAAAATCGACGCAACAAACGGTCCATCGACACCTTCCTCTCGAGCGAACCCGAAGAGATGCGACTAACCCGGCCTTCACATCTGACGCCGAGGGTCCCGCTCAGGTTCCTATGCGTTTGCATCTAAATCTAAGGGAGGCGTTCCGGGCCCGCTAATGCGCTGTGTTCAGAGCGGATATTCGAAAAGCGCTTAATCACATCCTTGAGCGTGGCACTGCTTCCATTCGTGGCTCAATCCGCTAAAAGGTGACCCGCTGCCGCGCCGGAGCGCCGGCCGCGTGCGCGGAAAATCAATTGGAGATGATGGGAATGTCGAGCCGAGCGCTTAGCCTCGCGACGGTACTGCTTCTGATCGGCTTCGGCGCGACCGATGCCGTCCTTGCGCAGGCGACCAACCTCGAAGCCGGCAAGGCCCCATCCCAGCTTTTCGCGCAGACCTGCAATGCCTGCCACAAGAGCCCACGGGGACTGTTGAAGACGGTCGCGCCGGGCTCGCTGCCGGGCTTCCTGCGTCAGCACTATACGACCAGCTCCGACATGGCCGGCGTGCTGGCCTCGTATCTCGTCTCCAACGGTGCCACCGATACCCGCTACCAGGCCAAGGACGGCAAGGACAAGAAGGACGGGGCCAAGGACAAGGAAGCGGCCACCAATCCGGCGCAGTCGCCTGAACATCAGGGCCGCCGTCAGCGCTCCCAGGAGGCCGCCAAGCCGGAGGGCGAGGGCGCAGCTCAGCCTGCCGAGGGCCGCCAGAAGCGCGCCGCGCGGCCGGCCGAGGAGGGCCTAAAGCCCGAGGGCCAGCCGGCGCCGGAAGGACGCAAAGGCAAGCGCCGCGCCAAGCCCGGGACCGAAGAGGCGCCGAAGCTCGATGCCGCCGCGCCGGCCACCGTAGACAAGAAGAGTGAGCCGAAGGCGGAGTCCAAGCCCGAGACTGCGAAGGTGGACTCCGGCGAGGCCAAGTCCGACAGCAGGCCGTCCGAGAAGCCCGCCGAGTCAAAGCCCGATACCGCCAAGGTCGAGCCGCGTGGCAGCGACGCTCCGGAGCTGCGGCCCGATCCGGTGCCGCAGGTGACGCCGGCCCCGCCCAAGGTGGAAGAGACGTCTCCCAAACCGGCTGCGCCTGCTGCCAGCTCCGAACCGGCGGCCAGGCCGCAGGAGCCGGCGCCCGCGACCGCTGCGGCCCCGGCGCCCGCCGAATCCTCCGGCCCGCCGACGCCGCCGATCTCGCGGTAAGCCCCACATTCTTGCAATGAACTTGCGAAGGCCGCGCTCGTCGCGGCCCTCGCGTCGTCTTGACTGCGACTAGAGTAACGCTCTAGAGTGACGCTCTCGGAGATGCCGATGACGACGAGCATGCGCGATGACCTGTTGGCGGCCGGCCTTGCCGTGTTCGACCGCGTCGGCTTCGAAGCCGCGACCGTGGCCGCGATCCGCAGCAAAGCGCGCGCCTCCAACGGCAGCTTCTTTCATGCGTTCGGTTCGAAGAAGGAGCTGGCGGGTGCGCTGTTCCTCGAGGTGCTGAGGCTCTATCACGCCGCGGTGCTGGCGGCACTCGACCCCATTCCCGATGCCGGGCAGGGCATCGACCGCCTGATCCGGGCTCATCTCGATTGGGTCGTCACCAGCCGGCGCGAGGCGCGGTATCTCTTCGAGATCTCGCGCAGCGAATGGGGCGAGGATCTCCGCGATGCCCAGCGCGCGCAGAATGTGCGGCTCGCCGAAGGCATCGAGCGTTGGCGCGCCCCGCTGGTTGCAAATGGAGAGCTTCTGCCGATGACGGCGGCGATGTTCGTCAGCCAGCTGATCGGCCCGGCACAGATCTTTTGCCGCGCCTTTCTGTCGGGACGCGATCGCGCCGATCCGCGCGGCGAAGCCGACACGCTGATTGCCTGCGCCAACCGCGCGCTGCGCCCGCCCGATCGCATCAACACGCAATAAGGAGACGCCACATGCGAGTCGAAGCAGATCCCGACTTCGAGCCGATCGCCGCGCGCATCCATGCCAATGTCGGCCGGCAGGGCTTTATGAACCTGGTCGGCGCCGAGCTGTCGGATCTGTCGCGCGGCGCCTGCACGATCGCGGTGGATCGGCGGCCGGAGCTGCTGCAGCAGCACGGCTTCTTCCACGGCGGCGTCACCGCCTTCCTGGTCGACAATGCCACGACGATCGCGGCGGCAACCTCGCGTGGCCAGCCGGCGCTGACGGCGGAGTACAAGCTCAACCTGTTGTCGCCCGCGGTCGGCGAGAAGCTGATCTGCCGTGCCAGAGTGATCAAGCCGGGCCGCCAGGTTTCAGTGGTCGCTGCCGACGTGTTCTGCGTCAGCGACGGCGTCGAGAAGCATACGGCAACCGCGCTCGCCTCGATCGCGATGCTGAGCGAGGACGTCGGTGCGAAAACGAAAAGCCCGGCCGCCTGAGGCGACCGGGCATTTGATCATCTTCGTCATTCCGGGACGATGCAAAGCATCGAACCCGGAATCTCGAGATTCCGGGTCTGGTCCTTCGGACCGTCCCGGAATGACAACGTTGGAGTTACTTCTCTTCCGCAGCCGGAGCCGGCTCGACCTCGTCGTGTTGGGCTTCCGGATCGAAGAACTCGCCGGCGGCGGCGATCGCCTCGGCGGCCGCGTCGCGGTCCTCGTTGCGAGTCGAGATGTCCTCGCCGCGGTTGATGCGCTCGGCCTCGTCCTGGCTGCGCGCAACCGTGACGGTGATCTCGACCTCGACCTCGGGGTGAACGGCGACGGTGATCGTGTGCTTGCCGATGGTCTTGATCGGCGCGTCGAGCTGGATCTGCGGGCGAGCCAGCGAAACGCCGTCGGCTTCAAACGCGATGACGATGTCACGCACGTTGACCGAGCCGAACAGCTGGCCGGCTTCCGAGGCCTGACGGATTACGACGATGTTCTTGCCCTCGATCTTCTCGGCGACCTTGGCCGCCTCGGCCTTGGAGGCGAGGTTGCGGGCCTCGAGGTCGGCCTTCATGCCGTCATACTTGGCGCGGTTGTCGGCGGTGGCGCGCAGCGCCTTGCCGCGCTTGAGCAGGAAATTGCGGGCATAGCCGTCGCGAACCTTTACGACTTCGCCCATCTGGCCGAGCTTGTTGACGCGTTCCAGCAAAATGACTTCCATATTCGTTCTCCTTTGAAGTGCTGTGGGTTTCAGTTTTCGGGTTGAACTCAAGAGGTCGGCAGCGGCGGCGGCTGCCGGTTGCGCAAAAAGCGCTCGCGGAAGCCGAACACGGCGTCCGCAAGACCGAGGATCACCATCGCGATGACGGGCCATCCGAACACGACCACGACGGCATAGGTCGAGCCGAGCCAGAACGTGCGGCTCTTCAGCGCCAGCGTCAGCGTATGCAGCACGGCAAAGCCGGCGAGCGCGTAGCCCATCATCAGCGCCGCCGTAGTGATCTGCGCGACGATCGCGAGCAGCCCGCCGGTGAAGCAGAAGGCGAGCGCGATGCACAGCGCCACCAGCGTCATCGGCGGCAGCTCCGCCGTCATCAGATCCGGCCAGGGACGGCGCAGCCGGCCCGATGTCGCCGTCACCTTGGCGCTGAGCCAGAGGTTGAGCGTCAGCGTCATCATCGCGACGATGGTCGCCGCGGCCGGTGCGATGCGCACCAGCGCGTCGACGAACTGGCTGGCTTCGCCGGAGGTCTGCGGATCGGTAGCGCGAAGGATGCGCATCAGGCCGCGCTGCAACGTTCCGGTGATGGTCTCGGCGTCGGTGCCGAGCGTGAGCAGGGCTGCGATCGTGGTCAGCGTGGCGAAGCCCGCGATCCACAGCAGCAATCGTCCAACCGGATACCATTCGAGCTCGGCCGCCGGTTCGGTGGCGGAAGCGCCTGGCGCGACGGAGCCGTCGTGCCGGCTGAGCAGCACGAGGTGGCCGAGCCACCAGGCCGGCAGCGCGACGGTGACGGCGAAAGCGATGCAGTAGGGTAGGCCGAACAGGGCGCCGAGGCCGATCGCAGCGCTGATGCCGCCAAGGCTCGCGCAGAGCGGTCCCCAGCCGATCGAGGCGACCATCAAGGGTAGCGGTGCGAGATAAAACAGGACGAGCGAGATCAGCGCGCCCGAGACGATCGAGGCGAACATCAGGGCCGACGCAGCGCCGGCGATCAGGGCTATCAGTCCAAAGGCCATCATCAGCTGTCCCGCTCCCTTCGAGCGGTTAGAGGCGTCTCGCCCCAACCATCGGCGACCGGACGACCCGGAAGCCTTATGAGTTCAAAAAAGTTACGACCGGCGGTTCAACGACCGCCGGCCGATTGGTCGTATCAGCGAATGACGTAGGGCAGGAGGCCCAGGAACCGCGCGCGCTTGATGGCGCGGGCGAGCTCACGCTGCTTCTTCGCGGACACCGCGGTGATGCGGCTCGGCACGATCTTGCCGCGCTCGGAGACGTAACGCATCAGCAGCTTGGAGTCCTTGTAGTCGATCTTCGGAGCATTGGCGCCCGTGAACGGGCAGCTCTTGCGACGACGGAAAAACGGACGGCGTGCACCAGCTTCAGCCATTGATCTTACTCCCCATCCGTCGTGGTTTCAGCTTCTTCGCGCGGACGACGCGGGCCGCGATCACCGCGGAAGCCGCCGTCGCGATCGCCGCCACGGAAACCGCCCTCGCGGTCGCCACGGAAGCCACCTTCACGCTCGCCGCGGAAGCCGCCGCCACGATCGTCACGCTCGCGATCGCGGTCGGCCTTGCGCATCATCGCGGACGGGCCCTCCTCGAGCTCCTCGACGCGGACGCTGAGATAGCGGATCACGTCTTCGCTGATGCGCTCCTGGCGCTCGATCTCGGCGATCGCCGCGGACGGCGCGTCGATGTTGAGCAGCACGAAGTGCGCCTTGCGGTTCTTATTCATGCGGTAGGTGAGGGAGCGAACGCCCCAGTTCTCGGTCTTGGTGACCTTGCCCCCGAGACCTTCGACGATCCCGGTCATCTGCGCAGTCAGCTCTTCGACCTGCTGCGGGCTCGCGTCCTGACGCGCGAGAAAAACATGCTCATAGAGAGCCATGGTGGTCCTTTCCTCATGTTGGCGCATCGCCCGGCGTCAAGCCCTTAAGAGGCCTTCGGAAAGGACTCTGGGATTAAGCTCAGAAGGCGGAAACACGGGACGACGGGCCGACTGGCCCTGCCACACCAAAATCACGAATGAGTTTGCTGAGACCGTCCGTTCAGCTCCCGGCCGGGGTCTGCGGATGCGCGCCTTATACGGATTTTGGGCCGCTTTGCAAGGTTTGGAGGCCAAGTTTCGGCCCCGATCGTCGCCGGTGCCCGGCCCGGGACTGGTTCTCCCATACCACTTCGACCTTGATCTTTTTGTTTGTATGACATACAAATAGTCGGAACAAGAGAACCCATGGCGGAAAAGTCGGTCCATGAGCCGTTCGAGGCGGCTGGCGATCCCAAGCACGCGGCGCGTGCCACGCGCTCGGCCGGCCGCAAGATGCGCTCGCTGCTGCTGGATGCGGCGAGCCCGCTGTTTCGGGAGCGGGGACTGTCGGGCACGGCGATCACCGACATCGCGGCCGCCGCGAACGCCTTCCCGAGCCAGATCACCTATTATTTCCGCACCAAGGAGGCGCTGTTCGTCGAATGCGCCTGCCGCGACCTCCTGTACCTGGCACGTGCGACCGAGCAGGCCGCGCTGAAGGCGCGCACGCCGCGCGAATACACCCATGCGCTGGCCGAGACGGTAACGGCGAGTGATTCGGTCGCCTTCTTCGCGGAGGCGCTCACCCTGACACGCCGGCGCCAGGATTTGGCGCCGCTGGTCGAGCGCACCATCGAGCGCCTGCACGCCGAGGGCACGCGGGCCTATGCCGGCCAGGTAGCGCGCCACGGCTGGCGCTCCCTGCGCGCGCCCGACGAGAGCTCGCGCCGCTTCTGGGCCATCGCCATCGGCGTTGTCCTGGAAGGCTATGCCATGGGCCGCTCGCCGGATGAGCTCTGCGCCGAGATGCTGCGTGTGCTCGGCGAGCAGGCGAAGTCCACCGGCGAGGCCGCGCGCCTGCGCCTCGTCGACGACCGCGACACATCGCCCCCTTCGAACGAGGAGAGCTAGGCCATGACCGCGCTACGCATGCGTGCCCGTGATTTCCTGACCGAGGACCAACTGGCCGATGTGCGTCAGCGCGTGACGTGGAAAGGCGTCGGGCTGATCGCGCATGCCTGGGCACTCATCATTGGCGCGGTCGCATTGGTGGCGTGGTGGCCCAATCCAATCACCTATGTTCTCGCCGTGGCCATCATCGGCTCGCGCCAGCTTGGCCTTGCGATCCTGATGCATGACGGCGCGCATGGCTGCCTGTCCGCCGACGAGAAGATCAATCTGACGCTGAGCCAATGGTTCTGTGCCTATCCCATCTTCGCGGAGACGCGCGCCTATCGCCGCTATCATCTGCAGCATCACGCGCGCACCCAGCAGGAAGACGATCCTGATCTGGTGCTGTCCGCGCCGTTTCCGATCACGAAGCTGAGCTATCGCCGCAAGTTCATTCGCGACATCACCGGGCAGACCGGTTACCAGCAGCGCAAGGCGCAACTGCTCAATGCGCTCGGGCCGATGGACTGGTCGTGGCGGCGGCGGCTGGCGCATTTCTGGGACAAGCTCGGCCCGCAATGCATCGTCAACGCCGCGATGTTCGCTGCGCTGGCCGCGGCCGGCGTATGGTGGGCCTATCCGCTGCTATGGCTGGTGCCGCTGCTCACCTGGATGATGGTCATCACCCGCATCCGCAACATCGCCGAGCATGCTGTCGTCCCTGACAGCAGCGATCCCCTCCGCAATACCCGTACGACCCACGCCAGCTTTCTCGAGCGGCTGTTCATCGCGCCGTATTACGTGAACTACCACCTCGAGCATCATCTGCTGTTCTACGTGCCCTGCTACAATCTGCCGAAGGTGCATCGCCTGCTGAGCGCGAGCCGGCATGCCGGCCGCATGGAAGTGCAGCCGAGTTACGCGGCGGTGCTGCGGCTTGCCACGGCCAAGCCGAACCGTGACGACCGGCCGGGCCAACTGGCGAGCAGTGCGCGCCGCGCGCGAGCCGGTGCCGAGGTCGGTGCCGATCAGAAGGCGGGCGGATTTTGACGGGGCGTCTCCGGTCGAAGGCCGCCTCGGGTTCCCCGTCCTGGCTTGACATTACGGCCTTGGACAGTGTCTACGGCCCCCTTTGGAGCGTGATCGGGAACCAAGGCTTGGGCCGGACGTAGTCGGCTGCCGGTTCTCGATACAACGGCTCGAGCGATCCAGGGGAGCGCCGATGACGGCAGCATTCACATTTCCGGGGCAGGGGTCCCAGGCGGTCGGCATGGGCAAGGCCCTGGCTGACGCTTTTCCGGTGGCGCGGACCGTGTTCGACGAGGTCGATGCCGCGCTTGGAGAGAAGCTGACGGCCACCATCTGGGATGGTCCGGCCGAGACCCTCCAGCTCACCGAAAACGCCCAGCCGGCGCTCATGGCGGTTTCCGTCGCCACCCTGCGCGTGCTGGAGGCAGAAGCCGGTTTTTCCGTGGGGCGGGACGCGGCCTTCGTCGCCGGCCACTCGCTCGGTGAATATTCGGCGCTGGCCGCGGCCGGCAGCCTGACCATCTCGGACACCGCGCGGTTGCTTCGCACCCGCGGTCTCGCAATGCAAAAGGCCGTGCCGGTCGGCGCCGGCGCGATGGCCGCGCTGCTCGGCCTCGATTACGAGGCCGCCATGGAGGTCGCTGGCGAGGCGGCGCAGGGGCAGGTCTGCCAGGCCGCCAATGACAATGGCGGCGGGCAGGTGGTGGTCTCCGGCGACAAGGCGGCGGTCGATCGCGCCGTCGAGATTGCCAAGACCAAGGGCGCCAAGCGCGCCATGCTGCTGCCGGTGTCCGCGCCGTTCCATTGCAAATTAATGCAGCCTGCCGCCGACGCAATGGCCGATGCGCTGGCGAAGGTCACGATCAAGGCGCCGGCCGCTCCCCTGGTGTCGAACGTGCTGGCGAGCGCCATCACCGATCCCGACGAGATCCGCCGCCGCCTGATCGAGCAGGTCACCGGCACGGTGCGCTGGCGCGAGTCGGTTGCCTATATGGCTGGGCAGGGCGTGACCCGCTTCTTCGAAATCGGTGCCGGCAAGGTGCTGACGGGACTCGTCAAGCGTATCGCTGACGGTGCCGTCGGTGTCGCCGTGGGCGGGCCGAACGACATTGCCGCCGCCAAGGATGCATTGGCCGCTGCGAAGCAGGCCTAAGTTTGCGCACGATCTGTCCGGAAAACCGCTGCACACGTTTCCGGATCGTGCTTTGGAGGAGTTTTCGATGTTCGATCTGACTGGCCGAAAGGCGCTCGTCACCGGCGCGACCGGTGGCATCGGCGGCGCAATCGCGCAGGCGCTGCATGCGCAGGGTGCCACCATCGCTATCTCGGGAACGCGCAAAGAGGTGCTGGACGAGCTTGCCGGCAAGCTCGGCGAGCGCGTTCACGTGCTGCCCTGCAATCTGTCCAAGGCCGACGAGGTCGAGGCGCTGGTGCCCGCCGCGGAAGCGGCGATGGGCCAGGTCGACATTCTCGTCGCCAACGCCGGCATCACACGCGACAATCTCTTCGTCCAGCTCCGCGACGAGGACTGGGAGGAGGTCATCAACGTCAATCTGACCGCGACCTTCCGCCTGGCGCGCGCCGCCACCAAATTGATGATGCGCAAGCGCTTCGGCCGCATCATCGCGATCACCTCGGTGGTCGGCGTCACCGGCAATCCCGGGCAGGGCAATTATACTGCATCCAAGGCGGGCCTGATCGGCATGATCAAGACGCTGGGTGCCGAATACGCCAAGCGCGGCGTGACCGCGAATTGCATCGCGCCCGGCTTCATCAAGACGCCGATGACCGATGCGCTGAACGACAAGCAGCGCGAGACGATCCTGACCAAGGTTCCGGCCGCCCGCCTGGGCACGCCCGAGGACATTGCGGCGGCTGCCGTCTACCTGAGTTCGAACGAAGCGGCCTATGTCACCGGCCAGACCATCCACGTCAATGGCGGCATGGCCATGATCTGACGCCTCATTGCGCACCGCCCACATGGCCGGTGCGGATGCGGCAAACGGCCGTTTCCGGAGCGAAATGAGGCTTGTAGTCAAGGCAATTGAAGTATGATAACCGGACCTTCAACGGATGGGCAAAGAACGCCATTGCAGGTTTTTGAAACCCTGTATATTGGCGATGCGGTGCCTTGGCCGTCGTTCGCCGGGCCCTGCATCGGTTGAGATGGGGCCAAATCTAAAGTTCGTAAGCAAAGGCAAGTAACACGACCACGACGGCTCGTATCGTCCCGGGGGGTCGGGTCTACAGGGAACAACACGAGGTTAAGCAATGAGTGACATTGGCGAGCGGGTTAAGAAGATCGTGGTCGAACACCTTGGTGTTGAGCCCGAGAAGGTTGTCGACGCTGCGAGCTTCATCGACGACCTCGGCGCCGACAGTCTGGACACCGTCGAGCTGGTGATGGCGTTCGAAGAAGAATTCGGTTGCGAGATTCCGGACGACGCTGCGGAAACGATTCTCACCGTCGGCGACGCCACGAAGTTTCTCGAGAAGAACGCGAAGAGCTAAGGCTCTTCATTTTCGCGGGGACAACAATTGAAACCGGATGGGCCGCTTCGCAGCGGCCAGCCGGTTTCTTGTTATTGGCCGTGAATCTTTCGATGCGGAGTTTTCGGATATGAGGCGGGTTGTCGTCACTGGTCTCGGGATGGTGTCGCCACTCGGCTGCGGCGTCGAGCCGACCTGGAAACGCATCCTCAGCGGCGAAAGCGGTGCGCGCAGGATCGAGAGCTTCGATGTCTCCGATCTTCAGACCAAATACGCCTGCACCGTCGTGCGCGGCGACGGCAGCAACGACACCTTCAATCCCGACAAGTGGATGGAGCCGAAGGACCAGCGCAAGGTCGACGACTTCATCATCTTCGCCATGGCCGCCGCAGGCCAGGCGCTCGACGATGCCAACTGGCATCCCGAATCCGAAGAGGACAAGTGCGCGACCGGCACCATGATCGGGTCGGGCATTGGCGGCCTCAACGGCATCGCCGACACCGCGATCCTGCTGAAGGAGCGCGGACCGCGCCGGGTCTCGCCGTTCTTCATTCCGGGTCGCCTGATCAATCTCGCCTCCGGCTACGTCTCGATCGCGCACGGGCTGAAGGGACCGAACCATTCGGTGGTCACGGCCTGCTCGACCGGCGCGCATGCGGTCGGCGATGCCGCCCGCCTGATCGCCCTCGGCGATGCCGACGTCATGGTCGCCGGCGGCGCCGAATCGCCCATCAGCCGCATCGGCATTGCCGGCTTCAATGCCGCGCGCGCACTCTCGACCGGCTTCAACGAGACTCCCGAGAAAGCCTCGCGTCCCTACGACAAGGACCGCGACGGTTTTGTCATGGGCGAGGGCGCCGGAGTCCTGGTGCTCGAGGAGCTCGATCACGCCAAGCGCCGCGGTGCCAAGATCTACGCCGAGGTGATCGGCTACGGCCTGTCGGGCGATGCCTATCACATCACGTCGCCGTCGCCCGACGGCGATGGCGGTTTCCGCAGCATGTCGGCGGCGCTGAAGCGTGCCGGCCTGACGCCGTCCGATCTCGACTACATCAATGCGCACGGCACCTCGACGCCGCTCGGCGACGAGATCGAGCTCGGCGCGGTCGAGCGTCTGCTCGGCAATGCCGCCTCCAGGGTTGCGATGTCGTCGACCAAGTCGTCGACCGGCCATCTCCTCGGCGCGGCCGGCGCGATCGAGGCGATTTTCGCGGTTCTCGCGATTCGCGATAATGTCGTGCCGCCGACCATCAACCTCGACAATCCGTCGGTCGAGACGGCGATCGATCTGGTGCCGCATACGGCGAAGAAGCGTGAGGTCAATGTCGCCTTGTCGAACTCTTTTGGTTTTGGCGGCACCAATGCGTCGGTGATCGTCCGGCGTTTGGCCAGCTAGTTTGTGTTTGAAACGAATCCACCGTTTTGCCGTATTCGGCGATAGTCATAGAAGTGGGCGCGTGCATTTGGCAGGGCAAGCGATTGTCAGGCCGCGATTGAACCGGCAGGATTCAGGTTGCTTCGATGAGTGAAAGGCCGCCCATTTCGCCCCGGAGTCCGCGGGCAGCGCTCGAGCCCGAGCAGGTTCCGCCGCCGCCGAAGCGATCGGAGCGCGCGCGCAACCCCTTCGTGGTCGTCGGCAACGCCATCATCACCCTGCTGCTGATCGCCATGCTCGGCGCAGGCGGGGTGTATTATTACGGCCGGCAGGTGTTGGAAGCACCCGGGCCGCTGAGGGAAGACAAGATCGTCAACATCCCGCAGCGTGCCGGCAAGCGCGACATCGCCGAGACGTTGAACAAGGAAGGCGTCACCGACGTCAATCCATGGGTGTTCATCGCCAGCGTTGCGGCGCTGAAGGCGAGCTCGGACCTCAAGCCGGGTGAATACGCGTTCCAGAAGAACGCGTCGCTGCGCGACGTCATCGCCACCATCGTCGAGGGCAAGGTGGTGCAGCATGCGGTCACGATACCGGAAGGCCTGACCTCAGAGCAGATCGTGGCGCGGCTGTCCGACAACGACATCTTCACCGGCAGCGTGCGCGAGCTGCCGCGCGAAGGCACGCTGCTGCCCGAGACCTACAAATTCCCGCGTGGCACTCCGCGCGACCAGGTGATCCAGCGCATGCAGCAGGCGCACAAGCGCGTGCTGGCGGAGATCTGGGAACGGCGCAGCCAGGACGTTCCGGTCAAGACTCCTGAGCAGCTGGTGACGCTGGCCTCGATCGTCGAGAAGGAGACCGGCAAGCCCGACGAGCGCAGCCGCGTCGCGGCGGTGTTCGCCAATCGCCTGAAGCAGAGGATCAAGCTGCAGTCTGATCCCACGATCATCTACGGTCTCGTCGGCGGCAAGGGCACGCTGGGCCGTCCGATCAAGCGCAGCGAGATCACGCAGCCCTCGCCCTACAACACCTATGTGATCGAGGGCCTGCCGCCGGGCCCGATCTCCAATCCCGGCCGCGCCTCGCTCGAAGCCGCCGCCAACCCGGCCCGCACCCGCGACCTCTATTTCGTCGCCGACGGCACCGGCGGGCATGCCTTCACCGAGACCTACGACGCGCACCAGAAGAACGTCGCCAAGCTGCGCGCGATGGAGAAGCAGATCCAGAACGACACGGTCGAGCCGGCCGAGGATGCGCAGCCCCCGGCCGCCGCCGCGCCCGGCGCTGGCGACGCGCCGACCGCGACCACGCCGGCGCGCCCCAACCAGCAGAAAAAGCCGCCGGCGGTGCGCCCGGCCAATCCAGCCAATCCCGCGCCTCCGGCCCGGCAGGGCGCGGTGCAGTCCTCGCCGCCTGTGGTCCAGCGCTAGGCAGTGCAGACCTGCCTACGGGACTTTGCGGATTCCACTTTCCGGCAAAATAGTCTTAAGATTCGCGTGGCTTGATGCCTCGCGAATCCTTTTGTTCCTGGAGAATCTGACCTGATGGCGCTGTCGTCCATGACCGGCTTTGCCCGAAGCCACGGCGCGAGCGGGCCGTACACCTTTGAATGGGAATTGAAGTCGGTCAACGCCAAGGGCTTTGACCTCAGGGTGCGGCTGCCGCAAGGGTTCGACGAACTCGAGGCCCATGCCAAGAAGCGCGCCGGCGAGTTGCTCTCGCGCGGCACGGTCTACGCCAATCTCAACGTCAAGCGCACCAATGCGGCCGCCACGGTCCGCGTCAACGAGGACGTGCTCAACGCGGTGCTGAAGGCCGCCGCGCTGATCTCCGGCAAGGTCGACGCCGTGGCGCCCAGCATCGACGGCCTGCTCGCCATCAAGGGCGTCGTCGAGGTCGCCGAACCCGAGGGCGACGAGGAGGAGGACAAGGCGGCCCGTGCCGCTGCCGCGGAAGCCTTCGACAAGGCGCTCGACGAGCTCGTCGCGATGCGCAAGCGCGAGGGGACTTCGCTCGGACAGATCCTGACCCAGCGGGTCGACGAGATCGAGCAGCTGGCGAAGAAGGCGGAAGGCTCGCCCGGCCGCAAGCCTGAGGCGATCAAGGCGAGGCTCGCCGAGCAGATCGCAACCCTGCTCGAGACGTCCGACCGTTTCGATTCCGATCGCCTGATGCAGGAGGCGATCCTGATCGCGACCAAGGCCGACATCCGCGAGGAGCTCGACCGTATCGCCTCGCACATCGCGCAGGCGCGCGAGCTGATCGGCAAGGGCGGCCCGATCGGGCGCAAGCTCGACTTCCTCGCGCAGGAATTTCACCGCGAGGTCAACACCTGCTGCTCGAAGTCGAACGACATCGAGCTGACCAACACGGGACTCGCCATGAAGAACGTGGTCGAGCAGTTCCGCGAGCAGGTCCAGAATCTGGAGTGATCGATGACGACGGGCGGTCACGGAACTGACGGTGTCGAGCGGCGTGGATTGATGTTCGTGCTGTCCTCGCCGTCGGGCGCGGGCAAGACAACGCTGTCGCGGATGCTGCTCGAGCGAGAGCCCGGCCTGAAAATGTCGGTGTCGGCGACCACGCGTCAGATGCGGCCGGGAGAGGTCGAGGGGCGCGACTATTTCTTCGTCAGCAAGCCCAAATTCGAGACGATGGTGGAACAGGGCGAACTGCTCGAATGGGCCACCGTATTTGACAATCTCTACGGGACGCCGCGTGCTCCAGTGGAGGCGGCACTGTCGGCCGGGCAGGACGTGCTTTTCGACATCGACTGGCAGGGCACGCAGCAACTGCACCAGAAGGCGAGCGTCGACGTGGTTCGCGTCTTCATCCTGCCGCCGTCGGCGGCAGATCTCGAGAAGCGACTGCACTCGCGCGCGCAGGATTCCGACGAGGTGATCCGCAAGCGCATGAGCCGCGCCAGCCACGAGATGAGCCACTGGGCCGAGTACGACTACATCGTCATCAACCACAACGTCGATGAGGCCTTTGCCGAGGTGCAATCGATCCTGAAGGCCGAACGCCTCAAGCGCGAGCGGCGGACTGGCCTCGTCGGCTTTGTGCGAGGGCTGCAAGCTCAGCTTCAGGGCTAGCCGGCGACAGCCGCGGCCCTTCATTCAGCAGCCGTTCCAGCATCGTCGTGATGATATCGATGTCGACAGCATCCCGATTGCGGTCGTCATGTTGTTCAGCGGCCTCGTTCGCGGCCAGTCGGGGCGCACGGGTCGCGATCTCGAACTCCCTGTCGAACACCGGGATTTCGTCCGCACCATGCTGCGCGGCTTCGGCGGCGGCCGGCGGTTCGTGCGCTTCGATCACGTCGATCTCGTGGTCGATCGCGGCAAGGTGCGCGGCCTGCGGACGCACGGCATCGAAGTCGATCGGGCGCGGCTGCCGCGCGCGCGGTGTGGCGGGCATCGCATTGAGCCACGGCGCACGGTCCTGCTGTTGCGGCTCACGATCGTCCCAATTCACGCGGCGGTGGTTGCTTGCGCGGACGCGTGCACCGGCGAAGCGGTAGATGACGCTGGCGAGGATGCCGGCAAGCGCCAGCGCGCCGCCGACGACGAGCAGCAGCATCTGGAGCGAGCCGGTCGGCTTGTCGGCGCTGCTGTCTGCTGCCGCAAGTGCCATGGGCAGCGAGGATTTTGACGGCTTTGCGCTCGCCTGCGCGGCCGGTGCCGGCTCCGGCGCGGGTGGGTTGGACGTAGCGGCGACATCGGGCCAGGGTGCGGCGCTTGCGGGCTGCTGCGCATCGCTCGTCGCGGTCTGGTCCGCGGATTGTTGCGGCTGTGTCGCGGCTTGCGCAACCGGGGCCGGCGTCTTGATGGCGGCAGCGCTCCGAGGTGTCAGATATTCGGCGCGTGCATCGGTAGCTGCGTGCTGCTGTGGTGCCGGCGACGGCAAATCTGTCGCCGGCGTATCGCTCGTGGCCTGCGCAGTCTGCACGGGCTTCGCACTCTCCTTGCTGCCTTCGGCGCGCAGGTACCAGCATTGCCGCTTGGTTCCGCGCTCGACCCGGTAGTGCCAGTGCTGCCCCTGCGGCGCGGAACCCTTCGGCGAGGCGAGGCAGTCACCCGCGCTACCGGCGGTGCTCGATGCGCCCGGCGCGTTCTGCGAGACGGCGGCGAGGGGCGCGCCGGCAATGATGCTGCCAACAAGCGCAGATACGAATTTCGCGGTTCGGTTGCCCATCCTGGTCTCCCGGTTACGCACAACGCAACTCTTAACCATCCCTTTCTCGTCAAAGAGTTGGGTGGCAATGAGCCGCAAATCCGGAGAGGATGTGGCTTGAATTGGGCCTGCGGCGCACTCGTTCCACCGCGCCGCCAGCCTTTTCGCGTTATTGCTCAGCTGAGGTCCAGGTTCCCATTTACCTCCACGCACGTGCCAGCATCAGCGCCAGATACCCCAGTACTGCACTGATGAGCCCCACCATGGCATAGGACCGCGCAAACACGCCGGTCTGAATGAAGACCTGGCATGCGATCGCGAAGCAGGCGGCGGTGAGCAGCAGGCAGCCGCAGCCGACGACGATCGCGAAATATCGGATCGCGATGGCGACCGGTTTTGCGTATGATGCGGGATCGGTCATGCGGCGTCAGGGCGTGCGGCGGCTAGTTCTCCGCCGGTGCGCACGAGACCGTCAGTCTCGTGCACAGCAATCGACAAGCGCTCGCCAGATGCGCTGGACTTCGACCGTCCTCTCGAACTCCAGAACGTGGTTCTCGTTTGCTTGAGATGCTGTTGTCTGCTGGCGCGGTTCGCGCGGTGCGATCCAGCGCTCGGAGATGGGATCGTACCACTTGCCGAGGTTGGCCAAGCTCGTGTCTCCTTTCTTCCACCCCCCATGCGTCTTCCACCCCCATGCGTGATTTCTCATCCCACGCGCCCGCTTCCGCTTGTTCTGCGTGTTTTTCGGAACAGGCGGCGCCTGTCTTGTTATCGGCTCCTGATCGGTCACCGCCTTGATGAAAGGCCAACGCACAGGAGGCGCGCGACGTTCCAACGTCCCGCCTGAAGTCTAATCTGCGAAGAGAATCCGAGTACTAGCGCTTCTGCGCGTTCCGATCATCGGGTGAGGATCCGCCGGCCGTGCGCTCCTCGTGCGTACGGAGGTCTTCCATCTCCTGCGTTGGTTCGCCGCCTCCCGCTGGGGGCGGCGGTCCGGACTTGCAGTACTTGCTGACCAGGCGCTTGATGTCGTCGACTGCTTGGAGCAATGGCGGCGTCAGCGAGAACAGCGTGCCCATCGCAATGGCGATGATGGTATGGCGAAGCGAGACCTTCTCGTCCTCGTCGAAAGGATAGGCGTTGGGCTCGATGGCCGCCGGGGCGAGGCCGACCGATGATCGCGGACGGTCCGCCTTCTGCGGCTTGCGCGGCGGCATCATGACGACGACGAAGAGGACGTTGATCAGCAGCCAGATGCCCAGAATAATGACAAAAGTTCGCATTCAAAAAACCAGAAAACAATGTAGCGCCGACCCAAAACGCCATTGAACGGCCATTCACGGGCCGATGCAATAGTGGTTTTCCCGGCGGCAAGCTTTGGCCGCAAGACACACGAAATCACTGTGGAATCCGGCAGGCCGGGCTCGCGATCGCCTGGTCTGTCTTGCGGACCGGCGGTCCGGCTGCCGCCGGATCCCGTTCCTCCGGCACATGAAGGCGTGAAGGCCGAAGGCGGGACCTTACATTCGCAAGCGCGACGGCTGATGCCCAAATGGGGCGGCCGGGTCGGCGGCCGACGGCCCGTACTGGTTCGGGCGTCGCCGAGCCGGCGGGGCGGGGGACTTGGCTGCCGCTCGTTATCCGACGCGGGCTCGGTCCGGCAGCCGGCTCCCTGCGTGCGCGCGCCAGGCGTCGATCGCCCGGTTCGCGAGCATCAACTGCCGACGCTCGCCATTCCTGAGTTGCGCTTCGATCGCATCAAGAATGACGTTGGCCGTCTCGTCCGGGGGGCCGAGCTCGTCGCTTGCCTCCAGGAAGCTCCAGGCGATGAAGAATGCGCTCTCGACGGTGCAGCGAATGGACATGTGCTGCCAACGCAGCGCGGGCGTCGGCGTTCCTGCGGCGAGACCTTCGATCTC
Organism: Bradyrhizobium sacchari; assembly: GCF_002068095.1. Taxonomy (GTDB): domain Bacteria; phylum Pseudomonadota; class Alphaproteobacteria; order Rhizobiales; family Xanthobacteraceae; genus Bradyrhizobium; species Bradyrhizobium sacchari. Next base: position 194,768 of record NZ_LWIG01000026.1, on the reverse strand, counting down.
GCCGGAGGAAGTGCCTGGTTCCTAGTTCTTCAGCACGATGCGGCCGACAACCTTGCCGGCGCGCAGCTCGTCGATCCATTTCTGCACGTCGCCCATTGGCTCCTCGCGCATCGGCGTCGGCTTGATCTTGCCGGCACGGGCGAGCGCCATCAACTCGTGGCCTTCCGGGAGCGTGCCCACCATGAAGCCTTCGACGGTCAGGCGCTTGTAGACCCATTGCACCATCGGCAGTGTGAACTGGCCGCCCATCAGGCCGGAGACCACCACCTTGCCGCCGCGCGCAGCGACCGCCACCGCAAAGCCCATCGACTTCTCGTTACCGGCGAAATCGACCACCTCGTCGAAGCCGCCCTCGGTCTCTTTCAGGATGCGCTTGATCACGTCGGGCTCGGACGGATCGTAGGCGACAGCCGCGCCGTTCTTCAGTGCGGTCTCGCGCGCGGCCGGCGAGAGGTCGGCGACTGTGATCGGCTGCTTGAACATCGCCTGCGCGAACGACAGGCCCATCATGCCGACGCCGCCGAGGCCGATCAGCAGCAGATTGCGCTGGCGCGGACGGTCGACCAGTCGCTTGAGCGCGCCGTAGGCGGTGACGCCCGAGCACATCAGGGTCGCGGCCTGGTTGACGGGGAGGGGATCGTAGTCGAGCAGGTATTTTGCGTCGGGCACCAGCACATGGGTGGCAAAACCGCCGTCGATGGAGACGCCGAGGAAGCGCTGCTTGGCGCAGAGGTTCTCGTCGCCATTGGCGCAGTCGCGGCACTGGCCGCAACCGATCCAGGGAAAGACCGCCTTCTTCGCGCCGACGAGGCCCGCGGGAACGTCAGGGCCGACCTCGTCCACGACGCCCGCGATCTCGTGGCCGAGCGTGAAGGGCAGCGTCATGCCGCGCGTGGTGTCGAGCTTCTTGCCGCCGCCGAGATCGGCGTAGCCGTCCTGGATATGCAGGTCGGAATGGCAGAGGCCGCAGCGCTCGATGCGCACCAGCACCTCGCGTCCCTGCGGCTTCGGCGTGTCGACGATGGTCTCGCAAAGCGGCGCATCGAACTTGACAAGGGACTGCCGACGCATCAACGCCATATTCCTTCCTCCGAAATTCTTGTTATCCAGCTTCGCTGCGTATATCCGCCAATTCACGGGCCATGGCAACAAAGCCTGCAATCGGGATGGTCTCGGCGCGCCGTGTCGGGTCGACGCCGGCAGCCGCGGCAAGTCGCGCGGGATCGACGCCCAGCGATTTCAGGCTTTGCCGCAGCATCTTGCGGCGCTGGCCGAAGGCGGCGGCGGCGACCTGCTCGAGCAGCCTGCGATCGCAGGGTAGCGGTTCGGCACGCGGCTTAAGGCGCACGACCGAGGAGGTGACCTTCGGCGGCGGCACGAAGGCGGACGGCGAAATGTCGAACAGGATCCTGGTTTCGCAGCGCCAGTTGGCGAGCACGCCGAGCCGGCCATAGGCCTCCTCGTCCTCGCGCGCGACGATGCGCTCGCCGACCTCGCGCTGGAACATCAGCACCATCATGTCGTACCAGGGCGGCCAGGGTTCGATCGTGAGCCAGTTGATGAGAAGCTGGGTCGCGATGTTGTAGGGCAGATTGGCGACGATCTTTGCGCGTTCGTCCGCGAGGAGCGGGCGCGGGTCGAACGTCATGGCATCGCCGTGCACGATCTCGAGCCGGCCGGGATAGCGCGCGGAAATATCCTGGAGCGCCGGGATCGCGCGCTCGTCATGCTCGATGGCGATGACGCGTTTGGCGCCGAGCGCGAGCAAGGCGCGCGTCAGCCCGCCCGGGCCCGGGCCGATCTCGACGATGGTGGAATCGTCGAGCGGCGCGGCCGCGCGTGCGATGCGCGCGGTGAGATTGAGATCGAGCAGGAAATTCTGGCCGAGCGATTTGCGAGCCGACAGCGCGTGCTGGCGAATGACCTCGCGCAGCGGCGGGAGGTCGTCGATCGCACTCATCAGGTTTTCGCAGCCGCCATGCGGCTCGCAAGCTGCAGCGCCGCGATCAGGCTGGCCGGATTGGCCCTGGCGGTGCCAGCGATGTCGAAGGCGGTGCCGTGATCGGGCGAGGTGCGGATGAAGGGCAGGCCGAGCGTGACGTTGACTGCGTCGTCGAACGCAACCGTCTTGATCGGGATCAGGGCCTGGTCGTGATACATGCAGACCGCACAGTCATAGAGGTTGCGTGCGGCTTCGTGGAACATGGTGTCGGCGGGCAGGGGTCCCTTCGCCTCGATGCCGCCGTTGCGCAGAACCTTGAGCGCCGGCGCAATCACCGTCTGCTCCTCATGGCCGAGCGAGCCGTCTTCGCCGGCATGCGGGTTGAGGCCGGAGATCGCGATGCGCGGCCGCGCGATGCCGAAGCGGGATGTCAGCTCAGCCGCGACGATGCGCACGGTCGAGACGATCAATTCGCTGGTGAGCTGGCTCAGCGCCTCGCGCAAGGAGACATGGATGGTCACCGGCACCACGGCAAGCCGCGGCGACCACAGCATCATCACCGGCTGCGGCACGGGACCGCCCTCGGCCGCCAGCTCGGCGAGGAATTCGGTGTGGCCGGGATGGCGGAAGCCGGCGCGGTAGAGCACGCTCTTGGCGATCGGATTGGTGACGACGGCGCTGGCGTGCCCCTTGCGTACATCATCGACCGCCTGGCGGATCGAGGCGAGCGCTGCCGTTGCACTGGTGGCGTCGGGCTTGCCGGGCTCGGCCGTCGCGCGCTCTCTGGTCGCGACCACGGGCAGGGCCTCGGCGAAGGTGGCCACGGCCTCGCTGGCACTCACCGGGGCGATCCGGATATCGGCGCCGAGCGCCTTACCTATGACCTTGGCGCGCCGCGCGACGAAGGCGTCGTCGCCAAGGAGATAAAAGGCGGGCAGGTTCAGCTCGCGGCGCCGGAGCCAGGCCGCAATCGTGATGTCGGGACCGATGCCGGCGGGCTCTCCCAGGGTCAGGGCGAGGGGTTTTGCTGCGTGGTCGGCCATCAGCGGTTGCGATATTCGATCATCGCCGCCTTGCGGAGCTCGTCGAGATAGGCCTTCTGGGTCTTCTCGTACTTCTCCTGGTACATCTTCTCGCGGACCTCGCGCTTCTTCGGCGTGTCGATCATGGTCGGCTTACGCGAGCACAGCACGACCATCTCGATGCCCGCTTTGGTCACCTCCGGCGCGGTCAGATGGCCGATTGGCGTGTCGTCGAGCACCTTGCGCAGCGCCTCGGGCAGCTCCGCGGTCGTCTTGGTGACGCTCTCGCGGATGGTGGCGTTCGGGGTCGAGCGGAACAGCGAATTGGCTTCCTCGCAGCTCCCGACGCGCGAGCGATATTGCTCGGCTTCCTTCATTCGCGTCTCCTGGAAGGACGGGGACGAGCCGCGCGGCACGATCAGCACGATCGGCTGCATCTTGTATTCGGTGCCCTCGATCTGGAGCTTGTCGCCGGTCTGGGCCTGCACGGCCTGCGCGACGTCGCGCTCGCCGACCATCAGCTTCTCCTTGTAGCGGCCGCGCACGAGGCTGGTCCAGACCATCTCGGCTTTCATGCGGCCCTTCAGGGTTTCCGGGCGGACACCCTTGGACTCCAGGGACTTGGTCAGCTGGTCCGGCGTGATGCGCATGCGCTGCGCCATGCCTTCGAAGGACTGGTTGATGTCGGAGACGCCCGGATCGACGCCGTACTTCTTGCCTTCCTTGATCTTCACCTTGTCGTCGATCAGCTCGTTGATGACCTCCTGCCGGCTCGGGACCTTCTGCGTGGTCAGCTGATCGAGCTTGGAGCGCTGCTCGATGTCGAAATCGGTGATCGGATCGCCGTTGACCATGACGACGATGTTCTGCGCGCGCGACGGCGCGGGCAAGCCGGTCAGGATCAGCCCGGCACTGATGGCGAGGAGGACGCGGAAGGCAGGCAATGGAATGGTCATGGTTGTCGCTCGCATGTCAGCCGCGGTGAACCTGCGATCAGGGACCGCGCGGCCGTCACTTCAAACCGTTCACTGGAAGCCGCCGGCGGAACTGCTGCTCGTCGACGAGGTCGCCAGCGTGCGCAGTCCGAACTGGAACATGAACGCGTGGCTCAGCACGGGCGGGGTCGAGCCCGCGGAGTAGCTGTACGAGGTTACATAGTTCGCCGCCAGCACGAAGCAATCGTCGACATAACCGGCGCCGAGCACATACTGGTTGATCTTGTTGGCCTCGAGGTCCCAGCGCGCCGATCCCGTCACCACCCAGTTGGTCGCAACCTTCAGCGAGCCCGAGGTCAGGATGCCCTCCCGGCGCGTCAGATAGCCGAGCTCCGGCTGCGGCGCGTAGTTGCCGTAGAGCATGCTGATCGACCAGCGATCGAAATTGGCGCGGCCTTCGGCCTCGAAGCGCTGCAAGTTCCAGGTTTGCTCGTCCATGCGGGAGCGGACGCTGAAGGTGTAGGTGCGGTTGGGCGAGTAGCTGGCGCTTGCCACGTAATCCGAGCGCGGCTTGTCGAGGCCGGAATCCAGGCCCGTGTTGATGGAGTCCTGGACCGCGAAGGAATTCAAGCCGAACAGCTGGTAGGACTGACCGAACAGCACCTTGACGGCGCCGCCTCTGTCGAACTGCGTGGTGGACTGCACGCCGACATTGGCGCGGCCGCCGCCTTCGACGCGGTCGTAGCCGGAGAACTTGTCGACGTTGAACAGGTTCGAGGCGTCGAACACCATGCTCTGCGCATCCTCGTTCGGGAGCTTGCCGGCATAGGTCTCGTTCGGGCGGATGATGATCTGCGCGATCGGCTCGACAGTGGTCGAGCCCCACGGCTGAACGTTGATGAAGGGATAGCGGTATTCGAGGCCGACGGTCGGCATCAGGCGGAATGCCTGGGTGTCGCCGACCGGCAGATAGTTCGACACGCCCGGCTGATTGGAGACCGACGAGTTGATCGCGTCAGCGCGCACGCTGGCGAACGGCGTCCAGATCTGGCCGAGCGGGTCGGTGAAGGACTTGCGCCATTGCGCTTCGGCGGTGAGGCGGGTGTAGGTGCCGGGGAAGCCGCGCAGCAGGCACTGCGACGGCGTGCGCGCGAGCGGATCGGCCGAGGCGATGGTGCACAGGCTGCTGGTGTTGGCGAGCGTCGTGATCGGATCGAACACCGCGTTCTCACGCGACAGGTTCACGAAATTGGTCTTGTAGCTGAACTCGCCGCCGAAGACCGGATAGTTGAGCACGTTCGAGTAGTCGATCACGGGATAGACGACCGGGACCTTGTCCTGGTTGCCCGAGTAGCTCAGCCAGTACATCGTGCGTGCGTCGAAGAAGCTGCGGTTGCCGACGCCGGTCAGATAGAGCTGCGATAGCGCGTCGGTCGGCAGGTTCAGGAACGAGCCGAGCGGATCGCGGTATTGCGCGAGACGATAGTCCGAGAAGAAGTAGTAGTCGGACAGCAGGACGCCTTCCCAGCCCCAGACCCATTTGTCGTTCAGCGCGAACTGGCCCTTGGTGTCGACGCCGCCGCGGAACTGGCGGTCGCCGGGCAGCCCGGCAAATGCCCCGGGGTCGAGCTGGTAGATGCCGTAGGCGCGGATCTGGTAGGCGCCGTCGATCAGGCGCTGGCGGAATTCGCCCTGCAGCAGCGCGCCTTGCCGCGACATGAAGCGCGGCGTGATGGTCGCGTCCATGTCGGGCGCGATCGCCCAATAATAGGGAGCTTCGGCGCCGACGCCGGTGGCCGAGGTGCCGGGGAAGTAGCCCGGCATCAGGAAGCCGCTCTTGCGCTTCACGGTCGGATCGGGCGTCGAGAAATACGGCATGTAGGCGAGCGGCACGCCGAAGAACTCGAGCTGCGCCGTCTCGAAGTACAGCATCTTCTCCTGCTGGTCGTGGATGATGCGGGCACCCTTGACCTGCCACAGCGGCGGCTTCTTCGGATCGTCCTTACACGGCGCGCAGGCTGTGTAGACGCCGTTCTCGAACACAGTGTAGTTGCCGCTGGATCGGTCGGCGCGGCTCGCGGCCATGCGCGTCTGATCGGCGGTGTCCACGCGCAGCGAATCGACGAAACCGTCGCGGTAGTCGTCGGAGAGATCCATGATCTCGGCGTAAGTGATCTTGCCGTCGGCATCCGTCATGCGGATGTTGCCTTCGGCGTGGAGCCGCTTGGTCTTCTGGTCGTAGATGACCCTGTCGGCCTCGACACTGGTGCCGTTGTAGAACAGCTGGACGTTACCGACCGCGGAGACGCGCGAATTGTTGTAGTCGTAATCGACCTCGGTCGCCTGAACCAGCATCTGGTTGTCGTTGGCGACCTTCGGCGGCTTGGGGCGCGGCGGCAGCGGATTGTAGGTGAAGGTCTGGGCAGAGGCGGGAGCCACGAGGGCAGCGTCCATCAGCCCGCCGAGCGAGGCAGCCGTAATGACGGCCAGCAGGAGCCTGCCAACGGACAAGCCGCCCCCGTTCGCGCGCACCACGGTACGCCGCGTCAAACGAGACACGAGCCCTCGACGGACGGCAGTCACTAACCGTCCTCCTGATACAACAAGGCCAAAAAGCCGGTCAGGCCGCCCACCACCACGGGCAACCACGCCGCAGCGATCGGATGCATCAACTCAGCCTTGCTCAAGTCTTCAGTCACTTTCGACAGAACGTAGAGCAGAAAGCCTGCGCCCACGCCACTCAAAACCATCTTCTGCACGCCGCCCATCCGGAAGAAGCGCAACGACACCGAGGCCGCGAGCATCACCATGGCGGCCAGCAAAAACGGCTGTGCCAGAAGCTTGTGATACTGGAGTCGATAGCCGGCTGTCGCGAAGCCCGAGCTTTCGGAAGAGCTGATGTAGCTCGGTAGTTGCCAAAAGGACACAGTCTCGGGTGTGGAAAAGCTGTTACGGACCTGCGCCTCGGTCAGCGTCGTCGGGATCTCCAGGCTGGCCTGATCGACCGGCGGGGNGGGAATCGAGCGAGAAACGACGCACGCCCTTGAACAGCCAATGGCCGGCCTCGAGCGTCGCCTCGCGCGCCTCGACCCGCTCCTGGAAGTGCTGCTTTGTGTCAAACCGGAACAGTGTGAGTCCGGTGAGCCTGACGCCCTGCTGCTCGCTGCGCGCCGCGTTGATGATGGTCTGGCCATCGCTCGTCACCTGATTGAGCCAGAAGCCGGAGGCATCCTGGATGCCGCCGCCGGGCGCCGAGCCGAACAGCTCGGCCTCCATGCGCTTGGAGAGCTCGCGCAAGTTCGCCGACATCGGATTGTAGGCGACGGTGGCGATGACCCCGATCAGGAGCGCGCTGCCGAGCGCCGGCGAGATGAACTGCCAGGCCGAGATGCCCGCGGCGCGCGCGACCACGAGCTCGAGCCGGCGGGAGAGGGCGAGATAGCAGGTCATGGCGCCGATCAGCATGCAGAACGGCGTCAGCTTCTCCAAAAGCTGCGGCACCCGGAACAGCGAGGTCTCGGCCACCATGATCGCGGAGGCGGATGCGAGGCCAGAGGTCTTGCGCACCATCTCGATGTAGTCGACAAGCACCAGCAGCAGGAAGATGCTCGCGAACACGCCGAGCGCCGCGACGACGAAGCGTCCGGCGAAATAACGCCCGAGGGTGTTGGTGAGCATGCTCATGCGGTGACCGGCCGTCCGAACAGCCGCGCGATGCGCGCATTCGATCTGTTGATGGCCTCCACGAGGCCGGGCGGCGGTTCAACCACGATGCCGCCGACGATCATCCACAGCCCGATGCCGATGGCGCCCGCGACCATCGCATATTGAACGAGCACCGCGCCCGGCGACTTCACCGCCATCACCGAGCAGGCGAAGCCGGCCATGCGCAGGCCGAACACTGCGAGGATCGAGGAGCCGATCGAGAAGTTGCGGCTCTGGCGGGTGGTGCGAGGCGCCCCCAGGAAAGCGAAGGTCAGCACGGCGAAGGCGAAGGGATAGACCGGCGCCAGCAGGCTGTCATGCAGGGCCGAGCGGAACTGCCCGGGAATCTGCTTGTAGACGGGATCGTCCTCGGCCGGCGCGAACAGCTCCCAGAGATAGCGCTCGCGGATACCGAGGGTGACGTCACGGCCCTGATTGCCGAACTTTGACATGTCGAAGCCGTAGCGCCCGAAGGCCACCAGCGCCGGATCGCGCTTGCCGGTCTCGAAACGCTGCAGATTGCCGTCCTTCAGCACCAGGAACGAGCCGTTCTCGTTCTTCACGACCTCGCCCTGCTCGGCGACGATCGAGACGCGCTCGTTCGCATCGCGGCGGTCGTCGATGAAGATGCCGGCCAGGATGCCGCCGGGCTGCCGCTCGCGGATCCGGATCGTCAGGTTCTTGTCGAGCTGGGCGAAGCGGCCGGGCTGGAGGATGTTGGTGAGCACGTCGGCGGTGATCTCGGCGTCCCACTGCTTGATGCGCCGCATGCCGTCGGGGGCGAGATAGGCCGCAATGAAGGCGACCAGCAACGCGACCACGCAGGTGGCGTAGAAGAACGGATAGAACAGCCGGAACGGCGAGAAGCCGGCGGCATTCATCACGATGATCTCGGAATCGGTCGCCAGCTTGTTCAGCGTGTGCGAGATCGCGATCATCAGCGCGATCGGCGAGATGATCAGGACCAGGGCCGGGATGACGAGGCTGGTGATGCCGAGGAAGGTCAGGATGGTCTGACCCTGGCTCGTCATCAGGTCGATGCCGCGCAACGCCTGCGTAATCCAGATCACGCCGGTGAGGCTGACCAGAACGAGCGCAAACGACGCCAGCGTCGTGCGGAAAATATACCTATCAATCGACCCCATGCGCTACCGCACGAATCCCACCAAAGCCCCACTGCAGGCCGGAACTCCGGCTGTCCAACCATCCCGATCAAGGGATCCCCAAGGTTGGCCAGCCACCGCTTCCGCCGGCTCACTCTCTCACTACCATCCCTTTGATCCGTCAACAAAATGGCTGCCCCATGGCGCCTTCAATATATGGTTAATATTTCGGGCTTGTGGCCTCTCGGCCACGGGCAGTGCTTGGCATCTGCCGGGCCGGTGGCCCATAGTAGATAAGGTTCAGTGAATCGCCGTTCAGCTCCGGCCACGTGGCCGGGACCGTTGGATGGAGGAAAGCGAAATGTTTTCGAGGAGTTACCCATGTCCGATGCCATCAAGGTCGGCTTCGTCCCACTGTCTGCTGCCGCCCGTGGCATCCTGGTCGTGTTCTGCGACGACGGCCTGAAGCTCGGTCCTGCGACGGCCAAGGCGCTCGGGAGCGCTGCCGACCTCGTGAAGCGGGCGGCCTCCGCCGCCGGCTTTAAAGGTAAAAGTGGGGCCGTCCTGGACATCCTGGCGCCGGAGGGCGTGAAGGCCACCCGTCTGGTGGTGATCGGGGCCGGCAAGCCGGCGAGTCTGAAGGCGAGCGACTTCCTGAAGTTCGGCGGCGTGGCCGCGGGCAAGCTCACGGCCGGTACCG
>NZ_LWIG01000026.1:135897-185310 GCF_002068095.1 Bradyrhizobium sacchari | reverse complement strand
CCATGACGAGCGAGCAGGCGGTCGCGGTCGCCTCGGGCCTTCGCTTACGCGCCTACAAGTTCGACCGCTACAAGACCAGGAAGAAGGAGGGCGAGGAGGGCGGCTCGCGCGCCGATGTCGCGCTTGCGGTCGGCGACGCCACTGCCGCGAAGAAGGCGTTTGCCCCTGCCGGTCACGTCGTCGACGGCGTGATCATCGCGCGCGACCTCGTCAACGAGCCGCCGAACGTGCTTTTCCCCGAGGAGTTCGCGCGCCGCGCCGGCCAGCTTCGCAAGCTCGGCGTCAAGATCGAGGTGCTCGACGTCAAGGCGATGCAGAAGCTCGGCATGGGCGCGCTGCTCGGCGTCGGCCAGGGCTCGGCGCGGCCGAGCCGCACCGTGATCATGCGCTGGGACGGGGCCAAGAAAGGCGAGGCGCCTGTCGCCTTCGTCGGCAAGGGCGTCTGCTTCGACACCGGCGGCATCTCGATCAAGCCGGCCGGCAGCATGGAGGACATGAAGGGCGACATGGGCGGGGCGGCCTGCGTCGTCGGCCTGATGCACGCGCTGGCGGCCCGCAAGGCCAAGGCCAACGTGGTCGGTGCCATCGGCCTCGTCGAGAACATGCCCGACGGCAATGCGCAGCGGCCGGGCGACATCGTCACCTCGATGTCGGGCCAGACCATCGAGATCATCAACACCGACGCCGAAGGCCGCCTCGTGCTGGCCGACGTGCTCTGGTACGTCGCCAAGAAGATGAAGCCGAAATTCATGGTGGATCTGGCGACGCTGACCGGTGCGATCGTGGTCGCGCTCGGCACCGAGCATGCCGGCATGTTCTCCAACAATGACGAACTCGCCGACCGGCTGCTGGCGGCCGGCATCGAGAGCGGCGAGAAGGTCTGGCGCCTGCCGCTCGGCCCCGAATACGACAAGCTGATCGATTCCCAATTCGCCGACATGAAGAACACCGGCGGCCGCCATGGCGGCTCGATCACCGCGGCGCAGTTCCTGCAACGTTTCGTCGACGGCACGCCCTGGGCGCATCTCGACATCGCGGGCACCGCCATGGGCGCGCCGAAGACCGACATCAACCAGAGCTGGGGCAGCGGCTACGGCGTCCGCCTGCTCGACCGTCTGGTCGCCGACCATTACGAGCGCAAATGACCCGACATGACTGAAGTGCTGTTCTACCATCTGCAAAATATGACGGTGGAGAACGTGTTGCCGCCGCTTCTCGAGAAATCGCTCGAGCGCGGCTGGCGCGTCGTGGTGCAGTCGACCTCGGAGGAGCGCGCCGATGCGCTCGACGCTCACCTATGGACCTATCGCGACGATTCCTTCCTGCCGCACGCGACATGGCGGGTGAACGATGCCGCCGATCAGCCGATCGTGCTGGCGATCGAGGAGGGCAATCCCAACGGCGCCAATGTCCGCTTCCTTGTCGACAACGCCGCGCTGCCCCAGGACGCGCAGGGCTATGAGCGCATGGTGCTGTTGTTCAACGGCGACGATCCGGATGCTCTCGCGTTCGCCCGCAGCGCCTGGACGGATTGCAAGGCGCGGGGATTTGATGTCACCTACTGGCAGGCCGACGAGCGGGGCCGGTGGCAGCGTCGGAATTAGCGGTCGATCGCAATTAATGATAATTTGTACTTTTCGGGCGATGCTGGCTTTTGTCACCTTCGTGCCGCAAAGTGATGTTGGGACAATCGGTTAAGGGTCGTCCTTCACGCGGGGAATTTAGTTTATCGTGCGACATCAAAAGCTTCCCGGCTCGCTCATAATTGCGTTGGCTGCCGTAGCACCGCTGGTTGCGGGTTGCTCGGGCGGGACCGATCTGCTGTCGAAGGACGCCGAATGGTTTCAGAGACCCGGCCGGCTTTTCATCAGGAACATCTCGATCGAATCGCCGCCGCTGACCCCGGATAAGCCGGTGGGCGCTGAGGATCTCGTCAGCGCCGACGGCGCCTGTCCCGGTATGGCGCCGCCCGCCGGGCCGGCTGACGCCAATGCATCGACGACGGCGCCCGCGTCTGCGGGCGGCACGGTCGCGCTCGGCCACACGGAGTGCGACGTGGTGCGCGGCATCGGCGCGCCCTCGACCGTCAATCTCTCCAACGACGCCGCCGGCCGCCGCGTCGCCGTCGTCACCTGGACGACCGGGCCGCGTGCCGGCATCTACACCTTCACGTCCGGCCGCCTGTCCTCGATCGAAGGCACGCCGGAGGCGCCGGTCGTGCCAAAGGCGACCAAGCCGAAGCCGAAGAAGAAGCAGGCGTAAGCAAGTGCGCGTGTCCGGCGCGCGAGCGCAAACGCGTTAACCTGCCGCTTCATCGAACTGCGAACTCGCCTCGAGCCATTGCTCTTCAGCGCGCGCCAGCGCGTCGGCGGCGTTCGCGCGGGCCTTCGACAGCTGTGCAGCCTGCTTGGGATCGCGCGTAAAAATGTCGGGCAGGGCAAGCGCTGTGTCGATCTTGGCGATGATGTCGCTGACGCGGGCGATCTCGGCTTCGGCTTCCGCGATACGTTTCTTCAGCGAGCCGCGATTGTCCGACTTCGGGCGCTGGGGCTTCTCGGCTGTCGCGCTGCGTTCGCGCGGCCCGGGTTCGGCATTGCGTGTTGACAGGACGAGACGCCGGTACTCGTCCAGGTCGCCGTCGTAATTGGTCACGGTGCGGTCGACGACGATCCAGAGCCGATCGGCGCAGGCCTCGATCAGGTAGCGGTCGTGCGAGACCATGATGACGGCGCCGGGAAATTCGTTGATCGCCTCCGCGAGCGCGGCGCGGCTGTCGATGTCGAGATGGTTGGTCGGCTCGTCGAGGATGATCATGTTGGGGCCGAAGAAGGTCGCAAGCCCCAGCAGCAACCGCGCCTTCTCGCCGCCCGACAATTTGCCCGCCTTGGTATCGGCGGCCTTGCCGGAGAAGCCGATCGCGCCGGCGCGCGCTCGCACCTTGGCTTCGGGCGCGTCGCCCATCAGCTTGCGGACGTGGTCGTAGGCGGAAGCGTCCTCGTTCAATTCGTCGAGCTGATGCTGCGCGAAATAGGCGATCGACAGCTTGTCGGCGCGCGTGACCTTGCCGGAGAACGGCGCCAACCGTCCTGCGAGCAGCTTGACCAGCGTCGACTTGCCGTTGCCGTTGGCCCCCAGCAGCGCGATGCGGTCGTCATTGTCGATGCGCAAGGTGACGCGGTTCAGCACCGGCGTCGCCGGATCGTAGCCGACGGAAGCGTTGTCGACGGCGATGATCGGCGGCGACAGGATCTTCTCCGGCGCGGGGAAGCTGATCTCGCGCACGTCTTCGGTGACCAGCGCCGTGATCGGCTTCAGCCGCTCCAGCATCTTGACGCGCGATTGCGCCTGGCGGGCCTTCGAGGCCTTCGCCTTGAAACGGTCGACGAAGGCCTGCAGGCGGGCACGCTCGGCCTCTTGGCGCTTGATCGCTTTGGCATCGAGCAGCTCGCGCGCGGCGCGCTGCTCCTCGAACGCGGAGTAGGAGCCCTTGTAGAGCGTGAGCTTGCCGCGCTCCAGGTGCAGGATCTGGTCGACCGAGCTTTCCAAGAGGTCGCGGTCGTGGCTGATCACGATCACCGTGCGCGGATAATGCGCGAGGTGATCCTCCAGCCACAGCGTTCCCTCGAGGTCGAGATAGTTGGTGGGCTCGTCGAGCAGCAGCAGGTCGGGCGCGGCAAACAGCGTCGCGGCGAGCGCGACGCGCATGCGCCAGCCGCCGGAGAATTCGGCGCAGGGGCGCAGCTGGTCGGCGGCGGAGAAGCCGAGGCCTGAGAGGATCGCGGCCGCGCGCGCGGGCGCCGAGTGCGCGTCGATGTCCACGAGCCTGGTCTGGATCTCCGCGATCCGGTGCGGGTCGGTCGCGCTCTCCGCCTCGTGCAGCAGCGCGTCACGTTCGAGGTCGGCCTTCAGCACCACCGAGATCAGGCTCTCGGGCCCGTTCGGGGCTTCCTGCGCGAGGCTGCCGATACGCCAGCGCGGTGGCAGGGTCACGGTGCCATGCTCGGCCGCCAGCTCGCCGCGGATCACCTTGAAGAGGGTCGATTTGCCGGTGCCGTTACGTCCGACCATGCCGACGCGCGATCCGGGCGTGATCTGCACGGAACTCTGGTCAATCAGAAGGCGTCCGGCGAGGCGGATGGAGAGGTCGGTGATGGAGAGCATGCGGCCTTGTCACCGCAAGGCGCGCCGAACGCAACTCGTTTTTCCGTCAGTGCGTCTCGCGCTCGCGCCGCTTCAGCTCGTTGAGAAGCTGTTCGAGATGGGTCGGCAATCGGGGTTCCGGCCGAAGGCTCTGCTGGAGCCGTTCGCCCACGGCATCGCAGATCGAGCGGCTGGTGCGCCGGTCGATCTGTTCGCTGTCATTGGCGAGGAGGCCGGGCATGATCGGGTTCCATGTTGCAGAGTAACGACACGATACCAAGTCATTGGCCCCCCAAATGGTTTCGCCATCCTCGGGGGATGTCCGGCGTTCTAGCAAAAATTGTATGAGTTCGCCGTGCCTGCCTAAAAACGAGGCCCCGGCGGGGGGATCACCGGGGCCTCTCTAGGGGGTACCTGGGGGCTTAGGTACCTTTGGAAGGTGCTTGGTAGGGGCTTTAAGAAGGTGCTGTCGGGCTCAGTAGCAGCGGTTGATCAGCCGCCAGCGGGGTCCCCAGGGGGTCGGGACCAGCCGGCGCACGTAGCAGCCGCCATAGCCGTACGAGACGGGGGCATAGAAGCGCGGGCCACCCCAGCCGTAGCCGTGATGCCAGCCGCCGCCGTGCCAGCCCCAGCCGCCGCCATGCCAGTGCGCGGAGGCCGAGGTCGGTGCCAGCGCGGCACCCAGCGCGACCGCAGCGACTGCGGCAAGCGAAAGTTTCCTCAACATGATGATCTCCTAAAGACTGCCGGCGCGGGGCTATCGCGTCGGGGAAGGGCCGCCGAAACGGTCCGCCTGATGACCAGGCTTTGGTTTCGATGAGTTGACCTTACGCCGGCGAGGCTGAACGAAAGCCTGAATGGGGGCTTCAGATTCGGTTCATCTGGGTGAAATCTCGGTAATCCATGCCTCAATCCGGCCGGGCAGCCCTGCGGCGAAGCGCCCGTGAGGCGGCTCTGGCGGTCGCTTGCCGTCCGGCAAAGGCGCCGATATAAGCCCCGCAACTCGCAAAACCACCGCCTTCTTCTCAAGGACAAGATTATGGCCATCGAACGCACTTTCTCGATTATCAAGCCCGATGCGACCGCGCGTAACCTGACCGGTGCGGTCAACGCCGTGATCGAAAAGGCAGGCCTGCGCATCGTCGCGCAGAAGCGCATCCGCATGACCAAGGAACAGGCCGAGACCTTCTATGCCGTCCACAAGGCCCGCCCGTTCTTTGGCGAGCTGGTCGAGTTCATGACCTCGGGTCCGGTCGTCGTGCAGGTGCTCGAAGCCGAGAACGCCATCGCCAAGTATCGCGACGCCATGGGCGCGACCGATCCGTCCAAGGCGGCCGAAGGAACCATCCGCAAGCTCTACGCAAAGTCGATCGGCGAGAACTCCGCACACGGCTCGGATGCGCCGGAGACCGCCGCGATCGAGATCGCGCAGTTCTTCTCGGGCAACGAGATCGTCGGCTGATCCGTCAGCCGAGAGGTTAAGTTTTCGGGGCGAAAGGACTCATTGTGAACTGGCTCTGGCAGATCTTCGATCCCGCTACGATCGGGGCGTTCTTCACCCAGTTCCGCAATGAGATGGCTGAACCGACCTTCTGGATTGCGGTCGGCAAGATCATCTGGATCAACATCCTCTTGTCCGGCGACAACGCGCTGGTGATCGCGCTCGCCTGCCGCGGCCTGAAGCCGCGGCACCGGCTGTGGGGCATGATCTTCGGCGCCGGCGCGGCCGTGCTGCTGCGGATCATCTTCACCGGCATCGTCGCGAGCCTGATGGAGCTGCCGTATCTCAAGCTCGTCGGCGGCCTTGCGCTGATCGTGATCGCGGCCAAGCTGCTGGTGCCTGAAGAAGAAGACGAGGACGGCGTCGAGTCCGCGTCGCATCTGTGGCAGGCGGTGCAGATCGTCGTCGTCGCCGACATCGTCATGTCTCTCGACAACGTCATTGCGGTCGCAGCCGCCGCCAATGGCAGCGTGCCGCTCCTGATCCTCGGCCTTGCGATCAGCGTTCCGCTGATCGTCGCGGGCGCGGCCCTCATCATGGCGCTGCTCGCCAAGCTGCCGGTGCTGGTGTGGGCCGGTGCTGCGCTGCTCGGCTGGATCGCGGGCGAGGTGATCGCGACCGATCCCGGGATCGCGCCGAGGCTGCACACGCTGTTCGACGGCCCGCTCGGCGCCTCGCTGGACAAGATGCTCGCCGGCTTGCGCATCCCGCTGCAGTTCGGCCATGGCGGGTCGGGCGGCGAATATCTCTGCGCGGCGCTCGGCGTGGTCGTCGTGCTGGTCGTCGGCAGCATCTGGCGCCGGCGCAGCCTGAGCGCGGCGGCGCTCGAATCCTCCGAGCAACACGCCAAGGCGTCGGCCGAATAGGCTGGTTCAATCGATCCGGCCGAATTCGGTCACCGGCGTTGCCCAATAGACGAGCCTGGTTCCGGCGAACGAGGCCCGCAGACCTTCGAGCAAGCGGCTGGCATCGCTGCTCGCCAGGATAACCTGCACGATGGCCTGGTCGGCGTGACCCTTCACGCGTTCGGCGGCGGTGTGCAAACGGACATCGGCGCCGTGACCGGTGCCGTGCGATGCCGAGAATCCCGAAATCAGGTCGGCCTGCGCGGCGAGATAGTCGAACACCTCGTCGCGGAGCTGGCGCGGTACGACCAGGGTGAGACAGACCGGCTGCACGGTCATTTGGTCACCTTCGGTGATCCGCCATAGCGGCGATACAGGATCGGCAGGAGAATCAGGGTGAGCACTGTGGAGGACACGAGCCCTCCGATCACGACCACGGCGAGGGGGCGCTGGACTTCGGACCCGGGGCCCGAGGCGAAGAGCAGCGGGATCAAGCCAAGCGCGGTAATACTCGCGGTCATCAGCACAGGCCGAAGCCTGCGCTTGGCGCCCTCGACGACAATGCGATCCTCGCTCAGGCCATGGGCCCGAAGCTGATTGAAATAGGTGACCAGAACGACGCCGTTGAGGACGGCGATGCCGAGCAGCGCGATGAATCCGACCGACGCTGGCACCGACAGATACTCGCCCGTCAGGACCAGCGCGAACACGCCCCCGATCAGGGCGAAGGGAATGTTGACGAGCACGAGCAAGGCCTGGCGGATGGCGCCGAACGTGGTGAAGAGCAGCACGAAGATCAGGCCGATCGCGACGGGCACCACGACCGACAGGCGCGCGGCGGCACGTTGCTGGTTCTCGAACTGTCCGCCCCAGGTCAGACGGTAGCCTTCGGGTAGTGGGAGTCCGGCGATGACCTTCTGGCGGGCCGCTTCGACGAAGCCGACCATGTCGCGGCCCCGAACGTTGGCGCGCACCACGCTCATGCGTGCGCCGTCTTCGCGATCGATCTTCACCGGCCCGTCCACGCGCTGGATGCGGGCGATCTGCGATAGCGCCACGTGCTGTCCGGAAGCAAGCGTCAGCGGCAGGCTCGCCAGCAGCGTCGGCGCCTCCCGTGTCGTATTGCTGCCCCGGACGAGAATGGGCGTGCGGCGTCCTTCCTCGAGCGCGGTCCCGATCGTCCGGCCTTCGATCTGCGTGCGCAGCGAGTTGGCGATGGAATCCACCGTGAGGCCGAGGCGGCCGGCCTCCATCCGGTTGACGGCAACCGTGTAATATTGCGCGCCTTCGTTGAGGGTGGTGTAGACATCCTCGGCCCCGTCGATGCTCGAGAGGATGGCCGACAGCTTGGCGGCGGTTTCGTTCAGCTTGGCGATGTCGGGGCCGAAAATCTTGACGGCGACGTCGCCGCGAACGCCGCTGATCATCTCCTGTACGCGCATGTCGATGGGCTGGGTGAAGCTGAGCGAAATACCGGGAAAGCCGGCCAGCACCTCGCGAAGGGTCTGCAGCAGGGCCTCGCGATCCCCAGTCTGTCGTTCGGCGGCCGGCTTGAGCACGAGGAACGTGTCGGTCTGGTTGGGGCCCATGGGATCGAGGCCGAGCTCGTCCGACCCGGTCCGCGCGACGATGCCGGCGATATCAGGCACGGCCAGAAGCGCAGCCTGGAGCCTCGCATTCATGGCAAGCGACTCGTCGAGGTTGACGGACGGAAGCGTCTCCACGCTGACGATGACATCGCCTTCGTCCATCGTCGGCATGAACGTCTTGCCGAGCTTCGTATAGGCGAAGCCCGCAGCGAGCAGGCCGATCAACGCCGCAGCCATCACCTTGCGCTCGTTGTTCAGGGCCCAGTCCAGTGCTGGCACGTAGACCCGTTGTGCCGCGCGCACCAGCAGGGGATCGCGATGGGATGCGGACGCGAGCACGTAGGACGTTGCGACCGGGATCACCGTGAGCGCCAGCAGCAGCGAGCCGGCCAGCGCGAAAATGATGGCCAGTGCGACGGGGATGAACAGCTTGCCCTCCAATCCCTGCAAGGTCAACAGGGGGATGAACACGATGATGATGATGAGGACGCCCGAGGCCACCGGTTCCAGGACTTCGCAAACCGAACGATACACCAGATGGACCAGCGGAAGCGCCTTGCTCGTTTCGTGCTTGCTCAAATTGCCGACGATGTTTTCGACCACGACGACCAGTGCGTCGATCAGCATGCCGATCGCGATTGCAAGCCCGCCGAGGCTCATCAGGTTGGCCGACATCCCCACGATGCGCATGACGATCAGGGCGATGACGATGGCGAGCGGCAGGCTGAGAGCAATCACCAGTGAGGCCCGCCAGTTGCCGAGGAAGAGCAGCAGAAGTGCGATGACGAGGACGGTGGCCTCGCCGAGCGCTCGCACCACGGTGCCGACGGCACGGTTGACCAGGCGGCTGCGGTCATAGAACACGTTGATCGAAACGCTCTTCGGCAGCGAGGATTGCAGCTCGGCAAGCCGGGCACGCACGTCGCGGACGAGCTGGCCCGCGTTGGCGCCACGCAAGCCGAGTACGAGTCCCTCGACGGTTTCACCGCGGCCGTCCGACGTCACTGCGCCATAGCGGGTCAGCGTTCCCACTTTGACGCTCGCGACGTCGTTGACCAGGATCGGCACGCCTTCGCGGGTGTCGACGACGATGGCCTTGATGTCTTCGATCGAGCGGATGCTGCCTTCGATCCGGACCAGGGCGCTGTCCTCGCCCTGGTTCACCCGCCCGGCGCCGTCATTGCGGCTGTTGGCTTCGATGGCCCGGCGAAACAGCTCGTAGGAAATGCCGCGGGCGGCAAGTGCATCGTTACGCGGCACGATCTCGAAGGCGCGCACGTAGCCGCCGAGCGCATTGACGTCCGCAACGCCGGCGACCGTGCGCAGGGCAGGACGGATCACCCAATCGAGCAGGGTTCGGCGCTCGGCGAGCGAAAGCTCGGGACTGTCGATCGTGAACATGAACATTTCGCCGAGGGGGCTTGTGATCGGCGCAAGACCGCCGCTCACCCCGTCCGGGAAATCACGCGAGATGTTCGCCAGGCGCTCCGAGACCTGGTTGCGCGCCCAGTAGATGTCGGTGCCGTCCTCGAAATCCACGGTGATATCGGCCAGTGCGTATTTCGTGGTCGAACGAAGCACCTTCTTGTTCGGCAATCCAAGCAGTTCGAGCTCGACGGGGACCGTGATTCGCTGCTCGACTTCTTCGGGAGTGAGGCCCGGCGCCTTCATGATGATCTTCACCTGAACCGGCGAGACATCGGGAAAAGCGTCGATCGGCAGGCTTGGCAGGAGGACCACGCCGGCGCCGATCACCAGCAACACGGCCAGCATGACGAACGGTCGCTGCGACAACGCGAACGCAACCAGGCGCCGGAGCATCTATTGCCCCAGTCCGGAGAGAATGCCGCGAAGCGCCGAGATGCCGCCGATCGCGATCTCGTCCCGGTCCGTGACCGGACCCGACACGACGACATGGTCCTGATCTTCGGCGAGGAGCTTGACCGGGACCAGCCGGAAGCCGCCGTCGATGGCGACGAAGACCGAGGTTTGTTCGCCCCGCCGCACCAGCCCGCTGTAGGGAATCTCCCAGGCGCTTTCGCCGGCAGAGAGAAAGCCGATGCGTGCAGCGGCCGTCTGACCGGGATGCAGGCCGCCGTCATTGGGGACTTCCGCGCGAACCAGAATGGTCTGGGTGGCAGGGTCGATCGTCTCAGAAACCAGCACGACCTTGCCGGGCGTCGGATAGCCTTCGATCTCCACTTTCGCACCGGCGCGGATTGCCCGGATATTGTCCGCGGGAACCGCGATTTCGGCCCATAGCGGCGAGAGCCGCGCCAGTTTGACGAGCGGCGCGGATTGTTCGAGCCGCTGCCCCGGCGATACCGTGATATCGACCACGGATGCGGTTTGCGGCGCATTGACCGTGAGCGTCGCGCTGATCGCAGCTTCCTGGGCGAGCCGGGAAATCGCCTCGTCCGACATTCCGCTCAGATGCAGCATCTGTCGCCGTTCGGCGACCACGAGCGCGGCCTGGCGTGCCTCGGCCTGGCTCGCCTCCAGCACGCGCTGCGGCACGGCCTTGCCCTCGAACAGATCAATATTTCGCTTGAGCTGCTGGCTGGCGAGAACCTCCTGTGCGATCGCGTGCAGGAAATCGCGCTGCTGGGAGACGAAGCTTGGACTCTCCAGAATGACCAGCGGCTGGCCGGCCGAGGTGCGGTCACCGCGTGCGACCAGGAGATTGGCGACCATGCCGGCGACCGGCGCGCTGACGACCCACAATTGCGGCGTGGGGATCACGATCTGGACGGGATAGGGCAGCGTCAGGTCGGTCCGGCTCGCGATCGGACGGGTGACGCGCACGCCGAGATTGCGGGCCTGCGCATCGCTCAGCTTCAGTTCATCCTGCGCTCCGGACACCGAAGGCGAAAATCCGAATGCAAGGGCAAGGAGAAAGCAGCCTGCGAGGTTCCGGGCCCGGACCGGTCGACGGATCCCATGTTGGAGTTGCATGACAAATGTGGTCCGAAACAACGTGGTTGCACGTTAGTTCGGTTCCGTGCCGAGGAGTTGATTTGCATCAATCCCCCGCTCGCGGATGTGAATCGCGATGATGCCGGAGGGACTCGATCAATCCGGCGGCTCCACGCCTGAGCCTTGCGCCGGATTCACTGCCTTCATCGTCTCACGATGGAGCCGGCCCTGTTGACGAGGCGGGCAAGCTGCTTGAAGCGGCTGCCGACGCGGTCGGCGACGAGGTCGACGAGCCGGTGCTCGAACACCAGCATTAATTTGCGGCGCTGGCTGCGGAAATGCGTGGCGGGCAGGACGCCCGGCCGCGCCGCCGAGATCAGATGGGCGACACGGAATGCCGCGCCGAGCAGGCGGGCGCGTTCGAGCTGCGCCGGCGTCAGCAACTCCTGCATGGTGACCGGCGGCTGGTTTTCCTCGCTGAGGCCCGCATAGCGATAGAACACCGACAAGCCGACGAAGGCGCGCTCGGTGTGGTTGATCGCGCCGAAATTGCCGTTGACGACGAGGCTGAGCGTCTGCTCGCCGCGATGATCGGGATGCACGCGCCAGCCGATGTCGGAGAGCAGGCACGCGGTGTGGCGCAGGCGGCGGTCCTCCTCCGTCTCGCGCAGCTTCACGACGCGCGCGAGGCGATCCGTCCAGGCGATCAGCTCGCGGGCATGCTTGGCCGAACGTGAGAGGAGCTGGTTGAGCTCTTCGGCCGCGCAGATCAGCCCATCCTTGTTGCGCTCGGATTCCGGCAACTTCTCGTGCAGGAGGCCCTCGCGCACGCCGAAGGTCGAGAACACGATGGTCTTGGGCTTCGCGACGCGGATGATGTGCTCGAGCACCAAGGCCGCATAGGTGAGGAGAGGGCGGCGCGCGTCGGCGACGATCTCGATGTCGGCGAGCATGTCGGCGGCCGCGAGCCGGCGCAGGCGGCGCGAGAAGTCGAGCGCTTCAGCCGCCGAAATCGAATAGCCGTGCATCACCTGGAGTGGATAGCCGCTCTGGATGATGTGGATACGCGCGAGTGCGCGCCAGGTGCCGCCGACGGCGTAGAAGGTACGGCCGCGGCCGGCCGTGAGCAGCGGTACCTCGTCGAGCTCCTCGCGGACGATGCGGTCGGCGCGCTTGAGCGATTTGTGCGCGAGATCCTGCAGCGCAAGACCGCCGAGCGGCAGCGTCACGCCGCTGCGCACGCTGTTCCTGCGCACGTCGATCAGTTCGAGCGAGCCGCCGCCGAGGTCGCCGACGATGCCATCGGGATGGTGGATGCCGGAGATGACGCCGAGCGCCGACAGCCGCGCCTCGCGCTGACCCGACAGGATCTCGATCTTGACGGCGCAGATGCGCTCGGCCTTGGCGATGAAGTCGGGGCCGTTGGAGGCATCGCGGCAGGCCGCGGTCGCGATCGCGAACACGCGGCCGACTTGCATTACCCGGCAAAGCGCGCGGAACCGCTTCAGCGAGGTCAGCGCCTTGTCGACGGCGTCCGGCGCGAGCAGACCCGTGCTCTGCACCTCGCGTCCGAGGCCGCACAGCGTCTTCTCGTTGAAGATCGGAATGAGGCTCCGCGCCAACCCTTCGTAGACGACGAGACGAACCGAGTTGGAACCGATGTCGATGACCGCGACGCTGGAGCCGCGCTTGCGCGGCCGCGTCACGTCGCAAATCCCGGATCAGGATTGATGACGTTCATTCCGGCGCGTGAGACGACGCGGCGAGGATTCCTTGAGCGACTTTCCACGGCCAGACAGACTCGGATTTGTCATGAAGTAGTTGTGGACGTTGAAAGGCTCCTCGCCCTTCGCGGCCTTCATACGCGTTGAGGACCCGTCCGGCAACAACTGCCAGCTTTGCTCATTGTCCTTCAGATTCGCGACCATGATCTGTTCGAGAACCTGCTGATGCACCGTGGGATTTTGCAGCGGACACAGCACCTCGACGCGGCGGTCGAGGTTACGCGGCATCATGTCGGCCGAGGAGATATACACAGCCGCTTTCGTGCTCGGCAGGCCCTGGCCCATGCCGAAGCAGTAGATTCGGCCGTGTTCCAGGAATCGTCCGATGATCGACTTGACGCGGATATTTTCCGACAGGCCGGGAATGCCGGGCCTGAGGCAGCAGATGCCGCGCACTACCAGCTCAACCTGCACGCCGGCCTGCGAGGCTTCGTAAAGCGCGTCGATGATGTCGGGGTCGACCAGGGCATTCATCTTCATCCAGACTGCGCCGGGACGGCCGTGCCGCGCATGTGCGGTCTCGCCCTGGATGTGCTCGATGATGCGCTTGCGCAGCGTCAGCGGCGACACCGCCATCTTTTCCAGATCGCTCGGTGCGGCATAGCCGGTGATGAAGTTGAACACGCGGGCGGCGTCACGGCCGATGGTCGGATCCGAGGTGAAATAGGAGAGGTCGGTATAAATACGCGCGGTGACCGGGTGGTAGTTGCCGGTGCCGGTGTGGACGTAGGTCGTGAGGCTGCCGCCCTCGCGGCGCACCACCATCGACAGCTTCGCGTGCGTCTTCAATTCGAGGAAGCCGTAGACGACCTGCACGCCGGCGCGCTCGAGATCGCGCGCCCAGCGGATGTTGGCCTCCTCGTCGAAGCGCGCCTTGAGCTCGATCAGCGCGGTGACGGACTTGCCGGCCTCGGCGGCCTCCGCAAGCGCGCGCACGATCGGCGAGTTGTTGGAGGTGCGGTAGAGCGTCTGCTTGATCGCGACGACATCGGGGTCGCGCGCGGCCTGCTGGAGGAACTGCACGACGACGTCGAAGGATTCGTAGGGGTGGTGGACGATCAGATCCTTCTGCCGGATCGCGGCAAAGATGTCGCCGCCATGCTCGCGCACGCGCTCCGGGTGGCGCGGCACGTAAGGGGTGAATTCGAGGTCGGGCCGGTCGAGGCGGGTGAGCTGCGAGAGCTCGTTCATCGCCTGCACGCCGTCGACCAGGAACACCTCGTCGTCGGCGGCCGAGAGCGCGTGCTGCACGAAGCTGCGCAATTCCTCGGGCATCTTGGAATCGATCTCGAGCCGGATCACCGATCCGCGGCGGCGGCGCTTCAGCGCGGTCTCGAACAGGCGGACGAGGTCTTCGGCCTCTTCCTCGATTTCGAGTTCGGAGTCCCGGATGATGCGGAAGGCGCCCTGGCCGTGCAGATTGTAGCCGGGGAAGAGGCGGTTGATGAACAGGGCGGTGGCCTGTTCGAGCGAGATCAGCCTGACGGCCTTGCCTTCGGAGGGCAGGCGGATGAAGCGGTCGATCTTGCCGGGCATGCGGATCAGCGCGTTCATCTGCTTGCCGTCGGCGGCGCGCGTGAGCTGGAGCGCGATGGTGAAGCCGAGGCTCGGAATGAACGGGAAGGGATGGGCCGGGTCGATCGCCAGCGGCGTCAGGAGCGGGAAGACGTTGTTGAGGAAGTAGTCCTCGACCCAGGTCCGTTCCGCCTTGGTGACGTCCTTGCCGTCCACCAGGACGATGCCGACATCGGCCAGCGTGCCGCGCAGGTCGCGCCAGATCGCCTGCTGGTCGGAGGCAAGCTGGGACACGGTGCGGTTGATCAGCGCGAGCTGCTCGGAGGGTGTCAGGCCGTCGGGGCTGCGCTCGGCGATGCCCTCGCGCACCTGGGCCTTGATGCCGGCGACGCGGACCATGAAGAATTCGTCGAGGTTGTTTGCCGAAATCGACAGGAATCGCACCCGCTCCAGCATGGGATGGCTGGGATTGACCGATTCCTCCAGGACGCGGCGGTTGAAATGCAGCCAGGACAGCTCGCGATTGATGAACCGTTCGGGGCTCGATGCGATCGCCGGAAGGCCCTCGGTCTCCGCGGCTTTTTCTTTGATTTCAACGGCTTGCGCAGAGTCCATGAGAAGTCGATCCATCCAGTTCACCCCAATTTGCGACTTATGCGCAAAACCGGCGGGAGCATGTGTTAGAGCGATGACGTTTCGATGACATTGATGTTCCGGCGCACGGAGCCGTCAAGCGGCGTTGGGGGCCGGGCGGATCAGGCGTCCCGCAGCAGCTCGGCGGCCAGCGCTCGGGTGACGGGGCGGCCGAGCCGCAGGGCCTCGCTGTCGAGCAATTCCACGGCCTGCCGGGCGGCCGCCGAAGACCGCTCCAGACGGGTGGCGAGGTAGCCGACCACGCTCTCGTCCACGGTGAGCTGGCGGTCGGTGCAGAATTTGACGATCAGGCCGCGGAACAGCTGGTCGTCGGGCGGCAGCAGCGCGACGACGGGCACGGCGCGCAGCCGCGAGCGCAGGTCGCGGAGCTCGATCTCGAGCGAGGACGGTGCGTCGCGCCCGGTGAGAAGGACGTAGGCGCCGTCCTCGCGGGCGAGGTTCATCAGGTGGAAGAGGGCGCGCTCTTCGAAATTCTTCGCCTCGAGATCCTCGACCACCAGGGCACCGGTGGCGAGCGCGGCCGGGACCCCCGCGGCGGTCAGTGCGTTGGCCGTGGTCGAGCGGGCGCCGGCCTCCTCGGCCCAGATCGCGGCCAGATGGCTCTTGCCGCTGCCTTCGGGCCCGGCCAGCCACATGATGCGGTTCGGCCATTCGGGCCAACCATCGATCAGGGCGAGGCCGGCGGCGTTGGCGGGGCCTTCGAGGAAATTGTCCCGGCTGAGGCTTTCCGCATGCGGAAGCGAAAACGCCAATTGTCGGGGGTGAACGCGGCCTGCCACGCTTGCTTTGCTCCATGCCGGCGTGCCGGCTTCGCTTCAGAGATTCGACTTCATCGAGGGGGAGTTGGCCTTTTGCGGGGCCACGTCCCACCTCATTTGGCCTCGATCGTGCTCATGTGCCGCAGCCACTCCACGAGGTAGAGCGACACCGAGGAGAG
This sequence comes from Bradyrhizobium sacchari, assembly GCF_002068095.1. Lineage (GTDB taxonomy): Bacteria > Pseudomonadota > Alphaproteobacteria > Rhizobiales > Xanthobacteraceae > Bradyrhizobium > Bradyrhizobium sacchari. The sequence continues at coordinate 169,429 of NZ_LWIG01000026.1, read as the reverse complement.
CGTGAAGACCGTGACCAAGCCCATCAGGACGATATCATAGGGCGCTGGCTTGAAGCCGAAGGCAAGGGACGCCAGCACCAGGGCGGCATAAGCGACCTGGGCGGCTGTGTTTAGCTTGGATACTTTCGACGGCTTCATCTCGACCGGCTTGTCGAACAGCCAGGACACGATCACGGCTGCGACGATCATGATGTCGCGTGACACCACCAGGATCACGACCCAGCGCGGGATGTCGCCCCAGATGCCGAGCGCCAGGTAGATCGAGACCAGCAGCGCCTTGTCGGCGAGCGGATCCAGCAGGGCACCGAGCTCGCTCGTCATGTTGAAACGCTTGGCCAGGAAGCCGTCGACGGCGTCGCTGACGCCCGCGATCAGGAAGACGGCGAACGCGACCTCCATTTGGCTCGACACGATGGCCCAGACGATGATCGGGACCAGCATGATGCGGCCTAGGGTAATGATATTCGGAATACTCACGCAGCGCTTCCCGGCACCGGTCTGACCTCAAATCCGGCCCGTCGGAGGCTGAACCGGTTGATATGTCTACATAGTATAGGCCGGGGCGCCATGCGAGCCATTGCGTGTCCCCGGAATTCGACGTAACCAGCCGCAAACCCACTGGAAATCGGGCATGACCGACCGCAAAAACGGCCTCACTTACGCCGATTCAGGCGTCGATATCGACGCGGGCAACCGCCTGGTCGACCTGATCAAGCCGATGGTGCGCGCCACCGCGCGCCCCGGCGCCGATGCCGAGATCGGCGGATTCGGCGGCCTGTTCGACCTCAAGGCGGCCGGCTTCAAGGATCCCGTCCTGGTCGCGGCCACGGACGGCGTCGGAACCAAGGTCAAGATCGCGATCGAGACCGGCCTGCATGGCGGGATCGGCATCGACCTCGTCGCCATGAGCGTCAACGACCTCGTGGTGCAGGGCGCCGAGCCCTTGTTCTTCCTTGACTATTTCGCCTGCGGCAAGCTCGACCCGGAGGCCACCGCCGCGATCGTCGCAGGCATTGCCGAAGGCTGCCGCGAGTCCGGCTGCGCCCTGATCGGCGGCGAGACCGCCGAGATGCCCGGCCTCTACAAAGACGGCGACTACGACCTCGGCGGCTTTGCCGTCGGCGCTGCCGAGCGCGGTACCTTGTTGCCGCGCAAGGATATCGCCGCGGGTGATGCCGTGATCGGGCTTGCTTCGTCGGGCGTGCACTCCAACGGCTTCTCGCTGGTGCGCAAGATCGTGGAACAATCCGGCCTCGGCTTCGCGGCCCCGGCGCCGTTCGCGCCCGTCATGACGCTCGGCGGCGCGCTGCTGACGCCGACCAAGCTCTACGTCAAATCCTGCCTGCGCGCGATCCGTGAGACTGGCGCGGTGAAGGGGCTCGCCCACATCACCGGCGGCGGCTTCACCGACAACATTCCGCGCGTGCTGCCGCAGAATCTCGGCGTCGGCATCGACCTCGCGCGCCTGCCGGTGCTGCCTGTTTTCAAATGGCTGGCGGCGCAGGCCGGCATCGCCGAACTGGAGATGCTGCGGACCTTCAACTGCGGCATCGGCATGATCGCGATCGTCGAGCCCGACAAGGTCGACAAGGTGATCGAGGTCTTCACCGACGCCGGCGAGACCGTGGCGCAGCTCGGCACCGTGATCCCGGCCGAGGGCGAGCACCGCGTCGTCTATAACGGTCACCTCGATCTGGCGCTGTGATGAAGCGCCGGGTCGCCATCCTGATCTCCGGTCGCGGCTCCAACATGGCCGCGCTGATCAAGGCAGCCAGCTCCGCGGACTTCCCGGCGGAGATCTCGCTTGTCGTCTCCAACAAGGCCGATGCGCTCGGGCTCGAACGGGCCAAGGCGAGCGGCGTCAACACGCTGGTGATCGAGAGCAAGCCGTTCGGCAAGGACCGCGCCGGTTTCGAGAAAGTGCTGCAGGCCGCGCTCGACCAGCACGGCATCGAACTGATCTGTCTCGGCGGCTTCATGCGCCTGTTCACGGCCGAGTTCACCAAGGCCTGGTACGGGCGGATGCTCAACATTCATCCCTCGCTGCTGCCGTCGTTCCCCGGCCTCGATCCGCACGGCCAGGCCCTGCGCGCCGGCGTCAAACTGTCCGGCGCGACCGTGCATTTCGTGATCCCCGAGACCGATGCTGGCCCGATCGTGATGCAGGGCGCGGTTCCCGTCAGCGACCACGACACCGCCGACACGCTGTCGGAGCGCATCCTCGAAGTCGAGCACCGCATCTATCCCGAGGCGCTGCGGCTGCTCGCGACCGGCAAGGTCCGGATCGAGGGCGACGTGTGCAGGACGGCGGGGAGCGCAGCGTCGGAGAATTTTCTGGTTGCGCCGGTTGTGAGCTGACGCGTCGCCTTCGCTGGGCCCGCCCCAAACGAAATCCCCCGGCAGAGCCGGGGGCAACGTCATGATCTCTCGCCTGTCGTGAGAGAAATCAGGAGACCTTGAGGTTCTCCGCGGATGATTTGCCGCGGTTCTCCACGAGGTCGTATTCAACCACCTGGTTCTCGTTGAGGGTCGAAAGTCCGGCACGCTCGACGGCGGAGATGTGGACGAACACGTCCTTGTCGCCGCCGTTCGGCTTGATGAACCCATAGCCCTTGGTCGGGTTGAACCATTTGACGGTGCCCTTTTGCGGCATCGCTAGTCTCCTCCACTAGATAGAAAAAAGACGCGGCCGCTTTTTCGCGTGCCACGCCACAAACGGGCTTCCGGAAGTCTGTTCGAGTCTCATCGTCGCGAAACGCACAGCAGAGCGGCCAATTCCGATTGTGCCGGATATTGCAACATGAAAATCGCGCGTTAGCAAGCCGAGCGCGAATTTCAAGGCCGGGGCGGGTATCATCATCTGCTATTTGCGACCTGTGGCCGCGGAACCACAATGGAAGCAATAGGCTCGGTAACGGCGTGCCGACCGGTTGACCCTCCGTGGCAGTTCGGCACAAATCGCCGCAAGCGTGCGCCGCTCATGTTGCATTTTTGCGGGCCGCGATTGGCTTCGGGATTAGTCGTCATGCGCTGCACCCTGCAGCCCTCCGGAACACGGCAGACAATCGGGTTGAACCGCGTCCGCCGGGGTGCGGCAGGGCTCGCGAAGGCCGCTGCGGTCAAGGCCGTTGCAGTCGTGGCGCTTGTTTTCGCCGTGACGATGTTGGCCGCGACGCCCGGTTTCGCGCAAACCCCGACGCCGACGCCGACTCCGACGCCCACGCCGTCACCGACCCCGGTCCCGACCTCGACCAACTCCAACCGGTCGGCTGGCAACAGCATGCTCAATTTCGGTTCGGGATTTCTGGAGCGGCTGGGCAACCAGGCCTCCAATGGCTTCGACCGGTCGTTCCGGACCAATCCCGGCGGCGGCGGCGCGGCCGCGAGCACGGAAGATCCCCGCTACCGCACCTGGTTCGAGGGCTACGGCATCGCGGTCCACACCGACGCGCAAGGCGACTTCGTCGGCGACAAGCGCCGGACGTTTGGCGGGGTCGCCGGCATCGGCGCGCGGGTTGCGCCGGGCGTCAATCTCGGTTTCTCCCTCGACCAGAGCCACACCGACATCGACGTGCCGCTCGCGCTGCAGTCGGCAACACTCGACCTGACCCAGCTCGGCTTCAACGGCTCGGTCGACAAGGGCCCGTGGACCTGGGCCTTCGCGCTGGTGCACGGCTTCGGCAAGGTTCATTCCAGCCGGGATACCGGGTTCGGCTTGGCGACCGCCGGTTATCGCGCCGCGGTCGACGGCGCGCTGACCGAGATCAGCTATTACTGGACCAAGGACCAGATGCGCATCGTGCCCAAGGGCGCGCTCGAATATGTGCGCGCCACCAGCGCCGCGTTCCAGGAGGCTGGCGGGCTCGATCCGCTCAACGTGGGCTCGACGGCGCTCTCTCGAGCGCGCGTGATGATCGGGGCGGAGATCGGGCGCTATTTCATCTTCGACCAGAGGATCCTGGACCTGTCGGCCTACGGCAAGTTCGTCGACAATTTCTATCAGAACCTGGGATCGGTGCAGGTCAGCCTCGGGACCCAGAGCATCGTTGTTCCCGGCATCGGCGAGAGCCGTTACGGCATGGATGCGGGCGGCTCGGCTTCGCTCAGCCTTACCAACACCGCGCGGCTCTACGTCAACTACGACGGCAAGTTCCGCAACGAGCTCACCTCGCACCAGGGCACGGTCGGCTTCGAATATCGGTGGTGAGCGAGCATGACCCGGACCCGAAGGGCCGCGCCAGCGCAAAGTGCGTAGCGGTTTTCCCTCGCGACAAACGCGGAACGCGTTTGCGCGAGATTATGCTCCCAAAGTGACGGTCACGCCGGCGTTGCCGCCACGTAGCCGGTCAATCCGAAACCTTCGCGCGCGGCCGTCATCATCGGCACCAGCGCGTTCGGATGGATGAACTCGTCGCGGAAGCAGGGATAGGTCCTGGGATCGAAGATCTTCTTCAGCCAGTCGACCACGATCTTGTGGCGCTCGGAAGCGCGAAACTCTCGGTGATAGGTCAGCCAGAGATCGGCGTGGTGGCTGACGCCGAGATCGACCGCAATGAGCGGTGCGCCGAGCGCGATCGACACGGTCGGCAGGAAGCCGATGCCGGCGCCGCGCTCCACCGCATAGAGTGCGCCGACGGAGGAATTGGTCTTGATGCCGACGATGCCCTCGAGCGACTTCAGCCCGAGCACACGAGCATAGGCGCCGTCGTCGACCTGGGGCGCGCTCTGCTTGATGATGCGGTGGTTCTTCAGATCGGCCAAGCTTGCCGGCAGGCCGTACAGGTCCTCGTATTCCTTGGACACGAAGGGGTAGATGTGCAGGCGGCCGAGCTTGGCGACGATCAGATCGGGATTGGTCGGTGGCTCGAGCTGGATCGCGATATCGGATTCGAGCCGCGCGACGTCGGCCTGCTCCATCGCACAACGCAGGTCGACGGTGATCTTGCGATAAGTCTTCTGGAAGTCGATCAGCCGCGGCAGGATCCAGAAATTGCCGGGACCTTCCGTTACCGCGACGCGCACGGTGCCGAACGTATCGTTCGACGAGCGCGAGGCGCGGCGGAAGACGTTGAAGGCGTGACGCTCCATGTGCGCGACGTCGGCAATCATCGCGGTGCCTTCGTCGCTCAGCGTGAGCCCGCTCTGGTCGCGCAGGAACAGCTTGCAGCCGATGCTCTCTTCGAGGCGGTCGATCCGGCGCATCAAGGTCGTCGAGGTGAGGCCGAGCTCTTCGGCGGCGTTGCGGAAACTTTTATATTTGGCGCACGCTAAAAACAGCTTCAAATCGTCCCAGGACGCGCCCAGGGCCTCTTCACGGTGCTGCATCATCGCAGCACCCCGGTGCAATAACTGCTGCATACTCCTGGTCCCCAACCGCTAAGCTCGTCATAGCGGGGCATGAAGGCCGCAAACGATAGAGGGGCGATATGCGTATGGAAAGAGGCTCGTTTGCCGCAAGGCATGATTTCGACGCGCTGCCGCTCAGTCCTGAGGTCGAGGTCCGTTGTGCGCAATTTTCCGAAATTGCGGCGCTTTCGGAGATGGCGCACCGGCTGGTGCCCGGCGTGCAGATCGGGACTGCGGAGCTTGCAAAATATTACACATTCGATCCCCAGAGCCTCCTGACATTCAGCCGCAAGGGCGAGTTGCTCGGCGGCATGGCCTTCCTGTTTCTCAACGATCGCGGACACGATGCGCTGTTGCTCGACGATATCTGTCTCACCGCGCCCGAGACGCATTATCTCGCTTCCGCGAGGGAAGACGTTGCTGCCATCTATATCTGGGCGATTGCTGCGACGGGGCGCGGCATCGCGGGTCTCGGCAAGGCCGCGGCTCATCTTCGACAGGTAAGATTTCGCGGCGCGGATTGCTATGCGCAGCCGTCAACCGTGGCCGGGCGCGACATCATGAGAGCGACCGGGTTCGAACCGGTTCCGAGCTTCCAACCCGACCTGTGGTGCTACGAACGCCCCTGGCATCGGCAGTCGATGCACGTGCAGGGCGCGATCGTCCAAGCAAGGAGTTTTGCAGATGCACGGCACTAGGATTCCTCTCGCCAAGCCCGACTCCCGCGCCATCACCATCCGGCTCGCGCGTGATCCCAGCGATCTCATGCTGGTGACCGCCATTCGCTCGGCGGTCTATCTTGCCGAACAGGATTGTCCGTTCGAGGAGGAGTTCGACGGCAACGACATGGTCGCCGCGCATTTCATCGGCTATGTCGGCAACGAGCCCGCAGGTTGCCTGCGGGTGCGCTTCTTCGGCGATTTCGCCAAGGTCGAGCGGCTCGCGGTGCGGCACCAATACCGACGCTCGCGCGTCTCCTTCAAGCTCGTGCAGGCGAGCGTCGACTATGTGAAGCGCAAGGGCTTTCGCAAGATCTACGGCCAGGCGCAGGACCGGCTGGTCGATTTCTGGGCCCATTTCGGCGCCAAGCCACTCGGCCACAACCGCAAGATCACCTTCTCGGATTTCTCCTATACGGAGATGTTGCTCGAGATCGAGCCGGGGCCGGACGCCATCACGCTGGACAGCGATCCTTACGTGATTATCCGTCCTGAGGGCGATTGGGACCGTCCGGGCGTGCTCGACGCCTCGGCGGGGCGGGCGGTGACCTCGCCGCTGCGGGACCTCGCACTCGCAGATCGCTGAAACTGGTGCAGCTCGGCGCAAGACAATGCTGGCTTCCATCACCGATGATCCGCCGATCCTGGTCTGTGCGGATCTCCAGGTCGAATACCTCACCCCCGGGCGGCGTCACGTCATCCGCGACGGCGAGGCCGCCACCACGCGCTGCCTGGAACTCCTGACGCTATGGCGCGACAGGCTCTGGCCGGTGATGCATCTGAAGCGCATCGCCCAGGCCGCCTGGTTCAATCCTGCATCACGGCTGACCGATTGGATCGCCGAGGCGAGGCCGCGGCCCGGCGAGATGACGTTCGAGCACCCGCTGCCCTCGGCCTACAGCTCGTCGCGGTTTGTGGATTACATGTCCAATATCCACAATGGCCGCTGCGTGCTGATCGGCTTCTCGCTGGACGAGACCATCCTGGCCACCGCCGTCGACGGATTTCACCGCAGCCATCGCTACCAGGTGGTCGCCGATGCCGTGGCCTGCCGGCAGCCGGGCTCGGGCGATGGCGCCGCCTACAAGCAAGCGGTGGTGAATGTTGCCGGAAATTTTGCTACAATCCAGTCCAGCGCCGAACTGATCAAAACCAGCGGCGCCGTTGCGGTGTAGGCGGCCGCCATCGGCGGGTGGGGTGGGACATTGTCAAGGGGAGAAGAGCTCAAGGTGCTGGCGAGCGAGCTGTCGCGCGCAGCCGAGAGGGCGCGCCGCATCGGCTTGCCCACGACGGTCTATCTGCTTTCGATGGCCCTCGTCGAGGTGAAGGAGGCCGCTGTCGCCGCCGACGATGGCGATGACGACAGCGCGGCGTGAGGCTTACTTCATCACGCGTCGCCGACAGCGCGTTGCAGGATGTAAGACGCGTCGGTGCCGTCGCCGTCGCCCGCATAGGCGACGAACTGATCGGGGCGGACCAGGATTTGCCTCGCCGCGTATTGCTCCCGTCCGCCAGAGGCGGTGTCCTTGATCACCTTCAGCGGAATATGAAGGCGTCGTGCGGCTTGCTCGAATGCTGTCGCAGCTACGCCGTCCGCGAGGTCAATCAGGGTGAACCCGTCGCCCAGTTCCTCGAACACGTTCTTGCCTGACGACAGGGGCTGCGGGGTGAGATGGTGACCTGCGCGCGCAGGATAGGCATGCGAGCCGATCGCGCTGCAGACAGCTCCAGCCGGGCCGAAGACGATCGACGACCCCTCGTAGTTCGGCTCGAAGGCGTTGACCTCGGCGCGTGCGCCGGAGTGGCGCCCACGCCAGGCGACCTCGAAATCGCTGCGATCTCGCGCCGGATCATGCCGGCGAAGAAAATCACGGTCGCGGAAGATCGGCGTCTCGATGAAGTCACGCGCGGTGGACGCGAACACCGGCCGCCGCTCCGCATCATAGCTGTCGAGCAGACCGGCGGGCGCCCAGCCTTGCAGCTTGGCGGCGAGCTTCCACGCCAGATTCACGGCGTCTTCGAAGCCGGTATTGATCCCGTAGCCGCCGTAGGGCGGGTGGCTGTGCGCTGCATCTCCTGCGATGAAGACGCGGCCCGCGCGATAGCTGTCGGCGAGCGCGAAGCGTAGATCCCAGAACCCGATGTGCTCGAATTCGACATCGAATTCGGCTCCGGCGGCCTCGTGCAAGAGGCGGCGGAAATCGAAGTTGTCGGCCGTAGTATCGGCGGGAACGGGGGCGTGAAAGAACCAGGTGCTGCCGAGATCGACCCGGCCGAAGAACTTCCAATAACCCTCGAGCTCCGGATGCAGCACGCTGTAAAACGACTTGCCCGGAAAGGCCGCGAGCAGCCGATGCAATTCGACGGAGCGAAACACCAGCAGCACCATCAGCCGATCGTGGTCGGAGCGGGTCTGCGAAATGCCTGCGCGTTCGCGCACGATCGATCGGCTGCCATCGCAGCCGACGACGTAGTCGGCGCGCAGGCTCTGTTTCGTGCCGTCGCGATGCTCGATGTCGAGGCTTACGCCGCCCGCATCGGGCCGGATGTCCCGGCAGGTCCAGCCGTATCGCAGGTCGATGGAGGAGAGCTGTGCCGCGCGTTGTCGCAACACGGATTCGGTCGCGTATTGCGGCAGGCGTTCGTTGTCGGTGAAATAGAACGGGCGGACGAGTTCGCGCTGCAGCCAATTGTAATTGTAGCCGCTGAGCAACGTGCCATAGCTGGTCATTCCACCGATGCCGTAATCGGGAGGAATGGTGCGAGCTTTGCGCAGGGCGCTTTCGGCGCCCCAGAAATGGAAATGCTCCATCGTTCGCTGGGTGAGGTTTTGACCCTTTGGGATCGGTTGCGGCTGTTCATGGCGCTCGACCACGATGGTTTTGATGCCGCGCAGCCCGAGGCCGATCGCCAGACCCATCCCGACTGGCCCGCCGCCGACGACCACGACGGGCGCGTCACTGTCCAGTGGAGCCTGCCTCACATCGTTTCCCCAGGTTGTCATCGCGCGAGGCGCGATCGCCCGTTCTCATGGGACGTCCAAGGAAATGCGTCAAGGAAAATCTCACAGTATGAGATTATTCTGGGTTATTGTCGGTCGTCAATGATATCTGCCGGGCAGCTTCTCGGACCTCGGCGCTGATGCGGTCGATCAACTCGCCTTTGGTATCCTGGCCCGCAATCGTGATGCACAGGCTGGCGACCGGGTAACTTGCATCGAGGATCGGGGCCGCTATCCCAATCGCGCCCGGTGTCACTTCGCCGAAGGCGACAGCGACGCCGGCGCGGCGCACGCGCTTCAGGGTTGCCAGAATTTCGTCAGGCGTGCTGCCGGCACCGACGCTGCGCAGATCGGCCGCGTAGCGGGTCACGAGCGGCATCACGCGTTGCCTGGGCAGAAAGGCCATGATCGAGCGGGCGATCGCGCCGCGTCCCATCGCCATCGGCCGGCCGCGCGGATAGCTGCTCACGGGATTCACCGCGGACGCGATCGAGGCTACGCACAGCATCTTTTCGCCGTACCATCGCACGACCAGGGCGGTGCAGGGATGCATGGCCGACAGGCGTTCCAGGTGCGGCGTGGCGGCGGCGATCAGCGGATCGGAACGACGGCTGAGATAATCCATCTCGACCACGCGCGGGCCGAGTGCGAACCGCCCGCCGCGCATCGGCATGACGAACCCGCTCTCCTTCAGGCTCTTCAGATAGCGATACAATGTCGGCCTGGTGTAGCCGAGCTCCTTCATGAGCTCGTCCGGCGACCATTGCGGCCGTGCCTCCGTGAAGAGATCGAGCACGGCAAGAACTCGATCCTGACTGTTTGCTTTGACCAAGTGGGGATAAATCCGGCTTCGCGTGTTCGCCGTGTTACCGCATTCGCGTGGACTACAAAACGGCGACAGCTGCACGACTTGTCCTTCGCAATAATCTCATTATAAGAGATTTTAGGAAGAAGAATAGTGCAAGGGCTGCCGGGGGAGGGGTTTGGCATGGCTGTGACAGCTGCAGATGAGGTCGTGCCAGGCACGATCGACGTTCCCGCCTTTGTCGATGCTCAGCCGGTTGGAGCCTTTCAGATCCGGGTTCTGCTTGTCTGCGCCGCCGTGCTGTTCATCGACGGCTTCGACACCCAGGCCATCGGCTACGTCGCTCCTGCGGTCGCGCAGGAATGGAAGCTGGCACGCGGGAGCCTTGGACCGGTGTTCAGCGCGGGGCTTTTGGGCCTCATGATCGGTGCCCTCGTCTTCGGGCCAATGGCCGACAGGATCGGACGCCGGCGCATCATCCTTGCGAGTACGCTGGTGTTCGGCATCGGGACGTTGCTCACGGTGTTTGCGACGGACACGACCTGGCTGATCGCCTTGCGCGTCCTGACCGGCCTCGGGCTTGGCGGTGCGATGCCCAACGCCGTTGCCCTGACCTCCGAATTCAGCCCGCATCGCCGCCGCGCCACGCTCGTGATGATCATGTTCGCGGGCTTTTCGATTGGTGCGGCGCTGGGCGGGTTGCTGGCGGCCGCACTGATTCCGGCCTTCGGCTGGCGTTCGGTGTTTCTCGTCGGCGGCCTCGTGCCGCTGCTGCTGCTTCCTTTCCTGTTCAAGGCGTTGCCGGAGTCGATCCGCTTCCTGGCGATGATCGGCGGCCGCGACCGGGAGGTGGCTGACCTGCTCCAGAAGTTGGTCCCGGGCGCCTCGTTCCCCGCGGGTGCCAGGTTCGTCGTGCAGGAGCCTAAGCTCACGGGACTGCCTGTTGCGCATCTGTTTGCAGAGGGACGTGGATCTGTAACGCTTCTGCTCTGGATCGTTTTCTTTATGAGCCTGCTCGACCTTTACCTCCTGTCGAACTGGCTCCCCACGGTGCTGAATGACCTCGGAGTCTCGGTTTCGGCGGCGGCCGCGATCGGCGCGATGCTGCAGGTCGGTGGCGTCGTCGGCACTTTCACGCTCGGCCAATTCATCGATCGCTTCTCGTTTCGCGCGTTGGCGCTGACCTATTTGGTCGCCGCGGTCGCGGTCGCGGCCGTCGGCATGGCAAGTCATTCGATCGTTCTGGTCACGATTGCCATCTTCGCGTCTGGCTTCTGCATCGTCGGAGGGCAGATCGCCTCGAACGCGCTGACGGCGACCTACTATCCGACGGCGATCAGATCGACCGGCGTGGGATGGGCGCTCGGCATCGGCCGCATTGGTTCAATCCTGGGGCCTCTGATCGGCGGCCTGATGCTGGCCCGCGACATGGGACCGCAGCCGCTGTTCGGCGCCGCGGCCGTCCCGGCGCTCATCGCGGCAGCTGCGGCTTTCGTCCTGGCGCGGCGGGGCTAGGCGAGGGGCGTGCCGGCTGCCGATGCGCCTGCTTTCCTGCAATGCTCATGTGCGCTTGTTGCCAACGAAATGACGTTGCAAGTTGCGGCCTGCCGCAATAGCCAAGATGTCGACGCTTTCTTTGGACAAGCTCGCCGCTTGGACCGGTCTGCGTCATGACTCCCGTGACGCACCGTCGAGGAAGCACGCAAATGTCCATGCTGCCCAATTCGCAGGAAGCCCGCGATGTGGCCTACCAGCTCCATCCCTACACCAACGCGCGCGCCCATCAGCAGGCCGGTCCCCTGGTGATCGAGCGCGGCGAGGGGCCTTACGTGTTCGATGCGGCGGGCAAGCGTTATTTCGAGGCGATGGCCGGCCTGTGGAGCGTCGGGCTCGGCTTCAACGAGAAGCGTCTGGTCGAGGCGGCGCACAAGCAGATGCAGGCGCTGCCGTTCTACCACACCTTCTCCGCCAAATCGCACGGACCCTCGATCGATCTCGCCGAGAAGCTGGTGGCGCTCGCCCCCGTGCCGATGAGCAAGGTGTTCTTCACCAATTCCGGCTCGGAAGCCAATGACACCGTGCTGAAGCTGATCGCCTATCGCTCCAACGCGCTCGGCCAGCCCCAGCGCAAGAAGATCATCAGCCGCATGCGCGCCTATCACGGCGTCACCATCGCATCAGCCAGCCTCACGGGCCTGCCGAACAACCACCGCTCCTTCGACCTGCCGCTGCCGAACATCCTGCACACAGGCTCGCCGCATTTCTACAAGGACGGCGCCCCCGGCGAGAGCGAGGAAGCGTTCGCCACCCGCCGAGCCGAGGAACTCGACGCGCTGATCCGGAAGGAGGGGCCGGACACGATCGCGGCGTTCTTTGGCGAGCCGGTGATGGGAGCGGGCGGCGTCATCGTGCCGCCGGCGACCTATTGGGACAAGATCCAGGCGGTCCTCAGGAAGTACGACATCCTGCTGGTCGCCGACGAGGTGATCTGCGGCTTCGGCCGCACCGGCAAGATGTTCGGCTGCGAGACCTATGGCATCAAGCCCGACGCGATCGTCGTCTCCAAGCAGATCACCTCGAGCTATTTCCCGCTGTCTGCGATCATGATGAACGAGCGTATGTTCGAGCCGATCGCGGACGAGAGCAACAAGATCGGCGTGCTCGGCCATGGATTCACCGCGGGCGGTCATCCCGTCGGCTCGGCGATCGCACTGGAGAACCTCAAGATCATCGAGGAGCGCGGCCTGGTCGCGCATGCCGCCGAGCTCGGCGGCTACATGCAGGGGAAGCTGCGTGAGCTCACCAGCCACCCGCTGGTCGGCGAGGTTCGCGGCGTCGGCATGATCGCAGCCCTCGAGCTCGTGCTCGACAAGGGCCGCAAGACCGCGGCGGCAACGCCCGGCGCCGTCGGCGGCATCGCCAGCCGCATGCTGCAGGAGCGCGGCGTGATCTCCCGCAACATGCTGGATGCCATCGCGATCTGTCCGCCGCTGATCACCAACAAGGCCCAGATCGACGATCTGGTCGCCGCGATCGCGGGCGTGCTGAACGACATGAAGGCGGAAGCGGCAAAGCTGACGCCGGCGTAGGGGGCATGCTGTTGCGTCAAATTCCGTCATTGCGAGCCAACGGGTCCGCGCGAAGCGCGGCCCGATGACAGGCTCCGCGAAGCAATCCAGAATTCCTCCTAGGAAGCGGTCTGGATTGCTTCGTCGCAAGAGCTCCTCGCGATGACGATGGTGAGAGCGGAGCGGCAGCCTACGCCCGCTGAACCCCGATCACGCGGCCTTTCTCGATCGCCAGCGCCAGCTCGCCGCGCTTGAGCTTCAAGGCGGCCTCGCCGAACAGCTCGCGGCGCCAGCCGCGCAAGGCGGGGACGTCGGCCGCATCGTCGGCTGCGATCTCTTCGAGGTCGTCGACAGTGGCGATCACCTTGCTCGCCACCGCATGGCGCTCGGCGGTCATGCGCAGCAGCACCTTCAACAGCTCGACGATGGCCGCGCCGTTGGAATTGTTGCGCGGCTTCTCCAGCTTCGGCAGCGTCGAGAAATCCCGCGCCAGCCCGCGCTCGACCGCGGCGACGATGTCCGCGCCCCATTTGGATTTCTCGAACCCCTTCGGCACCGAGCGCAGATGCGCAAGCTTCTCCAGCGTGTTCGGCGCGTGGGTTGCGATGTCGGTGATCGCTTCATCCCGCAGCACGCGCCCGCGCGGCACGTCGCGGCTCTGTGCCTCCTGCTCGCGCCAGGCCGCGACCTCCATGAGGACGGCGAGGTCCTTCGGCTTGCGCACGCGCGTCTTCAGCCGCTCCCAAGCGCGCTCAGGGTGGAAGTCGTAGGTCCTGGGCGAGGTCAGGATCTCCATCTCGATCGAGACCCACTCGCTGCGGCGGCGCTTCTTCAGGTCGGCATCGAGCGCGGCGAAGACGTCGCGCAAGTGCGTGACGTCGGAGACCGCGTAGTGCATCTGCTCCTTGGTCAGCGGCCGGCGCGACCAATCGGTGAAGCGGTGGGTCTTGTCCGGGCGGTGGCCGGTGACCTTCTCGACCAGCTGGTCGTAGGCGATGCTGTCGCCGTAGCCGAGCACCATCGCGGCGACCTGGGTGTCGAACACCGGGTGCGGGATGATGTTGGCCTGATGCCAGATGATCTCGATGTCCTGCCGGGCGGCGTGGAAGACCTTCAGCACGCCCTCATTGGCCATCAGCTCGAAGAATGGCTTGAGGTCGATGCCCGGGGCGAGGGCGTCAATGACCACAGCTTCCTCGGCGCTGGCCATCTGCACCACGCACAGCAGCGGGTAGTAGGTGGTTTCGCGCAGGAACTCGGTATCGACGGTGATGACGGGGTGCTTGGCCAGCCGGCTGCAGGCAGCCGCGAGGTCAGCGGTGGTGGTAATCAAATCCATGAACGGCCCATGACACTTGATATCAGCCGTTCTGCCGAAAGTGCTGTGATGTCAAGGGGCTCGAAGCGAATTCGAGCCTTGCATAGGGACGGAATCGCCTGTTTCCGACGAAATTCCTATTCGTAACGGATCCGGTGCGAAGATTTGCGGGCGCAGGGCAGGGCCACCACGACCACGCACATGGCGACCAGGGCCAGTCCCAGGAACTCGAAAACCAACAGATCCACGGCGAAATCTCCAGAAACATCGATAGATTTGTCGGGGGTGCGTTGAGGGTCTGTTAATTCCAATGGTTACCGGCGGCGGGCGCGGCCGGATGGTGGACGAGAGGTTAATGGGGGCCTTGAGCCCGCTTCACGCCATGAGCTTCGGCAAGGCCGCGGCGAGCGTGTCCACGGCGACACGGACTTTTGCCGGCAGTCGGGGCGAACGGGGCCAGAGCACGTGGCAGTCGTAGAGGAATTCGTTCTGGCCCACGAACAGACCGACCAGCGCGCCAGCGTTAAGCCGTTCGCGGACCAGCCAATAGGGGAGCCACGCAAGCCCCATGCCCTGCGCGGCGGCATCGGCGATCGCCTCCATATCGTCGAGCCTCAGCCTGCCCGACGGCATCATCTCGCGTGGAGGTTTGTCGTCTTGCGGAAACAGCCAAGGCCGAACTCGCCCCGAGCGGCGATAAATGATCGCCTGATGCGCGGCGAGGTCGTCGAGCGTCTTTGGCTTGCCGTTGGCACGCAAATAAGAGCGGGCGCCGCACACCACCATGCGCTGCCTTGCGACGCGGCGCGCGATCAGGCCGGACTGGTCGTCGAGATCGCCGGTTCGGATCGCGAGATCGTAGCCGGCCTCGATGATGTCGGCGATCGGATCGCCGAAAGAGAGGTCGAGTTCGAGATGCGGGTATTTTCGCGCGAGCTTCATCAGCAAGGGCGCGATGCAATGCCGCCCGAGCAGGGCCGGCATGGTCACGCGCAGTTTTCCGCGCGGCTCGGACAGCTCGTCGGCTACAACGGCGTCGGCGGCATCCGCCTCAGCGAGGACGGCACGGCAGCGCTCGTAATAGGCTTGCCCGGCCTCGGTCAGGCTCTGGCGCCGCGTGGTGCGGTTGAGGAGGCGCGCGCCGAGGCGCTCTTCGAGGAAACGCACATGCTTGCCAACCATCGGCCCTGACATCTCCAGGACATCGGCGGCAGCCGCGAACGAGCCGAGATCGACGGCTCTGACGAATACGGCCATGCTGGTCAGGCGGTCCATGATTGAAAACTCCTGGTTTCGACTGTTCCCATCATCGGGCCATTTATCCGCTTGCACCGGATCGGCATAGCTCCATTCAGTTCAATTGTTTTGGAGTGTGTCCATGACCCGCGCCGTTCGCTTTCATCAACATGGTGGTCCCGAGATGCTGCGCATCGAGACCATCGATGTGCCCCCGCCGGCGAAGGGCGAGGTTCAGATCAGGGTCAGGGCGCTCGGCCTCAACCGTGCGGAAGCGCTTTTGCGAAGAGGGACGTATATCGAAACCGCGACGTTTCCATCGGGCCTCGGACTAGAGGCGGCAGGCATTATCGAAGCCATTGGGGAAGACGTCGTGGGCCTTGTGCCGGGCGACGCGGTCAGCATTGTGCCGCCGCTGTCGATGGTGCGATGGCCGGCCTATGCCGAGCTCGCGACGTTTCCGGCCGAACTCGTCGTGAAGCATCCGCCGGAGCTGGGTTTCGAGACTGCGGCTGCGGTGTGGATGCAGTATCTGACGGCCTATGGTGCATTGGTTGACATCGCCGGCCTTGAGCGAGGCGACGTCGTCGCCATCACGGCCGCATCGAGCAGTGTTGGACTAGCCGCCATCCAGATCGCGAACAGGGTCGGCGCAATTCCGGTTGCCTTGACGCGGACGTCGGCGAAGCAGCAAGCCTTGCGCGATGCCGGCGCCGCCCATGTCGTCGTGTCGGATGAAGAGGACATCGGGACGCGGCTGGACGCGATCGCCGGTTCAAACGGTGTCCGCGTGGTCCTCGACGCCGTAGGAGGTCCCGCGTTCGAGCCACTGACTGCGGCGATGGCGCCGGGCGGAATCCTGATCGAATATGGCGGATTGAGCCCCGAGCCGACGCCGTTTCCGCTCTTCAACGTGTTGACCAAGAGCCTGGTGTTGCGCGGCTACCTTGTGCACCAGATCATCCGCGATCCCGTGCGCCTGGCGCAGGCCAAGACGTTCATTCTCGAAGGTCTATCGGATGGCGCATTGAAGCCTGTTATCGCCCGGATTTTCCGGTTCGAGGACATCGTCGAGGCGCACCGCTTCCTGGAGTCGAATACGCAGTTCGGCAAGATTGTGGTGACGATGATCTGAGGAGTGGATGACGCCCGCGACCGCGCTTCGCGCAGCCGCGGGCTTGTCCATGCTAGGAAGTCCCTTACGGCAGCTTCAGCGACGTCTCTGCGTTGTACGGCTTGAGCGTCTCATCCGCGGCCTTCTGGGCGGCGGCGAGCGCCTCCTTCGGCTGCTTCTTGCCGTTGAGGACCAGCATCACTTCATCCTCGAGGTTCTTGCGGACCGGTACGGTCTTGTAGGTCGCAAACCACGGCTTTGCGACGTCGAGCTGCTCGACGGCGGTCTTGGCGTCCGGGTTCTTGCTCAGGAAGTCGACCATGTCGGGCGTCTTGTAGGCGGCCATGTTGGGCGCGAAATAGCCGGTCGCACGGCTCCACCAGGCGCTCTTCTCGGGCGAGGTCATCCACTTGATCAGCGTCCAGGCCGCCTTCTGCTTGTCGGCCTCGACACCGGCCGGGACGATCAGCGAGGCGCCGCCGATCGGCACGGCGTTGCGGACGTTGCGCGGGATGAAGGCGACCTTGTAGGCGAACTTGGCGTTGTCGCGCACGTAAGTGAGCGAGCCCGTCGAGAGCATCATCATCGCGGCATTGCCGGAGATGAAGGAGGTGCTGACGGCCGGACCGGGCGTGGCGCCGGGGGGATGCACCTTGTGCTTGCTCACGAGGTCATTCCACCAGGAGAGCGCCCCCAGCATCGAAGGCGTGTCGTAATAGACCTCGCCGCCGAACTCCTCGTTGTAGTAGCGCCCGCCATTGCTCATGGTGAGCGTTTCCATCATCCAGCCGCAATAGTCGTAGGCGCAGGGGATCGCGATGCCCCATTGGGTCACCTTGTCACCCTCGCGTTTGGTGAGCTTCTTGGCCCAGTCGGTGAGCTCGGCCCAGGTCTGCGGCGGCTTGTTCGGATCAAGGCCGGCTTCCTTGGCCTTGTCGGCGTTGATGTAGAGCAGCGGCGTCGAATTGTGGAAGGGCACGCCGTAGACTGAGCGGTTGATCACCGCGTTGCCCTGCAGCGCCGGGAAGAACTGGCCCAGGAATTTTTCCTTGCTGGTGCCGTCGGCGGCGATCAGGGGATCGAGATTGGTGAGCTCGTTCTCGATCTGCATGTCCAGGAGGAAGTTCGCCGACATGATCACGGCGGCCGGCGGCTTGCCGGCCTTGATCGACGCGCGCGTCTTGATCAGCGTGTCGTCATAGGAGCCGGTGTAGACGGCGGTCGCCTTGACGTCGGGATGGGTCTCGTTGAACTCCTTGATCAGGCTGCCCATGTCGCGGGCGAGCTTGCCGTCGACGGGGACGGGGAAGAACAGATCGATCTCGGTCGGACCTTCGCCGGCGAGGGCCGGGAAGGCGAGGGCGCTGGCAAAAGAGCCTGCCATGGCAAGGCCGAGCATGAGCCTGCGGGAGAACAGCATCGGAAATCTCCTATTTGATGCCTGAGGTGACGAAAGAGCTGATGAAGCGCTTCTGGAAGACCAGGAAGGTGACGAGCAGCGGCGCGATCACCATGAGCGTGCCCGCGGCGATGGTGCCCCAGGCCTGTGTGCCTTCGGCGGTCTTGGTGAACACCGAGAGACCGACCGTGAGCGGCCGCTTGTCGGGCGAGTTGATCACCATCAGCGGCCACAGGAAGTCGTTCCAGTGGCTGGTGACGGAAATGATGGCGAACGCCGAGAAGCTCGGCATCGACAGCGGCACGTAGATGTGGCGGATGCGCTGGAACAGGCTGGCGCCGTCGATCAGGGCGGCGTCTTCCAGCTCGGTCGGGATCGCCTCGAAGGCCTGCCGCATCAGGAAGGTGCCGAAGGCCGAGGCGAAGAACGGCATCATCACCCCAGTGAGCGTGTCGTAGAGACCGAGTTGCGCAACGAGCTTCAGGTTCGGCACGATCAGGAGCACCGGCACCAGCATCAGCTGCATCAGGAACAAATAGAAGATCAGCGTCTTGCCGGCGAAGTCCAGGCGGGCGAAGGCAAAGCCTGCCAGCGTGATCGTGACGAACTGAACCAGCAGGATGCCGGTGCAGATGATCGTGGTGTTGAGGGTGTAGCGCGGGAAATCGCCGATCTCCCAGGCGTCCCTGATATTGTCGAGCGTGGGTTTGAGGCTCGGCATCAGCTCGGCCATGGCGTTGATGCCGTCCGAGGCCGGGCGCAGCGTTGCCACGCCCATCCAGAGGAACGGGATCAGCCAGACGATCGCGAGCAGCACGGTCAGCAGGAAGCCGAGCTTGGGCGTGATCTCGCCGCGGGTGGCGAGCGGGGCGTCCTTCCACAGCGCATCGATCAGCTTCATGGCCCGCCCTCCCGGTTCGCCATGGTACGGAAGGAGAGTGCGGTGAGGCCCATCAGCGCGGCGAGGGTCAGCAGCGTCGCCGCCGAAGCCTTGCCGACGTCGTAGTGCTCGACCGCCTGCTGGTAGATGTAGAACAGCACGAGATTGGTCGAGTTGGACGGCCCGCCCTGGGTCATGACGAAGACGTGGTCGACCTGCGTCACCGCGTTGAGAATTGCGATGACGGTGACGAACAGGAAGGTGGGCTTGAGCTCCGGCAGGATGATGTGGCGCAGGCGCTGATAAGGCCCCGCGCCGTCGAGATGCGCCGCCTCCATGACATCCTCGGGCACGGCCTGGAGGCCAGCGAGGAAGAACAGCATGTAATAGCCGGCGTTCTTCCAGACCGTGATGATCATGATCGCGTAGAGCGCGATGTCGGGGTCGCCGAGCCAGTTCGGCAGTACCGGCAGCAGCCGGCCGATGTAATAGTCGAGCAGGCCGACATTGGGCAGGAAGATGAACAGGAACAGCGCGGACGCCGCGACCATCGGGATCAGCACTGGCAGGAACAAGGCGGCGCGCAGCGCGCTGTTCACCGCATGGGTGCGTGACAGCGCCAGCGCGAACAGCAGCGCAAGTCCGATGCTCGGCACCGCCGTGCCGACGGCGTAGATCAGATTGTTGACGACGGCGCCGGTGAAGGCGGGGTCGGCGAGCACCGCGCTGATGTTCTCAAGGCCGACGAAGCGCACAGGCGCCTTGGGCGTGGCGCGCTGGTAGAGCGCGTCGATGACGACGCGTCCCATCGCGCCATAGGTGAACAGCGCGAGGAAGACCAGCGACGGCAAGAGCAGCAGATAGGCAGGCAGCGAGGCTTTGAAGCGGTTCGAGAACCGCTTCAGGATGTGCAGACGCGGTGCCGCCGACGTCGCGACCGGGAGAGCCGCGGGTTCAGCGAGGCTCATCTCATGGCGCCCGGAAATTGAGCGCGTAGTCGCGGCCGTTCACGCCTGCCGGTGGCTCGAAGGGAAAGCGCAGACTGGTGTCGAGGAAGTCGTGGCTGTGCACGACCAGATTCTCCTGGTCGATCAGCACAACGCCGTAGGCCGGCGGCTCGTGGCTGGCGAGATGCTCGGTGGCGGCGGCGTCGAGCTCGAACCAGACCTGGTGATTGGTGCCGCGCAGCGTCGAGAACGGGATCTTGCCGTAGCTGCCGAAGATCGGCCTGTGCACGTGGCCGAAGAAGAGGTGGCGGATGCGCGAGCGGTAGGGCGCGATGACTTCCGCGAATTCGGCGCTCTGCTTCAGCGCGATCTCGTCCATGGCGTGGACACCGACCGGGAAGGGCGGGTGGTGCATGAACACGACGAATTGCTCGTCGGCGGGTGCGGCAGCGAGCGTGCTCGCGAGCCAGCCGAGGCGCTTTTCGCACATCTCGCCGGCGTTGCTGGTCTCGTCCAGCGTGTCCAGGAACACGAACAGGCCATGCTCGGTGGTACGCGTGCCCTGCACGAAGCCGTTGGCATCGCGCGGCGCGGCCCGGAGGCCGTCGAGGCAGGCGACGCGCTTGTCGTGATTGCCGACCATGGCGATGTACGGAATTTTCAGCGCGGCCATGGCGTCGGCGAAATTGGCGTAGGATTGAGCTTCGCCCCAATGGGTGAGGTCGCCGGTCACGACCGCAAATGCAGCGTCGGACTGGTGCTTGTTGATGTCGGCGATCGCCGCATCCAGCCGGGCGCGCGGATCGAGCCCATAGAGCTTCAGCCCGGGATTCGCGAGATGCGTGTCGGTGATATGGATGAATTTGAAGGGCATGGCGGGCTTTGTCGGGACTGTCTTGAGCATGGGCGCCGCCGGCAGGACGGGGCTGCCAGCCCGTTAGAGCGCGTGTGTTTCAGTTTGATGACAGCGGTTCCCGTGGATGGGACGTGTCCACAGCGCGCGCAAAGAATGCAGGACCAGCCGAAGGCTAGTCCATCTCAGTGAAGCCACTTCAAGTTGTGTGATTGGACGACGCTGGGATTGGTTTTCAGGTGCCGCAGAACGTCTGCAACACAAGCTGGTCCGGCAGCGGCGGATCGGCGTAGGCGGCGTAGTCCGCCTGGTCGTCGTATGGCCTGGCCAGCACCTTCACCAATTCCTCGAACGGCGCGTAATTGTCATCGTTCACCGCGGCCTGGATCACGGCTTCGACGCGGTGGTTGCGTGGGATGAAGATCGGGTTGACGGCGTGCATGGCGGCCTGCCGCTCGGCGCCGGTCTGCGGCTCCAGCGCGATGCGCGCGCGCCAGCGTCCAACCCACTCGTCGAAGGCTGCGGGCTCCATGAACTGGGCGCGGACGTCGGCGCCGTCATCGCCTGCGGCCTCGCCGAGCTTGCGGAAGGTCAGGGTGAAATCGGCCTGGTTCTTCGCCATGGCATCCAGCAGGTCCTGGATCAGCGCCTCGTCGCCGTCGCGCGTCGTGAACAGGCCGACCTTCTTGCGCAGGCCAGCCTGATAGGCGTTGCCGAACGTCTCGGAGAAGGCGCCCAGAATGTCCTGGGCCTCGGCGACCGCCTTCTCCTGGTCGTCGGAGAACAGCGGCAGCAGGCATTCGGCAAGGCGAGTCAGATTCCACAAGCCGATGCGCGGCTGGTTGGCATAGGCGTAGCGGCCCATCTCGTCGATCGAGGAAAACACCTGCGAAGGGTTGTAGGCGTCCATGAAAGCGCACGGACCGTAATCGATGGTCTCGCCCGAGATCGATGAGTTGTCGGTGTTCATCACGCCGTGGATGAAGCCGACCAGCAGCCACCGCGCGATGAGCTCGGCCTGGCGCGCGACGACGGCTGCGAGCAGGTCGTGATAGGGCCGCTGCGCATGGAGCAGGTCCGGATAGTGGCGCGTGATGACGTGGTCGGCGAGCCGGCGGATCGCCTCGGTGTCGCGGCGGACGGCAAAGAACTGGAAGGTGCCGACGCGGATGTGGCTGGAGGCGATGCGGGTCAGCACCGCGCCGGGCAGCGCGGTCTCGCGGATGACGTGTTCGCCGGTGACGACGGCGGCGAGCGAGCGGGTGGTCGGGATGCCCAGCGCGAACATCGCCTCGCTGACGATGTATTCGCGCAGGACCGGCCCGAGCGCCGCACGGCCGTCGCCGCGGCGGGAGAACGGGGTGGGTCCCGAGCCCTTGAGCTGGATGTCGCGGCGGACGCCGTCCTTGTCGATGACCTCGCCCAGCAGGATGGCGCGGCCGTCGCCGAGCTGGGGCACGAATTGCCCGAACTGGTGGCCGGCATAGGCCATGGCGATGGGATCGGCCCCGGCCGGAACCGTTTTCCCGGCCAGGATCTCGGCACCTTCGGGGGTCTCCAATAGGTCGGGATCGAGCCCGAGCTGGACCGCCAGGGGCCGGTTCAGCTTGATCAGCCGGGGGGCGGCGACAGGGGTCGGCGCGACGCGGGCAAAGAAGCTGTCCGGCAGCGAAGAATAGGAGTTCTGGAAGGGAAAATGGACCGTCATGGCCTCAAGATAGGGCTGGAACGCCTGATGGCAAAGGCTTGAGGCCCGATCGGCCAAAAATGGGCACTTCCAGCCCAAATCGGGCCGTTCCCTTGGTTGCCGCCTCGGGTCTCGTCGGGTAAACCCTGCCGCAACTTCGGACCGGCCGCTTGGGCCGTTCGATTCGCTTCCTCCGACATTGATTTTGGGACGACCATGCATCGCTACCGGTCACATACATGCGGCGCGCTCCGCGAGAGCAACATCGGCGAGACCATCCGCCTCTCGGGCTGGGTCCATCGCGTTCGCGACCATGGCGGCGTGCTGTTCATCGATTTGCGCGACCATTACGGCCTGACCCAGTGCGTGGTCGACCCGGACTCGCCGGCGTTCTCGCTGGCCGAAAAGCTGCGCTCGGAATTCGTGGTCAAGATGGACGGCAAGGTCCGCCGCCGCCCTGAAGGCACCGACAATGACGATCTGCCGACCGGCAAGGTCGAGGTCTATGTCAGCGAAATCGAGGTGCTGGGCCCGGCCGGCGACCTGCCGCTGCCCGTCTTCGGCGACCAGG
Organism: Bradyrhizobium sacchari; assembly: GCF_002068095.1. Taxonomy (GTDB): domain Bacteria; phylum Pseudomonadota; class Alphaproteobacteria; order Rhizobiales; family Xanthobacteraceae; genus Bradyrhizobium; species Bradyrhizobium sacchari. Next base: position 146,485 of record NZ_LWIG01000026.1, on the reverse strand, counting down.
AATATCCCGAAGACATCCGCCTGAAGTACCGCTTCCTCGATTTGCGTCGCGAGAAGTTGCACCAGAACATCATGACGCGCGTCGAGATTATCAAGTCGATGCGCCGGCGCATGGAGGGGCAGGGCTTCTTCGAGTTCAACACGCCGATCCTGACCGCGTCCTCGCCGGAAGGCGCGCGCGACTTCCTGGTGCCCTCGCGCATCCATCCCGGCAAGTTCTACGCGCTGCCGCAGGCGCCGCAGCAATACAAGCAGCTGCTGATGATGTCCGGCTTCGACCGCTACTTCCAGATCGCGCCCTGCTTCCGCGACGAGGACCCGCGCGCCGACCGTCTGCCCGGCGAGTTCTACCAGCTCGACGTCGAGATGAGCTTTGTCACCCAGGAAGACGTGTTCGCGGCGATGGAGCCGGTGATCACCGGCGTGTTCGAGGAGTTCGCCAAGGGCAAGCCGGTCACCAAGAACTGGCGCCGCATCCCGTTCGCCGAGGCGCTGCGCAAATACGGCAGCGACAAGCCGGACCTGCGCAATCCCATCGAGATGCAGGACGTCTCCGAACATTTCCGCGGCTCGGGCTTCAAGGTGTTCGCGCGCATGCTCGAAGACCCAAAGAACCAGGTCTGGGCGATCCCGGCCGCAGGCGGCGGCAGCCGCGCCTTCTGCGACCGCATGAACTCGTGGGCGCAGGGCGAGGGCCAGCCCGGACTCGGCTACATCATGTGGCGCGAGGGCGGCGAGGGCGCAGGTCCCCTCGCGAACAACATCGGGCCTGAGCGCACCGCTGCGATCCGCGCGCAGCTCGGCGTCAAGGAGGGCGATGCCGCCTTCTTCGTCGCCGGCGATCCCGACAAGTTCTGGAAGTTCTCTGGCCTTGCCCGCAACAAGGTCGGCGAGGAATTGAACCTCACCGACAAGGAGCGGTTCGAGCTCGCCTGGATCGTCGACTTCCCGATGTACGAGTACAACGAGGAGGACAAGAAGGTCGACTTCTCGCACAACCCGTTCTCGATGCCGCAGGGCGGCCTCGAGGCGCTGAAGGGCCAGGACCCGCTGACCATCAAGGCGTTCCAGTACGACATCTGCTGCAACGGCTACGAGATCGCCTCGGGCGGCATCCGCAACCACGTGCCGGAAGCCATGGTGAAGGCGTTCGAGATCGCAGGTTACGGTGAGCAGGAAGTGGTCGAGCGCTTTGGCGGCATGTACCGCGCCTTCCAGTACGGCGCGCCGCCCCATGGCGGCATGGCAGCGGGCGTCGACCGCATCGTGATGCTGCTCTGCGGCACCACGAATCTGCGCGAGATATCGCTGTTCCCGATGAACCAACAGGCCATGGACCTCCTGATGGGCGCGCCGTCGGAAGCCACCACAAAACAGCTCCGCGAGCTGCATATTCGGGTGAACCTGCCGCAGAAGTGAGCTCGCTTCGCCTCTCCCGCGCATCTCTCGCCGAAGCTTCAGCGAAGGCGGACGCGGGGAAGGCTCTCTCCACATCGTCATTGCGAGCGCAGCGAAGCAATCCAGAATCTTTCCGCAGAGGGGCTCTGGATTGCTTCGCTGCGCTCGCAATGACGGGGAGGGATTTTCGCTAGTTCAACTGCCATCCCTTGCGCCGGGATGTGACTCACAACCCCGTCGACGCCTCGATCCTGAACTGCGCCAGCGCGATGATCGGCTCGTTCTCGAGGACATCCATCAGCTGAAGCACCGGCAGCTTGCCGAACGGCGTCAGCCTGATGGTCAGCGTCTGCCCCGACGTTTCGACGAAGCTGGCGAGGGCATCGACTGCGACCCTGGCGTCGAGGTTGGAGGCTGCGATCTTCTCGCCCTGCGCGCGGATCATCTCGACGATGGTGCTGCGCGCGGCATCGCGGCTGAGGTTCTGCATCTTTGAGAACTGCGCCACGACGAGATCGACGACGCCGTTGTCGCGCAGCGAGAACTCAATCGCGCCGGTCTCGATCTGCTCGGCCTGGCTCATGGCCTGCGCCGGATCGGTCGTGAACAGGCCGCGCGGCACGTTGGCGAGCGCGAGGCGCGCCTTCGCCCTGGCGAGATTGCCGAGATCGATGGTGGCCGGTGCGAGCGCGAAGACGCCCGAGGACTCCGTCCAGGCCGCACCGAGGTCGAGATCGATCGCGAGCTTGTCGACGCCTGCCATGGTCAACAGCTCCTGCGCCGGGCTGTCGGGATCGGTGGGCGTGACCATCCTCACGACCAGATTGCCCTTGCTCGGGATCGACCCGACCAACTGACCCCAGTCCAGGCTGATCGTATCGACGGTGACGAGCTGCCGCGTGTTTTTGTATGGCGAGACCACGCCCTTGATCTCGGCGCCTTCGAGCACGCGGAACAGGCCTAGCATCTGATCGGGCGAGGGAGTCTGTCCCGGATTGGTGAGGCCGGCGGCCCACCGCATCAGGTTCACCACGCTGAAGGACTTCAGCGCGAAGCGCTCCATCTTGAACTGACCTTGCGGCGAGGGTGTATCGACGCCTTCGACCGCGAAGTCGCCGTCCCGGTATCTGACCACGTTGATCCTGCCAGTCCCCTGCGGTGTCGTGATCGACGTCTTGCCGATTTCGATCTTGGCGACGTGGAGGCCCTCATAGAAGCCGGCGAGCTTCTCCATCATCTCGCGCGCCTGAGCCGGCGCTGGTGGCACCGACGGATCCTGAGGCAGCATGGCAAGGATCTCGGCCATCCGGAATTTTGACGGCTGCATCCCGATGTCGTCGATGGAGATGCCTTCCACCTGCAGGCGAACATCCCCGGACGCCACCGTGTAAGGTCCCGTCGAAACTTGCCTGTAGAGCGGATGGTAGCTGTCGTCGTTCGCCTTGTCCGGGTCGAGCGCGATGAGCATTCCGGCTGCATCGAAATCGCTCATCGCCAGATTCGACAGCTCTCCCGTCAGCTGGTCAGACTTGCCCGGCTGCGCCGTTTTGAACGTAAAGGCGAGCCGGTCCACCTTGGTCGTTTCGACCTTGCCGCGCCGGAGATTTTTCATCGCAAGCCCCGAATAGCCGAGATCGCCACGTTCCGGCCTGGCCGTATCGGGCTTGCTGACGATGGTGACGGCAATGGTCGGCACCTCGATCGAGGACGCCGAAATGCTGCTGAACTGTTCGAGGCCAAATCGATAGAGATCGGTGACGGCGTTTGACGCCGGCAGCGCCCGGGCCCTGATTGCCCCGGCGTAGTCTCGTATGGTGGCCTGCGTAGCCTTGTAGTTGGCCTTCATCCGGGAGGGGCCCACGGCGCTGTCGATTGAGAACTCGATGTCCGAGACATCGATGGTATCGGCAGAAAACTGCGCGTCGTTGCCTTGACGCAGGCCGGTCGCCTTGACGCGGGCAAGCTTGATCTGCATCCGCGACTGCTCGCTCGGCTCGACGGCGATATCCTCGATCGTCAGGGTGCGACTCGGCAAATCGAACCCGATTTTGCCGTGGCTCGCCTTGCCGCCCTGCTTGCGGATCTGCTCGAACGCCGCCTCGATCTCCGCGGTGGCGCGATGCTGGGCGTAGAGGTTGAAGCCGAACCATCCGCCCGCAGCGAGCACGGCTGCCACAATCAGGCCGATCAGGATTCGCTTCATTCCCAGCTCCAGTTGCTCGTTTTGCACTGCGCAACCTGCCATATTCGCGAAACGCCGGGCGGTCCAGGGAAAGCTATGATTTTCAGATATTTGACCGTGCGCTCTGTTGATGGGGGCGCAATCGGATGTTGCCACCGGGCCTTCGGCCGTGCTTCATCCCGTTTCCACGACCCGGAAATACCCTCCGCTTGGACGATTGCTCCGGATCGTGCATTTTGAGGCCGGTAACGCGAGGCGAGACACCGCATGTCGTCCTATTCTGATGATCTCCACCAGGCGGCGCTCGCCTATCATCGTCTGCCGCGCCCCGGAAAGCTCGAGATCCAGGCGAGCAAGCCGCTTGCCAACCAGCGCGACCTCGCGCTTGCCTATTCCCCGGGCGTTGCGGCGGCCTGCACCGAGATCGCCAAGAACCCGGCCGAGGCTGCCACGCTGACCACCCGCGCCAATCTGGTCGCCGTGGTCTCGAACGGCACGGCAGTGCTCGGCCTCGGCAATATCGGCCCGCTGGCCTCCAAGCCGGTGATGGAGGGCAAGGCGGTCCTTTTCAAGAAATTCGCCGGCATCGACGTGTTCGACATCGAGATCGCCGCCGACACCATCGACCGCGTGGTCGAGACGGTGGCGGCGCTCGAGCCGACCTTCGGTGGCATCAATCTGGAGGACATCCGCGGACCGGAATGCTTCGAGATCGAGGCGCGGCTGAAGGAGCGCATGAAGATCCCGGTCTTCCATGACGACCAGCACGGCACCGCGATCATCGTCGCCGCCGCCATCACCAACGGCCTCAGGCTGAACGGCAAGAAGCTGTCCGAGGTCAAGATCGTGGCGTCGGGGGCAGGGGCGGCCGCGATCGCGACGCTGAACCTGCTGGTGTCGATGGGCGCGCAGCGCAAGAACATCTGGGTCTGTGACATCGACGGCCTCGTGCATGAAGGCCGCAACACCTCGATGGACCGCTGGAAGGCGGTCTATGCGCAGAAGACTGACAAGCGCACGCTCGGCGACGTCATCGGCGGCGCCGACATCTTCATCGGCCTCTCTGCACCGGGCGTGCTCAAGCCGGAGATGGCGCAGGCGATGGGCGAGAAGCCGCTGATCATGGCGCTTGCCAACCCGACCCCTGAGATCATGCCGGAGGAGGCGCGCAAGGTGCGGCCCGATGCCATGATCTGCACCGGCCGCTCGGACTATCCGAACCAGGTCAACAACGTCCTCTGCTTCCCCTTCATCTTCCGCGGCGCGCTCGACGTCGGCGCAAGCGCCATCAACGAGGAGATGAAGCACGCTGCTGTCGAGGCCATCGCGCAGCTCGCGCGCGAGGCGCCGTCCGACGCCGTTTCACAAAGCAGCCTCGACACCGGCGAGACGGGCGGTTTCGGTCCCGGCTCGCTGATCCCCAGCCCGTTTGATCCACGGTTGATTCTACGTATTGCGCCGGCGGTCGCAAAGGCGGCGATGGAGTCCGGCGTTGCAACGCGCCCCATCACCAATTTCGACGAGTATCGCGCGCTGCTCGAGCGTTTCGCCTTCCGCTCCGGCCTCGTCATGAAGCCGATGTTCGCGAAGGCCAAGACCCAGCCGGTCCGCGTGATCTACGCAGAAGGCGAGGACGAGCGCGTGCTGCGCGCGACGCAGGTCGTGCTGGAAGAGAAACTGGCGCGACCCATTCTGGTGGGTCGTCCCTCGGTGGTCGAGGCGCGCATCAAGCGCTTCGGCCTCTCGATCAAGGCGGGCCGTGACTTCGACCTCGTCAATCCCGAGGACGATCCGCGCTACCGCTCCTATGTGCAGTCCTATGTCGAGGTCGCCGGCCGTCGCGGCGTGACGCCGGATGCGGCCCGCACCGTGGTGCGCACCAACAACACGGTCATCGCCGCGCTCGCAGTGACGCGCGGGGAGGCGGATGCGATGCTTTGCGGCGTCGAGGGCCGCTACATGAGCCATCTGCGCCATGTCCGCGAGATCGTCGGCTTCTCCCCGGGGATCAGCGATTACGCCGCGCTGGCGCTGCTGATCACCAGCAAGGGCGCCTTCTTCATCGCCGACACGCAGGTCCGCCCCAATCCGAGCGCGGAGGAGCTTGCCGAGATCGCCTCGCTCGCCGCGGTCCACGTCCAGCGCTTCAACATCAAGCCGAAGATCGCCTTCGTCTCGCACTCGGATTTCGGCAGCTACGACACCGAATCCTCGCGCAAAATGCGCCGGGCGACTCAGCTCTTGAAGGAGAAGCATCCGGAGATCGAGGCCGATGGCGAGATGCAGGGCGACACCGCGCTCTCCGCCGCCGCCCGTCGCATGGTCCTGCCGCACTCCAAGCTCGAGGGCGAGGCCAATATCATGATCATGCCGACCCTCGACACCGCCAACGTCGCCTATCAGATGATCAAGTCGCTGGCGGACGCGCTGCCCGTCGGCCCGATCCTGGTCGGCCCGGCGCGCCCGGCACACATCCTGACGCCCTCGGTGACCGCGCGCGGCATCCTCAACATGACGGCGGTCGCGGTCGTGGAAGCGCAGGAGCGCGCGGCACGTCAGCAGCCGACGTTGTTTACGTAGGGGCGCGATCTCTTCGCCTCTCCCCGCTTGCGGGAGAGGCCGGATCGCATGGACGGATGCGATCCGGGTGAGGGGGACTCTCCGCGAGTCCAACTCTCACCGTCCCCGAGGAGGCTCCCCCTCACCCCAACCCTCTCCCCGCAAGCGGGGCGAGGGAGCAGACCTCCCGTGCATCCGCACTTCAATCTTTTCAAAACAGTTCGCCATTTCCCCGTTTGTAAACGGGCGGACGACTCATCATAATCCCTCGCGCTTTCGTCCGAGTTCCGATTTCAAAAAGCCTGAGCCAAGAGGCCGATCATGCCAGCGTTCGTGACTTTCGGGCGGATCCTGTTCGCCGTGCTGTTCATCTACACGGGCGCCACCAAGCTGTTTGCCATCCAGGCGACCGCCGATTTCATCGCCACCAAGGTGGTGGTGCCTGACGCCATCGCGCCCTACGCCAAGCAGGTCGAGACGGCGACTGCCATGACCACGCCGCAACTGTTGGCGATCGCGGTGGGTGGGCTCGAGGTCATCGCAGGCCTGATGATCGCGCTGAACTTCGGTGCGCGTTTCTTTGCGATGCTGCTGATCATCTATGTCGCGGTCGCAACCGTCCTGTTCTACGACTTCTGGAACCAGGTGCCGCCCGACAACGCCAAGATGCTGGTCGACGCGCTCAAGAACCTCTCCATCATCGGTGCGCTCTGCATGATCATCGGCTACGGCCGCACCACGCGTCCGGCCGAGTTGGCTTACGGCGACGTGTAGCTGAGATATCACGCCCGTCGGCATGGCTGGCATCCAACGCAATCGAAGCCGTAATCTCGGTTCAGCGACTGCCGAGCGCCGTCGCTCCCGGTGTGCCCAGCTTCGCGCAAGGTCGTTGCGGCAGGGTGATCGCGAGGCGTAAGGCACGTTCGAGAGTCCCCCGGTCTTCAGCGGGGCATCTGTCGCGCGCCTTACGTATTCGCATCGATGACGGGCCCATCGCAATGTACGTTGAACAGTCGTCCGGTTCCGTCTCGGTCGAGGCCGGTCTTGCGCACCATCGCGCGGGCCGCTTGCCGCAAGCGGAGGCGATCTATCTGCAGGTACTGGCATCCGAGCCGGACCGTGCGGACTGTATTTTCCTTCTGGGGATTGCCTCACTCCAGGCCGGTCACCACGACAGGGCGCTCGATCTCTTCATCCGCGCCGTCGAGCTTCAACCTCGCAACAGCTTCTATCACAGCAGCAAGGCTGCCGCGCTGCACGGTCTCGGACGCCGGGACGAGGCCATCGCGAGCTATCAGGACGCGCTGCTGTACAAGCCCGACAATCTGGATGTCCACATTCAGCTTGCGATCCTGACGGGTGAGTGCGGGGATATCGCGGGTGCGGAGACCCACTACCGGCTCGCGCTGCAATACGCCCCTGATCACGTCGATGCCCGTTTCAGTCTCGCCAATCTGCTGGTGAGGCGAAAGCAATTCGACGAGGCGGTCAGCGAGTTTCGGCAGGTGCTGCGGCTGAGGCCGGATTTTGCCGAGGCTTATTTGAACCTTGGAGCGGCGCTGTTCGAGCTGGCCGCTTTCGAGGAATGCGAGCGTTGCTATCGTGAGGCGCTGCGCCTCGATCCGACATATGCGGCGGCCCATTGTAATCTCGGTGGTCTTCTCATCAAATTGGGCCGCCTCGACGAGGCGGCGGTCAATCTTCGTGAAGCCTGCAAGCTCAATTCATCTTTCCCCGAGGCCTTGAACAATCTCAGTGACCTGCTGCGACTGCAGGGGCGGCCGGAAGAAGCGGAAGCATGCTGCAGGGAAGCTTTGCGTCTGAAGCCGGACGATGTGCAGGCGCAACTGACCCTGGGCAATGCCCTTCGCGAACAAGGTCGTTTCCACGAAGCGGAATCTTGCTTTCGGACGGCTCTCGATCACAACCCGGCTTGGCCTCAGGCGCTCAATAATCTCGGCACCTTGCAGCTTGATCTCGCGCGGCCTGAGGAAGCCATTCGGAGCTTGCGAATGGCGGTGTCGGAAAGGCCCGACTATGCCGACGCGCATTTCAACCTCGCCGTCGCGCTGTTGCTGGACGGCCAGTTCGACGAGGGATGGCGGGAATATGAGTGGCGGTGGAAGCAGGACCGGAAGAAGTCGCAGCTTCGCGGCTTCCGCCAGCCGCTCTGGGATGGCGGAGATATCGGTGATCGGGTCCTGCTGCTTCATGCCGAGCAGGGCCTCGGCGACACGCTCCAGTTCTGTCGCTTCGTGCCGGACATTGCTGCGGGGCGGCGGGTCGTGCTCGAGGTTCAGCGGCCGTTGGTGCCGCTCCTGGCAAGGCTGCCGGGAATCGAGAGCATCGTTGCCCTTGGCGATCCGCTGCCGTCATTCGATCTGTCTTGCTCATTGATGAGTCTGCCGCGCGTCCTTGGCGTCACGCTCGAAACGATCCCGCAACAAGCATCCTATCTGCGGGCCGATCCGCAACGCGTGGCGGACTGGCGCCAGCGGGTCGGGCAGCTCGACGGCCTGCGGGTCGGCCTCGCCTGGGCGGGCAATCAAACGATGAGCGGCGACCGCCGCCGATCCATGCCGCTCGCCCAGTTTGCGGAACTGGCGGACCTGCCGGGGGTGAGTTTCGTATCATTGCAGAAGGGAGCGGCGGCCAGCCAGTCGCCACCGGCCGGTCTGTCCTTGCACGATTGGACCGACGATCTCCACGACTTCGGCGAAACCGCCGCGCTGGTCGAGGCACTGGATCTGGTGATCAGTGTCGATACCGCGGCCGCGCATCTCGCAGGCGCGCTTGGCCGCTCCGTCTGGCTGCTCAATCGCTTCGATCGGTGCTGGCGCTGGTTGCTGAACCGCGACGACAGCCCCTGGTATCCGACGCTGCGGCAGTTCCGGCAACCTCAGCCTGGCGACTGGTCAAGCGTCCTCAAGGACGTGCGCGCTGAACTCGGGAAGTCCGTTCTCTCGCGCATCGCGCGCTCCTAGACCGTGGGGGGCGTCGTTCGTTTTGCCAGGCAAATCCGGGCGTTGCGCAGGTGGTATCCTGCTACCGGTACTGTGCATGGGGTTGTTTTTCGAATCTTAGTTGGAAGCTCTCGCAGGCCGCCACGGCGTCACCGTGACGTCATGGGCCGCATCGAGCAGGAAGGGCGCGCCCGGCTTCATCCCGTGTGATGCCAGCACCTCATGCGGCGTCCGCTCCGGCACGCCGACAAAGCAGCCTTCGCCACCGGGCAGGCGCAGATGCGGCGCTTCCGACAGCCAGAACGTGTCGTAGCGGTCCATGAACATGTCGAACACGACGGGGCCGCCGATGATAGCGACGGTGCCGGAGGCGACGTCGGCGAAGGCGCAGGCCTCCTCGAAGCTCGCGTGATCCGGATTCCACAATGTCGCGTTCGGCATCTCCGGATCGACGGTGAGGGGCTTGATCTTGCGGGTCAGGATCAGCCGCTTGCGCTTCGGCGAATTCGGCTGCTGCTCGTGGGAGTGCCGGCCGTGCACGATCAGCGCGGCACGATCGAGCGCCTGCTCGAAGAACAGCTTGTCGCCCTCGAACTTCAGGGTGTCGGGCATGACATGGCTCGCGTCGGCGAGCATGCCGTCCGCGGAAACGATGACGTAGCCTTCGATACGAAGCGACAAGTGCCGACTATTCGGAAACGGTCGTCACCACGGAATTGACCGGGCGCTGGCTCACCGTCGGCAGCTTGACGTCCTTGAGCAGCTCCTGGTCGTATTCGGGCAGCGTCGATGCCGGGAATTTGGCGCGCATCGCCACCACCTTGTAGCCGCCGGCCTTCAGGCGCTTGAGCAGCTCGGGCAGGGCTTCGGCGGTGTGCTTCTGGAAGTCGTGCATCAGCACGATGCCCTTGCCCTTGGCATCGAGCTTCTTCATCACCGTCTCGATCACCTTCTCGGGCTTGGAGGCCTTGAAGTCGAAGGAATCGATATCGCAGGAGAAGATCGCCGTGTTGCGGTTGCCGAGATAGGTGACCATCTCCGGCGGATGCTGGAGCGCCGGGAAGCGGAAGAACGGCGAGGGCGAGATGCCGCCGAGCGCCCATTTCACCGCGGAAAGACCCTTCTCGATCTCTTCCTTGCGCTGCGCTTCGGTGAGCTTCTTGTTGTTGAGGTTGGCGTGCGACCAGGTGTGGGTGCCGACCGTGTGGCCCGCCGCATAGACCTGCTTCAGGATCTCCGGCTCGTAGGTGGCATGCTTGCCGATCGAGAAGAAGATGCCGGTGGTGCATTCATCGGCGAGCGCCTTCAGCACGGCGGGCGTGTTCTTCGGCCAGGGGCCGTCGTCGAAGGTCAGCACGACCTCCTTGTCGCGCAGGAAGTCGAGCTCCTTGAAATGCTCGAAGCCGAACCCAGGACCGCCCGTGGTGTCGATCTCGACCGTGCGGGCAACGCCGAGCGCGCCAGGTGTGTTGCAAGCGGCGCGCGCC
>NZ_LWIG01000026.1:129588-135801 GCF_002068095.1 Bradyrhizobium sacchari | reverse complement strand
TGCTGCTGCCGCCGGTGCGGCTGCGGGCTTCGCAGCCGGGGTTTGTGACCATGCCGCGCCTGTCATCGCAAGAGACATCGCGCTTGCCAAAATCAGTCCTGCCGCCACACGCATGGTGTTGTCCTCGAGATTGATCCCGTTGTTCCGCCGCGGCTTTTCGCCTCCGGCAAAACCTTCCTGCCCCAATCGATCCTAGCCTAGATGGTGGGCCCTCGCCATTGCAACGGCTGTTTGGCGCCGCGCCACAATTGTGCCCAACCGGATTGGGCCTCGCGTCGTGTTCAGCTGTCGGCCAGTGCCCTGGCGACGGCCGTCTTGATCCGTGTATCGGTCGGCTCGACCGCGGATGGAAACACCTCGGCGATATAGCCGTCACGGCCGATCAAATATTTATGGAAGTTCCAGCGCGGAACCTCGCGGGGACGTGCCTCGGCCGCCCATCTGTAGAACGGATGCGCCTTCGCGCCGACCACCACGGCCTTGGCCGCGATCGGGAAGGTAACGCCGTATTGGTGGTTCGCCGTCTCCGTGATCTCGTTGGCGCCGCCAGGCTCCTGACCGCCGAAATCGTTGGAGGGCACGCCGATCACGGTGAGCCCGCGCGCGCGAAACTCGCCCCAGAGCTCTTGCAGACCCGCATATTGCGGCGTGTAGCCACAGAGCGATGCCGTATTGACGACCAGCAGCGGTTTGCCGGTGTAAGCGGCGAGTCGGATGTCGTCGCCTGACAATGCAGGGAAGGTGAAGGCGTAGGCCGAGATCCGGCTCATGCCGCCGTCGGCGTGCGCGCGCGCCATCGGTGCGGCTGCGCCCGCAAGTGCCGCGAAGAGCAATGTCCTGCGGTCCATCATGACGGTGTCCCCGAAATGATCCGGGGCGGATGTTACTCCGCCGGTGTGACCGGGGCGCTCAACACCGCGTTATCGCGCGCTAGTACAGGCGAACGATGAAATCGGTGCCTTCGCCGGTCTCGCCCTGATTGATGCCCTGGTCGGAGACGATGATCGAGCCGCCGGAGGTCAGCATCTCGTTGATCTTCGCCATGGTGTCGGCGGGGATCGAGATGCGGTCGAGTGCCTCAGTCGGGCTGTCCGGCGTCACCACCGGCTTTGCGGCGACGGGGATCACCGCGGCGCCATCCCTGCGGCGCGTGACGCGGCTGTCATCCTCGCGCGCGGCGGACCGGGCGGTGACGGGCAGCGACACCACCGACCAATGCAGCGCGTTGGAATCGGCCTTGTCGACTTCGGCGGTGAAGACATGCGTGCCGAGCGGCCGGTCGCTCGCGGAGATCGTGACCGGGACCTCGAACAGCGGCGCAAAATTCTGCCGCACGTAGAGCTTGGAATCCTTGCGGCTGATGAAGACGGCGATCTGGCCGGCGCGCTTGGGCGCGTCCGGCTTTGCCGCAGGCTCGGCGAGGCGGGAGTCGTCCTTCTTCGCGTCCGGCGAGGCGGCCAACCCCGGCGCATCGGGCTTCCTGGCGGAGTCGGCCGCTTCCGTCTTCGCCGTCTCGGACTTTGCCGCGTTAAAGGCCGGTGTGTCGTTCTTGGCGGCCTCGACTTTGTCGTCGGTCGCTGTCGGAGCCGTTGTCGGAGTTTTGGGCGCTTCGGCGGCCTCGGCGGGCTTTGCTTCGGCGCTCGACGGCTTGGCAACGTCGTCCGGCTGCGCCTTGGCTGCGTCTGACGCCTCGGTGGTCTTCGTCTCGGCCTGAGCAGGCGCGTCAACGTTGTTGGTCGCTTCCGTGCGAGCGGACGCATTGCCCGTTGTCATGTCCGACATCACGGTGTGGCCAACCGACGAGCGCAGCTCCAGCACGCCCTCGGCGCTGGCGGTCTTGGTCTCCTGCGGCTTGGCCTCAGTGACCTTCGCGGCCGCGCCCTTGTCGGCCTTGTCGCCGACATTGGTCTGCGGCTCCAGGCTGGCCGCGGGTTGCGGCGGCACGCGCACCGAGGCGAGCAGCGGATGCTGAAAGCTGTGCGGCGTCATCTGGCCGGGCGTGACGATGACGCGCGCGCCCATCTTGGTCCAGTTCCACATCTTGACCGCGAACGCCATCGGCATGCGGATGCAGCCGTGTGAGGCCGGATAGCCCGGCAGCACGCCGGCATGCATGGCGACACCGGACCAGGTGATCCGCTGCATGTACGGCATCGGCGCGCCGCTGTAGATGTTGGAGTGGTGGAATTTGTGCTTCTGGATGACGCTGAACACACCCATCGGCGTCGAATGGCCCTTCATGCCGGTCGACACCGGAGATTCCGCGAATACGCCGTTGGTGTCGTAGACCGTCACCTTTTGCCGCTCGATCGAGACGACGATGACGAGGGGACCCTGCGGCTTGCCGGCGGCTTCCTTCTCGACAACGATTTGTTTCTTGCCCGCGGCGCTGCGCTTCTGCGGCGGCTTCTGGCGCGGAATGTCGGGATGCCGATCCTGCCGGGAGGCGTAGGATCCGTCGGAATAGTCGGTCCAGTAGTAAAATGCTGCTTCCGCCTGGCTTGCCGTACCGATCGCACCCGCCGCCGTCAAAATGGCGACTCGGCACAGCCGCGTCGGCTTGGCAGCAAAACCGGACCCGTTCACGCTGTTCATCCTCGAATCCATAATCCAAATCAGACATTAGTCTCGCAAAGGGGATACGCGTTCACTAGCAGGGTGGTTCTGCCATCATCTACTTTTGTCCAAGACGTAGCAAAAAAGCCTCACGGAGCGGTAAACGGCGGCCGCGCCAGGCCTGCCGTCGTCTTCCTGACCGGCCGACCGATGCCTACATTGCGGGGACTTGTTACCGGAGAACTTCATGTCATCTCGTTTCCCCGGTCTTTCCAGCATCCGCTTGAAAGGCCTCGCTTTATTCCTCCTGGCGCTGGTCGCGCCGCCGGCTTCCGCATCCGCCGCCGATGAGCCCGATCTGATCTTCCGCCGGTCCACCGTGTTCAAATGGATGAGCCCGAACGACAAGCTCGCGACCTATGGTCTCGACGATCCTGAGGTCGAGGGCGTCGCCTGTCACTTCACCGTGCCGGAGAAGGGCGGTTTCAAGGGCTGGCTGGGGTTGGCCGAGGAGGTCTCGGACATCTCGCTTGCCTGCCGCCAGGTCGGTCCGATCAAGTTCAAGGCCAAGATGGAGCAGGGCGACGACATGTTCCGCCAGCGCCGCTCCTTGTTCTTCAAGAAGATGCAGATCGTGCGCGGCTGTGACGCCAAGCGCAACGTGCTGGTCTACATGGTCTATTCGGATAAGCTGATCGAGGGCTCACCGAAGAACTCGACCTCGACGGTGCCGATCATGCCGTGGGGACCGGCTGACGCCAGCGTCCAGAAGTGCGGCGAGTTCTTCACTCAGTGACGCAACTTGCGTTCACTCAGTGACGCGTTCGCGGCTGCCGCGCGGCTTTGCGAGATGCGAGCCGGTCAACCGCACGAACATCTGCGGGGCGGCTTCGAAGCCGCGGCTTGATTGCAGCGCCATTTCGTTCGCCGAGGCGGCGTGGCTGCGAATAGGTCGTTGATCGCCGCGGTCTGTCCGCAGGTCCGTCTCGCGCGGCGTTGCGCGATCTTGCGCCACCATGATGGCCATTCCTCACGTGGATGCGCCCGGTGATCCCTGGCGTCTCGGTTTCGATGGCTTGGGTCGCGGCCGACGCGCGCGCGGTTCGACGGCCCAGCCCTCGTTTGGCTTCTCTTCAGCAGAAAAACGTAAAATGCATGTGAAGCGTGCAAGGCGGGCGCATGACGATGCCGGTGTCAGGCACGTTTGCGCGCTGCAACAGCGACCTGCGAAGCCGCTTTGAGCCGCTTTGCGACGTGACTGAAATAATTGGCGTTTTCCGAGAATTGTTTCGTCGCCCACGGCGGGACGAAACAATTCGCACGCGCATGAAACCATTTTCCGTTTTTGGCGCATCACGGGCGAAACCACCCATGGTTATCAGCGTCACAACGACGACGGCGCACCGCCGGCCGCGGAATTGAGGGACAAGACCATGCGCGCGCTCAGCTTTATCCTTGGCTTCGGCTTTGTGCTCGCCGGTTCCTCGTTTGCGGGCATGCCCGATGGCAATCTCCCTGGCATCGGCACCTTCCAGTACAGCGGCTCGCCGGTCTTGACCCCGGTACCGCAGCCGATCGTGGTTGCCGCGCGCTTCTGATCGCCAACAAGAAAATCCGCTGGCAAAGGCTATCATGTTGCTTCGTTTCTGCGCCGCCGTCTTCATCTCCTTTCTGACGTTCAACTCCGTGCAGGCGCAGGTGCGTGCGCCGTCGCGGCTGCCCGATCCGCGCAGTGAATTCGTGCGTCAGTGCGCGCCGCGCATGCTCGGACGCTGGGAGCATCCGGAAGAAGTCTGCGGCTGCCTGCACGACCACGCCGCCGCCGTCGTCGAGGACCGCGATTTGCGCGAGGCGCTGCTGCGGGGCATCAGCGAGACCGGCGTGCCGACGATCGAAACCGATTGGGTGCCGACATCGAAGCAGAGCGAGATCGGCCCGACCTTCACCAAGATCGCCAAGCCGACCCTGCAGTGCATGTTCGATCCGGCGAAGTAGCCTCTCAGCTCATCATTTCGTTTTCGGGCCTTGTCGGGGCACGCAGGAACTGGTGCGTGAGATACCCTGGTCGGTCATCTTTGCGCCACGCACTTCCTTGACCTGTCCGGCAGGACAGGTTCCGTCATCTACGAGCACGCGCTGGCCGAGCTTGAGATCCACGATGTCCTGCTCGCGTCCGATGGTGGCTGCGCGTGCCGTCGAGGCGAGCGCGATGACGATCAGGAGCGAGAGGAAGGTTGCGTGGCGCAGCGGCATGATGAGAGGTCCCGGCATCGATGCCGCAATCTAGGGAGCGGCGGGCGATTCTCATAGTGAAGCTTCGTCACGCCCGGCGCGCCGACTTGCCCTTTGCATTCAAAGCCGCGCGCGATTCCCGTGCGAGCCGCTCGGCGGATGCCACGAGGTGTGGAACCGCATGCCCGGAAAATCCCAGCACGAAGCCGGGCAGGGGCCGTGCGCGCGAATAGGTGTCGGCGAGCAGCCAGCCCTCGGCGCGGGCCGCCCGGTTCGCCTCGGCTGCGACCGACAGTTCGACCGATGGATCGAAGCGGGCGACAAGATGCAGGCCCTGTGACGGCACCGGCACCGACAGCAGGCCGTCGGAACTCGCCTCCAGTGTCGCGGCCAGCGCATCGCGCGCCTCGCGGTAGAGCTTTCGCACCCGTTTCAGGTTCGCCGCGAACGCGCCGGAATTGAGCATGTCGGCGACCGCGCCCTCCATCAGCGTGCCCGGAAAGCGGTCGAGCGCGGCGCGCGCGGCGGTCACATCGGTGATCAGGCGCTCGGGGAGGGCGCAATAACCGATGCGCAGGCCGGGAAACAGCGTCTTGGCGAACGTGCCCAGGTAGATCACGCGCTGGAGGTGGTCGATGCCGGCGAGCGACATCAGCGGCGCGCCGTCGTAGCGGAACTCGCTGTCGTAATCGTCCTCCAGCACGAAGGCGCCGGCTTGCCTCGCCCAGTCCAGCAGCTCGAGTCGGCGCGGCATCGACATCTGCACGCCCAGCGGAAACTGGTGCGACGGCGTCACATAGGCCGCACGCGCGGACGGCGCGGCGGTGCGCCCCTTGGCAACGCGCATGCCGTCCTCGTCGACGGGCACAGGTACGGCGCGATAGCCGCAATGAGCGATGGTTTTTCGCGCGGCGGGGTAACCTGGGTCCTCGCACCACACTTGATCGCCCGCCTTCAAGATCGCACTGAGCACGATGCGCAGCGCGTGCAGTGTGCCCGATGTCAGCATGATCTGGTCGGGATCGCAGCGCAGCCCGCGCGCCGACAACAGATGATCGGCGATCGCTGCGCGCAGCTCGCGGCTGCCGCGGGGATCGCCGTAGTGCAGGTGCTCGGACCCGAACGCGCGCATGCGCCGGCCGACGAAGGCACGAAATCGCTGCACGGCGCGCTCGTCGATATGGGTGCAGCCGAGCGCGAACGCGCCTTGCCGGGGCGCTTCGACAATCACCTTCGGCTTCTTCGGCTCAGTCGCGCGCGCGGGAATTCGCGCGGCGACGAACGTACCGGAGCCGACCGTTGCGTCGGCAAAGCCGTCGGCGATCAGCCTCTCATACGCCGTGACGACGGCATTGCGGCGAAAGCCGGTTTGCTTCGCCAGCGACCGTGACGGCGGCAGCGGCTCGCCGGGCTTGACGAGGCCGG
>NZ_LWIG01000026.1:90901-129552 GCF_002068095.1 Bradyrhizobium sacchari | reverse complement strand
CCGCCGTGATGTGCGGGCCGCCGAGGTCGAGCGGCAGCTCAGCCTTGGCCGGAGCGGAAGAATTGGTCGGAATTTTTCGCATGGAATTGGCACTATCGCAGACCAAATCCACCGCTACAACTGCTCTGGAATTGTTCCAAGCCGGACAGGAGCGGCCGTGAGCCAGACCGAGACCTCGAATTCCTACCCGACCTCAGCGCGCAACCAGGTCAAGCGCCGCCACGACCGCGGCTTCTACGATCACGACACCGTGCATCGCATCCTGGATTCCTCGATGCTCTGTCACGTCTCCTATGTGATCGACGGTCAGCCCTATTGCACGCCGACCTTCTTCTGGCGCGAGGGGACGCGGCTCTACTGGCACGGCTCGAGCGCGAGCCGCATGCTGCGCAACCAGACCAAAGGCGAGCGTGTCTGCCTGACGGTTGCCCATCTCGACAGCCTCGTGCTGGCGCGCTGCGGCTTCAACCATTCCGCCGACTACCGCGCCGTGATGGCATTCGGCACCGCCTACCTCGTCACCGATGGGGACGAAAAGGAGCGCGCGGTGATCGCCATGGTCGACCGCTTCTTCCCGGATCGCACTGCGAGCCTGCGGGCGAGCACTACGCAGGAGATCAAGGCGACGTCCTTCATCGCCATGGAGATCGAGGAGGCCTCGGCAAAGGTCCGCGCCAAGGGCGTGGCCGATGACGACGAGGATTATGCGTTGCCGATCTATGCCGAGCGCATTCCCGTGCGCACCGTCATCGGCGCGCCGGAGCCTTGCCCGCGCCTGCTCGACGGGGTGAGCCGCCCCGCGACGCTCAGTGGCTATTCGGAAGGCCGACTGCTCGAAGATGCATTGCGGGATGCATATTTTGTGGAGTACCCGAACGGCTGAAATCGGCTAGCTTGCGCTCCTTCGATGATCTGAATGCCCGATTGGAGTTGCCTGATGAATGCCGAAACGCAGCAGAGGATTCTTGACGCCGTCGACGCCGGCTTCGAAGCTCAGCTTGCGACTACACGCGATTTCGTCGCTATCCCCTCGACCCGGGGGGCCGAGGGACCGTGCCAGGACATGATCGGTGACCTCCTGCGCGAACGCGGCTACGAGGTCGACGACTGGCACATCAATGTCGACGATCTCAAGGACCTGCGCGGCTTCGGGCCGATCGAGCACGATTTCTCCAAGGCGCGCTCGGTGGTCGGCACCTACCGTCCGCAAACCAATGGCGGCAAATCGCTGATCCTCCAGGGGCACTGCGACGTGGTGCCGGCGGGGCCGCTGGAATTGTGGGACACGCCGCCGTTCTCGCCTGTCATCAAGGACGGCAAGATGTTCGGCCGCGGCGCCTGCGACATGAAGTCCGGCACCATCGGCGCGCTCTATGCGCTGGATGCGATCAAGGCCGCCGGCTTCAAGCCGACCGCGCGGATCCACTTCCAGTCCGTCATCGAGGAGGAGAGCACCGGCGTCGGCGCGCTCTCGACGCTGCAGCGCGGCTATCGTGCGGATGCCTGCTTCATTCCGGAGCCGACCGCCGGCAAGATGGTGCGCTCGCAGGTCGGCGTGATCTGGTTTCGGCTGCGCGTGAAGGGGCATCCGACCCATGTCGCCTTTGCCGGATCGGGCGCCAATGCGATCATGGCGGCCTATCACCTCGTCCATGCTCTGCAGAAGCTCGAGATCGAATGGAACGAGCGGGCCAAGGCCGATCGTCATTTCAAGACGCTGAATCATCCCATCAACTTCAACCCCGGCATCATCAAGGGCGGCGACTGGGCCTCAAGCGTTCCGGCCTGGTGCGACGTCGATTGCCGCATCGCGATTCTGCCGGGCTGGTCGGTGGCCGATCACCAGAAGGAGATCGCGGCTTGCATCGCCGCCGCCTCGCGCAACCACCGCTTCCTCGCCAACAATCCGCCGGAGATCGAATGGTCGGGCTTCTTGTCGGAAGGCTATGAGCTGACCGGCGCGGCGGAGCCCGAGGCTGCGTTCGGCAAGGCCTTCAACAAGGTCTATGGCGGCGCGGTTGAAGACCTCGTCTTCACCGCGCTCACCGACACCCGCTTCTACGGCCTGAACCACGGCATCCCGAGCCTCTGCTTCGGCGCCAGCGGCGGCGAGATGCACGGCTTCAACGAGTATGTCGACCTGGACTCGCTGAAGAAAACCACCAAGGCGATGGCGCTGTTCATCGCGGAATGGTGCGGGGTCGAGAAGGGGTAGGCCGTTCCGCCGTCATTGCGAGGAGCCTTGCGACGAAGCAATCCAGGCTGCCAATGCGGAAGACCGACTGGATTGCTTCGCTGCGCTCGCAATGACGGCTGATAGCCTGGAGGGTGGGCGAGCGCTGGCCGAAACACGGGCGGGTCTAAATCCTTTAAGTTTAAAATAAAGACTAGGATGCCGGCCGCGCTGGTGGCAGACTGGCGCCGCGTCCGCCAAGCCTTGAGTCCTCGGGAGCAACGATGCGCGATTGGGATGATGCTTACGCCAATTCGGCCCATATCCCGGGCTCGGAGAAGATGCCGGCTCTGTGGACGGAGCGGGCGGCCGCCTACCGCGCCGGGCTGAAGGATTTTCGCGCCGATATCACCTATGGCTCCGGTGAGCGGCAGCGCCTCGACCTGGTCCTGCCTGACGGCGACAGCAAGGGCCTCGTCGTGTTCGTCCATGGCGGCTACTGGATGCGCTTCGACAAGTCGACCTGGACGGATCTGGCAGAAGGCGCGCGGCATCATGGCTGGGCCGTGGCGCTGCCGAGTTACACGCTGGCGCCAGCCGCGCGCATCTCCGACATGACAGGTGAAATCACCACCGCGATCGCGAAAGCGGCCTCGCTCGTACCAGGTCCGATCCGGCTCGCAGGGCATTCGGCCGGCGGCCATCTCGTCACCCGCATGCTGTGCGACGACAGCCGGCTCGAACCTGCCGTGTTCAACCGCATCGCCGGCACGCTCTCGATCAGCGGCCTGCATGATCTGCGTCCGCTGCTCAAGACGAAGATGAACGACACGCTGCGCATGACCATGGAGGAGGCGAGCCTCGAAAGCGCCGCGCTGCAATTGCCGCGTGGCCATTCGCCGGTGACTGCCTGGGTCGGTGGTGGCGAGCGGCCCGAATTCATCCGCCAGTCCGACCTGCTGGCCAATGTCTGGACCGGTTTCGACGTGCCGACGCACCTCGTGATCGAGCCTGCGCTGAACCATTTCACCGTCATCGACGGGCTGAAGGATCCGTCGTCGCAGATCACCGCGCGCCTGATCGGCCTCGATTGACGGGGCCGGAATGATCGATCGGGAGGGCCAGCCATGACGTCCAGCGATTACGATCCCGCAAGCGAAGGTGCCGAGACCGATTTCGCCCGGCGCATGTCCTATGGCGACTATCTGGCGCTGGATTCGATCCTCGGCGCGCAGCACCCACTGTCGGAAGCGCATGACGAGATGCTGTTCATCATCCAGCACCAGACCACGGAGCTCTGGATGCGGCTCGCCATCCACGAGCTCAGCGCGGCGCGCCGCGCCATCGCCAAGGACGAGGTTGCCCCCGCCATGAAGATGCTGGCCCGGATGTCGCGCATCTTCGAGCAGCTCAACAACGCCTGGGACGTGCTGCGCACCATGACGCCGAGCGAATACACGCGCTTCCGCTCGCAGCTCGGCCAGTCCTCGGGCTTCCAGTCGCGCCAGTACCGGCTCATCGAATTTTTGCTGGGCAATCGCAACCACGCCATGCTGAAGCCGCACGCGCATGATGTCGAGACGACGAAGCTGCTGGAGGCGGAGCTTGCGACGCCCAGCCTCTATGATGAGGTGTTGCGCCTCGCCGACCGCAACGGGCTCAAGATGCCGGCGGCCGTGTTGGCGCGAGACGTCCGCGAGACCCACAGTTTCAACGAGGGCGTTCTGCAAGCTTGGCGCATCGTCTACGAGGCGCCGGAGACGCACTGGATGCTCTATGAACTTGCCGAGAAGCTGGTCGATTTCGAGGACTATTTCCGGCGCTGGCGGTTCAACCACGTGACCACGGTCGAGCGCGTCATCGGCTTCAAGCGGGGCACGGGCGGAACCGGCGGCGTCAGCTATCTCAAGCGCATGCTGGAGGTCGAGCTGTTTCCCGAGCTCTGGCGCGTCCGCACCATTCTGTAGAAATGCCCCAAGAAATGTCTATGACCAGATATCGCGTCTACGACGACACCAAGGCCCTGTTCCATCTGCCGGACGGCGTGATCTATCTCGACGGCAACTCGCTCGGCGCGCTGCCGCTGGGCGTTGCCGAGCGCGTCAATCGCGTCATCACGACTGAGTGGGGCAACGAGCTGATCCGCGCCTGGAACAGTGCAGGCTGGTATGCCCAGCCGCGCCATGTCGGCGACCGCATCGCCCGGCTGATCGGCGCGGAAGCCGGCTCGGTGATGGTCGGCGACACGCTGTCGCTGAAGGTCTATCAGGCGCTGGCCGCCGCGCTCGACATGAATACCTCGCGCAAGGTCGTCCTATCGGACACCGGCAATTTTCCGACGGACTTGTATATGGCCGAGGGCCTCATCGCGACGCTCGGGCGCGGCCATCAATTGCGCCTGGTGAGGCCGGAGGAAATCGAGGCGTCGTTGTCCGATGAGATCGCGGTTCTCTACATCACCGAGGTCGACTATCGCACCGGCCGCCGCCACGATATGGCGAGACTGACCGCAAAAGCGCATTCGCTCGGCATCGTCACGGTCTGGGATCTCGCCCATTCGGCCGGCGCGCTGCCGGTCGATCTTGCCGGCTGCCGCGCCGACTTTGCCGCGGGATGCACCTATAAATACATCAACGCCGGTCCCGGCGCGCCGGCCTTCCTCTACGTCTCGCCGCGCCACGCCGACACCGCGCGCGCCGCGCTATCGGGCTGGATGGGTCATGCCAAACCGTTTGCGTTCGAGCTTGCCTATGCCGCCGCGGGCGGCGTCGAGCGCATGCGCGTCGGCACCCCGCCGGTGCTGGCGATGGCGGCTCTGGAGGCCTCGCTGGACATCTGGGATCGTGTCGATATCGCGGAGGTCCGCGCACGCTCGCTGGCGCTCGGCGATCTCCTGATCGCGCAGGTCGAGCGCCGGTGTCCTTCGCTGAAGCTGGTCACCCCGCGCGCGCATGCGCAGCGCGGCTCGCAGGTCTCCTTCGCCTTCGACGGTGGTTACGCCGTCATGCAGGCCTTGATCGCCCGCGGCGTCATCGGCGATTTCCGCGCGCCCGATATCATGCGGTTCGGCCTCACGCCGCTCTATATCGGCGAGAGCGAGATCGTACGGGCGGCGGAGATCATCGAGGAGGTGGTTTCAGGCGAGGTGTGGCGCCGACCGGAATATCAGGTCGTCAACGCTGTGACGTGAACAAGGAGGTGGCCGCCGAGCCGTCATTGCGAGGAGCTCTTGCGACGAAGCAATCCAGGATCCTTCCGCGGAGGCACTCTGGATTGCTTCGCTTCGCTCGCAATGACGGCGGATGGATCAGGAGCGCTCACCCCACAGCGCCACCACGATCGCATCGAGCCCGTCCGTCAGTGCCGCCGGGCCCGGCTGCAGAATGATCGGCGATTTGATCTCGACGATGCGATCGTTGCGGACGGCGGGGATGTCGCTCCAGCCCTCGCGCGCGCGGATGCGGGCAGGGACGACCTTCTTGCCGCACCATGAGGCGAGAATGATGTCGGGTGCGGCCTGGCGCACCGCTTCCGTCGAAACGATGCGGTCCTTCGCCGCCTGCCGATGTCGCAATTCCGGAAACACGTCCTCGCCGCCGGCGATCTCGATCAGTTCGGAGACCCAGCCGATACCCGAGATCAGCGGGTCGTCCCATTCCTCGAAATAGACCCTTGGCCGCGGCGAGGGGCGGGGCGCTGCGGCGATTGCGGCGAGGCGGCGTTCAAAGCCCTGGGCCAGGTCGTCCGCGCGCCTGCCCGCATCGACGAGTGCGCCGAGCGTGCGGATCATCGCCAGAATCCCGGCGACGTCGCGCTGGTTGAAAACGTGGACATCGACGCCGGCCCGCACGAGGTCAGCCGTGATGCTGGCCTGGAGATCGGAGAAGGCGAGCACCAGATCCGGCTCCAGCGCCAGAATCTTCGGGATGTCCGCGGAGACGAACGCCGATACCCGCGGCTTCTCACGGCGCACCTGGGGCGGACGGACGGCGTAGCCGGAAACGCCGACGATGCGGTCCTGCTCGCCGAGCAGGTAGAGTGTCTCCACCGTCTCTTCGGTCATGCAAACGATGCGGCGGGGCGGGTAGTGGCGCATGGCGCGACCATATGCGCTCATGTCGCGGCTGAAGTCACGGTGGCCATTACCTCGGACTTCATTGCTTTGCGGCGCGAAGCAATTCACGCTGAGACAACAATGAATTGGGAGGAGATCCGATGACGCCGCTCGAAAAGCTTAAAGCAATGAAGATGCCGTTCGCCGAGCTCAAGGGCGTCGAGTTCGTCGAGGCAGGGAAGGATCGCGTGGTGGCGCGGATGATGGTCCGGCCTGATCTCTGCACCCTGCACCACACCATCCATGGCGGCGCGGTGATGGCGCTGGCCGATTCCGTCGGCGCCGCGGCGACCGTGATCAACCTGCCTGACGACGCTAAGGGCACGACGACCCTGGAGAGCAAGACCAACTTCATCGGTGGTGCCAAGGAGGGGGCCACCGTGATCGCCACCGCAACCCCGGTCCACCGGGGCCGGCGCACCCAGGTCTGGACCACCCGGCTGGAGACCGAGGACGGCAAGCTGGTGGCCGTCGTGACCCAGACGCAACTCGTCCTGTAAGACTACGGGGGCCTTGATTTTGTTAACGAAATAGTCGCTCCCGATGCCGCTAAGTTGGGCAGGTTCCCGCCTTGAAAAACGTGTTGCGATGCACAATATAGGGGGCCTAGGGATTCGAACGCCTCCTCGAGGGACACCAAGAGGAGTTTTGACGTGGTACTTCAAGAGACCGTCCGCACTGCTCCGGGCTATGTGCGGACCCTGATCCAGCAGGAAGAATTGCCGCTTTTGCGCGATCACCTGCTCAGACTCGATGCCGAAAGCCGGCACGACCGTTTCAACGGCTTTCTCGACGACAGCTTCATCGAGCGTTACGCCGCCCGCTGCGCCGAGGATGGCACTGTCATCGTCGCCTATATCGTCGACGGCGTGGTTCGCGGTGCGGCCGAGCTGCATCCGCCGGAAGAATGTTCACTGCCCGAGGTCGCTTTCAGCGTGGAAGCCTCCGCCCGCCGCCAGGGCGTCGGCACTGTGCTGTTCCGCCGCCTGATCGCGGAGGCGCGCTGGAAGGGTTACAAGCAGCTGCGCATCACCACCGGTGCCGAGAATCATCCGATGCGGGCGCTCGCCCGGAAATTCGGCGCGCATCTGGCTTTCCGCCACGGCGAATCGACCGGAACGATTGATCTTGCCAAGACGCCCGAGGCCGAGCTCGCCGATCTTGCGGCTGCGCCGTTCACGGCGGGCCGCGCTCTGCTCAGCTTCAACTCGACCTGCTGGAAGATCATCTCCAGCATGTACGGCAATCGCGCCGCCTGATTCAGAAGCGGACTGGAATCAAAAAGCGGACCGGCAAAACCGGTCCGCTTTTGTATTTCGGATCGAGAAACAAACGCTCAGGTGCCGGTGCGCGTAGCGGTGCTGAAGCGGCGAACGACGCGGCGTTCGACCACCACCGAGCGCTGCGCGCCCTGTTCGCCAGCGATCACGCGCGTGGCGGTGATGCGGCTGTTGGTGCGGGCCTGCTTCTTCACTTCGGCCTGGACGACATCGAGCGGCATTCCCATCAGAGCTGCGGCGATTTCGGCCTGCTGCTCCTGGTCGTCGGTGATTCCGACGGCGGCGAAGATCGCCTCGTCCAGGGTCGGCGGATCGTGACGCACGCGCCGCGTTCCATATTTGGTATTCCAGTCTGCGCTCATGGGGGCCTCGTTTCGATCCGGGATACCTAGTGCCGCCTATGTTGCATTGCAATATGAATTTGGTGTGGCATCTCAGCTATTCACCGCTTGCATCGATCCGGCGTCAGGGTGGTGACGGAGCACCTGCGTCGGCCTCGACCTGTTGCTGGGGCCAGCGCTTCAGCGCGGCGTGTCCAGCCTCGGTAAGCCCGTAGATTCCCCGCTCGGCGCGCTCGAACCAGCCATACACGTTGTTAAGCAAGATCTTGCCGGCATCGGGACAGCGCACCCGCAGCTCGCGTACGGGCCGCGGGCCGGACGCGAGTTCCGACGCACACGTTAGCGCCTGCTGCCGGTAGGCCGTCATGATCGGGGCGCGCGTGCTGCCGCCGAGCACCGGATCGCCTTGGCGACGCTGATGCTCGGCAACGAGTCGCGACCGAATCTTCGGCTCGCGGCGCGGAGCCGCCGTCGGCGGCTTCACCAGCACCTCGACCTGGCCGCGGTCGGTCACCCCCAGCATGCCGAAGCCGAGCCGGCGGCAGAGATTGCGGTAGCGTGCATCGCTCTCGCGTCCCTTGCCGCGCGCGGACATTCTTGCGGCGATCCAGACCTCGTCGCCGGCCGGTGCGCGGTCGACCGCCTGCAGGATCAGCTCGAGATTGAAGGCGAGCTTGAGCTCGCCGATCACCACGACGGGCGGATCGCCGGCGCTGAGACCGACGAGATCGCAGCCGCCGATCTCGCCCTTGACCGTGAAGCCGAGTTCTTCGAGGAAGCGTTTGACGGGCAGGTAGAGGGCGGTTTCCAAGGGGACGTCCAATTGGAGAATCACTTGCCGGGAGTCTAGCCGGATCGGACTCGGGACTCCCGCCATTTGATCGGAACTGACGGTGTGGCTATCCTGCGGATGGGACAGTCGGGCGCTTGACGGCGATGACAATCAGGAACGGGCTCTATCACATCCGCATCCAGATGCTGGATGGCGTGCAAGGTGGTAACCAGGGCGTCATGGTGCTGCGCGACGGCACCATGCGGGGCGGCGATTCATTCTTCTTCGCGCATGGCAGCTACACCTCGGCCGACGGCAAGTGGAAGGGCGAGCTGACCAACGAGGAGCACTCGCCCTCGTTCGACGAGCGCCCGGTGTGGGGTCGCAAGGTCGTGACCATCGGTTTCAGCGGCACCTATACGGACGCGACCGCCTATGGCGAAGGCATCGCGCTCGCGGGCAAGCAGAGCATCCGCTTCAAGGGCGATCTGCGGTTGCTGGTGCCGGATTAAACCCGCCCGCCGACCGGGATCAGCGCGCCGGTGATGCCGCTGGCGGCGTCGCTGGCGAGGAACAGGATCACCTCTGCGAGTTCCTGCGGCGTCACCCACTTGGAAAAATCCGCCTTCGGCATGTCGGCGCGGTTGGCCTTGGTGTCGATGATCGAGGGCAGCACCGCGTTCACGGTGACCTTGCTCTTCCACTCGCTGGCGAGCGCCTCGGTGAGGCGATGCACGCCGGCCTTTGATGCGGCATAGGGCCCCATGCCATTGCCCGCCTGGAGCGCGCCCATGGCGCCGATATTGACGACGCGGCCGGCCTTGGACGCGGCAAGATGCGGCAACGCCGCGCGCGAGGCGTTGAGCGCGGTGAGCACATTCAGCGCGTACATGCGCTGCCATGTCGTGATGTCGCCGTCGCCGATCGTCTCGAAGGCGAAGCCGCCGGCGATGTTGATCAGCGCGTCGAGCCGCCCGAAATGCTTCGCCGCCGAATCGATCGCCGTCTTCGCCTGCGCCGCGTCGGACAGATCGACGCCGCCAATCTCGATGCGCTCGGGCGTCGCTGATACTAGCGAGGGCGCAAAATCGATGCCGGCGATGAGCGCGCCGCGTGACTGTGCGACTTCGGCGACCACTTTGCCAAGCGCGCCGAGAGCGCCGGTGACGACCAGAACCTTGCCTTGCATCGTCGTTCTCCCGTCGTGGCCGCTACGCTTGCAGATAGCGCGCCTTCAGTGCGCTCCGCTCTGCTGTGCCGAGCTTGAGCCCATCACGCAAGTAGGTTTCGAGATCGCCATAGTCGCGTCCGACGGCCTCGAAGGCCGCCGCCAGGTACGAGGCCTCGACGGAGCCGACCGCGTCGAGAACGTCGGCGGGAAGATCGGCGGCGTTCGATGGGTCGCGCTTGTAGTGGTGGTTGGTCAAAAGGTAGTCCTGGGCAATGACGTCGCTGGGCACCCCCAGCGCATGCAGGATCAGCGCGCTGGCAAAGCCGGTGCGATCCTTGCCCGCGGTGCAGTGGATCACGAGCGGCGCGCGGTCTTCGAGCAGATGGCTGAACAGCATGCGAAAACTATGCGTGTTATGGCGAACATAGTTGCGATAGGACTCGCGCATCAGCTCGAGCGCAACGGGTGCGGTCAGCGTCCCCTTCGCAAGCTCGGCGCGCAGCGCGGCGACGACGGTCGGCTCGATCGGCAGCGAGTACACCGCGATCTCGTTGACCACGCAGACACCGGCCGCACGCTCCTCCACCCCGCGGAAATCGAACGCGCTTCTGACGCCGAGCGCGCGCACGATCTCGACATCGGCTGCGGTGAGCTGCCCGAGATGATTGGAGCGGAAGATGTGCCGCCAGCGCGTGGTCCGGCCGTCGGCGGTCCGATAGCCGCCGAGATCGCGAAAATTGCTGGCACCTTGCAGGGCGAGGTGGCGAGCGGGGGATTCCTTGAGGGAAGAGTCTTGCATGGGATCAGCTTGGGTTATGGTTCCAACGGACGCACGGCGGGCGTCCTTGAGGTCTATTACAGGGGGCGATCATGGGCCGGCACAAGGCCATTGTTTTGGCGATCACCATGCTGACGGTCGGAATGTTTGATACGCGGCAGGCAGATGCGCAGACATTCAAGACCTACCGCTGCGCCGATGGTACGCAGTTCATCGCGGGATTTTATGACTACGACAAGCGCGCCTTCCTCCAGATCGACGGCGAACCCGTCACGCTCGCCAAGCGGCTGACTCTGTCCGGCGCGCGCTATTCGGGGGCGGGAGTGACGTTGAGGATCGGCAAGAGCGGAGCGACCACGGTCAAGCACCTGAAACGACCGGTCACGGCCTGCACGGTGGTCGAAAAGCCGCCGATCTAGTCTGGAATCAAAAAGGGCCGAAACTCCATTGTTTCGACCCTTTTTCAAACTGCCGCCGGCCGCTTGCGAGAGCGCGGCGGTACCAAACCAGCAACTGGCATTAGCGTTCCCATTTGGGCTTGGCTTCGTCGACCGCGTCCTGGTGGTACCAGCTGTCGCTGCAGATCGAGACGTTCGCGGGAAGCGAAGCGTGATCGGCGGGAAAGCGGGTATCGCCATAGCGGCGCCCGGCGAGAGCCGCGCGGCCCCCGACAGGGAATTGGTAGATCTTCGCAGATCCGTGACTCAGACCATTGTTCATCATTGCGATTCTCCTTGGTCGAAGCGCCTTGGCCTCCATGGTGCGCCCGACTCGTTCGATTGTGGTTACTGGAATCCCCATATCGGCCGCGGCTCCCGAATTGGAAAGTGCTGAAAAGGAGATCAGTTGCGGCCTATTTTGTAGGCACGCGGCCATTTGCACCCCCCAAGGCACCGTGCATGTGACTAACGCCTAGGCCATTCCAAAGGTTGCTAGGCAGGGGTGGCAGACTTTACGAAAATTGCTGGACGTTGATGCGCGTTTCATCGGCAGCCTGAAGCAAGAAGGTTGCTGCTCCAGAATCAGGCGTTTTCCGCGGCATTTTGCAGTGCAGCTTCACGCGAAGGTGCGCCGCTATGACGCATGCCGCTGTGATCGATCACCGGCCGGCGGGGTGGGGCGGCCCACGGTGAAAAACCTCCTGCTCTGCGGCGTTTTGGCACGCAAAATGCTTGTAAAGGGCCGGCCGATGATGGCCGGGTACAAACGTGCGGGGCTCTCAACCCCACCTTTCGCATCATCTACAGAGAGGCTCAATGACCAAGTATAAGCTCGAGTACATCTGGCTCGACGGATATACGCCGACTCCGAACTTGCGCGGCAAAACTCAGATCAAGGAATTCGCGTCGTTCCCGACGCTCGAGCAGCTTCCGCTCTGGGGCTTCGATGGCTCCTCCACCCAGCAGGCCGAAGGCCACAGCTCCGATTGCGTGCTGAAGCCGGTCGCCGTGTTCCCGGACGGGGCGCGCACCAACGGCGTGCTCGTGATGTGCGAAGTCATGATGCCCGACGGCAAGACCCCGCACGCCTCCAACAAGCGCGCCACCATCCTCGACGACGCCGGCGCCTGGTTCGGCTTCGAGCAGGAGTACTTCTTCTACAAGAACGGCCGCCCGCTCGGCTTCCCCGAGTCCGGCTATCCGGCGCCGCAGGGTCCGTACTACACCGGCGTCGGCTATTCGAACGTCGGCGACGTCGCCCGCAAGATCGTCGAAGAGCATCTCGACCTCTGCCTCGCGGCCGGCATCAACCATGAAGGCATCAACGCGGAAGTCGCGAAGGGCCAGTGGGAATTCCAGATCTTCGGCAAGGGCTCCAAGACCGCTGCCGACCAGATGTGGATGGCCCGCTACCTGATGCTGCGCCTCACCGAGAAGTACGGCATCGACATCGAGTTCCACTGCAAGCCGCTCGGCGACACCGACTGGAACGGCTCGGGTATGCACGCCAACTTCTCCACCGAGTACATGCGTACGGTCGGCGGCAAGGAGTATTTCGAGGCGCTGATGGCGGCCTTCGACAAGAACCTGATGGACCACATCGCCGTCTACGGCCCGGACAACGACAAGCGTCTGACCGGCAAGCACGAGACCGCGCCGTGGAACAAGTTCAGCTACGGCGTTGCCGATCGCGGCGCTTCGATCCGCGTTCCGCACTCCTTCGTCAACAACGGCTACAAGGGCTATTTGGAAGACCGCCGTCCGAACTCGCAAGGCGACCCCTACCAGATCGCTTCGCAGATCCTGAAGACGATCTCGTCGGTGCCGACCGACAAGAAGGCTGCGGCCTAAGATCCCTCCCGGCCCGGGCTAGGGGGCTGGCCCGGGTTGGCATTCAATCCGCCGGAGCTGCAGGGCTCCGGCGGATTTTTGCATTCTGACGACGCTGTTGTTGTGGTCGGCGGAGCGGAGCCGCGGGAAACTTGTCCATCGCCGTCGAAAGCGGGATAGAGTGCCGCTGGATGCGCGCGTGGCCGGGGACACGGCTGGTGTTTGAAGGCTTCTACAAGGTGCGGTTTCAGCTCGGCGACGCCGTCGGCCGGAGCGTGATGCATGCCGGCAACGGCAAGATGCTCGGCGGCAATTCGGCCTTTGCCCACATCGGCACTTATGAGAAGACCGACGAGGGCGTCGACGTCGTGATCAAGACCGTGCGTCACAATCCCGATCCGAACTACCGTGCCATGGCCGGCACAGACGATGCGACCCTGCTGGCGAAGGGCTGGGCCGACGGCGATCTCTATCGCTTCAAGGGCGAGCTGAAGGAATTGCCGGGCGTGCCCTTTCAGTCGGTGATGACGCCGATCACGGAGGACGAGGTGCCGATCGCGGGCGGCGTCGGCGAGGGCGGCATCGCCGACGGCCTCTACTCGGTGCATCTGCGCATGCTCGATGGCATCGAAGGCGGCCTCACCGGCGTGATGCTGCTCAACCAGGGCCGCATCCTCGGCGGCGATGCGGCGTTCTACTATCTCGGCAGCTACACCGCCGCGAAAGGGCGCTGGAAGGGGCAGATCGTCAACCAGGAACACACGCCGGCCAAGGACGATCCGATCTTCGGCGGCCACGAGGTCGGCATCGGATTCTCCGGCAGCTACGACGCCGAGGCGGCGCTGCTGGAGGCAACAGCGCTTGCCGGCAAGCGATCCTTGCGCCTCACCGCCGCGCTCAAGCTGATGCACCGCGCCTGAACGCGCCCCCGGGAAACCACATGGCAAATACCCTCCGCATGCTCTCGACGCTCGGCCTGATGGGCGCGATGCGCAGCCTGTCCTCGGCCTTCGAGACTGCCAGCGGCATTCACGTCGACGCCGACTTCGCGCCGACGCTTGCCCTGCTCAAGCGCCTGCGCGACGGCGAGGCCGCCGATCTCGTCATCCTCACACGGGAGGGGCTCGACGAGATGATCGGCGAGGGCCGCGTGATTGCGGAAGGCGCGGCCGATCTGGCGCGCTCCTATGTCGGCATCGCCGTGCGGGCAGGGCAGGCGCACCCTGACATCGCCAGCGAGGCCGCGCTGCGCCAGGCGCTGCTCGCGGCGCGGTCCGTCGCCTATTCGCGGCTCGGCGCAAGCGGCGTGTACTTCGCTCAGCTGATCGTGCGCATGGGGATCGCGGAGAAGATCAATGCCAGGGCCACCATCGTCGAGCAGGGCTTTACGGCGGAGCGGCTCGTCAGCGGTGAGGCCGACGTCGCCGTGCAGCAGATCAGCGAGCTGAAGCAGGTCGGAGGCATCGAGGTCGTCGGCCCGGTGCCGCATGATTTGCAGACCCCGGCCGTCTTTTCCGCCGGCCGCATGGCGAACGCGAACGATGCCGTCGCGGCCGATCGGCTGCTGCGCTACCTGGCCTCACCGGAGGTCGCTCCCGTCCTCCGCCAATCCGGACTCGAGCCTTGAATTTGCCGGAGCAGAGACGCAACGTGGCGCCCATGCGGACCTATCTCCTCGCCATCATCTTCGCGCTTGCCGCCCCCCTCGCGGCGCATGCGCAATCGGCCGACCTCGTCCTCTGCGACCGGGTCGCGGCCGATCCCAGCGATCCCGACAAGCCGGCTGACGTGAAGGGCGTGGCCGAGATCGCCGCCTCCGACGTCGCGACCGCGATCAAGTTCTGCAAACAGGCGGCAAACTCCTCGCGCCGCGCGATGTTCGCGCTCGGGCGCGCCTATGCGGCCAACCGGCAGACGGCGGAGGCGATCGCCGCCTGGCGCAAGGCTGCCGACAAGGGATCGAGCGCGGCGATGGTCGAGCTCGGCGTCGCCTATGGCAACGGCTCAGGTGTCGCCAGGGACGAAGCGCAGGCGCGAAAGTTGTTCGAGAAGGCGGCGCAGGCGGGCAATCCCCGCGGCGTCAGCAATCTTGCTGCGCTTGGTGGCGCAGGCGGCGCGGCGCCGGCCGATCCAGCGCAGGCCCGTGCGCTGCTCGGCAAGGCCGCCGAGACCAATGCCGAGGCGCAGTACCAGCTCGGCCTGATGCTGTCCGAAGGCACCGGCGGCGCCAAGGACGACGTCGCGGCACGCGCGCTGTTCGAGAAGGCGGCGGCGCAGAATCATCCCGGCGCGCTGGAGCGGATGGGCGCGTTCGCGCAGGAGGGCCGCGGCGGGCCCAAGGACAAGGATGCGGCGAAGGCCTATTACGAGCGCGCCGCAGCGCTCGGCGACGAGGATGCCAAGGCCGCCCTCGAGCGGCTGCGCTGTCCCTATGCGATCAAGGACAAGCAGGGCAAGCTCGTCACCACGTTGTGCTTCTGAAGCGCGACGAGACCGCGCTGCGCCGGCGGGGTCGGCTCCCGGCAGGAACCAGCGCCGGCACCGGTCGTTGAACTCGCGACAAGCGAGAGGGCCGATCATGATCCGCAAGCTGGCATCCGGCGAATATCGCCTCTATTCACGCAAGGTGAATCCGAAGACCGGCAAGCGCCGCAACCTCGGCACGTTCAAAAGCCGTGCGGCGGCCGAGAAGCACGAGCGCGAGGTGCAGTATTTCAAGCGCCACTGACGTGCAGGCGGGGCCTCCACAACAAAAGACCGAAAACAACCCCATGCACAGTAGCCGGGGCACTGAAATCACAGCGAAATCCCGTTTTGCTGATTTTGCGAAATCGATTTGACCCGTCGGGCAAAACAGGGGCATAATGGCAGCATGGCAGAGCAGGTCCCGGACGAGCCCTGCGCGGAAAAGCCGGCTGGAATCGATGCGGCGGCAGTGCTAGGTAGCCGGCGATTCTTTTTGATTTTGCGGGCGAATTGCGTTGCTGGACGGACTCTACAAGGTTGAATACGGCGTCAACGACGCGGTCGGCTGCAGCATCATGTGCCTGCATGACGGCAAGATGCTGGGCGGCAATTCGGGTTTTGCGCATCTCGGCACTTATGTCGAGCGCGACGGCGAGATCATCGCCGAGGTCATCACCGAACGGCATAACCTCGACCCCAACTACAAGCCGCTGATGGGCGCCGACGTCGCCAAGATCGCGGCGCGCGGCCGGCTGCATGGCAACGAGATCCGTCTTCAGGGCGGTGCGAACACGATGCCGGGCGCCCATTTCTGGGCCAACATGACGCGGCTCGACGACGGGGCGCTGCCGCCGCGCGGCGCGATCGGGCCGGGCGGCATCGCCAACGGGCTCTACGGAATGGGCCTGCGCGCGCTCGATGGCGTCGATGCCGGGCTGTCCGGCGTGATGCTCTTGATCGACGGCCGCATCCTCGGGGGCGATGCGTTCTTCTACTATCTCGGCTCCTATTCCTCGGCGGACGGCCGCTGGAAGGGCGAGATGCTGAATCAGGAGCACACGCCGGCGAAGGGCGAGAACCCCGTGTTCGGCGGCTATGAGGTCGGGATCGGCTTCTCCGGGACCTGCACGGAAGACAGCGGCGAGCTCGAAGGCATCGCGCTCGCCGGCAAGCGGAGCTTGCGGCTTGCAGCCTCGCTCAAGCTGATGCGGCGGGCGTAGGGCGCGCACTCATCGGCGTAGGGTGTCCGCTTCGCGCGCTGAAGCGGGCCTCGCGCCTCGCCCGAGCCGATGGCAGCAATTGGCCGGCCCTAAACGGACAGGCCTGCGCTGCCCTCCGATGGTCGCCTTCTGACCGACTCATTGCAGACGTCGGGCTGCGCCGTCAATTTCCCCGCAGGGGTGACGTCGGCTCTCGGCCGTAGCCCAGACGCAAGGTCGCGCTTGTGTCGCCTGTCGCTCATGATCCGGAGACGAAGATCACGGCGGCTTGCGGCCCGTCGGCAGTCGAGACCTCCGCGCTGGCGGGGAAGGTGCTCAAAAGTGCGATCTTTACCACTCGCGCCATCACAACTTCCTGCTTCGCAGCCAGGAGCGAATGGCCAGGATAAGTTCTGCCTTGCGCTCGAGCGGAAGCCAATGCCCGGCGGGGAAGCTCGTGATGGTGAGGTCTGGGCAGGCCGCTCTCATCGGATCACCTTGGCGATTCCCGTTGATGCTGCAGATCTGATCAAAGTCGCCATTGATAAACAGCACCGGCTGCGCCAGGCGTCCGCCGCCCCGTGCCTTGCGAGCGTAAGCCACGTTGGCGTCGTCGTTCATATACCACGCACATGACGGACGGAATCCGTGAGCGTTGAACGACTGCACCAGCACGCCGAAGTCTTCCGGCGGCCAAAGGGCCGGATCGGGTTGAGTCGGCGGGGCGCGGTGCGCGGCGCCAAATCGCCCCCCGTTGCGCGTGACCATCGCGTTCGGCGAAACCTTGCCGATGCCTGCCGGGTCGCCTGGTCGAAAGATCGATGCCAGCGACGCCGCTTTGTCTGCGTCCAGGTCGGCAACCGCGGCATCGAAGTGCGTCGTGTAGTAGCGGTAGTAGTCCCATTGGCCATCCGGATATTGGTCAGCCGGATAAATCGTTCGGTCGACGAGAGGGACGACCGTGCGCAGGGCGTGCCCGCCGGGCTGATACGCCAGCGAGGTCAGCACGACGCCACGGCTGCGGTCGGGCTCATGCGCAGCCAGCTCAGCGGCCACGACGACGCCCCAGTCGTGGCTCACCCAGATCGCAGGCTTGCCGCCAAGGTGGTCATGGAGCTCCGTCATATCCGCCACAACTTCCTCGATCGCGTAGGCATCGTTGGCCGCAGGCGCGGAAGAGCCGCCGAAGCCGCGCAGATCAGGAGCGACGCAGTGCCATCCGTCCGCTGCGAAGGCCTCCATCTGGGCGCGCCACATCAAGCTGATGCTCGGCCAGCCGTGAAGGAAGATCATCAACGGGCCGTCGGCCGGGCCGCACTCGATGTAATGCGTGTTATGACGAGGCGTACTGAAGATGCGCGAAACCAGCGGGGAGGCTTGCGTTTGTCCCGTTGCGCTGGCGGTCGACCCCATCCCACTCGGAGTAGCCGGTCCGTCCAGCGGCTGCGCTATTTCAGAACTGAGCGGTTGAAGTGAGCTTGTCATCGTCAAAATACGCCCGATCAAGTCAAATCGTTCCGCAGACGACGAAGATCACGGCGGCTTCCGGCCCGTCGGTGGTCGAGACCATTTGCGCTGGCGGGAAGATGGTCCATCGACGTATGTGGGCCGATCGGCCCGGCGCGCGCTTAGTCGACACTCGTCTCGGAAGGTTCATGCACGTCCGGAATATTTTGTGGCTCCTCAACGCTGGCGAGCGGTCATAGGATTGGATTGTTCGGGGCGAGGCGGCCCCAGTTCCGATTGCACTCATTTTTTGAACGGATGCATCACGCCGGCGGCGGGTCTGCTCGTCAAAGCCGGCCGTCGTGCGAGAAAAAACACAGGGGGGGTCATCATGTCCGCGTTGTCACGCCGCGATTTCCTTGCACTTTCGACATCAGCCGCAGCCGTCGGCCTCGCCGCGCCGGGTCGAGCCGCGATGGGACCGAACGACAAGTACGATCTGGTGATCCGCGGGGGAGAGATCCTCGACCCCAGCCAGTCGCTGCGCGCGAAGCGCGATATCGGCATCCGCTGGGGCGCGATCGAAACCGTCCAGGAGACGATACCCGCCGAGCGCGCCCTGAAGAGCATCGACGCGTCGGGCAAGCTCGTGATGCCCGGCCTCATCGATCTGCATAGTCACGTCTATCCCTACGGCTCGGCGATCGGTATTCCCGCCGACGAGCTGGTGCAATTCCAGGGCACGACGACCGTCGTGTCGGCGGGTGACGCCGGCGTCAACAATCTGGCGGCGTTGCGCCGCTTCATCGTGGCCCAGACCCGGGCGCGGATGTACGCCTTCCTCCACATCGCCAACAACGGCCTGTCGGCGTTCCCCGTCGCCGAGCTCTACAACATCGACATCGCGCAGACCGAGGCCTGCGCGATGGCGCTTGCCGAGAACCCGGACTTTCTCCTCGGGGTCAAGGTGCGGATGTCGGAGAACGTGATCTTCAAGCACGGGCTCGAGCCGCTCAAGCGTGGGATCCAGGCTTGCGAGATGTGCGGCTGGCCGGCGAAGATGATGGTGCATATCGGCGGCGTCGAGTCCAAGGAGCTGATGTCGCAGATTCTCGACTTGCTCCGGCCCGGTGACGTGCTGACGCATGCCTATTCAGGCGCCCCGAACATGTCCAACGTCTTCACCAATATCGTTCAGGAGGGCAGGTTGCTGCCTGCGGCCCTGGCAGCCAAGCAGCGTGGGGTGCTGTTCGACGTCGGTCATGGCGGCGGCAGCTTCGACTTCACGGTGGCGGAAGTCGCGATTCCCGGTGGATGCACTCCGGACACCATTTCCTCCGATATCCACGTCTTCTCCGGCAATTCGCCGGGCATGCCCTTCCTGCCCAACGTGATGAGCAAGTTCATGACGCTCGGCTTCACGCTGGAGCAGGTGGTCGCCATGGCCACGACGGCGCCGGCGAAGATCATCAATCGCGCGCCGAAAATCGGCACGCTGCAGGTCGGTGCACCCGCCGACGTCGCCATCATGGAACTGGTGGAGGGGCCGGTCAGCTTCGTCGACACGCGCAACAACAAGAGGGATGGGAAGGCCCAGCTCAAGCCGATCCAGACCGTCATCAACGGTGTGCCCTTCGGCCGGCCTTATCAGTCGCCGTTCGCAGTGAGGTAGCGAGCGGGCCAAAGTTTCAGCGGTCGTTGAGAGTGCAGAAGCGAGCGCGGGCGGGATTGCCGGCCGGACGATTCTGTACCCCGCCGGGCTTCCCCTGGACGCCCGCATGCCCTATGACGCTGCAACGCAAAAATCCCCTCAAAATGACCCCATGATCCGCCTCGACAACGTCAGCAAGCAAGCCGGCCACCAGATCCTGTTCATCGAAGCCTCCGCGGCTCTCAACAAGGGCGAGAAGATCGGCCTCGTCGGGCCGAACGGCGCCGGCAAGACCACTTTGTTCCGCATGATCGCCGGCGAGGAGCTGCCGGACGAGGGGCAGGTCTCGACCGATCGCGGCATCACCATCGGCTATTTCAACCAGGACGTCGGCGAAATGAGCGGCCGCAGTGCCGTGGCCGAGGTGATGAATGGCGCCGGTCCCGTCAGCGAGGTCGCGGCCGAGCTGCGCGCGCTCGAGGCCGATATGGCCGACCCTGACAAGGCCGACCAGATGGAGGAGATCATCGCCCGCTACGGCGAGGTGCAGCACCGGTTCGAGGAACTGGATGGCTATGCGCTCGACGGCCGGGCGCGCGAAGCCCTGTCCGGCCTCGGCTTCAGCCAGGAGATGATGGACGGCGACGTCGGCAAGCTCTCCGGCGGCTGGAAGATGCGCGTGGCGCTGGCGCGCATTCTCC
This sequence comes from Bradyrhizobium sacchari, assembly GCF_002068095.1. Lineage (GTDB taxonomy): Bacteria > Pseudomonadota > Alphaproteobacteria > Rhizobiales > Xanthobacteraceae > Bradyrhizobium > Bradyrhizobium sacchari. Next base: position 109,190 of record NZ_LWIG01000026.1, on the reverse strand, counting down.
TGATGCGCCCCGATGTGATGCTGCTCGACGAGCCGAGCAACCATCTCGACCTCGAAAGCCTGATCTGGCTGGAAAAATTCCTGCACGATTACGAAGGTACGCTCTTGATGACCTCGCACGACCGCGAGTTCATCAATCGCGTGATCTCAAAGGTGATCGAGATCGACAGCGGCTCGCTCACGACCTACACCGGCGATTACGAATTCTACGAGCAGCAGCGCGCGCAGAACGAGAAGCAGCAGCAGGCGCAGTTCGAGCGCCAGCAGGCCATGCTCGCCAAGGAGATCAAGTTCATCGAGCGCTTCAAGGCGCGCGCTTCTCATGCTGCGCAGGTGCAGAGCCGGGTGAAGAAGCTCGACAAGATCGAGCGGGTCGAGCCACCGCGCCGCCGCCAGAGCGTCGCGTTCGACTTCCCGCCGGCGCCGCGTTCGGGCGAGGACGTCGTCGCCTTGAAGAACGTCCACAAGGGCTATGGCGCCAAGCGCATCTACGACGGGCTCGATTTCATGATCCGCCGGCGCGAACGCTGGTGCGTGATGGGCGTCAACGGCGCCGGCAAGTCGACGCTGCTCAAGCTGGTTGCCGGTGCGAGCGAGCCGGACGAGGGCACGGTGGCGCTCGGAGGCAGCGTCAAGATGGGCTATTTCGCCCAGCACGCGATGGACCTGCTCGACGGCGAGCGCACCGTGTTCCAGTCACTGGAGGACCAGTTTCCGACCGCCGGGCAGGGCTCGTTGCGCGCGCTCGCCGGCTGCTTCGGCTTCTCCGGCGACGACGTCGAGAAGCGCTGCCGCGTGCTCTCGGGCGGCGAGAAGGCGCGCCTGGTGATGGCCAAGATGCTGTTCGATCCGCCGAACTTCCTGGTGCTGGACGAGCCGACCAACCATCTCGACCTCGCCACCAAGGAGATGCTGATCACCGCGCTGTCGGATTTCGAGGGCACCATGCTGTTCGTCTCGCATGACCGCCACTTCCTGGCGACGCTGTCGAACCGCGTGCTGGAGCTGACGCCGGAGGGCATCCACCAATATGGCGGCGGCTACACGGAATACGTCGCGCGCACCGGGCAGGAAGCGCCGGGGTTGCGGTCGTAGTCGGCTTCGCTCCCGACCGGTTGACGGTGGTGCATATGGCCGGTCCGCCCATGTTGTGAGCCGGTCGGAACCACGCAAGCCCCGCGCAACTCTCGCGGGCGATGGTCCGCTCCGCGCGAAAGTCTGCGGAACGGGGCATGATCGCCAAACTGAAAGAGGTTTTTGCGGCGCCTCTGCCGTGCAAGATCTGCAGTGCGGAGGCCGCACTGTTCGGCGTGGTCGATTTCGCCAAGCATTGCAATGAAGCGCGCCGCGGGCGGCTGCCGCTGCTGGGGCGGCCGGTCTATTACCACCGCTGCCAGGCCTGCGGATTCCTGTTCACCGATGCATTCGACGATTGGAGCGAGGCGAACTTCAAGGCGGACATCTATAACGACGGCTATATCGAGGTCGATCCCGACTACAGGGAGGTTCGGCCGACCAATAGCGCAAAGCTGGTGCAGCATTTTTTCGGAGCGAGGAAGGCGGAGTTGCGCTTGCTCGACTATGGCGGCGGCGACGGCCTGCTGAGCGCAACGTTGCGCGCCGGCGGCTTCCTGGAAGCGTGACCTTCGATCCCTTCGTGGCCGATTTCGCGCGGCCGCCGCAGCAAAGATTCGATATCGTCACCTGCTTCGAGACGCTGGAGCACATGCCCGATCCGATGGCCGGCATCGGCGCCATCGCCTCGAGCACGAAGGAGGATGGGCTTGTGCTGTTCTCCACACTGTTGCAGCCATCCGATTTTGAGATGCACGGCGTCAATTGGTGGTATGTCGGCCCGCGCAACGGTCATGTCTCGATCTTCAGCCGCACGGCGCTTGCTCTCGCCTGGCAGCATCACGGTTATCAGACCGCTTCCTTCAACGACAATCTGCACATGGCCTTCCGCACGCTGCCAGAATTTGCCCGGCATCTGCTGAAGCAGGCCTGACCGATGTTCGAGGCGCCTTGAACGCGCCGATCGCGCCCGCTACGCTCCCTCAAAAAAGGGAGTGAAACGGCGATGAAGCAACTGTGCATCGGCGACATCACCATCGATGCGGTGATCGAGCGGGAAGGACCGTGGCGGCGGCCGCAGGATTTTTTCCCGGCCTATGACGAGGGCGTGTTCGCCCGCCATCTGCCAACGATGGAGCCGGAGGTGTTTGATGCCGCGCGCGGCATGATGGTCATCACCTACCAGACCTTCGTCGTACGCACGCCGCGCTACACCATCCTGGTCGACACCTGCACGGGCGAGGACAAGGGCCATCCGCCGCCGTTCGATTTTCCCGGCAAGGAGCGTTGGCGCAACGAATTGTTCGCGCTCGGCATCGGCTTCGAGCAGATCGACTATGTGTTCTGCACCCATCTGCACATCGACCACACCGGCTGGAACACGAGCTTGCGCGACGGCCGCTGGGTGCCGACGTTTCCGAATGCCAAATACGTCTTCCACAAGGGCGAGTACGCGGCTTGGGAGGCCGAGCACGCCAAAGGCAACAACCCGCCCGGCACCGTCTTCCGCGACAATTGCCTGCCGATCGTCGAGGCCGGGCAGGCCCTGCTGGTGGATGACCACTACGCGCTGGACGATACCGTCACGCTGATTCCGACGCCGGGGCATTCGCCCTGCCATTGCTGCGTGAACATCTTTTCGAAGGGCCAGCGCGCGGTGGTCGCGGGCGACCTCATGCATCATCAGATCCAGTGCCGCGAGCCGGACTGGTCGGCGCGGCCGGACTGGGATGCAAGACAATCGGCGGTCTCGCGGCGGAAGTTCTTTGCGTCAGTTGCGGACACCGACACGCTGATCCTGCCGATTCATTTTCCGGCGCCGACGGTGGGGTCGATCAAGCCGCTGGGCGAGGCGTTCGACTATCGGTTCAGGCGGGAGTGAGGCGCTTCACCTCGCCCCGCTTGCGGGGCGAGGGAGCGGAGGCATCGCGGCGCGTTACGCGCCGACTTCGCACTTCTTCATAAAGCTGTTCTTGGCAGCGCCGGCGAGCGGCTTGCCGTCGGCGCTGACGGCCTTGGGCGCGCAGGCGTCGGCCTTGCACTTCTTCAGGAACGAGCTCTTGGCGGCGCCGGCCAGCGGCTTGCCGTCCTTGCCGACCGCCTTGCTCTCGCAGGTGTCCTCCGCGAAGGCCGAGCCCGCGGCAAAGGTGGCAACGATCGCAGCCAGGAAGATCCGCTTCATCATGGGTGTCTCCTAAACCAGAAATGGCAACGCGGATTGGAGCCGGGAATCGTGGCGCAATCAAGCAGGATCGGCGCGGGACGGGCCCGGCATGCGGATATTTTCCGGCGTGCTCGGATTCGCACCGTGTGCTTGCTGCACTGCGCGCTGACCACGCGGTGCGAACCTGCTAGGCTCCTCCCATGCTCAGACCTTGCCGCCGATGCTTCTGACGAGCATAGCAACCTGAACGGCAATCAGCTGCCGCATCTCCTTGCCGCTCCGGGCGGTTTCGCGCAATCCCCGCATGCCGAACACGAGGCATCGCGCCAGCACGTCCGGCTGGTCCGCTCGCTGGTTCGTTCGTTCGTCCGTTCTCCTGGCAGACGGCGCCTGATCGCGGATGAGGTCGGCAACCAGGGACTGGAAATTGGCGTAGACCTGGCGGACCGCAGGGAAGCGGAGGTCGAAGAGATCGGCTGAATCCGGATGCGCCTCGACCAGGTCGAAGCCATGGGATCCCCAGGATTTGCAGGCGTGGAGCAGCTTGGCGTGAAGGCCGTCGAGGCGGGCGATCGCGGCCTGGATCTCGCGGTGCTTCTGTTCGTCCATTGCCCTGATCACCGCCGCGAACACGGCATCCTTGTCGGAAAAGAGCAGGTAGAGCGCCGGCCGGGACATCCCGGCCGCACTGGCGATGTCGCCCATCGTGGTGCGGGCATAGCCGTAGCGCGAGAACACCTCGGTCGCGGCGGCGACGGCAAGCTGTTCTTTGGTCATAGGAGGTCAGCCATGATCGTCACCGTCGCTCACTCGGTGCACCTTGACAAAAAATCGGAAATTGTCAACTTGTCAGAGGCTGGCCACAACGCTCTGGAGAATTCTGCGATATGAACAACGATGCGCGACTGAAGACTTGGAACACCTATCAGGCGGCATGGGGGCCCATCGATGAGAGCGAGCGGCGCCGGCTGCTCGAACAGAGCGTTGCGGTGGATTGTGTGTACACCGATCCCGGCTCGCAGGTTGCAGGACGGGAGGCGTTGATGGCCCGCATCGGGCAAACGCAGCTGAAATTTCCGGGGGCCCATTTCAGGAACGACAGCTTCCTCGAGCACCACGAGCAGGGACTGTTCCGCTGGACGATGTACGACGGCGCCGGCCGCGTCTTCGTCAAAGGCGAGAGCTTCGGCCGATTTGGCGAAGATGGCCGCCTGGTTCAGGCGACCGGTTTCTTCGAAATCCCAACAGCCGCTTCCTGATCGCGCGCCGGGCGGGTTGAGGACAGATACTGGTTCGAAATGGTCTCAGGCGCCGCGCGCAAGCAGTGCCTTGAAGTCGGCCCGCGCGCGCCGCGCCTCGGCGCGTGCGACCTCGGAGGCGTCGCCGAGCCCGAAATAGCCGTGGATCAGGCCGGGGCCTTCATGGTGCTTGACGCGCACGCCGGCGGCCTCCAGCGCCCGCGCATAGGCGGCGCCTTCGTCGCGCAGGGGATCGAACCAGGCGGTGGTGACGACCGCGGGCGCGAGGCCTTCGAGCGATGGCGCGCGCAGCGGCGAGACGCGCCAGTTGCTCGCGTGAGCGGGATCGGCGAGATAGTGGCCGCAGAACCATTCCATCGTGGCGCGCGTGAGGAAGTAGCCTTCGGCGTTCTCGGTGCGCGAGGGAAAGCGCGCGTTGTCGTGCGCATCGGCGTAACTGCCGACCACGTCGGTCACCGGATAGACCAGCAATTGCGCGGCGAGCCTGATGCCGGCATCGCGGCAGGCGATCGCGGTGGCGGCTGCGAGATTGCCGCCGGCGCTGTCGCCGGCCACGCCGAAGCGTTTTGCGTCGCCGCCAAATTCCGCGACGCGGTCAAACACGTCGCGCACGGCGGCAAAGGCATCCTCGAAGGCGCCGGGAAACGGAGTCTCCGGCGGCCGGCGATAGTCGACGGAGACGACGACCGCGCCGGTCTCGATCGCAAGGTTGCGCGCCTGCCGGTCATGGGTTTCGATGTCGCCGGCAACCCAGCCGCCGCCATGAAAGAACACCACGGTCGGCGCGGAATTGGTGCCGATCCGATAGACTCGTGCATCGAGCGGGCCGGCGCCGCCTTTCACCTTGATGTCCGCGACGATGTCGACGGGCGGCGGCGGCACGGCCGCCCGCGATTCAGCCAGTGCGCGCAAGGAATCGCGCGCGCTCTGTGGCGTCATCGTGGTGGGATCGCGCAGCGGCAGCAGCGGAATGATCTGGGCGATGACGGGATCGAGCGGTGCGGGCATGCTGGAGTCCTCGCTTGGTTCTTGGTCTTGCTTGCGGGTTAGCATAGATTTGGCCAACCGCATCGGCAACAGCTTACGCGTTACAATTGCAATGCTGCGGGGTGAACGGGCAGGGAGGCCAAAGAGGTGGAGTTCGAGACGCTGGTCCAGTCGCGCCGCAGCGTGCGCGGTTTCAAGCAGCAGCCGGTGCCGCGCCCGGTGATCGAGGCGATCATCGAGAGTGCCAAGCGTGCGCCGTCGTCGATGAACACCCAGCCCTGGCACGTTCACGTACTCACGGGGCATCCGCTGGAAGAGGTGCGCCGGCGCAACATGGAGGAGATGGTCGGCGGCGCCAAGGTCAAGCGCGACATCATCAGCCACGGCGAATACCAGGGGGTGCATCGCACGCGGCAGGTCGACATCGCCAAGAAGCTGTTCGGCGCAATGGGCATTGCGCGCGACGACAAGCCGATGCGGCAGGATTGGGTGCTGCGTGGCTTCCGCCAGTTCGACGCGCCGGTCTCGCTGGTGCTGACCTATGACCGCGTGCTCGATCCCGGTGCGGTCTGCCATTTCGATCTCGGCGCGCTCTGCTACGGCATCGTGCTCGCGGCGTGGGATCGCGGCCTCGGCTCCGTCATCAACGGGCAGGGCATCATGCGCTCCGACATCGTGCGCGAGGTCGCTGATATCCCGGAGGACGAGGTCATCATGACCTGCGTCGCGATGGGCTATCCCGACGACGGCTTCGCCGCGAATGCGGTTCGCTCAGACCGCGAACACAACGATGAGTTCGTGCGTTACGTGGGCTTTGCCGACTGATGCCGGCACGCGTGGAGGAGATTATTTCTCATCGAAATTTTTGGTGCGGAGTCCTTGCCGCCTCTTGCAATCTCGATCACGCGGGAGGAACAATGTGCCGACTGAAAGGTTTGTTGCTGGCGCGAGGGAATTGATATGCGGCGGCTGGCTAGCCTGGTGCGGCGGTTGTTCGGCCCGCGAGTGCGGCGTCCAATCGATGATGATCCCAGTCTTCCTTTCACATCCGACGAGTTCGGGCGGCTGATCCGGAGCGGCAAACGCGAGGACATGAAGTTGCTGGCCGAAGGTCTGGCCTGCAACTCAATTCCCCGCCGCGCCAAATACCGGGCCCCCCACTAGCACCGGGGTGGTCACGCCATCTTGGCCCCGGAGGGCATGACACCGCGTGGGTGGTCGTCGTTCAACGCGACTTGCTGGACAATCCGATCGGAACTCCGGAGAGCTCCCGCAGCGTCATCGGGCGTTCGCGACAAATCGGTCGGGCGCGCTGCCTGCTTTCGTGCTAGCTTGCGGGCATGAGCAATCGCATTCTCGTTCTCTACGGTTCCTACCGTTCCGACCGCATGGGCATCCGCCTGGCGAATTTCGTCATCAATGGCTTGCGCAGCCGCGGCGAGGAGGTCGAGTTCATCGACGCCAAGGCCATCGGCCTGCCGATGCTCGATCGCATGTACAAGGAATATCCCAAGGGCGCGGCCCCCGAGGCGCTGGAGAAGCTGGCCGGCCAGATCCGCGGCGCCGACGGCTTTGTCTTCGTCACTGGTGAATACAATTGGGGTATTCAGCCCGGCCTGAAGAATCTCACCGACCACTTCCTCGAAGAGTGGTTCTGGCGCCCGGCCGCGATCGTCAGCTATTCCGCCGGCCGTTTCTCGGGAGCGCGCGCTGCGACCGCCTGGCACGGCACGCTGTCGGAGATGGGCATGGTGGTGGTGTCGAGCACCATCGGCGTCGGTCCGATCGCGCAGACCTTGTCGGCGGACGCCGAGCCGATCGGCGAGGGTGGCAAGGCGCTGGAACGTGCATTCCCCCGTTTTGCCGATGATCTGCTGTGGTGGATCGAGGCGGCCAAGGCGCAGCGGGCGCGCAAGGCGCCGCCTTACTAGGCGGCCCTGACTTCGCCGAGGAAGCGGTCGAACTGACCGGCTAGATCGCGCGACTGTGTCGACAGTTGTTCGGCGGCGCCGAGCACTTCCCTGGCGGCAGCTCCGGTGTCGTCGGCGGCGCGCTGCACGCCCGATATGTTGGTGTTGACCTCCTGGGTACCGCGGGCGGCCTCCTGGACGCTGCGGGCGATCTCCTTGGTGGCCGAGCCTTGCTCTTCGATCGCGGCGGCAATCGCGGTGCCGATCTGGTCGATCTCGGCGATGACGTCGGCGACGTTGCGGATCGCGGCCACGGTCTCGTCGCTCGCGCTTTGGATCGCGGTGATCTGCTCGGATATCTCGGTCGTGGCCTTGGCGGTCTGGCCGGCGAGCGATTTCACTTCGGAGGCGACGACCGCAAAGCCGCGGCCGGCGTCGCCGGCGCGCGCGGCTTCGATCGTGGCGTTGAGCGCGAGGAGATTGGTCTGCTCGGCGATGCTCTGGATCAGCGTGACGACGTCGCCGATCTTCTGGGCGCCCTCGGCGAGCGCGCGGGCGGTGTCGCCGGTGCGGCGGGCATTGTCGACCGCGCGGGCCGCGATCTCGGTGCTTTGCGCGACCTGACGGCCGATCTCCGCGATCGAGGAGGTGAGCTCTTCGGTCGCGCTCGCAACCGTCTGCACGTTGGTCGAGGTTTGCTCGGAGGCGGCGGCGACGACCGCGGCCTGGCTGTTGGTCTGGGCTGCCGTCGAGGTCATCGACTGAGCCGTGCTCTCCATCGTGGAGGAGGCCTTCGACAGGCCGCCGACGAGCTCGGTGACCTTGGCCTCGAAGGCGCGGGTGAGCTCGTCGAGCGCTTGGGCGCGACGCATCTTGCCGTCGTTCTCGGCCTGCTTCTCGGCCGCGAGCCGGTCGGCCCGGATCATGTTGTCCTTGAACACCTGGACGGCCGCGGCCATCGCGCCGATCTCGTCGGAACGCTCGGTGCCGGGAATGTCTTCCGCGACCTCGCCGTCGGCGAGGCGCGACATCCGCGTCGTGAGGCCGACGATCGGGGCGCAGACGCGGCGGCGGACGGTCACGACGAGGCCGATGCTGGCGACCAGTACGGCGGCCAGGCCAAAGAGGGCGATGGTGAAGCTGGTTCGTGCGGCCGACGAAGCGCCGGCGAGGACCTGCTCGGCATTGTCGTAGAAGGCGTCGCGGACCTCGATGATGGTCCCGAGGCCGCGCTGCGTCGAAGCGAAATAGGTGTCCATGTCGTGTTCGTACTTGCCGGTGACCGCACCGTCCTTCACGAGCTTCAGCTCGCGGCCGAACTCCTCGACATAGATCGCATTGAACTTCTCCAGCGCGGCGGCGACGTTCGCCGGGGTTGCCGGATTGCCGCGCAGTTCCTGCAGCGACATCACGATCTGGTCGTTGCGGCCCTGCGAGCGGCTGATGTCCGCCTTTTCGGCGTCGGTCGCCGGCTTCTTGCCGCCGACGAGGTTCTTGTGCAGGCTGGAATTGAAGCCGCCGACATCGCGCAGCGTCATCGCGATGTTGGCGTAGCTGGCCTGCCGGTAGGCATCACCGTTCAGGATGGCCATGCGGCGGACCTGTTCGTTGAGCAGCGCAGTCACGCTGCCGTTGAGCACGGCATTGTCGGCGACGATCTTCTTGGCGGCATCCTTGCGCGCTTCGGCCGGCCCCGTCAGCGCCTTGTCGATGGCATCGCGCAAGCCGGTGAACTTCGCATTGATGGCGTCGATGTTGCTGCCGATGGCGGTGCCGTCATCGAACGGGCCGGGCAGCTCCTTGCGCAGCGCGCTCATCTTGTCGCGGGCGCCGTCGGTCTGCTTGCGCAGCTTGTCCTGCTCGACGAGCAGCGCGGGGTCGATGGTCGCGGGCCCGTAGAGGATGTTGGTGGAAAAGCCGCGTTCGGGATTGAGATAGCGCGGGATGTCGCTGACGGCGCGGACGATCGCGAGCCGCCCTTGCGCCTCGGTGATGCGCTCCATGGTGTGGTACTTCGTTACGGCGACGTAGACGGCGAGGCCGCCGCCCACGGTCGACAGTGAGACGATGGCGGTGGTCAGGAGCGTACCGATTTTCATGGGCAGTCCGGCAATTGGCGCGGGAGGAGAATTATTTTGCCCGCACGATAGGCAGCCGGCGTTAATCCGCGGTTTACGCTGACGGCCGCCATGCTCCGCCTGCATGCGTCCATTCGTCCGGATGTTGAGGTCGCGCTAGCGCGCCGGCCGATCCAGTTTTGCGAGAATCTCCAGCGTTCTGCCGTCGCGCTCGCCCGCGAAATAACGGGCGAGCGCCTGATCGAAAACGGGCTCGTCGGACACGGCGCCGAACAGCGTCATTGATGAGCGGAACTTGGTGTCGTCGGGCGCGCCGAGGATCGCGTTGATGGTGCGCCCTTCGACGGCGAGCACGAGCCGCGTGCACGCGATCAAACGCGGGCCGAGCACGGGGTGGGCGAGGTAGGCTACGGCCTCCGCGCGCGAGCCGATGGCATAGCGCTGCGACATGGCGCTGAAGCCGAGGCCGGCAACTTGCGGGAAAACGAACCACATCCAGTGGCTCTGCTTCCGGCCCCGGGCCAACTCCCCTTCGACGTCGCGAAAAACCGGGTTTTGGGCCTGGACGAACCGCTCCAGGTCGAAAGGATCGGTCATTGGATACCCTCAGATGCCCTCAGGGGGGCCTTGCCGGCCGCGATTATGCCTAACTTTTGGCTCCCAATGTGGTAGCTGGTATAGAGTCTCCGGGTGGGGGTTGGGCCCCCCGGGGGTCGATTTGGGGATCTGATGGTTTCCGACCGCGCACGCGCCGAAAGGCTGTTGTCGCGCCGCCGTATTGGGCGAGCGGAGACGATACTGCTGTCTCTGGCGGCCATCGCGCTGGCGCTGGGCGCTGCCGCCTGGGTCGTCGATCTCGGCGATTCGACTCCGCTGGTTACCGCGGCCCTGCCACCGGCTAATACCCCTTCGTTTGAGGATCGCTTCGCGTCGGCGTCTGGCAACCCGCCGGGCCGCCAGCTCGGCCTGCGGACGCTGGAGCGCTCCGCCATGGACGCGGTCCAGCTCAGGCTCCGAGACGCCAAGGCGATGCTCGCCCAGAAACTTCAGGGCGACGAGTGGCGCTCGACCCTGACCGAAGACGACCGGCATGCGGCCGAGGAGACGAGGCCCGCGCAGCGTGCCGACGCTGTCCCGATGCCGCGCTCACGTCCGGTCCAGGCTGACTTCTCCGCGCAGATCGCCTCGAGCCAGGCCTATGCCGACACCAATCCCAGGGTCGACAACCGCAACTTCTTCGAGAAATTCACCGACAAGATCAGGCTGGCCTCCCTGACCCCCGGCGACGGCCTGCTCGGCAAGGCGCCGGACCTCGCCGCGCTCGGCTATGATTCGCGGACGGCGGTCTACGACATCTCGGCCAAGGCGCTCTACCTGCCGAGCGGCGTCGCGCTGGAAGCGCATTCGGGCATGGGCGCGCTGATGGACGACCCCCAGCATGTCGACCAGCGCATGGTCGGTGCGACCCCGCCAGCGACCTACGATCTGAAGCCGCGCGAAAAGCTGTTCCACGGCGTCCGCGCGCTGCGCATGACCCCGACTGACGGGACCAGCGCGCTCGGCCGCGTCGGCCTGCTCACCCACAACTACATGCTCGGTCCGCGCGGCGATTCCAACGGCTGCGTCTCGATCAAGGACTATGATCGCTTCCTGAAGGCCTGGGACAATGGCGAGTTCAACCGCCTGGTCGTGGTGCCCAGCCTGGGCGGATCGGCGACCGCCTCGCAGCGCGCCAGCACCGCCTCCTGATATTTGCCAGGTGCGGCGGGGCTGCCGTTTCCCCTTCGTTAAGCCGTCATCGTTCAGAAGCAGCCCATGAGTGATCCAGCAAGCTCCGAAACCCCGCTGCGCACGACGTTCAAGATCAAGCTGAACGGTGACACGCTGGCGATTGCGACCGTCGGGCAGGCCTATCAATTCCTGACCAATTTCAAATCGGTCGAGTGGATGGAATTCCGCTCGCTGCATGAGGACGCCGTTCAGGCGCTGGAAGGGGCGGCCGGCAATGCCATGCTGGCGGTGCAGGCGACCAACGCCGTGCGCGCGCTGTTCGTGAGCGCGAAGCTGCTTTGAAGGTGCCGCGGGACCGTCCTTTCACAGCTTGAACTCCGCCATGCGAACAGGCAAACGGTGCGTGAAGTCCGTGACCACAAGCCAGTTCATTTGAAGCTTACTTAAGGGAGAACCCCCACCATGAAACGCCGTACGTTCCTCAAGGGCGGCGCGCTCGCCGGCGCGACGACGCTGGTTGCCGCGCCTGCGATCGCGCAGAGTGCGCCCGAAATCAAATGGCGCCTGACCTCGAGCTTCCCGAAGTCGCTCGACACCATCTACGGCACGGCGCAGACCTTCGCGAAATATGTTGCCGAGGCCACCGACAACAAATTCCAGATCCAGACGTTCGCGGCGGGCGAGCTCGTTCCCGGTCTGCAGGCGCTCGATGCCGTCAGCGTCGCCTCCGTCGAGATGGCGCAGACGCCGCTCTATTTCTACATCGGCAAGGAGCCGGCGCTGGCCTACGCCACCGGCGCGCCGTTCGGCATGAACCATCGCCATCAGGAATCCTGGTGGCATTTCGGCGGCGGTGCCGACCTCGCCAACGAGGCGCTGAAGCCGTTCAAGGCGCACGCCATCCTGTGCGGCAATTCCGGCACCCAGATGGGCGGCTGGTTCCGCAAGGAGATCAAGACCGTCGACGATCTCAAGGGTCTCAAATTCCGCATCGCCGGCATGGGCGGCCATGTGCTGGCGCGGCTCGGCGTCGTCCCGCAGCAGCTCGCGGGCGGTGACGTCTACTCGGCGCTGGAGAAGGGCTCGATCGACGCCGCCGAATTCGTCGGTCCCTATGACGACGAGAAGCTCGGCTTCCAGAAGGTCGCAAAATACTACTACTTCCCCGGCTGGTGGGAGGGCGGCGCCATGCTGCACATGATCGTCAATGACGAGAAGTGGGCGTCGTTGCCCAAGCAGTACCAGGCCATCCTCAACCAGGCGGGCTCCGCGGCCGGCGCCTGGATGCTGGAAAAGTACGACAGCGTGAATCCGGCGGCACTGAAGCGCCTGATCGCCAACGGCGCCGAGCTGAAGGCCTTCCCGCAGCTGGTGCTGGAGGCCTGCTACAACGCGACCCAGGACCATCTGAACGAGCTCGCCGCCAAGAGCGACCTGTTCAAGCGCACCAAGGACAGCCACGACGCGTATATGAAAGAGCTCTTGTTCTATACGCAGATCGCGGAAAACTTCTACGACAACTACCTGCTCAGCAAGATGCGCAACAAGAGCTGAGCGAGGAGAGGGCGCGGTGTTCACGCCGCGCCCGGCTCTCGTAGCGTGGGGAAAGGGCGTTTGCCCCGTGCCCACGTACTCTCACTGGCAATGGTGGGCACGCTTGCGCTTTGCCCGCCCTACAGGACCTCTCGTGTGGCGTCTTACGCCGCGCCGAGCCCCAGCTTCGCATAGATCCGCCTTGCATAGGCGCCGAACGCATCCGTCGTCTTCAGCGGCAAGTCGCGCGGGAAGGGCAGCTCGATTGGGAAGTAATCGGCCATCTTGGCCGGGCCCGCGGTCAGCACGGCGCAGTGCGAGGACAGGAACACCGCTTCCTGGATCGAATGCGTGACGAAGATGATGGTCTTGCCGCTCTCGCGCCAGATCCGCAGCATCTCCAGGTTCATCTGCTCGCGCGTCAGCGCATCCAGTGCGCCGAACGGCTCGTCCATCAGGATCAATTTTGGATCGTGGATGAAGGCGCGCGCAATGGCGGTGCGCTGCTGCATGCCGCCGGAGAGCTCTCGCGGATATTTCTGCTCGTAGCCGGCAAGGCCAACGAGATTGAGCAGATCGCATGCCCGCTCGCGCGCGGCCTTCATGGGCAGACCGACGATCTCGGCCGGCAACAGCACGTTGTCCAGGATGGTACGCCACTTCAAGAGCAGCGCCTGCTGGAATACCATGCCGATGTCACGGCTCGGGTCGAACGGGCTGTTGGCGTTTCCGATCCTCACCGTGCCGCCATCAGAGCCATGAAGGCCGGCCAGGATCTTCATCACCGTGGTCTTACCGCAGCCGGAGGGGCCGACCAGCGAGACCAGCTCACCTTCCTGCACGTCCATGGTGACGTCGGACACGGCGAGAAACTCCGCGCCGCCGCTGCGATAGACTTTTCGCACGCCCCGCAGGCTGATGAACGGGTCTGAGCTCATGCCAGCCATTTGTCCAGATTGGCGGCGACGAAGGCATCGTCGCTGAGGTCGGCATGCTCGCGGCAGACGCGGTCGATCTCCTCCTGCTGGCCGGGGCTGAGGCCCTCGTTCGGATCGAGGCACCACAGCCCCTGCATCAGGCCCTGACGTCGCAGCACCTCGTGGCAGCCGGCGATGCAACCGTGGAAATTGTTGGCGACGTCGAAGAAGGCGCTGTTGCAGTCGGTGACGCGGGCATCGAGCGCGAGCAGATCCGCGGGTACACTGTCCCTGTGCCGCGCCGCCTTGCAGCGCTCGAATTGCTTGATGGCGCTTGCGGTCCAGACCGACCAGTGGCCGAGCAGGCCGCCTTTGAAATAGGTGCGCGTGGTGACGCCCTTGTCGCGCAGGTCGAACGGCAGCATGAGGTCGAGCAGGATGTGGTCGTCATTGCCGGTGTAGAGCGCGACGCGGTCGAGCGCGCCGGCGGCTGCGACGCCGCGCAAGACATCGAGAGTTCTGTAGCGGTTGAACGGCGCGATCTTGATCGCGATCACGTTGTCGATCGCGGCAAAGCGCTGCCAGAACCGGCTCGACAGGATGACGCCGCCGACGGCGGGCTGAAGGTAGAAGCCGACCAGCGGAATCTCGGCGGCGACCGCCGTGCAATGCGCGATGATCTCGTCCTCGGAAGCGCTCTTCATCGCGGCAAGGCTCAGCAGGCCGGCGTGATAACCGATGTCGCGCGCGGTGCGGGCTTCGGTCATTGCCTGCCGGGTCGGGCCGGCGAGGCCCGCAACCATGGCAAGTGGGCGCCCGGTCCAGCTCGCGGCGGTCTCAGCGGCAAGCTCCAGCACAGGACGGTAGAGGCCGACGTCGCGGATCGCGAATTGCGTGGTGTGCACGCCGACGGCAAGGCCTCCTGAGCCGGCGTCGATGTAATAGCGCGTCAGCGCGCGCTGATGCTGTTTGTCGAGCTGACGCTCGGCAGTGAGGGCGAGGGGATGGGCCGGCAGCACGGTGCCGTCGGCAATCAGCTTGCGGATGTCGGCGTTGATCTGGCTGTGGTGCATGATGTCCTATCCGAATTCGGGGCCGGCGACGGCGAAGGGCAGTTCCTCCCCCGCCGTACGGGCGGGGCCGAACCGCATGCGCTGGAAGGGTCGCTCGATGGTCCAGCCGGAGGCGGTCAATCCCTCCAGGAACGGGCCTTGCGACGCGACGGCGTCGATCAGGAGAGGGCCGGTCTCGGAGCGTAGGATCATCTGAACCAGGGCCAGCGCAGCGGCGGCATGATCGGCGAGCAGGGGGCCGATATGGCGGGCGGTCCGGCCGTCGCGCACCAGCGCGATGGCGCCGTTGGCGGCGACGATGCGCGAACCGGAGCGCTGTGCGAAGGCGGAGAGGAGGGCGGTGCGATCGAAGCCGGTGGCGCGCCGATCCCGCGCACGAAGCGCGTCGATGCTCGCGGACGACGATGGCGGCGCTTCGGCACGCGAGGGCTTCACCAGCTTCAGGCGGCGCAATTGCAGCGTCGGCATAAACCCGAGCGGTCCGTAGACGGCGGCACCATCAGGCGTGGCGTCGAGCCAGCTCGTCAGGTCGTTCTTGCGCGCGGTTTCCAGACAGGCCTCGACGAGGCGCGTGGCAAGGCCTCGGCGGCGGTGAGTACCTGACACCAGCACCATGCTGATCCAGGCGTTGTTGCCGGAATAGGGCAGCAGCGCTGCAGTTGCGACCAGCCGCACGCCGTCGCGGATGCCGAACACGACGCCCTCGCGCAGGAAGATGCGCCAGTCCTCCTCGGTCTGGTTCCAGTGCGCCTCCGTCGACAACGCGAGCCCGGGGATCGCGTCGTCGGCGCCGAGCTTGAGGATGGGCGGACCGTCAGTAGCGGCCATCGCGCACCTCGTATTTGGTGGGCTTGCCGAGGCTCGGCATGGCGCGGGATACCCAATCGGCCGTCCATGCGATCAGCTGCTCGGTGTCGACCACCGGCAGGCCGAACAGCTCGACGGCCTTGGACGTGTCGGTGAGCCACGCCGTCGGCTCCTCCTTGCCAACCAGGACCGGCGCGCGGCCAAAGCGTGCGCCGAAGTTTTGCGCGAGATCTCGCACAGCGAGGATCTCGTGGCCGCTGACATTGATCGGTGAGGTCGGTGCCGTGCAATGCACCAGGCATCGCAGCGCCTGCGCTGAGGCATCGCCCTGCCAGATGAAATTGACATGACCGATGCTGACGTCGATCGGCGAACCGTTGAGGACTTTCGTGGCGATGTCGTGCAGCACGCCGTAGCGCATGTCGATCGCGTAATTGAGCCGAAACAGCCGGCCCGGAGTCGAATATTTGTGCGAGAAATATTCGAACATGCGCTCGCGGCCGACGCAGGACTGGGCGTATTCGCCGGGCGGGTTCGGCGCCATCTCCTCGGTCGAGCCGTTACCGTTGACGGGCACGAAGGGATAGACACAGCCGGTCGAGAACGCCACGATCCGCGACGAGGAGAAGGTTTGCGCGACCAGCGCCGGCACATGCGCGTTCATCGCCCAGGTCAGCGACAGATCGCCCTCGGCGCCGAATTTTCTGCCGGCCATGAAGATGACGTTCGGCGCCTTCGGCAGCGCGTTGATCGCGGCCTCGTCCAGCAGGTCGCAACTGATGGTCTCGACGCCGCGGGCGTGCAGCCAGTCCCTCACGCTCGCGTCGCTGAAGCGTGCGACGCCGATGACGCGGCGAGCGGGCACTGCGGCTTTGGCCAGCCCAGCCAGCGTCGGGCCCATCTTGCCGGCCACGCCGAGGATCATGATGTCGCCCTCGACCTTGTTGAGGTCGTCGATCAGCGCCTGCGTCGGCCGGCACAGGAGATCGTCGAGGGCTGCGATATCGGGAATGGTCTTCGGCAGGGTCTTGCGGGTGAGCAGCATGGGCTGGTCCTTCGGGTTTGCCGTTCTTAGGTCTGTCTTGCGTCGCCCACGACGAACATACGTTCGAGGGCGAGCACGAGGCCGTAGAGGGCGACGCCGAGCAGCGTCAGCACCACCACGGCCATCACCATCGCGGGCGTGTCGAGCGAGGATTGCACCTGGATCATGAGGTAGCCGAGCCCGCGCTCGGAGGCGATGAACTCGCCGACGATGGCGCCGGCGACGGCAAGGATGGCGCCGACCTTCATGCCGGAGAACACGTAAGGCAATGATCCCGGCAGCTGGATCTTGCGGAACAGCGTCCAGCGCGAGCCGCGCAGCGATTTGACGAGATCGAGCAGATCGGGCTCGACCTCGCGCAGGCCGCGCGCGGTGGTGAGCAGGATCGGAAAGAAGCAGATGCTGAAGGCGATCAGGATGTTCGGCACGATGCCGTAGGAAAACCAGACGATCAGAAGCGGGCCGAGCGCGACCTTCGGGATCATGTTCAGTGTCACGAACAGCGGCAGCAGCACGAGGCTGACCAGCGGCGCCCAGCTGAAGATCACTGCCAGCGCGACGCCGACGACCGCGCCGAGCGCAAAGCCGCCGAGGATCTCGACCGCGGTGACCAGCGTATTGGCGCCCCAGGCATAGCCGGCGGTTCCCAGCGTCTGCAGCGTCGCGAGCGGGGAGGGCAGGATGAATTTCGGCACGTGGAAGGCATCGACCGCGACCTGCCAGAGCACGAGCACGGCCAGATGCACGATCAGGACGATCGCAAAGCTGCGCGTCGTGCGTGCCCCTTCGGCTGCCACGGTCTGCTCCCTGTTGTTCGCGGCCTCTTCGCCGCGAGGTCAGCCTAACCGGCTCCCGAGCAAGTTTCAACCAGTTGGTTGATTAGGCCGGAGTGACTGCAGCACCAGATCGACCACATGCCGGCGCCGGGCGCTGCGCTGGGCGCGGCTCGACAGGTCCTTGCCGAAGATGGCCGACAGCGTCGGCGTGTTGGAGAAGAAGAAATAGCTGAGGCCTGCGATGGAGATGTAGAGCTGGACGGGATCGATCCCTTTGCGGAACAGTCCGCTGCGCACGCCTTCATGGAGGATGTGGGAGACGCTTTTGACCAGCGGCGAATGCATTGCCTCCAGCCGGGTGGAACCGCGGACGTGGCGGGCACCGCCGCGGTTCTCGTCGTTCAGAAGCACGATGAAATCAGGGTTTGCCGCCAGATGGTCGAACGAGGCCTCGATCAGCCGGCGGATCGCCTTGTCCGGCGGCAGTCCCTCGAGATTGAGTTTGCGCTCCTCTTCGCGGATGTCCTCATAGACCCATTCGAGCACGGCAAGGTACAGCGCGTCCTTGTCGCCGAAATAGTGATAGACGAGCTGCTTGTTGACGCCGGCGCGCTCGGCGATCTCGTCGACGCGGGCGCCGGCCAGGCCATGCCGTGCGAATTCCAGGCGTGCCGCGGTGAGCAGCTTCTTGCGGGTGGCGACGGGGTCGCGCCGCTGCGGCACGGTGTCGCCAGATCGTTTTGCGGGCATTTCCAACCAAACAGTTGACAAGCGGGAGGCGGGCTTGTTGCATTGGTATCCTCACAAGGGGAGAGCGACAAGCCGGGTCGCTGGCAATGAGGAGGATGCGATGAAGCGTTTCCAGGCGGCTTTTGTGGCGCTGATGCTCGGCTTGCCGGCGGACCCGGCGAGTGCGGGCGAGGCGGTCAATTTGAT
>NZ_LWIG01000026.1:83454-90886 GCF_002068095.1 Bradyrhizobium sacchari | reverse complement strand
CCGCCGATCACTCGCCCTATTATTACGCCAAGGCGCAGGGCTGGTACGAGAAGGCGGGTATCGACCTCACCATCGAGACCGGCAAGGGCTCCGGCGTCTCCGCCGCCAAGGTCGGCTCCGGCGGCTCGCCGTTCGGCGTCGCCGATCTCGCCACCATGCTGGTGGCCAAGAGCAAGGGCGCCGACACCGTCGCGGTGATGAGCGTCTATGCCAATACCGGGCAGACCTTCTACTGGCTGAAGAGCTATGGCGTGAACGGGGTGAAGGACTTTGCCGGCCACAAGATCGGCAATCCGCCCGGCGACGCCTCGCGCGTGATGTGGCCGGCCTTCGCCAAGGCCGCAGGCCTTTCGCCCGATGCCGTCGGCTTCGTCAATGTCGGGCCGACCGCGAAGATTGCGGCGCTGAAGAGCCATACCGTCGACATCATCAGCGACTTCTACAACGAGCATGATCTCAAGGTGATCGAGTTCGGCCAGGACCTCGGCTACGTCAACTGGAAGGACATCGGGCTCAATCCTTACGGCAACTCGCTGATCGTCAACGGCGCCTACCTGCAGAAGAACCCGAAGGTCGTCGAGGATTTCGTTCGCGTCACGCAGAAGGCCTTCGCGGCCTGCGTTGCCGACGTCACGCCATGCCTGAAGGCGCTGCTCGACCAGGTCTCCGGCCTCGACAAGGAGAACCAAGAGCGGCAGTGGGAGCGAATCAAGTTCCTGATGACGGACGAGTTCACCACCACCAAGGGTCTCGGCTGGATCGACGGCGAGCGGATGAAGAAGGACTATGAGCTGGTCCAGACGTATCTCGGCATGGAGAAGCCGTTCGACGTGACCACCGCGTTCACGACGAAGATGCTGGATCCGGGCATCAAGATGGATGCGAGCAAGGTGAAGAAATAGAAGGCGTGACTGCACCCTCGCGTCGTCAGCCTTTCTTCATGTCGTAGACGTGTTCGGGCCCGGGAAAGGCCCGCGACCGCACGTCGGCTGCGTACCCCTCGATGGCCGCTTCGATCGCCGGACCGAGATCGCCGTAGCGCCGGACGAATTTCGGAGTTCGCGGCGACAGCCCCAGCATGTCCTCGAGCACGAGCACCTGGCCGTCGCAGGCAGCGCTCGCGCCGATGCCGATGGTGGGAATGGCGATTGTCTCCGTAATCTTGCGCGCCAGCGGTTCAGCCACGGCCTCGACGACGACCGAGAATGCCCCGGCATCGGCGACGGCTTTCGCATCGTCCTCGATCGGCCCCCAATCCGTTTCGCTGCGCCCCTGCGCACGGAACGAGCCGAGGGTGTTGATGGATTGCGGCGTCAGACCAATGTGGCCCATCACCGGGATGCCGCGCCCGGACAGGAACGCGATCGTCTCCGTCATGCGGATGCCGCCTTCGAGCTTCACCGCGCCGCATTGCGTCTCCTTCATGATCCGCACCGCGGAGTTGAAGGCCTGCTCTCTGGAGGCTTCATACGAGCCGAAGGGCATGTCGACGACGACCAGCGCCTGCTTCGAACCGCGCATCACCGCGGCGCCCTGAAGGATCATCATGTCGAGCGTGACGGGCACCGTCGTCTCGAATCCGTGCATCACGTTGCCAAGGGAATCGCCGACCAGAATGACGTCGCAATGTCGATCCACCAGCGCGGCCGTGTGCGCGTGATAGGACGTCAGCATGACGATCGGTTCGCCTCGCTTGCGTGCACGGATGTCCGGCGCGGTCTTGCGTCTGATGGCGGACTGAACTGACATGCTCGGCTCCATTCGCGGGGAGGCGGATCGAAGCCAGATGGTGCGACGGTGTCAATCTGGCCTGCGATCACAATGAGGATGCGGGCGGGGGCGGCTCACGCCGCTCCCGCGCCCCGGACGCAGTGCAGCGTCCCTTCGACGGTGCGCTGCAGAGCCGGGCCCATCTCTCCGCGTATTCCAGCGCCGCCTTCTGGGTCCCGGCTCTGCGCAGCAACGCTGAGAGGCTTGTAGCGCGTCCGGGACACTAAAGCCGAGCCCGCGGCTCGCCGCCCTTCAGGTAACCCACGGGGAAATTAACCGGCCGTTAACCATATCCGCCGCATCGTTAACCATTCAATAACAGGGAACGAGTCGGCCGCCATGGAGGCTGCAGCGAAAGTCCAACGTCAAATGGTGCGCCTGCGCGGGCGCTCCTATGTGGCCTTTGTGTTCGTGCCGACGGTTCCGATCCAGGACTGGCTCCAGGAGATCGACGCCACCATCGCGCGGTCGCCGGGCTTCTTTGCCGGCCGGCCCGTGGTGATCGACCTGTCCTCGGTCGATCTCAGCCAGGCCGGCATCGGCCATCTGCTCACCAGCCTTCAGGACCGCAACATCCGCGTGCTCGGCATCGAGGGCGTGGACGAGGGACGGCTGACCCCCATGATGCCGCCGCTGCTCTCGGGCGGGCGCAGCTGCGTGGTCGAGCCGAATGCGCCGAAGAAGCCGGAGGCGAAGGTTGAGGCCAAGCCGACCTCGCTGCTGCTCGAGGCCCCCGTGCGCTCGGGCCAGACCGTGATCTTCCCCGAAGGCGACGTGACCATTCTCGGCTCGGTCGGATCCGGTGCTGAGGTCGTCGCCGGCGGCTCCATCCACATCTACGGCGCGCTGCGCGGCCGCGCCATGGCCGGCGTGAACGGTCACACCAGCGCGCGCATCTATTGCCAGAAGATCGAGGCCGAACTGCTTGCAATCGATGGGTTTTACCAGACTGCGGACGACATCGACGCCGCCCTGCGCGGCAAGCCGGCGCAGGCCTGGCTGCAGGGGAATACCATGCGAATTACAGCACTGAACTGACCAGCAAAGGAGAGATTTCAGATGAGTAAGGTACTGGTCGTGACATCAGGCAAGGGGGGCGTCGGCAAGACGACGACGACTGCCGCGCTGGGGGCTGCGCTGGCGCAGCGCGGCGACAAGGTCGTCGTGGTCGATTTCGACGTCGGCCTGCGCAACCTCGACCTCGTCATGGGCGCCGAACGCCGCGTCGTGTTCGACCTCATCAACGTGGTGCAGGGCGTCGCCAAGCTGCCGCAGGCGCTGATCAAGGACAAGCGGCTGGAGAATCTCTGGCTGCTGCCGGCTTCGCAAACCCGCGACAAGGACGCGCTGACGGAGGAGGGCGTCGGCAAGGTCATCGCCGACCTGCGCAGCCGTTTCGACTGGGTGATCTGCGACAGCCCGGCCGGCATCGAGCGCGGCGCCTCCATGGCGATGCGATTTGCGGATGAAGCCGTGATCGTCACCAATCCGGAAGTGTCCTCGGTGCGCGACTCCGACCGCATCATCGGCATGCTCGATTCCAAGACCGTGCGGGCCGAGAAGGGCGAGCGGGTCGAGAAGCACATCCTCATCACCCGCTACGATCCCTCGCGCGCCGCGCGCGGCGAGATGCTGACCATCGACGACATCCTCGAAATCCTGGCAACGCCCTTGCTCGGAATCATTCCCGAGAGCCAGGACGTGTTGAAGGCCTCCAACGTCGGCACGCCGGTGACGCTGTCGAACGCGGATGGAGCGCCGGCCCGGGCCTATATGGACGCGGCCAAGCGCCTCTGCGGCGAGAACGTGACGATGCATGTTCCTGCCGAGCGCAGAGGTCTAATGGATCGTCTGCTGCGACGGAGGGCTGCATGAGCATGGGTCTGCTTCGACTTCTCCGTGGGAACAAAGCCACTGCACCGGTCGCGCGCGAACGGCTGCAGATCCTGCTTGCCCATGAACGCGGAATGCGCGGCCAGCCTGATCTGCTAGGCGTGCTGCGCGAGGAGATTCTGGCCGTGGTGTCCAAGCATGTGACGCTGGACCCGACCAAAGTCATCGTCCGGCTCGAGCGCGGCGACGAGGTGTCGACCCTGGAGGTCGACATCGAGGTGCCCAACGACATCGAGCGCAAGAAAGTGGCGGTCGCGTAGGGGACGCGGCCGAAGACTCCCAATCTTGGGGTGGGTGAGAAGGCGGTCCGCCGGGCATGGCGGGCCGCCTTTGTCATGTGCGCCGGAATGGACGGAACGGGGCCCGGGACTCCGTCGTTTGAGGACATGCGCGGGGGCGATCGAGCCAGCCCGTCATTCGTCAAACGGGAGAGCGTCCATGATATCCGAGATCCAGGTCCATACCATTGCACGGCAGATGCTCGAACGGCACGGTTTTGCTGCGATTGCGAAGGCCGCGGAGCAGGCCAAGGCCTGCGAGGACCGCGGCGAGGCCGATGAGGCCACGGAATGGCGCCACATCGAGAACGCCATGAAGATCATCCGCGGGCCGCACCAGAGCTGACCGCGGGAACGACAGCGCTCAGCGCTCCTCGCGATCCGGCCCCTGCGCCGGGGCGCGGTGTTGCGTCTGCGGCTGCCCGCGTTCGCCGGTTTCCTTGCAGGGGAGCTGTTCCCACGTTCCGTCCGGCGCCTGCTGATAGGCGCTGCAGGATGTCGAGGTCGATTTGTCCTCGGTCTTCCGGGTATCGGAATTCTTCGCCAGCGCCGGGACGGTCAGCGCGGAGCCGGCCACGAGAGCTCCGGCGAAAATAAGATAGGCAATCCGCATGCGGTTCTCCTGTTCGAGGAGGCCGCATGCTGGCGATGATTGTGACGATTATTTGCCAGAGCCTTCCCCGTTCCGATGGAATCGGAAGGGGTTCTGGATTCTTGTTTTGACGCGTTTTCTTAACCCGAACCGGCATGCTTCGCCCGAAAACGCCTTGGCGCGGCGGTTCCGCCGCACCACGCTTCACGTGGGCGCCTCACGGCCGGGCTTGCTCGATGGCAATCGCGTTGCGCCGAGCGCAGGCGCGCAGCCAGCCGATGACCCCGCCCCGAGGTTCACTGCGAGGCCCGGGTGTCTTCCCGCTCCGGTTAGCCGCCCTTGCTACGGATCAGGCCGGCGAGATTGGTCTTCTGGACTTCGCACCAGCCGGGCATGCCGAGGCGGCGCTGGTCCATGTCGGTGGCCTGCGTCGCGACCGCGACCTCGGCCATCAGATCGTCGTCCTGCTTCTCGCCCATCTTGCCGCCGGTGTGCATCCAGGCGATCGCCTTACGTACCCTCTCGGTGGTGCCGTCGGGCAGCTGCATCTGCTGCGCTCTCTGCACGAGGTCCTGATAGACGAGATCGGTGCCCGGACATTCGACCTTGGCGGCGAAAGCCTGCAAGACCATGGTCACATAGGTCGCGCGCGGCCGCGCCTCGCCCGCCTGTGCCGGCGCGGCCAGCAGCAAAAGCCCCGTCATCAGAAAACCATAGCGCATCCTTGGGTCTCCTCCTCGATTTTTTGGGGAGGCTAGCGTCCGGCGCGCCGCTCCGCAATGGTGCCGGGGCGCAATTGTCGCGCCGCGTTGCGGCGCGCTAGATTGGCGGCAAAGGACCCCGGAGAGCGACATGAGCCTGTTCAGCGCGCCGTTCGATCCCGCAACCGACACGGCGCTCGTCACCGGCGCGGGCAACGGCATCGGCCGCGCGATCGCGCAGGCCCTGGTCGGAGAGGGCGTCCGAACCGTGTTTGCCGATATCAGCGCGGAACGGGTGAGTGCCGCGATCAGCGCGAGCGCGGGGCCTGAACTGGCGGTGCCCTGGGTCGGCGATCTCGCAAGGCTCGACGCCTGCGACGCATTGCTTGCCGCCTCTCATGCTGCGCTGGGACAGGTGACGCATTTCGTGCACAGCGCTTCGCCGCCGCGGCGTGAGGCCGATCACGCGCTCGCGGTTGATCACAGGACCTGGCAGGAGATGCACGCCGTCAATCTCGATGCCGGCTTTCATCTGGCGCGCGAGATCGCAACGCGGCTGATCACGGCGAAGCGACCCGGCTCGTTCCTGTTCCTCACCTCGCTGCATGCGGGCACGCCGCGCAACCTGCCGCATTACTCGACCGCGAAGGCGGGCATGGCGATGCTGGTGAAGGAGCTGGCGAAGACCTTCGGGCGGCACAACATCCGCGTCAACGCGCTGGTGCCGGGTGCAATCGCAGCGGGCGGGTTCGTTGCGGATGCGTCGCTGGCGAGACACATTCCGCTCGGGCGCCTCGGCGAGGCCAAGGATCTCGCGCCGATGGCGCTGAGCGTGCTGTCGAACAAGCTCGCAGGTTACGTCACCGGCGCGGCCTTCGTCGTCGACGGCGGATTGTCGCTGACGAACTGGTTCGAGGCGCCGGTGCTTGAAGAGTAGGCCCCGTTCCGATGAATCGACGCGGCGCTTTCGGTTCTCCGTTTGACCCGTTTTCTTGAGGCGAACCGGCGTCCACTTCGCTCGAAAACGCTATGCTCGCTGCCAGGCCGGCACGGGATCGAGCGGGGTGCGATAGACCTCGTTGTGATCGCGATCGGTGACCCGCACCGCGCAGCCCTTCTGCTGCAGCTCCGGCTTCACCTGCGACAGCTCGCAAGCGAGCTGATCGGCGCGATCGGAGGCAACCTCGATGTCCTCGAGGATGATTCCGCCCTGGTTCTTGAACTCTTCACCAACCACAAGATCGAAGGAGTAGTAAGGCATCCGTAGTCCCCCGGTGTGACGACCCAAGTCGCAGTTGAAGTCTCAGTTACAAGTCCTGAAAACAACTCTTCAACGGAAGTCCCGATACGTCTCGGATGGTACCACTGAGTCGATCATTATCGAATGAACAAGCCGCACAATCTCTGTGCCTATGGCGCAGAAATGATGTGCAGCACGCGATCTCGGTAAGATTTTGTTAAATATGTTGGCGCGATCATAAGGCATGGAATCGCAATAGAACCGGGCTCCGGGAACCGGCAGTTGCAAGAGAAGGTCGTCGGCATAAATCCCGACGGCCTTTTCTCTTTGACGGAAACGATTCTGACATCGTTTCCCGTAGTCACCCGGTCTCAACGCGTCACATCGACTCGGACAGCGTTCGTGACGTTGTTGCTCGCAGGCGCGATGCGATTTTAGCGCAGCGGCATCGGCGGACGCACGACCGGCCCGTCGTCATCAGCAACCGCTTGCGTTGTGGCGACCGGCGGAGCCGGTGGCGGGACCGCGGCAGCTTGCGATGTTGGCGGCGGCGGTGCGATCGGCGCGGGCGAATAGGCCGGCATGTAGGTGTGCGACACGACCGGCTTCGGCTTGCGAACCGGCGGCGGCGTCGGCACTGGTGCTCGCGGCGGCAGCGCGGACACGCGTGCGCGCGGATCGACGGGCGGCTTTGCTTCGACGACCGGCTTCGGTGCAGGCGGCTTCGCCATCTCGCGTGCCATCTGCTCCTGACCGGCCTTCAGCTCGGCGATGCTCGCCTTGAGTGTTTCGATCTGCTGCGCCATCGCCGCGAGATCTCGCGTCATCGATTGTACCGACTGCGTTGCCTCGGTCTGTGCTGCCGCGGGCGCTGCCGCTGCGACCTGGGCTGCAGGCGGACTCGCAGGTTGATCGGCCGCAGCTTGCGCTGCAGTCTGATCGACCGGTTGATCCGTTG
>NZ_LWIG01000026.1:72419-83410 GCF_002068095.1 Bradyrhizobium sacchari | reverse complement strand
GGCTTGCGCCGCGGGAGGGACCGCCTGCGCGGCGGCGAGTTGTGCCGTCTGCGACGTCGAAGGCAGCAGCGAGGTCAAGACCGGCGTCCATTCCGCCAATAGCTGCCGGGCGGTATCGCCATGCTTCTCCCAGGCGACCGTGGCAGCCGCGCTGCCACCTGCAAACAGGAACGTGACGAAGGCGCCGCGCAGCCACTTGCCGGCGGCGGAACGCTTGCGCCGGTTCGGACCGTCGCCGGCTGCGATGCGCACGCCGGTGTCGAGCGAGGGTACCGCCGTCGGCGGCTCCAACACGGGACTGAACTTCGGCTCGGGGCCGGCTTTGGGCTCCGGGGCAAATTTCGGCTCAGGGCGGGGCGTGATGTCAGGTGCCAGTGCCGGCGCCACGCTGACGGGGCGCGCGGCCAGCACGATCTCGGGCGAGATCTGAATAGCATCGTGGGGATCGTTGTCCTTGACCGTGTCCTTCACGATCTCATCGACGATTTGCTTGCTGTTCAGCGTCGCGAGCATCGCAGCTCCTTTGCAGCCTTCGTCGTTCGCATTGGCGCGAGCCGATCTTGTTGAGGTGAGCCCCATCCAACCTGATGTGCCCGGGCAGATGACCCACGAGTCCAGCCGGGTTTGACCAAAGCAAGGCGAGGGGATGGAGATGATGCGACGCTCTTCCGCCGTTTGTGGTGATGGAACCCGGCCGATCGAACACGCGCAATTGTTCCGGCCTGCCTTGTTTTCAGCACGATTTGGGCAGCATCTGTTGCTGCTGGGGGTGCTGCTATCCGCTATCGGGGGGCCGGTGGTGCCAAGATCTGTTCTCGCTTTCTTCGTCGTTGCCCTGCTGCCGCTCGGCGGCTGCATGCAGACGACGCTTTCGCCGTCGACCGACGCGAGCATGACGCCGCGCGACCGGCAGTTGCTCGCGCACACGCCTTACGCCCAGGCGAGCGTGCCGGAGCAATATCTGCGTCACATCGTCGATTATCCGCGCAAGGAGATGCCGGGCACGATCCTGGTCGACACCGATGCGCGCTACCTCTATTTCGTGCTGCCCGACGGCAAGGCGATCCGCTACGGCGTCGCGGTCGGTGAGGAGGCGATGGCCTTCTCGGGCGTGGCGCGGGTCGGCCGTCTCGCCGAATGGCCCGACTGGGTGCCGACGGCGGACATCCAGGCGCGGCTTGGACCGTATCCGGCGCGCGTGCCCGGCGGTCCCGCCAACCCGCTGGGCGCGCGCGGCATCTATCTCTATGTCGGCAACAAGGACACGCTCTACCGCATCCACGGCACCAACCAGCCCGAATATATCGGGCAGGCGATCTCGTCGGGCTGCATCCGCATGCGCAACGAGGACGTGATCGATCTCTACGACAGGGTGAAGCTCAATTCGACAGTCGTGGTGCTGCCGCCAGGACAGAGCGCGCAGGTCGAGGCCGGCCGGAGCTGGCGCGGATAGGGACGTTCGGGCGAGCAGCGCTGTTTGACGCTGACGGCGATCACACCGTTTTGAAGGGATGACGGGTGAACGGCTTCACAGCCGACCGGCTCCGTCTGCGGTATGCCTTGATGGCTCGTTGCCACCGGAGGCATCATGCAGAAATTCTTTGATCCATTGGATGAGAACGACCGCCGCGTTGTGCGGAAATGGCGCCTGGCCACGTTAGGTTTTTATGGCTCCATCCTGGCCGGAATGGGCCTTTACGTCGCGCTGCACTGGAATTCGGAGGTCAATTATGCCTCGGCCGATTCCGCCGCGCACGCGAAGCTCGTGGGCGCGCCTGACGGACGCGCGCCGTTCTCGCCCTAGTTCTCTGGCCGCGCAATGCGCCATTGCAGGGTCGTGGCCGTGCCGTTGGCGTCGCCCGGCGCCTTGTCGGCGGGCGATGTGTAGAGCGGACGGTAGCGATAGGCCCACATCTTGCTACCGTCGTTGCGGTTGATCACGGTGAAGTCGCCGACGGCCCTGGCGTCGGCGGTTGCTGCCAGCGGCACCCAGCTCTCCGTGCACTTGCCGTTGCAGTTCGATGTCTTGCCGGTGGTGTCGCGCTCGTAGGTGTAGAGTGTCATGCCATTGAGATCGACGAGCTTGGGGCCCTGCTTGGTCAGAACCACCTTGGCCGGCGCGGTCGTCGCTTCCGGCTTGGGCGGAGGAGGGGCATCGCCGCCACCATGGCCGTTCGCGAGTGCGTGACCGCTCGAGAGTGCGATGACCGCGGCCGCAATGATGAACCTGAACATCCGAAACCCCCGAACGGCAAAGTTAATCGCGCGTTAAGCGCCGAATGGCACCGACGGTAGCAGCCGAAGGTTAGTTCCAGGTTTCGTTGCGCTGCGACAATTACGTACAAAAATATCCTCATTCGCGCAGCGGGGCACGGCTGAGCTCGTTGCCGGCGGCGATCGCCTTGCGCAGGAGCCGCATCAGCTCCTCGCCTTCCTTCGCGCTCAGGCCGCGCAGCATGATGCGCTGCGCGGACTCGACTGCCGGCGTGATCTTGCGCAGCGTGCGCCGGCCCTCGTCGGTGATCTCGAGCTCGCGGGCGCGGCGGTCGCGGGGACTGGCGCGGCGCTCGATCAGACCCTTCTGCACCAGGCGGTCGATCACGCCGGTGATGGTGGTGCGGTCGTAGGCGATCAGGCCTGCGAGCGTCACCTGGTCGAGCCCGGGATTGGCCTTGATAGTCGCGAGCGCTGCGTATTGCACCGGTGTCAGATCGAAGCCGACGTCGCCGACCTCGGCCAGGAACACTGCGACCGCGATCTGCTGGAACCGGCGCGCCAGATGCCCGGGCATGTCGTTGTTGTCTTTCACCGAATACTCCTTGGCGCGGCGTAATGGCGGGGATTATTGACAAGTATACTGATAGTCAGCATACTGAGCAATATCGAAGAAGACGTTGACGGGAGAAGTGCCCATGCAATTCCATCTCAATGGATTTCAGCCGGGCGACCCTGAGATCGCCGATCCCGCCGAGCGGGTTCAGGCCTCGGGCGCAGCCGGTGCGGTGCCAGCCGAGGTCGATGTCCTCATCGTCGGCTGCGGCCCCGCCGGCCTGACCCTCGCCACCCAGCTGGCGCAGTTTCCCGATATCAAGACATGCATCGTCGAGCAGAAGCCGGGTCGCCTGCTGGTCGGGCAGGCCGACGGCATCGCCTGCCGCACCATGGAGATGTTCCACGCGTATGGCTTCAGCGAGCGCGTGCTGAAGGAGGCCTATTGGGTCAACGAGACGACGTTCTGGAAGCCGGACGAACGGACGCCGGAGAGGATCGTCCGCAGCGGACGGGTGCAGGACGTCGAGGACGGGCTGTCCGAATTCCCGCACGTCATCCTCAACCAGGCGCGCATCCATGACGGATTTCTCGATGTGATGCGCAAGGCGCCCACCAAGCTCGAGCCTTATTACAGCCGCCGCCTGGTCGATCTCGAGGTCGATCAGGCTGCAGGTCCCGCCGACCATGCCGTGACCGTGCGGCTCGAACGCGTCGATGCCGGAAGGACAGGCAAGCTCGAGACCATCAAGGCGCGCTATGTCGTCGGCTGCGACGGCGCGCGCAGCACGGTGCGCAAGTCGATCGGCCGCGAGCTGCACGGCGATTCCGCCAACCATGCCTGGGGCGTGATGGACGTGCTTGCGGTGACCGATTTTCCCGACATCCGCTTCAAGTCGCTGATCCAGTCGGCCAAGGACGGAAGTCTGCTGATCATTCCACGCGAAGGCGGCTACATGGTCCGCATCTATGTCGAGCTCGCCAAGCTCGACGTCGGCGAGCGCGTTGCCAATCGCAACATCACCGCCGAGGACGTGATCGCGAAAGCGCAGCGGATCCTGAAGCCGCATACGCTTGAGGTGAAGGAGATCGCCTGGTGGTCGGTCTACGAGATCGGCCAGCGCCTGACCGACAAGTTCGACGACGTGCCGGAGGCGGAGGTCGCCAGCCGCCTGCCGCGCATCTTCATCGCCGGCGATGCCTGCCACACCCACAGTCCGAAGGCGGGGCAGGGGATGAACGTCTCGATGCAGGACGCCTTCAATCTCGGCTGGAAGCTCGCCGCCGTTCTCCGCAGGCAATGTGCGCCGGGCCTGCTGCATTCCTATTCGGCGGAGCGCCAGGCAGTTGCGAAGGAGCTGATCGATTTCGATCGCGAATGGGCCGGGATTCTGGCTTCGGCCGCCAAGGCTGGCGGCGCGGATGCAGCGAAGACACAGGACTATTTTGTCCGGCACGGCCGCTACACGGCCGGCACTGCGACGCATTACAGGCCCTCGGTTCTCACCGGCGCGGTCTCGCATCAGCATCTCGCGCAGGGGCTCGTGATCGGCAAGCGCTTCCATTCCGCGCCGGTGATCCGGCTGGCGGATGCGAAGCCGGTGCATCTCGGCCACGCCGCGCAGGCCGACGGCCGCTTCCGCATCTACGCGTTTTCGCCTGCGGAAAATCCGGCTGCGGCCGGATCGGCCATTCGCGCGCTGTGCAATTTTCTGACCGAGGCCCGGCAGTCGCCGGTCCGGCGATACACGCCTGCTGGCGCCGACATCGACAGCCTGATCGATCTGCGCGCGGTGTTTCAGCAGGAGCATCGCGAGCTCGCCGTCGCGGCGATGCCGTCGCTGCTGCTCCCGCGCAAGGGGCGCTATGGCCTGATCGACTACGAAAAGATGTTCTGTCCGGATCTCAAGAACGGCCACGACGTTTTTGCAATGCGCGGCATCGACCGGAGGGCCGGTTGCATGGTCGTGGTACGGCCGGACCAGTATGTCGCGACCGTGCTGCCGCTCGACGACTTTGCCGGGCTCGCCGCGTACTTCGACGCCTTCATGCTACCGGTGAACTGACGCTGGAATTGCTGCGCGCGCCGTACCGATGAACGACGGATGAATATTGAACCCCGCGCGCGGCGTGCTCTCAATCTTTCGGTGGATGCAGCGATGACAGGCGGAACGCTCGTTCCGCCCGCGCGTTCCGTCTCGCAGAGGAGGAACACGCCATGAGACTCAGAAGTATCCTGGTTGCCGCATTGCTGCTCGCCCCGACGGCCGCGCTGGCCGCGCCGGGCATCGTCACCGTCTCGACCGGCCTGCGCGCCGGTCCAGGCTCCGGCTTTCCCCTGGTCGATCGCATCCCCGAGGGGGCGCGTGTCAACATCCATGGCTGCCTGCGCGGCAACGCCTGGTGCGACGTGAGCTTCTCCGATGATCGCGGCTGGGTGTCGTCGCAATATCTCGAATATCTCTACCGCAATCACTACGTCTATCTCCCCGACTATGTCGACGAGATCGACGTGCCCATCGTCCCGTTCGTGCTCACCTCGTATTGGTCGAGCTATTATGAGGGGCGGCCCTGGTATCGCCGCCACGCCTACTGGAATAACTACTGGACCTCGCATCAGAGCTTGGCGACGCGCATGACGATCGACCCGCGCGCAGCCCGCATCGGTCGTGCGGCGACCCGCGATGCGGCGCTTGCCCTGGATCGCGAAGGCGTGCGTGGCAAGGGTGCTGCCGCGATCTCCGGACGTGACGCCACGACCTCACGGCATGATGCCGCGATTGCGACCCGTGACGGGGCGATCACAAAGCGTGACGCGGCGATCACGAAGCGTGACGCGGCGATCACGACCAAGCGCGACGCCGCGATCATGAAACGCGACGCTGCGATTGCCGCCGACCGGACCCGTGCCGGACGGAGCGAGCGCATCGCGCATGAGCGGACCAATGTGCAGACTCGCAATCCGCGCGATGCGCAGGCTCGCATGATGCACGAACAGGCTGCGAGCCGCGCGGCGGTGCATGCCCAGCCGATGGCACGAGCGCATGAAGCGCCGCGTATCTCCGCCGCACCTGCCGCGCGACCCGCGGCGCCGCATGTCGCGCAGCCGAATGTGAGCCACAGTGCTCCGATGAATGCGCAGGCGCAGATGCCGGCGCCGCGTCCCGCTGCGCCCGCGATGCCGCACGGCGGCGGTGCTCCGCACAACAATGCCGCGCCGCATGGCGGCGGTGCTCCGGCCGGAGGCCCCGGCGGCCACGAGAAGCGATAGCAAGCCTAACGAAAGCCCGGCCCTCGCGCCGGGCTTTCTGCTGGATGGATCCGGGTTCCCTGCGCGTACAATTTAAGAAAGTTCTTCGCCGGCAGATTTCATCGATCGTAAGATGTGTACCCAAAGATGCAAGCATCCACTCGGGGCAGCGGGGCATCGGGAGGATGTGATGAGACAGAGCCAGGCGGAGACGCGCCGCCAAAATGTCGCGAAGCGGTCGATGACCAAAGAGGCCAAGCAGCTGGCGAGCCTGATCGCCGGTCTGCGCAAATCCCTCGATGGGATTCACAAGGAACGGATGAGCACAAAGCTGACCGGTGCCGAGATGGGCATGCTCGACGAGCGCCGTAACAATCTGCTGCTCACCATCGCAGCCCTCGACGACCGCCTCTCGGCGNGCGGTGCAGGGGCTGATCGATCTCGGCCGTCCCCACATCATCCGCGTCCACTGATCGGGACTCGGGCTTAAGGCTATCGGTTTCGTCGCGGCGGCGACGAGGCCAGGCCTTGCTGCCTGCTCTGGGCGGCATAGGGATTGGCGTAGCACTGCACGGACAGGCCGGAGGCCGTCGCGGCGCACGGCGCGATCGTCACCAAAATCGATATTGCTGCCGTCGATGGTGTAGACCTCGATGCAGACGGGAATAGCGCGGGGCGTAGGTTTGCGCAGCTGCCGGCACGCCCGCCAGGGCGATGCCGAGCAAGCCCGCGACAAGCTGAATCGCATTCATGATCGGGCGCATGATCGACCTCCGTCGTTCCGGCCGGACCCAAGCACAATGCTGCCTGCGGATGGCACCAAATTGCCATGCTCCCGGCGAATTGCCGCCAAAGCCCGCTGCCACGAGGGGACGGGTGCAGGGCAACGCAAGGGGATGCGCATTGGCCTATAAGATGGTCGCAGAACGCGACAATGAGAAGTACAGTTTCGCCCGCGAGAGCCGGCTGCTCATCGTGGCGAAGGCAAAAGTGTGGGCGAGCGAGGGCTGGCGGGTCGTCATCACCGACCAGGACGGCAAGGCCTACGCACCACCCGAATTCGATCAATTGCTGGCGGCGTGACCGCAGGACGGCAACTCTGCATTTTTGACGCGTTGTCTCGACGCGAACCGGTCATCCACTTCGCTTGAGAACGCTCTGGGGAACGACGTTGATATCGCTATTCCGCCCGGGGCGCGGCCTGATCGCGCCCCTGATGATTCCTGCCGCGGCCGCCGCTCTGACGGCGACGGTTGCCTCCGCGCAAAATCTCGATGCCGGCAAGTCGCCGGAAAAGCTGTTTGCTGATGGCTGCTCAACCTGCCACCGTAGCCCGCGCGGCCTTGCCAAGGGACGCTTCAGCCTGACGCTGTCCTGGTTCCTGAAGGACCATTACGCAACCAGCTCCGACTCTGCCAAGGCGCTCGCCGGGTATCTGGAGTCCGTCGACGTGCCGCCGCCGCGGGCCGCGGCCAAGCCTGGCGCAAAGCCATCCAGATCTGCGCCGCGCCCGCCCAAGCCGGTGCAGAGCCAGTAGTCTACACATTTTTGGCCGTGGCGAAGGGGGCTACGGAGCAGCTATCCGTGCCGATAGGTCTGCGCGATCAGCCGCTCGTGCACGGCGCGCAGATCTGCGCTCATACGCGTTTGCCCGGTCGTGACAAAGGTCAGCCAGGCGCCGTCTGCGGCGAGGCGTACGATGTGCAGCTCGGGCGTGCCGTCGGTCGCGCGGTGACGCTTCAGCCTGGCCTTCGTCCAGTCGTTCCAGAGCCGGCGCAATGACGGATCGGTGACGACGACCATGCTCAACGCCGCCCATGGCGTTGCAAAGCCGAAGGACTTGCCGGTGAACACGGCGTTGACATAGGCGCGTGTAAAACTGCCGCGCGGCTTGGGATCGGCTTCGATGGCGGCGTCGATCTCGGCATCGACGCGGGCAAGCAGGTCGGCGAACAGACCCTCGATCAACGCCTGCTTGCTGCCGAAGTGATGAAACAGCCCGCCCTTGGTGACGCCGGCCGCCGTCGCCACCGCCTGCACGGTGACGCCGGCGACGCCATGATCCATGGCTATGGACGCTGCGTGATCGAGCAGGGCGCGCCGCACCTGTTCGGGCTGCTTGGCGCGGGTATAGGCGTTTGCCGGCATCAATGCACCGTCGTCTGCGAGAACAGATTGATGATCACGACCCCCGATACGATCAAGCCGATGCCGACGAAGGCTGCGGCGTCCAGCATCTGGCGGAACAGCACGAAGGAGACGGTCACGGTCAGGATGATGCCGACCCCGCCCCAGATCGCATAGGCGATGCTCAAGGGGATCACCCGGATGGCGACCGACAGCGCGTAGAACGAGGCGACATAGAACAGCACCATCGCAAGCGTCGGCCAGGGGCGGGTGAACTGCGCGGACTGCTGCAGGAAGGCGGACGCGGTCACCTCGAAGACGATGGCGAGGGCAAGCGCTGCGTAGGCATTGAAGGGGGAAGTCATCTCGGGCTCGGGCATGGCGGCAAAAAAGATACCGCGCGGTAGGTATCTTTAGCACGAGGAAATCGTCGTTTGGCGGAGATCATTATCACGTGTCGGTGACGAGCCTGCGACATGCCGGAACACAGGCTGGAGCCGCCGCACGGTGAAGCGTGCGGCGGCTCCAAGCTCTTGGAGTAGTCCAGGGCGGCGCTAGCCGATGCGCACGGTGAGTTCGACGTCTTCGGCGAAAGGCGTGGACATGTAGCCGCTTCCCGGCGCGCGCACGCGCGCCAGATAGTCGGGGCTGTCGTCGGCGTTGTCGGCGACGATGATCGCGCCCGGCCTGAGATGGCCTTCGATCAGATCCAGGATTTCGGGGTAGAGCGCCTTCGCACCGTCGAGCAGCACCAGATCGATCGCATCGGGCAGATCAGCGCTGAGCGTTTGCAGCGCATCGCCCTCGCGGATTTCGACGAGGTCGATCAAGCCGCCGGCCGACAGGTTCTCCCGCGCCCGCGCTGCTTTCGACGGCTCGAATTCGCTGGTGATGAGGTGGCCGCCGCCATTGTCGCGTAAACCTGCGGCAAGGTGCAGCGTCGAGATGCCGAACGAGGTGCCGAACTCGACGATCGCCTTGGCGCGGGAGCTGCGCGCCAGCATGTAGAGCAGGTGACCGGTCTCGCGGGAGATCGCGAGCGGCGAGTCTTTCAGGCGTCCGTAGAGGTCGCGGTAGTCGGTCTTGCTCCGCATCATGCGTGCGCGGTCGGCGTCGGTCAGGTCGGCGAAGGCTGCTTGCGTTGCGCCGCGTGTTGCTTCGTCCTGATCGAACAGGCGATCCAGCAGCGGCGCGAGCAACGTGATGGTTGGGGTGGTCATGTGAGGTCTCCAGAGTTCGCGGCGAAGCATCTGCTTGCGTGGGACTTGAAATACGACTAATTCGTCGCATTCGCTATTCGCATTGCTGGAGCGCAGCATGGCTGATCGCCGAAGTCGTTCAGTTTCCTCACGAAAACAGCCGCGACAGGCCCGCTCCACCGAGCTGGTCGCAGCCATTCTTGATGCGGCTGTTCAGGTCCTGGCGAAGGAGGGCGCGCAGCGTTTCACGACGGCCCGCGTGGCCGAGCGGGCCGGGGTGAGCGTCGGGTCGCTCTATCAATATTTTCCGAACAAGGCGGCGATCCTGTTCCGCCTCCAGAGCGATGAATGGCGCCGCACCAGCGACATGCTGCGCGGCATCCTCGCGGACGGTGCGAAGGCGCCGCTGCTGCGGCTGCGCGCGCTGGTCCATGCCTTCATCCGCTCGGAGTGCGAGGAGGCCGCGATCCGCACCGCCCTCAGCGATGCCGCTCCGCTCTATCGCGATGCGCCCGAGGCGCAGGACGCGCGGGCTGCCGGCAAGGGCACCGTCGCGGCGTTCATGCGGGAGGCGCTGCCCAAGGCAACGGACCCGACGCGCGCGCTCGCCGGCGAACTGATCACGACGACGCTGAGCGAGGTCGGCAAGCGGTTCTCGGAGGCGCCGCGCAGCGAAGCGGAGATCGTCCGGCATGCCGACGGACTGGCGGACATGTTCTGCGCCTATCTCGGCGAGCTGGCACGGCGCCGGGATCATTCCTGAGATCCGCGTTTGCGATCCGATATCGTTTCTGATTTCGGCGCATGATGGGTTAGCCTTGCCCCGTCCCTCGTTCAGCCAATCGAGCGCCGCGCCATGCATGTCCTCCGTCCCCAATTCCGCATCGAGGAGCAGGCTGCGCTGGAATTTGCAGGGCAGCGCGGCTTCGGCATGATCGTGGCGGCGGATGAGCGCGGGCCACGTGCCTCGCACGTGCCGTTCGTGCTGGTCGAACGCGACGGGTCCGCCATCGTGCAGATCCACCTGACCGCCAGGAATCCGCTCGTCCCGCTGGCGGATGGCATGAGGCGATTCCTGCTGATCGTAGCCGGCGACGATGCGTACATCTCTAACGACTGGTATGCCTCGCAGGACAACGTCTCGACCTGGCTCTACGAGGCGGTGCACCTGTCGGGCGTGGCGCATCTGCGCGGGCTGGAGGAGAACCGCGGGCATGGCGATGCGCTGCTCGCGGTCGCCGAGGCGCGTTTACCGAAGCCGCCCTGGGACCTCGCACGGATGGAGCCGGAAAAACGTGAGAGCATGCTGGCTGCGATCCGAGTCATCGATCTGGTGGTCGATACCGTCGAGGGGCAGGCCAAGCTCAACCAGCACAAGAGCGATGCGGATCATGTCGCCGTCGTGCGCCGGCTGGCGCGGTCGGACGAGACAGGGCATCGGCGGCTGGCGCGGAAGATGCAGGCGCTGCGGCCGGGACTCGGGTACGATTTTTCGTGATCCGGGCTGCGCTTGCCTTGCACCGCATTTGACCTTACGGACCTCCGCATGCTCGTCATCTC
This sequence comes from Bradyrhizobium sacchari, assembly GCF_002068095.1. Classification (GTDB taxonomy): domain Bacteria; phylum Pseudomonadota; class Alphaproteobacteria; order Rhizobiales; family Xanthobacteraceae; genus Bradyrhizobium; species Bradyrhizobium sacchari. The sequence goes on along the minus strand of NZ_LWIG01000026.1, from coordinate 72,505 downwards.
CATTCAAAGCCAGGTGGTCCACGGCCATGTCGGCAACAGCGCGGCTGCCTATGCCATGCAGGCGGAAGGCGTGAATGTCGCGGCGG
>NZ_LWIG01000026.1:71743-72414 GCF_002068095.1 Bradyrhizobium sacchari | reverse complement strand
CCACGCTGCTGTCGAACCATCCGCGCTATCCGAGCCTGCATGGGCGGGTGCTGGAGACCGAGCTCGTCGCCGATCTTCTCAAGGGCGTCGAGGAACGCGATCTCGTCGACCAGGCCGCGGTGCTGGTCACCGGCTATCTCGGCTCGCCCGGCAATGCGGCTGTCGTCGCCGATTTCGTCGAGCGGGCACTGACGCGCAATTCGAAGCTCGTCTATCTCTGCGATCCCGTGATCGGGGACGATGGCCGCGTCTATGTCGCCGACGGCATCCGGGACGTGGTGCGGCACCGGCTGCTGCCGGCCGCGAACCTGACGACGCCCAACCAGTTCGAGCTCGAGCTGCTGTCAGGCTTGACGATCGCGGATACGCAGAGCCTGCGCGAGGCGTGTGTCGCGCTCGCGGGCGAAGCCCGTATCGACGTCGTTGCGACAGGCTGCGCGCTCGCCGACACGCCTGGCGGACAGGTGGAGACGATCCTCTGCGCGGACGGCCAGCTGTCGCGCTTTGCGACGCAGCGGCTGCCGATCCGCCCCTATGGCACCGGCGATCTGCTCACCGGCCTGATCGCGGCGCATCTGGCCAAGGGCAAGGCAATGGAGGCCGCGGTGCGGCTCGCGGTCGAGACCATCTTTGCCGTGCTGCTGCGCACGCAAGCGGCCGGCACGGCGGAG
>NZ_LWIG01000026.1:70024-71655 GCF_002068095.1 Bradyrhizobium sacchari | reverse complement strand
GCCGGCCGATTGCGCCGACTTCTGCGGCTTGGCCGGGACTTTCTGCTCGCGCGCGGCCTGCGCTTTCGGCAGCTTTGCATGCGCCACGGCCCGCGCCTTTTTCGGCTTGGCGCTGGCGACGTCCTTGCGGTCCGCGGTGCCGCGCTTCGAGATGTATTCGGCGCCGTCGATGGGGCCGACATGCGGCGGATCCCGGCCGAGATAGGGCCGGCCGATGCCGAGCGCCTTGCCGTTGGCGTCGACCCACTTCCAGAGGATTTCGGTCGAGACCCAGCGCTGCGCGCGGTTGTTGCCCGCGGTCGAGACGATGTCGGCCGCCATGCCGTGGCCATAGCCGCCGCGGGTGCTGCCGCCGTGATAGGAGCGGTCGGAGGCGGCCTTCAGGCCGCTCGCGATCGACTGGCGATAATCGTCGCGGAACGCGCTGGTGATGCCCGGCGAAAGGCCGGCGGCTTCTGCCGCAAGCAGCGTGCGGAACAGTTTTCGCTTAAAACTCTTGTCCATGCCGCCGATGACGTAGTCCATCATCGACATGTTCGCGTGTTCGGCCGCCTTTGGATCCTTCCAGCCGAAATCCTCGTCGACCAGTTTTGTGAAGCTCCGCATCACCGTGACCATCTTGCCCCGGCGCTTGACGGTGACGGCGCGGCGCTCCTCGACCTTGATCGAGTCTTCCTTGGGCGTGCGCTGGTAGAGCGCCCAGAGATAGCGGTCGATGCAGGTATCGACGACGAAGCATTCGTCGAGCACGGCGACGGTGTCGGCCGGTGGTGACGCCTTGCGTACGGCGGTTGCTGCCGGCCCGGTCGCGAGCGATGCGGGCGACAGGGCGTCCGTGGCCACGATCTCGGCGGCATCGGCCGATGCGAGCTTGACCGGCTCCTCTACGGGCGCGGCCGCGCCGGCGGCGGGCGCCGGCTCGGGCAACACTTGCGGGGCGGGCGGCGGCTCGGCCGGCAGGATCAGCGCAGGATCGGCGGAGGCGAGCTTGATGGAGGCGGCCTCAGGCGCCGCGGCCTCGGTGATCACTGGAGCCGGTGTCGCGGCAACCGCGGCGGCGATGTCGGCAGTCAGCGCCATGCCATCCTCGATCGTCGCAGCGCGCGGAACGTCGGCGAGATCGAGGCGGCCGAGGTCTTTCGCGCGCGAGATAGCGGCTGCATTGGCGCCGCTGTTCTCGATCAGGGCAGGGGCATAGGCGGACAGGGAGAGCGCCAGCCAGCCGGCCATCACGGCCGAGGGGCACGCGACTGCCACCAGAAGAGACCGCCGATCATTCATGATCCCTGCCTCCAAACGGTTCGGTTCGAACCAGTCTTGTCGAACAGTCTTGCATAGAAAGGCACGCAGTGCGTCAATTGTTCGGGTGACCGTGTGGCGGCGCAATGGCGCAATTCGGCGAAAGCGGGCTTTTTGGGGGAAGTGTGGCCTCGGGGCCACGCGCGGGTTCCAGGGTCCATCGACGCGGACTGCGAAAAATACGAATCCGATGACTTGCGCAACTTCCGCCGCGTGGCGCGCGTTGCTCGGACATGACGCATTCCTCGCTTCGTCCCATGGATGCCTTCGATCCCGACGAGCCCGCCATCCTGCATGATCGTGTCTCCGGCAGTATCATCACCTGGACCGCC
>NZ_LWIG01000026.1:64051-69991 GCF_002068095.1 Bradyrhizobium sacchari | reverse complement strand
CAGCCGCCTCCGCGGCGATGGGACAGTGGCCTGGAAGGCCTACGTCTTCGACGGTTGGGGCAACGTGCTCGGCGGCTGACCGCCGAATCAGGGAATCCGTCCAAGGTGTTGGGCGTGTTAAACATATTGCCATGCATGAGACGCGTTATTGCGTTGCACCAACGCATATCGCAATGCAGCAAATCAGGCTTAGATGTGCTCCGAAACTTCCTTCTGGAGCATCACCAATGAACAAGAAGACTTTGTCGATCGCAGCCGCCGTCCTCGCCATCACGGGATCGACTGCCACCTTCGCCGCCGAGCTGCCGGCCTATGAGGCCTATGGCATGCCGGCGTCCCCCGTGCAGATCCGCGTGCTCGGTGCCGGCCATGTCGAGCAGCAGGTGTCGGCGCCCGCCACCAGCGTCACGGCGCTTCAGGCCGCCGTCCTCGCGCCGCGCAAGGTGAAGACCGCGACGGTGGGTTCGGCCCGCTAAGCGTCCGCGCCTAGCACAGTGCTGACGCATCGTGCCTAGCGCAGGATTCGGGTTTTTAGAAGGCCACGCATGGCGTCGGAACCGCGTTCCTCCGGGAGCGCGGTTTTTTCTTTGTGGCGGGGAGCCGCACGTTTTCGTGCGCGCATGCGCGGATCGAGAATTCGAAATCGAAAAAGAACCGCGCGATACCGTCATTGTGTACGGCCGTTCAAGACGTGTGTGATCCTCTTAATAGTTGTTTCGGAAATCGCGGCGCCTGATGCGCGCGCCGCTTATTGAGCGGCCAATTTCTCGAATCATACTGGAGGTCGTTCATGCCCGTTGCGCAGAAAGCCGTTGTTGCCAGCACCTCGCCGCGCGAATTCATTGTCAGGCATCTTGCGTTGTTCGCGGCCGCCGCGCTGTTCGTGTTCGTGCTCAGCCTGACCTACGGCCTCGATCTCAGCCCCGGGCTGTTCTGATCACCACTGCTCGAGCGGCGCGCAATTCGCGCTACACACCTTACGTCACGACGTTGCGTGCCAGCCCTGCGCCCACATGGGTTGAGCCGCGGCCCCTGACAGCCTATCGCTCATCCATGGATCAGCGGACGAGCGGCGCTGACGCTCTCACTCAGAACAATGATGCGGCGCCGGCGCTTCTTGGCGTGGCGTGCGGCCTGTCGGCGGCGCTGTTTTGGGCGCTGGGCTTTGCCGGCACGCGACATGGACTCAAGGTCGGCTTCACGCCGGTCGATCTGCTCGTGCATCGCTATGTCTGGTCCGGCATCGCGTTCCTGCCGCTGGTCGCACGCGCCGGCATCTCCGATCTCTGCGGCATCGGCTGGGGCAGGGGCCTTGCGCTGATGGTGCTCGGCGGCCCCGTGATGTCGCTGATCTCCTACACCGGCTTCCTGTTCGTGCCGCTCGGCCATGGCAGCGTGATACAGCCGTCCTGCGCCACGCTGGGCGGCCTCCTGCTCGCCGCATTGGTGCTGAAAGAGAGGATCTCCGCCTCGCGGCTCGCGGGCGCCATCATCATCGTCGCCGGGCTCGGCGTCATCGGCGCGGAATCGATCGGCCATATCGGCGCCGAGGGCGTGCAGGGCGATCTGATCTTCGTGCTGACCGGATTGATGTTCGCCGGATTCGGCGCAGCGCTGCGGCACTGGCGCGTCTCGGCCGTCTCGGCCGCGCTGGTCATCAACGTCCTGTCGCTATTGCTGCTGCCGCTCTACATCGCCACCGGCGGGCTCGCCCGCATTGCGGCGATCGGCATGACCGAAAACGCCATCCAGGCGCTGGCGCAGGGCGTGCTCGCAGGTCCGGCCGCGCTCTATCTGTTCGCGGTCTCGGTGCAGCGCCTCGGCGTCGCGCGCGCCGCGGTGTTTCCGGCCTGCGTGCCCGCCCTGACGCTCCTGACCGGCTGGCTCCTGCTTGGCGAACCGCCGACGCTGCTGCAGACCGTGGGTCTCGCGACGGTGCTGTGCGGGTTCTATCTGGCGCAGAGGCAGCGGTAGACCCGACCTCGACGCGGGTGAGCGAGAGCGATCACGCATCCCGAAAAACGGAAGGCCGCCCAGAGGGCGGCCATTCAAGTCTTAAAGCAGTGATGCAATCAAACGCGTATTCAAAAGGATCCAGCCCCGGGTTGAACAAAATACCTACGCTCTTCAAACGCCTCCCCGGCAGGAATGAGCTTACACGCATTTTGGGCCGGGATAAGCGGAAATCGTGTGTTCCAGGGAGGGAACCCCCGTTAGCCTTACCGCGCGGGCACGCTGTCTCGGGCTACGCCTTCCTGACGAATTCCGACTTCAGGTTCATGGCGCCGATGCCGTCGATCTTGCAGGCGATGTTGTGACCGTCGCTGGCATCCTGGAGGCGGATGTTGCGCACCTTGGTGCCGCCTTTCACGACCGAGGAGGAGCCCTTGATCTTGAGATCCTTGACCACGATGACGCTGTCGCCGTCGCTGAGCACATTGCCATTGGCATCGCGCACGCCGGCGTCTGCCGCCGTATCGGCAGCCGCATCCGCCGCGCCGCTCCACTCGTGGCCGCACTCCGGGCAGACCCAGAGGTCGCGGTCCTGATAGGCGTGTTCGGAGCTGCACGCGGGGCATTTCATCGTGTCGGTCATATCTGTCTCGTTCAAAGGTTCGTTCGCGGCGCGACCGTAGGGGCGGGAACCGGGAAAGCAAGGAAAAGCTGCTGACGGTCGTCGCCTGGCGGTGCGATATCACCGGAAGAGCGCCGCGAAGATCACGTAGAGCCAGCCCAGGATGCCATGGATGATCGCCCACAGGATCGAATGGTTGTTGGTGTAGGAGATCGCAATGGCGAGCGCCGAGCCGAAGCCCACGCCGTATTTCGCGCCCTCGCCGCGGACGCCGTAATAGCGATTGCCGTTCATGGTGATCCTTCCTGCGGATTGCGATGCCAAGTTACGCGCCCCGCAAAAGAAACATCGAAAACAACCCCATGCACAGTAGAAAACACCAGGGATTTCGAAGGCCTGCGATCCCGAGATTCGTGCGAGGGCAAAGCCGGCCTGTGGGAGGAATGGCGAGGGGCGAGACGTGAAAGCCTGCCACCGACTTCGGCGATACCGAACGAGATTTGACCCGTCGGGCAAAACAGGCGCATGATGGCATGGTGGCGCCGTGCGACGGCCGGGAGTTGATGCGTCGCAGGCCGCGGGGCGACATGCCGAAACAACTCAAGAGACGACTGAAGACCTACCAGACCTCGCTCGGCTTCTACGACCAGGCCATCGCCGCGCCCTCGATGAAGGCGGCGCTTCAGGCCTGGGGCGCCAGCTCCAATCTGTTCCATCAGGGCGTGGCGCGTGAGACCGACGATCCCGGCATCGTCGCCGCGACCATGGCCAAGCCAGGCGTCGTGCTCCGGCGTCCGGTCGGATCGGACGGTCCGTTCACCGAGAGCGCGGAGCTGCCGACCGATCTCGCCGACGGCGATGCCAGGCCGCGATCGAAGCGGCGTCCGGCGAGGCCGGCACCGAAAGCAGCCGGCAAGATCGACGACAAGCAGGCGCGCAAGGCCGCCGCTTCGTTCGCGAAGGAGGAGCAGCGGCGCGAGGCCGAGCGCCGCAAGGAAGAGGCCGCCCGCGCCAAGGAGCAGGCGCGCCGGGAGAAGGCGGTCGCCGCGGCCGAGGCTGCGCTTGATAAGGCGAGGCGGGAGCACGAGGCGCGAACCGAGGAGATCGAAACCGCGCGGGCCGCGCTCGATGAGCGCGCCGACGTTGAAGAGTCCCGCTGGGCCAAGCAGAGGACGAAGCTGGTCGAGGCGTTGCGCCGGGCGCGCGAGTAAAGCAGCGTGAACCGCGCGCCGCCGCGGCTACGGCNAGCCGCTCATCCGGGTCAAGCTTGCTGCCATAACCGTCGAAAAGTCCATATCGGGACGACGCCGCCGCTCCCCAGTACATTTCCCGATGGCGGCAAGCCATTGGTCGGGACAGGTTGGCACGGCAAACGTGACGATGGCTTGCAATGGATGCCATGGCCATGCCGACCGGCCGCATCGAGCTGAAGCTTCGGAAGGTGTCGCAGCTCTTCAACACGCTGGATCCGTCGCCATTCAGGGAAAGCGAGCTTGCGCTCGACGCCGAAGACTACATCGTCGGCCGCGCGCAGGAGTTGCCAGTCGATGCGCCGATCGCGATCGTCATTCATCTGCCGTCAGACGAGCTGTCGCGGGCGTCCGCGAGCGACATCGTCACCGCGGTAAAGGATCATTTCGACCTCAGAAATGAGGCGATGACCCGCGAGATGCGTGAGCTGTTCAGGACCGGACGGTTCTCGCTCGCGGTTGGCCTTTCCATCCTGTCGTTATGCCTGGTGCTCGGCTGGCTCCTGCTGCGAAAACTGGACGCGAGTCCCGTGTCGCACATCCTGCAGGAGAGCTTCCTGGTCTTCGGCTGGGTTGCGATCTGGAAGCCGTCCGACATCTTTCTTTACGCCTGGCCCCCGATTGCCCGGCGCAGGGCGCTTTTCCGTCGGCTCGCGGCTGCCGACGTCGCGCTCGACAGCGACGTCCCCTGGCTTTCCCGTTCGTCAAAGGAGGAGAAGGATGTCGAGGCCATGTAAATTCGAGTCCAGCATCTTGAACCACGAAGAGCAGCAGATCGTTCTGACGTCGCACCATCCCGCGATCGGAGAGGTCGATCGCACGGCACTGGAGAAATTGCGCAGCCTCCTGCGTGACCTCAGCGACAAGGAACGCACGCTCGCGCACCGCCAGCGACGCGTCGCGAAGGGTTCGGCCGATCCCGGCGGTCGCCGCACGCCGGGGGCGGGGGCAAGCACGTTCCGGCGCAAGGAGGTTTTTGTTGCCGCCCTCAAGCGCGTCAACAAGGAGCTGCGACGGCTGCAGAATTTTGAAGCAAGGCGCGAGCTGGGAGAAGCCGCCCGACGGGCGCTGGCGCTGCGCCGGGCGAGGCAGTTCGCGCGCCCGGCCAATCATCCGACGCCCCATGACGGCATGCGTGCACTGCCGAGCCGTCGTCGAGCCGTCAAACTCCCTCCCTCGAAGGTTGGACGGGTTTCACAGGCCAACAAGAGGGCACAGGCCAGGCGCGACTCCCGGCGCTGACCGGATGTCGCCGCCGGGGCAAGCCCCGCACAAGCGGGCATTGCGATGGTGGCCTCCACTCCGAGCGCAGGGAGATTCTGCAATGCCGATCGCGGGGCAAAAGCTGGCCTTTGTCTTGGCCGCGTCCAATCACGGGACGATGATCGTCAATCGCTTCGACTATCGCATGACCGCTCCCGACCGCGGCTATGGCGTCGGGTTTCAGATCCTCGAGACGGCCGCCTTCGATCCAGGCGAGGTCAAGATCGCGCTCGAACTGCTGGCATTGCGACGGCGGCATCATGGCGATGGCGTGATCGCCATCGATTGCGGTGCGAATATCGGCGTGCACACGATCGAATGGGCCTCAGCGATGACGGGGTGGGGATCGGTGGTCGCGGTGGAAGCCCAGGAACGGATCTTCTACGCGCTGGCGGGCAATATCGCCATCAACAACTGCTTCAATGCGTTCGCGGTGCATGCGGCCGTGTTGTCCGAATCCGGCATGATGCAGATTCCGAATCCGAACTATTTCACGCCGTCCAGCTTCGGCAGCCTGGAACTGCGGCCGCGCCCGAGCAACGAATTCATCGGTCAGCCGATCGACTATGCACAGAACACCGTCGCCATCCGCAAGATGATGCTGGACGAGCTCGATGTGCCGCGGGTCGATTTCATCAAGATCGATGTCGAAGGCATGGAGATGGAGGTCCTCGCGGGCGCCCGGGAGACAATCAGGACCTATCGCCCGATCCTGCTGATCGAGGCGATCAAGACGGACAAGCTCCAGCTCGCGCAGTGGCTGTCGGACAACGGCTATCAGTTGATGCCTCTGGGCATCAACATTCTCGCCATCCATCAAAGCGATGCGAGCCTGAAGGATATCATCCCGCC
>NZ_LWIG01000026.1:46526-64023 GCF_002068095.1 Bradyrhizobium sacchari | reverse complement strand
CGGGTGCCTGAAGCGTGATGAGATTTTAGCTTGCCTTGCCGTGAGTCCTTTTGCACTCTTGCGGCAAGGAGACTGACGCATGACAAAAATGACCGTCGCGTGTGCGCTGGGAACGGCCCTGGTGCTGTCCAGCCTTGCAACGTCCGGCGCCGAAGCCCGGACGCGGAAGGCCGTCGTCGTTCGTGCACCGCAGGACAGGCTGATCGTCACGGCGCCCGTGCTGAGGCCGACGCCGTGGGATTACAACATCGTCCCGCGCTATCGCTATCGCCCGGAGGACGACCGCGTCGATCCCTACGGCCCCCCGCTGGTGCCGTCATACATTCGCTACGAGGCGTGGCGCTGGCCGTATTGGTGGTGAAGATCGAGGCTTTGCCTACCCTGCGGCACTCGTAGCCCGGATGAACGAAGCGACATCCGGGGGAATGCTTCGGCACGCTGTCCCGGATGTCGCTTCGCTCATCCGGGCTACGCTTCTTTGCTAGCCCTCGACCTCCGCCGCAAGCGGCAAAAACTGCCGCTTGATCGCGTTGACCCTCGCGGCAAAGCCGGCGACCAGGAGAAGTTGCGCGATCATGAATCCCTCATCGTTGCGTGCGGCGCCAGCGATCGGGAAAAAATGGCAAAGCTGCGACTGTCAAGAATACATCAGTGTAGAATGCCACTTACCCCCGTAATAAACCCAATACTGTTTGGGGTTCTGGGTGCGTATTGGGAGAACCGATCATGGCAAGTGTTGAACAATTGCGCAGACGGGAAGGCGTGAACCTGGTCCAGCTCGAGGCGGACATTGCGTCGGTACGCCCGGGAAGCTCTCTGGCTTCCATTGCTTTGCCTGATTACGTCGAGCACACCGAGGGCGTCACGCGCGTCGGCGCGCTCAGTGCAGAGGCGGTCATTCGCGACTATGAGTCCGCCGCAAAGGAGATCGAGGCCATGGGCACCGAGCTGATCGACGCCGCGCAAAAATGCGAGGCGCTGACGGCCCAGGTCCATGATGCGATCGCCTTCATGCGGGAAACGGCGGCGGGGTATCGTGAAGAGGGACGGAAGATCTTCAAGCGCATCGAAGAATGCGCGCTGTTCACCGAGGACGTCCGCAAGACATGCGAGCAGGTCAAGCGCAGAATGGCGGAAGTGTCGGTAGGCTCATCGTGCGATGAGGAGCTTGCACTGCAAGACTCCGAGCTGCCCGGGATCGCCGCCAAGGTGACGATGAGCGAAGTCCGGTGAGGCGGGTGTAGGTCCGTAGGGTGGGCGAAGCGACGTGTCCGCCGTAGCTCGAAAGAGCGAAGGCGGAAGCGTGCCCACCAACGCGATCTCAACACGAAAGGGTGGGCACGGCGCAAGTGCGTCTTTGCCCACTCTACGGCACTTCGATTGCAATCCCGCCTTTGGGGCTCACCAATCCGGATCGCCGTAATAAGGATCGGCCATATAGCGCGGCGGCATCCAGGGTCCGCGCGGCGGCGGTCTCGGCCGCCGCGGTGCGACGTCCGGTACGTGCGGCCGGGCACGCGCAACCGCCTCATTGCTCGTCGCGCTGCGCACGATGGGCTTTGCGGCGGCAGGGGCGGATGACGCGGTCGGCTGCGTTTGCAGCGCCTGGAGTTGCGTGGCGAGGCGGGCATTGTCCGCCGCATCCTTCTCCTGCGCCGCCTTGAGCTGCTGAATGGTGGCGGCCTGCTCGCGCAGGGTCTGCTCGTTGCTGCTCTTCAGTTGCTCGAGCTTGCCATTGATGTTCGCAAGCTCGCTGGTGATGGCCTTGAGCGATTGCGCGAGCTCGGACGATGCCGGCTCGGGCGCGGTGGCGGCAGGCTTCGGGGCGCTGTCGGTGTCCTTAGGTAGCTGCGGCGCGGGCACCGGGCTCGGCTCATCCGCAGCAGCCAGCACCATTGCCCGTGGCTGCGCGGGACTTTCCACCGCGGAAGCTTGCGGGGGCGTGCTCGCCGCCGGCGGAGCCCACCGCGCCATGATCGACTTGCCGATCGATTGCGCCTCGTCACGATATTGCGAAGCGAAGGCGGCGCCGAGCAGGCCGACCGCCAGCACGAGGCCGACCAGAGCGCGCATCATGGTCCGGTCTCCCTTCAAGCCTTGATCGCGAGGCTTCGCATTTGGGACCTTGGTGTCCGGCGCCGGTGCCTTGCTGGCGGACGTTGCGGTGGCGGTCGCAGCGGCGTGCGAGGCCCGCGGGCCTTCGCTGTCGCGTTCCATTCCGGAAACCAGCCGGTCCAGCCGCGCGAGGTCTTCCTCCGCGCTCTTGATCCGGTCATAAGCCCGCGCCAGCCCGCCGTCCGCGCGCGCCTCGTCCGGCTTGGCGGCGTCAGGCTTGGCGACATCAGGCTTGGCGACATCAGGCTTGGCGCTGTCAGGCTTGTCGGTCTCAGGTTTGGGGTCGTTCGTGTCAGGCACCGATGCGCTCTCCATCCGGTCGGGCGTCAATGGGAGGCAGTCCGATCATGGGAAGGATAGGTCTCGCCACGATCAGACACAACGCGTGTGCCAAGGAAAAATTATGGCGGCTCGGTACGATGCGCGAGATGGCGCTGTCGCGCGATCGCTTCGATCTTCTGGCGATGAAACAGCCGGGGCTGCTTCCCCCGACATCCCTGCGCCGTGCTATGCTAATCGCGGGAGGAACCGCAATGAGGGTCCCTGCCGCGATACTCGCCCTGCTTCTTGCAAGTCCGGCCGCCGCCCAGGAGTGCCAGACATGCTCGATGGCCGATGCCTGCATGAAGGAATACGCCAAGACGACGGCGGAGGCCCAGCGGGCCACCAGGCAAGGCATCCGGGACTGGAAGCAGAATCTGGACAGAAAGGCCTCCGCGGAATTGTCCAGCAGGGGCATCCTCGCATTGCAAGACGCCATGGAGGCGCAGGTTCGTACGGAGCTGGAGCGCCTGAAGGAGTGCCTGGCGAAGATCAGGTAGGGTGCAAAGGAGGATCCGATGAAATCGCTTTTGCTGCTGACGGCGAGCGGTCCGCTGCTTGTTCTCACCTCGCATCAGTCCCTGAACGACCTCAAGCTTCTTGGGGTGCTCAGGCAGAAAGGTATCGGCAAGTTCGTCGCGTTCGATGTTCCCTTGTCGCTCGCCCGGGAGCGCTACGGCGGGCACTTCCAGGCGGTTGAAAGCAACCTGCACGAGACCGATGATTTGAGAGTGCTCGACTTCAATGGCCAGCGGGTGTTTCAGCTCTTTCGTTTCGAAGAGCTCGGTTCACCGATCCTGATCGAACAGTCGTGATCGGTGCTGCCTTGCGGCATGATCGCTTTCGAAAAAACGGTTCATTGCGTTGCGGCGGCGGCAGGGACCAGCTTGTCTCACCATGAACGTTCCCAGGGAGGAACGGGCGCTCGCTCATTCCGTTTTCCTTGAGGGGCTTGTTGGAGGAGGACAACATGAAAGCAAGGATCATCGCGCTTTCGACTGCCGTTGTCATGGCGACAGCACCAGCCGTGTTTGCCCAGGGTGTATCGAGCAAGACGCCGGGTCATGAGATGCAGCAAATGGGTTCCAAGACGGGCGAACCGGGCGCATCCGGCTACGCTCCCGGGCATAAGATGAAACATCACGCGAAGTCCGCGAAAAGCACCAGCCACGGCGCGTCGAACTACGCTCCAGGACACACTACAGGACAAACTACAGGTGCGAGCATGAGGCCGTCCACCGGCGCGAAAGCCAAGTCAGGGTACTGAACGCCAGGCGGTGCAGGCACTGACGGGACACAACGGCCGGTCGGACGCAGGATGGGTTGAGTCCCGCGAGAAACCCCTCACCTCAAATGGTGGGCAGGGCTTCCGGCCGTTAGTGACGAGTCGCGCGGATTTCGAGCGTCGTCTGGGTGAGCCTGGCCACGAACCCCTCGAGATGCATGAACCTTTGTCTGGTCATTTGTTCATGCAACACGGCGATCTTCTTGGATTCGGCGACAAGAGAGTCGTACGTCTGTTTCGCGTACTCCATCTGCAGCTCAAGGGCCTCGACGGGTGAGCGCGCCGTCGCGAGCTTTCCCAGGAAGGTCCAGGCGTGCTCGACCGACGTCTTGATGTAGCCGCTATAGGCATCGGCAATCGCCTGCGCGCCGGCCAGCGAGGGTTCCAAGGGTGTGACAGGCGCGCTGGCAGCGATCTCCATCCCGGACGGCGAGGCTGCAACCGAGGGCACCTGCGCAGCGACCGGTCGGCTCGTCTCGACCTCTTGCTCGGTCTGTTGCACGGTATCTGGCCTGTTCTCTTGCTCGTTCTCTAGCTCGTTCTCTTGGCTGATCTCCACCGAGGTATCCGGCAATGGATGCGCTGCAGTTGCGTGTTGCTCGCCCGCCCCGGTCCGATGCCCGGCCTTCTTCTTCCCGTGGCGCCGGCCGGATTTTTTCATTGGCTTATTTTCTACCGTACCCAACATTGCAAATGGCTCCTGAATATCGCTGAAGCCGCAAGCCTCCGGCGCGTTTGCGCTCAAATCGCGATTGTGCGTTGTCGCTTGCGTGGCGGCCATGTGGTGAGATTTTGCCGGGCATGGGCAGCGCCGCCCCGCCGGCTCTTGACCGTCCTGCGCGGTACAGGATGGGTTAGCCGAAGGCGCAACCCATCTCCTGTTTATCAACGGAGAAACGAAGTCGAGCGGAGCGAAACGGATCAATGCCGATCCGCGAAGGATGGAGCCGGCAATCAATAGCGGCCGCCGCTGCCCTTTTGCTGCATGATCCAGTCCGACAATGTTTTCGGTTTCGATTTCGCAGTCCGGCCCGGTGATGCCTTCGGATTGTCGCGGATGCCTTTCGCCGGACGGGTGCGCGGCGCTTCCTTTGCGCCAGCGCCCTTCAAGGCAGCAGTCGATGCCTCTGCGGCTTCCTTCTCCAGGCGCAACTGTTTCAATCGCGCCATCTTGAGGCGCTCTGCCTCGACTTCGGGGCGTTCGGCAAGCAGCGGCTTGGGTTGAGTGAGCTCCGCTGGGACCAGGACACCGAGAATGGTTGTCTCGCCGAGCGCCTTGCAGGCCTCTAACCGATGCAGTCCCTCGACCAGAACGAGGCGGTCTCCGTCGAGCCGAACGGAAATGGGGGCCTGTTGTCCGATGTCCAGAATGCTTTCCGCGATCTCCGCGACGGTCTCGGACTTGATCGCCTTCTTCTGCTTCGTGGGAACGAAGATCTTCTCGATCGGGAAGCTTTCCGGTTTGGGCATTACTTGACTCCGCTTCTACCGGCGCGATCGGAACTCATGCCGCTGGTGTCCGGAGTTTAGGGGGGAAGGGCTCGACCGCAAAGGCAATTTCGGGGGCAGGGTATTGACGGAGCAGCGAAGCTCGAACCGATCTTGATGACGGTGGCAATGCACTTAATTGACGCCGTTCACCGAACGCGAGCCGAAGCCGCAGATCGGAGCGAGTGAATTCAGTGCACTGTCACCGTAATTCGAGGCCATCCGTCGGATTAATTTCGGGCTTTTGTCCTCGCGACCGCGGCAGCTCCAGCAGTCGCATCGAGCGAGTAGAACATGTAGGGCGTGTTATGCCTGTTGTGGCAGGGCACAGGCCGTCCGGTTACGCCCATCGACGCGATATTGAACGTGTCCATGTTGGTGTTCACGATCGGCCCCATTTTCGAAATAGTGGGACATGCCGGGCTGCACGCGAATTTCGGCCTCGCACCCCACTGAATCCATCGCCCAAGGACTGTGATCGTGTGTGGCCCCGCCGGTGCGCGAAAAGACTAAAATATGTGGGGCTCTAGATGCAAAAAGGGCGGCCCCTCGGCCGCCCTTTGCGTATACCCGGATTAAGTCCGGTCTAACTATGGTTGCGAGGCGCTCCCCCTCACGAACACCCCGTCGTGGACCCGCACGTATCGCACTTCATGCAAGTCCCATTCCGCACCAGCGTGAAGTTGCCGCACTCTGAGCACATCTCGCCCTCGTAGCCCTTGGCCTTGGCTTCGGCGCGGCGTTCGGCCTTGGTGGGGACGATGGTTTGCGCGGTGCCGGCCTTGCTCCACTGCAGCTGCTCGAGCTTCTCCGTGGGGGAGAGATCGTGCTGGGCTTCCTGCTTCAGGGCGACGGCGCCTTCGATGGCATCGCCGACACGGGTGCTCGCGCCGTGAGCGGCGAGGGCGGTGACCTTGCTGCCGCCTGATGGCGCGCTGTCGTTGCCTTGCGCGACTGCGGTCGAGCCGCCGCGCATCACGACGAGGTTGTCGGTCCGCGAGCGGGTGAGGCCGCGCGAGACCAGCTTGGTCGCGTGGTGGCCGCCGTCCTCGTCCGGCTCCTTGCCTTCCTCGACGCCCTTGCCGAGCGCGTCAAAGCCCGTCTCGTTGGGATCGACGTGGGCGAGGTCGAAGCGGCTGAGGTAGCTCACCGCCAGCTCGCGGAAGACGTAGTCGAGGATCGAGGTCGCGTACTTGATGCTGTCGTTGCCCTGCACGGGGCCCGCCGGCTCGAAGCGGGTGAAGGTGAAGGCGTCGACATATTCGTCCAGCGGCACGCCGTATTGCAGACCGAGGGAGACCGCGATCGCAAAATTGTTGATGAAGGAGCGGAGCGCTGCGCCTTCCTTGTGCATGTCGATGAAGATCTCGCCGAGACGGCCGTCGTCATACTCGCCGGTGCGCAGGTAGACCTTGTGGCCGCCGACGACCGCCTTCTGGGTGTAGCCCTTGCGGCGATCCGGCATCTTCTCGCGCTCGCGCATCACGATGATGCGCTCGACCAGCTTCTCGACGATCTTCTCCGAGACCTGGGCGGCACGCGCCGCCATCGGCTTCTCGTAGAGATGGTCGACCGCATCGTCCTCGTCCTCGTCGTCGCTGATGAGCTGCGAGTTGAGCGGCTGGCTGAGCTTGGAGCCGTCGCGATAGAGCGCGTTGGCCTTCAGGGCGAGCTTCCACGACAGCATGTAGGCGGACTTGCAGTCCTCCACCGTGGCGTCGTTCGGCATGTTGATGGTCTTGGAGATCGCACCCGAGATGAAGGGCTGGGCAGCGGCCATCATGCGGATGTGGCTCTCGACCGACAGATAGCGCTTGCCGATCTTGCCGCAGGGATTGGCGCAGTCGAACACCGGATAGTGCTCGGCCTTGAGGTGCGGAGCTCCCTCGACCGTCATCGCGCCGCAGATGTGGACGTTGGCCGCCTCGATCTCGCGCTTGGTGAAGCCGACGGCCTGGAGCAGGTCGAAGCCGGGAGCCGCAATGGCTTCCGCGCCGATGCCGAGCTGGTCGCGGATGAAGTCCTCACCAAAGGTCCACTTGTTGAATGCGAACTTGATGTCGAAGGCGGTCGGCAGGGCCTTCTCGACCTTGGCGATGGCTTCATCGGTGAAGCCCTTGGCCTTGAGGGTCGAGGCGTTGATGCCGGGCGCGTTGGAGAGCGAGCCGTGGCCGACGGCGTAGGCCTCGATCTCCGCGATCTCGCTCTCGCGATAGCCGAGCGCGCGCAGCGCCGAGGGCACCGCACGGTTGATGATCTTGAAGTAGCCGCCGCCGGCCAGCTTCTTGAACTTCACCAGCGCGAAGTCGGGCTCGATGCCGGTGGTGTCGCAGTCCATGACGAGGCCGATCGTGCCGGTCGGCGCGATCACCGTGGTCTGGGCGTTGCGATAGCCGTGCTTCTCGCCGAGCTCGAGCGCCGCATCCCAGGCCAGCTTGGCACGCTCGACGATGTCGGCTTGCGGGCAGGAGGCGTGGTCGAGCGGCACCGGGTTGACGCTGAGCGCCTCGTAACCGGAAGCCTCGCCATGGGCGGCGCGGCGGTGGTTGCGGATGACGCGCAGCATGTGCGCGGCGTTCTTCTTGTAGCCGGGGAAGGTGCCGAGCTCGGCCGCCATCTCCGCCGAGGTCTTGTAGGTGATGCCGGTCATCACGGCGGTCAGCGCGCCGCAGAGCGCACGGCCTTCCTTGCTGTCATAGGACAGGCCCATGGTCATCAGGAGGCCGCCGATATTGGCATAGCCCAGACCAAGCGTGCGGAACTCGTAGGAGAGCTCGGCGATCGCGCGCGAGGGGAACTGCGCCATCATCACCGAGATTTCGAGCACGATGGTCCAGAGCTGGCAGAGGTGCTCGTAGCCGGCGACGTCGAACTGCTTGGTCGTGGTGTTGTAGAAGGTGAGCAGGTTCGCGGACGCGAGGTTACACGCGGTGTCGTCCAGGAACATGTATTCCGAGCACGGATTGGACGCGCGGATGTCGCCGGACGCCTTGCAGGTGTGCCAGTCGTTCATCGTGGTGTTGAAGTGCAGGCCCGGGTCGGCCGACGCCCAGGCGGCGTAGCCGATCTTCTCCCAGAGGTCGCGCGCCTTCAGCGTCTTCGTCACCTTCTTGGAGGTGCGGGCGTTGAGATTCCAGTCACCGTCGGTTTCCACGGCGCGCAGGAAGTCGTCCTTCAGCGAGACCGAGTTGTTGGAGTTCTGCCCCGAGACCGTGAGATAGGCTTCGCTATCCCAATCGGTGTCGTAGGTATCGAACTGGATGTCCTTGTAGCCCTGTTTTGCAAATTGGATGACGCGCTTGATGTAATTGTCGGGCACGAGGCTGCGGCGCGCCAGCTTGATTTCCCGGCGCAGGGCAGGGTTCTTCTCGGGATCGAAGCAATCGTCGCCCGAGCCTTCGCAGTTCACGCAGGCCTTCAGCACCGCCTTGAGGTGCTTCTGGTTGATCTTGGATCCCGTGACGAGGGCGGCGACCTTCTGCTCCTCCTTCACCTTCCAGTCGATATAGGTCTCGATGTCGGGGTGATCGACGTCGACCACGACCATCTTGGCCGCGCGGCGCGTCGTGCCGCCCGACTTGATCGCGCCGGCGGCGCGGTCGCCGATCTTGAGGAAGCTCATCAGGCCGCTCGAGCGGCCGCCGCCGGAGAGCTTTTCGCCTTCGCCGCGCAGGCGGGAGAAGTTGGAGCCGGTGCCGGAGCCGTATTTGAACAGGCGGGCCTCGCGGACCCAGAGGTCCATGATGCCGCCCTCGTTGACGAGGTCGTCACCGACGCCCTGAATGAAGCAGGCGTGCGGCTGCGGATGCTCGTAGGCCGACTTCGACTTGGTCAGCTTGCCGGTGAAGGGGTCGACGTAATAGTGGCCCTGGCCGGGGCCGTCGATGCCATAGGCCCAGTGCAGGCCGGTGTTGAACCATTGCGGCGAGTTCGGCGCGACCATCTGCATGGCGAGCATGTAGCGGAGCTCGTCGTAGAAGGCCTGCGCGTCGTCGTCGCTCGTGAAGTAGCCGCCCTTCCAGCCCCAATAGGTCCAGCAGCCGGCGAGGCGGTCGAACACCTGTTTCGCCGAGAGCTCGCTGACATAGCGCTCTTTCTCGGGCAGCGCGGCGAGCGCCTCGGTATCGGGCACGGAGCGCCACAGGAAGGAGGGGACGGATTCCTCCTCGACCTTCTTCAGGCGCGCGGCAACGCCCGCTTTGCGGAAATACTTCTGGGCGAGAACGTCGGAGGCGACCTGCGACCACTCGGTCGGCACCTCGACGTTATCAAGCTTGAACACGACCGAGCCGTCGGGATTGCGAATCTCCGACGTGGTCAGCCGGAATTCGATCCCAGCGTAAGGTGACTGTCCCGAAGTGGTGTGGCGCCGCTCAATCCGCATGGTCTTGCCCCGTCCTTTTCTTTGACCGGTTCCGCCCCTCGTTGAGGGCATGCCGGGTCGTCATTTCGCTTCGCGCTTCCTCGCGGGCCTCATCGGCCCAAAGGCTTCGCAGTTCAGCCGGTGGATTCCGGCCCAGTTTCTCCCGACGCGATTCCTCGATGCGTGCATCGATCACCCGCCGGCATGTCCACGCCCATCCGCCCCAACGGGATGTGCGCGACATGCGTTCAACGCCCCACAACGTCACTTCTTCAACCGATGCCATTCGAGCCTTTTGCCGGCCCGTTCTGGCGCCTCGGGAGTCCGCTTTCACAGGGCAGACAAGCCCTTATTCCGCTGCCTTTGGCTGGCCGGCGGAGTGGTGATTTGCGAGACCCTTTGGGGGAGTGCCGGCGGGACGCAAACTCACTCGCGCCGAACGGACCGAAAGCTAGGACTCTCCGTTGCGCCCGTCAAGAACTAGTGCGAGTTCCTGAATCAAATACTAAATATGGTGGATTGCGGGGGATAACAGGGGGCATGCCCGCGCCTGTTGTAGATGCAAGTATCAGTGAGTCCTCAGGGATTCCCAACCGAAAAAATTTGTATCCCGTGATGATCCGGACCTTCATCCCGCTGTTCACAGGGCAGGTATATTTTTCGAGACCGGGATTGCGTCAGCAGGACTCACGTAGCCCTACGGAGGGTGAGGGCAGGCATGCCCGCCGAGCTGGTGGTCGCTCAGTCGAATCCGGGCCAAGCTGACCGCGATTTTGCCGGACTATCCACATGCATGATTCGACTCGCCGGGCGCGACCGCGCATCGCCCCGGCCGGCCTGATGTTCCTCGCGATCACCTCGATCGGCTGGGGTTTTAATTGGCCGGTGACGAAGTTCCTGCTCGCCGAGCTGCCGCCGCTGACCCTGCGCGGGGTCACCGGCGTGCTCGGGGCGATCCTGCTGGCGGCGCTGGCGCTCGTCCGCCGGCAGAGCCTGAAGGTCGAGCCGGAGATCTGGCCGCGCCTCCTCACCGCCGCCATGCTCAACGTCACCGGCTGGATGGTGCTGATGGGCCTGGCGCTGCTCTGGCTGCCGGCGAGCGAGGCGGCGCTGATCGCCTACACCATGCCGGTCTGGGCCTCGATCATCGCCTGGCCGGTGCTCGGGGAGCGGCCGACCGTACTGCGCACGCTGGGGCTGGTGATGGCCTTTGCCGGCCTTGCCTCGATCATGGGCGGCAACGGCATCGCCGCGAGCGCCGAGAAGCTGCCGGGAATTATCATGGCGCTTGGCGGCGCGCTCGGCTTTGCCGTCGGCACGGTGTTCTCGAAAAAGTACCCGATCCATCTGCCGCCGATCACGGCCGCGGCCTGGCAGATCGGGATCGGCTGCCTGCCGATCTCGGTCATCGGCCTCCTGGTCGAGACCACGCATTTGTCGCTGGTGACGCCGGTCGGCTGGTGGCTGCTGGTCTATTCCACCGTCGTGCAGTTCTGCATCGCCTATGTCAGCTGGTTTGCAGCGCTCGCACGCCTGCCGGCCTCGGTCGCTGCGATCGGGACCATGGCGGTGCCGGTGATCGGCGTCGTCACGTCGGCCATAGCGCTGGGCGAGCCGCTCGGGGCAGGGCAGATCGCCGGGTTGGTCTTCACGCTCGCGGCCGTGGTGCTGGCGACGCGTTAGCCGTCCGGACGCCGGGTATCAGTCGTCCTGAGGCTCTTTCTCTCGCCGGCGCTGCCCCGAGCCCGGCGGTTTCAAGGGCAGGTCAACAGGTGCGACAGCAAAGATTTCGAGGGCCTGGTCGTAGCCTTTGATGGTCCGCTGTCCGAGCGATGCCAACGGAACGCTATCCCTCACCCTTCCGGCGATCGTGGGATCAGCCAGGATCTGGGCGTCCTTCGCGAGATTGCAGAGCCGCGACGCCAAATTCACCACGGCTCCCATCGCCGTGTAGTCCAGCCGACCGTCATAACCAACCGTTCCTACCGTTGCCGGTCCCATGGCGACGCCCACACCAAAGCCGATCGCGTGGCCGGCGTCGCACCATTTGCCGGCAAGGGACTGCACCGTCATTTGCAGGTCGATGGCGAGTCGTACCGCCTGAGTTGCCGGCTGTTCGCATGCGACCGGGGCATTGACAAGGAGCATGACTCCGTCGCCATCAAAGCCGATGAGCGTTGCCTCGTGACGCGTCGTCACGGCTCCGACGGCCTCGTAGTACTCGCGCATGACGGCCATGATGACATCGGGTTCGTTGCGCGTGGAGAACGCCGTGAAGCCGCGTAAGTCGCCAAAAATGACAGCCACTTCACGTCGCTGCCCTTCGAGCAGTTCATGAGAATGCTCGACCAATTCGGCGACCTGTGATGGCAGGAACTGCTTCAGCCGTTCGATGCGCGCAGATTTCTGCTGTGAGATCGCCAGTTCAGAAGCCATTTCATTGAAGCGCAACGCCAGTTGCTGCAACTCGTCATCGCTGAAGATCTTGATGCGATGCTCGAATTGTCCGGTTCTGATCCGTTCCACGCCCTCTTCCAGTTGCTTGATCGGGCCGGACATTCTGTGCGCCCGCCAATAGGCGAGCGCCAGCGCGATGAGAACACCAAAGGCAATGAGAATTGACGAGCGCCACAACGCCGCGCGAATTGATGCAAAGGCTTCCGAGGCCGGCTGCATCGCGATCACCGTCCATCCCACATCGGCGGCCTGAACGGATAGCGCCACCACCGGGTTGCCTTGGTCCCCGGTTATCGCCGCCGCTCCGCTCGCCGCGCCAACGAGATGCTTGATCCGGCCGAAACTGCCCGAGCTGGCCCGGCCGCGCAGAACCAGGCTGATATCGGGATGTGCGATCAGATGACCGGAGTCATCGACAACAATGGCGTAGCCGGTCTCGCCAATTCTAATGGCTGCGATGACATCCCAGATCAGCTTCAGATTGACCTCGGCGATCGCGACCCCCGCGGCCGGCAGGCTCCCGGCAACCGCGATCCTCATGTAGGGCTCTGAATCTCGCTGGTACTGAACCGGTCCGTACCAGACCTTGTTGGCGCGTGCGCCCAGGACAGCGGGATCCGTAGACATATCAATGCCCCGCCCGGTCCTGTTCAGAAGCAGCCTGGAAACAAAGACCCGTTCGGTGCCGGTCTCATCCAGAAGCGAAACCGAAACGATTGCAGGCACCTGCTGGAGGAGGCGCAAGGCATCGATCTTATGTTGCGCATCATCTCCGGCAGACCAGGGAAGCTGCACCATCCAACCCAGCTGATCTCGGATGCCATCGGTGAACGCCTCGATCCTGTCGGACGCCGCGCGAGCATCGGCCTGCAGCACCGCGCTGATCTGGCGGCGCTGGTCTCGGTAACCGAAAGAAGCCTCGACGGCCGCGCCGAGTATCAGCGGCACGACCGCAGCGACGAACAACGTCGCGAAGTACTTGCAGAACAGCGAGCGACGCGGGGGCATCGTACACGAGGAGGACTGCGCAGCACCGTCCGTCATAACTGCTCTCAGGAGATCACCTTGCTGGCGCGAAACAGGATCGACGAGACATCCAGGTCGATACCCAGAAGCCTGGCCGTCTTCAGATTGACTGCCAGTTCAAACTTCTCGGGGCGCATCACCGGAAGATCTGACGGATTTTCACCGCGCAGGATGCGATCGGCATAAGTGGCCAGCCGAAAATAGGTCGTGCGCTGGTTTGCGCCATAACTCAAGAGACCTCCGGCGTCACAATATTCAGACCAGCCAAACATCGACGGCAGCCGGTGCGCGATTGCAAACTCTGCAATGTTCGCACGATGCACCAGCGTCACGGCATCGGGAAACACGAGGAGAGCATCCGCGTCCACCTTGCCGGCAGCCATCAACCCATTCTCGATTTCGCGAGCGCCACAGAAGGGAACGTAGGCAGCCTCAACGCCGAGATTCCGGCACGACTCCAAAGTCGCACGCCATTCCAGCGGCTCTCCCGGGTGATCCGTGTTCGAGAAGACGGCCAGTTTTCGCAGCCTCGGATAGATGTCCTTGAGCAGCTCAACGCGCTTTCCTGCCAGCTCGAGCGACAGGAACGTGCTGCCGGTGAAATTGGTGCCAGGGTGAGCAAGGCTCTTCACCACACCCAAGGCGACAGGGTCACCGCTCAATGCAAACAGTACGGGGATGTCGGTGACCGCAGTCATGACGCGTGTTGCCGGACCGCTCGAGACCACAAGGTCGATATCCCCTCGCTGCAACTCGGAGACGATCTTGCGCAGTGCCTGCGGATTTCCAGGGGAATAATGCGTCTCGAAGGTGACGGTCTTGCCCTCGACGTATCCCAGCGCGCGCATTCCCTCGCGAAAGCCGTCCAGGAAGGGATCCGGTTCGGACTGAGTCGAAACCCAGAAGATACGATGCAGCTTGGCTCCGCCCTGCGCCCGTGCAATCGCAGGCCAGGCTAGTCCTCCACCAATCAACAAGATGAACTCTCGTCTTTTCATGCGAGCACCTGTCGAAGCTGCGCCGTCACTTCCGGCCGCAGGTAAAGATCCTAGCTGTGCATCTGGTGACTGCGCTCGGTGTTGCGCTCGCAAGCGGACTGTCGCGACACCGGCTCCAACATTTGTCGCCGAGAGCATGCTCGGAGACGGGGTGGGTGAGACGATTTGTCCTTGAGATGAGCTTGATTTTTGCTTGAGACCGGTTCGATCGAGATCAAGACGGCCTTGCTCGTTGCATCGCGCGGTGTCGGAACACCTCCGGCGTGGATCCTGACGAGCTACGGCGTCTCAAGAGGACAACCGGAACTCACATCCTGAGCCAGTGCCCTCGACCTCATATATCGTGTGACTGAAGCGCGCCTTCGACAGTTCACGCGCTAGCTCGCCGCCATCCCGCCGCCACCCAGCGCCTTCCGGACCATCTCGGCGAGCTGGTTGCGGCGATAGGGCTTTGTCAGCAGCAGCACGCCGTCATCCAGCTTGCCGTGGTGGACGATGGCGTTGTCGGTGTAGCCGGAGGTATAGAGCACTTTCAGCCCGGGGCGGAGCGTTGCCACCTTCTCGGCGAGCTCGCGCCCGCTGACGCCGCCGGGGATGACGACGTCGGTGAACAGCAGATCGAAGGCCTGGCCGGCCTCGATCATTTGCAGTGCCGACCGGCTGTCGGGCGCGGCGATGGTCCTGTAGCCGAGGCCCTGCAACTGCGCGGTGACGAAGTTGCGCACCAGCGGATCGTCCTCGACGACGAAAATGGTCTCGGCGCCGCCTTCAGCCTGCGGCGGAGCAGCGGTGGGCAGGTCCGGCGTGCCTTCGCCCGGCGGCAGATAGAGCTTGATCGTGGTGCCGTGGCCTTGCTCGCTGTAGATCTTGATGTGACCGCCGGACTGCTTGACGAAACCATAGACCATGGAGAGGCCGAGGCCGCTTCCCTTGCCGACCTCCTTGGTGGTGAAGAACGGCTCGAATGCCATCCGCTGGGTATCGGCCGACATGCCGGTGCCGGTGTCGCTGACCGCGAGCATCACGTAGGGGCCGGGACGGACCTCGGCATTGGCCTGCGCATAGGCCTCGTCGAGCACGACGCGGTGGGTCTCCAGCAGCAGCTTGCCGCCGTTCGGCATGGCGTCGCGGGCGTTGATCGCCATGTTGAGCACGGCATTGGTGAGCCGGGACGGATCGATATGCGCCGTCATCGGTCCCTGTTCCAGCACGGTCTCGATCTGGATCTGCTCGCCGAGGGTGGGACGCAGCAGCTTGGCGATGTCCGTAATCGCGGCGTTGATCTCGACGTCGCGCGGCTGCAGCGGCTGCCTGCGCGCAAACGCGAGCAGGTGCTGGATCAGCTCGGCGCAGCGCTCGGCGGCATCGTCGATCAGGCGCGCCACGCGCTGCAGCTCCGGCTGCTGCTGCAGGCCCGCGACCAGCGTCTCGGTGTTGCCGGAGATCACGGTCAGCATGTTGTTAAAGTCGTGCGCGACGCCGCCGGTCAGCTTGCCGATGGCATCCAGCTTCTGCGACTGGTGCAGTTGCCGCTCGGTCTCGCGCGAAATGGTGGCGTCGTGATAGACCAGGACCGCGCCCGATATGTCGCCTTGCCCGTCCAGCATCGGCCGGCCGCTGACCATGAGATGGCGCACCTGATTGCCGCTGTGCGGGCGGACGATCATCTCCAGGTCTTCGAACTCCTCGCCGCGCAGCACGCGCGCCGAGGGCAGGTCCGCGGCCTTCATGGGCGTCACGCCGTCGCCGCGAAAGACGTCGGACAGCGCCCGCAGATTGCCGAGGTTCATGCCGGTTCGGTGCAGCAGCATGCGCTCGGCGGCCGGATTGGACAGAAGGACGTTGCCCTCGGCGTCGATGACCAGCACCGCCTCCGCCATGCTGCGAAATGTGCTCTGGAGCACGTTGACCGACAACCGCAGCTCGTCATGCGCGGCGACCAGATGCTCGGTCCGCTCGGCGACCGCGGCCTCGAGCTGCTCCTTGGCGGCCGTGGTCTCCAGCAGGGTGCTCTTGAGCGCGAACTGCGTGCGCTGGCTCTCGCGCATCACCATCACGACCAGCAGCAGGATCACCAGCGCGCCGGCGACATCGATGCCGAGCAGGACGATGCCGGTGCGGCGCGATTCCTGCGAGCGGGCGGAGAGCTGGCGCTCCTCCTCTGCGCTCAGATGGTCCAGATTGCCCATCACCGTGTCCATCAGGCCGCGGCCCTCGGCCTTGCCGTTGAGCGCGGCAATACCGGCCTGGTCGTTCATGGCACGCAGGCGCATCGCCTCGGCGGCGATCTCGACCCGGCGCAGCGCCAGCGGCTCGGTGCGCTCCAGCAGCGCGACCTGATCGGGATTGTCGCGCACGCCGCGCTTGAGATCGGCGAGGGCCGGCGCGATCTGGGCGTTCACCGCCTGGAATTCGTCGCTGAAGGCGGGGCTGCGATAGAGTTCGTAGCCGCGCGCGGCGCTCTCGGCGCGGCGCAGCAGCACGCGCAGATCGGAGATCTGCTTCTGCACCTGGACGGTGTGATTGAGCCACGCGGTCTCGGACCGCGACTTCACGTCGAGGGCGATCGAGGCTGCGGTGATGATCAGGAGAATTGCAAGTCCAGCACCGAGAATGACGCGCTGCGTAGGAATCAAGGGGCTTCTTTCTTGTCCTTCTGTGCGCTCTCGCCGGCGCCGGCGAGGCATTCCCGGATGGTGGTCAGCAGCGCGTCCGGCGTGAACGGCTTGCGCAGGCAGCGGCTTGCGCCGAGCTCCAGCGCCATGCGCAGGAAGTCGGGAGAGGGCGAAGCGGACGAGGCGAAGGCATAGCCGGACATCGCGATCAGCGGGGTCGCCGGAGCGCGCTCGTGAAAGATGCGGATGGATTCGAAGCCGCGCATGTGCGGCATGAAGATGTCGACCAGCATCACGTCGTAGGTCTGCGTTTCGAGCGCAGCCAGCCCCATTTCGCCGCCGTCGGCCAGCGTGACGTCGAAGCCCTGACGTTGGAGGAGGACCTCGATGGTCGCACCGACCATCGGATCGTCATCTACCACGAGGATACGCGGCATGACTTTTCCCAGTAGATCGAACTCCCCACCAGGGATGGTGATATCCGCGAATCGTGTGTCGGGTCAATTTTGGATTGGATCAAGGTAGATATGCACGGCGGGGTGAATAGAGGTCCCTTCGACTCAACTTGTATGCAACGTCGAAACCAAAGCCCGATACACGTGAAACAGGTGACGGGTATGACCCTCGCGAAAGAGGCGCCGCATCGCTGCGACGCCTCTGCCTTCAAACCTGCTCGGTTCGCTTACGGGCAGGGATGACGCTGCCCGTCATAGCCGAGATATGTGCCGGAGGCCGGATCATACGATCTGTATCGCTGCGCACAGTAGGCTGAGGAATCGCCGCCACTGTCGGGCACCACCGCCACCGACGGCTCGTCATAGTAGCTGTC
>NZ_LWIG01000026.1:22161-46444 GCF_002068095.1 Bradyrhizobium sacchari | reverse complement strand
GCCAGCCGCGAAGCCGGGCCAGAAGCCGCCACCACGATGCCAGCGACGGCCGCTCCAATTGCCGCTACCACCTTGCCAGTTGCCCGCGGTTGCGACGCTGCGGGTCCCGCTGAAAGACGGCGAGAGGGCGGGACGTGTCACCGGGGCGGCTGCGAAGCTGCCGCCGCTCGGACGCGCCACTGCGCCTGCTGCGAAACTGCTGCCGCCTGGCCGTACCGCGCCGGCCGAGAAACTGCCGCCGCCGCCGCGGAAGGCCGCGCCGCCGCCGCCAAAGTGAGCACCGCCGCCGCCACCGCCGAAATGCGCGCCGCCACCGCCACCGCCGAAATGCGCACCGCCGCCGCCGCCGTGGCCGCCACGGCCCTGGGCGAAGCTCGGCGTCGCCAGCGGAAGAACCAGCGCCAGGGCGGCTGCCGCGCTCAAGACTTGCAGACTTTTCATGGTCAAACTCCTTTTCCCGGAAGCCAACCCCACGACAGGGCGGTGGTTCCTGGATCACGCCGGTTTGCGCGTGAGGGGAGCCTTTCACCGGACCGCTGTACCCGGCATGAACGGATCGCGTCCGATTTGCGGCAGAGAGCGGGTCGCCAAGGCACGCATTTTCTAGAAGCACGCATTTGAAGGCACGCATTTGCGGCGGGTACGGCCGCATCCGGCGAACTGGACATTTCGCCCTCCGGATGGCATCAGGACCCCACGAAGCAGGGCCCTTGCCGCATGAAACAGTTCTTTCTGAAGTTCTTCACCTGGTGGAATGGCCAGACGTTTGGCACCCAGCTCTGGACCAAACGCTATGGCGAGCTGGTCGGCCAGGACGAGCAGGGCAACCTCTATTATCGCACCCGCGGCGGCGAGATCGATCCGACCCTCGGCTTCGAGCGGCGCTGGGTGGTCTATAACGGCTATGCCGAGGCGAGCCGCATCCCCCCGGCCTGGCACGGCTGGATCCATCACGTCGTCGACACCCCGCCGACCGAGATCAACTACCAGCCCCGCGAGTGGGAAAAGCCGCACCAGCCGAATCTCACCGGCACGGCCAAGGCCTACCGGCCCTCCGGTTCGACGCTCGCCAGCGGCAAGCGTCCCAAGGCGACCGGCGACTACCAGCCCTGGACGCCCGGCTAACCGCCGGCGCTTTTTCCATCGTCCGACTGAATGCACATGCATCCGCGCCACGCCGCTGTGGACAACGGGAACAGCGGGGATGCTGCCTGCGCGGCCGTTGAACTGATCCGGCCGATGCGGCTCAATGATCCCATCTTACGGAGATGGGAGACCATCGCGTTCGGTTCGGGCAACAGTTCGCGACTGTCCCGAAATGCAGCGGCCGCCGAGGAAGGACTCGATCGGGAGATAGGCCCCCGGTCCGGAAGCTCCGAAATCGCCCGATGTGAATGTGCAGCCGCCGTGAGACAGGAAAGGCCGCTTGGGAAACCGAGCGGCCTTTTTCTTTGATCGCAGTTCGTCAGCCGGTTTGTGCGCCTCAGTCGTAGCGCACCTTCGGGAAGAAGTCGCCGCGGCCTTCAGGCGTCATGTCGAGCAGGCCCCAGAGCGGATCGACCAGATCGCCGGCGCGATGATGCTGCTTCGGCGCGGGCGGCGCGAAGCTCATCTCCGAGCCCCAGAAGTGCCTGATCCTGCCGTTCGCTCTCTTGAAGACGTTGAAGATCGTTTCGTCCCAGTTCTGCCCCTCGGGAACGTGGTGCTGCGTGCGCATACCCCTGGAGAAATTCGAGGTGTCGCCGAAGTAATCCGCATCAAAGCTGTTGCCGGCGGTGGACAGCAGCGACAGATGATCCCAACCGCGTTCGTGGGCCCAGGCGGCGAGACGCGCGATCGGCGATTTCGCAACGATGTGAAGCGCGGCACGCTGGCCGACATGCCGTGCGGCGCCGTCGAGTCCGTCGAGCAAATGGGTGCAGCCGGGGCAGGGCAGCTCGCGCTCCGGCCCATACATGAAGCTGTACAGGATCAGCGTGTCATGCGGGCCGAACAGCTCCGACATCCTGACCTGTTCCGGCATGCTCGTTTTGCCGATGCGCTCGAAGACGTAATCCTGGGGCACCTCGCCGCCGAGCGGCAGCGCGCGACGCTTGGCGGAAACGGCCTCAATCTGAGCCCGGAGGGCAATCTCCTCATCCAGCAACGCATTTCGCGCAGCACGATACTCAGTGCTTTCGTTGGGGTAGTGGAGATGCTCCATGATTGCGCTCCGGATGCTGCTAGTTTCGTGGGGGCTTAACTCGTCCCCCAAAATCTCGGTTCCACGACCGAAGGTGGAATGCCGTCCGCACGCAACGTTTCTCAGAGATGGAGCGGCGGTGAGTTGCCGACCGGCATCATTTCGTAGGGCGGCTTCCAGCCCGGCAGCTCGGCGACACGCCGGCGCCAGCCATCAATGGCCGGGAAGGCGCTGGCAAGATCGAAACCCGTCTCCTCGCGCGGATAGTAGAGATAGCCCAGCAGAGAGAAGTCCACGATCGTCGGCCGGTCACCCAGCATGAAGCATCGTTGAGCGAGGTGCCGGTCCACGATCGAGAAGGCGCTTTCGGTCCGGGCTCGCAAGTAGGCGAGCACGGCCGGATGAGCGGGCTCCGGCATGAAGCAGCGCTGAAACCGGTGCTGCGCAAAGTTCGAGGTGAATTTGTGGTTGTCGAACAGCAGCCAGCGCATCGTCTCGAATGCCTCCTCGCTGGTCGGACGAAACAGGCCGTGCGTCTCGGCGAGCCACATCAGGATCGCACCGGACTGACTCATGTGCCGGCCATCGGCCTCGAGAACGGGGACCTCCCCCATGACGTTGGTCGCGGCCCGCCAGCCAGGGCGGCGGATTTCACCGCCGGCGAAATCGACGCCGACCGGCTCCCAATCGAGTCCTGCGCAGTTGAGGAATAGCGCGACCTTGAACGAATTGCCCGACGCTCCGACGCAGTGCAGGCGGTATCGTGCCATGGTCAGGTCCTCCTGCGCATGCGACCGGGAAGCGCCTGGAGAGGGCGGTCGCGATCCGGAGTGTCGCAATGGGCTCCTGACAGCGTCGTGTCAGCAGCGAGGCGCGTTTCAGAGCCGAGACATGCGATGACCGCGTGCTGCTCGTCCACGCTCCGTCATTGCGAGCGCCGCGAAGCAATCCAGAATCTTTCCGCGCCGGGACTCTGGATTGCTTCGCTGCGCTCGCAATGACGTGCCGATCCAGTTTGCACCAGCCTCGGGTCTCGTGCCCCGGACGCGGCGCAGCACGAAGTGGTACGCTTCAGAGCCGGGGCCTCATACTGCGGCATCCTGGGTCCCGGCTCAGCGGCGCAGCGTTGCACGCTGCGTCGCGTTCGGGACACGGGGTGTGGAGGCTACGCCAGCCGCTCCGCCGCGCGCTTCACGGCATCGAGGCGGTAGGCCTGCAAAGGCTCAATGCGCTGCTTGACGACAGTGAGCACTTCGGCGGGCGCGGTGTCGGGCGAGCCGGAATTGAACGGCGGTGCCGGATTGTATTCGATCCCGAGCTGGATCGCCTCCGCCGCGGTGCGGTCGATCAGGATCGACACCAGCATCAGTGCGAAATCGATTCCTGCGGTGACACCGCCGCCTGTGACGCGATTGCGATCGACGCAGACGCGCGTCTTGGTCGGCGTCGCGCCGAACTGGCCGAGCATCTCCATCGCGCTCCAATGGGTGGCGGCGCGGTAGCCCTTCAACAGGCCGGCGGCGCCGAGCGCCAGCGAGCCCGTGCAGACCGAGGTGACGTATTTGGCGCCGTCGGCCTGCCGGCGCAGGAATTCGAGCACCTCCTCGTCATTGAGCAGATCGTCGGTGCCGCGGCCGCCGGGCACGCAGATCACGTCGAGTTGCGGGCAGTCGGCGAATGTCGTGGTCGGCGTCACGATGAGCGCGGAATCGCTCGGCACCGGCTCGATGCGCTTCCAGATCAGATGCAGCTCGGCGCCGGGAACGGCGGAAAACACCTGCAACGGGCCGGTGAAGTCGAGCTGGGTGACGCGCGGGAACACCAAAAGTCCGATCTGGAGCGGTGCCGACATGAGAACCTCCAATGAAGAGCTTGACGGGCGCAAACTGGCATGATGCCCTTCTGTCCAAAATGGCGTAATTCCCTCACTTTCGGACATCACGTTAGGACTTGGCCCATGATTGGCATCCTGATCTTCCCGGACTTCCAACTGCTCGACGCGGCAGGTCCCATCTCGGTGTTCGAGATCGCGGCGCGCGCGTCCGGCAGGCCGCTGGCACTGCGGGTGCTGGCGCTGAAGGCGGGGCCCGTACGCAGCTCGTCGGGTGTCGAGATGATGGCGCGAGATTTCAAATCGGCGAATGCGATCACGACGCTGGTGATCGCAGGCGGCGCCGGCGTTGCGGAGGCTGCGCGCTGTGAGGTCACGCGCGCCTTCGTGCAGCGGCTGGCCAAGCGCGGCGCGCGGGTCGCCAGCGTCTGTTCGGGCGCGTTCGTGCTCGCAGAAGCGGGCCTGCTCGACGGCCGTCACGCCACCACCCATTGGGGGCGGACGCGCGAGTTCGTCGCGCGCTATCCGAGGGTGAAGTTCGAGCCGGACCAGATCTTCACCCGCGACGGCAATGTGTGGACGTCCGCGGGCATCAGCGCGGGAATTGACCTCGCGCTGGCGATGGTCACCGACGACCACGGCGAGGAGATCGCGCAGGCCACCGCGCGGCAGCTCGTGCTGTACCATCGCCGCAGCGGCGGCCAGTCGCAATTCTCCTCGCTGCTCGAATTGAAGACCCCGAATGGCCGCTTCGGCGCGCTGTTGTCCTGGGCGCGCGAAAATCTCGACGCGCCGCTGACGGTGGAAGAGCTCGCCGATCGCGCCGGGATGAGTGCGCGGCATTTTGCTCGCGCCTTCGCCGCCGAGACCGGCACGACGCCGTCCAAGGCGGTCGAGCGGCTCCGGCTCGAAGTCGCGCGCGAGCGCGTGCAGTCCTCGCGCGAGGCGATCGAGCTCGTCGCGGAGACGACCGGATTCCGCGACCCCGAGCGCATGCGGCGCGCCTTCATCCGCGCCTTCGGCCAGCCGCCGCAGGCGCTGCGGCGCGCGGCGCGGGCGGGATAGGAAGCCTCATTCGTTGTACGACCATGGAGGCGACAATGAGCGGGATGGAATACAGCAATGAGAACGCGAAGCGGCTCCAGAGACTCTATCTCACGGGCGATGTGAAGGCCCAGCGCGCGGAGACAATCCGGCAGCTCGATCTGTCTGCCGGCGAGCGCGTTCTCGATATCGGATGCGGTCCGGGCTATCTCTGCGAAAGCATGGCCGAGCTCGTCGGGCCTCATGGATCTGTCGTCGGTATCGATGTGTCTACCGACCTGATCGCCGCCTGCAACCGGCAGAAAGCGTCGGAGTGGATTTCATATGCCATCGGCAACGCGACGGAATTGGAGCATCCCGACGCGTCGTTCGACGCCGTCGTCTGCACTCAGGTCGCCGAGTACGTGCCCGATGTCGGCCGCGTCCTCATCGAAGCATTTCGTGTCCTGAAACCGGGCGGCCGAACGGTTTTCGTCGTAACGGATTGGGATGCCGTGGTCTGGCATTCCGACAATCGGGAGCGCATGGCCGCGGTCATGAGATCATGGGAGGCGCATTGCGCCCATCCGCGTCTGCCGAGAACGATGGCCTCCAGACTGATCAATGCCGGATTTCACCTGGACGGAGCATCCGTGTTTCCGATTCTGAACTTGCGGTACGATGACGAAAGCTACAGCAAGGGCCTGGCACTGGGGATCCGGGATTTCGTCAGCCGCATGAACGACGTTTCAGCCGACGATCTCGCCGCATGGCACAGCGAGTTCAAGCGCCTCGCCGAGGCCGGACAATATTTCTTCAGCACCAACCGCTATATCTTCAAGGCGTCGAAACCTGCTCCGGTGCCGACATGAGAGCTTTCTAGCTCGTGCTGTCTGCGGCAGCCGCGCCGGCGCCGTGGCGGTGCGCCGTCAGCCGCCGCGCGATCGGCGTCAGCAGATAGGGCGCAAGGTGGATTGGAAACTGGGTCAGCGCGAAATAGAGCCAGGTCGTCGGCGGCAGCGCGCCCGCGGTTGCCGCCAGCATCAGGCCGAGATTGCGCTGTGACACCATCAGGCCGATCGCGAACGCGCGCTCGGTGCCGGCGCGGCGGAAGATCAGCGTCGTCACGGCCAGCAGGGTGAAATAGACCGCGAAGGCGAGCAGCGCGACGCCGATCGCGAATACGGGATCGGCGACGAAGTCATGCGCCACGTCGCCCATCACGGCGGAGGCGAAGACCAGCAGGATGAGGATGTTGAAGCCGTCGATCGGCCGCTTGTGACGCTGGATCGTTTTCGCGCCGACCATCCAGCGGATCGCGGTTGCGGCGACGAGCGAGGCCGCGAGGATGCCGAGCAGCTTGAGGCCGAGCGTGAGCGGCGAGATGCTGAGCATGCCGCCGAGAAACAGGCTTGCGAACGACGAGGCCGTGAACGGGACGAGCGCGGTCGCCGTGACCAGCGCGACGAGCGGGAGCGTCGCATCGAGGCCGATCAGCGCGGCGAGCGCCGGCGCTGCCATCATCGGCGAGGCCATGGCCTGGAGCATCAGCGCGAGGAAGAGGCCGGGCGAGCTGCTGTCGAGGCCACTGCCACGGGCGAGCAGCCCAACGATCAGCGGCACGCCGATCGTGGTCCAAGCCGTCGCGGCGGCGATCATTGCCGGCCGGCGGAGATGTCCGTAGAGCGCGACGAGATCGACGCGCATGAAGGAGATGCAGAGCAGGCAGAGGATCGCCTCAGTCACATAGGGGCGCAGCAGCGCGCCGAGCGGCGGCACGGCGACCGCGATAAACGCGATCGCCGCCACGGCGCGCGTGCCCTGGTCGCCGAGCCAGGTCAGGGCGCGCAGGGGGAGGGCGAAGAGGGGTTGAAGGATGGGCGGCATGGAGGAAGGCGGTCAGCCCAATCCCTTCAGCCACGTGCCGATCTCGCTGACGGCGACATTGGCCTGTTGCAGCAATTTGCCCATGGTGAAGAAGCCGTGGAACTGTCCGGGATAGTGCTTGTACGCGACCGATACGCCGGCCTGCTTCAGGCGGTGGGCATATTCGTCGCCTTCGTCGCGCAGGGGATCGGCGCCGGCGGTCAGCACATAGGCGGGCGGCAGGCCGGCAAGGTCTTGCGCGCGCGCCGGCGAGGCGCGCCAGTCGTGGAGGTCGGCGATGCCATTGAGATAGTGATCGCGGAACCAGCGGATCACCGAATGCGTCAGCAGCACGCTGGTCTCGGGCTCGCTATGGGAGCCGTGCGTCATGGCGAAATCGGTCGCCGGATAGATCAGCAGCTGGCCGGCGATCGCGGGGCCGCCGGCGTCCCGGGCGGCGAGCGCGACGACCGCGGCGAGATTGCCGCCGGCGCTGTCGCCGCCGACCGACAGGCGCAAGGCGTCGATGCCGAGCTCGCGCGCATTGGCGGCGATCCATCTGGTCGCGGCGATCGCGTCATCGGCGGCGGCGGGAAACTTGTGCTCGGGCGCGAGGCGGTAGTCGACCGAGATCACGCTCAAGGCGCCCGAAACCGCGAGCTGGCGGCAGACCACATCGTGGGAGTCGAGATCGCCGATCACCCAGCCGCCGCCGTGGAAGAACCCCAGCGCGGGCGACAGGCCGTTGTGCCGGCGCGGCTCGTTCGGAACGTAGAGACGGGCGGCGATCTCCCCGTGCGGCGCCGGGATTGCGAGAGAGGTGACGCGGGCGAGTTCCGGCGGCTCGGGGTTGGTGGCAAAGCGCGCCTGCAAATAATAGTCGCGCGCTTCCGGCGCGGTCAGGGTCTCGTAGGCGGGCCGGCCGGCCTCCTGGAACGCCCTGTAGACGGCGGCGGCATCGGGATCGAGGACAACGGGCATCGGCGACCTCTTCAGGCTTCTGGTTATGGTTGGACGTCGTCATGGGAAGGCGAGTGCCCGCCTTGGGCCCGGGAGAGGGCATTCCGACTATCCCATCCGGAGGCCGGTCTGGCCAGTCGGGGCCGGGAAGGGCAGGGATGCCGCCCTTCCCCCGCCGTATTCGGCGTGTTAACCCGAGGGCCTGCGAGCGGCGGTATCCCCTATATAGAATGTCCAACGAGCCCGATTCGCTGTTGAAGCCGCGCGAGATGTTCAAAACCTTTACCCTGACAGGCCTTGCGGCGCTTTTGGCCGCCACCGCGCTGACGGTTGCGACGCCCGCGCAGGCGCAGATCGGCACGATCTTCTCTGATCCGCCGCCGCGGCCGCCGGGTAGCATTCCACGCGGCCAACCGCAGCCGCAGATGCCCGACGACGATGAGGAAGTCCCCGAGCTGCCGCCGCAGGGCCGTGTGCTGCCCTCGCGCCCGATGGCGCCGCCACCCGGACGCCAGGGCAATGCCTTACCCGGGCCGGTAGAGACCCAGCCTCTGGCGCCGCCGCCGGGCTCGACCGTCGCGCCGCCCAACCAGCCGCCCTCCGTCGCGGTGGCACCGCCCAATAGTCCGCAAGCCGTCCCAGGTGCGCCCGGCCAGCGCCAGCCCCCGCAGAAGGGCGGGCCGGGCGGTGTCGTGCCGCAGACGCCGGCGAGCCTGCAGCCGGGCGACGAGGTCGTGACCGAGCCGCCGGCCCAGAAGATCGTCAACAAGAAGGCGACCTTCTCCGGCCTCGACAAGATCACCGGGCGCATCATCAATTTCGACGAGGAGATCGGCGAGACCGTCCAGTTCGGCGCGCTCCGCGTCAAGACCGACGCCTGCTACACGCGGCCGGCGACGGAAGCCGCCAACACCGACGCCTTCGTCGAGGTCGACGAGATCACCTTGCAGGGCGAGGTGAAGCGGATCTTCTCGGGTTGGATGTATGCGGCAAGCCCCGGCCTGCACGGCGTCGAGCATCCGATCTACGACATCTGGCTGACCGACTGCAAAGAGCCGCAGCAGACCATAGCGACCGCGGCGCCGGATCCCGCGAACAAGCCGCCGCCTCCGCCGCCGCCCGCGCAGAAGAAGGCCGCGCCGAAGCAGGCCGTGCAGCAGCGCCCGCCGCAGCCGTTGCCGCCTCCGCCGCAACAGCAGCCGGCTCCTCCGCCGCCGCCGGAGCAGCGGCCAGGCCTGTTCGGTCTCCCGGGGTTTGGGCGCTAGCCCAAATCCCCCCGGATTCGCCCGCTAAGAGTGCTATCGATTATTGCCGCGAGGCGATGATCTCGAGCGCGCGTGCGCCCGGGACCGCTTCGCCTGACGAGAGCCGCAGGAACTCGCCGGGATCTCCAGCGAGCGCCTTGTCGAGCAGCGCGGTGTAGCGCCGCCGTGAAATTTCGACGGCGCCGAAGCTCTTCAGATGATCGGTGACGTATTGCGTGTCGAGCAGCTCGAAGCCGCCATGGATCAGCCGCGCCACCAGATGCACCAGCGCGACCTTGGAGGCATCGCGCGCGGTGTGAAACATGCTCTCGCCGAAGAAGGCCCGGCCAAGGCTCACGCCGTAGAGGCCGCCAACGAGCTCGTCGCCCTGCCAGGCCTCGACGCTGTGGCAATGGCCGAGCTCGAACAGGCCGCCGTAGAGGTCGCGGATGCGCTTGTTGATCCAGGTGTCCTCGCGCCCTTCCTGCGGCGCGGCGCAGCCGGCGATCGTGGCCTTGAATGCAGTGTTGACGGTGACGCGAAACGCATCCGAACGCACGGTTCGCGCGAGCCGCGAGGCGACGCGAAAACCGTCGAGCGGGATGACGCCGCGCAGCTCCGGTTCGACCCAGAACAGGGTCGGATCTTCGGCGCTCTCGGCCATCGGAAAGATGCCGCAGGCATAGGCGCGCAGCAGCACGGCCGGCGTGATCTCAGACGAGGCGGAATCGCGCGAAGTCATAACTTGCGACAATAGCAGGATCGCAGGCCGGTTGCGATGGGGACGCGGATCAGCTCGCGGCGGCGCTGTTGGCCGCGCCGGGCGGCGCAGGCGTGCGCTGGAACCTGAGCACGATGCGCGTTCCGGAATGGGCGGGGTCACGCTCGACCGAGGCGTCGAGCTTGGTCGCCATGGCTGCAACGATGCGCTGGCCCATGCCGGTCGAACGCGGGTCGGCCTTGACGTTGTCGCCGACGCCGTCGTCGGCGATCGTCAGCACCAGATCCTCGCCCTGCGCCGTCAGCTCCACATGGATCGGGCCGGCGCCATCAGGATAGGCGTATTTCACCGCGTTCATCACCAGCTCGTTGACGATGATGCCGACCGCGACGGCGCGGTCCGGGTCGATCTCGATCGGCTCGGCCTTCAGCGTCAGGCGCGACATCCGGTTACCTTCGGCCGAGCGGCGGAGATCCTCGAGCAGCGAATCCAGATACTGGTTCAGCACCACGCTCTTCAGGTCCTGCGAGGTGTAGAGGCGGCGGTGCACCTGCGCGACCGCGGCGACGCGGCCCATCGCGTTGGTCAGCGCGGCCTTGACCTCGTCCTGCGCGGCGGAGCTGGCTTGCAGGTGCAAGAGCGAAGCGATGATCTGGAGCGAGTTGCCGACGCGGTGATTGACCTCGCGCAGCAAGAGCTCGCGTTCGGCGGCAAGCGCGGCGTAGCGGTCGCGCGAGGCGTGAATCTCGGCTTCAGCCTCCTCCCGTGCCCTCTGCAGCTCGGCCTGGCGCAGCGCGCCCTCGGCGGCGACGTGCAGCAGGGGGACGAAGTCGCCCTTGACGTCCTTGACGAGATAATCGGCCGCACCCGCCTTCAGCGCGGTGACCGCGATGCTGGAGTCCTGCGACGCCGTGACGAACACCACGGGAGGGGCGTCCGGGATCGCCATGATCTGCTCGAGCGTATCGAGGCCGTCGAGGCCCGGCATGTACTGGTCGAGCGCCACGACGTCGATGCCGCCGTCCGCGCCGGCTTTGCGGATGTGCTCGAGGCCTTCCTCGCCGCTGACGGCATGGATGACCCTGTAGCCGCGCCGGGTCAGGCCGCGCTCGACCAGACGCGCCAGCGCGTCATCGTCGTCGATATAGAGCAGTGTCGGCGTTCGCTGGTTCATGGGGCGGCAGGCGGAACCTGAATGACGGAGAAGAACAGCCCGAGCTGCCGGATGGCGTTGGCGAAATTCTCGTAGTTGACGGGCTTGGTGATGTAGACGTTGCAGCCGAGCTCGTAGCAGCGCTTGATCTCCTGGGAATCGTCGGTGGTCGTGAGCACGACCACCGGCGAGGCCTTGAGATGTCTGTTCTCCTTGATCTGCTTCAGGATGTCGATCCCGCTCATGTCGGGCAGGTTGAGGTCGAGCAGGATCAAGAGGGCGTTGCCCTTCTGGGGAAGCCCGCTGCCGTCGGCGCCGAACAGGTGCTTCATCGCATCGGTACCGTTGGCGAACGAGAGGATCTCGTTGTTGACGCCGGAGCGGCGGATGTTGCGCTCGATCAGCCGGGCGTGGCCCTCGTCGTCCTCGATCATGATGATGGTAACTGGCTGCGTCATCGATCTGCGTTCCGGGTGCTGGCGTTCCAGGCGATGGGCAGCGTGATGGTGAAGGTGCTGCCCGCGTTCAGTTCCGACGATACCGACATGGTGCCGCCGAGACGGCGCACAAGTGCACGGACATGGGCAAGGCCTATGCCCTGTCCCGGCTTATCCTGGGTTCCGGCGCGGCGGAACAGGTCGAAGATCCGCTGATGATCCTTCGGATCGATGCCGCGGCCGTTGTCGCTGATCTCGAAGATGGCGTAGCCGAGCTTGGTCCGCCCGCGGATTCTGATCTCGCCGGGTACCCCGCTCTTGAGATACTTGATCGCGTTGTCGATCAGGTTGGAGAAGATCTGCTCGAGCGCAAGGCGGTCGCTGACGATGTCAGGCAGCGGCTCGATGTGGATCTCGGCCTGCGCTTCCGCGGCCTGATGCGCCAGCGTTGACACGATGGCCTCGACGAACTCGCGGATGTCGATCTTCTCCGGCTGAAATTCGCGCCGGCCCTCGCGGGTGAGGTTGAGGATCGCCGAGATCAGCCGGTCCATCTTGGCGATTGACGATTTGATGAAGCCGAGCGCCTCGGAAAACTCTTCAGAAAGTTGCTTGTCGGCACCTTCGAGCGCGATCTCGTCTGTGGCGCCGGGCACCAGAGGTGGCCCGTCCGCCGGGACGTGGGTGAGGCTGCTGACACGGCGAAAGATGTCGCCGCCGAGCTCTTCGAGCTCGCTGGTGAAGCCCATGATGTTGACGAGCGGTGAGCGCAGATCGTGGCTGACAATATAGGCGAAGCGCTGGATCTCGTTGTTGGCTTCGCGCAGGTCGGTCGTGCGTTCGTCGACGAGGGCCTCCAAATTGGCGTAGGCATCGCGCAGGCGGGTGTCGGCCTCGTCGCGAATGCGTGCCGAGCGCCGCAGCAGCCAGATCGAGATCAGGGCGAGCACCACCACGAGGCCCGAGCCGATGCCGGTGAGAGATGCGGCCAGCGTCTGGCTGCGGTCGGCATTGACGGTGCGGAGCCGGAAGAGCCGTTCCTCTTCGCGGATCATCGCGTTGCCGAGATTGCTGATCGTGGTGGTGGTATTGCCGGCGGCGGCCTCGCGGACGAGGGCCTTGGCATCGTCGGGCCGACCCTGCCTGATGAAATCCATCTCGCGCGAGAACTGGCCGAGCCGGGTCTCGATCGCGGCGCTCAGCTTCTCGATGACCTCGCGCTGCACCGGATTGTCGCCGATCTGACGTGTGAGCTTGTCGAGCGCCGGAATGATCGCCGCGACGGCCCGCTCATGGTCCGCCTGGAAATCCGGGCCCTGGGTCAGGAGAAAGCCGCGGGCGGCGCTCTCGGCGCGCCGGACCTCGAGCAGCAGCGCGTTGACCTGGTTCTCCACCTCGATGGTGTGGAGCACCCATTTACTGTCATCTCGCGCCTTGTTGACGAGGTACACGGAGCCGGCGCTGATCACGGTCAGCACCAAAAGGCCCGCCGCGAACAGCAGGACCTGCCAAAATGCGCGCCGCCGCTGCGCTTCAGCCGTCACGACGGTGTCGCCCCGTAGATATCAAGGGAAATCCAAGGCCCCGTTTCAAACAGCTCCCAGCTGCTCAAAACGCGCGTGAAGGCAATGGGTTCCCGCCGGCGAAGATTTTATTTGGACGCGGGTTCCGTCTTGCCAGCCAGATATTGTTCCAGCCAGTGGATGTGATAGTCGCCGTTGATGATGTCGTCCTCGCGCACCAGGGCGCGGAACAGCGGCAGCGTGGTCTCGATGCCTTCGACCACCATCTCGTCCAGGGCCCGGCGCAGCCGCATCAGGCATTCCGCGCGCGTCTTGCCGTGCACGATCAGCTTGCCGACGAGCGAGTCGTAATAGGGCGGGATCGTGTAGCCCTGATAGACGGCTGAATCGATCCGGACGCCCAGCCCGCCGGGCGGATGGTATTGCTGGATCCGGCCGGGCGAAGGGCGGAAGGTCTGCGGGTTCTCGGCATTGATGCGGCACTCGATCGCATGGCCGATGACCTGGACTTCCTCCTGCTTCGCCGGCAAGTCGCCACCGGCGGCGATGCGGATCTGTTCCAGCACCAGGTCGATGTCGGTGATGCTCTCGGTGACGGGATGCTCGACCTGGATGCGCGTGTTCATCTCGATGAAGTAGAACTCGCCGTCCTCGAACAGGAATTCGATGGTGCCGACGCCGAGATATTTCATCTCGCGCATCGCCTTCGCGCAGGTCTCGCCGATCTTGGCGCGCGCCGCGGCGGTGAGCACGGGCGAGGGACCTTCCTCCCAGACTTTCTGGTGGCGGCGCTGCAGTGAGCAGTCGCGCTCGCCGAGATGAATCGCGCCGCCGCGGCCGTCGCCGAGGATCTGGATCTCGATATGGCGCGGCTTCTGGAGATATTTTTCCAGGTAGACCGAGGCGTCGCCAAAGGCCGATTTGGCCTCGGTGGCCGCCGTCGACAGCGCCAGCTGGAGGTCGGCCTCGGTGTGCGCGACCTTCATGCCGCGGCCGCCGCCACCCGCCGCCGCCTTCACCAGCACGGGAAAGCCGATCTTCTTCGCGATCGCCATGGCATCGTCATCGGGGCCGACCGCGCCGTCCGAGCCGGGTACCACGGGGATGCCGAGCCTCTTGGCGGTCTTCTTGGCCTCGATCTTGTCGCCCATCAGGCGGATGTGCTCGGCCTTGGGACCGATGAAATGCAGATTGTGCTCGCCAAGGATCTCCGCAAAGCGCGCATTCTCTGACAGGAAGCCGTAGCCGGGATGCACGGCGTCGGCGCCGGTGATCTCGCAGGCCGCGAGCAGCGCCGGCACGTTGAGATAGCTGTCCTTGGACGCCGGCGGTCCGATGCAGACGCTCTCGTCCGACAGACGCACATGCATGGCGTCGGCGTCGGCGGTCGAGTGCACGGCGACCGTCGCGATCCCGAGCTCCTTGCAGGCCCTGAGGATGCGAAGGGCGATCTCGCCGCGGTTGGCTATGAGGATCTTGTCGAACATGGTGCCCTTAAGGGACTGGCGCGCGAAAAGCGGCGAGGGCGGACGGGCCGCCCCCAACAATTACTCGATGATGACGAGCGGCTCGCCGTACTCGACCGGCTGGCCGTCCTCGACCAGGATCTGCGTCACCGTGCCTGATCGCGGCGAGGGGATCTGGTTCATGGTCTTCATGGCCTCGATGATCAGCAGCGTCTGACCGACCGAGACCTTGGAGCCGACCTCGATGAACGGCTTGGCGCCGGGCTCCGGCGCCCAATAGGCGGTGCCGACCATCGGCGAGGTCACGGCGCCCGGATGTTTGGAAAGGTCGGCGCCGGCCGCCGCGGGCGCAGCAGTGCTTGCTGCCACCGGCACGGCAGCGGGAGCGACCGCCGCCATCGGCATCGGCATGGTCGCGGCGACGCTGATGTTGCGGGCGACGCGCAGGCGCAGGCCCGCGCGCTCGATCTCGATCTCGGTGAGGCTGGTCTCGTCGAGCAGAAGAGCGAGCTCGCGGACGAGCGCGGAATCCTCGCTGGAAAACTTTGCGGCTGCTTTGTCGTCTGGCTGGCGCGCCATGTTCTTGATCCGAATGTTCTGTTGAAGGGAGCGTCAGGCTTTGGGCTTGATGGCGAGCTTGGCGGCCAGGCCCTGGATGGCGAGGCGGTAGCCCTCGATGCCGAAACCACAGAGCGAGGCGAACGCCGCGCGTGCGGTGTAGGAGTGGTGACGGAAGCTCTCGCGGGCGTGGATGTTGGTCACGTGCACCTCGACCGTCGGGATCTGCACCGCGAGCAACGCGTCGTGCAGCGCGATCGACGTGTGCGAATAGCCACCGGCATTGATGATGATGCCCTTCATCTTGCGGGCATGCGCCTCGTGGATGAAGTCGATCAGCTCGCCCTCGCGGTTGGACTGCCGGCAGTCGGCCTTGAGGCCGAACCCTGCCGCCGTCTCGCGGCACAGCACCTCGACGTCGGCCAGCGTCGCATGGCCATACTTCTCGGGCTCGCGCGTCCCCAGCATGTTGAGGTTGGGCCCGTTGAGAACGAGGATCGTGTCGGTTGCTGGTTCTGCCATTCCAATCCCGGAAGAGGTGCTTCGGCGTGGCGGGTTATAGGTAACAAAGCGTCCTAGGGGAAGCCTTGAAGGACCTCCCAAGGGCCCTCAGGTACCTCATCCGGGGTGCAAAAACCTGTGCGGAAGTTACGGAAATTGCTTGTTAACCAGTCTAAAGCATGGGTCGCCGGCCAAACGCGAGGAGGCGGGCATTGCTGCCCGCCTCCAGGGGTTGGTCGCCACCTGACTTACACGTCGAGGATCGCGACGATCTCGTAGGTGTTCGGATCGATGATCACGATCTGCTCGCGGACCATGACGTAGCGGTAGTTGCGCCATTCCGGATAGATCGTCGCAACCCGGGACGGCAGGGCGTGCAGCTCGATGCCCTCGCGCGGAATGCGGGTGCCGACCGAGACCGAGAAGTTCACATTGGACACGGGGGCCACGCGCTGCTCGCGGATCACCGAGGTGATCTGGGTCCGCTGCTCGGTCGAGAGCTTGGCGCCGGCGCCAGCCTGGCCCACCGTCGTGCTGGTGCTGGTCTGGCCCTGAGCGTTCTGGCTGGTGCTGGTGCCGGTCTGACCCTGAGCATTCTGGTTGGTGCTCGTGGTACCCTTCTGGTTCTCGGCATTATTGGTCGAGGTGCCGCTCTTGCTGCCCTCAGCCTTCATGTCCTTGTCCTTCTGGCCGGACTTGGTCGTGTCCTTGCTCGTGTCCTGGCTCATGCTCTTGGACTTGTCCTGATGACCCTGCGCGCGCTCGTCGGTGCGCTGGCCCTTGGTCGCGCCGGCCTTGTCCTCGGCGGCGTTCTTGTTCATCTCGCGACCCTGATGCTCGTCCTTCATCGCGCCGGACGACTTGTCCTCTGCGGCCCGATCGGACTTCATGCTGCCGGCGCCGCCGGCC
Organism: Bradyrhizobium sacchari; assembly: GCF_002068095.1. Lineage (GTDB taxonomy): Bacteria > Pseudomonadota > Alphaproteobacteria > Rhizobiales > Xanthobacteraceae > Bradyrhizobium > Bradyrhizobium sacchari. The sequence continues at coordinate 30,070 of NZ_LWIG01000026.1, read as the reverse complement.
TGGCCAACGGTGCCCTTCTCGTGAGCGGAGTCACGGCCCATCGAGCCGCGCTCAGCCGCGCCACCGGAAGGCTGCGAGTGCTGCATCTGCTGTTGCGAGCCAGCGCCGCCACTGTCGCGGCCCTTGTCTTGTGCGTTCGCCAGACCGGTGCCGGCGACAAGCGCGAGAGCGGCAACCGAGATCATAAAGCGGTTCAACATCGAAAATCTCCTCACGTGTTTCCTTGCGTCATTGCCCGCGCCACCAACGAAAGCAGATTTGAGTTGTTCCGGAACATCGGCGGTTCCCCGGCATTTGTTTCCTAAACGCGAGATGAACGTGGGCGCCTGATTTCGCGCCAGGATTCGCCAATGAAAAAGGCCGGCTTTTTCAGCCGGCCTTTTTGCATTCGTGAGTTGCGAAAGTGGCGATCAGCACGTCGCCTTGCCGCAGCGGGCAACGCCGATCTTTTCCTTCAGGCCTTCGAGGCCGATGGCGCCGATCACGATCTGCTTGCCAATCACGTAGCTCGGCGTGCCGTTCATGCCCATCGCTTCCGCGAGCTTGAAGTTCTCCTCGATGGTGGCGCGCACCTCGGGGCTGGCGAGGTCCTTCTCGATCTTTGCCGTGTCGAGGCCGGCGTCCTTGGCCGCCTGCATGGCGCGCGCCTTGTCGGCCGCGCCGCGGCCGCCGAGCAGCTTCTGATGGAAGTCGAGATATTTCTTGCCGGAGGGATCCTGCATGCGCACGGCGACGGCGACCTGGGCGGCTTCCACCGAGCCCTGGCTCAGCACCGGAAACTCCTTCAGCACGACCTTCAGCTTCGGATCGCCCTTCATGAGGTTGAGCATGTCGTCCATGGCACGCTTGCAGTAGCCGCAATTGTAGTCGAAGAACTCGACGAAGGTGACGTCGCCCTCCTTGTTGCCGAGCACGACCTGGCGCGGCGAGTTGAAGATCGCGTCGGCGTTCTGCGCGATGCTGGCCTCGTGCTTCTGCGTCTCGGCGGCGGCCTGGCGCTTGCTGAGCTCGGTCATCGCCTCCTCGAGCACCTCGGGATGGGTGACGAGATAGTTCTTGATGATCGCCTCGATGTCGGTGCGCTGGGCATCGGAGAAGCTGTCGGCCGACGCGGGCGCGGCTGCGCCGAACATGGCGAGCGCAAACAGCGCGGGGGCAAGCAGACGCAGCGAAGGCATAGGCAAATCCTCTTATCCAAAGCAGGTTTCGGAAAACGTCCCGGCGGACTCAAAGCTCGGTGTCGTGACGTCGTGGTCTTAAGGCGTCGTTCCAGTTTTCAGTTGCGCGGCGGCTTGGCTGCCACGATGTCGTCGGCCTTGACCCATCCGGGCGTGCCGACGGCGAAACGGGTTTTCGCGCGCGTTGCAAGCTCGCGGGCGGTCTTGTTGTCGCCGCGCAAGTAGGCGGCCTGCGCCGAGGCGAGATCAGCCTCGGCATAGTCGCCCTTGCGGCCATAGGCCATCGCGAGCTGGGTGTAGCCGAGCGGCGCCTCGGGCTCCCGCGCCACGGCGGCGCGGAGAATCCGGACGGCATCGTCGGTGTAGGCCTTATTATCGGTTCCAACCAGAGCCTGCCCAAGTAACATCTCGATGAGGGGTGAGTTGTTCGAAAGCGCCACCGCCTTGCGCAGCGGAGCAATGGCCTCGGCCGGCTTGCCGCTTTCGAGCAGCGCCTGGCCGCGCACCTCGTAGAAGTACGGGTTGTTGGGCTGGACCTGGATCAGGGCGTCGATCTGGGCGAGCGCGCTCCGCAGATCGCCGTGCAAATAGGTGCTGATGGCCCGGGCATAGCGCGCCGGCATGCTGTCGTTGGTCTGCGGATAGCGGCGGTACACCGTCTCTGGCCGCTCCATGAAGGCCGAGATCTTGGCGCGCACCATGTCGTGGCGGAGCTGGAGCGCGGGATCGTCCTTCTTGTCCCAGTAGGGACTGCTGCTGGCGAACTCCTGCAGCGCCGCGACGCGCTCCGCCGGCATCGGATGCGACTGCAGATAGGGATCGGCGCCGCGCGCGGCGAACAGGCTCTCGCTGGTGAAGCGCTTGAAGGTCTCGTACATGCCCTTCGGCGACTGCTGGGTCGCTGTCAGGAATTTCACGCCGGCGCGGTCAGCGTTCTCCTCCTGCTGGCGCTGGTAGGACAGCAGCGTGCGGCGGATCATCTCCTGGGGACCGGCGATCGCGGCCGCGCCGGCGTTGGCAAGGCCGTTGTTGCCGGCGCTGCTGCGCTGCGCGCTCCCGGCGGCAATCGCGCCGGCGCCGAGCAGCATCGCGATGATCATCTGGGTTTGCGCGGTGGCGAGCTGCTCGCGCAGCTTGGACAGATGGCCGCCGGCCAGATGCCCGGTCTCATGCGCGAGCACGCCGATGATCTGGTTCGGCGTCTCCGACTGGAGGATCGCGCCCCAATTGACGAAGATGCGGCGGCCGTCCGCGACGAACGCGTTGAACGAGCCGTCGTTGATGATCACCATCTGGATGTTCTGCTTTTCCAGACCGGCGACGCGCAGGATTGGGCGGGTATATTCGCGCAGGAGCTGTTCGGTCTCGGTGTCGCGCAGGATCGGCGGCCCCTTGCTCTGCGCGCGTGCCGGAGGCAGCGGCGTCAGCGCGATCGCCGCAGCCGTGACGAGGGCGGTGAGGGCGGAGGCCTTCTTGCGCAATGCGATCTGGAACAACATCAAGCGGTCTTGGTCAAACGGTCTGGCAGGCAGTTTTGTGATTGGTTTTGGCGATTGGCGGCGGACCGGATACGCGATATGGCCTATGAGCCGTACCCCTTATGAGCCGTACAATACGGCCAGTCTGGGGCGCAAGCGCCCCGTTTTTAAGGACCGGATGGACCGGTCCGCCAGCGAAATAGCAGAAATCGATGCAGGATGCGACATTGAGGAACCGGTTGGGGCAGTGGCTTGAGCCCTCCCGCCGCAGCGATGTTCCTCCGTTCATGGTGATGGACGTGATGGCCGCCGCGGCCCGAATCGAGGCCGCCGGGGGCCATGTCATCCACATGGAGGTCGGCCAGCCTGCGGCCGGCGCGCCAAAGACGGCGATCGCCGCCGCCCATGCGGCGCTCGAGGCGGGCCGGATCGATTATACCTCCGCGCTCGGCATCCCATCCTTGCGGGAGCGCATCGCCCGGCACTATCGCGACGTCTATCGGTGTGACGTCAGCCCCGAGCGGGTCGTGGTGACGACGGGCTCCTCCGGCGGCTTCATCCTCGCGTTCCTGTCGATGTTCGAGCCCGGCGATCGTGTCGCCGTGACGGTGCCGGGGTATCCGCCGTACCGTCACATCCTCACCGCGCTCGGCTGCGAGCCGGTGCTGATCGAGACCACGAACGAGACGCGTCATGCGCTCACCGGCGAGGCGCTGCTTGCCGCCCATCGCAAGGCGCCGCTGAAGGGCGTGCTGGTCGGCAGTCCCGCCAATCCGACGGGAACGATGATGTCCCGCGAGGCGCTGTCCGGCCTGATCGCGGCGGCGGAAGACGCTAAGATCCGCTTCATCTCGGACGAGATCTATCACGGGCTCGACTATGCGTTTCCGGCGGCCACGGCGGCGGCGCTGTCCGACCACGCACTCGTGATCAACTCGTTCTCGAAGTATTTTTGCATGACGGGCTGGCGTGTCGGCTGGATGGTCGTGCCCGAGATCCTGGTGCGCCCGATCGAGCGGTTGCAGCAGAACCTGTCGATCTCAGTGCCGGCGCTGTCGCAGATCGCGGCCGAGGCCGCCTTCGACGGCGCCGCCGAGATGGAGGAGATCAAGCACGGCTACCAGGAAAACCGGCGCATTCTGATCGAAGGATTGCCCAAAGCAGGCCTCAGCAAGTTCCTGCCTGCCGATGGTGCGTTCTACCTCTATGCCGACGTCTCCGATTTCACCTCGGACAGTTTCGAGTTCGCCAAGCAGATGCTGGAACAGGCTCGCGTCGCGGCGACGCCCGGCCTCGATTTCGACCCCATCCATGGCCGCTCGTTCATACGGTTCTCCTATGCCCGTTCGGCAGAAGAGATGCGGGAGGCAGTTGACCGGATCGCGCACTGGCTTAAATAGCCGCCAGTTTTCGCCAGCCTCCCGGAGTTGAACTTGTCTGACCGTTCCGCGCCCACCGCCGCCACGCATTCTCCTCTCGCCGCCTTGATGTGGCCGACCCGTCCGGGCGAAGCCGTCGGCGCATTGCGCGCCATCGTGCTGATTGCGCTTGGCACCGCCTTGATGGCGCTGTCGGCCAAGGTGAACCTGCCGCTCCCCTACGTGCCCATGACGCTGCAGACGCTGGTGGTGCTGATGATCGGCGCCGCCTATGGCTGGCGTCTTGGCAGCGCAACCATGATCGCCTACCTCGCCGAGGGCGCTCTTGGCCTGCCGGTGTTCGCCGGCCCAGTGGGTGGGATTGCACCGCTGGTCGGCCCGACCGCGGGCTATCTGTTCGGCTTCGTGCTGGCGGCCTTCGTGACCGGCTGGCTCGCCGAGCGCGGCTGCGATCGCAGCGTGGTGCCGCTGTTCGCCGCGATGGCCGTCGGCCACGTCGTCATTCTGGCCGCCGGCTTCGGCTGGCTGGCTTTCGGCCTCGGTCTTGGCGTGGCCAAGGCCTGGCAGGTCGGCATCGCGCCGTTCATCGCGGCGTCGCTGGTCAAGAACGCACTGGGCGCGACGCTGATGCCGGCAGCCCGCCGGATCGTCGATCGCCGCGGGTAAAGCACGCCATTCCGAGCGGTTCCAATTGACAGGGCCGGCCAAGTTGATCTTGGCTGGTCACAACGTTCGAGGGGGAGTGAAACGATGACGACGACAACGATGGCGGGGGCGCCGGCCGCGCCGGCCGCAGCCAAGCCGTGGTACAAGATTCTCTATGTCCAGGTGCTGATCGCCATCGTGCTCGGCGCCATCGTCGGGTGGCTCTGGCCAACGCTCGCCACCAACGACTGGATCAAGGCGATGGGCGACGGCTTCATCAAGCTGATCAAGATGGTGATCGCCCCGATCATCTTCTGCACCGTGGTCTCGGGCATCGCGCACATCCAGGACGCCAAGAAGGTCGGGCGCATCGGCGTCAAGGCGCTGGTCTATTTCGAGATCGTCTCGACCTTCGCGCTGGTGATCGGCCTCGTGATCGGCAATCTCGTGAGGCCGGGCGCGGGCTTCGGCAACGCGGCAGCGAACGAAGCGGCGGTTGCGAACTATGCCAAGCAGGCCGCCGGCCAGAAGTCCGTCGACTTCGTGCTGCACATCATTCCCGACACCGTGGTCGGCGCCTTCGCGCAAGGCGAGATCCTTCAGGTGCTGCTGTTCTCGGTGCTGTTCGGCTTCGCCATCATGAGCCTGGGTGAGCGCGGCCACACCATCCGCAACTTCATCGACGATGCCGCGCATGCGGTTTTCGGCGTCATCTCGATCGTGATGCGCGCGGCGCCGATCGGCGCGTTCGGTGCGATGGCCTACACCATCGGCAAGTTCGGCACCGGTGCCATCCTCAATTTGATCGGCCTGATCGCGACGTTCTACCTGACCGCCGCGCTGTTCGTGTTCGTGGTGCTCGGGATCATCGCGCGCATGGCGGGGTTCTCGATCTTCAAGTTCCTGGCCTACATCAAGGACGAACTGCTGATCGTGCTCGGCACCTCGTCCTCGGAAAGTGCGTTGCCCTCCTTGATGGAGAAGCTGGAACGGCTCGGCTGCTCCAAGTCGGTGGTCGGCCTCGTCGTGCCCACGGGTTACTCGTTCAACCTCGACGGCACCAACATCTACATGACGCTGGCCACGCTGTTCATCGCGCAGGCGCTCGGCTTCGATCTCACCTTCGGCCAGCAGCTCACGATCCTGGTCGTGGCGATGCTGACCTCGAAGGGCGCCTCCGGAATCACCGGCGCAGGCTTCATCACGCTGGCCGCGACGCTTGCGGTGGTCGACCCGCGCCTCGTGCCGGGCATGGCGATCGTGCTCGGCATCGACAAGTTCATGAGCGAGTGCCGTGCGCTGACCAATCTGTGCGGCAACGGCGTCGCCTGCGTGATCGTCGCCTGGTGGGAGGGCGAGCTCGACCGCGACAAGCTCAACGCCAACCTTTCCAAGCAGGTCGACCCGACCGACATGGAGACGGCGATCACCACGGACTGATCCCGGTCCGACAGCGCGGGCGCTGTCAGACCTCGAAGTAATAGGGCTGGGATCGGGGCGGCCCTCGACGTTGAAGCTCGAGTATTCGAACGATAAGGTGCCGTGAACGGGCCGGCGACGCCGAAGGATGCCGAGCGCATCAGAAAGCTGCTGCTGAGCGAACAGGCTGACAGAATCCGGCGTCTTTACCGCGAGCGGCGGCCGTCCGGCCTTGATCCTTAGCCGTGCGCTAGAAGCGCTCCGGCCGATACGGCGTGGGATCGATCGACGGCGTCTCGCCGCTCATGATCTCGGCGAGCAGGCGCCCGGTCGCAGGCCCCAGTGTAAAGCCCTGATGGCCGTGACCAAAGTTCATCCAGAGACCGGGATGGCGCGGGGCTTGTCCGAGGACCGGCAGCATGTCGGGCGTGCAGGGGCGGGTGCCGAACCACGGATCGGGCTCGACGCGCCTGCCGAGGTCGATCAGCTCGCGTGCGGAAGCTTCGGCGCTGGCGAGCTGCACGGGGGTCGCGAGCGCATCCGGACCTGTCAGCTCGGCGCCGGTGGTGATGCGGATGCCCTTGGCCATCGGGCCCATGGCGTAGCCGCCGCCCTTGTCCACGAGCGGCAGATCGAGCGAGGCGCCGCCGCTGTAGTGCATGTGGTAGCCGCGCTTGCGCACCAGCGGGATGCGATAGCCGAATTTGTAGAGCAGATCGGGCGACCACGGTCCCAGCGTCACGACGGCATGGGCGGCATCGAGGCGCCCCTCGTCGGTGTCGACCGACCAGCCGCTCGCGGTCTGCTGCAAGCTTTGCGCATCACCGAGCACGATCCGGCCGCCGAGCCGCGTGAACAGCTCGGCATAGGCCGTCACCAGTGCGCCCGGATCGGACACGGTCCAGGTGTCGAGCCAGTGGATCGCGCCAGGCAGATCGTCGCGCAGGATCGGCTCGGCCTTCGTCAATTCGCTGCCTGACAACACGCGAAAGTTCACGCCGAATTCGCGCTGGTCCTGCTCGGCGTCCTTGATCGAGTGCTCCAGGGCGGCGGCATCGCGGTACAGCGCCCGGTAGCCGGCGCGGCGGATCAGATTGTCCGCATGGGCCTCGCGAATGAGGATGTCGTGCTCGCTTGTGGCGTAGCCGATCAGCCGTGCCCAGCCGACGATGGCTTCGCGATGCCGCTTCGGCGCCGAATGCCACCAGTAGCGCAGCAGCGGCTCGATGTGGCGATGGAGCGAGGACAGGCTGTAGCGCACGTCGTTGGTGCGGCCGGTCGCGATCTTCACGAGGGTAGCGAGGTCGCGCGGCATCGGATAGGGGCGCACGGCTTCGGCCTGGATCATGCCGGCATTGCCGTAGCTGGTCTCGCGGCCGGGCTCCCTGCGGTCGACGAGCGTGACGGCCCAGCCGCGCCGCTGCAGGTGCAGCGCCGCACCCACGCCGACCATGCCGCCGCCAAGAACGATCGCGCTTTGCATCGGAACAAGTCTCCTGTCAGGCCCGGGTCATTCCCAGGTGAGAAAATCGGGCGCGGCCGACAGCGGCGGCGCCGCAGCGAGCCGCGCGAGGTCGGGCACGGGCCGGCATAGTTGTGCATCGTTCGCGAACGCCGCCTCGATGCTCGCGGCGACCGAGAGCACGATGGCATCGCCGCCGCGTGGGCCGACGATCTGCAGGCCGAACGGCAGGCCGGCTTCGTCAAGACCAAGCGGAATGCTGATCGCGGGATGGCCCGCGAGGGTGACCCCATAGGCGAGCGCGAGCCAGTGGAAATAGGACTTCGTCGGCACGCCGTCGATCTCGGC
>NZ_LWIG01000026.1:17592-22154 GCF_002068095.1 Bradyrhizobium sacchari | reverse complement strand
GGGGTAGAGCTCCGACCAGGGCCGCGGGCTCAGTGTGATGGTCGGGCTGACCAGCACGTCGCAACTCGCGAAGAAGCTCTGGTAGGCGCGATAGATCCGCGTCTGTGTCGTGGCCGCGCGGGCGTGGTCTTCGAGCGTGTAGCCGAGGCCTTCCTCGACATTGGCGCGGACATTCGGGCCGAGCATCCCGGGACGCTCCTTGTAGTTCTTGCCATGCGTCGCCAGGAACATGCCGGCGCGCAGCACGGCGAAGGCGTCGTCCGCGCCGGTGCAGTCGGGCGCACCTTCGCGGCTTTCGGCGAACAGCGGCGCGAGCTTGCTGACGCGATGGCGGAACACGCGGCGGATCGCCTGCTCGGTCGGTGCGAAGCCGAAATCCTCGGTGAAGGCGAGACGCAGCTTGCCGAGCTCGGCGGGACGCGGCGCGGCCCAGCGCTCGGCGCGCGCACGCAACGGCTCGCCGGGCAGGGTGTAGGCGAGCGGATCGCGGGCATCGTCGCTTGCCATCACCGACAGCATCAGCGCGGTGTCGGCGACGTTGCGCGCCATCGGCCCGTCGGTCGACAGGTTCGACCAGCCGAAGATGCGCTTCTCGCTTGGCACGAGCCCGTAGGACGGACGCATGCCGACGATGCCGGAGAAGCCGGCCGGATTGCGCAAGGACCCGCCGGTGTCGGAGCCGGAGGCGAGCGGGGCCATCCCGCAGGCGAGCGCCACCGCCGAGCCGCCGGAGGAGCCGGCCGCCGAGCGCATGGGATCGAACGGATTGCCGGTGGCGCCGAACACGGGATTGCGGGTGTTGCCGCCGGCCGCCCATTCCGGCGTGTTGGTCTTGCCGAAGATGATGGCGCCGGCGGCACGCAAGCGCGCGACAGAGCCCTGGTCGGCAGCCGGCACGTTGTCGCGCAGCAGCGGGCTGCCATAGGTGGAGCGCATCCCCGCTGTGTCCTGGGTGTCCTTGATCAGAACCGGCAGCCCGTGCAGTGCTCCGCGATCCTCGCCGCGCAGGATGGCTGCTTCGGCCGCCTTTGCGGCGGTGCGCGCCCCCGGCTCGTCCAGCGTCACGACGGCGTTGACGGCGCCGTTGACGGCGCTGATGCGCGAGAGGCAGGCCTCGAGCAGCTCGACAGGCGAGATCGTCCGCGCGGCCAGCAGGCGGCGCAGCTCAACGGCACTGGAATCGCACAGTTCGGACAATGCCCGCTCCCTTTCAGATTATGAAAACGATTTAGCATATCGGAAAACAGGGCTGGCGCACCAATAATCGTCAATCCGGGCGATTTTCATGCACACCGATCCTAAAATGCCTGGAGCCGTTTACCAAACAGGTCCGATTTGGACTGTTTTGGCCGAAAAGATTAGGCCGATCGATCAACTATTTTTCTCTTGTCGTGCTAGCATTGCGACATGAGCGAGATCACGACACCCGAAACTGCCAATTCCCAGCTCGGCCAATGCCTCAAGGCGGCCCGCCAGGCGCGCGGGCTGACGCTCAAGCAGGTGGCGGAGCGGACCGGCATGGCGCTGTCGACCCTGTCAAAGGTCGAAAACGGCCTGATGTCGCTGACCTACGACAAGTTGCTCCAGCTCACCTCGGGGCTGAAGATGGAGATCGCCGAGCTGTTCAACCCGGCGGTCGCAGCGCCTGCGCAAGGTAGGCCGGTCACCGCGCGGCGCAGCATCAGCCGGGCCGGGCAGGGCCAGGTGATCACCACGAAGTTCTACACCTACACCTATCAATGCACCGATTTGATCGGCAAGCGCATGGTGCCGATCGTGGCCGAAGTGCGCGCTCGCTCGCTGGAAGAGTTCGGGCCGCTGCTGCGCCATGGCGGCGAGGAGTATTTCGTGGTGACGCGCGGACGCGTCGCCGTCCACACCGAGTTCTATGCGCCCGAGATCTTGGGCGAGGGCGACGGCATCTATCTCGACAGCACCATGGGCCACGCCTACCTCAACGCCGGCGAGGCACCTTCCGCAATGGGCGTCTGCCTCTGCACCAGCGAGGCGCCCGATCTCTACGACCAGCTCCGCCAGATCGCCGCGCGCGATGTGGCGCCGCTCGGTGACGACGAGCTGCCGTCGTAACGCTTTGGCGAATCCTGAAACGAAAAACGCCCGGCTTGGCCGGGCGTTTTTTATTCCGTGTCCGGCTTACTCGCCGCCGCCGAAGCGGCGGGACCACCAGCCGGCGCGACGCGGGGCGGCCGGCGTTTCGGTTGCCGCTTCCGGTGCGGGTTCGGGGGCCGGTGCCGGCGGAGCAACCGGCTCCGGCGCTGCGGCAACCGGTGTTGCCGGCTCGCTCGCGCTGTTCGACAGGAAGCTCACCTTTTCCCGGACCGTGGAGCGCCGCCGCGCGGACTTTTCGTCAGCGGGCTCTTCCTCCACGGCAGCGACGGCGGGAGCCGGCTCGGGCTGCTGCGGTGCGGCGGCCGGTGCCTCGGCGCGGGGCTCGGGCTGCGCGAACTGTTGCGTGACTTGCGGTTCGTCGCCGTGTTCGGCCTGTGCGATCGAGGGCGCAGCCTCACCGCTGGCGCCGTCGAAATCGGCAACCGCATCGCTCGCTTCCGGCGGCGTATTCGCAGCGAGCTCGTCGCTGATGGAGCCGGCGAGACCTTCCTCGTTGCCGCCGCGACGGCGGCGCCCACCACGGCGACCACGCCGGCGCCGGCGCTCGCCGCTGCCCTGCTGCTCGCCACGGGCGGCCTGTTCCTCGCCGTCCTCGCCATCCTGCTCGGACTCGGCCTCTTCCTCGGCTTCGCCCGCGATCATCGCCGGCTCGGGCAGGGTCGGCGCCGTATCCTCGCGCATTTCGCCATCGCGCTGGCCACCGCGGCCGCGCCGGCGACGGCGGCGCTTGCGGCGCTGACCGTCCTGCTCGGCGGCTGCCTCGCCGGCAGCCTGCTCTTCGGTGAGACCCTCGGTCTCCTCGGACTCGATCTCGGATTCCAGCTCCGGATCGAACTCCTCGTCGTCATAGCCGTCTTCGGCGAGCGGCGGCGGGCTCGCGGCCGCCTGTGCCGCGAGCAGCGCCTTGGCGGCTTCCAGCGTGTGCACCTGCTCGCCACGGTCGATGAGGTAGGCCTGCGGACCGCTGACGCTGGGGTCGGCGATGACAGCGAGCGTGACCTTGAAGCCGTTTTCGAGATCGCGCAGATGGCCGCGCTTGTGGTTCAGCACATAGAGCGCGACGTCGGTGCGGGTGCGGACCACGAGATTGTGCGTCGCGCCCTTCATCAGGATCTCTTCGAGGCCGCGCAAGAGCTGCAGCGCCACCGAAGACACCGAGCGGACATGGCCGGTGCCGCCGCAATGCGGGCAGGGATCGGTCGAGCTCTCGAGCACGCTGGCGCGGATGCGCTGGCGCGACATCTCCAAGAGGCCGAAATGCGAGATGCGGCCGACCTGGATACGCGCGCGATCCTGACGCAGGCAGTCGGACAGCTTGCGCTCGACCGCACGGTTGTTGCGCTTCTCGTCCATGTCGATGAAGTCGATGACGATCAGGCCGGCGAGGTCGCGCAGGCGGAGCTGGCGGGCGACCTCTTCGGCCGCTTCAAGATTGGTCTTGAGCGCTGTGTCCTCGATATGGTGCTCGCGGGTCGAGCGTCCGGAGTTGACGTCGATCGAGACCAGCGCCTCGGTCTGGTTGATGACGATGTAGCCGCCGGAGCGCAGCTGCACGGTCGGCGAGAACATCGCATCGAGCTGGCTCTCGACGCCCATGCGCGAGAACAGCGGCTGGCCGTCGCGATACTGCTTCACCGCGCTGACATTGGCGGGCATCAGCATCTTCATGAAGTCGCGCGCTTCGCGGTAGCCGCCTTCGCCGGCAACCTGGATCTCGTCGATCTCCTTGTTGTAGAGGTCGCGCAGCGAGCGCTTGATCAGCGAGCCTTCCTCATAGACGAGAGTCGGGGCCTGCGACTTCAGCGTCAGGTCGCGCACCGTCTCCCACATCCGGATCAGGTACTCGAAGTCGCGCTTGATCTCGGGCTTGGTGCGGGAGGCGCCTGCGGTGCGCAGGATGATGCCCATGCCCTCGGGCACGTCCAGGTCCTGCACCACTTCCTTCAGGCGCGAACGGTCCTGCGCGCTGGTGATCTTGCGGCTGATGCCGCCGCCGCGCGCGGTGTTGGGCATCAGCACGGCGTAACGGCCGGCGAGCGAGAGATAGGTCGTCAGCGCCGCGCCCTTGTTGCCGCGCTCTTCCTTGACGACCTGCACCAGCATGACCTGGCGGCGCTTGATGACTTCCTGGATCTTGTACTGGCGGCGCGGGCGGAAGGTGCGCTCCGGCACTTCCTCCAGCACGTCGTCGCCGCCGACGGATTCGACGACTTCCTCTTCGGCTTCCTCGCCGTCCTCATCCTCGTCGTCTTCTTCGCCGGCTTGTTCTTCACTGGGCAGGGCGCCCTCGGCATGCGGCGCTTCAGGGCTCTCGCCGTACACGGCGTCGGCCGGCTCCGTGGCCGCGGTCACGGCTTCAGCGAAAGCTTCGGCGTGCGGCTCGAAGGCGTGAGCTTCGAGCGTTTGCGCCTCCTGCGGCTCGGCAGCCGTTT
>NZ_LWIG01000026.1:17048-17543 GCF_002068095.1 Bradyrhizobium sacchari | reverse complement strand
GCGGGCGTCTCATCGGCATGAGCATCGTCGTGATGATCGTGCTGGTGATCGTGACCATGGTCGTGGTCGTGATCGCCATGGGCGTGGTCGTGCGCTCCGTGGTCATGATCGTGGTGATCATGATCGCCGTGGTCGTGGTCCTGATGCTCGTGGTGATCCTGCTCGCCGTGATGCTCGGCATCGGCGTGCAGGTGCTCGCCCTCGTGCGGGAGGCCTTCCGTGTACTCCGGCTGCGGCGCACCCTCGACCGGCTGGGCGGCGGGATCGGCACCGGCCTCGAGGCCTTCGACGATGTCGCTGCGCACGCGTTCGCCATGGCCGCGACGGCGGGCGTTACGGTGGCGCGAACGGCGGCGGCCGTGGGAACGGTTCTCGCTCTCTTCCTCGGCCTCGCGATGGGCCTGTTCCTCGGCCTCGATCAGCGCCTGCCGGTCGGCAACCGGGATCTGATAGTAGTCGGGATGGATTTCGCTGAAGGCGAGGAAGCCGTGGCGG
>NZ_LWIG01000026.1:12850-17026 GCF_002068095.1 Bradyrhizobium sacchari | reverse complement strand
GTTGCCGCCATATTCGACAAAGGCTGCCTGGAGCGAGGGTTCGACCCTTGTGACCTTGGCGAGGTAGATGTTTCCGCGCAGTTGCTTGCGTTGCGCGGTCTCGAAATCAAACTCTTCGACGCGATTGCCGCGGACCACGACGACCCGGGTCTCTTCCGGGTGGGTGGCATCGATCAACATCTTGTTGGGCATGTCTTAACTCTTGGCGGCGGCGGGCACGACTCACCGTGGGCGCGATCTGCGCTGCCGGGTGACGCGACGGTCCACCTGATTCGGGGGTGAGGGGAAGGCCGAAACGCCGTCTCTCGCGCCTTGCCGAACCGGAAGCTTCAGGACCACAGCGGCGCGCGGGATTGTCACTCCGCAGCGTCGCGAATGGTCCTTCAGAGCTCGTCGGCACAGTCTGGCGCATCAAGCGTCGGCCCGTATGAAACATTGGGCGGCGGGGCCGCCCCTCAATCAGTTGCTGCTGGCCAGGCATGGCGCGAGCGCGCTCGCCTTGGGGGTCACGAACCGTCCCCTTGGGATCAAGGGACCGGGTAATGGGTTACGTCGCTGTCAGAACCGTCCCGGAAACGTGGTAACCGGGAACCGTCCGCCGCCGGGGCTTGGCCCGCTCCACCCCGCTGCCGCGCACCGCGCTGGTCATCGAGGGAAACGGAAAACGCTGGAATTCCCAAATCTTGGGAGCTCCGGCGCCGCACCGGGAGGCTGAATGCGACACAACCGGAAATATCGGCCGTCAGCATTCCGTACATACGAGGAATGGACCATCGGTGCAAGGGAGCGTCGCACGACGGTCACAGTCGCCGAGTTTCGCGAATTCGTCATTAAGGATCGATTAACCCTGTGGTTCTATTGCGTTAAAAAAGCTGCTCGGAGGCACGGAAAACGGTGGCGAGCCGCGCAAAACAAAAGGTCTTGCTGGGATGCGCGCTGTTGTGCGTTGCAGCAATGCCGTGTGCCGATTCCTCGCGCCTGAGCGCAGCCGAAAGCCGGCCGCAACCCGCTGTTGCGGCAGCAAATTTTCCAATCGCCTCGGGCGCCCGGCTGGCCGGTGATGGCAAGCAGACCCGCTTCATCCTCGACATCGACCAGACCGTCACGTTCCGCGCCGTGACGCTCGCCGACCCGTATCGGGTGGTGGTGGACGTGCCGCAGGTCAATTTTCAGCTTCCCACCGGGACCGGGGCGGTCGGGCGGGGCCTGGTCAAGGCCTTCCGCTACGGGCTCGTCATGCCGGGTGGCTCGCGAATCGTGTTCGACCTGACCGGGCCGGCCAAGATCGCCAATTCCTATGTGCTCGAGGCGGCCAACGGCCAGCCCGCCCGGCTCGTGCTCGAGCTGGAGGAGGTCGATCGCGCCGCCTTCGTGCAGTCGCTCGCGCCGGACCACCGCCCCGAGCTGCGGCCTGCGGTCGCCGATGCGCCACCCGCGACAATTCCCGCCGCGTCGGCCCCCGAAACCGCGCGGGAGAAGGTCGATAACCGGCCGGTCGTCGTCATCGATCCCGGCCATGGCGGCATCGACAACGGCACGCAGTCGAGCGGCGAGAGCGAGAAGAATCTGGTGCTGGCCTTTGCCCTGGCGCTGCGCGACCGGCTGGACAAGGCCGGCAAATATCGCGTTGTGATGACGCGGGACGACGACACCTTCATTCCGCTCAATGACCGGGTCAAAGTCGCCCGCAACCTCAAGGCTGCGCTGTTCGTCTCGATCCATGCCGACGCGCTGCCGCGGGCCGAGGGCGATGCCCAGGGCGCCACCATCTATACGCTGTCGGACAAGGCCTCCGACGCCGAGGCGCAACGTCTGGCGGACGCCGAAAACCGCGCGGATGCGATCGCCGGCTTCAACCTCGCGGAGGAGCCGACCGATGTCGCCGACATCCTGATCGACCTGACGCAGCGGGAAACCCGCACGTTTTCAAACCGTTTTGCCCATGTGCTGATGGGTGAAATGAAGTCCACCATGCGGATGCACAGGCATCCGCTGAAATCGGCCGGTTTCCGGGTGCTGAAGGCGCCCGACGTGCCCTCGGTGCTGGTCGAGATCGGCTATGTCTCCAACAAGGGCGACCTCGAGCACTTGGTCTCCGAGGGCTGGCGGTCCAAGGCCGTGGGCTCGATGGCGCAGGCGATTGACGGGTTCCTGGCCAAACGGCTGGCGGCGACCGCCGGATCGTCAAATTGACGACCGGGGGATCGTCAAATTGACGACCGGGGAGTTCGAATCGCAGAGGCGTTTTTCCGTCCCGCCGCAAAGGCCCTAGTTTGGCCACAGCGGACGCTTTATAAAAAATGTCGTAGGGGGTTCCGGAATCGGAGAGAATCCCGCTCGGCAAGCGTCTTAGGCCCGGCCTTGATGTAATTGTGTAGGCCGGTGAATTCGCGACGTGAGGTTGGCGCCATTTGGGTGCCAAAGGGCTGATACTGGGCTGATCCAGAGTTTGAACGGATAAACAGATAATGCGCTTGCTGGTGCGGTTCATGGGCTTCCTGTTCGCCGCGGGAACAGTGGTGTTCCTGGTCGGTGTCGGGGCCGTGGCAGGCCTGATCTGGCATTTCTCCAAGGACTTGCCGGACTACTCTCAGCTTCAGGATTACGAGCCCCCGGTGATGACGCGTGTGCACGCGGTCGACGGTTCGTTGCTCGGCGAATACGCCAAGGAGCGGCGGCTGTATCTGCCGATCCAGGCGGTGCCCAAGCTTGTGATCAACGCCTTCCTCGCGGCCGAGGACAAGAATTTCTACGAGCATGGCGGCATCGATTACACCGGCATGGCGCGCGCCGGCGTGCTGTATTTGCAGAACTTCGGCTCCAATCGCCGTCCGCAGGGCGCCTCCACCATCACCCAGCAGGTCGCCAAGAACTTCCTGCTGACCAACGAGGTCTCGTTCTCCCGCAAGATCAAGGAAGCCTTGCTGGCGATGCGGATCGAGAAGACCTACTCGAAGGACAAGATTCTCGAGCTGTACCTGAACGAGATCTATCTCGGCCTCGGTGCCTACGGCATCGCCGCCGCCTCGCTGGTCTATTTCGACAAATCGGTGAACGAGCTGACGGTGGCGGAAGCCTCCTATCTGGCGGCGCTGCCGAAGATGCCGGCGACGCTGCATCCGGTCCGTAACCGCGACCGCGCCATCGAGCGCCGCAACTACGTCATCGACCGTCTGCTGGAGAACGGCTGGATCAAGCAGGCCGATGCCGACAAGTCGCGCAAGGAGCCGTTGGCCGTGACCAACCGCTCGGGCGGCGCGCACACCTTCGCCGGCGAATATTTCGCCGAGGAGGTCCGCCGCGACATCTTCGAGCGCTATGGCGAGAAGAAGCTGTACGAGGGCGGACTTTCCGTCCGCACCACGCTCGATCCGAAGATCCAGGTCATGGCGCGCAAGACCATGGTCTCGGGCCTCGTGAACTATGACGAGCAGCAGGGCTATCGCGGCGCCATGAGCAAGCTCGATATCTCCGGCGATTGGGGCGTGAAGCTCGCCGAGATCAAGTCGCTGTCGGACATCTCGCCGTGGCGCATGGCGGTGGTGCTGGAGACCAGCGACCAGTCGGCGCGCATCGGCTTCCAGCCGAGCCGCGAGCTCGGCGGCGCCGTCAGCAAGCAGCGCGAGACCGGCCTCGTCACCCTCGACGGCGTGCGCTGGGCGCGGGCAGCCCAGGGCAACGCCAAGGGCAAGACGCCGACCTCCGTGGCGCAGGTGCTGGCGCCCGGCGACGTGATCTACGCCGATCCGCTCTACAGCAAGGAGGGACAGCCGGTCGAAGGCCAGTACCGTTTGCGCCAGATCCCCGAGGTCTCCGGCGCGATGGTGGTGATGGACCCGTGGACCGGCCGCGTGCTCGCGATGGTCGGCGGCTTCTCGTTCGACCAGAGCCAGTTCAACCGCGCCACGCAGGCCTACCGGCAGCCGGGCTCGTCGTTCAAGCCGATCGTCTATTCGGCCGCGCTCGACAACGGCTACACGCCCTCGACCGTCGTGCTCGACGCGCCGATCGAAATCGACCAGGGCCAGGGCGCCGGCGTGTGGCGCCCGGAAAACTTCTCCTCGGGAAAGTTCCAGGGACCGGTGACGCTGCGCAACGCGCTGCGGCAGTCGCTCAACACCGTGACGGTGCGCCTCGCGCAGGACATCGGCATGCCCCTGATCGGCGAATATGCCC
>NZ_LWIG01000026.1:7144-12841 GCF_002068095.1 Bradyrhizobium sacchari | reverse complement strand
CCCGCCGCTTCGGCGTCTATGACGAGCTGCCGAACTATCTGTCCTACGCGCTCGGCGCCGGCGAGACCACGGCGATGCGCATGGTCACGGCCTATTCCATGCTCGCCAATGGCGGCCGCCGCGTGAAGCCGACGCTGATCGACCGTATCCAGGATCGCTACGGCCGCACCATCTTCAAGCACGACCAGCGCGAGTGCCGCGGCTGCGACGCGCCGGGCGGCTGGAAGAACCAGAACGAGCCGCAGCTGATCGACCGCCGCGAGCAGGTGCTGGACTCCATGACCGCCTATCAGATCACCGAGCTGATGGAAGGCGTGGTCCAGGCCGGCACCGCGACCGTGGTCAAGGAGGTCGGCAAGCCGATCGCCGGCAAGACCGGCACCACCAACGAGGCCAAGGACGCCTGGTTCGTCGGCTTCTCGCCCGACGTCGCTGTCGCCATCTATATGGGCTACGACAAGCCGCGTGCGCTCGGTAAGGGCAACGCCGCGACCGGCGGCCATCTGGCTGCGCCCATCGCGCGCGACTTCCTCAAGCTCGCGCTCGCCGACAAGCCCGCTGTTCCGTTCAAGGTGCCGGCCGGCATCAAGCTGGTGCGCGTCGTCGCCAAGACCGGCATGCGTGCCGGTCCCGGCGAGACCGGCGGAACCATTTTGGAGGCCTTCAAGCCGGGCACGGCGCCGCCGGATAATTACTCGGTCATCGGCGTTGCCGATGCCGACGGGCGCGGCGGCGGCATGCCGGCCTCGCAGCAGCAGCAGCCGGATTCCGGCTTCTTCATGCGGCCGGGCACCGGCGGGCTGTACTAGCGGATAACAGCGACGATCGCGGNGGTTGCGCTTTGCAGCCGCCGCCGCTACATCCCCATCTCGAATTGCACGCGGGATGCGAGATCAGAGAACGACATGCGCGCCGAAATCGAACGGTTGGTAGAAGAGATCAAGCAGTCAGTCGGGCTGCTGAGGAGGCATCTTTGACGTCGAGAAATCGACGGCACGCCTCGCTGAGCTGAACAAGCTCGCAGAAGATCCCAACCTCTGGAACGATCCCCAGAAGGCCCAGAAGCTGATGCAGGAGCGCACCTCGCTGGAGGATTCGCTCTCGGGCATCGGCAAGGTCGAGCAGGAGCTCGAAGACGATATCGGCATGATCGAGCTCGGCGAAGCCGAGGGCGATGACGGCGTCGTGGCCGAGGCCGAAGCTGCGCTGAAGAACCTGAAGAAGGAAGTCGCGCGGCGCGAGCTCGAGGCGCTGCTGTCGGGCGAGGCCGACCGCTTCGATTCCTATCTGGAAGTCCATGCCGGCGCCGGCGGCACCGAGAGCCAGGACTGGGCGCAGATGCTGCTGCGCATGTACACGCGCTGGGCCGAAACGCACGGCTTCAAGGTCGAGTACCTCGAAGAGTCCGAGGGCGAAGAGGCCGGCATCAAGTCGGCGACCATCCAGGTCTCCGGGCACAACGCCTATGGTTGGCTGAAGACGGAAGCGGGCGTGCATCGGCTCGTGCGCATCTCGCCATTCGATTCCAACGCGCGGCGGCACACCTCGTTTTCGAGCGTGCAGGTGTTCCCCGTCATCGACGACAGCATCAAGATCGACATCAAGGAATCCGATGTCCGTACCGACACCATGCGCTCGGGCGGTGCCGGTGGCCAGCACGTCAACAAGACCGAATCCGCGGTGCGCCTGACGCACATCCCGACCGGCGTTGCCGTGGTCTGCCAGGCCGGCCGCTCCCAGCACAAGAACCGGGCACAGGCCTGGGACATGCTGCGCGCGCGCCTCTACGAGATCGAACTGAAGAAGCGCGAGGAAAAGGCCGCCGCCGACCAGGCTGCCAAGACCGATATCGGCTGGGGCCATCAGATCCGCTCCTACGTGCTGCAGCCCTATCAGATGGTGAAGGATCTGCGCACGGGCGTGCAGACCTCCGACACCTCCGGCGTGCTCGGCGGTGATCTCGACGAATTCATGGCCGCGACGCTGGCGCAGCGCGCCTTCGGCACCACCGCGGGCGACGTCGAGGACGTGGACTAGCCATGCCCCGCGTCGCCTTCATCGGGCTTGGGCGGATGGGCCATGGCATGGCCGGCCGCTATCTCGATGCCGGCTACATCGTGACACTGTGGAATCGCAGCAAGGCCAAGGCGGAGGACCTGATCGCGCGCGGCGCGCATTGGGCGACTTCACCTGAGGATGCGGCGATCGATGCCGACGCGGTCGTGACGATGGTTGCCGACGACGAGGCCTCGCGCGCGGTCTGGCTCGGGCCGCAAGGCGCCGCCAAGACGGCGAAGGCCGGCACCATCGCGATCGAATGCTCCACCGTCTCCTATGACCACGCCCGCGAGATGGGCCGCGAGCTCAACGCGCGCGGGCTGATCTACATCGATTGCCCCGTGACGGGATTGCCGGATGCGGCAGCCGCCGGAAAACTGACGCTGCTCGTCGGTGCCGACGCTGCCGATCTCGAACGCGCGCGCCCGTTCCTCGACCCGATCGGTTCGACCATCCGCCATTTCGGCGGGGTCGGCTCCGGCACCGTCTACAAGCTGATCAACAATCTGATGGGCGCGATCCAGATCGCCGGCCTCGCCGAGGGCCTTGCCATCGCCGAGCAGGCCGGGCTCGACATGAACCTCGTGCTGGACTCGATCCAGGCAGGCGTCGCAGCAAGTCGGCAGGTGCAGCGTCACTCCAAACGCATGGTTGCCCGCGATTTTTCCGGCGCGACCTTCACGACAGCCTTGCGGCACAAGGATGCCGCCTATGCTGTCAAGCTCGCCGAGAGCCTCCTGGCCGGCAAGCCACTGGTCGCGCGCGCGGCGGTCGAGGCCTACGCGCAGGCGAAAGCGGTGATGCCGGACGACGACGAAGGCAGGATGATCGAAGTGGTGTCGCGGCCGAAGAAACCATCTTAGATTATTGTTTGAGCATGATCGTGTCGGAAAACCGCTTCGCACTTTTCCGGATCATGGTGTAGCCGGGCATATCGACATGGGGCAGCCTCGTTCGGAACGCGGTCTCGGCATTGCCTTCGTCGTCGCCGCGGCGGTTGCCTGGAGCACCGCACCGTTCTTCACCCGGCTGCTGCCGTTTGATCCGTGGACCATCCTGTTCTGGCGTGGCCTGTTCGGCGGCAGCCTGATCAGCGTGTTTCTCGTCCTGATGCAGGGACGCGGCAGCTTGCGGCAATTGGTGGTGCCGGGGCGTGGGGGGCTGCTGGTCGCAGCGTTGTCGGCGGTCGGCATGGTCTCCTTCATTCCAGCGCTTCAGATGACCAAGGTGATGAACGTCGCGGTGCTGATCGCCACGCAACCGTTTGTCGCTGCGGCGCTCGCATGGCTGTGGCTCGGTGAGGCCGCGACATGGCGAACGCTGGCTGCGAGTCTCGTCGCCTTCGCAGGCGTCGCCATCACGGTCGGCGGCGTCACGGCGGGGGCCGATATCGGCGGGGTCGCGCTAAGCTGTTTGATGGTGCTCGCCATCTCCGCCATGACGGTTGTCGTTCGGCGCCACAGGGAGACGTCGATGGTGGCGGCAGCCGCGCTCTCCAATTTCCTGGGGAGCCTCGTCAGTCTCCCGTTCGCGCACGACATCGCCCGTGTCGGCGGCAACGGCCTTGTGATCCTCGCGATGTTCGGCTGCCTTCAGGTCGCGCTCGGCCTGACCTTCTACATGCTCGGCTCGCGCCTGCTGCCTTCGGGGCAGGCCTCCCTGATTGCGACGCTGGAAACACCGCTGATGCCGTTCTGGATCTGGATCGCTTTTCGCGAGGTGCCCGCCGTGCATGCGCTCATCGGCGGGGCGCTGGTGATCGGGGCGGTGGTCGCCGATATCGCGGGGGGCGCGCGAAAGAGCGGAGATAGCCAGAGCGCCGGCCCTTAGGATCTATCGGCAATCGGTGGCGTCATCTGCCCGTCTATGAGGTCGGCTACCGAAGGAAGAGGCAACGCTAACCGGATCGACGCGCGAGATTGGCTGCTGCTCGCTGTGCTCTCGACCCTTCCGGGGCGGCTCGTTCTTCTTCAACGGTGCGGCGCTGCGGGAATTGCCGCCGCTGACGCTGGTGTTTTGCGCGTCGTGCTCGATCAGGTTCCGAACCATCGTTTCACCGCGCGGAAAATTGTGGCGCTTGCCAGCCGCCGACCTGCTTGCGACACTCCCGGCAAAACAAGACTATAAAATAGGGGAGAGAACGATGCCGGGTCGTCGCGAAAACCTTGCTGCCCTCGCCATGTTTGTTGCCGGAGCGCTCGCCGCGATACCGGCCTCGGCGCAGAAGAGATACGACCCTGGCGCCTCCGACACCGAAATCAAGATCGGCAACATCATGCCCTATAGCGGACCGGCGTCGTCCTATGGCGTGATCGGCAAGACCGAGGCTGCCTTCTTCAAGATGATCAACGATGAAGGTGGCATCAACGGGCGCAAGATCAACTTCATCAGCTATGACGATGCCTATTCGCCGCCGAAGGCGATCGAGCAGGCGCGCAAACTGGTCGAGAGCGACGAGGTTTTGTTGATCTTCCAGTCGCTCGGCACGCCCTCGAACTCCGCGATCATGAAATACATGAACGCGAAGAAGGTGCCGCAGCTCTTCGTCGCCTCCGGCGGCACCAAGTTCGGCGATCCCAAGAACTTTCCCTGGACGATGGGTTTTCAGCCCAACTATCAAAGCGAGGGGCGGATCTACGCAAGATACATCCGCGACAACTTTCCGAACGGCAAGATCGCGGTGTTCTGGCAGAACGACGATGCCGGCAAGGATCAGTTCAAGGGCCTGAGGGACGGGCTCGGCGACAAGGCGAGCATGATCATTGCGGACAAGTCCTACGAGGTCAGCGACCCCTCGATCGACTCGCAGATCGTGGCCCTGCACGATTCCGGCGCCGACATCTTCTTCTCATGGGCTGCGCCGAAAGGCTCGGCACAGGCGATCCGGAAAGTGGGCGAGCTCGGCTGGAAACCAAAGTTCTTCCTGGCCAACACCGCGACCTCGGTCGCCTCGGTCCTCAAGCCCGCCGGGCTCGAATACGCCAAGGACATCATCTCGACGGTGTATCTGAAGGACCCGACCGACCCGACCTGGGACAGGGATCCCGCCGTGGTGAAATGGCGCGCGTTCATGGACAAGTACTATCCCGACGGCGACAAGGCCAACGCCAACAACATTTATGGCTACGTCCAGGCCGAGGCGATGGTGCAGGTGCTGAAGCAGTGTGGTGACAATCTCACGCGCGAGAACGTCATGAAGCAGGCTGCAAATTTGAAGAACTTCCACACCGACCTGATGCTGCCCGGCATCATGGTCAACACCTCGCCCGACGATTACTTCCCCATCGAGCAGATGCAGCTGATGCGATTCAACGGGCAGGCCTGGGAGCTGTTCGGCGACGTCATCACCGGCGAGGTCGGCCACGAGCGCAGCCAGTAGATCAGGCGTACCGGGCCTAGCCCGCGCTGAGGCGGACGCCTGCGCGCAGGAATTTTTGCGGGTCGACGGCTTCGCCGTCGATGCGGGTCTCATAGTGCAGATGCGGGCCGGTGGAGCGGCCGGTCGAGCCGACGAGACCAACGACCTGGCCGATCTTCACGATCTCGCCGACCTTGACGCTGATCTCGGAGAGATGGCCGTAGCGTGTCGACAGTCCGTTGCCGTGATCGACCTCGACCATGCGGCCGTAACCGCCGGAC
>NZ_LWIG01000026.1:5642-7117 GCF_002068095.1 Bradyrhizobium sacchari | reverse complement strand
GGTGACGCGGACGGGATCGCCGGTTGCGGCGCGGAAGTCGAGGCCGGTGTGCATCGCCGGCCGGCCCAGGAAAGGATCGCTGCGCACGCCGAAACCGGAGGTGAACTCGACCTCGCCGATGACGGGCTTGCGATAGGGCACCAGAGCCAGCGTGCGGTTGAGCCGATCCATCTCGGCGCGGGTGACGTTGATGCGATTAAGCTGCTTCTCGAACGGGCCGGCATTCGCCGTCAGCTTGACGGGGACGAACGGTCCGCCCATTGCGCTGCGCGGCACGGCGGCTTCGAGACTGGCGAGATTCAGGCCGAGATCGCTGACGACGCCGCGCATCCGGCGCATGCGCGAATCCATGCCTTCCTCGACGGCGCTGAGCGCCGCCATCTGGCGGCGTTCGACCTGATCGAGCGAGGTGGTGAGGCGGACCAGGACATTGTCAAAGCCCTGATTCTTGGCGAACTGGCTGGTCGGCGAGGCCAGGACGGCGGGNCCGTGCCTCACGATCCGGCGGTGCCACGAAGATCACGGTGTCGCTGATCGGCGACGGTTTTGGCGTGCCCTGCGTCGCGCTCTGGCCGGCATCGCCGCGCTGCGGCGTCGCGCGGGGGATCGATCCGGTTACGTCCGGCATGGCGCCAAGCGCCGTCGCTCGGGACTCCAGCGCCGTCTGGCGCTTCATGATCTGGTCGAGCTTCTGGTCGAACTGCTCCTGATCGAGCAGCTGGCGGCTGGTGGTGCGGTCGACCTTGGCGCGCAGCTCGGCGATGCGATCCTCATAGGCGTATTGCATCTCGGCCTGGCGGGCGATCAGCCGGGTCAGGACGTCGTCGCGGAAGGCGAAATAGGTGGCGGTCGCGGCCGACCAGAGGCCAAGCAGGACGACGGTGCCGACCACGATCCAGAAAACCACGGGCCCGAGGCGAACCTGCTTGCCGTGATGGACGATGGTGTAGGCGTCGTCGGCGTCGGGAAGGGGAATCGGGGCGACTGCCGCCACAGCGGCAGGACGGCGCTGGAAGGCCCGTCCGTGATCGTGAGGATGATGCTGGGGGTACTGCGAATATTGGGCAGAACTTTTCGACATCGGCACTCCCGGCGCCGGTCGGATGGGTTCCTTGCGGCCTAATTGCCGCAGCAATCTGGGCTCGTCATGGTTAATTTTCCGGAAACGGAACCTTTAGAACTTAACGGGCTGGTTAAAGACTCCTTGCCGTTTCCAGCACCTGATCGGCATGGCCGTCGACCCGGACGTTGCGCCAGATCTTGGCCACCTTGCCGTCGCTTCCGACCAGCACCGTGGTGCGAAGAATCCCGAGGAAGCTTTTGCCATACATGGACTTTTCGCCCCAGGCGCCATAGGCCTCCAGCATCTCGTGCTTTTCGTCCGAGATCAGGGGGACCTTAAGGCTGTGCTTGTCGCGGAACTTCTCCTGGGCCTTTAACGAATCCGCGGAGATACCAAGCACGGCCGTGCCCGC
>NZ_LWIG01000026.1:0-5621 GCF_002068095.1 Bradyrhizobium sacchari | reverse complement strand
CGGGTGAAGTCGATGGCCTCCCGGGTGCAGCCGGGCGTGTCGGCGCGGGGGTAGAAGAACAGGACGAGTTTCTGGCCGGCATAGTCCGACAGCGTCGCCACGCCGCCGCCATCGCGGGGCAGGCGGAAGGCAGGCGCCTTCTGGCCTTCGGTCAGGGCGGGCTTCGCCGGAGGCCGCGCCGATTTGGCGGAATTTAACTGTTTCGATGTGGCCCCGTGCGATGCTGACTTTGCTATGGTCGCGGTTGATTGGCTGGCCGGTGTCCGCTGTGTTTTCGCGGCCTTTGTTTGAGTCGTTGCCCGCGTTTTCAGGGCTTTCTTTTTAGGCGTTGGACTGCCGGAGGGCGTTTTGGACGATTTCTTTCGGGATTTCTTGGACATACGCCTTCCTTTCGACGCTTTCGGCGGGTCAACCGAAGCGGTATTGCAGCTCTCGTCCGGTGTGCCGGAATCGCGCCCCTGGCTGGGCAAGTCTGACGACGCCGGAGTATGGTTACAAGGAATTCCACGCTCCACCCCACTGCTCGTTGAACGCGCTCCCGGGGCGAAATGACGAACAGCAGGAATATTCGAGGTATGGCGGCAGTGCCGGCGCAGGGGGCTTCGCGTCCCGTGGACGGCTGCGGTCCCGGCGGCGCTCAATCTTACGACGGGCGCCTGTATCGAGAGGCAATGGCAAGGAATACGTCGCCCCAGGACTACAATCGGGATTTCGATCGGCGCGGCGTTCAACAACAGCCGCAGGAATGGGACGAAGCCGACTGGGACCCGGATCAGGAAGCTGCGGCGGGCCATCGGGCACGCCGGCTGCTGTCGCGTTCCCATTCGGGCTTCCATCGCTTTGGTGACGGCTTCGGGTCGATGCGCCGCTGGCTGGGGGGCGGTCGCTGGCTGAGGCGCATCGCCGTGGTCGTCGGCGCCCTCATCGTCATCTTCGTCGGCTGTTTCGGCGCGCTGTGGTGGCGGCTCGGCGCCGGGCCCATCAATCTCGACATCGCGACGCCCTGGCTTGCCGCCGCCATCGAGGACAATATCGGCCACGGCAACACGGTCGAGGTCGGCGGCACCCAGATCGAGCGGGCCGGGCGGATTCGCATCGCCGTGCGCATCCGCGACATCATCGTGCGCGACCGCGACCATGCCATCGTGGCGAGCGCCCCGAAGGCCGAGGTGAGGCTGTCGGGCGCGGGTCTGCTGATGGGGCATTTGCGCGCGGAAAGCCTCAACCTGGTCGATGCCGAACTCGCCATCCGCATCGCGCCCGACGGCACCGTTACGGTCTCGGCCGGCGACACCGCAAAGCCGCTCGCGACCGGCGTCGCCTCCAAGAAAGACGCCGGCCTGCCGCCGACATTCCCGCGCAATGGCGTGCCGCCGCCGCCATTCGCCACCGCGCCCGCCGGCCAGGACCCATCTCAAGCCGCATCTCAGCAAGGCGCACCTCAGGCGAATGCGCAGAGCGGCATTCTCCAGGGGCTCGACTGGCTCGACAGTCTGAGCATGACCGGCCTCGACGGCCAGAACCTCAACGAGATCGGTCTGAAGAACGGCAATCTGATCGTCGACGATCAGCAGCGCGGCAGCAAATGGACGTTTGAGAACATCAGCCTCAGCCTGCGCCGGCCCACAAAGGGAGGCGTTGCGCTCAGCCTCGGCGAAGAGGGCGCGCGTCCCTGGTCACTGCGCGCGACGATCGGCCCTGCCGAGAACGGCGTGCGCTCGGTCGACATCAAGGCCGACAAGGTTTCGACCTCGAACATCCTGCTGGCGCTGCGGGTCAAGGATCTCACCTACACCGCCGATCTGCCGCTGACCGGCGAGCTCAAGGGCGAACTCGGCCGCGACGGCGTGCCGACCTTCTTCCGCGGCAAGATCGCGGTCGGCGCGGGCAACATCATCGACACCGATACGCCCGATTATCCGATGGCGATCGATTCCGCCGAGATCAATGTCGAGTGGGACGCCAATCGGCGGGTGCTGGTCGCACCGTTCAAGATTCTCTCCGGCGCCAACCGTCTGACGCTTCTGGCCCATGTCGAGCCGCCCAACGGCAGCATCAACGACTGGCAGCTCGGCTTCAGCGGCGGGTCGATTCTCCTCGGCGGCATCGACAACGAGCCGCCGCTCGTCTTCAACCGCATCGCGATCGGTTTCCGCTTCGACACCGACCACAAGCGCCTGTTGCTGACGCAGGCCGATATCTCCAATGGCGAGATCGGCGTCGCCGGCACCGGCGCCATCGACTATTCGGGCGAGCCGCGCCTCACGCTCGGCTTTGCAGGAACGCCGATGTCGGCCTCCGCGCTCAAGCGGATGTGGCCGACGCTGGTCGTCCCTGAATTGCGCGAATGGGTAATCGAACGGATCGAGCGCGGCACGCTCCAGCGCATCGAGATCGGCGTCAACTCGCCGACGCGCAATCTCCCGCGCAAGGGGCCGCCGATCCCCGACGACGGCCTGTCCGTCAACATCGTCGCGAGCGGCGTCGCGGTCCGCCCGGTGGACGGCATGCCGGTCGTACACGATGCCGACTTGAAGGCGCGCGTGACCGGGCGCACGGCGACAGTGAATATCGGGCAGGGCATCGCCGATACACCGGCTGGTCGCAAGATCACGATCTCCGACTTCACCTTCGAGGTGCCTGACATGGCGCCGAAGCCGTCGCCGTCGCGGACGAGATTCCGCGTCGAGGGTCCCGTGCCTGCGGCGGCGGAGATGCTCTCGAATGATCGGCTGAGCGATCTGTCGGCGACCGTGGTCGATCCCAACACCAGCAAAGGCACGTTCTCGGCGAACATCCAGCTCGGCCTGCCGGTCAAGGGCGAATTGACCAAGTCGGACACGACCTACACCGTCACCGCCGATCTCAACGGCTTTGCCGCCGACAAGCTGGTGATGAACCAGAAGCTAGAGGCCAACAACCTGAAGATCGTCGCGAGCAACCAGGGCTATCAGGTCAAGGGCGACGTCAAGATCAACGGGCAAGCCGCCTCGCTGGACTATCGCAAGCCGGCCGAGGGCGATGCCGACGTCCGATTGCAGGCGACGCTGGACGATGCGAGCCGCGCGCGCCTGGGCTTCGATCTCAGCCCCGCCGTCAGCGGCTCGTTGCCGATCAAGCTGTCGGGCAAGATCGCCGGCGGTCCCGACCAGACGACGAAGCTTGGCGTCGAGGCCGACCTGACTTCGGTCAAGCTCGACAACATCCTGCCAGGCTGGGTCAAGCTGCCGGGCAAATCGGGCAAGGCCAGCTTCAAGGTGGTGCCGACGGCGCAATCGACCCGCTTCGAGGATATCGTCATCGAAGGCGGCGGCGCCTCGATCAAGGGTTCGCTCGAGGTGGACCCGAACGGCGACCTCCTGAACGCGAACTTCCCGACCTACGCGCCGTCCGACGGCGACAAGGCGTCGTTGAAGGTCGAGCGCAGCCAGGACGGCGTGGTGCGCGGCACCATGCGCGGCGACGTATTCGACGGCCGCGGTTTCCTGAAGTCGACGATCTCAGGCAATTCCAAGGACGACAAGAGCAAGCTGAAGAACGTCGATTTCGATATCGACGTGAAGCTCGGTGCGGTCGCCGGCTTCAACGGCGAGGCGATGCGCAGCCTCGATGCAAAGATGTCGAAGCGCAGCGGTGCCATCAAGGCTTTCACCTTGAGCGGCAAGATCGGCCGCGACACGCCCGTTGCGGCCGACCTGCGCGGCGGCCGCGCCCAGGGCAACCGCGAGGTGATCTACCTCCAGACCAACGATGCCGGCGCGCTGCTGCGCTTCACCGACACCTACACCAAGGCCGTCGGCGGTCAGATGGTGGTGGCGATGGAGCCGCCGACGTCGGAGCCGAATATGGCGCGCGAGGGTCTCATCAACGTGCGCGACTTCACGGTGAAGGGCGAGGCGCAGCTCGAGCGCGTTGCCGCCGGCGCTCCGAATGGCACTGGGAATGGCGTTTCCTTCAGCGCGCTTCGCGCCGAGTTCATCCGCCAGAACGGCGCGCTGACGATCCGCGACGGCGTGGTCAAGGGCCCGATGATCGGCGCCACCATCGAGGGCTCGATCGACTATCCCGGCAACCAGGTGTGCATGAGCGGCACCTTCGTGCCGATGTACGGCTTGAACAACATGTTCGGACAGATCCCGGTGCTCGGGTTGTTCCTGGGGGCTGGCGACAAAGAGGGACTGATCGGTGTGACCTACGAGGTCGTCGGCACGCCCTCCGCGCCCGTCATGCGGGTCAATCCGGTCTCAGCCATGGTGCCGGGCGTGTTCCGCAAGATCTTCGAGTTCAACACCGGCAAGCAGAACACGCCGTTCGAGGAATTCCCCTCGCAGTCCAACGACGGCGCGACCGGATCGACGCGCCAGCTCTCGAGCGGCTGCAGCCTCGCGCGACGGCAGTAGCGGGGCTCAAGAGCCCGGCATGACGCTGCGGAGCCTTCAGCGCCCGCGGTTCACGCCGCGCGCACGCCTTTCAGGAACGTCCCGACTTCGCCGGAGAGCTGCTCGGCCTGCTTGGACAGGTTTGAGGCCGCCGCGAGCACCATGCCGGCGGCATTGCCGGTCTCGTTGGCGGCGGTGGAGACGCCGCCGATATTGGTGGTGACCTCCCTGGTTGCCTCCGCCGTCTGCGAGACGCTGCGGGCGATCTCGGCGGTGGCGGCGCCTTGCTCCTCGATGGCCGCGCCAATCGAGGTGGCGATGCGGCTGACCTCCTCGATGGTGGCGGTGATGCCGCCGATGGCGTCCACGGCCTCCCTGGTGGCGCCCTGGATCTGGGCGATCTTGTCGCCGATCTCGCGGGTGGCCTCCGCGGTCTGGCTCGCCAGCGACTTCACCTCGGAAGCGACGACGGCAAAGCCGCGGCCGGCTTCGCCCGCGCGCGCCGCCTCGATGGTGGCGTTGAGCGCGAGCAGATTGGTCTGCGCCGCGATGCTGGAGATCAGCTCGGCGACGTGCTCGATCTGCTGGGCGCCGTCCGAGAGCGCACGTACGATGGTGTCGGTGCGACGGGCGCTGTCCACGGCGCGGCCGGTCACCTCGGCGGACTGCGCGACCTGGCGGCTGATCTCGGTGATGGAGGAGGAGAGTTCTTCCGCCGCGGCGGCCACGGTCTGGACGCGCTGGCTGGCCTCATTGGCGGCCGAGCCGACCACGGCGGCGCGGCGGTTGGTGCCCTCGGCGGTGGACGACATCGACTTGGCGGTGGTCTCGAGCTCGCCGGAGCCGGAGGCCATCAGGCCGACGAGCTGGCCGACGGAGGCATCGAAGCGGTCGGCAAGTGCAATCAGCGCCTCGCGCTTCTCCTGCTCGCTGCGCGACTTGGCGGCGACCTGCTCGGCCTCCAGATTGCGGGCCGTCAGCGCGGTCTGCCTGAGGACTTCGAGGGTCTCGGCCATGCGGCCGATCTCGTCGCCGCGGTCGGTCTCCTCGACCGGCTTGTCGATGGCGCCCTCGGAAATCGCCTGCATACGGTTCTTCTGGCGGTCGAGCGCACCGAGCACGTCGCGGGCGATCAGCCAGGACATGGTCGCCATCAGCAGCATCAGGCCGACGCCGATCGCGGCCAGCTCCAGCGTCAGGGCACGCACGTCGGCGTCGATGTCGTCGACATAGAGGCCGTAG
>NZ_LWIG01000025.1 GCF_002068095.1 Bradyrhizobium sacchari | reverse complement strand
GTAAGCATCCGGTGAGGACCGCGTAGCGGTCACTCAGGCTGCTTGGTTGACTTGCTTATTTCGGTCGCGCCAATACCAGGGCAAAAGTTCGTCGAGCCGTTGTACGGGATGTGCAGCGATGCGTGCCAGGACGTCGGCGAGCCAAGCTTGTGGATCCACGTCGTTCATTTTGGCTGTGACGATCAGGCTGTACATCATCGCGGCACGGTCGCCGCCGCGGTCGGAGCCACAGAACAGCCAAGACTTCCGCCCCAGGGCGATGCCGCGCAGGGCTCGCTCGGCGGCGTTGTTCGACAGGCAGATGCGGCCATCGTCGAGGAAGCGGGTAAACGCATCCCAGCGCTTGAGCATGTAGTCCATCGCCTTGGCAACGTCGTTGCGCCGGGAGAGCTTGGCGCGTTGTTCACGCATCCAGACTTTCAGATCGGCCATCAGCGGCGCGCTCAGCTCCTGGCGGACGGCCCGGCGCCGTTCGGGCGTCTCGCCGTTGATGCCTCGCTCGATCTCGAACAAGGCGTCGATCCGACGGACTGCTTCCAGTGCCAGAGGCGAGATCACCGCTGGCTTTTTGCCTTGTACCTTGCGGCGCGCATTCTCCGCCAGATCAGCCATCACGAAGAACGGTCGTCGGGCATGGACCCAACACGCCGCTTCCAGGATCGGACCTACGTTGCGGCTCGGGTCATAAAGCTTGCCATAGCCGCCATAGGCATCGGCCTGGAAGATGCCGTTGTAGCCGGCCAGATGGGCCTGGGGATGCTCGCCCGCGCGATCGCGCGAGTAATAAAACACTGCTCCCGGCGGGGCCTGCCCGCCAAAAGGCTTGTCGTCGCGTACATAGACCCAGATGCGGCCGGTGTCGGTCTTGCCTTTGGCCAGGACCGGCACCGTCGTGTCATCCCCGTGCAATCGCTCGGCACTCAGCACATGGGCCTCGAGGCGCCGGAACAAGGGCGTCAGCGCAACAGTGCAGCCACCAACCTGGTCGGCGAGGGTCGACAGGCTGATCGGCACGCCTTCCTTGCCATAGCGTTCGGCCTGACGGTTCAGCGGCTGGTGCTGGCCGAACTTCTCGAACAGCACCATCGCCAGTAAGCTGGGGCCGGCCCAACCACGGTCGATGACGTGGAACGGCGCCGGGGACTGGCTGATCTTCTCGCAATCACGGCAGCTGAACTTCTCCCGGACGTGCTGGATCACCTTCCAGGACTTCGGGATCACCTCCAGCGTCTCGGTGATGTCCTCCCCGAGCTTGGACAACCTCGCTCCGCCGCAGCAGGCGCACGCCACAGGTCCCGGCACGAGCACCCGCTCGCGAGGCAGATGGTCCGGGAACGGCTGGCGCGACGGCCTCTTGCGCGTGAACGAGGCCACCTTCGTCGTCTTGGCCGCGGCCATTTCGGCAGCGAGTTCGTCCTCAGTCGCTGAGGCCTCGAGCTCCTCCAGCGTCAGTTCGAGCTGATCCAGCAGCCTTGCGGTACGCTCCGAGCGAGGGCCATAACGATCACGGTTCAGCTTTTCGATCTGCAGCTTCAGGTGAGCGATCAGAGCATGGTCGTCGGACTGCTGGGCGCGAACGCTGGCGAGTTCGGCGCGCGTCGCCAGCAACGCCGCTTGCAGCGCCTCAATGTCTTCCGGCAGCTTCTGGGGACCGTCACCCATGCACCGATGGAATCACAAAAGCGACGATTTGGCGTGCGCTTTTTGCAATCTCACGGGACTATTGCGCAACCTATCCTGCGCTCTGCGGCCGCCAGCTGTGTTGGGGATTGCGCCAGTCGATCGCCTCCAGCAAATAGCCCATCTGAGCTGCGGTCAGCGATACCACGCCATCCACCGTCGCCGGCCAGATGAAGCGGCCACGGTCCAGTCGCTTGGCGTAGAGCGACAGCCCGATCCCGTCGTGCCAAAGGGCTTTGATCAGGGTGCCAGCACGACCACGGAACACAAAGACGTCGCCGGCAAAAGGATCCCGCCCCAGCCCCTCCTGCACCAGCAATGCCAGACCCTGCATGCCTTTGCGCATGTCAGTGTGACCGGTTGCGATCCAGATCCTCGCCCCTGCCGCGATCGGGATCATCGCCGCTCCAGCAGATCCAATACGCGAGACAACGCGGTCATATCAACGCCGGCGTCCACGATCACCCGACAGGCCTTGCCGACGACAATCTCCATGCGTCCGCTCGCTGGCCCCGCTAAAGTTACTGGCGGCGCCGGCGGTTGGTCCGGCATCACCATCGCTGGCACAAACGCTGGCTGAGGTTGTTCAGTATTGCTCGTCCGCGTCCCAAACGATCGTCGCCAAGTCAACAGGAGCGAGCGCGAGATGCCGTATCGTCGTGCTGTCGACGAGACCGCGCGCGGGGCCTGCAAACTCTCCAGAACGATCTTGAGTTTCTCATCATCGGTCCAGCGACGGCGACGGCCAGTCTCGACAACCTCGAACCGTTCAATCTGAGCACTGAACTTATTGCTGTCCATAAGGGCTGTTACACAGCACTGGTATTAACCCGACAAGGCGGCCCTCACCGGAGGGAGAC
>NZ_LWIG01000024.1:48995-61104 GCF_002068095.1 Bradyrhizobium sacchari | reverse complement strand
GCAAGATCGGCCGCCGGCATGTCAAAACGCTGATGCGGCGGATGGGGATAGAAGCGCTCTACCGCCGGCCGCGTACCACCAAGCCCGGACCCGGGCACAAGGTCTATCCGTATCTGCTGCGCGGGATGCAGATCACACGCCAAAACCAGGTCCGGGCGATGGACATCACCTACATTCCGATGGCTCGCGGCTTCATCTATCTCGCACTGGTGCTCGATTGGTTCAGCCGCCGGGTGCTGTCGCGGCGCGTCGATCACGATGGAAGCCGCATTCTGCGTCAAGACGCTGGAGGACGCTCTGCTCGCCACGGCAAGCCGGACATTTTCAACACCGACCAGGGCTCGCAGTTCACGGGCGCCGCGTTCACCGGCGTGCTCGCCAGTCATGGCATCGCCATCAGCATGGACGGCCGGGGCGCCTGGCGCGACAACGTCTTCGTCGAGCGTCTGGGGCGCAGCGTCAAATACGAGGAGGTCTATCTGCGCGCCTAGGAAACCGTGTCCGACGCCCGCGCCTCGATCGGCCGATAGCTTGACTTTTACAACGGCCGGCGTCCCCACTCGCGTTTTGACAGCGCCACCCCGGATCAAGCTTACTTCAACCCGCTGCCGTTCCGCGCGGCAGCCTAACTCTGGTAGAAGCTCCACTTATCGACGCGGAATTGCTGTTCAGACAACCGAAGCGACCTGAGGGATGGCTCAAAATTAGTATGATGTGCAAGAGCGAATCGCTTTGTATCGGTCTTTATCGCTGCGATCGAGATGAAGGGAAAGCCGAGTGTTGCACGCCCCGGAAGCGACGCTGATGGACATTTTCAGACGGTCGAGGCGGAGGCGTGCTTGTTTAAATGCGACCCAGGTCGCGATCGCCAAGTAGTCCAGCTCGGCGCCGCAGGCTTTGCCCTCGTTGCTACCACCTGACGCGCCGATCGCATCTATGGACCTCACCACACACTCATTGGAGTGGACCCATGTCAGCGCCGGAATCCCGACGGGCTTCTGTGTAAAGCCGCCGGGTATACGCGCCTTGACACTGCGATGATTGGGCACCTCGGCGCTCAAACGCGCGACTTGTCGCAGCGGTGACCGGTTTTGTCGGCTATCGAACGTGGCCATGGAAAAAAACATCGAATACGCAGTGTTCAGGGTGACGCGGATTCTGCTCACTGCGACCGTCGTGAGAGCGACGCCAGAGCAACGACCCGTTCGGGCGACGTTGCGGATCGCGCGCATGTTATTTGTGAGGTGATATGCAGGGCGGCCGCTTGTCTTGATCTTCCCGATTCCCTGCGGATGCTCGCAGATAACCTCTGGGCTCTGAGCTTCGTCGCATCTGACCTCACTGCGACAGAGAGGGCCACCGAAGCCGACATGCGGCCTTGGTGCGGGGCATCCACTGGAACGATCTACGAAACGACACCCTCCGATTGTTCGCGTTCATCCCGAGACCGGCGAACGCATGCTATCGCTCGGTCCTTCCGTGAACAACTTCGTCGGCCTGCAGCGTTATCCCAGCCAAAGACTGTTTGAACGGCTGCAATCCTATCTCATTGCGCCCCGGAACACCCTGTGCTGGAACGGGAAATCGGGCCGTCGTAATCTGGCACAATCGCGCGACTGAGCCGTGTCCTGTCAAGGAAACCGGCAGTCCTCACTGCGCCATAGACCAGCTTGCGATTGACGACCGCGTACGGCACAAGAGGCCAAAAACAAGGGCCGCAAAGGCTGCCTGACATTGTCCGCACCTCCCAGATTTCATAAGGCGCCTGGAGACCAAAAACTAAGTTGCAGCCCTGCAATGTCGAGCGGAGCCCGTCTTAGAGGCTTATCGCGCCAGGGCCGGCTAACCAGCGCGGGCAATCTGCTTCTTTTTCTTGTCCCTAAGGCTTTCTGAAAAGGCGCGAGCAGGCGGGGCTATTCTCGTGCGAGAGCCGGGTACAATACGAGCCGGCTCTTGCCTATAGGTGGCGGGCATTGAAAAGCTGGAGCGGATCGAGCTTGGCGATGGTCGAGGCGCTATTCAACCTAAAGAGGCTCGCACACTGATATCACTTATGAATGTCGGCCAGGCACACCAGGTCCTAATTCCGATGAAGGCCATTCAAGGTGTCCTTCGCTATTGGGATGGCGCTCACCCCGATTTTGAGGAGGCGACGGTTGCGTGTTTGTACAGGCAGAAAGGCGTGAGCGCGCTTGTCGCACATATTAGGCATGCTGCGCGTTCGCGGGAGCCTGTCGCGATCAAAGGGATTGTATCCGCAAGGACGGACGGTACATTCTCAGAAGTGAGCATGCTCAGGGTGCGTCCGATGAGATCCCAGGGGCATCGACGGTTCTGGCTGGGGACTTACCGCAGCAGTTCTTTGACTGTGGCGAATGCCATCTCAATCGGGTTGAGAGCGCGGCGTAGGGCGGCAGGAAGAGTAGGTGCGCCGGAGCCTGCTATGAGGCCCGCGGCCTCTTCGTTGTTCTGGGTCGATACATTGTGCGGATCACGCGCGCAGCACGGGGAGGAGGATTTGCTCGACATAGGCCAGGAAGCACTCGCCAATGATTGGCCCGTCTAGCACGAAAGATGCAATCACCCCTCGGGTGAGACCCGCAAAGAACCTCGTCGTCTTCCAATGGCCGTTCGGCACGGCACGTGTGCTGACGTCGGCCCCAGGCGTCACGACGCGCCATAACGGACCCTTGCGATTCAATTTGATCTCAACACGTTCTAGCCGCTGCGACTTAGGCTCCGTATCGCGCTGCTACCCTCGGGCGCGCCGCCATCTGGCGAGTACCAGGGACGCCTTTCTCAACTCTCGAGTCTGATAAGTCCTCACCACATTAGGTAGGTATCGATCCACTGTTGATGCTGTATTGTAGACGAGGAAGGTCGCATGAATCAAACGCGCTGATACGGCAGGACGAGGTGTGCAATGGAAACAGCAGCTAATCCGCTGAATTGCAGAGCACACGTGTTGAAGTTCATTGAAGAAAGCTGCGTCGTTAGCGAGAGTGAACTGCAAGTCAACAACATCACACCTTATCATGTCACAAAGTTTTATCGCGAACAGATCATCAAAAGCGGTTACTACGATCAGCTGAAGTACATTGTCGAGCCCTCAATCAAGGAGTTCGAAAGCCGAGGCACCTTAGATACGAGCGGCGAGCACGATAACACGGTCGTGCCGGGGCTCCAGCACAAGTACGCGCAGACTGGTTTGTTGCTGGTGACGGAGCGCTGCGGCTCATATTGCCGTTACTGTTTTCGCAAGCGCATTGTGGGCAGGGTTTCGGACGAAATCGCACCGGACTTCCACCAGGCCGCGCAATATATTGCGCGTCATCCTGAGATGACGAACGTACTCCTTTCCGGAGGCGACCCGTTCGTGCTCAGGACCGCTAATCTGAACAAGATCGTTGACCACCTGCTGCCAATAAATCATTTGAATTCGATCAGGTTTGGCACAAAAATGCTGGCCTATGAGCCAAGGCGGTTCGAAGATTCCGCTCTACCAGCGCTATTCCAGCGTATCCACAAGGCGGGTAAAACCCCAATCATCGTCACTCACTTCGATCACCTAGGGGAGATCTCATCCGACGCGGAGCACAAAGTTCGCACTTTGCGAGCACAGGGCGTGCAATTCCTTAATCAGTCCGTGCTTCTCGCCAAAGTCAACGATGATCCCGAAATACTGGCCGCGACCTTCGCCAAATGCCACGAAATCGGAGTGCGACCTTACTATTTATTTCAAGCAAGGCCGGTGAAGGGTGCATCGCACTTCCAAGTCGCACTTTGGCGCGGACTAGAAATTGTACGCGGCATCAACCAACGTCTGAGCGGGATCGAGAAGACATTCAAATACATCATGTCCCATTACACAGGAAAAATAGAGATATTGGATTTAGGGCAGGATGGCCGCCTGTATATGCGATACCACCAGAATAAAGTTCCCGAGAAGATCGGTAAGATCTTTTCCCGACCGCACGTCGCGCCAGCCTGTTGGCTTGATGATCTGCCCGCACAATGAGATCTACTCCACACTCTCCAGCCCACGAACTCGGAGGGCGTACGGTGCCCTGCCGCCTCTCGAAGCGCATTCAAGTTGAGCCGCTGGAAGCGCACCCTGGTCTCAACGTAGTGAGGTTCGGATGCCGCTCGATTGTCCGCTGCACTGGCCCTAAGGACCTGTGGAGCTCCCTATTCCTGCATTGACAGGGAGGTAAGCTCTATGCCCTTGGAGTGGGCGTGGGCTCAGATCATTTCGAAAAAACCTGCTTCAAGCGGCCCTCAATAGGTTTACGCGAGCGGCGTAAGGGTTCATTTCAAGATACTGGTCTTATATCGGGCCGCTCTGCGGGGCTCTAAGCGGCACCGTGCTGGCGCGACATCCGTTCGAGCAGGCGGTTCACGGGACGCTCGCCTACTATGCCTTTCTGGATATCCATTGGCGGAAGATTCGAACGAACAATCCGCTCGAGCGCATCATGAAGGAGATCCGGTGACGAACCCGTGTCGTCGGCGCCTTCCCCGACGGTCAATCCTGTCTCAACTTGGCGGCGGCCCGGCTGCGGCACATTGTCGGAACGGCGTGGTCGACCAAATGCTACATGAACATGCGAACGCTCTATCAACCACAACTCTCTGAAACCGGAGCGGTCGCCTGATCAAAAGTGCGAAAGATTCTGGACAGTACCCCTGAAAGGAGTTGCCGGACTTCCTTCGAGGATCAGATGACGGGGGCGGTCCTTGACCTCGATTGCGGGTCATGCCCGGCGCGCCGGGCTTGACTGATTAACTCGATTAGAATGCGGAACTTTGGTCGGGATGACAGCTGTGATCAGGAGTAGTGCCATGATCTTCTTCGGTGCTGCTAACTCAGGAGGTGCTCCCGCGCTCGAGCTGGGTGCACAGCATCTACTCAGAACGTGAACTGGATCGCGCGCGCGGGCCATCTGCGTCATCGACATCATTTGTCGGGTTCACGACATCGAATACATAGCCGATCATTTATGGTGCGCCACGAGCGGACACGCTCGACCGCAAGGCACAGCGTAGCGCGGACAAGATCATCAGACTATCGAACGAGTTGCCCGAGTATGTCGGTAGTCTTCGCGACAAAAACACCAGACTTGAGGGCGCGCGTCCGTTCTTCATCGTATGAAATGCAACCGTAAGTAAAGACTCTCGTTTCCATCGCCGTCCACTTGGATGATATTGATGTCGTAAATTTCGCTGTTCAGTGCGGTCATTGCGCCGCTCCATTGGAGGAGACCTTCTATGCTCAACTCCGAAACCACCGCCTGTCTCCGTCGAATTCTGGATGAAGTTTGCCAGGGGGTGCCGCGTGACGAGACCGGCATCCGAGCGCACGTCGCGTCCAAAATTCTAGAAGCCGCCGATCGCGGCGAGACGTCCGTCGAAGTTCTCAGACAAGTTGGGCAGAACGCCTTGACCAGTGCTCCCTCGATGTGGCTACAGCAAGGTTCTCGTCGATCTTCATCCGAAAGTAGCGGTGCCGGCGAACCTACCGGCTCAACCAAACAGGATTAAGCGCGCCGATCCGAATTCCATCAGCAAAGAGTCCGCGAACTGGACCATTCTGGGAGCGCCCCGTCGTGGAAGCTGACCCGGAACGGCTAAGCGCGCGAAACGGCATTTGTCGTAAACGGAATCAATTCACGGGTTGGCCGGCCGATATCGCGAAGAGGGATCATAGTGGGATCGGGCGATTGACCAAGCAACCCGCAAAGAACCCGGGCGATTTGGTGCGTAGAGACGACGTCGACCAGCGCAAGTTCGAGTAAACACTTCTAGCTCGTGGGACGGGCGTGCGCCGGAGACTGAAGGCAAAAATATCAGGCCTTGCGATGCCGCGTCGACGGATTAGAACCATTGAACAACCTGTCGCGAGCTGTCACTCTGGCCGGTCGGGATCCTCCGACTGCTACATGCGGCGCGGTGCTGACTTCGAATCAGTATCGCGCGGAGAGTGCTGGACACTCGCTAGAACTTCGGCAGACGTGCCCTGCACGAAGGCGCGTGGCGATCGAGAAGGGGCGAGGTGACACAATGCGGAGCGGCTGCCCCTGATCAGCGAGCCGACCCGGAGCAGGCGAACGGAAAGGGCGAGAAGATCGGCAAAGCGTCGGCTGCTTGCATCGCAGATCCGGTGGACGGCGGCGATTAGTTCGGACTTCGCTCTGGTTTGTCGCATAGCTTTGCGTCATCCAGCATCTTTGACGAACAAGTGCGTCAAGACGGTTGCGTCGTTGGTCGCGCATGAACAAGCGCTGGGAAGCGGGCAGGTGACGAGCGATCAGCAATCAGTTCGCGCGTATGCAACGGGCTGACCGTTCCCGCGGCATGATTGCGCGTGAACCACAGGTGGCTGTCTGCTTCAGAGTATCGAAGCTACGCCAGGCAGCTTGACGATGCTCAGGCCCACCAAGGGGATGGGCCACCCCTCTCCGCCGCCGTCGCTTATCACGCTTGCGCTTGAGGGAGGCGAGCGACGGCGGCTCCGAGGGGATGGCTCGGCCGAACCCCATGATCGAATTTGCTGAATTTGACGCACATAACCTGGCTACCGCGCAGCTCTGGCAAATAACATTGCGCCTGTCCTAGTACTCTCGAGTCCAATATCCCCACCACACCAGGTAGGGCACCTATCCTCTGGCGATGCTGTATTGTATCATGAGCAGTTCCAAGCAAGGCTGGTACGAGAGCATTGCATTGTCAGGTTGCATTGGGCCGAGAAACAGAAATTGCGGTGCCTCGTCGAACCAGCGTCTCCGTTATTGAGAAGACAGTCAAATACATCATGCCTCACTACACGCGAAAGATAGAGATATTTGAATCAAGAGGCGATAGCCGCGCGTATGTTCAAAACAGCCGCAACAAGGTTCTCGATGGAAAGATGTTCTCTCGACCGACGGAGCGGCCGCTTGTCCGTTAGCTAATCTGCCCGAACGATGACGTCTGCACGCAAGCCAACGCACAAACTTGGCGTGAGTGCCGTGCGCCGCCGCCCTGCAAAGCCGTTAAGCTTGATGGTCGGCGGTACTCCTCTTCTAAACCTAGGAAGGCTCAGATGCCGATCGACTATCCCGCCGCACTGAACTTAAGAACCTGTTGAGTTTCTTATTCCTGGACTGACCGGGAGGTAATGCTCGAGACAGCCAGCGCGGTGGCAGCTCGCTGGCTGATTGATCATGCCTCGCCGCATTGCACGAGCGAAGAGAATTTCCGCTTCGTGGTGGAGATCGCGGTCATCCCAGGGACGCATCATCGTAAACGGTCAGAAATCAAAGTGCACGATCATTATGAGGGCTCTGCTCCTGTCTGGCGCGAAGGCCGATAACAAGCCGGAGCTGCAAATCTTAGCGGATGATGTCAACTGCGGCCATGCCGCGAATTCAGAGGCGCTCGACGAGTGCCCCTTGTTCTATCTGCGCGTGCGCGGCCTGCCTGAGCAGAACGTGCAGGCGCAGTTGTTCCAGGCATTCCTCGGCGAGGCAATCGTGGAGATCGCAGGCGCTGGTCTACGCGAGTTCGTGACCGCGCAGGTTGCATGCTGGCTGGAGATGCGGCGATGAGCACGCATTCGGCCGTTCGCAATGACAGTTACGACGTGGTGCGCGTTCGCGAGGATTTTCCGGCGCTTGCCATGCGGGTGTATGGTAAACAGTTCGTCTATCTCGACAATGCTGCCTCGGCCCAGAAACCCAGGGCGGTACTCGACCGCCTCATGCAGGTCTATACTAGTGAATACGCCAATGTGCATCGCGGCCTGCCCTACCTGACCAATGCCGTCACCGAAGCCTATGAGGGAGCGCGGACCAAGGTGGCGCAGTTCGTCAACGCCCGCCGCTCAGACGAGATTATCTTCACACGCAACGCCACAGAGGCGATCAACCTCGTAGCCTACTCCTATGGGCAGCCAAATATCGGCAAGGGGGACGAGATCGTGCTCTCGATCATGGAGCACCACTCCAACATCGTGCCGTGGCATTTGCTCAGAGAGCGCTATGGCGTCGTGATCAAATGGGCTCCGGTTGACCATGACGGAAATTTTCTGCTCGAGGAGCTCGAAAAGCTCCTCACGCCACGCACCAAGCTGGTCGCGATCACGCATATGTCGAACGCGCTTGGCACTGTGGTGCCGGTCAAGGACGTGGTCAAGCTGGTGCACGCCCGCGGCATCAGGGTGCTGGTGGATGGCGGGCAGGGCGCCGTGCACCTGCCGGTCGACGTGCAAGACATCGGTTGCGATTTCTACGTCTTCACTGGTCATAAGCTCTATGGACCTACCGGGATCGGTGTGCTCTATGGCACGCATGACTTACTGGCTGCGATGCCGCCCTTCAATGGCGGTGGTGAGATGATACGGGAGGTGGCGGAGGACTGGGTCAGCTATGGTGATCCACCGCACAAATTCGAGGCCGGCACGCCGCCGGTAGTCCCGGCGATTGGTCTGGGGGCCGCCATCGACTATGTCAACTCGATCGACAAGGCGCGTATCGCCGCACATCAGCAGGATCTCGTCGACTATGCGCAAGAGCGCTTGCGTGAAATCAAGTCGCTGCGGCTGATCGGCACGCCAAAGGACAAGGGGCCGCTGATCTCCTTCGAGCTGACGGGCGCCCATCCCCACGATGTCGCAACGATCATCCACCGTCAGGGGATTGCGGTGCGCGCCGGCACGCATTGCGCGATGCCGCTGATGAAGCGCTTCGGTGTGCCGGCAACATGCCGTGCTTCATTGGCGCTCTACAACACGCATGCAGACATTGATGCACTCGCGCGGGCTCTTATTGCGGTCCATGAATTGCTCGCATAAACGGGCGGCAGCGGCCACAAGCGATAATGGATGCTTTCGTCGCATCGCCGCACCAATGCGTGAGATCCTCATAGCATGCGGCTTCTGCCGGCGCGGCTGAGGTGGTTCCTTGGGCGACCAAGAACGAGGGCCTGCGCGCAGGAGGACAAGCGGGGCGTTGGTAATGCGAGCGAGCGATATCGAGATTCGGGCGGGCTGGATCTTTCACGATCATCCCGACCACGGTTGCGTTTTCAATCCGCTAGACCGTGTTCGCGATCATGCGTGCTCCGACGTGGTGGTCTTGGTGCGGCAATGGAGATTTCGGGGCCGTTAGCTCTCTGGCGTAGCGCGTCAACGCATCAGCTCGTGCGGCCGGTTGGAATCATTCGGTATCCGGCAGTCGATGACACAGCATCCAGCGGGCGCGCGCCAAGCCCGCAAGGTTACCGCTTTGTCGTGCAATTTCAGCGGTGCAATAGCAGGCGCGTTCGTCGTTATGTTCTATCGAACGGGCGCAAGCGAGGTCTATCCCTGGAAAAGCTTGCGATGTGGGATTTGCAACACAGGCCGGCTGGCCTTGCCGAATACTCTATGTATTTACAACCGCACTGATTTTCGCGCTTGCACGCGGCTGGCACGATCATTGCTGGACTTGTTGGCTGAGTACCGTCTCGCTAACTCTAAAGATATCAGCATGAGCTTCGCCACGACCAAGAGCATCGAAGGGATCAATGCCCGCAATAAGGATCTCATCCAGGAGGTGCTGACGCTCTATCCGGAAAAGACCACTAAGCGGCGCGCCAAGCACCTGAACGTTTATGGGGCAGGGAGGTCGGTTTCCGGAGTAAAGTCAAATCTCAAATCCATCCTCGGCGTGATGACGATCGGCGGCTGCGCCTATGCGGACTCAAAGAGCGTGGTCTGGCGGCCAATCAAGGACATGCTCCATATCAGCTATGGTCCGGTGAGGTGTGGCCAGTATTCCTGGGGGCGCGGCGCAACTATTACGCCGGCACGACTTTATCGATACGTCCGTGACATTCCAGTTTATGTCCGAATTCCAGAAAAGGATATCGTCTTCGGTGGCAACAAGAAGCTCGTCAAGCTCATCGACGAGCTCCGGAAGGAGAAGGGCGAGATCGCAGCCCAACAGAACTTACTCTCAACAGAGCCGCCGCGTCTCCCGCCTCGCGCCAAGAAGGAACGGAAATAAGGGAAGATTCCCGATGCCGATCGACTATCCCAAGGTACTCGATCTCAAGACCGAAGCCGCTCCCTACTCATGGAGCGATCGCGAGGTGATGCTCTATGCGCTTGGTATCGGGATGGGCTCCGATCCTCTGAACGAAAAAGAGCTACAGTTTGTCAACGAGGCATATGCAACGCCGAAGGCGCTGAAGGTGGTCCCGAGCTTTGCTTCAGTCTGCGTCTGGGGGGCGCGCCCCGGAGTGATCGACCTCAACCATGTCATGCTCCTTGATGGCGAACATGACATCACATTTCACAAGCCGATTCCTGCAGAGGCCAGCGCTACTGCGGATGCACGTGTGCGCGGCGTGTACGACAAGGGTAAGGAGAAAGGCGCAATCATTCAGAATGAAGTCGTCGTGAAGGATGATAAGTGTGATAAGATCGTCACAATTGTTTCGTCGATCTTTGCGAGGGGCGACGGCGGCTTTGGCGGCCCATCGGAGGGAGCACCCGAGCCGCACCAAGTGCCACGCCGAGAGCCGGACAGATCAATCGACATCCCGATCCGGCCCGACCAAGCCTTGATCTATCGTCTGTTGGGTGATCGAAATCCCTTACACAGTGATCCGGAATTCGCGCATCGGGCCGGTTTCCCCAAGCCCATTCTCCACGGCATGTGCACCTATGGACTGACCTGCCGGGCCCTGTTGCAAACGTATGCCGACTACGATCCCTCTGCCTTCCATCGTCATCGCGTCCGGTTTTCTGCCCCGCTGTTCCCGGGCGAGATAATTACGGTCAACCTCTGGAAGGACGGCAATTCGATTTCGTTCGAAGCTCATGTTCGAGACCGCCAAGTTACCGTCGCAAAGCATGGGCAGACGGTGTTGATCTGAGCCCTTCCGGACGCGGTTCTCCTCAAATGGACGTCGCCGCCCTCGCCGGCTCGATGAGCTGGGCGCCTGACTGAGCTTGACCTGGTGGGCCTACTCTGGTTGGCGGCATCGCGCCGCGAGGCAATCGTCTGCGCAACCTGATACGCTTGAAAGCCGCCACCCTGAAAGCCGTCTATTCCGATGCGCGCTTCTGGCGAATTGCGGCGTTATCAGCGACCAGCGTCGGGTCTGCGTGGGCAGTGCAGTTCCTTTGGCGGCGGCTTGGGTTTGTGGTGTCGAACGGGTGGACTGAGCAAGACTACTTCCGACCTGAGCTCGTCGGGCGCGCGAGCGGCGCATTGAAGATCCTGCAATGTGGCTTCGCCCGGTCGGGCAGTACGGAACGGGACTGATACTGGAGCAGTCGCCTCTCGAGGCTGGGCATTCTCCCTTGATCCGCGACCAGATCGCTTTCGGAGTAGACGCTTTGCTGCAATTCGCCTCGCTGGCCTCGTTTCCGTGCCGTGGTTGGGAGTCCTGAAACGGAAAGCAGGGAATGGGCCGCATCTCAATTTGTGGACGGCTGTGCGCGAAAGGAGACTTCTTCGAGACTTTATTGGGCAACCGGCATGGCTGCGTGGATATCCAAATCGAGTAAAGTCTAATTCTCATGGAACGGCCCTTTGGGCCGCGCTGGAACGGAAGAGAACAATGATGAAGAAGACCACTCACGCGCGTACATGGCCACCTGCGTGCCGCCGGGGCGCAATCACCGAACACAATGCGGTCAAGTCCGACACCCTCAATCGCTGCTTTGAGCGTTGAGATGTTTGTCGACAGAAATCCAACTGTTAGATACTTAATCGAATATGTTAGCCGCCGGTTGAGCCGCGCACGACCTACCAATAGAATGCCAAACAAAAGGACTTCACGGCGGTGGCAAGACTTGAAGAGGAACTCCCCCGCTGACATTTCTGCTTGCCGGTTTGCGCG
Organism: Bradyrhizobium sacchari; assembly: GCF_002068095.1. Classification (GTDB taxonomy): domain Bacteria; phylum Pseudomonadota; class Alphaproteobacteria; order Rhizobiales; family Xanthobacteraceae; genus Bradyrhizobium; species Bradyrhizobium sacchari. Next base: position 49,233 of record NZ_LWIG01000024.1, on the reverse strand, counting down.
ACAGTTGGCCATTAAGACCAATGTCTAGCTATTTGGCTTTCGCAAATCGGGCAGACTGCGGTATTTGTCGACCCGTCGCGAGGATCTCGCGCCACCATGACATTTGTGCCGCTGAAAGACATGGCATCACGTTACCGAACCGCTGGCCTGTGGCAGAGTGTGGCCGAGGCGCTGCAGCGGGAGATCATCTTCGGCCGGCTGCAGCCGCGAGAGCGGCTGGTTGAGGACGAAATCATCG
>NZ_LWIG01000024.1:21372-48990 GCF_002068095.1 Bradyrhizobium sacchari | reverse complement strand
CCCGCCATGCTGTGCGGCGCGCCTTCGATGAGATGTTGCAGAACGGGCTTGTCGTACGGCTACCCCATAAGGGCGTGCGCGTGCGCAGCTATACGGCCAAGGAGGTGGAAGACCTCTACGAGCTGCGCGAGACATTGGAAGCCAAGGCGGCGCTGCGGATTGTCCTACCGGCGTCAGCCCAACTCGTTGAAGAGCTTGCAACGGTCCAGCAGGAACATGAGGCCGCCAGCCGAGCCGGAGATGTCGTGCGGCTATTCGAAGCCAACAACCAATTTCACGAAACGCTCTACGGCGCCTGCGGCAATGCCACGCTGGCCGAGGCGATCCGGCTCTATTCCACGCAGACCCACCCGATCCGTATGCGCAGCATGTCGGATGATAGCTGGCGCGAAGAAGCTGTTCGGCAGCATTGGCGGATGATCGAGGCGCTCGGCAAGGGCGACAACTCCGCGCTCGCAGCACTTTGCCTCGCGCATATCCGAGCGCCGAAGGAGTTCTATTTGTCGCTGTATCGGAACGGCGGGGGAAGTATTTAGAGCCGATCGGCCATTCCTTCTGTCCCTCACCGGAGATGGAAAATCTTCGGCGACTTCGTCAGAGACCTATCGATCACGCTCCTTCTGCGGGTCCGGCAGTTCCATCTCCAGCAAAGATGAGGACAGCGATTTGCCGTGTGCGTCTAGGGAAAGCGAGCGGGTGACGCCGCCGCCAAGCGCTTGATGAATGACGAAATTCAGCGCACCGAGGTTCGGCAGTTCGTAGCGCTCAACCTTGCCGCCGATGATATCGGAAAAGTGCGCCTTGACCCGCTCCACCGTGACATGTTCGGCGAGGAATGCGTAGTCGCCAGCCTCATAAGCGATGACGGAGATGTTCGAGATATTGCCCTTGTCGCCGGCACGAGCATGGGCGATTTCGCGCAGCCTCATGAGACGACCTCATATGAGACGCGCGGCTTGACCACGTCGCGCTCCAAAAGCGTGGAGGCGGCAGCAATCACTTCGCGCGCGGATTTCGTCGCGCCGCCGCCACCGGCGGGACCGCTGAGCCAGAGCGATTCCACCTCATTGCCGATGCGGATTGCATCGGCCATCGACTGGGTGCGCCCAACCACACGAATGCGCACTTCTGCCGGCTCAGGATATGAACCGACAGCCGCCCCCCGATGCACCGCATTGACGCCGATCATATCGAGCCGCAGTTCCTCGATCGGCACCCTGGTCAGTTTCAAGCGCTCCTCGACGATATCGAGCGCGACTTGGCCGCGCGCCCTGGCGCCGGAGCCGGCATAGGAGATCTGGCCCTCGCCGACATAGCTGTCGAGATAGCCTATCGTGACCTTGAGTGTATCGGTCTTCGCCCGGCCGCTGCCGCCGCTGATTGCGACGCGATCCGGCCCCACCTGCTCCAAGGACACGGTCGACAAATTCGCGACCACATCCGGCTGGATATACGCGGCCGGATCATGCACCTCATAGAGCAATTGCTCCTTGCAGGTGCGCAGGCTGACTTCGCCGCCGCTACCCTCGACCTTGGTCAACATCGCGGAACCGTCCTCCCGCACTTCGGCCAGTGGGAAGCCGATGCGAGCGAGGTTCGCGACATTCTTGTAACCGGGGTCGGCGAAATATCCGCCAGTCACCTGGCTCGAACATTCGAGCAGGTGCCCGATGACCATGGACTGGCCCAAGCGGTCCCAATCCTCCATGCCCCAGCCGAACTCGTGGATGAGCGGTGCGGCAAAAAGTGCGGGGTCGCTAACCCGGCCAGTGACGACGATATCCGACCCGGCCGCTAGCGCCTCGATGATCGGCTCAACACCGAGATAGGCATTGGCCGAAACGATGCGGCCGGCAAGGTCTGAGACGCGGCCCTGCCGTTCGATCAGCGGCAGATCGCTGCCGGTGATATGATCGAGCACATCATCGCCCTCGACAGCCGCAATCTTCAAATTCTTAAAGCCCATATCCCTGGCGATCGCCGCCACCGTTTTCGCGGCGGCGAGCGGATTGGCCGCGCCCATGTTGGTGATGATCCGGACGCAATTCTTCACCGCCGCCGGCAGCACAGCTTTGAACCGCGCGATGAGCAGAGGGTCGAACCCGACCGCAGGATTCTTTCGGCGCGCTTGCTGCGCCAATGCCGTCGTGCGCTCGGCCAGGCATTCGAAGCCGAGATAGTGCAGCGCACCCCGCTCGGCGAGTTCGACGGCAGGCTCGATACGATCGCCTGAAAACCCCGCGCCGGAGCCGATTCTGACGGTCTTCATGGCGGCTTCTCCGTTTCTTTCTTGCACACTTGATTATCGATGATATTATCGATAATCAAGTGTTCAAAAGGGCCACCAGGCTGCCTTGGATTGTTTCTTCCGGTTAGACGCGCGTATTCAGCGGTCATGTGTCACAGGAAATCTGAGAATGGATGAGGACGACGTTGTCCGCTACCTGTTGAAGCGCGAAGAACAAATCATGGAACGTCTCTGCGCTTTCCTTCGCATACCGAGCGTAAGTACTGATCCGGCCTTCGCAGAAGGCATGCGAAAGGCGCAAAGCTTCCTTTTGGTGTGGCTTGAAAGCATGGGACTGAGAGATGTCCAGCTTTTGGATGGCAGCGGCCATCCTGCGGTTTACGGTGCTTGGGAAGGCGCGCCCGGAAAGCCGACAATCCTGATCTACGGGCATTATGATGTAATGCCTCCCGATCCGGTCGAAGCATGGGTATCGCCGGCCTTCGAGCCGACAATCCGCAGTGGGCGGCTCTATGCCCGGGGTGCCTCGGACGTCAAAGGCTCGACTGCAATTGCTCTTGAAACGATCGAGGGCTTTTTAAAGGTGCGCGGCGCTTGTCCTGTGAACATCAAAGTCTTCCTTGAAGGGGAGGAAGAGAGCGGTAGCGCAAGTCTGCGTACGATCGTCGATCGATTTCGCCCTCTGCTCCAGGCTGATGCGATGATTTCGGCGGACGGTGGGCGCGCCAGCGCCGATATTCCGACAATAAATGTTGGCTGCCGTGGACTTGTCGAGCTGGAGGTTTCGGTCAAAACGGCCGCGAAGGATCTGCATTCGGGCCGCTACGGTGGCGCCGTCAGAAACGCGGCGCATGAGATGGCGCGAATTATCGCAACGTTACACGATGAGAGGGGGGCGATTGCAGTCCCGGACTTGGTCGCAGCGGTGCCAGAGCTAACAAGCGATGCGCGTGAACAGACCGCACGCTTTCCGTTCGACGACGGCGAATTCGTCCGGGAAGTCGGGGGCCTTGCTCACGGAGAGCCCGGATATTCAGTCCGCGAACAGCTCACATTGCGTCCGGCCCTCGACATCAATGGCATGTGGAGTGGATATATCGGCACTGGCAGCAAAACCATTATTCCAAACGTCGCGCACGCAAAGCTTTCATTAAGGACAGTGCCTGAACAGAGTATCGAGCACGCCGTTGCGGCACTGAAGGCTCATCTGCAATCCGTCACCCCGCAAGGTGTTGATCTTACGATCGATGATCCCGGGACGGGGGCGGAGGCTTTTAGCCTGCCGTCCGGCCATCCACTCGTCATTTGCGCGAGAAAGGTTCTCCGGGAGGCGACGGGTAAGGATCCAGTTCTTGTCCGGCTCGGCGCGTCTGTGCCCATCACCGTCATCTTCGAAGAACTGCTCGACGTGCAGACTCTGATGTTCGGCTTCAACCTTCCAGACGAGGACGTTCATGCGCCAAACGAATTCTTCCACGTTGCGTCCCTTGCGCAGGGGCTTTCGGCTTGGCCGCGGCTCCTGACGGCGCTTGGCGAGTTCGACAGCGGTTCGTTCCGGCAGGACGAAAGATTACAGGGTTGAAGACGACGAGCGCAGGTGAGGCGCGCGCTCGCGGGCGGACGTCGAAGATAAGCTCAGTGGTGCCGGGTGCAATGTCGCGAAAATTGGATATGCCGAGTTGCGCAGGAAAACTGCACGAACAGACGTATTACGCGAAACTCGGTGCGGGGCGATGCCTTAGGCTCCAGAAACAAAACTCCAAGAATAATATGTAGGATCCAGCTGCGGTGCGTTCAACTCGCCCATGGACGCATCAACCACAAGATCAACATCATTAGCAGAGGGGTGATGAGATGAGCTTCCTGGTGAACCGCAGACGTCTGCTGCAAACGGCGTCATCCGCAATTGTCATGGGCTCTGCGCCGCTGCGCGCGGGAAAGGCCGCTGCCCAATCTGCCGGCCAGTTGAAGGCTGTGGTCGGTGGCGGGGGATTCGGCAAGGCGATTGTGGAAGCCTTCGTCAAGCCGTTCGAGGCGGAGAGTGGCGTCAAGGTGACCGCAATTACTGACGATATGAGCGGTGCACAGATTGCAGCAATGGTAGCCAGCAAGAATATCACGGTCGATACCATTGTGCGCAGCCAGGCGAGTGCGCTCGAATTGTCTCGAGCGGGGCAGCTCGAGCCAATCGATTATTCGATCTTCAAGAAGGAAGAACTGGCGAATATTGCCGACTACTGCAAAAAGCCATTTGGCTTTGGACCCTACGTCTATTCCTGGAATCTCGTTTTCAATACCAAGAGGCTCGCATCGGGGCAGCCTCGCCCCAATTCCTGGACTGATTTCTGGGACGTCAAGAGATTTCCAGGCATCCGAACGCTTGCCAGCGGTCAGTTTGGTACTGCAGGCCCCTGGGAGGAAGCTCTGCTCGCGGACGGCGTCCCGCCGAACAAGCTCTATCCGCTCGACATCGACCGGGCATTTGCCAGTCTCGATAAAATTAAGCCCCACATCCGCAAATGGTGGACGAGCGGCGCAGAAATCCTTCAGATCATGCAGAGTGAGGCTGCGGACCTGGCTCAATCCTACGACGGAAGAGCCCTCACTCTGATTGACCAGGGCAGGCCTATCGAAATTGTCCGTAACCAGGCCAAGTTGACCTGGGACTACTGGGTGATTCCCAAGGGAAGTCCGAACGTCGCGAACGCGCAACGTTTTCTTGAATTTACCTCGCGTGCGGATCGCCAGGCGGCCTTTGCGCAGCTTTGGCCGCAGGCCCCCAGCAACAGCGCCGCTTACAAATTAATTCCGGACCAAACGGCGCGTAAACTTGCCACCCACCCTGACTATCTCAGCAATAGCATCATCCTCGATGCGGCTTGGTATGGCGAGGTTGGGCCGGACGGTCAGTCGAATGTCCAGCGTCTGGTCCAGCGGTGGAACGATTGGATTCTGCGGTAATCTGGCTTTGCTCAAAATACCACGAAGAAGGGTAGAGCAGGGGTGTTGCGCCGTTTCACCGCCGGCGCACGGTCTTATGGCTTACGGGGAAAGGCCGATCGAGGAGGGCACATGGTGAATGCACACACAGGGAATCTTGCACCAGCTTCTGCTGAACGTGCATGCGCGGATGAAAGTCCTCTAGCGCAGATCGAGTTTCGCAAGGTTACGAAGATGTACGGAGGGGTCGTCGCTCTTCGGGACTTCTCACTGACGGTCCGCAAAGGCGAATTTCTAACCATTTTGGGGCCCAGCGGATCAGGCAAGACAACTGCTCTGATGATCCTTGCGGGCTTCGAAGCGCCCTCCAGCGGGGACGTCCTCATTGCTCAGAATTCCGTTGCAGCAGTTCCATCCTTCCGCCGTGACCAGGGGATTGTCTTTCAAAGCTATGCTCTCTTTCCGCATATGACTGTCCGGCAGAACCTCGAATTTCCACTCGAGATGCGTGGAATGAAAGCCAGTGATCGCCTCGCCAAGGTCGACCGTATGCTCGAGCGCGTCCACTTGAAAGACTTTGGCTTAAGGATGCCTTCCCAGCTCAGCGGCGGTCAGCAACAGCGTGTGGCGCTTGCTCGGGCGCTGATAGCGGATTCTCCGATTCTATTGCTCGATGAGCCTCTTGGAGCTCTGGATCGGAATTTGCGCGAGCAAATGCAGAGCGAGATCAAGCAGCTGCATCGTGAATTCGGAAAAACGACTATTTGTGTCACCCACGACCAGGAAGAGGCCCTGACACTCTCCGACCGCATCGTCGTCATGCGCGCTGGCCGCATCGAGCAGGTTGATACGCCGGAGGCGCTTTACGATCGGCCGACCTCCCGTTTTGTGGCGAACTTCCTGGGGGAAGCCAATATCCTCTCTCAAGTCGGGTTCGAAGGCGGCGCTCCAGCCGGCAAGATCGCTATGATCCGTCCTGAGCGTATCGCCATAAGCTCGCTCGCCTCCCGACCGGTGGACGCTGAGAACAGGCAGTCGGTAACGGGCCATGTCGAAGAGATGACCTACGCCGGCCCCCTGCGGAAATACCATGTTCGTGTCAGAGACGAGGTCCTCGTCGTTCGCGAGCACGTTGCCGCGGGACAGCCTGTCTTCCAGCCTGGCGATCAGATCCAACTGAGCTGGTTGCGGTCGGATATCCGCCTCCTCGCGGAGTGATACGAAAGAGGCACATTGATGGATATTCTCCGCAACGTTTCCCGCAATCCGCTCGGGCTCACCGTTCCCGCCTTGACCATTCTCATTGCCGTTTTCGGCATTCCCACGATCTTCTTTTTCTTTGCCAGCCTGAATGCGCCTGAATATTCGCTGTCGAACTATGAAGCGTTTCTGAGCCGCGGTGCCAACGTCCGCATCCTCTTTCAGACGATCGAGATAAGCGTCATTGCCACGCTCCTCTGCCTGGCCATCGGCTACCCAACGGCTTATCTCATTACGGCTGCGCCCAAACGAGCCCGAGTAGCCCTGACCGTGCTTGTTTTTCTTCCCTGGCTCACGAGCGGCCTCGTCCGCACATATGCATGGATTGTCCTCCTGGGGGACAATGGGCTGATCAATCGCACATTGATTGATCTTGGTCTGATCTCAAGTCCGCTTCCACTGATTTACAACCGACTGGCCGTTTACATCGGCATGGTTCACATCATGCTGCCGGTTATGATCCTGCCGCTGCTAAGTGTCATGCAGGGTATCGACAAGTCCTTGGTGGCAGCAGCGCGAAGTATGGGAGCGCGGCCTTTCACCGCTTTTTGGCGCGTGTTCTTGCCTCTGAGTCTTCCAGGCGTGCGCAGCGGGACTGTTCTCGTCTTCGTCATCTGCCTTGGCTTCTATATCACGCCACAGGCTCTGGGTGGATTGCGTGACGTCATGCTCTCCACCTTTATCGCAAATCAAATCGAGACTTCCTTCAGTATCGGTGTCATTGCCGCCGCAGCCTTCATGCTGCTTGCGATCGCCGCGATAGTACTGTCTGTCCTCGGGCTGGACATGTCAGGCGAACGGGTGCGCCCGGACCGATTCCACGAGGAGCATTGGGCTAGACGGGTCTTTCGCTCTTCCATTGTAACTAGAGGAATGAAAGCAGTAGCCGACAAGTTCCGCGCCGCACGCTGGACGCGACAGCTGTATCAGCGAACTGGCGCCGGCAACTCGTCGGCTCTTGCCGGTTCCGTCTTTTTGGCTCTTGTGATGACATTCCTGCTCCTACCCGGCATGCTCGATGTCGTGATGTCGTTCAGCGGCGGAGCGTATCTGGAGTTTCCGCCGTCGACCTTGTCCCTTCAATGGTACCGGTCTTTTTTGGGCGACCCATCCTGGACGGGTGCCCTCTGGACAAGCGTTCAGGTCGGGCTGATCGTCGCGGCTCTCTCCACAATCGTCGGCACGCTTGCGGCCTATGGACTTAGCCGCACCACCCCGCGGATACGGTCTTCCTTCACCATGTGCCTTATGGCGCCAATCACGTTTCCAGCCATCGTGGTCGGTGTTGCGATCTACTTCGGAATGGCAAAAATCGGGCTGGTGGGCACCGTAAGCGGCATTGTTCTTACCCAGAGCGTCGGCGCTACCGCCTATGCCGTCGTCATCGTGTCGGCCACACTGGCGACTTTTGACCGCCGACTCGAACGGGCCGCGCTGAGCATGCAGGCGAGCCCTATCCAGACATTGGTGCGCGTAACGATGCCGCTCATCCGGCCAGGCATCATCGGCGGGGCGCTGTTTGCTTTCATCCATTCGTTCGACGAGGTGGTGCAAACGTCCCTCGTAAGCGGGTTCGCGATCCGCACGCTTCCGCTCAAAATGTGGGAAAACATGCGCAACGAACTTGACCCGACGATCGCTGCGATCGGATCTCTGCTCACATTGCTGCCGATCCTTTGGCTGGTGGCGCTCTATGTCACGTGGTGGCGCGTCAGGCCCAAGGTCCAAGCGATGGCGCAATAGTCATGGATCGATTGCACACCATACTACTCGCTGTCCTCGCATATGGGAAAGCGTCAAATCTTAAAGCTAGCCGCAAGCGACGACCTCGAATACATGAAGCAGCAATCGCTCAGCTGGTTCAATTCTGCATCAGATCGTCCATGTTGTCGGATAACTGCAATCTCTGACTGACTCTTGCTTCATCGCGGCGCAGTTTCGCCGTAGAATAAAGCAAGTGAGGTCGGCTCTGCGCTGGAAATCAAGCAAGCTTCTTGGCATCGGAAACGGGGATAGACGTGAGAAAAGAGCTGCATTTCGAGAAGGGGGAGTTTCAGGCGCGTCTGTCCGCGGTCAAGACTGCCATGGAAAAGCGCGGGATCGACGTTCTGATGATCTCTGAGCCGCCGAACATGAACTACCTGACCGGCTATGACGCTTATTCCTACTATGTGCCACAGTTCGTCATCGTATCCCTGAAACATGAGCAGCCGGTCTGGATCGGACGGTTCATGGACCGCGTTTCCGCCGTCATGACGACCTATCTCGACGACCAGAACGTCCATGCATACGAAGACAAGTACGTTCACTCGGCGACCCTTTCCGCGTTCGATGTGATCGCCCAGACCGTCAGAGATCTCGGAGGCGAGAAGGCATGCATCGGCGTTGAGCTCGGCGGCTATTACTATTCGGCGAAGGCCCATGCGGACCTGATCCGGGCGTTGCCGGAGGCGAGATTTGTCGACGCGGATTTGCTCGTAAACTGGATTCGTGTCGTCAAGAGTCCGGCCGAACTCGCCTTGATGCGTCAAGCCGGAGCAATTGCAGACGCGATGATGCAGCGCGCTATTGATGTCGCCGCGCCGGGCGTTCGCGAGTGCGACATTGCTGCGGCAGTTTATTACCAGATGGCCGCTGGCACCGCCGAATTCGGAGGCTCCTACGGGTGTGCCCCTCCGTTTCTTTGCGTTGCCGAGCGCGCGGTTGCTCCGCACGCGGCATGGACCGACAAACCCCTGCCCAAATCGACAACGCTGAACCTCGAGCTGTTCGGAAACCGACTTCGGTATCAGGTCAATCTCAGTCGCTCGATCGCGGTCGGCCCCCCATCGCCGGCCTTCCAGAACCTGGCTGACGTGGCAGTTGAAGCGATGAACGCAGCCTTGGACCACGTCCGTCCCGGCCTTACCTGTTCTGAAGTTGAAAGCGTGTTTCGCCGCTCACTTGCCCGCCACGGATTGGAGAAGGAAGCGCGGCTGGGATACTCGATTGGCCTCGGTTATCCGCCTGGCGCGGTTGAGCGGACAGCAAGTCTGCGCAAGGGCGACGAAACAGTTCTCCAGCCTGGCATGTGTTTCCACATGATGCCCGGCTTGTGGCTCGACGATGTCGGTATTGCCATCACTCAGTCATTTGCCGTTACCGAGACTGGGCATGAACCGCTCTCGTCAACGCCTCGCAAACTTTTTGTGAAGTAGAGAGCGCGACTAGCCTTGCCGTGATTACGCTCTCGATGTTCAGACGTTCAGGGCAGCTCAATCGCTCAATCGCAAGCTTCGCCATAGCTCACTGCGGTTTCGGTTACACCTGTCAGCGTGGCACTGAGAAACCCATTACTCAAAGAACCTTACCGGGATTCATGATGCCGAGCGGATCGAGCAAGGCCTTAAAGGAGCGCATCAGCTCGATCGCGACCTTGTCCTTCAGATCAGACAATTCTTCCCGTTTAAGTAGGCCGATGCCGTGCTCTGCCGAGATCGAGCCTCCCATTCGGAGCACAATCTCGTACACCACCGCATCGACATCATGCGAGCGCCCGAGGAAGTCTGCACTATCGCTCCCGATGGGCTGACTAACATTGTAATGGAGATTGCCATCGCCCAGGTGCCCGAAGGGCATCGGTCGCGCGCCAGGAATGAGCTTCACCACCGCAGCATTCGCTTCCGCGATGAAGGTAGGTACGGCCGCGATAGGCACGGAGATGTCGCACTTGATTGAGCCGCCCTCGGGCTTCTGCGCCCTCGCCAATTCGTGGCGCAGCTTCCAGAAATCCGCGCGCTGAAATAGATTGGCCGCAATGACTGCGTCCTCAACGATGTTCTCTTCCATCCCGCGAGTGAGGATCGCTTCCAGCGTGGCCCGCGCATCCTCCCGCGGCGAGGACAATTCCATCAGAACGTACCAAGGATGTCGTTTCGAGAGAGGATCGCGGACGTCGATGCCGTGGCGGACCGAGAAATCCACCGCAATCTCCGGGAGCAGTTCAAAGCTTGTCAGCGTGCCCGCGGCTTCGTTTTGAGAGAGCGTGAGCAGCTTCAGCGCCAGCTCCGGCGATTCCAGCCCGACGAACGCGGTTTCGATCGCTCGCGGCCTCGGAAACAGTTTCAGCGTTGCCGCCGTGATGATGCCGAGCGTGCCTTCCGCGCCGACGAACAGATTGCGCAGATCGTAGCCAGTGTTGTCCTTCTTCAACTTCGACAGTGCGTTAAGGACGCGGCCGTCCGCCAGAACGACCTCAAGCCCGAGCGCCATCTCGCGCGCCACACCGTAAGCAAGCGCCACCGTGCCGCCCGCATTCGTCGAGAGATTACCGCCGATTGTGCAGCTTCCCTCTGCACCCAACGAAAGCGGAAACAGACGATCGACCTCGGATGCCTTTTGCTGCGCGGCCTGCAGCACCACACCTGCTTCGCAGACCATGGTGTTTGAGGCCGTATCGATCTCGCGGATCTTGTCCAGGCGTCGCAGTGACACGACCACCTCGCCATTGAGCGGCGTCTGGCCGCCGACTAGGCCGGTGTTGCCGCCCTGCGGCACCAGAGCAATGTTGTACTCGTTTGCGATCCTGCAGATTGCAGCGACCTCGGCCGTCGAGGCCGGACGCAGGACCAAGGCCGAGAGGCCGCGGAACAATTTGCGTTCCTCGGTGACGTAGGGCTCGATATCTGCCGCATCCGTCAGGGCATCTTTCTCGCCGACGACTTGCTTGAATTTTGCGATCAGCTCAGTCGGGAGCTGGGCTGATGCCGGCCGGACGATGCTCATGTCATGATTTCTCTTTTCTCATCCCGCTTTCGAGCAGTGCCGTCGCCGCATTGTCGATGCTTCGATGCCCTGACCGTATCAACGACTGCCTCCTCTAACACGCTCGCGGCGCCGATTTCCTGCGAATACGTCGCTCTCACCCTTGGAATTGCGATGAATGGCAGTCGGCTTCACAAAAGCGAAGTGCTGGCCCAGCTGGCGATGAGAGCAGTCAGCGTCGTGAAAGCTGACGAAGACATTCTCGCTAGAAAACCCGCAGGAGAAATGGCGTAGCCGGTCGCGGGCCGTGGCGACCGCTATAGGAAGATGTGGAGTGATGAAGCCTGCCTCTGCCTGGCGTCGATCCGCGCATGTTCACGCCGGGTCAGGAGTGCTCTTCTGTAGAGGGATTCGTGTCTTTCATGTCTACCACATCAAGAATAATCAGGCGAGCTCGCCCGGTCGGTGAATCATATACCGCTTCTGTCACTTGCGCGGTGACCGAATGGCGAAACCACTATCGGTACGCCAGCGGAGCCAGCAGTGCGTTCAGCACGCTCGACTGGTGGCTGTGGCAGCGCGTCGGGCGCTGGCTGAAGAAGAAGCCCCGGGCAAGCGTTGTGGGCATGCATGCACCGCCGCTACACTGGCCGGCGCGGAGACAAAGGGGTATGGGGAGACAGGAAAACCCAACTCCTGATTGTGACAGAGCAAGAAATGCGAGCGCTCCGCTTGCGGCAGCAGGGCAGTGTTAAGAGGACGTGCCAGCGAACTAACCGGCATCTCGGCGCGTCGACGAAAAGTCAGGTGCGGGCCCTGGTCCTGCTAGAAAAGAATTCTAGTGGAAGCCGAGCCACTCAATTCGCAGCCTTTCGTCGCCTTACGCAAAATTACGCTCCAATACTGCAGGGATGAAAGAGGAACGCATTAAACGGGCTTCGGGCTTGTCTAGCTTTCCCGCGCTCGGCAGCTTCGGAGTGCCGGCTTGGTTCCTGCCTCTCCCGATCAGCGCGGCTTATCATGACCAATGATCTTCCTCACAACGCCTTTAAGGCAGCCCTTGCCAAGGGCGAGCTGCAGATCGGCTTGTGGTGCTGTCTTGCGGATGCTGTAGCGGCTGAAATCTGCGCTGGTGCTGGCTTCGACTGGATGCTTTTAGACAGCGAGCATTCGCCGAACGACAACCGCACCATTCTGGCCCAGTTGCAGACGGTGCAAGCCTATCCAACTACGGCTATGGTGCGGCCGCCAACCGGAAACGCCGTAACCGTCAAATTGCTGCTGGACATCGGCGTTCAGAATCTCTTGATCCCGATGGTGGATACGGCCGAGCAAGCAAAGGCGTTGGTCTCCGCCACTCGGTTTCCGCCTGAGGGTGTACGAGGCGTCGCGACCCAGACGCGGGCTAGTCGCTGGGGACGCGTGCACCACTATCTAGAGAATGCGCGGCAAGAGATAGGTTTGTTTCTCCAGGTGGAAACGAAGGCGGCGCTCTCCAACATCGAGGAGATCGCCAGAGTTGATGGCGTCGATGGCATTTTTGTTGGTCCGTCGGATTTGGCTGCAACGCTGGGGTATCTCGGAGAGCCTACTCGGCTCGAGGTCCAACGGGAGATTGAGGCTGCGTTTCGGAGCGTCCGGGCAGCCGGGAAACCGATCGGTATTTTGGCCCCCGACGAAACGCTAGCGCGGAGGTATATCGAGTTGGGCGCTACGTTCGTGGCCGTCGGCATTGATACAATGCTCCTGGCGCGGGCCACTTCTGCGTTGCTCAAACGATTTAAGACGTCTCAGAAAGAGTAGCTGCGGCGTCCGCTGTCCTGTCGTCCTTTCCGCGCGCAAACGCATCGGCTCCCGGACATGAACCCCGAGTTGCTCACGAACAGAACACGGGCGGATAACAAGCGCGACCGACCGACATTCAATTCATCCTAAATTGCTGGCAGTGCCGGCGTCCCAGCCGTGTATTCGCGGCCAAACAGACGGGCGGCGCCGCATTTGGATATTGGGCCCTCGCGCGACGAGCGATGGCTTGTGGTCTAGGATCGTCTCGATCTCCTCGACGAGACCGGCATGAGTTTTTCCTAGCTCTGTGCTTACCGACGGCTTACGCGGCTTTCTGGACAAGCCGTAGCTCACGATCATGGCCGGCCAGCCGCAAATCGTGCCGTTCGCGGTTGATTTCGATCGAAGCAGCCAGACGCGATTCAGTTGACACGCATGCTGTCGGCGCCAAGTGCGGCACCTGCGGCGCGACTGAATCCCACGATGGCTATCTTCGCAACGTGAAATTTGCAATAGCTGCTCGCGGCTCGAAGCCAATTGGTGCTGATGTTGAAGACATGGCTCTTGTCGCTGCCGGAGTTCCTGTTGATTTCTGTCTTGGCGGTATGGGTCAGGATAAAGGGCGCAATAGGGTGGAACCCGAAGGACGCCACTCGTACCGCCGCGCCTGACGATGGCTTGGGATAACTCAGTCGATCTTTGATGCGGCCGATTTCGGGGCGGCGATGGGGGGGCGCGAGTCGCGGCGGAGTGGACCTGCGCGACCGTCCATGATCGCATCGGACGAAACGCACTTTTCGTGCTTAAGGACTGATTTTGATATCAGGCGGCGGACGTCAAGAGCGCGGCGCATGTCGCAGTATTCCTGCGAGTTTCTGGCCCATTTTGCCGTTATTGGTCCCAAGATCTGCTTTACATGTTCGGTTGTCACCCAGCGTAACATCCTCGATTAGCCCGCAGAAGGGATAATGCCGCGCTGCGGGAGATCGTCTTACCTCACACTCGGAGATTGGCATGGCAATTAGCTACCTGACGGACATGCGAAACATAAACGGGGCGCCCATCACGCCCAAGCACTACGACGAACAAATTCAGGTGGCGCGGCACGCGGATGAACTCGGCTATAAAACCGTGTGGATTCCTGAAGACCACTGCATGGATGACGGCTTCTGTCCCGCGCCGCTCACAACCCTTGCCGCCTTCGCAAGAGAAACGAAGCGAATCCGCTTGGGAACTGGCATCGCGCAAGTCCCAACGAACCATCCCAGAAGAATCCTCGAAGAGGCGTGCGTCGTCGACGTTCTATCGCATGGCCGACTGACCTTGGGACTCGGGATCGGCGCATACGAAACTGAGTACAAGGCGTTCGGAGTGCCGTGGAATCAGCGCGGCAAGCTGATGGAAGAGGGTGTCAAGTTCATCAAGCAGGGCTTCGCAGGCGGCCCTTTGCCGGACGGACTGCCGCTGGTGGTGCCGCCTGTGCAGCGACCAATCCCGATCATCGGGGGTACGAAATCACAAGCGGCTACGGATCGGTCTGCCCGCCTGATGGACGGCAACTTGGCCACGTGGCATCTCGATCATGAGAAGGATCTCGGAAGGTTCTGGAACGAATGGCTTTTTCCTTCGCTGCAGAAGCATGGTCGTAAGCTGGAAGACTTCCAGCTTCCTATGATGTCGACGATCTGGGCATCCGAGACTTACAAGGACGACTGGCACGAATTCCTTGGTCCGGCCTTTCTCTATCGATCGCGCAAGTATGACGAAGGGTATGCTTCGAACAAGCGGCCAGAGCAGGCTCAGAAATGGAGCGAGGCCGATCGGGCTGGGTTGGAAAGTATGCTGCCCCGCATGCTCGTCGATACACCCAAAAACATCGTGGAGCGCCTGACGAGGCTCCGGAAGGTGTTTCCGTTTGACGAACTCGTGGTCATGAAGGTTCAGGGCATTCCGCACGAACTTTTCGTCAAGCAGCTCACTACGCTGAGAGAGCAGATCGCCCCACTCGTCTTCCCCGAAAATAAATGGTGAAAGGCCGGATAAAGCCGATGAAAAATCAAGCTGTGGCGAACAAGAATGTGTCGATGATCGAAGGCAAAGAAAAGCCGTTCGTTGTCAAATGGGATGAGCGCAGGGCCAACTGGGATTCCTCGCTGAGGCCAGAAAAGGTCGGATGGCAGCGTGCCATGCTGGACCCTGGGGTGGGCGGCGCGAGCTTCAGGATGATGGCCCTCGCCTTGCCTTTCGGCCGTTCGCGTCCCTTTCACATCACACCAGGTGCAGAACTTTTCATCTTCGTCCTGGAGGGCGAGATGGAATGGGGCATCGGGCCGAATGTCAATAACCTTGAATGGTTCCGACTCGGCAAGTACGATTCTTTGTTCGTTCCTAATGGCTTTGGCACCGACTATCGTAATTCGGGCCAGGTCGATGCCAAATATCTAGTCGGCTTCGGCCGCGTCGGGGACAATTGGCCCAATACGATCCTTTGGCAGTTGGAGGGCGACGACGAGCCGCGCGCGTACGATTTCAAAGCGTGGGAAAGCGTCGGCAAAGGAAAGTAGCTGTCGGCAGGAATGACGTTGCTCGCTGCCGGAGTGACCAAACGGAGTAAACGGTCTTACATGAATTCCGACACGACAATCGCCATTCTTGGCGGGACCGGCCCGCAGGGCCAGGGGCTCGCACTTCGCTTCGCAATTGCGGGCGTAAGCGTTGCCCTTGGCTCGCGCGACGGCGATCGCGCAGCGGCGATCGCAGAGGAGCTGAACAAGAAACTCAATGGCCGATCAGAGGCCCACATCCATGGGTGCGACAACCTGGGCGCAGTCGATGCGGCCGAGCAATTCGTGTTAGTGGCTGTGCCTTACGCCGGTCATGATGCAACGCTCGCTGCAATCAAGAGCCGTCTCTCCGGCAAGGTGCTGGTCGATCTGGTCGTCCCTTTGGCAGCAGCGAATCCCCGGGCTGTAGCGATGCCGAAGGAGGGATCGGCAACTGAGGCCGCGCAGGCGCTGCTTGGAAGTGAGATGAAGGTGGTTGGCGCTTTGCACAACGTCTCGGCCCACACGCTCAATGCACTTGATGAGAAGATCAACTGCGACATCCTTGCGTGCGGAGATGACTTGGAGGCAACCGACGCTGCCGTTGACCTGATCAAGCGGCTAGGCGTCGAAGCGTACAACTGTGGCCCGGCGGTGAACGCTCGGTGCATCGAGGCAATTACACCTATCCTGATCCGGCTGAACATGAGCAAGAAGGTGCCGTTCAGCCACGCCGGCATCAGGATTTGGCGACCCGGCCATTCCGGCGTATGATCTGTCATGAGAAGCTCTTGAACATGAAGCGCTACGCCGCAGCGGCTCCGTCACTCGCGAATGGGCGCAATCTCTCGGCGGCCATCACCGAAGGAGCCTTGTAGTGAGCGCCTCAGGCTTGCTTGGACTCCGCGCGGTTGAAGATGCCGAACTCGGGCAGCTGTTCGCCCAGGCGACGGCGAAGCGGGATGCGTACTGGGGGGCGATTGCCACGTACTCCCGGAAAGTGTTCATTCCGCTGACGAATTTATGTCGTGACAGTTGCGGATACTGTACATTCGTCAAGCAACCGGGAGAGTCTGGCGCCGGATACTTGAGCCCAGAAGAGGTGCTACGTGTTGCGTCCCGAGGCGAAGAGCTCGGATGCAAAGAAGCGTTGTTCTCCCTGGGAGAGAAGCCCGAGCTGCGGTACCCGCAAGCTCGTGACATGCTCGCGAGCCTCGGTTACCGATCGACGATCGACTATGTCATCGCAATGTGTGAGCTCGTTATCTCGAACACCTCGTTGATCCCGCACGTCAATGCTGGAACCATGAGCCGGGACGAACTTAAGCGCGTCAAAGAAGTGAGCGGCAGCGCCGGCTTGATGCTCGAAAACGTGAGCCGTCGGCTGATCGGCAAGGGGATGCCGCACTACGCTTGCCCGGACAAGGTGCCGTTGCAACGTCTCCGGACGCTTGATGCCGCAGGCGAAGCGTCCGTGCCGATGACAACGGGAATCCTGATTGGCATCGGCGAGACTTGGGATGAGCGAATCGAAAGTCTGCAGAGCATCGTCGATATTCATGAGCGACATGGTCACATCCAGGAGGTGATCGTGCAGAACTTTCGGGCCAAGCTCGGGACGGCGATGGCAACTCATCGCGAACCGGACATGACCGATATGCTTCGCACTCTGGCAATCGCCCGTCTCATGCTGCCGGTAGAAATTTCCCTGCAGGCGCCGCCCAACCTGAATGAAGCGTTCGAGCGCTATCTGGACGCCGGCATCAATGACTGGGGTGGCGTGTCTCCGCTCACTGCGGACCACATTAATCCAGAGTGTGCCTGGCCTGCGGTCGAGGAAATCGCATTTCGTACCAAGCAGAAGGGCATGCGCTTGGTGGAGCGGCTGACGACATATCCGCTCTATCTTCGGCAGCCCGAAAAGTATCTTCGTCCGGTCACTCACGAGGCACTTCGCCGTCTCGCGCGTGAAGATGGCTACGCGGCCCATCAGGCTCACGCCGACGCAAGCTAAAGGAAAGTTGCATGCATAGCGCCCAGCCATTCAAACCGTCGACCCTTCGGGCGAAGTCTTGGGAGGCACTCCTTAGCCAGAGCAGCAGGCAAGTTAGGCATATTCTTGAAGGCGCCCTATTGGGCCGCGAGGTTACGCGCCAAGACGGTGAGACCCTGTTCGGCGCGGCGTCTGCAGATCTTCCGGCGATCGTACGGGCCGCGGACATTGTCCGCGAGCAGCGGGTCGGGGACAGGGCCAGCTTTGTCATCGTCCGGAACGTCAACTTCACGAACGTGTGCTACATGGGATGCCGCTTCTGCGGCTTCGCCAAGCGTAAGGAAGACCCTGACGCGGTCTGGTACAGCATGGACGAGGTGGCACACCGCGCGCAAGTTGCGTGGGATCGTGGTGCGACGGAAGTCTGCATGCAGGGTGGTCTTCATCCTGATCTGCCGCCGACGTACTACCGCGACCTCCTGATCGCTGTGAAGCGCCAAGTGCCGCGCATGCACGTGCATGCCTTTTCGCCTTTCGAAGTCTGGTTCGGGGCGCACAAGCGGAAGATGTCGACGCGGGAGTTCCTGCTGGAGCTTCGGGCAGCAGGGCTCGGCTCGATGCCAGGTACTGCAGCCGAGATCCTTGATGTCGAGGTGCGGAGGAAGCTGACCCGAAACAAGCTGACCACGGAGGCGTGGGTCGACACAATCCGGGCGGCGCATTCCATCGGGCTTCGCAGCACGTCGACGATTATGTTCGGGCACATTGACGGTCCGTCCCATTGGGCTGCGCACATCGACTTGATCCGGTCGATCCAGAAGGAGACCGGTGGTTTCACAGAGTTCGTGCCCTTGAGCTTCGTGTATGCCGAGTCGCCCCTGTACGTGGACCGCGCGATCCCTGGTGTACGCGCAGGCGCCACCCAGGAAGAAAACTTCAAGATGCACGCTATTGCGAGGCTGATGCTCGCGGGCTGGATCGACAACATTCAGGTTTCATGGGTGAAGCTCGGTGCGCAAATGGCAGCCGAGATGCTCCACGCCGGCGTCAACGACCTCGGCGGGACGCTGATGGACGAGTCAATTTCGCGATCGGCGGGAGCCGACTTCGGCGAGGAGCTGACTCCGGTCGAAATGGTCAGGTTGATCCGCCACGCTGGCCGTACGCCGGTGCGCCGGAGCACGCTCTACGAAACGCTCGAGGAGTTCTCGGATCACGAGCCAGTGGACATCGGGCCTCTCAAACCGCGGCCGCATGACCCGATCGATTTCCTTCGTCACCGGTACGTGGCTGCTGAGTGAGGCGCTAAGCATGAAAGTAGCAGTCCTCGCCGGCGGTGTAGGAGGCGCTCGCATGGCACTCGGCTTTGCTGGAATCGTTCCCGCGGACGATCTCAGCATCATCGTGAATGTCGGTGACGACGATCGGTTCCATGGCCTATATGTCTGCCCGGACTTGGATACGGTACTCTATACGCTTTCCGGGGTTGTTGATCGGACGCAAAGTTGGGGTGCCGCAGACGATGGCACGCGTGCGCTCGAGGTTCTTCGCAAGCTGAATTCTCCAGGCGCCTGGATGAAGCTTGGCGACGCAGACCTCGGGTTGCATCTCTACCGTACATCGCGGCTCGCGCAAGGTGCATCGCTCACTGCGGTGACCGAAGAAGTCAGTCATCGGTTCGGCGTCCACTGTGCTCTCTTACCTGTTTCGGACGAGGAGTGTCCGACAATGGTGGAATCTGCGACTGGGCTCCTGAGGTTTCAAGAGTGGTTCGTGCGCGACCGTGCCGGTCCCGCTGTAAAGAAGTTGCGCTTCCAGGCCGCGCATAGGGCTCAGATCACGGACCGCGTACGCGCCGCACTCCGCGCCGCGGATATCGTCGTGCTAGCGCCATCGAACCCTTACCTTTCGATCCTTCCCATGCTAGAAGTAGGAGGCATGCGAGAAGCATTGCATCACGCACCTGGATTGAAGGTGGCAGTCTCGCCGCTCATCGGAGGGCGAGCGATCAAGGGGCCACTGGTGAAGCTAATGAGCGATCTCGGGATCGGCTCATCGAACTCCGACATCGCTGCGATCTACTCGGACTTTGTGGACGTATTTGTCGTTGACGACGGCGACACGCGGGACGCGGCCAACTTTTCGCGCGGATGCGCATTGCAGGTGACAGCGATGCCCATACTGATTCCTGACGCACCCCGCGCCGAAGATCTTGCGAGGCGACTCATTGAACTTGCGAGCGCGCGCAGAACGACGGGAGTAGCAGGATGAGGACCGTGGTTGCGATCCCGATGAAGGATCCGGCAGAGTCAAAGAGCCGGCTTGCAGACGCGCTGACGGCCGCTCAGCGCGAAAAAATGGCGCTAGCGCTATTCCGCAGGGCACAGAGTTTCTTCGGTGCGCAGTTTCCTGATTTTGAACGCTTGGTAGTCACACCTTCGCGGCGCATAGCCACCGAAGCTACTGCGTGCAGCGCGGTGGTGCTGGTCGAAGAGAGCACGCGCGGCTTGAATAAAGCCGCCGAGCGCGCATTCATCTGGGCGAAAACACGGGGGTGTGACCGACTGTTGATCGTCCCAGCGGACATCCCAATATGGTTGCGATCAGAGCTCGATGAGCTGTTGGACCACGGACGACGGTTTGACGTCGTTGTCGCACGCGCTCATGACGGCGGTACCAATGCGCTGTTGATCAATCTGACCCGAACGGATCGATTTGAATTTTGCTATGGCTTCGATTCGGCCAGACGCCACGCCGATGTGGCTTCTGCTGCTGCCTTGAGCTCGGTAACGAAGCAGTGGCCTTTCCTGGGCCACGACGTCGACACGGTGGCGGACTGCCTGGTCCTGAGCCAGAAACTCTCCTCTCTAACGGACGCCAGCTAGAACCATGCGACTCGAGCTCTTCGCGATTCCGGGTGTTCCCGACGTGCAACCAGGCGATGACGTCGGTGCAATTCTGGCACAGGCGGCGCGGGCCTCGTGTGAAGAATTGCGCGAGTCCGACATTATCCTCGTCGCACAGAAGATCGTCTCGAAGAGCGAGGGACGCTTCCGCGTGCTGTCGGAAATCGTACCCTCCGCTGAGGCGCTGGACATCGCCAAGCGGTGTGGCAAGGACGCTCGGAAAGTTCAGGCAATCCTTGATGAGAGTTCAGCGATCCTTCGGGTTTCGAACGCGGCCCCCGACGGAATCATCATCGCTCGCCACAAAAGCGGCTGGGTTTCTGCCAACGCTGGAATCGACGAGTCGAACCTTGGCTCGACGCAGGGCCAGCTGTTGCTTCTGCCGGTTGATCCGGACGCGAGTGCGTCGCGGATCGCCGAGAGCATTCTTCGCTACAATGGACAGAAGCCCGGAGTGATCGTGACTGACACGTTCGGACGACCATGGCGCAAGGCCCTTGTCAACGTCGCTTTAGGTACGTCCGATGTGCCGCCCATCATCAGCTGGGTAGGGAAGACCGATGCTTATGGCCGGCGGCTGAATGTGTCCGAACAGGCAATGGCGGATGAGCTGGCCGCCGCATCGGGGCTTCTAATGGTCAAGAACGCTGGTACACCGGCTGTGGTCGTTCGAGGGTTGCAATGGGACCGTACGGGCGGAGCCACCTGCCGCGATTACGTTCGGCCAGTCGAGCAAGACCTCTTCACTTGACGAGACGTTGTGATGCACGCCGCTAAGGTACGCGTTCGGGCCGTTTCCTTCATCCCGCTCAATGGACTCACCAGACCGACCAAGTTTTACACCTTTGATGGTCTGTCCCGAACCGATCACTTTGCAATCAAGGTCGGCGATCCTTCGGGCATACCACTCGTGCGGATCCACTCGGAATGCGTTACGGGCGATGTCTTTGGTTCATTGCGGTGTGACTGCGGCTCGCAACTCAAACGGGCGCTGTCGAAACTTGATGTAGACGAAGGATGGATCCTTTATCTGCGTCAGGAAGGCCGCGGGATCGGCTTGGCAGCAAAGATTGATGCGTACGTCCTGCAGGAGGACGGACTAGATACTTTCTCGGCAAACCGCGTGCTGGGGTACTCAGATGACGAGCGTGATTATTCCGATGCGGCACAGATGCTCGCTGTTCTCGGATATTCCACGATCAGGCTCATGAGCGGCAATCCCGAGAAAGCTGCGGCGTTACGCAACGCCGGGATACAGGTGACCGAATTGGTGCCTTGCGCCGGAGTTGGGACTCCGTTCAACAGAGCCTATCTCGAGGCCAAGGAAGCGCGTACGTGCGGCGACCCTGCGCGGGCATTCTAAACGTGATCGAGCCGTTCAGATCGCCATACCATCTGGGAGCACGATCATGGACATTGTCGACAGCCAAGTTCACGCCTTTTTCACGCTTGGTCTTGACGAAACTCTTGCGGCGATGAACGCGATTGGAATCCAGAGCGTCATCATCGACGAATACTGGGGAGATGGGCCGAGAGGCGAGCTGCCTTCGGCGTCCCTCCGTACTGGCGGTCAGCGGCCGATCAGCCCGTTGGCCCAGGCAGCTGTGTTGAAGCATCCAGATCGCTTCGCGATCCTCCAGCGTGTCGAGCGCACGGATCCTGCGCTCGCATCCTGGTTTTCGATTTTGGCTGACACGCCTGGATGCAAAGCAGTCCGAATTATTACAATTGATCCAACGGAGCTGCGCGCACTCGTCGACGGAGACTACGATGAAATCCTGCAGCTCGCGCGACGGCATGATCTCACTGTGAACGTTTTCGGGCGGAGTGCTTACGCTGCACTAGAGGGAGTGCTCTCGCGTTTCCCCGATGTGCGCTGCGTGCTCGATCATTGTGGCGCGCCGGCCTCATCGGTCGATTGGGAGGCGATCCTGTCCGCTGGAAGATCGCATGCAAATCTTTGGTTGAAGTGGAGCCACGCACATCGTTGGTTCGAGGCCGGACCGTATCCGTACGTAGATCTTCAGGCACAATTAATTCGTGCACTAGACGCATTCGGACCAGAGCGTCTGATGTGGGCAAGCGACTTCACGCATGACCGCTTAGGATCGAGTTGGGGCGAGTTGCTGTTCTATTTGCGTGATTCCCTGTTGCTTTCCGAATCGGACAAAGAATGGCTACTTGGACGTGCCGCGCGCACCGCGTATCGCTGGCCCGCGCCCGCTGAAGCCTTCTCACAGCCCCACCTCACAAGACTCAACTCCATTCCGTACCAAAAGCTGATTCCGGCGCCCGGAGCTCAGGAATTGAAACCGTAGTGCCTCGCGGGATGCCAGAAGTTGAGTTTCTGACTAACCTCCGGCTTCCAAGCCTCCTTCTTGTGAGAAGGTCTGAATTATCCAAATTCGCCGGAAAATCACCCAGATCACATGCAACTCCCTGCGACTTGGATTCGACGATGGCTGAAGCCTGCTTCGCTGTCGGCGCGGACATCTTTGTCTATGACCGCCTGGGCGCTCGAAGATGGATTCAAATCAAGTCGCTCGCCCGAAACATGCCAGGAATCGAAGCGCACGCAAGTAATGCTACAAGATCGCCGCGGGACAAGTCCCGCGGCGGATGAAACACTCTGTCCATCTGGGTGCCCGCCACATGCCCGAACAGCCGCAGCACTTTGTCGTCATGATAGCCAGCTTGCGTTAACAGGCGCCAGTTTGCCTTCGTCCTAGAGATGGACGCCAGAAGGCAATCTGATCGCGGCCTGTCGCGTTGCGCCTCGCTATTCGAGCGGAAGCTCAATTTTTCCGGTGCCACTGCATTGTCGGAGGCCATCCTGGTTAACCAGGTGGTAAGCGAGGTGGACCGTTCCGTGACCTGCTGGTCCCGGTGAAAGCTCAGTCACCTCCGTGTCGATATAGGTGACGTCACCACTCCAAATTGAGCTGTTGAAACGAATTGTGAGGTGCCGCAGGAAGCCCCATTCGCCGGCCCAGTTCGCCAAGTGATCAGTAGCCCAAATAGTCATGGCAGAGCCAATCGCGAAGGAGCGAGGCAGGCCGCCGCGGATCGCAGCCTTATCGTAGACGTGTCGGCCGCGACCATCGTTCATCACAAACCGAGGTCTGTTGAGCGGCATCTCAGGAAGGTCGGGGATGTCGTAACCGAAATTTGAATTCCTGGGCAGGAGCGGTGGCTGATCGGGCACATGTGTAAGTCCCCACACGTCTTCGGCGCAGCAAGCATCCGTGTAGAGGAACGTGAGCCCTGTGTGGGGGCCGAATATCGCGCGAGGCAGCTTGTCCCCGACCTTAACCGAACTAAAGAGCCGCTTCCCGTGGTTTCGGAAGGTTCGCACATACGCGAGCTTTGCCTCGCGCAACTCGTCGATTTGGGCGTCGGTCCATTCAGGCTCGGGCGGGACCGGCGCGGCAGTCTCGAGCTTGCCTTTACCGAGGATCAACCCGTTCTCTTTCGGGTGAGCCATAACTGTAGATCGCTTCTTGATGACGATCCCTCGTTGCGTTGCGAACGTGATACCGAAGTTGAGGAAAACGCTCGGACCGTAACGCGTGTTCGTCGGACGAGCCGACGAGAGCACCCGATCGATGAACAGCTGGTCTTCGGCGTATATTCGTGGCCCGTAAAAGAAAAACTCATCGCTGACGTGAAAGCCGGCCATGAGAGTCTTGCTCATAAAAATAAAGTCGTCGCCGGCCGCGCGGATACCGGTAAACGATTGAGGCGCAACGATCTGCTCAAACCGGCTCGCCGCCGCCCAGCTCTCATCGAAATGAAGCGGATTATAGTTGTCAGTGTGTGTTACCCAGCGCTGAAAATCTTGATTGACAAAGGGAACCTTCATCTGGACGCCACCGTGTGGAACGCCGACCCAGGGCTCGAATTCCTTCATGTCGATCTGAATGAGGTCTGAACCCTCTCGTTCCTTCGTTCCTGACATGATTCAATGTCCTTGGTTTATTGTCGACATGCAAGACGGTCGCGTCTTGTAGATTGAGCTTCTGAGGACCCAGTGGGATGCGCACTCGACCGGTCCCTACGGATTTCTTACTCTAGAAGTAATCCTGTATCGATTTCTGCAATATGCAGCAGTTTTCGCTGAAATTCAGCGGCCGCGCAGTCTTTCCCGAGGATTTTGCCACCGCGCGGACGGGGCATTGTTTGGACGCTTCAGGCTAATGATGAGCCCGCAGCAGCAATAGCCAAAGTCATTCGGACCAGGATCCGCGCAGGGCCACCGAGCGATACCTCATTTTGAGCGTGGACCCACATATCATTCCACATTCGCAGATTAGCTGCAGATGCGGGCCGAGTTCGCCGTCTTTAAGCGCTCCAGTCATTCTACTGTCCCTTATCCAAAAGACGTCTGCCCAACCAGTGAATTCTTTGCTGCGGAAAATCCCAAGTACGGCGACGGATGATCAATCGAATCGGAAAATTCGAGGACATATTATGAGCGACTACGCGAATTTCACGGCCTCCCGCGTGCAAGTTGTTGCCGAAGGCGAGTTCAAAGGGTGGAAGCTTTACGACGACGGAGGCTTTGAGATCAATGTAGGCCCGTTCTTTTATCGGCAAGAGGCTGATGGCAACATGCGTTGCGCCTTCCGAGTTGAAAAGAAGCACGTCAGAGACACCGGTATCGTCCATGGCGGCTGCCTGGTGGCGTTTGCCGACTTTTGCGCAGGCGTGATTCCTGTCCCGGTGAAGCAAGGAGGAGACAGCGTGACTGTCACTCTCGGATGTGAGTTTCTCGACGCTGCCGGCGAAGGCGACCTGATCGTAGGAACGGGTGAAGTCACCCGCGCTGGACGCTCGATGGTCTTCGTGCGAGGTCAATTGACGTCCGGAGAGCGTAAATTATTGACCTTCTCGGGCACACTTAAGCGGTTAAAGCCAAAGCCAAGCGCCTAGCTCTCGACCTTGGGTGAAACACGCCCCCGAGATGCTTTGGAGGCAATCGGCGCCGTGTTGCAAATCGCCGATTCCTTCGTGGCAATAAGATGCGCAACGCGCGCAACGCAGACGAAGGCGATCCAAGTGCAAGGCCTTTGTGGCGCAAGCATCTGCGCGATGCATGTATCCGTTGCGAGCGATCAAGCGCCAGTCCACGATTGAACAGACCGATCGCAGGAGCGGTGTATCGTCGTTACGCTCAAACCGTTGGGCGGCAATGACGCATCGGGCCATCTCGAGCCTAGGGGTGGTCGTCCTCCCGCAGGAACGGTCGCAGTGGCGCGGCTCGCAAATTCGGTGGCTGCGCGACCGTTTCGTGTTGCAGGCTTCGCTGCATTAGTAGTGGAGTTTTATAACTGTAACATGGTGCCGTATCACGGTCCCGAATTCCGCGGATGGCGGAAGCAAATCGCGCGGCTCGACTGACGCTACCATTCAGACCGGCGCCGCGCGCCTGGATCACGGCTATCGCATGACGCCAATCGTTGGTGCGCCAATTGCGCGAGCAAGGCTAACTGCCCGATCCAAGTGTCTGGCCAATCTGGTCGAGCGGACGGTGTGTGGGGTTCTCAAAAAGAGGAAATCAAGCCGCACAGGGGTGCTTACTATTTGGAAAAGCGCGACGCCGAATTCGAATTGAAGATGGCCGCCTTCTGTGTGTCTATCGTGCAGTCGAGGTTTGAAAGAAGTGTCTTTTCAGGCATATAGTTCGCAGGATTTCGTCCGAGTTTTTCAAAAATGCGCGGTTTTTGCCATCGTACGCGCTTTACAGTTCGGATTGTCCGGGCGCCCGAGGCAACCCACCAGCAAGATATCGGCGTTAGCGTATCTGGAGGCATCTCATGCATAACACCATTCTCTACGAGGCGAACGACCGTGTCGCGTGGATCACATTGAACCGACCAAACAAGCGAAATGCGCTTTCGATCAAGCTCTGCAACGAATTCTTGGATGCAATCGCGATCGCCGAGCGCGATCCAGACGTGCGCGTGATTGTAATTAAAGGAGCTGGCGATCGGTCTTTCTCCAGTGGATTCGATATGGCCGAAGACAAATCGGAGTTTGGCCCGTCCGAACGTGCGGAATGGACGTTCGATCATCTGGAGAAGCTTCTTGACCACGCCTGCGAGTTTCTACATTCCGTGTTCCACTGCTCTAAGCCGGTTATCGCGATGATCAACGGCCACTGTCTCGCAGGGGCCTTGGACTTAGCCCTCTGGTGTGACCTGCGCTACTGTTCCGACGATTCTCGCTTCGGGGCGATCGAGGTCCGGTTCGCGGCTGGCGATACGGAACTCCCGATTATGTCGCATGTGATCGGTCAGCGTTGCCGCGAGCTGGTCTACACCGGCGACGTGATCGATGCCCAGGAGGCGCACCGTCTCGGCCTCGTCAACCGTGTGTTCCCTAAGGCAAGCCTCGAAGAGGAGGTCACGCGCATCGCGAAGCGTATATCCCGTGTCGCACTGCCAACCTTGGTGTGGAGCAAGAGGTCACTCAACAATACGCTTCACGCGGCCGGGCTTGATTCTGCTTTGCGATATAGCTACGCGAGCGACTTGATTATCAACAAGTCGGACTCCGAGTACCGGCGCTTCCGAGAGTTGCTACGTACTGAAGGCGCGAAAGCAGCGTCGCGGTGGATTGAATCAATCTTTGCGCCATTTGAACCCGAAATGTCGGGGGTGGCTTCTCATATGGCTTCCAAGCAACCCACAAAAGCGGGGGATTGAGCGAGCCGCGCGATTTGTCCGGAGAATCGGTAACGCGCGTGACGGATCTGAGCGGCGTAATGCTCGCGTCGCGCCGTCGAGGCATTTGACTTCGGGTTTGACTCCAGCTTCTCGCATCAGCGTCAACGCCATCTCTCACAGAGGAAACGTACGTGCACTCGCTTCAGGGGAAAAAGAATGGCTGACACTGTTATCACACGCCGTGAAGGTGCGATCCTTGAAGTCACGCTGGATCGGCCAAAGGCCAACGCGATTGATATGGGCGCGTCGCGGCTGATGGGGGAGGCGTTCAAGGCGTTCCGCGACGATCCGGAGCTGCGCGTTGCCATCCTCAAGACCGCCGGCGATAAGTTCTTCTGCGCCGGGTGGGACCTTAAGGCCGCCGCCAGCGAAGATGAAGTCACTGCCAACTATGGGGTCGGTGGATTTGGTGGACTGCAGAGACTGCGTGACCTCAACAAGCCGGTGATCGCGTGTGTCAACGGTATGGCGG
>NZ_LWIG01000024.1:0-21360 GCF_002068095.1 Bradyrhizobium sacchari | reverse complement strand
GGGGGGGGGTCGAGGTGGCGCTCTCATGCGACCTGATCTACGCGTCCGAGCATTCCACATTCGCGCTGCCCGAGATCCGCGCTGGCCAGTTGGCCGACGCAGCAGCTATTAAGTTGCCGAAACGCATTCCTTGGCACATAGCCATGGAGCTTCTGCTTATCGGGCGCTGGATGGACGCCGGCGAAGCGCATCGATGGGGCTTGGTCAACGAGGTGCTACCGAAGGAGAAGTTGGAGCAACGCGTCTGGGAAGTCGCGCGGCTGCTCGCCGGCGGACCGCCGCTGGTCTTCGCGGCGATCAAGGAAACGGTGAGGGTCGCCGAGACGCTTTCCTTCCAGGACGCCATCAATCGGGTGACCCGTCGCGAGCTTGCTACCGTCGATAAGCTCTACGGCTCAGAGGATCGTTTGGAGGGTGCCCGCGCCTTTTCCGAGAAGCGCGATCCCGTATGGAAGGGGAGATAGGAACGCCGGCGTCCAACTTCGCAGTGCTCTTTCGGCCTTCATGCATCAGGGGATACGTGATCTCATTCATGTGGTTGACCTGATGCGGCGGGGCAAGCTGAGGCCGACGGCGATTACATTGCCGAGGTCGGTGGCAAGTGGATCTCGTGAGCTCTCCGGCGCAATCGGAGGGCGTGGATCATTTCGCGGCCACCACGGCAAGATCGGGTACTCCAAGGTCATCCCCCGTGGGGGCCGCTCACCCCAGCGTGCAGCCACGTCGACCTGATCACGGCCGATTAAGGTGCACTGCGGCTGCCAGACCTGTCGCTGTACGAACGCATCCGCGCAATGGCGTTGCCGCCCTGGGGGATCCGCTGATACGCGAGCAACCAGACTATACGCGGCGCGATACCTCGCAGGAAACGCACCAACGTCAGCTTGATCGGTTTCCGGGTCGGCGACAAGGTCACCATCTTTCGAGCGATCAAAGTTCCGGAACTGGCGACAGCTGTGACGCTCGGAGCCAGAGGACCGCCTCGCGCGGAGTTCAGGGTTCATTTGCATGCGCGTTCTGCTAACGCGGATGATTGATGCAGCCGGAAGGTAATTGATACTCTTGAGAACGGCTGAGTGCAGTGCGCAAGTCTCTCAATTTCCATCTTTGTGACGACGCGCCGGCTTCGTCAACGAACAGCGCGAACGGTGACGCCGCAGTGATGAAACGCGCAAAAACCTCATAATTTGCAGGATTTATTTCAGATGTCGCGAATCTTGCAGCTTCGCGGCGCTCGCGCAACTTACAGTTCGACATCCTCGACTAGTTTCCGAAAGGTCAACATGTTCCCGAAGTCTCGTTCCGCGAAGTCGATGCCGGTGAGCCAAAGTGCGCTTTCGGCACTCATCCGGCCGAGTTCGGTAGCGGTCATTGGCTCCAGTCCAGCTTCCGACGTTCGTCGCACGTCCCTCGATCACTACAAGCTGATTGGTTACTCGGGAAAAGTTGCCGCGGTAAATCCCAAGTACGAAGAAGTGGCGGGATACCCTTGCTATCCGTCGCTCAAAAGCATGCCGTTTGTGCCGGATGCGGTCCTTATCTTGCGAAACCGCGATGCGACTATCGCTGCACTTGAGGAGGCTGCTGAAGTTGGGGTGAAGGCTGCAGTGATTCCAGAGATGGGATTTGCAGAAGCCGGGACGGAAGGGGCGGCAGCGCAAGCGCGGCTCGCGGATGTAGCGCGAGCATCGGGAATGGCCCTTCTCGGTCCGAACTCGGGCGGCGTGATCAACTGGGCTGATCGCGTCCATCTCAGCATGGGAGCGTTCGAGGTCCGCCGTCCAGGTCACGTTGCCCTTATTTCGCAGGGTGGCGGAACGAGGCTCGCCATCTTGAATAGCGGGCGTGGCGTCCGCTGGAGTCACGCCATCATTTGTGGCAACGAAGCAGTCACGGGGAGCGCTGACATTCTGCGCTACCTGGTCGACGACCCGAATGTGCGAGTGATCTGCGGTTTTATTGAAGCGGTCCGCGATCCCGAGCGCTTCTTCTTCGAATGTGATCGAGCACACGCCGCCGGCAAGCCCGTCATTCTGCTGAAGCCTGGACGCACGGAGGCATCTCAGGAGCTTGCCACGGCGCACACAGGCGCGCTTGCCGCGCCGTACCGGTTCTATCGCGAGCTGTTCAAGAAGCATGGTGTCGTGCAAGTAGACTCGCTAGAGGAATTGCTTACATCCGCGATGCTCGCTCAAACCGGGCGGCCTGTAGGTGAAGGAAGAGTGGGAGCGCTCTGTCCATCGGGCGGGCTGATTCAGATGTACGTAGACGAAATGGCGAAGTGTCAGGCGCTGCGATTTGCCGAGTTCCAGCCGGAGACGGTGAGGTCGATTCGCAGCGTCATCCCCCCCGAGATCGTATGCAGAAATCCTCTTGACGCCTACTGGGGCTATAACGGCGCGGAGGAGGGCTCTAGAAAGATCTATAAGGCAATAGCAACCGATCCGAATATCGACATTGTCACAGTTCTGCACTTTCCTAATCTCAAGGGTCCGGCCGGTGAGCTAGAGGAAACATATGCCGTCTGCGCGGCGGAAGTCGCCGCAACGACGAACAAGCCAGTTACTCTGGTAACACCAGTTGATGGTTCGATATCGTCCACCAAGGCGGATGATCTCCTCGACAAGAACATTATGGTGTTGGGCCAACGGGAGGCCTTCCGCGCTTTCGACCGTGCCGTGATGTGGGCGCGGCCTCTGCCCCCCATCTCGGACGAGCTGCCGATCGACAAGGTCAGGATGGCAAAGCAGCTGCACGATTTCGCAGGAAAGCCGTTCTCGGGGAAGCCGGCCCTCGATTTTCTCGCCGCAGCGGGCATACCGGTCGTGGAGAGCCGTTTCGTAACAAGCGCGGATGCCGCGATCCAAGCGGCAAACGAACTCGGATATCCGGTCGTCGCGAAGATCGGTGACACAGGCGTGCTGCATCGAACCGAGCTGTCCGGCGTGATAACGAACATACGGGATGCGCAGGAATTGTCGGCGGCGGCGGAAAAGCTCTTTGCGGCGGGTTCGCAGGTTCTCATTATTCAACCATTCGTACGCGACGGAACCGAGATGATCCTGGGTCTGGAGACCGATGCAGTCCTCGGCTCATTCGTCCTGGTCGGGCAAGGCGGCATTTGGACAGAAATCATGGAAGACGCGGCTCTCCGTCCCGCAGGCCTTCGTGTCGGAGAGCCTGAAAAAATGCTCGCCGAACTGCGGGTACAAAAGATACTTCGCGGGTTCCGCGGCGCTTCTGCGCTTGATACAGAAGCCTTGATTGGCGCCATCAGACGTCTAGACGCAATCGCACGAAACCTCGGCGACCAAATTCGATCGATCGATATCAATCCGCTTATCGTGCGCAAGAACGGCGCCGTCGCGGTCGATGCGCTCATCGTACCTGCGAGTCCGCGCGATGAATGAGATTGTTGGCTAGAGTACAGTGCAGCACGAAATGGTTCCGAAGCTTCGGATCTGGCCAGAGTAGCAGGCCATGCGATCCGAAACTTGGACATGCCCGCGCATCCGACCAGCTCGGGGCCAGTCGAGCACTTTGTGGGCATGATGGATTCGAAAGTGATCGCTGCAAACAACAATGATCCGAAACCGATCTCTTTGCGGCGAGGCTGAAGCTCGCCGCGAATAGATGGCCGACTTTCCGCAGGATTATGAGCACCTCTCTCGTTTTCCCCCTTCGGCCACCAGCGCGCGCCGAGTTTGTCGAGATTGCCCCCGGCGTACGGTGGGCTCGACTACCAATGCCGTACCGCCTCGACCATATTAATGTGTGGATTATCGAGGATGGCAGCGGCTGGGCGTTGGTGGACACCGGGTTGCGCACGCAAGAGACGATGGACATCTGGGCCGAGATGATCGCGAGGCCGCCATTGTCCGGCCCTCTTACTCGCGTGCTTGCCACGCACTCGCACGCAGACCATCTCGGGCTAGCCGGCTGGCTCACGCGCAAGCACGGCGTCGAGCTGTGGATTTCGAGGCGGGAGTACCTGATGTGCCGCACGCTCTTGTCAGACCGCAGCAATCAGGCACCCGCCCATGCACTGCAGTTCTATCGGCAAGCGGGCTGGGGCGAAGAGGCAGTGGAGCGTTACAGAATTCGCTTCGGTGACGTTGGGGCACAGTTCTCTCCGCTTCCGGACAGCTTCCGTAGCATGCAGGACGGGATGCGATTGCAGATCGGCCGAAACGAATGGGAGGTGGTCATTGGATCTGGGCATTCACCCGAGGGGGCCTCTCTTTACTGTCCAGCCCTGAAGGTGCTGATATCTGGCGACCACATCTTGCCGCATATTTCTTCCAACGTACCCGTGTACCATTCGGAACCGGAGGCTAATCCATTAGCCGAATGGTTCAGTTCGATGGAACACATGAAGCGGCGAATCCCAGATGATGTGCTCGTCGCGCCCGGCCACCACGATGTGTTCCGCGGGCTACATGCGCGGATCGACCACCTGGTACGCGGGCAATGGCAAGCTCTGGACCGGCTACGCATGCTGCTTGCTCAGCCACGCCGGGTCGTCGACGTCTTCGGTGCGCTATTTCGCTCCCTCGTTTCGGAGGCGGATCCGGATCAGTTATGGATGGCGACAGGCGAGGCTTTGGCAAATCTTAATTACCTGATTGGTGCCGGCGAGGCTGTCAAAGTATTGCGCGATGGCATTGCCTGGTATCAAAGACCTCGTCGGTCCGGACATGTTCAGCGCGCAGATCGCTTGACCGACGTCGGGTCATCAACGGAGTGCGGCTTGTCTGATCATAATAGAATTTCCGTTGCGTTGGATTGACCGGCTGTAGCATCGCATTTGTCGCGCAGCGCAGCTATTGACCTTCTGCTGTGCGGACCGTCGAGCTGGAGCCGAACCGGAACGGCCGTCGTCAGAGAGAAACAGCGAAACAACGTTGGCGAGGGTAGAATAAGTCCGGCGCTCTGCCCTTACGCAGCGTGCATAGGATCGGCGGGGTTACAATCGACCACTCTCCCTTTCACCGCCAGCCAGGCGCGGCTGACGCGACTTGGGAATCAACCGAGAGAAGCCCCAACGCTCCGCGGTCGCCTTTTGCGCGCTCGGAATTCTGCGAGCCGTGTCGGGCTTACTCGAGGCGGGTGAATGGCGAGTTCGATTACTGTCGGGATGGCGCCCGCAAAGTTCGGCAGCGCCGACAAACACACTTCCCATGCTTCTGAGCCGCAATCGAAGCTACAGTGGATCAGCGATCCTGCCTACACCAACAGACCAACCTTGCTGTTGGCGACGTCTACATGGTCTGCCCTCATCCCTCCGCACAGCTCGCGCCGCGGCCGGCTACAGCCGCGGATTCCATTTGAGGGACGGCGCGCGACCGACATCATCGCGCGCCTGTACTGCGATTTCGCCGCATCGAAAACGGGATGATCTGCGTGTCTATGTCCAGAAGATGCTTGTAGGCGGTGCTTCACAGCCAATCACCGTCTGATCCGATAAGGCGTAATTCCTTGCCGCGTCGCAAGCACATTGCAGATCGTCAGGTGCGAGCTTGCCATGTACTAAGCAGCCAGTTGAAGCCGGCTCTAGCCCTCATTCAGGTACGGCCGGCCACGAATAGTTAGAAGGGCGCGCGGATGAATGTATTGTCGGGTTTACCGGACACCACCCTGGCAGAGGTACTTGATTTGCTGGTAATCGTCGAGCCCGTGTACCGATCCCTCGCGGCCGTAGCCTGATTCTTTCACGCCGCCGAAGGGGGCGGCCTCTGCGGCCAACACGCCCTCGTTAATGCCGACGATGCCGCACTCGAGCGCTTCCGCCACGCGCCAGATGCGTGCAGGGCTATCGGTGTAGAAGTACGCCGCAAGCCCGAAAGGAGTGGCGTTCGCCCGCGCCACCACTTCGGATTCATCGCGAAACCGTGCGACGGCCACAACAGGCCCGAACGTTTCCTCACATGAGCACGCCATCGATGGCGTTGCGTCCACGAGGACGGTCGGTGAGAAATACGCTGCCTGCGGTGAATCGGGCTTGCGTATGCGTTCGCCGCCGACAACGATTCGCGCACCCTGCGACACCGCGTCCCGCACGTGGCGCTCGATCTTCTGCACAGCGCGTTCGTTGATCATGGGACCGATCTGAGATGTCGAATCGCTTGCGGGCCCGACCTTCAATGCTCCGACGCGCGCCGCAAGCTTCGCCACAAACGCATCATGAACGAGCTCGTGCACGTAAACGCGATTCGGACACACGCAGGTTTGGCCTCCATTTCGGAATTTGGCGGCCATCAGGCCCTCCACCGCGGCATCGATATCGGCGTCCGCAAAAACGATGAAGGGCGCATTTCCGCCGAGCTCAAGCGAGACCTTCTTCAATGTCGATGCCGATTGCCGCGCGAGATGTTTGCCGACTGGCGTGCTGCCTGTGAAGCTGATTTTGCGAACGCGGTCATCGGCGAGCCACACGTCAACAACGCCAGCAGCGCGCTCGCGCGATGCTGTGACGATGTTGATCACCCCTGGGGGGACCCCTGCCTCCTGCGCCAGCTTCACGAGTGCGAGCGCAGTAAGCGGTGTGTCTTCGGCTGGCTTGGCGACCACGGTGCAGCCAGCGGCGAGCGCAGGCGCGATCTTTCGCGCGATCATGGCAGCTGGAAAGTTCCAGGGCGTGATCACTGCGACCACCCCGACGGGTTCGCGCACTGAAAGGATCCGCTTGTTGGAAAACGGACTCGGGATCACCTCGCCATTCGTGCGCGTGGCCTGTTCGGCAAACCATTCAACATAGCTGGCTGCGTAAAGCACTTCGCCTCTGCCTTCAGCCAGCGGCTTTCCTTGTTCGCGCGAGATCAGGCGTCCGAGGTCGTCCTGATGCGCGACGATCACATCGTTCCATCGCTTGAGAACCGCGGCGCGATCGCGCGCCGGCGCCCCACGCCACGCATTGAAGGCGGCCTGCGCGGCATCGACGGCTGCCTTCGCATCGGCTGCGCCGGCGTCGGGCACGTTTGAGACCAGGCCGCCGTCACTCGGATCGGTAACCGCGAGCTGTCGCGGCTCGAGGCCACCGGTCCAATTGTCCGCGATGAGGTTGCGAGTCTCGACCAAATCGCCGCGCGAAAGTGCCAAGGAGATAAGAGACATTGGTCAGGTCCGTTGTAGGTTGCCATAGCACGAACTTGTCGCCGGCGAGCGAGACAGTGCTCCCTAGTCGGTCAGCCGTAACGTGCTGAATGGTGGGTCCCAAGATATGCTGAATATTAGGCGCTCTGCCGCGTTGAATTTCGACAACGAAGGCCGGCGTTTGGCCGAATTCCTGCGTTTGACCGGACTGGCAGCAAGTTCATGAGACCAAGCGATCGGTCAAATGCTCAAGCTCATTCTCGATCAACTTCGCTGCTGGGATATATTAGGGCGTAGAAAATGCCCCATAGGCAGTCATCAATCGTCGTCTGGCAGGCATCATCTAGTCGATCCTGGCTTTCGGAGGTCAATTCCATCAATTCAGAGGGACCGAGAAGTCAGGAGGTCTCGGAAATCGATGTGCCCCGGATTGTTCGAAACTCCAACATCGATCTTGCTGACGTCCTGACTGTTCGAAATTCAGATTTATGGCACAAAGATCGCAGAATTTCTGCGCAAATCGCCGGGCTCCGTCGCGGTTGGGAGCGCGCTTTCGGATAAAGTGTTCCTAATGTTAGGAGATTGCAGATGAAGGTCGGTGTTCCCAAAGAAATCAAGACGCACGAATACCGCGTGGGACTGACGCCAGGCGCCGTCCGCGAATATGTGGCCGCTGGCCACGGCGTCGTGGTCGAAACCAATGCAGGTGCCGGTATCGGTGCTAGCGATGACAATTATCGCAAGGCAGGCGCAGTGGTTCTGAACTCCGCTCGCGAGGTATTCGCCTCCAGCGAGATGATCGTAAAAGTCAAGGAGCCTCAGCCCTCCGAATGGACCCAGTTGCGAGAGAATCAAATCCTATTTACGTATTTGCATCTGGCGCCGGACCCTGAGCAGGCTAAAGGGCTACTAAAGTCGGGGTGTACAGCAATTGCCTATGAAACCGTGA
This sequence comes from Bradyrhizobium sacchari, assembly GCF_002068095.1. Taxonomy (GTDB): domain Bacteria; phylum Pseudomonadota; class Alphaproteobacteria; order Rhizobiales; family Xanthobacteraceae; genus Bradyrhizobium; species Bradyrhizobium sacchari. The sequence continues at coordinate 13,319 of NZ_LWIG01000024.1, read as the reverse complement.
CCGATGCGCAAGGGGGGCTTCCGCTGCTAGCGCCTATGAGCGAAGTGGCGGGGAGGCTGTCGATCGAGGCCGCTGGCGCGGCTCTAAGGCGGTCTGCTGGAGGGCGGGGACTGCTAATCGGCGGCGTGCCCGGCGTCCAACCGGCTCGTGTCGTCGTGATCGGAGGCGGCGTCGTCGGTACGCATGCAGCACGGATGGCGGCCGGTCTCGGTGCAGAGGTCACAATTCTCGATCGGTCGATTTCCCGACTTCGCGAGTTGGACGAACTGTTTGAAGGTCGCGTTCGGACTAGATACTCGACATTAGACGCCCTCGAAGGGGAGGTATTTGCATCAGACGTTGTCATTGGAGCGGTGCTAGTTCCGGGAGCGAGCGCGCCGAAACTGGTCACGCGCAGCATGTTGGGCTCGATGCGCAAGGGCTCGGTAATCGTGGACGTAGCTATCGATCAGGGGGGGTGCTTCGAGACATCGCGTCCGACGACGCACGCGGAGCCAACGTATGAGGTTGATGGCGTCATTCATTACTGTGTAGCCAATATGCCCGGAGCCGTTCCGCTTACTTCAAGCCAGGCTTTGAATAACGCTACACTGCCGTTTGGTTTGGCTCTCGCCAACAAGGGATTTTCGGCCGTGCTCGAAAATCCACATCTGCGCGCAGGCCTGAACGTGTATCGGGGCCGGCTTACCTACAAGGCCGTGGCCGAAAGTCTCGGCCTGCCATTTTCGCCAATCGAACAGGCCGCGGCCTGATCCCAGAGGCTCCCTAGGGGGGCGTTTCCTCCAAGTAACCTTGGGCCACTCTCTAGGAGTGGCCTTTTTTTCCGGAGCGTCTTTGCCGCCTCAACTCACGTGAGTTGCATTTGAACGCTTGGCGAACTCGAGCATGACGCCCGGCAACCTTGAGACTCGAACAGTTCTTGGCGATGGGCGTGCTTCTGTGATATCGGATGCCACGGCTCATGAAGCTGTGGCGGTCATCGCGTCGTTGCGCCCTTGCGTGTCGTCTCGGCCTACGGTGCTTCGCTGGCGCTGCTGCGGTTCACGGAGCTAGTGTCACTCATCGAGGTCGAAACCGAATGGATGAAAAGTCCATATTCGGTTCTCGACAGGACCCGCCGCCAGGCCCGCGAGAAAAATAGAAATTGCTCAGGTTTTTGAAACCATCCTTGAAGCAGAGACCTTCAGCATTATCGTCACCTCGATCGCTATTGATCCGCTGTGATCCGCTCCTCTTGCTCATCTCCAATCGTCAGCAGTTGCTATCGGCTTTCATTCCAGCGGATTCAGCCAATAGAAAAGCCGGATCCACTTCGTCAGGGTGGGTATCGGTACGTCTAGCCACAACGCTGTCCCGCCACCCCACTAGGCGCCCACGCTAAGGCTGCCGCTTTCATGTGTTGCCTGGGTCTTTCCCGGCGACTGAGTCTGAAGAGAATGCGCTATCGACCCTTTGTCAGAAGTGACGTCGATCGTCCCTTAAGCAGTATCGAGGACGCGCAACCCGCACATGCCTCAACTACCCGCAACGCGCTTGGAATCAAAGGGCAGGATTTCGTTCGCGTCCCGGTCGGGCGCTTCTTCCTTCCAGCGCACCGATCCGAACGGGCGCTCCAACATCCGGCGGACGCGCACCGGGGCTGGGCCGATGTGGTAAGCCTCCACTTGGTGTTCCAGCGCCCGTTCCGATTGGGTCCCGCGGTTTCGCTGGCGCAAGTAATCCAGCCAGGTCGGGCAGTGATAGCGCTCGGTCCACAGTTCGGGATCGGCGATATTGCGCGCAATCGACCAACCATAGGCGCCGTTCCGCTGGCGCGACAGCTGTACTCCCTGCATCATGTTGTGAAAGGCACGCGCATTCTCTGCCGCCACGCGATATTCGATCTCAACCACCAATGGCCCACTGCGGTCGGTCAGCGGAAGGCGCACCTCGGGATCGGCTAACATCTCGACGTCCTCGTCGCGGGAGCTGATGCGTGGCATTGGTAGCCACAGCCCAAGCATGGGAGAAAGTAGCATCAGCCCCGCGGAGATAAGCAGAGCCTCTTCAACCCCTGCGGCATCTGTTAGGCGGCCCCAGCCCCAACTGCCGAACGCGACTCCGCCGGCGTACGCAGCCTGGTAAGTCGCTAGCGATCTGCCGGCCACCCAGCGTGGCGCGGAGAGCTGCGCGCCGATATCGAGCAAGGTGGCCACAATCATCCACACCGCGCCAGCCAGGATCAGCGCGGTCGCGGTAAGCACCGGCTCCCGACTCAGAGCCGCAGCCGTAGTTGCGCCAGCCATGGAAAGCATGCAGGCACGCATAGCAGCTTCGCTGCTCATGATCCTACGTACCCCACCGATATTGACTGCCCCGACCACGGCGCCAAAACCAAAGGCGCCGAGCATGACGCCGTAAGTCTGAGGACCGCCCCTCAAGAGATCGCGCGCGACCAGCGGCAACAGTGCGAATATCGAACTTCCGACCGCGCCTGTCGCCACGGCGCGGACCAGCACGATCTTGATAGAGGGAGAATTCGTGATATAGCGCACACCCGAGACGATAGCCCGGCTCAGATGTTCGCGCGGCAGCCGCGACGGCTCGGCTACGCGCTTCCAGAGAAACAATGCGATCATCAGTGGTAGATAAAGCATAGCGCTGAGTGCAAAGGCCGCGACCGCCCCCGCGATCCCAACCACAATACCACCGATCGCGGGCCCAAAACTGCGCGCGATATTGAAGCTGATGCCGTTTAGGGTAACTGCCGCCGGCAGGGTCTCGGCTGGTACCTGCTCGGAGACGGAGGATTGCCAAGCCGGGTTCATTAATGCAACGCCGCTGCCAACGACAAAGCAAAGAATCAGCAATAAATTTGGCGTGGTGAGACCCAACCACTGTAGTCCAGTTAGCGCGATCACGCCGCAAAGCGCGATTGAGAGCGCAACCAGCGTGACCAGACGGCGGTCATGCATGTCGGCAATCGCGCCAGCAGGCAGCGCGATCAACATCACCGGTAGCATCGTTGCCGTCTGCACGAGCGCTACCTTGTCAGCAGACGAGGTCATTTCTGTCATCGCCCAGGCTGCGCCGACGCCTCGGATCAGGACGCCAAGATTGGACAAGACGCTCGCTAGCCAGATGTACTTGAAAGTCGGATAGCGCAGCGGCGCGATGATGCCGTCAACGTGGAGCTTCGTCTGATCAGTCATTTAAGCTTCTGCATCCGTCACAAACGATTGAGATCGGTGATGGTTCGGGCGGCCTTGCCACTTACCGCGACCTGTCGTTCCTTGTGGATCCTGCCTAAACAATAGAGGACACGCCGCGGCGGCCGATCGCGATTCCAAAGATCGGGCAATTTGTGATCGCTCGCACGATCTGAGCGCTATGTTGCGCATCGCTTGAGATCTCCGCCTGGCTTCTTGCGCATTTTTGCTCTCTGTTTTGCGCAGCGGTTAGGATTCGCTATGCATTGTGCCAACGCCTTCGGTCAGTGGGCATCACAGTGCTGTAGACTTACGCGCTCGCAACGAGCTCACGCTGAACACAACGTGCCCACGACGACGTTTACAAAGAAGCGCGGAATGAGCTTGACGGGACACCCCTGGACCTTAATCTCTTTGGAACGCTGGTCCGAAAAAGTCGAATGCTTGCCAGCGTTGACAAGGTCACAAAATAGAAGAGTCGCGCTGCATATTTCTTGCGTTCTACGCGCGTGCGCGACGGAAATGCGCGCCAAGCCACTGACGTACGTGGCAAGAGACTCAGATCAGTCGTCGGACGGAACTTCAATTGGTATAGCAAATCCTGCCTTTACCCGATCCATTATGACCATCGTCTTGAAGCCCTTAATGTCAGGATTGTCATAGAAAAAGCGTCTAGTGAACTGCTCGTAATCCTCCATGGTACGCGCCGTGACGTATAGCACAAAGTCAGCATCTCCAGTGACGTAAAATCCATTAACGACTTCAGCCGATGATTTAATGGCTTTCTTGAACTTGTCGATAATGTCGGCGCGCTCCCGCTCCAAGCTCACCAGGACTAGCATTTGAATAGGTCTGCCTACGGATTTCGGTGAAACGATTGAGACGTCGGCCTCGATGACGCCCTCCGAACGGAGCCTCTTCAGTCGTCGCTGACAGGCGGTCGCGGAAAGACCGGCAATTTCGCCGATCACCTCAGAGGTCAGGCGATTATTCTTTTGTACGATCTCTAAGATGCGGGCGTCGGTTCTATCGTATTGCACAGACCTGTTCCAAGTGAGTTTTCATCATGGCAGGCGCGCCCAGTGCAGAATACCTGCGGGATGTTACATATTACGCCGAGAATATGTCTTGTCACCTAAATATCTTGAAGTCTTGCTGCTTACGGGTTGCGATTTTGCATCGCGCCAATGGTTAGATGGTGGCCCGCCAGTGGCTGCCCCGCACCCCGCATCGGCCAAGAGGCCAGAACGCCTGTGCGCCGTTGATTGCAGAATGTACGGGCTCAAGGAGCGGCCGATCTTTGACGCAACGATCGCAGTCACGCCGAATGGAGGTGTCGGAGACGAAGCGGGCAAGCCGCTGGAAGAGGAGTACCTGCCGCTTAAGTCAATCGCAAGAAAAAGTTACTAGCTCTACTGGGAAGATACGTTCGCGATGCGTGGCCGTGGCGACCTCAATCGGCCACTTGAATCAGGACACTGCTGATGTGGTGCCAATGGATTCCTCCTTCGTGTCGGCTCCATCTTTGAATGGCCCGGCGCGGTACGAATCGCTGAACGAGGCGCTGCTCGCCGAGGCGCGGGTCGCCCTGGGAACCTGGCGGGCCGACTATACAACGATCTGCGACCTCACTCGCAGCTCGGATGGAAGGCGCCGTCGGAGTTTCGCCTTCACCTGCAATCCGCGATGGGATCTGGCGCTGTGCCATGCCGATGGCTCCGCACTAACGCCGGTGGCTATCACCGCTCAGTCGGGAAAATCCACCACTCCCGCCCGAAGAACTCAGGATTGATGGATGGGGCAGTGAGTGCGAGGCCAGATGGCCAAACTAGAACATTCGAGCAGTCTTCAGGCCAACCACTTTTTCTCCCTTCAGCTCAGGTGTCCTGCGGAGCCAGCAGAGCAAGGATAAGTAGCGCGATTTGTTTTGCGCTCCTGCAAGCAAAAAGCGCGAGCCAGACGGATCGGCCGGATGAGAAAATAGGTCAAACTTCAGAGGGGCCATCAATTGGAATGGCAAAACCTGCTTTAACCCGGTCCATTATGACCATTGTCTTAAAGCCCTTGATGTCCGAATTCTCGTAGAAGAAGCGACGCGTGAATTGCTCATAATCGTCCATGGTGCGCGCGGTGACATAGAGGACGAAATCGGCATCGCCCGTGACGTAAAATCCATTCACAACATCAGCGGACGATTTAATCGCCTTCTTGAACTTATCAATAATGTCTGATCGTTCCCTTTCCAAAGTCACCAACACGAGCATCTGAATTGGCCTTCCTACCGCCTTCGGCGATACAATTGAGACGTCGGCCTCGATGATGCCATCAGAACGGAGTCTCTTTAGGCGTCGCTGACAGGCAGTAGCAGAAAGTCCGGCGAGATCGCCGATCATTTCGGAAGTTAAACGGTTGTTCTTCTGCACGATCTCGAGGATGCGCGCATCTGTACGGTCGTATGGCATGGTCGGCCCCCGCATTGAGGTGAATTTCTCCACCACATGCCCCGCGTTGCAGGAATCCGTCGTAGTGGGAGGAAATTGCGATGCAAATGCGTGTACAATAGCAGTACTCTGAATGTATAGGAAATTCCACGAGTCGTGAGGCTCGACATGGGAGTCGGACAGGACATCCTTATCGTATGAGGGGCAATCGCTCGACGCTTCTGGGTTTGTGCAAGGTTGCGCCGGCTCGTTAACTGCAGGCGAGCAATGAGAAATTGTTGCCAATCGATATCGGCATTCAATTTGGAATGCTCGTTGCGATGCTTTTGGTGGGGCGCCGGAGCCATTTATTGAAAGTTCGCGAGATCGCTCTCGCGGGCGAGGCCCGCTCGTTCCGCGTTGCCAAACTATCTTGCCTATCGCGCCGCTGGCCACCATCCTTGCCGCATTCTGAGGTTTGCTGGCGTGGCTCGAGGGGTGCCCTCTAACTGTTCTGACTCGGTCTCCAAAGCCATAAACGAGCATATGAGAGAACTGATCGAGCGGGACATAAGGCCTGTCGAACAGAGCCAATTGGCGCGTTGAAGGTGGAGAGCTCTTCGACAGGAGATTACGAGTCGAGTTCGGCCCTACTCACTGCGGTCCTTGGTTTGAGACGAAATCCTCCACCAAATCTCTAGCGGCGCAGGAAATCCGCTGGGCGACAGCGAAAATGCGACGCAAACAGGTTTGTTGCGGCTCTATGCTGAGCAGAGGCAGCTCAACAATCACTGCGTGAGACCTTGGAAATGGCCTTTCAAACCGTTCGGCACAAAAGCCCACATCTGGATGCTCTTGCTACGAGGCGTCTGCAAGGTCTACGTCGCCGCGACTTTCTTGCGGGCGCCGCGCTCGTAGATGGCACTTGGATTTCGGGCGACCAGCGCGACATTGTAGTCGACCCCGCTACTGGAGAAGAAGTCGCTGATGTTGCGCGTTGCGATGCAGCGGATATGGATCTCGCGATCGCGGCAGCTGAACGATCGTTTAATGCATGGCGTGAACTGGCTCCGGCAATGCGGGGAGAGATTCTTAGGGCTTGGGCATCATTGATACGCGACAATTCCGAAGAGCTCGCTGTCCTCGTCACGGTCGAGCAGGGAAAGCCGCTCGCTGAGGCGCGGTACGAAATTGGTTACGGTGCTGGATTTATCGATTGGTTTGCGGCGGAGGGGGAGCGCACATATGGCGAGACAATCCCAAGCCACAAGCCCGCCAGTCTGCTTCATGTGCGAAAGCAGCCGATCGGTGTTGCGGCAGCAATCACTCCGTGGAATTTTCCTGTCGCCATGATCACGCGAAAGGCCGGGGCAGCTCTTGCCGCTGGTTGTCCGATCATTGTGAAGCCTGCCCCCGAAACCCCGCTCTCAGCACTTGCGGTGGCTAGGTTGGGCGAAGAGGCTGGCCTGCCGCCGGGCGTGTTTCAAGTGCTCGTCGGTGATCCCATCGCTCTTTCGGAGCCTCTATTGCGCGATACCAGGGTGCGCGCCCTCTCATTTACGGGATCCACTCAAGTTGGCCGCCTTCTTTTGGGAGGGGCGGCGGAGACAGTAAAGAAGGTTTCGCTCGAACTTGGAGGGCATGCCCCCTTTCTCGTCTTTGATGACGTTGATGTTGAAAAAGCCGTCAAGGGAGCAATGGCCGCAAAATTCGCGACATCGGGGCAGGATTGCCTGGCCGCTAACCGCATCTACGTGCAAAGGGGCATCTATGGCGCGTTCGCCGAGGCGTTTGCCTCGGAGTTAGCTCGACTTAAGGTGGGCCACGGCTTGGAGCCCGCAACTGATATCGGGCCAATGACCAAGCTATCCGTCGCCAACAAATGCAGAGTTCACATCGACGATGCTGCGGCAAAGGGAGCGCAGGTCATTACCGCAAAACAGGACGACAACCTTGGACCGAACTTCGTCTCTCCGACGCTGCTTACCGACGTGACGGACGGAATGCTCATTGCTCGTGAAGAAACGTTTGGTCCGGTGGCGGCAATACTTCCGTTCGATTCGGAGGAGGAGGTCCTCGCCAGGGCTAACGCGAGCGAGATGGGATTGGCTGCGTACGTCTACACAGACAGCCTGCGTCGAGCGCTCAGAGTTTCCGAGAAAATCGAGTGCGGCATGGTGGGGGTCAATTCGGCATCGTTCACAGGTCCGCCCATTCCCTTCGGAGGATGGAAGCAGTCCGGACTCGGTCGCGAGGGGGCGCGGCAGGGGATCGATGAATACATGGAACTCAAATACGTCTGCTTCGGCGATTTGGCGGATTAGGAGAATTCGATATGAAGGAAGTTAGGACTATCGCTGAGCTCGATCGCTCAAGTGTCCTTCATCCGTTCACTCAGTTGAAGGAATATGCGAGCGGCAAGATCGGCGATCCCACGATCGTCACCGGGGGTAAGGGTATCCGGATCGAGGATGCGCAGGGACGTAGTTACATCGACGGCTTTGCGGGCCTGTACTGCGTGAATATCGGATACGGGCGGACTGAAGTGGCGGAGGCCATCGCGCGACAGGCTTACAAGCTGGCATACTACCACACCTATGCGGCCCACACCACCGAAGAGCTTGCGACGCTTTCGGATCGTTTGGTGCGAATGGCGCCAGGCAAGCCAAGCAAGGTATTTTTTGGTCTATCCGGCTCGGATGCCAACGAAACCCAAGCTAAGCTCGTTTGGTATTATAACAACCTACGAGGTCAACCCAAGAAGAAGAAAATCATCTCGCGCGAGCGTGGCTATCACGGTTGCTCCGTCATTTCCGGCTCGATGACCGGTATGTCGTTCTACCATGACCATATGGATCTTCCGTTTCCAGGCATCGTGCACACGGGCACGCCACACCACTATTGGGGCGCAGAGCCAGGCGAGACAGAGGAGGCGTTTTCCCGTCGGCGTGCGGTCGAGCTTGAACAGCTCATTTTGCGAGAAGGACCGGAAACAATCGGAGCCTTCATTGCGGAGCCGGTATTGGGTACGGGCGGCATTACACCGCCTCCTACGGGCTACTGGCATGAAGTTCAGGCCGTGCTAAGGCGTTACGACATTCTTCTGATCGCAGATGAGGTAATCTGTGGATTCGGTCGAACCGGGGCGGATTTCGGCAGCACGCTATACGGCATCGAACCCGATCTCGTGACGGTCGCGAAGGGGCTGACCTCCGGATACATGCCGCTCTCAGGAGCCATCGTCGGCGAGAGGGTCTACTCTGTTATAGAGGAGGCGGCGGACCGAGTCGGGGCATTTTCGCACGGCTATACCTATTCGGGCCATCCGATTGCAGCTGCTGCTGCCAATGCTGTCCTTGATATCGTCGAAAAGGAACGATTGAGCGACCGCGCAAGGATCGTCGGCTCGCACTTTCAAAAGCGCCTCAAGGAACGCTTCGCCCAGCTGGAGATAGTTGGTGAAGTGCGGGGGGTCGGCTTACTCGGTGCCGTCGAATTCGTTGCCGATCGCCAGACGAAGCGTCGATTCGATCCGGGGCTCAAGGTGGGCGCCCGTATCTCTAAGGCGGCCCGGGACCGGGGACTTATTGCGCGAGCGATGCCGCATGGAGACATCCTCGGTTTCGCTCCACCACTTGTTGTATCCGAGACGGAGATCGACGAGATCGTTGATCTGGCTTATCGGGCGACCAAGCAAGTAATGGACGAGCTGGCAAAGGGCGTTCCAGAATGATTCTAGTATCGCGCTATGGATCCATACCCACTGAGCGGTAAACCCGGCCGTTCTGTACGTATGCTAGGATTTCTGGAACATCTCTGATGTGTGGTGAGCCTGCTCCGTGGCATCCACGGGCATCTCCTGGCTCCGAGATAGCTGCAGGGAATACTTCGGGAAATGTGGTGAGAAAATTAAGTTTTCTTGTCGCTTTATTCGCGCGAGAGCCAGAATGTCCTTGATGGTTTTCCAAAGGCTTAGAATGCAACAGCCGTTGATGAGGAAATGCCAACTCCAAAACCATGAACCTCGGCGGCCAGCAGGCCCGCTCGCCGCGGTGCGGGATAGGTGAATTGCATCTGCCAGTGTGGTCTGAGTTTGTCGTGTTTTCGCAGACTACGTGTGCGCACGCGGTTCGGGCCGAATGACAACCCTTTCGTTCGCGCCTTCGACAAAAACAGCTTTACCGCAGTCACACCCCTCGATCATTATCTCGATTCGGAAGCATTGTTTTTACTTAGGTTCGCGCAATTCTTGTTGAACCCGCGGCGCGTCCATCAGCTGCAGCCTGGGACCGAAGCACTAGTCTAGTGCGGCGCGCTGTTGCTGGCGGCGTTGGCCGATCCACGATAGCGGCCGATGGCGGGCGGCCTTAACCGCAGAAGCTTCCCCAGTTTCGCAGAATTTCGTCCGTTCTGCGCCGATCTTTAGCGTTTTTATTCGTTTGAGCCCTTTAAGTGATGCGACAGCACGCGCTCGACAATCTTTGCGTTGGAGGAGAAGAAACAGATGGCTAAGCTTGATCGCGACAGCGACCAACAAAAATCTCATACGGACGGATTCTCACTCGAGGGCCGAGTCGCTCTGGTCACTGGAGCAACTGGAGGGCTCGGGAGAGCCATCGTCGCCGAACTGCGGGAACGCGGGGCGGATGTGCACGGCGTAGACATTGCCGGCGAGGGGGTCTTCCATGCTGACCTTGCCACCGCAGGTGGAAATCGCGACATGATCGCCCATGTGCTTAAAGTCGCTGGACGCCTCGACATTCTCGTCTTGAATGCTGGCTGCCAGTTTGTCGCACCGATCGATGAGTTTCCCGACACAGAATGGGTGCGTCTTCGCGGTGTCATGCTGGATGGACCGTTCTTTGCGATGAAGGCGGCGTGGTCGGCTTTGACGAGTTCACCCGCCGGTCGCATCGTGGTTACGGCATCCACCGCGAGCTTTGGAGGTGCGCCCGGGAAGGCTGCATACGTGGTTGCAAAGCACGGCGTACTCGGTCTCGTCCGCGTGGCTGCGTTGGAAGGCGCTGAGCATGGCCTGACTGTCAATGCAGTCGCGCCGGGCTGGATGGATACCGCTATGATGCGTAATCAGCTAGAAGTTCAGGCGGCTACCTTGGGCGTGAGCACCGATGAGGTCGTTGCGCGTTTCCGCGCCTCGCAACCAGCCAAGCGCTTCGTCGACGTTCGCGAGGTGGCGGCAACGATCGGCTTTCTCGCCAGTCCAGGTGCTTCGGGTGTTAATGGTGTGTGCGTTCCTGTCACCTCGTAGCAAAAAGGGTTCGATCTCTCCAAATCGTTGCAAAGAACTGTACTGAGGCTATTGGGTGCCGACGACTACCCTGAGTGGGTATTCTTGCCCATACCCACTAATGTCGGTGGTGATGCCGTCCACCTTAAGGCCTACCGGATCACGTTCAGCGCGTCTTCACTCCGTCCGTACCTAACGCGACGACGACCGGAAGCGGCAATCGTAGCGTGTCCACTCGGACAGTATTGAAGCTCGGGTGTCGCTCGAATGGTCAATCATTAGCGCGCCCCGGTGCGTCGATGCCTGCTCAACGCTGCTTAAGGGGGGCGCTCCTATTGCGCATTCGTCGGGACAATACCTTAATCGCGAAAGATAGTAATCTTCATAAGCGTCGCCGATCTACATGACTTGGCAACTGGCAGACCGTCCGGATCTGACTTAGGTCATCGAGGCGCAACGCACCTCCCGACTGATGTTGCCGTGCAGCAGGCATTGCTGGCCAAAAACGCTCCGACCATATCACCCAGTCTTGGTCTTTCAGCGCCCGACTGAGGTGCAGCTATTGTCGAGTTCGACATCGCCAAACAAAGCGTCTTCGTCGAGCACATCGTCTCCCTCCGGTGAGGGCCGCCTTGTCGGGTTAATACCAGTGCTGTGTAACAGCCCTTATGGACAGCAATAAGTTCAGTGCTCAGATTGAACGGTTCGAGGTTGTCGAGACTGGCCGTCGCCGTCGCTGGACCGATGATGAGAAACTCAAGATCGTTCTGGAGAGTTTGCAGGCCCCGCGCGCGGTCTCGTCGACAGCACGACGATACGGCATCTCGCGCTCGCTCCTGTTGACTTGGCGACGATCGTTTGGGACGCGGACGAGCAATACTGAACAACCTCAGCCAGCGTTTGTGCCAGCGATGGTGATGCCGGACCAACCGCCGGCGCCGCCAGTAACTTTAGCGGGGCCAGCGAGCGGACGCATGGAGATTGTCGTCGGCAAGGCCTGTCGGGTGATCGTGGACGCCGGCGTTGATATGACCGCGTTGTCTCGCGTATTGGATCTGCTGGAGCGGCGATGATCCCGATCGCGGCAGGGGCGAGGATCTGGATCGCAACCGGTCACACTGACATGCGCAAAGGCATGCAGGGTCTGGCATTGCTGGTGCAGGAGGGGCTGGGGCGGGATCCTTTTGCCGGCGACGTCTTTGTGTTCCGTGGTCGTGCTGGCACCCTGATCAAAGCCCTTTGGCACGACGGGATCGGGCTGTCGCTCTACGCCAAGCGACTGGACCGTGGCCGCTTCATCTGGCCGGCGACGGTGGATGGCGTGGTATCGCTGACCGCAGCTCAGATGGGCTATTTGCTGGAGGCGATCGACTGGCGCAATCCCCAACACAGCTGGCGGCCGCAGAGCGCAGGATAGGTTGCGCAATAGTCCCGTGAGATTGCAAAAAGCGCACGCCAAATCGTCGCTTTTGTGATTCCATCGGTGCATGGGTGACGGTCCCCAGAAGCTGCCGGAAGACATTGAGGCGCTGCAAGCGGCGTTGCTGGCGACGCGCGCCGAACTCGCCAGCGTTCGCGCCCAGCAGTCCGACGACCATGCTCTGATCGCTCACCTGAAGCTGCAGATCGAAAAGCTGAACCGTGATCGTTATGGCCCTCGCTCGGAGCGTACCGCAAGGCTGCTGGATCAGCTCGAACTGACGCTGGAGGAGCTCGAGGCCTCAGCGACTGAGGACGAACTCGCTGCCGAAATGGCCGCGGCCAAGACGACGAAGGTGGCCTCGTTCACGCGCAAGAGGCCGTCGCGCCAGCCGTTCCCGGACCATCTGCCTCGCGAGCGGGTGCTCGTGCCGGGACCTGTGGCGTGCGCCTGCTGCGGCGGAGCGAGGTTGTCCAAGCTCGGGGAGGACATCACCGAGACGCTGGAGGTGATCCCGAAGTCCTGGAAGGTGATCCAGCACGTCCGGGAGAAGTTCAGCTGCCGTGATTGCGAGAAGATCAGCCAGTCCCCGGCGCCGTTCCACGTCATCGACCGTGGTTGGGCCGGCCCCAGCTTACTGGCGATGGTGCTGTTCGAGAAGTTCGGCCAGCACCAGCCGCTGAACCGTCAGGCCGAACGCTATGGCAAGGAAGGCGTGCCGATCAGCCTGTCGACCCTCGCCGACCAGGTTGGTGGCTGCACTGTTGCGCTGACGCCCTTGTTCCGGCGCCTCGAGGCCCATGTGCTGAGTGCCGAGCGATTGCACGGGGATGACACGACGGTGCCGGTCCTGGCCAAAGGCAAGACCGACACCGGCCGCATCTGGGTCTATGTACGCGACGACAAGCCTTTTGGCGGGCAGGCCCCGCCGGGAGCAGTGTTTTATTACTCGCGCGATCGCGCGGGCGAGCATCCCCAGGCCCATCTGGCCGGCTACAACGGCATCTTCCAGGCCGATGCCTATGGCGGCTATGGCAAGCTTT
>NZ_LWIG01000023.1:16500-17663 GCF_002068095.1 Bradyrhizobium sacchari | reverse complement strand
TCTACGCCAACACCGTTGTTGCTAGAGGCACGCCCTGGCTCCAAAATACCGCCGCGACTTAATGGTTGCTACGGCATCTCACTTGCCCCCTACTGCTTCTTGATCAAACTCCACTTCGTGATCACGGCCTCGCTCATCTGGCCGGGATCACTGGCGCAGGCGACCTCATCGACCTTGACGGAGATTTCCTTGCCGACGAACGACTTCAGTTGCGCGGCCTGCGCGTCGCTGGAGGTGACGAGCTGGAAGGTCTCGGGGCCGGTCTCGAGGTTGCACAGCCCGTTCGGCGCCGGCAGGCGGCGCGGCTCGGAGGTGATCTGGTACATCGCAACGCGCTTGCCGGCATTCTTGACGTCGCGCACCTTCATTGCGTTCAATTCGCCCGAGAGCACGTCGCCGGTGTTGATCGGCTTGCCGGGCTTGGGGGCCGGCGGCGCCGCATCGTCCTGCTGCGCGGAGATCGCCGGTGTCACCAGCAGCATCATCGTCGCGGCCAAAGCCAAGCGTGTGGCGAAAAGTTTCGTCATGTCGTCCGTTCCGTGAGGTCTGTAGGATAGCTAGAACAGGGTCCGCTGCCGCATGGCGGCCGATAGCGTGCCCTCATCGAGATAATCAAGCTCGCCACCGACCGGCACACCATGGGCGAGGCGGGTTACTTTTACGTTGGCGTCCTGGAGCAGGTCGGTGATGTAGTGTGCCGTGGTCTGGCCGTCCACCGTCGCATTCAGCGCCAGGATGATCTCGTGCACCTCAGCGGCATGCGCACGCGCCACCAGCGCGTCGATGGTGAGGTCCTGCGGGCCGACGCCGTCGAGTGGCGACAAGGTCGCGCCCAGCACGTGGTAACGACCCTGGGTCGCGTTGGCGCGCTCCAGCGCCCAGAGATCGGCGACGTCGGCGACGACGACGATGATCGCGGGATCGCGCTTCGGGTCGGTGCAGACGGTGCAGGGATTTTGCGTGTCGATGTTGCCGCAGGTCTTGCAGACCTGAACCTTGTCCAGCGCGACCTGAAGAGCAGACGACAGCGGCATCATCAACGCTTCGCGCTTCTTGATCAGATGCAAGGCCGCGCGCCGCGCGGAACGCGGGCCAAGGCCGGGCAGCCGCGCGAGAAGCTGGACCAGCCGCTCGATCTCGGGACCTGCAACCGCGCCCATCTT
>NZ_LWIG01000023.1:0-16425 GCF_002068095.1 Bradyrhizobium sacchari | reverse complement strand
GGCGGGCATCGCCAAGCGCGGTGACGAGCAGGTCTTCCAGCACCTCGCGCTCCTCCGGTTTCATCAGCGAGGGATCGATCTTGACGCCCTTGACGTCCATCTTGGCGGTCATGCGCACCGCGACGAGACCACCGCCGGAGATGCCTTCGACCTCCACATTGGCGAGCTGCTCCTGCATCTCCTGCATCTTGGATTGCAGCTGCGCCGCCTGCTTCATCATGCCGAGAAAATCAGCCATCGGTGTTCGTCCTTGGAAAGAATGGCTCAGAGATCGTCGTCGCCGTCGGAACCTTCGGGCGGATCGTCACTACCATAGTCCGCATTAATATTGGATTCCGGCGCCTCGGGGGCAAGCCTGCGGACCTCGACGACCTTCGCACCGGGAAAGCGCGACAGCACTTCCTGCACCCTCGGGTCGGCCTCGGCGGTGCGGGCATGCTCCTGCTTGGCGGCCTGGTTCACCGAGCGCAGCGTCGGCTGGCCCTGCTCGTTCGAGACGATCACGGTCCAGCGCCGGCCGGTCCACAGCTCGAATTTCTTCGCGAGCTCCGAGATCATGGTCTTGGAGGCGTTGGGCTCGAGCGCGACCTCGAGCCGGCCCTCCTCGAAACGGACGAGGCGCATGTCGCCCTCGAGCGCGCCCTTGGTCATGAGGTCGCGCTTCTGGCCCGCGAGCGCCACAAGCTGGGTGAAGCTGGTGATGCGCAGCTGGGGCGCGGCGCCCTGCGGATCGGGCGCAGGCGCCGCCATCTGCGGACGGGCCGCGCCGCCGAACGCCGTCGGCGCTGTCGGCATCCGAACGGGCGCGGCCGACGCCACCGGCGCCGCCGAGGCCATCGGTGCGGCCGGCGCGCTGCTCCGCGCGGCACCGCCGCCGTTCACGACCTGCGAGCCGCCGCCATTCTGCTCCAGCATCCTGATCGCTTCGTCCGGCGTCGGCAGATCGGCGACATAGGCAATGCGCACCAGCACCATCTCGGCGGCCGCCGCGGGCCGGGTTGCGGCCTGCACCTCGGTGATGCCCTTGAGCAGCATCTGCCACATCCGCGACAGCACCCGCATCGAGATCTTCGAGGCGAAATCCTTCGCGCGGACACGCTCGGTCTCGCCATAGGCGACGTTGTCGGCGGTCGCCGGCACGATCTTCACGCGGGTGACGAAATTGACGAACTCAGCGAGATCCGAGAGCACGACGATCGGATCGGCGCCGACATCGTACTGGTCGCGGAACTCCTTGAAGGCAGCCGCGATGTCGCCGCGCGCCAGGGAATCGAAGAGGTCGATGACCCGGGTGCGGTCGGCAAGCCCGAGCATTTGCCTGACGGCGTCCGCCTTCACCTGGCCCGCGGCATGCGCGATCGCCTGGTCGAGCAGCGACAGCGAATCACGCACCGAGCCTTCCGCGGCGCGGGCGATGATGCCGAGCGCCTCGGGCTCGATCTCGACGCTTTCCTTCGCGGCGATGTTGGCGAGGTGCTTCATCAGCACGTCGGCCTCGACGCGGCGCAGATCAAAACGCTGGCAGCGCGACAGCACGGTGACGGGAACCTTGCGGATCTCGGTCGTCGCGAAGACGAATTTGGCGTGCTCCGGCGGTTCCTCCAGTGTCTTCAGGAAGGCGTTGAACGCCGCCGTCGACAGCATGTGGACTTCGTCGATGATGTAGACCTTGTAGCGGGCGCTGGCCGGCGCGTAGCGCACGCTGTCATTGATCTGGCGGACGTCATCGACACCGGTATGCGAGGCCGCGTCCATCTCCAGCACGTCCATGTGCCGGCTTTCCATGATCGCCTGGCAATGCACGCCCAGGGTCGGCATGTGGATGGTCGGGCCCTGCACCGAGCCGTCCGGCATCTCGTAGTTGAGCGCACGGGCCAGGATGCGCGCAGTGGTGGTCTTGCCGACACCGCGGACGCCGGTGAGGATCCAGGCCTGCGGAATGCGGCCGGTCTCGAACGCATTGGATACGGTACGGACCACGGCCTCCTGGCCGATCAGATCGTCGAAGCTGGAAGGGCGGTATTTCCGCGCCAGCACCCGGTAAGGCGCGTTGCCGGCCGGGCCGGCGCTGTCAGGATTGGGAGGGGCGCCAGCGTCGGTCATCGGTCGATCCGCAATGAAATCTCTCTCGGCCGGCTTTTGCGGAAAGGAGCGCGCTGGCGGGGAGCCCGCCGGCGCAATTCGCTCGGAAAAACAGGTAGGAGACTGACGAGCGACCCGATCCGGACCTCGTTAGGGCTGCTTCCTTCCGGACCTGACCCGGTTGGCGAGTGGCTCGTCNNACCGCCAATCTCCCGGTCCCTATTTGGGGCCAAAGGTCACGGAAAGCAAGCGGGTATCGGCCTGAACAGGTTGAGTTTGCCCAGCACACGGGCAAATTTCGGTCTGCCCAGCCGATAGGCTGTGCTTTCGCTGCCGGGACCACCTTGCTAAGAACGCTGCCGGAACTCCATCAAACCAGAAAAGCGATTGATCCCAATGGTTACACGTCGTGATGTTGCATCGATTGTCGGACTTGGCGCCGTGACTGCGGCCGCGCTGGCCGCGCCAGCCGTGGCCCAGACCGCCGATCCGAACGAATCGACCTTCGCCCGCATCCGCCGGACCAAGAAGATGCGGATCGGCGCGGTCGGCGGCGGCGCGCCCTACTACATGAAGGACCTCGCCACCGGCCAGTGGAAGGGCTTTTACATCGACATTGCGAAGGGGCTTGCCGACGACATGGAGGCCGAGCTCGAGATCACCGAGACCACCTGGGGCAATTCGGTGCTCGACCTGCAGTCCAACAAGATCGACATCTTCTTTGGCCTCAACCCGACCCCGAAGCGCGCGCTGGTGGTCGACTTCTCGGTGCCGGTCTTCAACAACGCCTTCGGCATCCTCTGCAAGAAGGACTTCAAGCCGAAGAGCTGGGCCGAATTGAACTCGCCCGACATCAAGATCGCGGTCGACCAGGGCTCCTCGCACGACCAGGTCGTCAGCCGCCTGACGCCGAAGGCACAGATCTCGCGCCTCAAGACCGCGGACGACGCCACCGCTGCGCTGCAGACCGGCCGTGTCGACGCGCAGTGCCTGATCACCATGCTGTCGCTGACCGTGCTGAAGAAGAACCCCTCGCTCGGCCAGTTCGTGCTGCCGACGCCGATCTTCGCAACGACGTCGAATGCCGGCTTCCGCCGCGAGACCGACAAGACCTTCCGCGACTACGTCAACACCTGGATCGACTTCAACAAGGGCCTCGGCTTCATCCGCAACGCGATCATCACGAACATGGAGCTCGTGGGCGTGACCGAGGCGGACATTCCGCCGGGCGTTTCGCTGTAAGCGCAACGCCGTCATTCCGGGGCGATGCGCAGCATCGAACCCGGAATGACGAGATTCCGGCCCCCCCTTCGGGCGCCCCGGAATAACAGTGCGAGGCGTACGACGAGTTAACACACGCATGTATCAGTGGGACTTCGGCATCCTCTGGAGCTATCGCTGGCTCTTTCTCAACGGGCTCGGCGTCACAGTCGGCTTCACCGTGGTCATCGTGGTGCTCGGGCTCGTCTTCGGCCTGTTCGGCGCGTTCGGCAGCCTGTCGCGCTTCAGGGCGCTGCGGCTGACTGCGCTGGCCTTCATCGAGGCGTTTCGCTGCACGCCGATCCTGGTGCAGCTGATCTGGTTCTATTACGCGCTGCCGATCCTCGCCGGCGTCGAGATGACGCCGATCACCGCCTCGGCGCTGGCGCTCTCGCTCTATGGCGGCTCGTTCTACTCGGAGATCATTCGTGGCGGCATCATCTCGATCGACAAGGGCCAGTCGGAAGCGGGCGCCGCGCTCGGCATGACACCCAGCCAAAGCATGCGGCGCATCGTGCTGCCGCAGGCGATCAAGCGGATGATCCCCGCGCTGATGAACCAGTCGATCATCCAGTTCAAGAACACCTCGCTGGTCTCGGTGCTGGCGGTGCCTGATCTGGTCTACCAGAGCCAGGTCGCCGCCCATGACAGCTACCGGCCGCTGGAAACCTACACCGCGGTCGCGGTCGCCTATGCGGCGATCCTGATTCCGCTCACCATCATCGTCCGGCGCGGCGAGAAGCGACTGGCGGTCAGCGAATGAGCGACACAACGAAGATCGAAATCCGGGCCTTGCGAAAGAGCTTCGGCAGCAACGAGGTCCTGAAGAACATCAATCTCGACGTCGCGAAAGGCGGCGTCGTCGCGCTGATCGGACCGTCGGGCTCGGGCAAGTCGACGCTGCTCCGCTGCATCAATCTGCTGGTCGTGCCCGACGGCGGCAGCGTCCGCGTCGGTGATACCCGTTTTGCATTCGGTGCAGACACCAGGCTCCCCGACGTGAAGGCACTGGCAAAATTCCGCGCCACCACCGGCATGGTGTTCCAGCATTTTAATCTGTTCCCGCACATGACGACGCTTCAGAACGTGATGGAGGGACCGGTCACGGTGCGGCGCATGGCCAAGGCCGACGCCGAGAAGCTTGCGCGGGCGCAGCTTGCCAAGGTGGGCCTTGCGGAAAAGGCCGACCAATATCCGGCGACGCTCTCCGGCGGGCAGAAGCAGCGCGTCGCGATCGCCCGCGCGCTCGCCATGGAGCCTGATGTCATGCTGTTCGACGAGGCCACCTCCGCGCTCGATCCCGAGCTCGTCGGCGAGGTGCTCAATGTGATGCAGCGGCTCGCGTCCGAAGGCATGACAATGGTGATCGTCACCCACGAGATCGCCTTCGCGCGCGAGGTCGCTGACCGCCTCATCTTCATGCGCGACGGCGTCGTCGTCGAGGAAGGCCCGGCGCGGCAGGTGATCGACAGCCCGCAAGAAGCCGCGACACGCGCCTTCCTCAGCCATTTCCACCGGACCGGCGCGCTGCCGCCGGCCACGCCGGCATTGTGATGTCTGATATCAATCGCGCCTATCTCGTCACCGGTGCCGCCAGCGGCATCGGCCGCGCCTCCGCAAAGCTGCTCGCGGCCCCCGGCACCGCACTGCTGCTGCACACACGCTCCAACGCCGAAGGTCTCGACGCCACCGCCGCAGAGACCGAGGCGAAAGGCGCTGTCGTGGCAAAGTGCCTCGGCGATCTCGCCGCGGAAGCGGCGGCAAGCGATGCTATCGCAGCGACCCAAACGGCCTTCGGGCGGCTCGATGGATTGGTTCTCGTCGGCGGCCACGCCCGCCGCGGCAGCGCCATCGGTACGCCGGCGGATGAATTCCGCAAGGCCATGGATGAATCGGCGCTGGCCTTCACCCGGCTCGTTCACGCCGCACTGCCGCTGCTGCGTGCGGGGCGCGATGCGCGGATCGTTGCGGTGTCGTCATTCGTCGCGCACGCGATCCGTCCGGAATTCGCACCCTTTGCCGCAACCGCCGCGAGCCGCTCCGCGCTCGAAGCGCTGGTGCGCCTCACCGCGATGGAGCTTGCGACAGACGGCATCACCGTCAATGCGGTGTCACCCGGCCTCATCGTCAAGGACAAGCCCAGCGAAAGCCGGCTCTCGCCTGAGCAGATTGCCGCAACCGAAGCCCTGATCCCGATGCGCCGTCGCGGACGGCCGGAGGAAGTCGCCGAAATCATCGCCTTCCTGGCGTCACCGAAGGCGTCCTACGTCACCGGCCAGGTCTGGCACGTCGATGGAGGCCTGACATGACCGAAGCTACCGTCGCACGCATCAGGCTGTTCCTGATCGAGAGCCCGATCAAGATGGCGCGCCTTCAGGGCGTCGGCAACGTCAAGGGCACCGTGAAACGCGTGCTGATCGAGCTCACCTCCAGCGACGGCGTGGTCGGCTGGGGCGAGGCGGCGCCGTGGGAGGTGTTTACGGGAACGCCGGAAGCGGCGTTCTCGGCGCTCGACATCTACTTGCGGCCGATCGTGCTCGGCAAACCCGTCCGCCGCATCCGCGCGCTGATGGCCGAGCTCGAGCGCGCGCTGGTCGGGCATGCCGAGGCCAAGGTCGGAATCGAGATGGCGATGCTCGACATCGTCGGCAAGTCGTCGGGCCTGTCGGTCGCCGATCTCCTCGGCGGCCGGGTGCGCGACACGATTCCCCTCTCCTTCTCGATCGCCGATCCGGATTTTTCCGCCGATCTCGAGCGCATGCGGAAGATGGTTCCGGACGGCAACGTCATCTACAAGGTCAAGACCGGGGTAAAGCCGCATCGCGAGGACCTCGATCACCTCGAGGCGATCCGCAAGGAGTTCGGCGACAAGGTCGATCTACGCGTCGACTACAACCAGGCGCTGGCGCCGTTCGGAGCCATCAAGATCCTGCGCGATGTCGAACAGTTCGCGCCGACCTTCATCGAGCAGCCGGTGCCGCGCAAATATCTCGACGTCATGGCGCAGCTCACCGCCGCGCTGGAGACGCCCGTGCTCGCGGATGAGAGCTGCTTTGACCGCCGCGACATGATGGAGGTGGTGCGCCGCGAGGCAGCCGACGCCGTCTCGATCAAGCTGATGAAGGCCGGCGGCCTATTCGAGGCGCAGTCGATCATGACGATCGCCGACATCGCCGGCCTGCCCGGCTATGGCGGCACGCTGTGGGAAGGCGGCATCGGGCTTGCCGCCGGCACGCAGCTGATCGCGGCCACATCAGGCATCTCGCTCGGTTGCGAATTCTACATGCCGCACCACGTGCTGACCGAGGACGTACTGGAAGAGCGCGTCGCCAACCGCGCCGGCCACGTCGTGGTGCCCGACGGCCCCGGCCTCGGCATCCGAGTCAGCGAAGCCTCGGTGCGCGCCAATGCGCGGGTGCTGGCGGAGGGGTAAGGATTGCGAGCTGAGCCTCACCTCTCCCCCGCTCGCGGGGAGAGGTCGGAATTCAAACGAAGTTTGAATTCCGGGTGAGGGGGTACAGGTCCCTCGACGATCTCACGTGTGGAGAGAGCCCCTCACTCCACTCCTCTCCCCGTAAGAACGGGGAGAGGGAGAAGAAAGCGACGACCGTGTATGCAGCTAGAGCGGAGCCCCAACCTTCCCCTCCCCAACTCCCTATCGTATGGTCGCACCCAACAGCCCGTTCCCCATCGGGCCATCCGGAAACGCATATGCCCGAACCCGCCTGGTCGCTGCACTCCCGCCTGAAAGAGGACACCATCGACATCGGCGATCTGCCGCTGTCGAAAGTGCTGGTCATCAAGGACGCGCATTATCCCTGGCTGCTGCTGGTGCCGCGGCGGGTGGACGCGGTCGAGATCATCGATCTCGACGAGGTGCAGCAGGCGCAGCTGATGACCGAGATCTCCCGCGTCTCGCGCGCGCTGAAGGAGATCACCAAATGCGACAAGCTCAATATCGCCGCGCTCGGCAACCTCGTGCCGCAGCTTCACGTCCACATCATCGCGCGCCGCACCAGTGACGCGGCCTGGCCGCGTCCGGTGTGGGGCGTGATGCCGCCCTTGGCGCATGATGCCACTGAAGTTCAGAATTTCATCAGCGCGCTTCGCCGAAAAATCTGGTTGGGTTGAAAGAATCGCAATGTCAGCATTCGACGCATTTCCGCTGGGGCAGCCGGCCTTCGTCACCAACGTGCTCGATCGTGCCGCGCATCTGCGCCGCGACGACGAAAAACTGTTCGCGCTGGAGCAGAAACCGTCCTCGCGCGCCTATGTGGTCTATCGCGACTCGCTGCTGGTGAAGCGCGAGGGCGACAAGGTCCGCGCGCTGCTCTCGATCGACGAGGCGCTGAAATGCGGCGCCAATCCCGGCACGATCTTTCTGGGCCTGCGCGACGGCGCGGCCATGTTCGGCATGGGCATGCCGCAGGCCGCCGCCGAGAAACTGGTCGGCCGCGAGGACTACACCGTCACCGAGCTGCGCGGCATGGCGATGCAGGGCGCGATCCCCCCTGAAGAGCTCTCGGCGATCGCAATGGCGAAGTCGATGGTGGGCTGGCATCAACGCCACGGCTATTGCGCCAATTGCGGCGCGCGCAGCGCGATGAAGGAAGGCGGCTGGAAGCGCGAATGCCCTACCTGCAAGGCCGAGCATTTTCCGCGCACCGACCCTGTCGTGATCATGCACGTCGCCTCGGGCGAGAAATGCCTGCTCGGCCGCCAGAAGCACTTCCCGCCCGGCATGTATTCCTGCCTCGCGGGCTTCGTCGAGGCGGCCGAAACCATCGAAGACGCGGTGCGCCGCGAGATCCTCGAAGAATCCGGCATCCGTTGCACCGACGTGCAATACTACATGACGCAGCCCTGGCCCTATCCGTCGTCGCTGATGATCGGCTGCAGCGCGCGGGCCGTGAGCGAGGACATCGTCGTCGACCATTCCGAGCTGGAAGACGCACGCTGGTTCACGCGCGAGGAGGCGGCCCTGATGCTGACGCGGACGCATCCGGACGGGCTCGCCGGCCCGCACCCGTTTGCGATCGCGCATCACCTTCTCGGCCGCTGGGTGCACGACAAGAGCTGACCGCCGATGGCGCCATCTATGATCGCGCCGCGCATCCTCTGCATCGGCATTCCCGTGCGCGATCTCACCTTTCGCGTCGAGGCCGTGCCCGCGCGCGGCAGCAAGGCCAATGCCACGCATCTCGCCGAGATCTGCGGCGGCAATGCGCTCAATGCCGCCATCGCCATCGCGCGGCTTGGCGGCCGCGTTTCGTTCGCGGGGCCGATGGGCGATGCCGGCGAAACATCGAGCGGCTTCATTCTTGAGCGGATGGCCGCTGAGGGGATCGAGACCGACCATATCCTGCGTATCCCGGGCGCGACCACGCCCGTCTCTGCGATCATCATCGATGCGACAGGCGAACGGACGCTGACGATCTATCGCGATCCCGCGCTGTGGACGGTGAAGCTGCCGGGCGCCGACAAGCTGCTCGTCGATTGCCGGGCGGTTCTGGTCGAGAGCCGCTGTGCAGCGTTCTGCGTGGACCTCTGCACCGAGGCGCGCCGGCGCGGCATTCCCGTCATCGTCGGCGTCGACCGCGCGATGTCGTTGCAGGATGGGCTGCTCACCGCCGCCTCGCACCTGGTGTTCTCGAGCGAGCAGGTGCAGGAGACCGCTGGCATTGCCGACGACGGCGATGCACTGAAGCATCTCTCCGTCCTGACGCCGGCCTTCCTCGCCGCCACCCGCGGTCCCGATGGCACGATCTGGCTCGACGAAACAGCCGCGCTGGCGGAGACGCCGGCCTTCCCGGTCCAGGCGGTCGATACGCTCGGCGCCGGCGACGTCTTCCACGGCGCCTTCACCCTTCGCCTCGCCGAGGGTGAGGGGGTGCGGGAGGCGCTGCGATTCGCCGCGGCCGCCGCAGCGCTGAAATGCACGCGCCATGGCGGCGGCCTGGCCGCCCCGCAACGCCTTGAAGTTGAAGAACTTTTGCTCGGAAGGTCCTAGAGCATTTCCACGGCCGCGCCGAGAATATGGGCTTGCCGTGGAAAGATTTTCTCTATATCAGGGAAATACACCCCTGAAATGGAACAAAGTTCTTCAAATGACTGATGCTGCTGTCCAGATCCCCGAGACCAGCCGCCGCCTCGACGCCATCGACCGCAAGATTCTGATGGTACTCCAGGAAGATGCCTCCCTCTCCGTGGCCGAGATCGGCGACCGCGTCGGTCTGTCCTCGACCCCCTGCTGGAAGCGCATCCAGCGCCTCGAGGCCGACGGCGTGATCCTCAAGCGGGTCGCGCTCGTCGACCAGAACAAGATCGGGCTCGGCATCTCCGTGTTCGTGTCGGTCGAGAGCGCCGATCACTCCGATGCCTGGCTGAAACGATTCGCCGAAGCGGTCAGCGCCATGCCGGAGGTGATGGAGTTTTATCGCATGGCCGGCGACGTCGACTACATGCTGCGCGTCGTGGTCGCGGACATGCATGCCTATGACATCTTCTACAAGAAGCTGATCAGCGCCGTACCGCTGAAGAACGTCACCTCGCGCTTTGCGATGGAGAAGATCAAGTCGGTGACGGCGCTGCCGATTCCGGCGGTGGTGGCGGCTTAGCTTTCACTTGTGCCAACCTCTCCCCGCTTGCGGGGAGAGGTCGAATTCGATCGCAGATCGAATTCGGGTGAGGGGGTACAGGTCCTTCGACCAGCTCATGCGCGGAGGGAAGCCCCTCACCCCAACCCCCTCCCCGTAAGAACGGGGCAGGGGGTGGACCGACGCCGGAGCGATAGCTCGGCCTAAATCAAATCGTCTGATTGTACTCGCCGACTTCGGGATGCGTACGCAGCACGCTGTTCACCATCTCGAACATGTCATGCATGCGCCGCTCGGAGACCGGGCTCTCGACCACGACGACGAGCTCGGGCTTGTTGGAGGACGCGCGCACCAGGCCCCAGCTGCCGTCCTCGACGGTGACGCGGACGCCGTTGACGGTCACGAGATCGCGGATCGACTGGCCGCCGATCTTGGTGCCCTTGGCCTGCAGGCCCTCGAAATGCTTCACGACCTTGTCGATGACGCCGTATTTGACCTCGTCGGCGCAATGCGGCGACATGGTCGGCGACGACCAGGTTTTTGGCAGCGCGTTCTTCAAATCAGCCATCGACTTGCCGGGCGCGCGGTCGAGCATGTCGCAGATCGCGATCGCCGACACCAGGCCGTCGTCATAGCCGCGGCCATAGGGCTTGTTGAAGAAGAAGTGGCCCGACTTCTCGAAGCCGGCAAGCGCGCCGGTCTCGTTGGTGCGCCGCTTCATGTAGGAATGGCCGGTCTTCCAGTAGGCAGTCCTGGCACCCTGCTTCTGCAGCACGGGATCGGTAATGAAGAGGCCGGTCGATTTCACGTCGACGATGAACTGCGCGTCCTTGTGGATCGCCGACATGTCGCGTGCCAGCATCACGCCGACCTTGTCGGCGAAGATCTCCTCGCCGGTGTTGTCGACGACGCCGCAACGGTCGCCGTCGCCGTCGAAGCCTAGGCCGACGTCGGCCTTGTGATGCAGCACCGCGTCGCGGATCGCGTGCAGCATCTCCATGTCTTCGGGATTCGGATTGTATTTCGGGAAGGTGTGGTCGAGCTCGGTGTCGAGCGGGATCACCTCGCAGCCGATCGCCTCCAGCACTTGCGGCGCGAACGCGCCAGCGGTGCCGTTGCCGCAGGCAGCGACGACCTTGAGCTTGCGCGTCAGCTTCGGACGAGAGGTGAGATCGGCGATGTATCGCGCCGGGTAGTTCTCGTGGAACTGGTAGGCGCCGCCGGCCTTGTTCTTGAACTCGGCATTGAGGACGATCTCCTTCAGCCGCGTCATCTCGTCGGGGCCGAAGGTGAGCGGACGGTTGGCGCCCATCTTCACGCCGGTCCAGCCATTGTCGTTGTGCGAGGCCGTGACCATGGCGACGCAGGGGACGTCGAGATCGAATTGCGCGAAATAGGCCATCGGCGTCACCGCAAGGCCGATGTCATGCACCTTGCAGCCCGCCGCCATCAGGCCGGAGATCAGCGCGTATTTGATCGAGGCCGAATAGCCGCGGAAATCATGACCGGTGACGATTTCCTGCTTGACGCCGAGTTCTGCGATCAGCGCGCCCAGGCCCATACCGAGCGCCTGCACGCCCATGAGGTTGATTTCCTTCTGGAACAACCAGCGCGCGTCGTATTCGCGAAAGCCGGTGGGCTTCACCATCGGCTCGGATTCGAAGGCGTAGGTGTTGGGCAGCAAGACGGGTTTCGGCTTGGGAAACATTGAGACGGTCTCGTGAAAAGGACAGGAATTGATGCAGCCTTAGCGAATGCGAGGCCGCAGCGGAAGGCGGGAATGAAGGCTTATGGCCGATAATTGCGGCAGTTTGGTAACGGGGACACGCGATCTTGCGCGGGACTTCTGCCCGTTCCGTCCAAAAGTTCGCGCGAATGCCGTTCGTCGGCTCGCCACGGAGCGCGTCACGCGCCTACTGCTCCAGCACCATCTGGCCGTTGGCGTATTCGAAGCGCTTGAGGCGGGACAGGAAGGACAGGCCGAGCAGGTTTTCGGACAGCGCCTCGTCGGGCAGCACCATGGCATCGACATCGCGCACGATGAGGCCGCCGACATCGAGCATGGCGATGCGGGTGCGGGCGGCCTTGATGGTGCCGTTGGCGGTGGAGACGGTGGCGTTGTATTCGCCGCGCGAGGGACGCAGCCCGAAGCGCGCAGCCGAGGTCTCGTTCAGCGCGACGACGGAGGCGCCGGTATCGACCATGAAGCCGATGCGCTGACCGTCGATCCGCCCCTCGGTCTGGAAATGTCCGCGGCCGTCGCGGGAAATCGCGAGGCTGCGGCCTCCGGCCGGCGCTGCGGCGGCAACAGCAACCGTCGTGCGCGGCGCAGACGTGGCGGACGCCGAGCTCATCCTGTCCGCCATCTGCGCCATGAAGGTGCCGAGGCCGATCATGATGGCCGCGAAGATCATAATGTTACGCATCACACCACTTCCGAGCCGGAACGCCCGATTTCACCACGCAACCCGTCCGCCCGCGAGCAACGCGGTGGCCAGAGCTTCGCCATTTTGGCGAAAAGGATGAGCGGACGGTTAATGTGGCCTACAAAACTCACGTCCCGCGCGGTTTCGCCCGCCGGGTCGGCAGTGCGGTCGCGGGATCGTCCGGCCAGGGATGACGCGGATAGCGCCCGCGCAGGTCGGAGCGCACAGCGGCGTAGCTGCCGCGCCAGAAGCCGGGAAGATCGCGCGTCACCTGCACCGGGCGCTGTGCCGGCGACAGCAATTCCAGCACCAGGGGCACCTTGCCGGCCGCGATCGAGGGATGGGTATTGAGACCGAACAATTCCTGCAGCCGCACAGCGATGGTCGGGCCCTGCTCGGCCTCGTAATCGATCGCGAGCACGCTTCCCGTCGGCGCCTCGAAATGCGTCGGCGCCTCGCGGTCGAGCCGCGCGCGCATCTCCCAGGGCAGCAGCGCCATCAGCGCATCGGAGAGATCGCCGGCGGAGATGTCTTTCAGAGCGATCTTGTCGTAGAGCGCCGGCACCAGCCAATCATCGCGCCGCGCGATCAGGCCGTCGTCGGACAGATCCGGCCAGCTGTCGCCCTCGGCCTTGCGCAGGAACATGACGCGGTCGCGCCACTGTTTTGCGGCCTTCGACCAGGGCAGCCGATCGAGACCTGCTGCGATCAGGCCGTCCGCAAAGATGCGCGCGGTGTCTTCCGAAGGCGACACGGCAAGCGTCGCCTCGGAGAGCGTGATCGCGTGCAGCGCGCGCCTGCGTCGCGCACGCAACGCCATCGCGCCTCGATCGAACGAGACCTCGTCGGCACTCTCGATATGCTCGGCAAAATGAAGCTCGATCTCGTCCTGGGTGATTTGCGCCGCGAGCAGAATGCGTCCGCTCGCCGCCGTTCCCGTCATCTCGCCGATCGCGATGTAGGGCGCGCGCGCGAGCGAGGAGGTCTGCTCGACAGCGGCGCCACGGCCATTGGCGAGCACGAAACTGCCATTGCCGCGATTGCGGGCGACGCGGTCCGGGAAGGCATAGGCCAGCATCAGGCCGGTGGAGAGATCATCATCCCGCTGCCCGGCCTTCTCCGACGCCGCGACCTGCGAGGCCCAGCGTCGCGCCAGTTCGCGCGCGCTCGCGGCGCGCGGTGAACGGTCGCGGCGGAACTGGTCGCGGCGATGCTCGAGGTCGACGCTGTCGCCGCCAAGCCCGCGCTCGGTGATGATCGCAGCGATCTCGGCAGCGGCCTCGCCGCTGCCCGCGCGATGCGAATCCACGATCATGCGCGCCAGCCGCGGCGGCAGCGCCAGTGCGCGCAGGCTCTTGCCCTCCGCGGTGATGCGGCCGTCGCCGTCGAGCGCATTGAGCTCGGAGAGCAGGCTCTTGGCTTCCTTCCAGGCCGGCTGCGGCGGCGGATCGAGGAACGACAGCGCGGCGGGGTCGGTGACGCCCCATTGCGCGAGATCGAGCACCAGCGAGGATAGATCGGCGCTCAAGATTTCCGGCTGGGTGTAGGGCGCGAGCGAGGCCGTTTGCGGCTCGTCCCAGAGCCGGTAGCAGATTCCGGGCTCGGTGCGGCCGGCGCGGCCGCGGCGCTGGTCTACCGCCGCACGCGCGGCGCGCACGGTTTCGAGCCGCGTCAAGCCGATATCAGGCTCATAGCGCGGCACGCGGGCGAGACCGGAATCGACCACGATGCGCACGCCTTCGATGGTGAGCGAGGTCTCCGCGATCGAGGTCGCCAGCACCACCTTTCGCGTGCCCTTCGGCGCCGGTGCGATGGCGCGATCCTGCACGGCGGCATCGAGCGCGCCGAACAGCGGAACGATCTCGATGCTGGCGTCCTGCACGCGCTCGGAAAGGAAATTCTGAGTGCGGCGGATCTCGGCGGCGCCCGGCAGGAATGCCAGCACCGAGCCGCTGTCGGCGCGGAGCGCAGATGCGATGGCATCGGCCATCTGCCGCTCGATTGGCGCATCCGTCTTGCGGCCGAGATAGCGCGTCTCGACCGGAAAGGCGCGGCCCTCGCTCTCGACGACTGGGGCATCGCCGAGCAGCTTTGCGACGCGCGCGCCGTCGAGCGTGGCGGACATCACGAGGATACGCAGATCCTCGCGCAGGCCTGTCTGCGCATCGCGCGCGAGCGCAAGGCCCATGTCGGCATCAAGCGAACGCTCGTGGAATTCGTCGAACAAGATCGCGGCAACGCCTGACAACTCGGGATCGTCGAGGATCTGCCGGGTAAAGATGCCTTCGGTCACGACCTCGATGCGTGTCGCGCGCGAAATTTTCGAGCCGAAGCGGACGCGGTAGCCGACGGTCTCTCCGGCGCGCTCGCCCAGCGACTTGGCCATGCGGTCGGCGCTCGCCCGCGCGGCGATGCGGCGCGGCTCCAGCACAATGATCTTCTTGCCCTTCGCCCAGCGGGCATCGAGCAATGCCAGCGGCACGCGTGTCGTCTTGCCGGCGCCGGGAGGCGCCACCAGCACGGCCGCATTATGCTGATCCAGCGTGCGCGAGAGATCCTCGAGCACGGCATCGATCGGCAGGGGTGTGTCGAAGCTACGGGGCAAAGTCTCAGTCCGTCATCGCCACCTTGCGCGCAACTGCACGAGGTGGACGATCCAGTCAATTCAGATCCCGGCCATTCCGAAGATCTGTGTGTACTGGATACCCCGCCTTCGCGGGGTATGACAATCATGTGTAACGATCAGCCCTGCGACGAGCGCCCGACGCTCTCATAGGTGAAGCCGGCGGCCGCCATCTCTTCGGGGCGGTAGATGTTGCGGAGATCGACGACGACCGGTTGGGCCATGGTTGCCTTGAGCCGGTCGAGATCGAGCGCGCGGAACTGGACCCATTCGGTGACGATGACCAGCGCGTCGGCGCCTTGCGCGCAGGAATAGGCGTCCTCGCAATAGGTGATGGTGGGCAGCTCACCCTTCGCCTGCTCCATGCCGACGGGATCGAAAGCTTTGACCTTCGCACCCATGTCGATCAGCCCGGTGACCAGCGGGATCGACGGCGCATCGCGCATGTCGTCGGTGTCGGGCTTGAAGGTGAGACCGAGCACGGCGATGGTCTTGCCGCGCAAGGAGCCGCCGAGCGCATGGCTGACTTTGCGCGCCATCGCGCGCTTGCGGTTCTCGTTGACGGCAAGGACCGACTCGACGATGCGCAAGGACACGTCATAGTCCTGCGCGATCTTGATCAGCGCCTTGGTGTCCTTCGGGAAGCACGAGCCGCCGAAGCCGGGGCCGGCATGCAGGAACTTGGTGCCGATGCGGTTGTCGAGGCCGATGCCGCGCGCGACCTCCTGCACGTTGGCGCCGACCTTTTCGGAGAGATCGGCGATCTCGTTGATGAAGGTGATCTTGGTCGCCAGGAAGGCGTTGGCGGCGTATTTGATCATCTCCGCGGTGCGGCGCGCGGTGAACATCAGCGGCGCCTGGTTCAGCGACAGCGGGCGATAGATGTCGCCCATCACCTTGCGGCCGCGCTCGTCGGAGGTGCCGACGACAACGCGGTCGGGGAACTTGAAGTCGCGGATCGCCGCGCCCTCGCGCAGGAATTCGGGGTTGGAGGCGACGACGACGTCGGCCGCAGGGTTAGCCTCGCGGATGATGCGTTCGACCTCGTCGCCCGTGCCGACCGGCACGGTGGACTTGGTCACCACGACGGTGAAGCCGGACAGCGACTGCGCGATCTCCTTCGCGGCGGCGTAGACGTAGGACAGATCGGCGTGACCATCACCGCGGCGCGAGGGCGTGCCGACCGCGATGAACACGGCGTCGGCGTCCGCCACCGGCTTGGACAGGTCCGTGGTGAAGTCGAGCCGCTTGGCCTTGACGTTGGTTGCGACCAGCTCGTCGAGGCCGGGCTCGTAGATCGGAATCTCGCCGCGGTGCAAGGCCGCGATCTTCTTCTCGTCCTTGTCGACGCAGGTGACGTCGTGACCGAAATCCGCAAAGCAGGCCCCGGACACCAGTCCCACATAGCCCGTTCCGATCATCGCGATGCGCATGAAAA
>NZ_LWIG01000022.1:94038-106840 GCF_002068095.1 Bradyrhizobium sacchari | reverse complement strand
GGGTCTTGGGTGTGTGCAAACGGATAGGTCGGCACGCGGCCGTGATTCCAATCGTTGCAGGCGGCCGATGTCTCGCGTCGGAGCGTCCAATGACCGGCCAAAGTGGGTATCGCGGCGGGATATTGCGCTTTTGGAGGCCTTTCCGGCCTTCAGGCGGCGCGGATGGCTGCAATCAGGCTCGGTTTGCCGACGATGTTCATCACCCGCGTGAGGTTATAGGCGAGAACATGCAGCGCCATCTCAGCGGCGACATTCCGTAGCCGCTTCGTCAGGAAGTGGGTCGCACCCATACGGGCTTTGATCGTGCCGAAGGGATGCTCGACTGTCTCGCGCCGCCTCCGCATGGCGTCGGGATCGGAATCGAGCCGTCTCTGGACCTCCTCGACCACATGCTCATGCTCCCAGCGCGTGATGCGACGCTCCTTGGACGGCGTACATTGACTCTTGATCGCGCAGCCTTGGCACGCCGCTGTCGACCAGTAACGGCGCAGCGTCATGCCATGCTCGATGTTGGTGAAGTGATACGGCAGCAGCTGACCGGATGGGCAGCGGTAGACGTCCTCATCAGGCAGGTAGGCGAAGTCCTGTTTGCCGAACCGGCCCTCCGCCTTGGCGTTCGACGTCATGGGCTTGGGCAGCGTGACTGCAACGCCAGCCTCTTCGCAGGCCAATATCTCCTCTCCGTCGAAGTAGCCACGGTCGGCGACCGCCTCGAGTTTGTCCACTTCGAGCACTTCTTTGGCTTGCTTCGACATCCGAGCAAGCTGCCCACGGTCGTTGCCGACGTTTATAACCTCATGCGTAACAATCAGATGGTGTTCGGTGTCCACCGCGACCTGAACATTGTAGCCGACCACACCCGATCCGCGTCCGCTGGTGGCCATCGAACGGGCATCTGGATCGGTGAGCGATATCTGTTGATCCGGCGTGTTGCGCATCTGCGCATCAAGCACTTCCAGGCGGCTCATCTCCTGCTTCAGCCGAGCGATCTTTTCCTTGATCCTCGTCGTCTTGATGCTGATCGCTTCCGATGGATCCTGCCGATCGGCGCTATCGAGTTGACGCAGATATCGACCGACGCTTTCCTCGATCTGCGCCATCCGCCTCGCGATCTTGGCATGCGTGAAGTTGCGATCGCGGTTGTTCACTGCTTTGAACTTGCTGCCATCGATTGCGACGCTTGGGGTCTGCAACAGGCCCATTTGCCGGCATAGCGCAACGAACTTCGCACAAACCTTCCGGATCGCCGCGCCATTATCCTTCCGGAAATCGGCGATCGTCTTGTGATCGGGAGCCAGGCGCCCGATCAGCCACATCACCTCGACATTGCGGCGCGCCTCGCGTTCCAGGCGGCGACTGGATTGCACCCGATTGAGATAACCGTAGATGTAAAGCTTCAGAAGGACTGCTGGATGATAGGAAGGTCGGCCCGTCTCCTTCGCGATCACACGCTCGAATCCCATTCCATGCAGGTCGAGCGCCTCGACAAACACATCGATCACATGGACCCCGTTGCCCTCGTCTACCCAATCCTCCAGACATTCCGGCAAGAGCGTCAGCTGGGATCTGTCCGCGCCTTCAACGAAGCGTCCCATCCGTATCCCCCATTAGGAAACGGAGGAATCGTAACCGACTCGTGGCTTTTCACACAGCCAGGGTCAAAATGCGAAGAACTCAAGCTGAGCAAATCTCGTCCGCTCTGCCGCAACGAGCGGACCTCCGCCAGCCGACGCGCAACTTCGCTGATGGGCCATAACCGTACAGCAAGTGCGCTATCCATCTTTGGATTGATCGTGAGCGATCTGCATCAAGCAGACACTTACACGGGCACCTTCGGCGTAGCTGATGCTCGGGTCGATTGTTTGGGCGATAAGCCGGACTTCATCGACCATCGCCCCGCGCGCTCCTCGTCCCCGCACCCCATAACTTGCCGAAATTTCCGCATGAGGTGGCGATCCAATGATATTTGACGAGCCACGGGATCAAGTTCCTCCCCCGAGCGCATCGGTAGTCGTCTAATCGGTGAAGGCTCGCGCGCCGCTTTCGGTTCGCCAAGTGAATTGCTCTTGAGAACGCCCCTTTGGGAGTTATCGTCTGTCATAGCCGCAGGCTCCAAAGGCAACGAAGTCCCAGACGGATCGAAGGTGAGACGAACTTAGCAGTGTTGATGACCGCATTGGGTCAAGTTGAGAAAAGCTCAACGCGAGCAATTCGCGCCGCTGAACCCACCGTAGCTTCGCCGATGGTGCACGTGGTGGACACCAACTAGCGCATGAACGGTTCCCAGCGTAAGCTGCCAGCATCGGCCCCGAAGAGGCCGAGTGTATTTTGGGAGGACGCCGAAATGTCAGCTAGCCGCACCGTGAGCCCCTCATTGGCGACCGCGATCCTGCTGGGTACGAGCCTTCTTAGCTCTGTGCACGCAAAGCCGCTTATGATCGTCGGCCTCGACGAGAAGCTGTTATGGGACGACAACGGCAAGCCGATCCTAGCCGCGCCGGGCAAGGACCAGGTCCTGATCGTGGATCTCGCAGCCCCCGAGAGCCCGAAGATCATCGCTTCTCTGCCGCTCAAGAACTCGGTGGTCGGACCGCCGGTGAACGTTGCGATCGGTCCAACCGGAACAGTCGCGCTCGTGGCTGACTCCGTCGATGTCGTCAAGGATGGTGACGCACCAAAGCAGGTCCTGGACAACAAGATCTACGTGATCGACCTGCAGGCCAACCCGCCTAAACTGGCTGCCACGCTGACCGGTGGAAAACAACCCTCAGGGCTGAGCTTCAGTCCAGACGGCAAGATGGCGCTGGTCGCCAATCGCGGAGACAACTCAATCAGTGTCCTTTCGATAGACGGTAGCAACGTGAAGATTACTGACACCGTGGCGATGCCCGATAGCGTATCGCACGTGACATTCACGCCCGACGGTAAGCGCGCGCTCGTCGCCCGCTTTCCTGCTCACAAGATCTCGTTGCTGGACATCGCCGGCGACAAGGTGACCTATAGAAAGATAGACATGCCGACCGGCCAGTGGCCCTACAACGTCGCGGTAGCACCTGGCGGCAATATCGCGCTTACTTCCGACAATGGCAACGCAGGCGCGTCGGACGGCAGCGTCGACACAGCAAGTGTCATTGATCTCGAGGCCAATCCGCCGCGCATCATCGATCGCGTGGTGGTTGGCGATGGACCAGAAGGACTAGCCATCAGCCCCAAGGGCGACGTCGCCGTCTCTGTCATTCTCCGCGGCTCCAACATGAAGAACGCGTACTTTTATGAAAGGAACGGCAGCATTTCGGTGCTGAAGATTGATGGCAAGAAAGTCACTAAGATCCAAGACATCGAGGTCGGTGGTTTGCCAGAGGCCGCGGTATTCACGCCTGATGGCAAATACCTTCTCGTCGGCAATTACCTAACACAGGACTTCTCGATATTGAAGGTCGATGGCGCCAACGTAACGGATACGGGCAAGCGCTTCCAGGTGCCGGGCCATCCAGCCTCAGCTGGTATGGGACCGTAGCGGCCCCTTCGCTGGATTTGAACGCCAAGTAACTTGGTGCATGAGTTTAGCCGGCCGGTTCGCGACCGCATCTATGGGCGTCGATCGTCCAGGGCCGCTATGGGTCAAAGGATGCCAGCGCAGCTCCACGACGATATTCCGCTCAACTCTCGAAAGCGGGCAGTGCGCGGCCGAGGAGCGGAAGTCAGCCCAGGGCCAGGAGCGGAAATCGTAACGCTCTTTGTTATTCTTGAAAGAAGGATTCACCGTACCGCTCGACAATGTAACTGCGTGGTGGCTGCCCGATATCGACCACATGTTGGGGTCCAAAGATGACTTGGCTCCCCGGGCGTAGCGTCAAGTTCTCGGCATGGCCCGGATCGCTGTCGAGAACTCCGAGATAGCCGTGCTCTGTCTTCGTCTTGACGATCACCTACATTCGATCAACGCCTCGACCGATGATCTGGCCTTTCTCCTTCGTTTCAATATCGAAGAGCAACTTTGCAGCGTCTCCAGGCGACAATGAATGCCGCTCGGCTAAAGGCGGCAGCTGAAATGTCCCCGGATAGGCCAGAGCTCGCTCTTCGGCGGAGATCAGCGCCCATCCATTCGCTGGGATCGTCGGGCCTAATTCACTCATGTCCATCCTTCGGGTTGGACCCGCGAGCCGACATTGTCAGTGCGAGATTCGATCCACGGTTCAAGCGCGAACGCCAACCGCGCCGCGATCATCTACGCTAGGATTTGCCTCGCCGCAGCCGAGATCATCACCAGCCCGCCGGTGATAACGGCAACGTCGAGGATCGCGGCGTGGATGTGCACCGGCATCCGCTCGACGAAGGCTTTTGCAAGGAACGCGCCGGGGATCGCGATGCCGCCGATCAGGAGCGCGAAGGCGAGCACCTGCGCGGTGACGGCGCCGGCGAGGCCAAACACCGAGATCTTGATGAGCCCGGTGCCGAGCGAGATCATCGCGTCCGTCGCGATCACGGCAGCGCCCTCCAGGCCCGCGGCCATCAGGAGCGAGAGCAGGATCACGCCGGAGCCCGAGGTGCCACCGACCAGCACGCCGTAACCGACCGAGCCGGCGGCAAGGCCGGTGTCGCCGATCCTGACCTCGCGGCTGCGGAGCACGCGGCGCAGCGGCACGCTGAGGATCAGCATGGTGCCGATCACGAGGGCCGCGCCGGCATTGGTGAGGCGCGTATAGCCGTAGGCGCCGAGCGCGGTCGTCAGCGCAGCGCAGGCGAGCACGATCAGCGCGCGGCGGCGGTCGGCATAGCGCAAATAGGCGACGACGCGGCTCGCATTGGTCAGCATCGCGGAGATCGCGATGATCGGCACCACGGGCTCGGCGCCGACCAGCGGCACCAGCACCAAGGGCATCAGGGCGCCGGTGCCGTAGCCGGCGAGACCACCGATGATCGAAGCAAACAACGCCATCAACGCGACCAGCAGGAGCTGAAGTATCGAGATGTCGGCGAAGCCTGAGACGATGGTCACGATGTCCCGTTGCGGCTGACGCGTGCCGCAGCTTGATCGGCGATGGAAGCGAGTACGGCTCCCTCTAGTGGAAAATCGGCCGCAAGCCAAGCGTCCTCGGCGAGTGTCAGCACATGTCCGACTTCACATTTTCTCAAGCAGGCGGCCGCCGGATGGGGCGCAGCTTCGGTCGCCCCGGGTGCGTCAAAACCGTAAGTTCATCCCCATACGAACGATGTCGTAAGCGTTGCTGAACTTGACATTGACGAAGCCATTGCCGGTCGCCGGGCTCTGCACCGTCAGCTTCACATTCTGGTCGCCGAGGTCGATGTGCAGGTATTCGGCCTTGATCGTGACGTTCGGGAGCACTGCGTATTCAAGGCCGCCTCCGGCCGTCCAACCGACTGAGGTCTGCGACGATGATCCTGCGAGGCAGGTCGTGAAGCCGGGACAGATAATACTTGTGACGAATCCGGCGCCGACGTTCCAGCCCATCGGACCAATGATCGAGATGGCAGCCTGTGCCTTCGTTCCACCATAGGCGAGGCCGCCTGTACCGAAAGCGAGGAGGCGGTCGTTCAACAAGTAGCCGATCCGGCCGCGCAGGGTGCCGTACCAGTCGAGTTGATGGGAAGAGGCGGCCGAGAGCGTAACGCCGCCCTCATCGGGCGCCTTAAACAACGCATCGCCCTTGATGTTGGCGTATTGCAGGTCGGCTTCGAAACCCGCGACCCATTTGCGCTCGATCTGCCAATTGTAGCCAATCTGTCCGCCACCTGTGAAGCCGGAAGCGCGAAGCGATTGCCGGTAGGTCGGATTGGTCGCTTCTGGGCCCGCTTGCAGCGAACCTATCGCCAGATTATCGGTGAACACAGTGCCCGCACCACGGCCGACACCCGTCACTGGATCGGCGAGGGAATCGCCGGTGTAAGCCGCGCTCTCGTCTTGCCAACCATAGCCGGCATTCACGCCACCATACCATCCGGTCCAGTCATAGACCGGGACGGGCTTTGCCTTCACCGGCAGGTCGGCAGCCGCTGCCGGCGACAGCATCATGCCTGAAGCGACAACAGCGGCCACGATCAATCGTCTCATGCTTAGAAATTCCCAACAATTCCATCGTTCAGAAAGACTACCGAGTCGCGCTTGGGTCGTCTTGTCCGCGAAGGTGCTGGGCTTGATCGAAACGGTACGGCGCCAGGATCGCTGGCGAATGTGATTTCGGCGCAACGGTCGGCAGCCGAAGTCTTGATCTATCCGGCATTGAATTTGACCGGGAATGCACGGCGGTCCGCTTTTGCATCACATCGGTGGACAGGTGGCCGGATGCCTTTCACGCGGCCTCATGATACCAATGGAACCGGTGCGCGAGGATCGTGGACGGATATGCCAAAGGTAGAGTTTTCATCGGACCAGCTTCCATCCCACTTGAATGACAAGGCCCGCTTCCGCCTGTGGCACGACATATGGATGGAGCAGCTCGGCAAGGCCGACATGAAGCACGCCGAGGACAAGCCATTCCATACCTCCTCGAAGAATGTCCTTCTTGGCGAATTGAGCGTCGGCCGGTTTGCCACGACGACGGGGCACTACGTGCGCACGCGCAAGCACGTGGCCAATGATCGCGACGACATTTTAGTCGGTTTTTACCGCAGCCCCCAGCCGCAATTATGGACCGCGGGAAACCAGGGGCTTGACCTGAAGCCGGGAAGCGTCGTCGCCTTCAACATCGCCCAACCGGTCTCGAGCTTTACGAACGGCCTCACGGCATGGAATCTGGCATCCATACCTCGTGCGCAAATTCTGAAACTTGTTCCGCATGCCGATGCTCGTTCGGCAATGTTGCTCGACCCAGCCAATCCGGCGGTACGGCATCTGGAGCGTACGATCAATTTTCTCCTTGAAGCCGATGAAGTCTGCGAAGACCCGGCGTTGACGCGGCACGCCCAGACCATGCTCCGAGATCTGATCGTGTTGGCGCTCGGCGCGCGCGGCGAGGTCGCGGAGATCGCGGCGGAACGCGGCTTGCGCGCCGCGCGACAGCGCGAGCTGATCGCGATCATCGAGAAGCGCTTCGCCGAGCCGTCTCTGTCGATCACGACCATCGCGGATGCCCTTAATCTGTCGCGCCGCTATGTCAGCGATTTGCTGCTCGAAAGCGGCGCCACATTCTCCGAGCGCGTACTCGAACTGCGCTTGCAGAAGGCGCGGGCAATGCTGTCGGACGTTCGCCACGACGGCACGAAGGTGAGCGACATCGCCTTTGCCTGCGGCTTCAATGAAGTGACCTACTTCAATCGCCGCTTCCGCAATCTCTTCGGCTGCTCACCGACGCAGTATCGAATGGGGACGAACGATCGTAGCTGAGATTGGTGAAGGTCGC
Organism: Bradyrhizobium sacchari; assembly: GCF_002068095.1. GTDB lineage: Bacteria > Pseudomonadota > Alphaproteobacteria > Rhizobiales > Xanthobacteraceae > Bradyrhizobium > Bradyrhizobium sacchari. The sequence continues at coordinate 99,479 of NZ_LWIG01000022.1, read as the reverse complement.
GGAGATATCGGCGAAGCCTGAGACGATGGTCAATTTTTCCCGTCGCGGCTGACGCGTGCCGCAGCTTGGTCGGCGATGGAGGCGAGCGCGGCTTCATCCAAGGGAAAATCCGCCGCAAGCCAGGCGTCCTCGGCGAGCGTCAGCACATGCCCGAGCGCGGGCCCTTCGGCCAGCCCGCGCGCGATGAAATCGGCGGCGCGCAGCGGGAATTTCGGCGCAGTCCAGCGCTGTGGCAGCTCGGCAAGCGCGCGCCAGCGCGGCGAATGCACCTCGCCGGCGGCGCGCGACCAGCCGAGCAATACGCGATCGTGATAGCGCTCGGGGCCGAGCCGGTAGAGCAGCCGCCGCGCATTCGCCTCGTCCTTGGTGGCGAAGCGCCACCAGCGATGGCCCATCGAATCCAGCGCCTTGGCCTCGGCATTGGAGAGCCGCAGGCGCGCGGCAACGCGCTTGGCGTCCTCGGTCACGGCGACCGTCAGCGCGGCGAGGCGCCGCGTGCTGCTGGCGGGAAGGCCGAGTTCGCGCTCGATCGCGATCATCGTGGTGAGCGGCCCGGTATAGGCGACGCCGCCGATCAGCGTTTGCAGCAATCCGCCGTCGGCCATGGCCAGCACGGCCGCGGAGGCGCGAGCTGCCACCAGCAGCTTCAGCATCTCCATGCGCACCCGTTCGGCCGACAGGCTGGCAAGACCCGCCCGTCCACGGATGCAGGCGAGATAGCCGTCGCGGTCAGGTTCACCCACCCCAAAGGCGGCGTGGATGCGGAAGAAGCGCAGGATGCGCAGGAAATCCTCGGCGATGCGCTGGTCGGGGTCGCCGATGAAGCGCACGCGGCGCGCTTTGGCATCCGCAATGCCGCCGACATAGTCGTAAACGACGCCTGCCGCATCGACCGACAGGCCGTTCATGGTGAAGTCGCGCCGCTCGGCGTCCTTCACCCAGTCGCGGCCGAACGCGACCTTGGCCTTGCGGCCGAAGGTCTCGGTGTCCTCGCGCAGCGTCGTGACTTCGTAAGGATGGCCGTCGATGACGAGCGTGATGGTGCCGTGCTCGATGCCGGTCGGCACGCTCTTGATGCCGGCGGCCTTGGCGCGCCGGATCACCTCCTCGGGCAGCGCCGTGGTCGCGATGTCGATGTCGCCGGGCACGAGGCCAAGCAGCGCGTTGCGCACGGCGCCGCCGACCACCCGCGCCTCCTCGCCGTCCGTGTTGAGCAGCCGCAGCACGCGCGCGGTCCCGCCTGCGGTCAGCCAGGGCGCATCGGCAAGGATCGGCGCAAGGATCGGCTCCGCGCTCATCGTCGAGATCCTATCTTTCCGTGCCCGGCACGAACTTGCCGTTCTCGATATGGGCGGGAACGTAGGTCGAATCCGGTCCGCCGCCGGAGAATTGTGCGAGGCCAACCAGGCCCACGATCACCAGCGCGAGCGCAACCAGGACGAGGCGGGAGACGATCGTGACCGGCCAGGACGTTTGCACGAACAGGCCGGAACGGGTCGCGGCCAGGAACAACGCATAGACGGCAAAGGGGACGAGGAAAATTCCGATCTCGGTCAGGACCGGCCGGATCATGACGAATAGATCCGCTCATACAGCACACGCAGCATTCCGGCCGTCGCTCCCCAGATGTAGCGCTCCGCGAACGGCATCGCGTAGTAGAAGCGCTCCATGCCGCGGAATTCCTTGCTGTGCAGCTGGTGGTTCGCCGGGTTCATCAGGAAGGATAGCGGCACTTCGAACGCATCATCAACCTCGGAATGGTTGATGGTGAGCGCAAAGCCGGGCCTGACCCTCGCGACCGTCGGCAGGATGCGGAAGCCGAAGCCGGTGCCGTAGAGGTCGAGATAGCCGATCGGCTCGACGAAGTCTCTGGACAGGCCGACCTCCTCCTCGGCCTCGCGCAACGCGGCATCGAGCGGGGACGCATCGGTCGCGTCGATCTTGCCGCCTGGAAAGGCGATCTGTCCCGCGTGATCGTTGAGATGGGCCGAGCGCTGCGTCAGCAAAATGGTCGGCTCGGGATGGTCGACCACGGCGATCAGCACCGCTGCGGGGCGCACCGGCTGCTCGCGTGCGATGATCTCCAGCATCTTGTCGGTGCCGGGATCGCCGGAGGCCGGGATGATGTTGGGATCGTAGAGGCCGGGCGGCACGTCGAAGCCGAGCCGCGCCCTGGAGCGGGCGAAGAAATCCATAGCTCCCAGCGCGACGGGTTCGCGCTCAGGCTCGCTATTGGGGATAGGCTTGTTCAAAGCGCGGCCCTCACCTGCTCCGCGTCGGCCATGGCGAAGAATTCGCCGGCCGACTCGACGCCGAACATCGGCTGGCCATCGACCATCCGCTCCTCGCCCATGTCAACCAGATCGTAGTAGAGCGCACGGGCCACCTTGGCCCAGAGATCGGCGCGGACGTGCAGATAGGGCGTCAGCCCGCCATCCGCCGCCTGCTCGAAGCGCAGCCGGTGCGCGGCATCGCAGGTCACCCAGTCGTCGACATTGGTGCGGAAGCTCAGCACGCGATGGTTGTCCTCGCCGCTCCTGAGCATTTCGACCGCCATGAACGGCGCGTCGTCGACGCGGATGCCGACCTTCTCCACCGGCGTCACCAGGAAATGCTTGTCGCCTTCGCGCTTCAGGATGGTCGAGAACAGGCGGACGAGGGCGTGACGGCCGATTGGCGTCCCCATGTAGAACCAAGTACCATCGGCAGCGATTCGGATGTCGAGATCGCCGCAAAACGGCGGATTCCACAGATGCACCGGAGGCAGGCCCTTTCTGGCGCCTTCGGCATTGGCAGCACTTTTGGCGGCGGCAGTCAGCCCCTCAAGACCGCGATCGGCACTCTGCCCTTGGTTCGCCATGGTTTGCCCGGACTTTGTCATTTGGCACGATTGGTGCAGGTCTACGTTGCAGATTGGTGCTCGGTTCCATCCCGGAAAAGTCCGGTGTGGAGGTCGCCACTTCGTGATGCCCTACATACCCTTAAGCCGATAAGGTGGGGATAGGTTAATTCAACGAATACATGGCCTTCCTGCAAGTCTAGCATAGGGCCCATGTGATGGCGTGACGACGCAGGAAAGTGGCGACGCAAGCAAGCCGCATGGCCGGCTGAAGGAGCGAGCGAATGGCGGAGAGTGTCGAGAAACTCGAGGACGGAATCGTTCGTTCAGCCGAGCAGGTGTCGGCCCAGATTCGCGCGGCCAAGGACGCAATCGCATCCGTCATCTTCGGCCAAGACCGCGTCATCGAGAACACGCTGGTCACCATCCTCTCGGGCGGCCATGCACTGCTGATCGGTGTGCCGGGCCTTGCCAAGACGAAGCTGGTCGAGACGCTCGGCGTCACGCTCGGCCTCGACGCCAAGCGCATCCAGTTCACGCCCGACCTGATGCCGTCGGACATCCTCGGCGCCGAGGTGCTGGACGAGAGCACCGCGGGCAGGCGCGCCTTCCGCTTCATTGCCGGTCCCGTGTTCGCGCAGCTCCTGATGGCCGACGAGATCAACCGCGCCAGCCCGCGCACGCAATCGGCTCTGCTGCAGGCGATGCAGGAGCAGCACATCACCGTCGCCGGCGCACGTCACGATCTGCCAAAACCATTCCACGTGCTCGCGACGCAAAACCCGCTGGAGCAGGAAGGCACCTATCCGCTGCCCGAAGCGCAGCTCGACCGCTTCCTGATGGAGATCGACGTCGACTATCCCGACCGCGAGGCCGAGCGCCGCATCCTGTTCGAGACCACCGGGGCCGAGGAGACGCTGGCGAAGGGCTCGATGAGCGCGGATGCGCTGATCACCGCGCAGCGGCTGGTCCGCCGCCTTCCGGTCGGCGATTCCGTGGTCGAGGCGATCCTGTCGCTGGTGCGCTCGGCCCGTCCGGGCGAGGAGAGCGGCGAAGCCGGCAAGTTCATCGCCTGGGGCCCCGGCCCGCGCGCCAGCCAATCCCTGATGCTCGCCGTGCGCGCCCGCGCGCTGATCGACGGACGCCTCGCGCCGTCGATCGACGACGTGCTCGACCTTGCCGAGCCCGTGCTGAAGCACCGCATGGCGCTGACGTTCCAGGCGCGCGCCGAAGGCCGCACGATTCCGGACGTGATCCGGCAATTGAAGACACGGATCGGTTGATGGCCGCAGAGACCGGGCACACAGCGAAGGAGATCATCGCGATCCGACGTGCCGATGGCGAAAGCCGCACGCTCGCCGCTTCGCTGCCGCGCCTGGTGCTGGAAGCCCGCCGCGTTGCCGCCAACGTCATCCACGGCCTGCACGGCCGGCGCCGCGCCGGCGCCGGTGAGAATTTCTGGCAATACCGCCGCTTCGTCTCCGGCGAGCCGGCGCAGAACGTCGATTGGCGCCGCTCGGCGCGCGACGACCATCTCTATGTCCGCGAGCTCGAATGGGAAGCCTCGCACACGGTATGGATCTGGCCCGACCGCTCGCCGTCGATGGCGTTCGCCTCGAAGACCGCACGCGAATCCAAGCTCGAGCGCACGCTGATCGTCGCCTTCGCGCTGGCCGAGCTGCTGGTGTCGGGCGGCGAACGCGTCGGCATTCCCGGGCTGATGGCGCCGACAGCGAGCCGCAGCGTCATCGACAAGATGGCGCAGGCGATGCTGCATGACGAGGCCGACCGCCTCAGCCTGCCGCCGTCCTTCGTTCCGTCCGCGCTCGCCGAGATCATCGTGCTGTCTGATTTCTGGTCGCCGATCTCCGAGATCAGCGCGACGCTGGCCGGGCTGTCCGGCTCCGGCGCGCATGGCACGATGGTGCAGGTCGTCGATCCCGCCGAGGAATCGTTCCCCTATTCCGGCCGCATCGAGTTCGTCGAGCCCGAAGGCTTCGGCGTGATCACCGCCGGCCGCGCCGAGAGCTGGGCGCAGGACTACACCGCGCGGCTCGCGCTGCATCGTGACCAGATCCGCGCCGAGACCTCGAGGCTCGACTGGCTGTTCACGACGCACGCGACCGACCGCTCCGCCGCCGAGCTGCTGCTTTATCTGCACGCCGGCATGCAAGTGAGCAAATCGGGCGCGCGCACCACCACCATCAAGGCGGGGCCGGCCGCATGATGGGATTGCCGCTCGCTTTCACCGAACCGCTGCTCCTGATCGGGCTCGTCAGCCTGCCGGTGCTGTGGTGGCTGTTGCGCGTGATGCCGCCGCGGCCGCGCCGGATCGAGTTTCCGCCGACGCGCCTGCTGTTCGACATCGCTCCGCGCGAGGAAACACCCTCGCGGACGCCCTGGTGGCTGACTGCGCTCCGCCTTTTGGCTGCGGCCCTCGTCATTTTCGCCGCCGCCGGGCCGATCTGGAATCCGCAAACAGGCCTCGCCGGCAGCAAGGCGCCGCTGATGATCATGCTTGACGACGGCTGGAGCGCGGCCTCGAGCTGGGACGTCAGGGTCAGGGCCGCCGACGAATTGATCGCCAACGCCGACAACGACC
>NZ_LWIG01000022.1:83410-93968 GCF_002068095.1 Bradyrhizobium sacchari | reverse complement strand
CGGCGCGCGTGGCGCTGCGCCAGCTCGTGCCAAAGCCCTATTCGATCGATCGCGTCGAGACGCTCGCTGCTGTCGACCGCTTCCTCAAGGCCACCGGCGATTGCGAGATCGCCTGGCTGTCCGACGGCGTCGACACCGGCCGCGGCGAGGAGTTCGTGGCTGCCCTCGGCAAGACCTTAGGGGATCGCAGCCTGACCATCTTCGAAGGCGGCACCTCCTCACCGCTGGCGCTGGTCGCGGCCGAGAACGCCGCGGCGAAGATGACGGTGAAGGTGCTGCGCACCGACAGCGGCATTGCGGCCGGCACCGTGCGCGCGCTGGACCAGAAGGCCTCGCCGATCGGCGAAGCGCGCTTCTCGTTCGGCCCGCAGGACAAGGAGACCGATGCCGCGTTCGACCTGCCGGTCGAGCTCCGCAACGACATCACCCGGCTCGAGATCTCCGGCGAGCGCTCCGCCGGCGCGGTGCAGCTGCTCGACAAGCGCTGGCGCCGCCGCGCAATCGGCATCGTCTCGGGCTCGACCAGCGAGACCGCGCAGCCGCTGCTGGCGCCGACCTTCTACCTCACCCGCGCGCTGGCGCCGTTCGCTGACGTGCGGCTCGCCGACAAGGGCTCGCCGCAGCAGGGCATCACACAATTCCTGGACCAGAAGCTGCCGATGATCATCCTCGCCGATGTCGGCACCATCGCGCCTGAAATCCGCGAGCGCCTCAATGCCTGGATCGACCAGGGCGGCGTGCTGGTGCGCTTTGCCGGGCCCCGCCTGGCGCAGGCCGAGGACGATCTCGTGCCGGTCAAGCTGCGCAAGGGCGGCCGCACGCTCGGCGGCAGCCTGACCTGGGAGAAGCCGCAGCATCTCGCCTCTTTCGCGGCTGACGGCCCGTTCACCGGCATCGCGGTTCCCAAGGACGTCACGGTGAGCCGGCAGGTGCTGGCCGAGCCGGATGCCGTGCTCGCCACCAAGAGCTGGGCCTCGCTCGAAGACGGCACCCCGCTCGTCACCGGCGAGCATCGCGGCAAGGGCATCGTCAGCCTGTTCCATGTCAGCGCCGACATGCGCTGGTCGGATCTGCCGATGTCGGGCACCTTCGTCGAGATGTTGCGGCGGGTCGTCGACATGTCCGGCTACACCGCCAAGCCCGGCGCCGGCGTTGCCAGCGAGGCGACCACGGAAACGGTGGCGCCGCTGCACATCCTCGACGGCTTCGGCGCCTTCGGTCCGCCGCCGGCGACCGCAAAGCCGCTCCCTGCGGACTACCGCGACCGCGCCACCCCCGATCATCCGCCGGGCTTCTATGGTCCCGCAGAAGGACCGCTCGCCGTGAACACGCTTGCCAGCGCCGACCGCATCGCAGCCCTGAACACCGCGAGCCTGCGCGCCCGGCATGCCACCTACACCAATGCCGAGCCGCGCGACCTGCGCGGCTGGCTGCTGTCCGCGGCGCTGGGGCTGTTCCTGATCGACGCCATCATCGTCGCGCTGCTCGGCGGCGGCCTTGCCGCGCTGCTGCGCCGCCGCGCCGCGCCTGCAATGATCCTGCTCGGCCTCGTGCTTGCGGGTCTCACCGCGCTGTCGCCGACGCCGTTGCGCGCCGACAGCGCGTCCGACGAGTTCGCGATGAAGGCGGTGTCGCAGACCCGCCTCGCCTATGTCGTCACCGGCAATGCCGACGTCGATTCCATCGTCAAGGCCGGCCTCACCGGACTGACGCTGTTCCTGGCGCAGCGCACGGCGCTCGAGGCCGGCGATCCCGTCGGCATCGATCCGGCGCGCGACGAGCTCGCCTTCTTCCCGCTGATCTACTGGCCGATCGTGCCCGGCGCGCCGAAGCCGCCGCAGGACGCCATCAACAAGATCGACGCCTATATGAAGCAGGGCGGTACCGTGCTGTTCGACACCCGCGACGCCTATGAGGCGACGCCGGGCGACAACGGTGCCTCGCAGACGCCGGGCATGCGCACCTTGCGCGACATCCTGTCTTCGCTCGACGTGCCCGAGCTCGAGCCGGTGCCGCGCGAGCACGTGCTGACCAAGACCTTCTATTTGCTGCGCGACTTCCCCGGCCGCTTCAACACCGGCCAGACCTGGGTCGAGACCCTGCCACGCGACGAGGACGAAGACGCCGCGCAGCGCCCGGCTCGCGGCGGCGACGGCGTCTCGCCGATCATCATCACCTCGAACGATCTTGCCGGCGCCTGGGCCGTGCGCCCCGACGGCCAGTACATGCTGCCGGTGACCAGCGGCGACCCCCGCCAGCGCGAATTCGCCTACCGCGCCGGCGCCAACATCGTGATGTACACGCTGACCGGCAATTACAAGGCCGACCAGGTGCACGCACCGGCCCTGATCGAACGGCTGGGACAGTAGAGATGCGCGTGACGCCCTTGAACCACGCGCCCCGTCATTCCGGAATGGTCCGAAGGACCAGGTCCGGAATCTCGAGATTCCGGATTCGATGCTTCGCATCGCTCCGGAATGACGTTGATAGGTCTGTCTGATGAATTACGGCATCGCGTTCACGCCGCTTGTTCCCGCGATCGTCCTCTGGCTCGCGCTGGCCGCGATCGTCGTCATCGCGATCCTGCTGCTGGTGGCGCGCGCGCGCGGTGCAGCCGTGCGCGTCGCCGCGCTGGCGCTGTTCCTGCTGGCGCTCGCCAATCCCTCCTTCACCCGCGAGGACCGCGATCCGCTCACCTCGGTCGCCGCCATCGTCGTCGACAAGAGCCCGAGCCAGAATTTCGGCAACCGCAATCGAGAGGCCGCGCAGGCGCAGGAGGCGCTGGTCGATAGCCTGAAGAAGATCAAGGGTCTCGAGGTCCGCGTCGTCGAAGCCGGCCAGGCCGACGGCGAGACCGACGGCACCAAGCTGTTCGGCGCCCTCGCCTCGGCCCTGTCTGACGTGCCGGTCGACCGCGTCGCCGGCGCCTTCCTGATCACCGACGGCCGCGTCCACGACATTCCCGCCAATGCCGCCGCGCTCGGCTTCCAGGCGCCGGTGCACGCGCTGATCACCGGGCAGAAGGACGAGCGCGACCGCCGCATCGCGATCACGGCGGCGCCACGCTTCGGCATCGTCGGCCAGATGCAGACCATCACCTACCGGCTCGACGACCAGGGCGTTTCCGGCGAGCGCGCCAAGGTCACCGTGCGCCGCGACGGCGAGGTCATCAACGAGCGCACGCTCTCGAGCGGCCAGAGCGCGAGCGTCGACGTCGACATCAAGCATGCCGGGCCGAACATCGTCGAAATCGAGGCTTCGCCGCTCGAGAAGGAACTGACGCCGGTGAACAACCGCGCCGTCGTCGCCATCGACGGTGTGCGGGACAAGCTGCGCGTGCTGCTGGTCTCGGGCGAGCCGCATTCCGGCGAGCGCACCTGGCGCAACCTCCTGAAGTCCGACGCCAGCGTCGACCTCGTGCACTTCACGATTCTCAGGCCGCCGGAGAAGCAGGACGGCACGCCGATCAACGAATTGTCGCTGATCGCGTTTCCGACCCGCGAGCTGTTCCAGCAGAAGATCAACGAATTCCAGCTGATCATCTTCGACCGCTACGCCCGCCAGGGCGTGCTGCCGATCGCCTATTTCGACAACATCGCGCGCTATGTGCGCGCGGGCGGCGCGGTGCTGGTCTCGGCCGGGCCCGACTATGCCTCCAACACCAGCATCTGGCGTACGCCGCTGGATTCGGTGCTGCCGGCCGAGCCGGTCGGCGTGACCGAGAAGCCGTTCTATGCGCATCTGTCCGACATCGGCAAACGCCATCCAGTCACGCGCGGTCTTGAGGGCTCGGCCTTCGAGCCGCCGCACTGGAGCCGTTTCTTCCGCACCGTCGACACCCGCAATTCCGTCAACCCGCCGGTGATGACGGGCCTCGACGGCAAGCCGCTCTTGTTCCTTTCGCGCTTCGGCGAGGGGCGCGTCGCGCTGCTGCTCTCCGACCACATCTGGCTGTGGGCGCGCGGCTATGAGGGCGGCGGCCCGCATCTCGATCTGCTCAGGCGGATGTCGCACTGGCTGATGAAGCAGCCCGACCTCGACGAGGAAGCGCTGCGCCTCCAGGTGCAGGGCAAGGACCTCGTCGTGGTGCGCCAGACCATGTCGGACAGCGTCCAGCCGGTCAGCGTGACCTCGCCGTCGGGCGTGTCGCACGATTTGACGCTCAGCGCCGTCGATCCCGGCGAGTGGCGCGCCAGCCTGCCGGCGAATGAGCTCGGCCTGTGGCAGGCGACAGACGGCACGCTGAAGGCGCTCATCAATGTCGGCCCGACCAATCCGAAGGAGTTTTCGGAGGTCACCTCCACCACCGAGACCCTGAGGCCGCTGACGCAGGCGACCGGCGGCGATGCCGTGCGCGTCGTCGATGGCACCAGCGTCGAGCTGCCGCGCATCGTGCCGGTGCGCTCGGTGAGCAGCTTCCATGGCGATGGCTGGATGGGGGTCAGGATGCGCGACGCCAGCGTCGTGAAGGGCGTCGGCGTGCTGCCGATCTTCGCCGGCCTGATCGGCCTCTTGCTGCTGCTCGGCGCGTTTGCCGCGACCTGGGTGCGTGAAGGGCGCTAAAACGCTTGGCGCGATCGGCGGCCCCGGGATCACCTCTCTCCGGCGGGGAGAGGTGATCCGAGTTCTCGGCTCGCATCGCTTCAACCAAAAAGCCATCCCACTCTAAAGCGCGATGAGATTGGAATGAATCGTCATCGCGCTTTAGGTTGTGTTTGCGCATGATCTTTTCGGAAAACCGCTTCGCACTTTTCCGGATCATGCGTTAGTTGCCCGAAGGACACATCAGGCCGGCTGCCTGTACGCACAGCCCGCCCCGCCGTTGACATCCACGGACCGATCGGGCGATGTTACATTATAACATCGCGACGCCCAGGGATTGGCGCCTTGCGATGCGGGGTGGCGTCTGCAGATGAAGTGGTTCCGGTCGCATATCAGGCACGGTGCCCGGCTCGCGTTGTTCGCGATGCTGGTGCAATTCGCGCTGACCTTCGGCCACAGCCACTGGTTCGCCCAGGCCACTCCCCTCGCCCAGTCCTCGATCCAGCAGACGGACAACGCCAAGGCGATCGCCTCGATCGACCCCGCGGCGATCCAGAAGCAATCGCCTAAAAGCCCCGACCGGGAGCAGCCGGGCGACGACAATTGCGCGATCTGCGCATTGCTCGCGATGGCCGGCACGGTCCTGTTCGCGACGCCGCCGCTGCTGCAGCTGCCCCAGGCGATCGCGCTGCTCCAGCTCACCACTGATGCCGAATTCGTCCATCTGAAATCGGCCGGCACGGCGTTCCAGCCGCGCGCCCCTCCCGCGTCCTGACTCCCAACAGCGTTTGATCACGCCCGGGCCCGCCGCATGTCGGCGAGTCCCCGGGAGCCGTTGAAGTCGAATTCCGTCGCGCCGCGACGGCAGGCCGCCTCCGATCAGCAAAGCATCTTCCGGACGGCGCCTGAGTGGAATCAGGACCATGTCATTTGAATTGCGACGCGTGCAGCATCTCGCCGGAGCGAGCCTGCTCCTGCTCGGCGCCGCCGCCACATCGGCGCTTGCCCAAGAACCCACGCAGGCACCGGCGCAAGCGCCTGCGCAAGACAAGTCGTCGACCGAGATCCCGGCCGTCACCGTGACGGCGCCGAGCCCGATCGTGCGCCGGGTGGTGCCGACCCGCAGCCCGGTCCGCGTCGCGCGCACCGGACGCTCGCGCAGCCAACAGCGTACGGCGGATGCAGCGCCGGCAGCGCCAGCGACGGCCGCCCCTCAGCAGGGCGTGCTGTCGATCGTGACCAACCAGTTCGCCACCGTTACGGTGGTACCGAACGACGAGATCCGCCGCGAGGGCGGCGGCCAGCTCGGCGATCTGCTGTTCTCCAAGCCCGGCATCACCGGCTCGAGCTTCGCGCCCGGTGCCTCCAGCCGGCCGATCATCCGGGGTCTCGACGTCAACCGCGTCGGCATCGTCGAGAACGGCACCAATGGCGGCGGCGCCTCCGATCTCGGCGAGGATCATTTCGTTCCCATTGATCCGCTCGCGACCAACCAGGTCGAGGTGGTGCGCGGACCGGCGGCGCTGCGCTACGGCTCGACCTCGATCGGCGGCGTCGTCAGCGCCACCAACAACCGGATTCCGGATGCGCTGCCGTCCTGCGCGCCGTCGTTCCAGACCTGGGGAATGCCGGCCAAGGCGCCACTCGCATCCGCCGCGACATCGCCTTGCGTCACCGCCGAGACGCGCACCGCGTTCTCCTCGGTCGACCGCGGCGTCGAGAGCGGCGTGCTGCTCGACACCGGCGGCGGCAATTTTGCCTTCCATGCCGATGCCTATGGCCGCACGACCTCCGACTACAACATTCCGAGCTATCCCTATCTGAACGACCAGACGCGGCCCGTGAACGGGCGCCAGCCGAACTCGGCGACGCGCTCGGACGGCGCCTCGATCGGCGGCTCCTACTTCTTCCAGGGCGGCTATATCGGCGCTGCGATCACGCAGAACGACTCGCTCTACCACATCCCCGGCATCGACGGCGCCGACCACCACACGCGCATCGACGGCCACCAGACCAAGATCAACGCCAAGGGCGAGTACCGTCCCGACGCCACCGCAATCGACACCATCCGCTTCTGGGCCGGCGCGACCGACTACCGGCACAACGAGATCGGCCTTGCCGATCCCGCCGATCTCAACAGCGACGGCATAAGGCAGACCTTCACCAACAAGGAGCAGGAGATTCGCACCGAGGTGCAGCTGATGCCGTTCAACGCCCGCTTCGCCGAGGTGACGACGGCACTCGGCTTCCAGGCCGGTCACCAGGAGCTCAGCGCGCCGAGCCCGGACAATCCCGGCACGCTGTTCAACGGATTGTGGGACCCCAACAACAACACGCGCGTCGCCGCTTATGCCTTCAACGAGTTCAAGTTCACCGAACAGACGCGAGCGCAGATCGCTGGGCGCATCGAGCATGTCGAGCTACACGGCACGACGCCGAATTTCTCGGCGGACTTTTTGCCTGACGGCACGCCGCAGGCGGCGATCGCGCGCAATCCGTCCTACACGCCGAAGAGCGGCAGCATCGGTCTGTTGCAGGATTTGCCGGGCGGCATGGTCGGCAGCGTCACCGCGCAGTATGTCGAGCGCGCGCCGAAGGCGGCCGAGCTGTTTTCCCGCGGCGGCCATGATGCGACGGCGACCTTCGACATCGGCAATCCCAACCTCACCATCGAGACCGCGAAGTCGGTCGAGCTCGGCGTGCGCAAGGCGACGGGGCCGTTCCGGTTCGAAGCGACCGTCTACTACACGCATTTCGACAATTTCATCTTTCGCCGCCTCACCGGCGTGATGTGCGACGATGACTTCGCTTCGTGCGGCAATCCGGGCGCCGAGCTGAACCAGGCGGTCTATTCGCAGCGCAATGCCAATTTCCGCGGCGGCGAATTTCAGTCGCAGTTCGATGTCGGCGCGTTCCAGGGCGGCATCTGGGGCATCGAGAACCAGCTCGACGTCGTCCGCGCCACCTTCTCCGACGGCACCAACGTGCCGCGCATTCCGCCGGTGCGACTGGGCGGCGGCGTGTTCTGGCGCGACGACAACTGGCTGATGCGGGTCAACCTGTTGCACGCCTTCGCGCAGAACAACATCGCCGTAATCGCGGAGACGCCGACGCCGGGCTACAATCTGCTGAAGGCGGAAGTGAGCTACAAGACAAAGCTCGATCCGAGCCGGTTCGGGGCGCGCGAGATGATTGCCGGCATCGTCGGCAACAACCTCCTCAACGAAAGCATCCGCAACTCGGTGTCCTACACCAAGGACGAAGTGCTTATGCCGGGTATCGGGGTGCGGGCGTTCGCGAACTTCAAGTTCTAAGGCGCGCTGAGATTTGGATGAATCGTCATCGCGCTCTAGTTTGTCGTTTGCGCATGATCTTTCCGGAAAACCGCTTCGCGCTTTTCCGGGTCATGCTCTAGGCGCGATCCGGAAAGGCAGCAGCCTTGGGGGATGACCACGCTCAAGGCCGCAGCGCGCTGACCAAGCTGAACTCAGCGCGCTTCGGCCCAAGCGGCCGGTTCGGGAGCATCCTCTGCCGCCTCCTGGAAAAGGACGGCAAACAGCAGGCTCCATAGCGTCAGGAGAGAAATGGGGATGGTGTAGTATGGCGTCGCGATCGGATAGGTGAAGAAGAAGGCGAGATTGATCGCCAGATTGGCGATCGTGAGCTGCGCGACACGGCGGAGGCCATCCGGCTGCCGCAACAGGCAGATCGACCCCGCGATTCCGATGATGACCAACAACGTCTGCAGCGGATCGGCGAGATAGTCCCGGATCACGGCGAACGAGAAATCGAGCGGCCTGACATCGGGGTTGTTGCCGTAGGTCGACGCGAACGGACTGCCGGCATTGACGGCATAAGACGCGATGGTCGGCATCACGCCGGCCAGCAATGCGATGCCGAACACGGCTCCTTGCAAGAACCGGGACACCGTGCGTTCTGCAAGGAACGCGACGAGGAGGAACATTCCGTAGCCGGACGCGAGGAAGAGGTTGGCCAAGCGGAAATCGACTGTCAATCCAAGCAGGAGGCCGATGGACGCCAACAGCCCGATCCTCGGCTGAGATTGCGGGTCCATCAGCCATCGCGCGGTGAGACATCCTGCGACCGCACACACGGCGACCGTCGGAGCCATCGAATAGCTCGCCTTGACCGGATTGACCATCAGATAGATTGCAAGACAGCCGAACGTTCCAGCCAGCAGGATCGACCTCGTGGTGCGCGCGATAGATAGGGCAAACAGCGCAAAGCCGAAGACGACAACGGTCGCCATCATGTACATGGGCACGACCTGGTGACCGCCCGGAAATAACGCCAACACGAGGCCGACACCTGGCGGGTACTGGATGACGACCTTCCCTGTGGCCGGCATCAAATTGTGACAGGGCGCTTCAGTCGTATCGTCCCACTTCGGGTAGTCGATCTCCCTCAGCTTTGCTTTCAGATAGCCATCGTCGTCGAGGGCGAGGTTGGTGTCGAAGCCTCGCACCAGCCCGAACCTCTGAAACAAATGCGCCTGCCGCAGGTAGCAGATGTCGTCGTAGACACCGCGCGCCTCATTCCATCGTAACATGGTCCAGAAATGGCCGATCAGCACCGCGATGAACAGGACGGCGAAGATGACTTTGCTCGTGCCGATTCGCTTCATTGAGATCATGCCGCGGCGGGAGGCGCTGGCTCCGCTTCAGCGGAATGCAAGATAGAGATTGGACGATAACGGGCCGAGCGACAAGCCGGTGTAACCCACCGCCGCTGACTTGGCGATCAGCGCGGTGAGCGCCAGCAGCCGTTTTCGTGTCATCAGGATCAGGTTCTGCTCGTCGGTCCATTCCGACTTGCCGGTGATCATGCAGGCAATCCTGAAAGTGCCATCCAGGTAATGCGCCAGCGGGATGGCCGTGTGGTGCTCGACCGGAAAGAACCTGTTGGGCACCGTGATGAACACCCGCCGCGCAACGCGGCAAAGCTCCTTGACCAGGAGCACCTGATTCTGGTGGCTTCCCGCATGCTCGAGCACAGCATTGGACGTCGCGATATCGAATTCGTTGTCGGCAAACGGCAACCGTGTGTTCGGCTCGATCTGCACGTAGCGGCAAAGCGGAAAAGCCGCCTTGAACCCGACGCCCTCGCCGAGCCCGCAAGCTGTGATCTTGCGCTGATGCGGATAGCTTCTCTCCAGCACGTTTGCGCCGTCGTTGATCACGTCGGACACGCCGACGTCCAAGATCTCGTCCGACGCAGACGGCTGCATCTGAGTGATGAAATCCTGGAATATGCGGTCGCGTGCCGAGATGAGCAGCTTCTCCGCCGTGCTCCCGGACGCCACCTCCCGGTAATATTGCTGATCGACCGGCACTAGCTTACCTCACGTGAGCTGCAAAGCGATGGCGCGTCAGGTTGGCGTCTTGCTCCAGTCCGGACCGACCGGCCCCGATACGCCTTCGAACGCGCCTTCGACGAGCTCGAGGACGAGAAGCCGGGCGTAATCGACCGGGCCCGGCATCGTGACTCGTCCCTTCGGCACCGGCTTGAAGCCGACGCGGCTGTAATAGGGTTCGTCGCCGACCAGCAGCACCAGGCGGTGGCCCTGCGTCTTCGCATCCTTCAGCGCGCGCTCGAGCAGCATCCGACCGACGCCGCGGCCGCGGAACGGAGGTTCGACCGTCAGGGGCCCGAGCAGCAGCGCCGGCGTGTCGCCGACGCGGATCGGCAATTGCCGCACGGATCCGACCAGCAACGTCCCGATGCGGGCAGTGAAAGACAATTCGAGCACGTGATCCACGTGCTCGCGGATGCGATAGGCGCTCAGCACAAAACGGCCGGGGCCGAAGGTGCGTTCGTGCAGCCGCTCGATCGCCTGAGCATCGCCGGCAATTTCCGGCAGGATGGTGAGTGAGAGATCGTTCATCGCGTCAGGGCGTTTTCAAGCGGAGTCATCGGTTCGCGTCGGGAAGAAATGGTCGGCCGGCGTGGGCGGGATATCACCTCGGAGGGCGGTGGTCCATGGGATTAGGCCCGC
>NZ_LWIG01000022.1:6223-83366 GCF_002068095.1 Bradyrhizobium sacchari | reverse complement strand
CCCGCCGGCCCCGCGTCACGGTGTCGAGCACGAGCCCCGACGACGCCGAAAGCAGCGCCATGATCATCAGCCCCATGGAGAGCACGGCGGTGGGGAGGCGCGGCACGAGGCCGGTTTCGAGGAAGTCGATCACGATGGGCAGTCCGAAAGCTATCGACAGCAGCGCGAGGACGATGGCGATCGCGGAAAAGAAGCGCAGCGGCCGCTCCGATCGGTTGAGCTTCAGCATCGTATTGAAGATGCACAAACCATCCTGCCAGGTGTTGAGCTTGGAGAAGGAACCTTGCGGGCGCGCGTAATAGGGCGTTGCGATCTCTGCGGCCGGGAGCGACAATTCCAGCGCATAGACCGCAAATTCGGTCTCGATCTCGAAACCGTCGGACAAAACGGGAAATGATTTGACAAAGCGGCGCGAGAAAACGCGGTAACCGGACAGAATATCGTGAAAGGCGTGGCCGAAGGTCGATGCCAGGAAACCGGTGAACAGCCGGTTGCCGATACGATGGCCGCGCCGGTAGGCCGCTTGCGATCGATCGACACGCAGCCCCACGACCATATCCAGATGCTCGTCGAGGAGCTTGTCGATCATGCGCGGCGCGCTCGGCGCGTCGTAGGTCGCATCTCCATCGACGAGCACGTAGATGTCGGCCTCGACGTCAGCGAACATGCGGCGCACGACGTGGCCTTTGCCCTGACGCCGTTCGCTGCGCACGATCGCTCCGGCCTCGCGCGCGATCGCCGCGGTACGGTCGGTCGAGTTGTTGTCGTACACGTAGACTTCGGCCGCAGGTAGCGCCTTGCGGAAATCGGCGACGACCGTCGCGACCGCGGCTTCCTCATTGTAGCAGGGAACCAGCACGGCGACCCGAAACGGCCATGAGCTCGTCGCTTCAGACAATCTCCAACCCCCGTCCATATGTCGAGACTGCAGATGCCGCAATTACTAGCACAGGCCGCCCTCACCGCCATGTCGCAATCAGCGGCCGGCCGTCCAGCACCTCCGCCAGCCGCTGCCGCGTGCCATCCGTGGTCCCTTCGGGCAGCGCATTGATCGCGAAGAACCCGCATTCGACGATCTCGTGATTGGGCGCGGGCAGCCGATCCTGCCTGAAATGCCTGACCACGTAGACCGCGACGTGGTCGCGGCGGGAGACGTGACTGTTGAGGAAGATGCCGTGCAGCACGGCGTCCCCCGTGAGGTCGATGTCGCCCTCCTCCTTGAGCTCGCGCCGCATCGCCTGCTCCATGCTCTCGCCGAGATCGACCCCGCCGCCGGGCAGATACCAGCCGGCGATGTAGCTGTGCCTGACCAGGAACACACGGTTGTCGGCATCCAGCACCACGGCGCGAACGCCGAGGGTCATGCCGCGCACCAGCAGGAACCAGGCGTGGAAGATCCGCCGCAGCATTGGCTCGAATTTCCGTCGGATGCGGTTCAGACGCTCCCCCATCAGATTCTCTCAAATCCCCTCGCAAGACCCTGCTTGCGCAGTCCTCGCGACCTTGCCATTACAGTGGCCGAATAGCGAGGCAATCGCGCGCGATGACTCACAACACGATGGCCCCCTTCACGCTCGCCCATCTGTCCGACCCGCATCTGGCGCCGCTGCCGAAGCCGCGGCTGGTCGAGCTCGCCGGCAAGCGTGTGCTCGGCTACGTCAACTGGACGCGCAACCGCCACAAATACCAGCGCCGCGAGGTCCTCGACGCGCTTGTTGCCGACATGAAGGGGCAGGCGCCCGACCACATCGCGGTGACGGGCGATCTCGTCAATCTGGCGCTGGAGGCCGAGTTCGCCCCCGCACGCGCCTGGCTCGACGACGTCGGGCCGCCTGACCGCGTCACCACCATTCCCGGCAATCACGACGCCTATGTCCGCGCCACCTTTCATCGCTTCGGCGAGACCTTCGCGCCCTATCTTGCGGGGGACGACGGCAGCATCGGCTTCCCGTCCGTGCGCCGGCGCGGGCCGCTGGCGCTGATCAGCCTGTCCACGGCGGTGCCGACCCTGCCGCTGATGGCGACGGGCACGCTCGGACGCGATCAGCTTGCCGCGCTCGCCGAGGTCCTCGAACGGCTCGCGGCCGAAGACGTCTTCCGCGTGCTGCTGGTGCATCATCCCCTCAAGTCCGCCGCGCGCCAGAAGCGGATGACGGACTCTGCCGATCTTCTGGCGCTGCTGAAGCGCCACGGCGTCGAGCTGATCCTGCACGGGCACGACCACATTCACTCGACCATGTGGTTCGAGGGCCCCAACGGCAACATTCCCGCGATCGGCGTGCCGTCCGCCTCCGCGCTCGCGCACGGACGCTATCCAGCGGCGGCGTATAATCTCTTCACGATCGAGAAGGACAATGCCGGCTGGCGCTGCGAGCAGACGGTGCGGGCGCTGGGGGCGGGATTCCAGATCGGGCAGATCAAGCAGGCAAGGTTGATTTGAAGTCACGCCGTCATTGCGAGCCACCGGGTCCGCGCAAAGCGCGGCCCGATGACAGGCTCCGCGAAGCAATCCAGGAATCTCTCCGCGGAGGCGGTCTGGATTGCTTCGTCGCAAGAGCTCCTCGCAATGACGACGGAGGATGTCTCACCAGCTCCGCAAGACCGCCAGCATGGCAACGCCGAACAGCGCGGCGGCGCCGAGGATGAAGCCGAACACGAACGGCCAGACGCGCGAGCGGGCCGGCTGCTCGGCAGCCGGGGCTTGCGGTTCGGGTGGGACCACCATCGCATGCTCGCGCTCGATCATGCGGCGGGCGACATAGTCGGTGACGGCGTCGACGATTGCCGTCGTGTCATGCGATTCGGCGAGCACGATGCGGCCGAAGCGAGTGTCCTGGACGAAGCGGTACATCCGCTTGTCGCGCCCCATCATGATGTGGGCGACGACGTCGATCCAGAGCCGCGGCGTGTCGCCCTGGCTGATGCCGCGGTCGAACAGGTCGATCTGCTCCGGTATCTGGGCGAACAGCGGATCGAGGGCGTCGTTGAGGATCTCCAGCCGCGCCACCTCGGCGTCGCGCAAGTCGACGACGACGCCAGTCCGGTCGGCGGCCTCGATCCGTGCGCGCAGCAGCGCGTCGCGCAGCCGCACCGGGCGTAGCTGGCTGGGATGGGTCCCGCTGGTCTCGGGCTCTGACATTGTCGGCCTCGTCCTCGACTTATCCCCGTTAACCTATCAGCAACCAAGCTGTCCGCAAAGGGCCCATAATTCCAGATACTTACGCCGCCCACAGGCGCGTGACCTGTGCCAAAAACAGACGATCCCACCCAGGCAGAGCCTGGATGGGACCATCCGTCCTTGGACGTCTTCTTGTTTCAGGAGGGCAGGTAAGGCCCTCAGGCCGAGACGCGCGACGGCTCTTCCACGATCGAGAAGCGGACGCCGGCCTTGTGGCGGCTCTCCTCCGAGACCTCGCGCCAGCAGTCCTCGGCCTCCTTGCGGGTCTTGAACGGACCTTTGACCTGGGCCGAACCTTCCACGAGCTTGTGGAAGTTCATCGAGCCGAACTCGCCGCCGATCACCCAGAAATTGCTGCCTTTGGTCATTGTCAGTCTCCTGTCGAACTGCGTGGTGCGTTAGCCGAACTGGTTCATGGTGTTATGCGCGCCGCCCGCCTTCAGGGCAGCTTCACCGGCGAAGTATTCCTTGTGGTCGTCACCGATGTCGGAGCCAGCCATGTTCTGGTGCTTCACGCAGGCGATACCCTGACGGATCTCGGCGCGCTGGACGTTCTTGACGTAGCCCAGCATGCCCTGCTCACCGAAATACTCGCGGGCGAGGTTGTCGGTGGACAGCGCGGCCGTGTGATAGGTCGGCAGCGTGATCAGGTGGTGGAAGATACCGGCGCGCTTGGCCGAATCCGCCTGGAAGGTGCGGATGCGCTCGTCGGCTTCCTTCGCCAGCGGCGTATCGTCGTACTCCGCCTTCATCAGCTCGGCACGGTTGTACCTGCTGACGTCCTGGCCCGCTTCCTTCATCGCGTCGTAGACCTGCCAACGGAAGTTGAGGGTCCAGTTGAACGACGGCGAGTTGTTGTAGGCGAGCTTGGCGTTCGGCACCACCTTGCGGATACGGTCGACCATGCTGGCGATCTGCTCGATATGCGGCTTCTCTGTCTCAATCCAGAGCAGGTCGGCGCCGTTCTGCAGCGAGGTGATGCAGTCGAGCACGCAACGGTCTGCCCCGGTGCCGGGACGGAACTGGTAGAGATTGGAGGGCAGCCGCTTCGGACGCATCATCTTGCCGTTGCGGTTGATGATGACGTCGCCGTTGCGGGCGTTCTCCGCCGTCACTTCCTCGCAATCGAGGAAGCTGTTGTACTGGTCGCCGATGTCGCCGGGCTTGTGGCTGACGGCAATCTGCTGCGTGAGGCCGGCGCCGAGCGAGTCGGTGCGGGTCACGACGATGCCGTCTTCGATGCCGAGCTCGAGGAAGGCGTGGCGACAGGCGCGGATCTTCGCGAGGAAGACGTCATGCGGCACGGTGACCTTGCCGTCCTGGTGGCCGCACTGCTTCTCGTCCGAGACCTGATTCTCGATCTGCAGCGCGCAGGCGCCCGCCTCGATCATCTTCTTGGCGAGCAGATAGGTCGCCTCCGCGTTGCCGAAGCCGGCATCGATGTCGGCGATGACGGGGACGACATGGGTCTGGAAGTTGTCGATCTTCTCGATCAGCTCCTTCTCGCGGGTCTTGTCGCCTTCCTTGCGCGCCTTGTCGAGGCTGCGGAAGATGTCGTTGAGTTCGCGCGAGTCCGCCTGACGCAGGAAGGTGTAGAGCTCCTCGATCAGCGCCGGCACCGAGGTCTTCTCGTGCATCGACTGGTCGGGCAGAGGTCCGAACTCGGAGCGCAGCGCCGCGATCATCCAGCCCGAGAGATACAGGTAGGTGCGATCGGTCTTGCCGCCGAAGTGCTTCTTGACCGAGATCAGCTTCTGCTGGGCGATGAAGCCGTGCCAGCAGCCGAGCGACTGCGTGTACTTGGTCGGGTCGTTGTCGTAGGCGGCCATGTCGGCCCGCATCAGCGCCGCGGTGTAGCGGGCGACGTCAAGACCGGTCTTGAAACGGTTCTGCAGGCGCATGCGAGCGACGGCTTCGGCCGACACCCCGTTCCAGGTCGGCTTGGTCTCGAGGAGCGCCTGGGCTGCCTCGATCTCGCTCTGATACGAGGCCGGGCGCTGAAGCGCGTTGATGCCGCGGGGCTGGTAATTCATGTGTCTATCCTTTCGCTGACGACGGCCGATGGCTGGCCATCGACATTCTTGACAATGCATTGCGAGATGCGTGTCAGGAGCTAAACGCGAAAACAGAAACGGCGTATAGATGGCTTGTTTTTTATTGGTGATGTCATGTAACATCAGAACATGTAATAGATGTTATTTTGTAAATTTTGTAAAATATAGGTCAGCAAGACTGTCCTTGATGCGCCAGGAGATCTGAGACATGCCCGCCGAGTCCGGGAAGAAACTGTTCGTCGGCCCGCGCTTCCGCCGGATTCGGCAGCAATTGGGGCTATCGCAGACCCAGATCGCCGAGGGGCTGGGAATCTCGCCGAGCTACGTCAACCTGATCGAGCGCAACCAGCGCCCGGTGACGGCGCAGATCCTGCTGCGGCTGGCCGAGACCTACGATCTCGATCTGCGCGACCTCGCCACCGCAGACGAGGACCGCTTCTTCGCCGAGCTGAACGAGATCTTTTCCGATCCGCTGTTCCGCCAGATCGACGTTCCCAAGCAGGAACTGCGCGACCTCGCCGAGCTCTGCCCCGGCGTCACCCATGCGCTGCAGCGGCTCTACGCCGCCTATACCGAGGCGCGCCAGGGCGAGACGCTGGCCGCCGCCCAGATGGCCGACCGCGACGTCGGCACGCGCTACGAGGCCAATCCGGTCGAGCGCGTGCGCGAGCTGATCGAGGCCAACCGCAACTATTTTCCGGAACTCGAGCAGGCCGCGGAGAACCTTCGCGACGAGCTGAACGTGCCCGCCGAAGGGCTTTACGCGGCGCTGGTCGCGCGCCTGCGCGAGAAGCACTCGATCCAGACCCGCGTCATGCCCGTGGATGTGATGCGCGAGACGCTCAGGCGTTTCGACCGCCATCGCCGGCAGCTGCTGATCTCGGAGCTGGTCGACCCGCCCGGCCGCGCGTTCCAGCTCGCCTTCCAGATCGGGCTTGGCGAATGCGCGCAAGCCCTGGAGACGATCATCGGCCGCGCCGGCCCGCTCGACGATGCGCCGCGGCGGCTGTTCCGCATCACGCTCGGCAACTACTTTGCAGCTGCCGTGATGATGCCCTATCCGGCATTCCTCGCCGCCGCCGAAGCGCTGAACTATGACATCCACGTGCTGGCGCAACGCTTCAATTCCGGCTTCGAGCAGGTCTGCCACCGCCTCACCACGCTGCAACGGCCGAACGCGCGCGGCATTCCATTCTTCCTGCTGCGCGTCGACAATGCCGGCAACGTCTCCAAGCGCTTCTCGTCAGGCACGTTCCCGTTCTCGAAATTCGGCGGCACCTGTCCGCTGTGGAACGTGCATTCGACCTTCGACACGCCGGACCGCCTGCTCAAGCAGGTGATCGAGCTGTCCGACGGCACGCGCTATTTCTCGATCGCGCAGATGGTGCGCCGCCCCGTCGCGCCGCACCCGCTGCCGCAGCCGCGCTTCGCCATCGGCCTCGGCTGCGAGATCCGTCACGCCGCGCGCCTGACCTACGCCGCCGGCATGGACCTGGAGAAGACGGAAGGCACGCCGATCGGCGTCAACTGCCGCCTTTGCGAGCGCGAAAACTGCGCCCAGCGCGCCGAACCGCCGATCACCCGCACGCTGATCCTGGACGAGACGACGAGAAGGGTGAGTTCGTTCGCGTTCTCGAATGCGCGGGAGTTGTGAGGGCGTGTTCTCCCTCGCCCCGCTTGCGGGGAGAGGGTCGGGATGAGGGGAGCTCTCCGCGAGGACGGTAGAAGTTGGACTCGCCGAGAGCCCCCCTCACCCGGAATTCAAGCTGCGCTTGAATTCCGGCCTCTCCCCGCAAGCGGGGAGAGGCGAAGGCACCCGCCCACCTACGCCAGCGTATGCACGATCACCGGCCCCGCCACGGCGCGGGCGTCGCCGGCGAGCAGCGGGCCGAGATCCTTCTCGATCCAGGCGATGGCGCGCTTGTTCGCCTCCTCGGCCTGCTCGAATTTGTCGAAGATCGAGATCGCGGTGACCGTGTCGTCGCCGGCATAGACGACGTAATAGGCGCGGAAACCGTCGACATCGCTGATGATCGGAACGGCGCCGTCCTTGATGCGGCGCGTCAGCTCTTCCGCACTCCCGCTTTTCGCCTTGGCCTGACGGATGGCGGCATACATGGCATCCTCCCCTTCCGGCTGTCTGGACATTCGGGCCTGGTGCCCGGAGGCGATGTTACGCCGAAGCGTGCCGCCGATCCACGCTTGGTTAACCCGGACCTAATCCGCCTTCGTGATCTGCAACCAACGGTTAAGCACGCCTCAACATCGCAGCCCTAGTCTCGCCCCACTCACTTTTCGCAAACAACGGCGGCCTATCCTGCCGGGCGAAGTGACATCAGGGGGTTCATCATGCGCATTGCGTTGCTGCTGACCGCGACCATCGTCGGCGCGCTCTTTGCCAATCCATCCAATGCAGGATCGCTCGATGCGACCGGTGGGGCGGCCCAGGCGCTGCCGCCTGGCTTCCAGAGCTATCGCGGCTACATGTTCGACTTATCCGAGAACCGCGACCGCAAGGACGTCGACAAGCTCACCGAGAACCTGAAGAGCCAGATCGACGTCGTCGAAGGCGTCGGCCTCTCGCCGCGGGTGCTGCGCTTCTTCCACACCGTTCCGATCGTCGCGAGCGAGCTTGCCTGCCTCGACGAAGGCGCCGCCACCGCCTGCTACGGCAGGGTCACTCCGGATATCCAGCGCACCGAACCCCGGACGCTGACGGTCTGGGACCCCGCCAAGCAGCGCTGGAGCAACCCGAACGCCATCGACCTCGCGGTCGATTCGGGGCTCGGGGTGATCATGCTGCGGCCGGACATGATGCGCTACGAGAAGGAAGCGGTGCTGCTGCACGAGCTGCTGCACGCCTTTCACGCGCGGCTGCTGCCGGACGGCTACGCCAACAAGGGCGTGATTGGCTATTACGCCCTGGCCAAGTCCAAGGACCAGCTGCCCAAGGAATCCTACGCGCTGAAGAACCCCATGGAATTCTTCGCCGTGACCGCCAGCATCTTCCTCTCCGGAAAGAGCGAATTCCACGATCCGAAGTCGCGCGAAGTGCTCAAGGAGAAGATGCCGGACTATTACAAATACCTGGTCGGCGTATTCGGCTTCGACCCCGACCCGGCAGCGTCGAGCGGTCCGGTCGCCTCGCTCAAGTGAGGCGGAAACTCCGCCAGGACACGGAAGAGCCGCGCAAAATGCGCGGCTTTTTTGCTTTGGGCACTGGAAGCTGCGGATGACGGGCGGCCACCAATTGCCAAGGCGGGGTCCGATCTGCATAGTCCCGCCCGCATCGATACCGTTTTCAAGAGGATGGAAGAACATGGCGGACGCCGACCTGGATGTCGTGATCCGGCAACTGGCCAGACAGCTGCAGACGGGCCTGATGACCCGCGCCAAGGAGCGGCGGGATCGCTTCAACGGCCTCGCCGCCAAGGCCAAGGGCAAGGAGACCGGCGACCGCTTCAAGATGATGGCCAAGGCCACCATGCAGCAGGCCACCGCCGCCGCCAAGCGCCTGCAGATGTCCGCCGACAACGTCGCCGACAGCTACGCCCGCGCGATGCGCCTCGCCGCAAGCACGCCGGTTACGGTGAAGGTGGAGAAGAAGGCCAAGGACGAGAAGCCGGCGAAGAAGGCCGCCAAGACGAAGAAGGCGACGGCCAAGAAGTCGAAGTAGGCTTTCTTCCTTCTCCCCTTTGGGGAGAAGGCGGCGCGAAGCGCCGGATGAGGCGTTGCTTCAGCGAATTCGATTGGGCGAGCTTTCGCGCGGAGAGATACCGTCTCGCCGCCATCGCGGCGAGCCACCCTCTCCCACAAGGGGAGAGGGCAAGAACGCCAGAACTACGCAAAATCCCTCACCGCCTCGGCACGGCGAGCGGCTCGGCGCTGGCGAGCTCGGCGAGCTTGGCGCGGGCGGCCTCGCGGATGCGGACGTCCTTGCCGGCCGGCAGCGCCAGGGCCGCTTCGAAATCGGCGCGCGCGTCGTCGGCCTGGCCACGGGCGAGGAATGCAAGGCCGCGATCGAGGCGGGCCCGCGCATCGGACGGATCGAGCCGGACCGCGGTGTTGTAGCTCAGGATGGCGCGATTGAGATCGCCGGTGGCGGCGAGCGCGACACCGCGCTCATGATAGGGCGCGGCGAGCTTGGGATCGTGCGCGATCGCCTCGTCATAGTCCGCAATGGCGCGCTCGAGATCGCCGTTCTGCCGGCGCGCGAGCGCGCGATCACGATAGAGCGAGGCGCGGTTGGGATTGAGATGGATGGCCTCGTCGAAATCCGCGATCGCCCGGCGAAAGTCGCCGTGGCGCAGCGCGATCCGACCGCGCCCCTCATAGGCAAAGGCGATCAGCGAGCCGCGCAGCGGCGAGAAGCCGATCACGGCCGCGCAGATATCAGGATCGTCCTCGTCCCCGCAATTGACCACCATATGCGTGGACAGGCCGATGAGCACGGCCAGCACGATCAGCAATGGTACGGCAACTCTGGTCATCGTCGACGCTGGCCGGCTGAGCGCTGGCCACGCATCCCCTTTCGAAGGAATGGTCACGCCGAGGTGGTAACACCGGCCGGGACGATCCTGTGTGCTCCAGGTCACAAACGACGCGAAACCCTCGCGGGTTGCGTCAGCCCCAAGGGCCACGAGAAGGGCCGCGAGGATCGCGCGAGGACGAGCGGCCCCACGGGCTCGCCGGCGGATAGTTCTCGTTGGCGCCCACCGACGGCGCCGCCTGTGCGCCGAGCGCGGCCGCAAGCCTCTGCAGCGCGGCGATGCGGTTCTGCGTCGAGGGATGGGTGGCGAACAGATTGTCCACACCATGGCCCGACAGCGGATTGATGATGAACATGTGCGCGGTCGCCGGATTCCGCTCGGCATCATAGTTCGGCACCTGATGCGCGGCCCCCTCGATCTTGACCAGCGCCGAGGCCAGCCACATCGGCTGTCCCACGATGCGCGCGCCAAGATCGTCGGCGGCATATTCGCGGGTGCGGCTGATCGCCATCTGCACCAGCATGGCGCCGAGCGGGGCGAGGATCATCATCAGGATCGAGCCGACGATGCCCGGGCCACTATTGTTGTCGCGATGGCCGCCGAAGAACATGCCGAACTGGGCCAGCATGGAGATCGCACCGGCGATGGTCGCGGTGATCGTCATCAGCAGCGTGTCGTGATTTTTGATGTGCGCGAGCTCGTGCGCGATCACGCCGGCGAGCTCCTCGCGGCTGAGCTGGTTCATCAGGCCGACGGTGACGGCGACCGCGGCGTTCTCGGGATTGCGCCCCGTCGCAAATGCATTGGGCTGCGCCTCGTCCATCACGAACACGCGTGGCATCGGCAAGCCGGCGCGGCCCGCCAGTTCTGCAACGAGTCCGACAAGTTCCGGCGCACTCGCGCGATCGACCTGATGGGCGCCGTACATCGAGAGCACCATGCGGTCGGAGTTCCAGTAGGTGAAGAGATTGGTCGCGGCGGCAATGACGAGCGCGATCATGGCACCGGAGGCGCCGCCGATCAGATAGCCCACGCCCATGAACAGGGCGGTGAGGCCTGCAAGCAGCATTGCGGTACGAAGATAGTTCATGGCCGTCTCCTGGAGCGGCCGCTGGCAAGCCTTCGGCCGGCGCCCTCGAAGTATGGATGCTGCCGGACACTGCAAGGTTCGTGCGTCGCCGAGCCGCAGATACTTGGATGCGCGGGCCAGCCTTTCCGGCCTTGCTAAAGCTTGACCGGGATTTGCGCAAAAACACACGCACAGGCTTAGCAACCTGGAAAGTGCAGCTTGGGCTTAATCGGCGGTAACCGGGCACGCTGCACGGCCTTTGCGCATTGACCGGTTCCGTTGACTCCCGTCAGCAAGGTGATCGTCATGGCAGACCGCTCGCGCGCCGCTTCCGTCGACCCCGCCGCTCCCTCCTCTCAAGACACAAAGACCGACGCCAAAGGCGATGCAAAGGGATTGCAGGAGGCGCTGCACGAGCAGCTGTTCGCCAACGACGACCACGGTCACTCGCCAGAGGCGCAGACCGCGGCGGAGCCGCAGCCGCGCTGGCCGCACCTGCGACGCGGCGCCAAGATCGCCATCGGCCTTGCCCTCCTGGGCGTCTTCGGCTGGCTGCCGCTGCGCGCGATATGGGAATATTCGAGCGTCGAGGCTGTGCTGAATTCCCGTCTCGTCACCCTGCGCACGCCGATCGGCGGGCGCGTGGTAGCCGCTCAGCGCCTGACCGACCAGGCCAGGTTAGACGCCGGCGCCGTGGTCCTGCGCGTGGTCAATTCGCGCGGCGATCGCACCCGGCTCGACGACCTCCGGAGGCAGAAATCGCGCCTTGAGAACGAGCGGCCGAGCCTCGCCGCCAAGCTTGCCTCGGCGCAAGCCGCGCAAAAGGACCTGGCGCGGCAGGCCGCGCAATTCCGCGACGGACGGGTGCTGCAGCTCGAGGCCCGCATCGCCGAGATCCAGACCTCGATCGAGGCCGCCGCGGCGCGCCGGGACGAGGCCAGCGCCGCCGTCGAGCGCGCCTCCTCGCTGGCGAAATCCGGCAACGTCTCGACCGTCGAGCTGGCGCGCCTGACGCGCGAGTTCTCGGTGTCGCAGCAGACCGAGCTCGGTGCGCGCAAGCGGCTCGACGCCGCCAAGGTCGAGCTCACCGCGGCACGGAGCGGCTCCTTCCTCGGCGACAGCTACAACGACCGCCCGAGCTCGGTGCAGCGCGAGGAGGAGATGCGTCAGCGCGCCGGCGACCTCGAGGCCGACCTCGCTCGCATCGACACCGAGATCGCCTGGCTCGCCAACGAGATCATCATCGAGGAGGTTCGCTTCTCCGATCTCTCCGAGGCCAACATCACGACGCCCGTCGCAGGCCGCGTCTGGGAGATGATGACCTCCCCGGGCGAGGACGTGCAGGCCGGCCAGCCGCTGCTCAAGGTGCTCGATTGCAGCAGCGCCGTCATCACCGCGAACGTCACCGAGAACGTCTACAACCGCTTGCAGCTCGGTGATCACGCCACTTTCGAGCCGAACGACGGCGGCGCGCCGATCTCCGGCACCGTGGTCAATCTGACCGGCGCCGCCGGTGCGCCCGCCAATCTCGCCATCAATCCCGACGCGCTGAGCAAGGAGCCGTATCGGGTGACCGTTGCGCTAGCCGATGCCGCCGCCCACGGCTGCACGGTGGGTCGCACCGGCCGCGTCGTGTTTGCAAGGCAAGAGACCACCCCGTGACGACGGCACTGACGCCCGGCCTGATCGCGCTCGGAGCGTTCATGGCGATGGTGCCGCTGCTCCGGCGCGACAGCACGATGGCCCGCTCGTTCCTTGCCGTCGCGTCGTTCGTTCTCCTGCTGCGCTATCTCCATTGGCGCGTCACGGCAACGCTGCCGCCGCCGCATCTCACAATGGATGCCGTGATCGGTTATCCCTTCATGCTGCTGGAGGCGGCCTCGCTGGTCGCGGTCGCGCTGTCGCTGCTGTTCCTCAGCCGCACGCGTGACCGCACCAAGGCGGCCAGGATCGATGGCCGCGCAACTGATCCCGGCGCACCGCTGATCGACGTCTTCATCTGCACCTACAATGAAGAGCGATCCATCCTCGAGCGCACGATCATCGGCGCCACCGGCATGGAGTATGGTAATTATCGCGTCTGGGTGCTCGACGACGGAAGGCGGCCCTGGCTGCGGCGGCTTGCGGGCGAACTCGGCTGCCATTATCTGACGCGGCCCGACAACCGCCATGCCAAGGCCGGCAACATCAATCATGCACTCCGGCATATCGGCGCGCAGCCGGAGCCGCCGCAATTCATCGCCGTTCTCGACGCGGATTTCGTGCCGCGGCCCGACTTTCTCGCGCGGACGATCCCGCTGATGGATGATGCCTCGGTCGGCGTGGTGCAGACGCCGCAGCACTTCATCAATTCCGACCCGATCCAGACCAACCTTGCCGCAACCGACGTCTGGCCCGACGAGCAACGCTTCTTCTTCGACATCCTGATGCCGGCGAAAGATGCCTGGGGTGTCGCCTTCTGCTGCGGCACCTCGTCGCTTATCCGTTATGCCGGGCTGGTGCGGATCGGCGGGTTTCCGACCGATTCGGTGACGGAGGATTATCTCGTCACGCTGCGCCTGAAGGAGTGCGGCCTCAGCACGATCTATCTCAACGAGCGATTGACGATCGGGCTCGCACCGGAAGGGCTGAAGGAATACATCACCCAGCGCGCCCGCTGGTGCCTCGGCCTGATGCAGATCGTGCGCGGCCGCAGCGGACCGCTATCGCGGAGATCGAAGCTTTCCTTCATCGACCGCCTCTCTCTGGTCGATGCCTTCATGAGCTGGGCCGCGGTCTACACCTCGAAGGCGGCGGGCCTTGTGGTGCCATGGCTGTTCCTGCTGTTCGGCATCAAGGCGGTCCGGGCCGACCTGTCCGAACTGCTGCGCTATTTCCTGCCGTTCTATGTCTGGCACGGGCTCACCATGGCCTGGCTGTCGCACGGCCGATCGCTCGCCATGATGACGGACGTCTCGCAACTCATCGCCGCGCCGGCGGTGCTGAAGGCGGTGGCGACCGGCCTCTTGAAGCCGAGAGGACACAAGTTCAAGGTCACCGCGAAAGGCGGCGACCGTGACCGGCGCTTTGTCGAATGGCCGCTGCTGCGGCTCTATGGCAGCGCGCTTCTCATTACGCTCGCGGCCATCGCCTATGCCTTCATCCTGCATCTGCGCGGCGAGAACATCGCCTATGGCGGCCTGGCGCTGGCCTGGAGCCTCTACAACGCGTTCATCCTCGCCGTGGTCTGCTTCGTCTGCATCGAGCAGCCGCGCAAGCGCAAGGCGGAGCGCTTCAACCGCAATGAGCCGGTGCTGCTGCGCCAGGACGGCAGGTCGCATCTGGCGCGGCTCGCCGACATCTCGATCACCGGTGCCCGGCTGATCGACCCCGATCCGCCGGCGCCCGGCAGCACGATCGAATGCCGGATCTATGGCCGCGCGATCGCCGCGATCGTGGTGCGGCGGACGACGGACGGGTTCGCGGTGCGGTTCGAGGAAGGCATGGATACGCGCGTGCATGCGATCAGGGCGTTCTATGCCGGCGAATATGTGCGCGCCTACCAGGGCGTCAAGGCGCTTCCGGTCGGCAAGGCGCTGCTGATGCGGCTGTTCGGCTAGAGGACATGCACCTCTAGTATGGCTAACGACGCTTTAACGGTTCCTGCCCGAGCGGAAGCGCTTCGAAGTTTGTTAAAACTTGCTGGGTACCTCTTCCAGTCAGTGTGACCTGGGGGACGACATGGGTAAGCGGGCCAAGCGCGGAAAGGCAGAGACGCTCGCAATACCGGTGGCTGGAAGAGTTGCAATTGGCGCCGTGGCCGTCGCCGTCGTGGGGTACAGTTTGCTGTCTCATCCCGCGACCGTTCAGCCGACACGGACGCCGCCTGCATCCCAGGCCCGGGCGTCGTCAAGTCCGGTTTACGTGGCAACACCAGTTCATGCATCAGCGCCAGCTCCGGCTCCGATTCCGGCTCCCGCTCCGGCGCCTCTGGTCGAACCACCAAAAGCCGCCGCTGACGCTCCCGGAGCACTTGTCCGGCAGGTGGTTGACTACGCCAGCCGCCAGGCGCCGGGCACCGTGATCATCGACACCAAGAACACGTTCCTCTATTTCGTCCTGAACGATGCGCAAGCGTTGCGCTACGGCATCGGTGTTGGCC
This sequence comes from Bradyrhizobium sacchari, assembly GCF_002068095.1. GTDB lineage: Bacteria > Pseudomonadota > Alphaproteobacteria > Rhizobiales > Xanthobacteraceae > Bradyrhizobium > Bradyrhizobium sacchari. Next base: position 68,434 of record NZ_LWIG01000022.1, on the reverse strand, counting down.
GCGAAGGTTTCACGTGGTCCGGCGAACAGACTGTGGCCCGTAAAGCAGAATGGCCGGATTGGCATCCCCCTGCGGAGATGGTCTCGCGTCAGCCATATCTGCCGCGGTTCATGGCAGGCGGTCCCGGCAACCCGCTCGGCGCCCGGGCGATGTATCTGGGCGAGACCGAATATCGAATTCACGGCACCAACAATCCCGATACGATCGGCAAGCGGGTCTCGTCCGGATGTATCCGGCTGACCAATGACGACGTCGTGGACCTTTATGAGCGGGTGAAAGTCGGAGCGAAGGTGATCGTGCTTCCGGCGACCGCTGCCCGTAGGCCATCCCAGGGAGCGCCGGCCGACGCCGCTTTCCGCTTACCGGATCCGGCATCGCCATCGAACCGGTCCTTGGCAGCCAACGCGCAGATGCTGTCATCCGGACCGAGGATCACCGAGGCCCGGTAAGCTCATTCCTCTGTTCTCGGTCGAACCAGATTGGATGAGCCGGCTTGACCTTGAGGGGATGGCCTGAGGGCCTCGCTTCGCTCTAGGTTGTTGTTTTACGCATGATCTTTTCGGAAAACCGCTTCGCACTTTTCCGGATCATGCTTTAGACTTCCTGCGAATCCACGCCTGCCCTCCCCGCCGGAACCCCATGCTCCAGACCCGATTTGCGATCGCGGCCGTCGCGCTCCTCGCATGCTCCGCCACCGCCTCCGCCCAGTTCGCACCGCCGCCCGCAAGACCTGCGGCGCCCAAGGCCACCGCGCCGTCGCCGCGCGCGGCCTCGTGCCATAACGGCGCGAGCTTCGATCGCTTCCTCGCCGACGTGAAGCAACAGGCCGTCGCCGCGGGCGTCTCGCAACGCACGATCGCGGAGGCCTCGCCCTACCTCGTCTACGACCAGGGCATCGTCAACCGCGACCGCGGCCAGCGCGTGTTCGGACAGCTCTTCACCGAGTTCGCCGCACGCATGGCCGCACCCTATCGCATGCAGAACGGCCAGCAGCACATCAAGCAACATGCGGCTGCGTTCGCGCGCGCCGAAAAGGAATACGGCGTACCGCCGGCAGTGATCGCCGCGTTCTGGGGCCTGGAGAGCGATTTCGGCGCCAACATGGGCAATCTGCCGACGCTGAAATCGCTGGTCTCACTCGCCTATGACTGCCGGCGCTCGGAGATGTTCGTGAACGAGACCATCGCCGCGCTCAAGGTCATCGATCGCGGCGATCTCACGCCCGACGAGATGATCGGCTCCTGGGCCGGCGAGCTCGGACAGACGCAATTTTTGCCGACGCACTACGTCAACTACGCCGTCGATTACGACGGCGACGGCCGGCGCGATCTGCTGCGCTCGGAGCCCGACGTGATCGGCTCGACCGCGAACTACATCGCCAATGGATTGAAATGGCGGCGCGGCGAGCCGTGGCTGGAAGAGATCAAGGTGCCGCAAAACCTGCCATGGGAGCAGACCGATCTCACGGTGCAGCAGCCGCGCTCGAAATGGGCGCAGCTCGGCGTCACCTATCCCGACGGACGGCCGCTGCCGAACGACAATCTGCCCGCGTCCGTGCTGCTGCCGATGGGACGGACCGGTCCTGCCTTCATGGCGTATGCGAATTTCGCGGCCTACACCGAGTGGAATAACTCGCTGATCTATTCGACCACCGCGGGCTATCTCGCCACCCGCATCGCGGGCGCTGCCCCGATGCGCAAGCCGGTCGCGCCGGTCGCGCAGCTCCCGTTCAACGAGCTCAAGCAATTGCAGCAGCTTCTGGTCCAGGCCGGGTTCAATGTCGGCAAGGTCGACGGCGTGCTCGGCCAGCAGAGCCGCGCCGCCGTGAAGGCGATGCAGATCAAGTTCGGCCTGCCGGCGGATTCCTGGCCGACCGCCGAGTTGCTCGCCCGCATGCGTGGCGGCACGGCGCAGGCGCAGCCCCAGGCGACGATGCGGTAGAATTTTCGCACCGCACAAGCCGCTTGCGCGATTGTATTTTTCCATGAGGCCCCCATGTGACTGGCTCAGGTTTTCTCCTGAGATTTTCTCTCATTGAAGCGAGCATCACATGTCCTTTTACGACGCCGTCGTCCCTGCTTACTTGCAAATGCTGAACAGCCTCACCGGCCTGCTCACCAAGGCCGAGGCGCATTGCGCGGCGAAAAAGATCGACCCGAGCGTGCTGCTCGGCTCCCGCCTCTTCCCGGACATGCTGCCGCTGTCGAAGCAGATCCAGCTCGTCAGCGATTTCGCCACCAAGGGCTGCGCGCGCCTCACGCACAGCGAAGTGCCTTCGAATCCCGACACGGAAAAGACGTTTGAGGAGCTGAGGCAGCGGCTGGCGAAGACGATCGACTACGTCAAATCGTTCAAGCCCGAACAATTCGAGGGCGCCGAGGCCAAGGACGTCACCTTCCCGTCCGGGCCCGATAAGACCACGACCCTGAAGGGCCAGCAGTTCCTGAGCGCGTTTTCGCTCCCGAACTTCTATTTCCACGCCACGACCGCCCACGGCATCCTGCGCCACAACGGCGTCGAGATCGGCAAGCGCGATTTCATGGGCCTGAACTGATTTGCGAAATCGCACGGCGGCGTCAGCAGAAATTCACTGTCGCCGCCGGAATTGCACATGAATTATGCTACGCGGGCACTGCCGCGTAGCTCGCCTGCACTTTCCGTATGGCTCATCCCTTGCGTTGATTGCCGCGATGCACAAGTGTTCCGGACCTCTCACCGCCTGGAAGCATTCCCATGAGCCGTTCGACCAAATTGTTTGAGACCTACAAGCTCGGCCCGATCACGCTGGCCAATCGCCTTGTCATGGCGCCGCTGACGCGCAACCGCGCCGTGCCCGGCACGTTCGTACCCGGCGCGCTCGCCGCCGACTATTATGGCCAGCGCGCCTCCGCCGGCCTCCTGATCACCGAAGCAAGCCAGGTCTCGCAGCAGGGCCAGGGCTACCAGGACACTCCCGGCATCTACAGCAAGGAGCAGGTCGCCGGCTGGCGCAAGGTCACCGATAAGGTGCATGAGCGCGGCGGCAAGATCTTCATCCAGCTCTGGCACGTCGGCCGCATCTCGCATGTCGATCTGCAGGCGAATGGCGCAGCCCCGGTCGCGCCGAGCGCGATCCGCGCCAAGGGCAAGACCTTCGTGAACGGCGGCTTCGCAGACGTCTCCGAGCCGCGCGCGCTCGAGCTTTCCGAAATTCCCGGCATCATCGACGACTTCAAGCGCGCGACGAAGAACGCGCTGGAAGCCGGTTTCGACGGCGTCGAGATCCACGGTGCCAACGGCTATCTGCTCGAGCAGTTCGCCAAGGACGGCGCCAACAAGCGCACGGACGCCTATGGCGGCTCGATCGAGAACCGCGCGCGGCTGATGCTGGAAGTCTCCAAGGCCGTCGTGGCTGAGGCCGGCGCCGACCGCACCGGCATCCGCATTTCGCCGGTGACGCCGGCCAACGACATCTCGGATTCCAACCCGCAGGCCCTGTACGACCACATCGTCGATGGCCTCAGCGCGCTCAAGCTGGTCTATCTCCATGTCGTCGAGGGTGCCACCGGCGGGCCGCGCGACATCGCCCCGTTCGACTATGCGTCCTTGCGCAAGCGCTTTGCCGGCGCCTACGTCGCCAACAACGGCTACGATTTCGACCTCGCCAGCAAGGTGCTGGATGCGAACGCCGCCGACCTGATCGCCTTCGGCAAACCCTTCATCTCCAACCCCGACCTCGTCGAGCGGCTGAAGCGGGGCGCGGCGCTGAACGACTGGGACAAGAACACCTTCTACGGCGGCGGGGCCAAGGGCTACACGGATTACCCGACGCTGGCGGCCGAGCCGGCGGAGTAGCGGCGCCGTAGCTCCATCCTCCGTCATTGCGAGGAGCCACGGAGCGATCCAGACTGCCTCCAGGGAAAGACCCGGCTCGCTTCGCTCGCAATGACGTTGTGGTGACAGCTGCGCCACAAACAATAAAGGCCGGGATCGCTCCCGGCCTTTCGTTTTGGATGGATGGCCGGGTCAAGCCCGGCCATGACCTCTACGACGTCACTTCGCTTCCGCGCGCTTGGGCGGAGTGGCGGGCCACGACTTGATCAGGGTGTCGTAGTCGACCGTCTCGCCCTTCGGCTTCTCGTTGGCGAGCTTGCGCTGCGGGGCGATGGTGCCGTCCTTCTGGGCTTTGGCGAACCAGTACTCGGCCGTCTCCTTCTTGTGCAGCTTCGGACCGCAGGCGCCCTGCACGCCGGACTTCTCCAGGCGCTCCATCACGGAGTCCTGGGCAGCGGCCAGCGCGTCCATCGCGGCTTGCGGCGTCTTCGCACCGGACGACGCATCGCCGATGTTCTGCCACCACAGCTGCGCGAGCTTCGGATAGTCGGGCACGTTGTTGCCGGTCGGGGTCCACTGCACGCGTGCGGGCGAGCGGTAGAACTCGATCAGGCCGCCAAGCTTCGGCGCACGCTCGGTGAACGACTTGTCCCAGATGTCGGATTCACGGATGAAGGTGAGACCGACATGGCTCTTCTTCAGGCTCACCGACTTGGAGATGATGAACTGGAGATAGAGCCAGGCCGCCTTGCGGCGATCCGCCGGGGTCGACTTCAGGAGCGTCACGGAGCCGGCGTCCTGGTAGCCGAGCTTCATGCCTTCCTTCCAGTAGGCACCGTGCGGCGACGGGGCCATACGCCATTTCGGCGTACCGTCCGCGTTCATGACGGCGATGCCGGGCTTCACCATGTCGGCGGTGAAGGCGGTGTACCAGAACATCTGCTGGGCGATGTTGCCCTGTGCCGGAACGGGGCCGGCTTCAGAGAAGGTCATGCCCTGCGCCTGCGGCGGCGCATACTTCTTCAGCCACTCGAGGTATTTGGTGATCGAGTAGACCGCCGCCGGACCGTTGGTGTCGCCACCGCGCTCGACCGAGGAGCCGACCGGGCGGCAGCCTTCCATGCGGATGCCCCACTCGTCGACCGGCAGACCGTTCGGAATGCCCTTGTCACCGTTGCCGGCCATCGACAGCCAAGCGTCGGTGAAGCGCCATCCGAGCGAGGGGTCCTTCTTGCCATAGTCCATATGGCCGTAGACCTTGACGCCGTTGATCTCCTTGATGTCGTTGGTGAAGAACTCGGCGATGTCCTCATAGGCGGACCAGTTCACGGGCACGCCGAGCTCGTAGCCATACTTGGCCTTGAACTTGGCCTTGTAGTCGGGGTTGGTGAACCAGTCGTAGCGGAACCAGTAGAGGTTGGCGAACTGCTGGTCGGGCAGCTGATAGAGCTTGCCGTCCGGCCCGGTGGTGAACGACTTGCCGATGAAGTCGTTGACGTCGAGCATGGGATCGGTGACGTCCTTGCCCTCGCCGGTCATGTAATCCGACAGGATCACGGTCTGGCCGTAACGGAAGTGCGTGCCGATCAGGTCGCTATCGTTGATCCAGCCGTCATAGACGTTCTTGCCCGACTGCATCTGGGTCTGCAGCTTCTCGACGACGTCACCTTCCTGGATGAGGTCGTGCTTGAGCTTGATGCCGGTGAGCTCGGAGAACGCCTTGGCCAGCGTCTGCGACTCGTATTCGTGGGTCGTGATGGTCTCGGAGACGACGTTGATCTCCATGCCCTTGAACGGCTCGGCCGCCTTGGCGAACCACTCCAGCTCCTTCTTCTGGTCTTCCTTCGACAGCGTCGAGGGCTGGAATTCCGCGATCCACTTCTGGATCACGGCGTCGTCGGCAGCGCGGACCGGCGCCGAGACGGCGAACGATACCGCAACGATCGCAGCGGTGCTGGACATGGTCAGAAAACTGTTCTTGGTCAATGGACCTTTCCTTCTCCTAAACTGTCGCATGTTGTTCCTCCGTTGCAGCGACAAACTTTTATACAGGCCCGGGTTGGTCCCGGATCTGGCCGTTCCTTCGCGAGCTTCAGACCGTGCGGAAGATGAGCGCGGCCGTGACCAGCGAAATTCCTGATGCGAGCCACAGGCTCGAGATTTCAAAACCCTCCTCGCCGATCGGCAACGTGGCGATCGCGTCGGTGCCGACGAAGCCGATCCAGACGAGATGGATGACGGCCGCGGCGATCAGCGAGATGAACAGGCGGTCGCCGCGCGTGGTCGGAATACTGNCCACGTCATCACCGCCAGCGTGCAGGCCAGCGCGGCGAAGAAGATCGCGGTCGGCAGCGTCCAGGCCATCCATGCGATGGATTCCATTGATGCCTCCCTTACACGCGGCCGAGCGCGAAGCCGCGCGCGATGTAGTTGCGGACGAACCAGATCACCAGCGCGCCCGGAATGATGGTCAGCACGCCGGCGGCAGCCAGGAGGCCCCAGTCCATGCCGGCCGCCGAAACCGTACGCGTCATGATCGCGGCAATGGGCTTGGCCTGCACCGAGGTCAGCGTGCGCGCCAGCAGCAACTCGACCCAGGAGAACATGAAGCAGAAGAAGGCGGCGACGCCGATGCCGCTCGCGATCAGCGGCACCAGGATCTTGATGAAGAAGCGCGGGAAGGAATAGCCGTCGAGGAAAGCGGTCTCGTCGATCTCGCGCGGCACGCCGGAGACGAAACCTTCGAGGATCCACACCGCGAGCGGAACGTTGAAGATGCAATGCGCGAGCGCGACGGCCCACGGCGTGTCGAACAGCCCGATCGCCGAATAGAGGTTGAAGAACGGCAGCGCATAGACCGCCGCCGGCGCCATGCGGTTCGACAGCAGCCAGAAGAACAGATGCTTGTCGCCGAGGAAGCGGTAGCGCGAGAACGCGTAGGCCGCAGGCAGCGCCACCGAGATCGAGATGATGGTGTTGAGGACGACATATTCCAGCGAATTGATGTAGCCGGAATACCAGCTCTCGTCGGTGAAGATGCGCTTGTAGTGCTGCAGCGTCGGAGTATGCGGCCACAGCGTCATCGTCGAGACGATCTCGGCGTTGGTCTTGAAGCTCATGTTGACGAGCCAGTAGATCGGCAGCAGCAGGAAGACCAGGAACAGCCCCATGATGAGGCGGCGGCCGGGAATCGAATGCATCAGGCCACTCCTTCCTTTGGCTTGAGCGCCGGCACGGGTTTGAGCGCGGCCGAAGGCTTCGGCTCCGCCGCCGGCTCGCTCGAAGCCTGAACTTTGCGTTCGACACCGGCATTGGTCATGACGGTGTAGAAGACCCAGCAGACGATCAGGATGATGAGGTTGTAGACCAGCGACAGCGCCGCTGCCTTGCCGAGGTCGAACTGGCCGAGGGCGATCTTGACCAGCTCGATCGACACGAAGGTGGTGGAGTTGCCGGGCCCGCCGCCGGTGACGACGAACGGCTCGGTGTAGATCATGAAGCTGTCCATGAAGCGCAGCAGCACCGCGATCAGCAGCACGCGATTCATCTTCGGCAGCTGGATCGCCTTGAACACCGCCCAGCGCGAGGCGCCGTCGATCTGCGCCGCCTGGTAATAGGCGTCCGGGATCGACTTCAGGCCGGCATAGCAGAGCAGCGCGACGAGGCTGGTCCAGTGCCAGACGTCCATCACGATGACCGTGACCCAGGCGTCGACCTCGTTGGAGACGTAATTGTAGTCGATGCCAATGGCGTTCAGCACATAGCCGAGCAGGCCGATGTCGGGGCGGCCAAAAATCTGCCAGATGGTGCCGACCACGTTCCACGGAATCAGCAGCGGCAGCGCGAGGATGATCAGGCAGGCCGCCACGGTCCAGCCCTCGCGCGGCATCGACAGCGCGACGACGATGCCGAGCGGCACCTCGATCGCGAGGATCACCATCGAGAAGAACAGGTTGCGGCCGAGGGAGGCGAGGAAGCGGCCGCCGAGATCGGTCGAGGGATCGAGCAGCTCCTTGAACCAGCCGACACCGTTCCAGAAGAACTGGTTGTTGCCGAAGGTGTCCTGCATCGAATAGTTCACCACCGTCATCAGCGGCAGGACCGCCGAGAAGGCGACGACCAGGAACACCGGCAGCACCAGGAACCAGGCTTTTTGGTTGACGGTCTTGTCCATCAGGCGGCTCCCTCCACCAGAAGGCTGTCGGCATAGACGTGGACGTGCGACGGATCGAATTTCAGCCCGGCCGAGCCGTCCGAGCCCGCAAAGCCCGCCGGCGCGCGCGCCGCGAGCTTGGCATCGCCGAGGCGCGTTCGCGCGAAGCGGATGCGGCCGAGGTCGTCGATACGCTCGATCTTTGCGGTGAGCAGGCCGGGTCCGGGGGCGACGGCCTCCACGAATTCAGGGCGCACGCCGATCTCGATCTTCGCGCCGGCCGGAAGCTTGTCGTAGGCGCGGTTCAGCGCGATCACGTGACCGTCGATCACCGCCTCGCGTCCCCTCACCTCCGCCGGCAGGATGTTCATGCCGGGCGAGCCGATGAAATAGCCGACGAAGGTGTGCGCCGGCTTGTCGAACAGCTCGGCCGGCGTGCCGCTCTGCACGACGCGGCCGTCATGCATGACGACCACGGTGTCGGCGAAGGTCAGCGCCTCGGTCTGGTCGTGGGTGACGTAGATCATCGTGAGGTCGAGCTCGCGATGCAGCGCCTTCAGCTTGGATCGGAGCTGCCATTTCAGCTCGGGATCGATCACGGTCAGCGGCTCGTCGAACAGCACGGCGGCAACGTCGTTTCGCACGAGGCCGCGGCCGAGCGAGATCTTCTGCTTGGCGTCGGCCGTGAGGCGGGTCGCCTTGCGGTTCAGATAGGGTTCGAGATCGAGCAGGCGTCCGATCTCGGCGACGCGCCTGTCGATATCGGCCTTCGGCACGCCGCGGTTCTTCAGCGGAAACGCCAGGTTCTGCCCCACCGTCATAGTGTCGTAGATCACCGGAAACTGGAACACCTGGGCGATGTTGCGCTTCTGGGTTGACAGCGGTGTGATGTCCACGCCGTCGAACAGGATTTTCCCCCGCGACGGCGTGATGATGCCGGAGATGACGTTGAGCAGCGTGGTCTTGCCGCAGCCGGATGGACCGAGCAGCGCATAGGCGCCGCCCTGCCGCCAGGTCATGGTGACCGGCTTCAGCGCAAAGCTTTCCTGCGGCGCATCATTGCCGCCATAGGAATGGGCGAGATCGACGAGGTCAATGCGGGCCATGGCGCATCCCTCCTACGATCGAGGCGCAGCGACCAGGCGGTCGGCTGCGTCAAAGACGAAGACATCGTTCGGGTCGAGCACGGCATCGATGGTCTGGCCGGGCTCGAACTCGTGCACGCCGTGCAGCACCGCCACCCAGTTCGATCCGTCGCGGGTCAGATGCACAAAGCTCTCCGAACCGGTGATCTCGGTCACCGTCACCGTAGCATGGAAGGCGTGGCGATCGGCCTCGCCATTGGCAAGCGCAAGCTGATGGGCGCGGAAGCCGACGCGATAGGCACCGTCCGCCAGCGGCGAATAGAGGCCCGAGGCCGGCGACGCCGTACCGCCGGCATATTGTACGGTGCCGTTCTTCTTCTCGATGCCCACGAGGTTGAGCGGCGGATCGGAAAACACCTGCGCGACGCGCAAGGTCTGCGGCCGGCGATAGACGTTGGCGGTCTCGCCCATCTGCAGCGCCTGGCCCTCCCACATGCACACCGTGTTGCCGCCAAGCAGCAGCGCCTCTGTCGGCTCGGTGGTGGCATAGACGAAGATCGCTCCGGAGGCTTCGAAGATGCGCGGCAGCTCGGCGCGCAGCTCCTCGCGCAGCTTGTAGTCGAGATTGGCGAGCGGCTCGTCGAGCAGCACGAGATCGGCGTCCTTGACCAGGGCGCGCGCGATCGCCGTGCGCTGCTGCTGGCCGCCGGAGAGCTGGAGCGGGGTACGCTTCAGGAACGGCTCGAGCCTCAGCAGCTTTGCCGCCTGCGCCACGCGCGCCTCGATCTCCTCGCGCGGCTTGCCCTGCACGCGCAAAGGCGAAGCAATGTTCTCGTAGACCGTGAGCGAGGGGTAATTGATGAACTGCTGATAGACCATCGCGACCGAACGCTGGCGCACGTCGGCGCCGGTGACGTCTTTGCCGCCAACCAGCACCCTGCCCGTGGTCGGCTTGTCGAGGCCGGCGAGCAGCCGCATGATCGAGGTCTTGCCCGACAGCGTCGGCCCGAGCAGCACGTTGAGCGTGCCGCTCTCGAGCGTCAGCGAGACGTCGCGGATGTGCGGGACGCCTTCGACGGTCCGGGTCACGTGATCGAGTGTCACGCTCATGAGCGTCCTCCTGCTTCCAGCAGGGGAGTTTGCGGCACAGCGTGGCTCCTGATCCAGTCGTCCAAGGCGGCGATCTCGTCGGCACTTAGTCGCAGGCCGAGCTTGGAACGGCGCCAGACGATGTCCTCGGCGGTGACGGCCCATTCGTTGGCCATGAGATAGCGGACCTCGCGCTCGCTCAGCGTGGCACCAAAGGCCTGACCGAGATCGGCTGCGGATTTCGCGTCGCCCAGGAGCTTGATGGCGCGGGTGCCATAGGCCCGCGCCAGGCGCCGCGCATGTTCATGGCCGAGGAAGGGATAGCCGCGCTGCAGCTCCACGATCAGGTCGTCGATATCGGACACGTTCATATCGCCGCCGGGCAGCGGCCATTTACCGGTCCAGCCCTCGCGCGCCTTCGCGCTGCGCAGATAAGGCGCAAGGCGCTCCAGCGCCTCCTCGGCGAGGCGGCGGTAGGTCGTGATCTTGCCGCCATAGATCGACAGCAGCGGAGAACCGCCGGGCGTGTCGAGCTCGAACACATAGTCGCGCGTCGCGGCCTTGGCCTCGCTGGCGCCGTCGTCATAGAGCGGCCGCACGCCCGAATAGGTCCAGACCACGTCCTCCGGCTTCACGGGCTTCGCCAGATATTCGCTCGCGGCGGTGCAGAGATATTGGATCTCCTCGGGCGTTGCCTTCACCTTGGCGGGATCGCCGTCATAGTCGCGGTCGGTGGTGCCGATCAGGGTGAAATCGTCCTGGTACGGGATCACGAAGATGATGCGGCCGTCGGCATTCTGGAACATGTAGGCGCGGTCGTGATCGTAGAGCTTCTTGACCACGATGTGCGAGCCCTGCACCAGGCGCACCTTGGCTCTCGCATTCACGCCGGCGCCGCGGCCGAGCACGTCCTCGACCCAGGGGCCGCCGGCATTGACCAGCGCCCGAGCCCGGACCTGCGAGCGCTCACCGGTCAGCGTGTTGAGCATGCTGACGGTCCAGACCCCGTCGGCCTGGCGGATCTCGGTGGCGCGGGTGCGGGTGCGGATTTCGGCGCCCTTGTCGGCGGCATCGCGTGCGTTGAGCACGACGAGACGGGCGTCATCGACGAAGCAGTCCGAATATTCGAAGGCGCGGCTGTAGCGATTCGGGATCAGCGGCTTGCCGACCTCATCGCGCCGCAGGTCGACCGAGCGCGTGGCGGGCAGCAGATGACGGCCGCCGATATGATCATAGAGGAAGAGGCCGAGACGCAGCAGCCAGGCCGGGCGAAGGCCGGCGTGATGCGGCAAGACGAAACGCAAAGGACGGATGATGTGGGGCGCGATGCCCCAGAGGATCTCGCGCTCGATCAGCGCCTCGCGGACCAGCCGAAACTCGTAATATTCGAGATAGCGCAGGCCACCGTGCACCAGCTTGGTCGACCAGGACGACGTCCCGCTCGCCAGATCGTTCATTTCACACAGGAAAACCGTGTTGCCGCGGCCCACGGCATCGCGCGCGATGCCGCAGCCGTTAACACCGCCTCCGATGATGGCGAGATCGAAAATACGCTCCAACAGACGCATCCCCCGGCGACCGCCCGTTCCATCGAGCGGCTACTTTCGTTTTTGATTAGATCACACCAAAAAACGAAAGCAAGACGAAAGAGAGGCGAAGGGAAGTGAAAGAGGAACTTTTTGGTGGGCACTCGGATGAAGAAACGAGCAGCTTTGGAGGTGCTTCGAGGTGCAGCAGGAGCCTTGAGTGGCCGGTTACGCAGATTTATAGTCACAATAGTCACATTGGTTCTAGCTCGCATGGCCGATCGCAACGCTGCCCCCGACACGCTTCCGACTGATGACACCTGGACGCTTGCCAACGCCAAGGCGCGACTGTCCGAGGTGATCGACCGCGCCCAAACCGGCCCGCAGGTCATCACCCGTCACGGCAAGCCGAATGCCGTGGTCGTTTCCGCCGAGGAATGGGCGCGCAAGACCGCGCGCAAAGGCACCTTGGCCGAATTCCTGTTGGCATCGCCGCTGCGCGGCGCCGACCTCGACCTTGAGCGCGTGCACGACGCACCACGCGACGAAATGCCGTGAACCTGTTGCTCGACACCAACGTGCTCTCGGAGGTTCAGCGGCCCGCACCTTCGCCGAACGTTCTGGCGTGGCTGGATACGATCGATGAGGATCGCGCGTTCATCAGCGTCGCCTCAATCGCCGAGCTTCGCCGCGGCATTGCGTTGCTGGAGGATGGCCGCAGGCGCACAGCGCTGGCCGCCTGGCTTGCCCACGATCTGCCTGCGCGGTTCGCCCGACGGGTCCTGCCGATCGACCACGCCGTGGCGGAGCGCTGGGGCGACCTGATGGCGCAGAGCCGCAGAAGCGGCGTCGCATTGTCCGTTATGGACGGCTTCTTTGCGGCGACCGCGCTCGTCCACAATCTCACGCTCATCACACGCAACGTGAAGGATTTTGCGGCCTTCGGCGTTCTGCTGCTCAACCCCTGGGACGACGTCTAGGACCCTATCTCAGCCGCACCACCGGTGCGGCTTCGGGTGCCGCATCAGGAGCATCGGCCTGCGGATCATCGATGTCCGAGCCCTTCGGCATTGCTTCGACCACCTCGATGCCCTTGCTGTGGCAGATGGTGGCGAGGCGCTCCGGCAGTTCCTGATCGGTGACGAAGGTCTGGATCTGGGTGATGTGGGCGATGCGCACCGGGGCGCTGCGGCGGAGCTTTGTCGAATCGGCGACCAGCATGACGCTGCGGGCATTGGCGATGATGGCCTGCGCCACCTGCACCTCGCGATAATCAAAGTCGAGCAGCGCGCCCTCCTCGTCGATCGCGGAGGCGCCGATGATGGCGTAGTCGACCTTGAACTGGCCGATCAGCTGCGTCGCGGTCGAACCGACCACGGCGCCGTCGGCGCGCCGCACCGTGCCGCCGGCGACCACCACCTCGATGCGGGGATGGCGGTAGAGCAGCATCGCGACGTTGAGGTTGTTGGTGATGACGAGCAGGTCCTCGTGCGAAGTCAGGGCGCTCGCGACCTCCTCGGTCGTGGTGCCGATATTGATGAAGAGCGAGCAGCCGTTCGGAATCAACGACGCCGCGGCAGCCCCGATCGCCTTCTTCTCGTCGGCGGCGACGAAGCGGCGCGCCTCATAGGCGAGGTTTTCCACGCCCGAAGCGATGATGGCGCCGCCATGGATGCGGGTCAGCGACCTCCGCTCGCAGAGATCGTTGAGATCCTTGCGGATGGTCTGCGCCGAGACCTCGAACCGGCGCGCGAGCTCCTCGACCATGACGCGGCCGGAGGCGCGCGCGATGTTGAGGATTTCGGCTTGGCGATGGGTCAATCCGGTCACGGCAACGGCCTCAAATCAGAATGATGCATGGTGCGGCGGTTCGCGTCTTCGGTCAATGCGCGGGCCGATCACGGTTAACGGATGACGGGCCCTCGCCACGCCAATTCTTATCAAGCCATTTCTTACCAAGCAGCCTTACCAAGTCATGGCATTCGCAAGACGCGCGAGCAGCGCCGGATCGTCGAAGGCGCTCGCGGACGTGACCGCGCCTGATGCGACCAGGTCGGCATGGCTGAGGCTGGTCCTTATGCCGACGGTCGGAATTCCGGCCGCCGTGGCGGATTGCACGCCGGTGCGCGAGTCCTCGAATGCGATCGAGGTCTCCGGCCTCGCGCCGACGAAACGCAGCCCTTCCTGATAGGGTAGCGGATGCGGCTTGCCGTGCGGCAGCTCGGCGCCGATCACCAGCGCCTTGAAGCGATGCGTGATGCCGAGGCCGGAGAGCAGCAGCTCGGCGTTGAGACGCGGCGCATTGGTCACGGCGACCATGGGGATGCCGGCGGCGTCGGCCCGGTCGAGCAGCGCCATCAGCCCCGGCAGCGGCGCGATCTGGCCGGCCACGAGCGCACGGAAGACCTCCTCCTTCTCGTCGAGGATCGCGGCGCGCCGCTCCGGCGCCTCGTGGGGCAGAAAGCGCTCCCCGATCGCGACATTGGCAAAGCCTTGCAGCTCCCTGGAGAAGCGCGCGTGATCGAAGACATGGCCGTGAGGGCCGAGCACCTGGTTGAACGCCTTCAAATGCAACGGATCGGTGTCGGCAAGCGTGCCGTCGATGTCGAACAACAACGCCCTGCCCATCGCATCATAGCTGGCCTCGATCATTTCCGTACTTTCCCAACTGCGCGGCGCATCGATGCGCGAGACGTATCAATACAGCCTCGATCGCGCAATGACGCATCCACATGACGACAATGCGGCACTCGACAAAGCCGCGCGCGGCTGCAACACTCCGGCCAAGACCAAAAAGGAGGAAACGATGACGATCAATCGACGCGATCTGGCTCTCTCGACTCTCGCCGTGTCGGCGCTCGCGCTCACAACACCGGTGCTGGCGGCATCAAGCGACGAAGACGCCGTGGCGAAGAAGGTCGAGGCCTTCCGCCTCGCCCAGATCGCGGCCGACCCGAAGGCGCTCGGTGCGCTGTGCTGGGACGATCTGAGCTACAGCCATTCCAGCGGCAAGGTCGAGGACAAGGCGACCTTCATCACCAATGCCACCGACGGCAAATCAAAGTTCCTGTCGATCGAATACAAGGACCCGACCATCAAGGTCGTCGGCCCCGCCGCGATCGTGCGCTTCCACTGGCTGGGCGAGCAGGAAATGGCGGCCGATGGGAAAAAAGTATCGACCAACCTTCACATCCTGATGAACTGGCAGAAGCAGGGCGACGAGTGGAAGCTCCTGTCGCGGGCAGCGACGAAGTTGTGATTGACGCCGTCATTCCGGGACGCGCCGACTGCGCGCCCGGAATCCATTGGTCGGCAATTTCTGCAGCATGATAGATTCCGGGCTCGCGCTCCGCGCGCCCCGGAATGACAGCAACTAAGCCGCCTCCCTCACATCGCCGTTAACCAACTTGCGCGCGGCGCGCTCGGCTTCGCGGGCGTTGCGGAAGAGTTGGCCTTCGAGACGGTTGAACTGGTGAGACGCGGCGAAGAAGCGGTAGCCGCCCTGACCGCGAACAACGATGCCCGCAGTCTCTGAATTCACTTCGATGATGTAGCTGTCCGGCATGCCCGTAGATTCCTCAATGCGGGCAGATAACAGTATCTCTGCCCAAAGGTTCCTGAGGGCAAATCAACCGGTTTCCACCCCGAATCGACGTGCAAATCAGTACGCCGGGACCTCATCCGTTTTATGACCCGTTCTTGGCAAAGCCGCGACAGGCTGACTCGGCGGTGCCGCGTTTCGTGAACCGCAAGTTTTCGTGTGATCGGACGCAAAAGGCTCGCGAAATTACGTCGCGATCGTTGTGTCGGGGGAACGCACCTCTTGCGGCCGGCCATGGTCGTCGATCGAGACATAGGTAAAATTGCCATCGGTCACGAGAAACGGATGTTCCTCCCTGCGACGCAGCGCCCAGGCTTCGAGATGCACGGTCATGGACGTACGCCCGACACGCACGAGATTGGCATAGACCGAAACGAGATCGCCGACATAGACCGCTTTTCGAAAGTTCATCGCCTCGATCGCAACCGTGACCGTGCGCGACTTCGCGACCTTCGATGCGAACACGCCGCCGCCGACGTCCATCTGGCTGAGCAGCCAGCCGCCGAAGATGTCGCCGTTCGCATTGGTGTCGGCCGGCATCGCCAGCGTGCGGATGCAGAGATCGCCGCTCGGCCCGGTATTGGCTTGCTCGTTCATGCCTCTCTCACTTGAGATTGCTCACTTGAAATTGTCCCAGCCTGGATCGGGCGCAAAACGCTCGCCGAATCGCTCGGCCAGCGCACGCAGGGTGGATACGATGTTTTCCACGCCGCGCGTGCGGGCATAGTTCAGCGGACCGCCACGGAACGGTGCATAACCCGTGCCGAAGATCATGGCGCCGTCGACCGCATCAGGATCGTCGACGATGCCCTCGCGCAGCGCCGCGACGCAGACATTGGAGATCGGCAGCACCAGGCGGTCGATCATCTGATCGGTGACGCGCGGGCCGGTCTCGGGGGGCTGTGCCTTCTCCGCCTTGCCGTCCTTCCAGGTGTAGAAGCCCTTGCCGGTCTTGCGGCCGAGCTCGCCTTTGGCAACCTTCTCGCGCAGCCAGGCCGGCGTCGGCGGCAGCAGATCACCAAACTTCGTGCGCAGCATGTTGCCGACGTCGAGGCAGATGTCGAGGCCGACCTGGTCGGCGAGCTCGATCGGTCCCATCGGCATGCCGAACTGCTCGGCCGCAGCATCGATCAGGCGTTGGTCGATCTTCTCGTCCAGCATCACCATGGCTTCAAGCATGTACGGCGTCAGCGCGCGGTTGACGAGGAAGCCGGGCGAACTCTTCACCGCGAGCGGCAAACGATCGATCGCGCCGACGAAGGCGAGCGCCTCCTTCTGCACTTGTGCATCGTTGCCGTCATGGCTGACGACCTCGACCAGCTGCAGCCGCGAGACCGGATTGAAGAAATGCAGGCCGACCAGCCGCTCCGGCCGCGTCAGCGTGGTGCGCAGATCCTGAAGCGGAATGCTCGATGTATTGGTCGCGAGAATTGCGCCCGGCTTCATCCGCGGCTCGAGGCCGGCATAGATCTTCTGCTTCAGCTCGAGCTTCTCCGGCACCGCCTCGATGATGAGATCGGCGTTGCGGACGCCCTCGCCGCCCATGTCAGGGATCAGCCGATCGAGCGCGTCGCGCACGTCGGTGGGCTTGCGGATGATCTTGCCATAGAGCTCGGCCGCGCGCTTGACCGCGCCTGCGATCGGCTCCGCCTTCATGTCCGCAAGCGAGACGCGCAGCCCCTGCCCCGCACACCAGCCCGCGATGTCGCCGCCCATGGCGCCGGCGCCGACGATGTGGACATGCTTCACCGTGTTGCCGGAGCCTGCCGCCTTCTTCATCTGCTCGCGCAGGAAGAACACGCGGATCAAATTCTGCGCGGTCGGCGTCACCATCAGCTTGGCGAACGAGGCCTGCTCGGCCTTCAACATCGCGGCCTTGCTGCCGCCATGGGTCTCCCAGAGGTCGATCAGCGCGTAAGGCGCGGGATAGTGCTCACGGGGCGCAGCTTTTGTCGCCTCCGAGCGCATGCGCTTGGCCAGCAACCCCCGCACCGATCCGATGTTGGCCGCACGCGTCAGCAGCCCCGGCTTGGCCCGCTTCAGTCGACCGAACAGCGCATCCCTCACCGCGCCCAGGACGTGGCGCTCCTGCGTCACGGCGTCAACGAGGCCGAGCGATTTGGCGCGGCGCGCATCGATGGTGCGGCCGGTCAGCATCAAGGCCATCGATTGGGTCGGGTTGACCAGCGCGGTGAACCGCGCAGTGCCGCCGAGACCGGGATGCAGGCCCAGCATCACCTCCGGGAAGCCGAAGCGCGCCCTGTCGATGGCGATACGTGCCTGGCAGGCCAGCGCGACCTCGAGCCCGCCGCCGAGACAGAAGCCGTGGATGACCGCGACCGTCGGCAGTTTCAGCGCTTCCAGATGATCGACCACCGCATGCGCGGCGCGGATGCGCGCCTCGACCACTTCAGGGTCGGTCGCGCCGCGGAATTCGTTGACGTCGGCGCCGGCAATGAAGCCGGACGGCTTTGCGGAGCGGATCACAAGGCCGGCCGGGCGCTCGGTTTCGATCGCCGCGAGCGCGGCGTCGAACTCCTCCATCACGTCCGAGGACAGCGTGTTGGCGCTTGTCTCGGCGCGGTCGAACAGCAGCCAGGCAACGCCGTCGGCATCGCGCGTCAGCTTGAAGTGCTTGTAGGGGCCATCGGTCGCGGGCTGCGGCCCGAGCGTCAGGAGGCGATCGCCGAGCGCGGTCATGATTTTGGAATCCATGGTCACACCGCCTCGATCAGCATGGCGCCGCCAAGCCCGCCGCCGATGCACTCAGTGGCGACGCCGCGCCGCGTGCCGAGCCGCTTCATCGCGTTGACGAGATGCAGCACGATACGGTTGCCGGATGTGCCGACGGGATGGCCGAGCGAGATCGCGCCGCCATCGACATTGAGCCTTTCACGATCGATTTCGCCGGCGGCACCGTCGAGGCCAAGGATCTCGCGGCAGAAAGTGTCGTCGTTCCAGGCGGCGAGGCAGCCGAGCACTTGCGTCGCAAAAGCCTCGTTCAGCTCCCAGGTCTCGACGTCCTTGATGGTGAGGTCGTTGCGCTGAAGCAGCGGCGTCGCCGACATCACGGGACCGAGACCCATGATGCTGGGATCGAGCGCGGCCCAGTGGCTGTCGACGATCACGGCCTTTGGCTCCAGCTTGTGCTTGGCTACAGCCGCATCGGAGGCGAGGATCACCCAGGAGGCGCCATCGGTGATCTGCGAGGAATTGCCGGCGGTGACCTGGCCCCAGGGACGTTCGAACACGGGCTTCAGTTTCGCAAGAGACTCGGCCGTCGAGTCCGGCCGCACGCCGTCATCATGATCGAAGAACTTGCCGTCGCGGGAGAAGGCGGTCTCGACCTCGCCCCTCAGAAAACCCTCGGCCTGCGCGTGGGCGAGCCGGCGATGGCTCTCGGCGGCGTAAGCATCGGACTGCGCGCGGGTGATACCGAAGAGATGGCCGACGACCTCGGCGGTCTGGCCCATGTTCAGGTCGGTGACGGGATCGGTCAGCCCGCGCTCGAGGCCGATGATCGGCTTGAGATAACGCGGCCGAAGCTTGAAGGCGGCGGCGAGCTTCGCCGCCACGCCCTTGGCGGTGGCCAGCCCGGCGAACCAGCGCACGCCGGAATTCGGCCAGACCAGCGGCGCGTGGCTCAGGGCCTCGGTGCCGCCGGCGAGGATCATGTCGGCATGGCCTTCGCGGATGTAGCGATAGGCGGTGTCGATCGACTGCATGCCGGAGCCGCAATTGATCTGCACGGTGAAGGCGACCATATCCTCGCCCATGCCGAGCCGGAGCGCGGCGACACGGGCCGGGTTCATCTCGTCCGCGATCACGTTGACGCAGCCGAGAATGACCTGGTCGAAATCGTCAGGCGAAAACGGCTGGCGAGCCAAGAGCGGCCGTCCGCATTGCACGGCGAGATCAACTGGGGTGAACGGGCCCGGTCCCGAACGCGCCTTGAGAAACGGCGTCCGGCTGCCGTCGACGATGAAAACCGGTCGTGCCATCAGCTTGCCGCCCTCTGCTCACCGAGTTCCTGGAAGAACTGATGCACGTCGGCGGCTTTCCTGTAAATCGGCGACAGCGCCTCCGGCGCAAAATCGTCGACCTCTATCACTTTTGTGACGGCTTCGTGAGCCGCGGCGAGCTGCTCGCCTTCGGCCTGCGTGATCACACCCTTGGCGACGGCATCCTTCCAGTCGCGAATATGAGCCGCGCGCATTCGCCTGGCGATGGCGTCGATCGCTGCAACCAGCTTGAACGCGCGCTCCAGCCGGGCAAAGCCGCCGTCGTCGTCGACATGAGCGAGATCTGGCGTGAGGCGTTCGCGCGCGGCCGAGGGCTCCAGCACGATGCCAGCACATTGGCGCACGACGCGATCGGACGGGCCGAGCACGCGGGCGCCGAACGGCTGGACCACGAGCTTGAGGAAGCCAGCGACAAAGCGATTGGGCAGATTGGCGAGGATTTCGGCAAGCCGGTTCTCGATCGTCTTGAAGCCGGTCGCCATGCACCATTCAAGCGCGGCAAAGTCCTCCTTCTGCCGGCCCTCGTCCTGCCAGCGCTTCAGCACCGCCGAGAGCAGATAGAGCTCGGACAGAATGTCGCCGAAGCGCGCCGACAGCATCTCCTTGCGCTTGAGCGCGCCGCCGAGCGTCAGCAGTGCCATGTCCGCACAGAGGGCAAAGGCCGCGGAGTAACGCGAGAGCTGGCGATAGAATGGCGTGGCATCGCCTGCATCGGGCGCCATTGCGAAAGCGCCATAGGTCCAGCTCCGGCCGAAGGCGCGGAACAGCGTCTGAAAACTGTGGCCGACGTGCTTCCAGAACGCCGTGTCGAAGGCAGTGAGCCCGCGCTCACGATCGGTATCCGCCAGCGCGTTCATCTCGTCGAGCAGATAGGGATGGGCGCGGATGGCGCCCTGCCCGAACACGATGAGATTGCGGGTGAGAATGTTGGCGCCCTCGACCGTGATCCCGACGGGCACGGCGCGATGCAGATTGCCGAGGTAGTTTTGCGGACCGTCGATCACGGCCTTGCCGCCGTGGATGTCCATGGCATCGTCGACCGCGATGCGCATCCGTTCGGTCGCGTGCAGCTTCATGATGCCGGAGATGACGGCAGGATGAACGCCGGCATTGAGCGCGGCGCAGGTCAGTCGCCGCGCCGCATCGAGCTGATAGGCGGTGGCGACGATGCGGGCGAGCGGCTCCTCGACGCCCTCGAACTTGGAGATGGAGATGCCGAACTGCTCGCGGATGCGGGCATAGGCGCCGGTGGTGCGCGCGGCATAGGCGGCGCCGGCCGCGGACAGCGAAGGCAGCGAAATGCCGCGGCCGGCGGCGAGCGCCGTCATCAGCATCTTCCAGCCCTGGCCGAGGCGTTCCTTGCCGCCAATGACATAGTCGAGCGGAACGAAGACGTCGCGGCCCCGGTTCGGGCCGTTCTGGAACACCTGCATCGAGGGCAGATGGCGCTGGCCGATCTCGACACCGGGCAAGTTCGTCGGGATCAGCGCCAGGGTGATGCCGAGTTCTTCCTGGTCACCGATAAGATGATCGGGATCATAGGCCTTGAAGGCGAGACCGAGCAGCGTCGCGACCGGGCCGAGGGTGATGTAGCGCTTGTGCCAGTTGAGGCGGAGGCCGATGACCTCGCGGCCCTCGAAAATGCTCTTGCAGATGATGCCGGTGTCAACCATCGAGGCGGCATCCGAGCCGGCCTCGGGGCTGGTAAGGCCGAAGCAGGGAATGTCGCGGCCGTCGGCGAGCCGCGGCAGCCAGCGATCCTGCTGCTCTTTCGTGCCGAAGCGCATCAAGAGCTCGCCGGGCCCGAGCGAGTTCGGCACCATCACCGTGACGGCGGCGGCGATCGAGCGGGTCGAGATCTTGCGCACCACTTCCGAATGCGCATAGGGCGAGAAGCCGAGGCCGCCAAACTCCTTCGGGATGATCATGCCGAAGAACTTCTCGCGCTTGACGAAGTGCCAGACGTCCTGCGGCAGATCGCGCCACTCCCAGAAAATCCTCCATTCGTCGAGCATGGCGCAGAGCTCCTCGACGGGGCCGTTGAGGAAGGCCTGTTCCTCGTCGGTCAATCTGGCCGGCGCGATTTTCAGCAATTTCGACCAGTCGGGATCGCCAGTGAAAAGATCGGCATCCCACCAGACGTCGCCCGCCTCCAGCGCCTCGCGCTCGGTGTCGGACATCGCCGGCAGCACGCCGCGCGCCCAGGAGAAGATCGGCTTTGTGATGGTGTCGCGGCGGAAGCTCATGGCGGACCTCATGGATCGGCGCGGTGACAGGGCATTTTAGCGGAAAGTGGCGGGGGTGCGTGAACACTTCACGGGCAAAACGAAGCGAATTGACGCGGCCGGGCGGCCGTCCAGACCATAACGGCCGGGGCGTGGGGGCAGTTCCGGGAGGGTTGAGGTGCAATGTCTCTCGGCGTCATTCCGGGGCGCGCCTCTTGGCGCGAGCCCGGAATGACTGCGTCGAGAGAGCCCGGCCTAATCCGGCCGGACCATCTCGAACATGTTTTCCGGCTTGATCTCAAAGTAATCGCCGCGGCGGCCGGCGCGGACGATCGGGCGGGCGGCGGCGGTCTGGTAGACGCCGTCCTTGATCATGGCCTTGTCGATGTGGACGGCGACGACCTCGCCGAGCGTCAGCCAGGCATCAGCCTCCTTGCCGTTGGCACCCTTGAGGCGGACGATGTCGGACACCTTGCACTCGAAGGCGACGGGGCTCTCGCCGACGCGCGGCACGTTGACGAGCTTGCCGGGCACGGCGGTGAGGCCCGCGATCTCGAACTCGTCGACCTCAGGGGCGACATGCGCGGCGGTCGCGTTCATTTGCTTGGCAAGGTCCATGGTGGCGAGATTCCAGACGAACTCCCGGGTCTGCTCCATGTTCGCGACCGTGTCCTTCCAGTTGGTGGAGGAGAAGCCGATGATTGGGGGCACGTAGCAGAAGGCGTTGAAGAAGCTGTAGGGCGCGAGGTTGACGTGGCCCCCGGTGTCGCGGGAGGAGATCCAGCCGATCGGCCGCGGCGCGATGATGGCGTTGAAGGGATCGTGCTTGAGGCCATGGCCCTTGGAGGGCTCGTAGAAGTGAAGGTCTTTGTCGGTCACGCGCTGCTTCCTTTTCGTCATTGCGAGCGCAGCGAAGCAATCCAGAATCCCTCCGCGGAGACAGTCTGGATTGCTTCGCTGCGCTCGCAATGACGGAGTTTGTTGATCCGCCGTTTGCCGCCGCCAACCGGTCAGTCGGGCGGTCGGGCTGTTTATAGGAGGAAATCCGCCCGCCCGTCAGTGGCGCGGCGACAGACCCGCGATGACGAAATCGATCATCTGGTCGATGGTCGGGCCCGGCTTGGTGGCGCACTGGGCGATCATCTGGGGGTGGAAGAAGCGCATCATCGCGGTGCAGGCGCACAGCGAGGCCAGTTGCAGGTCGGGCGCCTCGAACTCGCCGGTGGCCGCGCCCTGCGCGATCATCTGGCCGATCACGCCGGCAATGCACTCCATATGGGCGACGCAGACATCCCAGTCCTCCTCCATCGCGATCGCGACCATCTCGTGCAGTTTGTTGTCGCCGACATAGCGTTCGGTGTTCATGCGATGGATGGTGGTGAGCAGCTCGCGGAAGCGCGGGAGCACCGGACCGGGCCTGGCCACGATCCGCTGGGCCTCCAGCTCGACCTCGCCCATCAGGCCCCGCGCCACCGCCTGGTGGATCGCCTTCTTCGATTCGAAGAAGCGATACACGTTGGCGGGGCTCATCCTGAGCTCCTTGGCGATGTCGCCGACCGTGGTCTTCTGGTAGCCGATCTGGCGGAACAGCCGCTCGGCCACCTCGAGGATGCGATCCCGGGTGTCGACTTCGATATGTTCCGAAACAAGGGCCATCAGTCAGACTCGTTGGTCAGCACTCTTCTCATTTATTCAGCCGCTTCAGCAAGCGGAATTGCGTGCTGATCATCGCTCCCATGCTGCGGCGCGGCAGGCTGCTCGGGAGTGCCCGCCTCGTCCAGGCTCTTCCTGAACCACAGGGCATAGAGGCCCGGCAAGTACAGCAGCGTCAGGAAGGTCGCGACGAACAGGCCTCCCATGATCGTGATCGCCATCGGGCCCCAGAAGGCCGAGCGCGACAGCGGGACCATGGCCAGGATGGCGGCGAGCGCCGTCAGGACCACGGGGCGGGCCCGGCGGACGGTCGCCTCCACGATCGCCTCGCGCCGGGTCAGCCCGTGGCTGACGTCGGTTTCGATCTGGTCAACCAGGATGACCGTGTTGCGCATGATCATGCCGGCGAGCGCGATCAGGCCGAGCAGCGCCACGAAGCCGAACGGGGCGTTGGCGACGTTGAGGCCGAAAGAGGCACCGACGATGCCGAGCGGCGCGGTCAGGAACACCAGGATCAGGCGCGAGAAGCTCTGCAGCTGGATCATCAGCAGTGTCAGCATCACCATGACCATTACCGGGAAGAGGATGAAGATCGAGGCGTTGCCCTTGGCGGATTCCTCGAACGCCCCACCCGGCTCGATGCGGTAGGCGGGCTCGAGGTGATCCTTGATCGCCTTCAGCTTCGGCGTGATCTGGTTGGTGATGTCGGGCGCCTGCACGCCATCGACGACGTCCGAGCGTACGGTGATCGCCATGTCGCGGTTACGCCGCCACATGATCGGCTCCTCATGGGCATATTCGATCTTGGCGATCTGCTGCAGCGGCACGGCGACACCATTGCGCGAGGTGATGGTGAGGTCGCCGACGCCGCCGAGGTCGAGGCGCTCGGACGGGATCGCACGGGCGACCACGCCGACCTTCTCGATGCCGTCGCGCACGGTGGTGACCTGCGAGCCCGAAATCAGCATCGCGAGCGCCTGCGAGACGTCCTGCGGGGTCAGGCCCATGGCGCGGGCGCGGTCCTGGTCGACGACGAGCTTCAGGTAGGGCGACTGCTCGTTCCAGTCGAGCTGGACGTCCTTGACGCTCTTGTTCTGCCGCATGACGTCGCGGACCTGGTAGGCGATGTCGCGCACCTTGTTGGCATCGGGGCCGATCACGCGGAATTGCACGGGGAAGCCGACCGGCGGACCGAAGTTGAAGCGATCGACACGCACGCGCGCCTCGGTCAGGAAGCCGTCGGCGGCCGCGTTCTCGATCTTGGCCTTGATGCGCTCGCGCGCCTCGACGCCCTTGGCGACGATGACGATCTCGGCGAAGGCCTCGTTCGGCAGCTGCGGGTTGAGGCCGAGCCAGAAGCGCGGCGAGCCCTGGCCGACATAGGACGTATAGGTCTCGATGTCCTTGTCGTCCTTGAGCAGGGTCTCGGCCTTCTTCACGGCCTTCTCGGTGACGTTGAACGCGGTGCCCTCGGGCAGGCGCAGTTGCAGGAACAGTTCGGGCCGCTCCGACAGCGGGAAGAACTGCTGCTGGACATGGCCGAAGCCGACGATCGAGGCGACGAAGATGCCGACGGTCGCGGCCACCACGGTGATGCGGTGGTTGACGCACCATTGCACGATGGCGCGCAGGCCGCGGTACATGCGGGTCTCGTAGACCGCATGCGGATCGTGGTTGTGGTGCGCCTTCATCTCCGGCAGCAGCTTGACGCCGATATAGGGCGTGAAGATCACCGCCACGAACCAGGAGGCGACCAGCGCGATCGCCACGATCCAGAAGATGCTGCCGGCATATTCGCCGACCGCCGAATTGGCAAAGCCGATGGGGAGGAAGCCAGCGGCCGTGACCAGCGTTCCCGTGAGCATCGGGAACGCAGTGGATTCCCAGGCAAAGGACGCCGCGCGCATGCGGTCCCAGCCCTGCTCCATCTTCACCACCATCATCTCGACCGCGATGATGGCGTCGTCAACGAGCAGGCCGAGCGCGATGATCAGCGCGCCGAGCGTGATGCGGTGCAGGTCGAGCGACATCGTGTTCATGACGATGAAGACGATGCCGAGCACCAAGGGCACCGACAGCGCGACTACGATGCCGGTGCGCCAGCCGAGCGCTAGAAAAGAGACGAACAGCACGATGACGAGCGCTTCCATGAAGGAGTGCACGAACTCGCCGACGGCGTGCTCGACCACTTTGGGCTGGTCGGCGATCAGCTTGACGTCGATGCCCTGCGGCACCGCCTTCATGAACTCGGCCGTGGCCTTCTCGACCTGCTTGCCGAGCTCGAGGATGTTGGCGCCCTTGGCGGTGACGACGCCGATGCCGATCGCGGCCTTACCTTCCTGGCGGACGACGAAGCTCGGCGGATCGACATAGCCGTGGGTGACGGTGGCGATATCCCCTAAGCGGAAGACGCGACCGTTGCTCTCGACCGGCGTTTCGGCGACCGCCTTGGCGCCGTCGAGCGCGCCGGTGACGCGCAGCGGCACGCGCTGCGAGGAGGTCTCGACCGTGCCGGCCGGGGTCACGTTGTTCTGCTTGGCGAGCGAATCGAACAGCGCCTGCGGCGTGATGCCGAGGGTGGCGAGCTTGGCGTGGCTGAACTCGACGAAGATGCGCTCATCCTGGTTGCCGTAGACGTCGACCTTGGTGACGCCCGGTACTTTCAGCAGGCGCTGGCGAAAGCCTTCGGAGACCTTCTTGAGCTGGGCATAGTCGGCGCCGTCGCCGGTCATCATGTAGAGGATGGAATCGACGTCGGAGAACTCGTCGTTGACGACGGGCCCGAGAATGCCGGACGGTAACTGACCCTGCACGTCGACCAGCTTCTTGCGCAGGAGATAGAAGAGATAGGGCACATCCTTCGGCGGCGTGCTGTCGCGGAAAGTGACCTGGAGCGCGGTGAAGGCGGGCTTGGAGTAAGTCTGCACCTTCTCGAAATAGGGCAGCTCCTGGATTTTCTTCTCGATGGGATCGGCGACCTGGGTCTGCATCTCCTGCGCGGTCGCGCCGGGCCAGATCACGGAGACGTTGACCACCTTCACCGTGAAGAACGGATCCTCGGCGCGGCCGAGCTTCTCATAGGAGAAGAAGCCGGCGACGCCAAGCACGAGCATCAGGAAGAGAACCAGTGTCGGATGGCTGACGGCCCAGGCCGAAAGGTTGAAGCGCTTCATCGCACTCTCCGAAGGTCGATCCAGTTAAAAACGACAGCCGCTCTGTTCAAACCGTCGTCGCGAGGCAGCGAAGCAATCCAGGGGGCTGGGCAGGTTCTGGATCGCTTCGCCGCTTCAGCCCCGAGCATTTGCGCTTGGGCCGAAACTCGCCTTGCACGACGTAACTCACTTCGCGTGTCATTCCGGGATGGTCCGAAGGACCAGACCCGGAATCTCGAGACTCTCAGGTGCGCAATTGCGCGCCATAGTTCGGTGCTCCGCACCGCCCCGGAATGTCAGGACCTAGAAACTCAATGACGACACGACCCGCACCCGCTGGCCCGGATCGAGCTTCTGCACGCCGAGGGCGACGATCTTGGCGCCCTCATCGACACCGCCGGTGATGACGACGTCGTTGCTCTCATAGGACTTCACCGTCACCGGCTTGAGCGTGACGCCGCCGTTGTCGTCGACGACGTAGAAGGACGGCTTGCCACCTTCGTTGAACAGCGCCGACAGCGGCAGCCGCGCGACGCGCTCCGTAGCAGCGTCCGACAGCGTCAGCGTCGCGGTCATGCCGAGCGCGACCTTGTCGTCGGCCTCGGGCAGCGAGAACTTTGCGAGATAGGTGCGCGTGGCGGGATCGGCGGCCGGCGCGATCTCGCGCAGCTTCGCAGCGTACTTCTTGTCCGGCTCCGACCAAAGAGCGACGCTGGCGACGCCCGACTTGGCGCGTCCAACCAGCGTCTCAGGGATCGCGACGACCGCTTCCTTCTCGGCAAAGCGGGCGACGCGGATCGAAGCCTGGCCCGCGGCGACCACCTGGCCGGGCTCGATCAGCGTTGCGGTGACGACGCCACGGGCGTCGGCAACCAGCGTCGCGTAGGAAAGGGAATTCTTGCTCAGCTCGAGCGCGCGCTCGGCGCGATTCAGGCGGGCGCGGGCTTCGTCCGCCGCAGCACGGCTCGAGTCCATCTGCGCGTCGGTGGTCCAGCCCTTGGCCTTCAAATCCTTGGCGCGCTGCTCGGCGGCGGCGGCCTGGGCCAGCACGCCGGTCGCGGCGGTCTGTTCCGCCAGGGCCTGCTCGGCTTGGAGCTTCAGGTCGACCTCATCGAGGGTGGCGAGCGGCTGACCGACCTCGACAGTCTGGCCGACTTCCACCAAGCGCTTGGCGACCTTGCCGGCGACGCGGAAGCCGAGATCGCTCTCGATGCGGGGCCTGACGGTGCCGACGAAGCTGCGCTCCGGGGTCTCGGCATCATAATGGGCGGTCGCCACCAGAACCGGCCGCGGCGGGTCGGCCTTCTCGGCGACGGTGTCATTGCAGCCGGCCAGGGAGGCAGCCATCAGGGCCAGCGACACACCCGCCAAAAGCTTGGAATAGCTGGACAAAACGGACCGGACGAACATCGGAGGACACTCCTTCGGCTGCAATGAGAGGAATGTCGACTAATCACTGATAAAAGTCAATAATCGTCAGTCATCAGGAAAGCGTGATCGTTAAGGGGTGGTAGGGATTTAGGAAAAGCCTTGCTGCGGAGGTGCTATCGTAAGGTGAGCTAAGGTAGCGTCCCATCAAAGCGCCACCATCGGGGAAAGATGGTGGGCACGGCGCGCAAAGGGCGCGCCTTTGCCCACCCCAGGAAGAATCCCCTCACCGCCCCTGATCAGCGAACTCGTGCTTGGTGTCGTGGCCGCCCACAAACACCAGGATGCCGGCGAGCAGCGGCAGGACCGCGAGGACCAGCAGACCGGTCGAGGTCTGCCCCGTCGCCTCCTTGACCCAGCCGATGAGATAGGGACCGCCGAAGCCGGCGAGGTTGCCGATCGAGTTGATGAGCGCAATGGCACCGGCGGCGGCCGTTCCGGAGAGCCAGGCGGTCGGCAGGGTCCAGAACACGCCGAAGCAACAGAACACGCCGATCGCGGCGACCGTCAGCGCCACCATCGTCATGGTGGGATCGGTGAGATAGGAGGAGACGCCGAGCGCGACCGCCGTGAGCAGAAGCGGCGCGCCGACATGGAACACGCGCTCGCGCGTGGCATCGGAATGACGTGCCCACAGGATCATGGCGATGGTGCCGAACAGATAGGGAATCGCGGTGACGAAGCCGGTCTGCGCATTGGTGAGACCAAATGCCTTGACGATCTGCGGCAGCCAGAACTGCATGCCGTAGAGCGCCCCGACGAAGCCGAAATAGATCAGGCTGAGCGCGATCACCTTGGGCGAGGACAGCGCCTCGCCGAGCGACAAGTGCTTCACCGCCCGCTTTGCCGCGATTTCGGAATCGAGCTTTGCCTTGAGCCAGGCCTTCTGCTCGGCCGAAAGCCAGTCCGCCTTCTCCGGCTTGTCGGTGAGATAGAACCAGGTGACGATGCCGAGCAGCACCGAGGGGATGCCCTCGATGATGAACAGCCACTGCCAGCCCCTCAGCCCCATCAGACCGTCGAGCCCGAGCAGCAGGCCCGAGATCGGGGCGCCGATCACGGTCGAGACAGGAACGGCGATGGCAAAGGCAGCGAGGAAACGGGCACGATATTCGGCCGGATACCAATAGGTGAGATAGAGGATGATGCCGGGGAAGAAGCCGGCTTCGGCGACGCCCAGCAGGAAGCGCAGGACGTAGAAGCTGGTCACGCCGCTGACCATGGCCATCAAGGCCGAGATGATGCCCCAGGTCACCATGATGCGGGCGATCCAGCGGCTGGCGCCGAATTTCTCCAGCGCCAAGTTGCTCGGCACCTCGAAGATGAAATAGCCGATGAAGAAGATGCCGGCGCCCCAGGAGAAGATCAGCGGCGTGAACTTCAGCTCCGCATTCATGGTCAGCGCGGCGAAGCCGAGATTGACGCGGTCGAGATAGGAGAAGAAGTAAGCCAGCACCAGGAACGGAATCAGGCGCCAGGAGATGGCGCGGATGGTCGAGGTCTCGATTTCGCTCTTGGCAGCGCCGGCGGAACCGGCATAGGTCGTGGTCTGGCTCATGGCTTCCCCCCGGGCTGTTGCTTTTATGGGCTGGCTCGCGGTTTTCCGCATCGCGGGCGAAGAGTCAATGGAGCGAGCAATGCACGGGACGCAACCAGTTAACTCCACTGCACCGCTCCGGACATCGCTGATCCGCGCCGCCCTCGTCCCGGTCGTGATCGCCTGCGGGCTGTCCCTGCGCTGGTACGGCTTTCCGCTCGGACTTCCCGCCTTCGTGGTGAAGTACGGTGGCTCGCTGCTCTGGGCGACGATGGTGTTTCTGCTGGTCGGGGTTCTGCTGCCGCGGCTGACGCGAATGCAGATCGCAGCCATTGCGATGGCGATTGCGGTCGTCGTGGAATTCTCCCGGCTGGTGCACACGCCCTGGCTCGACGCATTCCGGCTCACCACCACCGGCGCGCTGCTGCTCGGGCGTATCTTCTCGCTGTGGAATCTGATGGCGTATGCGGTGGGGATCGCGCTTGCGGTTTGGCTCGATCGGCTCGGCCAAATTCGCAGGGTGGGGTAGCGCAGCGTAACCCACCTCTTCTGTCTCCGAGGATCCGAACCGTGGTGGGTTACGCCTTCACCCAACCCACCCTACGAAGGCGCATCCTTCAGTCGGCCAGCTGAAACCGCTCGAAACGATCGAGCTCGTCCTCGATCACGCGCTTCAGCTCCTTGCGTCCCGCGGTCTTCCTGCCCTGCCCGACCCAGGTCCATTTCTGCATCAGGAGCTTCTTCGCCTGGCGGTCGGTCTTGAGGTCGAGCGCGGCGACGATCTCGTCGCCGACCAGCACCGGCAGCGCGAAATAGCCGAGCTTGCGCTTGTCCTTCGGCAAATAGGCCTCGAACAGATGGTTGTAGCCGAAGATGAGATTGGTGCGCTTGCGCTGGATGATCAGCGGGTCGAACGGCGAAAGGATATGGACGAGATCGGGCGGCGGCCTCTCCCTGCCCGCCTCCAGCACCGCGGGGGCGGCCCAATGCTCCTGCTTGCCGGCGCCGTCGATCGCGACGGGGACGAGCTCGCCGCGGCGGACGCGCGCGGCGATCAGGGGGGCGACCGTCTTCTTGCTCGGCGCGTCGAGATGGCAGATCGAATCGAGGCTCACCACGCCCTGCGAGCGCAGCGCGCGATCGAGCAGATAGGTCGTGATGTCCCTCGCGGAGGCCGGTTTCGGCAGCTTGTCCCAGCCGAAATGACGCGTCATCAGCTCATAGGTCTTGAGCATGCCCTGGCGCTCGCTGACGGTCGCAATGCCGGTGTAGAAGGCCAGCTGCAAGGCTCGCTTCGAAGGTTTTCGACTCTGCCAGAGGTGCTCCTTCTCGGTGAGCACGTCGTCCTCGATGTCGCGGATCGTCAGCGGGCCGGCGCGCAGCAGCCGCATCACCTTGCGCGTGTCGGCAGGCTTGACCGAGGCATACCATTTGTGGCCCTCGCGGCGGTGCTCGCGCATCGCAGGCAGAAAGATGCGGAAGTCGCTGGCCGGGACGTAAGAGAGCGCATGGGTCCAGTATTCGAACACGCTTTTGTCGACGCTCTGGGCCTGACGCAGATCGGCGCGGCGATAGGACGGAATGCGGCTGAACAGGATGTGGTGGTGGCAGCGCTCGATGACGTTGATGGTGTCGATCTGCACATAGCCGAGATGGGCGACCGCATCCGCGACGGCCTGCGGCCCCTCGCCGAACGGAGTGCGTTCATCCAGCCGCTGGGCATGCAGCCAGATCTGCCGGGCCTGTTTCGTGGTGAGGGGGAGAGGTTTGGGCGCGCGTGACATTGCAGGACACAATGTAGCGGGATTCGCGCCAAGAGAAAGAACGGGGCAAAGCGGCAGTCCAACAAAAAGCCGCGCTGCCAGCTGCTGACAGCGCGGCCGGATGGCGCGGCTCGTCCTACTTCATCGACATCGCCTTCTGCGACTTCATGTAGTGCATGCAGGCGCTCTTCATCTTGCCATTGCTCATGTCCGTATTGGCCATGGCCATTTCCTTGTTCGCCGCCATCTTCGCCGGCGTGTCCGGCGTGCCGCCCATCGTGGCGGCGGTCTTCATCATGTTATCGCTGGTGCACGCCATCATGGCGGCGGATGCCGGGGACAGTGAAAGAGTGAACGCGACAAAGGCGGCGGTCGTGAGCAAGATCTTCATTGAAAAGTCTCCTACGTAAAACGAAACCGGCGTCATGCCGGCCTTCGCAATTACGTATTCTCTCGCGCGGACGTTTCGCGGAGAAGACAATTTTCTTGCTGCAGCGCAAAAGCAGAAGGCGGTCAGCGGCTTTCCTTCGGCGTCTTGGACCGGCTGCCGAGGCTGCCTGTGGCGACATCCGGCTCACACGACGCCTTGCCGCGCCCTTCGGACTGGCAGCGATAGACGCTGCCGGTGAGACGGTCGACCAGCCACATGTTCTCGTCGGTCGGCGCTTCCAGGCCGACATAGCGCGAGGTGAGGCTCGTGATCAGCGTCGATAGCAGGATCGCCAGCGCGATCATCGCCGCGCCGATATAGATGGGCATGGAGCTCAGGGACACAGTCCGATCCGGCGGGCCACTGCGATAAAACTGGTAGTCGCGCTGATAATCACCTGGCCTCGGCACTGGACGGAACTCGGCTCCCTTCATTCGCTCTTGTCGGACAAGGCATCGTGCTAGGCATGCATCTGGCCGAAAAATTGTTCGCAGACTGGCCATCGCGCGACAGCTTTGCGACGATCGGTGAGCACAGGTTTCGCAGCGTGAACCGGCCTTGCGGTTCGCGGCGGCTATCCGTGGTGATTTGCGTCACGCCCGGACAACCGCAGCTTGAACCCGCCATGCGGCAGAAACCCGCAAAACTCGCCAGGATGGCGCCGGAAACCGCCATTTCCACCGTGACAAAGATCACACTCGGCCTTTTGAACCTGCCCTATGCTCGCAGCATCAAATCGCCATCAGGCATTACAGCGAGGATACGACAATGACCCGTTTCGATAAGTTTTTTGGACTGAAGGCGATCACACTCTCCGCGGCGCTGTCGATGACGGCGGGCCTGGCTCTGGCCGGCGACAACAACATCTCAACCGACAAGATCCTGGATGCGCTGAAGCCGAAGCCGGCGACCCGGGGCCTGTCCGTCGGCCCGCAGGCCGATCCGACCGCGCAAGCCAAGGAAGCGACGTTCCTGAACACGGTGCGCAACCGCGCGACCCGGTCGCTCTCGACGGGCGAGCGCGAGCAGATCGCCGAGCTAGCTGCGACCAAGCCGAAGATCGATCTGGAGATCCAGTTCGACTACAACTCGGCCGACATCGCCAAGACCTCGGTGCCGTCGGTGCAGGCGCTCGGCAAGGCACTGTCCGACCCGGCGCTCAAGGGCTCGACCTTCGTCGTCGCCGGACACACCGACGCGATCGGCGGCGAAGAGTACAATCAGGGCCTCTCCGAACGCCGCGCCGACACCATCAAGAAGTACCTGGTGCAGAACTACGGCCTCAACGGCACCGATCTCGTCACCGTCGGCTACGGCAAGACCAAGCTGAAGGATACCGCCAACGGCGCCGACCCGATCAACCGCCGCGTCCAGGTCGTGAACATGGACACCAAGACCGCCTCGAAATGATTTCCAGCCGTCGCGCGATACACGCCGCCTGCCGCATCCCGGCAGGCGGCGATGTCATATCCAGCTCTGGAACAGCATCAGGCGGTTGAAGGTCTGCATCGACGTGCCGATGAAGGCTGCCGAGATCGGCAGCATGACGGCAAAGCCGGTCGCGGCGACGCCGACATAGGCCCATAACAGCCAGCGCGGCATGCCGCCCCGGCGCAGGACGTAGACCAGCGCGAGCGAAGCCGCGGTCGCGGCCGGCAGGTAGTAGTAGATGAATCCAAGCGTGCGCGGCAGCAACGCCCAGGCAAGCCAGGGGCCGAAATAGAACGCCGCGATCAGGAACGCATCCCAGCGCCGAGCGACGACGAAATCGCGCAACACGATGGCGAGCGCGGCCAGCGCCGGCCACGCCACCAGCGGATTGCCGAGGAAGACGACCGCGGAGACGTTGTCCTCCGCTGTCTTGTCGAACAGGAACCACACCGGACGCGCGAGCAGCGGCCAGGACGGCCACGAGCTCATATAGGTGTGGCCGGCGATCGCGGTGGTGGTGTTGTCGGCAAAGATCCGGCGCTGCGCCTCGACCAGGTCCGGCAGCGACAATCCATAGAGCGGGACGAACGCGGCGAGATAGGTCATCGCCGGCAGCACGGCGAAGCAGAGCGCGACGTGCAGCGCGCTCAAGCCTGGCCAGAGGCCGGGTCGGTACCAATCGTCCGGCTTCGCGTCAGCGAACAGCGTGCGCCAGCCCTGCATCAGGCGAATCACAGCGACGATGACGATGCATACGCCGAGCGGAAACAGGCCGCTCCATTTGCACGCCGCCGCCAGGCCGAACAGGGCGCCCGTCACCGCGAACAGCGCATGTGGCCGCTCTTTGCGAAAGCCATGCATGAAGGCGGCGGTCGCGAGCAGGCCGAGGCCGAGCGCAAAGATGTCGAGCATCGCGATGCGCGCCTGCACGTAGAGCATCTGGTTGAGGGCCGCGATCAGCGCGGCGGCGATCGCCGGCCCCTGCGCTGCAAACAGCGCGAGCCCGCACAGATAGATCGCGACGACGGCGAGTGCGCCGAACAATGTCCCGGGATAGCGCCAGGCAAACGCGTTGTCGCCGAAGGTCTCGATCGACGCCGCCATCAGCTCCTTGGCCAGCGGCGGATGCATCGGATTGAGCATCGGCTGCGACATGACGGGTGCCAGCATCTGCCGCGCGGCCGGCACGTAATGCACCTCGTCGAAGACGAATTTATCCGGCGTCGTGAGTCCGATCAGCAATGCCAGATGCGCGATCAGGAAAATCGCGACAGCAATTGCTGCGCTCCGCGACAGTTTCGGAACCGCAGGCAATTCGAGCGTCTCTTGTGGGGCTGTTTTGCGTGGCAAATCTGCTTCACCGCGGAGAAAAATAGGGATGACGCTTTTCATTGAACGCATTCCGCTGCAACTGTCACTAAGCATAGCGCACGTCCCGCGCCGCTTGTGATAATTCCGCCACATCGGAAGCGTGCGCGATCCGGTACGATCAGGGACACATCGATCGGTTGCGAAATGAATCTGCGTTTCTGGCTTTACCCCATACTGCTGTCGGCCGCTCTGTGCGCGGCGCCTTGCGCGCAGGCGCAGACGCGCGTCGGCGAAGCCGTCGTGATCCAGAACGAGGTGGTGCGCGTGGCCGCGACCCCGATTCCGATCAGCGTGGGCGACAGCATGCTGCGCGACGAGACCGTGCGCACCGGCGCCGATAGCGCGGCGCGCTTCGTCATGGCCGACAGCACCAATCTGTCGCTCGGGCCGAGCGCCACGCTGAAGCTCGACCGCACCGTCTTCAACGACGAGCACAGCTATCGCGACGTCGCGATCCGCATGACGACGGGCGCGTTCCGCTTCGTCACCGGACATTCCGAGAAGACCGCCTACAAGATCACGACGCCGCTCGCGACCATCGGCGTGCGCGGCACTACGCTCGACATCCTGTCCCAGCGCGGCCGCTCGGTCGTCGTGCTTCAGGACGGCGCCGCCAGTGTCTGCACGACGAACTTCCAATGCGTGCAGCTGACCCAGCCCGGTGAGACGGCGATCATCACATCGACCGGCGGCAAGATCAGCATCAGCAAGACGAACACGCCGCCCTGGACCTTCGCCGCCAACTGCGCCGCAAGCGCCGGGCTGTGCGCGGTCAACCAATATGCCGACGCCTCGCCGACCATCACGCCCGCCGTCCATGACGACGGCATGCTGTGCGGGCGCTGATCGATGGTGATGCCCCGCATCCGCCAGCTGCTTGCTGCCGCCGCGCTGATGGCCATGGCCACCGTGACGCTGACATGGGGTGTGCAGCCGGCCCCTGCCGCAACCGTGATCCGGACGAATTGCGAGACAAATTGCTCGCCGACGCCCACACCGGCCTCCAGCCCGTCACCGTCCTCGTCGCCCTCGCCGGTCCCGTATCCGTCGCCGAGCCCGACACCGACCGGCGCGGATTCCAGCGGCAATTCGATCGGCGGTCTCGCGGGTCAGCGCTTCAACCAGATGATCACCAACCGGGTGCTCGGCACGGTGCTGCTCGGCGTCAACGAGCAGGTCAATTGCAGCGACTGCATCAGCGCGTTCGGCTCGGCCGGCTCGTTCTCGGCCGGCATCCACGGCCGCAAGGAACTGACCAACAATCTGTCGCTGCTCGCCGGCATCGCCTACACCCAATACAATGAGGGCGGCTACAAGATCACCAGCGCGCCGATCGGCGCCTTTGCGCTGCGTTATGACTTCACCGACTGGGGCTCCTCGCGCCCGTTCTTCGACGTCGGCACCATCCTGACGCCGTGGGAGAAGGCGCGCTATACCCGCAGCTACGACACCAGCCTCGGCCCGGTCAGCGTCACGAGCTCGACCAACGCGTCGAACTACGCGGTCTATGGCCGCGCCGGCTGGATGAGCCGGGTGTCACCACGCGACGAGGTCGCGGCCTCGATCGAGATCTGGCAGCTCTGGCAACGCGTCTCCGGCTATAGCGACAGCGCGGTGGCGCTCAATCCGTTCGACGCCAGCATCGCGACCGGCACCGACCGCACCAGCCTGGTCAAGATCGGCGGCCAGTGGACGCATCTGTTCGGCAGTAACATCGAGACCAACATCAACGGCGGCTGGGTGCAGTCGTTCGCTGGCCATAGCGGCATCGTTGCCACGGTGACCGGCAACGGCACGGTGGTGCCGACCATGGGCAACCAGGGCTGGTTCGAATATGGCGGCCGCCTCGGCTTCCGGGTGCAGAAGGGCTGGATCGTGGACCTTTTCGCCAACGGCACGCTGGGTCCGCAGCCGGTCGGCAACACCATTCACGGCGGCGTGGGGCTGAGGATTAATTACTGAAGCGCCTAGGCACGATCCCGTAGGATGGGCAAAGCGACAGCGTGCCCACCCAATTCTCGCAATCGTAGATGGATGGTGGGCACGGCGCTCTGCGCCTTTGCCACCCTACGGCATCTACGTTGATGTCACGCAGCCGACTTGCCCTCGAACGCGCGCCGCAACACCTCCACATCCGGCTTCACCATCTTCATCATGGCCTGCATCGCACGCGCGGCGGCGGCCTTGTCGGGGCTGGTGAGAAACTCGAACATCACCTTCGGCACCACCTGCCAGGCGACGCCCCAGCGATCCCTCAGCCAGCCGCACTGCTCCTCCTTGCCGCCATGGGCGAGGAACGCGCTCCAGACGCTGTCGACCTGGGCCTGGTCGTCGCAATGGATCATCAGCGAGATCGCGTGGGTGTACTCCATCTTCATGCCGCCATTGAGCGCGACCAGGGGCTGCCCAGCCACGGTGAACTCGACGACGAGCACCGAGCCCGTCTTGCCGGACGGGCCGTCCGAAACATTGCGCTGAACGTGGTTGATCTCGGAATTCGGCACGAGCGAGGTGTAGAACTTCGCAGCTTCCTCGGCATCGCCGTTGAACCACATGCAGGGCACGAGCTTGGACATCGTGAATGCTCCTCTTCAGCTGGCTTGGTTTCGCTCAGGCGTTCGCCATGTCGGACTGCGCGGCGAAGGCCGCAAGGTCCATCCAGTTCACACCCCACATGTGGCCGTCCGGGTCCTCGAAGCTGCGGCCGTACATGAAGCTGTATTCGTCCTTGGGGCTGGGATCGGCCACCCCGCCTGCAGCCGCGGCCCGTGCGACCATATCGTCGACCTCGCTCCGGCTGTCGGCGGACAGGCAGAACAGCGCCTGGTTCGAGGTCCTCGCGTCCGCGATTGGCTTCGGCGTGAATTGACGGAATTTGTCGTGGGTCGTCAGCATCGCGAAGATGGTCTCGGAAAAGACCATACAGCTCGCCGTGTCGTCGGAAAATTGCGGGTTCCTGGTCGCGCCAACCGCCTCGTAAAAAGCTGTCGCGCGCTTGAGGTCGGTCACGGGCAGATTGAGGAAGATCATCCTGGGCATCGGAAACTCCTTGGGCGGGGTTCTGCCCAAGGACGGATGGCCCAACGGCCATCCGACACGGCTTCCGGATATTTTTTGAGGCTGCGGCCGCGCGGTTCTGTCGCGCAGGGCTGCACAGGCTTTCAGCCAGGCCTTACTTACTTCTTCTCGTTGGGGTCCCGGTGCACCGGGTCGATCCACAGCACGGTCTCGGGCTTTTCGACCGGCTCGATGTCGAGGTTGATCGCGACCGCCTCGCCGTCGCTGCGCACCAGCACGCATTCCAGCACCTCGTCCGGGCTGGCGTTGATCTCCTGGTGCGGCACGTAAGGCGGGACGAAAATGAAATCGCCGGGTCCGGCCTCGGCGGTGAACTGCAGGCTCTCGCCCCAGCGCATCCGCGCCTTGCCCTTCACGACATAGATGACGCTCTCGAGATGGCCGTGGTGATGCGCACCGGTCTTGGCATCGGGCTTGATGCTGACCGTGCCTGCCCACAATTTCTGTGCGCCGACGCGCGCGAAATTGATCGCGGCCGCTCGGTCCATGCCTGCCGTCGACGGCACGTTGGTGTCGAGCTGGTTGCCGGGAATGACGCGCACGCCGTCATGTTTCCAGCGATCGTCGTGATCGTGGTCATGGTGGGAATGCGAATGGTCATGGCCGGTCATTGGTCTTGCTTTCTGTTGGTTCCGTGCGCGGCAAACTAACCCAAAGCCGCCTCCGCAAGCCATACCAAATTCGGAACCCTCGTAGCCGCCTGACGTTGTCCTCGCACGCAAAATGGAAGGAGAGTTTCATGGGTAGCACGAGCGACAAGATCAAGGGCAATGCCAACGAGGCGATCGGCAAGGCCAAGCAGGGCATCGGCGAAGCGACCGGTTCCGAGCGCTTGCAGGGCGAAGGCGCGGTCCAGGAAGTCAAGGGCAAAGGCCAGAAGGCCATGGGCGATGCCAAGGACGCCGCGAAGGAGGCGATGGATCGCGCCGCGGCCGCGGCGCGTCGCGCGGCGGAGTGACGCCTGCAGGTTTGAAAACGAAAAGACCGGCCGCGAGGCCGGTCTTTTTGTTTGTCTTGCTCAGTCATCCCTGGGCGATGCGTAGCATCGAACCCAGGATCTCGAGATTCCCCGGTGCGCAATTGCGCACCTGAGGTCTGGTCCTTCGGACCATCGCGGAATGACGCGCGATGCGTCACTTCACCGCGAGCAATTCCACGTCGAACATCAGCGTTGCGTTCGGCGGGATCACGCCGCCGGCGCCGCGCGCGCCGTAGCCGAGCTGCGGCGGAATGATCAGCGTGCGCTTGCCGCCGACCTTCATCGAGGCGACGCCTTCGTCCCAGCCCGCGATCACGCGGCCCTTGCCGATTGGAAACTCGAAGGGCTCCTTGCGGTCGACGGACGAGTCGAATTTCTTGCCCTTCTGGCCGTTCTCATAGAGCCAGCCGGTATAATGCATCACGCAGATCTGGCCGGGCTGCGGCGAGGCGCCGGTGCCGACATTGGTGTCGATGATCTGCAAGCCTGAAGCTGTTGTCATGGTCTTTCCTGCGGTCTGGGCCGAGGCCGTGGTGGAAACGAAATCGGACACGCTGACGATCACGGTGATCGCGAGTGCCGACATGATAGCGAGGAGCACGCGCTGGAAACGCTGCATAAGACACCTTCCATTTGAGGCGGGAGGTGTCTAACCCAACGCGGTCGCCGTTTCCACCCCTTTAGACCTCGATATTTTCCAGCCTGACCGGGAGCTTGCGGATGCGCTGACCCGTGGCGTGATAGAGCGCATTGCAGATTGCCGCGTTGGTGCCGACATTGGCGAGCTCACCGAGGCCCTTCGCGCCCGCGGGATTGATGTGATCGTCCTGCTCCGAGAGCAGGATCACCTCGACGCCGGCGACGTCCGCATTCACGGGCACGAGATAGTCGGCAAGATTGTCGTTGACGTAGCGCGCATTGCGCTCGTCGATCTCGGTGGCCTCCAAAAGCGCCGAGGACATGCCCCAGATCAGGCCACCCATCAGCTGGCTGCGCGCCGTGCGCGGGTTCATGATACGGCCGGCCGCGAACGCGCCGACGAGGCGAGGACAGCGGATTTCGTGCGTGAAGCGGTTGACCCTGACCTCGACGAATTCGGCGCCGAAGGCGTAGGCGATCTTGTCCTTCATCTGATGGCCGCCGACAAGACGGACGTGCCCGCTGTGCATGGCCCGGAACGAATCCAGCGGCGCGCCCTCCGGCTTCCACTCGCCATATTCCTCGACCACGCCGACGCCGAGCGTGTCGAAGGCCTTCTCGAGATCGAGCGGACGATCGCTCTTCGCCGCCTGGGTCGTCGGCGCCTGGCCGATGCCAACGGTCTCCTTGGCCTTGTCCGTGAGACTGTCAGGCATCACGGCCTTGAACAGGCGCTGGCGAATCTGGTCGCACACCATCATCACAGCCGAGCAGGTGCTGGCGGTCGAGTTCGAACCTCCGGCCACCGGCGCGGGGGGCAGATCGCTGTCGCCCATGAACACCGCCACCTTCTCCAGGGGCACGCCGAGCCGCTCGGCCGCGGTTTGCGCGATCACCGTATAGGCTCCGGTGCCGATCTCATGGCCGGCGATCTCGACGCGGGTGCGGCCGTCGCGCTGGAGGCGCACACGGGCGGCTGCCGGCCCCATCTGGGTCGGATAGCAGGTCGCCGCGCAGCCATAGCCGATCAGCCAGTCACCCTCTGCCATCGATTTCGGCTGCGGCGATCGCTGCGCCCAGCCAAAGGCTTTGGCCGCTTCGTCGAAGCACGCCATCAGCGAGCGCGACGTATAGGGTTTGCCGCCGATCGGCTCGTTGGTGGTGTCGTTGACGCGACGCAGCTCGACCGGGTCCATGTTCAGCTTCACTGCGAGCTCGTCCATCGCACTTTCCAGCGCGAACAGATACGGCACCTCCGGCGGCGAGCGCATGAAGCCCGGCGTATTGCGGTCGGCGCGCACGATCGACACCAGGCTGTCGACATTCGGGCAGGCATAGAGCCGCGTCGTTGTCTTGGTGCCGCCGACACAATAGGCATCCGCGCGCGAGGAGAGTTCGGCGCCCTCGTGCCTGAGCGCCACCAGCCTGCCGTCGCGGCTGGCGCCGAGCTTGATCTCGTGGCGGGTCTCGGCGCGATAGGTCGTGATGGTGAAGCCCTGGTCGCGGGTCGCGACCAGTTTGACCGGCCGGTTCAGCCGCCTGGCGATGCCAGCAATGATCGCGGTGCGCGGCGTCATCGAGCCGCGCGAGCCAAAGCCGCCGCCGACGTAAGGGTTGACCACGCGCACCTTGCCGGCGTCGATGCCGAGCTGCTCGGCAACGCCGTTCTTCAGGCCATAGACGTACTGGCTGGGCTCGTAGATGACGAGATCGTCGCCGATCCAGGCACAGCTCGTCGTGAACAGCTCCATCGGATTGTGGTGCTGCGTCGGCGTGTCGTAGGAGGCGGTGAGCTGTATCTCGGCCGCCTCGAACGCCCCCGCGAAGTCGCCGACCTTCGGGTCTTCCTTGAATTGCGCATTCTGCCCCTTGGCGGCGGCGGTCGTCGTACCCGGCGAGTCGAAGGTCGCGCTGGGGGCTGCAATCGTATAGCGGACCTTGACGCGGTTGGCCGCTTCCCGCGCGGCCTCATAGCTTTCGGCAATGACGACCGCGATGATCTGGCCGTCATGGGCGATGTCGGGCGACTTCAACGGCTGGATCGTGGTTCCTGCATAGCCGCCATTGCTGAACAGTTTTGATTCCTTCAGCTTCGGCGCATTCTCGTGCGTGACGATGTCGATCACACCGCGGACAGCCCTGGCATCGTCGAGATCGAAACCATCGACGCGGCCCTTGGCGATCGCGCTGGTGACCAGGAAAGCATAGGCCGGATTGGCCAGCGGCATGTCGGACGCGTAGGTCGCGCGCCCCGTGACCTTCGAGACCGCATCGTATCGCGACAGGGGCTTGCCCATATTGGCCTTCGGCTCGGGAGCTGCAGCAGTCATGGTCAGATCTCCATCGCTACGGCCTGCTGGAGCGCGCGGGCCACCACGCGCTTGCCGAGCGCAATCTTGAAGCTGTTGTGCCGGCGGCCGCGCGCGTCTGCAAAGGCCGCATCGGCAGCGCGCTGCGCCAGGCCGTCGTCGAATTTCTGTCCCTTCAGCAGCGTCTCCGCCTCACGGGCGCGCCAGGGCACCGTGGCAACGCCGCCGAGCGCGACACGCGCATCCCGGATCGTGTCATCCTGCAGGTCGAGCGCGATCGCAGCGGACGACAGCGCAAACTCGTACGACTGCCGGTCCCGCGCCTTGAGGTAGACCGAACGCGGCCAGCGGCCGGAGACGGTAAAGGCCGAGATCAGCTCGCCCGGCTGGAGCGCGGTCTCGACGTCGGGCGAATGGCCCGGCACCTTGTGCAGCTCTGCGAAGGGCATGCTGCGGCTGCCGGACTTGCCCATGATCTCCACAGTCGCATCCAGCGCGATCAGCGCCTGGGCGAAATCACCGGGATAAGTCGCAATGCACTGGTCGGAGATTCCGAGCACCGCATGCATGCGGTTGACGCCGTCCATTGCGGCGCAGCCGGAGCCGGGCTTGCGCTTGTTGCAGTTCTCGTAGGAGACGTCGCGAAAATAGCTGCAGCGCGTCCGCTGCATCACGTTGCCGCCGAGCGTTGCCATGTTACGCAACTGGGCGCTGGCGGCGAGCTTCAGCGAATTGGCGATGACAGGATAGTTGCGCTGGATCTCGTCATGCGCGGCGACATCGGACATCTTCGCGAGCGCGCCGAGCCGCAGGTTCTCGCCATCAGGCGAAATCGCCGACCAGCCTTGCGCGAGCGGATTGATATCGACGATCGCAGTCGGCCGCATCACGTCGAGCTTCATCAGGTCGATCAGCGTGGTGCCGCCGGCGAGCGGCTGTGTCGTGGCCTGGGTCAGCGGATTGTTGGCCGCGGCAGCTGCGCTGAGCGCCTGCACCGCCATGTCAGGGTCCGTCGCCCTCTGATACAGGAAAGGTCGCATGCGACTAGCCTTTCAATATCTCGGGCGCGGCCTGCTTCACGGCCGCGACGATGTTGGGATAGGCGGCGCAGCGGCAGATGTTCCCGCTCATATATTCGCGGATATCGGCCTCGGAGGCCGCATGACCTTCCTTCACGCAGGCAATCGCCGACATGATCTGGCCGGGCGTGCAATAGCCGCATTGGAACGCATCGTTGTCGACGAACGCCTGTTGCATCGGGTGCAGGCGATCGTCGGTGGCGAGTCCTTCGATCGTCGTGATCTCCTGCCCTTCGGCTGCGAGCGCCAGCGTCAGGCACGACACCACGCGGCGGTCACCGATCAGCACCGTGCAGGCGCCGCACTGGCCGTGATCGCAGCCTTTCTTGCTGCCGGTGAGGCCCATATGCTCGCGAAGTGCGTCGAGCACGGTCGTGCGCGCGTCGATGCGCAGGCGCCGCTCCTTGCCGTTGACATTGAGCGTGACGTCGACCGGGGCCGACGGATCCTGCACGGCCGGTGCGGGTGGATCCGGCGCGGCCGCGCGCGCCGTAATCGGAACAAGCGCGCTGCCGGCGGCGCCAGCCATGAAGGCGCGTCGGTCGAATCCGGATGGTGTGGAACTCGAATTGTCGGGCATGAACGGCCTCCGCCGCTTCGGATCAGGCAGCGCACACCTGCGCCGCGTCTCGCCCTTAACCTGGAGCGATGAGCCCCGTTCCGAATGAGAAAGGGCGGCGCAGCAGATGCCGCGCCGCCCTCCGTCAATTTTTCCTGATCGTCCGCGAGGAACCGTCTCGCGACCGGCGATCAATAGCCGAGCGCGCAGCCATCCTTGCGCGGATCCGAGCCGCCGGTGAGCGTGCCCTTGTCCCAGTCGATCCAGATCGCCTGGGCGCCGCCGAGCGGGCCGACCACGCTGGTGGTCTTGTGGCCGAGCTTCTTCAGGCCTTCGA
This sequence comes from Bradyrhizobium sacchari, assembly GCF_002068095.1. Classification (GTDB taxonomy): domain Bacteria; phylum Pseudomonadota; class Alphaproteobacteria; order Rhizobiales; family Xanthobacteraceae; genus Bradyrhizobium; species Bradyrhizobium sacchari. The sequence goes on along the minus strand of NZ_LWIG01000022.1, from coordinate 25,175 downwards.
CAACCGCAGCCGGCACGCTGTCCTCGAGCTGGTACTGGCCCTCGTAATGGAGGCCGCGCGGCATGTCGATCGCCTCCTGCACGTCGCAGCCGTAATCGAGGATGTTGGTCAGCAGATGAGTCTGGCCGGTCGGCTGGTACTGGCCGCCCATCACCGCGAACGACATCGTGGAACGGCCGCCCTTGGTGAGCAGGCCCGGCATGATCGTGTGCAGCGGACGCTTGCCGCCCTCGATGCAGTTGGGGTGGCCGGGCTGGATGCGGAAGCCGCCGGCGCGGTTCTGGAACAAGACGCCGGTCTTGTTGGAGACGATCGCCGAGCCGAAGGAATGCGCGACCGAATTGATGAACGAGCAGACGTTGCGGTCCTTGTCCACCACCGTGATGTAGATGGTCGAGGGATTCATCGGCGGGGCGACATTCGGCAGGTCGAGCATGCCGTCCATGCGGATCTTGCCGATGTACTCGTCGGCAAAACCCTTCTCGAGCATCTCGGCGACGTTGATCCTCATGTGCTCGGGCGAGGCGACATGCATCTCGCGATTCATGTAGGCGATGCGCGCAGCTTCCGCCTCGAGATGGAAGCGTTCGACGCTGACGGGCGCGTACTTGGTCAGGTCGAAGCGCGACAGGATGTTGAGCATCAGGAGCGCGGTGACGCCCGGACCGTTCGGCGGGCACTGCCAGACGTCGTAGCCCTTGTACATGGTGCCGATCGGCGTGGTGACTTCGGTGGTGTGCGCGGCGAAATCGTCGAGCGTGTGCAGGCCGCCGATGCCGCGCAGGGTCTCGACCATGTCCTCGGCGATCGCGCCCTTGTAGAAGGCGTCGCGGCCGTCCTTGGCGATCGCACGCAGCGTCTTGCCGAGCTCGGCCTGGCGGATGACGTCGCCGGCCACCGGCGGCTTGCCGCCCGGCAGCAGGTAGCGCACGGTGTTGGTGCCGTTCTTCAGCTTCTCGAACTGGTTCTTCCAGTCAAAGGCGATGCGCGGGGCGACGACATAGCCTTCCTCCGCCGCCTTGATCGCCGGCTGGAGCAGGCGGTCGAAGCCGAACTTGCCGTGGTCGCGCAGCACGGTCGCAAAGGCGTCGATCACGCCGGGGACCGAAACCGCATGCGCCGAGGTCAGCGGCACGGAGGTGATCTTGCGCTCGAGATACCAGTCGGCGTTCGCCGCCTTCGGGGCGCGCCCGGAGCCGTTATAGGCGATGATCTTGCCTTCGCCGCGCGGCTGGATCAGCGCAAAGCAGTCGCCGCCGATACCGGTCGACTGCGGCTCGATCACGCCAAGCAGGGCCGAGCCGGCGACCGCCGCGTCCACCGCCGTGCCGCCCTCGCGCAGCACCTCGATCGCGGCCAGCGAGGCCAGCGGATGCGAGGTCGCGACCATCGCGTTGGTGGCGTGGACCGTGGACCTGCCGGGGAAATGGAAGTTTCTCATCGAATTCTTGCTCTCATTAGGCTGTCTTGCGGCTTTCTTGGCCGTGGATGCGCGCGCCGCGCCGTCTCGGAAAAACCGGGTCTTCATGACACATTCCGGCGGCCCTCGGCAATGCTGGCATGCCAGGGAAATGGCTGCCATCCGCTGGGCGTATAGACCTTTTTCGAGCCGGGACCATGCGGGTTTTCCAGGCGGCGGCCGCCTGCTAAACGAGCCACCATGATCACCAAGGTCTGCGCCTTCTACCAATTCGCCGCCCTGCCCGACTACCGGGAGCTGCGCGAGCCGCTGCGCGCGCTCTGCGCCGGCCTTGCGCTGAAGGGCAGCGTGCTGTTGGCCGAGGAGGGCATCAACGGCACGATCGCGGGCGCGCCCGAGGCAATCGACACGTTCGCCCACGAGCTCGCACACGGCGCCCTATTCGGCGGCCGGCTGAACAATCTCGAATTGAAGTTCTCGACTGCGGCGGCAATGCCGTTCGGCCGGCTCAAGGTGCGGCTGAAGAAGGAGATCGTCACGCTCGGTGACGCCGCCGCCGATCCGACGCGCCAGGTCGGCACCTATGTCGATGCGCGCGAATGGAACGCGCTGATCGCAGCCCCCGATACGCTGCTGCTCGACACCCGCAACGCCTTCGAGGTAGCGATGGGCACGTTCGAGGGCGCGGTCGATCCTGAGATCAAGAGCTTTGGTCAGTTCAAGGAGTTTGCCGCGCAGAAGCTCGATCCGGCCAAACACCGCAGGATCGCGATGTTCTGCACCGGCGGCATCCGCTGCGAGAAGGCGAGCGCGCACCTGCTCGCCCGCGGCTTTGCCGAGGTCTATCACCTCAAGGGCGGCATCCTGAAATACCTGGAGGTCGTACCGGAGGCGCAGAGCCGCTGGCGCGGCGACTGTTTTGTGTTCGACGAGCGCGTTGCGCTGGGCCATGGCCTGCAAGAAGTTGGCCTGCAAGAAATCGGGCTGCAAGAAATTAGGCTTCGCGAACGGGACGAGGACGCGGCACGTGACGAATGAGATCAAGACGCTGAGCGAGCGCATCGACACGCTGGAGATGCGCATCGCCTATCAGGACGACACGATCGAGACGTTGAACCAGACCATCACCGCGCAGTGGAAGCAGATCGACATGCTGACGCGGAAGATCGCAGAGCTCGGCGAGCGGCTGCAGGAGGCCGAGGCCCATGCGCCGGGACCCGCCAACGAACGTCCGCCGCATTATTGAGCGATGTTGCTGCGGGAGGACCGTTACTGTCCCGCCGCCTTGGGCAGCAGGTTCGTGACCTCGCCTGACATCATCAGGCGATCGCGGCCGGTATCCTTGGCGGCGTAGAGCGCACGGTCGGCAGCCTCCACCAGCGAACCGGCCCCGGCGGTGCGCTCGAACGCGGGACAGCACGCCGCACCGCCGAGCGAGACGGTCACATATGCAGAAAGCGGGCTCGATGCGTGAGCGAGGCCCTCCCGGTGAATGGCCTCGCGGATCCGTTCGCCGATCCGGGCGCAGCCGGCGGCGTCGGTGTTCGGGAGCAGCACGGCGAATTCCTCACCGCCGTAGCGCGCCGCCAGATCGCCGGTGCGGAGCATCTCGGCCGCGAGGATCCTTGCGACCACGCGCAGGCAGACATCGCCCGCGGGATGGCCGTATTCGTCGTTGTAAGCCTTGAAGTAGTCAACGTCGACCATCAGCAAAGAGAGGCTGGAGCGGTCGCGATAGGCCCTCGCCCATTCCTCCTTCAGCCGCTGGTCGAAGCGGCGGCGGTTGGCAAGTCCGGTGAGGCTGTCCTCGATAGCAAGCGTCTCGAGCCGGGTCTCCAGCTGCTTGTGCTCGGTGATGTCGCGCGAGATCGCGACCACGCCGTCGACACGGCCGTTGTCCTTGCGCGTCACCCGCATGGTCGATTCGAGCCAGACTTCGCCCTTCTGCCGGTGCGAGTTGCGGTAGGTGACGCGCACCTCCTCCTTCTGGCCGCTCTTCATGGCATCGACGAGGGCCTGGACCTGTGGCAGGTCGTCGGCATGAACGCCCGCGAGCGCGGGCGTTCCGATCAACTGGTGGGCCCGCCAGCCGACAACACGAACCGACGAGGGCGAGACGTAGCGCAGCCGCTCGTCGAGCCCGATCCGGGTCACCATGTCGCTGGAGCCTTCGGCGAGCAGGCGGAAATGCGCTTCCTTCTCGACCAGGGCGGCCGCCATGCGCTGCCCGCGCTGCAACTGCCGCACCAGCACCGCGCCGATGATCGCGATCAGCAGGACCAGCGCAAGCACGTAGAGCATGCGGGAAACCGCGGCGGCGCGCCAGGGCGCCAGCAAAGCATCCTTGTCGACGGTGGCGAGCAGGAAGAACGGATAGCGGCTGGAGCGCTTGAAGAAGCTGACGCGTTCGGCGCCGTCCAGCGGCGATTTGAAGTGATAGGCGCCACTCGGCCGTTGCAGGCTCGGGTTGCGAAACAGCGGCTTGTCGGCGACGCTGCGTGCGACGAATTTCTCGTTGCTCGGATAGCGCGCGACGATCAGGCCGTCGTCATGTGTCAGCGACACGGAGCTGTTGCGGCCGATCTCGAACTGCTCATAGAAATGCGACAGATATCCGGAGCTGATGGTCGCGAGCACCACGCCGCCAAAGCTGCCGTCCGCCTTGTTGAAGCGGCGCGACAAGGTGACGACCCATTCGCCGTCGATCAGGCTTTTCACGGGGCGTCCGAAATGGGGCTCGCGCTTCGGCGAGAGCTGGTGCTGGCGGAAGAACGCGTCGTCGCTGAGCGTCGAGCCGATCGTGCCGGGCGAGGTCAGGCAGTTGCCCTGGTCGTCGATGATGGCAAAGCTGTGCACACGCTCAATCGCCTTCTTGCGCACCTCCATGAGGTTTCTGAGCTTGGCGATCGTGGCGGGCCCGGTGCCGTCCATCTCCAGCCGGCTGACGACGCCGACGACGCCGGAATCGAGCAGATCGAGGCTGTCCTCGGCATGCTGCGTCAGTGAGCGCGCAACATTCGCCATCTCGGTCTCCGCGCCCTTGAGCACGGCATCGCGCGCGGCCCATTCGCGCCAGGCGCTGACGCCGAGGATGGTCGCGCAGGTCAGCACGACGAACGCCGCCGCGCGTAGCGGCAGGCGGCTCCATCCGGCTCTTTGGGTAGCGGCGCTCATGCGGCAGAATTTCTCCGATCGATTCGGAAACTCTGCCGCTTCTATTAGGGAACTCTGAAATCACTACCGGAATACGCGGCTATCTCCCCGCTTTCCAGTAGTCTTACGGACGCCGGAATCGGCGCATCGCTAACAAGACCTTAGCAAGCCGATCGGAATCCGGCGCGCCGCTAGCTGAAGATCGCCTTGACCTTGTCCCAGAGCGAGGGGCTATCTGCCTCCGCATCCGCCTTCGATGGCGTCGGCTGCGCCGCGCTGACGGGATCTGATGCCGGGAAGGTATCCTCCAGCCCGGTATCGAGCTTGGCGTGACGATCGGCGGTGAGCGCCTCACGCAGATCCTCGGCGTGCTTGTCGTGCGGGGCGGGGTTGAATCTCTCGGCCATGATCTCCTCCATTGGCTGGTCAACGCGACCCGATTGCGCTGGTTCCCCTGTTCCGCTGAGCGCCGGGGCGGTGTATCAGGGGCCATAACCTCGTTCAGGACCGTTCGTGCCCCAGCCTGCAAAAAAGCCCTTCATCGACGTGCTCTCCGGCCAGCGCCAACCCGTCCCGCCGATGTGGATGATGCGACAGGCCGGCCGCTATCTGCCGGAATATCGCGAGGTGCGCGCCAAGGCCGGCGGCTTCCTCGATCTCTGCTTCAATCCGGAGCTTGCGGCCGAAGTCACGCTGCAGCCGATCCGCAGGTTCGGCTTCGACGCGGCGATCATCTTCTCGGATATTCTCGTGATCCCCTACGCACTCGGCCGCGCCGTGCGCTTCGAGGTCGGAGAAGGCCCGCGGCTCGAGCCGCTCGACGATCCGGCGAAGGTCGCAACGCTCGCCGCGCACGCCGATCTCGGCAAGCTTCAACCGGTGTTCGACGCATTGAAGATCGTGCGCGGCGCGCTCGATTCCCAAACCGCGCTGATCGGCTTCTGCGGCGCGCCGTGGACGGTGGCGACCTACATGGTCGCAGGCCACGGCACGCCCGACCAGGCCCCGGCCCGGATGATGGCCTACCGGCATCCGGACGCATTTTCGAAAATCATCGACGTGCTGGTCGACAGCTCGATCGAGTATCTGCTGGCGCAGCTCGCCGCCGGCGCCGATGCCTTGCAGATCTTCGACACCTGGGCCGGCGTGCTGCCGCCGACCGAATTCGTGCGATGGTCGGTCGAGCCGACGCGGCGCATCGTGGAGGGCGTGCGGGCGAAGGCGCCGGATGCCAAGATCATCGGTTTTCCCCGCGGGGCTGCGGCGCAACTGCCTGGCTACGTCGAGGCGACCGACGTCAACGGCGTCAGCATCGACTGGACTGCGGAGCCGTCCTTCATCCGCGAGCGCGTACAGTCGCGCGTCGCGGTGCAGGGCAATCTCGATCCACTGGTGCTGATATCAGGCGGCGCCGCGCTCGACCGCGCGGTCGACAACGTGCTGGCCAATTTCGCTGAGGGGCGGTTCATCTTCAATCTCGGCCACGGCATCCAGCCGGAGACGCCGATCGCCCATGTCGAGCAGATGATCAGGCGCGTGCGGGGCTGATTTTTCCGCCTCTTAAGGGGCGGAAACAAAAAAGTGCGAAAACAACCCCATGCACAGTAGAGAGATCACGCGCGATCAATGACTTAGCGCGCGCCGAAATCAGACGAGGCGTCATCGCACCAGATCGCGCCGAGGTTTGACCCGTCGGGCAAAACAGGGGCATAATGACATCATCGCCCTCATGAGAAATTTGGTGAGAGTCTAGCGCGGGCGGCTGCGCTCGATGATCTCTGCCGCTCCCTTCGCCAGCAGATCGAGACCCACCGCACGGCCGAGCTCGCGCGGGCGGTTGGCCGGGCCCGTGCGCGAGGCTTCGATGATGGTGTTGCCGGAGAGGTCGAGCACGGATGCGGTGAGCGACATCTGATCGCCGGCGATGGTCGAGAAGCCCGCCACCGGCGAATTGCAGTGACCATTGAGCACCCACAGCACCTCGCGCTCGGCATCGGCTGAGGCATGCGCGGCGGGATCGTCGATCGACGACAGGATTTTTCGCGTTTGCCAGTCCTGCGCGGCGCATTCAACGGCGACGATGCCCTGCCCCGCCGCGGGCAGCATCTCCGCTGCGGTGAATTCGTAGGCGATGCGGCTCGCAAGGCCAACGCGATCGAGACCTGACCGCGCCATGATCAGCGCATCCGCCGGCCCCACCGCGCCGCCATCCGGCAGGCGCTGCTTCTCGCCATTGTCGAGCTTTCGCACACGGGTGTCGGCGGCGCCGCGGAAATGGATCACGTCCACATCCGGAAACAACCGCCGCGCATAGGCGGCGCGGCGGACGGCATTGGTGCCGACCTTAAAGCCCTTGCCGCGGGACTGACGCAGCGCCTCAAGCGTCACGCCGTCGCGCAGCACCAGCGCATCGCTTGGCGGATCGCGCGACAGCGTGGCGCCGATGACGAGGCCGGGCGTGTCCTCGTTGCCCGGCATGTCTTTCAGCGAATGCATCGCCGCCTGCAACTCGCCCGACAGCACGGCGGCGCGGATCTGCGCCACGAAGGCACCGCCCTTGCCGCCATGCGGCAGCAGCTTGCTGGTCTGGTCGAGGTCGCCCGTGGTGTCGAACTTGACGATCTCGACGTCGAGTCCGGGCACGGCGGCAGCCAGGCGGCGCGCGATCTCCTCCGTCTGTGCCAGCGCCATGGCGCTCTTGCGTGTGCCGATCCTCAGTCGCGTAGCCAAGCTCTTGTCCTTTCAGGGCGCGGGTTGCCGTGTTCGAGCATGATCCTGTCGGAAGACCGGTGGCCGCCTTGCGCTAACGCGGCGCTCCCGGGCCGGATCCCCCCATATCATGGCATGGGCTTCTCCGCGATCATGATGATCGAGGCTGCCGTCACTTAGCACAATCAGTCGCGCGAGCGCAGCGCCTCGACCAGCGACTTGAACGCGCGGGCATATTCCGCGCCCGCCCGTGCGATATCGGCGCGGCCGGCACAGGCGACCGCGGCTTCGGTCACGGCACCGAGCAGCAGCCGCGCCAGCGGCTCGACCGGCTGCCGCGCAATCAGACCGGCCTCCATCGCCGCGGAGAGCGCGCGCGGCATCTTGCCGCCGAAGTGCTGCGCGTCGATCTCGCGCCAGCGCTCCCAGCCAAGCACGGCGGGACCGTCGCGCAAGATGATCTGGCCGGTCGGCCCCTTGGCGGTCGCGGCAAAATAATGCTGGGTGCCGGCGACCATCGCGGCGAGCACGTCCTTCTCGGCTCGCGCGGTGCGGTCGATCTCGGCGACGAGGTCGCGCGAGACCTGATCGAACACCGCTTCGAACACCGCCTCCTTGGTCCGGAAGTGGTGATAGACCGCGCCCTTGGCGATGGAGGCACCTCCCGCAATCTCGTCCATGGTGGTGGCGGCAAAGCCCTGCGTCCCGAACAGCCGGCGCGCCGCCGTCAGGATCGCCTCCGATGTTGCCGCCCGCCGCTCCGCCTGTTTCGCCATGGCCCTCGTCTAGTCGAATTCGGCGCAAGCGGCCAGTTGACTTTTCGACCATCGGTCGGTAATTACCGACTATCAGTCGGTTTTAATCGGAGGTCGCCGTGCCCAGCCGTGACATCGTCGAAGCTTTTGCGCAGCGACTGGAAGCCGGAGATTTCATCGGCGCGATAGAACAATTCTACGCGCCGGATGCCGCCACCTATGAGAACAACGCCGCACCAACGGTCGGCCGCGACAAGCTGGTTGCCAAGGAGCGCGGCGTGCTGGCAGCCTCCAAGGAGGTCAATGCGGTCCGCGTCGGGCCAAGCATGATCGAAGGCGACCACGTCGCGACGCGCTGGAGTTTCAGCTTCACCAATGCTGAAGGCGTCACGCGGACGCTGGACGAGATCGCATGGCAGACCTGGCGCGGGGATCGGCTGATCGAGGAGCGGTTCTATTACGACCCCAAGCAGCTGGGGCGGTGACTGCACGTCTCGGGCACAGGTGCCATCGCCCGGCTTGACCGGGCGATCCAGTACGCCGAGACGGTCGTGACTGAATCCGATGGCCGCGGCGTACTGGATGCCCCGGTCCCGTCTCCGCCAAGGCTACGGCGGGCCAAAAGGGTGCTCGGCCCGCCGGAGCTTTAGCGAAGGCGGCAGGCCGGGGCATGACAACCGAGGTGGCGAAACGGCGCAATACGTTTGTCGGTACAGAGAAACTGCACACGCGTTCGTGATTTCAGCTTGGATCACCTGACGTGATCATCGCGTCTGCGAGCTTGCGCATCAAGCGCACGAGGTCCTCGACATCCTGGTCGTCCCAGCTTGCGAACATCCCGCCGACGATCCGTTCGCGCGCCCGGTCGACTGCATCCGTCATGGCTTTGCCGCTGGGCGTGATGGTGGCTTCGCTGACGCGGCGATCCGCTTCGCTGGCGTGGCGCTTTACCAGGCCCAGGCTTTCCAGCTTTGCCACCTGTCGGCTCACCGTCGTGTAGTCCCGTCCCATCCGATCGGCGAGGTCGACGACGCCGATCGGACCGCGCCGCTCGATGCCGACGAGCAGCGGAAAGAGCGCGCGATCGAGCGATATCCCCGCCTCGCGGATCATCATGTCGTCGCCCTGCCGGCGGTTCATCACGCTGAGGATGTCGATCAACGCCTCGTGAAGCGAACGCACCTGTTTTTTAATATGTGTATTTTGCACGCTTCTTGACATCCCAACCATCCTTCTCTTAATGTGTGCATATTACACATAACGAGGGTCCCATGACAAAGCCATTCACGGCGGACGTCCTGATCTCAGGTGCAGGCGCGGCCGGCCTGACACTCGCCATCGATCTCGCCCGACGGGGCGTCTCGTTTCGGCTGATCGAGAAGAAAGATGGTCCGTTCCACGGCTCGCGCGGCAAGGGCATCCAGCCCCGAACCCAGGAGATTTTCGAGGATCTCGGCATCCTCGACCGCATCGTCGCGGCCGGCGGCCCCTACCCGCCCCAGCGCGAATATTGCGACGACGGAAGCTTCATCGAGTCCGAGGTCGCAGAGCACATCGACCCGACCCCCGCCGAGCCCTACCACATGGCGCTGATGATCCCGCAGTTCCAGACCGAGGGTGTGATGCGCGAACGCCTGCGCGAACTCGGCCAGCAAGTGGAGTTTGGCTGCGAGCTGGCCGGCTTGGAGCAGGACCAGGACGGCGTGACCGCGCGCCTGGCAGGCAAGAATGGCGAGGAGACCATCCGGGTGCGCTACCTCGTCGGCGCCGACGGCGGTCGCAGCTTCGTGCGTCATGCGCTCGCTATCGGCTTTCCGGGCAAGACGCTCGGCGTGCGTGCCATCGTCGCCGATGTTGTGCTGACGGGGCTGGACCGCGGGGCGTGGCATCGCTTCCACGACGGTGCGATGGATCGGCAGATGGCGCTGTGTCCGCTGGCCGGAACGGAGCTCTTCCAGTTGCAGGCGCCGGTCCCGCTCGAAGGCGAGGTCGATCTGTCGGCCGAAGGGCTCTCGGCCATGATCGCCGAACGTACCGGGCGCAGCGATATTCGCGTTCACGCCGTACATTGGGCGTCGGCCTACCAAATGAATGCGCGTCTTGCCGATCGTTACCGGAACGGTCGCGCATTCCTGATCGGCGATGCCGCTCACATCCATCCCCCGACCGGTGGGCAAGGTCTCAATACCAGCGTGCAGGATGCCTACAATCTCGGCTGGAAGCTCGCCGCCGTGATCGGCGGGGCTCCCGCAGTTCTGCTCGACAGCTATGAAAGCGAACGCCGGCCGGTCGCGGCCGGCATGCTCGGCCTTGCCACAAAATTGCTGGGTGCCGCCAGGCGCGGCGAGCTGAGGCGCGGCCGCGAGGTGCAGCAGCTCGACATCGGCTATCCCGGTTCGCCGCTCACGCTGGAGCAGCCGGAGCGCGAGTCCGGGCTGCTTGCCGGAGATCGTGCACCGGATGCGCCGCTGCGCGGCGCCGCCGGACAGCCCTCACGCCTGTTCGATCTGCTCAAGGGACCTCATTGGACGCTGCTTGGCTATCAGGTCAAACGCGACGCCGTGCCGGCGCGGACAGGCTTGCACATCCACTGCATCGGCCCGGATGGCGAACTCGTCGACGAAGGCCAGCACTTCCGCCGCGCCTACGCCCCCTCCTCTGGTGACTGGGTGCTGGTACGTCCCGACGGCTATATCGGCGCCTTCGTCAGTTCGCAGCAGACGGATGCGCTCATGCGATTCCTGGACGAACAAGGTGTGGCCTGAAGAATCGCTCTATTGCGATCCGAAGCAACTGGGGCGGTGGGCGCGCGCGCCTAACACAGGTGTCATGGCCGAGCTCAAGCCCGGGCATGACAGCGAAGATGGTGGCGAACATGTTCCCTCCGTTACAGCCGTAACGCGCGGGGCGTCGCATTTGTATCGATTTGTTATCGATACCGATCTTCCGGCACCTAGAAGTGATCGCAACACCAGCCGCAAGCATGGATAATTCATAGTTCGTCAAAGGTTTGCGGAGAATTCTCCGGATCGAGCCGGACAAACGGCCCCTGCTGCTAGGCTCTGGAATGCGGACTCAACTGACCAGCTATTTCGCGCGGCTGTTCGCCGGCGATCTGTCGGCGTTCGGCGGTCCCGCAACGGACGAAGCCGTGGCGGGCCACATCCGCGCCGAACAGATGTCGCTGGTGCTGGGCTATTCGGTCGGCATCATGCTTGCCAACGCCTGCAACGCCATCGTGCTGGCCATCGCGCTGTGGGCCTCGCCCGACCGAACGTTCGCCCTGATCTGGGCGGTCACGGTCGCCGCCGCCGCGATCGCATTCGGCCTGCAATCCCACGCCGCGCGGCGCATCACCAAGCCGCACTTCGTCTCGCAGCGCGCCATGCATCGGCTGGTGCGCAATGCCTTCCTGCTCGGGGCCGCCTGGGGCATCGTTCCGGTCGCCTTCTTCGCCAATGCTTCGACCGGCGGCCAGCTCGTCATCACCTGCCTGTGCTCGGGCATGCTGGCCGGCGGCGCGCTCGCCTTCGCCACGATCCCGATCGCGGCCATCGCCTTCACGGCGCCGATCTTCGTCGGCATCGCCATCTGCCTCAGCAGGAACGGCGATCTCGCCTTCCTGCTGATCGCCTTCCTCGTCGTGGTCTATGGTACCGTGCTGCTGCGCGGCGTGTTCGTCAATTCGTTCTCGTTCGCGCGGCGCGTGATGCGGCAGATCGAGGCGGAGCGCACGGTGCGGCAGGATCCGCTGACGCAACTGCCCAACCGCATCGCCTTCAACGAGACGCTCGATGCCGCGCTGAAGCGCCTTGCGCTGTCGGGCGAGGAGTTTGCGGTCCTGCTGCTCGATCTCGATCGCTTCAAGGAGGTCAACGACAAGTTCGGCCATCCGGCCGGCGATGAATTCCTGGTCCAGGCCGCAAGCCGGCTGCAGCGCTGCACCCGCGCGGCCGAGCACGTCGCGCGCATCGGCGGCGACGAGTTCGCGCTGGTGATGGCCAATCTGGCGCGGCCGGAGGATGCGCTCGAGATCGCCGAGCGCTTCGTCGCGGCCTTCGACGAACCGTTCCAGATCGAGGGCCGCCAGATCGTCGGCGCCACCAGTGTCGGCATCGTGCTGGCACCGCGCGACGGCAACATGGCACTCGACCTCATGAAGAACGCGGACGCCGCGCTCTACCGCGCCAAGAAGGCGGGACCAGGCACCGTCTGCTTCTTCGAACAAGCCGACGACAGGCAGTCCCGCGACCGCAAGGCGCTGCAAGCGGACCTCGCGGGCGCCATCGCGCGGGACGAGCTGTTCCTGGTGTTTCAGCCGTTCCTCGATCTTCGCAACAACCGCATCACCGGCTTCGAGGCGCTGCTGCGCTGGCAGCATCCCTCGCGCGGGCTGGTGCCGCCGAGCGAGTTCATTGGAATCGCCGAGGAGACCGGGCTGATCCACGAGATCGGCGAATGGGTGATCCGGCGCGCGTGCGCGACGCTGGCGGACTGGCCCGAGGACATCAGGGTCGCCGTGAATTTCTCCGCAGCGCAGTTTCACAACACGGCCGTGCTGCAGACCATCGTGCAGGCGCTGGCCGACGCGAAGGTCTCTCCCAGCCGGCTCGAGATCGAGATCACGGAATCGATGCTGCTGTCGAAATACAGCTCGGCCGCCTCGGTCCTGAACGCGCTGCTGCAACTCGGCGTCACCGTGGCGCTCGACGATTTCGGCACCGGGTTCTCGTCGCTGACCTACCTGCGCAAGCTGCCGTTCAGCCGCATCAAGATCGACCAGTCCTTCATCCGCGACATGCTGGTGCAGCCGGACTGCGCCGCGATCGTGAAGTCGGTGATCTCACTGGCGCGCGACCTCAACATCGCCGTGGTGGCGGAGGGAGTCGAGACCGCCGACCAGCTCGAATATCTCCGTCAGATCAGTTGCGACGAGGTGCAGGGGTATCTGATCAGCCGCCCAGTGGCGGCAGATGGCGTGCGGGCGTTGCTGGATACGAAGAAATATCGAGCGACTTACGCGGCATAGCCTGCGTTAGGTCTCACGACCGCCGGTATTCGGCAGTCTTTTTGCGGCCATCCTTCGAGACGCCCGCCTTTGGCGGGCTCCTCAGGATGAGGTCTTTTTTCGCGGCAGGACTTTGGCCCCTCATGGTGAGGAGCGCCGAAGGCGCGTCTCGAACCATGAAGGCCACAGTCGTCTCAAACCGCATCCGCCCGCAGCAGCGTGTCCACGGTGATGGTGCCGCGCGCGCGGGAGACGCAGGCGCAGATCTTCTGGTTGCTCTGTTTCTGATGGTCGCTGAAGAAGACGTCGCGATGGTCGATCTCGCCGTCGACCGCGACGACGTCGATGGCACAGAGGCCGCATTCGCCGCGCTTGCAGTCGTACATCACGTCGTGGCCGCTGGCGTTGAGCACGTCCAGCATCGAACGCTCGCGCGGGATCTCGAGTTCGACGTTCGAGCCGTTCAAACGCACGCGAAAAGTTTCGGTCGGCAGCGTGCCGCTGGAGCCGAAGGTTTCGTAGCGCAGGTCGGGGAGCGGATGGCCGGCGCCGATCCAGGCGTGACGCGCTGCATCGAGCATCCGCATCGGGCCGCAGAACAGGGCCAGCGCGCCTCGCGGAAGCGAGGCGAACAGCGCGTCGAGATCGAGCCGCCGGCCTTCATCGCCGGCATGGACGACAAGGCGGTCACCGAGCATCGCGGCGAGATCGTCGAGATAGGCGGCCTCATTGCGCGAGCGCACCGCGTAATGCAGCGTGACGTTTGCCCCGCGGCGCGCCAACGCCTGCGCGGCGCCGAGGATCGGGGTGATGCCGATGCCGCCGGCGATCAGGCAGTAGTTTTCGCGCGCCCAATCCACCGCCAGCAGCGAGGCGGGCTGGGTGATGTCGAGCCGCGCGCCCGGCTGCAGGGACCACATGTAGCGCGAGCCGCCGCGGGAATCCTCGGCGCGGCGCACTGCGATCTTGAAGCCGCCCGAGGAGGCCTCGCCGACCAGCGAATAGGACCGCGTCTCCGGCTGGCCCTCGATGGTCACGCTGACATTGATGTGGCTGCCGACCGGATAGGCCGCGCCGTCGAACTGATCGGGGCGGATCAGGAATTCTCGGATGCCGGGGGCGAGATCGCGGGTCGAGACGAGCGTCGCCGGGGTCCAGGTTTCGATGAAGCGCATGGTGACTGCCCTCAGTCGGTTGCGGTCTTGATGAGCGCGAGCGCCGGCAGCAGGTCGAGATGGGTCCGGTTGCGCAGCGCGAGCCTCAAGTTGCGAACCGCAAGCCGCGCATGCTCGCGCATGATGGCTTCGGCGCGCGTCCCCTCGCGATTCTCGATCGCGTCGATCACGACGCGGTGGTGCTCCTGGCCGATGATCAGGATCTGCTGCGCCTCGGGCAATGCCGACTGCGCCATGACGAAGCCGCTTGGCGACGCGAACGGCAGCGCCGAGGCGCGGTCGATCTGCCGGATCAATGGCGGGCTGCGCGACAGTTCCGTGAGCACCGCATGGAAGCGCGCGTTCAGCGTCACATAGGACGAAAAGGCTTCGATCGAGATCGGCTCTTGGCTCAGCAGCTCGTCGATCGCGGCAAGACATTCCTTCAGAGGCTCGAGCTCGCGCGCGGAGACGCCGCGCTCGGCGGCGAAGCGCGCGGCGAGGCCTTCCAGCGTGCCGCGCAACTCGATGGAATCGGAGATGTCGCGCTCGGAGAAGGCCTTCACCATGAAGCCGCCGGAAGGAATCCCCTCCAGGAGGCCCTCCTCCTCGAGGCGCACCAGCGCCATGCGCACCGGCGTGCGCGAGGCGCCGGTCGTCTCCACCGCCTGCAGCTCGGAGATGCGCTCGCCGGGGCGCAAAGCCCCCGACAGGATCTGGTCGCGCAGCGCGAGCTGCGCCTTCACGGTCTGCGAGATGGAACGATCGACCTCACGCTCGGCCATGACTTACTCCGCGGCCTGCAGACGCGGCGGCGGATTTTCCTTCGCCACCATCCTCTCGATCAGCTTGCGCGACCACATCGCGCCGGCGTCGATGTTGAGATTGTAGAAAACGCGATCGGGATTCTCATCCATGGCGCGCTGCTGCGCCTCCAGGATCAGCTCGTCCTCGCGGAAGATGCCGGAGACGCCGTCGCGGATCTCGGTGGTGATGCGCTGCTCGCCGAGCTGGTAGTTGCGCACGAAGGCCCAGAAGTAGTGGCAGGTCTTCTCGGTCTCGGGGGTGATGGTGTTGAGCACGAAGCCGTTGACGCCCTGCGAGCGGTCGCCTTCGGGCGCGCCGGTGCCGGCAGGCGCGACGCCGACATCGATGGCGATGGTGCACGGCGCCTCGAACCGGATGATCTGCCAGCGATCGACGAGGCCGGGCTTGCCGAGTTGTTTCGCCCAGAACGGCGGCGCCTCGATGCCGCGCATCCAGCGCGTCACCGTCACCGTCTTCTCGCCGTGGGTGACGTCGAACGGCGCTTCGGCGACCGCATCATTTCCAATCGAGGAACCATGCACGAAGGTCTCGTGGGTGAGATCCATGAGATTGTCGAGCACGAGGCGGTAGTCGCAATTGACGTGGATGGTCTTGCCGTCGCCGGCCCAGGCGGGATCGTGATTCCAGTGCATGTCGGGCACGAGCGCGGGATCGGCAAGCGCAGGATCGCCCATCCAGAGCCAGATGTAGCGATGGCGCTCGACCACCGGATAAGCGCGTACGCAGGCCGACGGGTTGATGGTCTCCTGCGAGGGCATGAAGGTGCAGCGGCCCTGCGCATTGTATTTCAGGCCGTGATAGCCGCAGACGACGGTGTCACCTTCCAGCCTGCCCTTGGACAACGGCACCAAACGGTGCCAGCAGGCGTCCTCCAGCGCGGCCACCGAGCCGTCCGCCTTGCGGTACATCACGATGTGCTTGCCGCAGATCGTGCGCGGCAACAGCGCCGGCTTCACCTCGGCGTCCCACGCCGCGGCGTACCAGGCGTTCATGGGGAAGGGTCTTGTCATTGGTCTCGCTCCCACGGCTTATGTATGCGTTGTGTATACAATAATGGAGAGTTGGAATTGTTCAAGTCCAAGTTTTGCGTATTATAATACCTATTTTTTGATTGGTGTATACATATCGCCATTGTCATTCCCCGCGAATGCGGGGAATCCAGTACGCCGCGGCAGACATTGGGGCACACAAATTCGGCCGCGGCGTACTGGATCGCCCGCCCCTGTGCGCATGCGCACTAGGCGGGCGATGGCCGCGGAGAACGTGGCGGCCCCTCTCGGAGGGCGAGAGAAAGCCGCGCCGGCTGCGGCACGCCTTACGCCGCGAACACCTTCGCCAGCCCGGCCTTCGCCTCTTCCTGAATTCGCTTCAGGTGCTCGGTGCTGCGGAAGCTTTCGGCGTAGATCTTGTAGACGTCCTCCGTCCCCGACGGCCGCGCGGCGAACCAGCCGAAATCGGTCTCGACCTTGATGCCGCCGAACGGCTGGCCGTTCCCGGGCGCCTTGCTCAGCGTCGAGCGAACCGGATCGCCGGCGAGATCCTTGAGGCCGAGCTGCTCGGGCGTGAGGGATTTCAGGATGGTCTTCTGCGGTGTCGTGGCGGCAACGTCGATGCGCGCATAGTGCGGCACGCCGAGCTCGGCGGTGAGATCACCAAACAGCTGGCTGGGATCGCGGCCGGTCTTGGCCATGATCTCGGCGGCGAGCAGGCCGAGGATGATGCCGTCCTTGTCGGTGGTCCACACCGTGCCGTCGCGGCGCAGGAACGAGGCCCCTGCACTCTCCTCGCCGCCAAAGCCGAAGCTGCCGCCGACCAGCCCGTCGACGAACCATTTGAAGCCGACCGGCGTCTCCACCAGCTTGCGGCCGAGCTTCTTGGCGACGCGGTCGATGATCGAGCTCGACACCACGGTCTTGCCGATCGCGGCATCCTTGCCCCAGTCCGGGCGGTGCGCGAACAGATAGGCGATCGCGGTCGCCAGATAATGGTTCGGATTCATCAGGCCGCCGGTGCGGGTGACGATGCCGTGGCGGTCGGCGTCGGTGTCGTTGGCAAAGGCGACGTCGAAACGGTCGCGCATGCCGATCAGGCTCGCCATCGCGTAAGGCGAGGAGCAGTCCATGCGGATCTTGCCGTCCCAGTCGACCGTCATGAAGCGGAAGGTCGGGTCGATCGCCTCGTTCACGACAGTGGCGTTGAGGCCATAGCGCTCGATGATCGGATGCCAGTAATGCACGGCAGCGCCGCCGAGCGGATCGATGCCGATCTTGATGCCGGCGGATTTGACGAGGTCGAGATCGACGACATTGTCGAGATCGGCGACGTAGGGCGTGATGAAGTCGTAAGGATGCACGTTCGCGGCCTTGCGCGCCCTCGCATAGTCGATGCGCTTCAGGCCCTTGAGGCCGTCGGCGAGATAGGCATTGGCGCGCTTCTCGACCACGGAGGTCGCGTCGGTATCAGCGGGGCCACCATGCGGCGGATTGTATTTGTAGCCGCCGTCCTCCGGCGGGTTGTGCGAGGGCGTGATGACGACGCCGTCGGCAAGGCCGCTCGCGCGGCCCTTGTTGTAGGTGAGGATCGCGTGCGAGATCACCGGCGTCGGCGTGTAGCCGCCGTCCTTGTCGATCATGATGTCGACGCCGTTGGCGGCGAACACCTCGACAGCGCTCACCAGCGCCGGCTCGGCCAGCGCATGGGTGTCGATGCCGATGAAGAGCGGGCCGGTCAGCCCCTTTTCCTTCCGGTAGTCGCAGATCGCCTGCGTCGTCGCGAGGATGTGGCCTTCGTTGAACGTGTTCTTGAACGAGGTGCCGCGGTGGCCGGAGGTGCCGAACGCCACCCGCTGCGCGGGATCGGCGACATCGGGCTTGCCCGCAAAATAGGCCGTCACCAGCCGCGGAATGTTGGTGAGCGCGTCCGGCGAGACCTGCTTGCCCGCCGCGGGATGAACATCAGCCACTGAACTATCCTCGCCTTGTCGTGAGTGCGGGACACCATAGCATCGGCTGGGCCCCCGCCAAATGCACAACACGCGCGAGGGGGAAGGCGTTCCGTGGGGGAGCGTTGAGGCGCGCCACATATTCCGCCGTCGTCCCGGCCTCGCGCGCAATTGCGCATGAGGGCTGGGGCGACATCGAGATTGTTGCGCGCTCACCCCCGAACTCGAAATCCGTTATGCTCGCCGCCACCGTCGCCTTCCGAATCGCCCATGATCCCTTCGCGCAAGCTGCTGCTGCTGATCGCCGGCCTCGTCGCTGCCGGCGCGCCGGCGCGGGCTGCGGAATTCTACACCGAGGATCTGCGCATTCCGATGGCGGAGGCGGGACCGCAGGGGCTGGAGGCCTTCCTGGTCCGCCCCGCGGGGACGAAGCGCTATCCGCTGGCGCTGCTCAGCCACGGCTCACCGCGCAAATTCGACGATCGCGCAACGATGTCGGCGCACAAATATTACGGCATCGCGCTGGAATATGCCCGGCGCGGCTTTGCGGCGCTGATCCTGATGCGGCGCGGCTACGGCACCTCGCCGGGCGGCCGCGTCGACAGCGTCGGCGGCTGCGCCAATGCCGCCTATCTGCCGGCAGCGGCGGTTGCGGTTGCGGACCTGCGCGCGGCGATCGAGGCGATGGCAAAGCGGATTGACGTCACGACGTCAGGCATGATCGCGGCGGGCCATTCCGCTGGCGGGCTCGCCACCGTCGCCCTGACCGCGCAGGCGCCGCCCGGCCTCGCCGCGGCGATCAGCTTCGCCGGCGGCCGCGGCTCGCGCGACGACGACGACGTCTGCAATGAGGACGGGCTGGTGCAGGCGTTCGCCACCTTCGGCAAGACCTCGCGGGTGCCGATGCTGTGGGTCTATGCGACCAACGACAACTTCTTCGGTCCCGATCTCGCCCGCCGGCTCTATGACGGGTTTCGCGGCAGC
>NZ_LWIG01000022.1:0-6188 GCF_002068095.1 Bradyrhizobium sacchari | reverse complement strand
ACGCGACATTCATCGCGGCGGCACCCTACGGCGATGACGGCCATTATCTCTATTCCGTGGCCGGCCGCCCGCAATGGACGCCGTATGTGGACGCCTTCCTGCGCGAGCGCGGACTGAACCACGACATGCTGAGCCCGCCCGATCCGCTGCCGCCGCCGGGCCAGCTCAACGAGGCCGCGCGCGCCGAGTTCGCGCGCTATCTCGCCAGCACGATGCCGCACAAGGCTTTTGCCGTCTCGCCGAATGGCGGCTACGGCTGGCGGNCGGTCGGGGCGCGCCACCGCCGACGACGCCCAGCACGATTCGCTTGCCGCCTGCATGAAATGGTCTGCGACCTGCACGCTCTATGCGGTCGACGACCGGCTCGCCGGGCCTGCGCAAAAGACAACGACGGACCAGAGCGCCCGCGCGCGATAAGCGCGCGGCGGCAGCGCGAGCTAGAGGCGCTCGCTGAGCGCGAGCTTGTAGCCGACGCCGGTGACGGTGGCGATCACGGGCGTGCCGCTGCCGACGAGCTTGCGGCGCAGCCGCGCCACCAGCGCATCGACGGTGCGGATGTCGACCTCGGCCTGGCGGTTGCTGACGACCTCGATCAGGTAGTCGCGGCTGAGCGGCCTGCCGTCGGCGCCGACCAGCGCCGCGAGCAGGTCGAATTCGGCGCGCGTCAAGGCGACCGGCTTGCCGTCGGCGCCGAGCAGCTCGCGCCGCGTCAGGTCGATGATCCAGTCGCCGAAGGCGATCGAATTGTGGCTGCGCGCCGCTTTGCGGTCGATCGAGCGCCGCCGCAGCACGCTGCGCGCACGGGCGAGCAGGTCGCGCAGATTGATCGGCTTGGTGACGTAATGGTCGCCGGCGATCTCGAGGCCGAGGATGCGATCGACGTCCGTGTCGCGGCGGGTCACGAAGATGATGCCCGCGTTGCTGGTCGCCTGGATCTCCTTGGCGAGGTCGAAGCCGTCGCCGTCAGGCAGCTGCACATCGAGGAAGACGAGATCGGTGCGCGCCCGCAGTGCCTGGCGGCACTCGGCACAGGTGCCCGCGCCGACCACGTCGAAATTGTTGTCGCTGAAATAGCCGACCAGCATGGTCCGCGTCACCGGATCGTCTTCGACCACGATCAGCCGCTCGCGGCCGGCGGGACGCAACTCCTGACGTGCGGAATCAGCCACGATGTTTGATATCCTGTGTGCGTGCGACCCGGCCTGGAAAGTCACATCGTCGCGCAACGCACTGTCATGTGAACGAGCATTCACAGCTGGTTCGAGCCCCCGAAATGGTCTGACGAATACTAGGCGTATTGAGCTGCCCAAACAATATTGGTCACAGCTTCGCGGTATTAAGTATGAATTGCCCCACATTTCTCATCCCGCGCATCATCCTCCCGGCCTGCTCCGGGCGAGCGCCGCGACGACCGGCTCAAGGTCGCCGCCCCCGCGCATCCGGGTCCGTCCACCGCCGGTTACGCAAAAGAGGCTTTCGGCTTCGGGAAAGCCGCAACGTCCTTCGGTCGTTCGCACAGCCTCGACTACCTGCGCGGTCTCGCCATCGTCGGTGTGATGGCGATCCACGTTTGACAGTCTTTTTCATCGACTGGCGTCGTGCCGGGCATCTGGTCGAGCGGCGCGCGCAGGGTCTCGCGCACAGGCTGACGTCTGCGGCGCCAAGCCGGCCAGCCGTCGGCCCCAACATCGCTGCCACTGCAACCGGCTCGAGGCGAGCGCCCAGCTTGCCCTCGCCGATGCGGCTTGCCTCACCGCCGGCTTCGAATCTACTGTACCTGCCGAAACAGCGTGGTTTCTCGGGGGACAATGAGCATCAGCACACGACGCGCAACGCGGCGCGCAATTCTTGGGACCGCCGGCGGAGCCGCCGTCGCCCTTGCCACCCGCGCCCGCGCACAGACCTCGGAGAGGACGACCAAAATCGTCGTCGGCTTTCCCGCGGGAGGTGGGCTTGATGCGATGAGCCGCATCATCGCCGACAAGCTGCGCGCGCAGACCGGCACTGCCGCCATCGTCGAGAACAAGCCGGGCGCTGCGGGCCGCATCGCCGCCGAAGCGGTGGTCCGGTCCGAGCCGGACGGATCGACGCTGTTGTCGGCACCGATCGTCGCGACCGCGTTCTACCCGTTCATCTTCAAGTCGTTGCCGTTCGATCCGCTGGTCGATCTCGCCCCCATCGGCAGGTTCTGCACCTTTCAATTCGCGCTCGCGGTCAACACCAAGCTGCCCACCGCCAATCTTGCGGACTTCCTCACCTACGCGCGCGCCAACAAGGAGCGGGTGAATTTCGGCTCTCTCGGTGCAGGCACGCCCTCGCACTTCCTCGGCGTGATGCTGAACCAGGCCGCCGGCACCGAGATGGCGCACGTGCCCTATCGCGGCTCAGCACCGGCCATCACGGATCTGCTGGGCGGCACGATCCAGGCGGCGTTCGACACCACTGCGAGCCTGATGGAGCAATACAAGGCCGGCACGATCCGGCTGCTCGCGATCACCGGCGCAAACCGTTCGCCGCGCCTGCCTGACGTCCCGACTTTCGCCGAGCTCAAGCTCGGGCTCGGCGCCATCGAGGCGGCGGATTTCTGGTATGGATTGTTCGCGACAGGAAAGACCCCCGAGCCGATCCTGGACAGGCTCAACGGCAATCTGCGCAGCGCGCTGGCCGATCCCGCCGTGCGACAGTTGCTGTCCGCGCTCGACGTCGACGTCGTCACCGATACGCGCGCCGAATTCGCCCGCATCATCAAGGCCGATTACGACCGCTGGGGCAGCGTGATAAAGTCGACCGGCTTCACGCTGGAGTAGGCGAAATGGAAGTCATATTGCTCGGCACCGGCGGTCCGCGCCCGGACCCGCGCCGCATGGCGACGACCACGCTGATCAGGCTCGGCGAGGAGAATATCCTGTTCGATGCAGGCCGCGGCGTCATGGTGCAACTCAGCAAGGCCGGCGTGCCGCTCGGCGCCATCAACAAGGTCTTCCTCACCCATCACCATTTCGACCATATCGGCGATCTCTACGACGTGATGCTGAATTCATGGATGCATGGGCGCAAGGACGATCTGCGCATCTTCGGGCCGCCGGATACCGAACGGCTGGTCAACACGCTGGTCACGCAGGTCTACGACAAGGACATCGCCTGGCGCGATCAGGGCGAGCCGACCTTCGGCGGCTGGAAGCCGGTCGTCGCAAAGGACATCATTCCCGGCCCCGTTCTCGACACCGGCCGCTGGAAGATCAGCGCCGAGCTCGTGTCGCATGGCGACGGCCTCGACATGTCGCCGGCGTTCCTGGCGCGCTGGATGTGTCTCGGCTACCGCTTCGAGGCGGAGGGCAAGGTCATTGCGATTTCCGGCGACACGGTCCCCTGCCCCGGTCTCGAGCGGCTGGCTGAGGGCGCCGACCTGCTCGTCCAGGTCTGCTTTCTCGCAACGCCCGAGATCAACAACGAACACTTTCGCCGGCTGGCGAAGTACACGCTCGCCTGCGGCGACACCGTCGGCAAGGTCGCGGCCAAGGCCGGCGTGAAGCGGCTCGCGTTGACGCATCACCGGCCCCGCACCGACGATGCCATGTTGAATGCACTGCTCGCGGATGTGCGACAGGATTATTCGGGTCCGGTCGTTATCGGCGAGGACCTGACGCGGATCGAGGTCTAAAGCGCGATGAGATTGCATAAATCGTCATCGCGCTTGTTCGCGCATGATCTTTCCGGAAAACCGCTTCGCACTTTTCCGGATCGTGCTTGAGAGGATCGCCGATCTCAGAACGATGCGACCTCGATCCGGAACGACAGACGCTGTTCCGCACCGGGGGCGATATGCATCAGGCCGGGCTTGTCGCTGAACTCGCCGCCGAATCCGGCGGGGCTGGCATGGCCGCGCCAGGGCTCGATGCAGAGGAACGGCGCGCCTGACGGTTTCGACCAGACGCCGAGCTCGCGGAAACCCTTCCATGACATCTTGAGCCATCGCGCGCTCGATGCGTCCTCGCCTGCAGCAAAGCGGACCGAGCTGCTCTCGAGCCGGTCGAAGATGATGGCGTCGTCGACGAACAGGGCTTCGGACAGGGGCAGCACCGTACCCTTGACGGGCGTTGCCTCCGCTGCAGCACGCAGCAAGCCGCCGTCGAGACGGCGGATGGGAGACGATTCTGCGTTCGCGAAGGTCAGGGCGTAGCTTTCCTTCGGGACTCCGGGCTGAAGCGGCCAGTTGAAGGCGGGATGGCCGCCGAGCGAAGCCGGCAGGATTTCCTTGCCGGTGTTCGCAACCGTCAGCGACAGATCTAGACCAGTCTCGTCGATCGTATAGATGGCGGTCAGGCGGAACGCGAAGGGATAGAGCGCCCGCGTCGTCTCGTTGTCTTCGAGCACCAGCACGCAGCGGCTTCCGCCGCGCTCCGCCCACTGGAAGCGGCTGTCGCGCGCAAAGCCGTGCTGCGTCAGCCGGTATGTCTTGCCCTTGTGCCGCAATTCGTCGTTCGCGAGACGCCCCACGATCGGAAACAGCAACGGCGCATGGCGCGGCCAGACCGGCTCGGCCTGCCAGACGAATTCAACGCCCGCATCGTTCCTCAGCGAGCACATTTCGGCACCCTGCGCCTTGACGGTCGCGGTGAGCCCGCCGCTGCGGATCGTGTGCGTGTCGTCGGTCATGACAATCTCCATGGCGGCAACGAGGCCGACGGCCAAAGCGCAAATCGCGCGGTGCGATCCGATCATATCGCATTGGAGTTTCGCCCGTCTCCATCCTTCGAGACGCCCGCCTCCGGCGGGCCCTCAGGACGAGGTCAGATTTTGCGGCGGGATATCCAACTTCATGGTGAGGAGCCCGCCAAAGCGGGCGTCTCGAACCATGCAGGCCGACGGCTAAGCCTGCGACGAGCGCCCGACGCTCTCATAGGTGAAGCCGGCGGCCGCCATCTCTTCGGGGCGGTAGATGTTGCGGAGATCGACGACGACCGGTTGGGCCATGGTTGCCTTGAGCCGGTCGAGATCGAGCGCGCGGAACTGGACCCATTCGGTGACGATGACCAGCGCGTCGGCGCCTTGCGCGCAGGAATAGGCGTCCTCGCAATAGGTGATGGTGGGCAGCTCACCCTTCGCCTGCTCCATGCCGACGGGATCGAAAGCTTTGACCTTCGCACCCATGTCGATCAGCCCGGTGACCAGCGGGATCGACGGCGCATCGCGCATGTCGTCGGTGTCGGGCTTGAAGGTGAGACCGAGCACGGCGATGGTCTTGCCGCGCAAGGAGCCGCCGAGCGCATGGCTGACTTTGCGCGCCATCGCGCGCTTGCGGTTCTCGTTGACGGCAAGGACCGACTCGACGATGCGCAAGGACACGTCATAGTCCTGCGCGATCTTGATCAGCGCCTTGGTGTCCTTCGGGAAGCACGAGCCGCCGAAGCCGGGGCCGGCATGCAGGAACTTGGTGCCGATGCGGTTGTCGAGGCCGATGCCGCGCGCGACCTCCTGCACGTTGGCGCCGACCTTTTCGGAGAGATCGGCGATCTCGTTGATGAAGGTGATCTTGGTCGCCAGGAAGGCGTTGGCGGCGTATTTGATCATCTCCGCGGTGCGGCGCGCGGTGAACATCAGCGGCGCCTGGTTCAGCGACAGCGGGCGATAGATGTCGCCCATCACCTTGCGGCCGCGCTCGTCGGAGGTGCCGACGACAACGCGGTCGGGGAACTTGAAGTCGCGGATCGCCGCGCCCTCGCGCAGGAATTCGGGGTTGGAGGCGACGACGACGTCGGCCGCAGGGTTAGCCTCGCGGATGATGCGTTCGACCTCGTCGCCCGTGCCGACCGGCACGGTGGACTTGGTCACCACGACGGTGAAGCCGGACAGCGACTGCGCGATCTCCTTCGCGGCGGCGTAGACGTAGGACAGATCGGCGTGACCATCACCGCGGCGCGAGGGCGTGCCGACCGCGATGAACACGGCGTCGGCGTCCGCCACCGGCTTGGACAGGTCCGTGGTGAAGTCGAGCCGCTTGGCCTTGACGTTGGTTGCGACCAGCTCGTCGAGGCCGGGCTCGTAGATCGGAATCTCGCCGCGGTGCAAGGCCGCGATCTTCTTCTCGTCCTTGTCGACGCAGGTGACGTCGTGACCGAAATCCGCAAAGCAGGCCCCGGACACCAGTCCCACATAGCCCGTTCCGATCATCGCGATGCGCATGAAAA
>NZ_LWIG01000021.1 GCF_002068095.1 Bradyrhizobium sacchari | reverse complement strand
CCCCTGATCATGTGCGGCGGTGCCGGCACGCGGCTGTGGCCCGCCTCGCGCGAGGTGCGGCCGAAGCAGTTCCTGCCGCTGTTCGGTGCGCGTTCGACCTTCCAGGACACGCTGCTGCGCGTCTCGGATGCATCGCTGTTCGATCGCCCGATCGTCATCACCAACGCGGCCTATCGCTTCATGGTGCTGGAGCAGCTCGCCGAGATCGGCATCGAGGCCGACGTGATCCTCGAGCCGATGCGGCGCGATTCCGGGCCCGCGATCGCCGCTGGCGCCGTGTTCGCGCAGAACCGCGCCTCTGAGGCGATCGTGCTCGCGCTCGCCGCCGATCACGTCGTGCAGGACAATGCCGCTTTCGTTGCGGCATGCCGCGAAGGCCTCACCGCCGCGAGCGCCGGGCGCATCGTCACCTTCGGCGTCAAGCCGGAGCGGCCGGCGACCGAATACGGCTATATCAGCCCGGGCGAGGTGATCTCCGGCGCGGTGCACGCGGTCGCGCGCTTCGTCGAGAAGCCGGACGCCGTGACGGCGGCCGACTACGTCAATTCGGGGTTTCTCTGGAACAGCGGCAACTTCATGTTCCCGGCGAGCGTCCTGCTCGACGAATACCGCAAGGTCGATGCGGCAAGCGTCGAGGCGGTCGCCAACGCGGTCAACAATGCCGGCCGCGATCTCGGCTTCGTCACGCTGGAGCCCGAGGCGTTCGGCGCGGCCAAGGCGATCTCGATCGACTACGCCGTGATGGAGAAGACCTCGCGCGCCGCCGTGGTGCCGGTGTCCTGCGGCTGGTCCGACGTCGGCTCCTGGCATGCGGTGTGGGAATTGTCGGAGAAGGATGCGCAGGGCAATGCCGCGCACGGCACCGCGGTGTTCGAGGATTCCCGCAACTGCAACGTCACCACCGATTCCGCGCTGGTCGCGCTCGAAGGTGTCGACGATCTCGTCGTGGTCGCCACCGCGGATGCGGTGCTGGTCTCGCGCCAGAAGGATGCCAACGGCCTGAAGCGGCTCGTCACCAAGCTCAAGGCGGTGGCGCCGAAGGTCACCGAGGAGCATCTCAAGGTGCATCGGCCGTGGGGCAGCTATCAGTCCGTCGACAATGGCGAGCGCCACCAGGTCAAGCGCATCGTGGTGAAGCCGGGTGGGCGGCTGTCGCTGCAGAAGCACCATCATCGCGCCGAGCACTGGATCGTGGTCCGCGGCGCGGCCCGCGTCACCGTCAACGAGACCGTCAAGACCGTGCATGAGAACGAGTCGATCTACATCCCCATGGGCGCGGTGCACCGGATGGAGAACCCCGGCAAGATCATGCTGGAGCTGATCGAGGTCCAGACCGGCTCCTATCTCGGGGAAGACGACATCATCCGGATTGAAGACGACTATCAGCGCTCCTGAATGCACAATTGCATGTCGCGGATTCAGGAGATGTCCGCAATTCCTGTCACGCGCGGCGGCTAGGGATTATTCGCTCAACAAAGCAGCCTGCCCTAATGTTGTGCGTGCGGCCTGATAGAGAAATGGTCTAGGGTGTTCAGTGGAACATCCGTCTGCAACGGAAAGAGTTTTTCATGCGCATCGCGATGATCGGAACGGGCTATGTGGGACTGGTGTCCGGGGCCTGCTTTGCGGATTTCGGTCACGACGTCACCTGCGTCGACAAGGACGAGAAGAAGATCGCGGCCTTGCACCGCGGCGAGATTCCGATCTACGAGCCCGGCCTCGACGAGCTGGTCGCAACCAACGTCAAGGCCAAGCGGCTCGACTTCACCACGGACCTGTCCAAGCCGGTGGCGGACGCCGACGCCGTGTTCATCGCGGTCGGCACGCCCTCGCGCCGCGGTGATGGTCACGCCGATCTGTCCTACGTCTACGCCGCCGCGAAGGAGATCGCGCAGTCGCTGTCCGGCTTCACCGTCGTGGTGACCAAGTCCACCGTGCCGGTCGGCACGGGCGACGAGGTCGAACGCATCATCCGCGAGGCTAACCCTGCGGCCGACGTCGTCGTCGCCTCCAACCCCGAATTCCTGCGCGAGGGCGCGGCGATCCGCGACTTCAAGTTCCCCGACCGCGTTGTCGTCGGCACCTCCGACGAGCGCGGCCGCAAGGTGATGGGCGACATCTATCGCCCGCTGTCGCTGAACCAGGCGCCGCTGATGTTCACCGCGCGCCGCACCGCGGAGATGATCAAATACGCCGCCAACGCCTTCCTGGCGACCAAGATCACCTTCATCAACGAGATCGCCGATCTCTCCGAAAAGGTCGGCGCCAACGTGCAGGAGGTCGCGCGCGGCATCGGCCTCGACAACCGCATCGGCACCAAGTTCCTGCATGCCGGCCCCGGCTTCGGCGGCTCGTGCTTCCCGAAGGACACCAAGGCGCTGATCAAGATCGCGCAGGACTATGACGTGTCCTTGCGCATCGTCGAGTCGGTCCTTGCCGTCAACGAGAACCGCAAGCGCGCGATGGCGCGCAAAGTCAGCCATGCGCTCGGCGGCTCCTTGCGCGGCAAGACCATCGCCGTGCTCGGTCTCACCTTCAAGCCCGACACCGACGACATGCGCGATGCGCCGTCGATCCCGCTGGTCACCGGGCTGATCGACATGGGTGCGAAGGTCAAAGCTTTCGATCCCGTCGGCATGGAGCAGGCGAAGGGTGAGCTGCCCACCATCACCTATTGCGAGGACGCCTATTCCTGCGCGCAAGGCGCCGACGCGCTGGTCATCGTCACCGAATGGGTCCAGTTCCGCGCGCTCGATCTCGACCGGCTCAAGGCAACCATGGCCCAACCGGTCGTCGTCGATCTCCGCAACATCTACCGCCCCGAAGAGATGGCGGCCGCCGGCTTCACCTATGAGAGCGTCGGGCGCTCGTCGCAGG
>NZ_LWIG01000020.1 GCF_002068095.1 Bradyrhizobium sacchari | reverse complement strand
GCCAGGCCGATTGCGGCGAGTGCAGCGACGTTCGTCAAAGGTGTCTTGCTCATCGTCTGCCGTTCCTCTGGTCTGTTATGCCCCGCCCGGGATTCGGACGGGTCGGCAAAGGCCGACCTCATCCAAGCCGAGGTTTCGCCCCCTCGTCACGGCGCATCGAGCGCCCGACAATCTTCCGTCTTCCAGCCGACAGTGATCGCCGCGCCCGGCTCGAGCTGCACCAGGCCTTCGGAGTTAGGCAGCTTGATCACAAAATCATCATGGCCACACAGTGAGACGCGGGTGCGCACGTGGTCGCCCAAATAGATCACCTCCGCCACCTGCGCGCTGAAGACATTGGGCAGCGCGCCCGGCGTCGGATTCAGCTGCACTCGCTCCGGCCGCAACGACAGCACGGTCGGTCGACCAACCGCTTCAACGTTGATCGCCAGCGCCTGCACGTTGCTCCCACCCGCAATCTCCACGTTGCAGGTCGTGCCATTCATCGCCAGGACTTTGCCGTGCAGGCGATTGTTCTCGCCGATGAACTGCGCGACGAAGGCGTTCTGCGGACGCTCGTAGAGTTCGGCGGGCGCGGCAAGCTGCTGGATAATCCCGTCGTTGAACACCGCGATGCGGTCCGACATCGTCAGCGCCTCGCCCTGGTCATGCGTCACATAGACCACCGTGACGCCGAGATCCTCGTGGATATGCTTGATCTCGAGCTGCATCTGCTCGCGCAGCTGCTTGTCCAGCGCGCCGAGCGGCTCGTCCATCAGCACGAGCTTGGGATCGAACACGAGAGCGCGGGCAAGTGCGACGCGTTGCTGCTGGCCGCCAGAAAGCTGACCGGGCCGGCGCTTGCCATAGCTGCCGAGCCGGACCATGTCGAGCGCCCGTTTGATTCTGGCCTCGATCTCGGTCCTGCCGAGCTTGCGCACCTTAAGCGGGAACGCGAGATTCTCCTCCACGGTCATATGAGGAAAAAGCGCGTAGTTCTGGAACACCATGCCGATGTCACGCTTGTGCGGGGGCATCGCCTCAATCGAGCGCCCCCCCAGCAGGATTGAACCATGAGTGGGAACTTCGAAGCCGGCGAGCATCATGAGCGTTGTCGTCTTGCCAGAGCCGGACGGCCCGAGCATGGTCAAAAACTCCCCTGGAGCGATGTCAAGGTTCAGATTTTTTACGACCAACGTCTCCCCATCGTAGGTCTTCTGGACCTCGGAAAACTTCACAAAGGCCTTGTCTGTGCCTGGCATTGCCCCCCTCCCCGGCCCTCCTCCCGCAACCGCGCCGACCATCAGACTACCCTGCCCTTTTTTCACCACCCGCGACTTCTCGCGCGCCAAGCCAAGATCGTATGGATCGGCTTTCACGAAGCGTGTGCGGTTGATCAATTGACGCATTGTTTCCTCCAACCTTCGCTTTTGCTGCGACAGGAGATTTTTGTGTCTCTTACGGCAGTATTTATCGGCCAGCCAGAGCTGAATTCCATGAATGTAGCCTCTCGTGCAGCCGAAATCCTGCGCCAAACTCGAAAAATCGAAAGTTTAACTCAGGGGCTTGGGGGGCGGGGAGCGGTGCTAATCAGTGACGGGAGATAGCCTTGCGCTTCAGTGCTGAGGTCGTCCATCGTCGAATCGCGAAAGCGATGATCACGCGACGCTCCGTGACCCGTACGAAGCGTCACAACTTTGCCAGTCCTTCGGGGAGGCTTGCTGAATTCGACAACAGCTGAGGTTGATGACTGCCTTCAGTTGTTTCAGGCAATTTATGCTACTTCGCCGTCGCGTGAAGAACTTCGCATCCCGTCTTATTTACCAGTGTGAAAGCGACGCAATCGGCTAACCCTACACACAATTCCGGCAAAATCTCATCTCAAATCGCGGAAATCCGACTGCAAGATGCGGCTAAGTTGAGTCGATCGATCCTACGCCATTGTTTTGGGCGCATGAATGTCATCGCTGCGCGCAAGATGTACGCGGCGGAACTCTCATGGAAAGAGTGCGAACTCGATCAGTGAGGCACTCCAACGCTCCGCATGGCCGCCCCGCCTTTGACGTCCGGCCCGGGGATCGGCCCGACAGTATCAATGAAGGAGTTCTTGATGTCTCGAAAAGTCGTCGTCACCTGCGCAATAACGGGTGGGAGTCTCGCGGTCCTTGCAAAGCATCCAGATATTCCCAAGACGCCGTCACAAATTGCGGAGGCGGCACTGGAAGCTGCGAAAGCAGGTGCTGCTGTCGTCCATATTCACGTGCGCGACCCAGAGACTGGAGCCCCGTCGAACCGGCTCGAGCTCTACGAACAGGTCGTTAAGAAACTACGGGACGCTGCCACCGACGTCATCATCAACTTGACCTGCGGAATGGATGGAGAGCTGGCGCTCGAGTCTCTCGACCCAGTAAAGCTCAGCAAAGCGACCACGCTAAAAACTCCTATGGGCCGATGTATTCAGGCAATCAAACTTCAACCAGAACTTGCGACTCTGGATTGCGGAACGATGAACTTTGGGCAGACCCTGTACGTTGCACGCATGTCCGATCTCCGAGAAATGGCAACGTTGATGCGGGACGCTGGTGTCAAGCCGGAGCTCGAATGTTTCGATCTCGGTCATATTGAGAACGCCAAGACCCTCATAAGAGAAGGCAAGATTGACGGCCATCCGCTTTTTCAGTTTTGCCTAGGCACAGGTTATGGCGCTCCTGCCGCACCGATTGCTATGCAGGCGATGCGAGACATTCTGCCTGCGGGTGCCGTTTGGGGTGGCTTCGGTTGCGGTGTCGACGAAATGCTTGTGGTCGGGCAATTGGTGGCGATGGGCGGCCACGTCCGAGTCGGATTGGAGGACAACATCTATATTCGACGTGGCGTGCTGGCCTCGAATGCCCAGCTGGTCGAAAATGCAGTTGGAATCATTGAGCGTATGGGCGCTAGCGTTGCCACACCGGCCGAGGCCAGGGAAATCCTTGGTGTTGTGAAGCGTGGATAGCCGTATGCTCCCATAAGACGACCGAGATGTACGGCACTTGGTCGGGGGAGATCCTCGACCAGGTGTGCCCGCTCTTACCGGACAGAGCCGGCCAGGATCAGTTTCGCTCACAGTGGCCTGCCCGGATATAAGACCGCTTGAAGAGAGATGTGCTGTAAGCATCCGGTGAGGACCGCGTAGCGGTCACTCAGGCTGCTTGGTTGACTTGCTTATTTCGGTCGCGCCAATACCAGGGCAAAAGTTCGTCGAGCCGTTGTACGGGATGTGCAGCGATGCGTGCCAGGACGTCGGCGAGCCAAGCTTGTGGATCCACGTCGTTCATTTTGGCTGTGACGATCAGGCTGTACATCATCGCGGCACGGTCGCCGCCGCGGTCGGAGCCACAGAACAGCCAAGACTTCCGCCCCAGGGCGATGCCGCGCAGGGCTCGCTCGGCGGCGTTGTTCGACAGGCAGATGCGGCCATCGTCGAGGAAGCGGGTAAACGCATCCCAGCGCTTGAGCATGTAGTCCATCGCCTTGGCAACGTCGTTGCGCCGGGAGAGCTTGGCGCGTTGTTCACGCATCCAGACTTTCAGATCGGCCATCAGCGGCGCGCTCAGCTCCTGGCGGACGGCCCGGCGCCGTTCGGGCGTCTCGCCGTTGATGCCTCGCTCGATCTCGAACAAGGCGTCGATCCGACGGACTGCTTCCAGTGCCAGAGGCGAGATCACCGCTGGCTTTTTGCCTTGTACCTTGCGGCGCGCATTCTCCGCCAGATCAGCCATCACGAAGAACGGTCGTCGGGCATGGACCCAACACGCCGCTTCCAGGATCGGACCTACGTTGCGGCTCGGGTCATAAAGCTTGCCA
>NZ_LWIG01000019.1:12149-30378 GCF_002068095.1 Bradyrhizobium sacchari | reverse complement strand
GAGACGCTGCTGACGAACACGCTGGCGCGCCTGTCGATCGGCGCGGTCGGCTTTGCCGACGGCATCGATGAAGCCTCAGTCAGGCAGGCCGCGGAGCAGGCGATGGGGAGGGGGCGGGTTTCGATGATCCTGATCGAGACCCCGGCCCAATCCGACCAATGGCCTCGTCGACATCGCGATGATCCGCCGCATCGCCGATTCCGTCGGCAAGGCCCAGGGGCACACGCCGATCATCGCCTGCAACAACACGCTGCTCGGTCCGGTGTTTCAGCGGCCGATCGAGCACGGCGCGGACCTGTCGCTGTATTCGCTAACGAAGGATGTCGGCGGCCATTCCGACCTGATCGCGGGCGCCGCGCTCGGATCGAAGGCGATCATGAAGGGCATCAAGGCGCTGCGCGGCGCCATCGGCACCCAGCTCGATGCGCATTCGTGCTGGATGATCAACCGCTCGCTCGAGACGCTGAGCCTGCGCATGGAAAAGGCCGATGCGAATGCGCGGCTGGTGACGAGCTATCTGCGCGACCACCCCAAGGTCGCCAGGGTTCACTATCTCGGCCATCACGAGCAGGAGTCGCCCTCGGGGCGTGTGTTCGCGCGGCAATGCCTGGGCGCAGGATCGACCTTCTCGTTCGACATCGTAGGCGGCAAGGACGGGGCGGTGAAATTCCTCAACGCGCTGCAGATCCTCAAGCTGGCGGTGAGCCTTGGCGGCACCGAGTCGCTTGCGAGCCTGCCGGCGACGATGACCCATTCCGGCGTGCCCGCCGACATCCGCCAAAAGATCGGCGTGCTCGATTCCACGATCCGGCTGTCGATCGGCATCGAGAACCCGTCGGATCTGATCGCGGATCTCGCGCAGGTACCGAAGGCGGCTTGAGCGGGCGAATCAAAGCGGATTGGACGCGCGGCATGCCGACATGATCGCCGCGGCAGCCTCGTTGCTCTGCGCGCCCGAGAGCTGCCGCACGAGACAGATGTAATAGCCCTTGCTCGATGCGTTCAGCAGGGAATCGCCGGCAGGCCGTCAATCTCACTCGATTTCGAGCCATTCGGAGACGGCGCGACCTGTGGGCCAACGAACGAAACCAACCGCAATCACCGCCTGATCCCGCGCCCGACCGCGATCACCGTGCTCCTGTTTTCCATCCAGTTGAAGCAGTTCAGCCTCGGCTCAGTTATGGTCCTCACCCTGATCGCCGTCGCGCAATCCAACGTCGCTGGCCAGAAGAAGCGGCCACGGTCCAGCCGCTTGGCGTACAGCGATAGCCCGACTCCGTCGGCTGGCTCTCCACGTGGGCACAAAAGGGGATCTCTTAGGTTGCCACCATTGTCAGTGCGGAGATTTGCGATGAGAAGCCCACCCGCTGCCTCCAATGCGGCGGACCACTACGCGGCACTAAATGGACACGATATGCTCAGGATGCTTGGTGCGAGCTTCACACGAGAGTTGGCTTGAACTCCAGGCCGCGCTGGCCAAACTGAACATTTCACATTCCGATCACATTTCGATCATTCTCATCATCGGCGATGGCGACCGTCCACGTGCGTGCGAGGCATGAAAGGCCCGTTGGAGCGAAGGGCATCAATGGCCGTCAGGCTTGCAAGGCTCCGACGTGGTCTGACACTACCTGATCTGGTAGCTGCTCAAGCCGCCTCGTCGTGGTTGAGTAAGGCGATGATGGACGAAGTAGACAGAGCCGAAACTGAACGACGAAGTTGTGGTCACCTCGTGCAGATTAGGAGGATGCAGAACCGCCTGCTCGAGGCGATCTCCATCTGACCGAACGTCCTCAGGCTATCTGCAGGGGTAGGATGTTTACGCGTGGAGACGCACTGAATGACCGAGCGGGATATGCACTCATCCTTGGCCGGCTGCCGACGGCTTGGCAACTCCATCATCAGGCCGGGCATTCCGCACCAATGCGTGCTCATCGGAGAGCGGGTCCGCCGTGCAGGCCGAAGTGCAGGTCCCTGCTGAGCGGCTATGCGTCTTGGATTCCCCAGCCGATCAGTCAGTGCCTCTGTGTCGATATTTGTTAGGATAAAGTCGAGAAGCAAAAATGTCTGGCGATGCGTTACCTCGCAGGGCGAATGTCACGGTCATCAAGACCTTTGATATTGATTATGGATTGTTCGCGTTTGCGATGGTCGCGCTGACGATTCTGTACATCAGCGCGCGTCTGTATCAGCAGGCTTTTGGTTTCTCCATGGGGCTCGATGCGAACTCGCCGGAATTTGACCGATACTGGATGACGCTCTTCAGAATCGAGTTGCCGGTTCTATACGGCGCGGGCGTGCTCTGCTGGTCGTATCTCTTCCTGACGCGTGATAGGAGCATTGAGACCGTCACGCCCGAGACCGAGTTGCGCAGGTACTTCTATCTGACCATGTGGCTCGTCGTGTACAGCTTCTGCATCTTCTGGACGGGCAGCTTCTTCGCCGATGGAGATGGCGTCTGGCATCAGACGACCCTGAGGGACACGCCGCTCACCCCCAGTCACATCATTCTGTTCTATGCGACCATCCCGATCTATCTCTTCTTTGGGGTCGGCAGCTTTGTCTACGCGATGACCCGGATCCCGGCCTTCTGCAGGGGGGTCTCGCTTATGCATGCGATTGCTGTAGTGGGGCCTTTCCTCATATTGCCGAATCTCGGTTTCAACGAATGGGGACATGCTTACTGGCTGACTGAGGAAATCTTCTCGCATCCGCTGCATTGGGGTTTCGTCGTTCTTGGATGGTGTGCACTCGCGTTGGCGGGCGTTTTGATGCAGATCGTCGAACGGTTCAGAGAACTCATACCACTCGTGTTCAAGCAGGATGCTGCGGGAAGCCCGACGGACGCGAACCCGTTTCGCGACGCGTCGGAAAAGTGCCGTCCGGAAGCGCAGCGACAACGATACAAGCCAACGACCGTTTCTGGACGGCGACCTATCTCCGGGAAGAGTAAGTGAACCCCAGCGGCGAGGGAAGAGTGACCTCAATGGCCGACATCGATGCAGCGGCGAGTCCGAGAGAGAATACCCGCTTCAAGGACAAGAAGGGTGAGACGGTCATTTCTGTCTCTGGTCTAACGCCCAGTGCAGCCAGATACTCTCGCCTGTTCGACGTCCTCGTCGTGGCGGCTGTGGTGACTATCTTTGCGGGAGCAATCCATCTGCATGTTATGCTCACGGTCGGCGATTGGGACATGTATGTCGACTGGAAAGACCGGCAGTATTGGCCCCTGGTCATGCCTGTCTCCATGATCATGTTTCCTGCTGCCCTGCAGGCGATCTTCTGGGTCAACTTTCGTTTGCCGATCGGTGCGACGGTTGGCGCAACGGTGTTGCTTATTGCCACCTGGATCGGTCGTTACGCGAATTGGTGGATATGGACAGGTTTCCCCTTCACGGAAGGCGTGCCGTCACAGGCGCTCGCGGGGGCATTGTTGATGGATATGACTTTAATCGTCCTTCGCAATAGCCTGTTCACATCCATCATCGGCGGCTTTGCGTTCGGTTTCGTATTTTGGCCATCGAACTATTCCGCATTGGCTCCGTTCTATCTCCCTGTCGAGCACCAGGGAATGGTCGCATCGTTGGCCGACATGATCGGTTACACATTTCCGCGTTCGAACATGCCAGAGTATCTGCGTATCATTGAGCGCGGCACCCTCCGCACTTTCGGTAGCTCGGTGAGTTGGGTATCGGCGGCATTCGCGGGCTTCATCTGCATATTCATGCACCAGCTTTGGTGGCGGCTTGGACTTTTTGCGTCCCAGGCAACATTCCTCAAGAACAGCGATGTTGTCAAATCCTTCATGGGTATAAAAAGCAGCGTCGCGTCCTAAGGATATGAGCACGGGGACTGTAGGCATGCTGCTGAAGCTTATCAAATTCGCTGCCGTTTGCGTCGCATTCATCGCCGGCGTGTCTCATGCGGCGGCTCATGGCGAACGCGCTCAGGAGCCATACCTGAGGACCAGAACAGTGCAGTTCTACGATGTTCATTTCTCCAAAACTGACGTGAAGGTGAACGAACGTTTCGAACTGACGGGAAAATTCAGGTTGATGCAGGACTGGCCGGATGCAGTGACCCCGCCGGACATCGTTTTCGTATCAAGCATATCGCCGGGGCCGACCATTGCCAGGATCGAAACATACCTCAACGGGGAGCCAGCGAGGCAGTCTTTCGCGAGGCTGGAACTTGGCCGAGACTATGAGTTTCGAATGGTTCTTGAGGGGCGCACACCGGGCAGTAGCCACATTCATCCCTCGATCTCGATCAAGGGCTCTGGTCCGTTGGTCGGACCGGGGCAATGGGTCAACATCTCGGGTGAGGCGCATTCGTTCGCATTTCCGATCAAGACGATGACCGGTCTGCAGATCGAGGACTTGCAGACGTTCGGGCTGGTTCATGCGGTCGGATGGCATTTGGCTTGGCTGGCTGTGGCTGCGGCTTGGTTGTCGTTCTGGCTGGCTCGACCGCTGATTCTACCTCGATGGCTTGTCCTGCAGAAGGGGCGGGAGGATTTGTTGATTTCGTTGAGAGACACTGGAGCTGGGATCATTGTGTCGGCGATTGTTCTTGTCATGGTCTTCGGTGGCTATGTCCGGGCGAGCGCGGAATATCCATACAATGTGCCCCTCCAGAGCGGCTTGAACAGGGTCGCCCCGCTTCCGGCAAGCCCTGCTTACGCAGAAATCAAGATCATATCGGCGACCTATGACGTGCCAGGCCGTTCGATGAGGTTGGCGACCCAGATAACCAACAAAGGGTCAGAACCTCTCTCGATTGGCGAGCTTACGACGGCAAACATTCGTTTCCTCAATCAGAGCCTCCCAGTGGCAATGGCCAATGTCGATCCGTCCTACCCAACAGACCTCATCGCACGCACGGGCCTTAAGCTCAGCAGTGATACGCCGATCAATCCCGGTGAAACGAGAGAGGTGCGCGTTGAGGCAACGGACGCCGTGTGGGAATTGGAGCGACTTGTCAGCTTCCTCACCGACGTGGACTCCAAGTTCGGCGGGTTATTGCTCCTCTATGCCCCAAATGGGGAACGCGTCATAGCAGAGATGGGCGGACCAATCGTGCCCGTATTCACCGAACTCGAGTAGGGTTTGGGTGTCTGAATGTTGCGAAGACGTCAGGCGCGAACGGCTGCGAGCCGAAGAGGGGCGTTCCGGACCGCGCGGGTGATGGCACTGGTCGCTCACATTATTCCTGCCGCCGTCCGCGAAGGTCATGCGCACGGAGCGGTGTCCATGGAGGCTGACCAATGCAAGCTGAAAGTGGACAGCTATTTCATGCATTTTACTGGCTATCAGCCGCAGAGCTCGAGAGCCGAATTTTGTGAGGACATACCGGAGGTCGGGCGAACAATCATCGTTCTCGATTTCGTCGACCAGTCCCTTCGAGACATCCCGGTCAGCGTGAATCTGGCTCGAGATGATGGCGCCCGAACGGGGGACACGATGTATACGCCGTCCAGCATCCTCTACATTCCGCCGAAGAAGTATCCGAACGGAACGATCAAGATCGACGTCAATTTCGAGCAAGCCGGCAGATATATCGGGATGGTGGCGATCGAGAATGGCGAGCGAAACGTGGCGAAATTTCCGTTCGACGTGGGACGAGGCTGGAGTCTGATACGCCTTTTGGCCTGGTGTCTGGTCCTCGTATCAGCCGCCATCGGAACGTTTCTATGGACCTGGCGACGAAACGCGATAGCCCAAAATCTACCTGCGGCGAGCGAGAAGTGAAGGCGAGTAGTTCAATGAAAAGGTTCGTGTTTGTGCTGATGGCTGCGCTGATCGGAACGCCGAGTGCAGTCCTCCCTCATGCGCATCTCATGCGCTCGACGCCGCAAGATGGCAGTCGATTTTCAGCGCCGATCGAGGCAATCGTCCTCTCCTTCACCGAAGCGCTTGAGCCGCTGCTCATCAATGTCACCCTCTTTCGCGATGATAAAGCCGTGTCAGGGCTTTCGCAGCCCTTGCTAGCCGACAATGGACGAACCGTGACTATTTCGCTGCCCCATCTTTCTGCCGGGCTCTATACCGTCAGTTGGAACGTTGTCTCCATTGATGGGCATCGTACGGAAGGCAAGTTTAAGTTCGTCTACTGGGGACCTTGATGGAAACGGTCCTCTCACTTGCGCGAGGGACTGCTTTTGCCTCCACGGCAGCTTTCGGCGGGGTTTGCTCGGGTCTGGCGCTGTGGCGCGATGGACTTGAAAGCCGCACCCGGTCACTTTTCACGACGATCGCTTCCACCGCAGCATTCGCGGGATTCGCCCTTGGTGTCCTGTTCTTAACGGTTCGGACCGTTGCGCTTCTTGGTAAGCCGCCCTCGGCTATCAACTTCAGCGACGTGCTCTTCATCATTCTTGGCACCCGGTTCGGGAGAGCTCAGCTTGCAGTGCTTGGATGTGTGCTCCTTGGCGCCGCGAGCTTGCGACTTCTGCACAAGCCAGGTCTTGCCGCGATTGTCAGCGTATTGTCGCTGCTGATGGGATTGTTCTCGAGTCACTCGGCGGCTGGCGGGACTATTGCAGACCTCGTAATCAATATAGCTCACGTTGTTGCAGCAGCGCTCTGGTTCGGAGGACTGTCAGCCCTCGTTGTCGCAATGGCTCACCAGTCAGCGGCGAGGCCTGAAGGGCCGTCGAGGCGGCTCAGCGGCTTTTCGAACATTGCGCTGCCACTGATGTTGCTCGTGGTCGCGACCGGCGTAACTCTAGCGATTGAAAACGTTGGGACTTGGCCGGGTTTGGTGGCGACTGAGTATGGCCGGCTCATAATGGGGAAGCTCGCCTGTGTCGGCATGGCCCTGATCTGTGCGGCGTTTGTCCGGCTGAAGCTCTTGCCGTTGCTAAAGTCCGAGAAATCAGTTCCGCCGCTGGCGATGGTCTTGAAGACCGAGCTAGCCTTCGCATGTCTGGTCATACTACTTGCAGGGGGCCTGTCCCAGGCGGTTCCATCAAGACATGTCGAGATAATCTGGCCGCTTTCGTTTCGTCTGGATCCAGCGGTTGCGTGGCGGACGATTCCGGGAAGTCGCCGTCTGGCCATTGGCGGCTGCGTTGCGCTGTCTGTGGGGAGTATGGCCGCCTTTGTGCTCGGCCGCGCGGGAATGTGGCGATGGGCGACGATTATTGCTGCCGCTGGAGTTGGCGTCGGAGGTGCTTTCGCGCTGCCTGCGTTGTCAGTCCCGGCCTATCCATCGACCTACGCGACAGTTCCAGTGCCGTATGACGCGGAAGCGATCGGCCAGGGATACGATGTATTCCGCGCAAATTGCGTAGCATGCCACGGCCAAAGGGCCAGAGGCGATGGCCCGCTGGCAAATGATTTGAAGCCGCCGCCTGCCGATCTCACCGCGCCGCACACGAGCGATCATACGATGGGAGACATGTACTGGTGGGTGAGCTATGGCTTCCCATCCTCGGCGATGCCGGGATTTGCCGACCGTCTCTCGGACATGGACCGTTGGCGGGTAGTCGAGTATGTGATGGCTCTATCACTTGGCTATGAAGCAAGAGTTCTGGGCCCCGAAATCGCGGCGGGGCAGCCGTGGCTGCACGCGATCGACTTTCCGACGTGCAGCGGCGTCGCTCCGACAGAGAACTCGAAAGGGGGGAGCGATGGGTCCGCAAAGCTTGTGTCGATCTTCCGGGATGGCGCTCGAATGCAGCACCTGGATCAGTTGATGCAACATGAGCGCGACATTGCGCGAGCAGGTGGAGTGATCGTCGCGGTGCTGCCGTCTCCTTCCGAAAAGATCGCGTCTGCCGGCGTTCTGAGAAATGTCTGTGTCGTGTTCGACCTGGATCATCGTATTGCCGCTGCATGGAATCTCTATCGGCGCACGATGAGTAACCCTGGCTTCCATGACGACGATTTGCCGCCATCGATCATCGAGTTTCTCATCGATAGATTCGGGTTCGTGCGCGCGCGCTGGCGTTCGGATGAGACGGATGGGTTGGCCTCGCCCTCCCAATTGGTCGAAGCCATGACGCAACTCCGAGCCGAACCAGAGATAAACAAGAGAGGCGTTCATGATCATTAGTGTGCAAGTAGATTATCATTTCGCATGCCGTCTGGCTCGTTTTTTGCTTCGGTGACTGAAGCTCGCGGTAAGCATGACACTCACTCGGGACACCCCGTCGTTCACTTATGACGGGAGCGGTCTGGGGCCGGCAAGATCTCAGGGCATGACAGGCCATGACAAGGGACCCGACAATCAACCTCCGCGCAGTCTGTGGTCCTGTTGGCATTTGGGTGGCAGCAAGGCATTCGAACCATCAGCTGATGCACGCCACATCCAAAGGGGCCGGCTGGAGTCATACGGCGGATTGCAGGGCGACCAATCTCGGCGGTCTTCAGGGAGCCCAATCTGTCTACAAATCAGAACCGCAGATGGACTTGCGCTGATGATTCGTGCGCCCAGCGTGCTGTCTCCCCGACCGTGCTTACAGACGTCTCGTGGCTACTCCATCCGCAAGCGTCCATCGGCGATCCCTAAACGGTCATATTGTCTGACGACCGAGGCTTTGAGGCGAGTGACAATGGTCGGATACAGCGATCACCTCTGCTCATGTGATCTGTCGGTCCGCAAGCAGGCGGAGAATGCCCAATTCGCAGAGAGCAGCTCCTGCATCGATAACCGGCCCCTCGGCTGTTTTGGTTGGCCCGGACGGCGCCCGTTGCATAGGAAGACTTCTCATTTCGAACGTCAGAAGAACAAAGTCGTAAGATGGTGACGAAAGAGGACCCTCAACTCCGTTGCCGAAATGTCCCATTCAGCGACCGGAAAGATCCAAAAGGGACAATTGCGACACAGGTTCGTGATCGCCTTCTCCGAACATGGAGTGGCAAGCGCAAACGCGAACAGAGGAGGCCCATGATGCGTTGGAAACCTGCGACGTTGATGGCAAGTGCAACGGCGTTGCTTCCGTTGGTCCGTGTTGTTGCCATCCTGGCTTTGGTCAGCAGTGCCGCCGCCAGTCATGAGTTGGAGAGCGGAGCACTCCTGATCCAACATCCTTGGGTCGCGGCCAAGGATATGACCCACGCCGCAACGACAGCCTACGTGGTTGAAATCCAGAACAGAGGCGCGACGCCAGATCGGTTGCTCGGGGCATCACTTTCCGGCAAGAAAGGAATCTTGCAGAAAGTCGTTGCAGGCGCTCGGCCAGCGAGGTTTGCCGCGCAAGATCAGGGCTTCCCAATCGAGCCCGGTGGTTTCGTTCGTCTTCAGCCCAATGGGGCGCGGATCCTGTTTGAGGGACTACACGGCGCACTTAAAGAGGGAGAGATGGTCAAAGGAACGCTGGAATTCGAGAAGGCCGGTACGATAGCGATCGACTTCATGATAGAGCCGGCGAGTCTGTCTGAAGAAGATGATAGGCCGATCCATCACCATCACGACTAAGGCGCCAGGAAAGGGGGAGAGCAGCGCCGACAGCAAACGAGACAGGATGAGACTCCGCCGATTTGGTTGGCAATCGCGTCATCACACCTTGATCCTCGAGGTGGGCGATGAACAGCTTGGCGCACTCGTCTCGACCGCGTCCTTGTTGAGGTCGCCGCGGAAGCGCGGCCGATGTCCCGCTTCGATCAAGACGACCGAGGCGGCGTGCGCCTCACGGATCGCAGGAAGCGTGCAACCTTCCCCGCGCGCCCAGTGCGTCCAACTTGCAAGCAGCCGCATCCTCTCGACGATGGCAAGTGGCGTATATGGCGCCCACGGAGCCATTGAGCAAAGTCGGCCGCGTGGTCTGCGGCCATTCCCGCCTTCAATCGGTCCCAGACCGCGTTCTTACGGACATAAACACCTGTTGGCATGTCGCCCCCTTCTGCATGTGGAGGCTGGACTATGGTCGAGGTGGTTGCTGTTCTGAACCTCAGTCAGCGGTTGTGCCGGGCGCATTCGTGTCACGCGTGTCCGACTGGCGCCGGCGATTCTCCGGGCGTGCCGTTTGGCCCGCGTCCATACCGGCCTTTTTCTGGCGGATCACGCGCCACAATACGCTCGCTGCGCTCGCCGACCTCTACCCGCAATGGCTTGTTCGCGATCTTCTTCCGCCTGCCGCTAAGCGGCGGCATTCCTCGCGAGGCAACAAGATCGCTCAGCCCGCCATCCTCCGCTGACGCTGGGGGCCAAGAGGCTGCGGGTCAGTCGTTGCGGCGCTCAGAGATCGCCATCAAGGCCGCAATGGTCGTGGGCTTGAACATAGCACACGAGATCCACCATGTCCCAAATCGGTTCGTTCACCCGCACCAACGATGGCACCTATACCGGCACCATCAAGACGCTCGCGATCGATGCCAAGGCGCGCCCCGTCCCTTGTATGTTCATGAACAACGACTGAATGGCGGCGGGCAACATGGTAAGTTCATCCTGTCCTACAGCCCCGATCTTATCAACCGAAAACCCGTTGAATCGCGCCATATTCGTAATGACCTTACCAAGCTCATATTGGACCATTCCTCTCGCGCCAGACGCGGAGTAGCCAGCGCCGTTGTTGCCTGCAGCGAGAGCAATGACCATGCCAGCGTTCCTCGCGCATTAAACCGCCTGGTTACGCTTTGAAACAGTTCGCCATGCGCCACGGCGCGCGATGTCTTGGATCTTACAGCTTTTGTACACGGCTGTGAAAAGCCAGACAAAGATCGCAGGGCCGACGCATCCGGATCGTGCATCACGGCCTTAATCTCTGGTTGAAATTCGCTCTGGCCTAAGACAAGGACCAGGCTATAAACCGGGGCGGCGGCCGTCAGTTTGAAGGCCAACTAGACCAGGGTCGGACTCAATCCACCCACCAAGTGAGGGCGGCTGCCGGTGGGGAGAGACGAATGGATACCCACAAGAATGTGCCACTGACGCCGAAAGGTCGAGAGGCAATGGTGCGGAGCGTGAGCGAAGGCCGCTCTTGCCCTTGGTGCGGACTCGATATGGCGCGCAGGGCCCGCGGACATCATCTCGGGTCGAAAGACAACACCGATTCACGAGCTCGATCGCTCGATGTGCTGCCGGCATTCCCTGAGCTACAACGCTATCCTTTCAAGCGCAGCCATCTGGTTGCGCTGCGCGCCAACGAAATACCGATCACCCCGACCCGACCCATGACGCCGAGCGCGATCGCTGGCGCTGTCCGCGAGGCTTCATGGACACGACAAAGATTGTAATGGGTCCACGTACAGGTTCACGGCTGCGCCGTAGTGATCCAGCTTTTGAGATGGTGGGTCGCGCGAACCCGCTTCTGGCTCATGCGGAGCACAAGGTGCTCCACATAGTTGATCGAAATGTTCTAGTCAGACCGGATATTACAAAGGCTTCGAAGCACTACCGGCGATCGATGTGGACGCAGACACAATCAGCATCATGGGACGCTCCAGTTCTTCGGTCAATTGCGGCACCTGCTGGATCTGCTCGCGTGTCGGGGCAAACTCCTCGACTTGCCGAATTTGAAAGCCCGCGCCGATCAGCGTGTTCAGCGTAGTGCCAAGTGTCCTGTGGTACTTCAGAACGCCCTTAGCGAACCAATCCGTCCGACGTTCACCCTCGACGGAATATCGATTGACCGGCCAAGTCTTGCGGCCCTCCTCATCGAAAATCCAATGCGGATGTTCCGCTGCCATGAAGATCGGATGCTCAATCGTAAAGACGAAATGCCCGTCAGGAACCAGTGCCTTGCGGATCACCCGCACGAGGCGGCGAAAATCCTGAACATAGTGAAAGGTCAGTGCGCTGTAGGCGAGGTCGAAAGCCGCCTCAGGTAGGTCCAGTGTGTCGAGATCGGCGATGCGATACTCGATGGCTGTGTCCGCTGTGTCCGCCCTGGCACGCTCGATCATGTTCTGCGACAGATCGAGACCAAGAACCGTGGCCGCGCCCTGCTCCCGCATCCAGCGCGAGGCCCAGCCGAAGCCACATCCCAGATCGACGACATTTTTCCCGCCCAGATGGGGCAGCATAGCCCGGATCACGGGCCATTCAGGAGCGCCGTCCAGTCCATGCACCTGCCGGGGCAACTGGCTGTAGCCAGCGAAGAAATCGGGATCGTCGTAAATATTCTGCGCCATGTCTGCCTGCTATTCGGCTTTTCGCTCTGCCTCGGACGGTTCCAGCAGATCCAAGCAGAATTGTCGCAGTGGTGCTACGACGCGTCATGATCCAACTCAAATCAAGCTGCACCGAAGGCATCTTGAATCGGCTCGCGCCGAACACGAAAAACCCCAGCATGAAGGCCGGGGCTCCCGTGATGCCACGGCGTACATCCGGCCGCGACAACCAGGCGACAGTTAGCACGCGGTTTTCGAGGAAAATGTGACCTTCGCGTCGTCGTTCTTGAATGTCGGCCCATTTCAAGGTGCTTGTACTTCGCACGACGATAACGCCGGGCATTGTCCTTCTGTCCAAGACCCACGACCAGGCGACACAACGGATTCCTTGCCACTTCGCGCAGAGACTTGCCGCAGGGTCGTTGATTGATTTAGATGAGAAGGTGTTTTTTCTTTTTTGGAGAAAATGACGTGGCGTTAGGTACTGTTAAGTGGTTCAACCCGACGAAAGGCTATGGATTCATTGCGCCGGATGATGGTGGCAAAGTTGTTTTCGTGCACATCTCGGCGGTAGAGAAGGCCGGCCATACCTCGCTCGTTGAAGGCGCGAAGGTCAGCTACGAGGTGATGACGAACCGCAGCGGCAAACAAGCCGCAGAAAATCTCCGCCTAGGATGAGGCGGAGC
This sequence comes from Bradyrhizobium sacchari, assembly GCF_002068095.1. Lineage (GTDB taxonomy): Bacteria > Pseudomonadota > Alphaproteobacteria > Rhizobiales > Xanthobacteraceae > Bradyrhizobium > Bradyrhizobium sacchari. The sequence goes on along the minus strand of NZ_LWIG01000019.1, from coordinate 17,636 downwards.
TCGACGTCCTCGCTTCCTTTGAGCTAGTCCGAGTCTCGTGCTTTTGAGACATTTGGAAGATATCCCAGTTGGCGCTCGAGGGCCGCCAAAGTCGAGCGGGCTGAATCCAAACGTGCGGTCGCCTCGCTTAGGTTGGCCCCCGCTTGGTCCTGCCGCGAGACAGCTGCCAAGCCAATCTTAATGCTATCCTTCAGAGACCGCGGGTCTTGGCTGCGCAAGGCGCGTCCCCATCGATTGTGCCCCTTTTGAGGGCGGGATTGGTATCGCCGCCCGCGATGTTCTGGGGGAGGACTCCGAGACGCGCGACGACGTCCCCGGAGATGACCTTGGCGCTCGACGATTCCAACTTCATCTTTTCCGACAAGCCGCAGGTCTCGCCAGCCACGATCGCAGATCTAATGCCGGGTCCGATCGGCCCTATACCGAAGGCTCGAATTGCGGCTGCCATCGCAGTAGGTAGGACTGAAGCGAGCGCACCGCGATCGCCAGCAGGATGCCGACGAACATCATGACGAAGATCGCGACCATCATCTCGCTGGCATTGGCCCGCGCCTCGGCTTCGATGATGAGCTTGCCGAGCCCGCGTTCGGCACCTATGAATTCGCCGACGATGACGCCGATCAGCGCAAAAGACACGGCCGGCAGCAGCGAAGCGAACACCCAGGCGAGCGCGGACGGGATCACGACCGTGCGCAGCACGGTGAATTCGCTGGCACCGAGCAGACGGGCGGCAGCGATCTGGTCGCGGTCGACGGCGCGCGTTCCTTCGAAGGTGTTGAAGAACACCACGAAGAACACGACGAGCCAGGCCGTGGCGATCTTGGAGAGATCGCCGAGACCGAAGATCAGGATGACGAGCGGCACCAGCGCGATGCGCGGTATCGAGTTGAGCGCCACGATATAGGGCCCGAACACGCGGGCCAGGAAATCCGAACGGCCGAGGATCAGGCCGGCCGCGATACCGCTCGCCGAACCAAACAGAAAGCCCCACCAGGTGTTCTTCAGCGTGACCAGCGTCGCAAGCCACAGATTGTTGTCGTTGCCCTTGATGCAGGCGGCAAAGCCGCTCGCATCGGCAAAGCAGCCAAGCCGCAGAAAACTCTGCCAGATCAGCGACGGCTTGGCGACGAAATAGGGATCGAGGATTTTCGGCACGTAGCCCTTCGGCAGGAGCGCCTTGCTCCATTCGAAGCCCCATTGCCAGATGACGAGAACAGCGGCGAGAATGGCCAGTTGCCAGAACAGGATGGCGGTGCGGCTGTTGGACATGGTCAATCGGCCCTGGTGCGGCGGAATTCCTCGCCGAGCGAATGCCAGATGTGGGAATAGAGGCGGCCGAACTCGGCGGTCTCGCGCACGGCCACGGGATCGCGCGGCCGCGGGATGGCGACATCGAAGTCTTCCTTGAGACGTCCGGGCCGCGCCGAAAGCAGGATGATGCGGCTCGCCAGTGTCAGGGCTTCGCCGAGATCGTGCGTCACGAACAGCACGGTCTGCCGCTCGCGCTCCCAGATTTCCAGCAGCGTCTTGTGCATCTCCAGCTTGGTATGGGTGTCGAGCGCACCGAACGGCTCGTCCATCAGCAGGATCTCGGGCTCCAAGATCAGCGTGCGCATCAAGGCGACGCGCTGGCGCATGCCGCCGGACAGCATGCGCGGGAAGCTCTGCGCAAAACCTGCGAGCCCGGCCTTCTCGACCGCCGAAGCGACGCGCCCTGCGCGCGCGGTCTTCGGGAGCCGCGCGATCTCCAGCCCATAGCCGATGTTCTGCTCCACGGTTCGCCAGGGAAACAGCGTGTCACGCTGGAAGACATAGCCGACCCTGGGGTTGACCTTGCCGATCTCGACGGTGTCGTCGTCGATGAAGATGCGTCCGCCCGAGCGCGGCAACAGCCCCGCCACCATGTTGAGAATGGTACTCTTGCCGCAGCCGGACGGGCCCAGCAGCGCGACGAATTCACCCTGCTTGACCTCGAAGGACACGTCATCCACCGCCACGAACTCGCGGCCGGACGCGTTGAAGCGCTTGGCAAGACCTTGAACGGCAATGCGGGTGCGCGCCGCCGCCGTTTGATCCTCGTCTCGCGCGAGCGCGCGGCCCTGGCCTGGCGCGGCGATCATTTGTATTTCGCCCTGGCGGCCTGGAGGAAACTCATCTCGACGACATCCTCGTATCTGGTCTCGGGAATATCGGTTCCCTTGCGGTACCAGGGCTTGGCGCCGCGTTCGAACGCGGGCTTGTCGATGACACCGTCATAGGCCCAGGTCGACTTGTCGAAGCCGAGCTCGGCACTGACCGCGTCGGGGTCGTTGCCCGAGAAATATCTCGGCGTGACCAGCGCCTGCACCTCGGCGAGCGGCGTCGCCTTCACGAACGCCATGGCGCGGTAGATCGCGTTGACATAGGCCTGCACCATCGCCTTGTCCTGCTCGACCGTGTCCTGGAGCGTATAGATCACGAGCACGGGCAGCGTCCCGCCGAAATCCCTCTCGAATACGCCGGGTTTTGACGTGTCGTAGATCGTCCTGCCAAAACCCTTCTTCTCGACTTCGACAATCCAGCTCGGCGGCGCCATGATGGCGTCGAACTGCTTGGTCTGGAGCGAGGGGAACATCGTGTTGGTCCCGCCGCCCGCGACCCAGTTCATCTTGCCCCCGAGACCGCGCGCTTCGAACACGTAGGTGCCGAACACCCAGGTGCCCGACCCGATGGCGGTCGCGGCGACGATCGGCTTGGCGCCGTCCGGACGCTTGTAGTCCGCGAGCTTTTCGACCGAATTGATACCGCTCTCGTAGAGGTCCTGCCGGACCATGATGCTGGCATAGGAGCACACCATCTCGGTGGCGAGCAGGATCTTGCACGGCTTGCCGCGCGCGCCGAGCTGGAGCGGATGGCTGGCGTCGCCATGTGCGAACAGCGCCTGTCCCGCCGCCAGCGTCTGACGACCGAATGTGCCGGCATTGCCGGTGATGAGCTTGGAATCGAGCCCTTCGTCCTTGAAGTAGCCCTTCAGCTCCGCAATCATGCCGATGGCGTAGACCGGCGAGACGGGCCCGAACGCGAGCGAGACCTGCTTGTCCTCGGCGCGCAGTTGCCCCGGCAGCAGCGACGCGCCGCCCCATGCGGAGCCCGCGATCAGCGCCTGACGCCTGGTAATGCTCATGTGCTCCTCCTCCCTGTTTGTTCGATTGCGCCGATCAGTCAGGACGGCGCGACCTTGATCGTTCCTGCCTGGCGTAGCGCTTCGACGTCCTTCGGGGACATGCCGATCTCGCGCAGGATCTCGCCGCTGTGCTCACCGATCCCCGGAGGATCGTAACGGTTGGGCAGGCGCCTTCCGTCCATGGAAATCGGCAACAGCGGCGTCTTGGCCTCGCCGCCGTCAGGCAGTCGAATGTCGGTCAGGCCGCCCGACTGGTTGAGATGCGGATCATCGAAGAGATCGCCGGGCTTGTTCACCGGCGCATAGGGCAGATCCAGCTGCTCGAGCCGCGAGGCGAGATCGGCCTTGTCCCATTGCTTGAAGATCTTCGCGATTTCGGGAATCAGCCAGCTCCGATGATCGACGCGGTCATTGCTCGTCGCAAAGCGCGGGTCAGCGAGCCAGGCTTCGCGATCGAAGGCGCGGCAGAACGCCTCCCATTGCTCCTCTCCGACGATGGTGACGAACAGTTTTGAGCCGTCCCTGGTATCGAAGAGGTCGTAAACCGGCCACGGGCTGTCCTTGATCGAATACGGGATCGAGGGCTGGCCGCTGACCACCTCGCACATCATGGCCTGCGCCATCAGGAACACGTTGTTCTCGTACAGCGCGCTCTGGATGTAGCGACCTCGGCCGGTTCGCTGCCGCTCGGCGAGCGCTGCCTGGATCGCGATCACGCCGAACATGCCGCCCATGATGTCGTTGACCGAAGCACCGGCGCGCATAGGACGGTCGGGCAAGCCGGTCATGTAGGCAAGGCCGCCCATCATCTGCACGACCTCGTCCAGCGCGAGACGGTTCTCGTAAGGGCCGGGCAAATAGCCCTTGAGCGAGCAATAGATCAGGCGTGGTGCAAAGGCCGCGACGCTCTCGTAATCGAGGCCGATCCGCTTCAACAGGCCCGGCCGGAAGTTCTCGATCAGGACGTCGCTGTGCTCGATCAGTTTGCGCGCGATCTTTTGGCCTTCCGTGGTCGACGTATCCAGCGCGATGCTGCGCTTGTTGCGGCTGTAGGTCGCAAAGAAGCCGGCGGCGGGCCCTTTGAAATAGCGGGTGCGGTCGCCCTTGGGCGGCTCGACCTTGATCACGTCGGCGCCGAGATCGGCGAGGATCAGGCCGCAGCTCGGCCCCATCACCATCTGGCTGAACTCGATCACACGAAGGCCTGCCAACGGACGAAGCTCCGATGCCGTCTCACGCGCAGCCATGGTCATGCCGCGCTCCGCAGGACCTTGGGAACGCCGGCCTCGTGCAGATGCCCCGTCAGATGTTTTGCCGGGATATGGCGGGCGAGAATCTCGCGGGTCTGCATCAGACGGTCGAGGTCGATGCCGGTGGAAAGTCCCATGCGCTCCAGCATGAACACGAGATCCTCGGTGACGATGTTGCCGCGCGCACCGGGAGCAAAGGGACAGCCACCGAGGCCGGACACCGCGGCGTCGAAACGGCGGATGCCTGCTTCGAGGCCGGCGACGGCGTTGGCAAGGCCGGCACCGAGCGTATCGTGCAGATGCAGCCGTAGCGTCATTTGCGGCCCGACCTCGCGCCGCACGGCGGTCACGATCTGCCCGACCGATCTAGGAGTCGCATAACCCACGGTGTCGGCAAGCCCGATCTCGTCGGCACGGGCTTCGGCAAAAGCGCTTGCAACCCGGCACACGGCTGCTTCGCTCACCTCGCCTTCCAGCGAGCAGCCGAAGGAGGTGGAGATCGCGCCCATCAGTTGCGGCCGCTGCCCCACCGGCCGGGTATCGATCGCGGCGCGGACCGCACGAAATCCCTCGATCTGCTCGTCGACCGTACGGCGCACATTGGCGCGGTTATGTGTCTCACTGGCCGAGATGACGAAATAAACGGCGTTGACGCCAGCGCCGATGGCGCGCTCGGCACCCTTCGGGTTCGGCACCAGCGCGCCAATGGTTGCAGATTTGTGTGTGAGCGCATGCGCCATCACCGCGTCGACGTCGGCGAATTGCGGCACGACCTTTGGCGGGACGAACGATCCGGCATCGATCTCGCGTACGCCCGCCGCGGCGATCGTATCGATCAGCGCGCATTTGGCGTCGGTGGGAACGAAGACATCCAGGTTCTGAAGACCATCGCGAGGGGCCACCTCGCAAATGTGGACATCGGGCGCGTGCGCCATCGGGCTCTCCCTGGGTCGATTGTATATTATTGCATAAAAGAACAATCCATGGGACAGTGTGTCAAGCCCTAAAACTCGTGTGCACTGCAATGATCGCATCCGACAGCTCCAGACAGCGCGCCGCAAAAAACGGCGGTTT
>NZ_LWIG01000019.1:0-12101 GCF_002068095.1 Bradyrhizobium sacchari | reverse complement strand
CCCGCCGCGAGGGCATGAAGGCCGGCGATCGCCTGATCGAACAAAGGCTTGCGGACGCACTGGATCTTTCCCGTGCGCCGATCCGGCTCGGCCTGAAGGCTCTGGAGGCGGCGGGGCTGGCGCGCGGCGAACCGCATCGCGGCTTCGTGCTGGCAAAGAATCCGACCAGCGGTGCAGCCCAACCGGCGCTCGCGGCAGTCAGGCGCAGCGAACAGGTCTATGCGACGATTGCGGGCGACTTTCTCGCGAGCCGGCTACCGGCTGATGTCACAGAGGCGGAGCTGATGCGCCGCTATGATCTGAGCCGGGCCGAGCTGCAGCGGTTGCTCGACCGCATTGCGGCCGAGGGGTGGATCGCGCGCCTGCCGGGCTATGGCTGGCGCTTTACCGAAACCGTCTCCAGCCCCGAAGCACAGGCGAAGGCGATGGCGTTTCGCGTGGTGATCGAGCCGGCGGCGATCGCGCAGCCCGATTTTATGCTGTCGCAGGAGGTGATCGCACGCTTGCGCGAGCGCCAGCAGCGCGTCCTCGAAGGCGAGCTCGAGAAGATGACGATCGGCGAGATCTATCACTCCGGCTGCGAGTTCCATGAGGAGATCATCCGCGGTGCCTGCAATCCGTTCTTCGTCGAGGCGCTCAAGCGGGTGAACTCGATCAGGCGTCTATTCGCCTATCGCAGCTTCGCCGACCGCGACGGCATGCGCCGGCACGTGCGTGAGCATTTGCGCCTGCTCGACGTCTTGGAAGCGCGGCGCTACGCCGAGGCAGCGGATTTGATGGCCAAGCACTTGCAGCGGCCATTGGTGCCGGGTCTGTCCTAACGCTTGAGGCCGGCAGTCTGCACCTCCAACGACAAGCGGCCTATCAGCCGCTTCAACGGGCCCTTTCGTTGTTTCTCATTGCCTGCGCAAGCGGCGCCAGCCGATCACGACTCCGGTCAGCGAGAACGGAAGTCCGAGTGCGCAAAGGCTCACGATCAGGCCGGTGCGGAGGTCCGCATAAGCCAGCAGGATCGGAAAATCCAACGTGTGCAGCGCACCGTAAAGCCAGCGATAGGCGCGCCGCGAGGCGTCCCAATGTTGCAGCACGCGGCCGTCGGCGCCGTCGATATCGAACCACACCTCGCCGCATTTCGTGCGATAGACCGGAGCGCCCGGCAGGTTCGATTGTGCGGGATAGTGGTCCTCTGCAGCAACCATCGAAGGCACGCCGCAGCCCTTCGCCAGACGTGCCACGAATTCCTGAATCTCTGAGGAACCCAGCGATCCCGTTCCGTCGCCGAGCTCTTCGTCAACCCTGAACATGACCTGCACGTCGAGGCTGATCCGGTCGCGCCGATACACATTGCCGTTGAACGCGAACCACTCGATGTCACGGGCTGACGGCGATACCGGCCGCCGACCAAACGATGAGGTAGCGGTCCAATCCGGTGAAACGTTGATCACGCCGGCCTCGGCCGAGGTCAGCTGCCCGCGCGAAAACAACCGGCCGTGATCCATGGAAAGCCAGCCGCTGAAGATCCACGTCAGGACAAACGTCGTCGCCGCGAGGCATGGTCCGTGACGGTCAGTGGATAGCAGTAGCGGCCATTGCCGAGCTTGAACTCGCCTTTGAAGTCGGTGCACCACAGATCATTGGGTACAGCGCCCGCGGACAGCGGCGTGCCGCGCGCGCGGTGGCGCGGCACGCCGCCGCGTTTGACCAAACCATGGCGATCGAGCACCGCATGAATGGTGCTTTTGGCGGGAAGCCTGACATCGCCGTCGAGCCGCCGGACCAGCAGTTCACGGATCTTGCGCGCCCCCCAGTGCGGCTTCTCGGCTTTGAGGCGGACGATCAGGCCCTCGACTTGCTCCGGGAGCTGATTGGCATAGTGCACCGGCCGCCGCGAGCGATCGCTCAGGGCCGCCAACCCCTGTTCCTTGTAGCGATCGAAAATCTTGTAGCCGGTCTTGCGTGATATGCCGAACTCCCGGCAGACGTCCGTCATGGCCTCCCCGTCCAGCAGACGGGCGACAAAGCGAAGGCGCTCTTCCATCACCGAACTCGCTTTCCACGGCATCCACACCTCCCGCAGAACAAAAGCGGAAAGTGTAACCCATGTGTCCGGTACGGACCGTTACCTATCTCTCGGGTCGCTCAAAAGCTGAGAAACGGCATATCGGCGACGCGCAAGGCGCGAGGCTTTGTCCGCACAACAGCGTCCAAGTGATGGTTCATCATGGCCATACTGACCGGCAGCGCCTGTCCTGTCCGAGGCACACGTTTCCCCACGCTCTCGCCGACAAGCGTGACGTCAACGATAGCTGAACCTGGCGCCGTTGTCGCCAGAACGGGAGCGGGCAGCTCGTTCGAACGTGTTGCGCCCGGTTTTAAACCCGGCACTCTGCGAATTGCCGGCGGACCGGGAAAGTGATGGCTTTCCCACATTGGGATTTATCAAGCCGAAAATCGAAAGGCTGCTTTTCGCGCCATCTAGTGCGAAATGGAGCCAGAAGCAGCTTGAGGCCCTTCGGCAAACATCGCTCTTTCACAAACCTCCGGAAAACGAACTGAGAAGATACCTTTCGCCTTTAGCTATGAATTTCGATGCAACCAGGTGTTCTGTCCCGGTCACGGCAAGATCTGCACTGATTGGGAGGGGGGAGAATTTTACCGGCAGTGGTACAAAATGCGGGGATGGATGGCAGAGCAAATTCCGTCAGCGGTACGAGGCGGAAATGATAGAGAATTACGATACGGACTCTTTTGTACGCAACCTGCATCAGCTTCCCAATGCTTGGATCGTAATAGGGTTGTTCTATCCGCCTCACCAAACGACCCGAGATAGTCGATCGTTAAGAAGCCGGATTGAGCTGAGCCGGACAGTTGAGGGTGCGTGAGAGCGAGACGAGCAACAGGCGCAAAAGTTCTCTGAACCAGGCGAGGATGCGTCGGAAGTTGTGACCGACGGCGGAGAGGACGACGTTCGCGGCGTCTCCTGCGCGGCCTTTGAGGTGGCACCGGCCGAGGTGTCCTTCGGTTTTGAGATGTCCGATGATGGGCTCAATGGCGGAGCGACGGCGCAGCTCTCGCTTGATGACGCCGAAGACGCCGCGCTTCTGACCGGAGATGAAGACGCGACGGGGATTTTGTGCGTTGTGGCCGCGATATCCTTTGTCGACGTAGGCCCGCTCGATCGCACAGCCGGTGAGTGTCTCGGTGCGGTCAAGGACATCACGCAAGGTGTGACCGTCATAGGGATTGTCGGGTAGCGAGCTGGCGTGCAGCACGAACAGGCCACCAGGCGCCCGGCGATTGTTGGTGACGATGGATGCCTTCACCCCGAACTCATGGGGCGAGGCGGCCTTGCCCTTGCCGATGCACTCCACCTCCGGGGCGTGGAAAGAATAAAGCTTGAAGCCGCGCTGGCGCTGCTGCTGCGAGCGGATCTGGGCGGCTCGGCTCAGCGGCAGGGCGAATGCCTCCTCCAGTGCGGCCTGGCCCTCGGTCTTGCGGCGAATGTCCCGGATGATCCGGCCCAGCCGACTGCGCAGGATGCGCAGCTGTCGCTGATGCCGGTTGAATTGTTTGGCATGAGCGTAACGGCCCGCCATCATCGCCGCGCTTTTGGCCACGCGAGCATAGGATTGCCGCAGCCTGACCCCGTGCTTCCTCGCCAGGCGGTTCAACCCGCGGATCGCTGCATGCAGCAGTTTGGCGTCGGTCGGGAAGCTGATGGCCTTCGGCTGCACGGTCGTGTCGACCGTGACCAGCTTGAGGTCCTGGCTGCGCAACGCACCGGCCGTGTGCGCCACCCGAAGGCTCTCGGCCAACAACCGCTCTAGCTTGTCGCCGAGCCGCTTGCGCCAGTGGCTCAGATCCGAGCGCTCGTGCGGGAAGGCGTGCTGGAAGAACTCTTCGCCGGTGAAGAATTGGAAGTACGGATCATGGACCCAGCGCTCGCACGCCCCCTCATCGGACAGCCCGTAAATGTGCTTGAGCAACAACAGTCCGATCATAAAGCGGGTCTCGATTCCTGGTCGGCCGTTCTCGCTGTAGAGCGGGGCGATCTCCCGTCGATCCAGTCCCAGTCGACCTTGCCGGCGAGCAGAACAAGCTCGTGCTTCATGTTGATGATCTGGTCCAGTCGGGCCCGGAACAGATCGTTCGATCCCGTCGTCTTGTGCTTCTTCGGCCGCATTGTCCCTCCGGTGCACCACAGAAGCACGGTTCACAACGGAGAGGAATCCACAAAACGAATTTGCAAGGTTTGCGGCGCTCAAGCTTCCATTCCCTGCAATCTCAATCGCCCCCAAAACCCAAAAAACTGACTCCCGCTCAATCGCTTAGAGGATTGTTCACAGCCGACGAGATATGGTCTTTTCATGAGAGGGCGCCAATTGAGGCGGCCTATCTTGCCATATGGCCCCATCTAGGCCCGGCCACTCATTCGGAGAAGGCAATCTCGTGGACGGCTCGGCCGGGGCTAATCCCTCGGCCAGCTGAAGCGGTATGCCCGATCGTTCCCCGACTCAACGCTTAGCATCACCGTCCCCCGACGTCGATCCAAATGCCAACTGGCTAGCCTACCTCATCCGCTGCGGAGGCATTGGGATCATCGAAGTCGAAGCGCCTATGCCAAACCGCTAAGCTCGGCCGGGCGAGTTTTACTTTGCGTTGAGCCTGTCGCAGCTCCCCGTTAACTCAGCAAGATGCACCGGTGTTTGCAATCGCCCGTGCGAGCTGCCCACAGGGAGGGATTTGCGGCAAGCGCCTCAACCTGCGCGAGGATTCTCAACCCGTGTAGCCTAGATTTCGCCGACTACTCGCAGCCTGCGTGTGGCACGGTCATTCTAAGCGCGGTAAGCGAAGTATGGAGACCAGTAATGGCGGTGTATTTGGTCACTTGGGATTTGAATAAACACAGGGCGAATTATGCGCAGGCTCGGCAAAATCTGATCGATCATATTTCACGCTACAGTCACATTAAAGGATGAGGGTCTGGATTCCGTGTGGTTCATCCAAGCAGCGTCGAGCGCCGAGGCGATAGACGCGGACATCCGGCGATACATGGAAAAAAATGACCGGCTCATTGTCACGAGATTGGTAAGCGGTCAACTTGAAGGCTGGTTGTCCAAAGAGGTCTGGGACTGGATCACCCCCCGCACTAACTAGGCTTTTACGCCTCGGGCGCAAACCCTGCAACGCAGAGCAAGAAAATGAGTTCATGGGACGGACTTAGTCCTGGCCAGTTCTTAGCGCGAGTAGCGTTTTCAATCGCTATCACGGCCGCAATTGTTGTCGGGACTTTCATCGCAATCCGCTACATGGCGGGCTTTTATCGATGATCAAGCAAACGCAGTGCATTCCGGCTCGCGAGTGTCGCAATGCACAACAGCGGGAAGGCCCAAGACAAGCCCTAGCGAGTGGGGATCCCGTCTGATCCTAAAGCCGATCAAGCAGAAAGACAGCGGATGAAACCTCATCTACGCTGATTATCCCCGTGGCCGCGATGCTAACGTCGACCTGATATTTGCCGGGAGCCAACATTGTCATCGCAGGAAACTTCCATCCGGTCGGCTACGGAAGCCGATCGGGATCTGATCTTCGTACTGATCGAGCGTCATCGCGAGCTGTCCGCGCATTACGATGTGGCGGCGTCTGTTTCGGCAAAGCTCGCGGATGGTGCCGAATTTGCTGCCGCCGACGAAATCAGCGTCGAAAGGAACCTCGCTCTCACGGAGCATGCAAATGTGCTGATCCGTTCTGCGCCAACCACGATCGCCGGCGCTATCGCGCTGATCCGATATGTCGCGGGCCTGCGGGAGTGGGAGCTTCCTGACGATGATGCGTGGCATCGAGTCTTCTTGGTGGGGCTTGCTGACGCGTTCGATGAAATCGCCATGGCAAAGCGGCCTGCCCGCTAAGCTTGTGAAGCGACGACGGCCGGGCGCATGACATCGCAGAACATAGTCCGCGGCATCGTTTTCTGGAGCGCCATCGCTGGGCTTCTCTATTTCCTCTGGAGGTTGCCGTTCTAGCACGGGCTGGAATGATCATGCTGGTTGCACTCATTAGCGATATGGTGCTGGCCATGATCGTTCGGTGTTTGGAGCGCGCGATAGACTTAGCCCCACAACCTTGACAAAGCAGCATCATCCGATGAAACGGTGACCGACCGCTGGACTTGCGGGACGATGGTCAACCGCCCTAAGGTCCCGCCGCAAAGTGTACGTAGGAAAGCCGGTCAGCCGCGGATAGCGGCCAGACGTGAATCGAAGAAGGCGCGAGCCAAGCCACCTTCGATGATCCTTTCTCGTTGCAGAGCAAAAGGGAGATGACATCACCTGTTTTGGAGGAACGCGTTCCGATGATGCGGTGGTGAGCACCATCTGGACGATCTACGCAGTTCTGCGGGACCTGAACAAAACATAGCAACGCGGTTGCTCTCATCGTGTTAGATCACGTGGAATTCATCCGACCGTCCGCTTAGCGCAGAGCAGACGTCGAATGGTGGGACGCCGGTTCATTCGGCGCGAAAGCCTTCGAACGAAAGCGTAGACGCGCCGTGAAGTTCTCGCGACGTCTAATCTTCAGCACCGCTCTGCGGAAATTGAACGACACCACGCGCTAATCTGCTGAAATCCTGCAGCTTGAGACTACTGATCGAACAATCATAGCGCGCCAATTGCGCTACCATCTTCGCCGCCATAATCGTCTCTTCCCTGCGCGTGGCAGATCTCGCGACGCGGACGCAAAGACCGCAGTCCAAGGGTCCCCTTGCGTCATCAAGGCCGGTTAGATGCACGATCAACGAAACCCATTCCGGATTTTATATAACGGACAGAGCTTCGTCTGCTCTCGCACCGTGACTGGTATTAGAAAGCTGCGTCAGATAGTTACTGTTCCTGGTTTTGGCGTTGAGGTGGACTGGACCATTTACAGTCAGCACAATGCTCATCCTACTTCCAGCATGGAGAGTGATGGCCGGGGGGCGCGCGACGCACTCACGTGCGCCTCGAGCTGCGCGGCGCCGCCGCGCCCTACGATTATAGTATGTTGCTTCCTCGGGGGGCGAGTTGGATAGGAGCTCTGTTCATGGGTACGGGTGCCTCGGCGAATTAGGCGCCCAATTTCTGCATCTGCGCCGCACACTCTCGTCTGCCGATAACACGCCGGAGACGCTGAAACTGCGCGGCACGAAAGCGGTAGGCATGCCGCCATCAAGAATGCCGAAGCACCTCGCAAACCGATAGAGTCCAACGGCGCGCAAGCGATGACCGCACATAAACATGAAGAAGATGCCGGCCGGCAGGCGATTCTTTTCCTCTCGGAATGCGAGCGCCGGCACCGAATCCAGATGGGACGATGTGGAGGTCGTGGACGCCGCCTAGAAAGATCGAAAGTTTGTCGAGGTACGCCCAAGGCAGACTTCGATCAGTGCAGCATCCCGTTCGATGCAACAATCAGTTGAATGATGCCAGCTATTGGATAGTTTGTCGCAGAAATGGATTGATTGCCGAGAGTACTCGGCAAATCGGAGGTGGCATTCCTTGACTGCGGCTGAGCAGTCGGTCCGGTCCGCCCAGATACGCAAATCTCGCGAAATGCTACGCCCCGCGACCGAGGCTCCTATCCTCAAGTACGATGAATCTGCAGCTTACTTTGGCGCGGATGGGACTGTCGCTTTTGGCGCCAGACGACCATCGCTACGGATGTTGGATTCCATCCGCGACTGAATCTCGGTCAGAACCTGCGCGCCCTTGTCACCGTACACTTCGGCAAAACGCCGACGAACCATCTCCCCCGCCCAATTTGCGGAGCGACGATTGGCCTCTTCGTATGCCTCATCAACAAGAATGGTCACGGTACACCTTTTCAAGAACGAATCGGACGAGGCTATCAGCTTCGCGTCTTCCCGTTAATCGTCCGTCTACGCCAAAACCCGGCGGGTTCAAACAAAACACACACACGCGGTTGAGTCGAGATGTCCGAACGTCGCCGGCGGTATCGCTGACGGCCGCTTCCCCGATCATCTATTTAGGTTGAAGCCGTCCATCACACAACCCTTGCTTACAATTTTGTCATGGTAGATAAGTAGGAAGGTTGCCTCCCTGTTCCACGTTAACCATCCCATTGAAAATGCCGCCTTTTTCTCCCGCGAATGGGCCCCGATTTCTGAGCGTTGGGGCCGTAATCTCCTGGGTCTTCCCGGATGGACCCGACCAGCAGAACAAACGGCTTAGGTTCGCTCCGAGCTTTCCGCCCGACCTGTTTGCGGTTGCGGCTTTCTTGCTGCAGGTCGGCGGTGCCTATCACTATTTCGTGCCACGAGGCCGACGGGACGATTGGAGTGAAGCATGTGTATGCGTCGAGGATGCAGACCTCCAGGAGTGGCAGCACATCGGGACGGGGTGGGCCAAGCAGTATCCAGAGCTACCGATCGAAATACAACAGCTATGGTCCGAGCTTTGGAAGTGCAGAGGCGAGCCGGTCTTCAAGGAGCCTGAAGTAGGCAAATCAGCACCATGCTGGTGGAAGATTTGCTGGGCGCTGATGGCGATCGCCGATGAGGCTTGCGAAAGTGTCGGCTACATCCACGTAGACGACAAGCAGAGCGCCTGGCACGGGAGCTGGGTGGCGCTTACCGTCGATTACTGTCTGCGCAATTCGGCAGATGGGGTTACGCCCTCTGACCGCCACCGCCGTGTAGACAGACAGATTGCAAGCATTTGCCTTATGGCAGATCGTGACGTCGTCTGCGTACAGCCCAAGTCGCATACGCCGGAAGTAGGCTGTACGCCACGAACATTGGCGCACAACCTGGCGCTTCTCCCGCCCAGGGGCGAGATGCGCGCGCATTGGCAGCGGCCTCCCCAGTATATGTTGCCAGAATCCCGAACAGATCTTCGTTTGCTCTTGATTCCGTATCCGTTCGAAATCGATGCAGAGTGGTTTGTCGGAGAAAAGGTGACCACCGAAGAAGAGCTGAGGAGACCAGGTCGAGCCAAACCCTGGGGTTGGTTCACACTCGATCAGCACTGGTTGCCCAGAAATTCACAGGCCATCGTAAAGATGGTCGATCTTCTCTTGGCCCAAGCAAGAGCAAAGGCGGGTAGCGTCAACGGCGTTGTTTTCCCTGAATACGCGCTCGATTGGAAGTCGTACAAAGCTGTCGCCGATCATCTTCGCGACCACCATCCAGACGTTGAATTTTTCGTCGCAGGATCGAGTGACAATTGTGCCGGCGAGAAGGGCAATTTCGCGCTCTCGTCCCACTTTTTCGATGAGCCGAATGGCGTACGTTCTACCAGGATGGCTGCAACGACGAGCCGCGCAAAACATCATCGCTGGCGGTTGGACGTACATCAACTCGCAAGTTACGACCTGACCAACGCCTTGGATCCGCGATATCTCTGGTGGGAAAAGATTGTTCTTCAGCAGCGGGAAATCCACGTAAAGGTCATTCGAAGTGCCTCAGTTTTTACCACCATGATCTGCGAGGATCTCGCTCGGAGCGATCCGTGCCACGAGGTGCTGAGAGCCATAGGACCTAACCTGGTGTTCGTATTGCTTATGGATGGGCCACAAATTCCGGTCAGATGGTCAGCGCGCTACGCGACGGCACTTTCGGATGATCCGGGGAGCTCGGTTCTAACGTTCACTTCAAGGGGATTGATATCTCGATCGAACTCTGCGCTCGAAAGAATGAGTCTCGAGGAGCGGGGATCCCGGGAAGCGAGTTGGGCCGTTGGCTTGTGGAAGGATGCGACCGGTACCGCACAAGTCATCAGTTGCCCGCCAGGTGACCACGGCGTTGTGATCAGTCTTCATGGCGATCCCTTGTTTGAAGCTACCCTGGATGCAAGGCAAAATGCGGATGCTTCTCGTTGGAGAATGGTTGGCACTCCAATTACCGTATCCCTCGACGCTGTGCGCGATAGCAAGGTGATAGACGAGCTAAAAATTTGAAAGCGGAAAACACAAATGCCTAGTGCACCAAAGGCGTACCTCGCAGGCCCCACGGTTTTCTTCCCGGATGCACTCGAAGTGGGGCATCTGCTCAAAAAACTTTGCCAAGATCATGGCCTGATCGGAGTGTTTCCGTTAGACGAATTGGAACCCGGCGTCACCGCCCGCGAGATATTCGATCACAATATCGCCCGTCTTCGGGCATGCGACGTTGTTGTCGCGGATGTGTCGCCATTCAGGGGGCCACATGCCGACGACGGTACGGCGTTCGAGATGGGCTTTGCCAATGCTTTCGCGCTCCCGATTTTTGCGTATAGCCGGGATTTGCGGCCCCTAGCCGGTCGAATAGCCACAGAGCGTGGTCATGATCGGCGGTTGAGGGATGATCGGCAGCTAGAAGTGGAGGATTTCGGTCTGAGTCAAAATTTGATGTTATCGTGCGCGGTGGTCGGTGTGTACGAGAGCGCCGCAAAGGCAATCCAGGCCGCCGCGCAGCATCTGTCTGCAACATGACGACATTATTCGCTTGTGAAATCCGGTCTCCGATCACGCGCCGCATCGATTGCTCAAACCGCCAGATGTATCGATGGCCTCGACCTTGCCTGGCGCCGGCAACCGAACCCTCTCAACGTCTCGGAGTGCAAGTCCCTCAAGGAGCGCATTGTAGGCTGGATAGGCGCGCGAGAGTTCGATCATAACGAATCCGGACGCGCGGAAAGCGCTCGCCCCATCGGAGTCTTCCACCTTCGAGGATCCGCCAGCCGAGGCTTTGCGCGCGAGTCCTGCTGTATCAAGTTACAAATCAGTTCCTGGCTGGGTTGTTGTCGTGGATTAGCGCAATGACGTATCCTCTGCACATTCTGGGTTGGAAAGCATTTCAGGATCTTTGCATCGCTCTTGCTGAAGAATGCCTCCGTCGCCATGTTAGAGCTTTTTGCCTGGCAATGATGGCGGTCGAGATGGCGCCTTTGTCGGCCGGTGGGGCGGGGACGATCCGGCCGCCGGCAGCTCCACAATTCAGTGCAAATTCACCTCGAAGCCCTCAAACCTGACTCTGAGCGTCCTAAGCAATGAGCTGGAGAAGGCAAGAAGGCTTGCGAAGCGACGATTGGCCGCCGATTACGCCGTGTCAGGTGCAAGCGATATAAAAATCAGGGAAGCTTTCGGAAAAGAGGGCGTCGGACGTTGCCTCGTGTTCGGTTACGACTGGATTGTAAGACAGATCAGGTCCTCGCCGCGCCTGAGCTACGCCCAAGCACAGCTAATCCTGGCGGCTATGGGCAATGATCTTCAGCGTCTTGTTGTCACAGAAGCCCACCGCAAGAGCGTGCGCGCCATGAGCGCGCATAACCTGGTGCTGTTGCTTGGAGCGCCCGCTGCTGGCAAGTAACAATCGGCGCAAGCTTGGCAGTCGGTGCTGCTGATATCTGGCAGCGCGCCACAGTCAAGGGTAAGCATCCGGTGAGGACCGCGTAGCGGTCACTCAGGCTGCTTGGTTGACTTGCTTATTTCGGTCGCGCCAATACCAGGGCAAAAGTTCGTCGAGCCGTTGTACGGGATGTGCAGCGATGCGTGCCAGGACGTCGGCGAGCCAAGCTTGTGGATCCACGTCGTTCATTTTGGCTGTGACGATCAGGCTGTACATCATCGCGGCACGGTCGCCGCCGCGGTCGGAGCCACAGAACAGCCAAGACTTCCGCCCCAGGGCGATGCCGCGCAGGGCTCGCTCGGCGGCGTTGTTCGACAGGCAGATGCGGCCATCGTCGAGGAAGCGGGTAAACGCATCCCAGCGCTTGAGCATGTAGTCCATCGCCTTGGCAACGTCGTTGCGCCGGGAGAGCTTGGCGCGTTGTTCACGCATCCAGACTTTCAGATCGGCCATCAGCGGCGCGCTCAGCTCCTGGCGGACGGCCCGGCGCCGTTCGGGCGTCTCGCCGTTGATGCCTCGCTCGATCTCGAACAAGGCGTCGATCCGACGGACTGCTTCCAGTGCCAGAGGCGAGATCACCGCTGGCTTTTTGCCTTGTACCTTGCGGCGCGCATTCTCCGCCAGATCAGCCATCACGAAGAACGGTCGTCGGGCATGGACCCAACACGCCGCTTCCAGGATCGGACCTACGTTGCGGCTCGGGTCATAAAGCTTGCCA
>NZ_LWIG01000018.1:133149-155279 GCF_002068095.1 Bradyrhizobium sacchari | reverse complement strand
CGCCGCCACCTCCGCCGCGCGTATCCGCCCCTCCGCCGCGGATGGCCGCGCCTCCGCCGCCGAGGATGGCTGCACCTCCGCCACCGCGACCCGCTCCGCCGCCCGTTGCTGCGGCCCGGCCCGCACCGCCACCTCCGCCGGTGGCCCGGCCGGCTCCGCCCCCGCCACCGCCACGGGTGGCCGTGGCCCCGCCGCCGCGTCCGGCGCCGCCTCCGCCACCTCCGCCACGCCCGGCGGCCCCGCCGGCCGCCGCCAAGAAGTGCCCGCCCAACCAGCCGAAGTGCTAAATGGCAGGCCAGGATTGACGGAGTAGGGGCCTTTCGCGGGCGAAAACCGCCCGGATAGGCCCTTATTTTCTTGCTTCTGGCCGAAATTGCGCTATAGAGCGCGCCATCTCACACGGAAACATGGCTCACAAGGCCGTCCGGTGGCAGCCGGGGCGAGAACGCTCCGTTTTGCTCACACGTTTCCGGAGGAACCAACCGGAGAATTAGAACGATGGCACTGCCCGATTTCACTATGCGTCAGCTGCTCGAAGCTGGCGTGCACTTTGGTCACCAGTCTCACCGCTGGAATCCGAAAATGGCTCCGTTCATTTTCGGCACCCGCAACAACATCCACATCGTCGATCTCGCCCAGACCGTGCCGATGCTGCATCAGGCCCTCCAGGCCGTCAGCGACACGGTGGCCAAGGGCGGCCGCATCCTGTTCGTCGGCACCAAGCGCCAGGCGCAGGACGGCGTCGCTGATGCCGCCAAGCGCTGCGCGCAGTATTTCGTCAATTCGCGCTGGCTCGGCGGCACGCTGACCAACTGGAAGACGATCTCGGCCTCGATCAAGCGCCTGCGTCACCTCGACGACGTGCTCTCGGGCGGCGAAGCCAATTCCTACACGAAGAAGGAGCGCCTGACGCTTCAGCGCGAGCGCGACAAGCTCGACCGCTCGCTCGGCGGCATCAAGGACATGGGCGGTCTGCCCGACCTGATCTTCGTGATCGACACCAACAAGGAAGACATCGCGATCCAGGAGGCCCAGCGCCTCAATATCCCGGTCGCCGCGATCGTCGACACCAATTCGGATCCGAAGGGCATCACCTATGTGGTCCCCGGCAATGACGACGCCGGCCGCGCCATCTCGCTGTATTGCGATCTGATCGCGCGTGCGGCGATCGACGGCATCTCGCGCGCCCAGGGCGATTCGGGCGTCGACATCGGTGCCTCGGTCCGCCCGGTCGCCGAAGAGCTGCCGGCGGCGTCCTCGAGCGGCTTCCAGGGCCTTGCTGGTCCCCGCGGCACGGCCGACGATCTCAAGAAGCTCCCGGGCGTGTCGGGCGCGATCGAGAAGAAGTTCAACGACCTCGGCATCTTCCACTACTGGCAGCTCGCCGAGCTCGACCACGACACCGCGCACACGATCGGCGAAGAAGTCGGTCTGCCGAGCCGCGCGGATGCCTGGGTGGCCAAGGCCAAGGCGCTGACCGCGGAAGCGGAATAGTCAAAAAGAGCGATGGGTTGGCCGGATAGGATCCGGCCACCATTTCAGTTGACGCGAATTCCTGAGATGGACCGCGGCGGGGCGATTGGATGCCACGCCGCGGCAAACCGGCAGGCACAAAGGATTTTCAACGATGGCAACGATCACAGCTGCGATGGTCAAGGACCTGCGCGAGTCGACTGGCGCGGGCATGATGGACTGCAAGGCCGCGCTCACCGAGAACGACGGCAACATGGAAGCGGCCCAGGACTGGCTGCGCAAGAAGGGCCTGTCGAAGGCCGCCAAGAAGTCTGGCCGCGTCGCGGCCGAAGGCCTGATCGGCGCGCTCACCAAGGGCACCAAGGGCGTCGTGGTCGAGGTCAATTCCGAGACCGACTTCGTCGCGCGCAACGGCCAGTTCCAGGGCCTCGTCAAGATGATCGCCCAGGTCGCCTTCGATGCCGGCGCCGATGTCGAGAAGATCAAGGCCGCCAAGGTCGGCGAGGTCACGATCGAAGCCGCCATCAATGACGCGATCGCCACCATCGGCGAGAACATGACGCTGCGCCGCGCCGCCGCCCTCGAGGTGAAGCAGGGCGTGGTTTCGCACTACGTCCACGGTGCGGTCATCGACGGTGCCGGCAAGATGGGCGTGCTCGTTGCGCTCGAATCGCCGGGCAAGGCCGACGAGCTCGCCGCCCTCGGCCGTCAGATCGCGATGCATGTCGCGGCCGCCAATCCGCTGGCTCTCGATCCGTCCGGCCTCGATCCGGCCGTCGTCAAGCGCGAAAAAGACGTGCTCGCCGACAAGTACCGTCAGCAGGGCAAGCCCGAGAACGTGATCGAGAAGATCGTCGAGTCCGGCCTGAAGACCTACTACAAGGAAGTCTGCCTGCTCGAGCAGGCCTTCATCCACGACACCGGCAAGTCGGTGGCGCAGGCGGTGAAGGAAGCCGAGGGTAAGGTCGGCGGCGCGGTGAAGATCGCCGGCTTTGTGCGCTATGCTCTCGGTGAGGGAATCGAGAAGCAGGAAAGCGACTTCGCGGCCGAGGTCGCGGCGGCCAGCGGCAAGAAGTAAGCGCCGGAACGTTCCTTCCGGCGTGCCGCCGGAAGCGGCGCCCGGACAAGGAAAGTGCTCATGACTGATCCGGTCTATCGTCGCGTCGTGATCAAGCTGTCCGGCGAATATCTCGCGGGACAGCAGGGGTTTGGCATCGATCAGCCGACTGTCGACCGGGTTGCGGACGATCTGATCGCAGCCCGCCATCTCGGCACCGAGGTCGCGGTGGTCATCGGCGGCGGCAACATGGTCCGCGGCGTCGAGGTCTCCTCCCGGGGGGTCTCGCGCACCACCGGCGACACCATGGGCATGCTCGCCACCATGATGAACTGCCTCGCGCTGGAGGCGGCGATCGAGCGCAAGGGCACGCCGGCACGCACTTTGTCTGCCTTCGTGATGCCCGAGATTTCCGAGCTGTTCACCCGCGCTGCGGCGCACAAATACCTCGCCGAAGGCCGAATCGTGCTGCTCGGCGGCGGAACCGGCAATCCGTTCTTCACCACCGACACCACGGCGGTGTTGCGCGCGGCCGAGATCGGCGCGCAAGCGGTCCTGAAGGCGACCAATGTCGACGGCGTCTACTCGGCCGACCCGAAGAAGGATCCGAGCGCCACGCGGTTCGATCGGCTGACGCATTCGCAGGCGATCGAGGGCGGCTACAAGGTGATGGATGCGACCGCCTTCGCGCTTGCCCGCGAGACGGCGCTGCCTATCATCGTGTTCTCGATCGCGGAGCCGGGCTCGATCGGTGCGATTCTCCGTGGCACCGGCCACGGAACCATCGTCGCCGGCTGACGGCTCAGCTGCCGCGCCCTCAACGGGAGGCCGCGGTGAGGTCGCCGGGATTTTGAAGGAGAAACGTGATGGCCACGGGTAATTTCGACCTCAACGAAGTGAAGCGCCGCATGCAGGGCGCCGTCGCCTCGCTCAAGCACGAGCTTGGCGGTCTGCGCACAGGCCGCGCCTCGGCCTCGATGCTCGATCCCGTGCAGGTCGACGCCTATGGCAGCCACATGCCGCTCAATCAGCTCGCCACTGTCAGCGTGCCCGAGCCGCGCCTGATCTCGGTGCAGGTCTGGGACAAGTCGATGGTCAAGGCGGTGGAAAAGGCGATCGTCGATTCCAATCTCGGCCTGTCGCCCGCGACCGAGGGCCAGGTGCTGCGCCTGCGCATCCCCGAGCTCAACGAGGAGCGGCGCAAGGAGCTGGTAAAGGTTGCGCATAAATACGCCGAAGCCGCCAAGGTCGCCGCGCGCCACGTCCGCCGCGACGGTCTCGACGTCCTGAAGAAGCTCGAGAAGAATCACGAGATGTCGGAGGACGACCAGAAGCGTCACGCCGACGAGGTGCAGAAGGCGACCGACGGCACCATCGCCGAGATCGATCAGCTGCTGGCCGCCAAGGAAAAAGAAATCCTGACTGTTTAAGGCTGCCTCCATGTCCAACGCCGCCGCGCCCGCTACGGACGGACCCGACCGGTCCGAGGCGCCCGCGCATGTCGCCATCATCATGGACGGCAATGGGCGTTGGGCGGCCGCGCGCGGCCTGCCGCGTGCAGAGGGGCATCGCCGCGGCGTCGAGGCGCTGCGCCGCGTGGTGCGCGCCTCACACGAGCTCGGCATCCGCTATCTCACCATCTTCTCCTTCTCGTCGGAGAACTGGTCGCGTCCGGCGAGCGAGATCGGCGATCTCTTCGGTCTGCTCCGTCGCTTCATTCGCAACGATCTGGCGAGCCTGCATCGCGACGGCGTCAAGGTCCGCATCATCGGCGAGCGCGACGGGCTCGAAGGCGACATCTGCGCGCTGCTCAACGAGGCCGAGGAGCTGACGCGCGACAACACGCGCCTCACGCTCGTCGTCGCCTTCAATTACGGCTCGCGGCAGGAGATCGCGAAGGCGGCGCAGAAGCTGGCGCGCGAAGTCGCGGAAGGTAAGCGAGACCCCGCCACGATCGACGCCGAGACCCTTGGCGCGCATCTCGATGCGCCCGACATTCCCGATCCCGATCTCATCATCCGCACCAGCGGCGAGCAGCGCCTCTCGAATTTCCTGATGTGGCAGGCGGCCTATAGCGAGCTCGTCTTCGTGCCGATCCACTGGCCCGATTTCGACAAGGCGGCGCTGGAAAGTGCGATCGCCGAATTCGCCAGGCGCGAGCGCCGTTTCGGCGGCCTGGTCGCGAAAACCGCCTCGTGAGCGAGTCCGACACCGCACCGGCGGGCGCCAAGCCTGCCCCCAGCAATCTCGTGCTGCGGGTCCTCGCAGCCTTGGTGCTGGCGCCGCTGACCATCGCGATCGCTTACGCCGGTGGCTGGTTGTGGGCGCTTCTCGTCACCCTTGTCTCGATCGGGCTGTTCGCGGAATGGCTGATGGTGGTGGGTGCGGGATCGACAGCTCTGACCGGGGCAGGGACCATCGTCATTGCCATGATGGGCTTGTGCGTTGCCGCCGGCGCGCTCAAGACGGCCGTCATCGTTGGCTGCGTCGGCGGTGCGATCGTGACGCTGATCGCGCGCGGCAAGTTCCTATGGGCGGCCACCGGCTTTGCCTATGCGTCGGCGGCGCTGCTGGCCTCGATCCTGGTGCGGAAGGATCTCGTCAACGGCTTCGCCGCACTGATGTTCGTGCTGCTCGTGGTCTGGGCGACCGATATCGGCGGCTATTTCGCCGGCCGTGGCATCGGCGGACCGAAATTGTGGCCGCGGGTGAGCCCGAAGAAGACCTGGGCCGGAGCGCTGGGCGGCTTTGCCGCCAGCCTTGCGGTCGCCGCCGGCTTTGCGGCTTGCGGGGTCGGAAGGGCGGTTCCGTTGCTGCTGGTCAGCGCCGCGCTGTCGGTGGTGTCGCAAGCCGGCGACCTCTTTGAATCCGCGGTGAAGCGGCGGTTCGGTGTCAAGGATTCCAGTCACTTAATTCCCGGCCATGGCGGGCTTATGGACCGCCTGGACGGCTTTGTTGCCGCCATCCTGGCGGCTTGGTTTATCGGCTTTCTCCGGCACGGTGTGCATAGCGCCGGAAGCGGTCTTATGGTTTGGTGAGGATATGAGCGCCGTTCCCTTGCGTAATAACAGGCTTGCTGCGTCCGACATTCGCAGCGTCACAGTCCTCGGTGCCACCGGCTCGATCGGCGACAGCACGATGGATCTGCTGCGCGCATCGCCCGAGCGCTACCGCGTCGAGGCCTTGACGGCAAACGGCAATGTCGAAGCCTTGGCCAAGCTCGCGAAGGAATTCAACGCGCGCTTCGTGGCGATCGCGGATGGCTCGAAGCTCGGCCAGCTCAAGGCTCTCCTTGCGGGAACGAGCACTGAATGCGGCGCCGGCGAAAGCGCGGTGATCGAGGCAGGTGCGCGCCCGGCAGATTGGGTGATGGCGGCCGTCAGCGGTGCCGCCGGGCTGAAGCCGGCTCTCGCCGCGGTCGATCGCGGCGTGCATGTCGCACTCGCCAACAAGGAGTGCCTCGTCTGCGCCGGCGATTTCTTCATGCAGCGCGCGGCGAAGGCCGGCGCCTGTATTTTGCCTGCGGATTCCGAGCATAACGCGCTATTCCAGGCGCTCGCCTCGGGCAATCGCGACGAGCTTGTCCGCGTCATCATCACGGCCTCGGGCGGCCCGTTCCGGACCTGGAAGCCCGCCGACATCGAGCAGGCGACGCTCGAACAGGCGCTCAAGCATCCGAACTGGAGCATGGGCCAGAAGATCACGATCGATTCCGCCTCGATGATGAACAAGGGCCTCGAGGTGATTGAGGCGTCCTATCTGTTCGCCCTCTCGCCCGACGAGATCGACGTCCTGGTGCATCCGCAGTCGATCATTCACGGCATGGTCGAATTCTCCGACCGCTCGGTGATGGCCCAGCTCGGCGCGCCCGACATGCGCACGCCGATCGCGCACTGCCTCGGCTGGCCCGATCGCATCAAGGGTCCGGCGGCCAAGCTGGACCTTGCCAAGATCGGCCAGCTCACCTTCGAGGCGCCGGACTTCGAGCGGTTCCCGGGACTGCGGCTAGCCTACGATTCGCTCCGGACCGGGAAGGGGGCCACCACGGTCTACAATGCCGCCAATGAGGTCGCCGTCGCCGCGTTCATCGCCGGCAAGATCCGGTTCGGCGCGATTGCACGGCTGGTCGAGGCGACGCTTGATGACTGGATCCGCGGCGGCAACCAGGCGCCCCTGACGTCCGCCGACGATGCAATTTCTGTTGACCATGTTGCTCGAAATAGAGCCGCCGCCCTATTGCCTCAAATTGCCTTAAAGGCATCCTAGTTGGTTCGGGGCCAGGGCCTTGCGGCGCTGGGTGAGGGAAATCGATGATCGACTTTTTCGTCCATAGTTTCAATGCGTTGAGCCATGGGCTCCTCGGCTACGCGGTTCCCTTCCTGTTCGTCCTGACCATCGTCGTGTTCTTCCACGAGCTCGGCCATTTCCTGGTCGCGCGCTGGGCGGGCGTTCGCGTGTTGACCTTCTCGCTCGGCTTCGGACCTGAGCTGGTTGGTTTCAACGATCGCCACGGCACCCGCTGGAAGATCTCGGCGATCCCGCTGGGCGGCTACGTCAAGTTCTTCGGCGACGAGAGCGAGGCCTCGACCCCGTCGGCCGAGACGCTTGCCGCCATGACGGCCGAGGAGCGCGCCGGCAGCTTCCACCACAAGAAGGTTGGCCCGCGCGCGGCCATCGTGGCCGCTGGACCGATCGCCAATTTCATTCTGGGCGCGCTGATCTTCGCCGGCATGGCCCTGTACTACGGCAAGCCGAGCACGATCGCGCGCGTCGACGGCGTCGTCGCCGATGGTGCCGCGGCTGCGGCCGGTTTCAAGATTGGGGACGTCGTCGTCCAGATCGACGGCAAGCCGATCGAGAGCTTTGCTGACATGCAGCGAATCGTTGCGATGAATGCGGGTTCGGCTCTTGCGTTCCAGGTGAAGCGTGACGGCGCCATCGTGTCGCTGACCGCGACCCCGGCGCTCCTCGAGCGCAAGGATCCGTTCGGGAACAGCCACCGTGTTGGCGTGCTCGGCGTCGAGCATAAATCGCAGGCTGGGGAGGCTTCGACGGCACCGGTCGGGGTCGGCGAAGCACTCAAGATCGGGGTGGAGCAGGTCTGGTTCATCATCACCAGCACCTTCAAGTTCCTGGGCTCGCTGTTTGTCGGGAACGGTAACCCGAACGAGGTCAGCGGTGTCCTTGGCATCGCGAAGATGTCGGGGCAGGCGGCCAGCGCCGGGTTCCAGTTCGTGATCAACCTCTGCGCCGTGCTGTCGGTGTCGATCGGTCTGTTGAATCTGTTCCCGATCCCTCTGCTCGATGGCGGTCACCTTATGTTCTACGCAGCCGAGGTGGTTCGCGGCCGGCCCTTGTCCGAGCGGACGCAGGAGATGGGGTTCCGAATCGGGCTGGGTTTGGTGCTGATGTTGATGGTGTTTGCCACCTACAACGACATCCTCCGGATGGCAGCTTCCTGATAGGGGCTTTTTTGTGGCGTTGCTGTTGAGCAACGTCCTGGAATGAAATTGAAATCACGGCGCTTTCGGCCGTTTGCGGCGTCGGCGAAATTGGCTACAAGCGGCCTGAACTTGGGGAATCTCCAGACCGGCGTTGGGGTGGGTCTGGCACGGAATGATAAGGGCGCGTTGCGCATGAAGTTTGGACTGCGACTCCGGGGGGGCTTGCTCGCAACCCTGATCATGTTCGGCGCGCCGGTGGTTGCCCCGGTCGGGGCTGTTTTTGTGTCTTCGTCTGCGCTTGCTCAGACCGTCCAGTCGATTTCCGTCGAGGGAAATCGCCGTGTCGAGGTGGAGACGATCCGCTCCTATTTCAAGCCGGGCCCGGGCGGTCGCCTGGATCAGGGCGCCATCGATGACGGCCTCAAGGCGCTGATCGAGACCGGCCTGTTCCAGGACGTCAGGATCAATCGCGGCCCCGGCGGCCAGATC
The DNA here is from genome assembly GCF_002068095.1 of Bradyrhizobium sacchari. Classification (GTDB taxonomy): domain Bacteria; phylum Pseudomonadota; class Alphaproteobacteria; order Rhizobiales; family Xanthobacteraceae; genus Bradyrhizobium; species Bradyrhizobium sacchari. The sequence goes on along the minus strand of NZ_LWIG01000018.1, from coordinate 146,816 downwards.
GTCGTCTCCGTGGTGGAAAACCCGGTGATCGGGCGCATTGCCTTCGAGGGCAACAAGAAGATCAAGGACGAACAGCTCCAGGCCGAGGTCCAGTCCAAGGCGCGCGGAACCTTCTCCCGCGCCATGGTGCAGTCCGACACGCTGCGAATCGCCGAGATCTATCGCCGGTCCGGCCGCTACGACGTGCGCGTCACGCCCGAAATCATCGAGCAGCCGAACAACCGCGTCGACCTTATCTTCACGATCGTGGAAGGCGCCAAGACCGGCGTGAAGTCGATCGATTTCGTCGGCAACGTCGCGTTCTCGTCCTACCGCCTGCGCGACGTCATCAAGACGCGCGAATCGAACCTTCTCAGCTTCCTTGCCAGCGGTGACATCTACGATCCTGATCGTGTCGAGGCCGACCGCGATCTGCTCCGCCGCTTCTATCTGAAGAACGGCTACGCCGACGTCCAGGTCGTGGCCGCGCTCACCGAATACGATCCGGAGAAGAAGGGCTTCAACGTCACCTTCAAGATCGAGGAAGGCTCGCAGTATCGCGTCGGCGCGGTCGATTTCCGCACCAGCATTCCGAACTTCGATCCGTCGTCGATGCGGGGCTATTCGCGCGTCAATGTCGGCTCGCTGTACAACGTCGAATCGGTCGAGAAGTCGGTCGAGGAGATGCAGATCGAAGCATCGCGCCGCGGCTATGCCTTCGCCGTGGTCCGTCCCGGCGGCGACCGCAATTTCGAGGCGCACACGGTGTCCGTCGTGTTCAACATCGACGAGGGCCCGCGCACCTATATCGAGCGCATCAATCTGCGTGGCAACACCCGCACGCGCGACTACGTCATTCGTCGCGAGTTCGACATTTCCGAGGGCGATGCCTACAATCGCGCGCTGGTCGATCGCGCCGAACGGCGCCTGAAGAACCTCGACTATTTCAAGAGCGTCAAGATCACGACGGAGCCCGGTTCCTCGAGCGACCGCGTCATCCTGATCGTCGACATGGAAGAGAAATCGACCGGCGACTTCTCGATCTCGGGCGGCTATTCCACGACCGACGGTGCGCTGGCCGAAGTGTCGGTCTCCGAGCGCAACCTGCTTGGCCGCGGTCTGTTCGCGAAGGCGTCGGTGACCTACGGCCAGTACGCGCGCGGCTATTCGCTGTCGTTCGTCGAGCCCTATCTGCTCGACTACCGTGTCGCGCTGGGCCTCGACCTCTATCAGCGTGAGCAGAAGTCCAACAGCTACATCTCCTACGGTACCAAGACGCTCGGCTTCTCGCCGCGCCTCGGCTTCTCCTTGCGTGAAGACCTGGCGCTGCAGGTGCGTTACTCGATCTATCGGCAGGAAATCACGCTGCCGTACACGCTGGCGAACTGTAACAACTTCGTTAATTCGGGGGTGTTTAACCCGTCGCCTGCATATGCCAACACACCGCAAGGCGCGGCGGATATTGCGAGTAGCGGTTTTAACTTCGCAGCCACCAACGGCCTTGGTTGCTACGCCGACGGCGAAGCCTCGCTGCCGGTCCGCAAGGAACTGGCCAACGGCAAGACCCTGACCTCGGCGGTCGGCTACACGCTCAGCTACAACACGCTGGACAACAACAAGAACCCCACCGATGGCTTGCTCATCGACTTCCGCCAGGACTTCGCCGGCGTCGGTGGCGATGTCTCCTATCTGAAGACCGTCGCCGATGCGAAGTACTACACCCCGCTGGTGTCCGACATCGTCAGCGTTGTGCACCTCCAAGGCGGTGTCCTGAACAAGATCGGCAGCAGCGACCTGCGCATGCTCGATCACTTCCAGATGGGGCCCAACCTCGTCCGCGGTTTTGCCCCGAACGGCATTGGCCCGCGCGACTTGAACCCCTTCGGCACGCAGGACGCGCTCGGCGGCACCAAATATTGGGGCGCTTCGCTTGAATTGCAGATGCCGTTCTGGTTCCTGCCGAAGGAAGTGGGTCTGAAGGGCGCTGTGTACGCCGACGCCGGCGGCCTGTTCGACTATCAGGGTCCGACGACGTGGTCGGTGACCAACGAAGTGACCACGACCAGGAATTCGAATTGCGTGCCGTCGACCGTCAATCCGGCTACGGCTGGAACTTGTACCGGCTTGGTGTACGACAACGGTAATAGCGTTCGGTCGTCTGTCGGCGTTGGCCTGATCTGGCAGTCGCCGTTTGGTCCGCTGCGCTTCGACTACGCGGTGCCGTTGACGAAGGGCAAGTATGACCGCACGCAGGAGTTCCGGTTCGGCGGCGGCACCTCGTTCTAATCTAGTCAGCAGGGCATCCGGCCCCGCTGGGCCGGTCTCCAAAAAGATCGTGCCAATCCAAGAGATGGGGCATGATGCGGCCGAGCCGCTTCATGCCGAAGCCGGACCGCGACGGGGTGGAATGGCGCAGTCGACCTTCTTCAAAAAGCCGCCTGCCACAGCGCTGGCCGACATTGCCACGCTGACCAAGGCGCAACTGGTTGACCCAGCAAGGGGTGGCCATGTCATCACGGGTCTGGCTTCGCTCGACGAAGCCGGCCCCATGCATCTGGCATTCTTCGACAACCTAAAATACGTCGATCAGCTCAAGGCAACCAGGGCGGGTGCATGCCTGGTCAGTCCGCGCTTCGAGGCCGAGGTGCCGGCCAATGTGGCCGTGCTGCGCGTGGCGCAGCCGTTCCGCGCCTTCGTCAGGATCGCGCGCGAGTGGCACGCGGACGCGCTGAGGCCGCAATCCTGGACCGGCAATGACGGCATCGCCCCGTCGGCCATCATCGATCCCACGGCCCGGCTCGAGGACGGCGTGATCGTCGAGCCGCTGGCGGTAATCGGGGCGGAGGTCGAGATCGGCACCGGCACGGTGGTCGGCGTCGGCGCCGTGATCGGCCCCGGCGTCAAGATCGGGCGGGACTGCAATGTCGGTGCCCGCACCGCGATCCAGTGCGCGCTGATCGGCAACAACGTCCTGATCCATCCTGGCTGCTCGATCGGCCAGGACGGCTACGGTTTCATCTTCTTCGGCCCGGAGGGCCATCTGAAGGTGCCCCAGACCGGGCGCGTGCTGATTCAGAACGATGTCGAGGTCGGCGCCAACACCACGATCGACCGCGGGTCCTTGCGCGATACGGTCATCGGCGAGGGGACCAAAATCGACAATCAGGTCCAGATCGGCCACAATGTTACCATCGGACGGCACTGCCTGCTGGCGGCCCAGATCGGCCTCGCCGGCAGCTTGACCATCGGCGACAACGTGGCGCTCGGAGCGAAGGTGGGCATCAACAATCACCTCAAGATCGGCGATGGAGCCCAGGTGACCGCGATGAGCGCGGTCAAGGACGACATTCCGCCGGGCGGCCGCTGGGGCGGGCACTTCGCCAAGCCGACCAAACAATGGTTCAAGGAGATCATCGCGGTGGAGCGTCTGGTACGCGACAGCAAGGCCGATCCGAAGGACGAGGGACGGGAATGACGGCGGAATCACCTGTTAAATTCGAGCTGGTGGACATCAACGCGATCCTCCAGACGCTGCCGCACCGCTTTCCGATGCTGCTGATCGATCGCGTGATCAACATCCGCGCCGATTACAGCGGCATCGGCATCAAGAACGTCACCTTCAACGAGCCCGCCTTCCAGGGGCATTTCCCCGAGCGCCCGGTCTATCCCGGCGTCATGATGATCGAGGCTATGGCGCAGACGGCCGGCGTGATCGGTATCAAATCGGTCGAGGGCACGGAGAAGCCGCGCGCGGTGTATTTCCTCACCATCGACAAGTGCAAATTCCGCAAGCCCGTGCTACCCGGCGATACCATCGAGTATCACATGCGCTCGCTCGGCCGCCGCAAGACCATGTGGTGGTTTCACGGCGACGCCAAGGTCAACGGCCAGGTGGTTGCGGAGGCCGATGTCGGCGCCATGCTGACGGACTGAGGGACCCACTGCGTGAACGGATTCACACGTGGCAGTCATAGCGGCTGCCGGCCGCCTCGCGCCTGATATTTTGGTTGAAGAACTGGCCCATCGACGGTGCGTCGAGGAGGCGCTCGACCGTATCGGGCGTCACGCCGCAATAGCGGTCATAGGTGCCGCCCGCCGCGACGACGAGGTCCTGCCGCGTGGAATCGTAACAGACCCGCTGAAGCACCGTGCTCCGGGTGATGTCGCGGCATTCGAATGTCCCGAGATCGACGAGATGACGCTCGCCGGTCTCGACCGTCTCGGAGACGACCGGGGCCGCCGCGAGCTGCGCGAGCAGAAGCGCCAGAGCCCTGACCATGACAACCTCAAGCTCCACATGAACAAGTTGAAGGGCCGGAAGGGCCGCTTCGTCGGGCACTTGAAACAGGCCGAGATCATACGTCACTGGACAGATCGGGCATAGTCGCGCTAACCACCGGAAAACCAAGCGACTTCAACACATAATCAGACCTTCTTGACGAGTTAGATTGCTTGATGAGCAAGATTGATCCCACCGCACGGGTCGCAGACGGCGCCGTGATCGGCGAGGGCACCGAGATCGGACCCTTCTGCATCATTGGCCCGAATGTCGTGATCGGCGCGAATTGCAAGCTGATCGGGCATGTACACGTCACGGCGCAGACCACCATCGGCGACGATTGCACGATCTATCCCTTCGCCTCGCTCGGCACGCCGCCGCAGTCGCTCAGCTATCGGGGCGAGCTGACGAAGCTTGAGATCGGCTCGGGCTGCACCATCCGCGAGTCCGTCACCATGAACGCTGGTACCGTCGCCGGCGGTGGCATCACCACGATCGGTGACCGTGGCTACTTCATGAACTGCAGCCATGTCGGTCATGACTGCCATGTCGGCAACGACGTGATCTTCGCGACCTCGGCGACGCTCGGCGGTCACTGCGAGATCGGCGACTTCGTCTTCATCGGCGGCCTGTCCGCCGTGCACCAGTTTACCCGCATCGGGCCGCAGGTGATGGTCGGCGGCGTCTGCGGCGTACGCGACGACATCATTCCGTTCGGGCTGGTCAATGGCCAGTATGCGGTGCTCGAGGGCCTCAACCTGATCGGCATGAAGCGGCGCAAGTTCACCAAGCAGCGGCTTGCGACCGTGCGCGGCTTCTACCAGAAGCTCTTCCACGGCGCGGGCACGTTCGCCGAGCGACTGGAGGCGGTGCGGCCGCTCGCCGGCGAGGATCCGGCGATTGCCGAGATTCTCGGCTTCATCGGCAAGGGCAAGCGCCCACTCTGTCTTCCTGCCATCGAAAAGTGAAGCTGCGATGGCCGCGGACATGACACCGGCGGCTCCGGAGATTTCATCGCCGGTCGGCGTGGTCGCCGGCGGCGGCGCGATGCCGTTCGCGGTCGCCGACTCGCTGGCCGCACGCGGCATCACGCCGGTGCTGTTTCCGTTGCGCGGGGCCTGCGATCCGGCGCGGGTGGAGAAGTTCCGCCACCGCTGGATCTCGGTCGGCCAGCTCGGCCGTGCGATGCGGCTGTTTCGCGAGGAGGGCTGCCGCGACCTGATCTTCATCGGCACCCTGGTGCGGCCCTCGTTGTCCGAGATCCGGTTCGACCTCAAGACGCTGCGCCTGCTCGGCAACGTCATCCGCGCCTTTCGCGGCGGCGACGACCATCTTCTCTCCGGTGTCGGCCGCATCCTCGAGCAGGACGGCTTTCGCATGGTCGGCATCAAGGATGTCGCACCTGACCTCTTGATGCCCGAGGGCTGCATCAGCCGTGCATGGCCGAATGACAATGCCAAGGGCGATATCGAACGCGGGCGCGCGGTGCTGACGGCACTCGGTCCGTTCGACATCGGTCAGGCCGCGGTCGTGATCGACGGCCATGTGGTCGCGGTCGAGGACATCGAGGGCACCGACGCGCTGCTCGCGCGCATCGCGCGCCTGCGCGAGGAAGGGCGTATCCGCGCCGCCACCGGTCGCGGCGTGCTGGTGAAGACACCGAAGAGCGGCCAGGATCTGCGCTTCGACCTGCCGACCATCGGCCCGCGCACCATCGAGGGTGTCGCGAAGGCCGGCCTTGCCGGCATTGCCGTCATCGCCGGCAACACGATTGCCGCCGAGCCGCAGGCGATGATCGCGCTTGCCGACGCCAGATATCTCTTCATCATCGGCCTTCCCAAATGATGCAGACCCGCGATCCCAAGCGGAAGGTTTTCCTGATCGCCACGGAGGAATCCGGCGACCGGCTCGGCTCGGCCCTGATGAAGGTGCTGCGCCAGCGTCTCGGCGACGGCGTGCAATTCGTCGGCGTCGGCGGCCGCACCATGGCGCGAGAGGGGCTGGAGACGCTGTTTCCGATCGAGGAGCTGTCGATCGTCGGTTTCGCCGCGGTGGTGCAACAACTACCGAAAATCCTGCGGCTGATCCGCCAGACCGTCGACGCCGTGACTGAGGCCGCGCCGGACGCGCTCGTCATCATCGACAGTCCCGACTTTACCCATCGCGTCGCCCGCCGCGTGCGTGCGCGCAATCCTGCGATCCCGGTCGTGGACTACGTTTCGCCGCAGCTCTGGGCCTGGCGGCCGGGCCGGGCGCGGACCATGCTCGGCTATGTCGATCACGTGCTCGGCCTCCTGCCGTTCGAGCCGGAGGAATACCGCAAGCTTGGCGGTCCGCCCTGCAGCTATGTCGGCCATCCCCTGATCGAGCAATTGTCCTCGCTGCGGCCGAATGTGGAAGAGCAGAAGCGCCGGGACGGTGAGCCGCCGGTGCTGCTGGTGCTGCCCGGCAGCCGACGCAGCGAGATCCGGCATCATCTCGAGATGTTTGGCGCGGCGCTCGGCCGCTTGCAGGCGGAGGGCCGCGCCTTCGAATTGATGCTGCCGACCATGCCGCATCTCGAAGCAGCTGTGCGCGAAGGCATCGTGAGCTGGCCGGTGAAGCCGCAGATCGTGATCGGCGAGGCCGAGAGGCGCGCCGCCTTCCGCATCGCGCATGCCGCGCTGGCGAAGTCCGGCACGGTGACGCTCGAGCTTGCGCTGTCGGGCATTCCGATGGTGACGGCCTATCGTGTCGGTGCGATCGAGGCCTTCATCCTGCGCCGCGCGATCCGCGTCTCCTCGGTGATCCTCGCCAATCTCGTGATCGGCGAGGATGTCATTCCGGAGTATTTGCAGGAGGACTGCACGCCGGAGAAGCTCGCGCTGGCGCTGTCCGAGGTGCTGACCGACACGCCGCTGCGGCAGCGGCAGGTCGAAGCCTTCGCCCGGCTCGATCAGCTCATGTCGACAGGTAATAAGTCGCCAAGCGTACTCGCCGCCGACGTTGTGCTCGCCACGATGCGGAAGGGGCGGCGCTAGGCCAAACCGCCGTCCACCCGAAAACACTGGCTTGTGATCCGCTGGCTCTCGTCGGATGCGAGAAACAGCGCCATCCGGGCGATGTCCTCAGGCGTCACCGCATCGGGAATGGCCTGACGGGTGCGAAACTCGGCGATGACCCGCTCGTCCGGATACCACAGCCTTCGCTGGCGTTCGGTGATCACCATGCCGGGCGCGATCGCGTTGACCCGGATGCGGTCGGGGCCGACCGACCGCGCCAGCGAGTTGGTGAAGCCGACGATGGCCGCCTTCGCGGCGGCATAGACCGGCAGCGCCGGGGCGCCGCGCATCCAGGCGATCGACGACATGTTGATGATCGAGCCGCCGCCGCGCGCCTGCATCTGCGGGACCACGGCTTGAGCAGCAAAGAAGACGTGCTTCAGGTTGACGCCGATCGTCCAGTCGAACTCGGCGGGCGTCACCTCCGCGAGCACCTGGCGCTGGTCGTTGGCGGCGTTGTTGACGAGCACCGCGGCGTCGCCGAGCTTTCGATGCACCTCTGCCATCGCGCCGCGCAAGGCGTCGATGTCGAGGAGATCGCAGGGCGCGAACAGCGGCGCCGTGCCGGACGCGGCGGCGACCTCCGTGACCAGCGCGCTGCCGGCGGCTTCGTCGATGTCGAGGAACGCCACGTGGGCGCCCTGAGCAGCGAAGGCGCGCACGAAGGCGGCACCGATGCCGCTGGCGCCACCGGTGATCAGCACCACGCGGTCCGCGAGGCCGGCATAGTTCGTCTTGGTCATGCGATCAGTCGCTCCGTCTCGGGGTCGAACAAGCAAAGGCGGCGGGTGTCGAGCGCAAAGGGGGCAGAGGTGCCCGGCGCGGGTCGGACGTCCGGCGAGACGCGCGCCTGCGCGGGCTCGCCGCCAAGCCGCAGCAGGACGATGGTCTCGGCCCCCGTGGGTTCGACCATCTCGACCGGCGCGGTGACGACGACTGGCGGCCCGCTCGCGCCGGAAAATGCGCGGTCCCCCTCGGCGATGCATTCCGGCCTGATTCCGAGCACCACCTCGCGGCCGACATAGGATGTAGCGGCATCATAGTCCTGCAGGTGCAGACGCACCTCGTCCGGCCGCCCGGCGCCGATCACAACCACCGGGCCGCTGCCATCTGCCTGGAGTCGTGCCCGCATCGTATTCATCGGCGGCGAGCCCATGAAACGGGCGACGAACAGATTGGCGGGATAGCGATACACGGTGTCGGGGTCGGCGAACTGCTGAACCACACCGCGGTGCATCACGGCGATGCGGGTCGCCATTGTCATCGCCTCGATCTGGTCGTGGGTGACGTAGACGATGGTGGCGCCGATGCGCTGATGCAGCCGCTTGATCTCCATCCGCATCTCGACACGCAGCTTGGCATCGAGATTGGAGAGCGGCTCGTCGAACAGGAAGAGCAGGGGATCGCGCACCAGCGCCCGGCCCATCGCCACGCGCTGGCGCTGGCCGCCGGACAGTTGCGACGGCTTGCGGCCGAGCAGGGGTTCGATCTGGAGCAGTTTTGCAACGTTCGCGACCGCCTTCTCCTGCTCGGCCTTCGGCACGTGCCGGCACTCCATGCCGAACGTGATGTTCTGGCGTACCGTCATCGAGGGATAGAGCGCGTAGGACTGGAACACCATGGCGATGTCGCGGTCCTTCGGCGGGACGTCGTTGACCACGCGCCCGCCGATTTCGACGGTGCCTGCGCTCGGACGGTCGAGCCCGGCGACAATGTTGAGCAGCGTGGACTTGCCGCAGCCGGATGGTCCGACCAGCACGGTGAACTCGCCGCTCTCGATGTCGAGATCGATGCCCTTCAGCACCTCCAGATTGGCGTAACGCTTCGACAGGGCGCGAATGCTCAGGGCTGCCATGACGGCCTCATCATTTCACGGCCCCGGCAGTGAGGCCTCGCACGAAGTACTTGCCGCCGATCAGGTAGATCAGCAGGGTCGGCAGGGCGGCGATCATCACCGCGGCGCTTTGCACGCCATGCTGCGGGATATCGGCGACCCCGGCGGAGAGCGCGATCAGCGCGGCGGTGACCGGCTGCTGCTGACCGGTCGTGAATGTCACGCCGTAGAGAAACTCGTTCCAGATATGCGTGAACTGCCAGATCACGGTGACGACCAGGATCGGCGGCGAGAGTGGCAGGATGATGCGCCAGAAAATGCGAAAGAACCCTGCGCCATCGATCCGCGCAGCCCTGATCAATTCCTGCGGGATTGCAACGTAATAGTTCCGGCAGAACAGGGTGGTGAAGGAGAGGCCCTGGATGGTGTGGATCACGACCAGGCCGGTCAGCGTGTTCATCAGGCCCGTATCTCGCAGCACGATGGTCCAGGGCAGCAAGCGCATCTGCTGCGGCAGGAAGATGCCGAGCGTGACGATACCGTAGATCCAGCTGTCGCCGCGAAAGCGCCAGAGCGAAACCGCGTAACCGGCGATCGCGCCGAGCAGGGTGGAAAGGATGGTCGCGGGGATGGTCACGAGGGCGGAGTTCAGCATGTACGGCCGGATACCGGCGCAGGTTTCGGCGACGCAGAAACCATTCCAGGCGGCGGCGTAGTTGCTCCAGGCCAGGTGCTGCGGCCAGCCGATCATCGAGCCCTGCGCGATCTCCTCGTTGGCCCGGAGCGAATTCAGCACGACGACAGCCAAGGGCGCGAGCCATGCTGCGGCGACCAGCGAAACGATGAGGTAGATTAGAATCCGGCTTGGCGCGAAGGTCCGGTCACGCATGGATCGCTCGCCGCCGCTGGATGTAACGCCACGCTGCATAGGGCAGCAGAACGGCGAGAAGGATGAGCAGCATCAGGACCGCCGCCGCCGCTCCGCGTCCGAGCAGGCTGCGCTGGAACATCAGGTCATAGACGACGAGGGCCGGCAGCTGCGTCGCGATACCGGGCCCGCCATTGGTGAGCGCGCGAACGAGGTCGAAGGTCGAAATCGCGAACTGCAGCTGGATCACGATGACGGTGATGGTGATCGGCCAGAGCGTCGGCAGGATGACGCGCCGGTACATCCTGATCGCCCCGGCGCCGTCGATTTGCGCGGCCTTGATCAGGTCGGCATCGACCGAGCGAAGGCCGGCAAGGAAGAGCGCCATGGCAAACCCGGAGGATTGCCAGATCGCAGCGATGACAATCGTCCAGATCGCCATGTCGCGGTCGATCAGCCAGTCGAACCGGAACGCGGTCCAGCCGAGGTCGTGGACCAGCTTCTGGATTCCAAGGCCGGGATTGAGCAGCCAGCTCCAGACCGTGCCGGTGACCACGAACGACACCGCCAGGGGATAGAGGAAGATGGAGCGCAACAAATTCTCGCCGCGAATGCGCTGATCGAGCAGGATGGCGAGGATGAGGCCGGTCGCCAGGCTGAGCAGCACGAAGGCGCTGCCAAACAGCAGCAGATTGTCGAGGGCGATCTGCCAGTTCCGCGAGGCCGCGACCGCGGAATAGTTGCGCAAACCCACCCAGCCCGCAACAGGGACGAGGGTGGATGGTGTGAACGATATCCAGATCGTCCACAGCGAGAACGCAATGAGATGCGCGGCGGACAACAGCAGCGGCACCCAGATCGTCAGAATTTCGGGCAGCCGGCGAACCACCTCGGAAGTCGCCGGCCGGCCCCGTCCTGTCGAGGCGGCGATGGTCAACGCGCGCTCTCGACGGCCTCGGCGAGGCGTGTGGCCGCTTGCTCCGGCTTGATCGTCTTGTTCTTCACATACTCCGTGATCACGTCGATCATCGCCGCGGTCATGCCGTTCTCCTGCGCCATGTTGTGCGCAAGACTGAGAACGGCCTGATTGCTGGCGATCGCCTCTTTCAGAGCTGCTGCTGTCCGCCGTTGACCGTCCGACCAGCCTTCACCGGACAGATCGACATCGGTGCGCACGGGGATCGATCCCGTGATCTGCGAGTACATCGTCTGGATCGCCGGATCCATGACGAGCTGGGCCATCAAGGTCTGACCCGCCTGCAGATCGGGCTCCTTGCGCTGCCAGAAGATGAAAGCATCGGCGTTCAACAGGAAGACCGGCTTGCCATTGTCGCTTGGGCCCGGGGCGATCATGAAGTCCTCGAACTTGAATCCGGCATTGCGCAGCACGCCCTGCGCCCATCCGCCCATGATCATCATGCCCATGTCGCCGTCGACGAAGCGCTTTAAATTGGTCGAGAAATGCTGGGCGCCGACGTTCGGGTCCATCCAGTCGGCGATCTTGCGGACCTGCACGAAGGCAGCCGTGATCTCGGGGGCCTTCAGGGCCTTCTCGTCGAGAGTCATGATGGCCGTGCGGTACACGGCTGGACTGATCCCGGCCAAGGCGGCCTCGAACTTCTGCCCGTCATCGGGTCGGGTGCCGCCGTTGGCGACGGGATATGCGACGCCGCCCGCTTTCATCTTCTCGGCGAGATCATTGAACTCGGCCCAAGTGACGGGGACCTTGTCGGCCTTGGCCTTGTCCATCGCGCGCTTGGACAGGAACAGCATGTTGGTGCTGTAGATCTGCAACGGCAGCGCAATCCACTTGCCTGCAGGCTTGTGCAATTTGGCAAGGTCTGGAGCCACGACCTTTTCGTAACCGGCGGCCGCGACGACGGCGTCGAGGTCGACGGTCGGGGCGATCTTCGACCAGGCCGCGATCTCCGGGCCCTTGAGTTGCGAGCAAGCCGGGGGATCGCCGGCGATGATCTGGGCGCGCAACTTGTTCATCATCTCGGTGGTGAAGCCGGGAACCGGCGAGTGCTGCCAGACCCCGCCCTTCTCCTCGAATTTCTTGCCGAGCGCCGTGATCGCCGCCCCGTCGCTGCCAGCGGACCATTGCGAGATCGCGGTCAGGCGCGGCTTGACTGCGCCTTGCGCGCGGGCAAATGCCGGCAGTGCGAGCGCGGCAGCAGATCCTGCGAGCAGACGACGCCTTGTTGTTGTGATCGGCATGGCAGTTCCTCCCGGTGTGAATTTGTGGCGCGTGCAGACCGCGCGGCTCAGGGCATGTCAGGCCGCCTCCGTCGATGCTGCGGGCATGCCGCCGCTTCTGGCGAGGCAGAAGGCGGCGAAGGCCAGCGCGGCCTGCGGATCGTTGCCGGTCGAGGGCGGCACGAAGGCGAGAGACACCTGCGCCAATTTGCGACCGCCCAGCAGGCAGGCGTCGATTCCCTCGATCACTGCCTTGCGGTCGTCCTCGGCGAGCAGCGATGGCCAGCCACTGATCGCGACCCCGCCGCAAGGCTTCACATTCAGCGTATTGCCGATCGCAAGGCCGAGCCGGAACAGCCGCCGGCGCAACTCCTGGCGAACGCGCGACGAGAGCGGGATCGCGTTGGCCCATTCGTAGCCGAGCCGGAGCAACTCGATCTCGGAAACGCCAAGAAGTTCGGCCAGGGCCTGCAGCGACGTGTAGGCCTCGACGCAGCCATGATGTCCGCAGCGGCAGCGCGGTCCATCCGGCCCGAACACCATGTGGCCGAGTTCGATCGGTTGCAGGGCGTCGGCCTCGGCAGGATCGTCCATCCAGGCGCCGGCAACGCCATGGCTGACGAACACGAACAGATGCGTGCCGCTGAAGGGATAATTCTCCGTGCGACAGCGATGAAAGGTGGCGTGCGCGACGACCGAATTGGTGAAATCGATCGGCACGCCCGCGAACGTCTGGCCGAACATGTCGCGGAGGCGGTCGACGTCGCAGGGGATGATCGGATTGCCCGACACGCTGAGCCGGCCGAGGCCAGGAACGGAGACGCCGATCTGCGCGAGGGTGATGCGGCGGCGGCGCGTCCAGTCGCGCAGCAACGTCATGGCCTCGCGGAACGCACGGCCGACGGACTCGACGGTCGGCCTTTTCGGCAGCGGCACGTGCTCCGTGTAGTGCAGTTCGCCCGACAGGCTGCCAACTCCGACGCTGAGCCGCTGCGTGCTCAGCTCGAAGGCCGCGAGTGCCACCGAGCCATCGAGTGAGACGAGCGCCGTGGGACCACCTACGTAAGGGGCGGGGCGCCGCACTTCCTCGATCAGGCCTTCGGCCTTCAGGTCAAACAGAATACGCGACAGGCTGGCCTCGGACAGGCGGACCGCCTTGGCCAGAGGCGGCCGAAACGTGCCGCCCGACTGAAGCAGATGAGTCAAAATGGCAGCCCGCGTCTGCCGCCGACTTCTCGGCTGCTCCGGCATTTCCATCCCTGTCGTCATTCTTACTTAGTGTAAGAATTTGCGCGCGGAGCGTTTCGACTGTCAAGCGTTTGCGGGCGCGATGCGCCGACTTGTTGTTGTGCGCGGCAGCAAGATCGGCGCGTGCGATGACGGCTCAGGAGAGGCGCGCGACGTCGACGATGATCCGCACGCGGTTGTCCGGGTCGACCAGGACAGGCAACACGACGCCAGCGGCGG
>NZ_LWIG01000018.1:124820-133112 GCF_002068095.1 Bradyrhizobium sacchari | reverse complement strand
CCCCGCCGTTAGGGTCGTCTACTGCGACGGCGATGTCCCACGTCCCGCCGGGTGCGCTGCTTGGTTGCACCTCATGCGCGCTCAAGACCTTCGCCGTCGTCGGAACCAGACCGAGCGCGGCGGCGCCGCCGGCCAGCGCAATCTCCGTCTGCTGCGGCGTGAGCCCGTTGATCAGCGCCGGCGACGGCGCGGCATGCTTCTCCTCGCGCCACGTACGGGGAAAAGGGTGGCCGGGCGTGTCGGCCTGCTGCTCGCCACGCAAATGGGCCGCCAGCTTTTCGGCGGCTTCGTGCCCGGTTGCCACCCGATCCCACTCGATCCTGAACCGCGTGGGATCGGCGAGGTCCAGGGTGACAGGAAGCACCGCGCCGGGCTGCGGCCATTTCGCCTTAGGGACGTCGTAGCCGCTGTATTGCACGGCAACCGCAGCGAGACGTTCCGCGGTGACCACCCCGTCAATGTCGCATCTGGGACAGAGCACCATCTCACCGGCCGCATCGGGGAATGGCGAACAGGCCACGACCTGCAACGATCCGTCCACCGGGTTCGTGATCCGCATCGGCTTGCCCCACGCTTCGCTTGCTCTGTCGGACCCTGCCAAACAAAAACGGCGCCATCGTGAGATGGCGCCGCTTCGAAGGCCGTAACGGCCGGTACTTACTTGCGATCCTTGATCGGCACGTAGTCGCGCTTGGTGACGCCGGTGTAGAGCTGGCGCGGACGGCCGATCTTCTGCTGCGGGTCCTCGATCATCTCGCTCCACTGGCTGATCCAGCCGACGGTGCGGGCGACCGCGAACAGCACGGTGAACATCGAGACCGGGAAGCCCATCGCCTTCAGCGTGATGCCCGAATAGAAGTCGACGTTCGGGTAAAGCTTGCGGTCGATGAAGTACTGGTCGCTGAGCGCGATCTTCTCGAGCTCCATCGCCACCTTCAGCATCGGATCGTCGCCATGGCCGGTCTCCTTGAGCACGGCGTGACACATCTTCTGCATGATCTTGGCGCGCGGATCGTAGTTCTTGTAGACGCGATGGCCGAAGCCCATCAGGCGGACTTCGGAGTTCTTGTCCTTCACCTTGGCGATGAACTCGGGAATCTTGTCGACCGTGCCGATGTCGTAGAGCATGTTGAGCGCGGCTTCGTTGGCGCCGCCATGCGCCGGGCCCCAGAGGCAGGCGATGCCGGCCGCGATGCAGGCGAACGGATTGGCACCCGAGGAGCCGGCGATGCGCACCGTCGAGGTCGAGGCGTTCTGCTCGTGGTCGGCGTGCAGGATGAAGATCTTCTCCAGCGCGTCGGCGAGAACCGGGCTGACCTTGTAGTCCTCGCAAGGCACCGCGAAGCACATGTTCAGGAAGTTCTCGGCAAAGCCGAGCGAGTTCTTCGGGTACACGAAGGGCTGGCCAACGGTGTACTTGTAGGCCATCGCGGCCAGCGTCGGGATCTTCGCGATCATGCGCATGGAGGCGATCATGCGCTGCTTGGGATCGTTGATGTCGGTGGAGTCGTGATAGAACGCAGCGAGGGCGCCGACCGCCGCCACCATGATCGCCATCGGATGGGCGTCGCGGCGAAAGCCCTGGAAGAAGCGGGCCATCTGCTCGTGCACCATCGTGTGATGGGTCACGCGGAAGTCGAAATCCTTCTTCTGCTCGGCAGTCGGCAGGTTCCCGTACAGCAGGAGATAGCAGGTCTCCAGGAAGTCACCGTGCTCGGCGAGCTGCTCGATCGGGTAGCCGCGGTATTCGAGCACGCCGGCATCGCCGTCGATATAGGTGATCTTGGACTGGCAGCTCGCGGTCGAGGTGAAGCCGGGATCGTAGGTGAACAGACCGGACTGGCCGTAGAGCTTGCCGATATCGACGACATCTGGCCCGACGCTGCCGCTGAGGATCGGGAGATCGTAGTTCTTGTTACCGACCGTCAGCGTGGCGGTCTTTGGGCTTTCTTTTGCGTCCATCAGAGGTCCCCGATGTATGGTGAAACGGGCCGGACCCGGAAGGCCCCGATGAGATGGCGGGGCAGGCCGGATGTTCCAGAATGTACGGGGGAGATGGGTATATTATTGCTGTGTGCGCTGCAAGATCACCCGCACGCATGGCCTACTTACGTCGTAGACTGATCCTTGAGCCGCCCAAGGCTTTCCTGACGTCCGAGCACGTCCAAAACCTCAAAAATGCCAGGCGATGTCGTCCGTCCCGTCAGCGCTGCCCGCAAGGGCTGGGCGACCGCGCCGAGCTTGAGACTATTTTCCTCGGCAAAGGCACGCAGCGCGGCTTCCGCGGTGGCCGCACTCCAGGTCTCGACTTTCTCCAGCGCGGAATGAAGCTGGCCGATCAGCTTGCGGTTCTCGGGCGTCAGCAGCGCCTGCGCCTTGGGATCGAGCTGCAGCGGCCGGTCGGCGAAGATGAAGTAGGCGCCATCGATCAGCTCGATCAGCGTCTTGGCGCGCTCCTTCAAGGCCGGCATGGCCTTGAGGAGCTGCGCCCGCGTGGTGTCGTTTAACTTCGCCTTAATCTCGTCGCGGCTGGGCACGATGTGGTCGAGCACGTCCTCGAACATCCTCACGAGCGATTGATCGTCGGCGTGACGGATGTAATGGCCGTTGAGGTTCTCCAGCTTGGCGAAGTCGAAGCGGGCGGCGGCGCGGCCGACGCTGGCGAGGTCGAACGCTTCGATCATCTCCTCGGTCGAGAAGATCTCCTGGTCGCCATGGCTCCAGCCGAGGCGGACGAGATAGTTGCGCAGCGCGGCCGGGAGGTATCCCATGGCGCGGTAAGCATCGACGCCGAGCGCGCCGTGCCGCTTCGACAGCTTCGAGCCGTCCGGGCCGTGGATGAGGGGGATGTGGGACATGCTCGGCAGCGCCCAGCCCATCGCGTCGTAGATCTGCTTCTGGCGGGCGGCGTTGATCAGATGGTCGTCGCCGCGGATGACGTGGGTGACGCCCATGTCGTGGTCGTCCACGACCACCGCGAGCATGTAGGTCGGGTTGCCATCACCGCGCAAAAGCACGAGGTCGTCGAGGTTCTCGTTCTGCCAGACCACGCGGCCCTGGACCTGGTCCTCGATCACGGTCTCGCCGGTCTGCGGCGCGCGCAGGCGGATGGTGGGCTTGACGTCGGTCGGCGCCGTGGCCGGGTCGCGGTCGCGCCACATGCCGTCATAGAGCCGGGTACGGCCTTCCGCGCGCGCCTTCTCGCGCATCGCGGCGAGCTCCTCCGCAGTGGCGTAGCAGCGATAGGCCTTGCCGTCGGCGAGCAACTGCTCGGCGACCTCGCGGTGACGGGCGGCGCGGCTGAACTGGTAGATGACCTCGCCGTCCCAGCCGAGCTCGAGCCATTCCAGCCCGTCGAGGATGGCGCCGATCGCGGCCTCGGTGGAGCGCTCCCGGTCGGTGTCCTCGATCCGGAGCAGCATCTTGCCGCCATGCTTCTTGGCGTAGAGCCAGTTGAACAGCGCCGTGCGGGCGCCCCCTATGTGGAGGAAGCCGGTCGGCGAGGGGGCAAAGCGGGTGACGACGGAATCGGTCATTCTTGGCAGGGCCTATGCATTGGAGGCGGTGGTGTATAGCAGGACCGGAGCATAACTAAAGCCCGACGGCGGACGGCCTGAGGCCTTGGCGCGGCCTCCCGAATTTGGCAGAAGGACCGCTGATTTCCCTACAGGATTTTCGTAATGACAGAACCGGTGGCAGCTGAGGTTGGGCGCGATTTCATTCGTGACATCATCCAGGCCGACCTCGATCAGGGCAAGTACAAGGAGATCGTGACCCGGTTCCCGCCGGAGCCGAACGGCTACCTGCATATCGGTCACGCCAAGTCGATCGCCCTCAATTTCGGCATCGCCCAGGAGTTTCCGGGCCGCTGCCACCTGCGCTTCGACGACACCAACCCGGTCAAGGAAGAGCAGGAATACATCGATTCCATCCAGGCCGACGTGCGCTGGCTCGGCTTCGACTGGGGCAAGAACCTGTTCTTCGCCTCCGACTATTTCGACCGTCTGTACGAATGGGCGGAGAAGCTGATCCGCGACGGGCTCGCCTATGTCGACGACCAGACCCAGGAGGAGATCCGCGCTTCGCGCGGCACGCTCACCGAGCCCGGCAAGAACTCGCCGTTCCGCGACCGCTCGGTGGAGGAGAACCTCGACCTGTTCCGCCGCATGAAGGCCGGCGAATTCCCCAACGGCGCGCGCGTGCTGCGGGCCAAGATCGACATGGCCGCGGGCAACATCAATCTGCGCGATCCCGTGCTGTACCGCATCCTGCATGCGCACCATCCGCGCACCGGCGACGCATGGTGCATCTATCCCAGCTACGACTATGCCCACGGCCAGTCGGACGCCATCGAAGGCATCACGCATTCGATCTGTACGCTGGAGTTCGAGGACCACCGCCCGCTCTATGACTGGTTCATCGAGAAGCTGCCGGTGCCCTCGGAGCCTCATCAGTACGAGTTTGCGCGGCTGAACCTGACCTACACGGTGCTGTCCAAGCGCGTGCTGACTCAGCTCGTCCGCGACGGTCATGTCGCGGGCTGGGACGATCCGCGCATGCCGACCGTGGCGGGCATGCGCCGCCGCGGCGTGCCGCCGGCGGCGCTGCGTGAATTCGTCAAGCGCATCGGCGTTGCGAAAGCCAACAGCGTGGTCGATGTCGGCATGCTCGAATTCTGTATTCGCGAGGAGCTGAACCGCACGGCGCAGCGGCGCATGGCGGTCTTGAGGCCGCTCAAGGTCGTGATCGAGAACTATCCGGAAGGGCAGACCGAGGAGCTCGAGGCGATCAACCATCCGGACGATCCGTCCGCGGGCACGCGTAAAATCACGTTCGGCCGCGAGCTCTATATCGAGCAGGACGACTTCATGGAGAATCCGCCGAAGAAGTTCTTCCGCCTGTCGCCGGGCAACGAGGTGCGGCTGCGCTACGCTTACTTCGTCAAGTGCACCGGCGTGATCAAGAACGACGCCGGCGAGGTGGTGGAATTGCGCTGCACCTACGATCCCGCCACCAAAGGCGGCAACGCGCCCGACGGCCGCAAGGTCAAGGCGACCATGCATTGGCTGCCGGCGGCGGCGTCCAAGCCCGCGGAGATCCGCATCTACAACCAGCTGTTCGCCAACCCGAGCCCGGAGGCCTCGAACTTCGCGGCCGATCTCAACCCGAACTCGCTGGAGATCCTGTCCGATGCGCGGATCGAGGCATCGGTGGCCGAGAGCAATGCGACCGAGCCGATGCAGTTCGAGCGCCAGGGCTATTTCGTGCGCGACAAGGATTCGACGCCGGACAAGCCGGTGTTCTCGCGCACCATCGGCCTGCGCGACACGTTCGCGAAGGAAGTCGCCAAGGGCTGAGAAGGGCTGGGGCGGATATGAGCAGCGAAACCGACGCCATCGTTTCCGCCATCATCGCGAAATGGTGCGCCGGCTTCGCGGCTCTCGACGCGGCCGCGCTGTCGTCGCTGTATTCGAAGAACGCGTTCTTCTTCGGCTCGAACCCAAGACTCTATCGGGGCCGGGACGGCGTCGCCGACTATTTCAATGGCCTGCCGCGCTGGCGCAAGCCGAGCGCGGTGTTTTCCGAGGTAAGCGCGGCGCAGGCCGGCCCTGGTCTGATCAACATGGGCGCGACTATCTCGTTCGATCTTGCGGGCGAGCGGGACGATCTCGTCGTCAAGATGAGCTGGGTCATCATCCGCGAGGAGGGCGACTGGAAGATCGTCAATCATCATGCCTCGTCCAAGGCGCCGCTGATCTGAGGCGCCCCGCCGCACACGGCATCGTCATCGGACGGTGGAAACGAACGTGCACCTGCCGCGTTGGCCGCGATCCAATGAAGGATCCCGCCATGCAGAACATCGCAGAACATATGGAAGTCATCGGCGCCGACGGCGTCCATGTTGGCACGGTCGATCGTGTCGAGGGCAATCGTATCAAGCTGAGGAGGAAGGACAGCGGCGAGGGTAGCCACAAGGGCCACCATCATTTCGTCGACAAGGGCCTCGTCGCCGATGTCGAGGGGAACAAGGTGCGGTTGTCGGCCAAGGCCGCTGTCGCCGTGACGATGGAAGAGGAAAAGTAGGGCGCTCCCCTCTTCGTTCTTGATTTGTACCGCTATTCGTCGGCCTGCACGTTCCGGTAGCCTGTGAGCCAGTCGCGTATCATAAGGTGCAGGAATGGCGGAGCCGGGCCGGCCGCAGCGTGTCTCGCAAGGGATCGCAGGAACCTGGCCGGCGGGGCGCTCCGCGTCCGCTGGCGGCTTTGCACCCGCAGGCTTCGACCTCTGGTCCACGATCGCAGGGACGCTGCGCCAATGGGCCAGCGCTGAGGCTGGCGCCGGGCGGTTGTTGCCATGGGTGCCCGTCGCTTTTGGCAGCGGCATTGCGCTCTATTTTGCGGCCGATCACGAGCCGGTGCTGTGGGTCGTCGCCGCGACGGCCATCGCGCTGATGCTCGGCGCCGTCCTGTTGCGGCGGAGCCGGCTGTTTGCGCCTGCGATCATGATTGCGGCGGTGGCGGCGGGCTTTGCCATCGCGACCTGGAAGACGGTGCGCATCGCGCATACAGTTCTGGCGAAACCGCTCTATTCGGCGTCGCTGTCGGGCTTCGTCGAGACCCGCGACATCCGCGAGCGCACCGATCGCTTCGTGCTGCGTGTCACCGCGATGGAGGCGCAGCGCAGCGACATCAAGCTGGAGCGCGTGCGCCTGTCGGTGCGCAAGGGCACCGCGCCGGAGGTGGGCAGCTTCGTGCAGCTCAAGGCGCGGCTGCTGCCGCCGATCTCGCCGGTGCGCCCCGGCAGCTATGATTTCTCGCGCGACATGTTCTTCCAGGGCATCGGCGCCTCCGGCTTTGTGATGGGCGCCATCACGGCCTCGGCGCCGCCGGATGCCGGCGGCCTGCGGCTGCGCTATGCCGCGTTCATGCAGGGCCTGCGCGATGCGATCGACGCGCGCATCCGTTCGACGCTCGAAGGCGACAATCGCGCGATCGCGACCGCGCTTCTGACCGGCCGGCGCGACGCCATCACCACGCCCGTCAATGACGCGATGTTCGTCTCGGGGCTCGGCCACGTGCTGTCGATCTCGGGCTATCACATGGCCGTGGTCGCCGGCGTCGTGTTCTTCGCAGTGCGCGCGCTGCTGGCCCTGATCCCCGGCCTTGCGGTCGGCTTCCCCATCAAGAAATGGTCGGCGACCGCAGCGCTGGTTGCCGCCGCATTCTACCTGCTGCTGTCGGGCGCGGAGGTTGCGACGCAACGCTCGTTCTTCATGACCGCGGTGGTGCTGATCGCGGTCATGGTCGATCGCCGCGCCATCACATTCCGCACGCTGGCGGTGGCCGCGCTGATCGTGCTTGCGGTCGCGCCGGAAGCGCTGGTGCATCCGAGCTTCCAGATGTCGTTTGCGGCAACGCTCGGGCTGGTGGCGCTGGTGCAGATCAGCATGCCGAACCTGTTTGCCTCGCCCGAGCATTCGGCGACCGCGCGTATCGCGCTGTGGGGCGGCCGTGAGATCGCGATGTTGTTCCTGGCCTCGCTGATCGCGGGGCTTGCGACCACGCCCTATGCGGCCTTCCACTTCCATCGCGTCACGCCCTACGGCGTGCTCGCCAATCTCGGCGCGATGCCGGTGGTCTCGGCACTGGTGATGCCGGCCGGATTGTTGGGCCTGCTCGTGGCTCCCTTCGGGCTCGACGGCGTGTTCTGGTGGCTGATGGGGATCGGCATCGAATGGATGGTCATGGTCTCACGCTGGGTGGCGGCGCTGCCCGGCGCGGTCGGGCGCATCCCGGCGTTCGGCATCGCGCCGCTGATCGCGGCCAGTGTCGGCATCATTGTCATGGGCCTTCTGCGCACGCCGTTGCGCTGGTCAGGCGGGCTGCTGCTGCTGGCTGCGATCCTCTGGGGATTATCAGTGCGGCCGCCGGATATCCTGATCGCCGGAGATGGCCAAAGCGTCGCGGTGCGGGGCAGGGACGGGCACCTGCACATGATCCGGGCGAGCAAGGACGACTTTCTGCTGAAGGAGTGGCTGGCTGCTGACGCTGATCCGCGTGATGCCGGCAGCGCCTCGCTCGCAGATGGCGTGTCGTGCGACGATGCCGGCTGCGTGACGCCGCTTGCCGATGGTCGCCTCGTCGCGCTGGCCTTGCGCATTGATGCGCTCGCGGACGATTGCAGCCGCGCCGCGCTGGTGGTGACGGCCCGCCCCGCTGCGCCGGATTGCGCGGCGATGGTGGTCGACCGGCAGCGTCTCGCCGCGCAGGGCGCGCTGGCGCTGACGCGGCG
>NZ_LWIG01000018.1:120659-124724 GCF_002068095.1 Bradyrhizobium sacchari | reverse complement strand
CCGCCGGCGAGCCCGATTTCGGCGCGCGCCTTGCGCCGCCCGCTCCCCGCAACCGGGATGCGACGCCATCCGAGGCGGACATGCAGGCTGAGGATTGAGTGGACGGCTACAGGTACCAGGCCAGCACCGCATCGAGCCCGGCTGTCCCAATCACCGGCAAGGCGACCATCTGGCTCAGCCCGGAGGCGCGGGCCTCAACGGCCGCGGCCGAATTGTCATGCGCAAGATCATCGTTGAGGGCGGGCATCCCGGTGGCCCAGGCGCCGCCGATGCCGCCGTCGCCCCTGGCAATGGATTTGTCCGCATAGAGCGCGGCAAGGTCGGTCTGGACGCTGCAATCTCCGGCGCGGAAAACGAGCGCTGAGCGAGCCTCGTTCGGCACCCAGATCTCGAAGCGCCGCGCGATTGGCATTGCCTGCGCGGAGAGGAAAGTCAGCACCCAGGTCTGGTCGGTGGCGGTCCGGTAGGGCACGCCGACGCCGAGATTGATGCCGACCTCGGCGGCGTCTTCCCAGCGCAGAAAGCTCTTGGCGTTGTGCAGGTCCTTGATGATCAGCGGCAGGCCGGCCTTCCAGGTGCGGCCGGGCAGGCCGAAGCCGCGCGGAAAGCGGGTGTGGCGGGAGTTGAACTCGAACATGTCGGCGGTGCCATAGTAGCCGTCGACGAGTCCCATTTCATGAGAGGTATCGGGGTCGTTGTGCCAGAGTTCGATCGCGCCGACATGCGCTTCGTCATAGCCGCAGAACAGCACCATCACGGCCTGCAGGAATTCGCCTGAAAACACCGGCACCGCCACGCCGCAGGTCAGGCCCGCCGCGAGCGCCTGGTCGGTCCGCCTGAAGTAGGAGTTGGCGAATTTGGTGAGGATGACGGGATGGCCGGACGCCCAGGCCTTGCCGGGAAGCCCCTCATCGCGACCGAAGCGCAGATCTTCGCTTGCGGACTTGAATGCGCACAGTCCGTCGCCGTAAAGGCCGCCGCCGAATTCCAGCCGTGTGCGCGTCCGGTCGGGCACCCAGAGTTCAACGACGCGAATGAAGGTCTTCATCGAACGTGTCCGCCGCCTCGAGACCTTGGCAGCATCGGCCATTTGCCAGCGGAACGGGCGTTCAAAATTCAGGCAGGGCAGCGCAAACTTCGTGCGACGGAGAAGAGCGGCGGGTGATCCGGCGAAGGCATTTTCGAAGATACAAGTCACACCACGTCGCCGGCCACGGCCGGCGATGGCGATTTCGGTTCTGGGCCCCGACCCGCGAGCCGGAGGCAGCTACGATCAGCCGATAGGCAGGCGCGTGATCGTCGGCCTGTCGGCGATGGTCTGCGGCTTGTGCTCGCGCTCGCCGAGTGGCTGGGTCACCGGCAATTGCAGCACGGTTGCGCGCTGGCCTTCGACGAGCTGAGTTACCAGCACGTATTTGCCGTCGGGGAATTCGATCGCATCGTGATGGCGATCCGGAATGTGCGGATCGATCTTGCCGAACTTGCCGACGCGGGAATTGATGGTGCGCGTCCAGATCCAGCGATTGTCGTAGCGGACGTTGTCGGCGAAGGCGAGCTCCGTTCCCGGCAGCAGGCATACCGCGACCGACATGTCGGCTTCGGAGGCGAAGCCGCGCGTCGAGGTGCCGCGGAAGGTTGTCGTGACGATCGTCTCGCCGACTTCGGCGGGACGCGTCGCGACGGCGTGCAGGCTGTAGTCACACATCGGGGTGCTCCTCATTCGAAGATAGCGACCCGCGTCTCTTGTCGAGGCGCAGGCCTCTATCAGAGTGGAAGCATACAACGGTCTGCTTGGTTGTGGGCAAATCTGCGGCTTGGATCCGCAGGCCGCCATCACAATATCTTTTTCAGATGCACGAGGAACAAAGCCCGCTTTTGTGCATTCGGCACGCTTCTCCGTCAGTGGCCAGCAGGCGCCGACCAGCCCGAATACCGCCAGGCTGATTGCGACGGCGGCGCAATGGCGTCGCGTGCGTTGCGGAATTGCTCGCTCGTCACTGCTGGCGTCGCCTTGCGGACATGACGCGATCGTGCGGCGGCGGCCTGCGACAGTGACGTTGCGATCAGCGCCAACGTGAGCGTGCTCAACACAATGTTGCGCATGGTTGTCTCTTCGGTTTTTTCAAAAGGCCCGCAAAGCGATGCGTGCTTCGCGCGGTGTGCCGAGGATCTAGCGCGGGACAGGTGGCCGGATAATCTGAGCAGAACCAGAAAGACTATCCAGCCGGAGCGGACAATTGTCCGCTCCAACGGATGCCGAACGATCGCGAGGGCAGCTCAGTACTTCCGGTACAGGCCGATCAGCTTGCCCTGAATCTTCACCCGGTTGGGCGGCAGGATACGCACCTCATAGGCAGCGTTGGCGGGCTCGAGCGCGATCGATGCGCCGCGGCGGCGGAAGCGCTTCAGCGTCGCTTCCTCGTCGTCGATCAGCGCCACCACGATGTCGCCGGTGTCGGCGCTCTCGTTACGCTGGATCAGCGCCATGTCGCCATCGAGGATGCCGGCTTCCACCATCGAATCGCCGCGCACCTCGAGCGCGTAGTGCTCGCCGGAGCCGAGCATGTCAGGCGGTACGCTGATGGTGTGGCTGCGGGTCTGCAGCGCCTCGATGGGCGTGCCGGCCGCGATACGGCCCATGACCGGCACGGCGACCGGACGCTCGCCCTCGTCAGCGGGCGGGCTGGACGTCGTGCGCACCTTGCCGAGATTGCCTTCGATGACGCTCGGCGTGAAGCCGCGGCGGTTGCCGGCGGCAGCCTGCAGCTCGGGCAGCTTGATGACCTCAATCGCACGGGCGCGGTTGGGCAGGCGCCGGATGAAGCCGCGCTCCTCGAGTGCGGTGATCAGGCGATGGATGCCTGATTTCGAGCGCAGGTCGAGCGCATCCTTCATCTCGTCGAAGGAGGGCGGCACGCCGCTTTCCTTCAGGCGCTCACTGATGAACCGCAGAAGCTCGTATTGTTTGCGCGTTAACATCTCGACCAAAGTCCCCCGGTTGATGTCGTTCGATTCCGAGACGCTGAATTCAGCGATAAGCCGCTGCATGCTCGAAACAAATCATGAACGGACACTATATGTTCGATACATGTTCCGCAACTGCTTAATTTACCGTGAACGCGGCAAAGTTCGCGGAACGCGTGTCGCCGTGCGGCTCAGACGGGCAGGCGCAGCACCTCGCAGGGCGTGCCGGCTTCGGCCTTGGGCGCAAATGGCGCGCGCACGAGAAGTACCTGTGCCGCAGCGAGATTCGCAAGCAGCGAGGAATCCTGATGATTGACGGGAAGGGCGATCAGCGTGCCGTCGTCGCGCGCCTCGAGGCGTGCGCGGAGATAATCCTCACGCTGGTCGTTGGCGCCGAGGTCGCGGCCGAGCACGGCGCGCTCGCGGCGATGATGGATCACCTGTTGGCCCGACAGCGCGCGAATCAGCGGCACCATGAACAGGAAACCGCACACATAGGATGACACGGGATTGCCGGGCAGGCCGATCACGCGCATCGTGCCGAGCCGCCCGTGCATCATCGGCTTGCCCGGCCGCATCGCGATCTTCCAGAACGTCATCGCGATCCCCTCGGCCTTGAGCGCCTGCTGGACCAGGTCGTGGTCGCCGACCGAAGCGCCGCCGGTCGTGATCAGGATGTCGGCGCCGCTCTCGCGGGCCCGCCGTATCCCCGCAGTGGTGGCCTCCAGCGTATCGGCGGCAACGCCGAGGTCGACGGTATCCGCGCCTTCCTGGCGGGCGAGTGCGTGCAGGGCATAGCCGTTGGAATAGACGATCTCGCCGGGGCCGGGCGTTGCCCCCGGCATCACCAGTTCGTCGCCGGTGGCGAGGATCGCGACCTTCGGACGGCGGTGCACGGGCAGGTGCGGGTGATTCATCGCGGCAGCGAGCGACAGGTCGCGGTCGGTGAGCCGGGTTCCCTTCCGCAGCAACACGTCGCCTTCGGCAAAGTCGACCCCGGCGCGCCGGATGTGCCGGCCGGCAATGGCTGCTTCCTTGATCGTGATGCGCTTGCCGTCCGCGACCGTATCTTCCTGGATCACGACCGCGTCCGCGCCGGCG
>NZ_LWIG01000018.1:109388-120647 GCF_002068095.1 Bradyrhizobium sacchari | reverse complement strand
GGGAACGACGCCGCCTGTGAAGATCCGGACCGTTTCACCGGCGCCGACCGCCCCGGCAAACGGCCGCCCGGCCGCGACCTCGCCAATCACGGTCAGCTGGGCATCGATCATCGCCGCATCGGCCGCCCGCACGGCATAGCCGTCCATCGCTGACATCGCCTCCGGCGGCTGCGTGCGCCGCGCCGCGATGTCGCGGGCAAGCACGCGGTGGAAAGCTGCGTCGAGGGAGACCGTCTCCTCAGGCCGCGGCTCCGCGCCGGCAAGCACTGCGGCAAGCGCGTCAGAAACCGGCATCAAGGCCACGGGTGAAAACTCCTGCTCAGCACGTTCGGCAAATCGGCGGCGAGAGTTCTAGCCGAGTGCAAGCGCAGAGGCAAAAGAGCGCAGATGCAGGATGATTCAACCTGGTGAAGAGAGAGCTCAAATCCTCCGCGGCATGATCCGGAAGGCGAGACAGACCGGGACGAGGACGGCCATGGCAAGCACGAGAATCACGAGCGCCACGGCCAGCATCGGTCAACTCCGTGCTGGCTCGTCCGGACTGACGTCCGGCGCTTTGGGCCCCTGATCCTTGTCGGGCAGCGGGTCGGCCTGGGATTTCAGGTCGGCGGCCTTACTGATCAGCTTGGCGGACAGGTCGGAGTCCGAGGTGGTTCTGGCGAACTCGAGTAGAAGAGAGGCTTGCTTGGTGAGGTAGGATTTGCCCAGCACGTCGATCAGTCCAATGTAGAAGGTCCCAACGGACTCAAGAGTCCGGAAGGGCGGATTCCGTTCCCGGAACTTTGTACAAAAATGCACAAAGGGATTTGGTTCCCCCTTTTGGGCAAAATGAGTTCCAGGAACTGGCTCCCTTAAGGGACGGATCCGCTCAAATCCCCAGCTTCTTCAGCGCATCGCCGACATCGCGGGGCGAGGTCACATGCACCCCGATCAATCCGCGGGCCCGTGCCCCCTCGACGTTCTCCGCGAGGTCGTCGAAGAAGACGATGCGGCTCGCCGGCACACCCATGGCCGCCACGACATGGTCGAACGCCTCGGCGTCCGGTTTGCGCAGGCCGATGCTGGACGACAGATAGAGCTCGCGGAAATGGCCGAGCAGGTCGCCATATTCCTTTGAGAAATAGTCCACATGCGGCCGGTTGGTGTTGGAGAAGGCGTAGAGCGGCATCTGCTTCGCCGCACGCGGCAACAGCTCGGCGATGTCAGGCATCTCGCCGGCGAAGATCGCGTTCCAGCCCTCCAGGAACTGCGCATCCGAAATGCCGATGCCGAGCGACGCACGCAGCGAGGCAAAATAATCCTCGTCGCTGATCTTGCCGACCTCGTGCAATCGATAGGCCTCGGTGTCGCGCACAAAGCTTGCGACAATGCTTTCGGGCCTGCAGCCGGCATGTCCGGCCCAGCAGGCGATGGCCTTGGAGAAGTCGATGTCGAGCACCACGCGTCCGAGATCGAACAGAAGTGCATCGGCGCTGCCGGGAGAGAGCGGCGTCATTCTATCCTTCCACTTAGTATCGGTAGGGGTCGTGGTCGAACAGCGGGAACGCGCTGAACACGCTCGGCGCGTTGGTCGCGGTGGCCGGATGCAGGCTGGACTTGCCAACCTCGGCGAACGAGGTGGCACCCAAAAGGCCGAGGCAGCGCAGCACCTCGTCTTCCAGCAGTTCCAGCATTCGCGTTACGCCGGCCTCGCCCGCCGCAGCAAGAGCCCAGCATTGCAGCCGGCCGATGCCGACGAGGTCGGCACCTGCCGCGATCGCCTTGACGATGTCGGTGCCGCGGCAGAAGCCGCCATCGACCATGATCCTGGCGCGGCCTTTCACGGCATCCACGATCTCAGGCAGCGCATGCATGGCGCCGCGGCCATGATCGAGCTGGCGGCCGCCATGGTTGGAGACGTAGATCCACTCGACGCCGTGATCGATCGCGATCAACGCGTCTTCGGCGGTGGCGATGCCCTTGAGGATCAGCGGGATCTTGAATTTGTCCTTGACCATCTTCACGGTCCGCCACTCCAGGCCCTTCTGGTAGTCGCCTCCGGTGGCGCGCAGACGGCTCTCCCGAACATAGCGCTTGGCGATGTCGCGTTCGCGACGGCTGTAATGAGCGGTGTCCACGGTCAGGCAGAAGGCGGCATAGGCATTCTTCTCGGCCCGGCTGACGACATCGGCGACGAAAGCGTCGTCGCCGCGCACATAGAGCTGATAGAGACGCAGCGCATCGGGGGCGGCCTCAGCAGTCTTCTCCAGGCCGGGCTCTGACACCGAGCTCAGCATGTGCGCCGCACCGAAAGTGCCGGCAGCGCGCGCGACGCTTGCGGCGCCATCCGGATCGAAGATCTCGAGCGCGCCGACCGGGGCCAGCACCACCGGCAGCCGCATCTTGCGGCCGAACTGCTCGACGCTTGCATCGACCTGGCGGACGTCGCGCAGCACGCGCGGGCGGAAGGCGATCTCGTCCAGCGCCATCCGGTTGCGGCGCATCGTGGTTTCGGTCTCTGCGGCGCCGACGATGTAGTCCCAGGCATTCTGGTTGAGGTTGGCGCGCGCCTTCCGGATGAATTCGTGCAGGTTCTGGAACGGCTCGTTGCTGGCGCCGAGTTCGACGTTCCGTTCCGGCCGGATGCGGGGCGCTTCGTTCATTGTTATCCTCCCGAGAATTTGAAGCCTTGTGTCATCGCCTAACCCGTCCAGCCCTCCAAAACCATCCTAAAATCGCATAGCTGCGAGGCGCGGGCCGGCCGACCGATTCCCGCCTGTCGTGCGAGACGGTTTCGGAACGTTGCCAAAAGTTTAGGTCGGGACGAAGGGATTTCTGCAGGTACCCGCCGGCGTGGCGAGCCAGCCTTGAAGAAACCTGAATGGTGTTGTCAGAAACGGGCTGGATCGCCATTTGCATGGCGGCTCCCGGGCCCCCGAGCAAGAAGGCTAACTCGTCCATGCGGAAATCCCTGCTGTTCCCCCTTGGCGCGCTCACCGGCGTGTGCCTGACCCTTCTGGTATCCGGCCCGCAGGGCGGGCTCTGGGCGGCGAGGGCGGCGGCGGGCGCGGATGATGCCTATTCCAAGCTCAACCTGTTCGGCGAAGTGTTCGAGCGGGTAAAGGCGAGCTATGTCGAGAAGCCGGACAACGCCAAGCTGATCGAAGGCGCGATCACCGGCATGGTGACCTCGCTCGACCCGCATTCGCGCTACATGAACGACAAGGCCTGGACTGAGATGCAGGAGACCACCTCCGGCGAGTTCGGCGGGCTCGGCATCGAGGTCACGATGGAGGAGGGGCTCGTCAAGGTCGTCTCGCCGATCGACGACACGCCGGCCTCGAAGGCCGGCATCATGTCCGGCGACCTCATCAGCAAGATCGACGGCGAGGGCGTGCAGGGCATGACGCTCGAGCAGGCCGTCAACAAGATGAAGGGCCCGGTCGACACCAAGACCAAGCTCACCATCGTGCGCAAGGGCGCGGACGCCCCACTCGACGTCGCGATCACGCGTGAGATCATCCATGTGCGCCCCGTGCGCTTCCATGTCGAGAATGGCGATATCGGCTATATCCGCGTCACCTCGTTCAACGAGCAGACCACCGACGGCCTGAAAAAGGCGATTGCGTCGATCTCCAAGCAGGTGCCACAGGAAAAGCTGGCCGGCTACGTCATGGACCTGCGCAACAATCCGGGCGGATTGCTCGACCAGGCCGTCTCGGTGTCGAGCGCGTTCCTGCAGCGCGGTGAGGTCGTCTCGACGCGCGGTCGCAATCCGGAAGAGACCCAGCGCTTCACCGCCCATGGCGGCGACCTTACCAAGGGTAAGCCGCTGGTCGTCCTGGTCAACGGCGGTTCAGCCTCGGCCTCGGAGATCGTGGCCGGCGCGCTGCATGACCACAAGCGTGCCACGATCATCGGCACGCGCTCGTTCGGCAAGGGCTCGGTGCAGACAATCATTCCGCTCGGCGCCGGCAACGGCGCGCTGGCGCTGACCACGGCGCGCTACTACACGCCGTCGGGCCGCTCGATCCAGGCCCAGGGCATCGCGCCCGACATCGAGATCCTCCAAGACGTGCCGCCCGAGCTGAAGGGCCGGATGGACACCATGGCGGAATCCCAGATGCGCGGCCATCTACAGGCCGCCGACGGCACCGAGCAGACCGGATCGCAGTCCTACGTCCCGCCGGAAGAGAAGGACGACAAGGCCCTGCATGCGGCCTATGACTTCCTGCACGGCCAGACCGCGAATGCTGCGACCGCCGCGCGTCCGACGCCGAAGGCGGCGGTGCCGAACTAGACCTTACCACCTCCAGACATCGATCGCCCGGGAGTGGATGACCGCTCCCGGGCGAATTCGTTTTGGAGGTGTCTCAGCGCGGATTCATCGCGGCGAAGGTCGCCTCATAGCGGCCGTCGCGTTCGGCCCAGCGGCGGGCGCGGTCGCGCTCAACCAGCACTTCGTCGCGGGGATGGACCCGCAGCTCCAGCAATTGCATGACCTCTGCGATGTAGGCTGGCAGCGGCATGGCGCGCTCATCGCTCGCCTGCGTGGCGCCGGTGAGCTCGGTCTGCACATAGGGCGGTGCGAGCTCCAGCACCTCGACCGGAATCCTGCGGAGCTGATGCCGCAGCGATTGCAGCCACGAATGCAGGAACGCCTTGCTGGCGCAGTAGGTCGGGAAGTCGGCACGCGGCACGAAGGCGAGATTTGAGCTGGTTGCGATGATCGTTGCGTCCTGCTGCCTCTTGAGCGCCGGCAGGAACGCCGCCGTGACGCGCAGCACGCCGAGAATGTTGGTCTCGACCATCGCCTCCGCGTCGGAGGCATCCCAGCCGTCCGCATTCATGTCCTCCGTGCGCGCGATGCCGGCGTTGGCGATCAGTACGTTGAGCTCGGGAAATCCTGCGCGAACCTCAGTCGACAGGCGCGGCAGGCTTGCGGGATCGTCGAGGTCGAGCGGCAGGCCGATCAGGCCGGGACGTTCAGCCGTGATCTGATCGAGCAGGGCCTGCCGTCGCCCGGCGACGATGACGCGGTTGCCGCGATCGTGGAAGGCTTCAGCGAGCGCGCGGCCGATGCCGCTGGTGCCGCCGGTGACGAGGATCGTATTGCCAGTCATCTTCATGGTGTTGCCTTTCGATTGAAAAGGCCACGGCAACCCTGGAAATCCTCATGGCGTGCCATCCGACAAGACAGCCGGCATCGCGGCGCGCGCGTGCCGGATTGAGCGTCTTGAACGAATGAGCGTTCGCAACAGGAGGATTGATGGCATGACCGTGGCGTCTCGTGAATCGAGATCTCCCTGCTGGGATCCTCTCGACAAAGGACGCGTTGGATGACGGTAACGCCTACGGCAGCACGACTTCGGCGGCTGCAGGTGAAGAAATACTTTGACCTGAGGTCATCGTCAAGCGTGACGGGCCGGCCGAAGAGCTAACCGGCCTCGCGCCGGCGGTTCTCGCCGCCTTCGCGCCTGGCGAGGCGGCTGCGATGGAGTGCGAACAGCTCCACGACCTTGTCGGCAGGTTTTGCGGCGCTGAACAAATAGCCCTGCATCTCGGAGCAGCCGAGCGCGCGGAGCAGGCGCTGCTGCTCCTCGGTCTCGACGCCCTCGGCCGTGGTGGTCATGCGACGGGCGGCCGCCAGGTTGACGACGGCCTGGACGATGCTGGCGGATCCGTCGGGGCCGGCGATATCGTCGACGAAGCAGCGGTCGATCTTGATCTTGTCGAACGGGAAACGGTGCAGATAGCTCAGCGAGGAGTAGCCGGTGCCAAAATCGTCGAGCGCGATGCGCACGCCGATGGCGCGGAGCTGGTGCAGGATCGCGAGCGCCGTGTCATCGTCGCGGATCAGCACCGCCTCGGTGATCTCGAGCTCCAGCCGGCTTGCCGGCAGATTGGAAGCGGCGAGCGCCGCCATGATCTTCAACGCCAGCGTGCCGCTCTTGAACTGCACCGGCGAGACGTTGACCGCAAGGCGGATGTCGTCGGGCCACCCCGCTGCATCCCGGCAGGCGGTCGCCAGCACCCATTCACCGATCTCATTGATCAGGCCGGTGTCTTCGGCGATCGGGATGAATTCGGCCGGTGAAACCATGCCGCGCTCGGGATGGCGCCAGCGCACCAGCGCCTCGCAGCCGGTGATGCGGTCGTCCTTCAGGCTGAGGCAAGGCTGGTAATAAACCTCAAGGCCGCTTTCGAGCCCCCCTTGGGCGATGACGTGGCGCAAGTCGGTCTCGAGCTGGCGCCGCTCGCGGACCTTGGCGTCCATTTCGGGCTCGAAGAAGCGGTGGGTGCGGCGGCCGGCGGATTTGGCGGCGTACATCGCAAGGTCCGCGTTCTTCAGGATCTGGTCGAGCGCCGTACCATGTCTCGGTGCCAGCGCGATGCCGATGCTGGCGTCGCTGGTGAGATGATGGCCCATGCAGTCGAAGGGGGTGCGGATCGCCAGGAAGATGCGGGCGACGAGATCGTTGACCTGGTCCAGCGAGGTTACCGCGCGCTGCACGATGGCAAATTCGTCGCCGCCGAGCCGCGCCACGAAATCCGCAGGGCCCGCGCAGCGGCTGAGGCTCGTTGCGACCGATTTCAGGAGCTCGTCGCCGACGAGATGGCCGAGCGCGTCGTTGACGCTCTTGAACTCGTCGATGTCGATGTAGTGCACCGCGACCTCTTCGCCATCGGCGATGGCGGCCAGCTCCTGCCGCAGATGCTCGTGGAACATGGCGCGATTGGGAAGGTCGGTCAGCGCGTCGTAATGGGCGAGGTGGGTAATGCGCTCCTCGATGCGCCGGCGCTCGGTGATGTCCTCGTGCGTCGCCACCCAGCCGCCGTCCGCGAGCGGTTCGTTGAGGACCTGGATCGAGCGGCCGTCGGCGGTGTCCACCACCATGGCGTTGCGGACATGGATGTCGCGCAGCACGCGCTCGGCATATTGATCGACGTCGCCGGTGAACGAGCCGGTCGTCTTGCGATGGGCGATGATGTCGCGGAAGCTGCAGCCGGGCTTCACAACGGCGGCCGACAGGCCGTACATGTCGATGTAGCGTTGGTTGCACACCACGAGCCGACGCTCGGCGTCGAACAGCAGCAGGCCCTGGGTCATGTTGTTGACGGCGCGGTCGAGACGTTGCTTCTCCAGCATAAGCCGTTCCCTGGAGAGGCGGTGCTGCTCCAGCAGCTTGCGCACGATCGCGATTAGCACGCCGGCGATGGCGAGTGCCGAAGAGGCGGCAACCGAGATCAGGATGCCGATCTGCTCGCGCCAGTCGGTCAGGGCCGCCGCGCGTGTCGTGGTGGCCATCATCAGGATCGGGTAGTGGGGCAGGGCGTGCGAAGCGATCAGGCGGTCCTCGCCGTCGACCGGGCTCATGACGCGGCCGGCGAAATGATCGAGCCCGAAGACCCGCTGGTGCTCGAACGGACCGGACTTGAAATTCCGTCCCATCAATTCGCTGGAATGGGGATAGCGGGCGAGCAACGTGCCGTCGCGATGCAACATCGAGATCGTCGCGCCTTCGCCGAGCACGACGGATTCGAAGAACTTCTCGAAATTGGCCGGCTCGATGCCGCGACCGACCACGCCCATGAACTCGCCGTTCGGGCCGACGATCCTGCGTACGAGCAGGATGGTCCAGGCGCCGGAGATGCGACTGTGCAGCGGCTCGATCAGGATGTCAGGCGAATGGGGGTCGTATTTGAAGGTGCGGAAATAGCCGCGATCGGCAACGTTCACCTTGGGAGCCGGCCATGCCGTCGACGAATTGATCACGTTGCCTTCGGCATCGATGACGTTGACGCCGCCGATGTAGGGCAGTGCCTCGATCTTCGAGCGCAGCATCCGGTGGATGTCCTGCCCGGAGAGGCGCTTGCGGTAGTCTTCCGCGTTGCCAACGCCGATCGCGCGGACGTGGTCTACGAAGTCCTTCTGAATGACCGCGAAGTCCTGCAATTGCTGATCGAAATGATGGGCCAGCATCAAGACGGTGTTTTCCAGCTCGCGGCCGGAATTGCGCAGGGCGCGTTCGCGGAAATTCTGCGCCATCAGGACGGCGCCGACGGCGATCGCGGCGATCAGCAGCGTGCCGCCCACGACCAGCCAGCGGATCGGTCCGCTGCGCACGAAGGCCTGGTCGAAAAGGCGACTGCCGTATTTCGTCATCATGTCGGTTGTTGCCGCGCACACGCCAGGATCAGTTCTTGATCCCCAAGACATCCGTTGGTTTACGGGAACGGTATGGAGGCGAAGTTAGGAAGCGCGGTTAACACGACATGAATCGCCACACACAAAAGCGGGGCAAACCGTGCAGGAATTGCCGCAGGACTCCTGCGCTGCCGGACAGTTCCTGCCGGCCATGCCGTGATCAACCAAGGCTTAACCATCTAAGGCGTTGGCGATCCTCAAGTCGTCATTGGCACGTGATTTGCGAACATGCCTGCCAACGACACAGGGAGGAGTTGATCGTGAAAGCCGTTTTGAAGAAATTCTTTGCCGACGAAGCCGGTGCGACCGCCACCGAATACGGCCTGATCGCCGCCGGCACGCGCTTGCGATCATCGCCGTGGTCAACAACCTCGGCTCGACGCTGAAGCTGAAGTTCGGGTCGATCAGCACGTCGCTGAAGTAGCGCAAGATCAGGCGCGGTAATGGCCGGACTTGCCGCCGAGCTTCTCGACGAGATGGATGCCCTCGATGCGGACACCGCGCTCGACCGCCTTGATCATGTCGTAGATGGTGAGGCAGGCGACCGACACGGCCGTGAGTGCCTCCATCTCGACGCCGGTCGGGCCCGTCACCTTGACGCTGGCACGGACGAGGCAGCCGGGCAGTTTCGCATCGGGCTCGATCTCGACGGTAACCTTGGACAGCGCGAGCGGATGACAGAGCGGGATCAGCTCGGAGGTGCGTTTTGCCGCCATGATGCCGGCGATGCGGGCGGTTCCGAGCACGTCGCCCTTCTTGGCATTGCCGGAGACGATCAGATCCAGCGTTGCCCTGGTCATGACCACGCGGCCTTCAGCGACCGCCAGCCGTTCGGTCGCGGGCTTGGCCGAGACGTCCACCATCCGCGCTTCGCCGGACGCGCCGATATGGGTGAGGGCAGGGCCGGCCTTGGACTTCGATGGCCTAGCCGTGGAAGACTTGCGCGCCATCTCAGCGCGTGCCCGTCGCGCGTGAGCCGGTCTCGCGCGCGAGCAGCGTGCGCGTGGCGGCGGTGACGTCGGCCTGCCGCATCAGGCTCTCGCCGACCAGGAAGGTCGACATGCCGACGCGCTCGAGCCGGGCGAGATCGGCGGGCGTGAAGATGCCGCTTTCGCCGACCATCAGCCGGTCCTTTGGTATCAGCGGCGCCAGTGCCTCGCTGGTCGCGAGCGTGGTCTCGAAGGTGCGCAAATTGCGGTTGTTGACGCCGATCATCGGCGAACGCAGCTTCAACGAGCGGTCGAGCTCGGCGCGGTCGTGGATCTCGATCAGCACGTCCATGCCGTAGCCGATGGCGGCGTCTTCCAAATCCTTCGCGGTGGCGTCGTCGAGCGCGGCCATGATGATCAGGATGCAATCGGCGCCATGCGCGCGGGCTTCGGCCACCTGATAGGTGTCGAACATGAAATCCTTGCGCAGCACCGGCAGCGAGGTGGCCGCGCGCGCGGCCACCATGAAGTCGAGACGACCCTGGAACGAGGGCGTGTCCGTCAGCACCGAAAGGCAGGCGGCGCCGCCGGCCTCGTAGGCTTTGGCCAGGATCGGCGGATCGAAATCCGCGCGGATCAATCCTTTCGAGGGCGAGGCCTTCTTGACCTCGGCGATCAGCGCGTAATCGCCATTGGCATGCTTGGCCCTGATCGCGCGTACGAATCCGCGCGAGGCGGGCTGCGCCTTGGCCTTCGCCTCTACCGCCGACAGCGGCAGCGCGCGTTTGGCGGCGGCGATCTCCTCGCGCTTGTACGCCTCGATCTTGGTCAGGATGTCCGACATGTCAGGCTCAGCCGTTCGAGACCGCGATCAGGTGCTTCAGCCGCGCGTTCGCCGCGCCGCTGTCGAGCGATTTTGCGCCGATCGCAACGCCCTCCTTGAGGTCCTTGGCACGTCCGGCCACGACCAGCGCGGCGGCGGCGTTCATCAGCGCCACGTCGCGGAAGGGACTCGGCTTGCCGTTGAGCACGCTTTGCAGCGCGATCGCATTGGCGTCAGCGTCGCCACCCTTGAGCGCACCGGTCTCGCAGCGCGAGAGCCCAGCTTCCTCCGGCGTCACCTCGAAATTCCGGATCTCTCCATTGTGGAGCGCGGATACGAAGGTCGGGCCGGTGAGGGTGATCTCGTCGAGTCCGTCGGAGCCGTGCACGACCCAGGCGGCTTCGGAGCCGAGATTCTTGAGCACCTGTGCCAGCGGCTGCACCCATTGCCTGGAGAACACGCCGACCATCTGCCGCTTCACGCCCGCCGGGTTGGACAGGGGGCCGAGCAGGTTGAAGATCGTGCGGGTCGCGAGCTCGACACGGGTCGGGCCGACGTTCTTCATCGCAGGATGATGGGCGGGGGCGAACATGAAGCCGATGCCGCATTCGCGAACGCAGCGCCCGACCTGCTCCGGCTTGAGGTCGATCTTCACGCCGAGCGAAGCCAGCACGTCGGCGGCGCCCGAGCGCGACGACAGCGCGCGATTGCCGTGCTTGGCCACCGGCACACCTGTGCCCGCGACGATGAAGGAGGCGCAGGTCGAGACGTTGACCGAGCCGGAGCCGTCGCCGCCGGTGCCGACGATGTCGACGGCCTCAGGCGGCGCCGTCACGGTCAGCATCTTGGAACGCATCGCCGTAACAGCGCCGGTGATCTCGTCCACGGTCTCGCCGCGCACCCGCAGCGCCATCAGGAGGCCGCCCATCTGCGAGGGCGTGGCTTCACCCGACATCATGGCATCGAAGGCGGATGCTGCTTCGTCACGCGACAGGCTGGCGCCGGTCGCCACTTTTCCAATGATCGATTTCAGGTCGTCCATCGCGTGCTTTCAACTCACTGGTTCGCGCCGGTCACCTGCGCGAAGGCGGCCTGATTAATGGTGGTTCCGATGTCGGTTTCAAGCTTGTTGACGTAGGAGGCGATCTGCTCCTCGGTCTGGGCCCGGTCGAGGGTGTCCTTCAGCTTCTTGACCGCGTCGGAGGCGGCATCGACCGCGGGATCGACGATGTCGGTGACGCGGAACACGATCACCTCGCTGCCGCCGCTCACCTGCGTCTGTCCGACGCCGTCCTTGGCGGCGCGGAATGCGGCCGCCA
>NZ_LWIG01000018.1:104502-109375 GCF_002068095.1 Bradyrhizobium sacchari | reverse complement strand
GGGCGTATCGTCGCGCTTGAAGCCGGTCGCGGTCTCGACCTTCGCGCCGATCGCGGCCGCCTCGTCCGCGAGCTTGCCGCCTGCTTCGAGCTTCTGCACCATCTCGGTTGCCTTGGCCTTCAGCTTGGTCGCGATCTGGTCTTGGCGCCAGCGCGCCTCGACCTGGTCGCGGACCTCGTCGAGGTTGCGGTCGCGCGATGGCGTGATGGCGAGCACGTCGTACCAGACATAGCCGCCTTTGAACGAGATCGCGTCGTTGTCGACGCCGACATCGGTGTTGAAGGCCTGCGACACCACGTCGAGGCCCTGCGGGATGTTGGCGACCGGCTGGCCGTTCGGGGCGCGGCCGGAGCGGTCGACGGCGTCGATGGTCACGGCGGTGAGGCCGAGCTTCTGCGCGGCGTCGATCACGCTGGCGCCGCCGCCGCGCTCGTCTTCCATCCTGTCGCGGAGGTCGGCGACCTTGACGCGCGCGCGGTCGGCCGCGATCTCGCGCTTGATGTCGCCGGCAAGCTTCGCGTAGTCGGCCTCACTGCCCGGTTCGATCTTGCCGACCTTGACGATCGAGGTGCCGAGGGCGCCCTGGATCGGCTGGCTGATCTCACCTTCGGGCAGCGCGAAGGCGGCATTCCCGACCGCGGCATCGAGCGAGGACTTGGTCACGAGTCCGAGATCGACGTCGGAGGCAGTCAGCCCGCGCTCCTTGCCGAGGTCCTCGAACGACATTCCGCCAACGAGACGCTCGCGCGCGGCCTGCGCCTCGGCGACGTTGGGGAACACAAGCTGCTGGATCTGGCGCTTCTCCGGCGTGCCGAGCCGGTCCTTGCGTTGCTCGAACACCTTCTTGGCGTCCTCATCGGAGACGTCGGTCCATTTGCCGATCTCCTCCGGCGAGATCACGACGAAAGCGATTTTGCGATATTCGGGGGCGCGGAACTGGACCTTGTGATCCTCGAAATAGGCGGCGAGCGCTTCGGGTGAGGGCGCGTCGATGGTGCCTGCCTGGGCCGCGTCCAGCCTGACGAACTCGATTGAGCGCTGCTCGTTCTGGAAGCGCGTCAGCACGTCGATCATGGCCTTCGGCGGCTCGAGGCCGGCGCCGATCGTACCCGTGATCTGCCGGCGCAGCGACACCTTGCGCTGTTCGGCGACGTAGCGCTGCTCGGTGTAGCCGAAATTGCGGATCATCGCCTGGAAGCGGTTCGCATCGAAGCTGCCGCCGACGCCCTTGAAGTTCGGGTCGTTCATGATGACCTGGCGGATCTGCTCGTCGGACTGGCCGAGCCCGAGCCGCCGCGCCTCTTCGTCGAGGGCGGCTTCCGCGATCGTCTGCTGCAACACCTGACGGTCGAGGCCGAAGGCGCGGGCCTGGTCGGGCGTCAGAGGCCGGCCGAACTGGCGGCTGATCTGCTGCAGGCGGTCGGTGTAAATCTGCCGGAACTCGTTCAGCGAAATCTCGGTGTGGCCGATCTTGGCCACCGTGGACTGGCCGAAGCCCTTGAAGATGTCGGCGATGCCCCAAATGCCGAAACTGACGATCAACACGCCCATCACCACGGCCATAATGGTTTTGCCGAGCCAGTTTGATGAGGCCTTGCGCATTCCTCGAAGCATTTGGTCCAACTTGTTTGGTCAGGAGGGGAACGGGAGCGCGTCTTAATGCAGATTCCGCAAAAGCGCGTCACCAAATTGATCCATCATCATAAAGTGGCGGCTTTCCCCCCGCAACCTCAGGTCACGCGACGGCGAGAAGCTGCGGTTAAAAGCCCCTGGTCTCTGGAACTGCAGGAGCACCTCTGCTAGCGCATCAACAAACCTCATATCGCTGGAAATTGACATGACCGACGCCATCCGACCGCTGATCGCCGGCAACTGGAAAATGAACGGCCTGAAGGGGTCGATTGCCGAATTTGACGCCATGCTCAATGGCGCGGCAGAAGTGGCCGCCAAGGCGGACCTGCTGGTGTGCCCGCCGGCGACCCTGCTCGCGGCCTTTGCCACGAAGGCGGCGGGCAAGAAGCTTTCTGTGGGAGCCCAGGATTGCCATCCCAAGTCTTCCGGAGCCCATACCGGTGATATCGCCGCCGAAATGCTGGCTGATGCCGGGGCGACCGCTATCATCGTCGGCCATTCCGAGCGCCGCGCCGATCACGGCGAAGGCGACGCACTCGTCATGCAGAAGGCCGAATCCGCCTGGCGGGCGGGGGTCACGGCGATCGTCTGCATCGGCGAGACGCAAGGCCAGCGCGATGCCGGCAAGACCCTGGACATCCTGCGCGGCCAGCTCGATGGGTCGCTGCCGGACGCCTCCACCGCCGCCAACCTGGTCGTGGCCTATGAACCAGTCTGGGCGATCGGCACCGGCCTCACCCCTACCGCCAAGGATGTCGAGCAAATTCATGGGTTTATCCGGGAATTCCTGACCTCCCGGTTCAAGGCCGATGGGGCGAGGATGCGGATCCTCTACGGCGGTTCGGTCAAGCCCTCGAATGCGGCCGAGCTGATGGCCGTGAAGAA
The DNA here is from genome assembly GCF_002068095.1 of Bradyrhizobium sacchari. Taxonomy (GTDB): domain Bacteria; phylum Pseudomonadota; class Alphaproteobacteria; order Rhizobiales; family Xanthobacteraceae; genus Bradyrhizobium; species Bradyrhizobium sacchari. The sequence continues at coordinate 106,858 of NZ_LWIG01000018.1, read as the reverse complement.
CGTCAATGGCGCGCTGGTCGGCGGCGCCAGCCTGAAAGCGGCCGATTTCCTTGCCATTGCCAAGGGCTGCCCCTAGCTAACCAAAGCTTTGGCAGTCCTAAGCTAAGTCTCGGACCGATCGGGGGTGGCAATACCCCCTCCGATCGTGTAACACCGCGCAACTTCAGGAAAACCCGCGAAGCGCGATCGGCCGCCGTCAGGCGCCGCCCGCTTGTGACGGAAGGATAGCATGCAGACCGTTGTCATCGTCATCCACCTCATGATCGTCGCCGTCATGATCGGCGCCGTCCTGCTCCAGAAGTCGGAAGGCGGCGGCCTCGGCATGGGCGGCGGTGCGGGCTTCATGTCGAGCCGAGGCACCGCGAATCTCCTGACGCGGACCACCGCGATCCTGGCCGGGCTCTTCTTCCTCACCAGCATGTTCCTGTCCTGGCACGCGGGCTACAGCCGCGCGCCCTCGTCGATCATCGGAACGCCGGCCTCGCAGGGCCAGCCGGCCGGCGGATCGCCGATCACGGCCCCGACCTCGGGCGGTATCCTGGATACGCTGAAGAAGGCCGACGAGCAGCAGCAGGCGCCGGCTCCGAGCGGCCCGCAGGTACCGCGCTCGCAATAAAGCAGGGGGGCCATGCAGGGCGGTGGCTACCGTCCTGCATCAACAATCCCCATCAAGGCACTGTCACCACTCTCAGTTTTGGATCACCCACAGGCCCGCAAAATCTTTTGGGGCGGAATACGAATCGCTTTGGCGAATCGAATTCGAGGGATTAGAGGTTAAGTCCCATGGCGCGGTACATATTCATCACCGGCGGCGTGGTTTCTTCGCTCGGCAAGGGTCTGGCTTCAGCGGCACTCGGTGCCCTGCTGCAGGCCCGGGGCTACAAGGTCCGCCTCCGCAAGCTCGATCCCTATCTCAACCTCGATCCCGGAACGATGTCGCCGTATCAGCACGGCGAAGTGTTCGTGACCGATGACGGCGCGGAGACCGATCTCGATCTCGGTCACTACGAGCGCTTCACCGGCCGGCCGGCGACCAAGGCCGACAACATCACGACGGGGCGGATCTACCAGGACATCATCACCAAGGAGCGCCGCGGCGACTATCTCGGCGCGACCATCCAGGTGGTCCCGCACGTCACCAACGCGATCAAGGAATTCGTCCTCGACGGCAATGACGACTACGACTTCGTCCTGGTCGAGATCGGCGGCACCGTCGGCGACATCGAGGGCCTGCCGTTCTTCGAGGCGATCCGCCAGCTCAAGAACGAGCTGCCGCGCGATCATGCCGTCTATATTCACCTCACGCTGCTGCCCTACATTCCGAGCGCCGGCGAATTGAAGACCAAGCCGACACAGCACTCGGTGAAGGAGCTGCGCTCGATCGGCATCCAGCCGGACATCCTGCTCTGCCGCACCGATCGCGAGATCCCGAAGGAAGAGCGCCGCAAGCTCGGCCTGTTCTGCAACGTGCGCGAAAGCGCCGTGATCGAGGCGCGCGACGTCGACAACATCTATGCCGTCCCCGAGGCCTACCACAACGCGGGCCTCGACGACGAAGTGCTCGCCGCCTTCGGCATCGGCTCGCGGATTCCGCCGGTGCTGCAGAGCTGGCAGCAGATCAACGAGCGTATCCGCAATCCCGAAGGCAACGTCACCATCGCCATCGTCGGCAAGTACACGGGCATGAAGGATGCGTATAAGTCGCTGATCGAGGCGCTCTCGCACGGCGGCATCGCCAACAAGGTGAAGGTCAATCTCGATTGGATCGAGAGCGAGATCTTCGAGAAGGAGGATCCCGCGCCGTTCCTTGAACACGTCAACGGCATCCTGGTGCCGGGCGGATTCGGCCAGCGCGGCGCGGAGGGCAAGATCAAGGCGGCGCAGTTCGCGCGCGAGCGCGACGTGCCGTATTTCGGCATCTGCTTCGGCATGCAGATGGCGGTGATCGAGGCCGCGCGAAACCTCGTCGGCATCGAGGACGCCAACTCCACCGAGTTCGGCCCGACCAAGGAGCCGCTGGTCGGCCTGATGACGGAATGGCTGCGCGGCAACGAGCTCGAGAAGCGCTCGCAGGCGGGCGATCTCGGCGGCACGATGCGGCTTGGCGCCTATCCGGCCGCGCTGAACCGCGGCAGCCGCGTCTCGCAGGTCTATGGCGGCGCGACCGAGATTTCCGAGCGCCACCGCCACCGCTACGAGGTCAACACCGCCTACAAGGATCGCCTCGAGCAGCACGGCCTGAAATTCTCAGGGTTGTCGCCCGACGGCGTGCTGCCTGAGATCGTCGAGTACGAGGATCATCCCTGGTTCATCGGCGTCCAGTTCCACCCCGAGCTGAAGTCGCGGCCGTTCGAGC
>NZ_LWIG01000018.1:97461-104469 GCF_002068095.1 Bradyrhizobium sacchari | reverse complement strand
CCTCGTTCATTGCGGCGGCGGCGAAACAGAGCCGGCTCGTCTGACGGCTCAGCGCGCGGCGGAGTGGTCGCGCGCGTGATGCATCGGCTCCAATGCGAGACGCGCTGACGGTTCAGGCGCAAGTGATCCCGTGATCAGCTTCATCTGTGGCCGCCGCGTCAGCCTGTAGACGGCGGCGGGCGGCACGTTCAGCAGGGCGCGATCCACGAGCTTTGCGCGCAGGCCCAGCCGGTCGAGCACGGGGCGCGGCACCGGGCAGCTCATGCCGTAGGTGAACTGGTAGAAGGCGCCGCCGGGGCGGACATAGCTGAACGCGCCGCCGAGGATCGAGATCACCTTGCGCCTCGACATATTGAGCAGCGGCAGGCCGCTCACGACCGCGCCGACGGGGGCGCCGTCATAGAGGCGCTCGGTCGCAAGCCGGCCTGCGTCCATCCACAGCACGCGCGATCCGGGAAAGCGCATCTGCAGCAGCTTCAGGAAGTCGGAGCCGTATTCGATCAGCGTGAGATCCTGCGGCCGGACGCCTCGTTTGAGCAGCTTGTAGGTGAACGCGCCGGTGCCGGGACCGAGCTCGAGAATCGGACCCGTCGTTGCACTGATCTCGCGCGTGATGAGATCGGCGAGCGCCGCACCGGATGGCGCGATCGCGCCGACCCGGCGCGGGGACGACATCCAGGACAGGAAGAAGGAAAGGAAATCGTTGGGCATGCGCACTCCGGCATCTTGGTTTGCACCTCAAAGCAGGTGCGACCGATGCAGTGTCGCGGCAGCGCATTGCGAGAGCATTGCGCTACGGGGCGCGAATGCGAATTGAATCAGCTCTGCCGCATCGGCGGCAGCGTGATCCGGAAACAGGACCCGCCATCGGGTCCCTCCGCCGCCGAGACGTGGCCGCCATGCAGCTGCACGATCTCGCGCACCATGTTGAGGCCGAGGCCGGCACCGCGATCGAGCGGTGTCAGGCGGTAGAACGGCTCGAAGATCTGTTCGCGCTGATCGGCGGGAATACCGGCGCCTTCATCGGTGACTTCGATGCTCGCGGGCTTGCCCACGCGAATCCCGATCGTGCCGCGGCGCGGGCCGTGCTGGATCGCGTTCTGCACGAGGTTGGTGAGCGCGCGCTCCAGCGCCGCCGCATCGCCGATGGTCTCGATCGGTGTCCCCGGCTCATCGAGGGCCAGCTCGTAGCCGGCGGCAATCGCCAGCGGCGCGAGGTCGGCGGCGACGCTTTGCGCAACGGCGGCGAGGTTGACGCGCGTGAAGGGATGGCCGCAGCGGTCGAGCCGCTGGATATCGAGCAATTGCTCGGCAAGCGTCGCCAGCCGCGCGGTATCCTCCAGCAGGCGGGTCTTGTCCGGCCCGGGGCTGAGCGACTCCAGCCGCGTGTTCAGGATCGCGATCGGCGTGCGCAACTCGTGCGCGGCGTCCGCAACGAAGCGTTTGTGGCGGGCATAGCCCTGGTCGAGCCGCCCCAGCGCGTCGTTGATCGCGGTCACTAGCGGCATGACCTCCAGCGGAATGCGATCCACCGGCAGCCGCGCGCCGCGCTGATGGATATCGATGCGCCTGGCCTCGTCCGCTGCGCTATCGAGCCCCCTGAACGCGCGCCGTACGATCATCGGCGTGGCGATGAACGTCGCCGTTCCCATCAGCAGCAGGCCGGGCAGGGCGATGCCGAAGAAGGCAAGGGATGTCGTGAACAGTCCCTTGGCGCCGATCAGACGTCCCTGTGTCGCCGTGATGATTTGCACGTTGCCCGCGTCGGTTTCGACCCGCTTCATCCGCGCCGCCGGCTTGCGCGGATCGTCCTCGAACATCTGCCAGCCGAGCCGCGCCTGGCTGATCTGGTCGAGACCACTCCCGATCGCGGCGAATTCGGCCGGCACGGCGCCTTCGGTCAGGATGCGACCCTGCCGGTCGCGCACCAGGAACCAGAGGTCCGGCGTATCGCCGCGCAACTGCTGCAGCTCGGCCGTCGGCCGCAAGGCCAGTCCGCCTTGCGCGTCGCGCGTGAGCGCGCGCTGGACGACATCGATGACGCGGTCCTCGTCGCGCTCGGCCAGCACGAAGCCGGAGGCGCACAATGCTCCGACCACGACGGCAACCAGCGCAAGGAGCAGCGCGGCCTGGAGCGAGAGCAGGCGCCAGCTCAGCCGCGAACGCAGGCAATAGGGATCGTCGTGTTTGCTCATGTTAGCTTCTTCAGGCCGGCAGCTTCTTGAGGAGATAGCCGACGCCGCGAATACCGTGGATTTCGACACCAACATCGGCTTCAGCGAGCTTGCGGCGCAGCCGCGAGATATGCGTGTCCAGTGCGTTGGACTGGATCTCGTCGTCGAAATTGTAGACCGCCTCCTCCAGCGCCGAGCGCAGCACGGTCCGGCCGATGCGGCGAACCAGGGCTTCGAGCACCAGGAGCTCGCGGCGCGGCAGCTCGAACGGCTCGCCGTCGATGCTGGCCTCGCGATGGCCGAGGTCGAAAGCGAGGCGGCCGGCACGGATGATTTCGGGGGAGAGGCCGGCGGGCCGCCGCAGCACGGCGCGCAGTCGCGCCAGCAGCTCCTCGACCGCAAACGGCTTCGCCAGATAATCGTCGGCGCCGCTGTCGAGCCCGGCGATGCGGTCGGCGAGTTCGCCGCGCGCAGTCAGGACGATGATCGGTACGCCGTCGGCGCGCGCGCGGAGCTTTGGGATCAGCGTGAGGCCGTCGCCATCGGGAAGCTGGCGGTCGAGCAGGACCGCGGCATGGACGTCGGCGGAAATGGCCTCCTCCGCCTCGGCGAGCGTCGGGGCATGGTCCACCACCATGTCGTAGCGCCTCAGCGCCGAGGCCAGCGCGCCGGCCATTTCCGCTTCATCCTCGACCAGCAAAATCCGCATGTGACAGCCACCTGAACCGCAACTGAGCCTTTGTAGCGGCCCGATCATTGCGGCAGCATTGCGGGTTTGGTGCAGCGCCGGAAGCTCAAGCCATGCGCGAAACGCTGCCGGGGGCGGCCGGATGGGGCCCGAGACAGCGCAATGGCCGGCCGTTATAACCGCCCGACCTGATCAGGGAGGAATGAATGATCTACGAAATGCGTGTCTATCGCTGCGTGCCCGGTCGCCTGCCGGCGCTCTTGAAGCGGTTCGAGACGGCGACGCTGAAGCTGTGGGAGAAGCACGGCATCCGTCAGGCCGGGTTCTTCACCACCCTGATCGGCGAATCCAACCAGGAGCTGACCTATTTCCTGGCCTGGGAGTCGCTTGCCGAGCGCGAGACGAAGTGGGGCAAGTTCATGACCGATCCGGACTGGATGAAAGCGCGCGCCGAGAGCGAAGCGGACGGCCAGATCGTCGGCAATATCGTCAGCCAGATCCTGACACCGACGGCCTTCTCGGCGGTGAAGTAGGAACCTGCCGCTGCAAGGGCGGCGCCGGGGGCCCCGGCGCAACCCTGATATTCGGACGGCCCGGGGCGAATGGGGTTGATCCGACCCTCGTGGCGGCTATGGTCGCGCCGAAACGAGGGATTTGCCTTGAGCTCTTCGACATCAGCGGCGCCGGTCGTCACCATCGGCAAGGTCAAATTCGGCAACGATCTGCCGATTTCGATCATTGCGGGACCCTGCCAGCTCGAAAGCCGCCAGCATGCGCTGGAGGTGGCTTCCGCGCTGAAGGAGATCGCCGCGCGGCTGAACATCGGCCTCGTCTACAAGACCTCGTTCGACAAGGCCAACCGCACCAGCGCGTCGGCGGCGCGCGGGCTGGGCCTTGAGCAGTCGCTGCCGATCTTCGCCGAAATCCGGTCCTCGCTCGGCCTGCCTGTGCTGACCGACGTGCACGAAGCCACGCAATGCGCCGAGGTGGCGCAGGCGGTGGATATCCTGCAGATCCCGGCCTTCTTGTGCCGCCAGACCGATCTCCTTCTCGCCGCGGCTGCGACCGGCAAGGTCGTCAATGTCAAGAAGGGGCAGTTCCTGGCGCCGTGGGACATGGCCAATGTCGTGACCAAGATCACGAGTGCCGCCAATCCCAACGTGCTCGTCACCGAGCGTGGCGCGTCCTTCGGCTACAACACGCTGGTCTCCGACATGCGCGCGCTGCCGATCCTGGCGCGCAGCACTGGCGCGCCCGTGATCTTCGACGCCACCCATTCGGTGCAGCAGCCGGGCGGGAAGGGGACATCGTCGGGCGGCGAGCGCGAATTCGTGCCGGTGCTGGCGCGCGCGGCTGTCGCGGTCGGCGTTGCCGGCGTCTTCGTCGAGACCCATCCCGATCCTGATCGCGCGCCGTCGGATGGCCCCAACATGGTGCCGCTGCGCGAGTTCGAAGGTCTGATCGCCAGGCTGATGGCGTTCGACGCGCTGGCCAAGAGTGCGTCGAAGAGTACGTCGGGGAGTACGTCAAAGGGCACCACGCGCTGATGCACCAGCCTGTCACCAGGCCGCCGTCCGACCAGAAATTTCCGCCCGCGATCAACATCATTGCGCTCGCCGGATTCTCGGCCGCACTGTCGACGCGTGCCCTCGATCCCGTCCTGCCGCATGTCGCGGATGATTTCGCGATCAGCATCACGACAGCGGCGAGCATCGCAGCCGGCTTCGCTTTGATCTACGCGCTTGTTCAGCCGGCGATTGGAGCGGCCGCCGACCTGTTCGGCAAGGCGCGATTGATGACGGCGTGCCTGGCGCTGCTCGGCGTCGCCTGCATCCTGGGCGCGCTCGCCACCTCTTTCTCGGGCCTGTTCGCAAGCCGCATCCTCGCCGGCATCGCCGCGGGCGGAGTATTTCCGGTCGCGCTCGGTCTCACCGCCGATCTCGTGGCGCCCGCCAAGCGGCAGGTTGCGATCGGGCGCACGATGGCGGGCTCGATGACCGGTAATCTGCTCGGCTCGTCCGCCAGCGGAATCATCGGCGATTTCATCGGCTGGCGCGGCGTGCTGGTCATCCTCGGCGCACTCGGCCTGATTGCAGCCGTGGCGGTCGCGGCAGGCTTCCGCGGTGCCGCGCTGACGGCGCCGCCGAAAACGGACTTCAAGACGTTGCGGCAGGGCTACCGCACGATCTTCTCCAATCCCAACACGCGCTTCTGCTATTCGGCGGTGTTCGTCGAGGGGTGCTGCGTGTTCGGCCTGTTTCCCTTCATCGCCGCGTTCCTGTTCGATCTCGGTGAAAAGTCGCTCTCGATCGCGGGCATCGTGATCGCGGGGTTTGCGGTCGGCGGGTTGCTCTACACCCTGACAGTCTCGCGCGTGCTGCCGTGGCTCGGCGTCAAGGGCATGATGATCGCCGGCGGCGGCATCGTGGCGCTGCAACTCGGTGCACTCGCCTTCGGTCCCGGCTGGAAGCTGCAATTCGCCAGCATGCTGGCGATGGGCTGGGGCTTCTACATGATCCATGGCTGCCTGCAGGTGTTCGCCAGCGAGCTGTCGATCGGGGCGCGGGCGACCGCGATGTCGCTGCATTCGTTCTTCTTCTTCATGGGGCAGACGGTCGGGCCGCTCGCCTACGGCTTCGGCCTCCACCATGGCGGCAAGGTACCGACCCTGCTCGCGAGCGCTGCGATCATGGTGATGCTCGGCCTCGTCTGCGCCCGGCTGCTCAAGCCGAGGGCGCCCTCCGACGCGCGCTGAAGTCCATTCGGGGAACGTAAGCGGGCGTCGTCCCGCACCATGACACCATCGGCGGCGTATACATGGCACACGAATTGCTTTTATTCTGGGCAAATCGAGGTGTGACACCGTGGACGCCCAGACCAGTCATTCGGCAAGTGCCGACAGCACGCCACGCGCCACCGGATATCCTACCAGGCCACCGCTGCGGCGTTTCCTCACCGATTGCCACGCCGAATTCCGGACCGACAATTCCGGCGAGCTCGCCGACTACATCCCCGAGCTGAAGCGCGCCAATCCCGATCATTTCGGCATAGCGCTCGTCACCATCGACGGCCATGTCTACGAAGTCGGCGACAGCGACGTCCCGTTCACGATCCAGTCGGTGTCCAAAGCCTTCGTCTTCGCGCTGGCGCTGGAGATGGTCGGCGAGGCGCGCGTCGCGGCCACCATCGGCGTCGAGCCGAGCGGCGAAGCGTTCAATTCGATCCGGCTCACAAACGACAACCGGCCTTTCAATCCCATGGTCAATGCCGGCGCGATTGCGTGCTCGGGCCTGATCTATGAGGTGGACGGGAAGGGCGCTTTCGAGCGCGTCCGCTCAAAGCTCAGCCAGTTCGCGGGACGCGAGCTCGGCGTCGACGAAGCCGTGCATGCCTCGGAGACCGCGACCGGCAACCGCAACCGTGCGATCGCCTGGCTGCTGCGGAATTACGCGGTGCTGCCGGATGATGTCGATGCCGTGCTCGACGTCTATTTCCGTCAATGCGCGATCCTGGTCACCGCGCGCGATCTCGCGGTGATGGCGGCGACGCTCGCCAATCGCGGCATCAATCCGGTCACGGGCGTCCAGGTGATCACGCCGCACATCGTCGCGCGCACGCTGTCGGTGATGACGAGCTCGGGCATGTACGATTATGCCGGCGAGTGGACCTATCGCGTCGGCATCCCCGCCAAAAGCGGCGTCGGCGGCGGCATCGTCGCGGCGCTGCCTTCGCAGCTCGGGCTCGGCACCTTCTCGCCGCTGCTCGACAACCATTTCAACAGCGTGCGCGGCCTGAAGGTCTGCGAAGCGCTGTCGGCGCGGTTCGACCTGCACATGCTCAACCGCAACGCGGATGTCCGCACCAGCATCATGGCGGATTACGACGTCTACGGCATCTCCTCGCGCCGCAGCCGCCAGCCGCACGAGCAGCAGATCCTCGACGAGCGGCACAGCGATATCCGCGTGCTCGAGCTGGTCGGCGCGATGAACTTCGGCACGATCGACTACGTCACGCGAAGGCTCGCCAGCGAGCCGCCAAACGCACCGCTCCTGATCATGGATTTCCGCCGCGTCCCCGACATCACCGCGGCCGGCGCGGAGCTGCTCGGCGAGACGCTGACCTCGCTCGGCAATGCCGGCGTCACCG
>NZ_LWIG01000018.1:80551-97424 GCF_002068095.1 Bradyrhizobium sacchari | reverse complement strand
CTCCGCGGTGTGGCGTGCGATCGCCGCGCGCACGGCCGAGCCGCGCCGGCTGCGCCGCTTCGCGCTGCTCGATGACGCCATCGAGTGGGCCGAGGACCAGGTGATCTATCGCTTCGGCGGCTTCACCGACGTCAAGGAGAGCGCGCATCTCGGCGAACAGGCGCTGCTCTCCGAGCTCGACGCGGACGAGATCGCCGCGATCGTCAGGCTCTCGACCACGCGGCACTATGCGGCCGGTCAGCGCATCATCGCCGCCGGCGAGCCCGCCAATTCGCTGTTCTTTCTCCAGAGCGGCATGGTCAGTGTGAAGCTGCGCAGCGGCGTGCGGCTCGCGTCCCTTGGCCCCGGCATGGAGTTCGGCGAGATGGCGATCCTGGAGCAAAGCCGCAGCGCCGACGTTCTCGCCGATACGCCGGTCACCTGCCTCGAGCTGCCGCTCGACGGTTTTGCCGATTACCGCCGCCTGCACCCGGAAACGTCGCTGAAGATCATGCGCAATCTCGCCGCCATCCTGGCGCGGCGGCTGGTCGCGGCGAATGCGAAGGTCGATCTGCTCAGCGCGTACTGACGATGCCGGGATATTGTTGTTCGTTCCCCGGATGCGACGCAACGCGGCGCACTTGCGGCGTGGTGCGTTGCTGATCCGGGGTCCAGAATTCCTGGCGCTGGGTCCCGGCTCTGCGGTGCAGCGTTTCACGCTGCACCGCGTCCGGGACACGAGAGGGGGTGGGGGCCTCAGTTCGCTCCAGAAGCCGGGATCGGCTCCATGCCGCTTGCGATGATCGCGTCGCGTGCGGCGGGAGAAGCGAGGAAGTTGATCAAGGCGCGGCCTGCCTCGGGCTCCTTCGAGCCGGTCGCGATCCCGGCCGAGAAGATCGTGATCTTCTGCAATTCGTCCGGCAGAGGCCCGACGATGTCGATGCCCTTCACGGGCTTCAATTCGCTGATCTGCTGGAAGCCGAGCTCGGCCTCGCCGTGCGCGACGATCTCGCCGACCGGCGTTGCCGGAATCTTGCGTGCCTTGTCCTTCATGGCCTCAGTGATGCCGAGCTTGTCGAACATCTCGGTCGAGACGTAGACGCCGCTGGCGCTATCGGAATAGGCGATCGTCTTCGCTGCCAGCAGCGCGCGCTTGACCGCATCGACCGAGCTGATGTCCGGCTTCGGCGCACCCGATTTCACGGCGATCCCGATCGGCGATTTGGTGAGATCGACCTGGCTGCCGGCGACGACCTTGCCCTTGCCCGCGAGATCGTTGAGGGCGTAGCCCACCATGATCAGGACGTCGGCGGGCTCGCCGCGCTCGAGCCGCACGGGAATCGCGTTGGTGGTGGTCCCCATCGAGGGTCCATATTCCGTCAGCACCTTGTTGCCGGTAGCTTTCTCGAATTCCGGTACAAGCGCCTTGTAGGCAGCCGTCAATCCGCCCGAGATCATCACCCGGACCTCGGCGGCATCGGACGCGCCGGTGAGCCACAGGGTACCCAGAAGGCCAAGTGAAAGGCTCAGGGCAGCGCTGCGGATCGTTGCAGACATCGATTTCATTGTTGTTCTTCTCCCACTAGCCCCGCCCGCGATAGGGCGCGACGCCCTGCTCGGGCACCCACAGGCCTTTCGGCACGCGGCCGGTCTGCCAGAACACGTCGATCGGGATGCCCCCGCGCGGATACCAATAGCCTCCGATGCGGAGCCATTTCGGTTTGATCTCGCTCGCGATGCGCTTTCCGATCATCACGGTGCAATCCTCGTGGAAGGCGCCGTGGTTGCGGAAGCTCGCGATGTAGAGTTTCAGTGACTTCGACTCCAGGAGCCATGGACCGGGCGCGTAGTCGATCATCAGATGCGCGAAATCCGGTTGTCCCGTGACCGGGCAGAGCGAGGTGAATTCCGGCACCGTGAAGCGGACCAGATAGTCGGTGCCCTTTTGCGGGTTGGGTACGCGGTCGAGCTGGGCTTCTTCAGGTGTGTGCGGCCATTCGACCGCGCGGCCGAGCTGAAGGGATTTTTTCGCCATCATCGTAACATCCTTTGGAGCATGATCCGGAAAAGTGGGCACCGGTTTTCCGAAAGATCATGCTCAATCAAGAAACGGCTCGAGCGCGATAGGATCGCGCTCTAGAGGATGTCGGGATGGACGCAATCGTGGCCGCCGTCAACCCGAGGCGATCGTCTGGATCAGCACGATCCTGTCGTTGCCGGACTCGCAGCCCCACAGCTCGCCCGGCCTTCCGTCGAGCTGGCGGACATTGGCGTTGGCCTTGTCGCTGGCGAAGACGTCGAACTTCTCGGTGGCGGGATCGAAGCGCACGATGGCGTTCGCCGAAAAATCCGTCAGCCACACCTTGTCCTTGTCGTCGACATAGACCGCATAGGCGCGGGGACGCTCGCCGGGCAGCTTCCATGTTGTCCAGGATCCGTCGGCAGGATCGTGCACGGAGACGTGGCCACTGTTCCACTCGCTGACCCAGATCCGGCTTTTCGAATCCGACCAGACCCGGCGCGCGCCCTGGTTTGGTGTCGGCGGCTCGACCACATGTGCGCTGCCCGTCGCAAGGTCGATCCTGGCGATATAGCTGCCCGCGAGCGAGGCGTACCAGACATCGCCCGTGGGCGACACGGTGATGCCGTAGGGGCCGACGCCCTTGGGCGCCTTGAACACGTCCATCTCACCCGACTTCGGCTTCAGCCGGCCGTAATATCCGGACTGGCCGGTGAACCAATAGGTGCCGGCCTTGTCGAACACGCCGGTGTTGAGATTGGCGGAGGCGAACTTTTCCGGCAGGCGGAACAGCGTGACCTTGAGATCGCCGGGATCGACCCGCGCGATCGCGTTCTGACCGCCTTCGGTGATCCAGGGGGCGCCGTCGGGGCCGATCGTCACGCCGTGCGGGGCGGCGCCCTGGCCGAGGCTGACGGTCTTGAAACTGCCATCCCGGGGATCGAGCTTGCCGAGCAAGCCCTTGCCCTGGGCGGTGAACCAGACGGTGCCGTCGGGGGCGGGCGTGAGATCATGCAGGCCAATGCCGGCGCTGATCGGGAAATATTTCGTCCGGAACGGGGCCTCCTGCGCAAGGCTTGGGCGGGCGGCAAGAACGGCGACGCTCGAAGCAAGAAACTGGCGGCGATTCATGGCGTTACCCCGACTCCTTGGGATTGAGGATGGACGCACAGACCCGATCTTCTCAAGCTTAGTCTCAGCTGCTTCGAGCGTCAGCCGAAGCCGGGCGTCCAAGCGTTCACATTTGCTTGCAGCCCGTGTAAGACGCGGCACCGATCAGCCCTAACGAACGGAAGTGCACATCATGACCGCCATCATCGACATCATCGGCCGCGAAATTCTCGATAGCCGCGGCAATCCCACCGTCGAGGTCGACGTCGTGCTGGAAGATGGCGCGCTCGGCCGCGCTGCCGTGCCGTCCGGTGCCTCCACCGGCGCCCATGAGGCGGTGGAACTGCGCGACGGTGACAAGGCCCGCTATCTCGGCAAGGGCGTCACCAAGGCGGTCGGCGCCGTTAATGGCGAGATCTTCGAGGCCCTGAGCGGCCTCGATGTCGAGCAGCAGCCCCAGATCGACCAGATCATGATCGAGCTCGACGGCACGCCGAACAAGAGCCGGCTGGGCGCCAACGCCATCCTCGGCGTGTCGCTCGCCTGCGCCAAGGCCGCCGCGAACTCGCTCGACATGCCGCTCTACCGCTACGTCGGCGGCACCTCGGCGCGCCTGCTGCCGGTGCCGATGATGAACATCATCAATGGCGGCGTGCATGCCGACAACCCGATCGACTTCCAGGAATTCATGATCCTCCCGGTCGGCGCGTCGTCCTTCGCCGAGGGCCTGCGCTACGGCGCGGAGGTGTTCCATACGCTGAAGTCGGAGCTCAAGAAGGCCGGCCACAACACCAATGTCGGCGACGAGGGCGGCTTCGCCCCGAACCTGCCGTCGGCGGATGCTGCGCTCGACTTCGTCATGAACGCGATCGGCAAGGCCGGCTTCAAGGCGGGCAGCGACATCGTGCTCGGCCTCGACTGCGCCTCGACCGAGTTCTTCAAGGACGGCAAATACGTCTATGAAGGCGAGGGGAAGACCCGCTCGATCTCCGAGCAGGCCAAGTATCTCGGCGATCTGGTCTCGCGCTATCCGATCGTCACCATCGAGGACGGCATGTCGGAAGACGACATGGACGGCTGGAAGGAGCTCACCGACCTCATCGGCAAGAAGTGCCAGCTCGTCGGCGACGACCTGTTCGTCACCAACGTCAAGCGCCTCGCCGAAGGCATCAAGGCCGGCCGCGCCAACTCGATCCTGATCAAGGTCAACCAGATCGGCACGTTGACCGAGACGCTCGCCGCCGTCGAGATGGCACACAAGTCGGGCTACACCTCGGTGATGTCGCACCGCTCCGGCGAGACCGAGGATTCCACCATCGCCGATCTTGCGGTCGCCACCAATTGCGGTCAGATCAAGACCGGCTCCCTTGCGCGTTCCGATCGCACCGCCAAATACAACCAGCTCCTGCGCATCGAGCAGCAGCTCGGCAAGCAGGCGCTCTACGGCGGCAAGGCGGCACTGAAGGCGCTGGCATAAGCCAGCGCTACCCGCGCGAAAGCGTGAAAAACAGGGACAGGGGAGCATCGACATGAGCGACGGCAAGACCGGACTGCAACTGCGTTCGCTGATCAAGGCGAGCGGTGAGCTGGAAATCTCGCTGGTCGATGTGCCCACCCCCGAGCCCGCGGACGACGAGGTCGTCGTCCGCGTCGAGGCGGCGCCGATCAACCCGTCCGACCTCGGCCTGCTCATCGGCGCGGCCGACATGAGCACGGCCAAGGCCTCGGGCACGAAGCAGGCGCCGGTCATCACGGCAACTGTCCCGCAAGCTGCGATGCGCGCGATGGGGGCGCGGCTCGACCAGTCGCTGCCGGTCGGCAATGAAGGTGCCGGCGTCGTCGTCAAGACCGGCTCGTCGGACGCTGCGAAGGCGCTGATGGGCAAGACCGTCGCCATGATCGGCGGTGCCATGTATTCGCAGTACCGGACCATGAAGGTCAGGGATTGCCAACCGTTGCCCGAGGGCACAACAGCCGCGGAGGGCGCGTCCTGGTTCGTCAATCCGCTCACCGCGCTCGGCATGACCGAGACGATGCGGCGCGAGGGCCACAAGGCGCTGGTGCACACCGCGGCCGCCTCCAATCTCGGCCAGATGCTGAACAAGATCTGCATCGCCGACGGCATTCCGCTCGTCAACATCGTGCGCAGCAAGCAGCAGGCGGAGATCCTGAAGAAGATCGGCGCCAAATATGTTGTCGACTCGAGCGTGCCGAGCTTTTTCGACGATCTCACCAACGCCCTGGTCGAGACCGGCGCCACCATCGCCTTCGATGCCATCGGCGGCGGCAAGCTTGCCGGCGACATCCTCAATTGCATGGAAATCGCGATCAACAAAACCGCCAAGGAATACAGCCGCTACGGCTCCAGCGTGCACAAGCAGGTCTATATCTACGGCGCGCTCGATGTCCGTCCGATCGAGCTTCCGCGCGGCTTCGGCATGGCCTGGGGCGTCGGCGGATGGCTGCTGACCCCGTTCCTTCAGAAGATCGGTCCGGCCGATATCGGACGGCTGCGCCAGCGCGTGGTGAACGAACTGAAGACCACCTTCGCCAGCCACTACACCAAGGTGGTCTCGCTTTCCGAGGCACTCGATCCCGCCAACGTCGCGGCGTACGCCAAACGCGCCACCGGCGAAAAATTCCTGATCAATCCGAATAAGTCGTGATGCGCGACCGCTTCCAGGCCTGTTCGAACTCAGGCCTGAGCCGTGGGACGAATGACGATCTCGCCGACGTCCACGCTGTCCGGTTGCGCTATCGCGAAGGCCATCGCCTCCGCGATAGCGCTCGCCGGAATGGCCATCGCGTTCATGCTTGCCTGCCCTTGCTCCCGTAACGCGGCATCCGTCATGGAGGACGGCAGTTCGGTGTCGACATAACCGGGTGAGATGGTCGTCACCCGAAGCGACGGGCCGGCCTCCTGGCGAAGTCCTTCGGAAATCGCCCTGACGGCATTCTTCGACCCCGCATAGACGGCCATCGTCGGAATGATCTTGATGCCGGCGGTCGACAGGGTGTTGACGAAATGGCCGAAGCCCTGACGACGAAAGACGGGCAGGGCCGCGGCGATCCCGTAGAGCACGCCCTTCACATTCACGTCGATCATGTCGTCCCAGTCGTCGACCCTCAGATCGTCCAGGCGCGAAATCGGGGCAATCCCCGCATTGTTGATCAGCACGTCCAGCTTCCCGTACCGGTCCGTGGCAAGTCCGACGAGCCTGGCGACATCCTCGCGCTGCCTGACGTCCGTGACGAGGTACGACGCCTTTCCGCCCTTTGCCGCGATGCTCGCGGCCAGCATCTTCAGCCTGTCGGCGCGCCGCGCACCGAGGATCACGATGGCGCCACGTTCTGCGAGATGCCGGGCGGCGGCTTCGCCGATTCCGCTGCTGGCGCCCGTGATGGCGATGACCTTGCCTGCGATGCCCGTCATAGATGTTCCCAGCAATTCGTTGCGAGATGAACTTCGCATCGGAAGCGAGGATGATCTATGCTTTAAGTGCTCGAAAATCGTCGAGATCGTATCAAGCCTTGGACAAGCTCACAGATAAGCACAAGACCTCCGATCCGCTGTCCCAGGTCTTTTCGCTCCTGAACGTTCGCGCGGCGCGTTGCACGAGGTTCGAGGCGGGCGGCAATTGGTCGTATCGGTTCCCGGCCAAGCCCGCCCTCAAGTTCGGCGCGGTCATCCGAGGTGGTTGCTGGATCGATTTCGGCGGCGAAGCCCATCATCGGCTGGTCGCTGGCGACTGCTTTCTTCTCGCCAATGCACCGGCCTATGTTCTGGCCAACGACGGGCGCCTTCTTCCCGAAGACGGTATCGCGTCATTCGATTGGGCGCAGTCGGATGTCGCGCGTCACGCAGGCAGCGATACCGTTTTGCTTGCCGGCAGTTTCGGTTTCGAAGCGTCGGACGCCGGATTGCTGCTCGATGCGCTCCCTCGCTTTCTGCTCATACCGTCGCGCAGTCCGTCGGCACCCATCATTCATTCCACGCTCGGGATTCTCGACCTTGAAATCAGGGGGACGGGAATCGGAGCGGCCGTACTTACCGACCGGCTTGCCGACGTCCTGCTTATCCAGGTGCTCCGCGCGGCGCTGGATCAGAATGCCGGCGAGGGTTTGGGATGGATCAACGCGCTGGTCGATGCCAGGATCGGCAAGGCGATCAGGCTGATGCACGAAGATGCCGCTCACCCCTGGACCCTGGACGCGTTGTCCGGAGCGATCGCCATGTCGCGATCTGCGTTTTCGAAACGGTTCAAGTCGCTGGTGGGGCTGGCGCCGCTCGACTACCTGCTTCGATGGCGAATGCGGATTGCACGCGATCTACTTCGACGTGGAGCGTCCGTTGCGGCAACGGCCGCGCAGCTTGGATACTCGTCGGAGAGCGCTTTCGGACATGCCTTCAAGCGAGTCTACGGCCATGCACCGAAGCGATACTGGCGCGGACAGGCCGAGGGCGAAAAATTCCCCAACGAACCAAATAAATTATCGTGATGCGCGACGGCGCATCTCCGAAAGAAGGACTTGCCTTCTGAGCGAAGCGGGGGATTATTCCCGCCGCCGTTGAAAGCGGAAAAACCGCAAAGGCGCTCAGAAGGGGACTTCTTCATGACCGATCTTAATCGTCGTCATCTGCTCGCAGGCGTCGCCGCCCTCGGCGCGGCTGCCGTCACAGGACTTCGCCCGACCACTGCAAATGCCTCCGTGCCGCCAGCCGGGACGCAGGCGCCGGGCTTCTATCGCTACAAGGTCGGCAGCTACGAGTGCACCTCGATCAACGACGGCGCACGCACCTTCCCGATGCCCGACAAGTTCGTCGTCAACGTTCCGAAGGAAGAAGCCGCGGCCGCCGGCGAAGCCGCCTACATGCCCAAGGGCATGGTCACGGTGCCGTTCAATCCGCAGCTCATCAACACCGGCTCCAAGCTCGTGCTGATCGACACCGGCAACGGCGTCGCCAACCTCGAGCCGAGCAAGGGCGCGGTCGGCCGCACGCTACAAAACCTCGCAGCCGCCGGCGTCGATCCCAAGAGCATCGACGTGGTGCTGCTGTCGCATCTGCATCCTGACCACACCAACGGCATCCGTCTCGCCGATGGCGCGCTGGCCTTCCCGAATTCGGAGATCATGGTGCCGGGCAAGGACTGGGAGTTCTGGACCAGTGAGGACAACGCCGCCAAGGCCGAGTCCAACCCGATGATGAAGAACTACTTCGCCAACGTGAAGAAGACTTTTGCCGGTCTCGAATCCAAGGTGACGAAGTACGAGTGGGGCAAGGAAGTCGCGCCGGGCATCACCTCGATCGCGACGCCGGGCCATACGCCGGGTCACACATCGTTCGCGGTCGCCTCGGGCGATGCGAAAGTCTTGATCCAGTCCGACGTCACCAACATTCCGGAGTTCTTCCTGCGCAATCCGGACTGGCACGTGATGTTCGACAACGATGCCGCAATGGCGCAGGCGACGCGCCACAAGTTCTACGACATGGCGGCGGCGGAGAAGGCCACCGTGATCGGCTTCCACTTCGCCTTTCCCTCGGTCGGCCACGTCGAGAAGGACGGCGCCAAGTACCGCCTGATTCCGTCGGCCTGGAATCCGACGATCTGATCGCGGTTGCAGCTCTGCGCGACCGTCAGGTCGCCGCTGTGCGGCCTGACGGTTTTGGGCCACTGTCTGCTTTCGTGAAACGCAGCGTTTCCAAATCGAACCGGTTCATGCACTTGCATCCATCGATCCGGATCGCTTAAGTGCCGCCCGGCACTTCCCCTCAAGGTTTCAAGGACACCCCATGGCCTACAATATCGTCGTAATCGCCGGCAGCCTGCGCAAGGACAGCTTTTCGCTGAAGATCGCCAATGCGCTTGCCAAGCTCGCGCCTGATACGCTCAAGCTCGAAGTCATCACGCCGGCGGGCATCTCCTTCTTCAACCAGGATCTCGAGGGCGCGCCGCCGGCGGACTGGCTGGCCTTCCGTGACAAGCTTCAGAAGTCCGACGGCGTCATCTTCGTCACCCCCGAATACAACCGCGCCATTCCGGGCGTCCTGAAGAACGCCATCGACGTCGCCTCGCGGCCCTATGGCAAGAGCTCGTTCAACGGCAAGCCGGTCGGCATCGTCTCGAACTCGCCGGGACCGCTCGGGGGCGTCAGCGCCGCCAAGACGCTGCAGAACATCCTGCCGGGCATCGCCGGCCCGATTATGCAGCAGCCCGAGATCTATCTGAACGCCGTCGGCGACGCCTTCGATGCGGAGGGGAACCTCACCAAGGACTCGCTGAAGAGTGTGCTGCAGGCCTACATCGATGCCTTCGCCGCCCACGTAGCGAAGCATCACGGCTGAGGCTGGATACCGCGCGGCCGCACTGCAAGTCCTCATCCTGAGGAGGCGCGTCAGCGCCGTTGCCAAGGATGGCCGCGGGGGACACCGGGGCCTTCGTGGTTCGAGACGGCCGCTATGCGGCCTCCTCACCATGAGGGTCGAGCGTTACGGGCAGCGGATGGCTTTGCGTTAGCGCTCCCTTAACCAAGCTGCCCCATCTTCCCGAGATGGTCTCCCGCGCACGCCTGAAATCGATCCTGACCGGTCTTGCCCTTTATGCGATGGCGGCGGCCATCGTCGGCTATTTCGGCGTCAACGCCTATACCGGCAAATATGGCCTCAACGCCCGTCAGGAACTCGACCAGGAGATCATCGCGCTGACGAGCGAGCTGGCGCAGCTCAAGCGCGAGCGGGCCAGGAACGAGCAGCGCGTCTCGCTGTTGCGCACATCGAGGATCGATCCCGACATGCTGGACGAGCGGGCCC
Organism: Bradyrhizobium sacchari; assembly: GCF_002068095.1. Classification (GTDB taxonomy): domain Bacteria; phylum Pseudomonadota; class Alphaproteobacteria; order Rhizobiales; family Xanthobacteraceae; genus Bradyrhizobium; species Bradyrhizobium sacchari. The sequence continues at coordinate 87,504 of NZ_LWIG01000018.1, read as the reverse complement.
GGTTCCAGCTCGACTACGTCAATCCACATGATCTGGTTCGGATGATCCCGCAGAACTAGCGCTTTCGCACGTTTCGAAACCGGCGTCGAAAGCCGGGGCTGACTGGACAGCTTGCTTCTCATCACACCAAGGTCGCAAGGCCGCAGTCGGTTTGCCGCCTTGACGGAGCGGAGCCGGCAGGGGATGGCTTGTGCGGGCGCCCGGTCTCCAGGATTGACGGAGATCAACAAGGCCCCGCCGGCACGTCTTAAGAATGCCACCCGGAGGAAACGGTGATGAATGGGCAAGCCCCCCAGCATCACGCGGCCCGTGTCGAGGCCGCCATCGCATCAGGCCAGGCGGCTCGTTCCGCACTCGTGGCCTCCTGGCGCCGTTCCTCCCGACTGCATCATCTCGACCCCTCCGGCCGCGGCTTGCCGCAGCGCCTGACGGAGGCGGAACTGCGCACGGCGCGCGAGCGCATCGCGCCGCTGCTGGCCGCCGCGCAAGGCGCCATGGACCGGCTCTATCAGGCGGTGGGCGCGGCCGGCTGCTGCGTGCTGCTCGCCGATGGCGAGGGGGTGCCGGTCGACCGTCGCGGCACGCCCGCGGACGATGCGACCTTCCAATCCTGGGGCCTGTGGACCGGCGCGCTCTGGAGCGAGGAGCACGAGGGCACCAACGGCATCGGCACCTGCGTCGTCGAGCAGCGGCCGCTGACGATCGACCGCGACCAGCACTTCTTCACCCGCAACACGCTTCTGAGCTGCACCGCGGTTCCCATCTACGACCACGAGGCGGCCTTTGCCGGTGTGCTCGACGTCTCCTCCTGCCGCGCCGATCGCACCGATGCGTTTTCCAGCTTGATCGCACTGGCGGCGGCCGAGGCGGCCAAACGCATCGAGGCCGACATGTTTCGCCGCGCCTTCGCCCATGCCCGCATCGTGCTGACGCCGGCCACGGACGGCCAGTGCGGCGGTCTCGTCGCCGTCGACGCCGACGATCTCGTGATCGGCGCGACCCGCTCCGCCCGGGTGGGGCTTGGCATTGGACTTGGGATCGCGCCCGGCCGCCCGTTGCGGCCCGTGCCCGCGGCCGATCTGCTCGGCGGCGATGCCGCGCGCGACCACCTCGCCGGCGGTCAGCGCGCGGTGTTGCAGCGGGCGCTGCTCCGCGCGGGCGGCAATGTCTCGGCCGCCGCCAAGGCCCTCGGCGTCAGCCGCGCCACCCTGCATCGGAAGCTCAAGCGGTTCGAACTGAACCACTGAGCACGTTCTCCCTCAACCGTCATTGCGAGCGTAGCGAAGCAATCCAGAATCCCTCCGCGGGCGCAGTCTGGATTGCTTCGCTGCGCTCGCAATGGCGCGGTGGAGGCAGCGAGCACCCTCATCTCGCACGTGCCTCGCCCGCGACTGTCGCAGAACTGCGACAGGTCCGCGCCGCCATCGCTTCCGGCCGGGCTGACAGAAAACACCTCCCGCATCATCGTCTGCGCAAGTCGCGAACACGCGACGAATAGCGCAAACAGCAACATCGGGAGTGATCAATGAACAAGGTGGAATTCCTCGGCGTCACCCAGCATCCCTTCTCCGAGCGGTACGACAATTTCATCGGCGGCAAATTCGTCGCGCCGAAATCCGGCAAGTATTTCGATAATGCCTCGCCGGTGAACGGCCAGGTCGTCTGCAAGATCGCGCGCTCCGACGCGCAGGACGTCGAGGCCGCCCTCGACGCGGCGCATGCCGCCAAGGACGCCTGGGGCCGTACCAGCGTCGCCGAGCGCGCCGCGGTCCTGAACCGGATCGCCGACCGCATGGAGGAAAATCTCGAACGTCTCGCGGTTGCCGAGACCTGGGACAACGGCAAGCCGATCCGCGAGACCCGCGCCGCCGACCTGCCGCTCGCCATCGACCACTTCCGCTATTTCGCCGGCGTCGTGCGCGCCCAGGAAGGATCGATCGGCGAGATCGACCACGACACCATCGCCTATCATTTCCACGAGCCGCTCGGCGTGGTCGGCCAGATCATCCCGTGGAACTTCCCGCTGCTGATGGCCTGCTGGAAGCTCGCACCGGCGCTGGCCGCCGGCAATTGCGTGGTGCTCAAGCCCGCCGAGCAGACCCCGGCCTCGATCATGGTCTGGGCCGAGATCGTCGCCGATATTCTGCCGCCCGGCGTCCTCAATATCGTCAACGGTTTTGGCCTCGAGGCCGGCAAGCCGCTCGCCTCCAGCCCGCGCATTGCCAAGATCGCCTTCACCGGCGAGACCTCGACGGGCCGCCTGATCATGCAGTATGCCAGCCAGAACTTGATCCCGGTCACGCTGGAGCTCGGCGGCAAGTCGCCGAACATCTTCTTCAAGGACGTCACCGCCGAGGACGACGACTTCTTCGACAAGGCGATCGAGGGTTTTGTGATGTTCGCGCTGAACCAGGGCGAGGTCTGCACCTGTCCGAGCCGGGCGTTGGTTCATGCCGACATCTACGACCGCTTCATGGAGCGGGCGCTGAAGCGCGTCGCCGCGATCAAGCAGGGCGACCCGCGCGTGGCCGACACCATGATCGGCGCGCAGGCCTCGAGCGAGCAGCTCGCGAAGATCCTCTCCTATATCGACATCGGCAAGCAGGAGGGGGCCAAGGTGCTGGCAGGCGGCGGTCGCGCCGAGCTCGACGGCGACCTCGCCAAGGGCTTCTATGTCCAGCCCACGGTGTTCGAGGGCCACAACAAGATGCGCATCTTCCAGGAGGAGATCTTCGGCCCGGTCGTCTCGGTCACGACCTTCAAGACCGATGACGAGGCGCTCGCGATCGCCAATGACACGCTCTATGGCCTCGGGGCCGGCGTCTGGAGCCGCGATGCCAATCGCTGCTACCGCTTCGGCCGGGCGATCCAGGCCGGCCGGGTCTGGACCAACTGCTACCATGCCTATCCCGCGCATGCGGCGTTCGGCGGCTACAAGCAGTCGGGCGTCGGTCGCGAGACCCACAAGATGATGCTTGATCACTACCAGCAGACCAAGAATCTCCTGGTCAGCTACAGCCCGAAGAAGCTCGGCTTCTTCTGATCGGCGGAGAGGGCGGCGCCGTTTCGGCGTCGCCCGTTCCAAATGTCGGGACTTGGTTGACCCGGCGTTTCTTGAAGCGGCCACGAATCTGCGCGCGCTGTCCCCGGCAGAGATTTGTTGCCCGATCGGCGCCAAAGATTTTCCAATATTTCGGTCACGTTGCAGTGCGGCATAATGAAAGTCGTGCCATGTCGCCGCGGTGCTTTCCAAGGGCGTTTGACTTGGGTTAGAGAGGACGAAAGTTTTCTCTGACCCGGAATTCCCATGGCCGCACCCAAGAAAGCCGCCGCAGGCGCTGCACAGGACAAGACCGACGGCGCATCGCCCCCGGAATTCACCAGGGAGCAGGAGCTCAAGGCGCTCCGCGAGATGCTCCTGATCCGGCGGTTCGAGGAAAAGGCCGGCCAGCTCTACGGCATGGGCGCCATCGGCGGCTTCTGCCATCTCTATATTGGCCAGGAGGCCGTGGTGGTCGGCATGCAGATGGCCCTCAAGGAGGGCGATCAGGTCATCACCGGCTATCGCGATCACGGCCACATGCTTGCCACTGGCATGGATGCCAACGGCGTCATGGCCGAGCTCACGGGCCGCCGCGGCGGTTACTCCAAGGGCAAGGGCGGCTCCATGCACATGTTCAGCAAGGAGAAGCACTTCTACGGCGGTCACGGCATCGTCGGCGCCCAGGTCTCGCTCGGCACGGGCCTCGCCTTCGCCAATCACTATCGCGGCAACGGCAATGTCAGCGTCACCTATTTCGGCGACGGCGCGGCCAACCAGGGCCAGGTCTATGAGAGCTTCAACATGGCGGAGCTCTGGAAGCTGCCGGTGATCTACGTCATCGAGAACAACCGCTACGCCATGGGCACCGCGGTGTCGCGCGCCTCGGCGCAACAGGATTTCTCCAAGCGCGGCGTGTCCTTCAACATCCCCGGCAAGCAGGTCGACGGCATGGACGTGCGCGCCGTCAAGGCAGCGGGCGAGGAGGCGGCGGCCTGGTGCCGCGCCGGCAAGGGTCCCTTCATCCTTGAGATGCAGACCTATCGCTATCGCGGCCATTCGATGTCCGACCCTGCAAAATATCGCACGCGCGAGGAGGTCGAGAAGGTCCGCCACGACCAGGATCCGATCGAGCAGGTGCGCAATCGCCTGCTGGCGGCCAAGGTCAGCGAGGCCGACCTCAAGGCGATCGACGCCGAGGTGCGCGACATCGTCAATGCCTCCGCCGACTTTGCCCAGCATGATCCCGAGCCGGATGCCGCCGAGCTCTGGACCGACGTTTACCGCTGAACGCGCGCAAGCTTTCTTTTGGAGTCGATATGCCAATTCAAGTGCTGATGCCCGCGTTGTCACCCACGATGGAGAAGGGCAACCTCGCCAAGTGGCTGAAAAAAGAGGGCGAGACGATCAAGTCTGGCGACGTCATCGCCGAGATCGAGACCGACAAGGCGACCATGGAGGTCGAAGCGACCGACGAGGGCACGCTCGGCAAGATCCTGATTCCCGAGGGCACCGCCGACGTTGCGGTGAACACGCCGATCGCGACCATTCTGGCCGACGGCGAGAGCGCGGCCGATCTGGCCAAGGCGCCTGCACCAGCCGCGAAGGCTGCGGAGTCCGCGCCGCCTGCCGCGGCAAAAGCCGAAGCGCCCGCGCCCAAGGCTGCGCCTGCGCCGCAAGCCGTCGCCGAGCCCGATCCCGAGGTGCCCGCCGGCACCGAGATGGTGACGCAGACCATCCGCGAAGCCCTGCGCGACGCCATGGCCGAAGAGATGCGCCGCGACGCCGATGTCTTCGTGATGGGCGAAGAAGTCGCTGAATATCAGGGCGCCTACAAGGTCACCCAGGGCCTGCTCCAGGAATTTGGCGCCAAGCGCGTCATCGACACCCCGATCACCGAGCACGGCTTTGCCGGCGTCGGTGTCGGCGCCGCCATGACCGGCCTGAAGCCGATCGTCGAGTTCATGACCTTCAACTTCGCCATGCAGGCGATCGACCAGATCATCAACTCCGCGGCCAAGACACTCTACATGTCCGGCGGACAGATGGGCTGCTCGATCGTGTTCCGCGGACCGAACGGTGCGGCTGCGCGCGTCGCCGCCCAGCACAGCCAGGACTATTCGGCCTGGTATTCGAACATCCCGGGCCTCAAGGTCGTCGCGCCGTTCTCGGCCGCCGACTACAAGGGCCTGCTCAAGGCCGCGATCCGCGATCCCAATCCGGTGATCTTCCTCGAGAACGAGGTGCTCTACGGCCACACCGGCGAAGTGCCGAAGCTCGACGATTTCATCGTCCCGATCGGCAAGGCGCGCATCGTGCGCTCCGGCAGCCACGTCACCATCATCTCCTGGTCGAACGGCATGACCTATGCGCTGAAGGCCGCCGACGAGCTCGCCAAGGAGGGCATCGAGGCCGAGGTGATCGACCTGCGCACGCTGCGCCCGATGGACACCGAGACCATCATCAACTCCGTGAAGAAGACCGGCCGTGCCGTCACGGTGGAAGAGGGCTGGGCCCAGAGCGGCGTCGGCGCCGAGATCGCCGCGCGCATCATGGAGAACGCGTTCGACTATCTGGACGCGCCGGTCGCGCGCGTCTCCGGCAAGGACGTGCCGATGCCCTATGCCGCCAACCTGGAGAAGCTCGCGCTGCCCTCGGCGGCGGAAGTCGTCGAGGCCGCCAAAGCCGTCTGCTACAGGTAGACCATGGCGGGCCCCAAGGAGCAGCCACTGCCGCCCGACGTCATGACCCGCGATGACGCGGTCGAGATCCTGCGCGTGTTCGTGCTGGATGGCGGGCTGTCGATGGCGTTCCAGCGCGCTTTCGAGGAGCCCGACATGTGGGGCCTGCTGCTGGTCGATCTCGCCCGCCACGCTGCGCGCGCCTATGCGCGCGAGAGCGAATATACCGAGGAGGACGCGCTGAACCGGATCCTCGACATGTTCCAGGCCGAGATCGAGCGTCCCACTGACACCGGCACCACGACGCCGCGCGGGAAGGGACACTGACGGTGGCGATCGAATCCTATCATTTCGACTTCATGCTGGAGGCGATCCGCGAGGCGGAAGCCTCGATCGCGCAGGGCGGCCTGCCGATCGGCGCGGTGCTGACGCGCGACAACAAGATCATCGCCCGCGGCCACAACAACCGCGTGCAGGAGAACAACGTGATCCTGCACGGCGAGATGAGCTGCCTGCGCGAGGCCGGGGCGATCACGTTCCATGACACCGTCATGTACACCACGCTTTCGCCTTGTTCGATGTGCGCCGGTGCGCTCGCGCTGTTCAAGGTCAAGCTGGTGGTGATCGGGGAGTCCGTCACTTTCCCGGGCTCCAAGGACATCCTCGACAAGTTCGGCATCCCCTGGATCGATCTTGCCGACGACCGTTCCATCACCATGATGAAGAATTGGCGTTCCATCCCTGCCAATGAGCGCCTCTGGCAGGGCGACATCGGCAACTAAACCTGGTCTGTGCGTCTCCGCTGTCGGAGACGACGTTTTGCAAAGTTCTTCTTGAGGTCAGCATGCCCATCAACATCCTGATGCCCGCTCTCTCGCCGACGATGGAGAAGGGCAACCTCGCCAAGTGGCTGAAGAAGGAAGGCGACAAGGTCAAATCCGGCGACGTGATCGCCGAGATCGAGACCGACAAGGCGACCATGGAGGTCGAGGCCATCGACGAGGGCACGATCGCCAAGATCCTCGTGCCCGAGGGCACCCAGGACGTCCCGGTCAACGACGTGATCGCGGTGCTCGCCGGCGAGGGCGAGGACGTGAAGGCTGCAGGTAGCGCCAAGCCCAGCGCGTCGGCCGCGCCGCCGAAGGCCACGGAGGCTGCTGCTCCGGCTCCAGCGCCGGCGCCGGCCGCACCCAAGGCTGCTCCGCCTGCCGCGGCTCCTGCGCCGCAGGCTG
>NZ_LWIG01000018.1:58723-80540 GCF_002068095.1 Bradyrhizobium sacchari | reverse complement strand
CGCAGACCAACGGACATGGCGGCCGCGTGTTCTCCTCGCCGCTGGCGCGTCGTCTCGCCAAGGATGCCGGCATCGACGTGGCGATGGTGACGGGCACCGGCCCGCACGGTCGCGTGGTCGCGCGCGATGTCGAGCAGGCCAAGTCCGGCAAGGGCCTCAAGGCGCCCGCCGCGGCGCCGTCAGGTGCGCCGGCGATCGCGCCGACCATGTCGGACAAGCAGATCCTGTCGCTGTTCGAGCCGGGCTCCTACGACATCGTCCCGCATGACGGCATGCGCCGCACCATCGCGCAGCGCCTGACCGCGTCGATCCAGAACGTTCCGCACTTCTATCTCACCATCGATTGCGACATCGGCAAGCTGCTCGCCGCGCGCGAGGAGATCAACGCCGCCGCGCCGAAGGACAAGGAGAAGAAGCCGCTCTACAAGATCTCGGTCAACGACTTCGTCATCAAGGCGATGGCGGTCGCGCTGCAGAAGATCCCGAACTGCAACGTCAGCTGGACCGAAAGCGGCATGGTCAAGCACCACCATTCCGACGTCGGCGTTGCGGTGGCGATGCCGGGCGGCCTGATCACCCCGATCATCCGCAAGGCCGAGACCAAGACGCTCTCGACCATCTCCAACGAGATGAAGGATTTTGCCGCGCGCGCCCGCTCGCGCAAGCTGAAGCCCGAGGAGTACCAGGGCGGCACCACGGCGGTGTCCAACCTCGGCATGTACGGCATCAGCCACTTCACCGCCGTGATCAACCCGCCGCACGCGACCATCCTCGCGGTCGGCACCAGCGAGGAGCGTCCCGTCGTGCGTGGCGGCAAGATCGAGATCGCGCACATGATGAGCGTGACCTTGTCGTGCGATCACCGCGCCATCGATGGCGCGCTCGGCGCCGAGCTGATCGGCGCCTTCAAGCAGCTGATCGAAAACCCCGTCATGATGATGGTCTGAGATGGCGCATGACGTCGCGCTGGCCCTGGATCTCGATGCTGGTCTCGCTGATCCTCATACTCAGCCCGCAGGGCCGCGAGATCATTGAAGCCGCCTTCTTTGCCGGCGAGGCGCTGTCGCGCAACATCTGGGCGCCCATCGCGCTCACCATCTTCGCCATCATGGCGGCGGTCATTCTCATCGAGTGGCTGATCAGGACCTACATCTTAAAACGCCGCGCTCGCGGCGCAACGATCGCTTGAGTTGAATGGGAGCCGCCATGGCCGATACATCCTTCGACGTCATCATCATCGGCTCCGGTCCCGGCGGCTATGTCACCGCGATCCGCGCCGCCCAGCTCGGCTTCAAGGTCGCGATCGTCGAAAAATCCTATCTCGGCGGCATCTGCCTGAACTGGGGCTGCATCCCGACCAAGGCACTGCTGCGCTCGGCCGAGATCTACCACTACATGCAGCACGCCAAGGATTATGGCCTGTCGGCGGAGAAGGTCTCGTTCGATCCGAAGGCCGTGGTGCAGCGCTCGCGCGGCGTCTCCAAGCGGCTGAACGACGGCGTCGGCTTCCTGATGAAGAAGAACAAGGTCAGCGTGATCTGGGGCGCGGCCTCGATCGACGCGCCCGGCAAAGTTACCGTCAAGACGTCCGACGTCGAGGGCCCGAAGGGCGCGCTGGGCGAGGGGACCTACCAGGCCAAGCACATCATCGTTGCGACCGGCGCGCGGCCGCGCGTGCTGCCCGGGCTCGAGCCCGACAAGAAGCTGATCTGGACCTACTTTGAAGCAATGGTGCCGGAGCGGATGCCGAAATCGTTGCTGGTGGTCGGCTCCGGCGCGATCGGCATCGAGTTCGCCTCGTTCTTCCACACCATGGGCTCCGACGTGACCGTGGTCGAGGTGCTGCCGCAGATCCTCCCCGTCGAGGATGCCGAGATCGCGGGTCTCGCCCGCAAGCGCCTGGAGAAGCAGGGCATCAAGATCATGTCCTCGACCAAGGTGACCAAGCTCGAGAAAAAGGCCGACAGCGTCGTTGCCACCATTGACGACGGCAAGGGCAAGCCCGTCACCACCGAGTTCGAGCGCGTGATCTCAGCGGTCGGCGTCGTCGGCAACATCGAGAACCTCGGTCTGGAAAAGCTGGGTGTCAAAACCGACCGCGGCTGCATCGTCATCGACGGCTACGGCAAGACCAACGTTCCCGGCATCTACGCCATCGGCGACGTCGCGGGCCCCCCGATGCTCGCCCACAAGGCCGAGCATGAGGGCGTGATCTGCGTCGAGGCGATCAAGGGCCTGCATCCGCATCCCATGGACAAGAACATGATCCCGGGCTGCACCTATTGCCATCCCCAGGTCGCCTCCGTCGGCCTGACGGAAGCAAAGGCCAAGGAGAGCGGTCGCGAGATCCGCGTCGGCCGCTTCCCCTTCGTCGGCAACGGCAAGGCCATCGCGCTCGGCGAGGACCAGGGCCTCGTCAAGGTGATCTTCGACAAGAAGACCGGCCAGCTGCTCGGCGCCCACATGGTCGGTGCGGAAGTGACCGAGCTGATCCAGGGCTATGTCGTCGCCATGAACCTGGAGACGACCGAAGAAGAGCTGATGCACACGGTGTTCCCGCATCCGACCCTCTCGGAGATGATGAAGGAAGCCGTGCTGGATGCGTATGGACGGGTGCTGAATATCTGACGGTTGGCATCGCCGCACACCGCCGTCATTGCGAGCGAAGCGAAGCAATCCAGACTGCCTCTGCGGAAAGACTCTGGATTGCTTCGCTTCGCTCGCAATGACGAGCAGAGAGAGCTGTTTGCAAAATAAGAAGGAAATCATCCCATGCACGACAACGACAACCTCACCATCGAACGCCCGACCTTCGTCACCCATCTCGAATGCGCGATGGAAGGCGACCATTACGCGGCCGACCAGGTCCACAACCTCTCCAAGGCCGGCAAGCCGCTTCTTGTCCGCTATGACCTCGCCGGTGTGAAGAAGGCGCTGACCAAGGACGCGCTCGCTCAGCGGCCCGGCGACATGTGGCGCTACCGCGAGCTGCTGCCGGTGCGTAAATGCAAGGACATCGTCTCGCTCGGCGAAGTCACGACGCCGCTGATCCGGCTGCCGAAGCTCGGCAAGAAGCTCGGCGGCGGCGAGATCATCGTCAAGGACGAGGGACGCCTGCCGACCGGCTCGTTCAAGGCGCGCGGCCTGGTGATGGCGGTGTCGATGGGCAAGGCGCTCGGCATCAAGCACATGGCGATGCCGACCAACGGCAATGCCGGCGCGGCGCTGGCCGCCTACGCCACGTCTTGCGGCATCAAGACCACGATCTTCTGCCCGGCCGACACGCCCGAGGTGAATGTCAGCGAGATCGAGCTGCAGGGCGCGACCGTCTACCGCGTCAACGGCTATATCGACGATTGCGGCAAGATCGTCGGCGAGGGCAAGGCGAAGGTCGGCTGGTTCGACACCTCGACCCTGAAGGAGCCGTACCGCATCGAGGGCAAGAAGACGATGGGTCTCGAGCTCGCCGAGCAGCTCGGCTGGGACGTGCCCGACGTGATCTTCTATCCGACCGGCGGCGGCACCGGCCTGATCGGCATGTGGAAGGCGTTCGACGAGCTGGAGAAGATCGGCTTCATCGGCTCGAAGCGCCCGCGCATGGTCGCGGTGCAGGCCTCCGGCTGCGCGCCGATGGTGCGCGCTTACGAGGCCGGCACCGAGCATGCGACGCGCTGGGAGGACGCCCACACCATTGCGTCGGGTATCCGCGTGCCGCAGGCGATCGGCGATTTCCTGATCCTGCGCGCCGTGCGCGAGAGCAAGGGCTTTGCCATTGCGGTCGACGACGACAAGATCTCCGCCGCGCTGAACGAGGTCGCGCGCGAGGAGGGGCTCTTGCTGTGCCCCGAAGGCGCTGCGACCTACGCCGCCTACAAGGAGAGCCTCGCCGACGGCCGCGTCAGCAAGAGCGATCGCGTGATGCTGTTCAACTGCGCGACCGGCCTGAAATACCCGCTGCCGCCGGTCACCCGCACGCTCGATCGCCACAAGCCGATCGATTACGCGCAGTTCTGACCAAGTCCAGCAGCCGGGGCGCGATCATCGCGCTCCGCCGCGTCATTTCGTCTCTTCACGACCGGTCCCTCTTCCCGTACGCGGGAGGGCATAAAAACAACAACGACATCGCTGGGGAGAACACAATGAAGAAGGCCGTCTGGGCCGGGCTGATCGGTATTCTCGCTTCTGTCGCCGCAGCGCGCGCCGACGACTATCCTTCGCGCCCCATCACCATCATCGTGCCGTTCGCGGCCGGCGGCCCGTCCGATGCGATGGCACGCGTGCTTGCCGAGCGGATGCGGGTCTCCCTGGGCCAGCCACTGGTGATCGAGAACGTCACCGGCGCGGGCGGCTCGCTCGGCGTCGGCCGCGCCGTGCAATCGGCGCCCGATGGCTACACCATCTCCTTCGGCCATCTCGGCACGCACGTCGCCAACGGCGCCGTCTACAAGCTCAGCTACGATCTCGTCGCCGATCTCGAACCCGTGGTGCTGCTGCCGAGCAACCCGATGATCGTGGTCAGCAAGAACGCGGTGCCCGCGACCTCGCTGAAAGACCTTCTCGAATGGCTGAAGTCGCGGCCGTCGCCGCCGACCGCAGGTACGGCCGGTGCAGGCTCCGGCAGCCACATCGCCGGTGTCTATTTCGAGAGTGTGTCCGGCATCAAGCTGCAATACGTTCCGTATCGCGGCACGGCGCCTGCGCTGAACGACCTGATCGCCGGCCAGATCGATGTCATCGTCGACCAGACCTCCAACTCCATCAACCAGGTCCGCGCCGGCACCATCCGCGCCTACGCCGTCGCGGACAACAAGCGCCTGTCCTCCGCGCCCGATATTCCGACCGCGGAGGAGGCGGGCCTGAAAGGCTTCAGCATGACGCTGTGGTCGGGCATGTGGGTGCCGAAGGGCACTCCGAAGGAGATCGTGGCAAAACTCAATGCTGCGGCCGTGGAGGCACTCAACGATCCCGCCGTAAGGAAGCAGCTCGAAAGTCAGGGCCTCGAGATGACGCCGCAGGATCAGCTCACCCCGGAGGCGCTCGGCACCCGCCAAAAGGCCGAGATCGCCAAGTGGTGGCCGATCATCAAGGCGGCGAACATCAGGGTGGAGTGAGCGCCTCGCCGTGGCCGCGGCACGCCATGTCCTGCCGTAGGGGCCCCCGGCGACGCGGCGCCGCCGCGTCACATCGTGCCGTCACCGGCGCCCGATAGTGCCGTGTCCAGGCACTCGATCAGGGCTCGCGTTGAAAACGGCTTGGCGAGAAAGCCGATGGCGCCGGCCTTCAGTGCGCGGTCGCGCACGGCCTCGTCCGGAAAAGCCGTCATGAAGATGAAAGGCGTGATACGCCCGAGGCCCCGCAGATGCATCAACAGCTCGACGCCGCTCATGGCCGCCATCTGCACGTCCGCGATCACGCAGGAGGTCGTCTCCAGTTCGGCGGATTGGAGAAATTCGTGAGCGGAGCCAAAGGTGTAGACCGTGTATCCGCGCGACGTCAGGAGGTTGTTCGTCGCAAGCCGAACGGAGGCATCATCATCAATGACGGAAATGATCGAAGGCACTGACAAGATGATCGCTCCTGAACGGGGAGCCGCCGGCCGCGGTTCAACCGCCCGGGGGAAAGTGGGCCACCAGAGCGAGCTTGGAAAGCATACTTAGGTTTGCAGGTGACCCCTGTTGCGCGGGATTCCCAGCGCGTCCGTCATTCTGACGAGGTCGGCTAGCGACTTCGCCCCCATTTTCCGCATGATCTGCCCGCGATAGATCTTCACGGTGATTTCGGCCAATCCGAGTTCGGCGGCGACCTGCTTGTTCATCAGCCCGGATGCAACCAGGGCGAGGACGTCGCGCTCGCGTGCCGTCAGCCCCTCGAAACGGGATCGCACACCCGAGATCGACTTCTCGGCATCGCGCCGCTTGCGATCTCGCTCGATCGCCGCTTGTACCGCATCCAGCATGTCCTGGTCGCGCACCGGCTTGGTCAGGAAATCGACGGCACCGCTTTTCATGGCTCTCACGGTCATGGGGATATCGCCGTGACCGGTGATGAAGATGATCGGCGTGTGAATATTGGCCTTGGCGAGGTCGGCCTGGAGGTCGAGGCCGCTCGAGCCCGGCAGGCGGATGTCGAGCACGAGGCAACTTGGGACCGCAGGCGGTTTGGCTTCCATGATCTCGGCCGCCGAACTGAAGGCTTGGACCTTGAGACCGACCGATTGAAAGAGATTGGTGAGCGCACGACGCATCGAGGGATCATCATCAACGATCAGAACGATCGGTTCGCCGGCGCTCGCCTGGGCCTGCTTCTCATGGTCGGTCACGACGTGTCCTTGTGTGGCAAGGGCAGGGCGATCTGCAATGTTGCACCGCGCCCCTCGTTTTGAAAGGCCGAAAGCCGGCCCGCGTGAGCCTCGATAATCGATCGGCAGATCGAGAGTCCCATTCCCAGACCGCCCGATTTCGTCGTGAAGAACGGGGTGAAGATGCGCTCCTTGACGTCTTTGCAGAGGCCGACACCACGGTCGGTCACGGTGAGGAGCAGGCGGTCGTCGTCGCTGGCCCGGCACGAGCGGATCGCCAGTTCGCGCGGGCGGTCGACATTGCCCTGCATGGCTTCGATGCCGTTCATCACCAGGTTGATCAGCACCTGCTGGAGCTGGATACGGTCACCGCAGATCGGCGGCAGGTCGGATGCCAACTCCATTCGCACCGAGACCGCATGGGTCGCAAGCTCGCGCCGGACGAGCGCCACGGCCTCCCGAACGACCTGGTTGATGTCGAGCGGGACGACTTCGATCTCGGTCTTCTTTGCAAGCGCCCTGATCCGGCGGATCACCTCGCTTGCCCGATGGGCGTCCTCGACAATCCATTCGGCGGAACGGCGCGCGGCACTCAGATCCGCCGGCTCGCGGGCGAGCCAGGCGATGCAGGCGTCCGCGTTGGAGATCACCGCGGCGAGAGGCTGGGTGATTTCGTGGGCAATCGACGTGGTCAGCTCGCCGAGCGTCGTGATGCGCGTGACATGGGCCAGTTCGCTTTGCGCCTTGCGTAGCGCCTCCTCCGCCTGCTCGACGCGGATCGCGGCCGTGATGTCGCTGCTGACGCCGCGATAGCCGAGAAAATTGCCCTGCGCATCATGAAACGGCTTGCCGCTGGTGCGGACGTAGATTGGAGATCCGTTACGATCCCTGCTGCGGTAGATCAGATCGCGGAACGGGACGTGGGCATCGAGCGCCGCGCGATGCTGCTCCCATTTCTCCGGCTCGAGCTCGGCATCGGGTGGAATGTCCCAACGGGTCAGACCGATCAGACCCGTCGGCGGTGCGGTGGAGGTGTCGGCATGCTCCGATATCCGCGTGATGCGGTGATCCGGCCCGGTCTCCCAGAACCAGTCTGACGCGGTTTCGGCATAATCGCGGAAACGCTGCTCCGATGCCTTGAGTTCGTCGAACGCCTTATGCAGCGCGTCTTTGGCCGCGAACTGCTCGGTGACGTCCACATGCGTGCCGATGATTTCAATCACCTCACCATCATGCCCGATCACGGGATGTCCCTCGCTATGGACGCGTCTGATCGACCCGTCGGGGCGCGCAATCCGGAAGTCGATCTGGAAGGGCTGCTTCTGTCGAACCGCTTCGCGTTCCACCGCGATAATTCGCTGAAAGTCCTCCGGCACGATACGTTGCTGAAATGCCCGGGCCGGCAGATCGATCTGGTCCGGCTCAAATCCGAACAGGCGGTAGAGCTCAGCCGATCGGTGGGCGAACTCCTGGCGACGAACGTCCCAGGACCAGCTGCTGGTATGGCTGAGGCGCTGGGCTTCGGTCAAATAGGCTTCGCTGCGAAGCAGCCTCTGCTCCGCTTCCTTGGCAACCGTGACATCGGTCACCGCCCCGACGAACTCGATGCGCCCGGACGGGTGGCGAACCGCGCGCGCCACCGAATGGAGATATTTGACCGATCCGTCGGGCATCAGCAGGCGGTATTGGTGGTCGAAATCCTCCGCCAGGCGGTAGGCCCGATCGAGGGTGCGGCGGACCGTATCGCGATCTTCCGGATGGATGCGCTGAAACACGAAGCTCAGGGTCGGCTTGGTCGCCGGATCGCACTGGAAGATGCGAAAGGTCTCCCTCGACCACACCGCTTCGCCGGTCGCGAGGTTCAAGCCGAAGCTGCCGGTGTGGCTCAATTCCTGCGCCTGGGCGAGATAGGCCTCGCTCTGCCGCAGCGCATCCTCCGTCTCCTTGCGCTCGGTGATGTTTTCGCAGGCGACCAGCAGGATCGGCGTGCCGTCGCCGCGCAGCATCGCCTTGGCGTTTTCACGGACCCAGAGCACCGACCCGTCCTTCCGGAACTTGCGGATCTCCCAGGTATGCGACTGGTCCACGGTCGTCAGGCACAAGGCGATGCATTGACGGACCAGGTCGTGGTCTTCCTCGAAGAAGACGTTCAGCACGGATCGCCCGATCAACTCGTCGGTCGTGTAGCCCAGTTGTGCGGCGCCGAACGTATTGACGTTGAGCACCGTTCCGGCCGGATCGACCATGAAGTACATGACCGGATTGTGCTCGAACACCTCGTGCCATTGCTTCATGGCATCACGCAGATCGGTGCTCCGCCGCGCGGCGTCCGCGACCGCGTGCCCGTTCTTCATGCCGTTGCCGAATGATCGAACCGCCGCAAGGCGGCCGAGCAGGAACTGCGCGGCCGAATTCCCGAGTTTCGTGATCTGGCCAGGCATCATCGCAAGCGGTCCGGCTCGCTGGCGTCACGGCGAGTAGAGCACTTTGCAATAGCAGGGGCAATTCCCTCCGACCAAAGTCGAACTCTCGGCAGAATTCCCGATTGCCGTGCAGCTTGCGCGCGTTGCGCCGTCTCGTTGCGGGTGAATCTCCGGAAAACTACGGCACAAACCTACGTATAGCTCGCACAATCCTAGTTCTAGCGGGCATTTACCTCCGTACAATTGAGCGGTGCGTTGCATGGAGCCTAGTCTCGCGATCAATCGGGGGGAGACGATTGCGGAGCACAAACTGCCGAAAAGCCCGGCGTGTTGCCTCCAATGAGCCAGGCTCTGCATCCGCCGCCCTGACTTGCCGGCCGAATTAGCCGGTCACGATCGAGAAGCCGCATTTTCCGTGACGACCGTGGCGACCCCTTGCATTTGCGCACGAGGAAGCCGGGCCCCTGGAGGTCAAGAGGAGAGGATGATGTGCGATAGGTCCGAGTACTCCGAGCGCCGCCCCGAGTCCAAAAGCTGTGCCGTTTGCGCCGGCAAGTTTGGTCTGATCCGATACTACTCCTGGCAAGCGCCGCTCTGCTCGCGGAAATGTCTCGACCGGTTCAGGGCGCGACGCGAACGCGACCGCCTCTGGCTGTTCCGATGTCAGGCGGCATGAAGATCGGCTGCCGCATCTAGCCCGTCAGGCCATTTCTTCGTCCGGAGGCTGTGAGTTGAACCTTAGCTGCAAGCTCCTGCTCGCGATCGCGCTCCCGCTTCCGCTGCTGACGGGCGTGAAGGCGGAGGACGTCGCACGGGATGGCTCGCATCGTCACCATCCGCCTCAGGATCAACAGCTGCACGAGAAGTTCTATTCAAACTGGCGCATGCCGGACAACCCGGTTCTGAGCTGCTGTAACAATGCGGATTGCTACCCGACCGAGATACGCTACGACGAGGGCAGGATCTACGCGCGGCGCCGGGAAGACGGGAAATACATCCTGATCCCGTCCCAGAAAGTCGAGCGCCACAGGGACAATCCCGACGGTCGCAACCATATCTGCGCGCCGCCGCCGTCCGCTTCCCTGGTCGACACGGTCTACTGCTTCGCGCTGGGAGGTGCCACGTGAGGTTCATCCTGGTGAACGGCAGAACCCCGTTCCGCAAGACGTCGTGCCTGTGGTGCTGCGAGGAGATCGAGGGTGGCTATCTGCGCGACGCCAGGACGCTGCTGCCCTATTGCGGCTACGAATGTTACGCGATTCACCAGGACGCGGCGCGGTTGATCGGGGAGCGTACGCGCGCCGCGTCCTGAGCAGGGAAGGCGGCGACACGCATCGGTGGATAAGCCATCGGCAGGGAGAGGGCACGGCGTTGAGATTCATGCTCGTCAATCAGGAACGTCCCAGCCACGACGCGGCCTGCAGCACATGCGCCCGGCCGCTCGGTTCGAGCTATGTCCGGCATGTGTCGAAGCAGGAACGCTATTGCGACTATGATTGCTACCGCCACCAGACGGCACCGGACATGCTGTGGCCCTACCGCAGCTCGCTCGAGGTGCTCGCGGTGCTGACGGCCATCGCGAGCTGGAGCTGGATGGTTCAGATGAGCGCGTTGTCGCGCTCACTGGGCGAGGCATATCTGCGCGGATGCGACCTTCTGACCCTGGAAGGAGGTGACCGCTAGCTGCACGACGCAGGCCGCGCAGAATCGTCGGCCGCAGTCACCGTGTCCAAGCCTCGTGCCGCGTCCAGCCCCGGCGGTCGCGAGGCTATGGCGTCGGGGCTGCGGCCGATACCGTCGGCGCCGCGCTCGCGTCTTTCGTCACCACGCGCTGGTCGCTCTTGTCGGCGACCGCGCCGCTGCCCTCGAACCGGGCGCGGTACACCAGCACGTTCTCCATCACGCGCTGAACGTAGTTGCGCGTCTCCGACAGCGGGATGCGCTCGACCCAATCGACCGGATCGACATTGGGGTCGCGCGGATCGCCGCGCGCCTGCACCCATTCGCGCACCCGGCCGCGTCCGGCATTGTAGCCGGCGAAGGTCATGATCTGGTTGCCGCGATATTCCGAGAGCAGCGCGCTGAGCTCGGCCGCGCCCATCTGCGTGTTGTAAACGGGGTCCGACACCATCCTGTCCCAGTCATAGGTCAGGCCGAACCGTTTTGCGGTGTCGCGGCCGGCTTCCGGCGTCACCTGCATCAGCCCGACGGCATTGGCGGGCGACTTGTCGCGCTGGTCGAACGAGCTCTCGGTACGCGCCACGGAATAGATCACGCTGCTCTCGATCGGGGGGGCGAGCTGCTTGTGCTCGGGGATGCCGATGGTCGGGAAGGCGTAATGGTCGAGCGCGAACCCGCGCGCCAGCGCCGACTTGCCGACCTCCAGCATCACACGCGCATCGTTGCGCTGCCCGGCGAGCGCGCCGAGCGCTTCGAGCGCTGCGACGTCGGTGCTCTCCTTGGCAAAATCCTCGGCGTAATAGAACACCATGTCGCGCTCGCCGATGCCGTACAGCATGTCCGCGGCGCGCACGCGCTCGTCGGCAGGAGGTGTGTCGGTCGAGGCCAGCACGGGCGAGGGCGCACGCAGCTCGATGCGGTCGAGCCCGAGCTTGGCGCGGGCGAGCTGACCGTAATAGGCGGTCGAGTAGCGCGCCGCAGCCTTGTAGCTCATGCGGGCGTCGGCCGCGGCTCCCATGGCCTCCGCCGCGCGCCCGCGCCAGTAATGACCGCGCGACAGCGCGATGGGGTTGGCCGAGCCTTCGTCGATCGCGGCGAAATGCACCATCGCCGTCCTGGGATCGTCGAGATAGCGCAGCGCGATCCAGCCGCACATGAAGTGATAGTCGACGCGGTAGACCTCCATCGCCGGCACGGCCGCGGTGCGCACCACGTCGTAGGCGGTCTTGAACTTGCCCTGGTCGAGCAGCCTCCGCGCCAGCAGGCGGCGCTCGCGCCACCAGGCATCGGTGTCCTGCGCCGCCATCGTGTCGGGCGCGGCGGCGAGGATCACCTCGGCTGCGTCGTCGATGCGGTCTTTCTGGAGATGCCATTGCGCGCGGCACAGCACATAGCCAAGATCGCGGCGCGCCTCGGCTGCGACATCGTCGAGATAGTCCTTGGCCTTGTTCGCCTTGCCGGTGACCGCGGCGCAGGCCTTGACGATCGCGAGCGCATCCTCGCCGAGCCGTTTGGCCGCGCGCCGTGCGCCGGCGTAGTCCTTGGCACCGAGCCGCTTGTCCATGCGCGCGCGATGGTCGTCGGCGTTCAGCAGATCGCGGAACGCCTCGTAGGAATCTTCCTCACTGCGCTCGGACAATTCGTCCGTGCGCCAGGCCTCGCGCACCAGACGCGCGGCCCGGTCGGTCTCGCCCTCGGTGAGCAGCACGCGGGCGAGCGCGAACTTGCCCTTGGCGCTGGTCGGGCGATCCATCGTGAATTTGTGCACGGTGGCGGCGTCGGTCTTCTCCTGCCAAAGCCGGGCCTCGGCGCGGCGGCGCAGGAGCGCGCTGCTCGGCCAGTCGGGATTGGCGGCGAGGAATCCGGCGTAACGTTTGAAATTCGCGGTGCTCTCGGAATGGCGCAGCATGAACCAGTCGGCGAGCTTCTGTCCGGCGGGGTCGGCGATACGGTCGCGCGCCGCGCTCGCATCATCGGTCTTGCCCTTGCGCGCAAGGTCGATCGCGTCCTTCAGCGCGGCGAGGTCACCGGTCAGCGGCGGGGCCGCCGGCTTGTCCGCGGGCTCCTCGTCCTGCTTCTTCGATTTGCGCTTGGCCTCGGCATGCTTGCCGTGACGGGATTTCGCCGCGGCATGGCGCGGCTTGCCGGCTTTCGCCTCGTGCGTCTTCTTCGACGCAGACGATTTATGACTGCTCTTCGCTGCCAGCTCCGACGGAAGGAGAGCCAGAGCGGCCACGGCAACGACACACGCGAGCGAGCGTAGGCACTGGTTCATTCGATGGTCCCCCTGCGAAACCACTACAAACCAAGGTCCGCGATCGTATGCGGCTTGAGAATCAAAGACACCAAACGATGCCACGGCATCGTTTCGCATTTGTCACGCTGTCGCAACATTGCGGCAAAATACGGATGAGGCAAGGGAACTTCCGCAAAGGAGAAAAGGACAGGCGCTTTAACCTTTGTTAACGATTTGGGCTCGCGCGACGGTTGTGTGCGGTGTGCAGCGTCGTCGCAGCCAGATTGAGCGTGTTCCGGCTGCGAAATCCGGTGTATGAGTTCCCCGGTCCGTCCTTTCAGCCTTTGCCCCGCACCTATGCCGATTTTCAACCAGTCGATCCGGCGCAAGATCGTCGGCATCGCCCTCGGATTGATCGTCCTGATGCTGGTCACCTCGATCCTGTCGATGGTGATGTCGAGCCAGGTCGGCGTCCTCCTGGACGAGCTGACCAATCGCTACATCCCGGCCTATGGCGATCTGGCGCGTGCCAATATCCGCTCGCTGGAGCGAGCGGTGGCGCTGCGGCGCATGGTGATGATGAAAATGCAGTCGCCGACCGACGAGGAAGCCTATGCGGCGAGGCTGCGCGAGTTCGAGGAGGCCGACCGCAAGATCGAGGAAGAGGCCGAGCGTGCGCGCCGGCTGATCAACGCGATCATCGACGATCCCAGGACGCCGTCCGACAACGCGGCGCTGGCGCGGATCGAGATCCGCATCGACACCGCCGTCAGCGAGCTGCGCCGCGATCAGAACGAGGACCACGCCAGGCTGCTCAAGCAGATCGACGCCAAGCAGATGATCGACGCCCGCAACACGCTCGAGCACATCGACCTGTTGCGCGACCAGTTCAACCAGAAGATCGACGCCATCCGCGCCGACATGCTCAAGCAGGTGTTCGTCTCGACGTCGCAGGTGATCAGCCATCAGCAAAAGGCGATCATCGTATCCGGCATCGTGACCTTGCTCGCAGCGGTGGTCGGCTTTGTCTTCGCACTGCTGGTCTCGAGCGGCATCACGCGTCCGGTACGGCTCCTGCTTGCCGGCACCCGCGAGGTCGAGGCGGGGCGGTTCGACAAGCCGATTACGGTCTCCACGCAGGACGAGATCGGCGAGCTCGCCGCCGCCTTCAACCGCATGATCGAGCAGCTCAGGCACAACGAGCGCATCCGCGAGACCTTCGGCCGCTACATCGACCCCAAGGTGGTGCAGGGCCTGATCGATCGGCCGGAGGTGGCCATCGACGGCCAGAGGCGGGTGATGACCATCATGTTCTGCGACATGAGCGGCTTCACCTCGATGAGCGAGGGCATGACCCCGCGCGGCCTCGTCAAGGTGATGAACCACTATTTCACGGTCATGTCCGCGCCCGTCAGGAGCAATCGCGGCGTGATCGACAAATATATCGGCGACGCCATCATGGCCTATTGGGGCCCGCCCTTCATCGAGGGGGACGAACCGGCGCTGCTTGCCGGCCTTGCCGCCATCGAGATGGCCGAGCAGGTGCCCGCGTTGCAGAAGCAGCTCCCGGATCTGCTCGGCATCCGCGCCATGCCCGTGCCGTGCGACTTGCGGATCGGCATTGCCACCGGCGAGGTCCTGACCGGCAGCATCGGTTCGGAGCTGATGATGAGTTTTACGGTGATGGGCGATGCCGTGAACCTCGCCTCGCGGCTCGAGGCCGTCAACAAGGTCTACGGCACCCGCATCCTGATTGCGCAGGCGACGGCGGATGCGATCGGCGAGCGGCTCGAGCTGCGCGAGATCGACCGGCTCGCGGTCGCCGGCCAGAGCGCCCCGCAGGCAATCTTCGAGGTGTTGGGCAGGGCAGGCGCGCTGACGGAGGCGCAAGCGAGCCTGCGAAAGCATTATGCCGACGGCCTCGCCGCCTATCGCGCCTGCCGCTTCGCCGAGGCCGGTGCCGCCTTCAACGCCGCGCTCGAAGCTGTGCCTGGCGATGGTCCTTCGCGCGCGCTGCTCGGTCGCATCGCGCAGTTCGAGGCCAATCCGCCGGAGGCGGGCTGGGACGGCGCCTGGCGGCTGGAGCAGAAATGAGTCGCGGCAACGTCGCCGCGCCGCCTGCGCCGACGAAAATTGATGCTATCCCATAACGATGTTCGCCGTGACCTATTTCCGGGGCTTAGGCTCATTGGTCCTTTGTGGCGTTTGATGGGGACACGCCGATGACAGAACTTGAGGACAGGCTGGAACGGTTCGAGACGCTCACGGCCGAATGCGAGCTGATCGCCAAGCTCGCCACCGACAGCACCAAGCGCACATTCTATCTGAAACTGTCAGAACAGTACCGCCAACTCGCGGTGGACATGCGGCAGGCGATCGCGACCAAAACTGCGGCCTGACGCCGGCTGCAATCCGTTTTTTAATCTTTGGCGCGTATCCTTTGGGGATGCGAGCGTCGGGCTTCCACGGTTGCTCGCAGTGGGAATGCCGGGGCCCGCTGCGATGCAGCGTGCCTCGCTGACGTCGATTTGCCGCTCTCTACAGGGCAATCCCATGCGCCTTCTTGCAGTCCTTGTTCTCGCGCTCGTGACGGCGGCCTGCAACCAGGAGCAGGACATCACCGGCTCGACTCCGGTCTGCGCGATGCGGAACTACAGCTCGTATAATCCCCGCGACATGAATCAGTGCGTCGCCGCCTGCAAGTCATGCGACCACGGCAACACGGTCACCTGCACCACCTCCTGCACGCTCAAGGGCGCCCACTAAGGCCTTCCGTCAGATTGGGAACGGCGGGTTCAGCGGCGGCAGCAGTCCGGCGGTGCCATGGCACCGGAACGATTCACATGGGTTAATCATTGAAGGAGCGGGCAGGACGCGGAGTCCGATGGAATGGGCATGCTCGATCCCGGTCGATTTCTGGTGTCGTGCTCGCATTGCGAGGCTTGGCCGATGGCGGCCAATGTGAAGCGCGCGAACTGGTCGGCGTCTCCCCACGAGGTCCGCTTCGTGTGCCCGCGCTGCCGCCGCGAGGAGACCGCGATCGTTTCCGCCTCCGGCGAATTGACCCCCATCCGGCGCATCGACGTTCCGCCGCGCGACGTTGCTGTCGCCTGGGCTCTGGCGCAGCGCCCGAGGGGCCGGACGTAGACGGCCGGAACATCCCTTCTTTCCATTTTGGAACCCCGCCGATCGCCGCGGCGTTTTCTGCCACCGACATCAACGCGATCGAGGCCGTGCCGATGATCAGCGAGCATTTCGACACCCGTACCCGGATCAACATGAAGCTGGCATTGGACCGGGTCTGCCGCAATCGCCCCGACGGCGAGGACCATGGCTTTCGCAGATCGGTGGCCGAAAACATCATCCGCTGTGCGCTTGCGGGCCGGACCGGCATCGGCCAGCTGGTCGACGCCGGCGAGCGGGCGATGATCAGGACGCCAACAGAGAAAGAGCCCGCCTAGGCGCTCGGTCCTTTTCTCGCGTGCATGTCATGTCGACCCCCTCGGCACGTGTGCTAGGATCGCCAACGGAGGTCCCATGATGCCTGCCGAGATGCTTTCGCCCGACATTGACCGTTTCCGTCTGCACCCGGTTGCGCCGCGCCTTGCGCCGATGTTCTGCCTGGCGCTGCTGACGGCGTCATGCGCACTCGCAAGTTTTGCGCTGGCCTGTGCGACACCATTCGCAGCTTTTGCCGTCGTCGCGGCCGCGATGCTGCCGCCGCGTCCGGCGCTGCTCGTCGTCGCCGGCGCGTGGCTCGTGAACCAGAGCATCGGCTTCGGTGTGCTGCATTATCCCGTCAATGGCAGCACGCTCGCCTGGGGTTTTATCATCGGCGCCGCTGCGCTGGTTGCGACCGCCGTCTCGTCTGTGGTGTTTCGTGCGCTGCCGCAGGCGCGCGCGCCGCTGATGCTGGCAATCACGCTCGTCGTCGCCTACGCGGCCTATGAGCTCGTACTGCTCGCCGCGACGCCCTTCCTCGGCGGAGAGGGCGCCTTCACCGCCGCCATCATGACGCGGCTTGGGCTCCTCAGCGCCGTCTGGCTCGCCGGCCTCGTCGCTGCCTGCGAGATCGTCCGCCTGCTGGATCCGTTCGGGCGCAAGGGAGCAATGTCGGCCTGAGCGGCCACGCGTTCCACTTTCCTGTAGCCCGGGTGAGCGCAGCGATACCCGGGACCGCTGTAGCTGGTGGCAAGACCCCGGATATCGCTGTGCACATCCGGGCTACGGGGCCGGGCTGTGTCGCCCGGCTGTCAACCCGTATCGCCAAAAATATTCCGCTTTACCGAAATTCGGATTTGTCGTATGTGATGCCCATCCCGGCTCATCCTTGAGGGGCGATCATGTGGTCGTCATGTTTGCGAGCCGGGGCTTGCGGTGGACGCGGCAGCGTCGGGCACGAGAGGTGCGGGCAGGGCGGGTAGTCCCTGTGAGCTCGAAACCGCGTGCGGACGAACGGCGCTGCTAGGCTTCGTCTCGTTTGCAAGTTTCCGGCTCTGTCGACGGGGTTGGGAATACTGCGGCGAAATGGCGGGCCGTGCGTACGGCAAAACCGTGTGGTCCTGGCCGTCGTTGCTACGGTCAAGCTCTTGCGGAGGCGGCAGTTGCGTCAACCGGCGCGCTGCTGGTGCATTCCGCGGGCGTGAGGGAGGCCAGAGGGAATTCGGCTCCCGGGAGAGCACGGCATAAGCCGTCCGACCATCGCGCAGGGAAGGCCGAGTGATCGGCACCACCTGTATGCTGCTGTGCGGTTCCTTTGCGCTACATCTTCGCGCAGCGGACCGCGGGTGCGAGGTCGGCACCCGGTCTTCCCTGCGCCCTCTTGGCTTCGAGGGTGGAGTGATCAAGCAAAGCTCGGGCGAAATGAGCCGCGAGGATGTGGAGGTGTGTCTGTGGCCACACACGCCGTCATTGCGAGCGCAGCGAAGCAATCCAGAATGCCTCCGCGGAAAGACCCTGGATTGCTTCGCTGCGCTCGCAATGACGAGGAGGAGAGAGCGCGCGTCACACCCCGGTGCCCCGGACGCAGCGCAGCGCTAGCGGTGCGCTGCAGAGCCGGGGGGCCCATGCCTCCACACCGTGCCGTGTCGCCTTCTGCCTCCCGGGCTCTGCGCCGCAATACTTCAAGCGTTGCGGCTTGTCCGGGACACGAGCAATGCATTTCGCTCCGCGAAGGGCGCCAGCGACTCACTTCGTGGGTGTGCCCGTCGACCGTCGCGGGCCGGATGCGATGTGAATATACAAAGCCTGAAGTTGCCGATCGTCATACTCGCGACGGTATCCAAGTAGCCATGTCCGTGTCTTCCCGGTAACGATTGTGCTGCCCGCGCAACACTCATTCCGGATTTAACCCTCATCACCGGCCGTTCGCATCACCGCCGCTTTTTGGCCACACCCGAACATGAATAAAATCGTTCTAAGTTTTAGGGGCAGCGGCGATCCATCAGGCGGCGACGGGAAATCCCAAGGTCGATTCAAATCTTGGCTCTGATTTTTCGGGTCTGAAAGGGTTGACCGGGGAAACTGGTTGCGATGAACGCGAAGACTAACATCAAGCAGAGGCTGCCGAGCCGTCACGTGACGGAAGGCCCTGCGCGCGCGCCGCATCGCTCCTATTTCTACGCCATGGGTCTGACCACCGAGCAGATCCACCAGCCCTTCGTCGGCGTTGCCTCCTGCTGGAATGAAGCCGCGCCCTGCAACATCGCCCTGATGCGCCAGGCGCAGGCGGTGAAGAAGGGCGTCGCGTCAGCCGGCGGCACGCCGCGCGAGTTCTGCACCATCACCGTCACCGACGGCATCGCCATGGGCCATGACGGCATGCGCTCCTCGCTGCCGTCGCGCGAATGCATCGCCGATTCCGTCGAGCTGACCGTGCGCGGCCACGCCTACGATGCGCTAGTCGGCCTTGCCGGCTGCGACAAGTCGCTGCCGGGCATGATGATGGCGATGGTGCGCCTCAACGTCCCCTCGATCTTCATCTACGGCGGCTCGATCCTGCCCGGCAATTTTCGCGGGCAGCAGGTCACGGTGCAGGACATGTTCGAGGCCGTGGGCAAGCATTCGGTCGGCGCCATGTCGGACGAGGATCTCGACGAGATCGAGCGCGTGGCGTGCCCCTCGGCGGGTGCCTGCGGCGCGCAGTTCACCGCCAACACCATGGCGACCGTCTCCGAAGCGATCGGCCTTGCGCTGCCTTACTCGGCCGGTGCACCGGCACCCTACGAGATCCGCGACGCCTTCTGCATGACTGCCGGCGAGAAGGTCATGGACCTGATCGCTGAGAACATCCGGCCGCGCGACATCGTCACCCGTAAGGCATTGGAAAACGCGGCGGCTGTCGTCGCAGCCTCTGGCGGTTCGACCAATGCTGCGCTGCACCTGCCGGCGATCGCCCATGAGGCGGGCATTAAGTTTGACTTATTCGACGTCGCCGAAATCTTCAAAAAGACACCTTATGTCGCGGATTTGAAGCCGGGCGGCCGTTATGTCGCCAAAGACATGTTTGAAGTAGGTGGCATACCGCTTCTGATGAAGACGCTGCTCGACAACGGATTTCTCCACGGCGACTGCATTACGGTCACCGGTCGAACGATCGCCGAAAACCTCAAAAGCGTGAAGTGGAATCCGCACCAGGACGTGGTGCACCCGGCAGACAAACCCATCACCGTCACCGGCGGTGTGGTCGGTCTGAAGGGCAATTTGGCGCCAGAAGGTGCGATCGTGAAAGTCGCGGGAATGTCCAACCTCAAGTTTACCGGTCCGGCCAGGTGCTTCGACCGGGAGGAGGACGCGTTCGAGGCTGTTCAGAACCGCACCTACAAGGAAGGCGAAGTCATCGTCATCCGCTATGAGGGCCCCAAGGGCGGCCCCGGCATGCGGGAAATGCTCCAGACCACCGCGGCACTGACCGGGCAGGGCATGGGCGGCAAGATCGCGCTCATCACCGATGGCCGTTTCTCCGGCGCCACCCGCGGCTTCTGCATCGGCCATGTCGGGCCTGAGGCCGCCGTCGGCGGTCCGATCGGGCTGCTCGAGGATGGCGACATCATCGAGATCGACGCGGACGTCGGCACTCTTAACGTAAAATTGAGCGACCAGGAGCTCGCCCAGCGCAAAACCAAATGGAGCGCTCGCGCGACTAACCACACGTCGGGTGCGCTCTGGAAATATGCTCAGCAGGTTGGACCAGCGGTCGGGGGGGCAGTGACCCATCCGGGCGGCGCGCACGAGAAGCAGTGCTATGCGGACATCTAGGCGTGCCATAGTTGCGTTTGTGTTGGGGGCCAGTGCGCTGGTCGCGCCGGCGCTCGCCTTTGACGGCGCGCCGGTCAACCAGAAGGACACGACCATCCCGGTCGTGACCACGTTGCCGGGCGCCTCGGGCGCGGTGCGCAGCAAGGTGCCGCCTGCGACGCAGGAAACCTCGCTCAGCGCCCTGCAATATGCCGCCGAGGGCGGTCACCCCATTGCGCAGTGGAAGCTCGGCCGCATGTACGCCAATGGCGACGGCGTCGCCCAGGACGACATGCGCGCCTTCGAATATTTCAGCCGGATCGCCAACGCGCATGCCGAGGACAGCCCCTCGGCGCCGCAGGCGCAGGTCGTGGCCAACGCCTTCGTCGCGCTCGGCCGCTACTATCTGAGCGGCATCCCGAACTCCAAGATCAAGGCCGACCCTGATAGGGCGCGGGAGATGTTCTCCTATGCCGCCTCCTATTTCGGCAATGCGGACGCCCAGTACGATCTGGCCCGGCTGTACCTGAAGACGCCGGACGCCTCGCGCGAGGATTTCCGCTACGGCGCCCGCTGGCTCGGCCTTGCGGCGCAGAAGGGCCAGCACGAGGCGCAGGCGCTGCTCGGCCAGATGCTGTTCAATGGCGACCGCCTGCCGCGGCAGGCTGCGCGCGGCCTGATGTGGCTGACGCTGGCGCGCGACAGCGCAGGTAGCGACGAGACCTGGATCAAGGAAAGCTACAACCGCGCCTTCGCCAAGGCCTCCGACGACGACCGCGCCATGTGCCTGCAAATGCTGGAACAATGGGTGCAGGGCCGGCGCGAGTAATCGCTACACGCCGTCATTCCGGGGCGATGCGAAGCATCGAACCCGGAATCTTGAGGTTCCGGGTTCGGCTCTTCGGGCCGCCCCGGAATGACGACGCTGCCGCCTACGCCGCCTCGAGATCCAGATCCGCCCAAACCGGCACGTGGTCCGAGGGCTTCTCCCAGCCGCGCACATAGCTGTCGATCCCGACATTGGCGAGCTTGTCGCTGGCCTGCGGCGACAGCAGCAGATGATCGATGCGCAGGCCCTGGTTCTTCTGCCAGGCGCCGGCCTGGTAGTCCCAGAAGGTGTAGAGCCCCGGCTCGTCGGTCACCGCCCGCAAGGCGTCGGTCAGGCCGAGGCCGAGCAGGGACTGAAAGCTCTCCCGCGTCTCGGTCTTGAACAGGGCATCCTTGGTCCAGGCGGCCGGATTGGAGACGTCGCGGGCATGCGGGATGACGTTGAAGTCGCCAGCGAGGATCAGCGGCTCCTCGGTCTTGAGGCGCTCCTTCGAATACTCAAGAAGCCGGGACATCCATTTGAGCTTGTAGGGGTATTTGTCGGTCCCGACCGGGTTGCCATTGGGCAGATAGAGGCAGGCGATCCGCATCACGCCGGACTTGAGCGTCACCACGCCCTCGAGGAAGCGGGCGTGGGTGTCCGCGTCGTCGCCGGCGAGCCCCGACTTGGTCTCGTCGAACCGCAGCTTCGAGAGCAGGGCGACGCCGTTGAACGTCTTCTGCCCATGGGTGACGACGTTGTAGCCCAGCGCCTCGACCTCCAGCCGCGGGAAGGCCTCGTCGACGCATTTGATCTCCTGGAGGCAGACGATGTCCGGCTGGCACTCCTTCAGCCAGGTCAGGAGGAGATCGATCCGTTGCCGGACCGAGTTCACGTTCCAGGTGGCTACTCTGATGGGCATCGGGGGAGGGCTCCAGGCGGGGCCTTGGTTAGAACAAAATGCAAACGCGCCCGTCAAGGACGCCGCAAAATCTCCCACAAAATTAACCCGGCTTAAGCCGGCCGCAGGCCATTGATACGGAAAAGGTTCCGCTGGAATGGGATGGCCGGACAAGACTACACAACACATTGAGCCGCGCGACGGCCTCGTCGGCGCGTTCCTGTATTGGCTCGGC
>NZ_LWIG01000018.1:51012-58686 GCF_002068095.1 Bradyrhizobium sacchari | reverse complement strand
CCTGACCGCCGGTCTCAGCGAGCGCGAGCTGCGCCGCATCCGCGCCAGGCAGATCGGCGCGGTGACGCGGCTGATCCCGGTGACGATGGCTGTCACCATGCTCAACGTCGCCATCGTGCTGATCCTGTTCTGGGGCCGGGGCTGGAACGACTTCCTCGCAATCTGGGGCATGACGCTTTCCGTCACGGCCTCGCTGGCGGTGCGCGCGTGGCAGCGGTCGCATCAAGACCCGCCGCAGGAGGCCTCGCACCGCGCCGCGCGACAGATGATGCGGCAGGCCGTCTTCCTCGCCGCGATCTGGGGCATGCTGCCGCTGGCGCTGTTCAGCCGGATCGAGCCGACCAGCCAGCTCATCCTGGCCTGCCTGATGGTCGGCATGATGTCGGGCGGCGCCTTCACGCTCTCGACCTTCCCGCGCGCGGGCCTCGTCTATCTCGCCACCATGACGGTCGCCTGCACCGGCGCGCTGCTGCTGTGCGGCACCGGGCCCTATCTGGTAACCGCGGTGTTCCTGCTCCTGTTCGCGTTTTTCATGGCGCGCAACATCGTCTCGCAGGGCAATCTGTTCCTCGGCAATCTCAAGGCCCGGCTCGAACTGGAGCGGCAGACCGAGATCATCTCGCTGCTGCTGAAGGACTTCCAGGAGAACGCCAGCGACTGGCTATGGCAGACCGATGCCGAAGGGCATCTGGTCGACGTGCCCCAGCGCTTCGCCGATGTCGCGCAGCTGCCGCTTCCGCTGCTGAAGGGCTCGCATTTCGCCGACGTCCTCGACATGCTCTGCCCCGAGGACAAGTCCGCGGCCTACAACATCGTCGGCTTGATGGAGCACAACGAGCCGCTGCACGAGATGAACCTCAAGGTCGTTGCCGGCGGCGAGCCGCGGCTGTGGTCGCTGACCGCAAAGCCGGCCTATGACCGGGACGGCCAGTTCCTCGGCTATCGCGGCTTCGGCCGCGACGTCACCGAGCGCTGGCGCGCCGAAAAGGCCGAGGCCGAGAGCCGCGCCAAGTCCGACTTCCTCGCCGTGATGAGCCACGAGATCCGCACGCCCATGAACGGCGTGCTCGGGCTCGCCAGCATGCTGCTCGAAACGAAGCTCGATCCGGAGCAGCGCGAGGCCGTCACCACGATCCGCGAGTCCGGCGACAATCTGCAGCGCATCCTCAACGACATTCTCGACCTCTCCAAGCTTGAAGCCGGCCGCTTCCAGTTCGAGGCGATCGACTTCGCGCCGCAGGCGCTGGTCGAGACGGTCGCGACCGTCGCGCGCGCCAGCGCCAAGGCCAAGGGGATCGCAGTCAGGGTCGAGCTCGATCCGAACCTGCCGCCGACGCTGCGCGGCGACGTCGCGCGCATTCGCCAGGTGCTGCTCAATCTCGCCTCCAACGCGGTAAAGTTCACCGATGAGGGCGAGGTGACGATCGCGGCCACCTGCCAGGCGCGGCGCGATCTGCTTGCGACCGTCGAGTGGACGGTGACCGACAGCGGCATCGGCATTGCGCCCGAGAAGCTCGGCCAGTTGTTCAGCGACTTCGCCCAGGCCGACGCCTCGATCAGCCGCCGCTTCGGCGGCACGGGCCTTGGCCTTGCGATCTCCCGGCGCATCATCGAGCAGATGGGCGGCACGATCGGCGTCACCTCGGCGCCGGGCGAGGGCTCGACCTTCCGCTTCACGCTGGTGCTCCCCTGGAGCCAGGCACAGGCCTCCGATGCGGCGGCCGAGCGCGATGAGGCGGAGGAGCTGAAAGCCCGCATCGCCAGTCTCGATCGGCCACTCAAGGTGCTGGTCGCGGAGGACGATGCCGTCAACCGCATGGTTGTGAGCAAGATGCTGGGAGCTTTCGACGTCGAGCTGCGCGTCGTCGCCGACGGCGTCGAGGCCGTCGCGGCGGCTTCAGAGGGCGATTACGATGTCGTGCTGATGGACGTGCGCATGCCCGACATGGACGGTCTGGCCGCGACCCGTGCGATCCGCGCGCAGGGCGGCCGCTTCAAGGCCCTGCCGATCGTCGCGCTGACCGCCAACGCCTTCCCTGAAGACGTCAGGATCTGCCGCGAGGCGGGGATGTCCGACTTCCTGGCGAAGCCCCTACGCAAGCCGGCGCTGGTCGAGGCCTTGCTGCGCGCGCTGGACGGCCACACCGTGTCGGAGGACGTACCGCTTCAGCCGGCGCTGATGCCGGGCGACGTCGAGTGGACGGACGAAGAAAGACAGACGACCGGCTTGTGACCGGTCAGATCAGATCGAGAAGCTCGTCCCGCAGCCGCAGGACGCCGTCGCATTGGGATTGTTGACGCGGAACGAGGCGCCGATCAGATCGTCGACGAAGTCGACCTGCGAGCCCGCCAGAAAAGGCTGCGAGGCGGAATCGACCAGCACCACCGCGTTGTCCTGCTCAATCACAAGATCGTCGTCGGTGCGGGCCCGATCGATGTCGAACTTGTACTGGAAGCCGGAGCAGCCGCCGCCTTCGACCGAGATGCGCAGCATCGCGCCCGATCCTTCGCCCTTGAGGATCTCCCCAATCCGGCGTGCGGCCCGGTCACTGATGGTCACGGCAGTCGTCATTGCTGGTCTCCGATAGTCCCGCGGTCATACCAGGTTCATTTGGCCAATTCATTTGGTATCCCGCGCCTGGCATAGTTAAGTGCCACCATACGCAGAATCAAATGGATAGGGACTAAATTCGCCGTGTCCGTCGGAATGGCAGCCCCCCGCGCGCCCTATGCCTGCGACCCCGATCGCAGCCGCGGCCGGCTGGTCGCCGAGCCCCCGAGCCGGACCCGCAGCCCGTTCCGGCGGGATTGCGACCGGGTGATCCATTCCACCGCGTTCCGTCGCCTCAAATACAAGACCCAGGTGTTCGTGTTCCACGAGGGCGACCACTACCGCACCCGGCTGACCCATTCGCTGGAGGTGGCGCAGATCGCCCGCGCGCTGGCCCGGCAGCTCGGGCTGGATGAGGATCTCACCGAGACCCTGGCGCTCGCCCACGATCTCGGCCATCCGCCGTTCGGCCACGCCGGCGAGCGGGCGCTGGACGCGTGCCTGAAGGACTTTGGCGGCTTCGACCACAACGCCCAGACTTTGCGCGTCGTCGGTTCGCTGGAGCACCGTTATCCCGAGTTCGACGGGCTGAACCTGACCTGGGAATCGCTGGAGGGCATCGTCAAGCACAACGGCCCGCTGACCGATCGCAGCGGCGCGCCGGTCGGGCGCTATCGTGAGCACGGCGTTCCCGTGGGCATCGCCGACTACATTAAGGTCTACGATCTCGAATTGTGGAGCTTCGCTTCACTCGAAGCCCAGGTCGCCGCGATCGCCGACGACATCGCCTATGACGCCCACGACATCGACGACGGCCTGCGCGCCGGCCTGTTCGACCTCGATGATCTCAAGGTGATGCCGCTGACCGCGGAGATCATCGACGGGATCGCCGCCCATTATCCCGATCTCGAAGACGTCCGCCGAGGGGCTGAGCTGGTGCGCGAGCTGATTTCGCACCTGATCGGTGCGGTGTTTGCGGAGGCGCAGAAGAACCTCGCCGCCACCAGGCCGCAATCGGCCCAGGACGTCCGCCAGCTGAGCCGGGCGCTGATCGCGTTCCCGGCCGAGGTCGCCAAGGAGGAGGCCGCCATCAAGCGCTTCCTCTATCAGCACATGTACCGCCACAAGCGGGTGATGCGGGTGATGGGGGAGGCCGAGCAGATCCTGTTCGACCTGTTCGCCAAATACCTGAAATCGCCCGCCGAGCTGCCGCCGGAATGGCTGCTGGGGGCGCAAGGCGACGACGAGGGTGACCGGGCCCGGCGGATCGGCAATTTCATTGCCGGAATGACCGACCGTTTCGCCCTGACCGAGCACCAGCGGCTCTTTGACTCGACCCCGGATTTGCGTTAGGCGGCGGCCATGCCCCAGACATCCTCATCCCTGCATCTGTTCGCCGACGTGCTCGCACGCGTGCACGCCGCCTGCCGCGCGCTCGCGGCGGATTCCAGCTGGCCCGAGGGTATCGATTTCTCCCGCGTCGTGGTCGAGCCGCCGCGCGATGCCTCTCATGGCGACATGGCGACCAATGCTGCGATGGTGCTTGCGAAAGAGGCAAAGGCAAAGCCGCGCGATCTCGCCGAGCAGATCGCCGAGCGGCTGCGTGCAGACGCGCTGATCGCCAAGGTTGATGTCGCCGGCCCCGGCTTCATCAATCTGACGCTGAAGCCGGCCGCCTGGGCCGAGGCGCTGCGGACGGTGCTGCGCGAGGCCGCCGATTACGGCCGCGTCCGCGGTGGCTCCAAGGTCAATGTCGAATACGTCTCGGCCAACCCGACCGGGCCGATGCATGTCGGCCATTGCCGCGGCGCCGTGTTCGGCGATGCGCTTTCGAGCCTGCTCCAGTTCGCCGGCCACGACGTCACGCGCGAATATTACATCAACGATGCCGGCGCGCAGGTGGACGTGCTCGCGCGCTCTGCCTTCCTCAGATATCGCGAGGCGCTCGGTGAGGACATCGGTGCCATTCCGGAAGGCCTCTATCCTGGCGACTATCTGAAGCCGGTCGGGCAGGCGCTTGCGAAGGAATACGGCGACAAGCTGCTGGCGAAGAGTGAGGCCGAGTGGCTGCCGACCGTGCGCGCCAAGGCGATCGCGATGATGATGGATGAGATCAAGGACGATCTCGCTGCCCTCAACATCCGCCACGATGTGTTCTTCTCGGAGCGTTCACTGATCGAGGCCGGGAACAACAAGGTCGCCGAGACCATCGATTTCCTGAAAGCCAAGGGCGATATCTATGAAGGCCGCTTGCCGCCGCCGAAGGGTGCGCCGGTCGAGGACTGGGAAGACCGCGAGCAACTGCTGTTCAAGGCGACCGCCTACGGCGACGACGTCGATCGTCCGCTGATCAAGTCGGACAATTCCTACACCTACTTCGCCTCCGACATCGCCTACCACAAGAACAAGTTCGACCGCGGTTTTGCGGAGATGATCGACGTCTGGGGCGCCGATCATGGCGGCTACATCAAGCGCATGCAGGCGGCGGTGAAGGCGACGACCTCGGGCAAAGGCTCGCTCGACGTCAAGATCGTTCAGCTCGTGAAGCTGTTGCGCAACGGCGAGCCGGTGAAAATGTCGAAGCGGAGCGGGGACTTCGTCACCTTGCGTGAGGTGGTGGATGAAGTCGGCCAGGATGCCGTCCGCTTCATGATGCTCTACCGCAAGAACGACGCGGTGCTCGATTTCGACCTCGCCAAGGTCATGGAACAGTCGCGCGACAATCCCGTGTTCTACGTCCAGTACGGCCATGCCCGCGGCCACTCGATCTTCCGCAACGCCCGGGCCGAGGTGTTCCCGAATCTCCCCGAAGATGCCGGCGAGCGCATCGCCTGGCTCAGCGAGTCGGCCGTGGAACGGCTGTCCGACCCCGTGGAACTCGAGCTTCTCAAGCGCCTTGCAATTTATCCGCGGATGCTGGAGGCGGCCGCCGCGGCACATGAGCCGCACCGAATTGCCTTCTATCTCTATGACTTAGCGAGCGAATTTCACGCACTTTGGACGAAGGGGCGCGATTTGCCCTATTTACGCTTCATTATCAATAATGATGCAGATCTAACAAAGGCGCGACTGGCCATGGTCCAGGGCGTCGTCTCTGTCCTGGCATCGGGCCTCGCCATCCTCGGCGTCCATGCTCCGGACGAGATGCGGTAGTTTGGGGCGAACTACTTAAGGGAAATTCGGGGGTAACCGGCAGAAGCCGGATCGCTTAGACTTGGTTGAATGCCTTGTGGGTCGAAAGCCGTGCCTTGGTCGAGGGGCGCGCGGTTTTCCCGAAGGGACGCATCATCACGATGGCCGAACGATATCACGACAGACCGTTTCCTTCCGATGACTATGGTCGCGGCGGCGATCAGCATGCGAAGGCCGAAAATGATCCGTTGGCCGAACTCGCCCGCCTGATCGGACAGACCGATCCGTTCGCCGCGCAGGCCCGGCCCGCCGCGCAGCCGCCGGCAGCACCAACCCAGAGCTATCAGGACGACGGCTATGGTCAGGACGACTATCAGCAGCACTATGCCGAGCCGGCTCCGCCGCCTCCGTCCGGGCCGCCGTCATGGATGCGCCGCGCCAACGTGCAGCCGCAGCCCGCGCCGGAGCCGGATTATCCGGTTTCCGTAAGCCCGGTTCATCCGTTGCATCGCTATTCCTCCCAGCCGGCCGCGCCCGCGCCTGAGATCCATCAGCAGGATCAGGCCTATCAAGGTCAGGTCTATCAGGATGAGGCCTACCCGTCGCAGGATCAGGGCTATCAGCAACAGGCCTACCAGGAGCCGTATCAGCAGCCCGATCCGTCGCGCTACGACGATGCGCTCTATGGACGGCTGGAGGCGGGCGAGCAGGACTATCAGCGCGATCCGGCCTATCCGGACGACCCTTACGCATTCCAGAGCGACTATCCCGAGGCGGATCTCGACGAGCCGAAAAAACAACGCGGTGGCATGATGACGGTCGCGGCGATCCTGGCGCTTGCGGTGGTCGGCACCGGCGCGGCGTTCGCCTACAAGACCTATGTGGGCTCCCCCCGCAGCGGCGAGCCGCCGATCATCAAGGCCGACAACACCCCGACCAAGATCGTGCCGGCGCCGACGGATTCGTCGGCCAAGGTGCCGGATCGCATGATCACCGGCGACGGCACCGAGAAGATCGTGCCGCGCGAGGAGGCGCCTGTCGACGTCAACGCCAGGGCGGGTGGTCCCCGCGTGGTGTTCCCGCCGCTGAACCAGAACGCGAATCCGCCATCGGTGGCGAGCGTGTCGCCGTCGACGGTGCCGCCGCCGATCGCGGGGCCGGCGCCGAGCAACGGCACGCTGCCGAACAATTCGCCGCGCCCGATCAGGACCGTGGCCGTGAAGGGTGATCAGACCGACAGCGCCGCGCCGCAATCGGCCGCTGCCAAGCCGGCAGCGGCGGCGCCGAAGCCCGTTGCTGCGCCCGCGGCACCAGCCGCGCCGCGTAGTCCGCCAACCTCGGCCAATGCCAGCGCCAATCAGCCGCTCTCGCTCGCGCCGCAATCGACACCCGCTGCCGAGCCGCCGCAGCGGATGGCTGCGACCAATCCGACGCAAATTGCGCCTGCGAGCAGCGGTGGTGGCGGCTTCATCGTCCAGGTCTCTTCGCAGCAGACCGAGGACAGCGCTCACGCCTCCTACCGGGTGCTTCAGGGCAAGTACGGCAGCGTGCTCGGATCGCGTTCACCGGTGATCAAGCGGGTGGATCTCACCGACAAGGGCAAGGGGATCGTCTATCGCGCGTTCGCCGGTCCCTACGCCTCGGCCGAAGAAGCGACGCAGGCTTGCAACAACCTGAAGGCGGCCGGCTTGCCGACCTGCTTCATCCAGAGGAATTAACGGCCGTTTCCTTGACCCTCTCGCGGGGCAGGGTTAATCGGCCGTTATGAGCACGCGGGCCTTCATTACCGGCGTATCCGGAACCGAACTGACCGCCGCCGAGCGGGAGTTCATCCGTGCCGAACGCCCATGGGGCTTCATCCTGTTCAAGCGCAATGTCGCGACCCCGGCGCAAGTTGCTGCGCTGGTTGCGGAATTGCGGGCGGTTGCGAATGCGCCGGATGCCCCGGTCCTGATCGACCAGGAGGGCGGACGGGTGCAGCGGCTGGGCCC
>NZ_LWIG01000018.1:32865-50993 GCF_002068095.1 Bradyrhizobium sacchari | reverse complement strand
CACTGGCCGGTCTATCCGCCGGGGGCCGTATTCGCGACCTTGTACGACACTGATTCGGCCCTCGGGCTCACCGCGGCGCGCCTCAGCGCCCGGCTGATCGCGGCAGATCTCGCCGATCTCGGCATTACCGTGGATTGCTTGCCGCTGGCTGACGTGCCGGTCGCGGGCGCCGACGCCGTGATCGGGAACCGGGCCTATGGCACCTCACCGGGCAAGGTCGCAGCGAT
This sequence comes from Bradyrhizobium sacchari, assembly GCF_002068095.1. Taxonomy (GTDB): domain Bacteria; phylum Pseudomonadota; class Alphaproteobacteria; order Rhizobiales; family Xanthobacteraceae; genus Bradyrhizobium; species Bradyrhizobium sacchari. The sequence goes on along the minus strand of NZ_LWIG01000018.1, from coordinate 50,766 downwards.
CGCCCGCGCGGTCACCGAGGGCCTGGAGCAGGGCGGCGTGCTGCCGGTGCTGAAGCACATCCCCGGCCATGGGCGCGCCACCGCCGACACCCATTTCAAGCTGCCGACGGTCGATACGCCGCGGGACGAACTGGAGCGGACCGATTTCGCCGCGTTCAAGCCGCTCGCGGATCTGCCGATGGCCATGACTGCACATGTTGTGTTTAGCGCGGTCGACCCCGCCCATCCGGCGACGACATCTGCGACAATGATTGCTCAGGTGATTCGCGGCGCAATCGGGTTCCAGGGTTTGTTAATGAGTGATGACGTGTCGATGAACGCGCTGGCGGGCAGCATCGCCGAGCGGACCCGCGCCATCTTCGCGGCCGGCTGCGACGTGGCCCTGCACTGCAACGGCAACATCGACGAGATGCGCGAGGTCGCCAGCCAGACGCCGGAACTGTCCGGCAAGGCGCTGGAGCGGGCGACCGCCGCGCTCGCCGCGCGCAAGGCGCCGCAGCCGTTCGACCGAGCGGCCGCGCGCACTGAGCTGGACGCATTGATCGCACGGGCAAACACGGCATCCGCATGACCGCAGAAATCCTATCGTTTGAAACCGGGCGGCCCGCAGAGCTTGCCGAGGGTGAGCCGGCGTTGGTGGTGGACGTCGAGGGCTATGAAGGCCCGCTCGATCTGCTGCTCGCGCTGGCGCGGCAGCAGAAGGTCGACCTCGCCAAGATTTCGATCCTGGCGCTGGCCGACCAGTACCTCCACTTCATCGAAGCCGCGCGAAAAATCCGGCTCGAGCTTGCCGCCGACTATCTGGTCATGGCCGCCTGGCTCGCCTTCCTGAAATCGCGCCTGCTGCTGCCGGAGCCGCCGAGCGCGGAAGGACCGAGCGCCGAACAGATGGCGACCGCGCTCGCCAACCGCCTGCGGCGTCTCGAAGCCATTCGCGAAGCCGCCAATCGGCTGATGAACCGGCCGCAATTGCAGCGCGACATCTTCCCGCGCGGCGAGCCCGAGCAGATCGCCGAGATCAAGCATCCGAAATACACCGCGACGCTCTACGACCTGCTCACCGCCTATGCCTCGCAGCGGCAGTCGCGCGTGCTCGCGAGCGTGCATCTGGCCAAGCGCACGGTGTGGTCGCTTGCGGAAGCGCGCGCCACGCTGGAGCGGCTGGTCGGCAGCATCACCGAACAGGACGATTGGGGCGTTCTCGACGACTTCCTGATCCGGCACGTCGCCGATCCCACGCAGCGCGCGACGGTGTTCGCCTCGAGCTTCGCCGCAGCGCTCGAGCTCGTGCGCGAAGGTCAGCTCGAGCTGAATCAGAAAGAGGCGTTTGCGCCCATCTATTTCCGGAAAGGGCGCCACAAACCGGTTCCGGATGCAGCTCCTGCGCCCGACGCGCCGGTCGCTTAAGTGCAAGAAGGAGAATCTGCCATGGCAAGCCTGGCTGAAGTGCGGGTAGAAGAGGCCGAGCCGATGGAGAACGAGACCCAGGCACGCCCCGAAGAGCTACGGCTGTTGGAAGCACTGCTGTTCGCTTCGAGCGAGCCGCTGGATACCGCAACGCTCGCCAAGCGCATGCCCGATGGCGTGGACGTCAAGGCCGCGCTCGAGCAGTTGCAGGCCGACTACGCCTCGCGTGGCGTCAATCTCGTGCGAGTCGCCAACAAATGGACCTTCCGCACCGCCGGCGATCTCGCCTGGCTGATGACGCGCGAGAGCACGGAGACCCGCCGCCTGTCGCGCGCCGCGATCGAGGTGCTGGCGATCATCGCCTATCACCAGCCGGTGACACGTGCCGAGATCGAAGAGATCCGCGGCGTCGTCACCTCGAAGGGCACGCTCGACGTGCTGCTGGAGACCGGCTGGATCAAGCCACGCGGCCGTCGCAAGACGCCGGGCCGTCCGCTCACCTTCGGAACCACCGAGGACTTCCTGTCGCAGTTCACCCTGGAACAGCTCGGCGATCTGCCGGGCCTCGAGGAGCTGAAGGGCACGGGCCTCCTGGATTCGCGCCTGCCGACGGGCTTCAGCGTGCCGACGCCGTCCGATGACCCGGCGCTGCGCGAGGACGAGGACCCGCTGGAACCGGGCGAGGATCTCGATCTGGCGCTCGCGCCTGCTGCCGAGCCCGAAGCGCCCGAAGGCGGCAATGAGGGCGGCGGCGAGGGTGGCAGTGAAGGCGGCGCAGAGGACTGACGTATCGTCCTTCTGAGGGCCCCTGCGACAGGTTAACACTAGCAAGATTACGTAGCGCCAACAGCGAATTGGCGCTGCCTTGGTCCTTGTTTTTGACACCCGCCAAGCCTAGGTTTCGGGGAAGATCGGCCGGGTCCCCGGCCATGCGCGTTTGGAGGGTTGCAGGATGGGTTCACTCAGCATTTGGCACTGGATCTTGGTGATCGCAGTGGTCCTGCTGCTGTTCGGCCGCGGCAAGATTTCGGATCTGATGGGCGACGTGGCGCAGGGCATCAAAGCGTTCAAGAAGGGCATGCAGGACGACGACAAGCCTGCCGAGAAGCCCGAGCCGGCCAAGTCCATCGAGCACAACGCCGCGCCGACCGCGGCCCGGTCCGACGTCGGCAGCAAGGCCGTCTGAGCCAGAGAGCACGCGAGACACGGGTAGCGGCCCCGATCCTGCGCGCAAGGGATTGGGCCGGCTGCGGCTTCGCGTGAACGGAAGACCTCATGTTCGACATCGGGTGGAGTGAACTGGTCCTCATCGGGGTCGTGGCCCTGATCGCCATCGGCCCGAAAGAGCTGCCGGGCGTTCTGCGCATGGTTGGACAGTGGATGGGCAAGGCCCGCAAGATGGCTGCCGAATTCCAGGGCCAGTTCCAGGAGGCGATGCGCGAGGCCGAGATGGCCGACCTCAAGAAGAGCTTCGACGAGGTCAAGGAAGCCGCCACGGGATTCAATCCGCTGAGCTCGCTGCAGAAGGACGTCAGCGACGCGCTTCGCGTCGATGCGCTCGACAAGCCGGCCGAGACGCCGGCCGCTGCGGCTGTCGAACCGGCGACTTCGATCGAAGCGCCGGCGACTTCAACCGAAGCGCCGGCGATTCCGACCACCCCGGAAGCGCCGACGCCCGAGACCTTCGTGGAAGCCGAGGCACATGCCGCCGTGAACGAGCCGCTCGCCATCACCCGTGAGGTGGAGCAGGCAAAGGTGGCGCAGGACACCGCGCCATCCGAAGCGATCAAGGACGCCAAAGCGTCATGACCGACGCCGATATCGAAGCCAGCAAAGCCCCTCTGATGGACCACCTGATCGAGCTGCGCTCGCGGCTGATCAAGGCGCTGCTCGGCTTTGGCGTGGCCTTCATCTTCTGCTTCTTCTTCGCCAAGCAGATCTACAACGTGCTGGTCTGGCCGTTCGTGTGGGTCGCAGGGCCCGAGAACTCCAAGTTCATCTACACAGCGCTGCTGGAATATTTCATCACGCAGCTCAAGCTCGCGCTGTTCGGCGCCGGCTTCATCTCGTTCCCGATCGTCGCGACGCAGATCTACAAGTTCGTGGCGCCCGGACTCTACAAGCACGAGAAGCAGGCCTTCCTGCCGTATCTGGTCGCGACCCCGTTCTTCTTCGTGCTCGGCGCGGCGCTGGTCTATTTCGTCGTGCTGCCGATGCTGGTGCGCTTCTCGCTCGGCATGCAGCAGGCCGGCGGCGACGAGACCGCGCAGATCCAGCTCCTGCCCAAGGTCGGCGAATATCTGTCGCTGATGATGTCGCTGATCTTCGCCTTCGGCATCGCCTTCCAGCTGCCGGTGATCCTGACGCTGCTCGGGCGGATCGGCATCATCACCTCGAAGATGCTGCGCGAGAAGCGCCGCTATTTCATCGTGCTCGCCTTCATCATCGCGGCGGTCCTGACCCCGCCGGACATCCTCAGCCAGTGCTCGCTCGCGATCCCCTTGCTGGCGCTTTACGAGGGCTCGATCATCGCGGTGGCGATGGTGGAGAAGAAGGCGGCGGCCTCGCAGGCTGCCACGGGCACCGACCTGACGACACCGGCGAATCCGGCAGAGTAGGGCGCCCATACTCGCTGTCATTCCCCGCGGAAGCGGGGAATCCAGTACGCCGCAGCCCTTCCGAGAATCACCGCCGTCTCTGGAATACTGGATCATCCGCCTTCGCGGATGATGACAGCCGTGCTAGGAGACGCGGCAATGCAAACATACAACGTTCTCCGTTGTATGTTTGCGCGCTGATCCAGGACCACGGCCATGCACGACATCAAATCGATCCGCGACAATCCGCAAGCCTTCGACGCCGGTCTCGCCCGGCGCGGCCTGAAGCCGCTGTCGGCCTCGTTGCTCGCGATCGACGAGAGGCGGCGGGCGGCGATCCTGGCCTCGGAGCAGGCGCAGGCGCGGCGAAATGCGGCCTCCAAGGAAATCGGCGACGCCAAGAAAGCCAAGGACGAAGCGCGCGCGGCCAAGCTGATGGCCGAGGTCGCCGAGCTCAAGACCACGATGCCTGAGCTCGAGGCCGCCGCCAAGGCTGCCGACGAGGAGCTGACGAAAGAGCTGTCCGCGATCCCGAACATCCCGTTCGACGAAGTGCCCGATGGTGTCGACGAGCACGGCAACGTGCAGCACCATGTGTTCGGCAACAAGCGCAGCTACAGTTTTGCGCCGAAGCTGCATGACGACCTCGGCACCGCGCTGGGCTACATGGATTTCGAGGCGGCGGCAAAACTCTCCGGCGCGCGCTTCGTCGTGCTGAAGAAGGGGCTGGCGCGGCTCGAACGCGCGATCGGTCAGTTCATGCTCGATCTGCATACGACCGAGCACGGCTACACCGAGATCAACCCGCCGCTGCTGGTGCGCAACGAGGTGATGTTCGGCACCGGGCAATTGCCAAAATTCGAGGATGACCAGTTCTGGGCGATCAAGGGCGAGTTGCTCGCCGCGCCAGACCATGAGCGGTTGAAGACCGAGCGCCTCGGGCTCATTCCGACCGCGGAGGTCTCGCTCACCAACCTTGTGCGCGAATCCATTCTCGACGAGAAGCAATTGCCGATGCGGCTGACCGCGCTGACGCCGTGCTTCCGCGCCGAGGCGGGCGCGGCCGGGCGCGACACCCGCGGCATGATCCGGCAGCACCAGTTCACCAAGGTCGAGCTGGTCTCGATCACGACGCCGGAAGTGAGCAAGGACGAGCTGGAGCGGATGCTGTCCTGCGCCGAGCAGGTGCTGCAGAAGCTCGACCTGCATTATCGCGTGATGACGCTCTGCGCAGGAGATATGGGTTTCTCGTCGCAAAAAACCTACGACATCGAAGTGTGGATGCCCGGGCAGGGCGACGGCGGCATGTTCCGCGAGATCTCGAGCTGCTCGGTCTGCGGCGACTTCCAGGCCCGGCGCATGGATGCGCGCTCGCGCGGACCCGACGGCAAGCCGCGCTTCGTGCATACGCTGAATGGTTCCGGTACCGCGGTCGGCCGCGCGCTGATCGCCGTGATGGAAACCTATCAGCAGGAGGACGGCTCGATCGCCGTCCCCAGCGCGCTCCAGCCCTATATGGGCGGACTGAAGGTGATTGCGCGCGAATAGGTGCGGCCGCTCATCCGGAGCAGAAACGTTTGGTTGCGAAGATCGGGCGGCCGGTTATCCTGCCGGCCACTCGTCACTGCGAACCGATCGTTCATGGCCTTGCACCGCGATATATTCTGGGTTGGCAGACAATGGGCGGTGACGGGTGCCGGTATCCAGGCCATCGATCAGCGCTTGCGCGGTGTGCTCGACATCGAGATCGCGCGGCTCTGGGACGACGATCTCGTGCAGAGCCGGCGGGCCAAGGCCGGTGTCAACGCCGTTGATTTCGACAAGGCTCTGACGGTGGCACGCGAACGCTTTCCGCAGGCATCGGCACCGGACCCAATCGTTGCGCAGCTGGCGGCGCTCGGCGTCGTCGAGGCGCCCGCCGCAAGCCCGGCCCTGCCGGCGATGCAGCTGCGCGCCGAGGGCCGGCTCGCGCGCTTCCTGCCGCAATGGCGCGTCCGCCGGTAACGGAACGAGGCCCGGGAACCTCGCCGACCCAGAAATTGGCCCGGTTTGCCTGATCGGCCATAGCCGGATAAGACGGCTCGGACCCCCTTTCAGGAATCGACCTCTCGCATGCGCATTCTCTGCACCAACGGGCGAAAGAGAGATAAGTGATTGAGTTGACTCCTATAAATGCTGCATCAAACGCTCATCGTCATTGTCAGTGAGAATCAACATGAAAGTTCCTGCCTAGTTGGGGGTGTACTTTGCGGACCCAATCAAGCAAGGAACCGAAAGGGCGGTTAGCTGTCGGGTTATCGGCTTGGGACACCTGTTAGCCTAGGAGGTAACAGTGCAGGCGCACCTGCACGAAGTTAGGGCCGATGTGGCCCAACCCCAGATTTCGTCATTGGGGGGTAACTGTTAGCTGGGGAACTCCAAAAATTTAGAAATGTTACTTGAACGCCACTCGCATTTTCGGCGACAAACTCCATATTGACCAATGTCTTAAGGCAAATTGGCCCTTTGCGCGGTAGTAACCAAAGTTACGGCGAATTCATTGAAACGAAACGCATACTGCGCTATTGACTCGGACACGAAGCGATAGATCGGTTGACGTGGGTAACACCACCAAAGCGCTTCCCCGCCGGGTTCGCCCGGTCCACGCGTGACGCGAGATAGGGCCTTAAAAGCCTAAGAAGTGGAAACCGAAACGGGGCCTCCCTCACGGGAGGCCCTTTCGCTTTTAGCGCGGAGCGAACTTGACAGGTTGGTTGGTCAGCACCTTATGCGCCAGCACCACGAAACGGATTTTGTTCGGACGCCGCCGGACGTTCGATCCGTCGTCATCAATATAGGCGCTTTCAACCGTTAGGCGTAGGTCGAACGCTGTGCCACCTGCGGAACGCTGAAGCATAAAGTAGATTTCATATGGCTTCCCTTGGAGCTTCAGCGGAACAACAAAGACATAGTTGCGAGATTGCGAGGTTTGGTGAACTCGGCATTTCGGCAGTTCTTTAATCAGGTCCGGCAACTGCTTCGATAAGCCATATCGGACAGGACAAAAAACGCGATGCCTGTCCTCAGCTTCGGTGAGCAATATTTGCTCGATAGTGTGCACACCCTCCACGAATTTTTCAGTGTAGCAGTGGTTGGCGAAGTCCACTTCGATAAGAAGGTCGCGCCCGATTAGCTCGCACGGGCACGTAATCGACATCGGAGCAAGATGATCGACTGAAAGCTCTTCTCCCTCGTGGACAATCGGTTTCACTGGCCAGCGTCTTCAGTCCTGGACTTGATTTCAATGCGACCGCCGCCTTCGTAGATGAGATCAAAGATGTTGGCGGCAGCCTGAAGCCACTTTGCACGGCCCTCGATTGACCAATTAGTCTGAGGCTCAGGCAAAGTATCGAGCAGCCCTTGAATGAAGGGATGCAAGACCTTGCCACCTGAAGCCTGCGGCTTGGTGGGCACTGGTGTTGGAGTTTCGAGATCATAAATCCGATCTTCATCCACGAATGGCGCTGGCCGTAAATCCTGCGTGCGTGGAGGTTGACTGCTGATAATTGGCTCGATCAAGCGATCCTGCCCATTCGGGAAGAAGCCAGCTTGGTTTGCCGATTTGTCGAATGCCAGCCGCGCGTTCGTTTTTTGCTTTGGAGCTACGCCAAAACGGACAAATGCCTGCTCCAGTCCATGAGGACGCGGCGGCAACTGCTTGCCCTTAAATTCCTCATACGTCTTCTTAAACAACGGGACATTGAGGAACGCCGTTGCCTTAGCGGCTTTCTGGCGCCCCTCATCGCTGTCCAAGATTTCGAAGCCGGTATCTGTCAGCTCATATTTGCCGTTGTTTGCAACGACCAGCCCGAACATGCGCGCGGTCGCGAGCTTTGTTACGAAAGCGCCGCTGCCCGCAGATTGTTTCATCACCCCGGCCAATTGATCGCGGGACAGAGCTACGCCGCCGGACGAGAGCATGGCGCGCGCTACCACCATGCCAGCCTCTAAATCTTGGTAGGGGAAGCCAATAGTGGAGACCTCCCTGCCGCCGTCCTTTGCGGTTGGAAGGGGCTTTATTTTGAGACCCGACTTGGGCTTCTCTGCATCGGCTCCGTTGTGCGGATCATCGGACATTTGCTGCGCCGTAGGTAGCGCAGAGCCGCGTTGGGCTCTGCGCGGTTGGATCTACTCAGGGTGAAAGAGCGCGCGACCGCTCATGCTTGCCGCGCGCTACTACGCGTTAAGCACAGCGACTAGAGCAGCAAATGAAAACGACGCACGTCGCCCTCCGTTCAAGCCCTAGGTCTTGAACGAGGCGCGGTTCTGCGGTATATCAGGACGCAGGTGGGCGATCCCGGAAGCTACCAGTTCCCGGCACTCGTTCGGCATCACGGGGCTCAAGCCTGATGCCAGAGCCTATCAAACGGCGACCCCTGGTTGAGGTGTGTGGCCTCGGTCGGGGGTCGGCCTGATAGGCTGGCGACCTGTATCTCATACAATCTTGGAACTCGCAAGGGTCCGCCACTGGCGGAATCCCTCACGCTGTCGTGATCTGTTAGAGCGGCTCATTCCCAGTGCCTAGCCGAGGCAGTTGGGCAATTACCACATCTGGCTTTCCCAGAATTAGCATTCTGAATTTATGTTATTTATCAATATTTTAGGAGTGCCATATGGAAACTCAAAAAGGAGATATGTCGTAATTGCTTTTTGCCGGAGGCCCGGTTGGGGTGAAATGGTCCCCCGGAAACTACGGGAAGAGCCTGTTAGCTTTCTGTGGACAGCTAGGAAAAAACGAATTTTTATTAATCCGCTGGTTTTACCGGCGGTTTCTTCTTGGCGACCCTATGAAAGAGATCGTCGAACTGATCTGCACTGATGTCGGCACCAATAGCCCGAGCGGCTTCTTTGAACCGCTCGGATAATTCTTCGTCACTTAGCTTTGGCGGGGCCTTTTTCTTTTTTCGCGCGCCTGCTTTTGCCATACGGCGGTCCTCCAGCAATGAGGTTAGTTGTACTTCAACCGCTTGCCGGATGCGCCCTTCAATGCACGCTCAGCGCGCGCTACGTCAAGCTTACCTCTTATCTACGAGTTTTCCACGGCACCAACTCGCGCTCATTCATGGCATCGATGCTGTCGAGGCAAACCAGTGTTTTGCCCTCGCGCTTGTAGGCAGTGATCGAGCCGTCGTTGATCTTTTCATAGAGTTTCGTGTTGCCGAGCTTGGCGTAGGCACGCGCCTCCTTGACGGTGGCGAGGCGAAGGGAGCGCGGCCTACCTTCCATAACATCACGCATCTCATTTGGTCCTTCAGTTACTTGCCAATCGATTGGCGCGCCACGTTGCTAGTTCCCACAGAATGAGGCATCCCCAACGAGCGGACAACACATGTCTCTCAAGCAGCGGTGTGCGCTTCTCACGTCGGCTGGATAAGGTGTAAGAACCCAATACCAATTTGGGGGTATGTGTTAGCTGTTCGAAACAAATGTACCCCCACACGTACCCCCATTTGCAGCGGTAGTCGGCACCCGCGAAAGGACAAGAATGGACAGCGAAGGAATTGCGCAAACCATTGTGGAACAACACGTTTCAAACAGCTTTAGGTCAGCATTGGAAGATTTCGGATGGCTATGAACAGTGGTCTCCGGGTTCTCTGCACCAATGACGACGGCATCCACGCTCCCGGCCTCCAGGTCGTGGAGGAGATCGCGCGTGCGTTGTCCGATGACGTCTGGGTGGTGGCGCCTGAGCTCGACCAGTCCGGCGTGTCGCATTCGCTGTCGCTGAACGATCCCCTGCGCCTGCGCGAGGTCGGTCCGCGGCACTTTGCCGTGCGCGGCACCCCGACCGACTGCGTCATCATGGGCGCGCGGCATATCCTGGGCAGCCAGCCGCCCGATGTCGTGCTGTCGGGCGTCAACAAGGGCCGCAACGTCGCCGAGGACGTGGTCTATTCCGGCACCATCGCCGGCGCGCTCGAAGGCACCATCCTGGGGCTGCCGTCGTTCGCGCTGTCGCAGGAGTTCAGCGTCGAGACTCGCGAACGGCCGCCATGGGACACCGCGCGCAAATTCGGTCCCGACATCCTGCGCAAGGTGATCAAAGCCGGCATCCCGAAGGACACCGTCATCAACGTCAACTTCCCGTCATGCGCGCCCGAGGACGTGCTCGGCATTCGCGTCACGCGGCAGGGCAAGCGCAATCTCGGTTTCCTCAGGATCGACGAGCGCCGGGACGGGCGCAACAACCCCTATTTCTGGATCGGCTTCGAGCGCGCGGCGATGATGGATACGCCGGCCGACGGCACCGATCTGGCGGCGCTTCGCGAGCGCTACGTCTCGGTCACGCCGCTCAGGCTCGACCGGACCAATGAAGCGTTCTCGGAAGAGCTGAGCGCGACGCTGAAATAACGGCTAACTGCCGCGCAGCGCGGCTTCGATGGTCTTGCCGAGGGCGTCGAGCTGGAACGGCTTCTGCAGCGCCGGCCGGTCACGGTACTGCTCGGGCAGGCCCGAGGAGCCGTAGCCGGTGGCGAAGATGAAGGGACAGCCCTTCGCCTTGATCACATCGGCGACCGGAGAGATGACCTTGCCGTTGACGTTGACGTCGAGAATGGCGATGTCGAACTCGGTCGCGTGAGCGAGCCGCATGGCCTCGGTGATGTCTCCGGCTTCGGCTGCGATCTTATAGCCGAGCTCTTCGAGCATATCCGCAACCATCATCCTGATCATGACCTCGTCCTCGACGAGGAATACAGAGCGGCCCGGAAGCCCTGTCGCGGTCATTGTCGGTGAGTCCTTGCCCATTTGCGAAAACGTTCGCAGATAACACGAATCGACGCAATGCGCGTTTCGGCGAACGAGCGCCGGAAATTGGCCTTCGCGGCCAGTCCGCTGCAGGCCGATTTGTGGTCAAATACGACGGCAAAAGGTTATCATGGGTTCCTTGGCAGGAACAAGATTCCTGTCCGGGTCTTGAATTTTGCAAGCGGCGATCCGGACGAGACGATACAAGCAGCGATGACTCCCAATCAGCATCCGCCGGAAAAGATGATGTTTCAGCTCACGCTGAGGCGTCGGGGCATCAGCGATCAGGCGGTGCTGAGGACCATGGAGGAGGTGCCGCGCGAGCTTTTCGTCGACGAGGCCGATCGCGAGGGGGCCTATCGCGATAGCGCTCTGCCGATCGCCTGCGGGCAGACCATCAGCCAGCCCTTCGTCGTGGCCTACATGACCGAGCAGCTCCAGCTCCAGAAGCAGCACCGGGTGCTCGAGATCGGCGCGGGATCCGGCTATCAGGCGGCGGTGCTGTCGCGCCTCGCGGGCCAGGTGCTGACTGTCGAGCGCTACCGCAAGCTCGCCGATGCGGCACGCGCAAGGCTTGAAAAGCTGGATTGTCACAATGTCGAGGTGATGCTCGGCGACGGTCTCAACCTGCCATCCAATATCGGCCCGTTCGACCGCATCATCGTCACCGCTGCCGTGGAGCAGCTTCCCGAAAACCTGGTCGAACGGCTCGAGGTCGGCGGCGTCCTGATCGCCCCGGTCGGGCCGCACCATGGCGTGCAGACGCTGGTCCGCCTGACCCGGACCGAGGCCGGGATCGAGCGCAAGGAACTCGTCGAGGTCCGGTTCGTGCCGGCGCTGCCCGGCGTGGCGCGAGAGCTGTAAAATTCCGGATTGGCTGTGCCGCCAACATCTTATTAGGAGGGTTAAGCCGTTATTTACTCGGCGCGTGTTTACTTAAAAGACCAGTTTTGTTGCGTACGAGTGAGTAACCATGTCTGTCGTCGTCGAGTTGCTTTACTCGCGCCGCGTGCCGCAGGTCGCGGTGCTGGCGCTGATCTCCTTCAGCTTTGCAGGGTGCAGTGCCGACATGTCGTCGCGGCTGTCCCAGTCGAACTTCTCCAATCCATTCGCCTCTGACCAGACCGGCTCGGTGCAGCAGGCGCCGCCCCCGCAGCAGCCGCGTGAGCTGCCGCAATATGCGCGGCCGCAGACGCAGCCCGGCTATTATCAGTCGCAGCCCTTGCCTCCGCCTGCAGTGTCCGCACCGCAATCCTACCCGGTCACGGGAGGCGGCGGAGTGTCTGGTGGCGGACGCGGCGTCAGCTCCTACGCACCCCCGGCGCAACCGCATCTGGAGACCACGGCAACCGTGCCTCCTCGCTCGGTCGCGGCCGCTCCGCCGGCCGGCGGCACCAAGATCATCGTCGGCACCAGCGACACGCTCGACGTGCTGGCCAAGCGTTATCACGTCACGCCCCAGGCGATCCTTGCGGCCAACGGCTACAAGGGCCCGCGCGCGCTTTCGCCCGGCCAGCAGTTGCTCATCCCGCATCCGGCGACGGCCGCTGCACCTGCGCCCCCGACGGCTCCCGTCGCTGCGGCTCCCGCGATGCCTGCAAGGCCGGTGGCGGCCGTTGCCGCTCCGCCGAGCATGCATTTCGTCAATCGTGGCGACACGCTCGCCAGCATCGCCCGCAAGAACCACATTTCGGCGGCTGAGCTCGCTCGTGCCAATGGCCTCGATCCGTCCGCCAAGCTCAAGCTCGGCACCAAGCTGACCGTGCCTGGGGCCAAGACCGCTGCGGCCGCGGCACCAGTTGCCGCGGCTCCGGTCGGCGCTGCTCCGGTTGCGGGTACACTTCAGCCGGTCGCGGCGGCTCCCGCGCCCGCCACCAAGATGGCCGCAGTGGCTGCGCCCGTGCAGAGCGCGCGGCTGGCCCAGGCCACGACCAACGTCGAAGAGAAGCCCGCGGAGGCTCCGGCGAAAGCCGCTGAGACCACCAGCGCGCTGCCGACCTTCCGTTGGCCCGTACGCGGCAAGGTGGTCACGAGCTACGGCGCCAAGACCAACGGCAAGTCCAATGACGGCATCAATCTCGCGGTGCCCGAGGGGACGCCGGTCAAGGCGGCTGAAGACGGCGTCGTTGCCTATTCCGGCAACGAGCTGAAAGGTTACGGCAATCTGGTCCTGGTTCGGCACTCCAACGGCTACGTCACCGCATATGCCCATGCGAGTGAGCTGTTGGTGAAGCGCGGCGATACCATCAAGCGCGGTCAGGTCATTGCCAAGTCGGGTCAATCCGGGGAAGTGGCGTCGCCGCAGCTCCACTTCGAGATCCGCAAGGGATCGAGCCCGGTTGACCCGCTTCAATTCCTGAACGGGGCGTGAGGCGCCGTCAGGCTCTCGCCATACGAACGGTGTCATCTCCCGCCTTGTGTGCACTTGCGCACCGGAGCGGGCGATCCACTATTCCAGAGACAGGTTCCCCGCCTTCGCGGGGAATGACAGTTGCGAGTGGGTAGACGGCTCGCGCTACATCGCGGCCAGCTTGACGCCCAGCCGGCCCGCCAGCTCCTGCACGAACTGCCAGGCGACGCGGCCTGAGCGGGAGCCGCGCGTGGTCGACCATTCCAGCGCCTCGCGCTCCAGCGCCTCGTCGTCGATCTTGATGCCGAAATGGCTGCAATAGCCGTGCACCATGGCGAGATATTCGTCCTGGCTGCAGCGGTGGAAGCCGAGCCAGAGGCCGAAACGATCGGACAGCGACACTTTCTCTTCGACCGCTTCGCCGGGATTGATCGCGGTCGAGCGCTCGTTCTCGATCATCTCGCGCGCCAGCAGATGGCGGCGGTTGGAGGTGGCGTAGAGGATGACGTTCTCGGGCCGGCCCTCGATGCCGCCTTCGAGCACGGCCTTCAGCGACTTGTACGAGGCGTCGTTGCCGTCGAAGGAGAGGTCGTCGCAGAACACGATGAAGCGGAAGGTTGAGGCGCGGAGTTGTTCCATCAGCGCCGGCAGGCTCTCGATGTCCTCGCGATGGATCTCGATCAGCTTCAAGCGGTCGGCGGCCTTGCGGTCGGCATTGATGCTGGCGTGTGCCGCCTTCACCAGCGACGACTTGCCCATGCCGCGCGCGCCCCAGAGCAGGGCGTTGTTGGCGGGCAGGCCGCCCGCAAAGCGCTCGGTGTTCTCCATCAGGATGTCGCGCATCCGGTCGACGCCCTTGAGCAGGAACAGCTCGACGCGGCTGACTCGCGGCACTGCCGAGAGGCGCCCGTCGGGGTGCCAGACATAGGCATCGGCCCGCTCGAACGACTCGGGTTCAATGGCAGGCCTGCCCTGGGCGGAGAGATGCGCCGCAATGGTCTCCAGCGCGCGGACGAGGCGCTCCTGGGAGAGGTCTGGGGACGCCTCAAGGACTGTCTTGATGGCCCCCTTGGGGCGTTTTGCCGCGAGGCGGGCCGGCTTGCTGGCAGGGGTGCGGGGGCCTTTGCCGGCCGGGCTTTTGCTTGGTTTTTTGGGCATGTCCGAAGTTCCTGAGAACGCAGCCTTATCGGGCCTGACCGCGCGCCGCAAGGTGGCCAAATCGACGGTCTGGCAGCGTTGCAATTGGGGCAATGGCCGCTATAGTCCGCGCGAATTTGACCGAACCGGTCGCCCCGAGGGCCTGACCGGCTTTCCCCCGTTCTCACGAGGATCGTCCGAATGTTGATTACCCCTGCGTATGCCCAGGCTGCGGGCGCTGGTGACACCAACAGCATGTTGATGTCGCTGCTGCCGTTCGCCCTGATCTTCGTGATCATGTACTTCCTGATTCTGCGTCCGCAGCAGAAGAAGGTCCGTGACCACGCCGACCTCGTGAAGAACATCCGCCGCGGCGACACGGTCGTGACCTCGGGCGGCCTCGTCGGCAAGGTTACCAAGGTCGTCGACGACGACCAGATCGAGTTCGAGATTTCCGACGGCGTGCGCGTGCGGCAGATGCGCCAGATGATCTCCGGCGTGCGCGCCAAGGGCGAGCCGGCGAAAGAATCGAAGGATAGCGCGAAGGAAGCCGCCAAGGACGACGCCGCGTCGAAGTGAACGCTTCCGCGAGCATCTCAAGTCTCCTGATCTGACAGGTCCAGTCGATGTTGTATTTCACGCGGTGGAGGGCGCTCGGGATAATCCTGACGGCGCTGATCGTGTGCCTCTTCGCGCTCCCGAACTTCTTCCCCGAGGCGACGGTCAAGACCTGGCCAGCCTGGGCGCAGCGCCGGATCGTGCTTGGCCTCGACCTGCAGGGCGGCTCCTATCTGCTGCTCGAGGTCGATTCCAACTACGTGAAGAAGGAGCGGCTGGACCAGATCCGCGACGACGTTCGCCGGACGCTGCGCGATGCCAAGATCGGCTTCACCGGCGGCGTGACCGTGCGCAACGACGCAGCCGAGGTTCGCATCACCAAGGAAACCGACGTGCAGCCGGCGCTCGCCAAGCTGCGCGAATTGTCCCAGCCGCTGGGCGGTCTGATGGGATCCAGCGGTCAGCGCGATCTTGAGGTGTCCGATGCCGGCGGCGGCGTGATCCGCCTGAGCATCCCGCAGGCCGCGATGCTCGACCGCATGCGCAAGACCATCGAGCAGTCGATCCAGATCGTCGAACGCCGCGTCAACGAGCTCGGCACCGTCGAGCCCGTCATCCAGCGCCAGGGCAACGACCGCATCCTCGTGCAGGTCCCCGGTCTCCAGGACCCGACACGCCTGAAGGAGCTGCTCGGCAAGACCGCGAAGATGGAATTCCGCATGGTCGACACCTCCGTGCCGCCTGATCAGGCACAGCAGGGCAGGTTGCCTCCGGAATCCGAGCTGCTGATGAGCGCCTCGCCGCCGCCCACGCCCTACGTGGTCAAGAAGCAGGTGCTGGTTGCCGGCGGCGATCTGACCGATGCCCAGGCGAGCTTCGACCAGCGCACGGGTGAACCGGTCGTCAGCTTCAAGTTCAATACCTCGGGTGCGCGCAAGTTCGCGCAGGCGACGCAGGAGAACGTCGGGCTGCCCTTCGCGATCGTGCTCGACAACAAGGTGATCTCGGCGCCCGTCATTCGCGAGCCAATCACCGGCGGCCAGGGCCAGATCTCCGGCAATTTCACCGTTCAATCGGCCAATGACCTCGCCATCCTCCTGCGCGCCGGCGCGCTGCCGGCGCCGCTGACAGTGGTCGAGGAGCGCACGGTCGGTCCTGGTCTCGGTCAGGACTCGATCGAGAAGGGCGAGCTTGCGGCTTACGTCGGCTCGATCCTGGTCATCGTCTTCATGCTGCTGACCTACCGCCTGTTCGGCGTGTTCGCGAACATCGCGGTGGCCATCAACGTCGCGATGATCTTCGGTCTGCTGTCGCTGCTCAACGCCACGCTGACGCTGCCCGGCATCGCCGGCATCGTGCTCACCGTCGGCATCGCGGTGGATTCCAACGTGCTGATCTACGAGCGCATCCGCGAGGAGCTGCGCGGCGGCCGCAACGCGATCTCGGCGATCGACGCCGGGTTCAAGCGGGCGCTCGCCACCATCCTCGATTCCAACATCACCACCTTCATTGCCGCCGCGGTGCTGTTCTATATCGGTACCGGCCCCGTGCGCGGCTTCGCCGTGACGCTGGGCATCGGCATCATCACCACGGTGTTCACCGCCTTCACCCTGACCCGGCTGATCGTTGCCTGGTGGGTGCGGTGGAAGCGGCCGCAGAGCGTGCCGATCTAGGAGCCTGATCGTGACTCACACCGTTCTCATCGGGCTCGGCGTCCTCATCGCCATCCTCACCGTCGTCGCGGCGCTCGGCCTGTTGCCGTCGCTGCGCATCGTCCCGGACAACACCCATTTCGACTTCACGCGCTTCCGCCGTATCAGCTTCCCGATCTCGGCGGCGCTGTCGATCGTCGCGATCACGCTGTTCTTCACCCACGGGCTGAACCTCGGTATCGACTTCAAGGGCGGCACGCTGCTGGAGGTGAAGGCGAAGTCCGGCGTCGCCGACATCGCGGCGATGCGCACTACGCTCGACGCCCTGGGTCTCGGCGAAGTCCAGTTGCAGCAGTTCGGCGGCCCCGAGAACGTCCTGATCCGTGTTGCGGAGCAGCCGGGCGGCGACGCCGCACAGCAGGCAGCCCTGCAGAAGCTTCGCGGCGCGCTCGGCGACAGCGTCGACATTCAGCGCACCGAGGTGCTCGGCCCGCGCGTCGCCGGCGAGCTCCTGGCCTACGGCATGCTCGGCCTGATGCTCGCGATCGTCGCGATCCTGATCTATCTCTGGTTCAGGTTCGAATGGCAGTTCGCGCTCGGCGCCA
Source organism: Bradyrhizobium sacchari (assembly GCF_002068095.1). Lineage (GTDB taxonomy): Bacteria > Pseudomonadota > Alphaproteobacteria > Rhizobiales > Xanthobacteraceae > Bradyrhizobium > Bradyrhizobium sacchari. The sequence continues at coordinate 33,674 of NZ_LWIG01000018.1, read as the reverse complement.
TGATCGCCAACGTGCACGACATCGTGCTCACGATCGGCTTCATGTCGATCAGCCAGGTCGATTTCGACCTGACCAGCATTGCCGCGCTTTTGACCATTCTGGGCTACTCGCTCAACGACACCGTCGTCATCTACGACCGTATCCGCGAGATGCTGCGGCGCTACAAGAAGATGCCGATGCCGCAGCTGCTCAACGAGTCCATCAACTCGACGCTGTCGCGCTCGATCATCACCCACGTCACCGTGACGCTGGCACTGCTCGCCCTGCTGCTGTTCGGCGGCCACGCCATCCACAGCTTCACCGCGGTCATGATGTTCGGCGTGGTGCTGGTCGGCACCTACACCTCGATCTTCATCGCAGCGCCGATCCTGATCTATCTCGGCGTCGGCGAGCATCGCGAGGATGCCCCCGAGACGGCTACGCCGGCGAAGAAAAACAAGGCATGATCCGAACTGCAGGCCCTCGCAGGCGTTTGCGAGGGCAATAAGCTCATTCGGACGAACCAGATGGCCGGCGATCCCAACGCACCGCATTTCCCGCGCTCGGCGCCGATCGATGCCTATGGCAAGGGCGGCTTCGCCTTTGCCGGCATGTCGCATCGGGGATCGCTGCTGTGCCTACCCGATGCGATCTGGGCCTGGGACGTGACGGATCCCGCGAAGATCGACCGCTACTCGCTGGATCGGGTGTTCGCGGCCGCCAACAGCATCGACACGCTTCTGGTAGGCACCGGAACCGGGCTTTGGCTGCCGCCTCCGGAGCTGCGCGAGGCGCTCAAGGCGGTGAGGGTGGTGCTGGACACGATGCAG
>NZ_LWIG01000018.1:5502-32808 GCF_002068095.1 Bradyrhizobium sacchari | reverse complement strand
GCCGCCGCGCTGATCGCCGTGCCATGAGCAGCGCTGCGCCGCCGCCCGATTCCGTTGCCTTCTGCGCCGAGCTCGTGCGCAGCCACGATTTTCCGCGCTACGTCGCGACCTTGTTCGCACCCGCCGCAGAGCGTCGCGCCCTGCTTGCGCTCTATGCCTTCAATGTCGAGATCGTCCGCGTCCGCGACCAGGTGAGCCAGCCCTTGCCCGGCGAAATCCGCCTGCAATGGTGGACCGACATGCTGTCGGGCCATGTCCATGGCAGTGCCGAGGGCAATCCAGTCGCGGCTGAGCTGCTGCGCGCGATCCGCGATTTCGACTTGCCGGTCGAGCCGCTCTCGCTGCTCGCCGACGAGCACCAGTTCGATCTCTACAATGATCCGATGCCGACCATGGCGGCGCTGGAGGGCTATCTGGCCGCGACCTCGTCGGCGCTGTTCGATCTCGCTGCGCGGGTTCTGGGGCCGCCGTCGGAGGCGGCCGAGCATCTCGCGAGGCACGCCGGGCTGGCGCAGGGCATCGTGCAGATCATCGCCAATTTACCGCGCGATGCGGCGCATCGGCAATTGTTCCTGCCGCAGCAGGTACTGGCGAGCCATAGTTGCAGCATGGAGGACGTGTTCGCCGGCAAGGAGACGCCGAGCTTGCGCGCTGTGCTGGACCAGCTCGCGGGCGAGTCGCAGCGGCATGTGACCACGGCCTTGTCGCTGCTGGCGCAGGTGCCGCCGTCGGTACGGCCGGCGTTTCTGCCGCTGAGCCACGCGCAGGCCGACCTGAAGCGCCTGTCGCAGCCCGGACGTCATCCGTTTACGCCGCATCGGCCGTCGCGACTGCGGACGCTGTGGACGCTGTGGCGGGCTTCACGTTCCCGGGAGTTTACCAAATAGCGGTTGGCTTATCGCGCGGCCCAAGCAAATGCTCTATGCTGTCCCATGGCTGACTTGTCCCCAACCACGTCCTCCGACGTCAGCGACCTTCCGGTTGCCCCTGGCGACATTCATGCCGCCGCGGAGACCATCCGGGGCGCCGTCGTCGAGACGCCCTGCAGCTACAGCCGCACACTCAGCAACATCTGTGGCTGCGACATCTGGCTGAAATTCGAGAACCTCCAGTTCACCTCCTCGTTCAAGGAGCGTGGCGCGCTCAACCGGCTCACCGCGCTGACGCCGGAGGAATGCGCGCGGGGCGTGATCGCGATGTCCGCGGGTAATCACGCGCAGGGCGTCGCTTATCACGCCAGACGGCTCGGCATTCCCGCCACCATCGTGATGCCGATCGGCACACCTATGGTGAAGGTCGAGAACACCAGGCACCACGGCGCCAAGGTGGTGGTGACAGGCGCGACGCTGGAAGAGGCGGCCGCCTTCGCGCGCAGCCACGGCGAATCCCACGGCATGATCTTCGTCCATCCCTACGACGATCCGCTCGTCATTGCGGGGCAGGGCACGGTCGGACTGGAGATGCTCAAGGCTGTCCCTGAGCTCGACACGCTGGTCGTCCCGATTGGCGGCGGCGGGCTGATCAGCGGCATCGCTATTGCCGCGAAGTCGATCAAGCCGTCGCTGCGGGTCCTGGGCGTCGAGGCCTGGCTCTATCCCTCGATGTACAACGCGATCCACGACGGCAATCTGCCGGCGCGCGGCGACACGCTGGCCGAAGGCATCGCAGTGAAATCGCCGGGCAAGATCACGACCGAAATCGTCCGCCGCCTCGTCGACGACATCGCGCTGGTCAACGAAGCCGAACTCGAGCGCGCGGTCGCGACACTGATCTCAATCGAGAAGACGGTCGTCGAAGGCGCCGGCGCCGCTGGCCTTGCCGCGCTGATGTCCGATCCGTCCCGCTTCGCCGGCCAGAAGGTCGGCCTCGTCCTGAGCGGCGGCAACATCGACACAAGGCTGATCGCCTCCGTCCTCACGCGCGAGCTCGCGCGCGAGGGGCGGCTGACCCAGCTGTCGCTCGATATTCCCGACAGGCCAGGACAGTTGGCGGCCGTGGCCGCGCTGCTGGCCGAGGCCGGCGCCAACATCATCGAGGTCTCGCACCAGCGCACCTTCTCCGACCTGCCGGCCAAGGCGACGCTGCTGCAACTCGTGATCGAGACCCGCGACAGCGCGCATCTCGACGAGGTCATGCAACGCCTCAGCGCATCCGGACTGAGTGCGCGCTGCACGTGAGGAGAGGCGGGCTGCTACTCCGGCAGGCCGGCGATCCGAAGCGCCTCACCGAGGGACAAGGCGAGCGCGGGCGCGCAATTGACCCCCTGAAACTGTCGGCTGTAGCGGAACGCCGGATGCAGCTCGAGCACCTGCGCGGCCGCCGCTCGCGCCTCCTGTAGCCGCCCAAGTTTCACCAACGCTGCAGTCAGCTGAACATACGTGATGCTGTGGCGTGGATTGGCCTGAACCGACCGGTACGCGGCGCGGCACGCCTCCTCATACCGGCCGCGATGGAAGTGCCCCATGGCTTGCGCATCGAATGCGGCGAAAGCCCAGGAATCGAGGGGGCTGAGCCGAATGCCTCGTTCACTCCATTCGATGGCGCGGTCGGCATCGCCGCCCCAGGCAAGCATCACGCTGCCGAGGATGTAAGTCAGCGCCGAAGACGGGCTGATCGCGAGGGCGGCCCCGAGCGCGGTGAACGCGGCCGAGCGGTCGTGCCCGTCCATCCCGATCGAGAAACCGGCCAATGTGAGGGCAAGTGCATCATCCTGGCCGTGCGTGATCGCCGATCGCGCGTGACGGATGGAGGCCGATCGATTGATCTCCTGCAAGCCGGCCCGCAGGAACAGGCAGTGATGGCACATCGCGGCGTTGCCGTGCGCCAGCGCATAGTCAGGTTCGAGCGCGATTGCTCGTTCAAGCAGTACGAGCGCCTGCGCGATCTGCTTCGGCATGCCGGAATCGACATCCGGCTGGGCGCGCAGCACGAGGTCATAGGCATCGAGGCTGTCGGGCCGCTTGCGTTTGACCCTGTTGATCTCGGCACGCCGCAGGCTCGGGGCGATCGCCCCCACCACGGACAGGGCAATGTCGTCCTGGAGTGCGAAGAAGTCCTCCAAACGGCGATCGTAACGTTCAGCCCATACATGCACACCGGTTGCGGTGTCGATCAGCTGGCCCGTGATGCGGACCATCGTGCCAGTCTTCCGGACACTTCCTTCGAGCACGTAGCGCACGCCAAGCTCGTGGCCGACCTGCTTCACATCGACGGCACGGCCCTTGTACGTGAACGTCGAATTCCGCGCGATCACGAACAACCAGTTGATGCGCGACAGGCCGGTGATGATGTCGTCGACCATCCCGTCGGCAAAGTAGTCCTGCTCAGCATCGTCGCTCAGGTTCGCAAAGGGCAGAACTGCGATCGATGGTCGATCGGGCAATGCCAGAGGCGGTATACCGGAAGCCGCAGATGCGCGATCCGGGCCGGGTGTCGCGACGGCCGGACCGACATAGCGATATCCGCGCCGCGGCAGAGTCTCGATCCAGCGGGGCTCTCCGGAGATATCCGCCAGCGTACGCCGTACGGCGGCGATCTGGACGGTCAGATTGCTGTCTTCGATCGCTTGGCCAGACCACGCAGCCTCGATCAGATCATCCTTCGACACCGGCGCGCCGGCTCGCTGAACCAGCAGGGCCAAAAGCAGCACGGCGCGCTTCCCAAGCGGGGTCGGCTCGGCACCGTGGAAGAGAATTCCCTCATCGGCGTCGAGGCGAAACGGACCAAATTCCAGTCTCGTGCCCATCGCCGAAGAAGGGCACGTTTCGGAGGTTTTTTGCAATGATTTCCGAACAGCTTCGCCACTTTCCGACGCGGCCGGGTCACCATTGCCACGGGTTCCAGCAATGCCGCAACGAGCCATGGAGGAGCACATGAACGCGAAACCGGTGATCCGCAGACCCGGCGAGACCAAGGGGGTCATGCTGCGCGGCCAACCGATGGCCTTTCTGGTCACCGGAGAGGATACCAAGCATACCAGCATGTTCGACTGGACGATCCCGCCCGGCTTCGCTACGGGGCGGCACGTTCACCGCGTACAGGAAGAGACCTTCTACCTGCTCGAGGGCGAGTGCGAATGGCACGTTGCCGAAGAGGTCGTTCGAGCCACCCCCGGCACCTATCTCTTCATTCCTCCGGGCATCCCCCACAACATCACCAATGTCAGCGGCAAGCCCGCGCGCGTGCTCATGACGGTGTCCCCGCCAGGGCACGAACATTACTTCGAAGAGCTGGCCAAGCTGACCGCTGGCGGAACGCCAGATGCCCAGGCCATCGGCGAGTTGCGTGCGCGCTTCGACACCGACCAACTATCGGCGCTGACGACAAAGCCTTGAAATGCACGTGCGCTATCGCGGCGCCAGGCTCGCGAGGTGGTCGATCAGCCGGTCGATCTCCGCTTCCGTATTGTAGTAGTGCGGAGAGGCGCGCACGAGCGGCGGCAGCGCGCGAATTTCGGCATCGATGCGAGTGCTTGACGGGTCTGACGCGCCGATGGTGATGCTCGCCGCAGCGGCGCTGCGAACAACCGCGTCAGCCTCATGTCCTTCCATCGTGAAGCTGACGATGGCGCCCGGCGTGCGACCGAGGTCGCGAATGGTGATGCCACGAATGGAGGCGAGGCCGCTACGCAGGCGGTCCGCCAATAGGCGGCAGCGCTGTTCGATCGGTCCCATCCCGATATCGAGCGCATAATCGACGGCAGCGCCGAGTCCGAGCCGGGCCGCGTAATTATTTTCCCAGGTCTCAAAGCGTCGCGCATCGTCGCGGAGCCGATATTCATCGCGCGAGACCCAGGGCGCGGCAAAATGGTCGATCATCGGCGGCTCGAGCTGCTGCAGCAGCGAGCGGCGAACGTAGAGAAACCCAGTGCCGCGCGGGCCGCGCAGGAATTTGCGCCCCGTCGCCGACAGCATGTCACAGCCGATGGCTTCGACGTCGACGGCCATCTGGCCGACCGCCTGGCAGGCGTCGAGCAGATAGGGAATGCTGTGTGCCCGCGCAATCTTCCCGACGGCTGCCGCGGGATTGACCAGCCCGCCATTGGTCGGAACCCAGGTGATCGCGATCAGCTTCACGCGGGCGTCGATCATGCGCTCGAGCGCCTCGATATCGAGCTCTCCACTGGCATCGCTCGGCACCACGTCGATGGTCGCGCCGGTTCGTTTCGCAATCTGAAGAAACGCGACATAATTGGCGGCGTACTCCGCCTCGGCGGTCAGGATGCGGTCGCCCTTGCGAAAGGGCAGCGCATAGAATGCCATCTGCCAGGCAACCGTCGCGTTCTCCACGAGAGCGATCTCATCGGGCGCGGCATTCAGCAGACGCGCCACCGACCCGTAAACCGCGTCGAGCCGATCGCACTCGCGGTCGGCGGCGGCATAGCCTCCGATCTCGCTCTCCAGATCGATGTGTTCCTTCATCGCCGCGACAACCGGCGCCGGCATGAGCGCCGCGCCTGCGTTGTGGAGATAGGCGAGCCGCGCGGCGGCGGGCGTCTCGGCGCGTATCCGGTCGATGTTGATCACTTGCGCCTCCGCTTTTCGCGATCCTCGCGCATGAATTAGACGCGTCTGGGATTGCGAGCAAGACGGCCGGGCTGGGCCTTCAGATGCAGAGGCCGAGCAGCTTGACGTGACAGTTGCTCGGCTTTGGCTTGCTGGCGGGCGCCGGCTCGCGTTTCACGGCGACCAGCGGCTCCCCGTCCTTCTTGCCTTTGCCTTTACCCTTGCCCTTTGGCTCGTAATCGCCGGCGATCACCATGGCCCAATAGGTGCGCTTGCCGCTGGCGTTCCTGGCGCTCGCGATGCCGACGCGGGAGGCGTTGTGCAGCAAGAGATTCTTGCGGTGCCCGGAGGAATCGATCCATTGGCCGAGCGTCTTCTCGAAATTGTCGTAGCCATAGGCAATGTTCTCGGCGGCACGCCCTGCGCCGGCCGGGGCGACGCGCCGGTTGAAGGGGCCGAGCGCGTCGTGGCTTAGATCGTCCTTCGCCGCCATCGCGCGGGCCTGGTCCATGGCGATGCGGTCGAGCGTGGCGTCGCGGACGACGCGGACTTCACCGTGCTTGAGGCGGAAGCTGGAGATCAGCTCGGCCGGGGAGTCGGCCATCGCGGGGGTGGCCGCCAGCAGCACAACGCCGGCGGTCAGACCGCCAAGCGTACGCCGCATCGTCGTCCCCCGAGTGCCCATGACCCCCCGCCAAGCCCGAATTCTTTGACCGCTTCTCTCTTGGCAATGTGGACGCTTCAAGGCGCTAGCCGGCCGGCAGGTCCGCCTCGAAATTGAAGCGGTCGCGCAGGTTCTTGCGCTGTTCGAGAATGTCCTTGAGGAAGGCGCGGTCCTGGTCGTTCTTCATCATCGGCTCGATCAGGTCGAGCTGGTTCATGGCGACCAGCTGCAGGATCTCGGTGCGCGGCTTGCCGGTCGTGTCGCGCGGCAGCGCGTGCACCACCTGGATGTGTTCCGGCGGCTTGGGACCCTTGGCGGCCGAAAGCTCGCTCCGGAGCTGGCCTTCGAGCGTGGCCTGATCCGCCTCGACGAAGGCGTAGAGGCCGACGCCAGAGCGCCGGTCGGCAAAGGCGACGATGGCGGTGTCGCGCACGGCCGGGTTCTTGCGGATCAGCTCGGCCAGCACCGGCGCATCGTTGACGAGCCGGCGGCCGCCGCCCTCACGGTCGGTGAAATTGAACAGACCGCGCGTGATGGCGCGATAGACCTTCTTGCCGGTGACAAGCCACAGGCTCGCGGCGAACGACTTCTTCGCCAGGATCTTTCGCTCGCGCGGCGTCAGCGCCTCCGGCGCATAAGAGCGCTTGTGCTTGAGCAGATGGCGGAGGTCTTCATAGGCAAGGATGCGGTAGAGCCGGCCGCGCCGCGCAAAGCACGCGGCAAGCTGAAAGTCCGTCACATAGGCGCGGCCGTCGCGGCCGACCAGCCAGTTCTGTTCCTTGGCGAGGTCGTTGTGGCAGATGCCGGCGCGGCGCAGCCGGCGCAGGGCAGCCTTGGCCGAGCGGAAATAGGCGAGGTCGCCATGAGGCTTTGCCAGATGCAGCGCGACGCCGTCGACGAAGCCGCGCACCAGGGCGCGGCGTCCGGCCCAGAGCAGCTCGGGACCGACATTGAGACCCCTGGCGAGTGCCAGCGCATGCTTCTCGCGCGCAAACAGATGCCGCGCCAGTAGGAACGACCACCATGGCACTTCATCCAGCCGGCGCAGCACCGCATCGACCTCGCCGGTCGCGGCGCGGAAGCGGCCGCGCTCGACAGTCGAGAACACGTCGCGCTTGAGCAGCACGCCCTCGGTCCAGCGCGCCGAGAGCTCTGCGGCGTCGTCTTTGGGAAGGCTCATCGCAAACTCACGCAGCGGCGGCGATGCGCAGGTGATCGGCGATCCAGCGATCGAGATCGGCGAGCGCCCGTGCACTCATCGCCTGCTTCTTGGCCACCGTCTTCTCGTTGCCGCGCAGCCTTGTGCCGTCGGGCTTCTTGGTCGGCACGCTCGCGAGCGGCGGGAACAGACCGAAATTGATGTTCATCGGCTGGAACGAGCGCGTACCCGGCTCGATGGTCTCGATATGGCCGCCGGTGATGTGACCGAGCAGTGATCCGAGCGCCGTCGTGCCCGGCGGGCTCTCGAGCGTCTCGCCGCGTGCATCCGCGGCTGCATAGAGGCCGGCGATCAGGCCGACGCTGGCGGATTCCACATAGCCTTCGCAGCCCGTCATCTGGCCGGCAAAGCGGAGACGCGGCTGTGCACGCAGGCGCAACTGGCCGTCGAGCAGCTTGGGTGAATTGAGGAAGGTGTTGCGATGCAAGCCGCCGAGGCGGGCGAACTCGGCCTTTTCCAGCCCGGGAATGCTGCGGAAGATGCGCTGCTGCTCGCCGTATTTCAGCTTCGTCTGGAAGCCGACGATGTTGTAGAGCGTGCCGAGCTTGTTGTCCTGCCGGAGCTGGACGATGGCATAGGCTTTTGTGGTGGGATCGTGCGGATTGGTGAGGCCGACCGGCTTCATCGGGCCGTGGCGCAGCGTCTCGGGGCCGCGCTCCGCCATAACCTCGATCGGCAGGCAGCCGTCGAAATAGGGCGTGTTGGTCTCCCACTCCTTGAACTCGGTCTTCTCGCCGGCGATCAGCGCGGCGACGAAGCCGTCATACTGCTCCTTGGTCATGGGGCAGTTGATGTAATCGGCGCCGTTGCCGCCGGGGCCGACCTTGTCGTAGCGCGACTGGAACCAGGCCACCGACATGTCGATGGAGTCGCGATGCACGATCGGCGCGATTGCATCGAAGAAGGCGAGCGCGTTCTCGTCGGTGAGCGCGCGGATGGCGTCGGCCAGCGGCGCGGAGGTGAGGGGACCGGTCGCGACGATGACGTTGCTCCAGTCGGCCGGTGGCAGGCCAGCGATCTCGCCGCGGGCGATCTCGATCAGGGGATGGTCCTTCAGCGCCTTAGTGACGGCTGCCGAGAAGCCATCGCGATCGACCGCAAGCGCACCGCCGGCGGGGACCTGGTTGGCGTCGGCCGCGCGCATGATCAGCGAATCGAGACGGCGCATTTCCGCATGCAGCAGGCCGACGGCATTGTTGGCGGCATCGTCCGAGCGGAACGAGTTGGAGCAGACGAGCTCGGCGAGCCCGTCGGTGCGATGCGCCTCGGTCATGCGGTCCGGTCGCATCTCGTGCAGCACCACGGGCACGCCGGCTTTGGCCACCTGCCAGGCAGCCTCGGAGCCGGCAAGGCCCGCGCCGATGACGTGCACAATATTGGAATGGGGTCCTGTCATGGGGCGGACAGGTAGCGCTTTTCGGCGCAGAGTGGAATCGCCGATATCGAGTTTTCTGCCCCGGAAACGACAACGCCCGCACGAGGCGGGCGCTATCGGTTCGTTCCGGTGAAGGGCTGAACGATATCAGCCCTGATACTGGCCGGCGGCAACGCGCGGGATGTCCGAGCGATCGAGGCCGATGTCGGCCAGTTCGCGATCGCTGAGCTGGGACAGCTCGGCAACATTGCGCTGATAGTCCCGGAAGGCCTGGATCATGCGGATGAGCGAGAGCAGCATTGGTAGTCTCCTGTAGTTCGATTCAGCCTTTGCTTAAGGCGTCATCGTTGAAATGAATATAGGTGAGAGTGGTGCAGTGCGAAAGTTCCGATGTTGCGATGCAGCTAAGCGAAGAGTGCATAGCGCCGGTAAGGGGCGATTAACCTGTTGGCGGACCCGCCCAACAGTTGGGCAGAAAGCCGGGCAAGTTGCGATAAAACTCCGTTAAATCACGGATTTACAGCAATTCTTGCGGTTCCGATGGCGCTCGAAATAAGTCGCATTCTCGTAACCTGCAAGATGGTGCCTCAGCTTGTAAGCCCAAGTCTCGCATGCGCGAATCGCATGAAACAGAGATCTGTAGCAATGAATATAAATTCATAAAGGTGAGACCAGTGCCCGGCTTCTGGTATGGCCAAACGTGGTTTCGCCCATCACCGTCAATGGGCGGTCACAACGTCCCGTGACCGAGGACAGACAGTTCGGGCCGGCTGTGTGAGGCCGTCCGCCGTTTCGTTGACGCGGTGCACACACGCCAAGGATGCGCCCCTGATTACCAAGTTGTAATGAAAATCAGAAATTTCGCATGCCGCTCTGCGCGGTGCGCAACATCACGCAATTCTCGCGGGGAATTTATTGCGGCAAGTTGCCGCAACCGGAGGAAAGTCATGTCGCAGATTCCGGCAATGTCGCTGGTCTGTCCCAAGAACAAGAGAAGGAAAGTAACATCATGACGAAGTTACTCGGGGTTATCGCAATTGCCGCCGTCGCATTCGCCGTCGCGCCGGCCCAGGCCGCCAAGCACGCCATGGGCGGCTGCAGCGGGCCCAATCTGGAGAAGACGGAGACTGCGATCGAGAACATGGCCGACGGCGACAGCAAGCTCGTCGCGCAGAAGGAGATCGCGGCGGCGCAGGATTCCCTGCTCAACGGCAAGATGGGTGCGTGCGGCGCGCATCTGAACAAGGCGATGCACGCCACCATGGGCAAGTAAACGCACCCAAGAGAGGGCCGGTCGCCAGGCGGTCGGCCCTACGCATTTTCCAGTCGAATGTTGCTTTAGGGAGCGCGCGCGAGCTGGGTGGCGAAATAGGCGACGGTCTTGGAATAGACCTCACTCTTGTTCCACTGCTGGAGCACCGCGAAGTTCGGGCTGCCCGGCTGCCAATCCTTCCCCTTCTGCCAGCCATAGCCGGCGAGATAGTTGGCGGTGGAGGCGAGCACGTCGGGCGCATTGTGCAGTAGGTCGCGCTTGCCGTTGCCGTCGAAATCGACGGCGTATTTCATCCAGGACGAGGGCATGAATTGGGTCTGGCCGAGCTCGCCGGCCCATGCGCCCTTCATGTCGGCCGGCGCGAGGTCGCCGCGCTGGACGATGCGCAGCGCGTCCATGAGCTCGCCGCGAAACTGCTCGGAGCGCCGGCAGTCATAGGCCAGCGTTGCCAGCGACCGGATGGTGGAGAACTTGCCGGTGTTGACGCCGAAATCGGTCTCGAGGCCCCAGATCGCGACCAGCACCTCGCCCGGCACGCCGTAGGTCTGCTCGATGCGCGACAGCACCGAGCCGTACTGCTTCATCATGTTGGAGCCGCGCGTCATGCGCGGCGGCACCATGCGGCCGGAAAACTCCTCGAAGGTCTGGGTGAAGACCTTTTGCGACTTGTCGCGGTTGAGGACGCTCTGATCGAGCGTCACGCCGGCCAAGCCGGCGTTGATGGCCTGCTGCGAGATTCCCTTGGCCGCGGCGTCGGCTTTGAAATCCGCAAGCCAGGCGTCGAAATTGCCCGAGCCGCAGGCGACAGCGGAAAGCGCTGGCTGGGCGGACAGGATTGACGCGGAGAGGGCGAGGGCTGCGAGAGCGAGACGAGAAATCGTCGGGGTCATCAGATGAAATGGATTCCGTGAAGTGATCTGACCGGCGCCCGCAATCTCTGCCGGAACCGCGGCCAAAGCAAGGCGCATGACCATGCCGATCCTGCCCAGAACCGGGCAGGATCGGATGTCACGAGAACGTTAAACGTCCGTGCGATTCCGCCACGGGAAGAGATTGGCGGGGAAGTCGGCGGCCGGTTTGCGCGGACGATGCGGCGGAGGCGGTACGGGCCGCGCGCCGGGATCGGATACGATCACCTTGCGGTAGAGATGCCAGGTGGCGTGGCCGAGCAGAGGGATCACGACGGCGAGGCCGAGGAAGGCTGGAATCGTGCCAAGCGCCAGCAGCACGGCGACGATCACGCCCCAGGCCGCCATCGGCACCGGGTTCCTGGCGACGACGCGCAGTGAGGTTACCATGGCCTCGAACGCACCGGCATGGCGGTCGAGCATAAGCGGGAACGACACGGCGCTGATGCAGAGCGCGGCGAGCGCGAACAGGAATCCGGTGCCGCAGCCGACCATGATCAGCCACCAGCCTTGCCGGGTCGTCAGCACGCGCGTCAGGAAATCCGAGATCCCGGTGACGCCCTCATAGCCGAACGCCGCGACATAGATCGCCTGCGCGGTCGCGACCCAGGTCACGAACAGCGCGAGCAGCAACGTGCCGAGGCCGAGCAGCGCGCCGAAGGAAGGCGAGCGCAGCACCTCCATGGCATCCCAGGCACTGGCTTCCTCATAGCGTTCGCGCCGGCTGGAGAGTTCGTAGAGGCCGAGGGCTGCGAACGGGCCGATCAGGGCGAAGCCCGCGGCCAGCGGAAACAGCAGCGGCAGCACCGAATAGCCCATCACCACGCGGGCGAGCACGAGGCCCAGCACCGGATAGATCACGCACAGGATGATGGCGTGGCTCGGAACTGCCTTGAAATCCTCCCAGCCGCGCCGGAGCGCCTCGTGCAGGTCGGACAGGTGGATCGTTCGAATGACAGCTCCAGCCGCATCAGTGGGCTGGGCCATCGTGGGTACATTGCCCTGGTAGAGTGTGGCCATGGTCGCTAGCTCCCTTGCAGGGCAGCCGCACTCGACGCCGGCAAACGGCGCAAGCGGCCGCTCTTCTCTGAGTTTCGCGATTCCAACCAGACGCGAATTCCGGACGGGATCGCGAGTTGAACCTTGAGGCTACTCCCAATTCAGAGTCCTGTCCCTCACGCCTGGGTGAAATTTCGATGCCGCAGTGCAACCTCGATGATGTCATTCGGTCGTCATTTCGCCGCAGATAAGCTCATGCTGGTTGTCGGTTCGCAGAACTTCGCGGGCGCAACGTAGTAACTTCGTCTATAAGTGCCACTCAAGGCCCTTCCAACGGATCCTTTTCGGGGAGCAGACATGAGCATTTTTGGGAAAATCATGGGCGCGATTTTCGGCAGCCATCCGGCTTCCGCCGCGCCCGCAGGCAGCGCACCGTCGGGCAGCGCGCCCGCCAGCGCCGCGCCGGGCGGATCTGCGCCGGCGTCCGCACCGATGGCGACTGTGGACGTTGCGGCAATCGTCGACGCGGCGGTCGCCGCGCACAAGGGCGAGAAGCTGGAATGGCGCACCTCGATCGTCGACCTCATGAAGGCGCTCGACATCGACTCCAGCCTGGCCGCACGCAAGGACCTCGCCAAGGAGCTCGGCTATAGCGGCGACATGAACGATTCCGCCAGCATGAACGTCTGGCTGCACAAGCAGGTGATGTCCAAGCTCGCCGCCAATGGCGGCAAGTTGCCCCCCGAGATCAAGCACTGATCCATCGGTCGCTTTGAGGCGATTGCAAAGGCCCGCGCATGTCGCGGGCCTTTTTGCGTTCAGGCGACGAGGTCGGCATCCTCCGGATGCCGCTCGAGATAATCGACCACGAAGCCGCAGCCGGCGATCACCTTCTTGCCGTCGCGGCGGATCAGGTCGAGCGCGCCCTTTACCAGCTCGGAGCCGATGCCGCGGCCGCGCAGCGCCCGCGGCGTCTCGGTGTGGGTGATGATCACGGCCGAGGGTGTCAGCCGGTAATTGGCAAAGGCGATCTCGCTGCCGACGTCGAGCTCGAACCGGCTCCTGTCCTTGTTGTCGCGTACCGATGCCGTCATGGCTGATCCTTCTGCAGCGAATGCTTGGCCCCTGATCTAGGCGCCTGAACCCGCCCTTGCCAAGGCGCGACCAAGGGAGGTTGCCGCAGGGGAGATATCTGCAAAATGCGTGTCCAGCTCAGTCTAATGGCCTTGCTTGCCGTGCTCGCTTCGGTAGCGCCGGTCCCAGCTGCAGCCGAAGGCGGTCCCGCCTGGGACGCCTGCTTTGCGCCGACCAGCACGCCGGATGAGCGGGTGACGGCCTGCTCGACAGTGATTGACACCAAGAGCGAGACTGGCAGCAGGCTCGCCGGTGCCTATTGCAGCCGCGGGCACGGCTTCACCGAGAAACGCGAGCTCGATGCAGCACTGTCCGATCTCGACGAAGCGGTCAGGCTCGATCCTGATTATGCCTGCGCTTACAACAATCGCGGTCGCGTCTATAACTTCAAGCGCGATTATGATCGCGCTATCGCCGATTACGACCAGGCCATCAAGCTCGATCCCTCGCTGGCGCTCGCTTACAACAATCGCGGCGACGCCCGTTACAACAAGGGCGATCTCGACGGCGCCATCGCCGATTTCGACGCGGCGATCAAGCGCAATCCGAACTATGCCCGCGCTTACGCCAATCGCGGCTACGTCTACGCACGCAAGCACGATACGGCGCATGCGCTCGCCGACTTCAGCAGGCGGATCAAGCTTGCCCCGGACCTGATCGCCTACATCGACCGCGGCAACGTCTATCGTGACACCGAGCAGCTCGACCGTGCCGCCGCCGATTACGGCGAGGCGATCCGGCTCGCGCCCACAGACGCGCGCGGCTGGCGCAATCGCGGCATGATCCGGCTCTACCAGGGCGACAACAAGGGCGGCGTGGCCGACTACGACAAGGCGCTGCAATACGATCCTTCGGACGTGTTCTCCTGGAACAATCGGGGACAAGCCCGCATGCGGCTGGGCGACAAGCAGGGCGCGATCGCCGATTTGAGGAAGGCGCTGGAATTGCAGCTGGACTTGCGGACGGCACAGGACTCGTTGCGCAAGCTCGGGGCGCTATAACCGCGGTGCAACATGAGTAATGCCGGCGAACGTTGCGCGGCCAGCGAAATAATCCTTGCTCCCGCTCTTGCGCGACCGCCGGCGGTTCCCACGTGTTCCGAAAGGACATACGTCCGAATGCGGCAGGCAGGGTCGCCAGACATTCGGAAGTCGTGATCGCCAGCCGCCGACGTGTGCCTCTGTCAGAGGAGGGTACGATGTCGGACTTTGGTTTCTTGAATACTCACCGTACGTGGGAAGACTGGTCCGGGATGCTGCTGGGCGCATTGATCGTCGTCTCGCCGTGGTTTCCCATCCAGGATCAACCCGCGATCATCGGAGACTCGATCGTCATCCTGAATGCGGTCGCCGTCGGCCTGATCGTGTTTGGCATCAGTCAGCTCGAATATGTCGCGCTGCAACGCTGGCAGGAGGTGGCGACGATCCTGGTCGGATTGTGGCTCATCGCCTCGCCCTACTTTCTTGGCTATTCCGGTGAAGGGTTCCTGCGCCTCTATCACACGAGTCTCGGTGCCGCGGTGGTGCTCCTCGGCGTGCTGCTGCTGTGGCAGGACTGGGACCTGACTGACCAGGACATGCTCAAGCACGGTCAATAGGCCGTGGATATCGACAGACCCGCNGCTCATCGCGCCACCAGATCCTGATAGTCCGGGTGCTTGTCGATCCACGCCTTAACGAACGGGCATTGCGGGATCAGCTTCAATCCGGCGGCGCGGACCTGGTCGAGCGCGCCGTGCATCAGCTTTGAGCCGACGCCCTTGCCGCCGAGCTCTTTCGGCACGTCGGTGTGCTCGAAGGTAATGACATTGCCATCGAGCTTGTAATGCTCGGTCGCAAGGTGGCCCTCCATCTCGAGCTCGAAGCGGTGGTGGGCTTTGTTGTCGATGACGTCGCTCATGTCGTCTCCGGTCAGCTCTTGAGCGAGTCGGTCAGCATCTTGCGGATCGACCAGGCTTGGCCGCCGGAGGCGCCCCTGATGTCGTCGATCCGCCAGCCGCCGGCCTCGCGCACAAAGTCGTAACGCACGATCAGGTCGGCAGGTTTCCGGTCGTTGCGGTGACCGGTGATGGTCACGGCGGCCGTCGCCTTGTCCGCCTCCATCTTCTCGGCGTCCACCCTGAACGACTTCACGTCCGGTTCCTGCGAATTGGTGACCGGATCGAAATCGACCGGCCCGACGTCGCCCTTTGGCGTATGCGCATCCGCCTTGGCCCAGAGTGCCACCAGCGCCTTGGAGAGATATTTGGCCTTGGCCGCCTTGTTCTCGATGACGAAGCCGCCGCCGCCATCGCCCTTGCCCTTGGCGGCGCGGGTGTAGATCGCGGTCAGAATGGCGAGCGGATCGTTGGTTGCGGGCGCCTGGGCGAGGGCGGGACTGACGGCGGCGAGGAGGCAAGTAGCGACGAGGCTGCGGCGCGTGAGCATGGAGTGTCCTGGTTGGGGCTGCGCATGTCAGTAGAGCGTGAGCGCGCCCGGCAGGTTCAAATGCGAAGGCCGATCAGAGCGGCTCTGATCGGCCCCGGCTTTGCTTGCCCCGCGTCGGCAGACCCGGGGCGCCTGGTGGTCAACACTCGATCAGTACTTGATCAGTACTTATCAGTACTTGGCGACGACCGGGCCGGCCGAGAAGTGATAGTTGACGCCGACCCGGGCGATCTGCTCGCGGAACGGGGTCGATGTCGTAAACACGATGGCCGGAAAGGTGGACGAGGCGACGTGGAGGGTCCGCCGGCCAAGATCGACGTAGAGATACTCGGCCTTGAAGCTCCAGTTCGGTGCGAACATCACTTCGGTCCCGGCACCGGCGGTCCAGCCGGTGCTCGTCCCCGAGGACGCACCGCTGGCACAGATGGTGCCGCCGACGAGGCAGCCACCCGGTACGTCGGTGGTGCTGAACGAGGATTTGGTGCGGCCGTAGGCGAAACCGCCGGTGCCGTAGAGCAGCCATTGCGGCGTCACCAGCACACCGACCCGGCCGCGCACCGTGCCGAACCAGTCGATGCCCTTGCTGACCGTCGTCGAGGTCGCATCGAAGCCGACCGGCGCGAGCGCCTGCGTGGTCGAGCCCTTGACGTCCGCGCCCTGGAAGTCAGCCTCCAGGCCGACCAGCCATTGCGGCGCGATCTGCCAATTGTAACCGGCCTGGACGCCGCCGATCACGCCTTTCGCTGACGGGGACAGCGCGGTCGGAAATGAGCCGGCCGCAACCAGCGCGGCGAGCGGGGCTGCCAGTGCCGGATCGGTCGACAGGACGGAGATACCCGTGGAGCCCGAGCTCCAGTCGTAGCCGACGTTGCCGCCGACATAGAAGCCAGTCCAGGACTGAACCGGGGCGATCGCCGTCACCGGCATCTTGTAGGTCGGTGCGAGATCCGCCGCATGTGCCGGTCCCCAAGCAGTCCCGGCCGCCACAGCGCCCGCAATCGCCAGTTTCTTGATGTTTTTCATTGCCCCAATTCCCTGATTGCAATGCGGTTCTACGATACGAGACGGCCGAACGCTGTGACCAATTGGCAACTCCGAGCCGGGATCGCAGTCCGGTCCGGCGGTACCCCTCCGTGGTCGCCTCACACCAAGTGGAAATTGGCCGAGCTCAGGCTCGCCAACGCGGTGTTGGTGATGGTGACGACGTGATTGACGTCGAGCGTGAGCACGGTATCCGCCCCAACCTGATGCAGATCCGCGAAGACGTTGGCGAGACTTCCGAACTGCGATGCCTGCAGTTGAATGTCGTCCAGAGCCGCGTGGAAGTTGTTGATGGCGTTGTGACCGAAATCGCCGGCGAACACGAACGTATCCCGGCCGTAATTGCCGGCAATCAGCGTATCGCCGGGGCCGCCGATCAGGATCTCGTGGGCGTTGAAGGTCGAGGCGGCCGTGATGGTGGCGCCGCCGGCGCTGCCGTCGAGGACGGTGTTGCCATAACCGCTTGTGGCGGATCCGCCGGCGGGAACGAACACGAAGCTCTGATCGCCGCCAATCACCTGGACGGTCAGCGCGGATGTCGATGGCGCCGCATGTCCGTTGCTTGCGGTATAGGTGAAGTTATCGTAGGCGACGCCGGAGACGCTGCCGCTGGCAGCGTAGGAATAGCTGCCGTCGGCATGCACCGTGAGGCTGCCATAGGCACCCGCGATGGTGTGATCGACGGCGTCGGCGAGCCCGTTGACAGCGCTGACGACGATGTGATCGGCGGGATTGGTGTCGGTGTCGTTGGCGAGCAGGCCGTGCGCTGCATCGGCGGTGACGGTCTGTCCGGCAACCACATGGTTGGTGTCAGCGTGGGCCGTGACGAGTGAATCGATCACGGCAAGCCCGGTGAATGTCGTGGCGATATTGCCGAGACTGGCCGCGTTGCCGGCGAGGTCGGCGATCACTCCGCCATGCAGATCGATGCCCGTGACCGCCAGCGCTGATGTGAGCGTGTCGCCGGCTCCCACCGTGTAGTTGAACACGAGCTTGCTGGAATCATGCAATGCGGCGGTCGCCGCCGCATCGAAGGTGGCGACGCCGTTATCGTTGAGCGAGAGGGTGGGCGTGCCACCCGACAGGGTCACGGCTTCGGCGAAGGCGACCGTGATCGCGACAGACTGGCCGGCTCCGACCGCGCCGCTCGCGGGCGATGCGCTGACGGCGACGATATCCGGCGCGTGCGTGTCGATCCGCAGGATCCCAGGGGGATTGATGGCCCCACCCGGCAAGGTGAGATCGTTTCCGGCGAAGTCGCGGATGGTCCCTGCATTGAGCAGGAGCTGGTTGACCGCGAGATCGCTCGTGTTCTCGCCCGCTGCGACGAGATAGCTGAAAGTCAACGCGCTGCTGCCGCCGCCGCCGACATAGGTCGCGACGCCCCCGTCGTTGAGCTGCAGGGTCGGCGTGCCGCCGGTCAGATCGACATTGACGGCTTCGCTGAGATTGAGCGTGAGGATGACGGTATGGCCCGCGTTGAGATCGCCGTTGCCTGCAGCGATGCCCGTGCCTGAGGTCGCGATCGACGTCACCGTCGGCGCGATCGAATCCACCCGTACGCCGGCGGTCGAGCCGACATTGTTCAGCGTCAGCAGGGCGGCGTTGCCCGCCGCGTCCTTGATCGTGCCGCCGTTGAGAACGATCGCACTGCCGAGCGCGACGCCGTTGGCATCGCTCTCGCCGGCAGCCACGGTGTAGCGGAAGGTCAGCGAGGACGCGCTGCCTTGGCCGATATATTGGGCTTCGACGACACCGCCGGTGTCGAGCGTGATCGCGAGTTCCGGCGCGCCCGTCACCGAGACCGCCTCGCTGAAATTGATCGTGAAGTCGAGATGCTGGCCGGCGACGTAAGTACCGTTCGCGGGCACGCTCACCGAAGTTACGGCCGGGGCGGTGTGCCGGACGGTGTAGACGTCGCCGCCGGTGAATCCGCCCGCGACGGCGTTGCCGGCGGCGTCGGCAATGCCGGTGCCTGAAGCATTCAGGTCGAGGCGCAGAGTGCCGTCGCCGGTCACGCCGTTGACCGTCACTGTATAGACGCTGCCGCTGACGGGCGTCACAACGATGCCCGTGTCGAAGACATTGCCGGTGCGGGTCGCTGTGAAGTCGCTCGCATCGACGCCGGTGACGGCTTCCGAGAATGTCACGGTGAACTGATCGCTCCCGGCGTTGTTCGGGTTCGCGCCGTTTGCGGCGATCGACGAAACGCTCGGAGCGGTATGACGAATGGTATAGACGTCACCGCTCGTGAAGCCCGCGCTGGCGCCATTGCCTGCAGCGTCGGTGACGCCGCTCGAGCCGCTCTTGAAATCGAGGCGCAGCGTGCCGTCACCGGTGACGCCGCCGACAGTCACCGTGTAGGTCCTCCCGTCGGCGGAGGTGATCTGGCTGATGCCGGTGGTGGAGAGGGAGGTACCACCCGGTGTGTCGGTGGTGGTCAGGGCGAAGTCGGCGGCGGTCACGCCGCTGACGCTCTCTGAGAAGGTCACCGTGAATTGTTCGGAGCCGGCGTTGTTCGGGCTGGCACCGGACGCGGCAATCGACGTCACGGTCGGAGCGGTGTGATCGATCGTGTAGGTCTGGCCGGTGAATCCGGCCGATATCGCGTTGATTGCGCGATCGGTGATGCCGGTGCCGGACGCGTTGAGGTTGAGGCCGAGCGTACCATCGCCGCTGACGCCGGTGACCGTCACCGTGTAGACGCTGCCGCTGAAGGGCAGCACTGACATCCCCGCATAAGCGACGGTACCGCTGGTGACGATGGTGAAGTCAGCCGCGTCGACCGCGCCCACGATTTCGGAGAAGGTGACCGTGAAGGTCTCGCTGGTCGCGTTGTTCGGATTGGGGCTCGCCGTGTTGATCGATGATACCGCAGGGGCGACGGTGTCGATCACCAGGTGCAGGTCGGCGGCCGTTCCGGTCAGCACCGCATCGTTTCCGGAGCCGTCCTTGATGGAGCCGCCATTCAGGAGAAAGTTTTGCACCTGCAGATCACTGCTGCTGTCGCCGGCCTGCACGGTGTAGCCGAACGTCAGTGCGCTGCCGCCGCTGCCGCCTTGATAGGTCGCAACCACGTTGTCGCTGAGCTGGAGCTTCGGCGTGCCGATGACATTCACCGGGTCGGTGAAGGTCACCGTGATGGTTACGACCTTGCCGGCATTGAGATCGGTCGCATTGCCTGTGGTCGCCGCCGTGACAGAGCTGACGAGCGGAACGTGGAGCAGGTTGACCGTGCTGGTCGCGGTGTTGCTGGTCCCGTTGCTGGACGAGCCGTCCGTCACGGTCCATTCGATCGTCCGGGAGCCGGGTGCAGTCGATCCCGGCGCGCCGAACGTGATCGATTCCAGCGCGGTCTGGTAATGGCCGAGCGTGTCGGTCCCGCTCAGCGTGAGCAGGCCGGTGGCGGCGTTATAGCTGCCGGTGATGTTGTTCTGGTTGACGAAGCCCAGCACGTCGCCGCTGACGAAGCCGCTGGCAATCTTGATGGTCGCACCGGTCAGATTGCCGCCACTGTCAGGATCGGCAACCGTCAACGTGCTGTCGAGCACAGCAGCGGAATTGCCGAGCGGATAGTTCAGGGTGGCGCCAGCAGTGACGGTCGGCGCGGTGTGGGTGACACCGAGCACGCTCGCCGTCAGGGGGACCTGGTTCGGCGTGAGCGTCGTGGAGGGGGTGCCGTATTGCTCGCCGATTTGGACCTGATGGCCCTGAGAGTTCGTGCCTGCGCTCGCGACGGCGCGACCAGTCAGGTCGGGCAGGGCGAATGTGGACTGGCCGTCGCCGCCATAGGTGGTTCCGACGAGCGAAAACAGGACCTGGTTCTGCGCAATCGACAGCAGTTGGCCCTGACACTCGGCCCAGCCGTGAGCCAGCATGTAATTGAGGTCTGCCCCGTTTCCGGCGTAGGCAATGATTTCGCCGATCCAAGGCGCTGTGTCCGAGAATGAGCCGCTATCGGAGGGATACACTCCTTCGAGAGAGATCAGGTAGTGCAGCGCGATGGAAGGCTGGTAGTTGCTGAATTGGAAGGATGCCCCGACCGGAGAGGGCAGGTTCGACGTCGAGAGCGTCGTCGTTTCCTGTCCGACGACCGCGCCGAGTTCGAAATTGCCGATCGAGTTCGTGCCAACCCCGATGATGGTGCGGGCGGTGAGGTCCGGCAGCGCGAACGTCGTGACGCCATCGCCGCCATATGTCGTGCCGATGGCGTTGTACAGGTTTGGATAGTCGGCGATGCGCAGGACTTGGCCTGCCGCCAACAGATATCCCGTCGGCGCAAAATTGCTGAGAAACGGGACAATTTCGCCGGCCACGTCGAGCCAGTTCGAGGCCGAACTCGCACCCGGTCCGCCCGTGTTGATGAGATAGTTGACGGTCAGCGAAGGCTGGTTATTCGTGAAGGCCTGCCCAGCGCCGAAGTCTGAGGGCAGGTTCTGGGTCCCCAGCGTGACCGTGTCCGTACCGTAGTTGGTTCCGAGCGTGAAATTCGCGCTGTTCTCGGAGCCGACCGCGATCTTGGCCTGGAGGTTGGGCAGCTCGAAGGTGGTTTGTCCGTTGCCGCCATAGGCCGTGCCGAGCAGCGAGAACA
Source organism: Bradyrhizobium sacchari (assembly GCF_002068095.1). Classification (GTDB taxonomy): domain Bacteria; phylum Pseudomonadota; class Alphaproteobacteria; order Rhizobiales; family Xanthobacteraceae; genus Bradyrhizobium; species Bradyrhizobium sacchari. Next base: position 11,674 of record NZ_LWIG01000018.1, on the reverse strand, counting down.
GGGCGGTGTTCTGGGCGATCGACAGGAGCTGCCCGTTGGCCATCGCCGTGTGGTTGGGCGCCAAGCTGCCGGCGAAGGTCCTGATGGATCCGAGGTCGATGGTGCCGGGATCGGCCGTGCCGTTTCCGTGCCCGGGATAGACGCCCTGGAGCGGGATCAGCTGGGTCAGTCCGAGTGACGGCTGATCGTTGTCGAACGGGGATGCCGTGATGTTCGTGTTCGTTCCGTCCGACACTTGCCAGGTGATATCGCGAACCTGGTGAGTGCCGCCGCCAGTCGGATCGCCGTTCCCCGAAAAGCTGTAGGTGATCGAGCGCAGCGCATCCTGATAGTCGGCAACCGTATCGCTCCCGCTCAGAGTGAGGATGCAGTTCACAGCATCGTAGCTGCCGTGAATGTTGTTCTGGTCGGTGAAGTTCAGCCTGTCGCCAGCGACGAAGCCGACGAGACGCACCATGGCGGACGAGAGAGTCGAAGAAGAGCTGTCGGTTACGATCAGGTTTGGAGCGATCGACACGGCGGCACCACCGCCGTGGAACGTCGCCGACGTGCCGAAAGACAGGCCGATGATGCCGAGCGTGGTGCTGAAATTTGCAAGCGCCTGCTCCGTGAAGGGAGCGTCAACGGCAACCGCTGCCGGAGCGGTCGAGGCGTCGAGCGTCCAGCTCGCAGGATCGGCATTGCCGATCACATGCGTCGCGGCTTCGACGGTGACGCCGCCGGCATAGGCGGAGAGGTCCGAGATGAACTGGCTTCCGGTCGTGCCCGCAGCCGTGTCGCAGGCATAGAGCGCGAGGGCTCCATCGGATGCGAGCGAGGCGCCGATCGCGGAGAGCGCGGCGGCATCGTTTGCGAGGTCCGCGTCGTCGATGACGGAAGAGCCGATCTCTATCTCGCCTGGCGCGCCGTGACCGACGATCGAGATCGACGAGAGCCCGGTCAGGCCGTTGTCCTTGAGGATGGCTGCAATCTGGGCGAAACCGTCGCTGGCCCCGTTGAGGACAAAGGCCTGTTCGTCCGGGGCCAGCCCGTTCAGCAAGGCATCGATGTCGGAAACGCGGCAATCGATGAAAACAACTCTTCCCATACTCACCACATTCCACACCGAAACGGCGCTCATCCACCCGGGGAGCCAGCCCCCAAGGCCAGCCGAACAAAATGCATTAAGCTGCGGCTAACTAGCGTGAAGCTTGCGCCGGAACAAGCCTTGCGGGCTGCACGCGCAACCGCAGCGCGACTGCCGTCGCGCGGGGCGAATGCCGCGTTTTTCCGCCGGATTTTGCGACTTTTGTTCGAAAACGAGACGCCGCGGAGGCGCGGCGCTTCGCCGTTCATCAATGGCGGTTGATCTTTGCGCGCACGATCGCGCCGACCTGCGTCGGCACGCGTGACCGGCTCGTTCCGCACCGGCTCCGGCGCGGCGGCTTCAGTCCGGTGTCTTTCAGTCCGCGGCCTTGGCCAAGCGCGTATCTTCGCTCGGCTGCGGGCGGAGGCACCCCTTGCAGATGACGAGTGAGCGATTGAGCCTGGCGTCCCGTTCGGCCTCGATGCCGTCCTGCGCCTGCCACCATTCCGTGGAATAGGGCTGAAGTCCGGCTTGCGATCCACTGCGCTCGGATGTGGTGGCGGCACGTGTCGGGCGCGACGATCCTGCGGTAGCGCGCGGCTGATTGGGATTGTCGCCGGCACCATCCCAGGCGTAGCGCGCGGGCGCAAAGGCGGGGTCGGAGGCGAGGCGGGCCTGCGGGCCCAGGGCACATCCGGCGAGCGCCAGCGACAAGACGAGGAGGGCGGGCGCTTTGACCATGATACGGCACTCTGTACGCGAGAACTGATGAAGGTTGCGCTGATCATGTTTAAAATTCCCTGAACGATTGCAGGGCCGCGCACGACCAACGCGGATGAGATATCTGCTGCTCCTGCTGACGACCCTTTCCACGGCCGCGCTCGCCGATGACCCAAAACCGTTCAATCCGGGCGACTACCCGCCCGGCGTGCAGAAGGCGCTGCGTTACGCCAATGAGGAATGCGACAGCCAGGGCGGCGGCGCGGTGAGCTTTGCGCCGGACACGGTGCGCAAGGTCGACCTCACCGGCGACGGCCGCGACGATTACATCGTCGATTTCCGCGACACCAAATGCGGGGAACGCGAGACCACCTATTGCGGAACCGGCGGTTGCGTCATGACCATCCTGGTGACGCTGCCGGACGACAACGTCCGCCGCGTGTTCGACGGCTATGTCCGCAGCTACAGGATCGTGGCGCCGCCGATGAAGCGCGGGGCTTCGCGCACCATCCGCTTCGACCTGCATGGCAGCTATTGCGGCGGTTTCGGCGCGCAGGCCTGCGTCAAGGAGAAGGCAATCACGGCAGCGCCGTTTGCATTCAAGCAACCGTAGGGCAGGTGTGCGGCAGGCGGCCTTGCGGGGGCGCTGGCGATGGCGATAAATGGTCTGCAATGAGCGGGCGGCTTGCGCGCCGTCTGCGCCCGAAGAGGAAGCCCCGATGCAGCCCCTGCGCATGTCCCGCCGCGTCATGAATCTCGCCCACATGCTGACCCAGAATGCGCGGCGGCTTGGATCGCGTCCCGGTTTCGTCTGGGGCGACAGATCCTGGACCTGGCGCGAGATCGACACGCAGGTCTCGGCATTGGCGGCCGCGCTCGCCGCGCGCGGCGTCACGAAAGGCGACCGCATTCTCGTCCACTCCAAGAATGGTGACGAGATGTTCTTCTCGATGTTCGCTGCGTTTCGGCTGGGTGCGGTCTGGGTGCCGACAAATTTCCGCCTGATGCCCGATGAGGTCACCTATCTCGCGCAGGCGTCCGGCGCGAAGGCGTTCCTGTGCCACGTCGATTTTCCCGAGCATGCGGCGGCGGTGAAGGGCGGCGCGCTGCAATTCACCTGGAGCCTCGACGGCAAGGCCGCGTTCGGCGAGCGCTCGGTGACTGATGCCATCGCCGCGCAGGCCGGCGCTGACGTTGCCAATGCCGACGTCGAACATGACGATCCCTGCTGGTTCTTCTTCACCTCCGGCACCACCGGGCGCTCCAAGGCGGCGGTGCTGACCCACGGCCAGATGGGCTTTGTCATCACCAACCATCTCGCCGACCTCACCCCGGGCGTGACCGAAGCCGATGCCTCGCTGGTGGTGGCGCCGCTGTCGCACGGTGCCGGTGTGCACCAACTGGTGCAGACCGCGCGCGGCGTGCGCACCGTGCTGCTGCCGACGGAAAAATTCGACATCAACGAGGCGTTCCGTCTGATCGAGGCGCACCGCGTCAGCAATCTCTTCACGGTGCCGACGATCCTGAAGATGATGGTCGAACATCCCGCCGTCGACAAATACGATCATTCCTCGCTGCGACAGGTGATCTATGCAGGTGCGCCGATGTATCGCGAGGACCAGAAGGCGGCGCTGAAGAAGCTCGGCAAGGTCATCGTGCAGTATTTCGGTCTTGGCGAAGTCACCGGCAACATCACCGTACTGCCGGCGGCGTTGCATGATCCCGAGGACGGTCCGCATGCGAAGATCGGCACCTGCGGCTTCGAGCGCACGGGCATGCAGGTCTCGATCCAGGACGACGAGGGCCGCGAGCTCAAGGCGAACCAGAGCGGCGAGATCTGCGTGATCGGACCTGCGGTGTTCGCCGGCTATTACGACAACCCCGAAGCCAATGCCAAGGCGTTCCGCAACGGCTGGTTCCGCACCGGCGATCTCGGCCACATGGACGAGGAGGGGTTTGTCTACATCACCGGACGGGCCTCCGACATGTACATCTCCGGCGGCTCCAACATCTATCCGCGCGAGATCGAGGAGAAGATTTTGACGCATCCCGCGGTCGGCGAGGTCGCCGTGCTCGGCGTGCCCGACGCGACATGGGGCGAGGTCGGCGTCGCCGTCTGCGTTGCGCGGGAAGGCGCGAAGGCGGTGAGCGAGGCCGAGATGGCGGCGTTCCTCTCGCCGAAAGTGCCGCGCTACAAGATGCCGAAGCGCTTCTTCTTCTGGGAGGCGCTGCCGAAATCCGGCTACGGCAAGGTGCCGAAGCGGATGGTGCGCGACGAGCTCGAGGCGCGCGGACTGCTCGATCTCGACAAGACCAAGACGGGTTGAGCGCGGGTGATGCGGAGTATCAAGCAGCCGGGCCCGCCGCTCGCAGAGCGCATTCAATGGGTCGAGGCGAGGGGGCGCGCTTTCTCCTTCACGCTTCAGGCCGGCCTGCCGCTGCTGGAGGCCGCGCGGCGCGGCTTTGCGGCGGAGGGATTTGCCGGCGGCGTGCTGAATTTCGGCCGCGGCGCGCTCGGGCCGTTCGGCTATGTGATGCCGGCGCTGTCCAAGACCGGCGAGAATGCGGCGTTCTACAGCGATACCTATCGACCCGAAGGCATAACGCGTACGAAGCTCGGCAGCATGACGCTTGGCACGCGCGACGGCGCGCCGTTCTTTCATTGCCATGGGCTCTGGACCGAAGCTGACGGCAAGACGAGCGGTGGCCATATGCTGCCTGATGAGACGGTTGTCGCCGAGCCGTTCGAGGTCGAGGCCTTCGGCATCGACGGTGTGATGTTCACCGCCGAGCCCGATCCCGAAACCAATTTCAGGCTGTTCGGACCGGTCGCTGCTGCGAGCACCGGCTCGCGCACGACAGGCCGGGCGTTCGCGCTGCGGCTGCGTCCGAACCAGGATTTTGCCTCTTGCCTCGAAACCTTCTGCCGCGAGCACGGCATCGCGCGCGCGAAGATCCACGGCGGCGTCGGTTCGACCATCGGCGCGCGCTTCACCCATGGCGGCGTGACCGAGCCGTTTGCGACGGAACTTGCCATAGCGGCAGGGACGATCGCGGCCGGCGCCTCCGGCGCGCTTGAAGCGACGCTCGACGCTGCGCTGATCGACTACACCGGCAGCATTGCGGAGGGGCGTCTGGTCCGTGGCGACAACCCCGTGCTGATGACCATGGAATTGGTGCTCGAGGTGCTGGGCTAGTCTCGGCGAACGTTCATCAGTGAGAACGTAGTTTGGCAATAGCCAGGTACGTGGAGTCGCTTATCCCCGAGCCTGATCCCTGAAAGAGATTGAGCAAGGGGGATTGTCCCTGACCGATGCTCTGGCCGTTTTTGACGTCATACATGGCGGAGAAGCGGCCCAGCAGCTTTTCAACCTTTGCGGGATCGGAGAGATCCTTGATCTTCATGAATTTGTCCACGTACTTGGCCTGCTGATCGATCGGCATCGCCGCCATCGAGTCTGGCAAGTTGAAGGTTGTCCTGAACACCTCCGAAAGCGCCTTGTCGGCAAGGATGTCGTATGCGGACTTGATGTCCCCCGCCTTGCGCTGGAAATAGAGCGCCAGGCGCACGCCGGGATTCGTATCGCCCTGCTGCTGCTCAAGGCTTTGCTGGAGATAGTTCGCCTGTGTTTCCCGCAACTGGACTTGCTTCTGAGGGCCAACCATCGCAAGGCGCGCGACGTTGCCCATGCTGTCGAAGTTGAACGACGCCGCGATTTCGGCAAAGCGATGATCGCTCTCGGTGTTCGCGAAGCTCTTTGGATTGTTCAGATCGGAGGCGAAGATCTTCTTGAGATAGTCGGTGCTGACCTTCTTGGGATCCAGACCCTTGGCCACGAGAATGAAATCGACCATCTTCCGGTTCGCAAGCAGCTCGGAAACGCTGTCGATGCCTGCGATGGCTTCCTGATAGGATGTCGCGTCTTTCTGGGCTTGCTCCCGGACTGCCTTCTGCTGCTCGGGGCTTGCGCCTTTCAGGACGGCAATGACGTAGTCCTTCGAGATCTCGAGGACTTTTGCCGGGTCCTGGGCCACCAGGGGGGTCGTCAGATTGCCTTTGGCGTCGAAGTTGAAGGCGCGGGCGAGCTCGACGTACCGATTGTCCTTGAGCGTATAGACGAAGCTCTTGGGATTGCTGAGGTCGCTTTCGAGGACAGCCTTGACGGTGTCCTGCGAGACCTCTTTGGGATCGAGGCCGACGGCGCCCAGCGCAAAATCATACACGGCTGGAGTCGATACGAACGCCTGGACTGAATCGATCTTGCCGATGGCGTTTCTGAATTGAACGGTTGCGAAGGCCTCACTCAGCGGGCTTGCCGCCGCATAGACGGCGGACTTGCTGTCGTCGAACCGCTTTGTCGTCAGCGTGACGTTTGCGGCGGTCTG
>NZ_LWIG01000018.1:0-5467 GCF_002068095.1 Bradyrhizobium sacchari | reverse complement strand
AAAATTTCCAACCGCCGCGATCTGGTCGTTGAGGCTGGAAATGCTCTTTGTGTATGAATCCAGGTGATATTTTTCGACCAGGATCTGGACGTTCAACTGAGCCACGTCAGCGCCTGGCTGCGAGAGTTGGGCGGTGTAGTCGGCGATCTTCGCATTGGTGGCGCTCACGTCCGATTTGGCCTGGGCGAGCTGGGCGTTGAGGCCGGGCAACTGAGACGCGAAGGTGGTGTTGACGTAGCTGTTCGGATCGGATGGATCGCTGCGCAGGACCTGACTTATCGTGTCGCTCGGCCACTTGCTCTGATCGATCCCGAATGCCGAATAGACGTAGTTGCGGAGACGGTCGTCGTTCAGGAGCTGGTCCGCATTGCTGATGCTGCCGATATGGACGCTGTAGTATTTCGTGTCGTCGGCAAGCGCGTCGACCTGGCTCTTCTTGGTTGCCGTGTACAGACCGATCATCTCGTCGATCTGATCCTCCGATTGCGCAACGGGCTTTATACCGCTCGTGAAGGAGAATGCCTCGGCAAACTCGCGGTAACGCTTGTCGACCAGCTTGTTGACGAAGCTGTTGGCGTCGGAGAGGTCGCTCTCAAGCACCTTCTTCATGAAGGCCTTGGCATACGCCATGTCTTCCAGACCATACGCCTTCATCGCATAATGATAGAGGCGATAGTCCTTCATGAGATCATCGACGGTCTTCACCTTGCCGATGTTGGCCTTGTAATAGGCGGCTTCGCGCGCGACGTCGGGTTGCTGTTCGACCCGCGTCAGGGACTGCTTGAGATGATGCGAGATGTAGTTGTAGCTGAAATACGTTGATACCATCGCGCATTCCTCGCGGCGTCGTGCGGTCCTGGACTTCCGTCAATCATTGCCGGGTCGCGAGGCGGGGAGCTGGCCTCATGCCAGCTGTTGTCTCATAGCTGCGTTTTCTTAAGGTGATTCTGGGTCACAATCTAAAGTTTTAGCGTGTGTTCAGATGACGCATGCCGTGCTTTGTTGCCGTGTGTTTCCATATGCTTCGCAGATGCAGCTTTCGCGAAGATGGTGTTCTTGATATGTTCCAGGCAGGAGTGGATCGGAACGGGCTGGAAGGCGAGCATGAGCCGAAGAAGCAGTCGAACGATCAACCTGCCGCCGTACCTGAAACGGGTTTGGCTCGATCCATCGCAAGTCCGCGACCGCGAGGCTTATCCGTTCTGCCTGCCGATCTTTCCGGATGATTTCGAGCTCAACTTCGAGGCCGCCATCACGGTCATCGTCGGGGAGAATGGCACCGGGAAGTCGACGATCCTCGAGGGCATTGCAGCGCTCGCCGGTTACGACGACGCCGGGGGCGGGAAGGGCTACATGCCGGTCGACCACTCCGAAGCGCGGGAGAAGATGGGCGGCCAGCTTTCCAGGGCATTGCGCGCAAGCTGGCTGCCGAAGATCACCAATGGCTGGTTTTTTCGCGCGGAGAGCTTCTTCTCGGTCGCGCGGTACCTCGACAAGGCCGCACGTGACGCCGGGCAGGTCGGCCCGGATTTCCTCTCGCATTCCCACGGCGAAGGTTTCCTGCGATTCTTCGAGGAGCGGTGCCAGCGCCAGGGCATTTTCATCTTCGACGAGCCTGAATCGGCCCTGTCGTCAGATCGAATTCCTGAAGGTGCTGCGACGCATGGAGGAGTCCCGCATCTGCCAGGTCATCATGGCAACCCATTCGCCGATGCTGATGACCTATCCCAACGCGCATCTGTTGCGGCTCGGGAAATACGGGCTCGAGCCTGTCACGGTGGAGCAAACCGACCATTACCGGGTCATGCGCGAGTTCTGCGACGATCCACGCGGCTTCGTGCAGGCGACGTTGGCTGAATAGGTGAGGGGCCCCTGACGCTCGCTGTCTCGATCGTCATTGCGAGCGCATCGAAGCAATCCAGAACCTTTCCGCGGCGGCAGCCTGGATTGCTTCGCTGCGCTCGCCATGACGGGGAGGAGGAGGCCTGCATCGACCTCAAATCGTGATACACTTTCCCGTTCTCGCGGCACACCATGCCCGAGCTTTGCGGCAATCACCGCCCTCGAAGGTGCCGAGGGCGCAGGGAAGGCCGGGTGCCGGCTGGCACCCACGGTCCACTGTGCGAAAATTTTGCGCTACGAGAAGCTGCACAGCGGCATACAGGTGAAGCCCAACACACGGCCTTCCCTGCGCAGTGGTTTGACGGCTTATGTCGTGCTCTCCCCGGGGAGCGATGCACTATTGCCCCCGTCGCCTTGCGGATGGCTGATGCACGTGCCCGGTCGGGCAGGCACATCACCGCAAGCCTTGGCGCACAGACCCCGGGCGCCAGGACCACAAGATGCCGTACGCGGGCTGCGCCGGTCGGATGCGCGCAAGCCGTTGCTCACGGAGTGACCCGCCCTGCAAACCGCCTTCGCGCCGACGCCGCCTTGCGTCCACCACGTCCCCTCCCGCGTGTCGTGACGATCGCGATACGCCCCTCGGACCGGGCTGGGATGGCTGCAACATGCGATAATTCCGAATTCTAGTAAAGCGAATTATTTTCATCCTGACGCATTGACCGGGATCTTGCGTGTTTTGCCCGTCGGGCAACGCAAGGGATGGTGTGGACAGGCGAGCCTCTCGGCCACAGCGGTGCCGCGAACCGGTCTCGCCACGGTCCAAAAATGCGTTACCATGGCCTTAGCGCGCCTCAAGTCGCGCAGATTGAAGAGTGAGGAAACGAGATGAGGATGAGAAGCGGAACGGCGCTCGCCGGGGTGGCGGCGCTGGCGGTGGTGGGGATGGCCCTGACGACGGCGTTCGGGCCGGCCTGGGCCCACGGACCGACCCGGCAGAAGGTTCGGGAATCCATCGAGATCAACGCTGCTCCGGCGAAAGTGTGGGCCGCGATCGGCAATTTCCAGGACATGAGCTGGCTGCCGCCCGTCACCAAGACCGAGGGTGAGAAGGGCAACGAGATCGGCGCGACGCGGAAGCTGACGCTGACCGGTGGCGCCACCGTGGACGAGGAGCTCTACAAGTTCGACGCCGCCGCGATGACCTATTCCTACCGGATCACCACAGTCGACGTGAAGGTGCTGCCGGTCACCAATTATTCCTCGACGCTGACGGTGACGCCGAGCGCCGACGGCAAGGGCACGACGCTGGAATGGGCCGGCGCGTTCTACCGCGGCTATCCCAACAACGATCCGCCGCCCGAGCTGAGCGACGAGGCCGCCAAGACCGCCGTGAGCGGGCTCTACAAGGCCGGTCTCGAGGCGCTGAAGAAGAAGATCGAGAGCGGAAGCTGACCGTGCGGGTCCTGGTCCTGGCGGCGCTGGCCGCCAGCATCGCCCAGGCGTCAGCCGAAGAGGCATTCATCACCAACCAGCTCAGCGACGATCTGATGGTGGTGGACCTCGCCGGCCCGCACAGCGTTGCGACCATCCCGATCGGCGGCAAGCCGGCCGGCATCGCCGTCAGCGCCGACGGGCGCTTTGCCTATGTCACGAGCCCGGACGCCAAGGCGGTGACGGTGGTGGACGCCGCCGCGCGGCAGGTGACGGGACGGATCGAGGTCGGCGGCGGGCCGCTCGGCATTGCCGTGGCACCTGATGGCCGCACCGTCTATGTCGCGGATTGGTATGCGGCGGCGGTGCGGGTGATCGATGCGGCTTCACGCAGCCTCACGGCCAGCATCGCGGTCGGCGCCTCGCCGTCGGGGCTGGCGGTGACGCCTGACGGCAAGCTGCTGCTCTCGGCCGACCGCGACGACGACAGCGTCTCCATCGTGGACACCGCAACGCGCCAGCGCAAGGCGACCATCAAGGTCGGCACGCGTCCGTTCGGCGTCACCATCGATGCCGAGGGCAGGCGCGCCTACAGCGCCAATGTCGGCTCCGACGACGTCTCCGTGATCGACATCGCGGAGGCGCGCGAGATCGGCCGCGTGCCGGTCGGGATGCGTCCCTATGCGGTGGCGCTGGCGCAGGGGCGCGGCTTCGTCACCGACCAATATGGCGGCACCGTCAGCGTGTTCGACCTTTCGACCCTGAGGCCGGTCAAGCGCATCAATGTCGGCGACTATCCCGAAGGCATCAATGCGACTGCCGACGGCAAGCGCATCATCGTCGCCTGCTGGGAGAGCAACACGCTCGATATCATCGATGCCGCGGAGCTGAAGGTCGTCGGCGAGGTCAAGACCGGCGACGGCCCGCGCGCGTTCGGGGCGTTCTTGCGCAGGACGGAGTAGGGTACCGGTGCTGCCGTAGCCCACATGAGGCGAAGCGGAATGCGGGGCATTGTCCCGGATTGCGCTTCGTTCCGTCCGGGCTACGAACCACGATCGAACCGGACGTTGTGCTGCCACGACAGATGCTATCCAGGACTCAATTGCGCCGGGACATGCGCCGAGTGGAGACGTTTGCAATGGATAAGTGGGTTGAGCTTGCGGTGTCGTGGTTGCCGTTCCTGTTGCTGATCGGGCTGTGGTTCTGGTTCTCTCGCCGGGCCGGAATGCAGGCGCGCAGCAAGTCGGGGGTGAGCCTGATCGAGCTCTACGAGCAGCAGGTTACCGAGACCCGGCGGATGAACGGCTATCTGGAACGCATCGCGAAGTCGCTGGAGAAGCACGAGCCGCGGGGCGGAGGCGCGTAGCAACCATTAAGTCGCGGCGGTATTTTGGAGCCAGGGCGTGCCTCTAGCAACAACGGTGTTGGCGTAGATGAGGAGCTTCCTGGCGCAGGCGATAAGAGCAACGCTGTGCGCTTTTCCAGCGGCTGTGAGGCGGCTGTAGAGGTTCATCAACGCCTTGTTCCAGCGGAAGGCAGCTGGGAGCGCCGCAGCGTAAAGGGAGCGCCGAAGGCGGGCCCGGCCGCCGGCGATGTGGCGCTGGCCCTTGTATTTTCCGCTGTCGTCATCGAAAGGCGCGAGCCCGGCGAGCGCCGATGCCTGCTCCCGGCTGATAAGGCCGAGCTCGGGCATCCGGATAATCAGGGCCAGCGCGGTGCGCTCGCCAATACCCGGCACGCTCATCACGAGATCCAATCGAACAGCCAGATCGTGGTGAGCGCGCAATTGCTTGGCAATGAGGCGCAGCTGCGCGAGTCTTCGTACCTTGAGCCGCGCAATGTCGGCGAGAACCATTCGTTTAAGGCGCGGTTCGCCGATGTGCTCGAGCCTGGTCTTGAAGCGAGCGATATCCTCCTCGATTTGTTCGACGAAGGTCAGGGCATCGGCAAGCGCAGTCAGTCGCAAATCCTGCCCAATCTCATGCGGTTCGATTACGGCCGCACATGCGGCAATCAAAGCCGCATCAAGGGCATCATTTTTGGCTCTCTGACGGTGCAGGCGCGCGAAGGCCCGCACCTGGAGTGGTTGGAGAACCAGAACAACAAAGCCCGCCGCCTGCAGGTGCCTGACCACCCCACGCTCGTAACCACCGGTCGCCTCGATCCCGACCCGCTCGACGCCCGCCTTTGC
>NZ_LWIG01000017.1 GCF_002068095.1 Bradyrhizobium sacchari | reverse complement strand
GGTCCTGACCGGCTACATGGGTAACAGTCTAGACCGGCGACATGGGTAACAGGTCAATTGGTCGGCAAGGAGGGCCTTGCCGATGGGTTGGAAGGAGACCTGTGCCGTGGACGAGCGGATGCGTTTTGTGTTGGCGGCTGAGAAGGGCGAGGAGTCATTTGCTGCCCTCTGCCGGCGGTTCAATGTGAGCCGCCGGGTCGGGTACAAATGGCTGGGGCGGTATGAGGAAGAAGGGTTAGCCGGCCTGCTCGATCGCTCGCGGGCTCCACGGCATCATCCGCAGGCGATTGCGCCGGAAATTGCGGAGCGCTGCCTTGAAGTCCGGCGGGCGCATCCAACCTGGGGGCCAGTGAAGGTGAGAGCTTATCTGGAGCGAGCTGCGCCTAAAACCGAGTGGCCAGTGGCGAGCACGATCGGAGAGCTGTTTGATCGCGAAGGGTTGACGGTAAGGCGCAAGCTGCGCCGTCGCAGCCCGCCTTCGAGCGCGCCCTTTGCCGCATGTGAAGCCGCCAACGACGTCTGGTGCATCGACTTCAAGGGCTGGTTCCTGACGGGTGACGGCGATCGATGTGAGCCCCTGACGATCACCGATGCCCACAGCCGCTATCTTCTGCGCTGTCAGGCATTGCCCCGCACCGACACTGACCATGTTTGGCCGGTGCTCGATGCCGCCTTCCGCGAGTTCGGATTGCCTAACTTCCTGCGGTCGGACAATGGCTCTCCCTTTGCTTCGCGAGGTGCGGGCGGCCTGTCGCGCTTGTCGGTGAACCTGATCAAGGCCGGAGTGACGCCGGAGCGCATTGCTCCTGGCAAGCCGCAGCAGAACGGCCGCCATGAGCGCATGCATCTCACCCTGTTGCAGGATGTGGCCAGCCCGCCGGCACGCAGCATGCGCGAGCAGCTAAAGCGGCTTCGCGAATTCCAGCGGCTCTACAATCACGAACGTCCTCATCAGTCGCTGGACAACGCCACGCCTGCCGACCGCTACCAGGMTTCACCGCGCCGCTACGACGGAATCCTGCGCTCCCCGGAATACGGCGACCAGGAGGTCCGCTGGGTTCGTCACAATGGAGAGATCAAGCTCAACGGCCGGCTCGTCTACATCAACGCTGCTTTGGCGGGCGAGCCGATTGGGCTGACCGAGACCGAAGGCTGCTGGAGCGTCAGCTACGGTCCTGTCCTGCTCGGCTCCATCGCCTACCGCAGCGACCAACTGCGCAAGCCAAAACGGAAGGGCTGTGGACTTGGGGACAACGCTGCGCGTTGCCCCCAGGGTCCACAGCCCCAACAACAACAACAGACCTGAACGAAACGAGAATTGTGTTACCCATGTCGTCGGTCTGAACCGTTACCTATGTTGCCGGTTGCTCAAGCGGAGCGGGTGGTGGCGTCTCGCCTCCCTTCACACGCAAAGGTCCGGCGAAAATTCTCTCATGATTTCAAACCCCGTCCTACTGTGCATGGGGTTGTTTTCGCAGTTTCAGTTTGCGAACGCCGCGAACTCTCGCGCCACGGCCTGATAAACCTCGCGGCGGAACGGCACCACGAGATCGGCGACCCGATCCAGCCGCTCCCAGCGCCAGGCGTCGAACTCCGCGGGCTGCCCGTTGCGCGGTGTCAGCGGGTCGATCTCGTCATCCCTGCCGGTGAAGCGCAGCGCGAACCATTTTTGCCGCTGCCCGCGAAACTTCGCCAGGCGATGCGTCTGTGGTCCGTCGTAAGGCGGAAACTCGTAAGTGAACCAGTCGGTCTCGCCGAGATAGTCGGCGCTGACGACGTTGGTCTCCTCCCACAGCTCGCGCATCGCCGCATCGCGCAGATTCTCGCCCTCGTCGACCCCACCCTGCGGCATCTGCCAGTCGAGGCCCGGCAGAATGATCTCGGGCCCGTCGCCCTTGAAGCGGTGGCCGATCAGCACACGGCCGTCGGCGTTGAAGAGGGCGATGCCGACGTTGGGGCGGTAGGGTTTTTCGTTCGTCACTTGCAAATTTCTCTCATCGTCATTCCGGGGCGATGCGAAGCATCGAACCCGGAATCTCGAGGTCCCGGGTTCGATGCTGTCGCATCGCCCCGCGACGACAACAAGGATCAATCCTCCGCCAGCGCGGAAAATTCCTTCACCACGCGCTCGTAGACCGGGCGCTTGAACGGGATGATCAGCTCGGGGAGGTTCTTCATCGGCTCCCAGCGCCAGTTGACGAATTCGGCCTTGTGGCCGCCGCCGCCGGGCTTCTCGACGTTGATCTCGCTGTCCTTGCCGGTGAAGCGGACTGCGAACCATTTCTGGCGCTGGCCGCGGTAGCGGCCCTTCCAGGCGCGGCCCGCGACCGTGCGCGGGATGTCGTAGATCAGCCAGTCCGGAACCTCGCCGAGCCGCTCCACCGAACGCACGCTGGTCTCCTCATAGAGCTCGCGCTTGGCAGCCTCCCAGGTGTCCTCGCCGGGATCGACGCCGCCCTGCGGCATCTGCCAGACATGCGCGTCGTCGACATGCTCGATGCCGCCGGCGCGGCGGCCGATGAACACCAGTCCCTTCGTATTGATCAGCATCACACCGACGCAGGTCCGGTAGGGCAGATCCTCGTAACGCGCCATTCCGCCAGACCTCTTGCCTGCACTTGGTGGGCATGCCGGTCCCGCGAGACCTCGTGCCGTACCAATCCGTTGATTTAGCTGGATTTTGATTTCAGCATCGCAGTTGTCAATGGCACCAAAAGGATACCTCGGTCGCCCAATGTCTTGGTCCAGGCACTGACGCGGTCGATCGAGACCGGCAGGGCAGAGGCGGTCCCGACGGCGACGCCGCGCTCGCGGGCGGTGGATTCGAGCTTGTTCAGGGCGCGGTCGATCTCGGTCGGGGTCGGCACCGCGTCGATGGCGATGTCGCCCTTGCCGAACGGCATCGACGCGCTGGCCGTGGCCTGGGGCGCGATGCTGCGGGGCGAGGAGCCGTCGTCGAAGAAGCCGAGGCCGCGCTTGGCCGCCTCGCGGATGATCGGCTGCATCGCCGGCTCCGTCGCGATGAAGCGGGCGCCCATGAAATTGGCGAGACCGGCATAGCCCTGCATACGGCTGAGGTGCCAGTACAGGCGGTCCATGTTCTGGTCGGGGCTGAGCGAGGTCAGCAGCGTCTGCGGCCCCGGATCATTGTCCGGGAAGTCGTAGGGCTCCATCGGGATCTGCAGGAAGATCTCGTGGCGCTGGGCGCGCGCCCGCTCGGCAAGCTTGCCGGGATCGGCGCCATAGGGCGTGAAGGCCAGCGTGACCGCCGGCGGCAGCTTCATGATCGCGTCCGTGGTCTTGGCGGCGCCGACGCCGAGCCCGCCGATCACGATGGCGACCACCGGCATCTTGGCGGCCTTGGCACGGTCGGCGTCGGCCGCATAGACGTTGAACGACTTGAGGTCGCCGGCGACCGCGGGAATCATCCCGTAGCGCGACTTCTCCAGCAGCTTGGGGTCGATCCCGGCCATGACCGGCGGGGCGGAAGCCGCCTCGCCCTTGTCGGAGGCCTCGCCAGCGCCGATCACCACGTCGTGCCGCGCGCCGGTCAAGCCGTCGATCATGGTGACGGTCTTCTGCTCACCCGGGGCGGCCTGCTTCGGCGCTTCCTTCGTCTCGTGCTTGCTGTCCGGCTTGATCTCCGAGCCGTGGCCGGAGGCCGCAGGCTTCTCCTCCGTGGCTTTGGGCTCGCGGATCGCGATCCGCGTCATCGGCTCGCCGCCGAGCGGGTCCTTGTTGAAGATGGCGAAGCCGGCAAAGGTCACCAGGAACAGGCCGAGCAGCACGGCCAGCAGCTGCATGGCGGTGAACGGCAGCCGCAGCCGGCGCTTGCGGCGCGGCTTATCCTGTCCGAGCGGGGTGCTCAGATCATCGGCCGTTTCAGTCATGCGCGATCCCGAATCACTGATCCCGACGATACCACGGCGGGGTCAAGCGGCGGCAGGCCGGGATAGGCCGGGGACGACGGGAGTTCCAAGCAAAAAGGGCGGCTCGAGGAGCCGCCCTTTTCGGAAGATTGCCTGATGCGCCGATTTAGTTCGCCGCTTTGGGCTTGTCGGTCGCGGCCTTGTCGGCGCCCGGGGTGGGTGCGGCGGAGGCGCTGTTCTTGATGCCGTGGAGCAGGTCGTCGGCGAGCTTGAGCGCCTTGTCGTCCTTGGCATCCGGCGGCACGTAGGACTGCGAACCGGTCTTCTCGTCGCCGTCGTTCTTGAGGTGGCCGCGCAGCGAAGCCTCGCCCTTGGTGTCGGTGCGCGACTTCAATTCGTCCGGCACGTCCTGCAGCACCTCGATGTCGGGCACGATGCCCTTGGCCTGGATCGACTTGCCCGACGGCGTGTAGTAGCGCGCGGTGGTCAGGCGCAGCGCGCCGTTGCCCGAGCCGAGCGGGATGATGGTCTGCACCGAGCCCTTGCCGAACGAGCGCGTGCCGACGATGGTCGCGCGCTTGTGGTCCTGCAGCGCGCCGGCGACGATCTCGGATGCGGAGGCCGAGCCGCCGTTGACCAGCACGATGACCGGCTTGCCCTTGGTGAGGTCGCCGGCATGGGCGGTGCGGCGCTGGGTCTCCTCGGCATTGCGGCCGCGGGTCGACACGATCTCGCCCTTCTCCAGGAACGAGTCGGAGACGGTGACCGCTTCCTCGAGCAGGCCGCCCGGGTTGTTGCGGAGATCGATGATGTAGCCCTTCAGCTTGTCGCCGATCTGATTCGAGAGGTTGGCGACCTCGCGCTTCAGGCCTTCGGTGGTCTGCTCGTTGAAGGTGGTGATGCGGATATAGGCGATGTCGTCGGCTTCGACGCGCGCGCGCACCGAGCGGACGCGGATGTTGTCGCGCACCAGCGTCACGTCGAGCGGATTGTCCTGGCCCTTGCGGATGATCTTGAGCTTGATCTTGGTGTTGACAGGACCGCGCATCTTCTCGACCGCCTGGTTCAGGGTCAGGCCCTGCACCGCCTCGTCGTCGAGATTGGTGATGATGTCGTTGGCCATGATGCCGGCGCGCGAAGCGGGCGTGTCGTCGATCGGCGAGACCACCTTGATCAGGCCGTCTTCCATCGTGACCTCGATGCCGAGGCCGCCGAACTCACCGCGGGTCTGCACCTGCATGTCGCGGAAGCTCTTGGCGTCCATGTAGCTCGAATGCGGATCGAGGCCGGTGAGCATGCCGCTGATGGCGGATTCGATCAGCTTGGTGTCGTCGGGCTTCTCGACATAGTCGGAGCGCACGCGCTCGAACACGTCGCCGAACAGGTTGAGCTGGCGATAGGTGTCCGCGGTGGCGGCTCGCGCGCTGGAGCCCATGAACACCGCGCGCGGCTGGGTCACGAACAGCGTCAGCGCTGCACCGGTGGCCGCGCTGAGGAGGATTACTGAAGTCTTGCGCATCATCCGCGAACCTTCTCGCCTTCATTTGCGGCCCACCATGGGCCTGGATCGATTGGAGTGCCGTCTTTACGGAACTCGACATACAGCACAGGTTGACTCGCGTTCGTGGCGAGAATGGAGGCGACTTGAGAGGTCGACCCCATGGTCGCGACTGGCTCCCCCGTGAGCACAAACTGTCCGATGTTGACCGAAATGCGCTCCATCCCGGCGATCAGGACATGATACCCGCCCCCGGCGTTGAGGATCAAGAGTTGTCCATAGCTGCGGAACGGCCCGGCATAGACCACCCAGCCGTCGCACGGCGTCGTGACCTGGGCGCCGGGCTTGCTCGCCAGCGAAATGCCCTTCTGCACCCCGCCGACCCCGTCGGAACCGCCAAAGTCCCTGATCTTGTTACCGTTAACCGGGAGGGGCAGGAGGCCCTTGGCCGAGGCGAAGGCGATCGCGGGAGTGGTCCTGGACCGGTCCTTGAAAGCGGCGGGGCCGGATTTGGCGCTGGCCGCCGCGTTTGCCGCTGCCAATTTGGCCTCCTTGGCCTCGGCCTGTCTTGCGGCCTCGGCGGCCTTCTCGGCCGCCTTGGCGGCGCTCTGGAGGTCCTGCTCCATCTTGGTGATCAGGCCCTGGAGATCACCGACCTGCTTTGACAGAGCGATGGCGCGCGAATTCTCGGCATCAAGGTCCTTTTCGCGCGAGGCCTGCTGGCGCTGCCGCTCGTCGACGAGCGCCGCGAGGCGGTTCTGGTCGTTGCGGACCTTGTCGCGGTCATTGGCGAGTTGGTCGCGTTCGCTCGCGATGTTCTTGCGCAGGGCGACGAGCTCGCCGAGCTCGCCCGCGATCTTCTCCGCGCGGCCGCGCAATTCCGGCACGACGGCGCCGAGCAGCATCGCGGTGCGTAAGGATTGCAGCGCGTCCTCAGGGCGCACCAGCAGCGCCGGCGGCGTGCGCCGGCCGGCGCGCTGCAGCGCCGCCAGCACCTCGACGATGTCGGCGCGGCGCGAATCAAGCGAAGAGCGCATCTGCTGCTCGCGGCCGTTCAGCGTCTTCAGCCGCGCCTCGGCTTCGTCGATCTTGGTCTCGACGGAACGCACATTGGCGGCGGTGTCGATCAGCTGCTGGTTGAGCTGGGTGCGGTCCTGGCCAAGCGCGGTGATCTCGGCCTTCAGCTTGGCCTGCGCTTCCTCCGCGCTCTTCTGCCTGGCGCGCGCAGCTTCCAGCTCCTGCTCGCGCTGCTTGATGGCGTCGGGCGAGACCGCTGCAGTCTGGGGCGCGGGCGCTGCCGTCTGAGCTTGCGCGAGGCTTGCGTAAGCTTGCGCGACGCTTGCGCCTGCGAGGCTTGCAATCAGCAGATTGAGGACAGGCGCTCGCATCGCTTTAGGCAAAGGTGCTCGTTGTGGCGCGCATCACGCGCGGTGATAGGGGTGGCCGGCCAGGATGGTGGCGGCCCGATACAGCTGTTCCAGAAGCATGACGCGAACCATTTGGTGCGGCCAGGTCGCAGAGCCGAACGCGATCGCGAGCTTGGCCTTACGGCGCAATTCGGGCGAAAGTCCGTCCGCCCCTCCGATCATGAAGATAGTATGTCCGGCCCCCTCGTCGCGCCAGCGCCCGAGATGCCGTGCGAATACGGTGGAGTCGAGATTCTGGCCGCGTTCGTCCAGTGCCACCAAGATGGATTTGTCCGGAATATGCGCCGAGATCGCAGCGGCCTCTTCCGTCATCCGTGTCGCGGCGTCGCGCGCGCGGCTCTCGGGAATTTCGTGGATGCTGAGCTCGCGGAATCCGAGCTTGCGACCGGCCTCGTCGAACCGCTCGAAATAACGGTCGGCAAGCTCCCGTTCGGGGCCCTGCTTCAGCCGGCCCACCGCAATGACAGCAACACGCATGATGTTTCAGCGTCGTGGTTTCATGACCGCGCGCATCCCGCGCGCGCACGACGCTAGCATGCGCGTCAGCCGATTCGAAATCGGCTTCGTCAGCCTCTAGATCGCCTTCGCCGCCCCTGGGCCCTGCGTGTACAATCTCTCGAGATTGTAGAACTCACGGACCTCGGGTCTGAACACGTGCACGATCACATCGCCGGAATCGATCAGCACCCAGTCGCAATTGGGCAAGCCCTCGACATGGATGTTCTTGATGCCGGTTTCCTTGAGGCCCTTCGTCACGTTCTCCGCGATCGCACCGACGTGCCGGTTCACCCGGCCGGTGGTGACGATCATGTAGTCGGAGTATGCCGATTTGCCGCGAAGGTCGATGGTGACCGTCTCTTCCGCCTTCATATCCTCGAGGCGGGAGAGGATCAGGCTCAGCGTCTTGTCGGCGTCGGGTTGCGCCTGCAAGGCCGCAGCTTTGGTCGATGTTTTACGCGTAGGCTTAGCAACCTTGGGTAAAACAGACTTGGACAATACAGATGTGGCCAGGGACCATTCCTTTCACTGTATCGCGAGAGCCGAATCCGGCGCTCACGGGTGACACTACATCATGTGGGGTTAAGGGTTTCAATATGCCAGAGAGTCCAATGTCCCCACGACGCCGGTACACTCCGTCTCACTTCGTACCTTTCCAGCTCCCGTCCGGGTTCCGCAGGCCGGTCGAGGACAGATTCAGCTTCAATCCGGTGAGGAACACCCAGGCCGGCGCCGACTGGTCCGCAAGCAGCGCTGCCTTGTTCTCGGGCAGACGGTAACGAGATAGCGCTTGGGCGGCGGGCGAGGCGAGGGCGCGAAAACTCTGCGGCGGGCGATCGATGACCGCCATCGGTACCTGGCCGGCGATGCGCCGCCAATCCTGCCAACGATGGAATTGAGCGAGGTTGTCGGCGCCCATGATCCAGACAAAGCGCAGGCCGGAGAAGCGGCGGCGCAAGGTGTTGATCGTATCGATAGTATAGCGGGTGCGGATGACGGATTCGAGACAGCTCACCTCGATGCGCGGATCATCAGCGACGTCGCGCGCGGCCCGCATGCGCGCGCCGAGCTCGTGCAGATTGCCGTTCTCCTTGAGCGGATTGCCTGGAGTCACCAGCCACCAGACGCGATCGAGCTGCAATCGCCTCAAGGCGAAGCGGCTGATCGCGCGATGCGCCTGATGCGGCGGGTTGAACGAGCCGCCGAGCAGGCCGATGCGCATCCCCTCCGTGTGGGGCGGGACCGCTTGCGCCACAAAACGCGGCACGACGAATGTGTTGCTCAATGCCCCGCGCCTTGCAACGTTGCTTACGGCCGCGTCTGCCCGGTGCCGTGAACGCGATATTTGAAGCTCGTGAGCTGCTCGGCGCCGACAGGACCGCGGGCGTGGAAGCGGCCGGTGGCAATGCCGATCTCGGCGCCGAAGCCGAACTCGCCGCCATCGGCGAACTGCGTCGAGGCGTTGTGCAGCACGATCGCGGAATCGACCTCGCTCAGGAATTTCTTCGCAGCGGTTTCGTCGGCGCTCACGATGGCATCGGTGTGATGCGAGCCGTGGTTCTGGATATGCGCGATCGCGCCGTCGACGCCGTCCACCACCCTCGCCGCGATGATCGCGTCGAGATATTCGGTGTCCCAATCGTCCTCGCTGGCAGGCTTGACGCGTGCATCGGCCTTCTGCACGGCGTCGTCACCGCGCACTTCGCATCCCGCCTCGATCAGCATCTCGATCAGCGGCTTCAGGCTCGATGCCGCAGCCGCGCGATCGACCAGCAGCGTCTCGGCGGCGCCGCAGACGCCGGTGCGGCGCATCTTGGCGTTGAGCACGATCGACTTCGCCATGGCAAGGTCCGCGCTGGCATCGACATAGACGTGGTTGACTCCTTCGAGATGCGCGAACACGGGCACGCGGGCCTCCTGCTCGACGCGCGCGACGAGGCTCTTGCCGCCGCGCGGCACGATCACGTCGACGGCGCCGTTCAGTCCGGACAGCATCATGCCGACCGCCGCGCGGTCGCGCGTCGGCACCAGCGTGATCGCAGCTTCGGGGAGGCCCGCTTCGCGCAGGCCCTGCACCAGGCACTCATGGATCGCGCGGCAGGAGCGGAAACTGTCGGAGCCGCCGCGCAGGATCACGGCGTTGCCCGACTTCAGGCAGAGAACGCCAGCATCCGCCGCAACATTGGGGCGGCTCTCGAAGATCACGCCGACGACGCCGAGCGGCACCCGCACGCGCTCGATGGTCATGCCGTTCGGCCGCTGCCAGCTCTCGGTGACGATTCCGATGGGATCGGCGATGCCGCGCACGATGCCGATGCCCTCGGCCATCGACTCGACCCGCGCCGGCGTCAGCGTCAGGCGGTCGATGAAGGAGGAGGTGCTGTTGCCGGAGGCGCGGGCCTCGGCGACGTCCTCGGCATTGGCGGCAAGAATCGCCGCCGCGTTGGCGCGGATCGCCCGCTCCATGGCCTCCAGCGCCCGGTTCTTCTGCTCCGGCGGCGCCAGCGCCAGCACGCGCGCGGCAGCGCGAGCACGGGTTCCGAGATCGGACATCAGCGCCAGGAGATCGCTAGTCCGATCGGCGTTGCCGTCAACGGCTTTGAGGGGGGCGGCCATGGGGTCAAACCTTCTGCTAAGGCGGTGTCCTAGCACGGAAATCCCGCTTTTGCGAAGGGCAGGGACGGTATGGCAGGGGCCCGGTTCGCGCCGCCGGGTCGGCCAATGGCCTGGTCATGCTCAAGGTTGGACGGATCCTTGGGGGGCGTCCCAATATCAATAAATATCAATATCTGATAACGGAGCCGCCCATGGCCAGCAGCTACAGCATTGGCAAGCATTTCGAGGACCTGATCGAGGATCTGGTCGCAAGCGGGCGCTATGCCACCGCGAGCGAGGTCATGCGCGAGGGCCTGCGCCTCGTCGAGGAGCGCGAGGAGAGGCGTAAGGTCAAGCTGGAGGCGCTACGGGAGGAAATCCAGAAGGGCTTTGACAGCGGGCCGATGGAAGAGGTTGATGTCCAGGAATGGATGAACGACATCAAGGCGCGGGGACGGCAGCGTTTGGCCGCGCGCAAGCGTGGCGAATAGATTTCGCAAAGCCCAGCAGGCAGACCTCGATCTCGATTCGATCTGGGAGTTCATTGCGTCAGACAGCGTCCGGTCCGCCGACAAGCAGATCGCTCGCATCGGCGAGATCTTCGAAATGCTCCTGGAGAAGCCGCTCGCGGAGCGCGAACGCCAGGAGTTGAGGGCCGGCCTGCGCAGCTTCCCGGTCGGCAACTACGTGATCTTCTATGTCCCGCTACCCGATGGCGTCGAGATCATCCGTGTCATGCATGGCCGCCAGGATATCGGCTCTGACGACATGCAATAGTCTCCCTTACCCGCCCACCACCAGATCGTCGCGGTGGATCATCTCGGCGCGGCCGCTGATGCCGAGGATGGTCATCACGTCCGGGGAGGAGCGGCCCTTGATGCGCTCGGCATCGTCGGCATCATAGGCGATCAGGCCGCGGCCGACCTCGCTGCTATCGGGGCCGCGCACGATCACGGCATCGCCGCGGGCGAACTGGCCCTCGACCTTGATCACGCCGGCCGGCAGCAGGCTGGCGCCGGCGCGCAGCGCGGTCACCGCGCCGGCGTCGATTGTCAGCGTGCCCTTCGGCTCCAGCGTGCCCGCGAT
Organism: Bradyrhizobium sacchari; assembly: GCF_002068095.1. Taxonomy (GTDB): domain Bacteria; phylum Pseudomonadota; class Alphaproteobacteria; order Rhizobiales; family Xanthobacteraceae; genus Bradyrhizobium; species Bradyrhizobium sacchari. Next base: position 38,755 of record NZ_LWIG01000017.1, on the reverse strand, counting down.
CCAGCGCTTTCGCGAGGTGATGGGATTGGCGGGCGTCAGGAACCAGGTGCAGCGGCCGCCATCGGCGATCGCCTGCAGAGGATGCTCGATCTTGCCGGAGGCGATCAGCATGTGGGTGCCGCCCGTGGTCGCGATCTTGGCAGCCTCGACCTTGGTGCGCATGCCACCGCGCGACAGCTCGGACTCGGCATCACCGGCCACCGCCTCGATCTCCGAGGAGATGCTGTCGACGACCGGAATGAGCTTTGCGTTCGGATTGTTCTTGGGCGGGGCGTCGTACAAGCCGTCGATGTCGGACAGCAGCACCAGCAGGTCGGCGCTCGCCATGGTGGCGACGCGCGCGGCGAGGCGGTCATTGTCGCCATAGCGGATTTCGGTGGTGGCGACCGTGTCGTTCTCGTTGATCACGGGGATCGCGCGCCACTCCAACAGCTTGCCGATGGTGGAGCGCGCATTGAGATAGCGGCGGCGCTCCTCGGTATCCTGGAGCGTGACCAGGATCTGGCCGGCGTCGATGCCGTGGGCCCCGAGCACCTCCGACCAGATCCGCGCCAGCGCGATCTGGCCGACGGCGGCGGCGGCCTGGCTCTCTTCCAGCTTCAACGGACCGCGCGGCAATTTGAGCCGGCTGCGGCCGAGCGCGATCGAGCCCGAGGACACCACCAGGACGTCGCGTCCTTCCTTGTGCAGCTTGGCCATGTCGTCGGCGAGCGCGGCGAGCCAGGACGCCCGCACCTCGCCCTTGTCGGAATCGACCAGCAGTGCGGAGCCGACCTTGACGACGACGCGGCGGAATTGACTGAGTTCGGGGCTGGCCATGGATGTATGTGCTGGCGCCTGTGACGAATTGCTCGGGAAACGGCGGAGCGACGGGCGGCGCCGATGAGCCCTGCTTTTGCAGCAGGACGATGGCCGGCGCAAGGCGGCCCGAATGGTAAACGGCACTTGTTCGGGACGCCCTGTCTGGCTCTAATTGCCGGCAAGGATACAGGCTGAAAGAGGAAACGTATGGATCGCCGCACATTCATGGCCGGATGTCTTGGGGGAAGTTTTGGGGGAAGTCTTGGGCTGTCGCTGCTGGCGCCGGCGGGCGAGACACAAGCGCAGGCCGGGCTGACGAAAATCATCTTCCCGTTCGCGGCGGGGGCCGGCGGCGACACGCTGTGCCGGTTGATTGCGCAGGAGATGGCCCCGGTGCTGCAACGGACCATGGTGGTCGAGAATCGCACGGGCGCCGATGGCCTGATCGGCATCAAGGCGGTGAAGGGCGGCAGCGCCGACGGCAGCATGGTCCTGGTGACGACAGGCCCCACCATGTACCTGCTGCCAATGGTGGAGACGACGCCGAGCTTCGATACGGCCAAGGACTTCGTGCCGGTGTCGCTGCTGGCGCGGTTCGAATTCGCGGTCGTGATCGGCCCGGCGGTTGATGCCGCCGATTTCAAGGGATTTGTCGCCTGGCTGAAGGCGCATCCCGACAAGACCTCATTCGGCGTGCCGAGCAACGGGACGATCCCCCATTTCATGGGCTCCAGGCTCGAGAAGGATCTCGGCATTCCCTTGAGCCGCGTGCCCTATCGCGGCAGCACGCCGATTCTCAACGACCTCATCGGCGGCCATGTCTCGTTCGGGATCACGACGCTGGCGGATGCGCTGCCGCAGCATCGTGCCAAGGGCGTGAGGATCATCGCGGTCTCGAGTGCGGAACGTTCGCCCTTCGCGCCCGACGTTCCGACGCTGAAGGAGAGCGGCATCGATCTCGTTGCCGACGCCTGGTACGGCATGTGGCTCCCCGCCGGCAGCCCGCCGGACTTCGCCAGCAAGCTCGGGGCGGCCGCAAGCGCGGCGCTCGCCAAGCCGGAGGTGAAGGAGAAGCTCACCGCGATCGGCTTGATCCCGGTCGGCGGCACGGCGGAAGGACTGTCAAAGGAGCTCGCCGCCAACACCGCGTTCTGGCAGCCGATCGTGAAGGCGACGGGATACAAGCTCGAGAATTGAGTCTCTCCTCCCGTCATTGCGAGGAGCTCTTGCGACGAAGCAATCCAGACTGTCTCCGCGGCGGGACTCTGGATTGCTTCGCTGCGCTCGCAATGACGGCGTGGATGGATGTGCTCTTGTATCGACGATGCAGAATCGCGGAGAGCAGCTCACATCTTCGCGCGCTGGGCGATGCCGTCCTTGATCGCGGCGAGCTCTTTCTCGTCCCAGATGCCGATCAAGACGCCGCCCTTCACTTGCAGCTGGTTGTCGGCATAGGCCGCGATCTTCTCGCGCGGCGTCGTGATGTGGTCGCTCGGATGCAGCGCCCAGTCGAACAGCTCGGCCTGCAACCGCGCGATGATGCCGGCGCATTCCGGATCATCGCCGCGATCCAGAAACTCTTCCGGATCGGTTTCGAGGTCGTACAGCATCGGGCGAAAGCCGGAGGCGTGGATGTATTTCCAGCGGCCGTCGAACACCATGAACAGGCGGCAGCGCTCGATCGGCTGGTTCAGCTTCAGCCGCACGTCCTGCATGGCGTAGTCGTATTCGGAGAACGCGACCTTGCGCCATTCCGGCTTCTCGCCGCGCAGCAGCGGCAGCAGCGAGCGTCCTTCGAGGATGTGGCCCGGCACCTTGCCGCCGAAATAATCGACGAAGGTCGGCGCGAGATCGATTCCCTCCACCAGTGCGTCGCTGCGGGTGCCGCGCGTGGCGTCGGCCTCCCTCGAGGGATCGATGATGATCAGCGGAATTTTCGCCGACTGTTCGTGGAACAGGTCCTTCTCGCCCATCCAGTGATCGCCGAGATAATCGCCGTGATCGGAGGTGAACACGATCAAGGTGGTGTCCAGCAGATCGCGTTCCTCCAGGAATTTCATCAGCACGCCCATCTGATCGTCGATCTGGGTGATCAGGCCCATATAGGTCGGGATCACCTTCTCGCGGGCGTCATCGCGCGCCATGTTGCGGGAGTAGCGCATGTCCATATAGGCGCCGAACACCGGATGCGGGTTCTGGCGCTCGCGCTCGGAGCGGATTACCGGGATTATGTCATCCGTCGAATACATGCTGGCGTAGGGTTCTGGCGCGATATAAGGCCAGTGCGGCTTGATGTAGGACAGATGCAGGCACCACGGCCGGCCGTCTGTCTCGGCTTCGCAGATGAAGTCCATCGCGCGCCGCGTCATGTAGGGCGTCTCGGAATGCTCCTCCGGCACGCGCGCAGCCTTGTCGGCATGCACCAGCAGCCAACCGTTCTGCAAGCTTCCATCCTCGGCAGCGCCGGAGTTGGCCCAGTGCTCCCAGGGATTGGCGGCTTCAAAACCTTGGCTGCGCAGATACTCGTCGTATTTCGGGCGCGGCCGTCCGGTCGGATGCAGGCCGTCGTCGCGCTCATAGGGCTCGAAGCCGCATTCGGCGACATGCACGCCGATGACCGATTCCGGCGGGATGCCGAGCGCCTTCATGCCTTCGAGGTCGGGCGCCATGTGGGTCTTGCCGACCAGCACGTTGCGCACGCCGATCTTGCTCAGGTGATCGCCGAGCGTGGGCTCGCCGACACGCAGCGGCCAGCCGTTCCAGTGCGAGCCGTGCGAGCGCATGTAGCGCCCGGTGTAGAACGACATCCGCGACGGACCGCAGATCGGCGATTGCACATAGGCCTTGGTGAACAGCACACCGCGCTTGGCCATGCCGTCGATGTTGGGCGTCTTCAGCGTGGGATGGCCGGTGCAGCCGAGATAGTCATAGCGAAGCTGGTCGCACATGATCCAGAGAACGTTCTTCGCGCGCGCCATGCGTCATCCCCGCCGTTTCTTGAACGCTTGATGCTGCGATATAGCGGGCGCGATGGCAACCTGTCAGTGATGCGCGAGCCGTCGTCACACATTCGGTGTCGTCCCCGCGCCCCGTGCGCAATTGCGCACTAGGCCGGGACGACGATCAGGCCGACCAAGGCTCCGCTTCGGCCGCGCTCTTCGCTTTCGCGGAGACCGGGCTTTCGCCGATCACATCGGCCAACGCACGCAAGGCTTCCTTCACGCCATCGCCGGTGACGCCGGAGATCAGCAGCGGCGTCTTCTTGGCGGCGCGCTTCAGGCGATCCTTCTGCTTCTTCAATTCGTCTGGCTCGACCGCGTCGATCTTGTTCAGTGCGACGATCTCGATCTTGTCGGTGAGCTGTCCGCCATAGGCATCGAGCTCCTTGCGCACAGTCTTGTAGGCCTTGCCGGCGTGCTCGCAGGTGGCATCGATCAGATGCAGGAGCACGCGGCAGCGCTCGACATGGCCGAGGAAGCGATCGCCGAGACCAGTGCCTTCATGCGCGCCTTCGATCAGGCCGGGAATGTCCGCGAGCACGAACTCGCGGCCGTCGGCATTCACGACACCGAGCTGTGGATGCAGCGTGGTGAAGGGATAGTCGGCGATCTTCGGCCGCGCCGCGCTGACCTTGGACAGGAAGGTCGACTTGCCGGCATTGGGCATGCCGACGAGGCCGGCGTCGGCGATGAGTTTCAGCCGCAGCCAGATCCAGCGTTCCTCGCCGGGCTGGCCGGGATTGGCGTTGCGCGGCGCGCGGTTGGTGGAGGACTTGAAGTGCGCATTGCCGAAGCCGCCATTGCCGCCCTCGGCCAGCACGAATTTTTCGCCGACCTTGGTGAAGTCGTGGATCAGCGTCTCGCGATCCTCGTCGAAGATCTGCGTGCCCATGGGCACCTTCAGCACGATGTTCTTGCCGTTGGCGCCGTGACGGTCCGAGCCCATGCCGTTCTCGCCCTTCTGGGCCTTGAAGTGCTGCTGGTAGCGGTAGTCGATCAGCGTGTTCAGCCCGTCGGCGACCTCGATGATGACATTGCCGCCGCGGCCGCCATTGCCGCCGGAGGGGCCGCCGAATTCGATGAACTTCTCGCGGCGGAACGCCACGCAGCCGTTCCCGCCGTCACCGGAGCGGATATAGACCTTTGCTTCGTCAAGGAATTTCATGGGTCATAGGTAGGCCAGCCGGCCCCCTCCGGCAACCCGGATTGACCCGCAAATCGGCCGAAATTCCGCGAATTCCGCCCCTTGCTTAACCCGCCGCCCGCCGCCGGATCAGGAATTTCTGCGTGCCCTCCAGCACCAGCTCCTTGCGCTGGTTGAACACGGTGCTCCCTAGCGTCACGACGCCTGTGGTGCGGCCCGGCACCAGCTCGGTGACCTCCAGCGCGGGATAGATGGTGTCGTCGGCGAAGACGGGCTTGAGGAACCGGCTCGATTGCTCGAGGAAGCCGACGAGCGATTCCTCGACCATGAACGGAAACAGGCCGGCGCCGGGCGCGGTGTGGATCAGGGTCTGGAAGCCGTGGGCCAGCAGATGCGGCATGCCGCGGCTGCGACAATATTCCACGTCGTAGTGCACGGGATGGGTGTCGCCGCTTGCGGTCTGGAATGCCGCAAACACCGCCGAGGTCTGGGTGCGGCTCGGCAGCACGAAACGCTCGCCGACGACGAAATCCTCAAACCAGCGTTGCGTGGGGATCATGCGATGCTGGGCCGGATCGAAATCGGTCATGTCCATGCTCATTTTGTTGGTGAAGTCTGTATCGCTACCGCGATGCGAAGAGTGCGACAATCCGTTCAATTCGGCGGTAGCGGGCTTGTCCCTGCGGCCCACGTCATTAAAACGACCGCAAGCGACACAATTCGCCGATTCCTGATGCTCTCTCTCCGTCATTGCGAGGAGCGAAGCGACGAAGCAATCCACACTGCCGCTGCAGAGACAGTCTGGATTGCTTCGCTCCGCTCGCAATGACGAGCTCTCACAGTGCAATCAATGCCCTTCTTCAAGAATCTCTCCGCGTATGACGATCGCTCCGCGCGCCTGGCCGGCATCGGACTCATGGTGCTGTCGATCTTCATGTTCTCGTTCGGCGATGCCATGGGCAAGTTCCTGGTCGGGACCTATTCGGTGGGGCAGCTCCTGTTTCTGCGCGCCTGTGCGGCTCTGATCTTGCTGTCGCCGCTGATCTGGAAGCAGCGCCGCCATTTCCTGCATCTGGAGCGGCCAGGCCTGCAGCTGTTTCGCGTCGTGCTCTCGACGCTCGAGGTCGCCGCCTTCTTTCTCGCGACGGTCTATCTGCCACTCGCCGACGTCATCACCTACTATCTCGCCGGTCCGATCTTCGTCACCGCAATGTCGGCGATCTTTCTGGGCGAGAAGGTCGGCTGGCGGCGCTGGACCGCGATTCTGATCGGCTTCTGCGGTGTGCTGATCGCGTTGCGCCCGTCGGCGCAGACCGTCAGCCTGCCGGCGCTGATCGCGCTCGGCGGCAGTCTCTCCTTCGCGACCTTGATGCTGATCACGCGCAGCCTGCGCAAGACGCCCGACATCGTCATGGCGTCCTCGCAATTCATCGGCACGTTTTCGCTGGGCGCGGTGCTGTCGGCTTTCCACTGGGTGCCGCCGACCCCTGGCAGTCTCGTGATCTTCGCCGCCGCCGGGCTCATTTCGGTGACCGCGCTGTTCTGCGTCAACCGTTCGCTCAAGCTGGCACCGGCCAGCGTCGTGGTGCCCTATCAGTATTCGATGATCGTCTGGGCCGTGATCTTCGGCTTCGTCGTGTTCGGGGATGTCCCCTCGATCGCGACGATCGTCGGCGCCGCGATCATCATCGGCGCGGGATTCTACATCTATCTGCGTGAGCGCGATCTGGGACGGCAGGGCGAGCAGGTGAATCCGCCGGTGTAGCAACACTGTCGTCCCGGGGCGCGCAGCGCGAGCCCGGGACCCATACCCACAGGAAGTCGTTTTACGAAGATTCGGAGTGGTCGCTCTGCCCCATACTCCTCCCTGGGAGTATGGGTCCCGGGCTCGCGACTTCGTCGCGCCCCGGGACGACAGCGGAGAACGTGGCAGCGCCTTCGCCTATCTCACCCGCCGCGCGCTGCTCCAGCTCTTCAACGACGCCCAGACGCCGCGGGAGAGGCGGAAGCAGTCGACGGGCGTCGAGGAGCCCAGCGCCAGGAAGCGGTGCAGCTGGACGCCGCTCCACTGGAAGCCGCACTTCTCCAGCACCTTGCGCGAGGCCGGGTTGGTGACGCGGGCACCGGCATAGAGATGATCGTCCTCGTACTCCTCGAAGAAGAAGTCGATCGCGCCGCGCGCAGCCTCGGTGGCAAAGCCTTGGCCCCAATACTCGACACCGAGCCAGTAGCCGAGCTCGGCATTGCCGGGCTTGGAGCAGTCGATCCCGACCATGCCGACCGGGCCGCTGTCGTGCTCGATCAGGAACGCGGTCTCACTGCCGGGCTCGGCGGTGGCGCGGATGAATTCGACCGCGTCGTCCTGCGAATAGGGATGCGGCAGGCGGCGCGTGTTCTCGGCGACGCGGCGGTCGTTGGCGAGCCGGGCGATGGCCCTGACGTCGGCAAGCGTCGGCCGCCGCAACGTCAGCCGCTCGGTGGCGACGACCCTTGGTCTCGCCTCCTGCAAGGTCACGCTCGAGAAGTCCTGCAACATGTCCGGCTCCGTGAAAGTCACTAAGTCAAAGTGAGCAAGTCAAAGAAAAGGGGAGGCCGGTTTCCCGCCTCCCCTGGAGCCTTCGATCTCTGCGATCTCTAGGACTCCGCCGGTTTGGTAGGACCCGGCGGACTCCGATTTGATCCACCGTCTATTCAGCCGCCTCTGCGATCGGGAGTACCGACACAAAGGTGCGGCCGTTGGCTTTGGCCTGGAACGCAACACGACCTTCAACCTTGGCGAACAAAGTGTGGTCCGTGCCCATGCCGACATTAAGGCCGGGGTGCCAGGTGGTGCCGCGCTGACGCGCAATGATGTTGCCGGGAGTGACGATCTCCCCGCCGAACGCCTTGATGCCGAGGCGCTTGCCCTTCGAATCGCGTCCGTTGCGCGATGAACCGCCTGCTTTTTTGTGAGCCATGGCTCGTCTCCGAAATCCTGCGTATTTCTAGATCAATTCCTTGACGGAATCATTTCACGATTTCTCACGCATCAATTCGTGAATTGGCGTGATCAAATCCCGTTATTCGGCGGCTTCCTTCGCGGACTCCTTGGCCACCTTCTCCTTCTTCGGACGCGGGCCCTTGGTGGGCTTGGCGCCGTCAGTCAGGATCTCGGTGACGCGGAGAACCGTGATCTCGTCGCGATAGCCGCGCTTGCGGCGCGAATTTTTGCGGCGGCGCTTCTTGAACGCGATGACCTTCGGGCCGCGCTTGTGGTCGAGCACCTCGACCGCAACGGACGCGCCTGCGACCGTCGGGACGCCCAGCACCGGCGTGTCGCCGCCGACCACCAGAACTTCATTCAACTGCACGATCGTGCCGACTTCGCCGGCGATCTTGCCTACTTCGAGAACATCATCCGGCACGACGCGGTATTGCTTGCCGCCGGTTTTGATGACTGCGAACATCGTTCTTTCTCCGTGTTCAATCCCGGCCTCGGGACTGATATCGTCCGGGCCGGCTTTTTGTCAGTCGCTATGGGTTTATCTGCGTTTTGTGCGGGTGGGAGTTATCCCATTGAAAACCCACGCAAAAACAAGTGGCGCGAGAAACGCCTCGCGCCAGCTGTGGGACTTATAGCCGCCAACCGCCGCAAGTCAAGGAAAACCGCTGAAAACGGCCCGGATTTGAAGGATTTGGCCGTCCCGGCGGCCTCCGGCCGAATCCCGGCCGGCCTTTGCAACAAACCGGTTCCCCCGCCGTTAGTCCGCCAGAACAGGTAAGCGGGCAAGGGCTCCCATGGCAACAGACGAACTGGTCAAGACGACGGGCATCGCCCATCATGGCGCCGAGCGGCTGCCGTCGGTGGACGTCGACAGCTTCAACATCGAGATGAAGGACGAGGACGGTTTCCTCGGCGACCGCGCCAGCAAGGGCGCCTTCCGCGACATTCTCGACCGCTGGCGCAAGCCGCTGCGCAAGACCGGCGAAGACCCGTTCGGCAAGGAGCCGTCGGAGAACATCAGCAAGAAGACGCTGGATGCGATCCTGATCGGCGACGACACCGAGGCCTCCGCGGTGGTGCACAGCGCGATCGAGGACTTTGCCCAGGAGCTTGCTTATGTCACGCGGCGCTTCCTGAAGACCAAGGCCTGGGCCAAGACCGAGCGCATCGTTGTCGGCGGCGGCTTTCGCGATTCCAGGCTTGGCGAACTGGCGATCGCGCGCACCGAGATCATCCTGAAGTCCGAGGATTTCAGGATCGATCTGCAGCCGATCCGTCACCATCCCGATGAAGCCGGCCTGCTCGGTGCGCTGCATCTGGCGCCGTCCTGGATCTTCGAGGCATATGACAGCATCCTCGCCGTCGACATCGGTGGCACCAACATCCGCTGCGGCCTGGTCGAGACCAACTGGAGGAAGGCCAACGACCTGTCCAAGGCGAAGGTCGTGAAGTCCGAGTTGTGGCGTCATGCCGACGACGAGCCGACGCGCGAAGGCGCGGTGAAGCGGCTCATCAAGATGCTGAAGGGGCTGATCACCGAGGCTGAAACAGACGGCTTCAAGCTCGCGCCCTTCATCGGCATCGCCTGTCCCGGCGTCATCAACGCGGACGGCTCGATCGAGAAGGGCGCGCAGAACCTGCCGGGCAATTGGGAGAGCAGCAAGTTCAACCTGCCGTCGAGCCTGATTGAGGGCATCCCCGAGATCGGCGGGCACGACACCGCGTTCCTGATGCACAATGACGGCGTGGTTCAAGGCCTCTCGGAGGTGCCGTTCATGCAGGACGTCGAGCGCTGGGGCGTGCTGACCATCGGCACCGGGCTCGGCAATGCCCGCTTCACCAACCGCCGCAAGGAGCGGGACTCCACGGAGAACGGGAAGAAGAAATCGAAGGAAAACAGCAAGAACGACAAGGAGTAACCTTGACTGGTTAGGTTAAGGACCGGATTGCGTTGCAGCGCGCGGGCTGCACGCTAGGGTCGAATCGTCGCCTCACCTGGCCGGCGAAGCCGCCCTTCACGGCCAGCATTGCAATGAGCGGCACCGGGACCGCCAGTGTTTACCGCGTCTGGCGGTCCCACCCGTTTTCCGAGCGTTTTCGAGCGAAGTGGACACCGGTTCGCGCCAGGAAAACGCGTCAAACGAGAAATCTCTCAGCTCCAGCCGATGCGCTGAAAGAAGGCCGCGATCTCCGCGGCCGCGCGATCCGGGTCTTCCCGATGCGGGAAGTGGCCGACGCCGGGAAACATCGCGAGATCGAGCGCGCTGAAGGTCTCGCCGAGGCGGTCGGTCCAGGCATAGGGAAACAGCGGATCGTGCTCGGCCCAGCGCACGCAGGTCGGCATCTTGATCGGCGGAAGCCGTGGCGCTTCGCCCTTCATCATCGCGACCCGCCCGGCATGCGAGGCCCGATAATGCGCAAAGCCGCCGGCGAGATTGCCGGGCTTGAAGTAATTGTCGGCGAAAGCGTCGAGGACGTCGTCGAACGCGTTCTTGCGATGCGCCCAACCCCTCAGAAAATGCCCGATATAGAGACGGCAGCTCTCCCGGCTCGCGCCGACCAGGCTAGGTGCCATCTCCATCTGGTGAAAGGACTGGTACCAGATTTCGTTGAGCCTATCGGGGGCCGCCATGCGCGGCCCAATGCCGGGATAGACGAAGTCGAAGAAGAAGAGTCCGGCGAGCCGCTCCGCCGCCTGCCGGGCCAAGGGCTGCATCACGGCGCCGCCGACATCGTGCCCGACCACGCCGAATCGCTCGATCCCGAACTCCGCCATCAGCGCCAGCATGTCGGCGGCATGACCGTCGGGCCCGTAAGGCCCGTCCGGCTTGTCGCTGTCGCCGAAACCGCGCAGGTCAGGCGCGATCAGGGAGAAGCGGTTTGCCAGCCGGGCCATCACCGGCTCCCACGTCAGCCAGAATTCCGGCCATCCATGCAGCAAAAGCAGCGGTTTTCCGTTTCCGGCGCGAACCACGTGGAATTTGGCGCCATTGGCCGTGACTGTCAGATGCTCCATGGCAGTTCCTTCCCAAGGCCGGCATAGAGGGCCAAAAGAGGCAGCGGATTTTCCCCTTTCGCGCCTTGTCTGGCCCGCCATCCTCGCCTATTAACGCCCCCAACCACAGGGGCCGCAGCTCCTATATGGCGCCTTCAGGAGAGGTGGCAGAGTGGTTGAATGCACCGCACTCGAAATGCGGCATAGGTGCAAGCCTATCGGGGGTTCGAATCCCTCCCTCTCCGCCATATCAAAGCCGACGCTTCCAAATAGCCCCGCAAAATCAGCCTGATGTCGGTACCATCCGACCCGCCAGCACCGCGCGCGCCGTGGTCACAAACGCCTGCGCCGCCGGCGACAACGTCCGGCCCTGGCGCTGCAGCAGTGACACCGGTCGCGTGATGGCCGGGCGCACCAGCGGCCGTGCGATCAGCGTCGGGAACTGATCGGCCGGCAGCATCGTCGCGGGCAGGATGGCGAGGCCGAGGCCCTGTGCGGTCATGGCGAGCGCGGTGTTGATCAGCGTCACTTCATAGGTTGGATCGAGGCGCTTGCCCTGCGCGCCCAGCGCCTGATCGATCTGCATGCGGATCCGGCTCTCTCGGCGCATCGCGATGGTCGGCAGTTGCGCCAGCTCGTCCCATGTGAGGGAACGACGTGCGGCGAAGTCCGCGGTGCGGCGGCCGATGGCGCTGAGGCGGCCGCTTGTCAGTGTCTCGATGGTCAGGTCGGCGAATTCGCCCTCCACGCTGCCGATCGCGAATTCCGCATCGGTCGCGCTCAGGCGCGGCACGAGGTCGTCGGCGGCAACATCGCGCATGTCGATCTCGATGTCGGGATGGCTGGCGCGGAATTTCGCGAGCACTGGGGGCAGCAGTGCCGAGGCGGTGCCGGCCGAGGCGAGAAACGCGACGCGGCCGGCGCGGGCCTGCGCGAGGTCGCGCATACGGCGCGACAGGCCTTGCGCGTCGCTCAGCATGCGTTCGGCGGCGTGGAACGCCTCGTCGGCGGCCAGCGTCGGCTGCACCGAGCGCGTGGAGCGGTCGAACAGCTTGACGCCGAGTTGGGCCTCGAGCTGCTGGATCAACAGGCTCGCGGCCGATTGCGTGATCCCGAGCTCGCGGGCGGCCCGCGTGATGCTGCGCGTCCGGTACACGCCTGTGAAGGCCTGCAACTGGCGCAAGGTGATATTCATAGGAAATACTCATGAATTGATGAGTTCTTTCCGGCTTATCGCATAAACGGACCTGCAATAAAATGCATGTCGCGTGGGTTACGAAATCCGCGGTGACAAGGGGCGGAAACGAGCATGAGAACACAGGTACTGGTGGTGGGCGCCGGGCCCGTCGGATTGACCGCCGCGATGGATCTGGCCTCGCGCGGGATCGACGTCGTCGTCGCGGAGATCCGCCATGCCGGCGATCCGCCCAGCGTCAAGTGCAATCACGTCTCGGCGCGCTCGATGGAGATTTTTCGACGGCTCGGCGTGGCCGCCAAGCTGCGCGATGCAGGGCTCCCTGCGGACTTTCCCAACGATTGCTCCTATCGGACCACGGCGACCGGCATCGAGCTCTGCCGCATCGACATTCCCTCCCGCGCGCGCCGCTATAGCGCGACCGGCGGCCCCGACACCTGGTGGCCGACGCCCGAGCCGCCGCACCGGATCAACCAGGTCTATCTCGAGCCGATCCTGTTCAGCCATGCCGCAGCGCAGCCGCGGATCGAGATCCTGGCGCGCACCGAAATCACTGACATTGAACAGCACGACGACCATGTCATCGCGCTGGCGCGCGATCTCGACAGCGGCAATTCGCTGCGCATCGAGGCATCCTTCGTGATCGGCTGCGACGGCAGCCGTTCCCTCGTTCGCAAATCGATCGGCGCCAGCCTGTCCGGCACGCCGGTGATCCAGCGCGTGCAGTCGACCTTCATCGAAGCGCCGCAGCTCAAGGAGCTGATGGGCGCGCACAAGCCGGCCTGGATGGTGCTCTCGCTCAATCCGCGCCGCTCCGGCACCACGGTTGCGATCGACGGCCGCGACCGCTGGCTGATCCACAATCACCTCAAGCCCGACGAGCCCGAATTCGACTCGGTCGATCGCGACTGGTCGATTCGCGCCATTCTCGGCGTCGACGAGCGGTTCGAGTACAAGGTCCTCAGCAAGGAGGACTGGGTCGGGCGTCGCCTCGTGGCCGACCGCTTCCGCGACCGCAGGGTCTTCATCTGCGGCGACGCCGCGCATCTGTGGATGCCCTATGCCGGCTACGGCATGAATGCCGGCATTGCCGACGCCGTCGACCTCTGCTGGCAATTGGCGGCCCATCTGAACGGCTGGGCGCCTGCTGCGATCCTCGATGCCTATGAGGCGGAGCGCCAGCCCATCACCGAGCAGGTGTCGCGCTTTGCGATGGACCACGCGATGAAGATGATGGCGCAGCGGGGCGGCGTCTCGGCGGAGATCGAGGACGACACGCCGCGCGGCCACGCCGCGCGCGCGGCGCTGGCGCGAGCCGCCTACGATCTCAACGTGCAGCAATATTGCTGCGCCGGCCTGAACTTCGGCTACTATTACGACGCCTCGCCGATCATCGCCTATGACGGCGAGACACCGCCGCCTTACGCCATGGGCAGCTTCACGCCCTCGACCGTGCCGGGCGCCCGCGCGCCGCATCTGTTCCTGCGCGACGGACGATCGCTCTACGACGCGTTCGGTGTCGGCTACACGTTGTTGCGGTTCGACCCGGCGATCGATGTGACGCAGCTGCAATCCGCAGCAAGGGAACGCGGCGTGCCGCTCGCGCTGGTCGACATTGCGCCGGAGGAGGCAAACGGCGCCTATGCTGAAAAACTGGTGCTGGCGCGGCCCGATCAGCACATCGCCTGGCGCGGGCAGGCCGCGCCGGAAGATCCTGGCGGCTTGCTGGCGCGCATCACTGGCGCTGCGGCGTAAGGCGATTTCAAGCGGGCGGCCTGACGGCGCAGCCTGTCAGGCCGTGTTTCAAGAACAAGAACGCACTTGAGGAGGACTACGTGTTTCACGTTGCAAGGCGCCGCATCCTGGCCGTGCTGACGGCTGCGACTTTCGCGGTGTTGCCGCTGGAGGCAGGCCGTGCCGCCTATCCCGAGCAGTTGATCAAGATCATCGTGACCTTCCCGCCCGGGGGCAGCGCCGACACCGTCATCCGCGCGCTCGAGCCGCTCGTCACCGCCGAGCTCAAGCAGAGCCTGGTGATCGAGAACCGCGCGGGTGCCGGCGGCAACATCGGCATGGCCGCGGTCGCGCAGGCCAAGCCGGACGGCTACACGCTCGGCGTGGCGCCGGCGGGCGCGCTGACCGTGAATCCGCACCTCAATGCCTCGATGCCGTTCGAGCTGAAGGATCTCGCGCCGATCACGCTGCTCGCGGAAATTCCCTTCGTGCTGGTCTCATCCGCAAATATCCCGGCGCACAACCCCGCGGAGACGATCGCGCTCGCCAAGGCCAAGCCGGGTGCGCTGTCGATCGGACATGGCGGCAACTCGACAGCGATGCATCTGACCGCCGCGTTGTTCACGCAGAAGACCGGGATCGCCATGGAGCTCGTCCCGTATCGCGGGACCGCGCCGGCGGCGGTCGATGTTCTCGCGGGCCATGTGCCCTTCGCGGTGCTGGATATTCCGGCGTCGCGGCAGTTGATCCTCGAGGGCAAGCTCAACGCGATCGGCGTGTCGTCGGCACGCCGCCTTCCGTCGCTGCCCGATGTGCCGACACTGGCCGAGAGCGGCATTGCGGGTTTCGAATCCGTGGGCTGGTTCGGGCTCGTTGCTCCCGCCGGCACGCCTGCGGATGTCATTGGCAGGCTGAACGAGGCGTTCACCAAAGCCCTGAAGGATCCTTCGGTGGCGGAGAAGATTCGCACCCTCGGCGCGGAGCCAGCACCGATGGCACCCGAGCAGTTCGGCCGCTTCATTCAGGACGAAAGCACGAAGTGGGGCAAGCTCATCAGCGAGGCCGGGATCAAGGCGAACTAGACTCGCTCTCACACCCGGCTTCTCCGACGACCGCTCCTTCGCGTGCGCGATGTGCAGGGACGTGCGCATGAGCTAGCGCGCGGCGATGCCCGCGCTCTCGATCACCCGCTTGTAGCGTGCGGTCTCCTCGACGATGAACGGTTCCAGCTGGGTCGGCCCCTTGTCGGCGATCGAAACCTGGCCGTTGGCGGTGAGGTCCGCGACGATGGCGGGGTCGGCGAGCGCGGCGGCCAGCGCCTCAGAGAGCCTGCCCACGATTCTCGGGTCGGTCCCGGCCGGGACCGAGACCCAGGTCGAGCCGACATTGACGGCGTCAGGGTAGCCGGCCTCGAGCACCGTGGGCGCGTCGGGCAGCGCGGCCAGCCGCGCCGTGCCGGTGGTGCCGAGCACCTTGACCTTGCCGGTGTCGATCAGCGGCCTGAGCACGGTGAGGTAGTCGAAGGAGACGTCCAGGATGCCCGACATCATGTCGGTCATCTGGCTCGAACCCGCCTTGTAGGGCACGTGGGTCAGCCTGATGCCGGCGGCCGCCTGGAACATCTCGCCGGCGAGGTGCTGGGCGGTGCCGGGGCCGGGGGAGCCGAAATTGACCTTGCCCGGGTTGGCCTTGGCGTAGGCGACGAACTCGGCCAGCGTGCTGTAGGGCGCTGCTGCGGTCGCGACGAGGATCTGGTTCGCCGAGCTCACGCCGCGGACGTGGACGTAGCTCTTGAGCGGGTCGTAGTTGAGCTTCGTCAGCCCCAGGTTCGGCTGGATCGTCATAGGCCCGCCGGAGGCGTAGAGCACGGTGTAGCCGTCGGGCTGGGCCCGCGCGACGAACTCCGTTCCAATGGTCCCGCCGGCGCCAGGTCGGTTCTCCACCACCACGGGCTGCCCAAGCCGCGTCCGCAGCAGCTCCGCTATCTTGCGCGAGACGAGGTCGGTGACGCCGCCGGCCCCGAACGGCACCACCCAGGTGATCGCGCGGTTCGGCCAGGATTCCGCGGCCGTCTGGGCTTCCGCGGCGCCCGCCTGGAGCGACAGCGTCGTCGCGGCGACGAGACACAGGAGCACTCTCATCACCGTGGATCCGGCGCGACTGCTCACGCCGCTGCCCGCGCCAAATCCCATGGATGAAGTCCTCCCTCGCCGCAAGGTGGCCGTTTACGACCATGTTGAGCGAAAGTTACAGCTTTGAATCTCCTCCAACCATTGGCGCAGTCTGAGCATCTCTTTTGCAAAATATGAAAAGATCGATGAATCGCATTCAGGCCATGGAACGGCTCGATGCCGATTCAACACTCAACGCCATCCGGCATGCGCCGCTCTTTGAATTCTGTCCTTCTCTTCAGACGGTTCGTTGGACTCAGCCGACGCCACGCCTGCAGTTGCTGGCTACTGTGCATGGGGTTGTTTTCGCCATTTTGGCGATCCCGCCCTCACGCGACGCTGGCCGGCTTCTCCAGATCGGCCCAGATCTTCGCAAAGTAGTCCTGGAATTGCGGGTCGGTGCGCAATGCTGCCGGGTCGCGGCCATCCCGCGGCAATTCGATCACATGCAGCGCACGCACCGTCGCAGGCCGCGCGCTCAGCACCAGCACCCGGTCGGCCATGGCGATGGCCTCGCCGATGTCGTGCGTGACGAGAATGGCGCTCTTGCCGCGCTCGGCGATGATGCGGGAGACGTCGGCCTGCATCAGCAGGCGGGTCTGGAAATCGAGCGCGGAGAATGGCTCGTCGAGCAGGATCACGTCGGGGTCGAAGGCCAGCGTGCGCATGATGGCGACGCGCTGGCGCATGCCGCCGGAGAGCGCCGCGGGCTTCGCATGCTCGAAGCCCGAGAGGCCGTAAGTCCGGATCAGCTCCAGCGCGATCTCGCGCGCGCGAGGTTTTGGCGTCTTGCGGATCTCGAGCCCGAGCATGACATTGTCGAGCACGCTGCGCCACGGCAGCAGCAGGTCCTTCTGCAGCATATAGCCGACATGGCCGGCGGCATCATCGACGCGCCGGCCGCCGACCTCGACATGGCCACGGGTCGGCCGCAGCAGTCCGGCAATAGCGTTGAACAGCGTGGACTTGCCGCAGCCGGAGGGGCCCACGATCGCCAGCGTCTCGCCACGGCGGAGCTCGAAGTCCACTTTCCGGATCGCTTCGACCGGGCGGTCGGCACCATCGAAGGTGACGCCGACATCCTCGGCGCGCAGCACGATCGGCGCTGCGCCGGAAAGATTCTGCGCGAGCGCATTCATCGGTCCACCTCCCTGCAGAAGCCGAGCAGCGTGTCGTTGAAGATTTTTGGCGTGACCACGCTGAAGGCGTGCGCGCCCCAATCGACCTCGTGCACGCGCGCGCCGGGAATGGCCGCGGCGAGCTCGCGGGTGAGATAGGCCGGCACCAGCGCGTCGTCCTTTGCCGAGGACAGCAGCGTCGGCACGCTGATCCCTTTGAGGCGCCTGCCGCCCTCGAACGCGAGGAACATGTCGATGCGCTGGTTCATCGTCGCGATGGACGGAAAATGCTTCAGGATCTTCTCTTCCTCCGCATCGAGATGGGCGATGTTCTCGGAGATCCATTGCGGCGGATAGAGGAACAGCGGCTGCGCGCGCACGTAGGCCTGCGGACCGGATTGGTTCAGCAGAGCTTTCCGGATCTCGAAGCAGCGCCGCAGGAATGGATCGGCGCGGCCCCAGCCGTTGACGACGGTGAGGCTGCGCAGCCGTTTCGGATGACGCAGCGCCAGCTCGATGCCGACAATGCCGCCGATAGCGTGGCCGACGACATGCGCGGCATCGGCGCCAGCGTTGTCGAGCACGCAGGCGATGTCGTCGGCCATGCCGGCGATGCTGCGGCTGCCGGCAGCACTGCGGCCGGTGCCGACGTGATCGTAGAGGATGACCTGATGGCGGCTCGCGAGCGCATCGAGCTGCGGCGCCCAGAACGAGCCGCTGCCGCCCATTCCGGCCGAGAGCAGGACCGGCGTGCCGCGCCCGTGAACTTCGTAATAGATCTCGGCATCCTTGCAGCGTGCAAAAGCCATGACATCCCAGCGATTGGAGTGGTGTGGTTGCGGATCAGGCCAGCAGGTGCCGCTCGATCAGGTCGATCGCGCCGTACATCAAGAGTGCGACCGCCATCAGCGTCGCGATGCCGACCCAGACCGCATTGAGGTCGTAGAGCACGCCGGCATAGTAGATCATGTAGCCGAGGCCCTCCCTGGAGGCGATGTACTCGCCGACCACGGCGCCGATCAGGGCGAAGCCGACATTGAGGCGAAAGGCCGCCACGATCCACGGCATCGCGCCGGGCACGATCACGGTGCGCCAGGTCTTCCATCGCGAAGCGCCGAGCGAGCGCAGCAGCTTGACGAGGTCGGCATCGACCTCCTTGGCACCCTGCAGCGCGGTGATGACGGCGACGATGAAGGTGATGATCGCGGCGATCGCGATCTTTGACGAGAGGCCGATGCCGAACCAGACGATGATCAGCGGCGCCAGCGCGATTTTTGGCAAGCCGTTGAGCGCAACGAGATAGGGTCGCAGCACCGCGGCTCCAGTCGGGACCAGCCACAGCGCCAGCCCGGCCGCGCTGCCGAGCATCGTTCCGATCAGGAAGCCAGCGATGGCCTCCCAGGCGGTGAGCGCAGCGTCGCGCAGGAGCTCGCCGCTTGCGATCAGCTTGCCGGCCTTGGCGATGATGCCGCTCGGCTGGCCGTAGAGATAGACCGCGATAAGGCCGAACCGGATCGCGAGCTCCCACGCCGCGAGCAGCGCGACCAGCAGTGCGAACTGGAGCAGCGCGATCTTCAGTGCAGGCGGCAGCTTGAGGCGTGCGCCGCCCGTCACCGCGGCCCGGCCGGCATCGAGCACGGCCACCTCACGCCCTCTTGTGTGCGATCGAGGCGATCTCGACGAGGCAGGCAGGCTTCACCAGGCCGCACTGGATGCAATAGCGCGCCGGCTTCTCACCTGGAAAATATTCGGCATAGACCTTGTTGACCGCGGCGTAGTTGGCCCAGTCGGTGATGAAGATCGAGTTGAAGGTGACGTCGGCAAGGCTCGAGCCCGCCGTCTCCAGCACGCGCTTGATCGTCTCCAGGATGTGCCGGGTCTGGCCGGCGGCGTCGCCTGCGTGGACAACGTCGTTGTTGGCATCGAAAGCCAGCGTGCCCGACACGTAGATCACGTTGTCGGCCATCATGCCCGGGGAAAACGGGGCGATGGGGGCGTGGGTGCCCGGCGGAATGATGGCGCGGTCGGTCATAGCGAATCCTTTTTTGCTGGAACGGCTTCGGTCTGGGCAAAGGCGCGGCGGAAGTCGCTCGCGGACGAGACCCAGCCGAAGAAGGTCTCGATGTTGAAGATTGAAGCCTTCTGGATGTAGTCGGGGCCGGCCTGGTGGGTCGCGTCCTCCAGCATCACGCCGAAATATTCGAGGTGAAAGGCGTCGCGCAGCGTCGATTCCACGCAGACGTTGGTCGCGATGCCACAGAACACGAGGTTGCGGATGCCGCGGGCGCGCAAGATGCTGTCGAACTGGCTGTTGAAGAAGCCGCTATAGCGCGTCTTCGGCACCACGATGTCGCCGGGCTTCGGCTGCAGATCGTCGACCAGCGCATAGTCCCAGCCGCCCTTGGCGAGCAGCTTGCCCTGCAGCTCGGGCCGCTTGCGCATCGTCTTCAGCGCATTCGACTTGTGCCAGTTCGGCGAGCCCGGGCCGCCGGCCTCGACATAGTCCGCGTCCCAGCCGTTCTGGAAGAAGATCACCGGGACGCCGGCACCGCGCGCGACGTCCAGCACGTCCTGGATCGCGGTGATCGCGGCCTTGGCGCCGGAGATGTCGAAACCGGCGAGGTCGAGATAGCCGTTGGGCGAAGCATAGGCATTCTGCATGTCGACGACGACCACGGCGGTCTCGTCGATCGCGAGCCGCAGCGGCTCGGGCCGCGCAGGCAGCGTGACGTAGCGCTGCTCGCGCGCCGGAGACGTATTCACGGTCATGACGCGAGACCGAACTGCTTCGTGGCCTGCTCGGCGAAGCGATTGTCGACCATCTGCGTGTAGGGAAGGGCGGACTGCACCGCGCCGCCGCCTTGTTCGAGCTGCATCGCGCGGTCCCATTCGTCCGCCGAGATGGTGGGATTGCGCGGGATCGCAGTCTTGGAGCCGAAGAAGTTCTTCGTTGCGCTCGCGACCACCGACGGCGTGACCTTCGGGAAGTACTTCTCTGCGACCTCGGTGAAAACAGTATTGTTCTCGTGCATCAGCTTCTGCGCTTCCGCGATGGCGTTGCAAAAGCCCTGCACGGCCGCCGGATTGCTCGCGATCGTCTCTTCCGTCGCCATCGCCGTGGTGAAGCAGAGCGAGCCGAGCACGTCGGCAAAGGACAGCACCGGCACCAAGCCGAACTGTTCGGCGGCGATGCTGACGTCCCATTCGAAGGCGGTGGCGATGTCGGCGCGGCCGTCCTTCACCGCGGCGGCCTGCGCGCCGGGCGGCAGCTCGAGGAAGGTGACGCCGGCTTCCTTCGGATCGAACTTGCCGACGGTCTTGATCGCGTAGGTCGGCACCTGAATTGTCGAGGACGGGAATTTCAGCGTAGCGATGGTCTTGCCGCGCAGATCGTCGATCGTCCTGATCTTGCTGTCGGGTTTCGCAATGCCCCACATCGACACGCCACCGACGATCTTGGCGATGTTCTTGATCTTGCCGCCCTCGCGCACCGCATTGACCGACATGCCCGGGCTGGTCACGCCGATCTGGCCGCGCCCGGAGAGCAGGATCGGCACCGGCAGCGCAATGCCGCCGGCGGTGGAGAGGTCGGCGTCCAGGCCATGCTTGGCGAACAGCCCCTTCTCCGCCGCGACATAAAGCGAGTTGTACATGCCGAGCCGCAGCGCCTCGGCGATCGCCACCTTGCTGCCGGCGGCGAAGCCGGGCGTGTTGAGGCCGCCCAGCGGCGCCGTCGCCGCGCCCAGCAGCGAATACTTCATGAGGTCGCGTCTGTTGATCACGTCCCAGTCCTTTGACTTGTCAGAACAACGAGTTAGCTCGCCGACTGCCCATTTGATGATCATCCCCGATCTTCGCCCAAAATCCTTGCATTGGAGATTTTCATTAACAATCCGGAATAGAGAGATATATTTATAAGCTATGCTGATAGATCAGCTCGACCTGAAACAGCTCCGCGCCTTTGTCCGGGTCGTCGAGACCGGCAGCTTCAGCGCCGCGGCGCGCGCGCTCGGGATGTCGCAATCCGCCGTCAGCCAGGCAGTGCGTCAGCTCGAGGAAAATTTGCGGGTGCGGCTGCTCGATCGCACCACGCGAAAGCTTCAGCTCAGCAAGGTCGGAGCGGAGTTCATGCCGGGCATCCAGCGTCTGCTGGCCGATCTCGATCGGCAGCTCCAGGATCTACGTGATTTGCGCGAGCACCGCCGCGGTCACGTCACGGTGGCCTGCGTGCCGTCGGTGGCGCTGCGGCTGATGCCGCGTGTGCTCGCCGCATTCCAGCGCGAGCATCCGATGGTCGCGGTGACGCTGAAGGAGATCTCGCGGCATCAGATCTTTGCGGCGCTGCGCGGCGGCGATGTCGATCTCGGCATTGCCAACGTGCCCGGTGACGATCCGGAGCTCGACGCCTCGCGCCTGCTGATCGACAATTTCGCGCTGGTGATGCGCCGCGATCATCCGCTCAGCGCGCGCGCCGAGGTGAGCTGGACCGAAGCATCAAAAGCCGGCCTCGTAGTGATGGCGTCAGGCACAGGCATCCGGCTCGAGATCGAGCGCGGCTTCGCGGAGCTCGGACACGGCACGCCGATCCATGAGGCCGAGCATCCGGCGACGCTGCTGGCGCTGGTCGAAGCCGGGGTCGGCGTCGCGCCGCTGCCGAGTCTCGCCTGGCCGGAGGCGGATCATCCCGTGCTCACCTGGCGCAAGCTGGTCGAGCCCGTGATCGAGCGCGAGCTCTATCTGATCTGGCGCATCGGCCGCGACCTCTCGCCGGCCGCACGCGCGCTCCAGCGCGGTATCTTGGCGGGCGCGCAGGCGATCCGCGAACGGAGCGGTTAACGTGCCCGAGCGGCAGCCGGCGATCCGGAGCCCTGTCATCGCAGCGATGATAAAGGTTGAACCTGCCAGCGGCGGCGGCCGACCCAGCAACAGCCCGCCGGCGGGCACGGAGCCAGTGGCCGGCAGGCAGTCAGGTAATTCACGACCATGTTCGACAAAGCCTACCGGCAGCGCCTCGAAGCTGACCTTGTGCAATGGGAAGCCGATGGCGTGATTGCGCCGGCGGCGGCCGCCAGCATCCGCAACGCGCTTCCTCCGCTCTCCCCCGGCATCAACATCGCGGTGGTCGTCGGCATCGTCGGCGGCTTGCTGATCGCTGCCGCCTTCCTCGCCTTCATCGCCGCGCACTGGACGGAGATCGCGCGGCTGATGCGGTTTGCGATCCTGATTGCCGGCATGGTCGTTGCCGGCGGCCTCGGCGCCTGGTTCGCCTCAAGGGGGCGCATTGTTCTCGCCGATCTCTGTGCCAGCGTCGGTGCGATCATCTTCGGCGCGGGCATCGCGCTGGTCGGCCAGATGTATCATCTCGGCGACGACTTTGCCGCTGGCATGCTGTTGTGGTCGATCGGCGCGTTGGCCGCGGCGGTGCTGACCGGCTCGCGCGGCGCGCTCGCGGTCGGCCTCGTGGCGGCCTCGATCTGGACCTGCATGCGGGTTTACGATGCACCCGATGTCCTGCATCTTCCGTTCCTGGCGGTCTGGCTGTTCGCCGCCGCTCTCGCCTTCGCGTGGCATTCGCGCGCTGCCGCCCACCTCGTCGCGATCGCGATGATTCCATGGTGGGTCGCGACGTCGTTCCGCTTCGAATTCGACGGCGCCCAGCCGTCATTCGTGCTCGCGAACGGAGCGGCCTTGCTGTTCGGCGCCGGACTGGCGATTGCGGCCGCGCCGTCGCCGAGAGCGCTCCGGTTCGGCAGCGTCCTGTCGATCTACGGCGCGTTTTCGCTGGCCACCGCCGCGTTCCTGGAGGTGACGACGGTCGACGACATCGTCCGCTTCCGGGCCGGTTCGGGTGCGGGCCAGCCGCTGTGGGCCATTGTGTGCGGGGTTGTCGGCGTGATCCTAGCGCTGGTGTCCGCAGGGATCACCAGGCGCGCAGGTGAAGTCCTTGCGGCATGTGCGATCGGGCTGGTCCTACTGGCCGCACCGGTCTGGCCGGCATCCATGGCCGGCGAATCCTGGTTCGCCTATGCCGCGCTGCTCTCAGCCATGCTGTGCCTCGTCGTCTCCGGCATGCTCGATGACGTACGCCCGCGCGTCGTGGCCGGCTGGCTCGGAATTGCCGGGGTCATCGCCGGCATCACCTGGTCCGTGAAGGGCTCGCTGCTGCGTCGCTCGGCCTTCCTGGCCGCGGCGGGCGTTGCGGCCGTCGCATTTGCCACCGCGCTCAATCGCATGCTGCCGAGGGTTCAGCGATGACCGAGCTGATCGCATCCGTGACAAGATTCTGGCAGCGCATCCCGAAAGCCGTGCTGTTCGGCGCCGCCATCCTGATCCAATGCGTGCTGCTGGTTCTGATGGTTGCCGATCGCATGCAGATCCTGCGCGACGGCCGTGAGGTGACCCTGCAGACGCAGCCGGTCGATCCCCGCGATCTGCTGCGCGGCGATTATGTCGTGCTCCGCTACGACATCTCGCAGCTGCCGGCAGGTCGCCTCACCGGCAAACCGTCTGGCACGCGCAATCCCTTGGTGTTCGTCAAGCTCGCGCCCGGTGCCAACGGGCTTTACGAGGCCGTCTCGGTGCATGCCGAGCCTATTGCAGTCACGGCGCCCGAAATCCTGATCCGCGGCCGCGTCCTCTATTCCTGCGGTTCGACCAGCCCCATCTTCTGCGACAAGCTGACGATCAAATACGGTCTCGAAAGCTATTTCGTGCCCGAAGGCGAGGGCAGGACGCTCGAGCAGGCCCGCAATCAGCAGAAACTGCGCGTCGTCGCCGCCGTGCTGCCCTCCGGCCGCGCCGCCGTCAAGCGGCTGCTGCTCGACGGCGAGCCGGTGTATGAGGAGCCGTGGTATTAGGCGTTGATGATCTTCATGCCGCCTTCAGCGCCCGTCGCAGCACATCCCATATGCGCGGCTCGCTCATATGCGCCACGTTGAATCGCATGAAGTTTTGCGCCGTCTGCGAGACGCTGAACACGTTGCCAGGTGCGAGCACGACATCCTCTTCGAGCGCGGCGCGCGCCATCGCGGTGGCGTCCTGTCGGCCCGCGAGGCGGCACCAGAGGAAGAAGCCGCCGCGCGGCATCAGCCAGGGCTCGATACCGAGGGCCTGAAGTTTTCGCGCGACGTCGCGGCGGGNCGTGTGAGTCTCCGTCTCAGTTCGTCCATGTGCTTGCGATAGCCGCCGCCCGCCAGGACATTGGCGATGATGTCGGTCGCAACCGGGCTCGGGCCGCCAAAACTGGTCGCGACCTGGAGGTCGACCAATTGCTCGATCCAGTCTGCTCGTCCTGCGATGTAGCCGCAGCGCACCGAGGCCGACAGCGTCTTGGAGAAGCTGCCGATGCGGATCACGCGATTGAGTCCGTCGAGCGCGGCAAGGCGCGGCGAGCGCTCCGGCTCGAAATCGCCGAAGATGTCGTCCTCGACGATGGTGAGATCATGCGCGGCGGCCGCCGTCAGAAGCCGGTGCGCGGTCTGCAGCGACATCGTCGCGCCGGTCGGGTTATGCAGCGCTGAATTGGTGATGTAGAGCCGCGGCCGCTCGCTGCCGAGGACCTGCTCGAAGCGCGCGATGTCCGGGCCCGACGGCGTGTACGGCACGCTGATGATCCTGGCCTGGTGCGCGCGCAGCAGCGCGCGAAAATTGAAGTAGCAGGGATCGTCGACCAGCACGGTGTCGCCGGGACGCAGCAGGAAGCGGCAGATCAGGTCGGTTGCCTGCGTGCCCGACCCCGTCAGCATCAGCTGGTTGACCGAGGTCTCGATCTCATCTTCGGCGAGGCGCTTCAGCAGCAACCGGCGCAGGGCGGGGGAGCCGGATGTCGAGCCGTAGTTCGTCAAGACGCTCGCATCCGTGCGGGCAAGTGCGCGGGCGGCGCGGCGCAGGGCGTCCTCGGGCATCCAGTCCGGCGGCAGCCAGCCGCAGCCGGGCTTGAGCACGCTCTCGTCGGCATCGAGCGACTGCCTGGACACCCAGAACGGATCGACCGCGCGGTCGCGGCGCGGCTCGGCGTCGGTCAACGCCAGCGGCGGCATGACGCTCGGCGAAACATAGAAGCCCGAGCCGCGGCGGGCGCGGATCAGGCCCTCGGCCGCCAGGCGATCATAAGCTTCCACCACCGTCGAGGGCGAAACGCCCATCGTCGCGGCGAGACCGCGGATCGATGGCAGCCGGTCGCCGGGACCGAGCGCACGGCCGGCGACCCTGGCGCGGATCGCGCTCATCACACCGGTCGTCCGCGTTCCGTTGCGTCCCTTTGCCGGCGCATCGTCCAAAGTGTATGACCTTCCATATCCCTACAGTTCGGCAAAATTGTACTACATTGTTGCTGTCCTTGCCACCGCGGAAGGCCGAAGATCGCCGTCCAGAAAGAGGTGGGCATGCAATCGGCGGGCAGCGGCTGGGGCAACGGGCTTCTCGGCGTCATCATCTTCAGCGGCTCGCTGCCGGCGACGCGCGTCGCCGTCGGCGGCTTCTCAGCGCTGTTCCTGACCTCGGCACGGGCGGTCATTGCCGCGCTGATCGGTGCGGCCGTGCTCGGCCTGCTCCGTCAGGCGCGGCCGCAGCGGCGAGATATTGTCTCGCTCGCCATCGTCTCGATCGGTGTCGTGGTCGGCTTTCCCCTGCTGACGGCGCTCGCGCTCCAGCACATCACCTCGGCGCATTCGATCGTGTTCGTCGGGCTGTTGCCGCTGTCGACCGCGGTCTTCGCCGTGCTGCGCGGCGGCGAGCGGCCAAAGCCGCTGTTCTGGCTGTTCGCGATCCTCGGCAGCGCCACGGTGGCGGGATTCGCTCTCTCCAGCGACGGCTCCGCCTCGCTCACCGGCGATCTCCTGATGGTCGCGGCGGTCGTGCTGTGCGGGCTCGGCTATGCAGAAGGCGCCACGCTGTCGCGCCGGCTCGGCGGCTGGCAGGTGATCTCCTGGGCGTTGCTGCTGGCGCTGCCGCTGATGCTGCCCGTGGTGGCCCTGACCTGGCCGCCAGCATGGAGCGGCGTCGGTGCGCCGGCCTGGATCGGGCTCGCCTATGTCTCCGTCTTCAGCATGTTCGTCGGCTTCATCTTCTGGTACCGCGGGCTCGCCGTCGGCGGCATCGCCCGCGTTGGCCAGTTGCAGCAGCTGCAGCCCTTCTTCGGCCTCGCGCTCGCCGGCCTGCTGCTGCACGAGCCGGTCGCCTGGAGCATGATCGCCGCGACCGCCCTCGTGGTCGTCTGCGTCTTCTTCGCGCGACGGTTCGCGTGACGGCAGCTCTTCCCGCATGATCCGGAAAGGTGCAAAGCAGCTTTCCGGGAAGATCTCGTCGCGCTTTAGCCCGGTCTCCTGCCGGACGGGAGCCTTTCGATGCCGGGCATTCGCGCGATCTGCTCGGCGAGAAAATCGACCAGCAGTCGTACCCGCGCGATGCCGGACCGTTCGGGCACGATCAGCATGTTGAGTGGAACGGGAGGCGGCGAATAGTCGGGAAGCACGCGTTCCAGCTTTCCGGCGGCAAGAAGATCCCCGATCAGCCAAAGATGTGCGGGCGCAATGCCGCGGCCAGCCGCGAGCGCTTCCCGGGCCGCAAGCCCGTGATCGACGCGCAAGCGCCCGGCGAGGGGTATGGCATGGCGGCCGCCGCGGCGTCCGTGCAGTACGAGCACATCACTCCCGGCGATGTTGGACATCCGCACTCCCTCGTGCTTGACGATATCCTGTGGGCGCGCGGGCCTGCCGTGCGCGGCCAGGTATTCAGGTGAGGCTACGAGGATTCGCTGCGACTGGCCAAGCGGCTTGAGCTTCATCGAGCTGTCGGTGAGCGGCCCCAGTCGGAGCGCGACATCGACACCTTCCCGCACGAGGTCGATCCGCTCGTCGGTCAGGCTGAGATCCACCGACACGTCGGGATAGCGGTCCTGGAAGGCGAAGACAAAACGGCTGACGTGGAGCACGCCGAAGGCAGCGGTGCAGGAGACCCGCACCGTCCCGGCGGGTGCGCCGCGCGTGCTGCGCGCCTCTTCGCTCGCCTGCTCGACGAGGCGCAGGATCTGCACGCAGTCGGCGTAATAGCGGCGCCCTTCGTCGGTCATTGTCACCCTGCGTGTCGTCCGCGTGAGCAGCGGCACCCCGACCGCCTGCTCCAGCTCCCGAATGTGCCGCGTCACCGACGACTGGCCGACACTGAGCTCGCGCGCGACCGCGGACAGGCTGCCTCGCTCGGCGACCCGCACGAAGCTGCGCATGCGCTCGAGCGTGACCTCCGATTTATCCATTTTTCGGCATAATCCTATCCACCAGCTACATCTAACGAGTCGCGGCACGCCGCGCTACCTGCTGAGCGAAATCTTCCAACCAGATGGTGCCGAACATGAAAGTGCTGATTGTCTTTGCTCATCCCGAACCGCGCTCGCTCAACGGCGCTTTGCGAGACGTGGCCGTCGAGGCGCTCCAGGCGCAGGGTCACGACGTGCGGGTGTCGGATCTATATGCCCAGAGCTGGAAATCGGACGTCGACCGCGCGGACTTCCCGTCGCTTCCAGGCGACGCCCGGCTTGCGCCCGCCGCTGCGTCCAAGCTGGCGTTCGAGGCCGGCACATTGACCGCCGACGTCAAAAGCGAGATCGAGAAGCTGCTGTGGGCGGACATGCTGATCCTGCAATTTCCCCTGTGGTGGTTCAGCATGCCGGCGATCTTGAAGGGCTGGGTCGATCGCGTGTTCGCTTACGGCTTTGCGTACGGCGTCGGTGAACACAGCGAGAAGCGGTGGGGAGACCGTTATGGCGAGGGTACATTGGCAGGCAAACGCGCGATGCTGATCGTGACCGCCGGCGGCTGGCAGGAGCATTACTCGGCGCGCGGGATCAATGGGCCGATCGACGACCTGCTGTTCCCGATCAACCACGGCATTCTGTATTATCCTGGATACGACGTGCTTCCGCCCTTCGTGGTCTATAAATCCGACAAGCTCGACGAAGCAGGTTTTGAGGCGGTTGCGGCGCGTCTGCGCGAGAGGATGAGCACGCTTGCGACGACCCCTCCGATCGCCTATCGGCGCCAGAACGGCGGCGACTACCTGATTCCGGACATGCAGCTGCGTTCAGGACTGGAGGACCCTGGCGTGAGCGGCTTCGCACTTCACGTCGGACGCTCCCAGACCCGCCATGACGAGCCGGACACCTTGGGTTCGGCGACAGAGGCCAGCGCGGCCGTCGCGTAGCCCCGCGAATTGCCTTGCCTGCCGCGCGCGAGAATCGCGACAGCGCGCGGCATGGCGGAATGCTTCGCGGCGATCGTCAATGGAGGGCCGGACGTGAGCGCCGCGAACGAGCTCACTCCAGCACCGTTCGCGTCAGCGTGCTCCTTGCGAACTTCTTCAGCGGCATCGGCTTGCCGAACAGGAAGCCCTGCACGAGGTCGAAGCCGAGTTCGTTGGCGGCGACGAGGTCGGCGCGGCTCTCGACGCCTTCGGCGATGGCGCCGACGCCGTAGCCCTGTGCAAGCTCGACGATGTGGCGGCATACCGTGCGTTTCAGCCGGTCATCGCCGCTGCCGGTGACGAAGTGACGGTCCGCCTTGAGCTTGATGAAAGGGATCTTGCCAAGGTCCATCAGCGACGGCCAGTTTACGCCGAGATTGTCGATCGACAGGCCGATATTGTGCAGGCGCACCTCGCGCGCGACCTCGGCGAGGTGATCGAGATCGCGGATTGCCTCCTCGCTGTCGATCTCGATCGTCAGGCCGCCGAAGGCCGGATGCGTCGGCATCCGGCGACAGAGATCGTTCACGGCCCGCGGCTCCCTCAGATACGACGCCGGCAGGTTGATCGAGAGATCGACCGGGCTCTGGTGCTCCAGCAGATAGTGCCAATCCTGCACGGCGCGCTCGATCACGAACTCCGACAGGTCGCGCAAGTGCGGATCGTGCGCTTCGGGAATGAAATAGGCCGGCGGCACCACGCCCCAGGTTGGATGCCGCATCCGCACCAGCGCTTCGGCGCCGTTGCGGATCAGCGTCCGCGCGTCGATCTTGGGCTGGTACCACAGCTCGAGCCAGCCGGCATGCAGGGCCTCGCCGACATGCACGGCCGGGCTCGGCGCTGGCTCCTCCGGCAGTAGCATCGCGACGCGTTCGCGCAGCGTCTCCGCGGCAAAGGGCGTCGTCAGCGGCGGCAGCATCGCAAGGCCATATTCCTCGCCAACCTGCTGCACGGCCCTGACGATGATCGACTCGCGGGCGCCGACGGCGAGAACCTTGCCGTCGAAGGCCTCGCGCACCAGCGTCTCCAGGAACTTTCCGGGCTCGATGCCGTCGGCGGAGATGCCGAGCAGGATCAGGTCCGGCAAGTCGCTCGCCAGTATGGTTTGCAGCTCCTCCGCGCTGGCGCATTCGCTGGTGACGAAGCCGAGGTCCTCCAGCACTTCGGCGAGGAAAGCACGCAAATGGCGCTTGCCGTCAGCGACGCAAGCGCGCGGCGTCATCTTTCGCCGACCGAAGGTCTTGGGCCTTCGTCCGGCGAGCTCTACAATTTCATCGTTCATCGCAAGCCACTCCCGTTCCGCGACCGGTGTTAGCGACGGGAGCAGTTTCAAATATGGAGGGCCTCAGCCGATTGTTGAATTATCTGGGTAACGTTAAAGCACGCACCACGTCTAAAATTGTCTAGATCTCGTTGGAGAAGTCTTTACGTCTCACCGCACGTGACAGCCGCGTGACGCCGTCATCGCGGAAGAATCTCGAACGACGCGGCCCCACGAGCGCGCGAGGACGGTGTCCTGCAATAGGACGAGGCCGTTCGCGTTTCGCCCAATTGAATAATGGACGCCTCAATTGCTTGTGGCCTTGTCGTGTTGGGCCATCCCGACCGCCTTGTAGTCGTAGGTCGGATAGAACTCGGTGCGGTAAGGACCCCACGCGGTGTCCTCGATGACGCGATTGACCTCGCGCAGCCGCGAGGCCGGCAGGCGCAGCGTGACGACCTGGCCGATGCCCATCATCACGTACCAGCTCACGACCTCGATTCCGGGCGGCGGAAACGCCTTGCGGAATCCCTGCTTGTCGAGCTGCGCATTTAATTCGCCGAGTGGGCGAGATTGGTCGTGCTTGAAGAAGATGGTGAGCAGCACCGCGTTGTCAGCGGTTGGTGCCGCATCACCCTGTGGCGGCGACGTCTGCGCCATCGTCGTTGACGTCAGAGCCAGCGCGGCCGTCAGCAGGGCTGCGATCGTCAATATCCGTCGGTTCGACCTCATGGCTTCCTTCCCAATGCCTCATCCGATGCATCGGAGGATAGGAGCGGTGGCACGGCCGAAGAACTCATTTTCGCGCGATGCGCGCATGTTCCGTCTTCGCTCGTGACGGTTCTGCGACAATGCGCGCGGGCGAGACGGCGGGCGTGTGAAGCAGATCACATCCGCATTGCTGCAGGTGCGCTAATGGTCCGCGTAGCCGGTGGTGGGCTGTCGAGGATTGCAGCTATGTCGATGCGGCGAATGATGTATTGGTGGTTCAGGTTCGTGCTGTCGGGGCGATTTATGGATCGCTTCCTGTGCCTGCCGCGCTAGCCGCGCTGCGTGACCTGGCCCTTCGTGGCCGAATCCCGATCTAGGTCTGACCGATCAGTTTGCGAAACGCCGCCGCGCCGTCCTGCACGACGTCGCGCCCCTTCCAGGCGAGATAGGAGAGCTTGCCGCCGAGCGTGTCGTGGCTGCGCAGCCGGCGCGAGCCGAGGATGTGGCCGACATTGGACGGGAAACGGCTCACCTCGGCGGACACCAGTGCAGCGATCGCGTCCATCAATTGCTGGAGGCGGATGCCCCATTCGCTGGCCTCGATGCCGTCGATGCGGACCTTCAGCGCATATTCGGTGTCGTAGATCTCGGCAAGCAGGTCGCGGGCGACCAGCACCCGGTTGTTCCGGAGCGCGATCCGCAAGGCGAGACGCTTGTCGTCGAGCCGGTCGAGCACCATGGGCACGACGCAGGCATAGGGCGCGGCGGCGACGTCGGCCGCGGCCTTGCTCGCGGCGGCCTTGGTGGCAAGGCGGACCAATTGCCAGGGCGTCTTCAGCCGTCGCGCCACCAGCGCCAGCGCGAAAGGCAGCGCATCCGGGTGAGATTTCTTGAAGGCATCGAGCAGCGCGGTGATCTGCGCGACCTTGCCGTCGTCGAATTTCGCGATCTTCTCGGGCAGCTTGTCGTTGAACTTCGGCAGCGCGCTGCCTGCGCGCAGCACCTGCTGCATCTTCCTCACGTCGTCGAAAGCGGTGCGCGAGGCGGTGTATTGCGCGAGCTTGCCGCGCGCGAGCTCGGTGCTCTCCTCGGAGGCGAGCGTGTTCTCGAGCACCTTGACGACCTTGGTCTGGAAGTTCGCCGCGATCTTCAGCACTTCCTTGGGGTTGTTGGCGGCGACCTGGTCGTTGATCGCCTTGACGTAGTCGCGCGCCATGGTCGGCAGCAGGTCGCGGCAGATCCACTCCCAGATCGGGGTGAGCGTGTTGCGCGAAATGCGCCCCGCATTGGCATGCTCGGGTGCGCCGTCGATCAGAAGCAGCTCGAGCGGCGCGAAGAAATAGCGCGAGGGGCTGGTCGCGCGCGCCTGGGTCGATCCGTCCTTGCGAAATTCAGCGCGCAGGCGTGCTTGCACCTCGGGCGAGCCGGGCATGTCGATGCCGCACAGCTCGAGCCGCTCGAGCTCGCTGAGCAGACAGCTGCGCGACAGCGGCGTCAGCCTCTGCAGAAATTCCGACAGCCGATCGATCTCGTTCATGGCACGCAATCTTCCGCAACGATTCCAGCTGGCCTATGGGCCAAACGCATGGAGGCATTTGCGCGCTCTCAATCGTGACCTAGAGAAGCAAGTCGCCGTTAATTATTCCGTAAAATCCGGGGGAGGGGGGACGGCCGGGGAGGCGGCGATTCGGGGCTTCGACCGGTTTGCACGGCATTTGGGCGAAATTCTCAACCCTTGCATGGTCGCAGCAAGCCTTGCGCAAGCATAAATTGTGCCGGTGTCGGCATTTTAGCGCAAAACTGACAAAATCACCGTAGTCTTACGGAGCAGAAAGTTAACCACAGAGCGGCCGCGGTTCCGCTAAACAAGTCACATGGGGTCACAGAATGATACGGCCACCGATTCGCGGCCGTCGGAATGGTACGAAAGCAGCACTGCTCCAGCTGAAGAGCTCGATTTCGTCCGCCTGAACGCCGCCCGGGCGAAAGCGGCCGATGAAATGGCGGCGGCCATCGCCCGCGAGCTCAACGGTCCCCTGACTGCGCTCCTGCTCTATATGGGCGAGATCAAGCATCACAGCGATCAGCTCGCGCCCGTTACGGCCGACCGTGCCTATCTGCAGCGGGTGGTGGAGAATGCGCTGACGCAGACCGAGCGCGTTTGCGGCCTGGTCAAGCAGCTTGCCGGCCCTCACAAGGGGGCCTCGCCGCTTCCGACCCGGATCGAAGACGCAGAATCGAACGCCCCCCGCACGCCGCAGCGCATGCCGAGTGCCGAGCTGACGGGCCCGTCGGGTCAGAAACGCCTGACCAAGCGCGAACGCGAGGTGCTCCGCCTGATCAGCGAAGGGTACTCGAACAAGCAGGGTGCGCTTCGGATGCAGATCAGTCCGCGCACGTTCGAGAGCCATCGCGCCGAGGCGATGCGCAAGCTCGGTGCGCGCAACACCGCGGATCTCGTCCGCGCCGCGCTGCTGCATTCGATCGATTGAGGTTCTGCCCTGCGCCGCCGCAGGCGGCGGGGCTGGAGAGAAGCCGGTCGCGGTCAGAAATAATCTTCAGCGAAGGGACGCAGGCGCGACGAAGGCCGCAGCGGCTTGAGCTCTTCCTTCGGCACGTTCGGGATGATCGTGATGGTCCAGCGCGGAGGGATGCTCGATTCCTGCTCCAGCACAGAGCGCACGAAGCCAGTCACCGTCGACTCGCCGGATTTCACGGTCGCCATCCGGCCGTTGAACTGGGCGATGCGGAAGCGACGGACCTCCTTCTGGTCCGCAGTCTCATAGGTGAACATGGAAACCCTCCTGGTTTCCCGCGACTATCGCCACCTATGATTAGCCATCTCTAAAAATCACAAACCGTAGAAGTACGGCGGGTTTAGCGCGGCCTGCGCTAGCATTGCGGCTCCTGTGCGCGCGCGGCTTGGTAGGCCGCGTCCATCCGGTCCAGGAGATCGCGGAATTCGCTGTCGCCGAGCGTCTCCGCCGTCTTCTCCAGCCGCAACGCCAGCGCCGCGAGCCTGACATAGCCGAACGTTCCGGCCGCGCTCTTCAGCGAATGCGCCTCGCGCGCGATCTTGCCGTGGTGCTGCGCGAGCGCGAGCGTGCGAAACAGCCGCAATCGCGCGCAGGTCTCGCTCCAGAACACGGCACGCACCTCGCGGGCGCCGTCCTCGCCGATTTCGCGCACCAGCGCCGCGTACGCACCCGGCTCGCGCGCGGGCTCGACATCGAAAGTTCCCTGCGCAGGCGCAACGGTCACGTCAAACATGGTCTTGCCCCTGGTCACGGTGCATTGGTCGCGCGGCGTGGGCAGCGCGTGGCTCGCTCCGTGTCTACGGCATTTGAATTTCAGTTCCGGTAGCAGGACGGAAGGTGTTTGCGAGCCGCCGTTAGCCGTAGGTTTACCACACGGCCGCGCCGCTCAGCGCTGGCCGAGCAGCCGGTCGTACTGGGCCTTCACGGTGGCGTAGCACTCGCACGCCGTCTGGCGCAGGCCATCCAGGTTCTGGAGCTGGATGTGCCCGCGGCTGTAGTGGATGAAATTGGCCTGCTGCAAGGTGTTGGCGACCAGCGACACGCTGTTGCGCCGCGCTCCGATCATTTGCGCCATCGCCTCCTGGGTCAGTAGCAGCCGGTAGTCGCCCGACAGGTCATGGGTATGCAACAGGCAGCGCGACAGCCGCGATTCCACCGGGTGGGCGGCGTTGCAGCCGGCGGTCTGCTGGACCTGCGCGTAGACCGCGAGCCCGTGGCGGGTGAGCAATGTCCGCAAAGTGCTGCTCTGGTCAGCCGCAACGCGCAGCCGGTCGAGCTCCATCATGGACGCGGCGCCGGGAACCAGGACGATCGCTGTATTCAGCGCGCACGCATCGCCCATGGTCGAGAGCGTGCCGAGCAGGCTGTCGCGGCCGATCATGGCGACCTGCACATGCTCGCCCTTGGCGAGCTTCACCACCAGCGAGATGACGCCGCGGTGGGGAAAGTAAGCGCGCTTGAGCGTCTCGCCGGTCTCGACCAGCACGGCCTCATGCGGCAGGTCGACGGTGCGCAGGTGTGGGCGGATCAATTCATAATCGTCCGCCGACAGCGCGGACAGGAAACCGTTGGATGGACGCACCATTGTTTCCAAAGCTGCCTCCCGTCTCCCGCATCGGTGAGCCGCGGCAACCGAGATGGCTCCCGGCACGGGTAAGTTCCATCATGTTCACGTCGGGATATATTGGCAATTGGGACAAGTTGTCCGGGGGCGATCAACCCTGCGGCGCTGAGTGCAATTCGGCATGCAGGCTGCTCGCGTCGGCACTGTCGTCACCGCGGTGGTCCGAGCAGGCGCAAATGGGAGGCCTTGACCGCCGAATAGCAGTCGCAGGCCGTCGCCTTCAGCGCGGCTGGATCGAGAATCTCGATCTGGCCGCGGGTGTAGCGGATGATGCGGGCCCGCTGCAGCGCATGCGCGACGAGGGAAATGGCGTTGCGCCGCACACCCATCATCTGTGCCAGCGCTTCCTGTGTCAGCGGGAGGATCGCGCTGTCGGACAGGTCGCGGGCTCGCAGCAGCCAGCGTGCCAGCCGGGCTTCGACCGGGTGCAGCGTGTTGCAGAGCAACGACTGCTGCGCATGCGCGAGCAGAACTTGCTCATGTCGGACAATCAGACTTCGAAACGGCAGGCTTGCAGCCGCGATCGTCCGGAACGCACCGATTTCCAGCATAGAAGCCGCGCCGGGAAAGAGCACGGTCGCATCCGCCGGCGCGATGCCGTCGGCAAGCGCCGCGCCGCCACCCACGACGTTGTCGCGCCCCAGCATCGCGACCTCGATCATCTGTCCTTCAGAAAGGCCCACCGTGATCGAAACGGATCCGCTGTGCGGGAAGTAGACATGGCGCAGCGCGGCGCCGGCCTCGCCCAAGACAGACTCCCTGACCATTTCGACCGTTGCGAGATGGGGACGCAGCAGATCGAAGTCTGCCGCATCGAGCATTTGCAGCAGCTGGTTGGACGGGTAGCCGCTCGCGGTCATGCAGAACCAATTCCGGCGCGTGCGATCCATGATCAACGCCGCGCCTCGTCATTCAGTTGTACGGCGAATAGATAATATTGTACAGGTTGTGGGGCGTCCATATACCCATTAGAGGGCAGACACGCTGGCGCATTTGCGGCGGAAATAAGGGTTGCGTGCTGATTCACGCACGCGGCTGGCGTGTAAATCCAACGTCGTCAGTCGGGAAGAACCGGCAGGGGGCCCTGATAAGCCGGAAGCTGGCGGTCGGTGGCAGATATTGCGTTCGCGTTGCCATCGGATATCGGCTGATCCGCGCAGCCTCGCTTGCCCGCCACTGTCACATCATTCGTCAGAGATTGTTTCGCGCCCCTGCCTGACGTGGCCACAGATTTCGCGTCCATCGCCTGCCCCGCCGGCGGCGTTCGCATCCGTCAGTTTTTCGATCCAAACCAGAGGAGAAGGGCGTGCCCCACGGTTCAATTGCTGAATCGCCGATACGGGAAGCTCAAACGGCGACAGAAAGCCTGCGCCATATTCTCGTGGTCGACGAGGACCCGATGGTCTGAATGGCCATCGAGGTCTATCTGCAGCGAAACAATTTTCGAGTGACGATTGCCGAAGGAGGTGAAGCAGGATTGCGCGCTCTTGAACACGAACGGTTCGATCTGATGATCATCGACATCTTCATGCCTCACATGCGCGGCTTCGAATCGATCAGTATCTTCCACGAGCGCGCGCCTGCCATTCCGCGGATCGCGATGTCCGGTTACGCATAAGCAAACCTGAATTCGCCGGCGCCCGACTTCCTGCGGATGGCGCTCGAGCTCGGCGCGGCGTGCTGTCTGCGCAAGCCGTTCACGCCGCACGCGCTGCTCGCCGCCATCAACAATTGCCTCGCGGAACACCGTTCGGACGACGTTGCGTCGGCCGCGCGCCTGGGTTAGCGCGGCGCCGGTTGCATCGGCGGCGGGATAAGCGTTCGTTTACCACAACCGCAGACCTTGCCGATCGCGGCAGGGCGTGAAGCGATGATCGCGCGAGCACTCTCGGCCGCCGCCGATCTCACGCGAGCAGTGCCTATCGTCCTTCACGGGCAGAGCTTTTTTGCGCGCACCGTGCCGCCCTTACCGGCGCGTTTACCCGATGTTTCCTCCAGTCACGGCTCGGTGCCAGCCGCGCCGGAAAACGTTGCCGCCCGCGGTCGAAGCGCAAACTTCTCTTCAATATCCGTATTAGCACGGAGGATGAAATTAACGGGACCGTGAAAGGGGTTGTCTAACGATCTAAAGCGAGGACTTCCGCCGATTCCAGGCGCGGCTCAGGCGTCGAAGTCCAGTTCAGTAAGGCGTATCCCATGGATGATCTGTTGCGGGAGTTCTTGACGGAGACCAGCGAGAGCCTGGACACCGTCGACAATCAGCTGGTGAAGTTCGAGCAGGAGCCGAACAACGCCAAGATCCTGGATAACATCTTCCGCCTGGTCCACACCATCAAGGGGACGTGCGGCTTCCTCGGCCTGCCGCGGCTCGAAGCGCTGGCGCATGCCGGCGAGACGCTGATGGGCAAGTTCCGCGACGGCATGCCGGTCACGGCCGAAGCGGTGACGGTGATCCTGTCCTCGATCGACCGCATCAAGGAGATCCTGGCCGGCCTGGAAGCGACCGAAGCCGAGCCTGAAGGTACCGACCGCGATCTCATCGACAAGCTGGAAGCGATGGTCGAGCAGGGCATGGCCGCGATGGCCGCCGGCGCTGCTGCTCCTGTCGCCGACGCGCCGCCGCTGGCGCCGGAAGCGCCTGTTGCCGCCGCGCCCGCCAAGGCGATGACCACGGGCTCGCTGGTCGACCAGACCCTGGAGCGTCCGCTGCGCCCCGGCGAAGTCTCGCTCGACGAGCTCGAACGCGCCTTCCGCGAGACCGCGATCGAAGCGCCGGTCCCCGCGCCCGTCGCCAAGGCCGAGCCGGCACCTGCGCCGGCTGCCGAAGCGCCGGCACCTGCCGCCAAGGAAGCTGCGAAGGAAGCTGCGAAGGAAGCCAAGGCGCCCAAGGCCGCGCCGAAGAAGTCGATGGCCGACGAGGGCGCCTCCGAGGGCGACCGCATCGCCAACCAGTCGATCCGCGTCAACGTGGATACGCTGGAGCATCTGATGACCATGGTCTCCGAGCTGGTCCTGACCCGCAACCAGCTTCTGGAGATCTCCCGCCGCAACGAGGACACCGAGTTCAAGGTGCCGCTGCAGCGCCTCTCCAACGTCACCGCCGAGCTGCAGGAAGGCGTCATGAAGACGCGCATGCAGCCGATCGGCAATGCCTGGCAGAAGCTGCCCCGCATCGTCCGCGACCTCTCGAGCGAACTCGGCAAGCAGATCGAGCTCGAGATGCACGGCGCCGACACCGAGCTCGACCGCCAGGTGCTCGACCTGATCAAGGACCCGCTCACCCACATGGTGCGCAACTCCGCCGATCACGGCCTGGAGACCCCCGCCGAGCGCCTGGCGAGCGGCAAGGGCGAGCAGGGCACCATTCGCCTGTCCGCCTATCACGAGGGCGGCCACATCATCATCTGCATCGCCGACAACGGAAGAGGTCTCAACACCGAGAAGATCAAGGCCAAGGCGCTCTCCTCCGGTCTCGTCACCGAGGCTGAGCTCGAGAAGATGAGCGAAGCCCAGATCCACAAGTTCATCTTCGCGCCGGGCTTCTCCACCGCGGCCGCCATCACCTCGGTCTCGGGCCGCGGCGTCGGCATGGACGTGGTGCGCACCAATATCGACCAGATCGGCGGCACCATCGACATCAAGTCGGTGGCCGGCGAAGGCTCCTCCGTCACCATCAAGATCCCGCTGACCCTCGCCATCGTCTCCGCCCTGATCGTCGAGGCCGCCGGTGACCGCTTCGCGATCCCGCAGCTCTCGGTGGTCGAGCTGGTGCGGGCCCGCGCCAACTCCGAGCACCGCATCGAGCGCATCAAGGACACGGCGGTCTTGCGTCTGCGCAACAAGCTGCTGCCGCTGATCCATCTGAAGAAGCTCCTGAAGATCGACGACGGCGCGGCGTCCGATCCCGAGAACGGCTTCATCGTGGTCACGCAAGTCGGCAGCCAGACGTTTGGCATCGTCGTCGATGGTGTCTTCCATACGGAAGAGATCGTCGTGAAGCCGATGTCGACCAAGTTGCGTCACATCGACATGTTCTCCGGCAACACCATCCTGGGCGATGGCGCCGTCATCATGATCATCGACCCCAACGGCATTGCCAAAGCTCTCGGCGCCGCCGGCTCCTCGGCCCATGACATGGGCGACGAGAACGGCGCGCACCACATCGGCTCGGGCGAGCAGACCACCTCGCTGCTGGTGTTCCGCGCCGGTTCGTCCCAGCCCAAGGCGGTCCCGCTCGGCCTCGTCAC
>NZ_LWIG01000016.1 GCF_002068095.1 Bradyrhizobium sacchari | reverse complement strand
GATCGCGTTGTTGATGCCAGGGCCGAGCAAAGTGGGGCGGCCACGCACGACTTGTATGCGTTCGGTGTGGAATGCAATCCAGTACATTGCGACGACGGGATGCCAATGGGCTCTTTTGCCGAAGGATTTTCCGCCTTCACGACGGTCCAGTACCATTTCTATCGACTGCGCGACGGTGGCATTTTGGATCTGATCAATGAGGCCTTGGTTGAAATCGCCCGCAGGCTTGCCGGACGGGAAGCGCACCCGACGGCGGCCATTATCGACAGCCAATCGGTCAAGACGACCGAGAGCGGGGGACCGCGCGGCTTTGACGCGGGCAAGAAGGTCAAGGGTCGCAAGCGCCACATCGTCACGGACACGCAAGGCAATCTGCTGTGTGGCATTGTGCATGCGGCCAACGTTCAGGATCGGGACGGCGCACCAGCCGTCGTCAGTCTAACGTGTGCGAGCTATCCGACGATCGCGCACCTGTTTGCTGACGGTGTATATGCAGGCGAAAAGCTCGCCAACGCGCTTGAGGAGATCGAGGGTCCTGCGATCGAAATTGTCAGGCGTACCGACGACGCCATCGGCTTTGTCATCGTCGCTCGACGATGGGTCGTCGAACGCACCCTCGCGTGGCTCAATCGCTGCCGCCGTCTGGCCAAAGACTGGGAGGCTTCCATCGCTTCGGCCGAAGCATGGCTCCTCGTTGCCTCTACAAGGCTACTGGCGCGGCGCATCGCAAGGATCGCGAACCTCAAGTTATGAATTTTGAGTCAGACTCTTAGATAATGTCCCCGAATCCGTCCAGGCTCTTGCCCATTTTGCAACGTCCGGGTCACGGTTCGGCGTCCGGTTGGCAACGATTCCGTCGATGTGATCTGCCAAGACAGCCCAACGAGCCACCGCACTGATAGCTCAAGCTCTCCGGATAGAGCGAGGAATAGACTAGCGGAAGAAAAAACAAGCCCCCCGCAGTGATGGCATTTGCGGGATCCCAAAGGTATCTTAGCATTGGCACCTCACTGATCCCGCTGGTCATACGATTGGCGAGCGGCATGCGCTCGTGAGAACATGCGCTCTGCGAGATGCAGATCTTCGGCGGTATCGATTTCGCACCACCTGAGACCATCGCATCGCGCGGCTGCAAGCTGCAGGCCACGCCTCTCCACCAGATAGCCAAGAAGCTCCTCGGTATAGGCCTGCCTGGCTCCGGACCCGATAACATCGTCCAGCGCTGGAACGATCGTTGCCTTGAGGGTCGAGCCCGAAAATCGTAGCAGGTTCATAGTTTTGAAAAGCTGCGGGCCGGCTGTGATGATGTTGGCCGCCGTCTGCTTCATGCGGAAAGCTGTGATGAAGCCGTCATCGGACAAAAGAGCTGCAGACCCTTCCATTGATTTGTCGAAGGGAGCTACGGCTGCCACATCGCTCGCTGGGCCGGTCAGGCGGCGCAATGCATCTTGCTCGAAGAAAACGTCTCCCTCAAGGAGGAGGCAGTCTCCCGAAAGCAGCACCTCACGCGCCAACCACAGGGAATATGCGCTCCCGGTGCGATCGAAAATCGTCGATTCGACATAGTTGACCTCAACTCCGCCGAAGCGGCTGCCGCAGGCATACTGGATGGCGTCCTTGCGGTAGCCCACGACAACCGTCACCTCACCGACGCCTATTGCTTCCAGATTCCGCAGGGCGTTGTGCAGGATGGGCATGCCGTTAACCTCGACCAGTGGTTTTGGCCGCAGATCCGTCAGCGGCCGCAGGCGCGAGCCGAGACCTGCTGCAAGCACGATAGCGCGGCGAGGAACTTCAGCCATAGTACTAACCTTCCGCAACGCTAAGCATACCGAACCCACCAGGACTTCAGTGCCACGTGTTTAAAGTTGCGGACAAACGCCGCAAGCCCTTGTCGAGCGAGCTAAGGTCAATCCCATAGGAGAGCCGGACCCCGTCCGAATCGCCAAAGATCGTGCCCGAAGCTGCCGCGACACCAGCGTCCATCAGCAATACGTCAACGACGTCGTCGGCGTTTAATTCACCGCCTGGCCCCTTGGTGCTTTGCCGCCATCCTTTGATATCTAGATAGAAGTGGAATCCGCCTTGAGCTGCAGGTTGCGGGATCGACTTCAGGGTCGAAAGAACGGCGAGCCCAAGCGTTCGCGCCTCGCTGACCTGACGTTGAAGTTTTTGTTGAAAGACGTCATCACCGGAGTCCAAATGATGGAGCAGTGCATGTTGGGAAATGACATCTGGGTTGCAGGCCGTATCGCGTTGTAGCGCCAGCGCAGCGTGTATAACGCATTTTGGGCCGGCGAGATAACCAATCTGCCAGCCGCTCAGGGCGAGGGATTTGGAGAACGAATTAACGATTAGCGTGCGATGACGCGCCGCAGGAGCGACCGACACAATCGGATGATGGGTGTGTGGAGCATGGGCGAAAGCCCCATAGCATTCATCGAACACAATCCAGAGATCCAGCTCAGCCGCAAGATGCGCAATTTCAGCAAGAGTTTCGCAGTCGTAAATCGTACCTGTCGGATTGTTCGGGGTGTTGACTACGATCGCTTTCGTCTTTGACGTAACTGCCGCAGCTATATCTGAAAGCTTCGGCACGTAATTGTTGTCCCTTGTCTCGATGAAGATCGGCACTCCGCCTGCCAAGAGAACCTGCGCGGGGAAAGAAGTCCAATGCGGAACGGGGATGAGCACCTCATCTCTCGGATTCAGAAGCACCATAGCTGCGTTGAAGAGAGCATGGTTGGAGCCGCTCGTCACTGCGACTTCATCCAATGACCAAGGCTGACCAGTCTCGCGGGAAATTTTGCGAGCGATCGCCTCGCGGAGCTTCGTCGGGGCGCCCGTCTCAGCGTCACGGTAGATACTGCGATTGGCCGCGATGATGATGCCCTCGCGCACCATCGGCGGGAGATCGCTCCGGATCTCTTCGGCGGCCAGATCGATGATCTGCTCGGCGCTCACGATAGCTGCTTTGGCCGCGGTCCATGCCGCAGCTCTGTCCGAGTGTTTGAACAGGGCTGTTCGCTCCGCCAGCATGTGCTCTCCATTAATCCGGCATGTCACGATTGGCGCTGCGAGGCGAAGCTTTCATGTCAGCCCCTACAGAATCGATGCCGCCGTCTGAATGAAAAGCCCGGCATCGCTGCCCAGGCAG
Source organism: Bradyrhizobium sacchari (assembly GCF_002068095.1). Lineage (GTDB taxonomy): Bacteria > Pseudomonadota > Alphaproteobacteria > Rhizobiales > Xanthobacteraceae > Bradyrhizobium > Bradyrhizobium sacchari. Next base: position 4,335 of record NZ_LWIG01000016.1, on the reverse strand, counting down.
ATATCGAGCTTCCGCTCGTGCCAGTTCGTCATATCTTAGCAATTCAAAGACCTCATCAAGCGTCGCGATACCAGGCTCAATGCTCGCAGTGTTCTCCTCGGTCATAATACGACGACAGACTTGCTCCATTGCCGCTATTGCCGCTCCCATCGAGTGATTGGCCCAGATCACTGTGGAGATGCGAGCTTCGCGATACACAGATGCTGGTGTTCGATAATATTTCGTAGGAACGATCACGACGGGCAACTTGTTCTGCCAGGCGCGTGCGAACGCAACGATCTCATTTGCGGCATTGCTTCGCGAGTGAATGAGGATCGCGTCGGCTCCGGCATCCGCGTAAGCGTAAGCGTAAGCGCGCATAATTGCCTGGTCCATCCCTTTACCACCAATCAGTGCCTCGATGCGGGCCACAAGAACGAAGTCTTCGGCCAATGCATCCTTCACCGCGCGCAGACGCCCGGAGAATTCGTTGACTTGGCGAGCGGATGTCGATCGCCAACAAACGAGTTCATCTTGGGAAAGCAGCTGTCCTCCAGCGCGACACCGGCTGCGCCCCGTTGATAGAGTTTGCGTGCCAGCAGACGAGCATTGTTAAGTTACGGAAGTCGCCATTACCGTCGACGAGGACAGGCAGTCGGGTCGAGTCCACGATCCGCTCGACTGCGTCGGGGAGTTGGCTCCAAGACGCTTCGTTCGCGTCACGGTAACCGAGCGAGCACGCGATCGACAGACCAGAAGCCCAGAGCCCTTTGAAGCCTGCGCGCTCGGCGATCGCGGCGGAGAGGCCGTCATGTGCTTCCATAAGGAACGAGAGTTGGCTGCTGGAGCAGACCTCGGCACGCAACATCTCTGCAACTGAAGAATCAGCGGAATGATCCGAACGATTGACGAGAACAGATTGGGATTGATCTTGCATGGCAATTCCTCGCTTGATCGGCCGACCCTCGTGCAGTGCAGATGACTCCGTCTGTCACGTGAATCAATTGCGAGGTTTGGTAGTTGACCGGGCCGGAGATCGTTGCGTCAAGTTCCGCAAGAACTTGGCTGAGACCGAGGGTGCATGTTTCCGCCGCTGCATGTGCGCGCAATAAGGTCGTTTGCGCGTCCTTGGACAATGCTTTTCCGCGGCGCCTGCCACGATGGTCTTGAAGTTTCGGATGCGCAGCATCAAATCCAATTCTGGTCGCCCTGCGCTCGTGACCAGATGCGTGCTTCGGTGTCATCCGTGAGCAGGCGCTCGACGGCGTCCTGTCGGATCGTCCCCTCTTACTCGATCAATCGGAGCGCGACACCGGCACATTCTCGTTGTGCGTGCAGTGGATGGGTGGCTGGAAGGCAACGCTATCGCAACATCGCGGAAAGGTGTTTTTGGTAAGGCTCGCACTCCCGACCGAGGCGGGAAAACACACGATCCGCGTAGCCGGTCCATTCGCCTGGTTAGGGTTGGGCCACGCCTCATGCGGGGCGGTTATAGTGAGTTGCTCCGTTACAATAGCAGAGACAAGCACACGAATCCTGAGCGCTAGGCCAAATCACGCGTGCATGTGGGTTCAATCGAATCAAAGTTCAAGAGCTCTCGACATCAATGGTAAGTCGGATGGCAAAACATGAGCTGACAGCTAAGTGATCAATGTTGCCCCGACAGCCTGCCATACCATGAAGGCTCGTGTCGTGAAGCCGTTCCCGTCGGCGGCTACAGGCTATGGAAGAAGGTCAAAAGCTGTGGCAATTGATCGCCGAAAGATCGGCGACTGGGTTGATTGCGTTCGGTGCGGATGCGTGCCGCTGCAGCAAGGCGAGACCACACCGGCTAGGAACCCGTGCAGACTGCCGCGCGGTGATAGATCAACGCTCATCGCTCGACAAATGATGTCCTTCTGTCATCGATCAATCGCCCGACATGGTAGGTGACACCAAGAGAAAAACGGGGCATCTCGGGTCGGGAGTTGAGCCGCCGAAGCCAATCTGCGCTTTAGCTCAACACCGTGGTCATGTGCGAAAGGTTTCGAGAGCAACGCATCAGGGCCTCTTGAAAGCTCTTCTGATAATGCTACACGAGTTCGCCCGTAGCGGAGCGCTTGACTCCGCGAAGCCTCCTACTGTTCGGGCTGTGGCATCCGAAAATCGAGTTCAATTGCACGTGTTACCTCGATGATGGACTCTGGATGGCCGCCGTTCTCGAAGCGAGCATATCTCAGAGCTTGGGTGCGGCTGATAAAGAAGCCGCCAAAGGCGCCCCGTCGTTCGCGGGCGACCCAGTTACCGGCCCGATCTCGGCCAACGAGAATAATCCGTGGGGCGGAGTCACGCGAACGGGGCTCGCCAGGCGACTTATACTGCGCATGATGGAATGACATCAAGGATCATCTTCGCCGCGGCCGCATAGGCGGTTAGGTCGTGCCAAGCACAGCTGGTGTAGGATACCTGAATTGCGAACCGGGTTCTCCTATCAGTTCTAGCAATGGGAGAGTCGCGGTAATGCGTAGCCAGAGCGCGCTGACGGTCAAAAGCGGCGCGTGGCCTAGTTTTGGTCCGTAGGATGTTGGTCTCGCAACGGTGGACGTGGCCGATTGACGAAAAACTTCGCTTTGTCCCCGTCTTCTCTAGGCGTTCGCCTGTCTCAATTGATCGACTAAAGAGACCACTTCCTCGATTGCGGCAAAATACCGGTGTGGCATTGTGGAAATCGTCTGCCGTGGGTGCTGCGTTCGCTGCACTGCGCGCCTCGTGGAACGACGCCTTAAGCGCGGACAGGATCATCGATTTTTCGGCTTCGGCTGGCGCCAGCACGGCAGGTGCATGAGCCGAATGAGACCCCGGCTCAGGTCTTTCCTGGAGCATCGGTTCTTTCAAGAAGGGCACGTTCCCCACTTTGGATGGCGCTGCCGATACGATCAGCCCTGTGGACTGGGCGTCGATACATCGATCATATCGACTGCTGCGACAGAGCTGCGCCTTAACTCCATCAGTGGCAATTCGCCGAGCTCGCCGAATTGAAGCAGCATAGACCGGAGCTTCGAATCCCGATTTCGTTAGGTTGGAGCAGATCGAACTGTTTCTCGGCGCCCATACCACGCGCGCGCATGCGGTCCGCACTATCAGTCCTTGAGAGGTTCTTTCGGCAATATATTCAGTCTGTTTAATCGATCCGCACCTAGTCATCTGGAACGCAAGTTCGTCACATTAGTTGATAGCTCGAATCTCTACAGAGGAGAGAGCTTGTGGCGAATGCAGGTGAGCGAGGCCGGCCGATCGCGCCGTTGGTGCTTAGTCCGCCGGAGCGGGCGTACTTGGAGAGACAAGTTCGTCGTCATCGCGTTGCCCGATCGCTATCTGAGCGCTGCCGCGCGATCCTGCGGTGTGCGGATGGCTTGCCAAGCAAGTCTGTGGCTGTCGAACTCGGCCTCCACGAACACACCGTCGGCAAGTGGCGCCGCCGATTTTTGAAGGATCGCTGTGATGGCCTGCTTGACGAGGCCCGCCCGGGCCGCCCTCGAACCATCAACGACGATCAGGTTGCTGAGGTAATTGAGCGGACATTGCGTACAACGCCACCCGACGCGACGCACTGGTCGATCCGCTCAATGGCTGCGGAAACTGGCTTTTCCCACACCACGATCCGCCGAATGTGGACGGCGTTCGGCCTGCAGCCGCACCGCAGCCAGACATTCAAGCTGTCGAGCGACCCGCTGTTCGTCGACAAGGTCCGCGATATCGTCGGCCTTTACCTTTCCCCACCGAACCGAGCCCTTGTCCTCAGTGTCGATGAGAAAAGCCAGATCCAGGCCCTGGATCGCGAGCAGCCGGTCCTGCCGATGATGCCGGGCGTACCGGAACGGCGCACGCACAGCTATGTGCGGCATGGTACGACCTCGCTGTTTGCCGCGCTCGATGTCGCCTCTGGATTCGTCATCGGCAAATGCTACAAGCGCCACCGGGCAGTCGAGTTCTTGAAGTTCCTCAAAGAGATCGACGCTCAAGTCCCTGAAGGGATCGATGTCCATATCGTCATGGACAACTACGCCACTCACAAAACACCCAAGATCAAAGCGTGGCTCGCCCGTCGGCCGCATTATCATGTCCACTTCACGCCGACTTCCGCGTCATGGATCAATCAGGTCGAACGCTGGTTCGCTGAGCTCACCCGAAAGCAGATCCAGCGAGGTGTTCACACCTCCGTCAGGCAGCTCGAGGCCGACATCCGTACCTTCATCGACCTGCACAACAAAAATCCCAAGCCCTTCAAATGGACCAAGTCCGCAGACCAGATTTTGGCTTCCGTCAAACGCTTCTGCCACAAAGCCCAGCAGACTTTATGTGGCGAACTTTAGATTC
>NZ_LWIG01000015.1:6129-88312 GCF_002068095.1 Bradyrhizobium sacchari | reverse complement strand
TTGATGGCGCCGCCGATGGCGCGGAAGGCGTCGCCGAGCCAGTTGCCGCCGACGACGGATTCAAGTTCCGCATCGTTCAGTTCGATGATTTCAGGTTTTGCATGTTCCAGGTTCAGCATGTTGGTCGCTCCTCGTCAGATGATGTGTTGATGAAAACGCTAAAACGTCTGGTCCTCAGCGATGGAAGATGCCACCAGGCAACCAGGGGTTCGGCCCGGCCGGTTGATGGGTCGTGATCTTTCCATCCACAATCCAGGGACCAATGCAGCCTCCATCGTTGATGAAGCCACCGCACACGGACTCCAATTCACGGTCGTCCAGCTCTTTGCAGTCGCGATTGCTGCGCTCAATCATTTCTGTCTCCCGCTTGCCAACGAGGGGCCATCCCCTCTCATCTGGTGGTCGCAGGAGTAGCGCGGGCAGCTTGCTCAGACTGTGATTCGAATCACAGGAACCACGGCGGGGACGGGCGGCGCGTTGGCGCGGCCGTCGGCTCGAATAGGCATCCGCTTCCGGAAGAGAACGCGGTCAACGCGCAGACGCCTCAAAGCCGGGAACGAATGGAACTCAAGATCCCGGTTGTCGCGTCGATAACCTGCACTGCTTGCTGGGACTTGGCCATGGCCAGAGCTGACCTCGCGCACTGATCGGGAAGTTGCGCGATCTTTCTGCGCTGGCTGGTCAGAATATTGGTCGACTGCTCTATGGCAAATTTCACCACATCGCGGGTTGGGTCATTGTCGCCAACGCTCGTCAATTCCTTCTCGATCGTAATCAGATATTCGAAACTGGACAGCTCCTGAGAAATCTCCGCAAGATTTTTGACCGTGGCCCTAACGCAATCTGCGTCCGCAGCGGATATGTCGGTCCGTTTGGAAGTTTGGACGAGGTCCGCCATCAAGCCTGCGAACATTGGCCTGAGGTCTTCGACTCGCTTCAGGTCTGCGGGACTGAGGATGCCGGCCAAGCACATCTTCGTCGCGAGCAGCAACCCCAGGCATTGCAACGCCAGTCGATTTGCAACCACACGAGCTGCCGCGGCAGGTGTCACGCTATCCGGTTGCGATATCATTGACGCGCTCAAAGGCTCCGCCGGCAGTCCCGTCTCATAACGGCGATAGCTTAGCGCCGCACAAGAGATCGCTCAATCGTATTTCCGCCAGCGCCCGCCTCAGACGCCAGGATTGGTCGCGACCCGTTGTAGGAAAATTCGCTCCTATGTATCATCGGAGCCTACTCCGGAAGTTCCAAGTTATCTTTTGACGAACAGAAAGTGGTTGTGCCGAAATCATTTGCGGAGACTTGAAGGTGACCGACGGTCCCGAACATATCTTTCGTGCAAGCGCGTTGCAGCGCGCGGCGTCTCCAGACGAACTCGACCATCTTGTCGCGATCACCAAGCCCGCCGACTGGATCCTGGCCGCCGTCGTCACGGTCGTACTGGTTGCGGCGCTGATCTGGGGGATCTACGGCCGGATTCCTTCCCGCGTGTCGGGACAGGGAATCCTGGTCGGCAGCGGACGCGTCGTCGATGCAGTCTCTGCCGCGGAAGGACGGCTCGCTTCGCTCAGCATTTCCGTCGGCGATCATGTCGAACGCGGGCAGTTGATTGCCCAGATCTCGCAGACCGACATCGAGCAGAAGTACGCAAATGCGCTGGAGACTTACAAGGAGCGTCAGCGCGAGCATGAAGACATGGCCGCTAACGTCAGGTCGGAGCTCGCGGCCAAGGCCTCCAATTTCGAAAAGCTCGAGGCCGCCTTCAACAAGGTCATCGAAGCGACCGGGCAGCGGGTTCAGTCGCTGGATATCGACGTGAAGAATCTCGAGCAGCTCATGGCCAAGGGGCTGACCACGCGGAAGACGCTGGATGATCGCCGTCTCGAGTTGACCGAGGCGCAGCAGCGCCGGATGGACTCACAAAACGAGATCCTCAAGCTGCACGCACAGAAATCCGATCTCCAAACCCAGCGGGAGCGTGAATTGCAGCAGGCCGAGTTCGCGGCCAACAATGCGCGACGCGAGATGCAGGCACTCGCCGGAACCCTGGGGCGCAATTCGCAGATTCTCAGTCCGATCGCGGGGCGCGTTCTTGAGATCAAGATATCGACCGGTTCGGTGCTCGCCGTCGGCACCCCGGTGGTTCTGATTGAAGACGAGGGCTCGAAGCTCGAGGCGGTGGTTTATATTCCCGCCGAGCAGGGCAAGAGCGTCAAGCCGGGCTCGCAGGTGCGCATCGCGCCCAGCACTGTCAAGCGCGAGGAGTTCGGCACGATGATCGGGACCGTCTCCAGCGTGTCGGAGTTTCCCGTCACCCCGCAGGGCATGACCGCAGTGCTCCATAACGACCAGCTGGTTAAAGTGTTCTCCCATGACGGCGCGCCCTATGCCGTTGCCGTATCCCTGGAGCGGGACGAGACAACGACGAGCGGCTATCGATGGGCCGTCGGCAAGGGACCAGAGGTTCATCTGACCAGCGGCACGCTCGTCCAGGCCGAAATTACCACCCGAAACCGGCGTCCGCTGGATCTCGTTGTTCCTCTCATCAGGAGGCTGACCGGGATCGATGGATAGTCCTGCCAAGCCTGCTCCGGGGGTCAAGAAGACACCCACCGTCTTGCAGATGGAAGCGGCGGAATGCGGCGCGGCCTGTCTGGCCATGGTGCTGGCGCATTATGGCCGGTGGGTGCCGCTCGAGCAGTTGCGCGTCGAATGCGGTGTATCGCGCGATGGCAGCAAGGCGAGCAACGTCGTCAGGGCGGCGCGCCGCTTCGGCCTGTCCGCCAAGGGCTTTCGGCAGGAGGTCACGACCCTGCGCGCGACGCCCACGCCCTGCATCATCCACTGGAACCTCAATCATTTCGTCGTTCTCGAGGGCCTCGATGGAAAGTTTGCCTACATCAACGACCCGGCCTTTGGGCGAAGGCGCATCGGTCTCGACGAGCTCGACAGGAGCTTCACCGGCGTCGTACTGGTTTTGGAGCCGACCGCCGGGTTCGTTGCGCAAGGAAGCAGGCCTGGCGGACTGCGCCTGCTGGTCCGTGAGCTGCGCGGATCGAAGGCCGCTGTCGGGCTGCTTCTCCTGCTCAGCTTCATCATGGTTCTTCCGGGGCTCGTGGCCGCGAGCTTTTCGAAGATCTTCATCGACGACATCCTGATCCAGCATTTGGATGGATGGCTGCGCCCCCTCCTGGTCGGCATGGCCGCCACCGTACTGATCCGAACTATTCTGGTGTTGCTCCAGCAATCCCTGCTGCTGCGGCTGCAGACGAAGCTGTCGGTGGTCATGATCAGCCGCTTCCTCTGGCGGGTGATGGCATTGCCGATCGAGTTTTTCACCCAGCGCCACGCCGGCGATATCGCGACGCGCGTTGCGGCCAACGAGCAGATTGCCCGACTGCTTGCAGGCGGCATTGCTGCGAATGCGCTCAACCTCACCTCCGTCGTGTTCTTTGCGTTTGCCATGGCGGTCTACGATCTGTGGCTTGCCGCGATCTGTATTGCCTTGTCGCTGCTCAACGTGCTGTTCTTGCGCCTGTCACACCGACGCCGGGAGGATCTCAGCCGCGGGCTCTCGCAAGAACGCGGAAAGTCGCTGGGGGCGGTGGTCAGCATCGTCAGGAGCATTGAGACGATCAAGGCAAGTGGCCTCGAGGACGAGGCGTTCAGGCAGTGGTCTGGCATTCAGGCCAAGCTTGTCAATGCAGAGCGCGACCTCGCCTCGTCGTCGATCATGCTCGACATGATCCCGACGCTGATCTCCGGATTGACCATGATGGCGATCCTCAGCTTTGGAGGCTTGCGGGTAATCGAAGGCTCGCTGACGCTCGGCAGCCTCGTGGCGTTCCAGGCGCTGATGGCAAGCTTCTCGGAGCCCGTTTCGGCGCTCGTCAATCAGGCCAGCGGCTTTCAATTAATCCGGGGCGCGCTCGACCGCCTCGAAGACGTCTACAACTATCCGCTCGGCGACAAGCCGAAGGCTGGCGGATCCGAAAAGCGTTTCCCCGCCAAGCTCGCCGGACGCGTCGAACTGAGGAATGTACAATTCGGCTATTCGCTGCTCGAGCCTCCGCTGATCTCCGACCTTTCGATTGCCATCAGCCCGGGATCGCGGGTGGCGATTGTCGGCGCGTCCGGAAGTGGCAAATCGACGCTTGGCCGCCTGATTTGCGGCCTCAACAGGCCGTGGTCCGGGGAGATCCTGATCGACGGAGCCCCGCTTGGGGACGTGCCGCCCGAAATCCTCGCCAACTCCGTAGCCTATGTGGACCAGGATATCTTCCTGTTCGAGGGCACGGTGCGAGACAATCTCACGCTCTGGGACCGGACGACGCCGGATGTCGATCTGACCAGGGCGCTGCAAGACGGGCAGATCCAGGGTGAGATCGCCATCAGGGCCGGCAATTACGATACTTACGTCAGCGAGGGTGGAACGAATTTCAGCGGCGGGCAGCGTCAGCGCATCGAGATCGCGCGCGCTCTCGTCGGCCGCCCTTCCGTCATCGTTCTCGATGAGGCCACGGCAGCGCTCGATCCGGTCACGGAGAAGACGATCGACGATAATCTGCGCCGATCCGGCTGCACCTGTATCATCATCGCGCATCGTCTGAGCACGATCAGGGATTGCGACGAGATCATCGTGTTGCGGCAAGGCAAGATTGTCGAGCGAGGGACGCACGAGAGCCTCCTCGCCCTCGACGGCGAATACGCAAGGCTGGTGTCCCAGGAATGACCCGTTCGGCTGAAAGCATTGTGTCGGGCGCGAGCCTCGTCTCGGCGGAGCTTCCGGTCGACATGGTGCTCGATGGTCGGAGGCCCGTCCTGCTCGATCACCACGGCCATGTGCTGGAGGTTGTCGCCGGTCATCTCGACATCTTCGCTGTCGACGTCGACGATGGCGAATACGGAAGCAGACACCATCTGTTTCGAATCGAAAGCGGCGACGTTGTCCCCGATCTCCCGGCGCTCGCGGCGTCTGCAGGACGCGGCGTCAGCTTCATCGCAGTCGGCACCGACGGCACGCGCGCGTCAGCGCGATCCAGGTCGGATCTGAGGTCGGCAGCTCAAGCCACGCGCTGGATCGAACGGTTGGCGCGCTTCGTCGCAGGACCTGCGCCGCACTGGCAGATGGCCGAGTTGCCGGAGGGCGAAGCCCGATTTTCCCCGAACGAATGCGCCCGGGGACCCATGCGCGGGCTGCTCTGGCTGACGGTGGAGCGCGGCGACCTCAGACTGATGGGCGTCGCCCCTTCTTATGCGGCCGGAAGCCGGCCGCTGCCGCTCACCTCGGGCTTGTGGGTCGAGGCGGGTCCGGAAGGCTGCGGCGTGACCGCAACCAGCGTTGCGCCGGCGTCGGTCTGGCCGGCAATCGATCAGCTCCACCAGAGCTTCGTCGCCTGCGTCCAGCGCATTTTGGAGGATGAGAGGCTCGCCGAGAGCGAGCGTCTGGTGAGCCGGAATGCTCTCGCGGCGTCGCAGTCCATGGAAGCCTTCGACCGCCTGTCCGGCATCATCGGGCGGCGCTTTGATCATGACGCGGTCGATGCATCGTATTCCGACCGGCTGGCCGGCGCCTGCCAGCTTGTCGGAAGCGCGATGCGCACGCCTATTGCGGTCTCCGGTCGGATCGACGGCAGCCGGCAGGAATTCGCTGGCCTGACGCAAATCGCGCTCGATGCCCGTCTTCGGCTGCGGCAGGTTCTGCTGCGATCGCGCTGGTGGCGAACCGATGCCGGCCCACTGGTCGGCTGGTTCGGCGAGAAGCGCGACCCGGTCGCCCTGGTCTACGAGCCGCGCCGCGGCTACATCATGATCGATCCGCTGACGAAAGCGCGTCGGCCGGTCGATCGCGCCGTGGCGACGCAGATCGCTCCGGAGGCGGCGATGTTCTATCCGCCGCTGCCGTCGCGCTCCCTGAGGTTTAGGGATCTTCTTGAATTTGCCCTACGCTATGCGCGTGGCAGCGGTCTGCGCATCGCATTGGCGGTCGTTGTGATCGGGCTTCTGTCGCTGGTGACTCCCTTTGTCACCAACCTGCTGATCAGCTCGATCATCCCGAGATCGGAGCTCGACCAGCTCGTCTTCTGCGCTCTCGCGCTTGGCCTGACGGCACTGGCGGCAGCCAGCGTCCAAGTAATGCAGGGGCTTGTCATGCTCCGCATGGAAGCGACGATCGACTTGCGATTGCAGTCGGCGTTGATCGATCGCCTGCTCAGATTGCCCACCGCGATCTTCCGGGAATTCACGGCGGGTGAGCTGGTCGACCGCGCGATGGGCATCGACGCCGCGCGGCGTGCCCTAACCGGCCACGCGTTGCGCGGCATGATCGCAGGCCTGTTCTGTATCTTCAGCCTCGGCTTGATGGTCTACTACAGCCCGAAGCTGGCCTTGCTCGCGATTGGGCTGACATTCGTCAGGGCGGCCGCCATCATTTTCACTAACCTGCTCCGGCTCTATTACGAGAACAAGCACTTCAATCAGCAGGGCAAGGTCAGCGGATTCGTCCTCCAGTTGCTGATGGGTGTCGGCAAGTTGCGCGTGTCGGGAGCGACCGGGCGCGCGCTCGGAATTTGGTCGAAGCAGTTCGCGACCCAAAAGCAGTATTTTGTCTCCTCGCAAGTTGCTGGCAACGGCCTCGGCGCATTCGAGACGGCCTTTCCAACCCTCGCGACACTGATCATTTTTGCCTACGCATCCTATTCGAACAGCAACCTGCTCACGGATCTCGGCACATTCTTCGCGTTCTTTTCCGCCTTCGGGCAATCGATGGGGGCCGTCGGCTCCTGGGCGAGCGGTGTGAGTGAGGCGCTGATCGCAATACCGCCGCTGCTCCGGTTGCGGCCTCTGATCGCGAGCCCGACGGAGATTTCAGACGAGCGCAAGGCGCCGGGAGAACTGTCCGGCTCGATCGAGCTTGCGCGCGTGTCATTCCGGTATCTGTCGAACGGCCCTCTGGTGCTCGACAACGTCACATTGAAGATCGCGCCGGGCGAATACGTCGCGCTCGTCGGTCCATCCGGAAGCGGCAAATCATCCCTGTTCCGGCTGCTGCTGGGGTTCGAGCGGCCGGATTCGGGCGCGGTGTTCTACGACGGAAAATCGATCGAGACGCTGGATGCGAGCGCCTTGCGGCGCCAGCTTGGTGTCGTCTTGCAGAGCGCCAGGCTGGCTAACGGGAGCATCTACGAGAATATCTCTGGCGGACTTCGGCTGCCGCTCGATCAGGTCTGGGAAGCCGCCCGGCTCGCCGGCATTGAAGAGGACATCAAGGCCATGCCGATGGGCATGCTGACCCAGATATCCGAAGGCGTCAGTACGCTTTCAGGAGGACAACGTCAGCGCATCATGATCGCGCGCGCCATCGCGCGACGCCCGCGCGTCCTGCTGTTCGACGAGGCGACGAGCTCGCTCGACAATCGATCCCAAGCCATCGTTAGCGATGCCTTGGAAAATTTGAATGTTACTCGGATCGTCATCGCTCACCGGCTGAGCACCGTGAAGAGGGCGGATCGGATCATCGTGCTGGTCGACGGCAAGATCGTCGAAAGCGGCGCGTTCGAGGAGTTGACCGCCGCCGCCGGTGCTTTTTCGGCGTTTGCACAACGGCAGTTGCTTTAATCGCGGTACCCCCGATCCATTCGCGCCGAGAAACAGCTCAAGCCCGGTTAGGCGTCAGAGGCTAGCCCAAATCGTGCGTTCCGCACCCCCGGTCATATCTACAGGCTCTGGAACCGCAGTGCAGTTGCGAAACCGGTTCTCATTTCGCGGAAGAAAAGCAGCCGCTTGCCTCTGTGATGGGTATCACAGCCTAAACAAACCGCCCGCGCTACTCCTGCGACCACCAGATGAGAGGGGATGGCCCCTCGTTGGCAAGCGGGAGACAGAAATGATTGAGCGCAGCAATCGCGACTGCAAAGAGCTGGACGACCGTGAATTGGAGTCCGTGTGCGGTGGCTTCATCAACGATGGAGGCTGCATTGGTCCCTGGATTGTGGATGGAAAGATCACGACCCATCAACCGGCCGGGCCGAACCCCTGGTTGCCTGGTGGCATCTTCCATCGCTGAGGACCAGACGTTTTAGCGTTTTCATCAACACATCATCTGACGAGGAGCGACCAACATGCTGAACCTGGAACATGCAAAACCTGAAATCATCGAACTGAACGATGCGGAACTTGAATCCGTCGTCGGCGGCAACTGGCTCGGCGACGCCTTCCGCGCCATCGGCGGCGCCATCAAAGACGCCGTCCTGTGGGTCGGCGGCTTCATCGCTGGCGGTTTGCAGGGCCCCGGCAATCTGCGCGGCCCGTTTGGCCCGGGCTCGGGGCCTGGGCAGCCGCCGTTCTGAGCTAGTTCTTTCAAGCTGCAATTGGAGGTCGCCTCGTTCGGCGGCCTCCTTCATTTTCGGCTGCGCGCAAGCCGTGCCGGAAAGATGCATTGATTGCGGCTGAAGCAGCGGCGTATAGTATCCTGATGGCTGTCAGCTCGCCCGATCTGAAAGCGTTCTTGCTCGCGACACCTTTTTTCGGTGGCCTTTCAGATACGAGTCTCGACTTGTTGCTCTCCATGTTGGTCGAGCGCAGGGTTCAGGCAGGCCAGATCATTGTCGCTGAAGGCGATCCCGGACGTTCGATGTTTGTCGTCCATTCAGGAGAGCTTGAGGTACGCAGGCAAGGACATTCAGGCGAGCTCATTCACACGGCTGATCTCGGGCCAGGGGATTTCTTTGGCGAGATGACCCTGATCCAAATGCAAAATCGATCGGCCACGGTCATGGCAACGACGCCAGCCGTGCTCTACGAGCTGACAGCCAAGAACCTGTACGCCTGTTATAAGGCTGACATGCCCGCCTATGTCATAGTGCTTCAAAATGTTAACCGCGAGCTCTGTCGCCGCCTGCGTCGCGCAGATGAACGTGTTGCGGAGCTGCTGCACCAGCAACGTCAATGAACGCGCACCGATCGCGGGGCTTGCAACGGATCGGGCACGACGGCGACCGGTGGAACTAGCCTCTCGATGCGAACTCGCGTCACTCGAAGCTGACACAAGAGCGCGTCGGGGGCGCTCGTTTACACGCGGAAGTTCGCCTCTTGGCCCGTCGCTTTCGTCGGTGCGAATCACCGGTTGTTCGCAATTTACCGATACAGCGTGCCGCTTTCGAATTTATCTAAGCCTCATTCGAGTGCTTCGGTTCGGCAAATGCATCCGACTCAGGCGCAAGAATGGTTATTCCCAGCTGAGAGCGCCTCCGGACACCTGGCGGAAACCAAGGAGGACCGAGAAATCTTGTCAAAATGGGGCAATGACCTTCGTCAAACATTTCGGACGCTTGCCACCGCTGCTGGCGTTTCCGAATTCGACGCCAAGCTCCTGATGAACCATTCAATCCCTGGAGTGAATGCAGGCTATGTCACTCGACACAAGCTAGTTGAAGACCATCTGCGCAGCCAGCAACAAACTATCAGTACCGTCGTGCTTTCCGCACTCGGCAGGTTGCGCACAGAACAGGGAGCTCTGATCGATTGGCTTGGTCATCGGGCAAGTCGAAGAGCTGTGAGCAAATTCCGATCGAAGCCAACCAATCCCGGCGAGGAGCAAGAAAGCATTCGGCAGGCAGCGTGACGTGAAGCCAGCCAGTTCGGGTTCCAAGGGCTTCTGTCCAGGCGCACGTCGGGGGTTCGAGTCACTGGAGCGCTACCGCCTTTCCACACACCAGCCAAACCTACGATATCTCATCCAATCCTTCGCATGAGGCAGTTCATGTTGGCGGTCGCGAGTTTCGCTCTTACGCCCTAAACGATGATGGTTGGAAGGCCGGGAGTTCAACGCAAATTCGAAAAGGGGCGCATATTCGGCGCCGCCGTCATGCAACCTCGCGCAAAAGGATTGCGATCCGCGCTATTTGTACGCCGCAGCCGCCAGCCATACTTCACACAGGAGAGGTCCAAGGTTCGATCCCTTGTGCGCCCACCATTCCATCCCGAAGTTCAACAACTTAGCAGATCTCTTCCCGTGTGGAGTGCCCCTAAAAGTCAGGGGCACGATCCAAGAATCATGCCTCGCCCTCGTCGCGCCGGCCGACCGGCTGCGCGTACGCTGCGGCTCAGTAATGGCGAGGGCCAAGGCTTGCGGTGCCGAGCGGGCACTTTCGCCGGAACGGTGAAACAATTAGCGCCCCTCGGCGAGTTCCTCCAACCCCCGTTTTGCCGGCTCTATCCCCCAAGCCATCACCGCGACGATCTGGATCAACAGAAGGCCGATCATCAGGGATGTCACACCACCTATGCCATAGGCCTTGAACAATCCGAGTACGATGAACGGAGACACAATGGTCGCACCGCGTCCGAGCATGTTGCAAATGCCATTGGCGCGGAGCCGGACTTCGGTCGGAAACAATTCGGGGGTGTAGACGCCGTAGAGGAGCGCGACCAGGACATAGATTGACAGCAGCAGGCAGAACCCGATGGCGACGAAGGCCACGGGATCGGAGAGCAGGGGATAGATCAGCCCGAACACGATCGTAGATATCGATCCGCCGACGATCGTTCGCCGCCGCCCCGCTCGGTCCGCCAGGACACTCCCCAGCGCGCAGCCGATTGGAGCAGCGAACGACATAACCAGCGTATAGCCGAAAGACTTCGTGAGCGTCATGCCCTGTTGAACGAAGAAGGTCGGCAGCCAGGTCACGAAGCCAAAGATCAGGGTATTGATCACGATCAGAACGATCGACCCGAGGATCAAGCGGGGCAGCAGGACCGGCCCGAACAATTCCACCGCGCTGAAGCTCTTGACCGCGGCGGGAGGCGGCAATGGCGGCAAGCCGGACGCACCACACTCCTTCTCGATCCTCGCGACGATGGCTTCCGCCTCCTCGGTACGACCTTTGATTTCGAGCCAGCGCGGCGATTCCGGAAGGGCCTTTCTGAGGTACCAGACAAACAGCGCGCCAGCGCCGGCGATGAGGAACATCGCGCGCCAGCCGACCAACGGAATGAGAACCGAGCCAAGCAGGGTCGTGGCGGGCAGGCCGCTCACCACGATCATGGCCATCAGCGCCAGCCACTTACCACGTGACGCTGGAGGCACGAATTCCGTGAGCGAAGAGTAGCCGACGACGATCTCGGCGCCGAGGCCCAGTCCCATCAGCAGTCGGGCTGCGATCAGCCATTCCATGGACGGCGCGAACGCGGCCCCCAGAGAAGCGATCCCGAACAGGAGCAGATTGAACTGGTAGGTGAAGCGACGTCCATAGGAATCGCCGAGAAAGCCCGCGGCAAGAGCACCGATCGTCATGCCCATGAAGGTGACCGATACGAACTGCGCATTCTGTGCCAAGGTCGAGAACTTGCTCGAAAGCGTGGCGCCCAGCACGCTGGTGCCGACATACAGATCGTAGCCGTCGAAGAACATCCCGGCTCCGATCAGCCAGAATATTCGCTTGTGGAACGCTGAGATCGGCAAGCGGTCGAGCCTGGCACCTGACTGAACCGACATCGTCGCCGAGGCTGCGGTCAAAGCCGTCGTATCTGCCACCACACTCATCGTTTCCCCCTATTTTATTTTCTGGTTTGGTCGATCCATTCCACAATCTGCTCCGGTGAGACCGGATGCATCGTGATGAAGGGCGCCGCTGGCCCGAGCGCATCCTGGATGGCGGAGATCACACAGGCCACCGCGGGTATCGTGCCGCCCTCGCCGGCGCCCTTGGCTCCGATCGGATTGCGCGGCGACGGCGTCTCGATGTGATGGATCTCGATATCCGGCATCTCGGCGGCGCCCGGCAGCAGGTAATCCGCATAGGTCGCGGTCAACGGCTGTCCCGCCTCGTCGTGCCGCATATGCTCGAACAAGGCGTTGCCGATGCCGTGCACGACCCCTCCCCTGATCTGGCCATCGACGATCAGCGGATTGATCAATCGTCCGCAATCATGCGCGACCACGTAGCGGGTGATCCGGGTATCACCGGTTTCAGGATCGATTTCGACTTCGCAGGCCTGAGACCCGTAGGCGAAGGCGAGCTGGTTCGCTTCGAAATAGCCGGTCGCAGCCAGGTCCGGCTCGACGCCGGCAGGGATCGGCACGCCGGCGGAGCCGGACAGAACCCGCGCGATGGTCGATAACGGCACGTTCATGTCGGGCACGCCGACCACGCGAACCTGCCCGTTTTCGATCTCCAGATCGTGCTCGCCCGCCTCGAGTATATGGGCGGCAACTTTGATGGCCTTGTCGCGCACCTTTCGCGCAGCAATCTCGACCGAAGACCCTGCGGTGACGGCTACGCGGCTCGCAATCGTGGAGATCCCGAGCGGAAAGATGCGGCTGTCGGCGGCTTTGACGGTCACCTGGGACAGATCGACCCCGAGCGCATCGGCGGCGATCTGGGCCAGCGTCGTCGCGTGCCCCTGGCCCTGGCTCGCAGCACCCGTCGCGACCACCACCTTGCCGGCCGGCGTGACGCGGACCGAGGCGCCCTCGAACGGCCCTAGGCCGGTATCCTCGACGCAGGACGCAAAGCCGAGGCCAAGCAGACGGCCTCGAGTTGCAGCTTCGGCGCGGCGCTCCTCGAAGCCGGCGGCATCGATCTTATCGACCACGAGCGACAGCGCCTTCGCGTAATCCCCGCTGTCATAGGCGACCGGCGAACCGTCGCGCATCTTTCCGCCCGTGACATAGGGCATCTGCTCGGCGCGGACGAAACTGCGGCGGCGCACCTCCTCGCGCGGCAGATTCAGACGTCGGGCGATGGTATCGGCAAGACGCTCCAGCACGAAGGCTGCGTTCGGCCGGCCGGCGCCGCGCACCGGCGTTGTCGGCACCAGATTGGTCAGCACGACGTCGATCGACAGATCGAACGCGGCAAGGGCGTAAGGGCCCGGAAAGGACGCCAGCGCCGTAGCCGGCAGAATGAGTCCATAAGGCGCATAGGCGCCGTTGTCGTGAATGCAGCGGCCGCGCACGCCCAGCATGCGGCCGGCTGCATCGCAGGCGACCTCCAGCGACCAGAACTGGTCGCGCTGCTGCGTGGTGGCAAGGAAGTGCTCTTGCCGGTCTTCGATCCACTTGACCGGATGGCCGCAGGCGAGCGCGGCAAGCGCGACGGCGAATTCTTCCGGATAGACATTGGCCTTGGGGCCGAACCCGCCGCCGACGTCTGGCGCCGTGACGCGGATATCGGCTTCGTCGCGGCCGAGATATGTCGCCAGATGCCGCCGCACCATGTAAGGCGACTGCGACGAGGTCCAGAGCGACAACTCGCCCGATCGCGGCTCCGGTGCCGCGACAACGCCGCGACATTCCATCGCGTGGCAGCCCCCGCGATGGATTTCGAACGTCTCGCTGAACCGATGTGCCGCGGCGGCGAAGACCGCGTCGACATTGCCATGGGACCCGCGCAGCGTGGCGATCACATTGCTGTCCCGGCCCGAATGGGCCCGCGGCGCGCCGTCGGCGATGCCTTGGCGTGCGTTTGCGACCACCGGGAGATGCTCGATGTCGAGCTCGATCGCAGCCAGGGCGTCCTCGGCCTCGGCGCGGCTGTCGGCGAGAACCATCGCGATCGCTTCGCCAACATAGCGAACCTCGTCAACGGCAAGCGGGCTGCAGGTGATCGGGCTCTTCAGCAGCGGATGAGGCGCCATCGTGGGCATAGGCCCTGAACCGAAGCTGACAAAATCCGCCATCGCATAGACCGCCCGTATGCCCGGCATCGACAGCGCAGCCGACGGATCGAGGCTTCGGATGCGGCCGTGCGCAACCGACGATCGGAGGAAAACGGCGTGAAGCATGCCGGGAAGGACGATGTCGTCGACATAGGTCCCCCTTCCCGTGAGAAGGCGGGGATCTTCCAGGCGCGGGACGGCGGCACCGAAATAGCGCGTGCTCATCGCGTCCCCCTGCGCGCTTCAGCGGCATCCAGCGCCGCATCGACGATGGCCTGATAGCCGGTGCAGCGACAGAGATTGCCCGAAAGCACGTCCCTGATCTCCTCGCGCGTCGGCGAGCCTTCGACGCGCAGAAGAGCCTCGATCGTCATCAACATGCCCGGCGTGCAGAAGCCACATTGCAGCGCGTGACGATCACGGAAGGCCTGCTGGAGTTCCGAAAGCGACTCCGGCGTTCCCAGACTCTCGACAGTCTCCACCTTCGCGCCATCGGCTTGAACGGCGAGCATCAGGCAAGCGCGCGCGGGCCGTCCATCCACAATGACCGTGCAGGCGCCGCACACGCCATGTTCACAGCCGACATGCGTACCGGTCAGCCCGATGGCCTGACGCAGGAAATCGGCAAGGTTGAGACGGGCCTCGACCTCGGCCTCGACGGCTTCGCCGTTGACGGTCAGATTGATCTTGCGGGCACTCATACCGCTTGCCTCGCCGGGCGGGCGGCTTCGGTGAGCGCGCGCCGGGTCACGACGCCGGCCAGGTGTCGCCGATAAGCGGCGGAGACATGCACGTCGGCCATGGCATCGAGCGCGCTCGCCTGGGCGGCTGCTTCGGCCAGCACCGCCTCGCTGAACGTCTGGCCCACCAGTATCTGCTCGACTTCAACCAGCCGGACCGGCCCAGGCTCCACGCCGAACACGACGATCGCGGCTCGCCGGATGCGAGCATCTTCCGCAAATTCGAGCAGCGCACCCGCCCCGGCAATGGCGAAATCGCCGCGCCTGCGCGCATATTCGCTGAAACCGTAGCCGTGCCCGGCCGGCCAGCGACGCAATCTTATCGACTGCAGATATTCCCGTTCTTCGAGCGCCGACTCGAGATAGCCCTTGAACCAGTCGCCGACCTTCACGATGCGTGCGCCGTTTGGACCGGCGACGTCGAACTCGGCGTCGAACAGCGCGCACAGGGCCGGCAATTCCGCCGCTGGATCCAGATGGCAACAGCTTCCGCCGATCGTGCCGCGTGAACGGGTTTGGAAGTGACCGACATGAGCCAGCGCCTCGCGAATGATCGGAGCCGTTGCGGCGAGGTCCGCGGATGCTTGCAGATCCCACTGCCGCGTCATGGCCCCAAGCACAACGGCGTTCGCGGAAAGGCGGATGCCCGCGAGATCCGGAATGCGGTTGATGTCGATCAGGTGGTCGGGCGCGACCACACGGAAATTCAACATCGGCACCAGCGACTGGCCACCCGCCAGAAGCTTGGCGTTCTCGAGTTCTGCGAGCAAGCCGATCAGATCATCGCGGCTGCGCGGATCGTGATAGGTGAAGGGAGGCGCTTTCATCGCTGCTCCCTAGGGCACGATCGGCGAGCGCGAGAGCGCCGACAACACACGCTTGCGCGCACGGCCGGCGTGGCGCGCCAGAATGCGCCCGGCCCGCTTGCCGTCGCGCGCCTGCAGCGCGGTGATGATCTCACAGTGCTCGGCGATCAGCGCCTCCTGCTGGCCGCCGGCCTCGCTGCTGCTGATGCTCACAATGACGAGACGATCGAACTGTTCGATCAGATCGATGGCCGCCTCGCGCATGCGCTGGTTCGTGCACAGACCCGCGATCGCCAGATGAAACTCGCGGTTGTATTGCACGAACGTCGGCTCCGCAGCCGCTGCCCCTGCAGCGAACCCGTCCATGGAACAAAAGCGATCGAGGCCGCGCAGAGCTTCGTCGGTCGCCTCGGATGCCACGCTCGCCGCGCAAGCGGGTTCGAGGATAGCGCGGAATTCGAACAGGTCCCGCGCGTCCGCAATCGAGATCGGGGCGGCCCGATAGCCCTTGCGCGGGCTGATCACCACGAGGCCCTCGGCCTCCAGCCGCAGCAGCGCGTCGCGGACCGGCGAGCGAGACACCGCGAAACGCTCGGCG
Source organism: Bradyrhizobium sacchari (assembly GCF_002068095.1). Lineage (GTDB taxonomy): Bacteria > Pseudomonadota > Alphaproteobacteria > Rhizobiales > Xanthobacteraceae > Bradyrhizobium > Bradyrhizobium sacchari. The sequence goes on along the minus strand of NZ_LWIG01000015.1, from coordinate 72,509 downwards.
ATCTCGGCGTCCCTGATCTCGGCGCCGGGCCGGATGGCGCAGCTCAACAGCTCCCGGCGGAGAACACCGTAGATATCAGCGCGCATCAGTTGGTATGGAATTTCGTTCATCTGATATATTATAGACTTCTTACCTCGGCTGACAAGTCACTGAAAATACTTTAAGTATGAACTCGAATTTGCTAGATCGGGACAGCCGTAGACCCGAATTTTCCTTCCGTAATATTCCAAGGAGACGCACGTGGAGTTCAAACCAGTCGCCTTCGCCGCAGGTCGCCTGACGGCGGTTCAGGCCGGTTCGGGTCCCGATCTGCTGGTCGTTCATTCGCTTCTGGCTGACCGAACGGCCTTCAATCCCGTCCTGCCCTGGCTCACACAGCGTTTTCGCGTCTCCCTCGTGAACCTGCCCGGCTTCCACGGCTCGGCCTGCATCGCGCCGGGCATCGAGGGCTACGCAGATCATCTCGCCCAGCTCTTCACGCCTCAGGGCTTGTCCGAACAGACGGTGGTGATCGGCAACGGGTTCGGCGGCACGGTCGCGGTGGCGATGGCGCTGCGGCACGGCGCGAAGTTCGGCAAACTCGTTCTTTCCGACGTCGCTGCCGGTTTTCCGCCGGAAGGCCGCAAAGCCTTTGAGGTGATGGCAGCCAAGGTAGAGAACGAAGGTATCGGTTCGGTCGCGACGATTTCGGCCAACCGCGTCTTCCACGAGGCTTATCTTGCTGCGCACCCCGGTGCCGTCGACGAGCGACGACGCGTATTGCTTGGCATCGATCCCCAGGGTTTCATCGCGGCTTGTCGCAGCTTGATGACGGCGGACCTGACGCCGCAGCTCGGCGCGATCTGCAAACCCACCCGCGTCGTGTGCGGTGAGCTCGATGCCGCCACCCCGCCTCCGCTCTGCCGGCTTTTGGCGGATAAGATTCCCGGCGCGTCCTACCGTGAATTGCCGGGATGCGGGCACTGCCCGCCGCTGGAGCAGCCGGAGGCGTTCATTCGGGCCATCGAAGATTTCCTGTCCTGATACGCCGCAGCGGCGCTGGCCTAAGCCGGCACCTGCCAGCGGTACCAATCGAGGATCTCGGCCCCAGTCCACATCACGACGCGGTCGTGGCCAAGAATGTAGTCGTAAAGCATCTCGAGATATTTGATCCGGTGCGGCACACCGGTCAGATACGGGTGGATGGAAATGGCCATGACGCGCGGCGCCTTGGCGCCGTCGAGATAGAGCCGGTCGAATTGATCACGGCCGCGGCGCAAAATTTCGTCCGAAGGCTGCTGCTGGACCGCGCTGATGACGACGTCATTGATCTCTACCGTGTAGGGAACGGAGATGATGTCGCCGTGGCGCGTCTTCAACGGGAGCGGCTGCTCGTCCAGCACCCAATCGGCGACATATTCGATGCCGGCTTCGGCGAGCAGGTCCAGCGTCTCGTCGGTCTCGGTGAGGCCCGGGCTTTCCCAGCCGCGGGGCGGCTTGCCGGTGAATTTCGTGATCGCCGCGATCGTGTCGGCGATCGCCGATTTCTGGTCCTCGACCTTGTGCATCGGCTTCTGCACGAAGCCGTGACCCATGAAATCCCATCCCGCGTCCCGCGCCGCCTCGCATGCTTCGGGATAAAGCTCGCAGACGGAGCCATTGAGCGCAAACGTCGCCTTAAGATTTCGGCTGCCCAGTGCATCCAGGAAACGCCAGAAGCCGACACGCATCCCATATTCGTGCCAGGCCCAGTTGGGGACGTCGGGCAGCAGCGGCTGTCCCATCGGCGGCGGCAGCACTGCGCGAGGCATCGCGCCATTCGGACTCCAGTTCTCGACATTGACGATGGTCCACACCGCCACCCGCGCATCGTTGGGGAGCTTTAGCGCCGGCCTGCGATGAATCGGGACATAGGGCAGCCGATTGCGGAGGCTGTTGCCGACGGGCTCTGACATTTCTTCCTCCCTCTTAACCTTCGCACAGCAGCTTCAGCGCTGTGTCGCAGCAGATGCATTGACGCTCTAACGGTGTGATCGCCGGCACCGCCTCGATCGTCGCACCGGGATCGACGTCGGCCATATCGAAGGGGGCGTCGGTTCCGATGCAGATATGATCGGCGCCGACGAGATCGATGAGGTAGCGCAGCGCCTGCGGTTCGAAAACGAGGCTGTCGAAATAGATCCGTTTGAGCAGGTCCTTCGGCGAGGATTTGCTGATGCTTTTGGCTTCGTTGCGCACTGCGTGTCCGTGGACCAGCCGTCCGATCTGGTACGGCGCAAAGCCTCCGCCATGCGCCAGAACGAGCTTCAGGTCGGGCAGTTCATCGAGCCGGCCGGAGAACATGAGATTGGCCAGCATCACCGTCGTGTCCAGCGGGTTGCCGATGAGATTGGTGAGATAGTAGTTCTCGAGCCCGCTCTTGGCGCCAACATAATAGGGATGCGCAAAGACGAAGACGTTGAGCTCGCTGGCGCGGCGCAGCAGCGGACGAAAACGCTCCTCGGCGAGCTGCGCACCCTCGATCGACGTGCCGATCTCCACGGCCTTGAACCCGTAGGCACGAACGACGCGCTCGAGCTCGGCGACGGCGGCATCCGGATGCTGCATCGGCACAGTCGCCATCCCCCGCAATCGGGCGGGCTTGACGCCGACCATGTCGGCCACGCCGTCATTGACGAGGCCGGCGACCTCGAGCGCAAGGTCGGCATCGGCCCAATAATAGAACATCGGCGGCGCCGGGGAGATCACGGAGATGTCGATGCCCTTGCGGTCCATGGCGTCGAGCTTGGCCTCCGTCTGGCGAAACTCCTCGAACAAAGGATAGACATAACCCTGGTCGTGAATGATCTTGCGCGCAGGCCCCTCGCCTTCGATGCGCGCGCGGAAGCGCTTGGGATCGGCGGCGATGGCGCCGACGATGCGATCCGGAATGACGTGGCTGTGGATATCGATCTTCATGCAGTCGGGCCTCAGTGCACGCCGAGGAAGCGTATGAGCGATTGGGGATTATCGACCAGGGCCGACGCATCCGCCTCGTGGACGATCTTTCCGGTCTCGATGACATAGACGCGGTCTGCAACCGCAAGCGCGCTGTAGAGGTTCTGCTCGACCAGCAGGATCGCCAGACCCGCCTCCTTCAGCCGTGCGATGATGCCTTCCAGATGCTGGACCATGACGGGCGCCAGTCCTTCCGAGGGCTCGTCCATCAGGATGAGCTCAGGGTCGATCATCAGCGCGCGCGCCACGGCGAGCATCTGCCGCTCGCCGCCCGAGAGCTGGTTGCCGCGGTGCTGGCGCCGCTCGGCCAGCCGCGGGAACAGCTCCATGACGCGATCGACGGTCCAGCCGTTGCGCGCGCGGGCGGATTTGATCATGGTGAGATGTTCGGTCACTGTGAGCGAGGGAAAGAGCCGCCGCCCCTGCGGCACCAGCGCGATCTTGCGCCCGGCGATCTCGTGCGATTTCATCCCGGTCAGGACTTCGCCTTTCCATGCCACGCTGCCCTGCCGCACCTGCGGCGCAGACAGGCCCATCACCGAGCGGATCAGGCTGGTCTTGCCCATGCCGTTGCGGCCGAGCAGCGCAACCACCTCGCCGTCGCGCACCGTGAGCGAGGCGCCCTGCACCACATGGGCCTCGCCATAGAAGCTGTGAAGATCCCGGATCTCAAGCATGACGGTGTGCCTTGCCGAGATAGACATCCTGGATCTCGGCGTTGCCGCGGATCTCTGCCGGTGCCCCCTCAGCCAGGAACCGGCCGTTGTTGAGGCAGGTTACCCAGTCCACCAGCGAGAGCACCAGGTCCATATCGTGCTCGATCAGGACGATGGTGATCTCCGCAGGGAGACTGCGGATGACGTCGGCGACGATGACACGCTCGGCCGGGGAAAGGCCGGCCGCCGGTTCATCGAGCAGAAGCAGCCGGGGACCAGGCGCCAGCGCCATTGCCATCTCGAGCTGCCGCTGCTCGCCATAAGACAATTCGCTCACCAGCGATCTTGCACGTGGACCGAGCCGCGACAAAGCCAGCGCGCGGTCAGCCTGATCGCGTTCGGTATCGGTCAGCCCGCCCGAACCAAGCAGCGAAAATTTGCGCGGCGTCAGGCCGCAAAGCGCGAGCTGCATGTTCTGCTCGACCGTCAGGCTCGGAAACAGATTGGTGATCTGGAAGGTGCGGCTGATGCCGCAAGCGGCTCGGCGGTGCGGCGGCATCCTCGTGATGTCGCGTCCATCGAATTCGACGCGGCCGGACGTCGGCGGTACTACACCCGTGATGGCGTTGAACAGCGTGGTCTTGCCGGCGCCGTTGGGACCGATGATGGCTCGTCGCTCGCCGCGCCTGACCCGCAGGGTCACGTCGTCAACCGCCTTCAACGCATCGAAGGAGACGCCGACGTGGTCGAGCTTGAGGATGGTGTCAGGCACGCGCTTTCTCATCAATTGGCAGAACATGGCGGCCGGCGAGCCGGCCGCCATGTTGGTCTCAGGTCTTCTTGATGCCCTGGAAATCCCGCGAATAGGGCGGCTGCTTCATGTAGGTCGCGGGGTCGTACTTCCAGAACTGCGACACCTGCGGATAGCCCCCGATCGGGACATTCCAGAATTTTCCGTCCTTGTTCTTCATGGTCTTGCGGATGACGACGTCGTAGACAGGATTGCCGTAGTCATCAAAGCGAACCGGCTTGCCGAGCGGGCTGTCGGGAAGGTCGGTCTTGAGGACGGTGTCGAGGAAGACATCGCGGTCTTCGACCTTGCCGTTGATCGCGTTGATCGCCTTGGCCACCCACATCGCACCGACATAATGCGAAAAGGCGTAAAGCGAGGGGATCTTGCTAAACTTGTCGGAATAGGTCTTGACGAACGTCTGGGTCGCCGGGAGATCGGCACCCTCGGCGAAATGGGCGGAGGTGACGATCCCCTCGCACTCGGCGCCCATCGTCCGGATGACGGACTGGTCGGTTGCGTTCTGCGACCCCAGCAGGGGTATCTGATCCTTCAGACCAAAGCTCGCATATTGCTGGATCAGGCGCGTGGCGTCGGCGCCGGTCTGCATTGCGAACACCACGTCGGCCTTCACACCCGCAACCTGACCAAGATAGGGGCTGAAGTCGGACGTGTTGAGCGGATGCCAGAACTGGCCGACCACCGTGCCGCCGCCTTCCGTGAACGCCTGGGCGAAGCCGCCGCACTGCTCGTGGCCAAACGTGTAGTCCTGGGAGATCATCGCGACCTTGCGATAGCCCTGCTTCAGCGCCCAGTCCGCAAGAGGCCGCGAGAACTGGCTGGCGCTGTAACCGCCGGCGCGGATCACATTCTTGATCCTGGCGCGCTGAGTGAGATCGTCGGCCGCGATCACCGGAATGAAGTACGGCGTCCCGTTGCCCTTGACGTAATTGGCAACGGCAAGGCCGGTATTTGCCAGAAGATTGCCAAAGAGCATGTCGACCTTGGCCTGCTCGACGAGACGTCGCGCCTTCTGCAGCGCCGTATCCGGATTGGAGGCGTCGTCTTCGACGATGATCTCAACCTTGCGGCCGCCCACCTGGTTGCCTGCGCTCTCCCAGAACAGCGAAAAGCCGTCGATGATCTCGCGGCCGCCGGCCGCGACGACACCGGTCTGCGGCGCCATCAGGCCGATACGGATCGGCGCCGCCTGGGCACGCGCCACGAAGGGCGCGGATAGAACGCCGGTGCCGGCTGCGAGCGTAAGGCCTGTCGTTTTCAGGAAGCGTCTGCGGTCCATCGTCTAACCTCCGGAATGATCTGGTTTCGAGGAACGGGAACGCCGGCGTGCGAGCAGAAGGCGCGCGCGGCCGACCACGCCTTCCGGCGCGAAGATCATGATGAGCACGAAGGCGATCCCGAGCACGCTCGGCCACCGCGCGGTGTAGGCGCTGACGGCGTTTTCCAGGACGATGATGGCGGCAGCTCCCACAAAGGAACCAAGCAACGTGCCGACGCCGCCGGTGATGGCCATCAGCAGAGCGGAGACCGACTGCGACAGCTGCACGGTCGAGGGACTGACGAAATTGTTGAACAAGACATAGAGGCCTCCGGCGACACCCGCGAAGAATCCGGACAGCACGAAGGCCACGAACAGATGGAGCGGAACGTTGTAGCCGAGGCTCCGCATGCGGCTCTCGGAATCGCGGATTCCGCGCAAGGTCAGCCCGAACGGCGAGTGGACGAGCCGCCACATCAGCCAGGTCAGTGGCGCGACAATGATCAGCACGGCGTAATAGAAGCTGGCATGGTCTGCGATGAAGGCGGGACGACCGACACCGCGCAGCCCGTTTTCGCCGCCCGTGACCGCCGTCCAGCGCAAACAGACGCCCCACACGATCATGCCGAGCGCCAGCGTCAGCAACAGGAAATAGACGCCTGACGTGCGGATGGCCAGCGCCGCGAACACGCCGGCAAGCGCTGTCGCCGCCAGAATGCCGAGGGCGATGCCGATCCAGATGTCGCCGCCAAGCGTCGAGCTCCAATAGATCGCGACATAGCTGGAGACGCCGAAAATCGCGCCATGGCCGAGCGAGGTGCGCCCGGCGAAGCCCGCGAGAATGTCGATCGACATCGCCAGGACGCTGAAAATCAGGACCTGCGTGACGACAGAGACTTGGTAGCTCGGCAAGACGGCAGGCAGCACTGCGAGGGCCAGCAGCACCATCGCGATCCAGCCGACGGCGCGAGGCCGGCGAAGCAAGGGAGCCGGCGACGATGCAGCCGGCGTCAACGAAGCCGACCTCACGCTGCCCTCCCGAACAGGCCCAGTGGCCGGAATGCCAACAGCACCGCCATCGGCCCGAAAATGACGAAGTAGGCGAGTTCCGGAAACATCACCTGCCCGATCGCATTCAACAGGCCAACCAACAATGCGCCGAGGGCAGCGCCCACCAGGCTGCCGCGTCCGCCGATGATGACAACCGCGAGCGAGAACACCAGGATCTCGGCGTCGGCACTCGGATAGAGGGTCAGGAAGGCGCCACCGACCACCCCGCCGAGACCTGCCAGGGCCGCCCCGAGCATGAATGTGCCCAGGAAAACCCGCCGGATGTTGATGCCCATGGCTTCGACCATCTCGGGATCATCGACACCTGCGCGGATCAGCGCGCCGAGCCGCGTCTTGTTGAGGAGCAGCCACAGCGCGGTAAACACCAGCAGGCCGAGAACCAGAACGAAGATGCGATACTTCGGATACATCACGCCGCCGATCCACATGGCGCCTCTCAGCGCCGCTGGGACCGGCACCGAGAACGTGTCTCCGCCCCAGATCACGAGCGAGATGTCGTTGAGAATGAATGCGACGCCAAGCGTGAGCAGGACTTGGCGCAATTCGACGCCGCGCACGAAGCTCAGCAGGCCGCGGTCGAGCACCGCGCCCAAGGCTGCGACCAGCGCCATCGCAGCCAACGCGCCCACCACGAAACTTCCGCTGGCCTTGGCCGCCGAATAGCCAGCGAGGCCTCCGACCAGATAGAGTGCTCCGTGAGCAAGATTGACGATGCGCAGCAAGCCGAAAATCAATGTGAAGCCGGACGCGACGATGAAGATCAGCGCCGCGAAGGTCAGGCCGTTCAGGATCTGAAAGAGATTGATCCCCATCATGCCGGAGCTTGATCCTTCAGTGCGTTCGGACGTTGCGACAGGTACCAGTCGTAAATCTGCTCTCCAGTCCAGAATTTCACATCGGGATGACGCTTGATATGCTCGATTGCGGCCGCGAAATATTTGAGCCGATGCGGCGCTCCCATGATGTAAGGATGAACCACCAGCGCCATGATGCGGGATGAAGTCTTGGCATCGGCATAGATCTGGTCGAACTGGTCGATGGCACGATCCCGATATTCCGATGCCTTGTGATGCTGGATCAGCATCATCGCCACGTCGTTGCATTCCTGGGTGTACGGCACATTCACGATCGGCTTCGTGCGGGTCTTCAGGACCACGGGCTCATCGTCGAGCACCCAGTCGCAGACGTAGTCGAACCCTTCCTCCACCAGGATATCCGGCGTCTCCCAGGTCTCGGTCAGCCCGGGACCCAGCCAGCCGCGCGGATTCTTGCTCGTATAGGCGCGGATCGCGTCGCGCGTCTTGCGAATATCGTCGCGCTCATCCGCGACCTTCTGCATGTTCTTCTGGCCGAAGCCGTGTCCGATAAACTCCCAGCCTCGATCATGCGCCGCCTTCGCGATCGGCTCATACGTGCCGATGGCCTTGCCGTTGATGGCGAGAGCCGCCTTGATACCGAAGCCGTCCAGCACATCGAGCATGCGCCAGAATCCGACGCGATTGCCGTATTCATGCCAGGCCCAGTTCGGGATATCGGGCATCGGCGCGCCACCAGCCGGCGGTGTCAGCACCGTTCGCGGCATCGTCTCTTTCGGGTCCCATTCCTCCACATTGACGATCACCCAGACGGCGACGCGCGCAGCATCCGGAAGCACCAGCGGCGGGCGGTCCGCGATCGACGAATAGGCCAGACGGTCGGTAGGCAGCATGTTCACGTCTCGCGCGCTCCAATGGTGATGGCGATTCTGCCGACGCCCTCGACCGCTCCGGTGACCCGATCGCCGGGCAAAAGAGGCCCGACGCCCGCTGGGGTGCCCGTCATCACGAGGTCACCAGGCGCGAGGCGATAGGACGACGACAAGTTGGCGATGATCTCAGGCACGTTCCAGATCATCTGCGAAAGATCGCCGCGCTGCCGTTCGCGCCCGTTGACGTCGAGCGTAATGGCACCGCGCGCGGGATGCCCCACTTCAGTAACGCGATGAATGGCGCCGCAGGGCGCTGACGCGTCGAACGATTTGCCCCGTTCCCACGGCAGCATCTTCGCCCGCATCTCGCGCTGCCGGTCGCGGCGCGTGAGGTCGATGCCGACCGCGTAACCAAAAACGCTGTCCAGCGCATTGTTGCGCGACAATTTGCAACCGCCGGCGCCGAGCGCGACCACGAGTTCGATCTCGAACTGAAAATCCTCCGTATCGGCCGGATAGGACATGACAGCTCCGTCTTCAACGAGTGCGTCAGCCGGCTTCTGAAAGAAGAAAGGCGGGTCGCGCTCGTCGCCTTCCTTCATTTCGCGGATATGCTCGACATAATTCCGGCCGACGCAATAGATCCGGCGCACCGGAAAGCGCTGTGACGACCCCGCGATTGGCAGCGAAGCCGCCGCGACGACCGGAACTGGAAGATCCGAAGCATACGCGGACGATGTCATCACGGATCCTAAGCAGCGCTTTTGGCGGCCGGGCCGAAGAGGCCAAGTCGCTGGATTTCACCGGTGTCGAGCACGAAACCAAACGCGGTCCGGATGCAGAGCAGGCCCGCCTCATGCAGCGCCGGACCATCCATGGTCTCGACGCAATCCTTCACGACGATCACGGCATAGTCGCGCACATTGGCTGCAGTCGTCGTCGCGAGCACGCAGGAATTGGTGTTGACCCCCGCGATCAGCAGCGTGTTGACGCCGTGCGCGCGCAGCGTGAAATCGAGATCAGTGCCGAGGAAGCAATCGTAGCGCTTCTTCGTGTCGACAACGAGGTCTCGTTCGCGGTCATAGAGGTCGGGGATGATCGCAACACCCGGCATCCCGGCGATATTGTGCCGCAGCACGTTCTTGCGCGTCGCCTCGGGATCCTCGGCGCGCGTTCGCCAGAACGGATTGGAGGCGATTTCGGCGACATCGCGATACTGCGTGAGCAGGTGAACCACCGGAATATTGGCGCTACGCGCCCAATCGAACAGGCGCTTGTTGGCCGCGATCACCCGCTGGGCAACCTCGGGCGACGTCGGCATTGTCGCGACGTCCATATCGAGATGACCGCGGTGCAAATCGATCGCGATAATCGCAGCCTTGGGTTGGTCGACGCCGAGATTCATGTGCCGCTTCCTTGGCATCCCTGTTGGGCAGGAGACGAACTCGCCTGCTTCCACTCTGCAATACATTTTGGCTATGAGTCAAAGATAATGTATACATTTTCTGCTGGGATTCTGTGCGAAGCACGATCAATCCATATTCAATTCGGCTCAGAAGTGCGCCAATATACGTAAGATCACCTTCGCACGTGACGAGAGGCGCCGCTTGAACGATACTGACGCTTCGCTAGATTGTGTACAAACAAGTCTCGGACCCTTTTCGTATGGCCGCGCTGCCAGCCCCAGAAACGTCATCCTCCACTCGGTTCGAATCCGTGCTCGAGGCAGTTCGTGCTGCCATCCTTGCCGGCGAATTCGAACCGGGCGAACGCCTGCACGAAGTCAAGCTGACGACGCTGCTGGGCGTCTCGCGCACGCCCGTCCGCGCGGCGCTTCAGAAGCTCGCATCGGAGGGACTGCTCGATTACACGCCCAACCGCGGCTACACCCTGCGGGAATTCTCAATCGACGAAGTGATCAGCGCCTATGAAGTGCGTGCCGTGCTGGAGGGCCTTGCGGCGCGACTCAGCGCCGAGCGCGGGCTGAACGTCAGCGAGATGGGTACCTTACAACAGGCGCTCCGGGACGGCGACGATTTGCTTCGCAACGGGCATATCACCGACGAGCACCGATCGGAGTACAGCCGGATCAATGCATGTTTCCACGTCACGATCCATGCGTCTGCCGGCTCAAGGCTCCTCAACGACATGGTGTATCTGTGTCAGCAGGTGCCGGTCTCGTCCCCGCGCAATGTCGTGGCGTTTGAAGAAGGCGACGTTCGCCGCCGGCACGAGGATCATCATCGTATCTTCGAGGCGATCGTCGGACGCGAGCCCTGGCGTGCCGAGATGCTGATGCGAGACCACGTCGCCAGCGTCAAGTCGTCTCTAATACGGTCCCTCCCCTCTCCGGCTGCAGTCCAATCAGCCACGAAGACGGCGCGGCGGCTACGGCGTTAGCATCAGCACGGCGCGATCAGGTTCCGATACATGGGACGGAACGCCAGACCGTTCTCGAGCTATTGCTTTCGCTGGACCAAAAGACACCCGCTCTTCGCCAACGACCGAAACGCGTTTGGCCGAATATTGTCTTAACGACTTTCACGAGATCCACACTCGCCCTTTAGATTCGAATCTTTGGTCACAACAAGGCACATGTTCCCGGCATCAAAAGGGCGACGACGTTTGGGAGGGCAGAATATTATCTTCCTTTCACCGCCTCGCGCGCGACCGAGCGTGGATCAAATTACGACGCATCGCACCTTTCCAATTGGGAAGCGCGACACGAAGAATTTCATGAAGCCCTAATCTCGGCCGAAGCCTCTCGTTTGTTGCTGCGCCTCCGAGCACAATTTTCGCGGCTCGTTCATCGATATCGCATCTTTGCGCTGCTCAATCCGGGCTCCAGTATCGCAATGGCGATCGCGCAGCTGAGCAGGCGGATCGGCTGAATCAGGAGGGCGGCGGCTGCGATCCATTCCATCGCCCCGATGAGTTTGCGAAGGCGATCCGAGTAACCCCACTCCTTGAATTCTTCGCGAATGAATTTTGGAGCTGCGAGGTTCAGGCTGCCTGCCCAGGCCAGAACGACGGCGAGCAGGATGGGTAGGACGTCCGCCGCGCCCATCAATCGGTTGTCCGGGGAAAAGCGGCGATCATGTCGAGTTCGACTCGTGCGCCGGGAGTTGACAGCTGATTGATGCAGATCGTCGTGCTTGCTGGTGTCCATGTGCCAAAATATTCCTTGAGCACAGCCACCATGCCGTCCTGATCGCGAATGTCAGTGAGATATTTCGTCACCTTCACGATGTCGGTCCAGGTCAACCCTTCGTGGTCGAGGATGGTCTTGATCGTCTCCATGGCACGACGGGTCTGATCGATGATCGAGTTGGGATGATCATGCTCCGCGAGTTGGTGCGGATGCTTGTGATAGAGCGGCGACGGCGTTGCGCCCGAGATGAACAGAAGTCCGCAGGGGCTCTCGACGCGGATCGCCGGGGCATAGGGCATGTCGGCCTTCCGCTCCGGAATCGTCTGAATTTCCTTGATGTCCGGGTTCGAGGGCGAGGTCGCGAAAGCAGATCGTCTCGTGGCGGGCGCGCTCATGGGCGTTTCTCTCCATCCTTGTCAATTGCCGATTGGCGCCCGAACCTCTCAGCTGTCGCGCGCCCTTCGGTAACCGCTAGCGCAAATCAGCGGCTTATGCAATCGCTTGCACGACCGAGCTGATTGTAACCGCATATAAAAATCGTTGTCTTGGTGGCAGAATGCCGGGGCGATTGCGCACGCAGCAGCCTATGGTACGCCTTGGGGTAGACAACCGGCGAATTTTTCGCACTTGATTGTGCAAACGTTTGCCTGTAAGGCATCTTCGGGAGCGCGACCACGCTCGGCGCACCGGGACGGAAGATGCTGGCGAACAGGGAAAGTCCCGATGGGGGACCCGAAACCATGGCAGTGAGGCCCGGGCGAGATCAAGGGACCGCGGAGCCGTTGCTGCGCCTGATCGACATCAGCAAATCGTTTCCGGGTGTTCATGCTCTCAGAGGGGTTTCTCTCGAGATTCATGCCGGAGAGGTGCATGTCATTCTCGGGCAGAACGGCGCGGGCAAGTCTTCGCTAATCAAGGTGCTCTGCGGCGCCTATCTCGCCGATGACGGCGTGATCGAACACAAGGGGCGGCGCATCGCGATCCAAGGTCCCGCCGATGCGAATGGGATTGGTGTCGGCGTCATCTTCCAGGAATTTTCGCTCGCGCCGTATCTGGACATCGCGCAGAACATATTTCTGGGCCGCGAGCGCGCCTTTGCGAAAGCCGGCATCATCGACAAGGCGGCGATGCACGCTGCCGCCCGCGACGTGCTGGCGCAGCTCGGTTTGAATTACGACACGTGGACGTTCGCTGCCGATCTCGGCGTCGCACAACAGCAGATGGTGGAGATCGCCAAGGCGCTCTCGCAAAATTCCAGCATCCTAGTGATGGATGAACCGACAGCCGCGATCTCCGAGCGGGAATCCGAGCGGCTGTTCGAGGTGATTGCCCGGCTGAAGCAGCGCGGCGTGGCGATCGTCTACATCTCGCATCGTATGAGGGAGGTGGTCGCGCTGGGTGACCGCATCACCGTGATGCGTGACGGCGCCGTGGTCGCATCTTATCGCCGGGACGAGGTGTCGCCTGACGAAATGGTAGGCGCAATGATCGGACGCTCCCTCGCGGGGCTAAAGCGTCGCGAGGCGCTGGCCGCAGGGGCGCCGGTCCTGACCGTAACCAATCTGCAGACCGCCAAGCTGACCGACATTTCGCTGGAAATCCGTGCCGGCGAAGTTGTGGGGCTGGCGGGCCTCGTCGGCTCGGGCCGCACCGAAGTGGTGCGTGCGATATTCGGCGCGGATCCGCTGCGCACCGGGGTCATAAGGCTGGACGGCGCCGACTTTGCTCAACGGCCAGACCGCAGCACCCGTGCCGGGCTCGCGCTGCTGCCCGAGGATCGCAAGCGCGAAGGCCTCGCGTTACCACTCGCCGTCGGCGAAAACGCTACGGCAGCGGCTCTATGGCGCTTGTTTCGCCGCGGCTGGTTCGCGCCCTCCGTAGCGGAGAAGGTCTGCCGCAATCTGATCACGCGGTTGAACATCGCAACACCAGGACCAGCGCAGTTCGTCCGCAATCTCAGCGGCGGCAATCAGCAGAAGGTCGTGCTCGGCAAATGGCTCGCCGCCGGGTCGCGGCTGTTCATGCTCGACGAGCCGACCCGCGGCGTCGACATCGGCGCCAAGACCGAGATCTACCGGCTGATCGACGATTTGGCGAAGGACGGCGCCGCCGTGTTGGTGATCAGCTCGGAGTTGCCCGAGCTCATTCATCTCTGCGATCGCGCCTACGTCATGCGCGACTACCGGATCGTCGGCCATCTCGGCCGCAACGAGCTCTCAGAGAAGGCTATTCTCGACCTGGCGGTGCATCAATGACTGATCAGATTGTCCATGCCGCATTGACCGCGCCAGCCGCCGCGCTACTGCGCCGGATCCCGGGCGTCACCTTCATCCTCGTCGGCATGATCGTGGTGTTCGCGATCGGCAATCCGCGCTTCCTGTCCGCCGTAAACTTCACCAATATTGGCCTTCAGTCTTCGCTGCTGCTGATGCTGGCGTTGCCGATGACCCTCATCATTCTCACTGCGGGCCTCGACCTCTCGGTCGGTGCGCTGCTCGGCCTATGCGGCGTTGTGATTGCTGAGTTGCTTGTCGCAGGATGGGGGCTACCCGCATCCGTGGCGGCCGCGATGCTGGTCGGGCTCGTCGCCGGCGCCGTGAACGGGGTCCTGGTCGGCTACCTCGGCTTGCCGGCCTTCGTGGTCACGCTCGGGACTATGGGACTGTGCGAGGGACTATCGCTGGTCATCACCAACGGCGATCCGATTGGCGGCTTCACGCCGGCCCTTGAAAATTTTTATCGATCCACGGTGTTCGCGGTGCCGACCCCGGTCCTGGTCGCGGCGCTAGTTTATGGGTTGCTGTCGCTGCTGCTATATCGGACCCGCTTCGGCAATTATGTTTTCGCGATCGGCGGCAACAAGGATGCACTGCATCTCGCCGGCATCAATGCCAACCTCGTCCACACGGGCGTCTACCTCCTCTGCAGCCTCACAGTGGCGCTGTCGGCGCTGCTGCTGCTCGGACGGACCAATTCGGCGCATCCGTCGGTCGCTGTCGGCATGGAGTTTGAAGCCATTGCCGCGGTAGTGCTCGGCGGAACGTCGTTCGAGAAAGGCCAGGGCTGGCTGTTCGGCACAGTTCTCGGCGTGCTGGCGATTTCCGTGCTCCGCAACGGCCTCAACGTTCTCTCGGTGGAACCATCGCTCCAGGTTGTCTGCGTTGGCCTGCTGCTGATCACGGCGCTGCTGATCGATCGCAATCGCAAGCAGGCATCACAGAACGGCGCATGACGACAATGGATAGCCCCGCCCCTGTAATTCGACGGCCGCAGCAACTTGCGCCGGGCACGGTCGCAGTCGTCGTACGGCTCGGTCTGATCGCCTGCATCGCCGTGCTGCTGTCGAGCCTCAGCCCAACCTTCGCCACGACGGACAATTTGCTCAATATCCTGCGCCAGGCCAGCCTGCTCTTCCTGGTGGCCTCCGGGCTGACACTCGTAATCATCGCCGGTGGGCTCGATTTATCGATTGGCGCGAACCTCACGCTTTGCGCCTGCCTCTCGGCTGCGGCGATCAAGGCCACTAGCCAGCCTACCGCAGGCATCGCTGTCGCCCTCGGCTGCGGCGTTCTGGTCGGGCTGACCAATGGCGTCCTAATCAACCGGGTGAAGATTCCGCCGTTCCTTGCGACATTCGGCATGCTTTGGGTGGCTCAGGGCATCGCCTATTGGTTCATGGCCGGCCAGGTCGTCTACGGCTTCTCGCCGGCGTTCCGCTTCTTCGGCAGCGGCTTTTGGCTCGGCGTCCCCGTTCCGATCTGGGTCATGCTGGTTACGGGCGCCTGCGGCGTGATCTTCCTGTCGCGCACGACCATTGGGCGCGAAGTCTATCTGATGGGCGCCAATGAAGCGGCGGCCGTACTGTCGGGCATTCCGGTCGCCCGGCGCAGAACCCTGCTCTATATGGTGAGCGGCCTGATGGCGGGCCTAGCGGCGCTGATCTATGTGGCTCGGCTCAATGCGGCCGAACCCGGCATCGGCGAGCCGCTGTTGCTCCCCGCGATCGCAGCGGTGTTGGTCGGAGGTACGTCCCTGTTCGGCGGTAGCGGCGGACTGTTCAGAACACTGCTCGGCGCGACTATTCTCACTCTGATCGTCAACGCGCTCAATCTGCTCAATGTTAGCGCCACCTGGCACCCGTTTGTGACCGGCGCGATCGTGGTTTTGGCCGTGCTTGCTGATGCCGCTGTTAATCGCGGGGCGCGAAGATGAGGGTTTCGCGTCCGACTATAACGACCCTCCTTGCGCCATTTGACCAGTCCATCGGGAGCTATCATGAAGACCAGACATGTGAAACATCTTAGATTGCTGTCCGCGGCCCTGATCTCTTGCGGGCTTTCCGCCGCGCCGGCGCTTGCGGCCGGCGAGGTCATCGCAGCCTTCACCAAGAACCAGGTCGATCCGCATTTTGAGGGCGTACGCGCCGGCGTCGAGCAAATGGCGAAGAAAATGAATGCGACGATTCGCCAATACGTGCCGACCAAACCCAACAATATCACCGAAGGCATGTCGCAGCTCGAGGATGTCGGCGTCACCAGGCCCAATCTCGTCCTGTTCATGCCGATCGACCCGAAGGCGCAATTGCCGACGATCAAGCGGCTCATCGAATCCGGCACGCCGGTTCTCAACTACAACGACAAGGCTGGCGATGCGCCTTATCTCGCCTTCGTCGGGCAGGACGACTACAAGCTCGGCTACGACATCGCCAAGATGCTGTTCGATCATCTCGGCGGTAAGGGCAATGTCGTGATCCTCGAGGGCATCAAGGGGTCCAACACCGGGGATGAGCGAAAGCGCGGTTTCGATGCGGCGCTGAAGGAGTACCCAAATATCAAGCTGCTGGCGTCCCAGCCTGCCAATTTCCAGCGCCTTCTCGGGCTGCAGGTCATGGAGAACTTGATCCAACAACACAGCGAGATTAACGGCGTAATCGCAGCCGCGGATGCATCGGCACTCGGCGCGGCCGAGGCGTTGAAGGCCGCGGGCCGCGGCAACGTTGCCGTGGTATCAATCAACGGCGTGCCGGAGGCCGTCGAAGCGGTCAAGAACGGCGGCCTGCTGGCGATTGCCGAGTTCAACGGCTTCAAGATCGGCTGCGTGGCGACCGAAATCGGCCTGAAGGCCATTCGCGGCGAGGCAATGCCGAAGCGGGTCGTAATCCCCGGCGCTATCATCACCAAGGCCAACCATTCCGAGTGGCTGGTGCCCTTCCAGCAGCGGACCTGCCCCGCCGCCGCGGACTATGCCGGACATTGACCGAATGCCCGATCGCTTGCGCAGCTCGCAGGAGGTTTGCCCAGCCGAGCTGCGTTTGCTATCTGCATGCAGATGGATCGCGCCGAAGGCGAACGCAAGGACTTTTGGCAATTGACGGGCCCGACGAAAGGTAAGCGTCCGACGCTGAAGGATGTGGCGGCGCATGTCGGCGTTCACTTCTCGACGGTCTCGCGCGCGCTGGACCCGGCAACCGCCCATCGCATCACCGATGAGGTGCGGGCGCGCATTCAGGCCGCCGTCGCCGAGCTCAACTACCGCCATAACGTC
This sequence comes from Bradyrhizobium sacchari, assembly GCF_002068095.1. Lineage (GTDB taxonomy): Bacteria > Pseudomonadota > Alphaproteobacteria > Rhizobiales > Xanthobacteraceae > Bradyrhizobium > Bradyrhizobium sacchari. Next base: position 55,355 of record NZ_LWIG01000015.1, on the reverse strand, counting down.
GCGGCCGCCACGCTGCGCACGCATTCAAGCAAGACGATCGGCATCATCGTTCCCGACATCACCAACAGCCTGTTCGGCCCCATCATCAAGGGCATCGACAGCATCTCGTCCGAGCATGGCTATGTCGCGCTGATCGGCGACACAGACAACAACCCGGAAAAGGAAGAAAAGCTGATTAGCACTTTCCTCGCGCGTGGTATTGAGGGGCTGATCGTTGCCAGCGCCTTGCGCGAGGACGAGGTGGTCTCGGCCGTCGCTCATGACGGCACGCCGATCGTAACCGTCAACAGCCATGTCGACGACGATTCCGTGTCCTCGGTCAGCTACAACGTGAGACCCAGCATCGGTGCCCTAGTGAAACATCTTGCCGAGCTGGGCCACCGGCGCATCGCATTCATTTCCGGCCCGTCGTCATGGTCGACGGCGGAAGAGCGGCTCGCCGCCTATCGCTACTGGATCGATCGGGTCAAGGCCGTGGTCTCGGACGACCTCATCGTCTACAGCAACGAATATCGCGAGGAGGAGGGAGCGCGTTGCGCGGAGGAGTTGCTGCGCTCTGGTGTTCCCTTCACTGCGGTCATGGCCGCCAACGACCTGCTTGCATTCGGAGCCTTAAACGTCCTGCAGCGCCATGGCCTTGAATGTCCGCGCGATGTTTCGGTGACCGGCTTCAACGATATTCCGATGGCGGAACGGTGGTCGCCGCCGTTGACGACTGTTAAGGTCGATCCGCTGCGGGCCGGCAAGGCCGCCGCCGAAATCCTGTTCGCCGACATTAAGCTCGCGCCGGAGGAGCGTCAGCCGAAGCACGTGCTGCTGCCGGCATCAATGGTGGTTCGTCACTCGACCGCGGCGCCGTCATCCGGCCAGCTGCGCGGGGCGCCGACAAATGGCTAGGCGCGTGCCGCGACGGCTCTGGGTGCGGTCGATTGGCGAACGACCAGTTCCGGTGACAACACGACGTGACGGAGCTCCGACGACCTGCTCTTGATCGTCTCGACCAGCATCCTGGCGGCGATCCGCCCCATCTCCCGATGTTCTATCCGTACCGTCGTGAGTGGCGGCGAGACCACGTCCATCAGCGGCATGTCATTGTGCCCGACCAGCGAGACGTCGCCCGGACAGCGTAGTCGGCGCGCCGCCAACGCATCGAGCACGCCGAGCGCAAGAAGATCGTTGGCGGCGACAACCGCCGTGATATCGCCCGCTGCATCGAGCAGATCCGTCGCCGCCAGCCTCCCAGCCTCGCGACTGTAACCCGCGGCTTCGCGGACCGCTCCGTTCAATCCGCGCCGAGCCATCGCATGCGCAAAACCGTCGCGCCGCTGCGCGCCTGTCGAAGTCGACAAAGGGCCAGCGACATGCGCGATCCGCCGGTGTCCAAGTGCGCCCAGGTGATCGACCGCAAGCCGCATCCCGAGATTGTCGTCCGAGACTACTGAGGATACGCGATCCTGCGCCTCGGATCGATTGACCAGCATCACCGGAAGCCCGCGCTGGATGCAAAAGCCGACCAATTCGTCGTCCTGCGAGACGGTCGCCAGGATCATGCCGTCGACGCGCTGGCTCAACAGCCGCTCGACAAAACCAACCTGTTGAGACGGCGCGTTGCCGGCATTTGCGACGATCGGTGCGTAACCTTCCGCAGAGAGCACCTCGGCGATGCCGCCAAGAATCGGTCCAAACACAGGGTTGGCGATATCAGGCAGCAGCACGCCAATCAGATCGGACCGCCCAAGGCGCAAGTTTGCCGCCAGCCGGTTGGGCTGATAGCCAAGGGCCTCCGCCTGAACCGCGATCCGTCCGGCGACTTCCTTGGCGACGAGATGGCGCTTTTTCGGGTTCAGCGCGCGCGACACGGTCGACGGATGCACGCCGGCAGCGTCCGCTATTTCCTTGATCGTGGGGACGGGCCTACTCACCCAAAGATTCCTGCTGCTTAGCTCACGTGCAGAATAAGCATAGCGATCGGCTTGACTTCATGCAATCGATTGCACTAACTATCTGCAATCGATTGTACGTTTCCGAGCAATCGTCGTGTAGAGAGGAGCAGCCGATGTCGAACGGCATCATAGAGAGGCTCGAGGACGTGACGCCGACCGTGTTGCGGGCAATGGCAGGTACCGGCAATGCGCGACTACGCACGGTGATGGAATCCTTCGTCAGGCACCTCCACGCCTTCGCGCACGAGGTGAAGCTCACCGAGGCAGAATACGATCTGGCGGTCGACTTCCTGAACCGTATCGGTCAGGCCACCAATGACAGCCATAACGAGGGTATCCTGTTCGCGGATGCAGTCGGTTTCTCTACGCTGGTTTGCCTGCTGAACAATGGCAACGCCGGTGCCACGGAGACCGCGGCCGCATTGTTGGGACCGTTCTGGCGGGCCAACTCTCCCCGGACAGAGAACGGTGCGACGATCGTTCGTTCGGCAACGCCCGGCCCCGAGCTCTTCGTCTCCGGCGAGATAGTTGATTCCAGGGGCAAACCGCTCGCTAATGTCGAGGTCGACGTCTGGCAGTCATCGCCGGTCGGCCTCTACGAGAACCAGGACGAGACGCAGACAGACATGAATCTGCGCGGCAAGTTCACGACCGATGCGGCGGGACGATTCTCCTTCCGCTCAGTCAAGCCAGCGGGCTACCCAGTGCCTACAGACGGCCCGACCGGCGACTTACTTCGCGCCCAGAATAGGCATCCATATCGTCCGGCGCACATCCACTTCCTCGGCTTTAAGCCCGGCTACAAGACGCTAATCACCCAGGTCTTCGTCGACGACGACGAGCATCTCGAGAGCGACGTGGTGTTCGGCGTAACGCGCAAGCTGGTCGGCGACTATCGCCGACACGACCACGGGGAGCCGCCGGCACCCGGCGTCAGCGCCCCCTGGTACACGCTGAACTACCGCTTCGCCATGGAAGACGGCGAAGCGATCCGTCCCAAGCCACCGATCAAGTGAGGTAGATCATGACGCAATCCATGACCGGCAAGGTCGCGCTCGTCGTCGGCGGAGCCGGCAGCATCGGCGCCGTGGCCGCCAGGCAGTTTGCCGAGCTCGGGGCGCGCATCGCGATCAGCCATCGCGACAGCGCGGAGGAATCAGCATCCGCAGCGTCAGTGATGCAGTCCCTGCCCGGAGAAGGACATGCCGCCTTCATTGCTGACGTCGCGCGCACCGACACCTTGGTGGCGTTGCGTGGCGAGATCGAGCGACAATTCGGCCGGCTAGACGTACTGGTGAACGCCGCGGGCTTCACCAAGCCGGTGCCGCACGCCGATCTCGACGCGCTGGATGACGATCTGATCGACCGGATGTTTGCGGTCAACTGGCGTGGACAGTTCGCCGCGATTCGCACCTTCGCTCCGATGCTGAAGGCATCCGGCGACGGCCTGATCGTTTCGATCTCGTCGATCGCCGGCAGCAACGGGATCGGTTCCTCGATTGCCTATTGCGCCGCAAAGGCCGGCATTGACGTCATGACGAAATCGCTGGCCCGCGTGCTTGCGCCTGAGGTTCGAGTGCTTGCTGTCGCGCCCGGCGTGGTCGACACCAGCTTCGTTCCCGGCCGCGGCGCGGACTTCAACACGAAGACTGCTAACACGACACCGCTGAAGCGGATTGCGACAGCCGAGGATATCGCCTCGGCGATTCTAGCCTGCGCAACCCAACTCGGCTTTGCCACCGGGACCACCTTCGTGGTCGATGGCGGCCGCTCGCTCTAAAGGAAGTTTCATGCGCCCCCCGCAAGACAAGGTTATTATAACCTGCGCCGTCACCGGCAATCTGACAACGCCGGAGCAGACGCCCCATCTGCCCATTACCCCGGCGCAGATTGCGGAAGCCTGCCTCGGCGCCGCTGATGCCGGCGCCGCCGTCGTCCACATCCACGTTCGCGACCCCTTGACCGGCCGTCCCTCGATGCTGCTCGACCATTACGTCGATGTTGTCGAGCGCATTCGCGCGAGTAATTCCGCCCTGATCCTCAACATCACGACCGGACCGGGCGGACGTTTCGTTCCGTCCCGAGACGATCCGAAGGTCGCAGCCGAGGGGACGACCCTGATGGTGCCAGAGAAGCGGGTAGAGCACATCGCCGTGCTGCGGCCGGATATCTGCACGCTCGATCTCAACACCATGAATTCCGGAAGTGAAGTTGTGATCAACACCCCGGCCAATGTCCGCCGGATGGCGAAAGTGATCGCCGACGCCGGAGTCAAGCCGGAGATCGAGCTGTTCGACTCCGGGGACATCGCGTTGATGAACGACCTGCTCGCCGACGGTACGCTGCAGGGCCCGGTACTGTGCTCGTTCGTGATGGGAGTCCGCTACGGTTTCCAGCCCTCGCCGGAAACCGTGATGTACGCGCGCGACATGCTGCCTGCGGGTGCAGAGTTTACTGCGGTCGGCATCGGCAAGACGGCCTTCACGATGGTGGCGCAGTCCTACCTTGCCGGCGGCCATGTGCGGATAGGCATCGAGGATGCGGTCTATCTATCCCGCGGTAAGCTCGCGATCTCCAACGCGGAGATGGTGACCAAAGCGCGCCGCATCGTCGAGGATCTGGGCGGCACGATCGCGACGACCGATGACGCCAGGCGAATCGTTGGCCTGTCTTCGTCGGCCGTCAGCAAGATCTAGGAGTACGCGATGAGTGCCTTTTTCAAATCCGGAACCGACGCCGCCATCGAGGTGACGTGCGTGCGGCTCAACGCCAAGGTCGCGGACGCGGCGGCGATCATCCCGGTCATCGAGAAACATCCACTCTCGCGGCAAGCCGACGAGGTCGTAGTTGCGATCGAGGCCGCCGGCGTTAATCCTTCCGACGTCAAGGCCGCGACTGGACTGATGCCCTATGCAGTATTCCCGCGTACCCCCGGCCGCGATTTCTCCGGACGCGTAGTCCGGGGACCCGATGCGCTTGTTGGAAAAGCCGTATTCGGCACCTCGGGCGATCTCGGAATTCGCCGCGACGGCACCCATGCCAGCCACGTGGTGGTCGAGGCTGCGGCCGTGGTCGAAAAGCCCGATGGCATCTCGATGGAGGAGGCAGCCGGCATCGGGGTCCCCTTTGTGACCGCGATCGAAGGTTTCAGAAGATCCGGCTTGCCGAAGCCGAACGAGTATGTCCTCATCTTGGGTGTAAACGGCAAGGTCGGCCAGGCCGCTGTTCAACTTGCGACTTGGCAGGGCGCCAAAGTGATTGGCGTGGTACGCAAGGACGAAGCTTACGAAGGCCACAGCAACGCACCGATCGAGATCGTCAACTCCGCGGCGACCGACGTCGCCGCGCGGGTGCGAGAGCTGACCGACGGCCACGGCGCCGATATCGTCTTCAACACTGTTGGCGACCCCTATTTCGAGGCCGCTCATCGATCGCTTGCCAAGGCCGGGCGGCAGATCCTGATCGCCACCACCAGCAAAACCGTTCCGTTCAACATCCTAGAGTTCTATCGCGGCCGGCATACCTATCTGGGCGTCGACACCCTCGCCTTCTCGACGTCGGAGAGCGCGGAACTGCTGCGCAGCGCGCTGCCCGGCTTTGCCGGCGGCTTCCTTCGTCCCTACCCTATAGCGCAGTCTTGCATCTATCCCCTCACCGAAGCCAAGCGCGCCTACGACGCCGTGATCGGATCGTCGCGCAACCGCATCGTGCTCCGACCGGGAGACTGAACATGCATGTTGTTCGCTTCACTGAGGCGCCTGCCTATACGGCGGCCGGTCACCACGACATGGCAATGGTCCGCCTGCAAGGACGGGAAGCTGGGCCGTCCTCGGATCTCTGGGCTGGCGTTTCGGTGATTGCGCCGGGCGGCGGAACGACACTATCGGCGTCTGCTCCAGAAAAAATCTATGTCGTCCTCGACGGCACGCTCAGCATCTCGAACGGCGAGCACGAGGTTGCGATCGGCCGGTGGGACTCATGCCGAATTGCGGGGGGCGAGGAACGCCGGCTGGTCAACCGAACTTCTTCACCTGTGACCGTTCTTCTCGTAATGCCACTGTCAGGTGACGAACGCGTGCCCCCTCAGGTCGGTTGACTTACCGCTAACCCGAAAGCGGCGACCTAGTTTATTCGCTTCACTTCTCATTGCGCAAAAAAGAGCTGCTCTGGGGAGCAGCTCAGTCAGGGAGGAACGCCTAATGTAGGAATACGGTCGGGTGCGGTGATCGTGGGTTCTCGCCGCCTATTAGCAGCGATCTATGCAGACGTTCATGTCGCGGCGCATGTACTCTTCGACGAATCCTGGCAGATAGCCGGCAGCGACCATCTCTTCGAACGGACGCTTGAAGCGGTCATCCTCGCGCACGGTCAGCACGACAATACGCCAGATGTTGATCGGATGCTCCTCCGAACCTGACGCTGCGTGCTCGACGTGAAACAGCGGCTGAAAGTTGCTTGCACGAAGGTTCTCGCCTCGGTCGTCAACGATCCATGGCAAACCAAGGAAAAGGATGCGGCGCTCCAAGTGGCTGATGAAGACATCTTCAATGACCTCACCACGGGACGGATCGATCCAAGCCGCCTGCTCCGAAGTCCGGAAGAAACGTTGGCACCCCTCTTCTAGCGCGTGACGCCCCCAAGAGTGGCCTCTCGAAACGACATAGGGGATGTAGGTTGCGGGATCCCACGCCTTACGCGTCTCCATGTCCCACAGCTGCGTCAGGGTCATCTTGGTAGCTGCAGGCTCGACTGTGTAGCGCTCGCGCAAAACGCGGTTTACGTCAACCGGCGGCAGCTCGAAACGAGTATGGTTCGGGTTGTTCCAGGCATTCTCGAATTCCTGCTTCGCGCGCTCGAAAGTCATCGGGTCCTGAGTACTCATGGTTGTCGTTCACCCTTGTTCGTCAGCTGTAGTGAAATCGAACGCAAGTAGTTGGACCTTGGAAGGTTGAGATTAGCCGTGCGGACGATCGTCCCTCGGCGCGCGAACCCATTTGAGTGGCAGATCACGCTCAATCCTTGTGATGAAATCAGCAACATGCACGGCGGGGGCACCTGCAATGCTGACGCGAAAACGCGGTTTCCAGGGCATGAGGCCCTTAGAATTTCACCGTAACGCCCGTGTAAACCGATGACTCAGTGCAGGCACCGGCGTTGGTGCCGACGCATTGTGGCGCCAAATTGTGATCGAGACCGAACTTGTTCTGCCAGTAGCGATAAGCCACCCAGACGTCGACCATGTGAGTGTATTGGGCGCCCGCAAAGGCCTTGCTGGCATCGAGCGTCAGACGGATCGGCTCGCTGTTCAGCTCGAGCTTGCGCGTAAGCGTCCCGGGCTGATTGGTGCCGGTCCCTTTCGGACCGATCCAAGCCGCGCGGCCACTCACCGACAGCGGCAGCCAGTCCGGCAAGAAGCCGAGGTCCATGTAGTAGTTGGTCTCGATCGTCCAGGTGCTGTCGAAATTCTGGTTGCTGTCGTATGGCGCAGGGATGAACGCGCTATGATTGATCTCCTTGTAATACATCGGCGCAACGTTGAAGAAGCCCTTGTAGGGCAAGTCGAAGGCGAACTGCAGGCCGACTACGCCGACCCGCTTGGCCGGCGACAGTGCGTTGTTCTCCACCTCTGCGTCCGCACCGACCTCCAGAGAGACATTGTGGAGCGGACCGACGGTGAGGGCCTTGGTGTTGAAGATCTGGTTGAAGCCGAATGTGCTGCGCACGAAACCGTAGAACTCGCTCGCGCCCGAGCATCCCGTGCGACCGATTGCGCATGGCTGCGCGGGATCGTTGTGATCCGATTTAAGTAGCGACAGGCTGATCAGATTGGTCCCGTAGGCCCAAGCATCGAAATGCGTAAAGGAATAGACCTGCTTGGCTGTCTTGGCGGTGACGCCCGGATCGGTGCCGTTGGGCAAATAGGAATAGGTGACGCGATTGTCGTTGACAAGGAAGGCGGGAAAGATCGTGACCGGCTTTTCCGCCTTGGCCGGAGGAGCGGAAACGTCGGCGGCATGAGCGGCACCGAAACCAACGAGGCCCATGATGGCAGTCGCGAGTGAGCGTATATGAAACGGCATTCCAAACCTCCTGTGACGAGACAAAGTTCCACCCTTTCTCCGCGGAAGCTCCTTGGAGACCGTCTTAAAATTCGCCTGATGTGAGCCTTCGCCGCGTTCAGGTTGCGACGATTGCCTCCTCGGCCGGCTCTCGCTCCGGCTCCTCCCCGAGCGAGGCAACGACAATGATCATCGCCAGCAAGGCCGCGCCCATCATCGCCAACACACCGCCGACGCCGTAGCTGCCGAAGATCGGCGCGACGAACAGCGGCACGATGATGCTGGCGGATCGGCCCGCGGCATTGCAGATGCCGACGCCGCGCAAGCGGAATTCTGTCGGAAACAGTTCGGGGACATAGACGGCAAAGAGAACGGCAACCAGAACGTAGATCGGGATCGTCAGGAGAAAGCCGAGCGCGGCCGTCAGCAAGGCGTTACTTGATAGCGAGAAGATCACGCTGAGAAGGATAGTCGTTGCCGCGGCTCCAACGATGGTCGACTTTCGCCCGAAAAAATCGGCGGAAATTGCGCCGAGAGCGGATCCAATTGGTCCACCGACTGCCATGAGCAGAGCGTATCCAGTGCTGCGCGCGATCGTTTCTCCCTGGCCAACGAAGAACGTCGGAAGCCACGTGATGAAGCCGTAGATCAGGGTGTTAACGACCATCAGCGAGACGCAGCCCACGACGAGACGTGCGATATAGGGAGCGCGAAACAGGCCGCTGGCGTCCGGCGCGACGCTTGCCGGCGCGGACATCGCCGTAGGCGGCGGACCGGCGCCGGCTGCGCGCTCGAAGCGCGATACCAACTCATCCGCTTCCGCCTCACGGCCAACAGCCGCCAGCCACCGCGGCGATTCCGGCAAACTGCGGCGGAGAGCAAAGGCAACGAAGGCGCCGACCGCGCCAAGCACGAACATCACCCGCCATCCGAAGGTCGGCACCAGCAGCCATGCCAGAAGGGCAGAGGCTGGCAGTCCCGCAGTCACCAGCGTGCAGATCAGGCCGGACCAGCGGCCGCGCACGCGCGCCGGAAAAAACTCCGCCATGATGGAATAGCCAACGACATTTTCAGCACCAAGGCCGAGCCCCATTAGGAAGCGCAATGCAATCAGCGTCGTCATGTCGGGCGCGAAGGACGACGCGAGCGAGGCGCCGCCGAACAGCATCAGATTGGCCTGGTAGGTAACCCGCCGGCCGTAGCGATCTCCCCAAAACCCCGTCATTAAGGCGCCGAGAGTCATGCCGACGAAGGTAGCGGAGATGAAGAGGCCGTTCTGCGCCAAAGTCGAGAAGCCGGATTTGTACGTCGCTCCGAGTACGCTGGCAGCGATATAGATGTCGAACCCCTCAAAGAACATGCCAACCGCGACCAGGCCAAACACCTTGCGATGCAGCCTCGTAATCGGAAGCCGGTCCAGCCGTGCGCCAATACTGCTCGATGACATGTGCTCATCTCCCCGTTTGAGTTGGCGCGATCTATTCGACGACCGCGATGCCCTGGATTTCGATCAGCATGTTCGGATCGGCAAAGCCCGTGACCGTGATCGCGGCGCTGGCGGGAAAATCGGATCCGAACAGCTCCGTTCTGATCTCCGTCATCCGGGTCGTGTTGCGCGCGTCGGTCAGGAACACCGTCATGGTGACGATGTCCTTGAGTGAGCCGCCGGCTTCCTTCAGGGTCGCCTCGATATTGCGGAAAGTCTGGTAGGTCTGGGCCTCGAAATTACCGGCTAGCGACTTGCCCTCGTCATCTTTCTGGCCCGTATGGCCGGCGATCCAGATGATCTTGCCACCTTCGGTCACGATGGCCGGCGAAAACGCCCGGTTCTTCTGCCATGTACCGCGAACGAATGTCTTCTTCATGGAAGCACCTCTCTCCGTTAATGTCGCGTTCCTGCTGTACAATCGATTGCAGATGTTTGTAGCCGGCGTCAAGCCTCATTTTCGGACGTATGATGCCAATCAAGGGGGCAATGACGGTTCAGCGTCTTGGGGGACTCGCCATTCGAATCGATCGGCGACCGGAAAAAATTCTTTAATTAAAACAATATTTTATTTCGAGAAAGGCTGCAGAGAAAAAGGCCCAGCGCAGGGCGAGCCTGAGCTGCATTCGCAAAAAACAAAACAAGTTCTGCGGGAGCCAACCAGCCTCTCTTGCCTCCGACCGCAGAGGAGAAGGTACATTGAGGTCATGATTTTTTACAAACGATTGTAGAGGTTTGCTTGCAATCTTTGGCGATCTTCTATTTGTTCGGTTGCTCTAAGAGTGATTGCCGTGAAAGCCAGATTCTCTCAATCCAAGGGCAGCCGCCGCACCGTTACCATGAAACAGGTGGCGGAGCTCGCTGGCGTCCATGTTTCAACGGTTTCGCGAGCCTTAAGTCCCGAGACACGGCCGATGGTCGATCCATCCGCCGTTGCGCGGGTACTTAAGGCTGCGCAGGAACTCGGCTACCGGCTGGACCCCGTCGCGGCAAGCCTACGCACCGGACGATCGAAGCTGGTCGGAATATTGGTGCCAGATATCGCGACAAGCGTGTTCACACCGATCCTGACCGGGGCGACCGAGCGGCTGTCGGCGCGCGGCTACTCCACGCTCGTCGCCTATGTCGGCGGCGCTCCAGAACAGCAGCTCGACATCGCAGGCGGCCTGATTGCGCGCCGCGTCGATGGGCTGATCATCGCAACGGCCAGCAGGCACGACCCGCTGGTTTCGTTTTGCGTGGAGCAGAAGCTGCCCGCCGTTCTCGTGAACCGGGCCGAGAAGGAAGCGCGCATTTCGGCCGTCGTATCCGACGACATACAGGGTATGCAACTCGCGGTGGACCATCTGGTCGATCTCGGACACACGGATATCGGTCACCTTGCCGGCCCCCCCGAGCACTCGACGGGATTCTTGCGACGTCAGGGTTTTGCGCAAGGCCTGGCTGCGCGCGGTCTCGATCCGCTGAAGGCACCTTGCGAGGTCGCCGGGAATTACACGCGCGAGCAAGGTGCCGAGTCGATGCGCCGCCTGATCGACGCGAGGCCTGACATCACCGGCATCGTCGCGGCGAACGACCTGCTCGCGCTCGGGGCGTACGATGCGCTCCAGGAAAGGCACATGAATTGCCCGCGCGATATTTCCATTGTCGGACACAACGACATGCCGCTCGTCGACCTCGTGCATCCCGCCCTGACGACGGTTCGCATCAGTCACCGGGAGATGGGGCTTCAAGCGGCGGATCTGCTCCAGCAAGCCATGGAAGACAATGATCAGCTGATCAGGAACATAGTGCTTCCGCCGAAGCTGATCGTCAGGGCTTCAACAGCAGCGCCCCGCACCACTCTTGCGAAGCGCGCAGCGTCCTCCTCACGCAAGGCCGATCGCCGCTGACGCAGCTTAAGCCAGGGCCGAACGCAGGAACGAATCGTCGATATAACGCTCGGGCCCACCGAGGTCGGTCCGCCGGGTGCCATAGATTTCACGCAGCTTGATCACACGGGCGGTGCCGTCGCGGTCAATGGTCAGGCTTTTCTCCAGTCCTCCCTCTAGCACCAGCATACGATGGGCGACGTCGACCACCCCGGCGAGCGCCGGCAGCCGCGCCGCCAGAATTGCGCAGGCCTCGGTCTGATTGCGCGGCTCGCTGAGCCATTGCAGGCTGCGGTGGAACGCCCGGATGAATGCCTGAACGCTGGCACGATTGGCCTCGGCCCAGCCGCGTCGCGCGGCGCCAACAATTCCCTGGTAGCGGCCGAGTACGTCCCGGGCGAGAATCAACCGCCTGTTCCCGGCGCGTTCGGCAGCCAGACACAGCGGCGCATTGAGCAGCGTCGCGCTGCATGCCCCCGCATTGAGTGCGGCAAGCCGCTCCGCGCCCGTACCGATCGCCGCGTAGGCAACATCGCCGTCGAAGAGTCCATTTTGCGCCAGAATTTCCTTCAGCACAAACACATAACCCGTCGTGAGCGCATCGACGGCAAGCGTCCGTCCGGCAAGATTACCAATCGAGGAAATCGATGGGCTCGCCATGACGCTCAAGAGGCCGTCGTCGACGCCCATGAAGGCAAAGAAATCCGCCGGACCAGCGAGGGGGACCTCGCCCTGCCCATTTGCGTACGCGATCACATTGTCGATAGACGTAAGCGCAATGAGCGCTGAGCCGGCATGCAGCGCCTGTGCCATTTGGATCGAGCTCGCGGTCAGCTCGAGCGAAAGGTCGATGCCTTCTCGGGCGAAAAATCCCAAACGCTGCCCGACCCATAGCGGCCAATTGGACGCTCCTGCAAATGCGATCACCCGCACTGGACATGCCTGACTTTTGACGGACGTTGCAGCCCCATCAACACGGTTTTTCACGTTCACCTCCCGGGCGGACTTCGCGATTGATATTCTCTGCAATCGATTGTATGGCAAGTCAAGCAAGTCCTCAATTAGGCTCGGCCAGCGACGACATCTGTGCTGTTCGCCACGCACCTCCTTGAGGATCTTAAACCGAGCGGCACGCACGAGACGGGCATGGCAACGGCATTTACCGTGAATGGCAAACGGGTGGAGGTGACAACCGATGCTGAGACGCCTCTCATCTATGCCTTGAGGAACGAACTTGGGTTACGGGGTACGCGTTTCGGTTGCGGCGGAGAGGACTGCTCCGCGTGCCTAGTCATCGTCGATCAGACGCGGCGCTGCTCATGCACTTATCTGGTCGCGGATGCCGCCGGCAAAAGCGTTCAGACGATCGAAGGGATTACCGGAAACATCGCGGACATTCTTCGCGAGGCCTTCGTCGAAGCTGGTGCAGGTCAATGCGGCTATTGCCTCAGCGGAATATTCGTCACGGCGCACGAACTCGTTGCGGGTAAGCAGCGACCATCGATCGAAGAAGTTAAGAAATCTCTCGGTCGGCATTTGTGCCGCTGCGGTGCTCACGCCGCAATTTTGCGTGGCATTGGCAAAGCGATTGACGCGGTGGACGAATTGGGGGGCTATCGGAATGACTAGGGCAGTCGACGCGCCCCCCAGCGTTCCGGAGTGTCTCGGCGCCTGGTTTGATCTCTCAAGCGAGGGAACCGCGGTTCTAAAAACCGGTAAGGTCGAGCTGGGGCAAGGCATCCTGCTCGCCTTAAGGCAGATCGCCGCCGAGGAGCTCGACTTGTCGCTAGCTAAGACTGCTACCGTGTCTGGCGACACAGCGGTCTCGCCATTTGAGGCTGGTACGGTCGGAAGCATGTCGATCGAGACCTCCGGCCCGCTCGTGCGACGCGCCGCAGCGGAGCTGCGGCATCGCCTATTCGACGCGGCGGCAATGCGATTGCAAGCTCGACGCACCGAGATAACTGCAATGGATGGCAATTTCCATCTCAACGGCGCTCCGACAGCCGAGACCTACTGGACTGCGGCGGACGACATAAATTTCGATGTTCCAATCACTGGGCAGGCGACTCCGAAGCCACGGCAGAGCTACGAAATCGTCGGAGCAAGTCCGCCGAGAACGGAGCTGCTGGAGCGCATTGGCGGCGGTGCTTTCATCCACGACTTTACCTTGGAGGGCATGTTACATGGAAAAATCATCCGCAAGCCATGCCTGATGGCCCATCTCGACTCCGTCGACGCCAAGGTCGTAGAGAGGCTTGCGGGCGTCGTGCAGGTGATCCGCCAGAATAATCTCGTCGGCGTCATCGCAGACAGCGAATATGGCCTTCAAGTTGCCGCGGCAAAGCTCGAGCGGCACTGCACCTGGCGCTTCCCGCCATCGCAGGAGACCAAGCTAACTGCGCAGGAGATCCTTTTGCGCGCATCGAGCATCGACAGTGTGATCCACTCGGACGAGGGCTCCGAGTTGGATCAGACTAGCGGCGGTGACGATGTGCTCACAGCGACGTATACCAAGCCGTTGATAGCCCACGGCTCGATCGGACCATCTTGCGGGGTCGCGGTCGTCACTGAGGGGCATGTCGAGGTATGGACCCACTCGCAGAACGTCTTTGCTCTTCGCGCGCAGATTGCCGAGGTGCTGGACGTACCGCCGGAAATCGTCCGGGTGCGGCACATGCTTGCAGCCGGATGTTACGGCCATAACGGTGCCGACGATGCAGCCATGGATGCGGTGCTTCTGGCCAGCCGTCTGCCGGGACGCCCCGTCAGGGTTCAGTGGAGCCGCAAGGACGAGTTGACATCAGAACCGCTCGGTTCGCCGATGCGTGTCGAAATCGCCGCCAAATTATCGGGTTCTCGGATTTCCGGGTGGCGGCTGTCGACACGGTCTGGCACCCACATCCAGCGGCCCGGCTGGAACGGCTCTGTCAATTTGCTTGCCCCCGCCGCGGCGGACGATGCGTTTGCACTTCGCGCGGATACCGATCTGCCATTTCACAACGGCGGCTCGAAGAACGCGGTCGCGCTCTATGATTTTCCCCAACACGTTACCTATCAATTTGTTCCCAACCTTCCGTTTCGGCTCTCCGCGCTCCGGTCCTTGGGTGCTTTCGCCAACGTGTTCGCGATCGAAAGCTTCATGGATGAATTGGCTCAAATCGCGAACGTTGACCCGGTAGAATTTCGGCTCGCTCACCTGTCCGATGAACGAGCCAGCGATGTAATTCGACGCGTGGCCGAGTTGGCAAACTGGTCATCGCCGTGCCAACACGGATTGGCGCGTGGGCTAGGGTTTGCTCGATTCAAAAATACGGGGACGTATTGCGCTGTCGCCGTCCTCGTTGCGGTCGAGGAAAACGTGGAGCTCCGCGGTATGTGGGCCGCGGTCGATGCGGGTCTTGCCATCAATCCGACTGGGATCGTTTCCCAGATCGAAGGTGGCATGGTGCAGGCGGCCAGCTGGACCCTCAAGGAAGAGGTTCCAACAGACGGTGCGCGCCTGACGGCCGAGAGCTGGAAGGATTATCCAATCTTGACCTTCACGGAGGTGCCTGAGATTACAGTTGAAGTCCTATCGAGGCCGGACTGCGCCCCGAGTGGGGTCGGCGAAGCGTCCCTGGGCCCCACCGCAGCTGCAATCGCCAATGCAGTCGCTGGAGCTCTGGGGATCCGCTTGCGGGACCTGCCCCTCACTCGCGATCGTATTATCGCCGCGCTGATGAGCACGGAAGTGTAACAATTGCTCCACCTCAGGAGCATTGGTTTGAGCGACCTTTGATTTTTGACACCATTAAATTTTGGCGCTGCGGTACGAGCTTGAGCCTGATCCGAGCAGCCCCCGGTATGACTCAGACCATATGCTTTGCGGCGTATGATTTTCGACACGCTGTCGAACAGCACTAGATCACCGCGTGAACGACGTTTGTGACCGATAAATCTTGCGGTTCGTTACATTCGTAGTCGATTCGAGATCTGCAGTGATGCGGGCGTAACGGACGAGGCTTAGAGTATCGTCCGTTCGTCACTGCGGAGGACTTCACTGCGGAGGACTTGGGATGCTCAAATCGATTCCAACACCGACGATGACTGGTCAGTGCGGCCATCGGAAGAGGAAAGTAGACGGAGTGCTGCTTAAGCGTGATCCGCCCGCTAATAACATTGCCGCTCGGCAGATCGTGGTCGACAGGTGGCTTAATTTGTCATCTGTTGGTCAGACGGCGCCCGTTCTTAGGCCAGATAACTCCGCCGGCTGGTGCTCAGCTATCATTACATCGTTGATAGAAGGATTCGCACTGTATGCCGCACTAAGCATGGGTGGCTTCACAGTGTGCGACATGGAACCAATTGGAAGCTGGCCTCGCAAAGCCGGCGTCCAGCCGCCCGGCAACAATTAGGTTTCAGCCGGAAATGGCGACAGCAGATACCCCGCGCATCCCGCGCTCTTGCGGCGCCGGTTCGGCGATCCTTCCGCTGACCATCCCGGCGGAGCGTTGGACCGTGGCGCCCTACTTTCATGGTGGTGGCGCGCCTACGCTCGATGATTGACTCTGTAAGATGGGCTAAGCACAGCCGGATACGGGCCGACCAACGAATAGGTCGAGGCCCCTTTTACTCTTCACAAATTGAGGCTGAATGTCTCGGACGGGAAATGCACTCCACTTTCGAAGGCCGCCGCCAAAGCCGCTGACGTGGAGTGGGGCCTCAGTCCATCCCAGCTGTCCCCGAGCTTGCGCCGGTTCAGATACATCCCTGTGCGGGCAGCATCCGATGATGCAATCGAGGGGGTTGGGTCGGTGCAAAAGGTTGAATCGGTCATTGAATAGGAGTGCGTGTGAAGTCGGATGTCGCTTTCGAATGCATCTTAAGGCGTGCTGGACTGAGGGGACACGGCGGAAATCTTGCGGATGTGACATGGTCAAACGCTAACGAGCAAGGCGTCGGCGCCAACACGGTGTGGGTTGGTCGAGACATCGGAGTATTTATCGTCAAACGCGCGACGTCGAGTGAGATCGGATTGGAGGCGGTGGCGAGCCGGGATGTCATCGTTTGCAGCGTCGTCCTTGATCCACATGAAGTCCAGACCGAATTTGCCATTCATGAAACACATGTCGGTGCAGATGGTGCCGATTTGACGATGGTCTTCGTTCCCAGACATGAGCGTTTCAAGTTCGCGGCTCGGGCGCCGAACGGCCTTCAAGCCGTGACGCTCGTCATCGATATTACCGCCCTGATCGAGAATCGTGGCCTTTCTTATGGCAACCTCCCCGTCTCCCTTCGCCGCGTGATCGGGGCACGCGAGCTTATGGTCGAAAAGTTGATACCTGGCCGATTCGGCACGGTCGCCTGTGAGATCGCTGCGCATCGGCCCGGGCTTGCAGAACTCCCCGAACTCTTCTACGAGGCCAAATCGCTCGACCTGACGTCTGCGCTGTTCAGCGAAATTGCTCGGCGCGACGCGCTCGACGCTGGCGGCGGCCGTGTTGGGTCGCAGGCTCTCGAGCGCCTCCGGAAAGTCAGGGAGAGCATCGACCGGGCGCCGCATCGCAGTTTAGATATCGATGCGCTCGCCCGCGCAGCGGGCATGAATCGAACCAAACTTCGGCTCGTCTTCAGGCAGGTTTACGGTACCACGCTGTCGGGCTATCGAAACGCGCTGCTGCTGCGGCGCGCTGATCTCGCCCTCAAGGAAGCGGGAGCCAGTGTCACGCAGGCCGCCCGGGAAGCAGGCTACGCAACCCCGTCCGGGTTCATCGCGGCGTATCGCCGCCAATACGGTTTCAGTCCGGGCAAAGTCCGGGCGATTGATGCCGCCATCGTGAGCAATAGCTGCGCAGGCCGCGATTGATGCTGCGATCTGCGATATCGAATTGTGAGATGTGGTGGTGGTCGGATGAATCAATAGCGGACAGCAAACATGACGCAGAATGAAATCGGCCGGTCTGGCGATGTCGTAAGAGCGCTGAGGGCGCAATTCCAGGTTCGTGTCATCTCCCGGGAGGACCCGGACTATGTGAGCGCAAGAAGAGTCTGGAACCGCGACGTCGATCACCATCCAACTGCGATCGTCTACTGCAGCGATGTCGATGACGTGCAGGCTGCGGTACGAGTTGCCCGCGCTCATCAAATGCCGCTTTCGGTTCGGGGCGCTGGCTTTGATGTGGTCGGACGCGCGGTCCGGCCGGATGGGCTTGTAATCGACCTGTCGAGAATGAACCAAGTTCGCATCGAACAGCAGACGGGGGTCGTCGGTGGCGGTGCGACAGCTGCAGACGTTGTCGCTGCGGCCGATGCGGCTGACCAGATGGCGGTGACGGGCTGGAATGGACGCCCGGGCATAACGGGGCTCGCGACAGTCGGAGGATACGGTCCCTTGCTCGCAAGCCGCGGGCTTGCGCTGGACAATCTAATCGGCGCAGACTTGGTGCTCGCGGACGGCCAGTGTGTGAGCGTCGATAAGGACCGGCACGCCGATCTGTTCTGGGCGCTACGCGGTGGCGGCGGCAACTTCGGCGTCGTCACGTCGCTGAAGATTCGCTTGCATCCCGCGCGGCGAGTTCTCGGTGGGATGATCCTGTTTGCCTGGACAGAAGCCGAAACTGTTCTAAGCCGCCATGCCGAGTTCATGCATTCGGCCAGCAATGATCTTGCGGTCGTGGTTGGGATCATAGCACTGCCCGACGGCAATCCAGCGCTTTTTTTTGCGCCAGCCTGGACCGGCCAATTGTCGGCGGGTGAAATCGCAATGGAGGTCCTTAAACGGTGCGGGACACCCATTCATGTCCAGCTCGGTTTGATGAGCTATCAGGAACTCGTTCAAGGCTTCGACGCACGCGTGGTGAATGATCGCCACTATGCGGTTGAGACAAGATGGATCCCGAAGCTCGACATCAATGCCATTGCCATCCTGATGGCGGGCGCTGCGCGGCGAACATCACCGCTCTCGACCGTCATCCTACAACACTTCCGTGGCCTTCCGACCCAATTGCCGCCCGACAGCACAGCGTTTGGGATGAGGCGCGAACATATCATGGTCGAGGCGATCGCGGCGTGGGACTCCTCTCTGGATGACCACGGAACCGCCCATCGGCGCTGGGCTCAGGATCTGTGCCGGGCGTTGGAGCCGGTGTCGTTGCCGGGCGGCTATCCAAATGCGCTAGGACCCAATGCTCATGACCAGATCGCGCGTGCCTATGGTGAAAATCTACCGCGACTCCAAACCGTGAAACGCCGTTACGATCCGAGCGGCATCTTTGCCGCGACACCACTTCCACTCTGATTTGCGAGACCGCGATCGATCACACCGATGCCGGCGATTCCCGAGGAAAGCATCAGAAGGTCGGCCGGCCGCGCAGGGGCGCGTGCCGGCCAGCACGCAGGCGACAAGTTGGGCACAGTTCCTATTTCGCGTAGCTTGCGACGATCTGCCGACAAGCTTTGCCCCTAGTATATCAAGTGCATCAACATCCCGGAATTTTACCAGGGTTACTGGGATCTGATCAGACCCCCACTGGCTTCACGCTTTGCTCGATCAGTCGGACCAGACTGCAGGTGATCCCATGCTCTTAGGCCCGCGAAAGCGACCTTAGGCTCGACAACGTTCCTTTGACCACAACCAGAGCCACCAAAGCCACCCAGATGAAGCAAGCGGCGACATGAATCCATTGACTGACGAAGCGGGGCGGATGCTCGTCGAGATTGCGCCAAGTTCCGCTCATGCCCGCTAGACCAATAGCGATGGCCGTATACGCGAGCGATACGTTGTCGATGGCGTCGGCCACTCGTCCAGAGAGTTTGCCGTTGGCGGGAAGCTCTGCCAACATCCCATTCATTGTTCATCTCCCCAAGTTTACGGTATTCGAGAGGCCGGCCTGTCCAGTCCGGCAACCCTTCTTTTCTTTGAGTTAGGTCCGGCTCAGACTTCGTCCGACGCCTTGAAAGCATCGAAGGTACGCGTCGAGTAGACGATCGCAGCACCAGCGTTGATCGAAACCGACCACGCCGAGAGCTTCGGCGAGCTCATCGGACATTACGCCAAGCTTCCTCGCGTTTGGGCATGGATCGCAATGCAGCCGTCGCAGCGGAGCGAGACAGCGACGGCCAGTGCGATCAGTTCGCGCGTCTTCGCGTCGAGGCGGCCGGTCTTTGAAGCGGCGCCAGCGACCGTAGTATAGCCACGAACGGCGTCCGGGCTCAGCATCGAGAGCTCTCCGACACCAGCGACAAGTTGATGTCGATAGTTATTCCAATCGTGCATGCTCATGACTCGCTTCTCACTTGAATATTCCCGGCGATCTGGTCCCGATCTGAGCTATTATTTGCGGTGCGCGGCGGCGACTTGGCCGACGAGGGTTGCCCAAGGCATGTCTAGCGCAGCGTAGACTGGGCCAGCCTCCCGCCGTCCGTTGTCTTTCAGTATCTCGACCATCATCGTGGCGTGGTCGGAGAGGATCACGCCAGCCTGCTGCATGCGGAACAGGTTCACTTGGTGTTTGGTGTCGCTGAATGTTCCGCAAGCATCGACGGCGACATAGGCATCCAGGCCACGGGCCACCGCGGTCATGGCGGGAAATCCTGCGCAGACTTCGAGTGAGATGCCCGCGAAAATGAGCTTCCTGCGCCCGGTCGCCTCGATGGCCTCCGCGACACGCGCATCGTCATAGGCGTTGACCGTCGAGCGATCGATGATGTTGACACCGGGGAGGGCCTCGACGAGTTCAGGAATTGTGGGCCCCCACATGCTCTCCGCCGCCGTTGTGGTGACTACGATCGGAAGATTCAACGCCTTCGCCGACTTGGCGAGTGCGACGATGTTGTGCTTGAGTTCGCCTATCGAATAGTCGCGCACGCCGGTCATAAGCCCGACCTGGTGATCAACAAGAATTACGGCGGCGTTGTCCGAGGTGAGTGGCTCATACTTCCGAATGTTCATAGCGTCCTCCTACGTTGGCGCCCGGATGGGTCCTGAGCATGGGTCACGACACTTCGCCGTGACAGCGCATAACCAGATACCGGCTAGACGAACGGGCCAAAAGTGGTCAATATCCGGACTTACCGTCCATCAGGCTGGACGATGGGGGAGCCGTGCTCGATCTCAATGACTTCTATCTATTCGTCCAGGTCGTGGACCGAGGCGGATTTACCGCCGCCAGCCGTACGTTGCGGACCCCGAAGTCGACGCTCAGTCACCGGATGCAGCAGCTGGAGGCGAGCCTGGGCGTACGGCTCCTTAACCGCACGTCACGCCGCTTCGGGATGACTGATGTAGGAGCGGAGTTTTACCGTCACGCAGTCGAGATGCTTCGCCAGGCCGAGACTGCGGAGGCGATCATCAAGGAACGGGTCGGCGAGCCGAGCGGGACGATCAGATGTACCGGAGGGGTGGCGACGATGCAGTTCGCGATGTCGGACGTCATCGCCGATTTTCTTGTTAACTACCCAAAGGTCAACGTGGTGGTGCATGCCGTCGACCGCACTGTCGACATCGTGGGCGAGAACTTCGACATCGCAATTCGTGCGCACACGAACCCGCTCCCGGACTCCAACCTGGTGCAGCGGACCCTGGCGCCAGCACCTTGGTTTCTATTTGCCGGCGAATCATATCTGAAGAAGAACGGCGAGCCAGAGAAGCCACAGGATCTTCGCAATCACCCATCCCTATTCATGATGCGAACCGGCGTCGATGCGGTCTGGCACCTTCGCCACGTGCGTCAGTCCAAGAACGAGGAAGTCGTGCCGCTGACTCCGCGCCTGCTAAGCGATGACATGGTGGGCCTCCAGCAGGCCGCGATCCGCGGGTTGGGGATTGTAGCATTGCCCGGCTACATTTGCCGGGCGGCCGTGAAGTCGGGCAAGCTGCGCCGTGTCCTTCCGAACTGGATCGCCGGCGATTCGACACTCACCGCACTGATCCCCTACCGTCAGGGCCTACTTCCATCCGTGCGCGTTTTTCTCGACCATCTCGCGGCCGAGCTTCCGAAAACCGTGTTGATGTAGATCGGCATCGTCCTCCCGTCGTCCAACGCAATGGACGCTAAGTCCTAATCATGCGGACTTCCCGGCACGATCGAACGCGACCTAGATTGACCTTCGAGGGCAACACCTGAGGAGGATCACGATGAACCAAGCCGCAATCGTCGAACGCATTGACCAAGCATCCGATCGCAGGGAGAGAGTCGGCGCCATCGTCTCGGCGAAGCCTCTCAGCATCGGACAGGGCTTCACCGCCCATCACTTCTCCGAAGAAATGTTTTGCGGCAGCATGGATCCCCTCCTGATGGCCGACGACTTCACGATGACAGCGCCGACCTTCGACCCGCACCTCCATGCAGGCATCTCAGCCGTCACGGCGGTTTTCGAGGATGCCCGCGGGGAATTCATCAATCGCGATACGCTGGGACACAACATTGCGTTGAAGGCCGGCGATCTGTACTGGCTTTCGGCCGCCCAGGGAGCAGCGCATGAGGAGCGGCCGGCCGATGGAGCCTGCATCCACGCCCTCCAGATCTTCGTCAACCTGCCGCGGCACTTGAAAAAGGAGCCCGCACGCTCGCTGCATGTGTCGGCCGACGAGGTGCCCGTGCTGGCAGGCCCGGGCCATCGAGTGCGTGTGCTTCTTGGCCGCAGCGGAACGGCGACCGGCGCCGAGGATACACCGGAAGAGATGACCATGCTCGACGGCTACCTGACGAGCGGCAGCTTTCAGCACCGGCTGCCCGAGGGGCGCCAAGCCTGGATTTATGCGGTCTCGGGGGCGCCCATCGTCCGCTGCGGCGACGCCGAACGCGCGCTGCGGCCGGCGACCGCCACGACAATCGAGGCTGGTCCACCCACGGACGTGCTCGTCGAAGCTACAGCATCGGCGCACTTCGTGCTGATGGCCGCGCGGCCGATCCGCGAGCCCTTCGTCAAGCACGGCCCGCTCGTCATGTCGACCGAAGTCGATGTTCACCGCACGCTCGCCTCCTACGCCGAAGGCAAGTTCGGGCGAATCCCAACCTAGCCGCAACCCGACACCGAATGCGACGTCGGACGCGCGTTTCGCGCGGTCGGTCAGTCATGTCTGTCAGCAAAAGGATTTTTTAACGATGAAAGCGGGTTTCGGCTCCAAGACGGAATTCATCCGGATCGCGCCTGGTGAACGGGAGCGCGAACGCGCGCTGCGCGAACGGTTCGCGACGTTCTGGAGCGCAGCAAAGGGCAGCCCCCGGACGATCTACGACGTGTTCATCTCGGGAAGTCCGATCGCCGCCGACGTAACCATTGACTCGGTCGACGACGAAGCCGTGCACGGTTTCTTCATCCGTCCGCCGCGGGCCCCTGCTGCCGACGAAGCGATCCTGTTTCTGCACGGCGGCGGCTACGTCCTCGGTTCTGCCATGGCTTATCGCGGCTTCGTCAGCCAGATCGTCAGCCGCGTCAACGTGCCCGCTCTCGTCATCGACTATCCGCTTGCTCCGGAAGCCTCGCTTCCCGCCGCCCCGAATACCGCGAGAAGCGCCTGGCAATATCTGATCCGCAAGGGCTTCGATCGAATTGCTATCGTTGGCGATTCCGCGGGCGGCGGACTTTCGCTGGTGACCCTCGCGAGCCTGACCAAGAATACCTCTGGACCGACGCCGGTCGGCGGCGCAGTGTTCTCTCCATGGACCGATCTGTCGTTCACCGGCGCGTCCATGACCGATCCCGCAGTAATCGATCCTTTGATTAGCTTCGACTATCTGCGCGACTGCGCAGCCAAATATGTCGGCCCTTACAGGCCCGACCATCCGTTGGCTTCGCCGCTGTTCAGTGATCTGAAGGGCCTTCCGCCGCTGCTTATCCAGGTCGGAACGGACGAGAAGTTGCTCGACGATTCGCGGCAATACGCCGCGCGGGCGTCGCAGGCTGGCGTACCCGTCGAACTTCAGATCTTCGAGGGCATGCATCACGTCTTCCAGCTCGACGTCTCCCATTTGGAGACCAGCCGGAACGCGCTCGATAGTGCCGCCCGCTTTCTCCGCACGGTCTTCGACGCCCGGTAACGCATAACGAAAGTCACTCATCATGGCCAACGAAAAGAAATTTGACATCGTCATCGGGGGAGGCGGCTCCGCCGGTGCCGTGCTCGCCAACCGCCTCAGTGAAAGAAGGACTCGTTCGGTTCTCCTGATCGAAGCTGGCCCAGCCTACGCATCCGGCGACTATCCGGACATCATCGCGAACGCTGACCGGGTCGGCGGCGATGATCACCACGATTGGGGCTACCACACCCAGGACCATCTCGGGCTTGGCCACGATATCAAAGCGATCCGCGGCAAGGTGCTCGGCGGAAGCTCCGGCGTCAACGCGGCAGTCGCGATGCGCGCGCGTCCCGTCGACTTCAGCAACTGGAGCAAGCATGGACTCGAAGGCTGGTCCTTTGAGGATGTCTTGCCGATCTATAAGGCGATGGAGAACACGCCGACCGGTGAGGACGCCTGGCATGGTCGCAGCGGCCCATTCCCGATCCGGCAGCGAACCATGGAAGAGAACACGCCGTCCATGCGTGCCTTCGTACTGGCCGCGGAAGCCTGCGGCCTGCCGCGCGTCAGCGACTTCAATGGCAGTGAACAGCATGGTGTATCGCCCTATCCGCTGAACGTCGTCGGCGGAAATCGCATCAACACGGGCATGGCCTATTTAACCGAAGATGTCCGCGCTCGCTCCAATCTGACGATCAGGGGCGGCGTCGAAGCGGATCGGGTGATCTTCGATAACCACCGTGCGGTCGGCGTGCGTCTAGCCAGCGGAGAGATCATCGAGGCCGCACAGGTCATTTTGTCGGCAGGCGCTTATGGCAGTCCCGCAATCTTGATGCGCTCGGGCGTCGGCCCCGCCTTCCACCTGAACGAGCTCGATATTCCAGTCATTGTCGATGCCGCGGTTGGGCAGCGATTGAAGGAGCACCCGTTCTACTACAACGTTTACGCCTTGAGGCCAGAGGTGAACTCCATGACACCTGCGGCCGGCGCAATCGTCTGGACGAGGTCCAGCGAGGCGGGCGACAACGAGCTCGACCTGCATATTTCTGGTACTCACATCTTCGATCCGGCGGACAGCCCTACCGGTGGCGCAATCGTTCTCGCCTGCTCAGTGACGCAGCCGAAATCGGTGGGCACGATCCGGCTGTCGAGCCGCGACCCGCGAGCCATGCCGCTCATCCGCTTCAACTTCTTCCAGGACAAGAGCGATCTGCGCCGAATGATCGAAGCCGTCAAGCTCTCGCGCAAGATCGCAGCTACCGCGCCGTTCTGCGACTTGCTTGCGTCCGAAATGCTTCCAGGCAGCGCTGTTCGCGACGATGCGGCCCTGGAGAAGGCAATTATCGCGCAGGTCGACGGCTATTCGCATCCGACATCCTCGGTGCCGATGGGCGGACCTGAGGATCCCGACGCGGTGGTCGACAGCCGTGGCAAGGTCCGCGGCGTCGACGGGCTGCACGTGGTGGATGCTTCCATCATGCCCGACATCGTCTCGGCTCCGACCAACGTCACGACCATCATGATGGCGGAAGCCATCGCGCGCAAACTTTGAATTACGTCGACCTTACCGGACGATAATCGAACGCTCCGTATAAATTCAAATGTCACCTCACAAAAGGGAGTCAAGCATGTCTCTGCTTCAGGGAAAGAGAGCCTTCGTCACTGGCGCGAGCCGCGGCATCGGGGCCGCCATCGCCCGCCGCTTCGCCGCAGAGGGCGCGGACGTTGCGGTCGGTTATGAGCGCTCTGCGCAAGCTGCCAGCGCCATCGTACAGGAAATCAAGGCGAGTGGTCGCCGCGCAGTGGCCGTTCAGATGGATGCCGCGAGTCCCTCCTCGATCCAACAGGCCGTCGATCGCGCCGCCGCCGAGCTCAACGGCCTCGATATCCTCGTCAACAACGCCGGCATTATCAGCTACGGCACCATCGAGGAAGTCACGCTCGAGCAGATCGACACGATGCTTGCGGTGAATGTCCGGGGAGTCATCCTGGCGACGCAGGCGGCTCTCCGACACATGTCGAAGGGCGGTCGCATCATCTCGACGGGCAGCAATCTCGCAGAACGCGTGCCTGATGCCGGTAAAGCGCTCTATTCGGCGAGCAAGTCAGCGCTCGTCGCCTGGACGAAGGGCACCGCTCGCGATCTCGGCCCGCGCGGAATCACGGTGAATCTGGTTCACCCTGGTTCAACCAACACCGATATGAATCCCGCTGATGGCCCTCATGCCGAAGCGCAGCGACAGCGGATGGCTATCAAGGAATATGGCCGACCTGAGGATATCGCGGCCCTTTACGCATTTCTCGCAAGCGACGCGGCACGCTCGGTGAACGGCACCGGCTTCACCGTCGATGGCGGAGCGAACGCGTGACACCCACCAGCGACCGCCCAGAAGAGACTCTGAGCCGAGCGCTGTTGCTCCTGGCGCCGACGGTGACGGTTGTCGTCGCCGCCGAGTTCATCGTGGTCGGACTACTTCCGCTGGTGGCGAGGGATCTCAATATTCCCCTGGTCCGCGCGGGCGAGTTGGCGGGCTGGTTCGCTTTTTCGGCCGCCGTCGCTGGCCCATTCGTTACATTGATGGCCCGTCACTTGATGCCACGGTTCATTCTGACCGCCACGCTCCTGCTTTACGGCGCCTGCAACACGCTGGTCGCCATCGGATCAGATGTCAACCAGATGCTGATCGCGAGAATAATGCAAGGCGCTGCGCTTCCCGCCTTCATCAGCGTTGGGGCTTCGCTTGTGACGGCACTCGCACCGGCGGCGGAGCGTGGCAACGCATTGGCCCGCGCCAATCTTGGGTTCGTACTGGGCGTTCTGCTTGCGCTGCCCGCCGGCATTGCGTTGGCACAAGGTGGTAACTGGCGGCTGCCGTTCCTCGTTCTTGCGGCGATTTCGCTGCTCCTCGCGCCGCTCGTGGCTCTCCGATTTCCACGCATTCCGGCGACAAGCTCGGGTGGGATCGGAGGGCAGCTCCGCCTACTGCGCCAGCCGGAGTTTCTAGCCCATCTCGCTCTGTCGGTCGTGCTCTTCGCCGCGATGTTCTCCGCCTATACATATCTCGGAGCTTGGATGGATCGGGCACTCGGCTTGACGGCATGGGGCGTTGCAGCCGCCATGTTCCTCTTCGGGCTTGCCGGGCTCTTCGGCAACGACCTTGCCGGACGCGTGGCAGACCGTGCGCCAATTCGCGCGACGATTGTTGCCATCCTTCTGTTGATCGCCTCGGTTAACCTGACCGCGTTCGCGGGTGACGCAATTCTCCTGGCGACGGCGCCGCTCGTGCTTTGGAGCGTCAGCCATGCTGCGTCAGTCACCCTTGGCCAGGTACGCGTCACGCTCGCGGGACAGATGGCCCCCTCTTTCGCGATGACATTGAACATCTCCGCCGCTAACCTGGGCATCGCAATCGGAACGGCCAGTGGCGNGGCGGTTGGATCATCGACGGCCACACCATCGCTGCGATCGGCATAGCGCCTCTCGGATTCGGGATGCTCGCCTTGCCCCTGTTCAGCCTTATCGGCCGCGCCGCATCGCGGGATACCTATACCAGGAAAGTGTCCGACGCATAGCTATGAAAGCATTTGGCAGACGATCAACCTGACGTTCGCAAGGCACTCGCATCCGCGTTGATCTGGGACATGTCCTTTGCCTTGAGCTCCCTGGGCAGTGCCGTCAGCAGCAAGGTCGCGCACGCGATACACAAGCAGCCAATGACGTAGAGCGCAGGTGTCGCGCTACCCACCATGTCTTTGATGGAACCAACCATAATCGGACTGACGATTCCGCCTACCTGCCCCATTGTATTGATGAGGGCTATACCACTCGCCGCTCCCGCACCAGAGAGTATCTTTGGGGGCAGCGTCCAGAAAGTCGGGATCGCCGCGACTACGCCCCCTCCGAGGATCGCAAGTGCCCCAATCAGTGTGACGACATTCCTGTCGAACAGACCTGAGGCGAAGAAGCCAAACGCGGCTGCCAAAACTAGACCTGCGATGAACTTCGGACGTTCGCCTGATGCGTCCGACAAACGCCCGACCACGATCATGCAAATTGCGCCGCAAATATAGGGTATGGCAGTCAGGAAGCCGACAGTGGCCGCACTGCCGCCGCCGGCCGCCTTGATTAGGTCAGGTGCCCAGAAATTGAGGCCGTAGGACGCGATCTGGATCAGGAAATAGATGAACCCGAGCAGGAGGACATTAGGCATCAGCAGCGATCGCCACGCCGAATGCTCGCCGATCTCGCTATTCTGGCGCTCAAGCTGCACCGTAATGAGCCGCCGCTCCTCCTCGCTCAACCATGCGGCTTGCGCGAGACCATCGTCGAATCGCGACAGCACGACCACTCCAAGGGCGACACATGGAACGCCGCCGGCCAGGAACAGCCACTGCCAGCCGGCCAATCCAAGCAATCCGTTGAAGTAATTGAGGATGAGCCCCGAGATCGGCGCGCCTATGATGCCTGAGAACGCAGTTGCCAGGAAGAACACCGAAGTCATGCGACCGCGATGGGACTTCGGAAACCAGAGCGTCAGATAGTAGAGAATGCCCGGAGCGAACCCGGCCTCCATAGCGCCGATCACGAAGCGCAGCGCGTAAAACTGCCATTCGCTGTGAACAAAGACCATGGCGGCCGTGGCAAACCCCCAGGAGATCATGATGCGGGCGATCCAGCGTCGCGCACCGAACCGGTAGAGCATCATGTTGCTCGGCACTTCCAGCAGGACGTATCCGACCACAAACAAGCTCGCGCCGAAACCATAGGCCGTGTTGCTGAGGCCAATATCTGCTTGGAGCGCCGTCTTGGCGAAGCTTATGTTGACTCGGTCGAAGAACGCGAAGAAGTAACAGACGATGATCAAAGGCATCAGCCGCCATGCGATCTTTTTAACAACAAGTTGTTCCGTGAGTCTGGAATCGAGATCGACTGTAGCAGCCGTAGTAATCGTCATGTTTTCCTCCGACTAGTTTTTATTTGGACAGCTGCCGTTCAGCTTACGGCTCGCAAGCGCTCCGGTAGGGGATGAAGATCGAGAGGGCGACCTGCCTTTGCGACCTGCCCCGGGACCCCGTGTCCGATCAGGACGGGCAATCGAAGCGAAAGATCAATCAGACGCTGTAGATCGAGACCAGTGCGCAAACCGGTTTCGTGACAAAGATTGACGAGGTCCTCCGTGCAAACGTTCCCGGTTGCACCCGGTGCGAACGGACATCCGCCAAGCCCACCGAGCGCAGCATCGAAACGGCGCGCGCCCGTCGCGTAGGCAGCGAGAACATTGACCAGCCCGAGACCGCGGGTGTTGTGGAAGTGAATGGTGAGCTTGTCCGCAGGGACCAGCAACAGGACCTTGGACAGCAACTGCGAAACTTGGCGCGGATTGGCCATGCCAGTTGTGTCGGCGAGCGTCACACCACCGACTCCGTGATCAAAGTACTGCTTGACGATGCGGCACACTTTCTCGAAAGGCTGCATGCCTTCAAATGGACAGCCAAAGGCGGTTGCGACGGTCGCATTGACGAGCTTGCCGACTGCGTGAGCCGACCTCACCACCTCGGAGAGCGCCTCGAACGATTGCGCGTGCGTCATATTGATGTTGGCGCGGTTGTGCGTCTCGCTCGCAGACATCACGAAGTTGAGCTCATCGGCGAGGGCCGCCAGGGCGCGCTCTGCGCCCCTTCGGTTCGGGACGAGCGCCGTGTAGATCGTGCTAGGCCGTCGGTCGATCCCGGCGAATACTTCGGCCGCGTCTCGCAACGCCGGAACGGCCTTCGCTGATACAAACGAGGAGACCTCGATGCGCTCGAACCCGATTGCCGATAGCGAGTTGATCAACCGTATCTTTTCTGCTGTATCAACCCACTTCATTTCGTTCTGCAGACCATCGCGCGGGGCGACTTCTTGGATCCTGATGTCTGGCGGTGATCCCGTCATTGCACCGCTCCGATTTGGCGCAACTGCGTGATCTCGCCCGGCTGAAAGCCAAGGCTCGTCAAGACCTCATCAGTGTGCTGGCCGAGGGTTGGTCCGGGCCATTTGACTGAACCAGGCGTTTGAGAGAGCTTCGGCACAATGCCCGGCATTTTCACTGTCACATCGCCCGGCAATTCAGTGGACAGGATCATCTCCCGTGCGGCGTAGTGGGGATCGTCGACGATATCGGCAACCGAGTAGATCCGTCCCGCGGGTACGTCCGCCGCATCCAGAGACGAGAGGATCTCGTCTGCACTCCGCTCCGACGTCCATGCCGCTATTGCGGCATCGAGCAGGGCATTGCTGCGCACACGTCCGTCGTTGGTTGCGAGGGCCGGATCCTGCACAAGGTCCGGACGGCCGACCACCGTCATCAAACGCCGGAAAATCGCGTCGCTATTGCCGGCGATCACCACGTGGCGACCGTCCGAGGTTGGATATGTGTTGGACGGACTGATGCCGGGCAGAGCGCCGCCACTGCGGGTTCTGACATGCCCCATAAGGTCGTATTCTGGGACCAAGCTCTCCATCAGATTGAATACGCTTTCGTAAAGGGAGACATCGATAACCTGCCCTCGTCCTTGGCCGGTCTTGACGCGGAGTAGCGACATAAGCGCTCCGATCACGCCATGAAGCGAGGCAAGGCTGTCTCCGATGCTGATTCCGACCCGCGCGGGCGGGCTGTCTGGATCCCCTGTCGTAAAGCGCAGACCGCCCATGGCTTCGCCGATCGCACCGAATCCCGAGCGATCGCGATAAGGCCCGGTCTGCCCGTAACCGGATATTCGAACAAGCGTGAGGTAAGGGTTGAGCTTTGACAGAACATCCCAACCGAGACCGAGCTTTTCGAGGCTGCCCGGCTTGAAGTTCTCGATCACGACATCGGCTTGTGCGGCCAGGCGCAGGACCACCTCCCGGCCATCCGCGGATTTTAGATCTACCGCGATCGATTTCTTGTTGCGGGATTGCAGATACCACCAAAGCGAGGTGCCTTGATGCAGCTTGCGCCATTTGCGCAAAGGGTCCCCGCTGCCGGGTTGCTCGATCTTGATGACTTCGGCGCCAAACTCGGCGAGCAACCGCGCGGCAAATGGCGCAGCGATCAATGTTCCGAGTTCGACGACCCGAATTCCGGCTAATGGCCCGTTCATGCCTCGCGCTCCTCGATCTTCTTTGATCGACGTTTCGCCGAGAGCAGGAGATGCTGTCCAATGGTGTTTGGTGAACGCGCGTTCGCGCTTCGCGAACGAGCCCTCTTTAGCTAGGACGACGCGGAGAGCTTACGCAGGTGGTCGAGCATTAACTGGCTGGTTGCAGACAATCCCGCCGGATCTCGGGCCACCAATACCAGCTCTCGATCCGCCCAATCATCTTTGAGATCGAGGGCGGCCAGATTCATGCCGTTACTGAGGACTTCGAAGGCGCGATCTGGGATCAACCCCACGCCCATCCCGGCCTGAACCATGCGGCAGACCGCATCGAAGCCCGGCACGTGAACCCTCAACCGCATGGATTTGCCTATCTGCTGCGCCGTGTATTGCGATCGAAGGTATATTGAGCTCGTAGCGAATAAGCCTACATGGTCGTAGTCCAACGTGTCGGCGAAGGAGACCTCCTTTGCATTCACCAAAGGATGGTCCGATTGCACCACTATGACCAGTCGGTCGCGGCGGTAGGAAAATCTAGTCAGCCCGCGGGTCGAAACGTCGGCCGAGCAGATACCGATTTCCGCCACCCCTTCTTCGACCCCGCGCACGACCTCAGCACTTGGCCGCTCCTGCAGATCGAGACGCACCATGCCATTCGAACGGAAGAAGCCGGGCAGGTCCTCCGGAAGGAACTCGACTATCGACGAAAGATTAGCCAGCATTCGCACATGTCCGCGAATGCCTCCTGCGTGCTCGGCCATGTCGACTGCGATCTTCTCGACGTTGAGCAAAGCAATCCGGGCGTGGTGCAGCAGCGATTGACCGGCCGGAGTCAGCGCCATTCCGGTGGATTGTCGTTCGAACAGCGCGACGTCGAGCACCTCCTCAAGGTCGTGTAGTCGCTTGCTCACCGCCGACGGCGCTATCGCCTCCCGTTGCGAAGCGCGCGTCAAGTTACCCTCGTCGCAGATCGCGACGAACAACCGCAGCGTTGTAAGGTCCATCCGTCGAGCTATTTCGCTCTTGCAGGATCTGGTCTCCGCGGGCGAGTTGCGCCTTTGTTTCATGCTCGATTCCTCGCCGACGTAGTATAGCAAGGGATCGGGCTCATTCTTCCCAAATGAAGCGTAAAACCGCCGCAAAATTGGAATCTGATCCCAATAATCGCTTGGTCCTTGGGATTTTGAGCCAACAATGACGGCTGTTGACGAACAGGATGAGGGGGTGGCGCGCCTTCCTCAACTCCAATCCCATCAACAGTTCAGCGGGAATAATGTCGGTATTAGACTGCAAGGTTTGAGCATTTTGTGCTGTTGATCAACGCGAAAGAGCTGTCCCAAAACATTGAGTGCTCGCCGCGGAGGGGCCTATTGCACGTTCGTCGCCTTGCCGGCGATCGCGCGTAGCACTCCCGAAAGAGCATCAACTACAGCCTTGACCCTCACGTCCAGGCCATGACGATGCGCGATATAGCCAGGATCGTTGTAGGACAAGAACGTCGCTCCCGCCTCGTCTTGCCAGACCAGGGCCTTCAGCGGAAGATCGATACCGATGGTCTGATCGGCCTGCATCAGCGGCGTGCCTCCCTTAGCGGCCCCAAATATCAGCAGATCGGTCGGGCGTAGCTGCATACCGATTTCCGAGGCCCCAGCGGCATGGTCAACATGTGCGAAGATTGTCAAACCTTTCGCGCGAACCTCGTCTTCAAGCCGCTTCATGGTCTCTCCCGGATCGAAGCTGCTGCGAATCGTGATCAATCCTTCGCGTGACATGGTCGCGTCTCCTGTTACCAGCGTTGCTATAAGGGCAAGGACGAGCCTCAACGGAACTCTCATCGTGACCTTTTCCTGAAAAGAGTGTCAGGGTTGAATGCCGGATCGGGCACAAACCCGTCTCGATTCGGCATCTTGATCTTCGGCAGGCTATTGCGATCAAGTTCGCCGTTCTCCGGAAGAATGCCGTTCAAGCTCAGTATGTAGGCGGCGACCGCATAGGTGTCGTCGACGCTGAGCGAACCCGGCGCCTGATAAGGCATCGCCCGATGAATGTAGTCGAACAGCGTTGTCGCGTAGGGCCAGTAGCTGCCGACCGTCTTGATGGGGGCGTCCGATTTCAGTGTTCCCTGGCCGCCAACGAGCCGGTCCTTGATGCCGCCCACGCCCTCGTCGCCATGACAGGCGGCACAGTTTTCGGCAAATACATCTTTGCCATGCGCGACCGTGCCTTTTCCTTCCGGCAATCCCGTGCCGTCAGGTCGAACGTCAATGTCCCACAACGCGATCTCGTCAGGGTTTGCTGGGCGACCGAAATCATAGGCGAACGTTCTCGAGACAAGTGCGAGAGCAATGGATCCGCCGAATAGTATCTTGCTAATCGAGGACATTGCTCACCTTTCCGGTCTCATCGATTGCCCAGGTCTGCTGGGCGTTGTAGTGAAATAGCGCATTTGTGCCGTGAACTCTGATGAATGATGGTCGGTCGGGTTGGACGTTGCCCTTGTCATCAGTCGAACGGCTGACAATTTTGGTCGGCTTACCGTCCCAAACCCATGTCATCTCGAATCGGCTCTGCGATTTCGGCAGAGCCGGCGAGATTAGCTCCGCAGCTTTCCAAGTCTTCGCGCCATCGGTCGAGATTTCGACTTTTGCAATCTTGCCGTGCCCGCTCCAAGCCAGCCCCGTGACCTTCTGGCGGCCCGGCTTTATCGTCATGGTTCCCGATGGCGAGGTGATCACCGAATTGGTGTCCATACGGAGCTGAAACTGGATTGCCTTGCCGTCGGCTTGCAGTTGAGTGTAGCGCGCAGTTTCCCAGCGGGTCATCCAGGGACGATCCCCGAACTTCAGGCGCCGCAGCCATTTGATATTGAGATTGCCCTCGAAGCCCGGCATGATAAGGCGCATTGGAAAACCATGCGCTGGCCGCAACGGCTCGCCGTTTTGCCCATACGCTACGAACGCTTCGTCCAGAATTTCTTCGGTGAGCGGAATACTCCGCGCGACGGCTGCGGCGTCCCCTCCTTCAGCCAGCATCCAAGTTGCATTTTGATTTTTAGCGGCAAGATCCACGATAAATCTGAGCGGAACGCCGGTCCATTCGTTCGTGCTGATAAGACCATGCGTATTTTGCACCGTAAGACTCGGGTCGGCCCTCTTCCAATTTTCCCAGCCATTGCCGGTGCATTCGATGAAGACCCTTCGAGAGATCGAAGGCATTTCCTGTAGGTCCTCGACACTGAACACCAATGGCTTCTCGACCATGCCATGGACGAGCAGCCGATGCTTGGCAGGGTCCAGATCAGGCACGCCGGAGTGGCTCCGCTCGTAATGCAGATCGCTGGGCGTAATCGTACCAAGAAGCTTGTCGAGGGGCGTCTTTGAATTGATTGCATCACTATGGTCGACATTCCGCCTGCCAGGCGTGGCCTCCGGAATGCGCGCGAGCTTTACGAACTTCGATCGCTCGCTGAGGCCCGCGAGGTCGGCGCCGACTTCGCGTTGGGGAACATCGGCAAGGCTTTCGGCCGCCGCTTTGCCGGCAATGAAGCTTCCCGCGATGCCGGTGGAAGCAGCCAGAAAGGAACGTCGTGAAACATTGTCTAGTTCGGATTGTTTTGTCGGATCGGTCATCTACTATCCTATGCTCTCTTAGCGAACCGCACGCGATCAATGCTCCGAGACGCCTCGAGGTATCGCTGGTTCGGACCTATTGACGTAGGCCCGGTTGCTTTTGCGCTGAACAGTTAACTGCAGAATGTGGAGTCTAGAAGCCGATGAAATTGAATTCAGCGTCCAACGTATTGGATTTGACCGGAGCTAGGCGTCGCAGTGCATCTGCCACCGTCGGGGAGCGGTCTCGCACGGCGCCAACGCTCTTCAAAATACGGCCATCACAAGCCGTTGACTGAGCACGTTGCTATTGGCAGCCGGATTTTGCGGGTGCGCGGATCGAGCCGCCCTGGTCGCAGCCGATGGCGAGGTCGACTTCGCCTGCCGCGACTGCGGCAGCGCATCCCGATGACGAGCCTCCGGCGCTATAACCGCGCCGGCGCGGATTGTGCGTCGGGGCGGTCGCATTGGTGTGACTGCCCGCCGAAAAGCAGAAGAATTCGCAATTGGATTTTTCCAGAATGGTGCCACCAGCGTCGAGGACGCGAGTCACCACCGTGGCGTCGCAATCGGGCACGTACCCTTCGAGCGTCGACGAACACTTCGCTTGAGCTCCTCTTCGGTGCGGCCCGAAAGCACGAATGCCATTTCGTTACTTTCGCAAATGCCCGGCTCGTGATGACCGGCTTGAACTCCCGTTCGGCATGTAGGTTCGGCAGCCGCATTTCACTCATGAGCCGGCTGGTGGCTCCGTATTTTCTATGTCCATGCGAACTCAGGGTCACATTGACTCCACAGCATGAGGCGTGCGTGAAAGAAATCAGCAGTCCGAACACAACGTCACGTTACTTATCGTCACAACATCGCCTTTGCGCGAGCTTCGGTAATCAATCGTAGGCGCCCGGGCTTGCCGATCCTGCGCGCTTGATCTTCGTTAATTCGCAGAGATTCAACTATGCCGACGCTCGGCGGCGCGATATCCAACGCTTTAGCGTCGCAGTGTCGCGGAAGGCAATTCGCCAAAGCGTCGACGATAGATCTGGGCGAACCGCCCCAAATGCGCGAAACCCCATTTGAGCGCGATGTCCGAGACGCACCCAGAAGCGCCCGCTGACTTGAGCTCGGTATGGACCCGCTCAAGGCGGACAGCCCTTAACATCGCAAAGGGCGTTGTACCGCGGAAGCGCTGAAACCCCTCAAAGAGTGTTCGCGTATGGACGCCGGCGACTTCGGCTAGTTGGCCTATTGTGATTGGGCGATCCGCGTGTGCTCGGATGTACTCCTCCGCGCGGATCACATGACGCGGCGCGGCCGGACTTACCCGCGCGGATAGCGCCGTGGAATAGTTGCTCGGCTGCATCATGAGCAGAGAGGTCAAAAGCATTTGTTCAAGCCCTGCGACGGCCAGCGGCGACGCCGTTAATGCGCTATCACAATCAAGCTCATTGGATATGAATTCGATCAATCGTCGGTAGCTCGCGCCATGTCCCGAGTCCAAAGGCAGCTCGGGTACAAACTCGACCGGACGCGCGACTGTACTGCCAAGCAAGTCGCTCAAGTGGCGTTCGAGTGCTCGACGATCTATCTTGAGTGCCAAATGCGCACAGTCGGCGCTCCAGCGCATGCTGAGTGGCAATGTCGCGGAACTAACAGACCCAATCCGAGAGTTGCAACGAAATTGATACTTTCCTACTCGTATCTCGGAGTTCCCACTTCGAACGTGACGCAAAAAATAACTATTCTCAATCTCTCCAGCGTCGATGATCATCTCTTCGCCATACGCGAGATAGCTAAGCGCCAGATGTCCGAGTTGCACGAAGTTCTGCCGAGCAAATAAGCCTCGTCCCCGTCCAGCATAGCGAAGCTGATGCTGGCAGAACACCTTACCGACCCGCTCGCGTGCCTCGTCAGGATCGCGCGTCTCAAACAAACGATGCCTTTCCAAGGGCAAACACGCCATAACCAGATCTTCCGGTTGCATCTTCAGTATTATCTGCTCAACAGCACATCGAGGCCCAAAAGCATTCGACACCCTAATCGAACTATCGATATTTGGGAATAGAAGGACATGATCGCGGCCGCCGCGCTTTGCATCGCTCACCACGACCTCCTAGTCCTTTGAGGATTCGCCTCACCCTGAAGCGCATTATCC
This sequence comes from Bradyrhizobium sacchari, assembly GCF_002068095.1. Lineage (GTDB taxonomy): Bacteria > Pseudomonadota > Alphaproteobacteria > Rhizobiales > Xanthobacteraceae > Bradyrhizobium > Bradyrhizobium sacchari. The sequence goes on along the minus strand of NZ_LWIG01000015.1, from coordinate 19,112 downwards.
ACTGGCAGCGGCGCCTATCCGATTAGTGCGCGAAGAACATTCAAAGAGCGCCTATCGTGGGTTCGTTACCCCGAGCTCCGAGGACCTTTATTGACACGCAAAACCGACGCGTCGCGTTAGCACCGCCGTCGCCACGATCTGAACGAGACCGCGGCCGATCGCTCCCGCCAGTTCCACGCCTAGGGAAATGCGGGAGTATCGCACTTCGATCGGGAATTGAGCCGCAACCAATCCGGATTGAGGTCCAAATATGAACGGACGGCCGATCGAGACGCTCCTAATGTCGGACACAGCTCTGTGGTCGACGAAGCCTGACCAATCACCGCGCCGAATGAAGGATTACTCGGGGAAGCGTCACTTGATGTATTTGCAAATCAACCTAACGTACCGGACGCTCTGAACACTCGTCGGAGCGTCCTTTTCCAACCCCATCAAGGCAGCGCGACCATTGAGGCGCGAGCTGCAATGGGCGACGTTATTTTCGCAGCGATTCGAGAGCATATGCGCGAATGACGTGCCGGGATACCGAGGACACTCAAGCAAGTTGTTATCGGTGTGCGCGACGGGCGCGCTGTCCGCTCAGCACCTTGAGACCACGCTTGCTAGCAGTGCCACTAGCAACGGAGGGTCGTCATTTTCTCGCGCGATACGGATTGTGCACGCTCCAAATGGATAGACGGCACGATCTGTTGGCTCCCAAGGTAAAATCAGAGGTAAATGGGGTCCCGAGATGAATCTGGCGAAGACAATAGGACGGAGAACATTGATTGCCTCAGCGGTGGCAGCCGCGACTGGTGCTGCGGCCAGTTATGCGCGGGCTCAGACAGCACAAGGCCGAAGCGTCTGGCTCGATATGGATCAGGCCGCACTGGACAATGCTTACGATCAGGCGAAGTTCGCGCCAAATTGGGATCAAATCCTCAAACGCTACGCATCAACGAGCGAGACCACTCGACAACACATTGGCGCTCCCCACCGTTTGGAGTATGGCGCCACCCCAATCGAACGGATCGACTGCTACGCGACACATGCTGAGAACGCCCCTATACATGTCTTTATACACGGAGGCGCATGGATTCTCGAGGAAGCCAAGAACTTTGCATTTCCTGCGGAAATGTTTACCAAGGCAGGCGCCCATTTTCTTGCTGTCGACTTTACGAACGTGCGCGAGACGAACGGTGATCTTATGCCGCTCGCCAATCAAGTGCGTAGCGCGATCGGTTGGATCTACAAGAATGCTGCAAGCTTTGATGGAAATCCGAATAGGATTTACATCTCGGGCCATTCATCTGGTGCACATTTGGCAAGCGTTGCTCTTACTACCAACTGGATGAAAGACTTTGCCCTGCCTGCGGACATCATCAAGGGCGGATTGCTTGTCTCTGGCATGTATGATCTGAAGCCTGTCCGGCTATCCGCGCGATCGAATTATGTAGCATTCACCGATGCGATTGAAGAGGCTCTGTCTCCGCAGCGCCATCTTGAACAGATGGCTTCGCCAATAATTGTCGCCTACGGTACCCAAGAGACTCCAGAATTCCAACGCCAGGCTCGCGATTTCACTATCGCCGCACGAGGTGCAGGCAACGATGTCTCGCTCTTAGTCGGAAAGGAGCTCAATCACTTTGAAATTATCGAAACGTTGGCCAATCCCTACGGTCTTCTCGGCCGGGCCGCGCTCTCGCAAATGGGGCTTTCGCGCATGTGATTAGCTAGCTATGATCCTTGCGGCGCGAAGGTTCGGCAGCGGCGTAGGCCGCGATCACCTCGGCTTGGTTTGCCGTCGAATAGCGCTGACTGTCCCGGGACATGCGGACATACTGCGCCGCCCGCGTTGGCAGCATAGAACGACCGGACGCAATCGGTATCTGGTAGGACACGACCGCACCTCGCCATAGATCGGTGAGCGCCACCCCAGCCCCACGATAGGCCGCAAAACCGACCGAGCCGTTTGCGCGACCGCGGCGAGTTGAGCCTTAGATGACTCAAATGCGGCGGCAATTGCTACTCCTTGGGCTGTGCGCAAGTGAGCCAGCTCGCATTTCGGCGCCCGCAATCTATGATATTAACTTGCCTTTGGCGCACTTTTGGGGATGGTGTGCAATGCCGAAAAATATTGTCATCTTCTCCGACGGTACAGGCCGGGCCGGCGGCATCAATTTCGACGAAGCGCGGACGAACGTTTACAAGCTCTGCCGCGCCTGCCGCGTCGGCCCGGACACGAAGGTCGAACCATCCGAACAGGTCGCCTTCTACGATGCCGGTCTAGGTTAGGCGTCGGACGGCGGTCATTTCAAGATTGGCTGGATGTCGCCAGCATGGCGACGGGCCTCGGGATCACGCGGAATATCGTTGATTGCTACACTGCGGCATTGCCCTCCATGAGGAAGGCGATCGCGTCTTTCTGATCGGGTTCAGCCGCGGGGCCGACATAGAACAGAAGTGGGAAAATGCCGGCTATATCGGGCGACTCTGACCCGTTGAAAAGCGGTTCTGTCTGGCGGCCTTCGGTCGGCTTCGCCTCCGCCTGGGCGAGCAAAGTAGATCACAATGCCGAGGGTGGGCCCGCCGATCGGCCGCCAAAATCACCGTTTGAAAAACCGTTTTAATTCGGCCGTCTCAAACGGTCCGCGAGGGTAAGTCCTTGAAGAACTTGGTGGGCGCACCAGGGCTCGAACCTGGGACCCGCTGATTAAGAGTCAGCTGCTCTACCAACTGAGCTATGCGCCCGAAAGGCCGGTCAAAGCCTTGCGAGGCCGGTCGTTTAGCAAAGCGATCCGGGGATGGCAAGCGATGTGGCGCATGTTTTCCAAGGTTCTTCCACAGCCCCGAAAAAGCGAAAAGCCGCTGGATTCCAGCGGCTTCGCCAAAGTTAATTCCCGGGAAATCCCGTACCGGTTCAGAGCCGGCCCTCGCGGTCCCGGTCCGGGCCGCTATCGCGGTCGAAACGGTCACGGTGGAAGTGTTCCAGGCTCCGCTCCATCATCCGGTCCATGCCCCGTTCCATGAAGTGGCGGGGCGGGCCGTCCTCACCGCCGCCGAACGGGCCGCGGTGGCGGGTCAGCACGGCGAGGCGCCGCTTCTGGCCCTCGTCGAGCGTCTTGTAGAGCGGATCGGCGGCATCGGCGATCTTCTTCAGGGCGGCGGAACTGGCGCCCATGTCCTCGGCGCGCTGGCGCAGGCGGGCAATCGGATCGTCCGGCTTGTCGGCGCTAGCGGCATCACCCGGGCCGGCATTCATGCGCGCGTTGGCGCGGTCGATCCGCAGCTTGGCGAAATCGCGCACGGCGGCCTCGACCGGCGGCCACAGCTTCTCCTGATCGGCGGTGAGCTTCAGCCCGGCATGAACTGCGGCGATCCGCGCGTCGACGAAGGCGGCGCGGTCTTCCGGGTTCATGCGGATGTGGCGGAAGTGCTCCATCCACGGGTGATGATATTGGGCATAGACCGCGCCCGAGCCGGCAATGCTGAGCGCGGCGATGGCGGCGATGGTGAACTTCTTCATCCGAGCCTCCTCTGGAAGGATGCCCGTGAGGATGGGCGCGTGGAGGTTGACGCGCAACTTACAACTTGGACAGGAAGCCGTTCTTACCGAGATGTAACTGCCGTGAATGCCCGTTCAGATGCAGACTGAAGCGATTTGCAACAGAACGGGCTTCCGTGCGGTGCGCGGAAGCCCTCTGTTCATGCATTATTTATCCGCAACTGACGCGCGTCAGTTCGTCGTGCTCTTGGCTTCCTTCAGGAACTCGTCGATCAGCGGCTGCCCGACGCGGCTCGCAGCGTCCTTGTAGACCGGCTCCATCGCCTTGCGCATCGCCTCGTCCTGCTCGCCCGTCAGCTTGATGATCTCGCTCTTGCCGCTCTTCTTGATCTCGGCCAGTGCGTCGTCGTTCTCCTTCTGCGACTGCGCGTTGTTGAAGTCGGTGGCTTCTTTCATCGCCTTCGACAGCTGGTCGCGGATGTCGGCCGGCAGGTCGTCCCAGAACTTCTTGTTCACGATCACGACGTAGCCGATGTAGCCGTGGTTGGTCTCGGTGATGTACTTCTGCACCTCGTGCATCTTCTGGGTATAGATGTTCGACCAGGTGTTCTCCTGACCGTCGACCACGCCGGTCTGCAGCGCCTGGTAGACCTCCCCGAAAGCCATCACCTGCGGCAGCGAGCCGAGCGTCTTGAACTGGGCCTGCAGCACGCGCGAGGACTGGATGCGGAATTTGACGCCTTGATAGTCGGCGGGCGCGATCAGCTTCTTGTTCGCGCTCATCTGCTTGAACCCGTTGTCCCAATAGGCAAGGCCGGTGATGCCTTTGGGCTCGAGCTGCTTGAGCAGCCGCGCCCCGAGCGGGCCTTCCGTCACCTTCCGCAGCGTCTTCAGGTCGGGCAGGATGTAGGGCAGATCGAACACCTCGAACTCGCGGATGCCGAGCGGGCCGAACTTGGAGTTGGACGGCGCCAGCATCTGCACACTGCCGAGCTGAAGCGCCTCGAGCTCTTCCTTGTCCTTGTAGAGCGTCGAGTTCGGGTAGACCTCGACCTTGACCTTGCCGCCGGTGTACTTTTCGGCAAGCTCCTTGAACTTCTCCGACGCCTTGCCCTTCGGCGTGTCGGTGGCGACGACGTGGCTGAACTTGATGATGATCGGCGACTGCGCCGATGCCGGCCCGGTCAGCGCCAAAGCCGCAATCGATGCCGCAGCCCAAATGAGTTTCCGCATGCTTCCTCCAGTACGTTTTTGTGGGGCGCGGACCACCGGCCCCAGGCCTTAAATTCTTGGGAGGCAGGTTTATCGGGAAGCAGGGACAGGTGCTATTGGCCGTTAGCAGGGCAGCTATTCATCATGAACGCCTAAAGCGCCGGTGCGCGCCCTCTCCCGCTTGCGGGAGAGGGTTGGGGAGAGGGTGTCTCTACAACGGGACATTCCCTATGAGGAAAGACCCCCCACCCGCCGCGCGCTTCGCTCGCGTCGGCCTCTCCCGCAAGCGGGAGGGGCGAAGCCAACGCGCAGCAGCGTAAACGTCAGCCCGCCGCGGCGGTCGTCACCGTGTCGCGCTGGCGCTTCATGACGATCTTGTTCAGCGCGCCGAGATAGGCCTTGGCCGAAGCCACCAGCGTATCCGGGTCCGCCGCACGCGCCGTCATCGAACGGCCATCCTGCGACAGCCGCACCGAGACTTCCGCCTGCGCGTCGGTGCCTTCGGTCACGGCGTGGACCTGGTACAGCTCGAGCTTCGCCTCATGCGGCACCAGGCGCTTGATGCAGTTGAACACCGCATCGACCGGACCATTGCCCTCGGCTTCCTCGATCTTGATCTGGCCGTCGACGTCCAGCTTCATGGTCGCGCGCTGCGGACCATGGGTGCCGGCGATCACGGTCAGCGAGGTCAGCTTGATGCGGTCGTGCGAAGCTGCCATCTCCTCGTCAACCAGCGCCTCGATGTCCTCGTCGTAGATGTCCTTCTTGCGGTCGGCCAGCGCTTTCATCCGCGTGAACGCATCTTCCAGTTGGTTCGGGCCGAGCTTGTAGCCCATCTCCTCCAGCTTGTGCACGAAGGCGTGGCGGCCGGAATGCTTGCCGAGCACCAGCGAGGACTGCTTCAGGCCGACCATCTCGGGCCGCATGATCTCGTAGGTGGAAGCATCCTTCAGCACGCCGTCCTGGTGGATGCCGCTTTCATGCGCGAAGGCGTTCCGCCCGACGATGGCCTTGTTGTACTGGACGGGAAACGAGGTCGCCGCCGACACCACCTTCGAGGCGCGGGTCAGCTGCGTGGTGTCGATCTTGTTCCAGTACGGGAATTTGTCGTTGCGCACGTTGATCGCCATCACGATCTCTTCGAGCGCAGCGTTGCCGGCCCGCTCGCCGATGCCGTTGATCGTGCACTCGACCTGGCGCGCGCCGCCGACGATGCCGGCCAGCGAGTTCGCAACCGCCATGCCGAGGTCGTTATGGCAATGGACCGAGAACACGGCCTTATCTGAATTGGGCACGCGCTCGATCAGCGTCTTCATGAAGTGGGTGTATTCCTCCGGCACCGTGTAGCCGACGGTGTCGGGGATGTTCACCGTGGTGGCGCCGGCCTTGATGACGGCTTCGACGATGCGGCAGAGAAAATCCATCTCGCTGCGGGTGCCGTCCTCGGCCGACCATTCGACGTCGTCGATCTGGTTGCGGGCGCGCGCAACCATGGCGACGGAGGTCTCGATCACCTGCTCCGGCGTCTTGTTCAGCTTCACCCGCATGTGCAGCGGCGAGGTCGCGATCACTGTATGAACGCGGCCGCGCTTGGCGAACTTCACGGCCTCGGCGCAGCGGTCGATGTCGGCGGGATGGGCGCGCGACAGGCCGGCGATCACCGAGTTCTTGGAGCGGCGGGCGATCTCGCTCACCGCCTGGAAGTCGCCTTCGGAGGTGATGGGGAAGCCGGCTTCGATGACGTCCACGCCCATATCATCCAGCAGCTCGGCGACCTCGAGCTTCTCCTCGAAGGTCATGGTGGCGCCGGGGCACTGCTCGCCGTCGCGCAGCGTGGTGTCGAAAATGATGACGCGGTCCTTCTCGGACTTGTTCACGGTGGCCATTTCAAATTCCTTTTGAGCTTTTTGCGCCGTTCAGACCGTTTTGGTCCGTTGGCGCCTGAGGTGTCCGGTGATCTCGACCAGCCCCTGAGCGCCCAGGCGCGTTGCGCCCAGCCGGCCCTCAGGGGCAGCTAAGAAGAAGCCCGCCAAGAAGGAGGGTGGGCAGCGCAGCCGGGATCGTGGCGGCGGCCAGAGCCACCTCCTGCGAAATCCCATCGATTTGGCCGCGAATCAGCATTGCCAGACCCTTTTGAGCCCTGAAATTCTCGGTCAAAACCGTTGAAGGTTGGTTGCCGGGTGGCCCGATGGGCCTGTTTCTAGACGAGAAACGGGCGCAACTGCAACGCCAAAAGATGGTCAGGAAGGCTGACCTGATTGGACGTTGATCGCGCGCATCAACAACTGCCCTTGTCGGTCCATCACCTCAAGGTGGCGGTGATGTCGTAGAGTTCGCGGCAATCGCCGCGTCCTTGCGACCCGCAAGCCCGGAGTTTACTTCGCTTTATCCGAACTGAGGGGCAACGTCGAGCTATCCCGCGCGGCGGGCACGCGCCCGGCTCTCCCAGCGATCCAGCATCTGGCCGAGTTCGCCGGTGGCCACGGGCGCAGCCTTGTTCGTGACCTCATTGGTGTTGGCGGGCGCATTGGCGCTGAGCCAATCCGGCTCGGCATATTCGCGCCAGCGGCGCGCCTCCGCGCGTCGTTTGCGGGAGGCATATTCGCGCGTGAAATAGCCGGCCGCAAATGCAATCGCGAGCAGCATGATCAGGACGACGATAGCTAGCGCCATGAGTTCCGGCCTCTTCTCCCCCGAGCAACGTTCTGCCAGCATCGCGCACGAGGTCAAGGCTTGACAGGTCTCAAAACCGGTCGCGATTAACTGCTGGCGGGCGAGGCGAATTGTCGCCTTGCTCCTCGTGCAGCTGCAATGCGGCGATGTCGCGGCGGTCTTGCGGCATCGCGCAGAGGCTGCGAACCTGCCCCTCGCAACTGGACGCGGACCGGACTAACCTTCGCCTCGCTCGGCCGGATCAACCGGCCAGCCGAACATGACCGGGAGGACGCGATGACACGCCAGGAAGCTCCTGAACAGGAGCAGCGTGACCAGGATGCTGCGCTTTCACGACGAACACTTGTCCGGGGACTTGCGTTCGGCGCCGCGGCCAGTTTGGCCGGCCCCGCTCTGGCCCAGACCGGGCCTGCCGCACCGCCGACGACGATCACGACGCCGCCGCGCGATTTTGGCCCAGGCGGCGCGCCGACCACTTATTTCTGGGACCCCGACATCATCGCGGTCGATCCGTCCTTCAACGATCTCGCGCAGCCCAACACCGCGATCAAGCGTCTCTATACCGGCCTGTTGTGGGCCGAGGGCCCGGCCTGGAGCGCACAGGGCCGCTATCTGCTCTGGAGCGACATCCCCAACAACCGGCAGATGCGCTGGACCGAGGACGACGGCCGCGTCAGCGTTTTCCGCTCGCCCTCCAACAACTCCAACGGCAACTCCTTCGACTTCCAGGGCCGCCAGCTCTCCTGCGAGCACCTGACGCGCCGGGTAACGCGCTACGAGCATGACGGCACCGCCACGGTGCTGGCGGACTCCTACCAGGGCAAGCGGCTGAACTCGCCGAATGACGTCGTCGCGCATCCCGACGGCAGCTACTGGTTCACCGATCCGCCCTATGGCGGCCAGCTCTATGAAGGCGAGCCTGACGTCGCGGGCGGCCCGAGCAACGCAGGTGGCAAGCTCAATCCGCGGATCGGGCAGCCGGCCGGCTTCGTGCCGGGCAAGCGCGAGCTGCCGACCAACTGCTACCGCATCGACCCCTCCGGCCGCATCGACCTCGTCGTCACCGAGGATCAGGTGCCCGACCCGAACGGCCTGTGCTTCTCGCCCGACTACAAGAAGCTCTACATCGCCTCGACCGGCAAGGGACCGGGCGACACCGGCCCCGGCGGCAAGGGCGAGATTTTTGTCTTCGACGTCGGCAGCGATAACAAGCTCTCCAACCTCAAGAAGTTCAGCGATTGCGTGATCGACGGCGTGAAGTGCGGACCCGACGGCCTGCGCTGCGACGTCAACGGCAATGTCTGGTCCTCCAGCAATGCCGGCCGCGCGGTCGGCTATAACGGCGTCACCGTGTGGTCCCCGGAGGGCAAGCTGCTCGGCCGCATCCGCCTGCCGGAAGTCTGCGGCAACATCTGCTTCGGCGGCCCCAAGCGCAACCGCCTGTTCATGGCCGCGAGCCAGTCGCTCTATGCGGTGTATACGGCGACGCAGGGCGCGGGGCCGGGCTGAAGCGCAACGAGGCCTGTCACGACACGGCGCCGGCGTGCCTCGCCGGCGCCGAACTGTTTTGATCGACGCGCCAACCGGCGTGACTTTCGGGCAGAGCACGTCATAATCGAGCCATGACAGAGAAAATATTGGCAGACAAAATTCGCGTCGTTGTTCTCTATGGCGGCAGGTCCGGTGAGCATGAGGTCTCGCTGAAATCGGCGGCCTCCGCATTCAGGCATCTCGACCGGACCCGCTTCGAGGTGATCCCGGTCTCCATCGACAAGGAAGGTCGGTGGCAATTAAACGATCTTGGTGCGCTCAATCTGGCGCAGACGACGTCCTTGCCGATCCTGCCCGACGCACCGGAGATACGGCTCGCCAGAGAACCCGACGGACGCGTCGCGCTCATGCCGATTTCCGCGGGGACGATGGCTCCGCTCGAGATCGACGTCGTCTTTCCGGTGATCCACGGACCACTTTGCGAGGACGGCACCGTACAAGGCCTGCTGGAATTGGCTGACGTCGCCTATGTCGGATCCGGCGTTCTCGCCTCCGCCGTCAGCATGGACAAGGACGTCGCCAAGCGGCTCGCCGAATTCGCCGGCATTCCGGTCGCGCCCTATCGCGTGCTCACCCGCAGGTCCTTCGCGCAGGACCGCGCCTCATCGCTTGCGAAGGCGGTGGAGGGCCTGAGCCTGCCGGTCTTCGTCAAGCCGTGCAACATGGGCTCCAGCGTCGGCATTCACAAGGTGAAGACTTTGGATGCGCTCGGACCGGCGCTCGACGATGCGTTTCGTTACGACATCAAGGTGCTGGTCGAACAGGGCATCGACGCGCGCGAGATCGAGGTCGCGGTGCTTGAGGGCGAGACGCTGTTCGCGAGCCTTGCCAGCGAATTGAACCCCAATGCCCATCACGAGTTCTATTCGTACGAGGCAAAATATCTCGATCCCGACGGCGCCCGGGTCGACCTGCCGGCCAGGCTCGATACGGCACAGATGGAGCGCGTCCGGTCGCTGGCGACGCAGGTTTTCGCGGCGCTCGAATGCAGCGGCTTCGCGCGTGTCGATTTTTTCCTCGACCGGCAGAGCGGAGAGTTCTACTTCAACGAGATCAACACCCTGCCCGGCTTCACCTCGATCAGCATGTATCCGAAGATGATGGAAGCCTCGGGCGTCCCCTATGGCGAACTGCTGACCCGCCTCGTTGGTCTGGCGCTGGACCGGCACCGGCAGCGGCAAGCCTTGGAACGGGGCTACGCGAGCTAGTCTTGTTGCATCCGTGCGCCGCGAGCCCTCTCGCTGCACCACCACTCGTCATCCGCCGCCAGCATCGCGAGAGCCTTCGCTTTGTGAGGTGTGGCTGCTGGCATCAAAGGACCCATCCTGCGATCTTGCCGTTAGTGCCCGGATGTAGCCGGAGGAGCCAGATGGACGACCGACCGAAACAATCCGAGAGCCTGATGCAGGACGATGGCTTCGTCCGGGTCCGGGGCGCCCGCGAGCACAATCTCAAGAACGTCGACGTCAAGATTCCGCGCAACGCCCTGGTCGTGTTCACAGGCGTCTCGGGTTCCGGCAAATCTTCGCTCGCCTTCGGGACGATCTACGCGGAAGCACAGCGGCGCTATCTGGAATCGGTGTCCCCCTATGCGCGGCGCCTCTTCCACCAGATGCAGATCCCTGAAGTCGACGATATCGAGGGCCTGCCGCCCGCCATCGCGCTCCAGCAGCAGCGCGGCGCGCCGACGGCGAGGTCGTCCGTGGGCAGCGTCACGACCATCTCGAACCTGCTCAGGATGCTCTATTCCCGCGCCGGCGATTACCCGCGGGGACAACCGATGCTCTATGCCGAGGCGTTCTCGCCGAACACGCCGGAGGGCGCCTGCCCGACCTGCCATGGCATCGGCAGGATGCTCGACGTCACCGAGAAGTCCATGGTGCCTGACGATACCAAGACGATCCGCGAGCGCGCCGTCGCAGCGTGGCCGAGCGCCTGGCAGGGACAGAACCTCCGGGACATCCTGACGACGCTGGGCTACGACGTGGACAAGCCCTGGCGCGAGCTGTCGAAGAAGGACCGCGAGTGGATCCTGTTCACCGAGGAGCAGCCGACCGTCCCGGTCTATGCCGGTTACGACGCCACCGAGGTCAAGCGGGCGCTGCGCCGCAAGGAGGAGCCGAGCTATCAAGGCACGTTCACCGGCGCGAAGCGCTACGTGATGCAAACCTACGCCAAGTCCGAGAGCGCAATGATGAAGCGCCGCGTTGCGCAGTTCATGGTCACGCAGGACTGTCCGACCTGTCATGGCACGAGGCTGAAGCCGGAGGCGCTCAAGGTGAAGTTCGCCGGGCTCAATATCGCAGAGATCTCGCACCTGCCGCTGAAGCAATTGCAGGAGCTGATCAAGCCGTTCGCGAAAGCTTCGCCGGACAGGTCGGAGAAGGCCGTCGTCGCCCGGCGCGTCTGCGAGGACCTGTCGGCGCGCCTCGCCGTCCTGCTCGACCTCGGCCTCGGCTATCTCGCCTGCGAGCGCAGCACGCCGACGCTGTCCCCGGGCGAGTTGCAGCGCTTGCGTCTGGCGACGCAGGTCCGCTCCAACCTGTTCGGCGTCGTCTACGTGCTCGACGAACCATCCGCAGGACTGCACCCCGTCGATACCGAGGCGCTGCTGCGTGCGCTCGACCGGCTGAAGCACGCGGGCAACTCGATCTTCGTGGTCGAGCACGAGATCGAGGTGATCAGTCATGCCGACTGGCTGGTGGATGTCGGGCCCGACGCCGGCGACGGCGGCGGACGGATCCTCTATAGCGGGCCGCCGGCCGGGCTCGGCGACATCGCGCAATCGCGAACCGCGACCTATCTGGCGCACCCGCGAAAGAAGCTGCCGACGACCCGTCGCGAGCCGAACGGGCATCTGAAGATCAGAGGTGTGGTCCGCAACAATCTCCGCGGCCTGGACGTCGATATCCCGCTCGGTGTCCTCGCCAGTGTCACTGGCGTGTCGGGCTCCGGCAAATCGAGCCTGATCAGCCAGTTTCTGGTCGAGGCCGTGGCGGGGCATCTCGGCCACACGCTTGCCACTGATGCCGACGAGGACAGCCTGGTACCAACGGTCGAAACCCTGGGCGGCAAGATCGTTGCCGGTCTCGGCAAGCTCGATCGTCTCGTCGTCGTCGACCAGAAGCCGATCGGCCGCACGCCGCGATCCAACCTTGCGACCTACACCGGCTTGTTCGACCATGTGCGAAAACTCTTCGCGGCAACGCCGCAGGCCAAGGCTCGCCGCTACGATGCTGGACGCTTCTCGTTCAATGTCGCCAAAGGCCGATGCGCCACCTGTGAGGGCGAAGGCTTCGTCTGCGTCGAGCTCTTGTTTCTGCCCAGCGTCTACGCACCCTGCCCGACCTGCAAGGGTGCGCGCTACAACGACAAGACGCTCGAGGTGAAGATCCGCGGCAAATCCATCGCGGACGTGCTGGCGATGCGCGTCGACGAGGCCTTCGACTTCTTTCGCGACGATGCCACCTTGAACCGTTCGCTATCCGTCGTGCGCGAGGTCGGTCTCGGCTATATCCGCCTCGGTCAGTCCGCCACCGAGCTGTCCGGGGGTGAAGCTCAGCGCATCAAGCTGGCGACCGAGCTCATGCGTCCCCAACGCGGGCACACGCTCTATGTCCTGGACGAGCCTACCACCGGCCTTCATCCCCGGGATGTCGAGCGGCTGATTGCCCAGCTCGATCGGATCGTGGACGCCGGCAACAGCGTGGTCGTGGTCGAGCATGACATGGATGTCGTGGCGCACAGCGACTGGATCACCGATCTCGGCCCCGGCGCCGGCGACGAGGGTGGCCTTATCGTCGCAGCGGGGACACCGCATCAGGTCGCCAAGGCGGGCGGGAAGACCGCGCGCTATCTGGCGCGCCGCCTGGAGCACTGATTGCGCGATTTCGCGGCATCATTTCGCAATTGCGTTCGGGCCGCGGAGGACGGACCCAGACTTTCGCGATGTTGACTTTCCGCCGCCCCCCTCCCCATACTTCGCAAAAAATAACAACCAACGGTTTTGAGGGAGGATAGGATGCCGACTTCACGCAGGCAGCTGCTGAAGGGTACGGCGGCT
>NZ_LWIG01000015.1:1421-6120 GCF_002068095.1 Bradyrhizobium sacchari | reverse complement strand
CTCAGCCTCGATTGGACCCGCGCCCAGGCGCAAGCCGAGACATTGCGGATCGGCCTGATCTACGACCTCACCGGCCCCTTCGCCGCCGGCGGCTCGGTCGCCTCGTCGATCGGCGCGCAGATCGCGATCGATCTCGTCAACGAGAAGGGCGGTGTCGGCGGCAAGACCAAGATTGTTCCGGTCGCTGCGGATTCCCAGAGCAAGCCCGACGTCGCGATCAACGAGGCCGAACGCCTGATCAGTCAGGAGAAGATCGACATCCTCAACGGCGTCTATGCGAGCTCGCATGCGGTGCCGCTCGCGGCCAAGGTCGAGCAGCAGAAGAAAATCCTCTGGATCACGACCGCGGTCTCGACCGCCGTATTCAAGGACAAGAACCTGCAATACGTGTTTCGTGCGCAGATTCACTCGGACCAGTATGGCCAGGCGTTCGCTGCCTTCCTCGCCGAACATGCCAAGGCCAAGCTCGGCATGGAGCCGGGCGAAGTGAAAGTCGCGCTGATCCACGAAGACGGTCCCTACGGCGTCGGCGTCGCCGCAGCCGACGAGGCCTACGCCAAGCAGGCCGGCATTCAGGTGGTGCTGCGTGAAGGCTATTCCGCCTCCGCACCCGACTTATCGGTGCTGGTGACCAAGATCAAGCGTGCCAAGGCCGACGTGATCTCGCATGCCGGCTACAACCCCGACATCACCCTGTTCCTGCGCCAGGCCCGCGAGAGCGGGTTGCGCTTCAAGATGCTGTTCGGCGCCGGCGCCGGCTACAGCCAGCTCGACAAGCTGCGCGCGACCTTCGGCGCCGACATCGACAATTTCTGCAACATCGATCCGGTGCCGGCACAGCTGCTCGATCCGGCCAAGCTCGCGCCAGGCATCGGCGATCTGACCAACGCCATGGTCACGCGCTACAAGGCCAAGACCGGCGCAACCGAGGTGCCGCCGCACTGCTCGATGGGCTTCAACCAGACCTGGGTGCTGCTCAACAACGTGCTGCCGGTCGCCAAGGAGAAGTACGGCAGCTTCGAGCCCGAGGCGATCCGCAAGGCTGCGCTCGACGTCGACATCCCCGTCGGCGGTACCATCCAGGGCTATGGCGTGAAATTCTTCCCGCCGGGCACGCCGCTCTCCGGTCAGAACGAGCGCTCGACGCCGGTGGTGATGCAGAACGCGGGCGAGCACATCTCGGTGGTGTGGCCGACCAGCATCCGTACGCAGGACCCGGTCTTCCCGCTGCCGAAGGGATCGACCTACGGGACGTGAGGGGCGGCGCGGGCGGCGACAGTACTGCGCCCCCTCGCCCCGTTTGCGGGGAGAGGGTTGGGGTGAGGGGGAGTCTCCGCGAGGACGGTGACAGTTAGATTCGTGGAGAGTCCCCCTCACCCGGAATTCAAGCTTCGCTTGAATTCCGACCTCTCCCCGCAAGCGGGGCGAGGTGATACTGCGGCTCCGCCAGTGGTCTACAACACCACCCGCCGCCCCTCCTCCGCCGCCCAGTACCCGGCGTAGTTCACCTTGATCGTCTCATAGGCCAGCGCGAGGTCCGACAGCGGCTGGCGCCCGGTCGCGGCGCATTCCATGAAGTCCTGGATCTCCTGGAGATAGCCGCGCGTCCATTCCTCCTCGAGGCAGACATATTGCCAGCCGGTTTTGCGGTCGACCTTTTCGGTGATGTAGACGCTGGCGAGCTTCTCCTCGCTGGTCTGATAACTCATCAGATGATTGTTCGGCGTGATGTTGGCGAACAGCGAGCCGCCGCTCGTGTAGGTCTCGACCAGATTGCGCACGCCGCCCATGATCATGTCGCCGGAGAAGACGGTGGCCTTGGTGCCGTCGGAGAAGGTCACGGTGAGCGTGCCCCAGTCCTCGACATCGACGGGATTGGCCTTGATGTAGCTGCGCTCTTCCGGCTTGAGCACGGCGGTGACGTTGCCGACATCGCCGGTGACGCTGGCGACATGGATGCTCTCGCCGCGCGCCCTGGCTTCGACCTGCTTCAGATACAGCACGGCCGAGAGCGGATGGCAGCCCATGCGGATCAGCGAGCCGCCGCCGGTCATCGCCCATTGCGCCGCGTGCGCGGCGTGCGAGCCGGAATGGCTCTCCTCGCCCTTCATGAACAGGATCTTGTCCTTCGTCGCCTTGATGATCTCCGCGGTCTTGGTCACCGCCGGTGCGTAGATCCAGTCTTCGGCATACATGAAGAGTTTTCCGGTGCGCTCGATCGCGGCCCGCGTCCTGTCCATCTCTTCGATCACGCGCTCATACATCAGCGCCTTCGGCACATGCTTGCCGATCGGCCGCGCATCCCCCTCGCGGCCGAAATAGCCGGCAAAGGGCTTTTCGCAGATAACGTGCTTGCCGGCCTGCATGCTGGCGACGATCATCTCCGCATGAAGGTTCGGCGGGGTACAGATATCGATGACATCGAGCTCGCCGTCCGCGATCAGCTCGGCGAAGCTGCGATAAACACGCGGGATATTGTGATGCCGGGCGAACGCGACGACCTTGTCGCCACGCGCGGCGACCGCCGCGACCTCGACGTCCACACCATAGACGCGCCGGAGCGCATACATGTGCAGCTCCGACACGAAGCCGCAGCCGACGAGTCCCACCCTGATCCTGCCCATAGTGCCCCCTGTTTCGGGCGGCACTATAGCGCGCCCGGAGGCCTAATCCACCGAGACGCGCACCACGCCCGCGCTCATCATGCCGAGCGCGCGGGCGGCCGGCACCGAGAGATCGACGATACGGCCGCGGATGAAGGGGCCGCGATCGTTGACGCGGCACTGAATCGTGCGTCCGCTGTAGGACACCCTGAGCACACTGCCGAACGGGCGTGTGCGGTGGGCGCAAGTCAACTCGCCGCCTTTTCCGGCCTTTCCATATCCGTAATAGGAGGCAAGGCCGCTTTCGGCTTTTGCAACGGACATTAGGGCAAGAGATAAAGTCACGAGACCAAGCAATAGAGTCGTCTGCGCGTGCACGGCACCGCTCCCGGGTTGGCCTGCCCGGCGCTGCAAACGTCGCTTTGTTCCGCTTGGTTCCGGGAACCCTGCCGGGAAGGCCCGGCAGGGCCATCACAGTTTGTTACTGTTTGTGGAACACCAGCGTGCGGACCTCGATGCTTTCGCGAGGGGCTGCATCGGCCGGCGTGGTCGGATCGACGAATGCGGTATGGGGCCCGAAACGGGTGCGGCCGTCGGTTGCGGAATCATAGCACTTCAGCAGCAGCGCCTCGTCCGGCGTCATCTCCGGGAAATAGAACCAGCGGTGGTTCGGATTGTATTTCACCGAATAGGTCTCGCCGCGGCGGTTGGGATAGATCAGGTCGGAGGCGACGAGATCGTCAGGCGCCACCGTGGTGCCATCAGCCATGGCGAGCGGTGAATCGCGCAACGGGCCGCGGATCGGCCGCCAGAGATTGATCACCTGCACGCGTCCCTTCAGCAGCTCGTCGGCCTCGTCAGGCAGATGCTCGCGCACGCGGTTGGCGCCGGAGACGGCGGTCTGGTCGACATGGACACGCGTTGCCGGCTGGCGCGGCCCGCCGCCACGAATATCCGGCGCGCCTCCGACACGCTTGCGCACAGTGTGATCGAAGATGACGACGCGATCGGCCTTCAGCGTGGCCCGCAGGAACGCTTCGACCGCGGGATAGTAGACACTGCGGATCTCCTCCTCGTTGTAAAAGTCCTTCACCTGTGTCGGATGACGCACCAGCGCAAAGCCCTCACGATCGAGCGAAAAATTGTCCGCGATCAGCCGCGCATCGAAGATCGGGACCTGGTGCGGCTCCGGCAGCGACGTGCTCTTGGGCTCGCCCGGCGGCGGATCGAAAGCATAAGTACGCGGTTTGCCGGATGCCGGCGCGAGATAATTGAGTTCGGCGGTGACGAAGGGAAGCGATTCGATTTTTGTTTCTTGCAGGCCCATGGCCGGTCTCCCGATGTGGTCGTCGGATTGATTTTTGCGGGGGTGTGATGGAGCGCAAGGGAGGTAGAGCAAATAGCAATGAGGCTGTTGTCCGAGCCAAAGAATGCAGAAGGAACGTGTCGAGCAAGGCGATTGCGCCGAAAACCTCCTCCTTTCCTCACGAGCCCTTGAAGCGCCCGTGAGTGCATTTCTTCCTTCTCCCCTTCTGGAGAAGGTGGCGCGAGCGCCGGATGAGGGGATGTATCCGCGAGTTCGACTGTAAGAGATGAGGACGCGGAGAGAGACCCCTCACCCGTCTCGCCGCTAATCGCGGCGAGTGAGCAACCGGCAACATAGGTAACGGTTCAGACCGACGACATGGGTAACACAATTCTCGTTTCGTTCAGGTCTGTTGTTGTTGTTGGGGCTGTGGACCCTGGGGGCAACGCGCAGCGTTGTCCCCAAGTCCACAGCCCTTCCGTTTTGGCTTGCGCAGTTGGTCGCTGCGGTAGGCGATGGAGCCGAGCAGGACAGGACCGTAGCTGACGCTCCAGCAGCCTTCGGTCTCGGTCAGCCCAATCGGCTCGCCCGCCAAAGCAGCGTTGATGTAGACGAGCCGGCCGTTGAGCTTGATCTCTCCATTGTGACGAACCCAGCGGACCTCCTGGTCGCCGTATTCCGGGGAGCGCAGGATTCCGTCGTAGCGGCGCGGTGAAGCCTGGTAGCGGTCGGCAGGCGTGGCGTTGTCCAGCGACTGATGAGGACGTTCGTGATTGTAGAGCCGCTGGAA
>NZ_LWIG01000015.1:0-1371 GCF_002068095.1 Bradyrhizobium sacchari | reverse complement strand
TGAGCAACCGGCAACATAGGTAACGGTTCAGACCGACGACATGGGTAACACAATTCTCGTTTCGTTCAGGTCTGTTGTTGTTGTTGGGGCTGTGGACCCTGGGGGCAACGCGCAGCGTTGTCCCCAAGTCCACAGCCCTTCCGTTTTGGCTTGCGCAGTTGGTCGCTGCGGTAGGCGATGGAGCCGAGCAGGACAGGACCGTAGCTGACGCTCCAGCAGCCTTCGGTCTCGGTCAGCCCAATCGGCTCGCCCGCCAAAGCAGCGTTGATGTAGACGAGCCGGCCGTTGAGCTTGATCTCTCCATTGTGACGAACCCAGCGGACCTCCTGGTCGCCGTATTCCGGGGAGCGCAGGATTCCGTCGTAGCGGCGCGGTGAAKCCTGGTAGCGGTCGGCAGGCGTGGCGTTGTCCAGCGACTGATGAGGACGTTCGTGATTGTAGAGCCGCTGGAACTCGCGAAGCCGCTTTAGCTGCTCGCGCATGCTGCGTGCCGGCGGGCTGGCCACATCCTGCAAAAGGGTGAGATGCATGCGCTCATGGCGGCCGTTCTGCTGCGGCTTGCCAGGAGCAATGCGCTCCGGCGTCACTCCGGCCTTGATCAGGTTCACCGACAAGCGCGACAGGCCGCCCGCACCTCGCGAAGCAAAGGGAGAGCCATTGTCCGACCGCAGGAAGTTAGGCAATCCGAACTCGCGGAAGGCGGCATCGAGCACCGGCCAAACATGGTCAGTGTCGGTGCGGGGCAATGCCTGACAGCGCAGAAGATAGCGGCTGTGGGCATCGGTGATCGTCAGGGGCTCACATCGATCGCCGTCACCCGTCAGGAACCAGCCCTTGAAGTCGATGCACCAGACGTCGTTGGCGGCTTCACATGCGGCAAAGGGCGCGCTCGAAGGCGGGCTGCGACGGCGCAGCTTGCGCCTTACCGTCAACCCTTCGCGATCAAACAGCTCTCCGATCGTGCTCGCCACTGGCCACTCGGTTTTAGGCGCAGCTCGCTCCAGATAAGCTCTCACCTTCACTGGCCCCCAGGTTGGATGCGCCCGCCGGACTTCAAGGCAGCGCTCCGCAATTTCCGGCGCAATCGCCTGCGGATGATGCCGTGGAGCCCGCGAGCGATCGAGCAGGCCGGCTAACCCTTCTTCCTCATACCGCCCCAGCCATTTGTACCCGACCCGGCGGCTCACATTGAACCGCCGGCAGAGGGCAGCAAATGACTCCTCGCCCTTCTCAGCCGCCAACACAAAACGCATCCGCTCGTCCACGGCACAGGTCTCCTTCCAACCCATCGGCAAGGCCCTCCTTGCCGACCAATTGACCTGTTACCCATGTCGCCGGTCTAGACTGTTACCCATGTAGCCGGTCAGGACC
>NZ_LWIG01000014.1:507499-527140 GCF_002068095.1 Bradyrhizobium sacchari | reverse complement strand
CTCGGCTACATCGTGCACGGCATCAAGCGACGCTCGTCCTCATTCAACACCGGGCGCGTAGACCACCTCTATCAGGACCCGCATGTCGGCAACGTGCCGTTCCTGATGCACTATGGCGACATGACGGATTCGACCAATCTGATCCGCCTGGTGCAGCAGATCCGCCCCACCGAGATCTACAATCTCGCGGCCCAGAGCCACGTCGCGGTCAGCTTCGAGAGCCCGGAATACACCGCCAATGCCGACGCGGTCGGCGTGCTGCGCCTGCTGGAGGCGATCCGCATCCTCGGCATGGAGAAGGAGACGCGGTTCTACCAGGCCTCGACCTCCGAGCTCTACGGTCTCGTGCAGGAGATCCCGCAGAAGGAAACGACGCCGTTCTATCCGCGCTCGCCCTATGGCGTCGCAAAACTCTACGGCTACTGGATCACGGTGAACTACCGCGAAGCCTATGGCATGTTCGCCAGCAACGGCATCCTGTTCAACCACGAGAGCCCGATCCGCGGCGAGACCTTCGTCACCCGCAAGATCACCCGTGGCGTCGCCCGCATCGAGGTCGGGCTCGAGGATACGCTCTATCTCGGCAATCTCGAGGCCAAGCGCGACTGGGGCCATGCCCGGGATTACGTCGAGGGCATGCACAAGATCCTGCAGGCCGACAAGCCGGACGACTTCGTGCTCGCCACCGGCGAGATGCACTCGGTGCGCGAGATGGTCGAGCTCTCGTTCGCGCAAGTCGGCCGCCGCGTCGAATGGCGCGGCAAGGGCGTCGAGGAGACCGGCGTCGATGCCGCAAGCGGCAAGACGGTGGTGAAGATTGATCCAACCTATTTCCGCCCCACCGAGGTTGATCTGCTCGTCGGCGACGCCAGCAAGGCGCGCGACGTGCTGGGCTGGAAGCCGAAGCGGACGTTCACGGAGCTCGTCGCGGAGATGATGAGAAGTGATCTGGCCGAGGCGAAGCGGGACGCAGGCCGTGGCAAACGCACCGTTTGAGCTCAAGAGCAAAAGCGTCTACGTCGCCGGCCATCGCGGCATGGTCGGCAGCGCGCTCATGCGCCGGCTCGCGCAGGAAGACGTCAGGCTCGTCACGGCGGATCGGCGCGAGGTCGATCGGCGACCAGGCCTTCGATGCTGACAGGCCTGCTGGAGCCGACCAACGAGCCCTATGCGAACGCGAAGATCGCGGACATCAAGATGGTGGAGGCCTGTCGCAGCCAGTGCGGATGCGACTTCATCAACGTGATGCCGTCCAATCTCTATGGACCCGGCGACAATTATCATCCCGAAATGAGCCACGTCGCCGCCGCGCCGATCCGGCGCTTCCACGAGGCGAAGCTGTCGGGTGCGAAGAACGTTGTCGTCTGGGGCACCGGCACGCCGCGGCGCGAGTTCCTCTATGTGGACGACATGGCCGATGCCTGCGTGCACCTGATGAAGACCTATTCGAGTGCGGAACTGATCAACATCGGCACCGGCAAGGATGTCACTATCGTCGAGTTCGCGCGCCTCGTCGCCGACATCGTCGGCTACAGCGGCGAGATCTATTTTGATACATCGTCGGCCCGACGGCAGCCCTCGCAAGCTGCTCGAGGTCAGCCGCCTCGACAAGCTCGTCTGGCGCGCCACCACTTAGCTTCACGATGGCTTGAAGCGGGCATACGCAGCTTATCAGGCCGGCGCGCTCTGACCGCGCTGGAGTAGGAACCTTCGCCGCAACCGCGAGTTGGCCGGTCGGGTGGGGCGAAAGCCATACGAGGCCGACCGTGCAGCAAGACGTGGCCGTGCGCAGCACCGCGCAAATCGCGGGCCATCCGATTCATCCGATGCTGGTGCCGATCCCGATCGTGTGCTTCATCGGGGCGCTGCTGACCGATATCGCCTATGTCGTCAGCGCCGAGATCATGTGGGCGAATTTTTCCGCCTGGCTCCTGGTCGTCGGTGTCATCTTCGGCGTGCTGGCGGCGATTGCGGGCCTGACCGATTTCCTCGGCAACCGCCTGGTGCGGGCGCAGCCGCCGGCTTTGCCGCATCTGATCGGCAATGCCGTTGTGCTGATCCTCGCCATCCTCAATGCGCTGATCCACACGCGCGATGCCTGGACCTCGGTGTGGCCGACCGGACTCATCCTCTCGATCATCACCGTGCTGATCCTCCCCGTCACCGGCTGGCTCGGCTGGGCCATGGTGTATCGCCACGGCGTCGGAGTTGCGCGATGACATCCTCGATTGTCCGGGCGCTGGTGTGCTCGTCGCTGCTGTGTCTCGCCGCTTGCGATGACGGCAGCGGCGATCCCAGGGCGCAGATCGGTGCCAACCCTGAGCTTCCCGACATCCAGCAACATTGGCTGCCGCCGATGCACATCGCGCGGATTGTCGGCTGGAAAAAGGACGAGACGCCGACGGTTGCGCAGGGCTTGCAGGCCAAGGCCTTCGCCACGGGTCTGCAGCATCCGCGCTTCCTTTACGTGCTGCCCAACGGCGACGTGCTGGTGGTGGAATCCAAGGCGCCGACGGGCGCCCCGATCAAGCGGCCCAAGGAAATCGTGATCGGCTATGTCGAGTCCTGGGCGACGTCAGGCGGCGATACCGGCGAAAGCAACCGCATCACGCTGTTGCGCGATATTAACGGCGACGGCGTGCCCGATATGCAAAGTGTCTTTCTCGACCACCTCAACTCGCCCTTCGGTGTCGCGCTGGTCGGCAACGACCTCTACGTCGCCAACACCGATGCGATCGTCAAATATCCCTATACCGAAGGTGACACCAAGATCACCGCGCCGGGAACGGTGCTGACGCCGCTGCCGGGCGGCCCGATCGATCATCACTGGACCAAGAGCCTGGTCGCCAGCCCCGATGGCTCAAAGCTCTATGCCGGCGTCGGCTCCAACAGCAACATCACCGAGAACGGCATGGAGGCCGAGCACAATCGCGCCGCCATCCTCGAGATCGATCGCGCCAGCGGCCGCTGGCGAATCTTCGCGAGCGGCCTGCGCAATCCCAACGGTCTCAGCTTCGAGCCGCAGACCGGCACGCTGTGGACGGTGGTGAACGAGCGCGACGAGCTCGGCCCCGATCTCGTGCCGGACTACATGACCTCGGTGAAGGACGGCGGCTTCTATGGCTGGCCCTACAGTTATTACGGCCGGCACGTCGATCCCCGCGTCAAGCCGGAGCGGCCCGATCTCGTCGCCAAGGCGATCGTGCCCGACTACGCCCTGAGCTCGCATGTCGCTCCGCTCGGAATGGCTTTCTATACAGGGACCGGTCTGCCGAGCGCCTATCGCGGCGGTGCCTTCGTTGGCGAGCACGGCAGCTGGAACAGGCAGGTGCTGAACGGCTACAAGGTCGTGTTCGTGCCGTTCAGCGACGGCAAGCCGAGCGGCCCGGCGCAGGATGTCGTGACGGGCTTTCTCAACAGCGATAACCACGCGCGCGGGCGGCCCGTCGGCGTCGCCATCGACAAGACCGGTGCGCTGCTGGTCGCCGACGACAGCGGCAACACGGTGTGGCGCGTGACCGCGGCGCACCCGCAGCTCACGCAGCGATAGAATATGGGTCTTTAGAGAGCTGGAGGAGGAGACCATGGGCCTTGCCCAATACGCGATCGTGGCGGTGCAGGACGAATGGGGCGTGCTGCATGACGGCGACGTCAAGAACACCTACGCCACCAAGGAGGCTGCCTTCGAGTCGGCGGTCGCAGCGGCGTCCCTGGCCCTCCGCGAGGGCCACGAAGTCCATGTCAGCGTGCCCGGCCGCGAGGCCGGCGAGAACGCACTCGGCAGCTGACCGTCACACGATCAGCCGTCCGCGCCGCGCAGCGATCCCGATCGTAACCTCCGCGCCCGCGTTGAAATCGAGGCGGTCGGCCTCAATGCCATCGCTGAAGATCACGCCGTTGTCCCCCATCAGCGAGCGGATGCGCAGTTGCTCCATCGGTGCGAGCCGGCCGCAGACGAGACTGGTCTGTGAATGGCGGCTGGGGAAGGGCTCGCGCACGGCGAAGCGCAACTCTGCTGCGTCCCAGGCCAGGGCGTCGTAACTGGCCGGTGCCGAGGGCGGGCCGAAGCTGCCGGCGATCGCAAGCGAGCCGGTGACGATGCTCTTGAACCAGGCGGTCGAGCCGAGCCCGGTCGAGACGATCAGCCCGCTCGAGGACTGCCGCTCCGTCATCCCGCCGGTCGCGATCTCGTAGACCGCGGAGACATGCGTGCGTGCGCCGACGAACAGGTCGTTCACGGCATGCAGCACCTGGCCGTCGCTGAGGCGTGCTTCGGCCATCGTCACGGCTTGGCTGTCGCGCTTGTCGGCAGCGACCTCCGGCAGCAGCTTTGCGAGGTCACGAGGCGCGAAGGGCAGGAGGATGCCGTCATGGCGTGCGGGATCCGGATTGACTCCGATCAGCGGGTGGCCGTCGAGATATTTCATCGTGTTGGCGACGACGCCGTCCTGGCCGAGTGCGACCACGATGTCGTCGGGCGCGAAGATGAAGTTGGGCAGGAGGCCGCGCTCGATGACCTGGTAGCGCCCCCATTGCTCCAGGACCTGCAGCGCCGTGCGACGCTGCGCGTGATAGACCTCGTGCTCGCGCTCATAGTCGGAGAAGTCGGCGCCGAGATGCTCGACATAGAAGCGCGCCTGTGCCGGTGTCAGGTAACGCGCGATCAGGTCCTCCAGCCTGGTCTTGCGCGTCACCAGCACGATCTTGCGGTCATTGGCGGCGGGCACTGCCGGCCTCCGTCGGCTTCGGCTTCTCCATCAGCTGGCTGAGCAGGTCCGGAGAGACGTTGAGCTGGCCGATCTTCTCGGCCTTTTCGGCGATGCCGGAGAAGGCTTGGGCGATCAGCTGCCCCGGTTGCATGCCGGCAGCCGCGAGCGCCTGGATCACGCGGGTGTCGACGCCCTCGAAGATCTTCATCAGCGCGCCGACACGATAGGCTTCCGCGTCGGCCAGCGTCCTGGTGTTCTCGGCGTTGAGGCCGACGAAATCCTTGCGCTTGCCTTCCAGCACGATGTCCGCGGCCATGCCGGCCTGGCGCAGTTCGTTGCGCTTTGCGGTGACGCTCGCCTCGGCGTCCATCTGGGTCTCGCGGATCGACCGCTTCTTCTGCTCGACCGCGATCTCGGTGTCGAGCTCGCTTTCGCGAATGGCTCGCTCCTGCTCGACGGCGAAATTGCGCCGGGCAAAGATCGCCTCGTCGGCATTCTTCAGGATCGCCTCGCGCGCTTCGGCTTCCAGCGCCTTTGCGGTGTCGGGCGTCGGCTTGATGCCGCGAATGGACACGCCGAGGATTTCGAGGCCGAGCGAAGCGATGTCAGCGCGCGCCCTGAGACCCGCCTCAATGATACCAGCGATACGGTCGGGGGACTGCAGCGCGTCCTTCAGCGTCAGCTCCTTGACCGCCTGCTGGGCGAGCACCTCAACCGTGCCGAGGATGCGCTGCGGCAGCTTTTCGGGATCATCGGTCTCGTAGCTCTTGCCGTCGGACTTCAGGGTAAAGTCGAGCATCGAGGCCGCCTTCTTCGGCTCGTTGATGCGATAGGTGACGTGGCCCTGCACCGTCAGCGTCTGAAAGTCGCGCGCGATCTGCTGGAAGATGAAGGAGGCGTCGCGGCTGCCGATGGGCACGGCGACGAGCATGGTCACCGGCGCGTAATAGAGCGCGGAAAGCCCGGCGCCTTCAGCGACGATCGCGCCGGCACGATACTTCATCAGATAGGTGGTGGGCTGGGCCTTGATGAACCTGATGCCGAACATGGCTATCTCCGCGATGCTATAAGTTGGTCTGGGCAACTAAGTAAGTTGGACTGTACAACTAAGCATGTTACTGTCAAGGCCGAACAGCGGAGTTGGCGATGGCGGGCGAGGCGCTTGGCAAAGATATTGGCAAAGATTTTGGAAAACCTCGACAATTGGACTTTCCGCGGCCCCTGACGACGGTCGATGTCGTGATCTTTGCGATCCGGGACGACAGCCTTCGGGTGCTGCTGGTGCAACGTCCGGCGGGCGAGGGCGAGCCGTTTCCGCATGCGTGGGCGCTGCCGGGTGGCTTCGTCGATGTCGCGAAGGACCGTGATCTTGCGGCCTGCGCGGCCCGCAAGCTCAGGGAGAAGACCGGCGTCACCAGC
Source organism: Bradyrhizobium sacchari (assembly GCF_002068095.1). GTDB lineage: Bacteria > Pseudomonadota > Alphaproteobacteria > Rhizobiales > Xanthobacteraceae > Bradyrhizobium > Bradyrhizobium sacchari. The sequence continues at coordinate 521,012 of NZ_LWIG01000014.1, read as the reverse complement.
CCTTATCTCGAGCAGCTTGGAAGCTGGGGCAGCGCGACGCGCGATCCGCGGGGCTGGTCGGCGACGCACGCCTATTTCGCGCTGATCCCGGACCAAGGGGGCGAACTCGCGTCTGATGCGCGCTGGTTTCCGCTTCCCGGAGGCAGGCTCAAGGACAAGCTCGCCTTCGACCACGGCGACATCCTTGCGACCGCGATCCAGCGCCTGCGCAACAAGGTGGAGTATACCTCGCTGCCGGCCTATCTGATGCCGGCGGAATTCACGCTGCCGGACCTGCAGCGGGTCTACGAGATCGTGCTCGACCGGCCCCTCGAGAAGAGCGCCTTCCGCACGCGGATCCTGTCGGCAGACATGATCGAGCCGGTCGCCAAGATGCGGCGCGGCCCCAACCGTCCGGCGCAACTCTACCGCCTGAAGAAGGGCAGGGCGCCCGTGTATTTCGTGCGGACGTTCAACCCGCCTGAGTGACCTCTCGCGCCGGCGTACTGGTTCGCGGCCATCCCTCGAGACGCCCGCCTNGGCGGGCCCTCAGGATGAGGGCCTGGGTTTGCGGCGAGACATCAGACCCTCATGGTGAGGCGCCCGCCAAAGCGGGCGTCTCGAACCATGCAGGCCGAGCTCATCCGGCAGCGTCCCACGGTCATATGCGATGGCCCTGCCAAGGGGAGGCAGACGCTCCGGCCCAGATAACATCATGTTAGGTTTATCGCATAACTGGGTAATTGTGTTAGCCCGGCGAAAGCCTATTGTTGGGACCAATCAGACAGCCACCGGCAATGACAAGCGCTCCGCGAAGTCCCGCAGAGCGCCTGGAGAGTGCTGTCTGATTGCGAACGAAGCCCGCTAACGGGACGTCGATAAACCCAGTGGAGGAATATCTGAGATGACCACGACTCGCGCGATCCACGACAGGAGTCAGTCCAAGAAGGCTGCTGCGAGCGGCTGGATTGGGTCGGCTCTCGAATATTATGACTTCTTCATTTACGCGACCGCCGCTTCGCTGATTTTTCCGCAAATCTTCTTCCCGTCGGAAAATCCCACCGTCGCCATCATCGCGTCGCTGGCGACCTATGGCGTCGGCTATGTGGCTCGTCCGATCGGCGCCTTCGTCCTCGGACATTGGGGCGACACCCATGGCCGCAAGACCGTGCTCATCGTCTGCATGTTCCTGATGGGCGTCTCGACCATGGCCGTTGGCCTTCTGCCGACCTATCACCAGGTCGGCATCCTGGCGCCGATCCTGCTCGTCATTCTTCGCCTTGTGCAGGGATTTGCCGTGGCCGGTGAAATCTCCGGCGCAAGCTCGATGATCCTGGAGCATGCGCCGTTCGGCCAGCGCGGCTTCTACGCGAGCTTCGCGCTTCAGGGCGTGCAGGCCGGTCAGATTCTCGCGGCAGCGGTCTTTCTGCCGCTGGCGGCCTATATGCCGACCGAAGCCTTCAACAGCTGGGGCTGGCGGATTCCCTTCCTGCTCAGCTTCTTCGTCATCGTCGCAGGTTACATCATTCGTCGCGAAGTGGACGAAACCCCTGCCTTTGCCCGCGAGGGCGAGCGGGGAGAAACGCCGCGGTCGCCCATCGTCCAGGCCATCAAGCTGAGCTGGCGCGACATGCTCAGGGTCATCTGCATGGCTCTGATGAACGTCATCCCTGTCGTTGCGACCATCTTCGGTGCGGCTTACGCGGTGCAGCCGGCCTATGGCATCGGTTTCGCCAAGGACGTCTATCTGTGGATCCCGGTCCTCGGAAACATGCTGGCCATATTCGTCATTCCCTTCGTCGGCAATCTCTCCGACAAGGTCGGCCGCAAGCCTCCGATCATCGTCGGCGCGCTGCTCTCCGGCCTGCTCGCCTTCGGCTATCTCTATGCCATCAGCATCAGGAACGTGCCGCTCGCGATCCTTCTTTCGCTGCTGATGTGGGGCGTCGTCTACCAGGGCTACAACGCGATCTTCCCGAGCTTCTACCCGGAGCTGTTTCCGACCCGCACCCGCGTCTCGGCGATGGCGATCTCGCAGAACATCGGGACGACCATCACCGCGTTGCTTCCCGCCCTGTTTGCAACCGTCGCGCCTCCCGGCTCGGCCAACATCCCCTTGACGGTCGGGGCGATCGCCTTCGGTATCACGGTCATCGCGGCGCTCGCAGCCCTCACGGCCCGGGAAACCTATCGGGTCCGCATCGACGATCTCGGTAACCCCAAGGCCGTTCCGATGCCTCTGGCCGACTATGAGCGGCAGCGTGCGGAAGCCGTGAGCAGAGCGGCGGCAGTTCAGACCTGACGGGAACGCAAGGGGCCATGCCGCTGCAAGCAATGATGTTTGCAGCGGCAGGCTCGACGCGTTACGTGATTACCCACTCGAACCTTTTGCGCGCGAGCGCGATCATCATGAGGTCAACGGATGAACCCCGTCGTCGTTGCTGTCGCTATCACCGGTTCTGTTCCGCGCAAGAAGGACAACCCGGCGGTGCCGATCCTGCCGTCCGAACAGATCGAGTCGACCCGCCAGGCCTTCGAGGCCGGCGCCACGCTTGCCCATATCCATGTTCGCAACGATGACGAGACGCCGTCGTCGGATCCGGAGCGCTTTGCCCTGGTCCAGGAGGGCATCAGGATACATTGCCCGGGGATGATCGTTCAATTCTCGACCGGCGGGCGAGGGCGCGATCCCTCGGCGCGCGGCTCCTCGCTCTATCTCAAGCCGGACATGGCCTCGCTCTCCACGGGATCGGCGAACTTTCCGACCATCGTCTACGAGAACAGCGCCGCCCTGGTCGAGACGCTCGCGACCGGCATGAAGGCGGGACACATCCGGCCGGAAATCGAGATCTTCGATCTGTCGCACCTGCATGGCGCCCGTCGCCTGATCGAGGCGGGGCTGATCGACCAGCGTCCGCATGTGCAGTTCGTCATGGGCGTCAAGAATGCGATGCCGGCCGACGAGCACGTCCTCGACATCCTGCTCGGCGAGTTGAAGCGGCTGATCCCGAAGGCGACGTGGACGGCGGCCGGGATCGGGCGCCATCAAGCCGAGGTCATGGGCTGGGCGCTCGCGCGGGGCGCCGATGCGGTTCGCACCGGGCTCGAGGACAATATCAGGATCGACAAGACGCGCCTGGCCGCCAGCAACGCGGAGCTCGTGACCCTCGCCTGTGAGGCTGTCACGCGCCACGGCCGGCGCGTTGCCACCGCCGCCGAGGCCCGATCCCTGCTCGGGCTCGCGGGATAGGGCTGCTGCCTGCTCCTGACATGCTCGCGGCTGCCTTCTGCCATTCGGCGGCCGGCGTTCCCGTGCGCGGAGTCTCCGGGTAAGAGAGCAGGAGACTCAGGCGTGATCGGCGCCTGCCGGGCAGGCGACGTTTGGAATGCGGTTCTTGAAATCTAACGGCAGGCTCGTCGGAGTCCTGCTGGTGCTTGCGATCACCCAGCTCATTGGATGGGGCACGATCAGCCTTCCGCCCATCATCGGCCGCGACCTTGCGGCCGATCTCGGCATGAGCCTGCCCATGGTGTTTGCGGGCACCTCGACGCTTTATGTCACGATGGGGCTGTGCGCGCCCTGGCTCGCCAATGCGTTCGCACGCCATGGGGCACGCAAGGTGATGATGGTCGGCACGGTCGTCAGCGTGCCCGGATTCGTGCTTCTGTCCTTCGCGCGTGACCCCGTCCTCTATTTCGCCGCCTGGATCGTCTTTGGTGTGGCCGGCAGCGCCACGCTCTCGACCGGTTCCTATATCATGCTGAACGAGATCGCCGGGCGGCAGGCCAAGAGCGCGATCGGCGCGCTCATGCTGGTGACGGGGCTTTCGAGCAGCATCTTCTGGCCCGCCACATCGTTCCTGAACGGTCTCGTCGGCTGGCGCTGGACGTGCCTCGTCTATGCCGCCATGCTGATCGTGGTCTCCCTCCCGCTCTATGCGTTGGCCGCGCCGCGCCGGAGCGTCGCGAAGGACGAGGGCCCGGCGCTGGCAAAGCACGTGGAAGCGCCGCCGGTTGCGCGCAGCACGTTCGGCCTCGTCGTCTCCGCGATCACCCTCAATGCCTTCGTCAATTTCGGCCTCGGCGCCGTGTTCATCGAACTGCTGCGGGCAGAGGGGCTGGCGCCGGCCCAAGCGGTCGCCTTCGGCTCGATGCTCGGCGTCATCCAGGTCAGTGCCCGTGGGCTCGACTTCCTCGGCGGCGCCCGGTGGGACGGCATCACGACCGGGCTCGTTGCCGGCACGGCGCTGCCCGTGGCCATGCTGCTCTTGATGCTGAGCGAGGGCGCGACCTGGGCGGTCGCGATCTTCATCCTGCTCTATGGTGCCGGCAGCGGCGCCATGGCGGTGGCGCGGGCGACCATCCCGCTGGTGTTCTACGACCAGGCCGAGTTCACCAAGGCGATGTCGATGATTGCATTGCCGCTCAATCTCGCTTCCGCGCTGTCTCCGCCGCTGCTGGCCGGCCTGCTCACCCAGTTCGGCAGCCGCAGTGCGCTCGGTCTCACCTTCGTCTGCTCCTGCGCGACGGTGCTGATCCTGGTCCTTCTCGGCCGGCGCAGGCCGCAGGTCGCTGCTTCGGCCACGACCTGACGCTATATTCGCGGCGCGGAAATTCGCTCCGAGGCCGCCGCTGCTGCCGGGGCAGGGATGGCCGTATGCCCGGAGCGCAGTGCTCGGGGAACGAAAATGGTGTATCCGCAGGGAGCGCGGCCTGGCTGCAGCCGCCGCGCCAACACCAGTTCCCCGGAGGAAACCGACATGTCGGCCTTGCCGCTCTCAGGCATCAAGATCCTTGACCTCACGCGCGTTCTCGCCGGGCCCTTGTCGGCCCAGATGCTGGGCGATCTCGGGGCGGAGGTCATCAAGATCGAGCGGCCGGGCACCGGCGACGACGCGCGCGCCTTCGGCCCGCCTTACCTGAGCGATCCCGAGGGCAAGGCAAACAACAACAACTCGTTCTATCTCTGCGCCAACCGCAACAAGAAGTCGGTCACGGTCAACATCGCCAAGCCCGAGGGGCAGGCGATCATCCGCGAGCTCGCCAAGGACGTCGACGTCTTCATGGAGAACTACAAGGTCGGCGATCTCAAGCGCTACGGCCTCGACTACGAGACGATCAAGGCGATCAACCCCGGCATCATCTATTGCTCGGTGACCGGCTTCGGCCAGACCGGCCCCTACGCGCCGCGCGCCGGCTATGACGCCATCCTGCAGGCGATGGGCGGGCTGATGAGCGTCACCGGCCATATCGACGGCGAGCCGGGCGAGGGCCCGATGAAGGTCGGTCCCTCCATCGTCGACTACATGACCGGCATGAATTCCTCGATCGGGATTCTCTCGGCGCTCTACCATCGCGATGCCAATGGCGGGCAGGGACAGCACATCGACGTCTGCCTGTTCGACACCGTGATCGCATCGCTGTCGCACTGGCTGCAGATCTACCTCGTCAACGGCAAGACGCCGCCGCGCCGCGGCACCTGGGGCAATGGCGGCATGCCGGCCGGCGTATTCCGCTGCACCGACGGCGAATTGATGCTGGTGGTCGGCAATGACGGCCAGTTCCAGCGCACCTGCGCCGTGCTCGGCGAGCCCGAGCTCGCCAACGACAAGCGCTTCATCAAGAACAACGATCGCGTCGTGCACGGCAAGGAGATCATGGCGATCTTCGCCGGCTTGTTTCTCAAGAAGCCGGTGGCCTACTGGCTGGACAAGCTGGAGGAGGCCGGCGTGCCCTCGGGGCCGATCAACAATTTCGAGCAGGTGTTTTCCGATCCGCACGTCCAGTCGCGCGGCATGCGGGTCAAGACCGCGCACAAGTTCGAGCCGGAGCTGTCCCTGATCCGCAACGCCCTGACCTTCTCGGAGACCCCGGTGAAGGACTACCGCGCGCCGCCGCTGCTGGGCGAGCACACGCAGGAGATCCTCGGCGGCAAGCTCGGCTATGATGCGGGCAAGATCGAGGAGCTGAAGAAGCAGGGGATCATCTGATCTCATGACCGGCAAAACCATCATCACCTGCGCCATCACGGGCAATCTCACAAAACCCGAGCAGTCGCCGTATCTGCCGATCACGCCCGAGCAGATCGCCACGTCCGCGCTGGAGGCCGCTGAAGCCGGCGCTGCCATCGCCCACATCCATGTGCGCGATCCCAAGACCGGCCGTCCCTCGATGGAGAACGATCTCTACCGCGAGGTGGTCGAAAAAATCCGCGCCCGCAACAAGAGCCTCGTCATCAATCTGACCACCGGTCCCGGCGGACGTTTTGTGCCGTCGCACGAAGACCCCCGCATCGCCGGCCCGGGCACCACGCTGCTGCCGCCCGAAAAGCGCGTCGAGCATATCGAGCTGCTCAAGCCCGACATCTGCACGCTCGACCTCAACACCATGAATTCCGGCGGCGAGGTCGTGATCAACACGCCGCGCAACGTCCGCATCATGGCCGAGCGGATGAAGGCGGCCGGCGTGCTGCCGGAGATCGAGCTGTTCGATTCCGGCGACTGCCATCTGGCGCGCGACCTGTTCGCCGACGGCACGCTGAAGGGGCCGGGCCTGTTCTCGCTCGTGCTCGGGGTCAAATACGGCTTCTCGGCGACGCCGGAGACGATGTTCTATGCCCGTAGCCTGCTGCCGCCGGGCGCGATCTGGTCCGGCTTCGGCATCGGCCGCGCCGAGTTCCCGATGGTGGCGCAGGCGTACCTGCTCGGCGGCCACGTTCGCGTCGGCATGGAGGACAATCTCTACATGTCAAAAGGCGTGCTGGCGAAGACCAATGCCGAGCTGGTCGCGCATGCGGCAGGCATCCTGAAAAGCCTGGGTGCAACTGTTGCCACGGCGCAAGATGCGCGCGCGTTGCTGGGGCTGGCGTAGCACTGCGACGTCACCGGATCGCTAACCATAGACTGGTGACGACAACGTGGCGCTCCCGCGGCCTTGCGTGGGGCTTGCGCGCAATCCCCAGATAATCCCAGACCGTAGTCGCACAGGCTTCCCCTCTGCGCGCGACTCTGATTCGATCTCTTAACTTGAGCGCGGGAGGGAACGAATGTCCTACACCATCGGGTTTCAGTCCAAGAACCAGAAGTCCATTCTGGCGACTGAGGCGGCAACCGCCAATCAGGCCGTTGCCATCATTGCCGCGCTGCGGCAAAGCGCCGACGAAATAAAGTTCATCCGCTCGCCGCAGGAAGGCGAGATGGGCATCGAGATGCTGCTGCTGCTCGCCAAGGAAGAGGCCGAGGAGATGCCGCAGCGGGCCTGATCCCGCCGCCACCACAGTTCGACCAGAAGCGAAGCATGCCGGCGGCAGAATAATGTAGCAAGGCGTCAGTCTCGCTCGAACCGAAGGTGGCCGCCCATGAAACGCGAAGCGCTCCGCGTCGAACCGATCTCGTCGTTTCTCGACCGCTGGAAAGCGCCGACCTCGCCGGTCACGCGCGCGGGCAACATGATCTTCGTCGCCGGCCTGCCGCCGTTCGACCCCGAGACCGGCGAGATCGCGTCTGCCCCGATCGAGCGCCAGAGCGAGCTCATCATGGAGCAGATGAAGCTGTGCCTCGAGACGGCCGGCGCCTCGCTCGACAACGTCATGAAGTGCAACGTCTACTGCACCTCGACCAAACACTTTGTTGCGTTCAACGCGGTCTATGCGCGCTATTTCCCGCATGACCCGCCGGCGCGGATCTTCGTCTGCACGCCGGAATGGTTCGCCCCGTTCGACGTCGAGATCGATTGCATCGCGATGATGTGAGGTGAATGGCGCCTGCTTCACCTCTCCCCATAAGAACGGGGCGAGGGAGCGCAGCGCCGGTGTGGCTATGTTTTCGACTACCGCGCCGCCACCTTTGACGGCGCCTTCGCCTCCACCCGCCCCGCCGTCAGCGCCATCGTCGCGACGCTGACGACGCGTGCGACGACGTCCTCGACGTCGTCGAGGTCGCATTTGCCTTCCGACAGTTTTGTCAGGCGCTCGCTCTCGCGAATGGTGTGGTGCGCCATGGCGAGCGCGAAGTTGAGGCCCCAATAGATATCGACGTCGCTGCGGTTGGGCAGGGACCTGCGCATCGCGCCGGCGAATTTGCGCAAATGGTCGATCTCGCGGTTCTTGATGCGGCGGATCGGCGGCACGGATTCGATCGAGGCGCGGATCATGAAGCGCGCCGCGGTCGAGCGCTGGTTCTCCGGTCCGAGGCAACCCCGCAAGGTCGGCCCCACCAGGGCCCGCAGGATCACCTCGATCGGCGCGCGGCCGCCGCCTTGCTCTTCCGCCGCCTTCAACTCGCGCAGACGCTCGCGGTTGGTGGCGATCGAGCGGGTGACGAACAACTCCGCGATCAGCTCGTCCTTGGAGCCGAAATGATAGTTCACCGCGGCGAGGTTGACGCCGGCCTCCGCGACGATGTCGCGCAACGTCACGTCGCCGAAGCCGCGGTCGGCGTAGAGCCGTTCGGCGGCGGCGAGAATGGCAGACCTCGTATGATCGCTGGCCATGGCTCTTGTCCCGTCATTCCGGGGCGCGCGATGCGCGAACCCGGAATCTCGCACCACATTTCGGGATTCCGGGTTCAGCCCTGCGGGCTGCTCCGGAATAACGTCGGGAGCGAGGGAGTTGCAATTCAAACAGTTGTATGAAACTATCGTTTGAAGGCCGGGAAAAGTCAATCCGCAATGGGGACTCGTTCGCAACTGCGCTGGGTTCCGAAACGTCCGCAAAGCCAGCGCATTCGCGCTTGCGGGCCGCGCGGGGCGGGAGGACAGTCCGGCGCAAAACGACCAGCGAGAGAGAAACGAGGAGCGTCCCATGGATTTCGATCTGTCCCCCAAGCAGAAGGAATGGCTCGACCGCGTGCGGTCCTTCATGGCCAAGCACGTGCGCCCGGCGGTGCCTGTCTATGACGAGCAGGATCGCAGCGGCGAGCGCTGGAAGGTCATCCCGGTGCTGGAGGACCTCAAGAAGAAGGCGAAGGCCGAAGGCCTCTGGAACATGTTCATGCCGCCGAACGAGCATGAAGATGATGAATTCCGCGGCGCGGGATTGACCAATCTCGAATACGCGCTGCTGTCGGAAGAGATGGGCCGCATCACCTGGGCTTCCGAAGTGTTCAACTGTTCCGCGCCCGACACCGGCAACATGGAGGTGTTCATGCGCTACGGCACCAAGGAGCAGAAGCGCAAATGGCTGCGTCCGCTGATGGACGGCGAGATCCGCTCGGCCTTCCTGATGACGGAACCCGCGGTCGCATCGTCCGATGCCACCAACATCGAGACCCGGATCGTGAAGGACGGCGATCACTACGTCATCAACGGCCGCAAATGGTGGTCGTCCGGCGTCGGCGATCCCCGCTGCAAGATCGCGATCCTGATGGGCAAGACCGACCCTTCGGCCGCCAAGCACCAGCAGCAGTCGCAGATCCTGGTTCCGCTCGACACGCCCGGCATCAAGGTCGAGAAGATGCTGCCCGTGTTCGGCTTCGACGACGCCCCGCACGGCCATGCGCAGGTGCTGCTCGAGAACGTGCGGGTGCCGAAGGAGAACATCCTGCTCGGCGAGGGCCGCGGCTTCGAGATCGCGCAGGGCCGCCTCGGGCCGGGCCGCATCCACCACTGCATGCGCACCATCGGCAAGGCCGAGGAGGCGCTGGAGAAGATGGTGAAGCGGCTCGCCTCGCGCACCGCCTTCGGCAAGAAGATCATCGAGCACAGTGTGTGGGAGCAGCGCATCGGCGAGGCGCGCACCGACATCGAGATGAACCGCCTGTTGTGCCTCAAGGCCGCCGACATGATGGACAAGGTCGGCAACAAGACCGCGCAGCTCGAGATCGCCATGATCAAGGTCGCCGGTCCCAACATGGCCTTGAAGATCATCGATCAGGCGATCCAGGCCTTTGGCGGTGCCGGCGTTTCGGACGAGGCGGGCCTTGCCAAGGACTACGCCCACATCCGCACGCTCCGTCTCGCCGACGGTCCGGACGAGGTGCACAACCGCGCCATTGCCAGACTTGAACTTCGGAAGTATGCAAACTCTCCCGGTCGTTAAGAGGGAGAGCCGGGAGGCGCTCCCGATCTGAAGAAAAGACAGGGCATGATTGGGTGACCGCTTGACGCAAGTGCGTCAGCGGTTACCGATTAGGATCATGCTCGACCTGAAAAGGTCAGGACTGAAGAGGGAGCGCCACCGTGGCTGACGGCGTCAGGAAAGACGAGGAGTTCTCGGGCACCAAGCCGGTCGAGGAGCGGCATCGTTTCGACGAGCTGCGTCTCGAGGCGTGGATGCGCGACAATGTCGAAGGTTATGAAGGCCCGCTGGTCGTGCTCCAGTTCAAGGGCGGCCAGTCCAATCCGACCTACCGCCTCAACACGCCGAAGCGCTCCTACGTGATGCGCCGCAAGCCATTCGGCAAGCTGCTGCCGTCGGCGCATGCGGTCGATCGCGAGTATCGCGTCATCGCGGCGCTTGGAAAGCAGGGCTTTCCGGTCGCGCACGCCTATGCGCTGTGCCAGGACGACAGCGTCATAGGCGCTGCCTTCTACATCATGTCGATGGAGGAGGGCCGCGTGTTCTGGGATCCGACGCTGCCGAGCCAGGAGCCGGATTCGCGGCGCAAGATCTTCACCAGCAAGATCGAGACGCTGGCGAAACTCCATATGTTCGACCCTGTCGCGATCGGCCTCGGCGACTTCGGCAAGCCCGGCAATTATTTCGCGCGGCAGATCGACCGCTGGACCAAGCAGTACCGCGCGTCCGAGACCCAGCACATTCCCGAGTTCGAGAAGGTCGCCGAATGGCTGCCCAAGACCGTGCCCGAACAGGCGCGCGTCTCGATCGTCCATGGCGACTATCGCCTCGACAACATGATTTTCCACGCGACGGAACCGCGCGTGCAGGCCGTGCTGGACTGGGAGCTGTCGACGCTCGGCGATCCCATGGCCGACTTCACCTATCTTCTGATGCAGTGGATCATGCCGGGCCTGCAGGGCGTCGACCTCAAGGCGCTCAACATCCCGAGCCTGGAGGAGGCGGCGCAGATCTACTGCAACGTCACCAAGATGAGCGTCCCGGACCTCAACTGGTATTTCTCCTACAATCTGTTCCGCCTCGCGGGCATCACGCAAGGTATCGCCGGCCGCATCCGCGACGGCACCGCCGCCAACGCCAAGGCACTGGAGTCAGCCAAGCGCACCGTGCCGCTGTCGCAGGCATCGTGGGAATACGCGCAGAAGGCGGGCGCGGTGTAGCACTTGCAAAGGCGCGGCTGGTGGCCGCGCCTTTTTGATTTGGTGCGTCGCTGCCCCCGCGCTCCGTCATTGCGAGCGCAGCGAAGCAATCCGGAATCTTTCCACGGGAGTAGTCTGGATTGCTTCGTCGCTACGCTCCTCGCAATGACGGGAGGTGGGTAGCGAGCCCATCATCTGTTCACGTGGAGTCGGACGCATGATCGACCAGACCACCCTCATCACCTACATTCTCATTGTCCTTGGTTTTGTCTTTATTCCGGGCCCGGCGACGCTGCTCACCATGGCGCGGGCGGCGAGCTCGGGAACGAAGGTCGGCATCGCGACGGGGGCGGGGATTGCGGCTGGTGACTTGATCCACACCTGCATGGCCATCGTCGGGCTTTCGGCGATCATCGCGACATCCGCGCTGCTCTTCAGCGTCGTCAAATATGCGGGCGCTGCGTTCCTGATCTATCTCGGCATTCGCGCCATGCTCGACAAGACGTCCGTCGAGCTGAAGGGCGGCGCGCCCGCGATCGGCGCGGGCCGCGCTTTCCGGCAGGCCGTGCTGACCGAAGTGCTCAATCCCAAGACAGCGCTGTTCTTCCTCGCCTTCCTGCCGCAATTCGTGCGGCCGGAGCACGGTGCGATCGCAGTTCAGCTTGCAATCCTCGGCACCGTCTTCGTGCTGCTCGGCCTCGTCAGCACCGTCGTGTTCGCCATAGGCGCCGGCCGTCTCGGCGACCTTCTTCGCAGGCATCCCGCAGTGGTGAAGTGGCAGGGCAAGGTGGTCGGGACCGTCTACTGCGCCGTCGGCGTGCGACTGGCGCTGCAGGAACGCTGAGTGTCAGCGGGGCTGCGCGATGTTTCGGCATGCTCCGTCATTGCGAGCGTAGCGAAGCAATCCAGTATCTTTCCGCGGCGGCAGTCTGGATTGCTTCGCTGCGCTCGCAATGACGAGGAAGCGCCTCAGGCCTTCGCACAATGCGCGATCAGCCTCTCCACAAACCCCGCACACTTCTCCAGCTCGGCCATTTCCACGAACTCGTCAGGCGTATGCGCCTGCGCGATCGCGCCGGGGCCGATCACCACGGAGGGGATGTCGGCGATGCTGGCAAACAGGCTCGCCTCGGTGCCGAAGGCGACCTTGGCGTGATCGTTGCGCCCGGCAAGGCTCTTGGCCAGCGTGACGATGGCGGCGTCGGCGGCGGTGTCGAGGGCGGGATAGTCGAGGATTTCCTCGAAATCGATCCCGCAATCCGGATGTCTGGCCTTCATCGCCGGCTCGATCTCGGCCTTGGCCCAGGCGACGATCGCATCCGTGACCTCGCGCGACTCGGTGATGCCGATGCCGCGGCATTCGAACTCCACCGTGCAGGTATCAGGCACGATGTTGAGCGCGGCGCCGCCATGCACGATGCTCGTGAGCAGCGTCGAATGCGGAACGTCGTAGAGGCTGTCGTTTGACCGCACGGCCGCAAGCTTCCCGGCGCGGCGGCGGATTTCGGCGATGAGATCGGCCGCGTATTCGATCGCGTTGACGCCGTCGGGTGCGATCGAAGAGTGGCGGGCGAGCCCGTGGAACGTCGCGCGCACGCCGTGCTTGCCCTTGTGGCCGATGATGACCTGCATCTGGGTCGGCTCGCCGATGAAGGCGCCGAGTGGCCTGACCGTCTTCTTCGCAACCTCGCGCAGCATCGGCCGCACGCCGACGCAACCGATCTCTTCGTCATAGGAGATCGCCAGATGAATCGGCGTTGCGAGCTTGGCCTCCACCATCTCCGGCACCATCGCGAGGCACACCGCGACAAAGCCCTTCATGTCGGTGGTGCCGCGGCCATAGAGCTTGCCGTCGCGCTCGATGAGCTTGAACGGATCATGGCTCCAGTCCTGGCCCACGACGGGTACAACGTCAGTATGGCCCGACAGCACGAAGCCCGGCAGGTCCTGCGGCCCGATCGTGACCCAGAGCGAAGCCTTCTGGCCCGTATCGTCGGTGATGCGCTCGCCCCTGATGCCGAACGAGGCGAGATAGCTCTCGATATGGGCAATCAGCGGAAGGTTGGTGCGGTCGCTGATGGTGTCGAAGCCGACCAGGTCGGCGAGGAGTTTTCGGATGCGATCGGGTCTTGAGCTCGGCATTGTCTTCTTGTCTGGGAATTGGAGAGGCTGAGTTGCCTGCAGGAACCATACCAAGCTGGCGGCCGGTCGCGCAAATCACCATGAGAACTTCGTATTAGGTTCTGTCGTGCAACCCGGCCCAAGGAAGAGGGGCGTATCGCGATCGTCACGAACGCGGGCCGGGCGGCGGTGGACGCGG
>NZ_LWIG01000014.1:502668-507416 GCF_002068095.1 Bradyrhizobium sacchari | reverse complement strand
CATACGACCGATGCCATCAGCGTACGGCAAAATCGTGTGGTCCTGGCGCCCGGGGTCTGTGCGCCAAGTCGTGTGGTGATGTCGCGGCCGACCGGGCCCGCGCATCGATCATCCGCAAGGCGACGGGGGCAATAGTGCATCGCTCCCCGGGGAGAGCACGACATAAGCCGTAAAGCCACTGCGCAGGGAAGGCCGGATGTTTGGCTTCACCTGTATGCCGCTGTGCAAATTCTTTGTTGCCACCTTCGCACAGTGGACCGTGGGTGCCCGGCCGGCACCCGGTCTTCCCTGCGCCCTCTTTCATGTGAGGGTGAAGCGACGAAGCAAAGCTCGGGCGAAACAGGCCGCGAGGACGCGAAGGCGTGTCTGCGGGTGAGATGCGAATTGAAGAAGCGATGCCATCACCACGTCATTGCGAGCGCAGCGAAGCAATCCAGAGTCTTTCCGCAGCGGCAGTCTGGATTGCTTCGCTGCGCTCGCAATGACGGTGTGGAAACAATCAGCCCGAAACCAAGCTCTCGTGCCCCGGACGCTACGCAGCACGAAGTGATGCGCTGCAGAGCCGGGGCCCATGCATCGGCGAGTGCGCGGTCTGCTGGGTCCCGGCTCTGCGCCGCAAACGGCTGCGCGCTGCGGCGTGTCCGGGACACGAGTGCGATCTACACCGGCTTGCCCGTATACGGCATCGACGCGGTGAGGCCGCCGTCCACCGGGAATGCCTGCCCGTTGACATACGACGCCTCGTCGCTTGCCAGGAACAGTCCCATCGCCGCGAGTTCGTGCGGCTGGCCGGGGCGCTTGAGCGGGTTGAGCTGGCCGATCTTGTCCTGGGTACCGCGCTCCTTGGCGCGGTCGAAGATCGGCTTGGTCATACCGGTTTCGATCAGGCCGGGGCAGACGGCGTTGATGCGCACGCCGGTGCCGGTGAGCGAATAGGCGGTGGTCTGCACCAGGCTGATCACGCCGGCCTTGCTCGCAGCATAAGGATGCCCGCTCGCACCGGCCTTGAGGCCAGCGACCGAGGCGGTCAGCACGATTGCGCCGGACTGCTGCTTCACCATGTGCGGCATCGCATGCTTCACTGCGAGGAACGGTCCGATCAAATTGACGCGCAAAATCTCCTGCCAGTGCTCGACGGTCTGCTCGGCGAGCGGAACGAGGCCGCCGGAGACGCCGGCATTGGCCCAGATCACGTCGAGCCGGCCGTGCGTCTTCACCGCCTTGTCGATGACGGCGATGACGTCCTTCTCCGAGCCAGCATCGGCCACCATCGCTTCCGCGACACCACCTGCGTTTTTGATCTCATCGACGGCCTCTCTCACCGCCTCGGTGCGATCGACCGCGATCAGCTTTGCACCTTCCTTGGTGAACAGCAGCGCTGCCGCACGGCCGATGCCGCTGCCGGCGCCGGTGATGATGACGGATTTACCCTGCAGGCGGCCCATGCGTTTCTCCCTTTTTGCTCACGCGCGACGCTTGCCGCGCGACGGAATTTCAAACAAGATTTCAAACGGTAAAGTGTCTTGAGACACGTTCATACCTGACGTACAGCGACATCACACGGGATGGAAGGGTTTCGATGGCAGCCGAAGACAAGCCCAAGGTGGTCACGACACGGTGGTGGTGGGTCCGTCACGCGCCGGTGCGCAATGACGGAGGCAACATCTACGGGCAGAGCGATATCGCCTGCGACACCAGCGACACTTACGTTTTCAATGCTGTTGCCAAGGTGCTGCCACGCAAAGCAGTCTGGTATTCGAGCAATCTGATGCGCACGCATCAGACGGCGGAAGCGATCTGGGCGGCGGGCTTCCCGCGGCCCGCCTCGATGAAGTGGGAGGCGGACCTTGCCGAACAAAATCTCGGCCGCTGGCAGGGCATGAACCGTGCCCAGTTCGTTGCAAGCCGCCCTGTCGGCAGCAGCTGGTTCGCGGACATCAACGAACCCGCGCCCGGCGGCGAGAGTTTCATGGATCTCTACAACCGCACGCGTCGCACCATCGAGCGCATCAACAAGGAGGCGGCCGGGCAGGACATCATTGCGGTCGCTCATGGCGGCACCATCAAGGCGGCGCTCGGGCTCGCGCTGGATGGCCAGCCGGAGCGGGGACTGTCGTTCGATATCGACAATTGTTCGGTGACGCGGCTCGACTATTTTGCAAGTGCCGAGCGCACGGTCTGGCGGTTGCCGATGGTCAATCAGCAGCCATGGATCGCTGACGACGCGCACGCGGCGATGCATCAGCCGGCGGGACCGGAAGTCAAGAAGCTCGCGTGAAGCTGCCGTCATTCCGGGGCGATGCAGAGCATCGAGCCCGGAATCTCGAGATTCCGGGTCCGGTCCTACGGACCGTCCCGGAATGACATCGCCTACGAAAATCAAAATCTGGGAGAGAAACATGACCTTGTTCGACATGAAGGGGAAAGTCGCCGTCATCACGGGATCGACGCGCGGCATCGGGCTTGCAATCGCCGAGCGCATGGCCGAGCACGGCGCCAAGGTCGTGATCTCCTCGCGCAAGGCCGACGTCTGCGAGCAGGTGGCGAACGGCATCAACGACAAGTTCGGCAAGGGCACCGCCGTCGCGGTCGCGGCGAATATCTCCTCGAAGGAGAATCTGCAGAATCTCGTCGACGAGAGCAACCGCGCCTTCGGCAAGATCGACGTACTGGTCTGCAACGCAGCATCGAATCCGTATTACGGGCCGCTCGCCGGCATATCCGACGATCAGTTCCGCAAGATTCTCGACAACAACATCGTCGCCAACAACTGGCTGATCTCGATGGTTGTGCCGCAGATGATCGAGCGCAAGGACGGTTCGGTCATCATCGTCTCCTCGATCGGCGGCCTGAAGGGCTCGACCATTCTCGGCGCCTATGCGATCTCCAAGGCCGCCGACATGCAGCTCGCCCGCAACCTCGCTTGCGAATACGGCAAGCACAACATACGCGTGAACTGCATCGCGCCCGGCCTGATCAAGACCGACTTCGCGAGAGCGCTGTGGGACAATCCGGAGAATTTGAAGGCTTCGACCTCGCGCTCGCCGCTGCTGCGCATCGGCATTCCCGACGAGATCGCCGGCGCGGCCGTGTTCCTGGGTTCGAAGGCCGGCGACTTCATGACCGGTCAGACCATGGTGATCGACGGCGGCGCGACGATCAGCTGAGGTCTCGTGTCCCGGACGCGTCGCGGCACGCAGTGCCGCTCCGCAGAGCCGGGACCTAGAAGGTCGAAGCGTTCGAGATCGCGGAGACATGGGCCCCGCTCTGCGCAGCAACGCGAAGGGCGTCGCTGCGCGTCCGGGGCACGAGACCTCACTCCACCGCCGCGTAAACCAGGTCCCGCACCAGCGTGCGCGTAAAATCCCGCTGGCCCGGGCCTTGGCTCATGAACACGGTGAACAGGTCCTCCTTCGGGTCGATCCAGAAGAACGTGCCGGCAATGCCGCTCCAGAAATACTGGCCGACGCTGCCGGGGAAGGGCGCGATGCCGGCCTGTGTGCGCACCGCAAAGCCGAGGCCAAAACCGTGGCCCGGTGACAGCAGCGTGCCGTTGACGGGAACGCCGGGTCCGAGATGATCGGAGGCCATCAGCTCCAGCGTCTTGCGGCCGATGATCCTGTTGCCATCGAGCGTGCCGCCGTTGCGCAGCATCAGCGCGAAGCGGGCGTAGTCCATCGTGGTCGAGACCAGACCGCCGCCGCCGGATTCCATCACGGGCTGCTCGAGCATGTTGAAGAGCGCGACCTTGTCGCCGGTCCATGGATCGGCCGCGAAGGGTTCGGCGAGTCTGTTGGCATTGGCCTCGGAGGTCGCAAAGCCGGTCTCGGTCATCCGGAGCGGGGCCAGGACGCGCTCGGTCAGGAAGCTGCCCAGCGATTTGCCGCTGACGATTTCGATGATGCGACCGAGGATGTCGGTGGACCGGCTGTAGTTGAACTCATCGCCGGGATGGCAGACCAGGGGGAAGCTCGCCACCAGCGCGGCGTGCTCGGCATTGGTGATCTTGCGGCTGCGCACCCGGGAGTCCTGGTAGATCTTGTGCACGGGACCGTCGCCCTGGTGCTCGTAGGTCAGGCCGGAGGTGTGGCGCAGCAGGTCCTGCACCGTCATCGGCCGCCTGGGCGGAACCAGCTCCAGCCTGCCGCCATTGACCACGCCGACCTTCTGGTCGGCGAACTCCGGAATGAACTTGGCCACGGCGTCGCCCAGCAGCAGGTGGCCGTCCTCGACCAGCGCCATGACCGCAACCGAGACGATCGGCTTGGTCATCGAGAAGATCCGGAAGATCGAATCGCGCGCCATCGGGGCAGCGCCTGCCGGGCTCTGCCTGCCGAGTGCCTCGAACCAGCCGACTTGGCCGCCCCTCGCCACCAGCACGGTGACGCCGGGGACGGTCCCCTTGTCGATCTCACGCTGGAAGGCGTCCGACATGGCCTGGAGGCGGGGGCGCGACAGCCCCAGCGTCTCGGGCCTGGCTTCCGGCAAAGGCGGCGTCGGGGCCGCGGAGACGGGGTTGAGGGCGGCGTGGGCGTTCATGAGGGCTCCCGGGTTGTTCTTGTCGCTCGGGACGGACTGTCGCCCAGAAGTCGCGGTGTGAACAAGCGACCCTTGTGCGCTTCTCCCTTGCAATCCGGTCGCCCCCTGTGCTTGAAAGCGGCCCTGAGCCGCGGCGACGCAGGTTCGTAGGAGTGTAGCTCAATTGGTAGAGCACCGGTCTCCAAAACCGGGGGTCGCAGGTTCGAGCC
>NZ_LWIG01000014.1:418258-502605 GCF_002068095.1 Bradyrhizobium sacchari | reverse complement strand
GGGCGGGGATAAGTATGCCCGGCAACGGTATTGTCCGCCGCACAAGGCCCTTCCCAAGTGGGTCAGCGTGCGGAGGTCCGTCCGGCTTTGACGGACATCTGGCTGAGATCGACGTCCCGGATCGGGCGCGATCCCATCGCCGGAATAATGCCACTCGGTCGCCCGAAAGCGGACGCGATACCTAACCGTTGACCTGCCCCTTCCAGATCGCCTCGGCAAGCGCGATGTCGGCCACCGAATCTTCGCCGGACGCAAGCGGCTTCCTTCGTTCGACGATGTCGGCGACGAATGCATTGGCCTGACGCCGAAACGCCCAGCTGCCTTCGCCTGTCAGGCGCGCGATTTGCCCGTCCCGGCCGATGATGACCTCCGCCTCCTGCTCGGCGAAGGGCGGAGGCAGTTCAATGGTCATCGTGCCCTGCTCAAACTCGATCCTCAGTCCCTCGCGCCAAGCACCTTCGGATCCGTTCGACAATTGCAGCTCACACGCGGCGCCGTCGAAATCGAGCGTAACGGTCGCCGCGCCCGCGATCTCGACGGTGCTCGCAGCGATTGTCGGCGACGATCCAAGGAGGTAGCGCGCGAGGTTGATGATATGGCTGAACACATTCAGAAAGTTGTCGTAGCCGGGCCGTAACGGGCCCGGCATCCAGTCGGGACCGTCCTGCCAGAGCTCGATCCCGTCCGGCCGGGTTTCGCCGGTCATGACGAAGTTGTCGCGCGATCGGCCGGTGTCTCCGCCGAAGCACCAGCCTGTTGCGCCGACGATGCGTCCAAGGGAGCCGTCAGCGCGCAAGCGCGCCAGTTCGGCCAGCGCGCGCGCTACGCCGGCATCGTGGCGCTTCATGTAGCCGATGCTGTAGACGAGGCGCTGTCGCCGCGCGGCTTCGACCAGCGATGTGGCCTGGGCCGTCGTGTAAGCCATCGGCTTCTCTGACAGCACGTGCCGGCCGCTGTTCAACGCGTCCAGCACGATCGGGCCGGTGGCGCGACGCTTCGTCACGACGACGACGGCGGACACTTCGCTATCGGCAAGCAGCTCCCGGTGCGTGCCGTAGACCCGCCCAATGCCGAATTTCTGCGCAGCGGCGGACGCCAGGTCGGGCCGGAGATCGGCGATCGCGACGACGCGACAGGCGGGATTGGCAACGAGATTGGCGAGGTGGCACATCTGGCCGACCATGCCTGTTCCGATGATGCCAATGCCTGGCCTCACTGGCTACGATCCCTCGCGGCGCTTCCGGACGACGAGGAAATGCGCCGGCTGACCCCAGGTGTTGATGAACGCCGAGTCTGACTGGGTGAGGGCGGTGATCGCAGACGCATCGCGCCGCCCGATCGCGCTGAAGATGCGATGAAAACTGTCGAGCGTCGCGGTGATGGCCTCGATGTCGGAAGCGTCGTCGGCGAGAATGTCCGTCGTCAGGATCGTCTCGCGTAGCGCGGCAAGGCTCGCGATCACGCGCGGCAGGCTGTCGCCGAGAGGATCGTCGATCATTCTGTCGACATCGCGCACCAGCATTTCGATCGAAGCCGAAATCGCGCCCACCGCGTCGCCCTGACCGACCAGATACAGCTTCCGTCCGGCGAGGAAGCTCAGGCGGCTACGGTCGAGATGGCGCGTCGCGCGATGCAGCTTCTGGTCCGCCGGCAGGACCTTCTTGTGCCAGTAGATGTCCAGGCTGTCACGATAAGCGGGCCACGCCGAATGGATGTCGAACCCCTGCTCATGCGCCGCCGTACAGAGGGCGGGGGAATCGAGAAAATAGCGGTGGCGGACGAACGGATTTTCGAGCACGTCCATCAGCCAGGATTCGAAGCTGCGGGTGTGCGGAATGCTGTTCCACTTCGCCTCGAACAGCGACTTCGCCGTTTCCAGCGCCGGTCGGCCCGTCAGGGCCTTGCCGGCGGCATGGATCGCCTTGAGCGCGAGTTCGAAGAAGCCGCCATAACGTTCGTAATAGGAAACGACGGCGTAACCATCCGGATTGAGCAGCCGGTGGAAGATGCCGAGCCATTTTTCGCTCGGCTGCACCGTGTAGATGAATCCCTCGGCGTCGATGATGTCGTAGCGGCGCTCGCTGCGAAATCCTTCGACATCGGCCAACGCGAGTTCGCGCAGACGCTCGGTCAGGCCAAAATGCGCGAAGTAAGCCTCAATTTTCGGATGCGCATGCCGGTTCGGTTCGGCGAGCGTCATGTTCGCGCCCCAGCCGGCAAACACCAGGGCGTTCTCGCCGGAATCAGGGCCGAACTCGAGGACCTCGACATCGCGGAACAGTCGCGGAGGCAGCACGAGCTTGTCCAGGAACAGCTCGCGCCGCTGTCTGGCGTATGCGTCGAGTTCGCCGGCCGATTTGAAATTCCCGAACGTCGGCAGGACGTTCTGACGTTCGTAGTAGTTGAAGAGCTTGTCGTCAGCCATGCCGCGTCCCTAGGACCGCCTCGAGCCTGTCCAGCTCGCTCCAGATATCGGAGGGCGCGAAGATGGAGACGATGTGCAGCGGCCGCTTCACGTTCTCGCGCAGCCGGCTGCTGACCTTAGCCTCGTTCTCCTGGTTCACTGCCAACAGGCAGACGAGCGCGTTCGACTTGCCGGCGAGATCACCCGGCGAGCGGATCGGGATCCCAGTGCCCGGCAGGAACAGCCCCTGGCGCTCCTTCTGGTCATCAACCGAGAGGTCAATGAGGTCCGCCAGTTCGTGCGCGTTGGTGAAGGTGCAGGCGCGGCAGCCTGCGCCGTAGATAGCGATCTCGGCGCCGCTGGCGCGGGCCTTGGCGAGAATCGGCCGCAAGCGGGCGCCATACTCCGTCGCGCGCTGGCCGAACTTCTCGCCGACGCCGGCAGGGGCGGGCGGCGGTGTCACGGCATGCGCGGCGCGGCGGGCTGCAATCGCGAGGCTGCCGCCGCTGAAATTATACTTCTTCACCGACACCGCTTCGAAGCCGTGGCGCGCCAGCAGAGCGAGCAGGGTCGGCTCCGTGAAATAGCTGACATGCTCTTCCCAGAGCACGGAGAGGTCGCCAGCCGTCGAGCCGGGTGCGAAATCCGGTACGTCGATGAACAGCAGTCCGTCGTCGCTGAGCGCGATCTTCACGCAGTCGAAGAAGTTCTCGAAATCGACGATGTGCTCGAGCACCTGGCGCGAGACGACGAGATCGAATTTGCCGGCCTGGGCCACAGCGTCGTGACACATCGCCGGGCTGATCATGTCGGCGTAGACTTTAATGCCGCGCTCGCGGGCGATCTTGCCCGACACCGGGTTGGGTTCCACGCCGACCAGAACCTTCGCGCCCCGCTCGCGCAGCTTGTCCATGAACAGGCCGTCGTTGCAGCCGATCTCGAACACGGATTGATGCTTCGAGAATTTCGCGATGGTATCGAGCTCGTCGACCTGGTGAGGTTCGGGCTTCCAGCTGCTGAAATTATAGTTGAACTGCCGATACAGGATGTCGGGATCGATCG
This sequence comes from Bradyrhizobium sacchari, assembly GCF_002068095.1. GTDB lineage: Bacteria > Pseudomonadota > Alphaproteobacteria > Rhizobiales > Xanthobacteraceae > Bradyrhizobium > Bradyrhizobium sacchari. The sequence goes on along the minus strand of NZ_LWIG01000014.1, from coordinate 499,139 downwards.
GCTTGACGATCTGGGGCAGGCCGCACTCGCCGCAGGCCAGCACCTCGAACGGATACCGTTCGTCCTGCTCGTTTCGGCTGTGTCGAAGCCGATGCGCAATCGGCATCAATCCGAGGTCGATGACCGGTCGCAGGTCGGTCGAATGGCAGAGGCGGCAATGGTCGGTCACGGGTTTGGCTCTTTGCAAGAGTAGTACGAAATCAGCATCCTTGCGTGATACCCAGCTTAGCCGAAGCTAACATTGCGGCACAGGCGGTGCCACAATTCTTAAGGTGCCGGCCTCGCGCTTCACGAGGCCGTCGGCCAACGATGCTGACGATCGTCTGCGACCATTGCACGCCATGCTGTTGCAGCGCTTTCCAAGTCTTCATCGGTTGATTCGTCCTCGATCCTTCACTGCGGCCCAGTCGAGCAGCGATCGCGGGCGACCTCTATTTTCCCGCCAGACGCTTCGCGGCGAGTGCACGGGTCTTCGTCACGTAGTCCTGCACCGCGGCGGTGTCGCTGCCATCGGGCGCCCAATCGGGGAAGGCCGTGCGGGAGGGGTCGAACGGGCCGGCGGTGGTTTCGTGAAACACCAGCCATTCCGAGGTGATCAGGATCGAATGGAAGACCTTTTCCGGCATGCGGTAATAGCAGCGCTTGCCCTGGCCGTAAGGCGCCATCTCGAGCACGTCGCGAATGCCGCCGTCATCCTCGAAGATCACGACCTGCGCGGAGCCCTCGATCACGTGAAACGATTCGGGTTTGCCAAGATGCTTGTGGGGCCGCACATAGGCTTCACGGTGATGCACGATCAGCATCTCGTGCAGCCCGGAGGCGGGATCGGGATGCGTGCACAGCCGGCTGCGCAGGCGCGGGTTGCCGGCCGCGATGCGCTTCAGCTCGCCGATCGTGGCATCGTCCGCGGTGACGATGGCATCGTCCGAATAATAGACTTCCGGATTTTGCGCGCGCAGTGAGGTCGGCGGGCTCGGAAGCGCCGTCTCATTCGAAGAAGATGAACCCATGGTCGCCTCGATAGCCGCATTTGTCATAGATCCATGCCCATGTTTCGGGGCCGTGGAAGCTCAGGCAGGTGAGCTGCCAGTAGAGGAGATTCGCCTTCTCGCGCTCGTTGCGGAACGACTCCACCATCAGATATTTCGAGGCGCCGCGTCCGACCCGTTCGATCTCGGGTACCGCGCGGAAGACGTCCTCGAGCGGGAGGTTGTGCAGCACGCCGAGCGACACCACGAGGTCGAAGCTGTGGTCGGGGTAGGGCAGCTCGACGGCGCTGCCGACCTTCAGGTGCGGCCGCACCTCCTCCTTGGCGTTGGCGATGCCATAGTCGGAGATGTCGATGCCGGCGATCGTTACGTCCGGAACGAGCTGGGTGAACTCGTAGAGCAGATAGCCCTTGCCGCAGCCGACATCGAGCACGCTCATGCCGGGCTTGATGCCATAGCGGTCGATCAGGGTCTGCGCCAGCGGCCGCCACCTTCCGTCATAGCGATATCCGCCATAGCCGTAGCGCCGGTCGCCGTCCCAATAGTCGCGTCCCCATTGCCGGGCGACGGTCGCCGATTCCGCCTTGTCGTGCTCGACCACGCGCTGAACGTAGTTGCGCTTGGTCGACGCGTGCATCGGCTGGAGCAGGTTGACCTCGGCCATGGTCGTTAACCGGATCGCGGCATCGTCACAGGATGGTCGCGAATTTGTTGACGAGCAGGATGTCCTCGACGGCCTGGATGTCCTTCGGCGACGAGAGCGTGATCTCCTCCACGGCGGCGTGCAGATCGCAGCCCTCGCGCAGCACGCGGTCGTAGATCTCCCGCCGCCGTGCTTCGTCGGGCGGCAGCATGAAGATGCTGTAGAGGATCAGGCCGTTGAGGCGAGGCAGCTCGTCCAGGACGTCCTCGAGCACCATGTAGCTGCCGGGCATGATGTGCTCGACGGCGCTGAGCAGGTAGTGAAGGTTTTTCCGCCGCGCGTAGTCGCGGATCACGATGTTCTGGACGTGCTGCGGGGAGCGGCTGCCGTTCAGCGGCCGGGCGCCGATATAGCCGCGATGACCGGCTCGCTCAGCCATGGAAGCCTCCCGGCAGCTTGTATTGCATGCCGACCCGTGTCGCCGGGCGCAGCAGGATCGGCTCGAAGAACTCGCCGAAGCGCTTGTCCGCGTAGGGGGACATGATGCTCTTGAACCGGCAGTTCATGCTCCAGCGCGTGCCGGGCTCCTCATTGACGCGATTGCCGTGCATCAGGGTCTGGTTGAACAGCATCACGTGACCGTAGGGAATCTCGATGAAGGTCGCGTGCGGCTTGATGGTCTTGTACAGCTCCTCGGCGCTGCGCAGGCTCGCCATCCGGTCCTGCATGTCGCCGTTCAGGGACGGCGGCAGCAGATACATCGCCTTGGTGCGGTGGACGTCCACCAGCGGCACCCACACCACGACCTCGAACGGCGAGTCGCCCGACCAGACATCGGAGTGCGTCGCGAGCAGCGAGGAATCGTCGCCGGGCATCTGGATGCTCAGATTGACGCGGCGCTGCATGCAGAGCTCGTTGCCGACGATGGTCTCGATCGTCGAGCGCGCCAGGCGGAAATAGGTCGGCCGGAACCAGGGCTCGGCGTTGAGGCCGTTGAAGACATGCAGCCGCAGGCCGTTGAGATCGTCGACGCTGACGCGCGTATGGATGCTGTCGAGCATCGCATAGGGATCGTTGCTGTGCGGCAGCTTCAGATAGTCCGCCGCGAGCTCGGCGGCGCGCCGCTGGATCCGGTCGAGCCCGGGGCGGTCGTCGGCCGGCGTGGTGACGAAGCCGTTGTCGATGAAGCGTTGCGCCAGCGCCTGCTCATCGGCCTGCAGGAAGTCCGTATCCATCATGCAAAATACTCCCGGGCGGCCGCGCAGATATAGCTGATATCGGCGGCCGAGAGGAACTGGTTGATGGGAAGGGTGAGGATCTGGTCGGCCTGCCGTTCGGTCACCGGAAACGCGCCGAGCCCGTGACCCAGATGCGCCGCCGCCGGCTGCAGATGGATCGGGACCGGATAGTGGATCGCGGTCTCGATGCCCTTGCCGGCAAGATATTTCTGGAAGTCGTTGCGGCGGTCCGTCTGCACGACGAAGGTGTGGAAGGTGTTGAACTCGATGTTGCGGCAGGGCGGAATGAACAGCGGCAGGCCCGCGAGCTCGGTGCGGTATTGCGCGGCGTTGCGCCGCCGGCGTTCGATCACGGAGGGCAGGTGACGCAAACGGATCCGCAGCACCTCGGCCTGCAGCGTGTCGAGCCGTGACACGAGGCCCCATTCCTGGACGTCACTGCGGTTGATCAGGCCGTGATTGCGCAGCCGGCGGATGCGTGCGGCCATCTCGGCGTCGGCGGTGACGAGAAAGCCGGCGTCGCCCGCGGCATTGAGATTCTTCAGCGGATGTGCGGAGAAGCAGCCGAACGTTCCGATGGTGCCGCTCATGCGCCCGTCATAGGTCGAGCCGATCGCCTGCGCGCTGTCCTCGATCACGGCGAGAGCGTGCTTGCTTGCGATCGCCATCAGCGGGGTCATGTCGGCCATGCGCCCGGTCAGATGCACCGGCATGATCGCCCTGGTGCGCGGCGTGACAGCGGCCTCGGCTGCGGCCGGATCGATGTTCTGGTCCGGCAGCACGTCGGCAAACACCGGCGTGGCGCCGACCGCGATGATCNGGTCGAGGCCACGAACGAATTCGGCGGCGTGATAACCTCGTCGCCCGGGCCGATATCGAGCGCCCGCATCGCGAGGATCAGCGCGTCGGTGCCGGAATTCAGCGTCACCACATGCGGCGAGCCGAGATAGGACGACAATTCCTCCTCGAGCTTGCCGACCGCCGCCCCGCCGATGAAGTCGCCGCGCTGGAACACGCCTTCCACCGCCTGCAAGATCTCGGCGCGCTCTTCCTCGAATTGAGCGGGAAGATTGACGTAGCCGATCCGCCGGCGGCCGGTGTCAGCGTCCATGGCAGAACTTCCGGACGGTCTCGATGACGCGGTCCTGCTGGGCGCGTGTCAGGTGCTGATCGACGGGGAAGCTGATGACTTCCTTGGCATGGCGGTCGGTGACCGGAAAAGTTCCAGGGGCGTAACCGAGATGCTTGAGGCCTTCCTGCTGATACAGCGGGATCGGATAGTGGATCTTCGCCTCGATGCCGTTGTCCAGGCAGTACTTGTAGAGCTCGTCGCGGCGTTCGGCGAACACCATGTAGAGATGGTAGACGTGCTTCACGTTGGGCCGGCGCGGCGGCACGCGCAGGCCGGGCAGGCCGGCTAGGCCCGCATCGTAATAGGCCGCATTCTCGATCCGGCGGCGCGTGATCTCGCTGGTCTGTCCGATCAGCCAGTTGCCGACGACGGCCTGCAAGGAGTCGAGCCGCGAATTGCAGCCGAGGATCGCGATCTCGTCGCGGTTCTTCATGCCGTGGTTGCGGATGAGGCGGAGCTTCTCGTTCATGCCGTCGTCATTGGTGACGACGACGCCGGCATCGCCCCAGACATTGAGGTTCTTGAGCGGATGCAGGGAGAAGCCGGCCGCGATGCCGTGGGTGCCGGAACGCTTTCCCGCGAACTCGGAGAGGATCCCCTGGCAGGCATCCTCGACGACGGGGATGTTGTGGCGCTGGGCGATCGCCATCAGCTTGCCCATGTCGGTGACCTCGCCGGTCAATTGCACCGGCATGATCGCCTTGGTCTTCTCAGTGATCGCCGCCTCGACATAGTCGACGTTCATGCAGAACGAATCGTCGCAGTCGACCAGCACCGGCGTCGCGCCGGTCTCGGCGATGGCGCCGACGGTGGCGATGAAGGTGTTGGCGGCGGTGATGACCTCGTTGCCATGGCCGATGCCGAGCGCCTTGAGCGGCAGCTTGAGTGCATCGGTGCCCGATCCCACGCCGATGGCATGACGTACGCCGATCAGCTCGGCGAACCGCTTCTCGAATTCGGCGACAGGCTTGCCAAGGGTGAAGTCACCGGTGGCCACCAGGCGGCCGATCTCGGCGAGGATCGGTGCGGGATCGGCGAATTGCTCGAGCAGATAGGAATATCGAACGTCGTACATGTGGCCCGTCAGGTGGAATGAAGTTGAGGAGTGGAGATGCGCGACGCCGCGAGCGCATGCTCGATCGAGGTCGCAATGGCGTTGGCGGAGAGTCCGTGCTTCTTCAGCAGCGAATCCTGCGAGCCGTAATTGTGCATGAAGCGATCAGGCAGCGACAGCCGAAGCATCGCGGGCAGGTTTGATCCGAGCTTGTCGATCAGCGTCTCGGCGACCGCGCTGCCGAGACCGCCGGAGGGGACGTGCTCCTCGAGCGTCGCAACGAGCCTCGTACCGCGGACGGCCTGCAGCAGCGCCTCGGTGTCCAGCGGCTTCACCGTGTGCATGTGCAGGATGCCGGCGCGGACGCCTTGCGCGGCCAGCAGGTCGGCTGCGGCGAGCGCCCGCTGAAGCATGATCCCGGTGGTCACCATGAGGACGTCGCCGGGCGGCCGCATCAGGATGGCCTTGCCGATCTCAAAGCCGTGGTCGGCCTTGGAGACGACGGCGTCGCCGCCCTTGCCGAGCCGGATGTAGATCGGGCCCTTCCAGTCCAGCGTCTGCTCCATCATGCGCGCCGCCTCGTCGGCATCGCACGGGCAGATCACCGTCATGTTCGGCAGCGCCCGCATGATGGCGATGTCCTCGATCGCCTGGTGGGTGGGGCCGAGCGGCGCATAGACGAGGCCGCCGCCATTGGCGATCAGCCGCACCGGCAGATTGTGCAGGCAGAGATCGACCGCCACCTGCTCGTAGCAGCGGCGCGTGAGGAATGTCGCGATGGTGTTGACGTAGGGGACGAAGCCCTCCATCGCGAGGCCGGCCGACATGCCGATGATGTGAGCTTCCGAGATGCCCTCGATCAGGTGGCGCTTGGGAAACTCCTTGCTCATCGCGCGCAGCGTGCCGGCACCGGGATCGGAGCCGATGTAAAGCACACGCTCGTCGCGCGCGGCGAGCTTGTGGACCATGTTCATCGCCGTGTTGCGCATGGGGAGCCGATCAAAAATCGCCGACAGCAACGCGAATGGCGTCGAGCTCGCTGTCGGTCAGCTTGTTCTTGTGATGCCAATCGGCGTTGGATTCCGCAGCCGGAAGACCCTTGCCCTTGACGGTGTGGCAGATGACGGCGGTGGGTTTGCCCGCAACGGCCGGGACCTGCTTCAGGACGTTGCGCAGGGCGCCGACGTCATGGCCGTTAACCTCCTGCACGGCGAAGCCGAAGCTGCGCCACTTGTCCGCAAGCGGCTCCAGCGGCAGCACGTAGTCGGTGGGCCCGTAGCTCTGCAGCTTGTTGTAGTCGATCAGCGCAACCAGGTTGTCGAGCCCGTGCTTGGCCGCGCCCATCGCAGCTTCCCACACCGATCCCTCGTTTATCTCGCCGTCGCCGAGCAGGACGAAGGTCCGGTAGTTGCGCTCGCGCATGCGTGCGGCAAGCGCAAGGCCGACGCCGATCGAGAGGCCATGTCCGAGCGCGCCCGTCGATGCCTCGACCCCCGGCACCATGCCGTATTCGGGATGGCCGCCCAGGATGCTGTCGGGGCCGCAAAAGCCGTCCAGCTCCGACAACGGGAAGAAGCCGCGATCGGCGAGCAGCGCGTAGAGCGCCAGACAACCGTGTCCCTTGCTGAGGATGGCGCGGTCGCGATCGCGATCGCGCGGGTTCTTCGGATCGATCCGCAACACGTCGTCGTAGAGCACGCGGACCATCTCGATCAGCGACAGGGCAGGTCCGACATGTCCGCGTCCCGCGGAACGGACAGAACCGAGGACCAGGCGACGCAGATAGAGACTGCGCTCGTCCAGCGTGCAGGTGAGGGCGGCTTCAGCGTGGGGTGAGATCTGGATCACGTTGGCAAATCGCTTGATGGAGCCGGCGGGCTTTGTCGAGCTGACCTGCAAGGCGGACCGTCAGATCGCCTCCTTGCGCAGCCAGAGCGCGCCGGGAGCGGCTTTCCGGCAAATAAGCATTCAGGACAATCAGGCACCAAATCGCTCCAAACAGAGGATACAGTACGTCTCGGCGGACCGCAAACGCGTCATCCCTAGCCGCAAAAGCTTGCGTGAGGCGTTCGATCAGGCGATTCGCGTCCTTTGCAGGTAGATCGCTGCCGGGGTGAATAGCGGTGTCGGATAGTAGTTTGACCGGATCGTCCCAGCCGAAATATTCGAAGTCGATGAATCGCAGGCGGCCATCTTCGCCGCGCAGCGCATTGTGCAGTCCGAAGTCGGACGGACTGAGTGCGCGATGCGCGGGCGCGAGATCTGCCGCGGGATCCCGGCCGAGTTCCGCATAGCGCAGTCGCAGCTTCCGGATCGCGATGGACGTGCTGGGTACCAAGTTGCCGTCGATGAAGGCGCGCAGGTCCGGATGATCATCCGAGGCCCGCCGCAGCCCGTCCAGGCGCTGCTCGTACTGGGCGATCGCCTCCTCGGGCGAGAAGATGCTGGCCGACGCGTTTCGCAAAGTCTGCGCGCCGTCCGCGTTGCGTAGTTTCTGCAGCGCGATCAGGAAATCCGCCAGTTGATCGGCATCGTCGCCCTGGGGGCGCAGCACCGCGGCTTCGCCGTCGAACCATTGATACAGCGCGCAGAACGCATCCGAATCCTTTGCGATCGGGCGCGGCGTCGACATGATGCCGTGACGCGACAGAAACGACAGCGCGTCGTATTCCTGGCCCAGGCGATCGCGCCCGTCGGACGGATAATGCTTGAGGGCGAGGGCCGGTCCCTTTGCCATCTCGAGCCGAAACACCCTGTTGTTGCCGCCGGAGCGGGCCGGTTGGACGGCCGCGACCGGGGCGCCTGCCAGACGGCTGCCGATCGCCATCGCGTCCGCTGCGCTGATGTCGGGCTCGCTCATGCCGCAAACACCTCGTCGCGGATGCCGGCCCATGTCGCGATCGGCTTGCAATGTTCGGGGTGCGGGCGCTGCGAGCGCGTGAACAGAATCGATCGCGTGCCTTTCGGGAAATGCGGCTGCTCGAAGACCTCGACGAGATCGTCAATGAAGACGTCGAGCTCCAGGCTCGCGAGTCGCTCGACCTTGGCGGCCATGCTGTCCTCGAAATAGACGTCGGCGGCAGCCACCGCCGCATCCGCAGCGTCGATCAGCCCGGTGCCACGGAGCCAGCCCCGTGCGGCTTCGCGCAGGTCGGTGTGATCGGGATCCTGATGACCGAACCGGGTCTTGTGGCTGACGATGTGCACCTTCGCGCCAGCCTGTCTGCACGCCGCCAGGAATTCCCGCACGCCCGGATAGATTTCGGCACCTCCGATGCCCTTGCCGTAGACGAAGCCTTGCAGGCCTTGCCAGGCGAGTTCGCCGCCTGCGCGGGATCGCAAATAGTCCCGCACATCGTTCTTCAGCCCCTCCCAGCCCTCCGGCACCAGGTCGCGCTGACGCGCCGCGGCGGCAAAGACCTTGTCGTAGCAGATGATCGTGTTGTCGAAATCGATGCCGATCCGCACGCCGCTCACTTCAGGCTGATGTTCTGCATCATCTTGATGTTGAAATACCTGGGGTCGTTGAGCGAGTTCGGCAGACGGCCGTTCTTGAAGGCGTCCACGAGTCCGGAGACGGCCTGCTCGATCGTGTGCGTCGGCGCAAATCCGAGCTCGCGGCGGATCTTCTCCGAGGATACGTGATACGAGCGCAGATCGTCGGTCGGCTCGACGGCCACGTCGACGTTGTTTCCGACCACCGACTTGACGATGTCGGCGATCTTCATCAGCGAGTGGTTCTCGTAGCCGATGTTGTAGGTCTTGCCGTCGATCTTCGCGTCGTCCTGCTGGAGCAGGAACAGATAGGCGGCCGACATGTCCTGGATATGCAGGTTGGGCCGCTTCTGCGATCCGCCGAACACGCGGATGCGGCCGGTATTGACCGCAAGGTTGGTCAGGATGTTGACGACGACGTCGAGCCGCTGCCGCGGTGCGTAGCCGCAGACAGTGGCGGGGCGCACGGTGCAGGTGACGAAGCCGGACACGGCCTCGTCGGCGAGGTCGGTCTCGCACATCGCCTTGAACTTGGAATAGTCCGTGAGCGGTTCGCAGGACAACTCCTCGGTCACCTCGGCTTCGTCCTTGATGCCGTAGACGCTGGACGAGGACGCATAGATGAACCGCTTGATGCCGGCCTTCTTCGCGGCGCGCACCATCGGCCGGAAGCAATCGTAGTTGATGGACTTGCCGAGCGCCGGGTCGAGTTCGAAGGAGGGGTCGTTGGAGATGCAGGCGAGGTGGATCACCGCATTGTTGCCGCGCAGGGCCTCGTTGATCGCGGCCTCGTCGCGGATGTCGCCCTTGATCAGGCGAAGGTTGGGGTTGTCACCTACGGCGTTGAAGACGTCGTCGCCGTACATGAAGAGGTCAAGCACGGTGACCTTGTGGCCGGCCGCCAGCAACTGGGGAACCAGCACGCTGCCGACATAGCCGGCGCCACCGGTGACCATCACGTTCCATTTCTGATCAATCACTGTCGTTCTCCAGATTTTGGGGCGCGCTACTTCAACAACGCGGTGACGAACTTGACCAGCGGCGCCTTCTCGACCGAGCTGCGATGACCGACGATGCCGACCTTGATCGCGCCGGCCGCGTTGCCGATGAAGGCAACGTCCTCGATGTTGCCGCCGGCGGCCACCAGCGGCGCCGTGATCGTCAGGAAGGCGTCGCCGGCGCCGACCGTGTCGACCACGGTCTTGGTGAAGGCGGGCACGCGCGCGACCCCGGACTTGGCCGAGAAGGGGTAGCAGCCGAACGAGCCGTGCGTGATGATCATGTTGTCACAGTCGATCTTGCCGTGCAGACCGTTCTCGATCACGGAGGCGATGTCGTTGAACTTGTCGGTCGCTGCCAGGCGCGCTTCCGGCGCGTCGATGCAGATGTAGTCCGCCCGCGGGTATTTCGTGACCAGATTGTAGCCGTGGTTTCCGCTGTTGCTCTGGGCATTGACCGCCAGGAATTTGGAATTCGCAATCAGCGTGTCGATCGTGCTGGACGCGATCATGCCGTGGCCGAAATCGGTGACGATGACCACGTCCGCGCCGCGTACGCGCTCGGCGGTGACCCGGTCGATCTCCTGCCGCTGCACCTCGCTGACCGGCGTGTCGTTCATGGTGTAGACCTCGAACAACTTGTGCAGGTAGCCGAGCTCGACATAGCGGAGCTTGCGGGTGGTCGGGCGGTTCTCGACGCGGATCGGCGTCAGCGTGACGTTCGGGCGGATATGCGCGCGGAGGAATTCTTCCGGATAGTCCTCGCCGCCAAGCGTCGTGACGATCTCGACCGACTTGCAGAAACTCGCGACATGGTTCGCCGCCGCGATCACACCGCCGGCGAATTGCTCCCGGTTCTTGAACAGGGTCGCGACGATGTTCTCCTTGGACGCTTTTCCGAGCGCCGTGACATACTGGTACTCGTCGATGATGGTATCGCCGACCAGCACGACGTGCATGTCTTGGATCTTGTCGATCAGCTTCAGCAGGCGTTCGGCGCCACCGCCTTCGCGCACCTTCTGGAGGTAGTCGCGCAGCGGCGGATCGTAGATGTCGAAGTAGCGGTTCAGCAACGACGACGAACTAAAGGTCACGTCGCGCGTGAAGACGATTCGCCCGCCGTGACGCTCGACGGCGTCGCGCTCGGTCGCAATCTTGCCGGTGACGTCGTCCTCGGGATTTTCGTAATCCGAACCCTTCACGTAGATGTCGGGGCGCACGGTATCGAGGACAGGCTCGGCGCTGGTGGTCCGGTTGATGCCGACCCAGTCGACTGTGCCGAGCGCGGCCAGCATCTCGGCGCGCATATTCTCCGGAAAGATTGGCCGACCCGGGCCCTTGTTGACGAAACAATCGGCGGTGATGGTCACGATGACCACGTCCGCCTCGTTGCGCGCCGCCAGGATGTGCCGGACGTGACCCAGATGCACGAGGTCGAATACGCCGTGGCAGAGCGCAACGGTGCGGCCCTCGGCCTGCGCGGCGCGCGCGATCGCTCCCAGTTCCTCGAGCGACTTGATCTTCTGGTGCGGCGCCGGATGGACCGCCGCCTTGCCTGTCGGAGTATGACCCATGTTGATTACCCAAAGTGCCGGCCGGCATCAGCCGGCCGGTCCGAATTTGATCGATTCGCGGACGACGATATCCGGCGAGCCTGTTCAATAGCTTGCGTTCGGCTTGCCGGACGCCGCATCCTTGTCGTCGCCGAGATATTTGAACCAGTCCTTGGTGGCGTCGGCGATCTTGTCGACCGTCCACAGCGGAGCATCCTTGTACTGGTCCATGGACTTCAGCATCGTCGCGACGCCGTCCTCGAACTTCACCTTCGGCGTCCATTTCAGGATACGCTTGATCTTGGTGATGTCGGCGTAGGTGCAGTCGGGCTCGCCGGGGCGCTTGGGAATGTGGACCTTGTCGCCGCCGAGCAGTTCGACCAGCCGGTTGACGCTGTAAGTGTTGTCCGAGCCGACGTTGAAGATCTCGTGCGAGACGTCGGAGCGTGCAGCCGTGACGAAGGCGTCGGCGACATCGCTGACGAAGGTGAAATCGCGGGTCTGCTCACCGTCGCCGACCACCGTGAAGGGCTTGCCGGCGAGCTTCTGCGCCATGAACACGCCGAACACGGCGCCATAGGTTCCCGTGGTGCGATGGCGTGGCCCGAACACGTTGAACAGACGGAGTGCCACTGCTGGAAGCTTATAGACCTGACACCAGTGCATGACGCACTGCTCGCCGAGATTCTTGGTGAGAGCGTAGGGATACATCGGCCGGATCTCGGCGCTCTCCGGTGTCGGATAGACGTCGGGAATGCCGTAGCAGGACGACGACGCCGCATACACGAAGCGGCTCACGCCCGCCTGCCGCGCGGCTTCGAGAACGTTGACAGTGCCGTCGACATTGGCGCGGTGATACGGGATGGGTGATTCGATCGAAGGAACGATATCGGCGAGCGCCGCGAGGTGGAACACCCAATCGATACCGTTGAAATACGGGCTGATCGATTCGCGGTCAGTGACGTCGGCCCGCACGATCTTGAGTCGGCTCGATTCGGCGTGCGACGACAGATTTTCGGAACGCCCGATGACGAAGTTGTCGAGTGCGATCACTTCGTGGCCGTCATCGAGGAGGCGATCAACGAGGTGACTGCCGATGAAGCCGGCGCCGCCAGTGACGATGCATTTCATGAGGAACATCCGTGGCGCGAATGCCCTGCGGGCGTCGCCAATGTTGAGTGAAACCCTGAAGCCGACCAACAGTCGAATCGTAGCTTTTGCAAGTTTTATACCTTTGCAATCCCTAGTAATAGCCGGTATCAGAGCGTCATGTTGCAGACGAGCCGCCAGCCTATGCCCGCCGAGTCTCTCGATCCCGACCACAAGACTTTCCTCGACGACTATGTCGGGCGCCTTCATCGCGCGACCGCGATTGACGACGGCATTTTTGCCAGCATCTCCGCCACTCGCACGGCCTGGTTGCGCTCGCGCGAGCAGGGCGGTCGCGTCCTCTTCATCGGTAATGGCGGTTCGGCCGGCATCGCCTCGCATCTGGCGATCGACCTGGCAAAGAACGCATCGGTGCCTGCGCTGTGTTTCAGCGATGCAAGCATGATGTCGTGCCTTGCCAACGACTACGGTTTCGAGGACTGGATCGCGCACGCCGTGCGGCTGAGCGCCCGTGCCGGCGACTGCCTCGTCGCGATCAGTTCGTCGGGCCGCTCGAAGAACATCCTGAATGCAGTTGCGCAGGCGCGCACGATGAAGCTCGGCGTGATCACGCTGTCGGGCATGAATGCGGACAATCCGCTGCGCAATCTCGGCGACGTCAATTTCTGGGTGGACAGCCGCAGCTACAATATCGTCGAGACCACGCACCAGTTCTGGATGATGGCCGCGATCGACCTCGTCATCGGTCGGGCGGAATACCCGGCGTCCTGAGGCGGGCATCCGATGCAGGCGCGGTTCAAACATGCGGTCCTGTTCTCGGTGAAGCTGCCGCTGTCGATCGCCGTGCTGGTTTACATCGCGCGTGGTCTCGGCCTGCTCCGATTGCGCGCCCATCTCGTTTCCGTCAATTCCTTCCTGTTCATTCCCGCTGGGGCCGCCAACGTGATCGTCGGTCTGGCGGGCGGGGTGATCTGGCTGGCAAGTCCGGAGCGGGGTTCGTATTCAGCCGACAAGGCAGCGCAGGCTGCCGACGAATCGCCGGACTACGAACTGGCGAAGGTCAGGGAGGTCTCGAGCCACCCTTGACTCTCTTGAACCATTGCCGTCGATCTGATCTTCACAGAGCGGGATTGTCCCGCTCGCTCGCATGTCTCCGTTTTCCGGTTCTATGATGCAAAACCTGTTCTACGTCCGTCATACCTGCCGCCTCTGTCATTCGGACAAGCAAGAGCTGGTCGTTCCGATGGCCGGCATGCCCATTGGCACGCCCAACTTCCAGGTGCCGAACGCCAGCGTCGAGGATCCCGTCTTCCGCGCCGCAGTGCCGATGGCGCTGCATCTGTGCAGGGATTGCGGTCACCTCCAGATCCTCCATGTCGGTAATCCGGAGGTGCAGTACCGCAATTACGTCTATACCACCTCGCTCTCGCTCGGCCTGCGGGAGCATTTCGCAGGTTATGCCAACGACGTCGTCAGCCGCTTCGGGATCGCGCCGGGCTCGCTGGTCGTCGAGCTCGGCAGCAACGACGGATCGCTGCTCGGCTTCTTCAAGGAGCGGGGCATGCGGGTGCTGGGCGTCGATCCCGCCGTCGACATCGCGCGGCGCGCGACGGAGGCGGGGATCGAGACCATCGGCGATTTCTTCACCGACGTGATCGGTCACCGCATCCTTCAGAGCCACGGCCCGGCCAGCGTCGTGATCGCCAACAACATGATCGCCAATGTCGACAATCTCGATCCGCTGGTGATCGGGGTTCGCGACGTGCTGGCGCCGGACGGATTGTTCGTGTTCGAGACGCAATATGGCGTCGACGTGACTGAGAAGAACCTTCTCGACACCGTCTATCACGAGCATCTGTCGTATTTTAACATCAAGCCGCTGATCCGTTTCTTTGCCCGGCTCGGCATGGAGCTGATCGACGTCCAGCACATCTGGACCAAGGGCGGCTCGATTCGCGTGACCGTGCAGCGCGCCGGCGGGGCCAAGAAGCCGTCGGCGGACGTCGCGCGGTTCGTGGCCGAGGAAGAGCGGCTCGGTGTCGATCAGCCGGCCTATTATGAGCCCTATGTGAAGCGGATCGCCGCCATCCGCGACGAACTGGTCGCGATGGCCGATGCCGCCCATGCGCGCGGTCAACTCGTCGCCGGCTATGGCGTTTCGGTCGGCACCACGACGCTGCTGCCGCAGTTCGGTCTGGAGAACAAGATCGACTTCCTGGTGGACGACGATCCCAAGAAGGCCAACGTAATGGCCGGCCCGGGCTACGACATCCCGATCCTGCCGCCGGCCGCGCTGTACGAGCGCAAGCCGGCCTTCGTCGTCGTCTTCGCCTGGCGCTATGTCGACCCGATCCGGGCCAAGCATGCCCGCTATTTCGCCGAGGGCGGAAAGTTCGTGGTGCCGCTGCCGGGCATTGCCATGGTGGATCGGGCCAACTGACGGGGCCCTCGGGGGGCCTTCCCGGGGAGGGCGCCTTGCAGGCGGTGGATAAGTCCTTGATCCACATGACCTCTGCACGGCCATCCGGGGGAGGGCGGCTCGCCCGCGCGAGTCCTCTATATCTTGACCTTTGGTCCCATCCGCAGTAGATACCCCGCACTCGCAGTCGGCCCGTTAGACGCGGATTTCCGGCGCGGCTTTAAATCCCCGAACAATCGAGCCCGGTTTCCGGCTCATCCTTCGAGACAGAGGGCTGGGCCAACGGCGGCTGTTCGGATCCCTGAAATTCATGTGCGTCTGTCGACCGACGCTGGACCTCAAACGATGGCAGTCAGCCCGTTCAAGTTCTTGCAGGAAGTGCGCTCGGAGACCGCCAAGGTCACCTGGCCGACCCGCCGCGAGACCACGATCACCACCATCATGGTGTTCGTGATGGTCGCCGTGGCCTCGGTGTTCTTCTTCGCCGCCGACCAGATCATCCGTGTCCTCATCACCTTCCTTCTGGGCATCCACTGATGGCTACAGCAACCGCTCAAGTGTCCGACAAGCGCTGGTACATCGTCCACGCCTATTCGAACTTCGAGAAGAAGGTCGCCGAATCGATCCGCGAGCAGGCCAAGCAGCGCGGGCTCGAGGAGCTGTTCGAGCTGGTGCTGGTTCCGACCGAGAAGGTCACGGAAGTGCGCCGCGGCCGCAAGATCGACGCCGAGCGTAAGTTCTTCCCCGGCTACGTGCTGGTGAAGATGAAGCTGACTGACGAGGCGTTTCATCTGATCAAGAACACGCCGAAAGTGACGGGCTTCCTCGGCGCGGAAAACAAGCCGATGCCGATCTCGGAAGCCGAGGCCATGCGCATCCTGCATCAGGTGCAGGAGGGCGTGGAACGGCCGAAGGCGTCGGTGTCGTTCGAGATCGGCGAGAACGTGCGCGTGGCCGACGGACCGTTCGCCTCGTTCTCGGGTGTGGTCGAGGAAATCGACGAGGCCCGCTCGCGCGTGAAGGTCGCGGTGTCGATCTTCGGCCGCGCAACGCCCGTCGAACTGGAATTCGGTCAGGTCGAGAAGGTCTGACCGGACGAGGCGTGAGGCTTCGGTCTCACGCGACAAGAGGCCGTGGGAGGACGAGGGCGGTTGCCAGCCGCTCGAGATCCCGACCACGAACCTGAAACCGCCGGCGACTGCCGGCACAACAGGAGTGATACATGGCAAAGAAAGTGACCGGATACCTGAAGCTTCAGGTCCCGGCCGGTGCGGCGAATCCTTCGCCCCCGATCGGTCCCGCGCTTGGTCAGCGCGGTCTCAACATCATGGAGTTCTGCAAGGCGTTCAACGCCCAGACCCAGAAGGAAGAGAAGAACACCCCGATCCCGGTGATCATCACCATCTACGCGGACCGTTCCTTCACCTTCGAGATGAAGACGCCGCCGATGTCCTACTTCCTCAAGCAGGCTGCCAAGATCCAGTCCGGCTCCAAGGCGCCGGGCCGTGACAAGGCCGGCAAGGTGACCAAGGCGCAGGTGCGCGAGATCGCCGAGAAGAAGATGAAGGACTTGAATTGCGACACCATCGAATCGGCCATGAAGATGGTCGAGGGCTCCGCCCGTTCGATGGGTCTGGAAGTTGCGGGGTAAGCGGCCATGGCAATCGGAAAGCGTTTGAACAAAGCCCGCGAAGGCATTGACCGCGAAAAGCTTTACCCGCTCGCGGACGCCATCAAGATGGTCAAGGAGCGCGCGAAAGCGAAGTTCGATGAGACCATCGAGGTCGCGATCAATCTCGGCGTCGATCCGCGTCACGCGGACCAGATGGTCCGTGGCGTCGTGACCCTGCCGAACGGCACCGGCCGTACGCTGCGCGTCGGCGTGTTCGCCCGCGGCGCCAAGGCCGATGAGGCCAAGGCTGCCGGTGCCGACGTCGTCGGCGCCGAAGACCTGGTCGAGAAGGTCCAGAACGGCACGATCGATTTCGACCGCTGCATCGCCACCCCCGACATGATGCCGCTGGTCGGCCGCCTCGGTAAGGTGCTCGGCCCGCGCGGCCTGATGCCGAACCCGAAGATCGGCACCGTGACCATGGACGTCACCGGCGCGGTGAAGGGTGCCAAGGGCGGCTCGGTCGAGTTCCGCGTCGAGAAGGCCGGCATCCTGCAGGCCGGCGTCGGCAAGGCCTCGTTCTCCGAGGAGAAGCTGGTCGAGAACATCAAGGCTCTCGCGGACGCCGTCTCCAAGGCGAAGCCTGCCGGTTCCAAGGGCACTTACATCCAGCGTGTTGCGGTGTCCTCGACGATGGGCCCCGGCGTGAAGGTCGAGCCGGGCACCATTCTCGGCTAAGTCTGGAAATTGCATGAGGCGAGGGGCGGAATTGGGCAACCGATTCCGCCCCTCGTCGTTTGTGGCGGCGGTTATCGGAAACAAGAACAATGGCTGACAAGGTCCTGATCTACTCGCGCTTTCCCAAGACGATGATGGCGCGTTTCGCCGGGCCGTTCGAGCTGCTCGACACCGGCGGCAAGCCCGCGCGCGAGGTGTTTCCGGCGGACGAGCTCGGCGGCATCCGTGCGCTGCTCACCGCGGGCGGCTCCCCGCTGGGGGCGGAGGCGATGGACCTGTTTCCAAAGCTCGGCGCCGTCGTCTGCTACGGCACCGGCTACGACGGCGTCGACCTGAAGGCCGCGGCCGCGCGCAACATCGCGGTCGGCCACAGCCCGGGTGCCAACGCGGCTTCCGTTGCCGATATCGCGATGACCCTGATGCTGGCAACGACGCGGCGGATCCTGGTCGCCGACCAATATGTCCGCAGCGGCGATTGGGCCGCGTCAAAGCAGTCGCCGATGATGCGTCCCCAGGCCGGCATGCCCGGACGCCGCATCGGCGTCTATGGCATGGGCGAGATCGGCCGCAAGATCGCGGCGCGTTGCGCCGCCTTCGAGAGCGAGGTCGGCTATTTCAGCCGCACCCAATACGATCTGCCCTATCAATATTTCCCGTCGCTGGAGGCACTGGCCGACTGGTGCAGCGTGCTGATGATCGCGGTGCGGGCGGGGGCAGAGACCCAGCATGTCGTCAATGCCGACATCCTGAAGCGACTCGGCGCGGACGGCTATGTCGTCAACATCTCCCGTGGCTCTGTCATCGACGAGAAAGCTCTGGTCGCGGCCCTGACCGACAAGACCATCGCCGGGGCCGGCCTCGACGTCTTCGAGAAGGAACCGCACGCGCCCGACGCGCTGACCGCGTTTCCGAACGTGGTGTTCGCCCCCCATATCGGCGGCCACACCCTGGACTCGCACGTCGCCATGCAGGACTGCGTGCTGGCGAACCTGACCGCGTTCTTCGCAGGCAAGCCGCTGCCTTACGCGGTGAAATCGGCCTGAATCGGTCCTTGTTGAGCCATCTCAAGCCCGGCGGGCAACGGACTGGAACTGGTGTGAATTTTGCTCTTGGCAAGCAGGCCCGGAGCGGTTAAAGAACCGCCTCCGGACGTGCCGGCCTCGGCTGGCGCGTCCGTGCACGCATTCCGAAAACCCGACACGACAGGAGATCATTCCTTTTCAGGACGTCCGCAAGGATTTGCCGGAAAAGGAAGGAAAACCCGTCGGTTGGCTGGGATGCGGGCAGAGGTCGGGCGGTTCGCCGGCTGACCTTGTCCTGTCCAAGACTGCAGGCGCCCGCGGGAAATTTCGATTTCTCAACGGCTTAATCGCACGGCCTGCATAGACGGGTGAAGACCGGATTTCACTTCGCACCCAGCTTTAAGGGCTGGCTTCGCGAAACGGGTCTGGTTCGGACCTCGACACGCCGTGGGCCTTTGGGCTCCCGGAGGGCAGGCTTTGAATTGTCGTCTTGCCCGGCGTGTCCGAAGGGTTTTTGACCCGGAGGTTCAGGTTTGGGCGGGACGATGGGTGCAACCCGGCGGTCCCGCTTTCGCGATGACCGCCAACCGGAGAGAGCTTGCTGTGGAACGAGCGGCAAAAAAGGAAGCGGTCGAACAGCTCAATGAGGTCTTCAAGACCACGAGCGTCGCGGTCGTTGCTCAATATTCCGGCCTCACCGTCGCCCAGATGCAGAAGCTGCGCCAGCAGATGAAGCAGGCGGGTGCTGCGGTGAAGGTCTCGAAGAACCGTCTCGCCAAAATTGCTCTTGAAGGCACTGACGTCGTTGCCATCGGCCCCATGCTGAAGGGGCCGACCGTGATCGCCACTTCGAACGATCCGGTAGCGGCGCCAAAGGTCGCCATCGAATTCGCCAAGGCGAACGAAAAGTTCGTCATCGTCGGCGGCTCGATGGGCAAGACCGTCCTGAATGTCGACGGCGTGAAGGCGCTTGCCTCGCTGCCGTCGCTTGACGAACTGCGCGGCAAGATCGTCGGCCTCATCGTGGCCCCGGCGACCAAGCTGGCCCAGCTCGCCAACGCGCCCGCGGGCAAGCTCGCGCGCGTCATCCAGGCTCATGCCTCAAAGGGCGAAGCGGCCTGACGCCCTTCGCAAAACTCAAACCCGAACCAGACTTACACGTAAGGAAACTGAACAATGGCTGACTTGCAGAAGATCGTTGACGACCTCTCGAGCCTCACCGTGCTCGAAGCCGCTGAACTGGCGAAGCTCCTCGAAGAGAAGTGGGGCGTTTCCGCTGCCGCGGCCGTCGCCGTGGCCGGCCCGGCTGCTGGCGGTGGCGCTGCCGCTCCGGCGGAAGAGAAGACCGAGTTCACGGTCGTTCTCGCCTCTGCCGGCGAGAAGAAGATCGAGGTCATCAAGGAAGTCCGCGCCATCACCGGTCTCGGCCTCAAGGAAGCAAAGGACCTCGTCGAGGGTGCTCCGAAGCCGCTGAAGGAAGGCGTGAACAAGGAAGAAGCCGAGAAGATCAAGGCCCAGATCGAGAAGGCTGGCGCCAAGGTCGAGCTCAAGTAAGCGCTGCTTGCTGGCGCGGGATCCCGGGCGAGCACCAGCTCAGCCCGGGATCCTGGTCTCCCTCGAGAGGTGGACCGGATGCAAAAGGCGTGCGACGGAAGGTCCCGACGCAGGTCGAACACGAAAAAGTGTGGGGATTTGAGGGTTTGTCCCTCGAATCTGCACTATTGTCGCCCCATATCGGGTCGGCAGCACGAAAGCGCGGTGGTCAGGGAGGCCGGATTTCCCTGTAAGCCGTTGGGAGAGCAGGCTATTTCGGGCTTTTGCAGTCCGTGAAGACGATCGTTGTGACGGGCGGGCGCGCACACCAGCGCCCCGCGCGTCGTTTTGCGTTTTGAAGGTCTGAAGAACAGATTCAGGACATTCCCGCCTGAACCTGAGTTTCCGGCCCCCAAAACGGGTTCGAAAAATTCAACCCGGGGAGCGGTGGCAGCCGCGTTCCGGACGGCGCGCCCAGAGCGGGCGACGAAATGAGAGGCCACGATGGCGCAGCAGACATTCACCGGTCGCAAACGCGTTCGCAAGTTCTTCGGACACATCAAGGAAGTCGCCGAGATGCCGAACCTCATCGAGGTTCAGAAGGCGTCCTATGACCAGTTCCTGATGGTCGACGAGCCCCAGGGCGGTCGTCTCGACGAGGGTCTGCAGGCGGTGTTCCGCTCGGTGTTCCCGATCTCGGACTTCTCGGGCACTTCGATGCTGGAATTCGTCCGCTACGAGTTCGAGCAGCCCAAGTACGACGTCGACGAGTGCCGCCAGCGTGGCATGACCTTCGCGGCCCCCCTCAAGGTGACGCTGCGCCTCATCGTGTTCGATATCGACGAGGAAACCGGCGCGAAGTCGGTCAAGGACATCAAGGAGCAGGACGTCTACATGGGCGACATCCCGCTCATGACGATGAACGGCACCTTCATCGTGAACGGCACCGAGCGCGTCATCGTCTCGCAGATGCACCGTTCGCCCGGCGTGTTCTTCGACCACGACAAGGGCAAGACCCATTCGTCGGGCAAGCTGCTGTTCGCCGCCCGCGTGATCCCGTATCGCGGCTCCTGGCTCGACATCGAGTTCGACGCCAAGGACATCGTCTATGCGCGTATCGACCGTCGCCGCAAGATTCCGGTGACGTCGCTGATGTTCGCTCTCGGCCTCGACGGCGAGGCGATCCTGTCCACGTTCTACAAGAAGATCCTCTACAAGCGGACCAAGGAGGGCTGGCGCGTTCCGTTCGACGCCAACCGTTTCCGCGGCTACTCGACCGTCAACGACCTGGTCGACGCCGACACCGGCAAGGTCGTGCTCGAGGCCGGCAAGAAGCTTACCGTCCGTGCCGCCCGCCAGCTCCAGGAGAAGGGGCTCAAGGCGCTGCGCATGGCCGACGAAGAGCTGGTCGGCAACTACGTCGCCGAGGACCTCGTCAACCCGAAGACCGGTGAGATCCACGCCGAAGCCGGCGAGGAAATCACCGACAAGCTGATGAAGGCGCTCAACGAGCAGGGCTACAAGGAGCTGCCGCTGCTCGACATCGACCACGTCAATGTCGGCCCTTACATCCGCAACACGCTCTCGGCCGACAAGAACATGACGCGCGAGGACGCGCTGTTCGACATCTACCGCGTGATGCGTCCGGGCGAGCCGCCGACGCTGGAATCGGCACAGGCCATGTTCCAGTCGCTGTTCTTCGACGCCGAGCGTTACGACCTCTCCGCGGTCGGCCGCGTCAAGATGAACATGCGCCTCGACCTCGATGCGCCCGACACCCAGCGCACGCTGCGCAAGGAAGACATCCTCTCCGTCATCAAGACGCTGGTGGAGCTGCGTGACGGCAAGGGCGAGATCGACGACATCGACCATCTCGGCAACCGCCGCGTGCGCTCGGTCGGCGAGCTCATGGAGAACCAGTACCGCATCGGCCTGCTCCGCATGGAGCGCGCGATCAAGGAGCGCATGTCCTCGGTCGACATCGACACGGTCATGCCGCAGGACCTGATCAACGCGAAGCCCGCGGCCGCCGCGGTGCGCGAGTTCTTCGGCTCCTCGCAGCTCTCGCAGTTCATGGACCAGACCAATCCGCTGTCGGAGATCACCCACAAGCGCCGCCTGTCGGCACTTGGACCGGGCGGTCTGACCCGCGAGCGCGCCGGCTTCGAGGTGCGCGACGTGCATCCGACGCATTACGGCCGTATCTGCCCGATCGAGACACCAGAAGGTCCGAACATCGGCCTGATCAACTCGCTCGCGACCTTTGCGCGCGTGAACAAGTACGGCTTCGTCGAGACCCCGTACCGGAAGGTCAAGGACGGTCGCGTCACCGACGAGGTCGTGTACCTCTCGGCGATGGAAGAGGGCCGCTATTCCGTCGCCCAGGCCAACGTGCCGATCGACGCAAAGGGCCGCTTTACCGAGGACCTGGTGGTCTGCCGTGCCAGCGGTACCCGCGACGTCGTGCCGCTGACGCCGGACAAGGTCGACTACATGGACGTGTCGCCGAAGCAGCTCGTCTCGGTCGCCGCCGCGCTGATCCCGTTCCTGGAGAACGACGACGCCAACCGCGCGCTGATGGGCTCGAACATGCAGCGCCAGGCGGTGCCGCTGGTTCGCGCCGAGGCGCCGTTCGTCGGTACCGGCATGGAGGGCGTGGTTGCGCGTGACTCGGGGGCTGCGATCGCGGCGCGCCGTTCGGGCGTGATCGACCAGATCGACGCGACCCGCGTCGTCATCCGCGCAACGGAAGATCTCGATCCGACCAAGTCGGGCGTCGATATCTACCGCCTGATGAAGTACCAGCGCTCCAACCAGTCGACCTGCATCAACCAGCGTCCGCTGGTGAAGGTCGGCGACATCGTCAAGAAGGGCGACATCATCGCCGACGGTCCGTCGACGGATCTCGGCGAGCTCGCTCTGGGGCGCAACGTGCTCGTCGCGTTCATGCCGTGGAACGGCTACAACTTCGAAGACTCGATCCTGCTCTCCGAGCGGATCGTGAAGGAAGACGTCTTCACCTCGATCCACATCGAGGAGTTCGAGGTGATGGCCCGCGACACCAAGCTCGGACCTGAGGAAATCACCCGCGACATTCCGAACGTCTCGGAAGAAGCGCTGAAGAACCTCGACGAAGCCGGCATCGTCTACATCGGTGCGGAAGTGCGCGCCGGCGACATCCTGGTCGGCAAGATCACGCCGAAGGGCGAAAGCCCGATGACGCCGGAAGAGAAGCTCCTGCGCGCCATCTTCGGCGAGAAGGCCTCCGACGTCCGCGACACCTCGCTGCGCGTTCCTCCGGGCGTGCAGGGCACCATCGTCGAAGTGCGCGTGTTCAACCGTCACGGCGTCGACAAGGACGAGCGTGCGCTGGCGATCGAGCGGGAAGAGATCGAGCGTCTGGCCAAGGACCGCGACGACGAACAGGCGATCCTGGACCGCAACGTCTACAACCGTCTTGCCGAGCTGCTCGAAGGACGGCAGGGCATTGCGGGTCCGAAGGGCTTCAAAAAGGACACCAAGATCACCCGTGCGGTGCTCGAGGAGTACCCGAAGTCGCAGTGGTGGCTGTTCGCTTCGCCGAACGACAAGCTGATGGCCGAGATCGAGGCCATGCGGAAGCAGTACGACGAGTCGAAGAAGGGGCTTGAGCAGCGCTTCCTCGACAAGGTCGAGAAGCTCCAGCGCGGCGACGAATTGCCGCCCGGCGTGATGAAGATGGTCAAGGTCTTCGTCGCGGTGAAGCGCAAGATCCAGCCCGGCGACAAGATGGCCGGCCGCCACGGCAACAAGGGCGTGGTGTCGAAGATCGTGCCGATCGAGGACATGCCGTTCCTCGAAGACGGTACGCACGCCGACATCGTGCTCAATCCGCTGGGCGTGCCCTCGCGCATGAACGTCGGACAGATCCTCGAGACCCATCTCGGCTGGGCCTGCGCCGGCCTCGGCAAGCGTATCGGCCAGACGGTCGATGCCTATTTGTCGAAGCAGGACATCAAGCCGCTGAAGGAAACCTTGAAGAAGGTCTACGGCGAGGACGAGACGATCAAGACGCTCAACGACAACGAGCTGCTCGAGCTCGGCCATAACCTCAGCCGCGGTGTTCCGATCGCGACGCCGGTGTTCGACGGTGCCAAGGAAGCCGACATCGAGGAGATGCTGAAGCTTGCCGGTCTCGACGCTTCGGGTCAGTCGACCGTCTATGACGGCCGCACCGGCGATCCGTTCGATCGCAAGGTGACGGTGGGCTACATCTACATGCTCAAGCTGCACCATCTCGTCGACGACAAGATCCATGCGCGTTCGATCGGTCCGTACTCGCTCGTCACCCAGCAGCCGCTGGGCGGCAAGGCGCAGTTCGGCGGCCAGCGCTTCGGCGAAATGGAGGTGTGGGCGCTCGAGGCTTACGGCGCGGCGTACACGCTCCAGGAGATGCTGACGGTGAAGTCGGACGACGTCGCCGGCCGCACCAAGGTGTACGAGGCGATCGTGCGCGGCGACGACACGTTCGAGGCCGGTATTCCGGAATCGTTCAACGTGCTGGTCAAGGAAATGCGCTCGCTCGGCCTCAACGTCGACCTGCACAATTCCAAGATGGGACCGGCGCCGACGTCGGAGGCGGCCGAGTAATTCGACCTTTCATGCCCGGCCTTCGCGGCCGGGCATTGGCGCCCCTCCCGAGGCCTTGAGGGCAGGGCGCCGTGCTCGAGTGATTTTCGAATTTGCGGCCGGAGGCGACCGGCACGCGAGGAGAAGACGATGAACCAAGAAATTATGAATCTCTTCAACCCGACGACGCCGGCTCAGGTCTTCGACCAGATCCGGATCTCGATCGCGTCTCCAGAGAAGATTCTGTCCTGGTCCTACGGCGAGATCAAGAAGCCGGAGACCATCAACTACCGTACCTTCAAGCCCGAGCGCGATGGCCTGTTCTGCGCCCGCATCTTCGGGCCGATCAAGGACTATGAGTGCTTGTGCGGCAAGTACAAGCGCATGAAGTACAAGGGCATCATCTGCGAGAAGTGCTCGGTCGAGGTCACGCTGTCGCGCGTCCGGCGTGAGCGCATGGGCCATATCGAGCTCGCAGCCCCCGTCGCCCACATCTGGTTCCTGAAGTCGCTGCCCTCGCGCATCGGCCTCCTGCTGGACATGACGCTGAAGGATCTCGAGCGGATCCTCTACTTCGAATATTACGTCGTGCTCGAGCCGGGCCTCACCGCGCTCAAGGACCGTCAGCTGCTGTCTGAGGACGAGTATCTGAAGGCGCAGGACGAGTACGGCCAGGACAGCTTCACCGCCATGATCGGCGCCGAGGCGATCCGCGAGCTGCTCAAGGGCATGGACCTCGAGAAGCTCGAGGCTTCGCTGCGCGTCGAGATGCAGGAGACCGACTCCGACATCAAGCACAAGAAGCTCGCCAAGCGCCTGAAGATCGTGGAAGCGTTCCGCCACTCCGGCAACAAGCCGGAATGGATGATCATGACCGTGGTCCCGGTGATTCCGCCGGACCTGCGTCCGCTGGTGCCGCTCGACGGCGGCCGCTTCGCGACCTCGGACCTCAACGACCTCTACCGCCGCGTCATCAACCGCAACAACCGCTTGAAGCGGCTGATGGAGCTGCGCGCGCCGGACATCATCATCCGCAACGAGAAGCGCATGCTTCAGGAAGCGGTCGATGCGCTGTTCGACAACGGCCGCCGCGGCCGCGTCATCACCGGCGCCAACAAGCGCCCGCTGAAGTCGCTCGCCGACATGCTCAAGGGCAAGCAGGGTCGCTTCCGCCAGAACCTGCTCGGCAAGCGCGTCGACTATTCGGGCCGTTCGGTGATCGTGGTTGGTCCCGAGCTGCGCCTGCATCAGTGCGGCCTCCCGAAGAAGATGGCGCTCGAGCTGTTCAAGCCGTTCATCTATTCGCGGCTTGACGCCAAGGGCCTGTCCACCACGGTGAAGCAGGCCAAGAAGCTGGTCGAGAAGGAGCGGCCCGAGGTCTGGGACATCCTGGACGAGGTGATCCGCGAGCATCCCGTGCTGCTCAACCGCGCGCCGACGCTGCACCGCCTCGGCATCCAGGCGTTCGAGCCCGTGCTGATCGAGGGCAAGGCGATCCAGCTTCACCCGCTGGTCTGCTCGGCGTTCAACGCCGACTTCGACGGCGACCAGATGGCCGTGCACGTCCCGCTGTCGCTCGAAGCGCAGCTGGAAGCGCGCGTGCTGATGATGTCGACCAACAACATCCTGCATCCCGCGAACGGCCAGCCGATCATCGTGCCGTCGCAGGACATCGTGCTCGGTCTCTACTACGTCTCGATCATGCGCGAAGGCCTGCCCGGCGAGGGCAAGGTGTTCGGCGACATGGCCGAGCTCGAGCACGCCCTGCACGCGAAGGTCATCCACCTCCACACCAAGATCAAGTACCGGTGGGAAGGCATGGACGAGACCGGCAAGGTCTCCAAGCGTTGGATCGAAACCACCGCCGGTCGCGTCATGCTCGGCAACCTGCTGCCGAAGAACCCGCGCATTTCGTACGAGATCATCAACAAGCTGATGACCAAGCGCGAGATCTCGGGCGTCATCGACCAGGTCTACCGCCACTGCGGCCAGAAGGAGACGGTGATCTTCTGCGACCGCATCATGGCGCTCGGCTTCTACAACGCGTTCAAGGCCGGCATCTCGTTCGGCAAGGACGACATGGTCGTGCCGCACGGCAAGTGGAAGATCGTCGACACCACCCGTACGCTGGCGAAGGATTTCGAGCAGCAGTACAACGACGGTCTGATCACCCATGGCGAGAAGTACAACAAGGTCGTCGACGCCTGGTCGAAGGCCACGGAAGAAATCGCCAAGGCGATGATGAAGGAGATCTCCGCCACCAAGAAGACGGCGAGCGGAGCCGATGCCGACATCAACTCGATCTACATGATGGCCCACTCCGGTGCCCGCGGTTCGCCGGCCCAGATGCGTCAGCTCGCCGGCATGCGCGGCCTGATGGCCAAGCCGTCGGGCGAGATCATCGAGACGCCGATCATCTCGAACTTCAAGGAAGGCCTCTCGGTTCTCGAGTACTTCAACTCGACCCACGGCGCCCGCAAGGGTCTCGCGGACACCGCGTTGAAGACCGCGAACTCCGGCTACCTGACCCGTCGTCTGGTCGACGTCGCGCAGGACTGCATCATCACGCAGACCGACTGCGGCACCAAGCTCGGCATCAAGATGCGCGCCATCGTCGATGCCGGCACCGTGGTCGCTTCGCTCGGCTCGCGCATCCTCGGACGCACGGCCTGCGAAGACGTGCGTGACAGCTCGGGCAAGGTGATCATCAAGCGCGACACGCTGATGGAAGAGAGCCATCTGGACGCCATCCAGCAGGGTGGTGTGCAGGAGGTGAAGATCCGGTCGGCGCTGACCTGCGAGCTCGTCAACGGCATCTGCGGCAAGTGCTACGGCCGCGACCTCGCCCGCGGCACGCCGGTCAACCACGGCGAAGCGGTCGGCGTCATCGCGGCGCAGTCGATCGGCGAGCCGGGCACCCAGCTCACCATGCGCACCTTCCACATCGGTGGTGCGGCGCAGCTCAACGAGCAGTCGTTCGTCGAAGCCAACTTCGACGGCAAGATCGTGATCCGGAACAAGGCCATCGCCCGCAACAGCGAAGGTCACCTGATCGCGATGGTGCGCAACATGGTGGTGGCGATCGTCGATGCCGACGGCACCGAGCGTGCGACGCACCGCGTCCAGTACGGCTCGCGCCTGCACGTCGACGAAGGCGACATGGTCAAGCGCGGCCAGCGCGTCGTCGAGTGGGATCCCTACACCCGTCCGCTCCTCACCGAAGTCGAAGGTACGATCGGCTTCGAGGATCTGGTCGAGGGGCAGTCGATCTCGGAAACGCTCGACGAGGCCACCGGTATCGCCAAGCGCGTGGTCATCGACTGGCGCTCGACCCGCGGCGGTTCGGATCTGCGTCCGGCCATCGTGGTCAAGGGCAAGGACGGCAAGGTGCTCAAGCTGCCCCGTGGCGGCGATGCGCGCTACATGCTGTCGGTCGACGCCATTCTCTCGGTCGACGTCGGAGCCAAGGTCAACCCGGGTGACATCCTCGCCCGTGTCTCGACCGAAAGCGCCAAGACGCGTGACATCACCGGCGGTCTGCCGCGGGTGGCGGAGCTGTTCGAGGCCCGGCGTCCGAAGGATGCGGCGATCATCGCCGAAATCGCAGGCACCATCCGGTTCGGGCGCGACTACAAGAACAAGCGTCGCATCTCGATCGAGCCGATGGACAAGACCGAGGAGCCGCGCGAGTACCTGATCCCGAAGGGCAAGCACATCCACCTTCAGGACGGCGACGTCGTCGAAAAGGGCGACTTCATCGTGGAAGGCAACCCGGCGCCGCACGACATCCTTGCGGTCAAGGGCATCGAGGAGCTCGCGGCCTACCTGGTCAACGAAATCCAGGAGGTCTACCGGCTCCAGGGCGTGCTCATCAACGACAAGCACATCGAGGTGATTGTCCGTCAGATGCTCCAGAAGGTGGAAGTCACCGACCAGGGCGACACGGACATGATCTCCGGCGAGCAGGTCGACAAGATCGAGTTCGACGCGCTGAACGAGAAGGCGAAGGAAGAGGGCAAGAAGCCCGCCACGGGAACGCCGGTTCTGCTCGGCATCACCAAAGCGAGCCTGCAGACCCGCTCGTTCTTCTCGGCGGCTTCGTTCCAGGAGACCACCCGCGTCCTCACCGAGGCCGCGGTCAACGGCAAGATCGATCCGCTCGAAGGCCTCAAGGAGAACGTCATCGTCGGCCGGCTGATCCCGGCAGGCACCGGCGCCTCCATGGCCAAGATCCGCGAAGTCGCGATGAAGCGCGACAAGCTGATCCTGGACGAGCGCGAGAAGCAGGCATCCGTCGTGCCGCCCGCGCCGGAAGCGGAGCTTCCTGCGCTGCCGCCTGCGGAATGATCGTTCATCCGTAGCAATACCGAGGACACTGAAAAGGCCGGCGTAAGCCGGCCTTTTTGCTGCTTTCTTTGCTTGCTGCGATGCAGGATCAACCTTTGTTCATCTTTCCTTCAGGCGCAAAAGCGCTTCTGCTAGGGGTGCTTAGACCGGTGGATCCCGTGACGGGGGCAGGGCCGGAGACCACGGAACTGACATGCTTGATCTTGCAATCGTAGGCGGCGGCCCCGGCGGGCTGATGAGCGCCTGGTACCTGAAGCGTAAGCTCGGCGACCTCTGCCGCGTCACCATCTTCGAGGCCTCCGACCGGCTCGGCGGCAAGATCGTCACGCGCAAATTCGATTCCGCGCCGGCAATGTACGAGGCCGGCGTTGCCGAAATCTATGACTACTCGATGACGGGACCCGATCCGCTGCGCGAGCTGATCCAGCATTTCGGCCTGCAGACGATTCCGATGGACGCCGAGCAGGTGCAGTTCGGCGGCGAGCTGCTCAACGACGTGCCGGGCATGCGCCGCAAATACGGCGCCAAGACCGCGGCCGCGATCGAGGCGTTCCGCAAGCGCTGCACCGAAGTGATGTCGCCGATCGAATATTACGAAGGCGTCGGCGCGCACGACAACGAGAATCCCTGGGCCTACAAGACCGCCGAGCAGGTGCTGGACGAGGAGGTCGAGGACGAGACCGCAAAGCGCTTCTTCAAGGTGATGGCGCGCTCGGACATCGCGACCGAAAGCCACAACACCAACGGCCTCAACGCGCTCAAGAACTATCTGATGGACGTCGAGGGCTATATCGGGCTCTATTCCATCCAGAACGGCAACGAACAGCTGATCGAGTGCCTGCAGTCGGAGGTCAACGCCGACATCCAGCTCAATCACCGTGTGCTCACCGTCGGCAAGGCGCCGACGGGCCGCTACCAGCTCAAGATGATGAATGGCAAGGGCCCGGAGACGCGCGACTTCGATCTCGTGCTGGTGTGCCTGCCGCATTCCTGGCTTGCCACCATGGGGTGGGAAGGCGAGCAGCTGCGCAAGTCGATGGTCAAGCATGTTTCGTATTTCGACCGTCCGGCGCACTATTTGCGCGTCTCGATCCTGTTCGACGAGCCGTTCTGGGGCGAGAAGATTCCCGGCGCCTGGTTCATGTCGGAAGCCTTCGGCGGCTGCTGCGTCTACAACGAGGGCGCGCGCCACGACGTCGGCAAGCATGGCGTGCTGAACTGGCTGATTCCCGGCTCCGACGCGCTGGCCTTCGCCAATCTCTCTGATCAGGAACTGATCGACGCCGCGCTGAAATCGCTGCCGGCTTCGCTCGGCGATGCCCGCGCGCATTTCATGGAAGGCAAGATCCATCGCTGGCTGTCGTCAGTGAATGCGCTGCCGGGCGGTCTGCCTGTGCGCGACGTCATGACCAATCACCGCCCGGAGCCGAAGGAACATCCCGGAATCGTCGTGGTCGGCGACTATCTGTTCGATTCGACGCTGAACGGTTTGCTCGACTCCTCGGACGCGGCGACCGACATCATCCTGACCGAGATGATGCGCCTGCGCCGCGAACGCGCGCAGGAGGACAAGCCGCTCTCTGACAAGATCGACCGCGACTATTTCGAGAACTATCGCGGTCTCGGTCCCTATCACGAGGCGTGGCGGCACTTCACCGATCCCGACTATCTGACGAAACTGATCGGGCTCGTCTGGGGCAAGGCCAAGGGCTCAAAGCTCCTGGTCGCAGGATCGGCCAGCGGGGAACTCGTTGGCGCGCTGCGCGAGCGCGGCATCGATGCCTGGGGCATCGAGAGCAACCGTGCGATCCATGCCAAGACTCCCACGGCGCTGAAAAAGTACAACAAGCTCGGGTCGATCACGGACACGCCGTTCAAGGACGGCAGCTTCGACTTCGTGTTCGAGACCAGCCTCTGCCACGTTTCGGCGAAGCAGGTGGTCCGCGCGATCCGCGAGCTCAACCGTGTGGTCAGGACCGGCCTCGTGTTCGGCTCGGTCACCTCGGACATGGCGCCGGCTCTGATCGACCGTTACGACCTCCTGCGCGGGGTCAAGAAGCTCGGCACCTGGTGGGAATGGTCCGAGCTGTTCTTCGGCAACGGATTCGATCTGTCGATGCATCGCAAGGACTGCACCGATGCGCTCTGGGAGGCGACGCTTGCCGCGGGCAAGGGTCCGGGCCAGTGGTACGCCGACGCGGACTCTTTGCGCTATTCGTTCTTCGACAAGGTCGAGGACGACGACTAACCCTTAAGATCGGGTGAATTCGCCAATTGTTTTGCCGAATTCATCGTGATCGCATAGAATCGGTGAGATAGCGGCTGTCCGCTATCTCCTGCTTTCTCTGCGGTCATGCCGGCCGTCAGCATCGGTTGGTATCATGGCGTCCAAGCCTTTTTTGCCCGACAAACAGAAGCTCGCCGCTGAAGAGGCGGCCGAGCTCGACGACAAGCTCGCCTCCGCCGCCAAGCCCGACCTCGAAGACGACGAGGACGACGAAGACGAGGCGGATGACGAGCTCGACGACGACGATGAGGACGAGGACCTCGTCGTCTTTACCGCGCGCGAGGCTGCCGGCGCGCTCGCGACCATCCTGGGTTTCGTCAAGCCCTATCTGACCAACTACAAGCGGATGCTGTCGTTCGTGGCCTTCGGCGTCGTCGTCGAGACGCTGTTCAACGTCATCATGCCGCTCAGCCTGAAGTACCTGATCGACGACGCGCTCGGCGAGGAGGATTTCCAGGCGCTGTACAAGATCCTCGGCGTGCTCGCGGCCGCCGGCATCTTCACCTCGATCGTCGCGGTCTGGTACGAGCGCTGGGACGCGCGGCTGGCGGCCTGCATCATCTCCGACGTGCGCAAGCGTCTGTTTGAGCATGTCCAGGACCTGCCGGCGGCCTATTTCGGCCGCACCAAGCGCGGCGAGATCCTGTCGCGTTTCTCGGTCGACCTCTCGGCCTTCGAAGGCTCGGTGAAGTCCTTCGCCAACAGCGCCGCGCTGCCATTCCTGGAATTGGTCGCCGGCATCATCCTGATGGTGTTCCTGAACTGGCAGCTCGCGGTGGTCGCGCTGCTGGTGTTCCCGATCACGCTGATCGGCCCGCGCATCCTCACCCCGAAGGCGGTGCAGGCCAATTACGAGCAGAAGCAGAACGAAGCCGCGCTGCTCGGCATGGTGCAGGAGAACATCGGCGCCCAGGCCGTGATCAAGGCGTTCAGCCTGCAACGCAGGATGTTCGGCTTCTTCTCCTTCCGCAATGACGAGACGCGCAACAGGATCGCCTCGGCCGCGTTCCTGTCGACCATGGTGGAACGGACGGTCACCATCTCGGTCCTGTTGCTGCACCTCGTGGTTCTCGCGATCGGCGCGTATCTGGCGACCAAGGGCCAGATCACCATCGGCACGTTCGTCACCTTCGAGAGCGCGTTCTGGGAGGTCTCCTACAACATCGCCCATGTGATGCATTTCATTCCGGTGTCGATCTCCTCGGCCGCGGCGATCCGGCACATCCAGGAACTACTCGACGAGCCGACCCGCGGCGCCGACCGCCCCGGCGCGCCCGACCTGCCGCGCATCACCCACGACATCACCTTCGACCGCGTGACGTTCCAGTACGGGGGCAGCCAGGCTCCGGTGCTGGACAATCTCAGCCTCAAGCTGAACGCCGGTAAGAGCATCGCCATCGTCGGGCCCTCGGGCTCCGGCAAGAGCACGCTGCTCAATCTGATCTTGCGGCTGTACGTGCCCGACGAGGGACGTGTCACCATCGACGGCGTCGATGTCCGCAAGGTGACGCTGGACTCGCTGCGCCGGAGCATGGCCGTCGTGTTCCAGGAGAACATGCTGTTCAACATGTCGATCCGCGAGAACATCCGGCTCGGCAAGGAGGGCGCGACCGACGCGGAGGTGGAAGACGCCGCCAAGAAGGCCGAGATCCACCGCTACATCATGAGCCTGCCGCAGCGCTACGACACGCCGGTCGGCGAACGCGGCGATACGCTCTCGGGCGGTCAGCGCCAGCGCATCGCGATCGCGCGCGCGATCATCCGCAATCCGTCGGTGCTGCTGCTGGATGAGGCGACGTCGGCGCTCGACCAGACCACGGAAGCTGCGATCAACCGTACGCTGCTGAAGGTCGCCAAAGGCCGTACAATGATCTGGTCGACCCACCGCCTGACTTCGGTGGTCGAGATGGACGAGATCATCGTGATTTCAGGCGGCAGGGCGATCGAGCGCGGCTCGCACGCCGAGCTGCTCGCCAAGAACGGCACCTACCGCAAGCTGTGGAACGATCAGATCCACCAGCCGCACGGCGCTGTGGCTCAGGCCGACGACGACAGCGAAGATGACGACGAGGATGAAGACGACCTCGAGGATGATGAGGACGAGGACGACGAGGAGGAGTGACCGAGAAAGTTCGGCTCCAGATCGAAGGCGCCTCCGAGCGGGCGCAACAGTCCCTGAACCGACCAGGCGATGAAGCGGGCCCAGCGCTGCGCCGTCCAGTAGGGGCTTGTGGCAGTCGAGACTGAGCGGAAGTCGAACGCCTTCGCCGCCGACCATTTGTCGCAGGCCCGCTTGACCGGATCGGCGTAGAACGCGGCGACCTTGGCGGCATGCATCCCGTCGGAGGCCAGCCATCGCGGGATGTAGACGTTGCAGAGCCGCTCGACGTCCGTGAAGACCTTGTCGCAGCCGGTGCCGGCCGCCGGGCAGGAGGTCGAGAAGGCATCGCCGACCAGCACGAGGCCCGGCTGGCTGCCCGCATCGTTCACATAGAGATCGACTGGGCGAATCTTCACTTCGCCGGGAATGTCGAAGGGGCCGGTGATGCGCTTGAGCCGGGGTAGGGCGGCATGCAGCGTCTCGGCCGGGACGCGGCGCAGCTCGCGCAGCCAGGGATCGTCGAATCCGCGGTAGACGAACAGATTTGCCCGCATCCGCGTGCCGATCGGAAACAGTGTGATGTAGGGGATGCGGTCGCCCGGCCGCTCCGAAAAGTAGGTGAGGGCCGGGAAGTCGAACGCATTCCGCCCGGCCGGCAACACGTCGAATCCGATCGACATCGAATGGCAGGCGCTGACGATTTTTCGCGCAATGCCGAGCTGGTGGCGCAGGCCGACATTGAGGCCGTTGGCGAGCACGACCAGGCGCGCCGAGATGGTCTCATCATTGGATAGCGTGAGCCTCTGCCGCTCCGGGCTGGTCTCGACCGCGATAGCCTTGGCATAGATGCGCTCGACGCTCGCAGGAATCTCGTCGCGGATGGCGTTGACCAGGGAATCATAGAGGATGTTGAACTGCCGGCTCGGCGCCTTATCGAGCAGGCGGCCGAATCTGGCGATCCAGTTCTCGCCGGAATAGGTCGCGCGCCGCAGCACCGATTCTGCGATTCCGGTCTTCAGGAATCGCTCGACCTGTACCTCGCCGCTGAGTTTTTCGACTCGAAAGTCCGCCGGATAGCTCTCATGCGGATCGATCAGCACCGCCGAAATGCCGGCGCGGCCGAGCATCGCGGCAGCAGTCGAGCCGGACAATCCTCCGCCGATAATGGCAATGTCGGTGTACCGCATGGCGCA
The DNA here is from genome assembly GCF_002068095.1 of Bradyrhizobium sacchari. Classification (GTDB taxonomy): domain Bacteria; phylum Pseudomonadota; class Alphaproteobacteria; order Rhizobiales; family Xanthobacteraceae; genus Bradyrhizobium; species Bradyrhizobium sacchari. The sequence continues at coordinate 465,067 of NZ_LWIG01000014.1, read as the reverse complement.
AATCTCTGCCGAAGGCGGCAGATTGACGCCTCAACAGGAAAAAAAGCCTTAGCAAGGGTTATAAAAGTATATTTTACCCGGATGTAAATAGTGTGTTGAGGTAGCGGAACAGGCTCGGAGTTCCCATATGGGGTTGGCGTGGGGAGGGCGGCAAACGTCGATTTCGGCAGGCGCGAGAAGCGTTTTGTGACTGTCGTTTCACCTTGACTTGACCGATTCTCACTTATAGAAAGCGCCTCACTTAACGACAGGCGGTGAGCATCGCCAACGTCGGTACGGACTACCTGCCCGATCCCTTTTGGATCGTCCGGCAGGCACCAACCTCGACGAATGCCGCTCAGACGCTGTCGATCATAGCTAGGCAATGCCAGTGCGATTCTAGTTCTCTTGAGATTTTTCTCTTGAGATCGAATTCGGATGCATGACCTCGGTGCGCGGGCCGCAGCTTAACGCTGATTGGCCTGAAAACTGCGGTCCTCTGTGGCGTCGTAACGCTTTCCGCTCGGTGATGGAGCGGTTGGCGCAATTTCGCTTTGTGCGGATTGTTCCGCTTGAGGCGGCCTCGTTGGGCGGGTGGCCCGAACAGAATTTGCGGTCCCGGCAACGGGCCGCGGTAAGACAGCGGATCCGCAAGGAGCCGCGATAACAAAGGGTAAGGCCAGGATGCCGACGATCAACCAGCTGATCGCTCAACCGCGGGAAGTGCAGAAGTCGCGCAAGAAGGTGCCGGCGCTGCAGCAGTCGCCTCAGAAGCGTGGTGTTTGCACCCGCGTCTACACCACGACCCCGAAGAAGCCGAACTCGGCGCTTCGTAAGGTCGCCAAGGTGCGCCTGACCAACGGCTTCGAGGTGATCGGCTACATCCCCGGCGAGGGTCATAACCTCCAGGAGCACTCGGTGGTCATGATCCGCGGCGGCCGCGTCAAGGACTTGCCCGGCGTGCGCTACCACATCCTCCGCGGCGTTCTGGATACCCAGGGCGTCAAGAACCGTAAGCAGCGTCGTTCGAAGTACGGCGCCAAGCGTCCGAAGTAAGCGGGAACCAAGCCTATGTCTCGTCGCCACTCTGCGGAAAAGCGCGAAGTTCTCCCGGATCCGAAGTTCGGGAACATCATCGTCACGAAGTTCATGAACTCGGTGATGTACGCCGGCAAGAAGTCGGTCGCCGAAGGTATCGTCTACGGCGCGTTCGGCATCATCGAATCCAAGACCAAGCAGAACCCGCTCGGCGTGTTCGAGCAGGCGCTCGAGAACGTCATGCCGACGATCGAGGTTCGCTCCCGCCGCGTCGGCGGGGCGACCTACCAGGTTCCGGTCGAGGTTCGCTCGACCCGTCGGCAGGCCCTCGGCATTCGCTGGCTGATCGCGGCTGCGCGCGAGCGCAACGAGAAGACGATGACCGAGCGGCTCTCGGCGGAGCTCTTGGACGCATCGAACAACCGGGGGAACGCCGTCAAGAAGCGTGAAGACGTGCACCGTATGGCGGAAGCCAACCGCGCCTTCTCGCACTATCGCTGGTAACGGCGAAACAAACGGACTCGCAAGGAACACCCCATGCCCCGCCAACATGCCATCGAGGACTACCGTAACTTCGGTATCATGGCGCATATCGACGCCGGCAAGACGACGACGACCGAGCGCATCCTCTATTACACCGGCAAGAGCCACAAGATCGGCGAAGTGCACGAAGGTGCCGCGACGATGGACTGGATGGAGCAGGAGCAGGAGCGTGGCATCACGATCACCTCGGCTGCGACCACCGCCTTTTGGGCGGGCAAGCGCCTGAACATCATCGACACCCCCGGCCACGTCGACTTCACGATCGAAGTCGAGCGTTCGCTGCGCGTGCTCGACGGTGCCGTCTGCGTGCTCGACTCCAACCAGGGCGTCGAGCCCCAGACCGAGACCGTCTGGCGCCAGGGCGACAAGTACAAGGTTCCGCGCATCGTCTTCGCCAACAAGATGGACAAGATCGGTGCCGACTTCTTCAAGTGTCTGTCGGACATCGTCGATCGTCTGGGCGCCAAGCCCGTCGCGATCCAGCTTCCGATCGGTGCCGAGAACAACTTCAAGGGTCTCGTCGACCTCGTGAAGATGAAGGGCGTCATCTGGAACGATGAGTCGCTCGGCGCGAAGTTCGATTATGTCGACATTCCGGAAGACCTCGTCGACCAGGCCAAGGAATACCGCGAGAAGATGGTGGAAGCCGCCGTCGAGCTCGACGACGATGCCATGGCTGCCTATCTCGACGGCAAGGAGCCCGACGAGGCGACACTGAAGCGTCTGATCCGCAAGGCAGTGCTGACCGGTGCGTTCTATCCCGTGCTGTGCGGTTCGGCCTTCAAGAACAAGGGCGTGCAGCCGCTGCTCGACGCCGTCGTCGACTATCTGCCGTCGCCGCTCGATGTGCCCGCGATCAAGGGCACCGACGACAAGGGCAACGAAGTCGTGCGCAAGGCGGACGACAAGGAGCCGCTGGCGCTGCTCGCGTTCAAGATCATGGACGACCCGTTCGTCGGCACCATCACTTTCTGCCGCATCTATTCCGGTATTCTGCAGAGCGGCACCGGCGTCGTGAACTCGACCCGTGAGAAGAAGGAGCGCATCGGGCGCATGCTGCTGATGCATGCGAACAACCGCGAGGACATCAAGGAAGCCTATGCCGGCGACATCGTCGCGCTGGCCGGCCTGAAGGAAGCGCGCACCGGTGACACGCTGTGCGATCCCGACAAGCAGGTGATCCTGGAGAAGATGGAATTCCCCGAGCCGGTCATCGAGATCGCGATCGAGCCGAAGTCCAAGGCCGACCAGGAGAAGCTGGGCGTGGCGCTGGCCAAGCTCGCCGCGGAGGATCCGTCCTTCCGCGTGTCGACCGACCACGAGTCCGGCCAGACCATCCTCAAGGGCATGGGCGAACTCCATCTCGACATCAAGGTCGACATCCTCAAGCGCACCTACAAGGTCGATGCCAACATCGGCGCGCCGCAGGTTGCGTTCCGTGAGCGCGTCACCAAGCGGGTCGAGCACAGCTACACCCACAAGAAGCAGACCGGCGGTACCGGCCAGTTCGCGGCCGTGTCGTTCATCGTCGAGCCGAACGAGCCCGGCAAGGGTTACGAGTTCGAATCGAAGATCGTCGGCGGTGCGGTGCCGAAGGAATACATCCCCGGCGTCGAGAAGGGCCTGGAGAGCGTGCTGTCGTCGGGCGTGGTCGCGGGCTTCCCCGTGGTCGACGTCAAGGTGCAGCTCGTCGACGGCAAGTATCACGACGTCGACTCGTCGGCGCTGGCCTTCGAAATCGCTTCGCGCGCCTGCTTCCGCGAAGCGCTGCAGATGGGCAAGTCCGTGCTGCTCGAGCCGATCATGAAGGTCGAAGTCGTGACCCCGGAAGACTACACCGGCTCGGTCATTGGCGACCTGAATTCCCGGCGCGGTCAGATCCAGGGTCAGGACATGCGCGGCAACGCCAACGTCATCAACGCGATGGTGCCGCTCATGAACATGTTCGGTTACGTGAACAACCTGCGCTCGATGAGTCAGGGACGCGCGACCTTCACCATGCAGTTCGATCACTACGCAGAAGCGCCGGCCAACGTGTCGGCAGAAGTCCAGAAGAAGTTTGCCTGATTGTCGTCGGTTGAAAGCTGACGATTGAACGGAGAGTCAAATGGCCAAAGCAAAGTTTGAACGTACCAAGCCGCACTGCAACATCGGCACCATCGGTCACGTCGACCATGGTAAGACGTCGCTGACCGCGGCGATCACCAAGGTTCTCGCCGAAGCCGGCGGTGCGACGTTCACCGCGTACGACCAGATCGACAAGGCGCCGGAAGAGAAGGCCCGCGGCATCACCATCTCGACCGCGCACGTCGAGTACGAGACGCCGAACCGCCACTACGCCCACGTCGACTGCCCCGGCCACGCCGACTACGTGAAGAACATGATCACCGGCGCTGCCCAGATGGACGGCGCGATCTTGGTCGTGTCGGCCGCTGACGGCCCGATGCCGCAGACCCGCGAGCACATCCTGCTCGCCCGCCAGGTCGGCGTGCCCGCGCTCGTCGTGTTCCTCAACAAGTGCGACATGGTCGACGATCCGGAGCTCCTCGAGCTCGTCGAGCTCGAAGTCCGCGAGCTGCTCTCGAAGTACGAATTCCCCGGCGACAAGATCCCGATCATCAAGGGTTCGGCTCTGGCCGCTCTCGAAGATTCGGACAAGAAGCTCGGCCACGACGCCATCATCGAGCTGATGAAGAACGTCGACAGCTACATCCCGCAGCCGGAGCGTCCGATCGACCAGCCGTTCCTGATGCCGGTTGAAGACGTGTTCTCGATCTCGGGCCGCGGCACCGTCGTCACCGGCCGTGTCGAGCGCGGCGTCGTCAAGGTCGGCGAGGAAATCGAGATCGTCGGTCTCCGCGCCACCCAGAAGACCACCGTGACCGGCGTCGAAATGTTCCGCAAGCTGCTCGATCAGGGCCAGGCCGGCGACAACATCGGCGCGCTGCTCCGCGGCACCAAGCGCGAGGACGTCGAGCGCGGCCAGGTTCTGGCCAAGCCGGGTTCGGTCAAGCCGCACACCAAGTTCAAGGCTGAGGCCTACATCCTCACCAAGGAAGAGGGCGGTCGCCACACCCCGTTCTTCACCAACTACCGTCCGCAGTTCTACTTCCGCACCACCGACGTGACCGGTGTCGTGCACCTGCCGGAAGGCACCGAGATGGTGATGCCGGGCGACAACATCGCGATGGAAGTGCATTTGATCGTGCCGATCGCGATGGAAGAAAAGCTCCGCTTCGCGATCCGCGAAGGCGGCCGCACCGTCGGCGCCGGCGTCGTCGCCTCGATCATCGAGTAATTACGAGAAAAGGGACGGCGAGTAGCGAATGGTGACATTCGCTATTCGCTATTCGCCACCCACTGAAGAGAGACCACGGCAATGAACGGCCAAAACATTCGTATCCGTCTCAAGGCGTTCGACCATCGTATCCTCGATACGTCGACCCGTGAGATCGTGAACACGGCGAAGCGCACCGGCGCGCAGGTCCGCGGACCCATTCCGCTGCCCACCCGCATCGAGAAGTTCACCGTCAACCGTTCGCCCCACGTCGACAAGAAGAGCCGCGAACAGTTCGAGATGCGCACCCACAAGCGCCTGCTCGACATCGTCGATCCGACCCCGCAGACCGTCGATGCTTTGATGAAGCTCGATCTGGCTGCCGGTGTCGACGTCGAGATCAAGCTCTAAGATTTTGGATCCCGTTCGCGAAAGCGGACAAAGAGAACAGGAAGCAAGCCGATGCGCTCCGGAGTGATCGCACAAAAGGTCGGGATGACGCGGGTCTTCACGGAGGCCGGCGAACATATCCCCGTGACCGTGCTGAAGCTCGGCAATTGCCAGGTCGTAGGCCACCGCACCGAAGAGAAGAACGGTTACGTCGCGCTCCAGCTCGGTTCTGGCAGCCGCAAGACCGTTTACATGCCCAAGGCCGAGCGCGGCCAGTTCGCGGTTGCCAAGGTCGAGCCGAAGCGCCGGGTCGAGGAGTTCCGCGTCACCGCGGACGCCATGATCCCGGTCGGTGCCGAGATCCAGGCCGATCACTTCGTCGTCGGCCAGTTCGTCGACGTCACCGGCACCTCGGTCGGTAAGGGCTTCGCGGGCGGTATGAAGCGCTGGAACTTCGGCGGTCTGCGCGCCACGCACGGTGTGTCGATCTCGCACCGCTCGATCGGTTCGACCGGTGGTCGTCAGGACCCCGGCAAGACCTGGAAGAACAAGAAGATGCCCGGCCATATGGGTGTCGATCGCATCACCACGCTCAACCTTCGCGTCGTCCAGACCGATGTCGAGCGCGGCCTGATCCTCGTCGAAGGCGCCGTTCCCGGCTCCAAGGGCGGCTGGATCCGTGTGCGCGACGCCGTCAAGAAGCCGCTGCCGAAGGAAGCTCCGAAGCCCGGCAAGTTCAAGGTTGCTGGCGACGCGGAAGCCGCTCCGGCTGCGCAGGAGGCGTGAGATGGAACTGAAGGTCACCACCCTCGAAGGTAAGGAAGCCGGCTCGGTCCAGCTCTCCGACGCCATTTTCGGCCTCGAGCCGCGCGAAGACATCATCGCGCGCTGCGTGCAGTGGCAGCTCAACAAGCGCCAGGCCGGCACACACAAGGCCAAGGGCCGCGCCGAGATCTGGCGCACCGGCAAGAAGATGTACAAGCAAAAGGGCACCGGCGGTGCGCGTCACGGCTCGGCTCGCGTGCCGCAGTTCCGTGGCGGTGGCCGTGCCTTTGGTCCGGTGGTGCGTTCGCACGCCACCGACCTGCCGAAGAAGGTCCGCGCGCTCGCCCTCAAGCATGCGCTCTCGGCCAAGGCCAAGGACGGCGATCTCGTCGTGATCGAGAAGGCCGCGCTGGAGGCCGCCAAGACCAAGGCGCTGCTCGGGCACTTCTCGGGCCTCGGCCTCACTAACGCGCTGATCATCGACGGTGCCGAGCTCAACAACGGCTTCGCCGCTGCGGCCCGCAACATCCCGAACATGGACGTGCTGCCGATCCAGGGCATCAACGTCTATGACATCCTGCGCCGTCAGAAGCTCGTTCTGACCAAGGCCGCCATCGATGCGCTGGAGGCGCGCTTCAAATGACGAAGAACATCGAGCCTCGCCACTACGACGTGATCCTGTCGCCGGTCGTGACCGAAAAGGCGACGATCGCCTCGGAGCACAACAAGGTGCTGTTCAAGGTGGCCGCCAAGGCGACCAAGCCGCAGATCAAGGAAGCGATCGAGAAGCTGTTCGACGTCAAGGTCAAGAGCGTCAACACGCTGGTCCGCAAGGGCAAGGTCAAGGCCTTCCGCGGCAATCTCGGTTCGCAGTCGAACACCAAGCGCGCGATCGTGACCCTCGAAGAGGGCCACCGGATCGACGTCACCACCGGTCTGTAAGGTCGTACGACGATGGCACTGAAGACATTCAATCCCACGACGCCGGGCCAGCGCCAGCTGGTGATGGTCGATCGTTCGGCCCTCTACAAGGGCAAGCCGCTGAAGGCGCTCACCGAGGGCAAGAAGTCCTCGGGCGGCCGCAACAACACCGGCCGCATCACCGTGCGCTTCCGCGGCGGTGGTCACAAGCAGACGCTGCGTACCGTCGACTTCAAGCGCGAGAAAGTCGACGTGCCCGCGACCGTCGAGCGGCTGGAATACGATCCGAACCGCACCGGCTTCATCGCGCTGATCAAGTATCAGGACGGTGAGCAGGCCTACATCCTGGCGCCGCAGCGCCTGGCCGTGGGTGACACCATCATCGCCGGCAACTACGTCGACGTGAAGCCGGGCAACGTCATGCCGCTCGGCAACATGCCTGTCGGCACGATCATCCACAACATCGAGGTCAAGATCGGGAAGGGCGGTCAGCTCGCCCGTTCCGCCGGCACCTACGCCCAGCTCGTCGGCCGCGACCAGGACTACGTCATCATCCGCCTGAACTCGGGCGAGCAGCGCCTAGTGCACGGCCGTTGCCGCGGCACGATCGGCGCGGTGTCGAACCCGGATCACATGAACACCTCGATCGGCAAGGCCGGTCGCAAGCGTTGGATGGGCCGTCGCCCGCACAACCGCGGTGTCGCCATGAACCCGATCGACCATCCGCACGGCGGTGGTGAAGGTCGTACCTCGGGCGGTCGCCACCCGGTCACCCCGTGGGGCAAGCCGACCAAGGGCAAGAAGACCCGTACCAACAAGTCGACCAACAAATTCATTCTCCTAAGCCGCCACAAGCGGAAGAAGTAAGGAACGCCGGACATGGTTCGTTCAGTCTGGAAAGGCCCGTTCGTCGAGGGTTCTCTGCTCAAGAAGGCAGATGCCGCGCGCGCGTCCGGCCGTCACGACGTCATCAAGATCTGGAGCCGTCGCTCGACGATCCTGCCGCAGTTCGTCGGTCTGACCTTCGGCGTCTACAACGGTCAGAAGCACGTGCCGGTGGCGGTCAACGAGGAAATGGTCGGTCACAAGTTCGGCGAGTTCTCGCCGACCCGGACCTTCCATGGCCACTCCGGCGACAAGAAAGCCAAGAAGGCTTGAGGATTAAACGATGAGCAAACCTAAGCGCGAACGGAGCCTCGCCGAGAACGAGGCCAAGGCGGTCGCCCGGATGCTGCGGGTGAGCCCGCAGAAGCTCAACCTGGTCGCCCAGCTCATTCGCGGCCGGAAGGCGTCTGCCGCGCTCGCCGACCTGCAGTTCTCGCGCAAGCGGATCGCGGTCGACGTGAAGAAGTGCCTGGAATCGGCGATCGCCAACGCCGAGAACAACCACGACCTCGACGTCGACGATCTCGTCGTGGCGCAGGCGTTCGTCGGCAATGGCCTCGTCATGAAGCGTTTCGCCGCGCGCGGCCGTGGCCGTTCGGGCCGTGTCTACAAACCATTTTCGCAGCTGACGATCATCGTTCGTCAGGTCGAAGCCGAAGCAGCGGCTTAAGGGCGCAGGAGAACACGATGGGTCAAAAGATCAATCCGATCGGTCTGCGTCTCGGCATCAACCGGACCTGGGATTCCCGCTGGTTCGCCGGCAAGCAGGAATACGGCAAGCTGCTGCACGAGGACGTCAAGATCCGCGAGATCCTGCACAAGGAGCTCAAGCAGGCGGCCGTCGCCCGCATCGTGATCGAGCGTCCGCACAAGAAGTGCCGCGTCACCATCCACTCGGCCCGTCCGGGCGTGGTGATCGGCAAGAAGGGCGCCGACATCGACAAGCTGCGCAAGCGGGTTGCGGACATCACCTCGTCCGACGTCGTCATCAACATCGTCGAGATCCGCAAGCCGGAGCTCGATGCGACGCTGGTGGCCGAGTCGATCGCGCAGCAGCTGGAGCGCCGCGTGGCGTTCCGCCGCGCCATGAAGCGCGCCGTGCAGTCGGCGATGCGTCTCGGCGCGGAAGGCATCCGCATCAACTGCTCGGGTCGTCTGGGCGGTGCGGAAATCGCGCGCATGGAGTGGTACCGCGAAGGTCGCGTGCCGCTGCACACGCTGCGCGCCGACATCGACTACGGCGTTGCGACCGCGTTCACGACCTTCGGCACCTGCGGCGTCAAGGTCTGGATCTTCAAGGGCGAGATCCTCGAGCACGATCCGATGGCCCAGGACAAGAGAATGGCCGAAGGCGAGACGGGTGGCAGCAGCGATCGTGGTGGTCGTCAGCGCCGCGACACGGCTGCAGCCTGATCCAGCACGGGAATTTGAGGGCTTAAAGCCATGATGCAACCAAAGAAAACGAAGTTCCGGAAGGCGCATAAGGGCCGCATCCACGGCGTTGCGTCTTCGGGCGCGACGTTGGCGTTCGGCCAGTACGGCCTGAAGGCGACCGAGCCTGAGCGCGTCACCGCGCGCCAGATCGAGGCCGCCCGCCGCGCGCTGACCCGTCACATGAAGCGCGCCGGCCGCGTCTGGATCCGCGTGTTCCCCGACGTTCCGGTGTCGAAGAAGCCGGCCGAAGTCCGCATGGGCTCCGGCAAGGGTTCGCCGGAACTGTGGGTGGCGCGCGTCAAGCCGGGCCGGGTGCTGTTCGAGATCGACGGCGTCAACACCCAGACCGCGCGTGAGGCGTTGACCCTGGCGGCCGCCAAGCTGCCGATCAAGACGCGCTTCGTCGAGCGCATTGCGGAGTAATGGCCATGGCCCAGATGAAGATCGAAGACATCCGCGCGATGAGCCCCGACCAGCAGGATGACGCCATCCTGAACCTGAAGAAGGAGCGCTTCAACCTGCGCTTCCAGCGTGCCACCGGGCAGCTCGAGAACACCTCGCGCCTGCGCGAGGCCCGCCGTGACATCGCCCGGATCAAGACCGTCGCCGCGCAGACGCGCGCGAAGAAGAAGTAAGAGGCTTACGAAGATGCCGAAACGTACTTTGCAGGGCGTGGTCGTCAGCGACAAGCAAGCCAAGACCATCGTGGTGCGCGTCGATCGCCGCTTCACGCACCCGATCTACAAGAAGACGATCCGCCGTTCGAAGAACTATCACGCGCACGACGAGAGCAACCAGTTCAAGCCGGGCGACGTGGTGTGGATCGAGGAATCGAAGCCGATTTCGAAGTTGAAGCGCTGGGTCGTGATCCGGGGCGAACACAAGAAAAGCGCCTGATCTGTTGGCTTTAGCCGACTGACTTCAGGGAAATGTTGAGCGCCGGCTGGGCTGGCGCAAAGAGAAAGAGGACGAGGTGCATCAATGATTCAGATGCAGACCAACCTCGACGTGGCCGACAATTCTGGCGCACGCCGTGTCATGTGTATCAAGGTGCTCGGGGGCTCCAAGCGCCGCTACGCCACGATCGGCGACATCATCGTCGTCTCGATCAAGGAAGCGATTCCGCGTGGCAAGGTGAAGAAGGGCGACGTGATGAAGGCCGTCGTGGTGCGCGTCCGCAAGGACATCCGCCGCGCCGACGGTTCGGTCATCCGTTTCGACCGCAACGCCGCCGTTCTGATCAACAACCAGTCCGAGCCGGTCGGCACTCGTATCTTCGGGCCCGTGCCGCGCGAGCTGCGCGCCAAGAACCACATGAAGATCATTTCGCTCGCGCCGGAGGTGCTGTGATGGCTGCGAAGATCCGCAAGGGCGACAAGGTCGTCGTGCTGACCGGCCGCGACAAGGGCCGCACCGGCGAGGTGTTCGAGGTTCGCCCCGACGCCGGCACGGCACTCGTGCGCGGCATCAACATGGTCAAGCGTCACCAGAAGCAGACGCAGGCCCAGGAGGGCGGCATCATCTCGAAAGAGGCGCCGATCCAACTGTCCAACATCGCGTATGTCGGCAAGGACGGAAAGCCGACCCGCGTCGGATTCAAGATTCTGGCGGACGGCAAGAAGGTCCGCATCGCCAAGAGCTCGGGAGCTGAGATCGATGGCTGAGGCCGCTTACACGCCGCGCCTGCGCGCGGAATACGATGCGAAGATCCGCACGGCCATGACCGAGAAGTTCGGTTATGAGAACGTGATGCAGGTTCCTCGCCTGGACAAGGTCGTGCTGAACATGGGCGTTGGCGATTCGGTCAACGACCGCAAGAAGGCCGAGACCGCCGCGGCCGAGCTGACCCAGATCGCCGGCCAGAAGGCGATCGTGACCTATTCGCGCATCGCGATCGCGACCTTCAAGCTGCGTGAGAACCAGCCGATCGGCTGCAAGGTCACGCTGCGCAAGGCCCGCATGTACGAGTTCATCGATCGCCTGGTGACGGTCGCGCTGCCGCGCGTCCGCGACTTCCGCGGCCTGAACCCGAAGAGCTTTGACGGCCGCGGCAACTACTCGCTCGGCATCAAGGAGCACATCATTTTCCCCGAGATCGACTTCGACAAGGTCACGGAAGCCCGCGGTATGGACATCACCGTCTGCACCACGGCCAAGACCGACGAAGAGGCGAGGGCCTTGTTGACCGCTTTCAATTTCCCGTTCCGGCAGTGAGACGCTGACCTAAAGCCTCTCAAACGCGGATACCCAGGAGCCAAGCATGGCAAAGAAGAGTTCAGTCGAGAAGAACAACCGGCGCAAGCGGATGGTGAAGAACGCCGCCGCCAAGCGCGAGCGGTTGAAGGCGATCATCGCCGACAAGAAGCTGCCGATGGAAGAGCGTTTCGCTGCGACGTTGAAGCTGGCCGAAATGCCGCGCAACTCGTCGGCGACCCGCATCCGCCTGCGTTGCGAGCTGTCGGGCCGCCCGCGCTCGAACTATCGCAAGAACAAGCTGTCCCGTATCGCGCTGCGCGACCTTGGCTCCAAGGGCATGGTCCCGGGCCTCGTGAAGTCCAGCTGGTAAGGAGGGTCGTTTAGATGTCTACGCACGATCCAATCAGCGATCTGATCACCCGCATCCGCAACGCGCAGATGCGCTCCAAGACCAAGGTGTCCACGCCTGGTTCGAAGATGCGCGAGAACGTGCTCGAGGTGCTGAAGTCCGAGGGCTACATCCGCGGTTACGCCACGCTCGAGCATCCCTCGGGCCGCAGCGAGATCGAGATCGAGCTGAAGTATTTCGACGGCGAGCCCGTCATCCGCGAGATCGAACGCGTTTCCAAGCCCGGGCGTCGTGTCTACGCCTCGGTGAAGAACCTGCCGCGGGTCAACAACGGGCTCGGCATTTCGGTGTTGTCGACGCCGAAGGGGATCATGGCCGACCACAGCGCGCGCGACGCGAATGTGGGCGGTGAAGTCCTCTTCACGGTGTTCTGAGAAGGATTTTTCATCCATGTCACGAGTTGGCAAAAGGCCTGTGGCGGTTCCGTCGGGTGTGACCGCGACCGTCGATGGGCAGACCGTCAAGATGAAGGGGCCGAAGGGCCAGCTTCAGTTCGTCGTCCATGACGACGTCGAGGTGAAGCTCGAGAGCGGCCAGATCAAGGTCAAGCCGCGCGCTGAGACCAACCGCGCCCGCGCGCTGTACGGTACCGCTCGCGCCCAGGTCGCGAATCTGGTCGAAGGCGTCACCAAGGGCTTCGAGAAGAAGCTCGAGATCACCGGCGTCGGTTACCGCGCCGCGATGCAGGGCAAGAACCTCCAGCTCGCGCTCGGCTACAGCCACGACGTGATCTATCCGATCCCGGAAGGGATCACGGTCACCGTGCCGAAGCCGACCGAGATCACGGTGGCGGGCAGCGACGTCCAGCGCGTCGGCCAGGTCGCCGCGGAGATCCGCGCCTACCGTCCGCCGGAGCCCTATAAGGGCAAGGGCGTGAAGTATGTGGGCGAATTCATCTTCCGCAAGGAAGGCAAGAAGAAGTAACGGAGCCGGTCATGTCCAAAGCCAAGGTTACGAATGCCCGGCGCAAGCGGAGTGTGCGGCTGAAGCTGCGCCGCTCCGGTGGCGGCCGTCCGCGTCTGTCGGTGTTCCGCTCGTCCAAGCACATCTACGCCCAGGTCATCGACGACCTGAAGGGTGAGACGCTGGCCTCTGCCTCATCGCTCGAGAAGTCGATGCGCGACGGCGGCAAGACCGGCGCTGACATCGATGCGGCGAAGGCGGTCGGCAAGCTGCTGGCCGAGCGCGCGGTCGAGAAGGGCGTCAAGGAAGTCGTGTTCGATCGTGGTGGCTACCTCTATCACGGGCGCGTCAAGGCTCTGGCCGACGCCGCGCGCGAGAGCGGGCTGAGCTTCTAACAGAATTTGAGGATTGAGGCGCAAGCCTCTGAAGGATTGGAAAAATGGCAGAACGCGAACAACGTGGTGGACGCGATCAACGCGGCGGCGGACGTGAACGCAAGGAGCGCGAGGAGCGCGACAGCGAGTTCGTCGACAAGCTGGTCCACATCAACCGCGTGGCCAAGGTCGTCAAGGGCGGCAAGCGCTTCGGTTTCGCTGCGCTGGTCGTGATCGGCGACCAGAAGGGCCGCGCCGGCTTCGGTCACGGCAAGGCGCGCGAAGTGCCTGAGGCGATCCGCAAGGCGACCGAGTCCGCCAAGCGCAACCTGACCCGCGTCTCGCTGCGCGAGGGCCGTACGCTCCATCACGACATCGCCGGCCGTCATGGTGCGGGCCGTGTATATCTGCGTGCAGCTCCCGCCGGTACCGGCATCATCGCCGGCGGCCCGATGCGCGCCGTGTTCGAGACGCTCGGCGTCCAGGACGTGGTGGCGAAGTCGATCGGCTCGTCGAACCCGTACAACATGGTTCGCGCGACCTTCGACGCGCTGAAGCATCAGGATTCGCCGCGTTCGGTCGCGGCCCGCCGCAACATCAAGGTGTCCACTCTGCAGTCGCGCCGTATCGGTGGCGATGCCGAGGCGGCTGCCGACTAACGGAAGCTTTGGAGTAGACTCCCATGGCCAAGGACGCCGCTAAGTCCAGCAAGACGATCAAGCTCGAGCAGATCGGCAGCGCGATCCGCCGCCATCACTCGCAGCGCTCGACGCTGATCGGTCTCAAGCTCAACAAGATCGGTCGCACCAGCGAACTGCAGGACACCCCGGCGGTCCGCGGCATGATCGAGAAGGTTCACCATCTCGTCCGCATCGTCGACGAGAAGTAAGAGGCGGCGCACGATCCCGAAAAGTGGATACCGGTTTTCGGTGAAGATCGTGCGCAAGACATAAGGAGAAGGGCGATGAAGCTCAGCGATATCGCCGACAACGCCGGCTCGCGCAAGAAGCGCATGCGCGTCGGCCGCGGCATCGGTTCGGGCAAGGGCAAGCAGTCCGGCCGCGGCGGCAAGGGCCAGACCGCGCGTTCGGGCGTGCGCATCAAGGGTTTCGAAGGCGGCCAGATGCCGATGCATCGCCGTCTGCCCAAGCGCGGCTTCAACAACATCTTCCGCGTCGAGTTCGCCGAGATCAATCTCGACCGGCTCCAGGAAGCGGTCGATGCCAAGAAGATCGACGCCGGCAGCGTCGTGAACGTCGAGGCCCTGGTGAAGGGCGGCGTGCTGCGCCGCGCCAAGGCCGGCCTGCGGCTGCTCGGCCGCGGCGAGCTCAAGTCGAAGCTCAACATCGAAGTGCATGGCGCCACCAAGACCGCGATCGCGGCGGTCGAGAAGGCCGGCGGCTCGGTGAAGATCCTCGCCCCCGCCAAGGAAGAAGGCGAGGCGGCGTAACAACTGCGTCATTGGCCCGCGGCACGCGAGCCTTTACGCATGCGGGACGTGGACTTATCGAAGCCGAGCCCCAGATAATGTCCGGCGTCCGCGAAAGCATGATCCGGAAAAGTGTGAAGCGGTTTTCCGACCAGATCATGCTCAAACGACAACCTAAAGCGCGATAATGAGACATCCTGGTTTCATCGCGCTTTAGTAGCCCGGCCGCGGGCATGACGGCGCAACAGGCGGCGGGAGAAAGTCCAAGATGGTCTCTGCAGCGGAACAACTGGCAGCCAATCTCAATTTCGGCGCGTTTGCCAAGGCCGACGAACTGAAGAAGCGCATCTGGTTCACCCTGGGTGCGCTGCTCGTTTATCGGCTCGGGACCTACATCCCGCTGCCGGGCATCGATCCCAACATCTGGGAGCAGGTGTTTCGCTCCCAGGCGGGCGGCATCCTCGGCATGTTCAACATGTTCGCCGGCGGCGGCATCCACCGCATGGCGATCTTCGCGCTGAACATCATGCCGTACATCTCGGCCTCGATCATCATCCAGCTCCTGACCACCGTCTCGCCGCAGCTCGAGGCGCTGAAGAAGGAGGGTGAGGCCGGCCGCAAGACGCTGAACCAGTACACCCGGTACCTGACCGTGATTCTGGCCGCGTTCCAGTCCTACGGTATCGCGGTGGGTCTGGAAGGCGCCGGCAACGTCGTCAGCGAGCCCGGCATGTTCTTCCGCCTGTCCACGGCGATCACGCTGACCGGCGGCACCATGTTCCTGATGTGGCTGGGCGAGCAGATCACCTCGCGCGGCATCGGAAACGGCATCTCGCTGATCATCCTCTCCGGCATCGTCGCCGAGCTGCCCGCGGCGCTTGCCAACATGCTCGAGCTCGGCCGTCAGGGCGCGATGTCGACCGGCCTGATCCTGGTCGTGATCATCATGGCTGTCGCCGTGATCGCCTTCATCGTGTTCATGGAGCGCGCCCAGCGCCGGCTCTTGATCCAGTATCCGAAGCGCCAGGTCGGCAACAAGATGTTCGAGGGCCAGTCCTCGCATCTGCCGCTCAAGCTCAACACCTCGGGCGTGATCCCGCCGATCTTCGCATCCTCGCTGCTGCTGCTGCCGACCACGGTTGCGAACTTCAACGCGGGCAGCGGTCCGGAATGGTTCCAGTGGATCACCACCCAGCTCGGCCACGGCCGTCCGCTGTTCCTGATCCTCTATCTCGCGCTGATCGTGTTCTTCGCGTTCTTCTACACCGCGATCGTGTTCAACCCGACCGAGACCGCGGACAATCTGAAGAAGCACGGCGGCTTCATTCCGGGCATCCGTCCCGGTGAGCGTACGGCCGAATATATCGACTACGTGCTGTCGCGCATCACCGTGCTCGGTGCGATCTATCTTGCCATCGTCTGCTTGATCCCGGAGATCCTGATCTCCTACGCCTCGGTGCCGTTCTACTTCGGCGGCACCTCGCTGCTGATCGTCGTCAGCGTCACCATGGACACGGTGGCGCAGGTGCAGGGCTATCTGCTGGCCCATCAGTACGAAGGCCTGATCCGCAAGTCCAAGCTGCGCGGCCGGCGCCGCTAGCCGCGGCGTCGCCGTAGATGAGCAGGGAGCTCGCGCGCCGAATCGCTTTCACGATTGGCGCGCTGCTCCTTTTCAGGCTCGGCACCCAGATTCCGATCGCGGGAGTGAACACGTCTGGCGTCTCGCCGGCGTTGGACATCATCGCCCGTCTCTCGCTCTTTGCGCTCGGGCTCGTTCCCTATCTGAGCGCGGCGATCTTCATCCGGCTGCTGTCCGTGGTGTGGCGCGGCCTGAATGCGATCGAGCGGTCGGGCGAGGCCGGCCGGCGCAAGATCGCACGGGCCACGTTCGGACTGACCTTGGGACTTGCGGCCTTCCAGGCCTACGGCATCGCTTCCGCGCTGACGGCCATTCCGGGCCTCGTCAGGAATCCCGACGGCTGGTTCGTGGTGACGGCGACGGCTTCGATGGTCGGCGGCGTCGTCGTGCTGGTGTGGTTGAGCGAACAGATCACCCGCTACGGCGTCGGTAACGGGCTGGCGCTGATCCTGAGCGTCGGCTTTGTCGTTGCTCTTCCGCGAGACATCGCTGGCATCGTGGATCTCGTTCAGAGCGGTGTGGTCTCGGGAAATCTCGTGCTCGGCCATGCCGTGTGCTGGGTCGTGATCGTTGCCGGGATCGTGCTTGTCGAAGGCGCGCGGCGAAATGTGCGGGTCCAATTCGGCGCGCTCAGCGTCGGCGCGCGGCAACTGCCGGTGCGCGATGCCGTGCTGCCGATCAAGCTCAACAGCGCCGGGTTTCTGATTCCGGTCACGGTGGCGCCGTGGATCTTCTTTCTGCCGCTCGCTTTTGCAGGCTTCATCCTGGGCGGCAATCACCCCCTGGTCGTAGCGGCCTATCGGCAACTGCAGTTCGGGCAGCCGGCACATCTCATTCTCGGTTCGATCGCCGTGTTCGTGCTCGTCTTCATCTACACGGCCTATGTCGTCGATCCCGAGCAAGCGGCCAAATCCCTGGCCGCGCAGGACGGCGCGATTCCCGGCGTCGCGCCGGGCGAGGCGACCGCCGACCATCTCGATCGCGTCGTGTCATTGACGACGGTCGTCGGAGCCGTCTACCTGACGGTGTTGCAGTTGATTCCGGAGGTCTTCGAGCTTTACGGGATCGGGCTGCCTTATAGTATGGTCGTCAATGGCGGTGCGGCGCTGGTTGTGGTTGGCACTGCTCTTGATATCAAAACACAGGTGCGCGACGTATCGCTCACCAATCCGGGGGGCGTACGCCGATGAGAATTATACTTCTGGGACCGCCGGGGTCGGGCAAGGGGACCCAGGCGCAGCTGCTGGTGCAGCGCTATGGCATCGTCCAGCTCTCGACCGGTGAGATGCTGCGCGCGGCCGTCGCGGCGGGAACGCCGGTCGGCCTGAAGGCCAAGGAAGTCATGGCGGCCGGCGGCCTCGTGCCCGACGAGGTCGTGGTCGGAATCATCTCCGACCGGATCGACCAGCCGGACGCCAAGAATGGTTTCATCCTCGACGGCTTCCCGCGCACCGTGCCACAGGCCGAGGCGCTGGATGAGCTGCTCAGGCACAAGCATCTCAAGCTCGATGCGGTGATCGAGCTCCGCGTCAACGAGAGCGCGCTTCTGAGCCGCGTCGAGACCCGTGTCGCCCAGATGCGGGAGCGCGGCGAAGAGGTCCGACTCGACGACACCCCGGAGGTCCTGACCAAGCGCCTGGCTAGCTACCGCAGCCAGACGGAACCCCTGATTCACTACTATTCCGAGCGGCGGAAGCTCTCCACCATCGACGGCATGATGGCCATCGACGAGGTCACCCGCGCCATCCACCGCCAGCTCCTGGCCCTCGGGGCGGTGGAACCCAAGACCCACGCCCGCAGCGCGGCCAAGTCAGGCCCGGCCAAGAAGGCCAACGCGGCGAAGAAAGCGGCCAAAAAGCCGGCGAAAACGGCCAAAAAGGCTGCCAAATCCTCCAAAAAGGCCGCCAAGAAGACCGTGAAGGGTGCCAAGAAGGCAGCCAAGAAAATGGCCAAGAAAACGGTCAAGAAAGCAGCTAAGACGACCGCCAAGAAGGCGGTCAAAAAGGGTGCCAAAAAGGCCGCAAAAAAGGTCACGAAAAAGCGAGCCAAGCGCTAGCAGCGGTTGACGAAAGCCCCCGGAATCCCCTAATAAGCCCCGCATCCAAGTCGGATAGTTTCAGACGATGCCGGGCCCCAGGAAGACCGGGGGTGGGCGTCGTGTTCGCGTTTGTGAACACCTGCCCGAGAACGCAAGCACTTAAAGCCCGATTCCTGACGAGGGATCGGCAACAGGAGAGAAGGCCGTGGCCCGTATTGCCGGCGTGAACATTCCCACCAACAAGCGCGTGCTGATCGCGCTTCAGTACATCCATGGCATCGGCCCGAAGATCGCCGGTGACATCATCGAGAAGGTGAAGATCCCCGAGGATCGTCGCGTCAATCAGCTCAGCGACGCCGAAGTTCTCCAGATCCGCGAAGTGATCGACCGCGACTATCTCGTCGAGGGCGACCTGCGTCGTGAGGTCGGCATCAACATCAAGCGTCTGATGGACCTCGGCTGCTATCGCGGCCTGCGCCATCGTCGCGGTCTGCCGGTGCGCGGCCAGCGTACCCACACCAATGCGCGTACGCGCAAGGGTCCGGCCAAGGCCATCGCCGGCAAGAAGAAGTAAGTTTTCGCATCCAGTCGCGGCGTGTGGCGAAAGGGGATGACCCGTTCGCCACGCGCTTTTCGTTCCACAGGTGTAGCCGCTGGCATTACGGCGGCGTTTGAGATCTTCAGGAAAGGGACTCAATGGGCAAGGAAGCCACCCGCGTTCGCCGTCGTGAGCGCAAGAACATCGCCTCCGGCGTTGCGCACGTGAACTCGTCGTTCAACAACACGACCATCACCATCACCGACGCGCAGGGCAACACGATTGCCTGGTCTTCCGCCGGCACGATGGGCTTCAAGGGCTCGCGCAAGTCGACCCCGTACGCCGCGCAGGTTGCCGCCGAGGACGTGTCGAAGAAGGCGCAGGAGCACGGCATGCGCACGCTGGAAGTCGAAGTCGCCGGTCCCGGTTCGGGCCGCGAATCGGCGCTCCGCGCGCTCCAGGCCGCGGGGTTCACCGTCACCTCGATCCGCGACGTGACCACGATCCCGCACAACGGTTGCCGTCCCCGCAAGCGTCGGCGCGTTTGATACGACATCGCGGGCGCATCGGCGCCCGCGATGACTTTACTAAGAAGCCGCGGGTGTGATCTGCGGCCTTTCTCCAACGCCAGTGTCTGCAACGGCAGTTCGACTGGCCTGTATGGGTGAAACAGTGACGATCCAGAAAAATTGGCAAGAACTGATTCGGCCGAACAAGCTCCAGGTCACGCCCGGCAGTGACCCCAGCCGTTTCGCGACCATCGTCGCCGAGCCGCTCGAGCGCGGCTTCGGCCAGACCCTCGGCAACGCGCTGCGCCGCATCCTGCTCTCCTCGCTCCAGGGCGCGGCGGTGCAGTCGGTGCACATCGACGGCGTGCTGCACGAGTTCTCCTCGATCGCTGGCGTCCGTGAGGACGTCACCGACATCGTGCTGAACATCAAGGACATCTCGATCAAGATGCAGGGCGAAGGCCCCAAGCGCATGGTCGTGAAGAAGCAGGGCCCTGGCGTCGTCACCGCCGGCGACATCCAGACCGTCGGCGACGTCACCGTGCTCAACCCGGACCTGCAGATCTGTACCCTCGACGAGGGCGCCGAGATCCGCATGGAGTTCACGGTCTCCACCGGCAAGGGCTACGTCCCCGCCGAGCGCAACCGTCCCGAGGACGCGCCGATCGGCCTGATTCCGGTCGACAGTCTGTACTCGCCGGTCCGCAAGGTCTCCTACAAGGTCGAGAACACCCGCGAGGGCCAGATCCTCGACTACGACAAGCTGACCATGACGATCGAGACCAACGGCGCGATCTCGCCGGATGACTCGGTGGCCTATGCCGCCCGCATCCTGCAGGACCAGCTCAACGTGTTCGTCAACTTCGAAGAGCCGCGCAAGGAAGTCGCCCAGGAGATCATCCCGGACCTCGCCTTCAACCCGGCCTTCCTCAAGAAGGTGGACGAGCTCGAACTGTCGGTGCGTTCGGCCAACTGCCTGAAGAACGACAACATCGTCTACATCGGCGACCTCGTGCAGAAGAGCGAAGCGGAAATGCTCCGCACTCCGAACTTCGGCCGCAAGTCGCTGAACGAGATCAAGGAAGTGCTGGCCCAGATGGGTCTGCACCTCGGCATGGAAGTGCCGGGCTGGCCGCCGGAGAACATCGACGAGCTCGCCAAGCGCTTCGAGGATCATTACTAAGCATTTCGTCGTTCCGGGGCGGCTCACAGAGTCGAGCCCGGAACCGCGAGATTCCGGATCGCCGCTTCGCGTCGTCCGGAATGACTGACCAGGGCGAACGCAGGCAGCCCACCTGAGCAACATGTCCGACGAACCGTCGCGGCAGTTTAAAGTAAGGACTACACACATGCGTCACGGCAAGGTTCATCGGAAGCTCAACCGCACGGCCGAGCACCGCAAGGCGATGTTCGCCAACATGGCGGCCGCGCTGATCAAGCACGAGCAGATCGTCACCACGCTGCCCAAGGCCAAGGAGCTCCGTCCGATCGTCGAGAAGCTCGTCACTCTCGGCAAGAAGGGCGGCCTGTCGCTGCGCCGTCAGGCCATCGCCGAGCTGCGCGACGTCGACATGGTCAAGAAGCTCTTCGACACGCTGGCGACCCGCTACAAGGACCGCCAGGGCGGCTACACCCGCATCATCAAGGCCGGCTTCCGCTACGGCGACAACGCCGCGATGGCCGTGATCGAGTTCGTCGATCGCGACGTCGATGCCAAGGGCCAGGACTCCGGCCCCGTGCAGGAGAAGGAAGCCGAGGCGGCGTAAGCCACTCAGCAGATCTGAATTGAAAGCGGCGCCCTCGGGCGCCGCTTTTTTTGTCTGCAACGTCGCGCGTGTACCGTCCGGCCTCGCTGCCGTGCGGCCTTTCTCACGCCACGAATGCAACTCTACTGTTCGCGTTCAACCTCCGGGGGAAAGCGATGTTTAAGCCGCGATACATGATTTCCATTGTCTTTTTGGCGTTTTCAATGATCTGGCCGGTCGGCCTCGCGCAGGCCCAGCAGGCATTTCAGCGCTTTCTGCCGTTCCTGGTCGATCTGAATGGTTGGGAAGGCAAGAAGCCGGAGGGCATGTCGATGCAAATGGCAGAGACCAGCGTGACCACTGCGACGCGCGACTACGAACGCGGTGAGGCGCAGGCTCACGCCACCATCATTCTCGGCCCGGCTGCCGAGGGCGCGCTGGCGCCGATTCAGAGTGGCATGAATGTCCAGACGGCGGATGGTCACATGATCACCGGCAGCGCGCGGGGCATGCAGGTTTTCAAGACCTTCCACGTCCAGGACAAGTCCGGCACGCTGATCGTCGCGCTTGGCAAAGAGGCGGTGTTCAGCTTCACCTATCAGGGCGTCGGCGAGGACGAGGCATTGGCGCTCGCCGACAGGTTCGACTGGAAGGCAATTCAGGCCGTCGCGGAGAAAAAATGACGGTGTAGCAGGGGGACCTGTAGGGCGGGCACGGCGCACTTGCGCCGTATCCAGCACTTCCGTTGGCGAGCGGAAGATTACTCCTCCTTGATCCCCGCCTTCTGCGCGATGTCCTTCATCTCCGCCGTCTCCTTGGTCACCGCGCCGGCCCAATCGTCGAAGCGCGCAAAGCCCGGCTCGAAGCCGACCTTGCTGAAGCGCTCGGCGACGGAGGGACTGTTGATGATCTCCTCCAGCGTCGCCGACAGCTTGTTGCGAACGGCCGGCGGCAACCCCTTGGGCGCGACCAGCGCGCCCCAGGACGCGAAGTCGATGTTGCCATAGCCGAGCTCGGCGAGCGTCGGCACGTCGGGCAGGAAGGGCGTGCGCTTGCCCGAGAACACGGCGAGCACCTTGACCGTGCCGGCCTCGATCTGTGGCTTCACGGCAATCACGGTGTCGACGTGGTACTGGATGTGCTTGCCGATCAGGTCGTTCATCGCCGGCGCGCTGCCTTTGTAGGGCAGGTGGACCATCTTGACCCCGGCGGCCGACTTGAACAGCTCGCCGGCGAAATGCGACACGGTCGCGACGCCGAAGGAGGCCAGCGACAGCTTGTCGGGATTGGCCTTCGCCTCGGCGACGAGCTCAGCCACGTCCTTGATCGGGTTGTCCTTGTAGGTGACCAGCGCCAGCGTGATCTTTCCGGTCCGGCCGATTGGCTCAAAGTCCTTGGCCGCATCGTAAGGCACGCTTTCCTTGACGGCCGCCGGCAGCGTGAAGCTCGAGTTTGAGCTGAAGAACAGAGTGTATCCGTCGGGCTCCGAGCGCGCGACTTCCTTGGCTGCGATCGTGGTGCCGCCCCCGGGACGGTTCATGATGATCACGGGCTTGCCGAGCCGCGTCTCCAGGTCGCCGCCGATGATGCGCGCGACCACGTCGGAGGCGCCGCCGGGCGGGAAAGGGACGATCATTTGCAGCGATTTTTCCGGATAGACCGCCTGGGCCGGCGCGGGCGAATTGCTGCCTATCAGGCCGAGCAACCCAAGCGCGACAGTTAGAGCGGTTCTCTTCATCGTATGGTCCTTCCGTGTTCGCATCGGATGTGGCTTAGCAATAATCATTCCATCTGCAGCCGAGACATGGGCACGTAGGACCCGCGCGGCTGTCGGATCGGCCGCTGATCGTGTCACTGATTGGTGAGTGCCGATTGCGTCCCGATCCGCTCCGTCCGATATCCCCACCATCGACCTGATGGAGATAGTACATGATCATCGACCTTTCCGGAAAGACCGCACTCGTCACCGGCTCGACTGCCGGCATCGGCCACGCCATCGCCAAGGGGCTTGCTGCATCCGGCGCCAGCGTCGTGATCAACGGGCGTGGCCAGGACAAGGTCGATGCCGCGGTGCGTAGGCTGGAAGGAACCGGCGCCAAGGTCCGCGGCATCGCTGCCGATGTTTCCACGGCTGCGGGCTGCAAGGCGCTGGTGGCCGCTCTGCCCGAGGTCGACATCCTCATCAACAACGCCGGCATCTTCGAGCCGAAGGACTTCTTCGACATTCCCGACGAGGACTGGAGCCGCTTCTTCGAGGTCAACGTGATGAGCGGCGTGCGGTTGTCGCGGGCCTACATGAAGGGCATGCTCAAGCGCAACTGGGGCCGCATCGTCTTCATCTCCTCGGAGTCCGGGCTCAACATTCCCGTCGAGATGATCCACTACGGCATGAGCAAGACGGCCCAGCTTTCGGTCGCGCGGGGCCTCGCGCAGCTCACCCGCGGCACGGGCGTTACGGTCAATTCCGTGCTGCCGGGCCCGACCATGTCGGAGGGCGTCGAGACCTTCGTGAAGGATCTCGCGAAGCAAAACGGGCAGTCCGTGGACGAAGCCGCGGCCAACTTCGTCAAGCAGCATCGCCCGAGCTCGCTGATCCAGCGCTTTGCGAGTGTCGAGGAGATCGCGAACATGGTTGTTTACGTCGCCTCGAAGGAGGCGTCTGCGACCAACGGCGCGGCGCTGCGGGCGGAAGGTGGCATCGTCAATACGATCGCGTAAGAGCAGCCTATGACCGCTTATGTGATTTCCGAAGTCGAGATGCGCGATCTCGAGGGATTTGAAGCCTATCGCGCGCTCGCCGCGAAGACGATCGCGGAGTTTGGCGGGCGCTATCTTGTCCGTGGCGGCAGGGCCGAGCTGGCGGAAGGCAACCTTCCGCCGAAGGCCATCGTCATCGTCGAATTCCCTTCGATGGCGAGGCTAAAGGAATGGTACGCCTCGCCGGAATATGCCGAGGCATTGAAGATCCGCGCCGGTGCGCTGGAGCGGCGACTGCTGTTCGTTGAAGGCGTGCCAGTGCCGTAGTGCCGTAGGGTGAGCAAAGCGCAAGCGTGCCCACCACCTTGATTGCGCGTGTCGAGGCGACGGTGGGCACGGCGCAAGTGCGCCTTTGCCCGCCCTACGATGTCTTCGCTACCAGCCCTCCAGCACGATCTTGCCGCGCGACTTGCCGCTCTCGAGCAGCGCATGCGCGCGCTTGAGGTTGGCAGCATTGATCGTGCCGAAGGTCTGATCGAGCGTGGTGCGCAACACGCCCTTGTCGATGAGGTCTGCGACGTCGTTGAGTAGATGATGCTGCGCGATCATGTCGGGCGTCTGGAACGACGAGCGCGTGAACATCGATTCCCAATGCACCGAGATCGCTTTGCCCTTGAACGTGCTCATGGTGAATTCCGGGGGATCGTCGATCAGGCCGAACCGTCCCTGCGGCGCCATGAAGTCGGCGATGCTCTTGTAATGCTGGTCGGTGAAGGTGAGGCTCGCCACCAGCGCGACCGGCGGCAGCTTTAGCTTCTCGACCTGCTCCTTCATCGGCTTGCCATGGTCGATTACCGCATGCGCACCGAGATCGAGGCACCATTTCTGCGATTCCGACCGCGTCGCGGTGGCGAGCACCGTGAGGCCGGTGAGGCGGCGCGCGAGCTGGATCAGGATCGAGCCGACGCCGCCGGCGCCGCCCGTGATCAGCAGCGTGCGCGGATCGACGCTCTTGCCGGGCACGGCGCCGAGCCGGTCGAACAGCAATTCCCAGGCGGTGATGGAGGTGAGGGGAAGTGCTGCTGCCTGCGCGAAGGACAGGCTCTTCGGCTTGTTGCCGACGATGCGTTCGTCGACCAGGTGGAATTCGGCATTGGTGCCCTGGCGCAGGATCGAGCCGGCGTAGAACACCTCGTCGCCCGGCTTGAACAGCGTGACCTCGGGCCCGACGGCATCGACCACGCCGGCCGCGTCATACCCCAGGATCTTGGTCTCGCCCTCGGGCGGGGCGGCACGCTTGCGCACCTTGTAATCAACCGGATTGGCCGAGATCGCCTTCACGGCGACGCGGATGTCGCGCCCCTTGGGCTCGGGTTTTGCGGTCTCGAAATCGATCAGTGAATCCGCGTCCTCGATCGGAAGCGACGTCTTATATCCGACGGCCTTCATGGCGTGTCTCCATCAGTTGGCGCGATAGCTTGTCGTGTGCGCCCGGCCTGCTAACTGTCCCTGTAGCGTCCGTTTGGCAAGTACTGTAAATTCGGGGATATAGTCCCTGTTTGGATACTATTGGAAAAACACGCATGAAACGGCGCAATTTTGCCCGTCGTCCCGGCTGCTCGGTCGAGGCGACGCTGGATCTGATCGACGGCAAATGGAAGGGCGTGATCCTCTACCACCTGCAGAGCGGAACCCAGCGCTTCGGCGAATTGCGCCGCCGGATGCCCGGCATCACCCAGCGCATGCTGACCAAGCAGCTGCGCGCGCTGGAGGAGGACAAGCTCGTCATCCGCAAGGTCTATGCCGAGGTGCCGCCGCGGGTTGAGTATTGCCTCTCCGAGCTCGGCGAGAGCCTCAAGCCGGTGATCGACATCCTCAAGGCCTGGGGCGAGAGCCACCAGCAGCGACTCTCCTGCGCGCCGGCGCCGGTGGTCGTGAAGAAGCCGAAACGCGCCGCGTGAGTGTCCGGGGAGCGGCATCTGCCGCTCCCGGACCGTATCGTCTCAGAACGCGAACTGGGTGCGCATCGCGACCGCGTCGAACTTCGAGCCGACGTCGGCGGTCGAGACCGGCGAGGACTGCCTCGATACCGTGCCATGCAGATAGTCGAGCATGAAGCGGACATTGCCGTTGACGTACCAGTTGAGCGCGAGCGTGTAGACCGTCTGGCGTCCGCCGGGGATGCCGGCGGCAGTCCCGAGCTGATCATTCAAGTCCATCGTGGAGTAGCGGCCGGCGATCTCCCAGGCGCCCCAGCCACCGCCATCGAGCGAGAACGGATGATCGGGCTTGACGCCGCCATAGGCGGCATTGCCGGGATTGTACTTGCGCGATTCACCGGTCAGGACGTAGGCCGCTTGCGCGTAGCCGCCCTGGAATTTCAGGCTTGGCGCACCGATCAACGGTACGCCGGTGTTCGCGTTGCGATCAATGTTGAACCAGTAGTACTCGCCCTGGACCCAGAGGGGTCCGTAGGTGGCTGCGGCTTCGACGCCATAGACCTGTGCGCCCGACACATTTGCAATCGCTCCGGTCGAGATCAGCGTTGTGGGGTCGATGCGCAGCTCGGGCCGATCGCTGAGCGTAAGCGTTTGCGTGTTCGCGACCAGATTGCGCGGCGGCTGAATCAGCCACTGCGCGTCGCCGCCGAGATGCACCGAGTAGTCCTTGCCGCTGACGACCTGGCCTGCAACGCGGGCGGTCGCGCCGTATTGTTCGCTGGTCCCGGGAGGTGAAACGCTCGAGGCCGAGTGAATGGCACCTGTGGTCGGGCCGGTCACGTAAGCGCCGGCGTAGAACTCGTCGTTGTACCAGCGAGCGCCGGCGGCAGAACGGAAATCGCCGGCGGCGATATTTTGCGCGATGATGCCGACCGAGGCGCGCTCCATGAAGGCGATGTCGTTGGAGCTCGTGGATTCATCCATGGTCCAGGCGATATCCATGACGCCGGCTTCGATCGCCATTTTGCCGCCGAACGGCTTCAGCCCCGTGTAGCTGATATACGCGTTCTCGATGCCGGACGTGCCTCCGCCGGGCAGGAAGCCGACGGCGGTCGTGCCGGCGGCGCCAGTGCCGCCAAAGCCGTCCGACGAGCCGCCGAAATCGTAGATCAGGGCGAAATTCCAGTCATTGAGGAATTTACCGGTGACGCCGATGCGCGCGCGGCGGACGTTCTCGCCGCTGTCCAGTTTCTGCGGCACGGTGGCTGTGGTGTTGGGGCGGTAATCGTAGCCACCGACATCCCAATGCACGCGGCTGGTGATCGCGACGCAGTTGGCTTGATCCGCGGTACAGATCGTCGGCCGGTTGTTCGGCATCGTCACCACGACGCCGGACGCAGGCGCCGGGCCCTTGACCGGAATCGCCGCATTCGCGTTGGCGACCACTGCCTTCGCCTCCGAGCGCGCTTCGGCCTTTGCTTCAGCCTTCGCCTCGGCTTTGGCTTTCGCCGTCGCGGCGGTGTTCGCCGCGGTCTGGCTTTGCAGCTTGTCGAGCTTCTGCTCCAGCAGCTTCAGCTGCTGCTTCAGCAGTGCGATTTCCTGCTCGCTGCTGCTGGCCGATTGGGCCTGGGCCTCCGAGGCCGCCAGCGCACTGGCGAGACCAATCGCCGTGGCTGCAAGTCTTGTCCTGCTCACGTTACGCCTCCATCGTTTGACGAGCTTCCCCAAGTCACTTCCCCAAATCACTTCACCAAGTCACTGCCTAAGTCACTGCCCTAGGTCACTTCCTCAAGTCGCGAACGGAGAGCCTAGGTATGATCGATGACTGCCCCGCGACGCTGCGCCCGGTTGCGTAGGTTCCCACTGATGCAAATTCGCCGCAACCGAATCCGCTTCTCATCAACATGCTAGATGACGCGCATCATGCCAATCCGTCGCCCGGGCAAATTGCCGATTCGCAAGGTCCATTTGCATTCCGGACACACCGGGGAGGGGGCCAATATTGCCGCTTCGCGCCCTTCTATTGGGGGGCGAACGCGCCTATATTCCGACGTCTTTTCCAAGAGGTAGGAATGTTTCGATCGACCTGGACTGCCGTCGTCACGGCATTGTGCATAGCCTTTTCGGCCCACTTCAATCCGACTGCTGCGCAGGACCGTCGGGTTCCGTCATCGCCGGCCGAACTGCGGCTGTCTTATGCGCCGATCGTGCAGAGGGTGCAGCCGGCGGTTGTCAACGTCTATGCCGCCAAGGTGGTGCAGAACCGCAATCCGCTGCTGGATGATCCGATCTTCCGCCGCTTCTTCGGCGTGCCGGGCCAGCAGCCCGAGCAGATGCAGCGCTCGCTCGGCTCCGGCGTCATCGTCGATGCCTCCGGCCTCGTCGTCACCAACGTCCACGTCATCGAGGGCGCGGACCAGGTCAAGGTGTCGCTGTCGGACAAGCGTGAGTTCGAGGCCGAGATCCTGCTGAAGGATTCGCGCACCGATCTCGCCGTGCTGCGCCTGAAGGACACCAAGGAGAAATTCCCGACGCTGGACTTCACCAATTCCGACGAGCTGCTGGTCGGCGACGTCGTGCTCGCGATCGGCAATCCCTTCGGCGTCGGCCAGACCGTGACGCACGGCATCATCTCGGCGCTGGCGCGCACGCAGGTCGGCATCACCGACTACCAGTTCTTCATCCAGACCGATGCGGCGATCAATCCCGGCAATTCCGGGGGCGCGCTGGTCGACATGAGCGGCAAGCTTGCCGGTATCAACACCGCGATCTATTCGCGCTCCGGCGGCTCACAGGGCATCGGCTTTGCGATTCCCGCCAACATGGTGCGCGTCGTCGTCGCCTCCGCCAAGAGCGGCGGCAAAGCGGTGAAGCGACCCTGGCTCGGTGCGAAATTGCAGGCGGTGACGCCGGAGATCGCCGAGAGCCTCGGTTTGCGCTCGCCGACCGGCGCGCTGGTCGCGAGCGTGGTGTCGAACGGTCCCGCGGCCAGGGCCGGCCTGAAATCCTCAGACCTCATCACCGGGATCGACGGCCAGACCGTGGATGATCCCAACGCCTTCGACTACCGGTTCGCGACGCGTCCTTTGGGCGGCACCGCACAGATCGACGTGCAGCGCGGCGGCAAGCCGGTCAAGCTGACCGTGGCGCTGGAGACCGCGCCCGATACCGGGCGCAACGAGCTCGTTATTACCGCGCGTTCGCCGTTCCAGGGCGCGAAGGTCTCGACCATCACGCCGGCGGTTGCCGACGAGCTGCATCTGGACGCCGACACCGAAGGCGTCGTGATCGCCGATCTCGGCGGCGACAGCGCGGCGGCGAGCGTGGGCTTCCAGAAGGGCGACATCATCCTCGCCGTCAACAACCAGAAGATCAGCAAGACCGGCGACCTCGAGAAGGCCGCGGGCGAACGTCCGCGGATCTGGCGCATCACGCTGGTGCGCGGCGGTCAGCAGATCAACGTCACGCTGGGCGGATGAGTCCGAAGCGACCACGGGAGACGCCAACTCTCTTCGCCGCGGCGGGGCTCGATCACGAGGCTCCGCATCCGCTGCCGGATCGCTTGCGCCCGCGCACGCTGTCGGAGGTCGTCGGCCAGGATCACATCCTCGGCCCCGACGGCGCGCTGACGCGCATGCTGGAGACGCGCACATTGGGCTCGCTGGTGTTCTGGGGTCCGCCTGGCACCGGCAAGACCACGGTGGCGCGGCTGCTGGCGGACGCCACCGATCTGCATTTCGAGCAGATCTCCGCGGTGTTCTCCGGCGTCGCCGACCTGAAGAAGGCGTTCGATGCCGCGCGCGCCCGCCGCGAGATGGGCAAGGGCACGCTGCTGTTCGTCGACGAGGTGCACAGATTCAACCGCGCCCAGCAGGACTCGTTTCTTCCCGTGATGGAAGACGGTACGGTGGTGATGGTCGGCGCTACCACCGAAAACCCGTCCTTCGAGCTCAACGCGGCGCTTTTGTCCCGCGCGCGCGTGCTGGTGTTTCGCTCGCTTGACGCCGCCGCGATCGAAAAGCTGTTCGCACATGCCGAGGCGGTCGAAGGCAGGAAGCTGCCGCTCGATGCGGAGGCGAGGGCGGTGCTGGTGCGCATGGCCGATGGTGATGGCCGCGCGTCGCTGACACTCGCCGAAGAGGTCTGGCGTTCGGCGCGAGCAGACGAGATTTTCAATGCGGCGCAGTTGCAGGACATCCTGCAGCGCCGTGCGCCGATCTACGACAAGTCGGCCGACGGCCACTACAATCTGATCTCGGCGCTGCATAAATCGGTGCGCGGCTCCGATCCCGATGCAGCGCTCTATTACCTTGCGCGCATGCTCGATGCCGGCGAGGACCCGCTGTTCCTGGCCCGCCGCGTCGTGCGCATGGCGGTCGAGGACATCGGCCTTGCCGATCCGCAGGCGCTCGTCATCGCCAATGCGGCCAAGGATGCCTTCGATTTCCTCGGCCATCCCGAGGGCGAGCTCGCCATTGCACAGGCCGTGGTCTATCTCGCCACCGCGCCGAAATCGAATGCGGTCTATACCGCCTTCGGCACGGCGATGCAGGTCGCAAAGCAGGCCGGCTCGCTGCTGCCGCCAAAACACATTTTGAACTCGCCGACCAAGCTGATGAAGTCGGAAGGCTATGGCGCGGCTTACGAATACGACCACGACGCGCCGGATGCCTTTTCGGGGCAGGACTACTTCCCGGAAGCCCTGGGCCGCCAGACGTTCTACGATCCTCCCGAACGCGGCTTCGAACGGGAGATCCGCAAGCGGCTGGATTACTGGGCCAAGCTGCGCAAGGAGCGGGGCGGCTCGCGCTAGAGGCGGCCATTTCGTCGTGACGGAAGGCCGCTTTTAGGGTACGCAGGCGTTCATGAGCCGCCGCATCAAGAGAATGAATCCAAAGCCCCGTTCGCGTGACGAGCGCGACGACGCACGCCCGCATCAGGCGCGCAGCGCGAAGAAGGCCGGGCCCCGTCCGGGCAGCAAGCCCGGCAGCAAACCCGGCGGTAAACCGCCGCGCTTTGCCGGAGAGCGTGCCGAGCGGCGCGGCCCCGACCGCGCCGAGCGGCGGCCGTCCAAAGCCGCCGACGACAGGCCGGAACGGGAGAAGCCGGTCGAGGCGCTGCTGCCGACCAAGGTGCAGAGCGTCGTCGTCACGGCCGACGAGAACAACATGCGCGTCGACCGCTTCCTCGAGGCGCGCTTTCCCGGCCTGTCGTTCTCCCATATCCAGCGCGTCGTCCGCAAAGGCGAGCTGCGCGTCGACGGCAAGCGCGTCGACAGCAAGGACCGCCTGGAGGAAGGGCAGAGCGTCCGCATTCCGCCGCTGAAGCTCGACACGCCGAAGGCGGTCGGCGAGCTCTCGGAGGCGGCGCAGAAGACGCTCAAGGCGCTGAAGGAGATGACGATCTGGGAGGACGACGACGTCCTCGTGCTGAACAAGCCGGCCGGCCTTGCCGTGCAGGGCGGTTCGGGCATGACGCGGCACATCGACCAGATGCTGGAGGTGATGCGCGATGCCAAGGGCCAGAAGCCGCGCCTCGTGCACCGCATCGATCGCGAGACCTCGGGCTGTCTCCTGATCGCCAAGACGCGCTTTGCCGCCTCGCATCTGACCGGCGCATTCCGCTCGCGCTCGGCGCGCAAGGTCTATTGGGCGCTGGTGCCGGGCCTGCCGAAGCCGAAGCAGGGCCGCATCTCGACTTTCCTTGCGAAAGAGGAGAGCGAGGACGACACTATCATGCGCATCGCCCAGCATGGCGACGAGGGCGCCAGCCACGCGGTGACCTATTACGCGGTGGTCGAGACCGCCGGCAACAAGCTGACCTGGGTTTCGCTGAAGCCGGTGACCGGCCGTACCCATCAGCTCCGTGCCCACATGGCCCATATCGGCCATCCCATCATCGGCGACCCCAAATATTTCAACATCGAGAACTGGGAGCTGCCGGGCGGCCTGCAGAACCGTCTGCACCTGCTCGCGCGCCGCATCGTCATTCCGCATCCGCGTGGCGGCGTGATCGACGCCACCGCGCCGCTGCCGCCGCACATGCAGCAGTCGTGGAATCTGCTCGGGCTGGATGCGAGCCGGTTCGACCCGATCGAGAACGCGCCGGAAGAATAGGGCTGAACTCCGCTGCTAGCCCGGTCATTGCGAGGAGCTCTTGCGACGAAGCAATCCAGACTGCCTCCGCGGCAAGATTCTGGATTGCTTCGCTGCGCTCGCAATGACGGTGCGGAGACAGCAGTGGCTGGCGGCGCTCAATTGCGAAACTGCTCCAGAAACATCCGCAAGCTGTCGTGCGGGCTCTCGACGTCCGTGATCAGCCAACCCTCGGGTCCGTTGACCAGGACGAAGTTCAGCACCACCCGGCGGCCGTGATTGTCGAAATTCGCCGCGACATAGGTCTTGTCATATTGCCGGCGCACGACCGCGATTGCGACCGGGCCGAGCTTCCAGCTCGGGCTCTGCACCAGGAAATCGTAGGGCTCGATCCTCGGCGCGCTCCAGGCCCTGCGCAGGGGCGGATCGAAGAACTGGCGGGCGGTCACGGCGTCGCGCGGCAGGCCTTTCGACAGCTCCGGCGCGCCTTCGCCGTAATGGGCATAGACGTTGCGGACCAGCGATTCCGGGGTTCGGAAGCCGGCCTCGGCCGCGGCCAGCCAAATTCCAGCCAACAAGGCCCCAATGCCCGCAAGTTCCCTCATGCCTGCCGCTCGCTTTATCGGCCGCAAGTCCTGGCTTAAAACAAGTCCTAGAACGCTTATCTTGAAAGCCTAGCACTCAGCGACCGGGACCGAAAACTCACATGCGCGAATTGTTCGAAGACGCTGCGGGCCAGCCCCCGCCGGATCCACGGGAATCGGCGCGTGCGTCCGCGCGCACGCCGCTGCGCAAGCGCTTCTACAAGGCGGCCAGCGTCACGGATGCCGAAGGCGGCTTCGCCATCACGCTCGACGGCAAGCCGATCCGGACGCCCTCCGGCCGTCAGGTGGTGATCCCGGCGCGCGCACTGGCCGATGCGGTGGCCGCCGAATGGGCGGCCCAGGGCGAGACGATCGATCCCGTCACCATGCCGCTGACCCGGATCGCCAACAGCGTGGTCGAGGGCGTCATCGACCGTGTCGAGCTCGTCAGCGACGATCTCGCGAAATACTTCGAGTCCGACCTGCTGTTCTATCGCGCCGGCCATCCCGACGGGCTGGTGGCCCGCGAGGCCGCGCACTGGGACCCCGTGCTGTTCTGGGCCGCGGAGGCGCTGGGGGCGCATTTCATCCTGTCCGAAGGCGTCATGCATGTGAAGCAGCCGGACGAGGCGCTGAAGGCCGCACGTGCCGCGTTGCCCGGCGATCCCTGGTCGGTCGCAGCCCTCCACATGGTCACGACCCTGACCGGCTCGGCGCTGCTGGCCCTGGCGCTGGCCCACGGCGTGCGCGATGCCGAGCAGGTCTGGGCCGCCGCCCATGTCGACGAGGACTGGAACGCGGAGAAATGGGGCGTGGACGAGGAGGCCGCCGCCCGCCGCGCCGCCCGCCTGAAGGATTTTGAGGCCGCCGTGACGGTTCTGACGGCCGTGAAGCCGCCCGCGGCCCAAGGTCCTTAACGAGAGGTTTACGAGGGGGCCTTAGGGTGGGGTTAGCATTCCCCGGGCCCTTCAGATGCCGACGCCGATAAGCTCGATCGTTCCCGTCAGTGCCGCCAGCCCCGTGGCTGATGCGACGACGCCCGATCTCGTGCTTCAGGCCGGCAGCGTCGTCGATGCCAGGGTGGTCAGCGTGATGGCCGACAATCTGGTGCGGATCGCGATCGCCAATTTGTCGATGGACGTGATGTCCGAGGTGGCGCTGACCCCTGGGCAAAACCTCCAGCTCGCGGTCTCGCAGGACGACGGCATCATCCGGCTTGCCGTCATGAACGGGGCAGGCGAGGCGACTGCCGATCAGGTCACGCTGACACCGCGCGCGACATCTCTCGTGGACAGCCCCCCGCTTGCGCCGTCCGCGAGCGCGGCACGCAACACGCTGACGCCATCGGAACAGGTCGCCGTCACCGTGGCTTCGGCCGAGGCGGTGACAAAACAGGGCGGCCAGGCGCCGCTGTTCGCCAATCTGGCCTCCGTCGTCACCGGCAGCGATCTGCCCGCAGGGCTGAAGCAGGCGGTGCTGGATGTGCTGGCGCAGCAGACGCCGCTCAACACCGCGCTCGATGGCGGCGATATCGAATCCGCATTCCAGAAGTCCGGGCTGTTTCTCGAAGCGTCATTGGCCGCAGGCACAGCGCCTTCTCCTGGCGCGACGCCGGACTTGAAGGCCGCGCTGCTGGTGCTGCGCCAGACACTGGCCACGCTCGAGACCGGCGTGCCGCAGGCGCCGGCGCAAGCCGTGTCGCTGCCGACGCGTGCTGCGGCCACGACGCCGACCGCAGCTTCCGCGCTTCAAGTGGCGGGCGAGGCTGCTCAGGCGGCGTCGCCGGATGCGGACGTGGCTCGACCGATGCAATCGCCACGTGGCGCCGCGCTTGCCGCCGCCGTGCTGGCGGAGGCCGCGGGCGGCAATCCGCAAGCCCCGGTGTCGCGCACCATGTCCGCAGGCCTTGCCGCGAGCCTGCTGCAGGAGGCCACGCAAAACCTGCCGCGCATGCTTGGCAATGTGCCGGGCTCCAACAAGGCCGTGCCTGACGGTCATGTATTCGAGGCCGCCGCGCACGCGACCACACCACCTCCGTTTCGGGGCGCATTGCCGGCGCCGCAGGCCATCGCCGCGCCGTCGCTCGCGCCGGATACGCCGCTCTCCGCAACAGTGCATCGCCTGCTCGGTGACACCGATGCCGCGATCGCGCGGCAGACGCTGTTGCAGGTCGCCTCGCTCCCCGATCGCGCGGATGCCTCTGGTCACCGCGTCGATCCGGCCGTGCCGCAGTGGAATTTCGAGATTCCCTTCGCGACGCCGCAGGGCACCGCGATGGCCCAGTTCGAGATCTCGCGCGATGGCGGCAATGAATCAGCCGATCCCGCCAAGCGCGCCTGGCGCGCGCGCTTCACGCTCAATGTCGAGCCGGCAGGCCCGGTGCACGCGCTGATCACGCTGAACGGCGACAAGACCTTCGTGCGGATGTGGGCGGAGCGCGCGTCGACCGCGCAGCTACTCCGCGCCGGGATCGGTGAGCTCAGCCAGGCCATGACCAGGGCCGAACTCAAGCCCGGCGATATCGTCGTGCGCGACGGCACGCCGCCGCAGCCGGCGCCGGCCCGCGCCGGCCACTTCCTGGATCGTGCCACATGAGCGATCCCTCCAAGCTCGCGATCGCGCTGCATTACGAGAAGGGCTCTGGGGCGCCCGTCGTGGTCGCCAAGGGCAAGGGCACGATCGGCGAAAAGATCGTCGAGATCGCGAAAGCCAACGACATCCCAATCGAGGAGAACGAGATCCTCGCGGGCGCGCTCTCCAAGGTCGAGCTCGGCGACGAGATCCCGCCGGACCTCTACAAGGCCGTCGCCGAAGTGCTGGTGTTCGTGCTGCGGCTGTCGGGCCGCGGGCGGTAGAGCATGATCCGGAAAAGTGTGCAGCGGTTTTCCGAATAGATCATGCTGAAGATGTGACCTGTCATCGTTTCACCACGTAGCGGCTGCATGGTCGCTGCCACTTTCATCATTCGACGGACATTGCCTTGCTCACCCGCCGTTCCACCCTCGGCCTTCTCGCCGCAACCGCGATCCTGCCGCAGCGCGCGTTCGCTCATGTCGCGCCGCCGCGCAACGAGATTCGCGACAGCCTTGCCAAGCGCTTCACCGATCTCGGCACGTCAGGCACCTTCGTCGGCTACAAGGTCGAGGAGTACCTGATCGTCGCCAGCGACAAGGAGCGCTCGGGCGAGGGGAAGCTGCCTGCCTCGACCTTCAAGATTCCGAACTCGCTGATCGCGCTGGAGACGGGTGTCGTCGCCGATCCCGACAAGGATGTATTTCCCTGGGACGGCGTGAAGCGGCCGATCGAGGCCTGGAACAAGGACCACACGCTGCGCAGCGCGATTCTCGTGAGTGCGGTTCCGGTCTATCAGGAGATCGCGCGCCGCATCGGCGAGGCGCGCATGCAGAAATATGTCGACGAGTTCGACTACGGCAATCGCGACATCGGCGGCGGCATCGACCAGTTCTGGCTCACCGGGAATTTACGCATCGATCCGATCGAGCAGATCGATTTCGTCGACCGGCTGCGCCGCCGCGCGCTGCCGATTTCCAAGCGCAGCCAGGACCTCGTTGCCGACATCCTGCCGGTGACCAAGGTCGGCGACAGCGTCATCCGCGCCAAGTCCGGCCTGCTGGGGGCCGAGCGCGGTGAGCCTTCGCTCGGCTGGATGGTCGGCTGGGCCGAGAAGGGCGAGGCGCACACCGTGTTCGCGCTCAACATGGATTGCAGGGAGCCGCGCCTCGTTGGCGAGCGCATGCCGCTGACGCAAGCTTGCCTTGCCGAGATCGGCGCGATCTAGCACTGTCGCGCCTGCGCCGCGTCATTGCGCGGAGTTCTTGCGATGAGCAATCCAGACTGCTGCCGCGGTAAGACTCTGGATCGCTTCGCTGCGCTCGCAATGACGAATTTGCGGCGCAGACGTCGGCTCTCATTTGACCCTCATGGTGAGGACCCCGCAAAGCAGGCGTCTCGAACCATCCAGGCCCGGCTGCTTCTCACCCCAGCTTGAACAGCGCCTGCAAAAATTCCTCCACCGCCTTGCGCGACTCCGCGGCGGTCGTCGGATTGCCGCCGACATGTGGGTTGAGCTCGACGCAGGAATCCTTATAGGTGAACGGCGCGTTGGTATCGCCGTTCATCAACACACCGGCGTCGCCCTCCTTGATCTTGCAGTTGCGCACGGTCTGCGCATTCGCTGAGACCGCAACGGTGCTGACGCCGAGCAGGCCGCTGTCGAAGCCGTGCGCGCTGTCGGGATATTCGGTCAGCGCCACGTCTCGCCCGGCGGCCTTGAGCCGCTCGACGAAGGCCTTGCAGCTCCTCACGGGATTATAGTCGTCAGGCGTGCCGTGGAAGATGCGGATCGGGCGCGCCGCGACGTCGGTGTCGCCAACATAGGTCGTCGAGCAGTCCGGATAGAACGGAATGTACGCTGCGAATTGGATGCCGGATTTGTTCCAGAGCTTGTTGAAGCGCTCGAGGCTCGCATAGAGCGTAGCTTGGCCACCGCGTGAAAAACCCATCAGCACGATGCGGTCGGGGTCGACGCGCGGGTGCTTCGCCAGGATCTCCAGCGAGCGGTAGGTGTCCATGATGAGATTGAGGCGGCCGAGCAGGGCCTGGTTCGGCCCCACCACCGTCAGGCCGCGGCCGGTAAAGCCGTCGATCACGAAGGTCGAGATGCCCATGGCGTTGAAGGCGTGCACCCAGGCCTCGGTCGTCGCGCCGACACCGC
Organism: Bradyrhizobium sacchari; assembly: GCF_002068095.1. Taxonomy (GTDB): domain Bacteria; phylum Pseudomonadota; class Alphaproteobacteria; order Rhizobiales; family Xanthobacteraceae; genus Bradyrhizobium; species Bradyrhizobium sacchari. The sequence continues at coordinate 428,004 of NZ_LWIG01000014.1, read as the reverse complement.
TGGAGCCATGCATCAGCACCACGACCGGAAGCTTTCCGGTGCCCTGGGCAACGCGAAATTCGCCGGCAACCGTCACCGCCTTGCCGGCGGCCGCATCGCCGCTCAAAAATTGCTGGTCGGAGAGGGTGAGCGAGGGGATCGGGTAGATCTCGGCGCGGGTGGCGACCTCCTTGGGCAGCGATTGCGCACTCGCGAGCACGGTTGAAACGCAGAGCGCAATGACCGCCATGGCGGCGCGGAATGCCGTCGGCATCGGATCCTCCCTTGTGATTTTCAGGGAGTAGAGCAACCGGCTTGCGCGCTGTCAATTTGACGCGCGGCGTCTCAGCCCTTGTCCGTCGTCTTCTTCGCCGTCAACGCCTGGTCAATGGCAAAGCCGCCGATCTCGCTCATGGCCTGCGAGATCACGTCGCCGCGTCGCGCAAAGCCGCTCGACAGATAATCGAACTGCGTCCGCGCCAGCCGCAGCACCTCGATCGGCACGGAGACGACGGTCTCGTTGAAACTGTCCACGGAGGCGCGAAGCGTATCGAGCTCGGTGGTCAGCTTGCCGATATGGCTTTCCGCATGCTGCATCAGACCGAGCAGCTTGCCGCGCTCGGCGTCGAATGCCGCGCGCTCGGCGGCCGCCGCTGCGGTGACTTCCGCGAGCTGCGCGCGGAGCGCCTCGATCTGGCCGACCATGGTGTCGGAGGCAAGCTCGGCGGCCTCGCGCAGTTCGCTGTTGCGCGTGCTCTCTTCATGCGTCTCGTGATAAAGCCGTTCGGCCGACATCGCCCGCTGGCTCAGCGACTCGATCAGGCTGGCGGCACGCAGCAGCATCTCGCCGTTGCGCCCCGACACCATGCTGGCCATGCGCCGCAGGAAGTCGATGGTTTCGGACGATGGCTTCGGCGGCAGTGGGACGACCGTCGCGGACATGGGTGATGCTTGCAGCCAGACGTGATCGACAGCCGCCGTACCGACTGGGCTCACGCAACATTCGGCGCCTGATCGCAAGCCTTGAAGCAAGCCTGAATCGGCCGGCCCGGTCAACCGGCCGGGCGGCCAAATTTGCGTCCCGCGTCAGGCGCCCCTCTGCCGCCCGATCCGCCCCAGATGGGTGAAGCCGAACCCGGCGGAATATTTCAGGCCGTAGCCCAGCGCCCGGTCGATGCCGATATGGGCGAGCCAGATCAAGGCGATGGACAGGGTGAGAGGCGAGGCGAGGCCGAAGCCCAGCGTCAGCAGCGCCACCGGCGCCATGTAACTGTGGGCGGCGTTGTAGACCATCGCGCCGAATTTGGCGTCGGACAGGTATGCCAGGAAGCTCAGATCGGGCACGAAGAACAGCAGGGCAAACACCAGCCACGACCCGTCCCAGGCCGCGTAGAGCATCACCATCCCGACAAACAGGGTCAGGCCCTCCAGCCGCAGCAGGATGTTGACGCCGCCTGTCGCAGCCCCCGTCTCGGCCGTTCCTTCCGTCATGCTCGTCTCCCGAGCAAAACTTTGTAATTCCTTGCGCTTTCCCGCTACGGCAGGGCAGCCCTGCGACGGCGAAAGCGGCTTTCCGCCGCGCAAAATGCCGTGTTAGAACCCCGCATCACTTAAGAACTGGCGGGAGCAAATGAAACACATCCTGGACGCCCTTGAAGATCGTCGTGCCGGCGCAAAGCTCGGCGGCGGGGAGAAGCGCATCGAGGCGCAGCACGCCCGCGGCAAGCTGACCGCGCGCGAGCGCATCGAGCTCTTGCTCGACAAGGGATCGTTCGAGGAGTTCGACATGTTCGTCGAGCACCGCTCCACCGAGTTCGGCATGGAGAAGAGCAAGGTGCCGGGCGACGGTGTCGTCACCGGCTGGGGCACCGTCAACGGCCGCAAGACGTTTGTCTTCGCCAAGGATTTTACGGTCTTCGGCGGCTCGCTCTCGGAAACGCACGCTCTGAAGATCACAAAACTCCAGGACATGGCGATGAAGGCGAGGGCGCCCATCATCGGCCTCTATGACGCGGGCGGCGCTCGCATCCAGGAGGGCGTCGCCGCGCTCGCCGGCTATTCCTACGTGTTCCGCCGCAACGTGCTGGCCTCGGGCGTAATCCCGCAGATCTCCGTCATCATGGGTCCGTGCGCCGGTGGCGACGTCTATTCGCCTGCGATGACCGACTTCATCTTCATGGTGAAGAACACCAGCTACATGTTCGTCACCGGCCCCGACGTGGTGAAGACCGTGACCAACGAGGTCGTCACGGCGGAAGAGCTCGGCGGTGCCTCCGTGCACGCCACGCGCTCCTCGATCGCCGACGGCGCCTTCGAGAACGACGTCGAGACGCTTCTGCAGATGCGGCGCCTGATCGACTTCCTGCCGTCCAACAACACCGACGGCGTGCCGGAATGGCCGAGCTTCGATTCGATCGAGCGTCTCGACGATTCCCTCGATACCCTGATCCCCGACAATCCGAACAAGCCCTACGACATGAAGGAGCTGATCCTGAAGGTCGTGGACGAGGGCGACTTCTTCGAGATCGCGGAAGCCTTCGCCAAGAACATCGTCACCGGCTTTGGTCGCATCGCCGGCCGCACCGTCGGCTTCGTCGCCAACCAGCCGATGGTGCTGGCCGGCGTGCTCGACTCTGATGCCTCGCGGAAAGCCGCGCGCTTTGTTCGTTTTTGTGACGCCTTCAACATCCCGATCGTCACCTTCGTCGACGTGCCGGGCTTCCTGCCGGGCACCGCGCAGGAATATGGCGGCCTGATCAAGCACGGCGCGAAGCTGCTGTTCGCCTATTCGCAGTGCACCGTGCCGCTCGTCACCGTCATCACCCGCAAGGCCTATGGCGGCGCCTTCGACGTCATGGCCTCCAAGGAGATCGGCGCCGACATGAACTACGCCTGGCCGACCGCCCAGATCGCGGTGATGGGCGCCAAGGGCGCGGTCGAGATCATCTTCCGCTCCGACATCGGCGACCCCGACAAGATCGCTGCCCGCACCAAGGAATACGAAGACCGCTTCCTGTCGCCGTTCATCGCCGCCGAGCGCGGCTACATCGACGACGTGATCATGCCGCATTCGACGAGAAAGCGGATCGCAAGGGCGCTGGCGATGCTGAAGGACAAGAAGACGGAAATGCCGGCGAAGAAGCACGACAATTTGCCGTTGTGAGGAATGGAGACGTCGGTGGCAATTTGGCGTCGGCGATCGAGATTGGGGCGGAGCGCCAATGGATCGTGCGACCTGATATTGGGCGTGTTGTCCGCAGTCCTGGCGATGGACATATCGTGCTTCGCGCAAGACAGCGAGATGACCGTTACCGCCCGGACGTCAGAAGAGACCGTTATCGAAGGCTACGCCGACGCCGACGATACGTGCGCGCCGATCGAGCTTCCTCGGCTCTTGCTCGTGAAGTCACCAGAACATGGGATCGTCTGTTATCGGATCGAGGATTTCGAGGTGGCGGGCGACTCTGGAAGAGATCGATCCTGTATCGGGCGCTGGATCCGCGGCATAAGCGTCTTCTATTCGGCTCGAGCTGATTACAGCGGGCCGGATAGTCTCCGGTACGAAGCAATCACCGATCGAAGGCGGGACCGAGTGGCTGTCCGCGTCACGGTCTTGCCGGACCCTGCAAACGCGTCCAATGCACCGGCCAACCCTGGTGGTTCTTCGCGCGAGGCTGCTATGTCGATCGGGCCCATCCCTGCGTGCGCTGTGCCGGTGTCCTAGAAAGTTCGTTTGTCCAATCTGCTCGCTCACAAATCTCATGACTGAAGAAGATCCGACCGGCGAAATCTCCGACATCGAAGATCGGATCGAGCGGCTCGCCGAGATCGCCGAGCGGTGCCGCAAGTTCATTCTGGCGTCCAAGATTGCGATCGGTGGCGGGGCGGCGCTGCTGTTGGTTACGATCCTCGGGCCGTTCGGATTTGGTCAGACCGCAGCCCTCGGATCGATCGCACTGGTGCTCGGAGGCATCGTCTCGCTCGGCTCGAATATCAGCACGCTGCGGCAGACGGACGAGGCCATCAGTGCGGCGGAGGCGCGACGTTCGGCGTTGATCGGCAGCATCGACCTGCGTTTGGTTGCCGATGCGCCGATGAAGCTGGTGTAGCATGCTGCCGGAGGGTGGTCAGCGTTAGCGTAACCCACCTTTCTTTCCGCGGCAGCAGAATTGGTGGGTTACGTCCGGCGGACTGCGCTTCGCGCAGCCGCAAGGTCAACCCACCCTACGAGTTCTCGCGCGCCTTGTCCGCCAGAGCGAAATGCGCCATCTGATCAGCGTAGGCCTTTGCAAACGCCGGGCGGGCCGTGGCGCGCGCGAGATAGGCGCGGCAGGCTGGATGATCCGCGAGACAGTCGAAGCGATCGACGGGGCGCAGCACGTCCGCCATCAGGATGTCGGCGACGGAGAAGGAGCCCGTCAGCCATTCGCGGCCGGCCAGCACCGGTTCGAGGTGCTTGAGGCGGATTTTCAGGAAGCCGTCGACGAACTTCGCGGCCGGCGAACCGTCGTCGCTGCCGGTGAATTTGAACATGGACCATGGCAGGCTTGCCATCTCCACCGAATTGAGCGCGGCGAACACCCATTTTGTCGCCTCGCTGCGACCGCGCGGATCTGATGGCATCAGCTTCGCGCTGAGTTCGCCGAGATGCAGCAGGATCGCGCCGCTCTCGAAGATCGAGAGGTCGCCATCGGTCAGCCACGGCACCTGGCCGAACGGCTGGTGCGCGAAATGCGTAGGCCCGCGGTCGCCGAACGGCACGCTTGCGACCCGATAGGGCAGAGCGGCTTCCTCCAGCGCCCAGCGTACGCGAAGGTCGCGCACCAGCCCACGTGGCATTTCGGGAACCCAGTCGAAGGTGGTGAGGGTGAGGTCGGTCATGCGGCGTCTCCGTGCTGTCTTTGGGCATAGGACGGATGAGGGGCGCGCGTTCCGACACGACGCGCTGAAAAAGCTCGTCGCCGATTTCAACCGTGACTGGCCTGACGTGAAGCGCTCGCGCGAGACGCTGGCGCTGGCCCAGGAGTTTGTGAAGTAGTTGCGCTCCATCCGGACTGCGCAGCGAATCTGAATGCGCGATTCAGCTTGGGTTCATGTCGTGACCGCGACACTTCCTCTGCATCACTTGCCCGATAGCCGAGAGGACATGTCATGGAGCGCCGGAACTTTTTGAAACTTGCATTGGGTGTGACGGCGGGCGCCGCCGCCTTCGCTGCGACCGCCCAGGCCGCGCCGTTGTCACCCCAGCCGGTCGGCGCCCAGGGCCGCATGCCGCAGCCTGACGCCGATCTGCATCCGGCCGTCACCACCAGCGATGAAGCCGCGCAGCTCAAGCCCGAGCAGGTGCATTGGCATGGACATCACCGCCATTGGGGCTGGCGCCACCGCCACTGGGGCTGGCGTCGCCGGCACTGGCATCGTCGTCACTGGCATCGTCGTCACTGGTGGTAAGCCTTGAACTGAATGTTAGGCCTTGAACGGGGATCGCAATCGCGATCCTCGTTTTGATTCGTGCGAGACGATGCATTGCGAGGCCTTGAAAAGAAATGGCCGCGCCGGGTAATCCCGCGCGGCCACTTTGCAGTGCGAAAAGACGAGATCAGATCGGACGGCAGCGACCACCCCACCAGCGGAAGCCGTAGGGGCACACGCGCGGACGCACCACGACGACGGGGGCAGGGGCAGGCGCCACAACCACGACCGGAGGCCGCCCGGCCATTGGACGGCAGCCGCCATAAGGGCCGCGATACCAGCCGGGGCCGCAGCCCTGCATGGCGCTGGCGGCTTCGCTGAAACCGACGACCGCACTCGCGAGCATGGCGGCGGCAATGACATATTTCATTTGATCTTCCTTCTCGTCCTTGGGGCAGATAGTTGGGAGCAGCGCTTGCGGCGCACAATGAATCAAAAGACGCGATTCGACATGTTAAATCTTGCAGCATGCCGACACGTCGCGATCCAAGCCTGCCAATCATGACCTGAATGCGGCGTGAACGTGCCCCACGATCCTGCCTCAGGCGACACGCACCTGTCGCTAAAGCATGATCCGGAAAAGTGCGAAGCGGTTTTCCGAAAAGATCATGCGTAAACAACGAACCAAGGCGCGATGACGATTCATCCAGATCTCATCGCGCTTTAGCGGCCGAGAAAGCCCAGCACCAGCTCGCGATATTTCTCCGGCGCCTCCAGGAAGACGAGATGGCCGGTGTCGGGAATCACCTCGGCCCGCGCGTTCGGCATCTTCGCGGCGAGCTGCTTTGCAAGCTCGGCGTTCTGCCCCATTCTTGCGCGCAGCGCCTCCGGCGCGAGCGGCCGGCCTGGCGCGTTGTGGTCGTCGGCGCCCATGATGAACAGCGTCGGCAGCGCGATCAGCGGGATCTCGTGCGCGACGGGCTCGCGATAGATCATCTGGCCGGAAGAGACGAAGGCGCGCAGCCAGCGCGGATAGTCGGGGCCGCCCTTGATGTTGAAGCGGGCATCGATGAACGGGGTGATCGCCTCGCCCGGCAGCTTGATCGCGTAGTTGGTCTGCAGCTGCTTGCGATAGCCCTCGGCGGTGAGCTTGTCCTCGGTCTCGATCATCTTCTCGGTCGGCGTCGGCGGCACGTAGAGGCGGTAATCCTCGAGCCCGATCGGGGCGGTCAGCACCAGATGGGCAACGCGATCCGGAAAGGCACGCGCGATGCGCACGCCCAGCATGCCGCCGAGCGAGTGCGCGACGATCTCGGCCTTCTCGATCCCCAAGTGGTCGAGCAGCGCGATGGTGTTGCGCGCCAGATTGTCGAAATGCAGCTCGCCCGCCGGCTTGGAGGATTTGCCGAAGCCGATCTGGTCCGGCACCACGACGCGATAACCCGCTTCGCTCAGCATCATGATCACGGGCGCCCAGTAGCTCGACGGGAAATTGCGCCCGTGCAGCAGCACCACGGTGCGGCCGTTCGGCTGCGCGGGAGCGACGTCCATATAAGCCATGCTGAGCTGCTCGCCGTCATTGACGACGGGGAGCAGGTGCACGGGATAGGGATAGGCAAAGCCTTCCAGCGCGATGCCATAGGGCTCGCGCGGCGCGGTCTCGGCGGCGTTGATGGGCGTGAACGAAGAGGCGAGGAGGGTAGCGCAGAGGGCGGCGGGGAGGAGGCGGTTCATCTGTGGGTCTCGTCATTGGAGCCGTCATTCCGGGGCGGTCCGCAGGACCGAACCCGGAATCTCGAGGTTCCGGGTCTGGTCCTTCAGACCATCCGGAACGACACTGCGCTTAATGCGACGAATAGCCGGGTCAAGCCCGGCCATGACGAGAGTGAGCGCGCACACGCAAACGTGTGAATTCACGACGTTTGCGTGACTAATCCTTCCCGTTGCCGAACAGCGCGGCGAACTGCTTCTCGCCGGTCCGGGTAAAATTCACGACGCGGCTGCCCGGCGTGGGATCGCGCGCGGCCCATTTCAGCTCGGCGAAGCGCTGCATCATGGCGGCCCCTAACGTGCCGGCGAGATGATGACGCCGTTCGCTCCAGTCCAGACAGGCTTTGCAGACCGGGCGGCGCGGATGGGTCAGCATCTCGGGGGAGATCTGCAGATGCTTGGCAAGGAAGCGCTCGCCCTCCGTCGTCAGCTCGATGTCCTGCTTCTTCTGCCTGACCAGATGCCGCTCGCGCAAGGAGTCGAGCATCTGCACGCCGAGATCGCCGGCGAGATGGTCGTAGCAGATCCGCGCGCGCCGCAGCGCCGGATCCTTCGGGCCAGTGCGCACACGCATGTGGCCGGTGCGCGCAGCGAGACCCGCGAGCCCTTCGAGCACGCCGGCGACGTCGTCGTCGGTGAGGCGGNGCGGTGGCGTCCCTGCTTCTCCGGCTCCACCAGCCCGCCGGCCTCGAGCTTGGCCAGATGCGAGCTCGCCGTCTGCGGTGTGATGCCGGCCTCCTGAGCGAGCTCGCTCGCGGTGAGCGCGCGGCCGTTCATCAGCGCCGTGAGCATGTTGGCGCGGGCGGGGTCGCCGACCAGGGAGGCGACCATGGCGATGTCGGGTCCTGATTTCATGCTTCGATGGTAGCCGAAGCATTGTGGTCGGGCAAGCCGGTAATCTTTCAACACGTCGTCATTGCGACCGCAGCGAAGCAATCCAGAGATGCTTCCGCGGCGGAATTCCCGGATTGCTTCGCTGCGCTCGCAATGACGGAAGCACAGGAGCCCATCATGTCCGTCACCGTCTTCATCCGCTACCAGCTCGATCCGTTCAAGCGCGCGCAGTTCGAGGAGTATTCGAAGCGCTGGCTCACCATCATCCCGAAATGCGGCGGCGACCTGGTCGGCTATTTCATGCCGCACGAAGGGACCAACAACATCGCGTTCGCGCTGATCACCTTCGAGAGCCTCGCCGCCTATGAGGCCTATCGCGCGCGCCTGCGCCAGGATGCTGAGGGCATGGCGAACTTCCACTTCGCCGAGGAACACAAATTCATCCTCGCGGAAGAGCGCACCTTCCTGCGCAAGGTGGTATCGTAGGCCACCACTAAGGAGGAGACGCCCATGATCGCCGTGATCTTCGAGGTCTGGCCCAAGCCGGAACACCGCCAGGACTATTTCGACCTCGCGGCCGATCTGAAGCCGCTCCTGCAAACCATCGACGGCTTCATCTCGGTCGAGCGTTTCGAGAGCCTGACCGAGAAGGGCAAGATCCTGTCGGTGTCGTTCTGGCGGGACGAGGCCGCCGTGCAGGCCTGGCGCAACACTATGGAGCATCGTCGCACCCAGGCCAGGGGCAGGGCGCAGATCTTCGCCGATTATCATTTGCGCATCGCCAGCGTCATCCGCGACTACGGCATGAACGATCGCGAGGAGGCGCCGAAGGACAGCCGCGCGGTGCACGATGCGCACTAGCGTTCGCCCTTGCGCCTGCCTATCTCTGCGCGGCCAACAAGGGAGAGAAACATGCACGTGACGACCGCTGACAAGCGCGCGACGTTCAAGAAGATGCACGAGAGCGGCTGCTTCATCCTGCCCAATCCGGTCGACGTCGGCAGCGCCAAAGCGTTGCAGCATCTCGGTTTCAAGGCGATCGCGTCATCGAGCGCGGGTTTTGCCTGGACCATCGGCAAGGCCGACAATCACGTCACCGTCGAGGACGTCTGTCAGCATCTGGCAGCATTGAGCTCGGCCGTGGACATCCCCGTGAACGCCGATTTCGAGGGTGGCTTTGCGGTCGAGCCGGACAAGGTCGCGGACAATGTCGAGCGCTGCGTGCGCACCGGAGTAGCCGGCCTGTCGATCGAGGATTCCACCGGCGACAAGGACAACCCGATCTACGAGCGCGCGCTCGCGGTCGAGCGCATCAAGGCCTCGCACAAGGCGATCGGCGACAGCGGCACGCTCTTGGTCGGCCGCTGCGAGGCGTATCTCTGGGGCGTCACCGATCTCAAGCTCGTCATCGACCGGCTCACCGCCTATGCGGATGCCGGTGCGGACTGCCTCTACGCGCCGGGTCTGAAAACGCGCGAGGACATCGCCGCGGTGGTGAAGGCTGTCGCACCGAAGCCGTTCAACCTTCTGATCGGCGGCTCCGGCCTGTCGCTGCAAGAAGCCGAAGATCTCGGCGTCCGCCGCATCAGCGTCGGCGGCTCGCTCGCCCGCGCCGCCTGGGGCGGCTTCATGCGCGCGGCGAAGGAGATGGCGGAGAAGGGAACGTTCACCGAGCTTGCCAGCGGCTATCCCGGCGGCGAGCTCAACAAGATGTTTGGCTGAAACCGAACGCGACAAACGAAGAGCGGCGG
>NZ_LWIG01000014.1:404094-418247 GCF_002068095.1 Bradyrhizobium sacchari | reverse complement strand
CCCGCCGCTCTTCGCTGTGATGTTACTTCGCGCCGTCAGACGGCGTTTGCGTGTCCGGGGCCGGCTTGGTCGGCGCAGCGCCCGTGGTCATGCCCGGCTCGGTGTTGTTGCGCGGCGTTACGTCACGCATGCCGGGAGGGGCGGCCGGATTGGCCGGCGGCGCCTGCTGGGCAGTCCGCGACGTCGGCGCGTTGCTCGCCTGGTTGCCCGTGGTGGAGTTGTTCAGGCCGTAGAACACGGCGCCGAGCACCAGGGCGACGGCCACGGCAAACAGCGCGATCCTGCCGCTTGAGGCAGGGCCTTCGCCAAGCTCGGGATCGGCCTGAAGGTCGGCATCCCGGCGTGCCGCGCGAAGATACTCATCGTCGGCGAGGTTCGGGCGATACGGATCGTTGGGAAAACGGTCGTCAGCCATCGATTGGTCTCCTCGGTTATGACGCCGGGACAACCCATAGCTGCGAGATTCTGTTCCGCCCCCCTTTGTGCTTTCGTCGCATGTTGCCCTCCCACCGGGAATCGGGAACCTGTTCCGACACGAGCCCTCGGGGCGTGAAGTTCCATCGCGGGAGGGAACAAGGCGATGTGGAGCCTGCCACCGACCGATACCGTGCTGCATTTCCTGTCGCTGGTCGCGGTCGCCGCGCAGGGCATGACGGCTGCGCTCGCCGCCGGACGCCGCAGCATGGACTGGCTGGGGGTCTGCTTCCTCGGCTGCATCACCGCGCTCGGCGGCGGAACGCTGCGCGATCTCTTCCTCGGCCACTATCCGCTGGCCTGGGTGCAAAGCCCGATCTATCTGGCGCTCGCCGGCGGCGCCGCCTTCGTCACCATCCTGATCGCACGTCTTGTGCACCGGCTGAAAGTCGCCTTCATCGTGCTCGACGCCATCGGTCTCGTCGTCTTCACCATGGCGGGCTGCGACGTTGCCTGGCAGATGGATGCGACGCTGCCCATCGTCATCGTCTCGGGCATGGTGACGGGCTGCGCCGGCGGCGTGCTCCGTGACGTGCTCTGCAACGACGTGCCGCTGCTGTTCCGCTCCGAGCTCTACGCCAGCGTCTCGGTGGTGACGGGGCTGTTCTACGCCACCGCCTTCGGTTTGCAGCTCAACGCCGGGCTCTGGACCATTTTGACCTTCGTCCTCGGCATCAGCTTCCGCCTGCTGGCGGTGCGCTACAAATGGGAGATGCCGAAATTCGTATTCACGGGAGACGAGGAGAGGTAGTCGTTGCATCGCCTCGCTCCATCCACGCCGTCATTGCGAGCGTAGCGAAGCAATCCAGAATCTTTCCTAGGGAGGGACTCTGGATTGCTTCGCTGCGCTCGCAATGACGGGAGAGGGGGTATGCTACGGCTCCTCCTTCCGCGCCTTCGTCACCTGCAATGGCGTCACCAGCGGCGCGGTGTTGCCCCAGGAGTTGCGGATGTAGTTCGTCACTGCGGCGATCTCGCCGTCGGACAATTGCTTGGCATAGGGCGGCATTTCGCCGGTGTTGGGCGCGCGCGGCGTCGTCACGGTGTGGGCGCCGTCGAGGATGACGCGAAGGGTCGAGGACGGATTGACCGACTGCAGCAGCGCATTGCCGGGCAGCGGCGGATAGATCCGCGGGCTTCCCGTGCCGTCGGCTTCGTGACAGGCGATGCAGAGCTTTGCGTAGATGGCCTGACCGGCCTTCATCTCGGCATCGTCGGGCGGCGTCACGATCGTCTCGCGCCGGGCCGGCGGCAGGCCTTTCAGATACAGCGCGATGGCGCGAATATCGGCATCGCTCATCTTCGCGGTGGAGTTGACGACCACCTCGGCCATCGGACCGTCGGCATGGCTCCGCGCGTTGCGTCCGCTTTGCAGATACTCGGCGATGTCAGCCTCGCTCCAGGATTTCAGACCGGTACGCGCGGCGCCATCGAGCCGGGGCGCGTACCAGCCGCCGACCTCGTTGCCCGATAGCGCCTGCGCCTGCTTGTCGGCGCCAAAATAGTTCTTGGGCGTGTGGCAGGCGCCGCAATGGCCGAGACCGGTGACGAGATAGCCGCCCCTGTTCCACGCTGCGCTCTGGTTCTGGTCCGGCTCGAACAGGCCGGGCTTGAAATACATCGCGTTCCAGATCCGCATCAGGCTGCGATAGCCGAACGGCCAGCGCAGCTCCGCCGGCCTGTTGCGGCTCGCTACGGGTGCGAGCGTGCCGAGATAGGCCCGGATCGCCAGGGTGTCGTCCTTGGTCATCTTCGTGAAGTAGGGATAGGGGAAGGCCGGGTAGTAATTCGATCCGTCCGGCGCGATGCCGTAGCGCAGGGCCCGGGTGAAATCGGCATCCGACCAGGCGCCGATCCCGCTGTCGCGGTCGGGCGTCAGGTTCGGCGTATAGATCGCGCCGAATGGCGTGTCGATGCGCTTTCCGCCCGCGAACGGCTTGGCCGGATCGGCGGTGTGGCACCCCGCGCAGTCGCCGGCCTCAACCAGCGTCTTGCCATAGGCGATCAGCTCCGGGGACGGTTCGGCGGCCCGGGCCGCGCTCGTGACCGGACCTGCAACCGCACTGCACAAGGCCAGACCCGCAAGAGCCAATCCAGTCAGAATCGTCCGCATCGAAAGCCTCTCCTGCGACCAATCGACCGCACCCGCGTCAAAGGAGCATCAATTCATTTCGCGACGGCGGGGGTATGGTGACACAAATTGAAAATGCCCGATGCCTTTGCAGCCACGAAATTGCGATTTTTACCCGGCGCTCCCTTTGGTCCAGATTTCTGATGCGCCGCGTTAAATATCCGACATAGAGTGGCGCAGGTGGTCGGCGCGCCCTAGCTAAAAACAAAGGGCAGGCAACGGCTTAAGCAGCCAAGCGCTCAAAAGGGCGGATGAGGACAAGAATGGGCATCAACCAGGGTCCGATCAGTCTCGATCAAAAATACACCCAGCAAACCGGACATGTCTTCACCACGGGCATCCAGGCCCTGGTTCGACTGCCGATGGCCCAGATCCGGCGGGATCGCGCCAACGGCCTCAACACCGCGGGCTTCATCTCCGGTTATCGCGGCTCGCCGCTCGGTGGCTACGACCAGCAGCTCTTCGCCGCCCGCAAGCATCTCGAGCAATACAACATCAAGTTCCAGCCCGGCGTGAACGAGGACCTGGCGGCAACCGCCGTCTGGGGCTCGCAGCAGCTCAATCTCTCGCCCGGCGCGAAGTACGACGGCGTGGTCGGGATCTGGTACGGCAAGGGCCCCGGCGTCGATCGCTGCGGCGACGTGTTCCGCCACGGCAATGCCGCGGGCTCGGCCAAGAACGGCGGCGTGCTGTGCCTTGCCGGTGACGACCACGGCGCGAAATCCTCGACCGTCCCGCATCAGTCCGACCATGCCTTCATGTCGGCGCTGATGCCGTATCTCTATCCCTCGAGCATCCACGAGATGATCGAGATGGGCCTGCTCGGCATCGCGATGTCGCGCTATTCCGGCTGCTGGGTCGGCATGAAGGTGATCACGGAGACGGTGGAGACCACCGCCGAGATCGACCTCACCGACGAGATGAAGCCCTTCATCATCCCGCCCGATTTCGAGCTGCCGCCCGGCGGCCTCAATCTGCGCTGGCCCGATGACCGCTTCGAGCAGGACCGCCGCCTGCAGGACTACAAGGGCTTTGCCGCGATCGCCTTTGCGCGCGCCAACAAGGTCAACCGCGTCACCATGGATTCGCCGAACGCCCGCTTCGGCATCATGGCATCCGGCAAGAGCTACGAGGACGTGCGGCAGGCGCTGCGCGAGCTCGGGATCACCGAGGAGGTTGCCGCGAAAATCGGCCTTCGCCTCTACAAGATCGGCATGCCCTGGCCGCTGGAGCCTGAAGGCGTGCATCAATTCGCGGTCGGCCTCGAAGAGATCTTCATCGTCGAGGAGCGCCGCGAGATCGTCGAGAACCAGGTCAAGCAGGTGCTGTTCAACTGGCGCGACGACGTCCGCCCGCGCATCGTCGGCAAGATGGACGAGCACGACAAGCGTTTCCTGACCTTCGCCGCCGAGCTCAGCGTCGCCTCGCTTGCGACCTCGCTGACCGAGCGGCTTCTCAAACTCGATCTCAACCCCGAGATCGCGGAGATGCTCCGTGCCAAGGCCGACTGGTTCAATGGTCGTCAGGCCACGCAGATGCAGGCGGTCGCACCTGTCTCCCGCACCCCCTATTTCTGCTCCGGCTGTCCCCACAACACCTCGACCAAGGTTCCCGAAGGCAGCCGCGCGCTGGCCGGCATCGGCTGCCATTTCATGGCGCTGTGGATGGACCGCTCGACGGAAACCTTCACGCATATGGGCGGCGAGGGCGTGCCGTGGGTCGGCATCGCGCCGTTCACCAACGAGAACCACATCTTTGCGAATCTCGGCGACGGCACGTATTTCCACTCGGGCATTCTTGCCATTCGTCAGGCGGTCGCCTCCAAGGCCAACATCACCTACAAGATCCTCTACAACGACGCGGTCGCGATGACCGGCGGCCAGCGCCATGACGGCGATCTTTCGCCCCAGAAGATCATGGCCCAGCTTCATGCCGAGGGCATCAGCGAGATTTATCTCGTGTCTGAAAACCCTGACGCTTATCCCGCCGATACCATCGCGCCGGGCGTGAAGAAATATCACCGCGACGAGTTGCAGAACGTCATGAAGATGTGCCGTGAGTACAAGGGCACGTCCGCGATCGTCTTCGTGCAGACCTGCGCCGCCGAGAAGCGCCGCCGCCGCAAGCGTGGCCTCATGGAAGATCCGGCGCGCCGCGTCATGATCAATCCTGCCGTCTGCGAAGGCTGCGGCGACTGCTCGGTGCAGTCGAACTGCATCTCGGTGGAGCCGCTGGAGACCGAGTTCGGCCGCAAGCGCGCCATCAACCAGTCCTCCTGCAACAAGGACTATTCCTGCCTCAAGGGTTTCTGCCCGTCCTTCGTCACCATCGACGGCGGCGCGCCACGCCACCGCGCGCCGGCCGAACTCGCAGAGATCGGAGAGCTCCCCGAGCCGGCGTCGCGCCCGAGCCTCGACAAACCCTACAACATCGCGGTCGGCGGCGTCGGCGGCACCGGCGTGCTCACCATCGGCGCGCTGCTCGGCATGGCCGCCCATATCGAGGGCAAGGCCTCGATGATCCTGGACATGTCGGGCCTGGCGCAAAAGGGTGGGGCGGTGCTCAGCCATGTCCGCCTGTCCGATCATCCGGCCGAGGTGACCTGCTCGCGCATTGTCACCGGCACGGCGGATCTCGTGCTCGCCGCCGACGAAGTGGTCGCGGTCGCCAAGGACACCATCTCGCTCTGCGACTCCAGCCGCACCCGCGGCATCATCAACAGCCACGTCATCCCCACCGCCGACTTCATCCTCAACCGCGACTTCAACTTCCAGACCCGCAAGCTCAATGCGGTGCTGGAGACGGCGCTGCACAAGGATTCGGTGTTCTTCGACTTCACGAGGCCTGCCGAGCAGCTGCTCGGCGACAGCATCGCCACCAACATGATGATGATGGGCTATGCCTATCAGAAGGGTTTGTTTCCGCTGTCGGCGGAGGCGATCGAGCAGGCCATCGAGGTCAACGGCGTCTCGATCAAGATGAACAAGGAAGCCTTCCGCCTCGGCCGCCTCGCGGTCGCCGATCCCCAGCGTCTCGCCGACATGCTGAAGGGGACGGACGAGGTGGCTGCGCCCAAGACGCTGGACGCCATGACGCTCGATGAGGTCATCGAGCATCGCGCCAAGCATCTCACCGCCTACCAGAACACCCGTCTCGCCAAGCGCTATCGCAAGCTGGTCGATCAGGTCCGCGATGCCGCCAAGCAGGGCGGTTATGGCGATGCGCTGCCGCGCGCGGTCGCGGTGAACTACGCCAAGCTGCTGGCCTACAAGGACGAGTACGAAGTCGCGCGCCTGTTCACCGACGGCGCTTTCGAGCAGCAGCTCCGCGACCAGTTCGAGGGCGACTTCAAGTTCAGCTTCAACCTCGCACCGCCGATTCTGGCGAGCGGCGTCGATGCGCTCGGCCGCCCCAAGAAGCGCGCCTTCGGCCCGTGGATGCTGAAGGTCTTCCGCGTGCTGGCGAAATTCAAGGTCCTGCGCGGCACCCCGCTCGACATCTTCGGCCGCAGCGCCGACCGCAAGCTCGAGCGCGACCTGATCGCCGGGTACGAGAAGGACGTCGCCACCGTGCTCGGCCTGCTATCGCCGGTGACGATCGATACTGCCGTCGAATTGCTCTCGCTGCCCGACCGCATCCGCGGCTACGGTCCGGTGAAGGAGAAGGCGGTGGCGGATGCCAAAGCCCGCTATGCCCAGCTCGCCGCGGACCTGGCGAGCCCGCCATCCGCGCCGCGGCAGATCGCGGCGGAGTAGGGCGGATTCGTAGGGTGGGCAAAGGCGCGACGCGCCGTGCCCACCACCTGCCATTGATTACGAAGAAGACGTGGGCACGCTTCGCTTTGCCCACCTTACGACACCATTCCTTGCACTACCGGTCGGGCAAAACACCCACGCATGGGTCAATCCGCCTCCGCAAAAACATTCCGCTTTACCGAAATTCGGAATTGTCGTATCCCTTCCGGCACCTCATCCCCCTCGGAGGGGCGTATCGCGATCGTCACGAAACGCGGGGTGAGCGGCGGTGGACGTGGACTGCGTCGCATGGGGCGATTGTCTCGTGCACGACGGGCGCGGTCTCGCGTACGGCAAAATCGTGTGGTCCTGACGCCCGGGGTCTGTGCGTCAAGCCTTGCGGTCACTCGCAAGGCGACGGGGGCAATAGTGCATCGCTCCCCGGGGAGAGCGCGCCATAAGCCGTAAAGCCACTGCGCAGGGAAGGCCGGATGTTTGGCTTCACCTGTATGCCGCTGTGCAGCTCTTCGTAGCGCAATTTTCGCACAGTGGACCGTGGGTGCCCGGCCGGCACCCGGTCTTCCCTGCGCCCTCTGTTTCCGGAGGGGAGCAAGACGGAGGCAAAGCTCGGGCGATCGTGCCGCGAGGATGCGGGGGTGTGTCTGCGATCCAGTTGTGAGTGGAAAGAGCGCCGTCGGTATCTGCGAACTCCGTCATTGCGAGCGCAGCGAAGCAATCCAGAAATGCATCCGCCGAAAGATTCCTGGATTGCTTCGCTGCGCTCGCAATGACGATGGTGAGGCAGCACGGTTCGCTCTCCCTCACCCTGAGGAGCCGCGAAGCGGCGTCTCGAAGGGCGAGGGGCCACAGCCGGGCCTGTATCCTTCGAGCCGCGCGTTCCGCGCTCCTCAGGATGAGGTCCAAAGACTTCCGCGCCCGCTATTACCCCCTCTTGCGCCGACCCGCTGCCCTCTCGCGGGGCGGAATATTTCCGCGCTTGCCAATCAGGCCACCTCGGTTCAGAAAAAAGAGGCAATAAGAAACGCGAGCGGAGACCTCTGTTTTGACCATCAAGGGCAAGGCCTACATTGCCGGGATCTACGAACACCCGACCCGGCATGCGCCGGACAAATCCACCGCCCAGCTCCATGCCGAGGTCGCCAAGGGCGCGATCGAGGATGCCGGGATCAGCAAGGACGATGTCGACGGCTATTTCTGCGCGGGCGATGCGCCCGGCGGCGCCTGGCCGATGGTTGACTATCTCGGCCTGAACACCAAAAAACTCCGCCACGTCGATTCCACCGAGACCGGCGGCTGCTCCTACATCATCCATCTCGGCCATGCCGCCGAGGCGATCGCGGCAGGCAAGTGCTCGATCGCGCTAGTTACGCTCGCCGGCAAGCCGCGCACCGGGGCGATGCCGCCGCGCGCGGCCGGCGCCGAGGCCGATTTCGAGTCCGCTTACGGCGCGACGACGCACAATGCCTATGGCATGTGTGCCATGCGCCATATGCACGACTACGGCACCACCTCGGAGCAACTCGCCTGGATCAAGGTCGCGGCCTCGCATCACGCGCAATACAATCCGCATGCGATGCTCAAGGACGTCGTCACCGTCGAGGACGTGCTGAATTCGCCGATGATCTCCGATCCCCTGCATCGCATGGATTGTTGCGTCGTCTCCGATGGTGGCGGCGCGCTGATCGTGACGACGCCTGAGATCGCCAGGAGCCTGAAGAAGCCGCTCGTGCGCCTGATCGGTCATGGCGAAGCGATGAAGGGCCCGCGCGGCGGCAAGGATCTCGATCTCACTTATTCCGCCGGCGTGTGGTCCGGTCCGCGTGCGTTCGAGGAGGCCGGCATCACGCCGAAGGACATCAAATACGCTTCGATCTACGACAGCTTCACCATCACGGTGCTGATGCAGCTCGAAGACCTCGGCTTCTGCAAGAAGGGCGAGGGTGGCAAGTTCGTCGCCGACGGCAATCTGATCTCGGGCGTCGGCAAACTGCCGTTCAACACCGACGGCGGCGGCCTTTGCAGCAACCATCCCGTCAATCGCGGCGGCATGACCAAGATCATCGAAGCCGTCAGGCAGCTGCGCGGCGAGGCGCATCCAAAGGTGCAGGTCAAGAATTGCGATCTCGCCATCGCCCACGGCACCGGCGGCCTTCTGGGTGTCCGCCACGCCGCCTCGACAGCCATTCTGGAGCGCGTTTGATGAGTGAAGCGAAAAAGTATCCGGCGCCTGTGACCAACCCGGAGACGTCTGCGTTCTGGGACGCTGCCAGGCAAGGCAGGTTCATGATCAAGCGCTGCACCGCCTGCGGCGAAGCGCATTACTTCCCGCGCTCGATCTGCCCGTTCTGCTACTCCGACAAGACGGTGTGGGAGGAGGCGTCGGGTGAGGGCACGATCTACACGTACAGCCTGATGCGGAAATCGCCGACCGGCCCCTACGCCATCGGCTACGTCACGCTGAAGGAGGGGCCGTCGGTGCAGACGAATTTCGTCGACTGCGATCTCGAGAAGCTCAAGATCGGCCAGAAGGTGAAGGTGGTGTTCAAGCCGACCGACGGCGCACCGCTGCCGTTCTTCACGGTGGCCTAAGATTCTTCCCTTCTCCCCTTGTGGGAGAAGGTGGCGCGAAGCGCCGGATGAGGGGTATCGCTCCGCAGAGAGAGCTCTTGATGCGGAGCCAACCCCTCACCCAAACGAGTTTGTTGCGGGCAGCGTCTGGCCCTCTCCACAAGGGGAGAGGGCGCATCAATAGGCGCGGTCGCCCGCTGAAAGAATACCGGGAGGAAACCAGAAAAATGTCCGCCAGATACGAAGAGCTCAAAGGCCTGAAAAACCTCGGCCAGAAATATGCCTATACCGATCGCGAAGTCATGCTCTACGCCTACGGCATCGGCCTCGGCGCAGATCCGATGGACGAGAATGAGCTCGCCTTCGTCAACGAGGGCACGTTCACACCGCGGCCGCTGAAGGTGGTACCGACTTTTGCCTCCGTCGCGGCCTGGGGCTCCGGTCCGGGCGAGATGAACCTCAACCGCGTCATGGTGGTGGACGGCGAGCGCGATATCACCTTCCACCAGCCGCTGCCGGTGGCCGCGAACATCACCGCCGACTCGTCCGTGCTCGAGGTCTACGACAAGGGCAAGGACAAGGGCGTCGTCATCAGCCACCAGACGGTGCTCAAGAACGAGAAGGGCGAGAAGCTGGCGACGCTGGTCGCTTCGCGCTTCGCCCGCGGCGATGGCGGTTTCGGCGGGCCGAACCTGACCCAGCCCGATCCGCACAAGATCCCGTCGCGCAGCCCCGACCGGACCATCGACATCGTCACGCGTCCCGACCAGGCGCTGGTCTATCGCCTCTGCGGCGACCGCAACCCGCTGCACTCGGATCCCGAGTTTGCGAAGAAGGCGGGCTTCCCGCGTCCGATCCTGCACGGCATGTGCACTTACGGTATCACCTGCCGCGGCGTGCTGCAGACCTATGCCGACTACGACGCAAGCGCCTTCCGCCAGCACGTCGCGCGGTTCTCGTCCCCGGTCTATCCCGGCGAAACCGTGACCATGGATCTCTGGAAGGACGGCAATGTGATCTCGTTCGAAGCCAAGGTGAAGTCGCGCGGCGTCACCGTAATCAAGAACGGCAAGACGGTGCTGGGTTAGGTCGGTCTCGTGCCCCGGACGCAGCGCAGCGCGCAAGCGGTGCGCTGCAGAGCCGGGACTCAGAGTGCCGCAGCAAAGAACAGGGTCCCGGCTCTGCGACGCAGCGTTTCACGCCCCATCGCGTCCGGGACACGAGAGAACAATAATAAACAGGGAGACGCCACCATGGGACTACTCGACGGCAAGGTTGCGCTGATCACCGGCGCGGGCGGCGGGCTCGGTGAGGCCTACGCCAAGCTGTTCGCGCGGGAAGGGGCCTCGGTCGTCGTCAACGATCTCGGCGGCCCCCGTGACGGCTCCGGCGCCGACAAGTCGATGGCGCAGCTCGTGGTGGACGCGATCAAGGCCGAGGGCGGCAAGGCGGTCGCCAACGGTGCCGACATCTCCACCATGGAGGGCGGCCAGTCGGTCTTTGACGACGCCATCAAGCACTTCGGCCGCGCCGACATTCTCGTCAACAATGCCGGCATCCTGCGCGACCAGACCTTCGCCAAGGCCTCGGAGGCCGATTGGGACAAGGTCATCAAGGTGCACCTGAAGGGTACCTTTTGTTGCACCCTGCCGGTGTTTCGCTGGATGCGGGAAAATGGCGGAGGCGTCATCGTCAACACCTCCTCGACATCGGGGCTGATCGGCAATTTCGGCCAGACCAACTATGGAGCTGCCAAAGGCGGTATCTGGGGCCTGTCCAATGTGCTGGCGATCGAGGGCCGGAAATACAACATCCGGATCTGGACGCTGGCTCCGGGCGCTCTGACCCGCATGACCGCAGACCTGCCCCGCTATAAGGAGAACCCGGGGGCGGCGCTGGGGCCGGACGGCATCGCGCCGGCCGTGCTATACATGGTCAGCGACTTGTCGGGCGACCAGACCGGCAAGGTGCTGGGCGTGTCCGGGCCCCGCGGCGTGCGCGAAATGCGGATGATGGAGATGGAAGGCTGGAAGCCGCCGCACTCGGGCTGGAACGCCCAGGACATCGTAGATCACGCCAAGGAGATCTTCTTCTCCGAGGAGCAGATCAAGATGGGGGCGCGGCGGTTTTAGCCGTTGTTGTCGTTCCGGGGCGCGACGAAGTCGCGAGCCCGGAACCTCGAGATTCCGAGGTCCCGGCTCTGCGAGCCGCCCCGGAATGACGGAGAAAGAGAGAGACTGGATGAAACTGACCGCCGACGCCAAAGGCACCTTCGCAATCGCGCCGACACCGTTCCACGATGACGGCCGGATCGACGAGCGCTCGATCGACCGCCTGACCGATTTCTACGAGGAGGTCGGCTGCGACGGCGTCACGGTGCTGGGCATTCTCGGTGAGGCCCCGAAGCTCGATGCCGCCGAGGCCGAGCAGGTGGCGGTTCGCTACGTCAAGCGCGCCAAGAAGATGCAGGTCATTGTCGGCGTCTCCGCGCCGGGCTTTGCCACCATGCGTTCCCTGGCCAAGGCCTCGATGGATGCCGGCGCGGCCGGCGTGATGATCGCGCCGCCGCCCTCGCTGCGCACCGACGACCAGATCGTCGGCTATTTCAAGCAGGCGGCTGAGGCCATCGGGCCCGATATTCCGTGGGTGCTGCAAGACTATCCGCTGACGCTGTCGGTGGTGTTCACCCCCGCCGTAATCCGTAAGATCGTCATGGACAATCCGAACTGCGTGATGCTCAAGCACGAGGACTGGCCGGGCCTGGAGAAGATCTCGACGCTGCGCGGCTTCCAGAAAGACGGCTCGCTCCGCCCGCTCTCGATCCTGTGCGGCAACGGCGGCACGTTCCTCGACTTCGAGATGGAGCGCGGTGCCGACGGCGCCATGACCGGCTACGCCTTCCCGGAGCTGCTGATCGACGTCGTGAACCTCTCCAAGGCCGGCAAGCGCGATGCCGCGCATGACCTGTTCGACGCGCATCTGCCGCTGATCCGCTACGAGCAGCAGCCCGGCGTCGGCCTCACCGTGCGCAAATACGTGCTGCAGAAGCGCGGCATCATCGCCTCCAGCGCGCAGCGCAAGCCCGGCGCGACGATGACGGCGACGGCGAAGGCCGAGGTCGATTACCTGCTGTCGCGTGTCGCCCGTTTCGACAAGCGCGCCAATCTCGGCCCGCAATCCAGCGGCGCAGGTTAGTTTGCATGGCCGAGACATCAGCATCACGCCCGGCCTCGACGATCCTCCTGCTGCGCGATGGCGCACAGGAGGTTGAGGTCTTCATGATGGTCCGCCATCATCAGATCGAGTTCAACTCGGGCGCGCTGGTGTTTCCGGGCGGCAGCGTCGATGCCGGCGACAACGAGATCGTCGCCTGCGCCGACCTCTATTCAGGCGGCGAAGGCCTGAGTGAAGCGGACCGCGGTTTTCGTATCGCCGCGATCCGCGAGACATTCGAGGAGAGCGGCATTTTATTGGCGCGCTCAAAGGACTCGGGCACGCCTGTCGATGCCAGGCGTGCGGGGGAGATCGCGGACAAGCACCGCGTTGCGCTCAACGAGCACAGGATCAGCTTCCTCAGCATCCTCGCCGATAACGGCCTCCAGCTCGCGCTCGACACGCTGGTGCCTTACGCCCATTGGATCACGCCCGAGGGCATGCCGAAACGTTTCGACACCTGGTTCTTCCTTGCGGCGGCGCCGCCCGATCAGCTTGGCGCCCATGACGGCCGGGAATCCACCGACTCGATCTGGGTCTCGCCGCGCGAGGCGGTCGAGGGCGGTGACAGTGGCCGCTTCAAGCTGCCGTTCCCGACCACGCGCAATCTGATCCGGCTGGCGAAGCAGCCGACGGTGAAGTCCGCGCTCGACCATGCCAAGGGCATGTCGATCGTCACCGTGATGCCGATCATGACCAGGACCGCAACCGGTCGCCAGCTTCGCATCCCCCGTGAGGCCGGCTATGACGGCGAGGTGTTCGAGGTCGGCGCGGTCGGCTGATACACTTCGACACACAGCGAAGTATTGGCGCTTGCGGACGCGCTAGGTTCCGTCCATCGCGGAATGGATGGGACGCACAATGGACAGCCGGCAGGACAGCAACATCACCATCGAGCTGGCGCTGCTGGTTGCGCTCGCAACGCTCTGGGGCGGGTCCTACACCTTCATCAAGCTCGGCGTCGCCACCATCCCGCCGATCACGCTGATCGCGGCGCGCACCGCGATTGCGGGCCTGCTGCTCATGGCCGTCATGTGGGCGCGCGGCATCAAGATGTCGACGGATGGGGCGACCTGGCAGCGTTTCGCGTTCCAGGCCGTGCTCAACAGCGTCATTCCCTGGACGCTGATCGCCTGGAGCGAGCGCCATGTCGATGCCGCCCTCGCCACCATCCTCAACTCGGCCGGACCGATCTTCACCTTCCTACTCACCGCGATCGTCACCCGTCACGAGACGACCACGCCGCGAAAGCTGCTCGGCGTGGTCGCCGGCATGGCCGGGATCCTGCTGATCGTCGGCGTCGATGCCTTCCGCGACATCGGCAGCGGCCTCATCGCCGAGGCCGCGATCATCACCGCCACCATCTGCTATGCCTGTGCCGCGATCTTCGGCCGCAGCTTCAAGGGCCTTGATCCCATGGCGCCCGCGGCCGGCTCGCTGCTGGCGGGGGCGGCGGTCCTGATCCCGGCCTCGCTGATCGTCGAGCGGCCCTGGACGCTGTCGCCCTCGCTCAGCTCCGTGCTGGCGCTGCTCGCGCTGGCGACGTTCTCGACCGCCGCGGCGTTTGCGATCTATTTCCGCCTGATCCAGACCCTGGGGTCGGTCGGCACCACCGCGCAAGCCTACTTGCGCGTCCCCATCGGTGTCGCCATCAGCGTCGCCTTCCTCGGCGAAACCTTGAGCCGGACCGCCTGGATCGGGCTCGCCTGCGTCGTTGTCGGCGTCGCCGCCATGACGATCCCCGCCGGGCGGCGGGCTGGCGTCAAAACGTCATAATCCGGAGCGAAGGGCGGGCCGAGACCTGCGATATTAAGGATGTTTCGCGGCGGCAGGCATGTTTCCCCACGCCCGCAATACGTCGTATATTGGGCTTCCAGTAGCCCGGTCCTTAACGCACCAATGTCCGCCGAATTGACGCCGCCCCCCGAGAAAAAGCGAATCTTTTCGCTGTCCATCGGCCAACTGACGTTCGGAAGCTTCATCCTGGTGCTGGCGGTGATCATCGTCACCTC
>NZ_LWIG01000014.1:378259-404072 GCF_002068095.1 Bradyrhizobium sacchari | reverse complement strand
CCGCCACATCGACACGACCTTCGCCGAGCTGCAGCGGCTGCAGAGCGTCGGCGACCTTGCCGAGGATATCGACCGCCGCATGAACGAGCTGCGCCTCGCGGCGCGCGACTTCGTCACCGATCCCGGCGCCGGCATCCAGTTCAAGCAGGTTGGCGAGGCGGCCGCGACGCTCAGCGACATCCTGAAAAAGACCCGCATCGAGCTCGCACCCGAGCAGCAGGACATGATCGACGGGGTCACGGAGCGGCTCGCGACCTATCGCAATGGCCTGGAGCGAATCTCGACGCTGATCGACCGCCGCGCCCAGCTGCTCGCCGGCATGCCGCCGCTGCGCGACCGGTTCGATGCGGCGGTCTCCGGCACCGCGGACCNCCCGCCTGTCCGATGCGCAGAGCCGGATCGCGCTCGGCCTGCTCGCGCGCAACCCGTCGGCGGCCGAGCAGTCCGCGCAGGGCATGCGGGCGATGGACATCACCGATCCCGGGCTGAAGGCCGCGGTGAACGATTATGCCGAGGCGATCATGGCCGTCGCCGTCCGCGAGCGTCAGATCGCCGACATCGACCGCGAGGTGCTGGGCACCGAGGGCCGGCTGATCGGGCGCGTCACCGAATTGCTGCGCGAGGTCAGCGCAAGGCGTGGCCACGTGCTGTCGCGCGATTTTGCCCGCACGCTGACGGAGGCGCGGTGGCAGAGCATCGTGCTCGGCTCGATCGGCGTGCTGATCGGCATTCTCGCGGCGGGCTTCGTGGTGCGGCGCACGGTGCGCCCGCTCGCCCAGATCGCACGGTCCATTCGCGCGCTTGCGGCGGGCCAGAAGGACACGTCGATCCCGTCCGCCGATCTCGACAACGAGATCGGCGACATCGCGCGCGCGGCCGAAGTATTCCGCCGCGCGCTGGAGGAGGCGGACACCGCGCGTGAGGCGGCGGTGCGCGCGCTCACCGAGCAGCGGTTGGCCGAAGAAAGCTATCGGAAGCTGTTCGAGGGTTCAGTCGACGGCATCTACGTCACGACGCCGGCCGGCGACCTCCTCAACGCAAATCCGGCGCTGGCGCGGATGATGGGCTATGACAGCCCGCAGCACCTGATCGACAGCATCAACGACATCGCCCACACCATCTACGTCCATCCCGAGGCGCGCGACGAGTACCAGCAGCTGATGACGCGCGACGGCATGGTGCGCGAATTCGAGTACCAGGTGCGCCAGCGCAGTGGCAACATCCTCTGGCTCTCCGACAGCGCCACGGGCGTGCGGGACGAGCAGGGCAACATTGTCCGCTATGAGGGCACGCTGCGCGACATCACCGACCAGAAGCGGGCGGAAGACGCCATCGCCGAAGGCCGCCGCCTGCTCCAGCAGGTCATCGACACCGTGCCGGCGGTCATCAACGTCAAGGACCGCGACCTGCGCTACGTGCTGATGAACCGCTACATGGCGGGCATCTTCGGCATCGAGCCCGGCGACGCGCTCGGCCGCACCACGGCCGACCTGATGTCGCGCTACGGCGCAGCCAAGACCGACGAGAACGACAAGCGCGTGCTGAGGCTGCGCAAGGGCCTCGGCTTCTACGAGGAGGAGTACCAGGACGCCTCCGGCAACATGCGGCAATGGCTGGTCAACAAGCTGCCGCTGCTCGATGCCGAGGGCGAGATCGAGCGGATCGTCACCGTGGCGCTCGACATCGGCGAGCGCAAGCGCGGCGAGCAGGAGATGCGAAAGGCCAAGGAATCGGCGGAGACCGCACTGCGCAATCTGCGCGAAACCCAGGCCTCGCTGATCGAGGCGGAGAAGCTCGCCGCGCTCGGGCGGCTGGTCGCCGGCGTCGCGCACGAGGTCAACAATCCCGTCGGCATCAGTCTCACGGTTGCCTCCGCGCTGGAGCGCAAGACCGCGATGTTCACGTCCGAAGTCGAGCGCGGCGAGCTTCGCCGCTCCACGCTCAACGACTTCCTGAACACCAGCCGCGACGCATCCTCGCAACTCGTCTCCAATCTCAATCGCGCCGCCGAACTGATCCAATCGTTCAAGCAGGTTGCCGCCGACCGCAACTATTCGGACCAGCGCACCTTCGACCTCGGCGATCTCACCGAGCAGGTGGTGATGAGCCTGCGGCCGGGCCTGCGCAAGCACAACCTCACTCTCAACGTCGATTGCCAGCCCAGCCTGACCATGAACAGCTATCCCGGCCCGTACGGGCAGGTGCTGACCAACCTGTTTCTCAATTCGGTGGCGCACGCCTTTCCCGACGGGCGCCCGGGGATCATCGACATCCAGGTGCGCGAGTCCGGCAAGGACAATGTCGAGATCATTTTTTCCGACAATGGCTGCGGCATGTCGCTCGACGTCCGCCGCCGCGCATTTGATCCGTTCTTTACCACAAGACGCGACCAGGGCGGCACCGGCCTCGGGCTGCATATCGTCTACAGCATCGTCACCAACAGGCTCGGCGGCCGGCTCGATCTCGATTCCGAGCCGGGCGGGGGCACGCGCATCCAGATCATCTTGCCGCGCACGGCGCCGCTGGAGCAGGCGGCCGAATAGTTCTCGCGCTCTAATCGGCCTCGGCGAGCTTGTGCAGGGTGGCGCCGAAAATCAGGCTGGCCTTGCCGACCAGCGCCGTCCCCGTCATCTCCGCGCGGGTTTCCGTGTAGGTCCCGCTCACGCCAATGCCGACAGGGGCAGGGCCGCCGAACAGCGGATTGTCGTCGCCCCGAGGCGACGTGTGCCGCTGTACCAGCACCTCGCCCTTGAATGTGTGCTCGTCCTTCACGACGTAGCTACCGGTGTAATAGAGGTAGGCATCGCCGCCAAGGATCTTGCCGTCGCGAAAAAGGATCACGCCGCTGCCTTTGCCGACTCGCCCATCGAGCAGCGTGACGTGGATCGAATAGAGGCCGTTCTTCATAACGTCCCGTAGGCCGGCCGCCATCGCCCAATGGCGCAGCCGGTCCAGCTTTTATGCCAAAGCACATCCGCTCGCGCAACGCGGCAGTTTGCCGGCGGGCAACCTGTCGCGCAGACCGTAATTGTCCCGGCTTGTCTGTGACGTCGATATGACGGTCTCATTATGGGGCGAGGCCAGTCGTTGCGAATCAAGTTGGCCCGCGAAATGCATAACCATTGTTGCACTGGCCGCGGGGTGCTGGAGCAAGACAAACGTGACCAACTGGATCGATTCCGGCGGCGACGAGCCGCGTCTGTACAGTGCGCGTCCCACGATTTGCGAAAACGAACGACGGTGGATTGGCAGCGCGACACGCTGGCGAGTCGTGACGAGGCTGGCATGCGTCGTAGGCTTGATTGGGCTCGCGGCTCCCTTCGGGCACGCCCGTGACCGGGGCCAGTTCGTCAACACCAATGCCGATTTGAAGGCATGGTTCGATGGCCTGCGGAGTGGCAAGGGGCCGTGCTGTTCCGATGCTGACGGCTCGGCGCTCTCGGATACTGACTGGGAGAGCAAGGACGGGCACTATCGTGTCCGCGTCCCGCGCCTGGGCTACGTGCTTGACGGCCAGCAGCAGGAACTCGTCTGGGTCGACGTGCCCGAGGAGGCCGTGATCTCGGAGCCGAACCGGGTGGGGCGCACCATGGTGTGGCCGATCTACGGCTATATGGGTGTCACCATCCGCTGCTTCATGCCCGGCAGCATGACATAACGAGCCAAGCGGCGCTCCGCCTGGTCTCGCCATTGCTTGACGCGGCTCGCACGATGTCAGGTGTATTTCTTGTCGCGCTCGAGCAGCTCGATGGAGATGCCTTCGGGGCCGCGGATGAAGCAGATGCGCACGCCGGGCCGGATCGTCGTCGGCTCGCGCGTGAATGTGACGCCCTTGGCCTTGATCTCGGCGGCCATAAGGTCGATGTCCTTCACCGTCAGACCGAAATGGTCGAGCCCCTGATGCGGGTGCGGGGGCGGCGGGCTGACCGCGCTGTCGCCCTCGAGCGGCGCGATGAAGATTTTTGCGCCGCCGAGGTTCACGTCGATCCGTCCTGGCGCCCGCACGACCTCGCCACCCAAGATGTCCCGCAGCCAAGCCGCCGTGGCCTCCGGATCGGGGCTGCGCAGATGGACGTGATCCCAAGTGACGGCAATTGGCATTTTATAGTCTCCCAACGGGGGCTTGCGATGTTGCGGCGCATGTTAGCGGCCCCGGCCGGTGATCGCCACCGTCCCTGCCGACTCGCCTGGAGCGCGGGAACCTTAGTTCCTCTCCCGGATTAAGATAAGCAGTGGACTGCCGCGTCGCGCAAACGCAGTTCGGCCGCCATCGGTGGTGCATCCATGAATGCCAGGCTTGACCGGATCAGGTTGGGACGCTTTGCCGGGACCGGCGAGCGACTGGCTCGGGCACTGACGGTCGCGAGCGTTTCGTTTGGCCGAGGCTTGCTGTGGCTGCTGGCGGCCATCATCGTCGGTTGCGGCATCTGGATGCTGCTGCCGCTCTCCAGAGGGAGCAGTGCCGAGCCGGTCAAGTCGGACCTCAAGGCAGATTTGGCCGCCGTCGAGCCGGCTGCTCCGGAAGATGCCGCGGTGGTGGTGTCGCCCACCGCCGAAGTCCCGGCTTCGGCCGCAGCAGACCTCGACCATCTCAGGATTTCGTCACAGACTTGGCGTCGCGGCGGCCTGGGCTCAAAGGCGCTGGTGACGTTCACGCTGCGAAACGACAACGACTATGCCGTAAGGGACGTCGAGATCATCTGCGCATTCGTGCGTCGGGACGGCACGCCTCTCACCGCTCGCAGCCGGGTGCTGGCCGACACGGTCAGCATGAAGAGCCGCAAGACCTTCGCGCGCATTTCGGTCGGCTACGTCAACGTCAACGCGGATCAGGCGAAGTGCTCGCTGGTTGCCGCACGGCGGGCCTGAAGGGCGGCGTCTTCCGGTAGCGGAAAAGTTACCGTTTCCGCCGCTGTTCTGGCCTTGGCCAAAATACTTGGCGTCTCCATTTGAACCGAAGGGCCGGGCCAGGAACCAATTAGAGTATCGCCTGTTAAGGCGGAGAGCCCACGCGGGGATTGCGGGGGGCGGAGTGCGGCCAATGCCCATCTTTCGGTACTTCATGTTTGTCGGCGGAGCCTTGCTCACGCTGCTGCTTGCGGTGAACTTCGTTGTGCCGGCTTCGCCCGTGACACAGGCTGTTGCGACTGCAGGCAATGAACAGCCGGTGATCCGGATCCGGTCCGATCGCCATCTGCCTGAGCGGGTCGTGCTCGACACCAGTCAGCCGACGATTGCCCCACCTGCGATGAAGACCGCCGCTGTTGCGGCGCCGCAGCCGCCTGTGCACGACAGCGCGACGGCGACTCTCGCCGAGATGTCGGCCAAGGCGCGGGTGCGCGAGACGTTCGCCCAGTTCACACCGGGCTCGAAGGCCGATGCCGCCGCCGCAGCCAAGAAGATCGATGCCAAGGCTCAGACCCAGCCCAAGCGCAAGATCGCAAGGGCGCATCCGGCGCCGCAGTATGGGCCGCAGTATTATGGTGGGCCGCAGTATGGTGGGCCACAATATGGCCGGCCGATGATGGTGGCACAGCAGCCGCATTTCGGCCTGTTCAACACGACCTGGTGACAAGCCGCCTGTGACCTGCCTCCATGGAGGCGGGAAGGGCTTTTTATTGGCCAGCCTCTCTGCTAATTCGAACCCGTCCGAACGCCGCCCGGTGTGCTGGCTCGCGCCAGCCACGGTCCGGCGCTTCGCGGTTCACGGCCCAATCCTTAGGGCCAGGGCGCTCGTAGCTCAGCTGGATAGAGCATCGGATTTCGATTCCGAGGGTCGGAGGTTCGAATCCTTCCGAGCGCGCCAGTCCCCGTCGGTGGTTCCGCCATAGTCCAGGCGATGCCGAGACCCGACGGCCGTCACCCCTCTCGCAGCCTCAGTCCGCCGGAAGGCCGGTTCGCCGACCCCGCGCCAGAGTGTCCGAGGGGGTCTCGTGGAAGGTCGCACGGTAAGCCGCGGCGAACTCGCCCATGTGATGGAAGCCCTGGGCCCGCGCGCAGGTGGCGACGGTGGCGCCGCCGCCCTTCAGGAGCCGGGCGCGGGTGGCCCACAATCTCTTCAGCCGAATGTACTGGTGCAGGCTCATGCCGCGCACCTTGCTGACGGCTCCGCTAAGCGTCCGGATCGAGACGCCGAACTCACCGGCGAGATCGGCCGTGTAGATCGGAGCGGTCGGATAGGCCGCTACGTAATCATCGATCCACTGCACCAGCCTGGTCGACCGCCCGCCCTGGACCGAGGTGCTCCGGTCCGGGCCGGCGCCGATCCGAAACAGATCGTCGAGCGCGAGCAGCAAGCCTTCCTGGAGATGGGCGGCCGCCTCGGTGGTCTCGAACAGGAACGGCTGCACCGACGCGGTTCGCAGGATGTCGAGCACGAGCTGGCGCGAATGGAGCAGGGCGGGCCGGTTCGCGACATGGGCCCGCAAATCGTCGCCATGATCGAACCAGCCCCGGTCTTTCAGGCCGGGCGAGAGGATGATCATCGCGTGATGATTGGTCTGAGGCTCGACGAAATGGCATTCGTCGTTGCCGCGGAGCGCAACGAAAAAGCGCGCGTCGAGATCCACCCCCTTGGAATTGACCTGAAGGTCGTCAGTCATCGACAGGATCACCATGCCGCCCGGCATGCGGTAGGCAGTGTCGAGGATGCGCGCGAAGGATCGCATCACAACGATGCGGCACGCCGGCAGGGAGACGACGGCGCGGGCGGCCGCGAAGTTCGGGACGTCGAGCGGAATGCTTCTCGCATCCTCCATCGACTCGACCGGCCGGAAGGCATCGACATCTGTAAAGCTGATCAGCTGAAGCGCCGAGGACGGGACGAGGGCATCGAACATGCGTCTGGCCGATTGCTGCAATGTGACAATAAAATGAACGTCAGTACATTGCCATCAATGGCTAAACATCCCGCTTCAGTAAACTGGATTCCGGGCCGTAGTATTGCGGACATCATGCCAAGTAGCCTGCCGGATCATTGTCGGCATCAACGGTCCCGGCCGATCGGTTGGCCGCTGACGAGGTCGATGAAATGAAGACGCGTGCAGGCGGGACAGGCGAAGGACTCGAAGCTCCGTCCCTCGGGTCGCTGTTGCTTTTCCAGATGCGTCTGCACGTTCATGCCCGTCTGGGGGCACCGAAAAACGATCAAATCGGCCATCACGGTAGAATGACGCCGTGGCTGGATTTTCACTTTGATCTAGATCAGTTTTGGAATGGCTGCAGTCGAGGCCGAACAGGTTGGCACGGTGGTCTTGCAAAAGCGAAGGGGCCCTGAGGGCCCCTTCAGATATCACCAGCGCCGGTAGCCGTAATATCCATAGCGCGGTCCGTAGACACGCGGCCCATACCCATAATATCGGGGCCCGTAATACGGCCGCGGGCCGTAATACCCATAATAGTTCGGACGCCACCAGCAGCGCCCCCAGGCGTCGCAGACCATGCGGACCTGCTCGACGTCGGAGACCTGCGGCACGGCAGGCGCAGGCGCGATAGGCATGGCGGACGCCGCCGGCGATGCCGCAAGGGCACCGAACATGGACGCGACGACGAGGCCAATCTTGAGATTCATGATGTCTTCCTCTGCTTACGCAATACAGAATATCGAAGTTGTTCTGATCAAATTGTGGCGGAGCCGAAATGTAATGCTGATGAATAAATCTTCAGCCGCTCCGCCGCGGGCCTGATCTAGCTCCATCAGACTATCTCCGCTTTGCGTTCCTGGCCATGCCGCGCCTGTGTTGCGTGGTAGCGCCGCTAACCTTGATCCTGCGCAAGTCGCGCCCGCGGCTTCGTCCCTAGTCTTGTCGTTGTGGGCAGTCCTTCGCGGAATGCGAAGCGCGGCCGGCGGTCAGTATCGGTCCCCGCCCACTGTTGTTTGGAGACTGTGCAATGGACAAGATGAGAATTGACAAGGGCGACTGGCTGGTCGTGTGCGACGGGCGCAAGGCACTCATTCTGGAAAACCTCGGCGACGAGATGTTTCCGAACCTCCACACCAGGGAGGTGCACGAGCAGCCCAATCCGTCGACCAGCGCGCAAGGAAGCGATGCGCCGGGCCGGCTGCACGGCGTGGCCGGCGGCGCACGCAGCTCGGTCGAGCAGACCGACTGGCACGACGAGGCTGAGCGCGCCTTCCTGCGCAGCCTCGCCGGCCGGCTGGATGCCGCGGTCAGCTCGGGCGAGACCACAGCTCTGACCATGGTGGCCTCGCCACGTGCGCTCGGCATGATCCGCGCCGATTATTCGGATCTCGTGCGCAAGGCGCTTCAGGGCGAGGTCGGCAAGGACCTCGTCAAGCTGCCGGTCTATGAGATCGAGAAGCAGTTGCTGCAGTCGGGCGCCGCGAAATAGGGGCGCCCGCGACGGCCGCGTTGGCGCCCCTTTAGTAGCAGGGGTGCCGGCGGCGGTCCTGGCCGACATAGGCGGCCGCGCTCCGGTAGCAGTGGTTGGTCGCGGGGCCGTCGTAATAGGCGAACGTGCCGGGGGTGAGGCCAGGGCCGTAATTGTGCAGATAGCTGATCGGGTAGGGCAGCGGATTGACGTAGGAGCGGTGATACCGGTGATGTACCCGTGCCTCCGCAAGGCCAGGGGCCAGGATTGCGGCTGACAGGGCAGCAACTGCGGCTACAAGCTTCAACTTGCTCATCTCGATTCTCCGGAACCCGCGCGAATAGGTTGGCCGGTTATAGCCATTTTGGGTCGCCGGGGCACCCGGCTGAGGACCGGAAAACGGGCCTAAACCCGCAGATTCCCAGCTGGGTGTGACAGAATTGCCGGAAGTGGGGTCAAAGTCTGCCCATTTTTGGCCGTTTCGGGATGCTTAACGAATTCCCCACACAAGTATGACCAAGAAGAATTCGGCTAGATTCCTGCCGGTCGCCTGGGGTGTTCTTTGAGGCCGGCCCGTCCCTGCAAGGTTTTCACCGTCATCTCGCCATGCGCATCACGCTTCTGAGCCTGCCGTTGCTCTGCTTCGCCGCCGCCGCGCCGGCACGGGCCGAGCTGCACATCACCCGCGACCATGGCGGCTATGTCGACGAGTACAAGGCCAAGTACAAGCGCGTCCGCGACAAGGGCGAGCGCGTCATCATCGACGGCATCTGCAACTCGGCCTGCACCCTGGTTCTCGGCATCGTGCCGATGAACAAGATCTGCGTGACCCCTAAGGCCAGCCTCGGCTTCCACCAGGCCTATTACGACAAGGCCTTCACCTTCGGCATCAAGGTCACCAGCGCCGAGGGGACGTCGGACCTGATGTCCTACTACCCCGACACGGTGAAGGACTGGATCCGCCNGGCGGGCTCACCACCGACATGAAGAAGATCAAGAACGGTGTCGAGCTCTGGAAGATCATCGATCCCTGTCCGGAAGAATGGTGAGTGGCTGAGCCGAGCCGCCGTCCGTCGCAGCGCAGCATCGCCCGGCAGGAGATTCATCAAGAAATTCGCATTGCCGCATAGGTCCCCATGGGGCAATGAGGGCGGCAATGAACCATAATCAAGAATCCATTCCCGCCCGCGCCGCGCCGATCCTGTTCGTCCTGCTCTGGAGCACCGGATTCATCGGCACCAAATACGTCGTCAACAACGCCGATCCCTTGACCTATCTCGCCATCCGGATGGCGATCGTGGTCGGCCTGATGGCAATCATCGTCGCGATTGCCCGGCCGAAATGGCCGGATCGTCTCGGTATCGCGCACAGCGCGGTCGCCGGCATCCTGGTCCACGGCTTCTATCTCGGCGGCACCGCGATCGCGATCGCCCATTCGATTCCGGCCGGGCTCTCCGCGCTGATTCCGGGTCTTCAGCCGATCCTGACCTCGACCATCGCCAACCGCTGGCTCGGCGAGAAGGTGACGCCGGTGCAATGGGGCGGCCTCGTGCTCGGTCTCGGCGGCGTGGTGATGATCCTGCACAACCGCCCGATGACCGGCGAAGCAGGGCTCGGCTGGCTTGCATCGGTGGTCTCGCTGATCAGCATTACACTCGGCACGCTCTATCAGCGCCGCTACTGCAATCACATCGACTGGCGCGCCGGCAATCTCGTGCAATACGTGGCCGTCACGATTTTCTTCGCGATCGGCGCCTTCCTGTTCGAGGACCGCGTGGTGCACTGGACGCGGGAGTTCGTGCTTGCGCTGGCCTGGCTTGCGGTGGCGCTCTCGATCGGATCGATCGGGCTGCTGTACTGGCTGATCCGTCACGCCGCGGCCACCTCGGTGGCGAGCCTGTTCTACCTCGTGCCCGCGGTGACCGCGCTGATGGCCTATCTGCTGTTCGGCGAAAAACTCGATGCGCTGGCGATTGCCGGCATGGTGCTGTGCGCGGCCGCGGTGTTCGTGGTCAACCGGCGCTTCTAGGCGGCGGAATACATCCCTGACGTGCGGGCCGCGCCCGTGTTACGCTCCGCACATTTCAACTTTCCCTTTCACGCGGTGATTTCCATGAAGAACGCCAGACGCGCGCTGCTTGGCCGGTCCCTGAAGCCGGTCCGGATCGCCTGCGTCAACTATGCCGAGGAGACGATCGGCGGCCGCATGATGAGCAGGCTCACCGCGGCGCTCCAGAAATGCTACGATAAGCATTTCCTCCCGGTTTGGGGCTATCCGGTCGACCTCTATGTCACCGAGAAGCCGAAGCCGACGGATTGGCAGCTGGTCTATTTCGACGATGCCTCCCACAAGAACATGCTCGGACGCCACGAACTGACCCATCGCGGCCAGCCGATCTCAAAGATCTTCGTCAAGGCATTGGGCGACGAGCCGGTCAGCGTCGCGGCCTCGCACGAGTTGTTCGAGATGGTGCTCGACCCCATGGCCAATCTCTGGGCGGACAAGAATCCGAACACGCAATATGCCTACGAGGTCTGCGATGCCGTGGAGGAGGACTTCTTTCGCGTCGACGGCTTCGAGATGTCGAACTTCGTCTATCCGTCCTGGTTCGAGCCGTTCAAGCACCCGCGCGGCACCAGGTTCGACCACAAGGGGACGCTGAAGGAGCCGTTCTCGATGACCGAGGGCGGCTACGTCATCAAAAAGGTGAATGGCAGGAAGGTGATCAAGGCGTTCGGCTCGCCCGAGAAACGGCGGCGCTTCAATGCCGAGGACCGGCGCGGCCATCGCAGCGAGTTCCGCGATCCGCAAGGCAAGCACCATCCGGGTCGGCGCGCCACCCAAAAGCTGGGGTAGGAGCCGTCGCCGGGCGCGCCCGCACCCGGAGACATGCTCCGAGCTGCGATCAGCGCTTGGACTTCTTGGCCTTCTTTTTCTTCTTGGCGGCCTTCTTCGCTGATTTCTTCACGGCCTTCTTCGCGGTTTTCTTCGCGCTCTTCTTGGCGGCTTTCTTTGACGACTTCTTTGCGGCCTTCTTCGACGACTTCTTGGCCTTCTTCGGCGCTACTTTCTTCGCAACCTTCTTGGCGGCTTTCTTCACCTTCTGGACGGCGGCGACTGCGGCGTCCTTGGTTGCTTCCACGGCGGCGGTCATCGTCTCCACCGCCTGCTCGGTGATCGGCTTCTCTTCGTCCATATCGTCCCCCACGGTTTGTATGGAGCGATGACGATAGCTGGTTTCACAATTGTGTCAAAGCAACGCTCAACCTTTGCGGATCTTTGCGTAGGCGGCGAGCGCACGCTCGCGCCCCCTCGCATGATCCACGATCGGCCGCGGATAGGTCTTGCCGAGCGTGATGCCGGCGCTCGCCAGCTCGACCGGCGTCGCCCGCCAGGGCTGGTGGATCAACTTCGCCGGCAGGTCTTTCAGCTCCGGCACCCAGCGCCGGACATAGGCACCCTCAGGATCGAACTTCTCGCCCTGCAGCTGTGGATTGAAGACGCGGAAATAGGGCGCGGCGTCGGCGCCGCAGCCGGCGACCCATTGCCAGTTGGCCGGATTGCTGCCGGCATCCGCATCGACCAGCGTGTCCCAGAACCAGGCTTCGCCATCGCGCCAGTCGATCAGGAGGTGCTTGACCAGGAAGGAGGCGACCACCATCCGCACCCGGTTGTGCATCACGCCTCTGTGCCAGAGCTCGCGCAGCCCGGCATCGACGATCGGATAGCCCGTACGGCCGCGTTGCCAGGCGCCGAGCGCCTTCTTGTCGGGCTTCCAAGGGAAGCGGTCGAAATTCGCTTGCAGGTTTTCGGTCGCGAGGTCGGGATGGTCGTGGAGCAGGTGGCGGCAGAACTCGCGCCAGCCGAGCTCGCTCAGGAACTTTTCTACGTCTGGCCCGAGCGCAGGATGCTCGGCTGCTGCGAACCGCGCGGCGTGCCAGACTTGGCGCGGGCTGAGCTCGCCGAACCGCAGGTGTGGCGACAGGCCTGAGGTGCCGGCCCGGTCCGGGCGGTCGCGGTCGCCGACATAGACGCGCGCGGTGTGCGTGAGGAAGTCGCGCAGGCGCGCGCGGGCGGAGGCTTCACCCGGTGTCCAGCTCTCGCGCAGGCCGCCAGCCCAATCTGGCTGTGTCGGTTCGAGCGTCCAGCTCTCCAGCGTGGCGCTTGCGATCTTCGGACCCGGGGGCAGCCGCTCTGGTGCGGGCAGGGGCTTTGGCGGATCGCCGAGCGACTTCACCCGCCGCCAGAACGGCGTGAATACGCGCAGACCCTGGCCTTCCTTGTTGCGGATCTCCGAGGGTGGGATGAGCAGGTCGCCGGGGAAGATTTGCAAGTCCACGCCGAGCTTTGAAAGGGCAGCTCCGAGCTGCTGCTCAACCGCCTGATGAGGTGACTGCGCGATCCCGTTGCAGTAGACGGCGCGGGCGCCGCTCTCGCGCGCCAGGTCGGGGATCACCCCGACCGCAGCTCCCCGGCGCAGGATCAGTGTCCCGCCGCGCGCGACGATCTCGGCCCCGAGCGTTCGCAGCGACTGCGCCAGCCACCAGCGCGCCGCGCCGCCCGGTGCTCGCCCGGTCGTCTCGTCAAGCACATAAAGGCAGACGACCGGAGCGCCGGTCCTGGCGCCGGTCTTGGCGGCGGCATGGAGGGCGGGGTGGTCGGACAGACGAAGGTCATCGCGAAACCAGACGATGATGGGCGGTGCGCTTGGCGTGGTCAGGCGGGTCCTCGTTTACGATTTGGAAAGCATGCCACTCGCGGCGCTGTGAACCGCCGTTAATGCTGCCGTAAGCCGATTGCACGATTATGCAGGAATTACGGGGGTCATTCCATTCATGTCCAACCTTTCGACGGCAGGGTTCCTGCCGCAGTTCAAGCTCGGCACCAAGGCTGTGCTGTCTGCCGTACTGCTGATCGCCGTGAATACGGCGCTGGTGGTTGGCGCCGGCTATTGGTCGCTCACCTCCGCCTTCAATGATCGCGCGCTGCGCGACATCGAGGTCAATTTGCGCACCCTGGCGCTGGCCTTTGCCGAGACCGCTTCAGAGGCCAAGATCACGATGAAGGATGGCGCGGTCGTGCGCGCCGAGATCCCGAAAATGCCGGAGTTCAAGGACCATGCGATCGTCGATCGCGCCGTGTCCTATGTCGGCGGCAACGCGACCCTGTTCGTATTCGACGAGGCGAGCGGGCAGTTCGTACGACGCTCGACCAATGTGAAGAAGGAGAATGGCGACCGCGCCGTCGGTACCCAGCTTGCCGCCGATCATCCGGCGCAGGCGGGCCTGCG
This sequence comes from Bradyrhizobium sacchari, assembly GCF_002068095.1. GTDB lineage: Bacteria > Pseudomonadota > Alphaproteobacteria > Rhizobiales > Xanthobacteraceae > Bradyrhizobium > Bradyrhizobium sacchari. Next base: position 390,450 of record NZ_LWIG01000014.1, on the reverse strand, counting down.
CCGTGGCGAGGCCTATAAGGGCCCGGCCGTCCTGTTCGGCAAGTCGTTCATGACCGCCTATTTCCCGGTCGTTGACGCCGCCGGCAGGGTTGCCGGCATTCTCTATGTCGGCATTCCCATGGCCCAGTTCGAGAGCATGCTGTCCCAGGCGATCTCGAGCATGGCTGCCGCCGCCGGACTTGCCGCGCTGCTGGTCCTGGTCCTCACGCTGCTGATCGTCCGCCGTATCACCCGGCCGCTCACCTCGGTGACGCGCTCTCTCACGGCGCTCGCCGATGGCCAGAGCGACGTCGAGATCGATTGCGAGGACCGTGCCGATGAGATCGGCGAGATCGCCCGCACGGTCGCGGTGTTCAGGAGCAATTCGCTGGAGAGGGCGCGCCTGCGTAGCGAGCAGACGGCGGCCACGGCCGCCGCGGCCGAGCAGCGCAAGGCGGAGCTGCGCAACTTCGTCGAGGAGTTCCGCGGCAGCGTCGGCGGCATCCTCGACAAGGTGCTGAGCTCCTCCGGCGAGTTCGAACGGGCCGCGCGGCAGCTCACCGACACCGCACGCTCTACCGCCGATCTGTCGGCGCGGTCGGCCGGGGCCTCCGAGGACGCCTCGGAGCATGTCCGCTCGGCGGCCTCGGCTTCTGACGAGCTGTCCCAGTCGATCTCCGAGATCACCCGGCGCGTGCAGGAATCGAACGAAATCTCCGCCGAGGCGGTGCGGCAGGCCGAGGCCACCGACCAGCGTATCGCGCAGCTCTCCGAGGCGGGCTCGCGCATCGGCGACGTCGTCAAGCTGATCACCTCCATCGCCGAGCAGACCAACCTGCTGGCGCTGAACGCCACCATCGAGGCGGCGCGCGCCGGCGATGCCGGGCGCGGCTTCGCGGTCGTGGCTCAGGAGGTCAAGACGCTCGCTGGCCAGACTGCGAAAGCGACCGAAGAGATATCGAGCCAGATCGCCAGCATGCAGCTTGCCACCGAGGAATCGGTTGCCGCCGTCAAGGGGATCGGCCAGACCATCGAGCGCATCAGCGGCATCGCAGGCTCGATCTCGGCTGCGGTCGAGCAGCAGAGGAACGCCACCCACAACATCGCGGCCAGCGTTCGCGCGGCGGCGTCAGGCACGGCCGATGTCGCGGTCAATGTCCGTCACGCCGCCAAGGGCGCCAGCGAGACCGGCGAGACGTCGAGCCGGATGTTCGCCTCCGCCCAGGCGCTGTCGGGCGAGAGCCTGCACCTGAAGGCCGAGGTCGACAGCTTCCTCGACCGCGTGCACGCGGCCTGAGCGTGTAATCCAACGCAGTCATTCCGGGGCGGTCCAAAGGACCGAACTCTGGTGCGCAATTGCGCACCAGAGAATCTCGAGATCCCGGGTTCGATGCTCACGCATCGCCCCGGGATGACTTTTGCGGCCGCTAGGCGCGACCGCCAAAAGTCATTTCGGCTGCGGCACGATGCGGATGTAGGGCTTCGGCTCCTTCCAGCCCTGCGGGTAGATCGTCTTGGCCTCGTCGTTGGAGACCGAGCCGGCAATGATGACGTCCTCACCCTGCGTCCAGTCGGCCGGGGTGGCGACGCGGTGCTTGGCGGTGAGCTGGAGCGAGTCGATGACGCGCAGGATCTCCTGGAAGTTCCGGCCCGTGGTCATGGGATAGACCAGCACCAGCTTGATCTTCTTGTCCGGCCCGATGATGAAGACGTTGCGGACGGTCTGGTTGTCGGCAGGCGTCCGGGTGAGGGGATCGCCCGAGGTCGAGGCCGGCAGCATCTCGTACAGCTTCGAGACGTTGAAGTCGGTGTCGCCGATCATCGGGTAGTTCGGCGCCGCGCCTTGCGTCTCCTTGATGTCCTCCGACCATTTGGCATGGCGATCGACCGGGTCGACAGAGAGGCCCATCAGCTTGACCCCGCGCTTGTCGAACTCCGGTTTCAGCTTGGCGAGCGCGCCGAGTTCAGTCGTGCAAACCGGCGTGAAGTCCTTGGGATGTGAAAACAGCAGGGCCCAGCTATTGCCAATCCAGTCGTGGAACTTGATCTTCCCTTCGGTGGTCTCGGCTTCGAAGTCGGGGGCGGTGGTGCCGATCGGAAGTGTCATGGTTCTACCTCATCGCATTGAATTGACTTGAGAATTAGTCGCGGACCGTCGCCGTCAGTATACGGGCTTGGCAGGACTAAGTGAACGCCGACTGAACCGCTTGAAGTAAAATGTGAATTCTTTCTCTGAAGAGCCGATCTCCTAGCACTTTTCTGTTACAGCCGCACGTGCGGCGAAACATCTGTGCCGGGGTCACACGGTCTCGATTGCCCCGATAAAGCCTTTTATGACCCGCATCACGCTCGCCCGACGCTCTCCGGAACCGAAATGGTCCTCGTAGCGACTAATCGGCAACCATTGAGAAAAGTCGCGATCCCCGTATCGAATCGTTAACCACCCCTTTACGCCGGCATGGAAATGCTGGCCGATCAGAAGAAATCTGGAAGTGAACTATGTCTGCCGCTGCGCCTAAGTCCGTTGAGTCGCCGTCCCTCGAACCGTCCTGCCGCGACACCGCGGCCCACGCACTCTCCATCGTACGCGACGGCGTGATCACGGGCGAAGGCCCGACCACGAAGGGCCGGGTCCACTTTTCCCGCTCGCTCGATGCCGATGACACCGCCTGGTGCGCCCGCATCCTGACCGCGACCGCCGTCAACGACCAGCCGGTCAGCCGCGCCGAAGCCGAGGCGCTGTTCGAGATCAACGAGGCCGCGACCGAACGCACCGATGGCGGCCGGTTCGACGACCTGCTCGCCAAGGCCGTTGCTCATTATGCCGCAAGCGCCTCGGGCCTGAAGGTGCCGCCGCGCAGCGTCGCGCTTTCGGCCGACACCGAGATCGAGAGCTGGGCGCCGTCCTACGCCTCCAAGGTCAACAGCGAGATGCTGGAGTGGATCGCCGGCCAGATGCGCGGCAAGCGCCAGAACAACCGTCGCCTGATGGCGATGGTGGCGACCTTCCTCGGCGCTACCGCGCTGCCCCTGGCGGGCCAATTGCCGAACGTGTTCGACATCGGGATGTAAGATTCTCAGCATGTAATTCATCGCGCCCCTTGCGGGGCGCGAGCGAAGCGGCGGGGTNCCCCGCCGTTTTTTGTTTGCCGGCGTCCGGCTCGAGGCCCAGCGTGCGGCCGGGGAAGCCGGCGGCGTCGAAATAGCGCTGGCTGCCGACGCGCTGGACATTGAGCACGGTCTGAAGGCCGTTCTCGGACATCTTCGACTTCTCGACCGCCTTGTACGCCTTCGGCACGACGCCGTTGGGGAGGGCTTCCGACATCACTCGACCGACCAGGCCGCCGTTCTGCGCGCCGCGCAGGCCCATCAGCTGTGCCGCGGTCATGCCGACGTCGGCATTGCTGACCGGGAGCTCGTCGACGAAGCCGGCTTTGAAGTCCGGACCGATCGCGGCCATGAAGTTCATGGTATCGCCGCGGCTGAAGCTGCCATGCATGCCCTGGCCCTGGCGCAGCACGGTGTCGGCGACCTGCACCGAGCAGTTGGTCGGCGCCTCGCCGCATTCGCTGGCATAGGAGCGGAAATTGACGACGATGGACGGCGTCGGGGTCGCCGACTTGCCGCGAAGGTTGATGCTCGAGAGCGGCAGGGTGCCGGGGAAGCGGCCGAGCGAGTCCTCGACGAACAGGCCGGAGACGTAATCCTGCTCGAGCAGCGCCTTGATGGTCTTGGCCGCCAGCTTCTTGTCCTTGTTCGGCAGATAGATCAGGTCCGAGCCGCCATTGGTGGCGACGACGAGGTCGGGTTTCTCCGGATCCTTGCCGAGCACGCCGTTGCCGGCCTTGGGATGCTTGTTGCCCTCGATCCTCGCGTTCTTGTCATTGGGGTCGAACAGCGGCAGGTCGAGCGCCTTGGCGAGGTCGATCGCCAGGAAGCCCATCGGCAAAAAATCCTTCGGCGTATCGTCATAGCTGAGCTTGGCCGAGGGGCTGGTCTTGCTTTCCTTGGAGATGGTCGAGAAGCCGTGGTCGGCCGAAACGATGATGTTGGTCGAGGCAGCGAGGCCGAGCTCGTCGAGCGCCTTGCGGAGCTGGGCGAGGTTGGTGTCGGCATTCTTGATGCCGGCCATCGAGGTCGGCCCGTTGATGCCGGGCAGGATCTGGTTGAGGCTGTCGCCGGTGTTGTGCTGGCTGCCATCGGGATCGCGTGACCAGAACACCAGCACGAACGGTTTGTTGCGCGCCTTGAACATCGGCAGCACCACCTTGGCGGCCACGTCGGCGAAATAGGCCTGCTGCGCCACATTGGCGACAGTGGTGCCGGGCGTCTTCGCGTCGCCCGCCTTGCTGTTGTCGCCGCGCGGCGGCGTGGCGAGGGGCAGGCCGGCCTTGGTCAGGGCTGCCTTCACCTCGTCCGAGAGCGCGACGCCGTTCTTGCCGCCGGTGGAATCGTCGAACACGACCGAATGCAGACCCGGCTTCTCCGGCTTGTCGGTATGGTCGAACTGGTAGGTCGGTCCGACCTTGCCGATCGCCGCGGTGCTGAGGCCCTTGTCGCGGGCCATCTTCAGAATGGTCTCTTCGTTGAGATAGTCGCCCTTGAAATGCTCGTCGATGTCGCCGAGCACGGCGTCGTTCTCGATGAACGGGACCACGGTGTCGCCGGCCGGCACCGAGGTGTAGTTGGTCCAGATCGTGTTGGAGAACACGCCGGTGTCGCCGAGATAATGGCCGGTCGACATCGCCGAGCCGTTAGCCATGGTGAAGGTCGGGAAGAGAGAGTGCGAATTCTTGAAGTTGACGCCCTTGTCGCGGACCTCCGCCATCGCCGGCGCCGTCTCGGGCGTGACCTTGAGGGCGCGCAGGCCGTCCGGAATGAACAGGATCAGGTTGCGGGGGGTATTGTTCTGGGCGGAAGCAAGTCCAGTGGACAGCACTGTCAGTCCGGCGGACAGCAACAGCAGTGAACGGCGCATCAAATCTCTCCCTGCGGTGAGGCGGCATGGCCGCGACCGCGGCCCCGGCAATCGTTTAGTTTTGCTGTATGACGGTTTTGTTACAAGCCCTGATGTCGATGCAAGAGGGCTGGGATGGGGATGGTGTATGCTGGTGTCCCGGACGCGCCGCAGCGCGCAAGCGGTGCGGCGCAGAGCCGGGACCCAACAGGCCGCCCGGTTCGCTGTGACTTGGGCCCCGGCTCTGCAGCGCACCGTCGAAGGAACGCTGCGCTGCGTCCGGGGCACGAGGGCGGAGTTTGGCGCGCAACTGCATCATCCTCGTCATTGCGAGCGCAGCGAAGCAATCCAGACTGCTGCCGCGGAAAGACTCTGGATTGCTTCGCTGCGCTCGCAATGACGGAGTGACGGCGTCGCTCCTTCAACTCGCATCTCGTTCGCAGACACGCCTTCGCATCCTCGCGGCCTGTTTCGCCCGAGCTTTGCTTCGTCGCTTCACCCTCACATGAAAGAGGGCGCAGGGAAGACCGGGTGCCGGCCGGGCACCCACGGTCCACTGTGCGAAAGGTGGCAACAAAGAATTTGCACAGCGGCATACAGGTGAAGCCAAACATCCGGCCTTCCCTGCGCAGTGGCTTTACGGCTTATGTCGTGCTCTCCCCGGGGAGCGATGCACTATTGCCCCCGTCGCCGTGCGGATGATCGATGCGCGGGCCCGGTCGGGCCGCGACATCACCACACGACTTGGCGCACAGACCCCGGGCGCCAGGACCACACGATTTTGCCGTACGCGAGCCGCACCTGTCGTTGGCACCAGGCCTTCGCTCACGGTTGCCCGCCCTGCAAAACCCTTCGTGCCGATGTCGCCCGCGTCCACCGCCGCCCGGCCCGCGTTCGTGACGATCGCGATGCGCCCCTCTTCCTTGGGCCGGAGTGAATGGGTTCTAACAAAAATCCGAATTCGAATAAAGAGAATTATTTCGATGCTGCTCCCTTGACCCGGCGCTTGGGTGTTTTGCCCGACGGGCGGCGCAAGGGGTCGTGGTCATTCCGGCGCGGTCGGCAGCCGCGGATTTTGCGCCAGGGCCTGCGGCGGCTTCACCGCTGCCGGAGCGGTCCCATTCCTGGTGAGATCGCGCCGCAGCGAAAGCGGGGCCGTCTTGAGCGCATAGATGATCGCGATCTGGGTCCGGTTCTGGAGCCGGTATTTGCGCATGATGTTGCCGATATGCGCCCGCACCGTGTTCTCCGAGATCTTGAGCTCGTAGGCGATGTTCTTGTTCTGAAGGCCTCGCGCGATCAACATCATCAGCTCACGCTCACGCGGTGTCGGTGTGATCGAATCCTTCGGATCCGGACTCATGACTGGCTCCTCCCTGGTCTTCTCGTTGATGTCGTCGCCCCCTGCATCGTCCTACTCCGTCTTGAGCGCCTCGATCGGGCTGAGCTTCGATGCCTTGTGGGCGGGATAGAACCCGAAGATGAGACCGGTCGCGATCGAGAAGGCGAGGGCAAGGCCGATCGCCTCGCCGTCGATCGAGGTGATCCATCCAGCCATGCGGGCGACCGTCATCGAGAGCGTGATGCCGCCGGCGACGCCGATGGCGCCGCCGAGCAGGCAGAGCACGAGGGCCTCGCAGAGGAACTGCAGGCGGATGTCCCGCATCCGTCCGCCGAGCGCGCGGCGGATTCCGATCTCCCGCGTGCGCTCGGTGACGGACACGATCATCACGTTCATGATGCTGATGCCGCCGACGAGCAGCGAAACCGAGGCGATGGCGACGAGCAGGAGCGCCACGGTGCGGATCGCGCCCTGCTGCGCTTCCATGGCGGCGGCCGGATCCTGGACCTTGAAGTCGTCCTCCTGGCCGGCAGGGATGCGGTGGCGCTGCCGCAGCAGGCTCTCGATCTCCGCTCGCGCTCCCGCCATCTGGCCGTCCGCGGCAACCTTGGCGATGATGTAGGCGACCGAATCCCGGTTGATGTTGCTCGCGCTGCCGAGGAAGCGGAGCTTGGCGGTGCTGAGCGGCACGAAGGCGACGTCGTCCTGCGCCGGGCCCTTGCGGTCGAGCACGCCGACGATTTCGAGCGGCACCTTCATGATCCTGATCTGGGCACCGATCGGGTCGTCGCCCGGCGCGAACAGCTCGCGCGCGACAGTGCTGCCGAGGATCACGACCTTGCCGGCGCCGGTCTCTTCCGCGCCGGAAAAATAACGCCCCGAGGCGAGCTGCCAGTCGCGCACCATGAAGTGGCCGCTGGTGGTGCCGTTGATCGTGGTGTTCCAGTTCTTGCCCTCGTGGATGACCTGCGCCGTTCCGGCGAGCGAGCCGGCGGCGGCCTGGATCTCCGGGATCTGCTCGAGGATGGCCTGCACGTCGCCCTCGGTCATCGTCAGCTTGCTGCCGTCCTTGAGGCGCACGCCGCCCTGGTAGACCGCCCCCGGTGTGATCATCAGCACATTGGCGCCGATCGAGCGGATCTGTTCCTGCAGGCGGAGCTGTGCGCCGGAGCCGATCGCGAACACGGTCACGATGGAGGCGACGCCGATCACGATGCCGAGCATGGTGAGGAAGCTGCGCAGCGGGTTGAGGCGCAGGGCATGCAGGGCGATCTGAAACCCCTGGAGCATCGTCATGACGCCACGCTCCGTCTCGGCAGCAGCTCCGCTATCGTTTCATCGCTGACGAGCTCGCCGTCATGCAGGCGGATCGTGCGCCGGCACTGCGTCGCGATGCCGGGATCATGCGTGATCATCACGATGGTCTGGCCGGCCCGGTTGAGGGCTGCGAACAGCGCCAGGATCTCGGCGCCGGTCCGGCTGTCGAGCGCGCCGGTCGGCTCGTCGGCGAGAACGATCAGCGGGGAGGCGATCAGCGCGCGCGCGATCGCGACGCGCTGCTGCTCGCCGCCGGAGAGCTGCCGCGGGAAGTGATGGGCACGGTGCAGCATGCCGACGGCCTGAAGGCTCTGCTCGGCTCGGGCCAGGCGTTCCCTGCGGCTGATGCCGCAATAGACCAGTGGCAGCGCGACGTTCTCGATCGCGCTGTGGCGCGCGAGCAGGTTGTAGGACTGAAACACGAAGCCGATGCTGCGGGCGCGCAGCGACGAGCGGCGGTCTTCCGAGAGCTCGGCGACATTGGCTCCCTCGAGATGGACCGCGCCCTCGCTGGGCAGGTCGAGCAGCCCGATCATGTTCATCAGCGTCGACTTGCCCGAACCCGACGGTCCCATCACGGCGACGATCTCGCCGGGCGCGATGTCGAAGGAGACGTTGCGCACCGCGGTCACTGCTACCCCGTCGGTGCGATAGGTCCTGGACACAGAGCGGAGGCTGATGAGGGGCAGGGTGGTCATGATCCGAACCTGATTCCGAGGATCTCCATGCCGGCCGGCCGGATCGCCTGGCCGACGGCGACCTGACTGCCCTCGACGAGATCACCGCTCTTGAGCGCGACCTGTTCGGTGCCGGCGGCGCCGACCGTCACCGCGATGCGCTGGAGCGAGCCGCTCGCCGTCCNNNCACGCCGCTATGCGCGCCGGCCGGGTCCGGCCGCGCGCCGGTCGGCTGGAAACGGAGAGCAGCGAGCGGCACCTTCAAAACGTCGTCCTGCCGCTCGATCACGATCTTCACCAGCGCGGTCATGCCGGGCAGCAGCGCGCCGTCGATATTGGAGGTCGAGAGCACGACGGTGTAGGTGACGACGTGCTGCTGGGTCTGTGGCGCCTTTCGCACCTGNGGCGGTCGGGATAGGCATCGACGGTGAAATGGGCGCGCTGTCCGGGGGCGATGCGTCCGATATCGGCTTCATCGACCTGCGCGTGAATCTCCATGTCTTCGAGCCGGTGGGCGACCACGAAGGTGGTCCGCGACTCAAGGCCGACCGCGAGCGTCTGGCCCTCGTTGACGAACCTGCCGACGACGACGCCATTGATCGGCGAGCGGATCACGGTGCGGTCGAGATCGGCCTGGGCTGCGGCGAGAACGGCTGCCTTCTCCGGCACCGCCATGCGAGCCTGCTGCAGCTCGGCCTCGATGCGGCGGACATCGGCCTGTGCTCCATCCACCGAATAGGAGTTGAGGGACATCAGGACCTCCGCCTCGCGCTCCTGGGCGAGGCGCGCGGTGAACTCGGTCTGGGCGTCGTCGACGGTCGTCGTTGCCACCACGTTCTGCGACTGCAGCGCCAGCTTGCGCTGCAGGGTCTTCTGCGCCGAGGTCTTGACCGCCTGGGCGCTTTCGAGCTTGGCGGCGAGCACGTCGCGGCTGCCTTTGGCGTTCTGCAGATCGATCCGGGCGCGATCGAGCTTGGCGCGCGCGATATCGACCAGGGAATTGGCAACCGCGAGCGAAGCCCTGGCTTCGTCGACCTTGGCCGCGAAGCTGCGCGGATCGATCAGGGCGAGCGGCTGGTCCTTGGCGACGGTGTCGTTGAAGTCGACATAGACGCGGGCGAGCTGTCCGGACAGCTGGGATCCGACCTCGATCGTCTTCACCGGCTGCAGGGCGCCGGTAACGGTGACGGTCTGCTCGATGCTGCCGCGCTGGATTGTGGCGTAGCGGAACACGGGTGCATCTGACCCGAACGTCGGCGCTTCGCGGCCGGCGGGCACGAGCAGCCGCCTGGTCCGGTCGTAGGCGTGAGCCGCCGTGTCTGCCGCGCTCCCGGCAGCGCCGGAGATCGTGGCCGGCCCTGCGGCGTAGATCGCAGCAAGGCCGCATGCAGTTCCGAGCAAGGCAATTGCTGGCACAAATCGCATATCAAAACCCGCCTGGTTGAAATGGCTTCGTTGGCGGCAAGAAGGACAATTCACTCGCTATGGTTGTAAATTATCTAAGGTAGTATCGATCGTCAGTATGTCGTCCGCGCCGGGGCGACGGTCGGGTGCGCAGCATGATCCAGAAGTAAAGTCCGCGGGTGCGACGTTTCGTGATTTGCCGGGAATGCATACCCGTCGTATCGATACGATGCGCGCGGTATCGAACTCGATTAGCTGACTGAACGTCCCGTATCATCCGGCTGACGCTGCCGATGGTTGGCGTTCGGGCCGGCACATGGGTGGCGATGCCATGACGCAGTTGGCGACATTGCGGCCACGATGCCGGATTGCCGTACTCGCGATAACGCGCCTCGCCGTGATGCCGGCCGTGATGCCGTCTGTGGCACGGCGCGATTCAAGCAATGAAGAAGCGCGATGTGTGAACGCGTTCACTCGCCTCAGGCGAGCGTTGGCCCTAAGACGTCGAACCGGTGGACGGACGCACAGCGTTCGATCCCCGCGAATTCATCCAAGCACCTTGTTATCGCTTGCAAGAAGAATGGATGGCTCGTTGCTCGCTCATCGAGCCCCAAGCTGGGGAGTTTGTTGCAATGAATTCAGGTCAAGCCACAGTTTATGTCGTTGACGACGAAGTTCAGATACGAAACGCGATTGGAAGTCTGTGTGAGGAAACCGGGCATCTGGTGAAGTTGTTCGCGTCGACCGACGAGTTTCTGGCCGAAGGTCTTTCCGGCGGACCGTCGTGCCTCGTGCTCGACGTTCGCTTTCCCGGGACGTCGCCGACCGGTCTCGAACTGCAGCGCCGGCTCGTCGAGACGGGCGTGTTGATTCCGATCGTCTTCATCAGCGGCTATTCCGACGTTCGTGTGTCGGTCGAGGCGATGAAGCGCGGCGCGGTCGAGTTTTTGCCGAAGCCGTTTCGCGAGCAGGAGATCCTCGACGCGATCAGGCACGGCATCGAGCGCGACCGCAGGCGGATGGCGCGCGAGGACGCCGTCCGCGACGCCCGGCAGCGCGTCGAGACGCTGACGAGCCGCGAGCGCGAGATCATGATGCTGATGGCCGAGGGGCTCGTCGCCAAGCAGATCGCGGCAAGGCTCGGCGTGAGCGAGGTGACGGCGAAGGTCCACCGCGCCCGGATGATGCGAAAGCTCGAACTGCGGTCGCCGATCGAAGTGGTGCGGCTGATCGACAGCATGGGACGCGAAGCGGAAGCGCCGCGCGCCGGTGCGGGGTAGCCGCACATCGTGCGGTTTGCGGGCGGATGCACCGCGCAGCGTCTAGTCCGTACCGATTAGCATGAACTGCAGTCTGTCGCGCGGCACACGATCGGTTCAGAGTATTCCCACGATGTCAGTCGTATTCAGGACCGGCATCCGAACCCAGTCAAAACAACTTGGCCCGAAAGGAATACTCCATGCGTAAATTGTTTTTTGCTTCCGTTGCCGTGTTCGCCCTGTCATCCGCCGCGCAGGCCGCCAACACCTCGACCACGGTGCAGGTCGGTCTCGTGAACGGTTCGAGCGTCACGCAGAACGGCCTCACCAATGACAGCTCCTCGACCAGCCAGCTCGGCCTCGTGAACTCTGCGTCCACGATGCAGGGAACCAGCTCGGCCTCGCTCAACAACGCCAGCACGGTCAACCAGATCGGCGTGCAGAACTCGGCGACCACCGGCCAGGTGGCGTTCGGCAACAACACCAGCGGGATCACCCAGAACTCGTTCGGGCCTCCCGCGCTCCAGAACAACGCTGCCAGCGTCGGCCAGCTCAGCGTGTTCGGCATCAACGGCAGCACCGTCTCGCAGACGGCGCACTGACCCACGTACCGTGGCCGGGCGCACCCCGTTGCGGTGCGTCCGGGCCATTCTCGAAATCACCGCAATCGGGCCCGGCGGTTCAATCGCGATGGCTCGCTTATTGTCGCGGAGGAAATGACATGCGGATCACCTATCTCATTGCAACGGTCGCGGCGCTGGGTGCGCTGACCGCCGTCGAAGCCCAGGCGGGCAACTCGGCGAGCGTGCTGCAGTTCGGCACGACCAACAACTCCTTCATCTCGCAGAGCGGCTCCACCAGCAACAGCGCCACGACGATGCAGTTCGGCGCGACCAATACGGCGACCACGTTGCAGACGGGATCGCTCCTCACCGTCAACACCTCGGTGATCGGGCAGGGCGGCACCACCGCGACGGCATCGAACACCGCGCTGGCCGGCCAGGTCGGCGGCTCCAATTCGAGCCTGATCGGCCAGATCGGGGCCAACAACACGGCCGGCGTCGGACAGCTCGGAATCCTGAACGGCTCGACCATTCTCCAGCAGACTCCGTGAGCAATTTTCGAAGTGGTGAGGCACGTCATGAAACATCCTTTGCAAAGCGCGGGCGCCGCGATGCTCGCTTTGTGCCTGGCCGGCGGCGGGCCGGCCCGCGCCCAGACCGCCGACATCAAGACCATCGTGTCGGTCGGCGGAC